>JACKFA010000001.1 GCA_020632715.1 Deltaproteobacteria bacterium
GTGCACGAGGGGGCCGGGATCTCGGCGAACACCGGGGCGAGCCAGCGCGCCGCGAGCCCGGTGACGGCCTCGTAGAAGGCCACGAGGCGGGCGACGTCGGCGGTGATGAGGCGGATCGAGACGAGGTCCATGGCGATTCTCCCGCGGCCGGCGGTTCGTTCGTTGCTGTCCCAGCCGCGGCCGCACCATACTGACACCCTGCTGACAGCGTGGTGTCAGCACCGCGCCGGGAGCCCCCTCTGATGCGCCGCGCCGACCGCCTCTTCCAGATCATCCAGGCGCTCCGCCGCGCTCGCGCCCCGGTGACCGCCGAACAGCTCGCGACCGAGCTCGAGGTCACGAAGCGCACCATCTACCGCGACGTCGCGGCGCTCATGGCGCAGGCGGTGCCGATCCGCGGCGAGGCCGGCGTGGGCTACGTCATCGACCGCGACTTCGACATGCCGCCGCTGATGCTCACGCCCGACGAGCTCGAGGCCGCCGTCCTCGGCGCGCAGTGGGTCGCCGAGCACGCCGACCGCGCGCTCGCCGTGGCCGCGAAGGATCTCGTCGCGAAGATCGCGGCGGCGGTCCCGGAGCGCCTGCGCCAGGTGGTCGTGACGCCGACGCTCGCGACGCCCCCGAGCCTCGCCGTCCCGCGCGACGGCCTCGACCTCGAGCGCGTGCGCGCCCACATCCGCGCCGGGAGGAAGCTCCGGATCCGCTACCTCGACCTCGCCAGGCGCGAGACCGAGCGCGTCGTCTGGCCGGTCGTCGTCGGCTACGGCGAGGCGCACCGGCACCTCGTCGCCTGGTGCGAGCTCCGCTCAGACTTCCGCCACTTCCGCGCCGACCGCGTCCTCGCCGCCGAGTTCCTCGACGACCGGCACGAGCAGCGCCCGGACGTCCTCCTCCGGCGCTGGCGCGAGCACGCCGACGCGGCGCGGGCCGCCGCGCTACGGTGAGACGAGCTCGATCGTCAGCGGGACGATCGGCGGCAGGACCACGGCCAGGCCGCGCCCGTCGCCGTGGTCGGTCGCGATGACGTGCTCGGCGGCGGCGTCCGCCTCGTACCAGAGCCCGACGTCGCGGCCGTCGAAGCACCTCCCGGTGCGCCAGAGGACGCCCGGCTCCGGCTCGACCTCGAGGACGGCGCCGTAGCAGACGCCGTCGTACTCGACGCGGACCCCCGCGAGCTCGTTGCGCTCGTTCCACCGATAGCGCGTGGTCCGCCACGACGGCCGCAGCGTCACCGCCTCGAGCGGATCCTCGCACCGCCCCGTGGGCCGCTCGACGACGACGTCCTCGTGGATGGCCTCGTCGATCCGCACCGGGAAACCGCTCGGGCCGAGCGCCGCGACGAGGCTCGGGAGCGCGCTCCCGTCCGGGATGCACCGCACCTCGACGACGGTCCCGTCGGGCCCCCACACGAGCTCCTCCCGCTCACCGCACACGCAGAAGGGGGGAGGCTCCTCAGGAGGTAGCGAGCCCATCCGGCCCCGCGGTCCGACGACGCCCGTCGACCTCGACCGATACGCGAAGACCGTACCCGTGACGAGCTGACTGGCGGTCGTCCTGCGTGATGTCGAACCATCGTCCGCCCAGATGGAAGGTCCGGCGGAGGACATCGTCAACTCGACCGTCTCCGCGCCGCGGTCCGTTCTCAGCGTCACCCACGAGTCGCGCAGGTGGCTCCCGACCTCCGCACCGACCGTCGGCGCGAACCATACCACGCTGTAGTTGACCCGCACGGTCCCGATCTCGAGACCTCGGACCACACGGCCCGTCTCGGTGGTCTCCTCATAGATCTCGAAATGCGAGCGTCCCCGGGACGCCCTCCTCCTCCCGTCATCGCTCAGCCAGGCCGGGGCGAGCGCCGGAAGTTCGCGATGGACACACGTGCAGCCCGCGAAGGGATTCGCGTGGTCGCAGGCGTAGCCCGTGAGGGCCGGCGGCGTGAAGGCTTGCTCTCCGCACCCACCGAGGGCGAGCAGAAGTCCCACCGTAAAGACCCACGTCGTGACCGCCATCGAACGCTCCTTCACAGCCGAAGCCTCTCACCATGGGGAAGCGTCCTCCGCTTCACCTCGTCGACGTGCCGCCGGAACGCCCGCATCTCGCCAGGAGCGTCGGCGCGCCACCGCTCGATGCCGATCTTCCGTTCCTCCCCCAGGTCCCTCTCGCGAAGAACCACGTCGTTCACCTGCTCGCGGGAAGAGACCACCTTCCCGAGGGCCTTCGCGCCGAGCTCGCCGAGGTCCTCGTCCGCTGCGAGGCCGAGCGACGCGAGGCGGGTCTCGGCCTCGGCGTCGGCGCAACGCACGCGCCATGACCTGGCGACGTGCTCCTCCTTCTTCACCGTGGCGTCAGCCCCGACGTCGACGAGCAGCATCGTGTCGCTCACGAGCGCCACGCGGGACGCGAGGTCGGCGTCCGCCGCGAACGCGTCATAGAGGGTTCGCGGGAGGCCGCCTGGAGCCATGGTTCCGGCCCGCGAAGCGGCTATCGCTTCTACTCGCGCTTTCAACTGTTCGAGCCGCTGCTTCGCCGCCACGACGCGCCGCCCGATGGGCGCGAGGAGCGCCACGAGCTCCGCCGGCCCAATGGCGCCCGGCATCACGACGTGGAGCTCGTCCACCGCCTCCCGCGCATGCTTGACGTGGAGCGCTGCGTCCTCGAGACGTTGGCCCGCGTTCCGCGCGTCGCTCTCGAGGCCCATGAACGCGACGCCATCGAGCTTCCCGTTCATGCTCCCGGCGAGCGAGATCACCTTCGCGAGAGCCTCGCTGACAGCGGACGCTCTGCGCGGGCCGACTTCACGGGCGGCCTTCACCCCGCCGACGATGTCTCCGGCGGCCGAGAGACGGCCACCGAGGCTCACGAGCGACTCGACCGCGGCAGGCTGGGAGGCCAACGCCTTCGCGATGTCGATGACCTTCGTGACGGCCGAGCCGATGCTCAGGAGGCTCGACAGCATGTCGAGCACGTTCGCCATGCGCTCCTGTCGGTCGACGGCGTCGACCGCGACCTTCAGCGCCTTCTCGGCCGCCATGACGCCCAGGTCGCCGGAGGCGAAGACGTCGAGGTGCCTATCGAGCGCTTCCACCCATTCTGCGGCGTGCGTCGCGGCTTTCGCTCCGTCGTCCGCGTAGCGCGTGATGCTGCCCCTCGCAACGGCCACGAGCCCGCCGACCACGTCCGGGACCGGCGCCCGGGCCGCGACCTGCGCGTCGTAGCCCGGCTGGGCGTCGGGGGACTTCGCGCGCTGGCCGGCGTCGAAGGACGACGTGTCGACCGCGCGCGCTGGCCTCGCCGTCGTCGTGCCCGCGTCGGGCGTCGACGACCGCGGCGCGCGCTGGGTCTCCTGCGGAACGAGGGGCATCGGTCCTGACATCCACGGCTCCCGTGCGGAGGTGCCGAGCCACGGCCACCCCCGGACTTTCGGGAGCACCTCGTGACCTCGGCGCCGGACCGGCCTACCCACGGCCGCCGGTCGCGGCGCGGAGCCCCCCATCGCAACGCCCGTGCCACCGCGTCACGGCCACGTTCCTGGCCGTTCTGAGCCACTTCTCCCCCGCCGCGCCCGCGTCGGGGCTCGCGTCACCGCGCCCACGCGGGGGTCGACGGACCCCGCGCTGGGGACCGCGCGCGCCCCACCCCGGAGCCCCGCCTCCAGAGCGGCTCTCCGCCCCTCGCCCCCGACCGCCCCGCCCCCGCGCTGGGGCCTCGGCCGATCGCCAAACCTCGCGGCACCACTCCCCAGACACGACGACGCCCGCGACGTCTCCGCCGCGGGCGCCCGCGCTCACCTCGCGCCGACCTCGTTCGTCAGCGCGTGAGCCTCAGCTCAGCGGTTGATCGTCGCGCTGCGCGCGTTGCCGATCGCCTTGTCGTCGAGCTCGATGACCGCCTTCGAGCGGAAGGCGTAGACCTCGGTGATCTTGAACGTCCCGGCGACCCCGTTGATCTTGCCCGTCGCGCCCACGGCCACACCGTGCGTCTTGCCCTTGTTGAGCACGAGCACCGTCTTCTTCCCCTGCGGGATGAGCTGCACCACGCTCGCCGCGATCGGCCCGTCGGGCGTCGGCGGCGTCTCCTGCGCGACGCACTTGTCGCCCACGCACTTCTCGTTCGCCGCGCACCCGCCCGGGCAGCCACCCGTCGGCGGCGGCGTCGTGTCGATGCACTTGCCGCTCCGGCACTTCTGGCCGGCGGGGCACGTCTTGCCGTAGCAGGAGTCCTTCACGCACGCGTTCGTCGTGCGGTTGCAGTACTCACCGCGCTTGCAGCCGCCGCCGCACGGCTTCTCGCAGGACCCGTCGACGCACACGAGGCCGCGCGCGCACTTCGGGTTGCAGACGCCGTCGTCCTCGGGCTCCGTCTTGACGCACTCGCCCTCCTGGCACTCCTCGTCGTCGCCGCACTTGACGCCCGCGCACGGGTCGACCGGCGCCGCCTCCACGGCGAAGGAGATCTTGTAGGCCGCGTCGCCCTTCGAGGCCGAGAGCTGCACGAGGTAGGTCGTGTCGGCCTCGGTGTCGAACGTGAGCTCGTAGTTGTGCTCGCCCGGCGTGATCGCCGCCTTCGCGAGCGCCGGCGGGCCCGACGTCGGGTAGACCCCGATCTCGCCCGTCAGCTTGTGGTCCCCGCCGAACGGGTTCCCCACGATGACCGTGACCTTGCCCGTCCCCTTCTCGAAGGCCGTCACGGTCTTCCAGTCGGAGACGTCCTTCTTGCCGACGTCGAGCGAGTCCGAGACCTCGATGCCAGGCGTCACGCGCGGGAGATCGGGCTTGGTCGGCGTATCGTCGGTGTCCGGCGGCGCGCTCGGACACCCGAGCAGGCCGACAGCGGCGGTGAGCGCAATCAGAATCGAAAAACGGCGCATGTCGCGATCGCTCCAGGTCGGGGGCTCGGAAACTCCGGATTCGGAGGCTCTGGCGGTAGGTAACACAGAACCCAGGGGCCGCCAATCCGCCAAAGACCGACTTCATCCGACGGCCATCCTTGTCCCTCCCCGGGCCGCTGTGGTAGCAAACCGCGCGCCCGCGGCGGGGCGTGGACCCAGCCGCCGACGAGCACGGAGCAACCGATGAGATATGGCGCCACCCTGATCCCCGGCGACGGCATCGGCCCCGAGGTCACCGAAGCCGCCGTCCGCGTCATCGACGCCGTCTGCCCCGGCATCCACTGGGAGCGGATGGACGCCGGCATGACCGCCTACGAGGCCTACGGCACGCCGCTCCCCGAGAAGCTCCTCGAGAGCGTCAAGCGCCACCGGATCGCCCTCAAGGGCCCCCTCACCACCCCGGTCGGGAAGGGCTTCGCGAGCGTCAACGTCGGCATCCGCAAGGCCCTCGACCTCTACGTCAGCCTGCGCCCCGTCAACACCCTCCCCGCCGTGAAGACCCACCACGACGGCGTCGACCTCGTCATCTTCCGCGAGAACACCGAGGGGCTCTACGCCGGCATCGAGCACGAGCCCGTCCCGGGCGTCGTCGAGAGCCTCCGCATCGCCACCGCCGCCGCGTGGTCCCGCTTCGTCAAGCACGCCTACGAATGGGCCCGCTACAACGGGCGCCGCAAGGTGCACCTCGTGCACAAGGCGTCGATCATGAAGCTCACCGACGGGCTCTTCCTCGACATCGCCCGCGAGATCGCCGCCGAGTACCCGTTCATCGCGACCCACGAGATCCTGACCGACCAGCTCTTCATGGACCTCGTGCTCGACCCGACGCAGTTCGACGTCCTCATCACCGACAACCTCTTCGGCGACCTCGTCAGCGACCTCGGCGCCGGCCTCGTCGGCGGCCTCGGCGTCGTCCCCGGCGCCAACATCGGCGACCGCTACGCCGTCTTCGAGGCCGTCCACGGCAGCGCCCCCGACATCGCCGGCCGCGGCATCGCCAACCCCATCGCCATCATCCGCTCCGGCGCGATGATGCTCGACTACATCGGCGAGCGCCGCGCCGCCGCCCGCGTGGAGCGCGCCGTGCGCGTCGTCCTCGAGAAGGGCACCCACCTCACGGGCGACCTCGGCGGCAAGGCCGACACCCGCGGCATCACCGACGCCATCATCGCGGAGCTCTGACATGGCCCACAACGTCACCCTCATCCCCGGCGACAGCGTCGGGCGCGAGCTCGCCCCGATGACGCAGCGCGTCATCGCCGCCGCGGGCGTCGACGTGGACTGGGACGTCGTCGAGGCCGGCACGAACCCCTTCGGCCAGAGCGGCGACCCGCTCCCGCCCGAGGTCTTCGACAGCATCGCGCGCACCGGCGTGGCCCTCAAGGGCGAGCTCAAGACCCCGCAGGGCTCGGGCTACGAGAGCCCGAACGTGCGCCTCCGGAAGCGCCTCGACCTCTTCGCGACCGTCCGCCCCATCAAGGTGCAGCCGGGGCTCCCGGGGCGCTACGACAAGGTCGACGTGGTCGTCGTCCGCGAGGCGACCGAGGACGTCTACGCCGGTATCGAGCACGTCGTCGTGCCGGGCGTCGTCCAGAGCATCAAGGTCACCACCAAGAAGGCGAGCGACCGCATCATCCGCTTCGCCTTCGAGTACGCGCGCGCGCACGGCCGCAAGAAGGTCACGCTCGTCCACAAGGCGAACATCATGAAGAAGGCCGACGGCCTCTTCCTCGCCTGCGGCAACGCCATCGCCGGCGAGTACGCCGACGTCGCGTACGAGTCGATCATCGCCGACAACGCCTGCATGCAGCTCGTCCGCGACCCGTCGCGCTACGACGTGCTCGTCACGCAGAACCTCTTCGGCGACCTCCTCGGAGACCTCGGCGCGGGCCTCGTCGGCGGCATGTCGAACGTCTGGGGCGAGCTCCGGAACGAGGGCGGCACGGCCGTCTTCGAGGCCATCCACGGCATCGCCGACGCCCTCGTCGGCACCGGCCGCGCGAACCCCCTGCCCTACCTGCGGCCGGCGACGGCGCTCCTCCGCCACCTCGGCGAGGCGAGCGCGGCCGACCGCGTCGACGCCGCCATCGCCGCGGCGGTCACGGCCGGGCACAAGACGCCGGACATCGGCGGCGTCAGCACGACCACCGAGATGGTCGACGCCATCATCCGCCACCTCGACTGAGCGCCGCGGGACGGCGCCGGGCGGATGGGTCAGACGGGCGCTGCCAGCTCGGCCATCGCCTCGGCGCGGACCGCGCCGACCTCGGGCTCGGCGAGGCTCACCTCGGCGATCGCGTGGCGGATGGCCTCCGCCGGCACCTTGACCGTGGGCTTGCCGTGGACGAGGCGGTCGAGCTCGGCCGTCGCCGACGCGAGGTAGCCGCTCGCCGCGAGCGCCTTCACGAGCTCGGCCTGGAGCCAGGCGTCGCCCGGCGCGCGCTCGGTCGCGCGGCGGAGGTGGGCCACGGCCTGCACCGGGTTCGAGAGCGCGCTCATCGCGACGCCGCGGATGGGGTCGAGGAGGTGCGGGTCGCAGCGCTGCCCCTCGGCGCGCGCGGCGAGGACGAGCGCCCGGCGCGGATCGCCCGCGAGGAGGCGCACCCAGGCCTGCGCGACGTAGACGGCGCCCGGGGCGTGCGTCGTGACGCCCGCGCGGCACGCCGGGCAGGAGAGCACGAGCGGCCCCTCGCCGCGGGCCCGGGCGCGGCCGATCTGCTGCTCCGGCGGGAGCGGCGCGCGGCAGCCGCAGCACACGTAGGCGTGGCTCAGCGCGTCGACGCGCGCGCCGAGGCCCTCGAGGAGCGGCTCGGCGAAGATCCAGTCGGGGACGTCGCGCTGGGCGATCCGGCTCATGAGGACCGCGCGCGCGACGCCGTCGCGGGCGGTCGAGATCGGGACGACCGTCAGCGGCGCCTCCTCGCTCGCGATCTCGCGGAGCTCCTCGACGCCGACCTCGTCGAGGCCGCGCGCCCGGTAGACGCCGTCGAAGCCGCGCCCCTCGCGCTCGATGACCGCCGTCACCGCGTCGATGGCGCCGCCGACCGCGCGCCGCGTCAGGAGGTAGACCTCGCTGCGGCCGACGGCCGCGTGCTCCGCAATGATGGTGCCGATCGCCATGGGCTCGCTCCGGTTCGTGTCGGAGGCGAGGTTCGGCGAGGGTGGATCGGCTGTCCAAAAATCTGACACCGCCGTCGGCGCGTTGACGGTCGCGGTCCCGGTCCCCCTTGCCCCGACCGCGCGGAACGGCTATCCAACGCGCCTATGGCGCCCCTCCCCGAGCGCGCCGACGCGGTCGTCGTCGGCGCCGGATTCGCCGGGCTCGCGACCGCCGCCGCGCTCACCGCGCGCGGCCTGCGCGACGTCCTCGTGCTCGAGGCCGAGCCCGTCCCGGGCGCCCACAGCTCCGGCCGCAACGCCGCCATGGCGCGCCGCGTCATCGAGGATCCGCTCCTCGCGCGGCTCGCGACGCGCAGCCTCGAGCTCGTCCGCGCCGCCGACGACGCCGACGAGGACGGCGTCCGCGTGCTCCGCCCGACCGGCGGCCTCCTCCTCGGCGACGACGCCGCCGTCGACGCGCTCCTCGCGGCGGCCGCCACCGTCCCCGACCTCGCCGCCGACGCGCGCCGCCTCTCGCCGGCCGAGGCGACCGCCCTCGTCCCCGCCCTCGCGGGCGCCGACTTCCATGCTGCAGTGCACACACGCGAGTGCGGGATCGCCGATTCCCACGCGCTCCTCACCCGTTTTGCGCTGCACGCGCGCGCGGGCGGCGCGACCCTCCGCTACCGCGAGCCGGTGACCGCCATCCATCGCGACGGCGGGCGCGTCGACGCCGTCGAGACCCCGTCGGGACGCGTCGCGACCGGGCTCGTCGTGAACGCCGGCGGCGCCTTCGCGAGCGGCCTCGCCGCCCTCGCCGGGGCCGCCGCGCCCGCCATGACGCCCATGCGGCGGCACCTCTTCGTCACGGCCCCCTTCGACGGGGTCGACCGCGGCGCGCCCTTCGTCTGGGACGTCTCCGCCGGCTGGTACTTCCGCCCCGAGGGCGAGGGGCTCCTCCTCTGCGCCTGCGACCAGACCGCCTGGCCCCCCGAGGCGCCGCCCGTCGACCCCGGCGCGAAGGAGGCGCTCGCGCAGAAGCTCGACGCCCTCGTCCCCGGGCTCCGCGGCGCCCGCCCGACGCGCGGCTGGTCGGGCCTCCGGACGATCTCGCGCGACGGCCGCTTCGTCATCGGCCCCGACCCCGAGGTCACGGGCTTCTTCTGGGTCGCGGGCCTCGGCGGCCACGGCATGACGACCGCTGCGGGCGTCGGCGAGCTCGCCGCCATCGGGATCCTCGAGGGCGCCCTCCCCGCGCCCTACGCCGCGGGCTTCGCCCCGGGGCGCTTCGCGACGAGCACGAGCTCGCGCGGGTCGTCGCCGAGCGGCGAGCCGTCGTAGTCGCCGAAGAGCGCGACGTCCGCGAACCCCGCGCGCGCCACGAGGTGCACGAGCTCGTAGGGGAAGGTGTAGCGGATCCGGTAGCTCCCGCGCTCGTCGGCGACGACCCGGCGCCGCGCGTCGCGCTCGATCCAGCGGAAGCCGACCTCGACGAGCTGCTCGGCGCGGAGGATCCGCCGGCTGTCGTAGCGCTCGATGGTCCCGCCGCCCGCGCGCGGGTAGCGGGCGACGAGGAACGGCTCGGCGTCGTGCAGGAGCCGGTAGTCGGGGTCGAAGAGGTCGATGGCGACGGTCCCGCCGGGGCGGAGGGCGCGTCGCATCTCCACGAGCCCGGCGAGCTGCTCGTCCGGCGAGAGCAGGTGCTGGAAGGAGCGGAAGGCGCTGTAGACGAGGGCCTGGGAGGCGTCGGGCAGCGGCGCGCTCGCGAACGTCCCGGCGCGCGCGCAGACCCGCGCCGAGAGCCGCGGATCGGCCGCCGCGAGGCGCGCCTCGAACGCCGCGCGCATCCCCTCCGAGGGCTCGACGCCGACGACCGCCTCGCCCGCCGCCGCATCGGCGACCGCGAGCGCGACGCGCCCCGTCCCGGCGCCGATCTCGGCGATCGGACCGCCCGCGGACGCCGCGATCGCGCGGAAGAAGTCGAGGTCGCCGCGGTCCGGCCCCCCGAAGATCGCCTCGAAGTCCGCGTCGTAGCGCGCGCTCATCGCCGCCGCGTAGCCCTCGCCGATCGCGTCGCCCAGGGCCTGTCCAGGTTTTTCCACGCGGCCACCCTCCCGCCGCGGGTGACTTCGACCGCGCTCCGCGATTGCCACCCGTCGCCCTCGCCACTACACTCCGGACGCATCTGACACAATCTCCACGCCGACCAGCGCCGCGCAGGGCGTAGGGGAGCGCCCCGTGGCCGTGAGCTACCCGGAAGACCAGGATCACGAGCGCCTTCGCGTGCTCATCATCGACGACGAGTCCGCCGTGACCTCGCTGCTCACGCGGATCCTCCGCGCGATGGACGTGACCGTCGTGCGCGACGGCGCGAGCGCGATCGAGGCCCTCGCCGGCGGGCGCTGGGACGCGGTCATCTGCGACCTCGCCCTCCCCGACACGAGCGGCCCGACGCTCTACCACCGCGCGACCGACGCCCAGCGCGAGCGCTTCCTCTTCATCACGGGCGGCGCCATGACCGCCGACGCCCAGCGCTTCCTCGACCTCTGCGCGGCCCCGGTGCTCTACAAGCCCTTCGACGCGAGCGCCATCCGCCGCGCCGTCGCCGCCGTCACGCAGAAGTCGCGCGCGTGAGCGACCAGGACGCCGGCGCGCAGCCCGGAACCCTGGTCTTCTTCGCGCTCCTCCTCGACGGGCGCGTCGCCCACACCGCGGGCGTCGTCGTCCGCGCCGACACGCACGCCGAGCGCGGCGACGCCGTCGTCTTCCTGCGCGACGGGGCCGTCGTCCACCAGGTCCCGGCCGCCTTCGTCGTCGCCATCGAGCCCCACCCCGACGACAAGGCCGCGCGCGACGCGGTCCTCCGCCACCGGCAGCGCGGCGTGGGCGGCGCCACCGTGCACGTCCGCGAGGGCGCGACGGCCGCCCCCCGCGGCCGCTCCGGCGTAACCGGCACCGCCATCCCGGCCGAGGGCCTCTCGATCCGCGTGTCCGAGCGCTGATCGGCGCCTCCGCGCCCCCCGGCGACGGGGCGTGAAGGCCCGCTATCGCCCGATACATCTTCCTTCATTGCGCGGTCTGGGGTTGTCGGACGCCGCGCGATCTGCGATTGACTGGCACGCCATGGACCGGGGCAGGGCCTGGTCCTCACGCGCAAAGGAGCATCCCTTGAGCTGGCTCAAGCGAACGCTGTCCTCCTCGTCGGGCCGGAAGTGGCTGGTCGCCCTCTCGGGCCTCGGGCTCATCCTGTTCCTGGTCATCCACCTGCTCGGGAACCTGCAGATCTTCCTGCCGGACGAGTCGTTCAACGAGTACGCGCACCACCTGCACGATGGGCTCCTCATCGTCATCGGTGACGTCGGCCTGCTCGTGCTCTTCCCGCTGCACATCGGGCTCGTGATCTGGCTCGCCCGCGAGAACCGGAAGGCCCGCGGCGCGACCGGCTACAAGGCGCCGATGACCGCGACGAAGCAGAAGCGCTCGTTCGCGCGCGTGCTCGCGAGCAAGACGACGCTCTACATCGGCCTCGTGCTGCTCGTGTTCGTGGCGATCCACGTGTGGCAGTTCCGGCTCCACCACTCGGAGATCGGGAACCTCCGCGGCGCCATCCTCGAGACCCTCGCGAACCCGATGTGGGCGATCTTCTACGTCCTCGGGAGCCTCGCGACCGGCTGGCACGTGTTCCACGGCTTCCAGGCGGCCTTCCGCTCGCTCGGGTTCACGCACAACCGGTTCACCCCGGCGCTCGTGAACCTCGGCACGGCGCTCGCGCTGCTCTTCGCCATCGGCTTCAGCAGCATCGCGCTCTGGATCGTCATCGCGCAGCCGCACATCTGAGCGAGCGCAAGGGAGACACCGACCCATGATCGAAACGAGCACCACCCCGCTCGACGGCAAGTGCCCGACCGGCCCCATCGAGACCCGCTGGGCGCGCCACAAGGAGCACCTCCAGCTCGTCGGCCCGACGAACCGCCGGAAGTACAACGTCATCGTCGTCGGCACCGGCCTCGCCGGCGCCTCCGCGGCGGCGACCCTCGGCGAGCAGGGCTACCGCGTCACGGCGATCACCTACCACGACAGCCCGCGCCGCGCGCACAGCGTCGCCGCGCAGGGCGGCATCAACGCCGCGAAGAACTACCAGAACGACGGCGACAGCGTTCACCGCCTCTTCTACGACACCGTGAAGGGCGGCGACTACCGCGCGCGCGAGAGCAACGTGCACCGCCTCGCCGAGGTGAGCGCGAACATCATCGACCAGGCGACCGCTCAGGGCGTGCCGTTCGCGCGCGAGTACGGCGGCACCCTCGAGAACCGTACCTTCGGCGGCGTGCTCGTGTCGCGCACGTTCTACGCGCGCGGCCAGACCGGGCAGCAGCTCCTCTACGGCGCCTACCAGAGCCTCATGCGGCAGGTGGACAAGAAGTCCGTCAACCTGCTCACGATGAAGGACGTCCTCGACATCATCGTCGTCGACGGCCACGCGCGCGGCGTCGTCGTGCGCGATCTGAAGACCGGGAAGCTCGACGCCATCACGGCCGACGCCGTGCTCCTCTGCACGGGCGGCTACTCGAACGCGTTCTACCTCTCGACCAACGCGATGAAGTGCAACGTCACGGCCACGTGGCGCGCGCACAAGCGCGGGGCGTTCTTCGCGAACCCCTGCTACACGCAGATCCACCCGACCTGCATCCCCGAGCACGGCGAGTCGCAGTCGAAGCTCACGCTCATGAGCGAGTCGCTGCGCAACGACGGGCGCGTCTGGGTGCCGCGGAAGGGCAAGGACACGCGCGCGCCGGGGGCCATCCCGGCCGCCGAGCGCTACTACTACCTCGAGGAGCGCTACCCGACCTTCGGCAACATGGTGCCGCGCGACGTCGCCTCGCGGAACGCGAAGTACGTCTGCGACGACGGGCTCGGGGTCGGGCAGACCGGCCGCGCCGTCTTCCTCGACTTCAAGGACGCCATCGAGCGCCTCGGGAAGGAGGAGATCGCGCGCCGCTACGGCAACCTCTTCGACATGTACGAGAAGATCGCCGGCGAGAACCCCTACCAGACGCCGATGAAGATCTACCCGGCGCCGCACTACACGATGGGCGGCCTCTGGGTGGACTACGACCTGATGAGCAACCTCCCCGGGCTCTTCGTGCTCGGCGAGGCGAACTTCAGCGACCACGGCGCCAACCGCCTCGGCGCGAGCGCGCTCATGCAGGGCCTCGCGGACGGCTACTTCGTCATCCCCTACACCCTCGCGCCGTACCTCGCGAAGTACGGCAACAAGGGCGGCGTCGCGGCGGACCACGCCGAGGTGCGCGGGGCGCTCGAGGGGGTCGCGCAGAAGACCGAGAAGCTCATGTCCATCAAGGGCGAGCGCACGGTCGAGAGCTTCCACAAGGAGCTCGGCAACGTCATGCTCGACAAGTGCGGCATGTCGCGGACCGAGGCGGGGCTCAACGAGGCCATCGCGAAGATCCGCGCGCTGCGCAGCGAGTTCTGGGAGAACGTGCGGATCCTGCCGGACAAGGACGCGACGCTCAACGTCGAGCTCGAGAAGGCCCACCGCGTCGCGGACTTCCTCGAGTTCTCGGAGCTGATGTGCGTGGACGCGCGCGAGCGCAACGAGTCCTGCGGCGGGCACTTCCGCGAGGAGTACCAGACCGACGACGGCGAGGCGAAGCGCGACGACGAGAACTACGCCTACGCGGCGGCGTGGGAGTTCAACGGCGTCGGCGCGGACCCCACGCTCCACAAGGAGCCGCTGACCTTCGAGTTCGTGAAGCTGACGCAGAGGAGCTACAAGTAGCCATGAGCGAGTCGACGATCAGCGTGACCCTCGAGGTGTGGCGCCAGCCCGGCACGGACGCGGCGGGGCGCTTCGAGACCTACCAGCTCGACGGCGTGTCGACGGACAGCTCGTTCCTCGAGATGCTCGACATGTTGAACCAGAAGCTCCTCACGGAGGGCAAGGAGCCCGTCGCGTTCGAGCACGACTGCCGTGAGGGGATCTGCGGGAGCTGCGGGTTCGTCATCAACGGCAACCCGCACGGCCCGGACCGCGGGACGACCGTGTGCCAGCTGCACATGCGGCGCTTCAAGAGCGGCGCGAAGCTGACCCTCGAGCCGTGGCGCGCGAAGGCGTTCCCGGTGCTGCGCGACCTGATGGTCGACCGCAGCGCGTTCGACAAGATCATGGCCGCGGGCGGCTACAACTCGGTGAACGTCGGGAACGCGCCGGACGCGAACTCGATCCCCATCGGGCAGGACGCCGCGAGCGAGGCGTTCGACGCGGCCGCGTGCATCGGCTGCGGCGCGTGCGTCGCGGCGTGCAAGAACGCGTCGGCGAACCTCTTCACGTCGGCCAAGATCGGCCACCTCGCGATGCTCCCGCAGGGGCAGCCGGAGCGCTACACGCGCACGGTCGCCATGCTCGACATGGCCGAGGACCTCGGCTTCGGCGCGTGCAGCTGGACGCAGGAGTGCGAGGCGGCGTGCCCGAAGGAGATCTCCGTGAAGTGGATCAGCCGGGCGCAGCGCGACTACGTGAAGGGTCGCGTGGTGAAGGGGATCTAGCGCCGACGAGGGCGCTGGCCGCGGACGCGGGGCGCCCCTCGCCTCTCATTGTGCAGCGCAACACGGAGCACGACGATCGCCAGGAAAGACAAGCCGAAGTCCATGTTGCGCCGCATCATCCGGGGGGCGCTCATGCTCATCGGGCTCGTCGTCCTCGCCGCGGTCGTCTTCCTCTGGTGGGCGTCGGGCGGTGAGGAGGACACGCGCGAGGTCGCGCCGGGCGAGATCGTCGCGGCCGCGGGCGTGACGCCGCCGCCGGCGCCGAGCGAGATCACGGTCGTCACGTTCAACATCGGCTACGGGCGCGGGCCCGCGGGCGACTACGCCGGGCCGTGGACGCAGGCGCAGATCACGGGGTGGCTCGACGGGATCGCCGCACAGCTCACCGCGATGAAGGCGGACATCGTCGCGCTCCAGGAGGTCGACCTCGACGCCGCGCGCTCGCACGGCATCGACGAGGGGAAGTACCTCCAGGAGAAGCTCGGGATGGCGGCGCGGACGTGCGTCGTGACGTGGGAGAACAACTACGTCCCGTTCCCGTACTGGCCGCCGTCGAAGCAGTACGGCCGCATGAAGAGCGGGCAGTGCGTGCTGTCGCGGTGGCCCATCGCGAGCTCGACGCGCTACCGCCTGCCTCAGCCCGACGAGCAGCCCTTCTGGAAGAACGCGTTCTACCTGCACCGCGCCATCGACCACGTCGAGGTGACGCTCGCGCCCGGGAAGACGCTCCACGTCTACAACGTGCACCTCGAGGCGTTCCACGCGGGCAACCGCCAGCAGCACGCCGACGCGCTCGCGGCGCTCGTCGCGAAGAACCCGAGCCCCGACGTGCTCGTGCTCGGCGACTTCAACGCGCTCCCGCCGGGCGCCATCGTGCAGCGCGGCTTCTCCGACGAGCCCGACATCGACTTCACCGGCGACGACACGATCTCGCGCGTCGCGGCGACTGGGCTCCACGAGGCCCTGGGGCTCAAGGACCTCTACACGCACCCCGCCGACGCCCCGACCCGCCGCCTCGACTACATCTTCTACGGCGCGGGGCTGTCCGTGGAGGAGGCGCACGTCATCACGGCGCAGCCCGTGCAGTCGGACCACCTGCCCGTCTTCGCGCGCTTCCGCGTGGTGGGAGGCGGCGGCGCGGCGGCGGCGGCGCCGGCACCCACGCCGACACCGACGCCCGCGCCGAACTGACCTCGGGTCACGCCGCGGAGGTCGCGGCCGCCGGGTTCTCCGCCTGGAAGCGGCGGTAGTAGGCGTACGAGCGGAACGCGAGGCGGGCCTCCTTGCCGTACACCACGAGGGCGGCGCCGTCGTCGTGCTGCGCGCAGGCGGGGACCTCGATGCTGTGGACGCGCCGCACGCTCACGGGCGCGACGGCGGCGGCCGTGAGCCCGATGGCGTCGCTGCCGGTGATCTTCACGCGCCGCGTCGCGGGCCCAGCGCACAGCGGGCACGCGAGCTCGCCGCTCTCGTGGCGCGGCCAGGCGACGCCGTCCTCGGGGGTCGGCGTCTCGAAGACGGCGGCCGGATCGACGTGATCGGCGGGCACGGGGGCCATCGTCGTGGTGCCGGTGGACCACGCGCCACACTTCTCGCACTGGAGCGTGCGGGCCGCCGTCGGCTGCTGGAACTGGAGAGCGTGGCCGCACGCGGGGCACGGGGCGGTCGCGAAGCCGGCGCCGAACGCGCGGGCGATGAGGCCGCCGAGGCTCCCGACCGCGACGACGCCGATCCAGAAGAGCGGGAGGAAGTCCCAGTGGTTCATCACGCCGATGACGATGACGGCGATCGCGACGGCGCCCGTGATGGACATCGCGATGGTGGCGACGCGGTTCTTGCTCGCGTTCATGCTGACGAGCGTGCTCGCCGCGGCCTCGGTGGTCGTGTTCGGGGTGGTCATGGTGGCGTCTCCGACGACGTGGGGGACGGCGCGCCCGCGGCGCCGGTGTGGGGTTTCATACACCGGCGGGAGCGCGCCGGGGCAGCCGCCCCCGCGACGACGCCCGTCAGCCCGCCGCGACCCCGAGCCCGATGGGGCAGCTCACCCCCGTGCCGGCGAGCCCGCAGTAGCCGTTCGGGTTCTTGTGGAGGTACTGCTGATGGTAGTCCTCGGCGTAGTAGAACGGCGGCGACGGCGCGATCTCGGTCGTGATGGCGCCCTTCCCCGCGGCCGTGAGCGCCTTCTGGTACGCGTCGCGCGACGCGCGCGCCTGCTCGAGCTGCGCCTCGCTGGTCGTGTAGATGGCCGAGCGGTACTGCGTGCCGACGTCGTTGCCCTGACGCATGCCCTGCGTGGGGTCGTGCTCCTCCCAGAAGGCGCGGAGCAGCGCCTCGAACGAGACGACCGCGGGGTCGAAGACCACGCGCACGACCTCGGTGTGGCCGGTGCGCCCCGAGCAGACCTCCTCGTAGCTCGGGTTCGGGGTGAGGCCGCCCGCGTAGCCGACCTGCGTCGACCAGACGCCCGGGATCTCCCAGAAGAGGCGCTCGGCGCCCCAGAAGCAGCCGAGGCCGAAGACGGCGACGTCGTAGCCGTCGGGCCAGGGGGGCGACATGGCGTTGCCGTTGGCCACGTGCCGCGGCGCGACGGGCATGGCGCTCGCGCGCCCGGGGAGCGCGTCGGCGGCGGTCGGGAGGGTCGTCTTCTTGTGGGCGAACCAGGACATGGGGCCTCCAGGGTGGGCAGGAGCTGACGCGCAGACTATGCCGGACGCGCCCGCGCGGTCACGCTCCGCGCGGCGGCCCCGCCCACCGGGCCGAGGGTCGCATTGCCTTGACTTGCTGCGGGGGGTGGCCAAGAGTCCGGGCCTGAATGAGGTTCTATGCTGTTTGAAGATCTAGCTCTCCCCGACCCGCTGCTCCAGGCCGTGCGCGATCTCGGCTTCGAGAAGCCGACCCCCATCCAGGCGCAGGCCCTGCCCGAGCTCCTGAAGGGCAAGGACATCGCGGGCCAGGCCCAGACCGGCACCGGCAAGACCGCGTGCTTCCTGCTCGGCACGCTGAACGCCGTGATGCAGACCGAGCGCCCGGCCGATGGCTCGCCGCGCGCGCTCTGCATCGCGCCGACGCGCGAGCTCGCCATCCAGATCGCGCGCGACGCCGAGCAGCTCACGACCTACCTCGACCTCCGCGTCACGGTGTGCTGTGGCGGCCTCTCCTGGACGAAGCAGAAGCAGGAGCTCGAGGAGGGCACGGACATCGTCGTGGGCACGCCCGGGCGCCTCCTCGACTACGAGAAGCGGCGGATCCTGAAGCTCCACAACATCCAGGTGGCCGTCGTCGACGAGGCCGACCGCATGTACGACATGGGGTTCATCGACGACATCAACCACCTCTTCCGCTACATGCCGAAGCGGGACCTCCGCCAGTCGATGCTCTTCTCGGCGACGCTCAGCTACGAGATCATGCGCCTCGCCGAGCGGCACATGAACAACCCCGTGAAGGTGCGCATCGCCCCGGAGAAGCTCGTCGTCGACGTGATCGAGGAGGAGCTCTACCACGTCGGCCGCCACGAGAAGGTGAACCTCCTGCTCGGGCTCCTGCAGCGGGAGCAGCCGAAGCGCGCGATGGTCTTCGTCAATCGCAAGGTCGACGGCGAGGAGCTCACCTGGCGCCTGAACCACAACGGATACGAGGCGGTGTATCTGTCCGGTGACCTCCCGCAGCGGAAGCGCAGCCGGATCATCGACGCCATGAAGGACGGGAACATCGCGCTGCTCGTGGCGACGGACGTCGCGAGCCGCGGGATCCACGTCGACGACGTGACGCACGTCTTCAACTGGGATGTCCCGCAGGACCCCGAGGACTACGTCCACCGCATCGGCCGCACGGCGCGCGCGGGCAACGAGGGCAAGGCGCTCACCCTCGCGGACGAGGAGACGGTGCTGAACCTGCCGGCGGTCGAGAAGATGCTCGACCGCAAGATCCCGACGGTCTTCGCCGACGACGACGCGTTCATGCCGGATCGCGCCGGGCGCTTCCGGCGCACGAAGAACGTCTACACGGGCTGGCCCCCGCCGTCGCTCAAGGACGTCCTCGGGAAGGACGACGACGACGACGAGGACGGCGACGACCGCGGCGACAGCAGCGACGGCGGCAAGAAGCGGCGGCGGCGGCGCGGTGAGCGCGGCCCGAAGCCCGAGGCGAGCGAGGCGACGGCGGCGTCCGCGGCTGGCGACAGCGAGGCCGGCGAGGCCGCGACGACGTCGGGCGGCGGCGAGAGGAAGCGTCGGCGGCGGAGCCGCAGGAAGCCCGAGGGCGAGGCGAGCAGCGCCGAGGCGGCGGCCCCGGCGGACGGCGGCGAGGCGAGCGCCAGCGCCGCGAGCGGCGACGCGCCGGAGAAGAAGCGGCGGCGGCGGCGGCGCGGCGGCAAGGGTGGCGGCGAGGGCGGCGAGGCCGCGCCGGCCGAGGGCGCCCCGTCGGAGGGCTGAGCGCGGCTCCTGGTGCGGGCTCCCGGAATTTCGCCCGGGGGTCTTGCATCGACGGCGCGGCTTCGTGACAGTCCGCGCCATGCCGACCACCCGACCCACGTCGACCCCGTCCCGGCCGTCACCCTGGCCCCTGGCCCTGGCGCTCGCGCTGGCGGCGCCTGCGTTCGCGCCCGCGTGCGGCGACGACGGCGGCGGCAGCGGCGGCGAGACGCCCATCCTCGAGCGGACGCCGCTCCTCGCGGGCTCGTGCGAGGTCACCTCGCCGATCGCGCAGGTGAGCGGCGCGAGCTGGCTCCCGACCGGGGTCGCCCAGACGTCGACCGGCGCGTTCATCGCGCGCGGCAACGGCGGCGCGGCGCTCGTGCCGGTGGACGCGGCAGGGGTGCTCGGGGAGCCGCTCGACCTGGGCGAGGACGAGTTCGCCTACAGCCCCATCGCCGTCGCCGCGGGCGCGGGCGACTTCGCGGACCGCGTGGCGGTCGTGTGGGGACATTACGACGAGGCCGCGCGCGCGACGCTCCGGGTCGCGATCGTCGACGACGGGGCGTTCTCGCTCGCGCCGACGGAGATCCCGGGCTTCTCGGGCGCGCAGATCGGGGACCTCGCCGTGGCGGTGCTCGCCGACGGGCGCGTGGCCGCGCTCGTCGGGACGCAGAGCGCCACGGGGGCAGGCTCTCTCGAGCTCCGCGTGCTCGACGCGAGCGGTGCTGTGGCGGCGGGGCCGACGACGGTCGCGACGGCGGCGCAGTCCTACGGCTACTTCGGGGTGACCGCGGTCGCGTCGGGCGACGGGCTCCTCGCGACCTGGGTCGAGGGCTACGACGCCGGCGAGGTGAAGCTCGCGGCGTTCTCGCCCGGGGCGGGCCTCCGCCTCGGGCCGATCGCGCTCTCGGGCGGCCAGGGCTGGGCCGTGCAGCCGTGGACCTCGCTCCGCGTGGTGGGCGGCGAGACCTGGGTCGCGTGGTCCGAGCAGAAGTACACGGGCAGCGACTTCGACGCGAAAGGCAAGGCGGAGATCTGGGTCGCCGCCATCGACACGAAGGGGCAGGTCTCGCAGGGCAGGCTCGCGGAGGGCGAGGTGGACACGATGCGGACGGCGCCGCGGCTCACCGAGGCCCTCGGGAGGCCGGCGCTCGCGTGGTCCGAGGGGAGCTTCATCTACATCTGCGGCGGGTGCATCAGCGATTACGACATCCACCTCGTGGCGCTCACGCGCGACGAGGCCGGCGACATCGTGCCGGCGAGCGCCGTGACGACCGTGCTCCACGGCTCGAACGGGCTCTACGCGCGCGGCGTCGCGACGTTCGGCGACGCGCTGCTCGTCGTCGCGAGCCTCGACTTCCACGCGCTGAGCTACCCGGGGCTCGCGACGGTCACCTGCACCGCGAACTGACGCGGCGGTGACGCGCCCCCGCGGTCACCCCTTCGCGGCCTCCTTCGGCTTGTCCTTCGCCGCGTCGCCGTAGAGGCCGATGACCGCGTCGCGCATCTTCACGCGCTGCACCTCGGTGAGCCGGTTCGAGTCCTTGATGACCGCGAGCACGCGGTTCAACGAGTACACCCCGGACTTCGCCATCTCCTCGACCTGCTGCCAGAGCTCGACGTAGGGCTCCATGTCCCCGTCGCGCTTGATGCCGCCGAACGCCTTCCGGCCCCACTCGGCGACCTTCGCGGTCCAGGCGCTCTTCTCCTTGTCGGCGTCGCTCTTCGTGACGCGGACGAGCCGGTCGCCGGCGACCTCGCCGCCCTTCCCCTTCAAGCCGGGGATGATGTTGCCGCGCGCCGCGGCGAGCCGCGCGAGCGGGAACTGCATGTGGTCGAGGGGGTTCCCGACGCCCACCGCGTGGAACGTGTAGACCTCGCCCTCCGTGAGCTTCTCGCCCGCGGTGTGGACGATGTCGCCCTCGGCCCGGTAGTGGGTCGACTTCACCTTCTCGCCCTCGGGCTTCTTCGCGTTGTACTGCTTCAGGCGGTCGGCCGCGTCGCCGTCGATCGCCGGCGACTGGAACGTCACGACCCGCTTCACCGAGCCCGGGAAGTAGGCCGCCGTGAGCTGCGCGAGCGCCCCGCCGAGGCTGTGGCCGGTGACCACCACCGGCCCGCCGGCCGCGCCGAGCATGGCGTTGACGCGGCCGATGTTCGACGAGAACTGGTAGGTGCCGATGCCGTGGCGGTTCGTGTCGTCGGAGATCCCGCGATCGTTGGCCGTCCCGCGGAACGCGAGCACCGTCGGCGGCACGCCGCCGTGCGCCGCGCGGATGATCTTGCCCTGCGCGGTCTTGCCGGCGAGCGCCTCCTCGGTCGGCACGTAGAGCACGGAGCGGAAGCCGCTCTCCGGGTCCTCGACCGCGCCCGCCGTGCGGTACCCCCAGAGGGCGAGCGTCTGCGCGTCGATGCCGCGGTACGCGCCGCGGTGGGCGAGCTGCTCGAGGATGATGTCCTGGTTGCCGATGTCCTGCGCCCCCGACATCACCTCCTCATGACGCCCCTTCGCCGCGAGGCGCGCGTCGTAGATGGCCTCCTTCGGGTTCGTGAGCGCGTGGAGCGCCGATCCCAGCGGGCTCAACGCCTTCTCCTGCTCCTCCATCGGCTGGCCGCGGAGCCACGACGGTGACGCCTGCTGCTCCGCGGCGCCGCTCGCGTGATCGGGCGCGTCGTTCGCGAGCTGGGGCGCTGCGTGCGAACGCTTGAGGAAGTCGAACATCGGCTGCTCCTGTCGGGGAACGAGGTCGATAACCAGGGGACGGCGCGGATGCAAGAACGATGCGTCCGCCTTTCTCAAAGGGGACAATTACGACCCCTATTCCACCCTGGTTGCCTCGGGCCTCGGATCCGATCAGACGCGGCGGCGACGCGGCGACAGCGCGGCCGCGAGAGCGAGGATGGCGGCGAGCGCGATGACGAGGGCGCCGTCGACGCCGCCGCCGGCGCAGCCTCCGCTCGCCGGCTGCCGCGTGACCGTCTCGTGGATGACACGGCTCGTGTCGGATCCCGCGTCGGCGACCGCCGCGTCGTCGCCCAGGGCCGCGGTGTCCGCGCCGGGCGCCGCCGTGTCCGCCGCGGGCGCCTCGGTGTCCACCGCGGGCGCCGCCGTGTCCGCCGCGGGCTCCTCCGTATCCGGGGCCGGCTCCTCGCTGTCGGGCACCGGCCCCGCGCCGTCGTCCGGCGTCGTGTCCGGCGCGACGGACGTGTCGACGACGACCGTGTCGGGGGCGACGTAGGTGTCAGGCGCCACGGCGGTGTCCGGCGGGGTGTAGGTGTCGGGCGGATCCTCGTCCACGGGGGTCACGGGGTCCGTCGGCTCGACGGGATCGCCCTCGTCGCCCGGGTCGTTGTCCGTCGGCGGCGGCGGCGCCGACGACGCGCTCGTGTGCACCCAGACGCCCACGAGGTCGACGATGAGGTGCGTCCGCGACTTGGCGAAGAGGCAGACCTTGCCGCCGTTGCCGACCGACGTCACCGAGAGCGCCGCGAACGCCGAGCCCGGTCTGAAGTTCAGCGACGACGCGTTCGGCACGCTCCCGCCGCAGGGGTAGGCCGTCACGTGGCCGTTCTGCGTCGCGTCGACCGCGGTGATGTTGAGCACCGCCGACCAGACGCCCGTCGGCATGCCGGGCAGCGTCTGGATCGGGAGCTGGAGGGTCTGCTCGTCCGCGAGCCGGTTCGTGTAGAGCGTCGCCGTCCCGCGCGTGTCGAGGAGGCGCTTCGGCGTCAGCACCTGGTAGGAGAGCGGCCCGCTGTCCGACAGGTAGCCGGTCACGTCGACGATGAGGTCGACCGCCTTCAAGGACCACACGCAGAGCTTCCGACCCGTGCCGAGCTGCGAGACGACGGTGTTCGCCGTGACCGTGTCCGCCGCGTAGTTCACGTTGCTCGTGGCCGGCGTGGCCGTCCCGCACGGGAACGCCGTCAGGAAGCCCGGCTCCGCCCCCGGGAGCACCGCCACCGACGCCACGACCCCCGTCGCGCCCGCCGGCGCCTGCACGTCGACCTGCGTCACCGTCGCCGCGGCGATGGGCGTCTGCGTCGAGCGCGTGTCGAGCACGCGCGACGGCGCGACGGCGGTCATCCCCGCGCCGCTCGCCTTGAACGCGCCGAAGAGGTCGGCGATGGCGTGCGCCTGGGTGCTCGCGAAGAAGGCGACGTCCCCGCCCGCGCCGAGCGCCACCGGCACGGCGTTCGCGCGCGGCACGTCGGCGGCGAAGTTCACGCTCGACGTCGGCGGCTGCGACGCCCCCTTCGGGTACGCGACGAAGAAGCCGGGCGCCCCCTGCGGCACGGCCGCCACGTTCAGCCACAGCGCGGTCGCGCCGGACACGACGCCGGACGCGTCGACCACGTTGACCGGCGTCCCCGCCGTGAGCGGGCCGGTCGCGGTGCCGTTGCCGCGCGTCACGCGCGTGCTCGCGGCCGCCTGCCGCGTGTCGAAGAGGCGCTGCGGCGTCACGTACACGAAGCGCGCGGGCGAGCCGACCGTCGCCACCGTCGGCGGCGTGGCGCCGGCGACCGCGACGGCGGCCGGCGGCTCGGGGGCGGCGGCGCGCGCGCACGCGGGCGGCGGCCCCGGAGGCACTGGGCGCCCGTGTTCGCGCAGTCGGTCGCGCTGCAGTTGGCCTTGATGAGGAGCGTGCCTTCGCAGTGGGCCGTGCAGGAGTTGTTGTAGGCGCCCGACGTGAAGAACGGCGTCTGCTTGTTCGCGCCCGCGACGCTGAGCTCCACGTGGATGTGGTTCGTGTGCGGCAGGCTCGCCGAGCTCAGGAGGCCGAAGCCGCGCTGCCCGTTCCAGTAGCGCTTGTCCCAGATGACCCGCTGGATCCCGATGTACTCGGCGTTCTCGACGAGCCAGTTGGCGACGGGGTCGCCCTTCGTGTTGTCGGCGTCGCCGTTGGTCATCGGCACCATGAGGTCGATGGCGCGGCCGATGGCGTGCACGGAGAGCTTCGGGACGCTCGTCTGGGCGCTGTTCTGGCGGCAGCAGTAGAGGCCGCCCGCGCTCAGGTACTGGTAGCGCTGCCGCAGGAAGAGGTCGAGGGCGGCCGTGCCCGGGTAGGCCGCCGTGCAGGCCGGGTGCGTGCACGAGCAGGCGAACGGGTTCGTGCTCGTGCAGTGCCCGAGCGGCGAGATGGCCGGCGGGTCCACGACGGGGACGTACTGCGTGGCGGCCACGTCGAGCGTGCTCTGCGGGGGCGCCCAGGCCCCGGAGATCGCGATGGCGCCTGTCTCGATGGCGGGGGCCGGGTCCGTCGGCAGCGCCTCGTCGCACGCGCCGACGACGGGGAGCGCGAGCGCGAGGCTCAGGGCGAGGAGCGAGGGGCGTCGCATGGCGTCTCCGCGGCGGGGGGCGGAGACGACGCTAGCGGGCGCCGCGCGAGGCGGTCAAACCGCCGCGCGGCGAGGCGTAACCCGGCTTCCTGGGCGGGCGCGCGCCGACGTCGGCCCACGCGCCCTCCCCTCGCGATGCCTCAGTCGCCGTACTCGGCGAGGAGCTGCTTCGCGATGGTGTTGCGCTGCATGTTGCTCGTGCCCTCGTAGATCTGGCCGATCTTCGAGTCGCGGAAGAACTTCTCGGCGAGGAAGTCCTTCGTGAAGCCGACGCCGCCCATGAACTCGACGCCCATGCTCGCGGCCTTCTCGGCGACGATGGAGCTCTTGAGCTTGGCCATCGCCGCCTCCTTGAGGAACGGCTTCCCGGCGTCCTTCAGGCGCGCCGCGTTGTACACGAGGAGCCGCGCGCACTCGATCTCGGTCGCGAGGTCCGCGTACTGGAACTGCACGCCCTGGAAGTCCGCGATGCGCGTGCCGAACTGCTTCCGCTCGCGCATGTAGGCCATGGCGTAGTCGAACGCGCCCTGCGCGATGCCGATCATCTGCGCGCCGATGCCGATGCGCCCCTCGTTCAGCGTCTCGATGGCGACCTTGTAGCCCTTCCCGACGGGCCCGAGGACGTTCTCCTTCGGGACGACGCAGTCGTTCAGCACCAGCTCGCAGGTCGAGCTCGCGCGGATCCCGAGCTTGTCCTCCTTCTTGCCGACCGAGAACCCCTCGAAGCCCTTCTCGACGAGGAAGGCGGTGACGCCGCGGTAGCCGGCCTTCGGGTCGACCGTCGCCATGAGGACGTAGACGCCGGCCTCCTTGGCGTTGGTGATCCAGAGCTTCGTGCCGTTCAGGACGAAGTGGTCGCCCTTGTCGACGGCGGTCGCCTTGAGCGCGAACGCGTCCGACCCGCTCGACGGCTCGGAGAGCGCGTAGGCGCCGACCGTGTCCTTCGCGAGGCGCGTCAGGTACTTCTCCTTCTGCGCCTCGGTGCCCCAGCGGAGGATGGCGTTGATGACGAGCGTGTTCTGCACGTCGACGAGGACGCCGAGGCTCGCGTCGACCTGCGCGAGCGCCTCGATGACGAGGATCGCGTTGAAGAAGGTGCTGCCGGAGCCGCCGTACTGCTCCGGCACCTCGATGCCCATGAGCCCGAGGTCGAAGCACTGGTCGAGGATGTCCTTCCGCATCTCCTGGCGCTCGTCCATCTCGCGCGCGTGCGGCGCGACCTTCTCCCGCGCGAACGAGAGCGCCGCCTCCTTGAACATCGCCTCTTCTTCACCGAGCACCGTCAGCGGCCGGACTTCCATGACACCCCTCCATGGCATTCTCGCGCCCTTGTCAGGCGGACGCCCGGGACTAGATGATGGAGCCGCCGCCGCCGTCAAGCACGAACCGCCCAGAACCGAGGCCCCATGCGCCCCCACGTCGCCCTCCCCGTCACGCTCCTGCTCCTCGCCCTGTCCGTCACCGTCGGGCTCGCCGCGTGCGGCGACGACGGCGGCTCCGACGGGGAGCTCACCTGCGACCCGACCGAGCGCCCCGTGGTGCTCGTGCACGGGCTCCTCGCCGCGAGCGACACCTGGCAGCGCCAGGCGCTCCGCTTCCGCGCGAACGGCTACTGCGACACGCACGTCGTCGCGCTCGACTGGAACACCTTCGCCCAGGACGGCGCCGAGGCGCAGCTCGACGCGCTCGTCGACGCGACGCTCGCCGCGACGGGCGCGACGCAGGTCGACCTCGTGGGGCACTCGGCTGGCGGCGGCCTCGGTTACCGCTACCTCGCCGACCCGGTGCGCGCCGCGAAGGTCGCCCACTACGTGCACTGCGCGAGCGGGCAGACCGATCCGCCCGCGCCCGCGGGGCCCGCAGGCGCCCCGGTCCCGACGCTGAACCTGTGGTCGGACGGCGACACGGTGGTCACGACCGGCGCGATGGACGTGGCGGGCGTGACCGACGTGCAGACGCCGGGCGAGGACCACTACCAGGTCGCGACGTCGGCCGCGTCGTTCACGGCGATGTGGAGCTTCCTCCACGACGGCCTCCCGACGCCGACGACGACGCCCGACGAGCGCGGCGCGACGCTCGCCGGGAAGGCGCTGACGCTCGGGGAGAACGCGCCGGTCGCAGGCGGCGAGGTGCGGATCTGGGAGGTGGACGCGGCGACCGCGGCGCGCACGACCGCAGCGCCCCTCGCGACGTTCGCGGTCGGGGCCGACGGCGCGTGGGGGCCCTTCGAGGCGACGCGCGACGCGCGCTACGAGCTCGTATTGGTCGACCCGAACGCGGCGCGGCCGGTGCACTACTACACGGAGGGCGTGCGCGGCGTGCGGCGCTTCACCGTGCTGCGCTCGTTCCCCGCGGAGGGCCTCGTGGCCGCGCTCCTCGCCAACATCCCCTTCGATGACGCCCACGCGGTCGCGATCGTGTTCTCGTCGAGCCAGGCGGTGGTACACGGGCGCGATACGCTGACCTTCGACGACGAGGACCTCGCGACCGAGGTGCTCGCGGCGCCGGAGATCACGGCCATCGCGTACTTCCTCTTCGACGAGGGCACGGACCAGGTGTCGTCGGGGCCGACGGACACGTTCTCGGCGCTCGTGCCCTTCTTCCTCGACGCGGTCGACCGCTACCTGCCCGCGAGCACCGAGGTCGTGAGCGTCGTGACCTTCGACGGGCGCGAGATCCGGCTCCCGCACTGGCCGTCGGACACGGCGGGGCCGGTCGTGGCGCTCTTCGACTGACCGCGGGCGGCGGGCTCAGCCGCGGCGGGTGTAGCGGTGCTTCACGCCGGCGGGGAACCAGGTCGGGTCGGCGTGCGGGTGGAGGGTCACGCGCGGGGTCTGGCGCGCGGGCGGGCAGTAGTGCGCGAGCTCGCTGTTCATGCGGGTCATCGCGCGGGTGACGGAGTCGGCGACGACCTCGGTCATGCGCGGCTCGGGGGCGACGCCCGGGAGGAGCTCGACCTCGAGGGCGAGGTGCGCGTCGTGGTCGTCATCGTGGACGACGTGGAGGACGAACTTCCCGCCGCACCAGTCGGAGATGGGCGGGACCTCGAGGCCGGGGGCGACGTTCTCGGGGTACACGTTGGCGCCGAAGAAGGAGATGGTGAAGTCGGCGCGGCCGAAGACCCAGACGAACGGGAGGTCGCGCGCGCCGCGGCCGGCGGCGGCGACGAGGGCGTCGGGGTCGCCGCCCGCGCGGCGGACGCGGGCGAGCAGGGCGTCGAAGCCGAGGACGCCGCCGCGATCGGCGATGTGGTAGCGGACGAGGGGGGCGCCGCCGTCGGCGGTGAGGGCGAGGGTGTCGCCGAGCTCGCCGGGGACGACCTCGAAGTAGCGGTCGAGCGGGTCGTACTGGGCGAGGGTCGGGAGGCGGGCCTCGCCGAAGGTGTCGCGGGCGGCGTCGGGGTGGGCGGCGAAGAAGCGGCGGATGGCGATGGAGAGCGGGGTCTCGACGGCGAGGACGCCGCTGTCGGCGGTGCCGTAGAGCGAGGCGGTGGCGGTCGCGGGGTCGTCGGCGCCGACGCGGGCGCAGACGAGGTCGCGCCACGCCTCGCTGAAGACCTCGCCGGCGAAGACGAGGCGGGTCGGGCGGGCGGCCCAGTCGAGGCCGCGCTCGCGCCCGAGGTCGATGACGTCCTTCATGAAGGGCGGGTAGCCGAGGAGCACGGTCTGGTCGAAGTCGTCGCGGAGGTCGGCGACGACGCGGAGGATCTCGTCGGGTTTATTGCCGGGGGTGGCGACGGTGAGGGGGTAGCCCTTGAGGGCGAGGTGGCGGAGGCAGGCGGCGGTGAACATGCCGCCGACCCAGGTGCCGAGGGGGAAGCAGACGACGGCGAGGGTGGTGCGCGCGTCGGCGTGGAAGGCGTCGCGGAGGACCTGTTCGAAGCGGGAGGCGACCTCGAGCTCGTCGCGGAGGGCGCGGGGCCAGACGACGGGCTCGCCGGTCGAGCCGGAGGAGACGGCGAGCATGGCGGAGGCGGCGAGGTCGCCGCCGCGGGCGCGGTCGGCGAGGGGGAAGGCGCGGACGTAGCCGGGCTTCGTCTTGAGCGGGAGGTCGGCGAGGCGCGTGGCGGCGACGGGGTCGACGGCGTGGTCGCGGAGGAAGGCCGCGTAGGCGGGGACGCCGGCGGCGACGCGCTGGGCGAGGCCGAGGGCGTGGGCCTCGGGGTCGGCGGCCGCGGCGCGGGCGAGGCGGACGTCGAGCGGGGTGTCGAGGAAGGCGCGGAGGGCCTGGAGGTCGGCCTCTCGTGGGGTCGTCATGGCGGGGGCCTCGGGGCGGCAGGCTGGGGTTGGCGCGAGATTAGCCGAGGGGGGCGGAGCGTGCGAGGCTGGGAGGGAACCGGACAAGGAGTGGACCGATGGACCGTCTCGCGATGACAGCGCTCGCTGCTCTTCTTCTCGCCGCGTGCGGCTCGTCGACGCCGGCGGAGACGGGCTCGGGGGCGGAGGAGGAGCCGATGGCGACGGCGAAGACGGGGTCGGACGACGAGGGGGCCGGGGTGGTGGCGCTCGACGAGGCGGGGTCGGGCTACCGCTTCCTCGTGGGGGAGCTGACGGCGGAGGGGGTGGAGGTCTGCAAGGCGGATGGGACGGAGGAGTGGGTGAACCCGCACCACGCGGTGGGGTTCACGGTCCTGAAGCCGAAGGAGGGGTTGTCGCTCGACGCGCTCGAGGGGCAGGTGGTGGTGCTCCGTGGGGCGGTGGATCCGAAGGGGATGAGGTTCCCGCCGGTGCGGTACGAGGCGGAGTGTCTGCCGAAGCAGATGCGGTCGGACTGGGTGATCTCGAAGTCGGGCATCCGGCTCCAGCGCGAGGGGATGGGCGAGGTGGGGCCGGCCTTCGCGGTGGAGGGGGCGGAGGCGTGGCCGGGCTTCGAGGTGACGCGGAGCGGGGACACCCTGCACGTGAAGCTCGAGAACACCTTCGAGGAGCCGCTCGTGAGCGTGGTGGTGACGGTCCATTACGAGGGCTGCTACGGGAAGCCGGGGACGGCGGAAGAGAAGGCGCAGGCGCCGGTCCTGGCCCACGGGGAGAAGCTCGAGCGAGACTTCCCGGCCTTCGTGGAGGAGGCGAGCAACACCCCGAACCGCACCACCCACCGGGCCTTCTCGGTCCAGCTCCAGGCGCGCTCGAAGGAGGTAGCCTTCGACTTCGACCGCCGCCTCTCGAGGGCGGGAGTCGACATCGACTGCAGCGAGAGGGAGTGAACGCGTGAACGCGGTTCACAGTCCCCCCGGGGACTGCAATGTAAAGCAATGTAAGCGAGCGTCAGGACGGCAGCGATAGCGCGTGAACGCAGTTCACAGTCCCCGGGGACTGCAATGTAAAACAATGTAAGCGACCCGGTGGGACAACCCGAAGGGACAACCAGCAACCGCCGCCGGCGCCGTGGAGATGTGGGAAACCTCGTGTGTTCGGCCGGCCGCTGGCCGGCCGAACGCGAGGTTTTCAAACGATAATGGGCAACTCGTGTCTCCGCGCCCAGCGGGCGCGGAGGCACGAGTTGTCCAAGCGGCTCGTGGGCGGGCTGTGGACGGCCTCGCGGGCGGGCCGCGCAGCGGGCCGTCCGCAGGCCGTCCATAGCCCGTCCACAGCCGCGGCATCGCCGGCATCTCCACGGCGCCCACGGGGCCCGAATCCCGCCCAAGAATCGACAATCACTACCACTTTTTAGCTTGACGGGTCTCCCAGGACCGTCACGCCCGAAGGCCACGGACAGCGGCCAGAATGGCCGGAGCGAGGCCCACGAGCCCCGAGGTCGCGCTGATCGGGGCGAGCCACCGCGCGAGGTGGATGAGGCGCCGTTCGTCGAACCTGGAGCGTCCTGGAGGGGCAAAGTCGCCGCGAAAGACCCCGTGCTACAAAGGGATTCCAAGACAGGAACTCCCACGATCGCCCCGGAGCACGGACGATGTACGCGCCTGCAAAGCCCCTCGCTCAGCACTCCCCGAGGAGCACGACATTCTCCTCGCCGAGCTCGCGCGCCACGCGGCGGCGTCGTTCGAGCAGACCGCCGATGTCCTGCGCCTGCTCGGCGAGGTCGACCGCACGAGGGCCTGGGCCGAGAAGCCATATGGCTCGCTCTTCGCGTACTGCCTCGGGGAGCTCAACTGGTCCGAGGGAGAGGCCGCGAAGAAGATCCAGGCGGCGCGCGCGGCGCAGCGGTTCCCGCTCCTGCTCACCCGGGTGCGCGCGGGACGGCTGCACCTCGCGGGTGTTGTGCTGCTCGCGGCGAAGCTCACGGACGACAACGCGGTCGCGCTCATCGACGCCGCGTGCGGGAAGTCGAAGCGCGACGTCGAGGCGCTTCTCGCGGCCCAGTTCCCACGGCCGGACGTGGCGCCGACGATCCGGAAGCTGCCGGCGCCGTCACGCGTCGGGACCTCGACGACGCTGACGCTGCCGATGTCGTCGACGGTTCGCGAGCCCGAGGACGCGCGCATCGCTGAGAAGACCTCGCGCCCGACGCCCGGACGTCGGGCCGAGGTCGCGCCGCTCTCGGCCGAGCGCCACAAGCTCACGGTCACGATCAGCGCCGCGACGCGCGATCGGCTCGCCCGGCTCGCGGCCCTCACGAGCCACCGGAGCGCGGAAGCACGCTCGGTCGAGGGTCTGCTCGACGCCGCGCTGGAGCTCCTCGAGGCGAAGCTCGTCAAAGAGCGCTTCGGCGTCGGCGCCAAGCCGCGGAAGGCGACGGCGGCCAGGGGCGCGACGCCGAAGAAGACGCCGCGCGCGTTCCCGAAGGCCGACCGGCGGGCGATCGTCGCGCGGGACGGGCTCCGGTGCAGCCACGTCGACGCGGCGACCGGTGTGCGGTGCAGCGAGACGCGGTGGTTGACGCTCGACCACGTCGAGCCCTGGGCCCACGGTGGAGCCAGCGCGACGGAGAACGGCCGGGTGTTGTGCAGTGCACACAACCACGCCGCGGCGCGACGCGTGCTCGGCGCGGAGCTCGTTCGGCGGCGGGTAGACGAGCGGCGGGGGCGTGATGGCGGTGAGATCGGCGACGCGGCCCTACCGCGCCGTGGAGATGCCGGCGATGACGGGGTGTGGACGGCCTGTGGACAGGCTGGGGACAGCCCGCTGCGCGGCCTGCCCCGAGCCAGCCCACGAGGCCGCCCACACCCCTTGACAACTCGTGACCCGCGCCCGACGGGCGCGGAGCCCCGAGTTGCCCACATCGCCTTGGAAAACCTCGCGTTCGACCGGCCCTTGGCCGGCCGAACACGAGGTTTCCCACATCTCCACGGCGCCTGCGGCGGCTGCTGGTCTTCTTGGGGTGATGATCGAACAGTCCCCGGGGACTGCGACCCCGCTGAGGGCGGCCACGAGGGCCGCCCCTACGGTGCATGGCGGCACGCCGTCACCGATGGCAGCGCGCCGTGGCAGCGCGCCGTATCGGCGTGGCAGCACGCCGTCACGGATGGCAGCGCGTCGTAGGGGCGTGGCAGCGCGCCGTATCGGCGTGGCTGCGCGCCGTATCGGCGTGGCAGCGCGCCGTATCGGCGTGACAGCGCGCCGTCTCGGCGTGGCAGCGCGTCTCCGAACAGTCCCCGGGGACTGTCCCCAAACGACGACCCTGTGGTCGCCAAAAAGTAGACTGACATGTCAGTTCATTTTTCTGCTGCGTCCGGGTCCCGCCCTGCGCTATAGCCCCGGCCTCCCCTCGCTGGAGGCTCTGAGTGATGTCGGACCGACCCGCTGCCGCCGCGTTCTTCCGCGTCGAGGGCGCCTTGTTGCGCCCCACCGCGATGAGCGCGCCCGCCTACTTCGCCCTCAACACGCAGGCCGTGAAGTCCCGGCTCACCCGCCTCGGCGGCGTCGCGATCGCTAGCGGCATGCGCCTCGCCGGCTCCCTCGGCGAGCAGGCCGTCGTCCAGAAGCTCGCCTGGATGGGCCTCCGCGGCATGGGCCACGACCGCCTCGCCGTCCTCGGCGACGAGTACTACCACCGCTTCGTCCTCCCGAACCTCAAGAGCGTCGGCCTCGACCTCGTCGCCCGCGCCAGGAAGGACGGCCTCCGCGTCGTCCTCCTCTCCGAGCTCCTCGACGTCGTCGTCGCCCCCCTCCGCGATCACGTCGGCGCCGACGAGCTCCTCTGCAACCGCCTCGAGATGCGCGACGACGAGGCCACCGGCCGCCTCCTCGACCCCGTCGTCGGCGGCCCCGTCTCCGGCCAGTGGGCCCGCACCTTCGCCGCCGAGCGCGGCCTCGACCTCGCCCGCTCCCAGGGCTTCGGCGCCCGCGGCGTCGACGGCCTCCTCCTCTCCGCCGTCGGCCTCCCCTGCGCCGTCGACCCCGATCCGCGCCTCCGCCGCATGGCCAAGGACCTCGACTGGCCCGTCGTCCAGTCCGGCACCCGCTGACGACGGCGCCCCCCGCGAGCCACCCCGCCCCGGCCACCCCCTCACCCGCACGAGGAGCCCATGAGCCCGAGCAACACCCCCTCCGTCGCCCAGACGTTCGCCGGCCGACACCTCCTCGTGACCGGCGTCACCGGCTTCGTCGGCAAGGTCTTCCTCTCCCAGCTCCTCTACGAGCTCCCCGACATCGGCCGCGTCGACGTCCTCGTCCGCCGCTCGAAGAAGGAGGGCGCGGCCGCCCGCTTCAACCGCATCGCCGCGCGGAGCCCCGTCTTCCGCCCCCTCCGCGAGCGCCACGGCGCCGGCTACGCCGCCTTCCTCTCCGAGCGCGTGCGCGTCCTCGAGGGCGACGTCACCGAGCCCCTCTGCGGCCTCTCCGACGACACCGTCGCCGAGCTCGCCCCCTCCCTCGACGCCATCGTCCACTTCGCCGGCCTCACCGACTTCGACGCCGACCCCAAGCTCGCCGTCCCCATCAACGTCGACGGCGCCCTCCACGTCGCCGAGCTCGCCGCGAAGACCGAGCACGCCGCCATCCTCCACACCTCGACCTGCTTCGTCGCCGGCGTCAACGACGGCGCCGTCCCCGAGACCCTCACCCCGGGCCTCGCCCCGAACCAGCGCCACTACGACGTCGACGCCGAGCTCGAGACCCTCCGCGCCCTCGCCGCCGGCCCCGGCAGCGCCAAGGACCGCGTCGCCGCCACCCGTGAGCGCGCCCGCGAGCTCGGCTGGCTCAACGTCTACACCTACACGAAGGGCGTCGCCGAGCACCTCCTCGCCCGCGCCCCCGTCGAGGTCGCCGTCGTCCGCCCCGCCATCGTCGAGTGCGCCCTCCACTACCCCTTCACGGGCTGGAACGAGGGCCTCAACACCACGGGCCCCCTCCTCTGGCTCCTCCGCTCGCCCTTCCGCTTCTTCCCGGCGCGCGCCAAGAACCACTTCGACGTCGTCCCCGTCGACGCCGTCTCCCGCGCCGTCACCCTCGCGCTCGCCGCCCTCCTCCGCGGCGAGGCCGAGCGCGTCTACCAGGTCTCGACCTCGTCCTCGAACCCCATGCGCATGGGCCGCGCCATCGAGCTCGCGAACCTCTCGATCCGGAAGGACCTCGGCCGCGGTGACGCCTCGCGCTTCGAGCGCATGGTCATCCGCTTCCTCGACACGGTCCCGGTCGACGCCGACGCCGACCACGCCTTTGCCCTGCCGCGCCTCCAGCGCTTCGCGCGCGGCCTGAAGGGGGCGCTCGAGGGGCTCCCCGTCGGCGCGCTCCTCCCCCGCCCCGCGAAGGGCCTCGAGAAGACCCTCGACGACAAGCGCGTCTGGGCCGGCTTCGCCCTCGAGCAGGCCGAGAAGGGCCTCGGCCGCCTCCAGCGCATGCTCGACCTCTACCGCCCCTTCATCCACGACCACGACTGGATCTTCGGCAACCAGCACACGCGCGACCTCGACCGCGCCCTGTCCGCCGACGAGCGCGCCACCTGGGGCAACATCGCCGACGGCATCGACTGGCGCGTCTACTGGCTCGACATCCTCTACCCCGGGCTCAAGCAGTGGTGCTGGCCCCTCCTCGACGGCGGCGACGCCCCCGAGGACCCCGCCGACGGGCCGCCCCTCGTGCTCGTCGCCCCCGAGCGGGCGCTGACGCCGAAGCCGCCGCTCCGAAAGCCCGCCCGACGCCCCGCGACGCAGGAGGCCCGCCCGTGAGCAGCGCCGACGAGACCCTCTTCATCACCGGCGCCACCGGCTTCCTCGGGGGCTACGCCGCGACGCGCCTCCTCGACACCCACCCGGGCGTGCGCCTCCGGCCGCTCGTCCGCGCCAGGTCGCGCGAGCAGGCCATCGAGCGCCTCTGGGGGTCCTTCCAGCTCCACGTCGACGCCGCGCGCTTCTGGGAGATGATGGACCGCGTCGAGCCCGCGCTCGGCGACCTCCACGCCCCCGACCTCGGCCTCGACGCCGCCACGCGCGAGGCCATCCTCGGCGACACCGGCTCCGTCCTGCACATCGCCGCCTCGCTCAACCGGAAGTCCGACAAGGCCTGCCTCAACACGAACGTGCGCGGCACCCTCTCCGTCGTGAAGCTCGCGCGCGCGCTCGCCGACGGCCGCGGCCTCCGCCGCTACACGCACGTCTCGACCGTCGCCGTCGCGGGCAAGCGGAACGCCGAGGTCGTCCTCGAGGACGACGCGATCGACTGGGACCGCAGCGACTACGATCCCTACGCCCGCACGAAGAAGCTCTGCGAGCACCTCGCCCACGAGCTCCTCCCGGACGTCCAGAAGACCATCCTGCGCCCGTCCATCGTCATGGGCGACTCGCGCTTCCCCGAGACCGCGCAGTTCGACATGGTCCGCGCCACCGCGTTCCTGGCCGACCTCCCCGTCGTGCCGTTCCGCCCGACCTGGCGCGCCGACATCGTCAACGCCGACTGGGTCGGCCGCGCCATCGAGACGCTCCACATGAAGGCGCGCCCCGAGCACACGATCTACCACCTCTCGGCCGGCCTCTCATCGCCGACCCTCGGCGCCGTCGGCGACGCGCTGCACGCGGGGACCGGCAAGCGCATCCGCTTCGCCCCGAGCCTCCTCGGCCCGTTCCAGACGGCCGTCGACCTCGCGAACGGCTGGCGCGCGAAGAACCCCGTCACGCTCGTCGCGTCGCTCCTCAAGGTCTTCCTGCCCTACATCACCTACGACACCGTCTTCGACAACGCCCGCGCCGTGGCCGAGGTGGGCGTCGCCCCCGCGTCGTTCACCGGGTACGGGCCGGCGCTCTACCGCTGGTCGAAGGCGAACGCCTTCACCTACCCGACGCGCCCCCTGCCCTCGCGCGCGGAGGCCGAGAAGACCAAGGAGGCCGCGGCATGAGCGCCCGCCGGAGCCCCTGGGGGGGCGTGCTCGGGCAGGCCGGCTTCGCCCTCGGCCGCCTCGCCGGGAAGGCGCGGGAGGTCCTCGGGCAGGCCGCGGACGCCGATCGCTGGCTCATCGGCGCCACGCGCGCGGCCGTCGAGGGCGCCGCCACCCGCTACGCGCTCGACCCCGGCGCCGAGTGGCGGCCCGGGGAGCCGCTGAAGCTCCTCTTCGTCGGCTACTCGGGCACGCGCAACACCGGCGCCGACGTGCGCGTCGAGGAGATGATCCGCCAGTTCCGCCACCTCTTCGGCGACCGCCACCTCGAGCTGTCGATCGTCACGCAGGACCCGGCGAAGACGCGCGGCTACTTCAAGACCGCCCGCCAGGTGCGCCTCCCGGACATCTTCCCGCGCTTCCTCTACGACGAGGTCCACGCGCAGCACGGCGTCGTCGCGTGCGAGGGGTCGATGTTCAAGTCGAAGTTCGCGAACGCCCTGTCGACGCTCATGGCGGGCGCGCTCGGCGTGGCGGCGGCCGAGAACAAGCTCGCCATCGGGTACGGCGGCGAGGCCGGCAAGATGGACCCGCCGCTCGAGGCGCTCGTGCGCGACACGTGCCGGCGGTCGTTCATCGTGGCGCGGAACGAGGCGTCGGTCGGCGTGCTCGCGCGGCTCGGCGTGCGCGCGGAGGTCGGCACGGACACGGCGTGGACCTTCGAGCCGGCCGGAGACGACGTCGGGAAGCGGATCCTCGCGCGCCACGGCTGGGACGGGGAGCGCCCCGTGCTCGTCGCGTGCCCCATCAACCCCTTCTGGTGGCCCGTCACCGCCGACGTGCGGCGCGCCGTCGAGCAGAAGGCGCTCGGGCTCCACGCCGAGGCGCACTACAAGTCCGTGTACTTCCACGCGGCGGGGAAGGAGGTGCGCGAGAAGCAGGCCGCCTACCTCGACGCGTACGCGACGGCGCTCCGGAAGGTCGCGCGCGACCGCGGCGCGTTCGTCGTGCTCGTCGGGATGGAGGAGCTCGATCGGCGCGCCTGCGAGGGGCTCCGCGAGCGGCTCGGCGCCGAGACGCCCGTGCTCGTGAGCGACGAGCACGACATGTTCGAGCTCGTGTCGGTGCTGCGGCAGGCGTCGGCGCTCGTGTCGTCGCGCTACCACGCGATCGTGACGTCGATGCCGGCGGGGGTGCCGTCGGTCGGGGTCACGATGGACGAGCGGATCCGGAACCTCATGGCCGACCGCGGCCAGCCCGAGCTCGCGCTCGAGGTGGACGACCCGGCGCTCGCGACGAAGCTCCCGGAGCTCGTGGGGCGCGCCTTCGACGAGGGTGAGCGGATCCGGGCCGGGATCGCTGGGTCGGTGGCCCGCAACCTCGGCGCCATGGGGCGCATGGGGCAGCTCGTCGTCGAGTACGTCCGCGAGCGGCACCCGGAGTTTCCGTTCCGCGAGGAGCTCGGCCTCGCCGGGAACCCCTGGGACCACCTGCCCTCGCTCCCGCGCGCCGTGCGGGAGCTCCTCGCCGACGCGGACCCGAGCCACGGCGGGGCGCGCACCCTGGAGGCGCTGTGAAAGACCAGACCACGTTCGTCGACCGCTTGCTCGGGACGCTCGCGAAGCACCCGAGCCGGCCGGTCATCGGCGAGATGCATGGTGCAACGCACAAGCCGTTCACGGGCGCCATGATGGCCGCGATGGTCGGCAAGGCGCGCGCGGCGATTCGCAGTCGCGGCGTGAAGCCGGGGGACCGCGTCGTGCTGCTCGCGCCGAACAGCGCGCGCTGGGTGGCGGCGGATCTGGCGATGCTCGCCGAGGGGGCCGTGGTGGTGCCGCTCTACGCGCGGCAGGCCGCGGGCGAGCTCGTGACCATCATGAAGCACGCGGAGCCAGCGCTGGTCGTGGTCGACGGCGAGGCGCTCGCCGAGGGGCCGCGCGCCGCGTGGCCGGAGATGCCGCTCGCGCTCCTCGACGACCTCTTCGCGGGGGACGGCGCGGTCGACGAGCCGCCCGTGAAGCGGGCGCCGGCGGACCCGGTGACCATCATCTACACCTCGGGCACGAGCGGCGAGGCGAAGGGCGTCGTCACGACGGCGGCGAACGTCGGCTTCATGCTGCCGGTCATCGACGACGCCGTCGGGCGCCTCATGGGCGACGGCGGGCACGCGGCGGGCGGCGTCCACCGGGTCTTCCACTACCTGCCGTTCTGCTTCGCCGGGTCGCGCATGGTGCTCTGGACGGCGCTCTGGCGCGGCTCGGAGCTCTCGATGTCGACCTCGCTCGACAACCTCAAGGAGGAGCTCGCCGCCGCGAAGCCGAACTACGTGCTGAACGTGCCGGCGCTGCTCGACCGGATCCGGTCGGGCGTCGACGGGCAGATCGTCAAGCGCGGGAAGCTCTTCGCGGCGCTCTGGGCGGCCGCGGTGCGCGGAAACCTGCGGGGGAAGGGCGCGACGCTCGGCGAGAAGCTCGCCCTCGCCGTGGCGAAGCGCCTCATCGCGCCCAAGGTGAAGGCGCAGATCGGCGCCGACCTCAAGACGCTCATCTCCGGCTCGGCGCCGCTCTCCGAGGAGACGCAGCGCTGGTTCTCGCTCATCGGGATCCCGGTGTACGAGGTGTACGGGCTCACCGAGACGACGGCCATCGTGACGATGGACGAGCCCGGAGACGCGCGCCCGGGCTACGTCGGGCGGCCGATCCGCGGCGTCGAGATCCGCGTCGCGGGCGACGACGACGAGCTCCAGACGCGCGGCGCCCACATCTTCGCCGGCTACTGGAAGAACGAGGCGGCCACGAAGGCCGCGTTCACGGACGACGGCTGGTTCCGGACGGGCGACCAGGCGACGCTCGACGAGACGCGGCGCGTGAAGGTCATCGGGCGGACGAAGAACGTGCTGGTGCCGTCGTCGGGGCACAACGTGCCGCCCGAGCCGCTCGAGCAGCGCCTCCTCGAGCTCTCGCCGGGGGCCGTGCAGGCGGTCGTCGTCGGCCACGGGCGCCCGTTCCTGACGGCGATCGTCGCGGGCCCCGTCGCGCGCGAGGTCGTCGAGGCCGCGGTCGCGACGCTGAACGCCGACATCCCGCACTACCGGCGGATCCGCGCGTTCCACCTCGATCCGGCGCCGATGACGCCCGAGTCCGGGCTCCTCACGGCGAACCAGAAGCTGAAGCGCCGCGCCATCGAGGCGCACTACGAGAAGCAGATCGCGGAGATGTACGCGTGAGCGCCGCCGCGGGCGCGACGTTCGAGGGGGAGGCGCTCCGCTGGGCGCCCGACGGCGACGTCCTCGTCGTGACGCTCCACCGCGAGCCCGGGAACGCGCTCGGGCTCACGGCCCTCGCCGAGCTCGAGGCGCTGGTCGCGCACGTCGGCGCGGGCGCGGGCGGGGCGCGGGCGCTCCTGTTCACGAGCACCGCGCGCGCCGGCTTCTGCGAGGGCGCCGCGCTGAAGGAGCTCTACACGGACCTCGTCGCGCGCCGGGCCGCCGGCGAGGCCGCGGGCGACACGCTCGCCGCGGTGCGCTCCTTCATCGACCGGATCCACGCGGTCTTCGACGCCCTCGACCAGGCGCCGATGACGACCGTCGCGGCGCTCCACGGCGTCGTCTTCGGCGGCGGCTTCGAGCTCGCGCTGACCTGCGACGTGCTCATCGCCGACAAGGGCGCGCGCTTCGCCTTCCCGGAGCTGCGGCTCGGCCTCATCCCGGGGTTCGGCGGCGTGCCGCGCCTCCGCCGCGACGTCGGGAACGCCGTCGTGCGGGACCTCCTGCTCTCGGGGCGGAGCCTGTCCGCGACGCGCGCGCACGAGCTCGGGCTCGTGTCGCAGGTGGTCGCGCGGGGTGAGGCGCTCCCGGCCGCGCTCGCGCTCGCGAAGCAGGCCGCCCGCTTCGCGCCGCACACGGTCGCCGCGGCGAAGCGCTTCACGAAGCCCCTCCCGGAGGGCCTCGACGCCGAGAAGGCCCTCTTCTGCGAGCTCTTCGGCTCCCCTGTCGTCCTCGAGGCGCTCGCGCGCTTCGCCGCGGACACGTCCGCCCTCCCCTACCTCCCGTCGGAGCGCGTGCCGTCATGAGCACCTCGGATGCCACGACTGACCGGATCCTCGCCCTCGCCTGCGAGCGCTTCGACCGCCCGCCGGGCTCGCTCTCGGCCGAGGACGACCTCTTCCAGAGCCTCGGCATCGACAGCATGCAGGCGCTCGACCTCATGACGCGCCTCGAAGAGACCTTCGACGTCGAGATCCCGGACTACGAGCTGCAAGGCGTCAGCACGTTCGCCGACCTCGCGGCCCTCGTGAGGCGCCGCCAATGAGCCCCGGGACGCCCTCGAAGGGCCTCCGCGCGGCGGCGGCCGAGCCCCTGTTCGCCGGCGCCTACGCCTCGCTCGGGGAGCTCCTGTCCGACGCGACGCTCACCTTCAAGACGGCGACGGCGCTCGTCTGCCGCGACCGGAAGCGGGAGCAGGCGCGCCTCACGTTCACGGCGTTCCGCGCCGAGGCGATGGCGATGGCGCGGCTCTTCGAGAGCCACGGCGTCGGCCCCGGGAGCCGCGTCGCCCTCATCATGGGGAACCAGCCGCGCTGGCTCGTGGCCGCCGCGGCGGCGTTCTGGCGCGGGGCGGTGCTCGTGCCGCTCGACTACAAGCTCACGGGCGCCGAGCACGACGCGCTGCTCGCGCACGCGCGCCCCGACGCGCTCGTCGTGGACTACCCTTACTTCCGGCGGCTCTCCGCCGCGACGCGGGAGGCGACGCGCGTCTTCGTGAACGAGGCGCCGGCAGGCGCCGCCGACCTCGGCGGGGCCGAGGCCCTGGGCGAGCTGGGCCACGCCGACCCGGACGCCCCCGAGCTCGAGGTCGTCCCGCGGCGCCGCGAGGACGACGCGACCATCGTCTACTCGTCGGGCACCGGCGGGCGGCCGAAGGGGTGCGTGCTGTCGCACGGCGCCTACCTCGCGCAGCTCGAGGGGCTCGTCGCCCTCTTCCCGCTCACGGAGGGCGACCGCTACTTCTCGATCCTGCCCACGAACCACGCCATCGACTTCATGTGCGGCTTCGTCGGGCCGTTCTCGGGCGGCGCGACGGTCGTGCACCAGCGCACGCTCCGCCCCGAGCACCTCCTCGACACGATGAAGGCCGAGCGGGTGACCCACATGGCGGTCGTGCCGCTCCTGCTCGAGGCGTTCGAGCGCGGGGTGAACGAGCGGATCGCCGAGTCGAAGCCGTGGCAGCGCGAGGCCGTGAAGGCGCTCTCGGCGCTGAACGGCTGGCTCACCGCGAAGACGCCGCGCCACGCGCTCTCGAAGCGGCTCCTGCGCCCCATCCACGACGGCTTCGGCGGCGACCTGAAGGTGCTCTTCTGCGGCGGCGCGTTCACGGAGCGGCGGCTCGCCGAGCGGTTCTACGAGCTCGGGCTGCCGGTCGTCATCGGGTACGGGCTGACGGAGTGCTGCACGGTGGCGACCGTCAACGATCTCAAGCCCTTCCGGGGCGACACGGTGGGGCGCGCCGTGCCGGGCGTGGACGTGACCATCGCGGACCCCGACGCGCTCGGCGTGGGCGAGGTCATCGTGCGCGGCCCGACCCTGATGTCGCGCTACCTCGACGACCCGGAGCTCACGGCGGAGACGCTGACCGCGGACGGCGCGCTCAGGACGGGCGACCTCGGGTGGCTCGACGCCGCCGGGCACCTGCACCTCGTCGGGCGGCGGAAGAACATGATCGTGACCACCGGCGGGAAGAACGTGTACCCCGAGGACATCGAGGCGGCCTTCGCCAAGGTGCCGTGCGAGGAGCTCGTGGTGGTCGCGGCCGACTACCTGTGGCCGCGGAAGGGCGGCGGGCTCACCGGGGAGGCGCTCGTCGCGGTCGTGCGCACGAAGGACGGCGACCTCGACGCGACGCGTGTTGCAGTGCAGCAAGCGAACGCGCGGCTCGCCGATTTCAAGCGGGTGAGCGGCCTTGTGCACTGGCACAACGAGTTCCCGCGCACGGCCTCGATGAAGGTGAAGCGGGCGGAGCTCGCGGACCTCGTGCGGGCGGGCAGCTCGCGCGACGCGATCGTCCCGGTGGGGAGCGGCGAGACGGCGGCGGCGTCCTACACGAGCCCGACGGGAGGTGTGGCGTGAACGCGACGAGGCACGAGCGGGAGCAGGGCGTGTGGACCGCGATCGTCAACCCGGCAGCGGGCGGCGGGCGCGGGGCGGCGCGGGCGCGCGAGGCGCTCTTCGCGCTGCGCGAGGCGGGGCTCAGGGTGGCGGCGGTCGAGACGCGGCGCCCGGGGCACGCCCGGGACCTCGCGCGCGAGGCGTTCCACGCGGGCGCGCGGCGGCTCCTCGTGCTCGGCGGGGACGGCACGTTCGGCGAGGTGTCGACCGGGCTCCTGCCGGCCGCGGAGGGGGCCGGGGTGGCGCTCGGGCTCGTACCGACGGGGACCGGGAACTCGCTCCTCCGGGACTTCGGCGTGCGCGGCGTGGACGACGCCCTGCGCGGGATCCTCGCGGGCGGGCGGCGGCCGCTCGATGCTGTGCGCGCGACGCACCGGGACGGCGAGCTCCACTTCGTGAACCTGCTCGCCATCGGCTTCCCTGCGAAGGCGGGGGCCATCACGAACGCGCGTTTCAAGCCGCTCGGGGCGCTCGGCTACGCGCTCGCCGTGGCGGTCGCGACGGCGTCGCTCGACCACCCGGCGTTCCCGCACGCGCTCGACGGCGCGGCGGCGCGGGACGCGCGGCCGACGACGTTCATCAGCTTCTCGAACAGCCGCTTCACGGGCGGGGCGATGATGATGGCGCCCGACGCCGACCCGGGCGACGGCGCGCTCGACGTGGTCAGGATGGGGCCGCTCGGGCGCGGCGAGCTCCTGCGCGCGTTCCCGCGGATCTTCCGCGGCGAGCACGCGCGGCTCGCGGCGTACGAGCACACCCGCGCGCGGCGGGTGGACTTCGCGCTCGCGGGGCCGGTCGACGCGATGGTCGACGGCGAGGTCTACCCGCTCCACCTCGAGTCGCTCGAGGTGCGGCCGCGTGCGCTCGAGGTGCTCGCGTGACGGCGGCCGCCGAGGTCCCGGTCGAGGGGGGCGGCGAGGAGCTCGGCGCCGTCGTGCTCCCGGCCCCCTCGGCGTTCGATCGCGCCGCGTCCTTCGGGCTCTGGGGTTTGGGGGTGTCGTGGCTCGTGCCGATGCTCTCGACGATGACGGCGCTCCACAAGCTCCTGCCGGGGCGCGAGCTCGAGCCGCTGAACCGGCTCTACTGCTGGGGGCAGGTGAAGCTCCTCGGGGCGCGGTGGCGCGCGGAGGTGCACCCGTCGGTGGATCCGGCGCAGCCGTACATGTTCCTCCAGAACCACACGAACCACTTCGACCACGTCGCCTGCTACAACGCGACCCCGCACTACAAGCAGGGGATCGAGCTGAAGAAGCACTTCCGGTACCCGTTCTACGGGACGTTCATGAAGGCGCGCGGGACGATCGGGGTGGAGAAGGGCCAGGGCCGCGGGCAGTCGCCGGAGGTGATGGCGGCGATGGCGGCGGAGGTCGCGCGCGGGCACTCGATCCTCGGCTTCCCGGAGGGGACGCGCACGCGGGATGGGCGCGTGGGGCCGTTCCGGAAGGGGCTCTTCTTCATCGCGCGGGACCTCGGGCTCCCGGTGTGCCCCATCGCGGTGACGGGGATGTACGAGGTGATGCGGAAGGGGAGCCTGATGCTGCGGGCGGGCGGGCGCGTGACGGTGCACGTCGGGCCGGCGTTCCCGACGGCGGGGCTCGACGACGAGGCCGTGATGGCCCTGGTGGGCGACGTGCGGGACGTCGTCGCGGGGCACGTGGACCGCTACTGGGCGCGCCACCCGACGGCGCGCGTGGAGCCGACGCGATGACGGCCGAGAACGAGGGCGACCTCCCGGACGACGGGCGGAGTCGGCGGGCGCAGGCGCGGCGGGAGCGGGCGCGGGCGAACATCCTGGCGGCGGCGGTCGAGGTGTTCTCGACGAGCGGGTACCACCAGTCGAGCATCAGCGACCTGCACCAGGCGGCGGGCATCGCGCGCGGCACGTTCTATCAGTACTTCGAGTCGAAGAACGCGGTGTTCCTCGAGCTCATGGACGAGCTGCTCGTGCAGCTGCGGTCGAGCGTGGTGGGGGTCGACACGCGGCCGGGGGCGCCGCCGGTGGCGCTCCAGCTCTACCAGACGGTGCGGCGGATCCTCGAGGCGGCGTCGCAGAACCGGGCGCTGACGACGATCCTGATGCGCGAGGCGGTCGGGCTCGACGAGGAGGTCGACCGGCGGCTCGCCGAGTTCTACGACAGCCTGCACGCGTGGGTCGTGCTCGCGCTCGAGAACGGGCGCGCGAGCGGGCTCGTGCGCGACGGGGTGGACGTGGAGATCGCCGCGACCTGCGTCATCGGCTCGCTCCGCTTCGTGCTCGAGCGGGCGTGGGCGCAGAGCGACGGGGGGGACGCGGACCTCGACCTCGACCGCATGGCGCGGGCGATCCTCGACGTGACGGCGTTCGGGCTGCTCGCGCGGAAGTGAACGGCGTTCACGGGTCCGGGGGCTTCGTGGGGTGACTTTTTTCACCACGGAGACACGGAGAGCACGGAGGGAGGACAGGAGGAGAGCGGGGGGTGGCTGGCGCCCAAGGTCCCGTGCTGCTTCTGGTTTTCACCACGGAGACACGGAGAGCACGGAGGGAGGACAGGAGGAGAGCGGGGGAGGCTGGCGCCCAAGGTCCCGTGCTGCTTCTGGTTTTCACCACGGAGACACGGAGAGCACGGAGGGAAGACAGGAGGAGAGCGGGGGGCGACTGGCGAGCAAGTCACCGTGATGCTTATGTTTTTCACCACGGAGCACGGAGGCACGGAGGGAGGACACGGAGCGAACGAGCTCCGAGGCCGCCGAACGCGCGCCGAGCCGGATCCTACCTCGATCCCTCCGTGCCTCCGTGCCTCCGTGGTTGTCCCCTTGGAGCCCCCCGGAAGCCGACAGCACCCGCGCTCAGGTCTCGACGCTGATCGTCGCGACCCCGACCACCTCGCCATCGGACGTGCGGCCGATGATGTAGACGTCGATGGCGCCCATGAGCCAGCTGCCCGACTTCTCGCCGAGGCGGAAGACCTGGACGTCGATGAGCTCGCCCTCGAGGACCTTCTGGAGGGCCTGGAAGCGCGGGGCCTGCTCGCGCTGGTAGTCCTCCCACCAGTCCTCGGCGACCGTGTAGTTGTCGAAGAAGCTCGCGAGCGTCCGCACCTCGACCGCGCGCTCCGCGAGCGACGCGCCCCACTCGTGCGCCACGTACACCGACGCGATGACGGTCTTCACGTTCGCCGCCGTCAGCGGCGCGCCGCCCGCGCCCGGGATCCGCACCACCGTGAACGGGTAGTCCGACTCGCTCGTGTGCCAGAGCCCCTCCGACGCCGTCGCGAGGTGGGCCGCCACCTCCGCGCCCGCCGGCAGCGCCTGCCCGCCACCCGCGTTCTGCGCCGCCTGCTTCAGCGCGCGGAGCGCCGTCGTCCCCACGTAGCTCACCTTCGAGAGCGCCAGCATCGTGCCTATCGGGCGCGCCGCCACGATGTTCGCCGCCGCGCGGCTGTCGAGCTGCAGGTCCTTGTCGAGGTGCTCCTGCGTCGCCGTGTTCGCGAGCGCGAGCGTCGCGATGCCCTCGTCGACCGTGAACACCACGTTGTCGAACGTGCCCAGGACGTCGCTGCCGCGCGGCACCCAGCCGTGCGCCGTGCAGTAGACCGAGAGCTTCTCGAGCGCCGAGGCCCCGACGTAGCTCACCGCGTCGACCTCCGCGATCGTGTCGAACGCGTCGTCGTCCTTCGTGCCGACCTTCCCGTCCTTCCCGTCGCGGTGCGCGATGAGCGCCTTCGCCGCCCGCGCGTCGAGCGCCACGTCGACGTCGAGGAGCGCCACCGTCGTCGAGTCCGCGTTCAGGAAGTGCAAGACCCCCATCGCCTCGGCCGAGCCCTCCGCGAGGGAGCCCGTCACCGTGGAGACGCCGTCGTCACCGGCGTCGCCGCCGTCGCAGGCCGTGGTGGCGACGCCGAGCGCGAGGCCGCCGAGCATCGGGAGCGTGGCGAGGAGCGAGAGCGCGCGCATGGGATTCTCCGCGTGAGAGCGACCGGGGTGTAGACCCGCCGGCCACGCCGCGTCAACGTCGGGCGTCGAATCGGCCCCCGGAGCCGCCACGAGCGGCGACCCGCGGCCACGCCCCCCACCGCGGCACGATCCAGCCCCGCCGCTCACCCGTACTCCGTCGCGACGCCGCTCCGCCCCCCGGCGCGGCACGAAGGACTGCTCATGAACGCCACCAGCGCGCCCGACGCGCCCCCGGTCCCGCCCGACCAGCCCGCGGCGGGCCGCGCGCCGGCGCGACGCGCCCCCTCGCGCCTCTCCCGCGCCATCGAGGGGCTCGTCTTCCTCACCCCGATCATCCTCGTCGCCGCCACCGGCGACTTCGGCGACGACGCCCGCGCCGGCGCGATCGTCACCCACCCGGCCGACGACGCCGTGCTCGTCGCGGCCCCCGTGGACCCCGAGCGCGCCGAGACCGCCCGCGCCGAGGCCCGCCTCCGCGAGCACCCCCGCGACCTCCGCCTCGCCGTCGAGATCGCCCGCCGCCACATCGCCGACGCCCGCAGGAACGCCGATCCGCGCGCCCTCGGCTGGGCCGAGGCCGCCCTCGCCCCGTGGTGGAGCGAGGCCGAGCCGCCCGAGGCCGTCGCGCTCCTCCGCGCGACCATCCGCCAGAGCCGCCACGAGTTCGCCGCCGCGCTCACCGACCTCGATCGCGTCCTCGCGCGCGACCCCGGCAACGCCCAGGCCGCGCTCACCCGCGCGACCGTCCTCGGCGTCGTGGGCCGCCCCGCCGACGGCCGCGCCGACTGCGACCGCGTCGCCGCGCGCGCGCCAGGCGTCGCCGCCGCCGCCTGCCACGCCGCCATCGACGGGCTCACCGGCGAGAACGCGCGCGGCCGCGAGCGCCTCGACGAGGCCCTCGCCGGCCCCCCCGCGCAAGACGACGGCGTCCGCGCCTGGGCCCTCGGGATCCGGGGCGAGCTCTGGCAGCGCGACGGCGACGTCGCCGCCGCCGAGCGCGACTACCGCGCGGCGCTCGCGCTCGATCCCGGCGACGCCTGGACGGTCACCGCGCTCTCGGACCTCCTCCTCGATGAGGGCCGCCCCGCCGAGGTCTTCGCCCTCACAGGCGCCAGCGACGTCGACAACCTCGTCCTCCGCCGCGCCCTCGCCTCCCGCGCCCTCGGCCTCGGCGGCGACGGCGACCACGCGCTCCTCCGCGCGCGCTACGACGCCGCCCACGCCCGCGGCGACATCGTCCACCTCCGCGAGGAGGCGCGCCTCGTGCTCGCCTTCGAGGACGACCCCGACAAGGCCCTCGCCCTCGCCCGCGCCGACTGGGAGCAGCAGCACGAGCCCTGGGACGCGCTCGTCCTCATGCGCGCCGCCGCCGCCGCCGGCGCCCCCCGCGGCCGCCGCGCCTGCCGTCCGCTGGCTCGACGCGACCGGGATCCGCGACGTCGCGCTCGACCGCGCCCGCGCCGCGCTGCGCTCGACCACGCGGTGGTGGCGCCATGAGCGGCGCGCGCGCCTGGCTGGCTGTCGCCCTGGTCGCCGCCGCGGCCTCCTCGCGCCACCGCGCGCCCGGCGCGCGCCCACCAGCCGTCGCAGAGCTTCGTCCAGCTCACGACGGAGAGCGCCGACGAGACCGACGGGGTCACCATCACGGCGCGCTGGGACGTCGCGCTCAAGGACCTCGACCGCGCCCTCGCCCTCGACGCCGACGGCGACGGCGCGCTCTCCTGGCGCGAGGTCACCGCGCGCGAGCCGGCTGTCCTCGACTGGGCCGCGCGCGGCCTCGCGCTCGCGACGACCGGCCCCTGCGCCGCCGCCCGCCCCACCCTCGCCGGCACCACGGCGCGCCTCGACGGCGCCTACCTCGTGCTCGACGTCGCCGCCACCTGCCCGCCGCTCGACGCCCGCGGCGTGACCGTGAGCGAGCGCGCCCTCTTCCCGATGGACCCGAGCCACCGCGCCATGGTGCGCCTCGGCGGCGCGAGCGCGGTCCTCCGCGCCGACGAGCCCGTCGCCGCGTTGCCGATCGCCGACGAGCCCGCCGTGGACACGCTCGCCACCTACGTCGGCGAGGGCGTCCTCCACATCTGGGAGGGCATCGACCACATCTTCTTCCTCCTCGCGCTGCTGTTGCCGGCGGTCCTCTGGTGGCGCCCGCGGGCGGCGCCCTGAAGGTGTCGCGCCTGGCGGCGGGCGCGGGGTCGGGACCTCGCGCCCGCCGGCCGTCAGCGAGCGGGCTCGAGCCCGTCGACGAAGGCCGCGATGCGCCGCGCCACGGCGCCCGGGCGCTCGAGGTACGGCCCGTGCCCGAGCGCCGCGAGCCGCTCGAAGCGCGCGTGCGGCGGCAGCGCCGACGCGAAGAAGTCGCGCGCCGCGGTGGGCATGACGCGATCGCGATCGCCCCAGAGGCAGAGCACGGGGAGTGAGAGCCGCGCGAGGTCCTCGCGCGTGAAGAGGTCATCGGGCCGCACGCTCGCGAGCAGCGCGCGCAGCTCGGGCCGCACGAAGCGCCGCCTCACCCCCCACGCGAGCGCGTGCCGCGCCACCGGCCCCACCGCCATCACGCGATCCACGAACGCCACGGCGCTGCGGTGGGTCGGCACCTCGAAGCGCGCCCGGAAGGCGTCGAGCTCGGCTGCCGTCATCGCCGCGCCCGCCGGCGACGAGAGCACCAGCGCCCGCGCGTGCCCCGGGGCCTCGAGCGCCGCGCGGACGGCGACGTAACCGCCGAGCGAGCTGCCGACGAGCACGGCCGGGCCGTCGAGCCAGGCGTCGAGCGCCTCGAGGATCGCGGCGGCGCCCACGTCCGCGCGCATCGACCCCAGCGGCAGCGCCGGCGTCAGGCCGTGCGCCGGGAGATCGGGCGCCACGAGGCGCGCGAACGCCGGGCGGAGCTCGCGCATCAGCGCGAGGAGGTGCGCGCCCGTCGAGCTGAAACCGTGGAAGAGGACGGCCGTGCCGCGGCCGCTCCCGCGCACCTCGAGCCCGTGGACCGGGCCGCGCGAGGTCACCGCCCAGAGGCTCCGCGCGCGGCCGAGGGCGCGCGCCGCGAGCACCGTGAGGCGATCGCTCGGCGGCCCGGCGCGGCGCGTGGGCACGAGGTTCGGGGCGGCGGTCGCGCGACGGAGGGGGAGCTGCATGGGCGGGCCTCGGGCCGGTCCGGACGCGTCGCCCCGGCGGGGCGCGCGCTCTCCTTCGACACCGCGCGTATACCCCGTCCGGGGCGCCCGGTTGCCCCGCGGGCGCGGTTCGGTGTAACCCAAGCCCATGGTCGAATGGCAACTCGCAATCGGGGACATCGCGGACGGTTACGACGCCATCGCCGAGCTGCTCGCTCTGCGCGGGGCCCAGATCGACTCGGCGCGCGGCGACGCGACGCTGATCGCGACCTTCACCGACCCACCCGACCTCATCATCATCGACGCCGTCGGCGCCTGGCTCTCGAACCTCGATCTGCCGCACGCCACGGTGCAGACGCGGCTCGCCGAGGGCGACCCGTGGCTCGAGGGCTGGCGCGCGATCTTCGCGCCCTTCCAGGTGTCCGAGCGCCTCTGGGTCGCCCCCGACTGGGCCGAGACGCCGCCCGACGGGCCCGAGCGCGTCACCGTCGTCATCGATCCGTCGCAGGCCTTCGGCGCCGGCGGGCACCCGACGACCCGCGCCGTGCTCGGGCTCCTCGAGACCGCCATCGGCGCGACCGGGGTCGAAGCGCCGACCGTGCTCGACGTCGGGAGCGGCACCGGGATCCTCGCCATCGCGGCGGCGAAGCTCGGCGCGACGGGCGTCGGCGTGGAGATCGACCGGCAGGCCTGCGAGGACTCCGTCGAGAACGCGCGGCTCAACGGCGTCGCCGACCGCTTCGAGGTCCACGTGGGCTCGATGGAGCACGTCCACGATCGCTACGACCTCGTGCTCGCCAACATCTACGACTCGCTGCTCGTCCGGCTCGCGCCCGACATCCAGCGCGCCGCGAAGGGCGACATCGTGCTCTCCGGGATCATGACGCCGCGCGTCGCGAAGGTGGAGGCCGCCTACCCCGATCACGTCGTCGCCGAGCGGCACGACGATCGCGACTGGACGACCCTCTGGCTCAGGCCCCGCGCGCGCTGAAGCGGTAGACCTGCGCGGGCTTCGTGCCCGTCACGCGCTTGCCGGGCGCCTCCTCGATGAGGCCGTCGGCCACCATCCGCTGGAAGCGGCGGCGGAAGTTGCCGGCGTCGTAGGTCTCGCCGACGACCGCCTCGTGGACGCCGCGCAGCTCCGCCACCGTGAACGTCTCGGGCACGAGCGAGAAGGCGACGGGCGTCCGGTCGAGCTCGTCCCGCACGCGCCGGACGGCCATCGCGAGCATCTCGGCGTGGTCGAAGGCCAAGGGGAGCGCGCCGCTGTCCACGTCCGCACGGAGCGAGGCCCAGCGGGCCTCGGCGGCGTCGGTGCCCGCGGTCACGAAGGGCGCGAGCGTCGGGCGGAGGAGCGCGTAGTGGGCGACCGAGATCACGCGCATCCGCGGGTCGCGATCGGGCGCGCCGAAGGTGTGGAGCTGCGCGAGGTACGCCGAGCCCTCGGGGAGCCCGGTCTCCTCGGCGAGCTCGCGGTGGGCGGCGGCCTCGACGCTCTCGCCGCGGTCGTCGTAGGCGTCGCCGACGCGGACGAAGCCGCCCGGGAGCGCCCACGCGCCCTGGAAGGGGTGCTCCTTGCGGCGGATGAGCAGGACCTTCAGGTCGGCGTCGAGCACGGTGAGCACGACGAGATCGACCGTCACCGAGGGGCGCGGCCACTGGAGCTCGCGGTAGCGCGCGAGGTAGTCGGCCTCGGTCCCGTGGCCGTCGGCCGAGGCCGCGCTCGCGCCCTCCCCCGCCCCGTCGTCGCCGCGCGTCACGCGGCGCTCCCGCCGCCGCCCGGGCCCGCGAACCAGAGGGCCGCGTAGACCTTCGGGTCGACGAGGGCGCCCGCCGCCTCGCGCGCGCGCAGGAACGCGGGCACCTCGCCGAACGGCACCTCGTGGACCACGATGTCCTCGGACTCGTCGCCGCCGCCCTCGCCGACGCGCGTGAGCCCGTCGGCGCGGAACACCGTGACGACCTCGCTCGTGAGGCCGGCGGAGAGCGGGCCGTGGGCGACCCGCGTCATGTGGGCCGCGTCCCAGCCGGTCTCCTCGACGAGCTCGCGGCGCGCGGCCTCGGCGAGCGGCTCGTCGGCGGCGTCCGCGAGGTCCCCCGCGAGCCCAGCCGGGAGCTCCACGACGCGCGCGCCGACCGGCGGCCGGAGCTGCTCGACCATGAGCAGCCGCCCCTCGGGGGTCACCGCGATGATGATGACGATGCCCGAGGCGTTGGTGCGCTCGACGTACTCCCAGCCGGCGACCGAGACGAGGCGCGTGAAGCGCCCAGCGCCGATGATCTGCTTGTCGTCCGCCATCTCCCTCTCCCCTCCGCGGGCCGCGCCCGCCGCTGCCCTCTTCTTAGGGCAAAGCGGCGCGGAGCGGAAGCCGGACGGCGCGCCCCTCGCGATCGTGACGCAGCGCGTCATGAACCGGCCGAATCTGCCGACCGACCAATAAATTGGACGACCGTTCGTGGGCGACTTCGCACAGGAGACCCCCGCAGAGACGGCGTCGGCCGGCGCTCGAAGCGGGGCGGGGCCGACGGGCACGCACACATCCGGGTTGCATCTGGCTCCAAGCCGTCCTCAACTAAACGCGTGCGGGAAGAGCCGTCGGGCTCTCCAAACCACGAATCCCCAAGAAATCACACGACACGACACCCACCAGGGGGGTCCCATGCGTGACGCGATCCGCGCCGCCGCCGGCATTTCATTCCTCGCCGGCGTGCTCACCGCGACCAGCGCCCTCGCCGCGTTCTCCGTCGACGACAACAACGGCCGCGCGTTCGACGACTATTACGACGGCAACAGCATCGACAACGCGCCCGGCGCGAGCAGCGGCTACTCGCAGAACGTGTACACGGGGACGCTGACCGTCGCGACGCCCGGGACGCCCGCGGTCATCGTGACGCGCCCCGTGGCGCCGTCGTCGTTCAGCGCGTGGACGAAGGTGCAGCTCAAGGGCTCGTTCCCGAGCATCTCGCGCGTGCACGTCGCCTTCCTCGCGGCCGACGGGACGCCCATCCCCGGCGCGCCCGCGACCGAGGTCGCCGTCGAGAGCGGCTGGGACCTGAAGGTCGACATGAGCGGCGTCGACGCGGCGCAGTACCCCGCGGTGCGGCTCAGGATCACGCTCGAGGACACCCCCGGGAACCCCGTGCTCCCCGTGCTCGACGCGGTGCGCGTCAACTGGGCGCCGCAGTCGATCCTGCGCGTCGGCTGCTCGGCGCCCGCGACCGTCGCCTCCCACGCGGAGCTGCGCTACGAGATCCCGCTCTCGGTGAGCGCGGTCGAGGGCCGCGACGTCGTCGTGAAGCTCGCGAAGGCCGCGGTCGCCCAGAACCCCTTCGGCCAGAACGCGACGCTCACGCTCTCGTCCGCCACGAACGGCGGCGCCGTCCACGTCGGGAGCCCCATCACCATCTCGGGGATGCAGATCGACGACGGCGACGTCTTCTGGCACTTCACGAGCCCGATCAAGCCCGGCACGACGTTCCTCCTCACCGCCGTCCTGAAGGTGCCGAACGGCCTCGTCGAGGGGCTCACCTACACGTCGCAGGCCTCCGTGCAGGCGTCGAACGGCGCGCTCCGGACGAGCGCCCCCGTGACGACCACGGTCGCCGCCCACCCGAACCCGATCGTCCGCGTCAGCGCCTCCCCGACCTACAACGTGTTCGGCGCGCTCAGGGCGCAGGCCGGCGCGACGCTCACCGTGGCCGTCACGGCGCAGAACTTCACGAACGTCCCGAACACGGGCGCGCAGGTGTACTTCGACGCCGTCGTCGTGCACCGCCTCGACGGCTTCGAGCTCCCGGGCGGGAGCGCCATCACCGGGCCGCCGACCAACATCAGCGGCAACGGCGTCTACATCGCGGCCGGCGCCTCGCAGACCTTCTTCGCCGGCGAGCCGACGGCGCGCACGGTCGCGGGGCCCGCGGTCGTCTGGACGGCGCCGAGCCTCGGGCTCGGGCAGGCCATCACCAACACCTACGAGGTCACCCTCGAGCAGGACCAGCCCGACGGCCCGCTCGTCGAGGGCGACCAGATCGCGACGAGCGCGCAGCTGCTCTCGGCGTACGACAGCGAGTCGGCGAGCGCGAACCACAGCTTCCTCATCGGCGTCCCGTCGAACCCGTCGGGCGTCCACGCGCTCGGCCAGGGCAACGCCTTCCAGACGCAGATCCGCGCGCTCAACGACGACCTCGTCACGACCATCGTGAGCTACGGGGAGCCCGTACACCTCCCGCTCTACTCGCGGAACAGCGGCGCCTCCGCGCTGAACGACGTCGTCCAGATCGCCGCCGTGCCGGCGGAGACGACGTTCTCGTCGTTCACGGCCACCGGGGCCGCGGTCTGGTACTCGACGGCGAGCCCCGTCTCGGGCACGCCGACCGCGCCGCCGGGCTACGACACCGCGAGCGGCACGTTCGACGCCTCGTGGTCGATGACCCCGCCGGCCGACCCGGCGACGGTCACCTGGGTCGCGGCCGTGTGGCCGACCCTCGCGTCGCCCTACTTCCCGATCCCGGACACGCCGTCGACCGGCTACGCCGACCTCGTCGTCACGCCGGACACCCCGACGGACGGGTGCGAGGCCAAGACCCTCGTCGGCTACGCGTTCTTCGACATCCGCGCCTACACGCCCTTCGGCGGGACCGAGCCCCTCGCGGCCGCGAGCGCCGGCAACCTCGCGCCCGACATGGAGCCGTTCAACGTCAGCGCGAAGACCCCGTCGCTCGACTACTTCTCGGTGTCGGCGAACCCGCAGATCCGCGTCGGCCAGGGCACCATCGACGTGACCTACAGCGTCGTGAACCGGAGCCAGGCGTCGGCGAACACGGGCGACGCGCAGAACGCGCACCTGACGGCCCTCTTCCCGACCGTCCTCGTGAACGGCGCCACGGCGCCGCTGAACTTCATCTCGGCCTCCATCGACGGCGGCACGCAGGCCCTCTCCGGCTCGCCGCCGAGCCAGCTCGACGTGTCCTGGGCCGCGATCCCGGCGGGCACCCAGAAGACCGTGACCGTGCGCTTCGGCGTGCCGGCGGGCGTCCTCCACGACGCGACCGCGACGTTCACGGCGACCGCGTCGCTCGACGCCGTCGACTGCCCCCAGACCGTCACGCGCACGAAGAGCGCGTCGTCGACGTTCAGCGTGAGCCCCGTGCTCACGGCCGTGAAGAGCGTCGACTTCGAGGCCGCGGGCCCGGGTGACGCCCTGACCTACACGATCCGCACGCTCAACAGCGGCGACGGCGTCGCCACGAGCCCGTTCTTCGTCGACCGGATCCCCGAGAACACCACGTTCACCTCGGGCGAGCCGGTCACGGGCGGCGGCACCTGGTACTTCTCCACGTCGGCGACGCTCTCGCTCCAGGAGCCGCAGAACCTGACGCCCGCGACGCTCGCCGCGGCCGGCTTCGTCGCCGGTCACCTCGAGAACGGCGCCTGGGTGCCGCCCGCCGGGATGACGCCGACCTGGGTCTGGGTCGACCTCGCCGACCAGAGCCTGACGCCGAAGCGACTCGTCACGGGGCGCGAGGTCGTCGTGAAGTTCACGGTGACGCTCGGCTCGCCGCCCGACGGGACGCTCATCGCGAACGCCGGCGCCATCGGCGCCGACCGCGTGCTCGCCGCGGTGACGAACCGCACGCGCACGATCCTCACCGAGGAGCCCTTCGCGAAGGTCACCATCGACCTCCCGGACGTCGTCGCGTCCAACGAGATCTTCGGCTACTCGACCGAGGCCTACAACAGCGCGAACAGCCCCGACACGGAGTTCTCGCTCACGGCGACCCTCCCCGAGGGCCTCGAGTACGTCGACTCGACGCTCACGTTCAACGCCCTCGCGCAACAGAACCCCGCGTACGCCGGCGTCGTCGTGACGCCGACCGTCGGGAACGGCGGCCGCACCATCGTCTGGGACGTGACCGCCGCCACGGGGGTCGCGCTGCAGCCGCTCGAGGGGGTGCACGTCGACGTCACCGTGCAGGCCGCCGACGGGCTCTCGACCGGCACCTTCCTGACGGCCGTGTCGACCGTCATCGCCGCGAACGGCACGCACCAGGACGGCGTCGCCTTCTCGGCCGCCGACACGACGCGCATCGAGAACGCCGACGTCACGGTGAGCGGGCTCGTCGACCAGCCGAGCCCGGTCGCCGGCGAGGGCGTGAACCTCTACTTCATCGTCGCCAACGTCGCCGGGCACGACGCCGCGGACGTCGCGTTCACCGTGACGCTCCCGCCGGAGCTCTCGTACGACCCCGGGACGGCGCTCTTCACGACGCCCGGCTGGTCGTTCGCGCCCGCGAGCGACCCGGTCGTCACGGGGAACACGCTCACGTGGTCGGTCGCGACGGGCAACGCCATCACGCGCGCGAACAACCCGGGCGGCGCGATGCCGGGCAACAGCGGGAACCTGCAGCTCACGTTCCGCGCGATCGTCGCCCCGTCGACGCCGCCGGACACGGCGCTCGAGATCGCCGCGCACATCGCGACCGCGACCGGCCAGGGCGACAACGTCGCGCCCGACGACGCGACCGTGAGCGCGCGCACGCCGCTCCCGGACCTGGCCGTCGCCGTGGACGCGCCGGCCACCGCGCGCCCCGGCCAGGGCGTCACCGTGGCGGCGACCTACCGCAACCTGTCGCGCCAGGGCTCGAACAGCGCCGTCCTCGTGTTCCAGATGCCCGCGCGCGAGGGCCTCGCCAACGCGACGCTGCTCTCGGCGAGCGCGCCCGCCGGCGTCACGCTCTACTACAGCACGGCACCGCTCGACGGGCCCGCGCCGACGCTCGACCCGGCGTCGCCGGGCGCCGGCTGGTCGTCGACGGTGCCCGCGGGCGCCACGTGGATCGGCGCGGCCCTGGGCCCCGTGCCCGGGACGTCCCCGCCGAAGACCATCTACCTCCAGGTGCAGCTCACCGACCCCGCGACGGGCGCGCTCCTGCTCGCCGGTGACACGCTCACGTTCTGCGGCGAGGCCCACCAGGCGGTCGGCGATCCGGCGGCCGAGCAGGACCTCGACAACAACAGCGCCTGCGACGAGCTCAAGCTCCCGGGGGTGAACCTGACGGCGAGCCTCGGGAGCGACCCCGTCGGGAGCGTGCCGGGCGTGGTCGCCGGCGGCAGCGTCACGCTCACGCCGGGGGTCGCGAACACCGGCACCGTGACCGCGTACGGCGTGACCATCGCGCCGACCCTCGCCGCGGGCCTCGTGTTCGTCAGCGACACCGCTGGGACGCCGATCATCGTGGACGCGAGCGGCCAGGAGTCCGCCGCGGTCGACCTCACCGGGGCGGCGGTGCTCGACCCGGTCGTCATCGCGCAGGTCGGCGGCCACTACGTGCTCGGGAGCGCCGATCCCGCCTCGCCGACCTACTACCGCGCCATCGGGCTCAAGCCCGGCGCGACCGTGACGTTCGACGTCGTCGCGACCGCGAGCGCGGCGAGCGCCGACAGCACGACGCTCACGTCGACGCTCCACGTCGGGACGGACTACCAGCTCGGCTGGCAGCCCGGCGACCCGGAGGAGGAGCTGCTGACCGACAACGACGCCCAGAGCAGCGTCGTCGTGTACAAGGCCGACGCGTGGGTCGACAAGACCATGGCGCGCGCGAACGGGGCGAGCGGCGCGGCCGGCCTCGGCGAGCGCCTCGACGTGACGATCGACTACAACAACCTCGGGAACGCGCCGGCCGAGGACGTGGTCTTCACCGACTACTTCCCCGACGGCACGAGCTTCGTCGTGGGCTCGCTCCAGGGGCTCCCGGGCGACTTCGCGCTCGAGTACTACAGCGAGGCGCAGGGCTGGGGGTACACGCCCGCGGGCGGCGCCGGCAACACCGACACGGCCGTGCGCGGCTTCCGGCTCAAGGGTACCCTCGGCGCGCCGACCAACGGCTACTTCAACGCGCAGGGCGAGGGCCTCGCGGGCGGGACGTTCGCCGGCACGCGCGTGTCGGGCGGGCGCCTCGGCGGGACGGGGACCTCCGGCAGCTACCTGAGCCCGGCCATCCCCGAGGACGGGGCCGCGGTCATCAGCTACGGCCGCATCGTGCTGACGGACCTCGTCGCCAGGAACGAAGGCGACATCACGGTGAGCGTCATCGACGCCGCGACGGGCGCGCCCATCGCGGGCTACGAGGGGCTCGTCCCCGACGCGTCGGGTGCCATCGACGCCGCGGGCATCGACCCGGCGGCCTACCCGGCGATCCAGGTGCTCATCACCTTCGGCGGTGACGGCGGGGTCGCCGCGAACTACGCCTCGGGCGCGACGCACCGCCTCCCGACGCCGCGCTACGAGACCGCGCTCGAGCTCGCCTACGCCGTCAACGACGACGACGAGCTGTTCGCGATCAACTACGACGCGCGCCTCTCGTCCCCCACCGGCGGCAAGGTGATCACGCCGGACGGCGCGGGCGGCTGGTCCCGGCGCGACGTCACCGGGCTCGACCTGAGCTCGGAGCTGGTCGTGCCGATCTACTTCGACACGCAGGTCGCCTTCGGGGTCCTGCAGTACACGAACTCGCTCGCGTTCTTCGCGCGCGACGCCTCGGGCGCGTACGACCTCGTCGACAGCTCGAACTTCGGGGGCCTGAGCTCGGACGGGGTCCACTACGGGCACCGGATCGACGACGACCACGCGGTCTTCGCGGTCAGCACCTCTCCCGACGGGAGCGTGTGGAGCCTCCACTCGTACGTCCTCGACACGGCCGGCGAGCCGCGCGTCATCGAGGCCGAGGTGCCGATCGGCGCGGCGGCCGACATCATCACGTCGACCGAGGCCGGCGTCTTCGTGATGAGCGACGCGCCGAGCACGGAGATCGCCATCGCCACACCGACGGCCGACTACACCGACTACGCCGTCGAGTACCTCACGATCCCCAACGGCGAGCACTACCGCGGCTTCCCCGAGTCCTACCTCAGCTCGGAGGAGAAGGCCTGCTTCTACACGGAGGAGGGCTCGGCAGGCCTCGTCGAGAAGGTCGGCGGCACCTGGACGGTCGCGCTCCTCCCGGCCCCTCCGGACACGGACTCGATCGCGTGCGGCGGCGCGGTCGGCCCGAACGGCGAGATCATCGTCGGGCGCGCCGTGGTGGCCAGCGAGCAGGTCTCCGTGACCTGGCAGCGTGGCCCGGACGGCGACTACGAGGTCACCATCGACGAGCCCATCGACGGGCAGCGCTACCTCCTCCAGTGGCTCGTGACCGACCAGCTCGCGGCCAACTACCAGAGCCGCGACGGCACGAAGGCCATCGTGCGCCGCTGGGACGGCGCGGGCCTCCAGACCCTGCCGGTGGCCCTCCCGACGGACCTCGCGCTCAGCAGCATCTTCAGCGCGCGCGACTTCATCGGCTTCCCGGTCGCCACCCGGTCGCCTGGCTTCATCCTCCAGCTGCGCGGCGGCGAGTCTCCCTACAACTTCGCCTTCGCGCAGCCGTCGGCCGACGGCCTCCAGTACGACGTCACCGTCCTCGACTGGCCCATCGGGAGCGCGCAGAGCTTCGCGTACCTCATCGGCGGCGGCGGACGGATCTTCGGCTACGATCTCCGCTACGCCGAGTCCGGAGCCGCGCTCTCCATCGTGAGCTGGGACGTGAACGGCGCGCCGGCGACGGCGGCCTCGACGCAGCTCCCGCCCGCTCCGGCGGCGTACTTCGGGCAGGTCGTCGCGACCGGCGGCTTCAACGCGGTCGGCTACTTCGACAACGACGACGACGAGACCATCGCGGACAGCGACGGCTCCGGCCCGCCGACCGTCGGCGAGGCCGAGGGGACCAACACCTCCGCGGACTTCTCGCAGTGGGATCTGCGCGGGGACGCGCTCGCCTGGGTGCCCGAGGTCGGCGCCGAGCCGGACGACTACGCGTACCGCCTCCTCCCGCGGCCGTTCCGCACGCAGGACAACCACGCCGTCTTCGTGACGGCCGACGGTTACGTCGCGGGCTACGGCACCGACAGCGAGGGCGCGCCGGTCGGGCTCGCGTGGCAGCCCGACGGCGACGGCTACACCGTGGCGCCGCTCGTGTTCGAGGGCTCGAACCAGATCGACCTGTCGGCGATGGAGTACGTCGGGATCCAGCTCGACGCCGACGCGCGCGGCAACTACGCCGGGAAGTTCGCGTACGGCGAGGGCTACGACACGTCCGGCGACTACCGGGAGATGGTGGTCATCCGCGACGACACGCTCGGGAGCGGGTTCGCGGTGATCGCGGCGCCCTTCGACTACGGCCCGCGCAACGTCGTCGTGGACGCGCGCGACGCGGTCATCGGCTACGACGACTACATCGGGCGCCCCACGCTCCAGCGCTCCGACGCCGCCGGCTTCGCGGTGAAGGAGCTCCTGCCGATGCCGGCGGGCTCCGAGTTCTGCACGATCACCGACATCTACGGCGGCCGCGTCCTCGGCAGCAACGAAGATGGCGCCCCCGAGGAGACGCTCCTCTGGGAGCGCGACGGGAGCGGCGCCTGGCAGCTGCAGAACCTCGGCGCCGTCGGGGTGCCTTACGGGCTCGGGCCCGACGGGCAGGTGCTCGTCTACGACGACCAGACGGGCGCCGTGTCGATCGTCCGCGCCGATGGCTCGACGGTGGCGCTCACCGTCGCGGGCGGCCCGGCCACGGCGGTCGTCGCCGCCGAGGAGGACGCGGGCTACCTCGCCGCGCTGCGAGACGGCTACTTCCTCGGCGAGTGGTACGACGACGGCGGCGACCAGCCGACTTACGGCGTCGCCGTCGGGCGGCTCCCGGCGCCGGGTGACGCGAGCTGGACCGTGGACCTCGTGACGCTCGCGGAGTTCAACGGCGCGGTGCTCTACCACCAGGGCGGGAGCTTCGTCCTGAACGATGGCAAGTCGCCGCCGGCCTACTTCGCGCGGCAAGCGGATGGCAGCTACGCGCGCTACGACGCGCCGTACGGCACGCACATGAACATCGACGAGAACGTGCCGTTCGCGCCGGCCCTCGCGCTCTTCGCCGGGAAGGGCGGCGGCGGTCAGCCCACGGCGCCGGCGCTCGACCCGACCCTCGACGGGCCCCTCGCGTGGCTCCCGTGGGTGGATCCCAGCGTGGTCGTCCCGATCGAGACGCGCGCCGGCTCCGGCAACGACGTGCTCACGCGCGCCGCGAGCGACGTGTTCCACTTCTCGGACGGCGCGCAGCTCGAGCTCTGGGGGGCGGAGATCACCTCGTCGGGGAGCCTCGCGGGGCTCGTCGTGCAGTACCGCTCGGACGCGGTGCCGAGCTTCCGCTACCAGCTCGAGGTCGAGGACGTGTGCCAGGCGAGCGTGTCGAACACGATGAGCGTGTCGACGACGACGCCGCAGGCGAGCACGGACAACGACACGAGCACCGCGAGCCTCGGGATCGCGACCGCCGATCTGCGCGTCACGGTCGCCGCGAGCAAGACCCTCGTGGTGCCCGGCGACTCGCTCGCCTACACGGTCACCGTCAAGAACGTCGGCGCGAGCCCGGTCGTCGGCGCGTCGTACAGCTTCACGCCGCCGGCGGCGCTCGGGATGGCGAGCCAGGGCGGGCTCCTCGTGCCGGCCGGGAGCGCGCTCGCCGCGGGGCAGACGGTCACGTTCGGGCCGTTCGCGGCGACGGTCGGCGACCTCGTCGACGGCACGACGCTCACGGCGGTCGCCGGGACGTCGCAGGGGACGCCGTTCATCGACTGCGACCACACGAACGACCAGGCGTCGGCGACGGCCACGGTCGCGAACCTGCCGAACGTCTTCGTCACGGTCGACGCGCCGGAGAGCGTGCGCTACGGCGAGACCTTCGCGGTCACCGTCACCTACGGCAACGACAGCAGCGCCCCCGCGAGCAGCGTCGGCCTCACGTTCACGCCGCCCGCGGGCTTCGTCATCGTCGGCGACACGACCGAGACGACCTACGCCTTCGACGGCCTCGGCGCCGGCGACGGCGGCACGCTGACCTACCTCCTGAAGGCGTCGTCGTGCGCGGCGGTCGGGAGCAGCTTCACGAGCTCGGCGACCATCGCGGCGGCGCTCGATGTGTTCGAGGCGGACAACCAGGCCGCGGCGAACACGGCCATCACGGCGCCCGTGGCGGTGCTCTCGGCGACGATGGTCGCCGACCGCAGCACCGTCTACGCGGGCGGCGTGACGCGCTGGACCATCCACTACCGGAACGACGGCACCACCGCCGTCGACGGCGTCACCCTCACCGCGAGCGTGCCCAGCAACGCGACCCTCGTCGCGGGCTCCCTCAGCGCGGGCAGCGAGGCCGGCGGCGTCATCACCGCCAGCGTCGGCGAGCTCGACCTCGGCGAGGCCGGCGCCATCTCCTTCGCCACCGTCGCCGGCGCCTCCGGGAACCAGACCGGCACGCTCTCCATCACCGGTGACGACGCCTGCCCCACCGCAGGCGCCTACCCGGTCGTCGTCAACGCCACCCTCGGCCTCACCGCCACCAAGGCCGCGAGCCGCGCCACCGCCTGCGGCGACGGCCAGATCACCTGGTCCATCACCCTCGCGAACCAGGGCACCGCGGATCTCACCGGGCTCACCGTGCGCGACGCGGTCCCGGCGGGCTCGGCGCTCGTCGCCGGCAGCATGACGGGCGGCAACGCGCAGAACGCGAACGGCAACCCGAACCTCGTCTGGACCGTGAACACCCTCCGCGCGGGCGAGGGCCTCACCCTCTCCTTCCGGACCTCGGCCCCCTCGAGCGACGGCGCGCTCGTCTCCAACTCGGCGACCGTCTGGCAGGGCGCGACCCAGGTCGCGACCACCAACACCGCCGTCGTCCGCGTCGACTGCGACGGCTCCGTCCGCCTCCAGAAGTCGGTCGACGCCAGCTGCAAGGCCCCGGGTGACCTCCTCACCATCTCGCTCGCCTACACCAACACCCAGGTGGGCGTGACGGGCGCGGTCATCCAGGACCTCGTCCCCGACGGCCTCATCTACCAGTCGGGCGGCAGCTACGACGCCGCCACGCGCGTCGTCACCTTCGGGCCCACGGACATCGCCTTCGGCGGCTCCGGCACCGTCTCCTTCACCGCCCTCATCGACACCGCCACGACCTCGGGCTCGCTCGTCCTCGACAGCGCCTCGCTCACGGCCGCCGGCATCCAGCCCGTCGTCTCCAACGGCGTGACCGCCATGGTCATGCTCTGCAACGACGGCGACGTCTGCACCCACGACGCCTGCGACCCCGGCCTCGGCTGCGTCATCACCGGCGGCAACGCCGGCGTCAGCTGCGAGTCCGGCGACCTCTGCGCCCCCGGCATGTGCAGCGCCGCCGGGAGCTGCGTCCCGCAGCCCATCATCTGCAACGACGGCAACGACTGCACCTCCGACGCCTGCGTCGACGGCGCCTGCCCCTTCGAGAACCTCGCCCAGGGCACCGCCTGCAACGACCACGTCAACTGCACCACCGACGACGTCTGCGACGGCGCCGGCGCCTGCGGCGGCACCCAGGTCACCTGCGGCCAGATCGGCGACTCCTGCGCCTTCGAGACCTGTAACGAGTCGACCGGCCTCTGCGACCAGGCCGCCCCGGCCACGGCCCCCGAGGGCACCACCTGCTCCGACGGCGTCAACTGCACGACCGGCGACAGCTGCAACAGCGAGGGAGCCTGCGTCGGCGCCCCCGTCGTCTGCGGCGCGCAGATCGGTGATAGCTGCACCGTCGAGACCTGCAACGAGTCGACCGGCCTCTGCGACGGCGCCACCGCCGCCTTCGCGAGCGCCGGCACGACCTGCGACGACGGCGCCCTCTGCACCGAGAACGACACGTGCGACAGCGCCGGCACCTGCGCCGGCACCACCATCACGTGCGGTGATCAGATCGGCGACTCCTGCCGCTTCGAGACCTGCAACCCCGAGACCGGCCTCTGCGACGACGTCGCCCCGACCCAGGCCCCGACCGGCACCGAGTGCGTCTCCGAGGCGATCTGCACGTTCAACGCCACCTGCGACGCCGCCGGCGACTGCGTCGGCTCCGCGCCGGGCGAGGACGAGCTCGAGCACGTCTACTTCTTCGTCCTCGACGGCGAGACCAGCATCCTCCTCGTCAGCACCGACAAGGTCCCGCCGCTCTCGCTCGGAAACGGCTTCTACCGCCGCTACGACCTCGCCTTCGTCCCGGCCGACGCCGGCGACCTCCTCGCCGGGCTCCCGGCCGAGGGCGACGACGTGAACGACCTCTACGAGCTCCCGGCCGCCCTCTGCACCGCCATCGACGTGAAGCTCGTGCAGATCGACGTGCCGCTCGCGTGCACGCCGGGGGTCAACGACTTCTCGCTCGCCCCCATCGACGAGCAGTGGAACGCCTTCGTCTGCGGCGCGTACACGGGGCTCTCCGACGCGAAGGGCAAGGTCGGCGTGGCCGAGGACTTCACGCCGGCGCCGGGCGGCTTCTCCATCGCCGAGTGGGTCGAGCCGACGCCCATCACCCTCGACCAGAACCGCCAGCCGTCGAACCCGCAGGCCTTCCAGGTGCAGAACGAGGGCGAGGCGCTCGGCGTCTTCTTCGTCGGGCAGCACGCGAACCTGACGAGCGCGGGCCAGATCTACGGCGACGTCGTGCACACCGAGGACTTCGCGTCGGCCTTCACGGTGACGTCGTCGGTGACGCTGAAGGAGGGCGGGAGCTACGTCCAGGCGAACCCGATCGCCTTCCCCGAGCGCTGCCAGGACTTCCGGAGCCTGTCGCGCTACCTGAAGGGGGTCCCGAGCTACGGCGTCGCGATCCCGCAGTTCTGGGGCGGCCTCAAGCTCCTCTGCAAGAGCGGCGCTGCCAACAAGGCGCAGTGCGCGGGCACGACCGACTCCGAGAGCCCCGACTTCACCTACGTCTTCCACGTCGACGCGACGCCGTGGGCGAACGGCGCGAGCGGCCCGTACATCAACGATGGCGACGTGGTCGTGCCGGACGGCGCGAGCATCCTCGTGTCGTTCGAGAACGCGGCGACGGTCCAGTTCCGCTACGCGCAGTTCAAGATGAAGTTCGCGGGCGGCAACCCGAACGCGCCCCACGGGATCGAGGCGATCTTCAACTTCCCCGACACCGGCGACCTCACGCTCGACACGTACGGCCTCGACGGCAACCTGTTCGCCCCGTACGCGACGGTGCACCTCGCGAACTACGAGCAGTTCGGCTTCATCGTCGCGGGCGCGCTCTACCACTCGCTCAACGCCTGGCAGCCCGTCGGCCTCCGGATCCCCGGCTGGCGCGGGCACCTCACGGTGCAGACGGACTGCGAGCCCGACTACGAGCCGCCGACGAACCAGACGCCGCTGCCGTCGGGCGGCCCGACGCCCGACGAGATCTACCCGAGCGAGGCCAAGTGACGGCGCTCGCGCACGGACACGGAGAGATGACGCCATGAAGCTTCGCATCGCCCTAGTCGCCCTCGGGTTCGGGCTCGCGCTCGGCAGCGCCGCGTGCAGCAACGCGGACGTCCCGCCCCCGGCGGGGCAGCCGACCGACCCCACGGATCCGACCGACCCGACGGATCCCACGGATCCGACCGACCCGACCGATCCCACGGACCCGACGGATCCCACCGATCCCACGGACCCCGTGACGCCCGTCTCCGCCGAGGCCAAGGTCATGCAGGACCTCGCGCGGAGCGTGCTCGTCGCCTGGTCGGTCGCCGACGTCGACGGCCTCGTCGCCTTCGCGAGCCAGGACGCCGCCGACCACAAGGACGAGCTCGCCCCCGGCACCGCCTACCACGACTTCCTCTTCGGCCCCGCCTCCTGGCAGATGGCCGCCGTCAAGGCGTGGAACCGCGGCGCCCTCGGCGAGGTCCGCGGCGACGAGGGCCGGCGCGCCGTCGTCTTCGCCGACCTCGGCGACGGCACCGTCGCCGCCGTCGACCTCTTCTACGGCCAGGGCCGCTGGCTCTTCGCCAACCTCATCCGCCTCACCAGCGCCGAGCTCGAGGCCTACGGCCCGCAGCTCTAGCCCCCCAACAGCTTGGATCGCGCCGGGAGCGCGGTCGTCACGCCACGCGGCGCGGACGGCCGCGCTCTCGTCGTTTCGGCGCGCCACGACCAGCTCGCTGCTGACGGCCGACCATATCGACCGGTCAGTCTATTCACGTCGACGGCCTACCGCGCCCTGTAGGCGACCACGGGCCACGATCCGGACGCGCCCGTGACGCGCCGCGTCATTGCCGGCGCCGGCAGCGAACGTAAAAAATTTTCCATTCGTTGAGAAATCGTGCCGAGGCGCATCAGACGGGCCTCCGCGCCCTCCACCCGGGGTCACCCGACCCCAGCGCCGCGCGGAGACCGTTGCGTGGCGCGCGCTTTGCCGTCACAAGGGATGTGTGCGGGAGGAGCCGTCGGGCTCCCAAATCCACGAATCCACGAAAATCCTACGTTGGCTGGGGGAATCCCATGCGTGACGCGCTGCGTGCAGCGGTCGGCGCCTTTGCGCTGGCCGGGCTGCTCATCAGTGTCGACGCCCACGCGTCGTTCGTCGTCGATGACAACGCCGGTAAGGCGCTCGACGACTATTACAACGGCAACAGCATCGACAGCGGTGCCGGGCAGAGCAGCGGCTACGCGCTGAACGTGTTCACAGGCACGGTCACGCTCGTCGAGGCGGGCACACCGGCCGTGATCGTCACGCGCCCCGTGACGCCCGCGTCCTTCAGCGGCTGGACGAAGGTGCAGCTCCGCGGCACGTTCCCGAGCATCTCGAAGATCCACGTGGACTTCCTGACCCCGCTCGGCAACGTCATCCCGGTCACGGCCGCGACCGAGGTCGCCGTCGAGTCGGGCTGGCAGCTCAAGGTCGACATGAGCGGGATCGACGCGGCGCAGTACCCGTCGGTGCGCCTCCGCATCACGATGGAGGACACCACGGGGAACCCGATCCTCCCGGTGCTCGACGCCGTGCGGGTCAACTGGACCCCGCTCTCGGTGCTGCGCGTCGCGGCGAACGGGGCCTCCTCCGTCGCCTCCGGCGCCGAGCTCCGCTACGAGATCCCGATCTCGGTGAGCACGGTGCAGGGCGAGAACGTCGTCGTGAAGCTCGCGAAGCCCGCCATCGCGAACCCGGCGTGGAACCGCTTCAACCAGGCGACCGACGTCTCGCTCTCGTCGACGACCAACGGCGGCCAGATGTGGCACGGCGCGTCGACCACGATGAGCGGCCTCCAGATCGACGACGGCGACATCTACTGGGCGTTCCCGAACAACATCTCCCCCGGCACGACGTTCCTCCTGACCGCCGTCGTGCGCGTCCCGAACGGCCTCGTCGACGGCCTCGTCTACAACACGCAGGCCACCATCCGCGCGGCGAACGGTGACCCGCGCACGAGCGACACCGTCGCCACCACGGTCGTCTCGCACCCGAACCCCTACGTGAGCGTCTCGACCTCGCCGACCTACAACGTCTTCGGCCAGACGCGCGCCCAGGCCGGCACGCAGATGACCGTGAGCGTCTCCTCGCGGAACTTCCCGAGCGGCTACGGCACCGGCGCGCAGATCTACTTCGAGGCGGTCACCGTGCACCGCCTCGACGGCTTCCAGCTCCCGGCCGGCAGCGCCATCACCGGCCCGCCGACGAACATCAGCGGCAACGGCGTCTACCTCGCCGCCGGCGAGTCGCAGACCTTCTTCCCCACGAGCCTCACGCCGCGCACCGTCACGGGCCCGGCGGTCGTCTGGACGGCGCCCAGCATCGGCCTCGGCGGCGGCGTGAGCTACAGCTACAACGTCACGCTCGTCGAGGAGGCCCCCGCCGGCATCCTCGTCGAGAACGACGAGATCACGACGACCGCGAGCCTCACCTCCGCCTACGACCCCGAGTCGGCGAACGCGAGCAACCGCTTCCTCATCGGCATCCCGTCGAACCCGTCCGGCGTCCACGCCCTCGGGCAGGGGAGCTCCAAGCAGACCCAGATCCGCGCCCTCAACGACGACCTCCCGTTCACGATCGTCGCCTACGGCGAGCCCGTGCACCTCCCGGTCTACTCGAGCAACAACGGCGCCTCCGCGCTGAACGACGTCGTCCAGATCCTCTCGGTCCCGGTCGACACGACCTTCTCGTCGTTCACGGCCACCGGCGCGACCATCTACTACAACACCACCTCCGCCGTGCCGGGCCAGCCGATCTCGGCGCCGCCGGGCTACGACACCGCGACCGGCGCGTTCGACGGCACCTGGACCACCACGGCGCCCGCGAACCCCGCGAGCGTCAAGTGGGTCGCCGCCGTCTGGCCGACCCTCGCGTCGCCCTACTTCCCGATCCCGAACACCCCGTCGAGCGGCTCCGCCGACCTCGTCGTCGTCACGAACCCGGCGACCAACGGCTGCGACCAGAAGACCCTCGTCGGCGACGCGTTCTTCGACATCCGCGCCTACACCCCCTTCGGCGCGACGACCTCGCAGCCGAACGGCAGCGCCGGCAGCCTCTTCCACGACAAGGAGCCCTTCAACGTCCGCGCGAAGACGCCGTCGCTCGACTACTTCTCGGTGTCGGCGAGCCCGTCGATCCGCGTCGGCGCCGGCTTCGTGGACGTGACCTACAACGTGCGCAACCAGAGCGCCTACTCGGACACCGGCGACGCGACGAACGTGACGCTGACGGCGCCCTTCCCCTCCGTCCTCGTGAACGCCGGGTCGCAGCCGCTGAACTTCGTGTCCGCCACCACCGACAGCGGCGCGCAGGTCCTCGCCGGGAACCCGCCGAGCTCGCTCACCGTGTCCTGGCCGTCGCTGCCGGCCAACACCACGCGCACCGTGCGGATCCGCTTCGCCGTGCCGGCCGGCGTCCTGAACAACGCCACCGCCACGTTCTCCGGCACGGTCTCGATGGACGCCGTCGACTGCCCGCAGACCATCACCGGCACGCGCAGCTCGACCACCACGTTCAACGTGAGCCCGGTGCTCACCGCCGTGAAGAGCGTCGACTTCGAGGCCGCCGGCCCGAACGACGACCTCACCTACACGATCCGCACCCTGAACACCGGTGACGGCGTCGCCACCAACGCCTTCTTCCTCGACAAGATCCCGGCGAACACCTCGTTCAAGTCCGGCCAGCCCGTCTCGGGCGGCGGCACCTGGTACTTCTCGAGCTCGACCACCCTCTCCCTCTCGGAGCCGCAGAACCTGACCCCGGCGACCCTGGGCGCCGCGGGCTTCCAGGCCGGCCACCTCTCGAACGGCCAGTGGGTCCCGCCGACCGGCATGAACCCGACCTGGGTGTGGGTCGACCTCACCGACCAGGCCCTCTCGCCGAAGCGCTTCGTCACGAACCACCAGGTCGACGTGGTCTTCACGGTCACGCTCGGCACGCCGCCCGACGGCACCCTCATCACGAACGCCGGCGCCATCGGCGCGGACCGCGTGCTCGCGGCCGTCACGAACCGCACGCGCACGATCCTGACCGAGAACCCGTTCGCGAAGGTCACCATCGATCTGCCCGACGTGGTCGCCTCCGACGAGACCTTCACCTACGTGACGGACGCCTACAACAGCGCCAACAGCCCCGACAACTCCTTCGTCTTCGTGGCCACGCTGCCCGAGGGCCTCGAGTACGTGAGCTCGAACCTCACCTTCAACGCCGCGGCCATCGCGAGCGGGAACTACGACGGCGTCACGGTCACGCCGACGGTGAGCGGTGACGGCCGCCAGATCACGTGGGACGTCACGGCCGCCGCGGGCCAGGACCTCCAGCCGCTCGAGGGCGTCCACATCGACGTCACCGTGCACGCCGCCGACACGCTCACGACGGGCACGTTCCTGACGGCCGTCTCGACGGTCGTCGCCGCGAACGTCACGAACCCGACCGGTGTGGCCTTCTCGGCCGCCGACACGACGCGCATCGAGAACGCCGACGTCACGGTCACGGGCCTCATCGACCAGCCGAACCCGGTCGCCGGCGAGACCGTGAGCCTCTACTGGATCGTCGCCAACACGGCCGGCCACGTCGCCGAGAACGTCGCGTTCTCCGTCACGCTGCCGCCGCAGATGACGTACGTGCCGGGCTCCGTGCTCTTCACGTCGCCGGGCTGGTCGTTCGCGCCGTCGAGCGCGCCGGTCGTCACCGGGAACACGCTCACCTGGTCGGTGCCGAACGGCAACGCCATCACGGGCCCGACGGGCACGGCCGGCTTCATGCCCGGCAACTCCGGGAACCTGCAGGTGACGATGCGCGCGACGGTCGACCCGGCGACGCAGCCGGACACCACGCTCGACATCTCCGCGCACATCGCGACGTCGACCGGCCAGGGCGACAACGCCGCCCCGGACGACGCGACCGTCAGCGCCCTCACCCCGCTCCCGGACCTCGCCGTCGGGCTCGACGTGCCGACGACCGCGCGCCCGGGTGACGGCGTCACCGTGACGACCAACTACCGGAACCTCTCGCGCCAGGGCTCGAACCCGGCCGCCGTCGTCCTCCCGATGCCGGCCGCCGACGCCGCCGCCGGCGTGACGCTGCTCTCGGCGAGCGCCCCGGCGGGCGTGCCCGTCTACTACAGCACGGCCCCGCTCGGCGGCGCCGCCCCCGCGTTCGACCCGTCCGACCCCGCGGCCGGCGGCTGGACCACGACGGTCCCGGCCGGCGCGACCTGGGTCGCGGCCTCGGTCGGCGCCATCGCCGGCAACTCCTCGCCGAAGAACATCTACCTCCAGGTGCAGCTCAACGACCCGACGACGGGCGCGCTGCTCATCGCGGGCGAGAGCCTGTCCTTCTGCGCGCAGGTGGCGCAGGTCGTCGGCGACCCGGCGGCCGAGCAGAGCCTCACGAACAACGCGGCCTGCAAGACCCTCAAGCTCCCGGGTGTGAACCTCACGGCGAGCATCACGAGCGACCCGTCGGGCAGCGTGCCCGGCGTCATCGCGGGCGGCGGCGTGACGCTCACGCCCGGCGTCGAGAACACCGGCACGACCAACGCCTTCGGCGTGGTCCTGACCCCGTCGCTCCCGAGCGGGCTCGTCTTCACGACGGACACGTCGGCGACGCCGATCATCGTCGATGAGAACGGCGAGGAGGCCGTCCTCGTCGACCTCTCCGGCACCCCGCTCCTCGATCCGGTCGGCCTGACCAAGGTCGGCAACGTCTACTACCTCGGGAGCCCGGACCCCGGCCCGACCTACTACCGCAACATCGGCATGGCGCCGGGCACGAAGGTGACCTTCACGATCGCCACGACCGCGAGCACGGCCTCCGACGACAGCACGAACCTCGTGACGACGCTCGCCGTCCGCACGGACTACCAGACCGGCTGGCAGACGGGCGACCCCGAGGAGGAGCTCCTCACCGACAACACGGCGCAGACGAGCGTCGTCGTCTACAAGGCCGACGCCTACGTCCACAAGACGATGGGCCTCGCGACGGGCGCGACGGGCGCCGCCGGGCTCGGCGACCTCCTCGACGTGGTCATCGAGTACAACAACCTCGGCAACGCCCCGGCCGACGACGTCGTCTACACCGACTACTTCCCGGCCGGCACGAGCTTCGTGGTCGGCTCCCTCCAGGGCCTCCCGGGCGACTTCGCCCTCGAGTACATCGGCGACGCCGGCCCCGGCTACGTCCCGGTGGGCCAGGCGGGCGACACCGACCCCGGCGTCCGCGGCTTCCGCCTGACGGGCACGCTCTCCGCGCCGACGAACGGCTACTTCAACGCGCAGGGCGACGGGCTCTCGGTCGGCGACCTCCACAACCTCGTCGTCAGCGGCGGCCGCCTCCGCGCGACCGGCCCGAACGCGACCTACACGAGCCCGGCCATCCCGGAGGACGGCGCGACCGTGCTGAGCTACGGCCGCATCGTGCTGACGGACGCCATCGCCGAGGAGTCCGGCGACATCACCGTCAGCATCATCGACCCGGCCACGGGCGTCGCCATCGCCGGCTACGACGACCTCGTCCCCGACGCCTCGAACGCGGTCGACGCCTCCGGCATCGCGCCGGCCGACTTCCCGGCCATCCAGGTGCGCGTGAGCTTCGGCGGCGGCGGCGGCGTGGTCGCGAACTACGACGCGGGCGCGACGCACCTGCTCCCGACGCCCACGCAGAGCAGCCGCGAGGAGTACCCGAACGGGTTCAACGAGCGCGGCGAGTTCACGCTCTACAGCTACAGCAACGTCACGGACGACGAGGACCTCGTCCTCATGTCGCCGAACGGCGAGGGCGGCTACGACCGCACGATCGTCGGGCCCGGCGTCAACTACGACCCGATGTACTTCTACGGCGACGTCATCATGGCGCAGGACTCGCGCTCGCAGTCCGTGCTCGTCGCGGTCCGCGACCCGGCGACCGGGGCGTGGGACACCTACAACTACCCCATCGAGATGAACTACTTCACGGGCTCCGGCTACGTGTACACCATCGACGAGACGCACTTCCTCGTGGGGGTCACGTCGCAGCTCTCGAACAACACGACGACCGCGACCTTCATCTACATCGACCTCGGCGCGCCCGGCGCGGGCATCACGAGCTCGACGTTGATGACCGGGAACTACAACTCCTTCTTCGGCATGACGCCGGACGGTGAGTTCCTCTACGGCGCGGACGCCAACGGCGTCTACGCGCTGAAGCCGGCGGCGGACTACACCGCCATCGAGGCCACGCAGATCTTCACGGGCAGCTTCAACGGCATCGGCAACAACTACCGCCGCGCGAGCGAGAGCTACTGCATCTACTCGTACGTCCAGGCCGCGCAGCGCTACGACGGCTACGTCCTCGGGCGCGAGAACGGCGCGTGGACGAGCCGTCAGCTGACGGCCCCGGAGGGCGCCCGCCACGTGTACTGCAACCAGGTGATCGGCGAGAGCGCGACGCCCGAGCACGTCATCGGGCAGGTCAACTTCGACAGCTACAGCCAGAGCTACGTCTGGACGCGCCAGGCCGACGGCTCCTACCTCCCGGCGCCGCTCGACCTCCCGTCCTCGAGCGAGGGGAGCAACTGGTACCTGGCGTTCACGCTCCAGGAGAGCGGCCTCCTCGTCTTCGAGAACAACAACAGCGGGGACCCGGGCATCAAGATCGGCCACTTCGACGACACGACCGGCGATCTCGTCCTGAACGACCTCGAGCTGCCGGACCCCACCTTCTACGCGAACGCGTGGATCGACGACTACGGCAGCTACGGGAACGTGTCCGTGCCGATGAACTCGTTCACGGTCGAGCTCTCGGCCACCTCCAGCTACGACTGGGCCTACTACGTCGCGATCGAGGACGCGGGGACGGCGTCCGGCTACCGGCTGGTCGAGCTCGGCGTGCCGGACGGCTACAACCGGGGCGACGTGTACCCCTACTTCACGCTGGGTGACCGCGCGATCGGCGAGGCGTACCGCTACGACGGCAACAACTACACCGACATCGTCGCCGTGTGGGACATCGCGCAGGATCCGGCGCCGGTGAGCCTCTACCCGTCCTTCGAGGACGCCTTCTCGGGCTACGTGCTCGACACCGCCGGCTTCTACGCGGTCGGCTACTACAACAACCCCCTCGACGAGAACATCAGCGACGAGAACGGCACGAGCGGGCCGGGTGAGCCCCTGCCGGCGGCGCCTGGGCTTCCGCTCCCGATCGAGGGCAACAACACCGACGCCGACTTCGCCCACAGCGACCTCCACGGCGACGCCCTCTTCTGGCTGCCCGAGTTCGGCGCCGAGCCGGACAACTACGCCTACCGCCTCCTGCCGCGCCCCTACCGGACGCGGGACAACCGCGCGACCTTCGTGAGCGAGGACGGCTACGTCGCCGGCTTCGGTCGCTCGAAGAACGGCTACGAGGTCGGCATCAGCTGGGTCCCCGACGGCGACGGCGGGTTCGACGCGCTCCCGCTCGTGTTCAACAAGTCGAACCGCATGCGCCTGTACGACAACGACGAGATGGAGTGCTACGGCGCGAACGGCAACTACGCCGGCAAGTACGCGGCCGGCTACGGCTACGACCAGCAGGGCTACTACCGTGACCTCGTCGTCGTCCGCGACCCGAAGATGCCCAACGGCTTCGCGGTGCTCCCGCGCTGGCGCTACAACGGCGAGGAGGCGGCCATCGACGCGCGCGCCGCGATGATCGGGTACCGCGACCTCTACGGCTACCCGGCCATCACCTACTCCGACGCCGACGGCATGATCGTCGACCAGGTGCTCCCGACCATCGGGGACCTCCCGGGCCAGGTCATCGACATCTTCAACGACCGCGCGCTCGGCATCGTCTACGACGAGGACGGCAAGCACACGATCGTGTGGGATCACGTCGGCGGCGCCTGGATCCCGACCGACTACGGCGTCTTCAACGAGCCCCTCGGGCTCGGCCCGAACGGCGAGGTGCTCGTCAACGACAGCGGCGACGCGCTCGTCCTCGTCCCCGACGGCGCCGGCGGCGCCATCGTCATGGGGCCGGATCCGGCGCTCATCTCCGAGGGCGATCGCTTCTCGCCGGCGTACGGCAGCCAGTTCCTCCCGGCGCTCCGCGACGGCTACTTCATCACGCAGTACTCCCCCGGCGGCGAGGACGGCGGCACCGAGCAATACGTGGTGTCCCGCCTGCCGACGGCCGAGGCCGCCGGCTACAGCCTGGCGTTCACCGGCATCGGCCTGAAGATCCGCGGCGGCGTGCTCCAGTACCACGCGAACGGGAGCCTCGTGGGTGAGGACTACAACGCGGGCATCCTCGCGTACCTCAAGCTCGAGGCGGACGACACGTTCACCCGGATCGACGCGCCCGACGGCTACACGCTCGACGGCTACACGCAGAACATCCCGTTCGCCGACGTCATCGGCATCTACGGCACCGGCGGCGGCGGCGGCGGCGCCGAGAAGGCGGGCACCCTGCCCGGGCTCGGGAACACCGGCCCGGCCGGCTGGCGCCCGTGGCTCGGCGCCGAGGCGGTCACGCCCATCGAGGTGCGCCTCGACGACAACGACGTGCTGACCCGCGACGAGAGCAGCGTCTTCCACTTCGCGTCGCAGTCGCAGCTCGAGATCTGGGGCGCCGACATCGGCTCGTCCGCCAGCATCGCCGGCCTCGCCGTGCAGTACCGCTCCGACGCCATCCCGAGCTTCCGCTACCAGCTCGCGGTCGAGGACGTCTGCCAGACGAGCATCTCGAACACGATGAGCGTCTCGACGACGACGCCGCAGTCGAGCACCGACAACGACAGCAGCACGGCGACCCTCGGCATCGAGACGGCCGACCTGCGCGTGACCGTCGCGGCGAGCGCCTCGCTCGTGGTGCCGGGTGACGAGCTCGGCTACACGGTCACCGTCACGAACGCCGGCCCCAGCACGGTCTTCGGGGCGACGTGGAGCTTCGTCCCGCCGAGCGCGCTCGACCTCGATCAGGAGGGCGGCAACGTCGCGGGCGCCTCGGGCCTCGCGGCCGGCCAGTCCGTCACGTTCGGGCCCTTCACGACGACGGTCGACGAGCTGCCCGACGGCACCTCGCTCACCGCGGTCGCGCTCCTCGATCAGGGCGTGCCCTTCATCGACTGCGACGGCACCAACGACCAGGCGTCGGCGACGGCCACGGTCGCGAACCTGCCGAACGTCTTCGTCACGGTCGACGCGCCGGCGAGCGTGCACTACGGCGAGGAGTTCCCGGTCACCGTCCACTACGGCAACGACAGCGGCGCCCCCGCGAACGCGGTCACCGTCACGTTCACGCCGCCCGCGGGCTTCGTCATCGTCGGCGACACGACCGACACGACGACCGACCACGAGACGCTCTCGGCCGGCGAGGAGCACACGCTGACCTACCTCCTGAAGGCGTCGTCGTGCGCGGCGGTCGGGAGCAGCTTCACGAGCTCGGCGACCATCGCGGCGGCGCTCGACGTGTTCGAGGCGGACAACCAGGCCGCGGCGAACACGGCCATCACGGCGCCCGTCGCGGTGCTCTCGGCGACGATGGTCGCCGACCGCAGCACCGTCTACGCGGGCGGCGTGACGCGCTGGACCATCCACTACCGGAACGACGGCACCACCGCCGTCGACGGCGTCACCCTCACCGCGAGCGTGCCCAGCAACGCGACCCTCGTCGCGGGCTCCCTCAGCGCGGGCAGCGAGGCCGGCGGCGTCATCACCGCCAGCGTCGGCGAGCTCGACCTCGGCGAGGCCGGCGCCATCTCCTTCGCCACCGTCGCCGGCGCCTCCGGGAACCAGACCGGCACGCTCTCCATCACCGGTGACGACGCCTGCCCCACCGCAGGCGCCTACCCGGTCGTCGTCAACGCCACCCTCGGCCTCACCGCCACCAAGGCCGCGAGCCGCGCCACCGCCTGCGGCGACGGCCAGATCACCTGGTCCATCACCCTCGCGAACCAGGGCACCGCGGATCTCACCGGGCTCACCGTGCGCGACGCGGTCCCGGCGGGCTCGGCGCTCGTCGCCGGCAGCATGACGGGCGGCAACGCGCAGAACGCGAACGGCAACCCGAACCTCGTCTGGACCGTGAACACCCTCCGCGCGGGCGAGGGCCTCACCCTCTCCTTCCGGACCTCGGCCCCCTCGAGCGACGGCGCGCTCGTCTCCAACTCGGCGACCGTCTGGCAGGGCGCGACCCAGGTCGCGACCACCAACACCGCCGTCGTCCGCGTCGACTGCGACGGCTCCGTCCGCCTCCAGAAGTCGGTCGACGCCAGCTGCAAGGCCCCGGGTGACCTCCTCACCATCTCGCTCGCCTACACCAACACCCAGGTGGGCGTGACGGGCGCGGTCATCCAGGACCTCGTCCCCGACGGCCTCATCTACCAGTCGGGCGGCAGCTACGACGCCGCCACGCGCGTCGTCACCTTCGGGCCCACGGACATCGCCTTCGGCGGCTCCGGCACCGTCTCCTTCACCGCCCTCATCGACACCGCCACGACCTCGGGCTCGCTCGTCCTCGACAGCGCCTCGCTCACGGCCGCCGGCATCCAGCCCGTCGTCTCCAACGGCGTGACCGCCATGGTCATGCTCTGCAACGACGGCGACGTCTGCACCCACGACGCCTGCGACCCCGGCCTCGGCTGCGTCATCACCGGCGGCAACGCCGGCGTCAGCTGCGAGTCCGGCGACCTCTGCGCCCCCGGCATGTGCAGCGCCGCCGGGAGCTGCGTCCCGCAGCCCATCATCTGCAACGACGGCAACGACTGCACCTCCGACGCCTGCGTCGACGGCGCCTGCCCCTTCGAGAACCTCGCCCAGGGCACCGCCTGCAACGACCACGTCAACTGCACCACCGACGACGTCTGCGACGGCGCCGGCGCCTGCGGCGGCACCCAGGTCACCTGCGGCCAGATCGGCGACTCCTGCGCCTTCGAGACCTGTAACGAGTCGACCGGCCTCTGCGACCAGGCCGCCCCGGCCACGGCCCCCGAGGGCACCACCTGCTCCGACGGCGTCAACTGCACGACCGGCGACAGCTGCAACAGCGAGGGCTCCTGCGTCGGCGCCCCCGTCGTCTGCGGCGCGCAGATCGGTGATAGCTGCACCGTCGAGACCTGCAACGAGTCGACCGGCCTCTGCGACGGCGCCACCGCCGCCTTCGCGAGCGCCGGCACGACCTGCGACGACGGCGCCCTCTGCACCGAGAACGACACGTGCGACAGCGCCGGCACCTGCGCCGGCACCACCATCACGTGCGGTGATCAGATCGGCGACTCCTGCCGCTTCGAGACCTGCAACCCCGAGACCGGCCTCTGCGACGACGTCGCGCCGACCCAGGCCCCGACCGGCACCGAGTGCGTCTCCGAGGCGATCTGCACGTTCAACGCGGCCTGCGACGCCGCCGGCGACTGCGTCGGCTCCGCGCCGGGCGAGGACGAGCTCGAGCACGTCTACTTCTTCGTCCTCGACGGCGAGACCAGCATCCTCCTCGTCAGCACCGACAAGGTCCCGCCGCTCTCGCTCGGAAACGGCTTCTACCGCCGCTACGACCTCGCCTTCGTCCCGGCCGACGCCGGCGACCTCCTCGCCGGGCTCCCGGCGGAGGGCGACGACGTCAACGACCTCTACGAGCTCCCGGCCGCCCTCTGCACCGCCATCGACGTGAAGCTCGTGCAGATCGACGTGCCGCTCACCTGCACCCCGGGCGTCAACGTGCTCTCGCTCGCCCCCATCGACGCGCAGTGGAACGCCTTCGTCTGCGGCGACTACACGGGCCTCTCCGACGCGAAGGGCAAGGTCGGCGTCGCTGGCGAGTTCACGCCGGCGCCGGGCGGCTTCTCCATCGCCGAGTGGGTCGAGCCGATCCTCATCACCCTCGACCAGAGCCGCCAGCCGTCGAACCCGCAGGCCTTCCAGGTCCAGAACGCGGGCGAGTCGATGAGCGTCTTCTACGTGGGCGACCACGCGGGCCTCACGAGCGCGGGCCAGATCTACGGCAACGCCGTCCACACCGAGGACTTCGCGTCGGCCTTCACGATCACGTCCTCGGTGACGCTGAAGGAGGGCGGGAGCTACGTCCACGCGAACCCGATCGCCTTCCCCGAGCGCTGCCAGGACTTCCGGAGCCTGTCGCAGTACCTGAAGGGGGTCCCGAGCTACGGCGTCGCCATCCCGCAGTTCTGGGGCGGCCTCAAGCTCCTCTGCAAGAGCGGCGCGTTCAACAAGGCGCAGTGCACCGACGTCACCACGTCGGGCAGCCAGGACTTCACCTACGTCTTCCACGTCAACGCGACGCCGTGGGCCAACGGCGCCGGCGGCCCCTACATGAACCCCGGCGACCTCGTGGTGCCCGACAACAGCAGCATCCTCGTGTCGTTCGAGAACGCGGCGACCATCCGCTTCCAGGACACGCAGATCAAGCCGAAGTGGGGCAACACGAACCCGGGTGAGCCGCACGGCGTCGAGGCCATCTTCAACTTCCCCGACACCGGCGACCTCACGCTCAACCGCTTCGGCATCGAGGGGAACCTGTTCGCGCCGTACGCGACGGTCCACCTCGCGACCTACGAGCAGTTCGGCTTCATCGTGGCCGGCGAGCTCTACCACTCGGTGAACAACTGGGAGCCGGTCGGCCTCCGGATCCCCGGCTGGCAGGGCCACCTCACCGTGCAGACCGACTGCGCGCCGGGGTACTCACCGCCGACGAACCAGACGCCGCTCCCGACGAGCTCCGTCACGCCGGACGAGATCTACCCCCCGACGGCCAACTGACCGGTCCGCGAACCCTGAAGGAGAGAACGACATGAAGCTTCGCATCGCCCTCCTCGCCGTCGGGTTCGGGCTCGCGCTCGGCAGCGCCGCGTGCAGCAACGCGGACGTCCCGCCCCCGGCGGGGCAGCCGACCGACCCCACGGATCCGACCGACCCGACGGATCCCACGGATCCGACCGACCCGACCGATCCCACGGACCCGACGGATCCCACCGATCCCACGGACCCCGTGACGCCCGTCTCCGCCGAGGCCAAGGTCATGCAGGACCTCGCGCGGAGCGTGCTCGTCGCCTGGTCGGTCGCCGACGTCGACGGCCTCGTCGCCTTCGCGAGCCAGGACGCCGCCGACCACAAGGACGAGCTCGCCCCCGGCACCGCCTACCACGACTTCCTCTTCGGCCCCGCCTCCTGGCAGATGGCCGCCGTCAAGGCGTGGAACCGCGGCGCCCTCGGCGAGGTCCGCGGCGACGAGGGCCGGCGCGCCGTCGTCTTCGCCGACCTCGGCGACGGCACCGTCGCCGCCGTCGACCTCTTCTACGGCCAGGGCCGCTGGCTCTTCGCCAACCTCGTCCGCCTCACCGGCGCCGAGCTCGAGGCCTACGGCCCCAAGCTCTGAGCGCCGCGGCGGGCGGCTTGTCGCCGGGGCGCGGGCGGCGCAGGATGGGGGCTCGACCGGCCCCTTCCTCCCGCCCTCTCCCGAGGTGAGCCGTTGAGCGACGATCCCGAAGACCTCGACCGGAACGGCCCGTTCGCCCTCACCGAGGCCGCGCGGCGCGAGCTCGAGACGGCCGCGAACGCGAACGGGCTCTGGCGCTTCGGCGTGCGCGTGCGGCGCGCGCACAAGACGGACGCCTCGAAGGGCTTCGACCTGTCGTTCGAGGAGCTCCCCGAGGCGGACGACGAGATCTTCCGGAGCCGCGGGATCCGCTTCTTCGTGGGGCCGGAGGTCGCCGCGACCCTCGGCGAGCGGGTCGTCATCGACGCGCGCGGCGGGCGGCTCGTCTTCCGATGAGCGCCGGGCCGCTCAGGCTCGCGTGCGCCACGTTCCAGCGGGTCTTCGACGTGCACCCGGCGCAGGACGCGCTGACGCTCGCCGAGCTGACCGAGGCGCTCACGCGCTTCATCGTGAAGCCGAAGCTGAAGGAGCGCATCGACCACGAGGTGGCGCTCGTGGACGCCGCGGTCGCCGTCATGGCGACGCCCGGCGCGAGCGCGAGCGGGAAGCTCGCGGCGGCGCTCGACAAGGCGCGGCGCGACGCGGTCGCGAAGGGCAAGGACCCCGGCGAGGCCGTGCGCGACAAGGCGGAGCACCTGCGCGCCGACGCGCGGCGGGCGGCGAAACGCGACATGCGCCTCTGGGCGCCGCTCCTCTTCAAGCCGGGCGGCGAGCGCGACGAGGCGGACATCGAGCACGTCTCGTGCCTCGTGCTCGACTACGACGGCGGGACGCCCATCGACGAGGCGAGCGCGGCGTGGCGGCCCTACTACCACGTCGTCCACACGACGTGGTCGCACACGCCGGCGCGGCCGAAGCTGCGGCTCGTGCTGCCGCTCGCGGCGCCCATCCGGCCCGAGGACTTCCGGGCGCTCTTCGCGTGGGCCGAGGCGCGGACGCACTTCGCGGTGGATCCGACCGGGCGCGGGGTGTCGCGCGCGCACGCCATGCCGGTGACGCCGTCCGAGGACGCCCCGCGGCAGGCGATCGTCGCGCCGGGGGAGCTCCTCGACCCCGTGACGCTCGGGATCGTCGCGGCCCCGTCGCCCGTCCCGGTGCCGCCGCCCGAGGCGCTGGTCCCGTGCCTCCTGCGGCCGGATCCGGAGGTGTGGACGGTCACCGCCGACGCGCGCGACCCGTGGGATCCGCTCGACGACGACGCGCTCTGGGGCGGTGGCGCCCCGACGACGCAGGCGCAGCCTCGCTCGGCGGCGGTCGCCCCGACGACGGGCCCGGCCCCGGCGGTCGCCCCAGCGGCGGCCCCGGCGGACGACGGCCGGCTCGACGCGCTCGCGGCGCGGGTCGCGGCGCTCGAGGCGCAGCCGGCGAACGACGCCCACGCGGGCGAGATCGCGGCGCTCGAGGCGCGCGTCGCCGCGCTCGAGGCCTCGGCGCTCGTCGACGGGCTCGAGCGCCTCTCGCTCCTCTACGAGCAGGGGGCGCTCGACCAGGCGGAGTACGCGGCCGCGAAGGGGCGCCTCATCCGCGAGGGCTGACGCGGCCCATCACCCGAGCGGCGCCGTCTCCCGCTCGAGCCACGCGAGCGCCTCGCCGTCGAGCCGCGGCGCGAGGGCCTCGCGGACCCGCGCGTGGTAGGCGTCGACCTGCGCGCGCTCGGCGTCCGACAGGAGGTCGGTCGCGATGAGCTTCCGGCAGTAGGGCACCATCGTGAGGTCGTCGAAGCCGTAGAACGGGCCCATGCCGTGCTTCTCGGGGAAGCGCGGCACGACGACCACGAGGTTCTCGATGCGGATCCCGTACTGGTCCTTCAGGTAGAGGCCCGGCTCGTTCGACAGCACGAAGCCCGGCTCGAGGCCGACCGTGTTCGGCGCCGGCGACACGCGGTGCGGCCCCTGGTGGACGGAGAGGTAGCAGCCCACGCCGTGGCCGGTGCCGTGGCCGTAGTTGAGGCCGACCTCCCAGAGCGGCGTGCGCGCGAGCGCGTCGAGCTGCGTCCCGGTCGTGCCCTTCGGGAAGGTCGCGCGCCCGAGCTGGAGGTGCCCCCGGAGGACGCGCGTGTAGTGCTCCTTCTGGGTCGCCGTCGGCGCGCCGAGGTGCACGGTGCGGGTGATGTCGGTCGTGCCGTCGAGGTACTGCGCCCCCGAGTCGAGGAGGTAGGGCGCCGAGTCGTCGATGATCTTCGAGGTCTTCGGCGTGGAGCGGTAGTGGACGATCGCGCCGTTCCCGGCGAAGCCGCTGATCGTGTCGAAGGAGAGCCCGAGGAAGCGCTCGCCCTCGGCGCGGAAGCGCTCGAGCTGGTCGCTCGCGGCGATCTCGTCGAGCTCGCCGCCCTGCCAGGCGGTCTCGAGCCACGCGAGGAAGCGGACGACCGCCACGCCGTCCCGCACGTGCGCGGCGCGCATGCCGCGCTGCTCGGTCTCGTTCTTCGTGGCGCGCGCGAGCTGGACGGGGCTCATCTCGGCGATCACCTCGGCCCGGGCGGCCTCGAGGCGGTCGGCGACCCAGCGGCTCGCGGAGTCGCGGTCGATCCAGACGCGCCCGCCGGAGAGCTTGTCGAGCGCGGCGCCGAAGGCGTCGTAGGGGGCCGAGCGGGCGCCGGCCGCGGCGAGGTGCGCCTCGACGGCGGTCGTGACCTTGGCCGGGTCGATGAAGAGCGTGGCACCCCCGTCGGCCTCGACGAGGGCGTAGGCGACCGCGACCGGGTTGAACGCGACGTCGGCGCCGCGGATGTTGAAGGCCCAGGCGATCTCGTCGAGCGTGGTCATCACGAGGGCCGTGGCGCCGCGCGCCTTCATCGCCTCGCGGAGCCCGGCGAGCTTGTCGGCGACGCTCTTCCCGGCGTGCTCGTCCGGCCACGCGGCGATCGGCGTGGTCGGGAGCGCGGGGCGGTCCTGCCAGACCTTGTCGACGAGGTTCTCGTCGAGGGCGACGAGCTTCCCGTGCGCGTCGGCGAGGGCCTTCTCCATGGCCTTCGCCTGGGCGACGCCGACGAGGCGCGGATCGTAGCCGACCCGCGTGCCCTCGGGGAGCGCCGCGAGCCACTCGGTGAGGCTCGGGACGCCTTCGAGGCCGTGCTTCATGGCGGTCCAGACGTCGGCGTCGAGCTCGGCGTCCGCCTGGAGCCAGTAGCGCGAGTCGGCCCACTGCCAGGCGCCGTTCGCGCCGATCGCGGCGTCGCCGGCGGACCCGGTGAAGCCGGAGATCCACGGGCGGCGCTGCCACGCGCCGGGGACGTACTCGCTCTGGTGGGCGTCGGCGGACGGGACGACGTAGACGTCGACGCCGGCGGCCGCCATCTCCTTCCGCAGGGCCTGGGCTCGCGCGCTCGCGTTCATCGCAGCTACCTTCCTTTCGTCGCGTCGCGGCCGGCCGGGTCATGGGCGACCGAGACCGCGTCCGGCGGAGCATACACGGTCCCTTCGAGCGGCGCATCGGTCTGGCATCGCTCGAGCGCGCGGCTTATCCTCCGGCGCCCCCCGGAAGGAGCCCCCGCCGATGCGACGCCTGCCTCTCTCGATCGCCGCCGCGCTCTGCCTCTCGATCGCGCTCGCCGTCGCGGCGTGCGGCGACGACGGCGCGGGCGCGGCGGGCGACGCGGCCGGCGCGGACACGGCGGGCGGTGACGCGACCGCGGACACGGCGGTCGGCGAGCCGCTCGCGTTCTGCGAGGGCGCGACCACGTTCGCCTACGATCCGCTCGGGAACGACGTCCTCGTCGGGTTCCCGGACGACGCCTGGACGGTCGCCGGGGAGTCGGCGACGGGGCTCCGGGTCTCGCTCGAGCACATGGCCTGGCTCGACTCGCTGCCGGATCTGCTGCGCGCGCCGGCCGACGATCTCGCGGCGCTCGACGGCTGGGGCACGAGCGCGGGGGTGGTGCTCCACTTCAGCGCGCCCGTCTCGGCGGTGCCGTCCGGGGAGGCGGCGTCGCTCGCGAGCGACGCGGTGATGCTGGTCGCGCTCGACGGGGAGGTGGCCGAGCGCGTGCCGTTCGAGGCGCAGGCGCTCGACGACGGGACGACCATCGTGCTCTGGCCGATGCGGCCGCTCGCGCCGAAGGCGCGCTACGGGGTCGTGGTGACGACGGCGCTCACGGCGGCCGACGGGGGCTGCGTGTCCCCGTCGCCGACGCTCCGCGGGCTCCTCGCGGGGGCGCCCGAGGACGCGCGCCTCGTCTCGCTCGCGCCGCGCTACGCGGAGCTCCTCGCGAAGACCGGGCTCCGCGCGGACGAGGTCAGCGCGGCGCTCGTGTACACGACGCAGAGCGTCGGCGACGCGTCGCGGGCGGCGGCGGCGGACATCGCGACGCGCACGTACGCGTGGTCGGTGGCGCCGACCTGCACGACGACGTCGGCGTGGCGCTTCTGCAAGGGGGCGTTCACGGCCTGGGACTACCGCCACGAGGGCTTCCTCGGCGACCCCATCACGCCGGTGTCCTACGAGATCCCGGTGTGGATCTGGCTCCCGCCGAAGTCGGCGGGGGGCGGCCCCTACCCCACGATCATCTATGGGCACGGGATCGGGAGCCGCGCGGCCGAGGGGGAGTTCGTGGCGCAGTCGGCGGCACCCCTCGGCTTCGCGACGGTGGCGATCTCGACGCTCCGGCACGGCGACCACCCGACGGCTCGGCAGGGGGTCGCGAACGCCGACGTGCTCGACCTCTTCGGGCTCGACCTCGGGAGCTTCTCGCTGAAGGGGCTCGTCTTCCGTGAGAACCTGCGCCAGGCGGCGCTCGACAAGCTGCAGCTCGTGGCGCTGCTCCGCGACGCGCCCGACGTCACGGGCGATGGCGCGGCCGACCTCGACGGCGACCGGCTCGCCTACTACGGCATCAGCCTCGGCGGGATCATGGGATCGGACTTCCTCGCGCTCGGGACGCACGTCGGCGCGGCGGTGCTCGCGGTCGCGGGCGGGCGACTCGTGCAGGTCATCACGGAGGGGAGCAGCTTCGCGCCCGTGAAGGACCTGCTGACCGGGATCCTCGACGATCCGGAGGGCGTCGAGAGGCTCGCCCCCATCATCCAGACGCTCATCGACGGCGGCGACCCCGTGAGCTACGCGCCGCACGTGCTCGCGGACCGCTTCGCGGGCGCGCCGCCGCACGTGCTCCAGCAGATGGTCATCGGCGACGAGACGGTGCCGAACGTGACGAACCGCTCGCTCGCGCGGGCGCTCGGGGTGACGCTCGTGCCGCCGGTGTTCCAGGAGGTCGGGCTCATCGACGTGGCGGCGTCGGCGCCGGTGCGCGGGAACCGCGACGGGGGCGCTGTGACGGCGGCCCTCTTCCAGTACGACCGGCAGTCGTACACGCCGGGCGGGACGCCGCAGGTCGCGACGCACGCCGGGATCTTCGGCGGGATCGAGAGCGAGGAGCAGACGTTCGGCTTCTTCTCCTCGTACTTCGCGGGCGAGGTGCCGCTCGTGACGGACCCCTACGCCGACCTCGGCACGCCCCCCCTGCCCTGATTACGACGCGCGGCGGACGCCGCGAGGAGCGCTCGCACGATGGCCACGAAGACCACGAAGACCACGGCGCAGCCGATGTTCTCGACGGAGACCTTCCGCTTCCTGGCGGAGCTCGAGGCGCGGAACGAGCGCGACTGGTTCGAGGCGAACAAGGGGCGCTACGAGGAGCACGTGCGGGAGCCGGCGCTCGCGTTCATCCGGGCGATGCGGCCCGGGGTGCAGGCGGTGTCGGAGCACCTGCTCGCGGAGGACAAGAAGGTCGGCGGGTCGCTGATGCGCGTGTATCGCGACACGCGCTTCGGGAAGGACAAGACGCCGTACAAGACGAACGTCGGGATCCAGTTCCGGCACGACGGCGGGAAGGACGTCCACGCGCCCGGGCTCTACATGCACGTGGCGACGGACGGCTGCTTCGTGGCGGGCGGGATGTGGCGACCCGAGCGGCCGGCGCTCCAGGCCATCCGCGCGAAGATCGCCGAGGACGGCGCGGCGTGGGGGCGGGTGAGGGGGTCGAAGGCGCTGACGGGGGCGGGCTTCACCTTCGGGGGCGAGGCCCTCAAGCGCGTGCCGCGCGAGTTTCCGGCGGACCACCCGCACGCCGAGGACCTGAAGCGGACGTCGTTCATCGTGAGCGCGCCGCTCACGGTCGAGGACGTCGTCGCGCCGGACGTGGCGGCGCGGGTGAGCGCGAAGGTCGCGGCGACGCGGGAGCTCATGCACTACCTGTGCGACGCCATCGGGGTGCCGTTCTGAGGCGGCGGGCGTCCATCGGGCACCCCGTCCGCCCTGGCGGGCGCGCGCCCGACGCGTCATCGACGCGCCGAGCGGTCGCCGCGACGGCACTTCGCTGGCACTGTCATGTGCCAGCTGTCATTTCCGCGTGAGCTGCGTCAGCCGACTACTTCCCGTCGGCGAGCTTCTGGTACCGCGCCGTCAGGTAGGGCCGCGCCTGCGCCCACGGCACCACGAGCGGGCCCTCCGGCTCGAGCGCCGCCACCACGTGCGGGAGCCCCGCCGACCACTCGAACGCGACCCCCTCCTCCGTCGGCATGAAGCCGCCGAGGTCCTGCTGCTGGAAGCGCGCCTCGTCGAGCATCTCGCCGACGTCGCCGTAGCCCTGCTCCTCGGCGCTCTTCTTCGCCGCGTCGAGGAGCGGCCTGAGCGTCGCCTCCACGGCCGCCACGAGCTCCGCCTGGTGCGACGGCTCGAAGAACGCGTCCACGCCGACGCGCTCGCCGGTCTCCGTGTCGAACACCGCCGTCACCACGTACCCGTCGGGGTAAGCGGCCATCGTCTCGACCCACACCGGGATCGACAACACCGGCGGCCGCTGGAACACGTCGCCGAGGCCGGCCCCGACCGTCCCGCAGGTGCACCCGGCGTACTCCTTCTGGATCTCCTCGATCGGGCTCCTGAGCAGCGCCTCCGGCGAGAGCATCGCGTTCACCTTCGCCTGCACGTCCGCCGGCAGCCCGCCCGCCACCACCGGCAGCGTGATCGTCTGGTCGTATTCCTCCGAGTGCAGCGGCCACGACCGCGTCTCCACCGTGATCGCCCCGCTCGCGGGCTTCGCGACCTCGGCCGCGCCGGCACCGCCGCCGCCCTCCGTCGTCGCCGCCGACCCCGCCGTCCCGCACGCAGGCGCCACGGCCCCGAGCACCAGCGCGAGCCCGACCCACGCCATCCGAATCACCCTCATCTCGCCATCCTCTCGGCGCGACCCGCGCCGCCATCGTTTCCAGTCGCTGCACCTTCGCCCGGGACAACCGGCCCGGCCTCGCGATTCCGCCGCTGCGCCACCGCCGCGAGCAGGAGCTCCGCCGGGTGCCGCGCCGCGACCCCCTCGAACCGGTGCAGCTGGCTCCGGCACGAGTACCCGGTCACGGCCATCCCGCCGCGCTTCTCGGGCGCCGGCAGCCTCTTCTGCCAGCTCATCTCGTAGATCCCGCGCGACTCCGCCACGTGGTCCCTGTCGTGCCCGTAGAAGCCGCTCATGCCGCAGCAGCCCGCCGACACGACCTCCGCGCGCACCCCCGCCGCCTCGAACGCCGCGCGCCAGAGCTTGTCGGAGCGCGAGAGCAGCGTCTTCTCGGTGCAGTGCAAGAAGAGCTTAACGGGCTCTCCTGAGCCGTCCCGAGCCACCTCGACGCTCTTCTTCATCGCAGTTGCGAGATACTCCTGCAGGAGCTGCACGCGCACCGCGAGCGGCCGCCCGAGGACGTGCGGGTACTCGTCCCGATACGTGAGCGCGATCGCCGGCTCGATCCCGACGACCGGCCGCTCGAGCCCGGCGAGCGCGTCGAGCTCCGCCGCGTTCTTCCGCACGAGCCGCTCGAAGCGCTCGAGGAAGCCCACCACGTGGAGCGCCTTCCCGTTCGGGAACCACCCGCCGATGATCGGGTCCTTCCCGAGCGCCCGCAGCAGATCCACCACCGCGAGCACCACGTGCGGCTCGTAGAACGTCGTGAACGCGTCCTGCAGCACGATGACCGCGTTCTCGGGCAGCGCCCCGGCCCGCGCGAGCTGCGCGAGCGGCACCGGCGTCAGCCCCCGCTCCCGGAGCCCGTCCGTGAGCCGCTCCTCGGGCAGCGCCGGCACGTCCACGATGCCGACCACCCAGCGCATGAACCAGCGCGACAGCCGCGACTTCAGCGCGAAGCGCGCGAGCCCCCGCCCCCGCGCGAGCCAGAGCAGCACCGACTCGAGCCCCGCCACGAAGTGGTGCTTCAGCGGCCGGAGGTAGCGCCGGTGGTACACCTCCATGAAGTCCGCGCGGAACGCGGGCACGTCGACCTTCACCGGGCACTGCGTCGCGCACGCCTTGCACGCGAGGCACCCGGCCATCGCGTCGGCCACCTCGTGGCTGTAGTCGTAGCGCCCGAGCCGCCGCCCGAGCGTCCGGAGCGCCCGCACCGGCCACCAGAGCGCGCTCTTCGTCGCCTTCCACGGGCCGCCCGCCGTCGCCTCGAACCCGGCCTCGCGCCCCCGCCGGAGCCACTCCCGGAAGACCCCCGCGCGCCCCTTCGGCGAGTGCACGCGGTCGCGCGTCACCTTGGACGACGGGCACATCACGTAGTGCGGGTCGTAGTGGTAGCAGGCCCCGTTGCCGTTGCACGCGAGCGCCACCTCGTAGCGCGCCTGCGACGGCGCCCCGATGTGCCGGTCCCGCTGCCCGCGCGTCGGCGCGTCGATCGTCGCGAGCTCGCCGCGCCGCGCCGGCGGCGTCGCGATCTTCCCGGGGTTCAGGCGGTTGTCCGGGTCGAACGCCGCCTTCACCTCGCAGCAGGCCGCGAACAGGCGCTCCCCGAAGAAGCGCGGGTTGTACTCGCTCCGGACGCCCTTGCCGTGCTCGCCCCAGATGAGCCCGCCGTGCTCGAGGCAGAGCGCCGCGACCTCGTCGGAGATCCGCCGGAGCCGCGCCTCGTCCTCGGGGTCGCGCAGATCGAGCGCCGGCCGCACGTGCAGGCAGCCGACGTCGACGTGCCCGAACATCCCGTAGGTCACCCCCTCGCGGTCGAGGATCGCCCGGAACTGCCGCACGTACGCCGCGAGCCGCTCGGGCGGCACCACCGTGTCCTCGACGAAGGGCACGGGCTTCCGCCGCCCCTCCGTCGCCCCGAGGAGCCCGACGCCCTTCTTCCGGAGCTCCCAGAGCGCCTTCCGCGCGGCCTCGTCGGGCGCCACGTGGAACCCGGTCGCCGCCCCCTCCTTCTTCGCGGCCGCCGCCTTCGCGATCCCGGCCGTGAGCGCCTTCACCTTCGCGTCGAGCGCGGCCGCGTCGCCCCCCTCGAACTCGACGAGGTTGATGGTGCGCGTCGGCGCACGCCCCGGCTCGTCCGTGAGGTAGTCCTTCACGGCGTCGTAGAGGATGTCCTTCCGGACGAGCGCGAGCACGGTCTCGTCGATGGTCTCGATCGACCCCGGGTCGGCCGCGACGAGCTCCCGCGCCGCCGCGAGCGCGTCGTCGAAGGCGCCGTACTTGAGCACGACGAGCCGGCGCGCGGTCGGGATCGGGGTCAGCCGGACCGTCACCTCGGTGACCGCGGCGAGCGTCCCCTCGGACCCCGTGATGAGCCACTTCAGGTCGAAGACCTCGGCCGCGCCGTCGTCCTCGCCCTCCCCGCCCGCGCCGGGCACGCGCCCGTGCACCATCGCGAGGTTGTACCCCGTGAGGAAGCGCTCGAGCCGCGGCCAGTCGCGCTCGATGGCGTCCCGGCTCTCCCGCACGATGAGCGCGACCTCGCGGTGGATCCGCCCGACGATGTCCTCCCGCGCCGCCACCTCCGCGAGCCCGGCCGCGTCGAGCGGCGCCGTCCGCCACTCGGTCCCGTCGACGAACACGCAGCGCACGGCCTCGACGTGCTGGCTCGTCTTGCCGTAGACCCGCGATCCCTGCCCGCTCGCGTCGGTCGCGACCATCCCGCCGATCGTCGCGCGCGTCGACGGCGACAGGTTCGGCGCGAAGAAGACCCCGCTCGGCGCGAGCACCTCGTTCAGCTGGTCGAGGACGACCCCCGGCTCGACGCGCGCGACGCCGCGGGCGAGGTCGACCTCGAGGATCCGGTTCATGTAGCGCGACACGTCGACCACGACGCCGCTCGTGAGCGCCTGCGCGTTGGTCCCCGTGCCACCGCCGCGCGGCGTCAGCGCGACCCGCGCGAAGCGGGGCTCGGACGCGACGCGGAAGAGCGTCACGACGTCGTCGTGGTCACGCGGGTAGACCACGGCCTCGGGGACGATCTGGTAGACGCTGTTGTCGGTCCCGGCGACGAGGCGCGTGGCGGCGTCGGCGTGGACGTCGCCGCGGAAGCCCGCGCGCGGGAGGGTCTTCAAGAGGGCTCGCACGTCGGCGGTGACGGCGTGCGCGTCCTTCAGGCGGGGCGGGGTCGCGCTCAAGGCAGGACCTTCGGGGACGGGGGCGGGGGGGTCACGGGGTGATGCAGAGGCCGAGGTGGTCGCACATGAAGTCCGGCGAGTAGGCCCAGACGAGGTACCAGACGAGCCGCATCGGCATCGCGGCGCAGGCGAGCTTCCAGAAGGGGATGACGCGGGCGCTGCCGTAGAGGGTGAAGAGCCCGAGCAGCGGCGGGATCCCGCAGAGGCCGCCCGTGGCGAAGACGACGTAGCTCGCGCGGCCGACGCGCCGGAGCTGCACCTTCTCGAGGGCCCGCCGCACGAAGCCGAGCTTCGCGATGAAGCGGTCGGCGAGCATGAACAGCACGAAGTAGCCGATGAACTGCCCGCAGGTGACGACGAGCGCGATGAGCCACGGCACGGCGTCGGTCTGCGACACGCGCAGGTAGACGAAGACCTCGGCGTTGAAGAACCACAGGATGCCGGAGGGGAGCGCCCACAGGAAGGCGAGGAGGTAGTCCATCAGGTGGTCTGCGCCGGCGCGGCGCCCCCGCCCGCCCGGACGACGACGCCGGCGGCGCGCATCGCGGCGACGGCCCGCGCGACGTCGCCGTCCTCGAGCTCGACGCCGCGGCAGGCGTCCTCGAGGAGGACCGTCCGGAAGCCGAGCGCGACGGCGTCGAGCGCGGTGAACCGGACGCAGTAGTCGGTCGCGAGGCCGAGCACGTGCACCTCGTCGACGCCGCGCTCGGAGAGCCAGTCGCCGAGGCCGGTCGCCTTCCGGTGACCGTTGTCGAAGAAGCCGCTGTAGCTGTCGATGGCCGGATCGGTGCCCTTCCGGAAGACCGCCGCGACGCGCCCGCGGTCGAGCCCGGGGGCGAAGTCGGCGCCGGGCGAGCCCTGAACGCAGTGATCAGGCCAGAGCACCTGCGGGAGCCCGTGCAGATCGACGACCTCGCCGATCGCGCGCCCCGGGTGCGCGGAGGCGAAGCTCTCGTGGCCGGGTGGGTGCCAGTCCTGCGTGGCGACGACGAGATCGTAGCCCGGGTCGGCCTGGTAGGCGTTCGCGAGCGGGATCACGCGATCCCCCTCCGGCACGGCGAGGGCGCCGCCGGGGAGGAAGTCGTTCTGCAGATCGACGAGGATGAGGGCACGCACGGCGCGCATCATGGCGCATGCCGGGGGCGCTGACAAAGCAAAGCACCGAACGCGCGCGCCGGCTTGGGAGGCCGCGTCCCGCGCCGCGAGCCGCGGCTCGCGCACCGCGCGCTTGTGCCGTGCGCTGCCCGGGCGTTATGCTCTGCGCCGTCTCAGAACGCGTCGAGGAACCCTATGAAGATCGCGCCCTTCGCCGTCTCCCTCGCCCTCCTGCCCGCGCTCGTCGCCTGCGGCGACAGCGGCTCGAGCACCAAGAACCCGACCACCAACACCCCGGCCGGCCTCGGGACGAACCCCTGCGGCACGTGCCCCGCCGAGACGTACTGCAGCTACGGCCAGTGCGTCGGCGATCCGTCGCTCACCGACGCGAGCCTCGACAAGTGCGACATCTTCGGCTTCGACAGCACGAACCAGGCCGCGATCGCGCGCTTCGCCGGCAACACGACGCGCCTCCGCTACACGGCGTCGAACGTCGCGATCGAGCCCCCGTACGACAAGCTCGTCGTCGAGATGAACCAGACCGACCTCTTCGCGGGCGGCCAGACGAGCGGCGACTTCGAGCTCGAGGGCACCGGCGAGCGCGGCGGCGCCCTGCTCCTCCGCGGCAACTCCTACTGCAACGACGTCGACTGCGGGTTCACCTACGTGCCCGAGGGCGGCAAGCTCGAGGTCACCGACATGGGCGCCCCGGGCGGGACGCTGAAGGCGATCATCCGCGATCTGCGGCTGAAGCAGGTCCGCATCGACACGCAGTCCGGCGATCTCATCCCGTTCGCGCGCGGCAAGGTCTGGTGCCTCGGCGACTACGCGGTCGACGTGCCGGTCCCCGAGATCAACGTGGCCGACGGCGCGTGCGTCGCCGAGGGCACGGGCAACCTCGTGGGCGACAACATCCGCAACTTCACCCTCCAGAACTGCAACGGCGACTACGTCGACCTCCACGAGCGCTGCGCGAAGTCGAAGGCGCTCTGGATCATCGCGAGCGCCGGCTGGTGCGGGGCGTGCGAGGCGTTCGTCCCCGAGGCCGCCGAGCGCTACCAGGATCTCGCGGGTCAGGGCCTCGACCTCATGGTCGTCGTCGGCGAGGACCAGTTCAGCGAGCCGCCCTCGCTCGAGTACTGCATGGACTACGCGCTGTCCCACGGCCTCTCGCCCGAGCAGACCTTCATCGACAACGACGGCACGCGCTCGTGGCCGAACCTCTTCACGGCCATCGACACCTACAGCGGCGGCTCCATCGGGCTCCCGTGGAACGTCGTGCTCGACGGCCGCAGCATGGAGTACGTCTGGAGCAGCAACACCGGCAACGGCGACCTCTACGGCGCGCAGGACGAGCTCCTCGACGCCGAATGAGCGCCGCGTGGGGGCTCCGGCGGGCGCCCGTCACGGCGCTCGCGCCGCTCCTCGGCCTCGCCCTCGTCGGAGCCGCAGGCTGCGCGTCGGCTCCCGAGCGCTCGCCGCGTGACCTCGCCCCGCGCGACGACGAGCCCCCCGCCTGGCAGATCACCGCGCGACCCGACGCCGACCTCGACGCCATCGAGGTCGTCGCGTGCTTCCGGGGGGCCTCGGCGCCCCTCGAGCTCGTCCCCGGCTCGCAGGACGCCGGCCGCTACCTGCTCACGGCGTCCGCCCGCGACGCCCACGGCGCGGTCCCCCTCGACAAGCGCGAGGACGCGCTCGGGATCCCGCGCGGCCACCGCGACGTCTGCGTGAGCTACGCCATCGACGTCGGCGGGCTGACCGCCGGCGGCTCGAGCCGCGACGCCTACCGCGCCGGCCGCGACGTCGTCCTCGCGACCGACCTCTGGCTCTGGCGACCGCGCCGCGTCGACCGCGGCGCGCGCGCGTGGGTGACGCTCGAGCTCCCCGAGGGGGTCCGCGCTGCCGTCCCGTGGCCGGCCGTGGCGACGCGCCCCGGCACGTACGCCCTCGACGCGAGCGCGTTCCGGTGGCGCGGTCTCGTCGCCTTCGGGCGCGCCTTCGAGACGCTCACCGTCGCCGTTGGGCCGCGCTCCCGCCTCGACGTGGCCGTGCTCGACGGCGACCGCCGCGCGACGGCCGGCGGCATCGCGCGCTGGCTCGGGCGCGCCGCGGGAGCGGTCGCGGCGACCATCGGCGAGTTCCCGCGCGAGCGCGTGCAGGTGCTGGTCGTCCCGACGAGCGGCGGCGACGATCCCGTCCCGTTCGGCTACGTCGTGCGCGGCGGCGGCGCGACCGTCACGCTCCTCCTCGACCGCGACGCGCGGGACGAGGCCCTCGACCGCGACTGGGTCGCCCCGCACGAGCTCTTCCACCTCGCGATGCCGCCCATCCGGAGCGAGGACTCCTGGCTCAGCGAGGGGTTCACGATGTACTACACGGAGCTCCTGCGCGGGCGCGCCGGCCTCGTCACCCCGCGCGAGGCGTGGGAGGCGCTCGACGCGGGCTTCGACCGCGGCTACCGCGACGGCACCGGCCGGTCGCTCGCGGACGAGAGCCGCGACATGCGCGAGACCTACGCCTTCAAGCGCGTGTACTGGGCGGGCGCCGCCCTCGCGCTGCTCATCGACCTCGAGCTCCGCCAGCGCGCCGAGGGCCGCTTCCGGAGCCTCGACGACGCGATGGTCGCCCTCTTCCGCGCCGGCGCCCGCGCGGACCGCTTCTGGACGGCGCGCGAGGTCGTCGCAGAGCTCGACGAGCTCGGCGGGACCGACGTCTTCGCCCGCACGACCGACGCCTGGCTCGACGAGGCCGAGTTCCCCGTCCTCACGGGAGCCTACGAGGCGCTCGGGCTGAGGTCCGTCGACGGCGAGCTGCGGGTGGATCCCGAGCGCGGGCGCGCGCTCCGGGACGCGATCATCTCCGCTCCGTGAGCGACGGCGGGTGGCGCGCCGGCGTCGCGCGTTCACGATCTCGCGCTCGGGCGCGCCGGGCGCGGCCGGGAGCGCGCCCCCACTTTCACGTCAGCGACGGCATTTTTCCCTCAAGCGGCGCCGGTTGCGCGCCGTTACATTCCAGAGCCGATCGCTTGCTGGATCGGCGGCAACCCACCCCTCCGTGACCATTGTAAACGCCGTGTAACCCGGTGTCAGAGTGCGTCCTGACACCGATTTCGGCCTCAAGGACCAGCAGCGCGGGCCGATGAAGTAGACATCGCAGCGGCCAGCGGGTGCGACGGCTGCGAGACAAATGCTATACAAGCTCATCGGGGGAGGTGGGGCGTTGAAGAAGTTTCTCGGCATCTTCGGTTTCGTGGCGGTGATCCTCGGCACGTCGGCGGCTTCGGCCATCGACCTCCGCAACGAGGACCAGATCGAGTACACGGTGAAGGTGCAGTCCACGGCGATGCTGAAGGACGTGTTCCTGCCGGCCTACTCGATGTCGATCGTCATCTGCGTCGGCGAGTGCCAGTTCTACGTGCCCGGCGTCGGCAAGGTCAGCGCCAAGGGCAGCGACGTGGTCACCATCAAGCACGGGCGCCTCGTGAAGTCGGACGCGCCGCGGGTGGCCCAGGCCAAGTAGCGTCGACCGAGGCCGCGGGCGTCTGCGCCCCACCAGCGGACGGGCGGCCAGGTCGAGGCGAAGAGGTCAGGGCAGACCATGCACAGTCGAGGGCGATCGCGCGGAAGCGCGGTCGCCTTCGTCGTTTCCGGGGCACGAGCGCGCCCCGCGCGGGCTACTCGAAGAGCGCGATCGCCTGCCCGACGCCGCGCTCCCGCGCCCGCTCATAGAGCGCCGACGCGAGGGCGACGTCCTGGATCGCGAGCCCCGTCGAGTCGAAGAGGGTGATCTCGTCGGCGCTCCGGCGCCCCGGCGTGGCCCCCGCGAGGACGGCGCCGAGCGTGCCGGCGAGGTCCCCCGAGCGGAGGCGGCCCTCGTGGAACGCGACGTTGATCTCGCCCGAGTGGGACGCCTGGTCGTGGTCGTCGATGAAGACGCGCGCCCGGAGCAGCGCCTCCGTCGCGAGCTCCTGCTTCCCCTCGGCGTCGGCGCCCATGGCGTTCACGTGGGCGCCGGGGCGGAGCCAGCTCGCCTCGACCACGGGCTCACCGCCGGGGGTCGACGTGCAGACGATGTCGCAGGCGGCGGCCTCCGCGACGGTGCCGACGCGCCCGCCCGCGGCCTCGGCCAGCGCAGCGGCCGCGTCCGGGCGGACGTCGGCGCAGACGATGTCCGTGACGTGCGGGTGGGTCACGCGGTGCGCCGCGAGCATCGTGTGCGACTGCACGCCGGCCCCGACGAAGCCGAGGGAGCGCGCGTCCTCGCGGGCGAGCGCGCGGCTCGCGACGGCCGCCGCGGCGCCCGTGCGGAGCGCCGTCAGGAGCGTCCCGTCGAGGATCGCGAGCGGCAGCGCCGTCGCCGGGTCGGACAGGACGTAGAGCCCCATCACCGACGGGAGGTTGTAGCGGCGCGGGTTCTGCGGGTGCGAGTTCACCCACTTCACGCCGGCGGCGCCGTCGAGGAAGGCGGGCATGGCGCGGAAGTCGCCCGCGTGCTCGGGGAGCGAGAGGTAGACCTTCGAGGGCATGCGCGCCCTCCCCTCGCCGTGGGCGCGGAAGGCGCGCTCGACGGCGGCGACGACCATCGCCATGTCGGCGAGCGCGCGCACGTCGGACTGCGTCAGGATGAGGGTCGCGGGCATGGGGGCCTCTCGCGATGAGGGGGGCAGAGCGCTCGGGGGCCCACCGCCCGACGCGCGGGCGGCGAGCTCCGGACTCAGGTCACTTCAGCTCGGCGCCCCAGGACGACCAGCGCTCCTTGTCGGGGCTCCCGAGGTCGTCGAAGAGCCACTTGTCGCCCTCCTTCTTGAGCTTCACGACCGCGACCTCCTCACCGTCGAGGTTCGCGTACTTCACCCAGTACTTGTCCTCGTCCTGGCGGATCCCGTCGAAGCTGCCGTCCCAGCTCGTGACCGACTTCCAGCGCCAGTTCGACTCGTCGAAGATCTGGTCGTAGACCTTGTCGCCGGGCTTCATCGCCTTGATCTGCTCCTGCACGGCCTCGGGCGCGAACTCCCCGAGCTTCTGCAGGTCCTTCGCCTTGTAGGCGTCGAGGATCGTCTTGGCGATCCCCTTCACGGCCTTGGCCTCGGCGCTGTCCTCGACCGGCGCGGCGGCGGCGTCGGCGGCGGCCGCCGTGGGCTCCTCGGGGGCCGGCTCCTCCTTCGCGGGCTCCTCGGGAGCGGCGGTCTCCTCCTTCGCGGGGTCGGCCGCGGCCGGCTCCGACGTGGCGGCCGGGGCGGGCGCCGGCTCCTCCTTCTTGCCGCAGGCGGTCGTGGCGAGCGCGAGCGCGGCCACGGCGACGCCGAGGGAACGACGGCTGATGAGCTTCATGCGGGGCTCCTCCTCTGGGTTCGCGACCGCGGCGGCCGTCGCGGCCCCGCGGTAGAGCGCCATGGATAGCGCGCCCCGCGCGCCCGCGCAACGCGCGGCCCGCGCTCGATCAGGAGGGCACCCCGGTCAGGCGGCCTTCTTGGCCGACACCCGCTTGAGCGCGGCCTCCTCGTCCTTCGGGCGGTACTTCGGGACGCCGTCCGGCGGGAGCATGTCGCCCTTCTTGATGCCGCGGTACATCAGGTAGAGGCCGAGGAGGAAGAGCACGATGGCCGCCCACTGCCCGGCGGTGAGGCCGAAGTGGTGGATGTCGGCGCGGCGGAGGAAGTCCCAGAAGAAGCGGACGGGCATGTAGCACACGACGAACATCGCGAGGTACCAGCCCTTGAAGTGGGTCTTCTTGCGGTTCAGGAAGAAGACCAGCGACATGAGGACCGCCCAGAAGAACTCGTACATGCCGAGGTTGTGGCGGACGCCGGCCGAGAGCTCCTTCGAGCCCGGGTACTGCATGCCGAGGAAGAAGTCGGTGAGCTCGCCCGGGTGGTCGAAGGCGGTCGTGCAGCCGAGGCGGCCGAAGATCCAGGCGAACGCGAAGCCGTAGATGATCGAGTCCGCGTAGGGGAGGAACGGGAGCTCGCGCTTCCGGCGGAAGTAGATGGTCACGGCGAGCGTGCCGCCGATGAAGCCGCCGAAGGAGCTGATGCCGTCCCACATCTTCAGGAGATACAGGGGATCGGCGGCGATCTTCTCGGGGAAGTAGAAGATGGCGCTGTAGAGGTGGGCGCCGATGAAGCCGCCGACGACGGCCCAGATGGCGACGTCGGCGACGACGCGCTCGGAGAGGCCGAGCTGGCGCGCGCGGCGCCCGGCGACGACGGTGCCGAGGATGATGGCGAGGCCGACGAGGAACCCGAACGCGTGGAGCTCGAGCCCGAAGACGGGGATGGGGTCGATCTGGAGGTTCGGCAGCATGTCGTCGGGCTCCGGATACCGAGGACGCGCGGCGGCGCCGCGTGAGCGGCCTCTCTAGCACTTCTCTCCGGGAGGTGCACGGGGCTTTGCGCTCGGCGCCCGAAACGCGAACGGGCGCGGAAACCTTCCGCGCCCGCGCCGGGGACGACCGCAGACAGAGCGCCCCGAGCGCTATCGCACCCGCGAGCAGGCGGCTCGCTTCGTGGCCGGGGTCTGCAGCACGTCACAGAGCTTCGAGCAGATGTCCGGGGACGTCTTGCACAGCGTGTCCATGAGGTCGTCGAGCGTGGCGCACGCGGAGGCGACGTCGGCCTCGCACGCGTCGCCGCAGGTCGACAGCGCCTTCGAGAGCGTCCCCTCGAAGTCGCCGGCGTCGTCGCTCAGGGCGCCGCGGAAGGCCTCCTCGGCGGCGACACAGGCGCGGCCCGCCGTCCGGGCCTCGTGGTCCTTGTCCCGCTGCTCGGCCTCGGCGTTGATCTCGTCGTCGCTCTTGCCGCAGGCGGCGAGCGTCGGCGCGATGAGGAACAGGGAGACGAGAGCGAGCACGACGTGACGCATGGGCGACTCCTCGGGGCGATGACGGGGTGAGTCTCGCGATACTGATACAATCGCGCGAGATCATCAACCCGCGGAGCCGAGGCGTCTCCGGGGCGCCAGGAGGCCGGTGGGGCGGCGGTCGCGCGCCGGCCCCACCGGACACCGGACACCGGGCGAGGGGATCAGGCCTTGACGTGGATCCGGCGCGGCTTCGTGCGCTCGTGCCGCGGGAGGTGCAGCGTCAGCACGCCGTCCTCGAGGTTCGCCTTGATCTTCTCGACGTCGACCGCGTCCGGCACCGTGAAGGCGCGGCGGTAGTCCCAGGCCGTGTCCGTCCCCATGAGGAGGCGGGCGTCGTCGCCGGGGCCCTTCGCGCGGCGACCGTGGATGGTGAGCCGGTCGTCCTCGAGGTCGACGCTGAGGCTCTCGCTCGTGACGCCCGGGAGATCCGCCACGAGGAGGATCTCGTCCTGGTTCTCGAACACGTCCACCGCGGGGCGGACGACGGGGCGATCCGCGACCTGCTCGGTCGGGGTCGTGGTCTCGTTGTGCGTGAGGTCGTTCATGGTCTTCTCCACGAAGTCACGGGTGATGTGTCTGTCAGGGGGGATGGCTCGCCGAGGAGGGCCGCCGCTACGCGATCGCGATGCGGCGCGGCTTCGCCTCGGGGAGCTTCGAGAGCGTCACGGTCAGGACGCCGTGCTCGAGCTTCGCGCTCGTCTTCTCGTTGTCGATCTTCGCCGGGAGCGTGAAGCTCCGCTTCCACTCGAACGCGGCGCGCTCCGAGCGCTGCGTCGCGTAGCCCTCGGGCGCCGTCGGCGTGCGCGTGGCGCTCACGGTGATCGTCGCCTCGTGCACGTCGATGGTCAGGTCGTCCGCCTTCACGCCGGGGACGTCCACGGCGAAGACGTAGCTCTCGCCGTTGTCGTAGACGGTCGGCTCGGCCCAGCGCGCGGTGCGGCCGGGGCCGGGGCCCACCCCGCGCTCGATCTGGCGGCGGAGGGCGTCGATGGCGGTGAAGTGCCGGTCGAAGTCATTCCAGTTGAACCACATGGCAAACCTCCCAGGGGTGCTGGTCGTACGGGTCTCCGGGCGCACGCGGTCGACGCGCCCGGCGGGCAGACGGATGTGTCCGGAAGTGCCCCTCGACTCGCGCAACAGCCATTGGCGCGGTTCTGCGAGGGGTCAGCTCATCTGCGGCGGAAATTAGACACACCGATTTCGCGGTCAAGCGCTCGACCGACACGAAGCGTGCCAAAAAACGATCCGCGCCCCGACAAAGCGACGCCGCGGCCTCCGCGCGGCCTCGCTGGCCGCCGAGCCGCGGGTCAGCCGTCGCTCGCCGCGAGCTCCCGCGCCGCGCGCTCTCCCTCGGGGGTGCCCGCGTAGATGAAGCGCCGGACCATCGGATCCTCGGCCTGCAGGAGCCGCTCGGGCGTCTCCGCCGCGAGGATCCGCCCGTCGGCGAGCATCGCGATCTGGTCGGCCACGCGGAACGCCGACGGCATGTCGTGCGACACCACGAGCGACGTGATGGGGAACATCTCCTGCGCCTCGACGATCATGTCGTCGAGGTAGCGCGTCAGCACCGGGTCCTGCCCGGTCGTCGGCTCGTCGTAGATGATGAGCTCGGGGCGCGTCACCATCGCCCGCGCGAGCCCGACGCGCTTCCGCTGCCCGTTCGACATCTCGTTCGGGAGGCGATCGCGGATCTCGGTCAGCTTCAGCGCCTCGAGGATCTCGTCGGTGCGCGCCTTCACGTCGGCCTTCGGGAAGCGGTGCTCGATGAGCGGGAACGCGATGTTCTGGGCGGCCGTCAGCGCGTCGAGGAGCGCCGCCCCCTGGAACACCATCCCGAAGCGCTCGCGCAGCTTCAGGAGCTCGTCCGAGGGGAGCTGCTTCAGGTCCTTCCCGAAGACCTTCACCGTCCCCTCATCCGGCTGCATGAGCCCGATGATGTGCTTCATGATGACGGACTTGCCGCTCCCCGAGCCGCCGATGAGCACCGTGATCCTGCCCTTCGGGACGATGAGGTCGACGCCGTTCAGCACCTGGTGCGGCCCGAAGTGCTTCGACACCCCGGAGAGCTCGGCGAGCGCCTCCTCGCCGGGCCCGAGCGCCCAGAGGCGCTGGCTCGTCGCGCGCGACTCGGGCTTCACCTCCGCCTCGAGCCGCCCGACGCCGTCGAAGAAGACCGAGACCAGCTCGCTCCCCGAGTGGAGCACCTCGTCGAGCGTGCCGTAGGTCGAGATCTTCCCGTCCTCGAGCATCGCGAGGCGGTCGGCGAGGTTCATCGTCGAGGTCATGTCGTGGCTGATGATGACGCTGGTGATCCCGAAGCGCTCCCGCGTCTCGCGCAGCATGTCGTCGACGAACGCGATCATCACGGGGTCGAGCCCGGTCGTGGGCTCGTCGAAGAGCACGACCTCGGGGTTCGAGATCACCGCGCGCGCGAGCGACACGCGCTTCTTCATGCCGCCCGAGAGCTCGCTCGGGAGCTTCTTCCCGGCCTTCTCGAGGCCCAGCGTCGCGAGGAGCTCCTCGACCCGCTGCATGATCTCCTTCCGCGGGAGCGACGTGTTCTCGAAGAGCGGGAAGCCCACGTTCTCCGCGACGGTGAACGAGTCCATGAGCGCGTAGCTCTGGAACATCATCGTGACGCGCTTCCGGAGCTCGAGCAGGCGCTCCGGGCTCACCTCGCGCGTGTTCTCCCCGAAGAGCCAGACGTCGCCCGCGTCCGGGAGGGTGAGCCCGTTCATGAGCCTGAGCAGCACGCTCTTCCCGGACCCCGACGCCCCCGCGACGACCGTCGTGAGCCCGGTGTGGATGTCGAGGTCGAGCCCCGACAGCACGTCGCGCCCGCCGTAGCGCTTCACGACCCCGCGGAGCCGGATCACGGGCTTGTCGGGATCCTGCGGCCACCGCGCGACGCCCGGCACGAGCAGGTTCTCGCGCCCGCCCAGGAGCTCGTCTTTCGCGCTCGCCGCCGTCATGCGACGTTTCCGGGGGCGCGCGCGGTGCTTATCTCGTGGCGTCGGCCGCGCCCGGCCCCCCCGACAGCCCCCGACGACGACGGAGCCCCCGGATGATGATGGCGAAGCAGCTTCAGCCGCAGGACGACCGCAGCCTGAGCCCGCGCGAGCGCCTCAAGACCTACGGCGTCGTGATCGCCGCGTCGCTCGCGGTGCTCTGGGTCATCGAGATCCTCGACAACATCTTCCCGCACGCGCTCGACGCGCACGGCATCCACCCGCGCGAGGCCGACGGCCTCATCGGCCTCGTCACGGCCCCCTTCCTCCACGCGAACTTCGCTCATCTCGCCGCCAACTCCATCCCGTTCGCCGTGCTCGGCTTCTTCATCATGCTCCGCGGGTTGGGCACGTTCATCAAGGTCACCGTGGTGACGGCCGTCGTCGGCGGCCTCGCCGTCTGGATCGTCGGCGCCTCCCACTCGAACCACATCGGCGCGAGCGGCGTCATCTTCGGGTACTTCGGCTTCCTCATCGGGCTCGGCGTCTTCGAGCGCAGCTTCAAGGCCCTGGCCGCGGCGATCCTCGTCGGCTTCCTCTACGGCGGGATCATCTTCGGCGTGCTCCCGGGCACGCCGGGGATCAGCTGGGAGGGGCACCTCTTCGGCTTCCTCTCCGGCGGCGGCTACGCCTACCTCGCGTCGCAGCGGGCCAAGAACGCCAAGGCCGGCGCGGCGTGATCGCCCCCCTGCCCGCCCCGCGCGTCGGCTGCGCCGGGGTCGGCGCTCCCTCAGGCGGCCACCGCCTCGGACCCGGACCCGGCCTCGGCCTCGGTCTCGACGGTCGCCCCGCCGCCCGCGCCGAAGTCGCGCGGGGTGTCCCAGATCCCGAGCCCGCGGCACGCGGCCTCGATGTACGCGAGCATCGCGCGCGGATCGTCCATGCGGAGCGCCGTCGCGCGCACGTCCGCCGCGCCGTCGAAGCCCTTCAGGAGCCGGCTCATCATCATCTTGAGGCGCCCCGGGAGCACCTTCTCGGGGTACATGTCCGCGAGCCAGCCGAGGTAGCTCTCGATGGCGTCGACCGTGTCGGCCCAGGTCGGCGCGAACGGCGCGCGCCCGTCGACCTCGTCCTGGATCTGCCGGAAGATCCAGGGGTTCGTGATGGCGCCGCGGCCGATGAGGATCCCGTCGCAGCCGGTCGCGGCGAAGCGGTCGAGCGCGTCGCGCGCGGTCAGGACGTCGCCCGAGCCGAGCACCGGGATCGACGCCGCGAGCTTCATCTTCCGCACGACGTCCCAGTCGGCGCTCCCGCGGTAGAGCTGGAGGCGCGTCCGCCCGTGCACCGCGATGGCGCTCGCGCCGTGGTCCTCGGCGAGGCGCAGCGTCTCCATGTAGTTGAGGGAGTCCTCGCACCAGCCGTTGCGGATCTTGATGGTCACCGGGATCGACACCGCGGCGACCGTGGCGTCGAGGATCTCGGCGAGCACGGGCAGCTCGCGCAGGAGCCCCGCGCCGCCGCCGCGCCGCACGATCTTCGGCGCCGGGCAGCCGCAGTTGATGTCGACGACGTCGGCCCCGGCGTCCTCGGCCATCTTGGCCGCCTCGGCCATCATCCCGGGGTCGGCCCCGTAGATCTGGATGGCGACCGGCCGCTCCTCCGGGTGGAACGACATCCGGATGACGCTCCGGAGCGCCCCGCGCGTGAGCGCCTCGATCTGGATGAACTCGCTCATCACGAGCCCGACGGCGTCGCCCGAGCAGCGCTTGACGAGCCGGCGGAAGGGCGAGTCGGTCACCCCCGACATGGGCGCGAGGACGAGCCCGGGGGACACGTGGACGGGGCCGATATGGAGGTCCGGTAGCGACATGGGCGACGCGATACCGACGGCGGCTCTCGAGGTCAAGGATGGTGCACCCGAGCGGGTGACACCGCGCCCGCGCGGGCGCGCGGCGCTCGCTCATCTCCGGCGCCTCGCGGCGCTCCTGAGGCCGTACCGGAGGCGCTGGGCGCTCGCGACGCTCGCCCTCGTCCTCGGGGGCGCGGTGAACCTCGCCATCCCGCAGACCGCGCGCCTCGCGATCGACCGCGCCATGGCCGAGGGCGACGTCGGCGCCCTCGACCTCATCGCGGGCCTCGCCTTCGGCGGCTTCGTGCTGCTCGGCGCCCTCACCCTCCTCCGCCACTACATGATGAGCTGGCTCGGCCACCGCGTCGTGGCCGACCTCCGCCACCGCACCTTCGAGCACCTCCTCCGCTTCCCGCCCGGCTTCTTCCACGAGCGCAAGACCGGCGAGCTCACGAGCCGCCTCACGAGCGACATCGAGGCCCTCCAGAGCTCCGTCGGGAGCGAGCTCTCGATGGCGCTCCGCTCGGCGCTCACGGCCGTCGGCGGCCTCGTCATCCTCACCTTCACGAGCCCCGGGATGACCGGCGTCATGCTCCTCGTGGTGCCGCCGCTCGCGTTCGTGGCGGTCTGGCTCGGGCGCACGATCCGGAGCCGCGCGCGCGCCATCCAGGACCTCGTCGCGCAGGCCAACGGCGGGCTCGAGGAGGCCCTCGCCGGCATCGAGACCGTGCAGGCCTTCGGCGCCGAGCCCGTCGAGTCGCGCCGCTATCGCGACCGCGTCCTCGGCGCCTTCCGCGCGGCGCTCAAGGTCGCCATGGCGCGCGGGGCGTTCGTCGGCTCCGTGCAGATCGGCGCCTTCGGGGCGGTGACCCTCATCGTGTGGCTCGGCGCGCGCGGGGTCATCGAGGGCACGCTCTCGCCCGGCGTCGTGGTCGAGTTCCTCGCGTACACGCTCATGGTCGCCTCGGCGCTCGCGACGCTCGCGGAGGTCTGGGGCAACGTGCAGGGCGCGGTCGGCGCCTCCGAGCGGATCTTCGAGCTCCTCGACGAGGTGCCGACCATCCGCGACGCCCCCGACGCGCGCCCGCTCGCGTCACCGCGCGGCGAGCTCGTGTTCGACGGCGTCGGCTTCGCCTACCCCGCGCGCCCCGACGTGCCCGTGCTCGACGACGTCTCGTTCCGCGTCGACCCAGGCGAGACCGTCGCCCTCGTCGGGCGGTCGGGCGCCGGGAAGTCCACCATCGCGGCGCTCACGCTCCGCTTCTGGGACCCGGCCGCGGGCGCCGTGCGCGTCGACGGCCACGACCTCCGCGCCCTCGAGATCGAGTCGCTGCGCGGGGCCATCGCGACCGTCGCGCAGGATCCCGTGCTCTTCTCGGGCTCGGTGCGCGAGAACATCGCCTATGGGCGCCCGGACGCCACCGACGAGGAGGTGCGCGCGGCCGCCCGCGACGCGCACATCGCGGCCTTCGTCGAGACCCTGCCCGACGGCTACGAGACGATGGTCGGCGAGCGCGGCGTGAAGCTCTCCGGCGGGCAGCGGCAGCGCGTCGCGATCGCGCGGGCGATCCTCGCCGATCCGAGGATCCTCATCCTCGACGAGGCCACGAGCCACCTCGACACCGAGAACGAGGCGCTCGTCCACCAGGCGCTCGAGCGGCTCATGGCCGGGCGCACGACGATCGTCATCGCCCACCGGCTGTCGACCGTGAAGGCCGCCCACCGCATCGTCGTGATGGACCGCGGGCGCGTCGTCGAGGAGGGCACGCACGACGGCCTCATCGCCCGGGACGGGCTCTACGCGCGGCTCGCGAAGAGCCAGCTCGAGGAGTGAGCCGGCGCCCGTCGCGCCGCGTGAACGCCGTTCACGAACCGCGGGCGCCCATCCCTGGCCGTTGTCGCGCGCGGCGCGCTGTGCGAGGCTCCACGCCATGTTGCGCGTGACGTTGCTCTCGCAGTCGGCCCGCTACTACACCTCGCGGCGCCTCCTCGAGGCCGGACGGGCCCTCGGCTACGACATGGTGCGCCTCGACCCCGAGCGCGCGGCCGTGGTCGCGGGCGCCGACGCCGCCACGGTCGCCGAGCGCGGGAAGCTCCTCCCGACGCCCGACGTCGTCGTGCCGCGCATCGGCTCGCAGCTCACCGACTGGGGGCTCGCCATCCTCGAGACCTGGGTCGCCGCCGGCGCGCACTGCGCGGTGACGCCGGGCGCGGTCGGGCGCGCGGCCGACAAGCTCCGGACGAGCCAGTGCCTCGCGCGGCACGGCGTGCCCGCGCTCCCGACGGTCGCCATCCGCGATCGCGCCGACATCGCCTTCGCGCTCTCGGTCGCGGGCGGCACCTCGTGGGTCGTGAAGGCGCGCTTCGGGACGCACGGGCGGAACGTCGTGCTCGCGCCCGACCGGCGGAGCGCGACGTCGATCCTCGAGGCCCTGGTCGACGGCGGCCGCACGGTGCTCGTGCAGCCCTTCGTGGCGCTCGACGAGCCGCGGGACCTGCGCGTGCTCGTGCTCGGCGGCGAGCCCGTGGCGGCCGCGTGGCGCTACGCGGGCGAGCACGACTTCCGCGCGAACGTGCACCGCGGCGGGAAGGCCGCCCACGCCGAGCTCACGCCGGAGGCGGGGGCGCTGGCGGTGCGGGCGAGCGCGGCGCTCGACCTGCCCTTCTGCGGGGTCGACCTCATCGAGACGGACGCCGGCTGGTCGGTCGTCGAGGTGAACGGGAGCCCGGGCCTCGAGGGGGTCGAGACCCTGTCCGGGCGCGACTTCGCGACGCCCTACCTCGAGCGCTGGATGAAGGGGCTCCGGTCGGGGGGCGCCGCGTGACGGGCGCGACCGCGCGCGACGACGCGCGCTACGACTACGTCCTCGTCGGTGGCGGGCTCCAGAACGGGCTCATCGCCTTGGCCCTCCTCGCGCGCGATCCGGGGGCGCGGGTGCTGCTCGTCGAGCAGGGCGAGGCGCTCGGCGGGAACCACACGTGGTCGTTCCACGAGGGCACGATCCCGGCGGCGATGCTCGGCGTGCTCGCGCGCCTGACGGAGCACCGGTGGCCGCGCTATCGCGTGCGCTTCCCGGGCGTCGCGCGCGTCGTGGAGCACCCCTACGCGACGGTCTCGTCCGAGCGCTTCCACGCGGTCGTGAGCGAGGCGTTCGCGGCCGCGCCGAACGCGCGCCTCCAGCTCGCGACGCGCGCGCTCGAGGTGGGCGCGGAGCACGCCGTCCTCGAGGGAGGCGAGCGCGTGACGGGCGTGGTCGTCGTGGACGCGCGCGGGCCCGACGCGGGCGCGCTCCCGGCCGAGACGGGGTTCCAGAAGTTCGTCGGGCTCGAGGTCGAGCTCGCGGACGACCTCGCCGACCCAGGCACGGCCGAGCTCATCGACGCGACGGTGCCCCAGCGCGGCGGCTTCCGCTTCGTGTACACGCTGCCGTTCGGGCCGCGCCGGGCGCTCGTCGAGGACACGGTCTTCGCGAACGAGCCCGACCTCGACGAGGCCGGCATGCGCGCCGCCGTGCTCGCGTACTGCGAGCGGCGCGGGATGCGCGTCACGGCCATCCTGCGCGAGGAGAAGGGGGTGCTGCCGATGCCGTGGCGGCCGACGACGGCCATGCGCGCGACGCCGCCGCTCGTCGCGGGCTACCAGGGCGGCTGGTTCCACCCGGCGACGGGGTACTCGGTGCCGGTCGCGGCGCGGCTCGCGGCGTTCGTGGCCGAGCGGCCGCCGGGCGCGGTCTTCGGCGCGGACCTCGCGGCGCTCGTGCGCGAGCAGGAGGAGCAGGCGCGCTTCGGGTACCTCCTGAACGAGCTCCTCTTCAAGGCCACGGCGCCGGAGAAGCGCTTCGGCGTGTTCGAGCACTTCTACGAGCACCCGGACGAGCTCATCCTGCGCTTCTACGGGCTCGAGCTGACCGCGGCCGACAAGCGGCGGATGTTTCTCCGCCGCCCGCCGCCGGGGGTCTCGTTCCTGAAGGCCGCGCGCGTGCTCCCGGGCTGGCTCCTCGGGCGCCGGTAGCGCGCGGCGTCAGCTGCTCGCGTGGGTCGCGCGGTGGTGCTGCAGCGCCTCGACCGCCGCGGCGGCGTCGGTGCGATCGGCGGCGAGCATCGCCGCGACCACGTAGGACACCTCCTCCGGGCGCGCCCCGCACTCCATCGCCACGTTCCGCGCGTGGAGGCGCATGTGGCCGCGCTGGATCCCCTCGCTCGCGAGCGCGCGCGTCGCCGCGAGGTTCTGCGCGAGCCCGACCGCCGCCACGACCTCGGCGAGCTGCCGCGCCTCGGCCACGTGCAGCACCTTGAAGCACGCCTTCACCGCCGGGTGCACCGACGTGATGCCGCCGACCGTCCCGAGGGCGAGCGGGATGTCCATGCGCCCGACGAGGTGCCCGTCCTCGACGTGCCAGCGCGCGAGGGCCGAGTAGCGCCCGTCGTAGGCGGCGAACGCGTGCGCCGCGGCCTCGACGGCGCGGAAGTCCTGCCCGGTCGCGAGGAGGACCGCGTCGATGCCGTTCATGATCCCCTTGTTCGCCGTCACGGCGCGGTAGGGATCGGCCTCGGCGAAGCGGCTCGCCTCCTCGATGCGCGCGGCCTCGTCGTGCACCATGACGTGCGGCGCCGCCGCGTCGCCGAGGGCCACGCGCCCCTCGACGTGCACGCGCCGGTGCATCGGCAGGTTCGAGAGGATCCGCAAGCCCACGCGCGCGCCCGTCCACGACTCGAAGAGGGCGCCGGCCTCCTCGGCCATCGAGTTCACGGCGTTCGCGCCCATGGCGTCGCGCACGTCGATGTGCAGGTGCACGACGGCGAGGGGCTTCCCATGCGCGTCGACGAGGCGCCTGACGCGCGCCTCGCGGAACCCGCCGCCGGCCGCGATGAGGCGCGGGTGGTTCGCGTCGAGGGCCTCCTTCAGCTCCGCGTGGTGCGTCGCGACGAGGGTCTCGAGCACGGGCTCGGGCGGCGGCTCCGGGAAGTGCACCTGGCCTATCATGATGGGCTCGGTGCTCGTCGCGATGATGCCGTCGCCCGCGCGCAGGAGGCGCGCCGCGAACGACTGCGCCGCGACCACCGACGGCTCCTCGATGACCATCGGCACGACGTAGTCGCGGGCGTTCACGCGCAGGTTCGTCGCGAAGCCGATCGGCAGCGCGAAGCGCCCGACCACGTTCTCGCTCATGTTCGAGGCGATCTCCTGCGGGAGACCGTCCGGGCTCGCGAGCGGCGCGAGCTCGCTCGGATCGACGCCGGCGAACGCCGCGACGGCGGCGAGGCGCTCGTCGGCCGAGAGCTTGAAGAAGCTCGGCAGGCGGCTCGAACGGTGGCGCGTCATGGGCTCTCTCCTTTCAACGCGTGGCTGCCCCTGGCTCGCTCAGCGCGCTCGCGCGGCGCGCTCGGGCGCGTCCGGGTCGAGGGCGGGGTCGATCCAGAGCGGGACCCTCCGGAGGTCCGCGACCGTGCGCGCCCCCGTGAGGAACATGGCCGTGACGAAGGCGTCGCGGAACGCGAGCAGCTCGGCCTCGGCGTCGTCGACGGAGCGCGCCGCGGCCCGGAGGAGCGGCAGCGCCATCGCGGTGAGCGACGCGCCGGCCGCCACGGCCTTGGCGCCGTCGAGCCCGTGGCGCAGGCCTCCGGACGCGATGACCGGGATCCCGCGCCCCCAGCGCACGCACGCGAGCAGGCTCGTCGCGGTGGGGATCCCCCAGTCCGCGAAGAGCGCGCCGAGGCGGCGGTCCGAGGCCTTCGGGGCGCGCATGCCCTCGATGAGGGTCCACGAGGTGCCCCCGCGCCCGGCGCTCTCGAGGAACGCGAGCGGCATCGCGGCGAGGCGCTCGACGGCCGCGCGCGAGAGCCCGGCGCCGACCTCCTTGACGCCCGCGGGCACGCCGACCGCGGCGACGGCGTCGGCGAGCTTGTCGGCGAGGCCGGCGAAGCGCGTGTCGCCCTCGGGCTGCACGGCCTCCTGCGCGGCGTTCAGGTGGAAGACGACGCCGTCCGCGCCGACCGCGTCGACGATCCCGCGGATGTCGCGCGCGGTGACCCCGAAGTTGAGCTGCACGGCGCCGATGTTCGCGACGAGCGGGATCTCGGGCGCCACGTCGCGCACGCGGAAGGTCTCGGTGGTCTCCGGGCGCTCGAGCATGACGCGCTGGGAGCCGAGGAACATGCCGACGCCGACGCGCGCGCAGGCCTCGGCGAGGCGGCGGTTGATCTCGCCGGCCTCCGCGGTGCCGCCGGTCATGCTGCCGACCATCAGCGGGAACGCGAGGCGCTTGCCGAGGAAGGTGACCGACGGGTCGACGTCGGCGAGGTCGAGCTCGGGCAGCGCCTGGTGGACGAGCCGGAGGCCCGAGAAGGCGCCGTCGCTGCCGAGCGGGACCTCCACGTCGTCGTCGATGGCGAGCCGCAGGTGGTCCGCCTTTCGCCCTGTGATCCCTTCGTCGCTCACGTCGTCCTCACTCCGCGCGTCCGAGCCCGAGCCGGGCGGAGCATAGCCAGCACCATCGTGACCTTCACGGAAAAACTCGAGGCAGCCGCGCGTCGCGGGGGGCGAAGAGCGAGGCGCGGGCGTGGTCTGCGGCCGATCGGGGGCCGCGCGAGCGCGCGCTGCGGTCGTCAGGTCGTCGTTGTGCGACTTCGCCCACGGCGGTAGTACAATGCGCGACGCGGCGCGCGTGCCGCGCCGTCCCGTCGTCGCCGGGGGCCCCATGACGGAAGCGTACCCCTTCAACCTCAATCACTTGCGCTACTTCTACGAGGTCGCGCGCGCCGGCAACATGCGCCGCGCGGCGATGCTCGTCGGGATCTCGCAGCCGGCGCTCTCGAAACAGATCCAGGCGCTCGAGGACAGCATCGGGCTCCAGCTCTTCTACCGCTCGTCGAAGGGGCTGAAGCCGACGCCCGACGGGGAGACCGTGTTCTCGCACTGCGAGCGCGTCTTCGGGCACCTGCGCGACCTCGAGGAGGCGATCGAGCTGATGCGCTCGGGATCGGCGGGGCGCGTGACGATCGGCGCGATCTACAGCATCTCGACGCACCTCCTGCCGCGCTACATCCGGCAGTACCACGAGCTCCACCCGAAGGTGCGCTTCAAGATCGTGACCGGCCGCTCGGCGCAGGTGCTGCAGGCGCTGCGCGAGCACCGGGTCGACGTCGGCTTCGTCGCGGGGCGCCCCGAGCACGACGACCTCATGGCGATGCCGGTGGTCGACAACCCGCTCGTCGTCGTGGTGGCGCCGGGGCACCCGATCGCTGAGCTCGCGGCGAAGGGGCCGGTCGGCTTCGACGTGCTCCACCGGGGCGACATGGTCGCGTTCGACGAGGAGGCGCCGACGCGCCAGGTGACGGACGACTACCTCGTCGAGCACGAGATCACGCCGCGGGTGATGGCGGAGTCGCCGAGCATCGAGGCGATAAAACAGCTCGTGCGCGAGGGGATCGGCTTCGCCGTGCTCCCGCGCCACTGCATCGTCGACGAGATCGAGTGCGAGCGGCTCGTCGAGGTGCCGATCCGCGGCTGGGATCTGCGGCGCTACCTGTACGCCGTGTACCTCGCGGCGCCGGATCTGCCGCCGACCGTGAAGCAGTTCGTGGAGCTCATCCCGAAGCCGACCGAGATCGGGGCGGCGAAGCGCGACGCGCCGGGCGCGTTCGAGTAGGCGGCGGCGGGCGGCTCGCGCGAGCGGCGGCTATCTCTCGGTGACGAAGCTCTCTCCTTTAGTTCTTGCGCCCACCGGCCGACTCCTGAGATCATGGCGGTGTCCGGGGCGCGTGTGCCCTGGACCGAACGATGCGCGTGGACTCGCGCAGGAGATGTCCTCGATGCCCAGCGACGACGGCAGTAGACGGACGCGGTCGCGTCCCCTGCCTGACTAAGCGCCGCTGACGGCCCTCCGGGCGGTCGGCGGCTCACGATGAGCGCCGTCCCCTTTCGGAGGTGAGACATGGTCCTCGCACAGAGCGCCGTGATGCTCGCGCGGCTCCTCGAGAGCGGTGAGATCGACCGGGCCGACCGCCTGCTCGACCGCCTCGACGCGAACAACGTGACCGCCGTGACGGACCGGCTGACGCCGGCCGCCCTCGCCCGCCTCGCCGGGCTCCTCGCCGCCGCCGAGGAGCGCCTCGCGCGGCTCCCGGGCCTCGGCTTCGTCGGCGTGTCGCGCCTCGTGCGCCACGCGCGCGACGAGGACGCGCGCCGCCTGCTGCGATCGCTGCCGCGGCCGCGCGCGGCGCGGGTGCTGATGGGGCTCGACCGCGAGCGGCGCGAGGTGCTGGGCGCCGCGGTCGAGGAGGAGCCGGGCGGCGCGACGCGGCTCCCGGGCGCCGCGCGCACCGTGGACGCCGCCGAGGAGGCGGAGCTCCCGCGGCTGCGCCTCGTCGCGGCCGGTGAGGACTGAGCGCTCGCGTCAGCCCATCGTGATGGGGTCGACGCCGAGCTCGCGGAGGAGCCGCAGGAGCTTCATGATGGGGAGGCCGACGATGGCGGAGTCGTCGGCCGTCTCGGGATCGGCCTCGACCCGCGCGAAGAGGGCGACGCCGCGCGCCTCGAGGCGGTAGGAGCCGGCGCAGTCGAGGGGCTGGTCGTGGGCGACGTAGGCGCGGAGGGCGACGTCGTCGAGCGGGCGCATGTGCATCGTGTGGACGTCGACGGCCTCGAGGGTGCGCCCGCCGACCTCGTGGACGGCGACGGCGGTGACGAGCCGGTGGGCGCGCCCCTGGAGGCGGGCGAGCTGCGCGACGGCGGCCTCGGCGGTGTGGGGCTTCCCGAGCACCTCGCCGTCGAGGTCGACGACCTGGTCGCTGCCGATGACGAGGGTGCCGACGGGCTCGTCGAGGAGCGAGGTCGCCTTCTCGCGGGCGAGCGTCGCGGCGAGATCCTGCGGGGCCTTCTCGGGGTAGCGGGTCTCGTCGCAGTCGGGGGCGCGCGCCGTGAACGGCACGCCGAGCCGCTCGAGGAGGGCGCGCCGGTAGCGGCTGGTGCTCGCGAGGACGAGGCGCTTCGGGGTGGGCGACATGGGGCCTCCGGGCTCTGGCGTTGGGGTTTGGCAGCCGGCGCGCGGGAGCGTAAGCTCTCCGGACCCAAACCGTCGAGGAGCGACCATGAGCGACACCGCCGAGGCCGGAGAGGCGCTTCCCCGCTACGATGTCCTGATCGTCAGCGAGAACCGGAGCTTCAACATCGTCGAGCAGGGCACGCGCGCGCTCGTGAACCACCTCATCGCGAAGAACATCGCGCGCGTCTCGGCCGAGTCCATCGCGAAGGACTGGTGCGAGATCTACGGCGGCCCGGGCCCGACGGCGCACGAGGCGTTCACGCTCGGCGGGTTCGACAGCGATCACGCGCCGTTCCTCGAGGTCGCGGTGCGCACGGGGACGAAGTTCACGACGATGCCCTTCGGGGGCGCGAAGAACGAGGGCGTGCGGTTCTGGATCGAGTTCCGGGGCGTGCTCTGGAAGGACCTCGCGCCGCGCTTCCGGAACGGGCTCACGCGCCTCCTCGCGACGCGCCTCGAGGTGCTGACCCGGCCGCACGCGGGGCTCGCGGCGCACGCCGAGGTGGGCGCGGACGAGGTCCCCGAGGACGTGAAGTTCGCGCGCAAGGACCGCGCCACGCCGCGCGTCGGCACGGCCGTCGAGGAGTACTGAGCGATGACGGCGCGGGCGGTGGGCGCCCGATGAGCCACCCGCTCGCGTGCCCGGAGTGCCTCGCGCGCATCGACGGGGCCGACGCCGAGCTCTGTGACGCGTGCGGCTACGTCCGGCCGGTGGCCGGGTGGCAGCCGGACCCGCTGATAGGCCTCATCGTGGGCGGGCGCTACCGGCTCGAGGGGCGCATCGGGACGGGCGGGATGGCGGCTGTGTTCCGCGCGAGCCGCGTGGGAGCGCTCGGCGGGCAGGTCGCCGTGAAGGTGCTCGCGCCGCGCTTCTCGCGGACGGTCGTGGCGCGGCGCTTCGAGCGCGAGGCGCAGGTGGTGAGCGCGCTGCAGAGCCCGCACATCGTGCGCGTCTACGACTTCGACGCGTTCACGCTGCCCGGGGACGCGCAGCCGCTCTTCTACATCGCGATGGAGCTCGTCTCGGGGTCGAGTCTCCAGCAGGTGCTCGCGAAGAGCGGGCGCGTGAACCTGACGTGGGCGCTCGACGTGCTGCGGCAGACGGCGCGCGGGCTCGACGAGGCGCACCAGAAGGGGATCACGCACCGGGATCTGAAGCCGTCGAACATCATGCTCATCGCGCAGCGCGAGTCGACGCACGTGAAGCTCCTCGACTTCGGGATCGCCGGGCTCCACGGCGAGCGGCGGGAGGGGCAGGAGAAGCTGACGCAGACGGGGTTCGTCTCGGGGACGCCCGACTACATGGCGCCCGAGCAGGCGATCGGCAACGACGTCGGGCCGCCGGCGGACATCTACGCGCTCGGGGTGGTGGCGTTCGAGATGCTGTCGGGGCAGCGGCCGTTCTCGGGCGACAGCGTGATGGACACGCTGATGCAGCGGGTGACGCGGCCGGCGCCGCCGCTGCGCGACGTGATACGGTCTGGCGAGGTGCCGCCCGAGGTGGGGCGGATCATCGACCGGATGCTGAAGACGGACCCGAAGGAGCGCTACCGGGACGCGGGGGAGCTCCTCGACGACCTCGCCCGCTTCCCGGCGCTCGAGACGCGGCCCGACCAGCCGCCGCTGCCACAGCAGCCGACGACGAGCGGCGTGTCGGCGCGGGAGAAGCACCTCCTCGAGCTCGGCTCGGCGCCGACGATGGTCCCGGGGGCGGACGGGGCGCCGACGCCGGCGCCGCCTGAGCGCGAAGGCACGCGGCGCGGGGGCGGGCCGTGGCTCTGGGTGGCCATCGGGCTCATCGTGGCCGGGGGTGGCGTAGCGGCGGTGCTCATCGCGACGAGCGGGCGGGCGCCGGAGCCGGCGCCGCGAGGCCCGGCGGGGACGTGGCAGAGCGGGGTGGACGCGGGCGCGGCGGACGCGACGGCGACTCCGACTCCGACAGCGACCGCGACTGCGACCCCGACTGCGACTGCGACCCCGACGACGACGGCGACTGCGACGGCGACGGCGACTCCGACGGCGACGGCGACGGCGACGGCGACCGCGGCTCCGAGCGAGGCGGACACGGTCTCTTCGGCCCCTGCCGAGGCGGACACGGCGCCCGCGCCGGCGCCCGAGGCGCTCGCCCTGCCCGGCCCGCGGCCCGCGATCGAGGACGGCTTCCGCGAGTTGGCGCTCGGGGTCGCCGACGGCGGCACGCTGCGCGTGGCGCTCCCGACCGAGGAGTCGCCGCTCTTCAAGCCGCTCCCGGCGCGCCTCGCCTGGGACGAGGGCGGCGAGGCGCTCAGGGCGCGCGCGGCCAAGGCCACGCTGACCCTCTCGCAGACCGGGGACGCGGTCGGGTCCACGGTGGGCGCCGGGGCCCGCGAGGATGGCCGGCTGGCGCTCGAGCTGCCAGCGCGCCCCCTGGCCGCCGCGTACCGCGTGACGGTCGACCTGGAGCTCGTGAACGGCGTTCACAAGTCCGCGACCTTCATCTACGACGCGCGCGACGGCTCGGTGAAGCGGGCGCCACAGCCGTAGTCGACTTGAGCGCAGACGGCGGGTGACCGTATCCTCCATGACGCTCGGAGGGACGCATGCGACTCATCGCCGCCTCATTCGCTATCGTGTTGGGCTCACTCACCGTGGAGGCGTGTTTCCCTGACGCGCCTGCTCACGAGGACACGAGCGACGAGATCGCCGAGGACACGGACGTCGCAGGGGTGGACACGGGGGCCACGGACACCCTGGTGAACGACACGTCGGGGGGCGATGACGACAGCGACTCCGCGACCTGCACGCAGGACTGCAGGCTGCTCGACACGGCGTGCTCCCGCGGCACATGCGTCGGCGGTCTCTGCCGCCAGGTCCCCATTGAAGGGAGCTGCAACGATGGCTACGGATGCACGCGCGACGATCGCTGCGAGGGAGGCGCGTGCGTCGGGACCGCGGTCGCGTGTAGCGATGAGCGCTCTTGCGCGGTGGCGACCTGCACAGAGCCCGGAGGCACCTGCGAGATCGACTCCAGCGCCTGCGACTGCGCCGTCGACGACGACTGCGACGACCATGACGTCTGCGACGGCGTAGAGCGCTGCGTCGACGGCCGCTGCGTCGAGGGGGAGCGGGTGACGTGCGTCCCTTCCTCGTCGGCCTGCATCGTCACGGCGTGCGACCCCGCGGACGGTCGATGCCACGACTCGCCTCGGGATGCTGGCGCGCCATGCACCGACGACGACCGATGTACGCTCGGAGATCACTGCGGCGGAGGCGCCATGGCCGGGGCGTGCGTGCACGACGATGTCGTCAGCTGCCCCGCCGCGGATGATTGCCACGACGTCGGGGTCTGCAACGCCCTCTCGGGCGCCTGCTCGTCGCCACTTGCCGTCGACGGCGCGCTCTGCGAGTCGGCGACCGGGTGGAACGCCGAGAGCGGAGCGCCGGGGACCTGCCACGACGGGGTTTGCCAGAGGCTGCCTCGTGTGTCGGTCGGGCGACGGCATGCCTGTGCGGTCTTCTTCGACGGATCGATTCGCTGTTGGGGGGAGGGTCCGCTCGGATACGGCAACACGAGTCGAATTGGCGATGACGCTACGCATCCGGTGGCAGGGGCTGGTGCCGTCCCCGCACCACCCGCCAGCGGAGTTTTCGCGACAGATGACGGCACCTGCGCCATTAACGCCGATGGATTGAGGTGCTGGGGGCACAGCAGCTCCTGTCTAGGCTACCCGAGCTGCGCGGGGAGCGGCGATTCACCGGAAACCGTGCCAAATCTCCTGCCCGCTGTGCCGCTCGGCACCTTCGACGACGGCGCGACCGTGAGCCCCATCAACGGGAGCGGCACGTGGGAGCGCGTCTGCGTCGTCACGGGACGTGGCACCGTCCGGTGTTTCGGCTACGAGGACGACGAGGCCGCTTGGGGCGTAGGCTATCCCGGTCACAACGCGGTGAACTCCCCGGGGTCTCCAACCCTGGCGGAACTCGGCGACGTCCTCCTGGTCCCCGCGGGACAGAGCCTTCACGTCACGAGGGTCGTCGTCGGCACGAACACCAACTGCGCAGCCTTCAGCGAGGGGGGCCTGCGGTGCTGGGGTTCCACGACCCTCGCTGGTACGGTGTCTCTCGGTGATGGTTACATCGGAGACGACGAGCTTCCGAGCACTGGGCCACTGACGCAACTCGGTTCCGTCTCTCCGGTTGTGAGCCTTGCCAGCGGTGACGCGCATTTCTGCGTCGTCGAGGAGAACGGCGAGCTCCTCTGCTGGGGTCGCAACGACGTGGGACAGCTCGGCATCGCGTCGGATGTCACCGTCAAATCCCTCCCGACGTCGAGCTGGCGCGGCTCCAACTTCGTCGCTCGCCAGGTCGCATGCGGCACGTACTCGACGTGCGCCTTGAGCGATCTCGGTTTCGTTCGCTGCTGGGGGCAAAACCTCCGCGGCGAGCTCGGCATCGGTAACCGGGAGACCCAAGGGACGAGCGTAGCCAACGCAGGCGACAACATCCCTCTCGTGCAACTCGGTGCGCGCGCGGTCGCGATATCCGGAAGCTGGAACACCTACTGCGTCGTCTTGCGCTCTGGGCAAGTCGCGTGCTGGGGTGCAAACGATACAGGCCAGCTCGGCATCAACTCGACGAACGACTTCGGCGACGATCCATCCGAGTTGAACCCGATCCCGATCGACATGGGACCGCTGTAGTCCCCATGTCGATCGGGCCGCCTAAATACTGTCCCCGCACTACTGCGTGATGATCGGACACGTCGGCGGGGACGTCGGCGTGCTCACCTCCCACGAGGTCGAAGTCACGCGACGGATCGACATGCCGGCGGGCGCGTCCGCGACGTTCGGCGGGTGAGCGGCGCCGTCGGCCGAGATGAGATTGCTGTTGTTGTTGTCTCCGTAGACAACCGCGTCGATGGGCTGCGTCGTCGCCGTGATCGCCGATGCCGCCACATGGAACAGCGCGACCCCGTCGCCCGGTGCAGCGCCGTTCTGGATGTCATTGCTCGATCCGCCCAGGTTCGCGGCGAGGTCGAATACCGGCGAGTAGTTCGCTGCGCTGGAGGTCGGTCCGCCAACGATGAAACACGCACCCGCGGCGACTGTCCCGGAGAGCTGCTGCTTGCCGTACGTGTAGTTCGTGCCACCCCAGCCGAGCGAGTATCCGGAGAGGTCCAGAGCTGCACCAGAGCCGTTGTAGAGCATGATCCACTCGAGGTTGTCATCGCCGGCGGAGCCAGTGTCCGCGTCATAGAAAACCTCCGCCAGCACGAGCCCCACGAGGGCCACCTCGCTCACGGTCACGTCCGCGTCGAGGCTCTCGCCGCCGACCGTCACCTCGACGTTCATCGTCCCGGCCGCGGCGCCCGCAGTCACGACGAAGGTCTTCTCCTGCTCGCCCGCCGCGAACGCGACCGACGTCGGAGCGCCCGCCGCCACCTCGCCCGTCGCGGTCACCGTCGCCGTGGCACCACCCGCCGGGGCCGGCGCGTCGAGCTTCAGCGTGAACGTCACGTCGCCGCCCACCGTCACCGTCTCCGTGTCCGGCTCGAGCGACATCGGCACCGGCACGTAGCCCGCCGGCAGCACACGCACGTGCGCCATCACCGTCACGTCACCCGCGACCGCCGTGATCGTCACGTCCTCGTTCTCCGACACGCCCGTCACCGCCACGCTCTTCGTCTGCTCGCCCACCGCGAACGTCACCGACGCCGGCACCGTCGCCGCGGCGCTGCCCGACGACAGCGTCACCGTCAGCGCCTCCGTCGCCGGGCTCGTCAGCGTCAGCGTCAGCGCGTCGTCGCTCGTCTCGCCGACGTACACGTACGCGAGCTCGGGCCCGACCGACGCCAGCACCGGCGCGCCGTACACCACGTCGCTCGCCATGCGCGGGAGCAGCTTGTCCCGGTTCCACGTGTACCGGAGGATGCCCGTGATGGACGCGAAGTTCTGCCCCACCGCCGGCTGCGGGTCGATGAGGTAGATCTGGTCGTCCACCGTGAGGCCGCCCGTCACCGTGAACTCGTTCACCACGGTCTCGCCGGTCTCCGCGTCCGACAGCGCCTTCGTGACCGCCACGTTCGTGACCTTCACGAGCACCGCCTCGTACTTCTCGGCGTCCGCCCCGCCCTTCGCGACCGACGCCGGCGGCACCACCGTCGGCTCGATGACCGACGCCGAGCCCGGCGTCTTCTTGGTCCACGTCACGCCCTCGAGCTCGATCTCGCCGAAGTAGTCGGCCACCGTGCCGGCGACGTCGACGGTGTCGCCGATGGCCGGGCGCGAGTCGCTCCCCGTGAACGCGTAGATCGCGCTGTAGCCGACGCCCTCGTAGCCGTCCGCCGCCGGATCCGCCTGCGCCGTGAAGAAGTTCGACCCGACCGCCGTGACGATGAGCCCCTGCAGGAGCACCTGCGTCCCGACCGTGACCTCGCGCTTCTTCACCGCCCACACCGACGCCGGGCACGGGAGCCCGCCGAGGTTCGAGAACGTCGGGCACGCGTCGCAGAGGTCGCCGATGCCGTCGTTGTCGCCGTCCGCCTGGTCCTCGTTCGGGATGCTCGGGCAGTTGTCGGTCGCGTTGAAGAAGCCGTCGCCGTCGATGTCGTCGGGGTTCACCGAGGTGCACGCCGTCGTGTCCGCGTCGAACGGGCACGGATCGCACGCGTCGCCGAGGCCGTCACCGTCGACGTTCGGCTGGCTCGTGCCGTCCATCGGGCGGATCGCGTTGAACACGTTCGGGCAGTTGTCGACCGCGTCGGCGATCCCGTCGCCGTCGGCGTCGCCGGCCGACGGGACGCCCGTGAACTCGCCCGGACGGAACGGCGTGCAGCTCGGCTCGTTCGTCGGGACGCCGCAGAAGAACAGGTCGTAGGAGGTCGGCTCGAGCCGCGCCCGCATGTCCGCGAGCGAGATGGTCGTGTAGGTCGACGAGCCCGAGGAGACCGGGCCCTCGAGCTGCTCGGCGACGCAGATCTTCTTGGTCGCGCCGCACACGTCGAGCGACTCGCACGGCGCCGGCAGCGACGCCGCCGTCGGCCACGTCGAGTGGTCGTACTTCGAGTAGTCGAGCGGCCGGTCGGAGAGCGCGTCCACGAGCTCCGGCGCGCCGTAGAGCGGCGTCCCGCGCCGGAAGTAGGTGTTGCCGCCGATGGTCTGGGGCGGCCCGCCGCGGAGCGTCAGCTCCACGTCCTTGTCCGTCGCGTCGAGGATCGCGCGGTAGCCCTTGTTCGTGCGCGCGTCCCAGATCGCGATGTCCGCGACCCGACCGGCCGTGAGGCTGCCGAGCGCGTCGTCCCAGCCGAGCACCGCGGCCGACCCGCTCGTCGCCATCGCGACGAGCTGCTGGTCGCTGAAGTAGTCGTCCCAGAGCGCGTTCCAGGTCTGCGCGCAGAGGAGCTCGCGCAGCATCGTGACCGAGCCGCTCGGCGTCCAGTCCGTGCCGAGGCCGATCTGCGCCCCGAGCTTGTGGTAGGTCGGCGCCTCCGCCGTGAAGCCGTAGAGGTCCGTGTTCGAGCGCGGCGACCACACGAGCCCGACGCCCTCGCCGGCCGCGAGCGCGATGTCCGCCGTCGTGAGGCCGATGCCGTGGATCATCGAGAAGTTGTCGGCGAGCATGTCGACCGCGCCGTCCTCGAGGTCCGCCATGCACTGGTACTCGTTGCGCGCGCCCTGGATGACGCCCTCGGAGACGTGCGGCACGTACGCCGCGGTGCCCGCGAGGTCCGACTGCGACGGCAGCGAGTAGTTGCCGCAGCCCGAGCTCGTGATGCGCCCGTTGCTGTCGCCGAGCGGGAACGTGTCGTAGGTCGCGTCGTCGTGGCTCACGCGCTCGAGGTAGTTCGCGCGGTCGAGGTTGCGGAGGAAGCCGCGCTCGGCGCCCGACCCGAAGAGGCTCGTCGTGCCGGCCATCACCTGCCGCATCTCGCCCCAGGCGTCGCCGAGGGAGTCGCTGTTCTGCGGGCTGCCGGTGAGCTCCGGGCGGCCGTTCGCGCCCGTCCGCCACTCGTGGCGGTGGTTCCAGCGCGTCGTGCCGTGCGGGATCGGGTCGTCCTGCGTGTAGGTGATGTGGTCATGGGCGTTGATGAGCCCCGGCGACACGAGCCCCTCGGGGCAGTTGAAGACCGTGGCGCCCGCGGCCTCCGCGCGCGTGTCGCAGTCGCAGCCCGTGCACGCGACGAAGCCGTTCACGACGAGCACCTGGCCCTTCTCGAGGATCCCCTCGGGGAGCACCACGTCGCCGCGGATGAGGAGCGCCGCGTCGTTCGTGCCCGCGACCACGCCGCAGACCTGGCCGCTCGGGGCGGCGGGGATCGCGGCCTCACAGCCCTGCGGGGGCTCGATGGTGTCGGTGTCCCCGGGGTTCGTCGTGTCCGTCGGCCCGGTGCCGTCGGTCAGCGTGTCGGTCGGCTCCGAGCTGTCGCCCGTCGTGTCGCCGACGCTGTCCGGGATGGTGGTGTCGCCCGCGTCGGCGTCGCTGGTCGTCGCGTCGCTCGTGTCGGTCGTGCCGGGCTTCGTGTCGTCGCCGCAGGCGCCGACGGAGAGCGCGAGCGCGAGCCCAAGGGCTGCTGCGAGCGCGCGGTTCGTTCGATGGGGGGTCGCGGACGTGCGTGTCACCAACAACATAGGAATCGGCCTCCAGCGCGGGGATCTGCCGCGCGCCGACGGTGTAGCAGAAACCAGGGGGCGGAGGACAGTCCGGCGACGTGAACTCCGCGTGACGACCCCGCGGAGACGCTGTGCCAAAGCGCGCGATCGGCCGCTCGACGCGGCGCCGGCTAGCCGAGGAAGAGCCCGGCGACGGCGCCCGTCATCATCGCCGCGAGCGTGCCGCCCCACATCGCGCGGAGCCCGAGGCGCGCGAGGTCGCCGCGGCGCTCGGGGGCGATGCCGCTGATGCCGCCGATCTGGATCCCGACGCTCGCGAAGTTCGCGAAGCCGCAGAGCGCGTAGGACATGATGGTGGCGGTGCGCTCCGTGAGCGGGTGCGCGCTCGCCTGGATCTGGCCGAGGTCGAGGTAGGCGATGAGCTCGGTCAGCGCGATCTTCTTGCCGAGGAGCATGCCGCTCGTGACCGCCTCGTCCCAAGGGATCCCCATGAGCCAGGCGAACGGGGCGAAGGCGTACCCGAGGATGACCTCGATGCTGAGGTTCACGTCGAAGAGGCCGCCGATCGCGCCGAGGAGGGCGTTCAGCATGGCGATGACCGCGACGAAGACGAGCAGCATGGCGAGGATGTTGAGGTAGAGCTTGAGCCCGTCGAGGGTGCCGCGCGAGAGCGCGTCGATGCCGTTGACGTCGACCTTCTCGTGGGGGAGGACGGCGCCGCCGCGGGTCTCGGGGACCTCCGTCTCGGGGTAGAGGAGCTTCGCGACGGCGAGCGCCGCCGGGGCGGAGAGGATGCTCGCGGTGACGAGGTGGCCGGCGATGCCCGCGAGGGGGACGACCGCGACGTAGATGGCCATGACGCCGCCGGCGACGGTCGCGAAGCCGCCGACCATGACGGCGTGGAGCTCGCTCATGGTCATCTTCTGGACGTAGGGCTTCACGACGAGGGGGGCCTCGGTCTGCCCGACGAAGATGTTGGCGGCGGCCGACATGCTCTCGGCACCGCTCGTGCCGAGGCTCCGCTGCATGACCCAGCCGAAGGCGCGCACGATCCACTGCATGACGCCGTAGTGGTAGAGCACGGTCATGATGGCCGAGAAGAACATGACCGTGGGGAGGACCCAGAAGGCGAGCGTCTTGAGCGCGGGCGAGACGGTGCCCTGGATGACGGTCGGGACGATGCCCCCTGAGGCGTCGAAGACCTCGACGCGGTGCTTCTGGATCGACTGGAAGACGAAGTCGCTCCCGGCCTCCGAGAAGGAGACGAGCTCGTGGACGCCCGCGTCGACCGCGCGGAAGACGTCCTTGCCGATGTCCGGCAGGAGGACGATGGCCGCGAAGACGAGCTGCAGGAGCACGCCCCAGATGACGGGGCGCCAGCGGACGGCCTTGCGATCGATGGAGAAGGCCCAGGCGACCGCGACGAAGGCGAAGAGCCCGGCGAGCGAGAGCAGACGGTACTCCATGAGGGATAGGCGTAGCACGGGCCGCGCGGGCTGACCACGGCACCCGCGGACAGGCCGGCGCGGCATCTTCCCAATCGGGCGGCCATCGGCTAGCTTCCCGCCCATGGTTACCCGCGTCACAGCCCAGCTCTCCGCCGATCCCATCCACCTCGAGACCGGCCACCTCGCGCCGCAGGCGCACGGGGCGGTCCTCGTGCGGCACCGCCAGAGCGCCCTGCTCGCGACGGTCGTCGCCGCGCCGGACGAGGTCGAGCGCGACTTCTTCCCGCTCACGGTCGAGTACCGCGAGCGCATGAGCGCGGCGGGGCGGATCCCCGGCAACTACCAGCGCCGCGAGGGCCGCATCGCCGACCGCGAGGTGCTCGTGTCGCGCCTCGTCGACCGCGCGCTGCGGCCGCTCTTCCCGACCGGCTTCCGCGCGGACGTGCAGGTGCTGATCACCGTGTACGGGGCCGACGAGAAGTCCGACCTCGAGGCGCTCGCGATCCTCGCGGCGTCCGCGGCGCTGCACGTGTCCGACGTGCCGTTCGACGGGCCCGTGGCGGCGGCGCGGCTCGTCGCGCGCGGCGAGAAGGAGTACGCGCTCGCGTCCGACAAGCTGCGCTCCGACGCCGAGGCCGACTGGCTCGTCGCGGGCACGCGCGCCGGCGTCGTGATGATCGAGGCGGGGTCCGCGCCCTGCCCGGACGAGGCGGCCGTGGCGTGGCTCGGGCAGGCCCTCGCGAGCACGGCCCCGCTGCTCGACGCGCTCGATCGGCTGCGCGCCGAGGCCGGCAAGGAGAAGCGGGCGTTCACGCCGGTCGCCGGCGCGGACCACGGCGAGGCGCGGGCGAAGCTCGCGCGGGGCGAGCGCGCGGACGGGCGACGCCCCGACGAGGTGCGCCCCATCTCGGTCGACGTGGGGTACCTCCCCGGAAACCACGGCTCCGCCGTGTTCACGCGCGGCGAGACGCAGGCGCTCGTGTCGGTGACGCTCGGCGGCAACGAGGACGCGCAGGACGTCGAGACGGTGTTCGGGAAGACGAGCGACCACTTCCTCCTGCACTACAACTTCCCGCCGTTCGCGACCGGCGAGTCGCGGGCGCAGCGGGGCCCGGGGCGGCGCGAGATCGGGCACGGGGCGCTCGCGCGGCGGGCGCTCGCGGCGGTGTTGCCGCGGCGCGAGGAGCTGCCGTGGGTGGTGCGGGTCGTGTCGGACATCCTGTCGTCGAACGGGTCGTCGTCGATGGCGACGGTGTGCGGCGGGTCGCTCGCGCTCATGGACGCGGGGGTGCCGATCGCGGCGCCGGTCGCCGGGGTCGCGATGGGGCTCGTGCGCGAGGGCGGCGCGGACACCGTGCTCACCGACATCACGGGCGCCGAGGACGGCGCCGGCGACATGGATCTGAAGGTTGCGGGCACGCGCGACGGGCTCACGGCCGTGCAGCTCGACAACAAGCTCGGCGCGATCCCGCTCGCGACGCTCGTGACGGCGCTCGCGGAGGCGCGGCGGGCGCTCCTCGTCATCCTCGGGAAGATGGACGAGGTGCTCGCGGCGCCGCGGGAGCAGGTGGCGGCGAACGCGCCGCAGATAGGCCAGATCCACGTCGCGAAGCGGCACGTCGGGCGCATCATCGGGCCCGGCGGGAAGCGGGTGAACGAGATCCAGAGCCAGACGCGCTCGCGCATCGACATCAAGGACTCGGGGCGGATCCGCGTGTCGGCGAAGAGCGCCGAGGACCTCGCGCTGGCCTTGCAGATCCTGCGCGACGAGGCGACGGACCTGAAGAAAGGCGAGATCTACGACGCCGAGGTCGTCACGGTGAAGGAGTACGGCGCGTTCGTGCGGGTCGGCGCCCACGAGGGCCTCGTCCACGTCTCGGAGCTCGAGGAGGGCCGGACGGACAAGGTCTCCGACATCGCGAAGGTCGGCGACACGATGCGCGTGAAGGTGCTCGGCGCGGACAACCGCGGGCGGCTCGAGCTGTCGCGGCGCGCGGCGCTCGAGGGCTGAGGGCGGCTCAGCGCGCGGCGGCGTCGACCGCTGGGCGCGGGAAGCACGACGACAGTTTGGCCGAGGGGGCCCGAGAATCTCGCGCATCGGCGCAGAGGCGGTAGGGTACAGCCTCACACAAGAAGCAGACGCTCACCTACGCGCGCCTCGCCGGGCTCCGCCTCGGGCTGCTGGTCACCTTTGGGGCCCCGCTCCTCAAAGACGGCATCACGCGGCTCGTCAACGGCCTCGAGGAAGCGTCCGTCTGAAGGGACACGGCCCTGCGCGTCACGACGCAATCGCCTTCGCGCTCTTCTCGGAGGGACGACCTCCCACAGGCCTCGTATCGAGCCCCCTGCGCGGGACTGCCCCTTGGCGGCTCTGCGCCTTGGCGCGAGACCTTCGCGCACACGCGCCCGGTCGCGCCTCGGAGCGAGCCCCCTGCGCGGGACTTCCCCTTGGCGGCTCTGCGCCTTGGCGCGAGCCCTTCACGTACACACGCCCGCCTCGCGCCCCGGCGCGAGCCACCTCGCGCGCTCACGTTCGCGCCCCGCCTCGGCGCGAGCCTACGCCGTCGCGCGAGAGGCGCGCTGAGCGCGACTCAACCGTGGTTCCAGACGCGGATCCAGCTCGGGTCGAGCTGCCCGAGCTCGTTCGCGACCGACGCCGCCACCATCCACGCGTCGCCCTTCCGCGACTCGACGATGGCGAGCTCCCCCTTCGAGAGGCGCTCCATCGCGTCGTCGTTGACCTCGACGAACGGCACCTCGTCGTTCCGCGCGACGTAATACCAGCGCTTGCCGCCGCGGAGCGCGTTCTGATCCTGCCGCGCCGACGTCGCGAGCTTGTGCGCCTGCTTCCGCTCGTCCTCGCTCGGCTCGTCCGTGCGGTACGGCGTCGCCTCGACGCGCTCCTTCGCCTGCGTGTTGCCGCCGCCGCGCCCGCCGCGACGCCTGCGGCCATGCCCGCCGGCGCCGCCGCCGCCCTGGCCGTCGCGGCGGTTGTCGGTGGTCTCGGCCGCCTTCTCGGCCTGCGCCTCGGTCACGAGGCCGGCGCGCAGGAGCTGCTCTCTCAGGTCCGTCACAGGTCGTCTCTCCTTCGGTCGCGCCTAATCTAGCGCGCCTTCGCGTGCACCACAAAGAGCGGCGGCTGGAACGCGGGCGCGTCGCGCCCGTAGCGCGCGAGCAGCTCCGCCTGGTCGGCCACCCCCACCACGTCCCAGCCGAGGGCGTCGAAGAACGCCGGCGCCTCCGCCTGCGCGAGCGAGAACGTGAGCGGCTCCCCGAGCGCGTGGAAGAAGCCGAGCCCCGCGCGCGAGAGCCGCGTCCAGAGGCTCCTCTCCGGCTCCCACCAGAAGTCCGCGACGATCTCCGTCCCCGGCCCGCCGAGCGCCCTCACGCGCGTGAGCGTGTCGGCGACCGTCTCGCGCTGGAGGTACATCGTCACCCCCTCCCACACGAAGAGCGCCCGCTCCCCCGCGCGGAAGCCGGCGCCCACGAGCTTCTCGTCGAACGCCTCGCGCTCGAAGTCCACCGGCACGAAGACCTGCCCCACCGCCGCGTCGAGCCCCGTCCGCGCCGCGACGCGCCGCTTCCGCTCCTGCGTCGGCGCGAAGTCGAGCTCGTAGTGCGGCCGCCCCGCCCGCTCCACCTCGAAGCGCCACGCGCGCGTGTCGTAGCCGGCCCCGAGGAGCACGGTCTGCCCGACGCCCGCGGCCAGCGCGTCCGCGAGGACGTCGTCCATCGTGCGGTGGCGCGCGACCACGAACGCCGTCATCGCGTCCATCGCCGCCGAGAGCGTCGCGACGCGCCGCCACGGCGCGGCGAGCGGCCCCGCGAGCCAGCGCCGCACGAGCGGCCTCAGGAAGCGCTCGGCGAGCGGGTCGTCGAGGATCTGGTCGGCCCCGCCGCGCAGGTGCTCCCAGGCGCGGAAGAAGCAGACGATCTCGGCGGTGAGGCTCGGGCCCCGCGGCATGGTCCCTCCCAGGAGAGCGAGGCGGGCGCGGCGTCCTCGCGCCCTCCCCGCCCCGGCGTCTCGGCGCGCGCTGCTAGAGATCGGTGAGGTTGAGCCCCGCCGGGTAGCCGTACGAGACGTCGCGGTCGTAGCCGTACACGATGACGCCGACCTTGCCGGGCGACGACGTGACGCGGTGCACGCCGTCCGTCACCTTCAGCCGCGCCACGCGCCAGCTCGACTGCGGCACCGCGATGAAGTTCCCGTCGCCGAGGGTCGTGTTGTCGAACACGACGGTCGTCCCGGTGGGCGCGACGATGTTGATGTAGTCGTCGTTGTACTTGTTCGGCGTCAGGAAGACGTAGCTGTCGCGGAACTGCTCGATGGGCGGCATCAGGATGAGCGCCGGGTCGCCGACCGCCGTGCAGCGGCAGTCGCCGAGCCCGAAGCAGGTGCAGACGTGCCCGGACTGGCACGACGGCGCCGCCGTCGAGCAGGTCGCGCCCGCGCAGACACTCTGCCCGAAGCTCACGGGCGTGCAGGTGTAGCCAGGCGCGCAGAGCCCGTCGAGCGTGCAGTCGCGGTAGGCCGGCGGGTCGACGATCTCGCTCGAGCTCGCGAGGAGCTGCGACACCATGATCGGCTTCGTCGCGGTGATGACGAAGTCCTGTGTGGTCGCGAGCTCCATGAAGCCGCCGCGCCCGAGCGTCTGCGACGGCGCCACCGCCGGCGTGAACGTGACCACCGTGTCCGGCTCGCTCGCGACGACCCGCCAGTAGTCCTTCTCCTTCTGCCGCGGGTACGACTTCGTCGCGACGTACGTCGACCCCCACGTCTTCGTCGGGAACATCTGCTGCTCGAGGTGGTCCGCGCAGCACACCTCCCCGCTCACCGCGGCCTCGTGCCCCGCGAACACCGCCACGGGCTTCGTCGCCGTGATGATGGTCCCCGTGAGGTCGCCGCCCTCCTGGTCCGACTTGATGTTCAGCACCTGGTAGGGCTCGAGCGCGTAGGTGTAGCTCTGCCCGGCGACCATCGTCTGCATGTTCGCGCCCGCCTGGGTCTTACAGGTCGGCGTCACGGTGACGTCGGTGTGCGCCCCCGACGCGACGACCGAGATCTCGCCGCGGTACGGGAGCGTCGTGTTGTTCTCGCCGCCCCCGAGGAGCTCGAAGCGGCTCACGACCACGTACTCCGCGCCGAAGGTGTTCGCCGGCAGGAGGAGCGAGGCGTCGTTCGAGAAGACGTCGACGTTGTCGAGGGGGTTGAACTGGTAGGCGATGATGGGCGACGTCGACTCGACGCGGTACGCCGTCCAGAAGATGCCGGCCGCGCCCATGTTCCGCTGCGGGAGCGAGATGATCTCGAGCCCGCCCGGCGCCACGTCGCGCCGCGCGACCTCCGCCGACGGGTCGGTCGCGTTGTCCTTCTTGCTCACCGTCACCGTCGCCGAGCGGTCCGACGGGTTCGACACGATGATGGCGAAGGGCCCGTTCTGCGCGGCGTAGTGGTTGTCGAGGTCGATGGCCCAGTAGTCGCAGCCGCTGTTCGACTGCCCCTTGATGTCCGAGACGCAGGGCGACACGCACGATCCCGAGAGGCACGCGAGGCCCGCCGCCGAGCAGTCCTCGAGGAGCGTCCACACGCCGTCGTCGTTGCACACCTCGGAGCGCGACGCCTCGCCGCAGCGGCGCGTCCCCGGGTAGCACCCGAGGCACTTGCCGTCGATGCACTGCTGGTCGCCCTGGCAGAGCAGCACCGGGTCGTAGCCGCTCCCGTCGCCACGGCACTGCTGCACCGTCTGCCCGTTGCAGACGCGCTCGTTCGCGGCGCACCCCTGGCAGTGGCCGTCGGCGCAGGCCCCCGAGCACGCGAACGTGTCCCAGTCGTCGCCCGCCGCGTTGCAGGTGAGCTGGATGTTGCCGCTGCTGCACATCGTCTCGCCCGGCGAGCACGTCGCCGACACGCAGGTCCCGTTGGTGCAGCGCCCCGAGCCGCAGTCGCCGTCGAGGAGGCACGCGACGCAGATCCCCGTGGGCGTGCACTTCGGCGTGGCCGTCGGGCACTGGGCGTCGCTCGTGCAGGCGGGCGTCGTGACCGTGTCCGCGTCGCTGCCGCCGCCGACGGAGTCGCCGAACTGCACGCCGCCCGTGTCCGTCGGCGCCGTGAAGCCGCCCCCGCTGCCGCCGGGCGACGAGCAGGCGATGAGCAGGAGCCCGAGGCATGCGAGCGACTTCATGAGGTGACTCCGGGGGAGGGTCGGCCGGCGCTCACGGGGTGCGGGCCCATCGCGGCGCGGCGGCGCACGACTGTGTAGCATCCTGCGCGCGCTCGCCTCAAGGACGCGATCGTCGCGGCCCCGCCACGCTCGCCGCGCCCCCGCCCCGCGCTCAGCGCGACAGGATCACGTCGTAGAGGCGCTCCATCCCCTTCTGGTCGTCGCGCATCCAGTCGCGGAGCCCGCCCATGATCTCGCCGAAGTCGGCCGCCGTATAAGGCGCCGTGCTGCCCGGCTCGACGCGCGTCGTGCGCTTCACCGCGTCGCGGATGATCTTGTACGGCGTCCGCCCGACCTCGGGCTCGACGAAGAGGTTCTTCGCCATGCTGGTCATGACCGCCTCGGGGTCGAGCGCGCGCATGCGCTTCAGCGTGTCCATGAGGTTGAGCACGTAGCGCTTCTGGGGGTCGAGGATGACCCCGAGGAAGCGCAGGAGCTGCGTCACCGCGTCGCTCGGGACGTGCATCTGCGCCACGAGCGACAGCACCTGCAGGTTCGCCGCGAAGAGGTCCGTGTCGGCGCTCGGCGGCTCCTCGGCGAGCATCGCCTGCAGGAGCTCGTCGACGAACGCGCGGTGCGCGGGCGTGTCGCGGATCTTCGCCATCGCGTCGACCGCCGCCCCGAAGCCGCGGCTCACGAAGAAGTCCTCCGCGTCCTGGTCGAAGGTCGCGATGCTCGCGTCCCAGTCGGGGTCGTCGATGGCGTCGGCCGCCTCGTCGGCGAGGATCGGCACGAGGGCGATGAGCACGTCGAGCGCGTGCTTGTTCTCGAGCGCCTGCCCGGAGGCGTCGAGGTCGAGGAAGATCCCGAGGAGATCGACCCGATCCCACGCCGCCTTCGCCTCGGCGTCCGCGTCCATGGCCGCCGAGATCCGATCGAACGCGTCGACGAGCAGCTGGAGGCGGCTCGGGTGCTCGATGATCCCGCCGTGCTTGGACTCGATGAAGGTCTGCCCGCCCCGGCGCGCGACGCCCGCGCTCATGTCGAGCATCCAACGCAGGAAGCGGTCGAGCTCGTCGGCGACGTTGGTCGTGGCGCCGTCGTCGAGCGTGAAGCTCTCCTGGTCGGCCCACGCCGCGAGCTCGAGGAAGTGCCGGTCGAACTCGGTCTCGTCGACGAGGCGCACGAAGTACGGCTCGATGCGCCGGAAGCCCGTGCCCTGGCTCGTGAAGCCGCCGTCGGTCGTGCCGGCGACCTCGCTGTAGTGCTCGGCGAGGGTCGACAGGAGCGCCACGAAGTCGTCCTGCCGCCCGGCGGCGACGATGTCCTTCACCCACGGCCGCAGCGACGCGAGCCCCTTCGAGGTCTGGAGCGCGAGGAGCGCCTTCCCGTAGTGGTCCCGCACCTGCTCCCCCTGGTTGCACACGGGGTTGCCGGTCTCGACCTGGTCGTGGTTCATGAAGAGGTTCAGCTGCTCGGCGGACGGCGTCAGATCGTCGAACTCGTCCACGAGCTGCACGGCGAGGTCCTCGAGGAAGCTGTTGCCGAGCGCGATGACGGCCTGCCCGGCGATGGCGTTCGTGTAGAGCTTCGCCATGTCGTTCGTGATCTGGACGTCGTGGATCTCCTGCTGATCGAAGAGCTTCAGGAAGACCGGCGCCTCGCGCGTGTCCCAGAGCAGGTAGCACGCCTTCTGGAACCAGCTCCGCTGCGCGTCCGTCGTGTCGGGCTGCGACCACGGCGTCGGCCCCTGGAAGTGGAGGTTGTCGACGTGGAGCGAGGTCGTGAGCGTCCCCATGTCGCTCGGGAAGTCCATGTCCGTGTAGCGCATCTGGGTCGCGAGGGCGCTGAAGAGCGCCTGGTTCTCGGGGGTGCGCGCGGCGGCGATCATGCTCCGCAGGAGGCCGTGCGACGCGAGCGACGCGAGCGCCGGGTGGAGGTCCTCGAAGAGCGCGTTCCCGGGCGTGAGCGAGGGCGCGCCCTCGAAGATCTTCCGCGCCTTCGCGAAGTCGAGGGTGAGCTGCCGGAAGAGGAGCGGCTTCGCCTCGACGAGGTGCTGCAGCGTCCGGACGAGCGGCACGAGGCGCGGGTAGCGGCGGAGCTCGTTCACGACGTGCAGGAGGTCGAGGAGCGGGGCGTCCTCGACGTAGAAGCCGGGGTAAGGCCCGTCGAGGTCGTCGCGCTGCACGCGCCCGCCGAGGAGCGCCTCGAAGGCCGTGAAGAGGTCGTAGGGGACGCCGTCCGCGGCGAGCTTGCGCCCGTCGCGCATCAGGTAGGCGACGACCGTCTGGCGGAGGTTGAAGTAGTCGTACGGGATGAAGTTGTCGACGAGCGGCCGCCCGATGGCGTCGCGCTCCTCACCGGCGGTCGAGCGGCCTGCGAACGTCGGCAGATCGATCGGCACCCCGAGGTCGTCGACCGGGCGCCCGAGGTCGTCCACGTCGACCTGGCCGTCCCCGTCGCCGTCGACGAAGGGGGCCGGGAAGTCGCCGGTCGGGAGGCGCCGCACGACCGGCGCGCCGCGGCCGTCGAAGCGCGCCGTCAGCGCGATCGGGCCGATGGGCTCGTCGGTGACCTCGATGTTCACGGCGAGGAGGCGCTGGAGGAGCGAGGGCTCGCTCGAGTCGCTCGGGGCCTTGTCCTCGAGGGTCGGGAGCTCGCGGTGGAGGTAGGTGAAGAGGCGCGTGAGCTCCGGCTCGAGGTCGAGCGTGAGGGCGATGGCGCGGTCCGCGAGGGCGATCGGGTGGCGGACGACCGCGCCGAGGAGGTGCTCCACGGCGTCGGGCGTGGCGGCCGGCGCGCCGTCGAGCTCGGCCATGACGGTGAGGTTGCGCGGGTCGGCGACGAACGCGTCGAGGATGTCGGCCACGTCGCGCGTCATGCGCGGCATGTCGCCGGCGGTGCCGTCCGGGCGCGGATCGTAGAGCGGGAGGAACGCCTCGAGCACGGGCAGCATCTCGTCCTCGACGGGCGCCTCCGCGACCGTGTTGAGCGCCCAGACGAGGTCGTCGCGCGTCTGCGCGAACGCGGCGGCCTTGGCCTCCCCCTCGGCCTGGGTCCCGGACCACAGGAACTCGTTGTGGAGCATCCCGTAGGCCTCGGTCCCGAAGTCGCCGTATTGCCGCGGCTCCTTCTCGGGGAAGTCCTGCGTGCACGCGGCGAGCGCGCACGTGGCGGCGGGGATCGCGAGGATGGCGGCGAACGCTGTGTTCTTCATGGCGGCACGCGTGACGGCCGAGCGGGGCCCGGGCTTGCTCGTGGACGAGTCTCGAGAGTCTATCGGGGCGCGCAGGTCGATGCGACGGCGCGGTCGCCTGCGCGCGTGGGTCTCAGAAACCGGCGCTGAGCGCGGTCGAGACCATGAAGTAGCTGCCTTCGTAGGTGCCGTTCCCGACGACGTGCGGGCCGGCCTCGCCGTACGGCGCGGCGTCCTCGTCGTAGAGCGGGTTCACCTGGTACTTCTCCGAGTCGGTGACGGTGCGCTCGAAGAGCTTCACGTAGGCGAGCGCCAGGTCGATCTCGACCGCGCCGAGGTCGAGCGTGGCGCCGAGCGTGCCGCCGGCCTTGTCGTTGTCGAAGACGAGCACGCTCATGAAGCGGTCCTTGATGGGCGACTTCTCGTAGAAGGCGCCGGCGCGCAGCGTGACGACGGGGGCGAGGCGGACGAAGCCGCCGAGGCGGAGCGAGAAGGAGTCGTCGTGCTCGAGGCGGATGTCGAAGGGGCGCACGCGGTACGAGCCGATCCCGGGGACGTTGTCGAACTGGACGCCGCCGTCCCCCGGCGCGACGACGATGCCGTCCATGACGCTCCACATCTCGTAGACCGCGGCGAGCTCGGCGGACCAGAGGTCGCCGTCGTGGACGCGCACGCCGAGGCGGAACATCGGCGGGAAGTCGAGCGAGACCTTCATCGCGTCGCCGGTGACGGTGACGTCCTTGAAGTAGTAGTTCGACGGCGTGCGGGTCTCGACCGTGCCCGTGGCCTCGACGCTGACCGGGAGCTGCACCGAGAGGCCGATGTCGAGGGCCGGCACGGGGGTGACGAGGAGGCCGAAGTTCGCGCTCGGGGAGAAGACGTCCTTCACCTTCACCTCGGCGAGCGTGTCCATGTCCTGCGCCTCGGCCCAGCCGAAGGCGCCCGGGTAGGAGGAGATCTGGAGCCGCTGGGTGATGTCGGTGAAGACCCACTGGAGGCCGACGCCGACGGCGAACTCATCGCTCACGCGCCACGCGACGGAGGCCTGGATGAAGAGCTCGAGGGCGTTGAGGTTGATGAGCGAGTAGCGCTGCGGCCCGTCCTCGGGCCACTCGTTGGTGCCGGCGTAGGGGCCGTACGCGCCGAGGGCGAAGACGAAGTCGTCGAGGCCGAAGTGGGTCGCGACGCCGAGGGAGGGATCGACGAAGGGCGGGCCTTCGTTCTCGACGGTCGGGAAGCCGCTCGCGTAGGCGGGGTCCTTGCGGGTGACCTCGGGATCATCCTGCCGATCGAAGGATCGGCTCGCGAAGATGAGGCCCACGTCGAGGTAGAGGTTCAGATCGTCCGACAGGCGCGTCAGGGCGGCCGGGTTCAGCCACTGCGCGTTCATGTCGTCGGCGCCGGCGATGAAGGCGCCGCCCATCGAGAGCGCGCGGGCGCCGCGCTCGGGGACGTAGAAGCCAGCGGCGTGAGCGGCCGGGGCGAGCCCGGACAGCGCGCCGAGCGCCGCGCAGGTGACGAGGATGTGACGGAACATGCGGCGCACCATGCCGAATCCGCGCCGCGCGGGCAATCGAATCGAGCCGGTGATGAAATCCGGGGCCCCCGAGGCCCCGATCGCTACCGCAAGGCTTCCACGATCACCTCGTTGCCGAGGCGCTTCTTCAGGAAGTCCTTGAGACGGCTCCGGATCCGCACCTCGAGCTGCCGGACGCGCTCCTTCGAGACGCCGAACTGGTCGCCGAGGTCCTCGAGGCGCACCGGGTCCTCCGACTGGAGGCGCTGATCCCAGATCGCCATGTCGCGCTCGTCGAGCGTGTCGCGGAACTCGTTGAACGCCTGCTCGAGGATGTCCTGGAGCTCGCCGCTCCCGACCCCCTCCTCGGGGTCCGCGATCTGCTGGTCGGCGAGCACGTCACCGCGGGTGCGGCCGTCCTCGTCGCCGTGGACGGGCACGTCGAGGCTCACCGGGCGCTGATCGAGGATCGGCGAGAGCTCGAGGACGTCCTCCTCGCGGACGCCCACGCGCTCGGCGATCCGCTTCGCGGCGGGCTCGACGCCCTCCGAGATCAGCTGCCGCCGCTCGCGATCGAGCCGCCAGAAGAGCTTCCGCGCCGCGCGCGAGCCCGCGTGGATGAGGTGCTTGTTCTCCTGGATGAACGCGAGGATCCGCGCCCGGATCCAGAAGCGCGCGTAGCTCGGGAACGGGATCCCGCGCGACGCGTCGAACTTCCGGATCGCCTCGGCGAGGCCGAGGTTCCCCTCGGCGATGAGGTCCATCACGTCCGCCCACTGGCGCCGGAACTGGAACGCGATCTTCACGACGAGGCGCAGGTTCGACGCCACGAGCTTCGCCGCCGCGGCGCGCGCCTCCTCGCGGAGCTGCTCGTCCTCGGCCTCGTGCTGCTGCTGGAAGACCACGGCGAGCTCGGCCTGCTCCTCGATCGGCAGGATCTCGACGCTCTTCAAGCGCGCGAGGTACAGGTTCAGCGCGTTCAGCGAGTCCGGGATCGCGGCGTTCCGGAGGGTCGGCACGCGCCGGCTCGTCCCGGTCGACGGGGACGCGCTCTCCTCGCCGTCGCCGGCTGACTCGTCGTCGTCGTCGATGTCGATGTCGAAGCTCTCGTCGTCGTCGTCGCTGAGCTCGAGCCCACCGGCGTCGTCGCCGTCGGAGTCCGTCTCGACCTCGCCCTCCACGGCGAGATCGTCGCTCGACTCGTCGTCGCCGCCGAGGTCATCCACCTCGGGTTCGACAACCGCCTCGGAATCCTTCTGTTTGTCCTTTCGCGGCATGCCTTGCCAAGTCTCTCGCGCGTGCTTCCAGTCGGCCACAGACGACGGCGCCACCGAGGCCCCGTCGCTCCGGTGAGCGCGAGGTGTGAGATACCCCAGCCCACCGCGAGCGGCAACCACCGGCCGCATCGAGAGCGGAGACCGCTGTCGAGCGCGCCGTCGTGTACTGTCCATCCGAGGAGTTGCCCCCCATGGATCTCAACAAGTTCACCGAGAAGACGCGCGAGGCCCTGAGCGAGGCCCAGGCCATCGCCGTACGCCGCGGTCATCAGGCCGCGGACGAGCCGCACATGCTCATCGCCCTGCTCGAGCAGGACGGCGGGCTCGCGCGGCGCATCGTCGAGCGCATGAGCCTCGACGCGCGCGCGATGGTCGCCGGCGTCGAGCGCCTCCTCGACAGCGTCCCGAGCGTGTCCGGCCCGGGGGTGAACCCCGGCAGCATCACGCTCACGCGCGAGCTGTCCCAGGCCCTCGTCGCCGCGAGCGACGAGGCGAGCAAGATGGACGACGAGTACGTGAGCGTCGAGCACGTGCTGCTCGGCTTCCTCTCGCGCCCGGGCAAGTCGGGGCAGCTCCAGCAGCTGCTCTCCACGTTCAACGTCACCCGCGATCGCCTGCTCACCGCGATCCGCGAGATCCGCGGCAACCAGCGCGTCACGAGCGCGAACCCCGAGGCCGCCTACGAGGCCCTCGCCAAGTACGGGCGCGATCTCGTCGCGGCCGCCCGCGAGGGCCGCCTCGACCCGGTGATCGGCCGGGACGACGAGATCCGGCGCGTCGTCCGGATCCTCGCGCGCCGCACGAAGAACAACCCCGTGCTCATCGGCGAGCCGGGCGTCGGCAAGACCGCGATCGTCGAGGGCCTCGCGCACCGGATCGTGCGCGGCGACGTCCCCGAGACCCTGAAGGACAAGACGATCTTCGCGCTCGACATGGGCGCGCTCATCGCGGGTGCCAAGTACCGCGGCGAGTTCGAGGAGCGCCTGAAGGCCGTGCTGAAGGAGGTCCAGGCCTCCGAGGGGCGCGTGCTGCTCTTCATCGACGAGCTCCACACCATCGTCGGGGCCGGCAAGGCCGACGGCGCGATGGACGCCGGGAACCTCCTGAAGCCCATGCTCGCGCGCGGAGAGCTCCACTGCATCGGCGCGACCACGCTCGACGAGTACCGGAAGTACATCGAGAAGGACAAAGCCCTCGAGCGCCGCTTCCAGCCCGTCACGGTGGTGCCGGCGTCCGTCGAGGACACGGTGTCGATCCTGCGCGGCGTGAAGGAGATGTTCGAGGTGCACCACGGCGTGCAGATCCGCGATCGCGCGCTCGTCGCCGCCGCGGTGCTCTCGGATCGCTACATCACCGACCGCTTCCTGCCCGACAAGGCCATCGACCTCGTCGACGAGGCGGGCGCCACGATCCACGCCGAGATCACGTCCATGCCGGCCGAGCTCGACGAGGCGACGCGCCGGATCCTGCAGCTCGAGATCGAGGAGCAGTCGCTCCTCCGCGAGCAGGACAAGGCGAGCTCGCACCGCCTCGACGCGCTCCGAGAGGAGCTCGCGAACCTGCGCGAGCACGCGGCCGCCCTCCGCGGGCAGTACGACGCCGAGAAGGCCGCGATCGAGGCCGTGCGGAACCTGAAGGAGGAGCTCCAGAAGGTGCAGCACCAGATCGAGGAGGCCGAGCGCGGCTACAACCTGAACGAGGCGGCGCGCCTCAAGTTCGGGCGCGTGCCCGAGCTCGAGAAGCGCATCGCCGAGTCGGAGGCGGCGCTGAAGGAGCGGCAGGGCCACTCGGCGCTCCTGAAGCAGGCCGTCGACGAGGAGGACATCGCCGCGGTCGTGTCGCGCTGGACGGGGATCCCCGTGTCGAAGCTGCTCGAGGCGGAGCGCGAGAAGCTCTTGCGCCTCGCGGACGTGCTGCACGAGCGGGTCGTCGGCCAGGACGACGCCGTCGAGGCCGTCGCGGACGCGGTCCTGCGGGCGCGCTCGGGCCTGTCGGATCCGAACCGGCCGATCGGCTCGTTCCTCTTCCTCGGGCCGACGGGCGTCGGGAAGACGGAGCTCGCGCGGACGCTCGCGCAGGCGCTCTTCGACAGCGAGGAGAACATCGTCCGCATCGACATGAGCGAGTACATGGAGAAGCACGCGGTCTCGCGCCTCATCGGCGCGCCGCCCGGCTACGTCGGCTACGACGAGGGCGGGCAGCTCACCGAGGCCGTGCGCCGGCGTCCGTACAGCGTGATCCTGCTCGACGAGCTCGAGAAGGCCCACCCGGACGTGTTCAACGTGCTGCTGCAGCTCCTCGACGACGGGCGCCTCACGGACAGCCACGGGCGGGTCGTCTCGTTCAAGAACACGGTGGTCATCATGACCTCGAACGTCGGCTCGCCGCTCCTCCTCGAGGGGATGGACGCCGACGGGGGCATCCCGGAGCGCGTGCGCGACCAGGTGATGACGCAGCTCCGGCAGACGTTCCGCCCGGAGTTCCTGAACCGCATCGACGAGATCGCGCTCTTCACGCCGCTCTCGCGGTCGGAGATCAAGAAGATCGTGAAGATCCAGCTCGACCGCGTCGGCAAGCGCCTCGGCGACCGGCAGATCCGGTTCGAGGCCACCGACGACGCGCTCGCGTTCATCGCGAACGCCGGCTACGACCCGGTCTTCGGCGCGCGCCCGCTCAAGCGCTACATCCAGCGCCACGTCGAGACGGCGCTCGGGCGGCGGATCATCGCCGGCGACGTGGCCGACGGGAGCGGCGTGACGCTCGTCGCCCGCGACGGCGCGCTCGACTTCGACGTGACGCCGCCGGCCGAGCCGCGCGAGTAGCGCGGAGCTCTTCGAGCGCTACCGGAGCGCCGCCTGGGGCCCCCGTGGCCCCGGGGGCCGCTGCCCTACGGCATGAGCCCGACGACCGTCCCGCCGAGCGCGAAGACCACGCCGCTGCCCGCGGCGCCGGCGGCGCTCACCTGGGCCTGGCTCGCCGCCACGAGCGGCAGCGCCGCGCCGCGCGCGCCCGTGTCCGCGTCGACCACCGTCACCCGCACCGGCGTCGTCGGGTCCACGACGACGAGCCAGCGCCCCGCGAGCGCGACGCCCGGGTCCTCGGAGCTCGTCGGGACCTTGGTCGTCCACAGGGGGCGCGCCGGCGACGCCGGATCCATCGCCCAGACCACCGCCCGGCTCGCCTCCCCGCGCCAGAGCACCAGCGCGCTCCCGCGCGGGAGCGGCGCCCGGAAGGTGTCGACCGGCAGGCTCCGCAGCGGGTCGCGCTCCGTGAGGTCCGCGACCGCGAGGATCCCCTTCCCCGCGGCCGGGTCCGGCACGAAGCCGATCCAGCGCTGCGCCATGAAGACCGAGGTGATCGGGTCGTTGTCGGCGCCCGCCGGCCGGGAGAGCACGGTCCCGACGAGCTCGCCGCCGCGCTCGTCTACCAGGGCCACGCGCGCGAGCGCCCCGAGCGGCCGGAGATCCGCCGCCACGAGCCGCGCGCCGTCGGCCGAGAGCACGGGCATCGGGCGCGGCGCGCCCTGGTACGTCGCCTGCCAGCGCCCGCGCACGGCCCCCGTGTGCAGATCCACGAACGCGAGCGCGAACGGCGGGTTCCCCTCCTCGAAGGCGACCCAGCCCTCCCCCGCGATGGCCCGCCGCGGGTGGTCCACGGCGGCCGGCCTCGACCAGCGCCGCTCCCCGGTGGCCGCGTCGTAGCGCATGACCGCGTCCTGCACCCGCCCGCCGGAGGCGACGTACACGCCGCTCGGATCGGCGAGCACGACGCGCTCGCGGCACGACGCCGCGTCGGCGCAGTCGAGCGCGCGACCCCAGGCCCGCGTGCCGACGGTGCGGCGGTAGACGTCGACGCGCGCGGCCGCGACCAGCGCCACGACGTCCCCCGCGAACGCCACGCGCGCCGCGGCGCCGCCCCGCCGCTCCCACGCGAGGAGCCCCGTGCTCGTGCGGATCACCGCCACCCGCCCCTCGCGACCCGCGAGCACCGTCGTCGTGGCGCCCGCGTCGAGCGCCGTCACCGGGAACGGGGCGGCCTCGCTGTAGGCGACCTTCAGCGGCGACGGCGCGGCCGCGCCGGCCGGCGGCGCCGAGGCGACGACGGCGGCGACCAGCGCGACCCAGCCGAGCGCGCGCGCGCCAGGGCGATCAGCCACCGTCGGCGGCCGGGAGGCGGCCGTAGAGCGCGACGAGCTCGCGCACGCGGTGCGCGAGCGGCGAGTTGAACGCCTGGATCCGCACGCGCCAGCGCCAGTTGTTCTCGACGGTCCCCGGCGTGTTCATGCGCGTGCGCCCGTCGAGGCGCAGCACGTCCTGGAGCGGCACCACGGCCATCGACGCGACCGACGCGAAGGCGGCGCGGATGAGATCCCAGACGATGTCCTGCCCGCTCGTCGCGAGGTAGCGGCGCACGTGGTCGCGCACGCGGTCGCTCGTGGACTGCCACCAGCCGAGCGTCGTGTCGTTGTCGTGGGTGCCGGTGTAGCAGACGCAGTGCGCGACGTAGTTGTGGGGCAGGAAGGGGTGGTCGGCCTCCTCGCCGAACGCGAACTGGAGGATGCGCATCCCGGGGAGCCCGAGCGCCTCGCGCAGCGCGATGACGCCGTCGTCGATGACGCCGAGGTCCTCGGCGATGAGCGGCACGTGCCCGAGCGCCGCCGAGAGGTCCGCGAAGAGCGCCGTCCCGGGGCCGTCGACCCACTTCCCGCCGCGGGCGTCGCTCGCTCCCGCGGGCACCTCCCAGAACGCCGAGAACCCGCGGAAGTGGTCGAGCCGCACGACGTCGGTGAGCTCGCGCGCGCGCTGGAGGCGCTGCACCCACCAGCCGTGGCCATCTCTCGCCATGCGCTCCCAGTCGTAGAGGGGGTTGCCCCAGAGCTGCCCCGTCTCGCTGAAGAAGTCGGGCGGGACGCCGGCGACGGCGATCGGCGAGCCGTCGGGGTGGAGGCGGAACTGGTCGCGGTTCGCCCAGACGTCGGCGCTGTCGCGGTCGACGTAGATCGGCAGGTCCCCGACGATGATGACGCCGTGCTTCTCGCAGAGGCGCCGCAGCGCGCGCCACTGGTGGTCGAAGAGGAACTGGAGCGCCGCCGCCCGGTCGATCTCCCGCCCGAGGTCCTTCTTCGCCTTCGTGAGCGCCGCCTTCGCGCGGTCGCGCAGCCCCTCCGGCCACTCCCACCAGGGCCGCTCGCCGTGCGCCGCCCGGATGGCGAGGAAGAGCGCCGTGTCGTCGACCCAGGGCTGCTCCTCCCGGAAGCCCGCGAACGCGGCGGCGAGCTCGCCGTTCGCCCCGTCGAGGAGCGCGTCGGCGGCCTTGTCGAGGAGCGGCCCCTTGTAGGCCTTCATCGCGGCGGGGTCGACCCAGTCGAGCGGGAAGGCGGGCGGCCCCTCGAGGTCCGAGGCCGCGAGGAGGCCGTCGTCGACGAGGTCCGCGAGGCTCACGAGCCACGGGTTGCCCGCGAGCGCCGAGGTCGTCCCGTAGGGCGACTCGCCGGGACCGGGCGGCACGAGCGGCAGGATCTGCCAGAGCGCGACGCCGGCCTCGCCGAGCCACTCCACGAAGCGCCGCGCGCCCGCGCCGAGGTCGCCGACGCCGTGGGGACCGGGGAGGCAGGTCGGATGCAGCAGGATCCCGGCGGTCCGGGGCGGGTTCGACGTCACGGTGTCCTCCGTGAGCGCGGGCGAGCGGGGCGCCGACGCTCGGGGATCAGTACTTCCCGGTGCGGACGGCCTCGCGGAGCTCGCCGCGGTTCGAGTAGCCGATCTGCCTGAAGATCACGGTGTCGGCGCCCGACACCTTGGCCTTCTCGAGCGCGGCGTCGACCCCCTCGAGGAGGCCGTTCACGTCCTTCGCCGCGCCGGCGAAGTCGGGGGCCGGATCGGCGGAGGGGTAGAAGCGGTGCTGGAGCGAGCCGAACTTGCGCTGGATCTCGAGCTTGTAGGTCGCCATGGGGGCCTCCCGTGAGATGGTTCGGCAGATCCTTTCCCGCAAAGGCTGCGCGAAGTCAAAGCCGCGCGGGCATCAGACGTCGCCGCGCAGCGCGTCGCGGAGGCCCGCGAGGGAGGTCACCGCGGGGAGCGCGCTCGCGGCGGCCGGCAGCGCCGGGTTCCCGGGGCGCACCGAGAGCACGGCGCGCACGCCCGCCGCGTCCGCGGCGCGGGCCTCTTCGAAGCTGTCGGTGAGGAACGCGATGGCGCCTGGCTCGACGCCGATCCGGGCGGCGATGGCCGCGTAGCTCGCGGGCTCCTTCTTCGGGCCGGTCGTGGTGTCGAAGTGGCCCGCGAGGAGCGGCGTGAGATCGCCCGCGACCGCGTGGCGGAAGAGCAGGATCTGCGCCTCGACGCTCCCCGAGGAGTAGATGTGGACGGGCACGCCGTCGTCGCGGAAGGCGCGGAGCGCGCCGGGGACGTCGTCGTAGACGTGCCCGCGGAGGTCGCCCGCGGCGTAGCCCTCGCGCCACACGAGGCCCTGGAGGGCCTTGAGGCCGGTGTCCTTGACGTCGCCGTCCATCAGCGCGAGGGCGTGGTCGGCGGCCGCCTCGGGCGAGGCGCCGGCGGCGGCCGGGAAGAAGGCGAGCGCGGCGCGGACCTCGGGGTCGTCGAAGCGCCTCGCGAGGAAGCCGCGGAGGTGCGCGCGGGCGTAGGGGAAGAGCGTGTCGTAGACGAAGTCGATGGAGGTCGTCGTGCCCTCGATGTCGAGGAGCACGGCGGCGACGCGGTGCGGGGTGGGAGGCGTCATGCCGTGGGACCTCCGGCGCGGAGGTCGGCGACGACCTCGCGCACGATGGCGAGCGCGCTCGCGAGCTCGCCGGGGTGGACGGACGTGTAGCACACGCGCACGAAGCCGCCGTAGGCGTCGCCGCAGGCGCCGCCCGGGGTGAGGATCACGCCGCGCTCGAGGAGGGCGAGCAGGAGCGGCGTCGCGTCGTCGCCGCCGACGAGGTCGCGCACGTCGGCGAAGAGGAAGGTGCCGCCGGCGGGGGCCGGGGCGCCGAAGGCCGCGGCGGTGGCGGCGGCCGCGTCGCGGTAGGCGGCGCGGGTCTCGGCGAGCCAGGCGGCGCCGTCGTCGAGGGCGCGCGCGGCGCCGAGCTGCATGGGCTTCGCGGTGCCGTAGGCCTGGAAGGTGTGGACGGCGCGGATGGCGGCCATCGCCTCCGCGGGGCCGTGGGCGTAGCCGACGCGCGCGCCGGCGAGGCCGTAGGCCTTCGAGAGGCTGTGGACGACGATGGCGCGCGGGCGGAGGTCGGGGCGCGTCCAGAGCGGCGTGGGCGCGGCGGCGCCGTGGAAGAGGTCCTCGTAGACCTCGTCGCAGAGGACCCACAGGTCGTGGCGCGCCGCGACGCGCGCGATGGCGGCCGCGGCGGCGTCGTCGAGCACGACGCCCGTGGGGTTGTGGGGGCTGTTGACGTAGATCGCGACGGTGCGCGCGGTCACGGCGGCCTCGAGGGCGGCCTCGACGTCGACGGCGTCGCGGCCGGCGGCGAGGCGGTCCATCAGCGGGACCTGCACCGGGACGGCGCCGCGCGACGCGATGATGCCGCGGATGAGCGGCCAGAAGGGCGCGGGCAGGAGCACCTCGTCGCCGGGGTCGAGGAGCGCCTGGCAGACGACGCTCAACCCGCCCGTGGCGCCGACGGTGACCTGCACGTCGGCGGGGTCGAGGTCGACGCCGGTGCGCGCCTTCACCTTGCGGACGGCCGCCGCGACGAGGGCCGGCTCCCCCTGGACGGGCGAGTAGGTGTGGAGGTGCGGCGTCTCGGCGGTGCGCTGCGCCTCGGCGCGCGCGGCCTCGAGCGGCTCCCGCCAGGTGTCGCCGACGTGGAGCGGGTACGTCGTGACGCCCCGGAGGTCCTTCAGGCGCTGGGCGAAGCGGCTGAAGACCGTCGCGGACAGCGTCGCGTTCGTGTGGGAGGTGCCTGGGAAGCGGGGCATGACGTGTCTCGGCGCTGCGGTCGGTGGGCGCGGCGAGCATGGGCAGTGCGGCCCGCGAAGTAAAGCCAAAGCCCGCGCCCGCGGCCGCGGGGCCAGACGCGGGAGACCCCGGCGCCCGCGAGGTCCGCGGGGGCCGGGGCCGAGTCGAGCGCTGCTAGCAGCGCTCGGGGAAATTCTCCCGTCGCCAGGCTTGCTCTTGTGGTCTCAGGCGGCTCCGCTCGTCGGTCACGTACCTCGGGTACGCTCCCGCCTCGCGTAGCCACCTGCGACCACGACGCCGCGCCTGGCTCGGTCCGAATTTCCCCGAGCGCTGCTACGGAACGCCTTGGCCTACCACCACCCGCCGAAGGCGGCCCCGCCGTCGTCGTCGACCTGGGCGTGGTCCGGGTCGGCGGCGCGGGGCTGGGCGTTTTCGGGGGTGGCGCCCGGGAAGCCGCCCGGGGCCTGCTCGAAGCCCGGAGCGCCCTGCCCCGGCACCTGCGGGAAGCCCGGCTGCTGCGGCACCATCTGCCCCGGCATCTGCGGGTAGCCCGGCTGCTGCGGCATCATCTGACCCGGCATCTGCGGGTAGCCCGGCTGCTGCGGCATCATCTGCCCCGGCATCTGCGGGTAGCCCGGCATCTGCCCCGGCATCTGCGGGTAGCCCGGCATCTGCCCCGGCATCATCTGCCCCGGCATCTGCGGGTAGCCCGGCATCTGCCCCGGCATCTGGCCCGGCATCATGGACGGGTCGAAGCCGCCGTCGTCGAAGCCGTCGTCGCCGTCGTCATCGAAGAGCATCGCGAGCAGCTGCATCATCGCCGCGCCCTGATCGGCCTGCGCCATCCCCGGCGCGGCCACGCCCGGCGCCTGCCCCGGGAGCCCGCCCGGCGCCTGCATCGGCCCGATCATGGTCATCACGGCCTGGGGCGACGAGAGGAAGGCGATGAGCCGGTCCCAGCCGCCGGGCGACTGGAGGAGCGTCATGAGCTCGGTCTGCCAGGCCTCGGCCGCGGCCGGCGCGGCTGCGGCGCCGTCCTCGCCGAAGAAGGCCGAGGCGTTGTCGTCGTCGCCCATGAAGGCGAAGGGCTGGGCCGAGGCGGCGCCCGCGAGGGCCGTGGCGCCGAGGATCGCGGTGAGGCCGGCGATGACGAGGTGTCGCATGGGGAGGTCTCCTGGGGTCGATGGGGTCGTCTCTCGTGGAGCGGCGCGTCGCCGCCCGTCGAGGACCCTCATCGCAAGCCCCGGGCCAACCCCGAGCTCCAATCGTTACGGCACCTTACGCCGCCCGACGGCGCCGTGTCCCATGGGACGGTCCCATGGGACGGCGCCGCCCAGCGCGCCGACCATGAGTCCGGAGCGAGAACGGGCGCTCTAGCAGCGCTCGGGGAAATTCGGACCGAGCCAGGCGCGGCGTCGTGGTCGCAGGTGGCTACGCGAGGCGGGAGCGTACCCGAGGTACGTGACCGACGAGCGGAGCCGCCTGAGACCACAAGAGCAAGCCTGGCGACGGGAGAATTTCCCCGAGCGCTGCTAGCGCTGCTAGCGCGCTACTTCTTGCACTTCCCGCCGACGACGTTGAAGTCGACGCGGCGGTTCCGCGCCCTCCCCTCCTCGGTGTCGTTCGGCGCGATGGGCCGGTCCTCGCCGTACCCCGCCGACTTCATCTTCTTCGCCGGGATCCCGGCCTTCGTGAGGAAGGTCTTCACGGCCTTCGCGCGCGCCGCCGACAGCGACTTGTTGTAGCCCGCGCTGCCCATGCTGTCCGTGTGGCCCTCGATCATCACGTAGTCGTACTCCTCGAGCCCCTTCATGATGGCCGCCACCGCGTCGAGCAGCTCGTAGCTCTCACCCGCGATGGTCGCGCGCCCCGTCTTGAAGTGGATCGTCTCGCCGATGACGATCTTGCAGCCCTCGACGCGCGCGAGCGGCACCGTGTCCGGGCAGCCGTCGGCGTCCTGGTAGCCGTTCTCCGTCTCGGGCTCCGTCGGGCACTTGTCCTCGGCGTCGAGGATCCCGTCCGCGTCGTTGTCGAGGTCGGGGCAGCCGTCGCCGTCCTCGAAGCCGTCCTTGTCCTCCGGCTGGTCGGGGCAGCGGTCCTTGATGTCGGGCACGCCGTCCTGGTCGTTGTCCGGGTCGGGGCAGCCGTCGTCGTCGAGGTAGTCGTCGATGTCCTCGGCCGTGATGGGGCACTTGTCCCGCACGTCGGGGACGCCGTCCTTGTCGTTGTCGTAGTCGGGGCAGCCGTCGTCGTCCTCGAAGCTGTCCTTGTCCTCGGCCTCGTTCGGGCAGCGATCGACCGAGTCCTTGATGCCGTCGCCGTCCGTGTCCGGGTCCCCTCCCCACATCGCCCACTGCGCGCCCACGAAGATCCGGAACGCCGGCGCCCCGTAGCCCGAGGTGAGCCCGATCCCGCCGCCCGCGTCGATCTCGAGCCCGTCGAGGATCCGCACCTTGCCGCCGCCGATGAGCTCGACGGGCGTCTCGGCCTGATTCGCGAACGCGTTGTCGAGCTGCGTCCGCGCCGTGAGCTCGGCGCCGAGCGCGAACGCGTCGACGAGCCGCGCCTCGAGCCCGAGCCCGAGCATCAGCTCCTGCCCGAAGTCCACGTTCTGGAACGAGGCCGCGTCCGCGCGCACGTTCACGCCCGCGTTCAGCGCCACGAGGATCGGCCCCGCGCCGAACGTCGCCGCGACCATCGGCCGCACGGTGACGCCGCCGTCGCCCGTCCCGCCGCTGTCGCTGCCCGTCGGGATCCCGACCGCGACGCCCAGGTTCAGCCCGAAGCCGCTGCCGTCGATCTGCCGCCCGAGGAGCTTCGCGCGGAGCCGCACGAGCATGTCGCCGAGCCCGGCGCTCCCGAGGTCCGGGAACGCGTTGTGGTCGCCGTTCGACGACAGCGTCACCGGCGCCACCAGCTCGAGCTCGAGGAGGCCGGCGAGCCCGATGCCCACGCCCAGCTCGAGCTGCGACACCGCGTCGACGAGGGCGTGGTCGTCCTCGACCTGGCCGTTCGTCTCCACGACCACGCGCAGCGGCTTGTCCGCGTAGTGGAACCAGAGCCCGCCGTACGGCGACCACGCCGGCGCCACCTCGGTCCCCTCGACCGAGAAGATCCGGTCGGCTCCCGGCTTCACGAGGAAGTTCTGCGTGTTGAAGCCGTCCGGTCCGGCCGCCCGCGCGGCCCCGCCGCCGACCATCGCCGCCGCGCCGACGAGCAGCGCCGCGACCGCGCCCACCCCGCGCCGCCGCCGCGTCACGAGCAGCGCGCCGAGCGCGAGGAGGAGCCCGAGGAGGCCGCCCGCGCCGCCGCCGCCCCCGGCGCAGCCCGCGTCCTCCTTCGTCGAGGAGCTCCCGGGGCTCATCGGGTCCGTGCCCTGCGCCACCTCGTCGCCGTCGCTCATGCCGTCACCATCCGAGTCGGGGTTCGTGGGGTCCGTCCCGAGGTTCCTGACCTCGTCGCCGTCCGCGAGCCCGTCGCCGTCGGTGTCCGGGTTCGTCGGGCTCGTGCCGTAGTTGTTGACCTCCTGCCCATCGAGGAGGCCGTCGCCATCGGTGTCCGGGTTCAACGGGTCGCTGCCGTACGCGGCCTCGCCCTGGTCGCTGAGGCCGTCGTTGTCGTCGTCCCCGTCCGCGCAATCCGGCGCGCGGTCGCCGTCGCTGTCCTTGCAGTCGATGTTACACCCGGGCGCGGTGTCGTCACAGTCCGGCCCGAGGCACTGCGGCCCGACGCCGTAGCCGTCCTCGTCGCGGTCCTCGCAGACCTCCTCGCAGTCCGGGATCCCGTTGCCGTCCGCGCCGTTGAGGTCGGTCACGCAGTCGGTCGTGCAGGTCGGCACGAGGTCGTTGCAGTCCTCGTCGACGCACCCCTGCCCGACGCCGTAGTGGTCGTGATCCTTGTCGATGCACTCGTCCTTGCAGTCGGCGACGCCGTCCTGATCGCTGTCGCTGCAGTCCGTCGTGCACTGGGGCGCCGCGTCGTCGCAGTCCGCCCCGCGGCAGCCCTCGCCGACCCCGTAGCCGTCGTCGTCGCCGTCGACGCAGTCCTGCTTGCAGTCGGGGATCCCGTTCGCGTCGGCGTCCGTCGTGCAGTCGGTCGTGCAGGTCGGCGCGTCGTCGTCGCAGTCCGGCGCGACGCAGTCGGGGCCGACGCCGTAGCCGTCCCGGTCGCGATCGATGCAGCCGTCGCGGCAGTCGGGGATCCCGTCCTGGTCGACGTCGCTGCAGTCCGTCGTGCAGGCGGGCGAGGTGTCGTCGCAGTCCGGCGCGATGCAGGTCGTGCCGGCGCCGTAGCCGTCGTGGTCGTTGTCCGTGCAGTCGTCGATGGCGCAGTCCGGGAGGTCGGCCGCGTCGACGGGGCCGTCGCAGTCGTTGTCGAGCCCGTCGTTGCAGAAGCCCGTCTCGACGAGGTGCCCCGGGTTCGCGGTCGGCGCGGCGTCGTTGCAGTCGCTGCCGACGCCCGAGCCGCCCGGCGGCGTGTCGCTGTCGCAGCCCGCGACGGCCGGGTCGGCGTTGAGCGTGCCCGCGGCGAGCGCGCAGTAGCCGTCGTCGTCCATGTCGCAGTCGGCGCCGTAGTCGCCGTTGCCCGGCGCGCAGTCGCACGCGTCGCAGACGCCGTCGTGGTCGCCGTCCGCGTCCGAGAACAGGCGCACCCGGCTCACGGTCGGGTCGTTGCCGAGGCTGTCGCCGTCGGTCTCGTAGCGGAAGCGGAACGCGAGCGTGTCGCCCGGCGCGAGCGACGCCGGGAGCGTGTAGGTCTTCGGCGCGAGGTTCCCCGACTGGCTGTCGAGCTGCACGAAGGCGCCGCCGTTCACGGCGTAGGAGGTCGTCAGGAAGTCGTAGTCCTGCTCGGTGTTGCCGCCGTAGTCGATGGCGACCTTGAACACCTCGTCGCAGGCGCCGGCCGGGATCGCCATGGGCCGCGTCTCGAGGGTCGCGTCGATGTCGTCGGCCGAGACCGCGCGCCACGCGCCGGCCGCCGCGACCCAGGTCCACGCCTGGTTCCCGCTCGTGAGCCAGCCGCCGTTGTTGGTCGTCAGCTGCTCGTCGGCGTACTGCCCGCAGGTCTGCGTCTCGGTGCCGCCGCAGTCGGGGTCGCCGCCGTCCGTCAGGAGGTCGCAGTCGTTGTCGATGCCGTCGTCGCAGACCTCCATGAAGCCGGTCGCGACGTCGGGATCGAAGGGCGCGCAGTCGCAGAGGTCGGGGACGTCGTCGCCGTCGGCGTCGGCCTGGGGCCGGAGCACGAGGTTGTCGATGTTGAAGAAGTCGCCGCCCTCGATCATGAAGAAGACCACGCGGTCGACGGGCTCGCTGAAGATGATGCCCTTCCACGTGATGTAGTTGTTCTCCGGGGCGCTCGCGCCGATGTCGTTGTTCACGTAGACGAGCCGCCCGCCCTTGTAGGCCTCGACCGCCATCACGCCGTTGCCGTCGCCGGCGTCGATGAGGTTCAGCCCGATGGCGCGCTGCGGCTTCGGCGTGAAGTCGACGGCGAGGCGGCTGTTCGACTCGTAGTTGCCGTAGCCCTGCGCCTCGAGGGCGACCGAGCCGTCGCCGAGCGCCTGCGTCGTGAGGTACGGCGCCTCGTCCGCGGTGAGGTCGATGCCGGGCTGGTTCGTGTCGACGTCGGCGTGCCAGCCGTCGCCGTCGAACGGGCCGACCGAGCTCTCGTTCAGGTCGTTGAAGTCCGCGACCGTGTAGCAGCGGCCCATCGCCTGCGTGAACGAGGCCGGCGTGTCGTAGAACGTCGCCGTCACCGGGCAGGTCGAGAGCGTCAGCGCGTTCACGAAGAGGTCCTTGAACGGCCCCTTCCCGGCCTTCGGCTGCTGGCAGGACGTGGCGTTGTCGGACTGCACCCAGAACGTGACGGTCACCGACGTCGCGTTCGGCGCCGGCTGGATCCGCCGCGTCGCGCGGCTCCAGGTCTCATAGAAAGCCGACTGGAAGAGCCCGCCGTCGTTGACGAAGAAGGACTCGCCGACGCCCGTGTTGTCGGACCACGTGAGCCAGAGGCTGTCGTACTCGCCGTTCTTGAAGAGCTCGACCCCGCCCTCGACGTCCCAGAAGAGGTCCATCGGCTGGCCGCCCGGCCGCACCTGCCACGTCCAGCGGAGCGTGCTCTCGGCGAGGTTCGACGCGTTCGAGTAGCAGTAGTGGACGCTCAGGTCCCCGGGCGTCACGCCCGCGCAGGTGCGGTCGCCCGCGCAGCGCTTCCCGTCGGCGCTGCAGATGGCGCCCGGCTCGATCTGGCAGGTCTGACCGCAGCCATCGGCGGCGATTCGGTTCCCGTCGTCGCACTGCTCGCCCGCGTCGAGGACGCCGTTGCCGCACGCCCCGCCCGCGCCGAGGCCGCTGCAGCCGGTGACGGCCAGCGTGCGCACGTTCACGCCGAGCGTGCCGCCGCCAGGGCACGGGTCGCCGCACTGGTACTCGAGGTCGACCGGGGCGACGTAGACGGCCGCGGTCACCTGCGTCGCGCCGACGACCGGCGAGAAGCAGGCGGTGCCGCGGAGGTCGTGGGTGACGGCCGGGAAGTTGAGGCAGCCGCCGTTCGGGTTGGTCGGGGCGCTGCAGTCTCCGGCGGCCTTGCCGGCGAGGCAGGTGTCCTGCTGGCCGCCGAGGTTGTCGGAGAGGCGCAGGAAGACGCGGTCGTAGCCGCCCTGCTCGAGGGTCGCGCCGACGTCGTAGCGGACGCAGATCTGCGACCCCTGCACGAAGGCGGTCGTGGGCGAGAACGTGCCGGACGCCACGTTCGACGGGTTCCCGAGGCCGCCGTCGCCGTAGCAGATGGCCCGGTTCGTCAGCAGCGAGGTCGGGTCGCAGACGCCCGCGCGCGCGGCCGGCGCGGCGAGCGCGAGCAGCGTGACGAGGGCGAGAGTGCCTGGGGCGAAGCGGGGCAGGCGCGATCGCATGGGAGCGTCCTTCGTCGTGGCGAGCCCGTCTCGTGACGCGCGCGCAGGTCCGGTTCTGGCCGTGTGCGCGTTGTACCGAGACGCCGGGGGGGACTCAACCCGAATCCGGCGCCGCGGTCGGCGGCGCGCGCCGGGTACGGACGGACGCTGGTGTCGGCGCGCGACCGCGGGTATTCGATGGGGTCTCGCGATCGGGAAAAGGAGACTCGCGATGCGAAGGATGGTCACAGTTGTCGCCCCGCTGGCGCTCGCCCTGCTCATGGGCTGCGGCGGCGGGCTCGGCGGATACCTCATCTCGAACGAGCAGGAAGTCCAGATGGGGCAAGGCGTCGACCAGGAGATCCGCAAGGAGTACAAGCTCGCGGCCCCGGACGACCCCATCACGACCTGGGCGAGCGGGCTCGTGCAGCCGCTCGTCGCCGGGTCGGCGGGGTTCCGCGACCCGAACCAGTTCGGCGGCTTCAAGGTGCACGTCATCCTGGACGACGAGCTGGTCAACGCGTTCGCGGCGCCAGGCGGCTACACGTACATCTCGACGGGGCTCATCCTGCAGGCCGCGAACTGCGGCGAGATCGCGGGTGTCATGGGACATGAGCTCGCGCACGTCACGCAGCGCCACGGGGTGAAGGCGATCGAGGGGGCCTACGCGGTGAGCATCATCAGCGGCTGGTTCCTCGGCGACGGGCTCGCTTCGGACGCGGCGCAGACGATCTACGCGTTCCTCTCGAACACGCAGTTCAGCCAGGAGCACGAGGCCGAGGCGGACGCGGTCGGCTACCAGATCGCGTTCAACGGCGGCTACAACCCCTACGGGCTCGTCGACTTCTTCTCGAAGCTGCTCGCGCTCTCGGGCGGGTCGGCGCCGCCGCAGTTCCTGTCGTCGCACCCGGCGACGCAGGACCGCATCAACGACGTCACGAAGGCCATCGAGGCGCGCTACGGCGACACGGTGAACCCGGGGACGACGCAGACCTACGAGTGCGTCCAGACCAACATGACCCTCGCGCAGGCGCAGGCGCGCATCTCGGGCGGTCAGGTCGTGCAGGATCCGAACAGCGGGCTCGGGACGACCGAGGCGGCGCCTCAGTAGCGCGGCGCGGCGCGAGCCGCGGGGGCCCCACGTCGCGAGGACGTCGGCGCTCTGCGGCTCAGCGCACCTTCCACTCCCGGAAGCGGCGGCTCCCGAGGTTCGCGAGGCGCCCGGCGCGGCGCCACCAGGCGCTGCCCTTGCGCGCGGGGGCCGCCTCGAAGGCGTCGGCGCAGTAGCGCATGAACGACACGAGGCTCGTGAACTCGGGGCGGAGGAAGTCCGCGGCGGGGCCGTCGTAGTCGAAGGCGGCGGCGCGGTCGATGTAGCCGCCCGGCTCGAGGAAGCGGCGCCGGTAGCCGGCGGCGTCGGGGATGACGAGGTCGGCGAGGCGGCGGCGCGCACGATCGCGCGGCGTCGCGCCGGCGTCGATGGCCTCGAGGTGCTCGCGGAGGCGCTCGAGGCCGCGCGGGTGGGTCTGACAGACCTGGAGATCGTAGACCGGCATGCCCTCGTGGAAGACGAAGGCGAGGTGGTCGAACTGGGCGCGCGCGCCGGCCTGGAGGCCGTGGCCGACGCGGAAGTGGTCGAGCCCGACCTGCGAGAGGACGACCGGCTGGCGGAGGAGCGGGTGGCCGAGGAGGGCGCCGGCGTAGCGGCCGCGATCGCCCTTGTCCGGCATCACGACGTACGGGGCCATCTCGACCTGGCCGCACACGAGCTGCCAGTCGGTCGGGAGCGTCGGGATGAGGCCGCGCTCCGTGAACGGGGCGAGGCGGAAGGCGAGATCGGCGGGAGCCGCGTTGAGCATGGTCGAACCTCCGTGACGGGCATTGCAATAAACGACCGACCAGTCGGAATCAAGAGAAAGGTCGCGCTTCGGCCCAGGTGGTCATGCCGCGCGGTCGACCTCCCGGCGCGCGACGCGGTCCGGCGCGCCTCCGCGATCCGCGCGGCGCGCCGCGGCGTACCCCGACCATGATCCGCCCCCGACCCACCCTTCACCTCGGCGTCACGGCCCTCGCGGCCGTCACGCTCTCCGCCTGCGCCGGAGCCCCGGCCGCCCCGACCAGCGAGGAGCGCGGCGCCGCCACGGTCTTCGCCCCCTGGGCGCCCGCGACGTTCGCGCGGGCGCGCGCCGAGCGCCGCCCCGTGCTCCTCCACCTCGCCGCGTCCTGGTGCCACTGGTGCCACGTCATGGAGGAGGAGACCTACGGGGACGCGCGCGTCGCGGCGCTCGTCCGCGACCGCTTCGTCGCCGTGCGGGTCGACAGCGACGCGCGGCCCGACCTCGGCGAGCGCTACGCCGCCTACGGCTGGCCCGGCACGATCCTGCTCTCCCCGGACGGCGAGGAGCTCGCGAAGTACCGCGGCTTCATCCCGCCCGACCGCTTCCTCGCGCTCCTCGACGCAGCGCTCGCCGCGCGTCCCGACGGCGTGGCCCCCCCGCTCGGCGACCCCGCTCCGCCGGTCGCCGCCCTGCCCTTCGTCGCGCGCGCGGCCGCGGCGGCGCTCGACCGGACCTGGGACCGCCGGAACGGCGGCTGGGGCGGGCCCAAGAAGCCGCCGAACGGGCTCGCGCTCGCGTGGACCTGCCGCCTCGCGGCTCGCGGCGACGCCGGCGCCGGCGACCGCGCCGCGCGCACGGTCACCGCCCAGCGCGCGCTCCTCGACCCCGTCTGGGGCGGCTTCTACCAGTACAGCGAGACCCGCGACTGGACGCGGCCGCACACCGAGAAGCTGACGGACCTCCAGGGCTGGGCCCTCGAGGGCCTCGCGGCCTGCGACGCGGCCCTCGGCGGGGGCGCCCAGGCGCTCGCGGACGCGGACCAGGTCCTCGCGTGGCTCGACGGGCAGATGACCGCGCCGGACGGCACGCTCATGACCAGCCAGGACGCCGACCTCGGCACCCACGGCGGCCCGCGCGTCGTCCGCGGCGCCGACTTCTACGCGCTCGACGACGCCGGGCGGCGGGCCCTGGGCGCCCCCTGGATCGACGCGCACACCTACCCCCGCGACAACGGCTTCGTCCTCGCCGGGCTCGCGGCCCTCGCCGAGCGCGATCCGCGCTACGCTCCCGCCGCGCGCCGCCTCGCGGAGGCCGCCCGCGCCGCGTTCGTCGGCGACGACGGCGCCGTCCGCCGCGGCGAGGGCCCGCTCCGCTTCCTCGCCGACGCCGCCGCCCTCGGGCACGGGCTCGCGCGCGCGCGCGGAGGCGCTCGGCGAGCCGCGCTTCGCCGACGCCGCCCGCGCCGTCTGGGACCGCGCCCTCGCCGACCTCGCCGCGCCCGGCGCGCGCTCTCTTCGAGGCGACCGCGGATCCCGCGGCGACCGGCGTCTTCGCCCGGCGCGACACCCCGTTCGACGCCAACGTCCGCTTCGCGCGGCTCGGCGCGGCCCTCGCGCGGCTCGGCGGCGGGGAGCCGGTGCGCGACCGCGCGCGCGCCGTCCTCGCGGCCGTCGCCACGAACGGCCGCCTCGACGCCCAGGGCGCCTGGCTCGGCGACCTCCTCGTCGCGGCGGACGAGCTCGGCGTCACCCCCTGGGCAGACCATGACCGAACCATGACCGAGCCGTGACCGGCGCGTGACCCGCTCGCGCGCGGCGAGGGGCACGCTGAGGGCGTCTTCCCCTCCCCTCCCCCCCGACCGAGGTCACGCCATGCTAGCTCTCGAACGCCGCCGCCCCCTGCTCCTCGTCGCCCTCCTCGCCCTCGCCTCCCTCACCGGCGCCTGCGCGGCCGCCTCGCCGATGCGGGTCCCCATGGAGCCGCTCGCCGCCGCGAAGGAGGCCCCCGCCCCCCTCGAGGAGGACTACTTCAAGCGCGACGCCGTCGGCGCCATCAGCGAGGACCAGCTCCGCGCCATCCTGAAGGCGCCCGTCTACCTCGAGGAGGCGCAGCGCGTCGGCATCGTCCAGGTCTCGACGGGCTACGCGGTCGACGAGGACCTCCCGACCACGGCCACCCCGGCGGTCCTCGCGAAGACCCTCGCCGACTCGAGCTTCTTCCAGGTCGTGAGCGAGGTCTCGACCGACTGGCCCGCCTCGGGCCACATCGCCGGCCTCCGCGAGCTCGCGGCGCGCTACCGCTGCGGCTACCTCCTCCTCTACCGGCACCGCTTCCTCGACCGCAGCTACACGAACGCCTGGGCGCTCGGCTGGCTCACGGTCGTCGGCGCGTTCTTCCTGCCGCACAACACCATCGAGGTGTCCGGCGTCGTCGAGGCCACGCTCTTCGACGTGCGCACGGGCACGCTCCTCTTCACGGTCTTCGAGCGCGTCCACCACGCGAGCGAGGAGAACGTCTGGCAGAACGACCGGAAGCGGCGCGCCATGAAGGAGAAGCTCCTCGCCGACGCCGCGAAGAAGCTCGCCGACGACGTCCTCACGAAGACCCAGGACCTCGTCGCCGCGCGGCCGCGGCCCACGGCCCCCGTCGCCCGCCCCGCGGCGCCGCCGGTGACGACGCCGCCCGTCGCCGGTGAAGGCGAGCCGGGGCTCCGGATCGTCGCGCCCCTCGTCGCGGGCGAGGCCGCCGGCGCCGCGGCCCCATGAGCTCTCCGGGTGATGAACGCGGAGAGGCCGGGCTCCTCGCGGGGCCCGGCCTCTCCTGTTCACGCGCTCACGCTCGCGATCTCGCTCGCCGCTACATGCGCGAGTCGTCGACCATCTGCCGCGCGAGCTTGGCGCCCGCCTCGCTCGCCATGTCGGCGACGCGCGCCCGCAGCTCCGCGCCGCTCACCTGCCCGAGCTCGATGAGGTTCACCGCGCGCTCGGCGGCGACGTCCGCGGGATCGGTGGGATCGTAGTAGCCGTAGTAGGTCATGAGCGGCGCCTCGTGGTTCTGCCAGGTCTGGTAGACGAGGGCGCCCGTCGACTCGAACCAGGCCGACGTCTTCATGCGGAAGTAGACCGAGGCGCGGCCGAGCTCGTCGACGCTCACGCCGTAGCCCTCGACCTCGGCGAGCACGCGCAGGTCGAAGGCGTCACGCGGGCCCGTGATGCGCCACGCCGTGCCGCGCGCGAGGTCGTCCGCGAAGGTCTCGCCCATCGCGCTCGCGAGGGTGTCCGGCGAGAGCGAGCGCTGCATGCGCTGCGCGAACGCCGAGAGGATGTAGTCCTCGCTCGCGGCGTTGGCGAGGTCCGAGGGGGTCTCGGTCCCGGGGACCGGCGCGACAGGCGAGTCGGCGACGTCGAGCTCCGCGAGGTCGGCGACGCGGGTCTCGACGGTCGCGCTGTGGATCTGCCCGCGGTACTGCGGGAGCTCGTTCACGCCGCACGCCATGAGACCGAACATCGAGACGAGTGGCACGAGGTAGCGCGTCATGATGACCTCCGTTTGCGCTGGTTGCCGGGGGGGTTACGGGGGGTTCGACCGCGCCCGATGAACGGCATTCAGCGGCTACAAATCTGTTACGAGTCGCGATCCATGACGCGGCGAGTCACGCTCGCGACCGCCTCTGGTGCCGGTTAGAACGGACGGTAAAAATTCCCGTCGGGTGTCGTTTTCGGATTCCCCGATCTCGACTATGAGGTGTCTCGTGTTCGCCGACCGGCGGGTCGGCAAACCACGCGCGAACGCCCGTAACCCATCGAGGATCATCATGAATCTGCTGAAGCCCCTCGGCGGCCTCCTGGCCGCCACGTCCATCGCCGCCTGCGGCGCGCCGACCGCGCCGACGCCCGCGAAGGTCGCCGCCGATCAGAGCGTGGCCACCGCCGAGCGGGCGGACACCAAGACGTCGGCGACGCCGACGACGACGGCTCCTGCCCCCGGCCCGAAGTCGGTCGCGCCCGCGCCGGCCGAGGTCGCCGCGGCCCAGGGCGCCGGCGCGTCTCTCGAGGCCGCCGAGAAGTACAAGGCGTGGGGCGTCGTGCACGCGTTCCTCGGCGGCACGGTCGTCGCCGGGCGCGCCGTGAGCCCGACCGAGGCCATCGCCTTCACGAAGGACAACCACGTCGGGATCACGACCGATGGTGGCGCCAGCTGGGGGTTCATCCGCCACGCGAGCGGTGAGGTGAAGGCCGTCGCGGGCGCGCCGGGCGGCCCCTACGTCGCCGTCGGCAAGGCCGGCTACATGGCGATCTCGAAGGACGGCAAGAGCTGGTCGGACATGCCGCGCTTCACGGAGGACGAGCTCGTCTCCGTCGCGGTCGGCCAGGCCGGCATCGTCGCGGTGAGCCGCGGCGGCGTCTGGGTGCACTTCGACAAGGCCGGTCAGAGCGGCGCCGCGGACGTGCTGCCCGACAAGTTCAAGGCGCAGACGGTCGTCGCGCAGGACGGCGGCTTCCTCGCGCTCGCCGGGAAGAACGCCTACCTCTCGGCGTCCGGCAGCGACTGGACGAAGCTCGACGCGCCGCCGGCGCTCCCGGACGTGAAGAAGCCGCTCACGAGCCGCGGCCAGTGCGCCATCGCGCGCGTCGGCAAGGCGCCGGGCGTCTCCTGCGAGGTGAAGGGCCAGGCGTGGGGGATCTCCGACGACGAGGCCGTGGTCTACGACAAGAAGACGGTCGCCTTCACGCAGAACGGCGGCAGCACCTGGGCGGTCTCGCCCGCGCCGTTCGCGGGCCTCGTGGGCGTCGTCGGCGCCGCCAAGGGGCCGGTCGTCGCGTTCGGGCAGAAGGGCGCGATGGCCATCACGCGCGACGGCCGCGCCTGGAAGGAGGTCAACGTCAACGCCACGAAGACGCTCCAGGCCGGGCTCTTCGACGGGTCGACGGTCCTCGTGGTCGGCGACGGCGGGACGATCGTGAAGAGCGCGGACGGCGGCGAGACCTGGGAGGTCGCGCCGAGCCCGGTGACCGCGAGCCTGAAGCAGATCGTGAAGCTCAACGGGCGCTACGTCGTGCCGATGGGCAAGAAGGGCCTCGAGAGCAACGACGGCATCACCTGGAACGAGATGGTCGACACGACCGAGCTCGAGCAGGTCGCGGCGCCGGCGAAGCCGGGCAAGTGCGAGGGCCGCATGCCGGCCGCGGGCGAGGTGTGCAGCGTGGCGCGCGCCATCACGACGCCGCTCGGCCTGCCGACGGTGCGGGTCATCGACTTCAACGGCGACGTCGGCCTCGCCATGGGCGACAACGGCCTCGTCGCGATGACGGCCGACGGCGGCTCGACGTGGAAGTGGAACAGCGGCTTCTCGCTGCGCGGGCTCTCGAGCTTCGACGCGAAGGGGAAGGTCGTGGTCGCGGTCGGCGGCGCGTCGGTCATCGTGTCGACGGACGGCGGGGCGACGTTCCGCGAGGCGCAGCTCCCGAAGAAGGCGGGGCGCGTGAACGCGACGTACATCGGCCCGGACGGGACGGTGCTCGCGGCCGGGGCGAACGGGACGATCCTGCGGGCGAGCGGCGATCTGTCGTCGTGGGAGCTCCTCGACACCGGCGCCAAGAACCGCACGACCTACATCGGCCTCTACGAGGCGGCCGGCACGGTCTACGCCTCGGGCTCGCGCGGCGAGCTCTACCGCGGTGAGGCGGCCGGGACGCTCTGGATCCCGGTCGCGACCGGCGTGAAGGAGCCCATCCAGGCCGTGACGGGCGAGGGGAACACGGTCCTCGCGGTGACCTACGTCGATCGCCGCGGCGGCAACCACATCCTCCGCTCGGACGACGGCGGGCGGCACTTCTACGTGCTGCGCGAGGTCTCGGACTCGGGCGGCGTCGGGCGCTTCGAGCTGAAGGAGGGCAAGCTCTTCTACGACGAGCGCGTCTCGAACGACACGGGCGCGTCGTGGACGATGGCCGGCGACAACTACTGGGGCGGCGCCATCGACGTCGGCGACGGCTCGGGGATCCGCATCGCGAACCGCGCGTCGACCTACACGCGCGACCGCTTCTACGTCGTGGGCGCCGAGAAGGACGACTACACCATCGTCGACTCCTTCTACTCGAAGGGCTCGTCGTTCCGGTGCGACGCCGGCACGGGGTGCTGGATGATCCAGGGCGGCCAGGTGTACCGGCCGCTCTGAGCGATAGCTTTCGGCTATCCCAAAGGCAACCACGGAGACGCGGAGACACGGAGGGAGGACAGGAGGGCGCCGGGCGCGAGAGGTCCCCGCGCTCGCCTCACGCCTCCCCTCCGTGTCGCCGGTCCCGTGGTCAGCCTCGGCGCCAGCCGGACGGGTGGGCGCCGAAGGCTCGCTCGTAGGCCGCGAGGTAGCGCGCGCCGTCCTGGGCGCGCCCACCTCGGAAGCAGCAGTCGACGAGGAGGCGGGCCGACTGCTCGCGCGCCATCCCGCCGTCGAGCGCTGACAGCAGCGGCTCGACGGCGGCGGCGTAGCGCCCCGCGAGGGCGCGGGTCAGGCCGAGGTTCTCCTGGAGCTCGGCCCAGGTCTCGGCGTCGCTCCCGGGCGGCAGCGCCGCGAGGGCCTCCGCGAAGCGCTCGCTCGCGGCGCGATGATCGCCCGCCTCGAACGCGGCGACGCCGCGCTCGTGGAGCACGTCGAAGGGCTCGCGCGGGGCGGCGTCCCCAGGCGCGGCCGGCGCGGGAGGCGGGCCGTCAGCCCGGCGGTCGAAGGTCGCGAGGCGCTCGCCGCTCGCGCGCCGCACCTCACCGCGCCAGGTCCAGCGCGGGTTCCGGGCCGGCGGGAGCGACGTGTCGAGGGCGAGCCGCGCCGTGACGACGTCGCCCGCGACGACGTCGGTGGGCGGGACGGGGAAGAGGAGCTGGTGCCAGTGGGACTCGACGCCCGGCGCGGTGTCGAGGACGACGCCCGGCGCGAGCTCGACGCGCATCCACCCGGCGAGGCCGCGGAGGCGCCCCGGTCGCGCCACGGTGAAGTGGAGCGCGGCGTCGAAGGCGGGCCACGGGCCGGGCGGCGTCCACGCGCCGACGGCGGCGGGCGGCGCCAGCACCGCCTCGGGCGTGAGCGCGACCCCGTGCGCGCCGTGCTCCGCGGCGGCCGCGAGCGGCGAGAGGTCGAGGCCCTCGACGCGGTCCCGCCACGTGTCGACGAACGCGAGCCAGCCGATGCCGACGGGGGCCGCGACGAGCTCGACGCGCGCGGGCACGACGCGCCCGCCGGGGGCGAGCCAGCGCGCGGCGGCCAGCATCGCGCCCTCCATGTGGTCGTCGACGAGGAAGCGCCCGAGGCAGTCGGAGACGATGACGTCCACGGGCTCGGGCGGCAGCTCGCGCACGTCGGCGTGAACGACGTTCACGACGTCGGCGAGGCCGTTGTGGGCGACGAGGCGGCGCGCGGCGTCGACGATGGGCATCGACTCCACGGCGATGACGCGCGAGGCGCCTGCGCGGGCGGCGAGCATCGCGAGGAGGCCCGTGCCGGCGCCGACGTCGAGCACGCGGTCGCCGGGCCGCACGACGGCGCGGAGCGCGCGGGCGTAGGCGCTCACCCGGTGAGGATCGGCGACGAGGCGCTGGTGGTAGTCGAGGGAGGCGTCATGGCCGCCGCCGCTCTCGATGGGGACGCTCATGGCGGGGAGCGTAGCGCCCGCCGCGGCACGGCGTCGACCGCGCGCGGGTGACGGGGCGCGCATCACGCTTGTTGCGCGCGGGCGCGACTCGGGCACTCTCCGGCCATGATCGTCCGGAACAACAACTCCTGGCTGTCCCTCATCTTCACGATCCGCGGGAGCGTGCTCGAGCGGATCCGCTACCGCCTGTTCGTCGTGTTCGGCGTGGCGGCGGCGGCGACCGCGGCGTTCGAGCTCGGGTGGCTCGGGGCGCACACGTCGCTGACGCCGCTCCCGTTCACGCTGGTCGGCTTCGCGCTGTCGATCTTCCTCGGGTTCCGCAACAGCGCGAGCTACGACCGCTACTGGGAGGGGCGCAAGCTCTGGGGGCAGCTCGTGAACACCTCGCGGTCGTTCACGCGGGAGGTGCTCACGCTGGTCGCGCCAGCGTCGCCGGGCGACGAGGGCGCCGTGGGGGCGCTGCGGACGGAGCTCGTGCACCGGCACATCGCCTACGTGCACGCGCTCAAGATGCACCTCCGGGAGACGTGGCAGCTCGCGGACCTCGCGGGTCTCCTGCCGTCGGCGGAGCTCGCGGCGCTCGAGGGGGAGCGGAACCGCCCGAACGCGCTGCTCCAGCGTCAGGGGGAGCGGGTCGCGGAGGCGTGGCGGCGCGGGTGGATCCACCCCATGCACCTGCCGCTCCTCGAGCAGCAGCTCGTCGAGATCGCGAACGTCCAGGGGGGCTGCGAGCGGATCCACAACACGCCGCTGCCGCACGCCTTCATCGTGCTGCTGCACCGGATCGTGAGCGCCTACTGCTTCTCGCTCCCGTTCGGCATCGTGGAGACCACCCACTACCTGACGCCGCTCGTCGCGGTGATGGTCGGCTACGCCTTCTTCGGGCTCGACGCCATCGGCGACGAGATCGAGGAGCCGTTCGGCCTCGACCGGAACGACCTCCCGCTGTCGGCCATCGCCACGAACATCGAGATCGTGCTGCGACAGCGCCTCGGCGAGGCGGACCTCCCCGACGCGCCGAAGCCCGTCGACGAGGTCCTCACCTGATCGTGAGCCGTCGCGCCGCGGCGCGCCCTCACCTCACGGGATCGGCCGGCAGCTCGCCCTCAGCTCCGTGACCCGCCCGCCGGCGAGCACGGGGTCGGTGAACCCGGAGAGGCCGGTCATCACCTCGCCCGCGGCGCACAGGGTCTTGCCCGTGTTCGCGCCCGGCGTGCCGCTGCCGTCGATGGCGCCGCGGCGCGCCGCGCCGTCGGGCGACGCGTCCGTCGCGATGCTCTTCAGCGACAGGCAGAGCGGCACGAGCTCGGTGAACGACCCCGTGCCGACGCCGGAGGTCCAGAGGCCCTCGACGCCGACCATCGCCTCGCCCGGGTTGCACCCGACCGGGCCCGCCGCGGTGCCCGTGCCGGCGCCGATGGTCGCGGTCGCCGTCGTGTCGCGGCCGAGGACCAGCCACGACAGGAAGATCGGCTCGCAGACGGCGTGCACGCTCTCGATCACCGTGCTCGTCGTGCCCGCGAGCGCGGTGGCCACGTAGCCATCCGGACAGGGGGCCGTCGCCGCGAGCGTGTTCGTCGCCGACGGGTCGAGGTCCTGCGCCGCCGACGTGGCAGCCCCGAGCGTCGGGCACACCGGCGCGTACGTGTGGCTCCCGAGCGTCGCGATGTTCGTGCTCGACGGCGTGAGGACCTCCCACTCGCTGTCCGCCGTGTTCGTCCCGGCCGACGAGGCCCAGTCCGTGTTCCCCTTCAAGATCGACGATTTCCGCTTCACGACGTGGTCCAGCGTCGCCCCGCTGACCCCCGCGATCGACCAGCCCGCGCTCGACACCGGCGTCCCGTCCGTGCCGATCTGGTCGATCCGATCTCGCCTCCCTTGACCAGCGCGACGGATCGTTGCCGTTCCAACCCGAGGAAGCTCGTCGAGTCGTCGCACTGCGTCGAGATGCTGCTCGACGGCGAGTTCACGCACACGACGAACACGTCGCCGGGCTGGATGGTGCCCGTCAGCGCGTGCTCTGCGCGGTTGGACGACCACGACTTGTTGCCCGAGCCGTAGTCGATCTTCCAGAGCTCGTAGCCGCCCGCGGCGAGGTCCACCGCGTGGTCCGTGCCGTTGAAGATCTCAATCGCCTTCTCGCCGCTCTGCGTGCCGTCGAGGTACTTCGAGATGAACAGGTCCGGGGCCGGACACGGCGTCGCCGTCACGCTGATCGAGAACGCGCCCTCGACCCCGTTCGCCGCGTCCACGACGATGAAGAACATCTGGTCCTGGAGCATCCCGAGCTCGAGCTTCTCGACCCCGGCCGCGCCCGCGCCGTTCGCCCAGCCGTAGCACTCGGTCGACTCGCACAGCGGGTTTCCGAGGTCGGAGAAGGCGTACACGATGAGATCCGCCGTCGTCGGCGTCAGCGTCACCTCGTACACCCCGTCCGACGGCGCCGTGAACACGAACACCTGGTCCGTCCCGAGGCCGTCGTTCGGCGTCGCCGTCCCCTGCGCCGGGCACCCGTCGGGCGTCAGCGCGTCCGACAGCAGCGTGCCCGTCGTGTCCCCGGGCGTCGACGTGTCCAGCGCCAGCACGGTCGCCGCCGGGCACGTGTTCCCCGGCGAGTCCTCGCTGTCGTCGCACACGAGCCCGAGCCCGTCCCCGTCGAGGTCCGTCTGGTCCGGGTTCGGGTCGATCGGGCAGTTGTCACAGACCGTGCCGACCGCGTCGCCGTCGGGGTCCGCCTGGTCGGCGTTCTGGGTGTACGGGCAGTTGTCGTCGCAGCTCGCCGTCACCCCGTTCGCGCACGTCGACGCCCCGCCGTCGTCGAGGATCGCGTCGTTGTCGTCGTCGAGGTCCTCGTCGGAGTCGCGGCAGCCGTCGTCGTCGTTGTCCGAGTTGGTCGTCCCGTGGACCCCCGGCTCCCGCGCCCAGCCCTTCACGCTGGTCACGGCCCCCGTGTCCCCGGTCGGCCCGCTCGCGTCGGGATCGCAGCGGTCCGCGCTGTCGATCTTGCCGTCGTTGTCGTCGTCGTTGTCCTCCGTGGCGTCGTCCCGGCAGCCGTCGCCGTCGTAGTCCGTCCCCGGCGCCGCCCCGTTCAGGACCGTCGCCGTCCACGTCTTCTCGCTCCCGACGGCGCCCGTGTCGCCGCTCGGACCGCTCGCGTCGGGATCGCAGAGGTCCGCCCCGTCGGTGACGCCGTCGTTGTCGTCGTCCGGATCCTCCCCGGCGTCCTGGCAGCCGTCGTCGTCCCAGTCCGACCCCGGCGCGCCCGTCGTGCCTATCGTGCGCGACCACCCCTTCGTGCTCCCGACGGCGCCCGTGTCACCCGCCGGCCCGCTCGCGTCCGGATCGCACCGGTCCGCCGAGTCGCTCGCGCCGTCGTTGTCGTCGTCGAGGTCCTCCCCCGCGTCCTGGCAGCCGTCGTCGTCCCAGTCGGACCCGGGCGCCCCCGACGTCCCGACCGTGCGCGTCCACGCCTTCGTGCTCCCGACCGCGCCCGTGTCCCCGCTCGGGCCGCTCGCGTCCGGATCGCACCGGTCGACCGAGTCGCTCGCGCCGTCGTTGTCGTCGTCCAGATCCTCCCCGGAGTCCTGGCAGCCGTCGTCGTCCCAGTCCGTCCCCGGCGCCGCCTGCGTCCCGATGGACCGGGTCCACCCCTTCGCGCTCCCGACCGCGCCCGTGTCGCCCGTCGGCCCGCTCGCGTCGGGGTCGCACCAGTCCGCCGCGTCGAGCGCGCCGTCGTTGTCGTCGTCCGTGTCCTCGCCCGAGTCCTGGCAGCCGTCGTCGTCCCAGTCCGTCCCGGGCGACGCCGCCGTCCCGATCGAGCGCGTCCAGTCCTTCGCGCTCCCGACGGCCCCCGTGTCCCCGGTCGGCGTGCCCGCGTCGGGATCGCAGAGGTCGACCGCGTCGAGCGCGCCGTCGTTGTCGTCGTCCGTGTCCTCGCCGGAGTCCTGGCAGCCGTCGTCGTCCCAGTCCGACCCCGGCGCGCCCGCCGTCCCGACCGTCCGCGTCCACCCCTTCGTGCTCCCGACCGCGCCCGTGTCGCCCGTCGGCCCGGTCGCGTCCGGGTCACAGCGGTCCACCGCGTCGAGCGCGCCGTCGTTGTCGTCGTCCGTGTCCTCGCCCGCGTCGCGGCAGCCGTCGCCGTCCCAGTCCGTCCCGGGCGCCCCGGCCGTGCCGGTCGTCGCCGTCCAGCCCTTGTCGCTGAGCGTCGCCCCGAGGTCGCCGGTCGGCCCGCTCGCGTCCGGATCGCACTGGTCGTTCGTGTCGAGGACGCCGTCGTTGTCGTCGTCCGTGTCCTCCGACGTGCTGTCGCGGCAGCCGTCCGCGTCGTAGTCCGTCCCGGGCGCGGACCCCGTCGTCACCGTCGACGTCCACCCCTTCTGGCTCGCGACCGCCCCGGTGTCGGGCGCGGCGCCCGCGTCCGGATCGCACCGGTCCGCCCCGTCGGCGATCCCGTCGTTGTCGTCGTCGTCATCCTCCGCCGACGCGTCGCGGCAGCCGTCGCCGTCGTAGTCGGTCCCCGGCGTGCTCCCGGATCCGGTCGCAGCCACCCAGTTCTTCTCGCTCCCGACGGCGCCCGTGTCCGGCGCCGCCCCGGCGTCCGGGTCGCACCAGTCCGCCGCGTCCGCGACCCCGTCGTTGTCGTCGTCGGTGTCCTCGCCCGAGTCCTGGCAGCCGTCGTCGTCCCAGTCGGAGCCCGGCGCGCCCGCCGTCCCGACCGTCCGCGTCCACCCGATCGCGCTCCCCATCGCGCCGAGGTCGTTCCCGCCGGTGTCGTCGGGGTCGCACAGGTCGCTGCTGTCGGCCTTCCCGTCGTTGTCGTCGTCGTCGTCCTCGGTCGTCGCGTCGCGGCAGCCGTCCGCGTCCCAGTCGCTCCCGGGCGCGCCGGCCGTCCCGGCCGTCGACGTCCACCCCTTCTCGCTCCCGACCGCCCCCGTGTCGCCGGTCGGCCCGCTCGCGTCGGGATCGCAGCGGTCCACCGCGTCGCCTACGCCGTCGTTGTCGTCGTCCGTGTCCTCGCCGACGTCCTGGCAGCCGTCGTCGTCCCAGTCGCTCCCCGGCGCGCCCGCCGTCCCGACCGTCCGCGTCCACCCCTTCGTGCTCCCGACCGCGCCCGTGTCACCGGCCGGCCCGCTCGCGTCCGGATCGCAGCGGTCCACCGCGTCGAGCGCCCCGTCGTTGTCGTCGTCCGTGTCCTCGCCCGAGTCCTGGCAGCCGTCGTCGTCCCAGTCGCTCCCCGGCGCGCCCGCCGTCCCGACCGTCCGCGTCCAGCCCTTCGCGCTCCCGACCGCGCCCGTGTCGCCGGCGCCGGTCGCGTCGGGATCGCACAGGTCGCTCGCGTCGGCCTTGCCGTCGTTGTCGTCGTCGTCGTCCTCGCTCGCGGCGTCGCGGCAGCCGTCGCCGTCCCAGTCGCTCCCCGGCGCACCAGCCGTCCCGACCGTCGACGTCCAGCCCTTCTCGCTCCCGACCGCCCCCGTGTCGGGCGCCGTCCCCGCGTCCGGATCGCACGCGTCCGCGGCGTCGAGGACCCCGTCGTTGTCGTCGTCGCCGTCCTCGGCCGCCGCGTCCCGGCAGCCGTCCGCGTCCCAGTCGCTCCCCGGCGCGCCCGCCGTCCCGACCGTCGACGTCCACCCCTTCTCGCTCATCACCGCGCCCGTGTCGGGGGCCGCGCCAGCGTCGGGATCGCAGCGGTCGACGGCGTCGGCGATCCCGTCGTCGTCGTCGTCGTCGTCCTCCGCCGCCGCGTCGCGGCAGCCGTCCTGATCGTAGTCCGTCCCGGGCGTCCCGCCCGACCCCACCGTCGACGTCCAGCCCTTCTCGCTCCCGACGGCGCCCGAGTCCCCGCTCGGCCCGCTCGCGTCGGGGTCGCAGCGGTCCGCCGCGTCGCCTACGCCGTCGTTGTCGTCGTCCGGATCCTCGTTCGCGTCCTGGCAGCCGTCGTCGTCCCAGTCGTTCCCGGGCGCCGCCGTCGTCCCGACCGTGCGCGTCCAGCCCTTCTGGCTCCCCTGCGCGCCGAGGTCCCCGGCGCCGCTCGCGTCCGGATCGCAGAGATCGGCGGCGTCGAGCTTGCCGTCGTTGTCGTCGTCGCCGTCCTCGTCGCTGTCGCGGCAGCCGTCGTCGTCCCAGTCGCTCCCCGGCGCCCCCGCCGTCCCGACGGTCCGCGTCCACCCGACGACGCTGCCCATCACGCCGACGTCGCCCGCCCCGCCCGCGTCGGGGTCGCAGAGGTCGCTCGCGTCGGCCTTGCCGTCGTTGTCGTCGTCGTCGTCCTCGGCGGCCGCGTCCCGGCAGCCGTCCTCGTCCCAGTCCGACCCGGGCGCGCCCGCGGTCCCCTTCGACGACGTCCAGCCCTTCTCGCTCGACACGACCCCCGAGTCGCCGCTCGGGCCGCTCGCGTCGGGATCGCAGGCGTCGACCCCGTCGGCGACGCCGTCGTTGTCGTCGTCCGTGTCCTCCGCGGCGGCGTCGCGGCAGCCGTCCGCGTCGTAGTCCGTGCCCGGCGCGCCGGCCGTCCCGACGCCCGACGTCCAGCCCTTCTCGCTCATGACCGCGCCCGTGTCCGGGGCGGCGCCCGCGTCGGGATCGCAGCGGTCGACCGCGTCGCTCACCCCGTCGTTGTCGTCGTCCTGGTCCTCGGCCGACGCGTCCCGGCACCCGTCGCCGTCGTAGTCCGTCCCGGGGACGCCCCCCGTCCCCACCGTCGAGGTCCAGCCCTTCTCGGACGACGCCGTCCCCGTGTCCTCCGCCGGCCCGCTCGCGTCGGGATCGCAGCGGTCGACGTCGTCGCTGACGCCGTCGTTGTCGTCGTCCTGGTCCTCGCCCGCGTCGCGACAGCCGTCACCGTCGTAGTCCGTCGCCGCGTTCGCGGTCCAGCCGAGGTCGCCGCGCGCGCACGCGTCGGCCGCGTCGAGCTTGCCGTCGTTGTCGTCGTCCTGGTCCTCGCTCGCGTCCTGGCAGCCGTCGTCGTCGTGGTCGGTCCCGCTCCCCGAGGTCCAGCCGAGCTCGCCCCGCGCGCAGAGGTCGCCGTCGTCCGACTTGCCGTCGTTGTCGTCGTCCTGGTCCTCGGCCGAGTCCTGACAGCCGTCCGTGTCGTGATCGGTCGCGGCCGACGAGGTCCAGCCGAGGTCGCCGTCCTTGCAGCTGTCCGCGACGTCGCTGATCCCGTCGTTGTCGTCGTCGAGGTCCTCGACGGCGTCCTGGCAGCCGTCGTAGTCGCGGTCGGTCGCCTCCGACGAGGTCCAGCCCTTGTCCCCCTGCGGGCACGCGTCGGACACGTCGGCCACGCCGTCGTCGTCGTCGTCGTCGTCGACGCAGTCGGCGAGCGCGTCCCCGTCGTAGTTCGGGAAGTCGTCGTCCGTGACGCCGTTGCAGTCGTTGTCCACGCCGTCGCAGGTCTCGCCCGCGACCGACCCGAGCGTCGAGCACGTGAGCGAGAGCGTGTCCTCGCCGCACACGACCGTCCCGCCGCTGCACGCGCCCGTCCCGCAGGCGTCGCCCTTGACCTTGTCCGCGTCCGCCGTGAACGGCCCGCCGTCGAACTTCACCGTCCCGCCGGCGAGGTAGGGGCCGTCCGTCACGTCGTTGCAGTCGTTGTCGAGCCCGTCGCACACGTCGTCGACCGGCCGCACGTCCCCGACGCAGAGCACGACGCCCTTGTCGGTCGCGGTGTTGTTGCACACCTCGACGCCGGTCGAGCACTCGCCGACGTCGCTCCCGCAGACGGCGCCGCCGCCGGGGTTGCCGTCGTCGATGGCGCCGTCGCAGTCGTCGTCGACGCCGTTGCACACGTCGTCCGCGCCCGGGTGCACGCTGTCGTCGCCGTCGTTGCAGTCGACGCCGGCGGGCCAGCCGTCGCCGTCGCCGTCGGTCACCCCGTCACAGGGCAGGTCGCCTGCGATGCAGTTCTGGTCGATGCCGTCGCCGCAGCGCTCGTCCGCGTTCGGGTGCGAGAGGGGGTCCGTGTCGTCGCAGTCGCCCTGGGCGGCCGTGTAGCCGTCGCCATCCTGGTCGCCGGCCGCGCACCAGGTGGGCTCCCCGTCGCAGTTCTTGTCGCACGCGGCGGTCGCCGCGGCGTCGCCCTGGTTCGCGAGGGGGCAGCAGGGCTCCGGCGCGCCGTCGTAGATCCCGGAGTCGAAGTCGTTGCAGTCGCGCGGGGCGGACTGGCCGTCGCCGTCGATGTCCGCGGCCTCGCAGCCCTCGTCGGTGTCGCCGTCGCAGTCGTCGTCGACGGCGTTGCCGCAGGTCTCGTCGCTCTTGTTCCCGTCCGTGCTGCACGCGAGCGCGGTGGCGCTGCCGCAGACGACCGTCCCGCCCTCGCACGCGCCGGTGCCGCAGCTCGCCCCCTTCGTCAGGGTCTGCCCGCCGTAGCTCAGGACGAAGCCCTCGTCGGTCTGGTCGTCGCAGTCGTTGTCGACGTCGTCGCAGCGCTCCGCGAGCCCGGGGGCGACGTTCGGATCGCCCACGCCGCAGCCCGCGGCGGCCTCGGCGCAGTCGGCCACGCCGTCGCTGTCGGCGTCGACGCAGGCCACGTCGCCGCCGGAGCAGTCGTTGTCGAGGGTGTCGCTGCAGGGCTCGCAGGCGTCCTCCGTGCCCCAGGGGTTCGCGCTCGCGTCGCCCGGCTCGCAGTCCGAGAAGACGCTCGTCGTCGACGCGCAGCACCCGGCGAGGCTGCAGTCGAGGAAGCCGTCGGCGTCCGCGTCGCAGTCGACGCCGGCGGGGGTCGCGAGGAGCCGCGCGACGACCTGCCCCTTCTTCGCGAGATCGACCTCGCCCTCCCAGGAGGTGACCGTGCGGGCGCCGGCGCGCCCCGCGATCTGCAGCGTGACCACCCCGCTCGAGGCGGCGAACGTCGACGCCCGGTACTGCACCTTGACGATGACCGGCGCGACCGTCGGATCGGCGCTCGCGCTCAGCGGCAGGACGTACTCGGGGTCGTTCGGGGAGGCCGGCCAGGAGACCGTCCCGCCCTGCCCGTCGCTCGCGACCGCGAGGAAGCGGATCGCGTCGAGGGTCGAGCCGTCGGCGGGCGCGTCGGAGGAGACGGCGAGGTAGAGCGTGTCGTAGACGACCTCGTCGCCGCACCCGGCGGCGGTGAGGGAGAGCAGCGCGGCGGCGACGACGGCGACGACCCCGGCCCGGTTCCACGATGAGCGCATGTCCGACTCCCGGCGCCGCGCGGGCGCCCGCTCTGGGACGGGGCGCACGGAGGCGGCGCCTCGCTCGGCCCCCCTCCACGCGACCGGCGCGCCGCGTTGTCCATCGGCGCGCCCCCCATCGGTTCATCTCGGCGGAGGGTATCAAGGGGTCTCGGGACGAAACAACTGCACACGGGCGCGAAAACGCTCCGCGGACGGGTCGCCCGGAGAGGTCGCGACCGGGCGCCGGACCGCGCCGGAGGCGCGCTCGCTCAGTAGGAGACGATCTCCACGGTCGCGCCGTTGTCGTAGACGTCGACGGCCACGACGGGGGTCTTGGTGACGAGGTCGTGGCTGATCGTCGGATCGAGGATCCGCTCGAGGACGTCGTGGGCCGTGGCGAGGAGGTCCGTGTTGCCGAGCATCGGATCGGCCTCGTCCTCCGGGTCGCGCGCGATGCCGCCGTGGTAGTTGATGCGGTCCTGCACGAGCACGTCCGCGGCGTCGACGAGGGGCTCGCCCGAGGAGCTCAGGTGATCGCGGGGCCCGAGGCGCGCGCGATAGCTGAAGAGCTTGGGGCCGAGGGGCTCGCCCTCGTCGAGGAGGCCGCTCGCGCGGAGGTGGCGCGTCGTCGGGGTGACGACGGTCCGGGGCGGGGTCGTCGTCGTCCGCGCGGGCGCCGTCGTGGCGCGCACGGCCGCCGACGAGCCCGACGTCGGCGAGCCCGACGTCGACGAGCCCGACGTCGCCACGCTCACCACCACCGCGACGAGGCCGCCGACCGCGACGACCACGAGCGGCACGAGCCACGCGGGCACCCCCTTCGTCCGCGGCGGCGCCGGCGCCGGCACCCCGGGGCGCGAGGCCGTCATGGTGGCCTCGGGCGCGGGGACCGACGGGCCGCGGGGCGTCGCGTCGACCGTGTCCTCGACCGGCGCCGCGGCGACCGGGGCAGCCTTCGGGCGCTCGCGCGTCGGCGGGGGCGTGACCACCGGCATCGCGCCGAAGTCGCGCTTGGCCGCGGTCCGGGTGGCGGCGAGCAAGGGGTTGACGGCGTCCGCCGCGGGAGAGGCCGCGGGGGGCGGCGTCGCCTGCGCGGGCGGGGCCGCGGTGGCGCTCGCGACGGCGCGGTCGAGCTCCTCGAGGGCCTGCCGCCCGGCGAGGGGCCGGTGGGCGCGATCCTTCTCGAGGAGGCGGTCCACCCAGGCGGCGAGGGGACCCGGGAGCGCCGGCACCGCCTCGGCCGCGCGCGGCGGCGGATCGTTGCAGTGCATGCCGAGGAGCGGCAGCAGGATGTCGGTCGCGCTCGGCGGTGGCTCGAAGGGGGGCGCGCCCGCGAGCATCTCGAAGACGACGCAGCCGAGGGCGTAGAGATCGGTGCGCGGGTCGACGGTCTCGCCGCGCCAGAGCTCGGGCGCCATGTAGTAGGGCGTGCCGATGAGGCCCTGGGTGCCGGCGCCCGTGCCGACGAGCGAGCGGGCGATGCCGAAGTCGAGGACCTTCACGTGGTCGGGATCGCCCGGGAGGTCCACGAGCATGATGTTCGCGGGCTTGATGTCGCGATGGACGATCTGGCGGCCGTGCTCGTGCGCCTCCCAGAGCGACTTCAGGACCTGGCGCGCGATGTGGACGACGCGCGGCCACGGGAGCGGCCCGTCGTCGCGGATGACGACGTTCAGGGGGCGCCCGGCGAGGTACTCCATGACGAGGTAGAAGACGCCGTCGTCGACGCCGAAGTCGACGACCCGGATCGTGTGCGTCGAGCGGAGCTGGGCTGCGTTCTGGGCCTCGAGCTGGAAGCGCTTGACCGCGTGATCGTCGAGGGCCGCCGTGCCGTGGAGGAACTTGATGGCGACGTCGCCGCCGGTCGCCTCGTGGCGCGCGCGGTAGACGGCGCCCATGCCGCCCGAGCCGAGGCGCTCCTTGACCGCGTACTTGCCGGCGATCAGGCGGCCGATGAGCTTGTCCGTCACGGCTCCCCCCGTGGCGCGTCGAGAGACGGGCGATAGAGGGAACAATGCCCGAGACCGCGCTGGTATGCCACCGGTCGCGGGCGCGTCGCCGTCAGGGGGTGCTCGGATCGGGGTCCGGGAGCGGGAGCGCGTCCCGCTCGTCGCGGAGGCGCTGCTCCTCGTCGTCCCCGGGGTCCGCGGCGCCGCCGTCGTCGAGCGCCTCGATGAGGCGCCCGCCGAGGGCCTCGATGAGGGCCCTGTCCTTCGCGTCGAGCCCGAGATCGTCGCCGACGAGGTCGAGGGTCGCGTGGACGAGCTCCGGCCCCCACTTGCTCGCGGGCTCGCTCATGACGCGCTGGGCGAGGTCGAGCCAGGGGCGCATGCGCGGGTCGACGCGGTCGCCGAGCGCGTCGGTGACGGCGCGGAGGAGCGCGGCCTCGTCGAGCCCCTGCCCGCCCTGACCGAGGAGCGCGCTCGCGATGTCGCGGAGCTGGTCGTCCTTCAGGACCTGGGAGAGGAGCTCGCGGGTGCCCCCGGCGACGGCGGCGTCGCCCACGAGGTACTCGAAGAGGAGGTCGGGGCGGAGGGGGCCGATGTCCTCGTCGGCGTGGGTCGCGTGGATCCAGCGGTCGGCGAGCGCGCGGGCGTCGTCGGGGCGCGGGGCGTGGGCGACGAGGCGCCCGACGACGTCGTCGAGGCTGACGAGGCCGTAGCGCGCGGTGCGCGCGAGGTCGCGGAGCTGCTCGCCGGTGATGGTGGCGCTGATCTGGCGCGCGAGGGTGTCGAAGAAGGAGCCGCCCTTGCCGTAGACGATGCCGGCGGCCTCCATGGCGCCGGAGAGCGCGCTGGGCGGGGTGTCGAGGGGGCGGTCGACGCCGCCGAGGAGGCGGTGGACCTGATAGGGGAGCGCGAGCTGGAGCTCGCGCTGGCGGCGGACGGCCTTCGCGTCGTGGGCCTTCTCGAAGTACTGGATGGCGGCGAGCTGGGCGAGCCCCTCGTCGACGATCATGCCGTCGCGGGCGCGGTCGGCGCCGACGAGGAGGCCCCACCACTGGTGGGCGAGCTCGTGGGCGAGGATGAACTCGAGGGTCTCGCGGGAGGAGGGGTGCTTCGCGATGGCGGTGGCGACGGGGGTCGCGCCCTCGCCGGTCACGAGGGCGGCGTAGAGGACGTCGGAGAGGGCGACGAGGCCCGGGAAGGAGACGCCGCCGAGGCCGCCGCCGAGCGGGGCCGGGGCGACGGCGAGGCGCGCCGACGGCAGCTCGCCGAAGGCGTCGCGGTGGATCTCGAGGGCGCGGCGGGCCCAGGTCGTGACCGAGCGCGCGAGCTCGGCCTGCTCGGGGGTGTGGTAGACGAGGAGCGAGACGCCGCCGACGTCCTCGCGGTCGACGGTGAAGCGCGACGAGGCCACGAGGCCGATCTCGCGGGCGCCGACGGCGAGGAGGCGGGTCCGGGCGGCGCCGGTCGGGGTCTCATCGCGGGAGAGCTCGTCGCCGGAGGCGGCGAGGACGAGATCGGGCGCGGCGGTGACGGTGACGTCGAAGACGGCGGGCGGGAGCCAGCCGATGTCGGTGACGCGGGCGTCGGGGAGGAGCGGGGTGCCGAGGGGGGCGAGCGTCGGGTAGGCGCGGCCGTAGCAGGCGACGCCGTCGCGGCGGCCGAAGGCGGCGTCCTCCTCGGCGCGGCTCGCGAGGAGATCGGCGAGGGGCTTCACGTCGTCGCCGTGGAGGTCGGGGAGGCGGAACGGGGGGAGCTCGGGGAGGGTGCCGGCGAAGGTGATGACGACGGTGGCGCGGGCGCCCGGCGGGAGGTCGACGGGGACGCGGGCGACGGTGGCGCCGCCGCGCGGATCGACGGGGTGGCCGTCGACGGTGACGGCGTCGAGGGTGAGGCGCCGGGTGGCGGCGTCGGCGTTCGGGGCGAGGCCGAAGGCGAGCTCGTGGACGGGCTCGAGGTTGGCGTTGAGCGCGGTGACCTCGAGGCGGCCGGTGTAGCTGCCGTCGGGGGCGAGGGTGAGGGCGAGGCGCTGGATGGGTGCCGTGGCGAGCGCGTCGGCGGCGCCGGGCGGGAGGCGGCGGGCCTCGGCGAGGATCGCTGCGACCTCGGCGCGGTGGGTGTCGGCGGCGGAGGGCGCGAGGACCGCGAGGGCGGACGGCGAGGCGGCGGGAGCGCCGGAGGCGGCGCCGCCGCCGGTGAGGGGCACCCCCGACGACGCGCTGTGCGGGGCCTTCTCGGCGGGCGGGGGCGCGCTCTCGCCGCAGGCGGCGAGGAGCGCGAGGGAGAGGAGGAGGAGGGTCGCTCGGGCGAGCGGCGGGCGCGGGGTCATCGGGCCTCCGGGCGTCGTGCGGCGGGCAGGCGGACGATAGCGGAGGTCGGCGCGTCGGCGCCAACGGGAGGTCGAACCGAGGCGGCGACGCGTGTAGCATGCGCGCCATGGGCAGAAGCACTGTGAAGCTCGCTCCGTGGCTCGTCGCCGCGGTGCTCGCGGGCGCCTGCGGCGCGGACGGCGCGGCGGCGGACGGCGACTCGGAGACGATCGCGGACGTCGCGAAGGACTCGGACGACGGGATCGCGGTGGGAGACGCGGACGCGGACGCGGACGCGGTCGCGGTCCCCGACGCCGTTCCCGACGCCGACGCCGACGCCGACGCCGTGCCCGACGCCGACGCGGTCCCCGACGCCGTCGCCGACGCGGTCCCCGACGCCGACGCCGACGCGGTCTCCGACGCCGACACCGAGCCCGACACCGAGCCCGACGCCGACACCGAGCCCGACGCCGACACAGAGCCCGACGCCGACACCGAGCCCGAGCCCGACGCCGACGCCGAGCCCGACGCCGACGCAGTCACCGAGGCCGACTCCGACACGGACACGGTAACGGCCACGGACACGGACACGGACAGGGACACGGACACGGACACCGACGCCGAGACCGACGCCGGCGGCCCCTACGTCTATCCCTCCGGCTGCCACCTCCCGCCGGAGCCCGGCGAGCCCGGTGAGATCGCGTTCGTCGAGGTCTTCCCCGATCTCCGCTTCCGCTTCGTCACGCAGGTCGTCGGCGCTGGCGACGGCAGCGGCCGCGTCTTCGTCGTCGGCCAGGAGGGGACCATCGACGCCGTCGACCTCTCGACGGGGCTCACCACCGAGCTCGTCGACCTCGGCGTCCGCGTCACCGCCGGCGGCGAGCTCGGCCTCCTCTCGGTCGCGTTCCACCCCGACTTCGCCGAGAACGGCCGCCTCTTCGTCGACTACACGCGCGCGCCCTCCCCCGGGGCCCTCGAGAGCGTCGTCGCCGAGCTCCGCCTCGACCCGGCCGACCCGACGCGCGTCGACCCGAGCTATCACCGCGTCATCCTCACGCAGTCACAGCCCTTCTCGAACCACAACGGCGGGCAGCTCGCCTTCGGCCCCGACGGCTTCCTCTACATCGGCTTCGGAGACGGCGGCTCCGGCGGCGATCCGCAGAACAACGGGCAGCGCACCAACACGCTCCTCGGCAAGATCCTGCGCGTCGACGTCGAGAGCGACGCCGCCCCCTACGCCATCCCGGCCGACAACCCCTTCGCGACGAGCGCCACCGAGCGTCCCGAGATCTTCGCCTGGGGCCTCCGGAACCCCTGGCGCTTCAGCTTCGACCGCGTGACGGGCGACCTCTGGGTCGGCGACGTCGGGCAGAGCGCCTGGGAGGAGATCGACCTCGTCACGCGCGGCCGGAACTACGGTTGGCGCCGCATGGAGGGCTTCCACTGCTACAACCCGAGCGAGGGGTGCGACACGAGTCCGCCGCTCGCGCGCCCCGTGCTCGAGTACGGCCGCGCCGTCGGCTACTCCGTCACCGGCGGCTTCGTCTACCGCGGCGCCGAGATGCCCTCCTGGTACGGCGCCTACCTGTTCGCCGACTATGGCTTCGGCACGGTCTTCGCCTTCCGCGCGGGCGAGGCGCCGAGCGCGAACCCCGTCGCCACCGCGCCGGGCAACGTGCCGTGCTTCGGCGAGGACGACGCGGGCGAGCTCTACGTCGCCACGGGCGGCAGCTCCGGGCGCCTCTACCGCCTCGTCGAGACGACGCCCGAGCCGCTCCCCGCGGCGTTCCCGACCACGCTGTCGGCGACCGGCTGCTTCTCCGATCTCGCGACCCTGACGCCCGCCCCCGGCGTCCTGCCCTACGCCGTCAACGCGCCGTTCTACAGCTCGGGCGCCGACAAGGCGCGCTTCCTCTCCCTCCCCGAGGGCGGCCACATCGGCTTCTCCGGGACGGCGCCCTGGACGTTCCCCGCCGGCACCGTCCTCGTGAAGCACTTCACCCTCGGCGAGGGCGAGGGCGCGCGCCCGGTCGAGACGCGCCTGCTCGTCGTCGGAGAGGGCGCCGTGCGCGGCTACAGCTACCGCTGGGACGAGGACGGCGCCGACGCCACCCTCCTCGAGGGCGCGGCGGTCGACGACGTCGCCTGGCACGACGCGAGCGGCGCCGCCCACACCACCGCCTGGCCCTACCCGAGCCGCCCCCAGTGCCGCGCGTGCCACACCGAGGCCGCCGGCGGCGCGCTCGGCGTCTCCGCGCGCCAGCTCGACCGGCCCGCCCCGGACGCGCCAGGGCAGAACCAGCTCGCCCGCCTCGCCGCGCTCGGGCTCTTCGACCCGCCGCCGCCGGACGAGCCCACCTGGCGCGCCCTCCCCTCGCCGAGCGACGCCGCCGAGCCCGTCGCGGAGCGCGCCCGCGCCTGGCTCGACGCCAACTGCAGCGGCTGCCACCGCCCGGGCGGCCCCACTGGCACCGACCTCGACCTCCGCGCGTTGACGGAGCTCGACCACACCGGCGCCTGCGACGCGCCCCCGGTCAAGGACGACCTCGGCCTCGCGGACGCCCGCGTCATCGCCCCCGGAGAGCCCGCGCGGAGCGTGCTCCTCGCCCGGCTCACCCGCCTCGACGGGCTCCGCATGCCGCCCCTCGGGAGCGACGGCTTCGATGTCGCCGGCGCGGCCCTCGTCGAGGCGTGGATCAGCGGCCTCACGTCCTGCGACGACGACGAGGAGCACGGCGACGACGAGTAGCGGCGCCCGTCGCCCCCGGCCGCCCCGTCGCGGCCCCCAGGGGCGCGGGCGGCCCGACGCGAGCGCCCCCGTGAACAACGTTCACGAGGGCGGCTCCGGCCTCTCGCCGCGATCAGAGCGAGAAGTCGCCGCCGTCGTCACCCGAGGAGAGCTTCGCGCGCGTCGCCGCGACGTTCCCGGCTACCGCAGCGGTCTTCGCCGGATCGGCGTCGAGGCGCAGCGTGAGCCACGCGCCCTCCCCCTGCCCGGCCGGGAGGAGCGCCTTCGGCACGCGGACGGTGTGGCGCCCGCCGTCGCTGATGAGGACGGCGACGTCGCCTTCGACACGGTCGATCCAGAGTGAGGTGGTCATGGCGTGGTCTCTCCTTCGGGTCCCGGTGGTCCCTCGGCGGGATAGGGCTCGGCGTCGTCGACGAGCCCGCCGTCGCCGCGAACCTCGAACTTCTCCGCGATCTTCGCGGCCGTCTTCGCGCCGATGCCGTCGACGCGCGTCAGCTCGCCCATCGTGCCGAAGGGCCCGTGGGCGTCGCGATAGGCGATGATCGCCTTCGCCTTCGCGACGCCGATGCCATCCACCGCGCGGAGGTCCTCGGCCGTCGCGACGTTGATGTCGAGCTTGTCGGCGGCCGGCGCCGGCGCCGCCGCGCGCGCGCGACGCGCGCCCCGGTCGACCACCTCGACCTGCGGCGCCGCCGCGACGCTCCCCCTCTCGACGCCGGTCGTCCAGCGCTCGCCGTCGCTCACGAGGGTGATCGTCCCCGAGAGGTCCGTGCGGAGGACCTGCACCCCCGACCGCTCGAGCTTCTCGAGCGTCGAGAGCGCCGGGTGGCCGAACTTGTTGTCCTCGCCGCACGAGATCACCGCGATGTAGGGCCGGACCGCGGCGAGGAAGCGATCCTGCGTCGAGTGCTCGCTCCCGTGGTGCGCGACCTTCAGCACGTCGGCGTGGAGGCTCTCGGGGTCGTCGAGGAGGCCGTTCTCGGTGGGGGCCTCGGAGTCGCCCGTGAACAGCATGCTCGTGGTGCCGTAGACGAGCTTCAGCACGACCGAGTTGGAGTTCGCGTCGGAGCGCGTGCCGCGCAGCAGCGGCTCGACGGGCCACAGCACCTCGAGGGACGCGCCGCCGCCGATGTCGATCCGGCGCCCGCGCCGCGCGATGAGCACCTTCGTGCCGCTCGCCTCGAGGTGCGCGAGGAGATCGGCGTAGATCCCCGAGCTGTAGTCGAAGCCCGGATCGACGAAGGCCTTCGTCGGCACCTTCTCGAGCACCTTCTGCATCCCGCCGATGTGGTCGGCGTGCGGGTGGCTCATCACCACGAGGTCGAGCGTGGTGACGCCGTCCTCCGCGAGCTGTCGCAGCATCGGGGCGTGCTTCCCGCGGTCGCCGGCGTCGATCATGATCGACTTGCCCGTCGGCGAGAGGACGATGAGCCCGTCCCCCTGCCCCACGTCGACGACCTGCACCGTGAGCGGCGGCCCCGCCGGGGCGGGCGGCTCGGGCGGCTCGGGCGCCACCACGGTGGTCGGCGCGGTCGAGGCGCACGCCGGCGCGAGCGCCGCCGACACGAGCGCTAGCCACGCGAGGACGGCGGACGCCCACCCCGTGAGGGGCGCGCCGCCGCGCGCGCCACGCGCCGCCTGCGCCGATGACGCAGGCAGCGCCGAGCTCTTCGCCAGGTTCACAGGCTACCGCGCGGTCACTTGCCGGTCTTCGCCTTCTCGGGCGCCGGGTCCGGGCGGGCGGGCGGCGTCTTCACGGGCCCCGTGATGGCCGTCCAGCCCGCGGCGCGGAAGCGCTCGATCGTCTTCTCGCCGACGCCCTTCACGCGCTCCTGCATGTCCTCGAGGGACTTGAACGGGCCGTTCGCCGCGCGCTCGGCGATGATCTTCGAGGCGGTCTTCTCGCCGATACCCTTGACGGTGGTGAACTCCTCGGCGGTCGCCTTGTTGATGTCCTTGCCCGGGGACGGGGGCGCGGCCATGGCGCTCCCGGCGAGGGCGAGCATGAGGAAGCTGAGCATCGCGAGAGCAGCGGTCAAACGACGGTGCATTGGGGCACTCCTGGGTGGGAAGGGCCCGGGCGGACGGTCCTGCCAGGGCTTCATTCATCGGGATTCTCGGCGCGTGTCACTCTAGCCGAACCGACGCGTCGTTGTCCCAGGTCCCGCGGCTCGCCTGGCGCAGCGCGCGCACGTAGGCGCGCACCGCGCGCTCACAGGCGGCGGCGCGGACGCCATCGACGAGGAGCCACCCCTCAGCGGCGCCCTCCGGGAGACGCGATCGCGGCACCACCGTCGCCGGATCGCCGCGCGCGACGACGACCGCCACGCCGCCTTCGACGCGATCGACGAGCGCCGCCCCGGCGAGGCAGCGACGCGCGCCCTCCCAGCGCGGATCGTCCGCGATCGGCGCGGCCCCCGCCCGCTCGCCCGAGGCGCAGCCCGCGCCGACGCTGGCCATCGCGAGCGCGAGCGTGGCCCAGGCGGCGAGCGCGAGCGAGCGGAGGGCGGGACGTGGGAGACGGGCGACGTGCGGCATCGGGAGACTCCAGGCGCGTGGGGGCGACGCCGCCTGGAGAGCAAGGGCCGTGCCGCAGGACGGCCCTCGGAGTCATTGAGGAATCCCGCGCGGACGCGTGTCACGCGGGTCACGGCGTGTCAGCCCTTGACCCGATGACACGCGCCGCGCGTCCTCCTCACGGCGCGTCGGGCGCCGCCTCCTCGACCTTCATCTCGTGGCTCGAGATCTCCGACTCGAGGGTGAAGACCTTCTCCGACAGCGCGTGCATCTTGTCCTCGGCGGTCTCCATGGCGATCCGCGTGTCGATCGCCGCCGCGATGACGTCCTTCACGGGCGCCTCGAGGTACTGGCCGATGACGAAGGAGAGGCCGTCGCCCGAGACGTGCACGACCTCGGCCGTCGTCCCGACCTGCGTGAACACCGAGAGCATGGCCTTCCGCCCCGCGTCCTCCTGAGCTTCCCGAAGCGCGTCCAGCTCCTTCCGCGCCGCCGCGAGCTCCTTCCGCTTCGCGGCGATCGCCTTGTCCTCGCCCTCTCGCGGCGCCTCGTCGATCGGCCGATCCATGCCGCGCATCGCGAACAGGAAGTACGCGGCGATCGCGGGGCGCATCACGAAGGCCCCCGCGAGATCCTCGCGCGAGAGCAGCGTCTTGAGCGGCTCGTTCCCGAGCCCGGCGACGAAGCTCTGCGAGCGGTCGTTCGCCTCGACGCGCGCGGCGTACGCGGGGTCCGACGCGACGACGAGGTAGTTGCCCGCGAAGCGCACCGTGACCTCGCGGCCGAACGGCGTCGGGACCGTCCAGGTCCCGGGCGACTGCGCAGGCGGGATCGCCTTCGCGATCTCCGGCATCGCCTTCAGGAGCTCCTCGACGCGCTTCTGCGTCCCCGCGGCGTCCTTGAGGCCGATGACGAGCGCGCCGCCCAGGTTCTGCCGCGCGTCGGCCTCGGACTTCATGAGCTCGGCGAGGTCCCCGTCGACGACGAAGCCCACCTCGCCCGTCAGCGCGCCGACGACGTCCTTCCGGACGTCGAGCTGCGCCATCTCGTTGACCGCCGCCTCCATCGACTCGAGGCTCTGGCCCTGCGCCTTGAGCCCCTCGTCCACGAGGGCGAGCACCGCGTCGAGATCGAGGTTCACCGTGACGCCCACGAGCGGCGCCTTCGTCTCGGCGCCGAAGACGATCGGCGTCGCCGACCCGTTCCGCACGATGCTCCGGAGGGGCGAGCCGGCGTCGAGCGGCAGCGAGCCCGTCCCGACGACCGCGGTGTCCTCGAGCGAGAAGCCGATGGCGAGGCCGTGCAGGCCGCTGTAGACGCGGTCGAACATCGCCTTCTCGGCGGCCCCGCGAACCTCGTCGCGCGACGCCGCGGCGGCGAAGGCGGCGTTGACCCACACCAGGCCGTCCTTGCCGGCGACGACGCCCTTCACGGCGCCCGTGAAGTCCTTCGCGCGCGCGAACGAGGTCGCCGGGTCCTGGGTCGCGATCCCGCGCATCACCGCCTCCGGCGGCACGGCCCGGTCCTGCCCGATGAGGAGGAGCGTCTTGTCGCGGAGGATGGCGGCGCCGTGGCCGTCGTCCTTCGCCCTCAGGATCTCGGCGTCGCCGACCTGCTCGCGCACGATCTCGCGCTTCGCCTTCTCCGCGAGCACCGTGAGCGCGGCGTTCAGCTTCTCCTTGTCCGCGATCGTCGCGAAGAGGACCTGCACCTCCTTGCCCTCGGCCGCGAGGATCGCCACGCCGGCGGGTCCGCTCGGGTCGACGCCCGCCTCCGCCCAGCCCGCGGGCGACGTGAGGTCGATGCCCGTCGCCGCCTTCGACTGCGCCGCCGCCAGGCCGTAGCCCTCGCCGAGCTTCGCCGTGATGGCCTCGAAGCCGATGGTGTCGAGCACCTTCTGCGGGGACGCGACGACGACCGCCGTGACGGTCGTGAGCGGGAGGTAGCCGAGGGCCGGGGCGGCCCACGGGCCGTCGCCGAGGTCGACGGCGTCGCCGACCTCGAGGTTCAGCGCGGCGGCGAGGCGCTCCTCGGGCGTGCTCGGGGTCGGGGGCGGCGTCTCGCCGGTCGGCGCCTCCTCGAGCCCGCGCCGCGGCTGCGCCTCCTCCTCGCCGGCGGTCGCCGGCGCGGACGTCTCGGCGGGCGGGGCCGTCGCCGCAGGCGGCGTGGTCTCCGCGGGCGGCGCGGTCTCCGCGGGCGCGGGCGGCGGGGCCTCCGCCTTCTTGCCGCACGCCGGCGCTGCGGCGAGGGCGGTCATGAGCGTGATGGCAAGCGCGATGCGCATGGGGTTCCTCCAGTGTGAGCGGGGCGCTCGTTGGTCCGCGGGACGTTACCAGCGTTCCGCGCGAGGCGCACTCGGGCGGCCACCGGCGGGCGCAGGGACCAATCCGCCGCCACCCAAACGTACCAATCTCGGGCAAGTTGGCGCCAAACAGGGGTCCAAATCACTTGACCTCGACCGAAACCTGCGTAGATTGGCACCAATGGACCGCGCCACGACAGACCAATGGGTGCTGCCGATCCTCGACGTCGAGGACGAGCGCCCCCTCTATCGTCAGATCGCGGACGCCATCGTGGCGCGGGTCCGAGCCGGCGACCTCGCGACGGGGGCGCGCCTCCCGCCGACGCGCGAGCTGGCCCGCGCCCTCGGCACCCACCGCAACACCGTCGTGAAGGCCTTCGAGGAGCTCGCGAAGGGCGGCTGGACCAGCTCCACCGTGGGGCGCGGGACCTTCATCGCCGACGAGCCGCCCGGGATGCCCGCCCCCACGGCCCGCGCCGCGAGCGGCCTCCCCTGGTCCACGCTCGTCGCGCGCGCGACGGAGTCCGAGCCCCTCGTCCGCGCGCGCCGCCTCGCGCGCACCCCGGCGCTCGGCGACGTCGTCAACCTGACGCGCATGGAGCCGTCGAGCGATCTCATCCCCGAGCGCGAGCTCCACCGCTGCGTCGACCACGTCTTCCGCACCCTCGGCGCCGACGCCCTCGGCTACGCCCCCCGCCAGGGGCTCGAGCGGCTCCGCGTGCTCGTCGCCGAGGATCTCCGCCGCGTCGGGCTCACGGTCGACCCGGCGGACGTCCTCATCACGACCGGCAGCCAGCAGGCCATCGATCTCATCGGCCGCGCCCTCGTGAACGCGGGCGACACCTTCCTCACCGAGGGGCAGACCTACTCCGGCGCGCTCAACGCCCTCGCGACCACTGGCGCGCGCGTCGTCGGCGTCCCGTGCGACGACGAGGGCCCCGAGCTCGCCGCCCTCGACGCCCTCGCCCGCCCGCGCGCGAAGGGGCTCTACGTCATCCCGAGCTCGCGGAACCCGACCGGCACGACGATGTCGGCCGCCCGCCGCGAGGCCCTCGTCGCCTGGTCGCGCGCCACCTCCGTCCCCCTCGTCGAGGACGACTACGGCGCCGACCTGAACCTCGACGACACGCCGTCGCCGCCCCCGCTCCGCGCGCTCGACCCCGACGTCTTCTACCTCGGCACCTTCTCGAAGAAGCTCGCGCCGGCCCTCCGCGTGGGCTTCGTCGTGTGCCCGGCCGCGATGACGCCCACGCTCTCGAGCGTGAAGCACGCCATGGACCTCGGCACGAGCGCCCTCCTCCAGCACGCCCTCGCCGAGTTTCTCGCGCGCGGCTACCTCCGCGCCCACCTCGCGCGCACGCTCCCCGAGTACGCGCGCCGCCGCGACGCCCTCGTCGCGGGCTTGAGCGACGCGCTCCCGGCCGACGTCACCTGGGAGCACCCGCGCCGCGGCGTCGTCCTCTGGCTGAACCTCCCGCAGGACCTCGACGCCGAGGAGGTCTTCGAGGAGGCGCGCCGCGCCGGCGTCCTCGTGTCGCCGAGCACCCTCTACACGGCCTCGGGCCCCGCGCGCGCCGGCCTCCGCCTCGTGTTCTGCGCCGAGCCCCCGGACCGCCTCCGCGAGGGGGCCCGCCGCCTCGGCCTCGCCATCGACGCGGTCGCGCGCCGCCGCCGCGCCGCGCGCGGGAGCGCCCGCCCGAGCCTCACCGTCGACATCGTCTGAACCGTTCCCCACGACCCCGAAGACTAGACAAGGCAGCACGCGCCGGCCTCCCCGGCGCGACAAGGAGACGAACCCATGGAGAAGTCCACGTTCAAGGTCAAGGTCGGCCTCGCCGAGATGCTCAAGGGCGGCGTCATCATGGACGTCGTCAACGTCGAGCAGGCGCGCATCGCCGAGGACGCCGGCGCCGCCGCCGTGATGGCGCTCGAGCGCGTCCCGGCGCAGATCCGGAAGGACGGCGGCGTCGCGCGCGCGAGCGACCCCGAGATGATCCAGGCCATCCAGGCCGCGGTGAACATCCCCGTCATGGCGAAGTGCCGCATCGGCCACTTCATGGAGGCGCGCATCCTCGAGGCCCTCGAGGTCGACTTCATCGACGAGAGCGAGGTCCTGACGCCGGCCGACGAGGACTTCCACATCGACAAGGGCGCGTTCAAGACGCCGTTCGTCTGTGGCTGCACGAACCTCGGCGAGGCGCTCCGCCGCATCGGCGAGGGCGCGGCGATGCTGCGCACGAAGGGCGAGGCCGGCACGGGCAACATCGTCGAGGGCGTGCGCCACCTCCGCCAGCTCCGGAGCGAGATCCGCAAGATCACGCAGATGGGCCACGAGGAGCTCATGACCGAGGCGAAGCGCCTCGCGGCGCCCTACCACCTCGTCGAGCAGATCGCCGAGACGGGCCGCCTCCCGGTCCCGAACTTCGCGGCGGGCGGCATCGCCTCGCCGGCCGACGCCGCGCTCTGCATGGCGCTCGGCGCCGAGGCCGTGTTCGTCGGGAGCGGGATCTTCCTCTCCGCCGACCCGGCGAAGCGCGCTCGCGCCGTCGTCGAGGGCACGACCTACTGGGAGGATCCGGCCCGCCTCGCGAAGGTGTCGACCGGCCTCGGGGCCGCCATGGCCGGCCTCGAGATGGCCACGCTCGGCGACGCCGACCGCATGGCGAAGCGGGGCTGGTAGCATGCGCGTCGGGGTGCTGTCCCTCCAGGGGGGGTACGCCGCGCACTCGGCGCTGCTCGCCGGGATCGGCCACGAGCCCGTCGACGTCCGCACGGCGAGCGCGCTCGCCGGGGTCGATGGGCTCGTGCTGCCGGGGGGCGAGAGCAGCACGATGCTCAAGCTCATCGGCTTCTCGGACCTCCACGATCCGCTCGACGCCTTCGTCCGCGCCGGGCGCCCCGTCCTCGCGACCTGCGCTGGGCTCATCCTCGCGGCGCGGCGCGTGACCGGCCCCGAGCAGGCGAGCTTCGGCTGGCTCGACGTCGACGTCGCGCGCAACGCCTGGGGGCGACAGATCGAGAGCTTCGAGGCCAGCGCGGACGAGGGCGGGCTCCCGCTCGTCTTCATCCGCGCGCCGCGGCTCACGCGCGTCGGCCCCGGCGTGACGGCGGTCGCCCACTACGAGGGCGAGGTCGTCGCGGTGCGTCAGGGGCCGATCGTCGGCGCGTCGTTCCACCCGGAGCTCGCGGGCGACGCGACGCTCCACCGCCTCGCCTTCGGCGATCCGGGCGCACCGTAATGAGCCGGGCGGGCGCGCGGGACCGCAGCCGCGCGCCTGCTATCAGGCCCCCGACCCGTGCACCGGCGGCAGCTTCACGATGTCGAACCAGTACGTCGAGAACTCCGCGATGATGCGCTGGAAGTCCTTGAAATCAATGGGCTTCGTGATGTAGGAGCTGCACCGCAGCTTGTACATCTCGAGCACGTCGGCCTCGGCGTCGGACGTCGTGAGGATGACCACCGGGATCTGGCGGAGCGACTCGTCCTCGACGATCTCCGCCATGACCTCGCGCCCCCCCATGATCGGCATGTTGAGGTCGAGGAGCACCAGATCGGGACGAGGGACGTCCGCGAAGGCGCCCGACTTCCTGAGGAAGTCGAGGCAGAGCTCACCGTTCTCGACGTGGTGGATCACGACGTCGAGGCCGGAGCGCTCGAAGCCCTGACGCGTCAGGAAGACGTCGTCGGCGTTGTCCTCCACGAGGAGGATGTGGACCGGCCGGTCGGAGATCATCAGAGGTTTCACTGGCTCATCAATCCTGGCGCGCCTTGTCCGGGAGGGTGAACGAGAACACGCTCCCAGCGCCAGCTTCGGACTCGACCCAGATCGTACCACCGTGCCGGTGCACGATGCGACGACAGACCGCGAGCCCGATGCCCGTCCCCGGGTACGCGTCCTGCGGGTGCAGCCGGCGGAAGATCTCGAACACCCGCTCGTGGTGCTTCGGCGCGATGCCGATGCCGTTGTCCCGCACCGAGATCACCCAGCCGCCGTCGTTCGCCTCCGAGGTGACCTCGACCTTCGGCGGGGCCTTCCCGTGGTACTTGATGGCGTTCCCGATGAGGTTCTGGAAGAGCTGCGTCAGCTGCGCCCGGTCTCCCCGCACGATGGGGAGCTCCTCGACGATCACCTCGCCGCCGCTGTCGGCGAGCGAGCTGTCGAGGATGGCGAGCGCGTCGCGGCATATCTCGTTCAGGTCGGTCGGCTCGAACGGGCGCGCGCGCGAGTCGACACGAGAGTAGTCGAGCACGTCGCCGATGAGCGTCTGCATGCGCTTCACGCTCGCCACGATGCGATCGATGTAGTGGTCGGCGGTGTCGTCGAGGCGCCCGCGGTAGTCGCGCTCGAGGAACTGGGCGAAGCCCGCGATGCCGCGGAGCGGCGTCTGGAGGTCGTGGGAGGCGACGTAGGCGAACTGCTGCAGCTCGACGTTGCTGCGCTCGAGCGCCGAGTTCGAGTGCGCGAGCTCCCCGAGGCGGCTCTGGAGCTCCTCGTTCAGCCGCCGCTGCGACTCCTCGAGGCGCTTCCGCTCCGTGATGTCGACGACGCCGCCGAGCACGAAGAGGCCCTCGTCCGTGACGACCGGGTTGAGCCCGATCTCCACCGGGAACTCGCTCCCGTCCTTCCGCAGCGCCATCAGCTCGCGTCCAGCCCCCATCCGGCGCGCCTCGGGCGCCGCGAAGAAGCCCTCTCGCAGGTTCGGGTGCGCGTGGCGCGACCGGTTGGGCACGAGCACCTCCACCGGCGAGCCGAGCATCTCGTTCCGCGCGTAGCCGAAGAGCTTCTCGAGCTCCGCGTTGACGAGCACGATGTGCCCTCGCCGGTCGATCATGACCATCGCCACCGGGGCCGACTCGATGGTCGCCCGGAAGCGCGCCTCCATCCGCTTCCGCTCGGAGATGTCGACGATGCTCGCGAGCACGAAGACGTCTTCCTCGGTGCGGATCGGGTTGAGCCCGATCTCGACCGGGAACTCGCTCCCGTCGCGCCGGAGCGCGTAGAGATCGCGCCCGGCGCCCATGGGCCGCGACGTCGGATCGACGAAGAAGCCCGTCCGGTGCGCGGGGTGGAGGCTCCGCAAGCGCTCCGGCACGAGGCGGTCGACGGACGCCCCGATGAGCTCGTCGCGGGCGTAGCCGAAGAGCTTCTCCGTCTCGGCGTTGACGAGCACGATGCGGCCGTGGCGGTCGCTCATGAGCATCGCGGTGGGCGCGAGCTCGATCACGGCCCGCAACACGTCGGGAGAGGTGACGGCGTCGAGCGCTGCTTCGGAGTCGGCCACGGCCACCTCGCGCACATGGGCTCTCAAGAGATCGCGGGTCGGTCCCGGGATGGCGAGACCCCGACCAGTGTCGAGCCCATGTCCCGATCACGTCAAGCTCGCCGCCCCGGGCCGAGGCGTCGCCGCCGGCCCCCGCCTACCGCGGGACCGCCTCCGGGGCGCCGATCCGCACGTTGTCGAGGACCCACGCCGCGTCCACCGACACGGCGCCCCACGCGTAGAGCCGGAAGTGGACGGCGCGCTGACGCCGCACCGGCCCCCAGAGCGTCGTCACGTCCGTGAGATCGATCGCGTGCATCGGCGTCGCGACGCCCCCGAAGTCCTGCGACGGGAAGCTCGTCGTCGCGAGCTCGGTGACCTTCTCGAAGGTCCCCTCCTGCCCGCTCAGCGACACCCAGAGCGAGAACGCCGTCGGGCCCTGCGTCGTCGTGCGCTCGTCGAACGTCATGACCACGGCGTCGCCGGTGCTCGTGACGAACTCGTAGTAGTCGCCGCACTCGACGGCGGCCGGCTCGTCGTTCGTGTGCGGGCACGGGGTCGACAGTGAGCTACACGGCGGGGTCGTCGGATCGCCATCGCAGTAGGAGCGCGCGGACGAGCCGACCGTCAGCGGCGGGCCGTCGCCGCCCCACTGGCGCCCGCTCCCGGCGCGGCACTTCTCGTTCGGGTTCGTCGGCGCGCAGACGGGGCAGTCCGGGTGCTGCGACGAGTTGCCCCCGAGGCCCGTCGGCGGCTCCTCGGGCTTCGCGCCGGGGCCGATGGTCATCGGCGCGCCCGGCTCGACCGGCAGGTAGGTGAAGACGTCGCCCGGCGCCTCGAAGCACCAGAGGTTCCCCGTCGGCGCGACGCACATCGCGGGGTCGAGCGACGAGCCGCCGCCCGGGTCGACGTCCTCGCCGCACGCGAGCCAGCCGTCGCCGCACGTGTTCGCGGGGCCCGAGCAGATCCCGTCGCAGGCGCCCTCGCAGTCTGGGAGCGACTCGTCGCGCTCGTCGCAGGCCTCGCCGGGGTCGACGGTGCCGTCGCCGCAGGTGAAGCAGCCCTGGTCGGCCCCGTCGGGGAGCATCTTCGCGACGAAGACGTCGTCGCCGTGGTCCTCGTCGAAGGACGGCGCGTCCTGCGGGACATCGCCGTACGACACGACGGGGTCGAGCTGGTCGGCGTCGAAGTCGGCCGTGCCGCGGTAGCCGCCCGTGAGGTAGACGTTGCCGCGCGGGTCGAGCGCGAGGCCGCGCCCCTGCTCCTGCCCGCCGCCGCCGAAGCTCTTCGCCCAGCGCCAGGCGCCGTCGCGGTCGAGCTTCGCGACGAAGCCGTCGATGCCGTCGGCCGGCAGCGTCGGCGACCGCAGCGGGGCGCGGGGGAGCATTCCCCCGGACGTGTCGGCGCTCCGCGAGAGCAGCGCCTCGCCGCCGAAGGCCACGAGGCCCGAGTACTGGCCGGTCACGTAGACGCCGCCTGCGCGATCGACGTCGACGCCCCACGCGACGTTGTCCGCGGGCTGGTTGTACGGCGTCTCGACGCGCGTCGACGCCTTCGCCCAGGCCCACGCGCCGTCCGGCGTGAGCTTCGCGACGAACACGTCGGAGGCCGGCGAGTCGTCGCTCCCGGCGAGATCGAGGCCGTCGCCGAAGGTGGCCGACCCGCCGTGGAAGTAGCCGACGACGTGCGCCTGGCCCTGCCCGTCCACGGCGATCCCGTTCGGCACGATGTCCGCGTCCGCCCCGTGCGCCGTCGCGACCCAGAGCACGTGGCCGTCGGGGTCGAGCTTCGCGACGAAGAGCTCGGCGCTCCGCGGCGCGCCGAGCTCGGCGTCGAGCGCGTCGCCGCCGTCGACCGTCGCGTCGCGGCTGTGCGCCACGACGATCCCGTCCCAGGTGAAGCTGCCGCCGAAGTAGCCGGCGACGTAGGCGTTGCCCGCGCCGTCGAGGGCGACGGCCGTCGCCATGTCACGCGTCGCCGGGTCGCCCGCGCCCTGCGCCATGTCCCAGAAGCCGTTCGCGTCGACGCGCGCGACGAAGAGGTCGCCCTCGCCGCCCGACCCCGTGATCTCGAGGTCGTCGAAGGTCGCGGGCGTCTCCGCGTCGCCGCCGTGCACGCCGACGACGACGGTCCGCCCGAACGGATCGGTCGCCGAGCCGCCCACGAAGTCCTCCGCGTACGGGGCGCCGCCCGAGGCGGCCCAGAGGAGCTGCCCCTCGTCGTCGTACTTCGTCACGAAGACGTCGGGCGCGCCGTCCTCGATGCCGCCGCTGGCGTCGAGGCTCGTGCAGTCGCCGTCGGGGAGGCTCGGCGCGCCGATGACCACGATCGGCGGCGCGTCGCAGCACCCGGCGTAGCCGTCGCCGGTGAAGGAGCCGGCGACGTAGGTCGCGCCCCACTGGTCCTGCCCGACGCCGCGCGCCTCGTCGTCGCCCCAGCCGCCGCCGCACGCGGCCCAGCGCGCGTCGCCGTCGGTCGTCTGCGCCATGACGAACCAGTCGAGCTGCCCGGGCCCGAAGAAGAGGTCGTCGCCGAACGTCGCGCCGCCGTAGGGGACCGGCGCCGCGCCCGGGATGATCGGCGCGAGCGCCACGACGATCCGCGGGCTGCCCGTGAACGCGCCGACCGCGACGGTGTCGCCCGCCTCGCTCGCGGTGATTCCGAGCCCGGTGTCCTCGCCGTAGCCGCCGGCCGGGATCTCCCAGCCGAAGTCGGCGTCGCAGCGGCCCGTGCACGTGAGGTTGCACGCGTCGCGCTGCCCGTTCGCGGCGCCGTCGTCGCAGATCTCGAGCCCGCCCGGGATCACGGCGAGCAGCTGCGGCCCGACGTCGATGACGCCGTCGACGACGCCGTTGCCGCAGCTCGGCACGCACTCGTAGGCGGCGTCACACGTGCACGGCCCCGTCGTGCAGTCGCCGAGCTCCGGCCCGCAGGCCTCGCCCGGCGCGATGAGCTCGTCTCCCGGGCAGTCCGCCCCCTCGCCGTCGCAGGTCTCCTCGGGGTCGCAGGAGCCGCGGCTCTCGCGGCACACGACCTCGGCGCCGGAGCGCGCGTCCTCGGGGCAGTCGGCGTCGTCCCCCGGGCAGAGCTCGGCCGGATCGCAGTCGCCCTCGGAGTCACGGCAGACGACCGTGCTCGCGGCGAGCACGTCGTCGGGGCACTGGGCGCCGACGCCGTCGCAGACCTCGGCCACGTCGCAGTCCCCGGCAGCCTCGCGGCAGACGGTGTCCGCCGGCACGAGGACGTCGTCGGGGCACTGCGCGCCCTCGCCGTCGCAGAGCTCGGCCACGTCGCAGTCCCCGGCGGCGTCGCGGCAGGGGGTCTGCGGGGGGACGAGGCGATCCTCGGGGCACGCGTCGCCCTCGCCGTCGCAGGTCTCGGCGACGTCGCAGAGGCCGGCCGCAGGCCGACACGCGAATCCCGCGGGCTCCTTCGCGTCCTCCGGGCAGGCGACCGACTCGCCCGTGCAGCGCTCGACGGCGTCGCAGAGCCCGGCCGCCTCGCGGCAGGGGGTGTCCGCGCCCGCGAGCGCGTCGGCGGGGCAGTCGTCCCCGCCCGCGCAGCGCTCGGCGAGGTCGCAGATCCCCTGGGCCTCGCGGCAGACGAAGCTCGCGTCGCGCTTGGCGTCCGCCGGGCAGACGCCCGCGCCGTCGCAGGTCTCGGCGAGGTCGCACTCGCCAGCGGCCCCGCGGCACGACGTCGTGCTGGGCGCGTAGCGGCAGCCCGGCTGGCAGCCGCAGGTCGTGGCGCCGAGCTCGTTCCCGGCATCGCAGGTCTCGCCGTGCGCGACGTCGGTCACCCCGTCGCCGCAGCGCTGGCGGTGGCAGTCGAGGCGGCACGCCGCGTCGGGCGCGTTGGAGTTCCCGCCCTCGCCGGTGCCGAGGTCGCACTCCTCGCCGGCCTCGACCGTGCCGTTGCCGCACTCGGGCGCCGTCGGCCCGCTGCAGGTCGCGTCGCAGAAGTTCGGCTGCCCGTTGAGCGCGCCGTCGTCGCAGCTCTCGTGCCCCTCGTCGACGTAGCCGTCGCCGCAGCTCGGCCCGTAGCCGGAGCAGTCGGGCAGGCAGTCGCCGTAGCCACCGGTGTTCTCGCCGTTGTCGCAGACCTCGCGGATCTCGACCGCGCCGTTGCCGCAGACGCTCGGGAGGCACTCGTCGTCGCGGCCGCTCTCGTCGTCGTCGAAGAGGTCGCACAGGTAGCCGGCGGTGCAGTGCGCGTCGCTCTCGCAGGTGTCGCGGCAGCCGCCGAGCCCGCCGCACACGTACGCGTCGCACGCCGGCGGGTCCGCCGTGTCGAGCCCCTCGTCGGCGTCGCCGTCGCAGTCGTCGTCGCGCCCGTTGCAGACCTCGGCCGCGCCGGGGTGGACGTCGGCGTTCCGCGGCGCGCAGTCGTCGACGTTGGGCGTGCCGTCGCCGTCGATGTCGTCGTCGAGGCAGTCGACGACGAGGTCCTCGTCGAGGTCCGGCTGGTCCTCGTCGGTCTGCCCGTCGCAGTCGTCGTCGACGCCGTTGCAGATCTCGGCGGCCGGCGCGCGCCCGACGCAGAGCGGCGTCCCGCCGTCGCAGGTGATGGCGCCGTGGCAGGTGCCGAACTCGTTGGTGAGGTCGCACTCGGCGCCATCGGTGCCCTCGTCGGTGTCGCCGTCGCAGTCGTCGTCGCGCCCGTTGCACGCCTCGGCGCGCGGCGTGTCGCCGACGCAGCGCGTGAGCCCGCCCGGGCCGCACTCGCGCGTGCCACCGCAGCTGCCGAAGGCGTTCTCGACCGCGCAGGTGGTCGACGCCCCGAGCAGGATCCCGGCGGCGTTGCAGCTGCAGGAGCCGCTCGCCGCGACGCACTGGCCGTCGCCGTTGCAGTCGTAGCCGCTCGGGCAGTCGCCCGCGCCGGCGCAGGCGAGGCCGCAGAAGGAGCCGGCCGCGCCGTAGCTCACGCAGGCGTTGCCGGCGCCGCCGAGCTGGCACTGCGCGTCCGTCGTGCACGGCTGGCAGGCGATGGCGGTCAGGTCCCAGCAGAGCTTGCCGTCGCCGCTCGGGGCAGGGAGGCAGGCGTACCCCGTGGGGCAGCTGTCGGTGCAGGCCTCGGTGCAGACGCTGCCGGCGGCGGTCGGCGTGCAGAGCCCGCTCGCGCAGTCGGCGGCGCGGGCGCAGGGGTCGCCGGTCGCGCCGAGCGGGACGACGGTGTCCGCCGCGACGGTGTCGCCGGCGCCGCTCGTGTCCGCGGGCGGAGCGTCGGTCGCGTCGCTCGAGCACCCCGCGGCGACGACGGCAGCCAACAGCGCACAGGATCGGAGCAGGCTCTTCGCGACGGACATGGCGTCTCCCTCGGGCTCGGTCGCCGACAGAATGCGGGCATGGAGCGCGTGGGGTCAACCGCCCCGCGTGCGACGATGGACGCCGTGGCGCGCGTGGACTAGGGTCCCCGCGGACGACGACCGGAGCACCCCATGGGCGACCTCTTCAACCCCACCGACGAGCACCGCGCGCTGCGCGAGATGGTCCGCGCCTTCACCGAGAAGGAGGTCGACCCGCAGGCCGAGAAGCACGACCGCGAGGAGGCCTTCAACCTGCCGCTCTTCCGGAAGCTCGGCGGCCTCGGGCTCCTCGGCATCACGGTCGACGAGCGCTTCGGCGGGAGCGGGATGGACGCGGTGGCGGCCGTCATCGCCCACGAGGAGCTGTCCGCGGCGGACCCCGGCTTCACGCTCGCCTACCTCGCGCACGCGATGCTGTTCGTGAACAACCTCGCGGTGAACGGCAACGACGAGCAGCGGGAGCGCTTCCTGCCGCGGGCGTGCGCCGGCGAGATCGTCTGCGGCATGGGGATGAGCGAGCCGAACGCCGGCACGGACGTGCTCGGCATGGGCACGCGCGCCCGGAAGGACGGCGACGGCTACGTCCTCGACGGCGCCAAGATGTGGATCACGAACGGTGCTGTGAGCGAGACGGAGCTCGGCGACGCTTTCCTCGTCTACGCGAAGACCGGCGAGGGGAGCCGCGGGCTCTCGCTCTTCCTCGTCGAGAAGGGGACGCCCGGGTTCCGGCTCGGTCAGAAGATCCACGGGAAGCTCGGGATGCGCGCGTCGACGACCGCGGAGCTCGTGTTCGAGGGGTGCCGCGTGCCGGCGGCGAACCTCGTCGGCACCGAGGGGACCGCGGTCATCAGCATGATGCGGAACCTCGAGCTCGAGCGGCTCACGCTCGCGGCGATGTCGCTCGGCATGGCGCGGCGGGCGATCGAGGTGATGAACCGCTACGGCTCCGAGCGGAAGGCGTTCGGGCAGCCGATCCGCGAGTTCGGACAGGTGGCGCGCCACATCGCCGAGTCGTGGGCCGAGTTCCAGGCGGGGCGCGCGTACGTCTACCGCGTCGCGGGCGAGCTCGACCTCGGGACGGCCGGCAACCGCGTCGACTCGGACGGCGTGAAGCTCTACTGCTCGACGATGGCGAAGCACGTGTGCGACCGCGCGATCCAGGTGCTCGGCGGCTACGGGTACGTGGCCGAGTACCAGGTGGAGCGCCTCTGGCGCGACGCGAAGCTCATCGAGATCGGCGGCGGCACGAACGAGGCGCACCAGAAGAACATGGCGCGCGACCTCGGCCGGGTCGACCGGATCCGCTGAAGCGGCGAGCGAGCGCTCGGACGGCGAGACGGACGGCGGCTGGCCGTCCCCGCCCCGTGAACACCGTTCACGCACCGGCGAATGTGCCATCCGGCCCGCGACCTGGGCCGGGCGGCGCGTTACCCCCCGTTTCATGGGGGTCACGGCGCCACGCAGGTGTCACATTTGGGTGTCGACTGGGCCCTTTCACCCGATGACGATCCCCTGATCGTGTCGCGTCGGCCTCCGTGGCCGGCCGCCCACGATCGGGCGGAATCCCCCTTGGAAAGCGGACGTGCGGGTTCTCACCCGGGCGGCTCCGGCGATTTGTAAAATCGATTTTACAAACCAAGGACCGATTGACACCCAAATCGATCATCATGATTATCCCATTCGAGGCTCCATGCGCAGCAATCGACGCGGGACCCGGCGCGGGTGCGCCGCCCCCCTGCGGTTGCTCGCTGACGGAGCCATCACTCAACCCACATAGACCTCGCACATCGTCACCGTAGCGCGGCTGCACGCCTGCGTGCGCGTGTGCACCGGGGCGCCTCGCGGCGCGGCGTGGCCATCTCGGCCGCGCAGCGCCTGGCACCGGTGCGCTCGACGCATGTCCCGCGCGCTCCGTCGACACCTCGTCCTGTCCGCGTTCTACGCCGGTCAGCGGGCCGGGGTGTGGGCTCCGCCCATTGTATCGAAACGTAACAAGAACTCTCCGCCGAATCAATTTGGGGTAACATGCGGCACATACCAATGTGCGCGTCGCCGTGGCTCGCCCACCGCAACGCGGCCGTATTCCTGAGCATCTCGAGCACCATCGGCCTCCTGATGCTGGCACTCTCCGCATGTGGCGGCGGCGACACCGGCTCGTCCGAGGAGGACACGCGGGTCGTGGACGCCGTGGTCGACGCGGGGGACACGACCGCGCCGACCGAGGACACCCAGGTCGAGACCGATACGCGGATCCCGGGTGACGTCACCGTCGGCGACGCCGACAGCGACGGGCCCGACGTCACGGACGCCGACGCCGACGACACCACCACCGGCGACGCCGGCGACGCCACCACCAGCGACGCCGACGACGCCACCGCCAGCGACGCCGACGACGCCACCACCGGCGACGCCGACGACGCCACCACCGGCGACGCCGACGACGCCACCACCGGCGACGCCGACGACGCCACCACCAGCGACGCCGACGACGCCACCGCCAGCGACGCCGACGACGCCACCACCGGCGACGCCGACGACGCGACCGCCAGCGACGCGTCGGACGGCGACGCGCCGGACGGGAGCATCGAGGCCGACGTCGTCGACCCCTGTAGCGGCGCCCACCGCCCCTCGGGCTGCGACTGCGCGCAGGACGAGCAGTGCGCCTCCGCCTTCTGCGCCGTCGGCGTCGAGGGCAGCACCTGCGTCGACACCTGCGAGGACACGAACGACTGCGCCGCGGGCGAGGTCTGCGTGCTCGCCCCCGGCCAGCCCGACGGCATCTGCCTCGTCCCGGCCGACCTCCTCTGCACCCCGTGCACCACCGATCTGCAGTGCCGCGTCGCGGGCGGCACCAACCGCTGCGTGTCCTTCGGCGCGGCCGGCGGCTTCTGCGGCACGACCTGCGGCGGCGACGGCGACTGCCCCGACGGCTTCTCCTGCGCGAGCGGCCAGTGCACGCCGCTCTCCGGCATGTGCGAGTGCACCGACGTCGCGCTCGAGCTCGGCGCCACGACCGCCTGCACGCTGACCAACGGCGTCGGCACCTGCACGGGCCAGCGCAGCTGCGGCCCGGCGGGGCTCAGCGCCTGCGACGCCCGCGCCGCCACGCTCGAGACCTGCAACGACGTCGACGACGACTGCGACGGCTTCACCGACAACGCGTCCGGCCTCTGCAACGACGGCAACCCCTGCACGAGCGACGCCTGCACGGGCGGCGTCTGCGGGCACACCGACGCCACCGGCTCCTGCAGCGACGGCGATATCTGCACCTCCGGCGACCACTGCGAGGGCGGGGAATGTGTCGGCACCCCGAGCTGCGAGTGCCAGACCGCGGCCGACTGCACGAGCCCGCCGCCCGGCTCCGACAGCGAGTGCATCGCCATCGCCTGCGCGGACCACGTCTGCACGTACACGGCGACCACCGGCTCGTGCAGCGACGACGACGCCTGCACGACGGGCGACACCTGCGGCGCCGGCGGCGCCTGCGCGGGCACGCCGAAGAGCTGCGACGACAGCGACCCGTGCACGCTCGACATCTGCGCGGCCGACGGGCAGTGCCTCCACAACCCGACGACCGGCGCCTGCGAGGACGGCGATCCCTGCACGGTCGACGACAGCTGCGTCACGGGCGTCTGCCAGGGCGTGACGCTCGACTGCTCGGGCTACGACGACAGCTGCCACGTCGGCGTGTGCAGCGGTGACGGCGGCTGCGTCGCGCAGCCCGTCGCGTGCGGGATCCTCGGGGTCCGCCTGCACGTCCCGTCCACGACCTTCTCGCAGAAGGGCAGCGGCACCTTCTGGTTCATCGGCAGCGCCGGCGAGGGCGGCCCCGTCGGGCGCTCGTCGAACGGCACCCACACCATCCGCTTCGGCTTCCACCCCGGCATCCCCCGCTAGGCTTCGTCAGGAGACCACGACAATGAGAAACTTCATCAGGTTCTGGGGCCTTCTGGCCAGCCTCGGCGTGGTCCTCGCCGCAGGCCCGGCCGAGGCGATCCCCTCGTCGCTCGCCGTGCAGGGCTATCTGACCAGCCAGAGCGGCGAGGCAGACGGCACCTACAAGCTCACGCTCAGCCTCTGGACCACGCAGACCGGCGGCGCGCAGCTCTACACGGAGACCTTCGACGCCGTGACCGTCGACCACGGCCTCTTCGACGTCACCATCGGCGCGGCCGGCGGGCTCGCCTCGGCGACGTTCAAGGACAACGCGGCCATCTGGATGCAGGTGAAGCTCGACTCCGGCCCGGGCGTGGTCGCGAACGAGCCGGCGCTCCCCCGCCAGCCGCTCACGACGTCGGCGTTCGCCTTCGCCACGCACTACGCGACGACCGCGGCGAGCGCGTCCGACGTGGCGTGCGCCGGCGGGTGCGTGTCGACGACCGAGCTCACGTTCGACCCGGCGACGCAGGCCGAGCTCGACGCGGCGCTCGTGAACCTCGTCACGACGTCGTCGCTGACGACGACGCTCGCGTCCTACGTGACGTCGACGAGCCTCACGTCGACGCTCGCGGGCTACGTCTCGTCCTCGGGCCTGACGTCGGCGCTGTCGTCGTACGTGACGTCGTCGAGCCTCACGACGACGCTGTCGGGCTACGTGACGTCCTCGGGCCTCACGACCGCGCTCACGCCGTACGCGCTCAAGACGCAGCTCCCGACGTCGGTCCAGGGCCTGACGGGCGGCGTGATCACGGGCACCGTGACCGCGACGAAGTTCGTGCAGGGGGCGCAGGACGTCTGCGACAAGAGCGGCAACTGCGGCAAGACCCTCGAGAACCTGAGCTGCGTCGCGCCGAACGACACGCCGGTCTTCGATCACAACTCCCAGACGTGGCAGTGCGGCACCGGCAGCGCGTCCGGCGGCGTCAACGCGACGGATCTCACCTGCAGCGGCTGCGTGGCCCTGAACGAGCTCTCGTTCGACCCGGCGACGCAGGCGGAGCTCGACGCCGCGGTCGCGGGCGCCGTGACGCAGTCCTCGCTGACCACCACCCTCGCGGGCTACGCCACGACGTCGTCGCTGTCGGGCTACGTGCTCACGAGCGCGCTGACGACGACGCTCCAGGGCTACGTCTCGACGTCGGCGCTGACGACGGCGCTCCAGGGCTACGTCACGACGACGGCGATGGGCACGGCCATCACGGCGGCCCTCACCGGCTACGTCACGACGACGGCGCTGACGACGGCGCTCCAGCCCTACGCGAAGACCGCGGACCTCGCGGCCTACGTGACGCAGACGAGCCTCACGACGACGCTCGCCGGCTACGCGACGACGGCGCAGATCCCGACGAGCGTCGACGGCCTCGCGGGCGGCACGCTCTCGAGCGATCTCACGGTCGCCGGCACGGGCACCGTGAACGCGACGCGCTTCATCCAGAACGGCGCCGAGGTGTGTGACTCGACCGGGAACTGCGGCGCGACCCTCGGCTCGCTCCACTGCAGCACGAACCAGATCGCGCGTTGGAACGGCTCGGGCTGGGAGTGCTACACGATGTCGACGGGTGTGAGCCCGACGGGCATGTGCAACCAGGTCGGCCAGGCGCTCCAGTGGGACGGCTTCGCCTACACCTGCGCGACCGTCGGCGCGACCGGCCTCTCGGCGGGCCGCGCCAACGGGTACGAGGTCACCGACGACTGGGGCATGGCGTGGGACGGCATCGCCCGCGGCAAGAAGAACTGGGCGAACGCCCGCGCGGCGTGCGCCGCCGTCGGCGGCCGCCTCCCGACGGCGACCGAGATCTTCCGCAACAACGCGTCGAGCGGCACCGGCAACATCGCGGACATCAACGCGACGCAGCAGCTGTGGACCCTCGTCCAGAGCTACTCGACGACGGCGGGCGGGACCCCGCGCTACGTGACGACCGCGTTCAGCGACGGCTCCACCACGACGCAGGACCAGACGGCCGTCTATCAGTACCGCTGCGTGTGGCCGGACGAGTCCAACACAGCGTTCGCGGGCGACAACTGCACCGGCCTCCCCGACGAGGCGTGCCAGGCCTACGGCGTCGCGTGGAACGTCGACACCGCGGACCACGCGAAGCTCGATTGGACGGCCGCCGAGAACGAGTGCGCGTTCTACAACGCGACGCTCGTCTCGAGCTGGGACGCCGCCCACCTCATCCGCTCCGGCTGGAACGTGCCGAGCGTCGCCGGCCAGTATCTCTGGACCTCGGACATCTGGCACAGCAGCACCACGATCTACGCCGCGACCATGGCGTGGACCGCGAACCCCGACATCGACTGGACCGCCGAGGGCAGCGGCGGCGGGACGAACGGCTCGTGGGACGGGCTCACCACGGCGACGCACTACTTCCGCTGCATCGGCAAGAAGTCGACGGCGTACGGTGTGCTCCCCTCCCCCACCTGCAACGGTGGCTGCTTCACACCGAACCGGCCCGCCGCGCGCATCGTCGCGGACAGCACGAGCCGCAGCGCGGCGACCTACGCGGCCGCCAACAACGCGTGCCGCGGTCTCGGCGCCTACCTCCCGACCGTCACGGAGTTCCAGGATCTCGTGAAGAGTGGCTGGGTCGCAGACGCGACGCCCGTGAACCTCTGGCTCTCCGAGCAGACCGACGTGGCGACCGGGACGACCGCGGGCTGGGGCTACATGATCGGCAAGTGGAGCGGCGTCGGCGATGGCACGAAGTGGCTCGTCAACGTGCTCTCGTCGAACCTGTCCGGCGGCTCCAGCGCGAGCTATCGCTGCGTCTGGCGTGAGTCCCTCGAAGCGTCGTTCAGGAGCTGCGGCCCGACCCAGGTGCAGACGTGGGACGAGGCGACCAAGGCCTACAAGTGCGTGGACATCGTCGCCGGCAACTCGAACGGGAACGGCAACCCCAGCGGCAACCACACGACGGACGGCTGGAGCGGCGACTGGGACAACGTCGCGCGGACGGCCGCGACCTACCAGGCCGCCGCCGACCTGTGCAGCCAGAAGGGCGCCCGGCTGCCCACCGCGACCGAGCTCTATCGGGTGAGCTCGGCCGTCATCAGCAGTGATTTCCGGCTGTTCAGCGCCGCTGAGACGCTGTGGACGATGAACCCGGTGCCGGGGGCCGTAGCGACGCGCGTGAGCTTGAACACGTCGACGGGCGCGGCGACGGCGACGGCGGAGACGGCGACATTGCTGTTCCGCTGCTACTGGCCGCCGACCCCGGAGAGCGACGCCTTCACGGGTCGCTCGTGCCACGGTGACACGCGGACGTTGGCGGATCCGTGCTTCACGACGGGCCACCTGAGGGCGGATCGGTACGACCGCGCGAAGCTCCAGCACGCGTCCGCGGCGTGGGAGTGCGAGTTCCTCGGTGGGCGTCTCCCGACCGAGGAGGAGTACATGCAGCTCATCCACGCGGGGCTCCCGAACGGGACCAACGCGAAGGTCTGGGCCGCGGATCGGACCTACGCGAACAACCTCACGTCCGGTGTGAACGGCGAGGGCTACACGACGCTCTTCTGGACCGGCGCGGGGACGACATCGTACTCCTTCCCGAGCACGACGGCGGCCGCGAACCAGGTCTACACGTACGGCGCGACGGTCCCGTCGACGCTCCTCGGCTTCCGCTGCGTCTTCTCGGACGTGCTGAAGCGCTGATCGCGACTTCCTGAGCTGACTTCGACTCGCCGACGCGCGGGAGGATCCGTCCTCTCGCGCGTTCGCGCGTTCGGGGGGCGTCCGCGCGGATCCCTGGGCGGCCGACGCGCGCCCGGAGCCCGCGCACGCCGCGGTCGTCGCCGCCGACAACGCGCTCGTGCTCATCGGGAGCGGATCGCAGCCCGACCTGTGCGTTTTGACACACCCCCTTCGAGGGTGTTCGCACAGCGGCGCGGTCGCGCTTCCCCTCCCGGGCAAAACGGCCTATCACTCCGGGCCATGAAAGTTGGTATCCCGAGAGAGACGGCGCTCCGGGAGCGCCGGGTCGCGGCGACCCCGGACACCGTGCAGCGCCTCCGGCGCCTCGGGTTCGACGTCGCCATCGAGGCTGGCGCGGGCGCGACCGCCGGCTTCGAGGACACCGCCTACGTCGACGCCGGCGCCGAGGTGCTGCCCGACGCGGCCGCCGTCTTCGCCGCCGCCGACGTCGTGCTCAAGGTGGAGCCCCCCTCCCCCGCCGAGGTGGCGGCCCTCCGCGAGGGCGCGACCGTCTTCTCCTTCGTGTGGCCGAAGCGGAACCCCGAGCTCCTCGAGGCGCTCGCGGCCCGCAAGGTCACGGCCCTCGCGATGGACATGGTGCCGCGCATCACGCGCGCCCAGAAGCTCGACGCGCTCTCGTCGATGGCGAACATCGCCGGCTACCGCGCGGTCGTCGAGGCCGCCGCCGCCTACGGGAGCTTCTTCGGTCCGCAGTTCACGGCCGCCGGCAAGGTCGACGCCGCGAAGGTGCTCATCATCGGCGCGGGCGTCGCGGGGCTCGCGGCCGTCGGCGCCGCGAAGGGCCTCGGCGCGCAGGTGCGCGCCTTCGACACGCGCCCCGCCGTGAAGGACGAGGTGCAGAGCCTCGGCGGCACGTTCCTCGAGCTCGACTTCGAGGAGGCCGGCGACGGCGGCGGCGGCTACGCGAAGGTGATGTCGCCCGAGTTCATCGCCGCCGAGATGGCGCTCTTCCGCGAGCAGGCGAAGGAGGTCGACGTCGTCATCACGACCGCGCTCGTACCCGGCACGAAGGCGCCGGTCCTCTGGGACGCGGGCATGGTCGAGGCGATGAAGCCCGGGAGCGTCATCGTCGACCTCGCGGCGCACCAGGGCGGGAACTGCGCGCTCACGCGGGCCGACGAGGTCGTCGTCCACCAGGGCGTCACCATCATCGGCCACACCGACCTCGCGAGCCGCATGGCCGGCACCGCGAGCCAGCTCTACGGGATGAACCTCGTCCACTTCCTCGACGACATGGGCGGCGGCGCCGGCTTCAAGGTCGACGTGGAGGACGTGGTGGTCCGCGGCGCGCTCGTCGCGCACGACGGCGCGGTCACCTACCCGCCCCCGCCCCCGCCCGCGCCGACGCCGGCCGCGGCGGTGCCCGGGACGCCCGCCCCGGCACCGAAGCCGGCCGCGCCAGCGCCCGCGCCGGTCGCGAGGCCCGCGAGCGAGAAGCGGTCGAAGGGCCACGGTCACGGCGCCCCGACCGGGGGCAAGCCGCTGCTGTCGGGCCCCGTGTTCTCGGCGGTAGGCGTGGTGCTCGCGGCCGTGTGGCTCGTCCTCGTGGCGACGGCGCCGCCGGGCGAGGCCGCCGAGGGCGCGCGCACGCTGCTGCAGCACCTCACGGTGTTCGTGCTCGCCTGCTTCGTCGGCTGGCAGGTCGTCTGGAACGTGACGCCCGCGCTCCACACGCCGCTCATGAGCGTCACGAACGCGGTGTCCGGCATCATCATCGTCGGCGGGATCCTCGAGGGGGCGCGCGGCGGCGAGCTCCACGCGAGCATCGTCCTCGGCCTCGTGGCCGCGCTCATCGCGACGATCAACATCGCCGGCGGCTTCCTCGTGACGCAGCGCATGCTGCGCATGTTCCGCAGGGATTAGGAGCGAGCCATGACGAAGGACCTCCTCCTCGCCCTCGCGTACATCGTCGCGAGCGTGCTCTTCATCGCGAGCCTCCGCGGCCTCTCGAGCCAGGAGACGGCGCGGCGCGGCAACATCTACGGCATGGTCGGGATGGCGCTCGCGATGCTCGCGACGCTCCTCCACCCGGACGTCGCCGCGTACTGGGCGATCGTGCCCGCCATCGCCGCGGGCGCCATCGTCGGCGTCGTCCTCGCGGTGCGGGTCGCCATGACGGCCATGCCCGAGCTCGTGGCGCTCCTCCACAGCTTCGTCGGCGCCGCGGCCGTGCTCGTCGGCTTCGCGAGCTACCTCGGCGGCCACCACGGCGAGAGCGGGATCCTGCGCGCCGAGATCTACATCGACGTGCTCATCGGCGCGATCACGTTCACCGGGTCGATCGTCGCGTTCCTGAAGCTGCGCGGCACGCTCGGCGGGCGGCCGCTCCTGCTCCCGGCGCGGCACGTCCTGAACCTCGCGCTCCTCGGCGTGTGCGTGGCGCTCGCGGTCCCGTTCGGCTCGGAGCCGGGCGCGACGGGCGTCCTCTACCTCGGGGTCATGACGGCGGTCGCGAGCGTCCTCGGCGTGCACCTCGTGATGGCCATCGGCGGCGCGGACATGCCCGTCGTGGTCTCGCTCCTGAACAGCTACTCCGGGTGGACCGCGTCGGCCGCCGGCTTCATGCTGAACAACGACCTCCTCATCGTGACGGGCGCGCTCGTGGGCTCCTCGGGCGCGATCCTCTCGTACATCATGTGCCGCGCGATGAACCGGTCGATCGTGAACGTCGTCTTCGGCGGCTTCGGGACGCAGGCCGGGGCGGCGGCGCCTGCGCCGTCGGGCGGGGACACGCCAGGGGAGCTCCAGGAGATCGACGTGGCCGGGACGGTCGCCGAGCTGCTCGCGGCGCGCTCGGTCGTCGTGGTGCCGGGATACGGGATGGCGGTCGCCCGCGCGCAGCACGCCGTGCGGGACCTGACGCAGCTCCTGCGGGACCGCGGGATCGAGGTGCGCTTCGCCATCCACCCGGTCGCGGGGCGCCTCCCGGGGCACATGAACGTGCTGCTCGCCGAGGCGAACATCCCGTACGACATCGTGCTCGAGATGGACGAGATCAACGACGACCTGCCGGACACCGACGTGTGCCTCGTCGTCGGAGCGAACGACATCGTGAACCCGGCGGCGAAGACCGACACGACGAGCACCATCTACGGGATGCCCGTGCTCGAGGTGTGGGAGTCGAAGCGGACCATCATGAACAAGCGCAGCCGCGCGGCAGGCTACGCGGGCATCGACAACCCCCTCTACTACCACGAGCGGACGCGGATGCTCTTCGGCGACGCGCGCGGGGTGATGGAGGAGCTGGTCACCGCGATTCGCGCGGGGGGCTGACGAGGCCGCGGAAGCGCACGCTCGCGACGCGCCGCCCGGCGGAGGCGCCGACCCGCGCGGGGCATCCGCCCGGCGCGCGGCGCGTTCTCGTGCGGTGGTGCCTCCTTGTCCCGGGCGCGCCGGTGACAACTTACTCACACTTCGCCCGTGAATGCGCCCAGGGGGCGCGCGTCCATCGCCCCGCCGCAGCGTGGGGAGACGCCGGGAGCAACGACCCGGCGGTTTGACGCGCGCGGCCGAGCTAGGCTAGGCAACCTGCAAGCACGCAAGAAAAGCACGAACGCGCGGCGCGGCAACGCATCACCGCCCCAGAACATCGGAAAGGCACGCCTCATGAATCATCTGCATCGGTCGCTCTCCGGTCTCGTGGCGCTCGGCCTCGTCATGACCGCCTCCACGGCGTTCGCGAAGGGCAACGTCGACGGCGCGTTGAAGTTCGTCCCCTCGGACTTCTCGACGGTCGTCGCGTTCGACCTCGACGCGCTCCGCGCCTCGCCGCTCTTCGACGTCGTCAAGACCGCCGTCAAGGACGACCGCGAGATGAAGGAGGTCCAGAAGGCGACCGGGCTCGACCCGCTGAAGGACATCAAGAGCATGGTCATCGCGGGCCCCGACCAGTTCATCAAGGACGAGGGCAAGTTCGTCGCCGTGCTCGAGGCCAAGTTCGACGAGAAGAAGATCGTCGACTTCATGAAGAGCCAGGGCCAGGTGACCGAGAAGGACGCCCCCGGCGGCAAGCTCTACGTCATCGAGGACGGCGGCGTCGCCTTCCGCGGTGACTACCTCGTCGCGGGCCCGATGGGCCTCGTCGAGAAGGCCCTCGCCGCCGGCAAGGGGATCCCGGGCGGGAAGCTCGCCAAGATGTACGGCTCGATGAAGGGCGCGAAGGGCGGCTTCGTGCTGCTCGGCGGCTCGGAGCAGCTCAAGAAGTGGCTCGCGAAGCGCTCGGGCAAGGGCGGCCCCGACTTCAAGGACATCGAGGCGATGGGCGTCGCCGTCGACCTCTCGGGCGGCGGCCTCGGCGTCGAGATGCACGCGGCGTTCGCGTCGGACAAGTCGGCCTCGGACCTCGCCGCCGGCGTCAGCGCCGCCGCGAAGGAGGCCGCGGGCGACCCCGACATGAAGGAGCTCGGCCTCGCCGGCCCCATCAGCAAGGTCAGCGCCACCGCGAAGGGGAAGGAGGCCGTCGTCGCCGTGAAGCTCGCGAAGGACGACATGAAGACCATCACGGAGATGCTGAAGGAGATGGTGTCCGGGAAGTAGTCTCCCGCACCCGCGACAGCAATCCGGGCCGGGCCGCGGCGTCGCGAGACGTGCGCGGCCTTGGTCTTTCTGGACGGCGGCGCCCCCGCGGGGCACGCTCGTCCCCCCGGCCCCCGGCCCCCCTCACGGCGCCCGCCGCATGGAGACCGAAACGATGGAGAGCCCAGAGATCGCGGTCGGCATCGCCGGCGTCCGTGGCTACAAGGGGACCGAGACCGCCCGCCTCATCGCGCGCCACCCGCAGCTCCGCCTGCGGATGATCGCGAGCGACGTCATCGCCGGCGGCACGCTCCGCGACATCGATCCGGACCTCGTCCGCGACGGCGACGCGCAGGCCGTCGGCTACAACGACACCGTCAGCGCCGCGGTCGACATGGGGGTCGACCTCATGCTGCTCTCGACGCGGCCCGTGCAGTGCGCGCGGCTCGCGGTCGAGCTCATCGAGCGCGGGATCCGCGTCCTCGACCTGTCGGGCGCCCACGTCATCGCCGATCCGGGCGCGCAGTTCCAGGCGTACGGCTTCCTCCCGACGGACGCCGAGATCGCCGCGGGCGCCGTCTACGGGCTCACGGAGCACGCCTCGCCCGAGGCGCTGCGCGAGGCCAAGCTCGTCGCGAACCCGACGAGCTACGCGACGGTCGTCCTCCTCGCCCTCATGCCGCTCGCGAAGGCGGGCCTCCTCGACCCGGACGGCGTCGTCGTCGACGTGAAGGCCGGCACGACCGCGTCGGGGCGGAAGGCCCGCATGGCGCTCCTCTTCAGCGAGCTCGCGCAGAACTGCTACCCCGAGAAGATCGAGCGCCACCCGCACGCCCCCGAGATCCTCGAGCGGCTGAGCCCGATCGTCGGCCCCGGGACGCGCCTCACCCTCACGAGCCACATCCTCCCCATCACGCGCGGGCAGCTCGCGACGTGCTACCTGAAGGTGCCGGGCGACGAGCCCGCCGAGGCTGCCGCGGAGCGTGTGCGCGCCGTGCTCGCCGAGAGCTACGCGCGCTCCGCCTTCGTGCGCCTCGTCGATCGCGGCGAGAGCGTCGATCTGCGCGCCGTCGTCGGCACGAACCGCTGCGTGCTCGGCGTCTCGCCGGACCCCTACGGCGGCCGCGTGGTCGTCGTCTGCGCCATCGACAACCTCCTCAAGGGCACGGCGGGCCAGGCCATCCAGAACGCGAACCTGATGTTCGGCCTCCCGGAGACGACCGCGCTCGAGCTCGGGACCGGCGGCCGCCCGTAGCGCGGCCCCTCCCCGCCGAGCCCGCGCGGCACGTTGCCAACGACCCGGTGGTGGCCTAATAAAGAGGCCCGCTCGCCGCGGCGAGCACTGGGGGGACGATGAGCGACAAAGAGAGCCAGCGCTTCTTGGACGACGCGGCCACCGAGGACCTCGGCAAGGACCGCCTCCGCGACGCGTATCAGCAGATGGTCGGCATCCGGCGCTTCGAGGAGCGCGCGGCGCGCGAGTACGCCTCGGGGCGCATCTCCGGCTTCTGCCACCTGTACATCGGGCAGGAGGCGGTGGCGGTCGGGACGAACCTCGCGCTCGAGGCGAAGGATCACATGATCACCGCCTACCGCGACCACGGGCACGCGCTCATCCGCGGCTGCACGCCGCGGAACGTCATGGCCGAGCTCATGGGGAAGGTCACCGGCAACGCGCGCGGGCGCGGCGGCTCGATGCACATGTTCGCGGCCGACAAGGGCTTCCACGGCGGGCACGGCATCGTCGGCGGGCACATCCCGCTCGCGACGGGGATCGGCTGGGCGTCGCGCTACGAGAAGCGCGGCGAGGTCGTGGTCTGCTTCTTCGGCGAGGGGGCGCTCAACCAGGGCGCGTTCTACGAGTCGCTGAACCTCGCGGCCCTCTGGAAGCTGCCTGTCGTCTACATCGTCGAGAACAACCGCTACGCGATGGGGACGTCGCTCGAGCGCGCGAGCGCGGTCGTCGACCTCTACAAGAAGGCCGACGCCTTCGGGATGCCCGGCGTCGTGGTCGACGGGATGGACGTGTCGCTCGTTCACAAGACCGTGAAGGAAGCGGCCGACCGGGCGCGCGAGGAGTCGATCCCGACGTTCATCGAGGCGCGCTGCTACCGCTTCCGCGGGCACTCGATGAGCGACCCGGCGAAGTACCGCACGAACGAGGAGGTCGAGGAGCGGAAGCTCAGCGACCCCATCGTGCTCGTGGCGGCGACGCTGAAGAAGCGCGGCTGGGCGACGGACGAGGAGCTCGAGGCGTGGGACGACGCCGCCAAGGAGGCGGCCGCGGACGCGTCCGACTTCGCGATCGAGTCGCCGCAGCCGGACTTGAAGGACGTCGGCCGCTACGTCTACGCCGAGCCGCTCCAGTGGTCGCCCGACGCCCACACGACCCCGCACGTGCGCGACTGACCTGCGCGAACGCGCTGTCCCCCGCACCTCCCGCTCGAGAGGAGAGCTCCTCCATGGCGACGATGACGTTCCGCGAGGCCCTGAACCAGGCCCTCGACGAAGAGATGGCGCGAGACCCGAAGGTCTTCCTCATGGGCGAGGAGGTCGGGCAGTATCAGGGCGCCTACAAGGTGAGCCAGGGGCTCCTCGACAAGTACGGCGGCGATCGCGTCGTGGACACGCCGATCACCGAGCTGTCGTTCGCCGGTGTGGGCGTCGGCGCCGCGATGGTCGGGCTCCGGCCGGTCATCGAGATGATGACCTTCAACTTCGCGATCCTGGCGCTCGACCAGATCTACAACAACGCCGCGAAGATGCGCCTGATGTCGGGCGGGCAGTACAAGGTGCCCATCACGTTCCGCGGCCCGAACGGCCCGGCGCACATGCTCTCGGCGCAGCACTCGCAGGCGACGGAGAGCTGGTTCGCGAACGTGCCGGGGCTGAAGGTCGTGTCGCCGGCGACGCCGAACGACGGGAAGGGGCTCCTGAAGGCCGCCATCCGGGACGACGACCCGGTGATCTTCCTCGAGGCCGAGCTCATGTACAACATGAAGGGCGAGGTCTCCGACGAGGCGGACTACGTGCTGCCGCTCGGGAAGGCGCACGTCGCGCGCGAGGGGAAGGACGTCACCGTCATCACCTTCTCGAAGGGCTACCACCACGCGATGGGCGCGGCCGAGGCGCTCGCGAAGGACGGCGTCGAGGTCGAGGTCATCGACCTCCGGACCATTCGCCCGCTCGACATGGAGACCATCGCGCGGTCCGTGCGGAAGACGCACCGCGTGGTGACGGTCGAGGAGGGGTGGCCGTACGGGGGCATCGGGGCGGAGCTCGCCTACTGCATCTCGCACGACCTCTTCGACCAGCTCGACGCGCCCGTGACGCGGGTCACCGGGCTCGACGTGCCGATGCCCTACGCGGAGAACCTCGAGCACCTCGTCCTGCCCGCGCCGCGGGACGTGATCGCCGCCATCAACGCCGTGCGCTACCGGAGCTGAGCCATGCCGACGATCGTAGGAATGCCGAGGCTCTCGGACACGATGGAGGAGGGCACCATCGCCGCCTGGCACAAGGCCGTGGGCGACATGGTGAAGGCCGGCGAGGCGTTCGCCGACATCGAGACCGACAAGGCCGTGCAGACGTTCGAGAGCTTCGACGAGGGCGTGCTCCTCTCGCTGCTCGCGCAGGTCGGGGACACGCTGCCGCTCGGGGCGCCGATCGCGATCCTCGGGAAGAAGGGCGAGGACGTGGGCGCGGCCGAGGCGGAGGCGAAGAAGAAGCTCGCGGAGATCGCGGGCGGCGGCGGCGGCGGTGAGACGAAGAAGGCCGAGGCCGCCGAGCCCGAGCCGGAGCCCGAGGCGAGGAAGGACGCGCCGAAGAAGGAGGACACGCCGAAGGCCGATGCGAAGGCGGCGAAGGCGGCACCGGCGGACGACGAGCCCGCCGAGGCCCCGAAGGCTCCGGCGAAGGGCGGGTCCGGGCAGGATCTGTCGGCGCCGGTCGACGCGGACGGGGTGCGCGTGAAGGCCTCGCCGCTCGCGCGGCGAATCGCGGCCGACCGCGGCATCGACCTCACGACGGTCGAGGGCAGCGGCCCGCACGGGCGGATCGTCGAGCGCGACCTCGAGGGCCTCGAGAAGACGCGGGTCGTCCGCGCGGGCGTCTCCGGGCGCGCGGCGCGGGCGTCGCGGGAGGACGAGGTCGTGCGGGTCTCGCAGATGCGGAAGACCATCGCGAAGCGGCTCGTCGAGTCGAAGCAGTCGGCGCCGCACTACTACCTGACGATGCACGTCGACTGCGACGCGCTCGTGCAGTTGCGAAAGGACGTCAACGCCGCCCAGGACGCGGTCAAGATAAGCTACAACGACCTTGTCCTTCGCGCCTGCACAAAGGCCCTGCTCGCCCACCCGAACGTGAACGTGGCGTGGGAGGGGGCGACCATCCGGCGCTTCGGCGGGGTGCACCTCGCGTTCGCGGTAGCGCTCGACACGGGGCTCATCTCGCCGGTCGTGCGCGACGCCGACCAGCTCGGGCTCATCGATCTCGCGCTCGCGGTGCGCGAGCTCGCGGAGAAGGCGCGGGCGCAGAAGCTCGACAGCGCCGACTACACGGGCGCGTCGTTCACGGTGTCGAACCTCGGGATGGCCGGGGTGGACGCGTTCACGGCGATCATCAACCCGCCGGCGGCCTGCATCCTCGCGGTCGGCGCGCTGAACCAGGTGCCGGTCGTGAAGGATGGGCAGCTCGCGGTCGGGCACCGGATGACCATCACGCTCTCCTGCGACCATCGCGCGGTCGACGGCGCCGTGGGCGCCGCGTTCCTCGGCGACGTGCGGAAGGCGCTCGAGAGCCCGGTCGGGCTCCTGCTCTGACATCGATTCGAGAGGTCCGCCATGGCAGACGAGAAGGCGAGCGAGAAGAGCGGCGGCGACGCGTTCGACGTCGTGGTGATCGGCAGCGGCCCCGGCGGCTACGTCGCGGCGATCCGCGCGGCGCAGCTCGGGCTCAAGACGGCGTGCGTCGAGCGCGCGGAGATCGGCGGGATCTGCCTCAACTGGGGGTGCATCCCCACGAAGGCGCTGCTCCACAACGCGAAGCTCTACGAGGAGCTCCAGAAGGGGAAGACCTGGGGCTTCAAGGTCTCGGGGCTCGAGATCGACTGGGAGCAGATCATCAAGCGCAGCCGCCAGGTCGCGAAGCGGCTCAACAAGGGCGTCATCGGGCTCTTCAAGAAGTACGGGGTCACCTCCATCGAGGGGGACGCGACGATCGAGCGGCCGGGGGTCGTTCAGGTCGGCGAGCGGCGGATCGAGGCGAAGCACATCGTCGTGGCGACGGGGGCGCGGCCGCGGCCGCTCCCGGGGCTCGCGTTCGACGGCGAGCGGGTGATGTCGAGCAAGGAGGCGATGGTCTGCGAGCCGATGCCGAAGAGCGTGCTGGTCATCGGGGCTGGCGCCATCGGGGTCGAGTTCGCCTACTTCTTCCGGGCGTTCGGCGTCGAGGTGACGCTCGTCGAGATGCTCGACCGCGTGCTGCCGGTCGAGGACCGGGAGGTCTCGGCGGCGCTCGAGAAGGCGTTGAAGGCGCAGGGGATGGTCGTCAAGACGAACACGGTCGCGAAGGACGTGACCGTGAAGAAGAGCGGCGTCGAGGCGACGCTCGTCGCGAAGGACGAAGGCGACGGCGCCGAGGGCGAGACGAAGAAGTTCGACCGCGTGCTCGTCGCCATCGGGGTGATGGGGAACGTCGACGGGCTCGGGCTCGAGGCGGCGGGGGTCGAGCTCGAGCGAGGCCGGATCGTGGTCGACGCGGACATGCGGACCACTTGCCCCGGGATCTACGCGATCGGCGACGTGGCGGGCGGCCCGTGGCTCGCGCACAAGGCGTCGGCGGAGGGGATCCACTGCGTCGAGCGGATTGCCGGGCACGCGGGGCGGCCCGTGCGGTACGACAACATCCCGGGGTGCACCTACTGCGAGCCGCAGGTGGCGAGCGTCGGGCTCACCGAGGAGCAGGCGCGCGAGAAGGGCCTCAAGGTGAAGGTCGGGAAGTTCCCGAACGTGGCGAGCGGCAAGGCCCTCGCGCTCGACGAGAAAGAGGGCTTCGTCAAGGTCCTCTACGACGAGGGCACCGGCGAGCTGCTCGGCGCCCACATGATCGGGCACAACGTGACCGAGCTCATCGCGGAGATGGTGCTCGCGCGGACGCTCGAGGCCACGGAGGCCGAGATCCTCGCGAGCATCCACCCGCACCCGACGCTCTCGGAGTCGCTCCACGAGGCGACCGCGCAGGCGTTCGACGAGGTCGTCAACATCTGACCGAGGCCTCGCCTCGCGGGCAGCGGGCGCGAGCTTCCATCCGCGTGCGCCGTCACCTATGATCCGCACATGGTTGTCGCGACCAAGCTCGGGCCCAGGACCTACGCCGACTACCTCGCGGTCCCCGAGGGGCAGCGCGCGGAGCTGATCGGCGGCGAGCTGATGATGAGCCCGCAGCCTCGCGGGCGGCACATCCTCGTGACCTCCATGCTCGGCGCTCGGCTCACCACCGCGTTCGGGTCAGGGGTGGGACCGACGGAGAGCGGCCCTGGAGGTTGGTGGATCTTCGACGAGCCCGAGCTCCACCTCGAGCTCGACACGTGCGTCGTCGTCCCCGACATCGCCGGGTGGCGCCGCGAGCGCATGCCGGAGCCCCCGACCGACAGCCACAAATGGACCATCGTCCCCGACTGGGTCTGCGAGGTGCTCTCGCCCTCGACCCAGGGGCGCGACTACGTGGTGAAGCTCCCGCTCTACCGGAAGGGCGGCGTGCGCTGGGCCTGGATCGTCGACCCCGTCAACCGGACGGTCGAGGTCTTCGAGGCCGAGGGCGACGCGTGGCGCCCCGCCGCGGCCGCCGAGGGCGGCAACACCGTGCGCCTCCCCCCCTTCGAGGCCGTCGAGCTCGACCTCACGCCGCTCTGGGCCTCGTAGCCACTCCGTCTTCGTCCGATCGCGCGTGGCCCGGACGGCCTGACGAGGCCCCGCTCACGGCGCTCCCCACGACGTCGTCGCGCGGCAGGATTACAACGTCGGCCGGGCCCCCGTGACGCGCCGCGTCACGGGCTCGGCACCGCGCGCCATGCGAGCCGGCGCCCGCCTCGCCGTCGCCGCGCCGCCGCGCGGACGACCCGGCGGTATAGACCAACAGGTCCATTGCCCTTGCGAGGATCCCGTGTCCGACGTCATCATCGGCGTCTGACCGCGGGAATCTCGTGCGCTCCCGCGCCTCGATCCAACCCCAGCGAAGCGTCGCAGCCGCGCCCGCTCCGGACCCCGGAGTGATGGGCTCGTCTGCGCGACGCTCCAAAGGAAACGAACCGTGGGCCTCTCCTTCAGAGCAGGACTCGTCGGGCTGTCCCTCGCCCTCTCCCTCGTCGCCTGCGGCGGCTCCTCGCCGACCGGCGGCGCCGTCGACGGGGCGAAGCTCGCCGTGAGCGTCGCCGCGCTGTCGCTCGACGGCGTCGCCGACGTCGTCTGGGACATCGAGGTCGTCAACGGCGCGGCGTCGCCCGAGGTCGTCTGGCAGCGGCGCGTCTCCTCCTCCGGCTACGGCGACGGCCGCGGCTCCGCGTCCTACGTCGGCCCCTGCGACGCCGGCGACGGCGTGGCCGAGAACGTCGTCCGCGTCTGGGTCGTCGGCGTCTACTCGGACGCGATCACGTCCCTCGGCGCCTTCGCCTCCGGCGCCTCGAACGGCGCCGCCGGCCCCGATGTGCCCTTCCAGAACCCCACGACCCCGGTGACTCCGCTCACCCAGACCGTCACCTGCGCTCCGAACGCCGACCGCGCCGTCCGCTTCGACGTCACCCTGTTGCGCCCCGCCGAGCAGGGCTTCTTCGACGTCGCCGTCGACTTCAACGACATCTTCTGCTCCGCAAAGTTCGACTGCTGCGTCGAGAACGAGGCCGGCACCGCCTGCGACCACGACATCGCGCTCCTATCCGACGGCGGCGGCCAGCGCGGCGCCACCATGGTCCTCGGCTTCGCCTGCACCGCCGGCCCACGCGCCGACGTCGAGACCGAGCTCTACCTCGACGCCCTCGAGCTCGACTGCACCGCACCGACCACGTTCGGCGCCGGCTTCTCCCCCGACATCGTCATCGATCCGTCCGGCCCCGCGGGGAACCAGTGCGCCGCGGGCGCCGCCGAGGGCTGCGCCCCGCGCGTCTCGTCGCCTGGTGTGGACGCCGACGGCTACCTCTACCAGGTCGGTGTCTACCGCGGGCTCGAGCAGCTCGAGAGCGGTACCGCGCCCGCGCAGAAGGCGTACTGGAACGTGGCGCTCGGCGTCGTCCGCGGAGAGAGCGGCGGCGCCGGCATCGAGGACTGCTGGCTCCGCACGCGCGGCACCGCCGACGACGCGAAGAAGGCCGCCTCCGTCGAGAACGGCGTCATCGGCGCCGGTACGGTCTACCCGTACCTCCAGTGGGAGGTGAAGCTCGGCTCCTGCATGGCGGAGCCGCTCGCCTTCGGCTCACCGACCGCCCCCGTCCGGACGGCCTACACCGGGACCGCGAGCGGCGCGACCGCGTTCGCCTACGGCTTCGGCCCGAACCGGCCGGCCGGCTCCTTCTGCGGCGCGCCCTGCGAGCACGGGACGTGCGCAGGCGGCGAGTGCCTCTGCGACACCGGCTACGAGGGCGCGACCTGCGGCACGAACCCCGACGACTGCCCCACGAGCGGCGCGTGCGGCGGCGGCGCCTGCGTCGACGGCCTCGACACCTTCACGTGCGCCTGCCCCGACGGCGCCTGGGGCACGGGAACGCAGGCGTGCACGCCCTGCGCGGCCGTCGCCCACTGCGATCCGGGCGCCGTCACCTGCACGAGCGCGAGCGACGCCGTCTGCACCTCGTGCGGCGCCGGCTACGACGGCCCCGACTGCGCCAACGTCGACGAGTGCGCCGCCGATCCCACCCTCTGCGGCGCGGATCAGGGCCTCGGCGCCTGCCAGGACACCGACGGAAGCTACGTCTGCGCCTGCGCGGACGGCGCCTTCGGCGACGGCACCCAGGGTTGTAGCGCCTGCGACCCCGTCGACCACTGCGCGACGGTGACCTGCAGCGCGGCGGGCGCCTCGACCTGTGCCGCGTGCGACCCGGGCTACGCCCCGAGCGGCGGCGCCTGCGAGCCCGAGATCTGCGGCCTCCTCGGCGAGGGCTGCCCCGCCGGCTTCTTCTGCGACGCGGGCCTCGCCGCGGGCTCGCCCTACCCCGCGTTCTGCGTCAGCAGCGGGACGCTCGGCGCGTTCGGCAGCGACGCGGAGATGGTGTTGGTGCCGGCCGGCGACTTCTGGCTCGGATGCAGCGACGACGGCGGCGGCTCGGACCTCGACTGCGGCCCCGACGAGCACCCGCAACAGCTCGTCTCGCTCGGCGCCTACGCGGTCGACCGCCTCGAGGTCACGGCGGCCGACTACCACGCCTGCGTCTCCGCGGGCGCCGCCGGCTGCACCGTGCCGGCGACCACCGGCGGCCCGAACGGGACCTACGATCCCCCCGAGAAGCAGGACCACCCCATCAACTTCGTCAGCGCCGACCAGGCCACCGCCTACTGCGCGTGGCGCGGCAAGCGCCTCTGCACCGAGCCGGAGTGGGAGCGGGCCGCGCGCGGCGGCTGCGAGACCCTCCCCGCCGGCACCTGCCAGGCCGCGATGCGCAAGTACCCGTGGGGTGACGCCGCGCCTGTCGCCTGCGACCGGGCGGCGTGGAGTGACTGCGGCGCGACCTCGATGCCAGCGGGCAGCTTCCCGGGGGGCTTGTCGCCCTACGGCGCCGCCGACCTCGCCGGGAACGTCCGCGAGTGGACGAGCAGCGGCTACGCCTCCTACCCAGGCGCCTTCGGCGAGTTCGACTACTCGGCCTTCCTCCTCGTCCTCCGCGGCGGCAGCTCCCAGGGCGGCGCGACGGCGCTGCGGGCGGGCGCGCGCGCCTACAACGCGCCGGACCAGGCCGACGCGTTGAGCGGCTTCCGCTGCTGCCGCGACTACCCATGACGCCGAGGCCGTCCCGCGGGCGCGTCACCCGCGCGCCGGGGTAGCGCCAGGCCGCCCCCTCGTGCGAGCCTCGCCCTGATGGACGAGATCCCGCTCGCGAGCCTCGAGGAGGACGCCGCCGCCTTCGACGCGGCCGCCCTCGCCTCTCGCGGCGTCGACCACTACTGCTCCTCCTCGGCCTGGGTCGTCCCCGCGCACGCCGCCTTCCACGCCCGCAACGCGCCCCTCGTCCTACGCTCCTCCCACGGCTTCGCCGCCCTCGCCCGCGGCGTCGCCGACACCCTCGGCCGCTACATGGCGCCCCTCGAGGCCATGTGGGGCCTCGCCTGCCCCCTCCTCGGCGCCGACCCCGCCCGCCTCGCCCGCGACTTCTACCGCGCCATGAACAGCCGCCGGGCCGAGTGGGACGCCATCTGGCTCGCCGGCCTCGAGGCGCGCGGCCCCCTCTTCGAGGCCGTCGCCGCCCTCTTCGCGACCACCTGCACCCTCCGCTGGGGCCCGGTCTCGAACCGCTACGCCGCCTCCCTCGCCGGCGGCGTCGACGCCTTCCTCGCGCGCCGCTCCCCGAAGTTCCGCGCCAACCTCCGCCGCGCCGTCCGCCAGGCCGCCGCCGAGGGGGTCACCTTCGACGCCCTCGACCCCGCGTCGCCCCCCGCCCCCGCCGACCTCTACGCCCGCGTGCTGGCCGTCGAGGCCCGGAGCTGGAAGGGGCTCTCCGGCGCCGGCATCGACGCTGGCGACATGCGCACCTTCTACGACCGCACGCTGGCGCTCATCGTCCCCCGCGGCCAGTGCCGCGCCGTCTTCGCGCGGAAGGACGGCGAGGACGTCGGCTTCATCTTCGGCGGCGTCCTCGGCGACACCTACAGGGGTTTACAGGTCAGCTTCGACGACCGGTTTCGCGCGCTCTCCCTCGGGAACGTGCTCCACTACGCGATGATCGAGCGCCTATGCGCCGAGGGGATCGGCGTCTACGACCTCGGCTCGGAGATCGAGTACAAGGCGCGCTGGGCGGAGGGCGGGATCTCCACCTGCACCCTCGTCGCCCTGCGGCGATGATCGGCGCGCGGACGCTCATGATTGACAAGGTTCGGAGCCCCAAAGTAGAAGCCGGGAGAGATGTCCGACAGACGCACCGATGGCCGTGATGGCGGCCCTCCGCGCAAAGCCGCGGAGGACAATCCTCGCTCAGCCCCGGGTGTTGCCCGCGGACGCGCCGACAAGGCCGTACCCGACAACGTCCTGAGCTACGAGCGCGGTCGCCTCCGCCAGACGCTCCCGCGCGTCGCGAGCCGCTGCATGTCCTTCTCCGCGATGACCTGCTTCGACTCCTGGCTCGTCGCCGCGGTCTACCGCTTCTACGGGCTCGAGGTCGACGTCGCCACCGCCGAGGCCGAGATCCTCGAGGACGAGGGCGAGCGCATCCGCTTCTTCCCCTGGTTCCTCTGGGACTTCCGCGCCGACGACGCCACCGAGACCATCGGCGAGCGCTTCGTCGCCGAGGCGGAGCTCCCGCCCCACGAGCGCGAGCTCGCGCAGGCCCTCGTCGCCTCCTACGTCGGCTTCTTCGAGGTCACCGCGCGCCACGAGACCTCGGTCGACCTCCTCGACCTCGCGACGCAGCTCCCCGTCCGGATCCCCGACGAGGCCCTCGCCGCCGACGTGAAGTCCGGCCAGCTCGTCCACGGCCGTGTCGTCCACGTGGGCCCCGACGAGGGCCTCATCGACGCCATCTACGCCGTCCTCCCGAGCGACGCCAAGCCGGCCGTGCTCCTCGAGCTCGAGACCCTCGTCGGCGACGGCGGGCGGCCCGATCTGGTGCTCAAGTCCTACGCGCCGGAGATGCTCGACTTCAGCGACCACCTCCTCGACGCGCTGACCCAGCCGCCGACCGCCGAGAACCGTGACGGCGACGAGCTCACCCTCACGCGGCAGACCCTCTCGGGGCCGCTCCTCGCGCGCCTCCGCGTAGCCCTCGCCGACGCCCCGGCCGACGACCTCACCCTCGTCGCCGACGACCTCTGGATGTGGACCGGCCCCGAGCTCGAGCACGGCCTCATCGATCTCCGCGGCGCCGCCGCCCTCCTCGCGAACAGCCCCCGCCGGCACGACGCCCTCTGCGCCCGGGTGGAGGAGCTCCTCGGCGAGGCGCTCCCGGGCCTGAAGCAGCTCGAGGACTTCAGCCGCGCCGTTCAGCGCTGGGTCGAGCGCGGCGGCGGGGAGCCCTGGCTCAGCTACGATCCCGAGGTCCGCGAGGCTGTCCGCGGCTGGTTCGCCAGCTGGGCGCGTCAGTGGCTCGACATGCCCCTCGCCGCCCTCTCCGAGCGCACGCCGCGGGAGGCCGCCCGCGACGCGCAGGGGCGCGCCCGCGTCCTCGGTCTCGTCGAGCGCTTCGAGACCGTCCTCCGCGGCGAGCTCGGCGCCATCGGGGGCTTCTCGCTCGAGGCCCTCAGGTCCGAGCTCGGCCTGTAACCTACGCGGCGCGACACGCGCGCCGCCGTGACGTCCGCGCGGTCGAGCACGACCGGAGGTTACATTCGCTGGACCGCCCGCGCGGCGCCCGCCGCAAGCGGGGTTCAGCGCTGACGCCGTGGGGCCGATGGGATCGTCGATGCATGGCGACACCCCCCAGAGCCCCGACACCGGGGAGCACGTCCGCGTCGGGCGCAGCCCGGTCCGGGTGCTCGTCGTCGACGACGCCGTCCTGAGCCGCAAGTGGATCGCCAACGTCGTCGGCTCCGCCGCCGATCTCGAGCTCGTCGGCACCGTCGACGACGGGCTCGCGGCGCTCGAGGCCATCGACGAGCACGCTCCCGACGTGGTCGTCCTCGATCTCATCATGCCGCGCCTCGACGGGCTCGGCGTCCTCGCGACCCTCGCCGCGCGCCGCGAGCGGCCCCACGTCATCGTGTGCAGCCGCTTCACCGCGACGGGATCGGCCGCGGCGACCGCCGCCCTCGCCGCGGGGGCCGAGGACGTCATCGACAAGCCCGGCGGCGAGAGCGGGACCTCGGGCCCCGGCTTCGGCCGCTCGCTGCTCCGGAAGATCCGCCAGCTCGTCGCGCGCGCGGACGCGGTGCCCGCGCCGCAGGGGCCCCTCATCTCCCCGCCACCGAGCGCCCGCCGCTTCGTCCGCGGCCCGGGCGACGCCGGCGTCACCGTCCCGGCCGCTCCCGAGGGCGCCCCGCCCGCGCGTGGGCACATGACCGTGCTCACGAACCGGCCGGGCCGGTCGCTCGCGGCCGAGAACATCTCCTCGAGCGCCGTCGCGCGCGCGATCGTCGAGGTGACCGCCCCGGCGCCGCTCGCGCGCGCCGCCGAGGCCCCCCCGAGCGCCGCGCCCATCCTGGCCGCCTTCCCGCCCTCGATCCACGTCCTCGCGCCCGCGCCGACGCCGCCGCCCGCGCCGATCGACCTCTTCGGGGGCTCGCGAGGCGCCGCCGCGCACGCGCCGCGCGACCTCGCGCTCGCCGGCCAGCCGACCGCCTACGATCTCGTCGCGATCGGCGTCTCGACCGGCGGTCCGCCCGCGCTCCTCGCGCTCCTGCCGACGCTCCCGCGCGACTTCGCCGTCCCGATCCTCGTCGTGCAGCACATCGCCGAGGCCTTCACGCACGAGCTCGCGCAGCTCCTCGCCGCGAAGTGCCAGCTCCCGGTGCGCGTCGCGGAGCACGGCGCTCCGCTCGCGCCGGGCGTCACGCTCGCGCTCGGCGGCTCCCACCTGCTCGTGCGCCGCGTGCGCCTCGCCTCCGAGGACGCGCCGACCGTCGTGACCGAGCTCAGCCAGGCCCCGCCGGAGAACCAGTGCCGGCCGGCGGCGGACGTCCTCTTCCGCTCCGCCGCGGCGACGCTCGGGCGCCGCGTCCTCGGCGTCGTCCTGACCGGCATGGGGCAGGACGGCCTCGTCGGGGCCCGCGTGCTCCGCGGCATGGGCGCCACGGTGATCGCGCAGGACGAGGCGAGCAGCGTCGTCTGGGGCATGGCGGGCGCCGTCGCCCGCGCGGGGCTCGCCGAGGCGGTGCTCCCCCTCGCCGACATCGGCCCGGCCATCCTCCGCCGCGCCTACCCGACCCTCGCGCACCTGAGCGTGGGCGCTCGATGACCGCCGCCCTCACGCGCGAGGAGGTCGCCTTCGTGAGCGACTGGCTCCGACGTCGCGCCGCCGTGGTCATCGATCAGGACCACAGCTACGTCATCGAGACGCGGCTCGCGACGCTCGCGCGCACCATCGGCCTCGAGTCGCCGAGCGAGATCGTCGTCGCGCTCCGGAGCCAGTGCCCAGGCGACCTCGACGTCCACGTCATCGACACGATGACCACCCACGAGACGCTCTTCTTCCGCGACATCCACCCGTTCGAGAGCCTCGCGACCGACGTCCTGCCGGCGCTCGTCGCCGCGCGGCCGCACGGCCGGCCGCTCCGCGTCTGGAGCGGCGCCTGCTCGACGGGCCAGGAGCCCTACAGCATCGCGATGACCGTGCGCGAGCGCTTCCCGCACCTCGGCCCGGCCGACGTGCGGATCGTCGGCACCGACATCGCGCGCTCCGTCATCGAGCGCGCCCGCGCCGGCGTGTACAAGCTCAACGAGGTGCAGCGGGGGCTCTCCGCCGAGCGCCTCGCCCGCCACTTCGAGCAGGTGGGGCGCGAGTTCCACATCGCCCGAGCGGTCAAGGACCTCGTCGAGGTGCAGGAGCTCAACCTCCTCGAGCGCTGGCCGGCGCTCGACGCGTTCGACGTCGTCTTCCTGCGGAACGTCCTCGTGTACTTCGACGAGCCGACGCGGTCCCGGATCCTCCACCGCGTCCGCGACGTCATGCGCGAGGGCGGCACGCTCTTCCTCGGGACGGCCGAGATCCTGAAGGCCGACGTCCCCGGGCTCGAGCGCGTGACCTGCGGCAAGACCCAGGTCCTCGTGAAGCGCGGCTGCTGAGGCCGGGCTCCGGAGCCGGCGGCCTCGCCACCACCTCCCCTCGCCGCCCTCGACCCCGCGCCCGCGCAAGCGACGCGCGACGCGCGGCGCGGACGCCGCCCGCTACGACGAAGGGGAGAGCGACCTCGGCGGCGCGCCCTCCCCCTCGCAGGAGCCACCCCGCGCGGCGCTGCTAGGGGGCGTCGACGACGCTCGCCGACGCGACGGTGACGTGCCGCGCCCCGGCGGTGTTCGCCCAGTCGTAGCTCAGGCGGAGCCGCACGGCGTAGCCCTTCTGCGAGCTGAGCGAGATCGTCTGGACCGCGCTGCCGTCGCCGTCGTCGGCGGGCGTCCAGGTCGCGATCCGCCGCCAGTTGGCCTCTCCCTCGCGCTGCGCGTCGAGGTACACGCGGTCGCCGGCGTCCGTGAGCGCGCGCGCCATCCGGATGGCGAGGGTCGGCGCCGACGCCTGCCGGAGATCGATCCACGCGCGCGTCACCGCCGACTGGAGCGGCCCGTAGTTCTGCTGGTCGGCGCCGTCGGGGTTCGCGTCGAGGCGCCCGTCCACGACCGCGAAGCTGCCGTGCAGATCGAAGAGCGCGGCCGCCGCGACTGCGTCCGCGGCGAAGTCCATCGCGAGCGGCGGCGCGACGTAGGGGAGCGTCAGCGGCCCGACGGCGAGGTCGTCGAGGGCGACGATCCGCGCCGGGCCCTCCGACGCCCCGAGGTTCTGCCGGAAGCGGAAGCGCACGCGCTCCCCGGCGTAGGCGTTCAGCGGCACCTCGAGCCGGCTCCAGCCGGCCGACGCGTGCGCGGCCGTGAGGTTCCCGAGCGACGCCCACGTGAACGGCGCGCTCTCACGCGCGATCTCGAGGCGCACCCAGTCGCTCGCCGCGACCGGCGCGAAGCGGTGCGAGAACCAGGCGTAGGTCACGCCCTCCGCCGGCACCTCGACCCAGCGGTCGAGCGTCGCCCACTCGTAGTTGTCGTACCCCGACTGCACCGCCTCCGACGGGTTCCCGTCGAGGTACGCGGCGCCCGTCGCCGGCGCCACGTCGCCGTGCCCCGAGGCGATCCGGAAGCCGCCCCAGAGGCTCCACGCCGAGCGCCCCTCGGCCGTCTCGAAGCCCGCCGAGAACGGCGTCGTCACCGTCGGGAGCGCGAGCTGCTCGACGCGGAGCTGGTCCACGCGGAAGCGGCGCGCGCCCGGCGTCGCCGCCATCGCGAACCGGAAGCGCGCTCGGATCGCCCGCCCCGCGTAGCCGGCGAGCGGGACCTCGTCCCAGTGGAAGGCCTCGCCGAAGTCGTGCTCGGCCGTGTACACGCGCTCCGCGCGCCAGCGCCCGTCGTCGTCGGCCTGGATCTCGAGGATCACGCGGTCGCCGGGGTCGACGAGCTGGTTCGAGGTGGCGAGCAGCATGACCGGCGCGCCGCCCGCGGGCACCGGCACCATCCCCGTCATGAGCGCCTGGTGGCCGTCGCTCCACGTCGCCTGCGAGAGCCCCTCCGGGTTCGCGTCGAGGCAGGAGCCGCCATCGCCGGCGCCGATGGCCCAGGCGCCCGACAGCGCCCAGCCGGCGCGGAGCGCGTCGTCGAAGTCGGCGCCGTAGGGGAACGCCCAGCGCGCCGTCGGGACCCCTCCGATCGACACGCCGCGGACGCGCGCGGTGCGCACGCCCTCGCTCGCCGAGGTCAGGTAGCGGATCCGCGCGCGGACCTCGCGCCCGGCGAAGCCGTCGAGCGGCACCTCGACGTCGGCCCAGCCGTCGCGCACGTGCTCGCTCGAGAAGGCGTCGATCTCCCGCCACTTGGCGTCGTCCCGGGTCTGGAGGTCCACGCGGAGGCGGTCGCTCCCGTCCGCGGGCGCGAAGTCTACGGAGAAGCGGAGCGCGAGGCCGGCGGTGTCGGCCGGGAGCGGGACGAAGCCGGCCATCAGGGCCTCGTGGCCGTCGCCGCAGGAGGGCTGCGACGCGCCGGCCGGGTTCGCGTCGAGCACGCCGCCCGCGCCGTCGTCCGCCCAGCGGAGGCTCCCCTCGCTGAACCAGGCGCTCGCGCCCTCGTCGGCGGCCGACCACGGGAAGGCCCAGGTCGGCTCGTCGTAGCCGCCGATCCGGACGCCCCCGACCTCGAAGCGCCGCGGCCCGTCGTCGACCGCCGTCGCGAGCTCGAACCGCACGCGTACCGGCATCCCGGCGTGCGCGTCGAGCGGGATCTCGCGATAGCTCCAGGCGCCGCGGTCGTGCCGCACGTAGAAGCGGCCGAGGTCGCGCCACTGCGTCTCGTCGATGCGCTGGAGGTCGACGTCGACCCGGTCGCCCTCGGCGAGGAGGTCGCTCCGGTACCAGAAGCCGACGACCGCGTGCCCGCCGGCGGGCAGCGTCACGAAGTCGCGCATGGTCGCGGCCTGGTAGCTCGTGCGCCGCGGATCGCCCGCGGCCTCGACGGCGACGAGCGCGTCGCCGCCGTCCCCGTCGTCGGAGGGGGCGAACGCCCAGATCCCCTCGGTGTCGAACGCCTCGGCGGCCGCGACGGGGCCGTCCGCGAAGTCGACCGCGAACGGGTAGGCGAGCGTGGCCGCCGGCCGCGAGCCGATGCGGAGATCGTCGACCACGAAGCGGCGCGCGCCGTGAGCGGCCGCCATCTTCTGACGGAAGCGGAGCTTCACGGTCTTCCCGGCGAACGCCTGGAGCGTGACCTCGTGGTGCGCGAACGCGGCCGTCGCGTGCTGGAGCTGAAGCGTCATCTGCGTCGACCAGGTGCCGGTCGCCTGGTCCTGCACCTGCAGGTAGACCGCGTCGCTCGCGTGCAGGAGGTCGAGGGTGTACCAGAAGTCGACCACGGGGACGCCCGCGCTCGGCACCGCGAACGCGGTCTCGAACGTCACGTTGTTCTCGCCGCCGTGGCCGTACTGGTCGAGGCCAGCGGGGTTCGAGTCGAGGAAGACGCCCCCGCTCCGCGCGACGACGTCACCCTCGCCGCCGGCCCCGAAGCCCCAGTCCCCTTCGAAGGCCCAGCCGGCGCGGCTCGCCGTGCTGTCGAAGCCGCTCGCGTAGGGGTAGCCCACGGCCGGCGGCGGCGGCGGCGCGATCGGGTCGACGCGGATGATCTGGAGCCCGCCGCGCCCGCTCGCGACGAAGAGGTGGCCGTCCTTGTAGGCGATGTGGTTGACCGAGGCGACGTCGCCCGGGATCACGAGGCGCCCGACGAGCGTGAAGACGGGCGGATCGCTCGCGACGTAGGGGGCCGCGAGGTCGCGGTCGGCCTGCACCATGAAGACGCCGCCCGCGCCGAAGCTCACGAAGACGAGGTCGTCGTCGACCGTGACCGCGTTCGCGACGAGCGCGCTCGCCGGGAACGGGAGGTCGAGCGGCACCGGCACCTCGGCGACCTTGGCGCCCGTCGCGAGGTCGACGACGAGCGCGCCGCCGTCGCCCGCCGCGACGTAGGCGAGCCCGCCGAGGGCCGCGACCGTGCCCTTCGACTCGGGGATGTGGCTGCCGTCGAAGGGGAACGTGGCGGTCGGGGTGAGCGTCGCCGTGTCGAGGACGGTCAGGCGCCCCGGGGTGCCCTGGGCGACGACGACGTGGTCGGCGTCGGCGCGGGCGACCCAGCGCGCGTCGTCGAGCGCGGTCGTGGCGAGGGTGTCGAGGGTCGCGGCGTCGAGGAGGTAGACGCCGCCGGTGTCGCCGGAGGTCGCGAAGGCGCGCGGGCCGTCCGGGAGGACGCTCGTCGCGGCGTAGCTCGCGAGCGGGCCGCGGGCGTGCCCGGCGAGCGCGAGCTTGCCGGCGTCGTCGACCGCGAGGGTCTCGACGACCGCGGGGGTGCCGAAGCCCTCGTCCGACGTGGCCGTCGCGAGGAAGACCCGCCCGCCCGCCGCGGAGACCGCGTTCACGTCGGCGTCGCCGAAGGTCGCGCGCGACGACAGGACGGGCGTCGCCGCGCCGTCGAAGCCGAAGACGTCGACCGCGCCGGCCTGGACGGGCCCGGCGAGGTTGTAGGAGACGACCGCGCGCGCGCCGTCGAAGTCGACGGCGGTGGCCTGGAGGGGCTCGCCCGCGACCTCGGGCGGGGAGACCTGCGCGACGAGGGTGAGATCATAGCGCGGCTCGGGCGCGAGCAGGATGGCGTTCGCGGCGCTCGCGCTCTCGACGTCGACCTCGGCGTCGGTGGTGTCGACCGCGTCGCCGAGGGCGTCGGCGTCGGTCTCGATGGTGACGCGGCCCCCGCCGTCGTCCGGCGGGGCGTCGCTGCCGCACGCGGCGGCGAGCGGGAGCGCGAGGGCGGCGAGGAGGACGAGGGCGAGGCGAGACGGGTGGCTGAGTCGCGTCATGATGGGCTCGGAGGGGCTCGTTGTCGGCGTCGGGGCGGTCGCGACGAGCGAGGCGCGGAGGGCACGGCGTCGCTCGTTCTGCGACAACGGCCCTCGCGCGCTCGGCTTGACGAGCTTTGCGTTTCTTTACGCGCGCGGCTCAGCCGGCGAGCAGCGCGGCGAGCGTCTCCCGCGCCGTCACCGAGCCGCGGACCGGCGCCCCCTCGAACGCGACGACGCCGCTCGCGACGCCGGCGTACATCTCGGCGAAGAGGTCGGCGACCGCCTGGCTGAGCCCGAACTGCGGGAACACCTGCGACGCGGCCGCCGCCGGGGCCGCGTGCGGCGCCACCGGCCGGCCGAGGAGGGCGCCGACGAGCGCGGCGACGTCCGCCGACGAGAGGTCCTCGGGGCCAGCGAGCTCGACGACGCGGCGGCCGTCGGCGGGCGGCCCCGCGAGGAGCTGCTCGGCGGCGACGCGGCCGATGTCGGCGGTCGCGACCTGCGGGAAGACGAGGTCGGCCGGGATGAAGGTCGGGAGGACGCCGTCGCCGCGCGCTGGCCCGAGGGAGGAGGCCCAGTTCTCGAGGAAGTAGGCGGGGCGGACGAAGGTCCGGGCGACGCCGAGGCGGTTCAGGACGCCCTCGAGGTGGTGGACGGTGCGGATGGGGCCGGTCCCTGCCGCGTGCTGGGCGCCGACCGAGGAGAGGAGGACGACGTGGCCCACGCCGGAGCGCGGGATGGCGGCGGCGAAGGAGCGGCCGAGGCGCTCGGCGTCGGCGAGCGGGTCGGGGCTGGTCACGCGCGGCGGGGAGAGGAGCCAGGCGCCGGCGGCGCCGCGGAGGGCGTCGGCGAGGGCGGGCTCGTCCCAGAGGTCGGCGACCGCGACCTCGGCGCCGCGGGCGGCCCAGGCCTCGCCCTGCGCGGGGTCGCGGACGATGACGCGGACGCGGGCGCCGCGCGACAGCAGCGTCTCGGCGGCGCGCCGGCCGGTGTGGCCGGTGACGCCGGCGACGGCGTAGAGCGGGGAGGCGGTGGCGGAGGTGGTGGCGGTCGTGGTCATGGCGCGATCCTTCGCGGTGGGCGTCCGCGGCCGCGGTCACCGTGACCGGGGGGCGCGCGGGCGCCGATGGGAGGGAAGATGCGCGCCGGGCGTCAATGCGTGAAATGCATCATCGAGATACCATCAATGCAGGTTACGCATCATCGCGCAGCTCCCGCGGGATCCGCGGGACGGTCAGCGCGCCCACCGTGTGGACGAGCGCCGCGAGGACGCCCCACACCGCGAAGATCGGCGCGAGCGCGGCGCCCGCGTGGCCCGGCCGGAGCCGCCCGCCGTGCCAGAGGTGGACCGCGACGAGGACGGTCACGGCGGCGCCGATCACGCCCGCCAGGGCCGCGAAGGCGGCCTGCCACCCATGGTGGCGCACGAGGGCGGCGCGCCGCGCCTCGGCGAGCCGGCGCACGGCGTCGCGCGCGGTCGCCTCGGCGACGCCGGCGGCGACGAGCCGCGCGACGACGGCCATGGGTGCCACGCCGGCGAGGAGCATGCCGCGCCCGACGTCGGCGACGCGCGCGTCGACGCCGAGCCCGACGAGCTCCGCCACCACGGCGTCGAGGGCGGCGCGCACGCGCTTCGTGCGGCTGTCCACGTCGGTCGAGGCGGCGTCGGGCTCGGTCGAGGCGGCGGCGGGCGTGGTCGGGGCGGCGGCGTGGCTCATGGTCGATCTCCTCGGCGGTGGGTGCCCCCGTGCAACGCAAGGCGCGTGCCACCCCCCTCGCGGGCCACCCCGCGCGGAGGACCGCTCTCTCGGCCGTCGCGCGCGCGCCGCGAGCCGCCCGGCAGGCGCGCGGTCCCCTGGGACATGCCCCATGGGACACCGCCTTGACGCCGTCGTCGGGCGCGCGCACGCTCGCTCGTCCACAAGAGAGCTCGGGAGGCGTCCATGCCCCGTCTGCCGGTGGTCTTCTTCGCGGTCGCCCTCACCCTCGCCGCCGCCCGCTGCGGCGACGACGGTGGCAAGCTCCCCGTCGGCGCCGTCTGCGACAGCGACGGGCAGTGCGCCTCCGGGATCTGCGGTGGCTCCCAGTGCCTCGACCCCGCGGCCGACGACGACGGGGACGACCTCGTGAACGCCGTCGAGCGCGGCCTCGGTACCGACCCGCTCGTCGCGGACACCGACGGCGACGGCGTCGGCGACGCGGCCGAGCTCGGTGACCTCGCGTCCCCCGCGGACACGGACGGCGACGGGAAGCTCGACGCCGTCGAGAGCAAGACCGCCGACGCCGACGGGGACTGCGTGCCCGACGAGGTCGACCCGGCCGACGACGATCCGCTCGTGCCGGGCGACGCCTGCAAGACCTTCTGCGACGGCAACCTCGGCGCCGGCGAGGTCTGCGACGACGGCAACACCGACGCGCGCGACGGCTGCGACCTCTGCGAGGCCGCGGCGCTGCCGGTGAGCCGCGCCGGGCGCATCAGCTTTCGCGGCGACGTGGCGGCCCTCGCGAGCGGCGGCTTCGTCGCGACCTGGAGCGAGGGGCGAGCCCCGGGCGGCGCCGCCGAAGATCAGGGGCGCTCGATCGGGTTCTTCGACGCCAACGGGGTCCTGATCAAGCGCTACGAGGGGCTCGACCCCGGCAACGTCAACCGCTTCTTCCCGAAGGCCGCGGCCGGCCTCCGTGGCGGGGACGCCGTGCTGGTCTGGTCGCGCTGGGACGAGACCGACGGCGTCTACCACCTCGAGGCGCAGCGCTTCACGGACGACGGCGAGCTCGTCGGGCCGCTCCTGACGCTGCTCGTCGGGAACGACTTCCCGGAGACGCGGATCGTGGCCCGCAACGCCGGCGCGTGGGCCTTCGTCCACACGGACGCGGTCGTCGGCCGCGAGGGGGTCGTGAGCATGGGCTTCGTCGACGCGAGCGGCGGTGTCCTCGAGACCACCGTGGTCGGGACGGTCGACGCCGCGGACCCCCTCTTCGGCGCGTTCGGCCTCGCCGACGACACGATCGCGCTCGTCGCGCGCGACGTCGGGCGAGGGACGCTCGTGCTCCGCCGCTACGGTGTGCTCGAGGCGGCGCAGATCGGGGAGGACGAGGTCGCCGTGCCCGCCGACCTCGCGCCGACGCGCTTCGCGGTGGCGCCGCTCGCGACCGGCGGCGGCTTCGGCGTCATCTACCTCACCGCGGGGGACGCGCCGACCTCGATCGGCGTCCGCCGCTTCGACGCCGCGGGCGCCCCGGCCGGGGAGCCCGAGACCCTCGTCCCGGACCTCGGGACGCCGTGCGGCACGCCGACGACGATCACGGGCGGCTTCCTCGTCGGCGGCGAGGTGTTCGCCGCCATCGGCGAGGAGATCTGCGAGAGGCCGATCCGCGGCTGGCTCGCCGCGTCGAGCGGCGTGAAGGCCCTCCCCATCGCGGCGCCCGACCGCGGCCTCGCGCAGTACACGCTCCGCGCCGGGACCTACGCCGGCGGCGCCGTCTTCCTGTGGCTCGAGAACGGCGGGGACCTCGACGCGACCTACGTGACCGGCTTCTCGCGCCAGGGCGCCCGCACCTACCTGAGCGCGCCGCCGCTGAGCGACTGAGACATCCGCCTCGAGCATGGATAGACTCCGATCCATGCCCGAGACGCATCTCGCCGGGGTGGACCTGAACCTGCTCGTCGCGCTCGACGCGCTACTCGCCGAGCGCCACGTCACGCGCGCCGCCGCCCGCGTGGGGCTGACCCAGTCCGCCATGAGCCGCGCCCTCGCGCGCCTCCGCGACCTCCTCGGCGACGAGCTCCTCGTGCGCGCCGGCCGCGCCATGGTCGCGACGCCCCGCGCCGAGGCGCTCACCGACCCGCTCCGCGCGCTGCTCGCCGACGCGGGCGCCCTCCTCCGGCGCGCGACGCCGTTCGATCCCGCGACCAGCGACCGCGCGTTCCGCGTCGAGGGCGGCGACTTCATCGAGGAGCTGGTGCTCCCGGCGCTCGTCCCGCGGCTGCGCGCCGAGGCGCCCGGCGTCTCCCTCGTGGCCGTCGGCGTGCACACGTCGGCGAACGCTCTCGACGCCCTCGAGCGGGGCGATCTCGACGCCATCGCCTCGGTCCCGCGCGACACGTACCCGCCGACCCTCCGCGCGCGCCACCTCATCACCGACGGCTTCCTCTGCCTCCTCCGCGCGGACCACCCCGACGCGAGCGCCCTCGATCTGCCGCGCTACGTCGCCCTCGACCACCTCCTCGTCTCACCGATGGGCGGCGGCGGCGGCATCGTCGACGCGCTGCTCGCCGAGCGCGGGCTCGCGCGCCGGGTCGCCGTGCGCGTCCAGGGCTTCCTCCCGGTCGCCTCCATCATCGCCGGGAGCGACCTCGTCACGACGCTCCCGGCGACGCTCGCGCGGCGGGTCGCGGCGCGCGGCGGCGTCGTGGTGCTGCCGCCGCCCATCCCGATCCCGACGTTCTCCCTCCACCTCTACTGGCACGCGCGACAGGACGGGGACCCCGGTCACCGCTGGTTCCGCGACGCCTTCGCCGCCGCGGCGCGGGACGGCGCGCCGAGGAGGGCATAGACTGACGGGTATGCGCGCCCTCCTGTCGACCATCGGCTCCCGCGGCGACGTCCAGCCGCTCCTCGCCCTCGCCCAGGCGCTCGTCGCGCTCGGGCACGACGTCCACCTCTGCGTCCCGCCGGACTTCGTGCCGCTCGCGGCGTCGCTCGGCCTCGCCGCCACGCCCATCGGGCCTGAGCTCCGCGCCACGGGGAAGGCCCCGGTGGCCGGGGCCGCGCCGCCGACCGCGGCCGAGCGCCGGAAGCTGACCGAGGACACCGTCGCCGCGCAGTTCGACACGCTGCTGCCGCTCGCGCGCGACGCCGACGTCGTCGTCGGCGCCACGGCGCTCCAGGTCGCGGCGCCTTCGGTGGCCGAGAAGCTCGGCCTGCCCTACGTCTTCGCGGTCTACGCGCCGATGGTGTTGCCCTCGCCGCACCACGCGCCGCCGGTCTACGCGCTCCTCGGCGACGCCGCCGATCCGCCGCGGGAGACGTGGCCGGCGCTCTGGGAGCAGAACCTCGCGCGCTTCGACGCCGCCTTCGGGGCGGCGCTGAACGCCCAGCGCGCGGCGCTCGGCCTCGCCCCCGTCGCGAGCGTGTCGCGCCACGTCTTCACGGCGCGCCCGCTCCTCGCGGCCGACCCGACGCTCGCGCCGTGGCCCGAGCCCGGCGATCCTGGCGTCGCGCAGACGGGCGCCTGGCTCGTCCGCGACGCGCGCCCGCTCGACCTCGAGCTCGAGGCGTTCCTAGCCGCGGGCGAGGCCCCCGTCTACTTCGGCTTCGGCAGCATCCGCGCCCCCGAGGGCCTCGCGCGGACGATGCTGGCCGCGGCGCGCGCCCACGGCCGACGGGCGATCGTGCTCCGCGGGTGGGCCGAGCTCGACCCCGGCGACGACGGCGCGGACGTGCTGACCGTCGGCGAGGTCGACCAGCAGGCCCTCTTCCGGCGGGTCGCCGCGGTGGTCCACCACGGCGGCGCTGGCACGACCCACGTCGCCGCGCTGGCGGGGGCGCCGCAGGTCGTGATCCCGCAGCACTACGACCAGCCCTACTACGCCGGGCGGGTCGCGGCGCTCGGCGCCGGCGTCGCGCACCCCGCCGGGGCGCCGACGGTCGAGTCGCTGACGGACGCGCTCGGTCGCGCCCTCGCCCCCGAGGTCGCCGAGCGGGCGCGAGCGCTCGCGGAGAAGATCGTCACAGACGGCGCGGACGTCGCCGCGCGCGTGATCCTCGCGGCGACGCGCGAGGCCGAGCGCCCGACGTCATGACCGCGCCTCCGGTCCCTCCTCCCGCTCTCCCTCCCCCAGACGCCACCGGCCTAAGAATCGGAGACGGAGCTCCCGGATCCCACTGAACCCTCCGTGCCTCCGTGCCTCCGTGGTCGCGTTCACCCCCGCCCGCACGACACCAAGAGCCCGAACCCGGCCCCCTCAGCCGTCCTGACCTCAGCCAGCCGACGCCTGAGCCCCGGGATCGTCGAGCTCCGTCTCGCCGAGCTCGAAGTACTTGCAGGACGTCGGCTCGCCGCGCCCGTCCCGCGCCGCGACGGGTCCGGTGAGCGCCGCGTTCGGGTAGCCGAGGCTGCAGCTGAGCGCGCGCGTCACGTGGCAGCACGCGGCGCAGCGGAAGCGGAGCCCGAACGCCGCGGCCTCGGCCGAGAAGCGCGCCTCGACCGCCGCGAGCTCGGCGGGATCGGTGGTCTTCAGGATGGGTTCGCGGCGCGCCATGTCACCTCATCTGCCGAGCCCGAGCCTGGCCTTCTGGGCCTTCAGGGCCGTCTCCTGGTCGGGCGTCACGAGGTGCTTCCCCGCGAGCCGGTGCGACGCGAGCCGCGCCTCGGGATCCGTCGCGAGCTCCGCGCGCACCCAGTTCGCGAGGAAGCCCTCCTCGCCGAGATCGGGGAGCAGCTCCCGCGCCTCGTCGGCGCGGCCCTCGTCGAGCAGGAGCAGGGCCGCGAAGGCCCTGAGCGGGGCGTTGTCGCCGCCGCTCATGCCCCGGCTCGCGCCGAGCGCCTCGTCGACGGCGCGCGCGCGGCAGGCGGCGAGGGTCATCGCCGTCGCGATCTCCGGGCGCGGCTCGAAGCCCTCGTCGCCCATCCGGAGCACCGCGTCCCGGCCGAGCACGTAGCGCGCGAGGTAGCGCTGCGCGCGGCGCGGATCCACCTCGCGGTCGCCGCCCGGGTGGAAGACCTTCGCCGCCTCGGCGAGGATCCTCGCGAGCGGGCGCGCGAACGCGTCGTACGCGGCCTTCGCGCGACGCGGATCGCGCCCGGCGCGGTCGAGCGCCGTGAACGCCGCCGCGAAGGGCTTGAGCTTGCGCGCCGGATCGGCGGCCGCCGGCACCCCCTCGAGCAGCGCGCAGACCGAGACGTTCGTGAGCGAGCCGGGCCCGGGCGTGACCGCGTCCGGCGCGTCCAGGACCGGGGTCGCGTCCGCGGCGCGGGCCACGCCGGCGACGAGTGTGCACTGCACAACGGCTAGCGCGAGCCACCAGAGCCACCGCGATGACGACGCCGTGTGCACTGCACACGCCCCGCGGGCCGCCGCCCGCCGCTTTCCATCCCCGAGCATCGCGGCATAGTAGCCGCTCACCCGAGGTTTGTGACCGTCATGCGCTCGCTCCACGCCATCCTCCTCCTCGTCGCCGCCCTCGCGCCGGCCCTCCCGGCCGCGGCCGCCGAGCCCGACGCCGCGGGGGCGACCGCCGCGGGCGACGCCGACGACAACTATGTCCGCGTGACGCTCGAGCCGCCGGGGCCCACGCCCTTCTCGATGATCCGCTACGAGATCACCGCGCGTCAGCCTGCCACAACCGCGGTGCACCGCCGCTCCCTTCCCGGCGAGGAGGAGGCGCTCCACGCGCTCGGCCTCCTGACGGCCTCCGAGGCGGAGGCGGTGCGCCGCCTCGTCGCCGACACCGGCGCGATGACGCTCCCCGACGCCCCCGCCCCGCCCCACGCGCCAGCGACCGCGCTCACGTGGCGGGTCGAGCTGCTCGTCGCCGGGGAGCGGCACACGTTCCTGGTCGCGGCCCCCGAGGCGCAGCCCGACCGGCGCTACGAGCGCCTCATCGACGGCGTCCGGCGCACGGTCGTGCGCGTCGCCGGCGACCTCCCGTTCCGGAACGTGTTCTACGCGCCGAGCCGCAAGGGCTGGCTCAACGTCGCGAGCGTCCCGTCCGGGCGCCTCTTCGTCGACGACTTCGACACGCAGCTCGACACCCCGGTCTACGCCTACGAGGTGTCGAGCGGGGCGCACCAGATCCGCGTCAAAAGCGCCGACGGCCGCTACGATCGCACCTACGAGGTGCGCGTCGAGCCGGGCGGCACGACCAACCTCCGGGTCGACCTCCGCTGACGCCGCCGCCGCGAGCGGCGGCCCCGGTTGCCGAACGCGAGCACTTCGCCGACACTCCCGGCATGAGGCATCCATGCGGGACATGAACCCCACGCCTGTCGCGCGCTCCGTCGGCTTCGTCGTCCTCGCCGCGGCCCTCTGGTTCGTGACGTCGCTCCTGTCGCCGTCGCCGACCCGGGTCGCGTCGCTCTCGTTCGAGGCGGCCGCGAAGGGCGTCGAGCTCCCGGAGGGCGCGACGGGCGCGACCGTCGTCGCGGCCGACCCCGGCGACGCCACCTGCGCGCGCGCCGTCACCGCCATCGCCTCGCGCGCCGAGGCGCCCGCGACCGCCGAGGCGCCCGCGACCGCCGACCCGCAGAAGCCCACGATCACCGTCCGCTGCGCGATGGTCGACGACGTGACCACGGTCTCGGCCCACATCGCGGGCGCCGGGATGACCCCGGTCGACGCCGCCGCCGCGCGCCAGCTCCCGACCTCGGCCTCGCTCCTGCCGCCGCTCCTCGGGATCCTCTTCGCGCTCATGTTCCGGAAGGTGCTCCTCGCCCTCTTCCTCGCGGTCGTGCTCGGCGCGCTCTTCGCGACCCGCGGCGATCCGCTCGCGGCCGTCGCGAAGACCGGTACCGACTACCTCCTGAACGTCGTCGTCGACAGCTGGAACCTCTACATCTTCGGCTTCACGCTGCTCCTCGTGGGGCTCGTCCACATCGCCATCAAGATGGGTGGCATGCGCGGCATCGTGAACGGCCTCTCGCGGATCGCGCGCGGGCGGCGCAGCGCCCAGGCCGCGGCGGGCGCGGTCGGCGTGGCCGTCTTCTTCGACGACTACGCGAACACCGTGGTCGTCGGCTCCTCGGTGCGCCCGCTCACCGACAGCCACCGCGTGAGCCGCGAGAAGCTCGCCTACATCGTCGACTCGACGGCCGCCCCGGTCGCCGGGCTCGCGGTCATCTCGACCTGGATCGGCTTCGAGATCACGACCTTCAACCAGCAGCTCGACAGCATCAAGACCGTCGCCGCGAGCGGCTACGAGTTCTTCTTCCAGATCCTCCCCTACCGCTTCTACTGCATCTTCGCGATCCTGCTCGTGTTCCTCGTCGCGTGGACCGGGCGCGACTTCGGGCCGATGCTCAAGGCCGAGCGGCGCGCCTTCAAGCTCGGCCACGTCCGCCGCCCCGAGGCCACGACCGACGGCGGCGCCCCCATCGACGCCACCCCGCGGCACGAGACGGCCATGAAGCCCGGCGCCCCGGCGCGCTGGTTCAACGGCGTCATCCCCATCCTCGTCGTTATCCTCGGCGCCTTCATCGGGTCGGTCGTCATCGGCGGCGCGAACCTCGACGCGACGAAGCCCGGCTGGGACCACGGCCTCGGGCTCCTCGCCGAGTGGCGCGAGGCCTTCATCGCGTCGAGCGACGACACGATGGCCATCCTGTTCTGGTCGGCGCTCGCGGGCGCCGTCGTGGCCTTCGCCCTCGCGCTCGGGCAGCGCATCCTGACCCCGGTCGAGAGCGGGCGCGCCTTCTTCGACGGCGCCTGGATGATCGCGCCCGTCATCGCGATCCTGGTGCTCGCCATCGCGCTCCGCCACGTCACCGACGAGCTCGGGACGCCCCAGTATCTCGTCGCGCTCATCGGCGACCTCCCGCTCTGGGTGATGCCGGCGGCGATCTTCGTGCTCGCGGCGTTCATCGCGTTCGCGACCGGCACGAGCTGGGGGACGATGGGGATCCTCATCCCGGTCGCGCTGCCGCTCGTCGCGGCGATGGCGCACGGGCAGCCGAACGGCGAGATCGTGCTCGTGCTCGCGGGCTCGGCGGTGCTCGACGGCGCCATCTTCGGCGACCACTGCTCGCTCATCAGCGACACCACCATCATGAGCTCGCTCTCGTCGGGCTGCGACCACATCGACCACGTGAAGACACAGCTCCCGTACGCGCTCCTCGCCATGGTCGTGGCGGGAGGGCTCGGCTACCTCGCGATGGCGTGGAGCCCGGTCGAGCTCCCCGTGTGGGCCGTGTACCTCGCGGGGCTCGGCGTGATGTGGCTCTGGCTCGTCCTGCGCGGTCGGCGCGCGGAGGGAGGGACCTGAGACATGGCAGGGACGGCGCTACGACGTGGCGCCCCGCGGCCTTCGGCGCTCGCGGGGCGGTGGTATCCCGGGGACGCCCGCGCGCTCGGGCAGAGCGTGCGCGACTACGTCGCGGACGCCGGTGAGCGCGAGGTCGGCGGCGTCGTGCGCGCGGTGATCGCGCCGCACGCGGGGCACGTGTACTCGGGCCCCATCGCGGGGGTGGCGTTCGCGGCGCTCGCGGAGGGCCCGCGCTTCCGGCGCGTGGTGCTCGTCGGCCCGGCGCACCGCGTCGCCTTCCAGGGCATCAGCGCCGGCGACTTCGCGCGCTACGAGCTGCCGACCGGCGAGGTGACCGTCGACCGCGAGGCCATCGCGGCGCTCGAGGCCGCCGGGCTCGTCGGGTGCGTGCCGGAGGCGCACGCCGAGGAGCACTGCCTCGAGATCGAGCTGCCGTTCGTGCTCGAGACGCTCGGCGACGTGCCCATCGTCCCGCTCCTCGTGGGCCGCGCGACGGGTGAGCAGGTGGCCCGCGCGCTCGCGGCGACGCTGCGCGACGACGACCTCCTCCTCGTGTCGAGCGATCTCAGCCACTATCAGCCCTACGACGAGGCGCGCGCGCAGGACCTAACCACCCTCGCGGCCATCGCGGCCGGGCGCGGCGAGGAGCTCGACGGGCACGACGCCTGCGGCTATCGCGGCATCCAGGGCGCGCTCCAGGTCGCGCGGAGCCGCGGCTGGCGCCCCGAGGTGCTCGACTACCGGTCGAGCGGCGACACGGCGGGCGACAAGCGGGCGGTCGTCGGCTACGGAGCCGTGGCGATCGTCGCGTAGAGGCCCGTGAGGCCGCCGAGAGCGGCCGGCGCCGCTCCTCCTGCTTTACACGCTGGGAATCGCTCTGTTATGAGCGGCCCCATGACGAACGAGGTCCTGGGCCAGCAGAAACGCCGCCAGCTCCTGCAGATGCTCGATCGCGGCCTCGTCATGCTGCACCTCGACCCGCGGGAGCCTGGCGTCAGCGTGCCGCCGCAGTTCGCGGGGGAGCCGGTGCTGCGCCTGAACCTCGCCTACGGCTTCAACCTGCCGGCGCTCGACATCGACGCGCAGGGCGTCTTCGCCGTGCTGTCCTTCTCCGGGCAGAACTTCGGCTGCACGCTCCCGTGGGACGCCATCTTCGCGATGACCGCCCCGCACGACAACCACGAGGGCATGGTGTGGGCCGAGTCCGTGCCCCAGGAGCTCGCCCCCTACTTCCAGAGCCTCGGGGTGCGGCGCGGCGCGATGCCGGTGAGCCTGCGCGTCGAGCGCGGCGTGCGCGCGGTCGAGGAGGAGGGGGAGCCCGGCCCCGGGGAGGCCGAGGCGGCGCCGCCACCGCGGCCGTTCCAGGTGCACGACGGGGGGCGGGCGGACGACGCCGGCCCACGCGACCCGCGCGACCCGACGCGCCCGAAGCTCACCGTCGTCGGCGATTGATGCGCGCGGAGCGCCGCTGATGGGGCGCGTCTCCGTCCTCCCGGACGCGCTGGCGAACCAGATCGCCGCGGGCGAGGTCGTGGAGCGGCCGGCGTCGGTCGTGAAGGAGCTCGTCGAGAACGCGCTCGACGCGGACGCGAGCCGCGTCGTCGTCGAGATCGCGGGCGGCGGCGCCGAGCTCGTGCGCGTCGTGGACGACGGCGTCGGCATGGCCGAGGACGACGCCCGCACGGCCCTCCTGCGGCACGCGACCAGCAAGATCGGCCGCGCCGACGACCTCCTCGCCATCCACACCCTCGGCTTCCGCGGCGAGGCGCTGCCCTCCATCGCCTCGGTGAGCCGCTTCAAGCTCACGACGCGCGAGCGCGAGCGCGACGCCGGCGTCGAGATCGCCGTCGACGGCGGCGGCGAGATGCGGGTCCGCGCCGCGGGCTGCCCGACCGGCACGACCATCGAGGTGGCCGACCTCTTCTACAACGTGCCGGCGCGACGCAAGTTCCTGAAACAGAAGGCGACCGAGGTGAGCCACGTCGCGAACCTCATCACCGCGATGGCGCTCGGGCACCCGCACGTCCACTTCCGCCTCGTGCGCGACGGGAAGGTCGCCGCGGACTACCCGGTCGCGCGCCGGCTCGACCAGCGGATCTTCCAGGTGCTCGGGAAGGACGTGACCCGGCGGCTCCACGAGGTGCGCCTCGACGGGCCCGTGCGCGTCCTCGGCTACATCTCCGACGGGACCTACGTGAAGGCGAACGCGAGCGCCGTGCACACCTTCGTGAACGGCCGCCACGTGCGCGATCGCACCGTCACGCACGGGCTCCTCTCGGCCTACGTGGGGCGTCTCGAGCGCGGCTACTACCCGCACGCGGTGCTCTACGTCCACGTCCCGTACGACCAGGTCGACGTGAACGTGCACCCGGCGAAGGCGGAGATCCGCTTCGTCGACGGCGGGAGCGTGCACGAGGCCATCTCGCGCGCCTGCCGTATCACGCTCACGGGGCTCGGCGGGTCCGTCGGGGAGCCCGAGCGCCGGGTCTACGAGGGGGCGCGCCTCGGCGGGGCGCCCCCGCCGCCGCGGCAGCAGGCGTTCGCGTGGCACCTCGGCGCGCCGCGGCCCATCGGGCCCGTGCGCGAGGCCGACGGCGGCTACGGGCGCGGCGGGGCCTTCTACGAGCGCGAGCGGCGGCCGCTGCCGCCGATCCCCGCGCGCCCCTGGTCCCCGGCCGGGGAGGCCGCGCCGGCGCCGGCGGGCCCCGCGGCGTCCGGGGCGACGCCGGCCCCGCCGTCTCCGGTCGCGACCGTCACCGCGAGCGCACGCCCGGCGGTCGCGGCGCGGGCGCCGGCGGGCGGCATGCGGGTCCTCGGGGAGTGGGGCCCCGGGCTCCTCGTGGTCGCCGAGGACGACGCGCTCACGGTCGTCGAGCCCGTCGCCGCCTGGGCGTTCGTCTTCTCGCGGGCCCTCGCCGAGCTGTCCGCCGCGGAGCCGCTCATGTTCCCGACCCAGCGCGAGCTCGACGCGGGCGACGCCGGCCGCCTCGAGGCCGTGCGGGCCGAGCTCGCAGCCCGCGGTGTCGAGGTCGAGCCCTTCGGCGGGCCGACGTGGCAGCTCGTCGGCGTGCCCGCGACGCTCGCGGGGACCGCCCCCGACGCGCTCTTCGACGCGCTCCTCGGGCGCCTCCGGGGCGGCCCGGCGACGCTCTCCGGCGCGCTCGACGCGCTCGCCGGGGCGGCGGCCGCGAGCGCCCCGCGCGGCCTTGATGCAGCGCACAATCTCCTCGCGCAGATCGTTGCGCATGGCGGCCTCGAGGCGTTGTGCACTGCAACACCGAAGGCCGCGTGGCGGGTGAGCCTCGCGACGCTCGCGAAGGAGCTCGGGCGCTGAGCGCGGCGACGCTGGTCGTGGTCGGCCCGACGGCGGCCGGGAAGAGCGCGCTCGCGATGGCGCTCGCCGAGCGGCTCGACGGCGAGATCGTGGCGGCCGACAGCGTGCAGATCTACCGCGGGCTCGACGTCGGGAGCGCGAAGCCGACGGCCGCCGAGCGCGCGCGCGTGCCGCACCACGGCCTCGACCTCCTCGATCCGCGCGAGCAGAGCGACGCCGGGCGCTGGCTCGCGGCCGCCGAGGCGGCGCTCGCGGACATCGCCGCGCGCGGGCGCCGGGCCATCGTGTGCGGCGGGACCGGGCTCTACGTTCGGGCGCTGCTCGACGGGCTCGCGGCGACGCCGGCCGTCCCCGAGGCCGTGCGCGCCGAGGTCGACGCCCTCCTCGCGGACGGGGGCCCCGCGCGCGCCCACGCCGCCCTCGCGGCCGTCGACGCGGGCGCCGCCGCGCGGATCGCCCCGCGCGACGCCCAGCGGATCGGTCGGGCGCTCGCCGTGTACCGCGCGACCGGTCGACCGCTGAGCGCGTGGCAGGCCGAGCACGCGGAGGCGCGCCGCGCGCGGGCCGCCGACCGGGCGCCTGCGCGGATCCTCGCCCTCTGGCCCGACCGCCCCACGCTCTACGCGCGCGTCGACGCCCGCGCCACCGCCATGGTCGCCGCGGGGCTCCTCGCCGAGACGCGCGCGCTGCTCGCGGGTGGCGTGCCCACCGACGCGCCGGGGCTCGCGTGCCTCGGTTACCGCGAGGCGCGCGCGGTCCTCGCCGGGGAGGCGCCCGAGGACGGGCTCGCGGAGCGGGTCGCGCTCGGCCACCGCCGCTACGCGAAGCGGCAGCTCACCTGGTTCCGGCGCCTCGTCGCGGAGGACGCCCGCGCCGTTCACCTCGATCCCAGCGCGCTCGACGTGCTGGAGCGCGCGCTCGCGCTCGCCTGAGCCCGGGCGGCGCCGCGCGACAAAGGCGAATTCGGAGCTTCAGCGCGCGTTGCGCGCTGCCGATCAGACCCCTATGCTGAACCCCGCGAAGGACGAGCGCGCGGCCCCGCCGCCCCCCGCTGAGCACGAAAGAGGCATGGCTTCGGAACAGAAACCCAACGAGCCGCCGGCGGTGCAGAAGGCCCGCATCGTATGGCAGCTCGCCGTGGACTCCGAGATCCGCTCGCCGCCGCTCGCGCTCGCGGACGGGGTGTTGCTCGTGCTCGAGCGCGACGGGCACGGCGTGCTCCGCCGCCTGCCCCTCGAGGAGGGCCGCCCAGCCTGGTCGGCCCCGCTCGACGCGCGCCCGGCCGGCGGCCCCGTCCGCACCGGAGACGTCGTCGCGGTGCCGCTCGCCGACGGGCGGATCGCCGCGTTCCGCCTCGCGACGGGCGAGCCGATGCTGCCGGCGTGGCCGGCGCTCGAGACCCCCGCGGTCCCGCCGCTCGCGGGGCTCGGCGGCGTCATCTACGCGCGCAGCTATCGCGGCGGGCACCCGCGCCTGACGGCGCTCGCGGTCGGCCAGGCCGAGCCGCTCTGGGAGGTGCCCGACCCCATCCCGACGAGCCCCGACGCGCGCTTCCGGCAGACGGCCGGCGTCATCGTCGCCGGCGGCACGCTCGGCGGCGAGCAGGTCGTCGTGACCGGCCTCGACCCGGCGACCGGGAAGGCGCTGTGGTCGCACGCCGAGGCCGACTGCGTCCTCCACGATCTCTGGGCGGTCGGCGGCATCGTGGACGTCGTCACGAGCGCGAGCGTCGTGGGGCTCCTCGCCGACGGCGGCGAGCTCCGCAACATCCGCTTCACCGGCTTCCCGTTCGACTCGGCCTACGCCGTGGGCGAGCACCTCGTGACGCTCATGGACGGGCACATGGGGCCGGTCCTCTTGTCCTTCGACGTCGTGAGCCAGAAGCTCATCGGGCGCGTGAGCCGCGCGATGACGCAGCTCGTGGCGGCCCACGCCGAGGAGGTGCTGGTCACGCGCGTCGGCGGGGAGGCGGCCTTCTACACGGTGCCGGCGCTCGAGAGCATCGCGTTCCCCGAGGCGTACGCGACGCCGGCGCCGCGCTTCGCGTCGTTCGCGCGCGACGTCTGCTACGTCGTACCGGACCACGGGCGCAGCATCACGGCCATCGACCTGAACGCGAGCTGAGCGACGACGCGGCGGCGGCTCGGAGGTTGCGGACCCGGGCGGGCGATATGTTACCCTCGTGACATTCCCCTGACCGCGCGGAGCCCCTCATGAACGCGATCTCCTCTCCGCGGCGCGCCGGCGCCGCGCTCACCGTCCTCGTGCTCGTCGGCGCCGGGTGCTCGAAGTCGCCCGAGGACGCGAACCCCGCGGGTGGCGAGGGCGCCGCGCAGGAGGCCGACGAGGCAGGCGAGATCGAGGTCCTGAGGCCCCTCGGATCCCCGGAGGCCCCGCCGGTCGACGACGCGAAGGTCCGGGCGCTCGAGGCCGAGGCCGCCGCCATGGCGCTCGAGCCCAAGCCCATCCACGAGCCCGACGGCTCCGTGAGCTCCTACCTGCTCCTCCCGAAGAGCTGGCGCGTGCGCGACGCCGGGAGCGGGCAGTACACGATCGCCGGGCCTGGCGGCGTCGAGGTCGGCGAGACGGAGCGCGCGGAGTTCGTGTGGACGACGGACCCGATGGGCCAGCAGACCGCGCAGCGCATGGGGAAGCAGGTCGCGCCCGTCGCGAGCCTCGAGGACATCCTCCGGGAGAGCGTCGCCGACGAGGCGCGGGCCAAGGGCTACAGCTTCGTGAGGTCGTACCCGCTCCCCGAGGAGGAGCGCTTCTGGGACGCCTTCGGCGCGGCGATGCCGGACACGGGCAGCCGCCGCACCTACCACGCGCTCGCGAGCGAGTGGAAGAACGCCGCCGGCGACGGGATGCTCGTCATCCTCTTCCAGCCGGTGGTCGAGCAGAACGGCTTCCTGACGTGGTCGATCAGCGCCACGCCGCTCTCCGCGCCCGCCGCGACCTTCGAGCGCGCGAAGCGGATCTACCTCGACGCCCGCGCCCACCGGCAGGTCGACGAGGGGTGGCGCCAGCGGATGGGGGTGAACCTGACGGCGCAGCTGCGGCGGAACGACGAGGAGAACCGGCGCTGGACGGCCCAGAGCGCGGCCCAGCACAAGCAGCGCATGGCGGACATCGCGGCCTGGGGGCGCGCGGCGCTCGCGCGCGGGCGGACGAACAGCGAGATCCTCGACATGAACCACGAGGCCTTCATGGCCCGGAGCGCGATGAACGACGCGGGCCACGCGAGGACCATCGACGGCATCACGGAGCGCACCGTCGTCAGGAACCCCGAGACCGGGCGGCGCTTCAAGGTCGACACGGGCTACAAGCACTATTGGGGCGACGGCCAGGGCGGCTACATCGGCACGAACGACCCGAACTACGACCCGCGGCTCGACCCGCTCCGGCGCGAGACCCCGTGGGTCAGGTTCGACACGCCCGAGGGGACCTGACGACCGCGCTCAGGCCGCTCACGGCGCCGCGGCGGGCGGCGCGCCGAGCTTCGCCTTCGCCTCGCGACCCCACGCGGCCGTAGGCTCGCGCCGCGCCGCCGCGCGGTAGGCGGCCCTCGCCTCGCCGCCGCGCCCGAGCGCGTCGAGGATGACGGCGCGGTGGTAGATGGCCTCGCCCGCGCCGTCCTCCTCGCCCCCGAACGTCGCGAGCGCGCGGTCGACGGCGGCCAGGGCCTCGGCGTCCCGCCCGCTCGCGTGGAGCGCCCAGGCCCAGGTGTCGAGCGCGTTCGAGCTCGGGAGGGCGTCGGCGTCCGCGTCGGGGTCGAAGAGGCCCGGCGCCTGCTCGCGCGTCAGCGTGTCGCGCGCGAGGGAGAGCGTGTGGGCGACGTCGACGCGCCCGTCGAGCAGGTACCACGCGAGGTTGTTGGCGAGCCCGGCCGACTGCGGGCAGGCGACGAGGGCCTCCTCGTACGCCCGCGCCCCGGCCGGGCGGTCGCCGCGCGCCTCCGCGAGGGCCGCCCAGGCGCCGACGAGCGTGAGGTCGCACACGGGCAGCGCGGGCGTCACGCGCTCGAGCTCTCCCGCGACGGCGTCGCGCACGGTCGCCGACGAGCTCGGACCGAGCGCGCGGGTCAGCGCCGCCGCGACATGGCGCGCCCCGAAGCGGGGATCCACCTGCATCGCGGCGACGAGCGGCCCCACGCTCTCGACGTCGCCGGCCTCCACGGCCGCGACCAGGAGCTCCCCGAGCTGCGTGCTCGTCGGGTAGGCCGCGCGGAGCCGCGCGAGGTGGGCGCGCGCGGCCGCCCGATCACCGGCGCGATAGGCCGCGCGCACAGCGAGCTCCAGCGCCTCGCGGGCGGGCGTCTCCTCGCGCAGGGGGCGGTCGAGGAGCTCGAGCGCGAGCGCCGGGGAGCCGCCGCCGCCGAGCACCTCGCGCGCGGCCAGGACCCGCGCCGTCGGCTCGTCGGGGGAGGTCTCGACGAACGCCGTGGCGCGCGCGCCCACGGCCTGGGCGTCGCCCGCGGCGAGCGCCATCCGGAGCTCGAGCCAGGCGATCTCGTTCCGCTCGGGATCGGAGGGCTCGGTGATCGCGGCGAGCTCGCGCGCGGCGCGATCGGCGGCGAGGTGATCGACGAAGACGCGCGCCAGCGCCAGGTGGGCGGCGGGGCGGTCGCCGAGGTGCTGGCGGATCGCGGCCTCGCAGCGCTGCTGTCGGGCGGCGTCGCCCGCGTCGAGCGCGAGGCGGAGGCCCGCGAGCCAGAGCTTGACGTTGGCGCCGTCGGAGGCGAGCAGGACGTCGAGGACGCCGAGCCCCACGACGGGATCGGCCTGCGCGAGCCACGCGCCGACGCGATCCCGCACGCCCGGCTGCCCGCCGAGCTTCTTCGTGAGCGCCACGAGCGGCGCCGGATCGTGCGCGGCGGCCGCGACGCTCGCGGTCATCGGCCAGAGATCGTCGCCCGGGGAGGCGGCCGCGATGAGCGGCGCGAGCGCCGCGGACGCGCGCTTCGCGTCGCCCGCCGCGAACCACAGGCGCGCCTCGACGAGCCCGCGCTCGCGCAGGTCCTCGCGGGCGAGCCGCGCGCCGGCGACGATCTTCGGGATCACGGCCTCCGGGGCGCGCCCGAGCCGCTGCTCGACCCGCAGGAGGCGCAGCGCCACCGACGCCACCGCCGGCCCCTGCGCCACGGCGAGCGCCTCCCAGAGGTGGGGCGCGGCGAGCCCCGGCACCCCCTCGACGGCGAGGGCCTTCCCGACCGCCGCCTCCGAGGTGCGGCCGCTCTCGGCCACGATGGCGAGCGCCTCGCGCTCCGCGTCCGCGAGGCGGCCGGCGCGCGCGACGAGCCGGAGCCGCGCGAGCGCGAAGCCGCGGTCCCAGCCGGCCTCGAGCAGGTGATCGAGGAGGGCGATCGCCTCGGGGACGAGGCCGCGCTCCTCGAGCGCCACGACCAGCGTGCGCGCGACGGGCAGCGCGTCCCGCTGCGCGCGGAGCAGGTTCGTCGGCGCGGAGAGCGCGAGGTCCATGGCCGCCGCGGTGCGACCCGCCATGAGCCAGGCGCGCGCGCGGATGAAGGTCTGCCCCATGTCGTCGCCGAAGGAGGCCGTCGCGCGCTCGGCGAGGTCGAGCGCCCCCGCGAAGCGCCCGCTCGCGAGGTAGCGCTCGAGCGCGAGCGTCTCGATGGTGTTGACCGCGAGGCCGGTGCGGCCGCGCCGCTCGCCGGCCTGGCGCTGCACGTAGCGCAGCAGATCCGCGCGCGCGCCGTCGTGATCGCCGAGCGCGTCGCGCACGAGCGCGAGCGCCTCGGCGCTCGCGGGGGTCGGGGTCTCCCGGTCGGCGCGCTCGAGCCAGGTGAGCGCGTCCGTCGGCCGGCCGACGCGGAGGAGCGCCTCGCCGACCGCGGTGATGGGCGCCGTGCCGCCGCGCGGCGAGACGAGGTAGAGGCGCACGAAGGGATCGAGCCGACGCGCCTCGCCGCGGGCCGCGAGGAGCTCGGCGACGCGGTCGAGCGCGGCCTTGGCGTCGTCCGCCGAGAGCTGCTCGAAGGCGCGCTCGTAGTGCTCGAGCGCGAGGTCGAGGTAGCCGGTCGCCCGGAACGCCTCGGCGACGGCGAGCTGCCCGCGCTCGTTCTCGGCGAGGTAGCGCTCGAGGAGCTGACGCCCCTCGGCGAGCTTCCCGGCCGCGAGCATCGACTGACCGAGGGCGACGAGGTGCTCGCTCCGGCCCGGCGCGAGCGCGAGGACGCGCGTCTGGAGATCGAGGAGGCGGTCGCCGTGGAGCCCCTCCCGGTAGGCCTGCTCGATGACGTCGAGCACGTCGCGGAGGCTCAGCGCGCGGGACAGGGCCTCGATGAAGTCGCCGTGAGCGCCGTCGAGGTCGCCCGCGGCGAGGCGCGCGCGCCCTCGGAGGGCGAAGAGCACGGCGTTGCCCGGGTCGTCGGCGAGCGCGGCGTCGAGGAGGCGCACCGCGAGGGTCGGCTCGCCGGCGCCGAGGAGCTCCTTCGAGATGTCGAGCCAGGGCGCCTCGGGGGTCGCCCCCCCGCGCTCGCTCTGCGCGTAGCGGACGCCGAGGTCGAGCGCGGCCTCGCCGTCGCCGCGGCGGAGGGCGTTGTTGAAGGCGAGGAGGAGGAGGCGCCGGTCGCGGGAGCGGCGCTCGAGCCCCTGAGCGAGGAGGCCCGCGGCGGCCTCGTCGCGGCCGGCCTCCGTGAGGCGCGCGACGGCGGTCTCGTAGAAGCGCTGCGGGCTCGCGGCGGGCGCGGCGCCGACGAGCGCGGTCGCGGCCTGCTCGAGGGCGGGGCCGTCGCCGAGGCGGCGGTAGAGGTTGGCGATCTGCACGAAGAGGCCGATGTTCGGCGAGGCGTCGAGGCTCATGCGCTGGGCGTAGCGCTCGGCGGCGAGCCGGAGGAATCCCTCGCCCTCGTAGACGCGGGCGAGATCCTCGAGGCGTTTGCGGTTCGCCGCGACCACGCCGCGGCCGTCGAGGTAGCGATCCTCGGCCTTCTGGCGGGCGACCTCGTCCCCCTGCCGGAGGGCGACCCGGAGGAGCCCGAGCACGGCCTGCGGCGACGACGGCGTCGCGGCGAGGCGCTCGTAGGCGCGCGTCGCGAGCTCGTAGCGGCCGCGCTCGAGGAGCTGGTCGGCGAAGGCGAGGACGACGCCGCCGGAGACGCCGCTCGCGAGGGCGCTCGCGTCGAGGAGGGCGTTGTAGTGGGCCTCGGCGCCCCCCTGATCCCCGAGCTTGTCGAGGTAGCGGCCGACCGTCAGGTGGATCTCGGGGCGCTCGACCTCCGCGGGCGGGATCATCGCGTAGAACGCCGCGGCCGTGTCGTTGTCGTTATCGCGGCGATAACGCGAGCCGATGGCCTCGGCGGCCGGCCCCGGGTGATTCGCGTGCGCCACGTGCTGCTCGAAGGCGACGCGCGCCGCGGCGCGGTCGCCGAGCTGGGCGCGCGCCTCGCCGAGGGCGAGCCAGAGCGCGGGATCGTCGGGCCGCGCCCGCGTGAGCTCGTCGAGCACGTCGGCCCGCAGCGCGGCGAGGTCGGCGCGGCGATCGACCAGGGCGACGATCCGCGTGAGCGCGGCCACCCGCTCGTCGGGCGGCACGAGCTGGAGCCAGGCGCGCGCGTCGCTCTCGAACGACGCGCCCAGCGCGCGCGGGTTCCGGCCCGCGAGCTCCACCGCCAGGTCGAGGGCGTCGCGCCGAACGTCGGCCGCGTCCGCGCGGACGGCGCGCGCGAGGGCCGTCATCGCCTGCGGCCAGAGCGACTCGCTCGCGTAGAAGCGCGCGATGGCGATGTCGTCGGCCGGCGGGTGGACCGCCGTCTCGAGGGTGGCCACGGCGCCGAGCCCGCCCGCGCGGTCGCCGCGCGCGATCTGGACGCCCGCGAGGAGCAGCGCGGCGGCAGGATCGTCGGGGGCGCGCCGCGCGAGCTCCTCGGCGACGCGCCGGGCGCCGGCCTCGTCCCGCGTGGCGAGCCAGGCGCGGCCGACGTCGTAGCGCTCGGGGATCGTCGTGGCGGCGGCCTCGGCGCGCCGGACGGCGTCGCGTTGCTCGTCGCTCCCGCGCGGCAGCGTGGTCGCGAGGGTGAGGAAGACCGCGGTGTCGGCGCTCGGGCCGTCGGCGGCGCGCTGCAGGAGCTCCGCCGCCTGCGGCCGCGCGTCGCTCTCCTGCAGGAGCGCGGCCGCGCGCGCCACCGCCGCGCCGTCGGCGGCGGCCCGGGCGTACGCGTCGAGCACGCCGAGCGCGGCGCCCGGCTCCTTGGCGGCGAGCAGGTAGCGGGCGTGCTCCTCGGCGGTCGGCCAGTCGGCCGGGGCGACCTCGCCGGCCTTCGCGTAGAGCCGGATCGCCGCCTCGCGGAAGCCGTCGTCGCGGAGCGCCCGCGCGCCGAGCCGGGCGTGCCAGGCGGCGAGCGCGGGCGAGGCGAGCTTCGCCTCGCGCTCGGCCGCGCCGCTGAAGCCCTCGACGGCCTCGTCGGGGAGGCGCGCGGAGGCGGCGGTCCGCCCGAAGGCGCGCCAGAGGGCGACGTCGTCGGGGCGGAGCTCGAGCGCCCGGCGGTAGGCGGCGACGGCGGCCGTCGGGCGGCGCGCGTCGGCGAGGAAGCGGGCGACGCGCGGCCAGCGCCCGGCGGCGTCGTAGCGGTTCGCCCAGGTGGTCAGGCGCTCGTCCGTCGCGCCGGCCGCGAGCGCCTCGATGCGGGCGAGCGCGAACTCCGACTCGCCCGCGTCGGCCCCGAGCTCCCGCGCCCGGGCCACGACCTCGCGGGCCCGCTCCGTGAGCCCGCGGGCGATCCACGCGTCGGCGACGCCGAGGTAGAGCTCGAGCCGCTCCGAGCGCTCGCGCCCGCCGTGCTCGCCGAGCGCGGCCTCGAGCTCGTCGAGGGTCGCCTCGGCCGCGCCCGTGCGGCCGGCCTCGAGCTCCTCCCGCGCGAGCGCGAGGAGGACCGTCGACCACTCCCGCGCGGCGGCCCGCGCGACGGCCGGATCGCGCCCGGCGGCGTCGCGATAGTGCAGCGCCGCGAGCTCGAGGTGCCCGTCGCGGGCGGCGATCCGCGCGGCGACGACCAGCGCCCCGACCGACGCCGGGTCGAGCGCGAGCGCCCGCTCCGCGAAGCCCCGCGCGGTCTTGAGCTCGCCGCGGCCGGCGTGGACGACCGCGAGCGTCGTGTACGAGGCCGCGACGTCGCGGTTCCGCCGGAGGGCGTCGATCGCCGCGCGCTCTTCGGCCTCACCGCGGCCGGCGACCTCGGGGACGCCGAAGCTCCCGAGGCCGCTCGCGCCGCACGCGCCGAGCACCGGCGTGAGCGCGAGCGCGGCGGCGATCACCCCGGCGAGCAGCGCGGGGTGGTGCGAGAGGGCGCGCGTCATCTCCCCGACAAGGCAGGGGGCGCGGCGGGCATTCCGGAGCGGCGGCGGGGCGGGCATGGGTCCCGGCACCATACCAGCCCGGCGGATCAGCGCGCGAGCACCTTCGCGGCCTCGGGGGCGAAGTAGGTGAGGATGATGTCGGCGCCGGCGCGTTTGATGCCGAGCAGCGACTCCATCATCGCGCGCTCGAGGTCGAGCCAGCCGCGCTCGGCCGCAGCGTGGATCATCGCGTACTCGCCCGACACCTGGTAGGCCGCGAGCGGGAGGTCGGTGTGCTCGCGGACGGCGCGCACGATGTCGAGGTAGGGCCCGGCCGGCTTCACCATGACGATGTCGGCGCCCTCCTCCTCGTCGAGCGTGACCTCGCGGATCGCCTCGAGGTGGTTCGCCGGATCCATCTGGTAGCTGCGGCGATCGCCGAACGCCGGCGCGCTGTCCGCCGCGTCGCGGAACGGGCCGTAGAAGACCGACGCGTACTTCGCCGAGTACGCCATGATGACGACGTCCTCGAAGCCCTCCTCGTCGAGGGTCTCGCGGATGAAGCCGACGCGCCCGTCCATCATGTCGCTCGGCGCGACCATCTGCGCGCCGGCGCGCGCGTGGGTGAGCGCCTCCTTCGCGAGGAGCTCGAGCGTCTCGTCGTTCCTGACGATCCCCTTCTCGACGACGCCGCAGTGGCCGTGATCGGTGTACTCGCAGAGGCACACGTCGGTCGCCACGAGCAGCTCGGGCAGCGCGTCGCGGAGGGCGCGCACGGCGAGCGGCACGGGGCCGTCCTTCTTGTAGGCGTGGGAGCCGACGGGATCCTTGGCCTCCGGGAGCCCGAAGAGGATGACCGAGCGCACGCCGAGCGCCCACGCCTTCCGGACCTCCTCCACGACGAGATCCGGCGAGAGGCGCGCCTGCCCGGGCATCGACGCGATCGGCTGCCGGACGCCCTTCCCGGGCACGACGAAGAGCGGCCACATGAAGTCGCTCGGGCGGAGCCAGGTCTCGCGGACCATGCTGCGCAGGGCCTCGCTCTGGCGGAGGCGGCGGGGGCGGGACTCGGGGTAGGCCATGGCGCGTCACTCCTCGCGGAAGGTGCGGATGGGCCCGCGGATACTGCGTCGCTCGGCGGGGAGTCAAGCGCGGACGCGCCCCGGGAGCGCCCGGAATCGGCCCTCCGGCATTGCAACCCGGCCTGTTTCGGGGAAACCTCGCGTGACGCCATGGATCCGACGCTCATCCTCATCATCGTGCTGACGTTCGCCTTCGCCGCGACGCACCTCGAGGAGCGCCTGCTCGGCGCGCGCTCCGCGCTCATCATCTCCCTCGAGTACGTGCTTATCGGCGTCCTCGTCGGCCCCTGGGGCCTCGGGCTCTTCGGCGGCGACGGGCTCGCGAGCCTGAAGCCCCTCCTCGGCGTCGTGACGGGCTTCGCCGGCTTCCTCGTCGGCCTCCCCTTCAACCTCCGCGGGGTGCGCCGCCGCGCGCGCGGCACGACGCGCTTCGCCATCGTCACCGCCCTCGGGACGGCCGGCGCCGTCGGCGGGCTCGCCTGGGCCACGCTCTGGTTCACCGACCTCGTCCCCGAGGTCGAGCCCACGATGCTCGGCATCGCCGCGGTCACCCTCGGCCTCGGCGCCACGATGACCTCGGTCGAGTCGATCCGCGCGGGCATCACCGCCGCCGCCGCCGACGGCCCGCTGTCGCGCCTCCTGCCGACCGCCGCCCAGTGGATGGCGGTCCTCGCGGTGCTGGCCTTCGGCATCGCGCTCGCGCTCCAGCGCTCCCACGCGACGCGGCTCACGGCCGTCGGGCCCATCGTGTGGGTCGGGATCGCGGCGCTCTCGGGCGTCGGCCTCGGGCTCATCTTCCACGCCTTCGTGGGCGACGAGCGCGACGAGAAGAAGCTCTTCGTCGCGACCATCGGCGTCGTGGCCCTCGCGAGCGGCCTCGCCCACGCGCTCTCCTTCTCGCCGCTCTTCGTGAACATGGTCTGCGGCGCCACGATCGCCACGACGTCGCGCGTCGCGCCCGCCCTCATCGCGACGGACGTGCGCCTCCGCCGGCCGGTGTTCGCGCTCCTGCTGCTCCTCGCCGGCGCGAGCTGGCAGCCGATCCCCGTCGGGCTCTGGGTGATCCCGGTGGGCTTCATCGCGGCGCGCGTCATCGCGCTGCGGATCTCCGCGCGGCTCGCGGTCATGGTGGCCGCGACGGACATCGACACGAGCCTCCCGCGCGTCGGCAACGGCCTCCTCGCGCAGGGCCCGCTCGTGGCGGCCGTCGCGGTCGACTACTGGGCGGTGGCCGACGCGCCGGACCTCGGCGGGCTCGTGCTCACGACGTTGCTCCTGTCCGCCGTCGTGAACGAGATGTGGGCGGCCGCGACCCTCGGCCGCGTGATCCGCAACGCCGGTGAGGGCGGCCGCGTCCCGGCGCCCGCGCCCTCCCCCGCCGCCCCGGCAGCCGCCGGCGACGACGCGGCCCCGTCCCCACCCGGACAGACCCCGGAGGTCGCCGCGTGAGCGCCCCGCCGGCGCGCGCGGCGCGTCCCCAGCCCGTGAAGATCCTGACGGTCGTGGCCCTGCTCATCGGGACCATGGTCGCGATGCTCGAGCTCAAGGCGCGGGTCGGCGATCACGTCGCCGCCGCCGTCACCTTCGCGGCCATCGGCTTCGTCGTGCTCGCCGCGTACGGCCTCGCGGAGCTCGCGGCGATGGTCGGCCTCCCGCGCGTGACCGGCTACATCCTCGCGGGCATCGGCCTCGGGCCGTCGGCGGCCTCGCTCATGGGGATCCCGCCGCTCCTCACCCCCAAGAACATCGAGGACATGGGCGTCTTCAAGACGCTCGCGCTCGCGCTCATCGCGCTCGAGGCGGGGCTCGAGCTGAGCCTCGAGGCGATGAAGCGCTTCCGGCGCACCATCGCCGGCATCATCCTCTTCAAGATCCCGCTGTCATGGCTCTTCATCGGCGGGACCTTCGTCGCCCTCACGACGACCGTCCTCCCGCTCGACGGCGTCGACTCCATCGAGACGCTCCTCGCCATCGGGCTCGTGCTCGGCGCCATCTCGGTCGGCACGTCGCCGGCCGTGAGCGTCGCGGTCATCAGCGAGACGGGCGCCAAGGGCAAGACCGCCGACCTCGTCCTCGGCTTCGCCGTGTTCAAGGACGTCGTGATGGTCGTGATGCTCGGCTTCGCGATCGCCTTCGGCGGGCCGCTCGCGACCGGCGCCGAGTTCGAGGGGACCATCATCCTCGACCTCATCGAGACGATCCTCGTCTCGATCCTCGTGGGCGTCGTCATCGGCTACGGGCTCATCGCCTGGATGCGCTGGGTGCGCTGGGAGAACCTGCTCCTCCTCATCGTGCTCGCGTACGGCATCAGCCCCGTCGAGCACTGGTTCTACAGCTCCTTCCACATCCACCTGAAGCCGCTCCTCATCTTCATCGCCGCGGGCTTCACGGTCGCGAACTTCTCGCGCTACGGGCACGAGCTCCACAAGCCCCTGTCGATGCTCGCGCTCCCGGTCTTCGTGCTCTTCTTCACGACCGCCGGCGCCGGGCTCGAGCTCGAGTCGACCATCGCCGTCCTGCCGCTCGCCGCCTCGCTCTTCGTGGCGCGCCTCGCGATGATGTACCTCGCGACCCGCTTCGGCGGCCGCCTCGCCGGCGAGGAGCGCGGCTACACCGACGTCCTCTGGCTCGGCTTCATCTCGCAGGCCGGCGTCGCGCTCGTGCTCCTCGGCATCGCCGTCGAGTCGCTGCCGAGCATCGGCAAGGAGCTCTCGCAGGTCGGCTTCGCCCTCATCGCGCTGAACCTGCTCGTGGGCCCCGTGCTCCTGCGCGTCGCGCTCCGCAAGGGAGACGCCGTCGCGCCCGCCGCGCCCGACGGCGACGACGCGCCGGCGCCGGACCGCGCCCGCCTCGTCGACGCCCGCGCCGCCATCGCGACGAGCACGGTGGTCGAGCTCCCGCCGGTCCCGCTCCTCCGGAGCGAGCACGAGGCCGTGGCGCGCGAGCTCGAGCGGCTCCGCGAGGAGGTCTTCGCCCCCGCCATCGCCGCCTGGGCCGAGAGCGCCCGCGCGCGCCTCGACGCCGGCGGGCGCGACGCCCTCGAGCCCGTGTCGGTCGAGCCGATGGCCCGGACCTTCCGCGACGGCGCCCGCCACCTGCGCGATCACCTCATCGACCTCCCGAACGCGGTGACGGCCCCGCTCGACAAGGCCCTCCTCGAGGGGCACGAGCGCATGGGGCTCGGCGAGCGCGTGCAGGCCGCGTTCCTCCGCCTCGCCTACCTCTTCGGGCGGCGCACGCGCCGCGTCGGCGCCCGGTCGGTCGCCCGCGCCCGCGTGGAGGGGCGCTTCGTGCCGGCGGTGGCCGATCTCCTCGACGCCGTCGCGCTCGCCGAGGCCCGCCGCGTCGACGCCCTCGACGACGCGCAGCGCCTCGCCCGCTCCCGCCCCGACCCGGGCGATCTCACGGGCGGCGCGCGGCTCCTCCTCGACGACGCCGTCGACGAGGCGAACGGGGCGCTCGACGCCGCCATCGCGCGGGCGCTCGCCGATCTCGCCGAGGGCTTCGCGTTCGCCGGCACGCCGCGGATCCCCGCGCGCTCGGTGCGCTACGCGAGCGTCGCCGGGCGCGTCGAGAACGCCATCGAGCGCCTCGACCGCCGCGGCCCCGCCTGGGACGAGGCGATCGCCCGGGTCGCGCGCCGCGCGCAGCTGCGCGCCCTCCTCCTCGACGCCGAGCGGCGCCTGCTCCACCACGCGCACGAGAACCTCGAGCGCTGGGGCCACGAGCACCGCGACGCCATGCTCTCGCTGCTCGACGAGGCCGGGCGCGCGCTCGACGCCGGTGAGGCCGCGCTCGAGGCCTCCGAGGGGCCGGCGCTCGACCGCGTGCACGCCGCCATCGCGATCGTCGACGACGCGCTCAACTCGCGCGGGCTGAAGCAGCTCGCCGACCTCCGCCTCCTCTCCGACGAGAAGGGGCCGCTCAAGGTGCTCGAGGCGCTCACGGGGAAGCTCGTCCCGGACCTCCCGGCCCACGTCCAGCTCGCCCCGACCGCGGTCGACCTCGGGCGCGCGCGCGTGCCGAGCGACATCCGCGCCGAGTCGACGCCCGTCGCGGCGACGGTCGAGAAGTACCTGACGGGCGAGCTCACCTGGTCCCTCGCGGAGACGCGCGCCGAGGAGGAGGAGGTCGCCGCGCGCCTCGTGCAGCGCCTCTCCGCGGTCGCGGGCGCCGCCACCGTGGGCCTCGCGGCCGGCGTCGACGAGCTCGTGAAGCGCGAAGGCGACGGCGACGCCGAGGTCGTCAAGGCGCGCGTCCTCCGCCTCGCGCACGACACCTTCGACCGCGCGCGCGGCACCATCACCCACCTCACGGCGGACGTGGAGCGCGAGCTCGCGGACGTCCCGCAGAGCGTCATCGACTCGTCGGACGACGCGTTCCTGCGCGTCTACCAGCGCCTCCTCGGGGAGGCGGGCGCCGAGGAGGACGTCCACGACGAGACGCGGCGCCAGCGGCTCGAGCGGCGCCTGCGACGCGTCGGGCGCTGGTTCGACGCGCGCTGGACGGGGCTCCGCGGGTCGGTGGGCTCGGTGTACCGCCGCTTCATGCGGAGCGAGCTCGCCCAGAAGGCGCGCCTCCGCAGCGGGAGCGAGCTCTGGGACCCGAGCCACATGGCCGACGACCTGCGCACGCTCCAGCCGACCGCGAAGAACACGGCGGGGATGCCCTACGTGCTCGCGCGGCTGCTCTCCTCGACCGCGCTCGACACGCACCACCTCCTGACCGGCGTCGCGAGCGAGGTGAAGGCGCTCGAGGAGGCGTTCGCGCGCTTCGAGCAGGGCGTCCCGACGGCCGTCCTCCTGCGGGGGCAGGCGGGCCTCGGGAAGACGAGCGTCGGGCGCGTGACGCTCCGCGGGGTCGCCGGGCGGCGCCTCGTCGACGTCGTGCTCGACGCCGACCACCGCACCGAGGCGTCGCTCTGCGAGGCGCTCGGGGCGCGCACGGAGGAGCTCAACGCGCGCAGCTTCAAGAGCCTCGAGCGGGCCCTGAAGGGCAGCGGCGCGGTCATCCTCCTCGACGGCGTGGAGCAGGTCTTCACGCGCAGCGCCCGCGGGCTCGCGCTCCTGCGCGGGCTCCTCAGGCTCGTGCTCGCGACGCGCGGTGACGTGATGTGGGTCGTCTCGGTCGACGAGCCGACGGCCCGGCTCCTCGAGCCGCTCTGCGACCTGCCCGGCTACTTCACCGACCACGTCTCGCTGCGCCCGCTCGACGCCGAGCAGATTGGCCAGCTCCTCGAGGCGCGCTGTCGCCTCTCGGGCTTCGAGATCCAGTGGCCCCGCGAGGCGGCCGAGGACCCGTCGCGCTGGCGCCGCTTCCGGCGACCGCGCCGGAGCGAGGAGGAGCAGCGGACGCGGTTCCTGCGGACGCTGGCGCGCGCCTCGGGCGGCAACATCCGCGACGCGCTCACGCTCTTCGTGAACGCCATCGAGGAGGTCGACGGCGACGTCGTCGTGCTGGGCCCCGTCGTCACGGCCGGCCTCGGCTGGTTCGACCAGCTCGGCCGGGACGCCCACCGGCTGCTCGCGGCGCACGTGCTCTGCGGCACCCTCGACACCGGAGAGGCCCACGAGACCCTGCTCCTCCCGAGCGACCGCCTCGCGGCGGCGCGCGCGCGGCTCCTCGGCGCGGGGCTGCTCGTCCCGGCCGGGCGCGACCCGGACCGCCTCCGCGTGCAGCCGCACGCGCTCCGGCGCGTGACGGACCTCCTCATCGAGCGGAACGAGCTCCTCGGCGCGCTCCCGGGGCGGCAGCGCTCGACGTTGGCCGGCGGGGCCACGGGCGAGGAGGGGCGCGCGTGAACATCATCGAGTGGCCGATCATCGAGACGCTGATCCTGCTCGCCGTGAGCGGGACGGTCGCGTGGTTCCTCCAGTGGGGCTGGACGCGCTTCCTGCGCTTCGCGTGGTCGTCGGGCCTCGACCCGCGCTACCGCCTCGCGCACACGGTCGCGCCCTTCCGGCTCCTCGTCGGGCTCGCGGTGGTAGGGATCGCGCTCGCGCCGTACCGACCGAGCGGATCGCCCGAGGGGGTGGCGATCTTCATCGGCCTCCTCGCGCTCGCCGTGATGGTCGGCTTCAACTACTTCCGCGACATCGTCGGGGGCGTGGCGCTCTCGCTCCGGCGCCCGTTCACGCTGCACGACCAGATCGCCACGGCGACGATCTCGGGGCGCGTCGTCGACATCGGGCTCACGCGGGTGCGGATCCGCACGCCCGACGGCGGGCTCGCGGATCTCCCGAACCGCGAGCTCAGCGGCGACCGGATCCGCACCTCGGGGGCGCACGGGCACGCCCTGCCGATCGAGGTGCGCGTGCCCGTCCGCGCCGGGCAGAACGTGCGCCGCTTCGCGGCCGCGCTGAACGACCAGGTCTTCCTGTCATGCTTCGTCGACGCCGGCGCGCCCATCATCGTCGACGTCGAGACCGAGGCGGAGATCATCGTGCGCGCGACGCCGACGCACCCGGACGACGCCGACGAGCTGCGCTCGGACATCGCCGCGCGGGCCGCCCTGGCCCTGCACAAGACGTGAACGACGTTCACGTGAGCGGCGCGCGCGGTCGATTCGCGCGCCATGAAGTTGCCCTCCGGGATCGCATCGGCGACAACCGCCAGGTGACACGGATCCGCGCATTATCGGCCATCGCCCTCGCCTTCACCGCGCTCGCGCTCGCGCCGGCGGCCGCCGCGCGCGGCCCGGGCCCGGCGAAGAAGGCCGCGCGGGCGAGCACCGCGCAGAGCGCCTCCGTCGGCGAGGTGAGCCGCGGGAAGCTCGTCGATCCCGTCGCGCTCGCGGCGTCGCGCACGATCAAGGTCAACAAGGGCGCGAACTTCGGCACGGCCGAGCTCGTGACCGCCATCGAGGCGGCCGTGGCGCACGTGCACGACCGCTTCCCGAAGACCTGCGCCGTGAAGGTCGGGGACCTCTCGCGGAAGACGGGCGGCTTCCTCTCGGGGCACCGCTCGCACCAGTCCGGGCGCGACGCGGACATCGGCTTCTGGATGGCCGACGGGCGGGCGCGCGGGCGCTTCCAGAAGGCGACCGCGAAGACCATCGACGCCGCGCGCACCTGGGCCTTCCTCGAGTCGCTCCTCGAGGGGGGCGATCTCGAGTACGCCTTCATCGACTGGAAGCTCCAGAAGCCGCTCTACGAGTACGCGCGCGACGTCGCGAAGGTGTCGCCCGCGAAGCTCGCGCGCTGGTTCCAGTACCCGCGCCCCGCGCGGCAGCGCGAGGGGATCATCCGGCACTACCCGAAGCACGACAACCACCTGCACATCCGCGTCCACGCGCGGCGCTCCGTCGCGCGCGGCGAGACGTGGGCGAAGGCGCACCCGAAGGAGACGCCGCGGCCGCGCTCACGGGCGCGGCACGCGCGCGGGAAGCGCTGACGCGGTGAGCGCCCGGGCCATCGCCTCGTCGCAGGCAGGGACCGCCTCGCCAGCGCGGTAGGCGGCCGCCACGCGCGCGCGGAGGGCCGCCCCGCGCTCCGGCGCGGCGACGAGCCGGTCGCCCGCGGGCGCCACGCGATAGACCGCGGGCCAGAGCCCCTGACTACGGTGCGCAAGTGGCTGGAGCCCGGTCGCCGTCGAGCATCCTCGCCGTCTGCCTAGGAGGAGAGCGGAGGCGCACCCATAGGTGCGCCGAGCATCGACGACGACGGCAGGCGGTGAGGAGGCCGGCGGTGGACGGCTCCAGCTGCTTGCGCACCGTAGTAACACGCCTCGCTCGCGGCGGGGCCGAGCGGGAGGCGGTGCCAGAGGATCACCTCGGCGGCGCCGTCGCCGTCGAGGTCGGCGAGCCACGGGAGCGGGGTCAGGGGGGCCGCGCGGTCGAGGAGGTGCCGGAAGCCGGCGGTGCTCGCGAGGGCGCAGGCGACGCGCGGCGGGTCGCCTGGCACGGCGACGACGACGCCCCAGAAGCGCCCGCTGCCTCCAGGGCCGTCGGCGACGAGCGTCGCGAGGCGCCCCCCGCCGACATCGGCGCGCACGGCGTCATCGCCGGGTGGCGCGGCGAGGAGCGCGGCGACGTCGAGATCCGGCGGGCACGGGTCCGGGAGCGGCGCGCCGGGCCGCCACGGCGTGAGCGGGAGCTCGCGCGGCGCGGCGGCGGCGAGCTCGTCCCAGCCGAGCTCACAGCCGACCTCCGCGGCCGCGGGGGCCACGCGCGGGGCGCAGGCGGAGGCGAGCGGAAGGCACGAGAGCGCGAGGAGGATGACGGTCGCGGGGCGCATGCGGCGACAATGCGCCGCTCGCCGGGCCGATTCCAGCGCGGCCAGGTCAGTCCTCGTCGTCGACGGCCGCCGCCTTGCGCGTGACGAGCCACCCGAGCGCGTGGAGGCGCGTCCCGGTCGCCGAGGCGCCGCTCGGATCGACCGCCCGCGCGCGCACCTGGTGCGCGGGGCCGTGCCCCCCGAGGAGCAGCGCGTGGAGCCGCGCCCCCGCCGGGCTCGGCGGCACCTCGTGGACGCGCACGCCCCGCTCCGCCGCGAGCTCGACGCGGAGCGGCGCGTCCTTCGCGGCGACGACCACGAGCCCGTCGATGTCGTCCTGGCTCGTCCAGGCGAGGGCGTCCCCGGCGCCGACGAGGAGCGAGCGGCGCTGCACGACCACGTGCCCCGCGGCGCACCGCTCGGGCGCCTCGGCCATGGACGTCGCGTCGATCCCGACGAGCGCGCGCCGCCCTGCCCCTTCGCGCGGCGCGGCCGGCTCGAGCCGCCGCCCGAGGACCTTCCGCAGCGCCTCGGCGGTCGCCCGCGCGAGGCCGTCGCCATCGCCGCCGTGGGCGCGCCCGTCGACGAAGGGCACCCCGGCGTGGAAGGCCGCGAGCTCGTGCGCCGCCGCGACGCCCGCGAACGCGGCGGACGCGCCGGCGTCGGCGGGGGATGGCCACGACGACCGCGGCCGCGCCTGCCTCGCGGAGCCCCTGGAGCACCGCCTCGAGGAGCGCGCCGCCGGCCTCGGGCGGCATGCCGCCCTCGGCGTCGCCCGCCGCGAGCTCGACGACCCACGCCGCGGCCCGCCCGGGCGCGAGCAGCGCGCCGCCGAGGTGCGCCGCGAGGGCGCTCCCGGCGCCATCCCAAGCCATGACCGGGGCCGACTGCGCCACGGCCGGCGGGAGCCCGAGGACCGCCGCCACCCGCGCCCGGAACCCGTCCGGAGGCCTCGTGGCCGCGCCGCCGAGCCACCCGAGGCGGGCCACGGTGGGCGCGAGCGCCTGAGCGACCGCGCTCAAGCGCGGCCTCGCCGAGATGACGTCGAGCGTTCCGTCTCCATCGTCCCCCCTGGAGCGGTCGGGCGTGGTAGCCCATCAAGTCGCCGATCATAATGGCGATGGAGAGGTTTCGCCAGTCGTGGTCCCGAAGCGCGCGCGCCCGCGCCCCTGGCGCGCGGCCGGCGCGCGTGGCAGGCTCACGCCGCCGGCGCCTGCGCCCGCTCCCACGCCGGAGGTCCGCCCCGCCATGTCGCCCGTCGCCATCACCGCGAGCCGCGAGCTCACCGCGCCCGTCGCGGGCGAGGCGACGTGAGCGACGCCGCCCGCTGCGTCGTCTGCGGCCACGAGGCGCCTCCGGCCGAGACCGCCACGGTGCGCTCGAACGTGCGCGCCTTCAGCGCCGAGGCGTTCCCGGTGTGGCGCTGCGCGGCCTGTCGTAGCGTGCACGCGGGCGCCGAGGTCGATCTCGACGCGTACTACGCGGGCTACCCGGTCCACGAGGTGCCGCTCGACTGGCGCACGCGCCCCATGTACGACCTCCAGCGGCGGCGCCTCATGAAGGCCGGCCTCCGGCGCGACGGGCGCGTCCTCGACTACGGCGCAGGCGGCGGCGCGTTCCTCGCGCACCTCGCCGAGGCGCGCTTCCCGAACGCCTTCGGATACGACCCGTACTCGAAGCGATACAGCGACCGCGCCGTGCTCGCGCCGGGCGCGTACGACTGCGTCGTGAGCCAGGACGTCATCGAGCACGTCGCCGATCCCCTCGCCTTCCTCGAGGAGCAGCGCGATCTGGTCCGCCCCGGCGGGCTCGTCGCGGTCGGCACCCCCGACGCCGCCGGCGTCGACCTCGCGCGCCCCGAGGCGTTCGTCCACGCGCTCCACCAGCCCTACCACCGGCACATCCTGTCGCGCGAGGCGCTGCGCGCGGCCGGCGAGGCGCGCGGGCTGCGCGTCGTCAGGCACTGGCGCACGATGTACGTCAACACGCGCTGGCCGTTCATCAACTCGCGCTTCGTGGCGCTCGTCATGAAGGCGCGCGACGACACCCTCGACGCGGCCATCGAGCCCCCGTCGCCGAAGCTCGTCCTCTGGCTCCCCTGGACCGTGCTCGTCGGGCTCTTCGGCTCGTTCTTCGCGACGCCGAGCGAGATGATGACGATCTTCGAGCGCATCGACTGACGCGCCATGACGCGGCGCGTCATGCGGGGCGATACTGCGCCCTCCCGAGGGGACGACGGTGTCGCGGCGCCGGTGCGTCAGGACGCGCCGGCGCGCTGAGCGCTCGAGCGCCTCAGCGCCGCAGCACGAACCCCGTCTCCGGCCCTTCGGTGAGCGCGAGGGGGTCGCGCCAAGACGCCAAGCCGCCCAGATGGACCGGCTCTCCCGCTTTGCGCCTCTGCGCCTCTGCGCGAGCCCCTCTCCGGCCCTTCGCAGGGTACGGGGGGCTCGCGCCAATCGCCAAGGAGGGTTCAGCGCCCGAAGAACGCCTTCACGGTGTCGACGGCCGGGAGGAGTTCGGTGTCGCCGACGGCGGGCGGCGTCCACGGCACGAAGCCGAGCGGGTCGTCGCTCCAGCGGAGCCAGACGAAGCGCGGGTCGGAGAGCTCGGCGTCGAAGCGCCAGCGCGTGATCCACGGGCGCCCGTCGGGCATGACCGCGGCGACCGTGACGCTGACGCCCGCGAGCGCGACGACGTCGCCCATCCGGAGCGGCTCCCGCGCGGCGCGCACGAGGCGCTCCGACGGCATCTCGAGGTAGCCGCCGGCGACCGCGACCTGGAGCGTGTTGGCGTCGAGGCGCGTGACGGCGACGGGCGTCTGGCCGACGGCGAGCCAGCGCTGCCGCCCGGGGGCCGGCACGCCGCGCGCCGCGCGCTCGATGGGGATGAAGGCGAGGTAGGGGTCGCTCGGCGGGTTCACGGCGACGACCGTGCGGTCGACCACGCCCGGGTCCTTCGGGACGGTGCGGTCGGCGCGGTCGAGGCTCGCCTGGACCGTGGTCATGGACATCGCGCGGATCGGCAGCAGCAGCGGCCCGAGCACGAGGTGCGCGGCGATGAGGCCGATGGTCCAGGAGCGCACCGTGACGCGCCGGAGCCACTTCGTCGGGCGCGTCCCCGGCGCCCCCTCGGGCGCCGCGAGGAAGCAGGCGACGAGCCCCATGGCGCCGACGCCCACGAAGAGGAGGAGGCGGTCCGCCGGGAAGGTGCTCGCCACCGGGAGCGCGGCGAGCACCATGCCGAGGGCCCAGAAGCGGGCCTCGGGGCGCGCGGCGAGGACGACCTTGAACGCGTCGAGGGCGAGCACGAGGTAGATGACCGAGCCGATCACCCAGAGACGCGCGACGTCGGGCGGGAGCGCCGGGAAGACGTCCGACCAGACGCCCGCGAGCTGCGCGCCGAGGAGGACGGGGGCGCGTTTGGCGATGGCGCCGGCGAACACGGCGGGATCGGCGGCCGGGTCGATGTAGACGCCGCTCCCGTGGGCGCCGTAGCCGAGCGCGACGTAGAGGCCGGCCCAGGCGGCGGCGACCAGCGCGTACGGGAGGAGCGCCGTGGCGCGCGCGCGGCGCGGGGCCGGATCGAGGCAGAGGGCGTGCGCGACGAGGTACGCGAGCGCGCCGAGCCCGGACTCGCCGGCCGCGAGCCCGGCGCCGAACGCGACGACGGCGAGGGCGCTGGCGCGGCGGTCGCCGCCAGGGGCCGCGCGGGCGCGGTGATGGAGGAGCACCGCGAGGAGCCCGAAGACCGCGGCGATGACGGCCTGGCGGTTGGCGATCCAGCCGACGGTCGGGCCGTGGACGTCGTCGAGGGCGTAGAGGACGAGCGCGAGCCCGGCGACCCAGCGGCCGAGGCCCGGGGAGCCTCCGGGAGCGCCGTCGAAGACGGCCCGGTAGAGGCGGCCGAGGACGACGAGGAGGAGCGCGAACCAGAGGAGCGACTGGAGGTGCGCGAGCGCCGCCGAGCCCGGCCAGAGCGCGTGGTCCACGACGTGGGTGAGCGCGGAGAGCGGCCGCATGAAGGCGAGCCGCAGGTCGGGCGCCGTGGTCCACGGGAACACCCCCGCGTCCATCAGGGCCTTCATCTGCGCGGGATCGCCCGAGGCGAACGTGAAGAGGTCGAGCGTGGTCGGGGCCAGGCCGGGGACGCCGGGGTCGTCGCGGAGGACGACGCGCTGGAGGTGATCGTCGGCCGCGAAGGGGCTCGTGACGGACGGCGCGAGGAGGATGAGCGCCGTGATGACGACCGCGAGCGGCGCGCGCGGGTGCGCGAGCCAGCGCTTCCAGGCGTCGCGCCAGCGGGGGGCGCTCGGGGGGGCGAGGTCGGCGGCCACGGGGTCCTCGGCCGGCTACTCGCCGTCGGGCACGCAGACGCCCATCTTGTCGGGGTAGATGGTGTCGGGGGGGCCATAGTCGCAGGTCATCCCGTCGGGGCAGCGGAGGCCCGCGATCCCGCCGCACTGGACGATGGGCTCGAGGCAGTTGCCCTGGTGTCGGATGGAGACGCCGAGCGACTCGGCCTGGCAGGTGTTGCAGTAGCGCTTCCCGTCGCAGCCGCAGGCGCCGCGGCAGTCCTTCTGGCAGATCCGCGGGCGCTCCGTGCAGACGCCGGCGACGCCGCCCTCGCCGCAGGCCGCGGCCTCGGGGAACTGGCAGTAGGCGCCGCTCGCGCACTGGCCGGAGGCCGTGCAGGCGCTGCCGATCGGGATCGCGCCGCCGGGGGGCACCACGGCGCCGGGCCTGGTCGGCTCGGTCGGCTCCGTCGGCGTCGGCGTCGGCTCGACCGGGGTCGGCTCCACGACGGCCGCGGGCTCCGTGGGCGCCGGCTTCGCGGTGCAGCAGGCGGAGAGCCCGAGGAGGGTCGTGACGGCGAGGACGGCGGCGGCGGAGAGGGTGCGCTTCATGGCGACGGAGCCTACCCCCTGCTCGCCGGGCCGTCATCCCTCTCTCGCGAGGGCGGCGGCGCGGCTTCGCAACTCGGGCGCGCCGCGCTACCTTCGCCAACGACGACACACCTGCGGAGAGGAGGGCGGCGATGAGCGAGGAACGGGTCCTGGTCGAGCGCGACGGCGCCGTGCTCCGCGTGACGATGAACCGCCCCGACAAGCGGAACGGGCTCGACCGCGGGCTCATCGAGGGCCTCGTGGCCGCCGGCGAGGCGGCCATCGCCGACAAGGGCGCGCGCTGCGTCGTCCTCGCCGGGAGCGGGCCGGCGTTCTGCGCGGGCCTGGACTTCCAGAGCTTCATGGCGAGCGGCCCGGCCGCGCGCGAGGCGCTCCTCCGCCGTGACGGCGAGGCGAACGTGGCCCAGCGGTGCGCGTGGATCTGGCAGGAGGTGCCGGTACCGGTCATCGCGGCGCTCCAGGGCGCGGTCTTCGGCGGCGGGCTCCAGATCGCCCTCGGCGCCGACCTCCGCTACGCCGGCCCCGACGCCGAGCTCTCCGTGATGGAGATGCGCTGGGGGCTCGTGCCGGACATGGCGATCACGCAGACCGCGCGGGGCCTCCTGCCGATCGATGTCCTGAAGGAGCTCACGTTCACGGGGCGGCGCGTGGGTGCCGACGAGGCGAAGGCGCTCGGGCTCGTGACGCGGGTGTGCCAGGATCCGCTCGCCGAGGCGCTCGCGACGGCGCGACACATCGCGGCGCAGAGCCCGGACGCCGTGCGGCGGGCGAAGCGCCTCCTGAACGAGGCGCCGGGGCTCACGCGGGCGGCGGCGTTCGCGCTCGAGACGGAGCTCCAGCTCGAGCTCCTCGGCTCGAAGAACCAGCTCGAGGCGGTGCGGGCGAACTTCACGAAGTCCGCGCCGCGCTTCACGGATCCCGAGTAGCCCGGTCAGCCGCCGACGAGGTCGGGTGGGCGCTGGCCCTGCGCGGCGGCGAGCACGTTGTCGACGGCCTTCTCGGCCATGGCGCGGCGCGTCTCGACGGTGGCGGAGCCGACGTGCGGTGTCATGACGACGTGCTCCATCGCGAAGAGGCGCGGGTCGGGCCGCTCCGGAGAGCCCTCGAAGACGTCGAGCCCGGCGCCGCCGAGGTGACCGCGCTCGAGGGCCGCGACGAGGGCCTCGGTGTCGACGACGTCACCGCGCGCGGTGTTGATGAGGACGGCGTGACGCTTCATGCGGCCGAGCTCCTCGGCGCCGATGAGGCCGCGGGTCGCCGGCGTCAGCGGGACGTGCAGGCTCACGATGTCGCTCTCGGCGAGCAGTTCGGGGAGCGAGCGCGGCTCGAGGCCGATGTCCTCGGGGCGGCCGCCGTGATAGAGCACGCGCATCGAGAAGCCGCGCGCGCGGCGGGCCACGGCGCGCCCGATGCGGCCGAGCCCGACGACGCCGAGGGTCTTCCCGTGGAGGTCGCGCCCGAGCATGAGGCCCGGGTGCCAGCCGTGGAAGGCGCCGGCGCGGACGAGGCGGTCGCCCTCGGCGACGCGGCGGAGCGTCGCGAGCATCAGCGCGAACGCGAGGTCGGCGGTGGTCTCGGTGAGGACGCCCGGGGTGTTGGTGACGAGGACCTTCCGCTTGCGCGCGGCGTCGACGTCGATGTTGTCGAAGCCGACGGCGACGTTGGCGACGAGCTTGACGCCGGTCGCGTCGAGGACGGCGGCGTCGACGACGTCGCGGAGGGTGGTCACGAGCGCGAACGCGCCCGCGGCGCCGCGGATGAGGTCCGCGCGGGCGAGGATCTCCTCGCGCGGGTTCGAGATGACCTGGCAGACCGCCGCGAGCCGGTCGAGCGACGCCGACGGGAGCGGCCACGTGACGAAGACCCGGCGCATGGGGGGATCATGCCGCCCGGGGAGGCGGGGGTCAACGCGGGCGGAGCGGCCCTGGCGGCGCCTCTGGGGCGCGCTGCCTTGACACGAGCGGCGCGCCGCACGAAGCATGCGCGCTCGCCTCCGAGGAGAACGCCATGCGCCCCGCTCTGCTGCTCGCCCTCGCCCTCGCCCTCGCCGCCTGCGGCGACGACGGCGGCGGCCCCGTCGCCGACGCCGCCGACACGACGGTCGCCGACACGACGGTCGACGACACCGCCGTCGCCGACACGACCGTCGCCGACACCGCCGTCGCCGACACGACCGTCGCCGACACCACGGCCACGGACACGGCGGCGCCGACCGAGGTCGCGGCCACGCCGGGCGCCCGCTGCGCGCTCACGGACCGCGTCGGGCTCGTGCAGATCGAGCTCCAGAGCGACGACCCGGTGCTCGTCTTCGCGACCGCCTCGTTCTTCGACCGCCCGAACCCCTGGTACGGCGCCCCGGAGCTCACGAGCGACGACTGCGCCTTCTTCCGCTTCGCGCCGACCGCCGCCTGCGACGCCCCCTGCGACGAGGGCGAGGTCTGCGGGCTCGACGGCGCCTGCGTGCCCGCCCAGGCCGCGCGCGAGGACGCCGCGTTCACGCTCGTCGCGGGTGAGGCGACGCAGTCGATCCCGCGCTCCGAGGGCTCCGACACGTACTGGGCGCAGGTGACGCTGTCGGGGACGGCGTTCGGCGTGGCCGTGACGCTGGGCGGCGTCCGCGTGACGGCCGCCGAGACGGCCATCCCGGGCGATCTGACCGGGCTCGACGGCACCCTGTCCGGCGGCTACGAGGCCCCGACCGGCCTCGTCGTGAGCTGGGACGCCCCGAGCGACGGCGGCGACGTGACGACGACCATCCCCATCAACCACCACGCGGGCGGGCCGACGTTCACGGACTGCCGCGTCGCGGCGAGCGAAGGCGGTTTCGAGGTCGGCGAGGCGATGCTCGCGCCGCTCGCGGTCGCGACGGGCCTCGAGTTCCAGGGCGTCGAGCACGTCCGCTTCGCGGCGGCGGAGACGGCGGCCGGCTGCGTCGAGATCCGCTGGCTCCGCCGCTTCTACCCGGGCTTCGTGCACGAATGACCGAGAAGCGGGCGCTCATCCACCTCGCGCTGGCCGCGCTCGCGGGGCTCGCCACGGCGTGCAGCGACGGCGGCACGGCCGCGGACATGGAAACGGACACGGTCACGGCCACGGACACGGCCGCGGACACGGTCACGGCCACGGACACGGTCGCGGACACGGTCACGGCCGCCGACACCGCCCGCGCCGACGTCGTCGCCCCCACCGCCAGCGCCGCGACGCCCGGCGCGCGCTGCGCGCTCACCGAGCGCGTGGGCCTCGTCCTCGTCGAGGTGCAGGAGGGCCCGCCGCGCACCGTGTGGGCGAGCGCCGAGGTCTTCGACCGGCCCGACCCCTGGCTCTCGCCGCCCGCCCTCGCGCGCGACGGGTGCGCCTTCCACCGCTTCACCCAGACCGCGGCCTGCGACGACTTCTGCGGCGAGGGCGAGGTCTGCGACCGCGACGGCGCCTGCGTCCCCGCCCCGACACGCCGCGACGACCTCGCGCTGACGATGAGCGCGGGCGCCGCGACGCAGCGCTTCGACGGCTTCCCGGGCGCGCTCGGCGTCGGCGGGCAGCTGACGCTCCCAGGCGACGCCTTCGCCGTCGACCTCACGATCGGTGACGCTGCGCGCGTGACCCTCGCCGAGACCGCCCTCCCGAGCGACCTCCCCGACCTCGCGGGCGTGCTCGTCGGCGGCTACGACGCGCCGACCGCCCTCGACGTGACGTGGACCGCGCCGGCCGTCGCGGGCGCCGTCTTCATGAGCGTCCCCATCAACCACCACGCGGGCGGCCCCACCTTCACCGAGTGCGCGGCCGACGCCGCGGGCGGCTCGCTCCACATCGACGGCGACTTCCTCGCGCCGCTCGCCATCGCCACCGGGCTCGAGATCCAGGGCGCCGAGCACGTCCGCTTCGCCGCCGCCGAGACGCCCGTCGGGTGCGTCGAGATCCGCTACTTCCGGCGCTTCGGGCCAGACTTCGTCGCCAACCCGCGCTGACCCGCCGCCGTGCGCCGCGCCCCCCCGAGGACATCGGCGGGAGCGGCGCAATCGTCCGATCTGCCTATAGCGCGATGCTGACTTCGAGATCGCGCGCGTGCTACGTCTCGCGGCGCGTCGCGGTCGCGCTCCCCCTGATTCGAGGCGCCTCCGGACTCGCGCGTTGTCCCGCGGCGCGCGTCCTGGCATGACGTCGTCATGCACGCCCGACACCTCCCCGCTCTGCGCCGGCTCGCCCTCGCCCTCGCGCCGCTCCTCGCGACCTCCGCTGCCTGCGACGACGGCGGTGGGGGCGGCTCCACCGCCGACGCCGTCGCCGACGCGACCGGCGGCCCGGACACCGGGACCCCGACCGACACCGCGGCGAGCGACGTCCCCGACGCCTCGGACGCCGCCGACACCGCGGCGGACACCGGGCTCGCCCCGGACTCGGCGGGCACCGAGGACGTCCCGGACTCGAGCCCCGGCTGTGTCGACGCCTGCACCGCGGGCGCCGTGGCGTGCGACGGCGCGGCGCGGATCGTGTGCGTCCACGGCGACAACGGCTGCCTCGTCTGGAGCGCGCCGACCGCGTGCGGCGCCGGCACGGCCTGCGTCGCGGGCCGCTGCGATCCGCTCCCGCCCGCGCGCTTCGCCGCGGCCCCGACGGCTTGGGCCGTGCCTGCGCTCGGCGGGGCCGACGACGCGGGCTTCTACGCGCTCTCCGGCACGCCCGGCGCCGTCGGCTACGACGTCTGGGCGACGACCGACCTCACCGGCGACGGCCTCCCCGACCTCGTCGTCACCGGGCGCGCCGGCGAGAAGGCCGGCTACGACTGGTTCTCCCGCGTGCTCGGCTTCGGCGGCGCGCCCCACTGGGACGTCTACGCCAACACCGGCAGCGGCTTCGCGACGACCCCGACGTCATGGGCCGTCCCCGCGGCGGGCGGCGCGGCCGACGAGGGCTTCTCGGCGCTCTCGGGCTCACCGGGCGGCCTCGGCTACGACGCCTGGACGACGGTCGACCTCACCGGTGACGGCCGCCCCGACCTCGTCGTCACCGCGCGCGCGGGTGAGAAGGCAGGCTACGACTGGTTCTCCCGCGTGCTCGGCTTCGGCGGCGCGCCGCGCTGGGACGTCTACGCCAACACCGGGAGCGGCTTCGCGACGTCCCCGACGGCGTGGGCGGTGCCGGCGTCGGGCGGCGCCGACGACGAGGGGTTCTCGGCGCTCTCGGGCTCACCGGGCGGCCTCGGCTACGACGCGTGGACCACGGCCGACCTCACGGGGGACGGCCGCCCCGACCTCGTCGTGACGGCTCGGGCCGGCGAGAAGGCCGGCTACAGCTGGTTCTCCCGCGTGCTCGGCTTCGGCGCGACGCCCCACTGGGACGTCTACCCGAACACGGGCAGCGGCTTCGCGGCGACGGCGACCGCGTGGGCCGTGCCGGCGGCGGGAGGCGCCGACGACGAGGGGTTCTCGGGCCTCTCGGGCTCGCCGGGCGGCCTCGGCTACGACGGCTGGACGACGATCGACCTCACGGGCGACGGCCGCCCCGACCTCGTCGTGACGGCGCGCGCTGGCGAGAAGGCCGGCTACAGCTGGTTCGCCCGCGTGCTCGGGTTCGGTGACGCGCCCCACTGGGAGGTCTACGAGAACACGGGCAGCGGCTTCGCCGCGACCCCGACGACCTGGGCCGTCCCGGCCGCGGGCGGCGCGGAGGACGAGGGCTTCGCGGCGCTCGCCGGCACACCGGGCGGCGTCGGCTACGACACGTGGACCACGACCGACCTGTCCGGCGACGGGCGCCCGGACCTCGTCGTGACGGGGCGCGCCGGCGAGAAGGCCGGCTACAGCTGGTTCTCCCGCGTGCTCGGCTTCGGCGTGACGCCCCACTGGGAGGTCTACGCCAACACGGGCGCCGGCTTCGCGGCGACCCCGGTCGTCTGGGCCGTTCCGGCGGGCGGTGGCGACGACGAGGGCTTCTTCGCGCTCGGCGGCACGCCGGGGGCCGTCGGCTACGACGCCTGGGCCACGACGGACCTCACGGGCGACGGCGTCCCGGACCTCGTCGTCACGGGGCGGGCGGGCGAGAAGGCCGGCTACAGCTGGTTCTCCCGCGTGCTCGGCTTCGGCGCCGCGCCCCGCTGGGACGTCTACCCGGCCTCGCCCTGACGCTGGGTCAGCCGTCGCCGTCGAGCGCGGGGCCGCCCGTGCCGTCGGCGCCGAGGCGGTCGGCGAGCCACGCGCGGGCGAAGCGCCAGCGCCGCTCCACCGTGGCGACGGAGAGGCTCGTGGACTCGGCGACCTCGGGGACGCTCATGCCGGCGAAGTAGCGGAGCGTCACGATGTCGGCGGCCTCGGCGGACACCTCGGCGAGGGCGTCGAGGGCGTCGTGCACGAGGAGGACGCGCTCGAGGTCGACGTCCTGGGGGCCGTGGCTGCCGAGGGAGATGGAGACGCGCTGCCAGTCGCCGCCGCGCTTCTGCGCGCCCTTCTCGCGCGCGTGGTCGACGATGATGAGGCGCATCGCGCGCGCCGCGACCCCGAGGAAGTGGGCGTGGCTCTGCCAGCCCGCCTCGTTGGGGGTGCGGAGGCGCCCCCACGCCTCGTTGACGACGTCGCTCGGGGTGAGGGTCTGGCCGCGCGAGAGCGAGGCGAGGCGCCGCGCCGCGATGCGGCGGAGCTCCTGGTAGAGGCTCGCGAAGAGGGCGTCGGTTTGCTCGGACATCGCCCGCGAGCCTACGCGAAACCGGGAGGCGGGTCACCGCCTGCGAGGCGGGGAGTGGGGCAGCGTGCCCCAGGGCCGCCCCGTTCCGCCCCGCGGCGCGGCGCCGGGCGGGGCGGACGCGCCCGAAAACACGCCAGAATCCGCTGGCACGGCGCTTGCGCTGACAGCTCGCGGACCGCGCACCAGGAGGATCCCGTGGCCACGTCCCTCGAGCTCCCGCTCTTCAGCTTCCCGAACCTGTCGCTCGCGGAGGTCTTCGACCGCGCCCGCGCGCGCGCCCTCGAGAAGCGGGGGCGCCGCGCCCCGGCGGCGCGCGAGGACGACGCCCCCTACGAGCAGCTCTTCCCGCTGCCGAAGGCGAAGGGCGCCCCGCCGACCTTCCCCGCGGCCGAGGACCTCGCGCTCGCCGGCGTCCTCTCGCGCTTCAGCCGCGCCGAGCGCGCGGCGATCCCGATCGTCGCGGCGGGCGCCCCCCTCCGCGCCGGCGAGACCTACCTCGATCTGCTGCGCGCGAACCGCCGCCCGTTCGAGGCGATGGGCTCGCTCACGGCGCTGAGCTCGCAGCGCCTCGTGCCGAAGTCGGCCGTGGCGAAGGAGCTCTGGCTGCAGCTGCTCTGACTCACGCGCGTCGTCAGGCCAGGGACGGCGCGCCGACCACGGTCCTGTCGGGGTCGCCGCCCTGCCCCGGCCCCTCCCCCTCGTCCGGGCCGAGCTCGTCGTCGTCCCCGCCAGGGCGCTCGTAGATCCCGGGCGCGAGCCCGAAGAGCCGCTTCAGGTCCTCCATGATGAGGTAGGTGCCGGGCACCACCACGTAGACCAGCGGCAGCATCAGGATGACCCCGAAGCCGAGGCTCACGGCCATCGGGATCAGGAACCGCGCCTGCACCGAGGTCTCCATGATCATCGGCGCGAGGCCGCCGAAGGTGGTCACGGACGTCAGCATGATCGGCCGGAAGCGCCGCGTGGCCGCGCGCGTGATGGCGTCCCACGCGCTGATCCCGCTCTCGCGTCGATACTCGTTCGCCGTGTCGATCATCACGATCGAGTCGTTCACGATGACCCCGGAGAGCGCGATCATCCCCATGAAGCTGATCATCGACAGGTCGTAGCCGGTCAGGATGTGCCCGAGGATGGCGCAGGCGATGCCGAGCGGGATGGCGAGCATGACGACCACGGGCTGGAGGTAGCTCTTGAAGGGGATCGCGATCAGCGCGTAGATGACGAGCAGCGCGATGCCGAAGCCGAGGCCCAGCGCGAGCATCGAGTTCTGCTGCTCCTCGCGCTCGCCCGCGAAGCCGAAGGAGAGGCCCGGGTACTTCTTCACGATCTCGGAGACCGCCCCGTCCGGCGCGAGGAGCTTCGCGTAGACCTGGTCGGGCGTCGTCCGGTCGCGGTCGATGTCGGCGCTCACGTGGAGCGAGCGCTGCTCGTCCGTGCGCTGGATGGCGGTGAACGCGAAGCCGCGCCGCTCGGTGGCCGCCAGGCGCAGCGGGATCTCGCCGCCGCTCGGCGTCCGGAGCATCAGGTTCTGCACGTCGTAGAGGCTCTTCCGCTCGGCCTCCGGCAGCCTCACCATCACCTTCAGCTCGTCGAGCCCGCGCTGCTGCCGCTTCGCCTCGGCGCCGTAGAACGCCGAGCGCACCTGCCGCCCGATCTCCGCCTCCGTGAGCCCGGCCGCCTGCCCGAGCGGCGTCACGGCGAGGTCGATCTGGGGCTTGCCCTGCTTGAAGCCGGGGTCGATGTCCTTCACCCCGTCGAACTCCGTGAGCCGGCGCGCGAGCTCGGTCGCCGCGGCCTCGAGCACCTTCACGTCGGGGTGGATGAGCTTGAGATCGATGGGCAGCCCCGCGCTCGGGCCGCCGATCGAGTCCTTGAACACGAGCGTGTCCACGTTCGCGACGTCGCCGGTCTTCTGGCGCCACGCCTTCACGAACTGGCGCGCTGATGCCGCGCGCGTCGACCGCCACGAGGTAGACCTGCACGTTCGCGACGTGCCCGCCCGACTCCCCGCCACCGACGTTGACCGGCCCCGAGTTCGGCATGCCCACGCCGACCTGCGCGAAGATCCCGCGCGAGATCTCGTCGGCCCCGCCGTTGTCGTCGAGCACCGCCCGCGCCGCGGCCACGAGCTGGTCGCGCACGCGCGTGGTGTCCTCGACCGGCGCGCCGAAGGGCAGCGTCACCTGCGCGAGGACGATGTCGGACTCGACGTCCGGCATGAAGGTGAACTTGAGGCGCCCGCCCGGCATCTGCGCGCACGACGCGATGGCGATGGCGAACGCGCCGGCGAGCGTCAGGTAGCGGTTCGCCGTCACGAAGCCGAGGACGCGCTGGTAGGCGACGTTGATGATCCAGTCGAGCGCCGGGGTCGTCACGCGCCGCGCCTGCGTGAAGAGGAGGTCGATGAGGCGGTAGGCGATGGGCCACAAGGCGCCGACGAGCGCGCCGCCAGCGAGCCCCTGGAGCGCGCCCACCCCGGACACCAGGCCGAAGATGAGCCCGATGAAGCCGAAGGCCGCGGCGAGCACGAGCATCCACCACAGCATCGAGCGCTCGCTCTTCTTGTGCGCGAGGTGGGCCGGCAGGATGTAGAACGACTCGATGAGCGACATCAGCAGCACCGAGACGACGACCGCGGGGATCACGCGGAAGATCTTCCCGGAGATGCCGGGCACGAAGAACATCGGCATGAACGCCGCGACCGTCGTGAGCACGCTGAAGGCGACCGGCATCGAGACGCCGCGCGCCCCGTCGATGGCGGCCCGGAGGAAGGTCTTACCCTCGTCGCGTTTCTCGTAGATGTTCTCGCCGACGACGATGGCGTCGTCGACGACGATGCCGAGGGTCACGATGAACGCGAACATCGAGACCATGTTGATCGACACGTCGAACTGCTGGACCACGATGAACGAGCCGAGGAACGACGTCGGGATCCCGAGCGTCACCCAGAAGGCGAGCTTCGTCTCGAGGAAGAGCCCGAGGATGATGAGCACGACGATGAACCCCATCGCCATGTTGCTGGTCATGAGGTCGAGGCCTGGTCGCGGTAGAGCTCCGACCAGTCCATCCACGGCGTCACCGACACGCCCTGCGGCAGGTGCGCCGCGAACTGCCACGAGAACGCCTTCACCGCGTCCGCGACCTCGATGGGGGTCTGGTCCGCGTTCCGGTAGACGTTGAGCATGATCGCGCGCTTGCCGTTGAAGGTCGCGCTCTGGTCGACCTCGGCGAAGCTGTCGCGCACGGTCGCGACGTCGGCGACCGTCAGCTCCGCGCCGAGCGGGCTCGTCTTGATCGGGATGTCCTCGAAGTCCGCGCCGTGCACCGGCTTCGGCTTCGTGCGCAGGAGCACCTCGCCGGCGGCCGTCTTCACGCCGCCCGCCGGGAGCTCGGTCGCGCCGAGCCGCACGGCGCCCGCGATCTGCTCGAGCGTGAGCCCGTGCTGGCGGAGCGTGTCCTCGGCGACGTCGACGTGGATCTCCTCGGGGCGCGTCGCGGCGATGTCGACCTCGCTCACGTCCGGGAGCGCCTTGAGCCCGTTCCGCGCGTTCTCCGCGACGTCGCGGAGGACCGCCTCGGGGACGTCCCCGTAGAACACGAGCGAGATGACCTGCCGCCGGTTCGCGAGCAAGCTCACGACGGGCTTCTCGGCGTCCTGCGGGATGGTCGTCACGCGGTCGACCGCGCTCTTCACGTCGGCGAGGGCCTTGTTCTCGTCGACGTCGTCGTAGAGCTCGACGTAGACCCCCGCGTAGCCCTCGCTCGCGGCGGCGGTGATCTTCTTCACCCCCTCGACGGCGTTCACGACCTGCTCGAGGGAGGTCACGATCTCCTCGGCCTCGGCGGGGCTCGCGCCCGGGTAGGCGACGGAGATGCTGACCCACGGCAGCGTGAACTCGGGGAACACCTCCTGCTTGATGGTGAGCGCCGAGACCGTCCCGCCCGCGAGGAGCAGGAACATCAGCAGGTTCGCGGCGACGGAGTTCCGCGCCATCCAGGCGATCCAGCTCTTCCCGAAGTCGTGGATGGCGCTCACGGCGTCGCCTCCTTCGCCTCGGGCGCCGCCTCGGCCTCGGCCGCGGCCCCCGGCGCCTTCGCGGCGTCCGACGAGGCGGTCTCCTGCCCGGGGAGCCGGAGCTTCATCCCAGGCTCCGGGGTCGCGAGCCGCGAGGTGATGACGCGCTCGCCGTCGGTGAGCCCCTCGCTCACGAAGACGCTGTCGGGCTCGCGCCAGACGATCGTGACCGGGCGCACCTCGAGCGTGTCGTCGGGGGTCATCACCCAGACGTGGTCGCCGTCGCGGAGCGCGACGCGCGGGACCTTCACGACGTGGTCGAGCTCCTTGCCCTGGATCTCGAGCTTCACGAAGGCCCCGACGAGGAGCGGCAGCCCCGGCGCCCCACCCTCCTTCAGGAGCAGCGGGTCCTCGATCTCGATGAGCACGCGCGCCTGCGTCCCGAGCGTGTCGAGCTCGGGCAGGAGGCGCAGGATCGTCCCCTTCCGGACGATCGGCGCCGCGCCGGTCGTCTGCGTCACGGTGACCGCGGAGCCGCGCTCGCCCTGGAAGCCGTTGACCCCGGGGATCTCGATCCAGTCGAGGCGATCGAGGGGCACGGGGGCCTCGACCCAGAACGCGTCGGTGCCGATGAGCTGCGCGAGCTGGCTCTGCGGCCCGGCGAGGAGCCCCGGCTCGATGCTCTCCATCTTCACGTAGCTGTTGAAGGGCACCTCGACCTTCGTCTTCGAGCGCGCGAGGTCGGCGCGCAGGAGCGCGCTCCGGGCGGCCGCGAGGTTCGCCTTCGCGAGCTGCTGGTGCGGCTTCCTGAGGGCGAGGGCCTTGCCCGCCTCGGTCGTCGGACGTCGTCCGAGAGGAGCTCCCACTCCTTCTCGGCGATCGTGCGCTGGCCGCTCTCGACGGCGAGCTCGAAGCGCGCGCGCTCGACCTGGGCGCGCTGGCTCTGGACCGCGAGATCGTAGTCGCGCGAGTCGAGCTCGAACGCGACCTCGCCCGCCTTCAGGAGTCCTCCGGCGACGAGGCGCTCGTTCACGTTCTCGACGCGCGCGGCGACCTCGGGCGCGAGCACCGTCTCGCGCGCGGGCTTCACGCGCCCGACCGTGTCGACGGTCACCGCCTCCTTCCCGACGGCGACCGGCATGACCTCGACCACCTTGGACTCGGAGGGCGGCGGCGCTTTCGGCGCCTGGGGGCGCGTCTTCTGGAGATAGCCCGCGTAGCCGAACGCGAGGAAGAGCACCACGAAGGGTGGGAGGATCTTGAGGAAGATGAGCTTCGCGACCTTCTGGGTGTCGAGCATCGCGGACCTCCGTCGTCGGCGGTGGGCGCCTCTCCCCGGTCGGCCGGGGCGAGGGTCTCCGTCCACGCGCCGCCGAGCGCGCGGTAGAGCTGGATGCGGGTCGAGAGCAGCTGGCGCCGCGCCGCGAGGTGGCTCTGCTCCACCTGCTGGAGCGCGCGCAGCGACGTGAGCACGTTCAGGTAGGACGTGAGGCCGGTGACGTAGCGCTGGCGGGCCTCGTCGAGGGACGACCTGGCGATCGCGAGCTGCGCGTCGAGCTCGCGGACGTACTCGGCCTGGTGAGCCTCCTGCACGAGCGCGTCCTCGACCTCGACGATCGCGGCGAGCACGACCTGGGCGTAGCCGTGGAGCACGTCCTCGAGGGCGGCCTTCTGCCGCTCGACCTCGGCCGCGCGCCGCCCGCCGTCGAAGAGGGGCGCGACCAGGCTCGCGGCGAGGTTCCAGATCCACGAGTCGATGAAGTCCTCGAGGTGCGCCGCCTGGAACCCGATGCGCCCCGACAGCGAGATCGCCGGGTAGCGGTCGGCGATGGCGGCGCCGACGCGGTAGTCGGCCGCGACGACGCGGGCCTGCGCGGCGCGGATGTCGGGGCGGCGCCCGAGGAGCTCGACCGGGAGCCCGGCGTCCGGCGCCGGCGGGAGCGCCGGCAGCTCGGCCCGCGCCGGCGCGGCCACGGCGCCCGGGACCTGGCCGAGGAGCACGGCGAGCTGGTGCTCGTAGACCCCGAGGCGCGCCTTCGACAGCGGCCGCTGGGCGGTGAGCGCCGCGTGCGCCTGCCGCTGCTGGAGCACGTCGAGCGCGGTCGCGGCCCCCTGCCCGAAGCGGAGCTCGAGGAGGTCGACGAACTTCTTGCTGGTGGCCTCCTGCTCGTCGAGGAGGCGGAGCGCCTCGCGCTCGCCGACGATCCCGAGCCACACCTCGGTCACGCGCCCGGAGAGCGTCATGGCGGCGGTCTCGAGGTCGAAGCGCGTCGCCCGCGCGTCGGCCTCGGCCGCGCTCTCGGCGGAGCCGACCTTGCCCCAGAGGTCGACCTCGTAGCGGGCCGAGAGCCCGAGCGTGTAGCTCGGCGTCTCGTTCGCCACGAGCCCGATGGGCTCGCCGAGGTTGAAGACGGTGCGCTGCCGCCCGACGCTCGCGTCGGCCGTGAGCGTCGGCCAGAGACCGGCCTCCGCCCCCTCGGCGAGGGCGCGGATCTGCGCGAGGCGCGCCCAGCCGCGCTTGATGTCGAGGTTCCCGGCGAGCGCGCGCTCGACGTAGGCGTCGAGCTCGGCGTCCCCGAACGCCTCCCACCAGCGATCGGGCGGCCGGACGGCGCCGTCGGTCGGGATCGCGCCGTCGAAGCGGTCCGGCACGGAGAGCTCCGGGGCGGGGTCCGTCTTCACGTCGTGGACCGTGCACGCGAGCGGCGACACCCCGAGGCAGGCGGCGAGGATCGCGGCGCCGACGGCGTGAGCTGGCGATGTGATAATAAAGTTAACACTCATTAACAACGACCTATGACTGGTCCGGTCGGAGACCGCCCCAGAGCGTCGCGACGAGGCCGCGTACGTAGGTGGGGGCGGCCATCGGCATGCGCGCGTGCGCGCCGACGAACTCGAAGAAGACGTAGTTCTGGACGCTCCCGAGGAGGATCCGCGCCATGATCTCGGGGTCGCCGAGGCGCAGGCGCCCGAGGCGCATCTCGGCGTCGAGGTAGTTCGTCAGGCGCTTGAGCCCCTCGACGGGCGCCGCGTGCGGGTTCTCGCGCCAGAAGTCGCGCGCGTCGAAGCTCCCGTGGGCGGTCAGCGCCATGATCCGCGGCAGGACGCGGCGCAGGTGGCCGAGGAGCTCGAGCGCCACGGCCTCGAGCTGCTCTCTGAGCTCCCCCTGCCCGACGCGCGGCTCGAGCTCGAGCGTCCACTCCGCCTCGCACACCGCCATCGACCGCTGGAAGAGCTCGTCCTTGGTCGTGAAGCGCTTGAAGATCGTGCCCTCGGACACCCCCGCCTCGCGCGCGACGGCCGACGTCGACGCCGCGACGCCGTCGCGGATGAAGACGCGGCGCGCGGCCTCGAGGATGAGGTCGTCCGAGATGGTGCGGGGGCGTGCCACCGAGCGGCGCCCCTTAGTGAGTCCTCACTCACTTAATGAATCATAACGCACATCGCAAGCGCCATTTCGCACGGCCCCGGATACCCGCGAGATCGCGGATTTCTTGCCGGGTCCGGGCCCGTCCGTTAAGCCGAGAGGACGTCGCGCCGATGAGGACGGGGTCCGAGCGGCGCCGCCCTCCACGTCGCGTCCTCCTGCTCCCGGAGCCCTCGCCCCCGTGATCCTCCTCCCCCACGTGCTCGCCCTCCTGCTCCTCGCCGCGCCCGTCCCGGGCGACCCGGCGCCGCGCCACGCGCTGCCGGACGGCATGGAGAGCGCGCCCTGGGACGCGTTCTGGGTCGATCAGTGCAAGGAGCGGCTCGAGGCCGCCGGGATGACCGAGGGCTACTACTTCAGCCCCCACAACCGCCTCCAGTCCCGCAGGATCACGCGCACCGAGACCATCTACTGCCACGTCCCGCAGGCCGTCGTCTGGAGCCGCGGCCCGACCGGCGCGCGCTACGGCGGCTTCACGATGGTCAACTGCGCGATGGCCCTCGCGATGGCGCGCTTCGAGGTCATCGCGCAGGAGGAGGCGCGGAAGGTCTTCGGCGACGCGCTCGAGGCGCCGATCACCTACATCACGCACGTCGGCACCTACAACTGCCGCACGCTGCGCCTCAAGAGCGAGAAGCAGAGCCAGCACAGCTTCGGCAACGGCATCGACATCACCGGCTTCTACGTGCGCGGCTACGGCGCCATCGAGATCCAGCGCCACTGGACGGCGCGCTGGCCGGCCCTCCAGAAGGGGAGCCTCTTCCTCCACAACCTCGTCGCGCGCCTCCGCGCCGAGCAGGTGTTCACCAACATCCTCGACCCCACGTGGGACGGCTACCACGCCAATCACCTGCACATCGACCTCGCCCCCACCTCGGACGGGCTCCCGAGCGTCGCCCTCGAGAAGGCGAAGGCCTCGCCGGTGTCGGCGTCCGCGCCGCCGCGCGAGGGCGCGGGCCGCGCGGCCGCGGCGCCCGTCGAGATCCCGTTCGTCGGCCCCGAGGCGTGGCTCGTGCGCGAGGCGCACGGCGGCAACCCCGCGACGCCCCCGCTCGCGCCGCGCCCCTGACGACGCGCCGCCCGCGCCGCGGTGACAGCCCGCGCGGGCACGTCTATGGTGGTCGCTCCACACCACCGCAGCGCGGAGTCGGGGCATGGCGAGAGAAGCCCGAGGTCAGGCGTCGTCTTCGAGGGAGCGGCCCGCGCACCTGCGCGTCGTGGTGCGCCCCCTCCCGAAGGTCGTGTTCTTCTACCTCACGTGGCTCGCGTCGCTCGTGTGCGCGATCGCGACGGAGGCGGACGCCGTGCCCTGGGCCGGCGCCGTGTGGATGAGCGCGTTCCTGTTCAACCTGCTCGTCATCAGCTTCGACTTCAACGAGGAGCGCTCGCTCATCGTGGTGCTGCTCATCGTCGTGGCCTTCCTCGCGCTCCTGTACGCGGGGGCGCTCGCCGACGTGGGCAGCTTCGTCGAGAAGCTGAAGCCCGTGATGAACGCGACCTTCTACTGGATGGTCTTCGGCGCCTTCAGCGTGATCTTCCTCTTCGTGTGGCTCCAGTCGCGCATCAACTACTGGATCATCGAGCCGAACGAGGTCGTCCACCGCTACGGCCTCTTCCCGAAGATGAAGCGCTTCCCGACGGAGTCGCTGCGCTGGGACAAGAGCGTCCCGGACCTCCTCGAGCGGCTCCTCCTCGGCTCGGGGACGATCGTCCTCACGACGCCGAGCGAGAAGTTCCCCATCGTCATCGACCACGTGCTGCGCATCGACACCGTCGACGACCGCATCGCCGCCGTCCTCGGCGTGAAGCAGGTGGTCAGCACCGACGGGAGCGTGGAGTCGCGGAAGAAGTACAACGACCGCGAAGACGACTGAGCGAGCCCGCATGATGACGCTCTCGCTGACGTGGGGCCTGCTCTCCTGGCTCGCGCTGGCCGCGCCGGCCCCTGCGCCGGCGGCCGCCCCGGGCGGCGGCACCGAGGGCGTCCCGGACGGGCTCCGCTGCCTGCGCGAGGCCTACCCCGACGCCTTCTGCGGCGTGACGGCGACGTCCCTCGAGCGCTGCGGCGGCGGCGCGCTCCCCTGGGATGACGGGCGCGAGAAGCCCGATCACGACGCGATCCTCGAGGACCCGGACCTCGAGGAGATGATGCGCCAGCGGTACACGCCGTTCGTCCCGGCGACGGCGCCCCCGGTCGACTTCGAGCCGGGGCGCGTGCGCTGGACGCCCTTCTTCATGGCGCTCTACGGCGACTCGCGGGCGGCCGTGCGGAAGGAGCTCGTGCCGGTCCCGTGGCTCGAGAAGTGCGGCGGGACGGTCGTCCAGTTCAACCGCCGGCATGGCGCCGCGGCCGCGCTCGCGGCGGTCGAGAGGGACCTCGCCCGGGAGCTCCCGCCGGATCTCTGTCGGCTCGCGGCGAAGTCGAGCGGCACCTTCAACTGGCGGACCGTGCGCGGCACGAGCCGGCGGAGCCTCCACAGCTTCGCCATCGCCATCGACATCGGCGTCTCGCGCTCGGACTACTGGGACTGGAACAAGCCCGACGCGGCCGGGCACTACCGCTACAAGAACCGCTATCCCATCGAGATCGCGAGGATCTTCGAGCGCCACGGCTTCGTCTGGGGCGGCCGCTGGTATCACTTCGACACGATGCACTTCGAGTACCGCCCGGAGCTCCTGCGCGAGCCGTGCGTCGGGCGCGAGGGCGGCGAGTGACGGCGACGCGCGCCCCGCGGCGGCGCGAGGAGCGAGAGGCATGAGCGAGGGCGATGACAAGGGCGGCGGAGCCGGGTTCGTCCCGGTCGTGAACGTGGCGGACGCGCCCGAGCAGGGCGAGCTCGAGAACGGCCAGTGGGGCGGCTTCTATCGGGTCATGACGCCCGGGATGCGCGGCGCGGGCGGGAAGCTCGGCGTCGCGTGGAACCGCGTCCCGCCGGGCTACACGGGCTGCCCCTTCCACGCGCACCACCTCGAGGACGAGGTGTTCTACGTGCTCTCGGGGCGCGGGGTCCTGCGCTACGGCGACGACCTCCACGATCTGCGCGCCGGCGACTGCGTCTCCTGCCCGGCGGGCACCGGGAAGGCCCACCAGCTCGCGAACACCTCGCCCGACGAGGACCTCGTCTACCTCTCCATCGGCCCGCGCGAGCCGAACGAGGTCTGCACCTATCCGGACACCGGGAAGGTCTTCGTCCGGAAGCTCGGCGTCATCGGTCACCTCGCGGGGACCGAGTACATGGACGGCGAGCCCGACCGGCCGCGCATCTTCGATCTCGCCGCCGAGCGCGGGGGCGGCGGCGGGTGACCTCGCCCGTTGCGGGCCGGGCGCGCTTCGGGGATGCTCGCGGCCGCGCGGGGAGAGGCCCCGCGCCGCGGAAGGAGCGAGAGCCCATGCCCATGCCCAAGGTCGGCGACCAGGCGACGATCGACAAGACCATCACCGAGCGCGACGTCGCGCTCTTCGGCGAGGTCTCGACCGACATGAACCCCGTTCACTTCGACGAGGAGTACGCGAAGACCACCCGCTTCGGCGGCCGCATCGCGCACGGCATGCTCGGCGCGAGCCTGCTCTCGGCGGTCATCGGCACGAAGCTGCCGGGGCCCGGCAGCATCTACCTCGGGCAGACGCTCCGCTTCACGGCGCCCGTGCGCCTCGGCGACACCGTGACCGCCGAGGTCACCGTGACGGCGGTGCGCGAGGACAAGCCCATCGTCACGCTCGCGACGGTGGTCCGCACCTCGGCGGGCGAGGTCGCCGTGACCGGCGAGGCGACGGTGCTCGTGCAGGGCTGAGCGAGCGGGCGCGCGGCCTCGGGGATCCTACGCCGATCCCACGCGCCGGACGAGGCGGGGCGCGGGCGTGTTACGCAGGACTCCTGCGGCGACGCCCGCCGCTCCCACCCCGACATCGAGGTCGTCCCATGCGCGTGTCCTGGCCCACCCTCGCCGCCGTCTCCCTCCTCACCCTCCCCACCCTCTTCGTCGGCGACGCCTCGCGCGCGGCCGTCGACAAGGCGCTCCAGGGCGTCTGCGAGCTCGCGGCGGCCGACGCCGGCTGCCCGAAGGACGCGGCCGGGAAGACCGAGTGCACCTGCACCATCGAGAACGCGGCGACCGGCGAGACGAAGGCGCTCGGCGGCTTCCAGACGATGCGCGTGCAGGAGCCCGAGAAGCCCGGGCAGCCGCGGATCGACGTGACGCACCTCATCGTCGAGTCGGGCGGCGTCTGGGAGAGCTACGGGATGGTCACGCAGAACGGCTCGCTCCGGAGCGGCAACGCCGAGGCGAGCTACGAGGGCGCGGTCGACAAGTGCTGGTGCAATTACGGCGTCAAGGACGTCGGCCCCGTCTGCGTCCTCGAGACGACGACCACCTTCCGCGGCACGTCGCAGGAGCTGAACTACTACAAGAAGGCGGAGACGAAGCTCGTGGTCCTCGCGTACGCCGTCGCGGGGCGCCTGAACGTGGTCCCGCTCCCCAGCGCCGTCGCCGAGGAGGTCTCGAAGCTGAACGGCGGCGGCCCGGTGCCCGACGCGGCGATGGTCGGGAAGGTCGGCAAGCGCAGCTGGAAGCGGAAGATCGAGGCGCGCGAGGACGGCTACGTGGTCGTCGGCAAGGCGACAGGGAGCCACCCGTTCGTGAAGGAGACGTCGTCGGCCACGGGGAAGCACAGCTACGCCGAGCTCGCGGCCCTCGACGACGGCTTCATGTCGATCGGCCCCATCGCCCCCGAGGTCCCCGAGATCGACCTGGAGTGAGCGGCACGCCTCGGACTCAAGGCGCGATGAGCTCGACGACGAACTCCTCGGGCGTGTCGACGTAGCGGATCGCGACCTCGCCGCCCGCGGGCAGGCCGAAGGCGGCGGCGACGGCGGCGTCCTCGGTCACGTGCCCCGTGATGGTGCCGACCATGCGGAAGTCCGTGACCTCGACGCCCGGGACGATGCCGAAGAACGCCGGCAGGATGAAGGGGATCGCCGGGTCGGCGCCGCACGCGAGATCGCCCCCGGCGAGGGCGACCGCCTCGGCGGTGTAGGCGAGCTCGACGTGGAGCTCGTAGTCGAAGCGGCCGTCGCCGTCCTGACCGATGAGGGCGTCGGGCTCCCCGGAGCCGCCGGGGAGGTCGTTGCAGCCGGTCCCGACGCTGCCGCCCGCGGTGCTGCAGCCGCCCGGGCCGCCGGAGCCGTAGCCGCCCACGCCGAAGATGTCCTCCTCGTCGTAGACCGACACGGCGTTGTAGCGGACGCGCGCGTCGACCACGATGTCGACGCCGCCGTCGTCGCGGCGCGTCTGGACGATCGTGCCGTGCACGCGCGTCCGCTTCTCGGTGAGCGAGAGCACGCTCGAGAAGCCGCCCGGGAAGCCGAAGGGATCGCTGCCGTCGGCGATCCCCGGGTTGACGGGGAGCGCGGCGGTCCCGTCGGGCGTCGGGAAGAGGTGCGGGTCCCAGCCGAAGTTGATGAGGACGCCGCGGTCGCTGCCGGTGCCGTCGATCGGGAAGTCGAAGACGTTGAAGCTCTGCGGGTTGTTGGCGAGCCAATCGCCGATGGGCCGGCGCGTGACGGCGTCGTCGTGGCCGTGACCGTGGCCGCGGCCGGGGGCGTCGCAGTGGCCGTGACCGTGGCCGTGGCCGTGGCCGTGGCCGTGGCCGTGACCGTGGCCGGAGCCGGGCCCGCCCGCGACGGCCGCGCCGCCTGGGAGTAGCGCGGCCGCTGCGAGCGACGCGAGCGAGACGACGAGGCGGGAGGAGAGCGGGCGAGTGACTGCGAGAGCGCGCACGGAGGCCTCCAATCTCGGAAAGGTCCGAGTCGAATCATTGGGTTGGGCGGATTTATCGAGATTGGACGATTGGCGCGGAGGCGTCAACGCCGCGGCCGGCGCGCGCCAGCGCGACGGCGCGACGACCCGCGCGGGCGCTTCCCTTTCGCGCGCTCGGACGTATCCTAGACCGTCATGGCGCACGACCAGACCGGGGAGAGCGGGAGCGCCGCCGAGGGCGGCCACGGGACGGACCTCGTCATCGAGGTCGTGGGCGGCCTCGACGGCACCGTCGAGCCCGCCGCCTGGGACGCGCTCACCGGCGACGACAACCCCTTCGTCGAGCACGGCTTCCTCGCCGGGCTCGAGGCGAGCGGCTCCGTCGGCGCCGGCACGGGCTGGGTCCCGCGGCACCTGCTCGTCCGCGAGGCCGACGGCGGGCGCCTCGTCGGGGCGTCGCCGCTCTATCTCAAGGACGACAGCTACGGCGAGTACATCTTCGACTGGGGCTGGGCGAACGCCGCCCACCGCGCGGGGATCAGCTACTACCCGAAGCTCGTGTCGGCCGTCCCCTTCACGCCGGCCACCGGACCACGCCTCATGGTCCACCCGGACGTCGAGGCGGACGGGGCGCGCGCGGAGGTCGTCGGTGCCCTCGTCGGCGGCGCGCTCGCGGTCGCCGAGCGCGAGCGCGCCTCGGGGATCCACTGGCTCTTCTGCACGGAGCGCGAGGCGGGCGAGCTCGCCGGGCGCGGGCTCCTCCGCCGGCTCACGCACCAGTACCACTGGGACAACGCCGGCTACGCCTCCTTCGACGACTTCACCGCCGCCATGACCAGCAAGCGCCGCAAAGAGGTGCGCCGCGAGCGCGCCCGCGCGCAGAGCCACGGGCTCGACATCCGCCTCCTCCGCGGCGACGAGCTCTCGCGCGAGGACTGGGACGCCCTCTACGGCTTCTACCGCAACACCATCGCCGAGCGCGGCGCCATCCCCTACCTGAAGCGCGGCTTCTACCGGGAGATCGCGCGACGCGTCCCCGAGCGCGTGCGCGCGGTCATCGCCTACGAGGGCGACCGCCCCGTCGCGGGCACGCTCAACTTCATGAAGGGGGACCGCCTCTTCGGCCGCTACTGGGGGGCCGTCGACGCGTGGGACGCGCTCCACTTCGAGTGCTGCTACTACCGCCTCATCGACTACGCGATCGCCGAGGGCGTCACGCGCTTCGAGGCCGGCGCGCAGGGCCAGCACAAGATCGCCCGCGGTTTCCTCCCGAGCGCCACGCACAGCGCCCACTTCCTCGCGCACCCGGGCCTCCGCGACGCCGTCGCGCGGCACCTCGACTACGAGGCCGACGCCATCCGCGCCGAGATGGCCATGCTCGCCGATCACGGCCCCTTCAAGTCCGCCTCCGACGCCGACCTGCCCGATCGGTCAGGTTGAACACCCAAGCGCCGCCCCTAGGGTTCCTCCATGCCGGCCCGAGGGAGTGGCCGCGCGATTCCCAGACGTAGGAGTCCCAGTGACCCATCGCGTTTTCTCTCCGGACGCTCCGGAGTCTCCGTTCCCGCTCCTGCCCCTCCGCAACGGGGTCCTCTTCCCGGGGCAGGTCACGACGCTGGCGGTGGGCCGCCCGCAGTCGCTCGAGATCCTGAAGAACGCCCGCCCCGGCCAGACGGTCATCGGGGTCGGCGTGCAGCGCGACCCGGCCACGACGGAGCCGGGCCTCGACGACCTCTACAAGGTCGGCGTCTTCGCCCGCATCGCGGGCATCACCCGCCACCAGAACAACTCGCTCATGCTCTCGCTGCAGGGGCTCTCGCGCTTCGAGCTCGTGGCCTTCGAGGAGCACGCGCAGACCTGGATGGTCCACGGCGAGCCCCTCCGCGAGCCCGTGCGCGACGAGCTCGAGGCGCGCTTCCTCGCCGAGGCGCTGCGCGACCAGCTGAACAAGATCGGCGGCCCGCTCGGGAAGATCGCGGCGGACCTCCAGGGCATCGAGACGCCCGGGCGCTTCGCGGACCGCATCGCGTCGGCGCTCGAGCTGCCGGTGGCGAAGGCCATGCAGGTCCTCGAGACGACCGACGTCCTCGACCGCCTGCGGCTCGTCATCTCCTTCGTCGGCGAGCTGTCGACGCTGAACGAGGTGCGCCAGAAGATCGAGGAGGAGGTCCGGAAGGAGCTCCAGAAGAACCAGCGCGAGCACATCCTCCGGGAGCAGCTCAAGGTCATCAAGAAGGAGCTCGGCGAGGACCCGGCCGGCGACATCACGGACACGCTCCGCGAGCGGCTGAAGAAGGCCGACCTCCCGGACGACGTGCGCAAGGTCGCCGAGCGCGAGCTGAACCGGCTCGACGCGATGGGCGGCGCGCAGGCCGAGTCGAACGTGAGCCGCACGTACCTCGAGTGGCTCCTCGACCTGCCGTGGAAGGTGCGCGCGGAGGTGAAGGACGACATCGGCGCCGTCGCGCAGAAGCTCGACGACGATCACGACGGCCTCGACGAGGTGAAGCAGCGGATCCTCGAGCACCTCGCGGTCATGAAGGTCGCGAAGAACCCGCGCGGGACCATCCTCTGCCTCGTGGGGCCGCCGGGCGTCGGGAAGACCTCGCTCGGGCAGTCCATCGCGGACGCGACGGGGCGGCCGTTCACGCGCATCGCCCTCGGCGGCGTGCGCGACGAGGCCGAGATCCGCGGGCACCGGCGCACGTACGTCGGCGCCATCCCCGGGCGCATCGTGGCGGCCATGAAGAAGGTGGGCGCGAAGAACCCGGTGATGCTGCTCGACGAGATCGACAAGCTCGGCCAGTGGTGGAACGGCTCGCCGGAGTCGGCGCTCCTCGAGGTGCTCGACCCCGAGCAGAACCACACGTTCACCGACCACTACCTCGAGCTGCCGTTCGACCTCTCCGAGGTGCTCTTCATCTGCACGGCGAACTCGCTCGAGACCATCTCGGGCCCGCTGCGGGACCGCCTCGAGATCGTCGAGCTCTCGGGCTACACGCACGAGGAGAAGCAGCGCATCGCGCGGCGGCACCTCATCCCGCGGCAGCTCGAGGACCACGGGATCGCCGAGGAGACGCTGACCATCAGCGACGAGGCGCTCGCGGCCATCGTGTCCGACTACACCCGCGAGTCGGGGGTGCGGCAGCTGAACCGGCAGATCATCCGCCTGTGCCGCGCGCTCGCGCTCAAGATGGCGAAGGATCCCGAGGGCGGCGGGAAGCTCTCCGTCGGGAAGGACGATCTCCACGGGCTCCTCGGGAAGAAGCGGCACGAGCCGGACGCGATCGAGAACGTCTCGCGCGTCGGGGTCGCCACGGGGCTCGCGTGGACGCCGGTCGGCGGGGACATCCTCTTCGTCGAGACGACGCGCATGCCCGGGAAGGGGAAGATCGAGATCACCGGGAAGCTCGGTGACGTGATGCAGGAGTCGGCGCGCGCGGCGCTGAGCTACGCGCGGAGCCAGGCGGCGGCGCTCGGGATCGACGGGGCGTTCCTCGAGAACGAGGACCTCCACATCCACGTGCCGTCGGGCGCGGTCCCGAAGGACGGGCCGAGCGCGGGTGTCACGATGTTCACGGCGATCACGTCGCTCCTGACGGGGCGCGCGGTGCGGTCCGACACGGCGATGACGGGCGAGTGCTCGCTCCGGGGGCGCGTGCTCCCCGTGGGCGGCATCAAGTCGAAGGTGCTCGCGGCGGAGCGCGCCGGCATCACGCGGGTCATCCTGCCGAAGAAGAACGAGCGGGATCTCGAGGAGCTGCCGGAGGCGACGCGGCAGGCGCTGACCTTCATCCTCGCCGAGGACATGCACGAGGTGCTCGACGCGGCCCTCGAGGGGGGCGCTGCCGACCTCACGGCGGCCGGGGCCTTCCCGAAGGTGCCGGCGCCGGGTCCGGGTGCTGTGAGCGGCTCGGCCTCGTAGGTCGATCGCGCGCGCTGACGGCGTGAGCGAGCCCCCGGGCGCCTCTTTGGAGGTACCCGGGGGTTCGTCTTTCTCGGGGGATCGTCAGCGGGTCGCGGCCGGGCGGCGGCGCGAGGAGCGCGTCCGGAGCAGCGTCAGCGCGAGCAGGAGCCCGACGACGCCGGGGACGCCTCGTTCGCCGCCGCCCCGGCAGCCGGCGTCCGCGGCTGTGGTGGGAGCGGGCCGGGCCGCGGCGCAGCGCTGGAACTCGCACACGGGGGGCGCGGGGTCCGGCCCGAGGCTCCAGGGGACGTCCACCTCGGCCGAGGCGACGATGCCGCCGTTCGCGACGAGCCCGTGGAGGCGGGTGGTGAGGTGGACGGGGGGCAGCGGCCCCGCGGCCGACGAGCCCGAGACGTAGCGCGGGACGTGCGCGGGCTCCCCGACCGGCACGGGGTAGACGAGGGTCGCCGGGTCGCCCGAGGTGTCGTCGGAGACGCGGATGAGCGCGTAGCTCGGGCCGCCGGGCGGCAGCGCGTCGACGGTGACCGCGGCGTCGAGGGTCGCGCTCTGGAACTCGGGGTGGGCGGGGAAGCAGCAGACGCCGGGTTCGTCGGGGCACGCGGCGACGGCGGGGCGGGCGGCGCAGTCGGTGTCGTAGGCGATGGCGCCCCAGGTCCGCGTGAGCGTGGGCGCGACGCGGATCGTCGGGGAGGCGGTCTCGGGGGCGTCCGTCACCGTGAACGAGAAGACGTGGAGGAAGGCGTGGAAGGCGCTCGGGCAGCCTGGCTCCGACGGCGGCTCCGGCACGTCGACGACGACCTGGTAGTCGCCCGCGGGGAGCTCGCCCCGCGCGCTCCAGACGAGCTCGCCCGCGAGGACGGTCGCGAAGTCGCTCGGGCCGACGCGCTCGCCGAGGGAGACGAGCCCGCCGACCGCGTGGCCGGCGGCGTTGGTCACGACGACGGGCGAGTCGGCCGGGAAGGTCGACGCGTCGCTGCTCGACCAGCGCACGCCGAGCAGCACCGGGGAGCGCGGCGTGATCGGGGTCGTCGGCGCGAGATCGACGGGGCTCGGCTCCCACCAAGGGGAGCAGACCGGCGGGGTGAACGTGTCTGGCTGGAAGGTCTCGGCGCGCGACGGCGTCGGCGCGCCGACGGCGAGGAGCGCGGCCGCGACGACGAGCGGGCGGAGGCTCAGCATCGCGGCCTCCTCGGGGCGAAGCGAGCGGCGAGCAGGGTCATCGCGAGCACCATCGCGAGGAGGCCGGCGGGAGCGCCGTCGCCGCCCCGGCAGCCGCTGTCGGCGGCCGTCCGGTCCCTCCCGGGGAGCGACGCGACCCACGCGCACTCGAGCGGGTCGCACGCGAGCGGCGGCGCCGGCTCCGGCGAGGTGGTGTGGATGGCGATGGCGACGTCGTCGACGGTCTCGCGGAGCGTCAGCGACACGAGGCGGGCGCGGCCGTAAAGGGTCCGAGGCGGGTAGCCGTGCCCGCCGGCCGCCGCGCTCAGGAACGAGGCCTCCTGCGGGACCTCGCCGACGGCCTCGCCGTCGTGGACGGGGTAGACGATCGTCGTCGTGCGGCCGCTGTAGTCGAGCGCGTCGATCTCGAAGACGAGCGCCGTGTACGCGCTGCCACCGGGCGGGAGCCCGCGCGCGGTGACCGGCGTCGCGAGCCGGAAGTGGTCGCGCTCGGGCTCGAGCGGGAAGCAGCAGAAGAGCGGCTCCTCCTCGCAGAAGGCGACCTCGGCGCGATCGTGGCAGCTCCGGCTCGTGTCGAGCGGCCCCCAGGCGCGCGCGAAGGACGACGACGTCTCGAGGGTCGCGGGCGCCGGCGGATCCTCGGCGACCTCGAAGCTGAGGGAGACGGTGCGCGGGAGATCGTGACAGTCCGCCCAAGCGGGCTCGGCGGGGGGCGCGGGGATGACGGTGTCGACGGTGTAGCGCCCGGGCGGGAGCGCCGCCGTCGGGCGCCACACGACCTCGCTCGCCACGAGGTCGACGAAGGCCAGGGTGTCGCGGAGGGCGTCGCCCCCGAAGGCGAGGCGCCCGTCGACGGCGTCACCATGCTCGTCGCGCACCGTGACCGCGAGGCCGCGGGGATCGAACGGCGCGCTCTGGGACACGGGCTCGCCCGCCCAGCTCGCCCCGACGAGGACGGTCGGCGTCGGCGTCAACGGCGTCTCCGGGGTCGGCACCGGGAAGCTCCCGTGCCACCACGGGGCGCAGTAGCGCGCGATCGTCTCGCCGCGCGACGACGACGGCGCGACGACGGCGAGGAGCGCGGCGGTCAGGGCGAGCGCCCGGCGGCTCAGCATCGCCGGCGACGGCGCGCGGACCTCGCGATGAGCAGGGTCAGCGCGAGCAGGAGCCCGAGGACGCCGGCGGGAGCGCCGTCGCCGCCACCCGCGCAGCCGCCGTCGGAGCTCTGGGACGGATCGGGGTCGGCGGCCGGGTCCGGGTCGGCCGCGACGTCCGTGCTCGACGCGGCGTCGGCGACGTCGGCGACGTCGGCCACGACGACCGCGTCGGGCGCGTCGTCCTCGGCGCCCGGGGTGACCGCGAGGGCTGCGCAACGCTCGGGAGTACAGACGAACGGCCGCGGCTCGGGCGCCGGCTCGGGCTCCGCCGTCACGATCGTCGCGTCGGCCTCGGCGACGACGGCCCCCGTCACCACGCTCCGGACGCGCGCGTGGGCGACGAGCGTCCCCGGCAGGTTCGGCAGCTCGTCGGCCCGGATCCCCCGTCGCTCCGAGACGACCGGGCCCGCAGCGACGTGATACGCGGCGACTCGCGCCTCATGCCCGGGGTTCAGGAGGTCGTCGAACGAGAGCTCGAGCCAGTAATAGAGACCGCTATCGTCGGTCCCTCCGGTCACCGCCGCGAAGAGATCGAGCCAGACCTGCGAGGGCTCCCCGTCGGCGGGATAGCAGCACCCCTCGCCTCCCGCGCACCACCCGAGCCCCGGGCGCGCGTCACAGCTCGTACCGTACGACGCCACGTCGGCGTACCGCCGCTCCCACGTGGCGGTGAGGCTCACCGTCGGCAGCGGCCGCGGCTCGGCCGCGACCGAGAAGCTCACGGTGCGCTCGAAGGCGCGGTACCCGAAGCACGCCCGATACCGGTACGCGTCGGGCGGCTCGGCGACGGCGATCGACGCGGTGTAGTGGCCCTCGGCGAGCGGCTCGTCCGGCCGCCAGACCAGGAGCCGGTCGAGCCGGAAGCTCGGGGGCAGGGAGCCCACGAAGGACGGCAGCTCGCCACCACCCGGCGCCCCGATCGCGAGCGTGCCGAGGACCTCGTCGCCCCCGTCGCGCCGGACCGCGACCGTGACACCGGGGTAGGGTGCCACCAGGAAGTCCTCCGGGTTCTCGTTCGAGGCGTAGACCGGGAGGAGGAGGACCGACGGATCCGGAAGCGCGTCGAGGCGCTGCTCTTCGCCCCCGAGCGCGTACCACCAATCCCCGCGACACGTCTCGATGCTCTCCGCGCGAGCCGCGAGCGGCGCGCCGGCGAGGAGGACGGCGAACAGGCCGAGGACGAGCTTCTGGGCGGGCATGGCGACCTCCTGTCGGGCGGATGGCCCGAAGGTAGCGGCGTCCTCGGGTCGTTTCCAGCGAACTACGGCCTCCGCGTCGTTTTCCTCGCGCGACCGGCTTCCCGCCCGCGTCGGGGCGCGGCATCCTGCCGCCATGACGACGCCCTCCGACGACGACGACGCCCGCCGCGTGCGCGCCCTCCTCCGCGGCACCTACGACGCCGTCGCCGAGCGCTACCAGCAGGAGATCGGCGGCGAGCTCGCCGGGAAGCCCTTCGACCGCGAGCTCCTCGCCGCCTTCGCGCGCGAGGTCCGCGGCCCCCTCTGCGACCTCGGCTGCGGCACGGGGCACGTCACGCGCTTCCTCAAAGACCACGGCGCGACCGACGTCGTCGGGGTCGACCTCTCCCCCGGGATGCTCGCCGTCGCGCGCCGCGAGCACCCCGACCTCCGCTTCGAGGAGCGTGACATGACCGCCCTCGACGCCGTCGCCGACGGCGCCTGGGCCGGCGTCGTCGCCTTCTACTCCCTCATCCACGTCCCGCGCGCCGACCTGGTCGCGACCCTCCGCGGGATCCGCCGCTGCCTCGCCCCCGGCGGCCCGCTCCTCGTCGCCTTCCACATCGGCGAGGACACGCTCCGCCTCGACACGTAGTGGGGCGAGGAGGTCGCCGCCGACTTCCACTTCTTCGCGCCCGACGAGATGGCCGCCTGGCTCGCCGCCGCGGGCTTCGGCGACGTCACCGTCCGCGTCCGCGATCCCTACCCCGAGGTCGAGCACCCGAGCCGCCGCGCGTACGTCCGCGCCGCCGCGCCCCGCTGACCGCGGTGACGTGCCGCCGCGCATCCTCGTTGACCGCGCGCCGCGCCGACCGTTAGCCTCGAGCATCGCCTCCACGTGCCGGAGGCTCCTCGACCGAGGTTCCCCATGACGACTCGACGCGCGCTCCTCGCGGCGTCGGCCCTCGCCCTCGCCGCCTGCGGCGCGGGCGACTCGCCGTCGCCCCCTGCCGACACCGGCCCCGGCGTGCGCATCGCCGTGGCGCCGCTGTCGCTGCCCGGCGTCACCGACGCCGAGTACACCCTGGTCGTCTCGAACCCCGGCGGCGAGGTCTGGCGGAAGACCCTCACCTCGCGCGGCTACGGCGACGGGAGCGGCGCCCTCAGCTACGTCGGCCCCTGCGACGCCGCCGCGAACCCGCACACGGTCACCCTCACCGTCGACCACCTCTACGGCGGCACGGACGGCACGACCGAGCTCACCGACTGGGTCGACCCCGGCCCCATCGCGAAGACCCCGATCACCTGCGCGGCCCAGGGCGACACCCCGGTCGACTTCGAGCTCACCCTGCTCCGCGCCGCCTCGCAGGGCTTCTTCGACATCGCCGTCGATCTCGAGGACCTCTTCTGCTCGGCCAAGGTCGACTGCACCTACGACGACGGCGCCCCCATCCACCTCCTCCACGACCCCGACGGCAGCGGCCGCGGCCCGACCCTCGTCGCCGCCCTCGCCTGCACCGCCGGCCCGAACGAGGTCGAGGCGACCGCCCTCCACCTCTCCGCCCTGAAGCTCAGCTGCGACGACGGCCAGGGCGGCCAGCGCGTCCACTGGCTCCTCCCCTTCGAGGGCCCCGGAAACCTCGGCCCGCGCGCGCCCGAGGTCTTCCAGCACGCCGTCTACCGCGGCGTGGAGGCCCTCCCGAACGTCTCGAAGTGCTACTGGAACACCGCCATCGGCCTCGACCCCGACGCGCTCGCCGGCAGCTGCCGCCTCACCGGGAAGGCGACCGTCTCGGCCGGCCCCTTCCCCGACGACAGGACCCCCGCGGGCCGCGTGTACCCGGTCATCGACATCGACGTCGCCGTCGGCGCGCAGGGCGGCGAGCTCGACTGCGGGCAGCACCCGCTCGGCTCCGCGGGCGTCACGGTGCGCTACGCCGAGGGCGAGCGCTTCGACTTCGAGCAGGTCTGTGGCGGCGACACCGTCGCGCGCGGCCTCCGCGCCTGCGGCGCCGTCGACGGCCAGGGCGCCGAGATGATCGGCCTCGACGCCGGCGTCCTCGTGCGCGTCGGCGACGCGACGTCGCCCGTCTACCCCGTCCCGGCCGGCGCCGTCCTCGACGGCTGCTGCCTCCCCGAGTGAGGTCACGATGACGACGCCGCTCCTGCCATCGCGCTCGCTCCTCGGCCTCCTCGCCGCGGGCCTCCTCCTCGGGCTCGCGGCCCCGGCCAGCGCCCAGACCATCCTCCAGCCCGACGCCGCGCCGCCCGGCGCCGGCGCCGTCGTGAGCCTCATCGCGGCGAACGGCGGCTTCACGGGGAGCGAGGTCATCACGACCTCCTGCCCCGAGATCCTCGTCGGCCCCACCTGGCTCAGCGACGGCGCAGGCGACCCCGGCGCCCCGATCCACAACGCCGTCCTCTCGACGGTCTTCTTCATCCTCGAGAACGCCCCCGCGAAGAGCTGCACGGTGATGCTGAACGGCACGCCGCTCGCCGCGACCGGCGCCATCGACAACGTCTTCTCCATCGTGCAGCCCCTCCCGAACCCGGTCGACGGCGGCGCGGGCGACGCGGACGGCGTCGTCGACGGCGTCATCACCATCGCGTCGACCGCGCGCTCCGACGGCGGCGTCGTCGTCTTCAGCCAGCTCGACGTCCCGGCCGGGAAGACCCTCGTCTTCGACACCACCGACCCCATCCCCGCGACGGCCGGCAACGAGGCGTTCATGCCGATCATCGTGCTCGTGCGCGGCGACGCGGTCATCGACGGCGTGGTCGACGCCTCGGGCGAGCGCGGCCACGACTACGGCGACAACGCCCTCGGCAGGAGCGAGGGCAAGCAGTCGACCCTCGACGGCGGGGACGGCGGGGACGGCGGGCCGGGCGGGGGCGGCGGGGCGGCCGGCGGCCCCCACAACGCGACGAGCTCGAACACCGGCGGCTTCTCCGGCACGGGCGGCGACGGCTTCTCCGGCGGCAGCGGCTCGCCGTCGGTCGTCTACCAGCAGGCGCCCGGCGGGCACGGCGTCGCCTACCCGCCGGTCGGCGTCACGGGCGGCAACAGCCCCTTCAACCGCGGGGGCGGCTTCCCGACCTCGCAGGTCACGAACGGCGGCGGCGGCGGCTCGGGCAACCCCTTCGGCGCGGGCGCCTACGGCGCGCCCGACAGCACCACCGGCGGCGCGGCCGGCTTCGGTGGTGGCGGCGGCGCGGCGACCAGCAACAACACGCGCTCGGGCGGCGGCGGCGGCGGCTTCTCGACCGTGGGCCTCCCGGGCGGCCTCGGCGAAGCGAACGGCGGCCGCGGCGGCAAGGTGAACGGCCTCGCCTCGCTGCTGCCGCTCTTCGGCGGCTCCGGCGGCGGCGGCGGCGACGGCTGGATCACCGGCGCCGGGCCAAACTTCGGGCTCTTCGGCGGCGGCGGCGGCGGTGGCGGCGGCGGCGCCTTCATGTTCCACGTCGTGGGCACCCTCTCGGGCACCGGCGAGCTCCGCGCGAACGGCGGCGTCGGCGGTGCTGCCGGCCCCGACAACTGCGCGGCCTCGGGCGGCGGCGGCGGCTCGGGCGGCGGCGTCCTGCTCGCGGCGCGCACGCTCGCGTTCACGGGCACGATCTCGGTGCACGGCGGCGTCGGCGGCGCGAACACGAACAGCACCTGCGCGGCCAACTACAACCTCGGCGGGAGCGGCGGCGAGGGGCGCGTCCGCTACGACGGCGCGGCGCCGCCGACGCTCGCGAGCGGGCCGACGAGCACGACGGGCTCGACGTGGGAGGGGTGCGCGGTGACCGGCGTGTCCGGCGCCATCGTGCACGTCGCGGCGGCCGACGGCGTGAGCTGCAGCTGGGTCGCCATCGACGCGGACGCGACGGTCGTCGGGAGCGGCGCGACCAGCGAGGGCGACCTGGATCTGTCGACGCAGTCGGCGCTCCACGGCGCGCTGACCATCATCCTCGCGCGCTCGGGCGTGCCCTCGCCCGCCGGCATCGGGCGCATCGTGACCGACAGCGACGGCGACGGGATCCCGGACTTCGCCGACGGCGACGACGACAACGACGGGATCTCCGACAAGGACGAGCTCGGCGGGACCGACCTCTCAGGCGACAGCGACGGCGACGGCGTGCCCGACTACCTCGACCCCGACGTCGTCACCTGCGCGGACGACAACGGCGACGGGAAGTGCGACGCGGTCCCGCTCGCCTACGACCCCGACGGGGACGGGATCCCGAGCCACCTCGACAAGGACAGCGACGGCGACGGGATCCCCGACAGCATCGAGGGCCCGGGCGCGGCCTACGACGCCGACCGTGACGGCACGCTCGACGACCTGACCGACAACGACTTCGACGGTGTCGCGGCGGGCGTCGACGACGACGACGCGGACAACCAGTCGACGGGGACCGGGGCCCCGCGCGACAGCGACGGCGACGGGATCCCCGACAGCCAGGAGCTCGACAGCGACGGCGACGGCGTGTTCGACCTCGTCGAGGCCGGCGGCGGCGCGCTCGACGCCGACCACGACGGCAAGATCGACGACGCGACGGACGCCGACGGCGACGGCCTCCCGGACGTCGTGGACCCGGCGAGCGGCGGCGCCGCGCCGGCCGGGGCGCCGATCGTCCCGCCCGACTCCGATGGGGACGGCGTCCCCGACTTCCAGGAGCAGGGCGCGCCCCTCTACGGGACGCTGCGGCTCGAGGACGGGACCTTCAAGTCGTTCCGCTGCTACTACGACGCCGGGACGGGGATCGTCTCCTGCGAGACCGACGGCGACGGGCAGCTCGTGCTGTACGACCCGATCTGCGGCGGTTGATTACGGCGGCATGACGCGCCGCGTCGCGCCCGCGAGCGCCGCTGACGCAGGCTGACGCGCCGCGTCACGAACGCGCCGCGCGCCGCGTGACGCGCCGCGTCAGAGCCCGAAGCGCCCGCGCATGAGGGCCCACTCGGCGTCCATCTCCGCCTTCGTGAGCGCGCGGTTGAAGATCCGCACCGCGTAGACCCGGGCGTCCGCCGGCAGGTAGTTGTCGCCGACGCCGCAGCCCGCGTTGCCGATCTCCATCGCGCACCCGGAGTCGCTCGTCGGCGGGTTCACGTAGGTGGCGTCGAAGGTGTCGCTGCCGCTCACCGGATCGTAGGCGCCGTTCAGGTAGAGGAAGCCGGTGGCGCCGGGCTCGTCGACCGACGCGGCCATCATGTAGACGGTGCTCGCGCTGGGCGCGCCGCCGATCGCTGCCATGACCCCGTTGGCCTGGACAAGCACCGAGAGCTGGTGGCGGGGGCCGTTCCGGAACGAGTAGAGGAAGCCCGGGTTCCCGGCCGCCCAGCCGCTCGTGCCGAGGTAGTTGCCGAACATCCCGAAGCTCGCCGGCGTCCGCACCCAGAGAACCATCGTGTAGCGCGCGCCGTCCTTGTGGATCGAGTTGATGAACGGCGTGTTCGCGCCTCGCGCGAGGATGAAGCGGAGCCCGCCGCCGAACGTGAAGTACTCGCTCGCCGACCTCGCGCCCGCGACGCCGTGGAAGCCGGGGTCGTCGCCCGTCCCCGACGAGGGCCCGAGCTGGAAGTCGTAGTCCGCCTGGGCGCGGCCGTCCGCCGGCGCCGCGACGAGGTTCTTCCAGAGCTGCTCGCCGGCGCCCGCGTAGGACGCCGCGTCCCCCGCGTCGAGGTACATCACGAGGCCCCCCGGCGCCGGCGCCGGCGTCGCCGCCGGACCGAAGGTGTGCGCGAAGGGCGTCGGGTCCGTCGCGCTCGTCGTCGTGTAGGCGACCGCGACCGGGGCCGCGCTCCCGTCCGTCGCGACCGGGAAGCTCGCGGGGCAGCCCACGAGCGGCACCGCCCAGTCGATGTAGGGGTAGACCGCGCCGGCCGCGACCGCGACGGGCTCGTCGCCGAGGGAGCCGTCGTCCGCCGTGGCCCGGGCGCGCACGGTGCAGGCGTCCAGGCTCGCCGTCGCGACACCGAGCGCCACGTTCCAGTAGCGGACGTCCTGCCCCGGGAGGTCGTCGACGCCCTGGAAGACCGCCGCCTGGAAGAGGAGGCCGCTCGGATCGGTGACGCGCGGGGCGCACGACGCCGTCGCGCCGGAGGTGCAGAGGTTCCCGGTGCCGCTCGCCGGGTCGACCGTCGCGACGCCGTTCACGCCGCAGTCGACGGTCACGTTCGTCAGGTGGAGGCGCGTCGCGGCGTCGGCCGTCGCGCCCGCGGAGCAGGCGAGCCCGAGGACGTGGGTCGCGCCGCGCGCCGCCCCGTCGTAGAGGAGCGGCTCGCCGGCGCAGTCGTACTTCGCCGAGCAGAAGACGTCCTCGAAGGAGACCGCCACGTCGAAGAAGCCCTGGTTCGCGGGGCGCATGACCGCCACGTCGAAGCGCACCGGGGTGTCGCCGTTGGGCGCGCAGGTCGCCTTCTTCGCGAGGAGCCCGGGGTCGACCGCGTCGAGCTTCCCGCCCGGCGCCGGGTCGCCGTAGGCGCCCGCGTCCGCGACCGTCGCGCCGTAGATCCCGATGAGGCGCAGCTCGACCGTGTTGTCGCCGACCGCCGACGCGTCGCAGGGGGCGACGTAGCTCGCCGAGGCGACGCCGTCGCCGTAGCCGGAGGCGGTCAGGCGCTTCGTCACGACGGTCGTCTCGGCGGACGCGCCGGTCGCGACGCGGAGGTCCCAGACGGCGTCGTGCACGCCCGGGAGCGAGAGGGCCGCCACCGAGACCGCGACGTGCCCGCCGCCGTCGTCGGAGGTGAGGGGGGCGCCGCCTTCGGCGACGCAGCCGCCCGCGCCGAGGAGGGCGAAGGACGCGACGAGGGCTCGGGCGCGAGAGGCCATGAGGGCTCCAGGAGGACGCGACGACGGAGTTGCGGAGGACGCGGCGGGCACGAAGGGCCGCGTTCGTAACGTCCGCCATGCGCGGTCGTCGCGTCAACGCTCCGCCGCGGCGCCTCGTAACGCGGGGACAGCGCGCGAGCCCCGTGCAATAGTCGGTCTCGATCACCGGTTCGAAGCACACACCGCCACGGAGCCGACACGCCATGCGCGCCCCGATCGCCCGCACCGCCGCCCTCGCCGCCCTCTCCCTCACGCTCTTCGCCTGCAAGTCCGCGCCCGAGCCGGCCCCCGAGCCGACGCCGCCCACGCCCGAGGAGGCGAGCGGCCCGCCCGTCGCGGCCAAGCCGACGCCGGCGCCGCTCTGCGCGCCGCCGGGCGCGACCCTCGAGCAGCCGCGCCTCGACGGCGACGGCGTCTTCTTCTGCACCTACGCGAGCGACCCCGACGCCGAGGGCAACTACTCGCGCTGCTTCCGCTTCGATCTCGCGACCTCCGCGCTCGCGGCGCGCCCCGTCCCGAAGGTCGCGGAGCCGGCCGACGCGCAGGACGCCCCGCCCACCGTCGACGGCGAGGGCTGGCGCTACGATCGCGGAGCCCAGGCCGTCTTCCTCTGCTCGGCGCCCGGGGAGTGCAAGAAGAAGCTCGACCTCGGGTCGAAGAAGCTCGCGCCGCTCGAGTACGGCACCGCCGACACCTCCGCGAGCGGCAAGCTCGTGCTGGTCAACGCGGCCGAGAGGGACGCCGGCGAGAACGTGTGGGTCATCGTCTTCGACCGCGCGACCGGCAAGCGCGTCGCGAAGAAGAAGGTGAGCTTCGACAGCTACATCTGCGGCGGCGCGCGCTTCGTCGGCGAGACGGTGCTCGTCGGGCTCGACGTCTGCGCGGGCCCCGGGGGCGCCGCGTGGCTCGCGAAGCCGACGACCCTCGCGAAGCTCGCCGAGCTCGGCGGCAAGGACGACGCGTTCAATACCTACGCGCCCCTCGGCGTCCCCATCGGCGACGGCCTCTGGGCGTTCCGGAGCTCGGGCCTCGGGAGCGTCGTCGTGCAGGACGTCACCACCGGCAAGGTGGCCCGCAAGGTCGACCTGAGCGAGCTCTTCCCGCTCATCCCCGACTACGATCCGCCGGCGCGCGACCTCCCGCCGGACGGCGGCTTCTTCGGGCAGCTCCCCTCGGGCGAGCTCGTCGCCGTCCCGGACGGGACGGGCTTCGGCCACGTGGCCGTGCTCGACGCCAAGGCGACCCGGGTCGTGCGGCGGCTCGAGATCCCGGTGTGCCCCGAGGCGAACTAGCGCCGACGCGGCTCCCCGGGTAGCGCGCCTCGGGCGATCTGTCGCGGACGCCGCCGACGGCGCCGTCCTCGGCGGCGTCCCGCCCGAGGACGGCGGCGGCGGGCCGGTGAGCGCGCCCTCGCGCGCCGGAGGCGCTTCCCTCGCGGACGTGACCCGCGGTATGTGAGCAGGTGGCATGGCCGCCCTGCCCCTCCCGTCGGAGTACGTCCCCATGAGCTCGCATCGCTTCGTCACGGCCCTCGCGCTGCTCGCCCCGCTGTGCGCGCTCGCCGCCGCCTGCGCCGGCCCGTCCGCGCCCGGCGCCCCAGCGCCCGCCGTCGCGCGCCAGGCCCTCGAGGGCGACCCGGGCGACCCGTTCCTCCTGACCGCCCCCGACACGGCCACCGGCACGCTCGCCGCGAACGCGAGCCACACCTACCGCGTCACGGTCCCCGCCGGCCACGCCGGGCTCCGCGTCGCCGTGAGCGCCACCGGCGGGAACGTCGACCTCCTGCTCCGGCGCGACGACCCCGTCTCCGGCTCGCTCGTCGCCGCCGAGTACGACCGCGACGTGCTCACCGTCTTCCGCACCCCCGAGGAGACCGTCGCCGACGACCTCTGGTACGTCGAGGTCCGCGCGCGCGACGCCGCCGCCGACTACAGCCTCGCCGTCGACGCCCGCTACGCCGAGCAGCTGGTGTGGGACACCGGCGCCGCCCTCCTCGGCGACGCCCCCGTCACCCGCGCCACCGCCGGCGGCGACTACCTCTTCGCCGTGACCGCGCAGAACTCGGCCTACGGCGCCTGGCGCACGGTCCTCCGCGTCGAGAGCGGCGACGCCGACCTCTACATGGCCCCGTCGTCGTTCCCCGCCGACTGGGTCGGGAACCGCTCGACCGACCCCGGGAGCGACGCGGTCCTCCTCGCGGCGAACCAGTACGGCGCCAACGACACCTGGCTCGTGCGCGTCCACGTCCACCATGGCGGCGCGACCTGGAGCCTGCTCTCGGGCGACGTCCACGTCGTCGACCTCGGCGCCCTCCCCACCGCGCCGGCCCCGCTCACCGTCGAGCCCGACGTCTTCGGCCTCGCCTTCGCGAAGACCTCCGTCCCGGCCGAGGCCCTCGCCTGGCGCCTCGCGGCCTACGGCCACGCGCTCGCCATCGACAAGCTCCAGGTCCCTCTCCCCGACCGCCCCGGCACCTACGACTGGAAGGCCGACGACCACCTCCTCGTGGTCCCGCCGCTGCTCTCGGCCGAGCAGTTCTTCGTGACCGTGACCGCGTCGCAGCCGTTCACCCTCGACTCGGCGCAGCAGGCGATCCACGACGCCCCCGGCGACGGCTTCGCCTTCACGGTCGACGACGCCGACGACGACGGCTTCGGCTACGTCACCTACCGCGTGGTCGTCCCGGTGTCGCAGATCGCCTGGCAGGTGAAGGTCGCCCCCGTCTCGGGCGAGTGCGACGTGTACGTCAAGCGCCTCGCCGTGCCCGCCGAGTACGACAACGGCGGCTTCTCCGAGGCCCCGGCGGGCGACGACAGCATCACGCAGGTCCCGCCGTCGCTCTCGGACGGCACCTGGTACGTGACCGTGCGCGGGACGCCGCCGTTCTCGTTCCGCCTCACCTCGGGGAACCCCGTCGTGACCGACATCCCCTTCGTCACCGAGGGGGTCGGCTCCGGCCACGTCGACAACGGCGCCGGCTTCGAGTCGCTCGTCGGGTGGCGCTTCTTCCGCGTCCCCGACATCGTCTCGCAGGTCGGCTCCCTCGGCTGGATCCTCGACCTCGCCGGGCACGTCCCGGGCACCGAGATCGCGCTCCGCAAGAACGCCGTCCCCGGGCGCTGGTCCTACCGCACCTTCCAGGGCGCGGACTACCCGGGCTACGTGCAGGAGCACGCCCACGTCGACCTCTCGAGCACGACCGGCTTCCTCGAGCGCCCGAACCACGAGGCCGACATCTGGTACATCGGCGTGAACCACCCGACGGCCCCGCTCGGGCCGTTCACGCTCACGACGCGCACCTTCCACCCGACCGACCTCGCCTTCGACGGCGGGAGCGCCACCGTCGCCGCGCAGACCTCGGGGCGCTGGCGCTACTTCAAGATCCCCGTCCCGCCGACGGCGCTCGGCTGGGATCTGCGGCTCACGGGCGTCGGCTCGGGGCGCCCGCGCATGGTCGTGCGCGCGGAGCTGCTGCCGGCCGACTTCAACACGACGACCCTCGGCTACGCGCCGTTCTACTACGGGACCGAGTGGCAGTCCGGCTGGCAGTGGGCGCCCGGGGCCGACCTCACGCAGCACGGCTCGAGCGCGCTCGGCGACGACGAGACCGGGCGCTTCTTCTTCGCCGGCTACGGGGCGCCGGTCCGCGAGGGCGTCTACTACGTGGCCGTCTCCGACGCGTGGTCGACCGAGCGCGGCGCCGACCTCACCTACACCCTCACGAGCCGCGGCGTGGGCGACGGGCTGCAGATCCCCGTGACCCCGCTCGCCTACGACGGCGGCTCCGCCTCGGTGAGCGGCCTCTCGCCGCGCGACGTGCGCGTGTACTCGGTGGACGTCCCCGAGGGCGCCACGAGCTTCGCCCTCGACCTCACGCCGACCGCCGGCGACGCGATGATGGTGCTCGCGAGGGACCACGTCCCGAACAGCGAGGCGAGCCAGGACACGACGAGCGTCCAGGGCGCGCGCCGGCAGAAGGCCGGCCCCGACTTCTTCTACCGCTACCCGACCTACCCGTACGGGCAGCCGACCGACGGGCAGATCGAGGCCGGCCGCTACTACGTCGTCGTCGGGGCCGAGGGGGCCGGCGCGGGCGCGGGCTACGGCACCATCGGCACCGGCGCGACCGCGTATTCGCTCACGAGCCACGGCGAGCAGACCGTCAAGGGCGGCGCGGACCTCGTCGTCACCGACGGGACCTCCGGGAGCTGGCCCGGCGAGACGCTCCGCTACGGCGAGCAGCGCGCGTACCGCTTCACGGCGCCCGACGACGCGACGTCCATCGAGGTGCGCCTCACGCGCCACGCGGGCACGCCGCAGTACACCCTCATCGACGGGACGGGCCCCTTCCCGACGCCGCAGCAGAGCTACCAGGCCGCCGAGCAAGGCGCGAGCTGGATCCTCACGGGCGACGCGCTCACGACGCTCACGGATCCGCGCGGCGTCTACACCGTGCTCGTGACGGCCAACGCCGGCGCCGACGGCGAGGTGGACGCCGACTACGACCTGACCATCGAGGCGAAGGGGCTGACCCCGCTCGCCTTCAACGGCGGCGTCGCCGCGGTGAGCGCGCAGGAGTCGCGCACGTGGCGCTACTTCGAGGTGGTCGTCCCCGAGGGCGCCCTCGGCTGGGATCTGCGGCTCGAGAACGTGTCGGGCGGGCGCCCGCGCATGGTCATCGCGCGCGACACGCTGCCGCGCGACTTCAACACGACGAGCTACGGCTACGTCGGCATCGACGGGCGCGACGTGTGGCCGACCGGCGGCCAGTGGGGCGTCGGCACGGACATGACGGGCTTCTACTACGCGCCGGACGGCGGCGACGAGTACGGCCGGCGCGTGCAGATGGGGATGGGCTCGCCCCTCGAGCCCGGCGTCTACCACGTCGGCGTGTCGGACGCGTACGGCGGGCAGAGCGGCGACGCGATGAGCTACGAGCTCGTGTCCCGCGGCATCGGCGTCGGCGACGACGGCGACGGCGCGCCCTGGGCCATCCAGGTGCACGACCTCGCTTGGGACGGCGGCGTCGCGACGGGCACGGTCGCCGCGCGCGAGGTCGCGTACTACCGCGTCGAGGTGCCTCCGACCGCGACGAGCTGGGACGTGGCGCTCGCGCCGGCGGCCCCGGGCGACGCGCTGCTCGCCGTCCGGCGCGGGCGGCTCCCGAACGCGAGCGCGACGGGCTACACGGCCGACCACGAGAGCTACTTCATGGGGGCGCGGCGCCAGAAGAACGGCGACGAGCACTACTACCTGTCGCTCGACAGCGGCCAGGCGGCGCTCAACACCGGCACGTGGTACCTCGCGGTCGCCGGCGAGGGCCAGGGGGTCGACCGCAACTACTCGCGCGCGGGGAGCGGGGACACGGCGTTCACGCTGACCTCGAGGGGGCCGATGACCGTGGTCGCGACGAGCGACGCGGTCGGCGGGGACGACGGCGAGACGCCCGTGCGCTTCGCCGCGCAGCACCTCGCGTACGGCGAGGAGCGCGTCTACCGCTTCACCGTGCCGGACGGGCTCTACGCGCTCGCGATCGCCTTCGAGAACGCGACGGGCGGGCCCTACGCCGGCGTCACCGACGGCTGGAGCGGCTCCGAGCCCGTGAACCAGGACCCGATCCCCTACCCCTACGGCGGCGGCTACGGCCAGCACGACCACGGCGCGGGGCCGATCCTCTACGGCCCGGCGACCCCGCAGCCGCTCCAGACGCTCTCGCCGCGCGCCGGCACGTGGACGGTCACCGTGGTCGGCGGCTACGGCCCGAACGGCGAGGAGCCGACCGACTTCGACCTCGTCGTGCGGCCGGTCGACGAGGTGATCGTGACCGATCCCGTGTGGCCGCGGCACGACCTCGCGTTCAACGGCGGGCAGGTCACCGTCACCGGGCAGCCCGAGCAGAGCTGGCACATGTTCGACCTGGTCGTGCCCGAGGGCTGCCTCGGCTGGGATCTCCGCCTCGAGGACGTGACCGGCGGCTCGCCGCACCTCGTCATCCGGCGCGACGCCGATCCGCCCGCCGACTACAGCCCCTACTGGTACCTGATGGACCTCCTCGAGTGGCCGACCGAGGCGCAGTGGAACGTCGCCGGCGACCTCGCGCAGCGGCCGTACGGGCAGCCCGCGACGCCCGACGGCCAGGGCGCCGTCTACGAGTGGGGCCGGCGCGCGGCGATGGGGCTCGGGGCCCCGCTCGAGCCAGGCCGCTACGTGGTCGGCGTGACCGACGACTACTCCGGGCAGGGCCCGATGAGCTACACGATCCGGAGCCGCGGCATCGGCCAGGGAGACGACGAGAGCGGCGCGCCCTGGGCGATCCAGGTGCAGGACATCGCGTTCGGCGTGCCCGTGTCGGCGGAGGTCGTGCCAGCGCGCTCGAACGTCTACTACCGCGTGACCGTGCCGGAGGGGCTCGAGTCGTTCCGCGCGGAGCTCACGCCGACCGTCGGCGAGGCGATGCTGACCCTCCGGAAGGGGCACCTCCCGAACTCGGAGGCGCAGAGCGGCCGCACGACCAGCGACAGCGGCGCCGGCGCCCGGCGGCAGAAGGGCGGCGAGGACTTCTTCTACCGCTACCCCGACTACGACCAGGCGACGGTGGCGGGCGGCGTGTACTACGTGGCGGTCGCCGCCGAGGGGCAGACCCCCTACTCCCCGAGCCACTACGGCGCGGGCGCGTCGTCGTGGACGCTGCTCGTCGACGGGCCGATCCCGGTGCACGGCGGGACGGACCAGGTGGTGTCGGCGTCGTCGGGGCCGGTCGCGTTCCGCGGGCAGACGCTGCGCGCGAACGACGTCGGCCTCTACCGGCTCCGGGTGTCGCCCGACGTGCGGGCGTTCGAGATCCGGCTCGAGAACAAGACCGGTGAGTCCAACTTCACGGCGACGCTGCGGCCCTACTTCCTCGCGACGCTGCCGACGCCGAACGAGTACGGCTACCGCGCGACCGAGGGCGGGAGCGGGAGCGTCGCCTCGGGGACGCTCGCCGAGACGATCGTCGGCGAGACGGGCGACCTCACGATCGCCGTGGCGGCGCCCGCGTCGTCGGCCTCCGACAGCGCGTTCGACGTCGTCGTGACGCCGCTCGGCGTGACGGAGCTCGCCTGGGACGGCGGGAGCGCCCAGGTGACGCTGCCCGACCTCGGCACGCGCTTCTTCCACGTGACGGTGCCCGAGGACTGCGACGGGGTCGCGCAGGCCGGCTGGATCGTGACGCAGGACACGACCGCCGGGAGCGTCCAGGTGAGCGTGCGCAAGGGGGCGCTCCCGGGCGACGCGGCCGCCGGCGGGCAGACGCTCGAGACGTACACGCGCGAGACGATCATCGTGCCGCCCTACCTCGAGCCGGGCGACTGGTACGTGAGGGCGCGGGCGTCGGGGTCGTCGAGCGCGAGCATCACGACGCGCGAGGTGAAGGAGGCGCGGCACTGGACGATGCCCGCGCGCGGCGTCGACCCGAGCGTCCCGGGGCTCGCGCCGCCGCTCTTCGGGGACAGCGGCGTCCTCGACGACGGCTCGCCGGTGTCGAACCAGGGCTCGGACGACCAGGGCGTCGACCTCGCGCAGGACACGTTCCGCTTCTACCGCGTGACCGTGCCGCCCGGGAACGCGGGCCTCTTCCGGACGCGCGTCGAGGCCATCTCGGGGAACCCCGACCTCTACATCCGGCGCGGGGCGGCGCCCACGCTGAACTACATCCCGCCCGGCTACGGCTACCTCTGGGACTACGCCGACCAGCTCGCGGGCTCGACCTACGGGCACTGGGTCGTGCCGGACACGCGCAACGGGACGGAGCTCACGCCGGGCGAGTACTGGCTCGCCGTGCACGCGAAGGACAGCAACGTCCGCTATCGGCTGAAGGTGGACGTCGGGACCATCGCGGACCTCGCGCAGGAGGGCGGGCAGGTGACGGGGCAGGCGCTCGCCGCGGGGGACATGCGGAGCTACCGGGTGCACGTGCCGCAGACGTCGCTGGACACGGCGTCGTCGACGCCGCTCGACTGGCGGATCCAGCTGACGCAGCAGGCGGGGGACGCGGTGGTCTTCCTGCGCGAGGCGGTGCCGGCGGGGCTCTGGTCGACCGTGCCGCAGCCGGGCTCGGGGGCCGACTACTACCTGCGCGACTGGAACGGCGACCGGAACCCGTACGTCTACGGCCTCTCGCAGCTCCCGAAGATCGACGCGTCCGGGACGACGACGCTGTCGATGCCGGTTCTCCGGCCGGACACGACGTACTACCTGAGCGTGTACGCGCGCACGGACACGGTGTTCGACCTCGCGTCGAGCGTCGGGGCCGCGCGGCAGGCGCTCGACGGGGTGTTCCCCTACACGGGCGCGGAGATCCACGCGACGGTGCCGGCGGGCGGGCGCAAGCTCTTCCGGGTGGACGTGCCCGCGGACGGCGCGCGCTGGCTCCAGGACGGGACGGTCGGCGACGGCGTGACGCTCTACCTGTCGCAGGGGATGATCCCGGTCACGACGGGGTACGCGGACTGGACGAGCTACTCGACGAACGCGGACCTCGACCACGCGCTCCTGAACCCCGACGCGCTCGTGGGCGCGTACCCGTGGGTCCCAGGGGAGAGCTACTACCTGCTCGCGGTCAACACGGGGGGCGCGGCGGCGGCCGTCGACCTCGTGCTCGATGGGCGCGCGCGCGACGACGACAGCGACGCGGACGGGCTCCCCGACGGGTGGGAGCTCGAGCACTTCGGCTACCTCTACTATGGCCCGTCCGACGACACCGACGGGGACCGGCTCGACAACGCCGCGGAGCTCGCGCTCGGGACGGACCCGACGCGCCGCGACACCGACGGCGACCACGTCGACGACGCCGCGGAGATCGCGGCCGGGAGCGATCCGCTCGCGGCGGACAGCGACGACGACCACGTCTGCGACGCGAGCGACTCGGCGCCGGACGATCCGAGCGAGTCGGGGCCGGTGCTGCGGCTCGTGATGCACGAGTACCACGCGGGGACGTTCGGGAGCGGCTACGGGTCGGACCAGCACAAGACGCGGCTCGTGGCGGTCTTCGACAAGAGCGCCGTGAAGGCGCACTGGCTGCACGTGACGGGCTGGGACGTCGAGGCGGCCGACGAGGTGTCGGTGACGCTCAACGGGAAGCTCCTCGGCTACCTGCCGGTGGGCGGGGACCAGGCGCTGTCGACGCCGGTGCTCTTCTGGGTCGACACGGACGAGCTCCTCGACGGGGCGGACGCGAACCGGCTCGAGCTGCGGCAGAAGACCGCCGGGGAGCCCTGGGGGGTCGCGGACCTCGGCCTCTTCACGTTCGGCGACACCTTCGGGCGCGACGAGACCGGCGCGTACGACGACAGGCACCCGGAGGGCTTCGACATCCGCTGGCCGTCGCCGTGGGAGGACCAGCTGCTCGAGGTGCGGGCGTTCGACCTCGAGCGCGCGGACGACGTCGCGATCACGCTCGACGGGGCGCCGCTCTTCGACGCGGTGCCGGGCGGGGGCGACCTCGCGTGGACGCCGTACTACCAGGTGCCGGTGCTCGGGGCGGACTACCCGGCGGACGGGGTGCGGGTCATCTCGGTGCGGCCGCGGGGCGGGAGCGATGGGGCGTATCAGCTGCGGATCGTGGACTGCCGCGCGCTCAGGACGGGCTTCGGGCCGGCGTTCGGGACGCCGGGCGAGCTCGAGCACGCGAAGTCGGCGGTGAGCTTCCTCGTGCCGGTGAAGGCCGCGCGGCGGGAGCTGAAGCTCTCCGCGGCGGTGACGCAGGGCGGGCGCGTCGCGACGACGGGGACTATGGCGCGCGGGCCCGGGTGGACGGCGACGGACACGCCGTACAGCCCGGCGCTCGTGTTCTGCTCGGACGCGGGGCGGAGCGACGACCTCGAGCTGACGCGGGTCGAGCCGGCCGTGGTGCCGGAGGGGGCGTACGCGACGTTCGGGGTGTCGGTCAGCTACTACGGCGAGCCCATCGACAGCGACAACGACGGGCACCTCGACTGCGACGACGCCTTCCCGAACGAGAGCGACGAGTGGTTCGACGACGACCACGACGGGCTCGGGGACAACTGGGAGACGTTCTACTTCGGCGGGCTCGACGTCGCGTCGGCGGGGACGGACGAGGACGAGGACGGCGTCGTCGACCTCGACGAGTTCGTGGTGCGCGGGGATCCGGCGTGCGCGGACCTCGACGAGGACGCGTACCTCGGGCACACGGCGTGGTGCCCGCGGGGCGACGACTGCGACGATCACGACCCGCTGCGCGGGGCGTCGGCCGGGGACGCGGACTGCGACGACGTGCCGGCGACCGAGGACTGCGACGACACGGATCCGGCGGTCGGGTCGAGCGAGGGGGACGCGGACTGCGACCTCGTGCCGGCGGCGGAGGACTGCGACGACCACGACGCGAGCGTCGGGTCGAGCGCGGGGGACGCGGACTGCGACGGCGTGCCGACGGCCGACGACTGCGACGACGACGACGCGAGCGCGGGGGCGCGCGCGGCGGACGCGGACTGCGACGGGGTGCCGACGGCCGAGGACTGCGACGACCACGACGCGGCGAGCACGGTCGTGGCCGACGACGCCGACTGCGACGGGGTCGTGGCCGGGGCGGACTGCGACGATCACGACGCGGCGAGCACGGTCGTGGCCGACGACGCCGACTGTGACGGGGTGGTCGCGGGAGCGGACTGCGACGACCACGACGCGAGCAGCACGGTCGTGGCCGAGGACGCCGACTGCGACGGGGTCGTGGCGGCCGAGGACTGCGACGATCACGACGCGAGCAGCACGGTCGTCGCGGGTGACGCCGACTGCGACGGGGTCGTGGCGGCCGAGGACTGCGACGATCACGACGCGGCGAGCACGGTCGTGGCCGGGGACGCGGACTGCGACGGGGTCGTGACGGCGCTCGACTGCGACGATCACGACGCGGCGAGCACGGCGATCGCCGACGACGCCGACTGCGACGGGGTCGTGGCCGGGGATGACTGCGACGATCACGACGCCGGGAGCACCGTCGTGGCCGACGACGCCGACTGCGACGGGGTCGTGGCGGCGCTCGACTGCGACGATCACGACGCGGGCAGCACGGTCGTCGCGGGCGACGCCGACTGCGACGGGGCGGTCACGGCGCTCGACTGCGACGATCACGACGCGGCGAGCACGGTCGTGGCCGGCGACGCCGACTGCGACGGGGTCGTCACGGCGCTCGACTGCGACGATCACGACGCGGGCAGCACGGTGGTCGCGGGGGACGCGGACTGCGACGGCTGGGCGACGACGCTCGACTGCGACGACCACGACGCGGCGGTGGGGCCGGTGGCGGCTGACGCGGACTGCGACGGCTGGGCGACGGCGGACGACTGCGACGACCACGACGCGACGGTCGGTGGGCGGCCGCTCGACGGGGACTGCGACGGGGTGCCGACGGCGGAGGACTGCGACGACGCGAGCGCGGCGCTCGGAGCGCAGGCGGCGGACCACGACTGCGATGGCGTGCCGACGGCGGCGGACTGCGACGACGAGGACGCGGCGCTCGGGGCGCAGGCGGCGGACGCGGACTGCGATGGGGTCCTGACGGAGGCGGACTGCGACGACCACGACGCGGCGCTCGGGGCGCAGGCGCTCGACGGGGACTGCGACGGGGTCCTGACGGACGCGGACTGCGACGACGCGGACCCGGGGTCGGGCGCCATCGCGGACGATGGGGACTGCGACGGGGTCGGTGACGGCGCGGACTGCGACCCGGCGGACGCGGCGGAGACGCGGGTGTGCACGGACTGCGCGGACGAGGACCAGGACGGTCACTTCGCCGTCGGCGAGGGGTGCCCGATCGGCGACGACTGCGACGACGGGGACGCGGCGGGGACGTTGGTCGGCGAGGACGCCGACTGCGACGGGGTCGTGACGGAGGAGGACTGCGACGACGCCGATCCGGAGGTCGGGGTGTGCCCGACGACGTGCGTGGACGCGGACGAGGACGGGGCGTACGCGGTGTCGGCGGAGTGCCCGAAGGGGACGGACTGCGACGACGCGGACCCGGAGAGCCCGACGACGGACGAGGACCGGGACTGCGACGGCGCGGCGGACGCGGTGGACGTGTGCCCGGAGATCGCGGACCCGGGGCAGGCGGACGCGGACGCGGACGGCGTGGGCGACGCGTGCGACGTGTGCCCGGCGGTGTCGGACCCGGATCAGGCCGACAGCGACGGGGACGGCGTGGGCGACGCCTGCGAGGACGCCGACGGCGACGGGATCCCGGACGCCGTGGACAACTGCCCGGCGGTGGCGAACGCGGACCAGGCGGACGCGGACCTCGACGGGGTCGGCGACGCGTGCGCGTCGCGGGAGACGCGCGAGGTGCACGGCGGGAGCAGCTGCGGCGCCGGGGGCCCCGGGGGCGGCGCGACGGCGGGCGCGTTGCTGCTCGCGCTCGCGGCGCTGCTCGTCTGGCGGCGGCGGCGGGCGTCGTAGTCCGGCGCGGGCGGCTCGGCCCGCGGGTTTCGCGCGCGTGGGGGACGCGCGCACGCGACCCGCGACTCGGCGCCCGGGGAGTGCTATTTTGCCCGGATGGACGACAACGTGCAGCCGGCGTCCTCCCCCCCGGGCGACGGTGACCTCCGCTTCCAGGCGCTCTTCGAGCAGCTGCCGATGAGCGCCGTGCTCTATGACACGGACGGTCGTCCGCGCGCGACGAACCGCGCCTTCCTCGACCTCTGGCGCATCCCCGAGGGCGGCGCCGCCTACCTCCTCGCGAACTACAACATCCTCGAGGACGACCTCCTCCGCGTGCACGGGCTCATGCCCTACGTCGAGCGCGGGATGCGCGGTGAGCCCACCGAGATCCCCGTCCTCGGCTACGACCCGGACATGAACCCGGTCACCTCCCCGCTCGAGGGGCCGACGCGCTGGGTCCGCGGCTACCTCTTCCCCGTGCGCGACGGCGCCGGCGTCCTCCGGCACGTCGTCCTCGTCCACGAGGACATCACCGAGCGCCACCTCGCGACCGCCGCCCTCGAGCGCAGCGAGCGCCTCCTCGCCGAGGCGCAGCGCCTCGGACACGTCGGCCACTGGGAGCACCGCCTCAAGACCGGCGAGACCGTGCTCTCCGACGAGCTCCGCCGCATGGTCGCCTGGCCGACGGGCGTCCCCTCCCCCGCCGACGTCCGCGCCGTCGTCGGCGACACCGGCTACCGCGAGATCGCCACCACCCTCGCCGCCTGCGTCCGCGACGGACAGAGCCGCGACCTCACCATCACCGCCGAGATCGAGGGGCGCCGCCGCCACTTCCGCGCCGTCTTCCGCTGCGAGCTCGCCGACCACGGGCAGCCCGAGCGCGTCCTCGGCATCGCCGCCGACGAGACCGAGCAGGAGGAGGAGCGCCTGCGCACCGAGCGCCACCGCACCGAGCTCCGCCGCGCCGAGCAGCTCATCGCCCTCGGCACGGTCGCTGCGGGCGTCGCCCACGAGGTCAACAACCCCAACCACTTCATCGGCCTCACCTCCGAGCTCATGGCCGAGGTCTGGCGCGACGCCCTCCCCGCCCTCGACGCCTGGGCCGCCGCGCACCCCGACTTCCGCCTCGGCGGCATGCCCTTCGCCGAGGCGCGCGAGGAGATGTCGTTCATGGCGCGCGAGGTGAAGAACGCCTCCGAGCGCATCGCCCGCATCGTCGGCGAGCTGCGCGGCTTCTCGGCGCGCGCCCGCGGGCGCGAGGACGTCGGCACCTTCGACGTCAACGAGCGCGTCCGCAGCGCCCTCCGCCTCCTCCAGCACCGCGTCAAGATGGCGACCGACCGCCTCGACGTGCGCCTCGACGCCGATCTCCCGCGCGCCCGCGGCGACGGCGCCCGCTTCGAGCAGGTCGTCATCAACCTCGTCTCGAACGCGTGCGAGGCCCTGACGCGCCAGGCGCAGGGGATCGCCGTCGCCACGGGCCGCGTGGGCGACGACGGCGCCGTGATCCTCGACGTCCTCGACGAGGGCGTCGGCATCGACGAGGCGCACCTCGCGCGCGTGAGCGAGCCGTTCTTCACGACGAAGCTCGACAGCGGCGGGACCGGCCTCGGCCTCGCCATCGTCGAGCGGATCCTCGCCGACCTCGGCGGCGAGCTCTCGCTCTCGCGGCGCCCCGAGGGCGGCACCCGCGCGCGCGTCCGCCTCGCGAACGTGGTGATCCCGTGAGCGGCACGCGGCCCGCTGGGCGGGTCCTCATCGTCGACGACGAGCCGCAGGTCGCCCGCGCCGCGCGCCTGACGCTCGGCGCCCGCGGCTTCGAGGACGTCGCCACCTGCACCGAGCCGCGGGCCGTCGAGCGCCTCCTCGGCGAGCAGCCGACCGCCGTCCTGCTGCTCGACCTGAACATGCCCGAGCTCCCCGGTATGGAGCTCCTCCGCCGGGTCCGCGTCTCCTTCCCGGACGTCGCCGTCATCGTCATGACCGCGAACGACGACGTCACCGTCGCCGTCGACGCCATGCGCAGGGGTGCGGTCGACTACCTCGTGAAGCCCGTCGCCGCCGACGTCCTCGAGGCGCGCGTCCACCAGGCGCTCGTCGAGCAGGCCGACCGGCACGAGGCGAGCACCCTGCGCGCCGCGCTCGCGGGGGCGCCCCGACCCGGCGAGGACGTGTTCGCCGGGATGATCACCCAGGCGCCCGCCATGAAGCGCGTGTTCGCCTACGTCGACGCGATCGCGCGCGGCGCCCAGCCCGTGCTCATCCTCGGCGAGAGCGGCACCGGGAAGGAGCTCGTCGCGCGCGCCCTCCACGCGGCCGGGCAGCGCCCCGGGCCCTTCGTCGCGCTCAACGTCGCGGGGCTCGAGGGCACGCTCCTCGACGACGCCCTCTTCGGCCACGCCCCCGGCGCGTTCGCGGGCGCCGGCGAGGGGCGCCGCGGGGCGATCGCCGCGGCCGGCTCCGGGACGCTCTTCCTCGACGAGATCGGCGACCTCGACGCCGGGCAGCAGGTGAAGCTCCTGCGCGTGCTCGAGACGCGCCGCTACACGCCCCTCGGGAGCGACGAGCTCGAGGTCGTGCGCGCGCGCGTCGTCGCGGCGACGAATCGCCCGCCCGGTGACCTCCGCGAGGACCTGCTCTTCCGCCTCCGGAGCTACCAGATCACGATGCCGCCCCTCCGCGAGCGCGTCGACGACGTGCTCCTCCTCGCGCGCCACTTCCTCGCCGCGGCCGCCGAGGAGCTCGGGCGGCGCGCGCCGGCGCTCGGACCCGAGGCGCAGTCGGTGCTCCTGCGCTACCGCTTCCCCGGCAACGTGCGCGAGCTGCGCTCGCTGATGCTCCACGCCGCCGCGGTCGCCGAGGAGCGCGTCGAGCCGGACCACCTGGTCCCGATGCTGATCGGCTCGCTCGAGACGCGCCCGGCCGACGGCGACATCCTCGACGAGACGGCCCTCCGGGCGCTCGAGCGCGACAACATGGTGAGGGCGCTCCGGCGCTGCGGCTGGCAGATCGCGGGCGACGGCGGCGCCGCCGAGCTCCTGGGGCTGAAGCCCAGCACCCTCGCGTCGCGCATGAAGACCCTCGAGGTCAGCCGCGAGCGCGACGACGCGCCCTGAATTGCGACCGAGTGGCCGGTTGCGATCGCGCTGAGCCGGCCGCGCGCCTGCGGCGCCGCGGAGACGCGAGATCTCGTGCCGGCGCGAGATGTCGGGCCGCGAGCTCGCGGCGACGGCCATTGATTTCAACACCTTACACCGCGACCGCGAGATCTCGCGGGTAACAAAGAGCGTCGAGGCGGGCGCTATCGCCCACCCCGCGCCGCGCCCTACGGTGAGGCCCACTCCAAGGCCCGAACCTGCGGGAGCTCGGCCATCAAACGCACAAAATGCCTCATCGCGAGCCTCGCGCTCGCCGCGTCGCCGTTCATCGCGACGACGGCGGCCCGCGCGGCGTGCCCGCCCCAGAGCTTCACGGAGACGGTCGTCATCGCGACCGACACCACGTGGTGCGGGGCGACGACCATCACCGGCGACCTCGTCGTCACGGCCGGCGCCACGCTGACCATGCAGGAGGTGAGCCCCATCACGGTCAGCGGCAACGTGACCGTCGAGGCGGGCGCGACCATCTCGGCGGACGGGCTCGGCGCGACGTCGGGCAGCGGCGTCGGGTCGAGCAACTCGAGCTGGTCGGGCGCCGGCGGCAGCCACGGGGGCACCGGCGGCTACGGCTACAACACGGCCGCGCCCGCCTACTTCGACGGCGCGCTCCTCCCGGCGCTCGCGGGCGCCAAGGGCGGCAGCGGCAAGAACACCGCGGGCGGCGCCGGCGGCGGCGTCGTGTGGCTCATCGCGGGCGGCGCGGTCACGGTCGACGGCGCGCTCTCGGCGAGCGGGCTCGACGCCACCGCGCACACCCTCGGCGGCACCGGCGGCGGCGGCTCCGGCGGGACGATCCGCGTGAAGGCCGCGACGTTCGCGGGCGCCGGCGCGCTCCGCGCGAACGGCGGCAACGGCGGCAACCGGACGAACACGAGCACCGACTACGGGACCGGCGGCGGCGGCGGCGGCGGGCGCGTCGCCGTGCGCGCCATCACCTCGAGCTTCGACCTCGCGGGCGTCTCCATCACGGGCGGCACGAGCGGCACGAGCCCGACGGCCGGGACCCGCGGCGTCGGCGGCGGCGTCGGGACCTTCGCGCTCATCGGGCTCGCGAGCGGCGCGAGCACCGCCACCGACACGAGCCGCGCCGATGACCGGACGCTCACCGTCGCGAAGGGGTTCCGCTTCGAGACCGCGGAGTCGCCGTTCACGTTCGACGCGGTCACGCTGCTCGCGGGCGCGCTGGTCGTCGGCTCGAACGCGAACGTCGCCATCACGACCACGACCCTGACGGCGACGGGCGCGACCTGGAACACCGGCGTCACGAGCGCGGTCGGGTGCGACGGCGAGTGCGCGGCCACGAGCGACGTCGTGACCGTCGTCGCGGGCGACGTGACCCTCACGGACGCCGTCCTCACCGCGAACATCACGCGGGCCATCACCTGGGACCTCACGGTGACCGGCGCCTTCGCCCAGACGCGCAGCACGATCGAGGCGACGACGGTCGACCTCGCGCTCGCGACCTCCCACAGCCAGACCGACGGCCTCGTCCGCGGCACCACCGTCACGCTCGGCGGGGCCACGACGAACCTCGCCTTCACGGGGACGGCCACCGTCGACGCCGAGACCCTGAACCTCACGGCGCTGAACGCCACGGTGGGCGCGAACGCCGTCATCAAGGCCGACGCGCGCTCGACGCTCACGACGGGCGCCGGCCAGGACGTCGGCTTCGGCTCGGGCGGCGGCGGCGGCGGGAGCTACGGTGGCGTCGGCGGCAACGGGACCCAGACCGTCCGCGCCTGGTACGGCTCGGCCCTCCTCCCGGTCGACAAGGGGAGCCGCGGCGGCGGCGGCCAGTACGGCACCTACGGCCTCGGCGGCGGCTTCCTCGCGCTCCGCGTCAGCGACACGTTGACCGTGAACGGGCGCGTCAGCGCCGACGGCGGGACCTCCCCCAGCCACGGCTTCGGCGGCACGGGCGGCGGCGGCTCCGGCGGCGGCATCCGCGTCAAGACGGCCAACCTCGCGGGGACCGGCTTCCTGAGCGCTCGCGGCGGCGGCTCCGGCTCGCGCACGAGCTCGAGCACCAACGCCGCCCTCGGCGGCGGCGGCGGCGGCGGCCGCGTCGCCGTGCGCGCCAAGACCTCGACGTTCGACCTCACCCACGTCCAGATCGACGGCGGCGTCTCCGGGACGGGCGCCACGGCCGGCGTCAGCGGCGGGCGCGGCACCTTCGCGCTCCTGACCCTGGACTCCGACGCCGACATGGCCGTCGACGACACGCGCGCCGGCGACAGCGTCCTCACCATCGCCTCCGGCTTCCGCTTCCAGGCGAACGATCAGACGGCGGCGCCGTTCGACTTCGACGCCATCGACGTGACCGCGGGCTCGCAGGTCGTGGGGAGCGGCGCGAGCGTCACGATCACGACCCCGAGCCTCACCGTGACCGGCGCCACCTGGGACCTGGGCGCCTCGAGCTACGGCGGCGGCTGCGACGGCGTCTGCGAGACGACGAACAACGTCGTGAGCCTCGCCGTCACGGATCTCACGCTCACCGACGCCGCGCTCACCTCCGATCTCGCGCGCAACAACACCTGGGACCTCGACGTCACCGGCGACTTCGTCCAGACGCGCAGCACCCTCGAGGCGACGACCCTCGACCTCACGCTGACCGGGACCCACCACCAGACGGACGGCCTCGTCCGCGGCACGACCGTCACCTTCCACACGGCCGGCATCGACCTCGACCTCGCGGGCACCGCGACCATCGACGCGGACACCCTCGATCTCGCCGCGACGAACGTCGCGATCGGCGCCTCGGCCGTCATCAAGGCCGACGCGCGCTCGACGCTCGGCACCGGCGCCGGCCAGGACGTCGGGTTCGGCTCGGGCGGCGGCGGCGGCGGCAGCTATGGCGGCGTCGGCGGCAACGGGACCCAGACCGTGAGGGGCTGGTACGGCTCGGCGCTCCTCCCGGTCGACCGCGGGAGCCGCGGCGGCGGCGGGCAGTACGGCACCTACGGCCTCGGCGGCGGCTTCCTCGCGCTCCGCGTGAGCGGTACCCTCACGCTCGACGGGCGCCTCGGCGCCGACGGCGGCGCGTCGCCCAACCACAGCTACGGCGGCACCGGCGGCGGCGGCTCCGGCGGCGGCGTCCGCGTCAAGGCGGCGAACTTCGCCGGGAGCGGCTTCCTCACCGCGCGCGGCGGCAGCTCCGGCTCCCGCACGAGCTCGAGCACCAACGCCGCCCTCGGCGGCGGCGGCGGCGGCGGCCGCGTCGCGGTGCGCGCCAAGACCTCGACCTTCGACCTCACCCACGTCCTGATCGATGGCGGCGTCTCCGGCACGGGCGCCACGGCCGGCGCCAGCGGCGGGCGCGGCACCTTCGCGCTGTTGACCCTGGACCCCGACGCCGACATGACCGTCGACGACACGCGCGCCGGCGACAGCGTCCTCACCATCGCCGCGGGCTTCCGCTTCCAGGCGAACGATCAGACGGCGGCCCCCTTCGACTTCGACGCCATCGACGTGATCGCCGGCTCGCAGGTCACGGGCAGCGACGCGAGCGTCACGATCACGACCCCGAGCCTCACGGTGACCGGCGCCACCTGGGACCTCGGCGCCTCGAGCTATGGCGGCGGCTGCGACGGCGTCTGCGAGACGAACGCCGACGTCGTGACCCTCGCCGTGACGAACCTCACGCTCACCGACGCCACGCTCACCTCCGATCTCGCGCGCAACCACACCTGGGACCTCGACGTCACCGGCGCCTTCGCCCAGACGCGCAGCACCGTCGAGTCGGCGACCGTCGACCTGACGCTCACGGGCACCCACCACCAGACGGACGGCCTCGTCCGCGGCGCGACGGTCGCCTTCCACACGGCCGGCATCGACCTCGACTTCGCGGGCACCGCGACCGTCGACGCCGAGACCCTCGATCTCGCCGCGACGAACGTCACGATCGGCGCCTCGGCGGTCATCAAGGGCGACGCGCGCTCGACGCTCGCGACCGGCGCCGGCTTCGACGTCGGCTTCGGCTCGGGCGGCGGCGGCGGCGGCACCTACGGCGGCGTCGGCGGCAACGGGACCCAGGTCGTCCGCACGTGGTACGGCTCGGCGCTCCTGCCGGTCGACAAGGGGAGCCGCGGCGGCGGCGGGCAGTACGGCACGTACGGCCTCGGCGGCGGCTTCCTCGCGCTCCGCGTGAGCGGCACGCTGACCCTGGACGGGCGCCTCGGCGCCGACGGCGGGACCTCGCCCAGCCACAGCTACGGCGGCACCGGCGGCGGCGGCTCCGGCGGCGGCGTCCGCGTGAAGGCGACGACCCTCGCGGGGACCGGCGTCATCACGGCGCGCGGCGGCAGCTCCGGCTCGCGCACGAGCTCGAGCACCAGCGCCGCGCTCGGCGGCGGCGGCGGCGGCGGCCGCGTCGTCGTGCGCGCGAAGACCTCGACCTTCGACCTCGCCCACGTCCAGGTCGACGGCGGCGTCTCGGGCGCGGGCGCGACGGCCGGGGTCGGCGGCGGTCGCGGCACGTTCGCCTTCATCACGCTCGACAGCGGCGCCGACGTCACGGTCGACGACACCCGCGCCGGCGACGCGACGCTCACCATCGCGGGCGGCTTCCGCTTCCAGGCGAACGATCAGACCGCGGCGCCGTTCGACTTCGACGCCATCACCGTCACCGCCGGCTCGCGGGTCTCCGGCTCCGATCAGAGCGTCACCATCACCACCCCGAGCCTGACCGTGACAGGCGCCACCTGGGACATCGGCGCGTCGAGCTACGGCGGCTGCGACGGCGTCTGCGAGACCGCGGGCGACACCGTCACCCTCGCCGTCGGCGACCTGACGCTGACCGACGCGACGCTCACGGCCGACCTCCCCCGCACCCAGACGTGGGACCTGAACGTCACGGGCGCCTACGTCCAGACGCGCAGCACCGTCGCGGCGTCCACGGTCGACCTCGCCCTCACGGGGAGCCACCTCCAGACCGACGGCCTCGTGAGCGCCACCGCCGTCCACTTCGACACGGCGACCATCGACCTCGTCTTCGCGGGGAGCGCCACCGTCGACGGCGAGACCCTCGATCTCGTCGCGGACAACGCGACGATCGGCGCCTCGGCCGTCATCCGGAGCGACGGGCGCTCGATCCTCACGAGCGGCACCACCGGCGACACGAGCAGCGGCGGCGGCTGCGGCGGCAGCTACGGCGGCCACGGCGGCGACTCCGGCAAGGTCGGGAAGGTCTGGTACGGCTCGGCGCTCCTCCCGACCGACCGCGGGAGCCGCGGCTGCAGCGGCCCGGGCTCCGCGGGCGGCTGGGGCGGCGGCTTCCTCGCGCTCCGCGTCGAGGGCACCCTCACCCTCGACGGCCGCCTCAGCGCCGACGGCGCCACGTCCCTCGACGCCACCTACGGCGGCACGGGCGGCGGCGGCTCCGGCGGCGCCATCCGCGTCAAGACCGCGAACCTCGCCGGCAGCGGCGTCATCAGCGCGCGCGGCGGCAGCTCCGGCAAGCGGAGCGGCGGCAGCGACTCCAACAGCCGCGGCGGCGGGGGCGGCGGCGGCCGCGTCGTCGTCCGCGCCAAGGCGTCGAGCTTCCCGCTCGCGAACGTCGACGTCGGCGGCGGCTCGGTCGGCGCGGTCGGCACGGGCGGCTACCCCGGCGGGCGCGGCACCTTCGCGCTCCTCACCCTCGATCCCGCGGCCGACGTCGCGGTCGACGACACGCGCGCCGGCGACCGCGCGCTCACCATCGCGAGCGGCTTCCGCTTCCAGCCCAACGACCAGGCCACGGCCCCCTTCGCCTACGACACCATCACGGTCACCGCCGGCTCGCGGGTCGTCGGCTCCGACGCGAGCGTCACCATCACGACCCCGAGCCTCACCGTGACGGGCGCCACCTGGGACATCGGCGCCGCGAGCTACGGCGGCTGCGACGGCACCTGCGAGACGTCCGGCGACACGACCACCCTCGCGGTCACGGACCTGACCCTCACCGACGCCGTGCTCACGGCCGACCTCGCGCGTACCCAGACGTGGGACCTCGACGTCACGGGCGCCTACGTGCAGACGCGCAGCACCGTCGCGGCGTCGACCGTGGACCTCGCCCTCACCGGCACCCACCTCCAGACGGACGGCCTCGTCAGCGGGACCAACGTCCACTTCGACACCGCGACGATCGACCTCGACTTCGCCGGCGCCGCCGCCGTCGACGCCGAGCTCCTCGATCTCATCGCAGACAACGCGGTGATCGGCGCCTCGGCGGTCATCCGGGGCGACGGCCGCTCGCTCCTCACCACCGGCACCACCGCCGACACGAGCAGCGGCGGCGGCTGCGGCGGCAGCTACGGTGGTCACGGCGGCGACTCCGGGCGCGTCGGCAAGGTCTGGTACGGCTCGGCCCTCCTCCCGACCGACCGCGGGAGCCGCGGCGGCAGCGGCCCCGGCTCAGGGGGCGGCCTCGGCGGCGGCTTCCTGGCGCTCCGCGTGCTGGACACCCTGACGCTGGACGGGCGCCTCAGCGCGGACGGCGCGACCTCCCTCGACGCCACCTACGGCGGCACGGGCGGCGGCGGCTCTGGCGGCGCCATCCGCGTCAAGGTCGGAAACCTCGCCGGCAGCGGCGTCATCAGCGCCCGAGGCGGCGACTCCGGCAAGCGGAGCGGCGGCAGCGACTCGAACGCCCGCGGCGGGGGCGGCGGCGGCGGCCGCGTCGTCGTCCGCGCGAAGACCTCGACCTTCCCCCTGTCGAGCGTGGACGTCGGCGGCGGCGTGGTCGGCGCGGTCGGCACCGGCGGCAACAACGGCGGGCGCGGCACCTTCGCCCTCATCGCCCTCGATCCCGCGGCCGACGTCGCGGTCGACGACACCCGCGCCGGCGACCGCGCGCTCACCATCGCGAGCGGCTTCCGCTTCCAGCTGAACGACGCGAACGACGCGCCGCTCTCCTACGACGCCATCACCGTCACCCCGGGCTCGCAGGTCGTCGGCTCCGACGCGAGCCTCACCATCACGACCCCGAGCCTCACCGTGACGAGCGCCACCTGGGACATCGGCGTCGCGAGCTACGGCGGCTGCGACGGGACCTGCGAGACCGCGACCGACGTCGTCACCCTCGCCGTCGGCGATCTCACGCTCACGGACGCGGCGCTCACGGCCGACATCGCCCGGAACCACACCTGGGACCTGAACGTCACGGGCGCCTACGTCCAGACGCGCAGCACGGTCGAGGCGACCACCGTCGACCTCGCGCTGACGGGCACCCACGCCCAGACCGACGGCCTCGTCCGCGGCACCACCGTCCACTTCGACACGCAGACCGTCGACCTCGACTTCGCCGGCGCCGCCATCGTCGACGCCGAGACCCTCGATCTCGTCGCCGCCAACGCGGTGATCGGCGCCTCGGCCGTCATCAGGGGCGACGGCCGCTCGCTCCTCACCACCGGCACCGGCCAGGACACGAGCAGCGGCGGCGGCGTCGGCGGCAGCTACGGTGGCCACGGCGGCGACGGCTACCGCGTCGCCAAGACCTGGTACGGCTCGGCGCTCCTCCCGACCGACCGCGGGAGCCGCGGCGGCAGCGGCCCCGGCTCCGGCGGCGGCCTCGGTGGCGGCTTCCTCGCGCTCCGGGTCCTCGGCACCCTCACCCTCGACGGCCGCCTCAGCGCCGACGGCGCCACCTCGTCCAACGCCACCTACGGCGGCACCGGCGGCGGCGGCTCCGGCGGCGGGATCCGCGTCAAGGTCGGAGACCTCGCGGGCAGCGGCGTCATCAGCGCGCGCGGCGGCGACTCCGGCAGGCGGAGCGGCGGGAGCGACTCCAACGCCCGCGGCAGCGGCGGCGGCGGCGGCCGCGTCGTGGTCCGCGCGAGGTCGTCGACGTTCGCGCTCGGGGGCGTCGACGTCGGCGGCGGCTCGGTCGGCGCCGTCGGCACGGGCGGAAACAACGGCGGGCGCGGCACCTTCGCCCTCGTCACCCTCGATCCGACGGCCGACGTCGCCGTCGACGACACCCGCGCCGACGACCGCGCCATCACCCTCGCGAGCGGCTGGCGCTGGCAGGTCGCGGACGGCCCGGGCTTCGTCTACGACGCCATCGACAGCGTCGACGGCACGGTCATCGTCGCCGACACCGGCGCGACCACCGTCGCCGCGGACGCGATCCACCTCGTCGGGACGACCTGGTACCTGGATCGGCTGAGCTACGGCGGCTGCGATGGCGTCTGCGAGGCGAGCGCGACCCTCGCCGGCAGCGTCACCGCGACGACGCTCGACCTCACGGCCACCACCTTCGAGGGCGCGACCACGCACGACTGGACCTTCGACGTCGCGGGCGACCTGACCTGGACCGGCGGCGGCGTCACGGGCGCCACCCTCACCTGGACGGGCGGCGCCGACATCGCGCTCGCCGGCGTCACCGCGGATGGCGCCGTCATCGACCTCGCGGCGCTCTCGCTCGACGCGGACGCCACGACCCACCTCGGCGCGGACGGCCGCGCGAGCGCGACCGGCGCCCGAGACGCGGCGAACACCACGCTCTATGGCGGCCCCGGCGGCGGCCACGGCGGCACGGGCGGCAACGGCTACAACTTCGCCTCGCCCGGGAGCTACGGCGGCGGCTCGGCCCTCTTCCCCACGACGACCGGCGGCCGCGGCGGCAACGGCAAGCGCGCGGCGGGCGGCGCCGGCGGCGGCGTGGTCGCCATCACGGTCGCCGAGGCGCTCCACCTCGACGGCGTCGTCAGCGCCGACGGCGGCGCGGGCGGCAGCAACATCTACGGCGGCGCGGGCGGCGGCGGCGGCGGCGGCTCCGTGCGCGTCGCGACGGCGACGCTGTCGGGCGCGGGCAGCGTGCGCGCTGTCGGCGGCGCGGGCGGCGCGGCCACCTCGGGCAACAACTACGACGGCACGGGCGGCGGCGGCGGCGGCGGTCGCGTCACGGTGCGCGCCATCGACGCGACGGCCTCCGCGGTGACCCTCTCGGCGCTCGGCGGCGCGCGCGGGACCGCGAGCGGCGGCGGCGTCGGCGTCGATGGCGGTCGCGGGACCGCGGCCCTCATCGCGCTCGCACCCGGCGCGGACGTCACGGCCCACGACCGCGCCGACGACGTCGCGCTCACGATCATGTCGGGCTTCCGCTTCGAGGCGGCCGACGGGCCCTTCGCCTTCGACGCCGTCACCGTCGCGCCCGACGCGGTCGTCGTCGGCGACGGCGGCGACGTCGCGATCACCGCGGCCGACGTCCTCCTCGAGGACGCCACGTGGGATCTCGGCGTCTCGAGCGCCGGCGGCTGCAACGGCTCCTGCCCCGCCACGACGACGGCCAGCGTCGCGTTCGACGGCGTGGCCACCTGGTCCGCCTCCGGGAGCGACCTCCACGTCACAGACCTCACGATCGGCGGCGACGGCGCCGCCGTCGACCTCGCGGACACCAGCGTCATCGCGCGCCAGGTCCTCGTCGCCGGCCTCGAGATGACCCTCGACGCCGACTCCACCCTCGATCTGCGCGGCCTCGGCGAGCGCTCGCGGGCGCCGGCCCCGGCGCCGGCACCGCGAGCACCACCCAGGCCGGCGGCGGCGGCGGCCACGGCGGCGACGGCGGCGTGGGCTACGACGGCACCGCCGGCGGCGTCGCCTACGACCCTCGGCCCCCGACGAGCCCTTGCGATGTCGCCCCGTCGCCCTCGGCAGCGGCGGCGGTCGCGGCCGCCTCGGCCTCGGCGCCGCGGGCGGCGGCCGCGCCGAGATCCTCCTCGACGGCCCCCTCGTCCTCGACGGGCAGATCCTCGTCGACGGCAGCGCGGCGGCCTCGGCGACCGACGGCACCGGCGGCGGCGGCGCCGGCGGCACCGTGCGCCTCGAGGTCGGGCCCCTCTCCGGCGCTGGCTCGATCAGCGCCCTCGGCGGCGCCGGTGGCGCTGCGACCTCGCCCGCCTCGTACGGCACGGGCGGCGGCGGCGGCGGCGGGCGCCTCTGGGTCAAGAGCTCCGACGCCACCGGCTGGCTCGGGAGCCCGACCGGCCCGAGCGACCTCTCCGGCGTCCTCGGCGGCGCCGGCGGCGCCGACACGATCGTCGCCCAGCGCGGCGTCCAGGGCGCCACGGGCACCGTCTGCTTCGGGAACCGCAAGACCCCGCCGCACATCACGCCGGTCGTCCCCGATCTCACGGCGCGCGACGGCGCCCCCGCGAGCTACGACCTGACCCCGCACGAGACCGACGTCGAGGACGGCCCCGCCGCCGACGGCAACGCCCTCGTGTGGACCGTCGCCGGCACCGACCCCGCCCTCTTCACGGCGAGCGTCGACCCGACGACCGACGTCCTCACGGTGACGCCGGTGAACACGACGACCGCGTGGACGGCGCCGCTCACGCTCATCCTCACCGACGCGGCCGGCAACGCCGACACGCAGACCATCACGGTCGCGCACGTGCTCACGCCCTTCGTGCTCACACTCACCGCCACCCCGACGACGCTCCCGGCCGACGGCGCGAGCGAGGCCGCGCTCTCCGTGCACATCACGAGCCCGACCGGCGAGCAGGTCGACGGGCGCGTCATCCGCTTCGCCCAGACGAGCGGCGGCGGCCTCCTCGGCGACACCGTCGCCGTCACGAACGGCGCCGGCAACGCCTCCGTCACCTGGGTCGCCGCCACCTCCGCCGGCACCGCCACCTTCACGGCCACCGTCGAGCACCCCGACGGCGACGCCAGCGACGACGCCGTCGTGAGCCTCACCCCCGCGGACCCAGACCTCGCCGTCTTCACCCTCGACATCACCTTCCACGACCCGGCGACCGGCGAGGAGCTCCACCCGGGCGACAACGATCCCGTCCCCTCGGGCGAGCTCCTCGAGGTCCGCGCCCGCGTCCGGAACCTCGGCGGCACCACCACCCCGGCCGGCCTCGCCGTCACCTTCGCCGACCGCTACGTCACCTTCTCGCCGCCGGGCGTCGGCGCCCCGACGACGATCGGGACGACCACCCTCCCCGCCATCGCCCCGGGCGGCTCGACCGTCGTGAGCCTGCAGGCGCCCTTCCAGACGGAGGGCTTCCACCTCATGACCGTGAGCGTCGACGCGAGCGATGCCCTCGCCGAGCTCGACGAGGACAACAACGACGGCACGCAGGCCTTCTGGATCGGCGAGCCCAACCCGGCCGCCCCCGAGGTCGTCGTGACCGAGTGCAGCGTCGACACGCTCGTCGGGCTCATGAGCGGCTCGCGCCCGGCCGCCTACCCGGGCTCGGCCGTCCGGGTCTGGGGCCGCGCCGACTACGAGCCGTTCCTGCCGTTCGACCCCGACCACTCGCTCGGCACCGCGGCGGTCAAGGGCGGCATCGTGTCGCTCTCGCTCACCGACGCCGCCGGCGCGCCCGTCACCATCACGAGCGGCGCCACGACCGTCATGCCGACCGCCGGCAACGACGGCCAGTTCCGCGCCCTCCACACGATCGGCCAGTGGGAGGCCGCCGACAAGAGCCCCATCGGGCGCTACCCGAACCGCTCGGCCACCGACAAGTGGTCCTTCCCGGCCCCGACGGAGCTCGGCTGCTACACGCTCTCCGTCTGCGTCACCGACACGAGCTTCGGCGACTGCTGCACGGCCGAGTTCTGCGTCGTCCCGCGCGGCGCCGACCTCTCCTGCACCCGCCCCGGCCTCGTCGTCGCGGGCGGCGCCGAGGTCCCCCCGGCGCTCGGCGTCACGAGCTACCTCTCGAGCACCATCAAGAACTCCGGCGACATCGACACACACGACGTCGCAGCCCGCCTCACGGTCGACGGCGTCCAGGTCGGCGCCGAGGTCGTCCTCGGCACGATGGCCCCCGGCGAGACGCGCGCCGTCAGCTTCCCCTGGACCCCCGAGTGCGAGGACGGCGTCGTCGCCGTCGAGGTCGACCACGACGGCCTCGTCGTCGAGACCAACGAGAACAACAACCGCTGCGCCCGGACCGGCCCCGACCTCACCCTCTACGGCCTCACCATCGACGCCGTCGAGGGCTGCCACGCCGACATCCGCGCGAGCGTCGGCAACGTCGGCGCCATGCCCGTCGGCGCCTGGGACGCCAAGGTCACCATCACCCGCCCGAGCGGCCAGAGCGACGTCGTGGACGGCGCCTTCAGCGGCACGGGCGCCGTCGTGCTCGTCGGCGGCTACAGCTTCGACGAGCCCGGCGTCTACAACGTCGCCGCCGTGGCCGACAGCGAGATCGACCTCGACAACGACGTCTGCGGGAAGCTCCCCGAGCGCGTCGAGCTCACGAACAACGTCGCCCAGACCGAGCTCGACATCTGCTGGGACGTGTCGCCCTGGGTCTACCCGAGCGGCCCGAACGCGAACCCCGTCGTCGACATCACGATGCCGGACACCATCCAGTACGGCGTGCCGGTCACGGTCTCGGCGCGGGTCTACAACCGCGGCGCCATCTCGATCTCCTCGCCCGTCGAGGTGCTGCTCTCGAGCGACGTGGGCGACGTGCTCACGACCGACGCCGACGCCACCGGCGACATCGTCACCGTCGACAACTCCTGCGAGGACCCCATCGAGCCCGGCGACTACAAGGTCGTCTCCTGGGTCTGGACGCCCGCGTACCGCGAGGGCGGCGAGATACGGGAGCTCCGCGTCGTCGTCGACCCGAACGGCCTCATGCCCGAGTGCAACGAGAACAACCAGGTCACGACCCGCCCCATCGAGATCGATCTGACGCCCTGGAAGGACGCGCGCGGCCCGAACTACGACCCGCCGGGCGACACGCCGCCGGCGTCGGTCGACCTCGACGTCGCCGAGCCGCCGACCTTCGGCGTCCCGCTCACGGTGACGGCCACCATCGAGAACTGGCGCGGCGCGGCGACGCACCCGCCGTCGGTCCTGCTCATCCCGAACTCCGACGGCGGCACCTCGCGCCTGGTCGGCGTCCACGCGGACGGCGCGCTCACCGCCCCGGCGGTGTACGAGCCCATCACCGACCCGCGGCCGGGCGCCCCGCAGCTCGCCGACTTCGTCTGGACCCCGCTCGCCGCCGACTGCGCGCCGGACAACCCCCTCCAGCGCGTCGAGGTCTTCGTCGATGACGCCGACGCCTACGCCGAGCGCGTCGAGACCAACAACACGACGACCCGGAACCTCCCGGACCTCGTCCCCACCGACATCCGCATGCCCACGAGCACCTGCGCGGCGGACGTGTACTTCACCGTCGCCGACCAGGCGCCCGCGCCGTCGATGCCCGTCGGCACCTGGTACGCGACGCTGACGCTCACCGACCCGAACGGCGTCGTGACGAGCTACCCGGGCCTCGGGCCCTACACCGGCACGGGCGAGTTCCTGGCCGTGAGCGGCGTCGACACGAGCGGCCAGGGCACCTGGACGGCCACCATCGCCATCGACAGCGCCGCGACCACGGCCTGCGGCGATCTCCCCGAGCAGGACGAGCTCAACAACGAGCGCACCGAGACGCTCGCCCTCTGCCCGAACCCGACGCCCGTCATCTCCGGCGTCGACATCCGCGCCGACGGCCCCATCCAGTACGACGTCCCGGTCACCATCACGGCGTCGATCCGGAACGCCGGCACGAACGCCATCACGGTCCCGGTCGCGCTCCAGCTCTCGAGCGACCTCGGCGCGGTGCTCGAGACCGACAAGGACGGCGCCGACGACACCGTCACCGTCACGAACAGCTGCGCCGACCCCATCGACCCCGGCCAGAAGAAGGACGTGACGTTCGTCTGGACGCCGCGGAAGGCCGAGGACGTCCGCCAGCTCATCGCCATCGTGGACCCGGCCGGCGTCGTCGAGGAGTGCAACGAGGCCGACAACCAGGCGACGCGCGCGCTCCGCCTCGACCTCTCCCCCTGGAAGGACCGCGCCGGCATGAACTACGGGACGCTCGTCGACATCGAGGTCGACGCGGCGCCGGTGTTCGGCGAGGCCCTCTCCGGCCGCTACCTCATCCACAACTACGGCGACACCACGGCCTCCGAGCCGCCGCTCGTCATCGTCCCGAACGGCGGCGCCGACGCGAAGAACACGCTGTCGGTCGCGCGCGGCGACGACTCGCGGACCCTCGACTCCGAGAGCCAGATCCTCGCCCCCGCCCCGGGCGCGCCGCAGACGGTGCCGTTCACTTTCACGCCGAGCGCGCTCCTCTGCACGCCGGAGAACCCGATGCGCGGGCTCGAGGTGGTCGTCGACTCGCTCGACTACTTCGACGAGGCCGTCGAGACCAACAACGTCACGCTCCGCCCCTTCGCGAACCTCGTGGTGAGCGACATCGTCTTCGGGTCGGTGGCCCAGAGCCGCGTCGACATGGACCTCGTCACCGCGGACGCCTCCGACCCGAAGGCGATGCCCTTCGGCGCGCACCGGGTCGGCGGGTCGGTCACGGCCCCCGACGGCACCGTCACCACGTTCACGGCGCTCGGGCCGTACACGACCGTCGGCCAGCACGACCTCGCCGACGGCTTCGTGCTCCGCCAGAACGGCACGTACAGCGTGACGGCCATCGTCGACGTGCCCGACGAGGCGCGGCTCTGCGGCGATCTGCCCGAGGCGAACGAGCTCGACAACGACCGCACCGAGACGCTGACGCTCTGCCCGAACGTCGTGCCGACGCTCGCGCTCGGCGACATCCGCGTCGGCGAGCCCTCGACGGTCACCGTGACCATCACGAACACCGGCAACACGACCCTCATCGAGGACGTGCAGGTCACGCTCTCCGGCACGCGGGCGAGCGACGGCGGCGCCGCGACGCTCGCCGTCGACCAGAACCCGAAGACGCTCCCGCTCGCGTTCGGCGCCGGCCTCGACCCGGGCGCGTCGGCGGGCGTGACGTTCGCCTGGACCCCCTCCGCGAGCGAGCAGGTGTCGCTCCTGACGGCGACGCTGGCCGTCCTCGACACGGACCCGGACAACGGCCCGTTCGCGAACGCCGAGTGCTCCTACGCCGACAACGTCGACTCCGAGCCGCTCGCCATCGACCTGACGCCGTGGCGCGACGCGCTCGCGCGCGGTGAGAACTACATCGTCAGCGTCTCGCCCGACTTCGTGCAGTACGTCGACATCGCGGTCGCGAGCGCGCCCGTGAACGGCGCGGCGCTCGACACCTCGACGCAGATCTCGAACCACGGCACGTTCACGCCGGGCGACGTCGACGTCGTGCTGCGAGAGCTCCGCGGTGACGCCGACACCGTCGGCGCCGACATCGCGAGCGTGTCGGGCACCTTCCGGCCGCCCGCGGGCGGCGCCCTCGACGCCGTGATCCCCTGGACCCCGTCGACCGTGCGCGGCGACACGAACCCGCTCGGGCCGCTCTGGGGCGTGTCGATCGCGGTCGACCGGCCGGGGGAGATCACCGAGACCATCGAGACGAACAACACGACGCGGCGGCTCCTCGTCGACCTCGTGCCGTCGCAGCTCCTCATCGCGGGCGGCTGCAAGGGCGGCGTGCCGCGCGGGCTCGACCGCACGGTGACCGTGCGCGTGTCGAAGCCGCTGCCGCCGACCGGGCGCGACATCCCGGAGATGCCGCTGACGCCGTACTACGTGTCGCTCTACGTCGACGGCGCGCTCGACCGCACGGTGGGCCCCTTCGCGGGGACGGGGCGGCTGACGCTCGCGACGGACGTGCGCTTCGACGACCTCGCGCAGCACACGCTCGAGGCGCGGATCGACGAGGCCGGGGCCGGCGCGCCCGAGGACAACCGCGTGCCGGAGCGCGACGAGGACAACAACCGCATCGCCATCGCGGTGACGTCGGTCGAGCCGCTCGCGGACCTCGTCTACGCCACGACGTCGCCGACGCTGACGATCACGTCCGGCGAGTCGGGCGATCCGGTGACGGTCGCGGCGACGGTCGGGAACACCGGCGAGATCCCGGCGCCCGCGTTCGCCGTGACGCTCTGGATCGACGGCGTGCAGCGCGACTCGGTGCTCGTGAACGGCCTCGCGGTCGGCGCGACGCAGGCGGTGTCGCTCACGTGGCCGGCGGCGACGCTCGGCGAGCACGCGGTCACGGTGACCGTGGACTCGGCGAACGCGGTGGCCGAGTGCAGCGAGGCGAACACGGCGCAGGGCGCGTTCGACGTGCTCGAGCCGCGCGTCTGCGCGAGCTCCGTCGCCTTCACGAGGAAGAACGGCCTCTCCGGGACCATCGCGCAGGCCTACGTCGGCGACGTCGTGACGGTGGTCCCGTACGTCACCAACGCGGCGGGCTCGGCGACCGCCTACGACGTGCGCGGCGACGTGATCCTCGACCTCGGGTACGCGCAGGAGACCGTCGGCACCTTCGTCATCGCGGAGATCGCGCCGGGCGCGAGCGTGCCGGTGACGCTCATCCCGGCGAGCGGCAGCGCCGCGGCGCCGGTCGCGGGCGGCGGCTTCGACTGGACGGTCACGGCGCCCGCGCCGTGGGAGCACATCTTCCGCGCCCGCGTCACGAGCGCGTCGCCGGACAACGGCGTCGCCCTCCCCTGCGGCTCGCAGCGGAAGCTGGTCGTCGGCGAGTACATCGCCCCGCCGGCCCCCGCGAGCAGCGGCGGCGGCGGCGGTGGCGGTGGCGGCGGCGGCGGCGGCGGCGGCGGCTACTCCCCGCCCCCGGCCGGCGTGACGACGCCGACGAACCCGCCGCCGGTCGGCTGCGTGGTGTCGGTCGTGTACGCGGACGACTGGGCCGCGTGCACGAGCGGGCGCGTCGAGGTGACGCTCGTCGAGCCAGGCGGGGCCGCCGTGGCGCCTGCCGACGTCGCGGCCTTCGTCGTGTACTTCGAGGCGGACGGCGTCGACCTCGCGCCGGTCGACGTGAAGACGCAGGGCACCTACGAGGGCGGCGGCGTCTGGTCCTTCGACGTGCCGCTCGGGAGCAACGCGACGGACGAGCTCATCGCCGGCCGCGCGCTCGTGAGCCGCACGAACAGCACCTTCTGCAGCGACGATCAGGCGGTGCTCGTGGCGCCCGGCAAGCCCGACGTCTTCGTGTACAGCGACTACATCCAGTTCGTGACGAAGAACGGGGATCCGACGCCGTACACGAGCGCGGCGCTCGGGGACGAGATGCTGCTCCGGATGGAGATCGGCAACGGCGAGGGCGCGTGCGCCGCGGTGGACGTGACGGGCGAGGTCTACCTCCAGCTCGGGTTCGCGGAGGTCGCGCTCGGGACGTTCACGATCCCGCGCATCGAGCCGGGGGCGCGGGCGCCGCTGCCGCTCGTGCCGAACCCGAACCTGCCGGAGCCGCCGACGCCGCTCACGGACGGGCGCTTCCTCTGGACGGTGACGGCGCCGTCGCCGTGGCTCCACGTGTTCACGGTCGGGGTCACCGGCATGGCGACCTCCGACGGCAACGTGCGCGACGACGTGGCGACGAAGTCGCTGCTCGTCGGGTCGGGCGGCTTCGGCGGCTCGGGCGAGGCGTGCGCGCTGACGGTCGCCGCGCCGGTCGTGGACGCGACGTGGGACGTGGGCGCGAGCGAGACGGTGCGCTTCACGGTGCTCGACAGCGACGGCGATCCCGTGCCGCCAGCGGCGCTCTCGGAGCTGGTCGCGATGTTCACGTTCACGGACGCGAGCGGCGGCGAGGCGACGGCGCCGGTCGACGTCCTCGCGGTGGCGGGCAGCTATCAGGGCGGCGGGGTCTATGAGATCGCGGCGACCGTCGGCTCGGCGCCGCTCGGCGTCGGGGTGCGGGTCGACGTGCTCGCGGCGCTCGCGAGCGAGGGCGGCTGCGGCGCGACGGTGAACGTCGTGATGGGCTGGGACGACTACTGCGACGGCGGCTGCGACGACGGGAACCCGTGCACGACGGGGGCGTGCGAGCTCGGCGTCTGCGGCTACGAGAACGTGGCGGCGGGGACGTCGTGCCAGGACGGGCTCGCGTGCACGGCGGGCGACGTGTGCGACGGCGCCGGGACGTGCGGCGGGTCGGCGGTGGACTGCAGCGCGACGGTGGTCGACTTCTGCGAGGTGCCGGTGTGCACGGAGGCGGCGAGCGGGTGCACGGGCGCGCCGAAGCCGTGCGCGACGCCGTACTTCTACGCGGTGGTGAACACGCCGACGGGGATCGGGAGCATCCGCTGCTGGCAGGACCCGGCGAACCGGAGCCTCCACTGCGACGAGGACGACAACGGGGTGCTCGTGGTCGGGCCGCCCGTCTGCGGCGTGGAGGGGCTGTGATGAGCGCGACGACGACGACGACGATGAGGCTCGGGCTCGGAATCGCGCTCTTGCTGCCGCTGTCCGCGGCCGGCTGCGGGGAGAAGACGGGGCCGGTGACGGTGTCGCCGACGACGCGGGTCGCGGTGTCGGTGGCGCCGCTCTCGTTGCCGCAGGTGTCGGACGTGGGCTGGACGGTGACGGTCAGGAACGACGACCAGCAGGTGGTCTGGACGAGGACGCTCGGGTCGGTGCAGTACGGCGCGGGCGATGGGTCGGTGAGCTACGTGGGGCCGTGCGACGCGACGTCGAACCCGAACACGGTCACGCTCGAGCTCGCGTCGCTGACGGACCCGAACGGGCAGCTCATCCCGCCGTCGCAGTACGCGGCGCCGCCGCCGCTCACGAAGCCGGTGACGTGCGTCCCCGAGGGGGACGTGGCGGTGTCGTTCGACGTGACGGTCGCGCGGGCGGCGAACCAGGGGTTCTTCGACGTGGCGATGACGTTCTCGGACGTGTTCTGCTCGGCGAAGCTCGACTGCCTGAACGACCAGGGCGGGCCGCTCGAGCTGCTGTTCGACGGGGACGAGCGCGGGACGACGGTCATAGCGGCGTTCGCGTGCACGAGCGGCGGCGGGCAGGACACGTGGCTCCACATGGACGCGATGATCCTCGAGTGCTCGGACGGGACGCGCATCGTGCACAACCCGTCGCGGGGGCCGGGGAACGTGGGCGGCGACGATGGGCCGTACGTGTTCCAGCGGGCGGTGTATCGCGGGCGCGAGCAGCTCGAGCCGTACGACAAGTGCTACTGGAACCAGGCGTTCGGGCTCGACCTCGACGCGATCCCGGCGGGGGTCGACTGCGTTCTGACGGGGAAGGCGACGGCGAGCGAGGGCGCGTGGGTGGCGGGTAACACGCCGGAGGGGGCGGTGTGGCCGGTGATCCGCTGGGAGAAGCAGATCGTGACGGACGGGGCGCTCAGCTGCGGGCGGCACGCGCTCGGGCAGGGTCCGGAGGTGTCCATAGGCTACACGGACTTCTCGGGGGAGCGCTTCTTCTACTCGATGGAGTGCGCGGACGAGGCGCGCGCGGTGCCGAACGGGACGGCCTGCGGCGGGACGCTCAGCGGCTTCGGCGAGCAGGTGGTGTTCGCGGGGACGGACGAGGGCGTGGTGCTCGCGGTGGGGTCGCAGGTGACGGACCCGATGCCGCTCCCGCCCGGGGTGACGCTCGAGGACGCCTGCTGCATGGACCCCTGCTGCAGCGAGTAGCGAGCCGCGCCCGCCCCGACCGTGAACGTCGTTCACCACAGTCCCCGGGGACTGTAGTGTAACGAGGTGTGAGCGCCGCAGCGCAACGTCGCGCGCCGCGACTGCGGCCGGTTGCGCGAGACGCGACCCGCTGCCCGAGGGGTCTGGGTCGCCCCGGGCGTCCCGTGGTTGCGTCCTCGGGCGGTCGCTGCGCATCCTGCCGCGGGAGGCGAGCACAGATGCAGCGGTTCCGGATAGGTGACGTGGAGGTCGTGGCGGTGCTCGAGGACGACGGGCGCATGGACCCGGCGTTCATCCAGCGGCACGTGATCCCGGCGGCCACGCGCGAGGCGCTCGCCGAGCTCGCGTGGCTCGATCCGGGCTGGCTCACGGCCGACGGGGAGCCGCGGATGGTGACGCAGGCGATGCTCGTGCGGTCCGAGGGCGTGACGATCCTGGTGGACACGTGCATCGGGAACGACAAGCCGCGGCTGAACCCGCGCTTCGACCGCCTGCAGACGGACTTCCTCGGCGAGCTCGCGCGCGCCGGCGTCGCCCCCGGGGACGTCGACGTCGTGCTCTGCACCCACCTCCACTTCGATCACGTCGGCTGGAACACGCGCTGGGACGGGGCCGCCTGGGTCCCGACCTTCCCGCGCGCCCGCTACCTCATCCACCGGCGCGAGTGGGAGCACTGGCGGGCGAGCGGGCGCATCGACTACCTGCTCGCGGACTCGGTGCAGCCGGTGGTGGACGCGGGGCTCGTGGACCTCGTCGAGGGCGATCACGCCGTCACGGCCGAGGTAAGGTTGGTGCCGACCCCCGGCCACACGCCGGGGCACGTGTCGGTCGCCATCGCCTCGCGCGGCGAGCGCGCGGTGATCACGGGGGACATGTTGCACCACCCCTGCCAGGTGGGGCGCCCCGAGTGGACGGGGCCGGCCGACAGCGATCAGCAGGCGGCGAGGGCGACGCGCGAGGCGTTCCTCGACGAGGCGCGCGAGGACGACGTGCTCGTCATCGGCACGCACTTCCCGAGCCCGGCAGCGGGGCGCGTACGCGGCGACGACGCCGCCCCCGGTCGACGCCGACTGATCCGGCTCTCGTGACGCTCAGCGCGGGCTCGGCTCGAGCTCCACGCGGCCGAGCGCCCGCTCTGCGGCGAGGCCCCACGCGACGTCGGCGCGGCCGTCGCGGCGCTCGCGTGGCGTATCGAAGAACGCGACGTGGCCGCGCCAGTCGCCTGCCACGAGCCACGCGCCGCCCGGGTCGAACGCGAGCGCGTCGATCCGCATCCGGTGGTCGAGGAAGATCGCCGCCGGCGCCGCGTCGCCGACCCGCCAGAGCCACACCCTGCCGTCGCGCCCGCCGGCGGCGAGCCAGGCGCCGGCGGCCGCCACCGAGACCAGATCCGCCCCACGCACCGTTTGGTACACCGGGCCCCCGCGCGCGGCGCAGCGCACGACGACCTCCTCGGGGAGCGCCACGGCCATCCCGCTCCCCTCGGGCAGCGGCGTCACGGCCCGCGCGGCCGCCTCGTGGCCGCAGCGGTCGATCGGCCCGCCGCGCTGCGGATCGGTGGCGTGCAGGAGGTCGCCGCGACTCAGCGCCACGAGGTGGTGGCCGTCGGGCGAGGCCGCCAGATCGTTGACGGTGTAGTCGCCGATCGCGACCGCCGGCCCCTCGCCGCGCCAGAGGAGGAAGCCGCGCCCATACGAGGCGCCGATCACCGCGCCGTCCGCGAGCCCCGCGACGCGCCGCAGCCGCGTCTCGGTGGGAAAGATCGCGCTCACGTCCCCGGCCTCGGCGACGCGGGCGACCGCGGCGCGTCCGAACCCGAAGGCGATGACGTCGTGGCTGCCCGGCGCGAACGCGACGTCCTTCACGAGGTCGTCCTGCCAGCGCGCGCCGCGGAGGGGCCGGCGCAGCGCCGCGTCGATGAGCGTGACCTCGGCGCCGTGGGCGACCGCGACGCGCTCGCCGTCCAATGACGTCGCGATCGCCGCGACGCCGTCGTGGACGTCGAGAGCCCGCGGCCGGACCGGCGCGTAGTCCCAGCGCGTGCGCTCGTCGCCGGCGGCCACGAGGGCCGAGTCGCTCGCCCACTCGACCACGTACGGACCTCGGCCGGGGAGGCGCCCGAGCGGCGCGCCCGCGACGAGGTCGATGACGAGCGGAGCCGATCCGTCCCACGTCGCGACGGCGCGCCGCCCGTCGGGCGCCGCGATCACCTCTCGCACAGAGCCCCCGTCCGACCAGAGCGGCCTATCGCCCGCCACGCCGGGCGTGACCCGAGTGAGCAGGCCGCGGGTCGTCCCGGCGAGGAGGTCGTCGCGGCCCGGGACGAACGCGAGCGCCGCGACGCTGCGCGAGGGCGGCGCGAGGTCGGTCCGGTAGCTCGCGCGCGCGCCACCGGCGAGCGCGCCGAGGTGCAGAGCGCCGTCCGCGCACGAGGCGGCCCAGCGGGCGTCGCCCGCGTCGAGCGCGACCGCGACGAGCGCGCTGCCGGCGCACAGATCGCCGACCTCCACGCGCGAGTCCGCCCGATACCACGTGAAGCCACCGTACCACCGCTCGACCGCGCCGCGCCGCCCGCCCGTCCGAACGAGGACGTTGTCCGCACGGCTCGGGAGCGGCGGCGCGAGCGGCTCTCCCGACGCGCCGTCGAGGAGGTGGAGGCGCTCGTCGACGAGCACCGCCACGGCGCCGCCCCGCTCGAAGAAGAGCGCGTCGCGCGTCCCCGGCAGCGCGCGGCGCCAGACGAGGCGGTCGCCCTCGAAGACCCGCACGTCGTCGGGGCCCCGGCAGAGGGAGCGCTCGCCGGCGACGTCGTCCGGGGCGCACGAGGCGCCGCCGAGCGGGGTCCGCGCGGGGCGGGGCGACGAGAGGGCCGCGAGGACGCCGCGCGCCTCGGGCAGCGACGCGGCGGCGAGCGCGCTCTCGGCGAGCACCTCGGCCTCCCCGCGCTCCTCGGCGGCGAGCGCCCCCTGCGCGTGGGCCGTCATCGCGACCGCGAGGTTCGCGCGCGCGCGCTCTTCCTCGGCGCGGAGGCGCGCCCCCGCGTCCGCGAGCACGACGGCCAGCGCCGCGAGCCCGGCGGCCGCCACCGCGAGCGGGACCCGCCACGCGCGCACGAGGCGGAGGAGCAGCGCGAGGTTCGAGTAGGCGAAGGCGGAGACACGCCGCCCGACGAGGTAGCGCTCGAGATCGTCGGCGAGCGCCTTCGCGTCCGGGTAGCGGTCCGAGACGCAAGGCGCGGTCGCGCGCGCCACGATCGCGACGAGCTCCGGGGGCGCGCGGCAGCCGACCTCGTCGAGGGACGGCGCGCGACCGGCGCGCACCGCCCCGAGGATCTCGGCCGTGGCGGGCTGATCGAAGGCGGCGCGGCCGGCGAGGAGCTCCCAGAGGACGAGGCCCAGGGCCCACACGTCGGTCGGCTTCCCGACCGCCTCTCCGCGCGCCTGCTCCGGGCTCATCCAGCGCGGCGTCCCGAAGACGCGCCCCTGGGCGCCCTCGCCAGCGCCCGCGCCTGCGTCGAGCTTCAGCGCGAGGCCCCAGTCGATCACCTGCGTCTCGCCGAACGCGCCGATCATGATGTTCGACGGCTTCAGATCGCAGTGCACGTAGCCGCGGTCGTGCGCGAAGGCGACCGTCTCGGCGGCCGCGAGCATGTGTCGGAGCCACCCGAGGCGCGCAGTCTGCGAGGGCTCGTCGGCGAGGAGCGAGGCCAGCGAGCGGCCGCGCACGACGCGCATCGCGAACCAGGGCGCGCCGGTGTCGTCGACGCCCACGTCGTAGACCGGGACGACGCCCGGGTGCTCGAGCGCGGCCGTGACGAGCGCCTCGCGCTGGAGCCGGTGGGCGTCCGCCTCCGAGGCCGGCTCCTTCAACGCCACGTCGCGGCCGAGCAGGTGGTCGCGGACGAGCCCGACGCGCCCCATGCCGCCCGCGCCGAGGTCGCCGCGCCACTCCCAGCGCGGCCCGGCCGGCGCCCCGGGCGGCGTGTCCGGCGCGCGCTCCAGGCCGTCGAAGAAGCCGCTCCCGCCGGCGACCAGGCCCGAGAGGTCATCGCCCGGCCGCCCGGGCCCGGGTCGGCGCGGGCCCCGCGGGGGCGTCACGAGGCGTCCTCGACGCGGTCTCCGGGGCGCAGGAAGAGCTCGACCAGGCCGGCGCCGTCGGTGCGGAGGAGGTCTCTCCGGAGCCCGAGCTCGCGCAGGCGCTTCCTCAGGCGCTGGAGGCCGCTGTCCCACTTCTGCCTGAGCGCGACGTCGTCGAGCTCCTGCGGCCACACGAGGCCCGCCACGGCGCGCCACGCGGCGGGCACCCCCATCAGCGCGAGCTCGGAGAGGATCCGCGCCGGGACGCCGTCGATGGCGAAGGCGTCGGGACCGCGCCAGACGTGCACCGTGTCGTAGCGGACGTGGAGGACGAGGGGGGCGTTGAACGCGGCGTCGCCGGCGGTGGCGGCGAGCGCGATCTCGGCGAGGCTGGCCGCCACCACGGTGTAGCGGTGCGCGCCGACGGCGAAGGCCTCGCCGGCGCCGAGGATCGCATCGGGGCGCCCCGCGACGCGCACGTGGAGCGCGTCGTCGTCGCTCCAGACGACCGCGCCGGCGCCGTGGCGGAAGCCGGGCATGACCTCGCCGCTCGCGCCGTCGATCGACGCGACCGGGGGCAGGAAGAGGCGCTCGCGGGTCGCGCTCTCGAGCGCCAGGACGACGCCGCCGAGCGCGATCTCCTCGACGGTGAGCAGCAGATCGGAGGCGAGCTGGACGACGAGGCCCTCGTGGAGGGCCGTGTCGACCGACGGCGTCCCCGCGAGCGCGAAGCGGCCTCGCAGCGCGAGGAGGCGGAGCGAGAGCCCGCGCAGGCTCACGAGGGCGTGGGCCTCGGAGACGCGCGGGTCGTTCACGCGCAGCGCCGCGCGGGGCGAGCGGCCGATGATGTCGCCGGGGCGGAGGTCCACCGCGGGTCCCGAGTTCAGACGGATGCTTGCTCGGACGCTCACGGATGAGAGCATAGGCCAAGAGGCCGTGGATGCCTAAGGCGCCGCGAGGCGCGCGACCGACGCGCTCCTCGACCCGCGGCGCGGGCCGCGGGCCGAGGAGGCCCCGGGATCACGGGAGCGGAGCCGGGCTCACTGGGGCCCGCCGCCCACGACGCAGGAGCCGAACGTGTCCGGCGTGCGCGGCGCGCCGCACTCGGTGCAGCGGTCCTGGGTGCTGGCGATGAAGACGGTCTGGTCGTTCTCGTCGGCGGTCCCGACCCAGAAGACCGCCCCGGCGTCGCCGGGGTAGGGGCCGAACGTGACGCTGGTCCCGGAGCCCGTGTTGGCGTTTCCGACGAAGTCGATGTCCGCGCCCGTGTAGAGGGTGTACCAGGTGCTCTCGCTCACCCCCGTGAGCGTGCAGGTGACCGTCCCCTCGGTCGTACCGCTCTCGCAGGTGAGAGTCCCGGGGCCGAAGGGCTCGCAGCTGAGGCAGTTGCTCGGGCAGTCGGGGTCGGGCTGGGTGCAGACGCCGAGTGAGTTCGGGAGATAGCCCTCCGCGCAGCTCTGGCAGAGGGTGCCCGTCGTGGCCAGGAGGGTCTTGCCGTCGCTCACGTAGTAGAGCGCGTCCGGAGACCCCTCGAAGGGCTGGAACGCGAAGTCCGAGCCCGCCATCTGCGAGGTGTCCGACACGACGGCGTCGGAGCTTGCCAGGGAGAGGACGAGCCCGGTCTCGAGGTCCTCCGGCGCGAGCCCGGGGAGCGTCCCGTGGCAGGCGACCGTGCCCTCGCCCGCGTCCTCGCAGACGAGCGTGTTGGCGCCGTTTCCGCTCGCGCTCGGCCAGCCGACGCACGCGTCGCAGTGGTCGTCGCACGCGAGCGGCGGCGTCCCGCACTCACCCGTGGGCATCAGGACGAGCCCGACTTCGCACTCGGTGCATCGGAGGAACGTCGACGCGAGGAGCGTCTGCCCGTCGCTCGTCGTCACGGAGAACGCGGCGCCCGCGCCGAAGCCGTAGCCGAACGCGGCGAAGGTGATGGCGCCGCTGTCATCGGCGCTCCCGCTCACGTCGAGCGCGGTGTGCCCGAGCCCACCGTAGCCGCCGAGCCCGCCGTAGCCGCCGTAGCCGCCGCCGATGAGCCAGAGCGCTAGCGTCTCGTAGGCGCCGTTGTCCGAGGTCACGCCGTGGCAAGTCGTCGTGACGTTGTCGCCCACCTGCGCGACGTCGCAGGTGAGGCCCGACGTCTCGCTGCACTGGGCGCAGCCGGGGAGGCAGAAGGGGCCTGTCGGCGTGGTCGTGGCGCACGGGAGCGGCGTCATCGCGCCGCCGTTCGTGCTCGCGTAGCAGAACGCGGGGTTCGTCGCGGCGAGCGTCCCGATGAAGTGCGACGACACGAGGCTCGGGTCGCCGTGGAGGTCGTCGCCGTCGAGCGGGTTGGCGTTGCACACGGTGCTGCCGTCGCCGTCGATGAGCGGGACCGCGACGGCGCCGATGGCCGCGTAGAGACTCCCGGGCCGCGAGAAGAGCCCCGTCGGGCGGTCGAACGCCTCATCGTCGTCGCCCGCCGGGTGGGCGGTCGCGTAGAAGGAGAGCTCGCACCCCGTGAGCCCCTGCCCGGCGAGGTTCTCGATGTCGATCGCGGTGTTGTAGTAGGTCTTGTTGCACGAGTAGTCGGATCCGCCGCAGGTGAGCTCCTCGGCGCCGAAGTAGTCCTGATAGGTGAGCGTGTAACCGCCGGCGTCGCTGCCGCGGAGGATGGGCCCCGGGAGCGTGACGGTGATGCCCGGCCCCGGGTTCCCGGCCGGCGGATCGAGGTGGAAGACGACGTCGCCGTCGCAGGTGACCGTGCGCGAGGTGAAGAGGAGCTCGGTGTCGACCGAGGTGGTGTCGGTGTCCGGCCCGACGGTGCAGGCGACCGCGGCGACCGCGGTGTGGTCGCGGCCGGGCTGATCGTGCGCGTCGTCGCCGAAGAGGAGCTCGATGGGCTGGGTGGGGCTGTAGCACGTGTCGACCTTGGCCGAGCAGAACACGTCCTCGAAGCTCACGGCGATGTCGAAGAAGCCCTGGTCGGCGTCGCGCAGGATGGTGAGATCGTAGGTGACGAGCACATCCTTGTTCTCGAGGCACTCGAAGTGCTGGATGCAGGGGTGCTCCGCCGTGCAGGGGTTCTGGAAGTCGGCGTCGCCGTCGCCGACGCTCTCCTGGTCTCTGAGCGTGCCGTTGAAGGTCGTGACCGCGTCGACGCTGAGGACGACGTAGTTGTCGTGATCGACGCTCGCGTCGCACGGGCCGACGTATGAGACGTCGCCGCCGCCGATGTCGCCGAAGGCGGACGAGCAGACGGTCTCCGACCAGACGGTCTGGGTGCCGTCCGCGTGCGGCACGCCGTTGTAGACGGTGAGCCCGTAGCAGACGTCGAGGAGCGCGTCGAAGGTGGTGCCGGGTTCGCCGGGCTCGAGCGGCGCCGAGCGGATGGTGACGCGCCCGGTCGGGCTCGGGGCGCCCCCCGCGCTGCACGCGGCGAGCGCGGCGAGGGTACAGGCGCCGAGGAGGCGCAGGTGGGTGCGTGGCTTCATGGTCTTCCCCTTCGGAGGCTTGGCTGGTGACGAGGCGAGGCGAGGCCGTGCCCTCCCGGTGTGGGAGAGCCGTCTCAAGTGAGGGCGGCGGCGTGGTCGCGCGCGCGCTCCGGTGTCGAGCGGCCGGATGAGGCGGACGTTACACGGCCGCGGCCCGCGGTGGATCAGACGCGGATCAGAGGAGGCGTGCCCGCCGCGCTACTCCTCGACCGCGGTGTCGACGCCGCACTCGAGCCACACCTCGAGCAGCGCCCGGTCCTCCTCGCTCACCCCGCCGGCCGGCGGCATCTCCGGCGCGTCCCCCGTCGCCATCCGAAGCATCTTCGCCTTCAGGATCCGCACCCGCTCGATCGAGTCGAACGCGACCGTCGTCGGCGCGTCGTGCCGATCCGCCGCCGTCGACGCGTGGCACGGCTGGCAGTTCTCGAGCAGGAACCCGTGCCCGAAGTTGTCCCATGACAAGACCGGCGCCTCGGCACACCACGCCGCGCGCTCCGTCGCGACGCCCGCGCCGCCGCCGCCGTCGCCATCACACGCCCAGGCCCAGGCACAGGCTCCGGAGACGACCACCGCGACCGCGCAGAGCGAGCCGGCGCCTGCCTCGTCGCCCCGCCACCTCACGCGAGCATCCCCGCGATCGGGCTCACCCCCACCCCGGCGTCCCCGGGGTCGAGCCCCGCCAGCGCGAGCAACGTCGCCCCGAGCTGCGCCGGGCTCGTCCCCGCGCGCCCCGCGTCCGTGTCCCCGCTCGCCGGGTCCACCCCGACGCCCGCGTAGCCCGCGTCGTAGCCGCCGTAGACGCGCCCGCCGCGGACGCCCGCGCCGAGCACCATCGCGACCGTCCACGGCCAGTGGTCGCGCCCCTGGTCCGAGTTCAGCTGCGGCGTGCGCCCCATCTCGCTCGTCACGACCACGACGGTGTCCTCGAGCAGCGCCCGCCCCGCGACGGTCGTCCCGGCGAGCCGGTCCATCAGCTTCTTCAGGCCGACGAAGAGCGCCTCCCAGAGCGCCGACTGCTGGTTGTCGCTGTCGGTGTGCGTGTCCCAGCTCACGGGCGGCGAGATCGTCACGCACTGCGCGACCCCGAGCGCGAGCGCCGACACCGCGACCTCGATCTGCGCCGGGAAGCTCCCGTCGCCCGCGAAGCTCATGTCCCACGACAGCGCCTCGAGCCGCTCCGCCCGCGTCACCGCCTCGCGGAGCGCCTGCCGCTTCCGGCTCCCCGGCGCCGCGTCCGCCCAGGCCGCCGTCCGCCGCTGCACGAAGTCCTCGACGAGCCGCTCCGACGGCGCCGAGAGGCGCGTCACCGGCCGATCGCTCCGCCACACGAGGTCGCCGGTCACGAGGTCCTGGAGCTGCCCCGTCGCCCCCGTCCGCGCCACGAGCGACGCGAGCGCCCCCGGGTACACCGGCCCCGACACGACGAGGTGCGGCAGCGCGTCCCCCTCCCCAGCCTGCGCGACGCGCGTCGCGAAGTCGGGCGCGCCGCCGGTCGCGGCCCCCGTCATCATCGTGAGCTGGCAGACGTCGTGGCTCACCGAGCGCACCGACACCCCCTGCACGACGGCCATCCGCTGCGCGTGCGCCGCCATGAACGCCCGCACCCCCGGCCGCTGCGCGTGGTCCACGTAGGGGATCCCGTGCGCCGTCGCCGCGCTCGCCCCCGGCGGCATCGCGACGGCCGCCCTCCCGAACATCGGCGCGAGCACGGTCAGCGGGTCCCACCCGCCCCGGTTCACCACGAACACGAAGCGCCGCCGCGCCCCCGTCGCCCCGGACGCCGCGAGCGCGCGCCCCACGACCCCGGGGAGACCGGCCGCCGCGAGCGCGCCGCCGCCGACGAGCGCCACCGCCCGCCCGAGGAGCGCGCGCCGCGACAAGCCCGCCCGGGGCCCCTTCTTCGCCGTCGTCATCGTCGTCACCTCGCTCAGTACAGCGTGAGCGACGGGTCGCGCAGCAGCGTCTCGAGGACCGCCGCCCACGCCGCCCGCGCGCCGTCGATGTGATGGACCTTGTCCCAGAGGGCGAGCGTCTCCCGCACCTCGAGCCCGTCAGGGGCGATCGCCGCGCCGAAGAAGCGCCGGTGCAGCGCGACGACCTGCGCGCGCATCGCCGCGTCGTCGAACGCCGCCTCCGTCGCCGGCTCCGCCGCCGGGTCGATCTCCGTGAAGAGTACCGTGGCTGCCGGCGCGGGCGCCGGGTTCGCGACCGCCCACGACGCCGCCGCGCTCGCCGTGCGGCGCCACGACAGCACCATCGTCGCCGTCGCCACCTCGGCCGGCTCCGCGCCGGCGCGCCCGTCGCTGCCGCCCGCGAGCGTCAGGAGCCCGGTCTCATCGGTCGTCAGGATGTCCGCGCCGCCGCTCTCGAAGCGAAAACCGGTCCAGTCCTCGAGCACGTCGCCCCACTGCTCGGGGGTCACGACCTTCGGCTCGGCCCACGGCTCGGCGAGCGCGTAGCGCGGGTCCGACACGATCGCCCGGAAGAGCGCCCGGATCGTGAGCCCTCCCGCGAGGAAGGCCTCGCGCGCCCGCGTGAGCGCGTCCACCTCGCCCGCGTCGCGGAAGTCGGGCGGCCGCCGGAGGAGCAGCTCCCACGCCGTCTCGACGGCGCACGTCACGAAGCGCGGATCGGCCGCCACCTGGCGCCCGAGGTCCCTGAGCGAGTAGCCCGGCGCCCCGTAGAACCCCGGCGCGAGCTCGGTCATCCCGCGCCACTGCGGCTCCCGCTCCGGGTGGTACACGATCATCTCGGCCGCGGTCTTCTCGGTGTACTGGAAGCCCGCGAGGTAGCTCGCGAGCGGGTCGAGCCCGGCGTGGCAGCCGATGCACCCGGTGTTCTCGCGCACGGCCTCGCGGATCCCGGCCTCGTCGGTGAGATCGATGTCGCGCGGGAAGTCGACCGGGCGGTCGAGGAAGTCCGCGCAGAGGAAGATCCGCGCGACGGCGTTGGCGCGGCCGCGGCCGTAGTTGACCCCGTCGGAGAGGTAGCGCCACCAGACGCCGTTCTCCGACAGGAGCCCGGCCATCGGGCGCCCGTCCTCGTAGCGCGCGACCTGCCAGCCGGTCGCGCCCGCCGGGTAGGTTACCGGCCACGCGAGCGCGAGCCGCTCGTCGGCCATCGTCCAGTCGGCCGTCACGAGGTCGGTGTAAGGCCGGTCCTCGGCGGCCACGCGCGCGATGACCTGGAGCGGCTCCTCGCCGATCGACGCGAAGACGGCCGCCTGCTCCTCGGGCTCGAAGCCGAGCAGCTCGGCCGAGACCGGGAAGTCCTCGACGCGCGTCCTGAGGACCTGCGCGTAGAGGTCGCGCACGCGGTCGGGGAAGCGCGCGCTCGCGAGCATCTCGTCGGTGATGGCCGCGATGGCGCCCGGATCCGCGTCGACCCGCGCGACCTCGGCCTCCGTCGGGCGCACCCCGCGCAGATCGAGCGAGAGCCGCGCGAGCAGCGCCCGCGGCGAGAGCTTCTCGGCCGCGTCCACGTCGAAGGCGGGCGGGTGCACCACGTCCGCCCAGGGCGCCGACGAGGCCGCGTCCGCGCCGCTCGCCCCGCCCCCGCCGCCGTCGTCGCACCCCGCGCCGCAGGAGAGCGCGGCCGCGGCGAGCCCGACGCCCACCCACCGCGTCACCATGGCGTCCCCTCCCAGCCGAGGTAGTCGGCGGCGTCCACGCAGGTCCCGCCGATGGCGTCGCCCCTGAACCACGTCTCGCCGCAGCCGTCGCAGGTCGCCGCGTCCGTCTCGGGCGCGTCGTCCGTCGGGCCGTCGAAGAGCACGTCGTACCAGCTCCCGTCGGGGCCGCGCACGGACACCGCGCCGCCCGGCTCGTCCGCGCACGACGCGCCCGCGGCCTTCGCGCGGAACGTGAGCCCGTCGAACGCGACCGCCGTGATGTCCGCCGGGAAGCCGGTCAGGCCGGCGATGCCGCCGTCGAAGGTCAGGTTGTTGCCGCCCGTCGGCTCGTAGACCCAGCCGGACACCGTCGCGGACGGCCTCCGCGACCCGTCGAGCCACGGCGACGCCGGCGCGCGCGGGCCCCCCGCCGTGAAGGTACCGTCGATCTGGCGCGCGAAGCCGACCACGCCCGTGGACCGCGCCGTGTACGCCGTCGCGGTCCCCGTGCCCTCGAGCCACGTCCCGTCGGGCGCCGTGATGCGCCCCGCGAGCGTGAGCTGGTAGCCCGTCACGAGCGAGTTGCCGTCGGCGGGGTAGTCGACGTAGCGGGCGACCGCCCCGTAGCCCGAGTAGCTCGTCCCGTCCTCGGCGGTGCACTCGCCCTGCCAGTAGTAGGAGCCGGCCGTGCCGTAGTCGTAGGTGAGGAGCACCGGGCAGCCGAGCTGGTTCCCGGTGCCGGGGACGGGCGGCGGGAAGACGACGCCGTTGAGCGTGGCGATGACGTCCGGATCGAGCTCGAGGAGGGCGTCGAGCGCCGCCGTGATGGCGGCCGCGCGCTCGCCGTCGCCGAGGGGCGCCGGCGCGTCGGCGGCGTCGTCCTCGTAGATCCAGGGCGTCGGCGGCCCGGGCGCGTCCGCCCCGACGACGTCGGCGCCGGCGTCCACGGCGGTCGCGCCGCCCCCGCCGTCGTCGCCGCACGCCGCGACCGCGACCGCGAGCGCCCCTGCGAGCGCGAGCCTCGAGCATGTCTCCGTGAGCCTCATCGCGTCCCCCTCGCGCCTCGGCGTGCCGGCGTCGGCCGGTCTACGTGCAACACCGGCGCGGGCTGACGGCGTCACCCGGGCCGGTCCGTTTCCGATTGTCACGGCTCGGCGGTCGTTCGTCGAGCTTCGCCGCTTTCGCTATGCCGAACCCCGCTCCGGACCGGCGCTTCTCGCGGCCGTCGTCCGGCGGTACCGTCGACGGCATGACAGCCTCCACGCCCCCGCTCGTCCTCGTCACCGGCGCGACCGACGGAATCGGCCGCGAGACCGCGCTCACCCTCGCGCGGCGCGGCGCCCGCGTCCTCCTCCACGGCCGCTCCGGGGATCGCCTCGCCCGCGTCCACGCCGAGCTCGCCGCCGTAGCCGGCGGCCCGCACCCGGAGCCCGCCCGCGCGGACCTCGCCTCGCTCGCAGACGTCCGCGCCCTCGCCGCGGACCTCGACGCGCGCGGTCTCCGCCCCACGGTGCTCGTCAACAACGCCGGCGTCTTCATGAACGAGCGCGTGCTCACGCGCGACGGCTTCGAGATGACCGCCGCCGTGAACCACCTCGCTCCGTTCCTGCTGACGCACCTCCTGCTCGCCACCCCCGGCGCGGCGCTCGCGCGGATCGTCAACGTGAGCTCCGTCGCGCACGGGCGCGGCCGCGTCGACGACCCCGACGACCCGGGCCTCGTCGCGCGCCCCTTCGACGGCTACGGCCACTATGCCGCGTCGAAGCTCGCGAACGTGCTGTTCACCGTCGCCCTCGCCCCGCGCGTCGCCGATCGCGGCGTCACGGTCAACGCCCTCCACCCGGGCGTCGTCTCGACCAAGCTCCTCCTCGAGGGCTTCAACATGCGCGGCGGCGACAGCCTCGCCGAGGGCGCGGCGACGTCGGTCACGCTCGCCCTCGCCCCGGATCTCGCCGACGTCACGGGGCGCTACTTCTCGGGCGGGCAGCTCGCGCGGACGAACCGCGCCGCCGACGACGACGCCCTCGTCGAGCGCTTCTATCTCGCGAGCGCGAAGGCCGTCGGCGTGGAGCCGCTCCCGAAGCCGTAGCGGAGCGTTGTGCAGTGCACAACGACCGCCCCTACGGGAAGCGCCAGGCGAGCTTCGCGAGCAGCGAGTGCGACGGGACCTCGCCCGTGTCGGTGTCGAGCGCGAGCTGGTAGACGAGGAAGAAGTCGCTCCCCGGGAGGAAGGTCCAGCGGAGCCGCGACTGCGCCGCGAAGGCGTCCGCGAGCTTCGACCAGCCGCCGTAGAGGTCGAGCGAGAGGTGCTCGCGGAGGCCGATCGAGGCGCGCCCGTTGACGAGCACCGAGAGGAAGTCGCCGCCGCCGTCCTCGAACATCGCCTGCTGCACGTTGCCGGCGACCTCGAGGCGCAGGAACGTCCCCGGGCGCCACGTGAACGTGAGCCCGCCCCCGACGAGGTGCCCGCCGAAGAAGGTCTGCGCCGCCGCGTTGAGCGTCGCCGTCGCGGTGGCGGTCGACGGCGTCGACGCGTAGGCCTCGAGGCGCCAGCCGTCGTACACCCCGGCCGCGATCGTGGTGTCGCCGATGTCGAAGGGCTCGGGCACGGTCTCCGACGTGCTCCCGCCCTCGATCGACACGCTGTAGCCGCTCTTCCAGGCGAGCGCCGCGTAGCCGCTCGCGAACCAGTCGAGGACGCCGTCGAGGTCCTGATCGGCGACCCCGTGCACCCAGACGTCGAGCGTCAGCCGCTCGAGCGCCCCGTCGAAGCGCGGCTCGAGCTCGAGGCCCGCCTCGCCGAGCTGGATCCCGACCCGCTGGACGAACCCGAGGTCCGCGCGATAGCTCGCGTCGGTGATCGACCAGAAGAGCCACGGCCGGAAGAGCTCGTCCTGCAGCTCGAGCAGGAAGCCGCCGTCGACCGCGCCCTCCGGCGTGCCGGGGCCGCCGGTGCCGCGATCCTGGAGCGTCGCCGCCCGCCCCGTGAACGAGACCGACGCGCGCCCGAAGCCGCGCAGCGGCGCCGACTTCGGCCCGCGGAAGCCGCCGTCCACCCCGACGACGGTGTTGTAGTCGCCCGCCTCCTCGAGGCTCCGCCGGTCGGTCACGGCGGCGCCGAGCTTCGAGCCGCCCCCGAGGTCGAAGACGCCGCGCGCCACGGTGTCGGAGGTCCACGGGAGCCCCGCCTCCGGGCGCGTGACGACCTGCAGGACGCCGAAGTCGAGCGCGCCGCCCGCGCGCCCCGCGACCGAGAGCCCCGTCAGGATCGGCACGACCTCACCCGCGAAGAGGCCGATCCGGCGGGTGTGTATGATCTCGTACGACGAGGAGTATCCGAAGCGGAACGTCTGCGGGTCGGTGAGGAAGAAGTCGCGCTTCTCGGGGAGGCGGATGTCGTACTGCGTGAGGTTCACGACGCGATCGTCGAGGTCGACCTGCGCGAAGTCGGTGTTGACCGTGAGCGTCGCGTGGACGTCGCCGAAGTCGAGCCCCGCGTCGAGCCCGGCGTCGGCGGTGGGATCGGGCGACGGCTCGGCGACGAAGCCGCCCACGACGAAGGGCGTCACGTGCCAGTCGCGGAGGACGCTGCCCCCGCCGCCGTCGGCGCCCATGTGCTCGACGACGACGTCGAGCCCGTCGAGGCGCCCGTAGCGGCTCGCCGCGATCGCCGAGAACGGCGGCTCGATGACGGCCCAGTCGTAGGTCGCGCTCGCGCGGGCGTGGTCGCGCGAGAGCTCGAGGCCGATGGAGGCCGCGAGGCGCGCGGGGTCGACGTTGAGGCTCGCCCAGGGGATCCGGAACTCGGCGGCCCAGCCGGCGTCGTCGATGGCGGCGACCCCCTCCCAGATCGTGTCGACCTCGGTGCGGAAGTCGCTCTCGTCGACGCCGAGGTAGTCCATGCGGGCGCCGACCGGGTTCAGCGCGAACCCATAGGTCGTGCGCCGGTCGTTCCGCGGGTCGAGCTTCACGCTGATGGCGTCGTCGTCGAACATCGCCATCGCGTCGCGGGCGGTGGTGCGGCCGACGACCGCGAAGCGATCGACTTCGAGGCAGCGCACGGCGACGTAGAGCGCGTCGGCGTCGACGCCGACCTGGAACCAGGTCGTGACCGGCGGCGTCGCGCGCAGGTTCGGGCGCCGCTCGCCGAAGCCGCCGAAGCGCGGGAGCGAGGCCCAGGCCGCGTCGTCGAGGTGGCCGTCGATCGTCGGAGGCGCGTCGAGCCAGGTGGCCCGCGCGTGCGGGAGCCCGTCGGCGCCCTCGTCCGCGGCGCCGTCGTCGCGTCGGGTCTCGCCGCGCGCGGCCGCGTCGGCCAGGAGGCCGAGCGCCAGCGCGAAGACGACGACCCGGCCGCTCACGCCACCGGCTCAGAAGGTGTTTCAGTATTCGGACCGAGCCCGGCGACGCGTCGTGATTCCAGGTGGTTACGTGAGGAGGGAGCGTGCCCATAGGCACGTGACCGACGAGCGGAACCGCCTGAAATCACAAGAGCAAGCCAGGCGACGGGAGAATACTGAAACACCTTCTCAGGCCAGGTTGTGGAAGACGCGCTGGACGTCGTCGTCCTGCTCGAGCCGGTCGATGAGCTCGAGCACCTCGTTCGCCTGGTCCTCGGGGAGGTCGACGGTGGTCGTCGGCACGTACTCGGCGCCGCTCGAGATCACCGTGAGCCCGCGGTCCTCGATGGCCTTCTGGAGCGAGCCGAAGTCGTTGAACTGCCCGCGCACGACGATGACCGGCTCGCCCTTCTCGCCCTCGCCCTCGCCCATCTCCTCGAGGCCGTGGTCGATGAGCTCGAGCTCGAGCTCCTCCTGGTCGATGCCCTCGGGGTCGAGCCGGAAGACCGCCATGCGGTTGAACTGGAACGCGACGCTGCCGCTCGTGCCGAGGTTGCCGTTCTTCTTGTTGAAGCAGACGCGCACGTTCGCGACGGTGCGCGTCGGGTTGTCGGTCGCGGTCTCGACCATGACGGCCACGCCGTGCGGCGCGTAGCCCTCGTAGAAGACCTCGTCGTAGCTCTCGGCGCCGTCGCCCGACGCCTTCTTGATGGCCGCCTCGACCTTGTCCTTCGGCATGTTGACGGAGCGCGCGTTCTGGATCGCGCGCCGCAGCGCGGGGTTCCCGTCCGGGCTCGCCCCGCCGGCCTTGACCGCCATCGCGATCTCCTTGCCGACGCGGGTGAACGCCTTGGACATCTTGTCCCAGCGGGCGAACATCGTGTGCTTGCGAGTCTCGAAAATGCGTCCCATCGGGGTCTCCGGTGACTTGTGCGCGGGGGCGCCTCTCGGGCCGATCTTGGGGCGCCGCTCCCGCCGATGCGCGGAACCTATACGGTTTCCGGGCGCCGCGCCAGCGGTGAGGCGGCTCTCCGCGCCACGCGATGACACCCGCGCGCGTCCGCATTTTCGAACGCGCCGCCCCATTCAAGGTGACGTAGCTTGCTGCGTCCTCGCGGACGAACCCGAGATCACAACGCAGGTGCTGCCCATGTTGCTTCGAACCCTGGCCGCCGGCGCCGCCGCCCTCGCACTCGCGGGGACCGCCGTGGCGGGCACCCCCTCCCCGACCACGCTCGCCACGCGCGAGGCCGCGATCCACGCGCGCCTCGGCGCCGACGTCGCGATCCGCTGGGACGCGATGAAGACGAGCCCGCGGAGCCTCCGGAACCTCGCCGTGCCGACGGCGGGGGCGACGCCCGCGGACCGCGCAGCGCGCTTCGTCCGCGGCGAGCGGGACCTGCTCCGGCTCGATGGCGACGTCGTCGCCGTCGAGACGCGCGCCTTCCGCGGGCACGTGGTGCGGCTCCAGCAGACCTTCGCCGGCGTCCCGGTGGAGGGGCGCTCGGTCGTGGTGAAGCTCGACGAGGGCGCGCGCGTGACGTCGGTCACGAGCGACCTCGGGCCGCTCTCGGTGCCGACGCCCGCGACCGAGATCACGCCGGCCGAGGCCCAGGCCGCGGTCTCCGCGCGCTACGCCGTCGCCGCCACGGGCACGCCGACGCGCGTCGTCGTGGCCAACGCCTCGGCCGGGCGGTTCGCCTGGAAGGTGCCGGCGATGGTCATGCCGGTGACCGGCCTCTTCTGGGTGTGGGTCGACACGGAGACGGGCCGCGTCCTCCGGACGGCGCCCGCCGGGAGCGATCAGCGCCTCACCTCCCTCCCGCTGCGGGACGCGGAGGTGGCCCGATGAAGCGCCGCACCCTGCCCCTCCTCGTCGGGCTCGGGCTCGCCCTCGCCCCCCTCGTCGCCGCGTGCAGCGACGGCGGCACGACCGGCGGCACCACGACCGACACGGCGACCACCGCGGACACGTTCACCCCGAGCGACGACACGCTCCCGGGCGACGACACCGTCGAGGTCGACACGACGCCGCTCCCCGAGGACCGCGCGCTCGCCAGGGTCTACGAGGTCGACCCCGTGACGACCCCGGAGCTGACGGAGGTCGAGCTCGCCCACCTCGAGAAGCCCTATGGCGCGCTCGTCGGGCCGTACGCGCGCGTCCGGAGCTGCACGCTCGACCTCGACCGCGGCACCCGCTCGACGCTGACCTTCGGCGGCGGCGGCGGCGGCCAGTCCATCGACATCGTGTCGTGCGTGCCGGAGTCGAAGGCCGCCCCCGGCGGCGACGGCACGTACCGCGAGATCGGCCCGCCGACGTCGCCTGCGACCGACGACGGGCGCTTCGCCGAGCTCATGATGTACCACCACATGCAGGCCATTCATGACTTCTACAAGGACATGTACGGCCTCACTGACCGCGACCACCCGCTCGACGCCGTGACGAACATCGAGACCTGGGTGTCCGACTGCGACTCGTGGAACGGCGTCGCGAACGCGGCGTTCGTGCCGCACGAGGCGCTCAACTACTTCGCGACCGGGCTCGACCTCGGGAGCGTCAGCGGCGACGCCATCCTCTTCTCGGGCACGGGCGACAAGAACTTCAGCCTCGACGCGAGCGTCATCTACCACGAGTACACGCACGCGATGATCGGCGCCACGCGCCTCACGGGCGTCTTCCTCGACGACCAGGGCATCAACAACCTCCCGGGGGCCCTGAACGAGGCGTACGCCGACTACTTCGCGGCCTCGACCACGAACGTCCCCGAGCTCGGCGTGTACTCGCTCAACGACATGGTCACGACCGACTTCTGCGGGAACCCCGTCGAGGACGACACCGCCGTCCAGAACTACGCGCGCGATCTGACCGCCGCCCGCCGCTGCCCCGACGACCTCGTCGGCGAGGTGCACGCCGACAGCGAGATCTTCTCGGCGGCGCTCTGGGACATCCGGACGGAGTTCGGCAAGCTCGACGGCGACACGATCGTCCTCTACGCGGTGCTCCAGCTCACCGAGGAGAGCGACTTCACGAGCGCCGCGGCGACGACCATCCAGGCGGCGCAGGAGCTCTTCGGCGGCGAGGCCGAGAAGAAGGTCCGGGACATCTTCGAGGCGCGGAACCTCGTCGACTGCCGGCGCGTCGTGCCGGTCGAGCGCGTCGGGGACCGCGACATCCCGTTCCGCGTCGAGGGGACGCGCGTCCTCGATCCGAACCCGTACCCCGGCTACGTGCCCGGCTACATGCAGATCGGGTTCACGGTGCCCGAGGGCACCTCGAAGGTGACGGTGTCGCTCGGCGTGGCCGCGGGCTTCGGCGGCGGCGGCGGCACCGTCACGGCGAACGGCGTCTTCAAGCCGGGCAGCGACGGCGTGCGGTACGACCTCGGCTTCGGCGTCGGCACCGCCACGAACGACGGCGCCATCACGGTCGCGCTCGACAACGCCACGAAGACCATCACCCTCGAGGCGACGGGCGGCGTGGCGCTGACCCCCGGCCCGTGGTCGATGGCGCTCCACAACACGGGGCGCCGCACGCTGCGCGTGACGCACGCGAGCGTCGACTTCGAGTAGCGCGCGGTCGTCAGGCCCGCGCGGCGGCGCGGTAGCGGAGGAAGAGCGGATCGCGCTCGGTCTGGGCGACCGGCCAGCGCGAGAACGCGGTCACGAGGCGCGCTTCCGCGAGGGGGCGCGCCTCGTCGTCGTAGAAGGCGCGCAGCGCCCGCAGATCCTGCTCGACCGCGGCGGCGTCGGCGCGGGCCGCCGGGCGGTCGAGGAGCGCGCAGGCGAGGTCGCCGAGGGGCGCGTCGCTCTCGCCCTGGAAGAAGGCGGCCCAGCGCTCGGCGAAGCCCGGCGGCAGGCGGCGGAAGCCGAGGACGTAGGAGTAGTCCTCGCCGTCGTCGTCGGCGAGGCGGCGGCGCGGCTCGGCGTGCCCGACGTGGCGCAGGAGGCGCATGAGGGCGAAGAAGCCGGCGCCGGCGACCTCGCGCGAGCGGTAGGCGCCATGGAGCGTGTAGCCGCCGTCGTCGAAGGCGTCCGGGCGGGTCGTGAAGCAGAAGCGGACGTGCTCGGCGCGGACGCGGACGCCGATGAACGGGTAGAGGAAGGCGTAGGCCGAGGCGACGTTCAGCGGCGGGCGGAGCGCCTGGATGAGGCGCACCTCCTCGAGGCTCGCGGCGAGCTCGCTCTCGCACACCTCCCAGACGAGGCTCGCGGCGGCGTGGACGACGCGGCGCAGCTTCCGGTCTCGGCGCGCGCGCCCGGCGTTCTTGTACTGCGCGAGGCGGCGCCGGAGGTCCTTGGCCTTGCCGACGTAGACGACCGCGCCGTCGGCGTCGAGCCAGCGGTAGACGCCGGGGGCGGCCGGGACGGTCCCGAGCAGGTCGGGGCCGAGCTTCCTCTCGAAGGCGGTGCGGCGGGGCGAGGCGGGCACGGCCTCGTTGGTGCCTCGGCCGCGGGAGGCGCGCAAGTTTCCTCGCCGCTCCGCGGCGCCCCGGCTCAGAGGTCGACGCGCCCGCCGATCTCGAGCACCTGCTCGGTGGGCAGGTGGTAGTAGTCCGACACCTTCGAGGCGTTGCGCTCGAGGAAGACGAAGAGCTTCTTCCGCCAGATGGCGAGGATCCCGCCGCGCTTCGGGACGACCGTGTCGTGCTCGAGGATGTAGGTGACCCGGTCGAGGTCGATGTCGACGCCGTGCTCGCGGCAGGCGGCCTCGAGGAGCGCGGGCACGCGCGGGCGGTCGAGGTAGCCGAGGCGGATGACCACGCGAAAGAAGCCGCCGCCGAGGTCCTCGACGCTGAACTGGCGATCGCGGTGGATGAAGGGGATCCGCCACCACGCGATGGTGAGGAAGACGTTCCGCTCGTGGATGGCCGAGGTGAAGCGGTAGAGGCGGACGAGCGACCCCGGGACGTCGCGGGACGGCGGGTGCAGGAGGACGGCGGTCCCGGGGAGCACGGAGGTCGGGTCGGCGTCGATCTCCTCGCGCAGCTCGGCGAGCGTGAGGTCGGTGTCGCTCTTCTGCTCGGAGACGGCGCGGGCGCCGGTGCGCCAGGTCGCCATGACGACGACGACGAGCCCGCCGAGCGCGAGCGGGAGCCAGCCGCCCTCGGGGATCTTCTCGACGTTCGCCACGAGGAACGTGAGGTCGACGGCGAGGAAGACGACGGCCACGGCGGCGGCGACCGGGAGCGGCCAGCGCCAGCGGCGGTGCATCGCGAAGAAGAGGAGCGCCGTCGTGATGACCATCGTCGTCGACACGGCCACGCCGTACGCCCCCGCGAGGGCGTTGGAGGAGCCGAACGCCACGACGGTCGCGACGCTCGCGACGCAGAGGAGGAAGTTCACGAGCGGGACGTAGACCTGCCCGAACTCGGTCTCGCTCGTGTGGCGGATGCTCATGCGCGGGAGGAAGCCGAGCTGCACGGCCTGCATCGTGAGCGAGAAGGCGCCGCTGATGACGGCCTGCGAGGCGATGATGGTGGCGACGGTGGCGAGGATGAGCACCGGGACGCGCGCCCAGGCGGGGGCGAGGTGGAAGAAGGGGTTCGAGATGAGGGACGGGTCGCCGAGGAGGAGCGCGCCCTGCCCGAGGTAGGACAGCAGGAGGGCCGGGAGGACGAACGTGACCCAGGCGAGGCGGATGGGGCGGCGGCCGAAGTGCCCGAGGTCGGCGTAGAGGGCCTCGCCGCCGGTGACCACGAGGAAGACGCCGCCGAGGACGGGGCCCGCGCGCCACGGCTCGGCGAAGAGGTAGGCCACGCCGTGCGCCGGGTTGAACGCGGCGAGGACGGCCGGGGCGGAGACGATGGAGACGGCGCCGAGGACGGCGAGCATCGTGAACCAGACGAGCATGACCGGGCCGAAGACGCGCCCGATGCTGCCCGTGCCGCGCACCTGCAGGAGGAAGAGGCCGATGAGGATGGCGGCGGCGAGGGGGACGGCGAGGCTCGCGAGGTCGGGGGCGACGACGTCGAGGCCCTCCATCGCGGAGAGGACGGAGATGGCGGGGGTGATGATGCCGTCGCCGTAGAGGAGGGCCGCGCCGAGGAGGCCCACGTAGAGGATGACGCGGCGGCCGCGGGTGCCGGTCTCGTCGGGGCCGAGGACGAGGGCCATGAGCGCGAGGATCCCGCCCTCGCCTTCGTTGTCGGCGCGGAGGACGAGGAGCAGGTACTTGATGGAGACGATGACGACGAGCGCCCAGATCATGAGCGAGAGGACGCCGAGGACGGCCGCCGGCTGGGCGGAGCTGCCGGGCGGGAGCGACTCCTTGAGCGCGTAGAGGGGGCTCGTCCCGATGTCGCCGAAGACGACGCCGAGCGCGGCGAGGGCGAGGGCTCGTGTCGATGTCTCGTGCTTGCGGGCGCTCATGGAGGCGCGGCCCTTCTCGATCTGGGAGAGGCGGCGCCGGGCGGCGGCCGCGAGGAGGCAGGTCGGGCCGCGCGCCGGGCTGACGGCGCGCGGTGATCCACCGCCTCAGTGGGCCACAGAGCCCGCGGAGGCGCAAGGATGGCGCCGCCGCGGCGCCCCCGACGCGGCATCGCGTCCCGCGCCCGCGAGGCGCCTCAGCCCTTCGGAGGCCTCGGCGCCGCCTTCGTCCCCACGGCGAGCCCCTGCAGGAGCTTCGGCACGTCCACGTTCCCGCCCGCCCGCAGCTGCTCGAGGAGGCCCGCGACCTGGGAGGCGACGGGGCGGTTCCCCTCGTCGTCCGAGCCCACGACCGTGATCTGGTCGATCTTCAGGTCCCCGACGGTCCCGACCATGATCGTAACGAGCGTCCGCAGCTTCTCGAGGAGGAAGATCTCCTTCGCGCTGTCGCCGGCCTCGAGCCAGCGCCGCGAGAGCTCCTCGAGGCCGGCCGCCGTCGCGCGCCCGCCCTCGCGGATGCTCGCGACGTCCGCGCGCGCCTCGGCCTCCTTCCGCTCCTTGTAGGCCCGCGCCGGCGCGACCACGTCGGCCTCGAGCTGGAGCTTCACCTGCTCGATGCGCGCCCGCTGCACGGCGAGCTCCGCCTCGGCGCGCGCGATCTGCGACTCGATCTCGCTCCGCTCCTGCGCGACCTTCGCCGGACGCTGCGTCGTCGCGTCGACGATGCGCTTCTGCGCCTGCGCGTGCGCGATCTCGATGTCCGCCTGCACCTGCGCGACGCGCTTCTTCTGCGTGTTCTCGGCCGCCTGCACGGCCGCCTCCGAGCGCCGGTCGGCCTCGGCCATGCGCGCCCGCTTGATGAGGTCGGCGTTCTTGATGCGCCCGATCGAGTCGAGGTAGCCGACGTCGTCCGACACGGTCTGGATCTTCAGCGTGTCGAGCTTCAGCCCCAGGCGCTGGAGGTCGACCTCGGCCTCCTCGATGAGCTCCTCGGCGAAGCGCCGCTTGTCCTCGTTGACCTCCTCGGGGGTCAGGCGCGCGAGCACGCCGCGGAGGTTCGCCTCGAGGGTCTGCTGCGCGAGGCGCTCGATGGCCGAGCGGGTCTTCCCGAGGAGGCGCTCGACGGCGTTGTCGAGGCCCGGCGGGTCGCCGTCGATCTTGATGTTCGCGACGCCGATGACGTTGATGGGGACGCCGTCCTGCGTGTACGCGCCGCGCACGCTCACGTCGACGGCCATGTTCGTGAGGTCGAGCCGGTCGACGACCTCGAGCAGCGGCACGCGCAGGCCGCGCCCGCCGCGGATGTGGCGATAGCCGACGCGCTGGTCGTTGCGCTTCTGCGGGCCCGAGATGATCACGACCTCGGAGGGCTGGCAGATGATGACGAGGCTCTTCACGGAGAAGACGATGGCCAGCACCGCGACGAGCACGATGGCGAGCAGGATCCCGACGAACTCCATCGCTCAACCCCTCCCGTCGGTCTTCGTGACCGAGTGCGTCGCGGCGCCGAGGATCGACGGGACGTCGATGCCGAGCGTGTCGCGGATGTTGTCGAGCAGCGCCGTCACCACCTGCGGGTACGACGCCACGTGGCGCGAGAGCGTCCGCCCGTCGCCGCCGTCGATGAGGCTCACCGAGCGCACGTCGATGGACTTCGTGACGGTCGCCACCTCGGCGAGCAGGTGGTCGATCTGCTGCACGAGGAAGACCTCGCGCGCGCGGTCGCCGGCGGTCCCCCAGGCGCCGTAGAGGGCCGACAGCGCGTCGCCCTGCGCGCGCCCGGTCTCGGCGCGGATCGCCGCGTCCCCGGCCGCGACCAGCGCCTTCGCCTCGGCCTTCCGCTGCGCGGGGATCACCTCCTCGGCCTCGAGGCGGAGCTGCTCGAGCGAGCGCCGCACCTCCTGCAGCCGCTGCTCCGCGGTCGCGCGCGCCTCGCGCGCCGCCGCGACCGTCCGCTCCTCCTCTGAGCGCGACGTGGCGTCGAGCTCGGCCTGCACGCGCTGGAGCTCGTTCTCCTTCTGCGCGATCGTCGCCTTGCTGCGCTCGGCCGCGACGTAGCCGCGCGAGCGCGCCGCCGCGATGGCCTCCTCCGCCTCGCGATCGGCGTCGGACTCCGCGATCTCCGCGTTCTTCGTGATCTCGGCGATCCGCACGCGGCTCACCGAGTCGAGGTAGTTCACGTCGTCGGCGACGTGCTGGATCTTGAACGTGTCGACCTGGAGGCCGAGGGTCGCGAGGTCCTCCTTCACGGCGGTCCGGAGCTTCTCGGAGAGCTCCTGCCGGTCGTGGTTGATCTGCTCGGGCGTCAGCTGCGCGAGCACGTCGCGGAGCGAGCCCTCGAGCGTCTCCTTGGCGACCTTCCGGATCTCCTCGCGCCCGCGCCCGAGGAAGCGCTCGATGGCGTGGTGGAGGTACGGCTCGTCGAGGCGCACCTTGGCGTTGGCGATGGCGTCGACGTTGAGCGCGATGTTGCCCTTCGCGTAGGCGCCGCGGATCGAGATGTCGATGGGCATGGTCGTGAGATCCATGCGGTCGACGCGCTCGATGATGGGCCACCGGAAGGCGCGCCCACCGGCGATGTAGCGCCAGCCGACGCTGTCGCCCTGCTGCGTCTTGTGCTTCCGCCCCGAGAACACGAGCAGCTCGTTCGGCCTCCCGATGACGAGGAACGCCTTGATGCAGGCGATCGTCAGGAACAGGAGTGCCAGGACCGAGCCCCCGATCACCCCCACCGTCACGAGCGTCGTGATGTCGCTCTCGTTCATGCGTCCTCCTCGTCCGCGAGCCCTTCTTCCACCGGGTCCGGCGCCTCGAGCGCGAGCCCCAAGCCTTCCCTGTCGCCACCGCGCGCGAAGAGCGCGGCCTCCGGCGCGACCACCGCGCGCCCGTCGTCGTCGATGTCGAGCACGACCACGCGCGTCCCGGCCGGGAGCTCCGCCTCGCCGCGCATGACGCAGAGGAGGACGAGGTCCTTGTGGCGGATCGAAAACGCCACCTTCGAGACGCCGCCCGGGCGGAGCGTGAACAGGAGCTCCCCGACCTGCCCGACGTGGTCGCCGCGCGCGATGATGTCGCCCGTCACGGGCTTCCGGAGGCTCTGCACGAGCGCGGCCGTGACGCCGCCGACGCCGAGCCCCATCGCGAGCGCCGTGAGCAGGGTCGCGGGCTCCGCGGTCAGGTGGAGGGCCGTGAGGAGGGTGCCGGTGAGCCCGAAGAAGGCCGAGCCGAACGTCCAGAAGCGGAATGACGTCAGGAGGCGGAGGATGGGCGGGGTGCCGCGCCGCGAGGCGCTCGGCCGCTCGTCGCGCCCGTCGGTGCCGGCGAGCGCGGCCTCGCCGAGCGCCGTCTCGTGGTGCACGTCGATGACGCCGTCGTGATCGACGTCGAGGCCGTCGACCGAGCCGAGATCGTGGTCGCCCGCGAAGTCGTGGTCGCCGCCGAGGTCGTGGTCGCCGCCGAAGTCGCCGTCGCCCCCGTCGTGCCCGCCCACGTCGGCGTCCCCGCCGGAGAGCCCCGACGCGACGCTCATCCCGACGAACACGCCGCCGACGAGGAGGCAGATGAGGTAGGCGACCAGCACGTCAGAGCGGTCCGAGCTCGAGGTGGGGGCGAGTGCTGCTTGGTGTTCGCGGCGAGTCGACTATCGGCGCCGGGCCGGGCGGCGTCAAGCGAGCCCGGGCGGCCCTACGGGCCGTCGCCGGGGCTCAGGCCTCGAGCTCCTTCTCGAGCGCGGCGATCTCGGCGGAGAGGTCCGCGTCGCCGGACGTGGGCGCGTCGAGCCCGACGCCGCGGGGCCCGTCGTCGCGCGTGGTGAAGACGGTCTTCCCGACGCGCTGCGTGCTGTTCGCGGCCGAGCGGAGGTGCTCGACGGCGCCCATCTCGGCGAAGATCCGGTCGGTCTTGAGCTTGGTGACGCCGCCCTCGGCGACGAGGCTGCCGCGGAGCTCGGTGGCGACGTCGTCGGCGACGCGCAGGAGCTCGTTCGTGTCCCAGCTGCCGAGCCCGGCGCTCGCGATGGCGCGCTCGTCGCCCGGGAGCCGGATGGCGCTCCGCCGCGTGAACAGCACCTTGAACATGCTGATGCGGATGTTGTCGCGCTCGAACTTGTCCTTGTCCTTGGCCTCTCGCATCTTCCGCCGCATCGCGAGCCCGAAGAAGCAGACCGAGTACACCGCCGGGATGGCGAAGAGCACGGTCATGGTGATGACCGTGGGCTCGATGTGGAGCACCGGCATCGCGAACTTCCACACCACGAAGACGAGGACGAAGTTCAGGATGTTGAGGATCGGCACCACGACCGCCGGGTGCTTCCGGAGGTTCATCTCCTTCTTCCGGAGGTGCCAGAGGTAGCCGAGCGAGGCCGTCTCCTTCTGCACCTCGGGCGCGGCCGTGAGCATGAGGTTCGGGAAGCGGTAGACGGCGACGCCGTCGTCGGTCAGGTCCATCTCGCCCTCGTAGGTCGCGACGAGGCGCGTCCCGATGGCGTCGGCCTCGTCGTAGGTGACGCCGAGGAGCGCGATGATGTCGGCGTTCGAGATGAAGCCCTTCTTCGCGCGGATGTAGGTGACGAGCTCCTTCTCCTGCTCGAGGGGGTTCCGCTCGATGCCCTTCGACCCGAAGAGGTAGTACCAGGTGCGCTCGGCGAGGCTCGGCTTCTTGAGCTCGGGCTCGGAGGTCATCGAGTACGGGTCCTGCCCGGAGCGGATCTTCTGCTCGACGTCGCGGTTCCACTGGCGCGCGCGCCGCCGCGACGTGTACGAGCCGTAGCCGCCGTAGCCCCACGGCGACCCGCCGAACCAGAGCCACATGCCGCCGCCGCCGCCGTAGCCGAAGCCGCGGCTCCGGCGCGAGGAGCTGTTGTTGTTGCTGTCGCGCGAGGCGAGCGCCACGAGCGCCGCGATGACGAGGACCACGAGGATGATGAAGTAGATGATCACCATCGCCACGGTCCACGCCTTGAAGAACGTGACCAGCTTGGCCTTGAAGGCGGCCTTCCGGCGCCGCGCGGCGTCCTTCTTGACGATGTCCTCGCGCCCCGGGAGCCCGGGCGGGAAGCGGTAGACGAGGTGCCCGTCGTCGTCGACGTCGAGCTCGCTCTCGTACTCGCGCACGATCTGGTTCAGCTGGCGCTCGGCCTCGTAGGGCGGGAGCCCGGTGCGCGCGACCACGTCGGGCACGGTGACGGGCCCCGTCATCTTGCGCAGGGCGTCGAGGACGCTGATACGGGCGGTGTCTTCGGCGACGGCAGCGCTGGCGGTGCTCACGGTGCGGCTCCGGGGCATCGGGGGACGGGCGGTAGCGTAAGAACCGCGAGCCCCACGCGCAACCGCGGGGGCGCCCCCGCGACGTCGACGCCGCCCGCGCCGCGCCGCGCCGCCCGCGTCAGCCGAGCTGGTCGCGGTCCGCCGTGCGCGTGGCCCAGAGGGCGTAGTGCTCGTCGACCGGGTCGAGCTCGTCCTCCGCCGCGGCCTCGTAGAGCGCGTCGAAGACCTCGACCGGGGGGCGATCCCCGAAGGCCGCCCGCGCGCCCGCGCGCAGATCGGCGTCGAGCCCGCCGTGGAGCATCGGCAGCATCCGCGCGAGGACGCCGAGCCCCGGCGCCTCGCCGCGCCCGCGCGCCCGCGCCGCGAGGATGAGCCCGAGGACCGCGGACTCCTCGATGTCGTAGGACTCGTGGCCCGCGACGAACGCGAGCACGTCGTCGTCCACGGGCCGCTCGGGCTCCGCCTCGAGCGCGCGCCAGAGCGCCCGGAGCCCCTGCCGTCGGTCGTGCCCCTCGCGCGGGTGGAGGATCGCCTCGTTGTCGTCCATGGCTCGTGGCTACCACATGCGGAGGTTGATGATGAGTCCCTTGTCGTCGAACTCGACGACCCCCTGGGACGACTGCCTGAAGAACTCGAGCTGCGACATCTTCTCGCCGCTGCCGGTGAGATCGACCATCCGGTCGCGGTGGACGTCGACCTGGCCGTGCTCCTTCGTCGACTCCTCGGCCCGGATCCCGAACGCCTTGTCCTTGCCGACGGTCACGTCCGTCTCGTCGTCCCTGAACCCCTTGTTCGCGAGCTCGGTCCCGTTCGGCGCGCGCGCCGAGCGCTTCTCGTCCTTCTCGCCGCCCTTCTTCGGCACGCGCTCGCGGAGCTCCTCGCCGTACTTCGCGACCCACCCCTTCGGCATGAGCACGCCGTAGAAGCGCGCTCCCGCCTTGTCGCTGAGCTCCCCCTTGAACCCGAGCGCCCCCGCGGAGCCGACCGAGAACACCTTCTCCTCGTTCGCCTTCGACAGATCGAGCTTCTTCCCGCTCGTGTCGACCGAGGCGTACACGTCGGGGAAGCCGCGCATCGGCGAGAGGAACGCGAGGTCCACCTCGGACACGTTGTTCTTGTCGTCGGGCGGCGGCGCCGACTTCCGCGCGAGGACGTCGTAGGTCTTCTCGACCTCGCTCATCGCGTCCTTCTTCTTCGGCGCGTCCACCTTCGGTGCGCCCTTCGTCGTCCCGCCCTCGACCCCGATCTCGGGCTTCGACGCGAGCTCCTTCTGCACCGCCTCGAGCTGCTTCTTCGCGAGCACCGCGAACTTGTCGGGCGTCATCCCCCTCCCGAGGAAGCCGACGAGGTCGCCCCAGGCCTTCTTGAAGCCGGCGATCTCGTGCACCGCGCTCCGCCCGGTCGCGGCGACCACCTTCTTGAACCCGAGCACCGCGCTCGCGAGCTCGGCCATCGCCGGGCACGCCGACGCGACCTCCCCCTCGATGTCCTTCGGCGACTTCTCCGCGTACTTCTTCTGCCCCTTGACGGCGTTCGCGAGCCCCGCCGGCGTCGCGAGGGTCTGCAGCTCCTTCACGACCGTGTCGAGCGAGTCGGCGCCGCCGAGCTTCGCCGCGACCGCCGTCTCGAGCTCGTCCATGTCGAGGACGACCTCGTCCTTCGAGGTCGTCGCCTTGTCCTGATAGTCCCGCTTCTGCACGGGCGCCGTCGCCGCCTTCGCCTGCACGATCGCTGGGCCCGACGACCGCGGCGGCGTCGGGTCCGTCGCGAGGCGCTGCACCTGCGCGTCGTAGTCGAGACCGCGCAGCGAGGCCACGACCGGGCTCGGCGCGCCGGACGTCGGGTTCTGCTCGGCGCCACGCGGCTCGGGCTCACGCGACGTTCGCTCTCGGGAGGTGGCCTGCGGCGGCAGCGTCATGGGGCGATCTCCTCGGCAGGGACGGTCTCGGCGGGCACGTCGAGGCGGAGTCGCCGCCGCACGGCGGCGTCCGCGACGGGATAGGGGCGCTCGAGCGGCGTCACGAGCGCGTCCGGGGCCGCGTCGCGACCCCGCGCGACGACGGCGTCCATCGGGTGGATGGCGACGATGGCCTGGTCGGCGTAACGCCCGAGCGTCGCGCCGCGGAGGCCGAGCTGGATCGCGCGGCGCGCCACGGGGGAGCCGTCGGGCGCGTGGTCCGGATCCCACTGGACGCGCACGTCCGTCGCCGAGCCGGCGGCCTGCCAGCTCTCGCGGTCGGGGTAGACCGCCGGGTCGAACCCCGTCGGGACGGCGCGCGCGAGCACGTCGTCGAAGAACGCGCGCTCGAGCCGCACCCCGAGGACGCGCTCCTGGTCGTGCTTCGTGCCCCAGCCGGAGCGGTACATCATCCACAGGAAGCCCGGCTTCACCCAGCTCATGCGGTCGCGCGACCACGGGCCGCCGAAGCGACCGTGAGCGAGCGCCCACGCCGCGATCTCCTCGCGGTAGGCCTGGTAGACGACGACCGTCTCGGCGTCGAAGGACGCGAGGATGACGCGCCCCTCGGCCGGCCAGCGGGCGACCTGGTCCTCGTGGCGCGCGAGCGGCGGCTCGCGCCCCTCGACCGTGGGCAAAGGCGGGTGCAGCAACGGGAGCGCCTCGCGGGGAAAGGCGTGCGGCTCTCCGGGGGGCGAGCCGTACTGACGAGTCTAGTCCCCTCCGCGGCGCGCGCAACCTCCCGGCCGGACGCCGGGGGGCCCCTCAGCGCAGGAGGCCGATGGCCTTCTCGAGCGCCGCCGCGAGGCGGTCGAGGTCGCTCCGGTCGTTGTAGATCGCGAGCGACGCGCGGGTCGTCGCCGACACGCCGAACGCGTCCATCACCGGCTGCGCGCAGTGGTGCCCCACGCGGACCGCGACACCGTCCATGTCGAGGATGGTCCCGAGGTCGTGCGGGTGCACGCCGTCGACGTGGATCGACAGGATCGCGGCCTTCCCGGGCGCCGTCCCGATGATGCGGAGCCCCGGCACGCGCGCGAGGATCTCCGTCCCGTACGCGAGGAGCTCGTGCTCGTAGGCCGCGATCGCCTCGTAGCCGAAGCTCCACACGTAGTCGATGGCCGCCGCGAGCCCGACGGCGCCGGCGATGTCGGGGGTCCCGGCCTCGAAGCGCGCTGGCGGCGCCGCGTAGGTCGTGCCGGCGAACGAGACGCGCTCGATCATGTCGCCGCCGCCCTGCCACGGCGGCATCGTCGCGAGCAGCTCGTAGCGCCCCCAGAGCGCGCCGATCCCCGTCGGCCCGTAGAGCTTGTGCCCCGAGAACACGTAGAAGTCGCAGTCGAGCGCCTGCACGTCGACCGCCATGTGCGGCACGGCCTGCGCCCCGTCGACCATGACCAGCGCCCCCACCGCCCGCGCCGCCGCCGCGATCTCGTGAACGGGGTTCACGGTCCCGAGGGCGTTGCTGACGTGGATGACGCTCACCATCTTCGTCTTCGGCCCGATGCAGCGCGCGATCTCGCCCTCGGCGATGGCGCCGCGCGCGTCGAGGCGCATGGCGACGAGCGTCGCGCCGGTCGCCTCGCACACGAGCTGCCACGGGACGATCCCCGAGTGGTGCTCCATCTCGGTGACGACGACCTCGTCGCCCGGCCCGAGGTTCGCCCGCCCCCAGCTCTGCGCGACGAGGTTGAGCCCCTCGGTCGTGCCGCGGACGAAGACGATCTCCTCGACCCGCCGCGCGTTCAGGAGCCCCGCCACCTTCGCCCGCGCCGCCTCGTACGCGACCGTCGCCCGCTGCGAGAGCGCGTGCACGCCGCGGTGCACGTTCGAGTAGCCGGTCTCGTAGAAGCGCGAGATCGCGTCGATGACCTGGCGCGGCTTCTGCGCCGAGGCGCCGCTGTCGAGGTAGACCAGCGGCCGGCCGTGCACCTGCTCGCGGAGGATCGGGAAGTCGCCGCGGGCGTCCCGGACGTCGCGCCTCGGGGCCGGCACCTCCGAGATCGCGCTCACGACGCGCTCTCCTCGGTCCCGTCAGCCGCGTCCTCGAGCCGCCCGCCCGGGAGGCGGCCGGTCGCGATCCGCCGGAGCGCCAGCGCCCACGGCTCGTCGCCGAGGCTCTCGAGCGCCTCGCCCGCGAACGCCGCGGTGAGCACGCGCCGCGCCTCCTCCGGCGAGAAGCCGCGCGAGGCGAGGTAGAAGAGCGCGCCCTCGTCGAGCTGCCCGACGGTCGTCCCGTGGGCGGCGGCGACGTCGTCGTTGTCGATGCGCAGCTCGGGCTTCGTGTGGACCTGCGCCCCCTCGGAGAGGATGAGGTTCCGCGACTGCTGCCGCGCGTCCGCCCGGCGCGCCCCCTCGCGGATGCTGACGCGGCCCTGGTAGGTGGCCGTCGCCTTGTCGTCGGCGAGCGCCGCGAACCCCTGCGCCGAGCGCGTGTGCGGCACCTGGTGGTCGACGTCGGTGAAGACGTCGCGCCGGGCGCCGCCGCGGGCGACCACGAGCCCGTCGAGCTCGCACTCCGTGCCCTCGCCGGCGAGCTCGAGCGCGAACGACGCGCGCCCGTCCCCCTCGCCGAGCGAGAGCAGGAACCCGCGGTAGCGCGCGTCGCGCGAGAGCTTCACGTGCGTGTGGAGGACCGAGAAGCCGGCGCCGCCCTCGTCGGCGACGACGTGCCGGAGCGCGGCCCCCTCGCCGAGCAGCACCTCGAGGACCGCGTTGTCAACGAGCTCGCCGCCGCCCTCGCCCGCCGCCGCGCCGACGGCGACGTGCCGCGTGACGAGCGTCACCGCCGCCCCGCGCCCGAGCGTCACGACGCTCCGCGGCTGGCAGACGACCGCCGCGTCCGACCGCAGGAAGAGCGCGAGCACGGGCGCTTCCACGACGATCCCCTTCGCCACGTCGAGCCGGAGCCCGTCCGTGAACGCCGCCGCGTTCGCCGCCACGAGCCCGTCGCGCGCGACGTCGGCGACGCGCCCGAGCACGTCCGCGAGCACCGCCTCGCCCTCGGCCAGGGTCGCGCCGAGCCCGCCCACGCGCACCCCGTCGGGGAGCCCGCCCAGGAACGAGAGCCCGTCGATGAACGCGCCGTCGACGAACACCGCGACCCCGGACACCCCGGAGATCACGTGCGCGAGCACGTCGTCGCGGGTCACCGCGAGAGCCCCGCCGGCCGCCGGCGTGAGGAGGTCGCGCCCCCGCAGGGCCCGCGTCGGGAAGTAGCGCCACGCCTCGGCCTTCGTGGACGGGAGCCCGTCCGCCTCGAAGCGCGCGCGCCCCGCGGCCCGGAGCGCCGCGAGCGCCGTCTCGGCCGCCTCAGGCATGGGCTGCCTCGCGGATCCAGTCGTAGCCGCGGTCCTCGAGCTCGAGCGCGAGCTCTTTGCCGCCCGAGCGCACGATGCGCCCGTCGAGCAGCACGTGGACGCGGTCCGGCACGATGTAGCCGAGGAGGCGCTGGTAGTGCGTGATGACGAGCATCGCGCGCTTGCCGTCGCGGAGCGCGTTGACCCCGTCCGACACGGCCTTCAGCGCGTCGATGTCGAGCCCGCTGTCGGTCTCGTCGAGGATCGCGAGCGCCGGGTCGAGGAGCGCCATCTGCAGGATCTCGTTGCGCTTCTTCTCGCCGCCCGAGAACCCGCTGTTCACCTCGCGCTTCGCGAGCTCGGGGTTCATCTTCACGGTCCCCATCTTCTCGCGCAGGAGCTTCAGGAAGCCCACCGCGTCGAGCTCGGGCTCGCCCCGGTGCTTCCGCACGGCGTTCACGGACGCGCGCAGGAAGTACTGGTTCGACACCCCGGGGATCTCGACCGGGTACTGGAACGCGAGGAAGACCCCCTCGCGCGCGCGCTCGTGCGGCTCCATCCCGAGGAGGTCCTTCCCGCGGAAGACCACGCGCCCCTCGGTCACCTCGTAGCCCGGGCGCCCCGAGAGCACGTAGGAGAGGGTCGACTTGCCGGACCCGTTCGGGCCCATGATCGCCGCGACCTCGCCCTCGGCGAGCTCGAGCGTGAGGCCCTTCAGGATGGGCTTCCCGTCCACGCGGACGTGCAGGTTCTCGATCGACAGCATCGAAACGGCCTCCGTTCGGCCTCGCGCGCTCGGTCCTCGTGTCGAGACCCCGCCGCGCGCCGGCTCCAAAACCCTCGTGTTCGCTCTCGTCCCCGAGCGCGGCCCGGGTGACCCATCCCCCGGCGGCGGCGCCCTCGTCCTTCCCTCTCAGCCCACCGCGCCCTCGAGCGACACCTCGAGCAGCTTCTGCGCCTCGACCGCGAACTCCATCGGGAGCTCGCGGAACACCTCGCGGCAGAAGCCGTTCACGATGAGGCTCACGGCGTTCTCGGGGTCGAGCCCACGCTGCGCACAGTAGAACAGCTGGTCGTCGCTGATCTTCGAGGTCGTCGCCTCGTGCTCGAGCTGGGCCGTCGCGTTCTTGACCTCGACGTACGGCACGGTGTCGGCCGTACAGCGGTCCCCGAGGAGGAGCGAGTCGCACTGGGTGTGGTTCCGCGCCCCCTCGGCGCTCTTCAGGATCTTCACCGCGCCGCGGTACGTCTGCCGGCCGCGCCCGGCCGAGATCCCCTTCGACACGATGGTGCTCTTCGTGCGCTTGCCGACGTGGATCATCTTCGTGCCGGTGTCGGCCTGCTGGCGGTTGTTCGTGAGCGCCACCGAGTAGAACTCGCCGACCGAGTCGTCGCCCTGGAGGATGCAGCTCGGGTACTTCCAGGTGATGGCGGAGCCCGTCTCGACCTGGGTCCAGGAGATCTTGCTCCCGCGCCCCTCGCAGAGCCCGCGCTTGGTCACGAAGTTGTAGATCCCGCCCTTCCCTTCCTCGTCGCCCGGGTACCAGTTCTGGACGGTCGAGTACTTGATCTCGGCGCGCTCGTGGGCGACGAGCTCGACGACCGCGGCGTGGAGCTGGTTCTCGTCCCGCTGCGGCGCCGTGCAGCCCTCGAGGTACGACACGTAGGCGCCCTCGTCCGCGATGATGAGCGTGCGCTCGAACTGCCCGGTGTTCTTCTCGTTGATGCGGAAGTAGGTCGAGAGCTCCATCGGGCAGCGCACGCCCTTCGGCACGTACACGAAGGAGCCGTCCGTGAAGACGGCGGCGTTCAGCGCGGCGAAGTAGTTGTCGGTGTGCGGGACGACGCTGCCGAGGTACTTCCGGACGAGGTCCGGGTGCTCCTTCACGGCCTCCGAGAAGGAGCAGAAGATGACGCCCGCCTCCTTCAGCTTGCCCTTGAAGGTCGTGACCACGGAGACCGAGTCGAACACGGCGTCGACGGCGACCCCGGCGAGCATCTTCTGCTCGGCGAGCGGGATCCCGAGGCGGTCGTAGGTGCGGAGGAGCTCGGGATCGACCTCGTCGAGCGAGGCGAGCGCGGGCTTCTGCTTCGGCGCCGAGTAGTAGGAGATCGCCTGGTAGTCGACGGGCGTGTAGCGCACGTGGCCCCACGTCGGCTCCGTCATCTCGAGCCAGCTCCGGTAGGCCTTGAGCCGGTACTCGAGGAGCCACTCGGGCTCGCCCTTCTTCGCGGAGATGAAGCGGATCGTCCCCTCGTCGAGCCCGGGCGGGACGGTGTCCGACTCGATCGCGGTCACGAAGCCGGCGTCGTAGCGCTTCTTCGTGAGCTCGTTCAGGTGGTCGGTGCTCGTGGTCAACGTCTTGGCAGCTCCGTTCGCAGCTCGCGCCCCAAATAGGACCAGCGAGGTCCGATTTGGGTGAGAACCCTAACGCGGAGGGGGCCAAAGTCAAGGCAAAGTCGCCTCGGAGCGGCCTCCCTGGCGCGCGCGGCGCGGGTCATAGCGCATCCGCGGGCGGCGGTGAAGGCTCCGGTCGCCCGCCGCGCGGTCAGCCCGTCAGCGTCGGTACGCGTGGGCGACCGCGAAGGCGAGCGCGCCCCAGCCGACGAGGAAGCCGACGCCGCCGAACGGGGTGACCGCCCCGAGCGCGAGGACGTCGGTCAGGGCGAGCACGTAGAGGCTCCCGCTGAAGAGGATGGCGCCGACGAAGAACGCCCAGCCCGCGACGACGCCGACCTTCGAGGGCGCGCGCGCCACGACGAAGGCCGTCGCGAGGAGGGCGAGCGCGTGGACGAGCTCGTAGTGCGACGCGGTCTCCCAGTTCGCGAGGCGCGCCGCGGACAGGCTGCCCTTCAGGCCGTGCGCGCCGAAGGCCCCCGCGGCGACGCCGAAGAAGCCGAGGAGGGCGCCGGCCGTGCCGAAGAAGCGCGCGTGGCGGGCGCCGGGAGCGGCGGCGGGCTCGGAGGGCGTCGCGGTCGTGGTCGTCGGCGTCGTCATGGGGTTCGTCTCCTCACGCCGCGGCGGGCGCGGGCTGGCAGGTCGGACAGAAGAAGGTCGGGCGCCCGGCGAGCACGTCGCGGGCGATGGGGGCGGCGCAGCGCGGGCACGGGCTGCCTGCGCGCCCATACACGAGGAAGGGGTTGTCGCCGCCCTCGGAGAGGTAGGTGATCTCCTCGCCGGCCTCGACCTCGAGGGTGTGGGCGATGTGCGCGCGGGCGCCGTCGAGGAGGCGCTCCCACGCGGCGGGCGGCACGGCGCCGGCCGGCGTGTGCGGGTGGACGCCCGCGCGGAAGCACGCCTCGAGGACGCAGATGTTGCCGAGCCCGGCGACCCGCGCCTGGTCGAGGAGGCGCGTCTTCAGCGGGACCCGCCCGCCGCCCGCGCGCGCGGCGAGCGTCGCGGCGTCGAGCGCCGGGTCGAGCGCGTCGGGGCCGAGGCGATCGAGCCAGGCGTCGGGATCGTCGGTGACGCGGACCCAGCCGAGGCGCCGCGGGTCGACGAGCGAGACGCGGGCGACGTCGTCGCCGCGCCGGACGGCGAGGAGCACGCGCTGGTGCGGGCGATCGTCGGCGTCGCGCACCCACTTCCCGGTCATCCCGAGGTGCGATAGCACGGCCCCACCGCCCGCGAGGCGCCCGACGAGCAGCTTCCCGTGCCGCTCCCAGCGCGCGAGCACGGCGCCGACGGCGTGCGCGACGTCGCCTTCGAGATCGGCCCCCGGGAGCGGCTCGAGGGCGACGATCTCGCCGCCCCCGGTGTGGCGCTCGAGGTTCCGGCGCGCGATCTCGACCTCGGGAAGCTCAGGCACGCGCTCTCGCTAGCAGATGCTGGCGCCGATTCAAAGGTGCGCGTCGCGCTCCCGCCCTGCCCGCCTGCGCCGCGACGCGGCCAACCCGATGAGGAGCCCGAGGATCGCGCCCCCCGAGGCGCCCGACGACCCCGCGCAGCCGCCCTGGGCCCCGCGAGCGGGGTCGGGATCCGGGGGTTCGGCGGAGGGCGTCGCGCCGTCCCTGGAGGGGTCGGGATCGGCGACGCCCGCGTCGACGTCCGGCCCACCGGGACCGGGCTCGGGGCAGGCGTCCCAGGGGCACCCGATCCGGCCGTCGAGCTCGACGAAGCTCGCGGACTCCGCGGCCACGCAGGACCTCGCCTCCGCGACGACCGCGGCCGCGTCCACGCGGTAGATCCGCGCGGTCACGCACACCGGCGCGGCGATCGGCGTCGGGCCGACGTCGAGGTCCTCGGTCAGCCAGAAGCGCCCCACCGGCGAGGAGAACGGCGCCGTCAGGAGGACGAGCGGGCCCGAGAGGTAGGGCGGATCGGCCGTCACGACCGCGACGTGGGGATCGTCGCGGTTGTCCGATACGCCGGAGAAGCGCACGTCCGCGAGGACAGAGAGGAAGAGCGCGTCCGGATCCTCGCGCCAGCAGCAGGTCTTCCCGTCCTCGCACCACGCGATGTCCTCGGGGGCGTGGCCCGTACAGCGCGTGCCGACGACCACGCCGCTCCCGCGGCGGAGCCGGACGTCGACGAGCGGGAGCGAGATCCTCGGCGCCGTGGGGGTCGCGGTCACGGTGAAGCGCGCGGTGCGCGTGCCGGCCCGCGCAGCGCATGCGACGCTCGCGGCGCCGCCCGGTTCCGGCGGCGACGACACCCGGACGGTGACGGTGTAGGCGCCCTCGGCGAGCGGGCCGCGCGGTCGCCAGAAGAAGGCCCCCGCGAGCCCGCCGCGCCCGGGCTCGACCTCGTCGAGGCCGATGGGCGTCGGGCTCACGTCGCCTGCGACGAGGTCGCCCCGCTCGTCCGCGACGGTCACGTCCAGCCCGCCGAGGTCCGAGGGCGCCACGACGCCGCCGCCGCTAGCGTCGAACCAGCCGACCGGGAGCAGGATCTGCAACGTGGGCGGGAGGCCGACCACGTCCGCGGGGTCGCTCGTCGCGAGCAGCCACCAGGGCACCTGGCAGACCGAGTCGAGGGTATCGCGGACGTACGTCTCCGCGCGCGCCCCGGTCGGGACGGCGAGCCCTCCCCCGACCGCGACGAGGAGGAGCACCGCGCCGACCGCGCTTCGAAGCCAGGACCTCACGCTCCGCCACGCCATGGCCGCCTCCTCCTCCCGGAGCCGCGACCGTAGCGATCCACGTAGACCACTTCAAGGCGGGAACGCGGCTCGTCGCCCCCCGCGCGGGCGGACCGCCGCTCGGCTCAAAGCCATAATCAGGGCGCGGCCGCGCGCTCCGCGTGGGCCCGCGCCTCCTCCCACGCCGGCCCCACGACCTCCCCGATCCACGGGAACGCCGCCGCGCGCGTCCGCGGGAGCCGCGTCGGCCAGACGCGCACCACGGGCTCGTCCGCGATGCTCACGAAGCGCGCCCCGGCGTCGATCGGCACCACCGCCACCACCGGCCCGTCGAAGAGGTCGATCGTCTCGTGCTCCCCGCTCGCGACGTCCCAGAGGCGCACGGTCTGGTCGGCCCCGCCGGCGATGAGCGTGCGCCCGTCGGGGGTCCACGCGAGGCACGTCACGGCCCCGGCGCCCGCCACCTCGAGCGCGCGCGGCGCCGCGTCCGCCCCCGACGCCACGAGCACCCGCCCGTCGCGCCCGCCCGACGCGACCGCCCCATCCACCGCCACCGCGCCCGCGCGCGCGGCCCCGCGGTGGCGCTGCTCGGAGACGAGCCGGAACGCGCCGTCCGCCCCGCGCGCGAGGCGCCGCACCACGCCGTCGCGCGCCGCCGCCGCGACGACCGCCCCGTCCGGCGACCGCGCGAGGCCCGTCACGCTCGCGCCGAAGGTGGTCACGTCCCACGCCGGCGTGTCCCCGGCCGGCAGCGCGCCCGCCCGGACGCGCCCGTCGCGCCCACCGCTCAGGAGCACCTCGCCGTCCCCTCCCCCCGCGAAGAGCACGGCCACGACGCGGTCGTCGTGCCACGGCAGCGCCGCGGGCGAGGCGTGCGGCCCGTCCCGGAGATCCCAGACCGCCACCTCGCCGTCGCTCGTCGCCGCGGCGAGGTAGCGCCCGGACGACGAGAACGCGAGCCCGAGCGGCCGCGCGGCCGGCGCGAGCTCCCGCTCGAGCGCGCCGTCCGCCCGCCAGAGGGTGACGCCCCCGTCGCGCCGCCCCGTCGCGAAGCGCGCGCCGTCCGGGGACCACGCCACGGTCGGCGCGAGCTCGCCCCTGTCCGGCAGGTGGCGCGTGGCGCCGCTCGCGAGCGTCGTCACGCGGAGCGCCCCGAGCGCCCCCACCACGACCAGCCGCCCGCCGTCCGGCGCGACCGCCGCCGCGCGCGGCCAGCCGTCGAGCCCCTCCCAGCGCGTCCGCCCCCGCGGGACGCGGTACACGCGCACGCCCCCGTCCTCCTGCGCCGCCGCGAGCTTGGCACCCGCGCCGTCGAAGGCGACGTGCTCCGTGGCCGCCGCGGCCCCGAGGAGCGTGTGCGGCTCCGGCTCGGGCGCCGCGAGGTCGAAGAGGCGCACGGCGCGGTCGTCCGACGCCGTCGCCAGGAAGCGCCCGCCGTCCGCCACCGCGAGCCCGCGGAAGACCCCGCCGCCCGTGAGGAGCACGCGGCTCGCCCCGGTCGCGACGTCGGTCAGGCGGAGCACGCCGTCGCGCCCGGCCGAGGCGAGCGTCCGCGGCGTCGTGAACGCGAGCGCCTTGACCCCGCCGTCGTGCCCTGGGAGCGCGCGCGTCGCGAGCGCCGGGTCGTCGAGCCGCGCGACCGCGACGACGCCGTCGTGGTCTCCGAGGGCGAGCGTCGCGCCGTCCGGCGAGATCGCGAGCTCCTCGACGCTCGCGGCGAGCGTCGCTGCGCGCGCCGGCCCCGCGCCAGGCGCGACGCCGACCACCCGCGCGACCCCCGACTCGTGCGCGCTCGCGACGAAGCGCCCGTCCGGCGACCAGGCGAGATCGTGCCCGGCGCCGTCACCGCGCGCGACGACCCGCCCGGCGCCGTCGCCCGCGACGTCCCACACGCGGACGGTGCCGTCCGCGCCGGTGCTCGCGAGGTGTCGCCCGTCCGGCGCCCACGCGGTGCGCTCGACCTCCCCTTCGTGGCCGAGCAGCGCCCGCGCGAGCGCCCCGTCGGCGACGCGCCAGACGCGGATCTCACCGTCGCGCCCGTCCGTCGCGACCAGGCGGTCGTCCGGGGAGAAGTGAACGCCGTTCACCTCGGCGCGGTGCCCCTCGAGGACGCGCCCGACCCCGGTCCCGAGGTCCCAGAGGCGCGCGGTGCCGTCGAAGGACGCGGTCGCCGCGAGGCGCCCGTCGCGCGAGAGCTCGACCCACTCGACGTTGGCGGCGTGACCGCGGAGCGTCCGCTCGGCGACCCCGCGCCCGGCGGCGTCCCACGCGATGGCGGCCGCGCGATCGAAGGACGCGCCCTCCGGCGAGAGGCCCGCGAGCCAGCGGAGCGCGTCCGTCGGGTCGACCGCGAGGCGCGAGCGGGCCTGCAGGAGCGAGAGCTCGTCGACCCGGCGGGCGAGCTCGGCGCGCGTGCGCTCGGCGTCCACGTAGAGGGTCGTGGTCACCAGCACCCCCGCGACGAGGGCGAGGAAGAGGGCCGCGAACGCCGCGACGAGCGCGCGGTTCCGCTGCGCGAAGCGGCCGATCTGGTACCAGGCGCTGGGCGGCCGCGCGAGGATGGGCTCCCGCGCGAGGAAGCGTCGGAGGTCGTCGGCGAGCGCCGCCGCCGAGGCGTAGCGGCGCGCGGGCTCCTTCTCGAGGGCCTTCCCGAGGATGGTCTCGAGGTCGCCGCGGAGCTCCCGCCGCAGGGCGCCGGCGCGGGTCGCCGGGGTGTCCCGGATGCGGGTCATCGCCTCGAAGATCGTGACGCCGCCGAGGTCGTAGGGGAGCGCCCCCGCGAGGAGCTCGAAGCCGACGACGCCGAGCGCGTACACGTCGGCGCGGTGATCGACCGCGTCTCCCTCGAAGCGCGTCTGCTCCGGGCTCATGTACGCCGGCGTGCCGAGGATCTCGCCGGCGCGCGTGGTCGTCGCCTGGAGCGAGCGCTCGGGGTCGACGACGCGCGCGATGCCGAAGTCGAGGATCTTCGGCTGCCCGGTGGCGTCCACGAGGATGTTCGCGGGCTTGAGGTCGCGGTGGACGACGCCGCTCCGGTGAGCGTGATCGACCGCGTCGGCGACGCGCGACAGCAGCGCCACCCGCGCCCGCACGTCGAGATCGTGCGCCTCGGCCCAGGCGCCGAGCGGGAGCCCGTCGATGAGCTCCATGACGAGGTAGGGCTCGCCGGGGTCGTCGAGGACCGCCTCGTAGACGCGCGCGATCCCCGGGTGCGAGAGGCGCGCGAGGATCTCGGCCTCCGCCTGGAAGCGGCGCCGGAGGTGGTCCGTCGCGAGCTCCGGCCGCAGCACCTTCAGCGCGACGCGCCGCCGCGGGAGCGCCTGCTCGGCCTCGAGCACCGTCCCCATGCCGCCCTGGCCGAGGCGGCGGATGACCCGGTAGCGCCCGATGGTCGCGGGGAGCGCGGCGGACGCGGCGTCGTCGAGGAGCGCCTGCCCGAGCGCCACGGCGGCGACGGGGCCGCGGCGCGTCACGTCGAGGGCGCCGACGGGGGGCGCGTCGTGGTCGAGGAGCGAGGCGAGATCGAGGGCCATCTGGGGATCCTCGCCCGTCACCCGCGCGATGATCGCCTCCCGACCGGGCGGGTCGAGGTCGCACGCCTCGTCGAAGAGGTCCATGAGCGCGCGGTGGCGGGCGGCGCGCGCGGCCTTGTCGCCGTCGCCCGGCGCGCCGTCGCCGCGGTCGGCCGCCGGCCCGGCCAAGGCTCAGCGCTCCGCGGGCTCGGGGCCCGAGAGCTCGCGCGCGAGCCACGCCTTCACGCGCCGCCACTCCTTCTCGACGCTGCGCTCCGAGAGGCCGACGACCTCGCCCACCTCGGCGTTCGTGAGGCCGCCGAAGGCCCGCAGCTCGACGACCCGGGCCTGGCGCGGGTCGAGCTCGGCGAGGCGCTCGAGGGCGTGGTGGAGGGCGAGCACGTCGACGTCCTGCGCGGTCTCGCCGGCGTCGACGCCCGAGAGGGTCACCCGCGCCCAGTCGCCGCCGCGCTTCTGGCTCTTCGTCCTCCGCGCGTGGTCGATGAGGATCTGCCGCATCGCGGTCGCCGCGACCGCCACGAAGTGCGACCGCCCCTGCCACTGCGTCGGGTCCTGACCGCCGAGCTTCAGGAACGCCTCGTGGACGAGCGCCGTCGGCTGCAGCGTGTGGCCGGCGCGCCCGCGCAGCTGCGAGGCGGCGAGCGCGCGCAGGTGGTCGTAGAGCAAGGGGAGGAGCTCGGCGTGAGCGCCCTCGTCGCCGTCGCGCATGCGGCGGAGCACCCGCGTCACGTCGGACGCCGCTCGCTCCTCGTCGTCAGCCATGCCTTGGGGCTACACCAACGCCGCCTCCGCCGCAACCGCCCGGCTACTGCGGGTTCGGCAGCTCCTCGATCCACACGTTGTCGAGCCAGACGGCGTACCCGTCGGGGTTGCCGATCTGGAACTGCAGCGAGTAGCCGAAGGCCGGCACCTGGCGCGGGGTCGTGAAGTCGACCGTGTGCTCGGCCCAGGGGCCGGACACGGACTCGAAGCCCCCGGCCACGCTCGCCGCGTCGGTCGTGAGCCCGTAGCCCACGTTCGTCCGGCCCTCGGCGCGCGCCCAGAAGTGGAGCCGGTAGTTGGCGCCTCCGACGAGGTCGAAGCTCCGCTGGATGATGCCCGCGTCCGCCGGGACGTCGGTCGCCGCCGCCGAGAGGCGGAGCGAGGGCCCGATCCCGTCCGGGGCGGTGTCGGCGTCGTCGAAGGCGGCGATCGTCGGGTTCCCGGGCATGGCGAAGAGCTCCCAGCAGACGAGCGCCGGCAGCGTGAAGTCGCCGTCCGCCGGCCCGTTGCTGCTGTAGCAGGCGTCCAGGCCGAGGTCCACGACCGAGAAGTCGTCGACCCACACGGCCGCGGTCGAGGACTGGCCGAACTGGAGCTCGACCATGCCGTCGAGGGTCGGGGTCTCCGGGGTGAACCAGTAGTCGTAGCGCGCCCAGGCGGTGCCGATGTCGATGGTCGTGTACGCGTAGCTCACGTCGAGCGCGCGCGTCTGCGTGAGGCCGACGATCGACCGCGGCGACGCGGCCTTCGCCCAGAAGGAGACGAGGTAGGTCCGCCCGGTCAAGAGCGTCACGTCGGTCTGGAGGAGCTGGACCGCGTACGCCTCGTTCTCGAGCGTCGGGTTCTCGGCCACGAGCGACGGCGGCTCGGCCCCTGGCGGCGCGTCGGTCGAGTCGACGCGGAAGTGCTGCATCCGGACGCCGTCACCGGCGGCGTACCAGCACTCCTCACCGCGGGCGAGGCCGTCGAAGCCGCCGTCGTGGAGGAGCTGGCCGGGGTCGGGGGGGCAGTCGAGGAAGCGCACCCAGACCTCCACGTCCGCGACGGGGTCCGGGTCGGCGAAGGCCCGCGGCGTGCCGGACTGGTTGACGGCGACCGTGCCGGCGCCGGAGTCGGGCGCCGGATCGGCGACGACCGAGAAGCCCTGCTCGAACTGCCCCTCGCAGCCGAGCCCGGCGGCCTGACCACCGAGGTCGACGCAGTCGTAGCCGCCGAGGTAGCTCTGGGCGGCCTGGTAGTAGACCCAGGTGCCGTCGACGCCGCCGCCGCCGTCCCACGCCCAGTCCTGCTCGGTGACCGGGGAGCGGTACCAGGAGTCGCCCTTCTTGAAGAGGTATTGCCGGGCGCCGGTGACCTCGAGCGCGGCGATGGCGGCGCCGACGTTGCCGTCGAAGCGGATCCAGGTGCCCCCGGCCACCCCGAAGAGGCACTGGGCGTCGAAGGGCTCGACCGCCCCGCCGGGGCCGTCGGGATCGAGGGTGTAGGTGCCGTCGACGTCGCTCCCGACCTCGTCACAGCCGCCCGGATACGTCTCGCCGCCGCAGTCGGCGGCGTCCTCGTCGGTCGCGCCGTCGCAGTCGTCGTCGACCTCGTCGCAGTCGTCGTCCGTGGCGCTGTAGCCGGCGACCCCGCCGAAGGCGCAGACCGCGCTCCCGAGGCCGTCGGGGCAGGTGACGGCGAGGACGGCGCCCTCGGCGGCGCAGGCGCCGGTCGTCGGGCACGCCGCGAGGATGGCGTCGGTCAGCGTCGCGCCCTCGCCGGGGTCGTCGTCGTGGGGGTCGTCCTGATCGGGGACGCAGTCCTGATCGGCGTCGGCGGTGGCGCTCTCGAGGGCGTCGGGCTTGCCGTCGCCGTCGGAGTCGATGTTGCGGAAGCTCGCGTCGACCTCGGCGTCGTCGTCGACGCCGTCGCCGTCGCTGTCCTTCGCGTTCGGGTCGGTGCCGAGCGCGGCCTCGACGCGGTTCACGAGGTTGTCGCCGTCGTCGTCGGCCTCGGGGTCGAGGCAGAGGTTCCGGTAGCAGAGCCCGGAGGCGCACTCGTCGCTCGCCTCGCAGGTGGCGCCGATGGGGTGCTTCTTCTTGCCGTCGTCGCAGCCGGCGACGAGGAGGAGGCCGAGCGCGAGCGCGGGGACGAGCTGGAGACGGGTTCGCATGGATGAGGCTCCCGGGCGGGTCGGCGCGGGCGACGGGGGTCGCGCGCGTCCCGACACCGTAGCGAGACGGCCCCCACGGCGCAACGGCGGCCTCCTCGCGGAAAAATCGCGGGTGCGCTGACGGGTTCTGCCGACCGTTCGCGTATTGAACTGCGAGGCGTTTTCGATGAGGCGCTGGAGGCCAGCGGGCGGCTCGCCAGCGCTCCGAACGGCTCGGAGCCCGCGGGGGGTGAGGGAGCCACCCCGATCCCCCCCGGCTCGACTTTCACCGACGCCGACACGAGGATTGACCTCGGGCCGGCGCGCGGTGTCTCTTCCGCGCCATGACCACGCTCCGCGCCCTCGTCGCGCCCTCGCGCGTCGCCATCGTCGGGCTCGACGCCCGGAACGCCCCCGCCGGCCGCGCCCTCGCCGCGCGCCTCGTCGCCGACGGCTTCGCGGGCGCGCTCGACCTCGTCGACCCCGCGGGCGGCGACGGCCCCGGCGACACGCCGGTCGCGCGGCGCGCGGACGAGCTCCCCTCCGCGCCGGATCTCGCGATCCTCTGCGTCGACCCGCGCGACGTCCGCTGGCAGCTCGAGGCCGTCCTCGCGCGCGGCGCTGGCGCCGTGGCGATCCTCACCGACGACCGCGCCGCGGGCGCGTCTCCGGGGCGCGAGGACGACGACGACGGCGCGCCGGCCGAGCTCGCCGACCTCGCGGCCGCCGCGGGCGCGGTGATGTTGGGTCCGGCGTCCGCGGGCGTCGCGAACCCGGGGCTCGGGCTGGTCGCGATCCCGGACGCGCCGGCGCTCATGGGCGGCGCGGTCGCGATCATCGCGCGCCGCGGGCCGGCGCTGCTGCCGCTGCTCGCGGCGGTGGCCCGGCACGAGGTCGGCGTCGCCTGGGCGCTCGATCTCGGCGCGGCGCCGGGGGGTCGACGTGGCCGCCGCGCTCGCGGCCGCCCACGGGGACGACGCCGTCCGCGCCGTGATCCTCGCCGCCCCGGACCTCGGCGAGCCCGCCCGGCCCTCGTCGCGCTCGCGGCGCTGGCCGCCGACAAGCCCGTCGTGGTCCTCGACCCCGAGGCGGCGCTCTTCGCCGAGCTCGGCGCCGCCCCGGCGACGACCGCCGACGACGCGGCGCGCCTCGCGGCCCTGCTCGCGACCGACGGGGCAGCGCCCGCCGGCGGGCAGCGCGTGGCCGTGGTCACCGACGACGCCGCCCTCGGCGCCCTCGCCGCGGCCTCGCTCGGCGCGACCGGCCTCACCCTCGCCGCGCCGGGCGCCGAGACCGCGCGCCGGATCGCCGGCGAGGTCCACCCGAGGCGCGGATCGGCGGCGTCGTCGACCTGCTCGGCGGCGCGACGCCACGCCACGTCGCGGTCGCCGCGGAGGCGCTGGTCCACGACGCCGGCGTCGACAGCGTCCTCGTCGCCGTCTCGCGCCCCGTGGGCGAGGCGCTCGACGCCGCCCGCGACGCGGCCCGCGCCGCCGGGAAGCCCCTCGTGGCGGGGCCGCCCGAGGGGTCGGCGCGGGCGCTCGCGGCGCTCGCGGCGCGGCGCCGCGCGCCCGCCTTCGCGATCGCACAACTCGACGACACGAGCCCTGCACGGGCCCAAGCCGTCCTCGCCGGCGCTATTTTGATGCGCCGCACAACGCTCAGCGGGGACGAGGCGCGCCGGCTCCTCGAGGCGTACGGCGTCCGCGCCGCGCGCGCGATGACCATCGCGAGCCCGATGGCCGCGCGCCGCGCCGCGAGCGAGCTCGGCTACCCGGTGACCCTCACGCTCCGGGCGACGGGGCACGTCGCCACGCGCGCGGCGCTGCGCGACGGCGACGCTGTCGACGACGCGATCCACGCCCTGTTCGCGGACGCGCCCCAGGCCGATCCGGCGCTCGCGTTCGAGCTACGACGCACGGCGAGCGCGGAGCGCTTCGCGGCCCTGACGGTGACCGCGGACGCCCGCCTCGGCGGCCGCGTGACGCTCACGGCCACGCCCGGGGCTGGGGCGTGCGCGCTCGCCCTGACCGCGGCGGCCGCGCCGGAGGGGCTAGTCGCGCGAGCGCTCGGCGTCGCCGCGGACGCGGCACCACCCGAGCTCGTCGCGCTCGTCGCGCGCGTGGCGCAGCTCGCGCTCGACTTCCCGGAGATCGCCCGCCTCGACGTCGGGCCGATCGCCGAGGAGCCAGGCGGCTTCAGCGTCCTCGCCGCGTCCGCGACCCTCCCGCGGGACCTGCTCCCGAGCCGGCGCTGATCCGCGCCGGCGCAGGGCGGGATTCACGTTGAAGCGGCCGGGGGGGCTGTCTATAGTGCGCCGTCCCGCGCCGAGACACCCCCCGGAGATCCACCGATGAAGTACGTCCTCGCCCTCGCGGCGGCCTCTCTCCTCGCCTTCGCGGCCTGCTCCGACGACGGGTCCACGAACCCCGCGACCGACACCGCGAGCCCGACGGACACCACCGCGCCCGACACGACCGAGGCGGACACCGAGGGGGGCGACGCGACGTCGCCCGAGGACACGACGGCGACCTGCGAGCACCCGTGCCTCAACGCGTTCGGGAAGAACGACAAGTCGCTCTGCCCCTCGCCGCAGAGCGACTGGAACTGCGTCGAGGGCTGCTGTGAGCTCAAGTTCCGCTGCGCCGACGACGACGACTGCCGGGCGCTCGGCTACGACGAGGGGCAGTGCACGGACGAGCGCTTCGACTGCCGCTGCACCGTCACGACCGGGGTCTGCTACGCCTTCTACTGCGCGGCCGACGCCGACTGCGAGTCCGGCGAGATCTGCGCCGCGGGCTCCTGCCAGGTGCCGCCGGCCGCGACCGGCCTCACGCCGCGCATCCTGAACCGGCCGACGGCGCTCACGACGGGCGCGACGATGACGCTCGCGACGGACCTCGTGGACCCGACGAACGCCGACGTCGCCGTGGCCGCGACGGGGCTCACCTTCACGAGCGACCACGACGACGTGGCGGCGGTGAGCGCCGAGGGCGTGGTCACGGGCGGGTCGGCGCAGGGGACGGCGACCATCACGGCGGCGACGGCCGGCGGGCAGACGGCGACCTGGACGGTGCGCAACGTCCTGCCGGCGACGGACGGCTTCACGGCGGTCATCGCCGACGAGGTGACCGCCGAGGCCGCGGCCGGGAAGTACGCGATCCTCGATCACACTGGCGGCGCCGTGCTCGTCGAGGACGTGATCCCCACCGACGGCGTCATCCGCTACGAGAACCCGACGGCGGCGGCGCTCGATCTGCACGTCTACGCGACGGACCACGACTGGATCTCGTGGCTCGGCGCGGACGCGCACGCGACGCTCTACCTGCCGCTCGCGCGCACGCTGAACTCGAAGGTCGAGCTCGACATGGCGGGCGACGTCGTGGCCGAGGGCACGACGCTCGAGGGCGCGGGCATCGTGCGCGGCATGCCGGACATGACGGACTACCTGCGCGAGGGCTCGCTCGAGATCGGGCTCACGTCGTTCGCGCTCTCGAGCGCGCTCTTCGACTTCAACCTGAAGGTGCTCCTCGGGAGCGACGTGAAGCGCTTCCTCGACCCGAACCACCACATCCCGCAGGTCGACGGCTCGAGCCCGCTCACGGTGCCGGGCGGCATCGTGTTCAACCTGGCGGGGCCGGCGGTGCCGTCGTTCGTCCTGACCGCGGGCGAGGGGCACCACCGCATGTGGACCCTCTCGGGGCGGCTCGACATCACGGAGATCGGCGAGTACTCGGCGACCATCGTGAACGCGGTGACCGGCGGCGACCTCGACTTCACGCAGATCGTGGGCGCCGTGTTCCCGCTCTTCCGCAACTTCTGGTCGGGCTTCGTGGCCGACGTGGACGTGACCGCGACGGGCCCGGGGAGCGCGGAGACGACGGTCGATCCGAAGCTCCGGATGCCGCTCGGGCTCGAGCAGTCGCTCGACGTGCCGCCGCTGCCCGAGCTCGGCGGGCTCGGCTACGCCGACGCGCTCTTCATCCTCGGCGGCGCGCTGACGGTCGACGGCTTCCTCGTGCCGCTCGGCCTGAACGGCGGCGCGGACACGTCGAACAAGGAGCAGAACCCGCCGGACGGCATCGCGGACGCGAACGAGCACACGCCGGAGAAGGACCCGTTCATGCTGCCGCTCGCGCCGCTCTACGGCGGGCTCCAGGGGCCGCACTCGAGCTACCTGACGGCGCTCGTGGCGGTGGCGATCAAGGGCAGCGGGGACCCGCGGCCCGACTCGGGGAGCGGGATCCTCGTGCGCTCGGAGCCGGGTCACGGCCCGGCGGCAGCGCCGACGCTGCCGGCGTTCCTCGGCTTCCCGCTGACGAGCGCGTGGAGCAGCGAGACGCGCGTGGCGACGGTCGGGGCGCAGGCGGGCGCGGACGTGCAGCGCGTGCTCTTCAAGGGCAAGACGGGGCGCCACTGGACGATCTGGCTGAACGGGGCGACGTCCGTGACGGTGCCGACGCCGCCGGAGGGGGTGGACGACCGGGCGACGACGAACATCGAGAGCGTGCTCGTGAACTGCCTCGACCTCGCGGATGGCGAGGACATGGCGGCGATCGCGGCGCCGGGTGGGACGACGCTCGACAACCTCCTCGGGCACGTCTCGCGCATCAGCTTCGTCGACGTGAAGTCGCCGATCGTCCTGCCGGAGCAGTAGGCGATGCGCGACGCCGGCTTGTGGGCGGTGGTCGCGCTGTCGCTGACGGTGGCGGTGGCCGCTGGCAGCGCGTGCGCGGACGAGGTGGCGGCCGAGGATCCGTGCCGCTCGGTGACGTGCATCAACCCGCCGCCGCCCGAGTGCGACGGGGACGTGAAGGTGAGCCGGAGCGCGATCGGGCAGTGCGTGGAGGTCGACGGGGTCGCGCTCTGCGACTACGGGCAGCCCGTGCGGCAGAGCTGCGTCGACCTCGGGAAGCTCTGTCAGGACGGGCAGTGCGTGGAGGAGGAGGTCGACCCGGTCGTGCCGTGTGAGAACGTGACGTGCACGACGCGGCCGGCGCCGGACTGCGATGGGAACGTGGCGCGGATCTTCGCGGCGAGCGGGACGTGCAACCCGGCGATCCCGCCGGCGGGGGCGTGTGAGTACGCGGTGACGGACACGCTCGACTGCGAGCTGAGCGGGAAGTCGTGCCGCGCGGGGGCGTGCGTGGACCCGGCGGACTTCCCGTGCGATCCGAACCCGTGTGACGTGCCGCCGCAGGGGACGTGCGCGGGGTCGGTGCCGACGGAGGTGGCGGCGACGGGGACGTGCACGGCGCAGGACCGGACGGCGAGCTGCGCGTACGCGCCGACGACGCGGGCGGCGTGCCCGGCGGGGCAGTCGTGCTACCTCGGGCGCTGCGCGACGGGGCTCGCGGCGCCGGCGGCGGCGGGGGACCTCGTGATCGACGAGATCATGGCGAACCCGGCGGCCGCGGACGACGCGGGGGAGTGGCTCGAGCTCGCGAACCCGGGGACGGTGGCGCGGGTGCTCGACGGGTGCGTGCTGAAGGACGACGGGGCGGACAGCCACACGATCACGCCGGGGGCGGGGGCGACGGTCATCGTGCCGCCGGGGGGCTTCGTGGTGCTCGCGAGGAGCGGCGACGCGGCGGACAACGGCGCGGGCGGGCTCGCGGACTACGTCTACGGCGCGGACGGGGGCTTCACGCTCGCGAACGCGGCGGACGAGGTCGTGCTCGTGTGCGGCGGGGTCGAGATCGACCGGGTCGCCTACGACACCGGGGCGGGCTGGCCGGCCGAGACGGGGGCGTCGCTGAGCCTGTCGCCGGCGAACACGACGGCGGTCGCGAACGACGCGCGCGCCGCGTGGTGCGTCGCCCCGGCGGCGTACGGGACGAAGGTGCAGAAGGGCTCCCCGCGGCGGGCGAACCCGGCCTGCCCGTGAGCTGGGCGGGCTTCGAACGGTAACCACGGAGACACGGAGACACGGAGGGAGGAGGGAGGAGGAGGGCGTGGAGCTCGAGCATTCCGAAGTCACGGAGCAGATCATCGGCGCCGCGATCGAGGTCCACCGCGAGCTCGGGCCCGGCCTGCTCGAGAGCGCCTACCGTGCCTGCATGGTCCATGAGCTCGCCCTTCGCGGCCTCGACGTCGCGACCGAAGTCCCGATACCCCTGGAGTACAAGGGGCTTCATCTCACGACATGCTATCGCCTCGACGTTGTTGTCGAGGGCGCGGTGGTCTTGGAGCTAAAAGCGATCAAGACGTTGGAGAGAGTCCACCACGCGCAGCTTCTCTCCTACCTGCGCCTGAGCGGCCTCCATGTGGGGCTACTCATCAACTTCCACGTGCCTGTGCTCCGCGAGGGGCTCCGGCGTATCGTGCGGTGACCCTCCTCTCGCCAGCTCCTCCCAGCGCCGATGACGCGGTCCAGCATCGCGGCTCCGCGATGAGCTGACGCCGCTCTCTCCCTGCTCCCCTCCGTGTCTCCGTGTCTCCGTGGTCACGTTCACCCCCGATGCCTGCGCGCCCGAGATGCTAGACCTCACCCCCACCGCGACCCTCCGCCCTGCCCTTCCCGGCGCCGACGAGGACGCCCTCGTCGCGATGAGCGTAGCGCTCTACGCCGAGGATCCCGGCGCGCGCGACATCCACGAGGCCGACGTCCGCCGCACGCTCGCGCACCTCGCCGCCCACCCGGACCGGGGCCTCGCCCTCGTCGTCACCGACGGCGACGAGCCCGTCGGCTACATGATCCTCATCGCCTTCTGGTCCAACGAGCTCGGCGGGCTCTGCGCCATCGTCGACGAGCTCTTCATGATCCCGGCCGCCCGCGGGCGCGGGCTCGGCGCCGCCGCGCTCGAGGCCGTCGCCGCCGGCCGCGTCCCCGGCTTCGAGGACGTCGTCGCCGTCGACCTCGAGGTCACCCCCGACAACGCCCGCGCCCGCGCGCTCTACTCACGCCTCGGCTTCCGCCCCCAGAAGAACGGCGGGATGCGGCGCCGCCTCGCGTAATCCTCGCCCTCACGGCGGGAACGCCCGCCACAGCGTCAGGAACACCCCCACCGCCCCGACGCCCCACGCGAGCGCCGGCGGCGCGCGGCGCGCCAGCGCCGGGACGCCCCGCGTCGCCGCGAAGGCGAGTCCCAGCGCGGCGCCGATGACCCCGATCTGCGCGAGCTCGAGGCCCACGTTGAACGCCACGAGCGCCTCCGGCACGGCCTCCGCCGGCAGCCCCGCCTCCGTCAACGCCCCCGCGAAGCCGAGCCCGTGCACGAGCCCGATCGCCGCCGGCAGCCACGCCGGGTGCCGCGCCACCGCCGTCCGGTGCCCCCGCAGCGCTCGCTGCGCCTCGTATCCGAGGAACGCGATCGACGCCGCGATGGCGATCTCCACCGGCGCCGACGGCACGCTCACCACCCCCAGCACCGCGAGCGCGAGCGTCACGCTGTGCCCCACCGTGAACGCCGTCACCGCGACCAGGATCCGCCGCCCCCGGACCACCAGGAGCAACCCGAGCACGAACAGCAGATGATCCCACCCCCCGAGGAGGTGCGTCGCCCCGAGCCCGAGGTACGCCCCGACGACGCGCCCGAGCGTCGCCCTCGGCGGCACCACGACCCGCGACGACGCCGCGTCCAGCAGCGTGTGCACGAGCTCCTCCCCCGACGCGCGCACGAGCAGCATCACCGGCGGCGACCCCGGGCGGAGTCCGTCCACGCCGACCTCCGCGCCCACCATCGCCCCCGGCGCGCAGGCGAGCGCGCGCCGCGTGACGATCGCGTCCCCTTCGACCGCCGCGGTCGCGGCCACCGCGTCGGGGCACGCCGGGAGCACCGGCGCGAGCCCTCCCCCCGCGCCCACCTCCCCGCCCCCGAGGGGCTCGCGGAACGTCACCGCGACCCGCCCATCCGACGACGCCTCGAGCAAGAGCAGCGGCGGCGTCAGGTTGTGCGCGCGCGCGAGTGGCGCCCACAGCGACAGCAGCGCGACCCCGACGGCGACCGCGCCGCTCGCCCTGCGCCCGCCCCTCACGGGAGCCGCTCCACGCGCACGTCGTAGCGCGCCCTCAGCGCCTCGAGCCGCGCCCGCCGCGCCGGCTCCACCTCCCGCGCCCGGTACGCCGCGAGCACCGCCGGCCGGATCGCCCCGAGCGGCGGCACCGCGGCCTCCACCCGCGCCTCCACCCGCACCGCGTGGAGCCCGAACGACGAGCGCACCGGCCCGCTCCAACGCCCCACCGGGAGCGCCGCCACCCGCGCGCCGAACCCCTCCCCGAGCCGGCGGTCGAGCTCCGCGACCGTCTGGTCCGCCCGGAGCGGCAGCGCGAGCAGCGGATCGCCCAGGCCGCGGAGCGCGGCCGGCGCCGGCTCCTCGGCCCGGAGCCGCGCCACCAGCGCCTCCGCCTCCGCCTCGACGCCCGCCCCCCGCGCCGACGCGAGGAAGACCTGCGTCAGCGTCACCCGCGCCGGCGCCTCGAAGTCGGCCCGGTGCGCCGCGACGAACGCGGCCAGCGCCTCGTCCCCGGGATCCTCGGGCGCGGGCGCCATGGCCCGCACGCGCTCCGCGAGCCGCTGCCGGATGAGCGGATCCCGCCGCACGAACCCCGCCGCGCGCGCCTCGGCGACCAGCGCCGCGTCATCCGCGGGCGCGGCGCCCTCCCCGCCCCGCGTCGCGCGCGCGTCCGCGAGGAGCCGCTCGCGCACGAACGGGTCGCGCCGGTCGAGCCCGGCGTCGAGGGCCGCCTCGAGGAGCAACGCCTCCTCCGTCGCGCGCTCGACCGCGGCCGGCGCGGCGTCGGACGCCACCTGCACCACCACCACCGGCAGCTCCGCCGGCGCCGCGACGCGCGCGACGGCCCACGCGACCACCCCCACCGCGGCGAAGTGCGGCGGCGCGAGCCAGGTCGGCAGGCCGCGCCGCGCCCGGCGCTCGCGCGGCGCCCGGCGCTCAGCCCGGCGGGACATACCAGATCGGCGAGCTCCAGGCCCGCTCCTGCACCGTCTTCGGGAGCGCCGGATCGCAGCAGCCCGCCCACGCCGCCGGCGGGTCGCCCTCACACGTCACGCCCGCCGCGACACACGCCCGCGTCACCCACCGACACGACGGGTTCTCCACCACCCGCGCGTACCAGAACGCCGGCAGCGCCGGGTCGAACGCGTCGTCGACCCACACGTCGCAGAGCCCGTCCGCGCCGTCGCCGCGGGGCTCGCACGTGGCGAGATCCACGTCCGCGCCGTTGTCCGGCGTGCCGCCCACCCCATGGACCGCGACGTGGAGCTCCCCGTCGGCCCCGCGCCACCCCTTCACGATCTCGATCCGCTGGAGGCGCCCGCCCGGGCTCCCGGCGACGCCCGGGTCGCGGAGCGCGGCCAACACGAAGCGCGGCGCGCCGCCCGTCGGCGCCTCGCCGAGCGTCCCGCCCATCGGCACGCCGCCCGCGTAGCCCGCCGCGGCCAGCTCGGGATCGTCGCAGAGATCGGCCGCGTAGCCCCAGCCGCCGAAGAAGCGCAGCGTGATGCGCGGCCCGCTCGTCCCGTAGGTCTCCTTCCGCCGGAGCGCGTCGAAGATCGCCTCCCGCCGGTTCTCCTCCGCCCACACCGCGGCGAGGCCGCCCGGGTTGAAGCGCGGGTTGTCCGTGAGCCCCACAGGCAGCTCGCTCCCGCCGTTCCCGGCCCCGGCCCCGCCGTGCCCCGGGTAGCCCGCCTCGGCGACCGCGCCCGGCGTGCCGAGGTGCGTGTCGGTCGAGGCGATGATCCCGAACGCGAACGGGTTCACCCCGAGCTTCACCTGGAGGCCGAGCCCCTCGAGGAGGGCGCTCCGGACGTAGTCGACGGCCTGCGGCTCGGCCGGGAGGTTCGCCTGCGCCTGCCCGAGGTTGCGGTAGGGCACCTTCTCGAAGCCGCAGAGCTCGTCCGAAGCGTTCACGCCGCCCGGGAGGCACTCCGAGTCCCCCTTGTGCTGCATGATCTCGACGAGCGGCTCCATGTCGCCCTGCGCCGCGGCGTAGGCGGCGTCGATGGGCGCGCCGTCCTTGCCGACCGCCGCGAACATGAGCCCGTTCGACAGGTTCGGGTTGTGCGGGATGGCGAGCACGTCGCAGCCCGTGCCGGCGTCGCGGCAGTCGCGGCGGAGCGCCGCCCAGAGCGCGTCGGGCCACGGCGCGTCGAAGTAGCCGATCGGCGCGTCGGGCACGACGTCGCTCCGGAAGAGCACGTTCCGGTGCAGGTTGAAGGTGCTCGGGTTCGACGACCACTCGTAGCCGACGAGCGTCGTGAACGCGCACGCCGCGGTGCGATCGTAGGCCGCGTCGGCGGCGTCCCGGATCTCCTGCCACACGCCGCGCGTCGGCTCGGCGCACCCGGCGCCGTCGTCGCCGCAGAGCGGCGGGAGCGCAGCGTCCTCCGGGGCCGCCGCGAGGAAGATGTTCACGGTGTAGAAGGCCGTCGCCGGGTCGTCGCGGACGGTCGCGCACGCCTCGTCGTCGTAGACGTCGCTCCCCTCGGTGAGGCAGCCGTCGAGGACCCCGAGGAACTCGGCGTGATCGGTGACCGCCGCGAAGTCGAGGGGGCGCGCGAGCCGGAGGTGCCGGAGCGGCGCGCCGTCCGGGCCGAAGGGCTGGAGGCCGACCTCCTCGCCGCGCGCGAAGCGGTAGGCGTCCGCCGGCGTGAGGCGCGTGCCCTGGAGGTTCGCGTCGAGGGAGCGCGCCGTGTGGACGTGGAGATCGCCGAAGAAGACCTGCCGCAGCGGATCGCGGCTCGCGCACGCCGCGACGACGTCGCTCCCGACGCTGTCGGCCCCGTCGCGCTCGCCGCTGTCCGCGCCGTCGGCCGCGTCCACCGCGTCGACCACGTCCGCGGGCGCCGCGGCGTCGTCGCCACACGCTGCGGCGGCGAGCGCCGCCGTGAGGGCGAGCGGAGCGAGGACGAGGAGCCTGTCGCGGAGCCGTGGTGTCATGACGGCGCAGTCTGCCGGGCGACGCCTCGGCCGACAACGGCCAAAGCGCCCGCCGCCGCCCCGGACCCGCCGCGGCGATCCGAAAACTGGACCTCTCACGACCGCGCCGCGAGCCTCGGGGCATGGTCGCCCACCGTCACCGTCACGCGAACCCTCCCCCCGGCCCCCTCGCCCCCGAGGAGGTCGCCGCCTTCCACGACGTCGGCTTCATCGTCGTGCGCGGCCTCTGGCGCCCGCGCGAGGTGGCCGCCATGGCGCGCGCCTTCGATCGCCTCGCCGCCGCCGCCGCCCACCTCGGCGCGTCCGGCGATCACCGCGGCAGCGCCTTCGTCCTCGGCGACCGCCCCGACGGGCGCGGCGCCGGCGCGTCGATCCAGCGGGTCGTATGGTGCGGTGCAGCAGAGCCGATTCTCCTTCGATATGGCGCCGATCCGCGCCTCGTCTCCCGCGCTGCACAATTGCTCGGCGTGACCGACCTCGAGCAGCTCATCAACCAGGCGCACTTCAAGATCCCGGGCGACGGCGTCGCCTTCCCCTGGCACCAGGACTCGCGCCACCGCCGCTACGGCACGCCCGAGTGGACCGACGTCACCGGCCGCGGCTCCTTCGTCGAGACGCTCACCGCCGTCGACCCGATGACGGCCGACAACGGCCCGCTCCAGCTGATCCCCGGCAGCGCCCGCCTCGGCCACCTCGCGACCGACCCGCCGGATCACGCGCTCCCGGCCGATCGCTTCGATCCCGCCGCGGCCGTCGACCTCGTCCTCGCCCCGGGCGACGTCGCCCTCTTCGGCCCGTACACGATCCACGGCAGCGCGCCGAACGAGGGCACCCGCCCGCGCCGCGCCTTCCTGAACGGCTACGCCGCCGCCGGCGCCAACCGCCGCGTGTACCCGGGTCGCGGCGCCGGGCGCCGCCTCACCGCCGGGTAGGCGCTCCCGCCGCGCCGCCCGAGCTAGGCCTCGGCCCCGCTCCCGCCGCCGTCGTCGGCGCTCTCGACGTCCTCCGCCCCCGCCGGCAGATAGCGCGTCCCGCGCGCCCGCCCGACGACCGAGAGCCGCCCCTCCTCGACGAGCCACTGCAGGTACTGGCGCGCCTCCTTGGGGCTGATCCCGAGCGCCTTCGCGACGAAGCCGCTCGTGAGCGAGCCATGTTGATGGGCGGCCGCGACGAGCATCTCGTCGAGGCCGTTCGCTGCGACTGGATCAGGCACTTCTCCACCTCCGGGCTCACCCTGGATCTCGACGCGGTCGAGGATAGCGTCGACCCGTTTGCGCCCGGTCCGCAAGAGGGGAGCGAGCACGCGGATCACATCTTCGGGCGGGATGTCCCCTGGCCCGGGGCCGAGCGCGCGCACCACCGGCAAGGAATCCGTGGCCTTGAGCTCCGCGCGCTCGATGCGGAACGCGAGGTGGGGGATCACGGCGCGCTCCCAGAAACCGTCGAGGAGCGACTCCGCCGGCTCGAGGCCGGTCGCCGCCGCCTGCGGCTCGTCCTCGGCGCTGACCGCCGGCACCTCGCCCGATCCGGACTTCCGGCTCGCGCGCACCTCGTTCACGAGCTGCGCCCGCGACCGCCCGCGGAACTCGAGCAGCACCGTCGGATCGGCGACCATCAGCCGCACGAAGTCGAAGTGCGTCGCGATCGCGTGGGTGCAGACCCGCGAGTCCTCGCGGCAATTACAGAAGTTCGACTGGTCGGACAGATCGAAGGGGAAGAGCTCGTAGCCCTCCTCCTCGAAGACGGTCGCGAGGCGATCGGTGACGTGCCCCTGCAGGAGATCGGCGGCGAGCGCGGCCTCGGCCGCGATGCGCGCCACGACCTGCTGCCACACGTTCTCGCTGACGATCTTCATCCGCACGCTGACGGAGTTCACCCCGCCCGTGTCGTTCTGCACGTCGGCCGTGATCTGCCCGGGCTTCACGAGCAGGTTCTTCACCCACCCCTTCCGCGCGAGCACGCGCCCGCGGCGGACGGCGAGGCGGAGCTCCGTCCGCTCGTGGAGCGGCGTCAGCCAGCGCGTGCCGAGCCAGGTCTCCTCGGGGTTCGGGCTCAAAAGCCCTCCTCGAGCACGGCGTCGGCGCCGAGCGTCATCAGCGAGCGGAGCGTGTCGTCGTCGAGCTCGGAGAGCCACGTCTCGTCGGTGCCGACGACCTTGTCCGCGAGCATCCTCTTCTCTTCGAGGATCTGGTGGATCTGCTCCTCCATCGTCCCCTGGCTCACCATCCGGTGCACGGTCACGTCCCGCGTCTGGCCGATGCGGAACGCGCGGTCGGTCGCCTGATCCTCGACCGCCGGGTTCCACCACCGGTCATAGTGGAACACGTGGTTCGCGCGCGTGAGGTTCAGGCCCGTCCCGCCGGCGCGCAGCGACACGACCATGGCCGTCGGGCCGTCGGGGCGCTGGAAGTCGGCGACCATCGCGTCGCGCTGCCCGATCGTGAGCCCGCCGTGCAGGAACGGCGTGTTCTCGCCGAGGTGCTCGCTCAGCACGGCCTCGAGGATGTCGCCCATCTCGCGGTACTGCGTGAAGACGAGGGCGTGCCCCTCGCTGTCGACGACCTCGTCGACGAGCTGCAGGAAGCGCGTGAGCTTCCCGGAGCGCCGCGCCGCCGTCACCCCGTCGCGCAGGAAGTGCGCGGGGTGATTGCAGATCTGCTTGATCGCCGTGATCATCGCGAGGATCCGCCCGCGCCGCTCCATGCTCACGCCGAGGTTCTGGATCTCGCCGAGCGCGCGATCGACCGTGGCCTGGTAGAGCGCCGCCTGCTCGCGCGTGAGCGGGCAGTAGCGGACCGACTCCTCCTTCTCCGGGAGCTCCGGCGCGATGGCGGGGTCGGTCTTCAGGCGCCGCATGATGAACGGGCTCGTCACGCGCTTCAGCGTGTTCGCCGCGTTCTCGTCGCCGTAGCGCTCGATGGGGATCGCGAACTGCTGCTTGAACGTGCCGCGCTTCCCGAGGAGCCCCGGGTTCAGGAAGTCGAAGATCGACCAGAGCTCGGTGAGGCGGTTCTCGACGGGCGTGCCGGTGAGCGCCACCCGCCGGCGCGCGACGAGCTGGCGCACCGCCTGGCTCTGCGCGGCGTCGGGGTTCTTGATGTTCTGCGCCTCGTCGAGGACGAGCCCGTCGAAGACGACCTCCGAGAGGAGCTCGAGATCGCGCCGCGCGAGGGCGTAGCTCGTGATGATCACGGCGGGGGCGCGCTTGTCCTGGCCGTCCATCCGCTGCCGGAGCTCCGACAGCGTCGCCGGCCGCGCGGCGCCGTGGTGGATGATGCTCCGCACGTGCGGCACGAAGCGCTCGATCTCGCGCCGCCAGTTGCCGATGACGCTCGTCGGGCAGACGACGAGGAAGCGCGCGCCCGGCTCGCGCCCGCCGATGTGCGCGACGAGCGAGAGGAGCTGGATGGTCTTCCCGAGCCCCATGTCGTCGGCGAGGCAGGCGCCGAAGCCGACCCCCGTGACCGAGACGAGCCAGGCGTAGCCGCGCTGCTGATACGGTCGGAGCTCGGCCCGGAGCGAGCCCGGGACGGGCAGATCGCGCCGGACCTCGCCGCCGTCGAGGAGCGTCTCGAGGGCGACCGCGACGTCGCCGTCGACGACCACCTCCGCCTGGACGCCCACCGCCTCGGGGACGCCCACCTCGCCGGCGAGCGCGAGCCGCAGGGCCTCGGCGACCTCGACCTGGCCTGCGCCCTTGCCGATGAGGGCCTTGAGCCGCTCGACGTCCTCGGGGTCGACGGCCACCCAGTCGCCGCGGTGCATGACGAGCGGCGCCTTCGACTTCGCGAGCTCGAGGAACTCCTTCGCGGTGAGCGTGTCGTCGCCGAGGCACGCCTCCCACTGATAGTTCACGAGCCCCGCGAGGAGCCCGCTGCCGGCGCGCTCGTCCCCCTCGGGCGACGGCCCGCCGATGCGCATCCGGGCGCGCACGCGGCGGCGCCCGACGCGCGAGAGCGCCGACGGCACCTCGATGGGGTAGCCCGCGCGCTCGAGCTGGAGCCCGGCCTGCGTCAGGAACTGCCACGCCTCGGTCGCGTCGACCTCGACGTGGGACGGGAGGGTGCCCGTGAGCGAGCGCGAGATGGGCGCGAAGACGCGCGCGCAGCGGCCGAGGGCCTCGAGGAGCGTGTCCTGTGGGGCGACCATGCCGGAGATGACGTCCTCGACGCCGGGCGCGGGGCTCGCGAGATCGGCGGCGGAGACCCGCTCACCGGAGGCCGTGTGGAGGTGGAAGGAGAGCACCCAGGGCTTGTTCGTCGCGCGCGGCTCGGCGAGGCGGAAGCCGACCATCGGCCGCCCGGCGTCGCCGAGGCGCGTCGCGGGCGCGACCCACTGCTCGAGGTGCGGGAGGAGGTGCGAGTCGTGGAGGCCCTTCACCGGGTAGGCGTGGCGCGGCCCGCCGAGGCCGTTCGCGAGGCGCACGACCCACTCGGCGCCCTGCCCCGGGATGGGGGCCGTGAGGTCGCTCGCCGTGCGCAGGAGGCCGTCGGCGGCGGCGTCGAGGAAGAGCTGGAGCGCGTGCGTCGGCGACCAGACGGCGCCGTCGTCGTTCGCGGGGGCGCAGCGGGCGACCCCCGGCATCGCCTGGGCGAGCCCGACGAGGCGGGCGCGGTCGTCCTCGCGGATGGGGGCGACGCGCCACGCGGCGCGCCACGTGGTGGCGTCGTCGGTGACGCGGAGCGAGGGCACGACCTGCTGCCGCGCGACGGCCTCGACGACCCACTTGGCCGCGAGGATCCAGAGCCGCGCGGTGGTGGAGAAGCGCCGCAGGTCGGACATCGGGAAGGCCGCGAGCTCCTCGGCGGCGCGCCCGGCGGGGAGCCAGAAGCCCTCGACCTCGGAGCTGGTGAGCTTCTGGCCCGAGCGCGCGGGGAGGAGGAGCGACATGTCGGTGATCCACCGCCCCTGCGCGAACGACGAGCGGAGGCGCGAAGGCACGGCGCGCCCGTCGGTCCAGAGGAAGAGCCCCATCTCGTCGTCGAGGCGGGCCAGCGTCACGTGTGCTCGATCCGGCATCCCGATCCGCGCGCTCCCGAGGGGAGCGCTCAAGGCAGAGGTCGACCGGGATCCGAACCTCGTCGCGAGCACGACGAGGTGGCGACCGGACCCCGGGACGCTCTGTCTAGCGCAACGGGATCGTCACGCCTAGCGAATGAGCACGACGTGTAGCGAACAAGGGGGTCCCGTTGTGCGCGCAGACCCGCGCTGCGCGGGGCTGGACGCGGCCTGATGCTGCGCTGCAACGGACGTTCTTTTTCGCGATGTGACGCGCGGAAGTGACGCGACCGGGATCGCCAATGTGCAGAGCCGCGTCCCAGGCGGCCGTGCAAGAATGGAGCCCCAATCAGAACGTGTATTCTGCGATCAGGTTCACGCCGCCGTGGGTGTGATTGTAGACGCGCACGTCGAGCGCGACCTGGAGCCCGGTCGGGGCGCCGAAGCGCACGCCGAGGCCCGCGGTCCCGAGGGGGGAGATCCCGTCGGTGACCCAGCGCGCGGCGGGCAGGACGTCCCCCCGGGGCTGGAAGTCGTCGCTCGTGGCGAGGCCGAAGCCCACGAGCGCGTATGGCGAGAGCGGGATGTCGAGGTGGAAGGGGGCCCAGCGACCCTCGATCCAGAACGCTCCGAACTGCCCCTGGGTGCGGCTGTCGGGGAGCACCGCGGCCCCGGCGAGGCCGACGGCGAGGTCGCCGAAGCCGAGGAAGACGCCGGCGCCGAAGCAGTTGCCGACCTGATCGGGGGCGTCCCACTCGAGGACCGAGCCGCCGCCGAGCTCGATGGTCACGTCGAGGGCGCGCGCGTCGGGCGCGGCGAGCGCGGAGAGCCCGACGGCCGCGAGGAGGGCCAGGAGCGCCGCGCGAGCGCCGCTCATCGGGCCTCCGGATCGGCGGCGGTGCGCCCGTAGGCGCCCTCGCCGCCCATGTAGGCGGCGGCGAGCTCGGCGTAGTGGCCGGCGCGGTCGTGGATCTCGGCGAGCTCCTCGGCGGTGAGCTCGCGCTTCACGCGCCCCGGGCTCCCGATGACGAGGGAGCGCGGCGGGATGACGGTGCCTGGCGTGACGAGGGCGCCCGCGCCGACGAGGGAGTCGGCGCCGACGACGGCGCCGTCCATCACGACCGCGCCCATGCCGATGAGGACGCGGTCCTCGACGGTGCACCCGTGGAGGATCGCGCGGTGGCCGATGGTGACGTCGTCGCCGATGTCGGTGCCGTGCTTGCCGGAGGTCACGTGGATGACCGAGAGATCCTGCACGTTCACGCGCCGCCCGAGCCGGATCCGGTGGACGTCGCCGCGGAGCACCGAGCCGAACCAGACCGAGCAGGCGTCGCCCAGGACGACGTCGCCGATGACGCGCGCCGTGTCGGCGACGAAGACGTCGGCGCCCAGGCGGGGCCGGGTGCCCCTGAAGGGCAGGATGCGCGGGTCGTGCATGGTGTCGTCGGCCTCCGGGACCGGGCGTCCGATCGGCCGGTCCGGGCGCCCTCGGTGCCGTTGAGGGCCTCGGGGGCGTCTGGTATCGTCCGCGCTCGGAAGATAGCCGATGGCGCCCCTCGCGCCAACCGGCGTGCCCCCGGGAGCGCCTGATGAAGCCTCGCCTGAGCCTGTTCCTCGGTCGCGCCGCGGCCCTCGCCGTCGCGACGAGCTTCGTGACGACGACGATCGCGACGCCGGTGCTCGCCGCGGAACCCGCCCTCGCCGACACCGCCCGGCAGATCGTCATCGTGGGCCTCGCGGCCGACGAGAAGGAGAACGCCGAGTTCCTCGGCGAGGTCCAGCGCGCCGTGGAGGAGCACGTCAACGCCGAGGGCAAGCGCGACTACCAGCTGAAGGATCCGAACCCGATCCTGAACGCGGGCGGCGAGGCGCAGGACCGGCAGAACATCGCGACCGCCAAGGGCTTCCTCGACGCCGGGCAGGCGTCGATGCAGGCCGAGGACTTCGAGGACGCCGTCGACCAGCTCGGCTCCGCGGTGAACCTGCTCGAGACGAGCTACGGGGTGCTCGAGGACCGGAGCGTCTACCAGAGCGCGCTGCTCCTCCTCGGCGAGGCGCGGCGCCGGCGCGGGGACAAGGCGGGCGCGCTCCAGGCGTTCCGGCGCGCGGCGACCATCAAGACCGACGCCGAGGGCCTGTCCGACGCGGGGCGGGCGCTCTTCGCGCAGGCCGCGAAGGAGCTCGAGTCGTCGCCGGCGGGTGCGGTGCAGGTGAACACCGAGCCGCCGTACGCCGAGGTCTACGTGGACGGGAAGTTCCGCGGGCTCTCGCCGCGGCTCGTCGCCGGGCTCGCGGAGGGCTCACACATCGTGAGCGTCAACAAGGTCGGCTTCGCGCGCACCTCGAAGCGGGTCGACGTGAGCTCGACGAAGATGGCGCACGAGGAGCTGAAGCTCGAGCCGGCGCGCCGCGCGCTGCTGCTCGACGAGCTGAAGCCGAAGCTCGCGGCCGAGATCGACGCGGCGAAGGGCGACGTGCCGGTGGGCGGCGCGGCGGTCGAGGAGCTCGGGAAGCTCTTCCGCACGGAGACCGCGCTCATCGTGCGGCTCGAGGGCCCGGAGACGCAGAAGTCGCTCGGGCTCTACCTCTTCCACACCGAGACGAAGCGCCTCGTCTCCAAGGTCGAGATCGCCGAGGTCGACTGGAGCTTCAAGAACAAGGCGGCCGTGGACGCCGCGGTGAAGAGGGTCTTCGACGTCAACTGGACCGAGGCGCTCGGCGGCGAGGTGGCCGAGGAGCCCGACGACGACGGCGGGAGCGTCACCTCCGAGTGGTGGTTCTGGACGCTCATCGGCGCGGCCGTCGCGGGCGGCACCGTGGCCGCCATCCTGCTCACGCAGGACGACGCCTCGCCACCTCCGTACGACCACGACGGGAGCGGCGCGGTCGTCTTCCAGTTCTGAGCCGCGGGCGAGGTGACCTCGTGCTCCTTGACCACGGCGAACGTGACCACGGAGACACGGAGACACGGAGGGAGCAGCAGGGAGAGCGCCGGGTGGCGCTGGTCTCCCGGGCGCTCACCCCAACTAAGGCTTGTAGCCGATGTACGGGATGTTGCGGAGGCGCTCGGCGTAGTCGAGGCCGTAGCCGATGACGAAGTGGTCTTCGATGGTGAAGCCCACGTAGTCGATGGGCACCTCGCAGCGGGCGTTCGCCGGCTTGTGGAGGAGCGTGCACACGCGCACGCTGTTCGGGCGCCGCGTGCCGAGGTTCTCGAGCAGGTAGCGCATGGTCAGGCCCGTGTCGATGATGTCCTCGACCACGAGCACGTCGCGGCCCTCGATGGGGCGCGTGAGGTCGCTCGTGATCTTCACGACACCCGACGACGTCGTCGCCGCGCCGTAGCTCGACAGGCCGAGGAAGTCGACGGTGCAGTCCCGCTCGATGGCCCGCGAGAGATCCGCGAGGAACATGAAGCATCCCTTCAGGATCCCGATGAGCGCGAGATCCTTGCCCTCATAATCGGCGGCGATCTGCTTGCCGAGCTCGAGGATGCGGGACTGAAGCGTCTCCTCGTCGATGAGGACGGCGAGGTCTTTCCGGGTCACCATGGGTGGCTCCTTCGGGTCCCGCGGGGCGGCGCGCCAACGCCCCCCGCGGCGCGAGAGGGGTCAGACGAAGACGTTGTTGATGACCTCCCCGAGGCCGCCGGCCCCGGGGACGATGTACTGGTGCTCGTTCAAGCCGCGCTCCCGCTCCGGGTGCGTGCCCGGCACGGTCTCGAGGACGTCGGGGTCGGAGAGCCCGCGGTCGAGGCGGAACGCGTAGATGACGACCTCCGGGTGGCTCTTGCGGAGGTTCGTCACGAACTCGGGGGTCACGATGAGGTTCATCGCGATGATCTTCGCGGGCGTGCCGCCGGCGACGGTCTGATAGAAGCCGATGGCCTTGTCGAGCGACGAGCCCGTGGCGCCCATCGGATCCGGGAAGAGGATGAAGCGCCCCTCGACGTCGCCGCCGGTCTTCTCGCCGAAGATCCGCGCGCCGACGACCTGGCCGTCCTGGTCGACGACGCGGTTCATGACGAGGTGGTCCTGGCGGACGCCCGCCGGATCGAGCACGTGGTTCAGGGCGTCGAAGCAGACCGAGGCCGGGAGCATGCCGGCGCGCGCGATGTCGACGCACACGACGCGCGTCGTCGGGTCGGTGATGACGCCGCGGAACACGCCGAGCGGCGTGTGGACCTTCATGCGCGTGTCGCTCGCGCTCGGGACGGTCGGGAACTCGCGCGCCACGACCGCCGCGACGAGGTCGCGGTAGAGGGTGGTCACGAGGTGGTTGATCACGGGCTGCACGGTGTCGTCGGAGGACAGCCGCGCGAGGAGCGAGAGGTGATAGGGGTCCGCGAGGATGTGGACGCCTTCGCCGTAGCGGTGCACGAGCTCGCCGTCCGTGAGGCCGTCGCCGCGATACGCCCGGTCGACCACCGCTCCGCCTTCGCCGCTGTCGCGCTCACCGACCATCTCGCCCTCCCCGGCCCGGGCAAGAGGTCCGTAGCAAGATTGGCCGGGGGAGGCAACGGAAGTCCCGGGACGCTGACACCGGCGGGGCTGCGCGGCCCGGACGTGGCGGCGCCGGGGGCGACTCACCCGCCGACGAGGAAGATCGGCTCCTTGTCCGCGGGCATCTCGGCGAGCTCCTCTGCGGTGAGGCGGGCGTAGATCTCGACGAGGTTCCCGCCCGGATCCGTGAGCCAGAGCTCGTGGAGCGGCGTCCCTCGCCAGGTGGTGCGCGCGGGCTTGTGGATCGGGAAGCCCGCCGCGACGGCCTGGTGGTGGGCCGCGACGACGGCCGCCCGCGTCCCCACGTCGACGCCGAGGTGGTAGAGCGTGTCGTGGTGGAGCGTGAGCCCGTCGTCGACGAGGACGACGAGGTTCGTCCGGAGCGCCTCGCTCACGAAGGTCACGTAGCGGTGGGTCCAGTCCTTCGGGGGCACCCCGAGGAGCCACGTGTAGAAGCGCGCCGCGGCGGGCACGTCGGGGACGCGGACGCTCGCGTGGAACTCGCGCGGATCGGGGCCCTCGGGCACGTCGCGGACAGCGGCCAGCACGGCGAGGCGCGCGCGGATCTGGTCGCGCGCCGCGCGGAAGCGCGCGAGGCGCTCGGCCTCGCTCAGGGCTCCCGCCGCGGCGTCGGGGTCGGCGATGGGCCAGTGGAGGCGCGGCGCGGCCGCGAGCGACGTCGGGCAGACCTCGTCGGCGCAGAGCGTGACGACGAGGTCCACCGAGGCCGGATCGATCGCGGACACGGGCTTCGACACGTGCGTCGCGAGGTCGACGCCGATCTCGGCCATGACGGTGACGGCGTCGGGCGAGACGCGGGTCGGCGCGGAGCCGGCGGAGAAGACGCGCACCGCGGCGCCGAAGAGGTCGCGCGCGAGCCCCTCGGCCATCTGGGAGCGCGCGGCGTTCGCGACGCAGAGGAAGAGGACGGAGTCGAAGCTGAGCCCGGACATGGGGACCTCTCGCTCAGGAGGCGGCGGGTGTTCTCGTGGGCGCGGCCGGGAACCAGCGGCGCGTGCGGTTCGCGAAGGCGACGAGGGAGAGCATCACGGGGACCTCGATGAGCACACCGACGACCGTCGCGAGCGCGGCCGCGGAGTCGAGCCCGAACAGGCTGATCGCGACGGCCACCGCGAGCTCGAAGAAGTTCGAGGTGCCGATGAGCGCGGCGGGGGCGGCGACGTCGAAGGGGAGCCGGAGGGCGCGCGCCGCGCCGTAGGCGATGGCGAAGATCCCGTAGCTCTGGAGGAGGAGCGGCACGGCGATGAGCGCGACGCGTCCGGGCTCGGCGACGATGGTCGGCGCCTGGAAGCCGAACAGGAGCACGACCGTGAGCAGGAGGCCGACGATGGAGGCGGGCTTCGCGCGGGCGGCGAGGCGGGCGATCGCGTCGGCGCCGCCGCGCTTCGCGAGCGCTCGATGGGTGACGAGGCCGGCCGCGAGCGGGAGCACGACGAAGACGACGACCGAGGCGAAGAGCGTCTCCCAGGGGACGACGAGGTCGGTGACGCCGAGCAGGAGCCCCGCGATGGGGGCGAAGGCGACCACGAGCACGAGGTCGTTCAGCGACACCTGGACGAGGGTGTAGTTGGCGTCGCCGTCGGTCAGGTGGCTCCAGACGAAGACCATCGCGGTGCACGGCGCGACCCCGAGGAGGACCATCCCGGCGATGATCTCCTCGGCGTCGGAGGCCGGCACGAGCCCGGCGAAGACGTGCTGGAAGAAGAGGACGGCGAGCCCGGCCATGGTGAAGGGCTTCACGAGCCAGTTGACGACGAGCGTCAGCGCGAGGCCGCGAGGGCGCCTGCCGACGTCGCGGAGGCAGGACGGGTCGACCTTGAGCATCATCGGGTAGATCATGACCCAGATGAGCGCGGCCACGACGAGGTTGACGCCGGCCCACTCGGCGCGGGCGACGAGCGCGAAGGCGCCCGGGGCGACGAGGCCGAGGCCGACGCCGGCGGCGATGGCGAGGGCGACCCAGAGCGAGAGGTAGCGCTCGAAGACGCCCATGCCGCCGGCCTCCGGCGCGGGGCGGCTCGCGCCGCCAGGCGAGGGCGGGCGGCGCATCAGAGAGCCTCCACGAGGGCCTTGAGGAGCGCGACGACGCCGGGCTCGACGCAGTAGCAGACGCGCGGCCCGTCGACCTCGCCGCGGACGAGGCCAGCGTCCTTCAGCTGCCGCAGGTGCTGCGAGACGGTCGACTGGGCGAGCGGCAGCTCGCCGGCGATGTCGCCGACGATGCAGCCCCCCTCGCGCAGGAGCCGCCGCACGATGGCGACGCGCGCCGGGTGACCGAGGGCCTTCGCGAGCCTGGCGAGCTGGACGTCGGCCTCACGCTCGTCGGTCGGGAGCGGCGGCGGCGCCTTCGCCGGCGGGCAGCAGGTGGCCGTGTCGCGCTCGCTCACCGAGGACCTCCCCACAACGATTCGTAAATCGCCGATATACGATGAAGGGTGGTGGGTCAAGCCATCTCGGCGGCCCCTCCGGCGCGGGCGGCCCGGGCGCGGGACGGAGCCGGGGCGGGCTCGAGGGCGCGCGGCCGCTGCCCGGGGTTACCGCAGGCGCGGGGCCGCGCGTGAATAGCGCCCGCGCCGCGGGAGTCGGTCACGCGTTCTTGCCTGTCGGGCGATCGCGCCCATGGTTCCCCGGTAGGCTTCGAGGAGGTCACATGAACCGCATTCGCACGCTAACGACGCTCGGAACCGCGCTCGCCGCGCTCCTCTTGACCGCCGCCATCGCGCGCGCCGAGGCGCCCAAGGGCGCCGTCGAGAAGACCCTGTCGAGCGCCTTCCAGGCCGCGCTCGCCGGCGACTTCGACGCCTACCTGAAGACCATCCACCCCGACGAGCGCGCGAACGACACGCAGAAGCGCGATCTCGAGCGCTTCTCGTGGGAGCGCTTCAAGCGCCAGGCGGCCTGGTACCTGACCGACAAGGACCCGGCGACGTTCGAGATCGTCAAGCGCGACGAGAGCGGCGACGACCAGGTCCGCGTCTTCGTGAAGGACAAGGAGCACGGGCCGCGCATGCCGGTGCCCGTGCGCCTGAAGAAGACCGCCGACGGCGAGTGGCTCATCACCGCGAACAGCCTCTGACCCAGCTCTCGCCTCGCTGATCGGTACACGCGGCCCCCAGGCGTCCCCTGGGGGCCGCCGTCGTCTCGGGGGCGGTCGCGCCTACTCGATCGCGTCGTCGAGCGCGAGCCCCCAACGCGCCGTCGCCGCCGCGAGGAGCGCGGCCGGGTCGGCCTCGAGGGGGCCGAGCCCGTAGCGGCGCGACGTCCCGTCCCAGCTCGCCGTGAAGAGGTCGCCCCCGCCGAAGAGCACCTGCACGACGCGGTCGGCGTGGCCGACGAGGCGCGCGAGGAGGGCGCCGTCCGCGCGGCGCAGGACGCGCACCGTGCCGTCGTTCATCGCGACCGCGATGACGCGCCCGTCGGGCGAGGGCTCCACGTCGTGCGCGCGCCCCCCGTCGAGCCCCACCCGCAGCCGCTCGGCGCCGTCGAGGCCGAGGACGACGAGCCCGCTCGCGCTGGCGACCGCGACCTCGCCGGCGCCCGCGCCCACGGCGACCGCGCCAGCGACGTGGCCGACGGGGGTGACGCCATCCGCGGCCGCGCGGAATACGCGCCCCGTGCCGTCCTCGAGGACCGCCGCCCAGCTCCCGTCGGCGCTCGCGTCCACGTCGACCGCGTTCGGGAGCGCGTCCTCCGGCGCCCCCGGCGCCGGCACGAGGCGGGCCCCGTCGGCGCCGAAGACCTCGACCGGCCGCACCCAGCTCGCCGTGACGACGCGCCCGCCCGCGAGCGCGTCGAGGCGCCGGAAGCGCCCGACGACGCGGCCGTCCGAGACCACGTCGAGCCCGTCCCCGGCGAGCTCGTAGAGCCCCCCGTGCCCCATGACCGCGGCGTAGAGCGGCGCCCCCTCCCCCGCCGGCCACAGGACGCGCTTGACGACCTGGTCGCCGAAGACGTGCCGCCCCACGGGGAGACCGGCCGCGTCGAGCAGATCGAGGGCGCCGGTGCCGCGCGCGAGCGCCACGCGCTCGCCGTCGGCGCGGACCGCCACCGAGGAGAGCCCGCCGACGACGCCCGCGCCGAGGACGTGCGCCGTGAGGCGCCGCGGGACCGCCCAGCGCGCCCAGCCGTCGCGCCCGAACGTGAGGAGCTCCTCGTCGCCCAGCCAGCGCAGCTCGCGCCCGTAGCGCCGCGGCAGGCGCGCGAGGACGCCGCCCGTGCGGCCGTCGCGGATCTCGGGGCCCCCCTGCTCGAAGGCGATGGCGAGGCGCGCGCCGTCGGGGGACCAGCGGGCGTCGCGCGCCCCGTTGACGCCGAGGTCGAGGCGGTAGCGGAGGGCGCCGGTCGCGACGTCGACGACCGCGAGGCGCCCGGACACGCTCACGACGGCGTAGACGGCGCCGTCGGCGGTCAGCGCCCCGACGGAGCCGGCGAGCTCGCGCTTGTCGGGGAACGCGAAGCTCTCGAGCGCGCCCGTCGCGAGGTCGAGCCGGACGAACGTGCCGTCCTCGCAGCTCCCGACCGCGACGCCCGGCGCGAGCGCCGCGCTCTCGACGCCATAGCCGATCGCGCAGACGTCGCTCCGGCGAGGCGCCGCCCCGAGCGCGAGCGCGAAGACGTAGTCGCCGCGCGCCGCGATCACCTCGCCCGCGCCGGCGTAGACGTGGTCGGCCCGCTCGACCGGGAGCGGCGCGCCGAGGGCCCGCCCGTCCGCGGCGGCGACGACGTGGGCGCGGCCGTCGTAGTCGCCGATGACGACCGTGTCGTCGTCCGCGAAGGCGCCGCTCCAGCTCCGGATCGGGAGCGCCCAGGCGCGCGTCGCGGGCGCCCCCTCCGCGAGCCGCCAGAGCTCCGTCGCCTCACCGAGGCAGAGCGCGAGCCCGCCACCCGGCGAGGTGGTCCAGCGCGCGCAGCCCTCGGGGACCCCGCCGCGGCCGAGCTCGCGAAGCGCGCCGTCGCCGGCGCCGTGGGCGAACGCCATCAGGATCCCGCGCGCCTCGGGGGACTCGCCGAGGGTCAGCACCTTGGCCGCGAGCACCTCCGCCTCGGGCCGCGCGCCCGCGGCGAGGCGGCGCGTCGCCTGCCCGAGCAGCGCCCCCGCGAGGTGCCGATCGCTCTCCGCGCGGGCCGCCGACGCTGCGCGCTCCGCGTCGAGCGCGCGGTCGCGCTCCCCGACGACGCGCCCGGTCGCCACGATGGCCCCCGCGACGAGCACGGCGAGCGCCACGAGCGCCACGAGGAGCGGGAGCCTGAACGCGCGCACGAAGCGGCGCAGGTGCTCCCCCGGCGTGTAGCTGTGCGCCGAGACCAGGCGCCCGTCGAGGTAGGCCGCGACGTCGTGGGCGAGAGCGCGCGCGTCGGCGTAGCGGGCGTCCGGGTCGCGCGCGAGCGCGTGGCGCGCGATGGCGACGAGCTCTCGCGGGGCCTCGGCCGGGATCGCGCCCCACGCGACGTCGTCGCCGCGGCGGAGCGCCGCGACGATGTCGGCGGCGGCGCGCTCCGCGAAGGGCGGCGCCCCCGCGAGCAGCCGATAGAGGATCGCGCCGAGGCTCCAGACGTCCGCGCGGCGGTCGACCGGCCGGCGCGGATCGGCCTGCTCCGGGCTCATGTAGCCGGGGGTGCCGACGATGTCGCCCGCGAGCGTCTCCGCGGCGTGCCCGCCGGGGAGGATGTCGTCGCGCCACCCGCCCGCGGCCCCTTCTTCGTCGCCGACGGGGCGCGCGACGCCCCAGTCGACGACCTGCGTCTCGCCGTAGTCGCCGACCATCACGTTCTGCGGCTTGAGGTCGCGGTGGACGACGCCGGCGCGGTGCGCGAAGGCGACCGCCTCGCACGCCGCGAGGTAGTGCCGGAGGAGGCCGAGGCGCCCGGCGAGGTCGCCCGCGCCCGCGAGCGCCTCCTCGAGCGAGCGCCCGCGCACGAGCCGCATCGTGTAGAAGAGCGAGCCGTCGGGCGCGCGCCCGGCGTCGTAGATCGAGACGATGCCGGGGTGGTCGAGCTGGGCCGTGATCCACGCCTCCTGCGCGAGGCGGGCCGCGGCGCTCGCGTTCCTCCGCGGCACCTTCCGCGCGACGAGGCGCAGGAGGCGGCGGTCGTGCGCGAGCCCGACGCGCCCCATCCCGCCCTCGCCGAGCGGCCCGCGCGCCTCGTAGCGGGCGTCGTCGGCGGTGTCGAACGGGTGCTCGGCGGCGGCCGGGTCGGCGACCGCCGCGTCGCCGCCCGAGAGGGCGAGCGGCGCGCTCAGGTAGTCGTGGCGCGGGACGTCGTCGTCGTCGTTCACGGCGGCGCCTACCTCGCCTACGTCCGGTCCTCGACCGTGTCTCCCTCGCGCAGGACGAGCTGCACCTGCCCCGTCCCCGTGGACACGACGAGGTTCGGGCGCAGGCCGGCGTCGCGGAGGCGCCGCCGGAGCCGCGTCAGCACCATGTCGAAGCGCGCCCGGAGCTGCCCCTTGTCGGCCTCGTCGTCCCAGAGCTCGCCCGCGAGCACGTCCCAGCCGGCGGGCCCCCCGATCGCGACGAGCTCCGAGAGGAGCCGCGCCGGGAGGCCCGAGAGGAGGACGACCGCGTCGCCCTGGTGCACCTCGGCGGTGTCGAAGCTCGCGACGACGCGCACGGGCACCGACGCCCCGAGCGTCGTCGTGGTCGAGGCGTCGGCGAGCGGGATGGCCACGACGCGGAAGCCGCGCCCGCCCACGTCGACGGCGTCACCCACGGCGAGCACGCGGGGCACGGCGTCCCCGACGCGCGCGAGGAAGGACTCCTCTTCGCCCCAGAAGACCGCGTCGGCGTCGTCCGAGTAGCCCGCGGCGAGCCGCGGCCGCGGCCGCAGGTGGAGCGACATGACGCCCTGGAGCGGCTGCCGCACGAGGTCGTCGCCCTCGAGCCCGACGAGCTCGTCGGGGAGCAGCAGCTCGGTGACGGTGAGCCCGACCCCCGGCGCGAGCTCGATCTCGAGCCCCTCGCGGAGCGCGACCTCGGCGATGTACCGCCCCTCGACGCCGAGGCGCCCGCGGAGCCCGAGCAGCTTCATCGTCTCGCCGCGGAGGCTCACCATGGCGTGCGCCTCGGAGACGCGCGGATCATCGACCCGCAGCGTCGCCTTGCGGAGCCGCCCGACGAGGTCGCCGTGGCCGAGCTCCGTCTCGCGGCCATCGGGGCCCCGGACGACGACGATCGCGCGCATCCCGGCATTATCAGGGTTCGCCCGCGGCGGGGCAAGCGCGTCAGCGCCCGCTCGTGTCCTCCGCGGGGGGCTCCCCCTCGCAGCCCGTGACGACCGCGATCGTCCCGCCGAAGATCCCGTCGGCGCGGAGCTCGACGTCGCCGTCGAGGCGCGCGACCACGACGGTCCCGTGGAGATCGCCGTGGCTGTAGTGGAGCGTCGCGAAGGGCGCGAGCAGGCTCGCGTTGAACTGGAACGCGCCGATCGTGAGGTCCGTCGCGCCCGGGAAGTTCACGAGGACGTGGGCGGCGTCGGCCCCCGAGAGCCGGATCTCCCCCTGCCCGAAGGCGATCTCCGGCCCGCCGAGCACGTTCACGACGGCGGTCGCGCCGGCCGGCACGCGCACGTCGAGCGTGACGTTGCCGACGAGATCGGCCGCGTCGACCGCGAAGACGTTGGTCCCGGGCTCGTCGCCGACGAGGAGCACCGTGCCGTACCAGGCGGCGGCGCTCGGCGCGGTGGGCTCGGCGTCGCCGAGGAAGAGCGAGAGGAGGCGCGCGTCGGCGCAGGCCGAGGCGAAGTCGAGGGGCGTCGCCTGCACCCAGCTCCCGCCCGCCGCGAGGTTCACGTCCGCCGCGACCTGGAGCGCCGCGTCGGCCGCGAGCGCGTGGGCGACGTCGCCCCAGATCTGACCCGACGACGCGGTGAGCGTGCCGCCGAGGTACAGCGCGACGATGGTCCCGCCCGCCTCGGAGGCGGCCTTCTCGCCGATCGCGAAGCCCTGGAAGGGCGTGAGATCGTGGGCGACGGCGATGGCGCCCTCGGCGTCGCGGAGCCCGTCGTAGTCGCCGCAGACGAGGGCGTTCAGCCCCTCGGCGGCGCCCAGATCGAAGGCGTTCTCGGCGCCCGGGTCGCAGGGGAGCGGCTCGTAGACCGTGACCGGCTCGCTCGCGCGCGCGCCGCAGCTCGCGCCGGGCAGCGCGTCGGCCGCCGCGACGCTCGCGCCGACCGTCGGCAGCGAGGCGAGCGGATCGCCCGCGTCCGCCGGGATGAAGGTCACCCGCCAGCGGAGGTACGCGCCGTTCGCGAGCCCCGCGGGCGCGTCGGGCGTGGCGCTCACCGCGACGATGACGTCGCCGTCGTCCTCCGTGAAGAGCCACGCGGTCGCGAGCGCGGGATCGGGCGCGTGGTGGCAGCCGTCGCCGGCGTCGCAGCTGTCGACCGTGCACTCGTCGTCGTCGTCGCAGTCGAGCGCGGGCCCGGGCACGCACGCCTCGTCGGCGCACGCGTCGCCGATCGTGCAGGCGCTCCCGTCGCTGCACGCGGCCGTGTTCGCCGCGAAGACGCAGCCCGAGCCGCTCTCGCAGCGGTCGTCCGTGCAGTCGTTGGCGTCGTCGCAGGCGAGCGCCGGCCCCGGGACACAGGCGCCGGCGGCGCAGACGTCGCCGTTGGTGCAGAAGTCCCCGTCGCTACACGGGTCGTCGTTGTCGACGTGCTGGCAGCCGGCGACGGCGTCGCAGCTGTCGTCCGTGCAGACGTTCTCGTCGTCGCAGTCGAGGGCGCCCGCGCCCGGGACGCAGCTCCCGCCGGCGCAGACGTCGCCCACCGTGCAGAGGCTCCCGTCGTCGCAGTCCGCCTCGTTGTCGGTCGTGGTGCAGCCGGTCGTCGGGTTGCAGCCGTCGTCCGTGCAGACGTTGTGGTCGTCGCAGTCGCGCGCCCCGCCCGGGACGCAGGCGCCGCCGCCGCAGCGGTCGCCGACGGTGCAGAGGTCGCCGTCCTCGCAGGGGTCGTCGTTGTCGGTCGTGACGCAGCCGAGGGCGTCGTCGCAGGCGTCGTCGGTGCAGGCGTTGGCGTCGTCGCAGACGCGCGGCGCGCCCGGGACGCAGCTCCCGCCGGCGCACGCGTCGCCGACCGTGCACTCGCTCCCGTCGCTGCAGGCCGCGCCGTCGTCGTCGACCGTGGTGCAGCCGGTGCCGGGGTCGCACCCGTCGATGGTGCAGCCGTTCCCGTCGTCGCAGACGCGCGCCGCCCCGCCGACGCAGCCCCCGCCGGCGTCGCAGCGCTCGCCGACGGTGCACGCGTCGCCGTCGTCGCAGGTCGTGCCCGCCGTGACCGCGACGTCGACGCAGCTCCCGTCGGGCTGGCACGCCGGCGCGAGACAGTCGTCCGGATCCGGGTCGACGCAGGCGCAGGTGTTGCCGAACGCCAGCGTCGCCTGCTCGGCGGGCCCGACCGAGACGGTCCGCGTCGCGCCGGCGCCCGTCGCCGTCCACACCGCGGCGCCCGGCGCGGGCAGCGTCTCGGCGATCCCGTAGGTCCCCTGGTGGAGCGAGAACGCGACCGTCCCGTCGGCGCCGGTGTCCCCCTCGAGCACGGTGAGCCCGTCGGCGTCGGTCACGATGAAGTGCCAGCCGGGGAGGAGCGGCGCGCCGGGGTCCTGGAAGCCGGTGCCGGCGGCGTCCCAGTACTTCACGACCGTGACGGTCGCGGGGCACTCGGCGAACTCGAAGGGCACGCCGAGGCCGCTGTCCGCGGCGCCGAGCCCGTCCGCAGAGGCCGTCGAGCGCGGGTAGAGCACGGCCGCGGCGCCCGGCGCCTGCGTCCGCACGACGAAGGTGCTGACGTCGGTCGCGGCGAGCGCCGGGATCGTCACCTCGACGCGCTCGACCGCGCTCGGCACGGCCGGCGGGTAGGCGCTCCAGGTCGCGCCGTCGAAGGTGCGGATGGTCGCGTCGACCGGCGCGTCCTCGACCGCGACGAACACGGCGCCCTCGGTGGACGCGCCGTCGCCGACGGCCGGGAGGAACAGCGTGGAGACGACGTTCGTGAGCGGCGTGCCGCCGCTGTTCGTGGTCGTCACGGTGAAGAGGGGCGCGCCGTCGCCCGGCGCGCAGGTCGCGACGGCGTTCGTGCGGATCTCCGGCGGCACGGCCGCGGTGAAGCGGCGGACGACGCCGGTCGGCGTCACGGCGGGGTCCTCGTTCTCGGCGCGCGTGATGGCGCCGAAGTCGAAGGTGTCGTCGTTCAGGTAGGGCGCGCCGGCGTCGAGGGTGAAGCGGACGCGCACGTACATGCAGTTCGACGGGTAGTAGTAGGTGCCCGTGCCGTCGGTCCAGGCGACGCGGACGCCCGTCGGCGTGGTGGTGACCGTGCTCGTGAGGCCGCTACAGCCGCTGCCGACGGAGACCGCCGCGACGTCGTCGATGGTCACGTAGTCGGGGAAGGTGAGATCGACCCACGGGTTCAGGAGCGGCGAGTAGTTGCCGTTCAGGGTCGGGTTGAACGTCGCCATCCCGGACTCGCCCGGCGAGAGCACCGGCGGCGTCGTGGTCCACGAGGCGTTCGAGATGTTCGAGGTCGACGGGCGGCTCCCGTCGATGATGTTGATCGCCGCGTCGTCGCTGCCCGCGAGCGTGACCGGCTCGCCGTCGAAGGTCCCGCGGGCGCTGAAGGTGAAGGTGTTCACCATCGGGTTCGGGTACCCGTCGACGAGGTAGTCGTAGGGGATCGCCACGTTCACGGTGAGGTAGCTGAGGCCGAGGTCCTCGTCGCCGTCGCCCCAGGTCGCGTCCCAGCCGACGACGTGCGTCGCCGAGGGCCCGCGCGCCGTGCCGAGGGCGCACTCGTCGTCCTTGTAGTCGGTCAGGAAGGTGTCTTTGTCGAAGGTCGTCACGCCCGGGAGGACGCAGGTGTAGACGGCGAGGTTGGGTGCGTTCGTGGTGGTGACCGTGACGCCGCCGTGGCCGACGGGGAGCGGGTCGACGATGAGCACGTCCTCGAGCGGCACGACGCCCTTCGGCGGCGTGACGCGCAGCTCGTAGGGGGCGCTGCGGCCGGTGCCGCGCGTGTTGACGGTGGCGCGCTTGTCGAGGAGGAAGCCCTCGCCGCAGGCGCCGCCGCCGGTCGTCACCCCGGGCGGGTTCGCGATGGTCGCGGAGAGGGTCTCGGCGACGTGCGCGCCGGTGGCGTCGGTCTCGATCGAGGTCACGAGGACGTCGACCGCGTAGTCGACGTTGTTCAGGCCGACGGGGATCGGGCCGCACGGGATGAAGACCTCGACGTGGAGGTGCGGCCAGTAGAAGTGGTCGTTGTTGGTGCTCGCGGAGCTCTGCGCGCGCGGGAGACGCGCGATGACCTCGCCGCCGGCGTCGCCGACGAGGGGCTCGTCGTCGATGACGAGGTCGTTGACGGTGCTCGTGGGGGTCGCGGCGTTGTTCGTCGACGAGTAGGCACCCACGTAGACGAGGGCCGGCGGGAGGGTGACGGTGATGGTCGCGTCGGCGTCGTAGGGGGCGTTGCCGTTGTTCCGCGGGCGGATGTTCAGCGTGTAGTAGTAGCCGGTCGTCAGGCCGTCGGGGCCGACGCCCCAGCCCTGGACGTAGGTGTGGCCGTCGTTGCCGATCTCGTGAAAGACGTTCACGGCGTTCGCGACGGCCGTCGAGGTCGCGCTGGCTGTCGCGGCGATGGCCTGCGCCGTGCCGGACGTCGGCGTGAAGGCGCCGGTCGCGGTGGCCTCGAACGGGACGACGGTCCCGTTCGGGAACTGGAAGCGGGTCGCGCGGAGGCTGATCGTGATGGCGCCCGAGACGCCGGTGCCCGGGACGGCGATGGAGGCCGCGGTGAAGTTGCAGGTGCGCGGCCCGACGACGAGGTTCGCGCAGTCGGAGGTGAACGTGGCGGGCTGCGTGGTCGTGAGGAGCTGCATCCCCGCGGGCAGCTCGAAGTGGAGCGCGAGCGGCGCGTAGGTGCCGCCCGAGAGGGTGTAGGCGAGCTGCGCCGAGAAGTCGTTCGTGAGCGAGGTCGACGTGGTCGGCGTGAACGTCGGCGGCACCGTCCAGAGGAGGCTCACGTCGGCGCGGGCGACCCCGGCCGCGATCAGCACGAGGGACAGGGAGACGCCGAGGCGACGGAGGGCTCGGGCCATGATCACTCCGGGCGGCGACCCCGCGCTCGCGCTGGGGCCGGCGCGCAGGCGCGCGCCGCGTGTCGTGCCGATTTCGTTGGGGAATGTGGCGTCCCGCGAACGCCACTGAACCCAGAGTAGATTGATCGCGGAGCGAGCGTCAACGCGCATCGACCTCGCTGCGGACTTTCGCGCGGAGCGGCCTCGTGGGCGGCTCTCCGGACGCCAGCCGGGGGCTCAGCTCGTGAGGACGACGGCGGGGTCGAGGCGCGCGGCGCGCGACGCCGGGATCCAGGCGCCCACGAGGCAGAAGAGCCAGGCGAAGAGGATCCCGCCGACGATGACGCGCCAGTCGTAGACGAAGAACTCGTCGGGGCGGAAGGGGATCCCCTGGAGGTAGGTCGCGCCCGCCCAGTTCACGAGGCGCGAGACGCCGAAGGAGACGAGGTTCCCGAGGACGCCGCCGAAGAGCCCGAGGACGCCCGCCTCGATGAGGAAGAGGCGGCGGATGTCGGCGCGCGTGGCGCCGATGGCGCGCATGATGCCGATCTCGTAGCGGCGCTCGGTCACGAGCGTCAGGAACGTGTGCATGATGTTCACGGCCGCGACGAACATGATGACGACGCTGATGAAGCTGAAGACGACCGTCAGGATGAAGAGGAGATCCGCGGCCTTGCGGGCGTCCTCGCTCTTCCGGGAGAGCGAGAAGCCGAGGCCCTCGACCTGCGCGATGAGCGCGGAGACGTCCTCGTTGCCCTCGGTCTCGAGGATGAACGTGTCGAAGGTGGTCGCGGCCTCCTGCCCCTTGTAGCGGGCGTTGATGGCGCGGACGATCGAGAGCGGCATGGTCACGCCGAACTCGAGGGCCTTCTGGGAGAAGCCCGTGATCTCGGCGCGCTTCACGGCCTGCTTGTCCTTCGGGAGGTCCGCCGCGAAGTAGCTGTCGCCGAGGTGGAGGCGGAACTGGAAGCCGAGCATCGCGTCGATGCCGTCGATCTTCTGCATCCCGAGCGAGGTCGCCGCCGACGAGTTGAAGAGCTCGATGAGCACCGGGCTCATGACGATGGGGACCGGGGCCTCGCAGAAGCCCTGCGTCGTCGTGACGTCGAGCGCCGCGCAGTACGTGCCGCCCGGGCACGGGAGCGGCTCGCACCCCGGCGAGCCCGGCGCGACGCCGTTCGCGCAGCGGTCGAGCACCTTCCCGGCCTGGTCGCCGAGGCGGTCCGAGAACTGGAGGTCGGGGCTCGCGAGCTCGCAGCGGAGGCGCCGGCAGACCTTGCCGCCGCCGCGGACGTCGACGCACGCGGCGCTCTCGGGGCAGTCGCCGTCGACGTTGCAGGCGGGCGCGCACACGCCGGGGCACGACCCCGACGCGCACATCGGCGGGGGCGCGCAGAGCGAGCCCTCGGCGCACGTGCCGTCGGCGCCCTCGCAGAGCACGTGGCAGGTGCCGCCGCTGCACGCCTGGCCGGGCGGGCAGTAGGCGCCGCCGTCGGCGTCGCTGCACGGGATGGCGACCCCGCGGTCGACGAAGTGCTCCCAGTACTCGACGTCGCCGCAGGTGCCGCCCTCGCGGCACTCCTGGCCGAGCGGGCACTCGTCGTCGCGGAGGCAGGTGACGGGGCGGCGGAGCTTCGCGCGCTCGCGCTTCTCGTCGACGCGCTCGAAGCGCTTGAGCTCGTCCTGCAGGAGCTCGGGCTCGAGGCCGTCGAAGAACGCCTCGGCGCGGGCGGCGTAGCCGAAGAGGGCCTTCCCGCCCCAGAGGCGCGCCTGGAGCTTCGAGCGGAGCTTCGGGTAGACGCGCACGACGCCTGGCAGGGCGCGGAGCTTGTCGACCATGCCGGCGTCGAGCCGCGCGGGGTCGATGACCTGCTCGCGGAGGCCGACGATGCCGACGGTCGTGGGCTCGATCTCGATCTGGTTCACCGGGTAGATGCGGTTCAGGACGCCGTCCTGGATGCCCATCCCGAGGTGGATGAAGAACGTGAGCGTGGCGACGCCCACGACGAGCCCGACGCTCGAGAGGAGGAAGGAGCGCTTGTTCCGGCGGATGTTGCCGAGCGCGGCGGAGGTGGCGCGGCCGAGGTTCATGCGGCGCCTCCCGCGTCGGAGGGCGGCGCCGGCGCGGAGGCCGCGGCGTCCGAGACGATCTGCCCGTCGACGATGCGCACGGTGCGGCGGCAGCGGCTCGCGACGTAGGGGTCATGGGTGACGACCACGACGGTCAGGCCCTCGTCGGCGTTCAGGCGCGCGATGAGGTCGAGCACGACCTCGCTCGTCTCGGAGTCGAGGGCGCCCGTCGGCTCGTCGCAGAGCAGGATCTTCGGCTTCGCGTAGAGCGCGCGCGCGATGGCGACGCGCTGCTTCTCGCCGCCCGAGAGGTGCCCCGGGCGCGCGTCGAGCTTGTGGGCGAGGCCCACGCGCTCGAGGACGCGCTTCACCTCGGCGCGCTCGTCGCCGTCGTGGCGCTTCGCGCCGCCGTCGAACCAGCGCGGCATGGCGACGTTGTCGACGACCGGCAGGTGCGGGAGCAGGTGGAACTGCTGGAAGATGTACCCGACGGTCTGGTTCCGGAAGCGCGAGAGCGCCTTGTCGCCAAGGCCCTTCAGGTCCTGCCCGGCGATGACGACGCGCCCGCGGTAGCTCTGGTCGAGCGCGCCGATGACGTTCAGGAGCGTGGTCTTGCCGCTCCCGGAGCTGCCCATGAGCGCGACGAGCTCGCCGTCCGCGACCGCGAGGTCGACGCCGCGGAGGACGTGGTTCTCGACGCCGCCCTCGCTCGTGTAGGTCTTGTGGAGGCCCTCGAGGCGGATCACAGCGACACGTCCAGGTCCACGGAAACGCGCTTCTCCGCGACGTCGACGCGCGCGCCGAGCACCCGGATGTCGTTCAGGATCTTGAGGAAGTAGGGCGGGACGCCCTTGTCGGCGAGCTCGCGCGTGAGGCGCGTGAAGCCGGCGACGAAGCCGAAGGTCGCGGGCTCCCGGCCGAGCGCGGCGGCGACGGTCGGCTCCCCCTCGGCGAGCGAGGCGAGCGGCAGCGCGCGCTTCTCGGCGACCGCGAGGAACGGCTCGACCTCGCCGCGCCCGATGACGAAGACGACGACGCCGTGCCCGATGAGCACGCTGTAGGCGCGCTCGTCGCGGGAGAAGGCCCAGCCGCGGAAGCCGCCCGCGTCGATGGGCGCGACCGTCCAGCGGCTCGTCTCGAGCTGGCTCGCGATGCCGCCGAAGGCCTCCATGAGCCCCGCCGAGTCGCGGGCGCGGGCGGCGAGGGCCACGTGCAGGACGCGCTCGAAGCCGCCGCCGCGCTGGAGCTGGCCGAGGTCGGTGAGGGTCGCCTGGTCGGCCACGCCGAGGAGCGCGACGGCGACGTCGCCCTCGACGAGGTCGACGAGGTCCGAGAGCGCCGGCAGCGGGAGCCCCGAGAGCCCCGGGAGGGTCGACGGCATCACGTTGTCGCGCAGGATCCGCGGGATCTTGCGCACGCGCCCGAGGTTCATGCGGAGGCGGACGAGGGCGGTCGTGGTCTTCGGGAAGACGTCCGCGAAGACGTCGGGCGAGCCCTCGGGGACGAGCCACGTCACGGGGAGCTCGCGGTCGCCGACGTGGTCGGCGGCGAGGTGGACCTGGAGCCGATCCGCGTCGAGCGCCACGCCCCCGTAGAAGTGCTGGAGGCCGTCGAGCGCGGGCTCGACGACGTTCGCGGCGAGGCCGAGCCCCTCGGGCGCGGCGGGGACGATGTCGCCGGTGTAGCCCCAGGCGACCGCGCCCTCCCCCGCCCGCTCCTTCGCGGCCTTGGCGAGCTCGCTCGCGAGCGCGCTCCCGTCGCCGCCGGCGGCGGTCTGCCAGAGGACGGCCGGGTCGGCGTCGGCGGGCGTCACGACCACGAGCCCGACGCGGTCGGGGGTGACCCCGAAGGCGGCGCGCCAGCGCGGCGCGGGCGGCTCGCTGGGCGCCATCCCGTCGGGTCCGGCGACGGGCGCGGGCGCGGGGCCGGTGGCGACGACGAGGCCGCCCTCCCCCGCCGGCGGCGCGAGCGTCGCGCCGGCCGAGCCGGTGAAGCGCTCGGAGAGCACGGCGCGGAAGCGCTCGGGGTCGAGGACCCCCACGGCGACCACGGCGGCGCCTGCCTTCTCGCAGGCGACGAGGCTCTGCGCGCCGTCGATGCCGGCCTCGGCGAGCCCCTCGGGGGTGCGCAGGTCGAGCCCGTAGCGCCCGGCGACGAGGTCGAGCACGCCGCTCGTGCCCTCGATGCCGGCGAGGAACGCGACGGCGCGGGCGCGGAGCGGCTCGAGGGCGGGCACCACGAGGAGGGCGTCGGCGTCGGGCAGCGCGACCCGCCGCGCGTCGCCGCCGGGCTCGTCGCTGCAGGCGCCGAGCGAGGCCAGGGCGAGCAGCGCGGCGAGCGCGCTCGCGGCGAGGGGCGCGCGGGCGCGCCGGGTGCGGGTGTGGCTCCTGATGATCCCTTCCCTCCGTGGGCGATCGGGCCCATAGGAGCCTTGGCGCGCGCCCCGTGTCAACCACGGGTGCGGCCCCTTCGCTCGTTGACGCGGGGCCGCGGCGGGGTGCAACCTGCGCGCCGACGGACCACACGAGGAGCGCTTCATGACGGACGAGCTCGGCATCGGGACACGGGCCATCCACGCGGGCCAGGAGCCGGATCCCACGACCGGCGCCATCATGACCCCGGTCTACCTCACGAGCACGTACGTGCAGGCCGAGCCGGGCGTGCACAAGGGCTACGAGTACAGCCGCACCGGGAACCCGACGCGGCGCGCGCTCGAGGCGTGCATCGCCGCGCTCGAGGGCGGGGCCTACGGCCTCGCGTTCGCGAGCGGGTGCGCGGCGGCGTCGACCGTGATGCACACGCTCTCGGCCGGCGACCACGTGATCTGCGGCGACGACGTCTACGGCGGGACGTTCCGCCTGTTCGACGCCGTCTGGTCGCGCGCGGGCCTCTCGTACGACTTCGTCGATCTCACCGATCCGAGCGCCATCGACCGCGCCGTGCGGCCCGAGACCAAGCTCGTCTGGCTCGAGACGCCGACGAACCCGATGCTGAAGCTCGCCGACATCGCGGCGGTCGCCGAGCGGTGCCGCGCGCACGGGCTCAAGCTCGCGGTCGACAACACGTTCTCGACGCCCGTGAACCAGCGCCCGCTCGCGCTCGGCACCGACCTCGTCGTGCACTCGACCACGAAGTACCTGAACGGCCACTCCGACGTCGTCGGCGGGGCCATCGTCACGAGCGACCAGGCCCTCCACCAGCGCCTCGCCTACCTCCAGAACGCGGTCGGCGCCGTGCCGGGGCCGCTCGACTGCTTCCTCACGCTCCGCGGGCTCAAGACGCTCCACGTCCGGATGGCCCGCCACAGCGAGAACGCCGCGCGCATCGCGCGCTTCCTCGAGGCGCACCCGGCGGTCGAGAAGGTCATCTACCCCGGGCTCGAGAGCCACCCGCAGCACGCGCTCGCGAAGCGGCAGATGGACGGGTTCGGCGGGATGATCACGGCGGTCCTCCGCGGCGGGCTCCCGGCGGCGCGGCAGGTGCTGTCGCGGACGCACCTCTTCGCGTGCGCCGAGAGCCTCGGCGGCGTCGAGTCCCTCATCGAGCACCCGGCGATCATGACGCACGCGTCCGTCCCGGCGGAGAACCGCGCGGCCCTCGGCATCGACGACGGCCTCATCCGCCTCTCCTGCGGCATCGAGGACGTCGCGGACCTCGAGAACGACCTCCGGCGCGCGCTGGAAGGGCTCTGAGCGCGCCGTGATCGCCGCCATCCTGCTCGGGTTCGGCATGGGGTTCGTCGCGGCCATCCCGGTCGCGGGGCCCGTGTCGGCGATGGTCATCGAGCGCACGCTCGACAAGCGCTACGCGGCGGCGCTCGCGGTCGCGTTCGGGTCGGCGCTGGCCGAGGGCTTCTACGCGGCCCTCGCGGTGCTCGGGGTGTCGCTCCTCGCGGACTACCCGTGGATGGAGCCGGCGTCGAAGGCCGTGGCGGCCGCGATCCTCATCGGCGTCGGGCTCTCGTTCGCGCTCCGGAAGAAGCAGGAGCACGACGACGACGAGGGCGGCGAGGACGACGGCGCGGGCGGCAAGAGGAAGGACAAGAAGCAGAAGAAGACGCCGCTCGGCCAGTTCGCGATCGGCTTCTCGGTGACGATCGTGAACCCGACGCTGCTCGCGACGTGGACGGCGGCGACGTCGATGGTGGTCGCCGCGGGCGTCGAGCTGCGCCCGATCCTCGGCGCGCCGTTCGGGCTCGCGGTGGCGCTCGGCGTGTCGAGCTGGTTCTCGCTCGTCGTGTATCTGGTGCGCCGCTTCACGAAGAGCTTCAAGCCGTCGTCGATCCGCCGGGTCATCGGGTGGATCGGCTGGGGCCTCGTCGGGCTCGGGCTCTACTTCGCCTTCCTCTTCGTGAAGGAGCTCGCGGCCTGAGCGCGGCGACGCGCCTCCGTCTCCGCGGCGAGGGCGCGCTTCAGGCGGTCTGGCGCATCCGGCGCTGGGCGGCCGCCGTGGCCGCGACGTAGCGCTCGACCGCGACGCGCGCGTCGTCGGCGAGGTCGTCGCCGAACGTGAGGCCGAGGGAGCGGCGCCCGCCGTCGTCGCGGAGCCACGCGACGCGGGCGGTCGTGGTGACGACGACGCCCGTCGGCAGCGTGAACTCGAGGGCGAGGGTGCGGGTCGCGTCGATGGCGCGGCGGTCGTCGCTCACGAGGACGGCGACGCCCGTCGGGCTCAGGTTCACGGCCGGGTGGAGGAAGGTCCGCTCGGCCGAGGTCTCGGCGACGAAGAAGTCCACGGCGCAGCGGTCGTGGTGGCGGCGCTCGGCGGTCGACATGGCGGGGCTCCTGGTCCTGGTCCGGGGGGCGGCGGAACCTACAGAGCGCCCGGCGCGACTGTCAAGGTCGCTCCGGCCCCGCCGCGTCGCGCCAGGGCGGCGTGACCGCGGCTGACGCGATCGCGTCGCCGTGGCCGCGCGGGAGGCCCGCAAAAGGCGGCGTGGAGTTGCCGCGGGATCCCTCTGTGTTACCTTGGCTCCGGGTCGGCGTCGCGGGATGCCCGGTGCCAGGCCCGTCATGTCCCCTCCCCGTCGCGGAGCCCGTGGATGGTCTCACTGACCCAGCAAATCGCCGACCTCCAGGACAAGAAGCTCTATCAGGAGCTGCACTGGACCGGGACGTTCGAGGACTACATCCAGATCGTGCGCGAGCGGCCCGAGGTCACGCGCACCGCCTGGCAGCGCCTCTACGACATGATCGTCTCGCACGGCGTCAGCGAGTACACCGACAACAAGAAGAAGATCGCGCGCTACGAGTTCTTCTCGGACCCGCTCAGCAACGGCCAGGACGCGATCTTCGGCCTCGACATCACGCTGCAGCGCCTCGTGCACGTCATCAAGTCGGCAGCGCTCGGCTACGGCACGGAGAAGCGCGTCATCCTCCTGCACGGGCCGGTCGGCTCGTCGAAGTCGACGATCGCCCGCCTCCTGAAGAAGGGGATGGAGGCGTACACGCGCACGCCCGACGGCGCCCTCTACACGTTCGACTGGAAGATCGACGACGAGCCCGGCATCGAGTTCGAGGGGAACTGGATCCCCTGCCCGATGCACCAGGACCCGATCCAGCTCATCCCGCTCGAGTGGCGCGCGAAGGCCATCCGCGCGCTCGGGCTCGACGAGCGCACGACGAAGTACCCGATCCCGGTGAAGGGGGAGCTGAACCCGGCGTGCCGCTACCGCTTCGACGTGCTGATGCAGCGCTACGACGGCGACTTCAAGCGCGTGATGGAGCACATCCGCGTCCGGCGCTTCGTGTTCAGCGAGCAGAACCGCGTCGGCATCGGCACCTTCCAGCCGAAGGACGAGAAGAACCAGGACTCGACGGAGCTCACGGGCGACATCAACTACCGCCTCATCGCGACCTACGGGTCCGACTCCGACCCGCGCGCGTTCAACTTCGACGGCGAGTTCTGCGTCGCCAACCGCGGCATCATCGAGTTCGTCGAGATGCTGAAGCTCGACGTGGCGTTCCTGTACGACCTCCTCGGGGCGACGCAGGAGCACAAGATCAAGCCGAAGAAGTTCCCGCAGACGGACATCGACGAGGTCATCATCGGCCACACGAACGAGGCCGAGTACCAGCGGCTCCTGAACAACGAGTTCATGGAGGCGCTCCGCGACCGGACGGTGAAGATCGACGTCCCGTACATCACGAAGAAGTCGCAGGAGATCCGGATCTACGAGAAGGACTTCGGGCCGGCGTCGCCGCGGGTGCGCGGGATCCACGTGGCGCCGCACACCCTCGAGGTGGCGGCGATGTGGGCCGTGATGACGCGCCTCGAGGCGCCGAAGAAGCACGACCTGTCGGTGCTCCAGAAGATGAAGCTCTACGACGGCAAGTCGCTCCCGGGCTACACGCAGGACCACGTGAAGGAGCTCCGCAAGGAGGCCGATCGCGAGGGGCTCGACGGGATCTCGCCGCGCTACATCCAGGACAAGATCAGCAACGCCCTCGCGGGCGAGAAGGGCGGCCGCTACATCAACGCGTTCATCGTGATGAACGAGCTCGAGAGCGGCCTCCGGCACCACTCGCTCATCACGAACGAGGAGCACAAGGCGCGCTACTACTCGCTCCTGAACGAGGTGAAGCGCGAGTACGAGGACATCGTGAAGAACGAGGTGCAGCGCGCCATCTCGGCCGACGAGGAGGCGATCGCCCGCCTCTGCGCGAACTACATCGACAACGTGAAGGCCTACACCCAGAAGGAGCGCGTGAAGAACCGCTTCACCGGGCAGGACGAGGAGCCGGACGAGCGGCTCATGCGGTCGATCGAGGAGAAGATCGACATCGCGGAGAGCCGGAAGGACGACTTCCGCCGCGAGATCATGAACTACATCGGCGCGCTCGCGATCGAGGGGAAGCAGTTCGACTACCGGACGAACGTGCGGCTCCACAAGGCGCTCGAGGCGAAGCTCTTCGACGACCAGAAGGACACGATCAAGCTCTCGACGCTCGTGTCGAACGTGGTCGACCGCGAGACGCAGGAGAAGATCGACGTCGTCAAGAAGCGCCTCATCGAGAACTACGGCTACAACGAGGAGAGCGCGACCGACGTCCTCAACTACGTCGCGTCCATCTTCGCCCGCGGCGAGCTCAAAGAGCGCAAGTAGCGGCCCGGCCCCGCCCCCCGAGGAGGCAGCTTGGAGCGTATCGACAGCGATAAGGGGCGGTTCCGCGAGATCGTGCGGGGCCGCATCCGCAGGAACCTGAAGAAGTACATCAGCTCCGGCGAGCTCATCGGGAAGCAGGGCAACGACATCGTGTCGGTGCCGGTGCCGCAGATCGATCTGCCGCGGTTCAAGTTCGGCAAGCGCGACAACGGCGGCGTCGGCCAGGGCGAGGGCGACCCGGGCGACCAGGTGGCGCAGGGCGACGGCCAGGGCCAGGGGAGCGGCAAGGGGCAGGCGGGCGACAACCCCGGCGAGCACGCGCTCGAGGTGGAGGTGACGCTCGACGAGCTCGCGCAGATCCTCGGCGAGGAGCTCGAGCTCCCGAAGGTCGAGCCGAAGGGGCAGAAGCGCATCGAGTCGTTCGAGCGGAAGTACACGGGGGTGCGGCCGGTCGGGCCGAACAGCCTCCGGAGCTTCAAGCGGACGTACCGCGAGGCGTTGCGGCGGCAGATCGTGAGCGGGACGTACGACCCGCGGAACCCGATCGTCGTGCCGATCAAGCACGACATGCGCTTCCGGTCGTTCAAGGAAGAGGTCAAGCCGCGGCACAACGCGGTCATCATCTACATGATGGACGTGTCGGGCTCGATGGGCGACGAGCAGAAGGAGATCGTCCGGGTCGAGACCTTCTGGATCGATACGTGGCTCAGGAGCCAGTACAAGGGCATCGAGAGCCGCTATATCATCCACGACGCGAGCGCGCGCGAGGTCGACCGCGACACCTTCTTCAAGACGAAGGAGTCCGGCGGCACGATGATCTCGAGCGCGTACCGGAAGTGCTGGGAGATCATGAAGGCGGACTACCCGTCGGGCGAGTGGAACATCTACCCGTTCCACTTCTCGGACGGCGACAACTGGTCGGCCGACGACACGATGCAGTGCGTGAAGCTCTTGCGGGACGACATCATCCCGGCGGCGAACGTCTTCTGCTACGGGCAGGTCGAGAGCCCCTACGGGTCCGGGCAGTTCATCAAGGATCTGCGCGTGCACTTCCGGAGTGACGACCAGGTCATCACGAGCGAGATCAAGAACAAAGACGCAATCGTCAAGAGTATCAAAGACTTCCTAGGCAAGGGCAAGTGAGCACGAACCCCACGTTGAGCCCCGAGCTGCGGGATTGGGCGCGCCGGATCGAGGCGACGGCGGCGTCCTACGGCCTCGACTTCTTCCCGACGGTCTTCGAGATGGTCACGTACGAGCAGATGAACATGCTCGCGGCCTACGAGGGCTTCCCCATCCGGTATCGCCACTGGAAGTGGGGGATGGAGTACGAGCGGCTGTCGAAGAGCTACGCGTATGGGCTCTCGAAGATCTATGAGCTCGTGATCAACACGGACCCTTGCTACGCGTACCTGCTCGAGGGGAACACGGACGTCGAGCAGAAGCTCGTGATGGCGCACGTGTTCGGCCACTGCGACTTCTTCAAGAACAACGCGTGGTTCTCGCGGACCGACCGCAAGATGCTCGACCAGATGGCCAACCACGCGGCGAAGATCTCGCGCATCGCGGACCGCGAGGGGCAGGAGAAGGTCGAGAACTTCATCGACGTGTGCCTGTCGGTGGACAACCTCATCGACATCCACAGCCCGTACATCAAGCGGCGGCGCCCGCCGATCGACGAAGACGCGCTCCCGCCCGAGGTGAGGAAGCTCCCGGCGCGGTCGTATATGGACCGCTACATCAACCCCGAGGAGGACCTCGAGCGGCAGCGGGAGGAGGCGAAGAAGAAGCACGAGGAGGAGCGGAAGCGCTTCCCGCTCGAGCCCGAGCGCGACGTGCTGCTCTTCCTGTTCGAGAACGCGCCGCTCGAGAAGTGGCAGCGGCAGATCCTCGGGATGGTGCGCGAGGAGGCGTACTACTTCGCGCCGCAGCGCATGACGAAGATCATGAACGAGGGCTGGGCGAGCTACTGGCACAGCAAGCTGATGACGCAGGCGATCTGCGACGACAGCGAGATCATCGACTTCGCGCACGTGCACTCGGGGACGATGGCGATGAGCCCGACGCAGATGAACCCGTACAAGATCGGGCTCGAGCTGTTCCGGGACATCGAGGACCGCTGGAACAAGGGGCAGTTCGGCCTCGAGTGGGAGCGGTGCGAGGACATGGAGACGCGGGCGCATTGGGACAAGCAGCTCGGGCTCGGGCGCGAGAAGCTGTTCCAGGTGCGCAAGGTCTACAACGACGTGATGTTCATCGACGAGTTCCTGACGCCGGAGTTCGCCGAGGCGCAGAAGCTCTTCACGTTCGGGTACAACCGCAAGAACGACCAGTGGGAGATCAAGACGCGCGAGTTCCAGGAGGTGAAGCAGATGCTCCTCCGGCAGCTCACGAACTTCGGTCAGCCGCAGATCTTCGTCGAGGACGCGAACTACAAGAACCGCGGCGAGCTGCTCCTGTGGCACAAGTTCGACGGGCAGGACCTCAAGCTCGACTACGCGCGGGACACGCTCGCGAACCTCGTGCAGCTCTGGAGCCGACCGGTGCACATCCGGACGCTCTCGGACGGCAAGCCCGTCATCTGGACGCACGACGGGGCGCGCTTCGAGGAGTCGCGCAACACGTAGTCTCGGGCGTCTCGGCGTTCCAGAACCGCTGCGGCGAACCTGCTGCTAGCGGCAGACGTCGTAGAAGGATTGGCGCTCGACCGAGCCCCGTGACCGCGAGCCCGGCCACAGAGCGCGTCCCAACTCGCTCCCCTCCGTGCCCCCTCCGTGTCTCCGTGTCTCCGTGGTTACCTGCGGAGCCACCGCGAGGCCCGGCGCGAGGCTCGGCGCGAGGCCGCGAGGCGAGTCCCGGCGCGGCTCGAAGACCGCCCCCATGCGCGTTGGATCGGGGACCACCCATCCCGGATCCATGGGGGCGGCCCTCGAGGCGGGCCGGGACGTTCACCTCAGCGGTCAGTTCGAGTTCGAGTAGAGGGGATGGACGTAGGCGGGGGCGACGCGATCGGTGCACGCCTCGCCGCCCTGGCATTCGGCGTCGGTCTCGCAGGGTGTGGGCGTCCCGCCGCAGCCGCGGACGCGCGTGAGCTCGCCGCTCGGCCACGCGAGCCGCGCCACGAACCAGAGATCCTTGTCGATGAGCTCCCGCGCCTGCTCGAAGACGAGCTCGCCGCGCACCCAGACGCGGATCTTGGCCGTGCTGCGCCCGAAGCCGTGGTCGTCCCAGTAGTGGACACCGATCCGGTAGGTCTTCCCGTCCTCGGGCGTCGCGAACGTGATGACCTCGGGGCCGCAGCCGATGGTCTCATCCGCGACGAGCTCCGGGTCGTCGTCGGCCAACGGATCGACGCTCCCCCAGTTCGGCTTGCTGTTGTGCCAGAAGCAGTCGAACTGGCTGTCGAACCAGCCGTCGAGCTCACCGTCGCCGTCGCCGTCGTAGCCGCCCGTGGCGAACTCGTGGAGGAGGTGGAGGTCGAGGTCGGCGCCCGTCTCCGGGCCGACGTCGGTCGGATCCGGGTCGCCCGGGGTCTCCCAGGTCAGCTCCACCGCGATGCCCTCGCTGTTCGGCACCATCGTGAAAGCGAAGCGCGCGTCCGGACAGCCGGTCGCGCCACCGCCGTCGTCGACGGTGAGGCGCACCTCGTACGTTCCGACGGTCGCCGCGCGCAGGTTGGCCTGATTCGCGAGGCTGGGCAGGACGATGGGGCCGCACGCGTCGGGCGCGCGCACGACCTCCCAGTGGTAGGCGACGATGTCGCGCCCGTCGGCGCCGGGCACGCTGGCCGCGCCGTCGAGCACGACCGACGCGGGCACGGCGAGGACCGCGCCCACGGGGGTGGTCGAGGTGATGACCGGCGTCGGGCACCCCTCCGGGATGACGGGCGCGGTGTCCTCGGCGGCGCCGTCGCCGTCGAGCGCGCTGCTCACGGTGTCTTCGACGCTCGCTGTGTCCGCCGCCGCGGCGTCGCGGTCGCCCTCGCGGGCCGCGTCCACGTCGACGAGGCAGCCGCCGGGGAGGATCGCGAGCGCCGCGAGCGCGAGCCAACACCGAGCGCGGATGGGGGCGTGTGGGATCATCACCGACGGATTGGCCTGGCTGCCACCGATCCGTCACCAAAACGTGATTCGGCTGCTCCGCGCCCGGGGCTTGGACTTCGCCAGCCGTCGCGCTACATGTTCAACATGTTGAACGTCACCACCGGAGCACCGCGATGATCGGCGTGCGACTCGACGAGGACACCGAGCGCCAGCTCGACGCCGCCGCGAAGCGCCTCGGCCGGACGCGCTCCGAGATCGTGCGCGACGCGCTCCGCCGCTACCTCGAGGCCGACGCCTCCTTCCTCGCCGAGGCGCGGCGACAGTCGCTCCTCGCGAGCGGCGCGGACGACGCGGAGGCAGCGGCCCTCTCCCTCTCGCTCGCGGACGCCGACGAGGCGTCGTGAGCGTCGCCCGCGGTGACATCGTCACGGTCGCCGGCGCCGGCGGCTTCGCCGGGAAGCCGCGTCCAGCGCTCGTCGTCCAGGCGGACGCGTTCAACGCGACTCACGGCAGCGTCACCCTGTGCCTCCTGACGAGCGAGCTCATCGCCGCCCCGCTCTTCCGGGTGCCCATCACTCCGTCGCCGGAGAACGGCCTCCTCGAGCCGTCGCATGTCATGGTCGACAAGCTCGTCTCGGCCCCCCGCGACCGCCTCGGCCCCCGGATCGGGCGGGCCTCGTCCGAGGTGCTCCGCCGCGTCGACGAGGCGCTCAGGACCTGGCTCGGCCTGTGACCCGCCGGGAACCTCGGCGCCCGCGCGGTGTCCCTTCACGGGCCCTGCCCTCCCCCGTCTCCTCGTGGTATCACGTCGCCTCCGCCGCGCGAGGAACCCGCTGAGCACCCCCGACCCGAGCCACGAGCCCGCCGCCCCCGCGGACGCCGCGCGCGTCCCGCTCTGGGCCGTGCTCCTCGCGGGCGTCGGCGGCGGCCTCGCCATCCGCTTCTCCATGCCCGAGGCGAACCTCCACGTCCCGGCCCTCTTCGCCTGGGCGCCGGCACTCGTCCTCGCGCGCCGCCTCCCGCCCGGCCGCCGCTTCCGCCTCGGCTGGCTCCTCGGCTTCACGACCGAGGTCACCCTCATGTGGTTCATCGCCGGCACGATGGTCCGCATGACCGGCCTCCCCTTCGCTGCCGGCGCCGCGCTTGCCGTCGCCTACGGCCTCTGGCACGGGCTCCTCGCGGGGGTCTTCCTGTGGCTCGCGGAGCCCCTCCGCGAGGCCGCCGAGGCGCGCCTCCCGCGGAGCGGCGTCTTCGCCGTCGCCACCGCCTACGCCGCCGTCGAGTGGCTCTGGCCGCAGGTCTTCCCGCTCTCCATCGCCCACGCCTTCTGGGACGTCGGCCCCGTCGTCTCCCTCACGGCGTACGTCGGCGTCCCCGGGCTCGCGTTCCTCGTCCTGCTCGTGAACGCCGTCGTCGCCGAGGGGTGGCTCTCCCGGAGCGCCCGCCGCGTCGTGCCGGGCGTCGTCGCCATCGCCGCCCTCCTCGCGCTCGCCCTCGGCTGGCACCTCCACGTCGCCGCGACCGACCCCTACGACACGCTGCGCGTCGCCATCGTCCAGCCGAACTACACCGTCGAGGAGAAGCAGCGCGCCGCGTCGCGCCGGGACAAGGCCGCGGCCGCCGCGCAGCGCGAGGCGTTCCTCGAGCGCATCACGGCGCAGATCAAGGCGCTCCCGCCGGACACCTACGACCTCGTCGTCGCCTCCGAGGGCGCCTTCCCCTACTCGTGGCGCGTCGACGCCGACCGCTTCGCCGACGGCGCCCCGATGCCGACGACCGTCCGCGCCACGAAGCGCTTGCAGGAGGCCATCGCGAGCGGCCCGCGCACCGACGCCATCGTCGGCGGGCTCCGGCTGGGCCCCTCGGAGCGCGTCCGCAACGCGGCCGTCCAGCTCGGCGCCGACGGCGGGATCCGCGCCTACTACGACAAGCAGATCCTCATGCCGTTCGGCGAGTACATGCCGCTCCGCAGCGTGTTCCCGTCGCTCGCCGAGGCGGTCCCCGGGATCTCGAACTTCGAGGAGGGCGACGCCGCCTGCGCCTTCGCGGTCGGCGACGTCTCGGTCGCCTGCGGGATCTGCTACGAGACCTGCTTCTCGCTCCCGACCCGCGCCGACCTCGGCAGCGCCTCGCTCCTCGTGAACCTGACCATCGACACGTGGTTCGGCACGACCAACGCGCCCGAGTCGCACCTGATGCTCCAGGCGCCGCGCGCGGCCGAGCTCGGCGTGCCGCTCGTCCGCGGCGCGCTCTCGGGGATCTCGGCGGTCGTCGAGCCGACGGGCGACGTCGTCGCGACCTTGCCGCTCGACACGGCGGGCGTCCTCGACGTGAACGTGCCGCTCCGCGACGTCACGCCCCCCTGGCGGGTCATCGGCCCCGTCGTCCCCTGGCTCTTCGAGGTGATCACCCTCCTCCTGCTCGTGGACGTCGTCGCCCGCCGCCGCCGCGCCCGCCGCGCCGCCGCGACCCCGGCGGCCCCCGCGTGACCCGCCTCACCGACGAGGAGGCGCGCTTCATCGCCGCCCTCCGGAAGGGCGACGAGCGCGCGTTCAACGTGCTCGTCACGCGCTTCCAGGACCGCGTCTACAGCCTCGTCCTCCGCCTCGTCGGCCGCCCCGAGGAGGCGCGCGACGTCGCGCAGGAGGTCTTCGTCACGGTCTTCGAGAAGATCCACCTCTTCCGCGGCGAGTCGCAGCTGAGCACCTGGATCTACCGGATCGCGACGAACCACGCGAAGAACCGCCTGAAGTACATGTCGCGCCGGAAGGAGGCGCAGAAGGACAGCTACGACGACCTGACCGTCGAGCCGCACTCCGGGCGCCTCTCCGCGGATCTCCCGCGCCCCGATCAGGCCCTCGACGGCCGAAATCTATCGCGCTTCCTCGAGCGCGCGTTGGCGACGCTCGAGGAAGATCAGCGGACCGTCGTCGTCCTGCGCGACGTGGACGGCCAGAGCTACGAGGCGATCGCCGAGATCACGCAGCAGAGCCTCGGGACCGTGAAGAGCCGCCTCCACCGGGGGCGGCTCAAGCTGAAGGAGATGCTCGACGCCTGGATGGAGGGGCGCGACGTGCTTAGGGACAACCGAGACGATGGCTGAGCCGGTGCCGAAGATCCTCGAGGACGAGCGCCTCACCGACTTCATCGACGAGCGGATGGGGGACGCGGAGCGCGCCCGCTTCGAGGCCCTGCTCGAGGGCGATCCCGAGCTCGAGGCCGAGGTGCGCGGGCTCGAGGGGGTCGTCTCGGCGCTCCGCCGGATCCCCGTCGCCCCCGCGCCCGACGACTTCCTGACCGCCGTGAAGTCGCGGATCCGTCGCCGCACGCGCGGGCGGGTCTTCGGGATGAAGGCCGCGCGCTACCGCTTCCCCTACGAGGCGGTCATCAACGGCGTCCTGCTGGGGCTCCTGATGGCCATGTACGTCATCGCGATGCCGACGGCGTCGGACATCCCGCTGCCCGTGTCCGCCGAGATGGTGCGCCGCGCGAGCGACGCGTCGGCCGTCGGCGCGGCGGTGCTGCGCGGCTACGGCGACGTCGCGGTCGAGAGCGCCGCCCCGGACCGCGGCGAGGTCGTCTACCGCGTGGAGGTCGCCGCCGATCGCGTCGCCGACCTCGAGAACGAGGTCGGGCTCTACCCCTACCTCGAGGTGCTCGAGGTGAAGGCGGCCGAGGACGCCGGCCGGCGCGTCGTGATCGTGCGGGCGCGGAACGACTCGCGGCGCTGAGGCCGGCCTCCGGGATCGGGGCTTTTCGCGCACGTTTCGCCCCGCCTTGACCGGGTCCGCGGCCTGCGGGAATGTCCGGGCGCAAACGGTGGAGGCCTACTCATGACCGACGTCATCAAGAGCATCGAGGACCTGCCGCTCGAGGGGCGGCGCCTCTTCCTCCGGGTCGACTTCAACGTGCCGCTCGACGCGGACGGGAAGATCACCGACGACACGCGGATCCAGGCGGCGCTGCCGACGATCCGCTACGCGCGCGAGCAGAAGGCGCGGATCATCCTCGCGAGCCACCTCGGGCGGCCGAAGGGCAAGAAGGATCCGAAGCAGTCGATGGTGCCCGTCGGCGAGCGCCTCGCGGAGCTCCTCGACACGGACGTGGTCGTCCCGGACGACTGCGTCGGAGACGGGCCGAGGAAGCTCGCCTCCGATCTGCGCGAGGGAGGCGTGATGCTGCTCGAGAACCTCCGCTTCCACAACGAGGAGGAGGCCGACGACATCGACTTCGCGCGGCAGCTCGCGGCGCTCTGCGACGTGTACGTGAACGACGCCTTCGGCGCCGCGCACCGCGCGCACGCCTCGGTGCACGCCCTGCCCCGCCTCGTCGCGGATCGGGCCGCCGGCTTCCTCATGAAGAAGGAGCTCGACGCGCTCGGGAACCTGCTCGCCTCGCCGGAGCGCCCGTTCGTCGCGGTGCTCGGCGGCGCCAAGGTGAGCGACAAGATCGCCGTCGTGGACTCGCTCCTGACCAAGGTCGACACGCTCATCATCGGCGGCGCGATGGCGTACACGTTCCTCGCGGCGCAGGGCATCAGGCTCGGGAAGTCGCGCGTCGAGGAGGACCGCATCGCGGTCGCGAAGCGCGCGCTCTTGAAGGCCGAGGCGCGGCGCGTCGAGGTGCTGCTCCCGAGCGATCACGTCGTCGTGACCGAGGTGAAGCCGGACGCGCCGAGCCGGATCCTGTCGAGCGGGGAGTTCCCGGAGGACGGGATCGCCGTCGACATCGGCATGGACACCATCGCGGCGTTCGACCGCGCGATCAGGAAGGCGCGCACGGTGTTCTGGAACGGTCCGATGGGGATCTTCGAGATGGAGGCGTTCGCCGAGGGGACGCGGCGCGTCGCCCAGGCGGTCGCGCACTCGGGGGCGACCAGCGTCGTCGGCGGCGGCGACAGCGTGTCGGCGCTGAAGAAGAGCGGGTTCCTCCCGTTCGTGAGCCATGTGTCCACGGGCGGCGGCGCGTCGCTCGAGTTCGTCGAGGGACAGCCGCTCCCCGGCGTCGAGGCCCTGAAGGTGACCGAATGAGCCGCCGCACGCTGATCGCCGGCAACTGGAAGATGAACACGACCCTCGACGACGCGCGCGACCTCGCGTGGGCGGTCGCGGAGGCCACGGAGGACGTCGAGGTCGACGTCGTCGTGATCCCGCCGGCCTGCTTCCTCGTGCCGGTGGCCGAGGCGCTCGCCGGGAGCCACGTGACCATCGGCGCGCAGAACCTGCACGCCGAGGACAAGGGCGCCTTCACGGGCGAGGTGAGCGGGCCGATGCTCGCGTCCGCCGGGTGCGCGTGGGTGCTCTGCGGGCACAGCGAGCGGCGGCACATCTTCGGCGAGACGAACGAGCTCGTCGGGGACAAGGTCGCCGCGGCGCACCGCGCGGGGCTGACGCCCATCCTCTGCGTCGGGGAGACCCTCGACCAGCGCGACGACGGCGTGACCGAGGTCGTCGTGAAGGCGCAGGTGGAGACCGGGCTCGCGAAGATCGACGCGGGCGCGGTCGAGCGCACGGTGATCGCCTACGAGCCCGTGTGGGCCATCGGGACCGGCCGCACGGCGACGCCGGAGCAGGCGCAGGCCGTGCACGCCTTCATCCGCGGGCTCCTGCGCGAGACCTATGGCGACGGGGTCGCGGACGCGGTGCGCATCCAGTACGGCGGCAGCGTGAAGCCCGACAACGCGACCCAGCTCATGTCCCAGGAGGACGTGGACGGCGCGCTCGTCGGGGGCGCGAGCCTCAAGGCCGAGGACTTCGCCGCCATCGTCCGTGCTTGACCGCGACCGTCGGGTCTGATAGGTCGCGCAGGCTTCACTCCGCGCCGGATCCGCGAGGCGGACCCGGCAGGACGCCGACAGAGCGAGCTCCATGGACACCATCGTCATCATCCTCTACGTCCTCACCTGCCTCCTCCTGACGCTCGTGATCATCCTGCAGCCGGGCAAGGACGGCGGCATGGGCGCGCTCGGCGGCGGCGGCGGCGCGACCGGCGGCGGCGTCTTCGGCGCGCGCGGCGCGGTCCCGTTCCTCGCGAAGGCGACCGTGTGGCTCGGGATCGGCTTCGGCGTGCTGGTGCTCTTGCTCGCGCGCATCAACGTCGACCTGCACCGCAGCAACGTCGCGCCGGTGACGGTCGAGGGTGAGGTCGTCCCGGGCGCTCCGGGCGCCGCCGGCGCCGCGACGCCGGCCCCGGCTCCGGCCGAGGACGACGGCTCGACGACCGAGGGCACGACCGACGAGGCGCCGGCTCCGGCTCCCGCGGAGGGCGCGGCCCCGGCCCCGACCGAGGGCGCGACCCCCGCCCCCGCCCCGGCCCCGAGCGAGGCCCCCGCGGCGGCTCCGACCGAGGGCGCGGCCCCGGCTCCGACCGAGGCTCCGGCCGAGGCTCCGGCCCCGACCGAGGGCGCCGCTCCGGCCGCTCCGGCCGAGGGTTCCGCCCCCGCTCCGGCGCCTGCGGATGGTCAGTGACGATTGTGTCGATTTGGTTTGACGACGGCGACGCTCTGGCCTAAATGAGCGACCGCCGACGACGCGAAAGTGGCGGAATTGGTAGACGCGCTAGGTTGAGGGCCTAGTGACCGCTTAGGTCGTGGGGGTTCGATTCCCCCCTTTCGCACCACCGAGAGCCCCCGAGGCGAGAGCCTGCGGGGGCTTTCGCGTCTCTGGGGTCCGACGGTGACGCCGCGACCGAGGCCGACCGGCGGCCGCGGGGCGGGAGGCATAGAGCGCTTCCTTCCTCGCCGCCACCGTGGCAGGCTCCCGCTCGTCATGCCCCTACGACTCGCGAGCCGCCCGCGCCTCCAAGCCCTCGTCGCCCTCGTCGTCGCCGCGCTCGCCGTGGTCCTCGCCGTCCTCTTCCTGCGAGGCGGCGACGCGCCCGGGGACATCGTGCAGCGAGCCGCCGCCGCCGCGCGCGACGGCGACCGGGACCGCTACCTCGCGTGCTTCACCGAGCGCTCGCGCCCCATCCTCGAGACCCTCTGGGCGGCCGCGGCCGAGAAGAACCCGCCGCTCGCGGCGCTCGGCGCGGCGGAGGTCCAGGTCGTCGCCGGCTCCCGCCTCGCGAGCCGCGACGTCGGCCTCCCCGACCGCGTCCTGCTCGTCGTCTCCGAGGGGGTCGACCAGATGCGCGTCGTCCTCCACGGCGAGGGCGGGTCGTGGCGCATCGACCTCCTCGACACGGAGCGCTACGAGGCGGGCGTGCCCGCCTATTGAACAGGCCCGGGGCCACCGCTCGCGCTGGCCTTTTCGGGGCGCCCCCTTTCCGTTAGGCTGCCTGCATGGAACGACGCCGTCCGACGACATCGCCACGAACGGGGCTCGCCAGGCTCCTCCTGGCGCTCCTCCTCGGCCTCGCGCTCACCGCGTGCGCCGATCCGCCCGAGGAGCGCTACGCGCAGGCCCTCAAGGCCGCCGAAGACAAGGACTTCGACACGTTCCGCACCTTCTTCACGGAGCGTTCGGCGGAGTTCCTGCGCGACATGAAGACCGCCGGCGAGCGCATGAAGCGCTACTACATGAAGCAGCCCTTCGAGGTGCTGCCGACCGGCGACATCGAAGAGGTCTACGTGAAGGACAACTTCGCGGCCATCAAGGTGAAGACCCGGGGCAAGACCCAGGAGGTCCACATGTTCAACGAGAAGGATCACTGGGTGATCGATCTCTTCTCGCTCGATGGCTTCTGGGCGCCGCTGACGCAAGGGGATTGAGCGGTTGATCGCACGACGACGTGGCATCCTCCTGGGCACGGCCCTCCTCGCGCTCGGCGCGCCGCTCGCGGCCTGCGGCGAGGGCCCTGGCGACGTGTACATCGGCATGGCGACCTCCGCCGAGTTCGGCGACCGCGAGGGCTTCCTCGCGGGCTTCACGCCCGAGTCGAAGGCGCTCGTGGAGGCGCAGATCAGCCTCTCCGAGGCCTACGATCTGCGCCAGGACGACCCTGTGAAGCAGCTCGTCTTCGACCACCTCGAGTCCGTCGAGACCGACGGCGACAAGGCGGTCCTCGAGGTCTCGAGCGGCACGAAGTCGAAGAAGATCCTCATGGTCAAGACCGACGAGGGCTGGCGCATCGACACCAAGAAGCTCGTCGACTTCTGGGAAGACGAGGCCAACAAGAAGTGACGCGCCGCGCCGCGACCAGGGTCGTAGCGGCCTTGATCGCGCGTGACGTGCAGCTCAGCTGGGGAGGTGGAAGTACGTCACCGACCCGAGCGCGCGTCGCCTCACCTTGCCGGCGTCGACGAGTCCGGCCAGCGCCGCGCCGAACTCGGGATAGTCGGGCATCTGGCGCGGGTCCAACGCCTTGTCGAGCATGCCGTCGACGAGCCCTTTCAGCCCGCCGCGCTTGGCGCGGTCCCGGTGGATGGAGCCGTAGATCTCACCCTCGGTGAGGGCGTCGTTCGGCCGCGCCCGTAGCGACTCCAGGATCCGCTCCTCGAGCGAACGATTGCTCGGCAGGCTCGCCTCGCGAGCGTCGAGCTCCTTGATGCTGATCGGCATGCCCCCTCCAGCGCGGACATCGAGTCGACTCGAGTGTGCTCGCCGTCGGACGGCGCCGTCAACGCACGACAGCCTCGGGGCGCGACGAGCGGGCCCCGTCGGTCCGCAGCGCGCCCGGCCCCTGAACCGCGCCGGCGCCGGCCTCGACGCCCGATCGGCGTTCACTTCTTACGGCCGAACCGCCGCCTGATGGCGCCCAGGATGCCGCTGAACTCGTTCACGCGGAGCGCCGAGGCCGCCGCGAGGTAGGCCCCGCCCGCGAGGCCGAGCGCGACGACGACCCAGACGACGAGGACGAGGCGCCGCGCCACGTGCTCCGAGGGCCAGGCCGTCTGCAGGAGCCACAGGACCCCGCCGGCCACCGCCGCCGCGACCGCCATCCGCCCGAGGCGCGACAGGATCGCCGGGAGCCCGAGCCCGCCGAGGCGGCGCTCGAGGATGGTGATGAAGATCGTGGTGTTGGCGGCCGACGCGAGGCTGCCTGCGAGCGCGACGCCGCCGTGCCCGAGCGGCACCGAGAGGGTGTAGCAGAGGACGATGTTCAAGACGGCCACGAAGGCCGCCACGAGCGTCGGGGTCTTGAGGTCCTTGTACGCGAAGAAGACCTGCTGCAGGACGCGCGCCTGCCCGATGAAGAGGAGCCCCATCCCGTGGAACTGGAGGGCGAAGGCGGTCTTCTGCGTGGACTCGGCGTCGAACGCGCCCGACTGGAAGAGGAGGCGCACGATCTCGGGGCCGATCATGAAGAGGACGACCGTCGCCGGCAGCGTCACGAAGCCGATGAGGCGCGTCGAGTAGGCGATCGTCGACTTCACGCCTTCGTGGTCGCCCTCGGCCGTGTGGTCCGAGAGGTTCGGGAGGATCACCTGCGCCACGGAGACGACGAAGACGCCGAGGACGAGCTCCTGGAGGCGCAGCGAGTACTGGAGCGAGCTCACAGAGCCGCCCTCGAGGCCGGCGGCGATGAGCTGCGAGACGAACACGTCGATCTGGTAGATGCCGGCCGCGAAGACGCCGGGGCCCATGATCTTGAGGACCCGCCGCACGCCAGGACCCCAGAAGTCGCGCACGAGCCCGAAGCGCGCGGGCGTGTGCTTCCTGAGGTAGGGGATCTGGAAGACCACCTGCAGGACGCCGCCCACGAGGAAGCCGACCGCGAGCGCGTACGCCGGGTCCGCGAAGGCGCTCGAGAGCGCGATCGTCGCGATGATGATGGCGAGGTTCAGGAGCACCGGCGTGAACGCCGACGGCCCGAAGATCCGGTAGCTGTTGAGCACCGCCTGCAGCATGGCGGCGACCGTCACGAACGTGAGGTACGGCCACATGAGCTGCGTCAGCGCGATGGTGAGCGGCACCTTCCCGGGGACGTTCCGGAACTCCTCGGCGAAGAACGTCTCGATGATCCAGGGCGAGAGCACGATGCCGAGCACGGTGAGCAGCACCACCGCGAAGGTCAGGACCGTGAAGAAGCGCGACAGGAAGACCCTGAGCTCCTCCTCGTCCCCCTTCTTGATGTACTCGGTGAAAACCGGCACGAACGCCGCGGTCATCGCGCCCTCGGCGACGAGGCGCCGGAAGAGGTTCGGGATGGTCGACGCGAGCCCGAAGGCGTCGGACGAGGCGCCCGTGCCGATGTAGATGGCGCGCACCTGCTCGCGCACGAGCCCGAGCACGCGCGACACCAGGGTCATGAGCGTCATGACGCTCGCCGACCGCAGGATCGAGCGGTGCTGGCGCTCCGCCGGCGGCTTGCCCGGCGCGGGCGCCGGCGGCGCAGGCGCCGACGCCTCGTCAGCCATCGACGGCTCCGGCGAGCGCGGCCTTCGCGGCCTCCCAGAGGCCGTCGAGCTCGGCCGGGTCGGCGTCGCGGACGGTCCGCCCAGCGGCGCCGAGCGCGGCCCCGAGGTGCGCGTAGCGCGCGGCGAAGCGATCCGTCGTGCGCTCGAGCGCGAGCTCCGGGTTCACGCCGAGGTGGCGCGCGGCGTTCACGACGGCGAAGAGGAGGTCGCCGAGCTCGGCCGCGACGCGCTCCTCGCGCCCAGGCCCCGCCTCCGCCATGGCGGCGCGCAGCTCCGCGAGCTCCTCGTCGACCTTCGCGAGCGGCCCCGCGACGTCCGGCCAGTCGAAGCCCTCCTTCGCGGCCTCCTTCCCGACCTTCTCGGCCCGGAGGAGCGCCGGGAAGTGGCGCGGCACGCGCGCGACCCCGCCCTTCCCCTCGGCCTTCTTGAGCTCGTCCCAGCGCCGGCGGACGGCCTTCGCGTCGGCGGCGTCCTCGTCGCCGAAGACGTGCGGGTGGCGCCGCACGAGCTTGTCCGCGATGCCGTCGATGACGTCCGCGAGCTCGAACGCCCCCGACTCCGCGCGGATCCGCGCCTGGAAGACGATCTGGAAGAGCAGGTCGCCGAGCTCCTCCGCGTGACGCGCCGCGTCATCGTCGCGCATGGCGTCGATGACCTCCCACGTCTCCTCGAGGAGGTACGGCTCGAGCGTCGCGATGGTCTGCGCGCGGTCCCACGGGCAGCCCGCGCGGAGCGCCGCCACGACGTCGTCGAGCCGCGCGAGGTCCGGCCTCCTCACGGCGTCGTGCCGGGGGCCGGCGCGGGCTCGCCCGGAGGCGGCGTGCCGGGCGCAGGCGTCGGAGCAGGCGCAGGAGCAGGCGCGGTCGGCGCCACCGTCCCAGGCGGCGACGCGGGCGCAGGCGCGCTCCCCTCGGCCCCGCCCTCGGCCCCTGGCGGCGTGGGCGCCGGCACGGTCCCGCCCTCGACCCCGCTCTCCCCGCCGGGCTCGGTCCCGGGCGCGGGCGTCGGCGCGGGCGCCACGCGCCCCCGCGTCATCGTCGAGAACACGGCCCGCCCGAAGGCGCCGACGTTGTGGAAGTCGCCGCCGACGGCCACCCAGTTGCCCATGAAGTTCTCGCCGCCGACGCCGATCCGGTAGAGGTTCATGCCCCACGTCTCGCCGCTCGGCGCCTTGTCGACGCCCGGGAGCTCCTTCCAGGGGATCCGGATCTCGGCCGTCCAGCTCGTGTCCCGCACGCCGTCGTCGCGCTGGTTCACGCTCCCCTGCGCGTCGACGCGCGCGACCATCCCGCCCATCGTGAGCCGCGCGGCCGCCTCCTCCCACGCCGGCTGCCGCCGCTCGCTGAAGTGCGCGTCGAAGATCTCGCCGGTCGGCGACACCTGGAGCTCGACGTAGTCGCGCCCGTCGGCCCCCGGGTCGAGGTAGATCTCGACCACGTCCTGCTCCCAGAGCTTCGCGTCGCGCCCGCGGCGCTCGTTCCAGATGTCCGAGTCGGGGCAGGTGAACGCGACGTAGAGGAAGTCGTCGTCCCAGGTCATGCGCGCCGTCGTGCGCTGCGACGCCGGCAGCGCGCCCCCGCTCGGCGACACGAACGGGCGCGTCGGCGGGATCCCCGACCACCCGGCGTCGTCGAGCTTCCCGTCGATGACGATCGGCCCCGCCGCCCGGTAGACCGTCTGCGAGGGCGTCGCCGCCGCGGTCTTCACGATCTCGACGCTGCCGACCTCGATGCGCCCGTCCTCGCGCACGGGCACCTTCACCTCCGGCCGGTTCGACACCTCCATCCGGATGTTCTGCTTCCGCTCGCGCCAGGCCTCCTCCTCGAAGATCCCGACGAAGAGCGTCGCGCGGCCGACCGGGAAGTCCGCCGGGATGGCGATCTTCTGCTCGTCCTTGACGATCTGCCCCGGCTTCCAGCGCGAGATCGGGAAGAGCTCGCCCACCGCGTCGTGGTCGTGGGTCGTGCGCCGCCCCGCGCCCTCGAAGTGCACGAAGATCTTCCAGCCGCCGGGGGCCTCCTCGAGGCTCTCCCAGTACCACGTGACCTTGAGCTCCTGCCCGGGCTGCACCTCGCGCTTGTCGAGGTCGACCCCGATGAGGCGCACCTTGCCGTCGAGCACGGCGTTCACGGGGATCATCGGCGACGGCGGGGCGCTCAGCAGGGCCTCGTCGATCTGTCGCTGCTGCTCCTTCGTGTTCGCGCGCTCGCGCGGCTTGCGGCAGCCGCCGACGGACGCCAGCGAGAGCGCCGCGGCCAGGGTCAGGGCGAGGACGGGCGCGCGTCGCGTCCAGGTCGTCATGGGGCTCCTCCCGAGGCTTGCTCCGGCGCGACCGCGACCCCGGCCGCCCGCGAGCGGCGCGCGGCTCGGAGGCGCCCGCGCCTCTCCGAGAACGCGTGGTAGCCCACGGGTTCGAGGTTGTCCACCGGGGGCTTTGCCACTATCGTCCGAATCGCCATGACGCTGCCCTTCCTCGACAAGCGCTTCGTGATCGTCGCCGGAAAGGGCGGCGTCGGAAAGAGCACGCTCTGTGCCGCGCTCGGGCTCCTCGCGGCGAAGGCCGGCAAGCGCACGATCGTCGCCGAGCTCAACACGAAGGAGAAGGTGCCGCACTTCTTCGGCAAGCCCGACAGCGGCTACAACGCGCAAGAGGTCCGCGAGAACCTCTACAGCATCAACATCCAGCCGGAGCCGGCGCTCCACGAGTACGGCCTCCAGAAGCTCAAGTTCGAGCGCGTCTACAAGCTCGTCTTCGAGAACGAGGCGATGCAGCGCCTCATCCGCATGATCCCCGGGATGAGCGAGCTCTTCCTGCTCGGGAAGGCCTTCGACCTCGAGCGCTCGCGCACCCGCACCGGCACCCCCGCGTGGGACCTCGTCATCGTCGACGCCCCCGCCACGGGCCACGGCGTCTCCCTGCTCCGCCTCCCGCAGGTCATCCTCGAGGTGTCGAGCACGGGCCCCATGGCCGACGAGGTCCGCCTCATGCGCGACCTCCTCTCCGACCCGCGCCGCACGATGATCAACATCGCGTGCCTCCCCGAGGAGATGCCGGTCAAGGAGACGCTCATGCTCGCGGAGCAGGTCGAGAGCATCCTCAAGATCCCGACCGGCTTCCTCTTCATGAACGGCCTCCTCCCCGAGGTCGAGAACGACGAGGAGCGCGCGTGGTCGGCGGCGCTCCGGAGCGACACCGAGGATCCCGTCGTCCTCCGCGCCCTCGACTGCCTCGACGGCATGGCGCGCCGGCAGGCCCTCCAAGAGAGCTACGTCGAGCTCCTCCGCGAGAAGACGCGCATGCCGCTCGTCGAGATCCCCTACCTCTTCCAGCGCGACTTCGGCGTCGAGGCCCTCGAGGCCATCGGCGACGTCCTCGAGAAGGCGATGGTCGCCGAGGCCGCCGCGACCGCCGGCGCCGGCTGACCCTGCTCCGGCCTCGCTCGTCGCCCTCCCCACCCCACCCGCGCACGCCCCCCGCGACTTGTGCGCCCCGCCCCGGCGCGGTTAGCTTGACGCGACCGCGCTCCGCCTCGAGAGGTCCCGCCTTGTCCGAGAGCCCCACCGCCGCCCACCCCGCCCTCGCCGGCCTGAACGATGGCGTCGCCGAGACCGCGCGCGTGACCTTCGTCGACCACCACGAGGAGGGCGGCGCGCGGGTCGAGCGCTTCCGCCTCGGCAACGGCCTCACGGTCATCCTCTGGGAGGACCACCGCTCCCCGGTCTTCGCCTACCAGACGTGGCTCAAGGTCGGCTCGCGCCATGAGCGCGAGGGCAAGACCGGCATCGCGCACCTCTTCGAGCACATGATGTTCAAAGCCACGAAGAATCACCCCGACGGGGAGTTCGACTCGGTCATGGAGCAGCGCGGCGCCCAGACGAACGCCGCGACGTGGGTCGACTGGACCTACTACAAGGAGAAGCTCCCGAGCGGGAACCTCGCGTTCGTCTGCGAGCTCGAGGCCGACCGCCTCGAGAACCTCGTGCTCAACGACGCGCAGCTCGAGAGCGAGCGCGAGGTCGTCAAGAACGAGCGCCTCATGCGCGTCGACAACGACCCCGAGGGGCGGCTCGCCGAGGAGCTCTACGCCCTCGCCTTCGAGCGCCACAGCTACGGCTGGCCGACGATCGGCTGGATGCCCGACATCGAGGGCATCACGGTCGCCGACTGCATGGGCTTCTACGACACCTACTACTCGCCGAACAACGCGACGGTCGTCATCGTGGGCGACGTCGACACGCGCGAGGCCCTCGGGCTCGTGCAGCGCTACTACGGCCACCTCGGGGCGCGCGAGATCCCCGCCGAGACCGTGCGCGTCGAGCCGCCGCAGACCGCCGAGAAGCGGAAGGTGCTGACGCTCCCGCTCGCGGCGCCGAAGCTCCTCTACGCGTTCCACGCCACCGCCGCGACCGACCCGGCGCAGCCGGCCATCGAGGTGCTCGACGAGATCCTCGCCGGCGGCGAGTCGTCGCGCCTCTACAAGGCGCTGGTCGTCGACGGGGAGATCGCGACGGAGGTGTCGAGCTGGGCGGCCGCGTGGGCGCAGCCCGGGCTCCTCGAGCTCGGCATCACGCTCCAGCCGGGGCGCTCCGTCGAGGAGGCCGAGCGGGTCGTCGACGAGGTGCTCGCCGGGCTCCGGGCCGAGCCGCCGAGCGAGCGCGAGGTGCTGAAGGCCGTCCACGGCATCGAGGCGAGCGCGCTCCGCGGCGCGGCCGACACCGGGACGCGCGCGCGGCGGCTCGGGACGGCCGAGGCGACGGTCGGCGACTTCCGCTGGTACTGGACGCACCAGGAGGCGCTCCGGCGCGTGCGGCCGGAGGACGTGCACGCGGCCGCTCGGCGCGTGCTCGCGCCCGACAACCGCACCGTGCTCGTCGGCGTGCCGGCCGGAGGTGCCGCGTGAGCGCCGTCGTCGCCCCCGAGGACATCGTCCTCATCGAGGATCACTCGCGCCCCATCGAGACGTTCGTCCTGTCGCTGCCGGTCGGCTGCCTCCACGACCCGCCGGGGAAGGAGGGGCTCGCGTACCTGACGGGGCAGATGCTGCTCCGCGGCGCCGGGTCGCGCGATCACGCCGCGTTCGTCGACGAGATCGACTTCCTCGGCTCCTCGCTCTCGGTCGGCACGAGCCGCGAGCGCACGAGCGTCTCGGGCGACGCGCTCACGCGCAACCTCGACGCCATCGAGGGGCTCGTGGCGGACCTCCTCGGCGCGCCGCACTTCGACCCGGCCGAGCTCGACAAGCTCCGCCGCCAGACCATCGCCGAGCTCGCGCAGGTGCAGGACAACGACAGCGCGCTCGGGCACCGCTTCTTCGCGCGGGCGCTCTTCGGCGAGCACCCGTACGGGCGGCCGCTCAAGGGGACGGAGGAGAGCCTCGCGCGCATCGGCATCGACGACGTGCGCGCCTTCTTCGCGGAGCGCTTCGTGACGCAGGGCGCCATCGTGGGCGTCGCGGGGGACATCGGGCGCGAGCGGCTCGACGCGTTCCTCGCGGCGACGCTCGGGCGCCTCCCGCAGCGCGCGGCCGAGGTGCCGACCGTGCCGGCGTGCGCGGTGCAGGAGGGCTACCGCCTCGTGCTCGTGGACAAGCCCGAGCGCAGCCAGACGCAGGTCTTCATCGGGCACGTCACGCTCGACGCGAACCACGAGGACTTCTTCCCGCTGCTCGTGGCGCAGACCATCTTCGGCGGCACGTTCACGGCGCGGATCTCGCACGAGATCCGCGAGAAGCGCGGCTGGAGCTACGGCGCCTACAGCTACCTCTCGGCGGACAGGCACCTCGGTACGTTCACGATCCGCTTCTACCCGGCGACCGGCGACACCGTCCCGGCCATCGTCCTCGCCGATCAGATGTTCTCGGAGCTCGTGCGCGACGGGATCAGCGAGAGCGAGGTCGACTTCGCGAAGAGCTACCTGTCGAACAGCCACTGCTTCGCCATCGACACCCCCGAGCGCCTGCTGTCGGAGCGGCTCTCGGCGAAGCTCAACGGGCGGCCCGACGACTTCGTGGAGTCGTTCGTCGCGCGCGTGAACGCGGTGACGCGCGAGGCGGCGAACGCGGCCGTGCGGCGCCACCTCCGGCCGGACGCGCAGGTCGCGGCGGTGGTCGCGACCGCGGCCGAGCTGAAGCCCGCGCTCGAGGCGTGGGAGCGGGTGACGTCGCTCGAGACGGTGGACTACAAGAGCCAGCCGTAGCCCCTCTCCGCGAGCGCCCCGTGAACCCCGTTCACACCGACGCGAGCGCCCCATGAGCCGCGCTCGCGAGCCAAGCCCGGGCCGCTCACCGCGCCCTCCGTGCCTCCGTGCCTCCGTGGTTTCCCCTTCAAGGACAGCACGTTACACGGATCCCGAACGCCGCCCGTGAACGCCGTTCACACGGCCGCCGCCCAGGCCTCCGCGTCGAAGCCGATGAGCACGCGCCCGCCGAGGTCGAGGAGCGGCCGCTTCACGAGCTTCCCGTCGGCGGCGAGCGCGGCGAGGGCCTCACCGTCGGAGAGCGTCGCGAGGCGGTCCTTGAAGCCGCCGTCGCGGTAGCTCTGCCCGGACGTGTTGAACATCTTCCGGAGCGGCGCCCCCGAGCGGTCCCAGAGCGAGCGCAGCGTCGCCTCCGCCGGCGGATCCTTCACGAGGTCCTGCGTCTCGACGTCGACGCCGTTGTCCTTCAGCCACTTGAGCGCCTTCCGGCACGTGCTGCAGCCCGAGTACACGTAGACCTTCGGTGTCATCGTCTCCTCCTCCCGCGCGCCCTCACGCGTACCCGCCGGCGTCGCCGCGCCCGGCCTCGAGGCAGTCGCGCAGCTTGTCCGCGCTCTCCTTGATGAGCCGCCCGATGTACTGCTTCGAGCCGCCGACGAGCTCGCCGATCCGCTCGTTCGTCATCTCCGAGCCGAACCGCAGCTTCAGCACCTGCTGCGCCTTCGGGGTCAACCCCTCGAGGCAGCCCTCGAGCCGCGGCAGCAGGAGCTTCACCCCGGCGACGCGATCCGGGGCGCGCGCGTCGTCGTCGGGCATCTGATCGGCCTCGAGCTCGTCGTGCTTCCCGGCCCCCTGCCGCCGGCGGAGCGCCCGCCGCGTGGCCGCGAGGCGCAGGTACGTCCGCACCGCGCGCTCCTCGGTGACGTTGTGCACGTACTTGTAGAGGAAGTCGTGGAGCACGTCGGTCGCGACGTCCGCGGCGTCCGCGCCGTAACCGAGGACGCGCGCGCAGATGGCGTAGGTCCGATCCCAGTGGAGCTGCCAGAAGCGCTCCTGGGCGCGCGGATCGCCGGCCCGCAGCGCGTCGAGCGCGGGGTCGTCCTCGTGGGGGGCCGCCGTCATCCGGGGGACTCTAATCGCACCCGCCGCCGAGCGCCACCCGCCCCCACCGCCACGCGAAGCTTCCCCTCGGCGGCCGCGTGCTGATACTCCCCGCCCATGACGCGCCCCTCTCCGAGCGAGACCCCCTACGGCCCGAAGACGGCCGCCATCCTGCGCCACCTCGCGGCGGGCCCGGGCGCCGGCCCCATCGACCTCGTCGGCAGCCACGGCGGCGCCCCCGGCCTCGTCCTCGCGCAGCTCCACGGCGGGCTCGACCGCCCCCTCGTCGTGGTCGTGCCCGACGAGGCCGCCGCGCACGTCGTCGCCGACGGCACGAGCTTCTTCCTCGGGCGCTCGCGCGGGCTCTCCGGGCGCGGCACCGACGACCCGGTCACGGTCTTCCCGCTCCTCGACCACGTGCCCTTCCAGGGCATGAGCCCGTCGCGACTCCAGGTGATGGAGCGCGTCGGCACGCTCTTCCGGATCCAGCACGGGCTCGGCGTCGACGTGCTCGTCGTGCCCGCCTCGGCGCTGCTCGACCGCGTCGTCCCGCGCGCGGCCCTCGCCGCGCACGCGCGCGTCCTCCGCGTCGGCGCGACCATCGACCGCGACGCCCTCGTCGAGCACCTCGCCGCCTCGGGCTACCACCGCGTGCCGGCGGTCGAGGACCCCGGCTCGTTCTCGGTTCGCGGCGGCATCATCGACGTCTTCTCGCCGCTCGACGAGGCGCCGATCCGGATAGAGCTCTGGGGCGACGACATCGAGTCGATGCGCGCGTTCGACCCGACGACCCAGCGGACGAGCGCCGAGGAGGTGTCGACCCTCGCGCTCGGCCCGGCGCGCGACATCATCTTCTCGCAGGACGGGATCGCGCGCGCCAAGGACGCGATCTTCGCGCTCGCCGACCGGGAGAACGTGCCGACGTCGCGCGTCCGCGCCCTCGTGGACGACCTCGAGAGCGGCGTCCTCGCCGTCGGCATGGAGGACCTGCTCCCGCTCTTCCACGAGCGCCTCGACACGCTCTTCGAGGCCGTGTGGCCCGACGCCCTCTGGCTCACCGTCGAGCCCGGCCGCTGCGAGGAGGCCATCGCCGCACGCGCCGCCGACCTCGAGGCCCGCGCCGCCCGCCGCCGCGAGGCGAAGGGGGAGCTCACCCTCGACGCGCCGGCCCTGTTCCTCGGCGCCGACGAGGCGATCGCCGGCCTCCGCGAGCGCACGCGCGCGCGCCTCCTGCCGTTCGCCATCCACGCCCCGGGCGAGGGCGGCGCGCCGACGGTCGAGCTCCACGTCGAGGACAACGGCGACGTGCGGCGCGACATCGAGATGGCCCTCCGCGACGGCGACGAGCACGTCCTCGCCTCGCTCGCGCGGCGGGTGGCCGAGTGGCGCGGCAAGGGGCAGGTCGTCGCCGCGTGCGCCCACGGCCACGGCGGCATGGAGCGCCTCTACGGCCTCCTCCGTCACTACGGCATGAAGACGCGCCGCCACGAGGAGCCGTTCGCGCTCGCGGCGCTCCCGGCGCTCGCCGCCGACAAGGGCGCGCAGCTCCACCTCTTCGAGGGGACGCCCGGCCAGGGCTTCCGCGACCCCGCGCTCGGGCTCGTCCTGCTCGACGAGACGGAGATCCTCGGCAAGCCCCCGCGCGCGCGCCGGCGGCGCCGCCAGGCCCCGCCCGAGCAGGCGCTCCAGAGCTGGCGCGACCTCGCCATCGGCGACTTCATCGTGCACCTGACGCACGGCATCGGGCGCTACCGCGGGCTCGTGAAGGGCCAGACAGGCGGCGTCGAGACGGACTTCATCCTCCTCGAGTACGGCGGGGGCGACAAGCTCTACGTCCCGATCGAGAAGCTCCACCTCGTCTCGAAGCACTCGGCCGGCGACACCGCGGGCGTCACGGTCGACAAGCTCGGCGGCACGACGAAGTGGGTCAAAACACACACCCGCGTCCGGAAGGCCGTCCGGGACATCGCCGAGAAGCTGGTCCGCCTCTACGCGGAGCGGGCGAGCGCGCCCGGGCACGCCTTCCCGCCGCCCGACGAGATGTTCCACCAGTTCGTCACGAGCTTCCCCTTCGAGGAGACGGCCGACCAGGCGCGCGCCATCGACGCGACGCTCGCCGACATGGCGCGCGAGCACCCGATGGACCGCCTCGTCTGCGGCGACGTCGGCTTCGGGAAGACGGAGGTCGCCCTCCGCGCCGCGTTCCTCGCGGTCCTCGGGGGCAAGCAGGTGGCGCTGCTCGTGCCGACGCAGGTCCTCGCGGAGCAGCACCGCGTGACGTTCGCGCGGCGCCTCGAGGGCTTCCCCGTCGTGGTCGAGAGCCTCTCCGGGATGCGCGCCGGGAAGGAGCAGAGCGACGTGCTGCGGCGGCTCGCGCAGGGCGCGGTCGACATCGTCATCGGCACGCACCGCCTGCTCTCGAAGGACGTCGCCTTCAAGGACCTCGGCCTCATCGTCATCGACGAGGAGCACCGCTTCGGCGTCGCGCACAAGGAGCGGCTGAAGGAGTACCGCGCGACGGTCGACGTGCTGACGCTCACGGCGACGCCCATCCCGCGCACCCTACACATGGGGATGATGGGGCTCCGCGACATCTCCCTCATCCAGACGCCGCCCGTCGACCGGCTGCCGATCCGCACGCTCGTCGCGCAGCCGAACGAGGACGTCATCGGGGAGGCCATCCGGCGCGAGCTCGCGCGCGGCGGGCAGGTCTACTTCGTCCACAACCGCGTCGAGGACATCGAGAAGTACGCGGAGCTCATCCGGCGGCTCGTCCCCGAGGCGCGCATCGCCGTCGGGCACGGGCAGATGGCGCCGGGCGCGCTCGAGAAGGTGATGATGCGCTTCATCCGCGGCGAGGCGAACGTGCTCGTCTGCACGACCATCATCGAGAGCGGCATCGACATCCCCAACGCGAACACGATGCTCGTGAACCGCGCCGACCGCTTCGGGCTCGCGCAGCTCTACCAGCTCCGCGGGCGCGTCGGGCGCTCGTCGACGCGGGCGAGCTGCTACCTGCTCGTTCCGGCGCCGCAGAACCTCGACGGCGACGCGAAGGCGCGGATCGCGGCCATCCAGCGCTTCAGCGAGCTCGGCGCGGGCTTCTCCGTCGCGACGCACGACCTCGACATCCGCGGCGCGGGCGACCTCCTCGGCGCCGACCAGAGCGGCAACATCGACGCCGTCGGCTACGAGGCCTACATGGAGCTCCTGCGGCAGGCCATCGACGACCTCCGCGCCGAGGAGGCGGGGCGGCCGTCGACCGCCGGGCTCGAGCCGGATCTGAAGATCGCCATCGAGGGGCGGATCCCCGAGAGCTGGCTGCCCGACGAGACGCTGCGGCTGCGCCTCTATCGCGATCTCGCAGGCGCGACCACGGTCCCCGGCCTGATGGAGCTCCTCGAGGGGGCGGTCGACCGCTACGGGCGCGCGCCGAGCCCGGTCGAGAACCTCGTCGACCTGCTCGCCGTGAAGCTCGAGGCGCGGGCGCTCGGGCTGCGCGCGGTGGTCTACTCGCCGAAGGAGCTCTCGCTCCAGCTGACGGAGCTCTCGCCGCTGCCGCCCGAGAACGTGGCGGCGCTCCTCGCGGCGCCGAACGGCCGCTTCACGGCGACCCCGGATCTCCGCCTCACGCGCCCGGTGACCCAGGCGGAGTGGCGCGCAGGGCTCGAGACCCTGCGGGAATCATTGCGATGGCTCGCCAACTTTGCTACCGGGAATCCCCTCGACCGCGCGGTGGGCGCCTGAGCGCCGAGCCACCCGAAGGACCAGAGCCCATGAACCGACGCCTCTCGAACCCGATCCTCGCCGTCCTGGCGCTGTCACTGCTCGCGCCGGCGGCGTGCGGCAAGAAGGCGGAGGCGCCCGCGCCCTCCCCGGCCGCCACGGCGGAGCCCGGCCCGGCGGCCGAGCCCGCGCCCCCCGGCGGCCCGAGCCCGCGGCGGCGGCGGCGGCCCCTGCGCCGGACGCGGCGCCCGCGGTGGCGCTCGTGGGCGACGTCCGGATCACGGCGGACGAGGTCGCAGCGCTCGTGATCGCGCGCTTCGAGGACGGCGGGCAGGCGCCGGGGATGGCGTCCGTGCAGGCGGCCACCGAGGACCTCGTGGACCGCGCGATCCTCGTGAAGGCGGCGCGCGACGGCGGCTTCGCGGGTGAGGGGGTGAGCGACGAGGACGCGGTCGCGGCCTACCTCGCGAAGAACGTCGAGGAGGTGGCGAAGGCGGCGGTCACGACCGACGACATCCAGCGCTACTGGGAGCCGACGCGGCGCGCCCAGGCGCTGGTCTACGACGACCGGGAGGTCGCCTCGCAGGCGCAGATCAAGCTGCTCGAGGCGACCGCGGCGACGCCCGAGAAGGCCGAGGAGATCGTCGCGGACTTCCGCGTCGAGCAGCGCCAGGGGCAGCCCGGGAAGTTCGAGCCGTGGACCACGACCGAGTTCGGCAAGGGCGGCCTCTCGCGCCTCGGCGAGCCCGTCGCGCCGCTGGCGATCGCGCGCGGCGCGTTCGCGGTGAAGACGCCGGGCGCGGTGTCGCCGCCGATCCCGACCCAGGACGGGAAGTGGGTGCTCGTGCAGGCGCTCCCGGGGCAGGCGGGGATCGACCCGGCCGTGCTGACGCCGGAGAACCTCGAGGAGGCGCGGCGCGAGGTCGCGGCGAGCCGGAGCGAGGCGACGGCGACGAAGCTCATGATCGATCTCCGCGAGAAGGCGCAGGTGAAGATCGACCCGGCGCAGGTGCAGGCGCTCGCGAAGCGGCTCACGACGCAGGGCGACCACGTCGTCCGCGCCGGCACGCAGCGGCGGCTCGTGCAGGACATGCGAAAGTGGCGTATGACGCACCTGCGCGGCTTCGGCCGGGAGCGTCTCCCGGGCGTCGGTGATCCGAACGAGAAGCGCGCGTACAAGCCCGGCGTGGAAGAGGTCCAGAAGAAGATGGGTGCCACGACTCAGCCCACGACGTCGACGCCATGAGGCGGCTCTCCCCGGCGCGCGCAGGCGCGGCCTCGCTCCTCGCGGCGCTCGCGCTCGGCGTGACCGCCCCGGCGGCGCTCGCGGCGACGGGTGACGGCGGCGGAGACGCGGCCTGGCCGCCCGAGGACGGTGAGCTGCTCGACGGCGTCGTCGCCATCGTCAACGACGAGCCCATCACGCTCTTCGAGATGCGCCGGGCGGCCGCGCCCTACGTCGCGAAGCTCGTGAGCGAGGTCGACGACGAGGACGAGCTCGACCACAAGCTCCTGCAGCTCCAGCAGGAGGTCCTCGACAACCTCATCGACGAGATCCTCATCTCGTCGGAGGCCCGCAAGATGGGCCTCACGGCGAGCAACGACAAGGTCGAGGAGCACCTGAAGTCGGTGATGGAGGCCAACGGCTGGACCGAGGACGAGCTCACGGAGAACCTCCGGCGCCTCGGCTTCTCGTCGCTCGCCGACTACCGGCGCCACACCGAGCGCGAGATGGTGAAGAGCCAGGCGATCGGCATCAAGGTCGGCTCGCGGGTGAAGATCGACGAGCGCGACGTCGAGGCCGAGCTCAAGGCGCGCCTGGGCGCGGCGGGCTCGGTCGAGGAGCGGCGCGCGGGCCACATCCTGCTGCGCGTCGACTCGCTGGCTACGGCGGACGTCGTCGCCGCGACGCGGGATCGCCTCGCGGAGGCGCGGCAGAAGATCGTGTCGGGCGGTGCCTCGTTCGAGGAGATCGCGCGGCAGCTCAGCGACGACGTGGGCACGAAGGCGGCCGGCGGCGATCTGGGGTGGTTCTCGCGGGGCGACTTCGATCCCGACTTCGAGAACGCGGCGTACGCGACCCCCGTCGGGACGGTGTCGGAGCCGATCCGCACCCAGTTCGGCTGGCACCTCATCAAGGTCTACGACACGCGCGACAAGCAGGTCACGAGCGCCGAGGAGATCGAGAAGATCAAGCGCGAGATCCGCTACAACAAGCGCCAGGAGGAGGCCAAGCGCCTCTACGAGCAGTGGGTGAAGGGGCTCAAGACCCAGGCCTTCATCGAGGTGAAGGACCCGGCGTACCGGCGCACCGACTCGCCGACGACCTGACGTCGGGGCCAGGGATCGCGTCTTGGTCTCGAAACCCCGGTTCCGGGCGCAAGCCCCCCTTTTGGGGCGAGGATCGCGCGTCCGGCGGGATCCGCGTCGGACCGGCCCGCAGCGCGGCCGCGGGATCCGGGCGCGGCCTGTAACCGGGCAGGATCCGTGCCGACACGGGATCTCCGCGAAGCGGGCCGTTCCGGCGCCGCAGCTCCCGTTTAAGTATTTGAAAGACCTAACGATTGATCGCGGGCAGGAACCTGCGTTGACGCCACGGCGAAGCGCGTGTTACCTGCCACCGAGATTTGACGCAGCGCGTCGCATCCCGAGCCGCAACGGGATCTGACGCGGGGTACCGCGGGGGCACCTGCCTGATGTATTTGGACAAACCCATTCCACTACGGGGAGCCGGACGGCGTGCGCGTCGTCGTAAGAGCAGCCCCTCGCGGGGTGGTGGCGTCCTTGTCGTGCTGGCCCTGTGCGTCGTCAACTATTTCCTCTTTTTCCAGGGGGACGGCGCGAAGGCGCCGGATCTCGCCGCGCAGCTCGAGGCCGCCGATCCGAGCCACGCGGTCGTCCCGCCGGCCGAGGCGGTCGACGAGCACGGGAACCTGGTCGGCGAGCTCGACGACTTCGGCGAGCCCGTCGGGCGCACGGTCTCCGCGTCGCTCAAGCGCGGGCAGACGGTGCTCAACGCGCTCCGCGAGCAGGGCATCGACAGCCAGACCGCCGCGCCCCTCATCCGCGCGATGGGCGAGGTCTTCGACTTCCGGAAGGCGCAGGTCGGCGACACGTTCACGGCGAAGGTGAACGACGAGGGCCTCGTCACGGCGTTCACCTACCAGCAGTCGCCCATCGACGTGTACGAGGTGGCGACGGCGCCGGACGGGCACTACGACGCGCGCAAGAAGAAGGTGCCGACGCGGGTGGACGTGGCGCACATCGGCTGCGCCATCAAGTCGTCCCTCTACGAGTCGCTCCAGCGCTGCGGCGAGGGCTCGCAGCTCGCCGCGCAGGTCATCGACATCTTCGCGTGGGACGTGGACTTCTATCAGGACGCCCGCGAGGGCGACAACCTGAAGATCATCGTCGAGAAGATCAGCGTCGACGGGCGCTTCCTGCAGTACGGCAACATCATCGCCGCGGAGTACAGCGGCAAGTTCGGCCGGAGCCGGATCTTCCAGTACGCCGACCCGGAGGGCCGCGAGGGCTACTACTCGGCGGACGGGCAGTCGGCGGAGAAGGAGTTCCTGAAGTCGCCGCTCAAGTACACGCGGGTGAGCGCGGCGGCGTCGGGTGAGGTCGGGATCCGCCGCGGCATCAAGAAGGCCGCGCCGGTGGTCTACACGGCCGCCGCGAAGACGCCCGTCTGGGCGGTCGGCGCCGGCACGGTCGTGTCGGTCTCGGAGACGCCGACCCTCGGCAAGACGGTCACCATCAAGCACGAGAACGGCTTCACGAGCACCTACGCGCACCTCGGCTCGATCGCCAAGGGGGTCCAGCAGGGCGGCTTCGTGAGCCAGAAGACGGTCATCGGCCAGGTGGGCCAGAGCGGCACGGCGGACAGCCCGCAGCTCCTCTTCAGCCTCCGGAAGAACGGCCAGCTCATCGACCCGCTGACCGCGCGCTTCACCGAGGGTGAGCCGGTCGCGCCGGAGCATCGGGGGCAGTTCGACCGCGAGGTCGAGCAGACCATCGACGACCTCGACGCGACGCCCGTCATCGGGATCACGGAGCGCCGCTCCTGAGAGAGCGGCCCGCGAGCCGACGTTCGACGCCGTGAGACAGCTGATCCGCCGGCTCGGTGCGACGCCGTGGGTGCGCAAGGCCGTCATCGGCGGCGTGGCGCTCGCGGTCTTCGTGCTCGGCGCGACCTACCTGAGCCTGCGCTACCCGCCCGACGCGCCGTCGTTCATCGTGTTCGGCTCGGGGAAGGTCGCGGCGGATCGCACGGCGTCCTTCCGGGTGCGCGCGCGCCTCCACGACGAGCGCACCTCGCCGCCCGTGAAGGTCACGAGCGTGGACCTGGTGGCGCCCGGCGTGGCCCCGACGACGCTCGGCTTCCAGACGACGGACGGCGATCCCGCGGCCATCGAGGCGGTGATCCCCGCGTTCCCGGGCGGCAAGGGGCCGGTCAAGGCCGCGCTCCGGGTCGTCGCGACGGCCGAGGATCGCACGACGGCGCTCGACGTCCCGATCGAGGTGCTCCGGGTCGACCCGGCGTTCGACGAGGGGCTCCTCGACGCGCCGGTGACGCTCGGGAAGACGGACAAGCCCTTCCGCCTGAGCGTCCTCGGCGAGGGCGCGGGCGTGGTCTCGCAGCTCGACAACCGCATGTTCGTGCGCGTACGCGACCCCGACGGGCGCTCGGTCGCCGACGCGACGGTCGCGATCACGAACAAGGCGCTGCCGGACGGGAAGTTGACCCTCCACACCGACGAGAACGGGCTCGCCACGTGGCACCTGGTCGCGGAGCGCCCGAGCTACCTCTTCAAGACGACGGTCACGAAGGGCGACGCGTCGGCGGAGTTCGAGGACACGCTCGTGCCGGCGGGGCGGCAGCTGCTGCTGAGGAGTGACCGGCCGGTGCTGCGCGTGGGCGAGGTCGGGAAGGTGCTGGTCATCGCGTGGCACGAGCAGGACGTGCTGTTCTGCGACGTGCGGCGCGGGGCGGTGTGGCTGCGGGGGCTCCGCGTCGCGCTGCGCTCGAAGGGGTCGGCGTTCGACGTGGGGCCGTTCACGGAGCCAGGCCGCTACGACGTGCAGTGCTACGCGCACCCGACGTCGCCCGGGAACACCTGGGCGACGCTGCCCATCCTCGTCGGCGACGGCGATCCGCTCGCGGTGCTCGCGCACGAGGTGGGCGCCTCGCGGACGCTCGCGCCGACGAGCCTCGAGCTCGTGGCGACGGGGAGCCCGGACGACGCGCTCCGCTACCTGCAGAGCCTCGCGAACGCGCCCATCATGGGGCCGGAGGTCCTCGCGAGCACCCACGAGACGGACGTCGCGACGCGGGAGGCGGCGTGGGACCACAAGAAGCGCGTGGTGCTCTTCGCGCTCGGCGGCGTCTTCGTGCTCGTGCTGCTCCTGGTCGCGGACCTCGTGATCGGCAACGTCCTCGCGACCCGGGATCGCATGCGCGCCTACGCGGCCGAGCTCGCGGAGGAGTCGGTCGACGACGAGCCGGCGCCGGGGGACGACCTCGACGAGCTGACGCAGCTCGCCCACAAGAGCCGCGAGGGGCTCGTGAAGACGCGCGGCGTGCTCCTGCTCGTGCTCGTCGGCGGCACACTCATCGCGAACATCATCGGCTTCATCGCGCTCATGGCGCTCATCCGCTGACGTCCGCTTCGCGTGCCGCGGCCCCGTCCTCGCGTCCGGTTGGAACGTGACCACGGAGACACGGAGACACGGAGGGAGGGCGGGAGAGCGGGCGGGCGCGAAGCGCGCTGGGGTCGGGCGCTGGGCGACGTCGACAGTCCTGAAATCGTGAGAGAAACCACCAAGGCACGGAGGGTCTGTCGCTGACGCCCTCCTCTCCGTGCTCCTCCGTGTCTCCGTGTCTCCCGATCTGCGTTCGCGCAGCCCCGGAGCGCCCCCGAGCGCAGACCGCCCGCTCCTCTCCGTGCTCCTCCGTGTCTCCCGACCTGCGTTCCCGCAGCCCCAAAGCGCCCCCGAACGCAGACCGCCCGCTCCTCTCCGTGCTCCTCCGTGTCTCCGTGTCTCCCGATCTGCGTTCACTCAGCCCCGGAGACCCGCGAGGCGCGTCCGAGCGTCAGCGCGCCGCCGGCCGCGACCGCCGCCGATCCTCGCCGTCGAGCGTGACGATGTCGGCCATCTCGACGAGGCGGCTGTAGAGCCGGTCCCCGATGCGCTCCTCGAGCGTCTCCTTGAGCGCCCCGCGCTTCGACGGGAGCGGCGCGGCGCCCCCCGGGAGCGCCTCCGGCGCGTAGTTCGTCGACGCGAGCAGGAGCCGCCCCGCGTTGTAGCGGCGCGTGATGAGCTGGTCGATGATCGTCAGCTCCCAGCTCGAGCCACGCCCCTTCCCGAGGTCGTCGATGGCCAGCACCGGCACCTGCACGAGCGGCTCGATGAGGCTCGCCTCCGTCTCCCCCGTCGCCTTCCCGTCGAACGTCGCGCGGATCCGCCCCGTCAGCTCGAAGAAGTCCACGAACCGGCAGGCGACCCCCTTCTGGAGAGTCAGGTAGTTCATCAGCGCGCAGAGGAGGTGCGTCTTGCCGACCCCCGGCGGCCCGACCAGCACGATCCCGCGCCCATCGCGCGCGTCGAGCGACTGCTGGTACTTCATGAAACGCGCCTTCGCCGCCGCGAGCGACTTCTCCGACGGCACCTTCTTCGGATCCTTGTGGACGAAGCTCGACACGGACTTGTCCGCGTAGCCCGCCGGGATGTGGGCGTCGTTGAAGAGGCGCACCCGCGCGAAGAGCGACACGCACGTGCACGGCGCCGCCACCTCGTAGCTCCCCTCCATCCGGAAGACGTAGCGCGACCCGCCGCAGCGCTCGCACGCCTCCTGGCACGCGCACGGCTCGGCCTGCGCGAGCTCCCCGCGCCTCCCGAGCGTGTACCCCACGCCGCCGCAGCGGTCACACGGCTTGTTCAAGCAACACCTCCAGGAGCTCAGGCACGCCATGATAAGCACGGACGCGCGCGTCGCGCTCCGTCGTCTCGTGCTGCTCGCGCCCGAGCGCGCTCATCATCGCGCCGCCCGCGGCCCGCACGGCCTGCGCCACCTCCGCGTCGAGCCGCCCGCGCGCCTCGCCGGACAGCGCCGCGTAGAGCTCCGCCGCGATCTCCCCGTCGAGCGCCGCCGCGAGCGCCCACGCGTCCGGCCCGCCCTCCGCCGCCGCCCGCGCCCGGAGCCGCCGCCACGCCCCGCGCAGCACGCCCTTCACGGCGTCACTGCCAGCAGCCCGACCTGCGCCCTCGAGCGCGGCCGTCACCAGGGCGAGGAGCCCGTCGCCCTCCCCGGCCCCGTCGCCGCCGCCGCGCTCACGCGGCGCCCCCGCGTCGACCGCGCCACCGCCAGCGTCCGCGACCGGCACCGTCGCCACGAGGGCCTCACGCGCCGCCATCGCGTCCCGCATCCGCCCCTCGAAGTACGCGATGCTCCTCGGCGCCCCGGCCACGAGCCACATCCGGCGGTAGTCGACGACGCCCTCCTCGAGCACCCGCAGCGCCACGTCGAGCGGCACCCCGCGCCGCCGCCACGCGACGACCACCTCGACGTCCCGCGGCGAGAGCATGTAGCCCTGCCCGCGGAGCTCGACGTACGCCTGCTCGATCGCGCCGACGTAGCCTGACTCCTCCGCGGCGTCCACCCCTCGCTCCCCCCGGCGCGGCGCCGCGCCGGTCGTCTCAGATGTCGAGGTTCTGCACGTTCAGCGCGTTCGACTCGATGAACCCGCGCCGCGGCGCGACGTCGTCGCCCATGAGCACGCTGAACATCTCGTCCGCCGCGACCGCGTCGCCCACCCGCACCTGCAGGAGCGTGCGCACCTTCGGGTCGAGCGTGGTCTCCCAGAGCTGCTCGGGGTTCATCTCGCCGAGTCCCTTGTAGCGCTGGATCCCGATGCCCTTGCCGCCCTGCTCGCGGATGTGATCGAGGAGCGCCGCGAACGTGGCGAGCGCCACGCGCTCTTCCTTGTCGCCCTGACGTGCCACGAAGGGCGCGGCCACGACGCTCCGGATCCGGTCGTACAGCGCGAAGATGTCGCCCACCTCGCCGCTCCCGAGGAACGCCTGGTCGACGATGGTCTCGCGCGCGACGCCGTTGACGAACGTGTTGAAGCTCACGCGGTGCGCGAGGCGCTCCGGGTCGAACACGAGGTCGTACGAGAGCGGCAGGATGTCCGGGTGGTGGAGCCGCAGGTACGCCTCCATCCGCTCGATGCCGGCCCGGGCGCGCGCCTCGTCGGCGAGCGCGTCCACGTCGAGCGCGGCCGTCTCGAACAGGGCCTCGAGCACGCGCCGGTCGCGCCGATGCCCGAGGGCGTCGAGGCGGTCCTGCGCGCGGATGATCTGCTCGGCGAGCACCTTCAGGTCGGACCCGGCGACCTCGTTCCCCTGCGCGCCCGTGACGACCCAGTCCTTCACGCCCATCTCGAGCAGGAACGCCGTGAGCGCCGCGTCCCCCGTGAGGTAGCGCTCCGACTTGCCGCGCTTCACTTTGTAGAGCGGCGGCTGCGCGATGTAGAGGTAGCCGCGCTCGATGAGCTCGGGCATCTGCCGGTAGAAGAAGGTGAGCAGCAGCGTCCGGATGTGCTGACCGTCGACGTCGGCGTCGGTCATGATGATGATCTTGTGGTAGCGCACCTTCTCGGCGTCGTAGCTCTCCGGCCCGATGCCCGTCCCGAGCGCCGTGATGAGCGTCACGATCTCGTTCGACGTGAGCATCTTGTCGAAGCGCGCCTTCTCGACGTTCAAGATCTTGCCGCGCAGCGGCAGCACCGCCTGCGTCCCGCGGTCGCGCCCCTGCTTCGCCGAGCCGCCTGCGGAGTCACCCTCGACGATGAAGATCTCGGACTTCACCGGGTCGCGCTCCTGACAGTCGGCGAGCTTGCCGGGCAGCGACGCCGAGTCGAGCGCGCCCTTCCGGCGCACCGTCTCGCGCGCCTTCCGCGCCGCCTCGCGCGCCCGCGCCGCGTCGACCGCCTTCTCGATGATCCCCTTCGCGTCGTTCGGGTTCTCCTCGAGGAACTCCGCGAGGCGCTCGTTGATGAGGCTCTCGACGGCCGTCTTCACCTCGCTCGAGACGAGCTTCTCCTTCGTCTGCGAGGAGAACTTCGGGTCCTGCACCTTGACGCTGATGACGGCGACGAGCCCCTCGCGGATGTCCTCGCCGGCGAGCGCCATGTTCAGCTTCTTCAGGTGCCCCTGCGCCTCGGCGTAGGCGTTGATGGTGCGCGTGATGGCCGCCTTGAACCCGGTCAGGTGCGTGCCGCCGTCGCGGTTCCGGATGTTGTTCGTGAAGCAGTAGATCTGCTCCTGATACGAGGTGTTCCACTGCATGGACACCTCGATCTCCATCCCGTTCCGCTCCCCCTTCACCTCGATGATCTTCGCGTGCGTCGGGCTCTTCGTGCGGTTGATGTCCGACACGAAGGAGGTGATGCCGCCCTCGTAGTAGAACGTCAGGTCGCGGTTGTCCGAGCGCTCGTCGGTGAGCTGGATGGTGAGGCCGCTGTTCAGGTAGGCGAGCTCGCGGAGGCGGCTCGCGAGCACGTCGTAGCTGAACTCGGTGAGCGTGAAGATCTCGCGGTCCGGCTTGAACCACGTCTTCGTGCCGCGCCCCTTCGTCTCGCCGAGCACCTCGACCGGCTTCACCGGCACGCCGCGCGAGTAGCGCTGCCGGTGGACGCGCCCGTCGCGCTTCACCTCGACCTCGAGCTGCTCCGAGAGCGCGTTCACGACGGAGACGCCGACCCCGTGGAGGCCGCCCGACACCTTGTACGAGTTCGCGTCGAACTTGCCGCCCGCGTGGAGCTCGGTCATGACGATCTCGAGCGCGCTGCGGCCGCCCTCCATCATGCCGACCGGGATCCCGCGCCCGTCGTCCTCGACGGTCACGGAGTTGTCCACGTGGATGGTGACCGTCACCTTCGTGCAGAAGCCGGCGAGCGCCTCGTCGACCGAGTTGTCGACGACCTCGAAGACGAGGTGGTGGAGGCCCGACCCGTCGTCGGTGTCGCCGATGTACATGCCGGGGCGCTTGCGCACCGCCTCGAGCCCCTTCAGGACCTTGATGTTGGACTCGTCGTAGTGCTCGCCCGTGGCGCTCATGACTGCTCCCGATGACGGTCTCGCGGCCCTCCGCGAGGGCACGGATACTTACCACGCGCACCCACGCGAGTAAAGGACCGATTCCCAAGCGATATCGGCAACTTAGACCATCATCGCGCAACCGCCGGCGGGGACCGTGCGAGGTCGCCCAACGCGGCGCGCGAGCGCTTCCCGAGCGGCTCTGCGCGGACGCACCAACGACGACGCCGTCGGCGCCGGAGCGCGCGACGGCGTGAGGGGCCTCGCGGCCGCGTCGGAGGCGCGGCTACGGCAGCACGAGCTCCTGACCGATCGACAGGCGCCCGAGGTCGACGCCGGGGTTCGCCTTCCTGAGCGCGCCGAGCGCGATCTTCTGGCGCTTCGCGATGCGCGACGCGGTGTCGCCCTTCTTCACGGTGACGTGGCGCACGGGCTTCCGCGCGGCCTCGGCCGCCGCCGCCGCCTTCTTCTCGGCCGCGGCCCCGCCCGCGGCGGCCCAGTCCGCACGCGCCTTCATGAACCCGACGTACTGCGCGTCGTCGAGCGGCAGCGCGAGGCGCGCGCCGACGAGGATCCGGTTCGGATCGAGGGCCGGGTTCGCGGCCTTGATGGCGTCCATCGACACGCCCGACCAGCTCACGTAGTGCATGAGGGTCTCGCCCGGCTTCACGATGATGGCGCGCGCGACGGCGGCGGGCCCGTTGACGGCGGCCGGCTCGCCCGTGTCGCCGCTCGCGGTGACCTCGGTGCGCACCTCGAGGTAGTCCGGGAGGAGCTCGTCGCGGGTCGTGCCCTTGAAGGCGTCGTTGTTGCGCTCGAAGACGTTCGAGTCGTCGAGCGCCATCCGCGCCCGCCCGATGAGGTCCGTCCGGAGCCGCTCGGCGATCTTCTGCTTGCCCTCGTCGGCGAGGGGGCGGCCGTCCTCGTCGACCACGCGCAGCGGCGGCGGCGCCTTCTGCCCGCTCTCGAGCGTGGCGACGACGGGGATGAGCACCTCGTCGCCGGGCTGCAGCGAGCGGAAGTCCATCTGGTTGAACTCCTCGAGGAGCCAGAGCGGCACGTCGCCGTAGCGCTTCGCGGCCTTCGAGAGGTACTCGCCGCGCTTCACGCGGTACACGACGACCTTCTCGAAGTAGCGGCGCGCGAAGTACTCGCTCATCCGGTCTTCCTGGTACGCCTCGCGCGCGCGGTCGAACGCGACCTTCTGGTTCTGGCTCATCGTGACGCTGAGGCGGTCGCCGGTCTTGAACCACTTCCGGCCCTTCAGGCTCTCCTCGTTGTCGCTCAAGAGCGTCCGGGCGTCGGTCCCGGCCCAGCCGGCGAGGAGGGCCGGCGTCTCACCGCGGCGCACCTCCACGGGGAACGCGCGCGGGAGGTCGTGCTCGAGGTCGGTCGGCGGCTTCGGCACGCCGTCCGCCCACGACGGGCGCTCCGGCGTCTCCGGGCGCGGCGCGGCGAGCGCGTCGTCGGTGCCGCCCTCCGCGACCGGGGCGCCCGCGGGCATCGGGTCCCCCTGGAAGAAGGAGCGCGCGACGCGCTTGGCCTCCTTCCGCATGGTGGCCTCCGCCGCTTCGCGGCGCGGTCCGTCGCCCATCTCGACGGCGAGGCGGTCGCTGTCGACGGCGAGCAGGAGCTGGCGAGAGCTCGACTCGGGCCCTTTGCAGCCGGCCCCGATGGCGAGCGAACCCACGACGATGAGGAGTACGTTGGTTCTCATGGTGCTCACGGTTCTAACCGCGAGTCTCCGGGGGGTCGAAAAAATCGCTGACGTCGCCGCGGCATCGCGGTGGGGCCATCGGCCGAGGAGCGAGGCGGCGCCGAGGTCGTCGGCGCCTTCTGCGGCGCGGCGGGCAGCGCGGACGGCTCGCCGGGCGCGCCGGACGATGACCAACGCGGCGCAGCTGTGCTAAGGCCCGCGGGGGCGGGACGAACGACGCCATGAGAGGGCGAGGGCGAGCGGTGCCGGAGGACGAGCGAGAGGGCCAGCGCGAGCCGAACGACCCCCATGGGGCGCCGTCGGGGCCGGGGCTCGCCGTCGCGAGCGCGGTCTTCTACGTCCTGATGTCGCTCGTGGGGCTCGGGCTGCTCGCCGCGCAGGACCTGCCGGTGGGCGCGGTCGTCTTCGGGGACGGCCAGAGCGTGCTCCGCGACACCCTGCTCGGCGCGGGCGCCGGCCTCGTCGTGGTGCTCCTGACCTGGCTCGTCCGGAAGGTCGGCCCGGTCAAGCGCCTCTCGGACGAGCTCCGCGCCGCCCTCGGCGGCACCCCGTCGAGCGGCATCATCGCGATCATCGCGGTCACGAGCGCGGTCGGCGAGGAGCTCCTCTTCCGGGGCGCGCTGCAGCCGCTCCTCGGCTTCTGGGTGACGGCGGTGGTGTTCGGCTTCCTCCACGGCGGCACGCGCCCGCGGCTCTACCTGTGGGCCGTCTTCGCGCTCGTCGCGGGGCTCCTCCTCGGGTGGCTGGCCGACTGGACGGGGAACCTGCTCGCGCCCATCCTGTGCCACCTGACGGTGAACTTCTTCAACCTCCACGCCCTCGGGGCCGACGCGACGCCCGAGGAGGCGAGCCCGTGATGAGCGCGCTCCGGCTCTTCCTCGCCGAGGCCGACGCAGGCTGGCACTACGCCGCCTGGGTGAGCGTCGACCTCCGCCTCTTCGTCTTCGTGGTGCTCATCGCCGCGCTCATCGGCGCGGGCGTGGCGGCCATCCTCGTGAAGTCGCGGCGCGCGCGCGACTACCTGTCGGTCTTCGTGCTCGGGTTCGTGGCGACGCTCGCGCTCTTGCTGCTGGTGTTCAACGAGATCGCGCAGCACCCGGTCTTCGTCGTGGAGGCGTTCTTTCCGTTTCCGTAGTCCGCCCTCAAGACCATGACATCAAAGGGGTGAACGCGACGCGGGGCGACGCCGACGTCCTCGACCACGGCCTACCGCGCCTGGATCAGCCCGTCCGGGTCGTCGATGAGCGGGCACTCGTCCGACTCGATGCAGAGGTCGTCCACGACGACCTTCCCGTGGGTCCGGTGGAAGAGCGCGAGCTGGTTCCGCGTGTAGGTCGTCGGGTCGTCGAGCTCGATGCCCCCTCCCCCGCCGCCGATGAACTCGTGCTTCCCGCCCACCGCCGCGAAGCGCACGGCCGACACGCCCTCGCCGCTCGGCACGACCGGGAGCGGGCCTATCCCCGCCGCCTCCGGCGGGTTGTCGCGCAGGAGGTCGTCCACGTCGTAGTCGCTCCCGACCATCATCCCGCTCGCGATGAGCGTGTCCATCACGGGCTGCCACGTCGCGCGGTCGACCCCGAGGACGCCCGCCGCCCGCACGAGCGTGACGCCCGTCGACACGGGCACCGTCCGATCCTGGAGCGCGTTCGCGAAGAGCACGCTCTTCGGCCCGTTCCCCGGCAGCGGGTCGATGAAGAGGTGGCGCGCGAAGTTCACCGGGTCGCACCGGTCGAGCACGTGCTGGTTGATGCCGAGGAGCCGACGCAGCCGCGGCGTGTTCCGCTCGAGCCCGAGTCCCTTGTACGGCGACGTGATGAGCACCACCCGCTCGCGGCCGTCGGGCGTCGTCACCGTGACCTCGAGCTCGTCCCAGCGGTCCGCCGCCACGGGGAGCGAGACGCCGTCGCCGTCCTCGGCGATGACCTTCTCGGAGACCTCGCCGTTGTCCTTGTTCTCGACGCGCACCCGCGCGCCCGCGCCGACGCCGTCGAGGTGCGCGAGCCCGTCGAGCGGCCCGACGTCCCGGCACTTGTTCGAGTCGTCGTTCAAGCTCAGCACGAGCCCGCCCGCGCCGTCGGGGCAGCCCACCACGAGCGGCCCGAACACCTCGAGGAAGATGACCCGCGTTATCTGCCGGAGCCCCGAGCGCAGCAGGATGTCCGAGAGCCCGCCGCCCGCGACGATGGGCGTGATGGTGCTCACCTTCGGCTCGATGGCGCCCGCCATCACCGAGTGGATCCCGCCGAGCGACGTCCCCGCCACGCCGAACGTCGCGTCGGGGCCGCCGATGTCGAGCACGCCGTCCGCGTTGAAGTCGCCCGCGAGCAGGTTCGGGCGCAGCTGCTCGGGCGTCGCGTGCGCCGGGTCGGCGACCGCCGGCGGCACGTCGGCCTGCCGATACCCCGAGAGCGTCCTGACGAGCTGCATGAAGTCGACGAGGTCCTGCTGGAACGCGGCGCACTGCTTGAAGGGGTCGGCGAAGAAGAAGCTCTCCGCGGACTCGAGCGCGCCGTCGCCGTTCGCGTCCTCGGTCCGGCCGATGAGCGCGAGCTCCGCGAAGAAGCCGATGTCCGAGAGCTTGTCGAGGCCCTCCTCGATGGTGAGGCCCTCGAACTCGTCCGTGCGGTCGGGCGCGAGGTAGCTCGCGAGGAGCGGCAGGAGCACCTGCGCGAGGCTCGGGTCGAGGTCGTTCCGCGCGAGCAGGAGGCGGATGTCCGGGATGATGGGGCCGTGCCCGACCTGGTCGAAGGCGACGGTCGCGATCCCCTGCCGCGCGAGGTTGTCGGCGAGTGCCAGGAACTCGAAGCGGCTCGACGACGTGCCGTGGAAGTAGACGACCACCGGGAACGGCGGCTTGTAGCGCTCCGTCTCGCGCGGGATGGCGATGAGGTAGGGGACCTCGCCCTCGCCGACCTCGCCCTCGCCGGTGTCCGCGTTGATCCCGACCGTGCGCCCCGGGCCCGTGCGGATGTCGACGGAGGGGAAGCTCCCGAAGACGACGTAGTCGACGTACTGGAAGCTCGCCTTCACGCCGCCCGCGAGGTCGAGCACGACGCCGAGCACGGACGCGAGGTACTCGCCCTGGAGGATGAAGCGGTTGTCCTTCGGGTCGGCCGGGTAGTCGACGCCGTTCGCGTCGTGCGCGATGCCCGTGTCCCGCGGCATGCCGAGGGTCGGCGGGAACTCGCTCGCGAGCCGGCGGAGCGGCCCCTCGCCGTAGAGCCCGGCGCGGAGCTCGCGGAGGGCGCGCGTCTGGTCGGCGGTCGTGAAGGTCCAGCCGAACGCGAGGTCCGCGGTGTCGAGCCCCGCGAGCTCGACGCCGCGCGCGACGTCGTCGACCTCGGCCGCGTGCGCCTTGTAGAGGAACGGCGAGCGCACGGGGTAGAGCTCGCCGTCGGCCCCGCGCCCCTTCACCCCGCGCGTGACGAGGACGGCGTAGCGCGCGCCCTCGCGCAGCGGCACGAGCGGCCGCAGGATGAGCGTGTTCGTCTCGACCTCGTAGAAGGTCACGCGGTGGTCGGAGCCGCGGTAGAAGGCGTCGTTGTCGGCCGGGAGGAGGAAGTCCGGGAGGTCGGCCGCCTCGTCGAACGGCCAGAAGCTCCCGACGGCGTCGAGGGGGTAGAAGCCGTCGTCGAGGTCGATGTCGGCGCGCTCGCCTTCGTGCTCGTCGTCGGAGATGTCGATGAGCACGACGCTCTCGGGCGTCACGGTGTCGAGCGCGATGGGGCCCGTGAAGGCGACCGTGATGGGCGCGAACGTGCCGAAGCCGTCGAGCGTGTCGAGGCGCCCGCGCAGCTCGCGCTCGTGCGCGGTCGACGCCTCGGTCGAGATGTTCCACGCGAAGCCGGCGGCGTTGTCGTCGCGGGCGACGAGGACGAGGTCGTTCGGGAACGGGATCTCGGGCACCGGGAGCGCGAGCGGGTCGAAGACCACCGTCGGCCCGTAGGGGCCGTCTTCCTCGGTGACGACGCCCGCGGCGTTCTTCGAGGCGCCGCCGTCGAAGCAGGCGGGGGCGCCGAGCGCGAGGAGAAGGGCGGCGAGGAGCGCCGCGGGAGCGGAGCGTGTGACGCGCATCAGAAGCGCCCTCCGAGCTCGGCGAGGAGACCGTAGAGGTCGTCGGCCGCCTCGCCGTCGGCCGTGTCGAAGACCGCGCCCGGCCGGCACCAGGCGCCCTGGAGGCGCGCCTCGAGGACGAGCACGGAGCCCACGCGCAGGCGGTAGCGGAGGCCGGCGTCGACCTCGTAGCCGAGGCTGTCGGCGGCGCGCGCGCCGCGCGGCCCGACGGCGGCGCCCCCGATGAGGCCCGACTGGAACGCGTCGACGTAGTCGCCGTCGCTCGCGGCCCAGAGGAAGCCGAGGTCGAGGCGCAGGTCGTCGGTGATGTGGAAGGTCGCGCGCGGGTTCACGTAGCTCGCGCCGCGGACGGCCCCCTCGGTGGCGAGGGTCTCGTAGCCGCGCGGCGGCGAGCCCCGGTAGGTCGGGTCCTCGATGTTGGCGGCGGTGACGGCCGTCTCGTCGCGGAGGAGCTCGCGGAAGAGCAGGAGCCCGACGCGGTACTCGCGGTCGAAGGAGAAGCCGTGGACCTCGTCGTCGAAGGGGTTGTCGTCGCCCGAGGCGGTGCCGGCCTCGATGACGCCGGTGAACACGCCCGCGCGGACGCCGAAGCGCAGGATCCCGCCGGCGGCGCCGACGTCGTAGGCGCCTGGATCGGTCGGCGACTGCGCGAGGCTCGAGCTCCCGAGGATGAGGGCGCCCTCCCCCTCGAGCCACGCCTCGAGCCCCGGGCGCTTGATGAGCGAGGCGCGCGCGGTGACGTCGAGCACGGTCACGACCGTCTCGCCGCCCTCGTGGTGGGTCTGGCGGCGGTGCACGGCGTAGAAGCCGGCGGCGACGGGGCCCGCGTGCCCGCGGACCGCGGCGATCCCCTGGTAGGCGCGGTCGCCGTCGGCCCAGTGGGCGGTGTCGTCGTCGATGACGGCGTCGAACGCGAGGGCGACCGTGAGCGGGGGCGGCGCGTCAGCGCGGGCGCGGGCGAGCGGGAACACGGCGAGCTGGGCGCGGAGGTTGCGGTCGGCCTGGCGCGGGTAGCCGAAGGGGCTCGACTCGTCGTCGTCGAAGGCGACGAGCTCGCCCGGGTTGGCGAGGAGGCCGAGCCCCCAGCCCGAGCGCATGAGCCCGAGCTGGAGGGCGACGTGGTCGCCGGCGGCCGTGAAGTCGAGCGCGTCGAGGACCGCGCCGACGCGGCCGGTGTCGCGGCGGGCGTCGTCGTCGGCCGCGAGGATGGCGCGCCCGTCGCCGACGGCGAGATCGTGGCGCACGAGCTCGAGGTCGGCGTGCAGGCGGTAGAAGGAGATGAGGTCCCAGCTCGCCGCCGTCAGGATGAGCGCCGGCTCGACGCGGAGCCTGGCGTACACCGCGGTCTCGGCGGGGATCCGGGTCGGCCCCGCCGGATCGACGACGGCCACCGGGATCTCGGAGACGTGGCCGATGTCGAGCCACGCCTCGCCGGGGACGGCGAGCAGGAGCGTCGAGCCGAGCGGCGTGTGGAGGCGCGTCGGATCGAAGAGCGGCCGGTCGGGCGGCGCGGCCGAGGCGGGGAGCCCCGTGGCGGCGGCGAGCGACGTGGCGGCGAGGAGGAGAGCCGCGCCGCGCGCGAGCACGAGCGCCGGCCGCGGGTGGGGGCGCGTCGAGGCGCGGGCGGTCGTCATGGCCGGCGCACTATAGCGATCGGTCCCGGACGGCGCGAGGCCCAAAAAAAGGGAAGGGAATGTGGCCGTCACTCCACATTCCCTTCGAACCCGGGTTCCTCTGTCGAAACCGTCGGATCCTCTGCCCTGGGCTCCCGTCAGGGGCCGAGCGCAGACATTCTTGCTCGGTCGTGTTTCCGGGACGTATCCCGGTGTGTCATCTCGCGCTCACCCGCTCCGCGCGCGGCGCCGCTCGGCGCCGTCCGGCTCGGGGAGCGTGGCCGCGTCGGGCGTGAGCCCGACGTCGGGCCTCACTTCGCGGAGGCCGCCTTGTCGGCCTTCTCGAGCGCCGTCACGCGCTTCACGAGCGCGTCGAAGTCCTTCTTCGAGACGGCCGTGGCGACCGTCTTCTTGAGGGAGTCGAGCGTCTTCGTGAAACCGTCGACGAGCTCCTTCACCGCGTCGACGTCGGCGAGCTTGGCGAGACCGAGCTTCTCCGCGGCCTCCTCACCGAGCTTCACGCCCTCCTCCACGAGCTCGTGGGCGCGCTCCTTGACCCCGAAGCGCGCGAGGAGCTCGTCGATCTTGTCGAGCTTGAGCTGCCCGCGGAGCGTCTCGAGGCGCTTCTTGCTGTCCTCGCCGGCGTCCTTCAGCTTGCCCTGGAGGTCGTCCACGCTCGACTTGAAGGCGGCCTCGAGCTGCTTCACGCGGCTCTGGACCTGCTCCACGGCCTCGCTGAACATCCGCTTGATGGCGTTGCCGTTCTTGTCGGCGTCGTGCTGCTGGGTCTGGGTCTCGGTCTCGGTGTTCGCTGCCATGATGTCGCCTCGTCGGTGCGTCGTGGTTGACGCGGCGAAAATAACGCACCGCGTCATGGCGTTCAAGGGGCGTCATGACACGGCGCGTCATAAATCTCACAAGACCATGAGATCAAATGCCAAAACCGATGACGCAGCCACCGTCCGAGCCGATGACGCGGCGCGTCGCGCTCGTGACGCGCCGCGTCGTACGGGCCGTCGCTACGGGAGGGGCGCGGCGTCCGACGGTGCAGCGCCCTCGGCAGCCGGCGCGGCAGCGTCCGGCGACGCGGGAGTCGCGGCGTCCGCCTTCGGCTCCACCTCCACCTCCGCCTTCGGCTTCGGCAGGAAGCGCACCTCGACCCCGGAAGCGCCCGGCGCGACGCGCTCCTCGGGCGCCTCGGCCGCGGGCGACGAGCCGCTGGCGTCTCCGCCGCCGCTCGGGTCGACGCCGCTCTCGGCCGCCATGTGCCCGAAGCACCCGGCCGCCCCGGCGGCGATGCGCTCGCGGAAGGAGAGGAGGAGGACCAACGCGACGACGAGCATCGCGAGGTGTACCCACGGGTTCATCCGCCGGCGCGACGGGACGCGCGCCGAGCGGCGCATGCGGTCATAGCGGCTCACGGGGCGGCTCCTGATGCGGCGTCCACGGGTGCGACCGCGGCGCGTGGTCGCGCGCCGGACGTGCGCGCGCCCGCGACCCCGTCGGCCGGCTGCTCGCGGCGAACGGTGTGCGGGCGCGGTGTGCTCATGACGGCCCTCGAGCTGGGCTCGAGCGCGGGGTCAGTCGACCTTGTACGCCTTGAACTTGAACGAGTAGATGTAGTCGCGGTCGACGCTCTTGAACTTCTCGTCGAGCTTCTGGCTGTAGATGATGACGGCGAACTTCCCATCGGCGTCCCACGTCGCGACCTTCTGATTGGCTTTCGCCATGTTGCCGGTCTTCTCGTCCTTGTAGACCTTGATGTCGTCGTACTTGGTGACCTTGTCGCCCTTCATCATGTAGATGTCGAGCTTGTCGCCCTTCTGGCCGACCAGCATCATGATGTCCTTCTTCTTCGGGTTCGTGGCGTCCTCGGACGGCGCCTGCGTCTCCCCGAACTCGCGCTTGATCTTGTAGAGCGCCTTCTTCTCGTCGTCGCCGGTGTAGGGGAACACCTTGACGAACTCGCTCTCCTTCGTGTCCCAGACCTCGTAGCGGGGGCCCATGTTGGAGTCGACGCCGCGGACGAGGAAGTTGTCGCCGTCCTTCAGGAAGCCGATGAACTCGTAGGTGATCTTGGCCTGGTGGTCGAGCGGTGGCCCGGCCGCGAAGGCGTGACCGAGGGCGGTGACCGAGAAGAGGACGGCGAGGGCCAGTACCGCGGGACGATGCATCGTGGTCTCCGGGGGCTGAGGTGAACGGGTGCGGCTTCGATACCACGTCGGGAGCGGCTATTCAAAGCCCTCCACGGGGTCGCGCATTCCGTCGCCCGCTGCCCCCCGGGCCGCGTCCTCAGAGGATGAGCGTCTGGCTGTAGGTCGCCGTGTCGGGACCCGCCGGGAACACCGCCTGCTTCAGGATCTTCTCGAGGCAGGCCGCCTTCGCGTCGCTCTTGGTGTTCTGGATCTCGACCTCGGAGACGCGCCCGTTCGGGAGCAGCGTGAACACGAGCTTCACGCGCTCCTGCGTGTTGTCGGTGCAGCGCGCGAGCTGCGTCTTCTTCTTGCCGAACGCCTTCGCGACCTCGACGTTGCGGTCGTCGGCCATGGCCGCCTTCTTCTCCTCGGCCTCCGCCTCGGCCTTCTTGGCGGCCGCGAACGGGTCGAAGTCGACCTTGGTCTCACCCTTGCCGAGGTCGTCGGTCGTGAGCGCGCGGTAGTCCTTCGCGCTCATCGTGCGGAACGTCTCCTTCCGGTCGGCCTCGGCCTTCTCCTTCTCGGAGAGCAGGGAGGTCTTGCGCGTGGCGCCGTCGCCGTCGTCGACCTTCACGGTCGCCCCGGTCGCGTGCTTCGCTCCGTTGCCATGGTGCTTCGGGCGCTTCGTCGCCCCAGGGTCCACGGGCGTCCCGGCCTCCGTGACCTCGGCCCCAGGCGCCTCCTCGGGGGTCTCCTCGACCGGGACGGCGTACATGTTGCGCACGGCGACCACGTCGCCGTCCTCGCCCGCCGTCGGCATGTCGTTCGTGTCCATCTTGTAGATGATGATGCCGGTGGCGAGCGCCGCGATGAGGCCCGCGCCGATGGCGCCGATCAGCCACGAGCGGCGCTTGTGGCTCTCGAGCGTCGCGACGACCGAGAACTCCTGCTTGTAGGCCTTCATCTCGGCGCGCGTCGGCTTCCGCTCCCGATGGGGCGTCTGTGGCGCCGCCTTCATCTGCTCCTTGAAGAAGTCCTTGTCCTCCTTCGACGGCGCGTCGAAGGCGGCGAAGACGTCCTCGTGGGGGATGGTGAGCGAGACCGGGGGGGCCACCGGCCGCGAGAAGAAGTCGAGCTCGGCGCCGCTGAACGACGGCCCCGTCGCGTCGGACGCCACGGGCGCCGCGAAGAGATCGGAGCTCGGCGCGCCGGTCTCCGGGGACTCCCCGAGGCTCGCGATGACGTCCTCGAGCGGCTCGGCGGCCGGCTGCTCGAGCGAGACGGGCGCGATGGGGGGAGTCTCGGCCGCGAGCAGGCTCTTCGCCTGCTCGATCGGCATGTTGATGGCGGCCTCGACGTCGTCCGCGCTCGAGATCTGCGTCTCGGCGAGCGAGAACGACGGCAGGGGCGGGATCGGCGGGATGGCGGGCGTCTCGGCGGCGTCGCCCGGGAGCTCCGGGATCGGCGGCGGCGCGCCCTTCTTCGCCTCCTCGAGGGCCTTCCGCGCGGCGGCCGCGGCCTCCTCGGCCTTCGCGACCTCGGCGAGCGCGGCCTCCTCGGCCTCGCGGGCGGCGGCGGCGAGGCGCTCGGCCTCGGCAGCGCGGGCCTCCTCGGCGCGACGGGCTGCCTCGATCTCGGCCTCCAGTCGAGCGGCTTCTTCGGCCTGGCGCGCGGCCTCGGCCTCCGCGGCCTGGCGCGCGGCCTCCGCCTCCGCGGCCAAGCGGGCGGCCTCGAGCTCCTCGGCCTGGCGCGCGGCCTCCGCCTCCGCGGCCTGGCGCGCGGCCTCGGCCTCCGCGGCCTGGCGCGCCGCCTCGCCTCCGCGGCCTGGCGCGCCGCCTCGGCCTCGGCGGCCTGGCGCGCGGCCTCCGGCCTCGGCGGCCTGGCGCGCGCCTCCGCCTCCGCGGCCTGGCGCGCGGCCTCGCCTCGCGCCTCCTCGGCCTCGCAGCCTGGCGCGCGGCCTCGGCCTCGGCCTGGCGCGGCCTCCGCCTCCTCCTCCGCCCGCCCGCGGGCCTGGCGCGCGGCCTCCGCCTCCGCGGCCTGGCGCGCCGCCCTCGAGCTCCTCGGCCTGGCGTGCGGCCTCCGCCTCCGCGGCCTGGCGCGCGGCCTCGGCCTCCTCGGCCTGGCGCGCGGCCTCGGCCTGCGCCTCGGCGGCGACGCGGGCCTCCTCCGCCTGACGCGCGGCCTCGGCCTCGGCGGCGACGCGCGCCTCCTCGGCCCTCTGGGCCTCCTCGGCCTGACGCGCGGCCTCCGCCTCGGCAGCGACGCGCGCCGCCTCGGCCTGACGCGCCTCCTCGAGCTTCCTCGCGGCCTCCGCCTCCGCCGCGAGCCGCGCCGCTTCCTCTGCGCGTCGCGCGGCCTCCGCCTCCGCGGCGCGCTGCTCGGCCTCACGCGCCTTCGCGGCGGCCTCTTCGGCCTTCTTCTCGGCGTCCGCCCGGGCCGCCTCCTCGGCGACCCGACGGGCGTCGGCGGAGGCAGCCTCCTCGGCCTTCCGCCGCGCCTCCGCGCGCTTGAGCGCCTCGGCGTGGAGATCCGTCTTCGGCCCCGGTGGCGGCAGGGGCGGCGGCACCGTCCGCGCGAAGAGCCCGGCGAGCTCCGGCACGTCCGCCGCCTTCGACCAGGCCGCCATCCCGGCGCACCAGACGAAGCTCTTCTCGTCCATCGCCTTCTCGCGCACGAGGCGCCCGAGGTCGTCGAGCCCCATCGGGCCGCGCTGCTGACCGGCCACCGCGACGAACCACCGCTGCTCCGACGCGTGCCGGAGCGAGGGGTCGCGCACGATCACGATCGCCTGGCAGCTCGTGCAGCGCACCTTCAAGACCCGGTTCGCGACCTGGTCGTCAGGGAGCTGGTACCGCGTGCCGCATTTCGAACAGGAGAAGAGCATCGGTGGGGCTTCCAGCCTGGCTCGCGCGTCGACGTCGAGGGGTCTTCGTGTCGGGAGGGGAGTTATCGGGCGCGACGACGAGGCACTGTAGCACTTTCGCGCCACCGGTCCAACGACGTGTCGCCCGGTCGAAACCTTACACGGCTCGCCGGCAGGACGGCCAACCGGGTGCCGCGCTCGCGCAGCGCCCACCGTAGGGGCGCCGGCTGGACATCGCGGCGCGGTGCCCTCGCGGCCGCGGTCGCGGCGCCTCCGCGGGCTCGGCGCGGCCGTCGTGGGGCTCGCGGTCGGGTCGTCGTTCCTGCATCGCGCCTCCGGGCGCCGCCGGCGCCTCGTGACCTGGGTCGAGGGGTGCTCGTCGCACCGTTCGGTGCAACGGGACGGCGCGGGCGATCAATTAAGCGCGAAGGCAAGCAAAAAACTCGGCGCACCCCGCGCCCTGCCCTGCCCCACAGCCCGACGCCCCGCCTCGCGCGCGGTTCGGCAGCACGAACGGCCTTGACACCTGTGCGGCGCTGCCACTATCGTTCGCAGCCGTTTCGGACAGAACCCGTATGTTCTCGAAAACCTTTGATTTTTCTCGCCTGAACCGCCGCGGCGCCCCGCGCTGAGACGCATCCGAAACGGTCACGGCAGGTCTGGCTGACGGAGATAGCAATGCGCATTGCTCGATGGACGCTCAACGCCGTCCTTGCGGCGGGCCTCCTCGCCGTGGCGGCCTGTGGCGACGATGGCGGTAGCAACCCCAACAACGACGCGACCGGCGGCGACACCGCGGGCGACACGTCGACCACGACGGGCGACACCGACACGGTCTCGACCGACACCGGCGACACGTCGACGACGACAGGCGACACCGACACGACGGGCGACACGGACGCGACGAGCTGCGGCACGCGCGAGTGCGGCACCTTCGCCGGCGTGAACTGCGGCACCTGTACCTCCCCGGCGACCTGCAACGCCGCTGGGCGCTGCGTGGTCCCGGGCGCTCCCGTGGGCTCGTTCTGTGGCGCCAACGCGACGTGCAACGCGAACAGCCTCACCTGGCCGGACTGCCTCGACGACGAGTGCGAGTCGAAGCAGTGCCTCTCGAACAGCGCCGTGGCGTTCATGCTCCGCGACGTCTGCACCTCGGGCTGCCAGATCTACCAGGACACCAACGGCGACGGCGTGAACGACTCGACCGCGCCGCTCTCCGACTGCAACCCGGACGACATCGTCGACGGCCCGGCGGGCAACGTCTTCCGCTGCGTCAACTTCGCGGGCCCGGGCCAGACGCCCGTCGGCATCTGCGCCCCGACGACGTCGGCCTCGGTCGACTCCGACACGGCCTTCAAGGACTGCCAGAGCGACCTGCAGTGCCCGACCGGCGAGGGCTGCGAGCTCACGACGATCGGCGGCGACCTCACCTTCCGCTGCGTGGCGAAGGTGAAGAGCGGCACGTGGGGCGAGGCCGTCGGCCTCAGCGAGACCTGCAACGACGACCCGGCGGCCGGCCCGGTCACCTTCTGCGAGAGCGGCCTCTGCTTCGGCCTCGGCTGCGTGACCGTCTGCGAGGACGGCCAGGACTCGGCCTGCGACACCACCAAGGTGTACGAGGGCACGGGCTGCGACACGACGACCAACACCTGCATGGGCAAGCCCTCGAAGTCCTGCACGACGGACCTCGACTGCAGCGCCTGGACCTGCGGCGACTCCCGCGCGATCTTCTCCAACGTCCCGACCCAGTGGCGCTTCTGCTGGCCGACGGGCTGCGACGTGGACTCCGACTGCGGTGGCGGCTTCTACTGCCGCTTCTTCTGGAACGGTGAGGGCGGCGACGCCGCGGCGCTCGACAACCTCTGCCTGAAGCAGGTCGAGGACGGCGCCGACCTCGGCGAGGCCTGCGACGCGAACCCGGACGACCTCATCCCCGGCGACACCTGCAAGAACGAGGACCTCTGCCTCGGCGGCTTCTGCTCGGCGCTCTGCACGGGCGACGACGACTGCGCCGCGAGCCAGGTCTGCGCGGTCGCCGAGCTCCCGGGCGACGAGAACGAGGACGGCGAGGACGACTTCCTCCTCCCGGTGAAGTGGTGCGAGGTGCACGCCCGCGGCGCGAGCGAGTGCCTCTCGCAGGCCGAGTGCGCGACCGGCGAGTACTGCGACATCTACGAGATCGAGAACCCCGACACCGCCAACGCGGCCGACGCGCCGTACCTCCTCACGGGCGCCTGCACGACGGCGCCGGCCCAGACGGGCGACTGGGGCACGCTCTGCTCGAGCGGCAGCGCCTGCAAGTCCGGCTTCTGCCTCGGCGCCACGACGACGACCCAGGGCTTCTGCACGAAGCCGTGCGCCGCGTCGAGCGAGTGCGAGCAGGTCAACCTCGGGGGTGAGCAGGTCAAGGGCATCTGCACGCCGCTCCTCTACGGGTACGGCGGCAGCCTCACCTACGACCCGCCGAACCTCTACCTCGCGGCCTGCGTGCCGGACACGTCGTCGCTGACGGACTGCTCGACGGGCTTCTCCTGCACGGCCACCGAGGAGGCCTGCCTCGTGAACCCGATCGCCTCGTCGCCCGACAAGGCCGGCACGGTCGAGTACCTCTGCGAGGCCATCTACGACCCGGCGGATCCGCCGGCGACGCTCCCGGCGCTGAACGTCGGCGACGCCTGCAACCTCGACGCCGAGGATCCGGAGTGCAAGACGCTCTACTGCCTCGAGGGTGCCGACGGCAACGGCTACTGCTCGGGCCCCTGCGACCCGAGCGACACGACGACGAACAACGGCACGACCTGCCAGTCGTTCATCAACCTGCCCCGCGTCGGCGCCTACGCCGAGAACGCGCCGGTCTTCTATTTCTGGCAGAAGGACAAGTCCTGCTCGCCGTGCGCGGGGGACTGGAACTGCGACGACGGCGCGAGCTGCCTGAACGCCGGCACCACGGCGAGCCCGCGCTTCGTCTGCGTCGACTCGGGCAGCACGGCCGCGGCCTGCAACCAGTAGTCTCGCCGAGACGCCGGTCCTCGTGACCGGATGAGAGGGCGCTCCCGCGAGGGGGCGCCCTTTCGCTTTTCGGCCTCCCGGCGCCAGAGCGCCGACCCCGAGTCCTCCCGTCGACCGACCGCCCGTGCTCGGTCCGAGCTCGTGGTCGGCGCTCGAGGCTCGCTTCGCGGCCGCGCGGTTGCTACCGTTCCGCCGTGATTCGTCGCGACGCCGAGACCCCGGCCGGGAGGCCACGCACCCGCTCCCTCGCGTTGGGGGCGCTCCTCGCGCTGCTCATGACGGGGCCCGCGTGTGTGCCCGACGTGCCGCGCGACGCCGGCGACGTGGCGCCCGACACGCTCGAGCCCCCCGAGGACGACGCCGCGGACGCGCTCACCGGCCCCGACGACGTCGCCCCCGCCGCCGACGTCGACATCGGCGAGCCCACGGCCTGCGTCCGCGACAGCGACTGCGCCTTCGTCGCCGGGTGCTGCATCTACGGGGCCTGCTCCGCGGGCACCTGCGTCGCGCGCGCCACGAACGACTGCTGCGCGGTGCTCGGTCCCTGCGCCGTCACGACCCTCCTCCACACCGCCGAGTGCGTCGAGACCTGTGTCGCCGGCGGCTGCGAGCAGCGGCTCGCCCTGAGCGACGGGGCCTGCGGCGAGGTCTGGCGCCTCGCCGTCGCGGCGCCCGACGTCCTCGCCTCGCTCGCGATCACCGACGCCGCGGAGGACCGCGTGACCTGGCACGCGAGCAGCCGCCGCCCCTTCGACGGTCACGCCTCGCTCCACGCGGGCGACGTGCTGTGCCCCACCTACCACACGGGGCCGCTCGGCCCGGACTGCGCGCCCCGCACGCCGGAGCTACCCGCGAACCCCGTCAAGCTCACCCTCACGACGCCGCCCGTCGCGCTCCCCGGCGAGGCGCCGAGCGTCGCGCGGGTGTGGCTCTGGATGGACCTCGAGGAGCCCAGCGCCCGCGCCGGCGCCTTCGATGGCCTCGAGATCGCCCTCATCGGCGGCAACGGCCGCCTCGTGACCGCGTGGAGCTCGCGGAACGGCGAGCCCCCGCCGCGACGGGCCTGGTTCCCCGTGCTGCTCGATCTCTCCGCGTTCGCCGCCGACGAGGCTCGGCTCCGGCTCACGTTCGACACCTACGACGGGAACGACAACGACCACGAGGGCGTCTACGTCGGCGCCATCGAGATCGAGACCCCGTGCGCCGGCGCGCGCGAGTGCCCGGCGGATGGGCCTTGCGCCGTCGGGCGCGAGACCCCGGTCGCGGGTACGGCGGACGCCCTCTGCGTCGTCGCGCCACCGGACGTCACCGAGCCCTGCGTCACCTGCAGCGGCGACGGCGCGTGCGACGCGCTCGGCCCCTGCGGCCACTGCGGCGCTGGCGGCGTCTGCGCGCTCGATCCGTCGTGCTGTGACCCGGCCGAGGCGCTCGTCGACGACCCCTCCTTCGAGACCGGGGCGCTCCCGGCGGGCTGGAGCGCGACCGAGGCGTCGCCCCCGGACGCGCCCGGCTGGCACGTGAGCCCGTGGCGCGCCGCGAGCGGCCTCGCGTCGCTCCGCTTCGGCGACCCGCTCGTCGCGCGCCTGGCACCTCCCGGGGAGGCGGCGGCGGGCGAGGTCACCACACCGATCCTGCGCGTCCCCGCGGACGCGCCGACGCTCGCGTTCTCGCTCTGGCTGTCGACCGAGTTCGACGGCGATCCGGACCCCGACAACCCTGCGGGCGTCGACCTCCTCGAGGTCGTGATCGGCGTCGAGGCGCCGCCGGGCGTCACCCTCCCGAGCGTGGTCGTCTGGGATTCGCGGCAGGTCGGCGGGACGACCGACGGCGCGTGGGCGCGGGTCGCGATCCCGCTCCCGGGCTACGCGGGCGACGACGTGCGGGTCACGTGGCGCTTCTCGACCGGCGACGCGCAGCGGAATGAGGGCGAGGGGGTCTACGTCGACGACGTGAGCCTCGCCGCCGGGTGCGCGGAGGGCGGCGGCGACCCGGAGACGGGCCCCGTGATCCCGTAACCGGCGGCGGCGTCCGGTGTCATGACACGGCGCGTCAAAATCGCCCGCGGTGACGCGGAGCGTCATGAATCAGGGCGGCCCGCGATGCGTGTCCGAGGGCGTCAGCGAGGTCTTGACGCTCCCGGGCACGCATGCTAGGTGAGCGCGGCCTTGACGGGGGCCTACGAGGCCCGCGCGCTCACGTTGGAGCCTGATCGACATGACCGACCACCTCGCCGTGCTGACAGACGAAGCCATCGTCCGCGCGGGGCTCATCGACATCGATTGGAGCTTCGTGTTCATGCTCGGGCTCTTCCTGGTGTTCGCGCTGCTCCTGACGCGTATCATCACCCGCCCCCTCGTCGCGAACCAGAGCGCCCGCTACCGCCAGATGGACGGCGCGCGCGCCGACGCCGCCGCGGCCGACCTCTCCGCCGCGGAGACCCGGCTCGAGTACGAGGCGAAGATCACGGACGCCCGGCAGACGGCCGTCGAGGTGCGCGACCAGCTCCGCGACGCGGCCGCCTCGTCGGCCCGCGAGATGCTCGATCAGGTCCGGAGCGAGACCGAGGCCCGGACGCAGTCCGGCGCGACCGAGCTCAGCGCCGCCGCCGCGCGCGCCCGGCTCGAGCTCAAGGCCCAGACCGACGCGCTCGCGACCCAGCTCGCGCAGAAGCTCATCGCCGGAGGCAAGGGATGAAGCGGCTCCTCCAGATCGCCACCGTCGCTCTCGGTGCGCTCGCGCCGGCCGTGGCGCTGGCCGCCGAGGGTGGGCACCACGAGGCAGGGTTCGGCATGATCGAGCTCTGGTACGTGGTCGACTTCCTCATCTTCGCGTTCGTGCTCTGGTACGTCCTCTTCAAGAAGGGCACGGTCCAGCGCTTCCTCCTAGCCCGTCACAACGCGGCGAAGGCGGAGATGGAGGAGGCGACGCGCCTCAAGGCCGAGGCCGAGGCGAAGCTCGCCGAGTACGCGCGCCTCCGCGCCGGCCTCGACGCGGAGATCGCGGCCATCCGCGAGCAGTTCCGGGTCGACGGCGAGCGCGAGCGCGAGCGGATCCTCGCCGACGCGAAGGCCCAGGCCGAGCGCCTGCGGGTGACCGCCGAGAAGCAGCTCCAGCAGGAGACCGCGAAGCTCCGCGAGGAGCTCGAGCACGAGGTCGTCAAGGCCGTGCTCGAGGCCACGGAGGCGCAGGTCAAGGCGCAGATGGGCGGCACCGCCCAGCGCCAGCTCTTCAACAGCTACATCAAGGACCTCGAGAGCCTCGACTCGCTCGGCCGCTTCGCGGCCTGAGCGCGCTCGAACGGCCCCCGGACCGGAGTGCCCGCGTGAAGGAATCCCCCATCGCCCGCCGCTACGCGAAGGCCCTGGTCGAGCTCTGCGCCGAGGCCAAGAACCACGCGGTCATCGGCAAACAGCTCGAGTCGTTCGCCGAGACCTGGGACTCGAGCGACGAGTTCCAGAACGTCATGAAGAGCCCCGTGGTCTCGCTCGAGGACAAGCGCGAGATCCTGAACAAGCTCTTCGCGCGGAACCTGTTCGCGCCGACGACCCGCAACTTCCTCTTCGTCCTGCTCGACGCCGGCCGCATCGGCCACGTCGACGAGATCTCGCGCGCCTTCGCCGAGCTCATGGACAACGTCTCGATGCGCGTCCGCGCCACGGTGACCAGCGCCGTGCCGATGGAGCGCAGCGACCTCGTGCGCATCCAGGCGGCGCTCCAGCGCCTCACTGGCAAGACCGTGGTGCTCGACGCCAAGGTCGACCCGTCCCTCATCGGGGGCGTCGTCACCGAGATCGACAACGTCGTTCTCGACGGCAGCCTCAAGACCCAGCTCCAGACCTTGAGCGAGCGCCTGCTCGCCTGATGGCCGGAACCCAAACGACCTCAAAGAACTCCGGAGAGGCCACGTGAACATCAGCGTTGCCGAGATCAGTTCCATCATCAAGTCGCAGATCGCGGACTACGACAAGAAGGTCGAGGTCCAGGAGACCGGCACGGTGCTCACCACCGGTGACGGTATCGCGCGACTGCACGGGCTCGAGAACGCGATGGCCGGCGAGCTCCTCGAGTTCCCGCACGGCGTCAAGGGCATGGTGCTGAACCTCGAGGAGGACAACGTCGGCGTCGCCCTCCTCGGCAAGGCCGAGCTCATCCGCGACGGCGACGTCGCGCGCCGCACGGGCCGCATCGTCGAGGTGCCGGTCGGCAAGGCCCTCCTCGGCCGCGTCGTGAACGCGCTCGGCGAGCCCATCGACGGCAAGGGCCCGATCAGCTCGGAGCACAGCCGCCGCGTCGAGCTCAAGGCGCCCGGCATCGTGACCCGGAAGTCGGTGCACGAGCCGCTCATGACGGGGCTCAAGGCCATCGACTCGATGGTGCCGATCGGCCGCGGGCAGCGCGAGCTCATCATCGGCGACCGCCAGACGGGCAAGACCGCCGTCGCCGTCGACACGATCCTGAACCAGAAGTCGACGGACGTGCACTGCATCTACGTCGCCATCGGGCAGAAGCAGTCGACGATCGCGCAGGTCGTGGCGAAGCTCGAGCAGCACGGCGCGATGGAGTACACGACCGTCGTCGCCGCGACCGCGAGCGAGCTCGCGCCGCTCCAGTTCCTCGCGCCCTACACGGGCTGCACGATGGGCGAGTACTTCCGCGACAACGGGATGCACGCGCTCATCATCTACGACGACCTCTCGAAGCAGGCCGTCGCCTACCGCCAGATGTCGCTCCTCCTCCGCCGCCCGCCGGGCCGCGAGGCGTACCCGGGCGACGTGTTCTACATCCACTCGCGCCTGCTCGAGCGCGCCTGCAAGCTGAACGACGAGCTCGGCTCGGGCAGCCTCACGGCGCTCCCGATCATCGAGACCCAGGCCGGTGACGTGTCGGCGTACATCCCGACGAACGTCATCTCCATCACGGACGGCCAGATCTTCCTCGAGAGCGACCTCTTCTACCAGGGCGTCCGCCCCGCCATCAACGTCGGCATCTCCGTGTCCCGCGTGGGCTCGGCGGCGCAGACGAAGCTGATGAAGAAGGTGTCCGGCTCGCTCAAGCTCGAGCTCGCGCAGTACCGCGACCTCGCGGCGTTCGCGCAGTTCGCCTCGGACCTCGACGCCGCCACGCAGCGGCAGCTCGCGAAGGGCGAGCGCCTCGTCGAGATCCTCAAGCAGAGCCAGTACTCGCCGCAGTCGTTCGAGCGGCAGGCGCTCATCATCTTCGCCGGCACGGCGCCCGAGTCGTTCCTCATGGACTACCCCGTCTCCGACCTCCGCCGCTACGAGAAGGAGCTCACCGAGTTCGTGACCGCGCGGCACCCGGACTTCCTGCCGGAGCTCCGCAAGGTCGCCGACCTCACGAACGACATGCGCGCGAAGATGGTCGCGATCCTCAAGGAGTTCGCGGGCGTCTTCAAGCCGAGCGCGAAGTGAAGCCCAAGGCCCAAGCCAAAGCCAAGGCCGGCGAGGTCCTCCCATGGCGAACCTGAAAGCGATCCGCACCCGGATCGGCACGGTCAAGAACACGCAGCAGATCACCAAGGCCATGAAGATGGTCGCGGCGGCCCGTCTGCGGAAGGCGCAGCTCTCGATCGAGGCGCTGCGCCCCTACGCGTACCGCACGCGCGACATGATCGCGTCGCTCGCGGCGCGCGCGGACTTCTCCGACCACCCGCTCCTCGAGCAGCGCCCGCCGCAGAAGGTGGAGCTCCTCATCCTCACGAGCGACCGCGGCCTCTGCGGCGGCTTCAACGGGACCATCAACCGCACCGCCGAAGCCTACGTGCGCGACAACACCGTCGGGCACGAGCAGATCTCGCTCGACATCATCGGGCGCAAGGGCTTCGAGTACTTCAAGCGGCGCGACGTCCCGATCCAGAAGCAGTTCAAGGACGTGCTCACGAACGTGAACCAGGAGACGGCCTCGGAGATCGCCGACCACGCGGTCGCGCGCTTCCTCGAGAACGACCTGGACGCGCTCTACGTCGTCTACAACGAGTTCAAGTCGGCGCTCACGCAGACCGTCCGGGTCGAGCAGCTCCTGCCGATCGTCCCGGCCAAGGTCGACGAGGGGGCCTACCTCCCCGACTACATCTACGAGCCGTCGCGGCGCGAGATCATGGACGCGGTGATCCCCGGGCACCTCACGGTGCAGATCTACCGCATCCTGCTCGAGAGCGTCGCGAGCGAGATGGGCGCGCGCATGAGCGCGATGGACTCCGCGACCAAGAACGCGGGTGAGCTCATCGAGCGGCTGACCCTCCAGTACAACCGGGCCCGCCAGGCCGCCATCACCACCGAACTCATCGAGATCATCAGCGGCGCCGAAGCGCTCTGACAGGAGTCCACACCCATGGCTGCAACTTCCGACATCGCCGTCGCCCCGGGCAAGGTCACCCAGATCATCGGTCCGGTCGTCGACGTCGAGTTCCCGGCGGGCTCGCTCCCGAACATCCTCACGGCCCTCACCGTGACGAACAAGGGGATCGACGACCGCCAGGACAACCTGACGCTCGAGGTCGCGATGCACCTCGGCGACAACACGGTCCGCACCATCGCGATGGACTCGACGGACGGCCTCCTGCGCGGCCTGTCGGTGAAGAACACCGGCAAGCCCATCGCGATGCCGGTCGGCGAGGCCGCCCTCGGGCGCATCATGAACGTCATCGGCGAGCCGATCGACGAGCGCGGCCCGGTCAACGGCGTGCGCCTCGACCCCATCCACCGCGACCCGCCGCGCCTCGTCGACCAGGACAACACGGTCGCCGCGTTCGAGACGGGCATCAAGGTCATCGACCTCCTCGCCCCCTACCAGCGCGGCGGGAAGATCGGCCTGTTCGGGGGCGCCGGCGTCGGCAAGACCGTCATCATCCAGGAGCTCATCAACAACCTCGCGAAGGAGCACGGCGGCGTGTCCGTGTTCGGCGGGGTCGGTGAGCGCACGCGCGAGGGGAACGACCTCTGGCACGAGATGGCGGAGTCGAAGCTCGCCTCGGGTGAGCCGGTGCTCAGCAAGACCGCGCTCGTCTTCGGCCAGATGAACGAGCCGCCGGGCGCCCGCGCCCGCGTCGCGCTCTCGGCGCTCACCGTGGCGGAGTTCTTCCGCGACGAGCGCGGCCAGGACGTGCTCCTCTTCATCGACAACATCTTCCGCTTCACGCAGGCGGGCTCCGAGGTGTCCGCGCTCCTCGGCCGTATCCCGAGCGCCGTGGGCTACCAGCCGACGCTCTCGACGGAGATGGGCGCCCTCCAGGAGCGCATCACGTCGACGAAGAAGGGGTCGATCACCTCGGTGCAGGCGGTGTACGTGCCCGCCGACGACCTCACCGACCCGGCGCCGGCGACCACCTTCGCCCACCTCGACGCCACGACCGTGCTCTCGCGTCAGCTCTCGTCCCTCGGCATCTACCCCGCCGTGGATCCGCTCGACTCGTCGAGCCGCATCCTCTCGCCGGACGTCGTCGGCGAGGAGCACTACGCGGTCGCGCGTCGCGTGCAGGAGATCCTGCAGGGCTACAAGGATCTGCAGGACATCATCGCCATCCTCGGCATGGACGAGCTCTCCGAGGAGCAGAAGCTGATCGTCGCGCGCGCCCGCAGGATCCAGCGCTTCCTCTCGCAGCCCTTCCACGTCGCCGAGGTCTTCACGGGCTTCGCCGGCAAGTACGTGAAGCTCGCGGACACCATCAAGGGCTTCAAGGGCATCTGCGAGGGTGAGTACGACCACATCCCCGAGCAGGCCTTCTACATGAAGGGCGGCATCGACGAGGTCGTCGAGGCGGCCAAGGGGCTCGCGTGATGCGTCTCCGCGTCGTGACCCCCGAGGGGGCCAAGATCGAGGCCCAGGTGACGTCGGTGACGGCGCCCGGGTCGGCCGGTGAGCTCGGGATCCTCCCGGGCCACGTGCCGCTCCTGACGAGCCTGACGATCGGCAAGCTCTCGTTCGTGACGGGCGGGAAGACCGTGCACCTCGCCGTCAACGGTGGGTTCATGGAGGTCCACGACGACGACGTGATCGTCGTGACCGAGACGGCCGAGGAGCCGGACGCCATCGACGTCGCGCGCGCCCGCGCCTCCGTCGAGCGGGTCGACCGCGACATCGTCCAGCTCGACGCGCAGACGCAGCCCGAGAAGGTCGCGCAGCTGAACCGCCGCAAGGCCCGCGCGCTGAACCGCATCAAGACCGCGGAGCTGCACGGTACGCCCGACGCGCTCCGCAAGGTGCGCGAGGCGCCGCCTCAGGCCGGGGCGTGAGCCCCGGGGCGGGCGACCGCCCCACGGACGCGCCGCCCCACGCGGCGCTCCGCGTCCCCGCGCCGGACGACGGGACCCGCGAGGTCCCGTGGTCCGAGCGTGTGGCGCTCCCGGACGGGACCCCCGTCCTCATGCCGAACGCGGCCGCGTGGCTCGCGGAGAGCGCGGGCGAGGTCGACGCCGAGCTGCTCGCCCTCCCCTACCCCACGCTCTGCCGTCTCGCGCGCGTGCTCCCCGAGATCGGCGCGGAGGTGCCGCTGCGGACGGCGCTGCGGGAGGTCCTCGCGACCCACGCCCCGGACGGTGCCAGGCTCGCCGTCGAGGCCGGCTGCGGTGTCGGCCCCGATCTCCCCGCGCTCCGCGCGGTCGCGGACGCGGTCGTCGCCGTGGACGGGGGCGTCGCGAACGCGCGCGTCGCCCGCGCCCTCGTGAGGGGTGAGGCGGTCGCCGGGCTCGCGCGGCACGAGGGACGCAGCTTCGCGACCGGCGAGGACATCGTCCGCGCCGCGCTCGACGGCGTCACGGTCGTCGTCGGGAACGCGCTGGAGCTCCCGCTCCGGGACGCGTGCGCGGACGTCGCGCTCGCGGCGAACCTCGTCGACAGCATCCGCGATCCGCTCCGGCTCATCGCCGAGCTCGACCGCGTGCTGCGCCCCGGCGGGCTGCTCGTCCTCACGAGCCCCTTCGCCTGGGACGACCGCATCACGCCGCCCGAAGCGCAGCTCGGCGGCAGCACGATCCCCGCGTTCGCGGCGATGGGCAGCGAGGCCGCCCTCGCGGCGATCCTGCGCGGCGAGACGCCGTGGCTCTCGCACCTCCGCTACGCGATCCTCGAGACGCGCGACGTCCCGTGGACGCTTCGCGACCACGCGCGCGCCACCTCCACGTACGACGTGCACCTCCTCGTGGCGAGGAAGGCGACCGCCACGGGATGATCGCGCGTTCGGTCGCTGCGGGCGCGGGCGCGCGGCGCGAAGCCCTTCTTGCGACGACTACGCGGGCCCGGCAGATTGTGTCGAGCGCGCGCTGGCCACACGCGCAGGAGTGAGATGCCCAACCGGATCAAGGTGAGGACGGGTCGCGTCCGCGCCGTCTGCTGGTTCGTCGTCCTGGCGATCGCCGGGCTCGACGCCGTCGTGGCGACGCCGATCGGCCTCTCCGTGCTCTACATCGTGCCGCTCGCCTTCGCGGCGCCGGTGCTCCCGCGCATCGAGCTCGTCGCGATGGCGCTCGCGTCGGGCGTCATGTGGGCCCTCTTCGGGCCGTTCGCGGACCCGCTCGGGATCCGCGAGATCACGCTCTCGCTGCCGCCGCTCGCCCAGGCCGTCGTCTCCACCATCGTCGCCCTCGGCGGCTTCGTGATGGCCGCGCTCATCCTGCAGAAGCTCGGCCTCCAGCGCCGCGACATCGTCGCGCTCCGCTCCGCCGTCGAGACGGACGCCCTGACCGGGCTCCCGAACCGCCGCGCCCTCGACGCCTTCATGACGCGCTACGAGGACGGCCCCGCCACGGTGCTCATGGTCGACATCGACCACTTCAAGCACGTGAACGACGTTCACGGCCACCCCGTCGGCGACCGCGCGCTCGTGCACGCGGGGAACCTCCTCCGCGGGAGCGTCCGCGCGGGCGATCTCGTCGCGCGCTATGGCGGCGAGGAGTTCGTCATGGTGCTGCCGGACGCCCCGCCCTCCGTCGGCGAGCGCGTCGCGACCGAGATCGTCGCCACCTTCCGCCAGCGGCCGATGCTCGGCGGCGGCCTCTCGCTGCCCCTGACGGTCTCCGTCGGTGTCGCGACGGGCGCGCTCACCGACGAGCTCGTCGCGCGCGCCGACAGCGCCGTCTACATGGCCAAGGCCAACGGCCGCGACCAGCACGTCGTGTACTCGCTCGACGTCCCCGACGGCCCAGCCCTCGGCCCGGCCGGCTCCCGCCTCGTCCACTGACGTCGCGCAGCCCTACTCGCAGACGGGCGGCTGGCACGTGCCGGAGACGTAGTCGCACGTCCCGGAGAGGCACTCCGCGTCGTTGTCGCACGGGAGGTCGTCGGCCTTCCGATCCGCGCAGCGGCTCGTCGCGTCGCACCACAGGCCCGTGGCGCAGACGTTCGGCGAGTCGCTCCCCTGCGGGCAGACCGTGCCCGCGGCGCCGTTCCCCCAGGGCTGACACGTCCCGTCGATGCAGCTCAGGCGGCTCATCGGGTTGCAGAAGGGCGCAGACACGCCGTCCACGCTGCACGCGGCGCCGGCCGTGACCGCGAGCGCGACCGCCGCGCACGTCCCGTCGACGCAGAGCTCGCCCTCGGGGCAGAGGCGGGAGCTCGTGCAGGGAGAGCCCGACGGGAGCGGCGCGACGCAGGCGTTCTGGCCCACGTCGCCGTAGCCGCAGACGAGACCGGCGGCGCAGGTCGGGAGGGTCGCCGCGTCGGTGAGGACGTCGCAGGTCTCGCCCAGCTGGGCCGTGGTGCGGGAGACGACGACGCAGAGCCCGTCGAGGCACGCCGCGAGCTCGCTCCCGACGCGGCAGCGGTAGTCCGGACACGCCTCCCCGATGCCAGGGAGCGCCTTGCAGACGCCGTCGCAGTCGCCGCCCTGGTTGCCGTCGCAGAAGCCCCCAGCGCACTCGTCGTCGACCCGGCACGCGCCGCCGGGCGCGACCGTGCCCGCGAAGGCCGCGCGGCAGTCCGGGACGGCGTCGAGCGACACGTCGCAGGTCGCGCGGGCCGTCGCGAGGCAGCGCGAGAAGGCCGCGCCGTCGAAGGTGATGCGACCGGCGGCGACGAGCGCCTCGCGGCTCGTCGCGGGGTCGCCGGCGACGATCGACCCGATGTAGTCTCGGCAGGCGGCCGGGCCGGCCGCCGCCGCGAGCCAGGCGTAGATCCTGGTCTCGGTCTGGGCCGAGGTGGCGTCGCACGAGGCGAGGATGTCGCAGAACGTGGCGGCCATCTCCTCGTCGATGCGGCTCGGGCTCGTGACGCCGCTGCTGCCGCCGCCGTCGTCACCACATGCCGCGAGCAGGGGGACCGCAGCGAGCAAGCCGAAGAGCAGTGACGTCACGTGTCGCATGGTGTCTCCATGGCGCTCCGTCGCGCCCCGTCTCGGCGCTCTCGCGCGCCTCGTCGCTCTCCGCGTTACTCCGAGCGCGCCTTCCGACGCAAGAGCAGGTGGGCCACGCGGGCGTGCCGGCGCCCGTCGTGCACGGTGTGGACGCGCTCGACGGCGAGCTCGCGCTCCTCGAGCCAGGTCGTCAGGTGGTCGAGGCGGTAGCGCCGCGAGTAGAGCATGGTGCAGACGCGGCCCTGCTCGGGGAGGATCAGGTCGTGGCAGAAGTTCACGGCGCCCGGCACCTGGCAGCTCGCGTCGTCGCTCCGGAGCCAGACGCGGAGCCCGAGGTCGGCGGGCGCACGCCCCATGGCGGCCTCCCAGCGCCGGAAGGGCCCCTGGAGCAGCATGCGGCGGCTCGCCTCCGACGCCGTCTCGGCGTTCTTCGGCTCCGTCAGCCGGAAGAGCGGGTCGAGCGCGATGGGCTCGAGCACGAGCCCGACCTCGAGCCAGACGAGGTCCCCTGGCCGCGTCACGCGCCAGAGGCGCTGCCGGATGAAGCGCTCCTCGTCGCGCAGGTTCCCGAAGGTGTTGCCGAGGAGGAGGATGAGGCGCGCGCCGTCCTCGACGGGGCGCGTGGCGGTCGGGAGCCAGCGCATGAAGCGGAGATCCCCCTCCTCGAAGTCGGCGCAGACGGGCTGCTGCGCGTAGCGCACGCCCGCGTCGGCGGGGGCCGCGCTCGCGATCGCCTCGGCGCCGCGCGTCGCCGCGCGCACGAGGAGCGGGATGGAGACGTCGACCGGGACGTAGTGCAGCCACTCGAGGTGGCGGTCGCCGGCGAGGGCGAGGATCTGCTCGAGGACGGCGGCCTCCTTGGCGCCGTCGCCGCAGCCGAGCCCGATGACGTCGATGCCCTTGAGGGCGCCCTTGCGGTCGACGCCGAGCGCGCGCGCGAGGGGGCTCGCGACGCGGCCGTGGCGGTCCTTCGCGGGGTCGAGCCAGGCCGTGGCGGCGGCGCGCGTGCCGCGGACCCAGGCGTCCTGCTCGTAGCCGTCCTGGATGAGGCTCATCCACGCGAGCGCGCCCTGCGGCTCGTAGTAGAGGAAGCGGTGCCCGAGGTAGTCGAAGCCGACGCGGTCGCGGAACTGCCGGAGGAGGTCGTCGGGGCTCGCGCCCGCCTCGATGACGATGGGGTGGAGCCCATCCTTGTGGGCGTCGCGCGCGCTCGCGGCGCGCTGGGCGAGGCCGCGGATCTGCGCCTCGAGAGCGCGCTTCACGGCGGCGAGGGTCTGGAGCTTGAACTCCTTCACGGCGCCGCCGCGCCAGTTCGGCACGTTGTCCGGGGTGACGTCCGCGAGGCGCGCGAGGTCCCCGTCGGTCGCGAAGCCGAGGGCGTCGGCGACCGAGAGGAAGAGGTCCATGAGCTGGCTCGGTCCTCGTCTGCGTGACAACGGGTCGCTCCTCCGTCGCGGCGCTCTGGTGATGGGGAGCGTCGAGGGTAGTGGGGGGAGACGGGCCTCACAAGGCGTGTCGAAGGTCCTTCTCGCCTAGGGCGACTTTCTTGGTCGCCGCGTCGACTTTTTCCGGACGACGCGCCGAACTTCCCGCGGCGCGCGGCTCCCGGCGGGGGCCATGCTGAGGATGGAGATCCGACCGAGCCCACGACGCACGATCACGAGGAGGAGACCATGAGGAACGCCCGAGGAGGCCACGCCATCACCATCGCCGCCGCCGCGCTCGCGCTCGCGGCCACCGCCACCGCCTGCGACGCAGGAGACGCCGGGCCCGCCGCGGGGGACACCGCCGCCGAGACCGCGGCGCTCGACTTCGTCAGCGCCCGGGACGTCGCCGAGGGGCGCGCGTGGCTCGACACCCGGAAGGCGGTGATCTACGTGGTCGCGCCGGGACAGACGCCCGCCGCGCTGGCGGACGTCCCGCTCATCCGCCCGGACGCGGCGCTCGGCACGCTGCGCGCCTGGGTCGAGCAGGGGGTCGCCGACGGCTGGCTCGAGCCCGTGGCCGCGCCGACGCCGATGTTCGTCATCGGCGCGACCGGGGCGACGGACCCGGCGCGCTTCGCCCGGCGCTACGCCGAGGACGGCCAGGCGGAGGGGTGCGCGGACGCGTGCGGCGTGGTCTGCGCCGAGGGCCACGACGGGCTCACGACGTGCCGCCTCGACTGCCCGTGCGATCTCGTCCCGAGCACGCCCGAGAACCTCGGCGATCTCGAGACGCGCGTGCAGAGCGCGCTCCCGACCGGGTACGGCGACTGCAGCGACCCGACCCGCTCCCACCCGGAGTGTGTCCCCGAGGACTGGGCCATCGACGGCGGCAGCACGAGCCCGCCCGACCACGACCGGCGCACCGACAGCCCGCTGCCCGAGCCCTTCGGCGGCGAGCCGCCCGCCGACCCGTTCGGGACGCCGTCTCCGCCGCCCGGCGGTGGCGACGGCGGCGGTCAATCGCCCTACGGCGGGAGCGACCCGTACGGCAACGGCGGCAGCTTCGGCGCCGGGAGCGGCTCCGGCGGCTCCGGCGGCGCGTCGGGCGGCGGCGCGCCGAGCGGCTCGAGCGGCGGATCGAGCGGCCGCCCCGACGACTTCTGAGCGCGCTACGCGACCGTCAGAGGTCGCCGTCCTCGTCCTCGCCGACGAAGTAGCCGAGCCGCTCCTCGCGGCCCCGCCCGCCGTCCACGACGCCGGCGGCGCCGCCCTGCCAGTCGGCGACGCCCATGCGGCAGTTGCCGTCGAAGGTCGCCCCGCGCTCGACGACGAGCGCGGGGCTCACGATGTTGCCGATGAGGCGCCCGGGAGCGTGCAGCTCCACGCAGTTCGAGGCGCGGATGTTCCCGTACACGACGCCGTAGATCACGACCGTCGCGACGTCGAGCTCCGCCCGCACCTCGGCGCTCTCGCCGATGATGAGCGTGTCGTCGCTCACGATCTCGCCCGTGTAGGTGCCGTCGACCCGCACGACCCCCTCGAAGGTCATCTTGCCCTCGAAGTGGCTCCCGCGGCCGACCAGGGTGTTCACGTCACTCACGCGCTCGCCTCCCGCCGCGCCGCGCCTAGCAACGCCAGCAGGGGCGTCCATACCGCATCCCGGCGGGGAGCGTCGAGATCCTCGCCCCCTCGCGCGCGGGTGACGGCCGCGCGACCGCGGGCCGCCGGGCCAAAGTGGCTTGACGACCGCCGGCTGCGGAATATTTTGCGCGGCACCGTACTCCTAGCCCCGCCGCCCCTTTTCGACGCTTGGGGAAGCGTCAGCGAGAGGGGTGCGACGCGCACATTCCTTTCCCAAGGAGCCAGACGTGATCGAGGTCTCCGGCCTCACGAAGTCCTATGACGGCGTGAAGGCCCTGAACAACGTCAGCTTCTCCGTGAAGCGAGGGGAGATCGTCGGCTTCCTCGGCCCGAACGGCGCCGGGAAGACCACGACCATGAAGATCCTGACCTGCTTCATGCCGCAGACCTCGGGGTCTGTGACGGTCGCCGGCAAGGACATCAACGACGATCCGCTCGCGGTGCGGTCGATGATGGGCTACCTGCCCGAGTCGAACCCGCTCTACCTCGACATGCTCGTCTACGACTACCTGCGCCACGTCGCGACCGTGCGCGGGGTGCCCGCCGACAAGCGCCACGCGCGCATCAAGGAGGCGTGCACCATGTGCGGCATCGCCGACCGCGTCGGGCAGCGCATCGGCACGCTCTCGAAGGGCTACAAGCAGCGCGTCGGGCTCGCGCAGGCGCTCATCCACGATCCCGACATCCTGATCCTCGACGAGCCGACGAGCGGCCTCGACCCGAACCAGATCGTCGAGATCCGGAACCTCATCCGCCGGCTCGGCGAGAACCGCACCATCATCCTGTCGACCCACAACCTCCCCGAGGTGATGGCGACCTGCACGCGCATGCTCATCGTGCACAAGGGGCAGCTCGTCGCGGACGGCACGGCCGCCGAGCTCGAGCGGCGCGAGTCCGAGACGCAGCGCGTGCACGTCGAGCTCCGCGGGGCCGCCTCACAGGAGGAGGCGCTCGCGGCGCTCCGCGCCCTCGACGGGGTCGCCTCGGCGACGCCGGTGCTGACGAGCGACGCCAACGCCATCGGCGTCGAGCTCGTGGCCGCCACCGGCGCCGACCTCCGCGCCCCGCTCTTCCAGGCGATCGTCGCGCGCGGCTGGGAGCTCCTCGAGCTCCGCCGCGAGGCCCTCGACCTCGAAGGCATCTTCCGCAAGCTCACGAAGCAGGTCTGACCATGAACGACACCAAATCGGCGGCCGCCCCGGCGGCGGCGAAGGTGCCCGGCGCCTTCGGCAACGTCATGGCGCTCGCCCGCCGCGAGCTCGGCTTCTACTTCAACAGCCCCGTCGCCTACATCACGATCACGCTCTTCCTGGTCGTGTGCGGCGTGTACCTCTTCGCCATCGACGAGCCGTCGTCCGGGCTCTCCTTCTTCGAGGCCAACGAGGCCTCGATGCGGAAGCTCTTCGAGATGATCCCGCTCTTCTTCATCTTCCTCGTGCCGGCCATCACGATGCGCCTCATCGCCGAGGAGAAGCGCTCGGGCACCATCGAGCTGCTCGTCACGATGCCCGTCACGGACGCGCAGATAGCCCTCGGGAAGTTCCTGGGCGGCCTCTTCTTCCTCGTCGTGGCGCTCCTCGCGACGGTCCCGCTCGCGATCCTCGTCGGCTCGCTCGGGAACATGGACACGGGGCTCGTCATCGGCGGCTACCTCGGGCTCCTCTTCCTCGGCGCGGCCTACCTCGCCATCGGGCTCATGGCGTCGTCGTGGACGGACAACCAGATCGTCGCCTACCTCGTCGCCGCCATCCTCTGCGCCTTCTTCTTCTTCGTGGACGGCATGGCGGAGGTCGTGTCGGTCGGCGCGAAGGACGCCCTCGCCGCCCTCTCGTTCAGGGCGCACTTCAAGAACGTCGCCCGCGGCGTCGTCGACACGCGCGACATCGTCTTCTACCTGTCCGTCATCGGGGTCGCCCTCGTCGTGACGATGCAGTCCCTCCGCGCGCGGAACTGGAAGTAGGAGGACCGACCGATGGCACGTCAGAAGAAGCTCCAGGGCGCTGGTCAGACCGCCCTCCTCATCGCCCTCGTCGTCGCGGTGGCGGTGCTCGTGAACCTCATCTCGGGCGCCATGTACGGGCGCGCCGACCTCACCGAGCACGGCATCAACCTCCTCTCCGACGCCTCGAAGGACGCCGTGCGCGAGCTCGACGGGCTCGAGATGCGCGTCTACATCTCGCCGGACATACCCGACGAGATCCCGTCGCCCCAGCCGGGCGCGCCGCCGATGAAGCTCCTGGGCGTGCCGCAGAAGCTCCGCGACAAGATCGAGGAGTACAAGGCGGTCGCCGGCAGCGGGCTCACCGTGACCTACGTGAAGGAGCACGTCGTCGAGGAGGCCAAGAAGGCGAAGCTCAAGACCTTCCGCGGCAAGGGGGCGACCGTCAGCGACGAGGGGGTCGAGCTCAACGAGTACGTCCTCGGGCTGACCCTCCACTACAAGAACGCGATGGAGACATTCGACCTCGCGCTCTGGCCGGACGTCTACGAGTTCGAGATCACCAAGCGCCTGCTCCGGCTCAAGGACAAGGCGGACAACGCGATCAAGATGAAGGACGTGCTGCGGGCCGGCGAGAACGTCGCGGACGCCGTGAAGAAGTGCAACGACACGATCGACGCGGCGCTCCCGAAGGACAAGCCGGGCGAGCAGCAGAACCTCGTGGCGATGCTCTCGGGCGAGGCGACGACCGCGAAGGTGACGGCGCTCAAGGCCGCGCAGGAGGATATCGCGGCGGCGTGCGGGCCGGTGAAGGCCGAGCTCGACAAGGCGCAGTCGGAGAAGGGCAAGCACGAGCAGCTCGACCGCGTGCTGCTGGTCGCGGGCGCGTTCAACGACGGCTACGAGCAGATCACCGAGGCGCTCTCGAGCGAGGACGCGCAGACGCAGGCGCAGGCGCTCCAGCAGATGCCGCGGCTCCTCGCGCTCGGGCGGGCGACCGACAGCGAGCACGACGACCTCGTCGACTCGCCTGGGCGGCGGCGCGTCGGCTTCGTCTGCAACGGGACGACCTTCTGCCCCTTCCCCGACGACCGCCCGCTCGTGCCGCAGGAGATGATGCAGGCGCTCCAGCAGCAGAACCAGATCCTCGGGCAGGTGATGCCAGCGCTCTCGCGCATGCAGGACGAGATGAACCAGATCATGGCGCAGGTGAACCAGTCGCTCTTCCGCGGGCGCGGGTTCGACATCGTCAGGATCGACCTCGACGAGAAGGTGCCGGACGACGTGCGCGCCATGGTCGTGTTCGGCCCGAAGGGGACGTTCACCGACTACCAGCTCTACCAGATGGACCAGTTCGTCATGAAGGGCGGCTCGCTCGTCGTCTTCCTGAACCCCTGGGACATCGACATCATGGGCTACACCGCGAAGGGCGAGCCGAAGCTCGACCCGTCGCAGTGGGTGTTGAAGAAGAACGGCTCGAACATCGGGGAGCTGCTCGCGAGCTACGGCATCGAGCCGGGCGGCGGGCTCGTCGCCGACCCGTCGAACCACGGGCAGATCGCCCTCATGGTGTTCGCCCAGACCGGGCAGGGCTTCATCCCGCTCCAGATGCAGGCCTTCCCCTACCCGCTCATCCCGACGTTCACCGACTTCGACCGCGAGGACCCGCTCGTGCGCGCGACGTCGAGCGTGACGCTGCCGTTCACGACGAGCCTGAAGCTCGCGCCGAAGCAGGGCGAGACGCTGACGGCGCTCGTGTCGTCGAGCAAGAGCGCGATCACCGTGGACGATCCGAAGTTCCCGCTCGATCCGATCGCGCAGAAGAAGGCGCTGACGGGCAAGAACGGAGACGGGCCCTACGTGGTCGTGGCGTCCGCGAGCGGGACGCTCCCGTCGCACTTCGCGGGCAAGGACGCCCCGAAGGCGCCGGACGCCGACAAGCCGGAGGATCCGGCGAAGCCCGAGGCCGACAAGGACAAGGACCCGGCGAAGGAGGTCCTCGAGGCGCAGAACGCGAAGAAGGACGCGGGGACCGGGCGCGTGCTGGTGCTCGGGTCGAACCTCGGGCTCGAGCCGCTGTCGCGCGAGGCCATCTTCGAGGGCTTCAACATCGGCAAGCTCACGGGGCAGGACTTCAGCATCATCGAGGACTTCCGGCAGTACCAGGCGAACTACCGGAACTGGTCGACGAAGGTGCAGGAGGTGCAGCACACGCTGCAGGACAACCTCCAGCTCCTGTCGAACGCGCTCGACTGGTCGATCCAGCGCGACGCGCTCGTGGAGCTCCGGGCGAAGCAGGTCGAGGCGCGCCCGCTCGAGCCGACGGACGAGGGCGACCAGTCGGTCATCCAGGCGACGGGGGTCGCGCTCCCGGCGGCGCTCTTCCTGCTCGCGGGGCTCGGGTACGTGCTGTGGCGGCGCGCGCGCCAGCGGAGGCTCACGCTATGAAGATCGGAAAGCCCATCGTCATCCTGGTCGGCCTGGTCGTGGTGCTCGCGGTGGTCTTCTTCGTCGTGAAGAAGGACGACGCGCCGCCGGCGACGCCCGACCTCACCATCAAGGGGTTCGCGACGCCCGAGCAGCTCGCCGAGGACAAGGCGCGGAAGCTGCTCGAGGGGCCGCTCGAGATCCCGGCGCCCGTGGACGGCGTCGAGCTCGTGAAGGACGGCGAGACCATCGTCCTCGCGAGGTCGGGCGAGGGGAAGGACGCGACGTGGAAGATCACGGCGCCGGTGGACGCCGTGGCCGTGAAGTACGTGGCGGACAAGATCCCGGCGCTCTTCCGGACGGACGCCGCGAGCGCGTTCTCGACGCGCATCAAGCCGGGGGACGAGGCGCTCTACGACCTCGAGCCGGAGCGGCGGATCGGCCTCAAGCTCACGAAGGGGGGCGAGGTCTGGGAGGGGGTCGACCTCTGGATCGGGCGCCTCGAGAAGAGCGACGACATGGACGGGGGCGGCGAGCCGGACACCTGGGTCATGAAGAAGGACGACCCGACCGTGGTGTACCGCGTGGCGGGGCGCGATCTGCGCGCTGCGGTCGACGTCTCCCTCGACACGCTGCGCGACAAGAAGCTCTTCGCGTTCGACGCGAACGACATGACGGAGATCAGCGTGACGACGCCCGAGGGGGCGGTCGCGACGCTGACGGGGACGCGGAAGGAGACGCCCGCGGAGGCGAGCCCGGAGGACGGGGCCAAGCCCGAGGGCGAGAAGAAGCCGCCGGTCGTGACGGTGGACTGGAAGCTCACGGCGCCCGCCGGGGTGGCGGGGGACGCGAGCGTGGCGTCGCTCGCGCGGAGCTTCGCGAACCTGCGCGCGAAGGAGTTCGTGAAGGCGAAGGACGCGGGGGACAAGCCCCTCGGTGAGACGCCGTGGCGCGTGAGCGCGACGGTGGGCGGGGAGAAGGTGACGCTCCTCGTGTCGGCCGCGGCGGGTGAGGACGTGATGGCGCAGGTCGAGGGCAAGGACGAGTACGCGAAGCTCCAGCGCTACTCGGCCGACGGGCTCCTGAAGACGGTCGAGGACCTGCGCGACAAGACGGTTCTCGGGACGTCGGCGGAGTCGATCGGCCACCTGAAGCTCGCGCTCGAGGGCGGCGGCGAGGTGGTGCTCGACCGGAAGCCCGAGGGGGGCTGGGTGTTCACGAGCCCGGCGTCACCGTATGCGGCCGACCCGGGGACGCTCACGACGACGATCTCGCGGCTCGCGGCGGTGCGCTGGGCGCGGCCGGGCGAGGTCGCGGAGGCGCGGGCGGCGCTCGCGACGCCGGACATCGCCGGCGAGGTGGGATACGGCGAGAAGCTCGTGCCGCTCGCGTTCGCCAAGAAGATGGAGGGCGGCGAGCACGACGGGCAGCGGTGGGCGGTCGCGGGGGATCCGGCGACGGCGGACCCGTTCCTGGTGACCGACTACAACGCGACGCGCTTCGTGGCGAAGCTCGCGGACCTGCGGCAGAAGCGGCTCTTCCCGGGGCTCACGCAGGAGGGGGTGCAGCGGGTCACGGTGCTCGCGCCGGGGGCGACGGCGCCGGTCGAGCTCGGGCGGGAGAAGCCGGGGCAGGACATCACGCTGCTCGGCGCGCCCGCGGGGAAGACGGTGCAGGCGGGGCCCGTGCGCACCATCGTGAGCACGGTGGCGGCGCTCCAGGCGAAGGACTTCGTCGACGGGAAGTCGGCGGCGGCGCTCGGGCTCGAGGGGGAGCAGGTGACGAAGGTCACGGTGACCGACGAGTCCGGGAAGACCGCGACGCTCGTCATCGGCGACACGAGCGGCGAGGGGGACCCGAACGCGACGATCGACGGCGGGCCGCTCGCGGGGACGTTCTTCACGCTGAGCGCGTACCAGGCGAAGAACCTCGTGAAGAAGGAGGCGGATCTCGCGCAGTGAGGTTTGGCTCGCGCGGATGTGGTTGATCTGAAAGGACAACCACGGAGGCACGGAGACACGGAGGGAGGGCGGAGAGCGGCCCCGAGGGTCACCGCCGCGCCTCGTGCTCGACGGATGTGGCTGATCTGAAAGGACAACCACGGAGACACGGAGACGCGGAGGGAGGGCGGAGAGCAGCCCCGAGGGTCGCCGCCGTCAGACCTCCTTCGGCTCGTCCCCGCCCCGCCAGACCACGCCGTAGAGGTCGCGCCGGCGGTCGTTCCAGTTCTGCACGGTGCCCACGCGACGATGGCGGCGCAGGGCCTCGGTGTCGAGGTCCTGCACGAGCATGTGCTCGATGTTCGGCGACGTCTCGGCGGCGACGCCGTCCCGCGCGAAGGCCACGTCCGAGGGCGTGTAGACCCCGCTCTGCGCGTAGTGGATGTCGGCGTTCTCGACGAACGGCAGGTTCCCGACCGCGCCCGCCGTCACCACGTAGAGGTGGTTCTCGATGCAGCGCGCCTGCGCGCAGTGCTTCACGCGCAGGTGCCCGTAACGGTCGTTCGTGTTGTACGGCACGAAGAGGATGCGCGCGCCCTCGTCGGCGACTACGCGGCAGAGCTCCGGGAACTCGACGTCGTAGCAGACGAGGATCCCGATGCGGCCGCAGTCCGTCTCGAACGTCTCGAGCTTCGAGCCGCCCGTGATGCCCCACCAGCGCGCCTCGTTCGGCGTCACGTGCAGCTTCTTCTGCGTCGCGATGGTGCCGTCGCGCCGGAAGAGGTAGGCGATGTTGTAGAGGCGCTCGTCCTCGACCGTGAACTGCGAGCCCGCGACGATGTTCACGTTGTATCGCGTCGCGAGCCGCTGGTTCAGCTCGACATACTGCGGGGTGAACTCGGCGAGCGCGCGGGCCGCCGAGCCCGGGCGGCTGTTCTCCACCACCGAGAGGAGCTGCAGCGTGAAGAGCTCCGGGAAGAGGATGAAGTCCGCGCGGTAGTCGCTCGCGGTGTCGACGAAGAACTCCACCTGCTTCGCGAACTCCGAGAAGTCGGCCACCGTCCGCATCTGGTACTGCGTGACCGCGACCCGCACCCGCCGCACCGCCTGGCGCTGCTTGTGGCGCGCCGGGATGTGGTCGAGGTTCGACCACTCGAGCTGCGTCGCGTAGCCGCCGGAGTCCTCGTCGCACGGGAGGTAGTCCGGCACGATCTGCTTCAGCACGAAGCCGTTCGCGAGCTGCGCCGTGAGGACCGGGTCGTACAGGCGGTGCTCCATGCACGCCTCCACGTACTCCTGCGGCGTCATCGCGTCCTTCCGCTCGTTGTAGCCCGGGATCCGACCGCCGATGACCATCCGCGCGAGGTTCTTCCGGCGGCAGATCTCCTTTCGCGCGTTGTAGAGCCGGCGCGCGAGCTTCATGCCGCGAAAGTCGGGATCCACCATCATCTCGACCCCGTAGAGCGTGTCGCCCTCGGGGTCGTGGTTCTCGAGCGTGCCGTTGGCCGACATCACGAACCAGTCGTGCCACTCGGTGTAGTCTGCGTAGTCCACGATGAGCGTCGAGCACGACGCCGCGAGGCGCCCGTCGATCTCGATGGCGAGCTGCCCCTCCGGGAAGACGCGGCTGTGGTTCTCGAAGCTCGCGCGCGGCCACGGCGCCATCTTCGGGAAGCACCGCGACTGGAGCACGACGACCTCGTCGTAGTCCTCGGCGCGGAGCGGGCGCAGGTGGACGCGGGATTCGAACGAGCTGAGATCGAGCGACATCGGGAGAGGTCCTGGGTGGTGCCCCGCGCGGCTCGCGGGGTCGTGGGGGCGCCCGCTGCGCGACTGAGCGCGGGCTCGGGGGCGCCGGGAGAGTAAACCATTCTTCCACTTTCGCGGAAATGTCAGGGCTGCTTACACATCCGCTCGCGCGCCGGAGGCTCGCCGTCGGGCGGAGAACCGGATTCTAACACGGTCCCGGCCCCGTCGGAGCGGTGATGGCGACCTGGCACACAGGTTGCCTCATCGTCGAGGAACCCCGCCACCGGAGCCCGTCATGCGCCGAATCGCCCTCGCCCTCATCTTCGCCGGGAGCGCCGCCGCTCCCCTCGCTGGCTGCGCCGAAGACCCCTCGGCCGCCGCAGCCTCCGGCGCGGTCGTCGCCGGTGAGCCCGCGGGGACGCCCCCGGGTGACTCTGGCCTCGCCGTCACGTCGCCCACCGAGCCCGCCGCCGCGCCAGGGCACGAGACGCCGACCGCCGGACGCTTCGTCGCGCACGAGTGGGGCACCTATACGTCGGTCGAGGACGCCGACGGGGACTCGATGCTCGGCCTCCACCACGAGGAGGAGCCGCTCCCCGCCTTCGTCGACCGGCGCTGCTTCGGCTGCCAGTCGAAGTCGCTCGAGACGCTCCCCGAGGCCGTCACCCAGAAGCTCGAGACGCCGGTCATCTACTTCTACAGCGACGTCGCGCGCGACGTGACCGTCGACGTGCGCTTCCCCGAGGGGCTCCTGAGCGAGTACTACCCGCGGCCCGTGGCCTACGCGCCGGCGTTCGGCGAGGCGCTCGCGGTCGCCGACGGGCAGCTCACGTGGCAGGTCACGGTCGACCCCGCCATCGACCCGGCGACCTTCCCCGAGGTCGACGCCGACGACATCTGGGCGCCCTCCCGGCGCACGACCGCGACGCCGCTCCGCGCCGGCGCCGAGACCGAGCGCTTCATCTTCTACCGCGGCCTCGGCCGCTTCGAGGTGCCGTTCCGCGTCCGCGCCACCACGGCCGACGCGGTCGAGCTCCGGAACGACAGCGCCGAGCCCATCGCGGCCGCGTTCGTGCTCCGCGTGACGGACGCCGGGGCCGCGATGTCGCCCGCCGTGGCGCTCTCCGCCTTCGGGCGGGCCACCGTGCCCGTGCCGGCGGCGCCGGGGAAGTCGGTCGACGGCGCGTTCGTCCCGGCGGACCGCGGCGGGCTCCTCGCGGCGCTCGTCGCGAGCGGGCTCACGTCCGACGAGTCGGTCGCGATGCTCGACACCTGGGAGCGGAGCTACTTCCGGACGCCCGGCGTCCGCGTCCTCTACGTGGCGCCGCGCGCCTGGACGGACGCGCTGCTCCCCATCACCATCACCCCGGCGCCGGACGAGCTCGTGCGGACGCTGGTCGGCCGCGTCGAGGTGACCACGCTCCCCGACGAGCTCGACCTCGTGCAGCGCCTCGCCGACATGCAGGTCTCCGGCGAGACCGCCTACGGCGTCGTCGCGGCCCTCTTCGACGCCCACGGCCGCCTCGTCGAGGCGCGCCTCCGCGCGGCGGCGCGGCACATCGACGACCCCGCGCTCGCCGCGTTCGCCGCGGCCGCCATCGATGAGGCGAGCGGGCCGTTCTTCAACATCGAGCGGCCGCTCGAGTAGCGGTCCTCAGTAGCGGTCGAGGTATCGCGCGCGCTCCCAGGGGGTGACCTGGCGCCGATACGCGGCGGCGTCGGCGCGCGCGGCGTGGAGGAGCACGTCGAGGAGCTCGGCGCCGACGGCCTCACGGAGCCATGGCGTCGCCTGCGCGCGGGTCGCGGCGGCCTCGAGCGTGGCCGGCGCCGCCCCGGGCGCGTCGCCGTCGGCGCCCTCGCCCACCGCGCGCAGCCCGGCTCCGATCAGGCCGGCGAGGAGGAGGTGTGGGTTCGCGCTCGCGTCCGCGCCGCCGAAGCGGAGGACACCCCCGTCGACGCCGCCGGAGAGCGCGTCGCGGCGCACGCGCGGGCCGGCGGCGAGCGGGCGCGAGTAGCTGTTGACGGTGCTCCGCGCGACGAGCGAGAGCGCGGGCGCGGCCTGCTCGAGGCCCGCCGCGAGCGCCTCGCCGACCGCCGACCCGTCGACGCCCCGGTCGTCGAAGAGCACGGGCTCGCCGCCGTCGAGGAGGGACAGGGTCACGTCGAGCCTGCTGCCCGGCGCGTCCTCGCGCGGGAAGGGCATGAAGGTCGCGACGGCGCCGCGGCTGCGGGCGAGGTCGCCGGCCACGCGCCGGAGCGTCGTCAGCGCGTCGGCCGTGGTGAGGGCGTCGGCGTAGGCGAGGTCGAGGCGCCACTGCCCGGGCCCGGCAGCGGCGCCGAGGCCTTGGACGCCGCAGCCGATCTGCTCGAGGGCGGCGGCGAGCGCGTGCATCGCGTCGCGCCCGCCCGAGAGCGGCGCGGCGGCCGCGTCGCCGGCGAGGAGGAGGTAGAGCTCGACCGCGAGCCCGGCGTAGAAGGTGTAGCCGCGGTCGGTGGCGCGGCCGATGGCGCGGCGGAGGATGGCGCGCGCGTCGAGCGGGCTCGGGGCGCCGTCGGCGCGGGTCAGGCCGCAGAAGAGACGGGCCGTGACGGCCTCGTGGCCGCCGAAGCGCGGCAGCACGGCCCACGTCGCGGGCTCGGGGACGAGGACGTGGTCGCGCTCGTCGGCCCCGGTCGCGAGGCCGAGCTGGGCGAGGCCGACGGGCACGCCGTCCTCGAGGAGGGTCTCGAGCTGGACGGCCGGCACCGTGACCTCGCGCACGAGGCCCTCGGGGTCGACCATCCAGAGCTCGACGAACGCGACGCGGGACTTCTGGGCGCTCGCGCGCACGTAGTCGCTGGTGCTCTTCTGGCTCATGCGTCGTCCTCGTCGCTCGGGGTGGTGCTCGCGACCCACTTGTAGCCGACGTGGCGGATGGTGCGGAGGCAGCCGGCGTAGACGGGGCCGAGCTTCGCGCGCACGCGGCGCACGTGGATGTCCACCGTGCGCGAGCCGCCGTAGTAGTCGTGCCCCCAGACGCGCGCGAGGAGCTGGTCGCGCGAGAACGCCTGGCCCGGGTGGGACGCGAGAAACTGCAGGAGCTGGAACTCCTGGTAGGTCAGGTCGAGCGGGCGCCCCGCGACCGCGGCCTCGTAGCCGCGGAGGTCGATGGTGAGCTCCTCGACGCGGATCGTGTCGTCCTCGGGGCGGGCCTGGCTCCGGACGAGGCGGCGGACGCGCACGACGAGCTCGTCCTCGTTCAGCGGGCGCACGCAGAAGTCGTGGATCCCCGCGAGCCCGCGCGGCGCGCGGAGGTGCGCCTGGCCGACGATGGCGACGACGGGCACGTCGGCCATGCCGGCGGGGCCCGCGAGCTCGCGCGCGAGGCGCGCCGGGTCGGCGTCGTCGGGGAGCTCGAGGACGACGGCGCCGGGCATGTCGAGGGCGACCTCCTCGAGCGGGGCGCGCAGGTCGCGGAGGGAGGCGTGGAAGCCCGCCGCGCGCAGCGCCCGCACGGCAGCACTAGGCTGGCCGAGCGCCGACGTCACGATGACCACGGTCTCCATAGAGGCGACGTATACGGGCGAGCGCGGCGGCGCGCAAACGCGCAGCGCCGCGGTCGGTCACTTGCGCGAGAGCTTCTCGAGGTTCGCGCGGACGCGGCGGAGGTTGAGCTCGGCGCGGTCGACGAAGTTCTTCAGGCGCTCGAGCTCGGCGGACGGCAGCGTCGCGTACCACTGGCCGTCGTCGGCGGACTTGACGAACGGGACCTCGTCGCCGCCCCAGGTGCGGATGGTGGCGTGGACGCCGTCGCTCGCGAGCTCCTCGGAGCGAACGCGCGCCGAGAAGGCGGAGAGGGACTCGAGCTGCTCGGGCGCCGCGAGGTGGGAGAGCGAGACGAACAGGGCCTTCTCGTCGGGGAGGTCGGCGCGCTTGCCGTCGCCCATGGCCTTCAGGGCCTCGGCCTTGTCCGCCTCGGGGTAGTTCGTGCGGATCTCGTTGACCGCGATCTTCTCGGCGAGGTGCCAGCGGCGGAAGGAGCGGCGGACCTCGGGGTCGAGGAGCTCCCAGAGCTGGTCGGTGTCGCCGGCCGCGCGGACCTGGATGAGGCGGTAGTAGGCGGCCGTCGGCGCGCCCTGCCCGCCCTCCGGGATGGAGCATGCGGCCACGAGGAGCGCCGGGACGACGAGGGCGAGGACGCGTCGGAGCATGGGGGGGACCGTAGCCGTCATCGGCCCGGCCCACAAGCCGGGATGAACGCCCGCGCGGCGGTTTCGGGGGGCGCGGAGGCGGATCGCGAGGGCGCGATAAACCTTTGGATCCCCGCGCGACGCTCTCGTATACTCCGCCGCCTGTCGCAATCGAGGGGTACGAAGGCGCCGCGGGCCGTTCGGAGGATGATCGATGTCGAGTATGAGGGTTTGGGTGTTCTCGCTGGCCGTGGTGATGGGCGGGCTCGCGCTCGCTGGCAGCGGTTGCGGGAGTGAGGACAAGCAGGCGGTGCCCTGTACGAGCGACGACACGTGCGCGTACGGGCAGATCTGCGCGGCCACGGGCTTCTGCGAGACGCTCCCGTGCGGGACGAACGCGGACTGCCTGGCCGGGAACCAGGCGTGCATCGAGGTGTCCTCGTCGCAGGTGTGCGCGGTGGTCGAGTGCGGCTGCGCGACGTGCGGTCAGTGCCCCGTCGGTGAGTCGTGCGACAATGGGCAGTGCGTGTTCGAGGGCGGCGGCAACACCTGCCCGAACGGGCAGACGGACTGCGCCGTGAACCAGGTGTGCGACAACGGCTCGTGCCGCGCCTGCCAGGGCACGGAGTGCCCGCAGTCGGGCTGTGAGGAGACGGGCTGCCCGACCGGGCAGACGTGCAACACCACGAGCCACCAGTGCGAGACGCCGCAGACGCAGACGGCCGAGGCGTGCGATACGTGCGCGAACGTCGAGGCGTGCGGTGGGACGCCGTGGAAGTGCGCGCCGCTCGTGAGCGGGTCGAGCTGCCTCCCGGGCTGCGCGGACAACGACGACTGCAAGACCGGCTGGCTCTGCCAGGGTGGCAACTGCGTGCCGTCGAACTTCCGCTGCGACGGCTGCATGAAGGACGGCTGCCCGAGCGGGCAGGCGTGCAACCCCAACTCGAACGAGTGCATCGCGGCGGCGGCGCAGTGCGCGAGCTGCGGCAACGACTGGGAGTGCGGCGCCGGCATGGCGTGCGACAACAACGAGTGCGTGCCGCGCTGTAACGCCGGGACCTGCCCCATCGGCGGGAGCTGCAAGACGAGCGCGAACCAGGTCGAGGTCTGTGACAACGTCTGCGGCGCGTCGTGCGACCCCGCGTGTGGCGGCACGACGCCCATCTGCGACGCCGGGACGTGCGTCCAGTGCAAGCTCGACACGGACTGCAGCGCCGGTCAGACCTGTGGGGCGGGCGGGACGTGCCAGGGGCAGCAGAACTGCCAGGCGCCGACGCCCATCTTCTGGAACGGCCAGTGCGTCCAGTGCACGAGCAACGAGCACTGCGGGAGCGGCCTCTTCTGCAACCCGCAGACGAACACCTGCGGGAGCGACGTGTGCTCGAGCTGCGTCGACCCGTACCCGGCGTGCACGCAGATCGGGTCGGACTTCTACTGCGTCCAGTGCGCGTCGGACGCCGACTGCGGCCTCGGCGGCACCTGCAACCAGCAGACGTTCGCCTGCGAAGGCGGGACCGTGACGCCGACCGAGAGCTGCACGTCGGACGCCGACTGCGACAGCGGCGCGCAGACCGGCTACGTGCTGCACTGCGACGTCGCGTCGGGCTACTGCTACGACGAGAGCGGCGGCTGCGACGGCGTGACGGCGTTCTGCCCGGGCAGCGACGGTACGGTCCACAAGTGCAGCAGCATCCTCGACCTCTTCGGGAGCATCGCAGGAGGTGGCGGCATCCCGCTCCCCGGCGGGACCACGATCCCGGGCAGCTGCGCCTGCAGCGCGTTCCCGGCGAGCACGTGCCTCGGCGGGAGCTGCCTCGACCTCGGCTTCCTCCTCTGCATGTTCGGCGGCACCGATCCACTCACCTGCATCGCGCAGTCGAACGGCACCGGGACGTGCTTCGACGCGAGTAGCCTGGGCTTCTAGCGGTCTGCGAGGTTCACGGCGGACAGAGCGACGTCGCTCCGTCCGCCGTGTAGCGAGCGATGACCGGGAACAGCGCGGCTCCCGCGGTGACCGATCCGACCTCACCGGCCGCGAGCCAAGTACCGGCTCCATCAGGCATCACGCCTCGGAGGACGCCGCGCTGCTCTCCCTCGGTGAACGTGTCATCCCACACGATCGCGCCGTCCCGAGTCAGCGCGATCCAGGCCTTCTGTCCCTTCTGGCCAACCACGACGATATCGTCACCCCGTGCTGCGACGCCGTGGGCGACGAGCTTCTCCGAGTCGCTGAGAACGAAGCTAGAGCGAACGACGCCATCGAGCCCCACAATCGCGACGCGCACGTCGGGAGAAGCTACGTAGGGGACCGAACCTGCCTCGCCGACGAGGACCAGCCCGCCATCGGTTGATGTGAGGCCGTAGGGCTGCCCCCATTCGGCCGCCGACAGAGCGGTTCGCGTCACGGCAAGAGCAGAGTCCACGGTCGTCAACGTGACGCCATGGACGGCCCGGCCGGATACGATCGCAGCGCCGGTCTCTGTCGCGACGACGTCGACCGGATACTCGTCGCTCTCCCCCATTCCCTTGACGACGGGCGTCGAGCCGTCCGCTGGCACCTGGAGCAGCGCGATGGGGCCTGGGTCCGCGCTTGTCGGCGCCCGACGGCCGACGGCGAGGAAGTTCGCGCTGTCGAAGCGCGAGACCGCCGTGAGGCTCGTGATCCCGGAAGGCAGGTCCGCTGGTTCCGGCAAGACCTCGCCATGCCACAACACGAGCGCCGGCGTCGCTGACGCTCCGGAGCCGACGCGCCCGATCGCGCATACGTTCTCTGCAATGCTCGCGACGTCGACGAACGTCGTGTCCTCACCCTCGACCGCGAGCGTGAGGTTTCCAAGCCCCACCACGGTCGACGACACCCGGTACACGCCGGCATGCGCCACGGGCGCGGTGCTCAGTCTCACGTCGCCGGCGGCGAGCACGTAGATTCCCCACGCCGTCATGGGTCCGGCGCGCCCCGTGATTCCAGCGCCGAGCAGACTCCTCGCTACAAAGCGGCCAGGCTTGAATCCCGTGCACGTCACCGTGGCCTCGACGCAGGCGTCGACCGTGCAGGCGTCGCCGTCGTCACAGGGCACGGGCGACCCGACGCAGGCGCCCGCGGCGTCGCAGGCGTCGCCCGTCGTGCACGCGAGGCCGTCGTCACACTCGGCGCCCGTCCTGCCGACGTGCCGGCACGCGCCCGAGGCGCCGTCGCAGAAGTCCTCCGTGCAGAGCTCGCCGTCGTCGCAGGGCTTCGGCGTCCCCTCACACTTCCCGCCCGCGTCGCACGCGTCGTCCACAGTGCACGGGTTGCCGTCGTCACATGAGGTCCCGGGACCCCCGGCGCAGGGTCCCGTGACCCCGTCGGCCGTCGAGTCCGCCGCGTCCGCGCTCGACGTGTCCTCGCCCGCCGAGTCGACCGCGCTGTCCGGGGTCTCCGTGTCCTCCAGCGGCGCCGCCGTGTCGGCCTCGATGGTGCTCGTGGCCGTGTCCGCCTCGAGCAGCGTGTCGACGCCGTCGCCGACGTCGCCGCCGCGCTCTGGCGCGTCCGGGAAGCAGGCCCCCACCGACACCGACAAGAGCAGGGAGATCAACACCTTGCGCGCTCGCTCCGACATCGCACCCTCCAGCAGAATCCAGGCCGCGAGTTTGCGGCGCGCCGCTCCCCCTCGCAAGCGCCGCGCCATCCCGTCGAATCGGCGATCCACTTCGATCCCCACCGCGCCCGGGGCGGCTCGCGGCGGTGTGTCCGACCGCCGTCGGGGATCACGGTGGATCACCGTGGCACATCCGGAACACGGCGGGATGGCGCCCTCGCGCGCAACTGAACAAAAGGGCAGACTGCTCTAAATTTCAGGCACTCTCGCGGCGCTCTCTGTCACACTCGATCCAGATCGATCCACTCAATAAGAAGCGCCATCGGATGCATCAAAACACAACATATTGTGGTTTGCCCGGAGGTGGCTCCACCCCGCCGGATCCTTATGATCTCTTTTTGAAATCCGTCCACTAAACTGACTTGACGGCCTCGGAGCCCGACCTCTATCCTCGCCGCACGGTGGGAGAAGGTGGATCAATTTCCCTAGAGGAAGCATCCCCCAATGTTCGCAGGTCGCTACGATCACGCCCTCGACGAGAAGGGGCGGACGATGACTCCGAAGCGCTTCAGGAAGCGCCTCGTGGAGCTCGGCGATCAGAGCGTCTGGATCACGAACGCCCTCGACGGTCGCGACCACTTCGAGGTCCGGCCGGACTCGTCCTTCCACGCCTTCGCCGACAAGCTCACCGACCTCGGCAACACGAAGCGCCTGCAGGACCTCCGCCGCTACTACGTCGGCGCCGCCGTCGAGATCGAGATCGACGCCGCCGGCCGCCTGCTCATCCCCGCGCAGTTCCGGGCCCAGCTCGGCCTCACCGACAAGATCGCCTTCCTCGGCGTCGACCGTGAGCGCTTCGAGATCTGGCACCCCGACGTCCTCGACCAGCGCTTCGCCGCGGTCGCCGACGACTCCGACGACTTCCTCGACCTCCTCTCCGAGAAGGGGGTCTGAGCCATGACAGCGTCGCCCGCCTATCACGTCCCCGTCCTCCCGGACGCGGTCGTGAGCCTGCTCCGCCCCGTCCCGCCCGGCCTCGTCGTCGACGGCACCCTCGGCGGCGGCGGCCACACGGCCCTCCTCGTGGACGCCCTCTCCGCCGATCACCACGTCGTCGGCGTCGACCAGGACCCCGACGCCCTCGAGGCCGCAGGCGCCCGCCTCGCCGGGAAGAACGTCACCTTCCTCCGCGGCAACTTCCGCGCGCTCCCGGCGCTCATCGCCCGGCACTTCGGCGCCGGCGCGCAGATCTCGGGGCTCCTCCTCGACCTCGGCGTCTCGAGCTGGCAGCTCGACGCCCCGGCGCGCGGCTTCGCCATCAAGCACCCGGACGCCCCGCTCGACATGCGCATGGACCCGTCCGGCGACCGCCCGACCGCCCGCGAGCTCATCGAGGAGCTCGACGAGAGCGAGCTCGCGCGCGTCCTCCGCGACCTCGGCGAGGTCGAGCAGGCCCACCGCGTCGCGCGGGCGCTCAAGCAGGCGGCAGATGGCGGCGAGATCGTCACCAGCGGTGATCTCTCACGCGTCCTCGCGACCGTCCAAAAAACGCCCCGTCACGGGAAGATCCACCCCGCGACCCTCGTGTTCCAGGCGCTCCGCATCGCCGTCAACGACGAGCTCGGCGCCCTCGACGACGCGCTCTCCTTCGCCCCCGACCTCCTCGAGGACGGCGGCCGCCTCGTCGTCATCGCCTACCACTCCCTCGAGGATCGGCGCGTCAAGCACGCCTTCCGCGCGGGCGAGCAAGGTCCCGAGCGCCCTCGCGGTCTCCCGGCCCCCACCGGCTGGGCCCCGACCTGGCGCGCCGTCGGCAAGGCCGTCACCGCCGACGACGCCGAGATCGCCCGGAACCCGCGCGCGCGCAGCGCCCGCCTCCGCTGCGCCGAGCGCGCGCCCCGCCCGGAGGTGGCCGCGTGAGCCGCGTTCGCCTTCGCTGGGGCGTCGGGCGCCTCGTCGCGCTCATCGGCTTCACGGTCGTCATGACCGGCCTCGGGATCTACCAGGTCCGGCGCCAGTACGACCTCGTGCAGCTCGGCTACGCCATCGACCGCGACCTCTTCGAGTACCGGCGCGAGCTCGAGGTCAAGAAGCGCCTGGCGCTCTCGCTCGCGGCCTACAAGGACCCGATGGCCGTGCGCGCCTTCGCCGAGGACGCCCTCGGGATGAAGGTCCCCTCGCCCGAGAACGAGCTCCGCATCCCCGCTGGCGACGAGAAGCCCGCGCCCTCGGCCCCGCTCTTCGGGCAGGCCGGCGCCGCCCCCGACGCGGGAGGCGCCCCATGAGCGCGCCCCGCCGGAAGAAGCCCGCCCCGAAGCGCAGCACGCGCGGCAACAAGAACCGGGCGGCCCGCCCGCAGCGGAACGCGCGCCCCGTGGACGTGACGCCCGTCGGCGACGGCACCATCCGCGGCCGCATGCTCGTCGTGGCCGTCGGCCTCGGCGCGCTGCTCCTCGTCGCGACCGGGCGCGCCATCATCTTCCAGACCACCGACGCCGCCGCCCTCCAGCGCGAGGCGGCCCGCAACTACGTCCGCACCGAGACCCTCGACGACTGGCGCGGCGACATCACCGACCGCGACGGCGCGCTCATGGCCGTCACCGTCCACCGCTGGGCCGTGACCGTCGACCCGCAGCAGATCGAGGACCCGACCGCCACGGCGCAGGCGCTCTCCGAGGTCCTCGGGATCCCGGCCCCCGAGGTGCACGAGCGCATCGACCCCGCGACGGCCCGCCCCGTCCAGGCCGACGACGCGCCCGACATGAACCCCGCCACCACCTTCGCGCGCCGCCAGTCGACCCCCATGGTGCGGCTCATGCAGCGCGTCTGGGGCACCGAGCGCGAGGTCCTCGACCGCCGCCTCGACGTCCTCGAGAAGTTCTTCCAGCTCGAGCAGCTCCAGGACAAGGCCGTCTTCCCCATCGTCCGCAAGGTCGCCGAGGCCGCCGAGAGCGCCGTCACCGCAATCCACGCGGACGCCGACAGCCTCCGCTTCTTCCCGTCGCGCGGCCGCCGCTTCGCCTACGTCGCCCACGACCTCGACGACGAGGCCGTCCGCCGCCTCGACGCCGCGAAGAAGGACTGGAACCAGCGCTGCCGCGAGATCCGCGAGGACGGCAAGACCTGCTCGAACCCCCTCGCGCAGATCTACACGCGCCCCGAGGCGCGCCGCTACTACCCGAAGCGCGAGCTCGCGACGCAGCTCGTCGGCCTCATCGGGCGCGAGTCGACCGGCCTCTCGGGCGTCGAGCGCGGCATGGAGGGCGTCCTCGCCGGCGGCCAGCACCAGGTCACCGCCATCAAGGACAAGAACGGGAGCCGCATCTACCTGAACGGCCTCCCCGACGACGCCCCGCTCGAGGGGCCGACCGTCGAGCTCACCATCGACGAGCAGATCCAGGCCGTCGCCGAGCAGGAGCTCGCGAAGTCCTGCCTCTCCTCGGGGGCGCGCGCCGGCTACGCCGTCGTCATGCGGATCACGACCGGCGAGGTCCTCGCGGTCGCGAACTTCCCGACGTTCAACCCGAACACCTTCCAGTCCTGGTTCAACGACCGGCAGCCGCTGAAGGACGAGCGCGCCGCCCTCGCGCAGAAGCGCGCCGACATGGCCTGGGCGCGGTCGTGGGACCTGAACGCGCAGGCCTTCCCGGGCGAGGACGACGCCGTCGCGAACGAGGCCGCCGCCGAGGTCGAGCTCGAGCTCGACGCCTACACCGAGTACGCCCACGCCTTCCCGAACGCCTCGCGCAACACGGCGTTCCTCGACGTGTACGAGCCCGGCTCGATCATGAAGGTCTTCACGGTCGCCGCCGCCCTCGACACCGGCGTCGTCGCGCTCGACGAGACGTTCGACCTCGAGAACGGCGATTGGGAGCTCCAGGACGCCGACGACAACGTCATCCACGACATCTCGCACCTCGCCGAGGGCACGGTCGCCACGATCCTGAAGAAGTCGTCGAACATCGGCGCCGCCAAGATCGCGTTCCGCCTCGGCTCCGAGACCCTCGACAAGTACCTGCGCGCCTTCGGCTTCGGCGCGACGACCCACTCGGGCGTCCCCGGCGAGGCCAAGGGGATCCTCCGGCCCGCCGCCGAGTGGGTGCCCGTCGAGCTCGCGAACGTCTCGTTCGGCCAGGGCATGGCCGCGACCGGGATCCAGCTCGTGACGGCCGTCTCCGCGCTCGCGAACGGCGGCAAGCTCATGAAGCCGATGGTCGTCAAGCGCGTCGTCGACGGGCGCGGCCGGACGCTCGTCGACTACGCGCCCGAGGTCGTCCGGCAGGTCATCTCCGAGAAGACCGCCCGCACCGTGCTCGACCTCATGCAGGGCGTCATCGACCCCGACGGCACGGGCCGCCGCGCCTACATCCCCGAGTACCCGGTCGCCGGCAAGACCGGCACCGGCCAGAAGCCGCACCTCCGGAAGCGCGGCTACTCGGAGACGATGTGGGTCAACACCTTCCTCGGGGTGGCGCCGGCCGATCACCCCGAGCTCGCCATCGTCATCCTCGTCGACGAGCCCACCGGCAAGCGCCACGGCGGCGGCCTCATCGCCGCGCCGACCTTCAAGGCCATCATGAAGTTCGCGCTCGAGCACCTCGGCGTGCCGTCGCCCTACGCGACCGCGACGCGCCAGGCGTGGCTCGACCCGGACGTCCTCGCGCAGCGCCGCGCCGCCGAGCCCGAGGACCCGGCCGCCCTCGACGCGGCCGCGCCGCCCATCGACGACGCCGCCGGCGGCACCGTCCCCGTGCCGGACTTCCGCGGCCTCACGATGGACGCCGTGCGCGCGAGCGCCGAGGGCGCGGGCCTCCAGGTGCGCCTCTTCGGGACGGGCGTCGCGACCGCGCAGGACACGCCGGCCCACCAGCGGGTCGACGCGGGCACCGTCGTGACCGTCACGTTCGAGAGCCGGGCGCCCGGCGCCAACGAGGTGCCGGAGGCCGCGCAGGACGCGATGCCGCCGCTCCCCGGCGGGGAGGCGCGGCCATGACCCTCGCCCGCGCCCCCATCGCGCTCGGAGAGCTCCTCGCGCGCCTCGACCGCGCCGCCGTCGTCTCGGCGCGCGGCCTCGACGCCGGGATCACCCACTTCTCGGCCGACTCCCGCGAGATCGGCCCCGGCGGCCTCTTCGTCGCGACGCGCGGCTTCGAGGTCGACGGTCACGACTACATCGACAAGGCCCTCGCGCAGGGCGCCGCCGCCGTCGTCGCGGAGACCGCCGCCCCCGAGGACGCTGACGCCGCCGGCGTCGCGTGGGTGCAGGTCGCCGACAGCACGTTCGCGCTGGCGGTCGTCGCGGCGGCCTTCCACGGCCACCCGGCCGAGGCCGTGAAGGTCCTCGCGACCACGGGCACGAACGGCAAGACGACCGTCACCTACCTCCTCTACGAGATCCTGACCGCCACGGGCTCCCGCCCGGGCCTCGTCTCGACCGTCGAGGTGCTCGTCGGCGGCGAGCGGCGGCCGACCATCTTCACGACCCCGCCAGCACCCCTCTTCCAGGGGCTCCTCGCGGACATGCGCGCCGCGGGCTGCACCCACGCGGTCGTCGAGGCGTCGAGCCACGGCCTCCAGCAGGACCGCCTCGCCGCGTTCCCGGTCGCGGTCGCCGGGTTCACGAACCTGACCCGCGATCACCTCGACTACCACGGCACGATGGAGGCCTACGCGGCCGCGAAGGCCCGCCTCTTCGAGCGCCTCGCCGAGGCCGCGGTCGTGAACGTCGACGATCCCGCCGGGCGCCGCTACGCCGACGCCTTCGCCGGGAAGGGCCCGCTCCTCACCGTCTCCCGGAGGGGCGCCGCCGCCGACCTCTCGGCGACCGACGTCACGCTCGACCTCGACGGCGCGCGCGCGACCGTGGCGACCCCCGAGGGCCCGCTCTCGCTCACGACGCGCCTCATCGGCGGCCACAACCTCGAGAACGCGCTCGTCGCCCTCGGGATGGCGCGCCTCGCGGGCGTCCCCTACGCGGACGCCGCCCGGGCGCTCGCGACCGCCAAGGGCGCGCGCGGCCGCCTCGAGCGCGTCGACGGCCCCGGGAAGCGCGTCTTCGTCGACTACGCCCACACCCCGGACGCCCTCGAGAACGTGCTGACCGCGCTCCGCCCGCTCGTCCCGGGGCGGCTCGTCTGCGTCTTCGGCGCCGGCGGCGACCGCGACCGCGGGAAGCGCCCGGAGATGGCCGCCGCGAGCGCGCGCACGGCCGACCTCTCGATCGTGACGAGCGACAACCCGCGCACCGAGGACCCGCAGCGGATCCTCGACGACATCGTCGCCGGGCTCCCCGAGGGCGCGTCGCGCGTCGTCGAGCTCGACCGGAAGCGGGCCATCACGCTGGCTGTTCACGGCGCCGGCCCCGACGACGTCGTGCTCGTCGCCGGGAAGGGGCACGAGGACTACCAGATCGTCGGCACGACCAAGCACCCCTTCGACGACGTGGCCGTCGCCCGCGCGGCGATGGCCGGGGGGGGCGCGCGATGAAGTCGATGACCGCCGAGCAGATCGCCCACGCCGTCGGCGGCCGCGCCGTCGCGGCGCCCGAGCGCGCCTTCACGGGCGTCTTCACCGACACGCGGAAGCCCGTCGCGGGCGGGCTCTTCGTGGCCCTCGTCGGCGAGCGCTTCGACGCGCACGCCTTCCTCGCCGACGCGGTCGCCGCGGGCGCGGGCGGCGTGCTCGTGAGCGACGCGGCCGCCGCGACCTCGCTGCCCGCCGACGTCGCCGTCGTCGTCACGGGCGACACGCTCGCCGCCCTCCAGGCCCTCGCCGCCGCCGTCCGCGCCGCCCACCCGGCGAAGATCGCGGCGATCACGGGCTCCGCGGGCAAGACCACCGTCAAGGACATGGTCGCCGCCGCCCTCCGCGAGAGCGGCGCCGTCACGCGCACCCCGGGCAACTGGAACAACCACATCGGGCTCCCGCTGACGCTGCTGTCGACGACGGGCGACGAGGACTTCCTCGTGCTCGAGCTCGGCATGAGCGCCCCCGGCGAGATCGCCGCGCTCACCGCCCTCGCCCGCCCCCACGTCGGCCTCGTCACGCTCGCGGCCGCCGCGCACCTCGAGTTCTTCGCGTCGGTCGACGGCATCGCCGACGCCAAGGCCGAGCTCTACGCCGCGCTCGCCCCCGACGCCGTCGCCGTCGCGAACGCCGACGACGCCCGCATGTTCGCGCGCGCGACCGCGCTCCACCCGCGCCCGCTCGTCACCTTCGGCACGCTCGCCGCCGCCGACGTGCGCGTCGCCGGCGCGACCGTCACCCCGGACGGCGTCCGCGCCGAGCTCGTCGTGCACGGCGGCCCCGTCCGCGTCGACGTGCCGGCCCTCGGCGCCCACAACGCGCTCAACGCCGCCGCCGCGCTCGCGGTCACGACCGCCCTCGGCGTCGACCCCGAGGCCGCCGCCGCGTCGCTCGCGCGCCACTTCGCGCCGAGCCCGCACCGGCTCGCGCTCGTCGCGGCCGAGAGCGGCCTCACGGTGCTCGACGACTGCTACAACGCGAACCCGGCGTCCACGCGCGCAGCACTCGACACGCTCTCGGCGGTCGCGCCCCGCGGCGCCGTCCTCGGCGCCGTCCTCGGCACGATGCGCGAGCTCGGACCAGACGCCGCCGAGCTCCACCAGCGCGTCGGCGCCCACGCGGCCGTCGTCGGCGTGACCTGGCTCGCGGCGACCGGCGAGCACGCCGCCGACCTCGCCGAGGGCGCCCGCCGCGCCGGGATCCCGACCATCCTCACCGCCGACGACGCGGCCGGGCTCGCCGCCGCCGTGCGCGACTTCGCCGCCGACGGCCGCTGGCTCCTCCTGAAGGGGAGCCGCGGTGAGCGCCTCGAGCGCCTCCTCGACGCCGTCTCCCCCGCCACCTCCACCCCGAGCGCCGAGGTGAAGGGCTGATGTTCTACTGGATCCACCAGCTCCTCGGAGAGAAGGCGCCGGGCTTCTTCCGCCTCCTCGACTCCTCCGTCTTCCGCGCCATCATGGCGCTCTCGACGGCGCTCTTCATCTGCCTCCTCCTCTACCCGTGGCTCATCCGCCGCCTCCAGGCGAAGCAGATCGGCCAGGTCGTGCGCCACGACGGCCCCGAGTCGCACTTCAAGAAGCGCGGCACGCCGACCATGGGCGGGACGCTCCTCATCCTGTCCGCGCTCGTCTCGTGCCTCCTCTGGTGCGACCTCCAGAACCCGTTCGTGTGGCTCACCCTCGGCATCACCGCCTGCTACACGGTCATCGGCTTCCTCGACGACTACTGGAAGCTCCGCGACAAGTCCTCCGGCGGCATGCCCGAGAAGGGCAAGCTCATCTCGCAGCTCGCGACGGCCGGGCTCTTCATGGGGCTCTTCTTCACGACCATCGCGCCGGAGGTGAACTACGACCTCCAGCTGAACTTCCCGTTCGTGAAGCCCGAGGTGTTCACGCTCGAGCTCCCGGCGTGGCTCTACGCGACCTTCGCGACGCTCGTCGTGTTCGCGACCTCGACCGCGCTGAACCTGACCGACGGCCTCGACGGCCTCGCCATCGGCCCGACCATCGTGTCGTCGTTCACCTTCGGCGTGCTCGCCTACCTCACGGGCGCGACGCTCTTCGGCAACTCCCTCGCCGACTGGCTGCTCTTGCCCAAGGTCGTCGGCGTGAACGAGCTCTCCGTGCTCTGCGCGGCCATCGCGGGCGCGAGCATCGGCTTCCTCTGGTACAACACCTTCCCCGCGCAGGTGTTCATGGGCGACGTCGGCGCCCTGCCCCTCGGCGGCGCGCTCGGCGCCATCGCCGTCTTCACGAAGCACGAGATCCTCTCGGTCATCGTCCACGGCATCTTCGTGCTCGAGTTCCTCTCGGTCATCATCCAGCGCTACTCGTTCAAGCTCACGGGCAAGCGCGTCTTCGCGATGGCCCCCATCCACCACCACTTCGAGAAGAAGGGGTGGCCCGAGTCCCGCGTCACGGTCCGCTTCTGGATCATCTCCATCGTCCTCGCGTTGGTCGCCATCGCGAGCCTGAAGCTGCGGTGACGCGACGATGACCGCCCTCACCCCCACCGCCCCGACGACCGCCCCGCGCGAGCACGAGCCGCTCTCGCGCGAGCTCCGTCGCGAGCTCAAGAAGGTGCAGCCGTGGGACTTCCCGCTGCTCGCCGCGGTGGTGCTCCTGCTCGGGCTCGGCGCCGTGATGGTCTACTCCGCGACCATCAACGAGATGACGCAGCTCACGGGCGACGGGATGGGCAAGCTCAAGACCCACCTGCTCCACATGAGCGTCGGCATCGGGCTCCTCGTCTTCTTCACCTTCTTCCGCTACGAGCGCCTGAAGCCCCTCGTCTACCCGGCGCTCGTCGCGACCGTCGGGCTCCTCGTGCTCGTCATCGTCGCCGGCTTCGAGGCCGGCAACGCGCGCCGCTGGATCGCGCTCCCCGGCTTCAACGTGCAGCCCGTCGAGGTCGCGAAGGTCTCGTTCGTCCTCTTCCTGAGCTACTCGCTCGCGAAGAAGGGCGGCCGCATCCGGCAGTTCACGGTCGCCTTCATCCCGCACTTCATGGTCGCGGCGCTCCTCATCTTCCTCTGCCTCTTCCAGCCGGACTTCGGCACGAGCGTCATCCTCGTGATCCTCATGTTCACGATGCTCTTCGTGGCCGGGACGCGCCTCAGCTACCTCACCCTCTTCTTCTTCGTCGGGAGCTTCCTCGCCTTCCAAGCCATCGCGAGCAACGACATGCGCCTCGGGCGCGTCATGGCGAGCATCGACCCGTGGGCGCACCGCATGGGCCGCGGCTTCCAGATGGTGAACTCGCAGATCGCCATCGGCTCGGGCGGCGTCTTCGGGCAGGGCCTCGGCTACGGCGGCCAGACCATCACCGGCTTCCTCCCCGAGGGCGAGACCGACTTCATCCTCTCGGTGACCGCCGAGCAGCTCGGCGCGCTCGGGCTCGTCTTCGTGTCGTTCCTCTTCTCGATGATCCTCGTGCGCGGCATGAAGATCGCCCGCGCCACCGAGGACGCCTTCGGCCGCTACCTCGCCTTCGGGCTGACGCTGCTCCTGACGCTCCAGGTCGCCATCAACATGCTCGTCGCGGTCGCGCTCATCCCGACGAAGGGCCTCACGCTCCCGTTCGTGAGCTACGGCGGCTCGTCGATGCTCATGACCTGCGCGACCGTCGGGATCCTGCTCAACATCTCGCGCTCGCACGGGCTCAAGACCGTCCGCCAGTACGCGCCGGAGCCGGAGAAGCCGGCGCCCGCGCCGAAGACGCGCCGGCAGCAGCAGCAGTCGCGCTTCTCGCTGAAGTCCTCGAAGCGCCCGAAGGCGCAGACGCTCGACGAGGTGCTGCGATGACCCTCGAGCGCGTCGTCATCGCCGGCGGTGGGACCGGCGGCCACGTCTACCCGGGCGTCGCCATCGCCGAGGAGGTGCTCCGCCGGAACGCCGCCGCGACGGTGGTCTTCGTCGGCACGGCGCGCGGCATGGAGGCGAAGATCGTGCCGCCGCTCGGCTACCCGCTCGAGCTCATCACCGTCTCGCGGCTCAAGGGCGGCGGCCTCCTCGAGCGCCTGAAGGGGCTCTTCCGGCTGCCGGTCGGGATCTGGCAGTCCTGGCGCCTCCTGCGCCGCCACAAGCCGCAGGTGGTCGTCGGCGTCGGCGGCTACGCGTCCGGGCCGACGCTCCTCGCCGCGTGGATGACGCGCCGCCCGACGGCGATCCAGGAGCAGAACGCGGCGCCCGGCCTCACGAACCGCTGGCTCGGGAAGCTCGCGCGCAAGGTCTTCGTCGGGTTCCCGGCGGCGCGCGCGTCGTTCGCCGACAAGAAGGTCATGGAGACCGGGAACCCGGTGCGCGCGGCCCTCGCGGCGCGGCTCTCGCGGGCGGCCGAGTCGGCGGCGGTGTCCCAGGGCGGCGGCGCGCTCCGCGTGCTCATCGTGGGCGGGAGCCAGGGCGCCCGCTTCCTGAACGAGAACGTCCCGTCGCTCCTCGCGGCGGTCCGCGCGGCGAGCCCGGACCTCGCGCTGACGGTGGTCCACCAGACGGGCCCCGCCGACGAGGAGGCGACGCGCTCGCGATATGCCTCGGGCCCGCTCGCCGCCGCCGCGACCGTGAAGCCGTACATCGACGACATGCCGGCCGCCTACGCCGCCGCCGACCTCGTCATCTGCCGCGCCGGCGCCTCCACGGTCGCCGAGATCACCGCCATCGGGCTCCCGAGCGTGCTCGTGCCCTTCCCGTTCGCGGCCGACGACCACCAGGCGAAGAACGCCGAGGCGCTCGTCGCCGCCGGCGCCGCCAGGATGGTGCGCCAGGAGGCGTGGCGCGAGGACGAGCTCGCCGCGTGGCTGTGTGCAGTTGCGAAGGACCGCAGCCAGCTCGAGGCCATGTCGGCGCATTCGAAGCAGCTCTCGCGGCTTGATGCAGCGCAGCAAATCGTCACCACGCTGGAGGGCATCGCGCGATGATGAAGTCCCTCCGCGAGCGCCTCGCACTCCTGCCCGACGTCGACGTCACGGCCGACGAGCCGATGGCGCGGCACACGACCTACAAGGTCGGCGGCCCGGCCGGTGCGCTGGTCGTGGCGCACACGATGGCTGCGCTCCAGGCCACGCTGTCTGTCCTCTACTCGGTCGGCGCGCCCTGGTTCGTCCTCGGCAACGGCTCGAACGTGCTCGTCGCCGACCGCGGCTTCGACGGCGTCGTGCTCATGCTCGGGCGCGGCTTCGGCGAGGTCGCCGTGCGTCGCGACGCGCGCGGGGCCGGCGCGCACACGCTCGAGGTCGGCGGGGCCGTCTCGGTCACGAAGCTCCTCCGCGTCGCGAAGGCCGAGAAGCTCGCGGGCGTCGAGCAGCTCGGCGGCGTGCCGGCGAGCATGGGGGGCGCCGTGCGCATGAACGCCGGGACGCGCGCCGGCGACGTCGCGCAGAGCCTGCTCGAGGCGCAGATCGTCGTCGCGAACGCGGCGCCGCGCTGGTTCCCCGCGCGCGACCTCGGCCTCGCCTACCGCCACTCGGTGCTGCCGGTCGGCGCGGTCGTGACCGGCGCGCGCTTCGCGGTGACCGACGCGACCGACGCGATGTTCGCGCAGCTCGACGAGGTGCTCGCCTACCGCAAGGCGACGCAGCCGCTCCAGATGCCGAGCTGCGGGAGCGTCTTCGCGAACCCGCCCGGCGACGCCGCGGGCCGCCTCATCGAGGCCGCGGGCCTCAAGGGGCGCAAGATCGGCGGGGCGCAGGTCTCCGAGCAGCACGCGAACTGGATCGTCAACACCGGCGACGCCACGGCCGCCGACGTGCGCGCGCTCATCGCGCTCTGCGTCGCCGAGGTCGAGGCGACCGCGGGCGTCACCCTCCGGCCCGAGGTGCAGCTCCTCGGCGACTGGGAGGTGCTCTGATGGCGAATCGCCGCAAGGGGACGCTCCCGGTCTCGATCGGCGGGCTCATCGCGAAGCCGCTCGACGCGCTCAAGCGCGTGCGGCTCCCGCTCGGGCGCGGGAACAAGCGCGTCGTGCGCCTCTCGGATCGCGTGCGCGCGCCGCGCCGGGCCGCCGAGCGCGACGACCACGGCGAGAGCGCCGTTCTCCGCGCGCGGTCGGGCGTGGGCACGCTCCTCGCCTGGGCGATCCCCGTCGTCATCGCCTGCGCGGCCTTCGTGACGCCGTTCCTCGGGGTGCGCGCCTACGACTACGTCATGGAGAGCGACCACTTCCAGGTGCGCGAGATCCTCGTCGACGGGAACCGCCACCTGACGCTCCCCGAGGTGCGCGAGGCGATGGGCGTCGAGCCCGGCATGCACGTGCTCACGGCCGACATGGACGTCCTCGCCGAGCGCCTCCGCCGCCACCCCTGGGTGAGCTGGGCGGAGGTGACGCGCGAGCTCCCGGACCGGATCCTCGTGACGCTGAACGAGCACGAGCCGGCCGCCTACCTCGCCGTGGGCGAGCTCTACCTGGTCGACCGCCGCGGCGTCGTCTTCGCGTCGCCGACCGCGGCCGACAAGGACCTGACGCTCCCGATCATCACGGGGGTCGCCCCCGAGCGCGTCGCCACCGAGGCGACCCGCGCGGAGCTCGCCCCCGAGCTCGCCGGCGCCATCAACGTCGCCGAGCAGTACCGCGAGATGGGCCTCGCCGGGCGCTGGCCCATCGGCGAGCTGCGCCTCGACGCGGTGCGCGGGCTCACGCTCGTGCTCTCGGGCAGCGGCACCGAGGCGGTCCTCGGGCGCGCGCCGTTCCGCGACAAGCTCTTCCGCCTCGAGTGGGTGCTCGAGAGCCTGCGCCAGCAGGGGAAGACCGCGGAGTACGTGATCCTCGACGCCTTCTCGGGGGCGCGGGGCGCGGACGAGGGCGACGGCCGCGTGGTCGTCAAGGCGGACCTCGACGACGACGCGCAGCGCTTGCTCGACGTCGCGACGGACCGCGCGCGGCAGGCGGAGCGGCAGGTCCTCGGGCTCCGGCCCGACCCCGATCTCTTCGGCCCGGCCGCCCCCGTCATGGCGCCGGGTGGCAAGCCCGGCGGCGCGGACGCTGCCGACGACGACGTGGAGCCCATCGCGAGGCCAACGCTCACCGGTGGGCGCCCGGCCGCAGATCCGAACGACGAGCCGGAACCGGAAGGGGAGGAGTAGACATGGCGAGAACCTCGGAGATCGTAGCCGGTCTCGACCTCGGGTCGAGCAAGGTGGCCGTCGTCATCACGGAGGGTGACTCGACGGAGCGCAACATCATCGGGCTCTCGCTCGTGCCGACGGGAGGTGGGCTCCGCGAGGGGCAGGTCGTCTCGATCGAGCAGACGACCGAGGCCATCGACGCCGCCGTGAACGAGGCCGCCCGCATGGCGGGCTGCCAGATCACGAGCGTGCGCGTCGGGGTCGGCGGGTCCGGCACGATGGGCTTCAACTCGGACGGGACCGTCGCCATCCGCGGCGGGCGCGTCGCGGGGACCGACCTCGAGCGCGTGCTCGAGGCGGCGCGCGCGGTGCCGCTGCCGAGCGACAAGCAGATCATGCACGCGCTCCCGCAGGAGTACATCATCGACGGGCACGACCGGATCCGGCACCCCGTCGGGATGAACGGCGTGCGGCTCGAGGCGCGGGTGCACGTCATCACCGCGTCGCGCACGGCGCTCATCAACGCCGTCGAGTGCTGCTCGAAGGCGGGGCTCACGGTCGACCGGCTCGAGTTCGGCGGGCTCGCCTCGAGCGCGGCCGTGACGACGCGGGAGGAGCGCGAGCTCGGCTGCGTCGTGGTCGACGTCGGCGGCGGCACGACGGACATCGCGGTCTGGTACGACCAGGCGCTCGTCCACACGGTGTCCCTCGACTGGGGCGGCGACGAGCTCACCAAGCAGATCGCGCGCGGCCTCCGGACGCCGGTGAAGTCGGCCGAGAGCATCAAGCAGAGCTTCGGCTGCGCGCTCGCGTCGATGGTGTCGGACGGCGAGACGATGGAGGTGCCGAGCGTCGGCGGGCGTGAGGCGCAGACGCGCCAGCGCCACCTCCTCTGCGAGATCCTCGAGCCGGGGCTCGAGGACCTCTTCACGCGCGTGGCGAGCGAGATCGACGTGGCCGGGTGCCGCGAGCTGCTCGCGGCGGGCGTGGTGCTCACGGGCGGCACGGCGAACCTCGCCGCGGTCGCCGACCTCGGCGAGGACATCCTCGTCGGGATGCCGGTCCGCGTGGGGACGCCACGTGGACCGGGCGGTCTGGTCGACGTGGTGCAGGACCCGCGCTACGCGACGGCGGTGGGGCTCTGCCTCGACACGTTCGAGGTGATGAGCGTCCCGGTCGGCCCGGCGGCGCGTCCGCGCGCGACGGGCGGCGGGCTCTGGGGCGGCGTCCGCAAGCTCTGGGACTCGTGGTTCTAGCGTGAGGCGCCGCGCGGCCGGGCCTCGGGGATTGGGGCGTGGCGGCGCGGCGGGATGAGAGTCGGTCGGTCGGGAAGAAGAGACATCAGGGACTCAGGTAGAGATCAATCATCGTCGGGGAGGACGAGCACATGATCAGCTTCGATGAGGCAATCGTTAATGGCGCGAACATCAAGGTCGTCGGCGTCGGCGGCGCCGGTGGGAACGCGCTCAACAACATGGTCCGCAACCAGCTGCAGGGCGTGACGTTCATCGCCTGCAACACGGACATCCAGGCGCTCGACAAGAACGAGGCGCCGCACAAGATCCAGATCGGCGCGAAGCTGACGAAGGGGCTCGGCGCCGGCGCCAACCCGGAGAAGGGCTGGAAGGCGGCGATCGAGGACACGAACGCGATCGCGGAGTACCTGCAGGGCGCGGACATGGTGTTCGTGACGGCCGGGCTCGGCGGCGGCACGGGGACGGGCGCGGCGCCGGTGGTGGCGCAGGTCGCGCGCGAGCTCGGGGCCCTGACGGTCGGCGTCGTGACGAAGCCGTTCGAGTTCGAGGGGCGGCCGCGCATGCGGAACGGCCACCGCGGGCTCGAGGCGCTGCGGAAGTGCGTGGACACGCTGATCGTCATCCCGAACCAGCGGCTCCTGGCGATCGCGAACGAGAACATGAGCCTGCTCCAGGCGTTCCGGGAGGCCGACAACGTCCTCTACAACGCCGTGAAGGGCATCTCGGACCTCATCACGATCCCGGGCCTCGTGAACGTCGACTTCGCCGACGTGCGCACGATCATGGCCGACCAGGGCATGGCGCTCATGGGCGCCGGCATCGCGTCGGGTCGCGACCGCGCGATGATCGCGGCGAAGCAGGCGATCTCGAGCCCGCTGCTCGAGGACACGAGCATCGACGGGGCGCGCGGCATCCTCGTGAACATCACGGGCGGCGACAGCCTCGGGCTCATGGAGATCAACGACGCGATCTCGCTCATCCAGGACGCGGCGGACGGCGACGCGAACATCATCTTCGGCGCGGTCATCGACAAGGACCTCGGCGACGAGATGCACATCACCGTGGTCGCGACCGGGTTCGATCAGGAGGAGGAGCTCGACGCGGAGACGGTCGAGGCGCAGGCCTACGTGCCGGAGCCGGTGCAGCTCGTGGCGCCGGCGCCGCCGGAGCTGCCGCCGCTCTCGGGCTTCGACGACGACCGGAGCCCCTTCGTGTCGGTCGGCGCGGGGCGCGGCGGGCAGCAGCAGCGCGCGGAGGGGGGGAGCCTCCTCGGCGGCGGCGGCGGCGAGCGCCCGCGGCCGTGGGCGACGGGCGGGCGCAACCTGACCGAGCTCACGGGGATGAAGCCGCGGAAGAGCCCGTTCTCGATGAGCTCGGAGAGCGAGTTCAGCCCGTCCGGGTACGGGCGCAAGCGCTGAGCTCGATCAGGGCTACGTGAGTGAACGCAGGGGGTTCTCCCTGGCGGGAGAACCCGAGACACGGAGACACGGAGGAGCACGGAGGGAGCGCGGTTCTCGCGGCTCCCTCCGTGTCTCCTCGAGACCGTTCCGGTGCGCGGTGATCGTCTCGAACCCGACGTGGCCCTTCGTCCATCGCGACGACGCCCCGAGGGGAGCGGATTTCTTGCGCGCGGCCCCGCCCCGGCTACCTTTCGGCCATGGACAAGCGCCTCCTCGTCGATCAGCTCGTCGCCCGCGTCAGGGAATCCATCGCCACCGCCGAGCGCGAGATGGCCGCCGCCGCCGACGCCGCCCAGAACGGCGAGGAAGCGAAGGCCCGCCGCGAGGACACGCGCATGGCCATCGAGTACTCGGCCCTCGCCCGCGGGCAGCAGAAGCGCGCCGAGTCCGCGCGCATCGCGCTCGCCGAGCTCGAGTCCTTCCACCCGGGGCGCATCCCGCGCGGCGGGCGCGTCCAGCTCGGGGCCATCCTCGAGGTCGAGGACGAGGACACCGGCGACGGCCGCACCTTCTTCATCGCGCCCCACGGCGCCGGCGAGGAGCTCTCGGGCCCGGGCGGCGACGGCTTCTTCTCCGTCGTGACGCCCGGCTCGCCGCTCGGGAAGGCCGCCCACGGGCAGCAGGTCGGCGACTCCTTCGACGTCACGGTCGACGGCGTGACGAAGAGCTGGGAGATCACCTGGCTCGAGTAGCGAGGTCCGCGGCGGGCTCCGAGGAGCCCAGCGCCCGGAAGACCTCGTCCGTGCGCGCGTCCGCGGGGTAGAAGAGCTCGATCCGCAGCCCCTCGACCGTCACGTCGAGCGCGCCGCCGAACGTGACGATCGTCGAGAACGTCGCGAGCACCTCGCCTTCGTAGCGGAAGCGCATGAGGGCCGCCGGCCCGTCGAAGTCGCCGCCCTCCCCCTCCCGGCGCGGCGTGGTCCCGGCGAGCGCGGCCTCGAGGCGCGTGAGCGTGGCGGCGAGGCGCTCGTCGTCGCCCGCGAGGACGACCTCGCGCCGGAGGCGGGTCGCGGCGGCCCAGGCGAGCCCCTCCCAGTCGAGGACGACCGCGCGCCACGGGCCGAGGAGGAGGTCGATGGCCGCGGGAGGATCGTCGGGATCGGGGGCGACGCCGCCGAGGAGCAGGCGCGCGCCGGCGTCGTTGGCGCCGACGACGTCGTACCAGCGGTCCATCACGAGGGCCGGATAGGGCGCGTGCGACGCGAGGAGGCGCCCGATGACGTGGCGGATCGGCGCGAGCGCTGCGGCGTCGAGGCCGCGCTCCGGGAAGGCCGGCGGGAAGCCCGCGGCCGAGAGCAGGGCGTTCTGCTCGCCGAGCGGGACCTCGAGGGCGGCGGCGAGGCGCAGGACCATCTCGTGGCTCGGGCGGGAGCGGCCGGTCTCGAGGAAGGAGACGTGGCGCGGGGTGGTCTCGGCGACGGTCGAGAGCTCGAGCTGGCTCATGCGGCGGAGACCGCGCCAGTGGCGGAGCGAGCGGCCGAAGGGGGACGGGGTGCGGGCGGCGTTCTGGACCATGCGCTGAGGTTAGCACCCCGGAGGGAAGGCGCGCCCTTCCCTCCGAGGGAATCGCTGCGCGGTGGCGCGGGGGCTACCTCTCGGCGTGTCGCGACGAGGGTCGCGGCGACGTCACGCATCCCGACCGACAAGGAGCCAAGACCATGACCTCGAACCTCGCTCGCTCGCTCGCCGTCGCCGGCACGATCAACGCCGTGCTCGGCGCGGGCTTCGTCTTCCTCGCCACGGCCGCCCCGGACGCGCTCGGCGCCACGGTCGACATGGTGTCGACGCGCGGCCCGGTCGGGCCGCTCTCGGCGGCGGCGCTCTTCGCCTTCGCGCTGGTCGGGGCGATCATGGTCGGCTTCGGCGTCCTCGTGGTGGCGCTCGCGCGCGGGGCGGGGGTCGCGCAGGCGGTGGGCGTGAGCCTGCTCACGTGGTTCGTGGTCGACTCGTCGGCGTCGGTCGCGACGGGGTTCGCGCTGAACGTGGTGGGGAACCTCGCGTTCCTCGCGCTCTTCACGCCGGCGCTGCGGTCGCTCGCGCGGCGCAGGACCGCCCAGGAGGCGGCGCTCGGGTAGGGATGGCGGGGCAGGCTGCCCCTCCGGGCGGGCGACTGTCCAAGCGTGGGGCAACGGCGAGGCCGCGGAGACGCCGACGCCGCGGCGGGTTGACAGGGCGGAGACCCGCATCGGAGCTGGCTCAGCGGCGGCTCGGGAGGGCGGTTGGCACGGTCGCTGCACCATCTCCGTGGCGTACGAACGGCTTCGCCCAGGAGGACACCATGAAGAAGCTCATCACCCTGCTCTCGGCGCTCGCGCTCACCGCGACCTTCTCGTCCGCGACGTTCGCCCGTACGCCCGAGGAGATCCAGAAGACCAACGCCTGGACCGACTACCTGAACACGCAGACCGCGCAGAGCGTGCGCGACGGTGAGGCGAACGGCACGACGCAGTGGTACGTGCTGACCCGCGATGGCCGCATGACGCCGGTCGCCGACATCCTGACCATCATCCCGAACAAGGGTGAGCGGAACAAGGACACGGGCGACGCCAACAAGGTCATGCCGGCGCAGTAGTAGCGATCGGGGCGAGGGGCCCAGCGACGTAGGTCCCCGACCAAGCGCGCGGAGCGCGCGACTCGGGGACCGCAGTCGCAGGGCCCCGAGCCCGTCGTCATAGCGATCGGGGCGAGGGGCCCAGCGACGCAGGTCCCCCGACCAAGCGCGCGAAGCGCGCGACTCGGGGGACCGCAGTCGCAGGGCCCCGAGCCCGTCGTCGCGAACGTCATAACCAAAGGGCACCCCGAAAATAACCCAAGGGCACCTCGACAGCGGGTGCCCTTCGTCGTTCTCGTCAGCAGCACGCACGCCCCTTCCAGGCGTCGCGCCCTTCCTTCGCGACGAGCCCCGCGATCGCGATGGCCGCCACGGGATCGGCCCACCACCACCCGAGCGCCCCGTTGAGCCCGACGCCCACGAGCGCCGCCACCGACAGCCACCAGCACGCCGTCGTCTGGAACGCGTCCGCCTCGAGCGCCTCGCTCCCGAGCTCGCCCGCGGCCCGGCGCTTCGCCCGCGCGAGCCACAGCATCACCGCTGCCGACACCGCGAGCAGCACCACACCCACCGCGCTGAACGCCGGGCGCTCCGCCCGCCACAGCGTCACCACCGCGTCCACCGCCACGTACCCCGCGAGCAGGAACAGCGACGCCGCCACGAGCCGCCGCGCCCGGTGCTCCCGCGCCTCGAGCTCCGCCTCGCCGAGCCGGTCGGCGCGCTCCGCCCCGAGCCGCCAGATCATCACGAGCGCCGACGCGCACTCGACAAAGCTGTCGAGCCCGAACCCGAGGATCGCCACGCTCCCCGCCGCCACGGCGGCAGCGACCCCTACCACCCCCTCGACCACGTTCCACCCGACGGTCAACACCTCGAGCCGGAGCGCCCGCGCGACCGCCTCCGGCCGCCGCTCGGCCGCCGTCCCCGTCGCGCAGCCCCCGCACCCACCATCCTGACAGCCCGTCGCCGTCTCCATCATCGCCCCGCCGCCCCGGGCACACCCAGCGCCCGCCTACGTCCGCTGCCCCACCCTACCCCGGATCCCGCGGCCCCCGCAAGGATCTCGGCCCCGCTCGCCTTGCCGCCGCCCCCCGCGCGGCGCAAGCTCGTCGGCGATGCTCGACACGACCTGGCTCGCGCAGACCTTCTCCCCAGCGCACCTCGGCGCCGCCGCGCTCGCCGCCCACCGCGCCGCCTTCGCGGCCCACCCGGCCCACGTCATCCACCTCGACGGCGTCCTCGCCCCCCACGTCGCCGCCGACGTCACCCGCTTCCTCGCCGCCGAAGCCGAGTTCACCACCGGACACGGCCTCCTCACGCGCTACGGCTTCATCCCCGAGGACGAGTTCCTCGCCGCCCCCGAGGCCGAGCGCTTCTTCCGCTACGGCTCCGTCGCCCGCGTCGCCGGCCCCGCCACGAAGACCCCCGCCTTCCGCGCCTTCGCCGCCCTCGTCGCCGCCCTCGGCGACCCCCGCGCCCGCGCCCTCTTCGCCGCCCTCACCGGCCGCGACCTCGGCGGCTTCACCGTCAGCGCCCGCCGCATGGCCGCCGGCGACTTCCTCGTCCCCCACGCCGACGACGTCGGCGGCCGCGAGCTCTCCTTCGTCATCTACCTCTCGCCCGGCTGGGAGCCCGCCTGGGGCGGCGAGCTCCGCCTCGACGCCGGCGACCGCACCTACCCCCACGTCGTCGCGCCCCGCTACAACTCCATGGTCGTCTTCGACGCCCGCACCTGGCACGTCGTCGCCCCCTTCCGCTCGGGCCTCGGCGACCACGCCCGCTACACGATCGGCGGCTGGTTCATGGCCGCCGACGCCATCTGACCCGCGCGCCGACGGCCCCTCCGCGCCCCCCCGACGCCCCCCGGTTCCACCCCGCCGGTCGCGATTCTTGGTCGCGCGCGCCCCGTCCGGTATGGTCCCCGGACCATGCGGACCGCCCAGACCCCGATCCTCGCCGCCGCGCTCGCGGCCGGCCTCGCCCTCGGCGCCCTCCCGACGCGCGCCCGCGCCGAGCGCGCGCCGAGCTACTGCCCCGACCTCGACGACAGCGTGCGCGCCTACGCCATCGGCAGCTCCACCCTCGGCAACGCCCTCGGCCCCATCCTGAAGGACGAGCTCGCCGCCGACGACATCCCCTTCAGCCGCTACGGCAAGGCCTCCTCCGGCCTCGCCCGCCCCGACTTCCACGACTGGGTGAAGCTCGCCCCCGGCCTCATCCGCCGCCACCGCCCCGACGTCGTCGTCGTCTCCCTCGGCACCAACGACTACCAGGACCTCTTCCACCACGGGAAGTGGGTCTCCACCACCAGCGACCGCTGGGACACCCTCTACCGCGCCCGCGTCGACCGCCTCCTGAAAGAGGTCGGCGGCGACGGCCGCCTCGTCGTCTGGGTCGGCAACACCGCCTTCGACGGCAAGCGCGCGAAGCGCATGGCCCCGCGCGTCGCCAAGATCATCAAGGCCGCCGTCCGCGCCTACGCCAAGGCCGGCGGCCACGCCGTCTACGTCGACGCCTACCACAAGACCGCCGACCGCCACGGCGAGGCCCTCACGCGCGCCGTCCTCCCGGGCTCGGGCTCGAAGAAGAAGGTCAACATCCGCCACCCCGACGGCGTCCACCTCACGCACGACGCCGTGCGCTGGCTCCTCGCCGAGCCCGTCCTCACCGCGGTCCGCGCCTGCCTCCCGAGCGACGACGCCGCCCGCGCCGACGACTCCGCCGACGAGAGCGGGGGCTGACCCGTGACGGGGCGCGCGCGGGCCGCCGTCGTGCTCCTCGCCCTCGCGCCCCCCCTCGCCGGCGCCTGCGAGAACGTCGTCGGCTACGAGTGGGTCGACCCGCCCATCTCCCTCGGCGACACCGCCGGCGCCGACGCGCCGGGCGCCCCACCCCACGTCGAGCTCGGCTTCTACGCGGAGCTCGGCTACCGCGCCCTCGAGGACGGCGATCCCTGCCCCATCGTCTACGGCCTCCAGGGCGGCACCTGGGTCATGCCCGCCGTCCGCACGACCGGCCTCGGCGGCTACCCGCGCGTCGCCTGCCACCTCGACACCGCCGCCGGCGAGCGCGTCGGCGACGCCGTGACCCAGGTCCGCCTCTACCTCGCGACCGACGGCGCCCTCGAGGTCCAGTCCTTCCCCATCGCCATCCACCACGCCCCGCCCCGCCAGGACGAGGACGTCGACGACCTCGGCGGCGAGCCCGCGACGCTGACCTGCGACCTCGACGACCTCGCCGGGAACAGCGCGAGCGCCGCCGTCGACGTGGTGCTCGTTGCGCCCTGATCCCCGCCCCCTCGCCCTCGCCCTCGCCGCCGCGCTCACCGCGGCCGCGGGCTGCACCGACGTCGTCGAGCAGCGCGTCTTCCACCGCTCGGCCTGCGAGGTCTGCCACGCCCCCCTCGTCGCCGGCGAGCCCCACGGCATCGAGACCGCCCACCCCTGGCACTACGTCGCCTGCACCACCTGTCACGGCGGCCAGGACCGCGTCTGCGACGGCGAGCTCGGCGGCACCGACGACGCCCCCACCTGCGACGGCGACTGGGTCTACGACAAGGACCGGAGCCACGTCTCCCCGGGCGGCGGCCCCCGCTACCTGAAGAACCTGAGCCCCGCCGCCCTCGACGCCGTCCCCCCCGACTACCTCCGCTTCGTGAACCCGGGCGACCTGCGGGTCGCCGACAGGACCTGCGGCCTCTGCCACCAGGCCGAGGTGAAGGCCCTCCGGACCGCCACCATGCGCCACACCGCGGGCGAGCTCGCCGTCGCCCGCTTTCGCGCCGGGAAGCAGGGCTCTCCGCTGCCCGTCGCCGCCGCCGTCGACGTGGCCGACCCCGACGCCGAGGCCGGCGGCGCCTGCGCCGTCGCCGCCCTCACCCGCTTCGACCCGCCCCCCATCGCCGTCGCGAGCGACGCCCCGCGCGACGCCCCGACCGTCGCGAACGCCGTCGACCAGCTCCTCGCGAAGTCCTGCCTCGGCTGCCACCTCGCCTCCTTCGGCGAGAACCGCGCCCCCGGGAGCTTCCGCTCCTCCGGCTGCACGAGCTGCCACATGCCCTACAACCTCGACGGGCGCTACCTCGGCGACGATCCGCGCGTCGACCGTGAGGCCCCGCCCCACCCCGCCCGCCACGAGCTCGTCGCCGCCCCGCCGAGCTTCGCCTGCACCGCCTGCCACCACGACGGCGCCCGCGTCGGCCCGAGCTACGAGGGCTACCGCGAGCGCGGCGGCGGCGCCGGCCCCGCGCACCCCGGCATCATGGGGGTCGCGCTGTACGGGAACGACGCCAACTTCTACGTGACCGACGAGGACACCACCAACGACTGGGACGAGACCCCGCCCGACGTGCACTTCACCGCGGGCCTCCGCTGCGCCGACTGCCACGACGGCGCCGACGTCCACGGCGACGGCCACCTCGCCGCCGACCTCCAGTGCGCCTCGAAGGCCACCTGCGAGGGCTGCCACGGCACCGCCCGCGCCCGCGTCGCCCTCTCGCCGAGCCGCCCGCGCCTCTTCGAGCGCGACGGCCGCGTCTTCCTCCGCACGGTCGCGGCCGGCGTCGAGCTCGAGGTGCCGCAGGTCGTCGACGCGGTCACCCCCGGGAGCCCGCGCTTCACCGAGCGCGCCGCGGTCGCCATGGGCGTCGCCGCGAGCGGCGCGAGCCACACCGACAGCGTCGCCTGCGCGACCTGCCACTCGGCCTTCGTCCCGAGCTGCTACGGCTGCCACGTCACGGTCGACCTCACCGAGGCCGACGTCTACCAGGCGACGGGCGCGACCGTCCCGGGGCGCGTCACCGCCGAGCGCGGCGCGGTCGCCCTCTACGACCTCGTCCTCATGCGCGACGAGACCGGCCGCTACGCCCCGAGCATGCCCGCCGAGCGCCTGTTCGTGACCCTCCTCGAGCCCGACGGCGCCGGCGGCCGGGTCGCCCGCTTCCGCGAGCGCCCGCGCGCCTTCACGACCGACGACGGGCGCGTCATCGCCGGCTTCGGCCAGCGCGCCGTCTCACCGCACACGATCCAGCGGACGAGCCAGCTCGGCAACTGCGACCGCTGCCACGCGGTCGGCTCCGCCGCGGACCCCGAGAACGCGGCCCTCCTCGACCTCACCTACGGCTTCGGCACCGACCGCTTCGACGTCGTCGCCTGCCCCCCGGGCGACGACGCGCCCTGCGACGACCTCGCCGCTGACGGCGTCACCTACCGGCTCGACGCGGTCGTCGACCGCGAGGGGCGCCCGCTGGTGGCCGTCGGGCACGGCACGTCGCGCCCGCTCACGCTCGCGGAGATGGCGCGGATGCGCGCAGTCGTGGTACCCGCCGAGACGCCCGTCCCGGACGACGCGCGCGAGGACCCGGCGTGGCCGGGGCCGCTCCCGCCCGCGGCGCCCGGGCCGAGTCCTTGATCCCAAGCCCCCCGACGACCTAAGTTGAGTCGGATCGACGCAGGGTAGCGAATGACGCCGTACAAGCTCGGGATGATCGCCGCCGTGGCCGCGGCCGCCATGATCCTCGTCCAGCTCGCAGGCTACGAGTGGTTCCTCGTGCGGATCGGCGACTTCACGCTCCCGCTCTGGGTGCTCGCGGCGCTGTACGCCGGGCTCCAGTTCCTGCAGTGGCAGGTCACGAAGAAGAAGCTCGTGCTCTCCGACGCGGAGGTCGCCCAGTGGGGCGACAAGCTCGAGCAGGCGACGCCCGCCATCGTGCGGATGTACGGCCAGCGGAAGCCCATGAAGGAGGTCGCCGCCGAGGTGCAGGCGACCCACGGGATCCCGCCCGACATCACGCTGCGCTACATCATCGCGCTCGCCCAGCACGCGCGACAGCCCGGGGCCCTCGACGACGACGGAACCACCGGCGGAGCATGATCCCATGAACGACTCCAGCACTCCCGGCCGTGGGCGCGTCACCGCCCACATCATCGGCGTCCTCGGCCTCGTCGGGCTCCTCGGCGCGCTACCGGCCTGCGACGGCGGCGGCGCCAAGGGCGCGGTCGACGTCGTCTCCGACACGACGCCCGCGGCGCCTGCGCTCGCGCGCGTCGAGACCACCGTCACGCCGGACGTCGTGAGCGCCGGCGAGAGCGTGTCGGTGGCGTGCCGCGCGCTCGACCAGTACGACGCCGACTTCGAGGCGAGCCTCGCGTTCGAGGTGTACGACGCGAACGGGCACCTCGCGAGCGACGGCGTGACGGTCGCGGGCGACGAGGTGTCCTTCACGGTGGCGGGCTCGTTCCGCGTCATGTGCGTCCACGAGGGGCCGCCGCGCGTCGAGGACACGTCGCCCGTCGAGGTCGTCGTGGAGGCCGGGGGCGCCGTCTCCATCCAGACGAGCCTCTTCCTGACCGACCTCACGGCCGGCCAGACGGTCTCCGTCGGCTGCACCGTGAAGGACGCGAACGGGAACGCCGCGAGCGCCGAGACGACCGTGCGCGTGTCGCCCGAGGACGGCGCGACCGTCACGGGCCGGAGCGTGCGCTTCACGGGCGCCGGCGCGTACAGCGTCGTGTGCGCGCTCGCCGACGGGAGCCTCGTGGGCGACGACCCCGTCGCCGTCACGGTGAGCCCGGGGCCGCTCAAGGTGCTGCGGACGGTCCTGACGCCCGACACCATCCACCCCGGCGAGCGCGTGGCCGTCACGTGCCCGGGGGAGGACGCCTTCGGGAACCCCGTCGCGCTCGAGAAGATCATCACCCTCCCGGTCGACGGCCTCGACGCGACCGACGCCTCGCGCATGACGCTCACGACGACGCGCGCCGGGAACTACCCCATCACCTGCGTCCCGAAGGAGATCTGGGTCACCCCGGCCGAGGTGCCCGCGACGCTCACGGTGCTCGCGGGCGACCCGACGCGCCTCGCGCTGGTCATCACGCCAGACCGCCAGGTCTACGCCGTCGGCGCCTCGGTCCTCGTGACGCCGACGCTCGAGGACGCGTGGGGCAACGCGCTGACCGACCTCGCCGAGAGCGTGCCGGTCGAGGCGCGCTTCGGCGGCGTGCTCGAGGAGACCGTGCACGGCGGCGAGCGCGTGCACCTCGACACCGAGGGCTTCTGGGACCTCTCGGCGGCCACGGGCGCGCCCTGGAACCTGACCGCGACGCGGCGGCTCGCGGCGGACGCCTCCGCGCCGTCGATCGACGTCACCTACCCCGCGCGCGGCGCGATGATCACGACCAACGGCAGCACCATCACGCTCTCGGGCGTCGTGCGCGACGCGACCGGCGGCCTCGCGAGCGTGCGCGTGAACGGCGTCCCGCAGGCCATCACGACCGGGCAGCAGGAGCTCACGCTCGCGATCCCGTTCTCGGCACGGCACGGCCTCAACACCATCGCCATCGAGGCGACCGACGTCGGCGGGCAGACCACGAAGATCGCGCAGAGCTTCCTCGCGGCGCCCGGCTGGAAGAAGATCGGCGAGCGCTTCGCGCGCGGCGTGCTCGTGCACCTCGACAAGAAGTTCCTCGACGACGGCGTGCGCGGGCCGAAGCTCGACGACCTCGTCGAGATCCTCGGGCGCGTGCTCGCGGGCTTCGACATCGCGAGCTTCATCCCGTCGCCGGTCGTCTCCTACGCCGGCTACGACGTGTACCTCGAGAACCTGCGCTACGACGCGCCGATCCTCGCGCTCACCCCGGCCGACGGGAAGCTGCGGCTCGACATGACGATCCCGAACCTCGCGGTCGACGTCGACGCGCAGGGCTTCATCGACGTCAGCGGGCGGGTCACGGTGAACAAGATCCACATCACGATGGACCTCGCGCTCTCGGTCGACCAGAGCGGCAACCCGCGCGTCACCGCCGGCACCACGGTGGTCGACGTCCAGGGGCTCAACATCGACGTGCACTGGTCGATCAACTGGCTCATCAACTTCTTCGAGGACGACGTGCGCGACGCCCTCGCCTCGTCGTTCACCGACACGCTGAAGCAGCAGGTGCCGCCGGCCTTCCAGGACGCGCTCGCCGCGCTCTCCATCGAGCAGACCTTCCAGGTCCCGGCGTTCTTCCCGGGGATGCTGCCCATCAACATCGACCTCGCGGCCAAGCCGACGGCCATCCGCGCGACGCTCGCCGGGCTCGACCTCGACCTCGGGAGCCGTGTGTCGACCGCGAAGCGCGTGCCCTGGTCGGCGCCGGGCTCCTTCGTGCGCGGCGGCTGCTTCGGCGCGGACGACGGCGAGCCGACCTGGGCGAGCGGGAAGCGCATCGGCTTCGGGCTCACGACCGACCTCCTGAACCAGATCCTCTTCGCCGCGTGGTGGGGCGGCGCGCTCGAGATCACGATGGGCGAGGAGCAGTTCGCGGGGATGGACCTCGGCAACGTCCCGGTGTCGGACCTCTCGGTCGTCGTGTCCGGCCACATGCCGCCGGTCTTGACGGACTGCCTCGACGATCAGCTCCACCTGCAGATCGGCGAGCTCCAGGTGGCGCTCTCGCTGAGCTTCGGCGGGCAGCCGATGAACGTGACGATGGTGATGGCGTTCGAGGCGCTCGCGAACGTATCGGTCTCGCCCGAGGGCGAGCTCGGCCTGTCGCTCGGCGCGATCAACCCCGGCGACGTCGTCATCGACGTCACGAGCGTCGACTCGCCCCTCTTCTCGATCGAGACGGAGGACGCCCTCGTGCAGCTCCTGCGCGAGCAGCTCCTCGGGCAGCTCCTGACGCAGATCGCCGGGCAGAGCCTCGCCGGCTTCCAGCTCCCCGAGATCGACCTCGGGCAGGTCTCGCCGGCGCTCTCGGGGCAGGTCATCAGCATCCACGACATCGCGCTCGAGCGGCAGCGCGGCTACGTGACCCTCCAGGGGAGCCCCTGACCAAGGCCCTCCTCGCCGTCGCGCTCCTCGGAGGCGCGGTAGGCTGCGGGCGCGCGAAGGCCCCCGCGACCGCGGCGGGGACCCGCGTCGACGGCGACGCGAGCGCGATCGTGGCCCCGCCCGCCGCCGAGGACGACGCCACGGGCGCGGCCGGCGGCGAGGCGCCCGGCTCCCTCGCCGAGGCGTGGCGCGAGACCGGGCTCCGCTTCGAGCAGGCCGCCGAGGCGCTCACCGCCGAGGCGTGCGAGGGCGGCGACGAGCGGGGCTTCCTCGCCTGCGTCCACGGCCTCGACGCGGCCGTCCGCGCGGCGCGTCCGGGGGTCCGTCTCGCGCCGGCGACGAGCTCTGCTGCAGTGCAGCAATTCGGAGCCATCTCGATCGTCACGACCCACGATGACGAGCCCGAGAGCGATGTTGCACTGCGGGATACCCTCGCCGCGTGGCGCGCGCTCTTCGCGCGGGCGGCGCCGCGCGTCGACTGGGCCGCCGCGGTACGCTGGCTGCGCGACGGCCTGTCCCCCGACGACGAGGCGCGCGTCACGGCGGCTGCGATGAACGGCGCCCTCCGGACGGCGCTCGACCCCTTCCACCGCCTCGTCCCGACCGCGTGGGAGGAGCGCCGGCGGGAGGCCCACGGCGTCGCGACCGAGGGGGTGGGCCTCGTCGCGGAGCGGCGCGGCGAGGAGCACGTGGTGGTGCGGGTCTTCCCGGGCGGCCCTGCCGCGGGCGCCGGCGTGGTCGCGGGCGACGTCGTGACGACCGTCGACGGCGAGGCCGTCCGGGACTGGACGAGCGACGCGCTGGCGGCGCGGCTCGAGGGGCCGCCGGGGACCGAGATCGCGCTCGGGCTCCGCGGGCGTGACGAGGTCGCCCGCGTGATGACGCTCGTCCGCGCGCGGGTCGAGGTGCCGTACGTCTCGTGGGGGGTCCTCACGCTCGGCGAGGGCGACGACGCGGTGACGGTCGGCTATCTCGGCGTCCGGAGCCTCTTCTCGGAGTCCCTCTGCGCCGACCTCGACGCCGCGCTCGCGACGCTCGCGGCGGAGGGCCCGGACGCGCTCGTGCTCGACCTGCGGGGCGACGTCGGCGGGCTCGTCACGGCGGCGACCTGCGCGGCGGGGGCCTTCCTGCCGGCCGGGACGCTCGTCGCGCGGCTCGTGCCCGCGACGCCGGCCGACGGCGACGCGCCGGTCGACGCGACCACGACCGGCCCACCGCGCTCCGGGCTGCCCCTCGTGGTCATGGTGGACGGCGACACCGGCAGCGCCGCCGAGATCGTCGCGGGGGCCCTCCAGGAGGCGGCCCGCGCCGTGGTCGTCGGCACGCGCACCTACGGCAAGGGCACGGTGCAGCTCCCGGCGGCGTTCGGCGGGGCGCGCGGCGTGACCTTCTACCGCACGGCGGGCCGCTACCGCCTCGCGAGCGGGCGGGAGCTGCACCTCGTCGGGGTCGTGCCGGACGTCGACGTGGCGCCGGAGGTCACCGACGTGGGCGTCGCGCGCGCCTACCTCGAGGCGCTCCGCGACCCGCGCGACGAGCTCGCGGGGGCCCCGCCGAGGACGCGGCCGCCGCTCCCCGAGGCGCGGACGCGCTGCGCGGCCCGACTCGCCGCGGCGAGCGTGCAGGCGCGCGGCCCGGCGGGACCCGGAGGCGCCGAGCGCGCCGGTGGTCCGCGCCGCGGCGCTCGCCGCGTGTGGCGTGGACGCGGCGCGCTGACCCAGGCTCAGCGGCGGCAGTGCCAGACGGCGCGGGCCGTGTGCTGCGCGCGGAAGTCGGGCGGCACGTCGCAGCCGAGCTCGGCGCCGCCGAGGAGCAGCACGCCGCTCGGGCCGAGGCGGTCGCAGACGGCCTTCAGGACGGCGCGCTTCCGCGCCTCGGTGAAGTAGATGAGGACGTTCCGGAGCAGGACGAGGTCGAAGGGCCCGTCCGGGAGCGTCGTGGGGTCGTTGAGGTTCGCCCGCTGGAAGCGGACGCGACGCGTGACCTCGGGCCGGAGGTGGCCGCCGCGGCCACCGGGGTGGACCTGCACGAAGCGGGCGCGCCGCTCGGGCGTGAGCCCGCGGCCGAGCTCGGCCTCGCCGTACTCCGCGGCCAGCGCGACCGCGACGGCGTCGCTCGCGACGTCGGAGCCGACGATCTCGACCTCCCAGCCGTCGAGCTCCGGGAAGCGCTCGAGGAGCAGCATCGCGACGCTGTAAGGCTCCTGCCCGGTCGAGCAGGCGGCGCTCCAGATCCGGAGCCGCCGGAGCGGGCGCCGCGCCTCGATGAGGCCCGGGAGGATGTGCTCCTCGAGGGCCGCGAAGGCGCCGGGCTCGCGGAAGAACGACGTCTCGTTCGTCGTGAAGGCGTCGACGACGGCCTGGCGGACGCGCGCCTCACCGCGCTCGCGGAGGTGGGCGATGACCTCGGCCGCCCCCTCGAGCCCGAGCGTCAGCGCGAGGGGGCCGAGGCGGGAGTGGACGAGGTAGCCCTTCGTCGCCGAGAACGCGAAGCCGACCTCGGCCTCGAGCCACCCGGCGAGCCAGCGCATGTCCTCGCTCGAGGGCGGCGCGAAGCTCGGGAGCATCCGGTTCACCCGCTCATCCGGCTGAGGAAGGCGTCGACCTCGTTGGTCAGGCGCTCGGCCTGGCGGCTGATGTCGGCGGCTGACGCCTCGATGTCGTCGGCGCCCTGACGGGCCGCGGCGGCCTGGTCCTTGATGCAGCTCAGCTCGCCGACCACGGCGCGCGCGGTGATGGTCGCCTCCTCGGACGCCGAGGCGATGTGCTGCGTCGCGGCCTCCTGCTCGTGGATGGCCGTCGAGATGGTCGCCGCGAAGAGCTCGGCCTGCTCGAGGGCCTGCCCGATCCGCTCGATGGAGGTCCCGCCGCGCGCGCTCGCGGCCTTCATCGCGCTCACGCGCCCGGCGATGTCCTGGATGGACTTCGCGGTCTGGTTCGCGAGCTGCTTGACCTCGGAGGCGACGACCGCGAAGCCGCGGCCGTACTCGCCGGCGCGGGCGGCCTCGATGGCGGCGTTCAGCGCGAGGAGGTTCGTCTGGCGGGCGACGTCGCTGATGACCTCGACGACGCCCGACACGCTCGACGCGGCGCCCTCGAGGTCGGCCATGACGGCGACCGCGCTCTTCGCCTCGGAGGCCGCGGCGCGGGTCGACGCGGCCGAGCGCTCCGCCTGGCGGCTGATCTCCGAGATGCTCGAGGTGAGCTCCTCGGCGGCGCTCGCGACGGCGTGGATGTTGGCGACGACCGACTCCGCGGCGGCGAGGCCGCGGTCGACGCGCTGCACGGTGTCCGCGGACGCCGCGGAGAGCGTCATCGCCGTGGCGTCGAGCTCCGTCGAGGCGCCGGCGAGCGTGGTGGACATGGTCTGGACGCCCTCGCGGAAGTCGTGGCCGAGGCCCTCGCGCTCCTCGCGCAGGCGCTCGACCTCGGTCGCGCGGTCGTGGATCCGCTCGAGGCAGGAGTTCACGTGCTGCCCGACGCGGAGGAAGGTGCCGGGCATGCCGTCGAGGATGTAGCGGCGGTAGTAGCGCCCGTCGATCGCGGCCTCGAGGGTCGCGATGGCGTCGCGCTGCGAGGTCTCCACGAGGTCGAGCATGGCGTTCAGCGCCGTGTAGAGCGGGCTCAGCGGGTCCTCGGGGGCGAGCTTCACCATGCGCCCGGAGAGGTCCCCGAGGACGGCGCGCTGGCAGAGATCGATGGCCTCCTGGAGCCGCGGCGAGGGCGCCGTGGTGGCGTCCGCGATCGCGCTGTCGTCGAGGAGCTCCGCTTCGTTCAGGACGTGCATGTCGTGCTCCTCGGGCTCAGGCCGCGTGCCGGTGGGGGTTGGTGTCCGAGTGGATCGCGAAGATCCACTGCTCATAGGTGAGCCCGCGCTCGGCGAGGATCCGCTCGAGCACGGCCATGCCGGTCGCGCACTGGTCGTGCGGGCGCGCGCGCTTCTCCTCGGCGATGATCTGCCGGTAGATCGGCATGACGCGGTTCACGGCGGCCTGCGGGGCGGCGCGGCGGCAGGAGTGGTAGCCGATGATGGCGTTGGTGACCGGGTGGAAGTCGGGGGTCGCGTGGGCGAGCACCCAGTAGTGGTCGCCGTTCTTCGCGAGGTTCACGACGTAGGCGAAGACCTCGTTCCCGGCCTGCAGCTGGTTCCAGAAGTACCAGAAGAGGGAGCGCGGCATGTCGGGGTGGCGGACGATCGAGTGGGCGCTCGAGATGAGCTCCTCCTCGGAGTAGCCGCTCACGCGGATGAAGGTGTGGTCGGCGTAGACGATGACGCCCCGGGCGTCGGTCTTGCTGACGAAGAGGGTGCCTTCGGGCAGCGGGATCTCGACCCCGGTCGGGGTGGGGCGTGGCATGAGCAACTCCAAGCGTGTCAGGTGGGGCCGTCTTCGTCGACGCGTGGGGCCTCGTGCGGTCCCGCGTCGTGCGCGTATGCTTGATCGTGGCTGACACCACCCGCCCGAGCCGACGTGACCCGATGCGGCAGTGGACACACTCGATATCGAGCGCTCGTGTCCAGGTCTTGACCAGACTATGGCACCCGCGTGTCGCGTTTGTTACCGACGCGAGATCTCGTCGTCGCGGCGCGGCTCCGCGGGCGGCTCGGAGCCCGCGGCGCGCGCGTGGGGGCGCCGTCGGATCGCCGCGTTGTCCAGGTCCCCGGACGCCCCCAGGCGCACCGCGACACCCACGGAGCGCGCGGGGTGCCCCCTGCCGCCCCGCGCCGCGCCCTCCGCGTCAGCCCGTGTCTTCCGCACGCCCCGTCGCGCTCGCGACGCGGCGAGGCTACGCCCAGGTCACCGGCACCTTCTCCGGGTTCAGGTCGCGCAGGAACTCGACGAGGAGCGTCAGCGCCTCGTCCCCGCTCTTCCCCGGGTAGCTGGCGATGGCCGCGAGCGCCTTGTCGCGCGTCATCCCCGACCACTTAGGCATCGTGCCGCTCGCCGCCTCGTAGCCGGCCTTCACGGCGGCGCCGTAGGTCTCGGTGAAGTGCTTCGTGACGTTGTCCCAGTAGCGCAGGTAGAGCGTGCGCTTGAGCACCAGGTCGTACTTCTCGAAGTCGCTCCCGAGCTCGCGCGCGAAGTTGCCGACGAGGTTCTGGAGGTGCGAGTACAGCACCGAGAGGGCGGCGCGGTCGATGTTCCCGTCCTTGAACGCCGCCTCGTAGACGCCCATCTGCGAGTCGACCGTGCCCTTGATCGTCTCGTAGTCCTTCGCGGCGTACTCCGAGTCCGTCGCGTAGCTCTCCTTCCCGGCCTGGTCGTTCGTGTAGACCGCGACGTGCTTGTCGTTCTTGCCGCCGCCGCGCCCGACCTTCTCGCGCGCCGCGTTCAGCTTCTCCTCGTTCGTGCCGCTCCCGCGCGACGCCTGCTCCCAGTTGCCCACGTGGCGGAGCGAGCCGCTCGAGGCGTCGGGCGAGTAGCCGACGTAGGCCCAGATGCTCTTCACGTTCGGGAAGATGGCCTTGTACTGGTCGAGCTTGCCCTTCTGCCCGGTGTTGCAGGCCGACATGCAGAGGTCCTCGACCTGCCCCGTCGCGATCGGGAAGATCTGGTGCAGCACCGCGAGGCTCGAGAACGGGATGTAGCCGTTGTCGTCACCCCAGAAGGACCAGCCGCCGCTGTGCCCCGAGAGCACGACGCGCTTGAAGAGGCACTGCCCCGTCTCCGCGCGGTAGAGCTGGCGCGCCATCTCGGCGAGCTCGTCCTTCGCCATGAAGTCGGCGCTCTTCAGGAAGGTCGTGAGCTGCTGCTTCTTCCCGTCCGGGAGCCCCTTCAGCGAGTCGACGAAGGCCTTCACGCCGTCCTCGGTGCCGAGGTCGACGTCGGCCCCGTCGACCGCGAGGTGACCCTGCTCCTTCGAGCCCTTGATGGCCGTCACCTTCGCGCCCTGCGACGCGAGGAGCGAGCTCTCCTTGTCGCGCGAGGCCGGGTTCATGCCGAGGTAGAGGATGTCGTTCGCCTTCACGAAGGCGTCGAGGCCCTTCCCGGCGGGCTCCATCGAGAGCCACTGCATGGTGATGTCGCCGACCTTCCCGTCGGCGTCGAGGCCCTTGCCGTGCTGCCAGGCGGCGATCTTCCGCACCAGCTCCTCGTCGATGGCCGCGCTCGACGAGCCGACCACCGTCGCGATCTGCTGCCACACGGCGGGCTTGAGCCCCTTCCCCTTGTTGTAGGCGACGGCCGACGCGGCCTTGTTCCCCGGGAGGAGCTCGTTGTCGTTCGCGGGCGTCTGGGTGGTCGCCTGGTCCATCTGCACGGCCAGGCGCTGCACCGAGGCCGCCGCCCCGCCGCTCTTGTCGGCCGCGCCGAGCAGATCGGCCGCCGACTTGCCCTGCACCACGCGCTCCGCGACCGCGTCCGCGTGCTGCTCGTAGGCGTCGCCCACGCGCCCGACGCCGCCCGGCAGCGACACCCCGGCGCGCTGCTGCACCGCGTGCGCCGCCTCGTGCGCCGCCGTGAAGAGGTCCGGCGCGCTGCCGAAGGCCACGTGGTTCCCGGTCGCGTAGGCGTTCGCGCCCATCGCCTGGCTCGCGTCCGCCGCGCGGGCGTCGGTGTGCGCCTGCACGTTCGACACGTCGTGGGGGCCGAAGGCCGCCTGGATCTGCTGCTGGTACGGGAGCGCCTGGCCAGGGCCGGCGACGCCGCGCGCGGCGGCCTCCTGGACGCCCTGGGCGCCCGCGGCGCCGCCCTTCATCTGGACGGGCGCGAGCGCGGACTCCTGCTCGGCGAAGCCCTGGTCGCCGCGGAGCTGCTCCCGGCGCTGCGCGACGGCGGCGCCGGCCTGCGCCTCGAGGAGCTGGAGGGGGTTCTTGTCGTGCTGATCGTGGACGCGCGGCATGGGATCCTCGTGCCTTCTCGACGGTGGGTGGGGTCGACCCTCCGGCTCGCGCGCCCGTGGATACTTAGGCGGCGCGAGAGCCGATGGGCGTGCTCATGGGCCAGTCGCGCGCACCCGCGCGCGCTCGACCATGCGACCCCGAGACCGTCCCTAAGGCACCAGATCAGCACGAATTATTGCGCGGTTCAATCTCGGAGTCGCTCTCGCCGCGACGTGAACGGACGCGTCGCCGGGCGACACGGCGGAGACGCAGGCGCCGCCTGCCCCCGCGCCTCAGGCGATGGCGGCGAGTGAGCCCTCTGCGCCGCGCTTGGCCCGGTCGGCTGCGCGCCGCTCGAGCGACTCCGGCCACGCGGACGGATCGTCGGCGGGGTAGACCGCGAGGTCTGGTCCGCGCCGGGTGGCGGTCAGCTCCGACGGCTTCACGTCGAGGATCTGCGCGGCCGCGACGAGGCCCGAGATGGTCGCCCCGGCGACCCCGTGCGACACGGTGCTCGCGCCGCAGAGCGAGAGCCCCGGGAACGGCGAGCGCGTGGCGTACGCGCGCGGCCCGAGGTGCTTCAGCGTCTTCTCGGTGCCGTAGAGGTTGCCGGCGGTCGAGCGGCAGTAGTGCTCGTTCGTGAGCGGCGTCCCGAGCGAGGAGAACGTGACGCGCTCGCGGAGCCCGGGCACGACGCGCTCGAGGTCCCGCAGCATGACGTCGGTGAGCTCGCGCTTCATGGCCTCGTAGCTCTCGGGCCGCTCGCCGTAGCGGGAGCCGGCCCACTGCCGGAAGGCGTCGTAGGACACGAAGCCGAACGACTCCATCGTGTGGACGGACCCCTTCTGCTTGGTCGGGTCCTTGAGCGTCGGCACGGTCAGGAAGAGGCTCGGGAAGCCGGCCTTCACCGGGTCGAGCGTCGGTGCCGTGGCGGCGCGGTAGATCCCCTCGATGTCCGGCTCGCGGGCCCACCAGACGTTGCCGCTGTCGAGCCCGGCGGCGCGGACGTCCATGTCGACCGCGAGGAAGAGGGAGAGCGCCGAGATGGACCAGCGGGTCTTGTCGAGCCGGCGCCGGAGCCCGCGCGGGAGGCGCTCGCGGCCGACGAGCGCGCCGTAGGTGACGGCGGGATCGGCGTTCGAGACGACGTGCTTCGCGCGGATGGTGGTGCCGTCCGCGAGGCGCACGCCGATGGCGCGGCTCTTCCGGCCCTCGCCGTCGAAGAGGATCGACGCGACCGGGGTCTTCACGCGGATCTCGCCGCCCTGGCGCTTGAGGGCCCGCGCGAAGGCGCGCGGGATCGCGAAGCCGCCGCCCTGCGGGTAGAAGCCGCCGTGGAAGTAGTGCGCCTGCACGGCGGCGTGGAGGGGCGCCGGGCAGCGGCTGGGCGGGAGGCCGTGGTCGCCGCCCTGGATCGTGAGGATCGTGCGCGCGACGGGGTCCTTGACGGTCTGCTCGAGGACGGCCTGCATCGAGCGGAGCCCGTAGCGGAGGAGGTTCGGGAAGGCGAAGGGGAGGCGCCAGAGGTCACGCGGGCGGACGTCCGTCAGGCGGTCGAGCTCGCGCGCGAGGCCCGTCACGACGGCGAAGTAGCGCTCGAGGCCCCTCCGCTCGGCCGGGAAGCGCTCGATCATGCGCGCGAGGAAGGCCTCGCGGCCGCGCGGGATGGCGAAGGGCTCGGCGCCGCCTATGCGCACGTGGTCGAAGCCGTCCGGGTTGAGCTCGAAGAAGGTGAGGTCCCCCGAGACGCCGAGGCCTTCGTACATGCGGCGCATCGACCCGCCGGGGCCGAGCTCGCCGATGTAGTGGACGCCGGGGCTGTAGCGGTGCCCCTCGAGCGTGAACGAGTGGCACCAGCCGCCGGGGACGTCGTGCTGCTCGAGCACGAGCACCTTCTCGCCGGCGTTCGCGAGGGCGAGGGCCGCGGCGAGGCCGCCGGCGCCCGAGCCGATGACGATGGCGTCCACGTCGGGGTGGGTCTTCTTCGAGGCGTTCATGGGTTCCTCCTGCGCGAGGGAGCGCGCCTCATAACATTCGTTATCACGCCGAGCAAGCGTTCGGTGCCTCTTCGCGCGCGGCGCCGCTCAGAAGCTCAGGAGATCGCCGGCGAACGCGGCCTCGACGGGGTCCCCGTTCGTGGTCCCGCCGGCCGTGAACGTGAGCGTGCCGTTGGTGACGATCCCGACGAGCGCGCCGCCGTCGGCCTCCGTGAAGGTGTAGAGGTAGGCCTGGACCTGATCGATGTCGATGTCGACGGTGTTGCCGGTCGCGACGACGCCGGGCCTGACGCCCAGATCGACGACGAGGTACGACCCGGTGTCGACCTGGGCGATGAGCTGGAGGTGGCCGAGCTCGGGCTGCTCCGGGTCCCACCCGGCGCGGCTCCCGACGTTGCCGAGGGTGCCGCTGAAGGTCGGGATGTCGAGGGTGAGCGTGCCGCTGCCGGTGAGGAAGAAGTTGTCCTCGCCGAGCGAGCCCCAGGTGGTCGTGAGCTCGCCGGAGATCGTGCCGATCTTGCGCAGGCACGGGTCCTCGCGGAGATCGCCGGCCGGCGCCGGGGCCTTCGCGAGCGCCCCCTCGATGCGCGCGCGCCGCCCCGCGACGAACGCGCGGATCCCGGACGCCGCCGCCTGCGCGGCCACGCGGTCCGACGACCGATGGAGCGGGCGCGCGAGCGCGTCGAAGGCGTCGATCGCGGCGCGGAGGGCGTCCTCGTCCCAGGCGTCCGCGAGCGCCCGCGTCATCGCGGCCTCGAAGCGCGCGCGCCCCGCGGGCAGGGACCACAGGCGGTTCGCGATGGCGCCAAGCGTGAACACCGGCGACGCGTCGGGGTCGTCGGGCTGGTCGCCGCGCATGGCGGTGAACGTGGCGTCCGCGCCCCACGGGAGCAGCGCGAGGCGCCCGCCCGGCCCCTCCTCGTAGGCGAAGAAGTTGTTGGTGTTGCCGGCGTAGCCGTCCCAGTGGTTCACGAGCACCTCGACGGCCCAGAAGGTCGCGAGCTCGTCGAGGTCGACCACCGCGGCGAGGGCGTCCATGACGTCGTCGTCCGAGGCGTCGAGCGCGGCGGTGACGCGGTCGAGGACGCCGCTCGGGGGCTCGTCGTCGTCGATCTGCTTCTCGAAGGTGCCGGTCCAGCCGTCGCGGAAGTCGGACAGCTGCCCCTCGTAGAGATCGCCGAACGGCTCCTCGTAGAAGCGGCGCATGAAGTCCTTCTTCACGTCCTCGACGTGCGTGAAGACGCCGAGATCCTCGCCGTTCACGGTCACGTGGGCGAGGTTGCAGCGCGGCGCGGGCACGCCCGCCGCGCGGAAGGTGGCGTAGGTGAGGCAGGCCGCGAAGCGGGAGGGGTCCTGCCGGCCGTTGTTGAAGGTGAAGCGGTCGACGCCGAGGAGCTCCTGGCCGTCGACGTTCCGGTCGGTGCGCACCTTGAGCGAGGGCCGCACTGGGTCGAGCGAGCCGAGGAAGCCCTTCTTCCGGACGCCGACGTTCGTGACGGCGTGGCCGTCGATGACGGCGTCCGCGTCGAACCAGGTGAAGGGCGAGTCGGGCGGGGAGGAGAGGCAGTCGGGGCCGATGACGCTCGCGATGGCGCGAGTCTCCGCGCGGAGGGCCGCCCAGTCGGCGGGCGCGAGCGTGATCTCGACCTCGATGACGCGGTCGGGATCGAAGAGGACGGCGCTCGGGTCGGCGGGGTCGACGGTGTCGGCCGGAGCGGCGGTGTCCGTGTCCGCGCTCGCGTCGGCGTCGGGGCGGGTGTCGGCGTCGGAGACGTCGGCGGCGCCGCTGTCCGCGCCGGTGGTCGCGTCCGCGATGTCGGCGGCGACGGTGTCTGTGACGACGGTGTCTCCGACGTCGCCGGTCCCCGCGTCCCCGCCGTCGCCCCCACAGGCGGCGAGCGCGGCGAGGCCGAGGAGGGAGAGCGTCACGATGAGGGCGGAGGGGCGCATCCCGAGAGCATAGCAGACCATGGCCCTCGCTCCGGGGTTCGTTCCGACGGCCTCACCCCGTGAGGTGGTCCGAGGTCGCCCGATGCCAGCGCGCGAGGCGCAGGACCAGCGCGGGGACGACGCCCTGGAGGGCGCCCGTCGCGAAGATGACCGCGCCGAGGCCGGCCACGTCGGCGCCGCCCGCGCCCGGGCGGGCGAAGGCGAAGGCGAGCGCGCCCTGGAAGACGAGCAGGATCGCCACGTCCCAGACGAGCGGCGCGCGCATGTTGCCGGCGCCGTTGAACGCCATCGCGATGACGATGCCCGTCACGACGAAGGCGTAGGCGGGCGCGGCGTAGGCGTAGATGGCGTCCGTCGCGACGACCGCCGCCGGGTCGTCCGGGATGAAGGCCGCCGCCAGCGCCCCCGCGAACACGAGCATCGTGGTCATCGTGACGAGGCTCGTGAGCACCGCGTAGAGGACGCCCGACCACGCGGCGCGCCCGGCGAAGCGGCGCCGGCCGGCGCCGAGGGCCATCCCGACGACGGGCGCCGTGCCGCCGCCCCAGGCGAAGGCGAGGATGAGCGTCGGGAGGTCGAGCTTGATCCACACGTTCACGGCCGTGTAGGTCGGGTTCCCGGTGGCGGTGGCGTAGCGATCGGCGACGATCGCGAGCAGCACGAGGAAGCCGACGAGGCGCACGCTCTGCTGCATGGCCGAGGCGAGGCCGAGGCGGAGCTGCTTCCTGAGGGCCGCCGCGTGGACGAAGCGCTCGCCGGGCGGCGGGCGGAGCGGGATCCGGCGCGCGATGAGCCAGACGAGCACACCGCCGCCGAGCCCGCGCAGGATGACGGTGATGACCCCGGCCGCGACGACGCCGCCCTTGGGCGCGCCGAAGAGGCCGAGCACGAACACCGCCTCGAGGCCGATCGTCAGGAGCGACATCACGGCGACGACGGCGAGCGGGCCGCCGGTCTGGCCGCGCGCGCGGAGGACGGCGATGCCGATGGCGACGAAGATCGTGCCGAAGCCGCCGAGCGCCATGATGCGGAGGAAGGCGGTCCCCTGGACGCGGGTCTCGCCGTCGGCCATGACGACGTCGCCGATGGGGCCCGCGAGGAGGCCGACCACGACGGAGAGGAGGCTCAAGGCGACGCCGATGACGAGCGCCTGCCGGGTGTGCCGCCGCACGGCGAGCGCGTCGCCGCCGCCGTGCGCGAAGGCGATCTCGGCGACGGCCGCGTTGCCGAGGCCGTTCGCGAGGAGCGCGAAGATCCCGGTCACGATGTCGCTCGCCGCGGCGCCCGCGAGGGAGGCGCCGCCGTCGCCGACCTGCCCGAAGACCCAGACCTCGGTCAGGTTGAAGCCGAACTGGAAGATCGCGGCGAGCGCGAGCGGGTAGCCGACGAGCGCGACCGCGCGGAACGGCGAGCCCCGGAGGAGCGGGGGCGTCCCCGCGGCGTCGAGGTCCGTCACGCGGAGCTCCGCGACGAGGGGGACGCGAGGTCGACGCGCGCGGGCGCCAACGGCTCCGCCTTCTGCAACACGGAGGCGCGCAGGCACGGAGGGATCGAGGCGTGACCGGGCCTGGGCGCTGCTCGTTCAGCTGCGCCCTCCGTGCCTCCGTGCCTCCGTGGTTTCCCTCCGACGCGACCCCGGAGCACACAGGAGCGCGAACGCCGGCAAAGGATCGGATGACCATCCGCCCTCTCCGCCCGCCCTCCGTGTCTCCGGGTCTCCGTGGTTACCGAACGATCGTCCATGTCGTCGCCGCCGCGCCCGCTCGTCATCGGCTTCCTGATGTCAGATCGGGTCGATGAAGACCTCCCGCGGGCGGCTCGTGCCGTCCGAGGGGCCGACGATACCGTTCTCCTCCATCATCTCGATGATGCGGGCGGAGCGGTTGTAGCCGATCTTGAGCTTCCGCTGGAGGAAGCTGATCGAGGCGTTGCGGGTCTCCGCGATGATGCGCACGGCCTGGTCGTAGAGGTCGTCGTGCTCGTTGTCCGCCTCCTGGAAGCGGCCCGAGTCCTCGTCCTCGTGCGCGAGGATCCCGAGGTCGTAGTCGGGCGTCCCCTGCTCCTTCAGGTGCGCGACGATGCGGTGCACCTCGTCCTCGCTGACGAAGGCGCCGTGGACGCGCTGGAGCGCCGAGGTCCCCGGCGGCATGAAGAGCATGTCGCCCATGCCGAGGAGGTTCTCCGAGCCGCTGCGGTCGAGGATCGTGCGCGAGTCGATCTTCGAGGCGACCTGGAAGCTGATGCGCGTCGGGAAGTTGGCCTTGATGAGGCCCGTGATGACGTCGACCGACGGGCGCTGCGTCGCGAGGATGAGGTGGATGCCGGAGGCGCGGGCCATCTGCGCGAGGCGCGCGATGGAGTGCTCGACCTCCTTGCTCGCGACCATCATGAGGTCGGCGAGCTCGTCGATGATGACCACGATGAGCGGGAGCTTCTCGACGGGCGTCCCGTCGGCGTCGAGCACGACGCCCGCGGGGTCGAGCTCACCCTTCGCCTCGCGCTTCACCTTCGCCATGCGCAGGCGCTCCGGGAGCGCCTGGTTCGGGTTCTCGAGGAAGCTCTCGACCTTCGTGTTGAAGTTCGCGAGGTTCCGGACGCCCATGTCGGCCATGAGCTTGTAGCGCCGCTCCATCTCCTTCACGGCCCAGCGGAGCGCGATCGCCGCCTGCTTCGGGTCGGTCACGACGGGCAGGAGGAGGTGCGGGATCCCCTCGTAGATCGAGAGCTCGAGCATCTTCGGGTCCACCATGATGAGGCGGACGTCCTCGGGGCTCGCCTTGTAGAGCATCGAGCAGATGAAGGTGTTGATGGCGACGGACTTGCCGCTGCCCGTGGCGCCGGCGACGAGGAGGTGCGGCGCCTTCTGGAGGTTCATCACCGTCGGCGTGCCGACGATGTCCTTCCCGAGCGCCATCGTGAGCTTGCTCTTGGCCTTGCTGTAGGCGGGGTCGGAGAGGATCTCCTTGAGCCACACGACCTCGCGCGAGCGGTTCGGCACCTCGATGCCGACGACGTTCTTCCCCGGGATCGGCGCGACGATGCGGATCCGGAGCGCCGAGAGCGCCATCGCGAGGTCGTCGGAGAGGTTCGCGATGGCCGAGATCTTCACGCCGGGGGCCGGCAGGAACTCGTACATCGTGATGACGGGCCCGGGGTGGATCTCGACGACGTTGCCCTTGACCTTGTAGTCGAGGAGCTTGGCCTCGAGGATCTGCGCGTTCCGCTTCAGGAGCTCGCGGTCGTAGGTCGTGCTCTCGGGCGCGTTGTAGTCGAGGAACGAGAGGCTCGGGAGCTGGTAGGGGGTCTCCTCCTCGGTCGCGTCGAGCGGGAGCTGCTCGCCCACGACCAGGTCGCCGCGGCGGCGCATCGCGGCGGACTCGACGATCTTGATGGCGCCGAGGCTCGCCGTGGCGGAGCCGTCGGCCGCGGGCTCGCTCGCGGCGCCGTCCGCGTCGTCGCCGCCGTCGAAGTCGTCGCTCGCGCCGGCGTCGTCGAGGTCCTCGTCGCCGTATGCCCCGTCGGCGTCGAGGTCGCCGTGGGCGTCGAGCGCGGCGTCGTCGTCCTCGAGCTCGGGCTCGGGCTCGGGCGCGGGCGCCGGGCGCGCGCCGCGCGCGACCGGACGCGCCGCCGGCTCGCGGATGACGGGCTCGCGCGAGGTCTCGGCGGCGGGCGGCGGCGTCGGGCGCGGGGCGATGCGCGGGCCGGCGGGCTCCGCGGCGGCCTCGCCCTTCGCGGCGGGCTCCGCGGCGCGCTCCTCGCGGGCGGCCTTGGCGCGCGCGGGCTCGGCGCCCGCGTCGGCGTCGGCGTCGAGGGCCTCCTCGCCGTCGCCATCGGCCTCCTCGAGGTCGCCGTGGTTCATGATGCGCTGCATCATCCGCACGGGGCGCATGCTGCCGCGCTTCACGAGGTGGAAGAGCTCGAAGATGCTGCGCCGCGTGATGGCGATGACGCTCACGACGAACATCGCGAGGAAGACGATGAACGTGCCGGCGTTCGAGAGCAGCGACGCGCTGATCTCGCCGACCATGGCGCCCGTCTCGCCGCCCGGCGGGTGGTCGAGCAGGTGGCCGGGGGAGAAGATGACGTGGCAGAGCACGGCCCCGGACAAGAGCGCCCCGAGCCACCCCACGACGTCGAGCTTGGTCACGCGCGCGCGCCGCCCGATGAGGTAGGAGAGCCCGAAGTAGCCGAACGCGAAGGTCAGGACGAAGGCGCCGCCGCCGAGCGCGTCGAGGAACAGGTTCGCGACCTGCGCCCCGAGCGGCCCGACGAGGTTGTGCGTCCCGGCGCCGCGCCCGCGCGCGGCCGGGAGCACGTCCTGGCCGTCGAAGGAGACGAGCGCGAGGAAGAGCGCGATCGCGAAGGCCAGGACGACGATCCCGTAGATCTCGAGGCGGATCACCTGGTCGTCGTCGGACCGGCGCCCGACGACGCGGTCCCTGGCGTGAAAAGAGCGGTCCATATCGGTGTTCGTTGCCACCCGCCGAACCTACCCCGGCGCGAGGCGTGCGCAACTTTGCACCCTGAACGGGCGTTCCGTCCAGCGCCGGTTCGCGGGAGCCCGTGCCTATCGTTGTCGTCCACCCCGGCCTGGAGCCCGCCATGCGCCGCAGCCCCGCCCTCCCCTGCCTCCTCGCGAGCCTCACCCTCGCCTGCCTCGTCCCGGCCTGTGTCGACGAGGACGTGGGCGGCCGCGCCGTCGGCGCGAGCTGCGTCGGCGCGAGCGAGTGCGAGAGCCGCATCTGCGGCGCCGGTCGCTGCCTGGCGCCGGCCGCCGACGAGGACGGCGACGGCATCGACAACGAGACCGAGCTCGCCCTCGGGACCGACCCGCTCGCGGCCGACACCGACGGGGACGGCGTGGACGACCTCGCCGAGGTCGGCGCGGACGTGACGGCGGGCGACGACGCCGACGGCGACGGCAAGATCGACGCCATCGAGAGCGCGACGGCCGACTGCGACGAGGACGGGACGCCCGACCAGGACGATCCGACCGACGGCGCCGATCCCTTCGGCGTGTGCGGGACGATCCTCGGCGACGACGCCTGCCTCGCGCTCTGCACGGAGGCCGCGGCGCGCGCGTGCGTCGGCTTCGAGGCGGCGACCTGCCTCGCCGAGTGCGACGTCTTCGTCGCCGAGTCGGCCAACACCGAGGCGTGCGTCGCGCCGTTCGACGCCCTCGCCACCTGCGCGGTCGCCCAGCACGGGCTCCGCTGCCCCATGAGCACCTCGCGCTTCACGTCGTTCCCGGACTTCGACGAGGGCGTCTGCCGCGAGCAGCTCCTCGCCCTCGAGGCGTGTGGCGGCGCGGGCGCGACCACGCCTTGACGGACGGGCCCGCGGGTCGACAGCGGCGGCGCGAGGCGCATACTCGGCGGAACCCTCGTCCTCGCACCCAGGGATCCAGCCATGTCGAGCCGTGCCCCCCTCGTCGCGCGCGTCGCGCCCGTCATCGTCGTCGCCCTCGCCGCCGCCTTCGCCGGCGCGTGCGGCGACGGCCAGAAGAAGCGCGCCATCGGCGCGGCGTGCGACGTGTCCTCGCAGTGCCAGAGCGGGATCTGCGGCGGCGGGCAGTGCCTCGATCCCGAGGTCGACACCGACGGCGACGGCCTCGTGAACCGCGTCGAGGCCGCGCTCGGGACGGATCCGGTGGCCTCGGACAGCGACGGCGACGGCGTGACCGACGGCAGCGAGGTCGGCGCGGACGTGGCTCACGCGCTCGACAGCGACGGGGACGGCAAGATCGACGCCATCGAGAGCGCGACGGACGACTGCGACGGCGACGACGTCCCCGACCAGGACGACCCGACGGATGGCACGGACAGCTTCGGCCACTGCGGCGGTGTCGTGGCCGACCCGTGCGCGCTCGTGTGCGACGCCGCGTCGTCGCTCGGCTGTGAGGGCTTCACCTCGGCGCAGTGCCTCGACGAGTGCGACACGTTCCGGCTCGACCACGGCACGACGGCCGCGTGCGAGGCCGCGTTCGCGAACGTCGCCTCGTGCCTCGTGGCGGCGCAGTCGTTCATCTGTCCGGCGGCGGACACGGGGCGCTCGTCCTTCCCGGACGTCGCCGGGACCGCCTGCCAGAGCGAGGCCGCGAGCTACGAGAGCTGTAGCGGCGGGACCGACACGTGCTCCATCGACCCCGAGCCGCTCGACGTCGGCATCACGCTCGACCTCCAGCTCTCCGAGGGCCTGCCGTTCGAGGTCCTCGCGGTCGACACCACCGCCGGGGTGCCGCTCGACGTCGTGCTGTCGCAGAGCGGCGGCACGCAGGACTTCGCCACGGTGCAGGTGACGCTCTACGACGCGAGCGATCCGTCGTTCTGCGTGCTCTTCGCGGGGCCGGGCTCGGGGCTCCCGGTCGGCGAGGACAGCACCGACACCGAGCGCCACATCGGCCTCGCCGCGAGCGACAACCCGGGGAGCCTACAGATCTACGTGGCCGCGGGCGGCGCCGCGCACTTCAAGATCCAGGTGCTCGAGCTCGCGCCGTGAGGCGTGCGCGAACGCGTCGGACAAAAGAGTTAATCAGACTCTTTTAACGCGATCGGGAGACACGGAGACACGGAGGAGCACGGAGGGAGCACACGCGGCCGTCTCGACGCATTCGCCGGGTACGCGCTGCGGTCGAACGCCTCCGCGATCCCTCCGTGCCTCCGTGCCTCCGTGGTTTCCCCTTCAGGCTCGGCATGTTGCGCGCCGCGCCGAGCGCGTCAGGCCGACTTGGCCCCGCTCCGCTCGTGCACGCGCTTCCGCTGCTGGAGCGCCGCGCCGATGAAGCGCGCGAAGAGCGGGTGCGGCTTCAGCGGTCGCGACTTGTACTCCGGGTGGAACTGCACGCCCACGAACCACGGGTGGTCGACGAGCTCCACGCACTCGACGAGGTCGAGGTCCGCGTACACCCCCGTCGCGACGAGCCCCACCTGGTGGAGCTTCTCGCGGTAGTCGTTGTTGAACTCGAAGCGGTGGCGGTGGCGCTCGCTGATGAGGCGCTTGCCGTACGCCTCGTGGACCTTCCCGTCCGCCGCGACGTTGCACGGGTAGGCGCCGAGCCGCATCGTGGCGCCCTTGTCGAGCACCTGCTTCTGCGCCTCCATGATGTGGATGACCGGGTGCGGCGTGTCGGCGTCGAACTCGGTCGAGTTCGCGCCCGCGAGCCCCGCGAGGTCGCGCGCCACCTCGATGGCCGCGCACTGCATCCCGAGGCAGATCCCGAAGAACGGCACCTTCTTCTCGCGCGCCCAGCGCACCGTGCGGATCTTCCCCTCGATGCCGCGGTAGCCGAACCCGCCGGGCACGAGCACCGCGTCGATGTCGCCGAGGGCCTCGGCCACGTCGGCGTCGCTCGCCTGCGGGTCGATCTGCTCGCTGTCGACGTAGCGGATGTCGACCTTGCACTCGTTCGCGAGCCCGCCGTGCTTGAGCGCCTCGTTGAGCGACTTGTAGCTCTCGGCGAGCTCGACGTACTTGCCGACGACCGCGATGCGCACGTGCTCCGACGGCCGCGTCGTGAGCGCCACCACCCGCTCCCACTCGCCCATGTCGGGCATGCGCGACCAGATGTTCAGCGCCTCGACCACCTGCGAGTCGAGCCCCTCGGCGTGGAGCGCGATGGGCAGCGCGTAGATGGTCTTCTCGTCCTGCGCCGTGATGACGCGGTTCGGGCGCACGTTGCAGAAGAGGCTGATCTTCCGCTTGATGTCCGTCCCGAGCGGCTGCTCCGTGCGGAGCACGATGATGTCCGGCTGGATCCCGATCTCGAGGAGCGACTTCACCGAGTGCTGCGTCGGCTTCGTCTTGAGCTCGCCCGCCGCCGCGATGAACGGGACGTAGGTCAGGTGCACGAAGATCGAGTTCTCGTGGCCCACGTCGAACGAGAGCTGGCGCACGGCCTCGAGGAACGGCAGCGACTCGATGTCGCCGACCGTGCCGCCGACCTCGACGATGCAGACGTCGCGCCCCTCGGCCGCGGCGAGCATGCGCTCCTTGATCTCGTTGGTGACGTGCGGGATGACCTGCACGGTGCCGCCGAGGTAGTCGCCGCGCCGCTCCTTCCGGATGACCGCGTCGTAGATCTGGCCCGACGTGAAGTTGTTCTTCCGCGTCGTCGTGAGCGAGAGGAAGCGCTCGTAGTGGCCGAGGTCGAGGTCCGTCTCGGCGCCGTCGTCCGTGACGAACACCTCGCCGTGCTGGAGCGGGTTCATCGTGCCCGGGTCGACGTTGATGTACGGATCCATCTTGAGGATCGTGACGTTCAGCCCGCGCGCCTCGAGCAGCGCCCCGAGCGCCGCGGCCGTCAGGCCCTTCCCGAGCGACGACACCACGCCGCCGGTCACGAAGATGAACTTGGTGTGCTTATTCGCCATGGTTCGCTCCCTCGGAACCGGACTCGGACTCGGGACCGGACTCGGCCGCGGCCTTCCGGTCGGCATCGATCTCGGCGTCGCTCGCCCGCAGGTACGCCGGATCGACCGGCGGGGCCATGGCGCCGTCGCGGCGATGGGCGTCCCAGGCGAGCCCGGCGAGGGCCGCGACGTGGGTGGCGGCGCCGCGGTGCCAGGTGGGCGGAACATCGCTCGCCACCCCATGCACCACCGCTCCCGACCCCAGGAACGTCACGGACTCCCCCTCGCGGGCGGCCTCCCGGACCGCCGACAGCACGGAGTCGCACGTCGCCGCGCGCGGCGCAAGCACGAGTTCCAACTCCCCGTAAGCCGGCACCCTGTACGCCGCGCCGAAGACCTCCCCGCGGCGCGCGTCGATCAGCGGCACCACGAGCCCGTCGCGCCCCGCCGCGTGCTGCGCGAGCGCGTCGAGGCTCGGCACCGTCCACACCGGCACCCCGAGGCCGAGCGAGAGGCCGAGCGCCGTCGAGAGGCCGACGCGGACCCCCGTGAAGCCGCCCGGGCCGCGCCCCGCCGCGATGAGCGCGAGGTCCTTCGGCGCGAGCCCCTGCCGCCAGAGGAGCTGGTCGACGAGGAGCAGCACGCTGTCGGCGTGCTTGTGGCCGCGCTGCGTGGTGACCTCCTCGGCCAGGCGCCACGCCGACACCGGCCGCCCCACCTCGGTCGGCAGCCGCCAGAGCGCCGCCGAGAGCTCGTCCCCGCCGGTCTCGAGGCCGAGCACCCACGGCCCGTCCGGCCCCGCCGGGCCGCGCACGCGGCGCCCCCGGGGGTTCACGCGCGCGGCCGGGCTCATCACCAGAGCCCGATGATGCCGGCGCAGCGGTCGATGTCGTTTCGGAGCACGACCACCATGAGGACCACGATGAACGCGAGGCCGATGTAGGTCGCGACCATCCGGAGCCGCATGGACACGGGCTTCCTGCGGACCCCCTCGATGGCGAGGAAGAGGATCTGCCCGCCGTCGAGCACGGGGATCGGCAGGAGGTTGATGAGCCCGAGCGACACCGAGAGCATCGCCATGAGCTTGAAGAACTGCTCGGCGCCCTGCTCGGCGGCGTCCGCCGTGAGGCGCATGATCATGGCCGGCCCCGCGAGGCCGTCCTTGATGGACACCTTCCCCGAGAAGAGCCCGCCGAGGACCGCGAGCGTCCCGATCATCGCGCCGAAGGAGCGGTCGGCCATGTAGCCCACCGCGAACCCGAAGCGATCGTCGATCTCGACGTCGTCGGGGAGCTCGCTCCCGAGCACCACGTCGAGGCCCGTGAAGTAGACCTTCCGGTCCGGCTGGAGCGGCGCCGGCCACGGCACCTGGGCCGCGGCGAGCTCGCCGGCGAGCTGCTCCCCGCCGCGCTCCCACGTGAGCTTCACGGCCTTGCCGCGCCGCTCCTCGAGATAGTTCGCCGCGAAGAGCCACGACGCGCACTCCCAGCCGTCGTAGCTCGTGATGCGGTCGCCCGTGCGGAGCCCGGCCTTCGCGGCCGGCGAGCGCGGCGAGACGCGGCTCACGACGCAGGCGCCGCTGCGGATACCGCGCAGCGGGTCGCCGCCCACGGCGGGCGGGAGCGTGATGGTGCGCGGGGTGGCGAGGGCGACGCCGACGCCGCCGACCGAGCGCTCCGCGAACGAGAGGACGCCGAGCGTGATGGGCTGCTCCGGGCTCGCCTCGATGAGCCCGAGCACGCGATAGAGGTAGCGCTCGCGCTGCCCGTTCACGGTGACGACCGCGTCGAGATCGCGGAGACCCGCCTTCTCGGCCGGGCTCCCGGGCTCGATGTGGAGGATCGAGAGCCCGAAGCTGTTCGTGACGCCGACGCGCCCCTGCGTCTCGGTCATGACGTTGGGGATGATGTCGCGCGTCTCCGCCACCGGGTGCACGATGGCGGACTTGGCCTCGCCGAGGCGATCCCAGCGGATCTCGACGTCCTTGTCCGGGTACTCCTGGACGGCCCCCGAGAACTCGCCCCAGGTGCGGACCTCCTCGCCGCCGACGGCCGTGATGCGGTCGCCGGGGCGGATCCCCGCGGCCCAGGCCGGCCCGCCGGGGTTCACGTCGCCCATGACGCTCGACGGCGCCGTGCTCGTCCCGAGCCCGACGAAGAAGAAGATGATGAACGGCAGGATGAGGTTGAAGAGCGGGCCCGCGAGCGCGATGAGGAAGCGGCGCCAGACGGGCTTGAAGTTGAGCGCGACGTCACGGATCTCGGCGGGGACGTCCTCCATGGGGTCGGCGCCGAGCATCTTCACGAAGCCGCCGACGGGCAGGAGCGCGATCGACCACTCGGTCGGCGGGAGCGTCGCCCGCGTCTGCTTCTGCTTGAAGTTGAAGACGCGCGGGCCGAAGCCGATCGAGAACTCCACGACGTGGACGCCCATCCACCTCGCGACGAGGTAGTGGCCGAGCTCGTGGAAGAAGATGAGCCCCCCGATCATGAGGGCGATGTACACAACGCTCACGGGGTCTCCACCTTCGAGGCCCGGGAAGTCGGGAGGATAGTGCCCGGACCGCGTCGCGCCAAGCGTTCGTCGCGAGCCGCGTCACCACGGGGGCGCGCGACACCTCCTTGACAGGCGCGGCAGCGGCGCCGAAGGATCCCGGAGATCAGCCGCCGCCCTGGCGGCGACCACGGGAGGAACGAGGCGTGCGCTGTCTCATCTGCGAAGAGCCGCTGCCAGCGACCGGAGAGCGACCCCACGGGCCGTTCTGCAGCGCCCGGTGCCGCTGGGTCGATCTCGGCAAGTGGCTCGGCGAGGAGTACCGCGTGCCGGGCCGCCCCGTCGGCGACGAGGCCGACGCGGACCCCTTCGGCGAGCTCCTCGACGAGGAGTCGCTCCCGTGAGCAGGAGAGCCAAGGGCGCCCCGCCGGTCGCGAGCGCGCCGCCGCCGCTGCCGCCCTCCGGGATCCTCCGCGAGGACCTCGCGGACGACGTCGCGCGGCTCGTCCTCGACAACGGCCACGGCAACGCCATCAACGCGGCCATGGTGGGCGCGCTCGAGGACGCGCTGCTCGACCTCGAGGCGGCCCCGCCGCGCGCGCTCGTGCTCGACGGCGGCACCACGCGCTGGTTCTCCGGCGGCTTCGACCTCACCGAGGTCCTGAAGCTCGGAGACCGCGACCTGCGCGGCTTCCTGCGCCGCTTCTTCGAGCTCCTCGCGCGCCTCGTGGAGCTCCCCTGCCCGACCGTGGCCGCCGTGCAGGGGTCGGCGGTGGCGGGCGGCTTCCTGCTCGCCCTCGCCTGCGACTTCCGCGTCCTCGGGGAGGGGGCGCAGAAGCTCGGCCTCTCCGAGGTCGACGTGGGCGTCGCGGTGCCGGCGACCGCGCAGGTGCTGCTCGCGGCGCGCACGACCCCGGCGACGAGCCTGCGCCTGTCGCTCTTCGCGACGCTGCTCGGGCCCGAGGAGGCGCTCGAGATCGGCGTCGCCGAGGCCCTCCACGCCGATCCGCGCGGGCAGGCCCTCGCCCTCGCGCAGGCGCTCGCGCGGAAGCCGGGCGACGCGGCGCGGGTCACGAAGCGGCTCGCCGCCGGGCCGCTCGCGCGCGCCATGCGCGACGCGGAGGCCGTCGCCTTCGACGCCTTCGTGGCGTCGTGGCGCTCGGACGCCGCCCAGGCGCGCCTCCACGGCATCGCGGCGCGCCAGGCGACGCGGAAGGGCGCGTGATCGGCGCGGGCGAGCCGCCGCGGATCGCGATCCTCCTCGAGCGCGACGGGCTCGTGGTCGTCGACAAGCCGGCCGGGCTCCGCTCGACCGGCGACGACCTCGACGACCCCGACTGCGCGCAGGGGCAGCTGATGGTGCTCCTCCGGCGGCGCCGCGTGTGGGCCGTCCACCAGCTCGACAGCGACACGAGCGGCGTGAACCTCTTCGTGACGCAGAAGGCGCTCGTCGACGTCTGGAGCCGCCACCTCAAGGCCGACGAGGGCGGCAAGACCTACGTCGCCCTCGTCCACGGCCTGGTCACGGCGCCGGTCCGGGTGGAGGTCCCGCTCGGGCGCGCGCGCCGCGCCGACGGGCGCGAGATCCCGGCCGTCGTGCGCGCGGGCGCCGTGGGGGCGAAGGACGCGGTGACCCTCGTCGAGCCGGTCGACCACGTCGCCACGCGTGACGGCGGCGTGAGCGTCGTCCTCGCGCGCCCGCTCACGGGGCGCACGCACCAGGTGCGCCTCCACCTCGCCTGGCTCGGGCACCCGCTCCTCGGGGAGCGCCTCCACCGCGACCCGCCGTCGAGCGCGCTCGGCCGCCACGCGCTCCACGCCTGGCGCGTCGACGCCGGCGGCGCCTCGTTCATCGCGCCGATGCCGGCGGATCTGCGCGCCCTCGCCGCCGCCCTCGGCCTCCGCCTGCCCTGAGGGCGCGCGGGGAAGACGCCGCGGGGGCTGCGCGTTGGCCGACGTTCTTGGCACGGGCGGCAGCGTGTGGTTCTCTCCCGCGGAGAGACCTCGAACGGAAGGATCACCATGGAAGTCGGCCAGATCGTCGCCATCGTCACCGGCGGAGCCTCCGGGCTCGGCCACGCCACCGCCGCGCGCCTCGTGCGCCACGGCGCGAAGGTCGTCATCGCGGACCTCGCCCGCTCGAACGGCGCCGCCGTCGCGGCCGAGCTCGGCGACGCCGCGCGCTTCGTCCCGACCGACGTCACGAAGCCCGAGGACGTCGAGGCGGCCATCGCCGCGGCCGACGAGCTCGGCGGGCTCCACGTCGCCGTCAACTGCGCGGGCATCGCCATCGCCAAGCGCACGCTGACGAAGGAGGGCGCGCACCCGCTCGACGAGTTCGCGAAGGTCGTCACGGTCAACACGGTCGGCACGTTCAACGTCATCCGCCTCACGGCGGACCGCATGTCGAAGAACGAGCCGAACGCGGGCGGCGAGCGCGGGGTCATCGTGAACACGGCGTCGGTGGCCGCGTACGACGGGCAGATCGGGCAGGCCGCCTACTCGGCGTCGAAGGGCGCGGTCGTCGGCATGACGCTCCCCATCGCGCGCGACCTCTCGCGCCTCGGGATCCGCGTCTGCACCATCGCGCCGGGCCTCTTCCGCACGCCGATGCTCGCGGGGCTCCCGGAGAAGGTGCAGAACGAGCTCGGGCAGCAGGTCCCGTTCCCGAGCCGCCTCGGGAACCCCGACGAGTACGGTCAGCTCGTGCAGGCCATCATCGAGAACGCGATGCTGAACGGCGAGGTCATCCGCCTCGACGGCGCGCTGCGCATGCCGCCGAAGTGAGGGCACGGGGACCGGTCGCGCGGCGCCTCGTCCCGACGCTCGCGCTCGCGCTCGGGCTCGGGTTCACGCTCGTCGCTCTCGCGCCGGGGCCCGCGGCCCGCGCCGAGGGCGGCGACGACGTCTCGGCGCAGGCGGACGCCCCCGTCACGGCGAAGGCGCGGCGGGGCAAGGGGAAGGCGCCGTACTACACGGTCGCGAGCGGGGCGCGCCTCTCCGACCCCGTGCGCGAGAAGCTCGGCGCCATCGCCGAGCGCTTCTACGCGAAGACGCGGCACGTGCTCTACGTGACGAGCGGCACGCGCTCGCCGGAGGAGCAGGCGCGCGCGATGTACAAGAAGCTCCGCCTCGGGGACAGGCTCCGGGCCTACCGGAACCGCGCCGCGGTCGACCCGCTCGTCGCGATCTACGACAAGGGGCGGCGCAAGCGGCGCCCGGAGAAGGAGATCGTGGGCGAGATGGCGCGGGTCATCGCGGGCCAGTGCGAGCGCGGCGTGTACCTGTCGCGGCACCTGAAGGCGCACGCGTTCGACCTCCGGAGCTACGACCTGACGTCGTCGCAGCGGCGGACGCTCGTGGCCATCGTGCGCGAGGTCGGCGGGGTCTACGTGCTCCAGGAGAAGCGCCCGCCGCACTTCCACCTCGAGCTGAAGATCGGGGCGGAGCCGGCGCCGACGGACTCGGAGTAGGAGCGCCCCTAGCGTCGGGGTAGCCACGGAGGCACCCGGGATCGAGCGCGCGTCGCCGTCCTCCCTCCCTCCATGATCGCGCAGCAGGCCGAGCCCGTCTCCAAGGCGGCCTTCGACGCGGAGAGGACTCATCCCTCCGTGCCTCCGTGCCTCCGTGGTCCGCTCTCGCGGCTCCGCCAGTCACCTCGTCGGCCAGGCCGGACGCCCCGGCCGCCCCGGTCGCCCCGGCCGGTCAGCCGCGCAGCTCGCGGAGGCAGTCGGCGACGAGGTCGACCGTGAGGTCGGCCTCCGCGAGCGCGTTCGGCCAGTGGGGCGCGAGGCGCAGGACGCCGTCGGGCGCGGTCACGGCGACGCCGCGGGCGACGAGCGCGTCGCGGAGCGCGGGGAGCGCGACGTCGTCGGGGGGCGTGAGCGCGAGGATCCCGCTGCGGCCGCGGGCGTCGCGCGTCCGCAGGGAGCGGAGCCCGAGCTCGACGAGCCCGGCCTCGGCGCGGTCGTTCCAGGCGTCGACGTGGGCGAGGATCGCGTCCGGGCCGAGCTCGCGGAGGAGGGCGACCGACGCGCGCAGGGCGGCAGCGCCGACGACGCTGGCCGAGCCCCCCTCGAGGAAGTCGACGTAGGGGCGGATGGGGCGGTCGTAGCGGAGCTGCCCGGCCTCGCCGAGGAAGCTCACCGGATCTTCGTGGGAGAGCCAGCTCGCGAGCGCGGGCCGGAGGCGCCCGCGCCAGCGGGGAGCGGCCCAGAGCCAGCCGACGCCCTCGAGGCCCATGAGCCACTTGTGGGCGCCGCCGGCGACGAAGTCGGCGTCGAGGGCGGCGAGGTCGAGGGGGACGACGCCCGCGGCCTGGATGGCGTCGACGGAGAGGGCCGCGCCGTGGCGGCGGCAGAGGGCGGCGACGTCGTCGAGCGGCATCCGGAGGCCGGTCTGGAACTGGACGGCGCTCATCGCGACGAGGCGGATGTGGCCGGCGCGCTCGCGGAGGAGGTGCTCGAGCTGGGAGAGCCCCTCGCCGCCGGGGCGGAAGGCGTCGGCGTCGAGCCAGTGGACGAGGAGGCCGCTCCCGCGCGCGGCCATGAGCCACGGGGTGACGTTGGTGGGGAACTCGCCGCGGAGGAGGACGAGGCCGTCGCCGGCCTCGAAGGGGAAGGACTGGGCGACGGCGGTGACGCTGCTGCTCGTGCCGCGCGTGAGGGCGAGGTCGTCGACGGAGGCGCCGAGGAGGGCCGCGAGCTCGGCCTTGAGGCCGCTCTGCTCGGCCTGGCCGCGCTGCCAGGCGAAGAAGCCGCGGCGGGCGTACTCGGCGAGGACGTCGTCCACGGCGGCGCGCGCGGGCTCGGGCAAGGGGGAGATCGCGGCGTGCGCGAGGTAGACGCGCGCGTCGAGGGTCGGGAAGAGGGCGCGCTCGCCGAGCTGGGCTCGGGCGGCGGCCGTGGGGGTGGTGCTGGACGTCGTCATGGGAGGCAGCATCGCGCGACGGGGCGAGGATGTCGAAAATGCGGAGCGGCGACGCGCGGTTGACGCCTCTCGCGCGGATTGGCTAGCGTCTGGCGCCGCCTGCCCCCGAAGGACGCCCGATGCCGCGCATGAAGCCTGCCCTCGCCCTCGCCCTCTTCTTCGCGCTCGCCCACGCGGGGTGCGGGCAGGAGGACCCGGTCGGCCGCCTCCTCGACCACCAGGAGGCGGTGCTCGGCGCGCTCGAGAAGCACACGGGCACGGCCGACGAGGCGGCGGAGGTGCTCGAGAGCTACGTGAAGGAGCACGGCGAGGAGCTCGCGCAGTTGAAGGCGGACGGGAAGGCGTTCGTGACGGAGCACGCGGAGGACGCGCAGGCGGCGATGATCCACCAGGCGCAGCGGATCAAGGCCGTGACGGAGCGCTACGCGAAGATCCTCGCGGACCACCCCGACCTCCCGAAGAGCGACCGCTTCAACAAGGCCTACGAGGCCCTCTTCAACTGAAGGGCTACGGGCGGCTACACGCGCCGGAACACGAGCGAGAAGTTGTTCGCGGGCATCGGCACGCGCTCCTCGAGGAGGAGCCCGTGCTCGCGGGCGCAGGCGGCCACGTCGGCGACGTCGCGGACGCCCCAGCGCGGGTCGCGCGACTTGAGGCTCGCGTCGAAGGCGGCGTTCGAGGGCGCGGTGTGCTCTCCGTCGACGGCGTAGGGGCCGTACGTCACGAGCGGCGCGCCGGGCGCGAGGAGGCGCTTGCAGCCGCGCATGAGGCCGACGGTCGCCTCCCACGGCGAAATATGAATCATATTCACACACAGGATCGCGTCGGCGCGGTCGACGGGCCAGTCGTCGGCGGTGACGTCGAGGGGGAGCGGCGGCAGGAGGGCTGGGTGCGGCTCGGCGTCGCGCCAGGCGGCGATGCTCGCGAGGGCGTCCTCGTCGCGATCGGTGGGCTGCCAGCGGAGGACGCCGTCGCCGCCGCGACCGGCGAGGTGGCGGGCGAAGAAGACGGCGTGCTGGCCAGTGCCGGCGGCGATCTCGAGCGCGAGCCCGGACGCCGGGAAGACGCGCGCGAGGACCTCGAGCAGCGGCGCCTTGTTGCGGTCGGCGGCGGGGGCGTGGCGGCGGTCGTCGGGGCTCATGGTGTCGGCTCCTTCGCGGCTGGGCGCGCCGCGATGGTAGAGCACGCCGGCCAGGAAGGCGACCGCGCGGCCTCGGCGTGGACACGCACCGACGCAGACATCGAGTCCCTGCCGCGGGCTGATGTCAGGCCACCTTCTCGAGCGCGAGCAGCCACTCACGGTTCCCGCGTGGCCCCGAGAGCGGCGACTCGGCGTGCCCGCGGACCGTGAACCCGGCGACGACCGCGCTCGCCGCGACGTCCTCGAGCGCTCGCACCCGCGCCGCCTCGTCGCTCACGACGCCCCCGTCGGGCACCTCCTCCCTCCCGAGCTCGAACTGCGGCTTCACGAGCACCACGAACACCCCACCCGGCGCGAGCTCGCGGAACACCACGTCGAGGAAGCTCCTGACGCTGATGAACGACGCGTCGCACGTCGCCACCGACGGCGCGAACGGGAGCGCGCCCGGCTCCAACGTCCGGATGTTCGTCCGGTCCATGACCACGACCCGCGCGTCGCTCCGGAGCCGCCAGTGCAGGATCCCGTAGCCGACGTCGAGCGCGATGACCCGCGCCGCCCCGTGCCGCAAGAGCACGTCCGTGAAGCCGCCCGTCGACGCCCCGACGTCGAGGCAGTCGGCCCCGCGCACCCGCTCCGCGAGCCATGGGAACGCCTCGAGCGCCCCGAGCAGCTTGAACGCCCCGCGCGACGCCCACCCGTGGTCCTCCCGGACCTCGACCGGCGCGTCGTCGGCGACGCGCGTCCCCGCCTTGTCCACGCGCTGCCCGCGCACGAACACCTTCCCGGCGAGGATGAGGCCCTGCGCGTGCGCCTCGGACTCCACGAGCCCGCGGTCCACGAGCAGCGCGTCGAGGCGCGGCCGCGCCGGCGTCACCGCCCCGCGCCCTCGGGGGAGGAGCCCGACCCGCCGCCGCCCTCGCCGTCCGCGTCGAGCTCGAAGGGCGCCTCCCGGAGCCCGCCGCTCCGCGTCGCGAGGAGCCGGTTCACGCGCTCCTCGGCGCGGTCGAGGATGGCCTGCCCGCGCGAGACCAGCGCCGTCCCGCGCTCGAACTCGGCGAGCGCCACCTCGAGCGCCACGTCGCCCCGCTCGAGCCGGCTCACCACGGCCTCGAGGTCCGCGAGGAGCTTCTCGAAGGGCACCTCGTCGGCCGCGACCTTCTCGTTGGGGGCTCTGGACTCGCTATCGATCGACACGGGCGGCTCCTGGGGCGGTCCGCGGAGGCTATCCCTCCGCGGCGCTCGGGCGCAAGCCGCATGCGGTCGGCGACCGACGAGCCCAGAGCCCCTCGTCGTGCCCTCTACAGCGCGACGCGCAGGTTGAGCCCCACCACGAGCAGCGGCGGCGGCACCGTGAACGCGGCGATCGGCTCGTCGAGGACCCCGGGGATCGCGGGCAGATCCGGCACGTCGAGCCCGAAACGCAGCTCCCCGCCGCGCTTGCCGTAGTGCGCCTGCACGTACGCCTCCACGGTGAGCCGCGTGTGCACCCGCGCGCTCACGTCGAGGCGCGACACGAACGACGGGTCCGACAGGTTCGCGAGCGTCGACACCGCGATGGACCCGTCGTCCCACGAGAGCGGCGACGGCCACGCCCACACGAGCCCCGCGTAGTGCTGCCCGAGCTCGAGGCTCCGCGCGGCCCCGGTCAGCAGGAGGTACGGGTAGAGGTCCGTGTCCGAGTAGCCGAGCGGGTTGTAGTAGTACTCGACGCCGAGGGCCATGACGTCGTCGTCGTTCGGCTTGAACTCGTACTGGATCCCGGCCGACACGCGCGCCGCCCACTTCCCGTACGGCTCCGACGTCGGGAGCGTCAGCGTCCCGAGGTCGAAGTCCCCCGCGTAGCGCGGGGTGTCCGTCTCGTCCGCGACGCCGACCTCCACGGTCACGTCGAAGTCCCCCACCCCCGCCGACAGATCCGCCCCGAGGTGCGTCTTCCGCCCGCCCCCGAACGCCCCCGAGAGCGACACCTCGGCCGTCCCGAACACCATCTCGAGCCGGAGCGCGTAGCCCACGTCCGACAGCGTCTCCGCCCCGTCGAAGAGCAGGAGCCCGTACGCGTTCCAGCCGAGCGACTCGATGGGCACGTGCACCTTCACGAGCGGCACGCCCGTGCGCTCGTCGAAGAGCGCGAGCGGGTCCCGCTGGACGCTGTTGATGAAGTCCGTCGGGTTGAAGAGCCGCGACGCCCCCCACTTGATGCGCTGCTGCCCGACCGTCAGGAACACGCGCCGCGCGATGTCGGTCTTCACCCAGAGCTGGTCGACCAGCACCTTCGCCGCCTCCACCTCCTGCCCGAGCAGATCGCGCTCCCCCGCCGCGACCGTCGGGTCGTAGCGGAGCCGCCCCGAGAAGAAGCCGCGCACCCGCGGGTCGGGGCGCGCGTCGAGGTAGAGGTCGAGCAGGTTCGGCATCGCGAGCGCCGCGTCCTCGAACGGCACGCCGTCGTTGAAGGTCGAGACGAAGCGCAGGTAGAGCATGCCGCCGATCGTCAGCGGGTCCTCCTGGAGCTCGTACCCGGGCGACGCCGCCCCGAAGCGCGCGTCGCTGGCACCACCCGGCCCTCCCGCCGGCTCGCCCGGGCCCGCGTCCTCGCCGCTCGACCCGCCGAAGATCGCGTCCTCGTCGCGCTGGTCGCCGGGCACGGCGCCTGGGACCGTGGGCAGCGCGCCCTCCCCCTCGGCCGCCGTCCCGTTCCCCTCGACCGGCGCCGGCTCCGTGGCGGGCTCCCCGAAGATCGCCCGCTCCCGCGCGGCCTCCGGGTCCTGTTCCGGCGCCGGCGCAGGCGCCGCCGCGCGCGCCGCGTGGCCGCCCCCCGCCGACACCGCGAGCAGCGCCACGAGCGCCACGCCCTCGAGCCACGACAGAGCGCGCGCCATCGTCAGCGGCTCTTCGACTCGAGCCAGGCCTTCGTGAACATGTTCCGGTCGAGCGGCGAGAGGTCGATGGCGTCGACCTTCACGGCCGTGGAGTTCCCCTTCTCGACCTCGTCGTAGAAGCGCATCTCGACCGGGTACCACACGTCCTTCCCGCCCGCCGGCGCCTTCGCCTGCGCCCACTTCGGGAAGTAGCTCGTGCGCATCAGCTTCCCCGAGAGCGCGTACTCCTGCCGCTTCAGCACGTTCCCGCTCTTCTGGTCCACCTCGAGCTCGATGACCGGCCACGCCACGTCCTTCCCGGGCTTCGCCACGAGCTTCAGCTTGTGCGTCGCGTACGCCCCGAGCTTCCCCTCGCCGACGTAGGTCGGCGCGTACTCCTCGGCGAGGCGCGACTCGTCGAAGTCCGACCGCCGGCTGTCCGTCCCGGCGATCCGCTCGCGCTCCGTCCGCCGCTCCCACTTGCCGGTCGTCGGCGAGTAGAGCCAGAGGTTGTCGTCGATGCGCAGGTAGCCCTTCCCCGCCTCGCTCTTCGGCGCGAGGAACAGCACCATGAACTTGTCGTCCGCGTCGCGCCGGTAGATCACCGCCTCGTAGACGATGTCCTCCTTGCCCTTCTCGCTCGCCTGCATGAAGGCGTGCGCCTTGTAGTCGCCGACCGCGCGCTGCCGCTCGTCGATCTCCGCGAGGAGCGCCTTCATCTGCGCGTCGTCGAGCGCCGCCGCCTCGGCCGACCCCGCCGTCGCGCCGAGCGCGAGCAGCGCCGCGAGCGTCGCCACCAGCGCGCGCCCCGCCCGGGCCAACGTCGTCGTCATCGCCGTCATCGTCGTCATCGTCATGGGGGCCCTCCCGGCCTCAACCGTTCGCCGACTGCATCGCCGCGACGGGCTGGATCCGCGTCGCCTTCATCGCCGGCAGGAGCGCCGCGATGGACGTCACGACCGCGATCGTGAACACGGCCCGGACGAGCGCCGCCGCCTGCACCTTCAACACGAGCGTGTCGGAGAGCAGGAAGATCTTCACCGCCTCGTTCGGCGGCTCGACGTGCCCCGACAGCGCGCCGACCACGACGGCGCCGAGCACGGCGCCCACCGTCGCCCCGATGAGCGCGAGGATCGCGGCCTCGAAGACCACCATCCAGAGCACCGAGCCGCGCCCCATGCCGATCGCCCGGAGCGTCCCGATCTCCTGCGTCCGCCGCCGGATCGACATCGACAGCGCGATGATGATGCCCGCGAGGATGATCCCCATGAGGATGAAGACGAGGAGCGCGCTCACCACGTCGAGCCCGTCCACGATGGGGAGCAGGTTCGCGACCTCGTCGCGCCAGGTCGTCACGTCGAGGCGCTGCCCCGTCCAGTCCTCGCGCTCGACGGTGCTCTTCTTCTGCCAGAAGGGCTTCGCCTCCGGCGTCATGAGCGCGTAGTCCTTCGCCTCGAGCGCCGCCCGCAGCTTCTCCGCCGCCGCCGGCGCGTCCTTCCGGTCCGGCAGGTAGATCATCAGCGTCCCGCCGGTGCCCTCCTTCAGCTGGTAGAGCTTCCGCACGGTGCCGGCGTCGACGAACGTCTCGAAGGCCGAGAGGATCCCCATGTCGTCGGCGATCGCGACCACGCGCACGTCGGCCGTGTTGTGCACGCCGCGCGCCGTGGTCCCGGTGAGCACGAGCGCGTCGCCCACCTTGACCTCGAGCTCTTCCGCCTGCCGCTTGAAGATGAGCGCCGTCCCGGGCTCCGCGAGGTCCGCGAGGTCCCCCTCGAGGATCGAGAGTACCTCGCGGAACTTCTTCTCCTCGTTCGCCTCGACCCCGATGAGCGCGTTCTGGAGCGACCCGGACGCGCTGATGACGCGGTCGAAGTCCCCCGAGAGCCGCCGCACCATGTGCGTCGCCTCGGGGAGCGTCTCGCGCACGACGGCCTCGACGGCGGCGACGTCGGTCACGACCGGCCGCGCCGACGACGGCGAGGTCTTGTAGTAGCCGGACACGTTCACGTCGCCCGTCGAGAGCGTCGTCGCCGAGCGCAGGATCGTCTCCTGGACGCCCCCCGAGAGGCCCATCATGAAGACGAGCAGCATCGTCACGAACGCGATGGCGCCGCCGAGGAGGAGCGTCCGGAGCCGCGAGGACATCACGTTCCGGAAGGCGATGAGGAGGACCCGTCCCATGACTTCGGCTACTCCTTCGCCTGCATCGCCGCGATGGGCGACACGCGCGCCGCGACGAGGGCCGGGTAGAGGGTCGCGAACAGCGTCGCGAGCACGATCGCGACGAACGCCCAGACGAGGTGGTGCATCTCGAGCGCGGGCCGGAGCGCGTCCCCGCCGAAGATGAAGCGCGTGAAGTCCGTCGTGGCCGGGATCCCGAAGGTCGCGAGGCTCTTCAGCAAGAGCGCGCCGAGCAGCGCGCCCACGACGCCCGCCACGACCGAGAGGATCCCGGCCTCGAGCACGAACATCCGCACCACGAAGCCGCGCTGCGCGCCGATGGCGCGGAGCGTCCCGATCTCCTTCAGGCGGTCCATCGTCGCCATCACGAGCGAGTTGTTGATGATGATGAGCGCCACCAGGTACAGGATGATGAGCGCCCCCCAGAACGGGAAGTCGACCGCGAGCGTGAGCTGCCCGACGAGGCCGCTCGCGTCGCGCCACGACACCGCCTGGAGCCCGAGCCCGCCTTGGTCGGCGGCCGCCTGCACGCCCGCGATCGCGTCGTCGACGTCGGTCCCGTCGCGCAGCAGCACCGCCGCGTTCAGGACCGGCCCGTGGTCGATCTCGTCCTGCGTGAACCCGGCGCTCTCGGCGGCCACCGCCTCGGCGCGCCGGCCCTTCAGGTCCCCGGCGCCTGCGAGCGCGTCGAACTCCTGCGTCGCCTTCTCGTCGACGAGCTCGCCGCCGCCGAAGAGATCGGCCTCGACGTCGTCGCGCGCGACCTTCTCGATGCCGCTCCGCGCCTTCAGCGCCGCGACCTCCTCGGGCGACACGGCGTTCGTGAGCCCGTAGAGCTCGCGAAACGTCACGAGATCCATCAGGTGGTGGCCGCCCGCGAGCACCGACTTCTCGAGCCCCCTGAAGTGGTAGACGCCCCAGATCTTCACGTTCACGGCGCGCGTGTAGCCCGCGCGCGTCTGCGCGTAGAGCGTCAGCGTGTCGCCCGGACCGAACTCGTAGAGGCGGATCCGCGGCGCGATGAGCTCGTAGAAGAGGTCGCGCCGCGCCTCGAGGTTCGCGTCGTCGACCGTCAGGAACGCGCGCACGAGCTCGCCGAGGTCGTCCTCAGTGCTCCCGAGCGCGCTCTGGAGCCCCTTCGTCACGACCGCCGCGTCCTCCGGGCCGAGCTCGTCGGTGACGATCGCGTACTGCCGCTGGAGCTGCTCCGCCTCCTGCTGCAGCTCGGGCTCGTCGGCGATGCGCCGCCCCTGCTTCCGCGCGTCCATGAGCGCGTCGAGGCGCCGCGCCGACTTGTGCTTGATGAACCGCTCGTAGTTGGTCTCGTTGATGAGGAAGCCGCGCTGCCCGGGCGGCACCATCTCGCCCTTGACGATCTCGAAGAGCGGGAAGTTCGCCCGGAACGCGGTCAGGTCGGTCCCGACGTACGCGAGGAAGTACATCCCGCCGCTCGTCCCGAGCGGCGCGATCTTGTTGTCGAGGAACTCGAGCGCCGGCACGGGGTCCTTCGCGAGCTCCGCCCAGAACGCGTCGCTCTCGGCCCGCGCGAGGTTCTCGCGCTGCTGCTTCGACTCGTCCGAGTCGGCCGCGATGGCGTCGAGCTTGTCGAGCTCCTTGTCGAGCCCGCCGATGATGTAGCGCACGTGCTCGGTGAGCGCCGGGATGGCCGCCGTGTCGTGGCGCTCGTAGGCGCGCCGCAGCTCCTCGAGCTTCACGTCGAGGATGGCCCGCCCCGGCACGACCGACCGGTTCACCCCCATCGGCACGACCGCCTTCACGTATGGGAGCGCCGTCAGCGCGTCGCGCACCTTCGCGAAGTCGTCGATGCGCCCGACGTCGGGCGTCCCCATCGCGATGGAGCCGTAGAGCTCGAGCTTGTCCTTCGCGTCCTTCGAGTAGACCTGCACCTCGCCGGCGAGGCTCTCGATGATGCTCGTGCGCATCCCCTTGTCGATCGCGTCCTTGAGGCCGGTCCCGGCCACCACGACGAAGGCGCCGAGCATGAGCAGGAGCCCGACGAACGCGTTCCGGACCCAGTGGAGGCCGAGGTTCCGGAGGGCGATGCGGAAGACCACCCTCACGCGGCGACCCCGGCGCCGTCGTGGTCCTCGACGATGCGCCCGTCCGCGATGCGGACGATCCGGCGCGCGTGCCGCATGACCTCCGGATCGTGCGTCGAGAACAGGAACGTCGTCTGGTCGGCCGCGTTGATCTCCTGCATGAGATCGAGGATCGAGCCGCCCGTCACGCTGTCGAGGTTCGCCGTCGGCTCGTCGGCGAGCACGATCTTCGGCCGTGTCACGAGCGCCCGCGCGATGGCGACGCGCTGCCGCTGCCCGCCCGAGAGCTCCCCCGGGCGCTGCTTCCGCTGCGCGCCGAGCCCGACGCGCTCGATGAGCTCCGCGACGCGTCGGTCGCGCTCGCCCTTCGCGAGGTCCTTCTTCAAGAGCAGCGGCAGCTCCACGTTCTGCGCGACGTCGAGCACCGGCACGAGGTTGAAGCTCTGGAAGATGAAGCCGATCGTGTGGAGCCGGAGCTTCGTGCGCTCCCGCTCCGAGAGCTTGCGCGTGTTGTGCCCGTCGACGCGCACCGCCCCCGCGGTCGCGGTGTCGACGCACCCGATGAGGTTCAGGAGCGTCGTCTTCCCACTGCCCGACGGGCCGGCGATGACCGTGAACTCACCGCGCTCGATGCGGAGGTCGACCCCGCGGAGGGCCTGCACGCGGGTCTTTCCGAGAGGATAGGTCTTCTCGACCCCCTCGAGCGCGACGATGGACATGGCGGTGTTCCTTGTTATCGCGGCGCGCCGGCGGGCGCGACGGCGCTAGCGCGTCACTCGCGGGCGCGCATGACGAAGTAGAGGAGCGTCAGGACGGAGCTCACGGCCGCCGCGACGTAGGTCATGGCCGCGGCGCCGAGCACGCTCCGGACGCCCCGCGCCTCCTCGGCCGACACGAAGCCGAGCTCCGGCAGGAGCGCCTTCGCGCGCGCCGACGCGTCGAGCTCGACCGGCAGCGTCACGAGCGTGAACGCCACCATCGCGGCGAACGCGATGACGCCGAGCGTCACGAGGCCCGTCGCGTGGAAGGCGAGCCCCATCATCGCGATGATGAGCCCGAGGTTCGAGCCGAACGACGCGGCCGGCGCGAGGTAGGAGCGCACCTGGAGCGGCCAGTAGCCGCGGGCGTGCTGGATGGCGTGGCCGACCTCGTGCGCGGCGACGCCGACCGCGGCGACCGAGGTGCCGCCGTAGACATCGGGGGAGAGGCGCAGGACCTTCTCGCGCGGGTCGTAGTGGTCGGAGAGGAAGCCGGCGACGCGCTCGACGCGCACGTCGCGGACGCCGGAGCGCGCGAGGATGGCGCGCGCCACCTCGGCGCCGGTGAGGCCGCCGCGGGTCCGCACCTTCTGGTAGCGGGCGAACGTCGTCTTCACGCGGACGGAGGCCCAGATGCTCAGCGCGCCCGTCACGAGGAGGAGCACCATGTATCCAGGGTCGAGGTAGAACATCGGGAGACGATCTCCTGGGGGGCAGAGGGTTGCCGCTCGGCGCGCGAGCGCCGGCGCCGGTGGCGGGGGCCACCGACGGGGTCGAGCCGCGAGCGTGGCAGGAGACTAAACACCCCGGAAACGGTGGCAATCCCACGCGGTGGACGGCCCCCGGAGCCGACGCGACGCCGGCGCCCGGCGCCCGCGCAGGAGACGCCTCGCTCCCCTCGGCCGGGCGCGTCGAAGACGCCCAGGGCTACGCGCCGAGGAGGTCCGGGAAGCTCGCGTCGAGGAACCGGTCGATGGCGCCGTTCACGCGCGTCGGGAACTCGACCGGCACGTAGTGGGAGCCGCCTGGAACGATCTCGAGCGTCGCCCGCGGCAGGGCCTTCACCATCTTCTCGCTGAGCCACGACGGCGTCATCGGGTCCTTGTCGCCCGCGATGACGAGCACGGGGCGGTCGAGCCCGGGGAGCACGTCGAACGCGTCGTGATCGCCGAGGGTCGCGAGGATCCGGTTGTAGACGTCGAAGTCGAGCTTCACGTAGCTCTTGACGATCTCGCCGGTGAGCGCCGCGTCGATCGACGGGGCCACGACGCCGAGCCGCTTCGCCGCGCCGATGAGGACGCCGCTGTCGACGGCGCGATCGAGGATCCCGCCGGCGCGCCGCACGACCTCCTTGAAGACGCCCATCGCCGGCATGATGAGCTTCTCGCCCGGCTTCCCGAAGAGCGTCGTCGAGAGCGAGCGCCCGAAGCTGCCGGCGATCTGCACGAGCCCGAGCATGCGGTCGGGGATCCGCCGGAACAGCTCGAAGTCGAGCTGCACCCCCATCGACCAGCCGAGGAACACGGCGCGGTCGATGCCGAGCGCGTCGAGGACGGCGATGGCGTCCTTCGCGTGCCGCGGGATGTCGAGCTTCACCGCCCCGGGCGCGCGCTGCGCTGGCGGCAGCGCCGACTCGTAGAGCCCGCGATAATCCCACGTGGCGATCCGGAAGCGCTCCTTGAAGTGCCGGATCTGGTGCCGCCACGTGACGACGTTACCGCCGAGCCCGTTCGAGAGGAACAGGACGGGGGCGTCGTCATCGGCATGGGGCAGGTCGAAGACGGCGAGCTTCACGCCGTCGTCGACCACGATGTCGCGTCGCTCGAAGCCTTCCACGCTCGCCGCCTTCTCTCGCCGTCGCCGGCGCTCAGAGCCCCGTCGTGAGCGACGGGCAGCCGTTCTTGTCGCTCGAGAAGTAGAGCGCGAGGGACACCGCGACCTGCAGGTTCGCGAGCTCGCCCGGCACCGTGGCCGTCACGCGCACGTCGAGCGACGGGTTGTCGCCGAGGATCACGCGGTTCACCTGCGTGAGCCCGTCGGCGTCGATGGTGACCTTCGGGTCGGTCATCGGGACCTTGTCGCCCTGGGCGACCGAGCCCGAGAAGTGGGCGAGCGGCGTGTAGGTGACGCCGCCCCGCGGCGCGACGTCGACCTGGTACTCGAGGCCCGTCGCCCCCGCAGACGACGTCAGCGCCTCGATCGTGAGGAATGACTTCGCCACGTCGAGGGAGCCGCACGCGAGATCCGCGCGGGAGCTCGCGAACGCCGGCTCCTCCGTGAGCGACGCGAGCGACACGGTCGTGCCCTCGGCGACGTTCGCGTCCATCTGCTCGAACTGCACGGGGATGGTCTCGATGACCGTGAGCTCGACGACCGTCGAGCCGTCGTCGCCGCAGGCGGCGAGAAAAGGCGGGAGACACAGGAGGGACGCGACCAGGGCTCTTCTCATGGACTCCACACCTCGACACCACGGATGAAGCGGAGCGCGCCGGACGCCGGGTCCGCGATGGCGAGCCCGCCGCCGATGAGCGCCCTCCCCGCGAGGGCGCCATGCGTCACGAACGCCGCGGCCGCGCCGAAGCGGGCGCGCGTGAGCTGCCCGCCGCCCGTCGGCAGCACGCTCACGGCGCTGCTCACGCGATCGGTCGCCGTGACGAGCCCGCCCGCGACGACGCAATGCCCACCGCTCTCCGCGACCGCCGAGAGATACCCTGCGGCGGTCCCGGCGGCCGGCGTCGCCGTCAGCGAGTCGCCGCTGACCGCGAGCGTGTAGCGCGGGAGCTGGCTCGGCACGCCGCGACCGGTCGAGCCGCCGACGAGGTCGAGGCCGCAGAGCTGCGGATCGAAGAGCGCGCCCCCGAACCCGCCGCTCGTGAGCGGCTTCCAGACGGGGGCCGCGCCGGAGCGGTCGAAGAGCTCGGTGAGCGGGTTCTGGGACGCGCCTCCCACGACGAGCACCTGCGTGCAGCCGGCGTCGAGGCAGGTCCCCGCGGCGCCCGCGCGCGGCACGGTCATCGGCGGGAGCCCGACGCACTCGGCGCCGCTGTCGACGTCGCAGATCCAGGCGTCCGAGGAGGGCGTCGCGTTGTCGCCGACGAGCCCGCCCGCGACCAGCACGGTGTGGCTGTCGAGCGCGACGACCAGCGGCTCCGCGAGCTTCCGCGGGAGCCTCGTCGACTTCGCGGTCCCCGAGAGCGGTGACACCACGACGAGGGCGTCGGAGAGCACGTCCGACCAGCCCGTCGACTCCCATGCGAGCCCGCCGCGCTGCGCGTCCCAGAGGATCGACAGGCGCGAGACGCCGCCCGCGAGCGCGAAGCGGTCCCCGCCGAGCGCCGCGAAGCCGAAGAGGCCGCCGGGGTAGCTGTCGACCCCCGCCGCCTGCGTGGCCTGGAAGAGCCCGGTCGCCTGGTCGAAGACCTCGACGAGGTGCTTCACCGGCGTCAGCGCGAGCGCCCCGTCCTGGGCGCCGAAGCCGCCGATGAAGGCGACGCTGCCCGTCGAGAGCGTGGCGGCCGCGCCGAACGCGCGCGGCTCCGAGAGGTTGAGCGGGAACGGCGACAGGAGCACGCACCACCCGGCGGCCTGGTCGCAGGTCGCGGCCGGGTGGAAGCTCGTGCAGTCCGAGTCGACGAGGCACGTCGGGACGCACCAGTAGTCGGGCTTGGCCGCGTCGTAGCAGATGGTGCCGGCCTTCCCGCAGTCGGCGTCCGCGTCGCAGAAGTCGATCGGGTCGGCCACGGCGGCGGAGATGTTGATCTCCTCCGGCAGCGCCGAGACGGCGCCGGTCGCGTAGACGGGGACGTGGTAGTAGGGCCGCCGGTTCTGCTCGATGGTGACGTCGCCGCGGTAGCCGAGCTCGACGCGCGAGGCGTCGCCGCACTGCCCGCTGTCGAAGCCCTCGAAGAGGATCGCGCGGCCGTCGCCGACCGGGATGTTGGTGAGCTCGTACGTCCGCGAGAGCGCCTCGACGCAGCCCGTGTCGAAGGAGGTCTTGCCGACGCCCGCGTCGGTGACCGGCCCCTCGAGGACGCGCAGCCGGAACCACCCGGCGGCGGAGGCGCCGCTCTCGAGGGCGAGCTCGAGCGAGCCGAAGCCGGCCTGCGACCCGCCGTCGGCGCCCGCGTCACCGCAGCCGGGCGCCGCGAGAGCCAGCACGAGCGCCGCGAGGACCGCGCCTCGCCCCGTCGTCGCGAGGGCCGTCATGGCCGGGCTCCGGTCACGGCGGCGTCGCGCCAGGCGTTGTTCGGGTCGACCGAGAGGACGACCGGCGCGCGCGTCGGGCCGTCGTCGGAGCTCGCGGCGAGCGCGATCGCGGTGGCCGCGCCCGCGACCACCACGCCGCCGATGACGGCCCAGAGGATCCAGTCGGAGCCGTCGTCGTCGTCGTCGATCTTCTTCTTCGAGGGGTCGTCCGGCTTCTTCTTGCCGTCGTCGGGCGCCTTCATGACCGACGCGACGAGGGTCACGCTCTTCGTGACGGTGCCGCCGGCCGTGACCTCGACCTCCATGACCTGCTCGTCGAAGCCGTCCGCGGCGACGCGCACCGTGTACTTCCCAGGCGGCTTCGAGATCGTCGCGGTGCCGGTGCCCGCGTAGTCCGTGCCGACGTAGATCGTCGCGGTCGGCACGCTCGCGTCGACGACGAGCGTACCGTCCGCGGCCGGGGGGGCGATCTCCGGGGGCTTGCCCCAGACCGCCTCGATCTGCGCCTCGAGCGCGCCCGCGAGCGCCGCCATCGACGGCACCGCGACCGACTGGTCGCGCAGCATCGTCGCCTTGTTGGCGTCGGCGATCTTCACCTGCAGCGTGTAGCCCTTCGTCCCCTTCACCGGGTCGACCTGCGCGTACACGATGCGGTCGGCGCCGTACTTCACGCCGAGGCGCGCGAGGCAGGAGAGGTCGAGATCGATGCACTCGAGCTCGATCATGTCGTCGATGAGCTCGTGCGACGACGGGTTCATCAGCGTGATGTCGGGGTAGCGCTGGAGCTTCGCCTGCAGGACCTGGAAGAGATCCTTCTTGTCCTTCGGCGAGAGCTTGTCGCCCTCGACGTTCATCCCGAGGACCTTCTCGCCGGCGCGGGCGCCGACGGGCGACGCCGCCGACATCGCGGTGAGCGCGACCAGCGCGAGGCATAGGCGGAGGAGGGTGCGTTTCATGGGCTCTCGTCACGCGTCGGGACGTCGGGGACCGTAGCAGAAGCCGGCCGTCGGGGCCAAGTCGTCCCTGCGAACGTCCTCACGGCGCCGGCGCCATCAGCAGGTAGACCTGGTCGATGCCGTCGTCGCCGAGGCCGCGCGCGTACCCGAGCCGGAGGTCGATCGGGTAGCCGTAGAAGAGATCGATCCGCGCGCGCAGCTCGGCGCCGACGCCGACGGCGAGCACGTCGCGGTCATCGTGCAGGTAGGGCACCGGGCCGAGCCAGGCGGCGTCGGAGAAGGCCGCGAGCGTCAGGTCCTCGAGGAAGACGGGGAGCGAGTCGAGGCCCTTCCGGACGCGCCAGAGCGGCAGGCGGTACTCGAGCGAGCCGAGGGTGTAGCTCGTGGCGTTGTAGGCGCCGGGCTCGAAGCCGCGGAGCCAGACGGAGCCGGCGTTCACCTGGTTCAGGAGATCCGAGAGGAGGTCCTGGTTCGGGACGCCGCCCACGGAGAAGACCGCGCGCGCGTCGTCGTCGCCGCCCGAGACGCCGCCCTCGAGGCGGAGCATGAGCGCGTGATCCTGAAACGGCATCGGGACGTAGGCGCGGCCGACCCAGGACAGCGTGTAGACCGTCGCGTGGGAGCCGATCGTCGGGCTCCGGAGGCGGAAGTTCACGTAGGCGGACACGCCGAGCTCGGGGGAGATGCTGAACGTGAAGCCCTGCACGTCGCCGAGCGACCACCACAGGTTCAGCGCCGTCGACGGCCCCTCGCGCGGGATGAACGCCGTGTTCTCCTCGGGCGTGTGCTCGACGGGGTCGGCCTCGAGCGCGCGCGCGAGGTCGAAGGAGAAGCTCGCGCCGACGTTCAGGCTCGTGAACACGCTCGGGAACGGGAGGCTCACGCCGAAGGAGCCGTAGTAGACCTCCTCGCGGTAGTCGTGGAGCCGGTCGCCGAAGTAGGCGAGCCGGTCCCAGGAGTAGCGGCCGGCGGCGAGCGTGACGTCCGGGAAGCCGAAGGAGACGGTGCCGGAGGCGTAGGCGGCGACGTCCTCGCGGGCGATGTCCCACTCGACCGAGAGGGCCGCGGCGTACTTCCCGCTCACGTCGGCGCCCGAGAGCTCGATGCCGAGGCGCGCGAGGCCGGTGCTGTCGGCGACCCAGGTCGGGAGCCAGCTCTGCGGGAGCATCGACGGGAGCGCTTGGTAGGGGCGCTCGCGGACGGTCACCGGCGGCGGCGGCTCGTCGCCGCGGAGGGGCTTCGGATCGGGGTCGGCGACGACGGGGGCGGCGCCCGGGTCGAAGGGGAGCCGGAAGAGCTCGAAGCCGTCGCCGGTCCAGCCGGAGTAGAGGAGCGTCCCGCCGTCGGGGGAGACGGCCGGGTCGAAGGCGCCGCCGACGACGCGGGTGACGCGGCGCGTCACGCCGGTCGCGAGCTCGCGGGCGTAGATGTCGTAGACGCCGTCGGCATCGGAGCTGTAGACGAGCCAGCGCTCGTCGGGGCTGAGCGCGAGGTCGAGCTCGATCGACGCGCCCTCGGTGAGGCGCTCGAAGGCGCCCGTCCGGGTGTCGACGCGGTAGAGGTCACGGTCGCCGCCCATGTGCGCCGAGGTGAAGAGGGAGCGGCCGTCGGCCGTGGCGGCGAGCCCGTCGAGGCGCGCCGCGGCGGGCGGGTCGATCCGCGCGACGCGCTCGCCCGTCGCGAGGTCCGCGGCCTCGATGTGGGTCCGCCCCCAGGCGCTCGCGAGGTACCAGACGCGGCCGTCGCGCCCGCCGACCGCCGGGAACTGCGCGCGGTGCGCCCCGCGGAGGAGGACGGCGTCGCGCCGCGGCACGCCCGGCCGCGCCGGGACCCGCGCGAGCGCGCCGTAGAAGCTCACGACGCGGTGGAAGCGGCTCGTGGCGTAGACGATCTCCGCGCCGTCGCGGGTCCACGCGATCTCGCCGCAGCCGCCCTCGCAGCGGATGACGTCCTCGGTGCGGGCGGGATCGCTCGCCGGCGCGATGACGATGTGCGTCGGGCGGTGGCCGGTGTTCTCGACCCAGGCGACGCGCGCGCCGTCGGGGGAGAAGGCGGCGTGGACCTTGAACTCGCCGCCGCGCGTGAGCTGCTCGCCGACGACGGGCCCGGCGGCGGCGACGCGATCGGCGACCGCGCGGGCGCGGGCGGTCATCTGCGCCTGCATCTCGGCCCACCAGGTGTCGAGCGTCTTCCCGCTGACCTCCTTCGTGGTGAGGCCGACGGAGAACGGGATCGGGCGCTCGCCGTAGACGTCGACGAAGCGGCGGACGGCGTCGGGGCCGGCCTCGCGCGCCATGAGGTCCATGAGGTAGCCGCCGTAGAGGTACCAGGACGAGCCCCGCGGGTGCTCGAGCGGGAAGCCGGTGATGTCGCCGAGGCCCGGGAGCTTCCCCGCGAGGGCGGAGGTGCGCGTGAACATCTCGAAGCGGCTCGAGCCGACGCGCCCGCCCTTCGTGTACGCGCTCTCGACCCAGACGGCGATCCCCTCGGTCGTCCAGCGCGGGAGGGCCTCGTTCGGGTACCAGACGCGCCCGAAGACGTCGTTCAGGAGCTCGGGGAGGCCCCCCACGTGGTCGAGGTGGAGCACGTGGACGTACTCGTGGAAGACGAGGAGCCGGAGCCAGCTCGCGTAGTCGCCGAGCTCGCTGTCGGCCGACGGCGCGTAGGCGTACACCGTGAAGCTCATGCGCGGGAGGACCGAGGCGAAGCCGTTCGCGTCGTCGACGTCGTCGGTGACGACGATGTGGACGCGCTCGTCGGGGACCGTGCCGATGACGGGGTTCAGGACGCGCCAGGCCTCCTCGGCGTAGGCGGCGACGTCGCGGGCGATGGCCTCGCCGCCGTCGTAGGAGTAGACGGCGAAGTGCTCGGTCTCGAGGGTGAACCAGCGCCGGTCGGGATCCGTGCTCCCGCGGGCGACGCCGCCCGCGGCGAGCGCGCACGCGGCGAGCACGCACGCGGCGAGCACCGTGCCGAGGGGGCGCGCGGCGGTTCGGGTCATCGATGGCCGTATACACGGCGCCGCGACTCAGCGCCAACACGCCGGGCGGCGCCGCGGCGCGGGCGAGACTTACACCGTAAGCCTGGAGCCCCGCCGCGCGCTACTGCGCGTAGCTCGCGCGCACGATCTTCCCGGGGCTCTGCCCCTGCCCCACGACCGAGTTGATGATGCCGCGCTTCCGGAACGTGACGACCTCGAAGCCCTGGTGGTTCGAGAACGACGGCTCCGTCTCGGCGTCCGCCGCCTCGGCCTCGGGCGGGGTCGCGACCTGGACGACCGTCATGCGCTCGCCCTGGACGTCGTAGTTGAAGAGCACGGCCTCGCGCCCACCGACGCGCGTGAGGCGGGCGCCCGTGAGGCGGATGGCCTGCGAGTCGTCGAAGGGGATCTCGACCGGGAACGGCACGTTCTCCTGCAGGTACTGCCGCACCTGCTGCTCGGAGCCGCGCACCTCCATCGGGAGGTTCTCGCGGTGCGCGGCGACCGACTCGACGAGGACGCGGCGCTCGTCGGTCTCACCGCCCGCGGGCTTCCCGAAGGCGAGCACCATCGCGATGACGACGGCCGCGATGGCGCCGATCCACCCGGCGCCGACGAGCCACGCGGAGGTCCGCGGCGCCTGCGCGCGCGCCTCCGCCGGGAGCGGCGCCGGCGCCTCGTCGAGCGCGGCGAGCACCCGCAGCCGCAAGGACTCGGGCGCCTTCGGCTGCGGCGCGTTCGCGCGCACGGCCGTCAGCATCCCGCTCTCCTGCGCGAGGAGGCGGGAGCAACGCCGGCACGCGCTCACGTGACCCTCGAAGTCGCCCTCTTCGGGGGCGGCCAGCTCCCCGTCGAGGTAGACGTAGATCGCGTTGTTGATGTCGTCGCAGTTCATCGTGGTGTCCGCTCGTGTGGTTCACGACGAACACCGGCGACCCACCCCGGTATGCCCGCGGGTTGCGCGCGCTCCGACTCAGCCCTCGCCCACGGCCTTGCGGCGGGCTCGGTACGCTTCGAGCGAGATGGCGCCTTCCTCATCCCTGGCGTCCTGTGCGGGGATCACCCCGAGCTCGACCGCGTAGTCGAAGAGCACCTCCTGCAGGCGCTTCCTCCCACGGAAGAGACGGGACATCACGGTGCCCACGGGGCACTCCATGATATCCGCGATCTCCTTGTAGGAGAAGTCCTGCAGGTCCGCGAGCACGACCGGGATGCGGAAGTTCTCGGGCAGCTCCTCGATCGCACGCTGCACGTGCTCGGGGAACAGACCACCGAGATACTCGGCCTCCGGCGTGTCGTAGAAGTGTGACGTCTCCGCCATCACACTCGAGCTGAGGTCCTGCTCCGACGCGTCGATCGAGAAGTGCGGCCGCTTCTTGCGGCGGTTCCCGTTGATGAACGTGTTCGTCAGGATCCGGAACAACCAGGCCTTGCAGTTGGTCCCGCTCTCGTAGCGGTGCCAGAACCTGAAGGCCTTGAGGAAGGTCTCCTGGACGAGATCCTCGGCGAGGCCGGCGTCGCGCGTCATGTAGAGCGCGGCGCTGTAGAGCGACTCCATGTGAGGGAGCGCCTCCTTGTTGAAGGCATCCCGGGTCGCCTCCTCTTCCTTCTTCGCTCGTCCTTGGAAGATCACCTCGGCCCCCTCCTCGAAAGGCTCGTCGGCGCGAACGGTCCCCAGCTCGACGAGGGCGTGAACCCGACCGTCTGGGGCGCTATTCCGTGCGTCGATGAGCTCGTTGCCTATCACTCGCGTCGTCCGAATCGATCTGGTGAACCTGATCGGCGCTGCTGTTCGCGGCGCGTGCAGCTTCTGACGCCGACAGTAGTGAAAAAGTTTCGGACGGATGAGGGGTGAGTTTTCCGGGCCTCGCCGCGATCCTCCCCAGGGCCGCCTGGAATGGGGGCCTCAGGGGGTCGTAAAACAATTGTCCCGCTCCGCACCGGGAGGTGTCACATTGGTGTGATCACGGCGCGCAGAGCCGCCTCGCGGGCGGCCGAGAGGCTACCGAGCGAGCGCTCTGACGCGCCGCGTCGAGGCGCGCGGGGATCGCGGGCGGGTCACCCGCGATCCTCCGCGGAGTCGTCCGGGGTGCTCGGCGCGTCGGCGCCGAGCGCAGTAAATCAGGCCGCTTCGGGCGCCACGTAGTCGTAGCCGAGCGCCTCGGCCACCGCCGGGTGCGTACACGCCCCGTTCTTCGTGTTGAGCCCGAGCCGGAGCCCCTTGTCGGCCGCGACGGCGGCCTCGAGGCCGAGGTTCGCGAGGCGCAGGGTGTACTCGGTCGTCGCGTTCGTGAGCGCGTAGGTGCTCGTGCGCGCGACCGCGCCCGGCATGTTCGCGACGCAGTAGTGCACGACCTCGCCGACGAGGTAGGTCGGGTCCTTGTGCGTCGTCGGGTGGCACGTCTCGATGCAGCCGCCCTGGTCGACGGAGACGTCCACGATGACGCTCCCGGGCTTCATCTCCCGGACGAGGGCCTCGCTGACGAGCTTCGGCGCCCGCGCCCCGGCGACGAGCACGCCGCCGACGAGCAGATCGGCCTGCCGCACCGAGTGCTCGATCGTCTCGGGGTTCGAGTGCAGCGTCATGATGCGGCCGTGGAACACGTCGTCGAGGTAGGTCAGGCGGTCGAGGTTGCGGTCGAGGAGCGTCACGCGCGCCCCCATCCCGACCGCGATCTTCGCGGCGTTCGTCCCGACCGTGCCGCCGCCGAGGACGACGACGTGGCCGGGCTTCGTGCCCGCGACCCCGCCGAGGAGGAGCCCCATGCCGCCCTGGTGCTTCTCGAGGCAGTGCGCGCCGACCTGCGTCGCCATCTTGCCGGCGATCTCGCTCATCGGCTTCAGGAGCGGGAGCCGCCCGTGCGTGTCCTCGATGGTCTCGTACGCGACGCCCGTGACGCCGGCCCGGAGCAGCTCCGCGCCGAGCTCCGGCACGGCCGCGAGGTGCAGGTACGTGAAGAGGATCTGCCCCTTCCGGAAGTGGCCGTACTCCGAGGGGATCGGCTCCTTCACCTTCACGACCATGTCGGCCTGGCCCCAGACCTCGGCCGCGTCGTCGACGAGGCGCGCGCCCATGCGCACGTAGTCCTCGTCCGGGACGCCGGAGCCCTGCCCTGCCCCCCGCTGCACGAGCACCTGGTGGCCGGCCGCGGTGAGCTGCTTCACCCCGCCGGGCACCATGCCGACGCGGTTCTCCTGGGACTTGATCTCGGTGGGGATGCCAACGATCACGAGCGCTTCTCCTCTTTGGGGTCGCCGCAGGGCCGACGGGCCGGGGCGCCTCGCGCGCGTGCGCGACGCTCACCCGGTCGACGCGGCGGCGGTCTGACGGTGACCCCCGCCCTACCGGCCGCGGCGCGGCGGAGAATACCTACTGCAGCGCGGAAAGCCAGCTTGTGTCGGGCTCGAAGGGCCCATCCGACATCGGGAAGAAGAGGTGCCACGCGCAGAGCGCCGACTGGCGCCCCCAGGCGTCGATCCAGCGGTCCGCGTTGCCGTCGACCGCCTGGCACCCCTGCCCCGCCGGGGTCCCGAGGTTCATCGCGCCGTCGAGGCCGAGGAGCTGGTTCCGGAGGGTCTGCCCGATGACGGGGATCGCCGCGTCACAGGCGTAGGGCGCCGCGTAGGCGACGTAGCTCGGGACGCTGTCCTCGATGCGCGCCGTGAAGATGTCGCAGCAGTCGTCGTAGTAGAGGCACTCGCGGTCGCCGAGGAGCACGGAGGCGAGGTCCTCGAAGGAGTCGACCGGCGGGAGCCCCCCCGTGCCGTCGCCGAACGCGAGCGGCAGGATGTAGCGCTCGAGGATCGCGTCGATGAGCGGCCCGTACGTGAGCCCCGTGACCTCGTGCTCCTCGATGTGGAGGGCGAGGTTCGCGTCGACGCCGGCGGCGAGCTGCGCCTGCGGCTGGTATCCGTAGATCGACTCGAGCGGGATCGACGTCCAGCCGCACTCGAGCGGGTTCGCGACGTTCTTGCAGGCCGGGTCGAACTTCCAGCGGAAGCGCACGTGGGTCCACGTCTCGCTCGCGTCGCCGGGGGCGAAGTAGGCGCCCTGGAAGCCCGGCTTCGACGTCGCCGGCTCCGCGAGGAACGGCATCGTCGACATGAAGCGCAGGTCCTGCAGGATCTCGGAGACCGTGGTCCCCGTGAACGTGACGTTCTGCCCGAGCGTGTTCGCGAGGAGCTCGAGGAGCGAGGCGTCGGCGAAGTCGGCGACGATGGCGCCCACGACCGAGAGGGAGCCGTCGCCGCTCTGGAGATAGCCGCACACCGTCCCGAGGAAGCCGCTCGCGTTCTGGCAGGCCCACGAGATGACGAGCGCCCCCGGGTGCGTGAAGAGCTGCGTCACGCCGTGCATGATGCTGCCGGTCGTGCCCTCGGCGCCGGAGACGACGTCCATCCGCGTCTCCGTGCGGTACGTCCCCTTGAAGCGCGGGGGCAGGTCGAGCACGTAGACGAGCTCGCTCGCCGTGTCGTTGGGCTTGACGAGCACGTTGTCGACGCAGCCCTCGGCGACGTCGGTGACGCCGTCGGTCGGCCCCGTGAACTGGAGCGTCCAGCGCTGCTCACCCGCCTCGACGAGGCCCGGGAGCGTCAAGAGGCTCGCCTGCTCGCCGAAGCCGTAGGGGCCGGTCGTGAGGTCGGGCGTCGGGTGGACGCCCCCCGCGTCCGGGTAGACCGCCGCGCAGGAGGGCTCGCCGTCGTGCTGGAGGTAGAGGTTCAGGCGGAAGTCGGCGACGCCGAGGTGGCCCACGTACTCGGGCGAGGCGACGAGCACGGGCGCCGGCGGGAGCGTGAGGGTGATGACGAAGGAGACCGAGCCCGCGCCGGGGTCGCTGCCGACCGACGCCGTGATCGTCGCGGTGCCCGGAACGTCGAAGGAGCGCACGTGCACGGTCGCGACGCCGCTCTCGTCGGTGTAGCTCGTGAGCGCCGAGAGCGCGGCGAGCGTCTGCGGGGCGTCGCTCTCGAACTTGATGGAGCGGTCGGCGAGGCCCTTGCCGCTCCCGTCACGGTAGATGACGGCGAGGTCGAAGCCCGCGCCAGCGAGCCCGCTCATGACGCAGGGGCTCGTGACGCAGACGAGGCCGTCGTCGCCCTTCATCGTCGGGTCGTAGCGCAGCGTGTTCGGCGCGCTCGTCGTCGTGTCGGGCGCGGTCGCCGTGTCGACGGGCGCCTCGGTGTCGGCGGGCTCGCTCGTGTCGGCCGGGAGCGAGTCGGCGCCGGTGTACGTGTCGGTCGTCGGGACGAGGCTCTGCTTGCCGCCGTCGTCGCCGCAGCCGGCGGCGCCCGCGCCGAGGGCGAGCGCGACGAGCGACGCGACCGTCAGGGCCTTCGTCGTCGGGAGGCGATTGGCGAGATCCATGTCCACTCCGCGGGTAGAGCCTCTAGCGTAGCGTCGCGCCTGCGCGCGTCGCAAGGGCCTGGGCGATTCGGGCGCGGGGTATCGCGCAACCGCGCCCTCAACGCCAGGGAAGATCGTCGCCGAGCGCGAGGAGCTTGCCCGCCGCGTCAGCCGGGACGGCCGGCGAGAAGCGGAAGCCCTGGCCGTGGGTGCAGCGCAGCGCGCGGAGCGCCTCGAGCTGCGGCTCCGTCTCGATGCCCTCGGCGATGACGCGGGCGTTCACGCGGTTCGAGAGGTCGATGATGGTCTCGACGATGCTCGGCATGCGGTGCCCGTCGAGCGCGCTCACGAAGGAGCGGTCGATCTTGAGGCACTCGATCGAGAACTTGTGCATGTAGCTGAGGGAGCTGTAGCCGGTGCCGAAGTCGTCGATGTAGAGGCCGACGCCGAGGTCCGCGAGCCCGTGGACGACCTCGGCCCCGGCGCTCGCGGTGTCGACGAGCACGGACTCCGTGAGCTCGAGCTTGAGCCCCTTCGGCGAGAGGCCGTGGCGCTCGAGCGCGAGCGCGACCTCGCCGACGAGCGCCGGGCGCACCGAGCGGCCGCTCACGTTGACGCTCACGTAGAGATCGGGGTGCTGCTCGCGCCACTGCGCGGTCTGCGCGCAGGCGAGCGCGAGCATCCGGAGGAGGATGTCGTCGATGAGACCGGTCTCCTCGGCGACCGGGATGAACTCGACCGGCGGGAGCATGCCGCCGCCCTCGCGCGGGACGCGGCAGAGGGCCTCGAAGCCCTCGATGCGGCGCGTGTCGAGGCGCACGATCGGCTGGTAGTAGGCCGTGAGCGTGCCGCGCTCGAGGGCGCGCACGAGCTCGCTCTCGATCTTGATGCGGTGCATCGCGGACTTGTGCATCGCGATGTCGAAGACGCGGAGCCCCCCCTTGCCGCTCTTCTTCGCGCGGTACATCGCCGTGTCGGCGTCGCGCAGGATCTCCTGCGCGTCCGTGTAGCGGCGATCGGACATGGCGATGCCGATGCTGATGCTCGTCTGGATGGTGTGGCCGCGCACCTCGAACGAGCCGTGCACCGACGCCGCGAGGCGCTCGGCGACGGCCTGCGTGTGCTCCTCGCCGTCGACGGGGTCGAGCAGCACGGTGAACTCGTCGCCGCCGATGCGCGCGACCGTGTCGCTCGGGCGGACGCACGCCTTGAGGCGCATCGCGACGATGGCGAGCAGCTCGTCGCCCGAGGTGTGGCCGAGGCTGTCGTTCACGACCTTGAAGCCGTCGACGTCGATGAAGAGCACCGCGAACCGGTAGCGCGGGTTCCGGCGCGCGCGCGCGACCGCGTGCCCGAGGCGATCGACGAAGAAGGCGCGGTTCGGGAGCCCGGTGAGGTTGTCGTGGAAGGCGTTGTGAGCGAGGCGCGCCTCGGCCTTCCGGCGGTCCGTGATGTCGTGGAGGGAGCCCGCGATGACCGTCGCGCCCTTCGCGCCCTCCGTGGCCACCGCGTGCGCGTCGACCCAGCGGAAGTCGTTGGCCACGGTGAGCCTGTGGACGACGCGCAGCTCGCGCGACGTGCCCGAGGCGAGCGCGTCCAGACCTTGCTGGAGGCGCCCCCGGTCGGCCGGGTGCACGCGCTCGAGCCAGCGGGAGAGGTCGGTCGTCGCCCCGGGGCGGATCCCGAAGAGCCCCTGCCAGCGCGGCGAGAACCAGACCTCGTCGCGCGCCGGGACCCAGGTCCAGAGCGAGTCCGACGTGCCGCGCCCGAGCAGGGAGCGGAGCGTCGTCTCCTCGGCGAGCGCGCGGCGCGCGAGGTAGCCCACGATGTAGCCGAGCCCGCCCGCGAGGAGGCCCGCGGCCCCGGCGACCACGGCGGCGCCGGCGTTCTCCGCGAGGAGCCACGAGGCCCCCCCGGCGACACCCGCCCCGACGACCGCGAAGAGCGCCGCCGGCACGCGCGGCACGCGCTCCTTCGGCGGCGCGACCCCCGCCTCGGACGGCGCCTCCTCCTCGTCGAGGGACGCGAGGGCGGCGCTCACGGCCGCGCTCTCCGCCGCGAGCTCGCCCGGCGCGGGATCCGGGATGTCGATGAGCACCTCGTCGAGCGGGCGGCGCCCTGCCTCGAAGGCGGGCGCGTCGACGAGGGGCGGCGCCGCGGCGGGCTCGAGCGGGAGGCGGCTCGCCATCAGACCGCCCGCCGCTTCGTGATCGGCTGGGACACGGCGGCGACGGACGCGGGCGCGACGGGCAGCCGGATCACGAAGGTCGCGCCGGCGACCTCGGACTGATCGAGGTAGATCTCGCCGCCCACGTGCTCGACGAGGCGCCGCGCGACCGCGAGCCCCATGCCGGTGTGGGGGCCGTCGTAGAAGGGGAAGAACACGCGCTCGGCGTGCTGCGCCGGGACGCCGGGGCCCTCGTCGCGGATCGAGATCACCGCGTGGTCGCTCGCCTCGTCCCACGCGAGGATCCGCACCTGGCCTCCGGGCTCGGTGGCCGTCACCGCGTTCTCGACGAGCTCGGCGACGAGGAGCTCGAGCTGCCCTGCCGGGAAGAGGACCGTGGCCCGCGAGCGGAGGTCCACGTCGAGCGCGCGCCCGGCGCACTTCGGCGAGACCATCTCGACCGCCTTGGCGACGGCGTCCTTGACGCTCGTCGGGGTCGGGCTCGCGCTCGCCCCCGCGAGGGCGAAGGCGCGGAGCTGCTCGAGCACGCGGCGGACCCCGCCGAGCCCCTCGCGAGCCGTGTTGAGCGCCGCGGGCGCGGACTTCACGAGCTCCGGGAGATCGCGCTCGATGTCCCCGACGGCCTGCTCGAGCGCGTCCGAGACCCCCGTCGCCATGAAGACGAGGGCCTCGTCGCGGTCGTCGCGCGCGGCGTCGCGCACGGTCTCCTGGCGGCGGAGCAGCGTGTCGACCGCCGCGAGGAGCTCCCCCGCCGAGAACGGCTTCGCGAGGTAGGCGTCGGCCCCGCCCGCGCGGCCGGCGATGCGGTCCTCCGCCGTGTCCTTCGCCGTGAGCAGGATGACCGGGATCCGGCTCGTGGTCGCGTCCTCGCGGAGGCGCCGCACGAGCTCGAAGCCGTCCATCTCCGGCATCATGACGTCGCTGATGATGAGGTCCGGGAGCCGCTCGACCGCCGTGAGCAAGCCCTCGCGCCCGTTGGCCGCGGTCGTGGTGCTGAAGTCGGCCGCGAGGAGCGCCACGAGGAACTGCACCATGTCGGGGTTGTCCTCGACGATGAGCACGTTGGCGGCGCGCCCGCGGGCCTGCTCGGTGCGGGTCGAGGTCGCGCGGTGCTCGGTCGCGAGGTCGATCTCGTGCAAGCGGTAGGCGCGCGCCGCCTTGAGCGCCTCGTGCCACTCCGGGAGCCCCGTCTCGTTGGAGCGCCGCTCGGTCCCGAGCGCCTTCCGCGTGCGGCGCCGCTCGATGGGCGCCGCGGCGGGGAGCTCGTTCGGCAGCCAGAAGCGCATCGTCGTGCCGACGCCGAGGGCGCTCGACGCCTCGATGCGGCCGCCGTGGAGCTCGACGATCTCTTTTGCGAGCGCGAGCCCGATGCCGGTGCCGCCGACCGCGCGCGTGGCGCCGTCGTCGACCTGGTAGAAGCGGTCGAAGACGCGCACGAGCGCGTCCTCCGGGATGCCGATCCCGGTGTCGCGCACACTCACCTCGATGCCGTTGTCGAGGCCGCGCACGACGACGCTGATGCGGCCGCCCTCGGGCGTGAACTTGGCGGCGTTGCCGAGCAGGTTCAGGAAGACGCGCTCGATGAGATCGGGGTCGCAGCGCGTCGGGACGACGCTCCCCTCGACGGCGAAGCTCACCTCGATGCTCTTCCGCGCCGTGAGCTCGGAGACCTCGTCGATGAGCATGCGCCCGAGCTGCACGAGGTCGATGGTCTCGACCTTGAGGCGGAGCGTCGTCGCCTCGGCCTTCGACAACGCGAGCAGATCGTCGACCAGGCGGAGGAGGCGGAGGGCGTTGCGGCGGACGAGCAGGAGCTTCTCGCGCTGCGCGATGGTGAGGTCCTCGCGCGGATCCTCGAGGAGGCTCTCGACGGGCGCGAGCGTGAGCGTGAGCGGCGTCCGCAGCTCGTGCGAGAGGTTCGCGAAGAAGCGGTTCTTCGCGCGGTCGAGCTCCTTCAGGCGGCTGTTGGCGTTGGCGAGCTCCGCGCGGTGCGAGAACTCCTCGTAGCGGCTCCGGAGCGACACGAGATACATGACGACGCCGATGAACCAGGCGGCCGTCAGGAGCCCGACGTTCGTCACGAAGACGCCGACGGAGCCGGCCACGTCGAAGGCGACCACGGCGCCCGCGTAGAGCACCACGAGCGAGGCGTAGACGACCGCCGCGTACACGGGCTGCCACGTCATCGGCAGGAGCGCGTAGCCGAACATCGTGAGGAAGAGCGCCTCGTGGTAGCGGCTCTCCGCGCCGCCCGTGAGCACGGTCACCGCGATGACGCCGCCGCCCGTGACGAGGAACGCGGCCGTGAGCAGGACGCGCGCGTGGCGCACGGCGAGACCCGGGACGAGGGTCGTCGCGAGCAGCAGCAAGAGGATCCCGATGATGGCCGAGCGCGCGGCGACGAGCGCCGGCACGGCCGCCGGGGACACCAGCATGGGGTCGACGAACGCCATGCCGAAGAACGAGAGGGCCCCGACGATGCACGCGATGCGCATCGACTGCGCCGAGCGTTCACGGAGCTCCGCCATGAACGCTTCGGGGTATGACCGTCTCAGGGTCTTCGGCATACCACGATCACCGCCTGGGCCGGGTCACCGAAGCTCGTCACGACGCGCGGGGAGTCGAAGCCGCGGCGGGCGAGCGCGGCGACGAGCTCGTCGCCGTCGTAGAACTTGAAGACGCCCTCCTCCTCGAGCCGCATGAGCTCGGACGCGTGGGCGAGGAAGTCGCGCAGGCTCTCGATGAGCACCTCGCGCGGCTGCCCGCCCGGGAGGTCCGCCTCCGGCATCTGCTCGACGCGCTCGACCATGTCGAGGAAGAGCTTGCTCGAGTCGGCGTCGCGGATGAGCGACGACACGAGGAAGAGGCCGCCCGGCCGCAGCACGCGGTACGCCTCGAAGAGGACGTCGTCGGGCTCGTCGAGGTACGACAGCACGAGGCTCATCGCGACGCGGTCGAAGGAGCCGTCGGCGTAGGGGAGCCCGCCGCGGCCCGCGCCGAGCACGGTCTCGCGCGAGAGCGTGTGGAGCTCGGGCAGCTCGGGCTCCTCGCCGCGGCGCCGCGCCGGGACGGCGCTCGCGAGGGCGTGGAGGTCGCCGAGGAGGCGCGCGGCGTTGTCCGGGAGCGCCCGCTCGCGCGCGATGGCGCCGGGGTCGACCGCGCGGCCGAGGATCGCGGCGTGGACGGCGCCGTCGTGGCGCGTCTCGAGGACCCGCTCGAACGTCGCGCGGTGGACGCCCGGGACGCGCTCCACGAGCGCGCGCGCGCCGCCGGGGAGGTCGCCCGCCGTGAGCCGGTGGACCGCGACGAGCGGCGTGCCCTCGACGTCGACGCGCCGGAGCTCGGCCCGGGACCCCGCCGGGAGCTTCGTCCGGATGCGCTCGAGCGCCTCGGGGACGAGGTCCGTCACGACCTGCCGGCGCGGCCCGCGCTCGGCGACGCGGCGCGACAGGTTGCCCGTGCCCGCCCCGATCTCGAGGACGTCCTTCCCAGCGACGTCGAGGAGGTCCGCCTGCGTCTCCATGAGCTGGTCGTACTCGGGCGTGTACTCGAGGATGTCGAAGCCCATCCCCGCCTCGCCGAGGAGGTAGCGCCGCCACCAGCCGCGCGGGTCGCCGAGGCCGTTCCGGCGCACCTGCGACCACTCGAGGTCGGCCGTGGCGCCGAGCTTCGCGAGCGAGAGGCGGAACGGCTCGAGCGGCGAGTGGTGGACGTGCTGCCAGACGCGCCGCGTGACCGCGGTGAACTGGCGCATCGCCTCCTCGCCGCTCCGCGGGAGGTGGCCGCCGTCGACCTCGATGATGTCGCGCTGCGACTGGTCGTTCTCGGGGCGCGCGTTCATGACCTCGCGCACGCGGCGCGGGTCCATCCAGGCGTCGTGGAGGCCGAGGAACCAGTGGATGTCGGCGCGGATCTTCGCCATCTCGCGCTTCGAGTCGTCGAGCTGGCCGATCCCGAGCGCGCTCATGTCCGCCCAGAAGTTGTCGCCGTCGACCACGCAGCCGGCCATCGTGATGAGGCCCTGCGCGCGCCCGATGCGGTGGTTCTCGAAGATGTCGAAGTGCCCGCTCACGTGCTTCACGGCGTCGCGCACCTCGGGGGCCCCCATGTAGGACACCCAGAGGCCGACGGCCGACGCCTCGGGCAGCGTCATCGCGTGCATCGCGCCGACGGCGCCGAACGAGAGCGACACGATGACGACGTGCGTCGGGTCGACGTAGGGGTTCTGGCGCGCCCACGCGAGGCAGGCGAGCGTGTCCTTCACGACGCCGCCGACCGTGTAGTGGAGGGTGTTCCTCCCCTCCCCCTCGCACCCCGGATCCTTGTCGGACTCGCCGAGGTTGTTCGTGCCGTCGACGCGCAGGACCGCGATGTCCTGGTGGTTCCGGCGGAAGCCCTCGACGAGCGTGCTCGCGAGGAAGCTCATCTGCTCCTTCCGCCCGGCGAAGCCGGGGACCACGATGACGAGGGGGCAGCGCGCGACGCCCTCGTCGCCGAACGCGCGGTCGAGGATCCCGACGAGGCGCATGCCGTCGGGGCGCTTGATCTTCACCTTCACGAACGGGAGGGCCTCCTCCCCGCCGCGCTTCTGGGCGATCTTGTTCTTGCTCTTGTGGAAGAGGTACGCGACCGCCGTGCCGACCTTGCCGAGCGCGTCGCCGAGGCGCCCGAGGGGCCCCTTCGCGCCTGGCTTCTCGACCGCCTCCGCCTCCTCGACGTGGGTCGCGCCGCGCTGCGTGCCGTGCTGGAGCCCGACGCGCAGCCAGACGGCGCCGTCCTCGTCGATGACGCGCGTGATGTGGCGCACCTCGGCCGAGCGCAGCGGCTCGAACTCGCCGCGGCTCCCGACGCGCGCCCCGTCGAGCGCCATGCCGGGCATCAGCTGACACGTCGCCTCGTCGGCGCGGAAGGAGAGCCCGTTGTCGCTCATCTCGACGACCGGGAACTCCTGGTGGCGGCTCGCGTCCCACGGCAGCGGCCAGCGCACGACCGTGCCCGGGCGCACGCGCTCGCGGGTCCGCCCGCGGCGCTCCGAGTACACGAGCGAGGTGACCGCGGACAGCTCGAGGCGCTCGCCGTCCGCGGCGAGCACGCGCGCCTGGAAGGAGTAGCTCACGAAGTCGAGCGTCACGAGGGCGAAGACGTCCTCGCCGACCTCGAGCTGGCTCCGCTCGGGCACGCGCAGGACGAGGCGGTCCGCGCCGATCTCGGCGAGCCGCGCCCGGTCGCGCACGGTGCGGGCCGCCGGGATGAGCGTGATGTCGACGCGCTCGCGCTGCGTGCGCGCGAGGATCTGCGCGACGCGGGCGGGGTCGGTGATGGGCTCGATGGTGCTCGTCGCCGGATCGTGCAGCTGCTCGACCGTGCGGCGCGTGCCCTCGACGGACGTCATGTCGGCGACGAAGTGGCGGAGCCGCTTCTGGACGTCCTTCGGCGGATCGATGAAGGCGAGGCCCATGCCGTCGTCGGTGCGCCGCACGACCTCGGCGCGCAGCTGCAGCTCGACGGGCGGCGAGCCGCCGAGCTCGAGCGAGATGGGCAGCACGCTCCCGGTCGGGAGCGGATCGCTCGTCGCGAGGAAGAAGCCGTATTGGCTCAGATCCCGCGTCTCGCCCAGCACGGCGCTGCGGCCCGCGTGGGACACGACGAGCCGAACGGGCACCCGGTGGATGCGACGGGTCTCCGACCGCTCGGCGGCCTCGGTGATGGGAGATGTCTCCAACATGCTCTCCGCGCTCGTCAGTCGACGCGACCCCAAGGGCCGCTGGCTGGTTGTCGAGCGGCGCCCGCCCACGCGCGGGTCGTTCGCCGCGACCTCGAATCGGCCGGGCGAATCGTTGCGTCTGGTGACGGCCTGCGCACCGTCGCCAGACCTCGAATGGTCGGCGAGCAGGGGCGGTCGGTCAAGTTCACCACGGACGCCGCAGCTCCTTCATGAAGTCGTCGTTCTCGTGTTCACGGGAGGCGGGCGAATGATGCGCCCGTCGTGCGACACAGCGGCGTGGGGCTCGAGTCACGGCTGCGTCGACACGCGCGTGGAGGATGCGCGCCGAGACCCGGACGGATCACGGAAAAAACCCACCCGGCGCCGCGCCTCGAGCGGGGTACGGGCCGCAGGCCGCGGCCCCGTGGGCCTCTCCGGGCCGTCGCGTTTGTATCCGGCGGTCTGCTTTTGGCGGCGAGGTCGGGTGGGCGACTGTAACAATTCGTAACAGACGCGCGTCGCCCCCCGAGCCCCGTCAGGTCCGCCGCCGGCGCCGCGCGACGACGCCGAGCCCGAGGAGCCCGAGCGCGAGCGCCGCGCCCGCCCCGCCGAGCGGCGCGTCGCCGCCGCCGCAGCCGCCGCCACCCTCGACCCGCGTGACCGTCCCGGTGCTGGTGTCGGTGCTCGAGATCGTGTCCTGACCGCTGCCACCGACGCACTGACCCGCCGCGTCGCAGCTCTGGTCGGCCCCGCAGCCGCCGCAGACCCCGCCGCAGCCGTCGGGCCCGCAGACGCGCCCGGCGCAGTTGGGGGTGCAGCCGCCGACGCACTGCGTCCCGTCGCAGGTCGCCCCGCCGAGGCACACCCCGCAGGAGCCGCCGCAGCCGTCGTCGCCGCAGGTCTTGCCCGTGCAGTCCGGCGTGCAGGGCAGGACCTTGCACTGCTGCACGGTGTTGCAGTACGAGCCCTGGGCGCACTCGCCGCAGGTCCCGCCGCAGCCGTCGGGCCCGCAGTCGACGCCGCGGCAGTTCGCCTCGCGGTCGCACGCGGGCTCGCAGGTCGCGTCGTTCTTGCAGATCTCGCCGCCGTCGCAGAAGCCGCACTGCCCGCCGCAGCCGTCGCTCCCGCACTCCTTGCCGTTGCAGTTCGGGACGCAGCCGGAGCCGCCGACGCACTTCCCGGCGAAGGTGCAGCTCTGGCCGACCCCGCACTCGCCGCAGGTGCCGCTGCAGCCGTCCCAGCCGCACTCGCGCGCGTCGGCGCCGCAGTTCGGCGTGCAGCCGTTCGTGTTCACGCACTGGTAGTTGAAGTTGCAGCTCTGGCCCGTGCCGCAGGTGCCGCAGGTGCCCGCGCAGCCGTCGCTCCCGCAGGTCTTGCCGGCGCAGTCGGGCGTGCAGCCGCCGGCGCCGACGCAGACCCCGGTGAAGCTGCAGCTCTGACCGGTCGGGCAGCTCCCGCAGGTGCTGCCGCAGCCGTCGCTGCCGCAGGTCTTGCCCTCGCACTGCGGGACGCAGCTCCCGCCGAGGACGCACTGGCCGCTGAAGTTGCAGCTCTGCCCGGTGGCGCAGGTGCCGCAGGTGCCGCCGCAGCCGTCCGGACCGCAGCGCTTGCCGGCGCACTGCGGGACGCAGGAGGAGGGGTCGACGCAGTGGCCGCTGTAGTCGCAGGAGGTGCCGGCCGCGCAGCCGGGGGCGCAGGTGCCGCCGCAGCCGTCGGGGCCGCACTCCTTGCCGCTGCAGAGCGGCGTGCAGGTGCCGGTGGGGACGCAGACGCCGTCGTGGGCGCAGCTCTGGCCCTGCGGGCAGCCCGGCGCGCAGCTGCCGAAGCAGCCGTCGAAGCCGCAGACCTTGCCGGTGCAGTCGGGGGTGCAGGACGAGGGGACCACGCACTGGCCGACGTAGTTGCAGCTCGACCCCTGCGCGCACTGGCCACAGACGCCGCCGCAGCCGTCGGGGCCGCACTGCTTGCCGATGCACGACGGCGTGCAGCCGCCCGAGCCCACGCAGAGCCCCTGGTAGCTACAGCTCGAGCCGCTCGGGCAGGAACCGCAGGTGCCGCCGCAGCCGTCGGGGCCGCACTGGACGCCGACGCAGTTCGGGCTACAGCCGCCGACGGTCGAGCACTGGCCGTTCGACCCGCAGCTCTGGCCCGAGGCGCAGCTGCCGCAGCTGCCGCCGCAGCCGTCGTCGCCGCAGACGCGCCCGGAGCAGGACGGGGTGCAGCCGGAGCGCGGCACGCACTGGTAGGTGTAGCTGCAGCTGTGGGTCGCGGGGCAGATCCCGCAGTAGCCGCCGCAGCCGTCGCTGCCGCAGGTCTTCCCGGCGCAGTTCGGGGTGCAGCCCCCCTTCGGGACGCAGTTGTAGGTGTAGTCGCAGCTCTCGGAGGCGCTGCAGATGCCGCAGAAGCCGCCGCAGCCGTCGCCGCCGCAGGTCTTGCCGAGGCAGTTGCCCTCGCACACGGAGCGCTGCACGCACTGGAAGTTGTAGTTGCACGCCTGGTCGGCGCCGCACGTGCCGCAGGAGTTGCCGCAGCCGTCCTCGCCGCACTGCTTGCCGTTGCAGTTGCCGGCGCAGTTGTTCGGGTCGACGCACTGGCCGTAGACGTTGCAGATCTGGCCCGACGCGCAGGTGCCGCAGCTGCCGCCGCACTGGACGCCGAGGCACGGGTCCTGCGACGTCGCGTCCACGCAGCCGTGGTACGGGATCAGGTTCAGGAAGGTCTCGACGCCGCAGGTCTTGCCGAACCAGTTGCAGTCGACGGTGACCGAGAGGCCGAAGGCGCAGTACGTGAGCGACGTCCCGTCGCACTTGCCGTTGATCGGGATCCCCGAGCAGTCGGCGGCGCGCGCGGCCTCGGGGGCGGCTGCGAGCGAGACGAGGGACGCGGCGAGGACCAGGACGGCGAGGGCTGTGCGCTTCATGCGCGGGAGTATAAGCGGGGCCCGGGCTCGAACGCCAGACGCCACGCCATCCCGTCAGCCGCCCGCGCCGAGGCGCCCGTCCTCGAAGTAGACCTTCCAGTCCGACATCTTCTGGCCGCGCGCGAAGGTGCCGACGCTCCAGAGCTTCCCGGACGGGTAGTAGTAGGTCCAGGTGCCGTCGCGCTCGCCGTCGACGTAGGGGCCCTCGCCGCGGGCGCCGTCGTCGCCGCGCTCGACCCACTTCCCGACGCGCGCGCCGCCCTGGTAGCGCCCCTCGGCGACGGGCTTCCCGTCGGCGCCGTAGAAGGTCCACGCGCCGTCGGCCACGTCGTCCGCGTACTCGCCGCGCGAGACGAGGTGACCGCGGGCGTCCGTGCGCGTCCACTCGCCCTGCTTCTGCCCGTGGAGGTAGGGCCCCTCGAGCTTCACGCCGTCCGCCTGGAGCTCGACCCAGCGCCCCTCGCGGAGGTTCCCGACGAGGCGCCCGCTCGCCTCCTTGAGCCCGCCGCCGTAGAGGGTCCAGCGCCCGTCGCGCTCGTCGTCCTTGTAGCCGCCGGCGAGCGCGAGGCGCCCCTCCTCGTCGTACTCCTTCCAGGCGCCGTCGCGGCGGTCGGCGCGGAAGCTGCCCTCGGCGCGCTTCTTGCCCGACGGCCACCAGTAGACCCAGGCGCCGACGCGCTTCCCGCGGGCGTAGCGCCCCTCGGAGCGCCCGCCCTCGGCGTCCGTCACGGTCCAGGCGCCCGAGCGGAGATCGCCGTCGTAGGCGCCCTCGGCGACGACCGCGCCGTCGAGCCCGGTGAAGCGCCACACGCCGGCCTTCTTGCCGGCCCTGAAGGCGCCCTCCACGCGCGTGCCGTCGTCGTCGAAGCCGCTGTAGGGGCCGTCGAGGCGCCCCTTCCTGTAGGTGCTCTCGGAGCGGACGGCGCCGTTGGGATCGTACTCGACCCAGCGCCCGTCGCGCTCGCCGTCGACGAAGGCGCCGGTGGCGCTGAGCTTGCCGGCCTCGTCCCAGATCCGGACGGGGCCGTGCGGGACCCACTGCCCATCGGCGCCCGGGTAGCCGCACCAGACCTGCCGCCCCGTCGGCGGCGGCGAGCCCATGGGCTCGGCGGGCGCCGGGCAGCCGGCCGCGCGGGCCGACGCGGGCCACGCGAGGCACAGCGCGAGGGCGATCCCGGCGGCGCGGAGCGAGCCCCGCGTCGCGCGCGCGACGTGGTGGTGCGGAGACATCGTCGGGCCCGTCCTCCCCTCGGGTCGAAACGCCACGCCCGGGACGGTAGCATGCCGTCCGACGAGCGCCAAAACCGGTGGCGTTCGAGCGCGTGGTGCTGATGTATAGTTCGGTCCGGCGGCGCGCCGACTTGAGCTTGACCTTCCTCGCGCCGGGGCGCGCGTGAAGATCCTGCACGTCGACATGGACGCCTTCTTCACCTCGGTGGAGCAGCGCGACCGGCCCGAGCTCCGCGGGAAGCCCGTGGTGGTGGGCGGGGATCCGCGCGGGCGCGGCGTCGTCGCGGCGGCGAGTTACGAAGCGCGGCGCTACGGGATCCACTCGGCCATGTCGTGCGCGGAGGCGTGGCGGCGCTGCCCGGCCGTGGTGTTCGTGGAGCCGCGGCGGCGGCGCTACGTCGAGGTGAGCCGCGTCGTGCGCGCGATCTTCCACGAGGTGACCGATCTCGTGGAGCCGCTCTCCATCGACGAGGCGTACCTCGACGTGACCGAGAACCTCGTGGGGCTGACGTGGGCGAGCGACGTCGCGCGCCACGTGAAGGCGCGGATCAAGGAGGAGACGGGGCTCACGGCGTCCGCCGGCGTCGGCCCGAACAAGCTCGTCGCGAAGATCGCGAGCGACTGGCGGAAGCCCGACGGGCTCTTCGTGGTGCCGCCCGAGCGCGTGTTCGACTTCATCGGGGCGCTGCCCGTCGAGAAGCTCTGGGGCGTCGGGCCCGCGACCGCGCGGCGGCTCCACGGGCTCGGCCTGAAGACCGCCAAGGATCTCCGCGAGCGGCCGCTGCCGGCGCTCCGCGACGTGCTCGGGCGCCAGGCCGACGCGCTCCACCTGCTCGCGTCGGGGATCGACGAGCGCAAGGTGACCCCGACGCGCGAGCCGAAGAGCCAGGGCAGCGAGTGGACCTTCGATCACGACGTGCGCGACCTCGGGAAGCTCAGGGAGTCGCTCGAGGATCAGGTCGCGAGCGTGGTCGCCGCGCTCTCGCGCATCCGCCGGCGCGCGCGCACCGTCACCGTGAAGGTGCGCTACGACGACTTCACGACGATCACCCGCTCGCGGACGCTCGCGACGCCGACCGACGAGGAGCGGGTCGTCCGCGAGGTCGCGCTCGACCTGCTCACCGGCCAGACGGAGGCCGGCGAGCGGCCCGTGAGGCTCATCGGGGTCACGCTCTCGGGCTTCGAGCACGAGGACGCGCCGATGCAGCTCGAGCTCCCGTGGGAGGGCGCCGACCGCGCGGCGCGCGACGGCGTGGCGGCCGCGGGGCGCGGCCCGGACGATCCCGAGGCCGCCTGAGCCGCCGCCGGCTCAGGGCCGGGCGAGCACGGCGCCAGCGGCCAGATCCCGCACCGCCCCCTCGAGCTGCGCGCGGAACGCCGGGTAGTCGCCGGGGGCCACCCGCCCCGCCGGGAGGTCGATCACGCGCTTCACCGTGAGCTCGCGGCCAGACACGGTCACCGCCTGCGAGAGCGTCACGCCCGCGATCGATACGCGCACCTCGGGCGGCGGGCGCTGCCACACCATCCCGTCGGGGGCGACGAGCACGACGCGCGCGGTCTCGTGGTACGGGAAGAGGCGGAGCGGCGTCTCGCGCGCCGGCAGCGCGATGAGCTGCTCGAGGTCGGGCACGCCCGCGAGGTCCACGGCGAGGGCCGGCCGCGCGACGCGGTCGACCGCGAGGCGCCCACCGTCGCCGCTCGCGAAGCCGGGGATCGCGAGCTCGAGCGTGGCGGTGACCGGCCCGAGCGGCTCGCCCTGCCCGCGCGTCTCCTCCCCCTCGAGCTGCGCCGACGCCGACAGGCGCGCCGCGTACTGCTGCCAGATGGCGCCGCGCTTCTTCTCCTCGCGGAGCCAGTCGCGCCCGTTCGCGAGCCCGATGGGGCCGTCCGCGCGCAGCGTGAGCGACCCCTTCGCGAGGCCGCTCGGGGCTACTTCGAGGCGGACGTCGAGGTCGAAGCCGTCGAGCCCGCTCGGCGGCGGCGAGGCCGCGGGGAGCGTGATGAGCTCGGCGCCGTCGCGCTCGACGCGGAGGCAGCGCGCGCCCGCGAGGTCGGCCGCGAGCCCGCCGAAGCCGGCGCCGTCGCGCTCGGGATCGAGCCAGCGCGGGCCGACGCGCACGAGCGGGTAGTAGAGGCGGTTCTCCTGCGGCGTCGGGTTCGCGGAGTCCGGGAGCGGCCCCTCGGGCTCGGGGCCGCAGAGGACGAGCTCCGCGTCGAGGCCGAGCGCCCCCGCGAGCGCCCGCAGCGCCACCGTGCGGGAGCCCTTCCGCTCGGACACGACCGTCTCCGCCGCGACGTTCGGGGCCTGCCCGCCGTCGAGCTCGCGGAGCACCCACGAGAGCGCGTTCCTCGCGCTCGCGGCGGCGTCGTCGCCCCGGAGCGTCTTCGCGAGGGCCTTCACGGCGGGGCCCGCCTCGATCGCGCGCTGCACCTGCTCCCGCTGCGACACCGCGAGCTCGGCCCAGCGCTCGGCGTCCGTGCGCGGGGTGTCGGCGCGCTGCACGAGCACATCCCAGAACGGGAGGTAGACGCGCGCCGAGGTCGCGACGGGCTCCCGCGCGACCGCCGGGAGCGGGCCCCCGTGGAAGGCGATGACGCGACCGCCGTCGTCGGCCGGTCCGCTCGTGACGGTGCCGGCCGGGGCGCCGTTGAAGGGGCGCACGTCGGCGTCGAGCCCCGGCGGCAGGTGGATGACCACGTCCATCGCGAGCGTCGGCGCGTCGAGCCCGGCGAAGAGGAAGCTCGTGAGGTAGCCACCGTCGCCGGCGTCGACCTCGCCGCGCTCGATCCAGGCCGTCTCGATGGCGTCGCCCGGCGCGAGCTCGGTGAACGAGAGGTCGCTCTTCCCGGCGGTGCGCTCGGGCCAGAGCACGCGCCCGTCGGGCTTCAGCGTGCGCACGACGAGGAGCTCGGCCCCGCCCGGCGCGCGGAAGTCGCCGTAGCGATCCGCGGCGAGCTTGCTCTGGATGACCCGCACGCGCTGCGTGAGCGCCACGTAGGAGCCGTCGCGGCGGACGTCGATGACCTGGCGCGAGAGCAGGGTCGCCGCGGGGTAGCCGCTCGCGTCGACGTCACCGACGACCCCCTTCGCGGCGACGTAGGCGCGGAGCAGCTCCGCGGCCGGCGCGAGCGCCGCGAGCTCGGGCGACTGGGCGCCCGCGAGCCACCCGGCGAGGGTCTCGAGCGGCGCGAAGTCCGGGTGGAGGCCGAGCGCCGCCGCGATCGCCTGCTTCGCGGCCGCCTTCTCGCCGCGCTGGAGCGCGATGCGCACGCGCTCGGCGAGGCCCCAGCCGTCCTGCGGGCGCGCGCGGAGGAAGGCCGTGGCGACGGCGTCGGCGCCGTCGAGATCGCCCGCGGCGCGGAGCGCCTGCGTGGTCGCGCGCACGAGCTCGTGGCGCTCCGGCTGCGCCTTCGCCGCGTCGGCGTAGAGCGCCGCGGCCTCGCGGTACCGACCGGCGTCCATGAGGAGCTCGGCGCGCTGGACGCGCAGCGCCCCCGGGAACATCGCGTCGGCGCGCTCCGCCACGGCGAGCGCGAGCGCGGCGCGGCCGAAGACCCGCAGCGCCCGCACGACGCGGCGCGCGACCTCCGGCCCAGCCGGGAGGAGCGGCATGAGCGTCTCCGCCGTGGCGAGGGCCTCGGCCTCCCAGCCGCGCGTCGCCTCGTGATCGAGGAGCGCCGTGAGCGCGTCGAGCGAGTGGGGCGCGGCCTCCACGGCGGCCTTCAGGTGCGCGAGCGCGCTGTCGTCGCGCTTGTCGCGCGCGTCGATCGCCGCGAGCGCGAGGCGCCCCTCGACGCTCCCGGGGAGCGCCGCCACGACGCGCTCCCAGGCGGCGCGCCCCGTGCGCTCGTCGCCCGAGAGGCGCGGATCGAGCGGGGCGAGGCGGCCCTCGGCCTGATCGAGCACGGGGCGGTCCCCGAGGGCGCCGCGGAGGCGCCGGATGGCCGCGCGCGCAGCGGCGAGATCGCGGCGCGGGCGCTCGAGGGCGAGCCCGAGGGCGACGAGCTCGCGAACGGCACCGGCGGCGTCGCCCGGGCCGCTCATCCCGATGGCGCGCGGATCGAGCGCGGTCGCGCGCCCGCCGCCCGCGGCACCATCCCCGCAGGGCCCGCCGCAGCGCGGGAGCACCTGCAGGCGGAAGTAGCCGCGCCCGTCGTCGGTCGCGAGCTTCACGGTCACGTCGAAGGGCCCCGCGGGCGGCGTCGCGACGACGACGTCCTCGCCGGGGGTCGCGAGCCCGAAGCGCGCCGTGCGGCTGACCTCGCGCCCCGCGACGAAGAGCGCGACCGAGCGGTTCGACTCGAGCCGGAAGACGAGCTCCCCGCCCTCCCCGGCCGGCCGCGCGACGGTGGCCTGCGCGAAGCCGACGCCGCTGTGGTCGGCGAGGTCGTAGAACGTCACCTCGCCGTCGGAGAAGCGGCCGCCCCAGGTGAGCGTGGGGATGAGGTCCCAGCCGGCGCCGGTCTCCTCCTCGGGCGCGAGGCGCCGCGACTCGGGCCCGAGCGGGCGGGCGAAGTCCTCGGCGGCGGCGCTCCCCCAGGGCGCGGAGAGGCGCCAGTCGAGCACGTAGCCGGCCTCGGCGCCGGCGGCCGCGGCCGCCTCAGGGCCACCGCGCACGAGCGCCGCCTTCACGAGCTGCCGCCGGGCCGCCGCGCGCGCGGACTCCCAGTCGGCCCCGGGCGCGCGGCCACGGCGCGGAGCCCGGCGACCACGGCCCTGTCGGCGTCGGCGACGCCGGCGACGCGCCCCCAGACGGGGTCGAGCGCGCCGGCGAGGAGCTCGGCCACGGCGGGGGTCCGGGCGGCCGCGAGCGCGGCCCCCGAGACATCCGCGTAGGCGTGGACCCGCAGGTCCCACACGGCGAGCGCCGCGAGCCCGAGCGCGGCGTCGCGGTGCGCGTCCGAGCCGGCGGGCGCCCGCTCTACCGCATTGCGAAAAGCGGCTGCGGCCCGGTCGCGATCGCCGTCTACGAGCCACGCGAAGGCGCCGTCTTTCGCAACTACGAAAGCGTCGTCCGGGCGCTCGGCGACCGCGGCGCGCGCGTCGTCCGCGGCGCCCTGCCAGGTCGTCGAGGCGCAGCCGGCGGTCAGCGCGGCCGCCACGAGCCCGACGCCGATCCGGAGGCGCGCCCCCCGAGGCGCGGTCATCGCCGGAGCTCGTGCGCCATGCGGTCGCGGGGCGACCGGAAGTACCAGAACGGCGAGTACTGGCGGAAGTTCGACACGCGGGAGGTGTAGACGCACGCGTAGTCCTCGACCTGGGCGCCGAACGCGGAGAGCTCGGCGCGGTCGCGGAAGAGCGGCCCCCAGTAGGGGTTGAAGTCGTTCGCGATGTGGGCCTCGAGGTCCGAGATCTGCTGGTTCAGCCCGCGCAGGAGCTCCTTCAGCTCCTGCCCGCGCGCGCCGTTCCGCTGCGCGGCGGCGCGGTCGAGCTCGAGCTGGAAGCGCGCCTCCTCGAGCTCCGCGAGCTCCTCGAGCTCGCCCGTGTGCTGCTCGACGAGCTCGAGCTCGCGCTCCATCTCCGGCACGACCATCGCGGTGCGCCACGGCATCGTGCGCTTGCTGCGCAGGATGTCGCCGTAGATGTGGTCGCCGACGTAGAGCACGTCGTCGCCCTGGAAGCCGCCGAGGCGCGACAGCTCGGCCGCGTTCCCGCCGACGTAGATGGCCCCCTTGCGGTGCTGCGCGATGGGCGCGTCGACGACGTTCCAGTCGGCGTCGACCTCGCGCATCGGCTCCTCGCTCGAGAAGAAGAGCGGCTTCCGCGCGGAGGTGACGATGAGCTCGAAGTAGTCGCGCCAGCGCGGGTACGCGGGGTGCTCGCCGTCGAGGAGGTAGCTCATCACGGCTTCGGTGTAGTTCGGCTCGCTGTTCGTCACGATGAACAGCTTCTTGTTGGCCGACCGGAAGCGGTGGAGCGTCTCGGCGAGGTCGGGATCCTTCCGGATGTAGCGCGGCACGTCCGCGAGGATCCGCGCCTTCAGCGTGCCGTCGCGGTGGAGCATGTCCATCGAGTCGCGGAGATCGCCCCACAGGCGCTCGGGCGTCGGCCGCGGCTCGCCCTCGGGGAGCCCGTCGTAGAACGCGATGAGCTGCGAGTAGAGGCTGATCTCCGGCAGCGAGAACAGCGTGTCGACCATGACGATCGACGGGTCCGCCGGCGACAGCATGCGGTTCGTGTAGGTCGTGCGGCGGAGCTCCTTGTCGAGGGGCCCGCCGCCGTGCCAGACGCGCCCGACGAAGCGGTGCGAGTCCATCTTGAAGACGTTGCCGTGCGCCTTGTCGACCGCGAGCCCGCGGATCGCGAAGCCCGGCTCGTACTTCGCCTGGAGGACCCGCTCGTCGTAGCCGTGCTGCTGCGAGAGCCGCTCGAGCACCATCTCCGACTGGAGGTGCTCCATGGCCTCCTCGTAGATGGCGAGCGTGTAGTCCATGTCGAAGCCGACGAACCGGATGCGGTCCATGCGCAGGTTCCGGTTGCAGAAGATCCGGCGCGGATACGGGACGCGCGCCTCGTCGCGTGTGACTGACTCCATCGGGGCGTGCTAGCACGGCGGTCGCCGGGGCGGCAAGCCGCGCCGTCACGGGCCGCGGCGCGAGGCGGCCGGGCGTGTCCGGGGCGGCGATCGTGCTACCGTCGGGGTCGGCTCCGACGGAGGACGTGGACATGCCGACCGTAGCGCGCTCGCTCCTGGCTCTCTGCCTGTCGATCCCGTGGGCCGGCGCGCTCGCCGCGTGCCCGGGGACGCAGGTGAAGGGGGCGCAGACAGCGCCCGTCGCCGAGCTGTCGGGGCTCGCCATCGTGCCGGGCGCGCCCGGAGAGCTCGTCGCCATCGGCGACCACGACTGGGACGTCGCCTTCTTCTCGGCGGACGGCGCCGCGGCCGCGACGCTCCGGCGCGCGCGCCCCGACGACGGCGGCAAGCGCTCGCAGTACGAGGCGGTCGCGGTCGACGGGGCCGGCCGCGCCTGGCTCTTGTCGGAGCACCCGAGCCGCGTCGAGGTCTGGGAGCGGGCCGGCGACGGGCTCCGCCGCGTGGCGCGGGTCGCCCTCGACGTGCCGGCCGGGCACCCGCTCGCGCGCGACTGGGCGGCCGACGACAACGCCCGCGGCGAGGGGATCGTGCTGCTCGAGGGCGGTCACCTGCTCGTCGCGAAGCAGAAGAAGCCGCGCGCGCTCATCGAGTTCGGGCCCGAGGGGGCCGCCCCGGTCGGGGTCCGCGCCGCGCCGACCGCCCCGCCCACGCCCGAGGCCCGCGACGCCCGCTACGTGCCGCTCGCGGTGTGGCGCCTCGACGCGGCCGGCGAGGCGGCGCTCGGCTCTTTGAACGACCTCGCCTGGGGCCCGGGCGGCGGGCTCTACGTCGTCGCGAGCAAGCCCGCGCCGCGCGTCGCGAGGCTCCGGCTGCCGCTCGACCCAGGCGGCGGCGCGCTCGCCGTCGACGGCGCCCCCTGGGACGTCGGCCACGCCGAGCTCGGGAAGGCCGAGGGGCTCGCGTTCCTGCCGGACGGCCGCGCGGTGGTCGGGTTCGACGCCGACGCGGGCGCGCCGAACGTCATCGTGGTCGCGCCGCCCGCGCCCTGAGAGCGCTCAGACCGATCAGCGCAGCTCGTCCGGGGTGTCGGGCTGGCCGCTCGGGTGGGCGCGGCGGAAGGCGTCGAGCTCGCCCGCGGCCGCCGCGACGCGCGCGATCGTCGGGAAGCGCGCCATCTCGCAGGCGAAGCGGTGGGCGTTGTAGACCTGCGGCACGATCATCAGGTCCGCGAGGGTGACCTCGTCGCCGAAGGCGTACGTGCCCGCGACGTCCGCGAGGATCGCCTCGAGGCCCTCGAAGCCGCGCTCGATCCAGTGGCGCGACCAGCCGTCCGTGCCGGCCTTGTCGAGCCCGTGCTCGTGGGCGAGGCGCTTCAGGACCTTCAGGTTCTGGAGCGGCTGGATCGAGCTGTTCACGATCTGCACGAGCTGCCGGACGCGCGCGCGGTCGACGGGGTCCGCCGGCAGGAGCGGCCGCTCGGGGTGCGCCTCCTCGAGGTACTCGAGGATCGCGACCGACTGCGCGAGCGCGACCTCGGCCCCGTCCGGGCGCGTCACGACCAGCGTCGGGAGCTCGCTCATCGGGTTCAGCGCGCGGTAGCCGTCGCTGAACTGCTGCCCGCCGTCCGCCACGAGGTTCACCGGGTGGTAGTCGAACCGGATCCCCTTCCAGTAGAGCGCCGTCCGAACGCGGTACGACGCGCTCGAGCGGAAGTAGCTGTAGAGCTGGTAGGGCGCGCTCATCCGACGTGCCTCACGACCTCCTGCTCGATGACCCCGAAGACGCTCTGCCCGTCGCGGACGACCTCGATGCGCACCGTGTCCCCGAACTGCATGAACGGCGTCCGGAACTCGCCGGTGTCGATCTTCTCGATCATCCGCTTCTCGGCGATGCAGCAGCTCCCGCGCGAGCGATCCTCGTTCGACACGGTGCCGCTCCCGACGATGGCGCCGGCGCCGAGCGGGCGCGTGCGGGTCACGTGCGCGATGAGCTCGTGGAAGCCGAACTGCATCTCCGGGCCGGCGTTCGGGTTCCCGAAGCGCTCGCCGTTCCAGTGGACGTCGACGTCGACGTGGGCGCGGCCGTCCTGCCAGGCGTCGCCGAGCTCGTCCGGGGTCACGGCGAACGGCGCGAACGCGGTCGACGGCTTGCTCACGTAGAAGCCGAAGCCCTTCGCGAGCTCGTTCGGGATGAGGTTCCGGAGGGACACGTCGTTCAGGAGGGCGACGAGGCGCACGTGCCCGAGGGCGTCGGCGGCGCTCGTGCCGTAGGGGACGTCGCCCGTGATGACGGCGAGCTCCGCCTCGAAGTCGATGCCCCAGTCGGTGCTCGCGTGGGCGATGTCGTCGCGGTGGCCGAGGAAGGCGTCGGAGCCGCCCTGGTAGACGAGCGGATCGGTGAGGAAGCTCTCGGGCATCTCGGCGCCGCGGGCGCGCCGGACGAGGCGCACGTGGTTCAGGAAGGCCGACCCGTCGACCCAGTGGTAGGCGCGCGGGAGCGGCGCCCGGAAGCGCCTCGAGGCGACGTCGAAGGCGTCGGCGACCTCCCCCTTCTCGAGGGCCTCGGCGCGGGCGCGGAGCGCCGGGAGGACCTCGTCCCAGCGGTCGAGCGCGGCCTGCAGGGTGGGCGCGATGTCCGCGGCGTGCGCGGCGACGGCGAGGTCGCGCCGCGCAATCACGAGCGCGCCGTCGCGCGTGCCGTCGTCGATGGTTCCGAGCTTCATCGCGATCCTCCCTGGGTCTTCGGGGCCACGCCGCGCGATCGGCGCCGCCGAGCGCGCCGCGGGCGCGGTCCCCTTGCTATGACGACGGCGCCGCCGGCGCAAGGGCGAGCGCCACTTCGGCGGCCGGCCCTTGACGCGGCCGCCGCCTTTCGTTGCCATGGCGGGGTGCGAGCCGCCCTCCACGCCGCCCTCCCCCTCGTCGCCGCCCTGGTCGTGGCCGCGCCGAGCGTCGATCCGCCCGCGCGCGGGGCGGCGCCGGACCACGGGGTCTCGCGGACGCCCGACGGCGCCCGGATCCTCCACCGGCGCGTGCCGACGCGCGGCGAGGCGGACGGCGAGGAGCCCGCGCCGATCTTCGTGTACGACCCGCTCGCCGGGGGCTCGCTGCCGCAGGAGATCCACCGCGACGGGCAGTCGCTCCCGCGCCCGCCCGAGGCCGACGACGGCGGCGCCGACGCGCTCTACTCGCGCGCGGGGGTCACGTCCGCGACGCCGGAGCCCGAGCCGCGCGAGGCGCCTGGGCCGCCGCGCCGGGGACCGCGGCGCCCGGCGGCGCGGCGCCGAGCGGGCCCGGCAACACGGCGAGCACGAGCGGCGGCGACGCGGCCGCGTTCATGGAGAACCCGTGGCTCGGGATCACGCCCGCGACGGGCGGCGAGACCGCGCGCCCGACGGAGGGGCCCGGGGAGACGACGCCCTCGCCAGCGGCGGCGCGGCGCGATCCGCCCGCGGGGTCCCCGGCGGAGAAGCCCGTCCCCGATCCGCGCGCCTCGCTCGGTGACGTCGCGCGGCCGGATCGGCGCACCGGGAAGGAGAGCACGCTCGAGTACCGGACGGTCTTCGACCCGTCGATCGTGCCGTTCAAGCGCAACCGCGCGCTGAACCGGGTCGAGGCGGACGCGACGCTGACGCTCGCGCGCGGGCGCTACGAGAAGCTCGCGGTCGTCGGGAACCGGCTCGACCCGGGGCGCGAGGCGTTCTGGGGCTCGGTCGTGCTCGAGGCGCGCGAGGGGGAGCGCGTGCCGCTCCCGAGCGTCGCGCCGGACAGCCGCATCCTCTCGGCGCAGGCGACGCCCGAGGTCGGGCTCGTGTTCGAGCGCGACGACGCCGACAACGTCTACGTGACCGCCTCGCGGTCGGGCCGCTTCCGGCTCGTCTTCGTGATGGACGCGCCGACGAGCTACTTCGGGCGGGCGCTCCCCACGGGGCTCACGGTGAAGGACGTGCCGGCGCCGCTCAGGCCGACCGTGCCGCGCGCCATCGCGCGGGACGCAGACGTCGTCGCCGGGGCGATCGGCGTCACGAAGGCGACCCCCTACGACGCGCTGCTCGACGCGCTCGTCGCCTACTTCCGGGGCTTCGAGCCCGGCGAGCCGCCGGAGCCGAGCGGGGCGTCGATCTACCGGGAGCTCGCCCTCGGGAAGCGCGGGATCTGCCGGCATCGCGGGCACGGCTTCGTCGTGACGGCGCAGGCGCTCGGCGTGCCCGCGCGCTACGTGTTCAACGAGGCGCACGTCTTCGTGGAGGTGTACGTGCCGGGCCCCGACGCGGGCTGGCTCCGCATCGACCTCGGCGGCGGCGCCGATCGGCTCGTGGTCCACGGGAGCCGCGACAAGACGCTCCACCAGCCGCGGGTGCGCGATCCCTTCGCGCAGCCGGACCCCTTCGGGGAGGCGAGCGGCCACGCGGCGGGCGCCACCACGGTCGAGGGGCTGCCGACGACGACGGGGCGCGCGCGGCCGGCCGGGGCGACGTCGCCCGTCGCCGACGAGGCGCTCCCGGAGTCGATAGGCGCCCTCCTGAACCGGGCGATCCCGCGACCGGCGGCGGCCCCGACGAAGACGCCGACGTTCACGTCGATGGCGTTCGACGAGGCGTTCGCGTTCCGCGGGGCGAGCCTGCGCGTGACGGGGCGGGTCGTCGACGGCGGCGGGCGCCCGGTGCGCGACGGCACCGTGCAGGTGCTGCTCCTGCGCGACGGGCGCGCCGTGGCCCTCCTCGGGACGGCGCTCCTCGCGGGCGACGGCGGCTACGTGGCGGACGTGCGGATCCCCGAGGCGCAGCCGCTCGGGACCTACGACCTCGTGGCCGAGTTCCTCGGCAACGCGCAGATGGCGCCGTCCACGAGCGACTGAGGCCGGTCCGGTCCCGGTGACAGCGCGCGCGCCCGCGGCGCAGCGAGCGCTTCAGCGCGCCGGTGACACGCCCGATGACACGGAGGTGAGTCGGCGCTTGACCGGCTTTTGATAATGATTATCATCACCACGATTCGGCGGCCCGTTCGGCCCCGACCGTGTGATGGCCGAGGTGAGCGAACCATGATCGTGTGCGTCTGCGAAGGGGTCTCCGATCGGGTCGTCCGGGCGCACATCCAGCGCGGCTCGGACTCCGTCGAGGCGCTCGGCCAGAGCTGCCGCGCCGGGACGGACTGTGGTCGCTGCCGGGACATGCTGCGCACGCTCGTCGCCGAGCGGGCGCTGCAGCGCGCGTCGACGGCGCCGCTCAAGCTCCCCGAGCCCGAGGCGACCTGAGCCGGTCACCGGGGTTTGACAGGCGGCGCCTCGCTGTTCGACGCTCGCGCGGGAGAATCCCATCCGAGGAGCGCGAGCCATGCCGAAGACCCCGCCCGACAAGAAGATCATCGTCCTCCTGAACGAGATCCTCACCGGCGAGCTCACCGCCGTGAACCAGTACTTCCTGCACGCGCGCATGTGCCGGAACTGGGGCTTCGCGCGGCTCGAGAAGAAGATCTACGCCGAGAGCATCGACGAGATGAAGCACGCCGATCGGCTCATCGAGCGGATCCTCTACCTCGGCGGGCTCCCGAACGTGCAGCGCCTCGGCAAGGTCAACATCGGGGAGACCGTCGCCGAGATGCTCGCCTGCGATCTGAAGGTCGAGGAGGAGGCCATCCCGCGGCTGAACGCCGGCATCGCCACCTGCCGCGAGAGCGGCGACAACGGCACGCGCCACCTGCTCGAGGAGCTGCTCGTCTCCGAGGAGGAGCACCTCGACTGGCTCGAGACGCAGCTCGAGCTCATCGACCAGATCGGGCTCCAGAACTACCTCTCGCAGCAGGTCCACGCCGATGAGTGAGCCCGCCGCGCGCGACCCGCGCGCGCTGCAGGTGTTCGTGTTCCGGCTCGAGGGGGAGCGGACGGTGCTGCTCGCCGAGCTCGGGCGCGTCCCGGGCGTCGAGGCGCGGCTCGAGGCGGTCGACGCGCACCTCGAGGCGGCGATCGCGGCGCTCGGCGAGGCGGGGGTGGCCTACCCGGCGCACGCCGTGGCTCACCGCTACGGCTTCTCCGAGGGGGACTACCTGCTGCTCCAGCTCGGCCTCCTGCCGTGGCACGGCCCGGAGGCCGTGCGGCGCGCGACGACGGCGCTCGGCGAGGCGGCGGCGCAGGCGCGGGTGTCGCACGCTGCGGCGCTCCTCGTCCCCGGCGCCGACGACTGGCGCGCCGTGCGGCGGCAGATCGCGACGCTCCCGATCGTGGTCGAGCGGCTGGTGTCGCTCGCGCCGATCGAGGGTGAGGACGCAGGCGACGCCGTGATCGTCGTGGGACAGGCCCTCCGCGAGCTGCTCGGGCTCGACGAGATCGCCGCGTAGCGCCCCGCGGCGCGCGCGCGATCAGGCGCGGCGACGGGCGAGGAGCTGCGAGTCCGGCGGGCCGTCGGGGGCGCCCTCGACGAGGGCGAGGATCTCGAAGGCGTCGCCGAGATCGGCCGCGAGCTCGCCCGGAGCGGCGAGGAAGCGCGGGCTCGGGCCGTCGCCCTTGCCGGCGAAGTGCGCGGCGGCTAGCGCGGTCCGGAGGAGGAGCCCGCCCGGGGCCACGCGCGCCGCGATCTGGGCGGCGAGCGCGGGGGACGGGCGGAAGTGGAGGCAGGTGACGACGTCGTAGGCGGGCGCGAGGCCGCCTGGGAGCCCGGCGTCGAGATCGTGGGGGTGGAGGCGGACGCGGGCCCCGACGCCGGCGGCGTCCGCGAGGGCCTGGGCCTTCGCGAGCCCGACGGCGCTGACGTCGACGAGATCCACGCGGGCGAGGCCCGCCTGCGCGAGGAAGACGCCGGTCTGCCCCTCGCCGGCGGCGACGTCGAGCGCGAGCCCGCCGCGCGCCGGCGCGAGATGCGGCGCGAGGAGGGCCGTCACGGCGGCCTTGGGGGCGGCGCCCATGACGAGCCCGGCGCCGCCGTAGCGCGCGTCCCACCGCTCCCGATCCGCCTCGCTCACGCTCCCCCTCCCCCGGCTCATGAGGGCCGGTGACGAGAGTGGACGACGACGGCCTGATTTGCTACTCCGGCGGCGTCTTCCGAACCATGGAGTCCACCATGACCAAGCCCATTCGCGTCGCAGTCACGGGAGCCGCGGGCCAGATCGGCTACAGCCTCATCTTCTCGATCGCCGCCGGCGACATGCTCGGGCCGGACCAGCCCGTGATCCTGCAGCTCGTGGAGCTGCCGGTCGCGATGCAGGCCCTCGAGGGCGTCGGGATGGAGCTCGACGACTGCGCGTTCCCGCTGCTCCACAGCATCGAGCTCGCCGATGACCCGATGCAGGGCTTCAAGGGGGCCGACGTCGTGATGCTCGTCGGCGCGAAGCCGCGCGGCGCCGGGCAGGACCGGTCGGACCTCATCAAGTCGAACGGCCCGATCTTCACGGGCCAGGGCGAGGCGATCGACGCGGTCGCGGCGGACGACGCGAAGATCATCGTCGTCGGCAACCCGTGCAACACGAACGCGCTCATCGCGCAGTCGCGCGCGAAGCGGATCCCGAAGAAGAACTTCACGGCGATGACGCGCCTCGACCAGAACCGCGCGGTCGGCCAGATCGCGCGCAAGGCGGGCGTCGCCCCGGCGGACGTGCACGACGTCTTCGTGTGGGGCAACCACTCCGACACGATGGTGCCGGACGTGTCGCTCGGCACCGTGCGCACGGGGTCGGGCACGAAGAGCGTGGTCGAGGCGGTCTCGGCGGACTGGCTCGGCGGCGACTTCGACAAGACGGTGCGGACGCGCGGAAAGGCCATCATCGTGGCGCGCGGCAAGTCGTCGGCGGCGAGCGCGGCGATGTCGGCGGTGAACCACATCCACGACTGGTTCCTCGGCACGGGCGAGAGCAAGATCACGTCGATGGCGGTGCCGTCGGACGGCTCCTACGGGATCCCCGAGGGGCTCATCTACTCGTTCCCGGTCAAGATCACGGCGCCGTGGCAGTACGAGATCGTGCGCGACCTCAAGGTCGACGACGCGACGAAGACCCGCATGATGGCGTCGGCGAAGGAGCTCGAGGAGGAGCGCGCCGCGGTGGCGGATCTGCTCTAGCAGTCCTCCGGGACCGCGCGACGCCGCGCCTCGCGCGCGTTGTGCAATGCAAAAAAGGAAGGGCGGCTCACGGGCCGCCCTTCGCTTTTCAAGCTCCTCCCACGCGCTACCGCACTGCAGCAAGACGCCGACCGACCGCCGCGTCGGGTCCCTCCGCGGAACCCTCCGTGCCTCCGTGCCTCCGTGGTTTCGTTCAGAACCCACCGGGATCGCTGAGCAACGGCCAAGCGCCGAACAAGTCTCGCGCCAAGGCGCGGAGACGCCGAGGCGGGCTCATCCAGACCTCCTTGGCGCCTTCGCGACTTCGCGCGAGCCCCGCACCGATGCCGTTCAGTTGAGGTCTGAGCCGCCGTAGTGCATGTGGTCTCGCCCTTGAGACGCTCTTCTGGCGGCGGTAGATCCGGCTGCCATGTGTGATCCGAGGGGACGACCACGGAGGCACTGAGGCACGGAGGGTTCAGTGGAGCAACCCGCCTCGGGGCACCGACTGGGCGCTGGGGGAGTGCCCGGCACGATCCCTCCGTGCCTCCGTGCCTCCGTGGTTTCCCTCCCGATTCAGCGAACATGCCGCTAACTGAACGGCATTGGTGCGAGAGCGACGACCCGATGAAGGCGACGGGTCAGCCCTCGAGCGGCATCAGGCAGTGCTCGACGAGCTGCCGCGGCGTCGGCTGCTTGGCCGCGTACCACTTGAGGAGCACGTCGGCGGGGCTCTGCTTCTTCTTCACGAGCGCCGCGAGCGGCTCGAGGAAGACGCTCTCGTCCTCGATCCCGCCGGCCTGCGCCTGCTTCCCGAGCGAGGCGCGCGCGATGTCGACGAGCTCCTGCGCGAGGTCGGCCGTCAGGTGACCGGCGGGCGTGCGCGCCGCCATCCCGAGGCGCGGCACCACCTCGCGGTGGGCGATCCGGTCGCCGAACGACCAGCGCCGCACCACGTCGAACGCCGCGAGCGCCGCGTCCTCGTCGTAGAGGAGCCCCTTCCAGAGCGCCGGCAGCGCGCAGATCAGGTCCGGCTCGACGAGGTCGGCCGTCCGCGTCTCGAGGTAGGTCTTGAGGCGCACGTCCGGGAACAGCGTCGAGAGGTGCATCTCCCAGTCCGCGAGCGTCGCGTGGTGCCCCATGAAGCCGTCGCGCACGAAGCGCGAGAACGGGAGCCCGGCGCAGTTCAGGTACTCCCCGCCGCGCAGGATGAAGAAGAGCGGCACCTCGTAGGCCCAGCGCACGTACTGCTCGTACGTCGGGAGCTCCCCGTCGAACGCGAACGGCAGGAGCCCCGTGCGGTCGGCGTCCGTCTCGAGCCAGATCGCCGCGCGGTAGCTCTTGTAGCCGTTCGGCACCCCGCGCGCGAACGGCGAGTTCGAGAACATCGCCGTCACGATGGAGGACACCCCCATCGCCGTCCGGAGCTTCTGCCCCATGTCGCGCTCGTCCGACCAGTCCAGGTTCGCCTGGACCGTGCAGGTCGCCTGCATCATGTAGCGCGCGAGGCGCCCGCGCGTCGGCAGGTACTCGCGCATGATGTGGTAGCGCCGCTTCGGCATCCACCCGATGTCGTCGATGTCGTGCACGGGCTGGAAGCCGAGCCAGAGCCAGCGCACCGGGAGCTCGCTCGAGAGCATCCGCAGCTCCGCGAGGTGCCGGTCGAGCTCCTCGCGTGTCTCGAAGACCGTCGCGTACGCCTTCCCGGAGAGCTCGACCTGCCCGCCCGGCTCGAGCGAGATGGAGCCGTTCTGCGAGGCGAGCGCGATGAGCTCGCCGTTGTCGACCTGCGGCTGCCACCCGCACGTGCTCTTCATGCGGTCGAGGAGCGAGAGGATCCCGGGCTCGCCGCCCTCCCCGCGGTACTTCAGCGGCTTCAGCTCCGGCAGCGAGAGCGCGAACTTCTCGTGCTCCGTCCCGACCTTCCAGGCGTCCCGCGGCCGCTCGCCGCGCGCGTGGTGGTCGATGAGCTGGGAGACCGCCCGGATCGGCGTCTCGTCCCCGGACCCTTCGTGACTGCTCACGGCTGCCTCTGGCGTCTGTGTCGTGTCGCGTCCACCGGGGTCGCCGTCGGCCCCGGGCGGTGGGCTATACCGCACCCTCGGGTGGGGACCTCACGAAATCGTACTCGCCGCGCTGACATTCGCACCGCGCGCGACGCGTGCCCGGGCGTTCAGGCCTTCGTGCCCTTCTTCGACTTCCGCCGCGAGCGCCGCGACTGACGCGTCTTCGGCCCGGCGTCGGCGGGCAGATCGTCCCCGTCGCCGTCCGCGGTGTCACCGCCCTCGCCGTCGTCGCCTTCGTCGTCACCGGCCGACGCCTCGACCGGCGCGGCCGCGGCGTCGTCGTCGTCCGATATCGCCGCGATCGTCTTGGTCGCCTCGGGCTCGTCGTCGTCGACCCACGCCTGCATCATCATCGTGGCCTCGGGCTCGGCCGGGGCCGGCGCGGACGCGGGCTCGGCGGCGGCGAGGTCCGCGAGCTCGGGGAGCGCGTCGTCATCGTCGTCCGCCATGGCGGGCATCGCCATCGTCGCCTCGAGCGGCGCGGACGCCTCGGCGGAGCTCGCCGTGGCGGGCGCGTCGTCATCGAACCCGGACAGCGCGGAGAGCTCGGGCGCGTCGTCGTCGAACGCGGAGAAGAGCGCGTCGGGCTCAGCCGGCGCCCCGTCGCTCGCGCCGCCGAAGGCGTCGGCGTCGAAGAGCGAGGCCGCCTGCATGTCCTCGACGGTGCCGCCGCCCGTCTCGAGGCCGGCGAACGGGTCCTCGCCGAGGTCGAAGTCGCTCGAGCCCGCGAAGATGTCGGGCAGCGGCTCGTCGGCGGCCCCGCCGTCACCCGCGCCCGCGCCCGCGGGCGCGGCCTCGAGGACGCCGCTCTCCTCGGCGGCGGCGGCGAGCTCGTGGAACGTCGGGAGCTCCTCGTGCGCGTCGCCGAAGTCCGGCTCGGCGAGCTCGACGACGGCCGCCGCGCGCTCGCGCGCCCGCTGGATCGCGGCGCGGTAGTGCTCGGCGAAGGCCGCGAGGATCACCTCGCGCTCCGGCAGGGACTGGTTCTTGTCGAGGAGCTCGATCGCAACGGGCTCGATGGTCGCCACGCGGGGCCTCCTGGCGGGGCGCGGCGGGCGCCCCAGGCTTGAGCCACCGAGCCGCGCGCTCGCGCGGGCCTCGGCTTCGGTAACGGCAGATGTGTCTCGGCTGGATTCTAGCGGCTCGGCGCCCTCCGTCGCGAGGCTCGGGTCGCCCCGCGCGCGGCGCGCGCGCCTATCAGATGGTCACGGGCGGGTTGCTCTCGACCCAGGTCGCGATGATGGCGCGGTCGGGCTCCGAGAGGTGGAGGAGCTCGATGCCCATCCCGGGCGGTCCTCCCGACTCGCCGCGCTGGCGACGCCAGGCGACGACGCCGGTCGCCTCGAGCTGCGAGCCCTTGAGGCCCACGCGGACGCGCACCTCGCGGCCCACCTTGAGCAGGTTCGGCGTGGCGATGAAGATCCCGGGCAGATCGTCCGGGCCGTCGTTCCGGTAGGTGAAGAACTCGTGCGCCTCGCCCGAGTCCATCTGCGCCTCGAGCGTGATGCGGAACTGGTTCGTCCGCGCCCTCGCGCGCCCCTTCCGGCGCCGCGTCACCTCGTCCTCGGTGCGCGAGTTGGCACCGAAGGCCTCTCCCGGGCCGTCCGTCTCCGTCTCGCCCCCGACGACCGTCACCGGCTCGCCCCGGATGTCCGCCCCGTGGCTCACGCGTCCGGGTTGCGCGTGAGCCGAACTGGGCGGCGGCCCGGTCGCCCGGGGCTCGGCTTCTTCATGGTCGTCGTCGTCTTCCTCGTCCTCCCCGAGGAGGGAGGACGACGACGTCACGAGCTCGCGCAGCGCCGTCGAGATGTCGCGCTCGCGCTGGAGCAGCTTCTTCTCGATGTCGGCGGTCGCGCCCTCGGCCTTCTCCATGGCCTCGTAGCGCGCGGCGTAGAGCGCCTCGCGCGCCTCGGCGAGCTTCATGCGCTCGGCGAGCACGGCCTGCCGGCGCTCGAGGATCTCCTTCCGCTGCTCGGGGCAGCCGATGGCGATCGTGGCCGACTTGCTCGCGCTCTCGGAGCCGGAGAGGCGGTCGTCGACGAGCGTCTTCGCCGCGGGGCCGATCGACTCCGCGCGCGCGACCAGGTTCTGCTCCTGCTCGCCGACGAAGGCGACCAGGTTCAGGAGGGTGCGGTTCCGCTTGCGGAAGGCGCGCTCCATCTGCGCGACGCCCTGCTCCTGCTCGTAGAGCTGCGCCTCCATCTCCACGAGGCCCTGCTCCTGCTCGAACAGCTGCTGCTCTTCCACGAGGAACGTGTCTTTCTCGGCCATGGATCTCCTGCCTCGTAGGGCGCCCCTCGGGGCGCGGCAACCATCTCAACCGTCGCGGCCGGGGCCGCGTGAGGCGCGTCCTCCAGACGAGGGCGCGCCGACCGTCTGGCTCACCCCTCGCGCGGGCCCTCCCGCTGCGCGTCCTGCTCGTCGAGCTGCTTCTCGCGCCGCTCGATGAGCGGGTGCCGCCCGTGGCGGGTGATGAGCTCGGCGAGGAGCGCGCGCCCCTCGTCGACGAGCCCGTTGTTCACGTAGAAGTCGAGCTCGCGGAGCTCCTCCTCGAGCCGACTCGTGACCACCTGGTCGCCGGCCGTGCCCGGCACGTTCAAGACGATGCCGGCCGGCTCGAGCTCGCCCCGGACCTCGTCCGGGATGAAGGCGTCGTCGACGATCGTGTTCTCGGCGCCGCCGCCGAAGCCGATCTCGTCGTCGTCGAAGTCGAACTCGAAGTCGTCGTCGAAGTCGTCCGCGTCGTCGGCCGCCGCCGCCGCGTTCGCGACCGTCGGGCGCCCCTTCGCGACCGCTCCCGGCGCCCGCTGGCGCACGAGCTGCGGGTAGAACTCGAGCGTCTGCCCCTCGGCCTCGGTGCCCGACTCGCCGAGCGACTCGCGCGCGGAGCGGTCGTTCGGGTCGAGCATGAGGATCTTCGTGAAGCACTCGTCGCGCTCGTGCACGAAGCCGTTCTTGTCGTAGATGCGCGCCATCTCCTTCAGGACGGCGACCGCCTTGTGGACCTGCCCGAGCTGGTTGAAGGTCTCGGCGAGGAGGCCGAGCACCTCGAGGTCCTTCGGGGCCGCCTCGAAGGCGGTCTTGAGCTTCGCGAGCGCGCGCTGCGGCTCCTCGCGGGCGACGTAGGAGGTGGCGAGCGTGCGCGCGACGGCGATGTCGTCGGGCTTGTGGTAGAGGAGCCGCTCCGCGACGACCTGGTAGTCGGTCTCGGCCGCGCCCTGGTCGAGCACGTCGGCCACGCGGCGGAGCTCGCGCACGGCGTCCGCGTGCTGCCCGAAGCCGCTGTGGGCCTCGGCGAGGCGCAGGCGGTCGGCGAGGTTCTCGCTGTCGCGCTCGAGCAGCGACGAGACGACCTCGAGCGCGGCCTTCCTGCCCGCGGTGCCGTCGGCGCCGACCGCGCGCACGGCGAGATCGTAGCGGGTCGCGGCCTCCTCGAAGAGGCCGTGCTCGGTATAGAGGCGGCCGAGGGCGACCTGCGCCTCGCGCGCCTTCGGGTCGAGGCGCGCCGCGTGGAGGTAGACGCCGAACGCCTTGAGCCCGAAGCCGTCGCGCTCATAGCGGCGCGCGATGTCGATGAACTGGCGCACGGCGCTCTTCGTGTCACCCGAGCGCTCGTGGAGATCGGCGAGCTCGAGGCGGGCGCGCATGTCGCCTTCGTCGGCCACCACGATCTTCTCGACCTCGCCGATGGCCCGCTTGTACTGCCCCTTCCGCAGGAAGCGCTGGGCCGAGGCGACGAGCTTCTCTTTATCGATCGCGGTGATGCCCTACCCCCAGGAGTCGAAAGACCCGAGCTACCATGCACGGTGGTACACCAGAGCGAGGCGGATCGTCCACCTCACCCGGAGCGGTCGCCGCGAGGGGGCTCACCCGCCCCTGGCGAGGTGGCCGACCAGCGCGCGCAGGCCGAGCAGGTAGCTGTCCGGCCCGAAGCCCATGAGGCGGCCCACCACGACGTCCGCGATGGTGGAGTGGTGGCGGAACGCCTCGCGCGCGTACACGTTCGAGAGGTGCACCTCGACCGCCGGCACGGCGACGGCGAGCAGCGCGTCGCGGATGGCGACCGACGTGTGGGTGTAGGCCGCCGGGTTGATGAGGATCCCGGCGAACGCGCCGCCGCCGCACCCCTGGATGGCGTCGACCAGGGCGCCCTCGCCGTTGTGCTGGCTCGCCGTCACGGCGACGCCGAGCTCGCCCGCGAGGGCCGCGAGGCGCGCGTCGATCGCGGCGAGCGTGAGCGCCCCGTAGATGCTCTCCTCGCGCGTCCCGAGGAGGTTCAGGTTCGGCCCGTGGAGGACCCGGATGGCCACCGTCGGCGCGTCGCTCATGCCTTCCTCCGCCGCCCCTGGATCCGCCGCAGGAGGAGCCGCAGGCGCGCGAGGCGGGCGTCGCGCTCGGCCCCGGCGGCCGCGTGGTCCGCCCCGCGCTCGAGCTCGGCGAGGCGCGCCGCGAGCACCGGGTCCGTCGGCGCGTCGGCGACGAGCTGACGGTAGATCGCGATGGCCTCGGGCCAGTGGCCCTGGCGCACGTAGATCTCGGCGAGGGTGCGCGTGTAGATGGCTAGCCTCCGAGGAGCGCGGCGATGCGGGCGAAGTCTAGCTGCTTCACCTCGGGGCGGCCAGGCGCGTGCAGCAGGATGAACGCGACGCCGTCGCCCTCGGCCTTCTTGTCGCCGCGCGCGGCGTCGATGAGCGCCGGGAGCGCGGGGAGGTCGGCGGCGTCGGGATCGTGCGGCAGCCCGAAGGCGCGGAGCGTGTCCACGACGAGCTCCTCGAGGCCCGGCGCCGCGACGCCGAGCCGCTCCGAGAGGCGCGCCGCGAGCACGAGCCCGAGGGCGACCGCCTCGCCGTGGGTGAGCGCCCCGTAGCCGAGGAGGAGCTCGAACGCGTGGCCGAAGGTGTGGCCGAGGTTCAGCGTGGCGCGGACGCCGTGGTCGCGCTCGTCGGCGGCGACCACCGCGGCCTTGTAGCGGACGCAGCGGGCGACGAGGGCGCGCGTCGCGTCGCCCTCGAGGGTCGTGAGCGCGGCGACGCGGTCGCGGCACCAGCGGACGGCCTCCTCGCCCTCGAGGAACGCGTGCTTCAGGGCCTCGGCGAGCCCGCAGCGCACCTCGCGCGCCGGCAGCGTCCCGAGCACGCGGCTGCTCGCGACGACGGCGCGCGGCTGCCAGAACGCGCCGATGAGGTTCTTCCCGGTCGCGTGGTTGACGCCGGTCTTGCCGCCGACGGAGCTGTCGACCTGCGCGAGGAGCGTCGTCGGCGCCTGCACGAACGCGACGCCCCGGTGGAGGATCGCCGCCGCGAAGCCCGTGATGTCGCCCACGACCCCGCCGCCGAGGGCGACGAGGGCGTCCCCGCGCAGGATCCCGCGCGCGAGGGCGGCGTCGACGACCTCGCCGATGGTGCCGAGCGCCTTCGTCTCCTCGCCGTGCGGGAGCGTCAGCGCGGTCGCCTCGCGGCCCGTCGCGGCGATCGCGGCGACGACGGCGTCCGCGTAGAGGGGCGCCACGTGGTCGTCGGTCACGACGAGGACGCGGCGCGCGCGCGGCACGGCGCGGGCGAGCTCGGCGGCGACGGGCTCGCCGGGCAGCTCGTCCGTCAGGAGCACGGGGTAGGCGCGCTCCCCGCCGAGGGCGACGTCGACGCGGGTGGTCGCGTCGTGGGGCTTCGGGGTCATGGGGTGCTGGCCCTCCAGATGAGCGCCGCGACGATGTCGTCGACGGAGGCCGCGGGGCCGCGGCTCGCGTCCACGGTGACGTCGGCGCGGGCGTAGTGGGCGCCGCGGGCGGCGCGCTGCTCCTCGAGCTTCGCGGCGGCGGCGTCGCGGTCGAGGCCGTCGAGGAGCGGCCGCCCTCCCCCGGCGACGGCCCGCTCGGCGAGCAGCGCCGCGGGCGCGTCGAGCCACACGGCCGGCCCGGCCGCGAGGATCGCGTCCATCGCCCCCGGCTGGCAGGGCGCGCCGCCGCCGGTCGCGACGATGACGTGGTCGAGGGCGAGCACGGCGCGGAGCGTGTCCGCCTCGAGCGCGCGGAAGGCGGCCTCGCCGTCCTCGGCGAAGATGGCCGGGATCTTCTTCTTCGCGCGCCGCTCGATCTCGCGGTCGAGGTCCACCGCGCGCCACCCGGCGTGGGCCCAGCGCTTCGCGAGGCGCTTCGCGACGGTGGTCTTGCCGGCGCCCATGAGCCCGACGAGCGTCACGACGCGGATCACGCGAACCACCCGTGGATGAGCCCGCGCGTCCACGCGGCGAGCGCGCGCAGGTCGTCGCGGAGGAGGAGCCACTCGATGGCGGCGAGCGCCATGAACGGGCCGTAGGGCACGGCGAGCTTGCGGAACGGCGTCGCCGCCGCGCTCTCCGCGGGCTCGAGGGGCTCGGGCCCAGGCGGGGGCGCGCCGGGCGCGAGGTCGCGGGGGTCGGGCGGCAGCGCGTCGAGGGCGAAGCTCCGGCGGTAGAGGAGCGCGATGAGGAGCGCCTGGAAGGTGGCCGCGAAGAGCACGAAGGGGAGCGCCGTCCAGCCGAGGTAGGCGCCGATGGCGGCGAGGAGCTTCCAGTCGCCACCCCCGACCCCAACGCGGCCCGCGACGAGGCCGTAGACGAGGCCGACGACGAGGATGACGCCGGCGCCCGCGGCGGCGCCGACGGCCGACGCCTGCCACGTCACGCCGATGGCGCTCCCGGCCGCATAGGCGGTCGCGAGCCCGAGCGGGATCGCGGGGAGCGTGAGGCCGTCCGGGAGGAGGAACCAGTCGAGGTCGATGAACGTGGCGGCGATGAGGACGCCCGCGAAGGTGAGGTAGAGGACGAACGGCACGACGACGTGCGGCAGGAAGCGGTGCGGCCCGAACATGGCGGGGTCGAGGCCGCGGCTGAAGTCGACGAAGAGAGCGAGCGCGATGAGCCCCGTGGCGAGCTCGACGAGCGGGTAGCGGGCCGAGATGGCCGCGCCGCAGTGGGCGCAGCGCCCGCGGCGCACGAGCCAGCCGAGGACGGGGACGTTGTCGCGCAGGCGGAGCGGCGTCTCGCAGGCCGGGCAGCGGCTCGCCGGCCGCGCGATGGAGAGCCCGAGCGGCACGCGGTAGATCACCACGTTCAGGAAGCTCCCGACGGACGCCCCGAGGGCGAACGCGAGCAGGCAGAACACGAGCGCGAACATCGGACGCAAGCTAGCCCGCCGCGCGCCCGCTGGCGAGCCCGCGTCGCGGGGACCGCGGCGGGAGCACCCTCAGCGGATGTGGATCGTGCCGATCCCGAGCCGGTTCTGCCCGTCGTGCTTCACGCTCCCCTGATCGAAGCGGGTCACCTTCACGCGGGTGTCGGGGCCGGGGATGTAGAAGCCGATCCACATCATGTAGTCGCCGGCGGGCGACTGCCCGGCGTCGACCTCGTAGTGGTCGGCGACGATGTCGCCCGGGAGCCAGTGGTCGGTGCGGTAGCAGCCGACGCAGCTCTTCTGGTCCTCGGTGTCGCGCGTGAGGTTCAGGATCCAGTGGTCGCCGTGGATCCGCTCGGTGCCGCCCTCGAGGTCCATGTGCATGAAGAGCTTGTAGGACTTGTTGATGGGCTTCAGCGCCTTGAAGTAGATGGTGACCGGGTAGGTCCCGCCCTTCTTGCCGTCCTCGACGCGGTAGCCGACGACCTCGATCTCGCCGTCGTAGACGCCGCTCACGCGGTGGAGCCTCGGGTCGCTCATGGCGTCGTACTCGGCCTGCGTGAGCGTCGCGTTCGCGAGGCGGTTCTGCTGCTGCTCCCCCTCTTCGAGCCAGCTCGCGGCGAGCAGCACGCGGTAGCTCGTCCCGTCGAGGACAGGGAGGTGACGCCCACCGGCGATCTTCCGGAACGCGTAGTTGATCTCCGAGAGCGCGTCGGCCGGCAGGAGGAGCGCGCGGCGCGCGGGCGTCTCGGCGGTCGCGCGGTGGTCCGGGGCCCCGCTCGCGACGTCGATGATGTAGTAGCTCCGGAGCGGCGAGCCCGGCACGAACGAGAGGCGTGACGCCGCCGCGTCGACCGAGACCGAGTGCGCGTCGTTGTCGACGACCGTCCACTCGCGGCCGCTCGCGTCGAGGAGGACGCGGCCCTTGAGCGAGCCCGGGGTCCAGGTCTGCGTGGCGTCGGTGAGCGTGCTCTCCGTGGCAGCGGTCGCGAAGCCGCGGATGGCGAGGCGGTCGCGGTGCCCGTCGCCGTCGGTGTCGTCGGCCCGTGACCAGCCCGGGAGGGCCTTCGTCTCGGTGCCCTCGGCGGTGTCGAGGGTGACGACCTGGTCCTCGCTCGCGAGCAGCACCTCGAGCGCCGTCTGGCGGTCGCGGATCTCGGGGATCCCGGCCGTGTAGAAGTTGTTGTCCTTGCGGCCGACGGCGCCGAAGTTGCCGTGCTTGTAGATGTGCGCGAGGCCGTCGTCCCCGAAGCTCTCGTGGTAGGCGTCGAGCACGTGCTTCTGGCTGACGTTGGCGCCGAGGTCGCGCTGGTAGCCGCTCACGGTGCTGACCGTGACGACGAGGCCGACGAAGAGCGCGCCCGCGACCACGATCGGCCCCCGCTCGAGCACGACGAGCCGGCGCGCCATGGGGGCGAGGCGGTCGTGGTAGAGGCGGTTCACCACGAGCAACGCGATGCCGAGGACGAGGATCCAGGTGCCGACGGAGCGCAGCACGACCCGGCCCGCGAGCGTCCCGCCCGTCCCGGGCTCGAGGACGTCCTCGATCCAGGTGTAGCGGTCGAGGAGGGGGATCACGTTCGCGAGCAGCGCCGTCGCGATGAGGAAGCCCGCGCCGAGCGCGAAGCGCTCCGGGCGCGCGAGCAGCTGCGGGAGCGCAGCGAACGCGAGGCAGAGCCAGCCCGCCACGAGGAGCGCGACGAGGCCGATGTCGTGGAAGCCGCCGTCGCGCCAGATCCGGATGGACGCGAGCAGCGCGAGGCCCGCGACGCCGACCGCGATGGCCTGCACGCGGTCGCCGGTCATGCGGAACGTGATGTACGCGAAGCCCGCGACCCCGAGGTAGGCGACGAGGCTCGCCGGCGCCCAGAGCTCCTGCGCGTAGTCGCTCGGGAAGGTGACCGAGAGCGCGAGGATGAAGGCGAGCACGACGAAGCAGGCCGCCGCCGCCGTGTAGAGGAGGCGCGGCGCGGGCAGGTAGGCGCGGACGCGGCCGATCTTCGCGCCGAGGTCGCGGATGTAGGGGACGTAGGCGAGGAAGACCGTCAGGACGAGCGTCACGATGGTGAGCAGCGAGAGCAGGAAGCCCGGCTCGTACATGCTCGCCCAGCTCCGGACGAAGCGCTGCTGGCTCTCGCCGAGGTCCTTCACGAGCGACGCGCTCGCCGCGACGCGGTGGGCCTCACCGACCTTGGCGGCGAGCCAGTAGAGCGGGATGAGGGCGACGATGACGCCGACCGCGATGGCGAACGGGCGCTCCTTCCGGAACGTCGTGAGCGCGCGGCCGCCGAACGTCATCAGGCGCCCGAAGTGGGCCATCATGAGGAGCGCGAGCGCGACGAGGACGAGGAGCGCGTCGAGCATGGTCTCGCCGACCCCCTCGGGGAAGCGCATGGCCCCCTGCGCGGTGAACGGCGGGTCGTAGGCGAGGTGGGCGACGAGCGACGCGGGCGTCCGGGCGAGCTCGTTGATGAGGAGCAGGAACATCGCGGCGAGCGCGAGCGCGATGAAGCGGCTCTTCACGCTGCCGCGGATCACCTGCTCGAAGAGGAGCCCCACGCCCAGCGCGGCGGCCGGGGCGCCGGCCCAGACCAGGTGGTTGAAGCTCTTCTGGGTGATCATGAGCGCCGCGGCGGAGAGGGTGAACCACGCGGCGACGAGGATGGCGCCGCCGTCCTTGCGCGACAGGCCGTGGAACATGAGGCCGGCGACGCCCACGACGACGAGCGGCGACCACGGGTAGAGGCCGAAGCCGATCTCCCGGATGACGAGGTCGAAAGTGCGCGAGTAGGCGCTCGGGCCCTCGGAGAAGAGGGGCTGCGTGACCCGGAACTGCCCGGCGAAGCCGTCGGCCGGGCCGGCCTGCACCCACGCGAAGAGGAGGGCCGTCAGCGCGCCGAACACGAGCACCGGGAGCCAGTCGCGGAGCCCGCGCGCGCCGGAGGTGACCGGGAGGACGAGCGCGAGCGAGACGAAGAGGAGCGGCCCGAAGAGGCCCTCGCCGAGGAAGCCGACGAGGAAGCCGAGGCCGAGGTAGGTCCACGCGAGGCGCTCGCTCGCGGCGCCCCGCGCCCGCAGCAGCAGGCCGCAGGCGAAGAGCGTGAGGCCGAGGATCGACGACGGCTCGCCCGACGCGATGCGCGCCTGCCCCCAGAAGAGCGGCATCGTGAGGAGCACGAGCCCCGCGATGACGGCGACGCGGGTCCCCCAGAGGCTCCGCGCCGTGACGAGCAGGATCCAGAGGGCGAGGAGCCCGAGGAGCGCCCCCGGGAAGCGCGTCGTGAGCTCGGAGGGGCCGAACGCGCGGTACATCGCCGTCCGGAGCCAGGTGTCGAGCGGCGCCTGGACGACGGTGTCGCCGTTGTCCTTGAAGCGCGCGATGGCGGCGTGGGCGCTCGCCGCGTCGGAGAGCACGTCGGCGAGGGCCGCCGCGTCGGGCTCGACGAGGATCGACAGCCGCGGGTCCGGCCCCTGCCCCTCCGCGACGCCGCGGATCGAGGCGTCGACCGCGTCACCCGCGCCCTCCGGGGCGAGCTGGTATTCGCGCGCGACCTTGACCCAGGCGCTCCGGACGCGCTCGGTGGCGAGGCGCGTCTCGAGCTCCTCGCGCGAGATCCCGCCCTTCCTCTCGATGACGACGACGCGCCCGTTCGGCACGTAGCGGAGGGCCTCGTCGACCTTGTCGGCGGCGGCCCGCCAGGAGGCCGCGGTGTCGTCGCGCAGGATGAGGGCCACGTCGAGCACGACGGCGGCGACGACGTCGTCGCGGGCGGCGTCGAGCACCGCGCGCAGGGGACGCTCGCTCGAGCCGGCGGCGCGACCGCGGGCGTCGTCGTCGTCCTCGCGCTCGAGGCGCAGTGCGACGCCGGCCTCGTGGGCGGCGGCCTCGACGGTCGCGGCCTCGCGATCGTGCTCCGCGGCGAGCGCCGCGACGACGCGCGGCGGGTTCGCGAGGGTGCGCGCGACGGCGGCGCGATCCATCTCCCAGGGCTCCCAGAGGCCCATCGAGCCGAGCCCCACGAGCAGGAACAGGGCGGCCACGACCATGACGGCCGCGAGTCCCCACCGCTCGATGAGCGCGTCGAATCGCCCCATGAACCCCTGCACCTCGTCTCACGCGGAACGGGCTCGGCTTCCCGTCCGGCGACAGAGGGCGCGTCGGGCGCGAGCCCGAACCTTTTAGGCGGTCCTACCGGAACCTTCAAGCACAACCCGGCGCGGGCGCGCCGGCCGCGCGCGGGGCCCCCGCGCGGCCCTGCCCCCCGGAACGGCCTTGCCCGGCCGCGCGCCGTGCCTATATACGTCCGCCATGTCGGACCGACCCGTGAACGATCCCGCGGACGAGCGTGACCTCGCCACCCTGACCGGCCGCGCCCAGCTCCCCGCCGAGGTGCGAGCGGCCGGTGGCCTGAGGCAGCTCGACTACATCCTCAACCTGCCGGCGCCCGCCGAGCTCGTCGGCGAGCTCGCCGTGGAGGAGCTCTACCTCCTCCTCCAGGACATCGGCACGACCGACGCCTACCCGCTCCTCGAGCACGCGAGCGACGAGCAGCTCGTCGGCCTCGTCGACCTCGACGCGTGGCATCGCGACGGGTTCGACATCGCGCGCTTCGTGTCGTGGCTCGATCTCTCGCTCGCGGTCGACGTCGACACGGGCCTCCGCTTCCTCGGCGCGCAGGACGACGAGACCCTCGAGTGGCTGTTCATGGACGGCGACATCGAGATCCACGCGAGCGACCTCGACCCGTCCGACGTCCCCGACGATCGCGAGGTCTTCCAGTCGCCCGACGGCATGTACTGGGTGACCGTGCCGGGCGAGCACCCGCTCGTCGACCGGATCCCGCAGCTCCTGAAGCTCCTCTGGGCGCAGGACGGCGACCGCGCGCGCGTCCTCTTCCAGCAGGCCCGCGTCGACCTCGGCACCTCGGTGACCGACTACATGACGCAGTTCCGCGACGGGCGCCTCCAGGACATCGGCTTCGACTCGCTCGAGGGCGCCCTCGCCGTCTTCTCGCGGCGCGACCCGAAGGCGCTGCGCGCCGAGGTGCGCGCGAAGCTCGCCGAGCGCGAGCCGCTCCGCCCGGCGCACGTCGGCGTCATGGCGCGCGACCTCGTGCTGTCCGGGGTGGCGGCGCCGGACCTCTTCGCCCGCGCGCTCGCGCGCCTCGACGCGCCGGCCCGCGCCCGCTTCGGCGAGGCGTTCACCTTCCTCGTGAACCGCGTCTTCCAGGCGCTCACGGGCGATCTCTCGCGCACGGACGACCTGCCGATCGCGGCGCGCCACGCGGCGTCGCTCCTGAACGTCGGGCTCGCCTTCGTGGCCGACGAGGACGAGGAGACCGCCTCCCTCGCGCTCGAGCGCGTGTGGCCGCTCGAGCTCTTCCAGGTCGGCTACACGCTCGCGCTCGACCTCGCGGTTCGGGCGCGCCGTGTGCTCGCCCGCGCGGGGCAGGCCCGCGGCCTCACGCTCTTCGGGTCGCCGGTCGACGAGACGCTCGGCGCCGTCGCCCTCGGCCGGCCGATGCTCTTCGAGGGGCTCACGGACCCGGGTCTCGTGGGCGTCCGCCCCTTCGCGACGCTCGACGAGCTCGCGCGGGTCGAGGTCGTGCTCGCGGACGCCGAGGCCGTGATCGACTTCGTCGAGGCCCGCTTCGGCGTCACGCCGGAGGCGATCCTCGACTCGCCGGCGCTCGCCGGGCTCGACGCCGACGCGCGGCGGCGCGTGCGCCTCGCGACGCTCCTCCGCACGGGCTTCGCGAACCTGCTCCTCACGGACCAGCTCGCGTTCACGCCGCTCGACCGGTCGGCGCTCCAGGGCTTCGCTCGCGCCGCGTTCGAGAAGACCGGCGAGCTCTCGCCGCTCCTCCGCGGGGCGCAGGCGAAGGTCCTCGAGGCCGCGCCGCCGGCGGTGGCCCGCCTGGTCGAGGGCGCCCTCGACGCGCTCGTCATGGCGCTCGGCCGCGTGCGGCCCGAGGACCTCGACCCGCGCTACGCGGGCGAGCTCTTCCTCGTCGCCCCCGACGCGGACGACGCCGACGCCTGAGCCGAGGCGGCCCTTACCGCGGCAAGGCGGGGCCCTGAAACGGGACGAGGCGACCTCCCACGCGGGAGGCCGCCTCGTTCACGCGAACGTCACCGGCGCGGTCCCGGCCCCACGCAGTGACCGGAGCGCCGCGCGCCTCAGCCCTTGTTGTAGATGAAGGCGATGAGGAGCGCGTAGATGACCAGGGACTCGATGAGGGCGAGGCCGAGGATCATCGGGGTGAAGATCTTGTCCGAGGCGCCCGGGTTGCGGGCGATGCCCTCGAGCGCCGCCGAGGCCGTGCGGCCCTGGCCGATGGCGCCACCGGCCGCGGCGATGCCGAGGCCGAGCGCGGCGGCGAAGCCCATGAGGGTCTCGGCCGGGCTCTCGCCGTTGGCGGCGAAGGCGGCCGGGGCCAGGACGGCGACCGCGATGATGGTCAGGAACGAGGTAAGCAGAACCTTCTTCATGGGGATCCTCCGAACGAGAAGCTGACTAGCGAAAACTTAACGAAACCAGGCTCTTGAGAGGGCGGCTCGGGCCGCGAACGGACGCAGGAACTGGAGACGGAGCCGCCTCCTCAGTGGGCGTGCGCGGGAGCGGCCCCCTGCTCGTGGCCGTGCCCATGCCCGTGGTCGTGCTCGTGCTCGTGCTCCTCGGTCGCGAGCGCGACGTAGACGATGAAGAGCATCGTGAAGACCAGGGTCTGGACGATGCACACGAGGAGCCCGAGGAACATGATGGGGAGCGGCAGGAGCGGCACCGAGAAGCCCAGGAAGACGAAGAGCACCTGGTGGTCGCCGAACATGTTGCCGAGGAGACGGATCGACAGCGAGAGCGGGCGCACGAAGTGGCTCACGAGCTCGATGACGAACATGAGGGGCGCGATCGCGAGGATGGGACCGGCGAAGTGCGCGAGGTACTTCGCGATGCCGTGCGTCTTGATGCCCTGGTAGTTGTAGTAGAGGAACGCGATGAGCCCGAGCGCGAGGTTCGTGTTGAGGTTCTGCGTCGGCGGGTAGAGGCCCGGGATCAGCGCGAGGCAGTTCGAGAAGAGGATGAAGACCGCGACCGCCGTCATGAGCGGCAGGTGCTTCAGCGCCTTCTTGCGCGACATCATCGTCATCATGACGCCCATGAGGGCCTCCACGACGATGTCGAAGAAGGCGGCCGGCGACCACTTCGCCGGCGGGAGCACGTCGCCCTGGACCTGGCGCCGCGCGGAGAGCGCGAGCCCGAGGCCCATGAAGAAGACGATGAGCGCGAGGAAGATGTGGCCGACGTCCACCTTCTGCGGCGGGTCGCCGAAGAGCCACTGCTTGCCGAGCAGATCGGCCACCGACTGGCGCGCCGACGCCGGGATGAGCTCCTGCCCGAGCCACCAGTGGTGGTCCTCGGCGGCGGGGCGCACCTTCGGGCTGTGGCCGACGAGCGGGTCGTGGCCGTGCTCGGCCTCGTGGTCACCAGGGCCGATCTCGGCCTGGGGGGCCTCGTGGCCGTCCTCGGCGGCGAACGCCGCGACGGGCGCGAGCGCGAAGGTGGCCGCGAGGATGGAGGCGATGAGCGTCCGGTGGGCGCGATGAAGCGTCCGCGTGGTCACTGGGGACCTCCCGAGTGGGGCTGTCGGGGCGTGGGCCCCGAGGCCGGCGCCGCCGGCTCGAGGCTCTTCCTGACGTTCGTGATGAGGAGCGCGGGCAGGAGCGTCGAGAAGCCGAGCATGAAGCCGAACGGCTGCACCGGCAGGAACGCGAGCGACGCCCAGACGAGGAGCCCGAGGATGGCGAGCTTCCCGGCGAAGAGCGCCGCGTAGAACTTGCGCGTGCGCTTGGGAGCGTAGAGGACCTTCCCGCCGAGCCACACCATGGCCCGCAGGTTCAGGACGCAGAGGGCGCCGCCGACGAGCACGCCGAGCGCCATCGGCCCGGAGCCGGTGGCGAGGTGCGCGATGGCGGTGCCGAGCGCCGCGATGACGACGTTGGCGACCTCGAGCTGGCGCATGAAGGTGCGCGCCTCGCTCTTCTGCTCGGGGGAGAGGCTCATCGCGCGTACCTCTCCTCGACCTGCGGCCGCGGGCGCCGCGGCTCGCGGTGGCTCGCCGCCCAGGAGGAGGCCACGAGAGCGGCCTGCACGTCCTCGCTCGCGGCGGAGGGCTTCGTCGTGATCCTGCGCGCCGTGCGCGTGGCCCGGAGGAGGGCCTTCACGGCCGCCCCGAACCCGCCGAAGAGCCAGATCACGCTGCCCCAGGGCGCCATGTCGAAGGTCTGGTCGAACCAGCGGCCCACGAAGTACCCGACGATGACGCTGAGCGCCATCTCGATGCCGACCGAGGCGACATCGAGCCCGTCTCGGACCTTTCTGTGGGGAAGCTTCGGCACGATCCTCACCTGGCGCCCACCGTCGGACGCGCGGGGGTGCTATCACGCAGGGTGCGCGAGGTCAACACGACATTAACGCGCCGCGTCACCCCGCCAAGCGGCGTCGTTGGCCGCCATGGGGCCTGTCCGCCCCTGCTCGCCGGGCCCCGGCGCGGGGGGCGCGGGGGATCAGAAACGGATGAGGTAGACCGCGCCCGCGAGGCTGAACCAGCCCTGCTGCGCGAGCATCTTCACGAGCCAGCCGAGGAGGACGCCGTGCTCGCTGTGGCGGGCGACCTGGTAGAAGACGTCGGCGGCGGTCGCGTCGAGCTCGGCGACCAGGTGGGCCTCGGCGGCGGCGATCTCGTCGGCGGGCGCCGCGCGGAGGGCGTCGAGTGCTGCGTGCACGCGCGGGTGCGAGTAGAAGAGGAACTTCATCGCCGCCTGCTGCGCGAGGGTGCGCAGCACGTACGACATGACGTCGTTCTCCTCGGTCGCGAGCCGATGGAAGAAGGTGTGGATCGTGTAGTTGCGGAAGTACTGCTCGGCGCGGGCGGCGGCGACCGGCTCGCCGAGCACGCGGTCGCGGCGGCGCAGGTACTCGGTCCACACCTCGGCCGTGGCGAGCTTCTGGCCGGCGGAGCCGAGGGCCTCGAGGGCGCGCCGATCGTGCTCGGCCTCGTCGTCGCTCTCGGGGAGGAGCTCCCGGAGGCGCACGTAGCTCCCGGTGACCGTGTTCGCGAGCACGCTCCAGCGCGGGCGGATGTGGGCCTTCGCGTGCGGGCGCACGAGCGCCCGGGCGACGAGGAGGCCGAGGGTCGCGGGCGTCTCGAGGCGCTCGTAGCGGGCGAGGATGGCGGCGCGCACGTCGGGGCGCGCGATGAGGGCGAGCTCGCGCTCGACCGGGGCGAGGTCGGCCTTGGCGTGCCCCTTCCTGAGGATGTCCTGCGTGCGCTTGGCGAACCACGCGACCAGGAACCAGCGCTCCTCCATCGAGATCGCGCCGTCCTGCATGATCGCCATGAAGGCGTCCCGCACGGCCACCAGCGCGCGGAAGAAGGGCCGCGTGTCGCGCGGGTCCATCCCCTCCTGCAGCACCTTGCGGTGGATGCTGTCGCGGTCGAGCGGCACGATCTCGACCGCGTCCGCGTCGAGGAGGATCTTCCGCGCCATCTCCGGGCAGCTCGCCGTCGCGGTGAGCTCGAGCCCGGCCCCGACCGTGCGGAGCTTCCGCGGGTAGACCGCGCAGACGTGCGGCAGCATGTCGAAGCCGAAGTTGCCGTGGACCATGCACCAGCCCTGCCCGTCGAGCATCGGGCAGCGGCCGTCCTTGTCCTGCTTGATGATGAAGCGCGGGCGGTCCTTCTTCCTCTTCGGCGGCAGGATCTGGAACGCGCTCTGGAGCGTCTTCCCGACCTCCCCCGGCGAGAACGCGGCCGCCCTCTGGAGGCTCTTGAAGTGGTCCGCGTCGACGTCGATGCGCCAGCCGTGGCAGCAGTCCTCCTCGCAGGCCGGGCCGATGCACGAGAAGCGCGTCATGTAGCGCATCGTGCGGTCGCCGCTCGGCACGGCGTCGGGGCTGATGACGGGCGCGGCGGCGCCGGCGTGTTCGGGGTCCTCGCTCACCGCGGCATTCTACGGCCGGGCCCGGGTCGGGGCAACGGCCCCGCCCGGACCCGGGTGACACCTCAGGGGGCCGTGCACTCGTACTCGACGCAGTGGCCGCTCGCGCACCAGCGGTCGTCGTAGCAGACCGCGTCCGCCGGGAGCGGCGGCAGGCAGACGCCCGGGGCGTAGCTGAAGTCGACCTCGTTCGAGCAGGGGCCGCTACAACACGGGTTCGAGAAGTCGCAGGCCGCGCCCTCGGCCTTGCAGTCGCCGGACGCGCAGACGCCGTCGTCGCAGTTGCCGCTGACGCACCAGCCGTCCCAGGCGCAGGTCGCGCCGTTCCAGAGGTAGTCGGCGCAGGCGCCCTGGACGTAGGGGGACGCCGGGTCCTGCTGGCAGAAGCCGCCGCAGCACTCGTAGTCGCTCCAGCAGTCGCCGCCGCGATCGTGGCACTCGGGGCTCCGCGGGTCGGTCGTGTCGACGGGCTCCGCGGTGTCCGCGGGCGCCTCGGTGTCGGCGACGACGGCGGTGTCGGGGTCGGCGGCGGTCGCGGTGGCGGTGTCGGGGTCGGCGGCGGTCGCGGTGGCGGTGACCGTGTCGGGGTCGGCGGTGGTCGCGGTGGTCGTGTCGGACTCGAGGGGGCCCGTGCTCTCGTGGACGTCGGCACCGGCGTTGCTGCCGGAGTTGGCGTCGAGGCAGGCGGGCGCGAGGCCGGCCGTCAGGCAGAGCGCCGCGAGGGCGAGGAGGAGGCGCATGGTGGGTTTCCTTGGACGTTCGGTGGGTTGGGGAGTGGGATCTCAGAAGAGGCTGTAGACGAAGGGGGCCGCGACCTCGACGACCGCGACGATCCCGACGAGGAGCGCCGCGACGAGCAGCACGCCGACCATCGGGAGGAGCCACCAGCGGCCGGTGCCGCGGAGGTGTCGGGCGAGCTGCGCGATCGCGCGGCCGCGGCTCGCGAGGAGGCGGCGACTGCGGCGGCGTGGCGGGGCGAGGGAGGTGGCGTCGGGCGGGTTCATGGCGTTCTCCGGTGAGGGCGGCGCGTCACGCGGCGCGCTTGTCGACGAGGCAGCGCTCGACGACGAGGAAGTCGAGGTCCGAGCGGTCGAACGTCGCGAGCGCGTCGACCGGCGAGCCGCAGATGGGCTCGCCCTTCAAGTTGAGCGAGGTGTTCAGGAGCACGCCCACGCCGGTCTCCGCGCGGAACGCCTCGAGCAGCGCCCGGAAGCGCGGGTGGTGCCGCGAGTCCACGGTCTGGACGCGCGCCGTCCCGTCGGCGTGGCACACGGCGGGGAGCTCGGCGCGGCCTGCGTCCGTGAGGGGGACCACCGCGAGCATGTGCGGCGTGAGGCCCTCGTAGCGGCCCCCGTCGAGCGCGAAGAAGCGGTGGGCGTCGTCCGCGAGCGCGGCCGGCGCGAACGGCCGGAACGGCTCCCGGTACTTCACTCGGGCGTTGACGCGGTCGGCCATGCCGGGGTCGCGCGCGTCGGCGAGGATCGACCGCCCCCCGAGCGCGCGCGGGCCCCACTCCGAGCCCCCCTGGAACCACCCGCCGACCTCGCCGCGGGCGAGCCGCCGGGCGACCTCGGTGACGAGCGCGTCGTCGTCGTCGAAGGCCGTGTGGCGCACGCGCACGTCGCGCAGGAAGCCCCGCACCTCCTCGTCCGCCCACGCGCGGCCGAGCTGCGGCGAGAGCGTCGCGCGATCACGCGGCTCGCCGAGGGCGTTGGCGACCAGGAGCGCGGCCCCGAGGGCCCCGCCGGCGTCGCCCGCAGCCGGGTGCACGACGACCCGGTCGAAGCCGGCCTCGCGGGCGACCCGCGCGTTGGCGACGCAGTTGAGCGCGACGCCCCCGGCGAGGCAGAGATCGGCCTCGCCCGTCACCCGGCGCGCCTCACGCGCGGCGGCGACGAGGTAGTCCTCGCAGAGGCGCTGCACGCTCGCGGCGACGTCGGCGAGGCGCCGCCCCTCGGCGGTGTCGAGGTCGATGGGCGTGGCCGGGTCGCGCGCCGGCCCGAGGAGCGCCTCGAGCCGCGGCGAGAAGCTCTGCGCGTCGCTCCGGTGGAACGCGAAGTAGCGCATGTCGAGGGCGAGCTCGCCGGCCGGCCCGAGCCGCGCGACGCGGCTGAGCTCGGGGAGGAAGCGCGGCTCCCCGTAGGCGGCGAGCCCCATCACCATGTACTCGCCGACGTTCACCTCGAAGCCGAGGTAGGCCGTGATGGCGGAGTAGAGGAGGCCCATCGAGCCGGGGAAGCGCTGGCGCGCGACGGTCGCGAGGCGCGCGCGGCCGTCGTCGCCGGTGGTCGCGTGGTGGATGGCGCTCGTCGTCCACTCGCCGACGCCGTCGACCGTGAGCACGGCGGCGCGCTCCAACGGGGACGGGAAGAACGCGCTCGCGGCGTGGGAGAGGTGGTGATCGGAGAAGAGGATCCGGTCGGCGCTCGTCCCGAGCTCGCGGGCGAGGCGCCCCTCGAGCCACAAGCGGTCGCCGAGCCAGGTGCGCATCGCGCGCGTGAAGCGGAGGATCCCGCGCGGCCACGCGCCGAGCGACGTCTGGAGGATGCGATCGAACTTCGCGATGGGCTTCTCGTAGAAGACGACCCAGTCGACGTCCGCGAGCTCGAGCCCGCCCTGCGCGAGGCACTCTCGCGCGGCCTCGAGCGGGAGGCGCGCGTCGTTCTTCTTCCGCGAGAGGCGCTCCTCCTGGACGGCCGCGACGACGCGCCCGCCGTCGACGAGGGCGGCGGCGCTGTCGTGGAAGAGGGCGGAGATGCCGAGGATCCTCATCAGAACTGCCTCCGGAGGTCGTCGAGCGAGGCGAGCTCGGTGCGCACGGGCTCCCAGCCAGCGGCGGGGCGCCGGGTGAGGCGCGCGACGAGCGCGAAGAGCGGCATCGCGGCGACGAAGACCACGCCGAGGACGAGCCCCGAGAGGACGGTCCCGAAGGGGCGACCGGCGCGGCGCCAGGCGCTCCAGGCGCCGTGGACGCGGACGGCCCGGAGCGCGCGGCGCACCTCCCGCTCGCGCCCGTCGGCGCACCACGCGTCGAGGATCGCGCGCGAGTAGCTCACGTGGAACCGCTCGTCCTTGACGATGTCGGCGAAGAGGCGCGCGAGCTCGGCGCGGCTCCCGGCCGCGGCGGGGCGCGCGAAGTGGGCCGCGAGCACCTCGAACTGCTTGGCGGCGCGCCGCTCGCTGAGCCACACGAACGCGACGAAGCGCATGAGCCCGAGGCGCTCGTGGAGGTCCTGCCGCTCGGCGCGGGCGGCCTCGGAGGCGCGCGCGACGGCCCGCGGGTCGACGCGGCGCGCGGCCTCGCGGAAGCGCATGGCGTGGCGGGCCTCGTCGCGCCCGTGCTTGAAGAAGAGGCGGCGGAGGCGCGGGTCCGCCTCGCGCTCGGCGGCGCGCAGCATGTCGAGGGCGCTCCCCTGCTCGGTCGCGGCGAACCCCATGAGCTTCTGCGCGATGGCGCGGTCGCTGCGCCACGCGAGCGGGGCCGCGAGCCGGAGGAGGAGCGGGGCGTCGGAGGTGGTCGTGATCACGGCGCGGGGGCTCCTGCCGCGGGCGCGGCGACGAGGGTCGCGAGGGCCGCCGCGACCGCGGCGTGGCCCCTCGGGGCGAGGTGGTAGTCGTCGGGGAGGAAGGCGCCCGGCGAGGCGCGGACGAGCACGGGGCGCAGGTCGACGCCGGGGACGCCGAGGTCCGCGGCGTCGGCGAGGAGGTCCCGCGCGAGGACGTCGAGCGCGCCGAGGTCCTCGGGGGTGTCGCGGTACTTCGCCCACTCGCCGGCGTCGACCTGGAGGTCGAGGGGCAGGACGGCGACGACGACCCGGCAGCCGAGCGACGCGCAGGCGTCGCGGACCGCCGCGACGTGGCGCGTGAGGCGCGTCCGGTACGCGCCGTCGCGCTTCGTCATGTTGGTGAGGTTCGACAGCAGCCGGCGCGCGCTGACGGCGCCCGCGGGCGGGTCGCCGGAGACGCCGGAGAGGAGCGCGCGCACGGCGTAGACGAGGTGCGAGCGCCCGAAGAGCCAGCGGTGGACGGCGGAGTCGGGCTCGACCGGCACGTCCGGGCGGCGGTAGCTCGCCCAGCCGTCGCGCGCGGTCGTGCGGCGGACGTTCGGGATGTGGGCCTCGAGCCAGTCGTTCGCGACGTTCGCGACGAAGACGACGACCTCGGGGCGGTAGACCGGCGCGAGCTCGGCCGCGACGCGGGCGTACTCGGGCGGGCCCCAGGTCGGGGTCGCCGCGTCGAGCACCTCGGCGCCCGCGCCGAGCGCGGCCTCGAGGCGCGCGGCTACGCCGTCCTCCTCCTCGACGCCGTAGGCGAAGACCTGCGAGTCCCCGAGGAGGAGCACCCGCCCGGGGACGGGGGCGCCCGTGAGCGCCGGCGACCAGTCGTCGCCGCGGAAGCCCCGCGCGTTCGTGCGGATGTCGGTGACGCGGCCCTCGCGGCTCCGGACGGCCGTCGCCGCGTTCGGCTCGAGGCGGACGCCGTAGTCGGGGTCGGCGACGAAGATGTTGAGGTAGGGGAAGGCCCAGCCGCGGACGGCGCCGACGAGGAGCTCGGCGAGGCCGAGCCCCACGATCGTCGAGAGCAGCACCGCGACCACGCGGACGCCGACGCGCGCGAGGCGGTCGCGGCGGGTGGGGCTCTCGGGGCGGACGGCGGCGTTCATGCCTGGCGACCGTCGCAAGCCCCGTGCCGACGCCGCCCATGGCGTGGGAACGGCCATTCAGGCCGACTTAACGGTCCCGAGCCCGACATCACTTGCAAGGCTTGCTTACATGTCGCGACTACGAATGACAAGTCGCCTTACATTGCAAGCCGACCTGACAAAGCGCGTCAGGGACGCCGCGATCGACAGCGGACGGCGTGGAGGCGGTCGAAATGCGCCGGTCGATGTGCTCTAACCGGCTCCCCATGCGCCTCCCCCACCGAGATGCCCCGACCAGGAGCCCCCGCCGATGAGCCCCGCCATCGAGCTCGGCTGCGTCGCGATCATCGCGCTCTACCTCGGCGTCCGCCTGCGGAACGACCCCGATCCGCGGGGCTTCCTCGGGCGCATGGCGCTGCTGATGGCCGCGAGCTGGATCGGTGAGGACACCTGCATCCACCTCTACGGCTTCTACCACTACGCGCCGGGCTGGCACCTCGTGGTCGACCAGGTGCCGCTCCTCATCGTCACGATCTGGCCCATCGTCATCCACTCCGCCTGGGACCTCGCGCGCCGCCTCGCGCGCGCGAACGCGAAGTCGCTGCCCGGCGAGGCGGAGCCCGCCCCCGCCGCGGCCGCCCTCGCCCGCCGCGCCGCGGTCGTCGGCGCCCTCGTCGTCCTCGCCGACGCCTCGCTCATCGAGCCCATCGCCGTCCGCTCGGGACTCTGGTGGTGGACCGAGCCCGGCCTCTTCGCGGTGCCGCCCATCGGGATCCTCGGCTGGGCCTACTTCGCGGGCCTCGCGATGGCCCTCCTCTCCTGGCCGCGCCTGCGCTCGCCCGCTCAGAAGGCCGCCGCGGTGCTCGTCCTCGCCCCGCTGGGGACGCACCTGCTCCTGCTCGCGACCTGGTGGGGCGCCCTCCGGTGGGTGAACGGCGACGTCGCCCCGTGGCCCGTGGTCGCCGTCGCGTGGGCCCTCGCGCTGGCGCTCGCCGCGGTCGCCGTCCGCCGCCGCGCAGGTCGGACCATCCCGCCGTGGGAGCTCCTCGTCCGGGTGCCCGCGGCCGCCTTCTTCTTCGTGCTGCTCGCCGCCCACGGCGCGGGCGACGGCGCGCTCGTCGCCTACGCCCTCGCCTTCGCCCCGCCCTACCTCGCGCTCACCTGGGCCGCGACGCGGACGCGCGGGCCGCTACGCGCACCCTCGGAATGGACGGGTGGATGCGCGAGACCACCTCGTAGTTGATCGACCCCATCCAGCCGGCGAGGTCCTCGGCGGAGACGCGCTCCTCCCCGTCCTGGCCGAGGAGCGTCGCCACGTCGCCGGCGACGACGCCGGGCACGTGGGTCACGTCGACCATCGCCATGTTCATGCAGATCCGCCCCCGGATCGGCGCGCGCACGCCGTGCAGCAGCACGTGCGCGACGTTCGACAGGCGCCGGTCGTAGCCCTCGTAGTAGCCGACCGGGAGGATCGCGATGCGCATCGGGTACGTCGCGCGGAACGTGCGCCCGTAGCCGACGAAGCCGCCGACGGGCACGTCCTTGACCTGCACGACGCGCGCGCGCCACGACAGCGCCGGGCGCAGCTCCGGGAGGAAGCCGCCGCGTCCCTCCGGATCGTTCCGGTTCGCGAGCGCGACCGCGACCGCGTAGGTCTCCCCCGACGGCCAGAGCCCGTAGCTCGCGATCCCGACGCGCACGAGCTCCTCGTGGGTCTTCCCCCAGAGGATGGCCGCGGCGGAGTTCGCGGTGTGGCGGATCCGCGGCGCGATGCCAGCCGCGCGGAACGCCTCCGACGCCTCGTCGAAGCGCCCGAGCTGCCCCATCGCGAAGCGGTGGTCCGTCGTGTCCTCGATGTCGGCGTAGTGGGTCGAGAGCCCCTCGAGGACGACCCCGTCGAGCGCCTGCGCCTCGCAGCCGAGCGCGAGCGCCTCCGCGAGCGGGAGCCCCTGCCGGTGGTTGCCCGTCTCGACCTTCACGTGCACCGGCACGGGCCGCCCCGCCGCGCGCCCGGCCGCCGCGAGCGCCGCGAGCACGTCGCGGTCGTAGACCACGAGGCGCACGTCCGCCGCGACGGCGCGCGCCGCGTGGGCGGCCGGCACGTTGCCGCACACGTAGAGCGGGGCGGCCACGCCCGCCGCGCGCAGGGCCTCGGCCTCGGGGAGCGAGTTCGTGACGAGCCAGTCGGCGCCTGCGTCGACGAAGGCGCGCGCGGCGAGGGCGAGCCCGTGGCCGTAGGCGTCGGACTTCACGACCGGCGCGAGCAGGACGCCGTCGCCGACGCGGCGCCGGAGCTCGCGGACGTTGTGCCCGAGGGCGTCCGCGTCGACCTCGCACCAGGAGAGCTCGCCGGGGTCGACCCCGGCCGGCGTCGGCGCCGTGATCGCGGCCATCTCAGGCCCCCCCGTGGCGGCGGTGGTTCTTGATGAGGTGCTCGGGGAGGTCGGTCCCGAGGAGGAAGACGAGGGTGAAGAGGCGCCGCGCCATGCCGAGATCCATCGCGAGGTGCGCGCGGAGCTCCTTCTTCAGGAGCTCGCCCGCCTCGTCGTGGACGAGCTTCTTCGCGTAGTCGAGGGTGTCGAGGTCGCGCATCCCGAACGCGCCGCCGGCCGTGCGGGCCATCTGCACGATGACGTCGCGGTAGTCGCGCAGGACCGAGCGGAGGCGCGCGTGGGACACCTCGTGGAGGACCGAGGCCCCGGCGGCGTCCTCGACGGAGAAGCCCGCGCCGCCGTCGGCGCGGCGGTGGACGGTCACGTGGGGCGGGGAGCCGTCGCACTCGAAGTTGAGGTCGAGGAGGGCGCCCTGCCACTCGCGCTCGCGGTCCTTCGTGACCTCACGGTAGAGGTCGGGGTCGATCCTGAACTTCACGCGGTCTCTCGGGGTCGGGAGGGGTCGGCGGGTCGCCCGCGGCGCCGCCGTCGCGGCGGGCGCCCTCGTGGGCGTGGTCGATGTGCTCGATGCGGAGGGCGGTCCCCTTCGGCACGTCGAGCGTGCGGATCGGGAAGGGGATGACGATGCGCTCGCGATCGAAGCGCTTGTGCAGCGTGCGGATGAAGTTGTCCTGGAGTCCGAAGTGGTCCTCCCAGGTGCGCGCGCAGAGCCACACCCAGAACTCGATGGCGCTGTCGCCGAAGTTGTGGAAGACGACGCGCGGCTTGAAGCCGGAGACGCCGCGCGGATCGCCGTCCTGGACGGTCTGGGCCACGTCGAGGGCGACGCGGGCGACGTGATCGAGGTCGGACGAGTACGACACGCCGCAGGACGCCTTGAACTTGCAGCTCTCGCGCGGGCGCGACCGGTTCACGAGCGTCGTCTTCGCGAGCTTCGAGTTCGGCACGATGACGTGCATGTCGTCGCGCGTGAGGATGCGCGTCGTGCGCCAGCCGATGGAGAGCACGACCCCCGCCTGCTCGCCCTCGAGCTCCACGAAGTCGCCGACCGCGATGGGCTGATCGGCCGCGAGGAGGAGGCCGGCGAGGAAGTCCTCGAGGGTGCCCTGGAGGGCGAGACCGATGGCGATGGAGGTGACGCCGAGGGAGGCGAGGATCGGGGTCACGTCGAGGCCGAGCGACGAGAGCGCCATGAGGGCGCCGACGATGTAGAACGCGGCGCGGAGGGCGGTGCGGAGCACGACGCCCGAGGTCTTCAGCACCTTCGAGCGGTCGGTGCGGGCGACCATCCAGGCCTCGGCGACGCCGTCGGCCAGGAGCACGATCAGGATGATGATCGTCGTCTCGCTGCCCTTCTTGATGTAGTAGGCGACGGCCGCGGGGATGGGGACGAGCGCCGCCCAGAGCGTGACCCCGAGGAGGATCACCGTGAGGTAGAGCGGGCGCGTCAGGGCCTGCGCGAAGCGCTCGTCGAGGACGCTGTCGGGGCCGACGAAGCGGCGCGCGGCGGCGTCGAGGCCCTTCCGGACGGCGTAGAAGCCGGCCGCGACGAAGCCGATGAGGAGGAGCGTCGCCGTGACCCAGGGCGTCGCGTCGTGCCGGATCACGGCCTTCACGTCGGGCGGGAGGTCGACCGCGAGCGCCCAGAAGTAGAGCCCGAGGAGGACGCCCGCGAGGGTGATGACCGTCCAGAGCCCGGAGATGACGCGGTCGCCGACGCGCAGGCGGCTCAAGCGGTCGGTGTGCTGCCGCGCGAGGCGGCGCACCGTGCGCCGGAGGACCGCGAGGAGCACGATCCAGGCGAGGAAGAGGAGCGACGGCCAGAGCCAGGGCCAGGCCGCGCCGAAGAGCGCGTCGGGGTTCACGCCGACACGGTGGCATCGGGCCCCGGCGCGTGCAATGGATTCCACCCGGCGGTTGACCGCGCGCCGCGCGCGCCGTACTCAGGCTGATGTCATGCGCACATTACTCATCGTCATGCTGACATGTCTCGCCGGCCCGGGGCTCTGGAGCTGCCGGGAGGCGCCGAAGGAGGTGACGATCCTCGCCGCGGCGAGCCTGCAGGACGTCGTCGACGAGGCGCGGCAGGCCTACTACAAGGGCCACGGGCTCGAGATCAGCGCGAGCTACGGCGGGTCTTCGACGCTCGCGCGGCAGATCGCCGAGGGGGCGACGGCCGACCTCTTCCTGTCGGCGGACGTCGCGTGGGCCGAGTGGCTCCGGGAGCGGCGCGCGACCTCCGCGGCGCCCGAGGTGCTCGCGAAGAACGCGCTCGTCGTGGTGGCGCCGAAGGAGCACCCGTTCGCCTGGACGGCGGGGGAGCCGCTCGCCGACGCGTTCGCCGGGCGCCTCGCCCTCGCGGAGCCGAGCCACGTGCCGGCCGGGAAGTACGCGAAGGCGGCGCTCGAGAAGCTCGGCGCGTGGGAGGCGCTCGCGCCGCGGGTGGTCTCGACCGCCGACGTGCGCGCGGCGCTCCGCCTCGTGTCGCTCGGCGAGGCCGACGCGGGCGTCGTCTACGCGACGGACGCGCTCGAGGCCGAGGGGACGGTCGTGGTCGTCGCGCGCCTCGCGCCCGAGCTGCACGAGGCGGTGCGGTACACGGCGCTGCTGCTCGACACGGACGCGCGCGAGCGCGCCGCGGGCTTCCTCGCGTTCCTGCGGGGCCCCGAGGGGCAGGCGATCTTCGCGCGCCACGGGTTCCTGCCGCCGTGACGGAGGTCGTGCTCACGTCGCTCGGCGTCGCGGCGCTCGCGGTGCTGTTGAGCCTCCCGTTCGCGGTGGGCGCGGCGTGGCTCCTCGCGCGCGGCCGCTTCCGCGGGAAGGTGCTCGTGGACGCGATCGTCCACCTGCCGCTCGTCCTGCCGCCGGTCGTCACGGGCTACGGCCTGCTCCTGCTCTTCTCGTCGGCGGGGCCGCTCGGGGGGCTCGGCCTCGCGTTCTCGACGGCGGGCGCGGCCGTCGCGGCGGCGGTCGTGTCGTTCCCCCTGATGGTGCGGCCTTTGCGGCAGGCGTTCGAGGCCATCGACGAGGGGCTCCTCGTGGCGGCGGCGAGCCTGGGCGCGCAGCCGCGGCGGGTGTTCTGGACGATAGCCCTCCCGCTCGCGCGGCCGGGGCTGCTCGCGGGCGCGGTGCTCGCGTTCGGGCGGAGCCTCGGCGAGTTCGGGGCGACGATCACGTTCGCCGGCGGCTTCACGGGCGGCACGCGGACGCTCCCCATCGCGCTCCACAACGCGCTCCAGCGCCCGGACGGCGACGGCGAGGCGCTCGCGTTCGCGGCGGTGTCGACGGCGCTCGCGCTCGCGACGGTGCTCGGCGGGGAGCTCTTGTCGCGGCGGCAGCGGGCGGCGACGGCGTGAGGGCGCTCACCGCCTCCGGCCTCGTCGCGCGGCGCGGCGGCTTCACGCTCGCGCTCGACGCGCGCTTCGACGCGCCGTTCACCGCGGTCCTCGGGGCGAGCGGCGCCGGGAAGAGCACGCTCTTGCTCGCGATCGGCGGCTTCGTGCGCCCCGACGCTGGCCGCGTCACGCTCGGCGACCGCGTGCTCTCGGGGCCGGGCGCGTGGGTTCCGCCGTGGGAGCGACGCGTGGGGACGGTCTTCCAGAAGCCGAACCTGTGGCCGCACAAGCGCGTCCGGGAGACGATCCGCTACGGCGGGCGGTACCGCGAGGACGACGTCATCGGGTGGTGCGGGCTCGAGGGGCTCCTCGACCGCATGCCGGGCGGCCTCTCGGGGGGCGAGGCGCAGCGCGTGGCGATCGCGCGGACGGTGATGGCGCGCCCGGAGGCGCTGCTCCTCGACGAGCCGTTCACCGGGCTCGACCCGGCGCGCCGCCGCGAGCTCGGGACGCTGCTCCGGCGGGTGCAGGCGGAGCTCGACATCCCGGTCGTGTGCGTGACGCACGAGATCCCCGAGGCCCTCGATCTCACGGACCGCCTGCTCCTCGTCGCGGGCGGTCGGCGCGTGGCCGAGGGGTCGCTCGCGGAGCTCGCGGCGGTCGACGGCGTGCTCGAGCTCGTGGGGACCCTCGGCCTCGAGAACCGGCTCGAGGTCGAGATCCTCGGCGAGGAGCACGGGCTCACGCTCGCGGCGCTCGGCGACGCGCGGCTCCTGCTGCCGCGCTCGCCGCTCCCGGTGGGGGCGCGCGGGGTGGTGGCCATCCGCCCGGAGCACGTGGCGCTCGGGAGCGCGGCGATCGCGGGGCTCAGCGCGAGGAACGTGCTGCCGGGCACGGTGATCGCCCTGTCGGCGGCCGCGGAGCGCGTGCTCGTGCAGGTGGACGTGGGGCAGCCCGTCGCGGCGGAGGTGACGCCGGCGTCGGTGCACGAGCTCGGCCTCGCGCCCGGGGCGCCCGTGTGGGTCGTCGCGAAGACCCTCGCCTTCCGGTGGCGCGCGTGACGCCGGCGAGAACGCGTGCTTGAACGCCGTCCGGGGCGGCGGTACACAGCGGGGCGAGAGGGGGGGCTTCCCCCTCCAGAGGAGCGAAACGTGGACCCGATCATCCCGCGTCAGTGGACCGGGCGCTTCAAGAAGGCGCTCATCGTCGAGAACCCCGACCCGACCCTCGACGACCACCTCCGGAAGCTCGGCATCGAGCCGCACCGCGTCGACGACGCCCCCGACGAGGACGAGCTCGTGCGGATCCTCGAGGAGGGGCAGCACCAGCTCATCTTCAAGCGGAGCCGCGTCCTCATCACCGAGCGCGTGGTGCGCGCCTCGTCCGCCCTCGCCGGGGTCATGCTCTGCTGCATCGGCGACGACTCGGTCGACAAGGAGGCGTGCGCGCGCCACGGCGTCGTCGTCACGAACGACCCGGTGTCGAACGGGCGATCGGTCGCGGAGCTCGTGATCGGCGAGCTGATCGCGCTGTCGCGCCGCCTCTTCGACTCGGTCCGCGAGATGGACCAGAACATCTGGGTCAAGGACACGAAGAGCCGCTACGAGGTGCTCGGGAAGCGCCTCGGCATCGTCGGGCTCGGGCAGATCGGGCGCCAGGTCGCGCAGCTCGCGACCGCGATGGGGATGGAGGTGCTCTTCTACGACGACGCCGTGATCCCGCGGGAGATCGGCATCGCGATGGGCTACGGCGCGTGCGACTCGCTCGCGCAGCTCATCGAGTCGTCGGACTTCGTGACGATCCACGTCTCGCCGACCGACGCCGACGGGAAGTCGAACGAGAACCTCTTCAACTACGACGTGTTCCGCGGGTTCGAGAAGAGGCCGAAGAAATCCGGGCCGCGCATCGTGCTCAACCTGTCGCGCGGCTTCGTCTTCCAGCCGGACGACCTCCGCCGCGCGGTCGCCGACGGCCTCGTCACCTACGCCATCACCGACGTCTTCCCCGAGGAGCCCATGGCCTCGGTCGACAAGGCGTGGGCGAACCCGTACGGCGGTGAGCCGCGCATCTTCTCGACGCCGCACATCGGCGCGTCGACGCTCGAGGCGCAGCCGCGCATCGCCCGCTACGTCGCGCGCACGACCGAGCTCCTGACGAAGCTCGGGATGCTCCGGAACTGCGTCTTCCGCCCGCGCGCCTCCATCGAGTTCGAGGTGCCGCCCGAGGCGCGCCACATGCTCGCGGTCGTGCACGTCGACAAGCGCGGCACCAAGAAGGCCGTGGACGACGCGATCTACCGCTCGGGCGCCAACAACCTGCGCTCCTCGCACATCGACTTCCCCGACTTCGGGGTCGCCTACGAGCTCTCCGCGCTCGACCGCGGGCTCACCCCCGACGACGTCGCGGCGCTCGTCGCCGACGCGGGGCAGCTCACGGGCGTCTCGAACGCCATCCGGCACATCCGCGCGATCCCGCTGACGACCGGCTCGTAACCCGGGGCGGTCCCACCGGGGCAGGAGGCGCCTCCGCGCGCGGCCCCCCGCGCCGCGGCGGGGGCGTCCGGGCGCTTGTGTTCCGAGGCTCGGGGCGCCACTCTCTCGGCGTGAGCGTCAACGACAAGAACCTGACCTTCCTCATCGACGGGGTCGCCGCCGTGGCCGGCCTCCTCGCCGGCCCCCTGAAGGGCGACGCCCGGAAGGAGGCCGAGACGGCCTGGGAGCGCTTCGAGCTCGAGCTGCGCGCGGCGTCCGACGACATCCCGCTCGCGGACCTGACGCGCCGTTTCCGGCTGAACTCCTTCGATCTGCGGTGCGTGGTGCTCGCGCTCGCGAGCCACATCGAGCCGCGCATGTCGCAGCTCGTGGCGCAGTCGAGCCGCGAGATGTTCGCGCGCGGGGTGACGATCCGGCTCGCGGTCGAGCGCTTCTGCGTGAAGCCCGCCGAGCGGGTGACGGCGCGGCAGGCGTTCCTGCCGTCGGCGGCGCTCATCCGGAACAACCTCATCTCGCTCGGCCGCACCGAGGTCGGCGCGAGCGAGGGGCTGCTCTCGCGGCGCCTCGAGCTCACGACGCCGACGCTGCGGTTCATCCTGCGCGAGTCCGAGCTCAGCGAGTCGCTCGCGCGGCTCGCGCGCCTCGAGTTCCCCGAGGTGTCGCTCTTCAACGTCATCCTCGACTCGGAGAAGCTCGACGGCGTCCGGCGGCTCGTCGAGAACCACCGCGACTACCGCCGGACCATCAGCGATTGGGGCTTCGACAAGGTCCTGCCCTACGGGCGCGGGCTGACGTTCCTCTTCTCGGGGCCCTCGGGCACCGGCAAGACGCTCCTCGCGCACGCGCTCGCCGCGCACGTGAAGCGCCCCATCCTGACGCTCAGCGCGGCCGACATCCCCGAGAAGGAGGGGGTCGAGAAGATCCTCTCGGACCTCCTCACCGAGGCGACGATGCGCGACGCCATCGTGCTCGTCGACGAGTGCGAGGCGCTGCTCGGCAAGGGGGACAAGCGCAAGGCCACGGCGTTCAAGGCCATCGAGGACTTCGACGGGATCATGGTCCTCGTGACCAACCACCCCGAGGTGCTCGACGAGGGCGTCGAGCGCCGCATCATGTACAACCTCCCGTTCGAGGTGCCGGACTACGAGCTCCGGCGGCAGATCTGGGAGGTGCACCTGCCGCCGGAGGTGCCGCTCGAGGGGGACATCGACCTCGACATCCTCGCGAACACGTACGACTTCACGGGCGGCACCATCAAGAACGCCATCCTCTACGCGGTGAACCTCGCGATCGCGAAGAGCCCGAAGAAGGCGCGGCTCACGATGGATCTCCTGCAGGAGGGGTGTCAGGCGCAGCTCCGGTACGCGCTCGAGGCGCTGACGGTGCGCATGACCACGAAGCTCCGGCTGAAGGACATCGTGCTGCCGGAGAAGCCGTACCGGAAGGTGCGGGAGATCATCGCGGCGGGGCGGAACCAGGCGACGGTGCTGAACACCTGGGGGTTCGGGCGGAAGCTCGTGACGGGCAAGGGCATCACGTGCCTCTTCGACGGCCCGCCCGGTACCGGCAAGACGCTCTGCGCCGAGATCATCGCGGGCGAGTTCGACCGGCCGCTCTACCGCATCAACATCCCGGAGATCGTGTCGAAGTACGTCGGCGAGACCGAGAAGAACATCGGGGCCATCTTCCAGCAGGCGAAGGTGAGCCACGCGATGCTGCTCTTCGACGAGGCGGACTCGCTCTTCGCGGCCCGCGTCGCGGAGACGAAGTCGTCGACCGACCGCTACGCGAACATGGAGGTGAACCTCCTGCTCCAGGAGATCGAGCGCTTCCCGGGCATCGTCATCCTGACGACGAACTTCTACGGCTCGCTCGACAAGGCCCTCATCCGCCGCATCGCGTATCGCGTGACGTTCGAGGAGCCGGACGAGGCGAGCCGGCTCAAGATCTGGTCGACGCTCCTCCCGCAGGAGACGCCGCTCGAGCCGGACGTCGACTTCGGCCAGATCGCGAAGCGCTTCGACATGACGGGCGGTATGATCAAGAACGCGCTCATCCGCGCGGCGTACCTCGCGTGCGAGCAGGGGACGGGGCTCACGCAGCGGCTCCTCGAGGAGTCGTGCCTCGACGAGTACCAGGCGGCGGGCAAGGTCGCGCGGGACCCGGCGGCCATCCCGGCGGGGCGGCTCCAGATCCCGGAGGGGGCGATCGAGCTCCCGGCGGACTGGCAGGAGCGCGGGATAACGCCGGATCTCCTCGCGAAGAACCCGTCGCTCCTCCGCGGGACGGGCACGAACGGCAACGGCAAGGGCGGCGGCCCCCACGGCGCGCGGCCGAGCCAGGACGACGGCGAGGACGCCGAGGTCGACCTCGACGAGTGAGCCGCCGAGCGAGGCGGGAGCAGCGTCCGCTCCCTCCCTGCCCCTCCGCGTCTCCGTGTCTCCCGCCCCCGCTCCCACGGGGCGCTGAGCCCCCCAAGCGTCGCCCCGGCCTCGCTCCCTCCGTGCCCCTCCGTGTCTCCGTGTCTCCCGATCCCCGCTCCCGCGGAGCCCTGAGCTTCGCGACCGCTTCGCAGACGGCCCCGAGCACAACTGGGGACAGAACCCCCCAATTAGCGCTCCCATCCGGGCCGCCACCGCGGCCATCCCCACGGAAGACCGCGCCGAGAGCGGTCCTGCGAGACCCCGCGCGGCGGTTTTCACGCGCCATCGAGCTTGGTATGCTCCTTGCGTTTAGCCCGGCCTCGTGACGACCGGCAGGCAGCGCCACGGCGCGTCACGACTCACGGAGACAGCTCTTGGGGACCATGGACCGCACCATCAGCCGACATGCGACGCATCCAGCTATCTGGGGCCTCGAGTCACTGGTGGGGTCTGTCGTACCCAGTACGGTTGATGCCCGCACATCGACGGTCGCCCCCCGGGGCGTCCGAGCCTCGGCGAGGTGACCAGTGGTCGCTCAGTTCGACAAAGATCAAGAGTACGTCGACAAGCTCAATGAGCGGCGCCGCCGCGACCTCGCGGTCGAGCGGCAGCAGGAGCTCCAGCGCTCCTTCCTGCTCGAGCAGATGGACGAGCTCGCCTCGGACTTCGCCGACCACCCCGAGCAGATCGGGCACTACATCGCCGATCTCGAGGCCGCGGGCATGCTCTCGGTCGCGGACCGCGGGATGCTCTTCCGGCGCCTCTGGGAGACGATGGGCCCGGCGTTCGCGGACCAGGCGTTCCGTATGACGGAGCGGGCGGTCTTCGACGACACCGCCCTCGCGAGCGACATCGCGCGCGACGCCAAGGCCGGCGACGACGCGCCCGCCGCGATCGCCCCCGAGGCCCGCGAGGATCTCGACCGCGCCTCGCAGGCCCTCCTCGGGCTCGCCAACGCCCTCGGCCTGAACCTCGACCTCAAGCCCGCCCCCGAGGCCACGAACGACGACCGCATCGTCGACCCGGACGCCGAGCGCGCCGCGAAGACCCGCGAGCTCCTCGACGTCCTCGGCCCGCAGCTCGGCGTCGACGCGCGCGACCTCGACGTGAAGGTCGACGCGGAGGCCTACAAGGAGACGCAGCTCCAGGGCCTCTACGGCCTCATGCACGACGGCACCGTCTTCCTGAACCCGGACGTGTACGACCCGGAGACGAGCGAGGGCCGCGGGCTCCTCGCGCACGAGGTGAGCCACGTCGCGCAGCGCGAGAACATGCTCCGCGGCGCCTACGACGCGGATCCCTCCATCGCGACGGCCGAGCACGAGGCCGACGAGATCAGCGAGATCTTCGGGGCCGGGGGCGCCGTGCAGGCGCCGCTCGCGAGCCTCGGCATGTACGACCAGGCGGCGTGCGGGCCGCGCGAGATGCAGGAGACCCCGGAGGATCCGCAGCCCGAGCCGCACACCGAGGTCGTCGTCGAGCCGCCGGTCTACGACATCGTCGAAGACCAGATCATCGTCCCGAACATCAACTTCCCGTTCGACGAGCCGGGCCGCGCCATGCAGGGCAAGGCGTCCATCGACGCCTCCGGCTACAAGGAGCCGAACAACGCCGCGCTCCGCGGGCTCATCGAGACGGTCGCCGCCTACCCGGAGATCACCGGGATCCGCATCGAGTCGCACACCGACCAGCGCGGCTCGAACGACTACAACATGCGCCTCTCCGAGCGCCGCGCCCGCGCGACCGAGGACTGGCTCAAGGCCCCGACCGACGGCGGCGCGCCGCTCAAGGTCAAGATGAACTCGCAGGGCTACGGCGAGACGCGGCCGAAGATCCCGGGCAAGCCGCCGAGCGGCTCGAACCTGACCGAGGCGCAGCACCGCGAGAACCGCCGCAGCGAGTTCCACATCATCGAGGTGAACGGCAAGCCCCACACGGGCCCGTTCAAGCCGACGAAGCGGGTCATCGTCCAGCCGGGGCGCGTCATCACGCGCTACTACGACAAGGACGGGAAGCTCGTCAAAGAGGAGATCCAGGTCGACGGGCAGCCGACGCAGACCACCACGCCCGGTCAGCCGGCCCCGGGTAGCGCCGGCGGCGGCGGTGGCGGCGGCGGCGGCGGTACGCAGCCGGTCAACGCGACGCCGCAGCAGGCGGGCGGCGGCGGCGGCGGCGGCGGCGGGACGCCCGCGCCCGAGCCGACGGGTCAGGTCCAGTCGCAGCCGCAGCCGGCGTCGAACCAGCACCCGGCCGCGAAGGCCACGAGCGGGGCCGCGCCGAAGAAGAAGAAGAAGAAGAAGGACGACAAGGACAAGGGCGCCGGCAAGACGCGCTACGCCTCGCCGGCCCTGCGCCGCGTCGCGCAGCCGGGGATCTCGGCGCCGGCCCTCGCGAAGCCGGGCCCGGGCGGCCTCTCCGGCCTCACGATCGAGCAGCGCACGCGCTCCGTCGGCGGCGGCGAGGCGATGCCGGCGGGCGTCCGCTCGCGCTTCGAGCAGGCGTTCGGGCAGGACTTCTCGGACGTCCGCATCCACACGGGCTCCACGCAGGCGACGAGCGTCGGCGCGACCGCGTTCGCGCGCGGCACCGACATCCACTTCGCGCCGGGTCGCTTCGACGTGAGCTCGCAGTCGGGCCTCGACGTGCTCGGCCACGAGCTGACGCACATCGCGCAGCAGCGCGCCGGGCGCGTCGCGATGCCGCAGAACAAGGGCGCGAACGTCAACGTCGACCGCGCGCTCGAGGCGGAGGCCGACCTCCTCGGCGCCCGCGCGGCGCGCGGCGAGCGCGTGAACGTGCAGGGCTCGGCGGCGGCGCTCTTCGCGCGCACGGACACCGTCCAGTACGAGGGCGGCGCGGGCGAGACCGCGGAGAGCGAGGGCGGCACGCCCCCGACGAACTGCGAGCTCTACATCGCGGGCCAGAAGGTCAGCGCGCGCATGCCGGCCGGCGCCCAGCCGGGCGAGGTGCGGGTCGACTTCTCCGCCGTGAGCTTCCACGGGATCCAGTTCAACTCGGCGCGCGTGACGTTCGGGAGCGACTGGAAGCCGGAGCGCGGGACCATCACCGCGTCGGTCAACATCGGCTCGTACGTCGAGGCGAACGACGTGTCGCTCAACATCGAGCGGCGCGAGGTCGGCGGCGAGATCCAGGGGCACATCTCCGCGACGATCACCGGCGCGCAGCTCCACGTCTCCGAGCTCTTCGAGACCACGATCGACCTCACGGTCGGCAGCGACGGGATCTCCGGCCGGGCGCAGGTCGACGCGAACGCGCCGATCACGCTCGGCGGCGGCATCACGCTCACGAGCGGGAGCCTCGTCGTGAACCTCGAGGCCGACGGCACGCTCGGCGCGTCGGGGCGGCTCGAGGGCAGCATCGAGGGCCTCGGGAACGTGGCGATCGAGGCGTCGGCCATGTCCGACGGTCACCTCACGGGCCGCGTGACCTTCGAGTTGAGCGAGCCGAAGCCGATCCCGGGCATCGAGGGGGTCACGCTCGAGAGCGGCAGCATCTCGGGCGAGTACACGCACGGCCAGAGCTGGACCGTGTCGGGGAACCTGCACGTCAACGTGCGCGACTGGGTCGCCGCGGACATCAGCGCGAGCTACACGCACCAGACGGGCGAGGGCGGCGGCGGCGGGGCCGCGTCGAGCTGGACGCTCAACGGGCACCTGACGCAGCTCCAGGCGTACACGATCGGCGAGGGCGAGAGCGCCCTCAACCTCGAGAACGGCGAGATCGACCTCAACTTCGCGAACGGGGCGTTCGTGTCGGTCCAGGCGGGGGTCGACTACTCGACCACGAACTGGGCCGGGCACATCACCGGCACCTACGACGTGCAGGAGCAGAAGCTCAACGGGAACGCCGACATCCGGCTCACGTCGGAGTCGCTGCCGCTCGGGGACACGGGGATTCGCCTCGTGTCGGCGAACGCGCAGGTGACGCTCGTCGACAACGTGCTCACGACGATGACCGGCGAGGCCGCGGCGATCGTGGAGTACGAGGGCCAGGACACCTTCCGCGTGGAGGGCACCGGGCTCACGATCCAGCTCCCGACGACGTCCGTGTCGGGCACGATCAACATGACGACCCTGCGCGACCTCCCGTTCGGCGACCCGGCCGGGTACAACGCGAAGGTCAACGAGGGGGCGACGGCGCAGCTCGTCGTCGCGGACAACGCGCTCCAGGGCATCACCGGGGGCCTCGCCTTCGACGTGAAGCACGGCGAGGAGGCCGTCGGCAACGGCACCATCGACGTGTCGTTCACCGGCGACAACGCGCAGCTCAACGCGACCGGCACCTTCGAGCTCACGGCGGAGAACGGCTTCGGCGTCCCCGACCGGGTCAACGGCCCCGTGAAGCTGCTCCCGGGCGGGCAGTTCGTCGTGACGATCGAGGCGAACGCGCTGACGACGGCCGAGGTGCGGAACCTCACCTACGAGATCAACCAGACCGACGGCACCGGGAAGTTCGGCGGCACGGTCAACGGCTCGTACCACTTCGGCACGGGCATGCTGAACGTGACGGGCGACGGCTCGCTCATCGAGCCCTGGACGCTCGCGCCGGCGAACGGCATCGCGCTCACGTTCAAACAGGGCGGCTCGATCAACGTGACCGTCGCGGACAACGTGCTGACGCAGGTCCACGGCGACTTCGAGTTCGAGGCGACGATCGACGCGGTGAACGACATCCCGCAGATCCTCCTCGACGGCCACCTGAACGGCGACTACTCGCAGGAGACCGGGTTCTTCTCGGGCGAGCTCTCGGCGACGACGCGCGAGAACATCACGATCCCGATGGGCGAAGAGCGCGCCGACGCGCTCGAGCTGCACCAGGGCGCGACCGTCACGGCGACGGTGTCGAACTCGAACCCGGGCACGCTCACGACCTCGTTCGAGGCCGATTATCACCGCGCGGGCGAGCTCTTCCTGAACGGGCGCGTCGAGGGCGGGACGTACGAGTTCTCGACCGGAAACTTCAACTTCCACGCGGACTTGACGCTCAAGAAGCAGATCGAGAAGCAGACCGACGACGGCAAGTGGAAGTTCGTGGTCCTGCCGGACGCGACCGTCGGCGTGGACGTGGCGGAGAGCCGCCTCCAGGTGCTGACGGGCTCGATCCCGTTCGAGGTGCACGACGGCGAGGAGGCGCTCTTCAAGGGGAGCCTCACCGACGCGCGCATCGAGGTCGAGCAGCTCAACTTCAGCGGCACGCTCGACGTCGCGCTCGCGCGCGACCTCCAGTACCCGCGCACCGAGGAGGGCAGCGAGGCGCCGCCCGAGGGCAACCCGCCGGTCGCCGTCATCGCGAAGAAGGACGTGTCGCACATCTCGGGCACGGTCACGAACAACGCGCTCACGACGGTCACCGCCGAGATGCAGTTCGGCGTGAACCTCGGCGGCGAGGAGTACGGCCAGGGCCAGGTCGGCGGCACGTGGGACCTCACGCAGAACCGCTTCTCCGGCACGGGCAGCATCCAGCTCGTGAAGGACCTGCTGCTCGGCGGCACGGAGCGGAGCGCGTCGGGCGACCCGATGGCCACCTGGATCCTCGCCTTCCCGGCGGGCCAGGGGCTCGACATCGCCATCGCGAACAACGTCCTCGACGAGGCGAACGTCAACCTCAACGGCAAGCTCTACCACAACGAGGAAGAGGTCGCGAACGGCCAGGTGAGCGGCCGCTACAAGCTCGGCGACACCGAGGGCTTCAACGGCTCCGTCAACGCCAACGTCATCAAGGACCTCGACTGGTCCGAGGGCGACCGCTTCCACTACTGGATCGAGCAGGGCACGACGTTCGACGCGCAGATGGAGTCGAACGCCATCACGAGCGCGAGCGGCACGTTCAAGCTGCGCATGGACGAGGGCGGACAGCCCGCGGTGCGCGTCGAGATCGCCGGCGGCTACACGCCGGGGACGGGCTTCAACTGCGGCGGCGGCATCACCGTCCTGAACGACCTGGTCGTCGCCAACGAGGGCGCCTACCAGGTGCTCATCGCGAAGGACAGCGCCGGTCAGGCGACCGTCGAGGGGACGACCGTCACGAGCTTCACGGGCGACATCACGCTGCTCGTGAAGAAGGACGGCGGCGACTTCGCGAAGGGCGTGTTCAACATCACCTACGCGCTCGCGGACGCGAACCCGATGATCAGCGCGTCCGGGATGGTCGAGCTCATCGCGCGCGTCGAGGTCGGCGGCACGGACAGCTGGGGCTTCTTCGTCGACCCGTCGACGAACGTGGAGTTCCAGCTCACGAACAACGTCCCCGAGTACGTGCGCGGTCAGATCAACGCGTCCGCCGAGTACAACGGCCAGCAGTGCATCACCGGCAACGTCACGGTGGACGCGCAGCTCGGGCAGGCGCCGAGCATCACGGCGAACGGGCAGATCGAGGTCACGAACGAGATCGCGATGGGGATCTCGAACAGCGGCTTCGACCTCGTCATCGAGCCGGGGACGGGCGCCAACTTCGACGTGCAGGCGAACGCGCTCCAGACCATCGGGGGCACGGTCAACGTGCGCCTCGACGACCAGACCGGGCCGCTCCTGTCCGTCGCGCTGAACGGCACCTACACGCACCCGAGCACGACCTTCGACGGCTCGGGCTCCATCACGCTCGCGCGCACGCTCGAGGTCGGGTCGAACGCCGACAGCACCTACCGCTACTTCATCCAGGAGGGCACGGGCGCCGAGGCGACCATCGCCGCGAACCGGCTGACGCAGATCGTCGGCAACGTGGTCGCGACCGTGGAGGACGGCGAGGGCGAGTTCCTGCGGCTCTCGGGGACGGTGACCTACCGCCGCGAGGAGACGCAGGGCTTCGTGACGACGACGGGCGTCACGCTCGGCGTCACGCGCGACAAGGAGATGCCGATCACGGGGGAGTGGAAGGCCACGATCCTCACGACGACGAACGGCGGCATCACGGTCACGGACAACGAGCTCGTCCAGCTGAACGGGCAGCTCGACGTCCAGATCGACAAGGGCGAGGACTTCTCGGGCAAGGTGTCCGTCGGCGGCACGTACACGCCGCAGGGCGGCTTCACGGGCAGCGGCAGCGCCGAGCTCCTGAAGGACTACAAGCTCGGTGAGCGCGCGCCGTACCAGTTCTGGGCGCTGAAGGGCGGCACCTCGGTGACGATGGACGTGGCGGCGAGCGCCGTGACGCACATCGGCGGCGAGGCGGCCTTCAAGGTCGACGAGAACAACCAGCCCTTCATCGAGGGGTCGGCGACCGTCGACTACGACGTGACCGGGTCGAACCTGACGCTCGCGACCGGCCACGGGCAGCTCAAGGTCGACAAGCAGCTCGCGGAGTTCGGCGGCTTCAAGCTCGTCGCGGTCGCCGGCTGTGAGGCGGACTTCCGGCTCGAGAACAACGGGCTCAAGTCGATCGGCGGCAACATCCAGCTGCGCCTCGACGAGGGTACGAGCGAGCTCGCGCACGGCGAGGTGACCGCCAACTGGGACGTCGAGACCGGGCTCTTCACGGGGCATGGCCGCGTGGAGCTCGTGCGCGACTACGGCGTCGGCGCCGAGGGCCTGAACGGGCACGGCCAGCCGGAGAGCTGGGGCATCGCCATCAAGACGGGCTCCTTCCTCGACGTGCAGGTCACCGACAACGTGTTCGAGTCGGCGGAGATCAACGTCGACCTCGCGGCGTACCACAACGGCCAGCAGTGCGCGGACGGCAACCTCCACGGCCAGTACAAGGTCGGCGAGACGAACTTCTCGGGCTCCATCTCGGCGAACGTGACGCGCCGCGTCCCGCTCCTCGAGGGGTCGGGCCGCTTCGACTACCACATCGACGAGGGGACGAACGCGAGCGGCGTCGTGACGAACGGCGCCATCGAGTCCATCCAGGGCACGTTCATCCTGATGGCGACCGAGGGCGGCCAGGACGCCGTCGCCGTCACGGTGACGTCGAACTACACGCCGTCGACCGGCGTCGCCGGGCAGGGCACGGTCGAGGTCAAGAAGGACATCCTCATCAAGGAGGGTGGCGAGTACAAGCTGTGGCTCGCGGAGGGCAGCGGCGGCAACTGCACGCTCGAGTCGAGCGCGCTCACGCACGTCGGCGGCACCATCGACCTGCGCGTCGACAAGGGTGACGCCGAGTTCGCGCGCGGCAGCTTCACGGCCGACTACACGGTCGCGGACGGCACGAACGCGAACGTCACGGGCCACGGCTCGGTGGAGCTCGTCGGGCAGATCGAGATCACGCCGGCTGGCGGGGTCGCGGGCTTCAACGTGTTCCTGACGGCGGGGACGGGCGTGTCCTGCCAGGTCGACAACGGCGAGCTCTCGTGGATCGAGGGCACCGTCAACGCCGACATCAACTACGAGGGCTCGAAGCTCGCGGAGGCCACGCTCACCGGCAAGTACACGGCCAACCCCGAGGCGAACTTCGACGCGAGCGGCTCGATCACGACCGTGCGCGAGCAGGAGATCGTCACGGTCAGCGGGTGGACGCTCTTCCTCGGTGAGGGGGCGGCCATCACGGGCTCGGTGAAGCACTTCGCGCTCGACGAGCTCACGGCCAACATCCCGCTCGTCCTGAAGAAGAACGCCGAGGCGTACGTGAACGTCTCGCTCACCGGCAGCTACAAGCACGCCGACAAGAACTTCACGGGCAACGGCCAGGCCGACGTCGTGAAGGCGATCCCGGTGTCGGAGGCGGCGGGCCCGGACGGCTACAGCTTCTACGTCGAGGTCGGGACGACCGCCCACGGGAACGTCACGAACAACGAGCTGACCGAGCTCTCCGGGACGGTCATCGCGAGCGTCGCGGACGCGCCGTCGGAGGACGGGAAGTTCCTGCTCGCGACGGGGTCCTTGACCTACACGAGCGCGAACGGGGGCGACATCTCCGGCAGCGCGCACGTCGAGGTGACGCGCGACAAGAAGCTCGTCGACACGGCGAACGGCTACGCGGCCATCCTGTCGCAGCCGACGAGCGCGACCGTGACCATCACGAACAAGGCGCTCGAGTCGATCTCGGGCGAGGTGTTCGTCAAGATCGACAAGCCGGAGGGGACGCCGTTCGCGACGATCTCGCTGCACGGCGACTACACGCCGGCGGGCGGTTTCTCGGGTGGCGGCGAGGGTGAGCTCAAGGCGGAGGTCGAGGTCGCCTCGATGAACGTCGGGGAGGACACCTACAAGCTCTTCCTGATGCCGGGCACGGGGGCGCACATCACGCTCGCCGCGAGCGACATCACGGAGGTCGGCGGCAGCGTCGAGGCGATGATCCGCGACCCGGCGGACTTCATCGCGATCCACGCGACGGGCGTGACCTACGACTTCCCCGGGAAGAACTTCAGCGGCAGCGGCTCGGCCGAGGTCCTGCACGACAAGAAGCTCGCGACGTTCGCCGGGCAGGAGCTCTGGCTCGCCGAGGGCGCCGGTGTCAACGCGACGGTCACGAACAACGCGCTGCAGCAGGTCGGCGGCAACATCACGCTGAAGCTGAAGGACGAGGAGGACTTCTACCTCACCTGCAACCTCGAGGGCACGTTCGACGCGGCCGGCGGGACCGGGTTCTCCGGGTCCGGCTCGGTCACGGTCACGCGCCTGAAGAAGCTCGCGCAGCTCGGGAACTACTCGTTCTGGCTCGACGAGGGCGCCGGCGCCAGCGCGACCATCGCGCAGAACAAGCTCACGAAGGTCACCGGCAACGTCCCGTTCCAGGTGCACGACGAGGTGGGCTGCCTGCTCGAGGGCTCGGCCGAGGGCACCTACGACGCCGAGTCGAAGAAGTTCAGCGGCTCGGGCGACGTGCACCTCGGGCGCGACGTCGAGTACCAGGTCGGGTCGATCAAGCTCGTCTTCAAGCAGGGCTCGGGCGGCAACGGCACGGTCACCGACAACGAGCTGAAGAAGCTCGGCGGCACGCTCAACGTGGACATCCACGACGCCAGCGGGCCGATGATCAACGTCAACGCGAGCGGTGAGTTCGACGCCGTCGAGAAGAAGATCCTGTGGGTCGAGGGCGGCGCCACGCTCTTGCGGCCCATCGAGGTCGGAGGCACCGGCGACAACGCGCTCATCCGCATCACGACGCTGACGGGCAGCGCGCGCGTCGAGAACAACGAGCTCAAGTGGTGCAAGGGCGGCATGGACTTCGAGGCGCCGCGCCTCATGAACATGACCGGCCACGTCGAGGGCGGCTGGGAGGCCACCGGCGGCGACGACGTCTTCTACGGCTCCGGCTGGGTGAACTTCACCATCTTCGATGAACCGTCCCAGGGGCGGTACATGAAGGGGAAGTGCGACTTCACCTACAACAAGGACGCCACCTGGAGCCTCGGCGGCGAGGTCGACTACCAGCTCAACCCGATGATCGGCGGCAAGGTCAACGTCACGTGTGACCAGACGCTCGACCCGGTGATCGGCGGCGAGCTGAGGGTGACGAACGTCAAGCTCATCGAGGGCCGCGACCTCTTCAAGTGGGAGAAGGAGTTCCCGCTCCTCCAGACCACGATCATGGCCGGGCCGGTGCCCATCGACATGAGCGGCGGCGTGGTCGTCGGGTTGAACCTGGCGATGCTCCCGCTCACCTTCTCGACGGTCATCGGGTTCCAGGGATGGCACCCGCTCACCGCGGCGACGAAGGTGCCGGACTTCCAGGCGCGCGCGGACCTCAACACGGGCGTCCGCTTCACGGCGGCGTTGAAGCCGTACCTCGCGATCGGCCTCGGCGTGTCGGGCGTCGCGTCCGCGGGGCTCCGGCTCCAGGGCGAGATCGGGCTCAACGTGGACGTCGGGGTGAACCCGTTCGCCGAGCTCGAGGGCAAGGGCGGCGAGTACTTCGGCAAGGTCGGCATCGGGCTCAGCGTGGTCGGCAGCGGGTCGCTCGGCATCACGCCGCAGCTCTACGCGCAGCTGCTCGGCCAGAGCTGGACCTATGACCTGACGAACATCACCCACGATCTCGGGAACTTGTTCAGTCTCGACTACAACTTCGCCTTCCCGTTCGGCGACAACCCGGGCTCGCCCGAGGAGGGCGGCGGCGGGGCCGCGGCGCCGACGGCGGCGCCGGCGCAGACGACGAAGACGGCGGGCGCGGAGTCGCGGCCGCCGATGCCGGCGGAGACGAGCGGCGCCGCGAAGAAGCCGGGTGCGGTGCCCGGCGGTCCGGACCTGAACCAGGCCGACAAGGGGGACTCGGAGAAGTCGAAGCAAGATGGCCCGATGGGCGAGCTGATGCAGAAGATCGACGAGGTCCAGGCGTGGGGCGCCAAGATCGGCGCGGTCGCGAAGGTCGGGGGCGAGCTCGTCAGCATCCTGACCTTCATGATCACGATCCCGCCGCCGTTCGGCATCGCGGTCGCGGGCATCTATCTCGCCTACAAGATCATCTCCGGCGGGTTGACGCTCGAAGACATCACGACGGCCGCGAAGACGGTCTGGGAGCTCATCGAGCAGCTCGCGGCGAGCGCGATGTCGCTCCTGCCGGACTGGCTCGTGGCGCTCTGGAACCAGATCAAGGGCAAGTCGCTCGACGACCTCATCTGCGACCTCATCGACAACGCTGCGAAATGGTTGACGGATCGGTTCCCGAGCGCGGGGCCGGTCATCGAGGTCTTCGCGGACATGGGCAAGACGCTCGTGAAGACGGCGGCGAAGCTCATCCGGGCGATCGTCGCGGGGACCTTCGGGTTCGACGACTTCATCGACCTCTGCCGCGAGTTCGGCGGGGCGATGCTCGGGGCCATCGCCGAGCTCGTCGGTGAGGCGGTCGTCGGCGCCGTGGAGGACGCGGCCGAGGCGGTCTACGACTTCGTCACGGATCCGCCGTGGTGAGCTAGCCATCGGGCCTCGCGCACCGGAGCCTCCGCGGCCCCGACCAAGGCCGCGCAGCGGCCGACTCGGGGACGCGGAGGCGCAGGGGCGCGAGGCTTATGGCTGGTCGTCTGCGGCACGCCGGTGGTCCAGGAACGAGACCACGGAGACACGGAGACACGGAGAACGCACGGAGGGAGAGCGGGAGCGATGAGTTCTCCTCTCCTTCGTGAGGCTTCGTGCCTCATGGCGACGGGGCTTGCCTCTGGGAATGGGGGAAGTCGCTGCTTCGAAAAGGAAAACCACGGAGGCACGGAGGCACGGAGGGAACGGGGCGCGATGAGCTCCTCCGCTCCCTCCGTGCCTCCGTGCCTCCGTGGTGAGCTTCTCTGAGAGGGACCCGACGCCCCGAGAGGGAAACGGCGCGCAGCGCCCCTCCCTCCCCTCCGTGCTCTCCTCCCTCCCTCCGTGTCTCCGTGGTGAAAGCGCGTCTCTGAGAGACTCTCGCGTCCGCCACGACGGCGACTCGCGCCACCGCGGCCGCCTTGCTCGCCCGCCCGCCTCGCGCCCTCGGCCCGTTTGCGCTACACCTCGACCATGAGCGCCACCGACGCCCTCTCGAGCGATGTCGTGGTCGTCGGCGACGGCGTCGCCGGGATCCTCGCGGCCCTCGTCGCCCGCGAGCGCGCCCCCGGCGCGCGCGTCACCCTCCTCGCCCACGGCGACCCCGCCGCCGAGGGGCCCGCCGCCGCCACCACACCGGCCCTCCTGCCGCTCCTCCACCGCTACCTCCCCGTCGAGCCGCACCGCTTCGTCGCCACCCTCCGCCCCCTCCCCGCCCTCGGTACCTGGGTCGGCGACCTCCCCCTCCCCTTCCTCGCCGGCGACGTCGCCGACGCCCTCACCCACGACGGCGACCTCGCCCGCGCCTCGCTCGCCGCCACCCTCATGGCCGCCGACCGCGCCCCCGTCGCCCGCGTCGGCGGCGCCCTCCACGCCGTCACCGACGCCCCCCACGGCTGGCTCCTCGAGCTCCCGCCCCTCCGCGCGCTCCTCCTCGACCTCGCCCGCGCCACCGGCGTCACCCTCGAGACCCGCCCCCTCGCCCGCGTCGTCGCCCGCGAGGCCCGCGTCGAGGCCCTCGTCCTCGAAGACGGCGCCCGCCTCGAGGCCCCCCTCCTCGTCGACGCCACCGGCCCCGAGGCCCTCCTCCTCGGCGAGACCCTCGGCCTCCCCCCGCGCCCCCTCGACCTCGGCGGCGACGTGCTCCTCGCGGGCCTCGCCCGCCACGCCGGCCCCCTCCGCCCAGGCGCCACCGCCCTCGCCCTCCCCCACGGCCCCGCCTGGCTCGTCCCCACCGCGCGCGGCCGCCACCTCGCCCACCGCGTCACCGCGACCGACGCCGACGCCGCCGAGACCGAGCTCCAGGCCCGCTTCGGCCCGAAGCTCGGCCCCCTCACCCGTACCCTCGGCGCCGCGCCCTTCCACCGCGCCGCCTCGGACGCCGGCAACGTCGTCGCCGTCGGCCTCGCCGTCGCCCGGCTCGCCCCCCTGCACGCCCTCGACGGCCTCCCGGCCCAGCTCGACCTCCTCCTCGCCCGGCTCGGCTCCTCCCCGACCAGCCCCGACGACGTCGACCGCGCGCGCGCCCGCGTCGCCAGCAGCACCGCCGCGCGCGTCGCGCTTTTTGCGCTGCAACATGAGCGACTCGCCGGTCCTGATTCACCTTTCTGGCGCGACCTTCGCACCCGCACAAACGAGCTCACCGGCCCCGCCCGCGCGAGCCTCCGCGACCTCGGCCCCACCGCGCCCCGCCGCGCCCCGGCCGACACCCCCGACGACCGCGCCGACGCCCTCCTCATCGCCCTCGGCGAGCGGCCGGGCACCCTCGCCGCGACCGTCACGCCCGACGAGTGGGCGCAGCTCAACGATCTCCGCGCGGCCGTCGCCGCGGCCGCCCTCCCCGTCGCGGACGGCGTCGCCGCCTGGCTCCGCGACGCGCGCCTCCTCGACGGGCTCCTCTTCGCCGACCCCGCGGCCTCCTCGTCATCCTGGGTCGACGGCCCCGCCCGCGCCCGCGCCGCCGCCTTCCCACCCGCAGGCCGCGGCCCCGACGCCCTCACCGCCTGGGCGGCCGAGAAGAGCGTCCAGGCGAGCTTCCCCGCCGAGATCCGCGGCGGCGATCCCGGCTTCATGACGAGCCCCGCCGCCGACTTCGGGAAGTACCTCCGCAAGATCCCCCTCGCCGCCGTCCGCCCCAAGGACCAGGAGCAGCTCGCGACCTGCCTCCGCGACCTCTCGCGCCGCGGCGTCCCCGTCACCCTCCGCGGCAGCGGCCACTCGAGCGGCGGCCAGGCCCTCACCGACGACGGCGTCGTCGTCGACCTCCGCTGGCTCCGCCGCGTCGTCCGCGACGAGCCCGACGCCGCCCGCGTCACCGTCGAGGGCGGGCTCTGGTTCGAGGACCTCCAGACCCGCCTCCACCCCGCCGGCCGCTGGCTCCCCGTCCTCACGATGAACTGGCGCGTGAGCGTCGCCGGGAGCCTCGCCGTCGGCGGCTTCGGCGACCGCTCCCACCTCCTCGGCCTCCAGACCCGCCACGTCCACGCGCTCACCGTCATGACCGTCGACGGCGAGCGCCACGCCGTCCGCCCCGGCGACCCACTCTTCGACTGGTCCCTCGCCGGCCGCGGCCAGCTCGGGGTCCTCGTGGAGGCGACGCTCGCGACCGTCCGCCGCCCGACCGGCGTCGCCGCGCGCGTCGTCCGCTGGGCCTCCTTCCGCGACTACCTCGAGGACGCCGTCCGCGCCTCGCTCGACGGCCGCCTCGACGTCTTCCGCGGCCGCGCGTTCTGGGCGGACGGCACCGTCCACGGCGCCATCGGGCACGCCTGCGAGCTCCCGAGCCGCGCGCCCTTCCCCGCGCTCGACGGCTTCCGAGGCCGCGTCGACCCGCGCGTCGAGGCCTTCGACTACTTCGCCCGGAGCCGCCGCCCGCCGGATGAACACTGGCTCCCCGCGACGCCCGCGGTCGAGCTCGTCCTCCCCCTCGACCCCGCCGATCTCGACGCGGGCACCACCCTCCTCGAGGCCGTGCGCGAGCGCGTCCTCGCCGCCGGCCTCGCCGCGCACGTGCCGCTCGGCACGGCCCTCATGGTGCTCCCGACCGCCGGCCACACACCGCTCGCGCCCCTCCCGGACGCCCCCTTCGCCCTCATGGTCGCCGTCCGCCCCGAGCTCGAGCCGGCGGCCGTCCAGCGCTTCCTGCCGGCCCTCGAGGAGCTCGCCGCCTTCGGGCTCGGCGCGGGCGGGAAGCTCTACCTCATGGGCGTCGAGCCCCGCGGCGAGGCGCAGCTCCTCGCGCAGCTCGGCGCGACGCGGCTCGCGCGCTGGCGCGCGCTCAAGGCCGAGCACGATCCCGGCGGCCTCCTGAACCCGGGCCTCCTCTGAGCCCGCCTCCGGCGGACGCCCGCGGCTTGAAAGCGGGCGCGCGACCGTGGGAGAGTCACCCCGCGAGAGGTGGAGCATGAGCGACGAGACGGACCGACCCAGCGACGACGCGGCGAAGAAGGCGACCGATCCGAACGCGCCGCCCGGCTGGGAGCGCAACGCGGAGGTGGCGTCGCCCGAGGAGGACGAGGCCATCGCCGGGCTCGAGCAGGCCATCACGGCCGCCGGCAACAACTGGCTGAAGAACCGCTTCGACCTCGTCGAGGACGAGGAGGGCGCGCTCCACGCGCAGGCCGGCTCGAAGCTCGAGTCCTTCGGGAAGGAGGCCGACGAGTTCGTGCGCGGCTTCTTCCGCGGCTTCTTCGCGAAGACGACCGAGGAGCTCGAGGCCGACAACGGGCTCCGCGATCCGAAGGACGTCCCGCGCGGGAGCGAGGTGCTCGCGCGCTTGCTGACGAAGTTCAGCGACACCGTGACCGACACGTGGAAGGACTACGTCGCCGAGCACGCGCGGACCGTCGCCGGCGAGAAGCGGGTCGACGGGCAGTTCGCCGTGCAGCACGGCGCCGGGCTCATCCGCGAGATGGTGGAGAACCTCGGGCGCGAGTTCGGCGGGGAGGGGAAGAACCCCCTGGCCGGCGGGCGCGCGTTCGCCGCGGAGATGCAGGAGACGAAGGCCCAAGGCGAGCCTGCTGCCGAGCCGGCGCGCGCGGCGGACAAGCCCGTCGCGGCGCCGAAGATCGACGTGCGCATCGACTACGGCTCGATCCTGAGGGCGCTGTTCGCGGCGCGGAAGAAGCCGGAGGCCTGAGCCCGGGCGGCCAGGCCAGAGTGAGGAGACCGGACATGGCGAAGAAGAAGGGCGGCGACGGCGACGACGAGACCCCGCGGGTCGTAGCACCCGCGCCGCCTCCCGAAGAGGACGACGACGACGATCTCGACCCCATCGAGGCCGCGCTGCGCCGCGCCGAGCGGGCGACGGCGGCCGCCGAGGCCGACGAGGCCAGCGCCGGCGCCGCGAGCGACGGCGAGGGCGCGGACGACGACGACGACGACGACGCCTGGGAGGCGCGCTTCGAGGCGCCGGTCGAGAAGGAGCTCCACTTTTCGGGCGAGGAGGAGCTCACGGTCGACGCCTTCGAGGCGGCGGTCACGCGCGCCGTGAAGGAGAAGCTCGGCGACGCGGGCGCGCCGAAGGGGCGCCTCGGGGTCCCGCGCGGCGCGGACGAGCTCGTCGCCTCGGTCATCGGGGCGCTCTCCGGGAAGGACGCCAAGACCGCGCTCTCCGAGGTGCGCGCGGCGCTGAAGCAGCAGACCGTGGAGGCGAGCGCCGGGGGGAACGTCATCGACCTCGACGCCGCGCGGCGCGCGCGTGAGAAGCCCGGGAGCGGTGGGCCCGCCGGCGACGACATCGGGAGCCGCATCGGCGAGACGCTCAAGAACACGCTGAACGGCTTCTTCGCGAGCTACGCCGAGCAGCACGGGGCGACCGGCAAGATCGACATCGACGCCGAGTTCCTGAAGAAGAACGGCCCCGAGCTCCTCGGGAACCTCTTCTCGAACCTCGCGAGCACGCTCCTGAAGCCCCAGGAGGCGCCGCCCGCGCCGAACGTCGTGACGCGCTGGGAGACCGAGATCGGCCCCGAGGTCGAGCTCGATCCCGAGGCCGCCGCCGCGCGCGACGCCGCGGAGGCCGCCGCCGAGGCCGAAGCGGCCGCCGACTCCGACGATGAGGCCACCGCCGACGCGCCCCGAGAGCCGGCGCCCGAGCCCGCCGCGCGCGGCGCCGCCACGCCCCCGCCGGCCCAGGTGCAGGTGAAGGTGGACCTCGGCAGCATCCTCGCCGGCATCTTCAAGCGCCGAGCGCCACCCGCGAAGCCGCCCGAGGAGTGAGCTCGATCGGGGTGATCGTGCAGCGCACAACGCCAGCGAACCGCGCTGCGCGCGCATGATCGCGCGACACCTTCGCAGCCGCACATGACGCGGCCGGCCCCCGGGCCCCGCGCCGATTGTGTCGATCGCGTGACAGCGTCGCGACGCGCCCTTGAACCCACCGTCTTCCCTCCCGATACTCGATCTCCGGGGCAACGGAAGCGCGGAGGTGAGTCGACCCATGGCTCGACGAGAGAGCGGCGCCCGCAACGGCAGCGAGGCGCGCATCGAGCGCCGCGAGTTCAAGTACCTCGTCTCGCGCGACACCGCCGCGCGGGTCCGCGACGCGGTCGCCGCCTTCTGCGTCCTCGACCGCCACGCCGCCCTCTCCCCGGACCACCGCTACACCATCGAGAGCCTCTACCTCGACACCCCGTCGCTCGCCCTCTACCGCGCGAACGAGGTCGAGCTCCTCGACCGCGTGAAGCTCCGCGTCCGCCACTACCCCGATCACCCCGGCGGCGACGTCTTCCTCGAGGTGAAGCGCCGCGTCCACGACGTCATCGACAAGACCCGCGGCCGCCTCCCCCACGACGGCTGGCAACGCCTCGTCGACGACCCGTTCGCCCCGCTCACCGGCCCCGCCGCCGACAACCCCGCGGTCGAGCGCTTCCTCGCCATCCAGCACACCCTCGGCGCGCGCCCGGGGATGCTCGTCCGCTACCAGCGCGAGGCGTGGATGGGGATCCACGAGAACTACGCGCGCGTCACGTTCGACACCGCCATCCGCGCCCAGATCTGCGAGGTCGCCGACTTCGCCCCCGACCCCGGCCACTGGCGCCCGCTCGACGACGCCTACAGCCAGAAGAGCGCCGTCGCGGCCTCCGCCGTCGTCCTCGAGCTCAAGTTCGAGAGCCTCGCCCCGACCTGGATGCAGGCCATCATCGAGTCGCTCGACCTCTGGCGCCTCTCCTACTCGAAGTACGGAAACGGCGTGCAGGCCTTCTTCGTGCCACCCGAGTCGCGGATGGAGGCCGTCCGATGACCGCCCGGGGCAGCGCTCCTTTTCGTTTTCCGAACCCGAGGCTTAAGCCGCGCTTAAGACCCCCGCAGCACCGTGGATCTCGGGCTGGCGGTGCGCGCCGGCCGAGGCCGCGGCCCCGCCCCGGAGCAGACCGCCGTGAGTGAGCTCGACCAGTTCTTCCTCGCCTCGGCCCCCCCGAGCTTCCGGGCGGCGCTGCTCTCGCTCGTCCTCACGTTCGTCCTCTCGCACGCCATCGCCGCCGTCTACATGTGGACCTTCCGCGGCATGTCGTACTCGCGCTCCTTCGTCGTGACGGTCGCCATCGGCAGCATCGTCGCCTGCATGCTCATGCTCGCCATCAACAACAGCGTCGCCGCCGGCCTCGGCATCGCCGGCTCCCTCGCCATCATCCGCTTCCGCACCGCCATGCGCGACCCGCGCGACATGGTCTTCATCTTCGCCGCCCTCGGCGCCGGCATCGCCGCCGGCCTCCGCGCCTACGGCGCCGCCGTCGCCGGCACCCTCGTCTTCCTCGCCGCCGCGGTCATGCTCACCTGGATGGGCTTCGGCGGGCGCGAGCGCAAGGACGGCCTCCTCCGCATCACCGTCCCCGCGAGCGACGCCGCCGAGGGCGCCCTCGCGCGCGTCCTCCGCGAGCACACGCGCCACTTCGCGCTCGTCACGATGCGCGAGGCCGCGCAGGGCGAGCGCATGCAGCACGCCTACCAGGTGCGGCTCCCCATCGGCGCCACGCGCACCGCGTTCCTCCGCGAGCTCGAGCGCATCGAGGGCGCCGACGACGTGAGCCTCCTGCTCCAGGACCCGACGGTGGAGATCTGACGCGATGGGACGCCTGACCACGAGAGGCAGCTGGACGCTGCGCGAGAGCGTCGCGCCGTGGCTCCTCTGGCTCGCCGCGGCCGCCTTCGCCGTGTACCTCTACGGCGGCCTCGTCGGCGGCGGGAGCCCCCTCGTCGGCTACGCCGAGACCGTGCGCGTCCACCTCGCCCCCCTCGAGCGAGCGCGCGTCGCCGAGGTGCTCGTCCGCGCGGGCGACCACGTCGCCGCGGGCGACACCCTCGCGCTCCTCGACGCCACGACCCTCGAGGCGAACCTGCGGGTCGTCGCGGCCGAGCGGGCGCGCGTCGAGGCCCAGCTCACCGCCGCGGCGGACGCCGCCCGCCGCGAGCTCGGCGCCGACGCCTTCGCGCTCACGCTCAACCGCGACGCCATCGAGCGCGACCTCCGCGACGCGAAGCTCCTCGCCGAGACGCGCGCCGCCGAGCTGAAGGCCGTCGAGCGCGAGCTCGGGCGGCAGCGGCCGCTCCTCGAGCAGGGGCTCGTCGACCGGCAGGTCGTCGCCGACCTCGAGATCCGCGCGACCCGCCTCCGCCGCGAGGTCGGCGAGGCGCGGCAGACCGTGAAGCTCGTCGAGGGGCAGGTGAGCACGGTCGGGGCGCGCCCCGAGGTCGACGCCGACGCCGCCGTCGCGACCGCCACGGCCCCGCTCGAGGCCGAGCTGCGCGTCCTCGACCAGCGGGCGCTCGCCCTCCGCACGCAGCGCGACGGGCTGGTCCTCCGCGCGCCCGTGAGCGGCGAGGTCGTCGCCGTGCGCCTCCGCGCGGGCCAGATCGCCGACGCCGACATGCCCGTCGCCGACGTCATCGCCGAGAACCTCGGCCGCGTCGTCGTGTGCGTGCCCGAGGACCGCGGCGTGATGCTCGCCGAGGACCGCCCCGTGCACCTCCGCGCCCGCGTCGGCGACCACGCCGACCTCGTGGGGCGCACGGTGAGCGTCGGCCCGGTCGTCGAGCTGCCGCTCCGCTGTCGCGTCGCCCCCGACCGCCCCGTGTGGGGTCGCGAGGCGACGATCGAGCTCGTCCCGCCGGCGCGCGTGACCCCGGGGCAGACCTTCGACGTCTGGCTCGACGAGAGCGACGGCGTCGTCGCCGCCGCGGCGACCGGCGCGCGATGAGGCGCGGCGCGCGCTGTTCGGGCGTCCTCGCGCTCGCCGCGGGCGTCGCGGGCTGCTACGCGCCGAGCGCCCTCGTGACGACCCCCGAGGGGCGGGCGCGCTGGGCCACCGACGCGCTCGCCGCGGCCGAGGCGCGGCCGGCGACCTGCCCGAGCGGCGCGCTCCGACTCGCCGACGCCGTGGCGCTCGGGGTCGCGCGGAGCCCGGAGGTGGCGGCGCTCCGGGCGCGGGCGCGGGCGAGCGCCGTCGCCGCGGAGGAGCGACCGCGCGAGAAGGATCCCGAGCTCCGCGTCGGGACCGTGCGCCTCGACGGGCTCATCGACGGCGACGCGAGCTTCGGCGTCGGCCCGCGCGTCTGGTTCGAGCGGCCCGGGACGCTCAGCGCCGCCGCCGACGAGGATCGCCTCGGCGCCGAGGTCGCCGCGGGGACGCCCGCGAGGGCGAGGCCGCCGCGCGGCAAGACGTGGCCCGCGCCTTCGCGCGCGCCGTCGGGGCGGGCAGGCCGCGCGCGCGCCTCGCGGGCGCCGAGCTGCCGCGGCCTACCGCGACGACGTCGCGAGGGCCCTCGCCGCCGGGAGCGTGAACCGGCTCGCGCTCGCCGACGCCGACGCCGAGCTCGCCGACGCCCGCTCGGACGAGACGCGGGCCGCGCGCGCCGACGCCCTCGCGCGGGCCGATCTGCGGCGACTCCTCGGCCTCCCGGCGAGCTGCGAGGTCGCGACCTCGAGCCCGCCGAGGCGCCGGCGGGCGTGGCCGACGCCGACGCGCTCGTGGCGCGGGCCCTCGGCGCGCGCGGGGTCGTCGCCGGGCGCACCGCCTGGCTCGCCGCGAGCGAGGCGCGGATCTACCAGGCGCGCGCCGCCGCGTGGCCGTGGATCGACTTCGCGCAGATCGAGTGGTTCGCGTCGAGCGACCCGGCGCCCGACGCGTGGGGCGTCTCCTCGGCGTCGCCATCCCCTCTTCCGCTGGGGAGGCGGCGAGGTCGCGGCCGAGGAGGCCGAGGCGAGCGCGCGGCGCGCCGAGGCCGAGCTCGCCGTCCGCCGGGTCGCGGGCGAGGTGCGGGCCGGCGCGCGGCCTGGGAGAGCGCCGAGGCCGATCTCGCCGAGGCCGACGCCGCGCTCGCCGCGTGGCGCGCCGCGAGCCCCGCCGAGGCGCGCCCCGGCGTGCTCGACCGCGGCCGCGTCTACCGCGAGCAGCGCCGCGGCGTCACGCTGGCCGCCCGCCGCGCGGCCGCCGAGCAGGCCGCCGCCGAGGCCCTCGCCGCGCTCGAGGCGGCCGTCGGGCGCCGCTCGACGAGGCGCGCTAACGCACCTGCACAACGGCCTCACCGCCGCGTTTGATGAGGCCGCGCGCCTCATCGACGAGCGCCTGGCTGTGCGGTGCAACATAGCGTCCGCGCGTCTCGGCGAACGCCTCGTACGCGAGCCGCGCGACGCCACCCGGCGCCGCGTCGAGGCGCGCGGCGACGAGCCCGGGCCGACGTCGACCGGTCGCCAGGGCGCCGCGAGCGTGCCCGGGACGGCGCGGAGCCCCCGGCACGGGATCGATGACGACGAGGCCGCCGGGTGCCTCCAGCGCGTCCGCGAGCGGGACGTCCACGAGCACCCGCACCCGCTGCCCCGCGGCGGCGAGCCAGGCGCCGTCGGGGTCCCGCGGCAGCGGCGCCCCGGTCAGCGCGTCGACGTAGCGGCGGACGACCGTGGCCTCGCCCGGGGAGGCCGCGCCGACGCCGTCGGCCCGCACGGTGCCGAGGACGCCGTCGTCGCCGCGCACGACGATCCCGTCGGCGGCGACGCCGTCCCCTGCCGGCACGACGACCCGGAGCCAGCGCCCGGCCGCGGGCGCCCGGAACACCCTGACGGGGTGGCGCCGCGCCAGACGCCCACCTCGGGTCCGGGCGCGTCACGCCGCCGCGCGCGCTCGCGGCGCGCGCCGTGCTCAAGCTCGCGCGTCACCGCGTAGACGGCCCACGCCCGTCGCCGAGCCGCTCCCAGCGGCCGCCGGCGTCGCGCGCCCGAGGACGCGCGAGAGGACGGCGGCGCGGAGGGCGTCGGCCCGTCGGTGGCCGTGAGGCCGATGAGGAGCGCCGCGTCGCCGCGGACGTCGCCGCCGCCCGCGCGGGCGAGCTCGAAGAGGCGGCGCTTCACGACGCGCGCCTCGCGGCGGCTGTCGCCGCTCCGCCCGAGGAGCGCGGCGAGGAGCCCGGTCGCCACGGGGCCGAGCCGTCGCCGCCGGCGGCGGTGACGAGGGCGCGGCCGCGCCGCCGGTCGCTGTCGCCGAGGTGGGCGCGCGCGAAGAGGCGGACGGCGTCGAGCTCGGTCGCGTCGAGGCCGTCTGGCAGCGCGAGCGGGGCGACCAGCGCGCGGAGGAGCCCCTTCCGGAGCGCGCGCGGCACGGAGAGCCCGGCGTCGTCAGCGAGCCCGACGCCGACGGCGGCGTCGAGGAGCGCGCGGAGGTCGGCCGGCGCGTCGCCCGGCGCGTCCGCGGCGAAGGCGCCGTCATCGGCCTGGCGCGCCCGGAGGTGCAGGAGATCGCGCTCAGCCGCGGCGCGGAGCGCGGGTCGTCCTGGCCCGGGCCGCCGGCGACCGCCAGCAGGCGCCAGCCGAGGAGCGCCGTGCCGCCGCCAGGCACCTCGAAGAGCGCGTCCACGGCGCCGGCGAGCGCGGCCTCCTCGCCGCGCGAGACCGTGACGACGACGCCCTCGGCGCCGCGGGGCCAGGCGAGCGCGATCGGGCCGTCCTTCGGGCCGCGCGCCACCTCGAGGACGGCGAGCGCCGGCGCGCGCGGCGCCGGATCGGCGGGGACGGTGACCGCGACGCGCTGCGAGGCGCGCCCGGGCGAGGTGACGTCGGCCGTGATCGCGAGGGGACCCGCCGCGAGCGCGGCCCCGACGGAGCCTGTGACCGCGAGGGGGCGCCCCTCCGGGACGCCCAGCGAGAGCCCCGCGGTGCCCGTCACGCCGCTCCCGTCGCGCAGATCGACGCGGACCGTCGCCTCCACGACGCCGTCGCCGTCGTGAGCGAGCCGCACCCCGACCTCCGGCCGGTCGCCCGCGCGCGCGACGACGGGCGCCACCGCCGTGACCGCGACGTCCGGGCCGCCGCCGACGCCCGCGACGAAGCCCTCGGCCGCCGGCCCGAGCGCGACGGCCCCCGCGCGGAGCCCGGCCGGCAACGTGACCGCGGCTGCCTCGCCAGCGCCCGACGTGCGCGTCACGGTCACCGCGGCGAGCGGTGACGCGGGCCGCGCGCCATAGGTGGTGAGCATCGGATCCGGCGCGCGCGGGGCGGCGCCGCCCGGACGCGCCGCGAAGAGCTCGGTCAGCCGTCGGAGCCTGGGCGCGACGCCGACGGGCGCGCCGGCGAGGAAGGCGTCGAAGCGGCGACGCGCCTCGGCGAGCGCGGCGTCGTCACCGCCGAGGATCGCGATCGTCGCGCCACGGCCGGCGTCCTCGCCGGTGACCGACGCCACGGCCACGTCGCCATCGCGCTCGAGGGACACCGCGAGGCGCCGCGAGGGCCGCGCCACGGGCACGGTCAGCGTCGCGCGCCCCCGCCGCCCCGCGCCGGCCTGGAGCCACGTGACGGAGACCCGCTCGCCCGCGTCGGCGGGCACGTCGACGAGCAGCGGCTCGAGCGCCGTCCGCGCCGGACGACGCGCGCCGTCGCGCGGCCGCCCGTGGCCACGACGACGAGCGCCGAGCCACCGGGCGTCGGCGTGAAGCGGGCGAGCTCGAGCGGCGCGCCGGGCGTCGCCTCGGGGGACGCCGCGAAGAGGCTCGCGGGCGCGTCGGGAGGCCCCGGCGCGTCGCCCAGCACCCACGCGGTCGCCGTCGCGGTCGCGACCCGCCTGCCGCCGTCGGCCGTCGTCGCCGGATCCGGTGAGGCCCCGGCGAGAACGCCCGAGCGAGAACGACGCGGGCTCGGCGCCGCTCGTCACGGCCACGACGACCTCGTCGCCAGCGGTGTCTCCGGGGGCCAGAGCGCGCTCGCCGAGACGCGGACCGCCTGCCCCGTGACGGCGCCGCCCGCCGCGTCGCGCGCGACGACCCGCCCGCGACCGCCGCGCCGGCGCCCACCACAGCCGGCGTCAGCGCGAGCTCGAGCCGCGCCGCCGCGGGCTCGACCGCCACCGCGACGTCGGCCCGGGCGCTGGTCCCGTCGGCGCCCGCGACCTCGACCGCGACGCTCATCTCGCCGGGCGCCCTGGCGTGACCTCGAGGCCCGCGCGGCCGAGCGCGTCCGTGCGGCCCACGACCTGGGTCGGCTCCCCGTCGCGCGTCGCCGCCGAGGCGACCACGCCGGCGCCCGCGAGCGGCGCGCCGTCCGCGCGGAGGGCGACGACGCCGATGTGCGCAGGCTCCCTGGCCACCAGCGGCCCCGCGGGCCGTCACGACGACGCGCGCGGCCGGCGGCAGCTCCGGCGCGAGCGCGAGCGGCACCGCGGCGCCGCCCCGTCGCCATCGTCCGGGTCGACGGTGACGCGGAGCGCCGCGCCGCCGTAGCCCGCGTCGCGGTCGAGGCGCGCGGCGAAGGCGAAGGCGCCCGTGGCGTCTACGTCGGCGCGCCCGCCCGAGGCGCTGGTCGAAGCCGTTCCGGATCTCCCACGACACCCGCTCGACCTCGGGCGCTGGCGCCGGGAGCCCGCGACCGGCGGCACCCGCGCAGCCGCACCCAGCCGACGACCGGCACCTCGGCGCCGCGCTCCGGCCTCGCGAGCCCCGTCAGCACGAGGAAGCGCCAGGGATCGGCGCCGCCGTCGGCGACCCAGCCGGACGCCCCCTCGAGGCCGGGGGGATCGGCCGGGAGGATCGCGTCATCGGCGCCGCGCCGCACCACGAGGCGGGCGAGCGCCGGCGGCCCGCCGCTCGCCGCCGGCAGCGGGAGCCGCGCGACGCCGTCAGGCCCCGTCTCGGCCGTCGCGCCGTCGGGGGCGAGCGTCACCTTCGCGCCCGCGACGGGCGCGCCGCTCTGATCTCCGTCACCCAGGCGAGGAGCGAGTCACGGTCCGGGAGCGCGTCGACGCCGAGCGCGGTGACCTCGACCCAGCGGACGAGCCGCTCGCGCTCGTACCAGGGCACGTCGGGGTCGCGCGGCTCGACGACGACGACGAGGTGCCCGCGCCCCTCCGGCAGCGCCGGCGCGAGGTCGACCGAGAGCTCCGTGAACACGCCCGGCGCCGCGACCGCGAGGTCCTCGTCGAGCGCGACCTCCCCGGGGAGCGCCGCGTCCTGCTCCCCGCGCGCGAGGGCCCCGGCCGCGTCCGCGAAGGCGTCCCAGTCGTCGACCGCCACGCGCCGCGCGCTCACGTGCACGAGCGCGTGCCCGCGCGAGGTGAACGCGAAGGTCGGACCGCGCTCTCCCCGGCTCCCGCCGACGGGCGCGACGAGCACCGGCCCGCCGGCCGCGACGAGGCGATGGGGGGCCGCGCCCACGTCCCAGGGGACCGGCACCGGGGCGCCCAGCACCTCGCCGGTCACGTCCGCGAGGCTCGCCGGGAGCGTCACCGTGTAGCGCGTCTCGGCGCGGGTCCGGCCGGAGACGATGAGCGAGCTCGCGACGGCGCGCACCGCGAGATCGACGACGGGCGGCTCGACGACGACCGCGGCCGGATCGAAGCGCTCGCCGTCGAGCGGGCGCGAGAGCGAGACGGTGAGCGGGTCCCCGGGCTCGCAGCGCGCGCCCGTGCCGCAGCGCGCGTGGGCCACCGTGAGCGCGGCGGGCGCCTCGACGTCGATCGCCTGCGGGGCGGGGGTCGTGAGCGGGCCCTCGCGCGACGCGAGGCCGGCCGCGAGGACGAGCTGCCCGCGCGCGCCGCGCGGGAGCGGCGTCGCGGGGCGAGGATCACGGCGGTGCCGGCGCGAGCGGCGGAGAAGGCGGCGCGGAGCTCGGCGGGGAGAGCCTCGTCGGGGCCCGCGGCGTGGACGGGGATGGTCACCCCGGGCAGCACGACCGCGCCCGCGGCCGCGACCGCGGCGGGGTCGACGGCCTGGTCGAACGCGACGACCCACGGGCCGCCGCCTGAGCCGTCACGGGCGTCACGCGGCGCGACGAGCGTCGGCGCCGCGGTCGCGAAGTCCCACGCGACGGCGGTCCCGTCGCTGCGCCCGGTCGCGTCCGGGGCGTCGGGGATCGCGACGTGGAAGCGCGTCGCGCCCGGCAGGCGCCGCTCCGGCGCGAGGACGAGCGTCCTGTCGCCCTGCCAGCGCCACGCGCCGGGGACCGCTGGGGTCACGGACACCGCGGGGACCGCGCTCGTCGCCATCGGGCGGGCGAAGACGACGCCGACGGCGGCGTCCGGCGGCGCGTCGTCGCCGCGCGGGAAGGAGCGCCGTCAGCCGCGCCGGGGCGGGATCGCGGTCCACGCCCCGCCAGGGCCGCCGCAGGCGGTGGCCCGAGGAGCGCGGCCGCTGGGTCGGCAGCGGGCGCCTCGGCGCGCGAGAACGCGAGCGCCGCGGTGAGCGGCGCCGGCGACGCGACGACGGCGAGGCCGGGCGCCGGAGCCGGCGGCGACTTCGCCTTCGCGGGCGCCGTGGCAGCCGCTCTCGGGCTCCGCGCGTCGTCGCTGGCGCCCGGCCCCTCGACGCGGGGCGTGTTCGACCCGCACGCGATGAGCGCGAGGGTGACGACGGCGAGGAGAGCGCGGGGAGGACGACGGATCACGGGCTCGGGAGCGGGCGAGGGGCGAGCGAGAGGCCGCTCGCAGCATAGCCGCCCGGGCCGATCCCGTACAGAACGCCGTCAGGCGCGGCTCACGCTCAGGCCGCGCGCTCGCCGCGGGGCGCGTGCGAGCCGAGCGGCCCGTACTGATAGAACGCCGAGTACAGCCGGAAGGCGCCGAGGGAGGCGTGGAGGTCCTGATCCTGCCGCATGTGGAAGGCGTTCACCCCGACGCGCCAGAGGTAGACGAGCTGGTCGCGGAGGACGTCCCCGTAGACGAGCACGTCGCCCTCGTAGCCCCAGTGGTGGCGGATCCGGCGCGCGTGCGTGTAGCAGCGCCCGTCGGTGAACTTCGGGATGTGGAGGGCGATGACCGGCACCTCGCCGAGGACCTCGCGGAGCGCCTTGATGTCGCAGTCGCCCTCGAGCGAGAGGCCGACGCCCGTGAGATCCGCGCCCGCCGCGCGGAGCGCCTGCCAGTCGTGACACGGGAGGATCGACCCCGGGGCCACCACGCCGTCCGCGGGCGCGCCGTCGAGGAGGGTCCAGCGGCGCGGCACCACGCGCCCGTCGAGGATCATCTGCTCAGCCATACACGTGCTCCTTGAAGGGCTCGACGCCGATGCGGCGCACCACGTCGACGAAGGTCTCGCGGCCCGTGCGCCGCTCGGCGAACACCTCGAGGACCTTCTCGAGGGCGTCCACGACGCCGTCCTGGGGGACCGCCGCCCCGAGGACCTGCGCGATCGCGGCGGGGTCGCTGTCGTCCCGCCCGGCGCTGCCGCCGAGCGCGATCTGGTAGTGCTCGACGCCGCGCTTGTCGATGCCGAGGATCCCGATGTGGCCGACGTGATGGTGGCCGCACGCGTTGATGCAGCCGCTCATCTTGATGTCGATGGGGCCGAGGTCGTAGACCTCGTCGAGGTCGTCGAAGCGCTCGCGGATGGCGGCGGCGACCGGGATGGAGCCGGCGTTCGCGAGGCTGCAGTAGTCGAGCCCCGGGCAGCAGATCATGTCCTGGAGGGTGCCGATGTTCGGCGTCGCGAGGCCCTGCTCGTGGAGGGCGTCGTAGAGCGCCTCGAGGTCCTGGCTCCGGACGTACTGGAAGAGCAGGTTCTGCTGGTAGGTCGCGACGATGTAGCCGGCGTTGTAGCGGTCGGCGAGGTCGGCGACGGCGTAGAGCTGGTGCGAGGCGATGTCGCCGGGGGCGCGGCCCCGGTGCTTCAGCGACAGGTAGACGACGTGGTAGCCGGCGACCTTGCCGGGGCGCACGTTGTTCGTGAGCCAGCGGTCGAAGGCGGCGTCACCGGCGCGGCGCGCGAGGTGCCCGGTGTAGCCGGCCGCGTCCGGGTCGAAGTCGACGTGGTCGAACATCGCCGTGATGTCGGCGATCCGCTGCGGGTCCACCGCGCGCTCGGCCTCCGGGATGGCCTGCCACTCGGCGTCGACCTCCTCGCGGAACTTCTCGATGCCGAGCGCGCCGACGAGGATCTTGATGCGCGCCTTGTACTTGTTGTCGCGCCGCCCGTGCAGGTTGTAGACGCGCAGGATGGCCTCGACGTAGCTCACGACGTGCGAGAGCGGCAGGTGCTCGGCGATGATCTCGGCGACGCGCGGCGTCCGGCCGAGCCCGCCGCCGACGTACACGCGGAAGCCGACCTCGCCGGCGTCGTTCCGGACGGCGCGGAGCCCGATGTCGTGCACCATCGTGGCGGCGCGGTCGGAGGCGCCGCCCGAGATGGCGATCTTGAACTTCCGCGGCAGGAACATGAACTCCGGGTGGAGCTCCTTGTACTGGCGGAGGATCTCGGCCCAGGGGCGGATGTCGAGGATCTCGTCGGCCGCGATGCCGGCCTCGGGATCGGCGGTGACGTTGCGGACGCAGTTGCCGCTCGTCTGCATCGCGTGCATGCCGACGTCGGCGAGGTGCGACAGGATGTCCGGCGTGTCCTCGAGGCGGATCCAGTTGTACTGCAGGTTCTGGCGCGTCGTGACGTGGCCGTAGCCGCGGTCGTAGCGCTCCGCGATGAAGCCGAGCTTCCGGACCTGCTCGCTCGTGAGGAGCCCGTAGGGGATCGAGATCCGCAGCATGTAGGCGTGGCGCTGCAGGTAGAGCCCGTTCATGAGGCGGAGCGGGCGGAACTCGTCCTCGGAGAGCTCGCCGGCGAGGCGGCGCGCCACCTGGCCGCGGTACTCCTCGATCCGCTCGCGCACGAAGCGCGCGTCCATCTCGTCGTAGCGGTACATGTCCCCTGCCCTGCCTCGGCCCTGTCGGCGCGGTCGTCGCCCCGGGCGCTGGCCGGGCGTAGGTGACATTGTAGACAAACTTAGTCACCAATCAACGCAAATCGGCGCGTCGGGTGGCGCGCTCGTCACCGGGGCGCGCCAGGCCGCGCCAGGACGCGCTGACGCGGTGCCCAGCGCGCCGTCGCGCGGTCAGTTGTCGATGACGCTGTAGAGCAGGTTGTCGGCCGTGCGCGAGGGCAGCGTCGCGTAGGACGAGTTGCCGTTCACCGTGGCGCCGCTCGCGTCCGTCGCGGAGCCGATCCCGGCGTAGAGGCCGCCGAGGTTCGAGTTCGCCGTCGCGCCGGTCGCGTCGACCGAGGAGCCTATCGCCGCGTAGCTCCCCCACTGGCCGTTCGACGAGAGCGTGGCCGTCCCGACGCGCGCGTGGCTCCCGTGACCGGCGTAGACGCCGTGGTCGCCGTTGGAGGACGCGAGCGCGCCGTACGCGTCGACGGTCGCCCCGATGTCGGCGAAGATCCCGCTCGCGCCGTTGTTCGAGGCGGTGATCCGCAGCGCGACCAGGGTCGAGCCCACCTCGATCAGCGCGCCGTGCAGGCGGTTCAGGCTCGCCTCCGAGTCGGACGCCGAGAGCACGCTCCCGTAGTACGCCTCGAGCCCGTGGGTCTGGTTCCCGGTGAGGATCGCGTTCGGCACGACCGCCGAGCTCGCGAGGTTCGCGCCGACCCCGGCGTAGCCGTTGTTCCGCGCGGAGACCCCGGGCGCGTACGCGGACGAGTCGTCGAACGCGTAGACCCCGTACTGGCCGTTCCGCTCGGCCGTCACGGCGCGGATGTTCATGTGCGAGCCGTTGTACGCCCCGAAGCCCGTGCGCCCATTGTCGACCGCGACGGCCTCGGGCGCGTAGAGCACGCTGTCGTTGCTCACGTAGGCCCCGTCGAACAGGTTGCCCGACGTCGTGCCGCTGAAGCGGAGCACGGCGCCCATGGACCCGAGGACGCCGTAGCTGAACCCGCTGACGGCGACGTTCTCGGCGTTCACGTAGCCCCCGTTGTCCGCGAAGACGCCGTACGTGGACGCGGCCTCGTCGTCGCCGACCGTGTAGTCGCCCTCGATCGTGAGGTCCGCGAGGAGGCCGAGCGCGCTCGCGTCCACGACGACGCCGTGGGTCTGCGCGAAGTGGAGCGTGACGAGTCCGCGATCGGCCGCGTTCCCGCGGATCTCGACCCGCGCGCCGTCGGGGTGCTGGAAGCGGAGCGAGCCGGAGAGCGTGTAGCTCCCGTCCTCGAGCTGGATCGTGACCGTCGCGCCCGCGGCGATCCGGCGCCGCGAGAGCCACGCGAGCGCGGCGTCCAGATCGGCGAACTGCGAGCTCGGGACACCGAGGGTCAGCGACTCACCGATGACGCGGGCGGCCTCGTCCTCGAGCGTGGTGAGGCGGCTCCCGACGCCCGACAGCGCGCCGGTCGTCGCGTAGCCGGCGAGCGTCGTCCCGAGCGCGGTCTCGGAGACGTAGCCCGCGAGCGCCGTCGTGACGTCGTCGGCGGTGGCGTAGTCGCCGAGCGCCGCGCCCAGGTCGCCCGTGGTGACGACGTCGGTCAGCGCGTTCGCGAGATCGGCGTCGCTCGCGTAGGCGTCGAGCGCGTCCGTGAGGTCGGTGGTCGTGACGACGTCGGTGAGCGCTGCCGCGAGGTCGGCGTCGCTCGCGAGGTCGGCCACGGCGGCCGTGAGCTCCGCGTCGGTGGCGTAGCCGTCGAGCGTGGCCGAGAGGTCGGTGGCCTTCACATAGCCGGCGAGGTCGGCGGTCTTCGCGTACTCCGCGAGCGAGGCGACCGTCGCGTAGGCGTCGAGCGAGGCCGTCGTCGCGTAGCCCGCCAGCGAGGCCGTCGTCGCGTAGCCGTCGAGGTCGTCTGCGGTCAGGAAGCCCGCGAGATCCGCGGTCTTCGCGTAGTCGGCGAGCGAGGCGACCGTCGCGTACGCGTCGAGCGAGGCCGTCGTCGCGTAGCCCGCGAGCGACGCGGTCGTGGCGTAGCCCGCGAGATCGCTCGTCTTCGCGTACTGCCCGAGGAGGGTCACCGTCGCGTAGGCCGAGAGATCGCTCGTCTTCGCGTACGCGGCGAGATCGCTCGTCTTCGCGTAGGCCGTGAGCTCGCTCGCGAGCGCGTAGGCGGCGAGGTCCGAGGTGCTCGCGTAGCCGGCGAGCGCGGCGGCGAGCGCGTCCTCGTCGACCACGCCGGCGATGTCCGCGGTCGTCGCGTAGCCTTCGAGGTCGGCCGTCGTCGCGTAGCCCGCGAGCTCCTCCTCGGTGGCGAGCCCCTCGAGGTCGGCCTTCGTCGCGTAGCCGGCGAGCGCGTCGGCCGTCGCGAGGCCGTCCAGGTCGGCCTTCGTCGCGTAGGTCGCGGCGACGTCCGCGGCGGTCGCGTAGCCCGCGAGGTCGTCCTTCGAAGCGAGATCGAGGAGCGCCGCCTGCAGATCGAGGTTGTCGCTCTCGACCTCGTCGAGCCGCGCCTCGAGCGCCGCGACGCGCGCGGTGAGCGAGCCGTCGTCGTAGGAGCTCGAGCAGCCGGCGAGGCCGCCGAGGAGGAGCGACGCCGCGGTCGCGGCGAGGAGGAGGCCGAAGCGCATGGGGCACCATCCGGAGAGGTCGATTCCCGCGATGGTGCCGTGGCGCCCGAGCGGCTGCAATGCCCGGTGAGCGCGGGATTACAGCCCGTGGTGCCGCCGCATGAAGTCGACCGAGGCCGCGATGGCGTCGTCGATGGGGCGCGGCGCGTAGCCGAGCTCGCGCTCGGCCTTGGCGGTCGAGAACCAGACATAGCGGCCGGCGAGATAGGCGGCGCCGCGGTAGGTGAACATCGGGGGCTTGCGGGTCACGTGATCGGCGACGGCCTCGGCGACGCGCCCCGCCGCGAGCATGACCTCGGCGGGCACCGTGAAGCGGGGACCGCGCACGCCCGCGCGCTCGGCGACGCGATGCCCGAAGTCCGCGAACGTCACGTTCTCGCCGCCGAGGATGTAGCGCTGCCCGCTGCGCCCGTGGAGCGCGCCGAGCACGTGCCCGACGGCGACGTCGCGCACGTCGACCGCGTTGAAGCCGCCCTCGACGACCGCCGGCTGCCGCCCGCGCAGGATGTCGAGGACCGTCTTCCCGGTGGGGGTCGGCGCCGTGTCGTCGGCGCCGAAGGGGAAGGCCGGGTTCACGCACACGACCTGGAGGTCGGGGCCGTCGAAGCGCATCGCCTCGAGCTCGGAGACGTACTTCGAGAGCACGTAGCCGTCGCCGATGTCCCAGTCGTTGAAGGCGACGCTCTCGTCGCTGATCTCCTTGCCCGGGAGGTAGCCGACCGCCGCGATCGAGCTCGTGTGCACGACGAGCGGCACGCCCGCGTCGCGCGCGGCCGACATGACCGCGATGGTGCCGCCGACGTTGACCTCGTACATGCGCGCGGGGCGCGGGAGCCAGAGGGCGTAGATGGCGGCGAGGTTGAAGATGGCGTCGGCCCCGCGGGCCGCGTTCGCGACGGCGCGGCGGTCGGTGATGTCGCCCGCGACGCGCGCCACGTCGAGCCCGTCGAGGGTCGGCGCGGCGTCACGCGGCAAGAGCAGGCAGCGCACCTCGACCCCGCGCGCGAGCAGCTCGCGCACGACGTGGCTCCCGATGAACCCCGACCCACCCGTGACCAGCGCGACCTTCGGCAGCGGCCGCGTCAGCGCGCGCGGCGGCGCGCCGTCACTGGGCATAGCAGGCCTCGACGCTGCCGTCGGCGTGGATGCTCACGATGATGTGGTCGTCGCCGTGCTCGGTGCCGGAGGTCTTGAGGTCGTCGCGGTTCTCGGTCGACAGCACGTGCCCGGGCAGGAGGATCTGCTTCAGGTTGTCGAGGGTCTCGACGGTCGGCAGCGTCGTGCCCGAGAACGAGCGGCGCCCGCTCGAGATGACCGCCCAGTCGTCGATCGACGGCGCCGGGAAGACGCGCGCGATGAAGTCGAGCGAGGTCGACGACGAGGAGCCGTGGTGCGCGACCTTCATGACGGCCGAGCGCAGGTCGATCTCGCCGTTGGTCGACGCCGAGATGAGCTGCCGCTCGACCTCGTCCTCGAGATCCGCGAGCAGGAGGACCTGCTTTCCGGCGTAGCGGATGGCGAACGCGACCGAGGTGTTGTTGACGTCGGTGCCGCTCGGGTCGCTGACGTTGCCGCTCGGCGGGGTGGCCGCCGCCCAGAGGACGGTCGCGTCGACGCTCTCACCGAAGAGGTCGGTCTTCGTGAACGGGCGCGGCACGAGGTTCGGGACGGCGGGCACCGCGATCTGCCCGTTCAGGCGCGCGGTGTCGCTCTCGGCGCGCCCGCGCGCGTCGAGGAAGCCGGGGGAGCCGGCGTCGTAGCCGGGGTCCGCGTAGCGGCCGACCTCGAACATGCTGACGACGGCCGGGACGCCGCCGTAGTGGTCCTCGTGGGCGTGGGAGATGATGAGGGCGTCGATGAAGTTGCCCGGGACGAGGCCGTGGGTGAGCAGGTAGTCGACGACGACGGCGCCGCCGGGGGAGGTGCCCGGCACGTTCCCGGAGGGGCCGGCGTCGATGAGGATGTTCCGGCTCTCGGTCTCGCGATCGCTGAAGTAGGGGGTCTGGATCCAGATCCCGTCCCCCTGCCCGACGTCGATGAGCGTGATGCGCAGCTCCTCGGGCGGGAAGTAGCTCTGCACGTCGGGCGTGCAGTACGGCCCGTCGGTCCGCCCCTCCCCGAGCTCGCGGGTGAGATCGGGGAGGCTCGTGTCGATGCAACCGCCGGCCAGGACGGCCAAGAAAACGGGAAGAACGGCGCGATTCATGGTTAACGTCATACCACGCGAGTGCTACACGATTGCAACGTCGCCGGGACATCTCGCGCGCGCGCTGCGCGGTTCCGGCCGGCTCAGGAATAGGCCGCGCGCGATCCCGCGTTGGGTCGCGACGGGTCCGCACACGACACGGCGCTCGCGGAAGCGGTCGCGCCGGCCGCCCCATCGCACCTCGGAGAGGCCCTTGAACCGCCCGAACACCGGCTCCCGCACGACGCTCCTCACCCGCGCGCTCGCGCTCGCCCTCCTCACGGGGGCGCTCGGCGCGTGCGCGACGGCGACGATCGGCACGACCGACATCCCCGACACCGAGGAGAACCGGGCGATCTACGACCGCGTGATGGAGTACCGGCGGGCGATGGAGGCGCGCGACTCCGACGCCGTCGAGGCGATGGTGTCGCGGCGCTACCTCGAGAACGGCGCCACGACCGATCGCTCCGACGACGACTACGGCTACGACACCGTGCGCGACGTGCTGATCCCCGAGCTCCGCGACAACGTCCTCGAGGTGCAGCTGCGCATCCTGCCCCACCGCATCCAGGTCGACGGCGACGAGGCGTACGCGGACTACGAGTACTACTACGCCTTCAAGTACGTCGAAGGGGGGGTCGAAGGGTGGAAGCCGAAGAACGACTTCAACCGGCTCGAGTTCCACAAGGAAGACGGGGTCTGGAAGATCACCGGCGGGCTCTGAGCGGGCTCCCCGGGGTCGCGGTCGCGCTCGTCGCGGCCCTCGCCGCCATCGGGTCGAGTCTCGGGATCGCGCCGGGCGTCGCGCGCGCCGCGGCGAGCGGGGACGAGGTCCGGGAGGCCATCCGCGACTGGAAGCTCGGCGAGGCCGAGAAGCTGCTCGCCACGAAGGCGCTGACCGTCACGGACGACGAGCGCGTGGTGCTGAAGGCGCGGCTCGACCTCCGGCGGTCGCGCTACAAGGACGTCGTGAAGGCGCTCGAGCCGATCGTCGCGAAGGCGCCGAAGGACTTCGAGGCGCGCGTGGCGCTCGGGCGCGCGCTCTACGCGCTCGGCGAGAACGGGCGCGCGTACGACGTCCTCGACGCCATGGCCGACTATTACAATGGCGCCGGCGGGCTCTCGCCGCGCGAGCTCATGTGGCTCGGCGTGGGGCTCCACCTGACGGACTACCAGAAGAACTCGAACCGCGCGTTCACCGAGGCCGTGGCGGCGGATCCGAAGCTCGACGAGGCGCGCCTCCTGTGGGCCGACGTGCTCATGGAGAAGTGGAACTTCCAGGACGCCGACAAGCTCCTCGACGAGGTCGTCGCGCACCGGAAGGACGATCCGGGGGCGCTCGTCGGCCTCGCGCGCATCGACATCCTCTCCGACCGCGACTTCGGGAAGGCGCGGGAGAAGCTCGCGCAGGTCATCGCGGCGTACCCCGAGGACGTCGACGCGCACACGCTCATGGCGCAGCTCGAGCTCGAGAACGAGCGCCCCGACGCGGCGATCGCCATCCTCACGGGCAAGAGCCTGGTGCTCGCGCCGAACGACCTCGACGCGCTCGCCCTGCTCGCGGCGGCGCAGTACATCGCGGACGACCAGAAGGCCTACGACAAGACCGTGGCGCGGGCGCTGGCCGTGAACCCGCGCGCGACCGAGCTCTTCACGACGGTCGCCGACCAGGGGATCCGCGTCCACCGCTACGCCGAGTCGATCCCGCTCTACGAGCGCGCGGCCGAGCTCGCCGGCGGGGCGAAGTGCGAGGCCGAGTCGCCCGAGTGCCACCGCAACTACTGGCGCGCGCTCGCCGGCCTCGGGACGAGCTGGAGCCGCGTCGGGGACGACGCGAAGGCGAAGCGGTACCTGGATCGCGCCTTCTATGGCGACGCCTTCGACGTGCGCACCTACAACCTGCTCGAGCACTTCTACGACGACGTCGACAAGGGCTTCGAGTGGGTGAAGGCGGGCCCGATCGACGTGCGGCTCGCGAAGACCGAGCGCCCGGTGCTCGAGCGCTACGTGCCGGCCTTCCTCGAGGACGCCTACGCGCACATGACGAAGAAGTACGCGTTCAAGCCGAAGGCGCCGCTCCACGTCGAGATCTTCCCGGATCCACAGACCTTCTCCATCCGCTCGACCGGGCTCCCGCAGCTCGGCGCGCACGGGATCTGCTTCGGGCACGTCATCACGGCGCGCTCGCCGGTGGCCGGCGACTTCAACTGGGGCGAGGTGCTGTGGCACGAGCTCGCGCACGTCTTCCACATCCAGCTCAGCAAGAGCCGCGTGCCGCGCTGGTTCACCGAGGGGCTCGCGATGTACGAGTCGCTCGACGGGCGGAGGTCGTGGGAGCGCGAGATGGACCACGAGCTGCTCGACGCGCGGCGCGCGGGGTCCCTGCGGGGCGTCGCCGACTTCAACCTGTCGTTCACGCAGGCGAAGTCCATCGGCGACATCCTCATCGCGTATTACCAGGCGTTCAAGGTCGCGAAGTTCCTCGACACGGCGTTCGGCTTCGACAAGACGCGGAAGATGCTCGTGATGTGGGGCGAGCAGCGGTCGACGCCCGAGGTGTTCGAGGCGGTGCTCGGCATCGACGCGGCCGAGTTCGACCGGCGCTTCTTCGCGTGGCTCGACGAGGATCTGCGGTACCTGTCGAGCCAGTGGGACCCGGGGCTCGACGCCGCCTCGAAGGACCCGAAGGGGCTCATGGACGCGGCCGACAAGGCGCCGGGGGACGCGTCGGCCCAGGCCGCGGCGGCGGTCGCCGCGGTGGCCGCGCGCGACGCCGAGCACGCGCTCGCCTACGCGGAGGCGGCGCTGAAGCTCGCGCCGGACGACAAGCGCGCGCTCTGGGTGCGGGCGGCCGTCAGGATGGACAAGAAGGACTTCGCGGGGGCCAAGGCCGACTACGAGCGGCTCGTCGCGCTCGGCGGGCGCTCGGCGGACGTCGAGGGGCGCCTCGCGCGCGCGCTCGCGGGGCTCGGCGACGACGCGGGCGCGGCCGCGGCGCTCGAGCGGGCGCTCGCGCTCGACCCGAAGGATCTGCGGCTCTACGACGGGCTCATCGACAAGCTCGACGCCCTCGGGCGGAAGGGCGACGCGTTCGCGTGGCGGAAGAAGCGCTTCGCGCTCGACCAGATGAACGGGCCGCTCGCGGTCGCGCTCCTCGACGCGGCGGCGGAGCAGAAGGCCGGGAAGGACGACGTCATCGCGTGGGGCGAGCAGGCGAACTTCACGATGCCGTTCAAGGCGGGGGTGCACGTCGCGTTCGCGCGCGAGCTCGCGCGGGTGGGCGAGAAGAAGCGGGCGCGCTTCGAGGCGGAGAGCGCGCTCGTCATCGAGCCCGAGAACGCCGAGGCGAAGGCGGTGCTCGCCGGCCTCGGCGGGTGAGCGGCTCGGCGTCCTTGAGGCGGCGGCGCGGCTGGGCTATGAGGTCCGGCACGTCGACATCTGCGGGAGCGGCCCCATGAGCGAGCCTCAGCACTATCAGATCCCCCCGACGCTCGCGTGGGAGGAGTTCCCCGACGAGATCGTCGCGATCGACCTCGATCGGGGCATCTACTACAACCTCACCGACGGCGCGGCCGACGCCTTCCCGGCGTTCGCGACGCCCGCGACGGCGGCCGGCGTCGCGGCGCACCTCGCGCCGCGTTACGACGCGGACACAGCCGCCATCGAGGCCGCCGTGGCCTCGCTCCTCGAGGAGCTCGTCGCGGAGGGGCTCGTCGCGGCCGTGCCGGGCGGCGGCGAGGCGCCGGCGCCGGTCGCCGCGCCGGCGGAGAAGCGCCCGCTCGCGGGCTTCTCGCTGAAGAAGCACGACGACCTCCAGGAGCTCCTCGTCATCGACCCCGTGCACGGCGCGGGCGACGGCGGCTGGCCCAACAAGAAGGGCTGAGCCCGGCTTGGCTCCTGGCTCCGACGCCGGGCCCGCGCCCTGGCTCGCCGCGGACACCGAGCGGGCGCTCTCGCTCGCGCGCGCGAGCTTCGCGGCGGCGGCGGCGCGGGCGGCGCGGCACACGGTGGACGTCGACTTCGGCGGGGCGCGCCTCCGGCTCGAGCTCGCCGGTGACGCGGCGCGCGCCACGTTCGCGACGGCGCTCGAGGCGGCGCCGGCCGACGGGCGCGCGCCGGACCTCACGATCCTCGCCTGGGACGCGGCGCACGGGGCCCCGCTCGCGCCGCCCGAGCCGGACCGCGAGGCGCCGATCCAGGTCGGCCGGCACTACGCCACGGGCGGCGGCGAGGTCGACGGGCACGCGCGGCGCTGCGTCTTCTGGGAGCCGCCGTGGATCTACGGCTACGACCTCGGCGAGCGGGTCGCGTGGTTCCACTGCCCGGACGCGGGCGGGATGCCGGCGTGGAGCCGGAGCCAGCCGTTCCTCCGCCTCCTGCACGCGTGGCTCCGGACGCGCGGGCGCCTCGTGGCGCATGGCGCGGTCATCGGGCGCGGCGGGCGCGGGCTCCTGCTGACGGCGCCCGGCGGGTCGGGGAAGTCGTCGCTCGCGATCGCGGGAAAGCTCGCCGGCTGGGACTACCTCGGCGACGACTACGTCGCGGTCGCCCCCCCCGGCGAGGACGGCGGCCCCGCCAGGGCCTTCGGCCTCTACCGCGTCGCGAAGCTCGAGCCGACGCACCTCGCGGCGCGCCTGCCGGCCGCCGGGGCGTACGCGCTCGACGCGCCGCGCGAGGGGGAGAAGGTGCTCTTGTCGCTGCCGCTCACGCCGGCGCCGGGCGGGCTCCCGCTCGCGGCGGTGATCGTGCCGCGGGTGGCGGCGGCGAGCGCGCTCCGGCGGATCGGGGGCGGCGAGGCGCTGCGGGCGCTCGCGCCGAGCACGCTGATGCAGCTCCCGGGGGACGGCGCGCGCGACTTCGCGGCGCTCGCGCGGGTCCTCCGCGGTCTCCCGGCGTATCATCTCGACATCGGACCCCGGCCGGCGGAGGCGCTCGCGCTCCTCGCGCCCCTGTTGGCGGTCCCGGAGGCGGGCACATGAGCGAAGAGACAGGCGGCGCCCTCGTGAGCGTGGTGGTCCCCGTCTACAACGGGGAGCGCACGCTCCGGCGCGCGCTCGAGAGCGTGGTCGCGCAGGCGCACCGGCCGCTCGAGATCGTGGTCGTCGACGACGGCTCGACCGACGGGACGGCCGCGGTCGTGGCCGCGGTCGCGGCGGCGCACCCGGACGTCGACGTGCGGCGCGTGGCGCAGGAGAACGCCGGCCCGGCGCGCGCGCGGAACCGCGGGATCGCGGAGGCGCGGGGCGAGCTGCTCGCGTTCAACGACGCGGACGACGCCTGGCTCCCCGAGAAGCTCGCGACGCAGCTCGCCGTGCTCGCGGACGACCAAGGCGCCGACTTCACGGTGTGCGCGTTCCAGAACGTCGCCGACGAGGGCTTCGAGATGCCGGCGTGGGCCGTCCGGAAGGAGGGGCCGGACGCGCTCCCGGGCTTCATCTTCCAGGCGATGCTCGCGCGGCGTCGGGCGTTCGAGAAGATCGGCGACCTCGACGAGACGATGCGCTGGGCCGAGGACACGGACTGGTTCCTGCGCGCGTTCGACCTGGGCCTCGTGATGCGGAAGCTCGACACGGTGCTCGTGCACCGCTTCGTGCACGACCGGAACCTGTCCGGGGAGGTGGCGCAGAGCCAGCGGATGCTGGTGCGCGCGGTGCGCGCGTCGCTCCTCCGGAAGAAGCAGAAGGGGGCGGCGTCATGAGCGAGATCGAGATCACGTCGTCGGCGCCGGCGTCGCCGCGGGTGTCGGTCGTGATCCCGGCGTGGAACGCGGCCCGCTACCTCGGGGAGGCCATCTCGAGCGTGCTCGTGCAGGGCCGGGTCGTGGCCGAGATCATCGTCGTGGACGACGGCTCGGACGACGACACCGCGGCCGTCGCGCTCGCCGCGGCCCCGAACCGCGTGAAGGTCGTGCGCGCCGAGCACGGCGGCATCGCGGCCACGCGGAACCGCGGCGTGGCCGAGGCGAGCGGCGAGCTCATCGCCTTCCTCGACGCGGACGACCTCTGGACGCCGCGGAAGCTCGCGCTCCAGCTCGCGGCGCTCGACGCCGAGCCGCGGGCGCTCGTCCTCGGGCAGGCGGAGGAGTTCGTCTCGCCGGAGCTCGGCGCGGCGGCGCGGGCGCGGCTCGCGCCGAAGCCGGGGCGGATGCCGGCGATGGTCGCGGGCGGGCTCCTGTGCCGGCGCGAGGTGTTCGACACGGTCGGGCCGTTCGACGCGTCGCGGGCGGTCGGCGAGGCGATCGACTGGTTCGCGCGCGCGCGCGGGCTCGGGCTCCGCGAGGTCGTGCTCGACGAGCTCGTGCTGCGGCGGCGGATCCACGGCGCGAACTTCACGCTGACGCACGCGGCCGACGCGAAGCGGGACTACCTCGCGCTCGCGAAGGCCATGCTCGATCGCAAGCGGCGCGAGAAGGCCGGCGAGCCGTCATGACGCGGGCCGCCATGACGCAGCGCGTCATGACAGCGCCCGCCATCTGAGCCATCGTCTCGCCCTCCCCTCGCCACCGGGTCGGCCCGTCCGCCCAGGAGCACCCAAGCGTGTCCGGATTCCTCCCCGAGCTGACGCAGGCCCTCCTCCTCGAGGTCGCCCTCGCGGCGCCCGAGCGCGCCGTCCCGGCCTGGTACGAGTTCCGCGCGGTGCGCGGCGAGGTCGGGCTCACCGGCATCGACCCCGCGTCGAGCCACCTGCTCGCGATGATCTCGCGGCGCCTCGAGACGCTCGCCCACGACGGGTGGGAGGTCCCGAAGATCAAGGGCGTCCACCGGAAGTCGCTGACGAAGAACCTGATGCTCGAGCATCGCGTGAAGCCCGAGCTCGAGCGGCTCCGCGCGGCGGGCGTCGACTTCGTGGTCGCGGGGCCGATGGGGCTCCTGCGGCGCGTCTTCCCCGACCCGGGGGCGCGCTACGTGAGCGCGTTCGACGTGCTCGTGAAGCCGGGCGACGCGGCGCGGGCGGTCGCCGCGCTCACCGCGAGCGGCGCCTTCCGGGCGCGGTCGCCCGAGGATCCGGCGCGGCGCGCCGCGATCGTCGACTTCTCGGTGCTCGAGAGCGACGACGAGCTCGAGCTCGTCGTGCACACGGCGTTCTTGCCGGAGTCGTTCACGGCGGGCGGCGACGACGCGCCGGTCTGGGCGCGGACGGTCACGGGGCCTGCGGGCGGGCTCGCGGACGCGCGCCTCCTGGGTCCGGAGGACGCGCTCGTGTACGCGGCGGTGCACGGCGCCGTCTGGACGGTGCACGGCTTCGTCGACTGGGCGCTCGACCTCGCGGGGCTCGTGCGGACCTACGCCATCGACTGGGACCTCGTCGTGTCGGAGGCGGCGCGCTACCACGTCGGGATCCCGCTCGGCGCGACGCTGGGCGTCCTGCTCTCGCGCGGGGTGGAGGTCCCGACGGAGGTGCTGCGGCGGCTCGTGGCGCTCCCGAAGAGCGCGGCCGAGCGCGACTACTTCGAGGTGAAGTTCCGCCGCCCGCCGCTCGACCTCGCGACCCTCTGGGCGGACTGGCGCTTCCGAGTCGCGCCCGGGAAGGGGCCGCTCGCGGCGGCGCTCGGCTTCCCGGCGTTCGTCGAGGAGCGGCTCGGGCTCCCGGGGCCGCGCGCGACGGCGGGCCTCTTCCTCGGCGCGTTGAAGGCGCAGGTGACGCCCGAGCGGCCGGCGGGGCGATGAGCCGGGTGGCGCGCCGCGACCCCGCCCTGCCCTCGCCGCGCGAGAGTCTGCTCCTGCGGGCGGCGGTGCTCGAGGGCGACGCGGCGCGGGCGGCGTGGGAGGCGTGGTCGCGCGATGGGCGGGCGTGGGAGGCGCTCACGGAGGCGGAGCGGCGCGTCGTGCCGGCGGCGGCGCAGAACCTCGCGGCGGTCGGGGTCGCGCTCCCGGAGGACGCGGCGCGGCTGCGCGCGCAGCGGGCGGCGTGGGTGCGGACGCAGCAGCTCGTGAGGTGCCTCGAGCGGACGGTGGCGGCGCTCCGGACGCGCGCGCTCGAGGACGTGCTGGTGCTGAAGGGCGGCGCGCTCGGGGCGAGCTATCACGGCGGCTTCGGGCGGCGCCCGATGAGCGACATCGACCTCTGGGTGCCGCCTTGGGACCGCGCGCGGGCGCGGCGGGCGCTCGAGGACCTCGGCTTCCGCTCGGTCTACGGCGAGGAGCGCGACGCGGAGCGGCTCTTCGGGCTCGTGCACTCGGTCGGCTACGTCGAGGGGGACGGGGGTCCGGGGGAGATCGATCTGCACTGGCACCTCCTGATGCAGTGCCAGGCGGACGAGCTCGCGCACGAGCTCCTCGCGAACGCGGTGCCGCTCGAGCTCGGCGGGGCCGACGTGCGCACGCTCGACGCGACCGACCACCTCTTCCACGTGACGCTGCACGGGTGGTTCTCGAACGTGTACCAGGCGGCGGGTCACCTCTACTGGGCGCTCGACGCGATGGCGGTGCTCAGGGGCACAGGCGACGCCGGGATCGCGTGGAACCGGCTCGTGGACCGCGCGGGCGCGCATCACCTGGCGCGCGGGCTCGGGGCGACGCTCGGCTATCTGCGGGACGAGCTCGGCGCGGCGGTGCCGGAGTGGGTGATCACGCAGCTCGGGTCGTCGGGGCGGAGCCTCCCGGAGCGGATCGAGGCGCAGATGGCGCGGACGCCGACGCTCCGCGGGCGGCGGGTGCTCGGCTTCGCGGCGCACTGGCTGCGCCTCCGCGACAAGCCGCCGTATCAGGGCGCGGCGGGGCTCGTCCGCTACCTCGAGGCGCAGTGGGACACGGGCGACGCGGGGTCGCTGCCGCTCCGGGCGGTCGAGAAGATCGTGCGGAACGCGGTGCTGCTCGCGCGGGGGCGGGAGTAGGCGCGATCCGTCCGCTCCGCCCTGCCTCCGCGCGGCGTGGCCCTACTTCCCGAGCCCCTGCACCTTGGAGAGGATCTCGCGCATGATCTCGGAGGTCCCGCCGCCGATGGTGATGAGGCGCGTGTCGCGCCAGACGCGGCTGATCTCGTACTCGTGCATGTAGCCGGCGCCGCCGTAGAGCTGGAGGCAGCGATCCGCCACGCGGCAGGCCGTCTCGCCGCCGATGAGCTTCGCCATCGTGATCTCGCGGACCGCGTTCTGCTTCCGGTTGACGAGGTCGACGGCGCGGTAGTTGAGCTGTCGCGCGGCCTCGAGCTCCGCCTCGAGCTGCACGATCATGTGACGCACCGTCTGGAAGCCGACGAGCGGCCGCCCGAAGGCGTTCCGGTCGCGGCAGTACTCGACGGTCCGGTCGAGGACGCGCTGCGCGCCCGCCACCGCGGAGATGGCGCCCACGAGCCGCTCGCCCTGGAAGTTCTGCATCACGTAGTAGAAGCCCGCGTTCTCGTAGCCGAGGAGGTTCTTCGCCGGGACCTTGCAGTCCTCGAAGACGAGCTCGGCCGTGTCGGAGCAGTGGTTGCCGAGCTTCTCGAGCTTCTTCCCGACCGAGAAGCCCTTCGTGTCGGTCGGGAACATGAGGAGCGAGATGCCCTTGTAGCCGTCGCCGCCCGTCCGCACGGCAAGCGTGATGAAGTCCGCGCGCGTCCCGTTCGTGATGTACGTCTTCGCCCCGTTGATCACGTAGTCGTCGCCGACCTTCTTCGCCGTCGTGCGCAGGTTCGCCACGTCGGAGCCGACGTCCGGTTCGGAGATCCCGAGCGCCGCGATCGCCTGCCCCGTCACCGCCGGCTTCCAGAAGTTCTCCTTGTGGTAGTCGTTGCCGATCTCGCCGATGACCGGCGTCGCCATGTCGCTCTGCACGAGGAGGCCCATCGTGAGGCCGGCGAGGCCGCTGTTCACGAGCTCCTCGGCGTAGGCGGTCGTGAACCACCAGTCGAGCCCCTGCCCGCCCCACTCCTCGGGCACGCGGATCCCGAGGAGGCCGAGCTCGCCCGCCTTCTTGAAGACCTCGTCCGGGAAGTAGCGCGCCTCCTCCCACGCGTCGGCGTGGGGGGCGAGCTCGGAGAGGCACCAGTCGCGGACCGTCTTCCGCAGCATCTCGTGCTCCGGGCCGAACTGGGGGTAGCTGCGGTAGCGGGCCGTCTGCGTGGACATACTCAGCACCTTCCTGCGCGCGTTCGAGGGTGCGCGGATGATAGCCAAACGGGCGCGCGCCGCCAACGCCTCGCCCGCGCCGGAGGCGGCCCGACCCGAGCGATCGCCGCTCGCCCCGCAGCCGGCCGCGCGATCCGCCGTGAGCCCCCGCGAAGGCGGAGTTATCCACAGCTTCCCCACAGGCGTGGGGACGCCGGGAGATCACGAGCGCGACCGCGATTCGTGTGGCCGTGAGCCCCGTCGTACGCCGCGTCTGCCACAGGTTCTCCACGGGTGGTGTGGACAACTGGGGGAGCGGGCTCGAGAGGGTGATCGCGGCGTCGAGGCGGGTCGCGTTCTAGCCCCCTCCCCTCGGGGGGTCAAGCGCCTCTCCGGCGGCGCGTCAACTTTCCTCGCACGTGCCCGGGATCACGTCGTCCCGTGCGACGGCGGCGCGCCTGTGAACCGCGCTCACGCAGGCCGCGACGCGCTCTACAGGATCTCGTCGTGCGAGAGCACTGGCCGCACGCCCTCGCGCCCGGGCGGCGCCGTCAAGGCGACGGCGAGGCGGTCGAGCGCGAGCCGCGCGTTCGTGTGGAAGGTGTCCATCGCGAGGCGGGTCTCGGCGAGCAGATCGAGGCGGGCGAGGAGCGCCTCCGTCCCGAGGTGGCGCGCCCAGGCGGTCAGCGGCTCGCGGAGGGACTCGACGAACAGGCGGCGCCCGGCCCCGACGCTCACGAGGAGCGCGTCGCGCACGACGCGATCGAGCAGCGAGAGCGCGGTCTTCTGGGCGGGGCCGAGCTCGACGAGGGCGTCGGCGAGCGCGAAGGCGCCCGCGGTGTCGCCCGGACGCACGCCGAGAAAGAGCCCGACGAGCTCCTCGCGGCGCGACATGACGGGATCCCCCTCGAGCGCGAGCGCGGCGCCGACGCTGCCGTCGGCCATGCCCACGACGCGCGCCGCCTTCTCTGCGTCCCAGCCCTGGCGCTCCGTGAGCACCCGCGCGAGCTCGTCGTCGCGGAGGCGCCCGAAGCGGACGCGCTGGCAGCGCGAGCGGATGGTCGTCAGGAGCGCCGGCGGCCGGCTCGTGACGAGGAGGAAACGCGTCCGCGACGGGGGCTCCTCGAGGGTCTTCAGGAGCGCGTTCGCGGCCTCCTCACCGATGAGATCGGCGGGCTCGACGAGGACCACGCGGTAGGCGGACTCGATCGGCGGGAACGGCACGACCTTCAGGACCTCGCGGACCTGCGCGACCTTGATCTGCTTGCCGTCGGGCGCCACGGCGAGGATGTCCGGGTGCGCGGGGGCGTTCGCGTCCGCCGCCATCGCGAGGATCCGCCGGCAGTGGCGGCACGCCCCGCACGCGTCGTCGTCGGGGCGGCGCTCCGTGCAGTTCATGAGCGCCGCGAAGGCGAACGCGATCTGGCGCTTCCCGACGCCGTCCGGGCCCTCGAAGAGGTAGGCGTGGTGCACGGCGTCGCGCGCCGCCGCCTGGAGCAGCATGGCGCGTGGGCCGTCGTGGCCGATGATCTCGGTCAGGCGCATGGCCGCACCTTGGATCACTTCGCGCCGCGTCGCCAGCCCCTCGCGCGCGACGCCGCGCGGCGCGCGAGCCCGAGCCACAGCGCGATCCCGCCGAGCGGGGCCGCCGACGCGCGCCCCACGAGACCGTCCCAGGGGGCGCGGGCGACGCGGCCGAGGAGGTCCGCGGCCGCGACCGGGGGATCGGCGCCGAGCTCGGCGTCCCCCTTCGTCACGACCGCGCCGTCCGCGAGCACGCGCACGACGCGGTGGAGCACGAGGCGGCCGCCGAGCACGAGGAGCACGACGTCGCCGACGGCCGGCGCGGCCGTCAGCGGCACCACCACGACCTCCGCGCCCTCGCGGAGGAGGGGCCACATGCTCTGGCCCGCGGCGCGCGTCCGGAGGGGGCGGCCGGCGCCGAGCTGCGCGCGGGCGACCGCGACGCTCCGGGCGTCGTCCGCGGTCACCGCCCGATCGCCGCGCGCTCGGCCGCGGTCAGCACGTGGAAGCGCGGGCGCTCGAGCCCCGCGGGGAGGGGCGGCTCGGGGAGGCCGAGGCGGCGCGCGCGCGCGAGGCTCTTCGCGCGCGTCGTGAGGCAGACGGCCTCGACGGGCGCGTTCTCGTCGCCGCGCTCGACGAACGACTGCCCCATGCAGAAGTCGCACTGCTCCCGGACGGCGCACGTCGCGCAGACGGCGCGGTCGAGCTTCCGGCGCGCCTGGATCGTGCGCAGGCGCGCGCTCTCGGCCCAGATCCCGCGCAGCGTGTCGCCGGCGGCGAGGTTCCCGAGGGACTCGGGCCAGGTGACGCAGGGGGTGACGTCCCCCTCGGGCGACACGTAGAGCGCGAGCGTGCCGGCGGCGCAGTTCTTCTCGCTGCCCCAGCCGTTCGACGCGGACGGGACCTCGCAGCCGCCGCCCTGCTGGTCGAGCTTGGCGTCCTCGAGGGCGACGAGGTCATCGTGGGCGAGGGCGATCCGGCGCGGGAAGCGATCGCCCGAGTGGGCGGCGCGGATCTCGCCGTCGAGGCTCACGGGCACGCCGAGCTCGAGGCACTGGCGCACGACGCCGCGCCAGTGGTCGCGGTTGTCGTGCATGACGGCGCACGCGACGAGCACGGTCACGCCTGCGTCCTTGAGGGCGTGGATGGCCGCGAGGGTCTTCGCGTGGCTGCCCGGGCGGCGCGTGATGGCGTCGTGCACGGCGGGGTCCTCGGCGTAGTAGCTCAGCCAGACGCTCGAGACCCCGAGCGCCGCGAGGCGCCGCGCGACCTCGGGCGTCACGTGGCCGCCGTGGGACTTCAGGTGCACGAAGAGGCCGCGCGCGCGGGCGTGCGCGACGATCTCGAGGAGGTCCTTCCGGAGGAAGGCCTCGCCGCCGGACAGGAGCAGGGTGAAGACCTGCATGTCGGCGGCCTGATCGATGACCCCCTTCCAGAAGGCGAGCGGCAGGATCCGGCGCGCCTTGTCGTCGAGGTAGCAGTGCTGGCAGTCGAGGTCGCACTGGTAGAGGAGATCGAGCTGCAGCTCGAAGAGCATCCCCGCGTCGTGATAGGCGCGGCGCACCTCGTGGACGAAGCCGGCTAGCACGCGACCGCCTCCCGCCCCGCGACGAGCGCCGGGAGCACGTCGTCGTCGAGGGTCGACGCGAGGCGCGCGCCCGGCACGGCGTCGGCGAGGGCCGTGAGCGCGTCGAGGAGCGCGAGGGTGCCCTGCTGCCAGCCCGGCGCGTACCAGAGGGCGCGCTGGAGGAGCGCCTCGAGGACCTGTCCCGGCGCGAGCGGCGTCAGCGAGAGCGGCTGCCGCGGCGCGAGCGTCACGACGCGCGCGAGGGGCCAGGCGTCGCCGCGGCGCGGGAGCCCCTCCTTGCCGGCGAAGGGCGTCCCGGCGACGGTTTGGGCGCCGCCCGCGGCGCGCGTGACGAGCACCGTGTCGTCGGCGAGGACGAGCGCGTCGCCGAGGCGCCGGGCCATCGTGGTCTTGCCGTCGCCGCTCGCCCCGACGAAGACGGTGGCCGCGCCGTCGAGGACCGCGGCGCAGCCGTGGAGGAGCACCGCCCCCGACAGCGGCGCTGCCGTCGCGAGCGCGACGCGCGCGAGGCCCTCGAGCTGCCGCCGGAGGAGGACGCCGCCATCGTCTGCGCCGTAGTCGCGGAGACGCGCGCGCACCACGAGGGTTGCGCCGTCGACGCGGGCCTCGAGCGCGAAGCCCTCCGACTCGTCGCGGAGCGTCTCGGCGCCGCCCGGCGCGAGCCGCGGGAGCTCCGGGAGCCCGGGGACGACCGGCGCGTCGAGCGTCGCGTCGATGTGCACTGCAACATGGCAGGGCCCCGATCCTGGCTCCTCATAGCCCAGGAAGGCGTTGTGCAATGCAGCAATGAGGCGCTCGCCCCGCGCGCCGACGCGCGCGACGAGCGGCCCGACGCGGACGTCACGCCACGACGCGTCGCCCGTGACCTCGCGCATCGCCGCCGTCGCCGTCAGCTACAGGGGATCGGGCAGAAGAAGCCTGAGTTGCAACCCGAGAGCATGAGGACCTTCTCGAACGCGACGCCGCTCTCCACGACGGGCGGCTCGTAGGGGCGGCGCTCGTCCCCCGCCTCGCTCGGCGCGGCGGGGGCGTCCATCGGGAGCGCGCTGTCGACCTTGTCGTCCATGGGTCCTCCAGACCTGTCTCGCTTCGTTGCCACGCGCTCAGCGAATGATCAAGACATCGCCGGCGCCACCGCCCGTCACGATGTCGATGTTGCCGTCGCCGGACACGTCGCCGCTGTCGACGAAGGTGCCGACAGGCAGGATCCCCGACGGGTGGTACGCGTTCGAGAACTCGCCGTCCGCGTTCGGGTACCGCCCGTACGTCCCGACCTGGAAGTTCTGGAACATGCGGAGCTCGACGTGGCTCGCGTTGATGTTGGCGATCCCGATGTCGATGCTCGGGAGCGCCGGCGAGCCGACCACGATCCCGTCGAAGTTCCCGAGCGGCCCGATGGCGCCGGGCTCCGAGTTGACGCTCGCCTCGAGGATCGTGCCGTTCGTGCCGAGCCAGGTGCGGCGCACCATCGCGCCCTGCACCGTCACGCGGACGTCCTGCCCGACGAGCGCCGCGAACTTCGAGCCGTCGAAGATGTAGACGCTCTTGCCGTCGCCCGGGGTCGAGGCGTCGAGGCTACGCGGCGCGCAGGCCGCGACGACGTCGGGGATGAGGTCGCCCGTCATGTCGCGGTTGCCGAAGAAGGCCTGCCCGAAGCCGGACTTGATCCCGGTCGACTCCTGGCGGAGGCGGACCGAGATGAGGTCCTCGCTCGTGCCGAAGCCCGGGTCGCTCACGTTCTCCGTGACGTGCACCGTCGTCCCGGCGGTGTACTCGCGCCCCGGGAGCACGAAGATGCGCGCGTCCGCGCTGCCGGACTGGACGACGAGGAGGTCGTCCTTCGCGCCCGAGCCGCTGGGCGTCGGCAGCACGTCACCCGCGCCGCCGCACTGCTGGCCGAAGAGCGCGCCGGCGTTGCCCGTCGCCGCGAAGTCACCCTGGATCGTCAGCACGTTGTTCGCGGTGCGCTGGCCCGCGTTGCTCACGTTGATGGTCACGCGGCCCGACGTGGTCCACGCCGTGTTGCCCGGGATGACGTGGACGCGATTCTGCGTCGGCTCGCCGACCGCGAGGTCCCCCGCGAGCCCCGTCCCGTTCGCGATCCCGTCGAAGTCGCCCGCCGAGCACGCGCCGAGGTACGGCGCGCCGCTCGTGCCGGCCTGCATGCCGCGGATGATCACGTTCGGCGCCATGAGGTCGGGGCCCCCGGTGCGCCCGAAGTAGACGAGCGCGAACGCCTCGCCCGTCTCCGTGCTGCCCGTCGGCGGGTTCCCGAACTTGCCCGTCACGAGGAAGTCGGCCACGCCGTCGCCGTTCACGTCGCCCGCTGGCCGCAGGCGCGAGGCGAAGGTCCGGATGACCTCCCCCGGGAAGATGGCCGCAGCGAGGGCGGCCTTGTCGTTCATGCAGGTGTGGGTGGTGCCCGACACCGTCGACAGCGTCAGCTCCTTCGGGAGGCTCGTGCTGCCCCAGATGAGGCAGAAGCCGCCGACGACCTCGGAGCCGGCGATGATGTCGGCGCGCCCGTCGTTGTTGACGTCGCCCACGACGTGCCCGCGGACCGACCAGAACACGGTCTGCGCGGGGAAGACGGCCGACGTCGCCGTGACGCGCGTCGTCTCGAGGGCGGCCTGCGCGTAGGTGAGCGTCCCGGTGCTGCTCGCGCCGAGCGGCGACACGTTGCCGGCGGCGTCCGTCGCGCGGACGGCGAAGTACCAGGCGACGTCCGTCGAGGCGGTGGTGCTCTCCTCGAACGGCGGCGCGAGCTTGCACGGGTCGGTGAACGGCCGGATGTCGGGGCCGCCGATCTGCGCCTCCTGCGTGATGCCGGGGGTCCCCGGCGTCGGGATGGCGCGCGTCACGTAGATCTCGGGCGCCAGGAAGGAGCACGCCGACGAGAAGTTCGCCTCCGTGATGGGGGCGAGGCTGTAGCGATAGTCGTAGCTCGCGACGGGCGCGCCGGTCGTCCCGTTGTCGCCGACCGCCGTGAAGCGGACACGGTAGCGAGCGCGGCGCTTCGAGATCACGCCGACGTCGGTTATCGGCACGGCCGCCGGGGCCGTGATGTCGACGAGCGCGGTGAACGAGGACGTGCCCGTGTTCCCGGCCGCGTCGCGGGCCGTCACCGTGACCGTGTGCGTCGCCCCGTCGGCGAGGGTCATGTTCAGGAGATCCTGCGTCGCCGGCGAGGGGCCCGTGAGCGCGATCGGGAGCGGCCCGTTGCTCGGTGAGAGGGCCACGGTCGTCCCGGCCGTGGCCGTGACGCTCGTCACGGCGCCACCGACGACGTTCGCGTCGGTCACCTGGACGCGCGCGTGGAACTGGAAGCCCGGCGTGCCCGGCGAGAGATCGAGCGCCTGGTTGTAGGTGACGCTCGCTCCGGCGGCCGCCGTCTGGAACGAGCTCACCGTCGCCGCGACGAACGCGACCGTGGGCGGGCTCAGGTCGACCGAGACGTCGTTCTCCCCGGTCGACGCGACCGTGTTGCCGCCGCCGTTGACCGCCGTGCCCTCGAGCGCGAGCGTCTGGCCGTCCGTCACGGTGAGCATGAACGTCGCGTCGCCGCTGCCGTCCGGCGCGGTCGCCCCGACCGGCGCGCCACCATTGGTGAGCTCCACCGAGGCCACGGACCCGCAGGCGCCGACCACGCGCACCGTGATGGTCACGGTCGCGGAGGCGCAGCTGGTGCCGCTCGCGCAGGCGCTGGCGTTGTACCAGCCGCTGGTCGGCAGATCGATGAAGTTGGCCGTGCAGTCGCTCAGGGTGAAGGTGAGCTGCACGCTCGTCGTCGCGACGTTCCCCGCGGCGTCCTCCGTCTCGAGGGTCAGCACGCGCCGCGTCGTCGTCGCGTCGATGTTGATGGTCACGAGCTGCGTCGGCTCGGCGCCGCCCGGGTTCGTGACGCTCCCGGACTTCCGGAGCGTCGCCGGGTCGCAGTTGAAGCTCGCGTCGCAGTTGGCGGCCACCCACAGGCGCCACGTCGTGGCCCCCGTCGTCGAGAAGTCGACCCCGATCTGGTAGCCCGCGTCGCTCGAGGCGTCATCGGCATCCGTGAACGTGGACCCGTCCGCCGGCGCGATGATGACGCCGACGGGCGGCGACGTGTCGACGAGGACGCTCGCCGGGTTGGTGGCGGCGGTCGCGGTGTTCCCCGCGGTGTCGGCGTGGACCGCCGTGAGCGTGTGCGTGCCGTCCGTGAGGATGGGCGTCGCCGTGAACGCGAAGACCGCCTGCCCGCCGTCGCACGCCGCCGTCGCCACGTCGGCGCCGCCGTCGCGGATGGTCACGTTGGTCCCGTTCTCACTGCAGTTCACGACCACGTCGCGGTCGTCGCCGGCGCGGATGGTGCCCGTGCTCGGCGTCACGAACGCGACCGACGGCGCCACCGTGTCCACGGTCGCCGAGTACGTCGGCGCGCCCGCGGTCGGCGGCGCGATGCTGCGGTTCCCGTTGGCGTCCGTGACGACGACCCAGACGGTGTTCGCGCCCTCCGCGAGCGGCACGGTGACCGTCGTCTGCGTGCCGGCGGTCACGCTCTGCGTGAGGACCGCCGCGCCGCTGTTCACGAAGACCTGCGCGCTGCCGGCCTCGCTCGACGTGAAGGCGATCTGGTAGTTGCGCCCCGGCGCCGCCTGCTCGGCGATGTTGAGGACGTTCGTCGGCGGCAGCGTGTCGGATGGGCTCGTGAGCCCCGTCACCACCGGCCGCGTGTAGTCGACGAAGAACCGGCGGTAGCGCCCGTTCGCCTGCGAGTCGTCGACCGACCGCTGCCACGGACCGTTCGCGATCGGCTGCACCTCGGCGACCACGGTCTGGTAGCCGTCCGGGAGGGCGCTCGCGAGCGCGATGCCGTTCGCGCCGCCGGGCGTGTCGATGCGGGCGACCTCGTAGAACGTGCCGCCGTTGAGCGTCGTCGCGCACACAGCCCTGCCGGTCCCGGCGAGCGACGTCGCGTTCGAGCAGGCGCGCAGGTTCTGGGTCGTGGTCTGGAGGTTGTCGGTGGTGGTGAACAGCGTGTTCACCGAGTTCAGACCGAGGCGATCGTAGCAGCGGTTGTCCGCGAGGTTGCAGACGCCGGTGCCGGTGCACGCGGTCGTCGCGTCGCAGAAGGCGTCGCCGAGGAAGTTCGGCTGCGTGATGCGCACCACCGCCTCCTCGGTCTGGACGGCCACGGTGGTCGTGACCGGGCCCGCCACGTTGCCGGCGGCGTCGCTCGTCGACGCCGAGATCACGTAGCTCCCGTCCATGAAGGTGACCCAGCCGGCGCCCGGCGCGTCCTCGAAGGTCGCGACGTAGGTGGAGCCCGCCGGCGTGTCGGTCGCGACCGTGTGCGTCAGGGTCACCGACGACGTCGCGCCGTCCGGCGCCGTGCGATCGAGCGACACCGTCACGAGCTGCCCCGCCTCGATGTCGCTCAGCTCGACCGTGAGCGGGAACTGGAGATCCGCGTCGGTCGCCGACAGGTCCTGCGAGGGCAGGAGCTGCGAGCCCGAGGGCGACGTGATCGCGATGGTCGGGGCCGTGCGGTCCACCGTGACCGTCACGTCCGCGCTCGTCCCGACCTGGCCCACGGCGTCGGTGACCGTCGCCATGAGCACGCAGTCCTCGCCGTCGACGAGCGTGACGCCGGACCAGCTGACGGCCCCGCTCGTCACGGTCCCATCGAAGCTCGACGCCGTCCCGCCGCAGTCCACGTCGAGCGTCGCCGTGCTCCCGTCCTCGACGTCCGTCGTCGTCGCCGAGACGTCCGTCACGCAGTCGGTGACGCCCGCCTGGCACTCGCTCGACGCGAGGCTCAGGACCGCCCCGTCGGCCGGGCTCGCGATGGCGATGGCCGGCGTCGCGGTCTTCCGCGTCACCGTGACCGTCGCGCTCGTCCCGGTCGCCCCGCTCGCCGTCGCCGAGGCGACGAGGGCGTTGTCGCCCGACGAGAGCGCGACGCCCGAGAAGGTGTAGGTCCCGTCCGGCGTCCCGGGCTCGGTCGGCGTGACGCCGCTGTCCGCGCCGTTCACCGTGAGCGTCACCGCGCTCCCGAGGCCCGTGACCGGCGCGCCGCCGTCGTCGGTCACCACGACGACGACGTCGGTCGTCGCAGAGGCCGTCGTGGTGCCGTCCGCGGGCGAGCTGATCGCGACCGTGGGCGCAATCGCCGACAGGAGCGTCACCGCCCCGGTCCCCGGATCCGCGGCGTTCCCGCAGCCGTCCGTGCCCGTGACGACGAAGGTGTTGTCGCCGGTGATGAGCGTCACGTTCGCGAAGGTCACGCTCGCGCCGGACGTGACGACGTCCTGGCACCCGACGCTCGCCCCGTTCGCCTCGAGGCAGACCTGCCCGCCCACGGCACCCGCGTCCGTCAGCGACACGACGACGTCGTGCTGGTAGCCGTTCGACGGATCCCCGTCGGCGTCGGCGTCCGCGGCGACGTTCCCCGGATCGAGCGTCCCCGAGGGAGACACCACCGCGACGGACGGCATCGTCCGGTCGACCGTGATCGCCACCGTCGGCGTCGTCGACGTGGCGCTCACCACGTTCCCGTTCGCGTCCGTCGCGTCGACGCCCAGCGTGTAGGCGCCGTCGGCGAGCGCGCCGAGGTCCACGCTCACGTCGTAGGCGGCCGCCCCGATGACGCCGCCCGTCGTCGTCAGGGCCTCCGCCCCGCCGGCGTCCGTCAGGGTGACCGTCAGCGGCTGGCCGTCGAGCCCAGTCGCGGAGCCCGACACCGTGATCGGCGAGGTGTTCACGCACTGATCGGCCGGCGGCGCCGAGATCGTGCCGAGCGTCGGCGCCGGGAGCGCGAAGGTCAGCGCCACGACGTCGGAGACGCCCGGCTGCGGGAGGTCGTTGGTGGCCCGGCAGACGACGTCCGTCCCGAGCGCCGCCGTGTCGACCGCGACCGGCACCGTGTAGAGACCGTCCGCCGGCGCCGTCGCCGCGTCGACCGTCACGGAGCCGACGACCGTGTAGCTCGGGGAGGGCCCGGCCGCCGCGCACTCCACCGCGAGGATCGCGCCGTCGCGGGCGCCCGTCGCGTCGAGCGTGAAGTCGGTCTCGTAGGCGAGCGCCGTCCCGGCGTCCCCGTCGTTCACCGCGAGGAAGGTGGCGCCGTCCGTCGGGGCGACGATCGACACGAAGCCGGGGCCGGTCGGGAGGAAGGTCACCACCATCGTCACGCTCGTGGCCGAGTTGCCGCACGCGTCGCGCCCGGTCGCCACGAGCGTGTTGCCGCCAGGGGCGAGCGTCACGCCGGTCCAGGTCGCGAGGCCGCTCGCGTCGGGGACGGCCTTGCAGCCGAGGTCCGCGCCGTTCGCGGTCAGGCAGAGGTCGCCGCCGGCGACGCTCGCGTCGGTCATGTGCAGCGTGACGTCGGTCTGGAAGCCGTTCGTGTCGTCCCCGTCGGCGTCGGCGGTGACCGCCGCGTCGACCGTCGCGCCCGGGCTCTGGATCTCGACCACCGGCGCCGTCCGATCGAGCTTCACCGCGACCGTCGGCACCGAGGAGGTCTCGCTCACGACGTTGCCGTAGACGTCGCGCGCGTCGACGCTCACGGCGTAGGCGCCGTCCGGGAGGGAGCCGACGTTCGGCATCACGGTGAACTCGCCGTTCGTCACGGTGCCCGTCGTCACGGTGAACGCGACCGCGCCGCTGCTGTCGATGACGTTGACCGTGACGGCCTGCCCGTCGACGCCCGTCGCGGTGCCCGACACCGTCCAGACGCCGCTCGTCAGGCACTCGTTGGGGGTCGGGCTCGTCAGCGCGCCGAGGGTCGGCGCCGGGATCCCGATGCGGATCCCCACCTCCGGCGAGACGCCCGGGTTCGGGAGGTCGACCAGCGCCCGGCAGATCGCGTCGTTGCCGAGCGTCGCCGTGTCGAGCGCGACGCCGTCGAAGGTGAACACGTCGTCGGTCGGGAGCGCGCTGCCGTCGACCGTGGTCTCCGCGACCGTCGCCCAGGTCGCCGGGTCGGCGTCCGGGCTGCACTCGACCGTGATCGTCGCCCCGTCCGCGGCCCCCGGGACCGACACGGCGAACGAGGTCTCGTAGACGGCGGCCGTGCCCGGATCACCGTCGTCGACGGCCTTCAGGCTCGCGCCGTCGGTCGGCGTGGTGATCGTGATCTCGGCGGGCGTGATGCGCACCGGCACCGAGAGCACGGCCTCGCCCGCGTTCCCGCAGGCGTCGGTCGCGACGAGCTTGAGCTCGTAGGTCCCGTCGGCCGTCACCGTGAACGCCGGCAGCTCGAAGTTGGAGTCGTCGTCGACGAGGGCCGTCCCGCGGCTGATGTTGTCGACGAAGAGCTCGACGATGGCGACGGAGGTGTTGCTCTCGTCGACGGAGCCCGTGACCGCGAGCTGGAGGCCGTTCGTCACGTCGCTGTCGGCGTCGTCGGCGAGCGTCACGAGCTCGGTCGCCTCGCTCGGGGAGGTGAACGTGATCGTCGGGGCCTGCGTGTCGACGACCGGCTCGACCGTGGCCTCGCCGTTCAGGCTGTCGCGGGTCGGGTGGGTGACGTGGGCCGTGAGCGTGATCGGGCCCTGGAGCGTGTCGCCCTCGAGGCCGAGCGGGATGAAGAACGTGGCCTGGCCGTTCTCGTCGAGGGTGACGGGGACGAGGGAGAAGTCCTCGCCGCCGCGCGCGACGTCGATGAACGCCTCGGTGCAGGTGCCGCCGGTGTGCGTGACGGTCGCGGTGATGCCGATGTCGCCGTTGTCGGAGGTCACGGTCGCGCAGCTGTCGGCCCCGGAGGCGACCTCGACCGTGACCTCGCACGGCGTGAAGGAGGTCGTGACGGCCTTCGACTCGGAGATCGGCGCCTCGCTGAAGTCGGTCGTCGAGACCGTCAGGACCTGCTCGCCCTCGACGTCCGGGATGGTCACGGCCGAGAAGACGACGCCGGTCGTGCCGCCGCCACCGATGACTGCGACGCCACGCGCGAGGACGTCGGTGCCCGAGGTGAAGACGACCTCGGTGCCCGCGGCGACGCCGGTGAGCTCGACCTCGACGTCGATCTGGAAGCCCGGGCTCGCGGCCTGGTCCGCGAGCTCGTCCTCGGCGAAGATCTCGCACGTGGAGACATCGAGGCAGAGCGAGCCGCTGTCGGTGTGGAACCACCACGCGATCGACGACGAGACGGAGGTGTCGCCCTCGGTGTCGATGGAGGTGTCGGTCGTGTCGCTGCTGTCGCTCGTGTCGGCCGACGTGTCGAGGGAGCCCGCGGGGGGCTCGAGCTCACTTCCCTGGCAGGCGAGCAGCGCGAAGGTCGAGAACGCGAGCGCTGCGATGCGGGATGGGCGGATCATCGGGGTCTTCCTTGTCACACGGCGGGCGGCGCGCGGCGGGCCGAGAGGACGCGGAGCGCGCGCGGGAAGCCTATGAAGGGTGCAGGGGCAAGTCAATCGCCCCCTTCAGGGTTCTGCGGGGGCTGCGAGGTGGCTGCGAGCCCGCGCTCGGCGAGGCTCGAGACGAAGGCGCGGACGTCGCGCAGGGCGTCCTCGGGGGCCACGACGAAGTCGCGGGCGAGCCCGGTGGCGAGGGCCGACACGGAGATCCCGGTGGGGCCACCGGCCTCGATGGCGCGCCAGAGCGCGACGGCGGTGGCGTTGCGGAACCAGTGGACCGTGCTGTCCGGCATGAGCACGAAGAGCTCGTCACCGACGTCGCGACGGATGAGGCCGGGCTTCGGCGTCACTCGTTGGTCGTTCGTCATCTTCCCCAGGTCGGGCCCGTGCGAGATTTTCACGGCCGCGCGCTTCGTTGCTCGGGGCCGCGACGCTGATCAACGGACGAGCGCTGCGACCTGCGCTGCCTCGCGACCCGCGCGGGCTCTGCCGAAGTTTCGGCTGGTCGCGGGCCTCGGACAGCGCTACCAGGGTAGCCTACCGGCGTGACGGAGTCGATTATCACCAACTTGCGCCATCGGGTGGGCGTGGCGCGGGCGCTCGTCGCGGTCGCCGCGTGGGCGGCCGTGGCCGTCGCGTGTGGGGCCGACGCCGCGGACGAGGGGGCGGACGCGGTCGCGGACGCGGACACGGACGCCGTCCCCGACGCCGACACCGTCCCCGACGCCGACGCCGTCCCCGACGCCGACGCCGTCCCCGACGCCGACACCGTCCCCGACGCCGACGCCGTCCCCGACGCCGACGCCGACGCCGACGCCGACACCGTCCCCGACGCCGACGCCGTCCCCGACGCCGAGACGGACTCCGACTCCGACACCCTCGCCGACGCCGACGCCGCCCTGCCCTGCGTCCTCGGCGCGCCCTGCGTCCTCTCGGCACCACCGCCCACCTGCGTCGAGGGGCGCTGCGACGCGGTCGGCGCCTGCGTCCCCGCCCCCATCGCCGGCTGCTGCCGCGATGACGCCGAGTGCGCCCTCGAGCCGCTCACCTCCGCCTGCGGCGTCCCGCGCTGCGTCGCGGGTGCCTGCCGCGAGGAGCGCTCCCCCGGCTGCTGTGAGGCCGCCGCCGACTGCGACGACGGCGTCGCCTCCACGACCGACGCCTGCGGCCCCGACACCGGGCTCTGTACCCACTGCTACGCCGGCGGCGCCTGCCCCTCGAGCCCGCCCGACCTCGTCGCCGACTTCGACGCCGCTGGGTCGTCCCTCGCCCTCCTCGGCTTCCCGACCGCCGACAACGCCCCCTCCGACGGCGTCGCCTGGCGCCTCTCCTCGCGCCGCGCCGTCTCCCCGCCGAGCGCCGCTTGGGTCGGCCGCGCGGACTGCCCCTCCTATTATACGGGGGCCGTCGACGCCGCCTGCGCCCCGGTCGACCCCGCCGCCCAGGACGCCGGGCGCGTCGCCGTCACCCTCCGCACCCCGCGGATCTCGCTCGGCGACGCTGGGCCCCCCTCCGTCGCCTCCTTCTGGCTCTTCAGCGACGTCGAGCCCTACCGCGGCGCCGCCGCCGAGCCCGACGTCCTGCGGGTCTTCGTCGACTCCGAGGTCGACGGCGTCACCTGGGAGATCGGCTCGAGCCTCGGCGTCGGGAAGTCGACCGGCGGCGCGTGGCGCCTCGTCGCGCTCGACCTCGCCCCGTGGCGCGGCCGCATCATCCGGCTCCGCTTCGAGCTCGACACCCTCGACGGCCAGGACAACGACCACGAAGGCGTCTACGTCGACGACCTGCGCGTCGGCCCCACGTGCGCGGCGGGCGGCTGCTGCACCGCCGACACCGACTGCGCGGCCGCGGGCCCCGAGGGCGACGCGTGCAGGCTGTCCCGCTGCGTCCCGACCTCCAACGGCGCAGGCCGCGTCTGCGTCGACGGGCCCCGCGCCCCCGGCGCCGCCTGCACGGCCTGCGCGCTCGATCCCGACTGCGCGGACGACGATCCCTGCACCCTCGACCGCTGCGGCCTCGACGGGCGCTGCGTCCACGAGCCCTTCTGCTGCCTCCGCGTCGACTACCTCGCGACCGGCTTCGAGGGCTCCCTCGCCGGCTGGTGGAGCTCGCCCCTCGCCGGCTCCGCCCTCTGGCAGCTCCGCCCGGGCGCGGGCTTCGGCGCGGGCGACGCGGCCTGGTTCGGCGTCCCCGGGGAGGACGACTACGACGCCGGCGAGCCCGTCGCGGGCACGCTCACGTCGCCGCCCATCGCGCTCCCCGCCGACCCGCCGGGCGACGGCGGGCTCGAGGTCGCCTTCGCGCTCCGCCTCGACACCGAGTGGAGCGACGCGCCCTACGACAACCCCGGCGGCCTCGACCGCCTGCGCCTCGACGTGCTCACCCCGAGCGCGCCGCCGCGCACCCTCTGGACGAGCGACGCGATCGGCGGCACGACCCGCGGCGCCTGGACCGTCGTCGCCGTCCCGCTCGACGCCTTCGCGGGCGCCACCGTGCAGCTCCAGCTCGCCTTCGACTCGGTCGACGCCGAGCGCAACGACTACGGCGGCGCCTACGTCGACGACGTCGCCGTCCGCACGCGCTGCGCGCCCTGACCCGCGCTCACCCGTCGAGTGGGCCCGAGTCCGCGAGCTCCGAGGCGACCGCGCGGTGGAGGTCGCAGGCGATGACCAGCGCCTCCTCGTCGAAGTCGAAGCGCGGGCTGTGGTGCGGCTCCGCGAGCCCGAGATCGGGGTTGCCGCTGCCGACGAGCGCGAAGCAGCCCGGCACGACGCGCAGGATCTCCCCGAAGTCCTCGCCGGCCATGGTCCGGTAGTCGGTGAGCACCCGTCGCACGCCCGTCATGCGCTCGAGCGACTTCCCGGCGAGCTCGGCGTACGTCTCGTCGTTCACCGTCGGCGACGTGTACACGGTCCACGTCACCTCCATCTTCGTGTCCGTCGCGGCGCCGATCCCGTTCGCGATCGCGCGCAGGTGGCCCTCGACGGCCTCTTGCTCACTGAAGGAGAAGGTGCGGACGGTGCCGTTGAGCACACACTCCTCGGGGATCACGTTGAACGCGCTGCCCGCGTGGATCGACCCCACCGTCACCACGACCGGCTCGACCGGCGACGTGAAGCGGCTCGCGATGCTCTGGAGCGCCACCACGAGCTGTGCTGCCGCCACGACCGGGTCGGCGGTGCGGTGCGGCATCGCGCCGTGGCCGCCGCGCCCGCGCACGCGGATCGTGAACTCCACGACGCCCGCCATGATCCCGCCCGGCGTGAGCGCGACGGTCCCGACCGGGAGCTCGTTCCAGAGGTGGATCCCGAACGCCCCGTCGACCCCGTCGAGCGCGCCGTCGTCGATGCACGACTGCGCTCCGCCGCCGCCTTCCTCGGCCGGCTGGAAGAGCACCCGCAGCCGCAGATCGTCCGGCGGCGCCTGCGACAGGAGCTCCGCCGCCACGAGCAGCGCCGCCATGTGCCCGTCGTGCCCGCAGGCGTGCATCTTCCCGGGGTGCTGCGAGGCCCACGGGCGCCCCGTGGCCTCCATGACCGGGAGCCCGTCCATGTCGGCGCGGAGGAGGAGCGTCCGCGACGCGCTCGCCGGCCCGAGATCGACGTAGAGCCCGGTCCCGCCGACCGGTACCACCGTGGCGAAGCGCCCGAGCTCCCGCTCGAGGTACGCGCGCGTCTCGCGCTCGTGGAACGCGAGCTCCGGGATCCGATGCAGGTCTCGCCGCACGGTCACGAGGCGGTCGCGCAGCGACATCCCGACGGGGCTCGTCGACGTCGTCGTCATCACAGGAAGTCGTCCTCCTCGTCGTCGCCGGGGGGCGCCGCCGCGGCGGCCTCGGCGCGGGCCTGCGCCTTCGCGACGATCTCGGGGTCGTCCGGGTCGAACTTCCAGGCCGGGCCCTTGAAGTCGATCCGCGAGTCGGCCGCGAACTGCCGCCCCCAGTCGATCGTCCGGTGGTACTCGCGGCGCCACATGAGCTCGGCCCGCACGCGGTCGAGGTTCATCTCGTCCATCAGCTCGGGCTGCTCGTGGCGCTTCATCTTCGCGTCCTTCAAGAGCCCGTCGAGCTTCGGGCGCTCGATGAGCTCCGTCGTGAACGGCATCGGCTCGTCCGGGTCGTCGTAGCGCACGTAGCGCGCGAGGTTCCGGAGGATGAACTGCCGCTCGAGCTCCTTCATCTGCTCTTCGAGCTGCGGCGAGTAGTCCTCCTTCGGCCGCGCGCGCACAGGCTTCACCGCGCCGACCCAGCCGGAGGCCGCGAAGATCGCGTCGAGATCGATCTTCTTGTCGACCGACACGTCGATGGGGCGCAGCTCGAGCAGCGGGTTGTCCGCGATGGTCCGCACGCGCCGGCGCGACACGTGCCGCGCGAACGCCATCCGGCTCGCGAGCCCCTCGACGCGCACGTCCGCGTCGGCGAGGCCGGTCGGGCCCTCCGCGGCCGGGCTCGGAGGCGACGAAGCCGCCGGCGCTTCCTCGCGCTGGTCGTCGCCGGCCAGGCCCTCTACCCCTTGCCGACCTGGATATCCACCGACTCCTCCTCCTCCTGCTGGAAGTACTCGGAGGTGTGCTCGCGGTGGGTGACGTCGCCGAGCTCCTCCTCGAGGAACTTGGTGAAGTCGATGCAGTCGGCGCCCGGCACGCCTTCGACCTTGATGTCGACGCCGCCGTCCTCGTTGATGGTGATGACGATGTCTCTTCTCTTCACACGGTCCTCGCGTGGCTTCTCGCCCCGGGCGGGCGTCGTCTCGTCGTCTCGTCGGAGGCGCCGCGCCCCTCGCGGGCGCGCGGCCGACCTCACCGCTCGCGGGAGGGAGCGCTCAGCTCCACGTGCGGACACGCACCTGGATCTGCTCGTTCTCCGTCTCCTCCTCGCTCTCCACGGTGTAGCCCTTCTTCTTAATCTCCTCCATGACCTTGTGGTAGCTGTAGCGGCGCGTGAGCTGCTTGATGAAGTCCTGCTCGGTGACGCCGCGGGTCGTCTCGACGCCCCACCAGTCGGCCACGAACTCGTAGGTGCCGTCCGCCGTCAGCTTCACGCCGATGTCGTACGTCTTCGAGGCGTGGATGGAGAGCTCGCAGTCCGTCGTCTGGCCCTGGTAGCCGCGGACGCGCACCTTCTCGTGCTCTTCGGCGACGGTGAACTCGAACGACAGGTCCTTCAGCGCCCGGACGAGGCAGGCGAGGTCACGGATCTTCGTCTTCACGGACGTGAAATGGGACACGATGCACGTCTCCTGTGCGGTTGTCTGGGCCCGCCCCCCGAGCGGCTCGGCAGAGGATGCCGGCCGAGTTGTCAGATTTCTAGCTTCCGGCCGCCGCCGCCTTCCTCACGGCCGTCGGCGTCGACGAGGCTCGCCCGCCGCGCGCGCGACTTCGACCACTCGCGCATCCCGTCGATGCCCTCCTTCATGGTGTAGGCGAGCGGGATGATCTCCTCGGTCGACTTCACGAGGCGATCCGTCGTGAGGTCGGCCTTGTCGTCCTCGTAGCAGTCGTAGAGGGCGGAGACGACGGCCTGCTCGATCTCGGAGCCCGAGAACTGCTGGCTCGCCGCGACGAGGGCGTCGTAGTCGTAGGCCTGCGGGTCGCGGCCGCGCTTCTCGACGTGGATCTTGAAGATGTCGAGGCGCTCCTTCGGGCTCGGGAGGTCGACGAAGAAGATCTCGTCGAAGCGGCCCTTACGCAGGAGCTCGGGCGGGAGCGACTTCACGTCGTTCGCGGTCGCGATGACGAACACCGACGACTGCTTCTCCTGGAGCCACGTGATGAACGTGCCGAACACGCGCGCCGTCGTGCCGCCGTCGGTCTGCCCCGACGAGGACGAGCCGGAGAAGCCCTTCTCGAGCTCGTCGAGCCAGAGGATCGAGGGCGCCACGGCCTCGGCGGTCTTGATGGCCTTGCGCATGTTCTCTTCGGACGAGCCGACGAGGCTCCCGAAGACCTTGCCGACGTCGAGGCGCAGGAGCGGCATGTGCCACATGGCGCCGATGGCCTTCGCGGTGAGCGACTTACCGCAGCCCGGCACGCCGATGAGGAGGATCCCCTTCGGCGCGGGCAGCCCGAAGTCGCGCGCCTCGCGCGAGAACGCCGCCTTCCGCTTGTTGAGCCAGGCCTTCAGGATCTCGAGCCCGCCGACGTCCGAGAAGCGGTTGTCGGTCTGGTAGAACTCGAGGATCCCGGACTTCCGGATGACGCCCTTCTTCTCGGCGAGGATCGTGTCGATGTCGAAGTCGCGCGTCTTCACGAGCGACTTCGCGAACACGCTGCGCGCCTCGTCGGCCGTCAGGCCGAGCGCCGACTCGACGACCGCCTCGCGGAGCTCGGCGTCCTTCCGCACGGAGAGCTCGACGCTGTCGGGGACGCTCTGCGCGACCTCCCACACGATGTCCTCGAGCTCGTCACGCGAGGGGAGGTCGAAGTCGACGACCGCGACCTCCTTCTCGAGCTCGAGGGGCGCCGAGTAGGTCGGCGAGAGCATGATGAGGTGCTGGTAGTAGTCCGACTCCTTCAGGATGCGCGCCATGTCGCGCATCTTGCGGACGATCGACGGGTCCTTCAGGAACGGGTGGTAGTCGCGGAGGACGCAGATGACGTTGTCCTCGAAGTTCTGGATGAAATCGAGGGCCCGCAGCGGGTCCTTGATGTCCGAGTAGCTCGACCCGCCGTCGAGCGACTGGAACCCCTGGGTGATCGACCAGGCCATGACCTTGCGATCGCGATCCTCGCCGATCTTCCTGATCGCCCGCTCGACGCGCTCCTCCTCCGCCGACACGACGTAGATGAGGGCGTAGCGGGCGCGGATCAGATACTCGAGCTCGAGCTTGCTCGACACCTTGCCTGACATGTTGAGCTCCTCCGGGGATCGCGGCTGGTCGGCGCGCGTCACGGGTGTCACGCGCGCGTTCGGTCACCATACCAAAATTGCGTGGTTCTAGGACAACAGGACGGGTCGGCGCCGCCCGGCGGCGCTCGGTCCCGACGCCGCCTGCGCGGCTCGGGCTCGTGACTTCTGCTTCGTCGCGACGGCGTCGCCCACCCGCGCGCGGCCCCTCCGCGCTCGGGCCGGCTCGCTCAGGACTCGCCCGACAGGTTCGACTGGAGCGACGTGAGCTCGCGCCGCATGTCGTTCGCGTCCGCCTGGATGATGGTGAGCACCTCGTTGATGCTCTCGAGCGGCTCTTTGGCCGAGCCCCCCTCCCCCGCGGCGGCGAGCGCCTCGTCGAGGTAGCTCTTGAGGAGCGTCACGTTCGACTTCCACGAGCCGAAGAGCTCCATGACCTCGTCGACCGACTCCATCGCGTCGATGCGCCGCGCGTTGTCGACCGAGGACTGACCGGTCGCGTCCTCCGTAGGCGCCGGCGCGGGCGCCGCCGCGGCCGCGGTCTTCGCCGCCTCGCGGGCCTCCTCGAGCTCGCGCCTAAGCCGGGCGACCTCCTCGCGCGCCTCCTCGGCGTCTTTGCGCGCCTCGTCGAGGTCCTCGCTCGACGCGCCGCCGCCGCTCGAGACGACCGCGGCGTCCGCGCGATCCTCGGAGGCGCGCGCCTCCTTCTTCGCGGCGGCCACGGCCTCCTCGAGCTCGGCGACCTTCGACTCGAGCGCCTCGTTCTTCTTCCGGGCGAAGGTGAGCTCCGCGCCGGTCGTGGCGCGCTCGTCGGAGGCCGCGCCGAGCTCCTCGACCTTCTCTTCGAGGGCCTGGTTCTTCCGGCGCAGGAAGTTGAGCTCGGCGTCGAGCTTCGCCTTCGCGTCGGGGCCGAACGTCTCGAGCTTCTTCTCGAGCTTCTCGATGCTCTCGCGCGCCTCGTCGAGGTCGCCCTGCAGGCGCTCGAGCTCGCGCACCTTGCGCTGGAAGTCCGGGTGCTGCGAGACGTCCTTCGCCTCGGCGATGCGGTCCTCGTAGTCGGCGAGGTCCTGCTCCATCCCCGAGTACTTCTTCTCGAGATCCGAGAGCTTGCGCCGCAGATCCTCGGCCTCGCGGTTCTTCTCGAAGTACTTCTCGAGCATCTCCGTGCGGGCCTTCTCGAGGTCCTTCACGCCGGTGCCCATCTTCAGATCGTAGATCTCGCGCTCCTGCTCCTCGATCTCGATCTGCAGCTCCTTGATGATGCTCTCTTTCTCCTGGATGACCTCCCGGAGGAGCGTCAGCTCGCGCTCGAGCTTCCGCGTCTCCGTGTTCTCGTGGTTCATCGAGTCCTGGATGGCCTCGAGCTCGTCACGGGCGTGGCGGAGGTCGAACTCCATGAGATCGAGCTCGCGCTGGAGCTCGTCGATGCGGCGGTCCTTCTGGACCGTCTTCGACTTGAGGTCGGAGAGCTGCTCGCTGTCCTGCTCGCGGGACGCCTCGACCTGCTGGAGCTGCCCCTCGAGATCGGCGACCTCGCGCTCGAACGCCTCGATGGTGGCCTGGTGCTCGCGGTTCTCGGACTTCTCGCGCTCGAGGAGCTCCTGGGCGTGATCGAGCTGGGCGCGGACCTTGTTGTAGCGATCGTTCCACTCGCTGAGCTCGCTGTCGAAGCGCCCCTCGCGCCCCTCGAGCTCCTCGATGCGCCGTCGCGCGTCCTCGAGGCGGTTCTTCGCGTCCTTGACCGCGTCCTCCATCTTGGAGGCGCGCTCCTGCGCGGCGCGGAGCTCGGCCGGATCGACGCCGACGACCGACGGCCGGCGCGCCGACGGCGCCTCGCGGTGCGGCACGACCGGCTCGCGCACGGGCTCGCGCACGGGCTCCCGGATGGGCTCCGGCTCGGGCGCCCGCTCGCGCCGGTCGCGGCGCGACGAGAAGTCGTCGTCCCCACCGCGATCGCGGCGCGACGCGCGCGGCGGCTCCTCGATCTCGCTCGGCCGCGAGCGGCGCGAGCGCAGGTCGCTGGCGTCCTCGGTGGGCGCGGACGCGCTCGGGCGCGAGCGGCGGCGCTCCTCGACGGGATCGGGCGCGGGCTCGCTCGGACGCGAGCGCCGGGAGCGCCGATCGTCGTCGTCGCCTCCACCCGCGTCGGCGGCGCTCGGGCGCGAGCGGCGCGAGCGGACGTCGTCACCGCCAGCGTCGTCGTAGCTGCTCGAGCGACGCGAGGCGCGCCGATCGTCGCCGGTCGACGCGATCCTCACGGGGAAGTCGCCGAACCGGACGGTGTCGCCGTCCTGGATGGCGGACTCGTTGACCTTGTCGTTGTTGACGAAGGTGAAGTTCGAGCTGCCCAGATCCTTCACGTAGCACTGCCCGCCCTGCTCCCAGATGCGAGCGTGCGAGCGGCTGATGGACTGGTTCTTGATGCGCAGGTCCGCGTCCGCGCCGCGGCCGACGGTGTAGGACTTGCCGGGCTCGATGTCGAAGGTGACCCGGTCACCCGCTTCGCTCTTGAAGACGATCTGCAGCACGGGGGACTTTCCGCTTCGGCCTGGGGTGAGCTTCTCGCGCTCCTGTCGCGCCCGGGGAGCATACGATCCCCCGCGCGCCGTTGTACAGCGCACCCGGGACGAGGGGGATCGCCGCGCGGCCGCGGGCTCCGTGGCTGCTCGGCCGGCGCGCGGGAGGTGTCCGCGCGTCGGCGAGGCGGGACCGGTTTTTCACTCGGCCGCGCCGTGCTACTGTCCCCCCGGAACCTTCGCCGAACCTTTGCCGGAGTGGCATCGCCGATGAGCGACAACGTCCTCAAGTCCGCGCTCGAGGTGGCCGCCCGCCTCGCTGACGACCAGCTGCACGGGTGCCTCGTCCAGGAGGTCGACCTGTCCCGCGAGGGCCTCGCCAGCGCGCGCGCGACCGACGTCACCTTCAAACGCATCGCGCTGCATGGCGCCGACGCGACGCGGGCGACCTTCTCGCGCGCGAAGTTCAGCGAGGCGAGCTGTCGCGGGGCGCGCTTCGACCACGCGCTCTTCCGCGCGACGTCCTTCTTCAACAGCGAGCTCATCGAGGCGAGCTTCGCCAACGCGAGCATGTCGGGCTCGTCGTTCTTCAACACGCGCCTCGGCAACGCCGACTTCAGCGGGAGCCGGATCCAGTCGAGCGTGTTCAACGGGTGTGAGCTCTTCGGGGCGCGCTTCTCGCGCTCGCTGCTCATCAACACGAAGTTCGAGGCCGTCGAGCGCGGCAACGTCACGCTCGATCGCGGCGACTTCCAGAACGCGGTCCTCATCGACTGCGATCTGATGGGGGCGAACCTCTTCGGCGCGAACTTCAAGAACGCGCTCCTCATCAAGGTCGACCTCCGCCACGCGAACATCGCTCAGGCCGACTTCGAGGGGGCCCGCCTCATCGACGTGCAGGTCGATCTCAGCCAGCTCGAGCCGGGCGACCGCCGCATGATCGAGCGCGCCAAGTTCGACGACCCGTGGCGCAACCACGGCTTCATGCACGAGGTGCTCGCGCCTTACTCGCCGGAGGAGCTGCACAAGTTCCTCGAGTACGTGCTGCGCACCTACATCATCGAGGCCGCGCAGCCGACGGGCGAGGCGGAGTCCTCGTTCCAGGGGATGCTCGCCGGCATGAAGGCGCGGCACGACTTCCCGGAGCTCGAGAACATCCGCGTGCGGAACGGGGTCACGCAGGTCCGCATGGGCATCAACTGGTACGACCTCGGGACGCCCATCGAGGGCGGCGGCGAGCCGGCGTCGACCGGCGGAGGCGGCGGCGGCGCGCCCGCGTCGGCCCCGTCCGCGGCCCCGGCGGCGAGCGCCGGAGGGGCGAGCGAGGGCGGCGGCGCGGCGCGGCGCGCGCCCGACTTCGACGCCCACGGCGAGGCGCGCCCGCAGAAGGAGAACAAGGCGCCGAAGCACGTCGGCACCTCGAAGCGGTTCAAGAAGCTCGAGCTCGACTGACGTCGATCGCGCGCGGGTCGCGCCGCGGCGGCTCGAGGCTGGATTTTCGCTGGGTGCACGGGCGCGTCGGAGCGGGTGACCGCTGGGCGCAGCGCGCGTCGGGCGAGGCAAATCCTGGCCGTTGGGGCTCGTCACGACTCCGCTTTTTCACCACGGAGCACGGAGGCACGGAGGATTCCGGGCGCCACCGTGTCTGTCGTTGGGTCGAGGCGAGCGGTGGCGCGGAGATCGTCGAGGGAGGCAAGGGAGGGCTCCGGGATGGCGCCGAGAGTCGGGCCTTCCGCCCGATCACGACGCGCGCGGAGACATGGAGTCGGCTGTGAGGCCCCTCCCCTCTTCTCCCAACGAGAGCGGCCACCACCATGGACGGACCCCGGGCCGAGGCCACGAGGATCACCAGACCCTCCGTGCCTCCGTGCCTCCGTGGTTGTCCCCCACGGCGCCCTGACCGGTTCATCCGACGATGAACGCCCCAAGGTTCCAGCCCGCTCCGAGCCGCCGAACGTGCGGTCACCACCGCCGCGAAGCCCAGTTCACGCGAGCCTGAACGGTCCTACGCCGCAAGCGGCGCGCGGCCCCTACCGCTTCTTCGGCGCGGGCTCGTCGACGATGATCGACGGCAGGTCCTCGTCGTCGATGATGACGCTCGGCACCTTCGCCGCCGGGCGCGCGCTCGCGCCGCCGCGGCTGCGCCGCAGGTCCTCGATGTCGTCGCCGCCGAGCTTCACCGTGTCGCGGATCCGCGACTCGTCGGTGCGGGGCTGCGCCTTCTGGTGCTGCGCCTGCGCCCGCTGGTGCTGCTGCGACTCCTCGACGTCGTCCCACATGAAGACCGGCGTGTGCGGTGCCGTGCGGTCGTCGTCCTCGGTCGTGATGTCCCGGAACTTCCGCGTGTCGAACGCGTTCCGCGACGGATCCGTCGCCTCCTCGTCGCGCGGGAGCATCGTCCCCGGCGGGAGCGTCACCTCGTCGTGGAAGTCGTCGTCGGCGTAGTCGAGCTCCTCCGCCGGATCGTCGTCGACCCGCACGCAGAGGACCGTGATGTTGTCCTTGCCGCCGCGATCGTTCGCCATCCGGACGAGGATCGTCGCGATCTCCTCGAGATCGTCCTGGTTCGCCTCGACCACGTTCTCGATCGCCCAGTCGTCGACGAGGTCCGACAGCCCGTCCGAGCAGAGGATCAGCACGTCCCCCGCCTGCCGGTCGACGATCTGCGTCTCGGGGCGCACGTAATCCTTCAGCCCGATCGCGCGGACGATGATGTTGCCGTGCTTGAACCCCTTGATCTCCTCCTCGGTCTTCAGCTCCCCCATGTCGATCTTGTGGTTGAGGAGGCTGTGATCGCGCGTGAGCTGCTCGAGCGAGCCCGCGCGGTAGCGGTAGATCCGGGAGTCGCCCACGTGCCCGAGGATGAGGCAGTCACCGCCGTCCTTCACGGCGACGATGGTCGTGCCCATCCCCTCGAGCTTCGGGTCCTTCATGCCCGAGACGTAGACCTTGTCGTTCGCGTGCTGGATCGAGTTCGAGAGGATCCGCTCGTCGAGCGACGTGCCCTCCTCCGCCTCGTAGGGGAGCGAGGTATCACCGTCGCCAAAGTACCCGCGCATGAAGTTGACCACCTCGTTGGTGGTCATCTCGCTCGCGACCTCGCCCGAAGCGTGACCGCCCATGCCGTCGCAGACGACGTACAGGCCGTACTCTTCGGCGACCACATAGGCATCTTCGTTGCCCGAGCGCTTCATGCCCACATCGGTGAGGGCGGCCCACGTCAGCTTGCGCATCGCTTCCTACCGTGGCGGTTAGAAGTCCGGCGTCGGCACACCGCCGGCGTCACTGCCGGTCGAGGCCTTGACGGAGTACGCCGTCGCGTCCCCGGACTTCTGCTGGATCATGATGAAATGGCGCCCATCGCGCTTGGCGTCGACGGACACCTTGACCGGTTCGTCGCTGCCCGCCGGCCGCGTGACCGACCCGAGCAACATCCCGTAGCGGTCGTACACGGAAACCAGGACCGCGGCGCCTTTCTTGTCCGCGTTGAACTCGACGAGGAGCTTCCCCTCGCTCGGGGCCTCGAACGACATCCAGTCCGTGCGGTCGCCGCCGTCGACGTCGAGGTCGCCCGCGACCCACTCGCCGAGCGGCATGGCGGTCGCCTGGTCCCGGTACGCGTCCGGACCCGACTTCTCCTCCGGATCGCCGCCGCACGCGGCGAACGTCGCGAGGATTGTCAGGAGCGCTGCTGTGAGGAAGACCCGAGCCATCGTGACCGCCAGTCGGTTCACCTGATTGAACGAAGCACGACGGTAGCATCGGCCACGACGGCCTGTCAACCGCGCCCGAGGCATTCTAACTCAAAGATTCCGAGAGGTTAGCGGAATCTTCCCGCACGCCGGCCCGAGGACCCCCGCGAGGCCTCGCGCAGCGCCCGAAACGCGACGAGGGGGCCCCGCGTGAACAGGACCCCCTCGTGTCGCTTGGTCGGGGCGACTGGATTCGAACCAGCGACCCCTTGCTCCCGAAGCAAGTGCGCTACCAGGCTGCGCTACGCCCCGCCGACCAGTGCCGACGGCTTTTATTGGTTCGCCATGGCGGTGTCAACACGAATCCATCGCGGCGCGCGCGAAGCTCCGCGTCAGCCGCGTAGGGCGGCGATCGCGGCCGCGTAGTCGCCCGCGCCGAAGACGGCCGATCCCGCGACGAGCACGTCCGCGCCGGCCTCCCGGACGAGCGGGGCCGTGTCCGGGTCGATCCCGCCGTCGACCTCGATGCGGAGCTCGAGCCCGCGCGCGACGGCGCGCTCGCGCAGGCGCTCGATCTTCCGGAGCGCCGACGGCAGGAAGCGCTGCCCCCCGAACCCCGGGTTCACGCTCATCACGAGGACGTGGTGGCAGTCCTCGAGCACGTAATCGACGGCGTCCTCGTGGGTGTGCGGGTTCAGGACCACGCCGGGCTCGGCCCCCGCGTCGCGGATCTGCTGGAGCACCCGCTGCAGGTGCGTCACCGCCTCGACGTGGACGCTGAGCCAGTCGCACCCGGCCTCGACGTAGCGCGTCACGTACTGATCGGCGTTCGTGATCATCAGGTGGGCGTCGACGACGCGCGTCGTCACCCCGCGGATCGCGCGGACCACCGGGAGCCCGATCGTCAGGTTCGGGACGAAGTGGCCGTCCATGACGTCGACGTGCACGACGTCGGCGCCCGCGGCCTCGATGGCGCGGATCTCCTCGCCGAGGCGGGCGAAGTCGGACGCGAGGATCGACGGCGCGATGAGGACAGGGTTTCGAGATCGCATCGGTCAGCGCTGCCAGGAGGGGGACAGGAAGGAGTGCGTGTCGCCGGCCGGGCGCTGGTTCGTCCCGTCGGCGTTCATGAGCCACAGGCGCGACCCCTCGTCGTCCTTCAGCTCGTAGGCGAGGTAGCGCCCGTCGGGCGAGAAGGTCGGGCTCTCGGCGCTCCGGCGCCCGTCCGTCAGGCGGCGCGTGACGTGCGTGTCGAGGTCGTGGCGCATGATCACGAACGCCGACCCGGCCTGGCGGATGTAGACGATCGTCTCCCCCGTCGGCGACCACTCGGGCGACGTGTTGTAGCCGTCGTGCGTGAGCTGCTCGAGGCTCCCGTCCCTGAGCGAGAGCAGGAAGATCTGCGGCTGCCCGCCGGCACGATCGCTCACGAACGCGATGCGCTTGCCGTCCGGCGACCAGCTCGGGCTCGTGTCGACCGCGCGGTGATCCGTGAGGCGCGCCTCCTCGTCGCCGGTCGCGCCGTCGAGCAGCACGATCTCGCTGTCGCCGAGCTCGGCGAGCGAGAGCGCGAGCTGCTTCCCGTCGGGCGACCAGGCGCCGGCCGCGTTCAGCCCGGGCCGCGTCGAGAACGGCTTCCCGTCGACCCACCAGTCCGCGTTGCCCGTGGCGTAGGACATCCACCCGATGAGCCCGCCCGGCCCCCACGCCGGCGCGAGGTTCAGGCTCCCGTTGCGCGTGATCTGCGTGAACCCCGTCCCGTCCGCCGTGACGGTCGCGATCTCCTTCACGCCCTTCTTGATCTCGGTCACGCCCACGAGCCGCGTCGCGATCGACCCGGCGCGCCCCGTGTCCCAGCCGATGAGCGCGTTCACCCAGCGCGCCGAGAGCGCGCGCGCGCCGCTCGCGTCGATCGTCGCGTCGCCCTCCGGCAGGTCGACGACCCCGAAGCGCTCGACGTCGACGAGCCGCACGCGCACCCGATAGCGCCCCGGCGCGACCGCGAGCGCGGCGATCTTCACGACCGCGTGGACGCCCGCGAGCTGCCACAGATCCGGCCGCGTCTCCGACGGGCTCGCCCCCTCGTGTACCCACCCGACCGGGAGGCGATCGTTCGGGAGCAGCTCGTAGAAGCCGGACCAGGCGAGATCCGCCACGATCTGCTGCTGCACGGCCTGCGCGACGCCGCTCACGCCGCGATCCTCGCCCGACGCGAAGGCCGGCGGCACGGCCACCCGGTAGAGCCGCTCCACCCGCGCCTCGTCGCTCCCGGACGCGCAGACCCAGCCGACGCAGAGGTCGCCCGCCGCGCAGTCGCTCGGGCGCTCGCACGCGCGGATCTCGGCGCCCACCGCCGTCGCCGGGGGCGGCGCCGCGAGCAGCACCGCGACGACGAAGAGCCCCGCCGTCACCGCCGCATCAGCCGGCCGTCGAGGGTGATGACGAGCCCCTTCGCGTTGATGAAGCGCAGCACGTCGGCCTCGGGCGCCGGCAGCGTCTTGTTGCCGCCGTCCTTGGTCGAGAAGCGCTTGATCGTGGCGAGCGCGGCGTCGTCGAAGGTGCGATCCCCCGACAGCTTGATGACCTGGTAGTCCTGGATGGCGCCGTCGAAGCCGAGCCGCGTCACCTTCACCTTGACCTGCAGCTTCTTCAGCGTCGCGTCGTCGAGGAACGGCGGCACCTTGAACTGGTCGCTCATGACGCGGGCGGCCTTCCGCGAGTAGGCGCTCCCCGCGCGCTGCTCGAGCCCGGTCCCGCCGATCTCGCCGTCCTTGAAGCCCGTGATCTTGTCGATGTCCTTCCGGCGGACGCGGGGATCGTCGTTGTCGTAGTCCTCGAGGACCTTCGCGAGCTCCGACCTCGGATCGAGCGGGTTCTCGAGCTTCTTCTTCGGCTCCTCGGTCTTGATGAGCTTCTCGAGGCGCGGGTCGGCGTTGTCGAGGTTGATGCCGTTCTCGACCTTCTCGAGCTCCTGATAGGCCTCGATCTCCGGGAGCTTCTTCGCGTTCGGCTCGACGCCGCCGAGCGCCGGGATCATCGCGGCCTCGAGGATCTCCGGCTCCTTCACGGGCGGCTCCTCGATGCGCTTCCGCTGGAAGCGGTGCTCCACGCGCCCGCAGCGGTAGGTGCGATCCGTCCCGCAGATCGACAGGCGCTTCCTGAGCTCCCGCTGCCGCTGCTGCTCCATCGCCTCGTCGAGCGAGATCCTGCCCTCGCGGTACGAGAGGTAGGCGGCCGCGAGCGCCCCGTGCACGAGCAGCACGAAGACGAGGCCGATGGCGATGGCGAGCGGGGTCTTCATCGAGAGCGGGGCTCCTCCTCGGACGTCAGGGGACCGGCGGCGGCGTCTTCTCCACCTCCGCGCCCTCGAGGATACTCGGCTCGGCCACGAGACCGAACTTCGTGACACCAGCCTGCCGCACGGCGGCCATCACCCGGAGGACGACGCCGTAGTCGAGCGCGCGGTCGGCGAGCACGTAGAGCTCCTTGTCCTCCTGGAGCTTCTTGTTGTCGACGAGCTTCTCGCCGAGCGCCTTGAGGCACGGCAGGAACGCCGCCTGCTGCGCCTCCTTGTCGGGCTTCGCGGCGAGCGGCGGCAGGAAGTTGGCCATGTCCGGCGACACCTGGAGGCAGTCGACGATCGTCCGCCCCTCGATCTTGAACTGCAGCCGATCGGTGACCTCGAGCTTCAGCTTCTTCACCTCGTGGAGGACGACCGGCTCGCTGTTCACGGCCGGCAGGTCCACCTCGACCTTCTCGTGCTTCTGCTGCTTCTGCTCGGCCTCGCGGAGCACGTCCTGCGCCTGCTCGTAGAGGTCCTCGGCCTCCTGGATGGTGCGCTCCGAGTCGGTCTTGAGCTCGACGGTCTGCACGCCCGCCGCGACCATGAAGATGATGAGCAGCACGAGCATCACGTCGACCATCGGCGTGACGTTGATCTCGTTCAGGACGCTGCGTCCGCCGCGCGGGTTCTTCCCTGGTCCGGCTCCCATGCCCACGATGTCGCTCCGTGTCGCGCGTCCCGCCGTCGCGGGGCCGGGCTCAGCTGAAGAAGTGCCGTCGCAGGATGTTGAGGTAGTCGGCCGAGAAGTCCTGCAGGTGCACCTCGAGGTGCTTCAACCGCCCGACCTGCCAGTTGTATGCCATGACGGCCGGGATCGCCGCGAGGAGGCCGATCGCCGTCGCCACGAGCGCCTCGGCGATGTGCGGGGTGACCGTCTCGAGGATCGGCTGCGACACGTCGATGTCGTTGAAGGCGTTCATGATGCCCCACACCGTGCCGAAGAGGCCGATGAAGGGCGCGGCGCTGCCGACGGTGGCGAGGAACGAGAGGAACCGCTCGAGCTTGGCGCTCGCGTTCGTCTGCGCCTGCACGAGGCTGCGCTCGATGTTCTCGAACGCGGCCGAGCTCGACTCGGGCATCGCCGCCGGGCCGTCGCCGCGCGGGCGCCGCGCCTTGCCCTCGCGCTCGCGGAGGATGAGGTCGAGCTCCTCGTAGCCCGCGCGGAACATGTCGCGCGCCGGCGACTGCGGCATCTGCTGGCTGTACTGGTACAGCTCCGCGAGGCGGGTCGCGCTCCGGAAGGCGTGGATGAAGCTCCGGCTCTGCTTCGTCGCGCGCGCGATGCTCACCGTCTTCGCGCCGATGATGAACCAGCAGGCGACGCTCAGGCAGACGAGGACGATGAGGACGGCGAGCACCATCCCCTTCGACTCGAAGACCTGCCCGAAGACGTCGACGCCGCGGCCGTCGGCCGTCGCCGCGAGCCAGAGGTTGGTGAGCGTGTTCACGTGGGCGTCCCGTCGCGAGCGGTTGTCGGGGGCGCGCACGTCGAGGCGATCGACGCGCGCATCGGCGAACGGCTAGCACGCGCCTCGGTCGGTGTCAAAGCGGCCCTGGCTGCGCCGGCCGCCGCGGACGGAACCGCGCGCGCCCGCCGTGAGGGCCACCCTCGCGGGTCTGACTCCGTTGACAAGCCCCCCGCGACCACCGGAGAATGCGCGCACGCGCGCGTCGCTCGGGGCGGCGCCACGACGGGGAGTCCCATGAGCAACGGTAGCAGGAGCGGAGGCGGCGGCTCGAATCGGCATGACGTGCCCGAGTCGGCGGTCCAGGAGAAGTTGTCGCGCATCCGCGCGCGGCGGGCCGAGCGCGCGGCGATGCGCGACCAGGGCGGCGCCGGCGGCTCGCACCACGACGACCCGGGCGACGACGAGGGCGAGGCCACGGCGGCCTTCAACGTCGGCGACTACGACCTCCCCCCCGAGGAGCCGGCGGCCCCGGCGCGCCCGGCGCCGCGCGGGCGCCCTGCCCCCGCGCACGACGACGACGACGACGAGGGCGAGAAGACCGCCATGGGCTTCAGCCTCGAGGACTTCGGGCTCGCGCCGCCGACCGGCTCGCGCGGGAGCGCCCCGCAGGCGCCGCCGCAGCGCTCGGCCGCGCCGCCGCAGCGCTCGGCCCCGCCGCAGCGCTCGGCCCCGCCCCCGGCGGACGACGACTACGACGACGAGAAGACGGCCGCGTTCTCGCTCGACGACGCGCCGAGCTTCGCGCCGCCGTCGCGCTCGAGCCGCCCGGAGCCGCCTCGCGCCGCCGAGCCGCCGCCGCCGCGGGCCGCGTCGCGCGCCCCGGCGCCGCCGCCCGACGACGACTACGACGACGAGGACAGCCAGAAGACCGCCGCGTTCTCGCTCGACGACGTGAGCCACATGCTGCCGCCGTCGCGCAGCGCACCGTCGCGGCCCGCCCCGGCCCCCGAGCCGGAGGAGAGCGAGCGCACGGCGGCCATCGATCTCGACGACTTCAACCAGATGCCGGGCGCGCCGCGCGGCCGCAGCGCGCCGGCCGACGTGGCCGACACGATGCCCGCCGAGGGCGCCGACAAGACCATGATGGTCGACCTCGACGACCTCCCGCAGCTCCCGCCGCGGAAGGCGGAGACGGCGGCGGCGGCGCTGCCGGCGAAGCCTGCGGAGCTCTCGATCGCGGTCGGCTCGGACGTCGGCAAGCGCTTCAAGCTCGACCGCGAGGTCGTGCTCGTGGGGCGCGGGCTCGACGCGGACTTCGTCATCAACGACGCCTCCGCGAGCCGGCGCCACTTCAACATCGTGAAGACCTCGAGCGGCTACAAGCTCGTCGACCTCGGGTCCGGGAACGGCACGAAGATCAACGGCGAGCGCGTGAAGGAGGTGCCCCTCACCGAGGGCATGCGCATCGAGGCCGGGCAGACGACGCTCGTCTTCCACGATCCGAACGCGGGGGCCGCCGCGGCGGCGGGACGCGGGGGGCGCTCTGCGCCGCCGCCGCGGGCCGCGGCCTTCGACGACGACGATGACGCCGCGGAGAAGACGCAGCTCGCCGACATGGCGCAGCTCGAGATCGACCCCGACTGGGAGGCGCGCCGGCTCCGCATGCAGCAGCAGGCGATGCAGGGCGCGGACACGACCGCGGCGCCGACGCCCGAGCGGCGGCAGCCGAAGCAGAAGGCCGAGCGCGCGCCGAAGCCCGAGAAGCAGGGCGGCGGGGGCGGCAAGATCGCGCTCCTCGTGGGCGGCTTCGTGCTGCTCGCGGGCGGCGGCTTCGTCGCGGCCGACAAGTTCGCCGGGCTCGGGATCATCTTCCCGAAGGACAAGCCCACCGTGACGACGTCCGGCGGCGACGGGGAGACCGAGACGAAGGAGACCGGCGGCTCCGAGGCGAAGGAGACCGGCGGCACCGAGGACAACGGCGGCACCGAGGCCGAGACCAAGGCGGGCGCCACGGAGACCGGGGGCACCGAGGCCGGCGGCACCGAGACGGGCGGCACCGAGCCGACCGCGGCGGGTGACGGCAAGAACGCGAAGGACCTGGTCGCCGAGGGCGAGGTCGCCTACGCCGACAAGCACTGGCACGAGGCGCGGCGCCTGTTCAAGGAGGCGCTCGCCATCGATCCGAAGTTCACGCGCGACAACGGCGATCCCGTGACGGACGCGGTCATGCAGACCGAGGCGCAGCTGACGGCGTGGAACAACCTCGTCGACGCGCGGAAGCTCGCCGAGCAGGAGAAGTACGCCGAGTCGCTCGACGCGCTGAAGAAGATCACCGTCGACACGGCCTACCACGAGGACGCGCAGGAGCTCATGCCGCTCGTGCGGGACGAGCTCGTCGCGCAGGAGCTCGGCGTCGCGCGGCAGGACGAGGAGAAGAACGACTACGAGAGCGCGAAGAAGCACGTCGAGGCGGCGCTCGCCGTGGCGTCGGAGGACCCCGACGCGCTCGCGATGAAGACCTCCCTCGAGCGCGCGACCGCGCCGGACGCCGACAACCTCGAGAACGAGGAGGGGGACACGACCAAGCCGGCGCAGGCCGAGAAGGTCGCGAAGACCGACATGGCGCCCGGCTTCAAGAAGTACGCGGCCGGCGAGTTCATGGAGGCCATCGACTTCTTCGACGGCATCACCTACGGGCGGGCGTCGCGCAGCGACAAGGCGAAGGCGAAGGTCATCGCGGGCGCGATCACGAAGTTCGAGACGGTGTGGCGCGCCGGGAAGGAGGCGCTCGACGCGGGCGAGCTCGACAAGGCCGTGAAGAACCTGCGCCAGGCGAAGAAGTTCGACGCCACGGTGAACGGCTCGTTCGGCGGGCAGATCAACCAGGCGCTCGCGCAGGCGTACACGAAGCTCGCGAAGGCGGCCCTCGACGGGAAGGACCTGGCCGTGGCCGGGAGCTACTCGAAGCAGGCCCTCGCGGCGCAGCCCGGCAACGCCGACGCGAAGGCCATCGCCGACGAGGTCCAGACGACCGCGAAGAAGTGGCTCGAGGACGCGAAGGCCTCGGCGGAGTCGAACCCCGACAAGGCGATGACGCTGCTCGCGCGCACGCTGAAGGCGCTGCCCGAGGACGACGCGCTCTACAAGGAGGCCTACGCCCTCCTGAACAAGCTCGCCAAGGCGGCCGACGAGTAGGCGTGGTGACGTCGCGGCGCGTCGGCCCCCGCGCAGGGGTCGCCGCCGCGACGGCGACCACGATGACGTGGTCCCCGGGGCCTGCGCGCGCGGCGCGTTCGGGGCTCGCTACGCCCGCCGCGACAGCGTCGTGACCGCGGTCGCGAGCGCCGCCGGCAGGTAGATGAGGGGCACCGCGAGGAACGTCGCGACCTTCACGGGCTGGAGGACCAGGATCCACGCCTCGGACTTCGCCACGAAGAGCGCGGCGACGATGAGCGGCGTCGCGAGCAGGAGCCAGAAGAGCGCGCCCATCGTCACGGCGTAGCGGGGCGTCACGCGGCGCGCGACCGCCGCGAGGCCGAGGATGGCCACGACGGCCGGCGTGAGGCTCGACGCGGCGACGACGCGGTCCCCGAGGAAGGGCGACGTCCGCGCGGTCGCGAGCGCCTGCGTCATCGCCGGGCCATCACCGAGCCCGAGGACGGCCGTCCCGAGGAAGGCGAGCGCGACCATCGCGAAGGCGAGCCCGACGGCGATCCGCGGGCCCACCGACTCCGGCGCGAGCGCCCGCCAGAAGAGCGCGAACGGGAGCGCCATCGCGGCGACGTAGACGACGCCGAGCGCCGCCCCCGGGCCGCCGAAGAGCGCGAGGAACGCGGGCTGCCCGTCGAAGGCGTCGTTCCGCACGGCCTGCGCGCCGACGACGAGCCCGAAGACCACCATCAGGAGGCCCACGGCGCTGCCGACGAGGGCGCGCGTCCGGAGCGTCACCGGCAGCACGTGCGCCACGACGCAGAGCAGGAGGATCGCGAGCGCGACGAACGTCACGTCCCCCGGGTTCTTCAGGAGCTCCCAGGGCGGCCCGTCGACGCTCGGCAGCGCGACCGCCTCGAACAAGAGCAGCATGGCGAGCCACGAGACGCCCCGGAAGAGCCCGCCGCGCGGATCGCGCCCACGGTCGCGCGCCGCGTCGACCTCCACGGTCCCGGTCGCCGTGCGCTCGGGAGCGACCGCGCGCGCCGCAGCGCGGCGTCGGGCGCAGCCTCGGCGCCGGCGAGCGCCGCGCCGACCTGCGGCCCGCGGCCGGTCCCCGCGACCGCTGGCCGCGCGTCCCGCGCCAGGACGGCGGGAGCCAGCTCCGCGGCCGCGACCGGGGCGGCGCCGACGGCACGACGACCCGCGCCCCGCTACGTGACGGGCGCCCCTCCCTGTTGCGACGCACAAGGCCGCCCGCGCCCTTTCCATCAGGCTCGGACGAAGAACCATGTTGCACTGCAACATGGGTCTGCTCGGCGGACACGACGGTCACGTCTCCCGAGCTCGCGGGGGCGGCCGCGCGCTCCGCCACGGTCGGCGCCGCCTGGCGCGCGGCGACCAGCGCCGACGCCGCGGCCTCGGCGTGGCTCACCGGGTCGTCGTCGGACGCCATCGGCGTCGCCGGCATGGTGACGAGGCGCTGCGCGTCCACGCGCACGTCCGTCGCGACGGGCGGGAGCGTCGCGGCCGGCTCGGTCTGATGCGACTGCGCGTCCACCCGCGTGCGCTCCGCGCTCGCCCCGACCTTCGTCGCGCCGGCGCCGGAGGCGGGGTCCGTCGGCGCGCGCTGAGACTCGGCGAGCGCCGACGCGTGCGGCGCCGGCGCGCTCGGGACGGCGGCCGTGCTCGGCTCGGTGAGCTCGCGCTGCGCCTGGGCGATGAGGGCCGGGGGGCCGCTGGGATCGGTCTTCTCGCGCCGCTTCGCGCCCTCGCCGGCGCTCCCGGACTTGATCGCGACCCCCGGCTCCGTCTTGCGCCGAGCCACGACCGGCATCGCCGCCGGCGGCCCGCTCGGATCGGTCGGCTCCCGCCGCGAGCGCCCGCCGGTCCCCGGCTCGGTCGTGACGCGGACCCGCCCGGTCGCGGTCTCGGCGCTCTGCACGTCGACCGCCCTCTCCTTCTCCTTGTCCCTCGCGGCGACGGCGGCGCGCACGAGCTGCCCGGAAGGGGCGTCCCCGAAGCTCAGCGTCGCGTCGTGCTGCGCCCGGGCCAGCTCCGCCTCGACGCCGGCCTCCGGCGCCCCCTCCCCGCGCCGCTTGAGCCCCGGCGACCGCACCTGCACGCGCCCCGGCTCGACGGCGCGCGCGGCGGCGACCGGCGCGTGCGGCTCAGAGGCGCGCGCGACGGCCGACGCGGCCACGACGACGCCCGTGTCCGCCGTCGCCGGGCGCGACGGCTCGGTGATGGGCGCGTCCGGCCCCCGCTCGCCGTCGGGCCGCAGCGCGCCCCGGCGCGCCGGCGCCCCCTCGGGCCGCGCGGCCTCCTCCGCCGCCCTGGCCTCCGCCCGCGCGACCGCGTCCGCCTCTCGCCGTCGCTCCTCTTCGGCGCGCGCGGCCTCGATCCGCTGCGCGAGCCCCTCGCGCCGATGATCCGTCTCCGTGTTGCCGGCGCGATCCTCGAGCTCCGCCTCGAAGGGGAGCGGGCCGAGGCGCGTCACCTCCGGCTCGGGCTCGAGGGGCCGCGGCGGCCCCGGGGCGAGGGTGCTGTCGGTGTCGAGCGGGGGCTCGTCGTCGACGATGATGGAGGGGCCGGTGCCGCCGGCCGCCCCGGTCCCCGTCCCCGCGACCCGCCGCGGGGAGGTGCCGGGCCGGCGCGGGACGGGCCGCGACGCGGGGCGGCGCGTGGTGGGGGTCGGCGGGAGCGGCTCGAAGCCGAGCGCCTCGTCGAGGGTGGGCGCGTCGAGGGCCGCCGCCTCGCGCTCGGCCGCGGCGACCGCGTCCGGCATCGCCGGGACCTCGGTCGTGGCGTCGTCGTAGGGCCTCTGGCCCGGTCGCTTCCGGTCCGCGCACATGCCCACATCCTAGCCCCTCGCGGCCGCGCGTGAAAGGGGCGACACAGGCTCGCCCGGGCTCGCTTGCCAAGGGCGAGGGGCCGTGGTAGCCGTCGACTCATGGCCGACAACGACACGTCCATGCCCTCCCGCATCGTCTACGCCGACGACGACCTCGAGCTCGCCGGGCTCGTCGCCGACGCCCTCACCGAAGAGGGCTACGAGGTGATCGTCGCGAACGACGGCGAGGAGGGTCTCGAGACCGTCCTCGTCGAGCAGCCCGACATGGTCATCCTCGACGTGATGATGCCCGGCCTCACGGGCTGGGAGGTCGCGAAGTACCTCCGCTCGAAGACGATGTTCGACGGCACGCCGATCCTCATGCTGACGGGCATCGGCGAGCGCATGAACGCGATGACCGCGCCGCTCTACGGCGCCGACGCCTTCATGGACAAGCCGTTCGAGATCGACGACCTGCTCGCCACGGTCGCGAAGCTCCTCGCCGCGCGTCCGCCGCGCGAGGAGTCCGATCACGAGCTCGAGGACTGACACGGGCAGCTCGAGCCACGCGAGCGCCCTCGTGAGCCACCGCGGCCCCGCAGGCCGCGCGCTCACATCCTGAAGACGGGCCGCAGGAACGCGAACACGACCGGGAAGGCGAAGAGCACGCCGTCGAGCCGGTCGAGCATCCCGCCGTGCCCCGGCAGGATCGTCCCCGAGTCCTTCACGCCGCACGACCGCTTGATGAGCGACTCGACGAAGTCCCCCATCTGCGCGACCGCGCCGCCGACGAGCCCGATGAGCCCGGCGTAGACCGGCGACACGCGCCCGGGCCAGAAGATCACCGCGAACCCGGCCGCGACGCCGACGCTCCCGAGGAGCCCGCCGATCGCGCCCTCGACGGTCTTCTTCGGCGACACCACCGGGTAGAGCTTGTGCCGCCCGAGCGCCCGCCCCGCGAAGTACGCGAACGTGTCGCCCGCGAACACGAGCGACAGCGCGAACACCACGGGGAGCCGCCCCGGCTCGCGCGCGAGCTCGAGCCCGAACGAGAGCGGGAGCACCACGTAGAGCCACGCCGCCCAGACCGTCGCGATGCGCATGAGCGCCGTCTCGATCGGCAGCGGGCGCGCGAGCACCGCGAAGCCGGGCACCGCCATCGCCAGGACGAGCGGCAGCGCGAGGTCCTCCGGGTAGAACCAGCTCACGAGCTGGAGCGCGGCCATCGTCGCGACGCCGACGACGCGCTCGAGGCGACGCCCCGGCATCGCCATCGCGAGGAGCTCGTGCACGCACATCCCGCTCGCCGCCACGAACACCGTGACGACGGCCCAGGCCGGCCCCTCGACGAGCAGCAGGACGAGGAGCGGAGCGAGGAGGAGACCGGTCGCGAGGCGTGTCAGCATGCCGGGACCTTGCCGCAAAACCGCGCGGTTGTCTCGCCGGTCGCGGGGCGGCTCGGGCGGCCGCGGGTCGCGTTGCACGTCCGAGTGCCCGGGACTATGCTCGTCGGCCATGCAGGGATCCGGCAGACAGCGGCTCCACGCGCGCCTCGGCCGCGGCGAGGGGTGGGTGGCGCTCCGACTCGAGGGGGTGGTCGACGAGCACAACGGGCTCGACGAGCTGCTCGACAGCCTCGGCGCGGGCCCCGCGGCGCTCCTCATCGACCTCGGCCGCGTGCGGCGCATCAACTCCGTCGGCGTCCGCGACTGGGTCGGCTGGCTCAGGCGCGCCCGCGAGCGCTTCGCGCCCGTCGTCCTCTACGACTGCACCCCCGCCGTGATGAACGAGGTCAACCTCGTCCGGAACTTCGCCGAGGGCGCCCTCATCACGACCTTCAAGGCCCCCTACTACTGCGACCGCTGCGGCGCCGAGGGGCTCGAGACCCTCGACGCCCTCGCCCTCCGGCGCGCCGAGGTCCGCGAGGCGCCGGCCTTCCCCTGCGGAAAGCCCGCCTGCGCCAACGCCCTCGACGACGCCGACGAGACCTATTTCGCATTCCTCGACGACCAGCAGGGGATCCCGATCCCGAAGGAGCTCGATCCGCTCATCGCCGCCGCCCGCCGCGCCCTCGACGGGGCCGCCCCCACGCCGGCGCAGCCGACCGCCGGCGCCGCGTCCGTCCCCGCCGAGCGCGCGAACGCCCCCGTCGCCGCGCTCCACTCCGCGCTCGCCGCGCGCGCCGAGGCCGCCCCCGCGAGGGTCGCGCCACCGCAGCGCGTGGTGATGCCGGACGTGGCGCCGACGCCCCCTCCACCCACCAGCCACGGCAAGGACCTCGTGTTCATCGCGATCGTCATCGCGATGTTCGCCATCCTGGCCGTGCTGGTCTACCTCATCACGACCCTGGAGTAGCGCGATGAAGCTGACACTCGGCGTCAAGCTCACGCTCACCTCCACGCTGCTCGTGGCGATCGTGGTGGCGTTCCTGGGCTACATCCACGCCGTCAACATCCGCGACCGGCACCGCGACTTCGCGCTCGAGCGCGAGAAGGCCTTCGAGCAGACCGCCGTCGACCTCGCCGAGAACGGCGCGAACATCCTCGCCGTCGCCGTGAGCGAGCACCTCCAGGGCACGGAGCTCGCGCAGCTCGACTTCATCGTGCGCCAGCTCGTCGCGCAGGACGATCGCATCGTCTTCGTGCGCCTCGCCGACCACCTCGGCAAGGTCCTCGCCGACTCCTCCGGCCGCGTCACGCCCGGCTCCCTCGAGACCCTCCCGGAGGGGCGCGACGAGCTCCTGAAGCCCGCCGTCAGCGAGGAGACCCACGAGGGCAAGCGGATCCTCACCGTCCGCCGCCCGATCCTCATCGCCGAGAAGGCCGGCGACAAGGCCGACAAGCTCGTCGGCGTGGTCTACTTCGGCTACGACCTCTCCCCGCTCGACCAGGCGCTCGCCGAGATCCGCGCGAAGGAGGCCGACGCCGTCCGCGAGTCGCTCGGCTTCTCGCTCAAGGTCGGCGTCATCGCGCTCATCTTCGGCGCCCTGCTCTCGCTCCTCCAGGCCGTGCGCTACGCGCGCCCCATCCGCCGCCTCGCGCAGACCACCGAGCGCATCGCCGCCGGCGACCTCGCCGCGCGCGTCGCCGTCACCCAGCGCGACGAGGTCGGCACCCTCGGCCACCAGTTCAACCACATGGCCGACCGCGTGCAGCAGCTCCTCGTCGAGACGGTCGCCAAGGCCGAGCTCGAGCACGAGCTCAACCTCGCGCGCGAGATCCAGACCGTCCTCGTGCCGGGCCCGGGCGGCCACACGGCGCCTGGGCTCGAGGTCGCCGGCCACTACGAGCCCGCGCAGGCGTGCGGCGGCGACTTCTGGGATCTCGCGTCGCTCCCGCGCGGTCGCGCCTCGATCTTCATCGGCGACGTCACCGGTCACGGCGTCCCGGCCTCGATCCTCACGGCCACGGCCAAGGGTTGCCTCGACACGCTCCGGCACGTCCACGGCGAGAACGTCCAGGTCGCGGAGACGATGCGCGTGCTCGATCGTGTCATCCACGAGGCGGGTCATGGCACCTTCTTCATGACTGCTGCCGCCATGGTCCTCGACACGACCCAGAGCACCCTCTACTACTCGGCAGCCGCTCACCCGCCGGGGCTCCTGCTCCGCTGGACCGAGAGCGGCATCAAGCTGAGCCGCCTCCAAGCGCGCGGGAACCGCCTCGGCGACGGCGACGCCGCCGGCTTCGAGGCGCGCCGCGTGCGCGTCGCCCCGGGCGACCTGCTCGTCTGGTACACCGACGGCGTCGTCGACGCGATCGACCGCGACGGGCGCACCTACACGGCGCGCCGCCTGCTGCAGACGCTCTCGCAGGCGCGGGTCGAGCAGACCCCCGAGGAGGTCCTCGCGATGGTCGTCGGCGACCTGAACGACTTCCGCGGCGACACGCCCCTCGAGGACGACGTGACCCTCGTCATCGGGAGGGTGCAGTGAGGGGGGCGACGTGATCCGGGCGCTCCGAGGGCGCCGCGTGGCCGCGCTCGCGGCGATCGCGGTCGGGTTCGCCACTATCGTGGCGAGCGCGCTCGTAGTCCCCGGCGCGCGCGCAGCACAACCGCTCTCGCCGCAGGAGCAGGCGCGCCGCCTCCAGCTCGCCGACGACGCCATCGACTCGGCGCGGACGCTCCTCGCGCGCGACGAGAAGCGCGCGGCCGCCCAGCGCCTCGAGGAGGCCGAGGGACTCTACAAGGGGATCCTCGACGGGAACCCCGGCCAGAAGGACGCCGCCGTCGGCCTCTCCGACGTCTACTACCTCACGAAGCGCTACGAGGAGGGCGTGAAGCTCCTCACCCCCCTCCACGACCGCGAGCCGGACGACCACGACGTCGCGCACCAGCTCGGCCTCCATCTCTATCGCAAGGGGGAGGCGAGCCTCGCGGTGCCGCTCCTCGAGCAGGTCGCCGCCGATGACGGGCGCTTCGACGCCGCCTGGCTCCTCGCGGTGCACTACTACCGCCAGGCCGAGTGGGAGAAGGGCCTCCCGCACGCCGAGCGCTACATGCGCGCGCGTCCCGACGACACGCGCGCGCTCGCGCTCATCGGCACCTACTACCTCAAGACCGACCGCTTCACCGACGCCGTCGACGCGCTCGACCGCTACCTCGCCGAGTTCCCCGACAACCTCTCGGCGCGCATCAACCGCGCGAACGCCCTCTTCCGCATGGGCGACTACGCGCGCGCCGGCATGGCCTACGAGACGCTCGTCACCCAGAACCCCGACCGCGCGCGGCTCCTCTACAACCTCGCCGCCGTGCGCATCAAGCAGGACCGCTGCGACGACGCCATCCCGCTCCTCGACCGCTTCATCGAGAAGACCAAGAACGACGCGTCCGCGCGCTACTTCCGCGCCGACTGCCTCATGCGCCTCGGCCGCCTGAAGGAGGCGCGCGCGGCCTTCGAGGACGCGTCGCTCGACCAGGCGAACAACCCCTGGATCGAGTACTCGCTCAGCAAGATCGACTTCGCCGAGGGCAAGACCGAGTCGGCCCTCTCGCACGTGCGAAAGGCCATGAGCATCGCCCCCACCGAGTGGGAGATCGCCTCGTGGCTCGGGACTTTGCTGCGCCGCACAGGCGACCCGAAGCAGGCGCTCACGTGGCATGACAAGGCGCTCGAGCTCGCCCCCGACGACCCGACGAAGCAGGCCGGCGTCGCCTCGGTGCACGTCGAGCGCGGCCGCGATCTGTGGGCGCTCGACCGCACGGAGGACGCGCTCGCCGCCTTCGAGCGCGGGCGCGAGCTCGATCCCGAGTCGAGCGAGGCGCGCCTCGGCGCGGCGGCGGCGCAGACGCGGCTCGCGCTCGCCGTGCGCGCGGCCGATCCGGCGGCGGCGAAGGCGCGGCTCGACGCGGCCCTCGCGTTGATGCCGAGCTACGCCGCGGCGCGCACGAACCTCGCGCTGCTCGCGCTCGACTCGGGCGACACGGCCGAGGCCGAGCGGGTCATCGAGGGGGCGCCCGAGCCGAGCCTCGGCCCGGATCACGCGGCCGTCCTCGCCTACGTGCGCCTCCTGAAGGACGACGCGGCCGGCGCCGAGACGGCGCTCAAGACCGCGCGCGCCGCCGGCAAGGGCGGCGTCGCGCCGGGGCTCGCGGGCCTCGTGCGCGAGGTCGAGGCGCACCTGGCCGCGCGCCGCGGCGACTGGCAGGCGGCGGCCGACGCCTTCGAGGCGGCCTACGCCGCGTCCCCGCGCGACAGCCTCGACCGGGCGCGGGCGCGGGCGCGGGCCTGGCTCGAGGTCGGCCTCGAGCGGCTCGCGCGCGGCGACGCCGGCGCGGCGAAGGCGGCGCTCGCGAAGGCGGCCGGGCAGCGCGCCACGTTCGCCGCCGACGATCGGGCGACCCTCGACTTCGCGACCGCGGCGCTCGCGGTCGTCGCGGGCGGCGACACGGGTCCCGCGACCCGCGCGCTCCAGACGCTCCTCGGGAGCGCGACCTACCGCGGCCCGCGGTGGTCGAACGTGCGCGAGGTGGGGCAGGTCTACGTCGCCTACGGCCACCTCCAGGCCGACGATCCCGACAAGGCCCTCGCGCTCCTCGAGCGCGTCGGCGAGGGAGGCGCGGTCGGCGCAGCGGCGGCGCGGATGACGCGGTACGCGAAGGATCTCATCGCGCGGCGGGCCTACGCGGCCGGGAAGTTCACGGCGGCCGAGCTCATCTGGCGCGAGCTCGCCACGAAGGATCCGAGCGACGGCGCGGCCGCCACGAACGCGGCGGCGGCGGTGTTCATGGCGGGCCAGCCGGACGCCGCCGAGGCGGCCTGGCGGAAGCTCACCGCGGCGGGCGGACCGCCCGAGGCGTTCTTCGACCTCGGCGTGGCGCTCGACCGGAAGGGGCAGCCGCGCGCCGCCTACGACGCGCTCCGCAGCTACGTCGGCCTCGGCGGCCAGGCGGGCGACGCGCCGGAGCGGGTGAAGGCGAAGGAGCGCGTGTTCGGCTTCGGGGGGAGGCTCTGATGTCGCGTCGGTGGTCGATCGTGCAGGTGGCGGCGGCGCTCGCGCTCGCGCTCGCCGCGCTCGCGCCGGCGCCCGCGGCGCGCGCGGAGGAGCTCGCGCTCGGCGTCTTCCTCCCGCAGGCGACCTTCGCGACGAACGCGGAGCGCACGGAGTACGCTCAGAAGCTCGCCGAGCGGCTCACGGCCGCGGTCGGCGGCGACACGAGCTTCCGCGCGCGCGTGTTCGCGCGGCGCGACGACGCGACCGCCTTCCTCCAGGCGCGCAACGTCGACGTGCTCGTGACGGACGGCCTCCTCCTCGTCGACCTCGCGGGCGCCGACGTCGTGGCGCACGCGCTCGGCGAGACGTCCGCCGCGCTCTACGGCCGCGACGGGGTCACCGTCGAGGGCCTCGCGGGCAAGACGGTCGCGGTCGTCGAGGCGGGCCAGGACGACGCCAACTTCTTCGCGAACGCGGCCCTCGCGGGCGAGCTCGCGCCGAAGCGCTACTTCGGGGATCTGCGCCGCAGCAAGGACGCCGCCGCCGCCTTCGGCGCGGTGCGGGCGAGCGCGGCGGACGCCGCCTTCGGGCCCGAGGGGCACCCCGCGGCGAGCGGGCTCGTGCTGCTCGCGAAGGGGGGCGCCCTGCCGGTCGCCGTGGCCGCGTTCCCGGTCGGGAGCCGCGTGCCGGCGACGGCGCGCCCGACGATCGTCGCGGCCCTCACCGGCGGCGCCGGGGTCGGTGGCGGCATCAAGGGCTGGACGGGCGGCGCGGGCGACGCGCTCGGGAAGGCGCGCGGCCTCGCGGCGGCGACGCCGCGCGTGCTGACGGCGACGCCGATCCTCGCGGCGGGCGCGGACGAGGGCAAGCTCACGCCCCCGCCGATCCGCCTCGAGACGTCCGGCGAGCTCCCGAAGCCGGTCGCCCCCAAGGGGGTGTCCGTGGCGCCCGAGCTCCCGGAGAGCGGCCCGTGAAACCACCGCCGGAGGGTCTCCTCTTCGTCGGCGGGATGGACGACGCGCGCGCCGAGGGCGCGATGCGCCGGCTCGGGCTCGTCGTCCTGAAGCCGGTCGACGCGCTCATGTTCCCGCGCACGCGGCTCGGCGTGGCGGTGCTCGACCCCGACGCGTTCGGGGTCGACGCCGTGAAGAGCATCACGCGCGCCGCGGAGACGCTCGGCGAGACGCCGCTCGTCCTGCTCTCGGGGGCGCGGGAGCGGTCGGAGCTCGCGCAGCTCGTCGAGATCCCGAGCCTCGCGGGGCTCGTCGCGCGCGATCACGTCTCGAGCGACGACGAGCTCGAGCGGGCGCTCCGGGCCCTGACGACGGGCCTCCCGCCGGGGCTCGAGCCGCACGTGACGGGGGGCGCCGCGAGCCCGCCGTTCGCGCGCAGCGTGCCGTCGAGCCAGGACCGCGACGAGCTCCTCGCGGCGCTCGAGGAGTACCTCGGAGAGCGCGGCGTCCGCGCGCGGATCGCGGGCATCGTCATCGACGCCTGCGAGGAGCTCCTCACGAACGCCCTCTACGACGCCCCGACGGACGCCGATGGCCGCCACATCTACGCCGAGGTCGATCGCCGACACGCGATCTTCCTCGCGGGCGGCTCGCGGCCGGAGGTGCGGGCGACCGTCACGAACGGCGAGGTCGTCGCGAGCGTGCGCGATCCCTTCGGGAGCCTCGAGCTCGCGGCGGTGCGGCGGTGGCTCGCGAAGGGGCTCGGCGCCCACGACGATCAGCTCGACGACACGAAGAAGGGCGGCGCCGGGCTCGGCCTCGCGCGCGTCTTCGCGATGGTCGACCGCCTCTCGATCCGCGTGCGGCCGGGCGCCGAGACCGAGGTCGTCTTCGCGGTCGCGACGAAGGGCGCGCGCCGCGACATGGCGGCGCGGCCGACCGGGCTCCTCCTCAAGCGCGACGGCTGAGCCATGCTGCAACGCAGCATGATTGCCGCGCACGACCACGATCAGCGCGGTCACGCGCCGTTGTGCAGCGCAACATGAGCCGCGCGATCAGTCGTGGAGCTGCAGCGCCCGGAGCGCCGCGGAGAGGAACTTCACGATGATCTGGTTGTCGCCCTCACCCGGCACGATGAGGTCCGCGCGCCGCCGGCTCGGCCCGACGAACTCGTCGTGCATGGGGCGCACGGTCTCCTGGTACTGCCCGAGCACGCTCTCGAGGTCGCGCCCGCGGTCGGCGATGTCGCGCCGCATGCGCCGGAGGAGGCGGATGTCGTCCGGCGCGTCGACGAAGATCTTCACGTCCATGTGCGCCGCGAGCGCCGGCCACACGAGGACGAGGATCCCCTCGACGAGGATCACGTCGCGTGGCTCGAGGTCGATCCCCCCCGCCGCGCGCGCGTGGCGCGCGAAGTCGTAGCGCGGCGAGACGACGGGCTCCCCCGCCTTCAGCTTCGCGACCTGCGCGATGAGCAGCTCCGAGTCGATGCTGTCGGGGTGGTCGAAGTTGACCCGCGCCCGCGCCTGGAGCCCGAGATGCCCGAGATCCTTGTAGTAGTTGTCCTGCGACACGAGGACGCAGCGGTCCTGGCCGATCCGCCGCGCCAGCCGCCGCGCGAGCGTGCTCTTGCCTGAGCCGGTGCCGCCCGCGATCCCGACGACGAGCCGCTTCGCCACCCCGTCTGAGCTCACGTCGGCCGAAGGCTCCGCCATGGCGCCCATGGAATCAGATACCGCCGGCCCCCGCAACGAGACTCGTCGCCACGCGCGTTACGAAGCGACGCCGCGGCGCCCTCACATCGCGGCTTCGGCGCCCGGCTCCCGGAAGGGCCGCACCTCCGCCGTGCTCTCGCGCCGCGCGAGCGAGCGCGTCAGGTTCGCGATGTGCGCGAGGACCTCGTCGCGGTGCTCCTGCGCGCTCGGGTCGTTCACGTACACGCGGAAGTGGTGCAGCGCCGCGCGGATCCGCCCGACCGCCTCGAGCGCCCGCGCGTAGGCGAGGTGACACTCGGGGAAGTCGTTCTTGAGCGCGAGCGCCTCCTGGAACGACGCGAGCGCCTCGGCGAGGCGACCGCTCCGGGCGAGCGCCTGGCCGATCGCGAAGTGCGCGCGGGCGTGCCCGGGGTCGAGCTCGAGGATCGCGTAGTACGCCTCGAGCGCCTGCTGCGACTGCCCCTTCTTCAGGTAGCAGTTGCCGAGGTTGTAGTAGGCCTTCACGTAGCTCGGCGACGCCGAGATCGTGAGCCGGTACTGCTCGATCGCCTCGTTGTTGAGGTCCATGAGCGCGTACACGTAGGCGAGCATGAAGCGCGCCTTGAAGAAGCGCGGCTCCACGGCGAGCGCGCGCCGGAAGGCCGCCGCCGCCTGCTGGAGGAGGCCCTTCTCCTTGAAGGCGTGCCCGAGGTTGAAGTAGGCCCGCGCGTGATCGGGCCTGAGCTGGATCGCGCGCTCGTAGGCGCGCACCGCGAGCTCGATGTCGCCGCACTCGAAGTAGACGTTGCCGAGCGCGAAGGCGATGTCCGGGTTCGCCGGCTCGAGGCGCCGCGCCCGCGCGAGCGCGATCCGCGCCTCCGGGAGGCAGCCGAGCGCCGCGAGCGTCGTCCCGAGCGCGAAGTGCCCCTCCGCCGCCTCCGGCGCGAGCTCCACGGCCGTCACGAGCGCCGGGTAGGCCTCGTAGAAGCGCCCGAGCTCGTGGAGGAGCTGCCCGGCCTTCAACTGCAAGGACGGCGCGTCGGGCCTGAAGCGCAGGCTCGCTCGCGTGACGAGCAGGCTCAGCTGGTGCAGCAGGGTCTTCATGGGGGGTGGGCGCGTCCTCGCGACAAGCCTTCCCGAAGGGTATCACGACCGGCTCCGCGCTCCCTAGCCCGGAGCTCTCTCGACTCGCGACGGGTCGACCAGTGGTCACAACGGCACGTCGGCGGCCGGTCTTCCGCCTTTTTTCTTCCGTTCGCCGCGAGCGACGCGCTATGAGGCCCACGCGCGGCACGCGGCGCGTAACCGGGCCGCCCCGCGGCGCGCGGCACGCCCGACGCGCGCGGAGACGGACCGAGGACGAACCGACATGAGCGACAGCTTGGCAGTGGCGGTGTACGGCGCCGCGGGAGCGCTCGGGAAGGAGGTCCGCGTCGGCCTCGAGGGGAGCGAGCTCGACATCGAGAAGCTCGTCGCCGTCGGCGGCGTCGCGTCGACCGCCGACACGATCCCCTGGCACGGGAAGCAGATCGCGGTGATCGCCCCCCCGGAGCTCGTCCCGGGCTCGGTGGACGTCGCGATCCTCGCCGCCCCGGCGCACGTGGCCGCCGCCGAGACCGCGCGCCTCCGCGCGCACGACGTCCTCGTGGTCGATCTCTCCGGTGGCGCCACGATCGACGGCGCTCCCCTGCCCGTCGTGTGGCCGCCGGTCGCCCGCGAGGCCCTCGAGCGCCACCCCGGCGGCTTCGCCCTCCCCTGCGCCGCCGCGTCGACCCTCGCGCCCGTGCTCGCGGCCATCACGGGCACCGGCCTCCGCGGCGGCCAGGTCGACGTCGTCGAGCTCGCGGCCGCGACGGACGCCGGCCAGAAGGGGAGCGAGGCCCTGTCGCGCCAGACCGTCGGCCTCCTCTCCTACCAGCTCGTCGACGCCGCGCCCTTCAGCGACTCCCTCGCCTTCAACGTCCTCTCCCTCGACGCCGACGACGACGCGGCGCGCGCCGCCCGCACCGAGCGCGAGGTCCGCGAGCTCGTCCCGGGGGTGGCCCGCTGCCGCGCGACCACCCTCAGGATCCCGGTCTTCCTCGGCACGGTCGTGGTCGTCACGGCGCGCTTCCCGGGCCAGACGCCGGACGCCGTCGCCATCGCGGCCGCGCTCGACGAGCACCCCGATCTGAACCTCGTCGAGGACACCCTGAGCCTCCGTGACGCCGGCGACAGCGACGTCGTCCTCGTCACGCGCCCCGTGATCGACGGCGACACCGTGCGCGTGTTCGCCGCCGCGGATCCGCTCCACCGGATCGGCACGCGCGTCGCCATGACGCTCGAGCTCGTCGCCAACGAGGACCTGTGGTGAGCGCGCTTCGCCCCGTGGATTGCCAAATTGGCAGCCGCCCGCCCGAGCCCCGGGATATTTGCCACATTGGCACGCCACGGGCACGATGGCGGCGGTCGCGAGGCGCGCGCACGCCGGCCGTCCGGCCGCACGAAGTCGACGTTGACGCGTGGCATACGCCTTGCTTGGATAGCGCCCCATGAAGCTGTCGCGACGCCTCCTCCTCACGACCCTCGCCTTCGCCGCCGTCGCCTCCCTCGCCGGAGGCGCCGCGAGCGCCGCGATCGTCAACTACACCTTCAACGGCATCGACGGCGTCGGGGACCTCAAGGGGAACCTCGACTCGCGGCTCGGCACGAGCGTGAGCTCGACCACCCACGTCATCAACATCGCCGACTGCGAGGCCTACGCGGGCGGCACGGCGGACTGGAAGTTCCGCATCAACCCGCTCCCGACGGCGATCCTCGGCTCGTGGCAGTACGCGGTCGCCTACGCGCCGCCGGGCGAGACCTGCGCCACGACCAACGCGAACCCGGACTCGAGCAACGGCTGCATCGTCGTCGCCTCGCAGGAGGAGCTCGACTCCTCCGAGATCACCGCGCGCATCGACTTCGACGAGCTCATCGGCGAGGCCTGCGACGCGGGTTCGACGGGGAAGGCGAGCATCTACCTCATCATCGAGAACCCGACGACGCCCGAGGTCCAGTTCGAGAAGATCGAGGTCGACATCGACCTCGAGCGGCCGATCGCGCCGACCATCACCTCGCTCTCGCCGGGGGACGGGCGCTTCACCGTGAAGTTCTCGGACGACGTCAACGACGACGGCACCGAGTACAACGTGTACTGGGACGAGGTCGACTTCACCGAGGACGCGCTCGCGACGGTGAACAAGAAGACCGGGCTCACCGCGAAGACCGTCGACATCGACTCGAGCACCCTCGAGAACGGCGTCCCCGTCTACGTCCGCGTCTCCGCGGTCGACGACGCGGACAACGAGAGCACGCTCTCGGACAGCGAGACGGTGACCCCCATCGAGACCGAGGACTTCTGGGAGCACTACAAGGCCGCGGGCGGGCCCGAGCCCGGCGGCTTCTGCTTCATCGCGACGGCGGCCTACGGTTCGCCCATGGCGGGCGAGCTCGACACGCTCCGCCATTTCCGCGACGACCTCCTCGCCCAGTCGGCGCCGGGGCGCGCGTTCATCGCGAGCTACTACCGCTGGGGCCGCTTCCTCGCCGCCTGGATCGCGGACAAGCCCGTCCTGCGCGCGGTCTTCCGGGTGCTCCTCGTGCCGCTCGTGTGGCTCGCGAAGGTCGCGCTCGCCCTCGGTCCCTTCGGCGCCCTCGCCGCCTTCGGCCTCGCCGCGTTCGCGCTGGCCCGCGCGCGTCGTCGCCTCGCCGACTACATCCTACGCGACGTCCCCGTGGAGGCGCGTTCATGAAGGTCCTCTCGGCCCTCGCCGGGCTCGCCGCCGTGCTCGCCCCCCTCGCCGCCGCGGCCCCCGCCGCCCGCGCGGAGAGCCCCCGCACGACCATGCTCGAGTTCCACTTCGGCACCTACACGCCGCAGGTGGACGAGCAGTTCAAGACCGCGACGCCCTGGAAGGACGTCTTCGGCACCGACTCCATGACGCTCATCGGCCTCCACGCCGACTACGAGGTCTGGAAGGGCCACGGGACGCTCGCCATCGGCGGCGGCGCCGCCTACGGCTGGATCAGCGGCGGCGCGCTCACGACGGACGCGACCACGACCACGAAGGACTCGGTCGGGTTCAACATCGTGCCGCTCCAGGCGAACGTCATCTACCGCTGGGACTGGGCGGCCGTCGAGCACGGCGTCCCGTTCGTGCCGTACGTGAAGGCGGGCCTCGTCGCGACGATCTGGTGGGCGACGGACGCGGGCGACAGCATCGCCAAGACCGACGACCTCGAGGGCGTCTCGCGCACCGGCCAGGGCGTCACGTTCGGCTGGCAGGTCGGCGGCGGGATCCAGTTCCTGCTCGACGTGCTCGCGCCGGGCACGGCGAGCGAGTTCGACGAGGAGTCGGGCGTGAACAACAGCTTCATCTTCGCCGAGTTCATGCACAGCGACGTCAACGACTTCGGCAGCAGCACGAGCATCAACCTGGGGGACGACGCGCTCTCCTTCGGGCTCATGTTCGAGTTCTGAACGCCCCGATGGTGGACGCGCCCCCCGCGATCGTGGGAGGAGCCGGCGCCCGCGAGCCCCTCCTCGAGGGCGCGACGCGGACGCTCCTCCTCACCGTGCAGTACGACGGCACCGACTTCCACGGCTGGCAGATCCAGCCCGGGCAACGCACGATCCAGGGGACGCTCGCCGAGCGGCTCGAGGCGCTGGTGCACCACCCCGTGATGCCCTTCGCGAGCTCGCGCACGGACGCGGGCGTCCACGCGCGCGCCCTGCCCGTCGCGTTCGACACGATGCGCGCGATCTCGGAGCACAGCTTCCTGCGCGCGCTCACGTCGACGCTCCCCGAGGACGTCGGCGTGCTCTCGGTCGAAGAGCGCGGCCTCGGCTTCCGCCCGCGCTACGCCTCGGTCGCGAAGACCTACCGCTACCGCTACCTCCTCGGGAGGAGCCGGCGGCCGCTGGTCGACCGCTACGCGTACTTCGTGGGCTACCCGCGGGTCGACCTCGACGCGATGCGCGAGGCGACCGCCGAGCTCCGCGGCGAGCACGACTTCTCGGCCTTCCGGAGCGCGCAGTGCGAGAGCCCCTCGCGCCGCCGCTTCCTGCACGCGCTGACGCTCTCCGAGCCCGACGCGGACAACGTCGCGACGCTCGAGGTGACCGGCAACGCGTTCCTCCGGAACATGATGCGCATCATCGCCGGGACGCTCCTCGACGTCGGCCTCGGGCGGCGCACGCCGGGGAGCCTGGCGGCGCTCATCGCGGGCAAGGACCGGCGCGAGGCGGGGGCGACGCTGCCCGCGTGCGGCCTGACGTTGACGGCGGTACACTTCGACGGGTATCCGCGCCTCGGCAAGCCAGACCCAGCCGGCGCGCCCGACGACGACGAGGAAGGCGACTGATGCTCGCGCAGCTGCTCGAAGAGAAACGGACGCTCATCGTGGTCGGCCCGGGCGGCGTCGGGAAGACGACGACCGCGGCGGCGTTCGCGGTGCAGGCCGCGCGGATGGGCAAGAAGACGCTCGTCCTCACGGTCGACCCGGCGCGGCGCCTCGCGAACTCGCTCGGGCTCGAGGAGCTCGGCAACACCGAGGTCCGCATCGCCCCCGAGCTCTTCGCGGAGGCCGGGATCCCGCTCGAGAACGGGGGCGCCCTCTACGGGATGATGCTCGACACGAAGAGCACCTTCGACGACCTCATCGAGCGCTACGCGCCGAACGCCGAGACGCGCCGGAAGATCTTCGACAACGCCTTCTACCAGCAGGCCTCCACGGCGCTCGCCGGGAGCCAGGAGTACATGGCGATGGAGAAGCTCTACGAGATCCGCGAGCAGCGCGACTACGATCTCATCGTCCTCGACACGCCGCCGACCTCGAACGCGCTCGACTTCCTGTCGGCGCCCGATCGCCTCGAGGACTTCCTCGGCTCGCCGGCGACCCGCGCGCTCGTGAAGGGGATGAAGGCCGCGGGCCGCGTCGGGCTCGGCTTTCTCAAGTTCAACACGTTCGTGATGCGTGGGCTCAACCGCTTCGTCGGCGCCGACACGTTCCTCGGGATCCTCGAGTTCGTGCAGTCGTTCAGCGAGATGTACGCGGGCTTCAAGGCGCGCGCGCGGCGGGTGCGCGAGATCCTGCGGGCCGACGACGTCGGCTTCGTCATCGTCACGTCGACGAACCGCACCACGATCGACGAGGGGACCTTCTTCTACGAGCAGCTCGCGAGCCACGGGATGCCCTTCGGGGCGGTGGTCGTCAACCGCGTGCGGACGCCGTTCCTCGCGCCCGACGAGCTCGAGGGGCTCGAGCGGCGCCTCATCGAGGCGGCGCGCGACAGCGAGGCGCTCGCGAGCGCCGACGGCTACCACGTGCAGCAGTTCCTGAAGCGGGGTGCCGAGCACTGCCGCGACTACGAGATCATGGCGCAGGTCGACGCCGACCGGCTCGCGCTCGTGAAGGAGCGCTTCGCCGGGAACGAGGACCGCATCTACCCCGTCCCGCAGCTCGAGCGCGACGTGCACGACGTGGGCTCGCTCGCCGAGTTCGCCGAGCGCGTGACGTCGGTCCAGGGGGCCGCTTGAGCCGCGCCGGGGTGTTCGCGCTCGCGCTCGCCGCGGCGCTCGCGGCGGGCTGCCGCACCGAGCCCGTCCGGGACGCCGAGGCCACGACGCGCCCTGCCCCGCCCGAGACGCGCGCCCCCGTGGCGCCGACGGCGCGGCCGCCCGAGACGACGCCTCCCGAGCCGCCGCCGGAGCCCGCGACGCCGGCGCCGGACGCGGCCCCCGAGGGCGCGCCCACAGGCGACGCCATCCGCGCGGCGCTGGTCGGCTTCGCGAAGGTGCTCGACGGCGGGAGCGTGGCGCCGAACGGCGACCTCTGGGGCGCCGTCGCCGATCCGGCCGCCGGGGTCACGATGGCGGCGGTGACGCTGCCCAAGGACGACGGCGCCGCCTCGCTCGACGTCGACTGGAAGGGCGGGGACGCCGTCCGGCGCGTGGTGGACGAGGGGGAGAGCGCCCTCTTCCGGCCGCTCTACGGCCCGGCGCGCGCGCTGGTCCGAGACCTCGCGCTCGGCCTCCCGAGCGCGACCTGCCGCGACGCCCACTGCGTGCGCGTCCTCGCGGACGGCGGGCAGCACGTCTTCCGCTTCGGCGTCGCCCCGGGCGGCGAGCTCCGGCTCCTGGGCGTCCTCCGCGCGGAGGACCCGCGGCTCGCGGCGGAGCCGGACACGCTCGCGCAGATCCGCGCGGTCTTCGACGCGGCGGTCGACGGCCACCGCCCCGAGTCCTGGCCGCGCTGACGGAGAGCCGCGTCAGTCGGCGTCGGAAGAATCGCCGCCGCCCGCGCCACCCTCCCCCGCGATGAGCGCGCGCCGCTCGCACACGAGGGGGTCGTCGGGGTTCAGGGCGTAGGCGACGTCGAGCAGCTCGGGCGGGAAGTCCACGAAGGTGACGCTCCCGTCGGCGTTGATGATGAACTCGAAGCCGTCGAGCCCGCCGTCGAGCGCCGCGAGCGCGCGCTCCATGGGGTCGTCGTCGACCGCCGCGTCCTTCGCCTTCTCGTCAGGGTCCGCCATGGCCACCTCGCAGCGCGCGCCGAGCTCGGATGAGATGCTCCGCTTCTACCACGGAGCCCCGGAGACGAGGAGGAAGCAAGGAGGGGACATCGCGCTCTCCGTGCCCCCTCCGTGTCTCCGTGTCTCCGTGGTTCGCTCTCTCGCGCGCTCTCTCGCGTGCGCAGACGGCGAGAGCCAGCTCAGTACACGATCGTGAGCGGGTGGTCGCGGTCCTGCCGGAACGGCACGTTCCCCTCGAAGTAGGCTTTGTCGTACCGGTAGACGTCCGCGTAGAACATCATCCGCCCCGAGCTGTGCACGCCGACCGTGTTGTAGTCGATGGTGATCGGGATCTTCGTCTTCAGCGCGACCCCGTACTCCTGCCGGCTGTCGAGCACCTGCTGGAACTTCTCCTCGCTCCACTCCCCCTGGTCGACGAGGAGCCACTTCGCGAGGTCGAGCGGGTTCTCCGTGCGCATGCAGCCGTGGCTGAACGCGCGGATCGTGCGCTTGAAGAGGCGCTTGTTCGGCGTGTCGTGCATGTAGATCGCGAACTCGTTGGGGAACAGGAACTTCACGAGCCCGAGGGCGTTGCCCGGCCCCGAGAGCTGCGTGACCTGCTCGGTGCCGTCGGGCAGCGTCTTCACCTCGTAGTTGTGCTTCTCGTAGAAGTCGGGCTCGTCCATGAGCTTCTGGTCGAGCTCCTGCTCCTTGATGCGCTTCGGCACGCGCCACACCGGGTTCAGGACGACCGTCGCCATCTCCGCCGAGAACATGCGCGTGTGGTTGTAGTGGCCCTTCCGGCCGCTGTCGTAGTCGACCTCGACGGCGTTGTTGCCGACGATGACGTTGTGCTGCTTGGCCGCGACGCCGTCCTTGAAGAACGTCGCCTGGAACGCCGGGATGTTGACGCGCGCGCGCAGCGGCGTGGTCCCGAACCGCCACTGCCCCTGGTGGAGCTCGCTCTCGCGGTGGCGGCGCAGCGACAGCTCGATCTGCTGCACGCGCTCGCTGTATGGGCGGTTCAACGAGAGCCGCGTCTGCCGGTCGACGCGCCCCGTCTCCTGCAGCTGGTGCGTGTCCTGGTAGGTGTTGAGCGCCGTCTCGAGCGCCTCGCCGTAGAGCCCGTCGATGGGCCCGTCGTAGTAGTCCTCGTGCTGGAGGCGCGTCTGCACGTCCTTCACGAGGTCGTCGGGCTTCGAGCTCGACGAGCGCTTGAGCTTCTCGACCTTCGCCGGGAGCTCCGGCTCGTCCGGGTACGTCTCGGCGTACTTCCGGTAGCGCTGGAGCCCCGCCATCTCGGCCTTGTAGTCCGGGATCGCCGGCACGAGCGACGCGAGCGTCTCGTCGATGTGCTCGAAGTCCGACTTCTCGAAGAACGCGTACACGTCCTCGGCGGTGCGCTCGATGCCGGCGCCGTCGGTCGCGTCCGCCTTGAACGGGTGCGCGCGCAGCGAGAAGCGCATGTCGTAGATGTAGCGCAGGTAGCGCCAGGTGAGCCCGACGTCGAGGTCGCGCAGGGACTCGTTGAGCGCGGCCTTGCTGCCCATGAGGTCGTCCACGTGGCCCGCGGCGCGGTCGACGACGGCGAGGTCGCGGTCGTCGAGGCCCGCGGCCTTCGCGGCGCGCTCGAGGCCGACGTCGTCGAGCGGGAGGCGCTTCCGCTGCGCCGTCAGGAAGTCCCAGACGGCCTTGTCCTCGCTCGGCAGCGTCAGCGCGTTCTGATAGGCGAGGCTCGCGTCGCTGAAGCCCTTGATGAGGGCCTTCAGCCCGTCGATGTCGTACGGGGCCGTGTCGAGGCCGTGGTCGGTCACGGCGTAGAGCGCCTCGACGACCTTGTCGCCGGCGACCGTGAGCTGCCCGTCCGCGCTCCAGATGGGGCGGTACTCGCGCGCCTCGTAGGCCTTCGTCGAGAGCCGCTTGTAGGAGCGCAGCTTCCCGACCGCGTCCTTCGCGCCGGCCGCGTAGCCCTGGACGAGGCGCGCCTCCTTCTCGGCCCAGTCGTCGAAGACGCGCCGCACGCGCCGGACGAGCGCCGCGCGCGACGGCTCGGCGACCCGCGACGGCGCGCTCTCCTCCGGGGTGCCGCGCCCGGACTCGCTCGGCGCCTCGGCGCCGCTCGGCGCCTCGGACGGGTCGGCCGGGTCGACGGTCTGCCCCTCGGACCGCGGGACCTCGCCGGTGCTGGCCTTCCCGCCGTCGGCGCAGGCGGGCAACGCCGCGACGCCGAGCGCGAGGAGGGCCGTGGAGAGGGGCGCCCGAAGGCGGCGGAGGAGCTGGACGTCGAAGAGGGCCATGGCGGGCGGGTCCCAGGGTCGGTGGTGCCAGGCGCGGAGGGCTCTCCCCTGCGCCGACGCGGGCTAGCCTACCAACCAACGAGCAAGCGGCAAGCTTTCACCTATTTCGCCGGCCGGCCGCGCGTCACCGGGAGCGGCAAAACTGGACGCCATGACGCGGCGCGTTACGATCCCGCCGCCGCCCGCGAGAGAGGCGGCCGAGCGACACGAGACGGGGAGATCCACCGCATGACGAGCCTCATCACGACCGGCCTCCGCCGCCTCATCGGCGGCGACGAGGGCCTCGGCCTCGGCCAGCACCAGGCCACCGTCGTCGCCGTGTGCGCCCAGAAGGGGGGCGTCGGCAAGACCACGACCGCCGTGAACCTCGCCGCGGGTCTCGCGATGTACGGCGGCGCCAAGGTGCTGCTCGTCGACATGGACGGCCAGGGGCACTGCGCGACGGCGCTCCAGGCGGAGCTCCGGGGCGCCGCGGCGGACAGCCTGGGCGCCGTGCTCCTCGGGCGGCGGCGGGACCTGCAGGAGATCGCGCTCCGAACGGCCATCGACGGCCTCTGGGTGGTCCCGAGCGACAAGGACCTCGGCGCGACCGAGGGGGTGATGTCGGGGCGCATCGGGAAGGAGATGCTGCTCCGGTCGGCGCTGAAGGTGGCGCGCACGCACTACGACGTCATCGTCGTCGACTGCCCGCCGAACCTCGGGAGCCTGACGGTCAACGCGCTGGTCGCCGCCGACTGGCTCCTCGTGCCGTGCGACATGAGCGTGCTCTCGGTCGAGGGGGTCGACGACATCTTCGACGCGGTCGACCACATCGGCGAGACGATGGGCCATCACCTCGCGGTGCTCGGGATCCTCCGGACGCGCTACGACGCGCGGAACCAGAAGGTGAACGAGGCGGTCGAGGCGAGCCTCGCGCGCTACGAGCACTACGTGCTGCCCGTGCGGGTGCCGGTCAACACGGCGCTCGCGCAGGCGCAGCTCGCGGGGACGCCCATCTTCAAGTACGACGCCGAGTGCCGGAGCGCGGTCGCCTACCGCGAGGTCGTGGAAGAGGTCACGCGGCGCGCGCAGATGCGCGCCCGCTGAGCTACTTCACGACCGTGACGGCCGTCGCCTCGGGGAGGCCCGCGCCCACGTCGAAGGACGGGGTCTCGACGGTGTCGCCGAGGCCCGTGCGCTCGTAGGGCAGGTCGTCCGGGACGAGGCGCAGGCGCCCGCTGCCCGAGAGGCCCGAGGTGTCCCAGAGGAGCTGGCTCGGCTGCCCGTTCGGGTCGAAGAGGGCGTCCCGCGTCGGGAGCCCGGAGAGGCCGTAGCTCCCGAAGGCGAGCGCGATGGGCGTGGCGTCGCCGCTCGCGTCGACCCAGTCGATCGCGAGATCCACGGCGTCGCCCTCGAGATCCTGGAGCCACACGGTGATCACCGCGCGATCCACGCCGTCCTGGGGGGTCACGGCCACCCAGGTGACGCGCGGAGCGGCGTTCTCGACCTCGGTCGCGCTCGAGCAGGCGCTCGCGAGGAGCCCTGCCGCGGCGAGGACGGCGGCGGCGATTCGGCGCCCGCGGGGGCGCGTCGAGGACGCGGTGGACGGCACGGTGTCGGTCATTCCGGGGGCGCTCCCATCCCCCCGAGGTGCGCTTGACGCCGAGGGGCGCCCCTGATACCCCGAAACGGCGCTTTGAATCAACGCGTCGTCGCCGCGCGCGCCCGAGCGCCACGGGACGGACGCCGCTTGGAGGGGCAAGTGGATAACGACATCCTCGAAGGCTACATGATCCGCGGCGGCATCTCGTACGAGAGCCTCGGCGACGGGATGTGGGTGCTGCACGACGACATCCAGCACGTCGACAACATCGTCGTCACGCACGCGCCACCCGTCGTCCTCTTCCGCGTGAAGCTCATGGAGCTCCCGCCGGAGGGCCCGAACCGCGCGGCGCTCTGCGAGCGCCTCCTCCAGCTCAACGCCACCGAGATGGTGGCGGGGGCCTACGGCATCGACGGCAACGCGGTCATCGCGAGCGAGACCCTCCAGGCCGCGGACCTCGACTTCAGCGAGTTCCAGGCGGCGATCGACGGGCTCACGCTCGCCATCACCGACCACTACGACGAGCTCAAGCAGTTCCACGCAGGCGCGAAGTCCAGCAACTGAGGGCGGCCGAGGCACCGAGGGGAGACCGAACATGGGTATCTGGGGACGCATCTCGACTCTCGTGAAGTCGAACATCAACGCGCTGATCAGCAAGGCCGAGGATCCCGAGAAGATCCTCAACCAGCTGATCATCGACATGCGCCAGCAGTTCTTGGAGGCGCGCAAGCAGGTCGCCGTCTCCATCGCCGACGAGAAGCGGCTCAAGCGCCAGTACGAGCAGGAGCTCGAGAAGGCGCAGGAGTGGGAGAAGAAGGCGATGGTCGCGGTGAAGGCGGGTCGCGACGACCTCGCCGGGCAGGCGCTCGCGCGCAAGGCCGAGCACGACAAGCTCGCCGAGGAGTGGCAGCAGCAGTGGGTCGCCCAGAAGCAGGCGGCCGACCAGCTGCGGAACGCGCTGACGCAGCTGAACGCGAAGATCCAGGAGGCGTCGCGCAAGAAGAACCTGCTCATCGCGCGCGCCAAGCGGGCCGAGGCGCAGAAGAAGATCCAGGACACGATGTCCGGGATCGGCGACAACTCCGCGTTCGACACGTTCGCGCGCATGGAGGAGAAGGTCGACCAGAAGGAGGCCGAGGCCCAGGCGGCCGTCGAGCTCGCGGGCGACGCCGGCGACGACCTCGACGCCGAGTTCAAGAGCCTCGAGAGCTCGTCGGCGGGCCAGTCGGACGCGCTCGCGGCCCTGAAGGCGAAGATGGGGGTCGGCCCGGCGCCGGCCGCGAAGCCGGCGGCGTTGCCGTCGGCCGCCGCGACCGACTCCGTCGAGGACGAGCTCGAGGCGCTCCTCCGGGAAGACGCCTGACGTCGCCACGGCAGCTCACGGAGCGGCCGCCCCGATGACGGTAGACGATGATTGGCGCGCGCGAGCCGCACCCGAGCTCGCGACGCGCCTTTTTTCACGCCCGGACGGCGCCACCGCCCTCCCCCTGTGGGCGGACGGCGGGCGCGACGGCACCGCGCCCTACGCGCCCGGTCGGCACGTCCTCGCCGCCTTCCCGGACGTCGTCGAGCGCGTGCGCGTCGACGCCCTCGCCCCGCGCGAGCTCACAGCGTGGCTCCGGGCGCGCTTGCCGACGCTCGATCCGTCAGCGGCCGAGGCGCCGCTCCACGCGCTCGTGCTCGCGTACGACGCGGGCCGGAACCTCGAGGCGCTGCCCGCGACGGCCGCCGAGCCCGACCCGGTGCCCGACGTGGTCTACCTCCGCTACCCGGCGTTCGCCGAGGCCGACGGCGAGGCTGGGCCCTTCCGCACGGTGGCGCGCGACGCCGCAGCGGCGGCGCGGCTCGAGGGCGCGCTCGCCGCCGACGTCGCCGCGCCGTCCACGCCCCGAGGCGAGCCCGCGCACGGCGCCCTCGCGTCCTCGCTCGACGAGGCCGCGCACGCGCGCGCGCTCGCCACGGTGCTCGCGGGCGTCGCGGCGGGCGACCTCTACCAGGCCAACGTCGCGAGGATCCTCTCGGCCCCCTTCCCGGGCGAGGCGACGCCGGCCCTCTTCGCGGCGATGCGCGCGGCGAACCCCGCGGCCTTCGGGGCGCTCGCGCGCCTCGACGACGGCCTCTGGCTCGCGTCGAGCTCGCCCGAGTGCCTCTTGCGGGTGGACGCCGCGACCCGCGAGGTCCACAGCTACCCCATCAAGGGCACGCGACCGCGCGCCGCCGCGCCGGACGACGACGCGCGCGCCGCGGCCGCCTTGCGGGCGGACGCGAAGGATCGCGCAGAGCACGTCATGATCGTCGACCTCGTCCGGAACGACCTCGGCCGCGTGGCGGTCCCCGGGAGCGTCGTCGTGGACGCGCTCTTCGCGGCGATGACGCTCCCGACCGTCCACCACCTCGTGTCGGACGTGCGGGGGACGCTCCGGGGCGACGCCGACCTCGCCGATCTGCTGACCGCGGTCTTCCCGGGCGGGAGCATCACGGGCGCCCCGAAGATCGCCGCGATGGCGCTCATCGAGGCGGTCGAGGGGCAGCGCCGCGGCTACTACACCGGGAGCCTCGGGCTCGTTCGCGGGACGGGCGACGCGACGTTCAACATCCTCATCCGGACCGCCGTCGTCGCGGGCGACCGCGTGCTCTACGGCACGGGCGGCGGCATCGTGGCGGACAGCGACCCAGCCCTCGAGTGGGCCGAGACCGAGGCGAAGGCGCTCGCGTTCGAGCGCGCCCTCGGCGCCGTTGTGCAGCGCAGCATCGAACCGCGCCGCAATGAGCGATGACGAGCTCGCCAGGCGCCGATCAGGCCATGTGCGATCGCGGCATCAGCGCGCGCCGAGCGCCGCCTCGGCGGCCGCTCGCATGACGTCGCGCGGCGGCTCGTGGCCCGTCCAGAGCGCGAACGCGTCGGCGGCCTGGTGGACGAGCATCCCGAGGCCCGAGACGGCCCGCCGGCCGCTGGCCTCGGCCGCGGCGCACCAGACGGTGCGCGCCGGCCGGTAGACGAGGTCGTAGACGGCGCCGTCGGCGGCCATCGCGGCGACGACCTCGGCGGCGGCGGCGACCTCGCCCGGCCACGCCGCGTCGCTCGGGGCGACCGAGAGGCCGACGCTCGTCGCCTGGAGCAGGAGCGTCGCCGCGTCTGCCGCGCGCGCGGCGTTGTCGGCGACCTCGAGCGGCGTGGACACGACCGCGCCGAGCCGCGCCACGAGCGCCTCCGCGCGCTCTCGGGTGCGGTTCCAGACGCGCACGCGCCGGGCGCCCAGGGACGAGGCCGCGAGGACCGTCGCGTAGCCGGCCCCGCCAGCCCCCACCACGGCGACGACGCCGCCGCGCGCGACGTCTCCGAGCGCCTCGCGCACGGCGCGCGCGAGCCCGCCGACGTCCGTGTTGTGGCCGACCACCGCGCCGTCGGCGGCGCGGGCGAGCGTGTTCACGGCGCCGAGCGCGGCCCCGGCGCCCTCGAGGCGGTCGCAGAGCCCGGCGACGGCGAGCTTGTAGGGGATGGTGACGTTGATCCCGTCGAGCTCGCCGGCACGCACCCGCGCGACGAAGCCCGCGAGCGCGGCCTCCTCGACGTCGTGGAGGGCGTACGCCCCGTCGACGCCGAGGGCCTCGAGCGCCGCCCCGTGGATGACCGGCGAGAGGCTGTGACCGAGCGGGTGGCCGAGGAGCCCGAGCCGGTACGGCCCCTCCGCGCCTTCGTGCCTCCGCGGTTTCGTCATGGCGCCAAGCTGCCTGATCCTGACCGTTCGGGTGGCGTGCCTACGCCTTCCCGCCGCCCTTCTTCACGCCGAGCGCCTTCCGCGCCTCGACGGCGTCCTTCCGGAGCTGGATCTTCAGGTGCTCGGGCCCCTCGAACTTCACCTCGGGGCGCAGGTAGGCGCGGAGCGCGACGCGCAGCTCCTTCCCGTAGAGGTCGCCCTCGAAATCGAAGAGGTGCGCCTCGATGCTGAGGTTCCGCCCGTCGAAGGTCGGCCGCTCGCCGATGTTGAGCATCGTGGCGTAGCGCTGCTCGTCCTCGGTGATGGCCCAGCCGGCGTAGACGCCGTTCGGCGGCAGCACGGTCCCCTCGTCGGCGATGTTGGCGGTCGGGAAGCCGAGCTCGCGCCCGCGTCGGAAGCCGCGGAGCACCGTCCCGCCGATGACGTGGTCGCGCCCGAGCATGCGGTTGACGCTGTCGAGGTGGCCATTCCCGAGCGCCTGCCGGATGAGCGACGACGACACGCGCCGCCCAGCCACCATGAGCGGGTCGATGACGCCGACGTGGAAGCCGAGGCGGCGCCCCTCGCTCTGGAGGAGGCGCACGTCGCCCTGCCGGTCCTTCCCGAACATGGCGTCGGGTCCGACGAAGAGCGTGCGCACGCGCACGCCCTCCCAGATCACCTCGTCGATGAACTCCCGCGCGTCCATCTCGGCGTAGCCCTCGGCGAAGGGCAGCACGAGCACGTGGTCGACGCGCAGCTCGTAGAGCCGCCGCAGCTTCTCGCGCGTGGTCATGAGCGTGCGGAAGGGCTCGTTCGGCCGGATGACCCGCCGCGTGTGCGGCTCGAACGTGATGACGAGCGTCTCGGCCCCGACGCGCTCGGCCTCCTGCCGCAGCGTGCTCAGGATGATCTGGTGGCCCCGGTGCACGCCGTCGAGGTTGCCCATCGTGGCCATCGGCTCGATCGGCGTCTCGGGTAGCTCGTCGAGGTCCCAGTAGACTTTCATCGCGGCGGCTCGCTCTCGCGTGGAGGCGCCGCCCGCGCGCGCACGCGCCGGCGGCCCCGGGTTCGTCCGACTATCATTCTCACGCGCCGCCCGCGCCGGCAACCGCCATGGACAGCGGCGCGCGCGCCGCGACCGTCACCGTCACATGCGCGCGGCGGCCTGCCCTCGGCTCGCGAGGAGCGCGTCGAGCTCGTCGAGCTTGTTCTCGTGGCACTTCTTGAACTTCTGACCGCTCCCGCACGGGCACGGGTCGTTGCGGCCGATCTTCTGGTGCGCGCGCGTGTAGGTCCCGCCCTGGTGGACGACGCGCCCCTGGGCCTCGGCGGCGGCGGCGGCCTGCTGCTGCTGCTGCGCGGCGGCGGCGGCCTCCCCCTGGCGGCTCATGATGATGCGCTGCTCCTCCTCCTCGCGGCGACGACGGATCTCCGCGATCTCCTCCTCGCTCGGGCCCTCCGCCCGGAAGAGGACCTCGCAGACGTTGTCCTTGACCTTGTCCATCATCATCTCGAAGAGGGCGAAGCCCTGCTTCTTGTACTCCTGCTTCGGGTCCTTCTGCCCGTACGCCTCGAGGTGGATGCCCTCCTTCAGGGACTCCATCACCTTCAGGTGATGCTTCCAGAGGGCGTCGATGGCGCGCAGGTAGCGCTCGCGCTCGAAGAAGCGCCAGCGGTCGGCCGACGTGTCGATGAGGTTCACGTGCCCGTGCGCCTCGCTCGCGCGCTTGAGCGCCTCGATGACCTTCTTCTCGCGCGCCTCGTAGAACGACTTCACCTGCTCGACGGCCGACGCCTGGACGTTCTCGAACGTGGGGTGGTCCACGCCCGAGAAGTCGACGTCGACGTTGAACTGGGCCTTGAGCGCCGTCTTGAGCCCGTCGGGATCGAAGTCCTCGGCGGGCACCCCCTCGGGGAAGTGCTCGTCGACGAGGCGGTAGACCACGTCCTCCGCGGCCGTCACGACCTGGTCGTGGATGTCCTCGCCCATCATGACCTTGTCGCGCAGCTCGTAGATGGCCTTGCGCTGGAGGTTCATGACGTCGTCGTACTCGAGGACGTTCTTCCGGATCCCGAAGTTCCGCGCCTCGACCTTCACCTGCGCCTTCTCGACCGCCGAGTTGATCCAGCGGTGCTCGATCGGCTCGTTGTCGGGCATGCGGAGGGTCTCCATGACCTTCCGGATGCGCTCGGCGCCGAAGAGGCGCATGAGCTCGTCATCGAGGCTCAGGTAGAAGCGGCTCGACCCGGGGTCGCCCTGACGACCCGCGCGGCCGCGGAGCTGGTTGTCGACCCGCCGGCTCTCGTGCCGCTCGGTGCCGATGATGTGGAGCCCGCCCGCCTCGAGCACCTTCGCGCGCTCGGCGGTGCACTGCTCCTTCAGCTCCTTCATGGCGCCCTCGAACGCCTCGCCCTCTTCCTCGCCCGTCGCCTGCTTCGCCATGAACTCGGCGTTGCCGCCGAGCATGATGTCGGTGCCGCGGCCGGCCATGTTCGTCGCGATGGTGACCGCCCCGAGGCGCCCGGCCTGCGCGACGATCGCCGCCTCCATCTCGTGGAACTTCGCGTTCAGCACGCTGTGCGGCACCTCGCGCTTCTTCAGGAGCGACGCGAGGTACTCGCTCTTCTCGACGCTCGTCGTGCCGACGAGCACCGGCTGACCGCGCCCGTGGGCGTCGAGGAGCTCGTCGGCGACGGCGCGCCACTTCTCCTCCTCGGTCTTGTAGATGAGGTCGTTGTGGTCCTTCCGCGCGACGGGCCGGTTCGTCGGGATGACGACCGTGTCGAGCTTGTAGATCTCGGCGAACTCGCCCGCCTCGGTCTCGGCGGTGCCGGTCATGCCCGCGAGCTTGTTGTAGATGCGGAAGTAGTTCTGGAAGGTGATCGTCGCGAGGGTCTCGTTCTCCTGCTCGATCGCGACGCCCTCCTTCGCCTCGATGGCCTGATGGAGCCCGTCGGACCAGCGCCGCCCGGGCATCTTGCGGCCCGTGAACTCGTCGACGATGACGACCTTGCCGCCCTCGACCACGTACTTCTCGTCGCGCTTGTAGAGCGCGTGGGCCTTCAGCGCCTGGTGCAGGTGGTGGAGGATCTCGACGTTGTGGGCGTCGTAGAGGTTGTCGATCTTGAGGCGCCCCTCGACCTTGTCGACGCCGAGCTCGGTGAGGGTGACCGAGTGCCCCTTCTCGTCGACGAGGTAGTCCTCCTCGCGCTTGAGGAAGGGGATGACCGCGTTGATGCGGTAGTACCAGTCGCTCGACTTCTCGGCCGGGCCGCTGATGATGAGCGGCGTCCGGGCCTCGTCGATGAGGATGGAGTCGACCTCGTCGACGATGGCGTAGTTGAGCCCGCGCTGCACCCGGCGGTCGACCGAGTACTTCATGTTGTCGCGCAGGTAGTCGAAGCCGAACTCGTTGTTCGTGCCGTAGGTGATGTCGCAGCCGTAGTTGGCCTGGCGCTCGGCGTCGGACAGGCCGTGCACGATGGTGCCGACCGAGAGCCCGAGGAAGCGGTAGACGCGCCCCATCCACTCGGCGTCGCGGGAGGCGAGGTAGTCGTTCACGGTGACGACGTGCACGCCCTTGCCGGAGAGCGCGTTCAGGTAGACGGGCAGCGTCGCGACGAGGGTCTTGCCCTCGCCGGTCTTCATCTCGGCGATCTTGCCCTGGTGGAGCACCATGCCGCCGATGAGCTGCACGTCGTAGTGGCGCATCCCCATGACGCGCCAGGCGGCCTCGCGGCACACCGCGAAGGCCGAGGGGAGGAGCTCGTCGAGGGACGTGCCCTCCGCGACCTTCTCGCGGAACTGCGCGGTCTTCTCGCGGAGCTGCGCGTCCGTGTATTTCCTGGTCTTATCCTCGAGCTCATTTACCTTGACGACGAGAGGCTGAAGCTTCTTTAACGTGCGCTCGTTCGCCGTTCCGACGACCTTGGTCAACCACTTGAACATGTCTCTCGCCTGATTCGGGGCTCGAAAAGGATGCGTGACGATAGCAGAACGTCGACACCCGCCAAGGGAAAACAAGCGGCCGAGACCGGCCTGCAGGCTCCCTTGACGGAGGTCGACGAGCCGCACGTCGACAAGGCGACGGCGCGCATCATCCAGGGCCCTCTCGGCCGTGGGATCGCGTTCCTCGGGATGCCGCTCGCCATCGCGATGGCGCTCCAGGCGACCTTCAACCTCGTCGACATGTTCATCATCGGGAAGCTGCCGAACGGCTCGCAGGCGCTCGGGGCGCTCGGCATCTGCGACCTCGTGGCGATGGTCCCGACCATCATCGCGAACGGCATCTCGAACGCGAGCGCGGCGATCATCGCGCGCCGCGCCGGCGAGGGCGACGGGCGGCAGGTGTCGCGCTACACGTGGCAGTCGCTGTCGATGACCGGGCTCCTCGCGCTCGTGTTCGGCTTCATCGGCATCGTCTTCGCCGACCCGCTCACGGGCGGCGTCTTCGGGGCGAAGGGCGAGGTGCGCGTCCTCGCGACCGAGTACATGCAGATCATCGTGGGCGGCGGCTTCACGATCCTCCTGCTGCTCCAGATCTGCGCCATCATGCGCGCGCTCGGCGACGGCAAGACCCCGATGTACCTCCTCATCGGGAGCAACGTCGCGAACCTCTTCCTCTCCATCATCGCGGTCTTCGGCAACGGCGACTACCCGGCCGCCTTCGAGTGGCTCGCCCCGGTCGGGAAGGCCCTCGACATCCCGGCGATGGGGGTCGCGGGCGCCGCCTGGAGCACGATCCTCTCGCGCGGCATCGCGCTCGTCATCGGCGCCATCATCCTCGCGAAGAACCGCGGCAAGCTCCTCCGGTTCTACGGCAAGGACCTCATCCCCGAGCGGCGCACGTTCTCGCGCATCATGAAGATCGCCTGGCCGAACTCAGCGCAGTTCGTGCTGCGCATCGGCGTCGTGCTCTTCTTCATGGGCATCGTGACGCACAACTTCACGACGGAGACCGACGCGACCACGCTCACCGGCTTCTCCATCTGCATGCGGCTCGACACGCTCGTGCTCTTCATGAGCATGGGCTGGGGCGCGGCCGCGAGCACCTTCGTCGGGCAGAACCTCGGCGCCGGGCTCGTCGCGCGGGCGAAGCGCGCCGGGTGGACCGCGAGCGCCTTCAACTTCGGGACGATGCTGCTCGCGCTCGTGCTGTATCTCGTCTACGCGCCCGAGATCATCGGCATCTTCGACAGCACGCCCGCCGTCATCGAGGTCGGCCGCCACTACCTCTACATCGTGGGCGGCACCTACGCCTTCCTCGGGGTCGCGGTCGTGCTCTCACAGGCGCTCTCGGGCGCCGGCGCGACGCTCTCGAGCTTCGCCATCGACTCGGTCGTGCTGCTCGGGCTGCTGATCCCGGTGACCCTCCTGATGCTCGCGTTCGCCGACCTCACGCGCACGGAGACGTGGGCGATGATCGCGGCCGGGAACGTGCTCTCCTGCGTCGCCTACGCGTTCTGGTACCAGCGCGGCTACTGGGTCGACAAGCAGATCTGAGGACGGCCCACGACCCACGGTTTGCGCGCGCTCCGGCGCCGTGGTTCCATCGCTGTATCCATCCATCCGGAGCCAGATCGATGCGCGAGCTCGTCGTCGCCATGGTGTGTCTGGGTGCGCCCTCGGCGCTGTTGGCCTGCGGCACGACGTCGGACGTGGCGACGCCCGCCGACCCCGCGACGGTCGTCGGAGACGACGACGACAGCGACGGTGACGGCGTCGCCGACGAGGACGACCGCTGCCCGAGCCGCCCCGGGACGCGCCGGCTCCTCGGCTGCCCGGCGGACGACGTCGCCGAGGTCGACGACGACGATGATGATGACGACGACGACGGCGACGACGTCGTCGCCGAGGCAGACGAGCCTCGACGGGATGATGACGACGACGACGACGAGCCTGCGCGGGCCCCGTCGCTCGCCTGGCCCTCGTCGGGCCCCAAGCCCAAGCCCGCCGCGGCGCGGAGCTTCTGCGGGGAGGTGCTGCAGATCCGCGACGCGCTCCTCGCCGACCCGGCGAGCCTCGCGGCGGGTCCGGCAGACGACAACGGCGTCGCTCCCGCGAATCGCCAGCTCGGGGGGTGGAACGGCGGTCGCTGCGAGCTCGTCATGAAGCAGACCGCGGGCCGCTACCGCTGCGTCTGGCCCAGCGACGACCCCGACTGGGCGGCCGCGGTGTTCACGACGCTCCGGACGACGACGACGTCATGCCTCGCAGAGTCGGGAGGCTACGAGGACGGCGCGAAGGCCCCGCTCCCGTGGCCGAACGTGCGCTGGCGCTCGCGGGGGAGCGCGCGGGCGCACCACGTCATGGTCCTCGGGGTCCCGGAGGACGGCCACGGGAAGCTCGCCGCCGTCTGGCAGATGGAGCTCGGCCCGGGAATCGACTGACGTCGCAGCGGCCGTTCGGGGCCGCGACCGCGCCCCGCATCGTAATCAGTACCCGCCCTCGCCTAGGGCGGACAGCGCGAGCGCCGCGCCCGCCACGGTCGCGGTGTCGGCCTTGAGGATCCGCGGCCCGAGCCAGGCGGAGCGCCACCCCATGCCGCGGAGCGCCTCGACCTCGCGCGCCGCGAGGCCGCCCTCGGGGCCGAAGAGGATCCGGCTCGGCGCGGCCTCGGCGAGCACGTCTCGCGCGAGCGGCCCGGGCTCCTCCCAGAAGAAGACGCCGGCGTCGCCGCCCTCGGGGAGCGACGAGACCGCGGCGACCTCGACGGGGCGCACGCGCGCGCACTGCTGCGTCGCGAGGTCGGCGATCTCCTGCCAGCGCTCGCGCCGGAGCGACGCCTTCTTCCCGTCGAGGCGCACGACGGCGTGGGCGCTCTGGAACGGGACGATCCGGCTCGCGCCGAGCTCGACGAGCTGCCGCACGACGTCGTCGCTCTTCCCGCCCTTCAGGAGCGGCACCCAGACCTCGAGCGCGACGGCCGGGTCGGCGCCGACGGTCGTCTCCTCGACGACGCGGACGGTGAGCGGATCGAGGCTCGTCACCTCGACGACGAACGCGCGCTCGCCGAGGCCGACGGCCACGAGGCGCGCGCCGACGCCCACGCGCAGCACGTGCGCGAGGTGGTGGGCCTGGCGCTCGGGGACGCGCACGGTCTCGCCGGGCGCCATGGCGAGGTCGAAGCGGTAGAGGCGGCTCACGGCCGGGCCAGGTCGATGCGCACCCAGCCGCGGAGGGGCTCGGTGTGACGGTGCGCGAGGCCGTGGGCCTCGTAGGCGGCGATGACGTCCGCGGCCTGCTCGACGAGGACGCCCGAGAGCATGAGCACGCCGCCCGGCGCCACGCGCGCGGCGATGGGCTCGACGAGGGCGATGAGGACGTGCGCCATGATGTTCGCGAGCACGAGCCCGAAGGTGCCCTCGACCGCGCCGACGGGCGTATCGGAGAAGGCCCAGGCGACGCTCACCGGGTTCTTGCCGACGTTCTCGATGGACGCGGCGACGGCCTGCGGGTCGGTGTCGACGCCGACGACGCGGAGCGCCCCGAGGTGCGCGGCCGCGAGGGCGAGGACGCCCGTGCCGGTGCCGACGTCGAGGACCGTCTCGGGGAGGGTGCCGGCGGCCGCGAGCCCGTCGACGCCCTGGAGGCAGAGCTGCGTCGTCTCGTGCTGGCCGGTGCCGAAGGCCATCGCGGGCTCGATCCAGATCACGTGCTGCCCGGGCTTCGGCGCGATCTCGCGCCAGGGGGGCGCGACGAGGAGGCGATCCGAGACCTCGATGGGCTCGAAGTAGGCCTTCCAGCGCTCGCGCCAGCCGTCATCGAGCGGCGCGTGCTCGACGATCGCGCCGGGGAAGGGCGAGGACACCGCGGCGAGCGCGGCCTTCGCCCCCTCGAGCTGCGCCTCGCCGACGTAGACGCGGTAGCGCGACCAGCCGCGCGGCGGCGGCGGATCGTCGCCGGGGGGCGCGTCGTCCCCCTCCATGACGAAGCCGCCGGGCGAGAGCGAGAGGCAGGCCTCGTCGACGGGCTCGAGCCGGAGCGGGTCCGTCTCGGGCACGGTGAGCTTCACCTCGATCCAGGTCACGCCGTCGCTCATCGCAGGCCTCCGATGCCGCCGGGAGGCCGAACGAGGCGAAGGACGCTCGCGCCACCGCGATCCCTCCGTGCCTCCGTGCCTCCGTGGTTTCCTCTCCTGACGCCTTCGGGCCCCTGCTGCCGCTCAGCGGCGTCGGTGCCGGAAACGACGACGCCGGCGATGCTCGCAAGGAGCCGCGCCGGCGTCAGTCGTGGGCCCCTCGAGGCCCGATCGTCATCGACGTAAGCCTCGAGGGTCCGGTACCTTCGCGTCCCTCGCGCCTCGTCCCGCTGCGCGGGACGATGGCGAGGGCCGCTCCGGCTCCGGCCCCTCGAGGCCCGATCGTCATCGACGTAAGCCTCGAGGGTCCTGCGCCTTCGCGTCCCTCGCGCCTCGTCCCGCTGCGCGGGACGATGGCGAGGGCCGCTCCGGCTCCGGCCCCTCGAGGCCCGATGGGCTCAGTCCGCGACCACCCACACCTTGATGCTGGCGGTGACCTCGCGGTGGAGCTTCACGTCCACGTCGTAGACGCCGAGGGACTTGAGCGCGTCCGGCAGGATGATCTGCCGGCGGTCGAGCTTGATCCCCTCGTCCGCGAGCGCGTCCGAGATGTCCTTCGAGGTGACCGACCCGAAGATCTTGTCGTCCTCGCCGACGAGGCGCGTGAGCGTCACCGAGAGGCCGCTCAGACGCTTGCCGAGCTCCGCCGCCGAGGAGCGCTCCTTCGCGATGAGCCCCTCGATGCGGTGCTGCTCGTGCTGGACGCCCCGCTGGTTGCGCGGCGTGGCGAGCACGGCGTGCCCCTGCGGGATCAGGAAGTTCGCGCCGAAGCCGTTCTTGACCTTGACGACCTCCCCGGCCGAGCCGAGGTCGGGCACGTCATGCTTCAGGATGACCTGCATGGCTACTCGCCTCCCGCTTCCGCGTACGGAAGCAGACCGATGGCCCGCGAGCGCTTGATCTCCGTCGTGAGCTTGCGCTGGTAGAACGCGCTCACGCCCGAGATCCGGCGCGGCATGATGCGGCCGCGATCCGTCACGAAGCGCTTGAGGAGATCGGGGTTCTTGTAGTCCAGGGCCGCGGCGAGCTCCGCGTCGGCCTGGAACGGACACACCTTCTTGCGTGAACGGCGGCGCTTCATGCCTGGGCCTCCCGCGAGTTGCGCGCGATGTAGGTCTGCTGGGCCTTCGCCTTCTCGAAGTCGAACTTGTCGGCCTCGATGCGGTCCTCGAGCATGATGGTCTGGAACTTCACGACCGCCTCGGTGATCCCGAGGAGGCGCTCCATCTCAGCGACCGTCGTGTTGCTGCCGAGGAACTGAAGGTAGAGGTAGTGGGCCTTGTGCTGACGACGGAGCTCGTAGGCGAGCTTGCGCACGCCCCAATCCTCGAGCCGGACCTCGGTCCCGCCCGTCGACGTGAGCGCCTCGCGGACGCGGCCGAGCGTCTGCTCGACGCTCGCGTCACCGCCCTCGGCGTTCACCAGCACGATGATCTCGTACTTACGAACGTACATGTTCTCTTCTCCCTCTGGACTTGCGACCCCGGCCACCATGACCGGGGTAGAGAGTGAACGGGGCGGCACCATGCCGGCGCCGCCCCGTTTGATCAAGGGTTTTTCACCCCGATCGGGGGCTGTGTGTTTTCACACACCCACCCCCACCTGCGCCGTCCGCTAGCGAACGACGCGGATCTCACCGGCCTCGTCGGCCTTCTTCTCGGCGTCCGCCGTCACCGCGGCGGCCGGAGCCACCTCGACGACCGTCGCGACCTTCGCCTCGGGCGCCGGCGCCTCGTTCTTCGCGGTCGAGCCGCTGTGGAACGAGACGAGCACCGGGGCGATGACCACCGCCACGACGGAGACGAGCTTGATGAGGATGTTCAGCGACGGGCCGGAGGTGTCCTTGAAGGGGTCGCCCACCGTGTCGCCGTTGACCGCCGCCGCGTGCGCCGGCGAGCCCTTGCCGCCGTGGACGCCGCCCTCGATGTACTTCTTGGCGTTGTCCCAGGCGCCGCCCGCGTTCGACTGGAAGATCGCGAGGAGCACGCCCGAGACGGTCACGCCCACGAGCAGGCCGCCGAGGGCGCCGATGCTCCAGAAGCCGACCGCGAGCGGGACGACGATCGCGAGGATGCCGGGGAGGACCATCTCCTTGATGGCAGCACCCGTGGAGATGGCCACGCACTTGGCGTACTCGGCCTTCGCCTTGCCCTCGAGGAGGCCCGGGATCTCACGGAACTGGCGGCGGACCTCCTCGATCATGGAGCCGGCGGCGCGGCCGACGGCCAGCATCGCGAGGGCGCTGAAGACGAAGGGCAGCGTGCCGCCGATGAAGACGCCGGCGAGGATGGTCGGGTCGAGGATGTCGAGGACGAGCTCGTTCGGCGTGCCGGCGTTGATCTTCGTCGTGAAGGCGGCGAAGAGGGCGAGCGCCGTGAGGGCCGCCGAGCCGATCGCGAAGCCCTTGCCGATGGCGGCGGTCGTGTTGCCGACGGCGTCGAGGTTGTCGGTCCGGCCGCGGACCTCCTTCGGGAGCTCGCTCATCTCGGCGATGCCGCCGGCGTTGTCGGCGATCGGGCCGTACGCGTCGACGGCGAGCTGGATGCCGGTCGTCGAGAGCATGCCGAGCGCGCTGATGGCGATGCCGTAGAGGCCGGCGAAGCTGTAGGACACGAGGATCGCGACCACGAGGAGGATGATCGGCAGCGCCGTCGAGATCATGCCGATGGCGACACCGGCGATGACGTTCGTCGCCGAGCCGGTCTCCGACTGCTTCGCGATGAAGTGCACCGGCTTGTAGTGGGTGGACGTGAAGTACTCCGTCCCGAGCCCGATGAGCGTGCCGGCGATGAGGCCGATGATGGTCGCGAGGAAGACGCCGAGCGCCGCGTTCGGGCCGTCGCCGCCGACCGCGATCGTCGTCTTGATGCCGTTGATGACGAAGTTCTGGTTGTCCGGGATGAAGGCGTGGGTCAGGAACCAGGTGGCCACGATCACGATGCCGGCGGCCACGAACGTCCCGAAGTGGAGCGCCTTGCCCGGGTTGCCACCCTCCTTCGTGCGGACGAAGAAGGTGCCGAGGATGGAGGCGAGGATGCCGATGGCGCCGACGTAGAGCGGCATGAAGACGAAGTGCTCGGTCTCCTGCGCGGAGATGCCGACGCCCGTCACGGCCGCGCCGAGGATCATGGTGCCGATGATGGAGCCCACGTAGGACTCGAAGAGGTCGGCGCCCATGCCGGCGACGTCACCGACGTTGTCGCCGACGTTGTCCGCGATGGTGGCGGGGTTGCGCGGGTCGTCCTCCGGGATGCCCGCCTCGACCTTGCCGACGAGGTCGGCGCCGACGTCGGCGGCCTTCGTGTAGATGCCGCCGCCGACGCGCGCGAAGAGCGCGATCGAGGAGGCGCCGAGCGAGAAGCCGGCGAGGACGTTCAGGAGGCGGTCGAGGTTCAGCGTCGTGTCACCCCCGAAGATCCCGCTCTTCATGAAGAGGAGGAAGAGGCCGACGATGCCGACGACGCCGAGGCCGACGACGGACATGCCCATCACGGAGCCGCCGTTGAAGGCCACGCCGAGCGCCTTGTTGAGGCTCGTACGCGCCGCGGCGGTGGTACGCACGTTCGCGGCGGTCGCGACGCGCATGCCGAAGTAGCCCGCCGAGGCCGAGCAGATCGCGCCGACGATGAACGCGACCGCGATGAGCCAGTGGCTGTCGGCCATCCCAGCGTTGCTCGCGGCGAGCAGGATCGCCACGGCACCCACGAAGATCGCGAGGACCTTGTACTCACGGGCCAGGAACGCCATGGCGCCCTCGCGGATGTGCCCCGCGATGGTCTTCATGGTGTCGTTGCCCGCGTCTTCCTTGTTGATGGCGAGGCTCTTCGTGTAGGCGAAGACGAGCGCGAGCACGCCGGCGCCGAGCACGAGGAGCAGTAGCGTCATGGTGTCCATCGGTGGTCCTTCTCTCCTCTGGCGGTTTCGCGCCCGAGCGGCGCGCTGAGTTCCGTTCCGTTCCTACGCTGACGTGTCGCGGGCCTACGCCCGGGCCTTGGTGTGGATCTCGTTCATCGCCGCGAGCGGCCCGCGATCCACGATGAGCTCGACGGCGCGCGCCGCCGTGTCGATGACGTCGGGCAGCCCCGCCGCCTCGTCCTTCGAGTAGTCGCTCAGCACGAAGCCAGCGACGTCCCCGTGGGGCGGGCGCCCGATCCCGCAGCGGACGCGCACGAAATCGCGCCCGACGTGCTCGAAGATCGAGCGGAGCCCGTTGTGCCCCGCGTGCCCCCCGCCGACCTTGACCTTCACGTCCGGGAACGGCAGGTCGAGCTCGTCGTGGATGACCACGATCTGCTCGAGCGGCACCTTGTAGAAGGTCGCCGCGGACGCCACCGAGACGCCGCTCAGGTTCATGTAGGTCATGGGCTTCAGGACGAGGAGGTCTTGGGGTCCGAGCCGTCCGCGGGCGAGCTCGCCCTTGAACTTCGAGGTGAAGCCCTCGCCCATACGGCGCGCGAGCTCCGAGGCGACCATGAAACCGACGTTGTGTCGGTTCTTCGCGTACTTCGGCTCGGGGTTACCGAGGCCGACGACGAGCCAGGTCATCGTTCGTACCCACGCGGCCCCCGAGCGAGACTACTTCTTGCCCTTCTTGGCGGCCTTCGGATCGACCTTCTCCTCGGCCTGGACACGCGGCATCGTGTACTGGACGAGGCTGTAGTCGTGCTTGAAGACGGCCTCGACGCCCTCGGGCATCGGCACCTTCGAGATCGTCACGTTCGCGTCGGTCGTGCCGAGCGCGGTCATGTCGAACTCGATGGCGGCGGGGACGTGGTTCGCGTCGGCGCTCACGACGACGTCGTCGCGCGTGATGCGGACCTTGGCGCCCATGCGCTCACCCTCGGCGCGGTTCACGCGGCGGAAGGGCACCGTCATGGTCAGCTTCTGCTCCGGGGAGATCTCCCAGAGGTCGATGTGCTGCACGCGGCGCTTCCAGGGGTGGACCTGGTAGTCCTTGATGATCGCGAGGCGCGAGCCCGACTCGCCCTCGACCGCGAGGTCGATGACGGTGTTCTTCCCGTACGTCCCGTGGAGGATGTCCACGACGGCCTTCGGGTCGGCCTGGACGGAGACGGTCTCCTTGCCCTTGCCGTACAGCACGCCGGGGATGGTGCCCTCGCTGCGGAGGCGACGGTTCGCGCCCTTGCCGTTCGAGGAGCGCAGAGCAACATTCAGGGTCGGACGGGACATGTCGGATACCTCAAGCTAACCGGCGGTCGAGGCGCTCGCCGCCACGAAGGGGACCTCGCTCTGAGGTCCGCACGAAGTATGTCGATTCGTTTCGAGTTGGGGCGGCAGGATTCGAACCTGCGAATGCGGGTACCAAAAACCCGTGTCTTACCACTTGACGACGCCCCACCAGGCGAAGCGCCGCGCCCTTCTGGGGGCTGTCACGCGCCCTTGTCCTCGGCGCGGCGGTGCGGATGCCTAGCACGCCCCGATTCCGGGTGTCAACGACAAGTGAAGCGGGCGAAGACCCCGGGAAACCCGCTGCTTTCGGGAGGCCGCGCCCTCGAGCAGCCGGACCCGGGCGCGGTCGCCGGCGCGAGGTCGCGTCCGTTGAGCGGTTCCCCTCCGCCGCGCGGGCTGATAGCATCCGCGGCGATGCGTCGCCACCTCCCCTCGCTCGCGGCCTTCGCCCTCGCCCTCCTCGGCGCCGGCCTCGCGCCGCCCGCCGCGCGCGCGGCCGATCTGCCGCCGCTCCTCGACGATCCCGGCGCCCCGACGCGCCTCGAGCCCGTCGACGACGGCGGCCTCGGCGTCGTGAAGAAGGAGGAGCCGAAGGAGCCCGAGCCCGAGCCGACGCCCGCCCGCGAGTGGACGCTCGCGTCGCTGCACTCCCGCTACGTGACCGTCCCGGGCTTCCTGCTCGACCTGCTCTTCGACAGCCACCCGAGCTACCAGAACGTCTCCTTCGGGCTCGGCTACGAGTGGGGTTCCCGCGACGACACCCTCTGGGTCGTCGAGCTCGACTGGACCCCGCTCACCCCCGACCCCGGGAACTGGCTCACCGCCGGCGACCCGCCCGCCGGGGCGAGCTACGCCGACTCCGGGCTCCAGCTCATCTCCATCGACGCGAGCTACCGCAAATACGTGAACCTCGCGGACTGGTTCCACTGGTTCATCGGCGGCGGCATCGGCCTCGGCTTCCTCGTCGGGAACGTCGACATGGCCGAGGTCCTCCCCACCTGCACCGAGCCCGTCGAGCGCTGCGCCCACTGGCGCGTCGCGACGAGCGAGAAGGCGGACCTCCCGACACGGGTCATCCCGATCCTCCACCTGACGACCGGCTTCCAGGTCGACTTCGGGGACAGCGGCATGGTCCGCCTCGAGGCCGGGCTCCGCGACGTGCTCTACGTCGGCCTCACCGCCGGCCTCGCGCTCTGAGCGACGGAGCGCGCGACCTCAGCGGCGCGTGTACGGCGCGAGGAGATCGTCGCCGAGGACCTCCTCGATCATCTTCCAGGTGCGCGGGCGCGCCGCCGGCAGCACGTCGTCCGGGAGCGCGAGCTTCGTGCCCTCGGGCAGCGCCGTGACCTTCTGCTCGACCGTGATCCGGAACTGCGCCCGCGTCCCCTCGACGGTGGCCTCGCCCGCGATCTCGACCTTCCCGGCGACGAGCTCACCCGTCTCCTTCGCGCGCGCGACCGCGCCCGAGACCTTCGTCGGGCGGTGCGTCGCTCCGAGCCACGCGACCCAGTTCGTCTCGTGATCCCTGAGCGCCGCGAGCTCCGCGTCCGAGAGCGGCTGCGGCCGCACCCGCGCGTCGAGCGAGAGCGCCGACCAGCGCACCGGCATCCCCGCGAGCGTCTCGTCGGACGCCGGGTCCTCCTTCGCCACGAGGTAGCTCTTGAAGCCGCGCAGCACGTCCTCGCCGAGCGCGTAGGCGTCCGCGAGGAAGCGCCAGTGGCCGCCGCGCAGCACGTCGCGCTCGACCCACGGGCCGACCCCGCGCCGCGAGGCGAAGCGCTCGCCGTCGTAGACCCCGTCCCGCGCGTCGGAGAGGGCGTCGCGACCAGGCTCCTCGACCGTCCGCGCGTCCGCGACGCGGAACCGCCCGGCCGCGCCGCGGTCGATCGTACGGCTGACGGTGACCGTCCGCGCCCCGCCCGGGAGCTCGAGCGCGATCGTCGCCGTGAGCGTCATGCGGTGCGGTGAGGCCGCCCGCAGCGGCACCGCGACGGGCGCCAGCGCGCCGACCTCCCCGCCCTTCCCTGCGCTCGTCGCGAGCGCGGCCCGGAGCGCGACCTCGCCGGACGCAGCACCGTCCCCGCACGCGGGCGCGACGACGGCGACGAGCGCGATCGCGACAGCGTGGACGAGGTGGTGGCGCGCGGTCATGTCCCGTCGGACAGCCCGCCGCCGAGCCGCATTCCCGGCGACAGATCCGCGCCGCGCAGGAAGTCCGCCACGTCGAGCGCCTTCTTCCCGGCGAGCTGCAGCCGCCGGAGCCGGAGCGCCCCCTCGCCGCACGCGACGTCGACCCCGTCGGGGCCGACCGTCACGATCTCGCCGGGCGCGGCGCCCGCGGGCCGCGTCGCGAGCGCCGTGACCGGCGGCAGCACCTTCAGCGGCTGCCCCCGGAGCGTCGTGCGCGTCCCCGGCCACGGATGATACGCGCGCACCTGGCGGTCGAGGGCGACCGCGGAGGCGCCGAAGTCGAGGTCGCCGGCGTCCTTCCGGATGAGGTGCGCGTAGGTCGCGCCCTCGTCGGGCTGCGGCACCGCGACGGCCTCGCCGCGCGCGAGCTCGTCGAGCACCGCGAGCACCGCCTCCCCGCCGACCGCCGCGAGCCGGTCGTGGAGGGTCTCCGCGGTCTCGTCCGCCGCGATCGGCACCGGCCGCGTGACGAACACGGGGCCCGTGTCGAGCCCCGGATCCATCTGCATGATCGACACCCCCGTCGCGGCGTCCCCGGCGGCGATCGCGGCCTGGATCGGGCTCGCCCCGCGCCAGCGCGGCAGCGCGCTCGCGTGCACGTTCACGCACCCGAGGCGCGGCACGTCGAGGAGCTTCGGCCCGAGGATGTGCCCGAACGCGGCCACCACCGCGACGTCCGGCTCGAGCGCCGCGAGCCACGCGCGGAACTCGGCCGTCTTGACGCTCGACGGCTGCGCGAGCGGGAGCCCGCGCTCGCGCGCGAGGGCCGACACCGGCCCGAGGACCACGCGCTGACCGCGCCCCGCGGGGCGGTCGGGCTGGGAGACGACGCCCACGACGGGGTGAGGGCCGTCGAGCAACGCCCGCAGCACGGCCGCCGCGAGGTCGGGCGTGCCCATGAACACGACGCGGAGGGGCCGGCTCAAGGCGCTCACTTCCCGTGGACGGACCGGATGGCCTCGACCGTGTCGTCCTCTTCGTCCTCGGCGCGCTGCCGCAGGTACTCGCGGACGACGAGCTTCTTCTGCACCTCGTTGAGGCGGTCGACGAAGGTGATGCCGTTCAGGTGGTCGAGCTCGTGCTGGATGCAGATCGCGAGGAGCCCGTCGGCCTCGAAGTCGAGGAGCTTCCCGGACAGGTCGTAGGCCTGCACGTGGATCTGCTTCTTCCGCTTGATCTCGGCCGTGAGCCCCGGGAACGAGAGGCAGCCCTCCTCGTAGGTCGTCTTGCCGTAGGCGTCGACGATCACGGGGTTGATGAGCTGCAAGAGGCTCTTCCCGCCGTTGTCGGGCTCCACGTCGACCGTCATGATCCGGACGTTCTGCGCGACCTGCGGCGCCGCGAGCCCGATCCCGTGCGAGACGTACATCGTCTCGACCATGGCGTTCACGAAGTCGACGGTGCCTTGATCGATCTCGGTCACGTCGCTCGAGCGCGTGATGAGGATGTTGTCCGGGTAGATGACCAGCGGCAGTCGGGACATGCCCTATCTCCGGGAGGCTGGCGCCCCGATGAGGGCGCGCTCGTAGCGCGCCCGCAGCTCGGGATCACCGAGGATGAGGAAGGCGTCCCTGACACTCCGTCCGATCTCGGACAACATCGCGAGCTCCTCAGGACCGAGCTTCTTGGGCCACCCGCGTGGGCTGTACAGGTTCGACAACCGTTTGAACTGCTCGCGCACCACGTAGGGCGATGCGTCGGGCTCGATCTCGAGGATGGAGTGGTAGTCTCCGAAGCGCGCGTGAGCAAGCTTCGAGACGAGCTCGGCGTCGAGGATCGGGCCACCGTCGCGCCCCGCCTCGCCCTGAGCGTCCACCGGCGCGGTAACCTCGCGATCCGTTCGCGGGTCCATCACGGCGACCCCGGTGGCCGTCGCCGCGCCTGCGCCGCCGCCCGTCGACACGAGGCGCCGCGGCGGCCCGTCGGCGTCCCGCGCCGTGTCGGGCCTCGCCGCGCGCTGGCTCGCGGGGCCGGCGCCCCCCGGCGAGACCGCTCCGCTCGCGCTCGTCGCGCTCCCCGCCGACGACGCCGGGCTCGGGGGCGACGCGACGACGGGCATCCCCGGCGACGACGCGCGCTTGGCACCACCCGCCGACGACGCCTTCCGCCGGATCTCCGTCGCGACGTTCCCCGTCGGCACCTTGACCCGCGCCGGCTCACCGTCCTCGCCGCGATGCCGGTCGCGCGGGTGCGCCTCGGCCTCGCTCTTCGTGCGCGCCGTGTCGGGCTCGCTCGATGGCACCACCGTGCCCCCCGCGGCGACCCACGGCTGCCCGGAGCGCGACGGCACCTGCGAGGCGGCGCCCACGCGCGAGTCCGGCGAGGTCGACGGCCCGACGGGCGCGACCGTCCCCGGGACGGGCGTGTCCCCGACGCCGCGGCGCGAGAGGACCACCGGGTCGACGATGTATGGGGCGCCGCCGCCTGGATCCGTGGGCGCCTCCGGCGTGTCGCCGAGCTGGCGTCCGCCGGCGCGCGGGTTCGGCGCGACGGGGCGCCGCTCGAGGGGCGCCTTCGGGGCCGCCGCCTCCTCCTTCGCGCCCGAGCCCGGCCACTGCGAGCCCACCGACACGCGGCGCCCCGTGCGCGGGATGGGCGCCTGCTCCTCGCCGAAGGTGTCCGTGATGGGGCCCTGCCGGAAGGGCGCGGTCTGCGAGAGCACCGCCGCGAGCGACGGCTTCGTCGCGTCGGGCGGGTCGACCTCGAGGATGGCCTCCGCGGGCGCCGCCCCGCTCGGCGCCTGGGGTGGCCGGGGCGTCGGGCGCGAGCCGCTCCCGCCGCTCCGGAAGCGCTCGAGCGCGGCGACCGGATCCTCGCCCTCGTCGACCGCGACCCACTTGAGGTCCACGCCGAGCTCCTCGAGCCAGCCGCGGACGCGCTCGCCGTCCTCGCCGGCCGGCACGAGCACGCAGTCCGGGGTGACGACCTTGACGAAGGTCCTCGCCCCGTGGCGACCGACGGCGCCGAGGACCTGATGGCCCTCCTCGCGCAGGCGCTCGCTGAGGCGTCTCGTCTCGTCCTGAGGGTAGCCGGCAACGAGCAGCTTCACGGGCGCACCGTATCAGCGGCGCCGCCCGCGGACAAGCCGCGCCCGTCGCAGGCGGCCGCGCCCGGCGCGAGCACGGCGGGCCCGCCTCCGACCTCGACGACCTCGCTCCGCGCTGGCTCGTCGCCGACCGCGACCGCGACCTGATGCCGCCCGGTCGGCACGTAGACGGTCCAGGCCTCGCCCGGGCCGACCGTCGCCTCGAGCCCGGCGGCGCGCGCGTGGACGACCTCGGCCGTGGGCCCGCAGCCGAGCGGCGGCCCCAGGACGACGAGCGGCCAGACCCCTCGGCGCCGAGCACGGCGTCCGGCTCGCAGTCGAGCGCGACCCGGGCGACCTCGGCGGCGCCGCCGCCCGCGGGCGGCACGGCTACCGCGAGCGAGCGCCCGTCGACGTCGACGGCTCCCACCCCACGGGAAGCCAGCGGGCGACGACCTCGCCGCGGCCGACGCGGCCCGCCGGCCGGCCGCCGAGCGACACCGACACCGGCCCGTGGAGCCCGGGCGCGCAACCGGCCGCGGGGAGCTCGAGGCGGACCCGCGCCCGCCCCTCGCCCGCGCGGGTCAGCTCCGGCGCGGCGCAGCCGACGAAGTCCTCGACGACCGCGCCCGCGCCGACCTCCCAGGTGTGCCGCTCGAGGAGGTCGCCGCGCGCGTGGACCTCCGCGACGTGGACGCCCGCGGGGATCGTGATGGCGACGTCGCCCCCGGGCGGGACCGGCCACGTCGCGGAGCCGAGCGCCACGGTCAGCGGGAGCACGCCGGTGCAGGCGTCGGTCGTGTTGTAGAAGCGCACGATCCCCGGCCCGCTCCCGGCGCCCCCGCCGGCGGTCGCGCAGGCGGAGACGGCGAGCCCGGCGGCGAGGGCGAGCCCGAGCCGGAGGCCGCGGGTGCCCTGGCGCGGCTCCTCCATTGCGGTGAGGCGCATCGGTGGCGATGCTAGGACAGCATGTGCTCCCTGACCATCTTCCTCGTGCGCGCCTCGCGCGGCGGGCCCGCGTGACGGCGCCCGTCGACCTCGGGCGCGGCATGTCCCGCGCGGCCCTCGACGCCGCGCACGGCTGGGCCATGGCGCGCTACCACGCGTGCGACGTCTGCCCGGAGCGCTGCGGCGTCGATCGGCACGCCGGCGAGCTCGGCGTCTGCGGCCTCGGCGCCGGCGCGCGCGTCTACAAGGAGTATCTCCACCTCGGCGAGGAGCGCTGCCTCGTCCCGAGCCACGCGATCTACCTCGCGGGGTGCAACTTCCGCTGCGCCTTCTGCAGCGACGATCGCGCCGTCCGGACGCCGCTCGCGGTCGGCGTCGAGGTGCCGCCCGAGGCGCTCGCGCGCCGGATCGCCGAGCGCCGCGCGCAGGGCGCGACGAACGTCAACTTCGTCGGCGGGCTCCCCGACGTGAACGTGCTCTACGCCCTCGAGGTGCTGCGCGCCTGCCCGGACGACACGCACGTCGTCTGGAACACCAACGCCTGGACCACGGCCGAGGCGGTCGAGAAGCTCACGGGCGTCGTCGGGACCTGGCTCATCGACCTCAAGTTCGGGAGCGATCGCTGCGCGCTCAAGCTCGCAGGCCCCCGCGCCTACCTCGAGACCGCCCACGCGCGCCTCGCCGAGTGCGCGGCCTCCCCGGCGAACGTCATCGTGCGGCACCTGCTGATGCCCGGGCACCTCGCGTGCTGCACGCTCCCCGTCATCGCGCACGTGGCGCGCCGCCACCCCGACGTGCCGCTCAACCTGATGACCGGCTATCGCCCCTACCGGATGGGGCGCGGCGCGGGCGCCATGGCCGGGCTCGTCCCCGACGCGGAGCAGGTCGCCGCGGCTCGCGCGCTCGCGGCGGCCGGCCTCCGCCACCCGATGGTCGACGGCGTCGCGCTCGACGGCGCCGTCGCCTCGGAATGGGCCGCGCGGGCGCCCCGTTCGGAGGGAGCGCCAGAGGACGACGCCGCGGGGGAGCGGCGCCGCGCGTGAGCCCGCCCGCGCCGCGAGACCACGGGGCCGACGACGACGCCCGAGAGCCGGAGAGCCGCCGATGACGAAGCCGAACCCGCCCCGCCGCGCGCTCACGCTCGCGGTCACCGCCGCCGCCCTCCTCCTCTCGGCGGGCCCCGCCGGCGCGCAGAACTGGACCTTCCTCGACGGGCCGAAGGCCGACGCGAAGGTGAGCCCCGTGCGGGTCTTCCGGCTCATGGGGCAGGTCACCGAGGCGCCGGCGGCGTTCTCGCTCTTCGCCTCGGGCTCGGGCGTCGTCTTCCCCGAGCTCATCGCGGCGCTCGATCGCGAGAGCCGGCGCCCGGAGGTGAAGGCGCTCGCCATCCGCCTCGGGACGGACCTCGGGATCGCGCAGGGCGAGGAGCTCGCCGCGGCGATCGCGCGGGCGCGCGACCGGAAGAAGGAGGTCGTCGTCCACCTCGAGAGCGCGTCGACGGGGCAGCTCCTCGCGGTGCGGACGGCGGACACGATCGCGATGACCCCGGAGGGATCGCTCTTCCTGACCGGGCTCCGCGCCGAGGTGTCCTTCTACAAGGACCTCCTCGCGACGCTCGGGATCCGCGCCGACATCGAGGCGGTCGGGAAGTACAAGTCGGCGGCCGAGCCGTACCGCCTCACGACGATGTCGGACGCCGCGAAGGAGCAGCTCGAGTCGCTCCTCGACAGCCTCTACGCGAGCGTCGTCCGCGGCGTCGCGAGCCCCGCGCGGAAGGTGTCCGAGGACGACGTGCGGCGCCTGGTCGACGTCGGGCTCTTCACGGCGGACGAGGCGAAGAAGGCGCACCTCGTCGACGAGACCGCGTACTGGCCGGCGCTCCGGGAGTCGCTCGCCAAGCGCTACGGCGAGCTCTCCCTCGCCTACCCGGTGCCCGACGACGTGCCCGATCTGAGCTCGATCTTCAGCGTCATCGAGCTCCTCACGAAGTCGCCCTCGGACGCGACGTCCGACCGCCCACGCGTGGCGCTCGTGACGCTCGAGGGCCCCATCGTGAGCGGCGCGGGGGGCGGCGGGCTCTTCGGGGCCGAGGCCGCCGTCGCGAGCGACGACGTCGTGGCGACGCTCGAGGCGCTCGCGAAGGACCCGCAGGTGAAGGCGGTCGTGCTGCGCGTCGACAGCCCGGGCGGCTCGGCGCTCGCGAGCGACGTGATCTGGCGCGCGGTCGCCCAGCTCGCGGAGACGCGGCCGGTCGTGGCGTCGCTCGGCGACGTCGCGGCGTCGGGCGGCTACTACGTCGCGAGCGCGGCGAAGCGGATCCTCGCGTCCGACGCGACGCTCACGGGGTCGATCGGGGTCTTCGGCGGGAAGATGGTCATCGGCGAGCTGCTCGACAAGATCGGCGTCCACACGGTGGTGCTCTCGCGGGGCAAGCACGCCGGCATGATGTCCTCGCTGTCGGGATTCTCCGACAGCGAGCGGGCGGTGTTCCGGGGGCACATGGAGCACACCTATCAGACCTTCGTGAACCGCGTCCGGAGCGGCCGCGGCATGTCCTACGACGCGGTCGACAAGATCGCGCAGGGGCGCGTCTGGACGGGCGAGCAGGCGCGGGGTGTCGGTCTGGTTGACAGTGTCGGTGGGCTTTACAACGCCGTCGTCGAGGCCGCGAAGGCGGCGAAGCTCGACGTCGCGGCGGTGGACGTCGTGCGCTACCCGAAGGCGCGCTCGCTGCTCGAGATGCTCGAGGGGGACCCGCAGCGCCTGCTCGCGCCGCGCCTCGACGTCGCGGGCGGCGTGCTCGCGGCGCTGCCGGAGCCGCTCCGGACGCGCGCGCAGGCCGCGGCGACGCTGCTCTCGCGCCTCTGGGCGAAGGAGCAGGTGCTCGCGATGATGCCGTTCGAGCTGTCGCTGCGCTGAACAGCGAGACCGGGCCGCGGAGCGGGGCACCCCGCGGAGCGGACGTCCGATCGGAGTAGCGCTCCCCCGGTGACAGCGCGGTGGATGACGCGTACTCCACATCATTCCTGACGCTTGGATCGCGCGCGCCCGCGTGTTAGCACCCGCCGTCCGCGCGCGACGGCCGCGCGGTCGAGCGGGGCCACGGCAGCCGGGAACCACGGCGCGCCGCGTGCTCGCGCGGCACGGCTCTTGCTCAGGGAGCCAGCGCCGCGCGCGACCACACTCAGCACTTCTCTCTCTGCCGCGCCGTTCCCGAACAGGAGCCAACATGGCGACCTCCCCGACCATCCGACCCCATGACGGCAAGCTCCTCGTGCTCCTCCCGGGCATGGGCGCCGTCGCCACCACCTTCATCGCCGGCGTCGAGTCCGTCCGCCGGGGCCTCGCGCAGCCCATCGGCTCGCTGACGCAGCTGCAGACGATCCGCGTGGGGGCGCGCTCCGAGAACAAGAACCCGCTCATCAAGGACTTCCTCCCCCTCGCCCCCCTCGGCGACATCGAGTTCGCCGGCTGGGACGTGTACCCGGACGACGCCTACGACGCCGCCGTCCGCGCCGACGTCCTGACGCAGCAGGACCTCGCCCCGCTCGCCGACTTCCTCCACACCGTCAAGCCCATGCAGGCCGCGTTCGACCCGGCCTACGTGAAGCGCCTCGACGGCCCGAACGTGAAGCAGACGAAGTCGAAGCGCGAGCTCGCCGAGGCCATCCGCGCCGACATCAAGGGGGCCCTCGCGAAGAGTGGTGCCACGCGCGCCGTGATGGTCTGGTGCGGCTCGACCGAGGTCTACCTCCGCCCCGGCCCCTGCCACGCCTCCATCGAGGCGTTCGAGAAGGGCCTCGACAACAACGACGCGAACATCGCGCCGTCGCAGCTCTACGCCTACGCCGCCATCATGGAGGGCGTCCCCTACGCGAACGGCGCGCCGAACCTCTCGGCCGACTCGCCGGCGCTCGAGGCGCTCGCCCTCGAGAAGGGCGTGCCCATCTGCGGCAAGGACTTCAAGACGGGCCAGACCCTCATGAAGACCATCCTCGCCCCGGGCTTCAAGGCCCGCATGATCGGCGTCGACGGCTGGTTCTCGACGAACATCCTCGGCAACCGCGACGGCGAGGTGCTCGACGATCCCGAGTCGTTCAAGGCCAAGGAGGTCACGAAGTCGGGCGTGCTCGACACGATCCTCCAGCCGGACCTCTACCCGGACCTCTACGGCAACCTCTACCACAAGATCCGCATCAACTATTACCCGCCCCGCGGCGACGCCAAGGAGGGCTGGGACAACATCGATATCAAGGGCTGGCTCGGCTACAAGATGCAGATCAAGGTCGACTTCCTGTGCCGCGACTCGATCCTCGCGGCGCCGATCGTCCTCGACCTCGCGCTCTTCCTCGACCTCGCCGGCCGCACCGGCATGAAGGGCATCCAGGAGTGGCTCTCGTTCTACTTCAAGAGCCCGCACGTCGAGCAGGGGCACGTGCAGGAGCACGACCTCTTCATCCAGCACATCGGCCTCAAGAACACGCTGCGCGTGCTCGGCGGCGCCGAGCCGGTCACGCACCTCCCCGAAGACCTCCGGGAGGCGTGAGCATGGCGGGCCCCCGGACCGGCGTCATCCTCGCGGCGGGCTTCGGCTCGCGCCTCCAGGACGAGAGCGGTGAGCGCCTGAAGCCGCTGACCCTCGTCGGCGGCGAGCCGCTGCTCGTGCGCGCCGTGCGGAGCCTCGGCCTCGCCGGCTGCGAGCGCGTGGTCATCGTCATCGGCCACGGCGCGAGCACGGTCGACGCCGCGTTCCGCGCGGCCTACGACGGCGACGTGGAGGTCGTCTTCGCGCTGAACGAGCGCTACGACCTCCAGAATGGCGTCTCCGTGCTCACGGCGCGGCCGCACCTGCTCGGCGACGAGTTCATCATCGCGATGGCGGACCACGTCGTCGGCGACGAGGTGATGGAGCTCGCGGCGGCGCACGCGCCGGCGCCGGGGACGGCGACGCTGCTCGTCGACTGGAAGCTCGGGTCGATCTTCGACATGGACGACGCCACGAAGGTGTGGAGCGAGGGCGGGCGCATCGCGCGGATCGGGAAGACCATCCCCGAGTCCGAGTACAACTGCGTCGACTGCGGCGTCTTCGTGTGCACGACCGCGCTCATGGACGCGCTCGACAGCGTGTTCGTGGCGCGCGGCAACGTCTCGCTCTCGGAGGGGGTGCAGGCCCTCGCCGAGCGCGGCGCGATGCACACGCTCGATATCGGCGACGGCTTCTGGCAGGACGTCGACACGCCGGAGATGCTCGCGCACGCCGAGCGGATGCTGCGCCGGCGCCTCCCGGCGGTGGCCTGATCCCGTCGCCGCCGTCGTGACGCGCCGCGTCACGACCGGTGACGGGCCCGGGGAGCCAGCCTCTTGCCCCTTCGCGCGCTTTCGCGCACCTTCTCCGGACGAGGGCCGGGCGCTCGGACGAGCGCTCGGCCTTCGCCACTTTCAGGCGCCGCGCCGCGCCGCTGTGCGAGAGACGGGTACCCGATGTTCAGCACCGACGACGTCCGCATCGAGGGCCTCCGGCCCCTGATCCCCCCCGCGATCCTCCTCGAGGAGCTGCCGCTCTCGGCGCGCGGTGAGGAGTTCATCGCGGCGTCGCGCGCGCAGGCGTCCGACATCCTGCACGGGCGCGACGACCGCCTGCTCGTCGTGTGCGGGCCTTGCTCCATCCACGACACGCGCGCCGCGATGGACTACGCGCGGCTCCTGCAGGTCTGCGCGCAGCGCCTCGCCGCGGACCTCTTCGTCGTGATGCGGGTCTACTTCGAGAAGCCGCGGACGACCGTCGGCTGGAAGGGGCTCATCAACGACCCCGACCTCGACGGCAGCTTCAAGATCAACCAGGGGCTCCGCCAGGCGCGGACGCTGCTCCGCGACCTCGCGGACGCCGGCGTCGCCACGGGCTGCGAGTTCCTCGACACCATCACGCCGCAGTTCACGGCCGACCTCGTGAGCTGGGGCGCCATCGGCGCGCGCACGACCGAGAGCCAGATCCACCGCGAGCTCGCGAGCGGCCTCTCGATGCCGGTCGGGTTCAAGAACGGGACGGGCGGCAGCATCCAGATCGCCGTCGACGCCGTGTCGTCCGCGGCCTGCCCGCACCGCTTCCTGTCGGTCACGAAGCAGGGGATCGCCGCCATCGTGGCGACGATGGGGAACCCGGACTGCCACGTGATCCTGCGCGGCGCGTCGAGCGGGCCGAACTACGACGAGGCGGCCGTGGGGGCGGCGTGCGAGACGCTCTCGGCCGCTGGCCAGACGCCCCGCGTCATGGTCGACGCGAGCCACGGCAACAGCCGGAAGGACCACCGGCGCCAGGCCGAGGTCGTCGACGCCATCGCCGCGCAGGTCGCGGGCGGGTCGGGGCGGATCTTCGGCGTCATGATCGAGAGCCACCTCGTCGGCGGGCGGCAGGACCACCGCCCCGAGGTGCCGCTGACCTACGGCCAGAGCATCACGGACGCCTGCCTCGCCTGGGAGGACACGGTCCCCGTGCTCGAGCGGCTCGCGGAGGCGGTGAGGGCGCGGAGGGCGCAGGCGGCCGCGTGATCGCGGCCTGGGAGGCCGACCTGGGGCATCTCGCCCGCTTGCGGTGAGGCGCGGCGTCGACCATCCTCGCCCTAGGAGCCTGTAGCGCATAGATGCTTCGGCGTCTTCGGGCGTTCTCGGGCGCCTCGGCGTTCCAAAACCTCTGCGGCGAACCTGCTGGTTCGCCTCGGGTTTTGGAACCGGCGACGCTCCGCGTCGCCTCGCCGATCCGCTCCGAGAACGCCTCGAATCCGCTCGAAGCCCTAATGCGCTACAGGCTCCTACCGGGCGCCGAGGATGGCCACGCCCCGCGCCCGCGTGGAGCCGCCATGCGCCGTCACCTCGTCTCCCTCGCCGTCCTCGTCGCTCCCCTCGCGCTCGCCGCCTGCGGCGGCGACGGCGCGACCGGCGGGCTCGCCGACGTCCTCCCCGACAGCGTCGCGCCCGCGGACACGGACACGGACACGGCGACGGCCGAGGACGACGTCGCGGACGCGACCCCCGACGCCACCGACGACGACACCGCCCCGGGCGACGTCACCGACGCGGATGACACCCTCGACACGGCGGACGACACCGCGGTCGCCGCCGACACGGCGGCCCCGCCGCCCTGCGGCACGGCGCGCGTCCGGGAGGACCTCGCCATCCCGACCCTCGACGGTCAGGCGCTCCACGGCTGGCTCGACCGGCCGGCGACCGCCGACTGCCCGCTCCCGACCATCCTCATCCAGACCCCCTACTCCGCCGACGCCGCGTACGACACGTTCATCGGCGACCGGGAGAGCCGCCCGCTCGTGAGCTCCCCGTTCTACAACGTCGTCGCGGTCGACTGGCGCGGGCGCTTCGGCTCGGCGGGCCTCCCGGAGTCGAGCGACCCCGCGCGCCTCCGCCAGGACACCTACGACATCGTCGAGTGGGTGGCGGCGCAGCCCTGGTCTGACGGCAAGGTCGGCACCTGGGGTGTCTCGGCGCTCTGCGGCGTGCAGTACAAGACGGCGGTCGGCCCCGAGCCCACGGCCGCGCACCCGGACTTCGCGACCGGGCCCCCGCCGCACCTCGCCGCGATGGTGCCGATCATGTGCGCCGCCCGCACCGAGTACGCCCACGTCTACACGGGCGGCGTCGCGCGCCTCGAGAGCACGCTCGCGCTCGACGTCCTCGGCTTCGGCGTGGGCGGGCTCTACCTGAGCCACCCGCGGCGCGATCTCGTCTGGACCCTCGCCGAGGGCGGCGTCGACCTCGCCCACGTCGCCGTCCCCGCGCTCGTCGTGAGCGGCTGGTGGGACCTGAACCCGAGGACCACCCTCGCCGCGTTCGAGGAGCTCGTCGCCGAGAGCGACCCCGCCGTCCGCGGCGCGCACCGCCTCCTCATCGGGCCGTGGATCCACTTCGCGACGGGCGGCGAGGTGCAGTCGGGCTCCGGGCGCCCGCTCGAGCCCGAGGAGCGCGTCTACGTCGACACCGAGCGCGTCATCGACCAGGACACCCTCGCCTTCTTCGACCTGCACCTCCGCGGCGTGACCTCGAGCCCCGCCGCGACCTGGCCGCAGGTGCGCTACCACCAGGAGAACGAGGGTTGGGCGAGCGCCGCGACGTGGCCGCCGCCGGAGGCCGCGCCCGCGCGCTTCTTCATGACGTCGGACCTCGCGCTCACCGAGGCCGCGCCTGGCTCGGCCGCGGCCGCCCTGCCCCTCCCCTACGACCCGGCCGATCCGTCGCCGACCGTCGGCGGCGGCACGCTCGCGCCCTACAACTGCGTGCTCGCGGCGTCGCCGCTCGTGTGCACCCTGACCCCCGACCCCGAGAAGCTGCTCCTCCACGGGCCGCAGCGCCAGGACGCCCTCCTCGCCCGCGGCGACCAGCTGACCTTCGTGACGCCCGCCCGCGCGACGCCGCTGCGGCTCCTCGGCGCGGCGAAGGTCGTGGTCGCCGTCGCGACGACCGGCGCGGACGCGGACATCGCCGCGCGCGTGCTCGACGTCGACGCGGACGGCCACGCGCGGCTCATCGGCGACGGGATCGCCCGCGTCAGCGCGCGCGGCTCCGACAACCGGTTCGACTTCGTCGCGCCCGGGACGCGCGTGACGCTCGAGGTGCCGCTCACGAAGGACTTCGCCTACACGATCCCCGCCGGGCACCGGCTCGGCGTGATGCTGACGGGCAGCAACTGGCCGCTCTACGCGCGGAACCCGAGCGACGGGGCCATCTACGTGGAGGACGACGTCCCCGCCTCGCTCCCCGCCGAGTACAAGGTCGGCGTGCCGCAACAGACCGTGCCGATGCGCGGCGCCGGTCAGGCCGTGACGCACACGATCTTCGTCGCGGACGGCGCCTCGTACCTCGAGATCGGCGTCGCGCCGTAGCCCGCGTCAGCGCCGCGCCGCGCGCAGGCGGCGCCGGCGGACGAGGGCGCCCACGACCGCGAGCCCGACGATGACCACGAAGAAGACGGCGCCCGCGATGATGAGGATGAAGGCGAGCTTGCCGACGTCGCCGCGGATGGTCGCGACGGGGATCACGGCGGCCGAGACCCAGTCGAGCCCGCCCCGGAGCGAGAACGCCTCGAAGCTCGCGACCCAGGGCTCTCCGGCGAAGTCGACGACGACCGAGGAGACGGCGCCGCGCGCGAGGCCCCCGAGGTCGACGCCGGCGGCGAGGGCCGCGTCGAGGACCTCGTGCGGGGCGTCGTTCTTGCCGCTGTCGGAGCGCGCGACGACCTCCCCCTTCCGGGTCATGAGGTAGGCGCGCGAGCGTTCGGGGAGGTCGAGCCCAGCGAGGAAGCGCGAGAGCGCCTCGAGGCGGAAGTCGGCGGTGAAGGCGCCGCGCATGACGCCGCCGACGTCGTGGCGGAGGGTCACGGTGATGCCGAAGCCCTCGTTCCCGGCCCACTCGTACGGCGGGAGCCAGGTCGGCTCGTCGTGCGACGCGGCGACCCCGTACCAGGGGCGCGTGCGCGGATCGTAGTCGGAGGGGTCCTCGCGGAGGAGCTCGCGCTCGCCGTGCTCGAGGACGAGCTCCTCCTTGACGTGCCCGCCGGCGCCGTCGTCGTCGACCCACGAGCGGTTGACGACGATGCTCCCGTCGGGGCGGCGCTGGGCGCCTGTGAAGCGGCCGGTGGCGTCGCCGTAGCTGAGCCAGCTCAGGCGGTCGCGATAGAGGATGCGCCCCACGAGGTTCAGCGCGAGCGCGTCGGTGTCGTCGACGTCGAGGAGGTGGTAGGTGGCGAGCTGCTCGCACTCGCGGATGAGCGGCAGCGCGGGCTCGAGGAGGTCGCGCGTCTCGGCGGCGGTGGCGCGCGCGACCTGGGTGTAGGCGGAGCTCCAGAGGGCCTCGGCCTCGTCCTGGCGGTAGAGGACGTAGCCCGTGCCGGCGGCCGCGAAGAGGACGAAGAGCGCGACGAGGACGGCGATGCCGGGGCGGCGGCGGATCCGCCGCCAGAGGCGCCCGACGGGGCCGACGGGGCGGGCCTTCGGGGCGTCGCCGTGGAGGACGCGGGCGAGGTCGTCGGCGAGCTCGGTCGCGCTCTGGTAGCGGTGGCGCTTCTCCTTCTCCATGGCGCGCGCGATGACGGCCTCGCCGTCGGCGGAGACGCCCGTGCCGCGGAGGCGCGGCGGGTCGCGCGTGAGCACCTGCACGATGACGTCGACGACGCGCTCGGCGGAGAAGGGCATGCGGCCCGAGGCGGCGTGGTAGAGGGTGGCGCCGAGCGAGTAGACGTCGGTGCGGGCGTCGACCGAGCCGCGGCGGTGGTCGGCCTGCTCGGGGGGCATGTAGTTCGGGGTGCCCATGATGTGGCCGGCGACGGACATGGCGGAGTCGGTGACGCCGAGGTCCTTGGCGAGCCCGAAGTCGAGGATCTGCGGGGTGCCGTCGCGGTCGATCATGATGTTGCCCGGCTTCATGTCGCGGTGGACGATGCCGTGGCGGTGGGCGTGGGCGAGCGCGCGGGCGACCTGCTCCCCGATGGCGAGGACCTCGGCCTCGGGGAGGCGGCCGCGGCGCGCGAGGATCGCGTCGAGGGGCTCGCCCTCGACGTACTCCATGGCGATGTAGGCGGTGCCGTCGATGACGCCGGCGTCGAACACGCCCACGATGTTCGGGTGCTTGCCGAGGCGGGCGGCGGCCTGGCCCTCGAGGACGAAGCGCTCGGCGACGACCTCGTTGCGGGTGCTCTGGAGGAGCTTGACGGCGCACTCGCGGCGGAGGGCGTGGTGGTAGGCCTGGTAGACGACGCCCATGCCGCCGCGGCCGAGCTCGCGGCGGAGCTCGTAGGGCCCGAGGCGGCGCGCCGCGGCGCGCAGCTCGTCGAGGCTGATCTGGACGGTGACGTCCTCGTGGGAGACCGGGCTCACGGGCAGACTTGTTCCGAGCGGGTGGTTTCGATAGACACGGGGCCGGCTCGGCCGGACACGCCGAGCGAGGACCGCCGCGAGAGCGCGCGCTCGAGCGCGCGGGCGGTCCGACTCGAACCCCCAGAGGTCGTCATGCGCTCCCCCATCCTCGTCGTCATCTCGGCTCTGCTCGTCACCGCGGTCGCCCCGGGCTGCTCGAGCGACGGTGGCGGCGGCACGGACACGGACACGTCCGTAGTGGACACGAATACGCCGGTCGACACCAGCGGCGACACCGGGACGCCCGCGGACACCGCGCAGGACACGGTCGAGACCGACACGGTGCCCGGCGACACGCTGCCGGCCGACACCTCCCCGGGGGACACGGCCGACACGACGCCGACGGGCGCGGTGGTCGTCGTGAACGAGCTCTTCACGACGGGGTCGGACGACTGGATCGAGCTCACGAACGCCGGGAGCGAGGCGGCGGCGCTCGCGGGATGGACGCTCTCGGACTCGGATCCGACGCACGTCTATGCGTTCCCGGAGGGGACGGTGCTCGCGCCCGGCGTGTACCTGCTCGTGGAGCGGGGCGGCGACACCGGCTTCGACTTCGGCCTCGGCGACGCGGACGCGGTGCTCCTGCGCGACGCGGGCGGCGGCCTCGTGGACAGCCTGTCGTGGGTGGATGGGGAGATCCCGTCGGGCTTCTCGTTCGGGCGATTCCCGAATGGGACCGGGACGTTCGGCGTGCGCTTCGTCGCGACGCCGGGGGCGGCGAACCTCGAGAACGAGGAGGTCGTGTGCCCGGACGGCGTGCGCGGCGGGCTCGAGGTGTGCGACGGGGACGACCTCGACGGGCAGACCTGCGCGGCGCTCGGATACGCGAGCGGGACGCTCGCCTGCGACACGGACTGCATGGGCTTCGACACGAGCGGGTGCGTCGCGCTGCCGCCGGCGCTGGTGGTGAACGAGGTGACGTCGACGGGCGACGATCGCATCGAGCTCTTCAACGGCACGAGCGCCGCGGTCGCGCTCGACGGCTGGTATGTCGGCGACGACAACGACAACCGCTACGTCTTCCCGACGGGGACCACCATCGCCGCGGGCGCCTACCTCGTGCTCACGAAGGGGGTCGAGCACGACTTCGGGCTCGGCGCGGACGACCGCGTGGACCTGGTCGACGCCAGCGGGACGGTGGTCGACTCGGCCGACTGGGGCCCGAACGAGGCGGACATCAGCTGGTGCCGGATCCCGAATGGCGTCGGGGGCTTCCGCTCGTGCGCCGTGCAGAGCTTCGGGAACCCGAACGACTAGCGACAGCGGGGCTATCCTGGAACGTGACCACGGAGACGCGGAGACACGGAGGGAAGGCGGGGAGAGCGCCCCGGGGTGCTCTGGGTCAAGTGACTGTTCCTGAAAGGAAACCACGGAGGCACGGAGGCACGGAGGGCGCGGCGCTCGACCGGACCTCGGCCTCGGTCGTCGCGACGTGAGGGCAGATTGAGTCCCGCTCAGTACGCGATGATCGCCGGGATGCTGTTCACGCGCATGCCGAGGCTCGCCGACTCCTTGATGCCGTCGCCGTCGAGGTCGATGTCGTTCTGGACCACGGCGTCGAGCAGCGCGAGCGCCGTGTCGCGGTCGATGGGGAGCGAGCTCGACGAGAGCCCCTCGATGGCCGCGATGAGCTGCGCCTTCGGCACCGCCCCGCCGAAGACGGCGTTCATCGACACGATGCGGCCGCTCTCGTCGGTCGTGAAGGTGGCCGAGACGCGCGCCCACGCCATCGTGAGCGAGAGCAGATCGCCCCCTTGCAGCGGCAGGACCATGCTGATCAGCGTGTCCGTCCCCCCGGCGACGAGCTCGCCGTTCACGATGCGCGCGTTGTCGAACGAGAAGTAGGGGCGGCACGCCGCGTCGAAGGAGAGCTGCGCCACGTCGTACTCGCACAGGTCGTGCTGGAAGTCGCAGTTCGCGAGCTCGGCCTCGTCGGTGAGGCCGCTGTCGTAGACCGCGAGCTGGAACTCCTCGCCGTCCATGCGCACGTTCCGGAGGTCGATGACCCACTTCACGACGCCGTTCTCGACGCTCGAGCCGATGCTCGGGTTCACGAGGAAGGCGGCGACCGCGAGCGCGTTGTCGACGCCGCCGCTGCAGCCCGTGCTCGGGGCGCACGTGTTCGCGTCCTGGTCGACGTCGAGGCCCGACCCCTTGTTGCCGTCGCTCGCGAGCTCGATGCTGATGATCTTGTTCGCGAGCTCCGTGCGGTCGACCGGGCAGATCTCGCACGTGTTCGTCTTCGCGCCGAAGCACTCGCCCGCCACGCACTGGTCGTTCACCGTGCACTCGTACGTGTCGTCGCAGCTCCCCGTCAGGAAGAGGTTCAGGCAGCCCGCGATCGGGTGGCACGAGTCGAGCGTGCACGGGTTGTCGTCGTTGCAGGTGTTCGCCGAGCCGCCCTGGCACTCGCCCTGAGCGTTGCACTCCTCACCCACCGTGCACGGGTTGCCGTCGTCGCAGGCGCCCGTGAAGGGGGTGTTCTGGCAGTTGCCGCCCATGAGGCAGCTGTCGTGCGTGCAGGGGTCGTGGTCGTCGCAGAGCGCGTTCGGATCGTGGTCGCAGCCGAGCCCCGCCACGCAGGAGTCGACCGTGCACGCGTCGCTGTCGTCGCACGCGAGCGTGTCGCCGCCCGCCTGGCACACGCGGTCGGCGCAGGTGTCGCCGACCGTGCACGGATCGCCGTCGTCGCACGCCGCGGTGGTCGCGGTCGTGACGCAGCCGAGCTCGTGGTCGCAGCTCCCCGCGATGCAGGGGTCGCCCGTCTCACAGTCGAGCGTCCCGGCCGAGGTGCACACCCCCGACGCGCACGTCTCCTCCGTCGTGCAGGCGTCCCCGTCGCTGCACGACGCGCCGTCGGAGAGGGTCCCCCAGCTCGGCTCGGCGCCGCCGCTGGCCTGGCAGATCCGGCACGTGTTCGTCGGATCCGCGCTCGCGTTCGCGACGCACACGTCCTCGCTCGCGCCGCCGCGGCAGAAGCCCGTCACCAGCGCGTGCGCGCACACCCCGTCCGCCCCGCAGCTGTCGGTCGTGCAGGGCATCCCGTCGTCGCAGCTCTTGGCGGTCCCGTGGCAGGCGCCCGCGGCGTCACAGAGATCGTCGACCGTGCAGGGATCGCCGTCGTCGCAGGACGCGCCGTTCTGGCAGCCACCGGCCGTGTCCCCGGTGTCCGCGGGCGGCTCCGTGTCGGTCTCCGCGGTGTCGGTCGGGACGCTCGTGTCGGCCGCCTGCGCCGTGTCCGCGCCGCCGCCTTCGTCGGATCCGCAGCCCACGGCCCCGGAGACGGACAGCGCGCCCGCGACGACGAGGACGCCGCCGAGCGGGGCGAGGCGAGCGAGAAGAGCGGGGAGCGTGCGGAACATGGCGGCCTCGCGTCGGCGTTTCGGGGCGGGGGCGGCGGAGGCCGACCCGCGGGATCCTGCTGATGATTTGAACGGGCGGTAAGCTACTGATCCTCGGCCCGAGAAGCAACCCGGAGGCGCGCTCGCCGTGGCGGGAGGCGGCTCTCCGCGTCCTCACCGCCCCGCGACGACGGCGGGGTGACGCGCCGCGAGCGGCTGTCTTTGACGACCCGGTCGCGCTCTGGGACCATCCGGCCGTGGCGCGACACGCTCCCGAGACGCCCCGCCCCCGGGGGCGCTCCTGCATCGCCGGGGCCGTCGCCGCGACGCTCGCGCTCTCGGCCTGCGCCGGCAGCGACGCGCCGTCACCGCCCCCCACGCGCGGCGCCGGGAGCGCCCTCGCCTTCGCAGCCCGGCCGCCGCTGCTCCCGCGGGCCGCCGTCTCGCCGCCCGCGCTCCCCGCCGCCTCGCCCGACGCGGTGCCGGCCTTCGACCGACCCCACGTCGCCTCGCTCGAGCGCGACCGGAGCTACTCCATCGGCACGACGTCGGCCGGCTACCTCGTCGGCGCCGTGCCGCTCGCCGGCTCGGAGGGCCTCGCGCTCCGCCCCATCAGCGTGAGCCGCGACGCCATCTACGGCACCCGCGCCCTCGAGGGGCTCCTCACGCGCGCAGCCGGCGCCGTCGCCGCGGCCTACCCGGGGAGCGTGCTCTGGGCTGGCGACCTCTCGGCCCCTCACGGCGGCGATCTCCCCGGCCACGAGAGCCACAACAGCGGCCGCGACGTCGACCTCGGCTTCTACCGCCGCGCCCCCGACGGCACCGCGGCGGACACGCCCGCCTTCAGCGACGTCGCCGCCGACCTCACGAGCGGCCGCACCCGCTTCGACCTCGAGCGGAACTGGCTCTTCGTGGCCTCGGTGCTCAAGGATCCCGGCGCGACGGTGCAGTGGATCTTCGTCGCGAACCCCCTGAAGACGGCGCTCCTCGACTTCGCGCGCGCGTCGGGGGCCGACCCCGAGCTCGTCCGCCGCGCGGAGCGCGTCCTCGTGCAGCCGTCGGACAGCTCGCCCCACCGCGACCACTTCCACCTGCGGATCTACTGCGGGCTCGAGGAGGCCCTCGAGGGCTGCCTCGACGCGCCGCCCTTCCACCCCTGGGCGCCCCGCTGGGACGAGGAGATCGCGCGGCTCGTCGCGGGCTACACGCCGCTCCTCACCCGCGAGGGCCCCGCCGAGACGCGCCTCGTCATCGAGCGCCTCGTCCGCCTCCACGCGAAGAGCGCGATCCCCGCGCTCGAGCGCCTCTCGGAGACCGCCGACGACCCGGCCGTCGCCGCGCTCGCAAGCGACGCCGTCGCGTTCCTGAGCGGCCGCGAGACGCCCGCCGCCTGGGCCCGCTGGCGCCCCGAGGACGCTGGAGAGTGAGCCGGCCCCTCGCGACGCGCGGGCCGCGCGGTGGGTGCGACCGCGTCGCGGAGGCGGCCAGGCGCTGAGGACACCTCCTGAGAACGACGAAGGCCGCCCGTCTCGGGGCGGCCTCGTCGCGATCAGCGTGGCGGCGCCTGCGTGGCGCCGGCCTCGTGGGGCTCAGAGCTCCGGGATCTCCGGGTCCGTCCCCTCCTCACACGCCTTCTTGTCGAGCTTCTTGATGTTCTCGGCGAGCTTCTCGTACCAGGGCTGGAACTCGCCGCGGCGGAGGACCTGCTCGGCGGCGCGGTACTCCTCCTCGGTCTTGAAGCCGTTCCGCTTGAAGATCAGGTCCTTGTTGGCCTGCGGGATCTTCTCGTACACGACGTCGTTGAGCACCTGGTAGCAGTACAGGTCGCGCTCGCCGAGGGCGAAGTTCTTGAGGCGCGTCTCCGGCTTCGGCACGAGGTCGAGGCCCGACCAGTCCATGATCCAGCCCGCCGGGGCGCGGGTCCAGTCCGCCTGGCGCCACACGAACTCGCGCGGCTCGTAGCCCTCGCGGCTGAACACGAGGCGGTACTCGTAGGTGTACGCCGTCATGACCGCGCCCTCGTCGAACTCCGTGCCGCCGACCTTGCACGTCCGCGACCCGGCGTCCCACCCGGTCGACTTGTCGGTGCACTTGTCGGTCTCGAAGATCGGGAGGTTCTTGAGCGGCAGCGACTCGATGAACTGGTTCTCCTTGAGATCCGCCGTCGCGTTCACGAGCGGGCGCTCGCAGCGCGCCTTGTCCTTGATCGCGTCGGTCATGATCTTGTCGGCCGGCGTCTGCACGTAGGCCTCGGCGCAGACCATGTCGCCGAGCCCGGCGTCGTTGCGCGCCCAGGCGCGACCGTCCTGCGCGTACTTCGTCTGGAAGACGTCGACCCGCGTGTCCTGCGGGAAGTACGTGAGCGTCACCGAGCCGTAGATGTGCTTCGAGCGGAAGTCCTCGGCCTTCCACTTCTCCTCGAGGAGCATCCGCGTCTGCTCGACGTAGAGCTTGAGGCAGTTGAGGTTGCCGGGAGCCTCGCCCTTCGAGGTGTCGGGGACGCGCGGGCCCTTGGACTTGTCGTCCATGACGCACGAGGTCCCCGACAGGAACCACTTCATGCGCGCGCTCGCGTCGCTCTCCGTGAGGAGGTAGATGACGCCCGCCGCGATCAGCGCCACCGCCGCGAGCAGGACGGCGATCGCCGCCTTGCTGCGCATGCCGCGCATGTACGCCGTCTCCGGCGTGAACCGCTCACCGGCGGCCTCGTCGACCTGGTCGGTGCCGAACAGGCCCTCGGGGTTCGGCGAGATCGTGACGATCCCGCCCCCGTCGTGATCGTCGAAGTGCACGGGCGCGGCAGGAGCCTTCGAGGCCGGCGCGGACGCGGCCGGCGCGCTCTTCTTCTTCTGCCCGAGGTCCGGCGGCTCCTCGACGGGCGCCGGCGCGGAACCGCCGACGGCGGCCTTCGCGGCCTCCGCCTTCTTCAAGAGCTCCGCGGCCTTCTCGCGCGCCTCCTGCGCCGCCTTCTCGGCGGCGGCCACGGCGGCTTCCGCGGCGGCGACGGGGTCCGCGGCGGGCGCGTCCGGCACCGCCGGCGGCTCGTTTCCCGGAACCTTGGGATCTCCGTTGTCGCCGTTGCCCATCCAACTACCTCCGAGGGACGCCTTTCAAGCCGGCGGATGATAGGGGGCGCCCCCTACAGCGTCAAGCAAGACTTTCCCGTGCGATGACGCTCACTTCCGCACCCCGTGCGGCCGCGGGCGACCCGGCCCGGTCGCGGACGCGCCGTCAACGCGACTCGAGGATCAGCGTGACCGGGCCGTCGTTCACGAGCGACACCACCATGTGCGCCTGGAAACGGCCGGTCTCGACCGAGCGCAGGTGCGTCCGCGCCCGTGCCACGAAGCGCTCGACGAGCCGCGCCGCCGCCACCGGCTCGAGCGCGTCGACGAACGATGGCCTTCGCCCCTTCCGGCAGTCGCCGTAGAGGGTGAACTGGCTCACGACGAGCAAGCTCCCGCCGACGTCCTCGAGGGAGAGGTTCATCTTCCCGCCGTCGTCCTCGAAGATCCTGAGCCCGCAGATCTTGTCCGCGAGGAAGTCGGCGTCGGCGTCACCGTCGCCCTTCCCGGCGCCGAGCAGCACGAGCAACCCCGGCGCCCCGGGCTCGACCCGCCCGACGAGCTCCCCGTCCACTTCGACCTGCGCCTCGCTCACCCGCTGCACCACCGCGCGCATCGCCCGCCTCCTCGCGCTCCGCCCGGCGCGCGCGGGCCGAGGGCCACCACGCGCGCGTCGCCGTTGCCGTTGACAGCCGGCGACCCCGGGTTCCTATCATGCAGGGCAGCGGACGGACACCCGCTCGTCCGACCGCCCGCCCGCGGAGCCCTCGATGCCCATCTCACCGCTGACCGCCGCGCTCGACATGCTCGGCCGCGACTCTCGCCTCGGCACCAACGCCTCGGAGACCGTCAGCTACCTGATGGACCTCCTCTACTACGGCGAGTTCGACATCCTCGAGCAGGTGAGCTCAGGCGAGGCCTACGAGCGCGTGAACCTCATCGGGACGAAGGGCCACGAGGGCCACGACGAGCCGCTCTGGCTCATCGGGCTCTTCAACTCGAGCGCCGACCCGGCCCCCTCGCGCTGGGCGTCCCTCGACGGCAAGGCGTTCTCGCCCCGCGTCGACACCGCCGCCGGCGTGATCCGGGGCCTCGGCGCGAACGCGAAGCTCGACGTGGTGCTGAAGATCCTCGCCGCGTCCCGCTTCCGCCTCGAGGAGCTCGTGCGCCCCGTCTACATCGCCGCCGTCTCGGGTGAGGAGGCCGTCGGGAGCGGCGTCCGCTCGCTCCTCGCCTCCGGGCCGACGCCGCGCGGCGTGGCGCTCGTCGGCGCGCCCACGAACCTCGAGCTCTGGGCGGACCACCCGGGCTGCGTCACGCTCCGCCTCGAGCTCACACGCCGCCTCCGCCACCGGCGGATGCCGCCGAGCCGCGGCTTCTTCGAGGTCGAGGTGGACGGCCGCTCCGCCCACGCCCAGCTCGGGCGCGGCCTCGGCGACGACGCCATCGCGGCCGGCCTCGCCGTGCTCTCCCGCCTCCGCGCCCACGGCGAGCTGCGCCTCCTCGAGCTCGAGGCGGGCGAGTCGGCCAACCGCGTCGCCGGCCGCTGCCGCATGCGCATCGCGACGTCCTTCGATGAGATGCCGGACCTCGGGCCCGGTGTCGTCTCGCGCCCCATCGAGGACGGCGCCGCCCTGCCCTTCCCCGTCGGGAACCTCTTCAAGGCGTGGCTCCGCGCGCGCGACGCGGGCGTGGCCGCGATCCGCGAGCGCCTCGGGATCCCGCGCAACGCGCGCGGCGCGCGCCCCGCGGTCCCCGTGTGGACCGGGCACCTGAAGACGCACCGCAACGCGGTCGAGGGGCACCTGACCTTCTGGACCGGGCCCGGCGTCGGCGTGCAGGAGGTGTGCGAGGGCTTCGCGGCGGCCGTCCAGAACGCGCTCGTCGGCGTCGAGGAGGTCGAGGTCGACATCGTCGTCCTGCAGGACCGCCCGCCGCTCGCCGCCTCCGAGGACGACGGGCCGCTCCGCGACCTCGCGAAGAGCGCCATGCGCGCGGCGGGCCTCGTCCCGACCGTCGCGGCCGGGACCCTCACGAGCGACGCGGGGCTCCTCCGCGCGGCGGGCGTCCCGAGCCTCGTCTTCGGGCCGGGCCGCGGCGCGGGAGACCTCTACCGCGACGACGAGAGCATCCCCCTCGCGCACATCGACGCCGCCTACCGCTTCTACGTGGCGCTCATCGAGCGCTGGTGCACGCGGCGCGGGTAGCGCGGCGTGCGCGCGGAGGCGGCCGAGCTACTCCGCGGCGGCCGCCGCGAGCTCGGCCTCTGGGATGGCGTCGGCGAAGATGTCCTCGAGCTCGCGCTCGATCTCGAGCTCGCCCGTGCGGCGCGCGATCGAGAGCTCCTTCACGAGGAGGCTCTGCGCCATGTCGAGCATCTTCTTCTCGCCGAAGGAGAGCGTCTTGTCGTACTTCAGGAGGTAGAGATCGCGCAGGACCTCGGCCACGTCGTAGACCGAGCCCGTCTTGATCTTCTCCATGTAGCGGCGCTGACGCCGGTTCCAGGTCTGCTGGTCGAACTTCTCGGGGCGCTCGCGGAGGATCTCGTAGACCTCCTCGACCTCCTCCGGGCTGATGACCGACCGGAGCCCGACCGAGTTGACCTTGTTGACCGGGATCCGGATCTTCTTCTCGGTGTCCAGCACCCGCAGAACGTAGAAGTTCTGCTGCATCCCGGAGATCTCCATCGTGTCGATGCTGATGATCTCCGTGACCCCCTGGGAGGGGTAGACGGCCTTGTCGCCGATCTTGAACGTGGGCTGCATTCAGACTCCTTGAAGCCGATGCCCGTAGGCTGTCACCGCTGCACTCCGGACTCGTTCATCGAACAGGAAACCTTGGCAGCTGGCATGACGCAGGGGCATGGCGAAAGGGCCGGCGAGCCGCCGCTAGCAACCGACGGAGATCGCAAGCTCGATGACACCAGAAGCGGGCGTGTGTGTCAACGGACCCGCCGTCGCCGCCCCCCTCGGTGCTCGCTCACGTCTCCGTCCGCCCAGGGTGGCGCTCGCCGTGCCCGCGTCACGGGCGCAAACGCCCGGCGCGCGCGGCCGTGCCGAGACCGTCATGACGCGATGCGTCATGGGCCCGGCAGCGGCTCGCGTAGGATCGTGACAGGTCTGGGCTTCCGTCGCGTGCTGTGCCTTCGACGGCACGGCCTCAGGCCGAGGCGCGGTTCGCGGCGCTCTTGACCTGGCGATGGTGGTCGAGCAGGCGCTTGACCGTGAAGCCCTCCATCTTGTCGCGCCAGCCCTCGTTCGGGGCCTTGCCGCCGAACTGGAGCTTCGCGATGGCGTCGATGAGCCCGGACTTGCCGCCGAACTTGTCCTTCACCTCGCGCCCGACGGCGTAGATGCGGAGGAGCTTCTTGTTCGTCGCCCCGCCCAGCTTCTTCTTCGTGTCGTCGCCCCCGCCGACGAGCGGCAGGATGGCGGCGATCAGATCGCCGCGCGTGCCGTGCGCCTTCTCCAACTGCTTCTTGGGCGAAAGGATAGCCATCTCAGGTCCTCCGTTGCTCGTCGACGCGCTTGCGGATCTCTTCCAGGCGCGTCTTGACGTCGTCATGGTGCTTCCCCTCGGGGAAGCTCTTCAGATAGAGCCCGTAGCCGCGCGCCGCCGAGGCCTCGTCGCCGCTCTTGGCGTACGCGTCCGCCATGCGGTAGACGAGGTCGTCCTCGAGGCCGAGCTCGGGGTAGGTCTCGATCGCCCGGTCGAGCCGCCACGCCACCGCGCGCCAGCTCTCCTCCGAGGCATAGAAGTTCGCCGCGTAGAGCTCGTGGTCGAAGAGCATCTTGCGGGTCTCGGCGAGCATCTTCCGCGCCTCGGGCGCGAAGCGGCTCGTCGGGAAGGTGGTCACGAAGCCGGTGAGCTCGGCCTCGGCCTGCTCGGTCAGCGACTGGTCGAGCTCGTACGCCGGCGGCGACGCGAACCAGTCGCTCGGCATGCGCTCGAAGTAGCTCTGCGCCACGCGGAAGCGCGCGTAGGGCAGGTTCGGATCGCTCTTGTACTGCGAGATGAAGCCCCGGTAGACCTCGGCGGCCTCGGGGAAGCGATCCTGGAGGAAGTAGGCGTCGCCGATGCGGAGCCGGGCGAGCGCCGCGTAGCGCACGTAGCGCGGGCTCGACGCCACCTCCTGGAAGAGGGTCGTCGCCGCGATGAAGTTGCCGTCCTCGAGCTCCTGCATCGCCTGGAAGTACAGGCGACGGGCCGAGTCCTGCACCGCCTCCGGCGGGAGCGACGCGTTCGTGCTCCCGCACGCGGTCACGAGCAGCGCCGCCACCACGACCAGGCCGCGCCAGCGGGGGAACCGCTGGGCGATCGTCGGGGAGCTCTGGAGATCGTGGCGCGTCATCGTAACCACCGGGTGCTCGCGCACACCAACGGGCGCGAATGAGCGGCGCAGCGTCTTAGCAGACGAGCCCCGCGTTGTCAATGAGGTCCGGCCGCGCTCCCCGGTCAGGCCCCGAGCTCTTCGTCACCCTCGGCCGCGCGCAGGACGCGCGACAGCTGCTCGGCGACCCGCCCGACGAGCGGGATGGCGCGACGATAGTCGAGCCGCTTCGGCCCGACCACCACGATGAGCCCGGCGCCGCCCCCGAGCTGGTAGCGGCTCGCCACGACCCCGCACGGCTCGAGCGCGGGCGTCCCGAGCTCGTGCCCGACGTAGACCTCGGTGTCGTCGGCCTCGAGGGCCGTCCGCAGCACGTCGAGCCAGAGCGCGCGCTGCTCGATGGCGCGCAGGAGCTCCGCCGCCTTCTCGGGCGCCGCCGCGAACTCCTTCGTCTCGAGGATGCGCGCCGCGCCGTCGATCACGACCGCGCCGTCGTCGCTCCCCGCGCCGGCGCCGCCGAACGCGCGCCGCCCGAGGTCGAGCGCGCGCCGCTCGAGCTCCCCGTGGGCGTTCCTGTCGCGCTCCTGCTCGGCCTCGATGACCGCGCGGACGTCGTCGAGGGTGCGCCCCGGGAGGAGCGAGTTCAGGTAGTTCGAGAGCGCCTCGAGGTCCTCGCGGCGGATGTCCGCGTCCACGTGCAGGAGGCGCTCGTGGACGATGCCGCCGCGCGTGATCGCGATGGCGAGGAGCCTCCCCGCGCGGAGCCAGACGAACTCGAGCTTCGACAGGATCGCGGTCTCGAGGCGCGGCGTGAGCGCGACCGTGGCCGCGCCGAGCTCGGTCCCGAGGAGCCTCACCGCCGCGCGGAGCACGTCCTCGGAGCTCGTCCCCTCGTTCCACGCCACGGCGTCGACCGTGGACGCCGGCTCCACGAGCGGCAGCGCCCGCAGCGGCCGCACGAGCTGGTCGAGGTAGTTGCGGTAGCCGCGATCCGTCGGCACGCGCCCGGCCGAGGTGTGCGGCTTCTCGAGCAGCCCCTGCTCGCAGAGGTCGCTCATGACGTTCCGGATGGAGGCGGACGAGAGGCGGTTCTTGAGCCGCGCCGCGATGGCCTTCGAGCCGACCGCCTCGCCCGAGAGGATGTAGCTCTCCACCACCTCGCGGAGGATGAGTCGCTCTCGGCTCGCTGCGGCGCTGCTGCTCAAGTCGTCCACCTCGCGGACTGGTTGGTCGACGCGACCTCCCATAGATTGGCGCGGCGGCGCCTCAAGTCAAATCGGTCGCCCACCCGCCTCCCGCGCCAGCGGCGTCAGCGCTCGCCACAGGCCGGCGCCGCGTCCACGCGGACGAGCACCGGCGCGTGGCGCGGGCGCAGATCCTCGTCGAAGGCGTAGGACAGCGCGGAGACATAGACGGGACCGACGTCTCCGCCCGCGACCCCGACGTAGGCGTGGTGGCCACCGAGCACCGCGCGGCGCCCCCAGCAGCCTCCCGCGTCGCGCGCGGCGAGCGTGACCACCCCGGAGACGGCGTCCGCGTAGCCGACCAGGAGGCGCCCCGCGTCGGGCCACGTCACCGCCGGCCACGCGCCCGCGTCCTCGTCCGGTCCCGAGACGTGCACGTCGGCGAGCGACCACGGGCCGGGCCACGCGCTCGCCGTGGCCACGCGGAGGCTGCGCGCGCCCTCGTCACGGTAGGCGATGGCGACGGACGCCCCGCCGCGGAGGACGCCGAGCGTCGCGTGGGTCCCGACGGGCGCGTCGGCGCCGGCGCCCCCGTCGATGACGAGCCGGTCGGCCTCCCCGAAGGGCCAGCGCGCCGCGACCAGGGCGCGGGCCTCGTCGTCGTACCAGGCCGCGAGCAGGTCCCCGCTGACGGTGGCCGCGCAGGACACGAAGAGCCCGCGACCGAAGGGGAGCTCGTCGGCCCCGGTCTCGGGGTAGACCCGCGGCGCGCAGGCGGGCGCGGCGCCGTCGACCGCGACGCAGACGCCGTGCCGGCCGCAGTCGCCGCAGGCGCCGGCCGACAGCGGTGGCGAGCCGCAGCGGTCGCCGCCTCCCGTCCGGACGCAGATCGCCGTGAGCCCGCACGCGCCCTCGCAGGGCGTCGGATCGCGCGGCGGGAGCGGCGTCGAGAGCACCTCGGACACCGTGAAGTCGCTCGCCGCCGACGGGACGCCCACGGCCTCGAAGCGCACGAGCTGCGAGCGCGCGTCGGCCTCGTCGGCCGCGACGAAGGCGAGCCCCGCGACCCCGCCCGCGCGCCGCGCGACGCACGACCAGCGCCCGGCGTCGCCGGCCACGGGCATCGGCACCGCGACGATCGTGAGCCCCGCCGCCGCGTCGACCCGCGCGTAGCGGAGCCCGCGCGTGTCGGCGTCGCGGTAGACCACGTCGAGGAGCGCCTCCGAGGGGCTCGTGGCGATCGCCGGGCGCCGCCCGCGATCGGGGCCGGGGCCCGTCTGGCCGTCCCGATAGCCGGGGGCGCGCTCCGCCGGGAGGAGCGGCGGCACCCCGTCGAGCGCGATGTCGGCGCGGCCCGTCGCGGGGAAGCGAGAGGCGACGAGGTCGCCGTACTGCGGATCGTAGCTCACGAGCAGCGGCTCGCCGCCGACGACCGCGAGCTGACCGTCGACCCCGGGCTGCCCGGGCGCGACCGCCGGGAGCGCCGCGCAGACGCACGCCGCCGGGCCACAGGTGAGCGGATCGGGCGCCGTCGGGACCGCGAGCTTCGCCTCGCCCGCGGCGCAGAGATCGGGGCAGCCCGTCGCCGGGAGACAGCGCCCGCTCGCGAGGTCGCATGCTGCACCTGCACCGCACGCGCCACCGCATGGGAGGCCGGCGAGGCAGCGACCTTGTGTGCAGCGCATCATGGCTGGGCACTGGTCGTCCGCGGCGCAGAGGGCCGGCGCGCAGAGGCCGCTCTCGCACGCGGTGCCGAGGCCCTCGCAGGGGCGCGCGGCGTCGCACTCGACCGTCGGGCGACACCAGCCGTTGAAGCAGCGCGCGCCCGGGCAGCAGTTGGCGTCGCTCTCGCAGGCGGTCGCGGCGACGCAGGTCCCCTCGGGGCCGCAGAGGTAGTCGTCGTCGCACTGGTCGTGGGTCGTACAGCGCCGCGCGGGCGGCGCGCCGTCGTTCGCGCACGCCGCGACGCCGAGGAGCGCGAGCGCTGCGAGCGACCACCTCACGCGCGCCGCCGCCGCCGCGCGCGAGCAGCCGACGAGGGCGAGGGCGAGCGCCGCTCCGCCCCGAGCGGGAGCCCGGCCGCCGGCGCAGCCGCCGTCGAGCCCGCCCGACACGGGCGCGTCGGACGCGACCGGCGTGCCCCCTGGGCGCGTCACGGCCGCGACGACCGCGACGTGACCAGCCCCGGTGGGCTCGGGCGCGGCGACGATCACGCGCCCGACGAGCTCGGCGCCCGTCGGGAAGCCGCCGATCCGGCGCGCCCGCGCCTCGACCGGCCACGAGCCCACGAGCCAGAGCCGCGCGTCCTCGAGGACCTGGGGCCCGCCGCCGCCGAACCAGCGCGACCACGGCCCGTTCGCGACGCGGAGCTGCACCTCGAGGTCGCCCTCGCCGCCGACCACGGTGAACGGGAGCCTCCCGTCCGCCGGCCGCCCGAGCGTCACGGGCGGCACCCGCAGCGCCGTCGGCGCGGCCTCGCCCGCGTCGAGCCCGATGTACACGGCGAGCCAGTCGCGCGCGTCGCCCGCGGGCCCGAGGCCGAGGACGGCCGGCGTGAGCGGGATCCCGAGCCCGTCGCCGAGCCCGCCCGTCGCGAGCTGGAAGGAGATCGGCCGCGCCGCGAGGAAGCCGAGGGCGAGGTCGACCACGAAGGGGGCGATGACGTCGAGCCGCGCCTCCGCGAAGAGCGCGTCGGCCGGCGTCGTGAGCCCGGCGAGCGAGACGCCGTCGAGCCGCACCTCGACGACCCCGCCCGGGAGCGCGTCGAAGGCGAGGCCCACGACGAGGTCCGCGCGGAAGTCGAGGACGCGCGTGTACTGGTCGCCGACGAGCACGTCCACGGCGAGCTCGGCGCCCTCGAGCCGCACGCCGACCGTCGGAGCCGTGACGCCGTCGCCGAGCTGGATGACGCGCCGCGTGTCGGCGGTGATGTGGGGCCGGAGCGCGACGCGCACGGGGGCGTCGGGCCCGGCGACGCCCGACACGCCTGGGAGCAGGAGATCGAGCGTGCGGGCCGTGAGCTCGAGGGCCCCGCCCGTCGCGGTCGCGAGGTCCCGCGTCGTGAGGTCGATGCAGAGCGCGCCGCTCTTGTAGAGCGCCCAGATCGCCTCGTTCATGACCGCCTCGCTGACACCGACGCCGAGGTCGTAGGGCACGGCCCCCTCCCCCGGGAGGACCACGAGCCCGTCGAGGTCCGGGCGCGGGCCCGCCGTGAAGGCGAGGTCCGGGCCGAGCTCGCCGACGCACGGGTGCGGTGGCGCCGCGTCGACGCCGGCGTCGAGGAGCACGTCGAGCCCGAGCGAGCCCTCGGCGCCCGTCACGCGGAACGCGCTCGCGCCGGGGCGCGCGAGGAGCCCGAGCGGGCGCGCCGTCTCGAGCCAGCGGAGCGCGGGCCCGAACATCGCGGCGACGTCGAGGGTGCCCTCGATGGCGAGCGGCCTCCCGTTCAGGAAGCCGTCGAGGACGAGGTTCGCGAGATCGTCGGCGAGCAGGTCGAGGAGCGAGTCCACGAGCGGATCGAAGGCGTCGCGCAGGACGGAGACCAAGGCGCTGCCGAGGTCCGCGGCCGGGCACACGATCTCGCACTCGGTGCACTCGCTCGTCGACGGCGGGGAGTTCCCGTCGAGGCACTCGGACAGCGTGCAGTCGGTGGTCACGCGGAGGTTCAGGTCCTTCACGTCGAAGGACGACGGCAGGACGCGCACGGCGAGCGTGCCGTCGGGCGCCGTGGCGAGCTCGATGCCGAGGTCGAGGTCCATGCGCGCGACGCGGTCGTTCGCGCCGTTCTCGAGGCGGCAGGCGACGTCGCCCGTGAAGAGCACGGCGTCGATCGTGCCGGTGACGGCGCCGTCGGCGAGCCCGACGTCGGCGTCGCGGATCCGGATCCGGATCCGCGGCGGGCTCGACCCCGGGACGAAGCTCACGTCGAGGCTCGCGAGGTCGACGACGAGCACGACGTCGCGCACGCTCGCCGCGAGCGGGCCGAGGCTCGTCCCGAGCGAGCCGACGCCGAGCCGCGCGAGCGGGATCACGGCCCGCCCCTGCGCGTCGGCGTCGAAGAACGCGAGGACGAGCTCCTTCACGCGCTCCGTGATGACGTCCATGCCGTTCTGCGTGAGGCGCGTCACGATGGCGCCCGACACGACGCGCTTGAGCGGCAGCTGGTAGCCGTCGCCCTGGTGGACGCGCGCGCACCCCGACCCCGCGTCGGGGCCGCCGACGCCGAAGTCGCAGGCGCCAGCGCCGATGAGCGACGCGAGCGCGACCAGGGCGAGCCGCCGCCGGCTCCCCGGGGTCGCGCCCGTCACACGGCCACCTTGTTCCGTCCGCCGCGCTTGGCGCGGTAGAGCGCGGCGTCGGCGGCCGAGATGAGCTCGCTCGGGCGCTCCATCGCCGGCAGGAACGAGCCGACCCCGATGCTGACCGTCACCGGGATGCTCGTGCCGTCGAAGACGAAGCGGTGCCTCGCCACGAGCTGGCGGATGATCTCGGCGTACTGCACGGCGCCGTCGCGGTCGGTCTCGGGGCAGACGAGGGCGAACTCCTCGCCGCCGTAGCGGGCGAAGAGCTCGTCGCGGCGGACGCGCTCGACGATGATGTGCGCCATCTCGCGGAGCACGTAGTCGCCCGAGAGGTGGCCGAAGGTGTCGTTGATCTTCTTGAAGTGGTCGATGTCGAGCAGCAGCAGCGACAGCACGCGCTGGTGGCGCCGTGAGCGGGCGAGCTCGCGCTCGAGGAACTCGTCGAAGTGGCGCTTGTTGGCGATGCCGGTGAGACCATCGTGGATGGTCATCCGGTAGATCTCCTCGTGGTAGGCCGACTCGATGTTGTCGCCCGCGAGGAACTTGAAGATGACGTCGCCGACCTTCAGGAGGTCGCCCGAGCGGAGCGGCGCGCGGTCGACCGAGAGGTCGTTCACGAAGGTGCCGTTCGTGGAGTCGAGGTCGACGACCCAGGACTCCTCGGGGCCGACCTCGATGCGGACGTGCGCGCGGCTCACGCTGTCGGCGTCGAGCACGATGTTCGCGTACGGATCGCGCCCGATGGTCCAGTGACCGGGGCCGAGGTCGTACTTCCGCCCGATGGTGCCACCGTGCAGGAGCACGAGGCACTCCCGTCCCGTGCGCTCGCCGAGCCCCGGTGGGAGCGGCAGCGAGACCTTGGTGGTGGTGTCGGGTGTCTTCGGTAGTTTCACGTTGACACGATCGCCGCGTGTGGCATGCACGGTACGTCGCTCGGTTTCGGGCTTGATTATCCTACGGAACCCCTCACGGCAAGCATCCGAGAGAGGCGGGGAAGGTGCGTCAATGAGACATCTGCTCGGTTTCGCCGTGGGCGCCCTCGCGCTGCTCGCTGCAACGGCTCCGGAGGCATCGGCAGTTCCGGACGGCGGCTACATCGCAATCGGCATCGGCGGCGCGATCGCGTCGGGCGACCGCGGCGTCGAGCTCGACAGCCCGACGGCGCAGGCGGCCCAGCTCGGCTGCCCGACGTGCTACGACGAGACGGTCCGCACGGACTTCGGCAGCGGCCTCGCGTTCGAGCTCCGCTTCGGCTACCTCATCGCCGGGATCCTCGCGCCCGAGATCTCGCTCGGCGGGCACGGCGAGACGTCCTTCGACTCCGGCGCCGCCTACCCGTCCTTCGTGCTCCGCTACCACCCGGTCGAGCACGCCATCGCCCACGAGGATCGCGCGTGGGACGCGAACGTCTACGTCGGGGTGGGCTACGCCATCGGCGGCTACTACCCCGACGAGAAGAAGGCGCTCATCGACGACGGCAAGGGCTGGGACGGCGTGGCCGTGCTCGCCGGCGTGGGCTTCGACTACCAGGTCGCGAGCAGCGTCAGCCTCGGCCTCGACGTCCGCTTCGCGCTCCCGCAGTATGGGACGTTCCGCTACGACGACGACAAGGACCTCGACTTCGACCCGAAGTCCACGCCGTCGACGCTCGTGATCATCCCGACGCTCCAGGCCATCTTCCACATCTGAGCGGAGCTGGGCTGCCCCGTCGGCGAGCGCGCCGCCGCGGCCACGGGAATCATCTTCGACTTCGGGCACTTGAGAAAAAGTGCACGCCACGATGAATAGACGTCGCCCGGTCGGCGTCACCATCAGTTCGTCGTGATTCGTCCGGAGTCCGAATGAGCTCGCTCCCCCTGCCCCGTCGCCTCCTGCTCGCCGCCGGCCTGAGCCTCGCCGCCGGCCTGCTCCTGGGCGCGTGCGGGTCGCTCTACCCGGCGGAGCAGGACGACTACGCGACCTACCGCGACGGCGACGTCGCCGAGGACTACGAGATGGCCTCGGGCCTCGTGCCGGCCGGTGAGGACGTCGCCTCGGTCGAGGTCTTCTACGACGAGCTCGAGCCCTACGGCAGCTGGACCTGGGACGCGCGCCACGACGCCTACGTCTTCGCCCCCTACGACGATTACGAGCCCTACCGCGACGGCACCTGGGTCGAGACCGAGTACGGCCTGACCTGGGTCTCCGACGAGCCCATCGACTGGGCCGTCGCCCACTACGGCCGCTGGGAGTGGCGCGACCGCTGGCTCTGGATCCCCGACACCGTCTGGGGCCCCGCGTGGGTCGACTGGCGCGTCGGGGACGGCGTCATCGGCTGGTCCCCCCTCGGCGTGCGCGCCCCGCGCGGGCTCGGCTGGCGCTTCGTCCCCGCGGGCGGCCTCTTCCACCCGCGCCTCGGCGGGCTCTACGTGCGCGGCGCCCGCGTCGCCACCGCCTACGCCCGGACGCGCGCCGTCCACCGCTACATCCGCTCTCGCAGCGGCCACCGCTACGTCGCCGGCCCCGACGCGCGCGCGCTCGGCTCGCGCGTCCCCTACCGCGCGCTCCGCGAGCTGCCGCCCCGGAGCGTCGGGCGCGGCGAGTTCACGCAGCGCGCGCGCGCCTCCTCGGTGCTCCCCCCCGACACGGGCCGCGCCTCGCCTGCGCGCTCGCAACGCATGGGTCGCGCCGACATCGCCCCCGCCCCGATCCCGTACCGCCCGAGCCGCGCCGGGCACCGCTACGCGCCCGCGCCCCGCGGCACGCGCTACGGCGGAGGCGCCACGCGCGCCGGCCGCGGCCGCCCCTTCTACCTCTCGACCCCGCGCTACGGCGCGGGCGCCGGGATCCCGACCGGGGCGTCTTCCGCGCGCCCCTCCGCGAAGCGCTCGAGCGGCCGTCACCAGCCCCGCGCGACGCCCGCCCGCGTCCGCGGCGGCCACCGCGCGCCGGCGCCGCGAGGCATCCGCGGGATCCGCTGACCCGCGACGAGCCGGTCAGAACCCGAAGCTCGTCCAGCGGAGCATGACGCCGGCCTCGTGGTAGCCCTCCCAGGCGCCGTCCGCGAGGAAGCGGAGCCCCGGGCGGAAGAACGGCGCCACGACGAGCGCGCCCGCGGCGCCGTCGTCGAGGCGCCACACCGGGAAGGGCGCCGCCACGAGCACGGTGAGCCCGATCTCGTCCTCCGGGACGCCCGGCCCGCCGTCGTCGAGCATGTGCCCGAAGCGGACGCCCACGCCGAGCATCACGACGTACCAGACCGTCGCCTCGACGAGCCCGCCGAGCCGCTGCGCGTACCCCTCGCGGTGCGTCCGGAGGCCCACGTGGAGCCCGAGCACCCCCTCGAGGAGCCCGACGTCGACGCCCGCGAGGAAGCCGGGCTCGCCCCCCGAGCGCGCCTCGCCGAACGCGACGCCCCCCGTGAGCCCGACCGCGAGGTCCCAGCTCGGGAGCGGCATCACCGGCGGGTAGTCCACCGCGCGGGCCGCTCCCGCGGGCGCGAGCGCGAGCCCAGCGGCCGCGGCGAGCCCTGCGGCCCGCACGACCACCCGAGCCCCCACGGCGCTCATCCCACCGGCACCGGCGGCGGCGTCGGCGCGCGGACCCCGCCGGCGCGGAGCGACGCCGCGCGGTGACGCTCCGCGTGCGCCGCCGGGTGCTGCCCGAGGAGCTCGAGCGTGTCCGCGAGGCGCTCGCGCGTGTCGGCCGCCTCGACGGCGTAGCCGGCCGCCTCGAAGGCGTCGGCCGCGGCGCGGAAGGCGAGCTCGGCGCGGCCGAGGCCGTCGCCGCCCTCCTCGACGATGATCCCCGTCTCCTCCGCGCGGGCGAGCACGAGGTCGCCCGTGGCGCGCGACACGAGCGCCGTCAGGCGCGGGAGGCCGAGGGACGCCGCGGTGGCCCGGGCCCGCTCGAGCACCTCGGCCGCCCCCTCCCACTCGCCGAGCGCGATGCGGAGCAGCGCCTGGTTCCGGAGCGCGTCGACCAGCGTGCGCTTCGAGCCCGTGAGCTCGGCGAGCGCCACGGCGCGCCCGAGGCAGTCGTCCGCCTCGTCGTGGCGCCCGAGGAGCACGAGCACCTCGCCGAGGTTGTCGGCGAGCGTCGCCTGGAGCCCGAGGTCGCCGATCTCGTTGGCGATCTCGAGCGCGTCCCGCCACATCTCGACGGAGCGCTCCATGTCGCGCCCCATCCAGGCGATCCCGATGTTGTTGAGCGTGCGCACGAGCCCGCGCTTGTCGTTCGCGCGCTTCCTGAGCTCGAGCGCCTCCCCGTAGTAGCGCTCGGCGAGCGAGGCGTCGCCGCGATCGTAGTGGACCGCCGCCATCGCGTGCAGGACCTCGCCCATGCCGCGCTCGTCGCGCACCTGCCGGTAGAGGTGCTCGCTCTTCCGGTAGCAGCGGAGCGCCTGCTCGAGCTCGCCGCGGAGCCAGTGGAGCCGCCCGAGCGCCGTGCAGCTCGACGCCACCCCGGGCTGGTCCTGGATGGCCTCGTAGAGGCGGAGCCCCGAGGTGAAGTGGGCGTGGGCGTCGTCGTAGCGGCCCATGGCCTGCTCGACGTCGGCGAGGCGCACCAGCGCCCGCGCCCCCTTCTTGCGATCCCGCATGCGCCAGGCGAGGTCGAGCGCGTCGCGGTAGTTCTTGAGCGCCTCGTCCGTCGCGCCGGCGTAGGTGTGCACCTCCCCGAGCTCGAACAGCGCGCGCAGGCGCGTCGCGTACTGGTCGGCCGGGGCGAGCGAGAGCGCCTTCTCGAGCCGCGTCAGCGCGGACTTCGACTGCCCCTCGGCGAGCGCGAGGCGCGCCGCGCGGAGGTAGTAGTCGGCGGCGGCGTCGAGCTGGCCGCTGCCCTCGGCGTGGCGCGCGAGGTCGGCGAGGAAGGGGGCGATGTCGTCCTCGGACTGCAGCTCGAGCCACGCGAGCGCGACGCGGTGCAGGCGCTGCCGCATCGTGTCGGGCAGCGTCGACTGCGCCGCCTCCCAGTGGAGCTGCGAGCGGAAGGTGAACGCCTCCTCGCCCGGGATCCGCGACGTCCGCGGCTCGAGGAAGCGCTGCGCGACGAACTTCGCGAGCATGCGCCGGAGGCGCTCCGGGGCCTCGTCCGCGTCGGGGGTCGCGGGGCCGACCGTACCCTGCCGCGCGATGGCGACGAGCGCGCCGAGCCAGACCTCGCGCCCGACGACCGCCGCCTGCGCGAGCACGTGCCGCTCCTCGGAGGAGAGCGCGCCGAGCCGCGAGTGCAGCACGCCCTCGAGGTTCTCGGGGATGACGAGCGCCTCGAGCACGCCCGCGTCGAGGTGGTAGCCCGCCTCGCCCTCTCCGAGCGTGATGCCGCCGGCCTCGTGGAGGTAGCGGACCATCGACTTCAGCGCGTAGGCGTTGCCGTTCGCGGCGTCGAGGATCCGCCCGGTCAGCGCGGCCGGGAGCCCCTCGGGGAGCCCCGTGAGGAAGAGGCGCAGCATGCGATCGGCCTCGGCGCGCTCGAGCGTGCGGAGGCGGATGACCGGGAAGCGATCCCAGCCCGGGAGGTGGTCCGTGAGCTCGAGCGAGCCCGCGAACACCATCATGATCGGCCGCCCCTTGACGGTGGCCTCGATGGCGCTCGCGAGGGCGAAATCGCGCACGCTCGCGCGGTTCGCGTGGGCGATGACGACGAGCAGCGGGCGCTCGAACGCGATGGCCTCGAGGAGGCGCCCGAGGGCCCCCACGCACTGCGCGACGAGGGCCTCTTGATCGGCGCCGACCGCGGGCGCGGTGGGCTTGCCGGGGACGACGTAGCCGACGAGGTAGGCGATGAGGGCCGAGATCTCGGCGGCGTCCTCGAGGGCGTAGCGCTCGACGGCGCGCAGGAGCGCCGCGCCGGCCTCGACGTCGTTCGCGGCGGCGGGGATCGCGAACGCCTCGCGGACGATCGCGTCCCAGAGGCGGTAGGCGCCGCCCGTCGGCGGGCACTTCACGCGGATGACGAAGGTGTCGGGCTCGCGCGCGAGCGCCGCGTCCACGAAGCTCGTGAGCATGCGCGACTTGCCCATGCCGTGCTCGCTGACGAGGAGCTGCACACGGAAGAGCCAGTCGGAGACGACGTCGTCGAAGGCGTGGACGAGCGCCTGCAGGGCGTCGTCGCGGCCGATCAGGGGGTTGTCGAGATCGGCCGGGTTCCACGGGAACGGTGGCCACTTGCCGCGGGGGGCCATCGCGTCGGAAGGACGGACGGCGACTGCGTCACCATCGAAGAGCACCGCTCTCGCCTCGCTTCGAGCTGACGGCGGGTCCGCGCGCGGGAGGAGCGCGGGCGCCGAGTCGGGGACGGCTCGATAGCCCGTTCGCCGGGCGCGCGCAAGTCCGGGGCAGGAGCGCGGCACGCGCCGCGCCGCGGGCGCTCAGCGGAGCGCGAGCACGAGCGCGAGCACCGCCACCGTCGTGGTGAGCCCCGCGAGGACGAGCGTGTACGGCGAGACGCGCCGCCGCCACGAGGTCACGGCCGCGTCGTCGTCGATGAAGATGGTCTGCTCGCCCCCGAGGGCGTCGTCGACCGGCCGCTCGTCGCGCAGATGGGCGCGGCCGCCGTCGACGAGGTGGTTCTTCGCGATCGCCTCGGCGCGGGCGCCGGGAGCGGCGGTCGGCGGCAGGGTGGATCGCTCGTGGGCCTCGGCGAGGGCCGAGCGGATCATGGCCGGGTGGGCGCGGCGCGTCTGCGGCACCGGGCCCTCGTCGACGACCTGCCCCGGATCGCCGTTGCCGAGGCCCGGGCGCGTGTCGACCCGGAACCGGCGCGGCTCCTGCGGCCTCGCCTTCGGGGCGGTGTTCGGGCGCGACGCGGCGCGGGCGCCGCTCGCGAAGCTCCCGGTCGAGCTCTGCTCGGCGCGGCGCGCGTCACAGGTCTCGCAGCGTCGCCCGCGCTTCCGCGTGGGTCCACCGCAGCTGGGGCACGCATGGGCCCCGCTCACCCGCGACACGTCAGCCGATTGCATGGCGCCCCTCCCTCTCGTCCGAATCCCGAGGCTCAAGGATGCTTTCGAGCGAACGGAGGGCCGGCTTTAGGGGTTTCCTCGGCGGCGCGCAGTATGTGGCGACGACGTAGCCAGGGCCTACGTGATCGCCACGTCGCCCCGCGAACGCCGCGAGCTCAGTAGTTCATGATGATGAGCTCGCTCACGCTCTTCCGCCGCTCCGGATCGCGCGCGATGGCGCGCGGGGCGTTGATGGCCTCGACGCGGTGGTGGCGATAGAGCTCGCGGATGAACGGGGTGTCGCTGTTGCTCTGCATGCAGCGCACGCCGCGCGCCGTGAGGTCGTCGAACGTCTCGGCGAGGCGCCGCTGGTCGTCGGCCGCGAACGCCTCCTTCGTGTAGCTCGTGAAGCTCGAGGTGCGCGTCAGCGGGAAGTACGGCGGGTCGAAGTACACGAAGTCGCCGCGCTGCGCGGTCGCCGTGGCCGTGGCGTAGTCGGTCGCCACGACCTCGCAGCCCTGCAGCACCTCCGACAGCGCCCGGAGGCGCTCGGGGTCGCCGATCGTCGGGTTCTTGTAGCGCCCCATCGGCACGTTGAACTCGCCGCGGCGGTTCACGCGGTAGAGGCCGTTGAAGCAGGTCTTGTTGAGGTAGAGCGTGCGCGAGGCGCGCGCGATGGGGGCGAGGCGGCGCGGGTTCTGCGCGCGCATCGCGTAGTAGTAGCCCGCCTCGTAGCGGTGGCGGTCGAGGTCGTCGATGAGCGCCTCGACGTCGCTCTGGATGGTCCGGTAGAGGTGGACGAGCTCCTCGTTGATGTCCGTCAGCACGGCCCCCGCGGGCTGGAGCGAGAGGAACATCGCGGCGCCGCCGAGGAAGGGCTCGTAGTAGCGACCGAGGTCCTCGGGGAGGCGCGCGGTGAGCTCCGGCAGGAGGCGCGTCTTCCCGCCGGCCCACTTCACGACGGGCTCGGCTTTGGTGAGGCGGGCGCGGTCCTGGACCGGTAGCAGGCGGATCGACGGCATGCGGGCTCCTGACGTAACCCGGCGTCGCCGCGCTCTGATCCCATCGAGGCGGCCGCGCCGGGGCGGCGTGACGTGGCGCGGCGAGGGGCCGCGCGTTGGAACTCGGATCCGGTCAGCTGCCCGGAGTCGCGCCGAAACGACGGCGCAAACCCTGACTAAAGGCGCTGATCGCCGCCGTCAAAAAACGTGCCGCCACAAAGTGCCCGAGATCACGGAACGATCGCGCACGACCGCGCGCTCTCCCGCATGACAGGCGGGCGAGCGCCGTCCAGCGCGAAGATCACGCCCGGCGCGTGATCCTCGCGGGATCCCACCCCACTGGCGCGCCGCGCGCCCTACTCGTGCCCGATGAGGCGGAAACGCGCGTTCCCGAGGTCGGTCGCCTGCGACATGCCCACCCACAGCATGAGGTCGCCGGGGATCTCCGTCCCCGGCACCTCGGGGTGCGCCTTCACCCACGCCTCCATCGCCTCGTCGTTCGCGAAGAGCGGCGAGCGCCGCGACACCTCCGCGAGCGGCGCCTGCCCGTCCCAGCTCGCGAGGAAGCCGGCGAAGCCGTGGGCGTTGGACTCGACGATCTGCCCGTCCTCGACCTTGAGGCGGATGTCCTGCCCCGTCACCGGGCACCTCGTGAAGAGGTCCACGCTCTTCAGCAGCGTCGCGTTGAGCGTGAGGAGGTCCATGCCGCCGTACGTGAACACGTCGATGCCCGACGACAGGTGGCCGCGGTGCTCCGTGCGCGTCACCGAGAGGCACCCGAGGAGCCCGGTGAACTTCCCGGCCTCGCGGTCGACGTAGACGAGCCGCCGCGCCTCGAGCTCGCCGAGCGCGGTGCGGACGGCGTCCTCGCTCGACATCTCGCCGAGCTTCGCGACGACGTGCTCGACCGCCTGCACCCAGCCCCGCTCCGTCAGCGCTCGCGCGAGCTCGTTCAGGATCTCGTGGTGGGTGGCGCCGATCTCGCTCGCCATCGCCGCGAAGAAGGCCGCGAGCGTGCGCTCGCCCTGGTCGGGAAACGCGATGAGGCTCGTTTCGGACATTCGGACTCGACCCCCTTCGTCGGCCAGTCGTAGGCTGTTTCTGGACGATACGCTGTCACGAGCGGTGGCTATAACTACGTTCCGCGCCGCCGTTCTGCAAGCCGCGACCGGCGCCCCTGCCCCGCCCCACGCGCCGAGGAGATGAGCGTGCACCGCCCCTTCAAGCTCGTGTCCGACTTCAAGCCGACCGGCGACCAGCCGGCCGCCATCGAGGCGCTCACGCGCGGCGTCGAGATGGGCGCCGCGACCCAGGTCCTGCTCGGCGCCACCGGCACCGGCAAGACCTTCACCATCGCGAACGTCATCGAGCGCGTGCAGCGCCCGACCCTCATCATGGCGCCGAACAAGACCCTCGCGGCGCAGCTCTACGCCGAGTTCAAGGGGTTCTTCCCCGACAACGCCGTCGAGTACTTCGTCAGCTACTACGACTACTACCAGCCCGAGGCGTACGTCCCGTCGAGCGACACCTTCATCGAGAAGGACGCCATCATCAACGACGCCATCGACCGCATGCGCCACGCCGCCACGCGCGCCGTGCTCGAGCGGAAGGACGTCATCATCGTCGCGAGCGTGTCGTGCATCTACGGCCTCGGCGACAAGACGACCTACAAGGGCATGCTCATGCACCTCGAGCAGGGGCAGAGCTACCTCCGCGACCGCCTCCTGCGCCAGCTCGTCGATATCCAGTACACCCGCAACGACTACGACTTCCACCGCGGCACGTTCCGCGTGCGCGGCGACGTCGTCGAGGTGTTCCCGGCGTACGAGGAGTCCGAGGCCATCCGCCTCGAGTTCTGGGGCGACGAGCTCGAGAGCATCTCGCGCATCGACCCGCTCCGCGGGCAGGTCATCGAGCAGGTCCCGGCCGTCGCCATCTTCCCGGGCAGCCACTACGTGACGCCGGCCGACCAGCTGCGGAAGGCCATCGTGCACGTGCAGGAGGAGCTCGGCGCGCGCCTCGTGGAGCTCCGCGGGCAGGACAAGCTCCTCGAGGCGCAGCGCCTCGAGCAGCGGACCCTCTACGACATCGAGATGATGGAGCAGATCGGCTTCTGCAACGGCATCGAGAACTACTCGCGCCACCTCACCGGGCGCGAGGCGGGCGAGCCGCCGCCCGTGCTCCTCGACTACTTCCCCGACGACTTCATGGTCGTCATGGACGAGTCGCACGTCGCGGTCCCCCAGGTCGGCGGCATGTTCCGCGGCGACCGCGCCCGGAAGCAGACCCTCGTCGACTTCGGCTTCCGCCTCCCGAGCGCCCTCGACAACCGCCCGCTCACGTTCGAGGAGTTCGAGGCGCGCGTCGGCCAGGTCGTGTTCATGAGCGCGACCCCCGGCGACTACGAGCTCGAGCAGGGCAAGGACTACGTCGTCCAGCAGCTCATCCGCCCGACCGGGCTCATCGATCCCGAGGTCGAGATCCGCCCCGTCGCGGGCCAGGTCGACGACCTCCTCGCCGAGATCCGGGCGCGGGTCGCGGCCGACCAGCGCGTGCTCGTCACGACGCTCACGAAGCGCATGGCCGAGGACCTGACCGAGTACTATCAGGAGCTCGGCGTGAAGGTGAAATACCTCCACTCCGACATCGACACGCTCGAGCGGATCGAGCTCATCGCGCAGCTCCGCCAGGGCGTCTTCGACGTGCTCGTCGGCATCAACCTCCTCCGCGAGGGCCTCGACATCCCCGAGGTGAGCCTCGTCGCCGTGCTCGACGCGGACAAGGAGGGCTTCCTCCGGAGCGAGCGCAGCCTCATCCAGACGATCGGCCGCGCGGCGCGCCACCTCCAGGGGAAGGTCATCCTCTTCGCCGACCGCATGACGCAGTCGATGGAGGCCGCGATCGGCGAGACGAACCGGCGGCGCGCCATCCAGGAGGCGTACAACATCGAGCACGGGATCACGCCGACCAGCATCCAGCGGGCCCTGCGCGAGGGGCCGCGGAAGGACGACTACGAGGAGAAGAAGAGCGGCAAGGCCGCGCGCGACCTGAAGCTCGCGGCGATGACCCCGAAGGAGGCCGAGAAGTACGTGCAGCGGCTCCGGAAGGAGATGGTCGAGGCGGCGAAGTCGCTCGAGTTCGAGCGCGCGGCCGAGCTCCGCGACCAGATCCGGAGCTACGAGCAGGTGCTCCTCCAGGCGTGACGCCCATGCTGCACCGCACCATACGGCAGCGCCGGATCGACGTCTCGCGCGCTACCGCCGCGGCGACGCACCTCGTTGTGCAGTGCAGCATCGCCGCCGTGTTGCTCCTCGCCGTCGACGCCTGCGACGGCGACGGGGGCGCCACGACGCCGCCCGATCCCGTGATCCCGGCCGACCACCCCTGCCCCGACCGCGCCCTCCCGCCGCGGGAGCCGAGCCTCTGGCTCGACGCGCTCGCGTCCGGCGCGCCCGTCCCGCTCGCGATGGCGCTCCCGGTGCCGCCGGGGGAGGCCGTCCGGGTGACGCAGGGGCATGAGCAGCTCCCGACGCACGTCGGCGTCGACGCCTTCGCCTGGGACTTCGACGTACCCGTCGGGACGGTCGTCCGCGCGGGCGCGCCGGGGGTCGTGGTCTACGTGCGCGACGACTCCGACCGCTTCGGCGCCGACGCGAGCTATCAGGGCGACGCGAACTTCGTCGTCGTGGACGTCGGCGGCGGGCTCTACACGACCTACGTGCACCTCGCGCGAGGGAGCGCGCGGGTCGGCGCGGGCGACGTCGTCTCCGCGGGCGACGCGCTCGCCGACACCGGGCTCTCCGGGCGCATGACGGGGCCCCACCTCCACATGCACGTCGAGAACGCGTGGAGCCAGAGCGTGCCGGCGGCGTTCGTGGACCCGGTCGCCGGGGGCTGCGAGCTCGACCCGGACGAGGGCGACGACGTCGTCGCCGACGCGGCGAGCTTCGCGACGCTCGTGGGGCGCGGCGCCGTCACCGCGATCGCGGCGGACGCCTTCGCCGACCTCGGCGTGCTCGAGGCCGACGGGCTCCCGGGGCGGCTCGTCGAGGCGGGGCGCGCCTACCGCGTCAGCGGGCGCGTCGCGGCGAGCGCGGCGCAGGTGGTGGCGCTGCTCCTGCCCGAGGACGGCGGCAGCGCGGTCGCCACCGTGCGGATGGCCGCGAAGGACGGGCGTTTCTCGGGGACGCTCCGGCTCGACGCGCCGCCCGGCCGCTACGGGCTCGCGCTCGCCGCGGCCGAGGCGGGGCAGGCGGTGTCGGTGCCGGCGGCCATCCGGGTCACGGTCGAGTAGCGTCGGGCGCCCGGCTTGTGGTGTCGCGGCGCTCGGCGGTACGCTCTCGGCGCTCATGCACGCACGCTCCCGCCCCGCCCCGGTCTGCCGCGCCGTCGCGCTCGCGATGGGCCTCGCCCTCGGCCTCGCGGCGTGCGACGAGGCCGCTCCCGTCGAGCTCGAGTACGATCGGGTGGGCCCGGACCGCGCGCACCACGTCTTCCCGACCGACGACTACCGCAACGACGAGGGCCTCGGGCAGCTCTCCGAGCTCGCGCTCGCCGAGCTCCCGTTCCTCGCCAAGCTCCGCGAGACGGACCAGACGGGCTATGGCGCGGCCACGGCCATCCGGATCCCCTTCAGCGCCCCCGACGGCGACGCCGACCGCGTGCTCGACGAGAGCTCCCTCGCCGACGGCGTGCGGATCTACCGGACGAGCAGCTTCCCGGCGACCCCGGTCCCCATCGGCGAGATCGCGCTCTCGCGCGAGACGAACACCGTCACCGTGCGCCCGCGCGTGCCCTTCGGCCCCGGCACCTACGGCGTGGCCGTGCTCGCCGAGCGGCTCCGCACCCGCGGCGGCGCGGCCGTGTCGCCGTCGCGCGACTACGCGCGCGTGCAGGACGGCGGCGACGGCGTCACGGACGCGAGCTTCGCGGCGGTCATGACCGTCGACCCCGAGATCAACGCGCGCCGTGACACCATCGGCTACTTCCAGCTCACCGTCGCCGAGAGCACGAGCCAGCTCGAGGTCCTGCACGACGTCGTCTTCGGCCTCCTCCCCTGCGACTTCCGCGACCGCGACGAGACGCTCGCGGTGACCGCGTGGGAGCCCGCGGCCGGGCGGCAGATCGCCGTCGGCTCGGCCACGACGCTCGCCGCGGGCGCAGCCCCCGTGGCGCGCTTCCTCCAGGACATGGGCGGGCCGAGCGGCGTGGACTCGTCGTCGATCGGGGCCATCGTCACGGGCGGGCTCGCGGTGCCCTACTTCGTGAGCGACACGGTCTTCGACGCGGCCGCGCTCGAGACGAACGGCACGTTCCTCGGCCGGAACGCGACGGTCCCGTTTGGGGAGACCAACCCGATCGTCGCGTCGAAGGCCGCGCCGAGCCGCGTGATCCCCTACCTCGCGGTGTTCCCGACGCGCGCCCCGGGGGCCCCGCCGCCGCCGGTCGTGGTCGCGATGCACGGCTTCGGCTCGCAGAAGGAGGTGTGGCTCGCGCTCGCGCCGGCGCTCGCCCGCGCGGGGGTCGCGCTCGTCGCCATCGACGCCTACCAGCACGGCGCCCGGCAGCACGACATCGCGCTCCCGGAGGGGGGCTTCTCCGACAAGGTCGACGCGGCGCTCGCGGCGGCCGGCGTCGCGTTCCCCGATCCGTTCGTGAACCCGACGTTCGTGGCGCGGACGCGCGACAAGCTGCGCCAGACGATCGTCGACGACATGGCGCTCGTGCGCGTCGTGAGCGAGGCGGACGGCACGCGCCCCGAGATCGACCTCGACGGCGACGGCCTCGGCGACGCCTTCGGGGCCGTCTACGTCGTCGGGCACAGCCTCGGCGCCATGCTCGCCACCGACCTCGCGAGCGTGACGCCCGAGGTCGAGCGCGTGGCGCTCTCGGCGCCGGGCGGGAGCTTCGCGCAGGTGATGGCCGACAGCCCCGCGTTCTCGCTCGATCTCGACCTCCTCGCGTACGCGACGGCGAACACGCCGGGCTTCGGGCTCCTGCCGCCGGGCGGGGCGCGGCTCCTGCCGGGCTCGCCGGTGCGCGAGCTCTACGATCGCGTCGTCGAGACGCTCGTGAGCTCGGTGGACCCGCTGTCGTACGCGCCGCTCCTGCTCGCGGGCGGCCAGCAGCGCGTGCTCGTGCAGCTCGCGGTCGGCGACCTCGTGGTGCCGAACGACGCCAACGTGCGCTTCGTGCGGGCCCTCACGGGGCCGGTGGCGGCCGAGGCGCTGCCGATCGTGGGCGACGACCCGCTCGGGCTCGGGCTCCCGCGGGTGACGACGCCGCCCGCGTCGTACCTGAGCGAGCGGCCCGCGACCCACTCGCACCTCATCGACTTCGTGGCGCGCGACGTGACGCTCGCGGCGCAGGCGGAGCTCGTGGCGTTCCTGACGGCGCCCTGAACGCGTTTCACGCCGTGCGTGAAACGTGCGTGATGCCTGAGACGCGCATAGAATCGGCGCATGGCTATGACCTGGCACGAGCTCGAGCCGGCGCTGCGGCGTCACGCGCACCTCGGGACCCTCGACACCTATGGGGAGGTCGAGGACGAGGCGGGGCGCTACCCGCTCCTCCGCTTCCGCACGCCGGGGCGCGTGGAGCTCCTCATCACGGCGGGCTTCCACGGGAACGAGCAGGCGGGACCGATCTCGCTCGCCGAGCACCTGCCGGAGATCGTGGAGTACGCGGCCTCGCAGCAGGTGGGCTTGCGGATCTACCCGTGCGTGAACCCGTCGGGCTTCGACGCCTTCACGCGCTACAACCGGAACGGCGAGAAGCCGAACAACGACGTGCTCCGCTACGAGCTCGCCGACGGGACGATCCTCGACATGATGCGGACGCCACGCCAGTACGCGCGGATCCACGCGCAGCGCGGGGGGCCGGCCGAGACGCGGGCCATCGTCGACGAGATCCTGACGGTGCCGACGCCGGTCGGCGCGCTCGACCTGCACCAGGACCCGTACTTCGCGGGGCCGCTCGCGTACGCGTACGCGTTCGGGGACCTCGAGCCCTACGCCGGGCTCATGGAGATGTGCGAGCCGCTCGTGCACGTCGCGAAGGATCGCGAGGTCGACGACGACGTCCACGCCGATGAGAACGGCCTGGTCGTGCTCCACGACGGCAGCATCAGCGACTGGTTCACGCGGCGAGGGAGCAAGCACGTCGCGGTGGTCGAGACGACGACCGACACGCCGATGGGGCTCGCGTGCGCCGTGAACCTCGTGTGGGTGAAGGGGTTCATCGACCTCTGCGCGATCGAGCCGTAGCGAGGGCAGCGGCGCGGCGCCGGTTCAGGCGGGGGCGACGTCGTCGAAGGCGGCGGCGACCGCGCGGGCGTCGAGGGCGCGCGCGGCGCGGCGCAGGAGGAGGATGAGGTTGGCGGCCACCGAGGCGGCGACGACGAAGGTCGCGACCTCCACGACGGGCGCCCCGGGGCTCCGCGCGATCCAGCTCCACCACAGCATGACCAGCCAGAGGGCGCCGACCCCGGCGTAGACGAGGCGTGCCGGGCGCCGCGACGCGCCATCGCGGAGCTGCGCCGCCGAGGCTCGCCAGGAAGACCGCGCGCGCGGCCGCCGCGAGTGCGCGACGAGAGTCTCCTCGAGCGCCATGGCGGCGCGGCGCCGGAGGCTCCCCGATGCGACCCAGTCACGAACGCCGTGAGCGTGACCGCCTCCGAGATCGCACGATGAGGATCGACGCGAAAGCGAGGCCGCGGCCAGCGCGGACGCGCCTGCGGCGCCGCGAGGCGCGCGCACCCACGCCAGGCGACGCCTCGACCGCGACCAGCACGCTCCCGGCGACGCGCGCCGCCAACATGACGACGGCCACGGTGCCCCGAGCAAACGACGCGAACACGGCGCGGAGGACGCGGCGGCGTCGCGCCGTGGACCACCCGAAGGCGACGAACGTTGACGAGACCGCCGAGCGCGAGCACCAGGACCCACCGGGGACGCGGAGACGTCGCGTCGCGCTCGCTGCGCGCTGCACGCCGTGCGGGGCCGTCGCGCGCGCGCGGCGACGCCTCCACGCGCGACGGCGAGGCACGACGGCGGCAGCGCGCGATGGCGCCCAGCTCCATCGTGGAGAGCGAGACGCGCGGCACGCGCCACCCGATGCCCGCGACGAAACCGAGCAAGAGGGCCACCGTCGCGAGCCCGATGGCCGCGGGTCGTCGCGCGCGGACCGCGATGGCCATTGCCAGGAGGCCCAGCGCGAGCGCGCGGAGAAAGAGCATGTACGGGAGGACGTCCGAGCCGCCCGCGAGCCCGTCGGCCTCGAGCGGCAGGAGGAGGCGCACGGTGCGGAACACATCGAACGCGAGCAAGCCGAGCGCGGCCGCGCGGCCGAGGCCGCTGCGGGCCGTGGCGGCCCAGCCCCAGGCGGCGCAGCTGAGCACGACGTCGAGCTGGAAGCGTAGCTCCCAATCGAGGATGACCCCCGGCTCCTGCGACGGCACGAAGCCGACGAGCCGCGAGATGACGTCCACCGCGAGGAACCCGATGCTCACGGCGGCGATGACGCCCAGCGCGCGCCGCTCATCGCCGAATGAGGCGCGGGCGCCCTCCCCGTCCCCCGTCGCGCGCATGGCGGCGCTCAATCCTGCTCGAAGTCGAGGTGCTGCGCCTCGGGCACCGCCTCCTTCAGGTCCTTCTCGAGCCGCCCGACCTCGTCGCCGAGGCGCTCGACCACCTTCTCGGCGTACTCGGCGAGCCAGTGGCGGAGGGCGTCGTCGTTCTTGTCCGCGGCGCGCCGGAGCCCCGCGAGCGTCGCCTCGTCGGTCACGAGCTTCGCGATGTGGCGCCCGTCGAAGTCGATGTCCGCGGCGATGCGGTAGTCGTCGAGCCCGACGACCGTGCCCTCGAGCTCGCTCACCTTCTCGACGATCGCGTGGCTCTCGAGCACCTCGCGCACCCGCCGCTGCACGTCCTCGTCGATGGCCTTCGTGAGCAGGTAGCGGCGGTTCGTCGCCACGAGGAACAGCGCGACGAACGCGAGCAGGAAGGCGACGAGCAGCGAGCCGACGCCGTCCCAGACGGGGTCGCCGGTGATCTCCGCCATCCCGACGCAGCCCGCGACGAGCACCACGCCGAGCACGGCCGCGCCGTCCTCGAGGATGACCGCGAGCTCGGTCGGGTCCTGGCCCTCCCGCACGTACTTGAAGAACGTCGTGCCCTTCTCGTGGGCGCCCCGGACGCTCCCGCGGACGGCGTTCACGAAGCCGATCCCCTCGAGCACGAAGGACAGCGCCAGCACGATCCAGGTCACGACGCCGTAGTGGACGGGGTGCGGGTCGGTGATCCCCTCGACGCCGTGCATGAACGTGACGCCTGCGCCCACGAAGAAGATCCCGAGCGCCGACACGAGCCCCCAGAAGAAGCGCTCGCGCCCGTAGCCGAGCGGGTGCACGAGGTCCGCCGGGCGCTTCGAGCGCTCGAGCCCGACGAGGAGCAGCGACTGGTTCGCCGTGTCCCCGACCGAGTGGATGGCCTCGGACAGCATCGCCGAGGAGCCCGAGATCGCGAACGCCACGAACTTCGCGACCGTCACGATGGCGTTGGCGCCGAGCGCCACGATGACACTGCCCGTCGACTCCTTCTTCATCCCGACTCCTCTCCGATGGGCCCCGGGTCGAGCTCCGCGAGGACGGCCGCCACGCCGTCGAAGAGGTCGACGCGCGCGAGCGGATCCCCGCCCGCGAGCCGGTCGACGAGCCCGACCACGCTGTCGACGTGCTCGAGGTCGAGCACGCAGTCCTCCGCGACCTCGTCGAGCCCCGGCCCGTCGCCCGCGAAGTTCAGCGGGCACACGTCGCGCGCGCCGTCCACGCGCACCGGGAGCCCGTGGCTCCGGCAGATCGTCGGGCGCGCCTCGTACACACGACAGAGCCCCGCGTCGTCGAGGAGCACGCAGCGCGGATCGTCGCGGCCCGCCTCGACGCGCTCGCGCAGCGCCGCGCGCGCCTCGACCGGCAGCCCGCGCACGGCTTGTGCAATGCACAAAAACTCGGCGCCGACGACGCTCAGATGCTGATGGCAGCACATCGCGCAGCCTTTGCTGCACTGCAGCGAAGCCGGGTAGCGCGCGCGCACGCGGGCGTCGAACGCCGCGAGCTTCTCGTCGAGCGCCGCGTACCCGGCGCCCCGCGGGCTCATCGCTCGAGCCCGCCCGCGCCTGCCACCACCACGGCGGCGTAGGCCGCGCCGACGGTCTCGCGGTGCCGCTCGAGATCGGCGAGCAGATCGTCGGCCGCGGAGCGCCCGGGCGTGTCGCCGTAGCCCATGCGGAGCGCGAGGCGGTGGAGCTCCGCCGCGCGCCGCGGGTGCTCGACCTGCCTCCCGGCGAGCATCAGCGAGAGCCCCGCGCTCGGCCGGTCCTGCACGATGAAGAGGCGGTCGTCGAGCTCGCGGAGGAAGCGATAGGCCGCCGCGACGGCCTTGGCCTGGCCGGCGTCGAGGGCGCCGAGGGCCCCGAGCCCGACGAGCGCCTCGCCGACGTGGCGCGAGCCCGCCTCGTGGCCCGCGCGCGCCGCCGCGAGCGCGTCGCCCGCGAGCGTGAGCTGGCGGAGCGCCACGAGGAGCTCGACCTCGATGAGCCCGCCGGGCCCGAAGCGGAGGTCCGGCGCCCCCGCCACGGCCTGGAGGAGCCGGTCGCGGAGGGCGCGGACGCCCTCGCGCGCTTCGTCGTCGCGGCCCGCCCACGCGCCGAGGGCCTCGCCGCGGAGCGTGTCGACGAGGGCGTGCGCGGCGGCGTCCCCCACGACGACCCGCGCGCGCAGGACGCCGAGCCGCTCGGCCACCCCGGCCTCGCCGCGGTGCCACGCGAGGAGCCGCTCGGCGTTCACGCAAAGGGGGCCGGCGCCGCCGCTCGGGCGGAGGCGCGCGTCGAGCTCGTAGAGCGTCCCCTCGGGGGTCGCGACGCAGAGCCCGGTCACGAGGCGGCGGGCCTGGCGCGTGGCGCGGTGCGGGTCGGCGCCGTCGCCGTGGACGAAGAGCAGCTCGAGCGGCGAGCCGTAGCCGAGCTCGCGCGCGCCGAGGCGCCCGAGGGCGACGACGGCGAGCGGATCGTCGCCGGCCGCGGCGTCGGCTCCCCGCTCGGCGACCGCGGTGATGATGGTGTCGGCGAGGTCCGAGAGCTGCCGCCCGACCGCCGCCGTGTCGAGGAGGCCGGCGAGGTCGAAGAAGCCGACGCGCAGCGTCTCCGCCTGGTGGAAGCGGCGCGCCGCGCCGAGGAGCTCCTCCCAGGAACGGCCGCCGCTCTCGACGCGCGGCTCGGCGGCGAGGCGGCGCGTCATCTCGGCGCGCGGGTGCACGGGGGCCTCGGAGCCGTCGAAGACGAGGCGGTCGAGGAGCCCGGGGGAGCGCACGAGGAGGCGCGAGAGGAGGTGGCTCGTGCCGAAGAGGGAGACGAGCGTCCGGAGGCGGCGCGGGTCCTGGTCGAGCTGGTCGAGGGCGGCGCGGCGGTGGCGGATGGCGCGCAGCAGCGTCTCGGTGTGGCCGAGGGCGGCGTCGGGGTCGGGGGTGGCCGTGACGGCGTCGACGAGGCGTCGCGCGAGCCCGCCGCCGCGCGCGAGGGCGAGCGGGTGGAAGGGGCTGTCCGGGCGGCGCATGAGCGCGTCGAAGCGCCGGACGGTGGCGGCGACGTCGGCGAAGCCGAGGTCGCGGAGGGCGTCGAGGCGGGCCTCCGAGGCGGCGTCCGGGTCGACGACGAGGAGGAACGCGGCCTCGCGCTGGTGGTCGGCCGCTCGCTCCCCGCTCTGCCCGACGATGCCGTCGAAGGCGGCGCGGACCTCCTGGCGGTGGCGCGCGAGGGCCTGCTCGAAGGCCGAGACGCCGCCCTCGTCGGCCGTGAAGCCGAGCATCTCGGCGACGCGCTTGCGCGCGCCCGGCTCGCTCGGGAGGACGTGGGTCGGGCGGTCGTCCTGGAGCTGCAGAACGTGCTCGAGGCGGCGGAGGAAGCGGTAGGCCGAGAAGAGCGCGTCCGCCTCGCTCGCCTCGACGAGCCCGGCGAGGGCGAGGCGCGACAGCGCGGTCTTCGTGTCGGTGGCGCGCAGATCGGGGAGCTTCCCGCCCCACGCGAGCTGGAGCGTCCACGCGGCGAACTCGACCTCCCGGATCCCGCCGCGCCCGAGCGCCGCGTGGAAGCCGTCCTTCTGCACGAGCCGCGCGCCGCGCGCGAGGTGGCGCCCCTTCATGGCGGCGACCTCGTCGGCGAAGCCGTAGTCGAGGCTCTTCCGGTACACGAAGGGCGCGAGCGAGCGGATGATGCGCTCGCCGAGCGCGAGGTCGCCCGCGACCGGGCGCGCCTTGATCCACGCGAGCCGCTCCCACGGGTGCCCGAAGCTCTCGTAGTAGCGCTCGAGCCCGGCGGCGCTGTTCGTGAGCGGCCCCGTGCGCCCCTCGGGGCGCTTGTCGAGGTCGACCGGGAAGACGACGCCCTCGTCGGTCGGCGTCGCGAGCGTGCTCCCGACGCGCGCGAAGAGGCGCGAGAAGTAGGTGTGGAGGTCGACCTCGCGCCCGAGCCCGCCGGCGCCGTCGGTGCGGCCCGCGTCGGAGGCGTAGGCGAAGATGAGGTCGATGTCGCCGAGGAGATCGAGCTCGCCGCCGCCGAGGCGGCCCATACCGAGGACGACCGCGGTGCAGGGCGTGCCGTCGTCGAGCAGCGGCGTGCCGAGCTCGGGCCGGAGCCAGCGCGCGTGGTGCGCGAGGGCGACCTCGACGGCGGCGCCCGCGAAGGCGGCGAGGTCGGCGCCCGTCGCGAGCGGGTCGCCCGTGACGAGCTCGCGCGCGACGACGCCGAGGAGGGCGCGCTTCTGCGCGACGCGCAGGCGGCGGCCGAGGGTGGGCTCGTCGGGGGCGTCGCCGACCGAGGCCCCGAGGACCGCGAGCCAGGCGTCGCGGTCGCGCACGGGGCGGAGCGCGCCGAGCTCGGCGAGGGCGTCGGGGTGGCGCGCGAGGAAGCGGCCGAGGGCGTCGGAGGCGGCCAGCACGCGCACGGCGAGGCCCGGGTCGGCGGCGGCGAGGTGCGCGGGGTCGGCGGCGGCGAGGACGCGCTCGACGGCGAAGCGGAGGGCGGTGCGCTCGGAGGGCGCGTGGGCGAAGGGGGCGTGGGCGAGGGCGTCGGCCCAGGCGGCCGGCATCCCGCCCGAGGGATCTCGGGGCGTGTCCGTCATCGCGGCGAGCGTAACGGGCCGTCGGGCGGAGCGCCACAGCTTTCGGGGACAGCGGCGGGCGGCCTTCGTTCACGAATTTCTGGAACGAATCGACCGCCGCGGCTACGTGTTAGGCACGCGCGCGGCGCGCGGACGGCCGGTCGTCCGCGACGCGCGCACGAGAGGGGCCCGATGTCCGGAAAGACCGCCGCCATCATCCTCGCCGCCGGCAAGGGCACGCGGATGCGCTCGGCGCTGCCGAAGGTGCTGCACCCGGTGCTCGGGCGGCCGATGGTCGCCGCCGTCGTGGACGCCGCCCTCGACGCGGGGTTCGAGAAGACCGTGGTCGTCGTGGGCTCGGGCGCCGAGGAGGTCGAGACGGCGCTGACCGAGCTCTACCCGGAGGCGCCGCTCGCGTTCGCGCTGCAGGTGGCGCAGCGCGGCACGGGCGACGCCGTGAAGGCGGCGCTGCCGGCGACCACCGACTGCGAGCAGGTCGCCATCGTCTGCGGGGACACGCCGGCGTTGTGCAGTGCAACATTGCGCGCGCTATTTGCCCGTAAGATCGAGGCTGATGCGCCGTTGTGCGTTGCAACATTCGAGGCGCCGGACCCGACGGGCTACGGGCGCATCGTGCGCGACGGCGGCGGGCGCGTCGAGCGCATCGTCGAGCAGGCGGACGCGTCGCCGGCGGAGCGGCAGATCCGCGAGGTGAACGCCGGCATCTACCTCGCCGACCGCGCGGCGCTCGCCGACGCGCTCGCGCGGGTCGACGCGCGCAACGCGCAGGGCGAGATCTATCTCACGGACGTGGTCGCGCTCGTGGCGGCCGGCGGCGGCGCGGTCGCGACGCTCCGCCTCGCGGACCCGGTCGAGGCGGCGGGCATCAACACGCGGGCGCAGCTCGCGGCGCTCGAGCAGGAGCTCCTCGCGCGGCGGCGGCGGGCGCTGATGGACGCGGGGGTGACCCTCGTCGACCCCGGCAGCGTGCGGGTCGAGGCGGGCGTCGAGGTCGGCGAGGACGCGATCATCGGGCCGAACGTGCAGCTCCTCGGCCACACGCGCGTCGGGCGCGGCGCGCGCGTCGACCAGGGCTGCGTCGTGACCGACTGCGTGCTCGAGGACGGCGCGCACCTCCTGCCCTACGTGGTCGCGACGGAGGCGGTGCTGCGCGCGGGCGCGACGGCCGGGCCGTTCACGCACCTCCGCCCCGAGACCGACCTCGGCCCGAAGGCGAAGGTCGGGAACTTCGTCGAGACGAAGAAGGCCGTGCTCGGGCGCGGGACGAAGGCGAGCCACCTGAGCTACCTCGGCGACTGCGAGCTCGGCGAGGACGTGAACGTCGGCGCCGGCACCATCACCTGCAACTACGACGGCGTCGCGAAGCACCGCACGGTGGTCGGCGACGGGGTGTTCATCGGGAGCGACACGCAGCTCGTGGCGCCGGTCACGGTCGGCGACCACGCGACGATCGGCGCCGGCACGACGGTGACGCGCGACGTGTCGCCGGGGGCGCTGGCGCTGTCGCGCGCCCCGCAGCGCGAGGTCGAGGGCTACTACGAGAAGCGGCGGAAGCCGCGCGAGGACGAGAAGCGGCGGCGCATGGTGGAGACCGCGCCGGTACCGAAGACGGGGGGGAAGCGCTGATGTGCGGCATCATCGGATACGTGGGGCCGGATCTGTGCGCGGACACGCTGATCGGCGCGCTCTCGAAGCTCGAGTACCGCGGCTACGACTCGGCGGGCATCGCGGTCATCGACGAGGGCGGCGCGCTCGTGACGCGGCGGGCCGAGGGGAAGCTCGGGAACCTCGTGAAGCGGCTCCGCGAGGAGCCGGTCGACGGGCGGACGGGCATCGGTCACACGCGCTGGGCGACGCACGGGGCGCCGACCGAGAGCAACGCGCACCCGCACCGCTCGGGCTCCATCGCGGTCATCCACAACGGCATCATCGAGAACCACCTCGAGCTCAAGGCCGAGCTGCGCGAGCACGGGCACGAGTTCACGAGCGAGACGGACACGGAGGTGTTCGCGCACCTCGTCGACCACTACCGCACGGTGCGCGGGCTCGCGCTCCCGGAGGCGGTGCGGCAGGCGGTGATCCGCCTCCACGGCGCGTACGCGGTGGTCGTGGTCGACGCGAAGACGCCGGGGATGCTGGTCGGCGCGCGCATGGCGAGCCCGCTCGTGCTGGGCGTCGGCGAGGGGGCGAACTACCTCGCGAGCGACGCGGCGGCGCTGCTCTCGCACACGCGCGACATGGTGTTCATCGAGGACGGGCAGGTCGTGACGCTCACGCCCGGCGGGGTGGAGCTCCGCGACGTGGCGAGCGGTGAGCTCCTGCCGGTCGCGCCGGTGCACGTCACGTGGTCGCCGGCGATGGCCGAGAAGGGCGGCTACAAGCACTTCATGCTGAAGGAGATCCACGAGCAGCCGCGCGCCATCGGCGACACGCTGCGGGGGCGGGTGTCGCTCGAGCGCAACGCGGTGAACCTGCCGGAGGTGCCGCTCACGCGCGACGACCTCGCGTCGTTCAGGCAGATCTACGTGGTCGCGTGCGGCACGAGCTGGCACGCCGGGCTCGTGGGGCGCTACCTCTTCGAGGACCTCGCGGGGCTCTCGCCGCACGTGGAGCTCGCGAGCGAGCTGCGCTACCGGAAGGCGCCGATGGACGAGCGCACGCTCTTCATCGCGGTGAGCCAGAGCGGGGAGACGGCCGACACGCTCGCGGCGCTGCGGGACGCGAAGGCGAAGGGGGCGCGCTGCATCGCGATCTGCAACGTGCTCGGGAGCTCGATCCCGCGCGAGTGCGAGGGGACGGTGTACACGCACGCGGGCCCGGAGATCGGCGTCGCGTCGACGAAGGCGTTCACGACGCAGGTCGCGGCGCTGCACCTGATCGCGCTGCACTTCGGGCGGCTCCTCGGGCGGCTCGACGACGGCGCGATGGCGGCGGAGCTCGCCGCGCTCCTGCACGTGCCGAGCGTCATCGAGACGCTCTTGCTCGCCGGGGAGGCGCCGTACGAGGAGATCGCGCGCGCCTGGCACGACCGGACGAGCATGCTCTTCCTCGGGCGCGGATCGCTCTTCCCGATGGCGCTCGAGGGGGCGCTGAAGCTGAAGGAGATCAGCTACATCCACGCCGAGGGCTACGCGGCGGGCGAGATGAAGCACGGGCCGATCGCGCTCATCGACGAGAAGACGCCGACGATCATCCTGAACCCGCGCGACGGGCACTACGCGAAGGTGCGCTCGAACCTGTCGGAGGTGCGCGCGCGCAGCGGCCCCGTCTGCGTCGTGGCGACGGAGGGGGACGCCGACGCAGGCGACGCCGCGACCTTCTGCCTGACGGTGCCCGACGTGCCCGAGCACGTGCTGCCGCTCGTGATGGCGGTGCCGATGCAGCTCATCGCGTACCACATGGCCGACTTCAAGGGGACGGACGTCGACCAGCCGCGGAACCTCGCGAAGTCGGTCACAGTAGAGTAAGGGCGCTCGCGCTGCTATGGTCCCCCGCGGCGCCGCGGGGAGCGGCGGCGCCCCCGAGAAGTGGCCCCGCTCCGCGGCCGTCGACGCGATGTCCCAGTCCCAGTTCCAGCTCGACCTCCGCCCGGCCCCGGTCGACGGCAAGCACCTCGTCGCCGATCTGAACGAGCCGCAGCAGGCCGCGGTCCTCGCGACCGAGGGGCCGGTGCTCGTGCTCGCGGGCGCGGGCAGCGGGAAGACCCGGGCGCTCACCCGGAAGATCGCCTACCTCGTGCTCTCCTGCGGCTACGAGCCGTGGGAGATCCTCGCGGTCACGTTCACGAACAAGGCGGCCGCCGAGATGCGCGAGCGCGCCGCGCACCTGCTCGGCGACCGCGCGAAGGACCTCTGGCTCGGCACGTTCCACTCGATCGGCGTGCGGCTCCTGCGCCGCCACGGCGAGCTCGTCGGCGTGAAGCCGCGCTTCGTGATCTACGATCAGAGCGACCAGCAGGTCATGATCAACCGCTGCTTCGAGAAGGCGAACCTCGACGCGAAGGCGTACTCGCCGAAGGCGTTCGGCGCGTACGTCGAGCAGCAGAAGCGCGAGTGCCGCGGCCCGGGGCACCCCGAGCTACCCGCGGGCGACTTCCTCGAGCGCGTCTTCGCCGACCTCTACGGCCTCTACGAGGGCGAGATGCGCGCGGCGGGCGCGGTGGACTTCAGCGATCTCATCTACCTGCCGTGGCGGATCGCCGCGGAGAACCCGACGATCCGCATCGAGTGGCAGTCTCGCTTCCGATACATCCTGGTGGACGAGTTCCAGGACACCAACCGCGCGCAGTACCAGCTGCTCCACCAGATGCTCGGCCCGGACCGGCGGATCTGCGTCGTCGGCGACGACGACCAGAGCATCTACCGCTGGCGCGGGGCGGACGTGCAGAACATCCTCGGCTTCGCCGAGGACTTCGAGGGCGCGACGGTCATCCGGCTCGAGCAGAACTACCGGAGCTCGAAGAACATCCTCGACGTCGCGGGCGACGTCATCGCGCAGAACCGGACGCGCCACGGGAAGCGCCTCTGGACCGACCAGGCGCGCGGCGAGCCCGTGAAGCTCTACACCGCGCAGTCGGATCGCGACGAGGCCGAGTACGTGGCGCGCCGCGTCGACCTCCTGCGCGCGGACCACGCCCTCCGCGAGATGGCGATCTTCTACCGCACGAACGCGCAGAGCCGGCCGTTCGAAGACGCGCTGCGCTCGCGGGGCATCCCCTACAAGGTGGTCGGCGGGCTCCGCTTCTATGATCGCGCCGAGATCAAGGACCTCGTCGCCTACCTGAAGCTCGTCGCGAACCCGGACGATCCGGTGTCGCTCGAGCGGATCATCAACAAGCCGGCGCGCGGGATCGGCAAGGTCACGCTCGAGAAGTGCGCGGCGTACGCGGCCGACCAGGGGATAAGCCTGTGGCGCGGCGTGCGGGAGATCGCGGGCGACGGCGGGTCCATCGGCGGCAAGCTCGAGCCGTTCGTGAAGCTCATGGACGAGCTCGCGGAGGTCGCGGCGAGCGGGTCGGCGCTCGCGGTGATCCAGGCGGTGCTCGAGGGGACGCAGTACATCGAGCTGCTCGAGAAGGACGGGACGGTCGAGGCGCAGGCGCGCATCGAGAACGTGAAGGAGCTCGTGGGCGCCATCGCGGAGTTCACGGAGCGCGTGGAGGGGGACCGCTCGCTCGGGGCGTTCCTCGACGAGGTGTCGCTCGTCTCGGACATCGACCAGGTCGACGACGACGGCGACGCCTGCGTCATGATGACGGCGCACACCGCGAAGGGGCTCGAGTTCGACGTCGTCTTCGTGACGGGGCTCGAGGAGGGGCTCTTCCCGCACTTCAACAGCTCCGACAGCGACGACGGGGTCGAGGAGGAGCGGCGCCTCGCGTACGTGGCGATGACGCGCGCGCGGCAGCGGCTCCACCTGACGTACGCGCTGTCGCGGCGGCGCTTCGGGCAGTCGAGCTCGGCGACGGCGAGCCGCTTCCTCGACGGGCTCCCGCAGGGGGCGGTCGAGACGGAGGCGTCGAGCTACAGGCCGCCGCCGCCGCTCGGGAGCGGGCGCTGGGACGCGAGGAACCGCGTGGCCCCGGCCGACGACGACCCCGCGATGGACTACGTCTACGACGTGCCGGACTACGCGGACGAGAGCCAGGACCCGAGCGACGGCCCAGGGCCTGGGAGCGCGGTCTTCCACCCGCAGTTCGGGCAGGGGCGCATCGTCGACATCGAGGGCCAGGGCGAGCGCGCGAAGGCGCGGGTCCGGTTCGCCGACGGCGAGACGAGGAAGCTCATGGCGCGCTTCCTGACGCTGCTCTGAACCGACCCGTCGAGCCCGTCCGAGAATCGGACGGTAACCACGGAGACACGGAGACACGGAGGGAGCACGGAGAGCAGCCCCTCCGCGATCCCTCCGTGCCTCCGTGCCTCCGTGGTTGTCCCCATTTTCTTTCGGAGACTTACAAACTGCCGAGACCAGAGCGCGTGGCACGGAGCACGGTGGGCTTTCTCCGTGCCCCTCCGTGTCTCCGTGTCTCCGTGGTTACCGTCACGATTCGGAGACGGAGCCGAGCGGAGGGAGCACGCCTCCGTGCCCCCTCCGTGTCTCCGTGGTTACCGTCCGAGCCCGGCGAGTTCCAAGAGGACCGACCGACGTCAGCCCTCCTTCTCGCCCTTGCCGACCTTCCGCTGCGAGACGAGCACGGCGTCGACGCTGCCGAGGAGCCCGTAGCTGAAGGAGAGCTTGAGCGGCGCGCGGTCCTCGCCGGTCGAGAGCCACATCGTCACGTCGCGCTTGTACTCGCCGCGGGAGATCTGCCCCTTGATGGGGATGGCCTTCCGGACCCCGATGGGGATGGTGATCTCGGTCGCCGCGCCCACGTCGAGGCGCAGGTCGTAGATCCTGCGGCCGTCGTAGACCTGGATCACGTAGCGCGTCCCGGGGGTCATGTCCTGGTTCATGATCCAGCCGAAGACGCTGACGATGTCGCTCCCGCGCTGGGGGATCGTGAAGTCGTTGTTCGCGAAGAGCTTCCCGTCGCGCTCGTCGGTGCCGGTCACCTTCTTGCCGGCGAAGATCGTCTTGTACACGCGCTGCACGCGGTTGATGGCGATGTCCCAGCGGGCACGCACCGGCAGCCACAGCTTGTCGACCCAGGTCGTCGACGCGGACGTCGTCTCCATGACCTTGGCCGCGAGGCCCTCCGTGCGGGCGTCGATGCGGATCGGGCGCAGCTGGTCCTTCCCGACCGCCTGCAGGTCACCGATGAGGAGGACCGCCTCGCCCGCCTTGGCGCCGAGCGCGCGGAGCTCGTACTTGAAGGCCTGGGAGCCGGTGGGATCGTCGCTCGCGAGCGCGGGCGTCGCGAACGCGAGGCCGAGGAGCGCCAGGGCGAGCCCGAGGACGTGCGTACGGCGTCGAATCATCAGAAGCCACCTCCAAATCTCGTGACATGCGCCGCGTCAGCGCGGCGTGGCTCACAAGACGGGTCCGACCCAGCATAATTCAGGGCCCTCCCGGAGGCGGTAACCGGAGGTCGCGTCGAGCGCGGCGCGATCGCCCTCAGCGCCCGCTGTCGACCGCGTCCTCGGCGGCGTCGGCGGGGGTCGCGTCGCCACCGACGACGTCGGCATCGTCACCCGTGTCCGCCGATCCGACGGCGTCCGCGTCGACGACCGCGCCCGGATCGATGGCCTCCCCGTTCTTCCCGACGCACTCCCCGTCGGCGAAGGTGCCGCCGAGCTGCTCGCAGTCCGGCGTGCCGTCGTTGTCGCGGTCGAGGTCGTCCTCGGGGGGTGACGGGGCGGCCGAGTCGGCGAGGCCGCCGCCCCCGACGGTGTCCCCCACCGACGACGGGTGCGGCGTCGGGCTCGACGTGCAGGCGGCGAGCGCGAGGACGAGCGCCGGGACGAGCCACCTCATGCCCCGGCCACCTGCCGCCGGAAGCGGCGCACCTGGAAGGCGTCCATCCCGGCGCTCGGCGGGATGACGAGCCCGTCGACGGCGACGAAGCCCGCCGGCGGCTCGACGTCCCCCTCCGCCCGCGCGAACGAGCAGACGGCGTAGACCAGCTCGCCCCCGGGCGCCACGAGCGTCGCCGCGTGCGCGACGAGGCGCGCCTGCAGCGCCGTGAGGGCGGTCAGGTCCTGCGGGCGACGCCGCCAGGCGATCTCCGGGTGGCGCCGCAGCGTCCCGAGGCCCGTGCAGGGCGCGTCGACCAGCACGCGCTCGAAGGGCGCCCCAGGCGGCTCCACCGCCGTGCCGTCAGCCGGCAGCGTGGTCACGCGGTCCAGGACGCCGAGGCGCGCGGCGAGCCGCTCGAGCTCGCCGAGCTTCGCGGGGCTCACGTCGACCGCCGTGACGGCCGCGCCGCGCTCCGCGAGGTCCGTCGCCTTGACGCCGCGACCGGCGCACAGGTCGAGCACGCGGAGACCGCTCACGTCGCCCATCGAGGCCACGACCGCCGCGCTCGCCGGGTCCTGCGGGACGAACGCCCCCTCGGCGAACGCGCGCGTGGCGAAGGGATCGCCCGGTCCGGTCACGACGAGCGTGCCCCAGGCGCCGGGCGTCGCGTCGAAGCCCTCCTCGGCGAGCGCCTTCGCGACCGCGTCGGGGCCGCCGAAGGCGCGCGCGGGGCGCACCGTCGTGGTCGCGCGCTCGCGGAGCGCCATCGCCTCGGCGGGCGTGGCCGCGCCGTACGCGCGCCGGAGCTCGCCGATGATCCACGCGGGGAGCGCGGCGCGCGCGCCGACCGCGGCGTCGTCGTCACCGTCCGGGAGGCCCTCGCCGTCCTCGGCGACGCGGCGCAGGACGCCGTTCAGGAGCCCGGTGAGCCGGCCCGCCCCGAGCTCACGCGCCGCGTCCTGCGTGGCGCTCACGGCGATGGGCGGCGGGATCCGGTCGAGGAGGAGGATCTGGTAGGCGCCGATGCGCAGGAGCGCGAGCGCCACGGGCTCGAGCGCGTCGAGGCGCTGCCGGACGCGCGGCGCGAGGACGCGGTCGAGGCGCTGCCGGAAGCGGAGCACCCCGTAGAAGAGCTCGGTGGCGAGGCCGCGCTCGCGCGGATCGAGCGCGTGGCGGCGCGCCGCGTCGACGAGCGCGTCGGAGAGCACCTCCGGCGAGCGCGACGCCGCCTCGGCCTCGACGCGCACGAGGGCGGTCGCGGCGATCGCGCGCGCCGTCCTCCGCGCTGCCCCGTTCCTGGCGGCCCGGTCGCGGTTCATCTTGACCTGTCCTTCACGGGGGCGGACCATACGCGCCCGGCGACCCGCCGGACAAGCGTCTATCGGCCCGAGAGAAACCCAGCGTTGCCGCAAGAGATGGCTTCGAGCGACGGGGACGACGCCCGCAACGACTCCGTGACGCGTGACGCACCCGAGGTCGCCGGCCACGCCCCCGTGCCTTCCCACGCGGCGAAGCCGCACCCCCGCGGCCTGCGTGGCCTCCTCACCGGGCGGCGCGTGAAGCGCGCCATCCCCTGGCTGCTCTCGCTGTGCATCGTCGCCTTCCTCTTCCTCACGACCGATCTCGCGGCCGTCGGCGCCGCGCTCGAGTCGGCCGACTGGGGGCGCCTCGTCGCCGGCATGGCGGTCGTCACGCTCGCGGCCTACGTCTTCGACTCGCTGACGCTCGTCGCGCTCTTCAGGCGCTACGTCGCGCCCGTGTCGCAGGGCGAGGTCTTCCGCATCAAGGGCGTCAGCTACTTCTTCAACGCCATCAACTACAGCCTCGCGGCCGGCGCGATGGCGTGGATCCTCCACAAGAAGCGCGGCGCCCCCTTCCTCGAGACCTTCTCGAGCCTCGTCTGGTTCTTCTTCATCGACATCGTCGCGCTCGTCTTCCTCCTGACCCTCGGCTACGTCGTCGGGAGCGACGCGATCGCCGCGACCCCCTTCGCGGCGCGGCTCCCGTGGATCATCCTCGCCATCTGGGCCATCGTCGCGGGCACGCTGATCTACTGGAACGCGGGCTTCGACTTCGTGCTCCTCGGCTTCATGCGGAAGTGGCGCGTTTTCGACACCTTCCGCCGCGCGCGGGTCGCCGAGTACCCGGCGTTCGTGCTGATGCGGGCCGCCTTCATCATGGTCTACGTCGTGATGCACTGGCTGCTGCTGCCGGCGTTCGGCGTGGAGATCCCCCTCGACGCGCTCCTCGTCTACGCGCCGCTCATCGCGTTCGTGCAGGTGATCCCCGCGACCATCTCCGGGCTCGGCGCCGTGCAGGGCGTGATGGTCGCGCTCTTCGCGGTGCACGTCGCCCCGACCGTCGGCGACGGGAAGGCCGTCATCGTCGCCTACTCGACCGTCATCGGCCCGCTGATGATGGTGATGCGCCTCTTCATCGGCTACGCCTTCGTCGCGCGCGTCGCCGGTGACCTCGTCCCCTCGAAGGGGGAGGTCGAGGCCGCGACCCACGTCGTCGGCGAGCGCTGACGCAGCGCCGCGCGCGCCCTGCGCCGGCTCAGGGCTCGGTCGTCGCGGGCTCGTCGGGCTCCGCGGGCGGCAGCGTCTCCGGCTCGGGCTCGAACACGTCGATCGTGAAGCCGACGACGATGGCGCCGCGCGCGCACGTCATCGTCGCGTCCTCGAGCGAGCCCGCGACGGTCCAGACCGCGTGGGTGCCCCGCCGCTGCGACTCCTGCGCGGCCGCCTCGAGGAGGAGCACCGCCGGATCCTGCGGATCGCCGTTCGTGAAGGCCACCCGCTGCCAGACCCCCTCGAGCTCGACCTCGTAGGGCGGGCAGTCGCACACGACCGGGTTGAAGCGGATCCGGTGCGTCGGCGACGCCTGCGCGGCGGCGACGCGCGCCTTCACGCGCTCGAGATAGCCCATGACCGGCGGCCCGGACGCCTCCTCCGCGGCCGGCGTGGACGCGCAGCCCGTCATCAGGAGGAGCGTGGCGAGGAGCGCGGCGGCGGCGGCGTGAGAGCGCATCGGCCCGTCCTATACCACGTAGATCACGACGACGACGACGCCCGCGTAGACCGCGAGGTTCAGGAGGAACGGCGCGTCCGTGAGCATGAGGTCCGTCGGGCTCCGCCCCTCGTCGGCGCGGCCGGTGAGCTGGTTGAACCGGAAGAGCCCGACCGCGACGCAGGGGAGCGTCCAGACGAGGTCCTTCGGGTGGAAGAGGCGGCCCGCGTGCTCGGACAGGAGCGTGTAGAGCGCGTAGCAGGCGAGGGTCGCCGCGCCGAAGACGAGCATCCCGAGGCGCACGTGCTCGAGGCGGTAGCGGTCGAGGACGCGCCGCTGCTTCCCGGCGCGAGCGCCGGCCTGGAGGATCTCGTGCTTGCGCTTGCCGAGGCCGAGGAAGAGCGCGAGGAGGAAGGTGCAGCCGAGGATCCACGGGGTGATGGGCACGCGGATCGCGAAGGCGCCGCCGAGCACGCGGAGCAGGAAGCCGCTCGCGATGCTGATGACGTCGAGGAAGGGGATGTGCTTGAACGCGAAGGAGTAGCCGACGTTCAGCACGAAGTACGCGAGCCCGACCGACGCGAAGTCGGTCGAGACGATGAACGAGAGCACCACCGTGCCGATGAGGATCGCGGAGAGCGCGACGCGCGCGACGGCGATCGGCAGGCGCCCCGAGGCGATGGGGCGCTCCCGCTTCGTCGGGTGGAGGCGGTCGCCCTCGACGTCGAGGAGATCGTTGAGGATGTAGACGCAGCCCGACAGCGCCGAGAAGCACAGGAACGCGAAGGCCGCGCGGAGGAAGTCCTCGGTGAGGAGGGCGCGCTCGGAGAAGACGAGGGGGGCGAGGACGAAGAGGTTCTTCACCCACTGGTGCGGCCGCATGGAGCGCAGGAGCTCGAGCGGGATCCGCGTCGTCGACGCGCGCGCCCGCAGCTCATCGCCCGGGGTCTCGCCCGGCTCGCCGCTCGGCTCGCTATGGGCGTGCAGGCGTGGACTCCGGCGCCGGGACCAGATCGACCTGGTTCTTCGCGTAGTAGAGCTTCAGCTTCTCGAGGTAGGCGGCCTCGGCCTTCTTGACCGCGTCCATCTTCTCGAGGAGGGCCTTGTAGCCGCTCTCGACGTTGGCCTCGCTGAGCTCGGAGGTGAAGCCCTGGAACGACTCGCGCGCGCCGCGGTAGGCGTCGACGAGGCCCTTGTGGATCTCGGCGAGCTCGGGGGAGCCCGTCGGCATGGCCTCGGCGGCCTTCACGTAGGCGTCGAGCGCGGGCAGGACCTGCCCCTCGAGGGCGTCGCGGTACGCCTTCAGCTCCTTCAGCTCGTTGGCGGCCTTCCACGCCTCGACGAAGCGCCGCTGCAGCGCGTCGACCTTCGCGACCTCGGCCGAGTAGGCCGCGATGACCTCCTGCTCGTGGGCGATCTTGCGCTGGAGCTCGGACGGCCCGGTGATGGACTCGCACGCCGGCGCGGTCGCGGCGGTGAGCGCGACGAAGAGGGCGATGAGGAGGCTCGGGAGACGCATGGCGGTGTGTGTGTCCGGGGTGGCGGTTGGCGAACGATAGCGAAGGGCCGGGAGGGCGACAACCTTCCCGTGAGGTCGCGGGATCGGACGCGCCGCGCGCGGCGTGGCCTCGAGCCCCGCAGTCAGATCTTCCGGTAGATCGTGCGCGTGGCGATGCCGAGGAGCTGCGCCGCGAGGCGCTTGTCGCCGCGGGTGGCGTTCAGGGTCTCGCGGATGACGGTGCGCTCGATCTCCTCGAGAGGCGTGCCGATGTGGACCGTGATGGCGCGCCGCTCGGGCTCCCCCTCGCGGAGGTGCGGCGGGAGATCCTCGACCGTGATGGTGTCGCCGCGGCAGAGGACGACCGCGCGCTCCATGGCGTTCTCGAGCTCGCGGACGTTCCCGGGCCAGCTCCAGCCCATCATGGCGTCGAGGGCGTCGCGGGCGACGCCGGTGATGCGCTTGCCGTTCTTCTCGGCGTAGCGCGCGAGGAAGTAGTGGACGAGGAGCGGGACGTCGTCCTTGCGCTCGCGCAGCGCCGGGAGGCGGAGGCTGATGACGTTCAGGCGGTAGAAGAGGTCCTCGCGGAAGCGCCCGGCCTGGACCTCGGCCTTCAGGTCCTTGTTGGTCGCGGCGACGATGCGCGCGTCGACGCGCAGGGTCTGGGTGCCGCCGACGCGCTCGAACTCTCCCTCCTGGAGGACGCGGAGGAGCTTCACCTGCACGGCGGGCGACGTCTCGCCGACCTCGTCGAGGAAGAGCGTGCCGCGGTCGGCGAGCTCGAAACGGCCCTGGCGGCGCGCCGTGGCGCCGGTGAAGGAGCCCTTCTCGTGGCCGAAGAGCTCGGCCTCGAGGAGCGACTCGGGGAGCGCCGCGCAGTTGATGGCGATGAACGGGCGCTGCGCGCGGTTCGAGGCGTTGTGGACGGCGCGCGCGAAGAGCTCCTTGCCGGTGCCCGACTCCCCCATGAGGAGGACGGTCGCGTTCGAGGGCGCGACCTGGCGAACCATGTCGAGGGTCTGCCGCATCACGAGGGAGTTGCCGATGATGGAGCGGTCGCGGCGCGAGTCCTGGAGCTCGGCCTTGAGCGCCTGGTTCTCGAGGACGAGCGACTGCTGGTCGAGGGCGCGGAGCACGGCTTTGACGATCTGGATGCGCTTGAAGGGCTTCGTGACGAAGTCCCAGGCGCCCTCCTTCATGGCCTCGACCGCCGTCTCGACCGTGCCGAACGCGGTCATCATGATGACCTCCGTCTCGGGCGAGAGGGTCTTCGAGGCGCGGAGGAGGTCGAGACCGGAGATCCCCGGCATCATCAGGTCGGTGAGGATGACGCTGACGCGGCGGCGGCGCAGGAGATCGAGGGCCTCCTTGCCGTCGCTCGCGGTCACGACCTCGACCTTCTCGCGCACGAAGATCCGCTCGAGGGACTCGAGGTTCGCGCGGTCGTCGTCGACGATGAGGAGCGTCTGCGGCGGGATGTTCATGGCTTGGGACGGGCCTCTGCGACGGGGTGTGACATCTTGTCAGCCATTCATGACAGAATGTCGGGCCCGGGTTCGTGAAAAAAAAGTGATTCGGAAGTGAATCCCTCGTGACCACGCCTCGTCGAGTGCCTGTCGCCCCCAGTTCTCTCGCGGAGGAACATCCGATCATGTGGCGCCTCGGAACCCTCATCTCCTCGCTCGTCCTGCTCGCCCCGCTGGGCTGCTCGTCGGACTACAACTTCAACTCCGACGGAGACTACGAAGACATGGTCTGTGACGAGTCCGGGTGCTGGCACTGCACCGACGGCGTCTGCGGCGAGTACCGCTGCGACGTCACCGACCAGTGCCCCATCGACACCGTCTGCGGCTCGGACAACCGCTGTCACATGGCCGGCTCCGGCGGCAGCAACGCCGAGTGTACGCAGCACAGCGACTGCCAGCGCGGCGAGATCTGCACGCTCGACGGGCGCTGCGTGACGAGCCCGGGCGGCGGGCCGAACAACAACACCGACGCGAGCGGCAGCGACGCGACCGGCTCGACCGACACGAGCGGCGGCGGCGGCGACACCGGCGGCACCGCGACCGACGACACGGGCGGCGGCGGCGGCGACACCGGCGGGGGCGTCGAGGACACCGGCCCCGTGGACACGAGCGGCGGCGACGTCGACCTCCCCGACCACCCGGACGACACCTGCACGCAGAACAAGGACTGCGGCACCGACGGCGTCTGCCAGAACGGCGGCTGCTACTTCCCGTGCGCCCTCGACGCGAGCTGCCCGCCGGGTCAGCGCTGCGAGGCGGGTCAGTGCCTGCCGCTCGAGCAGCCCGAGAACACCTGCACCTTCAACGGCGAGTGCGGCGCGAGCCACCTCTGCGCCGAGGGCACCTGCTACCACACGTGCTCGGAGACCTTCGAGTGCCCGTCGCACACGAAGTGCACCGACGGGCTCTGCGTCGCCGACACGACGCCCGTCATCCAGTGCAGCGGCCCCGCGTCCTGCGCGGCGAACCAGGGCTGCGTCGACGGCAAGTGCCTCGACCACTGCGGCGCCTCGGCCCCCTGCGGCGCGTCCGAGACCTGCACCTTCGGCTACTGCGAGCAGGTCGTCACGTGCTTCGACCAGGCCGACTGCGGCGGCGCGAACTGCGTGAACGGCACCTGCGAGTGAGCTGAGCCCGCCCCGGTCGGCGCGAGCCGCCGGCCGGGGGCCTCGAACCCACGGCGCTCCTCGGGTCTCCCGAGGGGCGCCTCTTGCTTTCCGGGGGCCGTGTGCGGGGTCAGAGGCCCGGGTAGGTCTGGCGCAGGAGCGCCCGCACCGCGTCGCGCACCTCGGGCGGGACGCTGTGGGTGCCCGCGAAGGCGAGGCGCTTCGGGGTGTAGCCGAGGCGCGCGAGCGCGTCGGCGGCCGACCATGACGCGATGGCGGGGATCACGTGATCCTTCGCGCCTCCTGTCACGAGGATCGCGGTCGCGCGCTGATCCTCCGGGAGCGGCGCCGCGTCGGGCGGGGGCGGCGCGACGAGGCGGCCCGAGAGCGCGGCGGCCGCGGCGAAGCGGCCGGGCGCGTCGACGAGCGCCTGGAGCGTGACGACCGCGCCCTGGCTGAAGCCGAAGACCGCCGGGCGCGGGGCCTTCGGGTAGCGCGCGGCGACGAGGTCGACGAGCTTCACGACGGTCGCGACCTGGGCGTGGAGGTCGGCCTCGAGGGTCGGCGACCCGTGCTCGTACCAGGCGTGGCCGCCGCCGCCCGTGGCGAGCGGCGCGTCGATGACGATGAAGCGGGCGCGGAGATCGAGCTCCTCGCAGAGGCGCGCGAAGCCGGCGGCGTTGTCGCCGCGCCCGTGGAGCGCGACGATCAAGGGCAGCGCGTCGTCGCCGTCGGCCGGCTCCACGACGGTGTAGTCGAGCGGCCCGTCGACGGCGCCGTGACGGCGGACGAGGGGCACGCGCGGCCGGCTCGGCGTGGCAGGGCTCTCGGTCGGCGCGGCGCCGGCGCTCGTGTCGGTGGGCGGAGACGTCGGTGGGGGCGGGGTCTCCGGCGTCTTCGGGGGCGAGGCGTCGACGGCGCCCTCCCCGCCTCCAGCGGCGGCCCCCGGCGACGGCGAAACACCGCTCGACAGACCGTCCGAGGCGGGCGAACCTCCCCCGCGGCAACCGCCGACCCCGAGGGCGATGGCGGCCGTGGCGACGATGAGGAGCGACTTGCGCGGGCTCGATGACATTTTGACAATCCGGGTCGAGGGGCGCGGAAGGGACTTGCCAATTTGGCGGCGTCGGGGCACGCGGAGCGTGCGACATGCATGAGAACGCGTCCCGGCTCCCGTCCCGCGCGACGCCGCGATCGACCGCGCGGCCGCGCGGGCGTATCCTCGGCGATGGAGCGCTCGCGCGCTCCGGAGGCCGGTCCGCGCGCGGTCCGGTCGAAGGGAGGGCCATGGTCCGCCCGCGCGTCCGGATCGGCAAGATCTGCGTGCTCGGGCGACTCGTCGGCGGTGGCACTCCGCTTGCACTGGAACGCGCGCCGATGAGGTCCGCGGAGGTCGTGCGTCGATGAACCAGCTCATCCGAAAGTACTTCTGGGCCGTGAAGCTCGTGGGGATCGCCCTCCTCGCGCTGCTCACGGCGGGCTTCGTCAACGACTGGGTCGGGAGCAAGCTCTTCCTGGCGCCGAGCCCGCCCGCCGTCGACGCCGCCGACGCCGCGAAGACCCCGACCGAGCCCGCCTGGGGCCGCGTCGCCTCCGGTGAGAACGCGACGCGGGTGCTCTCGCAGCGCCGCGTCTTCAACCTCGACCCGCCGCAGCCGCTCGTCGCGGAGGTCGAGGAGCCCGTCGAGGAGCCGAAGGTCGAGGAGACGCCGCCGAAGGACGGCGAGATCGAGGACAGCCAGCTCCCGATCGACCTCGTCGGGACGCTCGTCGCCGCCGACGCCGACAACTCCGTCGCGACCTTCCAGATCCAGGGCGAGAACAAGATCGGCTGGATCGGCTCGTCGTTCCTCGACGGCAAGGCGAAGATCGACGCCATCGGCCAGCGCTACGTCGTGTTCATCGAGGGCGACCGGCGGACGGTCGTGCGCCTCTGGGACGACAAGAACGCCGGCTCGCAGCCCGGGATGCCAGGCCGCCCGGATCTCAAGCACCCGATCGTGAACCCGCCGACCGGCGGCCTCGTCCGCCCGCCGCCGGCCGTCTCCGACGCGAACCCGGGGGACCGCGCGACCTCGATCCGCGAGGGGATCCAGAAGACCGGCGCCTACGACTACCAGATCAGCCGCTCGATGCTCGACGGCGAGCTCAAGGACCTCGCGAAGCTGCAGTCCGAGGCGCGCGTCGTGCCGCACTACAAGGACCAGCAGTACCAGGGGTTCAAGCTCGTGGGCGTGCGCCCCGGCAGCCTCTACCGGGCGCTCGGGATCCGCAGCGGCGACGTGATCACCTCTGTCAACGGCACCGCCATCGACAGCCCGAACAAGGCCCTCGAGCTCTTCGAGCAGCTCAAGAACTCGGCCGACATCAAGGTCGACATCGAGCGCCGCGGCCAGGCCAAGACCCTCTCCTACCAGATCCACTGAGACGACACGCATGACGGACAGCACTTCGGCACTCGGGCTCGCTTCGGCGGCGGTGCATCAAGGTCGGGAAGGTCGACGGACGAGCCTCTTCGGGCGCGGCGCGCTCGCGGGCGCGGTGGCGCTCGCGGTGCTCTCGACCGGGGTCGGGGCCGCGTGGGCGCAGCCGGCGCCGCCGGACGGGACGCCCGTGCCGCGGCCCTCGGTGCCGCCGGTCATCAAGCCGGGGGCGAAGGATCCGCGGACGCCCGCGCTCCGGCGCGGCGACGCGCTGCCCGTCGCGACCACGCCGGACGGCGTCGTGCGCACGGAGGGCGGCCAGCCGGGCGTCATCGACACCGGCGACGGCGGCGACACGAAGACGTTCGATCCGGGAGCGCCGGGCGGCGACGCGGCGACGCCGGGCGCGACGCCGGACGACTCGACCAAGGTCGAGGACGTCATCGAGTGGAAGACGAACTTCGAGCAGGGGATCAAGTGCAAGAAGATCCCGCTCAACGCGCGGATCCGCCTCGACTTCAACGAGGTGAGCCTCGGTGACCTGACGAAGTTCATCTCGTGCGTGACCGAGCAGAACTTCATCCTGACCGGAGGCGTCAATCGCGCGGCGACCGTCAGCATTCTGTCACCGAAGCCGGTGACGGCGTACGAGGCCTACAAGGCGTACCTGTCGGCGCTCGAGGCGAACGGGCTCACCGTGGTGCCGAACGGGAACTTCCTCGAGATCGTGCCGAGCGGCGAGAGCAAGACCTCGGGCGGGCCCATCTACGGGCCGCGCTCCTCGGGGCCGAACACCGACCAGATCGTGACGCGCCTCATCCAGCTCGACCACGTGCCGGCCGAGGAGATCCTGCCCGTCCTCGACAAGTTCAAGACGAAGAGCGCCGACATCACGCACTACGCGCCGACGAACACGCTCATCATCACCGACACCGGCTCGAACATCCGGCGGCTCCTGAAGCTCATCAAGGAGATCGATGTCCCGATCGGGAAGTCGCGCATCTGGATCCGTCCCATCATCAACACCTCGGCCGCCGAGATCGTGACGCTCCTCCAGCAGATCATGGGGGACAGTGGCTCGAGCGGCGGCGGCGGTGGCGCGGCGGCGGCGTCTCCCGCGGCGGCCCGGCGCGCGAAGCGGGCGGCGGCCCAGGCGGCGACGGCCCCCGTCGCGACCCCGAGCACGTCGACCGGCGCCGACCTCGCGCGGATCTCGGTCGAGAAGATGATCCCCGACGAGCGCACCAACAGCGTCATCTTCGTGGCGACCCGCACGGCCTATCTGCAGCTCGACCGGCTCATCCGGAAGCTCGACGTGCCGATCCCCGGTGAGGGCAGCTACCACGTGCACGCCCTCGAGAACGCGGACGCCGAGGAGGTCGCCTCCACGCTCCAGTCGCTCACGACGGGGTCCACGCCGACCTCGAGCCGCCGGACGTCGCGGACGGCGGCCGCTCCGGGCGCCGCGCCGGCTGCGCCCGGCGGGACGGGGGCGGTCGGCCTCTTCGAGGGCGACGTGAAGATCTCGCCCTACAAGGCCACGAACTCGCTCATCATCGAGTCGTCGCTCAAGGACTATCTCCAGCTGAAGAAGATCATCGCCGAGCTCGACGTGCGCCGGAAGCAGGTCTACGTCGAGGCGATCATCATGGAGATCTCGTCGAGCAAGGACCGCAGCATCAACATCAGCGGCTCCGGCGGGACCACCTTCAACGTCGACGGCGAGGAGCTCCCGCTCCTCTTCGGCTCGGGCGGCCTCGGCCTCGACGTGCAGGGCGCGCTCTCGACGCTCCAGGCGGGCGGCGGCGCCATCGGCCTCCAGGGCCCGCTCCTCGACGTCAACGCCGGCAGCGACCAAGGCGGGAGCACGTTCTCCATCGCGGCCTTCGGCTTCACGCTGCGCGCGCTGCAGACGACGTCGAACGTCAACGTCCTGTCGACGCCGCACATCCTCACGCTCGAGAACGAGGACGCGGAGATCCAGGTCGGCAAGCGCCAGCCCTACGTCACGACCTCGACCGGCGGCCTCGGGAGCCTCGGGAGCCTGTCGTCGCTCTCGGGCCTCACGGGCTCGACCGGCACGTCCGCGCTCGGCGGCCTCTCGAGCGCGCTCTCGGGCCTCGGCGGCCTCGGGCGGAGCTTCCAGTACGTCGACGTCGACCTCACGCTCAAGATCAAGCCCCAGGTCAACGCGAGCGGCTTCGTGCGGCTCGAGATCGACCAGCAGCTCGACGACATCGAGGGCTTCGTCGGCGGCTCGGCGTCCGACGGCGGCGCGCCCATCACGTCGAAGCGGAAGGTCACGAACGTGGTGGTCGTGCGCGACGGGCAGCCGGTCGTCATCGGCGGCCTCATCCGCGACAAGGAGACGGAGTCGGTCTCGAAGATCCCGTTCCTCGGCGACATCCCGCTCCTCGGCCTCCTCTTCCGCCGCACCGGCACGCAGAAGGAGAAGTCGAACCTCCTCATGATCATCATCCCGCACGTCATCGCCGACCCGAGCGATCTCAAGCGCATCTACGAGCAGCGCCGCGAGGAGTACCAGGACCTCGCGAAGACGATGGCCGAGCGCGTGAAGGACTACGAGGGCGAGCTCGACTACCGGAAGAAGAGCGGGCTCCTGCACGACATCCACATGACGCTGACCAAGGCGCGCGACGAGCGCGAGCTGCGTGAGCGCGCGATCTTCGAGGGCTCGGACGTCGACCGCGTCGGCCCGCCCGAGTCGCACGACATCGAGTACGACCCGCGCGACGCCTTCAAGAAGGACGGGGAGGACCGCTGATGGCGACGGCGACCGCTGGGGCCGGGAGCCTCTTCGAGAGGCGCATGATCGGCGAGATCCTCGTCGACATGGGCGCCGTCTCGCCGCAGACGATCGCGAGCGCCCTCGAGGTGCAGGCCGACCGCGGCGGGCGCCTCGGCGAGATCCTCCTGTCGATGGAGGCGGTCAACGACCGCCAGATAGCGCAAGCGCTGTCGGAGCAGTTCGGCCTCGAGCTGCGCGCGACCATCGACTCCGACCAGGTCGACCCGAAGCTCGTCGCCGACCTGAACCTCGCCTACGCCCGCGGGAACGTGATGCTCCCGCTCTCGGCCGACGATCACCACGTGGTGGTTGCGGTCGCCGACCCGCTGAACACCTACGGCATCGACGACATCAGGACCCTCTTCGGGCGCGACATCGACGTGGTGGTCGCGCCGAAGGACATCCTGATGGCGGCGATCCACAAGGTCTTCGACCGCCGGGCCGCCGCCGACCAGGTCGTCGACGACCTCGGCTCGACCGAGATCGGCGACGTCAACGAGGAGCTCCTCACCGAGAAGGACATCCTCGACGAGGACGACGAGGCGCCGATCATCCGCCTCGTGAACTCGGTGCTCTCGCAGGCCATCAAGGAGCGCGCGAGCGACATCCACATCGAGCCCTACGAGCGCGACATCGTCATCCGCTTCCGGAAGGACGGCGTGCTGAAGGAGATCGTGCGGGCCCCGAAGCGGTTCCAGGCGTCCATCGCGAGCCGCATCAAGATCATGGGGAACCTGAACATCGCGGAGAAGCGCCTCCCGCAGGACGGCCGCATCCGCATCAAGATCGCCGGGCGCGACGTGGACCTCCGTCTGTCGACCGTGCCGACCTCGCACGGCGAGCGCATCGTCCTCCGTATCCTCGACAAGCAGACCGTCATCCTCGACCTCGAGCAGCTGGGGTTCCTGCCCGAGAACCTGAAGATGATAAGCGAGCTCATCCTGCGCCCGCACGGGATCGTGCTCGTCACGGGCCCCACGGGCTCCGGCAAGACGACGACGCTCTACGCCGCGCTCCAGCGCATCAACACGCCGGACCGCAACATCCTCACGATCGAGGACCCGGTCGAGTACCAGATCCCCGGCATCGGGCAGATGCAGGTGAACCGGAAGATCGAGTTCACCTTCGCCCGCGGGCTCCGCGCCATCCTGCGTCAGGACCCGGACGTCGTGCTCATCGGCGAGATCCGCGACCTCGAGACCGCCGAGAACGCCGTCCAGGCCTCGCTCACCGGCCACCTCGTCTTCGCGACGCTCCACACGAACGACGCCCCGAGCGCCTTCACGCGCCTCACCGACATGGGCGTCGAGCCCTTCCTGTCGGCGTCGTCGGTCATCGCCGTCATGGGGCAGCGCCTCGTGCGCCGCCTCTGCCAGTCGTGCAAGGAGCCGCACGTGCCGCTCGTCGACGAGCTCGTGAAGCTCGGGCTCCAGAACCCGGAGCAGCGGCGGCGCGATGGGCGCTTCTACCGCGCGAAGGGCTGCTCGGAGTGCTTCGAGACCGGCTACAAGGGCCGCGTCGGCATCCACGAGCTCCTCCTCGTCGGCGACGACGTCCGGAGCCTCGTCATGCAGAGCGCGTCCGCCGCCGACCTCAAGAAGGCCGCGATCCGCTCGGGGATGCGCACCCTCCGCGACGACGGCGCGCTCAAGGTGCTGATGGGCGAGACCTCCATCGACGAGGTGATGCGCGTCACGGCAGAGGACCGCTGAACGAGGGGCCATGCCGATCTACGAATACAAGGGCCTCAACGCCAAAGGAAAGCAGACCGCCGGGGTCCTCGACGCCGACAGCCCGCGGAGCCTGAAGGAGCGCCTGCGCCGCGACAACGTGTTCCTGACGGAGTACGTCGAGACGCGCGGCGGCGCCGAGACGCGCCGCGCGGGCCAGCAGAAGGCCGGCTCGCGCGAGGTGAAGCTCGGGCAGGTCTTCCAGCGCGTGAAGCTCCTCGAGGTGGCCGAGGTCACGCGCCAGCTCGCGACGCTCATCAAGAGCGGGATCCCGCTCGTCGACGCCATCGGCGCCATCTCGGACCAGCTCGACAACCCCCTCTTCAAGAAGATCATGAGCGAGGTGAAGCGCTCCGTGAGCGAGGGGTCGACCCTCGGCGCGGCGCTCGCCAAGCACCCGAAGACCTTCTCGCACCTCTACGTGAACATGGTGAGCGCCGGCGAGCAGTCGGGCAGCCTCGACGTCGTGTTCGAGCGCCTCGCGGCGTTCACCGAGGAGCAGGTGCGCCTCCGCGGGAAGCTCGTCGGCGCGCTGACCTACCCGGTCATCATGATCATCCTCGGGTTCGGCATCGTGGCGCTCATGATGCTCTTCGTGATCCCGCAGGTGCAGGAGCTCTTCAAGCGGATGGGCGCCGACCTGCCCTTCCTCACGAAGGTCCTCATCGGCGCGAGCGAGTTCATGCAGAGCTGGTGGTGGCTCCTGATGATCCTCTTCATCGGCGGGCTCGTCGCCTTCAACAGCTGGCGCAAGTCCGAGAAGGGCAAGCCCACCTGGGATGGATTCCTTTTGAAGGTGCCCGTGTTCGGGGATCTGATCCGCAAGGTGAGCATCGCTCGCTTCGCGCGGACCCTCTCGACGCTCCTCGCGTCGGGTGTCCCCATCTTGAACGCGATGACCATCGTGCGCTCGGTGATCGGCAACCACGTCATCGCCGAGGTCGTCGAGGCCTCGAAGGAGGCGGTGAAGGAAGGTCAGCCCATCGCCGAGCCGCTCAGGCGCTCGGGTCAGTTCCCGTCGATGGTCTGCCACATGGTCGCGGTCGGCGAGCGCTCCGGCCAGCTCGAGGAGATGCTCGGCAACATCGCCGACAGCTACGAGGGCCAGATCGAGTCCCGCGTGTCCTCCCTCACCGCCGTCCTCGAGCCGATGATGATCGTCATCATGGGCGTCGGCATCGGCTTCATGGCCTTCGCCATCATCATGCCGATGATGAAGATGAGCCAGGTCGCCTCCCACGTGGGCGGCTGAGCGCCGCGTCGCGCGCCGGCCAGCCCCGAGAAACGAACGAACGAATCAAGAGACAGCCGCTTCCTCAGAGGAGTCAGTCGCATGAACGAGACCAACGAGACCCCGAACCCCGCCGCCGCCCTCGAGACCACCCCCGAGCGCGCCGCCGCCGTCGTCGAGGCCGAGGCCCGCGTCGCCCTCCACGAGGCCGCCCTGCGCGCCGCCCAGCGCGGCATGACCCTCATCGAGATCATGGTCGTGATGGGCATCATCGCGATCATCGGCACGGCGCTCGCGTTCGGCGCCGTCGAGATCTTCGGGTCGAGCCAGGAGGAGGGCGCGAAGGCGCAGCTCTCCACCATCCAGAAGGGCCTCGACACCTACTACATCAAGAAGCGCGAGTACCCGGACCGGCTCGACGCCCTCGTCGACGCCGGGTTCATCACCGAGGAGCAGCTCGCCGACCCCTGGAAGAAGCCGATCAGCTACTCGGTGACCGGCGCGCAGAGCTACGAGCTCTGCTCGGGCGGGCCGGATCTGCAGGTCGGCGGCGCCGACGACATCTGCATCAAGAAGCAGAGTCGTAGCGGGCGTTGATGGGGAGCGCGTCCCAGACCGAGCGCCGCGCCCTCGCCGTCGGAGGCGCGGTGCGCGCCGCGCTGCGAGGCGGGCGTAGGGCGGCGCGACGCGGGCTGACGCTCATCGAGCTCATGGTCGTGATGGGCATCATCGCCATCATGATCGGCATCGGCGCGCTCGGGATCGCGAGCATCCGCGCGGCCGACGTGTCCGCGACCGCCGACACCCTCGCGGGCGCGATGCGCTACGTGTACACGCTCGCGGTCCACCAGAACCGCACCTACCGCATCGTCATCGACATGGACGAGCGCCGCTTCTACACGGAGGTCGCGAAGACCGACGACCCGTGCGCGCGCTACATCCCGAACGCCAACAGCGAGGAGGACGAGAAGTCGCGCGACGCCGAGAAGGCGGCCGCGGCGGCGGAGGCCGCGGGCGAGGGCGACGAGACGAGCGACGGCAGCGCCTTCGCGGTCGACGACAGCGAGCTCCTCGCGGAGGAGTTCCGGCCCGAGACGAACGTGACGGCGGTCATCACGGAGCACCACGAGGAGCCGCAGGTCGGCGGGAAGGCGGTCATCTACTTCTACCCGAGCGGCCGCGCCGAGCGCGCGATGGTCTGGGTCGGCGAGCAGGACGAGGTCGACGGCGAGGCGCAGTTCGTGCCGCAGGTGACGCTCGAGCTCGAGGCGCTCGGGCGCGTGTCGCGGTCGGGCGAGGTGCTCGACTGGAAGGACTTCCTGAAGGAGCAGAAGTGATGGGCGCGGGGCGGCATCAGCAGCGGACGGCGGAGCGGGGCTTCTCGCTCGTCGAGGCGCTCGTCGCGATCGCGCTGCTCGCGTCCGTGATGGCGGCCGTGTCGTCGGCGCAGGGCGACTCGATCTACCGCGGCATCGAGGTCATGAACCTCACGAGCGCGACGGAGCTCATCGAGACGGTCGTCCTCGACATCGAGGAGGAGTACCGGACCGACGGCTTCCCGACGAACCAGCTCGAGAACAAGGACTGCGACGAGTTCCTCCCGAAGGGCTACGACAGCTTCAGCTGCGAGTACGACCTGCTCCAGCTCGACGTGAACGCCGAGAACATGTCGGGGCTCGGGGCCGAGGCGAACGAGAAGATCTCGGGCTCGTCGCTCATGAACACCTTCTGCGGGCAGGACGGGGGCGCGGCCGCGGCGAACATCGCGGCGGTCTGCCAGCAGCTCCAGGTCGCGCAGGGGGTCGGGCTCCCGACGGAGCTGTCGGCGTTCGCGCCGCTCTGCGACCCCGGCCTCTCGCAGCTCTGCGGCGTCAACCTCGACAAGATGTGTCAAAACACACAGCTCATCACGTCGTTCATCCCGACGATCATCGAGCAGGCGGCGAAGAGCACGCGGAAGCTCGTGGTGCGGCTGAAGTGGCAGGACGAGGGGCTCGTCGCGAACGACCTCGAGATCGAGACGTTCATCACGAGCGTCCCCGAAGCGGAGCCCGAGCAGTGAGGGCGCGCCGGGGCGACAGCCGCCGGACGGCGGCGCAGCGGGGGCTCACGCTCATCGAGGTGTCGATGGCGCTCGCCGTGTCGGCGATCATCGGGACGCTCAGCTACGGGGCGCTCGACGCGACGATCACGACGCAGGAGGAGGCGCTCCTCATCCAGGAGCGCTTCCACGGCGCGCGCATCACGCTCGACCGCATGAAGCGCGAGCTGACGATGGCCTTCGTGAGCCTCCACCAGGCCGACGACAAGCGCACCATCACGATCTTCGAGGGCGAGCGGAACAAGATCGTGTTCGACACGGCCGCCTACGAGCCGCTCGAGCGCGACGCGCACCAGAGCGACCAGCTCGAGCTCGCGTACTACGTCAAGCGCGTGACGAGCCGCTTCGGCGACCGGGTCGACGCGCTCGTCCGGCGCGTGAAGTACCACATCGACGACCAGCCCGGAGAGGGCGGCCGCGAGGAGGTCGTCGTCGAGGGGGTCACGAAGCTCGAGCTCGAGTACTACGACCCGATCCGCGAGGACTGGCGCGACGACTGGGAGGTGCGGGTCGACGACGCGGTCGAGATGCGGACGAAGCTGAAGCAGATCCAGGAGGTCCGCGACAAGATCGAGGACGTCGTGAACAACGAGGACAACGACCTCGCCACCGCGGCGGTGGCCGCCACCGCCGGGGCGGAGGCGAGCAAGGAGGTCGACAAGGTCGCAGACGACGTGATGGACGGGATGTTCCTGCCGGCGCGCGTGAGGATCCGCCTCACGTTCGAGGACTCCGACGGTGACCCGGTCTCCATCGAGACCCAGGTCGAGATCCCGATGACGGAGCCCCTATGGTACTGAGAAGCGCCCCACGAGCGGCCTCGCTGCCACGCAGCGCGACGCGCCCCCTGCCCCTCCGCGAGGCGTTCCGCGTCGCGGGCGGCGCGGTCAAGGACACCGTGCGCGCCGACGTCCCCGGCACCTCGAAGCGCCGCGGCCTCGCGCTCATCCTCGCCCTCATCATCGTGGCCATCGTGAGCGCGCTCTCGGCGCAGTTCACGTACCACACGCGCACGAACCTCTGGATGTCGGGCAACCTCTACGCCTCGACGCAGGCCTACTTCAACGCCCGGAGCTCCACGAAGATCGCGCTGCTCGCTGTGAACGCGAAGAAGAACTTCCCGGAGATGCAGAAGTTCCTGAACCTCATGGGGAGCGCGGCAGCGCAGCGGCTCGAGATCTGGCAGCGCGCGTGCGACTTCGTGAACATCTTCGCGACCGGGAAGGCCGAGTTCTTCGGCATCGCGCTGCTCGACTTCACCTCCGAGAAGGCCGTCGGCGGGAAGAACACGAAGGCCGACGTGCCCGCGTTCACCTGCAGCGTGACGTCGGAGGACGCGCGCGTGAACGTGAACCGGGCGTCGACGGTCGCGCCGGTCATCGACCCGAACCAGCCGCTGAACCCGCAGGCCATCCAGGGCGCGGCGCTCGCGAACCAGCAGCGCGCGGCGGCTCAGCTCTACGTGCAGCTCGGCGGGCTCCTGCACCCGATGATCGACGCCGGCCTCTTCGCGAGCGACCAGGAGGTCATCGACCTCATCCTCGCCATCATCGACTACACCGACGCCGACGACACGAAGAGCGAGATCGACCAGTCCGGGAACTTCGCGCAGGGCTCGGGCGGCGAGGGCGACTACGGGAAGTACGGCTACCGCACGAAGAACGCCAAGATGGACACCGTCGGCGAGGTGCAGCTCGTCGAGGGCATGACGAGCGACGTGTACTGCAAGATCCGCGACAAGCTCACGGTCTTCTCGACCGACAAGGTCAACGTCAACGACGCCGACCCCCTCGTCATCAAGGGGATCCTCTGCCAGGCCATCGAGCAGGACATCGAGCGCGCGCAGGTCTGCCTCGCGCCGGGCCCGAACGGGATCCCGCCGATCGACGAGGCCATCATCGCGATGGAGAACTGCCGGCAGGTGAAGAAGTCGGTCTACTCGACGCCGTTCACGAGCATGTCGCGGTTCCACGAGTTCTTCCGGCAGTTCCCGGCGGTGATGGGGAGCGGCGTGCCGTTCAACATCAACACGAGCATCGTGAGCCAGCAGCTCGGTGTCACGACCAAGATGGTCCGCATCGAGGCGACCGGCGTCTACGGCGACACGACCCGGAAGATGGTCTCCATCGTCGACACGTCGACCGGGGCGCTGGTCAACTACCACTACGAATGAGCATCATGCCGCACCGCGCGTGACGCGCGCGGCGCGAGCGATCGAGCGAGAGAGCGAGAGAGGGAGCGGCGCATGGCGCAAACCATCATCGGGCTCGACATCGGCAGCTGGGCGGTCAAGGCCGTCGTGCTCGAGTCCACGCTGCGGAAGACGCAGCTCGCGGGCTTCCACAGCCACCACGTGCCGGCGGACACCACCGGCGGCGCGCTCGAGGGCGAGGTGGAGGCGGCGATCGCGGCGACCGTGCGCGCGACGGGCGGCGAGGCCATCGCGGCCGCCATCCCGGGCTCGTGGGTGCTCACCCGCGAGGTCACCCTCCCCTTCTCGGACGACAAGCGCATCGCGAGCGTCCTCGGCTTCCAGCTCGAGAGCACGCTGCCGCTGCCGCTCGAGGACATGGTCTACGACTACCAGGTCCTCGGCACCGACGAGGACGGCACGCGCCTCCTCTGCTCGGCCGTCGAGCGGAAGCGGCTCGACCAGTGGCTCGCGACCGTCAAGGAGGGCGGCGCCGACCCGCGCTACGTCACCGCGACCCCGCTCGCCGTGGGGCTCGTGCTGCCGCACCTCGAGGTGCAGACGGCCGGGCGCACCGTGGCGCTCGTGGATATGGGGCACCGCACGACGAACGTGACGTTCGTGCGCGACGGGCGCGTGGAGGGCGTGCGCAGCATCGCGCGCGGCGGTCACCAGCTCACGGCCGCGCTCGCGACGGGCCTCGAGATCGAGTACGCGGAGGCCGAGGCCATCAAGCACCAGGGCGTGCGCTTCGACGGCTACGTGCCGACGGAGACGAGCGACACGGAGCACGCGAAGCGCGCGCGCCTCGTCGCGAAGGCGCTCGAGCCGCTGCTCCGCGAGGTGCGCGTGACGATCCACGCGCACACGGAGCGCACGGGGCACGCGGTCGAGGTGGTCGAGCTCTTCGGCGGGACGTCGCAGCTCCGCGGCGTGGACGCGCTGCTCGCGCGGGTGCTCGACATCCAGGTGCGCCGGCCGCAGCCGGTGGGCGACCTCTGGCAGACGATGCCGGCGACCGACGTCGTGGCGCTCGGGCTGCCGGCGCTCGCGCTCGCGCTCCGCAACGTGGCCGACAGCAGCACGCATCGCGTGAACTTCCGCCAGGGGGAGCACGCGTTCACCTCGGACTTCGGGCTCCTCCGCGAGAAGGCCGTGTGGATCGGCGCCTTCGTGGTGCTGCTCGTCGCGCTCTTCTTCGGGCGGCAGTACTTCCGGATGAAGCTCCTCGAGAAGCAGGAGGCGCAGCTCGCAGCGCAGCTCGACGGGTTCTCGACGGACCTCTTCGGCGAGCCGTTCGCGGGCGAGGAGCCCATCGACCGCTTCGAGCTCGCGAAGATCGCGGTCGAGACGCCGCCCGCGGCCGACGAGAGCCTCTACCCGGCGATGACCGCGTTCAAGGTGCTCTACGACCTCTCGGAGCTCCAGGCGTCGTTCAACGGGATCTCCGTCGTCGAGGGCGGCGGCGGCGGCGACGAGTTCGGCGGCGGCGGCGAGGAGGACGATTTCGACGAGCCCGAGGAGCACGCGCCCGGCGAGGAGCCCGGCGCGGGCGCCGACGCGAAGAAGCAGATCGAGCTCGACACCGTCGCCATCGACGTGAAGGGCATCTCGTCGGACGTGCAGACCGCGACCATCAGCGGGACCGGGCCGGACGTCGTCACGATCGAGGGCTTCCGCAGGAAGCTCGCCGAGCACCCCTGCTTCCGGAAGGTGGAGCAGCAGGGCGACACGAAGAACTCGAACAAGCGCCCGGACTGGAAGGAGTTCACGCTGAAGATCGACATCCGCTGCGTGAAGCCCGACGAGGCCGCGGCCGGGGTCGCCGAGGCCGGCGACAAGGCCAAGGCCGCCGAGGAGGCGAAGTAGATGGGACGCATCTCCACCGCCTTCGGCCGCCTGTCGCGGCGCGAGAAGATCCTCGTCGGCACGATGGGGGGGCTCGTCTTCTTCCTCATCATCTTCCTCCTGAACGTGGCGATCGGGTCGCGCGTGTCGACGCTCGAGACCAACGTCGCGAAAGAGCAGGACATCCTGCGCGAGGTCTACGCGAACGCCGACGCGTTCGTGGCGGCGCAGCGGACGCTCGAGGCGCGCCGGCAGCGCGCCGAGAAGAACGCGAAGCTGAACGTGACGGAGGCCATCGCGGCGCTCGCGCAGCAGGTGAGCCTCGAGTCGGTCGACATCCGGAACCAGCCGACCGGTCGGAAGCGGCTCGACGACTTCCTCGACTACGCGCCCCCGAAGGACACGGCGCTCGGGAGGAAGAAGACGGCGCGCGCGAAGGACAAGGACGCGAAGGCCGACACGCTCGCGAACTACTGGCGGCGCGACGTCGAGGTGAGCGTGCGCGACAACGCCACGTTCGAGGCGATCTACGAGCTCATGGAGAAGGTCGAGGAGAGCCAGGACCTGCTCTTCGTGACGGAGCTCCGGCTCGAGCGCAACCGGCGCAACCCGGATCGCGCGGGGCGCGGTAAGATCGTCGTCTCGACGTACTACTACGAGGAGAAGAAAGAGGAATGAAGACCGCTCTGCGCCGGGTCGGCTACGTCCTCTTCTTCGTGGTCGCGACCCTCTTCTTCATCTGGGCGACGTTCCCGACGGACCGCGTGAAGCGGTTCGCCGAGCAGACGCTGTCCGAGCGGCTGAACGCCGACGTGAGCATCGCGGACCTCTCGCTCGCGGGCATCGGCGGCGTGTCGGCCGAGGGCGTCACGCTCACGTGGGCGCCGCTCAAGATGCCGACGATCGTGCCCGGCACCGAGGAGGACGGGCCGCTCCGCATGATGCTCATCGACGAGCTCGACGCGAGCGCCGGGATCAGCGCCCTCCTCGGCGGGCGGCTCGACCTGACCGCGGACATGAAGCTCCAGGGCGGCAGCATCGAGGGGCTCGCCTACCAGACGGAGAAGGGCGAGGACGGCGTCGTCAGGCACGTCATCAAGATCGGCGAGATGAAGGACGTCGCGTTCGGCAGCGAGCAGCTGTTCCAGACGCTCATCGGCAAGGACCTCATCGGGACCCTGAGCGGGTCCATCGACCTCGTCGTGCCGACGGCGCCGGGCCCGAACGGGCGGCCGGCCGTGCAGTTCGACGGGATGGTCGGGACGGTCGACCTCGTCATCCGCGACGCGGTCCTGCAGACGTGGTTCTACGACACGCCCGCCGGGCGCATGAAGTTCACGAACATGGACCTCGGGGAGATCGTGCTCTCGCTGAAGGTCGACAAGGCCGTGAACATCGAGGCGTTCGAGAAGAGCGCGCGGCGGCGGGGCGCCACGGAGGAGACGATCATCCACTTCGCCGAGGGGTCGGTGAAGGGGGAGGACATCGAGGTCGAGGTGGCGAAGAACAGCGCCATCACGATCCAGCCGGGGCAGTCGCTGAAGGAGGCGGCGGTCAACATCCACCTCGCGGTGCGCATCAAGGACGCCTACTTCGACAAGGTCGTCGAGGACCCGAAGAACCCGGGGAAGACGACGCAGCCGAACAAGAACCTGCGCATGGTGATGAACCAGCGGCCGATCCAGCCCGTGCTCGAGAACGGCGTGTTCGGGCTCGGCATCACGGGGCGCCTCGGGAGCCCGCGGGTGCGGCCGGAGCGGTCGGTCATCCGCACGGGGCTCACGGGCGGGAGCGCCAGGCGGCCGAACCTCGACGTCGGGGGCGACGAGGCGGACGAGGAGGACTCGGCGCCGGTCGTGACGACGCCGCGACCGAACCCGACGGGGCGGCTGCGGGCGGGCTCGGTGCGGCCGACGCTGCACCCGAACGCGCCGCGGCCGGAGCTCGGGGGGACCCCGCCGCCGATCCCGACGCCGCCGCCGACCTACGTCCCGCCGAAGCCGGTCATCACGCCGCCGAACCCGCCCGTGAAGGCGATGCCGGTCGTGGAGCCGGGCGGCGACGAGGTCGAGGAGGAGCCGGGGGTCGATCCGGGGGAGCCCGGCGGCGAGCCCGGCGTGGACCCGGACGGCGAGGTCGTGCCGGGCGAGCCGGGGACCGACGAGGGCGGCGACGAGGCGATCCCGGAGTAGCCGGCGCGGCGCGGGTCGGAGCGACGCAGGGGCGCGCAGAAGCGCCACCGGGGCCGCCGTGCGCGCGCAGTCATTACTTGACGCGAGGCGTCTCCCGTGGTCATTGGGGGGCTCGACTCGGAGCGGACAAACGCATGAATTTCCTGGGTTTGAGCACCCGCGTGGCGGTCGGGATCCTCGGTGGCGGCCTCGTCGCCGGGGTGGCGGTCGCCGCGCTGACGACGCCGGCGCCCCCGCGCGCGGGCGAGACGGCGACCACGACGAGCGCGACGCCGGCGGCGACGACGAAGACCGAGGCGACCTCGCCCACCGCGGCTGAGGCGAAGCCCGCGGTCGCGGCGCCGGCGGCGGAGCCTCTCGCAACTGCGAAATCCAAAGCGGAGCTCGAGCGCGATGCGACGCTTGGCGCGCTGGGTGTACGCCTTGCTGCAGCGCACACCAAGATCCACACCGCGGGGGACGCGGCGTCGATCGACGAGGCGATCGCGGGGGCGATCAAGGCGGCCTACCCGAAGAACGCGGGCAAGCGGAAGCTGCTGACGGAGGCCTACGCGGCGTCGGGAGCGGGGCACTTCGTGCGCGGGGGCCACCTGACGGGGATCGGCGCGGCGATCGTCGGGCGCGTCCACGAGCTCGAGGCGCACGCGCTCGACCCGAAGCCCTACGACGTGGCCGGGCTCGACGCGGTCGTGGGGCCGCTCGGCGGCGCGGAGGCGGAGGACGCCGCGGCGGACCCGTTCGAGGAGGCCGTGAAGGAGCTCCTTCGCGACCCGGGCCCGTTCGACGCGGCGCGGGCGCAGCGGCGGCTCGAGGCGCTCGAGACGCTGCCGACGACCGCGGAGGGGACCGCCGCCATCGACCGGGTCGCCGAGCGCGGCGTGGGCGCGACGCTTCGCGCGGCGGACGCGGCGGCGGACGTGCGGGTCGCGCAGGCGGTGCTGCAGCTCGCGCTCGACTTCCAGCTCGTGCGGAAGGCGGGGCCGTTCGACATGCGGAAGGCCGAGGAGGTCTTCACGGACGGGAAGGCGCGGAAGCGGCTCGCGGAGGTCGTGCAGGGGGTGTTCGAGGCGGCGGACGGGGCGGCGGCGCTGAAGGTCATCGACCCGGAGCACCCGCAGTACCCGGCGCTGCTCGCGGCGTACGCGCGCTACCGGGAGATCGAGGCGAGCGGCGGCTGCAAGGAGCTCCCGAAGGGCTGGCGCATCAGCGAGGGGATGAAGGGCAAGGAGGTCCAGCGCCTGCAGGAGCGCCTCGCGTGCGAGGGCTACTACAAGGGCGAGATCGACGGCGTCTACGAGGGCGCGAGCGTCGAGGCGATGAAGGTCTACCAGCGGCACCACGAGCTCGAGGACGAGGGCAACGCCTACGGCGACACGATGAAGAGCCTGAACATCCCGATCTCGTACCGGGTGAAGCAGCTCGGGCTGGCCCTCCAGAGGCTGCGCGAGTCGAAGGTGTTCAAGTTCGGGGACGTGTGGCTGCGGGTGAACATCCCGGCGTTCGAGCTCCAGCTCTGGGACCACGGCAAGATCGTCCAGCGGAACCGCGTCATCGTCGGGACGAACCGGCTCGACGACGACAAGGCGGCGCTCACGCAGGGGCACCTGAACCGGACGAAGCTGTTCACGACGACGCTCTACGAGGTGATCGTGAACCCGACGTGGATCCTGCCGTCGCGCGTCGAGAACGGGGAGCTCAAGGGGAAGCTCGCGGAGGACCCCGAGTACCTCGAGAAGAAGAACATCAAGAAGGTGAAGCTCGGCAACGGCAACGAGGTGTACGTGCAGGGCGTCGGCGACGACAACGTCCTCGGCAAGGTGAAGTTCCTCTTGAAGGGGACGAACGCGATCTACCTGCACGACACGGACAAGCGGACGCTCTTCCGGAAGCAGCGGCGCGACTTCTCGCACGGCTGCATCCGCGTCGACCAGGCGGTCGAGTTCGCCCGGATGATCCTGCTCCGCGACGGGTGGGACGAGAAGGAGGTCGATCGGGCGCTCGGGATGAAGTCGACGCAGCGCGGGATGGAGCTCCACAAGCCCTTCGATCTCGTGACGGAGTACGTGACGGTCGACGTGTCCGACGAGGGGCTGCCGATGTTCCTGACGGACGTCTACGGCTACGACGACGACTTCTACGACGAGAAGCTCCCGCCGAGCGTGACGGCGCGGTGGGGGAGCCCGCGGCTGCGGCCGCGCTGGGTGCCCGAGGTGTCGAAGGAGACGGTCGACAAGTGGCGCGCGGCGGGGACGCCGGCGCCGCGCGATTACGACCCGGCGAAGCACGGGAAGTAGGCGCCGGGCGCGGAACCGCGGCGCGAGCGGTCGGGAAGGCGCACGCTACCGTTGTGAGCGTGTACAAGTCGACCGACCCGTGATACCACCGAAATCAACGTCGTCTTCGAGCCTGCCGTGGCGGCCCGGCCGCGCGGTATCACCCAGTTCTCAGGCCCCCTGCGCCGGTTGGACACGACCCTAGAGGTCTTCATCATCGTCATCCTGATGGGGCTGTCGGCCATCTATTCCGGGATGGAGACCGCCCTCGTGACGCTCAGTGACGTCAAGCTCAGGCGGCGGATCGAAGAGTCCAAGAAACCGTCGCGGGTTCTGACGCTCTGGCGCGACTCGCCGAACGACGTCATCACGACGCTGCTCATCGGGAACAACCTGGTGAACATCACGTCGTCGGCGCTCGCGACCGATCTCACGAACACGCTGCTCGGGGACACCGGGTGGGGGATCCCCATCGCGGTCGGCGCGATGACGCTGCTCGTGCTCATCTTCGGCGAGGTCGTCCCGAAGACGTTCGCGAAGAACAACCCCGAGCGGTACCTCGTGTTCACGCCGCTCGTGCGGGCGAGCCACGCGGTGTTCTACCCGGCGATGCGCGTGCTGGTGGGGCTCACCGAGAAGGTGGTGCAGTCGCTCGGCGGGGAGATCCAGACCGGGGCGCCGGTGACCGAGGAGGACATCGAGGAGCTCGTGCGGATCGGCAAGACCGACGGGTCGATGTCGCCGGTCGCGACGAAGCTCCTGACGGGGATCTTCGACCTCGACGACAAGCTCGCGCGCGAGGCGATGGTGCCGCGGACGGACGTCGTGGCGCTGCGGCGCGACGCGACGGTCGACGAGGTGCTCGACGTGGTGCGGGAGAGCGGCTACTCGCGCTACCCGGTCTACGGCGACAACATCGACGACATCGTCGGGGTCCTCTACGTGAAGGATCTCCTGACGCAGCTGCTCGACAAGTCGCAGCAGGGGCCGCCGAACATCGGCGAGCTGATGCGGAAGCCGCTCGTGCGGGCGTGGAACTCGCGCATCCAGGATCTGCTCGTGGAGATGCAGCGGGAGCGGGTGCACCTCGTGGTGCTCGCGTCGGAGTACGGTGGCGTCGCGGGGATCATCACGCTCGAGGACATCGTCGAGGAGGTCTTCGGGCCGATCTACGACGAGCACGACACGTCGGACGAGGAGTCGATCCGCCACGACGTCGATGGGAGCCTGGTGATCGACGGGGTGCTGCCGGTCGGGGATCTCGAGGAGGAGCTCGGCATCGAGTTCCCGGAGGACGAGGACTACGAGACGGTCGCGGGCCTCCTGATGAAGGAGGCGAGCACGTTCCCCGAGCAGGGGTTCACGTGCGAGATCCACGGCTTGCGGTTCGAGGTGCTGAAGGCGGACGCGACGCGCGTGCTCGAGGTGAGCGTGCGGCGGGTGACGGCGGTGGACGCGGCGCCGCAGGACGGGGCGGTCGTGGACACGGCGCCGACGGCGAAGGCCGGCGGGGCGGCGTGAGGGCGGCGCGGGCCGGGTCTTGAGTCGGCGTGGCAAGTCGCCTAACGTGAGATTTCGTGAATTTCGGTCAAGATCGGGATCGATCCGGGCCGATACACGTATGAATTGGCTGATGGCGTCGAGCGGTGGGTCCGCTCCGGGGAAGGACGGCGAGCCAACAGTGGGGGTAGCAGCGTGAGCGACGAGAAGCACGACGACGGCGTGGTCACTTCGGCGCCGGCCTCGGTGATGGGGAGTCTCCTGACGGACCTGCTCAGCGAGGCCAAGAAGGACGTGGCGGCCGAGCGGCAGCAGCTCGAGCGGAAGCTGCACGCGAAGGAGGCCGAGGAGCGGGAGGCGCTGCGGCGGGAGGAGGCGCGGAAGCGCGCCGAGATGCAGCAGAAGCTGACCGAGGAGACGATCCTCCGCAACCAGGCGATCTCGTCGGCGAAGCGGGATCGGTCGGACACGGCGGAGCGGGTGAACCCGACGACCGAGCGGCACGCGCGGCCGCAGGTGGCGCCGGCGCAGGAGGCGCCGCTGACGGCGGCGGCCCCGGTGGCGGTGGTGAAGGAGAAGCCGCGGCTCCCGAAGCTGGCGCTGGCGGCGCTGGTGATCGCGGGGGTGGGGCTCGGCTTCGGCGGCGCCTCGGCGCTGGCGCCGACGCCGCGGCTGACGATGCCGGACGTGGACGCGGCGGCGAAGTCGATCGTGGCGCTGACGGCGAAGGCGGCGCAGGCGGAGGGGCGCGTGACGGAGGCGCTCGAGAGCGCCAACGGCAAGATCAAGGCGCTCGAGTCGAAGATCGACGACGCCCTGGCGGCGCAGAAGCAGCTCCAGGACGACCTCGCGAAGACGAAGGCCGAGCTCGGCGAGACGAAGACCGCGCTCGACGAGGAGAAGGGCAAGCCCGCGGCGGCGACGTCGTCGTCGGGGTCGAAGCGCGGCCACGGCAACAGCGGCAGCGGCAACACGGGCTCGGGCGTGCCGAACATCAACACGGGCGTCTTCGGGAACTGAGCCGACCGGAGCGCGGGAGCGCCGAGAGACATCTAGAGCCCGATCACCGCGCGGTGGTCGGGCTCTTCTGCGTCTGGGACCGTGATGCGCCTGGGCTACTCGAAGGGAACGGGCCCGGGGGGCATGGAGCCGGGCGTGCCGCCGCGGTCCGAGCCGTCGCCGTAGCCCAGGAGCTCGGCCGAGCCCCAGCAGTAGAGCTGCCCAGACTCGCCGATGGCGCAGCTGACGCCGGGACCGGCGAGTTGCCCCGTCGCGACGAAGACCGCGGGCTCGGGGAGCGGCACCGGCTGCTTCGATGCGGGGGTCTCATCATCTCCGATGCTACTGAGATCGCCCTGACCGAGCCATGGCCCGCCGCTCCCCCAGCAACGAACGTCGCCCCCATCGAGCACCACACAGATGTGGGACCGCGTCCCGCCCTGGTACGACCCGTAGCCGTCGAGGCGCAGGACGGACCCGCCAACCTGGACGTTCGCGGCGCTCCCGGGTGACTCGTCGTCTCCGTAGACGCGGTCGTTGCCGTGGCTCGCGAGGCCGCTTCCCCAGCAGCGGATGGCGCCCAGCATCGATCGCGTGCAGGTCCACTGATTGCCTACGACCACGTCGGCGACCTGGATGCCTCCGAGGGCGATTGACGCGCGATAATCGTCTACCGCCGCTCCGCGTGAAGCCGTGCTCGCGTACCCGAGCGCACCGCCCGCCCCGTTGCCCCAACAGGTGAGGTCGCCATCGACGTCGACGGCACAGGCGTGCATGCGACCGACCTCGAGCCCGACCACGCGTTTCGTGAACGGAAGCGGGTCAGCGTTCGCGAGCGAGGCCACAGAGACGTCGCTGGCCACGAAGGGTCCGGTGAGATGGTTCACGCTGCTCCCCCAGCAGAACACCTTGCCGTCGGGGGTCGTCAAGGCACAGCCGTTGTCGACCGAGAGGCTCACCGCGCTGACGGGCCCCACCGGGATGGTCTCCGCCTCGGCCGGGGTAGCGCCGGCGTAGATGCTCCGATAAGCGGCTGAGACGGACCAGCACTTCGCCACGCCGGAGGCTAAGCGAACACAGGTCGAGAAGCCTGCGACACTGACTGCGACGACGTCCTCGTCGAAGCGCACGAGGTCACCATCGCGAGCCTGGATCTCACCCCACCAGGACCGCAGTGCGCCGTGCACCACGAGGTGGGTCATGTTGCCGTCAACCGCCACCATCCGTGGCTTGCACACGCCGTTGCGGCAGAAGCCCGGATACTCCGTCCCGGAGTCGCACGGCGCGTCCCACGCGCTCTCAGGATTGGAGCAGACGCCCGTCGTGGGATCGCAGGTACCGACGTCGCGGCAGGTGGTCGGCTCGCAGACGACGGGCTCACCGACGCACTGCCCGTCCTTGCAGGTGTCGCCGGTCGTACAGAGGTCGTCATCGTCGCATGCGCCGCCGCTCACGGGCCTCGCGACGCAGGCGTCGTCGACGCACTCACCACGGACGCAGGCGCCGTCGAGGTGAGCGCACCCGCCGCTGCATCCGGCGCCCGCGCCGTCGCTATCGGCCACATCGAACGTGTCGGAGGCTGACGTGTCTCGGTCGGTGTCCGGCGCCGTGGCGCTGTCGGCCGCGTCCACGACCAGCGTGTCCTCGACGTTCGTGTCCTGGAGGACGTCCTCCTCGTGCTTCGGCGGGTCCGGGAAGCAGCCCGCGACGCCCAGGGCGAGCACCCCTGCCCATATCGTCATGACCGCGCGGGTCGTCGTCGTCGCCGTCATAGCCCCCTCGGCTGCTAGCCCGTGGGCGAGGCTGACACGGCGACGCCCCGACCGCAACCTGCCTACAGGGCAGTCGCGACCGGGGCGTCCGTTCGGCGAGGACACGCGAGCGCTACTGCGCGCGGCCGCCCCAGAAGATGGCGTCGAACTTCGTCGGGTTCGAGCCCAGGTTCAGCTCCACGTCCCACTTGCAGGGCGCCGCCTGCGACCCGACCCCGTCGACGACCATGTCGTTGTTGAAGTCGGAGAGCTTGCAGGTCTGCTTCGTGCCGAGGCTGAAGACGTTGCCGCTGTTCGCGTCGAGCCCGTTGAGCGTGTTCCGGAGGAAGCCCGACCCGGTCGTCGCGATGATGTTGCATGCGCTTTGAATGGCGACCTCCGTCGACTCGCTGATGACGCCGTCCTTCGTCGTGCCTGGAGCGAGCCCGTCTGCGAAGCGGCCGCAGCAGTCGAGGGCGCCCTGCGCCGGCGCGAGGCACTCCACGCCGCCACCAACCATGTAGCCGAGGAGCTCCTCGTAGGAGTTGACGTTGTCGTTGCCGACCACGACCGGCAGGAGGAAGTTCTCGAGGAAGTAGTTGATGAGCGCCCCGTAGCGCAGGTTGAGGGGGTGCTTCTCGATGGTGAGGTCCCAGTAGTTCGCGACGCTCGCGCCGAAGTGCCCCGTGATCGCCTGCTGCTGGAACGCGTTGATCGAGAACTGCCGCGAGCCGCAGCCCGCCTCCGTCGCCGGGTCGCAGTTCGCGCCGAGGCTCCACTTCACCTTGACCGTGTGCCAGTTCTCGCTCGTGTCGGCCTCGCTCCACTCACCGGCCGCGCTCGGCTCGGCGTTGAAGGTGAGCGTCGCCTGGATCTCGAACGCCTTCAGGATGTCCGCCACGTCGCCGCCGGCCTGGAGGACGTCGCCGAAGACGGTGCCCTGGACGAACGACTCGAGGATCTGGTCGACGAGGTCGAACACGAAGGCGCCGAGCGTCCCGGGCGTCACGTTGCCGTCGCCGTCACGGGAGAAGAGGCTCCCGCAGAAGCCCTCGAGCTGGTCGTTGTCGAACCCGCCGAGGAGGTCACACGCGAGCTCGAAGACGGTCTGCGTCGGCGACTGGAAGAAGCCGACCACGTAGTCGACCCACTTCTTGTAGGGCTCCGGGATGGCCGAGATGAAGTCGAAGCGGCTCGTGATGTCGTAGGACCCGGCGTAGAGCGGCGGGCGGTCCGTCATCTCGATGGACACGGTCTTCGACTTGTTGACCTCGACCACGACCTCCGTGGCGTTACAGCCCCACGCCTGGATCGCGTTCGCCTGGTTCAGCGAGAACACGAGCGCCGTGAAGCGCTGCGTCCCGTCCTGCTCGAGCCCGTCGAACTCCGGGAACTTCGCCGACTGCGTGAGCGACAGGTTGTCCCGCGCCTGCGCCGCCGTCTGGTTCGTGAAGAGATCCAGCATGTTCGAGCAGTCGGGCTTGTTCGCCGCGTCCTGGCGGTAGAGGCGCACGCTGTACACGCCCACGGGCCGGCTCCCGCCGTACGTCCCGAGCACCGTCAGCGGCACCGTGCCCTTCGACGTCACCACCACGTCGAAGTAGAGCGGCGGGATGTCGCTGTTGTCGATGTACGCCTTCACGACGTACTGACCCACGATCTCCGAGCGCGCCTTCGTCTCGACGAGCGAGATCCCCGACTCGTCCGTGAACGACGACAGCGTGTTCAGGAAGCCCAGGTTGTTCGCGTCGTTCTCGATGGCGAACTTCACGACCTGCCCGGCCTTCACCGAGCCGTCCTCCGTGTAGACCACCTTCAGCGTACGCGTCGCGCTGAACGAGATGGAGATCGTGCAGCGGTCCGTCCCCTTGCACGGGACCTGGTCGTCACCGAAGGCGTCGTCGAAGTCGAGCTTCCGCACCTTCGCGACCTGCGCCGTGTCCGTCGGCGTCGAGTCCCCGCCGCCGTCCGGCGTGACGACGTCCGAGAAGAGCGCGTCCACGTCGCTCCCCTGCTGCGTGCCGGTCGAGTCGTCGCCGCACGCGGCGATCCCGCCCATGGCGAGCACTCCGATGCCCAGGACTGTGACCAAGGTCGTTCGACGCATTTCAGACCTCTCGCGGCGCTTTCGGCCGCCCTCGCGGCGGATTGTGGCAAGCCTAGCAAACGGCAGGTCGCGCTTAAACCCTTGCTTGATACGGCTGGCCTGGAACGGGGCGGCAATCTAGGGATCCGCCCCCCCGCGTGTCAAGCATCGTGAGTGTTCTTCGCGGTCTCCCGCATGACGCGCCGCGTCATGGCGGGTTACCCGACGATCCCGGCGACCTTCACTCGCCGCCCCGCAGGTAGCGCGTCACGTTCGCCTCGTGCTCGTCGAGCGTCCGCGCGAAGGCGTGCGCGCCCGTCCCGTCGCGCTTCGCCACGAAGTAGAGGAGCTCGTGCCGCTCCGGCCGCAGCGCCGCCTCGAGCGCGCGCCGCCCGGGGCTGCAGATCGGCCCCGGCGGCAACCCCGCGATGGCGTACGTGTTGTACGGGTTCGTCCCGTCCTTGCGATCCCGGACCGTCGGCTCCCGCCCGACGTCCGCCGGCCGATACACGAGCGTCGGATCCGTCTGGAGGCGCATCCCCTTCTCGAGCCGGTTGTAGAACACCCCCGCCACGCGCGCCGCCTCCTCGGGCGCCCTCACCTCCTCCTCGAGCAGCGACGCGAGCGTCACGATGTCCCCCTCCGTCAGGTGGTAGCGCCCCGTGACCGCCATGAGGTCGGCCTTGTAGCGCGTCGTGAGCTCCTTCCACACCGCCTTGAACTCGGTCGTCGCGCGCCTGACCGCCGCCTCCGGCGTCGCGTCGAGCGGCAGGAAGTACGTCTCCGGGTAGAGGAACCCCTCGAGGTACGTCTGCTGCACGCCGTCCGTCCGCGCCGGCCGCTCCGGCCCCACCGGGAGCCCGAGCGTCTCGCTGACGAAGCGGTGATCCGCCGCGAGCGCGAGCACCTCCGCGGCCGGCCCCACGCCGAGCGCCTCGACGCGGCGCGCGTCCTCCCAGACCGACTGCCCGGGGACGAAGGTCAGGACGAGCTGCTCGCCCTCCGCCGGCCGCTCCGCGAGGGCGTCCGCGAGCTCGAGCGCGTTCACGTCCCCGGGGACCCGGTAGCGCCCCGCCCGCAGCGACCCCGCCACGCCCTGGATGCGCAGCGTCCACCAGAGCGCCGTCGGGTGCTCCGCCACGCCGGCCTCCCGCGCCACGCGCACGACGTCGTCGAGCGTCGCGCCGCGCGGGATGACCAGCTCCACCTCGACTGCGTTCCCGTCGGGCCGGTCGTGCACGAGCCAGAACGCCCACCCGCCGAAGACCAGGAGCGCGAGGAAGAGGAAGAGCAGGACCCGCGCGAGGATCCGCCGCCTCGGCCGCGACGACGTCGTTCGGCGCGCGCTCACCGCTCGCCCTCCCCCGCGTCGGCCGCCGCCATCGGCGCGCCCGCGTCGAGCCAGCCCTGGAGGATCACCGACGCCGCGACCTGGTCGAGCCGCCCCTTCATGGGCTTGCCGCGCTTCCCGTGCGCCGCCGCGACCCCGCGCAGGATGTCCGCCGCCTCGAGCGAGCTCATGCGCTCGTCCCAGAGCACCACCGGGAGCCCCGTCACCTGCCCCATCTTCGCCGCGAAGCGCCGCGCCGTCGCCGCCATCTCCCCCTCGCGCCCGTCGAGGTGGAGCGGTACGCCCACGACCAGCACCGCGGCCTCGTGCTCGGCCGCGAGCGCCGCCACGCGCCGCGTCTGCTGCCCCTTGTCCTTCTCGGCGACGACGCAGAGCGGCGTCACGAGCGTCCGCGTCGGGTCCGTCAGCGCGAGCCCGATCCTCGCCATCCCATAGTCGATCCCCATCGCGCGGCTCATGGCTGCCCTCCCCTCCCCTCGCTTGGCGCCGGCCTCAGCCGGCGTAGATGACGCGCCCCGCCTGCGCGATGACGAACAGGTCCGTCGACACGGCGATCGCATAGTGGATGGCGACCCCGAGCCACACCGAGCGGTGCTTCAGCGCGAGCAGCCCGAGCACCATGCCCGTCGCGATGGCGCCGAGCGTCTCGGGGAGCGGCTTTCCGAAGTGCGAGGTCACGTACGGGACCACCATGAAGCAGAGGCCGTAGAGGCCGAGGTCGCGCTCGGTGCCGAACGCCAGGAAGCCGCGCCAGAAGCTCTCTCCGGACACGAAGATGAGCAGGTAGAAGGCCTCGTAAACCAGGAAGTGGGAGAGCGCGATTCCACCCTCCGGCGAGATCATCTCGTGGCAGAGCGGATACTTGTCCTGAAAGGGCTGAGTGCCCGAGGCGTAGACCACGAACGGGAGCACCCCGAGGAAGAGCGCGAGGTAGACCCAGCCCACGCGGTGGACCGCCGGCGGGTGCGGGTTCCGGCGCGCCGAGAGGCCGAGCGCCGCCGGCGGCAGGCCGAGGGCGAGGCGCGCGCCGAGGAACGGGAGGAGGAGCCGGAAGAAGACCGCGCACAGCGAGAAGTAGACGAACGAGTACAGCGGGCGCCACGACGCGTCGAGCGGGACGTGCGGGTCCCAGGCGTGGTCCCAGCTGTCCATGCGCCCGTAGTACCAGAAGAGCAGGAAGAAGCCGGTCCCGCCGAGCAGCACGAAGAGCGCGCGCCCGCGAGCGAGCTGGCGGAGGACGGACGTCCCGTGGAAGGCGACCAGGACGCCCGCGCAGATCGCGTAGCCGATGAGGATATGGACCGCCTGCCAGTCCTTCGACGGCAAGAAGCCCCAGCGGTAGCGCGCGACGACCTGCAGCGCGATGAGCCCGAGGATGACCGCGGCGGCGCCGACCTTGAAGCGCGGCGCGTCGTCACCCTGGCCGGGCGTCCGCGGCGAGAGGAGCCGGAGGAGCCACGCGGCGAAGCGCCGCCCGGCGCTGTCAGACGTCTCGGCCGTCCCGTTCAGGGGCGCTCAGCCGGCGACGACGATCTCGCGAACGTCCGGCGAGACCTCGAAGCGCGCCTCGGTGACGGCGCGGATCCCCTCGACCGTCTCGCCCGGGGCGATCTCGCGCAGCACGAGGTGGCCGCCGCCGCCCTCCTCGGGCACCACGTCGAACCAGCCGAGCTCGGTCAGCACCGCGTCGACGCAGCCGCGCCCGGTGATCGGGAGGTCGCACTCCTTGAGGAGCTTGGCGCCGCCGTGCTTGTCGGCGTGCGTCATGATGACGATGACGCGGCGCGCGCCCGCGACGAGGTCCATCGCGCCGCCCATCCCCTTCACCATCTTCCCGGGGATCATCCAGTTCGCGAGGTCCCCCGCCTCGCTCACCTGCATGGCGCCGAGGATGGCGAGGTCGATGTGCCCGCCGCGGATCATCGCGAAGCTGTCGGCCGACGAGAAGAACGACGACCCCGGCAGGGTCGTGACCGTCTGCTTGCCGGCGTTGATGAGGTCGGGGTCCTCGTCGCCCTCGTAGGGGAACGGGCCGATGCCGAGGAGGCCGTTCTCCGAGTGGAGCACGACGTCCATCCCCGCCGGGATGTAGTTCGCCACGAGCGTCGGCATGCCGATGCCCAGGTTCACGTAGAAGCCGTCCTTGAGCTCGCGCGCTGCGCGCTGGACGATCTGCTCGCGGGTGAGCGCCATGGTCTCTCCCCTCCCTACGGCCGCGGCCGCGTCGTGCGCTGCTCGATGGGCTTCTCGTAGCCGACCCCCTTCAGGATCCGCTGCACGAAGATGCCGGGCGTGTGGATCTGGTCGGGGTCGAGCTCGCCGGCCGGCACGAGCTCCTCGACCTCGGCGATCGTGACCTTGCCGGCCATCGCCATCATCGGGTTGAAGTTGCGCGCGGTCGCCCGGTAGACGAGGTTCCCGTGGGTGTCGCCCTTCCACGCCTTCACGAGCGCGAAGTCCGCCTGGAGGGCGGTCTCCATGACGCAGACGACGCCGCCGAAGTCGCGCGTCTCCTTGCCGTCCGCGACGACCGTGCCGGCGCCCGTCGGCGTGAAGAACGCCGGGATCCCGGCGCCGCCGGCGCGGATCCGCTCGGCGAGCGTGCCCTGCGGGACGAGCTCGACCTCGAGCTCCCCCGAGAGGAACTGGCGCTCGAAGTTCTTGTTCTCGCCGACGTAGCTCGAGACCATCTTCCGGATCTGCCGCGCCTGCAGCAGGATCCCGAGGCCCTTGTCGTCGATGCCGCAGTTGTTCGAGATGACGCTGAGCCCCGTCGTCCCGCGGGCGTGCAGCGCCGCGATGAGGTTCTCCGGGTTCCCGCAGAGGCCGAAGCCGCCGCTCATCACCACGGCGCCGTCTTCGATGTCGAAGATCGCGGCCGCCGCGTCGGGATAGACCTTGTTCACCTTCTTGCCTCCTCGGCCGAGCCCGACCGGTGTAGCACCGGACGCCGCGTTCCTCAATCGAACGCCAGCTCCACGGTCGTCGGCGCGACGGGGCGGTCGACCGCGGCCGCGGCCGGCCGGAGCGCCCGCACGCGCGCCTGGAGGCGGATCTCCCCCATCCACTCGTTCGTCTCCGGGACATAGGCGACGTCCACGCGCGACCCGGGCTCGGGGGCGTGGTCCGCGAGCCCGAACGCGATGGCGTCGAGGCCGCGGTGGCCCGCCGCGAGGCGGAGCTTCACGTGGCGCTTGTCCTCGCCGACGAGGCGCGCGTCGTAGACCATCACGTCGCGCGCGACGAAGACCGGCTCGGGGTTCCCCTGGCCGTACGGCGCGAGGCGGCGGATGTCCTCGATGAGCGCGAAGTCGACGAGCTCGAGCGGCACCTCGGCGTCGACGCGGAGCCGGCGCGCGAGGCGGTCGTCCGTGATGAAGCCGCGCGCCTCGGCCTCGAAGGCCGCCGTGAACGCCTCGAGCTGGGCCGCCGCGAGCGTGAGGCCGGCCGCGTAGTCGTGCCCGCCGTACTTCACGAGCATCGCCTCGAGGCGCGTCAGGTGGTCGACGAGCTTGAGCCCGCACGCCGAGCGCGCCGAGCCCTTCGCGACCCCCTCCTCGATGGCGAGCAGGATCGTCGGGCGGTTGAAGCGCTCGACGAGCTTCGAGGCGACGATCCCGAGCACCCCCGAGTGCCAGCCCTCCTTCGCGAGGACGAGCGCGCGGCGGTCGCCGAGCTCGCCCACGATGGCGACCGCCTCCTCGAAGATCTCGTCCTGCACGGCGCGCCGCTCGAGGTTGTAGGCGTCGACGCCGGCCGCGGAGAGCGCGGCCACGGCGACATCCTCGGTCGTCATGAGCTCGACGCCGGCGCTCGCGTGCGCCATCCGCCCGGCGGCGTTGATGCGCGGCCCGAGCTGGAAGCCGACCGACCCCGCCGTGATGGGGCGGTCCGCGCCGAGCCCCGACACCTCGCGGAGGGCCTTCACGCCCGGCCGCGCCGAGATCCCGACCTGCCCGAGGCCGTAGTGCGTGATGACGCGGTTGAGCCCGACGAGCGGCACCATGTCGGCGACCGTGCCGATGGCCGTGAGATCGAGCCACTCGCGGAGGTCCGGCTCCTTCCGCCCGGCGAAGGTGCCGAGCTCGCGGAGGCGCGCGCGCAGCGCGACCAGGAGCACCCACGTCACCCCGCAGGCGGCGAGGCGCTTGTCCGGGTAGGGGCAGTCGCTCTGGTGCGGGTCGAGCACGGCGACGGCGTCGGGCACGACGGGCGGCACCTTGTGGTGATCGACCACGATGACGTCCGCGCCGTGCTCCTTGGCGACCGCCACCTCTCGGGCGTTCGAGATCCCGCAGTCGACCGTGATGAAGAGCTGCACGCCGTCCCGCGCGAGCTCGACGAGGCGCTCAGCGTTGAGGCCGTACCCCTCGGTGAAGCGGTCCGGCACGAAGTAGCGGACCGGGACGCCGAGCTCCCGGAAGAACCAGATGAGCTGCGACGCCGAGGTGACGCCGTCGACGTCGTAGTCCCCCCACACGCAGATCGACTCATGCGCGTGAATGGCGTTCACGATTCGCGTGACGGCCGCCTCCATCCCCTTCATGAGGAAGGGGTCGGGCATCGACGCGAGGCGCGGCGCGAGGAACGCGGCGGCCTCGGCCACGTCGGTCAGCTTCCGGTTCGCGAGGAGCGTCGCCACGAGCGGCGTCACGCCGAGCGCGTCGACGAGCGCCTCGACGACCTCCGGCTCCGGTGACAGCACGTCCCAAACCTGGGTCTCGGCCATCGGTCGGCTCCTCTCGGGTCGTGGGGTCTCGGAGACGCGAACGGCGCGGCGACCCCTCGGACCGGGGCGGCCGCGCCGCGAGAACGAGGCGACCAGCCTGAGCGGGCCGCCTCTGGGAGATCAGCAGAGGCTCGGGCTCAGGCCGTCGCCTTCGCCTTCTTACCGCCGCTCCCGGGCTTGTTGCCCGGCTTGGAGGCCGACTTGGCGAGCTCCTCGCGGCGCTGGATGTAGTGGTCCATGATCTCGACGATCGGGCTCGCGACGTAGATCGACGAGTACGTCCCGATGGTGATGCCGATGAACAGGGCGAGCGCGAAGTCCGCGATCTGACCGCCGCCGAACACCAGGATGGCGATGACGGTGAGGAGCGTCGTGCCCGAGGTGAGCACCGTGCGCGAGAGCGTCGCGTTGATGGCCTTGTTCAGGAGCTCCGAGAGCGGGCGCCCGCGGAACTGGTCGAGCGTCTCGCGGACGCGGTCCATCACGATGATGGTGTCGTTCAACGAATAGCCGACGATCGTCAGGAGCGCCGCGATGATCGGCATCGAGAACTTCACGCGGAGGATCGCGAAGATCCCCATCGTGATGATGACGTCGTGGATGAGGGCGATGACCGCGCCCGGCGCATAGCGGAAGTCGAACCGCACCGTGATGTAGATGAGGATGCCCACCATCGCGTAGAGGATGGCGAGGAGGCCGTTCGCGAAGAGGTCGGCGCCCACGGAGGCCGACACGCTCGTCGTGTTCTCGACCGCCACGAACTTCGGGCCGAAGTCGGCCGCGAGCTTCGTGCCGATCTTCGAGCGCAGCTCCTGCACCTGCACGGTGAAGGCGCGGTCGGACTTCCCGACGAGCTCCTGCTGCTTCTTCGCCTCGTAGTCGGCGCGCGAGTCCGCGAGGGTCGGCCCCTCGACCACGGCCCCCGTGTTCTCCTTCTGCGCCTCGGCGTCCTGCCGCTGGAGCTCCTGCTCGCGGAGGAACTCGAGCTCGAGCTGCCGCTCGAAGGCCGACCGGACCGTGATGTTCTCGTACTTCAGGCCCTTGAAGAGGTCCTTCAGCTCGGCCTCACGGGTGAGGATGTCGGCGTCCTCGTCGAAGTTGATGTAGAAGGTGTCGGCGTCGTCGCGGCTGTCGATGCGCGTCTTGTCGCCGAACTTCGCCTTCAGGGCCGTGTCGATCTCCGCCCGGCGCTGGTCGCCGATGAGCGAGTTGACCTCGATGTAGATGCTGAAGCGGTCGACCGACTTGGTGTCGCACTTCTTCGAGGTCGTGCCGTCGGCGCCCGGCACGTCGGTGCACACCGTGATGGTGTCGCCGGCGCCGGCCGAGAAGTCCTGGACCTCGATCTGGGTGCCCTGCTGACCGAGCTCGCCCGCGACGAAGTCCTCGACGGACTTGCGCACCTCGGTGCGGTCGGTGATGGCGCCGTCCTCGAAGGCCACGATGACCTCGGAGCCGCCCTTGAAGTCGATGCCGAGGTTGAACCCGAGCACGATGAGGGCCACGAGCGAGGCAGCGATGAGGACGCCCGAGAAGAGGAACGCCTTCTTCCGCGCGCCCATGAAATCGACGTTGATGTCGTCAGGGATGAACTTCACGCGCGTACCTCGTCAGATGGAAAGCTGCGTCGGCTTCTTGGTGCGAAGCCAGTAGTTGAAGAGCATGCGGGCCACGATGACCGCGGTGAACACGCTGCAGGCGATGCCCATGAGCAGCGTCACGGCGAAGTTGCGGATCGTGCCGCTCGTGTAGCTGAGCAGGATGAAGCCCGCGATGGCCGTCGTGATGTTGGCGTCGAGGATGGCGGAGAGCGCCTTCCCGTAGCCCGCGTCGACCGCGGCGCGCACCGAGCGCCCCGCGAGCAGCTCTTCGCGTATGCGTTCGAAGATGATGATGTTGGCGTCGACCGCCATACCGATGGTGAGGATGATGCCCGCGATGCCGGGGAGCGTGAGGCGCGCGTTCCAGGCGACGAGCAGCATGATGATGAGGAGCACGTTGAAGAGGAGCGCCGCGACCGCGATGAGCCCGGAGATCTTGTAGTAGAGGATCATGAAGGCGATCACGAGGACGCTGCCGAGCACGAAGGCGGTCGTGCCGGCGCTGATCGAGTCGTGACCGAGCGAGGGCCCGCGGGCGTTGTCGGCGACCTTGTAGACCGGGGCCTGGTAGGCGCCCTGGTTGAGCACCTGGGTCAGGGCCCGGGCCTCCGTCATGCGCGCGTTCACCGAGCCGCGGCCGCCCATCGTGATGCGGGCGCGCCCGCCAGCGATCTTCTCCTCGATCTTCGGCGCCGAGGCGATGTCGTCGTCGAGGAGGATGGCGAGGTACTCGTCGACGTTCTTCTCGGTCGCGTCGGCGAAGAGGCGCCCGCCCTCGCTGTTCAGGTTGAGGAGGACGATGGGCTGGCCCTTGTCGTCGTAGTTCGTGCCGGCGCGGGCGAGGTTCGAGCCGTTGATCTCGACCTTGTCGAAGAGGTACGTCGCGCGCCAGAAGGACTCGGCGCTGTCCTTGCCGCCGCCCTCCTCGTGCTCGTAGCCGATCATGTGGTCCTTCGGGACCGAGATGGTCCGGAAGAAGCGCACGAGCTCGGCCTTCGACTTGCCCTTCACGAAGGCGTAGGGGCCGCCCTTGCCAGCGGGCACGAACTCGAGGCTCTGCGCGGCCTCGCCCCGCTTCGCCTTGAAGTCGGTCAGCTTCTGCTCGATGCCGTTGAACACCGCGTCCGCGGCCGTGCTGTTCGAGCCGGCGCGGTCGACGAAGCGCATCGTGAGCTGCGCCGTCTTCCCGAGGTGCTGACGGACGACCTCCTGCTGGTTCGTGTCGTCGACGCCCGGGATCTGGACCGAGATGTCCGCGTCACCGGCGATGCGCACGTCCGGGTCGATGAGGCCCATGGCCTCGACGCGCTTCTCGATGTTGTCGCGCGTCTCGCGGACGATCTGCTCGCGCACCGCCTGGACCTCCTTGTCGGGGAGGATGATGTCCCAGGCGTTGCCACCGGCCGACGACGTCTCGAGGCGCTCGTCGACCTGGCGCACGAGGTCGTTGTCGAAGATCTTCGCGGCCTCGTCATCGGCGAACTGGATGCGAACCACGTTCACGTCCGTCGCCTCGTAGGTAACGCGCTTGGCGTACTCGTCCCACTTCTCGCGCGGGAGGTCCGCCGCGTTCTCGTTCTGAGCCTTCGCGAGCTCGTCGACGACGCGCGTCCGGATGGAGTCGCCCGCCTTCAGGCCGATACCCTCGACGGCCTTCTTCCAGTCGACCGTGTAGCGGAGCTCGAGGCCCCCCTCGAGGTCGAGCCCGCCGCCCAGCGACTTCTTGAAGGGGTACCAGTCGGGCATGCCGACGAACGACGGCAGCACGTACAAGAGCGCGAAGATGAACAGGATCCACGTCGCGATCGCGCGCCAGTTGCGCTTCTCTTTCATCCGGATGGCTCCTTGGCCAGGTATCGCCGAGCCGCTCGAACCCCGTCGAGCGTCGTGCGGAGGGATGGACGCTCGCGTCGCCTCAGCCGCCGACGGCCGGGGGCTGCTGGGCCAGCTTGTTCTCGGTGTCCGTGGTCGCGAGACCGCCCACGTGGCTCTTGAGGATCTTGATGTGGGTGTTCTTCGCGATCTCGAGCGTCATGACGTTGCCGTCGACGTCGACGATGCGACCGAAGATCCCGCTCGCCGTGATGACCGTATCACCGCGCTTGAGCGACCCCATGAGCTCACGATGCTGCTTCGCGCGCTTCTGCTGCGGGCGGATCAGCATGAAGTAGAAGAGGACGAGCATGAGGCCGATGAAGAGCAGCTGCTCCGGCCCGCCTCCACAGCCCATGGGCGGGCGCGCGCCCGGAGGCGCGGCGGCTCCCCCGGCCGCGGGAGCGGCGGGGACGGCGGCGCCGTCGCCGACCTGGGCGATGATGAGGACTTCGAGCAAGCGATCCAACACGGCCTTCTCCACGCGCGGTGCGCGCCCGCAACAGCCCGGAATTACGGAGAAATTCCGCTCTCCCCAGGCCTCGCGGGCAGGTACGCATAACAGATGGCCCCTGCCCGGTCAACCAAGACCTGAGCGGCGCCGCGCGAGCAGCTCATCCCGGTAGCTCGCGTAGTCGCCCGCCTCGATCGCCGCGCGGGCCCCGCCGACGAGCGCGATGAGGTAGGCGAGGTTGTGGAGGCTCGCGAGCGTGCTGAAGAGGATCTCCTGCGCCTTGTGCAGGTGGCGCAGGTAGCCGCGGGTGAACGTGCGGCACGTGTAGCACGCGCAGCTCTCGTCGATCGGCCGGTCGTCGAGGCGGTGGCGCGTGTTCCGCAGGTTCAGGTCCCCCTCGGGGGTCATGACGCGGGCGTTGCGCGCGTTGCGCGTCGGCAGCACACAGTCGAACATGTCGACGCCGTGCCCGATGCAGACGAGCAGGTCCTCGGGGGTGCCGACGCCCATGAGGTAGCGCGGGCGGTCGGCCGGGAGCTGCGGCGCCAGCGCGGCGACGGTCGACCACGTGAGCTCGCGGGACTCGCCGACGGAGAGGCCGCCGAGCGCCAGGCCGTCGAACGGGAGGTCGACCAGGTCCGCGAGGGAGCGCTCGCGCAGGGCGCGGTCGGTGCCCCCCTGGACGATGCCGAAGAGGGCGTTGTCCTCGCGCGTCCGCGCCGCGATGCAGCGCTTGGCCCAGCGGGTCGTGCGCTCGACCGCCGCGCGCATGGCGGCGGGGCTCGCCGACGCCGGCGGGCACTCGTCGAACGCCATCATGATGTCGCTGCCGAGGGTCTCCTGGATGGCGATGGCGCGCTCCGGAGACAGCTCGTGGGCGCTCCCGTCGAGGTGCGAGCGGAAGGTGACCCCGCTCTCCTTGATGCGCGCGCTGTCGCGGAGGCTGAAGACCTGGAAGCCGCCGCTGTCCGTGAGGATCGGCCGCGACCACGCGGCCATGCGGTGGAGCCCGCCGAGCGCCTCGACGACCTCGAGCCCGGGCCGGAGGTAGAGGTGATAGGTGTTGCCGAGGATGATCTCGGCGCCGATCTCGAGGAGGTGCGCGGGCGTCAGGGCCTTCACCGTGCCGAGCGTCCCGACCGGCATGAAGACCGGCGTCTCGACGACGCCGTGGGCCGTCGTCACGCGGCCGCGCCGCGCCTCCGTGCCGCCGGCGTCGGTCGTGAGGAGCTCGAAGCCGAAGCGCGCCCCGGAGCGGGGGGGCGCGGGGTTCACCGGAGCCACATGCCGTCTCCGTAGCTGTAGAAGCGATAGCCGCGCGCGACGGCCTCGCGGTAGGCCGCGAGCACCCGCTCGCGCCCCGCGAAGGCCGACACGAGCATGAGCAGCGTCGACCCGGGGAGGTGGAAGTTCGTGATGAGCTGGTCGACCGCGCGGAAGCGGTGGCCCGGGGTGATGAAGATGTCCGTCTCGCCCTCGGCGGGGACGACCTCGCCGCCCGTCGCGGCCGCGACGGCCTCGAGCGTGCGGACGACCGTGGTCCCGACGGCGACGACGGGCCGACCGTCGCGGCGCGCGGCGGCGATGGCGGCCGCGGCCTCCTCACCGACGCGGTAGCGCTCGGCGTGCATGCGGTGGTCGGCGAGGCGCTCGACGCGCACGGGGAGAAAGGTGCCGGGGCCCACGTGGAGCGTGACGCGCGCCGTCGCGACGCCGCGCGCCGCGATGGCGGCGAGGAGCTCCTCGGAGAAGTGGAGGCCGGCCGTGGGGGCGGCGACCGCGCCGGGCTCACGCGCCCAGACCGTCTGGTAGCGCTCGGCGTCGTCGGCGCCGGGACCCTCCGGTCTCGCTATATAAGGAGGGAGGGGGATCTCGCCACGCGCGTCGAGGAGCTCCCAGAGCGTGCCGAAGCCCGCGGGGAGGCGCGCGCGCCAGGTGCCGCCGCCGAGGCTCGCGAGGAGCTCGACCGCGACGGTGTCGTCACCGTCGAGGAGCACCTCCGCGCCGGCGCGGAGGGGCTTCGCGGAGCGCCCGAGGGCGATGAAGGCGCGCGGGTCGTCGTCGGCTGGCGCGAGGGCGAGGAGCTCGACCCGGCCGCCGCTCGCCTTCCGGCCCCCGAGGCGCGCCGGCACGACCCTGGTGTCGTTGAAGACCAGGAGCTCGTCGCCGCGGAGGAGCTCCGGGAGGTCGGCGAAGTGGCGGTGCGCGAGGGCGTCGCCGCCAGCGCGCGGCATCACCAGCAGGCGGGACGCCTCGCGGCGCGCGGCGGGCCGCTGCGCGATGGCGTCCTCGGGGAGGTCGAACTCGAAGTCCGACACGGTCGGCGCGTCGTCGCTCACGCTCGGGTGTGTACCGCGCGCGGCGCGCGACGACCACCGATTCCTGCCGAGGCGGTCGCGCGGCGGTCGATCCGTGGGCGCGGCCCTCCGAGGTCCCGGCGGAGGGCGCTGCGATCGCGCCCTGATCGGCGTCCTCGCGTCCCCCACCGGCGCGAGGCGCGCGCGGGGCCTCTTCCACGCCCGGGGGCGCGCTGGACCGCTTGTTTGGCGCCTCTCTCGCGATCGCGAAAGGAATCCCACAAGACCTTGAAATCATTGAAGTGCCATCACGGCAGATCCGACGTGAAACAGCGATCGGCCTTGTTTCATGCGACGATCACGCATTTATTGCGTGCTTTGCTGTTGACACTCGAGATCCCGCTTACCTACGATGCGCCCAAAAGCACTCGGGGGCATGGCTCACCCGCTTGTAGCCTGGCCCTGGTGAAGTTGCACGGACCCGGATACACGGTTCGCGTCACATTGGTGTGTCTCGAATCGCTGGTCTCGTGCACCCAACTCGAAGGGGAGCGTCATGACGAAGGCCGAACTGATCGACAACGTCGCCGAGCGTCTCGGCAACAAGCTCACGAAGAAGGAGACGGGGGCCGCCGTCCAGGCCGTGTTCGACGCGCTGTCGGACGGCATCAAGGGCAGCGGGCGCATCCAGTACCCGGACTTCGGCACCTTCACGGTCGCCGAGCGCGCCGCCCGCCAGGGCCGCAACCCGCGCACGGGCGCCGCGATGGAGATCTCCGCCTCGAAGACCGTGCGCTTCAAGCCGGCGCCGAAGTTCAAGGGCAACCTCTAAACCAGCCTCTCTCACGCGCTGAGATCAGGAGAAACAGCATGACCAAGGCCGAGCTCATCAACCAGGTCCACGCCTCGCTCGACGGCCGCTCCAAGAAGGAGACCACGGAGATCGTCCAGGCGGTCTTCGACTCCCTCTCGGACGCCATCAAGGCCGGTGGGCGCTTCCAGTACCCCGACTTCGGCACCTTCAACGTGAAGGAGCGCGCCGCGCGCCAGGGGCGCAACCCCCGCACGGGCGACGCGATGAAGATCTCCGCCTCGAAGACGGTGAGCTTCAAGCCCGCGCCGAAGTTCAAGGACAACCTCTAGGTCGTCCGTGGTCGGCTTCGGCTGACCGGGGCGCCGACGGCGTCCAACCGCGCGCCCCCCGGCGGCCTCGGTCGCCGGGAGGCTCGCGTCCGCGGCCCTCGCCCGGCGACGCCGGGTGGGGCCACCGCGCGACAGGAGCGCGCCCTTCATCGGGTGCCGGCGCTCCGCCGGTCGCGCCAATCGACGATATTTACATTCGTCGTCAAATGTGACGGGGCAGACAAAGCGACGTTCGTCGCTGATGGCCGCGCCGAGCGCGTGATATCCGGCCGAGCGGTCTGTTCGAGGTGTGAGACGATATCGTGTCGGGCTCCGACCCGAACGCGGGCTGTGCAGCCTCGTACCCGCCTCGATGGCGCGCGAGCGGCACCGGAAGTGCCGCACCGCCACCGCCGCGCCGAGAACGATATTCACGATCAGACTGAGGCATATAGCCCCACGATTCTGGTGCGCCGGCTAGCAGCGCTCGGGGAAATTCGGACCGAGCCAGGCGCGGCGTCGTGGTCGCAGGTGGCTACGCGAGGCGGGAGCGTACCCGAGGTACGTGACCGACGAGCGGAGCCGCCTGCGACCACAAGAGCAAGCCTGGCGACGGGAGAATTTCCCCGAGCGCTGCTAGGTCGCGCGGTCCGCGTCTCGCGCGGCCGCCGGAGGTCTCGCCCGACCGCCGGCGCCCCACCGTGGCTGCTAACCCGCGGGCGCCGCCGCGAGGAGCCGCCTCACGCGCAGGAGATCGCGCCAGGCCTCGCGCTTCATGACGGGCGTCCGGAGCAGGAAGCTCGGGTGGTAGGTCGCGACGATGGGGATGTGATGATAGCTCGCGTCGCGCCCGCGCAGACGCGAGAGCGGCGCGTCCACGTCGATGACGGTGCGCGCCGCGAAGCGCCCGAGGGCGAGGATCACCTTCGGCGCGACGGTCTGGATCTGCCGGTGCACGAAGGGGCTGCACGCCGCGACCTCGTCGGGCTCCGGGTCGCGGTTGCCGGGCGGCCGGCACTTGATGACGTTGCAGATATAGACGTCGCGCCGCTCGAGCCCGAGCGTCCCGAGCATGCGCGTGAGGAGCCGCCCCGAGCGCCCGACGAACGGCTCGCCCGTCTCGTCCTCCTGCCGCCCCGGGGCCTCGCCGACGAGGAGCAGCTCCGCCGCTGGGTTCCCGACGCCGAACACGAGGTTCCGGCGCCCCGACGCGAGCTTGCACCGTTGGCAGTCGCCGAGCTCCTCGCGGATCCGGAGCATCGCGTCACCCTCGACGGGCGGCGCGCGGCGCGCGGACGCCGGCGGAGCCTCGGCGCGAGCCGCGGGGCGCGGCGCCGTGGCGGGCGCGCTGGCGCGACACCCGGCTGCGGGGCGCTCGTCCGCGGCGGCGGCCCGCCAGGTCGCGGCGCCGACGGCAACGCGAGCGGCGTCACGGCCGCGGCGGCCGCCGGATCGTGCGGCAGCTCCACCGCGCCCGTCGCCTCGGCCCACGCGACCCACGCGCGCAGATCCCCCGCGAGCTCCGCCACGTGGTCGAGCAGGAGGCGCGCGCTCTCCGAGGGCTCAGCCACGCCGCACCTTCCTCGCGATGCTCTCCGCGAGCGCGGCGACGAGCGACGCCGCGATGACGTCCTTCGGGGCGCGGTCGTAGCGCACGGCGGCGCCCGACCTCCCGATGAGCTGGACCTCGTTGTCGCCGGCGCCGAAGCCGACGCCGGGCGCGCCGACGTCGTTCGCGACGATCCAGTCGAGCCCCTTCCGCGCGAGCTTCTCGCGCGCGTAGCGCTCGACGTCGCGCGTCTCGGCGGCGAAGCCGATCAGCACCTTCTCGGCGCGTCCAGGCCGCGCCGACGCCGTCGCGAGCACGTCCTCCGTGCGCTCGAGCGCGATGGCGAGCTCCCCGGCCATGTCCGTCTTCTTGATCTTCTGCGCCGCGGGCACGCGCGGCCGGAAGTCCGCGACCGCGGCGGTCATCACCAGCACGTCGAGCGCGTCCCAGGCGTCCGCCACGGCGCGCGCCAGGTCCGCCGCCGACGCGACGTCGACCCGCCGCGCGACCCCGACCGGCGTCGGCAGCCCCACCGGGCCAGCGACGAGCGTGACGTCGGCGCCCGACGCCGCGAACGCCCGCGCCAGCGCGAAGCCCATCGTCCCGGTCGAGTGGTTCGTGAGGTAGCGCACGGGATCCACGGCCTCGCGCGTGGGGCCCGCCGACACGACGACGCGCACGCCCGCGAGGGTCTTCGGCGTGAGCACCGCCGCCGCCGCCCCGATGATCTCGGGCGGATCCGGCAGGCGCCCCGGCCCGGTCACCCCGCACGCGAGGAGCCCGACGCCCGGCTCGAGCAGCGTGTAGCGCGCCTCCGCCGCGAGCGCGTCGAGGTTCCGCCGCACGAACGGGTTCCCGAGCATCTCCGTGTTCATCGACGGGCACACGAGCACGGGCGTCGAGCACGCCATGACCGTGGTCGTCAGCAGATCGTCGGCGAGCCCGCCCGCGATCTTCCCGACGAGATCGGCGGTCGCCGGGGCGAGCACGATGAGGTCGACCTCCTTGCCGAGGTCCGTGTGGACGATGCGGCTCGCGCCGTCGGGCTCCCAGAGCGCGCGCCCGACGGCGTGCTGGCTCACGACCTCGAGGGCGAGCGGCGACACGAACCGCTCCGCGGCCGCCGTGAGCACGACGCGCACGTCGGCGCCGGCGTCCTGAAGGCGCCGCACCAGCTCGGGCGCCTTGTAGGCGGCGATACCCCCGGAGACCCCGAGGAGCAGACGCTTGTTCGCGAGGATCGACACGCTCGGGTCTTAGCGCTCCGGAGGCGCCAGGGCAAGCCGCAGCGCGGCGCGCGGGGCCCGCGACGCGCGCGGTGACAGCCCGCCCTGATTCGCGCTTATGCCTCGGCGCGCGACGCACGTTTCCCCGGGCGAGGAGAGGGTTTGCGATGACGATCGACGCGGTCGAGAACACGGTAGGCGTACGGCTCAGCCTCGAGGCCATCAAGGTCCCGATCCTGCCGCGCGTGGCGCTCCAGCTCATGACGATGGTCGACGACGAGAACGCCGACGCGACGCGGCTGTCCGCGCTCATCCACGGCGATCCCGGGCTCGCCGCCCACGTCATGCGGATCTCGAACTCCGTCGCCTACGGCGGGCGCTACCCGACGACGCACCTGAGCCAGGCCGTGACGCGCCTCGGGCGGAAGCTCCTCCGCGAGGTGGCCGTGATCGCGGCGGTCGCCGACAGCGTGTTCCGGGTGAAGGGCTTCCGGCGTGAGGCCGAGCAGATGTGGTACCGCTCGCTCGCGCTCGCCGTGTGGTCGCGCGAGCTGGCCCACCTCACCGAGACCCCGACGGAGACCGCGTTCCTGAACGGGATGATCCTCGAGATCGGTCGCCCCGTGGTCCTCCGCGAGGCCGCGAACGCGTGCGACGACCTCGGGATCAAGCTCGACCCGGCGCTCCTGAGCGCGCTCATCGAGCGCTACCACCAGCCGGTCGGCGTCCGCATCGCGGAGACCTGGCGCCTCCCGGAGACCGTCCGCGCCTGCATCACCTACGTCGACGCCCCCGACGAGGCCGGCCCGGACGCGCAGAACGTGCTGCTGGTCGCCACGGCGCGCCTCATCGTCGACGCCTTCCGCAGCGAGGACGAGGTGCACGCCGAGGACGTGATCTACCACCCGTTCTTCGACCTGCTCGGCATCGACCGGCAGGACGCCCGGCGCCTCGTCATGCGCCACGCCGACATCGACGAGGCGGTCGAGTCGCTCGCCATCTGAACGACGCGCGCTTTGTGCTTGCCAAGCCACGCGCCATCCCTATACTCCGCCCTCGCTCGCGCCGACATAGCTCAGTTGGTAGAGCAGCTGATTCGTAATCAGCAGGTCGCCGGTTCAAGTCCGGCTGTCGGCTCCGAAGAAGGCCCGTAAGCCAGCTGGTTTACGGGCCTTTTTCCTTTCGGCGCCGCGCCCGCGCCGGCAGCCCCGAGGGGTCCCCGATGGCTCACGATCGCGACGACGACATCGACTTCGCCTCCATGATGGAGGACGCCGGCGTCACGCGCTTCGGGAAGAAGGGCGCAGCGCGGGGCAAGCCCGCCGCTCCGGCGCCCGCCGCCGCGTCGGCGACGCCGTCGCGCGCCGCCGCCCTGCCCCGCGACGACGCCCGCGTGGACGCGCTCGAGGCCGACCTCCTCGCCGCGCGCGACGCCCGCCTCACGCTCGAGAAGACGCTCGCCGCCCGCGACGCCGAGCTCGCCGAGCTCCGCGACGCCGCCGCCTCCCACGGCGAGCGCGAGGCCGACCTCCGCCGCGAGATCGACGGCCTCAAGCTCCGCAAGAAGGCCGCCGAGGCCGAGCGCGAGCGCCTCGCCGCGCGCCTCCGCGAGGCCCACGAAGACCGCCGCGCCGTCGCCCCCCCGGAGCCCGACGACGCCGCCGCCGCCCCGGTCCCCCTCGCCGACCTGCTCACCGAGCGCGGCCTCGAGACCGCCGCCGAGCACGCCGCCGCCGTGGCGGCGCTCGCGGCTGGCGAGTCCGCGACGAGCCTCCTCCGCCTCCTCGACGCCCGCGACCCCGACGCCGCCCGCCGCCTCCTCGACGGCCGCCTCGCCCTCCTCTGCGAGAGCCCCGACTGCGCGCCCCCCCAGGGCGCGACCGTCCTCCGCGTGGAGCCCGCCCGCTGCGACATCTGCGGCGGCTCCGACATCCGCCGCGCCGCCCACGGCTTCACCGCGGCCTGCGTCGCCCAGGGCGTCGTGCGTGTGCGCGTCGTCGGCGGCTCGCCGAGCTACCGCGCGCAGCTCGAGGCGCTCTTCCCGCGCGGCGGCCCCGTCCAGCTCATGCAGACGCCGGGCACGACGCGCGTCACCCTCCAGCGCGCGAAGGGGCACCAGCGCGTCGACGATCTCGTCATCGTCTGGGGCGCGACGGAGCTCGACCACGCCACGAGCAACGCCTACCGCGAGAGCCAGGGGTGGGTCGAGATCATCCCCCACCGCGGCATCGGCGGGATGCTCGATCAGGCGGCCGCCCTCATCCGCAGGGGCCGCCCGGGCGCGTGAACCGGTAACCCACGACGGCGGCGGCGGCGCGTTCGCGCTCAAGGTTGTTCGGCGACCGCACGATGTCCCCTGCGGACATCTCGACCGAGGTTGCCTCTCGTGACGCCGTACCCCGGCTCCCCGCCACGAAGAATCGCCCCGCTCCCGCCGCGCGCGCGGAGCGCCGTTTGACCGTGGCCGCCCGCACCGACGAGCACCGGCTCCTCGCCGGCCGCTACCGGCTCGGCGCCGAGCTCGGCCGCGGCGCGCACGGCGTCGTCGTCGAGGCGCGCGACGTCGAGGCGCCGCCGGACGCCCCGCCGCTCGCGGTCAAGCTCCTCGGGAGCGGCGCCGACCTCGAGCAGGTCGTCGCCGAGCTCCGCGTCGCGCAATCCCTCGATCACCCGCACGTCGCCCGCGTCGTCGACGTCCTGCTCGGCGGTGACTCGCGCCGCGCCCTCGTCATGGAGCGCCTCGACCCGCGCACGATCGTCGACGCCGCCGGCGCGCTCACGACCGGCGAGGTCCTCGCGCTCGGGCGCGAGGCCCTGACCGCCCTCGCCTACCTCCACCAGCGCGGCCTCTTCCACGGCGACATCAAGGCGTCGAACCTCCTGCTCTCCGCCGACGGCGCCCACGTGAAGCTCGTCGACTTCGGGCTCGCGACGCGGAACGTCGGCGGGATCAGCGGCACGCCGGCCTACCTCGCGCCGGAGATCGCCGCGCGAGGCCAGCGCGGTGTCGTCTCCGACCTCTACGCGCTCGGCGTCGTGCTCGTCGAGGCCCTGCTCGGCGAGAACCCGTTCCTCGGCGAGTCCGGCATCGCGACCCTCAGGAACCAGGCGACGCTCCAGCTCCCGCCGCTCACCTCGCTCGTGCGCGGCCTCGACGCCGGCACGGCGGCGGTCCTCGAGCGCCTGCTCCGGAAGGACCCGGCCGCCCGCTTCCAGACGCCGGCCGAGGCGCTCGCCGCGCTCGACGCCTGCCTCGCGACCGCGCTCGAGGAGCGCGTCCCGTCCCTCGTGAGCCCGGACCTCGTGGCCCGGAGCGACGCGATGGACGCTGCGCGCCACTGCCTCGCGGCGCTCGGCGACGGCCGCGGGCACGCGCTCCGCCTGAGCGGCCCACCGCAGGCCGGCAAGAGCCGGGTCGCGCGCGAGATCGAGGGCGAGGCGAAGCTCGCGGCCCTCCCGACCGCGCAGCTCACCTTCGGGCCGAACTACGATCCGCGCGTGGCCCTCGCGCGCGCCTTCGCGCGCCTCGGGGCGACCGAGATCGCGCCCGCCGTGCGCCCCGGTGAGCTCGCCCTCCGCGCCCCCGACGGCCCCGCCGTGCTCATCTGCGACGACGTCCACCGCGCGACGCCCGACGGCGCGCTCCTCCTCGCCGAGCTGGTCGGCCTCGCGCGAGAGCGCGCCCTGCTCGTCGTCCTCGCGGGCGACGACGCCACCGGGACCGACGCCGAGCGCGTCGAGCGCGCCCTCCTCGCCGCCGCGGGCCGCGGCTTCGGCGTGGTCGTCACGCTCTCGTACCTCGACGAGGCCGCGAGCGCCGCTGTCCTCGCGAGCGCCCTCGGCGCCCCGGTCGACGGGCCGAGCCTCGTCGCGCCGCTCCACGCGAGCGCCGGCGGCGCCGTCGGCCAGCTCCTCGACCTCGCGCGCGCCGCGATCGACGCGCGCGCGCTGCGCTTCCGCGACGGCACCTGGCACGCCGACGACGACGCCCTCGCCGCGGCGCTCACGCGCGGGGCCGCCGTCGACGTCGCCGCCGCGCGCCTCGCGACGCTGAGCGGCGCCGAGCGCGCCCTCGCGGGGCTCGTCGCGGCCTGTGAGCCGCTCCCGGCGGTGGACGTGCCCGAGCTCCTCGCCGCGCTCCGCCACTACCCGGCGACGAGCGTCGATCCGCTCGTCGAGGCCGGCTTCGTCTCGGTCACGGACGACATCCTCTGCACCGCGCACCGCGCGGTCGCGCCAACCCGCCGAGCGAGACCGCGGCGACGACGGCTGGCGCGCCCTCCACGCCGCCCGCCTCGCCCAGCTCGCCCGCCGCGACGGGGCGCCCGCGCCCCTCCTGGCCCGCCACGCCCTCGGCGCCCGCGACCTCGGCGCCGCGCTCGTCCAGGTCGACCGCGCCGCCGCCCCCTCCTCGAGGCCGAGGCGCGCTCCGCCGCCGCGCTCGCGCTGATGGACGCGCTCGCCGCCCTCATGGCGCGGGAGCTCGGCGCGCCCGAGCCCGCGGAGCTCGTGGCCGTCCGCGCCCGCGCGCGCGCGCTTGGCCTTCGACGTCGGGCGCTACGACGACACCCTCGCGCGCCTCGACGCCCTCGGGGCGGCCGCGGCCTCCGGGGACGCAGCGCGCCTGCGGGTCGAGGTGCTCGCCCGCCTCGGCCGCATGGACGAAGCCCGCGCCGCCGCCGACGCGCTCGCGGCGCTCCCGGACGACGACGCCGGGGCCGCCCGCTCGGCGGTCGTCGTCGCCCGCGTCCTGCGCCTCGCCGGCGCCTACGACGACGCCCGCGCCGCGCTCGCCGGCGCGCTCGCCGCCTACCGCCGCCGCCACGGCGCGCGTCGGCTGCGAGGCGCTCCTCGAGGTCGCGACGCTCGACTGGATGCAGGGGCGCCACGCCGACGCCCTCGCCGGCTGCGAGCGCGCGCTCGCGCACCCGGCCGCCGCCGCCGATCCGCGCCTCGTGGCCGAGGCGAAGCTCGCGTCGGGCACGGCGCTCCGCGTGGCCGAGCGCTACGGCGAGGCCGTCGCCCGCTACGACGAGGCGGCCGCCCTCTTCCTGCGCGCGGGCGCCGTGGCCGCGACGGGCAAGGCCAAGAACAACGCCGCCATCTGCTACTTCCTGAGCGGCGACCTCGGGCGCGCCGCCGACACCTGGCAGGACGCCCTCGGCGTCGCCGAGCGGAGCGCCGAGCTCGGCGAACAGACCATCCTCCTGAACAACGTCGGCTACATGCACCTCGAGCGCGGCGCCTACGCCCGCGCCGCCGACGTGCTCGCCGACGGCCTCGAGCTCGCCACGCGCACCGGCGACTCCCGGGTGGCGGTCGCGCTCCAGGGGAACCTCGGCGCCGCGCTCACCGGCCTCGGGCGCTACGACGAGGCGCGCCGCGCCTACCGCGAGGCGCTCGCAGGGGCGCGCGCGCTCGACTCGCAGGGCGAGATCGTCGAGTTCAAGCGGCGCGTGGCCGAGCTCGAGCTCGCCGCGGGCGATCTCGTCGAGGCCGAGCGGCAGGCCGTCGCGACCCTCGTCGAGGCCGAGCGCCTCTCCCTCCGCGCCGAGCGGGTGCACCTCCACCGCGTGCTCGCCCTCGCGGCGGCGCGCCGGAAGCAGCCGAGCCGCGCGAGCCGCGAGATCCTCGCCGCCGAGGCGCTGCTCGCGGCCAGCGACACCGGCGACGCCTCGCGAGTCGAGCTCGCGCGCGCCGAGGTCGAGCTCGCCAACGACCGCCTCGACGAGGCGCAGCGCCACGCGGAGGCCGCGCGGGCCGCCTTCGACCGGCAGCAGGCGTTCGCCCTCGCGGAGGAGGCGCAGGCGCTCGGCGCCCGGGTCGCGCGCGTCATCGCCCGCCGCGCCGCAGCGAGCGGCGCCGCCGGCCAGGGCGACCTCCTCGCGCGCGCCGTCGACGAGCTCGCGCAGCCGCTCGAGGAGGTCCGCGCCGCCGAGATCGCGCTCGACCTCGCGCTCGCCGCGTCGGGCGCCGAGCGCGGGATCGTCTACGTCGCGCCGACCCCGCTCCACGACGAGCTCCGCGTGACCCTCCTGACCGACTCCGGCGCCCATTGGGCGGGCCGCGTCGACCGCTACAGCCACACCCTCGCGCAGCGGGTCTTCACGAAGGACGAGTCCGTCTGCCTCCACAACGTGGACGCCGACGACGCCATCGCCTCGGCCGCGAGCATCGTCGACATGCGCCTGCGCTCGGTGATGGCCGTGCCGCTCCGCTTCGACGGGCAGCCGCGCGGGCTCCTCTACCTCGACTCGCGCCACCTCGTCGGCCCCGGCTTCGCCGAGTCGCTGCCGACGGTCGAGCGGATCGCGAAGCTCCTCACGGGCGCCCTCGAGCGCGCGCGCCTCCAGCTGCTCCTGAAGTCGCAGCAGGAGACGATGTCCATCCTCGCGCACGAGATGCGCTCGCCGATGACCGCGATCCTCGGGTTCGCGGAGCTCGCGTCGCTCAGGCTCCCCGACCACGCCGCCCACGTCGACGAGCTCATCAACGTCGCGTCGAAGGAGGGGCAGCGCATGGTGCGCCTCATCAACGACGCGCTCCAGCTCGGGCGCGCCTGGCGCTTCTCGCTCCACGAGGAGACCGTGGCGCCCGGGAAGCTCCTCCTCCGCGCGGCGGAGACGGCGTCGCCGAAGGCCCGGAAGCTCGACGTCGCGGTGGCGTGTGTGGTCGAGGAGGGCGTCCGCGACGTGCTCGTCGACGCCGAGCGCGTCCAGCAGGTGCTCGGCAACATCATCGAGAACGCGCTCCGCTACTCGCCGTCCGCGACCACGATCACGCTCCGCGCGCGCCCCGAGCCCTTCCAGGGCGTCGTCGGTGAGCGCCACGCCGTCCGCTTCGAGGTCGAGGACCAGGGACCAGGCGTGTCCGCGACGGACGCGGCCGCGATCTTCACGAAGTTCTCGCGGGGCTCGGCGCCGCGCGGAGAGGGGTCCGGGCTCGGGCTCAACATCGCCCAGGCCATCGTGCAGGCCCACGGCGGGCGCATCTGGGTCGAGAGCCCGGCGGGCGCGCGCTTCTGCTTCACGCTGCCCGTCGCGGCCGAGCCGAGCTGACGCCGTCGCGCGCTGCCTCGAGCGGGTGTTGTAACCCGGCGTTTCAGTCACGCGATGTTTCAGCGTCAAGGTTTCAGCCCGACGGTCGAACTCCTCTCCCAGGAACTTGCGGGATCTTGCGCGTCAGTCACGGCGCGAGGAGAGAGAGATGGACGTTCGAGCAACACTCGGCCGGCTCGTCGCGTTCGCGGCCGTCGTCGCGCTCGCTTCGGGCTGCGACGGCGCGGGGACGGGGCCCCCGGAGACCCACGTCGCCATCGCGACGGGCGCCTGGGGCGGTGGCGGCAGCTACGGCCGCGGCGGTGGCGGCTACGCCGGCTGGGGCGGGGGTGCCTGGGGTGAGTCCGGCTACGGCGGATACGGCCGCGCCGGGAGCAAGGTCATCGTCCGCTTCCGGCCCGGGGTCGGTTACTCGCAGCGGCAAGCCGTCGCGGCCGAGGTCGACGGGACGCTCGGCCGCGCGAGCTCGTATCGCGACGACGTCCGGATCGCCCTCGACGGGACGCTGGACGCCACCGAGGCGGTCGAGATCCTGCGCCAGGACCCGCGCGTCGTCTGGGCTGGCCCCGAGTACCGCACCTACGGCTCGAAGAAGAGCTCGTCGAGCGCGAAGGCGGCGGCGTCCGCCTCGGCGTCCGCGACGGTCGTCGACCCGGTCGACGCTCTCCTGGCCTCGCTCCTCTACCCCTACGAGTGGCACCTGCCGCTCTCGCACGCGATCGACGGCTGGCGCCGCACCCCCGCGCTCGGCGGGAACGTGAAGGTCGCGGTCCTCGACTCCGGGGTCACACCGACGGCGAGCCTCCCCGCGGCGCGCATCATCAACGGGCCCGACTTCGTCAACGACGACGCGAGCCCCCTCGACGACAACGGCCACGGCACGCACATGGCGACCATCATCGCCGGTGGCGGCCCGGTCGTCGGCGTCGCCCCGGCCGCCAAGGTCGTCGCCGTCAAGGTGCTCGACGAGGACCTCACCGGCTCCGAGCTCGCGCTCGCCGACGCCCTCCACTGGGTCGCCGCCCAGCCGGACATCACCCTCGTCAGCATGAGCCTCGCGTTCCCGCCGGACTACATCCCGAGCCTCCCGCTGCAGGACGCCATCCAGGACGCGGTCGCGAGCGGCAAGGTGATGATCGCCGCCACCGGCAACGACGGGCTCGAGGGGGTCGCCTTCCCGGCCGCCTTCCCCGAGGTCATCGCCGTCGGTGCGTCGCACAGGACCTCGGCCAACGGCGACCTCGCCTCGACCGCGACCGCCTCCTACTCCAACACGGGCTACGCGGTCGACGTGGCCGGCCTCGGCGGGAACCTCGGCGCCGACCTCGACGGCGACGGCGTCCCCGACGGCGTCCTCGGCGAGCGCCCTGCCACCTGGCAGGGCCCCGCGGGCTACTACGTGACGGCCGGCACCTCGCCCGCCACCGCGAGCGTCGCGGGCGCCGCGGCGCTCCTCCTCGACATGGGCGCGCCGGCCTCGCAGATCCGCCGCCTCCTGCTCGCGAGCGGCGCGCGGAACGGCGGCGCCGCCCAGCTCTCGAACCAGGCCGGGACGGGCGTGGTCGACGTCGCGAAGGCCACGGGCTTCGTGGCGAACTACGACGAGGCCGCGCTGAACGCGCTCCCGCGCTACTACGTGAACGCGGTCGTCGTCTTCCAGGCCGCGGCCGACGGGCGCGTCCGCCCGACCGCCGTCGTCGAGGTCCGGAAGGAGTCCGGCGCCACGTTGAACTACGCGAAGGTCGCGGGGCACTTCGGCGTCGCCGGGCAGGAGAGCGCGGTCGCGGAGACCGACGGGCAGGGCCGCGCCGTCTTCCAGAGCGCGGAGAGCTACGATCCCGACGAGGCCTTCGTCGCTTTCACGGTCGACGGCGTGCAGGACCCGGCGAGCCTCCTCCTCATCCGCCCCACGGGCGGCGTGCAGGTCGACACGCTCTCGTTCAAGCTCATCGCGAACCTCGGCGTCGGCCTCGGCGGCTCGAACGGCGTGGCGCTCGACTTCAGCCCGAGCGCGCTCGCGTCCCTCCCCATCCCGGACGCCGCCGCGTGGCCCGTGCAGACCTCCTACGACATCCGCGCGCTCGGCGGCGCCGGCCTCGTGTCGAGCGCCATCGTCTTCGGCACGACGCCGCAGGCGTTCCGGAGCCTCGGGCTCTTCAGCGACACGCTCTACCTGAAGACGAACGGCACGGGCCTCGTGTCGAGCGCCATCATCCTCGACGGGGCGTTCTTCACGGCGGCCGCGAAGTCCGCGAGCAAGTACGGCAACGACAGCCTCTGGCTCCGGAACACCGCCATCGGCACGGGCCTCGTGTCGAGCGCCATCATCTGGAAGGGCGCGAGCTACCCGTTCGACCACTTCTTCACCGGCACGAACCCGGTCGTGCTCCAGACGGCGTCGGGCACGGGCCTCGTCTCGAGCGCCATCCTCTGGAACCCGGGCTTCCTGAGCGCGACCATCCAGCAGCCGGCGACGTACACCTGGAGCGGCGCGCCGCTCTTCGGGACGGGCCTCGTCTCGAGCGCCATCGTGCTGCCGTACCAGAAGAGCGTCATCGACACGCTGAGCTACAGCTCGTGGACGCAGCTCTCGACGTACTACCCGACCGGCGCGGGCCTCGTGTCGAGCGCGCTCGTGGCGAGCTTCGACCCCTTCCAGACCTACGTCTTCTCGCTCCGCTCGGTGACGAGCGTCTTCACGAGCGGCCTCAGCGAGAACAGCCACCGGGTGTACTGACGCTCGGGGACGAGCGAGGTCCCTCGGGAGACCTCGGGCTTGACCGGCGGCGCGGGCGGGGACACCGTCCGCGCCGTGGCTACTTCGGGCGACGACGGTGACGAGGCAGGCGGCGGCGGCGTGATCGCGCCGCCCGGCCGCGACGTGCGCGGCGCCCTCGGCGGGAGCCGCCTCGACCGGCGCCCCGAGCTCGCGGAGGAGCTCGCCCGCCTGCGCGACGCGCTCGCGCGGCCCGGCCCGCGCCTCCTCGAGATCGGCTTCGATCACGGGCGGCGCCTCTCGGCGACCGCCGCCGCGAGCCCCACCTGGACGGTCGTCGGGCTCGAGGTGCGCGAGCAGCGCGTCCTCGAGGCGCGGGCGCGCGCCGCCGAGCACGGGCTCGACAACCTCGTCGCCCTGCGCCTCGACGCGCGCGCGATCCTCGCGAGCCCGGACGCCGTCCCCGAGGGCGCCTTCACCGTCGTGGAGGCCCTCTTCCCGACCCCGTGGCCCGAGGGCAAGGCGCGGAGGCGGCTCCTCGCCACCCCCGACTTCTTCCGCGACGCCGCGCGCGCGCTCGCCCCGGGCGGGCTCCTCTACCTCGCGACCGACGTCGCGTGGCTCGCCGACGCGATGGCCGCGAGCGCCGGGGCCGCGCCCGAGCTCGAGGCGACCCCGTGGGAGGAAGCCCTCCGCGAGCGCCGCCCGCCCTGCTCCCAGCGCTCGCGCCGGGAGTGGCGCTGCGCCGAGGACGGCCTGCCCGTGCACCGATTCGCCTTCGTGCGTCGAGGATGGGCTTCACAACGGGGTCCGGGGTCGTCATGATGGCGGCGTCATGGCCAGCTCTTTCGAGGCGTGGTCGCGCCGCCTGAAGCTCCTCCAGCTCCTCGTGCACCGCGGTCACCTGCAGACGGCGGACGCGAGCCGCGCCCTCGGCGTCGAGCGCAAGATCGCGCTCGACGATCTCAAGAAGCTCGAGCTCCACGGCGTCCCCGTGAGCCCGCAGGGCGACGGCACCGAGCGCAGCTGGGTCCTCGAGGAGTCGTGGCGCAAGATGGGGATGGTCGTCGGCTTCGAGGAGCGCCTCTCGCTCCTCCTCGGCCGGAGCCTCATGGAGAGCTTCCTCGGCGGGACCGACCTCGGCGAGGCCATGAAGAAGCTCGACACGCAGGTCGAGGCGATGAGCAACGAGGGGCTCCGCCTCGAGGCCGAGCTCGCGCGCCGCTTCCTCTACGTGCGCGAGCCCGAGAAGGACCTCTCCGCCCACCGCGACACGGTGAAGGCCCTCGTCGAGGCCGTCGTCCGCTGCCACCGCGTGAGCTTCCTCTACCAGCACGCGCGCCAGCCGCGCGACGTCGAGAAGGTGTCCCACGCGGCGCCCTACACGCTCGCCGTCTACAAGCGCGGCCTCTACGTGCTCGTCGACCGGCGCGACGTCATCACGAGCCACGCGGTCGAGCGGATAACAGAGCTCACGGCGCACCCCAAGGAGACCTTCCAGTTCCCGTACGCCTCCGACTACGACCCGCACAAACGCTTCGCGAACCACGTCGGCCTCGCCCACGACGGGAGCCCGCCCGAGACGGTGCGGCTCCGCTTCACCGCCGAGGGGCGCCCGTACGCCGAGTCGCGGGTGTGGATGCCGAACCAGCGCGTCGAGCCGCGCGAGGACGGCGGCTGCGACGTCGTCTTCGAGGCGGCCGGGCTCGAGCTGCTCGCGCGCGTCCTCGAGTACGGTGATCTCGTCGAGGTCATCGAGCCGCCGTCGCTCCGCGCCCGCGTGCGCGACACGCTGACGCGAGCGCGCGCTCGGTATACGGACGATTGATTCGCGGAGAGCCGCGCCGGCGGCCCACCGGCGCTCCGAGACGCGACCAGAACCCTCCGGTTTGACAATGTAATTGTCTGTAATCGCGGTTCACATCTGGTTGCATTCAGGGGAGCCCGCGATCGACAATCCGGAGGCTGCCGACCGTCTCCGCCGTCGGTGGCATTCCTACCAAGCAGCAGGTTTCCGGTCATGACGTGGACACGTGTACTCACGGTCTTCGCGCTCGCGTTCTCCTTGCTCTCCCCGGCGTGTGACGACGGCACACAGATCGGCGGCGAGCTCGTCCTCGTGCAGAAGGACAAGCGCGATCTCAAGGTCCTCTCCGTCCGGCCGGACACCGGTCCCCTCGTCGGCGGCACGCTCTTCGTCATGACCGGCGAGGGCTTCGAGTCGGGGATGTCGGTCGCCTTCGGCAAGACCACCGCGACCCAGCTCTACGTCGGCGGCGACGAGCTCGCGGCCATGCTCACCCCGCCCGGCGAGGCGCCAGGCGCGGTCGACATCGTGGTCACGCGCCCGAGCGACGGCCAGTCGGCGACCGTGCTCGCCGGCTACACCTACCTGCCGCCGCCGAACGATCTGCTCGTGACGGAGGTGATCCCCTCCTACGGCCCGGTCTCCGGCGGCAACGTCGTGACCATCGCCGGTCAGGGGTTCGCCGAGGGGGCGACCGTCTGGTTCGGGGACGAGCAGGCGACGAACGTGCGCCTCCTCGGCGCGGAGGCCCTGACCGTGACGGTGCCCGCGGGCGCCTCGCCCATCAGCGTGGCCGTGCGCGTCGAGCTGCCGACGGGCGCCCAGCACACGCTCCAGCAGGCGTACGCCTACCAGCCGGACGGCCCGGCCGCGAAGCTCAAGGTCACGAGCGTCATCCCGGGCCAGGGCCCGCTCGCCGGCGGGAACCTCGTCGCCATCGAGGGCAACGGCTTCGTCGACGGCGCGACCGTCACGATCGGCGGCAAGGCCGCGGGCGACGTGCGCGTGCTCGGGCTCACCGCCATCACCTGCATCGCCCCGGAGGGCGACGCCGCCGCGCTCGTCGAGGTGCGCGTGACCACGCCGCCCGAGGAGGGCAGCGTCACGCCGGCCGTGGCGTGGCTCGACGACGCGTACCGCTACCTCCCCGAGGATCCGAACGTCCTCGCCGTCCTGAGCACGATCCCGGCGCAGGGGGCCCTCCGCGGCAGCACGCTCGTCGCCGTGCGCGGCGCGGGCTTCGAGGACGGCGCCAAGGTCTACTTCGGCGGCGCGCTCGCGACCGAGGTGACGGTGCTCGGGCCGAACGCGCTCACGGCCGTGACGCCGGCGGCGACCGTCGCCGGGCCGGTCGACGTGCGCGTCGAGAACCTCGGCGCGGACGGGCAGCCGGGCGACGCGGCCACGCTCACCGACGGCTTCACCTACCTCCCGGGCGATCCGGAGCTCCTGCTCCTCCGCGCGATCCCGAACCTCGGCCCGGCGAACGGCGACAACGTCGTGGCGCTCGAGGGCGCGGGCTTCCGCGCGGGCGCCAAGGTCTACTTCGACGGGGCGCCGGCGACCGAGGTCACCGTGCTCGGCCCGACGGCCATCACCTGCAAGGCGCCCGCGAACGCGGTGCCGGGGCTCGTGCCGGTCCGCGTGGAGCTGCCGCCGCTCGCCGGCGAGGTGACCGGCGCCGCGACGACCCTCGAGAACGCGTACACCTACCAGCCCGGGAGCGTGAGCACGACGGAGCTGTCGGTGCTCGGCGTGATCCCGGGCGAGGGCAGCCTCGCGGGCGGCAACTTCGTCGCGATCCGCGGCACCGGCTTCATCACGGGCGCGAAGGCCTACTTCGGCGGCGTGCTCGCGACGCAGACGACCGTGCTCGGGCCCGACGCGCTGACCTGCATGGTCCCGGGCGGGACGGTCGAGGGCGACGTCACCGTGCGGGTCGAGAACCCGGCCGTCGGGTCGACGCCGGGCGCGTCGGCCTCGCTCGAGGCCGGGTACACCTATCACGCTGACAGCGCCGGGCTCCTCGTGCTGCGCACCATCCCCGGATCGGGGCCGGTGCAGGGCGGGAACGTGGTCGCCATCGAGGGCACCGGGTTCCGCGTCGGCGCGAAGGTCTGGTTCGGCGGCGCGCAGGCGACCGAGGTGCAGGTCCTCGGGCCGACGGCGCTGACGGCCGTCGCGCCGCAGGTCGGGGCGGCCGGCATGGTCGCGGTGCGGGTCGAGCTGCCGCCGCTCGAGGGGCAGGTCACGGGGGACGCGGCGACCCTCGACAACGGCTACAACTTCACGCTCGGCGGCGTCGCCGGCACGTTCAGCGCGGCGTCGCTCTTCCCGACGGCGGGCGACGTCGCCGGCGGCACGCTCGTGCTCATCACGGGCACGGGCTTCGACCCGGCGATGGTCGTGCGCTTCGGGGCGAGCCAGAGCCCGCTCACGCAGGTGCTGTCGGCGTCCGCGGCCACCGCGATCGTGCCGACGGCGGCGTCGGCGGGCGTCGTCGACGTGACGCTCGTGAACCCGAACGCGCAGGTCACGCTCACGGGCGCCTTCCGCTACACGAGCGCGGACACGGTGGTCATCGGCGATCCGCCGGCGCTCGGCGCGGTGACGCCGGGGCGCGGCCCGGTCGCGGGCGGGACGATCGTGCGGATCGTGGGCGGCAACTTCGACCCGGCGCTGCGCGTGTTCTTCGGCGACGTCGAGGCGACGATGGTGCAGGTCGCGTCGGCGAGCGAGGCCGCCGCGGTCGCGCCGGCGGGGGCGGCCGCCGGGCCGGTCGCGGTCAAGGTGCAGAACCCGGACGGCAAGTTCGCGACGCTCGCGAGCGGCTTCGTGTACGGCGATCCGGCGGACGGCGGGCCGGCGGTGACGTCGACCTGGCCGACGAGCGGTCCGTCGAGCGGCGGGACCTGGGTCACGGTCGACGGGCAGCGCCTGACCTCCGGGAGCCGCGTGTGGTTCGGGATGACGCCGGCCGCGAGCACCCGCTGGGTGAGCGACGGGCGCCTCATCGCGGTCGCGCCGCCGGGCGCGGTCGGGACGGTGCGGGTGACGGTCGTGCGCGCGGACGGCGCGTTCGCCGCGGTCGCCGACGCCTTCGCCTACTACGACATCGCGACGCTCCCGGCCTCGCCGCCGGTGGTGTCGAGCGTCTTCCCGGGGGTCGGGACCATCGCCGGCGGTGACGCCGTGGCCGTCCTCGGGAGCGACTTCGAGGCCGGGACGCGCCTCTACTTCGACGCCGAGCAGGTGACGATCACCGAGTCCGCGACGAGCACGAAGCGGGGCGTGACCACGCCGCAGCACGCCGCGGGCTCGGTCGCCGTGACGGCGGTCAACCCGAACGGCCTCACCTCCACGCGGAGCGGGGCGTACGTCTACTACGCGCCGCCGCCGCTCATCATCGGCGTGGCGCCGGTGGTCGCGTCGACCTCGGGCGGCTCCGAGGTGACGATCACCGGCAAGAACTTCGTGTCGGGCACGGTCGTCGAGCTCGGCGACGCCACGATCACGAGCTTCAACCAGCGCACGGCGACGGCGCTCAAGTTCTTCGCGCCGACGCACGCGGCGGGCACGCTCGACGTGGTCGTCCGCAACCCCGACGGCCAGAGCGACCGCCTCGTGGGCGGCTTCACCTACGTCCCGGACGACCAGTTCAGCTCGCCGGTGGTGACGAGCGTCGAGCCCGCGCAGGGCCTCGCGACGGGCGGCTACATCGCGGTCGTCCACGGGCAGAGCTTCGCCGAGGGCGCGGCGGTCACGTTCGGCGGGGTCGCCGCGACCAACGTGCAGCTCATCACGCCGGAGACGCTCACGGCGGTCGTGCCGGCCGGCACGGCGGGGACGACCGTGGCGGTGAAGGTCGCGAACAGCGCGAACAAGATCGGCACGCTCGCGGACGCGTTCACCTACACGGCGGCGCCGGTCGGGCCGATCGCGATCCGCACGGTGGCCCCCGGCATGGGCTCCATCGAGGGCGGCACGGTCATCACGGTGACCGGCGAGGGCTTCGAGACGGGCAGCGTCGTGACGATCGGCGGGCAGGAGAGCCCGGCGGTGGCGGTCATCTCGCCGACCGTGCTCACCGCGATCACGCCGGCGGGCGCCGACGCGGGCCTCGTCGACGTGCAGGTGCGGCGCCCGGACTTCAGCTCGGCTACGGCCTACAACGCGTTCGCGTACTATGATCCGGCGACCTACGGCCTCGAGCCGGCGGTCTTCGGCACGGACCCGGTCATCGGGCCGATGACCGGCGGGACGGCGGTCCTCATCACGGGGGCGCGCTTCTCGGGGCCGGCGATCGTGTTCTTCGGGGCGCGCGAGGCGACCTCGGTGACCGTGCTCGACGCGAACCGGATCGTGGCGCGCACGCCGATCGCGACGCTGCCCGGCACGGTCGCGGTGAGCGTGATGAACGCGGACGGGCTCGTGGGCGTGATGTCCGGCGGGTTCAGCTACTACGACGCCACGGGGGCCGCGGTCCCCGTCATCGGCGGCCTCCTCCCGAACGAGGGCTCCGTCTTCGGCGGCGACACGGTGACGGTCGTCGGGCAGCGGATGTCGGCGGCGACGCGGATCTACATCTGCGACCGCCCGGCCGCCGTGACCGGCGCGTCGGGGAGCAACCTCTCCATCCGGACGCCCGGCGGTGACGCCGGCCCGTGCCGCGTGACGGCGGTCAACAGCGACGGCCTCACGGCGAACCTGGTCGACGGCTTCAAGTACGTCTCGCCGAACCCGCACGTGACCGACGTGATCCCGCAGATCGGCCCCATCGCGGGCGGCATCGACGTGGTCGTGCGCGGCTCCGACTTCGTGCCGGGCGCGGACGTGCGCTTCGGGAACTCGCTCTCGCCGCTCGTCGTCGTGGCCGACGCGGAGACGCTCACGGCGAAGCTCCCGGCGGGGCAGCTCGGCCCGGTCGACATCACGGTCATCAACCCGGGCGGCAAGTCCGGCACGCTCGCGGCGGGCTTCACCTACGTGGACTCCGTGCAGGGGGTGCCGCCGCTCATCTCGGCGATCGTGCCCGCGACGGGCCCGGTCGCCGGCGGCACGCCCGTGCGCGTGCTCGGGACGGGCTTCTCGCCCGACGCGCTCCTGCTCTTCGACCAGGTGACGGTCACGAGCCGGCAGGTGGTCTCGGCGAACGAGATCCGCTTCACGACGCCACCGGGGGCCGGGATCGGCAGCGTGCCGATCACGGTGCTCAACCCGGACGGCCTCGGCGCGACGGCGTCGCCCGGCTTCACGTACGCGAACCCGGTCGGGGATCCGCCGGCCATCACGTCCGTCGTGCCGTCGACCGGCCGCGAGGCAGGCGGGACCACGATCACCATCACGGGGTCCGGCTTCAGCGCGGCGGGCACCTGGACGCTCGGCGGGAAGTCGCTCGAGAACGTGGCGACCGTGACGGGGAGCCTCGTGACGGCGCGCACGCCGCCCGGGACGCCCGGCAAGAAGGACCTCGTCTACGTCGCCCCGGACGGGCGCGTCGCGATCCGGCTGCAGGCGTTCGAGTACCTCGCGGCGCCGGTGCTGACGGCGGTGACGCCGGCGCTCGGCAACAAGGCCGGCGGCACCGAGGTGAACATCCTCGGCGACCACTTCAACGCCGCGATGGAGGTCTACTTCGGTCAGAACCGCGGGCAGGTGCTCTCGGTGTCGTCGGAGTCGACGGCGCTCGTGCGCACGCCGACGGCCCCCGTCGCCGGGAAGGTCGACGTCCGCGTGAAGAACCCGGACGGGCAGGAGGCCGTGCTCGCGCAGGGCTTCGAGTTCCTCGACACGCCGACGCTCACGGGCGTGTGGCCGCCGTCGGGCCCGACGAGCGGCGGGACGCTCGCGTGGGTGAGCGGCACGGGCTTCCACCCGCAGAGCCAGGTGATGTTCGGCGCGACCTCGGCGACGGCGGTGCACTTCAAGAGCGCGACGCTGCTCCTCGCGTTCGCGCCGAGCGGGACGGTCGGCCCGGTCGACGTGAAGGTCGTGAACCCCGACGGGCGCGAGGTCTTCTTGACGGCGGCGTTCATCTACACCGATCCGGCCACGCTCGGCTCGGCGCCGTACATCGGTGAGCTCTTCCCGGCGCGCGGCCCGACGACGGGCGGGACGAAGGTGAGCCTCGACGGCGCGGCGTTTGCGCCCGGGGCGCGCGTGGCGTTCCTCCCGGAGCCTGCCGTCATCGACTACACGAGCCAGTCGCGCCTCGTCGTGACGGCGCCGCCGCACCCGGCCGGGACGGCGACCGTGTGGGTCACGAACCCCGACGGGCAGAGCATCCGCGCGCTCGAGGACTTCACCTACATCGATCCGTCCCTGCTCGGGACGCAGCCGGTCGTGAGCAACATGACGCCGACGCGCGGTCCGACCGCGGGCGGGACGACCGTGACGCTCACGGGCAACTACTTCCAGTCGGGCGCGCGCGTGCGCTTCGGGCCTATCGACGGGCAGGTCACGACGACGTCGGCGCAGCAGCTCGCGGTGCTGACGCCGCCGAGCCCGAAGGGCGGCGCGGCCGTGATGATCGTGAACCCGGACGGCACGCAGACGACGGCGCCCTCGGCGTTCCTCTTCCTGCCGCCGCCGGACATCCTCGCGATCAACCCCACGCGCGTGCCGGCGTCCGGCAACGTGTCGGTCACGATCAGCGGCTCCGATCTCGTGAGCGATCCCGACGGGATCCTGCCGGACGTGCTCTTCTGCACGAACTACTCGGCGGGGACGGACTGCGTGCAGGCGAGCCAGTCGTACCTGCAGGCGAACAGCGCCGGGACGCAGCTCTCGCTGCTCGCGCCGGCGCACACGCCCGCGCTGACCGACGTCGTGGTGCGCGCGCCCGACGGCCAGATCGACATCGCGCCGGCGTCGTTCACCTTCAGCGCGCTCCCGGCCATCGTGAGCGTCGAGCCGAACAGCGGCCCGACGGCGGGCGGCACGCTCATCACGCTGCGCGGGCAGAACTTCCAGCAGGGCGCGGAGGTGCGCCTCGGGACGAAGCTCTGCACGGAGACGGTCGTGCAGGACGCGACGACGGTGAAGTGCAAGACGCCGGCGGGCTCGGCGGGCCCGATCGACGTCATCCTCACGAACGCCGACACGGGCGGCTTCTCGCTCGCGCAGGGCTTCACCTACGTCGCGCCGCCGCAGATCGTCTCGATGATCCCGAACGTCGGGCCCGAGAACCCGACGACCCCGATCGAGTCGACGATCACGGGCTTCAACTTCAAGCAGGGGCTCGAGGTCTACATCGGCGCGACGCTCGTGCCGGCGGCGGACACGACGGTCACGGGGACGACGACGATCCGCGTGAAGATCCCGGTCGACGGGCACGGCAGCAACGACGTGAAGGTCGTGAACCCGGACGGCCAGTTCTCGATCCTGCTCGACGGCTTCACCTACATCCCGCCGCTCCCGGCGCCGCAGGCGAACTTCGTGACGCCGGCGCTCGGGACGACGCTCGGCGGCGACGAGGTGAAGGTCGCGGGGCAGTTCTTCCTCGACGGTGTGCGCGTGTACTTCGGCACGGACGGCGCCTGGTTCGAGGCGTCGGGCTGCGGCGTGCGCAACAACGGGACCTTGATCACCTGCCTGTCGCCGGCCCACGACGCAGGCGTCACCGACGTCCGCGTGGTGAACACCGACGGCCAGGAGGCGCGGCTCACGAGCGTCTACGAGTTCGTGCCGCCGGCCGGCACGGCGACGCTGAAGTTCTTCTCGATCGAGCCGACGCGCTCGATCCTGACGGGCGGCGGGCGCTTCACGATCTCGGGTGAGGGCTTCAAGAACGGCGTCACGGTGCGCTTCATCAAGAACGACGCGAACCAGACCTTCGGGTCCAACATCGTGCGCCTCGGCCCGACGCTCATCACGGGGACGCTGCCGCCGGCGCCGGCGAACCTGCCGGGCAAGGTGACGGTGCGCATCGTGAACCCGGCGACGTCGGGTGGGCCCGACATCGTCGAGGCGGTCGACGCCTTCGAGTACGTGAACGGCCCGGTCTTCGTGCGCCCGCCGGGGGATCGCCTCCCGAACGAGCCGCACGACGACGTCGGCGTGGTCATCTTCGACGTCAACGGCGACGGCCTGAACGACGTCCTCGTGTTCACGTCGTCGATCGATCGCCTGCTCATCAACAACTTCGAGGGGCGGAAGGGCTCGTTCCAGTCGTTCCCGTTCGCGCCGGCCGCCGGCAACTTCAGCACGGTCTGGGCCATCGCGCGCGACTTCGACGAGGACGGCGACATCGACATCATCCGTCACCGCAACAACGCGACGCTCCAGTTCTGCGCGAACGAGGGCGGCGGCTCCTTCCCGACGTGCGTCGGCCTCCAGAGCTACGGCTGCCCGATGCGGCGCTTCATCGCGAACGACTTCAACTGCGACGGGCACCTCGACCTCTTCCTCCCGTTCAACTCGACGTCGACGAGCTGCCAGAACCGGCTCCTCGTGGGCTTCGGCACCGGGCAGTTCGTGGAGGCGCCGGCGTCGACGCTGCCCGCGCTGCTCGAGGAGACGATGGGGGCTGCGGCGGCGGACATCGACAAGGACAACGACGTCGACCTCCTGCTCGCGAACGACAACAACGCGCAGAGCCGGCTCTACCTGAACAACTGCTCGAACATCCAGGAGACGGGGGCGTGCGCGGCGGGGATCCCGAACTTCACGAACCTCGGCTACAACGGCCACGCCTACGCGTTCTCGACCACGTCGGGCGGGACGAACATCGCGACGACGGCGACGTGGGATGACGCGCGGGCCTACTGCCGGCGGTTCGGCTACGACCTCGTGCGCATCGACGACGTGGACGAGGACACGTGGCTGCGGTCGAACGGTCCGACGACGAACCAGAACCTGTGGATCGGGTACCGCGCGCCGGCGGCGGCGCCGTACACGTACGCGTGGACGCAGGACGGGACGTCGACGTACGAGCACTGGTGCCAGAACGAGCCGAACAACCAGACCTCGAACTACCTGTGCGCGTACTACGCGCCGAGCTCCAACCCGGCGTCGCGCTGCTGGAACGACTACCCGTGCAACAACGGCTTCTACTTCGTGTGCGAGGCGCCGAAGCCGCAGTGCACGACGGGCTGGCAGTTCTCGGACGCGCAGTACGGCCTCTACTCGGCCGGGAAGACCTTCCCGATCTCGGCGACGAACGCGCGCGACGCGCTGCTCATCGACGTCGACAACGACCCGGACCACTACCCGGACGCGATCATCGCGAGCTGGGGGCAGCCGGTGAACGTCTTCATCAACCAGGGCGGGCGCTTCCTTCCGAACGACTTCAACCGCTGGCCGCTGAACGAGGCGAACCCGTACATCGACCGGCTCGTGGCGGCGGACATCGACGGTGACAGCGACGTCGACATCGTGGCGCAGGCGGCGAACAACGAGGTGCGGATCTACGCGAACCAGCTCGCGCAGACGCAGTTCGGCGCGTTCGCGAACGAGACGCCGGCGCGCTGGCCGAACGGCGACGGCTTCGACACGCGGACGGACGTGGTCGGGGTCGCGGTGGGCGACCTCGACGACGACCACTACCCGGACGTGTACATCGCGGGCGCGCAGTGGGCCGACCGCCTGGTGATGAACCGCGGCTACGAGGAGGGGGAGCCGTGGATCGACAGCTCGCGGGTTCCGATCGGCGAGTTCCGGTTCAACACCTACCGGCAGGTGCCGGAGCGGCGCTACGACGGGCGCGCGACGAAGTTCGGCGACCTCAACAACGACGGCTTCATCGACCTCGTGAAGGTGGGCTGGAACGAGGAGATGAAGGTGTACTTCAACGACGGGGCCGGGAAGTTCGTCGAGGTGACGGACCAGGTGCTGCCGGCGGAGTACCGCTACTGGACGGGCAACACGCAGACGCTGAAGCTCGTCGACATCGACGCGGACGGCGACCTCGACATCTTCTACGAGGGGTCGTGGCACCCGTACAGCTGCTCGCCGCAGACGGTGGCGTGCTCCGGGCACGTCGAGCTCGTGAACGAGATCAACGTGACGGGCATGTTCCGGGACGTGACGAGCACGAACATCCCGGTGGGCGCGCTGACGTGGGCCGCGGGGATGACGTTCGACGACTTCGATCAGGACGGCGACATCGACTGGTTCCTCGGCGGCTACAACTCGAGCCAGGCGCGCATGCTGATCAACGGCGGCGACGTCTGGAACGTCGGCGGGCGCTACTTCTTCGACCGGCCGAGCTTCCTGACGAACCCGAACACGAACCAGGCGGTGAACGTGTACTACATGTACGACGCCGTGACGGTGAACCTGAACAACGACGGGTACCCTGACCTCTTCGTGGGGACGAACGGGCAGAACGTGGTGCTGCTCAACAAGGGCGGGACGTGGTTCGACAACGTCACGGTGCAGTACGCCAACACGACGAGCGACAACACGCGCAAGCTCCTGAAGGCGGACTTCGACCAGGACGGCGACGAGGACCTGATCATCATCAACCAGGACCAGCAGAACCGGTACCTGTCGCGCGAGGCGAACGACTACGCGAACATCACGGCGAGCTCGTTCATCGCGGGGGTCGGCGACACGGCGGTGTACAACGACTCGAGCCGGAGCGGCGACGCGGGTGACCTCGACCTCGATGATGACGAGCTCATCGACTTCGTGGTCGCGAACTACGGCGACCAGAACCGGCTCTGGATCAACCAGGGGAGCGGGCAGTTCCTGCACCTCACGCAGAACCTGCCGTGGGACCAGATGCGGAGCTACGACGTGTACCTCATCGACCTCGATGACGACGGCGACCTCGACATCTACTGGACCAACGAGGACCAGGACCGCGTGTACATGAACACGATCATCCCGTAGCGACGGGCGCGGTCAGGTGACGACGGCGGGGGCCGCGCGGCGAGGAGCTGCGCGGCCCTTCGTCGTTCTGGGCTCGAGCCCGGCGACGCGGACGCGGGGTAGCGCGGGGTGGAAGCCGGGGCTGGGGTGGTTCAGGCCTCCGCGAACGCAGGAGAGGGAGACACGGAGACACGGAGGGGCACGGAGGGAGCGAGGGAGAGCGCGGGGTGGACGCCGGGGTCCGGGGTGGTTCAGGGCTCCGCGGGACGCAGGAGAGGGAGACACGGAGACACGGAGGAGCACGGAGGGAGCTAGGGAGAGCGCGGTTGGAGGCCAGCTTCGGGGGCCCTCGCAGGGGACAACCACGGAGCGCGGAGGAAGAACCTCCCTCCATCCTCTCCGGCGCGCCGCTGAAGCAGGGAGGCTCGCCGGGTTGCTCTCCGTGCTCTCCCTACCTCCGTGTCTCCCACCTCTCGTTCCGACGGGGCCGCGAACGCTGGTCGCGGCCCCCGGGGGCCCGGTGGCTCCGCCTACTTCTCGGTCTTCGGCGCCTCGTCCGGCTTCGGCGCCGGCGCCGCCGGCGCCTCCGGCTTCGGCGCCGGCTTCCCGTCCGCGTCGAGCACCACGAGGCCGCCCTCGCCCACGAGCTGCTCGTCCGCGAGCTTCTGCAGCGCCTCGAAGACCGTCCCGCTCCCGTCCTTCGCCGGCGCGTTCCCGTCGCCCACCACGAAGACCACCTGCCCCTTCTCGAACAGGTGCTCCTCCGCCGCCTTCCGGATGGCCGCGATGTCCACCGCCCGCAGGTTCTTCTGGTAGCTCTCGTACCAGTCGAGCGGCAGCCCGAAGAAGACGAGCCGCTTCAGCTCCTCGATCGTCTTCGTCGGCGTCGCGAACTCGCTCGGCAACACCCGCAGCGCGCCGTCCCGCTCGCGCTGGAGCTCCTCCGGCTTCACGTCCGACGTGCGCATCACCCGCACCTCGCGCGCCATCTCCGCCACCGCGAGCGCCGTCGTCGACACCTCGACGCTCGCCATCATCGCGAACGTCGACCCCTGCCGCCGATAGCTGAACCCGCCGAACGCCCCGTACGCCCAGCCCTTGTCCTCGCGCAGGTTCATGTTCACCCGGCTCGAGAACGACCCGCCCAGGATCTGCGCCATCAGGTACGTCGCCTCGTAGTCCTCCGCCGTCCGCAGCGGCCCCGGCTGCCCGAGCCCCACCGCCGACTGCACCGCCCCCGGCAGGTTCACGAAGAAGATCGTCCCCGCCTTCTCATCCGCCGGCGGGATCGCGATCTTCTCGGGCGCGTCCCCCTTCCAGAAGCCGAGCCGCGCGTCGAGCTCCTTCTGGAGCTCCTCCTGCGTCGTCATCCCCGTCACCCAGAGCCGCGCGCCGCTCGGCAGGAGCTTCCCCACGAAGGCCTTGCAGTCCGCGAGCGTGATGGCGTCGAGGTCCGCCTCCACCTGCACGGCACCCAGCGGGTGCCCCTCGCCCCAGAGCAGCATCGGCGCCAGCCGCCGCGCGATCGCGTCCGCCGTCCCCCGGCTCTGCACGAGGTCCGCCTTCCGCTTCTGGATGATGCGGTCGAAGTCCTCCTGCCGCATCCCCGGCGTCTTGATGAGCTCCGCCAGCAGATCCAGCGCCGGCCCCATCTCCCGCCGCAGCGTCCGCACGTTGATCGTCGACGTCTCCGCCCCCGACGGCGTCCAGATCGACGTCGCGTGGTCCGCCGACGCCTCCGCGAACGCGATCTTGTCCTTGTCCGCCGTCGACTCGCTGTAGAGGTCCATGCAGACGCTCGCGAGCCCCGTCTTGCCCTTCGGATCGCTCGCCCCGCCCACGTCGAACTCGAACGACATGAACAGCACCGGCAGCTTCGTGTCGGGCACGAAGTACACGTCGAGCCCGCTCTCGAGCTTGAACCGGATGACGTCCGGCGACGCGACGTCCGCCGACGCCGCGGGCTTCGGCCGCTCCGCCCGGAACGCCTCGTCCGGGTAGATCCCGAGCGCCTCGCCGCCCCCCGCGTCGGGCGCCGCCGCCTCCGTCGCGTCCTCGCCCCCGGAGGGCGCCGTCGTCGCCTCGCTCGTCGCGTCATCGCCCGCCGGCGGCGCCGTCGCCTCCTCGGCGTCCGCCGCCGGCGGCGCCGTCGCCACGTCCGGTCGCTCGTCCTGCTTGCCCTTGCACCCGGCGCCCAGCGCCAGCAGCGCCGCGAGCGCCACCACCGCCGCGCCCACGCGCCGCGCGAACCCGCCGTCGGTCGTCGCCATCACGGTCTCCTCCTCGAACATCCCGTCGATCGTGCTCATCGCGCCCTCGCCTACTTCTCGCCGCCGTCGTCGCCGCCCGCGTCGCCACCCGGCGGCCCCGCCGCCTTCGGCACCGACACCACCTCGACGTGGGGCTTGTCGAGCCACGCCTTCGCCGCCGCCTGGATCGACTCGGGCGTCACCGCCCGCAGCCGCTCGAGATACTTCGCCGCGTACCCCGGGTCGTGCGCGTAGTGGTTGAACCACTGCAGCTGGTCCGCCCGGTCGCCCACCTCCGCGAGCCCCCAGATGAAGTCCGACTCCGTCGACAGCACGACCCGGTGCAGCTCCTCGGCCGTCACCGGCGTGTCGATCGCGCGCTGGAGCTCCTCCCTCAGGATCGCCTCCACGCGCGCCCGGTCCGCCCCCGGCTTCAGCCGCGCGATGACGTGGAACTCCCCCGTGTCCTGCCGCGCGTCGTGGTACGCCGCCACGACCGCGCACAGCGGCTCCTTCACCACGAGCCGCTGGTAGAGCCGCCCCCACCCGTTCGCCCCGAGCACCTCCGCGAGCGCCCCGAGCTCGAAGCTCCCCTCCGCGAGCTCGCCCGGCGCCGGCCACACCCAGTCCTCCTGCGGGAGCTTCGCGAACGGATCCGGCACGTCGAGCTTCTGCGTCTCGCTGAGCGTCACGGCCGCGACGGGCTTTCGCGCGGGCTTGTCGATCTTCGGGAAGCTCCCGAACCACTTCTGGACCAGCGCCTTCGCCTGCGCCACGTCGAAGCTCCCCGCGAGCACGAGCGTCGCGTTCGACGGCACGTACCAGTGCTTGAAGAAGCTCCGCACGTCCTCGAGGCTGGCCTTGTCGAGGTCCTCGTGGAGCCCGATCGTCAGGTAGCGGTACGGGTGGCCCTCCGGGTACAGGAGCTTCGCGATCGCGAAGCGCGCGGCGCCATAGGGCGTGTTGTCGTACCGCTGCCGCCGCTCGTTCCGCACCACGTCGACCTGGTTCCGGAAGCTCGCCTCCGTCAGCGAGTCGAGCAGGTAGCCCATGCGGTCGCTCTCGAGCCAGAGCGCCGTCTCGAGGTGCTCGCGCGGCACGACCTCGTAGTAGTTCGTGCGGTCGCTGTTCGTCGTGCCGTTCACGTCGTCCGCGCCGAGCTCCTCGAGGATCGGGAAGTGGACGTCGACCCCGGTGTGCTTCGACCCCTGGAACATCATGTGCTCGAAGAGGTGCGCGAACCCGCTCTTGCCGGGCTCCTCGTCGCCGCTCCCGACGTGGTACCAGAGGTTCACCGCCACCTGCGGCGCCGCCGGATCGCGGTGGAGGATGACCTCGAGGCCGTTGTCGAGCTTGTACGCCTCGAACTCGATGTTCGGCACGTCGCTCGCGGCGGCGGGCGCGTCGGGAGGGGCGTCCTCCGCGCTCGCGGGCGCCGCGCTGAGCGCGAGCGCCACGACCGGGAGCCAGGGGAGCGCGCGCAGGGACAGCGCGCGTCGCGGGGTCGTCGTCGTGTTCATCGGGCCTCGGGCGGCCGGCGGGCAAGAAGCCGGCGCGCGTCCGGCGATGCTGCCCCGTTCCGCGCGCCCCGGCAACCAGCGGCCGCTCAGCGCGCGCGCACCAGGGCCCGCACCTTCACGCCCCCCGCGTCCGTCAGGAACGCGCTCGCGAGCGGCAACGCGAGCCGCCGCGCGAGCTCCGGCGACGCCGTCAGCACCCCGAGCGCCACGTCCGGCGCGAGATCGCCGAGCGCCCTCCCGAGGCTCGCGTAGAGATCGCGGAGCGGCCCGGGGCTCCCGACGCGGCGCCCCCACGGCGGGTTCGTGACCACCGCGCCGACGCGCCCCCCGTCCGCCGCGAGCGCCTCGCTCATCCCGCGCGGCCCCGCCGTGACGACGACCCCGCGCGCCCCAGCCTGCGCCGCCTGCGCCGCCGCCACCGCCACGGCGCCCGCGTCGCGGTCGCTCGCGATCACCTCGGGCCCGACCTCGCGAGCGCCCTCGAGGAGCCGCGCCCGCGCCGCCGCGTGACGCGCCGCGTCATGGAGCGGCCCACCGGCGAGCGGCGCCGGCCGCAGGTGCCCCGGGGGCACCCCGCGCGCGAGCCAGTCCGCCTCGATCGCGACGGTCCCCGAGCCGCAGAACGGGTCGAGCAGCGGCCGCTCGCGGTCCCACCGGCTCGCGATCACCAAGGCGCGCGCGAGGTCCTCGCGGAGCGGCGCCTTGAGCCCCGCGGCCCGGTAGCCCCGGCGATGGAGCGCGTCCCCGCCCGCGTCGACCGCGAGCGTCAGCACGTCCCGCTCGATCCGCGCCATGACGCGCTGCGTCACGAGCGCGTCATCGCCCAGCGCCAGCCCGCCGAGCGCGCGGTCGATGGCGCCGAGGAGCCGCTCCTCGACCGCCCCCGAGTGATAGAGGCGCGACCGCCGGCACGTCGCCTTCACGGTCGTCGCCACCCGCCCGAGCCACGCGGCCCACGGGAGCTTCGCCGCCCGCCGCTCGAGCTCCGCGAGGTGCCCCACCGGGAACGCCGCGAGCTCGACCTGCACGCGCAGCGCGAGCCCGAGCCCGAGGCACGCGCGCTCCACCGCGTCCGCCCCCCCGGGGAGCGCGACGCCGCCGGGCTCGACGCGCGCCGGGCCGAGCCCGAGCGCCTCCGCCTCGGCCGCGAGCAGCGGCTCGAGCCCGGGGGCGCAGGCCGCGAAGAGCGGCATGTCGGCGAGGCGGTCGTGGGTCGTCACGCGCGCACTATCCCAGACGTGCCCGCCGCGCGGGAGCGCTTTCTCATCGCGCCGCCGCCTTGACGCCCGGCGCCCGAGGTGCCCAGATCGCGCCCCATGAGCGCCGAGCACGATCACGTCCGCCAGAACCTCGAGACCGCCGCCGGGCGCTTCGCCGCGATGCTCACCGCCCGCGGCGCCGCCGACGCCGTCGCGCTCGCCCTCGCCGACGACTGCCGCCTCGAGCGCTTCGGCAACTACGAGAACACCGGCAAGGTCGTCGAGATCCTCGACGGCGCCGCCGCCATCGGCACCTGGGGCGGCACGACCCCCGCCGAGACCGTCTTCGCCCTCGCCTCCCCGCTCACCCTCGACGCGGACGGCGCGACGGGCGTCGTCCGCTACCGCGTGGCCGTCGGCCGGGACTTCGAGAACCACGGCACGTGGCGCCTGCGCCTCGCCGGCGACGGCCGGATCGCGTGGATCTCGCACCAGGCCGACCAGCTCGAGGACGCGGGCGACGGCGACCACGAGCACCACCATCACGGGCAACACCACGATCACGAGCACGACCACGCTCACGATCACGAGCACTGACGCCCCCGTCGCCGCCCAGCGCGGCGCACCATGGCCAGCGGGCCCCGACCCGTGTATGAACCCTCCACCGCGGGCCGCCCGAGCCGCGGGCCGACGTGGAGAGGACGCGACGCCATGACCTGGGACATCTACCCGCTCGAGAAGGACGGCCGCACGACCTGGACGGCCTGGCACGTCGAGGCCTACGGCCGCGCCCCCGACCGCACGCGCCCCCTCCGCATCGACGTCCGCCACGCCGTGAACGCCCCCGGCGACGACGGCCTCCCCCAGGAGCCCGAGCTCACGACGCTCATCGCGCTCCGCGACGCCCTCGAGCACGACGTCACCAAGGCCGTCGACGCGAAGTACGTCGTCCGCACGACCGGCGGCGGCGAGGTCGTCCACACCTTCTACGCGCCGACCCAGCAGGGCTTCCTCCGGAAGAGGAAGTGCGCCGAGGTGGCCGCGAAGGCCGCCGCCGCCCTCGCCGAGGAGTTCCCGGCCCACCCGCTCACCGTGACGAGCACGCAGGACGAGGAGTGGTCGGCCTACTTCACCGCCTTCCCGAGCGACGACGGCGCGCAGTGGTTCGCCGACGCGCGCCAGCTCTCCGCCATCGTCCAGGCCGGCGCCCCGCAGGACGCGCCGACCGCCATCGTCCACCGCCTCGTCTTCCCCTCCGAGGAGGCTCTCGACCGGGTAGCGAAGGCCGCCGAGGCCGACGGCTTCGCGCTCCGCGGGCGCGGCCCCCTCGAGGAGCCCGACGAGGACGGCAACACCCACGGGCTCGAGCTCGAGCGCGAGGTCGAGGCCTTCGTCCTCCCGCGCGTCCACGGCGCCGTGCTCGACCTCGTCCAGCTCGCGCACGAGGCCGACGGCCAGTACCTCGGCTGGGCGCTCGCGAGCGACCCCGCCGCGGCCGAGATGGCCGAGCGCGGCGGCGAGCGCGTCGACGACGATGACGACGACGACGACGACGGCGGCGACGGCGGCGGGGACGAGGGATGAGCCAGCCCTGGTCGCCCGGGAGCTGGCGCTCGCGCCCGATCCAGCAGCAGCCGCGCTACGCCGACGAGGCCGCCGTCGAGCGCGCCCTCGCCCGCGTGAAGGGCCTCCCGCCGCTCGTCGCGCCCGGCGAGATCGACGCCCTCCGCCAGCAGCTCGCCCGCGCCGCGCGCGGCGAGGCGTTCGTCCTCCACGGCGGCGACTGCGCCGAGCGCTTCGTCGACTGCGCCCCCGAGCCCATCGAGGCGAAGCTCAAGATCCTCCTCCAGATGAGCCTCGTCCTCACCTGGGGCGCCCGCATCCCCGTCGTCCGCGTCGGCCGCCTCGCCGGCCAGTACGCGAAGCCGCGCTCCTCGGACACCGAGGTCGTGGGCGGCGTCACGCTCCCCTCCTACCGCGGCGACCACGTCAACGGCATCGAGCCCACCGCCGCCGCGCGCGAGCCCGACCCCGAGCGCCTCGTCGCCGCCTACTTCCACTCGGCCGCGACCCTCAACTACGCCCGCGCCCTCCTCGACGGCGGCTTCGCCGACCTCCACAAGCCCCACCACTGGAACCTCGGCTTCGTCCGCAGCGCCACCCACCGCGCCGAGTACGAGGCCCTCGTCGCGCGGATCCTCGACGCCCTCGCCTTCGTCGAGCTCGCGGGCGTCCGGAGCGCCGCCTTCGAGACCGTCGACCTCTACAGCTCCCACGAGGGGCTCCTCCTCGCCTACGAGGAGGCGCAGACCACCGAGCGGGACGGCCGCTACTACAACACCGGCGCCCACATGCTCTGGATCGGCGAGCGCACGCGCGAGCTCGACCACGCCCACGTCGAGTACTTCCGCGGCGTCGAGAACCCCGTCGGCGTGAAGCTCGGCCCGACCGCCGCCCCCGACGACGTGCTGCGCCTCCTCGACGTCCTCGCCCCCGACGACGCCCCCGGCCGCGTGACCCTCATCACGCGCCTCGGCGCCGGCCGCGTCGACGCCGCCCTCCCGCCGCTCGTCGAGGCCGTCCGCGCGAGCGGCCGCACGGTCGTCTGGTCGTGCGACCCCATGCACGGCAACACCACGAAGACCGCCGACGGCACGAAGACCCGCGAGGTCGACCGCGTCCTCGCCGAGCTCCGCGACACCCTCGCGGTCCACGATCGCCTCGGGACCACGCTCGGCGGCGTCCACTTCGAGCTCACCGGCGAGGACGTCACCGAGTGCGTCGGCGGCCCGCAGGAGCTCGGCGAGGCCGACCTCGCGCGCCGCTACGACACCACCTGCGACCCGCGCCTCAACTACGCGCAGAGCCTCGAGATGGCCTTCCTCCTCGCGCGCCGCCTCCAGGCGCGCCGCGCCGGCGCCGCCGAGCCCCCGCTCCGGTGAACGCCGTTCACACCGGGAATCCAGGCGCCCGGTCGCCCCTTCTCCGCGGTGCCGCCCCGGCCGCCCACCGCCCCACGGAGCCACCACGATGAACGCCGTTCACACCCGCCTCGCCGCGCTCCCGCTCGCCCTCGCCGCCCTCGTCGCCGCCGCCCCCGCGCTCGCCGCCCCGGCCCCGCCGCCGAGCGACGCCGCCATCGCCGCCGACTTCACCCCGGCCGCCCGCGTCGTGGCGCGCGTCGTGGCCTGTACGGACGACTCGGCGCCGCTCCCCGACGCCGCCCCCGAGAAGGTCGTCCGCGCCCACTGCAAGGTCGTGAAGGCCGCGATGGCGCGCTACGAGAAGCGCTGGCTCGACAAGGCCCTCCCCTTCCTCCGCGGCGTCGTCCCGGCCGGGCTCCCGAAGGTCGTCGTCTACCCGTTCGGCGGCGCCGACCTCACGAACGCCCTCGCGGTCTTCCCCGACGCCGACGAGATCACCACCATCTCCCTCGAGCACGCCGGCGACCCGCGGATCCTCGGCGAGCTCGACAAGAGCACGCTGCGCCGGAGCCTCTCGCAGCACGCCGAGTTCCTGCAGAAGCTCTTCGCCGTGAACCACAACCGCACCATCGACCTCGGCGCCCTCGACGGGAGCGGCCTCCCGGGCCCGCTCGTCTTCGCGCTCGTCGGCCTCGGCGTCCATCACCGGCAGCTCGTGGGTGTCCGCTACTTCGACCTCGCCCCCGACGGCACCATCCGCTACCTGACGGCCGCCGACGTCGAGGCCGCCGACGCCACCCTCGAGAAGAAGACCGGCCGCGCCGCGATCCTCGCCCGCAACGCCCGCTTCGGGAACGTGGAGCTCGTCTTCACGCGCGCCGCCGGCGCCTCCGGTCCGAACCAGATCTTCCGCCACATCCGCGCCGACCTCTCCGACAAGGCGCTCGCCGACAACCCCGCCCTCATCGCCTACCTCGACCGCCGCGCCGGCGGGAAGAAGGTCACCGCCATGACGAAGGCCGCGAGCTACCTCCTCTGGCGCGACGCCTTCTCGACCATCCGCGACTGGCTCCTCGGCCACATGGCGTGGATGATCTCCGACAGCACGGGCCCGACGCCGTTCCACGCCGAGGCCGCCGGCTTCGAGCAGGTCACCTACGGCGCCTTCAAGGCGCTCATGTTCTCCGGCACGCACGCCGGCGAGAAGGCCCTGCGCGAGCTCTTCGAGAGCCAGCCCAGGCGCGACATCCCCGTCTTCTTCGGCTACCCCGACAAGGTGAACCAGAAGCACCTCGTCATCACCCGCCCGAAGGGCTCGAAGGACCCCGCCCCGTGAACAAGGACCTCTTCCTCGCCCTCGTCAACCGCGCCCTCGGGCGCCGCGACGAGTTCGCCGCCGTCACCCCCGACGACCTCGCCTGGACCGACGCCGGCGCCCTCCGCGTCACCTTCGACGACGGCCACGTCGGCGAGCTCTCGGCGCCCGTCCTCCGCGCCGCCTGCCCGTGCGCCGAGTGCCGCGGCACCCACGGCGGGCCGCCCAAGGCGTTCACCGTGCTCTCACCCGCGAAGATGGCGCAGGCCGCGCGCCAGACGGTCATCGAGGCCGTCGAGCCCGTCGGCCACTACGCCCTCTGCGTCGTCTGGGGCGACGGGCACAAGGACGGCATCTTCAGCTGGCCCTACCTGCGCGCGCTCTCGGCCGAGCACCTCGCGGCGACGCTCGTCTGACGCCTCACGTCACGCCGCCGGCGGCGCCCACGGGAGCGTGACGCGCGCCGTGCAACCGAGCCCGGGCCCCGGGCTCGAGAGCGTGACGGTGCCGCGGTGCGCCTCGATGATGCTGCGCGCGAGCGCGAGCGAGAGGCCCGTGCCGCTCTGCGCGGGGCGCGGCGACGACGCGACGAACGACGCCCCGAGGGACGCGGCGCGCTCGGGCGGGAACCCCACGCCCTCGTCGCGGATCTCGATGGCGACGCGGTCGCCGTCGTCGGCGAGCACGATCGTCACGTTCGGCGCGCGCTTCGAGAACTTCACGGCGTTGTCGAGCAGGATCCGGAGCGCGTCCGAGAGCGGCCCCATCTCCCCCGCGACGAGCGGCGCGTGCTGCGTCTCCATGACGAGCGCCACGCGCCCGCGCGGCGGCTGGAGCCGCAGATCGCACTGCGCGAGGTAGCGGAGGAGCATCTCGATGTCGGTCTCGCCGGGCTCGACGTCCCCAGGCGGGCGCGAGAGCCACTGGAAGTAGGCCACGACGCGGTCGATGAACTCGCGGAGGCGCAGGTAGCCGTCGCGCGCGAAGCCGAGGAGCGTCTCGGCCTCGTCGGGATCGGAGAGGTCGACGAGCTCGAGCGCCGCGAACGCCGACAGCGGCGTCCGCATCTCGTGCGCGACGAAGCGCAGGAAGTCGTGCCGGAGGCGCGCGGCGTCCGCGAGCTGCGCGTTCGCGTGGGCGAGCTCGCGCGCGCGCTCGCGCTCGGCGTCGAGGGTCTTCCGGAGGTCGCGCGCGTACATCTCGAGCTGTGAGCTGAGCAGGCGGAAGCGCTCGGCGTCCTCGACGGGCTCGGGCGCGGCGGCGGGGGTGAGCGGCTCGGCGGTCACGACGCCTCCTCGCGGGCAGCCCCGAGGTAGCCGTCGACCGTCGCGAGCAGCTCGAGCGGGCTGAACGGCTTCAGGAGGTAGCTGTCGACGCCGGCGACGCGCGCCTGCGCCTCCGACGCCGCGTCGTCGTTCGCGGTGAGCATGATGATCGGGACCCGCGCGAGGTGAGGCATGGCGCGCATGCGCGCGACCGCGTCGCGGCCGTTCATGCGCGGCATCATCTGGTCGATGATGATGAGCGCCGGCGTCGTGCGCTCGGCGAGCTCCACCGCGGCCGCGCCGTCCGTGGCCTCGACGATGGCGTTCTGCACGTCGCCGAGCGTCATCCGCACCAGGGTCCGGATATGACGCTCGTCGTCGGCGAGCAGGATGATGGTCGGGGCGCCGGTCATCACCGCTACCTGCGGCCGATGGACCCGATGACTTGAGCGTTTCGTGCGCCCTCGTAACCGGCGTGATGACGCACGACCCGAACCGCCCCATGACGACTCGCAAAAGGCGCCCCGTGCGTCGTTGGGATTTCCGCGACGGGCCGCCTTGGGTAGATTGTTCGGTGCGGCGTCACCTCGCCGCATCCCACCCCGTGGAGCAGCCATGCAAGCAGGTCTCACGCGCCGCGCGCCGCGCCGCGCCGCCTCCCTCCTCGTGTGCCTCACGGCCGCCCTGGGCGCGGCCTGCAGCAGCAGCGACGACCAGTCCAGCGCCACCGATTCGTCGACCGCCGACACCGTCGTCGCCGACGTCGGCGTCGACACCGCCGAGCCCGCCGACACCGCCTCGCCCGACACCGCCGGCGGCACGCTCGCGACCGGCGCCTCGTGCAGCAACCACGCCGAGTGCCGCTCCGGCCTCTGCGCCCTCGGGCCGGACGGCAAGATCTGCGTCGATCTGTGCCCGGAGGGCGCGATCTGTCCTGACGGCTCCTTCTGCGGGGAGCTCCAGGGCCCGAAGGCGACCGTCATGGCCTGCCTCCCGAGCGACACGACGGCGTGCGCCCCGTGCACGACCGACGACGACTGCACCCCGAGCGGCGAGCCCGCGACCTGCGTCTCGCTCGGCGCCGGCGGGAGCTACTGCCTCCTCGCCTGCGACGCCGGCGGCGGCTGCCCGAGCGGGCAGGTCTGCCACGACGACGCCTGCGCCCCGACGAGCGGCACCTGCGGCTGCAGCGTCTACGCCGCGCTCGTCGAGGCGTCGACCGCGTGCTGGGTCGAGAACGGCGACGGCCGCTGCGACGGCGAGCGCGTCTGCGCGAGCAGCGGGCTCTCCGCCTGCTCCGCCGGGACGCCCGCCGCGGAGGTCTGTAACGGCGCCGACGACGACTGCGACGGCGAGACCGACGAGGCCCCCCTCTGCGACGACGGCGACGTCTGCACCGCCGACAGCTGCGCCGGCTCGGACGGCTGCCAGCACGCGCCGCTCACGGGTCGCGCCTGCGACGACGCCGACGCCTGCACGAGCGACGACACCTGCGAGGCGGGGGTCTGCGCCGGCAAGACCGCCCGCGACTGCGACGACGACGACCCCTGCACCACCGACTCCTGCGACCCGAGCGACGGCTGCCACCACGACCCGGCGAGCGGCGCCACCTGCGACGACGGGAGCGCCTGCACCGAGGGCGACACCTGCGCGGACGGCGCCTGCGGCGGCACCGCGAAGAGCTGCGACGACGGCGACCCCTGCACGACCGACGCCTGCGACCCGGAGGCGGGCTGCACCCACGCGCCCGCGACGGGCCCCGCCTGCGACGACGGCGACGCCTGCACCGCGAGCGACGCGTGCGTCGCAGGCGCGTGCCAGGGGAGCGCCATCTCCTGCGACGACGACGACGAGTGCACCGACGACAGCTGCCTCCCGGCGACGGGCTGCGCCCACGCGGGGCGCTCGGGCGCCTGCGACGACGGCAACGCCTGCACGACGGGCGACGCCTGCGGCGAGGGCGGCTGCGCGGCCGCGGGCGACCTCGACTGCGACGACGGCGATCCCTGCACCACCGACGCCTGCGACCCGGACACGGGCTGCACCCACACGCCCGCGACCGGCGGCACCTGCGACGACGGCAGCGACTGCACCGTCAACGACACCTGCAACGCCGGCAACTGCGTCGGCGAGACGGCGAGCTGCGACGACGGCGATCCCTGCACGGCCGACGGCTGCGACGCCGACGGCGGCTGCACCCACGGGCCCCTCACCGGCGGGGACTGCAGCGACGACGACGGCTGCACGGTGAGCGACACCTGCGTCGCCGGCGCGTGCGTCGGGCAGGCCCGCGACTGCGACGACGACGACCCGTGCACGAACGACGGCTGCAGCGGCGGCGCCTGCACGCACGACCCCGCGACCGGCGGCACCTGCGACGACCACGACGCCTGCACGACCGGCGACACCTGCGGCGGCGCGAGCGGCTGCGGCGGGACGCCCGTCGACTGCGACGACGGCGACGACTGCACGAACGACTTCTGCGACCCCGCGAGCGGCTGCAAGCACACCCCGAAGAGCGGCGGCTCCTGCGACGACGGCAACGCCTGCACCGGCGACGGCACCTGCGCGAGCGGCTTCTGCATCCCGGGCTCGCCCATCTCGTGCGACGACGGGAACCCGTGCACGAGCCTCGCGTGCGACGTCAACACCGGCTGCACCTACGCGAACGTGAGCGGCTCGTGCGACGACGGCGATCCCTGCACCGAGGGCGGCACCTGTCAGGCCGGCAACTGCGTCGCGACCGTCCCCGCGGACTGCGACGACGACAACCCCTGCACGAGCGACTCCTGCATCCCGGGCTACGGCTGCGTGCACGCGCCGACCGGCGGCACCTGCGACGACGGCGACCCCTGCACCTACGGCGAGACCTGCGTCGGGACGACCTGCACGCCGCAGACGACGCTCGCGTGCGACGACGGGAACCCGTGCACCGAGGACGCGTGCACGGTCGAGCAGGCGTGCTCGCACGCGCTCGCGCCGCTCTCGTGCGTCGACGACCAGGACTACCAGAGCTACTGCGAGCAAGGCGGGACCACGGTCGTCGCGGAGCCGAACGACGCCTTCGAGAGCGCGATCCTCCTCCACAGCGGCACGGCCGTCTCGACGGTGCTCGGCGCGACGGGCGACGTCGACTACTTCATCCTGTGGGTGTGCGGCGAGCGCATCGTCGAGGTCTCGCTCGACAACGCGCCGGCGACGACGTCGCCCGCGGACTACGAGGCGGGCTTCTACACGCGGAGCCGGAGCCGGCGGCACCTCGTGAACGACACGAACGGCGGCGACGCCACGACCTACCTGAGCTTCAACGCGTACGTCGGCGACGCAGGCCCCGTCTGGCTCCGCGTGGACGACTGGCTCGGCAACGACTTCGACGCGACGCAGCCCTACAAGGTGAAGCTCACGTCGAAGCCGGTGCCCGACGCCGACCTCGAGCCGAACGAGGAGCGCGCGAGCGCGCACGTGCTCGCGAGCGGAGAGACCTACACGGCCTACATCGCGTCGCTCGACGACCACGACTTCTTCGCGATCGACGTGCCCGGCGAGCGGGTGCTGCGGGCGCGCCTCTCGACGGGGACGACCGACACGCGGACCGACTACGAGATGAGCTTCTACACGTCCTCGGGCTCGCGCTTCCTCACGTGGAACGACACGAACGGGAGCGACGGCGCGACGAACCTCGACGTGAACATGTACATCGCGGAGGCGGGCCGCGTGTACGTGGAGGTGCACGACTGGCTCGACAACGACTGGGACTACGACAAGCCCTACACGCTGACGCTCGACGTGCTCGACGTACCCGACGCGGACCTCGAGCCCAACGGCAACGGCAACTTCGCGAGCAACTCGCTCCTCGCGACGCCCATCGGCGACGGCGCGGCGCAGGCCGCGTGCATCGCGTCGGTCGAGGACGAGGACTGGTTCGTGCTCGACGTGCCGGGCGAGTCGATCCTCGACGTGCAGGTCTCGAACGCGCCGGCGCTCGCGTCGCCGGTCGACTACGAGGTCGCCATCTACGACGAGAGCGGGAGCCGGCTCAACATCGTGGCGGACACGAACGGCGGGGACGGCCCGACGGTCGTCCGCTACAACAGCTACGCGCAGAGCGCCGGCAAGTACTACGTCTTCGTGCACGACTGGCTCGACAACGAGTGGGACTACGCGCGGTGCTACACGGTGAAGGTCGACGTGAAGGCGGTCCCGGACGGGGGCGACGAGCCGAACGGGATCTCGGGGCTCGCGACGGCGCTCACGCCGTCGACGCCGCACACGGCGTACGTCGCGTCGCTCGAGGACGTGGACTGGTACAGCTTCGACGTGCCGGGCGAGCGCATCGTGGAGGTCATCCTGAACGCGCTCCAGGGGCCGGTGGACTACGAGTTCACGGTGTACCAGGGGCTCGGGGGGGCGTCGCTCGTGACGACGCTCGACACGAACGGGGCGGACAACCCGACGTCGATGCGCGGGGCCGGTTACGCGCCGGCCGCCGGGCAGTACTCGCTGAGGGTGCACGACTGGCTCGACAACGAGTGGGGTTACGCGCAGGCGTACGACGTGGAGGTGCGGATCCACGACGTCCCGGACGCGGCCGTCGAGCCGAACCAGACGCAGGCGACCGGGACGCCCATCGGCCTCGGCGTGCCGACGTCGTCGTATCACGCGAGCGACGACGACAACGACTGGTGGACGTTCACGGCGCCGGCCGGCGGCACGGTGACGGTGACGCTGACGACGCTCGTGCCGACGGCGACCGACTACGAGGTCGGGCTCTACGACGCGAACGGCTCGCGCATCACGAGCAAGTTCGACTCGAACGGCGGCGACGGGCCGACGACGCTCACGTTCACGGCGAACGTGGCGGCGGGGGCCGCCTACGGGGTGCTCGTCACCGACTTCGGCGACGACAGCTACGACCTGTCCATCCCGTACACGGTGACCGTCTCGTACTGACGGGCGCTGCGCGCGGCTCGAGCGCGTCGCTTCGGGCGCGGGGTCCCGGCCCACGCCCGGAGCGCCGCGATCGGCCGCTGAGCGTGATCGCGCGCCGATCGTGGCGGTTCGCCGACCGGTTACATCCGGCGCCGGCTCGGTCGACCGCGACACCGGCGACGCGCCGCCGCGCCGAATCGCGCAAACGCACCAAAATGAGCAGGACAGCGGGTCTCCGAGCGGCCCTGGTCGGACTCGTGCGCGCGGAAGAATGAACTGTACCCGCAGGTCTGGAGCGAGGTGCCGGAGAGGCGCTGGAAACCGAACTGAGCTTCAGTTCGATTACAAAGCGTGACCCGCGGGACGGATCTTTCTGCCAGCGATTCTGGGACGCTCGGCACATCGTGTGTCCCAGGGAGTGAGTCGCCGATGCTCCAGCGACTCGACCCACTCCGCTCCAGAAGAATCCACGCAGCTCGCTGACGACGAGAGAGCTCGCCATGACGACGCACGACCGCCTCCGGCCGGCCGCGGCGCACGGGTCCGTCCCGTCTGCCCCGGCGTCCGGCGCGATGCCCATCGCCATCATCGGCCTCGGCGCCCGCTTCCCCGGCGCGCCCGACCTCGACGCCTACGCGCGCCTCCTCTACGAGGGCCGCGCCGCCATCGCCGAGCTGCCGGCGACGCGCCTCCACCCGCGCTACTTCGACCCCACGAAGGGCACCTACGCGAAGTCGTACTCGCGCCTCGGCGGCACCATCCCCGTCACGCCGCTCGCGGACGCCGCGCGCTACGGCCTCACCCCCGAGGAGGCCGAGGACACCGACGCCATCCACCGCTGGGGCCTCGAGGTGGCGCGCGACGCCTTCGTCGACGCGGGGCTCGACCCCTTCGACCTCGTCGACCGCGACGTCGCCGTCATCATCGGCAACGGCGGCGCCAGCGACGCCGAGTTCGACCGCTCCTTCCTCACCGACGTGCGCGCCGCCGCGGCCGCGCTCGAGGCGCTCCCGGCGCTCGCCGACGCGCCCGCCGAGGCGCGCGCCCGGGCCGCCGAGGCGCTCGTCGCCGCCGCCGAGGCCCGCTACGGCCAGCGCACACCGAAGACCGGGGCGAGCGCCCAGGCGGCGCTCCCCGGGATCATCGCGCGGGCGTTCGGGCTCGACGCGCGCCACCACGTCGTCAACGCCGCGTGCGCCTCGACGTTCGCGGCGCTCGACGTCGCGATCAAGGCGCTCCGCGCGGGCGAGGTGACGACGGCGCTCTCGGGCGGCTGCTCGTTCTCGTCGTGGGTGTCGAACGTCCTCTTCTCGCAGGCGCAGGCGCTCTCGCCGGACGGCTCCTTCCCGTTCAGCGCGCGCTCGAACGGCTTCATCTCGTCCGACGGCTGCGGCCTCGTGCTCCTCGAGCGCCTCGACGTGGCGCTCGCGCGCGGGCGGCGGATCCGCGGCGTCATCCGCGGCATCGGCGGGTCGTGCGATGGGCGCGCGAAGGGCCTCTGGGCGCCCGACAAGAACGGGCAGGTGCTCGCGATGACCCGCGCCTGGGCGGACGCGGGGCTCGCCCCCGGCGAGCTCGGCGCCGTCGAGGCGCACGGCACGTCGACGGTGCTCGGGGACGCGACCGAGGTGTCGGCGCTCGCCGAGTTCTTCGGGCCGCACCTCGCGGCGCGCGGCCGGCGCGTCCCGGTCGGGTCGTCGAAGGGGAACGTCGGACACTCGCGCGAGGCCGCCGGCGCCGCCGGGCTCGCGAAGATCCTGCTCGCCTTCGAGCGCGAGGCGCTCGCGCCGTCGGTCGGTTGTCACGACCCGAGCCCGAAGATCCCGTGGTCGGAGATCCCCTTCGACCTCGCGCAGGGCGTCGTCCCGTGGCCGCGCGGGGAGGCGCCGCGCGTCGCCGCCGTCGACTCGTTCGGCATCGGCGGCCTGAACTACCACGTCGTCGTCGAGGAGGCGCCGACCGCCGAGCGCGCCGCCGCCCTCGTCGCGGCCGCGCGCCCCGTCACGGACGACGGCGCCGCCGCGCCCATCGCGATCGTGGGCGTCGGGACCGTGCTCCCGGGCGCGCGCGACGCCGACGAGGCCTGGCGGGCGCTCGTCGCGGGCGAGGCGCAGACCGGGGCCGAGCCCGAGGGGCGCCTGCCGAGCGTCGGCCCGGGCGCGGCCGGCCACGTCGTCGGCTTCGAGCCGAGCTGGCGCCGCTACCGCATGCCGCCGGCGCTCATCGCGCGCAACGATCCCGCGCAGTTCTTCGCGCTCGAGGCCGCCCTCGGCGCGCTCGACGACGCGGGGCTCGACCTCGACGACGACGCGCGCCGCGGCACCTCCGTCATGATCGGCTCCCTCTTCGGGAGCGACTACATCTCGCTCCTCCACCAGACGCTCCGCGTCTGCGAGGTCGAGGAGCTCGCCCGCGACGTGCTCGCCGCCGCGGGGCTCCCGGGCGCCGCCGCCGACGCCCTCGGCGAGGCGCTCCGCGCGCCGCTCCCGACCGTGAGCGAGGACAGCGGCGGCGCGATCTCGTCGAGCACGCTCGCGTCGCGGATCGCGAAGACCCTCGACCTCCACGGGCCGACCTACACCGTCGACGCCGCGTGCGCGTCGTCCCTGACCGCGCTCGCGGCCGGCTGCGACGCGCTCCGCGCGGGCGCGGTCGACCTCGTCCTCGCCGGCGGGACCGACCGCAACCTCCGCCCGCGGCGCCAGGAGTGCCTCGCGCGCGTCGACGCGCTGAGCGCCGCCGGGGCGTGCGCCCCCTTCGGCCCCGACGCGGACGGCGTCGTCCTCGGGGAGGGCGCCGTGGTGTTCGCCCTGAAGCGGCTCGCCGACGCCGAGGCGGCCGGCGACCGCGTGCTGGCCGTCGTCCGCGGCGTGGGCTTCGCCTCCGGCGGGCGCCTCGACGGCCCCGCGGCCGCCGACGTCGACGGCCTCGAGCGCGCGCCATGCGCCGGGCGCTCGCGCAGGGGGCGTGGCCGCCGACACCGTCCGCGCCGTCGAGGGCCACGGGGCCGCGCGCGCCGACGTCGACGCCGCCGAGCTCGACGCCGTGCGCCGCGTCTACGGCGTCCGCGCGGACGGCGCGACGCTCGTCGGCTCGGCGAAGGCGACGTTCGGCTACAGCCAGGGCGCCTCGGCCGCGACCGGGACGCTCCGCGCCGCCCTCGCCCTCGCGCACGGCGCCTCGCCGCCGCAGCCCGCGCTGCCGGCGCCTGCGGGCCCTGATGACCGCGCCGGTCGCCACGGCGGATCGGCTGGCGGCGCTCGACGGCGCCGCGCGCGCCCGCGGCGGGCGTCAGCGCCATGAGCTTCTCCGGGCTCCAGGGCCACGCGGTCCTCGAGCGCGCCCCGGCGCGCACCACGTGGCGTGGCGACGAGCGCGTCCGCGCCTCGCTCCTCTCGCCGTCGGCGGCGCCGCTCGCGCCGCTCGCGCCGGCCGCGGAGCCGGTGGTCGTCCGCGCCGGAGCCTCGATGGGCTCCGGGCGGCGTGCGACGCGCTCGCGGCGGGCGGCGTGGCGCCGACGGCCGCCGGCGGGCGCTTCGCCCTCGCGGTGATGCCGGGCGACGACCTCGGCTCGCGCCTCGCGGGCGCGGGGAGCCTCCTCGGAAGCCCGAGGCGACGCGCGTCCTCGCCGGGCGCGGCGTCGCCGTCGCGGAGGCGGCGGGCGGCGGCGACGACGCCCTCACCTGCTTCATGTTCACCGGGCAGGGCTCGCAGTACGCGGGATGTTGAAGAACGTCGCCCGCGCGTACCCGGCGGCGCGGCGCGCGCTCGCGGAGATCGACCGGGCGCTCGTCGACCGCGGCGTCGACGCGCTCACGGTCGCGCTCTGGGAGGACGCCGAGCGCCTCGGCGCGCTCCCGTGGACGCAGCTCGCGGCGCTCGCGGGCGGCCTCGCGATGTTCGAGGTGGCGCGCGCGCACGGCCTCCGGGCCGACCTCGTCACGGGGCACAGCTACGGCGACCTCCCGGCGCTCGTCGCCGCGGGGGCGCTCTCCGTCGCGGACGCCGTCGAGCTGACACTCTGGCGCTGCCAGACCATGGGAGAGGCGCCCGCGGGCGCCATGGCCGCGGTCTTCGCGCCGCGCGAGCGCGTCGTCGCGCTCACGCAGGGCTCCCCGGGTACGCCGCGCCGAGCAACGTCAACGCGCCCGAGGAGGTCGTGGTGTCCGGCGAGGAGGCCGCGGTGACGGCGCTCCTCGCGCGCTGCGACGCCGAGGGGGTCGACGCGAAGCGCCTCCCGGTGCCCTGCGCCTATCACTCGGCGCTCATGGCCGCGCCCGCCGAGGCCTTCGCCGCGAGGACGGCGCACGTGCCGCTGCGCGCGCCGCGCGTGCGCTACCTGTCGTCGGCGAACGCCGAGGAGCTCGCGGCCCCGGAAGCCATCCGCGCCGCGCTGAACGCGCAGTTCACGGCCCCGGTCGACTTCGTCGCCCAGATCGAGCGCGCCTTCGCCGCGGGCGCGCGCCGGTTCGTGGAGATCGGCGCAGGCAGCGTGCTCGCGCGGCTCGCGAGCCGGATCCTCGCCGGCCGCGCCGCGACCGTCGTCTCGCTCGACGACCGGAAGCGCCTGGGCCGGCTGCCGTCGGCCGCGCTCTCGCCGCGCGCCTGGGCGCCGAGGCCGTCGCCGACGCCCCGCCGAGCCCGTCGTCGACACGCCCACCGCCGCCATCCCCCCGCTTCGGCAGCCCCCTCGCCCGAGGAGCCCCCATGCGCCACCACGACCCGCGGGCGACCGCGCCGCGCCCCCGTCGCCGCCGCGCCCGCCGGCGACGCCTCGTTCGCCGCGCTCGCGGCCCGCCCGGGCTGGGCCGGCTTCTGGCAGGCGGTCGCGCCGTCCTTCGCCGCGATGGCGCGCGACCTCTTCGAGCGCCAGGGCCACGCGCTCGCGGCGTCCGCGGTCGCCGGCGGCCCGCCGATCGTCATGTTCGACGCGACGGCGCCCCCGCGAGCGGCTCGCGCGCGCGAGGCCCGCGAGGGTCGGGTGCCCCGCGGCGACGGCCTCACGGCGCCGAGCCGCGCCGCGGCGCTCCCGGAGCGGATCGTCCTGGGATCGAGCGCGCCCGTCGCGGTGGCGACCGCGCCCGCCGAGCCGGCCGCGGCTCCCGCGGCCGCGACGGTGACGCCGGAGCAGATCCGCGAGGCGCTCCTCGAGCTCGTCGTCGACCAGACGGGCTACCCGCCCGAGCTCCTCGACTTCGCCCTCGACATGGAGGCCGACCTGGGCATCGACACCGTGAAGCAGGCGCAGGTCTTCGGCGCCCTCCGCGATCGCTTCGACCTCTCGGGCGCCCCGAAGCGCCCGCTCCGCGACTTCCCGACCCTCGGGCACGTCCACGCCTTCGTCGTGGGCACGCTCGGCGGCGGCGCCGCTGCGCCAGCAGCGACCGAGACCGAAGCCGCGCCCGAGCCCGACCTCGAGCCCGAACCCGCCCCGACCGCGGTCACGCCGGCCGTCGCCGGGCCGCCCATGCTCCGCCTCGTGGGCTCGCCGCGCGAGATGGGCCGCGCGCACGGCCAAGCACTCGCGACCGAGATCGGCCGCGCCATCGAGGCCTACCGCGGCTACGGCGGCGAGCAGGGCGTCGCCCGCGCGGTCGGCCGCGCCGAGGACACGGCGCGGGCCGCCGATCTCTTCGACGAGGCCGCCCTCGACGAGCTCCGCGGCGTCGCCGAGGGCTCGGGGATCCCCTTCCCGACGCTCCTCGCCTACAACCTCGACGCCGCGCTCTTCCCCGAGCTCATGGGCTGCTCGCAGGTGGGCCTCGGGCCGGCGGCGCACCGCGACGACGCCGTCCACGGCGCGATCCTCGCCGTGAACGAGGACTCGCCGCTCATCCTCCACCTCGGCGACGCGCTGACGCGCGTGACGCAGCTCCGCCACCCCGACGGCGGGCACGCCCACGTGCTCTTCGGCTTCGCCGGCCAGGTCGGCGGCCTCAACGGCGTCAACGCCCGCGGCCTCGCGGTGACGAGCTCGGTGCTGCTCGACTGCGCCGCCGACGCCGACGTCCGCGGCCTCGTCCACACGCGCCTCGTCGGCCGCCTGCTCGAGGCCGCCGAGACGGCCGAGGAGGCCCTCGCCCTGGCCGAGGCGACCCCGCGGACGGGCGCCTGGTCCGTCACGATGGCGGACCCGGGCTCCACGACCCCGGTCGCCTTCGAGTACGACGGCGCGCGCTTCGTCGCGCTCACCGGCGACGCCTCACGCGTGTCGGCGAACCACGCGACGACGCTCGCGGCGCCCGCGGAGAAGCCGGCGCACTCGCGCCACCGCGAGGCCCGCGTCGCCGCCGCCCTCGCCGCCGCCGCCGACGCCGCCGGGGCTCCCTTCGGCGTCGCGGCCGCGAAGGCCCTCCTCCGCGATCGCTGGGACGGCGAGCGCGCCCGCGAGGTGCGGCACGCCACGATGAACACCGTCTCCCGCGTCGACAACGTGCTGTCGCTGGTCGTCGACGTCGCCGCGGGGCGCCTCCACGTCGCCCACCGCGGCGCCCCCGACGCGTGGCAGGAGCTCGACGTCACAGCACTCCTCGCGCCGCCGACCGCCGGTGAGCCCGTCGCGCTCGACCTCGACGCGCTCCCGGGCGGCGACGCCGCCCCGGACACCCAGACCCGCTGGGTGCAGCGCCTCGAGGCCGCGCCGCTCTCGCCGACCGACGCCCGCTACCGCCCGGCCCGGGCGCTCGTACTCGGCGCGGGGCGCGTCGCCGAGGCGCTGGTCGCGAAGCTCCGCGACCGCGGCGCCGACGTCGCCCGCGTGGACCTCGACGACGTCGACGCCGCGCGCGCCTACGTCACCGCCGGGTCGCCCGCCGACGCCTTCGTGCTCGCCGCGCTCCCCGACGCCGCGCCCGGCGCCGCCCCCGACGGCAGCGTCGGCGCCCTCGCCGCCGCCTGGCCGGTCGCCCGGGAGCAGCGCCTCGCGGCCCCGTTCCAGGCGCTCCAGGCGTGGGCCGAGCGCGTCTCCCCCGAGGCCCCGGCGCGCCTGACCGCCGTCACCGCCCTCGGCGGCGACTTCGGCGTCGGCGACGCGCGCGTCGACCACCCGCTCGGCGGCGCCGTCGCGGGGCTCGTGAAGGCGCTCCGGAACGATGTCCCGGGCGTCCGCGCCAAGGTCCTCGACACCTCGCCCCTCGAGCCCGCCGCGGCCGTCGCCGACGCCGTCCTCGCCGAGCTCGACGCCGCCGACGCGACCGTCGAGGTCGGCCTCCGTCGCGGCCGCCGCCTGCGCCTGACGCTCCGCCCCGTCCCGGCCCGCGTCGACCCGCGCGTCCTCGCCGACGCGCTCGGCCGCGGCGCCATCGTGCTCACGGGCGGCGGGCGCGGCATCACCGCCGAGGTCGCCGTCGCCCTCGCCGAGGCCGGCGCGCGGCAGCTCGCGCTCATCGGGCGGACGCCGCTCCCGCCGGAGCTCGCGCGCTGGCGCGACCTCGACGCCGCCGGGCTCGCCGCGGTGGAGGCCGAGCTCCGCGAGGCGGCGCGCGTCGCGAGCGGCGGCCGCCTGACCCCGGTCGCCTGGGAGAAGGCCGTCGAGCCGCTCCACCAGGCCCTCGCCGTCGACCGCACCCTGCGCCGCCTCGCGGACGCCGGCGCCGACGCCCTCTACCTCGTCGCCGACGCCGGCGATCGCGACGCCCTCGCCGCCGCGCTCGACGCCACGCGCGCCCGCTTCGGCGCCCTCGGCGGCGTCGTCCACGGCGCCGGCTGGGAGCGCTCGCGCGCCTTCGCCTCGAAGACGCCGGGCGACCTCGCGCGCACCCTCGGCGGCAAGGTCGGCGGGGCGCTCCACCTCGCCGAGCTCACGCGCGGCGACGCCCTCGCCTTCTTCGTCGCCTTCACCTCGGTCTCCGGCCGCTTCGGCGGGCTCGGGCAGTCCGACTACGCGCTCGCGAACGAGCTCCTCGGGCGCGTCGTCGCGGCGCTCGCCGCCGAGCGCCCCGAGCTCCGCGCGACCGCCCTCGACTGGGGCGCCTGGGACGACGTCGGGATGGCCGCCCGGAAGGACACGCGCGAGCAGCTCCTGCGGCGCGGCCGCGGCTTCATGCCGGTCGCCGAGGGCTGCCGCCACCTCCTGCGCGAGCTCGGGACGCGCGCCCGCGAGCGGGTCGTCACGATCTTCGAGGCGGCCGACGTCGAGCGCGCCCTCGGCGAGCCCGGCCTCGCCGCGCGCGCCGAGGCGCTGAGCGCCGAAGCCGCGGGGGGCCTCCCGCTCGCCGATTCCATCGTCGTGCGCGGCGGCGGCCTCGCCGTCGAGTGCGCCCTCGACCCCGCCCGGGACGGCTTCCTCCGCGAGCACCGCCTCGCCGGGACGCCCATCTTCCCGGCCGTCGCCTCCCTCGAGCTCCTCGCGGAGCACGCCGCGCTCGCGCTCGGCGGCGCGCCGACGACGCTCCTCGACGTCCACATCGAGACGGCGCTGAAGGTCCCCGACGGCCGCCGCGTGGTCGCCCGCTGCGAGGCCGTCGCCTCGACCGACGACGAGGTCGCCCTCGCCATCCGCCACGACTTCGTCGCGGCCACCGGGCGCCTCGTCGACCCCGACCGCGCCGTCGTCCGCGCCCGCGCCCGCCGCGCCCGCCCCGTGGAGAAGGACCACGGCCTCACCCCGCCGAGCGACAGCGCCCGCCGCATGGCGCCGCGCTACTTCCCCGCGCCCGACGCGCCCGGCACGGACCGCGTCGTCTACCACGGGCCGCCGCTCCAGGTCGTCGAGGGGGTGCGCCTCGGCGACGACGGCGTCTTCGAGGCCCACCTCGTCGCGCGCCCCGCGGAGGCGCTCCGCCCGGGGGCCGGCGCCTGGCGCGTCCCCGCCCCGCTCATCGACGGCGTCCTCCAGGCGTGCGGCCGCGGCGCGGTCCTCCACCTCGGCCTCGACACCCCGTGCCTCCCGCGCGGCTTCGCCCGCCTCGACCTCGGCCGCGCGCCGCGCCCCGACGAGCGCTGCCGCGCCCTCATCCGGCTCGCGCGCGTCGACGGCCGCGACCTCGCCTTCGACTTCGACGTCTTCGGCGACGACGACGCGCTCCTCGTCCACGCGACCGGCTACCAGGCGATCTGCCTCGCCCCGGCCGCGAGCGACGCCCCGGCGACGAAGAAGGCGGCCCGCGGCGATGCTTGAGGCCCTCGGACGACCCGCGCCCGACGTGGCGCACCTCTCCATCGGCGGCGTCGCGCGCATGGCCCCGACGCGCGTCGGCGGCTGGCTGACCCCGAGCGAGCGCGCCACCTACGACGCCCTCGCGGTCGCCAAGCGCCGCCGCGACTGGCTCGCCGGGCGCGTCGCCGCGAAGGAGCTCGTGCGCCGCCGCCACCAGCTCGGCGACGACGGCTACCAGCGGATCCGCGTCGCGCCCGTCGCGAGCGGCGCCGACCGCGGCCGCCCGCGCTACGACCTCGACGACCGCCCCGGCGCCTACGCCCTGTCGATCGCGCACAGCGGCGACCTCGGCGTGGCCGCGCTCGCCGCCGCCCCGGGGCTCCGCGTGGGCGTCGACGTCGAGCACCCCATCGACCCGAGCCCGGGCTTCGACGAGGTCGCGCTCGCCCCGACCGAGCGCGTCGCCCTCGCGGCTCTCCCCACGGCGCTCCAGCGCGACGCGCGGACGCGCCTCTGGGTCGTCAAGGAGGCCCTCGTGAAGGCCCTCGGGACGGGGCTCCGCGTCGACCTCACCGACATCGCCGTGCCGCTCGACGCGCGCGGCGAGCTCGCCCCGGGCCCGTTCGCGCTCCGCGCCGTCGCCGGCCCCCTCGCGGCCCTCGACCCGCTCGCCATCACGGCCCGGACCTTCCGCATCGGCCCCGCGCACGGGGCCTGGGTGGTGCTCTCCCCATGCTGACCCTCGATCTCCAGGGCGCCGTCGCGCTCGTCACCGGCAGCTCCCGCGGCATCGGCCGCGCGACCGCCCTCCGCCTCGCCGAGGCCGGCGCGGACGTCGTGATCACCTACTTCAACTCGCCGGACGAGGCGCGCTCGGTCGGCGCCGAGGTGCAGGCGCTCGGCCGCCGCGCGCTCGTCGTGAAGGCCGACATGAGCGAGCACGAGGACGTCGAGACCCTCGCGCGCGTCGTCGCGGCCGAGCTCGGCCGCCTCGACATCGTCGTGTCGAACGCGGCCGGCGGCGGCTTCCGGAACGTCCTCGACGCGTCGCTCCGGCAGTTCGACTACGCCATGCGCGTGAACGTGCGCGCGCTCATGCTCCTCGCCCAGCACGCGGCCCCGCTCTTCGAGAAGCGAACGCTCCCGCGCGCCCGCGTCGTCACCATCACCTCCCTCGGCGGCACGCGCGCGCTCCCGCAGTACGGCCTCATCGGCGCCGCCAAGGGCGCCATCGAGAGCATGACGCGCCACCTCGCGATGGAGCTCGGCCCGCGCGGCGTCAACGTCAACTGCGTCTGCGCCGGCACCGTCGACACGGGCGCCCTCCGCCACCTCCCCGAGGTGGAGCAGGTGCTCGCCGCGCGCCGCGCCCGCTCCCTCACCGGCCTCGACCTCACCCCCGAGGACGTCGCCGGCGCCGTGCTCTTCCTCTGCTCCTCCCTCGCCGACCAGGTCCAGGGCCACACCCTGGTCATCGACGGCGGGAGCTCGATCCAGGTCGCCTGATCCCCGAACCCACGCCCCCGAACCGGAGGTCTCCGCCATGACGCTCCACCCCGCCGCCGACGACGCGCTCGACCGGAAGATCCGCGACGCGGTCGCCCTCTTCCGGAGCCGCTCGCCCCTCGAGGAGGCCACCCTCACGCTCGACGGCACGGGCCCGAACGGCCCGCTCCAGCTCGCCGTGATGCAGGCCATCGGGCGCGACGACCTCCCGCGCCTCGGCCGCGTCAACGTGCTCTCGGGCTCGACCTTCTCCTTCCTCGGCCTGGTCGCGCGCCTCTCGGGCGAGCACCGCATCAGCTACGACGAGCTCATCGTCGAGGGGGACCGCCGGAACCGCCGCGCCCACCGCGCGGGCGTCGGGCGGACGCTCACGTTCCTCGTCGCCGGGCGAATCCGGAAGCGCCCGATGTTCGCGGGCGGGACCCACGGCACGGTGCTCGCGCAGTACGTGAGCGACGCCTTCGCCGCGAAGCGCGTCGCGGACCTCGGCGTGAACGCGAGCTTCTGGCTCTACGACCTCGACCGGAAGGAGCCCGTGCGCGTCGCGCGCGACGGGGAGCTCGGCGACGCCACGCTCGCCGAGGTCGCGAACTGCGTCGCCGCCGTGCCGCGCCTCTACCCGGCCGGCCGCCTCGCCGGGCGCCGCTTCATCGACCCGGTCTACTCGCCCGCCTACCGCGACTTGATGAAGGCGCTCCGCGCGGAGGCGGACAACCACCTCATCGCCAACGTCATCAAGGATCGCACCGACGCGCGCGAGATCTTCCTCGTGCCGCACCCCCACGGCGACGGCCGCAAGATGATCCGCGGCGACTTCCTGCGCCTCGCCTTCAACCTCCCGAACCCGCGCATCGCCGACGCCTATCGGCGCGCGCAGCGCCTCGCGGCGGCCCCCACCGCATGACCTCCCGAGCCCGTCTCCGCCCGGCGCTCGCCGCCCTCCCGCTCGCAGCCCTCCTCGTCGCCGCCGCGCTGTCGGCCGCGGCCCGGGCCGGGGTCGACGTGGACGTGCGCGCGAGCCTCGAGTGGCTGACCGCCGGGCGCTGGCTCGCCGCGCGCGACACCGCCGCGAACCCCGACAACGCCGTGCTCCGGCTCGAGACCCTCTCCCTCGACACCGAGCTGCGCCCGCGCCTGAAGCTCGAGCTCGGCGACCTCACCGCCGTCGCGCGCCCCCGCTTCATCGCGGCGTTCGGCCTCACGCGCGCAGGCGGCGACTGGGGCGAGCTCGCGCGCGACGCCGACGTCGCCGTGAGCGAGGCGTTCCTGTCGTACCGCTTCTCCGACGCCATCGCGCTCACCTACGGCCTCCAGGTCTTCGACTGGGGCCCGGGCGAGCTCCTCTCCCCGAGCAACCGCCTCTTCCACGAGGTCGCCTTCCTGAAGGACCCGCTCTGGCTCGTCCCCGGGCACCACCTCCTGCGCCTGAACGCGTCGGCCGGGAAGTCGATCACGGCGGTGCTCCTCGTGGAGCTCGGCGCCGGCGACCACCCGGAGGCGTTCCGCTACGGCGAGGCGCACGACGACAAGGCCCTCCTCAAGCTCGAGTACATGGCCGAGGACGGCGGCGCCTGGATCGGCGCGACCGTCGGCGCCGGGGTCCACACCGACCCCTTCTGGGGCCTCTACGCCGCGGCGTGGCTCGGCGACAGCGTGATGCTCTACCTCGACGCCGCGGAGACCGCCGGCTCGGACGCCTGGTACCCGGCCGCCGACGCGCCCGCGTTCACGCAGCGCGAGCGCGCCTCGGAGCGCGTGCGCACCCTCGCCCTCGTCGGCGCGCGCTACGCGTTCGAGCAGGGGGCCGACCTCCGCCTCGAGGCGCTCCTCGACGACGCCGGCTGGACCGAGGCCGAGGTGCGGCGCGGCGCGGCCACGGTCGCCGCCGCCCCGACCGCCGAGCGCGTCGGCCCCTGGCTCCTACCCGGGCTCGAGCTCCTCGGGCGCGCCTACCTCCACCTCGCGCTGCGCGTGCCGCAGCTCCCGCCGGGCGACGACCTGACGCTCCAGGTGCGCGCCCTCGCCTCCCTCACCGACGGGTCGCTCGCCGGCTTCCTCGGGCTCTCGTGGGAGGTCTCCGACGCGACGGCGCTCTTCGCGTCGGCGCTCGTGACCTCCGGGCGCGACGACGCGGAGCTCGCCCGCCTCGCCCGCGGCTCGCTCACCCTCGGCGTCACCCACGCGTGGTGACAAGGACCCCGCCGCGATGACCGTGTCCACCGCCTCACTCCCCGAGAAGCCCGCAGGCGCCGGCGCGCGCCCCTTCGTCGCCATCGAGGACGTGCACAAGAGCTACCGCCTCGGCGACACCACCATCCACGCGATCCGCGGGGTGACGCTCGCCCTGCACCCGGGCGAGTTCACGGCGCTCGTCGGGCCGTCGGGCTCGGGGAAGTCGACGCTCCTGAACCTCGCGGGCGCCCTCGACACGCCGGACCAGGGCCGCGTGGTCATCGACGGTCACGACGTCGCCGCCCTCGACGACAACCGCCGGAGCCGCCTCCGGAACGCGCGCATCGGCTTCGTCTTCCAGTCGTTCAACCTCGTGCCGGTCCTGAACGTGCTCGAGAACGTCGAGCTCCCGCTCCTCGCGGGCGACGCCGGCCGCCCCGCCGCGCGCCGCGAGCGCGTCATGCAGGCGCTGTCCGACGTCGGGCTCGCCGACTACGCGCGCCACCTCCCCGACCGCCTCTCGGGCGGGCAGCGGCAGCGCGTCGCCATCGCGCGGGCGCTCGTGACCGAGCCGCTGCTCATCATCGCCGACGAGCCGACCGCGAACCTCGACTCGGGGACGACCCACAGGATCATCGACCTCCTGCTCGACCTGAACGCCCGCCGCGGGGCGACGTTCCTCTTCTCGACCCACGACGAGAAGCTGATGTCGCGCGTGACCCGGATCCTGCGCCTCGTCGACGGGGTGCTCGCGTGAGCCCGCGCTGGGCCCTCGCGTGGCGGAACCTGCGCCGCAACCGCCGCCGGAGCGTGCTCACCGGGCTCGCCATCGGCCTGGGTGCTGCGGCGCTCGTGCTCCTCGGCGGGTACGCCTCCCATCAGGAGCGCGGGCTGCGCGCGAGCACGGTCTACCTCGACCACACCGGGCACCTGCAGATCCACGCCCGCGGCGGCCTCGAGCGCGCGGCGCAGGAGCCGCGGAAGTACGGGCTCGACGCCGCCCGCGTCGCGGCCATCGAGGCCGCGCTCGCGCGCGAGCCGCGCGTGGAGCTCGTCGCGCGCTACCTCCGCGGCACCGGGCTCATCGGGAACGGCTGCAAGACCGTCCCCTTCATCGGGCTCGGCGTCGATCCGGCGGTCGAGGCGCGGCTCGCCGCGCACCCCGAGGTGCAGGCCGCGGCGCCCGGCATCGGCCGCCTCACGCGCGGGCGCGAGCTCGCCGCGTTCCCGCAGGTGCAGGGCCCCATCGCCCTCGCGGGCGGCCTCGCGCGGCTCCTCGGGAAGACGCGCGTCCACGACGACCTCGCGAAGGGCGCGCCCGCCGAGGTGCTCCCGCTCCCGGACTGCGCCGCCCCGGACATCGCCGCGACGCTCGCGGCCGACGCCTACGTCCAGCTCGCGGCGCTCACCCAGCGCGGGGAGCTCAACGCGGTCGACGGCGAGGTCGTGGCGCTCTACGACACGCCGCTCGCGACGACGGCCGACACGGCGCTCACGACCGACGTCGCGACGCTGCAGTCGCTCCTCGACACCGACGCCGTCACCTGGCTCTCCGTGTATCTGACCGACGCGGACGGCGTCGCCGCCTACGCGAGCGACCTCGAGGGGCGCCTCCGCGCGCAGGGGCTCGACGTCGACGTGGACACCTTCGACGACCCGCGCGTGAGCCCGTACTACAGCGGCACGATGCGCTTCGTCGGGAGCCTCGTCCGCTTCGTGCGGCTCCTCGTCCTCGTGGCGGTCGCGCTCTCGGTCGCGAACGTGACGACGCTGTCGGTCATCGAGCGCACGCGCGAGCTCGGCACGCTCCGCGCGCTCGGCTTCACGCGCCGCGCGGTGACCGGGCTCCTGACGCGCGAGGCGGCCGCGCTCGCGGCGGTGTCGGCGGCGCTCGGGCTCGCCTTCGCCTTCGCGGTCGCGGGCGTCGTGGACGCGCTCGACCTCCGCTTCACCCCGCCCGGCGCCTCGACGCCGCAGCTGCTCGCGCTCACGCCGAGCCTCGGCGCCTGCGCGTTCGCGGTGGCCGAGCTCGTGCCGCTCTCGGTCCTCGCCGCGTGGCTCGCCGTCCGCCGCACGACGCAAGAGAGCGTGATCTCGCTCCTCGGCGCCGTCGCCGCGTGAGCCTCCCCTCCCCTCCCATCCCTCCCCAGCACGGAGCACGCCCATGACCGCTCGACCCCACGCTCACCTCGCCCGCGCCGCGCTCGTCGCGGCCTTGACCCTCTCCGCGCTCGCGCCCGCCGCGGCCCGCGCGGACGCCCCTCCCGCGCCGAAGGACCTCCTCGCGGGCGCCGACCGGGCGCGCGGCGGGGTCGACGGCGGCCTCACCTGGACGGTCGAGGTCACGAGCGAGGAGGACGGCGACCAGAGCACGCGCACCTACCGCGTGAAGGCGCGCGGCGACGACGCGCTCGCCGAGGTGACGGCGCCCGCGCGGAAGGCCGGCGAGATCCTGCTCTTCAACGACCGCAACCTGTGGTTCGTGAAGCCCGGGCTCCGGCGCCCGGTGAGCCTGTCGACGCGCCAGAAGCTGTCCGGGATGGCGTCGAACGGCGACATCGCGACGACCCGCTACGCGCGCGACTACGACGGCACCATCGCCGGCGAGGAGCAGGTGGGCGGCGAGGCCGCGTGGCGCCTCGACCTCGTGGCGAAGGCGAAGAGCGTGACCTACGACCGCATCCGCTACTGGATCGCGAAGGGGAGCGGGCTCGCGCTGAAGGCCGAGTTCCTGACCGTGTCGGGGGAGGTCTTCAAGACGGCGACCTTCGAGTACGGCGCGAAGCTCGCGCTCGACGGCCACGACGTGCCGCTCGTCTCGAAGATGGTCATCCGGGACCAGGCCGGGGGCGCCACGACGACGCTCGTCTTCAAGGACGCGAAGGCCGAGAGCCACGCGCCGAGCCTCTTCAACGTGAACGCCATCGTGCGCTGAGCGAGGAGCCGCCCGTGTCACTCGAGAGGACCGCCTCGCTCTTCCGCATGGCGCGCCGGAACGTGCGCCGCCACGTGCGCCACGCGCGCTCGGCCGTGCTCGCGCTCGCCGTGGGCTTCGTCGCGTTCGGCCTCTTCCAGGGCTACCTCGCGACGATGCTCGACCAGCAGGCGACGAACGTGTCCGACCGCCACATGCTCGGCGACCTCCTCGTCGAGCGCGCGGGCTCCGGCACCCCCGAGGCAGCCGAGGATCCGTGGCGCTTCGCGCTCGACGAGCCGGAGCAGGCGTTCATCGACCGCTGGCTCGCGGCGCGGTTCGGCGATCGCGCCGTCCGCGTGCGGATGCTGCGCGGGCTCGGGCTCGCCGGCACCGGCGGCAGCGGCGCCATCGCGCTCATGTCGGGCACGGACGTCGCCGAGGGCGCGATCGTCCGGCGCGCGTGGCGCTGGAACGTGACGGCCGGGCGGCCGCTCCAGGAGGCGGGCGGGGACGCCGCCGTGCTCGGGCTCGGGCTCGGCGCGGTGCTCGACTGCGCGCTCCCGGACGGGGTCCGCGCGGTCGACGCCCTCGGCGACGACGGCGTGCTCGTGGCCGCCGAGCGGCCGTTCGTCTGCCGGCGCGACCGCGTGCAGCTCACGGCGACCACGGTGAGCGGCCAGACGAACGTCATCGACCTGCCGATCGCCGGGCTCCTCGACGGCGGCGCGCAGGAGATCGACCAGCGCATCGTGGAGCTGCCGCTGCCGGTGCTCCAGCGCCTCCTCGACACCAAGGCCGTGACGCGCGTCGCGGTGCGGCTCCCCGAAGGCAGCGACCTCGACGAGGTCGCGGCGGCGCTCGTCGGCGACGCGAAGGCCGCGGGCTTCGACCTCGCGGCGCTGCCGTGGTCGGAGCACCCGCTCGGCGAGCTCTACCGGCAGGCGCGGAGCCTCCTCGACACCTACCGCGACCTCGTGACGCTCATCGTCTGCGTCATCGCCGGGCTCTCGGTCCTGACCGCGATGATGCGGAGCGTGGCCGAGCGGATCCGCGAGATCGGGACGCTCCGCGCGCTCGGCTACCTGCGGCGGCACGTCGTCGCGCTCTTCGCGATGGAGGCCGGGCTCCTCGGGCTCGTCGGGGTCGCCATCGGCCTCGTCGTGTGCGTCGCGCTGACGGCGGCGCTGAACGGCGCGGGCATCACCTACCGCGCCGGCGTCATGGCGCACCCGATCCCGCTCACGCTCGGCTACGAGCCGGGGGCGTGGCTCGCCGGCGGCGCGGCGCTCGCGGGGCTCGCGATGCTCGCGGCGGTGCTCCCGGCGCGGCGCGCCGTGAAGCGCGCGATCCCGGACGCGCTCGCGTCGACCTGACCACGGCGCCCTCTCGCCCGCCCCCGACGACGCCGCTGGAACCGACGCACGCGGTGCGATAAGTCTTGCCGTGACCGACGTGTTCGGCCTATTTCCGACCAACTGTCCGTTTTATTCGCCCCCGCTCCGCCCGCGAGGCCGCCGATGCGCATTCGCCTTCGTCTCCTCCCCGCCGTCGCCCTGTCCCTCGCCGTCGCGGCGTGCTCGACGGACGACGGCGCCACCACGCCGAAGGACACCGCCACGGCCGCCGACGCCGACGCCGCCGGCCCCGACGGCGACACGGGCGACGACGCCGCGGACACCGCCGAGCCCGCGGACACCTTCGACCCGAGCCCGGGGCTCGGCGTCGACTACACGGCGACCCCGCCCGGCGCCACGCCGCGCTTCGATCTCGCCGCCACGGACTGGATGTCCGTCGGGTGGCCGTCCGACCGCTACCGCGGCGCCGACGGGCACGTCGATCTCGAGAACATCCGCTCCGACGCGAGCCCGCCGCTCCTCGACGACTACCTCGCGCTCGGCGAGGAGGCGCTCGACGGCTGGGGCCTGAACGGCGGCCTCTACATCGGCTTCGACGGCCCCCTCGACGCGGCGACGCTCCCGGCCCCCGAGGCCTCGCGCGACGCGCTCTCGCCGCTCCAGCTCGTGAACGTCTCCGCCGGCACCGCCCGCTACGGCGAGCGCCTCCCGCTCCAGTTCCGCTTCTACACCCAGGGCGACGACCCCTACTACCAGCCGAACACCCTCGCGACCCACCAGGTCGAGGGCTTCCCCCTCGCAGAGGGCGCCACCTACTGCCTCGTCGTGACGCGCGCCGTGAAGGACGCCGCCGGCAACTACCTCCAGGCGGCCCCGGGCTTCCTCGACGCCCTCGCCGACACGCCCTGGCTCGCCGACTTCCGCGCCTGGCTCCGCGAGAGCCCGCTCCGCCCCGAGGACGTCGCGACCGCGAGCTGCTTCACGACGCACCACCCGACCGCCGAGCTCCGCGCCGTCTCCGACTGGATCGACGCGAACGAGCCGCCCGAGCTCTCCGAGATCTTCGAGCCGAGCGCCTGGAACGAGTTCCAGGGGCTCTACCTCGCGCCGAACTTCCAGGCGGGCGCCAAGCCCTACACGAGCGACGGCGACATCCGCTTCGACGCGGGCGGCGATCCCATCGTGCAGGAGCAGGAGACCCTCCGCTTCCTGATGCTCGTGCCGCGCGACCACGCGATGCCCGCCGTCGGCTGGCCGGTCATCCTCTACGCGCACGGCACGACCGGCGACTACCAGTCCTGCCGCGGCGACGTCGCGGACATGGTCGCCGACGGCTTCGTCGCCATCTGCATCGACCAGCCGCTGCACGGGATCCGCGGCCCGGGCCTGAACGACAACGAGCTCGAGGTCTTCAGCTTCAACTTCGTGAACCCGAAGGCCGGCCGCTCGAACTTCCGCCAGGCCGCCATCGACACGCTCACGCTCTCGCGCATGGTCGTCGCCGGCCGCTTCGACCTCGACGCCACTGAGACGACCGTCGGCGAGCCGGTCGAGCTCGACCCCGATCGCGTCTTCTTCTTCGGCCACTCGCACGGCGGTCTGTCCGGCGCGCTCGCGTTCGCCGTCGACACGCGCGTCAAGGGCGGCGTGCTCTCGGGCGCGGCGGGCGTCCTCATCGAGACCATCCTCCGCCGGAAGGACCCGGCCGACTTCGCCGCGCTCGTGGGCGGCCTCCTCGGCGTCACCCCCGAGGACCTCGACAGCTTCCACCCGATGCTCTCGCTCGTGCAGATGCTCGTCGACGCGACCGACCCCATCAACTACGCGCCCTACTGGGTCAAGAACCCGCCGCCCGGCGGCGCGAAGGACATGTTCGTCTCCGAGGGCACCGAGGACGCCGCGTCCCCCTCGGTCGGCACCGACGCGATGACCGCGGCGGCCGGCCTCCCGCAGATCGAGCCCATCGCCAAGGTCTCGCCGGCGCACGTCCTGCACGGCATCGCGCCCCTCCGGACGCCCGTCGCGCGCGACGTCGACACCCCCGACGGCCCGCGCACGGCCGCGATGCGCCAGTACCAGGGCGGGAGCCACTTCGTCGCGCTCTCGGACCCCGCCGCGAAGTCGCTCGTGCGCGGCTTCTTCCGCTCGCTCCGCGACGGCGCGCCGGTCATCTCGGACGGCCCGGCCACGATCCCCGGCGTGTCGCTCGTGCCGGGCGCCGCCTGCGCGAGCGCGGCCGCCATCCCCGGAGACGCCGTCCCTGTCGACGTCCTCGGCAACACCTCGCTGTCGCCGGCCGCCCTCGCCACGACCGGCGGCGCCTGCGGCGTCGCGGGCGGGCCGGGGCGCGAGCTCGTGTACGGCTTCACCCCGCAGGTCGCCGGGACGTACCGCTTCCAGCTCATCCTGCCGCCGGCGATCGACCGCAACACGCCGCGCTACGGGCCGAACCTCGTCTACGTGACGCGCGCGTGCGACATGGGCCAGTGCCTGGCGCTCGGGAGCGGCGGCCTCGTGGACGTCGCGCTCGACGCGAACACCGCCTACGACGTGGTCGTCGACGGGGCGACCTGGCTCGACAAGGGCCCCTTCACGCTCCGCGTGACCGCGCTGTGCGAGCAGCGCGACTGCGACGGGCGCGAGTGCGGCAGCTGGGGCTGCGGCTCGTGCGGGACGTGCGACGCCGGAAGCGTCTGCAACGCCGACGGGCGCTGCGAGGAGCGGCCGGCGGGCGACACCTGCGACGACGTCATCCCGATCACGAGCGTCCCGGCGGCCATCGCCGGCACGACCGTCGGCTTCCTCTCCGACTTCACCCTCGAGGACAGCGACTGCACCGACGCCCCCTACCGCCTCGGCGCGAGCTCGTCGGACGTCTTCTACCGCTTCGCGCCGCCGGCCGCGGGCGTGTACTCGGTGAAGCTCGGGCCCGACTTCGACGGCCTCCTCGTGGCGGCGAGCGACTGCTCGGACGTCCACGACACCTGCCGCGCCGCGTCGCGCGTGGTCGGCGCCGACGAGGCCCTGCACGTGACGCTCGGCCCCGGCGAGAGCGTCGACCTCATCGTCGACGGCGCCTTCAACAACTCGAACCAGCGCGGCGCCTACACGCTCACGATCGACACCTGCGTCCCCGACTGCGACGGCCGCAGCTGCGGCGACGACGGCTGCGGCGGCCAGTGCGGCGGCGGCTGCGACGCCGAGAGCTGCGTCGAGGACGTCTCCTGCCTGCCCTTCCCCGACGTCTGCGCGCGCACGAGCGCCTGCGAGAGCATCCGCGGCGACACCTGCGAGCAGGCCTTCGAGGTCGGCGCCCTGCCGTACCAGGACAGCCGCAACACGGCCGACTTCGAGAGCGACTACGGCTTCGGCGCCGGCTGGTGCCCGGGGAACGGCGGGACCTGGGGCTTCGCGGCGGCCGACGTCGCCTACCGCTTCGCCCCCGAGCACGACGGCCTCTACCACTTCCAGCTCGACACGGGGAACCCGGTGTTCGACGCGTCGCTCTACCTCGTGCGCGACTGCGCCGACATCCGCGGGACCTGCGTCGCCGCGGACGAGCGCGACAAGAACGAGAGCATCTGGCAGCGCCTCGACGGGGGTGACGCGGTCTACGTCATCGTCGACGGCTGGAACAACTCGGCGCCCCAGACCGGGAAGTACGGCCTCTCGATCTCCGAGTGCGTGCCGTCCTGCGACGGCCGCGTGTGCGGCGGCGACGGCTGCAACGGCAGCTGCGGCGGCTGCGGGGCGCTCGAGTCGTGCTCGGGCGGGCAGTGCGTGCCGGCGTTCGGCATCGACTGCGCGCACGCGCGCGGCGTCGGCGACCTCCCGTGGAAGCAGACGGCGAGCACGGCGAGCTTCTCGAACCGGAGCACGAACGCGTGCGGCGACGAGGCCTCGGGCGACCTCGCCAACGACGTGAGCTACGGGTTCCGCGCCCCGCACGACGGGAGCTTCACGTTCCACGTGAGCGCGGGCTTCCCGGCGCAGCTCTACGTGACGAGCGCGTGCGAGGCGGCGCCGACGAGCTGCCTCGCGAGCGGGGGCGCGACCGCGGTCGTCGACCTCCGCGAGGACGACGTCGTCTACGTGATCGTGGACGGCGCGGGCCACGGGAGCGACGCCGGGAGCTTCACCCTCGAGGTGTCCGAGACCTGCGTGCCCGCGTGCGACGGGAAGGCCTGCGGGGGCGACGGCTGCGGCGGGACCTGCGGCGCCTGCGCGGCGCCGGCGGACGTGTGCATCGACGACGCGTGCGTCGATCCCACGAGCCTCGCCGGGAACACCTGCGCGAACCCGTACGTCGTCGGCGCGCTCCCGTTCATGGGGGCGGGGGACACGCGGCGCGCGCTGAACCACTACGCGGTCGCGGACGACGCCTGCCCGGGGTTCGTGCGGAAGGGCGAGGGGTCGGCGGACGAGGCGTGGCGCTTCGAGGCGCCCGCGGCCGGGCGCTACCGGGTGACGCTCGCGCCGAGCGGCTGGGACGCGATCCTCTACGCCGTGACCGACTGCGACGACATCGGCCAGACCTGCCTCGCCGGCGACGACGGGCAGCTCGGGGAGGTCGTGGAGCTCGATCTGGCGGCGGGCGCGATCGTGATGCTCGTGGTCGACGGGGAGGACAACTGGCGCGACGACGCCGGCGCGTACACGATCACCGTGGAGGCCGCGCCGTGACGGGCGGCCCGCGCGCGACGACGTTGACGCGAGCGTGATCGTGACGCGCCGATGACGCGCGAGGGGCCGCTTTTCTTGACCCGAGGGGCCGGGCGCGTTTGATCGTTCCTTCGATGGCTCGTGAGATCCCCATCCGCCGCGCGCTGCTCGGCGCCGCCACGATGACGCTGCTCCTCGCCGGCTGCATCGAGGCCGGGCGCGGCCCGGCCGTCGAGACGGATACGCTCGCGACGACGTGCACGAGCGACGGGATCTGCGACGACGGCAACGCCTGCACGGACGACCGCTGCGAGGGCGGGACGTGCGTCAGGACGCCGGTGTCCGCGGGGGCGCCGTGCGTGTCGGGGGCGGCGAGCGAGGCGTGCGTCGCGGGCTCGTGGCACGCGCCCGACGCCTGCAACGACGTCGGCGAGTGCGTCGACGGGGGGGCGACCGAGTGCACCACGGCGACGGCGCTCGGGCCGTGCGAGCTCGCGACCTGCGATCCCACGGGCGGCTGCGGCGTGGAGCTCCGGCCGGCGGGGGCGCGCTGCGTCGCGGAGGACGGCCAGAGCGACGCCTGCGACGGGTCGACCACCTACTATCGCGAGGACACCTGCGACAAGCACGGGGTGTGCGTCGAGGGCGGCGTCGAGGAGTGCCTGACCGGGGAGTGCGCGAGCTCGACGTGCGAGGTGGGGGTCGGCTGCTCGGTCTTGTCGAAGGCGGAGGACGGGACCGCCTGCCACGACGGCTACTCGAAGATGTGCATCGACGACGCCTACCACGCGGCGGACCTGTGCCGCGCCGGCGCGTGCGTGAACGGCGCCGTGACGCCGTGCGAGGACACGTTCTGCAACATCGGCTCGTGCGGCGCGGTCGGGTGCGTGTCGACCCCGATCGGCATCCACGCGGACGTGACCGGGACCTGGTCGGTCGTGGCGCTCCGGCAGGAGGCCGAGCGGCTCGTGCTCCTGCGCGGTGGCGTCGCGATCGACGAGACGCAGTGGCAGCGCGTGGGCGCCATCGAGGCGAGCGGCGTCACGGGCGGCTGGGCGAACGACGGGCCGTACTGCGTGTCGGCGACGGGGGCGCTCCAGCTCTCGATCGGCGCGACGGCGACGAGCGACGTGACGCAGGCGCCCGCGACGGAGGTGTCCGGGCAGGTCTCGGCCGACGGGCGCGTGTTCGCGGCGACGAGCCAGGGCGACCGCCCGGCGCTGGTCGTGGGCGTCAAGCGCGGCGCGATCGCGGTGCCGCGGCTCGCCGATCAGTGGCGCCTCGTCGGGGTCGTGAAGGGGCAGAACACCGCGACCGTCGGCTTCTCCGGCTGGGTGACCCTCCGCGAGGCCGGCTGCATCAGCGCCTTCCACCTGACGCGCTCCGACGGCTTGTCCGCCGAGAGCGCGACGTTCGTCGCCGGCGACTGCCTGACGGTGCTCCCGACCGATGGGCGCGCGACCCTCGCCTTCACGAAGCCCTACCCCGACTACCTGCCGGCCGACAGCTGGGTCGGGCAGATGTCCGACGACCAGCGGCTCGTCGTGCTGACGCCCACCGCGAAGGACACCGGGCTCCCGCTCGCGGGCCTGATGGTGCTCGTCCGCGAGACCCCGTCGGTCGGGACCGAGGCGCTCGACGGCGACTACGCCCTGTCGGCGTTCGGCGTGGACGCCGAGCTCTCGACGACCTCCGCCGCGGGGATGCTCGCCTACGCCGGTCAGGACGGGCACGTGACCATCGCGACCCTCGAGGACAGCGCCGGGCGCGAGCTCATCGCGGGTGGCACGCCGAGCGACGTGTTCGACTTCTCGACGCCAGCGGTCGACGGGTCCTGGGGGATGCTGCGGCAGACGGTCACCGGCACGAGCTCCCTCGACTGGAACGGGCAGGCCGGGCCGCTCGGCGCGGACGGGAAGCTCGGGCTCGCGGTCGTCTACGACGCGGGCCTCGAGGCGACCTTCGAGGCGAAGCCGGCCCGCGCCTGGATAGGCTTCCTCATCCGCCGCGACTGACCGCCGAACACGCGCCGCGAGGCGCGCGACGTCGGCCCGGACCGTGCTACGGTGGGCGGGATGCCGTCGCCGCCCCCCTCCCCCGCCGACACGCCGCCCGCCGCTCCCGACGCCCGCCTCGGCGTGGGCGAGAGCGGCGAGGCGCGGCTCGCGGAGGCCCGCGCCTGGCTGCGCGCGCGCCCGCGCGGTGAGCCCGCGCTCGTCGTCGGCGCGTCGCGGCACGCCGCCGTGGCGCTCCTCCGGGACGCCCTCGGCGACGGCGCCACCTTCGGCAAGGTCGGCACGACCCTCGGGCAGCTCGCCCGCGAGCTCGCCCTCCCCGGCCTCGCCGAGAGCGCGCTCGCCCCGCTCTCGCCGATGTCCCGCGAGGCCATCTGCGCCCGCGCCGTCCACGACCTCCGCGAGGCGCAGAAGCTCGGCCGCCTCGAGGCCGTCGCCTCGCGGCCCGGCCTCGCCGCCGCCCTCGCCCGCACCTTCGCCGAGCTCCGCCTCGGCGGCGTCTCACCCCACGCCCTCGACCGCCACGCCCCCGACGTCGCGCGCCTCTTCCGCCGCTACCTCGATCTCCTCGACGAGCGCGGCCTCGTCGACGACGCCGACGTCCTCCGCGACGCCGCGAAGCGCGCCCGGGCCGGCGACGCCCCGCTGCCCGTCGGCGCGCCGCTCATCCTCCTCGACGTCCCCCTCGACGGGCCGCTCACCGCCGACCTCGCCCGCGCCCTCGTCGCCCGCGCCCCCGCGACCCTCGCGCTCGTCCCCGCCGGCGACGCGCGCGCCATCGCCGCGCTGAGCCTCGCCATCCCGACGGTCGCGCCGCTCCCGCCGCCCCCGAGCACCCCGCCGGCCCTCGCCCGCCTCCAGGCCGAGCTCTTCTCGAGCGCCACAGACACCGTCGCGGGGAAACCACCGCCCGACGACGGCGCCCTCGTCGTGCTCTCCGCCCCCGGCGAGAGCCGCGAGTGCGTCGCCATCGCGCGCGGCCTCATCGCCGAGGCCGCCGCCGGCACGCCCTGGGAGCGCATGGCCGTGCTCCTGCGCTCCCCCGAGGCCTACCGCGCGCCGCTCGTCGAGGCGCTCCGGCGCGCCGCCATCCCCGCCTTCTACGCGCGCGGGCTCGCCGCCCCCGAGCCCGCCGGCCGCGCGCTCCTCGCCCTCCTCGCCTGCGCCGCCGACGGCCTCGCATCTCGCCACTTCGCCGAGTACCTCTCCCTCGGCGAGGTGCCGCGCCCCGACGCCTCGGGCGCCCCACCCGGCGCGGACGCCGGCGCGGACGCCGTCCCCTTCGTGCCGCCCGCCGACGCCGAGAGCGCGCCGCCGGTCGCCGAGGAGCCGCCCCCGCCGACCCCCGAGGAGACGTCCGGCGCCGTGGTCGACGGTCAGCTCCGCTCGCCGCGCCGCTGGGAGCGCCTCCTCCGCGACGCCGCGGTCATCGGCGGCCTCGACCGCTGGCGCGCCCGCCTCGACGCCCTCGAGGGCGAGCTCGCCGCCGAGCGCGACGTGCGCAGGAGGGACGACGCCGACGACCCGCGCGCGAGCCGCATCCAGCGCGACATCGACGAGATCGCCGGCCTCCGCGCGTTCGCCCTGCCGCTCCTCGAGGCCCTCGCCGAGCTCCCGCGCCGCGCCATCTGGGGCGACTGGCTGCGCGCGCTGAGGCGCGTCGTCGCGATGGCCATCCGCACCCGCGAGCCCGTCGCCCGCGCCCTCGCCGACCTCGATCCCCTCTCGCTCGTCGGCCCCGTCGGCCTCGACGAGGTGCGCCTCGTCCTCGCCCGCCACCTCGGCACGCGCCGCGAGCCCGCGACGGGCGGCGGCGGCGGCGCGGTCTTCGTCGGCGGCGTCGACGACGCGCGCGGGCGCGCCTTCGACAAGGTCTGGATCCCCGGCCTCCACGAGCGCTCCTTCCCGCAGAAGATCGTCGAGGACCCGCTCCTCCTCGACGCCGTGCGCCACGCCATCGATCCCGACGGCGCCCGCCTCCCGCGGAGCGTCGATCGCGCCGCCGACGAGCGCCTCCGCCTGCGCCTCGCCGTCGGCGCCGCGCGCGACGGCGTCGTCGCCTCCTGGGCCCGCGTCGACGCCGACAAGGCGCGCCCGCGCGTGCCGTCGTTCTACGGACTCGAGCTCCTGCGCCCGCTCCTCGGGCGCCTCCCCGGCTTCGAGGAGCTCATGCGCCGCGCCGAGGAGACCGAGCGCGCGACGCTCGGCGGCGGCGCCCCCGGCCACGGCCCGAGCGACCCGCGGCGCGCCATCGACGGCGCCGAGCTCGACCTCGCCATCGTCCAGCGCACCCTCGCCGGCGAGGGCGAGCGCGGCGCGCTCCGCTACCTCCTCGACACGAACGCGCACCTCGCCCGCGCCCTCCGCTTCCGCGCGCGGCGCCACCAGCTCAGGAAGCTCACCGGCGCCGACGGCCTCGTCCTCGAGCCCGGCCCGGGCCCGGCGCGCGACGCCCTCGCCCGCCACCAGCTCGCGGCGCGCGCGTTCTCCCCGACCGCGCTCCAGCACTTCGCCGACTGCCCCTACCGCTTCTACCTCCAGGCGATCGTCGGCCTGCGACCGGTCGAGGATCCCGTCGCCATCGAGCGCCTCGACCCGATGCACCGCGGGAAGCTCGTCCACGCCGTGCAGTACGAGCTCATGACGCGCGCGCGCGCCGCGGGCCAGGACCTCACCGACCGCGCGGCGCTCGCGGCCGAGCTCGACGCCCTCATCGACGAGGTCGCGGCGAGCTACGAGGCGAAGCTCGCGCCCGCCATCCCGAGCGTCTGGGCCGACGAGCTCGAGCGCGTCCGCGCCGACCTCCGCGGCTGGCTCACGCGCCTCCTCGCCGACCGCGGCTGGGCCCCGTGGCGCTTCGAGCTCGGCTTCGGCCTGCCCGTGCGCGAGGGGATGGACCCCGAGAGCGTCACGGAGCCGGTCGCCCTCGCGTGCGGGCTCCGCCTCCGCGGCGCCATCGACCTCGTCGAGCGCGCGGCACCGCCGCCCGGGAGCGACCCCGCCGACCCGCCGCCCGAGCGCCTCCGCGCGACCGACTACAAGACGGGCCGCGCGCGCGGGCGCGAGGGCATGGTCATCGACGGCGGGCGCCTCCTCCAGCCCGTCCTCTACGCGCTCGTCCTCGAGGCGCTGACGCCGGGCGCCGCGGTCGACGGCGGGCGCCTCTTCTACTGCACGGCGAAGGAGGACTTTCACATCCGCGCCATCCCGCTCGACGCGGCCGCCCGCGAGGGCGCGCAGCTCGTCGCGGACGCCGTCGACGACGCGCTCTCGCGCGGCTCGCTGCCGGCGCTGCCGCGGCGCGGCCAGGGGCGCGGCTCCTGGGCCTGCGACCACTGCGACTACCGCGCGGTGTGCGGCCCCGACGAGGGCGCGCGCGCGAGCCGGAAGGGCCCGTTCCCGGCCGCGCTGAAGAAGCTCCGGGAGGCCCCGTGACCGACGCCGTCGAGCCCACCGGGGCGCCCGCCGACGCCCCCCCGCTCGTGGACGCCGCCGAGCGCGAGCAGATCCTCACGGACCTCGATCGCAGCTTCGTCGTCGAGGCCTCCGCCGGCACCGGGAAGACGACGGCCCTCGTCGGCCGCATCGTGGCCCTCCTCGAGAGCGGCCGCGGCACGCTCGACCGGCTCGTGGCCGTCACGTTCACCAACAAGGCCGCGGGCGAGATGAAGCTCCGCCTGCGCGCCGGCGTGGAGAAGGCGCGCCAGAAGGCCACGGGCGACGCGCGGCGGCGGCTCGACCGCGCGCTCTCCGAGCTCGAGACGGCGCGCATCAGCACCATCGACTCCCTCTGCGCCGATCTCCTGCGCGAGCGCCCCGTCGAGGCCGCGGTCGACCCCGACTTCGACGTCCACGGCGACGCCGCCGCCGCCTCCCTCTTCGAGCAGGCCTTCGCCGGCTGGTACCGCGACGCCGTCGCCGACCTGCCCGCCCACCCCGGCGTCCGGCGCGTCCTCGCCGGCGTCGGCGGCCGCGGCGCGCCGCCCCGCGACGTGCTCCACCGGGCCGCCCGCGACCTCGTCGGGCGCCGCGACTGGACCGCCCCCTGGTCGCGCCCCGTCTTCGACCGTGACGCCCGCGCGCTGGCGCTCCTCGCGCCCATCCGCGCGCTCGCCGAGGCCGGCCGCCGCGGCCCGCGCTTCGACCCGCTCACGCAGTCGCTCGAGCCCTTCGCGGCGCTCGTCCACGACGTCGAGCGCGACGAGGCGATCCGCGGCGCCATCGACGTCGACGCCCTCGAGGCCCGCCTCCACGACCTCGCCCGCCGCCCCGATTGGCGCTTCAAGCGCGGTCGCGGGAAGCAGTACGGAGGTGACGCCCGGGCCGATGTCCTCGCCGCCCTCGACGCCGCCCGCGCCGACCTCGCCGCCTTCGCCGCCGACGCCCAGGCCGACCTCGCGGCCGACCTCCAGCGCGAGCTCGCGCCGGTCGGGCGCCGCTACGAGCGCGCGAAGGAGGCGGCCGGCGTCGTCGACTTCCTCGACCTCCTGCTCCGGACGCGGCGCCTCCTCGTGCACGACGCGGGCGTCCGCCACGACCTCCAGCGCCGCTTCGACCACGTCCTCATCGACGAGTTCCAGGACACGAGCCCGCTCCAGGCCGAGATCCTGCTACTCCTCGCCGCGGCCGACCCCGCAGAGACCGACTGGCGGCAGGTCCGCCCGGTGCCCGGGAAGCTCTTCATCGTGGGCGACCCGAAGCAGTCGATCTACCGCTTCCGGCGCGCCGACGTCGGCATCTACGAGCGCGTGAAGGCGCAGCTCGTCGCGAGCGGGGCGGCGTTCGTGCGCCTCCGCGCCTGCTTCCGCTGCGTGCCGGGGCTCACGACCGCGGTGAACGCGGCGTTCTCGGCCGCCATGGCGCCGAAGGACGGCTCGAAGCAGGCGACCTACGCCCCGCTCGAGCCCGTGCGCGCGGACACCGCCGCCCACCCCGCGGTCATCGCGCTCCCCGTCCCGGCGCCGTTCTCGAGGTACGGCTACGTCGCGAACGACGCCATCGAGGACTCCTACCCGCAGGCGGTCGGCGCCTTCGTCGCGTGGCTCGTCGGCGAGAGCGGGTGGACCGTCGACGAGACCGACGACCACGGCGTCGTCGGCCCCGTGCCCATCGCGCCGCGCCACGTCTGCCTCCTCTTCCGCCGGATGGCCAAGAGCTACGGCGCCCCCGAGCAGCGCGACGTCGCCGCCGCCTACGCGGCCGAGCTCGACGCGCGCGGCGTCCCGCACGTGCTCGCCTCGGGGCACGCCTTCCACCGGCGCGGCGAGGTGCAGGCCCTCGTCACGGCGCTCACCGCCATCGAGTGGCCGGACGACGAGCTCGCCGTCTACGCGACCCTCCGCGGGCCGCTCTTCGGCGTGGAGGACGCCGACCTCCTCGTCTACCGGGCGCGGCGCGGGCGCCTCTCGCCGGTCGCGGCGCGGCGGCGGGCGCGGGCGGCGGCGCGCGGCGAGGCCCGCCCGGACGACGCGCCGGACGCCGACCCCGCCGTCGCGGCGACGCTCGCGATGGTCGACGCCGCCCTCACCGTGCTCGGCGACCTCCACCACCCGCGGAACCGCCGCCCCATGGCGGACACGGTGACCGCGCTCCTCGACGCGACGCGCGCGCACGCCGGCCTCCTCCTCTGGGACGCCGGCCACCAGACCCTCGGCAACGTGCTCCGCGTCGTGGAGCTCGCGCGCCGCTTCGAGGCGGGCGGCGGCGCCTCCTTCCGCGCCTTCGTGCTCGACCTCGCCGCGCGCGCGGACGACGGCGACACCGAGGAGACCGTGCTCGAGGACGGCGTCGACGGCGTTCGCCTCATGACCGCGCACAAGGCGAAGGGGCTCGAGTTCCCGGTGGTCGTCCTGTGCGACCCGACCGCGAAGCCCACGCGCCAGACGGCCTCCGATCACGTCGACCCCGAGGCCGGCCTGTGGGCGTTCGAGCTCGCGGGGTGCGCCCCCGTGGAGCTCGTGCAGCACGGCGCCGAGGCCCTCGCGCGCGACGCCGAGGAGGCCGTGCGCCTCGCCTACGTCGCGGCGACGCGCGCCCGCGATCTGCTCGTCGTGCCCGCCGTCGCCGACGACCCGCGGCCGAGCTGGGTGGAGGCGCTATACCCGGCGGTCTACCCCGCGCCGGACACGGCGCCCGAGGCGCCCCCGGCCGGCTGCCCGCCGTTCGGCCCCGACACGGTGACCGCGCGCCCGGGGCGCGCGCTCGACATGGCGTCCCACGCGCTGCGCCCTGGCGTCTGGCGCCCGCGCGCCGGCGATCACGCCGTCCTCTGGTGGGATCCGAGCGCGACGCCCCTCGAGGTCGAGCCGGCGTCGGTCGGCCGCGAGCGCGCGGAGCTCCTCGCGCCGGGCGAGGCGAGCCTCGAGACGAAGGCGATCGAGGCGGCGTGGACGACCGAGCGGGCGCGGGTGCTCGCGCTCGCGGCGGCGACGGGGCGCGCGCCGGTGCCCATGGGCGAGCTCGAGGCGGCCGACGACCACGGCGGGGCCGCGGTGATCGTGGCGCGGGTCGCCCGCGGCGCCGGCGAGCGCCCGGACGGCGCGCGCTTCGGCACGCTGGTGCACGCCGCGCTCCAGACGGTGGCGCTCGAGGCGAGCGAGGACGCCGTGCGGCAGGTCGTCGCCGGGCGCGCGCGCTCTCCTCAGGGCGCCTGAGCGCGAGGCCGCGGCCGCCGCCGCGTTGGTGCGGGCGGCGCTCGCCGACCCGTGGCTCGCGCGGGCGCGGGCGAGCGCGGACGTGCGCCGCGAGATCCCCGTCACGCTCCCGCTCGCCGACGGCCGCGTCGCCGAGGGGATCGTCGACCTCGCCTTCCGCGACGAGGACGACGCCGGCGCCGTCGTCTGGACGGTGGTCGACTACAAGACCGCCGCGAGCGGCGTCCCCGAGGCGGAGGGCGCGCGCCGGCTCGGCCGCTACGTGGCGGCCGTCGCGCAGGCGACCGGGGAGCCCGCGCGCGGCGTGCTCCTCATGCTCTGAGAAGGTGTTTCAGTATTCTCCCGTCGCCTGGCTTGCTCTTGTGATTTCAGGCGGTTCCGCTCGTCGGTCACGTGCCTATGGGCACGCTCCCTCCTCACGTAACCACCTGGAATCACGACGCGTCGCCGGGCTCGGTCCGAATACTGAAACACCTTCTGAAGACGCCCGCGCGGCTCAGCGCAGGAACGTCCCGAGCGTGACCTTGAAGTCGTCCGGGGTGAACGGCTTCGGGATGAGGAAGCGGGCGCCGGCCTGCCGCGCGGTCGAGCGGATCTCGTCGGACTGCTCCGACGTGATGAAGCCGAAGACCACGTTCGGCTCGATGCCGCGGAGGTTCTCGAGGAGCTCGAGCCCGCCCATCTCGGGCATGTTCCAGTCCGCGAGCACGACCTGCGGCGCCTGCTCCTTGAACTGGGCGATGCCCTCGACCCCGTTCTCGGCCTCGTGGACGTCGAGGGACTCGAAGCCCGCCTGGCGGAGGGTGCGCCGGATCATGAGGCGCATGACCTTGCTGTCGTCGACGATGAGGACCTTCTTCAAGGCGGTGCTCCTGGAGACTCTTGGTGGGGCGGCGCGTGGAGGCGCGGTGGGGAGCGGGTGCTCGGGTTCGGTTCGGGTCGCGTCGCGCGGCGCGTCAGGAGCGCCGCATGACGATGTGGTCGCGCGCTCGCAGGTTCGAGTCGTTGAGCGCGTGGGGGTTCACGAGGAGGACGGCCCGGTACTCGCCCTGCTCGAGGACGTGGCCGTTGCCGCGGCTGAAGACGAACTCCGGGTTCCGGAGCTGCTCCGTGAACCACTGGACGAAGGCGCCGGTGACGTCGACCACGACGAGCTGGGCGCCGGGCTCCTCGCCAGCGGCGTGGGCGAGCGCGGCCATGGGGCCGCCCGGGAACTGCTGGGGCGCGCCACCCCCCGCGCGCTGCGGAGCGCCGCCACCCGCCTGGGGGGACGCTGGCCCGGCGCCGCGCGGCGCGCCGCCGCGGGGGCTGACGGTCTCGAGCGGCGGGAGCTCCTGCTCCTTCTTCGGCGCCTTCGGGTCCTTCGGCGCGTCGACCTCGGGCGGCGCGTCGGTGACCTGCGCGGCCGCCGGGAGCCAGCTGCCGGTGCCCGCGAGGGCGACCGGGTACGCCTTGCCCTCGAAGCTGATGGTCGCGCCGGCGACGCGGTACGCGAGGGACGCCGCGGGCCCGTCCGCGAGGTGCACGCGGCGGGTGCTGCGCGCGGCGACGCCGTTGTCCCAGCGCTTGTCCTCGTCGTCGACGTCGCGGTTCCAGGTGCCGATGCCGACGTTCACGACCTCGTCGAAGGCCATCTCGATCTCGTCGGTCACCTCGTCGCTCACGTCGGGGAGCATGAGGACCTTCGAGCCGAGGATGCGGACGAGCTCGTCTCCGAGGATGAGCCCGACGAGCGCCTCGGGGTCCCCGAGGAGGTGGGTCTGCACCCAGAAGGCCCGGTCGCCACACGCCTCGATCGCGCGGAATCCGACGGGCGGAGCGTCGGGGTCCACCGTGACGTGGATCTCGACGCCCGCCATCGAGGCGGCCGACTCGAAGAACCCCCGGAGGGGCGCTTTGAGCCAGGCGAATTGTGCTTCTTCGCTCACGACGACCCAGCTCCTTGTCTTCGCGTCGGCGTCGGGGCTTCCTCGAGGAGAACGGGAGGTCCGCCCGTTCCCTCAAGCGTCGGCGGGGACTCAGGCAGCGACGAGCTCGAAGAGGCGCGCCGGCTCGATGACCGTGACGAGCCGGCCCTCGCGGTCCGTCGCGATGTGGTCGATCATGGAGGAGCCGAAGTTGCGTGACCCGTCCCACTCCGTCCCGTTGGCGCGCGTGAGCGTGTCCACGGTCTCGACGGAGTCGACCTGCACGGCCATCGGCGACATGCCGTCGAGGCGCACCACGAGCGCGATGTCGCGCCGCCCGGTGCGGTAGGTCTCGCGGAGCTCGTTGAAGAGCTGCCCCATGCGCGCGAGATCGCCGGCCTGCGCGTCGGCGAGGCGGCGCGCGGCGCGCTCGCGGTCGCCGGCGCGGACGAGGCGCTCGAGGTCGCCGCGGAGCGCGTGGAGGGCCTTGTGGGGGCCGTCGATGCGGCTGATGACGCTCTGGACGTGCTGGTTGCCCTGCGCGCCGTCCGCGTAGCGGCGCCCGTAGCCGCACTCGTGGGGCTCCGGCAGGCGCGGGAGCGCGCTCTTCGACTCGAGCGCCCAGGAGAGCTGCGCGACCATGTCCTGGTGCTCGCGCTCGTAGTCGTCGAGCTCCATCAGGAGGCCCTGGATCTCGTCGGCCACGCTCGGGCGCCCGAAGACCGCGCGGAGGTCGAGGAGACCGATGACCGCGCCGCGGAGGTTGATGATGCCGGCGACCGCCGGGTGGGTGTGAGGCACCGGCACGACCGGCGGGAGCGTGACCATCTGCTCGACCTTGTCGTGGGCGATGGCGCAGCGCTGGTTCGCCGCGGTGAACACGACGTGGAGCTGGCTCTGCTCCTCTTCGGTGGCTTGGCCGGCGTGGTTCGGATGATGTGGGTTCATTCAGCGGTCCCCGGTCGACGAGTCTCGCCAGAACAGCGGGAGGTTTTCGGTTTTGCTGAAGCCCCAAGTGCACCCGAGGCGCCCGACGCGCCGCGCGGGAGGTGGCGGGTGTGGCCCGCCGAGGGCGGTCGCGGGCGGGCCCTCGGTGGCGAGCCGCAGAGTTACGTTACATCGCGCGTAGGAAGCGCGGCGCGCCGCGAGTTCCCGCTTAAGTCGCGCCACCGCCTGGCCGTTCTGTAACCCGACTGACCGGCACCGCGAGGCGAACCGATGACCCACCCCTTCCTCCATCCCGACGTCCTCGTCGTCGACGACTCGAAGATGATGCGCTCGCTCCTCGTGAAGAGCCTGCGCCTCGCTCAGGTCCCCGACGACGCGATCGTCCAGGCCGAGAACGGCCGCGTCGCGCTCGACCGCATCCGCGAGCGCCTCCCTGGCCTCGTCGTGACCGACGTGCACATGCCCGAGATGACGGGCGCGGAGCTCCTCGCGCAGCTCGAGATCGACGGCGTGCTGCGGGGCCTCCCGGTCGTCGTCGTGACGAGCGTGTCGAGCTCCCAGAAGATCATGGAGTTCATCCGGCTCGGCGCCGCCGCGGTCATCCGCAAGCCCGTCGACCCCGAGGGCCTCGTGCGCGAGCTCGAGCCGTTCCTCGCGGCGCTCCGCGAGCCGCCCCCCGAGGAGGACCCCGCCGTCGCGAGCGGCGGGCTGGCCGCGATCGGGCCCGACGCCACCGCGGTCATCGACCTCGACCGCGTCCTCGAGGAGACGGTCACCCGCTACATCGCGTCGACCGGCCTCGGCGAGGCGACGCGCCTCTCGGAGATGTCGCCGCAGAACCGGGTGCTCCTCGGCGCCACCATCGCCATCCGGAACCCCATCGTCGGGCACATCACCACCTGGTGCGCGCTCGAGAGCGCGGGCTCCCTCGCGCTCTACATGGCCGGCGAGACGCCGGGCGACGACGTCGTCCGCCTCGACGCCATCGCGGAGCTCGCAAACCAGCTCGTCGGCGAGTTCGTGGGCGTCCTCGCCCAGGCCGAGGGGGACCCGCTGCAGGACACGGACTTCGGGCTCCCGAGCGGCTTCGTGGTCGCGCCGGGGGTCGAGCTCCCGCCGTGGCATCAGGTGTACGCGGTGGGTGAGGGCATCGTGTTCGCGGTCCACGTGGCCGTGGACGAGGCGACGGAGGCGGCGGCATGAGCTTCTCCCCCGAAGACATGGAGCTCATCGAGGAGTTCGTGGTCGAGTCGCGCGAGCTGCTCGACGACGTCGAGGTGAAGCTCATCACGCTCGAGAAGAGCCGCGCGCAGCACGGTCGCCCCGACCGCAACACGCTCGACGCGGTGTTCCGCGCGTTCCACTCTATCAAGGGGAGCGCGGGGTTCCTCGACCTGAGCCGGCTCGTGCAGGTCACGCACATCGCGGAGTCGCTCCTCGACGACCTCCGCGCCGAGCGCTACGACCTCGACGCGACGCACGTGAACGTGCTCTGCGAGGCGCTCGACTTCTCGCGGGCGGCGCTCGAGCTCGTCGAGGGCGGGAGCTCCGACGACGGCATGACGGAGGCGAGCCAGGCGGTCGTCGCGACCATCCGCGACGCCATCAGCGCGAGCGCGAGCGGGCAGACCGCCGTGCCGCCGCCGCCGCGAGCCCAGGCCGCGCCACCCTCGCCGCCGCCAGCGCCTGCGCCCGAGCCCCTCGTCGACGACGCCGCCATCAAGGCCGCCGCGGCGCGCGGCGCCATCGTCTTCGGCGACGACGACCCCGTCACCGGCGAGGACGAGCCCGCCGTCGCGCCGCCTCCGGCGCCGGCCCCGCGGCAGCTCCCGCGCGTGCAGGTCCAGCAGGCGGTCTCGGCGGCGCCACCGCGCGAGGGCGGCCCCGGCAGATCTCCCTCGGCCCGCCGAAGGCGGCTTCGCCTGCGTCACCGGCGGCCCGACCCACGCCGAGCCAGGCCGCGCCTGCCGGCCCCCCGAGCGCCGACGCTCCCCCGACGGCGCCAGCGGGGCCCGCGGCCGCCGCCGCCGCCGCACAGAACCAGCGGCGCGAGTCGATCCGCGTCGACGTCGAGAAGCTCGACTCGTTCATGAACCTCGTCGGCGAGCTCATCCTCGCCGAGAACATGGTCACCCACGTCGAAGACCGGGCGCCGGAGGCGGAGACCTTCCAGCAGTCCTCGATGAACCTGAACCGCGTCACGCGCGGCCTCCACGACATCGCCGTCGCGATGCGGATGGTGCCGATCAGCAGCACCTTCCGGAAGATGGAGCGCCTCGTCCGCGACCTCGCCCAGAAGCAGGAGAAGGACGTCCAGCTCGTCATCTCCGGCGAGAGCACGGAGGTGGACAAGAACCTCGTCGAGGCCATCGCCGACCCGCTCGTGCACCTCATGCGGAACGCGATCGACCACGGCATCGAGGCGGCCGAGGAGCGCGTGGCCGTCGGCAAGCCCACGCGCGGCACCATCCACCTCGACGCGCGCCACCACGGCGGCGAGGTCTGGATCTCCGTGTCCGAGGACGGCCGCGGCCTCGACCGCGACAAGATCCTCGCGAAGGCCATCTCCCGCGGGCTCGTCGACAACTCGGCCCTCGGCTGGCCGGACGCCGCCGTCCACCAGCTCATCTTCCAGCCCGGCTTCTCGACGGCCGAGGCCGTGACGGACGTGTCCGGGCGCGGCGTCGGCATGGACGTCGTCCGCCGCAACATCCAGGAGCTCAAGGGCCGCATCGACATCGCGAGCGAGCTCGGCCAGGGCACGACCTTCACGCTCCGGATCCCGCTCACCCTCGCCATCATCGAGGGGATGCTCGTCGAGGTCGCGGGCTCGCAGTACACGATCCCGCTGCTCTCCATCCGCGAGTCCATCCTCATCGGGCGGAACACGATCCAGCAGCTCCCCGACGGGCGCGAGCTCGCCGACGTCCGCGGGACCCTCGTCCCGGTCATCCGCCTCGCGAACGTGCACGGGCTCCCGCCGCGCACGCACGACGCGAGCGGGATCCTCGTCATCATCGAGCACGAGGGGAAGGTCGCGGGGCTCGACGTCGACAACCTCCTCGGGCAGCGCCAGACGGTCATCAAGCCGCTGCCCGACTACCTCGGCGACCACGCGACGATCGCCGGCTGCAGCATCCTCTCGGACGGCCAGGTCAGCCTCATCCTGAACCTCGGGGGCCTCACGGCGCACATCCGCGCCGGCCGTGGCGCCCGTGAGCTCGACATGAGCGCCGCCGCCTACCAGTAGCCCGCTCCCCCGTCCCCAGTGCGTTCCCAACGCCGAGGTCATCCATGCTGAGCACGCTCAAGAAGACGTCGATCCAGAAGAAACAGATCCTCTCGTTCCTCGCCGTCGGCGTCCCGTCGATCATCATCCTGTCGTTCATCGCGCTCTCGGCGACGAGCGACTCGAACGAGCGGATGAACCTGCGGCTCGCGGACACCGCCCAGACGCTCGGCGAGATGATCGACCGGGGGATGAAGGAGCGCTACAACGACGCCCAGGTCTTCGCCGCCAACCCGCTCGCGAACGACAAGGAGGTCTGGTACGACCCGAGCTCCGCGCTCATCCGGTCGATGAACGACCTCGTCCGGCTCTACGACGTCTACTACCTGACCGTGCTCGTCGACAAGGACGGGCGCGTCGCCGCCGTGAACAGCGAGGACAGCGACGGGAAACCGCTCGACACGCGCGCCGTCTACAAGATGAGCTTCAAGTCGGAACCGTGGTTCCAGAACGCCATCGCCGGGCGCTTCACGACGCGCCAGCCTTTCGCCGCCCCTGGCAACGACAGGTCCACGGGGACCTGGATCGACGACGTCGCCGTCGACCCCGTCGTCAAGGCGGTCTTCCCGGGCGACGTCGGGCTCGCGGTCGGCTTCAGCGCGCCGGTCCACGACGACGCGGGGAACGTCGTCGGCGTCTGGAAGAACTACGTCCGGTTCTCGATGGTCGAGGAGATCGTCCAGTCCTACTACAAGCGGCTGGCGGATGACGGGCTCGACGGCGCCGAGTTCACCCTGCTCGACGGCGTCGGTCGCGTGATCGTCGACTACGACCCGAAGCTCACCGGCTCGGCGAACGTGCCGCACGACATGAGCGTGATCCTCGCCCTGAACCTCGTCGAGCGCGGTGCCGAGAGCGCCAAGCGCGCCGTGAGCGGTGAGAAGGGCGCCATCGTCTACACGCACACCCGAAAGAACGTCGACCTGCTCGCCGGCTACGCTCACTTCTCCGGCGCCGACGGCTTCCCGGGGATGAACTGGGCGGCCCTCGTGAAGGTCCCGACCGCGCAGGGCTACGCCGTGAGCATCCTGCTCGTGCTCGAGACGCTCATCGCGGCGGGCGCGTGCCTCCTGCTCGTCATCGTCTTCGGCTTCCTCATGGGCAAGAAGATGGCCCGCCCGATGGTGAAGATGGCCGAGGCCGCGCAGCGCATGGCCGCGGGCGACCTCGACCACAAGATCGACTACGACAAGGCCGACGAGCTCGGGACGCTCGCGCGCTCGCTCGAGGCCATCTCGGCGACCCTCCACCGCTTCAACGGCGAGCTCGAGGGGCTCGTGGGCTACGCGCGCCTCGGCGACCTCGGCAAGCGCTGCTCGATCGACGGCTTCCAGGGCTCCTATCGCGACCTCATGGAGGGCGTGAACAGCGTCCTCGAGGCGTTCGTGGCGCCGATGCGCGACCTCCGCGAGTCGCTCGGCGCGGCCGCGAACGGCGACCTCACGTCGAAGATGAACGGCGAGTACGCCGGCGAGTACGCGGCGCTGAAGCACGCGTGGAACAGCACGCTAGACGCGCTGAACGCGGCGCTCGGCGAGGCGCTCGAGTCGGCCGAGCAGGTCGACCGCCGGAGCGAGCAGATCGGGCGCTCGGCGAAGTCGCTCGCCGACGGCGCCGCCGAGCAGGCCGCCACGCTCGAGGAGATCTCGGCGCAGATGGCGCAGATGTCGATGCAGACGAAGGCCAACGCCGACAGCGCGACCACCGCGAACATGCTCGCCGAGCGCGCCCGCGACGGCGCGACCCGCGGCGACCACGCCATGAACGAGATGGTCGAGGCCATGAACGCCATCGAGGGGTCGAGCAAGGACATCTCGCGCATCATCAAGGTCATCGACGAGATCGCCTTCCAGACGAACCTGCTCGCGCTGAACGCGGCCGTCGAGGCGGCCCGCGCGGGCGTCCACGGGAAGGGCTTCGCGGTCGTCGCCGAGGAGGTCCGGAGCCTCGCCGCCCGGAGCGCGCAGGCCGCCCGCGAGACGACGGCGATGATCGAGGCGTCGATCGCCAAGGTCGAGGTCGGCACGCGCATCGCCCACGAGACGGCGGGCGCGCTCGAGGCGATCGTCGAGGGGGTCGGCCAGGTGACCGATCACGTCGCGCAGATCGCCCGGGCGAGCGGCGATCAGGCCGACGGCATCGCGCAGATCAACGACGGGCTCGGCCAGGTCAACAACGTCATCCAGCAGAACACCGCGACCTCCGAGGAGAGCGCCGCGGCCGCCGCCGAGCTCACCGACCGCGCGAAGAACCTGAGCGACCAGCTCTCGCGCTTCCGGCTCGAGGACACGCGCGGCGGCTTCGCCGGCGCCGACTGGGGCCCGAGCCCCGAGGCGTACGCGGCGGCCGAGCCCGCGCAGAGGGCGACCGCCGACCGCGGCTACCGCCCGTCGCGGGACCCGCGCTCGCGCCGCCTCGCTCGCCCGGGCGCGAAGGCCGCCGCCCGCCGCGCGCGAGCGCCGAGCCGCCGCGGGCCATCGCGCCCCGCCGGCGGGCACCGCGCCGAGGCCGTCATCGACCTCGACGACAACGACTTCGGCAAGTTCTGAGCCCTCCCGTCCCAACCCGCAAGCACGAGGAGCCACCCTCATGCTCCCGCAGAAGGCCCCCACGATGACCCTCACGACACGTATGGTCGCAGGCTTCACAGGCGTCGGGCTCGTGCCCGTCGCCGTGGGCTGCGCCATCGTGATGACGAACGACGACCCCGCGCAGGTGCTGACGCGCACGGTGATCGCGGGGGTCCTCTGCGTCGGGCTCGTCGTGACGCTGGGCACCATCGCCGGGCGGCGCTTCGCGCGGCCCGTTCAGCGCATGGCGGAGGCCGCGGCGCGCCTCGCCGCGGGGGATCTCGACGCGAAGGTCGCCTGCACCCGGCAGGACGAGCTCGGGTCGCTCGGGCGGAGCCTCGACGGGGTCGCGGCGACGCTGCGCACCTTCAACGGGGAGCTCGCCGGGCTCGCCGAGCACGCGCGCGTCGGCGACCTCACGCAGCGCTGCGACGAGCGTGGGCTCGAGGGCGCGTACCGCGACGTGGTGCGCGGCGCGAACGGCATCGTCGAGGCGTTCGAGGCGCCGCTCCACGAGCTGCGCGACGCGCTCCGGGCGCTGTCGCGGGGCGAGCTCCACGCGCGCATCGTGGGCCCCTACGAGGGGATCTACGCGGAGCTCCAGGCGCTCTGGAACGGCTCCCTCGGGCAGCTCGCCGACGCGCTCGGCGAGGTCGCCGCGTCCTCGGCGCAGCTCGACGAGCGGAGCGCGCAGATCCGGCAGTCCGCGCACGCCATCGCCGACGGGGCCGCGGCGCAGGCCGCGACGGTCGAGCAGATCTCGGCCCAGATGGCGCAGATGTCGCAGCAGACGCGCGGCAACGCGGAGAGCGCCGATCGCGCGGCGGGCATCGCGCAGGCCGCCGCGGAGGCCGCGACCCGCGGCGACCAGGCGATGAGCGAGATGCTCGAGGCCATGAGCGGCATCGAGGCCGCCGGGAAGGACATCTCCCGGGTCATCAAGGTCATCGACGAGATCGCCTTCCAGACGAACCTGCTCGCCCTCAACGCGGCCGTCGAGGCGGCGCGGGCCGGGGTCCACGGCAAGGGCTTCGCCGTCGTCGCCGAGGAGGTCCGGAACCTCGCCGCCCGGAGCGCCGAGGCGGCCCGGGAGACGACCGCCCTCATCGAGACGTCGGTGCGGAAGGTCGAGGCCGGGACGCGCATCGCCCACGAGACGGAGGTCGCGCTCGGCGCCATCGTGCGCGGGGTCGGCGAGGTGACCGCGCACATCCGCGAGATCGCCCACGCGAGCAACGATCAGGCCGAGGGGATCGGGCAGATCGACGACGGCCTCGGCCAGGTGAACGACATCATCCAGCAGAACACGGCGACCTCCGAGGAGAGCGCCGCCGCCGCCGAGGAGCTGACGCAGCACGCCCGCCTCCTGAGCGAGCAGCTCGACCGGTTCCAGCTGAGCGAGCGCCCCGCGCGCGGGCGCCGCGCGCCGGCGGCGGAGAGGCCGCGCCCCGGGCGCCCCACCCCGCCGTCGAGGATCCCTCCCCCCGCGTCCACGCACCGCTCCGGCGGCCACGGCGCCCCCCTCCCCTCGAGCCGCTTCGCCTAGGAGAGCGCCATGCCGAGCACGCGATTCCGTCGCCGCCCCCCGCCGGAGGGCTCGAGCCCCGACGCGGCGAAGGTCGCCATGACGCGCGACGACTTCGACCAGATCCGCGAGGTCGTGCACGACAGCTTCGGGATCTCGCTGTCGACGGCGAAGTTCCCGCTCGTGCGCGCGCGCCTGCAGGGGATCCTGCGCGAGCGGCGCATCGAGAGCGCGAGCGAGTACATCGATCAGTTCCTCGCGAAGCCGAGCGCCGAGGCGATGAGCGAGCTCGCCGACGCCATCACCACGAACCACACCTACTTCTGGCGCGAGAACGCGCACTTCACCGATCTCCTCGAGCGCGTCATCCCCGAGTGGATGCGGAAGCGCGCCGAGACGCGCGCCGTGAAGCCGTCGCTCCGGATCTGGTGCGCCGCGGCCTCCACGGGGCAGGAGCCGTACACCCTCGCGGCGCTCGTCCGGCTCGGGCTCGGGAGCGCCTTCGACCGCTGGGACACGGGCGTCCTCGCGACCGACATCTCGGCGCGCGCGCTCGACGTCGCGCGGCGCGGCGTCTACAGCTCCGCGGAGGTGCAGCCCCTCCCGGAGCGCGTCCGGCGCGCGCTCTTCGACCAGCGCGGGAGCGACTTCGACGTGCGGCAGGACATCCGCAGCGACGTCCTCTACCGCCGGCTCAACCTGCTCGGGGAGTGGAAGTTCCGGCAGAACTTCGAGGTGATCTTCGCCCGCAACGTCATGATCTACTTCAACGAGGAGACGCGCATGCACGTGGCGCGCGCCCTCGCGAAGGACCTCCGCCCCGGCGGCACCCTCTACGTCGGGCTCTCCGAGAGCCTCGGCCCGAACCCGCCGGGCCTGAAGGCGGTCGCGCCCGCGATCTACCGCCGGACGGACGAGGTGCTGCCATGAACACCCGCCGCCCCATCCGCGTGCTCGTGGTCGACGACTCGGCCGTCGCGCGCACGATCATCACGCGCGGCCTCACCGCCGAGCCCGGCATCGAGGTCGTCGGCACCGCCGCCGACCCCTACGCCGCGCGCGACGCCATCGTCGAGCTCCAGCCCGACGTCATGACGCTCGACGTCGAGATGCCGCGCATGGACGGCGTGACCTTCGTGAAGAAGCTGATGCCGCAGTGGCCGCTCCCGATCGTCATGGTGAGCACGCTCACGACGCGCGGCGGGCAGCAGACCATCGAGGCGCTCGGCGCAGGCGCGGTCGACTTCGTCACGAAGCCCGCCAACAGCGGCCACGCGAGCGTCGCCGACATGCTCGCGGAGCTGCGCGCGAAGGTGAAGGCCGCCGCCGGCGTGGACATGCGCCGCCGCCGCGCGGTCCCCACGGCCGGGCCGGCCCCGGTCAAGAGCGCCCCCGTCCGGGGCCTCGTCGGCGCCACGGACAAGCGCCTCATCGCGATCGGCTCCTCGACGGGCGGGGTCGAGGCGTTGCGCGCGGTGCTGCCGGCGCTCCCGGCGAACCTCCCGCCGGTGCTCGTCGTCCAGCACATGCCGCCGACGTTCACCGCGCTCCTCGCGACGCGGCTCGACGAGAGCTGCGCGCTCACCGTGCGCGAGGCCAGGAACGGCGAGCTCTGCCAGCCCGGCCACGTCTACATCGCCGCCGGCGGCGAGCACCTGCGCGTCCGGTCGGAGGGGGCCGCCCTCCGGCTCGTCACGGGCGGCGGCGATCCCGTCTCGGGGCATCGCCCGAGCGTGGACGTCCTGTTCTCCTCGGTCGCCGAGCAGGTCGGGCGCCGCGCCGTCGGCGTCATCCTCACCGGGATGGGCCGCGACGGGGCGGACGGCCTCCTCGCCATGCGCCAGCGCGGCGCCCGCACCGTCGCGCAGGACGAAGCCACCTCCCTCGTCTTCGGCATGCCCCGCGTCGCCATCGAGCAGGGCGCGGCGGAGCTCGTGCGCCCTATCGACGGGATCGCGTCAGCCATCGCGAACCTCGTCACTGAGAGGCCCTCTTGACCACGCCTCAACCTCCCAAGCCCCGCTTCACGTTCGTGCGCGATGGAGCAGCCCGCTACGCGCCGGACCCGCCCGCGCCCGCGCCGGCGTCGCCCCCGCCGCCACCGCCGCTGAACCGCTTCGCTCCGCGCGCGCCGCGCCCTCAGAGCCAGGGCGCGCCCGCTCCAGGCCGCCACCGCGCCGCCTGGCCCCGGCCTTCGGCGGCCCGCCGAGCGCCCACCAGAGCCCCGCCCCGGGCGGCTTCGGCGTGCCTCCCCGCGCCGCGGCGGCGCCCGCGCCCCCCGACACGCGCGGCGTCGGCCGCTCGCTCGCGCAGCTCTCCGGCAGCATCGTCGTCGGCATCAGCGCGCTCTCGGTCGCGCGCGAGCGCGGCCTCATCATCACCTACGGCCTCGGCTCCTGCGTGGGCGTCGCCATCTACGACCCCGCGCGCAAGCTCGGCGGCATCTGCCACTACATGCTCCCCGACAGCCGCCAGAACAGCCGCGCCGCGACGGATCCGCTCATGTTCGGCGACCTCGCGGTCCCAGCGCTCTTCGAGGCGTTCCAGCGGCAGGGGGGCGACCTCGCGCGCGCCGAGGTATACATCGCCGGCGGCGCCTCGGTCGCAGCGCTCAACGACGTCTTCGACATCGGCGGGCGCAACGTGCGCGTCGCCCGCGAGGCCATCGTCGCCGCTCGCCAGCGCATCCGCGGCGAGGAGTGCGGCGGGCGCGCGAGCCGGACCCTCTCCCTCGATCTCGCGACCGGCGAGATCCTCATCACGACTCCAGGTCTCCAACCAAGAAGGCTACGATGAACGAGAACGTCGCGTCGCTCCCGCCGCCTCTGGCTGGGGGAACGCCGCCTCCCGGCACGTTCGGGTCGGCGCTCGAGCTCCCGATCCCGCCGTCCGTCCTCTGCCACCTGATCGGGCTCATGGACTCGCCGAACCGCGACGGGCGCTCCATCAGCCAGGCCGTCTGCGCCGACCCCGGCCTCGCCGCGGAGGCGCTGCGCGTCGCCAACAGCGCCGCGATGGGGCGCCGCGAGAAGGCGACGACCATCACCGCCGCCGTCGTCTCGCTCGGCGAGCAGCAGCTCCGCGAGCTCATCGCGCGGCGCCTGCGCCTCGTGCTCGGACGCGACGCGATCCCCGGCTACGACATGTTCGACGAGGGCCTCTGGCGGCACGCCATCCGCGTCGCCGCCGCCTGCCGTCACCTCGCGCCGCGGCTCGGCGTGGCGCCGGCGCTCGCCTACACGACCGGGCTCCTCGCCGACGTCGGGAAGCTCCTCCTCGGAGAGCACGTCGACGCGCGCTGGCACGAGCTCGTGGACCTGCTCGCGGAGAACGGCGAGCTCACCTTCGACGAGGCGGAGCGGCAGCTCTTCGGCGTCGACCACGCCTCGCTCGGCGCCGACCAGGCCGTGCGCTGGCAGCTCCCCGACGACGTCTGCGCGGGGATCCGCTTCCACCACGCGCCGTCGGCCGCGGGCGAGCACGTCGACCTCGCCACGATCGTCCACCTCGCCGACAGCCTCGAGCTCTCGACGGGCGTCGGGCAGGGCTCCGACGGGCTCCGCTACCGCGTCGACCCGGCCGCCATCGCGCGCGCGAGCCTCACGGCGGAGGACGTGGACACCATCATCGCCGACGTCGAGGCGGACGTCGCGCGGCTCGAGGAGCTCCTCGGCGCGAAGCCGGGCTGAGCCCGGAGGCGGCGCGACCGTCGCTGGCTCCCCCCTCGGGCCGTCAGTCGAGGTAGGGGTTGCCCTTCGTGTCGCTCATGCGGCGGAAGCCGGTCCACGACCAGTCGACCGGGTTGAAGGCGCGGTAGGGGTTCCGCTTGAGATCGGAGACCTTGCGCGGATCGAAGTCGTAGCCTGCCCGGGTCCCCGGGGTCCGACGCGCGCCCAGGGTCGGCCGGTCGGCTGCGCCCGGCGCCGGGGCGTCCGCGGCGACGACCTCGTCGGGCTCGGCGCCGGGGGCGGGCGCGCTCCCGTCGCCCTCGCCCTCGGGTGAGGCGGCGAGCGGCGCGTCCGGCGCGGCGGCGAGCTCGTCGTCGCCGGGCAGATCGTCCACGAGCCCCTCGTCGTCGGGGGTGGCGCCTGGGTCGGCGAGCAGGGTCTCGCCGCTCGGCGCGGGCCCCCTCGCCGGCGGCGCGCCGGCTGGCTCGGGCCCGCCGCCGAAGACGGCCGCGAGCACCGCCACGAGCCCGCCCACGACGAGCCCGGCGATCGGCGGCATCCACAGCGGGAAGTGGCGCGCGGGCGCCGAGCGCGGCAGGACCGGCGGCGTGCGCGCGCCGACGACGGGGCGCGGCGGGGCGTCGCCGAACGGCTTCCAGCCCTTCGCGCTCTTGGTCTCGGGGGGATCGATCTCGGGGAGGGTGTCCATGGCGCCTCGAGCCATCGGTCGTGTCGTCATCGTCGGCTCACCGACACGGAAACATTATGCACGAAACCCGCCACGCGCCGAGCGGGGCGCCACCGCGGCCTCGCGCGCGGACCTGCGCGCGGGGTCCTCGCGGGCGGCGAGCGCCGGTCGTCCCGTTCGTCCCGGGACGTCCCGTGACGATTCGTCACCGATCCCGCTCCCGACTTGCGTCCCCGGGGCGGCCCGGGCACAAGAAATCGAACGCCCGTGACGCCCACCCGCCGGAGCCCGACATGAACGCACGCCTCACGCCCCTGGCCCTCTTCGCCGTGAGCGCGGCGCTCGTCGCCGTCGCAGCCTGCGGTAGCGACGGCGGCGGTGGCGGCGACGCCACGACCACCGCCGACACGACCGCTCCCGAGGACGGCGGCGCGGACGTCGCGAGCGACACCCTCGCGGTCGCCGACGCGGACAGCGACGCGCCGGACGCGACGACGCCGGCCGACGCGGCCGACGCGGCCGACGCCGAGGACACCGTCACGCCCGCCACGATCGCGATGGACGCCTACTGCGACGCCCTGGTCACCTCGATCTGCGGCTGGTCCGACCGCTGCCGCAACTTCGCGTCGTGCGCGGACTGGCCGCGCTACGCCTGGTCCCGCGCGGTCTGCGAGGCGGCGGTCGCGGGCGTCGCGGACGGTCGCCTCCGCTACGACGCGGAGGCCGCGGCGCGCTGCGTCGCCGCGATGGACGACCCCACGTGCGGGCCGGTCTACATCGTCCTCGCGGACAACCTGGGGCGCGAGGCGAGCGGCCCGTGCTCGGACGTCTTCGTCGGGCTCGGCGGCGACGGCGCGACCTGCTACCGCGACGCGGGCTTCGCGGCCGACGGCTGCGACGCGGACCACGCGTGCACGCGCTCGAGCTGCCCCGGGACGTGCGCCGCGTGGGCGCCGGTCGGCACGACCTGCGACGCGGACCACGAGTGCGAGCCGACGACGAGCTTCTGCGACCAGACCCAGACGTGTCGGGCGCTGCGGGGCGCGGGCGTCAGCTGCGACTACGACTATCAGTGCCAGTCGCCGCTCCGCTGCTACAGCACCGAGCAGGGCGGTCCCGGCAAGTGCGTGAGCCCGCTCGGGATCGGCGACGCCTGCGTCGCCCCCCTCGACTGCTTCCCGGGCCTCGTCTGCGTCGACGGAGCGTGCGCGCAGGAGAGCACCGCGGGCGGCGTCTGCCGCGACGACGGGAACTGCCCGGAGGGCCTCGTCTGCCGCCCGGAGACGGTCGCGGCCGCGGCGACGGCGACGGTCGGCGACGGGCGCTGCCTCGCCCCCATCGCGGTCGGCGAGACCTGCAGCGAGCTCCCGTGGGACTGGTGCGGGCGCGACGCCGGCTGCTACGCGGTCGACGGGGGCACGGGCGACGAGCCGCCCGTCTGCCGCGGGCCGAGCGACCAGGGGGGCCCCTGCGATCCCGCGGGCTGCAAGGAAGGTCTCCACTGCCTCTTCAACGACTCGGGCCCCTTCCGGTGCGCGCAGCAGCTGCCGCTCGGCGGCTTCTGCGGCCAGAGCGTGGAGCCGTGGAAGGCGTGCGCGGAGGGGGTGTGCGCGAGCGACGGGACGTGCCGCGCGCTCGGCGGCGCCGAGGGGGTGCCGTGCGCCTACGGGGAGCCCGCGTCGTGCGCGGAGCAGCTCTTCTGCGACGACGTGAGCGGGGAGTGCACGGCGCCGCGGGCGTCGGGCGAGCAGTGCTCGGTGCAGTACCCGCTGCGCTCGTGCGCGGCGGGGCTCTGGTGCGAGAACGGCGACCCGCCGACGTGCGCCGCGCGCCTCGCGACCGGGGAGGTGTGCGAGTACTCGGTGCAGTGCCTGAGCGAGCGCTGCGAGGGGCCGTCGGGGGCGCGGGTCTGCGTCACCGAGGACGCGCCGCCCTACGTCGTCGGCTGCTTCGGCCCGTGACGCCGGGCGCCGCCGGCTCCCCGGCGGCTACCCTTTGCAGCGGCGGCGGACGTGGTAGAGATCGGCGTCGTCATCCCATGAGCCCGGAGGTCGCCATGAAGGTCCACGCCATCGCCACCGAGTACCCCCACGCCCCGTTCGGCCCGCGCGTCATCGAGCGCCGCGAGCCGCGCGCGGACGACGTGGTCATCGACATCGCGTTCTGCGGGATCTGCCACTCCGACGTGCACCAGGCGCGGGACGAGTGGGGCGGCGCGCGGTTCCCGATGGTGCCCGGGCACGAGATCGTGGGGCGCGTGATCGAGGTCGGCGCGGGGGTCACGCGCTTCGAGCCGGGCGATCTCGTCGGTGTGGGCTGCATGGTCGACAGCTGCCGCAGCTGCGGTCAGTGCGGCGCGCACCACGAGCAGTTCTGTGAGAAGGGGTGCTCGTGGACGTACAACGGCACGGAGATGGACCGCGAGACGCCGACCTACGGCGGCTACTCGACGCACGTCGTGGTGTCGGAGCGGTTCGTGCTGCGGGTCCCGGAGTCGCTCGACCCGGCGGGGGCGGCGCCGCTCCTGTGCGCGGGCATCACGACGTGGTCGCCGCTCCGGCAGTGGGGGACGAAGGCGGGTGACGAGGTGGCGGTGGTCGGGCTCGGCGGGCTCGGCCACATGGCGGTGAAGCTCGCGGCGGCGATGGGGGCGAACGTGACGATGTTCAGCACGTCGCCGGGCAAGGCCGCGGACGCGGAGCGCCTCGGCGCCGCGGGGTTCGCGCTGTCGACGGATCCGGCGACGTTCGAGCGGCTGAAGGGGCGGTTCGACCTCATCATCGACACGATCTCGGCGCCGCACGACTACAACCAGTACCTCGGGCTCCTGAAGCCGTACGGGGCGATGGTGGTGCTCGGGATCCCGCCCGTGGCCTCGGAGGTCGGCGCCTTCTCGCTCATCGCGGGCAACAAGCGCCTCGCCGGGTCGCTCATCGGCGGCATCGCCGAGACGCAGGAGATGCTCGACTTCTGCGGCGAGCACGGCGTCGTCTCGGACGTCGAGATCGTCTCGGGCGCCGACGTCGACGCCGCTTACGAGCGGATGATGAAGGGCGACGTGCGCTACCGGTTCGTCATCGACGCGAGCACGATCGGCGGGTAGCTCCGGCGGGGTACGTCTCGGCTCCGGCGGGGTAACCACGGAGACACGGAGACACGGAGGGAGGGCGGAGAGGGCGGCGAGGGCGGTCGATGCTCGGCTCGGCGGCCTCCGCTCGGACGCTGGGTTGTCCAGGGCTCCTTCGGGGGGACAACCACGGAGGCACGGAGGCACGGAGGGTTCAGTGGCCTCCAGAGCTCGTGCTCGAGGCTTCGCTCCGTGGCAGTTGACACTTGGCTCGGCTGGGGGGCGAGGCCCGGCAGCTCCGCCGAACCCTCCGTGCCCTCCGTGCCTCCGTGGTTGAACCTGATTCAGCACGGACACTTAGATCGCGCGCGGCCCCGTCAGGGGCAGGCCGCGCCCGTCTCCACCCACGCCGCGATGAGCTTCCCGAAGCCCTCCTGCGTGCCCGGCGCCGGCGTGCGCCCCGTCCCGGGCGCCCAGCCCCACCCGACGAGGTGGTCCTCCGACACGTGGTGGATGATGGCCTCGAGGTCCCGCCCGCCGTTCCGCGCCGGGTCCTTCAGCTGCTCGCAGATCGCGCGCAGATCCTTGCCCTGCCACGCCATCGCCAGCGGCGCGAGCTTCCACGCCGGATCCCCCGGCACCGAGCGGTCGCCCAGCTCCACGTTCTTCGCCGTGTGACACGTCTGGCAGCGCATCCCGACCGGCCCGAGCCCGTCCTCCCCGCGCACGAGCGGCGGCTCGTGCGTCGTCATCTTGTCCCCCTGCGTCGGGCTGTCCCCCGCCGGGTGGCAGTTCAGGCAGCGCGGGTGCGTCAGCACCTTCCCGGCCTCCTCGAAGAGCGCCACCGAGCGCGCCTTGACGTCCGCGATGTCCGCGAAGTCGGAGACCCCCTTGAGCGGCTCCCCGCCTGGCTGCGTGACGTGCGCGCTCGCCGACGTCGCGTCCGCCTCGCTCGTCGCCGTCGACCCGGCGCTCTCGCCCGTGTCCGCGCCCTCCGCGCCGGCTCCCGCCTCGCGGCTGTCCGCCTCCGGCTCGGAGGGCGCCGCCGTCGCCGTCGCCCCCCCGGAGCCTCCGCCATCGGCCCCGCCCGCGGGCGGCGCCGGCTTCCCGCACGCCGTGAGCACCAGCGCGAGCGCCCCGGCCGCCACCGTCCATGCGCACCGCCGCATCACGCACCCCCCAGGGCACGGGCGAACGGCAGGTGCCGCACGCGCTTGCCGGTCAGCCTCGCGAACGCGTTCGCCACCGCCGGCGCGACCGGCGGCACCCCCGGCTCGCCGACCCCCGTCGGCGCCTCGCCGCTCTTGACCACCGTCACGCTCACCTCCGGCATGTCCCCCATCCGCAGCGGCTTGTAGTCGTCGAAGTTCCGCTGCACGACGCGCCCGTCGACCACGTCGACCGCGTTGAACAAGGCCGCGCCGAGGCCGTAGCCGATGCCGCCCTCCATCTGCGCCGCGATGATGTTCGGGTTCACCGCCACCCCGCAGTCCACCGCGCAGTAGACCTTGTGCACCTTCGGCATCCCGCTCCGGTCGAGGCTCACCTCCGCGATCTCCGCGACGTACGTCTGGAACGACTCGTGGAGCGCCACGCCATACGCGCGCCCCGCCGGCGCCCCCTTCCCCCAGTCGGCGAGCTCCGCCACCGCGCGCAAGACGCCCGCGTGCCGCGGGTGCTCCGCGAGCATCGCGAGCCGCCCCTCGACCGGGTCGAGCCCCGCTGCCGCGAGCACCTCGTCCATGAACGTCTCGGTCGAGAACGCCGTGTGCGTGCTCCCGACCGACCGCCACCAGAGCACCGGGATCCCGATCTTCTCGGTCGTGAGCTCGACCTTGAAGTCATTGATCCCATACGGAAGATTCCGCGCCCCCTCGACGCTCGTCGGGTCGATGCCGTCCTTCGGCTCCGGGAACGGCGTCCACGCGAAGATCGACTGCCCGACGATCCGGTGCCGCCACGCCGCGATCTCGTTCTTCCGCACCACCGCCTCGAGGCGGTGCACGTAGAGCGGCCGGTAGTAGCCGCCGCGGATGTCGTCCTCGCGCGTCCAGACGAGCTTGACCGGCCGCCCCTCGGGCGCGCTCGCGAGGAGCTGCGCCGCCTCCACCGCGAGCGACGCGTCGCCCTGCGCGCGCCGCCCGAAGCTCCCGCCCGCGAAGAGGACGTTGATCTTCACCTTGTCGAGCGGCACCCCGAGGACCTTCGCGATGGCCATCTGGTCGATGGTCGGCGCCTGCGCCCCGTACCACGCCTCGACCCCGCCGTCCGCCGTGCGCTCGATGACGCAGTCGAGCGGCTCCATCGGCGCGTGCGCGAGGTACGGGAAGACGTAGTCCGCGGTGAGCACCTTGTCGCCCTCGGCGGGCTTATCGAGCACGGCGTCCGCGCCGCCGCGGTCCGCCGCGGGCTTCCCGGCCTCGCCGAGCTTCGCCTTGAAGCGCTCGATCATCTGGTCGGAGTCGGCGTGCTCGGCGCCGGACTCGTCCCACTGGGCGTTCAGCGCGTGCCGCGCCATCTTCGCCGGCCAGAAGCCGTCCGCGTAGACGGCGACCCCGCCCGGGACCTCCTTCGCCGCGACGAAGCCGGGGATCCGCTTGGCCGCGCCCTCGTCGAAGCCCGTGAGCTTCGCCCCGAAGCGCGGCGGCCGCTCGATCATCGCCACGACCTGGTTCTCGCGGTCGACGTCGATGGTGTAGCGCGCGCTCCCGTCGAGCTTCGCCGGCGTGTCGAGGCGCGGCAGCTCCCGCCCGATGAGCGTGAAGCTCTCGGGATCCTTCAGCTTCACGTCGTCGGCCGCCGGCGCCGGCAGCGCCATCGCGGCCTCCGCGAGCTCGCCCATCGTGGCCTTCTTGCCCGACGAGTGCGTCAGCACCCCCTTGTCGACGAGCACCTCGACCGCCGGCACCTCCCACTGCTTCGCCGCCGCCGCGACGAGCATCGCGCGCGCCGTCGCGCCGATCCGCCGCATCTGCAGGTAGCTGTTGCGGATCGAGCTCGACCCACCCGTGAGCTGCATCCCGCGCCCGATGTTCTGGTAGACGAGGTCGCCCGGGGCGCCCTCGGCGCGCATCTGCCCCCAGTCGGCGCCGAGCTCCTCGGCGACCAGCGTCGCGAGCCCGGTGTACGGCCCCTGGCCGAACTCGATGTGCTTCGACAGCAGCGTCACCGTGTTGTCCGGCGCGATGCGGATGAAGGCGTTCGGGTTGTAGAGATCGGGCTGCGGCGGCGCCTCGGGGGCGGCCGCGAAGCCCTTGTCGGGCATCGGCAGGTGCACGCCGAGGACGAGCCCGGCGCCGACCGCCGCCGACGACTTCAGGAACAGGCGTCGTGAGACCGGAGCCATCAGGGCGCCCCCCCTTCCTCGGCGGCCATCCCGATGGCGCGGCGGATCCGGGTGTAGGTGCAGCAGCGGCAGACGTTGCCGGCCATCGCGTGCTCGACCTGCTCGGCGTCCGGCTTCGGGACCTCCGTCAGGAGCGCGCAGGCCGTCATGAGCTGCCCCGACTGGCAGTAGCCGCACTGCGGCACGTCGAGCGAGCGCCACGCCGCGCGCAGGCGGTCGGCGACGGGGCCCGAGAGCCCCTCGATCGTGGTGACGGCGCGCGCGCCGACCTCCTCGACCGGCAGCACGCAGGAGCGCGCGGGCTTCCCGTCGACGTGGACCGTGCAGGCGCCGCACTGGGCGACGCCGCAGCCGTACTTCGTGCCCTTGAGGCCGACCTGCTCGCGCAGGACCCAGAGCAGCGGGGTCCCGGGGGCGACGTCCACCTCGCGCGGCTCGCCGTTCACGGTGAGCGCGTACTTCATATGTGGCTCCTCCTCGATGGCGCGCCGGTCGGCAGCTGGCACGACGGGGGCGCCGGTCCAGACTACACGGCGCGGCCGCGGCCGAAAGGGAGGGAACCGAAAAAGTCCGCCGCGGCGCGCCGCGAGCCCGCCCGAGGCCCGCGCGCGCCCGCCGTCGTCGTCAGAGGGTCATGCCGCCGTCGACCGAGAGCACGTGCCCGGTGATGTACGAGGCGTCGTCGGAGGCGAGGAACGCGAAGGCCGAGGCGATCTCGCTCGGCTCGGCGAGGCGCCCGAGCGAGGTCTTCTGCATCATCCCCTCGAGGACCGCGGCCGGCACGGACTCGACCATCTCCGTGCGCGTGAAGCCGGGCGCGACGGCGTTCACGCGGACGCCCTTCCGGCCGAGCTCCTTCGCCCAGGTGAGGGTCATCCCGATGACGCCGAACTTCGCGGCGGCGTAGTTCGTCTGCCCGACGTTGCCGAAGAGGCCGACCACCGACGACGTGTTGAGGATGACGCCGCGGCCGCGCTCGCGCATCCGGAGCGCCGCCTCCTGCCCGCAGACGAAGACCCCCTTCAGGTTCACGTCGATGACCGCGTCCCAGCTCGCGTCCGTGAGCTTGTGCAGCATCGCGTCGCGCGTGATGCCGGCGTTGTTCACCATGACGTCGACCGGGCCGAGCTCCGCCTCGACGGCGGCGAGGGCCTGCTGCACCTGCTCACGCGAGGTCACGTCGACCTCGTACGCGCGGGCGCGCGGCCCCGCCTCGAGGCGCGTCATCGCGTCGCCGAGGAGGCTCCCCTGAACGTCCCAGATCGCCACGCGGGCGCCCTCGTCGAGGAAGCGCCGCGCCACCGCGAACCCGATCCCGCGCGCGCCACCCGTCACGACCGCCGTCTTGCCCTGAAGCCGCATCTCGCCCTCCTGCTGCATCTGCACAGTCCGTTCGACACCGTCCCGTGCGATGGATAGGCGAGCGCCGCGGGAGCGTCAAGCCGCTTTGCTGCGTTTGCAGCAAACCCCTGGCACCGCCCGTCCCGCCGCCGGTCAGCCCGGCTGCCGCGCGAACACCGTGCGCAGCTCGCTCGTGTGGCGCCCGTCGGGCCCCCCGAGCCAGAGGTCGTCGGGCCCCGGGAGCATCTCCGTGAAGACGAGCACCTCGTGCCGCTTCGCGAGCCAGAGCGCCATCTCGACCGCCACGGGGTTCCCCCAGTCGAAGATCATGGGCTTCCGCTCGTCGGGCGGCTTCGTGTAGCAGAAGCGCGGGAGCCCGTCGCCGCAGTGGTCGCGCAGGCGCCGCACCGCCTCCCAGGGCGCGACGCCCTCGCCGGCCCAGGCCTCCGACGGCACGCGCCACCGCCGCCGGTGGACGACGAGGTCCCCCCAGGAGAGCCGCGGCAGCTCCCACGCGGGGCGCCAGTCGCCGCCGCCGAGCCACTCGGCGAGGTCGAGGAGATCCACCGCGTAGACGCGCGAGGCGAGGCGCACGCGGCTCCCGTGCGCGAGCGGCATCACGGCGACCGTGTCCCCGGCGTGGGTCGTGACGCTGAAGTCGAAGAGGCCGTCGTCGGCCTGCCGCAGCGCGAGCTCGAGCAGGCTCGCGCGCCGCGCGTGCGGGACCTGCGAGGGGCCGTCGAGCTCGAGGTCGACCTGCCCGAGGTCGGTGGTCCAGGCGAGGAAGTTCACGCGCCCCCGGCAGACGAGGCCCGGGCGCGCGGGCGCGCAGAGCTCCGCGAGGAAGTCGCTCGCGGCGCGCCAGACCTCGGCCCGGCGCGGCGAGGCCGCGTAGAGGGAGGGCTCGTGGAAGGGCATCGCGTGCGCCTCCCCGACGATCGGCGTCCCCGCGCCGTCCGGCCCCGCGATGAACATCATGTCCGGGGCGGCGTAGGCGCGCCCGTCCTCCGCCGCCTCGGCCGCGAAGCGGTCGCCGACGAGCGCCCGGAAGCGCTCGGGGTCGAGCCGCAGGGGGACGGCCGCGCCGTGCTCGGCGAGGTGCGTGTCGACCTGCTCGCGGAGGGCGTCGCGATACGCCCGGAGCGCGGCCCGGAGCTCGATCGCCCGCTTCGGGGTCGCGAGCTGATACCGCACCCCGACGCGGTCGATGTCGCGGACGACCTCCCCCCAGGGGCGCGCCTCGTCGTCGCCGTAGTGGCGCTCGTACCAGGCGCGGAACGCCATGCGGTCGGCGAGGACGGGCAGCTGCGAGAGCTCGAGGTAGCTCGCGAGGCTCGCCTGGAGCCGCGCTCCCCACCCGGCCGGGAGCCCGACGACCTCGCCGCTCCGATCGCCGCGCTCGTGGAGCGGCGTGCGCGCGGCGTAGTGCTTCCCCGGGTGGCGGCGCGAGGCGGCGCCCGTCCACGCCTCGAACAGGCTGTCGGCGCGGGCGAGCTCCTCGCGGCGCGTGGCGAGGTCGGCCGTCGCGAAGCCCGTGACGAGGGCCGTCAGCGTGTGGAGGCGCTCGATCCAGAGGGCGCGGGCGGCGCTCTCGGGCTGCCGCGCGAGGACCCCGAGGGCGTGGCCCACCACGTCCTGGGTGCCCTCGGGGAGGCGCGTCGCCGAGAGCAGCGCGCCGGACGCGAGGAGGCGCGCGACGACGGCGTCGCCGTCCAGGACCCCGGCCGCGGCGGCGAGGTCCGGGGCGCCGCGCTCGCCGTCGGCCGCGGCGAGGATCGCGGCGGCGCCTGGCTCGTCGAGGAGCTCGACGGCCGAGAACCAGCTGGCGCCCGGCGCGAGCGCGTGTCGGGCGAAGGCGCCCGCGTCGTCGCGCGCGACGAGCGGGGCGCGGCGCGGGTGGTCGATCCAGGCCCCCTCGGCCTCGAGGTCGGCGCGTGCGGCGTCGAGGAGGGCCTGCGCGGCCCACTGCTCGACGAAGACCTGCCGCACCGCCCCGACGGGGCGCGGGGCGCGGAGATCGTCGACGCGGTCGAGGCGACCGAGGGACACGGCGCCGAAGAACGAGGTCGTGTCGTTCTTCGCGCACAGGCGCCCCGCGTAGCTCGTGAGCGCCCGCTCGCGAGCGCGGTCCTTGAAGGCGCGGCGCGCGCCCGTGAGCGAGGGCTCCCAGCCGTCGAGGTGCGCGTCGAGCTCGGGGTTCGACATGAAGATCGCCTCGCGGACGGACGGGCGCTGTGTGAAATGCCACAGCGCCGCGCGGCTCGCCTGGAGGCGCGCGTCCCAGCCGGCGGCGTCGGCGGGGCCGTCCCAGAGCGGCGCGCCCCCCTGGGAGGCGAGCCAGTCGAAGGGCATGCCCGTCCCGCGGAGCACGAACCACGCGAAGGGGGCCCACGGTCGATCTGCCATCGCGCTGCTCCTGCGGTCCTCGGGGTCCCTCGCGCTCGCGGTCGTCGCAGGGTACCGCGGCGCGCCCCGGTCGGCCACCGGCGGCGTCGCGGCGCGCCCTGGCCTGTGGCAAGCTCCCCGCCATGGCCGTGACCCACGCCACCCGGCGCGCCGTCGAGCGCGCCGCCGACGCCGCCATCGCCGCGGTGAAGGCGACGTATCGCGAGCGCCTCGAGCGCGTCGCGCGGGCGGTGGCGCCGCCGCTCTCGTGGACGGAGCTGTCGATCGGGCTCGAGCTCGATCCGCCCGGACACCGCGGGGCGTCCGAGGTGTCGCGCTTCGTGAGCGACGCGCCGCGGAACCGGCGCGCCCGCCCGGACGCCGCGACGCGCGCGCTGATCGACCGGCTCGTGGACGGGGACGCCGTCCTGGGCGTGCTCGCCGGCACCGAGGTGCGCGAGGTGGTCGTGTGCGAGGCCGACGAGGTCGCGCGGCTCGGGCCGGGGTGGCACGTCGTGAACGTCGCCGGGGGGGCGGTTCGTCAGGCGGTGGCCGTCGAGGAGGAGCTCGATTGGAGCGGGGGGGCGGCGACCGCGACGCCGACGCCGACCCCGACCCCGACCCCGACGCCGACCCCGACGCCGACCCCGACCCCGACGCCGACTCCGACCCCGACTCCGGCTCCGGCTCCGGCTGCGGCTCCGGCTCCGGCTGCGGCTGCGGCTGCGGCCCCGGCCTCCTCCCCCCGCGCCCGCGCCGTCTTCGCCCTCGCCTCCCGGGCGCTCCCCGGCGGCCGCGCCGTCTCGCCCCTGGGCCTCGGGCTCATGCGCCTCTCGACCGCCGGACGGCCCGACGAGGACACCGCCACCGCCGTCATCCACGCCGCCCTCGACGGCGGCGTCCGGCTCCTCGACACCGCCGACGTCTACGCCCTCGACGAGCACGACCTCCACCACAACGAGCGCCTCGTGCGCCAGGCCCTCCTGACCTGGGACGGCCCCGCCGACGACGTCGTCGTCGCCACCAAGGTCGGCCTCGCGCGGCCCCAGGGGCGCTGGATCCCCGCCGGCCGCCCCGAGCGCCTCCTCCGCGCCGCGCGCGCCTCCCGCGACGCCCTCGGCGTCGACGCCATCGACCTCCTCCAGCTCCACGCCCCCGACCCGAAGGTCCCCTGGGACGAGCAGCTCGACGCCCTCCGCCGCCTCCTCGACGACGGTGTCGCCCTCCGCGTCGGCCTCTCGAACGTCACGGACGACGCCCTCGCCGCCGCCCTCCCCCGCCTCCCCGTCGCCGCCGTCCAGCTCGCGCTCTCGCCGCGCCACCGCGGCGACGCCACCCGCGCCGTCCTCTCCCGCGCCGACGCCGCCGGCCTCCTCGTCCTCGCCCACAGCCCCCTCGGCGGCCACCGCGACGTCGCGAAGCTCCCCGCCCTCCCCGCCCTCGCGGACGTCGCCTCCCGCCGCGGCGCGACCCCCTACGACGTCGCCCTCGCCTGGCTCCTCGCCCTCTCGCCCCGCGTCGTCCCGCTCCCGGGCGCGACCCGCGTCGCCTCGGTCACCGCGAGCCTCCGCGCCCTCGACGTCGCCCGCGCCCTCACCGACGCCGACCTCGCCGAGATCGACACCGCCCTCCCCTGGAAGCGCCCGACCGCGCCGCGGAAGCGGCCGAGCCCGCCCCCCGACGCCGAGAGGCCCCCCGCCTGGGACGGCGAGACCCTCCCCGACGGCGTCCGCACCGTCGCCCTCGACGAGGCCCTCGCCCCGCGCGACGAGGTCCTCCTCGTCATGGGCCTCCCGGCCTCCGGGAAGTCGAGCCTCGCCGTCCCCTTCGTCGCTGCGGGATACGACCGCCTGAACCGCGACCTCCGCGGTGGCCGCCTCGACGACCTCCTCCCGCCGCTCCGCGAGCTCCTCGCCGCGGGCTCCCGCCGCGTCGTCCTCGACAACACCTACGGCACGCGCGGCTCCCGCGCCGGCGTCCTCGCCGCCGCCCGCGACGCGGGCGTCCCGGCCCGCGTCCTCTGGCTCCACGCGCAGCCCGGCGACGTCCAGTTCAACGCGTCGCTGCGCATGATCCGCCGCAACGGGCGCCTCCTCTCCCCCGAGGAGCTCTCGCAGGCCGGCCGCAAGGATCCGAACACCTTCGGCCCCGGCGTCATCTGGCAGCACCTCCGCGCCTTCGAGCCGCCGAGCCCCGAGGAGGGCTTCGCGCGCGTCGACCGCGTCGTCTTCGCCCGGAAGGACGACCCGACCTACACCCAGAAGGCGCTCCTCCTCGACCTCGACGGCACCGTGCGCGCGACGCCGGGGGCGCGCCCCTTCCCCGTCGTCCCCGACGAGGTCGCGCTCCTGCCGCGCCGGAGGGAGGTGCTCGCGCGCTGGGTCGAGGACGGCTACCGCCTCTTCGGGGTCACGAACCAGGCGGGCGTCGCCCTCGGGCAGCTCGACGAGGCCGCCGTCCGCGCGGTGAACCAGCGCACGGCCGAGCTCCTCGGCCTCCCGATCGAGATCGTCTACTGCCCGCACCCCGCGAAGCCCGTCGGGTGCTGGTGCCGGAAGCCCTACCCCGGCATGGGGGTGCTGCTCATCGAGCGCCACCGCCTGTCGCGCGCAGACCTCGTCATGGTCGGCGACCGCGCCTCCGACGCCGCCTTCGCGAAGGCCCTCGGCGCCCGCTACGTCGACGCCGAGGCGTTCTTCGCCTGACGACGGTGACACCGCCCCCGAAGGCCGCGCGCGCGGGGGGCGAGCCCCGGAACTGAGCGGACATTCGTTACATGGGGCGCTCACGCAGGCGCGGCGCGGGTTGTCAGCGGGTGCCGCGTCTGGGACGCTGGCTGCACTCACCTCCAGCCTGTGCGGGTCCCCATGCGTCGAGCCCTCGCCATCGCGTCCATAACCGCGTCCCTGGTCGCGTGCGCCGACGGCGGCCACCGCGACGACGCCGCCGGCGCCCTCGCCCTCGAGGTGGCGCCCCTCGATCTGCCCGGCGTCGGCGAGGCCGTCTGGGACGTGCAGGTCGACGACGGCGCCGATCCCGCGCAGGTCGTCTGGTCGGCGCGCCTGACCTCGGGCCGCTACGGCGCGCGCGGCTCGGTCTCCTACGTGGGCCCGTGCGACGCGACCGTCGGCGACAACTCCGTCACCATCGAGCTCGTCGGCCTCTACGCCGACGCGCTCGACGACGCGGGCTCCTTCCACGCCGCCGCCCCCGGCGGCGGGCTCGACTTCCGCGACCCCGGGCCGCTCTCGAAGCCGTTCGCCTGCACCGCGAACGCCGACACGACCGTCCGCTTCGACGTCACCGTGCTCCGCCCCGCGAGCCAGGGCTTCTTCGACGTGGCGGTCAGCTTCGCCGACGTCTTCTGCTCGGCGAAGTACGACTGCGACGCGGGCGATCTCCTCTTCGACGACGGCGGCCAGCGCGCGCGCACGCAGGTGCTCGGCCTCGCCTGCTACGGCGGCGCCGGCGCCGACACCGCCCTCTACCTCGACGACGTCGTCATCGACTGCGGGAGCGGGGTCACCGCGCGCGTCGACCCCGCCGCCGCGCTCGGCAACTACGCCGACCTCTCCACCCCCGGGAGCCCGATCTGGGCGGGCGTCACGTTCGCCGGCGGCTTCGACCGCCTCTTCCAGGTGTCGGCGCAGCGCGGCCCCCTCGAGAACGGCGCCGACGGCGCCTACTGGAACCTCGCGCTCGGCGTCGGCGACGCAGACCTCGCCGGCTGCACGCTGACGGCCCTCGCCACGGCCGACGACGCCGCGACCCCGGGCGGCGCCGACGACGGCGTCGTCGCGGCCGACGCGACCTACCCCGACATCGCCTGGAGCGTGCCCCTCGGCACCTGCGCGGGCGATCGCGCCCTCGACGCGAGCGGCGGCGACGTCCGGACCGGCTACCTCGGGGTCGGCGTCGGCCACACCTTCGCCCACGGCTACCCGGACGTCGTGCGCGTGCTGCCCGCGGCCCAGAGCCTCGGCGCAGGTCACGCCGGCGGCCAGCGGATCGCGACGGATCCCGACGGCAACGTGTACGTCGCGGGCTACTTCCGCGGCACCCTCGACCTCGGCGGGGGGCTCACGGCGACGAGCCTCGGCGGGAACGACGGCTTCGTCGCGAAGCGGTCCCCCGAGGGCGCCTGGCTCTGGCTCGCGACGGTCGCCGGCATGGGCGGCGAGATCGTCTACGGCGTCGCGTGGGACGACACGAGCGACACGCTGGTCGTCGGGGGGCTCTTCAACGCCTACAGCGGCGTCGCTCAGGACGGGCTCGCCCACTTCGGCGCCGACGCGGGGCTCGACCTCACGACCAGCGGTCAGGAGGACGGCTTCGTCGCGCGGCTCGGCGCGGACGGCGCCTGGCTCGACACGGCGGACGTCGGCGGCACGAACCAGGTCGACGTCTACGACGTCGCGGTCGAGGCGGGTGGGATCTACCTCACCGGCTACTTCAACGGTGACGCGACGGTCGGAGGCCTCCCGCTCACGGGGCCGCTCAACGGCTCGGTCTTCGTGGCGGCCCTCGACGCCGATCTCGACGGGCTCTGGGCGAAGTCGGCGACGGCCGCGAGCGGCGCGAAGTTCGGTCTCGGCGTCGCGGCGACGGCGGTCGACGGCGCGATCCGGGTCGCCGCCACAGGCGGCATGGGGGCGAACCCGAGCGGGTTCCTGACCGGCCTCGGGAACCATCCGGAGGTCTACGTCGCCCTCCTCGACGGCGCCGACGGGACGACGCTCTGGAAGCAGGGCGGCGGCGGAACCAACGCCCTCGCGTGGAACGTGGTCTTCGACGCCGCAGGCGACGTCGTGATCGCGGGCTACTTCCAGAGCGGGGCCTTCGGCGCGACGTCCCTGAGCGCCGTCGGGCGCCAGGACGCGTTCGTCGCGCGCGCGACGAGCAGCGGGTGGTCGGGCGTCTGGCAGGCCGGCGGGACGACCGCTAACCCGACCTTCGACGCCAACGCCGCGCTCGGGCTCGCCGCCGACCCGTCGGGCGACGTCTACGTCTCGGGCTACTTCGTCGGCGACGCGGACTTCGGCGGCACCACGCTCTCCTCGGCCGGCGAGCTCGACGTCTTCGTCGCGCGCCTCGCCCCGGCGACCGGCTGGGTCTGGGCGCGCGCAGGCGGCGGCGCGGCCACCGACTATGGCTACGGCGTCGCGTACGCCGGCGCTGGCGGCGTCTTCGCGACGGGCAACTTCAAGTCCGACCCGGCGACCTTCGGCGGGGCGACGCTCCACGCGCCGTCGGCCACGAACGCCGCGCTCTTCCTCGTGAACCTGGCGTCGGACGGCACCTGGTGAGGCGCGCCGGGTAGATGGCTAACGCTTCGCGCGCTTCGGCCCCACCAGCGTCCTGAGCGTCGCGGTCGCGACGACCTCGCCCGCGGCGTCCTTCATGGTCACCGGCACCTCGAACTCCTCGCGCGCGCTCGAGTCCACGATGGGGCACTCGCTCGTCGCCGTGATGAGGCCGCGCGCCTTCTTCACGTACTCGATGGAGAGCCCGGCCACGATGAAGCGCGCGTCGTCCGGCAGCGTGTAGGCCATCGCCACGTTGCCGCACAGCTCCGCGAGGTTCGCGAGCGCGATGGCGTGCACGCACTGGAGGTGGTTCCGCACGGCGCGCCGGTCGCGCAGGACGACCTTCGCCCACCCCGGCGAGAGCTCCACCACCGACGCCCCGATGCTCCCCGTGTAGGGCGCCATCCGCCCGACGACCGCGCTGAACGCGCGCTTCCCGCCCGGCACGACCGCGAGCTTGTCCCACAGCTCGCGCACGAGGTTCCGCGGGCCGTCGAGGCTCAGGTTCTTCGGGATCATGTTCTGCACGGCGGCGAGCGGGTTCACGGGACCTCCGGAGGGCGCTTGGGGCGGCGCCCGGAAATCTCTGGCGCCGCGTCGACGCAGAGGGCTACCATCCGGGCTCCCCGTTTGGCGAGCCGAACCGATGTTCCCTGCCGAAACCGTCCTGACAGCGCGCCTCCGGCTGCGCCGTCCCGTCCTGGGGGACGCGGGGCGCGTCTTCGAGACCTACGCGAGCGATCCGGCCTGCACGCGCTACCTCCTCTTCACGCCGCACGAGGACGTGAGCGACAGCCTCGACTTCCTCTCGCTCGTCGCCACCAACTGGCGGCTCCGCGCGGGGCACCGCCCCTGGTGCGTCGAGCGCCTCGCCGACGGCGCCTTCCTCGGCATGATCGGCGCCACCGTCGACGGCCGCCAGGCCGAGCTCGGCTACGCCATCGGGCGCCCCTTCTGGGGCCACGGCTACATGACCGAGGCCGTCGCCGCCGTCCGTGACCACATCCTCGACGACAGCCGCGTCACGCGCGTCTACGCCACCTGCCACGTCGAGAACGTCGGCTCCGCCAAGGTCCTCGAGAAGGCGGGCTTCGAGCGCGAGGGGATCCTCCGCGGCCACCTCGTCTTCCCGAACCTCGGCGACGAGCCGCAGGACTGCGTCCTCTACGAGTCCGTGCGCGCCTGAGCGCGGGCGCCGGAATCGCCGCGCGCCGCCGTCGCTTCTCCGCGGGTCCTCCTCGCAGGAGTCCGCCGATGTCGCTCCGCCTCGCGTCCCTCGCCCTCGTCCCCCTGCTCCTCCTCACCGCCGACGCCGCCCACGCCGCGCCGCCCCCGGCCGCCGACGACGGCGCCACCGCCGCCATCGACGCCGCCCTCGGCGCCGAGCTCGCCCGCGTCGCCTTCGCCGGCGGCCTCGACGGCGCGAACCACCGCCTCGGCGACCTCGCCTTCCTCGCCACCTTCGGCCGCCTCCCGGGCCCGGGCGACAGCGAGGCGCTCCGCATGGACACGCACCTCCGCTTCGTCCGAGCGCGCCTCGCCCGCCGCCCCGCCACGGCCCCGGCCCTCGAGGCCCGCCGCGCCGAGCTCCTCGGCTACCTCGACGACTACATCGCCCTCGCCCACACGCCCGAGAACGCCGTCGCCCCCTTCCGGAACCCCGTCTTCATCGACGCCGACGGCAACGTCTGCGCCGTCGGCTACCTCATCGAGCGCAGCGCCGGCCGCGCCCTCGCCGAGCGCGTCGCCGCGACGTGGCGCTACCTCCGCCTCGAGGACATCGCCGCCGCCGGCGACCCCGAGCTCGCCGCCTGGATCGCGGGCTCCGGCTTCACCGCGGACGAGCTCGCCTCGATCCAGCCGGCCTACAGCGCCCCGCCGCTCGACAGCCTCTGGGTGACCTGGATCGGGCCCGCCGGGCGCCTCTCCGTCCCCGACGGCCCCTGGCGCCTCGTCGACGACGCCGGCACCGTCACCGTCGGCGCCTGGAAGGGCGGCCGCATGACCGGTCGCTGGGAGCGCTTCGACGCCCACGGCGATCCGCTCGGCGCCGGCGACTTCGCGAAGGGCCGCGGCCACTGGATCGGCACCTACCCGAACGGCGCCACCGCCGCCGAGGGCGACTACCGCGACAACGCCCCCAACGGGACCTGGACCATCCGCTACGCGAGCGGGCGCGTCGCCGCCAAGGGCGACTTCCTCGACGGCCTCCGTTGGGGCGTGTGGTCGTTCTACCACGACGCCCCGGGGGACAAGCTCCTCGCGCGCGGGCGCTACCGGGCCTACGAGGAGGGCGTGTGGGAGCACTACGACGCCGAGGGGAGGCACCTCGCGACGGCGTGGCCCGCCCCGGCCGGGACGAGCGGAGGGGGCCTCACCTGGTACGATGCCGAGGGCGCCGTCGCCTTCGCCACCGGCCCCCGGCAGATGGACGGCCCGGCCGAGTTCGCCGTGGCCTGGCACGGCGACGGGCGCGTGCGCGCGCTGACGCTCTCGCGCGACACCGTCGCCCTCTTCGACGCCCGCGGCCACCTGCGCGCCGTCCGCTCGCCCGCGGCGCCGGAGCACGAGGCGCCGCTCCCGGTCGCGGCGCGACGCCGGCTCGAGCGCGCCGCCGCGGCGGGGCGCGACCGCCACCACACGGGGCGCGTGGGGAAGGCGTTCTACAAGGCGCTCGCCAAGGTCGAGACGTGGGAGATCGCGGGCCTCACGGTCTTCGACGATGCCGGGCGCGTGGTGGAGGACACCCCCGCCCGCGCGGCGGCGAGCCGGGAGCTCGACCTCGCCGCGGCCACCCTCGGCGGGACCCCGTTCACGCCGGCTGTCGCCTCCCCGCTGCTGCCCGCCTGCGCGCCGCCCGCGGAGGGGGAGGACGGCTGGGTCTACCAGCCCTTCTGCGTGCCGCAGCGCGATGGCGACGGCGAAGGCGACTTCGACGACGGCCGCGACCTGGTCGGCCGCCTGCCCCTCGGCGATCAGCGGCGCCTCGTCGCCGGCGACGGCGACCTCGTCGTCGCCGGCATCAACTACACGCACCTCGACCGGATCTTCGACCTCGCGTACGCGACGCTCGTCGACCGCGCGAAGCTCGCGCGCGTCGTCGCCTACGAGGCCGGCTTCGAGGAGCCCGCGACCGCGCCGGCGCCGTTCCGCGCGACGTCGAGCTCGTTCGAGGACGAGTACACCTGGACCTCGTGGGGCCGCGTGCTCAAGCGCCACGGGGTGCACCTCGCCGACGTCTTCTGAGCCAGGGCGTTGCGGCGGACGCGCCGGGGCGCGATGCTCACGCTCCACGGGCCTCGTCGGGAAGGCCCGGGAGCCCACCGGGGGTTGACCGACCCATGAGCACCACCTCGAAAGCGCTGATCCTCTCCGTCGCTCCCTGGCTCGTCGCCGCGGGCGCGCTCGCCGCCGTGGCGATCCAGTCGAGCAACGTGTCGTCACTCGAGCAGCGCGTCGCCGTGCTCGAGGCCACGGGCGAGACGCGACCCGCGCCCGCCGTGACCGAGCTGCGGACGGAGGTCGTCGGGCGCCCCGCCCCCGCGGCCCCGGAGGACGACGATCGCGTCGCCGCCTTGCTCGCCCGCGTCGACGCCCTCGAGCGGAAGCAGGCGACGATGCCCGTCGTGCGCCCGCACGCCGTCGGCGAGGGCGCCGCCCCCGAGGCCGTCGCCGACGACGTCGCCGCGCTCCGGGCCGACGTCGACACGCTCTTGACCGGCGACAACTTCGACTCGGACGACACCAAGAAGAAGCTCATGGGCATCGTCGAGGAGGCGGTCGCCGCGCGCCGGCAGAAGTTCGAGCAGGCGCGCGAGGAGGCGACGCGCCAGCGCGTGCTCGACCTCGCCGCCGAGCTCGGGCTCGACGAGAAGCGCGCCGCCTCCCTCTCCGACCTCGCGGTCGAGCTCCGCGGCACGCGCCGCGACGTGATGGACCGGGTGCGCTCCGGCGAGCTCGACATGCGCGAGGCCCGCGCCGAGGCGCAGGCCCGTCAGGAGACCATCCGCACGCAGGTGAAGGACCTCCTCACCGACGCGCAGTACACCCGCTTCGAGGAGGAGTTCCCGGAGCGCGGCGGCGGCCGCTGGGGCCGCGGCGGCGGCGGCGGCGACTGGCGCGGCGGCCCGCCGGACGGCGGCGGCCGCTGAGCCGGCGACCGCGCCGAGCCGCGCGAGCGCCCGCTACTCGACGTCCGCGCCGACCGTGAAGGCGCTCATGAGCGCGGCCTTGAAGGCCGTCGCGTCGACGCCGCCCTGCCCGCCGAGCATCCGCGCGACGCTCCGGAGCTGACGCGCGATGGTGCGGTCCGACCCGCCGAACTCCGCGTCCGCCTCGAACATCGTCGCGAGGGGCCCGGCCATCGCGAGGTAGGCGTCGTCGACGCCCCCCTCGTCCATCGTCGCGGCGAGGAGCGAGAGCCCGAACCAGACGCCCGCGGCGAAGTAGCCGTGCGCGCGCGCGGGGCCGGCGGCGATCCCCTCGTTCGCGCCCATGAGCGCGGCGCCGAGCGCGGCCGGGTCGAGCTCGCCGCCCTTCGCGGAGGCGATGAAGCGGTCGACCGCCTTCACGACGCCCGGCGCGAGCGGGGCCATCGCGTCGCGCCCGGCGACGAGCTTGTCGACGACCTGCGCGAGCTGCGCCGGATCGTCGCTCACCGTCGGCAGCGAGCCGAGGAGGAAGCCGTACTGCATGAGCTGCACGTCCGCCGAGGTGGAGCGCCCCGCGAAGGCGAAGCCGCCGTCGGTGTCGAGCGACACGAGCGCCCCGGGAGGCGCGATCCCGCGGCCCTCGCCGCGCGCGGCCATCGCGGCGACGCGGCCGTAGGCGAGCTCGCGGCTCTCCCCGACGGCGAGCACGGGCAGGACGCCGACCGTCTTCGCGGTCAGGAGCGCCGCGTCCGAGGGGGGCGCGGGCTCCGCGGCGAGCGCGGTCGAGGCGCCGACGGGGGTTACGATGAGGAGGACGGCGACGAGGGCGCGAAGGGACATGAGCGAGGTCTCCCGGTGGGGTCGAGGTTCGGCGCGGCCGCGGTGTCCGTGGCCACGCGTCGAGGGACGCGCGCGCCCTCGGCGCTTGAAATCCCCGCCTCTCTTTTCCCGCGACGACCCCTCCGCGACCCATGCTGCACTGCAACAAAGAAAAGGCCCGCCACGGCATCCCGGGCGGGCCTCACCTTGGGTGCAGCGCAGCATTCCTGCCGCGCCGTCACGCGCGCGTCACTCGATCGCGCCGCCGCCGCCATCGCCCTGCGGCGGCTCGTCCGGCTTCACGTCGGCGATCTTCGCGAGCGCCTGCAGGTACGCCTGCTGGTCGACCTTGCCGTTCGTGAAGGTCTTCGTGACGCCGCGGAGCACCGTCGCGAGCTTCCGGTCGGCGCCGCCGAACTGCGCGTCCTCCTCGAGCATGACCGCGAGCGGCCCGGACATCGCGAGGAACGACTGATCCGCCTCGCCGATGGCCGCCGCGAGCATCGACAGCCCGAGCCAGAGCCCCGACGCGAAGTAGCCGTGCGCCCGCGCCGGCCCGTCGGCGATCCCCTTCTCGGCGGCCATCAGCGCGTTCGCGAGCTGCCCCGGATCGAGCTTCCCGGCCTTCGCGCTCGCGACGAACGCGTCGACCGCCTTCACGACCTCGGGCGACAGCGGCGCCAACGCCTCGCGCGACTGCTCGAGCGCCGCGACGGACTTCGCCATCGCGGCGGGGTCGTTCGCGTCGGTCGGGAGCGCGCCGAGCATGAACGCGTACTGCATCACGAGGATGTCGCTCATCTCCGCGCTGCCGGCGAACGCGAAGCCGCCGCCGGCGCCGTCCATCGAGACGAACCCGCTCGGCGCGGCCACGGGCTTCGCGGCCTCGCCGCCGAGCGCGAGCGCCGCCACCCGCTGGTAGGCGTCCCGCCGCGAGAGCCCCGGCGCGAGCACCGGCAGGACGCCCACCGGCTTCACCCCGAGGAACTCGCTGTCCGGAGGAGCCCCGCCCTCGGCGAGCGCCGGAGCCGCGAGCGCCGAGACCGCGAGGACCGCGACCAGCGCGCCGTTCATGAGCTGCTTCATCGTCTTCATCAGTGAATCCCCTTCTCCCAGGCGATCTCGCCGGCCCCGATGACGCCACAGACCTTGGCCGGGCCGCCCTCGGGCGCCACCACGACCAGCTCGTACGGGCCGCTCCCGGAGAGCGAGAACGGCAGGTAGACCTCGCCCTTGAACGCGGCCTTCCAGATGACCTCCTGCGTGCCGCGCACGAGCCCGGTGTGCAGCACCGCGGCCGCGTCGGCGGGCTTGATGTAGGCGAGGATGTCGGTCGCCCGCGGCGCGTTGAACGAGATCTTGTAGGACTCGCCCGGCGCGAGGCAGAACTCGCGCTGGCCCCAGATGTTCGCGAAGCGGCCGATGTTCGGCAGCGTGAAGAGGTCGCCGAGCGCGACGCCCTGCGCCTTCCGCGCCTGCGCCACGATCTCCTGGATGCGCCACGCGGCCGTCGCGATCTTCGTGTCGAGGCTCGGGGAGCCCGAGTGGTGGATCCCCATGACCTTGTGCTCGGCCTTGTCGTAGATGGCGCTGCCCGACGACCCGCCCACGACCGACGCGTTGTGGAGGATCATCTCCATCCCGGGGTCGCCGAGGACGTTCGTGACGCGGCCGTCGAAGAAGCCGAGGCCGAGCCCGCCGGAGTTGCCGACCATCATGATCTCGTGGCCGCGCAGGTCCTTCGGGTGGTCGGGCCGGTCGATGAACGTGACGCCGTCCTTGTCGCCCTCGCGGTCGGCGCGGAGGATCGCGATGTCGCCGGCGCGATCGAGGGCCACGATGGTGTCGAAGTGGTACTTGTTGCCGTCGTCGTCGACGCCGACGAGGCGCAGGGCGCGCGTGGCGACGTGGGCGTTCGTCGCGAGCAGGCGGTGGTCGATCCAGAAGCCCGTGCCGACCCAGCCGGCCTTCGCGAGCTTGTCGCCGTCCATCGTGATGCCCTCGGCCTCGACCGCGACCGTGGACTCGGTCCAGCTCGGGGTCGACGCGCAGCCGCTCGCGGCGACGGCCCCGAGCAGCGCCAGCGCGGCGAGCGCGGGCCCGGCTCCGGTTCCGAAGCGGAAGTGGATCTCTCTCCTCATGGTGCCTCCGGGGGTGCGCCGCCCCCCTTCGCGAGGAGGGACGGCCGAGACGCGTTGTCGTGAAACGTGCTCGACGCTATCACCGCGCCCGGGCCCTTACAATCGCGCCCGGACGCGCCCGCGGACGCGCTCGCCTGGCCGTCGGCGGAAAGCTCCGGTAGAACCGTGCCCATGCCGAACGCGCTCCTCCGGCTCGCCCTCGCCGGCGCGGCCGCGGCCGCCCTCACCGCGTGCGGGGCGACCGCGCCCGCCCCCCTCCCCGACCGCACGCCGCGCGCGGGACCCGAGGCCGCGCCCTGGACGCGCCCCGTCGATCTGGTCGCGGCCGATCTCGACGCCCTGCGCGATCCCGCCTCCCCCGGCTTCTACGCCGCCGCGATCGCCGCCCACGGCCGGATCCGCGAGCTCGCCTGGCGCTGGCGCGGCTGGGAGCACGCCGCCCGCGTCGACGCCCGCGGCGACGCCGTCGAGCACGACCTCCGCCCCGGTCCGTCGCGCGAGCGCGGCGGGAGCCGCACCGTCCGCTGGGAGCGCGACCCCGACGGGCGCGTGCTCGCCCGGGTCGAGACCACGTTCCGCGGCGACGCCGTCGACGCCCGCGTGTACGCCGACGACGGCGCCGGGGGGCGCCTCGTGACCCGCTCGCGCACGGGGCCCGGGCGCGGCCCGTCGCTCCGCTACGACTACGCCTACGACGACGCCGGGCGCCTCGCGACCGTCACGACCTGCCTCGTCGACGACGGCGCCGCCGCCGTGCAGGACGTCGCCCACTACCGCTACGACGCCGCCGGCCGCCCCGTCGCCGTCGACGGCGCCGGCGCCGCGACGCTCCGCTGGGACGACCGCGGGCGCCTCCTCGCGCTCGAGACCGAGCTCGGCCGTCGCTGGGAGCTCCGCTGGTCGGCCGCCGGGACCCTCGCGGAGCTCGTCTACGAGGACCGCTTCAGCGCGCCGCGGCCCGCGCGCGCCAGCGTCCGCTTCGACCCGCGCGGCCTCCCCGAGCAGCTCACGGAGGCCGGCGGCCCCGGCGCGAGCTGCGCCTTCCGCCGCGACGACGGCGTCGTCGTGGGCGCGCTCTGCGCGAGCGGCGAGGAGCTCTCCGTCGGCTACGAGGTCCTCCCCCCGGAGTGAGCGCGCGCGCCGCCGCGTTTTCGAGAACCGCCCCCTGATCCGTCCCTCGTCGAGACGAGGAGATCCCCGATGAAGCCGAACGCGCCCCCGCTCCACGCCCTGCTCGCGCTGACCGTCGCCGCCGTGGTGGCGGCCATGGCCCCCGGCGCCGCCCGCGCCGACGGCGAGGAGCCCCGCTGCGACGACGGCAAGCGGGCCCCGAAGGCCGCGATCTGCGGCGCCTTCGAGGCCGCCCCGCGCCTCGGCGCCGACGACGCCGTCGCGAAGAAGGTGCTGAACGTCTGGCGCCGCGTCTCGCCGCCGGTCGCGGCGCTCACGGGGCGCGAGAGCGCGCTCGCCGTGCTCGCGCCCGACGCGCTCGTCGACGGCAAGCCCTTCCCGCCGACCGCCTACATCTGCCCGGGCGCGCCGCCCACGGTCTACGTGCCCTACACGCTCGTCGAGAAGGTCTACGGCGAGGGCGCCGCCTACCCCGAGGACTTCATGGGCTTCGTGCTCGGCCACGAGCTCGGGCACCGCGTGAACGACTTCACCGCGGACGGCTGCCAGCTCGGCGCCTTCGAGCGCCCCGGCCGCGGCGTGAAGGAGGAGCAGCTCGCCGACTTCCGCGGCGCCTTCTTCGCGGCCATCGGCGGCTACTCGACGCGCGCGCTCGCGAAGAAGAACACCGTCTCGAGCTTCCTCGAGGCCGAGTTCAAGGTGCGCGGGCGCGTCCGCGACGAGCGCCAGGAGGCGCTCCTCTCCGCGCTCGAGGACTTCGACGCCTACGAGGAGCTCTACGCCGCGGCGGTCGCCCTCACCTTCGCCGGCGAGCAGGGCACGGCGCTCCGCTTGCTCGGCTGGGCCGACGAGCTCGTCGAGGGGCGCGGCGTGCCGCTCCCCGAGCTGAAGGTCGTGCGCGCGCTCGCGCTGATGCTCGACGCGGCCGACAACGCGCCCTGGCTCGAGGCGACCGACGGCATGGGGGTCGACCTCTCGAAGCTCCGCTGCCGCGCCATCTTCGCGTCCCACACGGCGCTCGCCGAGGAGCCCGCCGGCGGGCGCCTCCGCGGCCCCGGGGAGGACCGCGAGCGCGCGCGGCGCCAGCTCCAGCTCGCGCGGCGCCTCCTCGACCGCGCCGCCGAGCTCGGCGCCGACGCGCTCGTGACCGACAGCGGGCGCGCCTGCGTCGCCTTCTACCTCGGCGAGACGGGCGACGCGCAGCGCCTCGCGGCCCGCGCCCGGCGGCGCCTCGGCACGCGCGCGCCGGCGGCCGTGAAGCGGGCGCTCGACGCGAACGACGCGCTCATCGCGTTCGGCGCGTTCCTCGCCACGACGCCGGCGCCGCCGCGGACCGACGCGGACGCGGCGAAGGCGTGGGCGAAGAAGGTCGTCGCCACGAAGAAGGCGTTCGCGGCGCACGCCGAGCTCGCGCGCGAGGTCGACGTGCTCGCGACGTACCCCGCGCCGCCGCCGCGGACGGCCGCGACCTCGGCGATGGTGGCGTGCCCGAAGGGCGCGCGGGGCGGCACGGCGACGATCCCGCCGCCGCCTGCGTTCTCGGGGCCCGTCGGCACGTGTCCCGCGGGGACGACCCTCGTCGCGACGGTGCCGTCCCCCGAGGCGGTGGCGCGCTCGGGCACGGGGCTCGGGGTCACGACCTGCCGCGCCGCCGACGGCGCGCTCGCGACGCGCGTCCAGCTCGCGGGCGCCCTCGACCCGCCCTACGGCGACGTCGACACCGCGCTCCGCGCCGAGGAGCGCGTGCCCGCCGCGGTCGCGAAGGTCGACGCCTGGGCCTGCGGCTGCGACGCGCTCCAGCTCCAGGGGATCTCCGACACGGGCGACGAGGTCTACATGACCGCGTGCCCCGCGTACGGCGTGCCGCTCGGCGTGCTCTTCGTGAAGGAGGGCGGCGCCGTGCGGCGCGTGGTCACCGTCGGCGACTGACCCCGCGCTCGCCCGCCCGCGAGGCGGCTCCGCGGTGGTTCGCCGGCCCCCCGGGTGACGGGCGCCCGCGCGGCCCGCGCAAAAATCCGTTCAACCGGGCGAGGTTCGCACCGATGTGCTCTCCGACGACGCGCTCGCCGAGCCTCTCGCGGTGCGCCGCCGCCGCGACGCGGTCGCGGGCTCGGTCATCGTGCGCAACAGAAGCCCCGGAGAAGCCCCCTTGATCAAGAAGTCGATCAACCTCCTGCGTGAGTTCTCGCTCCCGCTCATCCTCGGCGTCGTGCTCGCCGTCGTCTGGGCGAACGTCGACAGCCACGGCTACCACGAGGCCCTCCACTGGTCGCCCTTCGGCGCCCACAGCGAGCTCACGCTCCACTTCTTCTTCAACGACATCTTCATGGTCTTCTTCTTCGGCATCGCCGCGAAGGAGATCACCGAGAGCTGCCTCCCGGGCGGCGCCCTGAACCCGCCGCGCAAGGCCGTGAACCCGCTCCTCGCGACGGTCGGCGGCGTGCTCGGCCCGATCGCCGTCTACTTCGCCTGGACCGCCATCTCGGGCGACCACGCCATCGCCCGCGGCTGGGGCGTCCCGACCGCGACCGACATCGCCCTCGCCTGGCTCGTCGCGCGCCTCGTCTTCGGGAAGGGCCACCCGGCCGTCGCCTTCCTGCTCCTCCTCGCCGTCGCCGACGACGGCATCGGCCTCGGCATCATCGCCATCTTCTACCCCGACCCGAGCCACCCGGTGGAGCCGGCGTGGCTGCTCGCGGTCGCGGGCGCCATGGCGATGGCGTGGGGCATGCGGAAGCGCGGGATCACGAGCTGGATCCCCTACGTGACCGTCGCGGGCGGCGTCTCCTGGTACGCCCTCTACTCGGCGCACCTCCACCCGGCGCTCGCGCTCGTCGCCATCGTGCCGTTCATGCCGCACGCCGCGAAGGACGAGGGCCTCTTCGAGGAGGACGCCGGCCACGCGCACAACGACACGCTCTCGCGCTTCGAGCACGCCTTCAAGCTCCCCGTCGACCTCGGCCTCTTCGGCTTCGGCCTCATGAACGCGGGCGTCGAGCTGGGCGCCGTCGGCGACGCGACGTGGGGCGTCATGTTCGCGCTCATCATCGGCAAGACGCTCGGCGTCACGGGCTTCGCGCTCGTCGGCGACAAGCTCGGCTTCAAGCTCCCCGAGGGGATGAAGCCGAAGACGGTCGTCGCGACCGGCATGGTCGCAGCACTCGGCCTCACGGTCGCGCTCTTCGTGGCGGGCGTCGCGTTCACCGATCCGACGCTCCAGGCGGCCGCCAAGATGGGCGCCCTCGGCTCGGTCGCGGCGGTGCCGCTCGTCGTCGGGTACGCGGTGCTCTTCCGCGTCGGGCGCTTCGCGAAGACGACCGCGCAGGTCAAGAAGGCCGTGACGGGCGCCTTCCAGCGCCCGGTGCAGGCGGTGGAGGCGGCGGCGCGGCCCATCACGGGCGCGTTCCCGCGGCCCGGCCGCGAGGGGTAGGAGCCTGGCTACCGGGGGACGAGGAGCCAGCGGCGGCGGGCGTCGTCGCGGCCCTCGACCCGGAGCCGGATCCGGTCGCCGACGCGCAGCGCGCGCTCGGCGCCGCCCGGGCCGACGAGCGAGGCGCGGGCGTGGTCCTCGACGCGGAGCGTGGCGCCGATGGCCTGCGCGACGTCCTTCAGGTAGACCTTGACCTCGAGGGGCGGGTCGTCGAGCTGGACGTAGAGGCGGTCGTCGCTGAGGCCGAGGACGAGCCCGTCGCGCGCGGGGCGGTCGGCGATGGGGGCGGCGAGGTCGGCGGCGAAGAGCTCGTCGATGACGAGGAGGTTCGCCTCCTTGGTGAGCTGCCGCTGGAGCTCCTTCGCGCGGTTCGCGGCGTCGATGATCCGCGGCTGGAGGGCCTCGTCGCCGGGCTCCTCGTCACCGCGCAGGAGGTCGAGCGCCTCCTTGTGGGTGAAGATCCCGACGACCTCGCGCATGGGCGAGGAGAAGCGCGCGTAGACGGGCGCGCCGACGCCGTAGTGGAGGCCGGGCTCCGCCTGGAAGGTGGAGCGCGCGTTGGTCATGAGGGCCTGCCGGTTGATGGCGGCGTAGACGGGCTCGGTGTCGCCGCCCTGCGGGAGGCGGTCGAGGTAGTCGGCGAGGCTCTCGCCGGGCCCCTTCTTGTTGGGGCGGCGGCGCCAGCGCCAGACCTTCGGCGGGAGGCCGTGCGCCGCGACGATGTCGGCGATGACCTCCTCGAGGTGGCCGAGCTCGGGCTCGCTCGGCGGGCGGTGCACGCGGAAGATGGCGCGCACGCCGTTCCCGTGGGCGGACGCGAGGAGCTTCGCCCCCTCGATGTTGCAGAGGAGCGAGATCTGCTCGTTGTACCGCTCGGTCTTGTTCCGCGGGTCGTCGACGGCGACGAAGCGGGTGCCGGCGGGGGGTGAGAGGCCGACGCTGACGTTGACGCGGTTGTAGCAGACGATGTCCTTCTGCTCGGCGCGCGCGATGCGGCGGCGGCCGACGGCCTCGAGCCCGTCGAGGACGGCGGTCCAGGGCTTGCCGGCGAGCGGGTGCGCGGCGCGGTCGGCGGCGTCGTAATAGGCCTCGACGCCGTCGTAGCTGAGCTTCGCGTGGGAGCGGACGCGGGCGCGGCCGATGGCGGTGGCGGTGCAGTCGCCGCTCGCGCGGTCGACGGTCATGGTGAGGACGAGGGCGCGGCGCTCGACGTCGGGGTTCAGCGAGACGATGCCCTCGGAGAGGGCGCGGGGGAGCATGGGGGCGACGAGCCCGGGGAGGTAGTAGCTCGCGCCGCGCGCGAGGGCCTCGTCGAAGAGGACGGAGCCCGGGCGGACGTAGTAGGAGGCGTCGGCGAGGGCGTAGCGGACGACCCAGGCGGCGCCGTCCTCGGCGCCCTCGACGTGGAGGGCCTGGTCGAGGTCGCGCGAGTCGGCGCCGTCGATGGTGACGAACGGGAGGGCGCGGAGGTCGTCGAGGGCGGGATCGTCGAGGCCCGGGGCGGCGACGAGGGCGTCGGCCTCGGCGCGCGCGGCCGGTGGGTGGTCGGGGTCGACGCCGAAGCGCTCGAGGATGCGGTAGATGGCGGCGCGGGCGGTGCCGGCGGCGGCGAGGACCGCGGTGACGGCGTGATCGCCGGCGCCGACGCGGAGGATGGCGCCGGGCTCGGCGTCGACGGGGCCGCGGAGGGCGAAGGGGGCGCCGCCGCCGAAGAGCGGGCGGGCGTTGGGGCGGCCGGCGTCGTCCGGGCCCGTGTGCTCGACGATGAGGGTCTCGCTCATGCCGTCTCCGTGCGGCGGGGTGACGGGGCGGGACGGTAGCACGTCGGATCGGCTTGTGCGCGCGGTGTGCCGTTCGTTATAGCGGGCGACGGGTGGCGCGGGAGGCTGGACGATGATGCGGGTAGCGAGGGTTTCTGCCGCCGCGTTGGTCGCGGGGATGTTGCTCGGGGTCACGGCGTGCGCGGACGGTGGGGAGAGCGCGGGGATCGCCGGTGAGGACACGGTCGCGGACGTCGGGGACGGGGACGGGGACCGCGACGGGGACGGTGACGGCGACGGGGACCGCGACGGGGACCGCGACGGCGTCGGCGTCGGCGACAGCGACGGCGACGGCGACAGCGACGGCGACGGCGACCGCGACTCCGACGGCGACGGGGACCGCGACGGCGACCGCGACGGCGACAGCGACGACGACGGCGACGGCGACGGCGACGGCGACGGCGACGGCGACAGCGGCGGGGACAGCGACGCCGCCGACACCCTCCTGGCCGTCGACACCCTCCCTCCCGTCGACACGACGCCTCCGACCTGTGGCGCGACCGAGTGTCCGGAGGCGGCGCTCCCCGAGGCGCTCGATCTGCCGCTGACCTATCACCCCGACGAGGACCTCGCCCCCGAGCTCGTCGGCCTCGTGGGCGACTCGCCGGCGATGGCCGGCGCCTACGCGCTCACCGCCATCGACATCTACCCCGAGGACGGCCTCGCCTCGTTCGTCGAGCTCTCGCTCGACAACCGCGGCGGCACGCGCGGGGTCGCCGTCTTCGAGGACGACGCCTGGGTCCTCCGCCTCCTGCTCGACCTCCACGTCGAGGGCAGCGCCATCGGGGAGTCGCTCACCCAGGACGTCACGCTCGAGCTCACGGGCGGCGGCTGCTGGGGCTTCGCGGACGCCTACCTCGTCACCGACCTCACGCTCTGCGCCTCCGGCTGGCCTGACGGCGCCGAGCCGCCGACCTGGCTCCGGTTCGAGCACGACGCCGCCGCGGGGCGCCTCGTCCTCGATCTGACGCTCACGCGCGACTTCCTCGCGTCGCTCCTCCCCGAGGCGTACCGCGGGCTCGCGATCTTCGTGTTCAACCACGACATCGAGCTCGTCGGCACCTTCGCCCGCCCGTGACGGCGGCCCGCCGCGCCGGGGCGAGCGCTCGCTCGCGGATGCTACCCAGCGTCCGCGCCGCGGTGTAGGGTCCGCCCATGCTCGACCTCAAGCGACTGCAACGCATCAAGCTGCACAAGCGCCCGCGCGTGCAGCTCCTCATCGCGAACACGGGGCTCGTCCTCGACTACCGCCTGCCGCGGCGGACGCGCATCACGCTCGAGGGGGTCGAGCACATCCCGAAGGACCGCGGCGTCTTCTTCGCGATGAACCATACCGATCGGTACAACTACTGGCCGTTCCAGTATCAGATGTACCGCCACGGCGGGCTCCGCTTCACGGCGACGTGGGTGAAGGGGAAGTACTACGAGAAGCGGCTGATGGGCGCGTTCATGGACGCGACGAACAACATCCCGCTGCCGTCGCGCGGGTACGTGATCACGACGCGCTTCCGCGAGGCGGTGGGGCGCGTGCCGGCCAAGGAGGAGTACGCGGCGCTCCGGGGCATGGTCGACCACAAGCTGACGCCGGCGGAGGCGGCGGCGCAGGGCGGCGAGGGGGTCGCGCGCTTCATCGCGGGCGAGGGCGGGGAGAGCGAGGCGCTGCCGCGCTTCGAGGCGTACTTCGAGGCGATGATGGCGGAGGTGACGCGGCTCACGCGGGAGGCGCTGACGAAGCACGAGCTGAACGTGCTGGTGTTCCCGCAGGGGACGCGCAGCAAGCGCCTGTCGAAGGGGCACACGGGGCTCATGCAGATGGCGCAGCACCTCGGGAACGCGATCGTGCCGGTCGGGTGCAACGGGTCGGACAGAGCGTACCCGGGCGGGTCACCGTTCTCGAAGGGCGGGAACCTCGTGTATCGCATCGGCGCCCCGCTCGAGCTCGACGGCCCGGAGCTCGGCGCCTTCCGGGTGACGGAGCCGTTCACGCCGTTCACGCCGAGCGCGGCGGCGCACGAGGCGAAGTTCCGGGCCGCGACGGACGTCGTCATGGACCGGATCAACGGGCTCCTCGACCCGGAGTACCAGTACGGGGACGGGCGCGAGAGTGATGGGGTCGAGGGGATGCGGCGGTTCGTTTAGGGGGGGCGGTGGCGGCGGCGGGGACGGCGGTTGCGGCGACCGCGACGGCGACTGCGACTGCGCGTCCGACGGCGACCGCGACGGCGACTGCGACCGCGACCGCGACGGCGACTGCGACTCCGACTGCGACGGCGACTGCGACTGCGACTCCGACGGCGACTGCGACTCCGACGGCGACTCCGCGCGGCTGGGGTTTCGCGGCGTTCTGGGGTTCGGGGCCGCGTAGGACTTTTGGGCCGTTTCGTTGATGCCTGAGTTTGGCAGCGTGCTCGGACCCCGCAAGGCCTAGCCGTCCTCGCCGTCCTCGCCGTCCTCGCGGCTTCGCCGCTCCGGGCGGCTCCGGGCGGCTCCGGGCGGTGGCCGCTTCGCGGCCAGCCTTGCGGGGGCCTGCGCTCGCTGCCCTTGGGGGGCATCAACGGAAACGCCGCCTTGGCGGCAAAGGACCTTGCCATGCTTCGTATCTACGCTGACGCCCTCCAGATGGTCCGCGACGCTCGCCCGCTCATCGACGCCTTGGCGCGCCATGACCGTGACCTCGCCTCGCAGCTCCGCCGGGCTGCTACGAGCGTCGTCCTCAACATCGCGGAGGGCTCCGGCTCCCCGGGCCGCGTCGAGCGCGTCCGCTACGCCAACGCCCTCGGCTCCGCCCGCGAGGTCCGCGCTTGCATCGACGCCTCCGTCGCCCTCGGCCTCACCCGCGGCTTCGACCTCGCCGAGGCCGACCGCCTCGACAAGGTCATCGCCACCCTCGTCAAGGTCAGCCGCATGTAGCCAGCCGAGGCGCCGACGGGCCCTCCGTCGGCGCCTCCACGAGGCGCAGAGAGCCGACCGCGAGGCCGGCGCGCTTGTCTACCTCGCGAGCTTGAAGAGCGTCGCGATGACCTTGTCGAGTCGGTCTTCGCTTCTGGCGTCGAGGGGCTCGGCGAAGCCGCAGGCGGTGGCGATCTCGAGGCAGGAGCGGACCTCCCGCGCGGAGCCGAGGGCGGTGCCGAAGCGGACGCGCTTGTTGCGCCCGATGACGCCGGTGGCCTCGGCGATGTTGAGGGGGACGGAGATGGCGGCGCGGCTCAGCTGGTCGGCGAGCCCGGGGTTCTGGCGGGAGATGGTGCGGGAGAGGGCGACGGCGAGCCGCGTGATCTCGAGAGCGTCCGAGTAGATGCGAAGCATGGGGTCTCCTGTGCCGCCAAGCGGCTGTTTCCGTTGATGCCCCCCAAGGGCAGCGAGCGCAGGACCCCGCAAGGCTGGCCGCGAAGCGGCCACCACCGGACGCCTCACCGGAGCCGCCCGGAGCGGCGAAGCCGCGAGGACGGCGAGGATGAGGTGTCCGGTGGCTCGGCCTTGCGGGGTCCGAGCACGCTGCCAAACTCAGGCATCAACGAAACGGCCCAAAGTCCTACGCGGCCCCGGCCCCCAGAACGCCCCGAGATCCCAGCCGCGCGGATCCGGCCACGGCCACGGCCACGGCCACGGACACGGCCACGGACACGGAAACGGCCACGGCCACGGACACGGCCACGGAAACGGCCACGGAAACGGCCACGGCCACGGACACGGCCACGGCCACGGCCACACCCACGGATCCAGCCACCCCCACGCCCCCTACCGCCCCCGCACCACCAACCCCTGCGCGCCTCGCCCGAAGAGGCCGCGCTCGTCCCAGAGGCGGCTCTCGGCGAGGCCCACGCCACGCGGGCCGATGGTCGTCCGCGCGTCCAGACACGTCCACGCCCCCACTGGCGCGCGCTCGAAATAGACCGTCAAGTCTGCGTTCACGAACGTGAACCGCCGCGGGTCGAGGATCTGCGAGACCCCGCTCCCCGAGTCGGCACACACCAGCACGCGCTCGACCGCGCCGGTCTCCTCACCGGCCACCAGCGCGACCCGCGGCCTCATCCACATCTTCACGGGCCCACGCCCCACCTCGCCCTCGAGGAGCCGCGCCTCCATCGCCGTGTGATACCCGACCTCCCAGCGGAAGAACGCGAAGTCGAAGGCCCTCGCGGCCTCCGGCGGCTCGAGCCGCTCGCCGAGCCCGCCCCGCTCGGCGTCAGGCGCGTCGACCTCCCGGAGCCCCATCACCACGGCGCGCGCGAGCTCCTGCTCCCCGGAGAGCAAGGTCACGCCGACGCGCGGGGCGGTCGCCCCCGTCGTGAGCGGCGCCGCCACGACCCGCAGGCGCCCGATCGGCACCGGCCGCAGGAGCTCGACCGTCACGCGCGCGACCGCGACGTCCGCGCCGAGCTGATCGCGCGCGACCCGCGCCATCAGCGCCGTCGGCGGCCCGCCGTGGAGGTGGTCGACGCTCCACGGCCCGCGCCCATGCGCGCTCGCCACGTAGTCCTCTCCATCGCGCTCGAAGAATGCGGCGTCATCGGTCATGGTGGGCACGCTACCCGAGCAGGCGCCCAGGGCAAACCACCCTGCCCGCCCCTTGCCCCGCGCCACGGGCCCGCGGGTGCTCCACACCGAGGTGACCATGACGACGTCGAGACCGCTCTTCTCCGCCCGCCTCGCGGCGCTCGCCGCGACCACCCTCCTCGCGACGGCGTGCGCGAGCGCCCCGCCGACGAACGCGGGCCCGGGCAGCGACCGCGGCGGCCCCTTCGAGGCGCCGCTCTTCGGCCACGCCGAGCCCGACTCCGCCTACGTCTTCGCGAGCGACGGCGTCACGCGCGAGGAGCTCTCCCGGAACGCCGGGCGCTACGTCCCGGCCCTGCGCGAGATCGCCGCGGCGCTCCACGAGCTGCTCGCCCTCTGGGACGGCGCGCAGGACCCGCGCGGCGCGCTCGCCGAGGCGGCGATGTACGAGGACTTCATCGCGGTCCTCGCGGACTTCATGGACCCGGCCACGCTCGCCGACCTGGGCGTCCGCTTCCCGCTCCGCATGGCGCTCTACGCCGACGGCCTCTTCCCGGTGATGCGCGTCGCCCTCGCCGACCCGGCTCGGACCAAGAACGCCGTCGCCCGCGCGCTCGCGAACGTCGACTTCGTGCACCCGTCGGGCCCCGGCGAGTGGCGCGGAGCCATCAGCGGGATCGGCCTCGTCCTGACCATCACCGAGGACGAGCTCGTCGCGACCGCCTCGCTCGAGGCCGACGCGGCGGCCGCCGCGGCGCGCGCGACGGCCCCGCCCCGGAAGGCGAACGCGGCGCCGGCGCTCGCGGCCCTCGCGAAGGCCGAGCGCACGCGGAGCGTCGGCTGGCTCGGGCTCGGGGATCTGAGCCGCGAGCTCGTGGAGCTCATCGGCGCGCTCGGCCCCGGTTGGGTCGACGCCTGCGACGACGAGATGCGCCGCTTCTTCGCGGGCTTTCCACGCCTCCTCTTCGGCTCGGAGTCCGGGGCGCGCGGGGGGCGCGCCGTGGTGCGCGTCGCGCTCGACGACCCCGAGATCGCGCAGATCCTCGCCTCGATGGCGCAGCGCTCCCGCACCCTGGCCGCGCCGCCGCCCCGCCCCGGCTTCTCGTTCTCGCTCGCGCTCGACGTCGACGGCGTGCTCGGCATCGGGCGACTCCTCCGCGACCGCGCGCGCGCAGCCCGTTACACCTGCCCGGACGTCGTCGAGATCGTCGACGACCTCGACCTCCTCGTGAAGCAGCTGACCATCGCGAAGCTGCAGATGCACGGGATCCGCGGGCTCGTGGCGCGCGGCGTGGACGTGCCGGACCTGAGCGACGTCGTGTCGACGTTCATGGAGCTCGATGTGCTCGTCGGCCTCGTGTTCTCGAGCTCCGAGGACGTCGTCTCGATGCTCGGCGACAAGGCGTTCGAGGTGCCCGACAGCGGCGAGCCCGTGCCGCTCGACCAGGGCGGCCGCCCGATGGCCTTCGCCCGACGCGGGGACCTGCTCGGCTACGCGATCGGCGAGCACGCGACGCGCGAGCTCGCCGCGGTGATGCAGGCCGGGACGGTGGCGAGCGCGGCGCTCGCGCAGTACGAGAAGCACGGCGCCGACGACGGCGCGGCCGTGGGCTCGGTCGCGAACACCGCCGTCACCGACCTCCTCGCGACGCTGCCGGCGCTCCCGCCGGCGATGGTCGTCGCCGACCCGGCGATCGTCGTCGACGGCGAGCGCGTGCCGGTGGGCTACATCTACGACGAGATCGCGCGAGGGGGAGTCGCGGACGCGGAGGTGCGCGCGCGCGTGCTCCTCCACACGGCCGTCACGTTCGCGGCCGTGAAGCACTGGCTCCACGCGCAGGGCGAGCCCGACAGCGACGACCCTCCGTTCGAGCGCCTCGCGCGCTGGGTCGCGAAGCGGCGCGCGGCGGAGCAGCAGCAGCAGCAGCAGAGGAAGAAGAAGCCCGCCGCGAGGAAGCAGGGGCAGACGGGCGACGCGGCCGGCGACCTCGACGCCCTCCTCGACGCCGCGGCCGGCGAGGGCTGGGACGACGACGGCAGCGTCGACTCGCAGGCGGCGCTGCTCGCCTACGCCATCGCCAACAGGGCGGTGGTCGACACCACCCCCGCCGAGCCGATGTTCACGGCCATCGCGGCCTTCGACGCGCGCATCGACGCCCTGCGCGAGCGCATCGTCACCGCGGCGCGCCGCCTCGGCGGGCTCACGACCGACGAGTCGATGGCGCTGACCGTCGACGGGAGCGACCTCGTCATCCGGAGCGAGTCGATCTACGGCGACTGATCGCGGCCGCGAGAGAAGGTGTGAGCCGCTGTGAGTCGCGTGAGGCGGCGCGGCGCGGTAGCCCGGACGGAGGCGCTAGCCGAGGAGTCACGCCATGCTGCCCACGTCCGCCCTCCGAATCGCCGCCCTCGCCTCCGCGACGTTCGTCGCGGGCTGCGCGACCACGCTCGCCGATCGCCCTCACGCCGACAGGCGCGGCGCTTTCGCGGGAGAGACCTTCGCGCACGTGCCCGCGGACACGGCCTACGTCATCGCGACCGATGGCGAGTCGCTCGAGTCGATGCGCGCGCAGAGCGAGCGCGTCTCGGTGCCGCTCCACGAGGCGGCCACGGCGCTCAGCGAGCTCATCGCCCTCTACGACGGCTTGCCGGACCCGGGTGACGCGCGCGCCATAGCGGCCTTCTACGCGCAGGTGATGGAGACCTGGTCCGTGGTCCTCGACCCCGACCGGCTCGCGGCGGCGGGCGTCCGCTTCCCGCTCCGGACGGTCCTCTACGCCGATCCTGCGCTGCCCGTCGTACGCGTCGCGCTCGCCGACGCGGCCGCGATGAAGCGCGCGCTCGGCGATCTCTTCGCGACGGGAGGGGTCCTCACCGCCTCGGGCCCGGGCTCGTGGCGCGCGGACCTCGGAGGGATCGGCGTCGCCGTGACGGTGACCCCCGAGGAGCTCGTCATCGTCGCGGCCTTCACGAGCGAGCTCGACAGCGCGCTCGCGCGGGCCCTCGCCCCCGCGCGCGGCGAGAGCGCGAACGCGGCGCTCGAGGCGCTCGCGACCACGGAGCGCGCGCGCTCGGTGGGCTGGCTCGACCTGGGCGCGCTGGGCTGGGCGCTGATGCGCGCCATCGGGCAGAACGACCGCGACGCGTGTGATCGCGAGCAGGCGCGCCTCTTCGGCGGGCTACCGCGGCTCACCCTGGCGTCCGAGCAGAGCGCGCACGGCGGGCGCTTCGTCGCGCGCCTCCGCCTCGCCGATCCCGAGCTCGCGGCGGCCCTCGCGACGCTCGCCGCCCGCGGGCGCGCGCTCGCAGCCACACCGCTCGAGACCGGCTTCTCGTTGGGCGCGACGATCGACCTCGACGGGATGCTGGGGATCGTCCGCTTGCTCCGCGATCGCGGCCGCGCCGCCGGGTACACGTGCCCCGACGTCGTCGCCCTCGTCGACGACCTCGACAGCGCCGCGAAGGCCCTCACCGTCGCGAAGCTCCGCATGCGTGGGCTCCGCGCGGCCTTCGTGCGCGGATCGCAGTTCCCGACCTTCGACGGCAGCGGCCGCCTCCCCGAAGGGCTCGTCGCGCTCGCCTTCGACGGGCCTGACGGCGTGGAGCGCCTGCTCGGGGACGCCGCCGCCCGGCTCCCCGCGACGGGCGAGGTGGACACGCGATCGACGCCGATGGGGGAGATCACCGTCGCGCGCCGCGACGACCTGCTCGTGTACGGCTCGGGCGATGCTGCCGTCGAGGACATCGCCCGCGTGATGGCCGCGGGCACCGTCGCGAGCGGGGCGCTCATCGCCTACGTCGACCGCGGCGGCGACAGCAACACGGTCTACGCCACGTTCGCCCGCCAGGCGCTGACGGACCTGCTCGGGTCGATGGGGCTCCCCCCCAACGCGCGCGTCGAGGGCCCGGCCGTCGTCGTCGACGGCGTCCGGGTCGACGCGGACGCCATCTACGAGCTGCTCGACGTGACGGCGGACGACGTGGTCGACCAGGCCGTCACGCGCATCGACCAGGCCACGAGGGACCTGGCCGTGGCGCGCTGGCTCGACTCGGAGGGCGCGCCCGCGCTCGATGGCCCGCCGATCCTGCGCCTGCGCGCGTACCTCCTGTCCCTGGCCGACGAGGCCGGGCTCGTGCCGGCGCCGCGTCCCAAGGACGGCCGCGACCCGGGAATCGAGCTCGCGCCCATGCCTGTCGACGCGCGGACGTTGGCGCTCTACGCGTGGCGGCTCGCGGAGGACGCCGAGGTCGATCGCTCCGGCGCGGACGCCCTGATCGCGAAGCTCGCGTCGTTCCACGGTCGCGTGGCGGGGCACGTCGCGCGCATCACAGCGGCCGCCGAGCGATTCGGCGGGCTCTCCGACGAGGAGGCCGCCCTCGCCGTCGAGGGCGGTGACCTCGTCCTCCGCAGCACGCGCACCTACCGGCACCGTTGACGGGGCCGCGAGCCGGCCCCGTCACGCGGCGACACAGGCGACGTCACTCGGCGCCGAGCAGGCGGAACTCGATGCGGCGGTTCTCGGCGCGCCCGGCCGCCTTCTTGTTGTCGGCGACCGGCTGCGTCTCGCCGAAGCCCTTCGCGATGATGCGCCCGCCGTCGATGCCCTTGCCGACGAGGTAGGCCTTCACGGCGTCCGCGCGGTCCTGCGACAGCTTCATGTTGGCGTCGTCGGGGCCCTGATCGTCCGTGTGCCCCTGCACCTCGAGGCGGAGCCCCGGGTACTCGACGAGCACCTGCGCGGCGCCGTCGAGCGTCTTGTAGCTCGTCTTCCGGATCGTGGCCTTCCCCGAGTCGAAGGTGATCCCCTTGATGGCGCCCGTGAACTTCATCACGGCCTCGGGGAGACAACCCTGGTTCGCCGCGACGCCGGCCTGATCCGGGCAGTTGTCGTCGGCGTCGGCGATCCCGTCGCCGTCGCGGTCCGGGCAGCCGCCCGTGCGCGCCTTGCCGGCCTCGTTCGGGCACTTGTCGTCGGCGTCGACGATCCCGTCCCCGTCGGTGTCCGGCGGCGGCGGCGGCGGGCAGCCCGCGAAGTCGGCGGTCCCCGCGACGTCGGGGCACTTGTCGATGTCGTCGGACACGCCGTCGCCGTCGGCGTCCGGGCAGCCGGCCATGACCGCGAGCCCGGGGACGGTGGGGCAGTTGTCGGCGGCGTCGACGACGCCGTCGCCATCGGCGTCCGCCGGGGGCGGCGCCTCCACGACGCGGCGAGGAGCGTGGCAGCAGCCCGCCACGAGCAGGGCGAGCGACGAGGCGAGGACGGTGCGAGCGATGAGCAGCTTCATGAGGTCGGACCTCCGTGCGGGTTCGGCTCGTGGTGCCACGTTCCGTCGCCGCCTGCAACGCCGCCGGCGCGCGGCGCGGCGCGGTCGCGCGGCCGCCGGCGGGCCGCGACGACCCCGCCGCGACCGCGATCGACGGGCTCGTCTCGGCGGTCGCCCGCGCGCCACGCGCAGCTATTGATTCACAGAGTCAACAAGTCCCCTCGCGGCCGCCTGCGTGACCGACCTCACGTCGATGGCGCCGCGGTCGGGTCACAGGGAGCCCACCTTTTCCCTTGCAGGTGAAATTCATTATCAATAAGACGCTGGCATGTCGTCGCTCCTCCCACGGGATACCGCGCGGCCGCGGCTCCGCCGCAACGCGCTCCTCTCCACGCTCTCCCTGGCGCTCCTCGCGCTCGCCGCGGGCCCCGCCCGCGCGGACGCCCCGACCGGCCGCCACGCCTTCCCGACCACCTACGACGCCGAGGGCAACCGCCTCCCGCGCCCCGAGTGGGACCTCTCCGTCCGCGGCTACGGGCAGCTCCTCTTCGCCTGGTACGACTACGATCTCGACCAGACGCGCGCCGGTGGCGCCCGCGAGGCCTCGCGCCTCGTGTTCGACACGACGCGCTTCACGATGGAGATCGAGGGCGCCCTGCCCTTCGGCCTCGAGTTCGAGGCCGAGGTCGAGCTCGAGCACCACGGCGCGGGCGCCGCGGTCGAGCTCGAGTACGACGAGTTCGGCGAGTACGAGCAGGAGGTCGAGGCCGGCGGCGAGGTCGTCCTCGAGGAGCTCTTCCTCGCGAAGTCCTTCGGGCCGCTGCGCCTCCGCCTCGGGCGCTTCTACCTCGGCGTGGGCCTCCTCTCGGAGCTCTACCGCCCGACCGAGTACCTCGCCGCGGCCCGCCCCGAGTCCGAGCAGATCGTCATCCCGGGCGTCTGGGACGAGCTCGGCGTCGAGGCCACGCTCCGCCTCGAGAGCGTGCTGCTGACGCTCCAGGTCGTGAACGGCCTCGACTCCACCGGCTTCTCCTCGGCCACCTGGATCTCCGGCGGCCATCAGCAGCGCTTCGAGCTCGTCTCCGCGAGTGACCTCGCGGTCGTCCTCCGCGCGGACTGGACGCCGACCCCGGGCCTCACCGTCGGCGCGTCCGCCTATTACGGCGGCACGACGCGGAACCGCCCCAAGGCCGACCTCCTCCCGGACTGTGACGACCCCGGCGACACCGAGGTCGCCCCCTGCGGCGTCGTCTCGGCCGACGTGCTCCTCGTCGACGGCCACGTCACCGTCGACCTCCCGCCGTTCACCGCGCGCGCGGTCGCCCTCTGGGGCCACCTCGCCAACGCCGGCGCCGTCAGCGACCGCAACGCGCGCCTCTCGAACAACCTGGCCGTCCCGCGCACCCCCATCGCCGACGAGGCCTTCTTCGCCTGGCTCGAGCTCGGCGTCGACCTCGCGCCGACGCTCGGGATGGACCCCGGGCACCACCTCGAGCCCTTCGTGCGGCTCGAGTACTACGACACCATGTTCGACGTGCGCGACGGGGTCTTCGACAACCCGCGCTTCGCGCGCGCCGTCTCTTCGGTCGGCGTGGGCTGGGCCTACGGCGACCTCGTCTACGCGAAGCTCGACTGGACGCACCGCGAGGTCGGCGCGTTCGAGGACGGCACCGACCTCCGCGCTGAGGACGGCGTGCGCCTCGGCGTCGGCTTCACCTATTGAGAACCCCCTTCAAGAACGGAGAGAACCCCATGACGAAGCTCCCTGCGCTCGCGCTCCTCGGCGCGGCCTCCCTGATCGCGACCGCGTGCGACTCGAACGAGGCGGCGACCACCTCGGGCTTCGACGACGCGCAGGTCGTCGCGGACTTCGCCGACCACGTCATCATCCCGACCTACGCCGCGCTCGCGGAGCGCGCGACGACCCTCCGGGTCGCGGTCGACGCGCTCGCGGCCGATCCGACCGAGGCGCGCCTCGGGGCGGCGCAGGACGCCTGGGTCGCGGCGCGGATGCCGTGGGAGCAGTCGGAGGCGTTCCTCTTCGGGCCGGTCGACGCCGAGGGCTTCGACCCGGCGCTCGACACGTGGCCGCTCAACAAGACCGACCTCGACGCGGTCCTCGCGAGCTCGGACACCATCGACAGCGCGTACGTGAAGAACCTGCCGCCGACCCAGAAGGGCTTCCACACGCTCGAGTACCTGCTCTTCGGGACGGGCGGCGGCCGCGTGGTCGCCGACCTCGACGCCCGGAGCCTCGCCTACCTCGGCGCGGTCGCGGGCGAGTTCGAGGACATCACGGCCCGCCTCCACGACGCGTGGACCGACGGGATCGGGGGCGCGGGCCCCTACCGCGACGTGTTCGTCACGGCCGGCGCGGGGAGCGCGGCCTACCCGTCGCTCGCGGCCGCGGCGCAGGAGATCGTCGCCGGCATGTCGGGGATCTGCGACGAGGTCGCCAACGGCAAGATCGCCGACCCCTACGACGGCCAGGACGCGCAGCTCGAGGAGAGCCGCTTCAGCAACAACTCCCTCGCGGACTTCCAGGACAACATCCGCAGCGTGAAGAACGCGTACCTCGGCACGACGCCCTTCAGCGCCGGGACGGGGGCGAGCCTCTCCGGCTGGGTCCAGGGCGAGGACGCGGCGCTCGACACGCAGATCCGGGCGCAGATCGACGCGTCCATCGCCGCCATCGCCGCCATCCCGGCGCCGTTCGGGACGGCCATCTTCGACGACGGCGCGGCGGCCGCGATCGAGAACGCCCAGGCCGCGATCCGCTCGCTCCAGACGCTGCTCGACACGCGGCTCCTGCCGCTCGTGCAGAAGTGAGCCCGGGGCGGGCCATCGCCGTCGCGAGCGCGCTCGTCGCCTCGCTCGGCGCGGCCGCGTGCGACGAGGGCGGCGGCGGGGACGACCTCGCCGCGGTAGCCCTCGCCGGCGGCGACCTCACGATCTTCGACCGCAGCTCGAACGCCTTCCGGATGCCGGCGCCGAACCTCTCGGACGAGGAGGCGCGCCGCCACCTCGACGGCGACGCGGCGTTCGAGGCGGCCTTCGTGACCGCGCCCGCCCCCGTCCACGCCGGGCTCGGCCCCGGCTTCAACCACTTCAGCTGCACCGGCTGCCACCCGCGCGACGGGCGCGGCATGGCGGTCGCGGGCAGCGACACCCTGCTCTCGCCGCTGCTCGTGCGCGTCTCGCTCGCGCCGGGCGCGGGCGATCCCGCCTACCCGGGCGGCCCGGTGCCGGTGCCCGGGCTCGGCACGCAGATCCAGGACCACGCGGTCTACGGGCAGGCGCCCGAGGCGTCGGTCGCCCTCACCTGGGACGAGGTGCCGGGCGAGTACGCCGACGGCACGCCGTACACGCTGCGCCGGCCGCGGCTCGACATCCGCCTGCCGGACGGCTCGCCGCTCGGCGACGAGGTGCTCACGTCGCCGCGGATCCCGTCGCCGGTCTTCGGCCTCGGGCTCCTCGAGGCCGTTCCCGAGGCCGCCCTCGAGGCGGCCGCCGACCCGGACGACGCCGACGGCGACGGGATCTCCGGCCGCGTGAACCGCGTCTGGAACCCGCGCGTCGGGGCCATGACCGTCGGCCGCTTCGGCTGGAAGGCGAACACGGCCGATCTCGCCGCGCAGACCGCCGGCGCCTACCTCAACGACATGGGCGTGAGCTCGCAGTACGCCCCCGACGACGACGGGAGCTGGGAGCTCGCCGACGACGTCGTCGCGGACACGACCTTCTACGTGCAGACCCTCGCGGTGCCGGCGCCCCACGACCTCGGCGGCGCGGACGTCGCCCGCGGCGAGCGCGCCTTCCGGCAGATGGGCTGCGACGGCTGCCACACGCCGACCCTCGAGACCGGCCCGCACGAGATCGGCGCCCTCGCGGGGCAGCGCTTCCACCCGTACACGGACCTCCTCCTCCACGACATGGGCGAGGGGCTCGCGGACGGGCGCCCGGACGGCGAGGCGGACGGCCGCGAGTGGCGGACGTCCCCGCTCTGGGGGCTCGGCCTCACGCAGACCGTGCTGCCAGGCGCCACCTACCTCCACGACGGGCGCGCGCGCACCGTGTCGGAGGCGATCCTCTGGCACGGCGGCGAGGCGGAGCCGGCGCGCGAGGCGTTCCGCACCGCCGATCTCCGCACGCGGGCCGCGCTGCTCGCGTTCCTCCAGTCACGCTGACGGCCGGTTCGCGCGGGCAGTGGCCCTTATAGCCCGCGCGATCGACCGGCAGCGGACAGCCGCGGCGGAAGGAATGTACTCCGCGGCTGTCGTTTTCTCCCCGCTCCCCGCGCGGCCGCGCGCGGGGGGCGCCCCGGACCCTCGACGATGTCCGGCTCGAGCGCTATGCTCGCCGAGCCTCCGGACCTGGCGCGACGCCGGTGACGCGGGGCCCCACCCCGCCGCCCGACCGCCCCGCGACGCGTGAGCCAAGGCCGATGAAGGACAAAGACATCCTCGACATCTCCGGGGTCTTCCTAGCCGTGAAGTGCGCCATCTGCGAGACGATCTACCCCGCCGACAGCGACGACTTCGTCGCGTTCTTCGGGAGCGTCACGGCGGGCTTCGACAAGGTCCTCATCGGCGTCGACCCGCCGCGGAAGCCGGCGAAGCGCGCGGTGACCGTGGTCTGCCGCGACCCGCGCTGCGTGTCCGGGCTCGCCCGCAAGATGATGGGCTGCGAGGACGACCCGCCGCTCTGGGCGCAGGCGCTCAAGATCTGGGCGAACGAGGCCGGCCACGACCTCGTCGAGAGCCCCGAGACGAAGCCCGCCCCGCCCGAGAAGAAGCTCCGCCGCGCCTGAGCGCGGACGGGCCCCCCGGCGCCGCCGTGCTCGAGCACCGCCCGCCCGATCCGCCGCGCACGGAGGAGGAGCTCCTCGCGCGCGTCCGCGCGCTCGCCGGCAAGACCCTCGGCGACATCGCGCGCCCGCTGCACCTGCGCGTCCCGCGCGATCTCCGGCGCGACAAGGGCTTCGTCGGGCAGACCCTCGAGACGGCGCTCGGCGCCCGCGCCGGCTCGCGCCCCATCCCCGACTTCTGGCACCTCGGCGTCGAGCTGAAGACGCTCCCCATCGGCAAGGACGGCCGCCCGCGCGAGTCGACCTACGTGTGCGCGGTGCCGGTCGACGCGCTCCACGGGCTCGTCTGGGAGACGTCGCACGTCCGCCGGAAGCTCGCGCGCGTGCTCTTCGTGCCCGTCGAGGCCGATCCGGCCCGCCCCATCGCGGATCGCCGCGTCGGGCGCGCGACGCTCTGGTCGTGCGACGACGACCCCGAGCGCGACACGCTCCGCGCCGACTGGGAGGAGCTCGCCTCGCTCATCAGGCAGGGCTTCATCGACCGGATCACGGCGCACCGCGGGCGCGTGCTGCAGATCCGCCCGAAGGGCGCCGACGCGCACGACGCGCGCGCCACCGTCGGCGAGGACGGCTGGCTCCTCGCGACGCAGCCGCGCGGCTGGTACCTGCGCGCCGCCTTCACGAACCGCGTCCTGGACCGCCACTACGCGCGCCCCGCCGCCACCTCCTGAGCCGCGCCCCCGACGCCCCCTCGCCGAGGTCGAACGCATGCCGCTCCTGAAGTCCCTCCTCCGCCTCTTCCTCGGCAAGCGCCTCCCGCACCTCGACGGCGAGCTCGCCGTGGCCGGGCTCGAGGCCCCGGCGCGGATCCGGCGCGACCGGCTCGGCGTCGTCTACATCGACGCGCAGACGACGCATGACGCGTGGTGGGCGCTCGGCTTCTGCCACGGCCAGGACCGCGCCGGGCAGCTCGAGATCTACCACCGCGTCCTCCATGGGCGGCTCGCGGCGGTGGCCGGCCGGGACGGGCTCCCCATGGACCAGCTCTCGCGCCGCCTCGGCGTGAGGCGCGCCGCGGAGGCGCAGCTCGCGGCGGCCGACGAGGACGTGAAGGCGCAGCTCGCGGCGTACGCCGACGGGGTGAACGCCGGGATCGCGCGCGGCGGGAAGAAGGTCGCGCACGACCTCACGCTGCTCGGCACGAAGCCCTCGCGGTGGACGGCCGCCGACGTGCAGGGGATGTGCGGGCTCGTGACGTTCGCGCTCGCGGCGAACTGGGACATCGAGCTCGCGCGCCTCCGGGTGCTCGAGAAGCACGGCCCGGACGTGGTCCGCGCCCTCGACCCCAGCACGCCGGACTGGCTCCACGCGACCTCGCCGCCCGGGACCGCCGCGGGCGTCGTGGCCGACCGGCTCGCGGCCGATCTCGAGCTCCTGCGGGAGCTCACGGGCACGGGCGGCTCGAACGCCTGGGCGGTCGCGCCGCGGAGGAGCGCGACGGGGCGGCCGATCCTCGCGAGCGACCCGCACCTCATCCCGACGGCGCCGACGCAGTGGTACCTCGCGTCGCTGCGGACGCCGGAGTGGGCGGCCACCGGCGCCACGTTCGTCGGCATCGCGGCGGTCGGCGTCGGGCACAACGGGACGGCCGCGTGGGGTGTCACGGCCGCGCACATGGACATCGCCGATCTGTTCATCGAGGAGGTCGGCCCCGACGGCGCGAGCGTGCGCGACGGCGACGGCTTCGTCCCGTGCGAGGTGCTGCGCGAGATCATCGGGGTGAAGGGGCAGAAGGAGCACGTCGAGACCGTGCTCGTCACCCCGCGCGGCCCCATCGTGTCACCGAGCCTCGGGGGCCCCGGGCCCGCGCTCTCGCTCTCGGCGACCTACCTCTCGGGGCGGCCGTACCGCGGGCTCCTGAAGATCCACGAGGCGAAGACGCCGGCGGACTTCCACGCGCTCTTCGAGCAGGCCTCCACCACGAACACGGGCGTCGTGTACGCGACGACGGCCGGCGACATCGGCTGGCTCGTCGCGGGCGAGGTGCCGATCCGGCGCTCGGGGGCGGCGGTCCTGCCGCTCCCGGGCTGGGATCCGCGCGTCGGCTGGGACGGGCTCGTGCCGCACGAGGCGCTGCCGCGCGAGCTGAACCCGGCGGCGGGCTACGTCGTGACGGCCAACAACGCGCCGCGCGCGGGGGCGGAGGGGCCCTGGCTCGGCGACGACTGGCTCGACGGCTACCGCGCGACGGCGATAGGCCTGGCGCTGGCGGCGCGCGACGACTGGGATCTGCCGGCGACGATCGCGCTCCAGACGGCGGTGACGTCGCTCCCGTGGCGCGAGCTGCGCGCGATCGTGCTCGCGGCGCCCCGACCCGACGCGGACGCCGAGCGCGCCGCGGTCCTCCTCGAGGCGTGGGACGGCGAGGTCGCGGCGGACTCGATCGGCGCGAGCGTCTACGCCCACTTCGTCGCGGCGGCGATCGGGCGCGTGGTGCGCGGGCTCGCGCCGGAGGCGGCCGAGCGGGCTCTCGGCATGGGGGACTCGAAGCTCCTGCCGCACAACCTCCTCTTCGCGCGGCGGACGAGCCAGCTCGTGCGGCTCCTGCGGACCCAGCCGCCGGGGTACCTCCCGGAGCCGTGGCCCGAGGTGGTCGGGCTCGCGCTCGCGGACGCGGTGCGGGCGCTGCGGAAGCGGCGCGGGAAGAAGGAGGCGCGGTGGGCGTGGGCGGACGTGCGCCCGCTCGAGCTGATGCACCCGTTCGGCGATCAGCGCCCGCTCGATCGCGTCTTCAACGTGAAGCGGATCCGGACGGGGGGCGACGCGACGACGGTGTCGCAGGCGGCGGTGGACCTCCGGAACCCGAGCGGGAACCCGATCGGGGTGCCGACGCTGCGCGCGGTGTTCGACGTGGGCGCCTGGGACGAGGCGCGCGTCGTGCTCCTCGGCGGGCAGTCGGGGAACCCGTGGTCGGCGCACTACGCCGATCACGTGCCGCTCTGGGAGCGCGGAGAGACGCACCCGCTCCCGTGGAGCGAGGCGGCGATCGCGGCGGCGACGGTGCACACGCTCGCTCTCAGCCCGGCCCCGGACGCGTGACCGCCCACGCGCGGCGCCGTCGAGCGACCGCGCGTTCCATGACGCGCATGGGTGAAAAGCATTGGGCCCCGAGCTCACCTCGCCGAAGCGAGTGAGTCGGGGCCCGATTCCCGTCGACAGCGTCATGAGCCCGCACAACACGACGCTCTCGATGGGCATTTGAAGCCAGCGAGAGCTGGCATGATGTGCCCATCACCCGCTACCGGCGCGCACCTCGACGAGCGAGGCCCGCGTCACGAAGACACCTCCGGATTCGCTGCTGCGGCCCGCACGCGCAGAGCGAAGTCCATCGGTCCCGGCAACGGGCTTTCGATGGGCCACACGACGCACGCAGAAGCGCCGCCGTGAATTCTGTTGGGAATTTTTGTAGGACGCGAGCAAGCACTCGCATGAACACGTTCGCACACCGACGAGCCGCTCGCAAGAGCGGATGTCGATAGAATTGTAGCGACGCAAAAATGTTCGCGACCGCGGGCGCCCCCGTGAACGCGGCCATTGGCGCGGAGCAGCGCTACAGCTTCGTCACGCCCAGGATACTGAACGCCAGGGTCCCGTTACATTTCATCGACCGAACGAAACACGCTGCTCGCCTGAATCCTCGGCGCCCGCCACTACGGCGTCAGGCCGCGCGCCGGAGCCGCGACCACTGGCGTCGCCACCAGAGGGGGAGCGCCCCCGCCGTCAGCGCGATCCACGCGCTCAGGATGACGACCGAGACGCTGCCTGGGCCGATCTGCTCGATCATCGCGGCCGTCGCGACGATCATGAGGATGGCGAGGAGGCAGACGCCCCACGCCGCGAGGATCTGCCGTCCATAGCTCTGCCAGAAGGGCTTCATCGGGCCTCCGGTGGTCGAGTTGGCTCCCACCGTTAGATCCCCGGATCGCCGGATCGTCAAAGAATCTCGTAGACTCGCGAGGCCGACGCCGGCGCGCCCCGCGCGCGCATCGCGCTCTCCCGCTGTGATCAGGCGTCGCCACGCCGGGCGGCCTCCGCTATCATCCCGCCATGCCTCAGGAGAACCCCCTCGACGTCGTCCGCCCCGCGCAGCTCGAGCGTCTCCCGATGTTCCCGCTGCCGCGCACGGTCCTCTTCCCCGGCGTGACCCTCCCGCTCCACCTCTTCGAGCCCCGCTACCGCGAGCTCGCGGAGCACTGCGTGACCGGCGACCGCCTGCTCGCCCTCGCCGCCCTGAAGCCCGGCTACGAGGACGCCTACCTCGACCGCCCGCCGGTCTTCGAGGTCATGGGCCTCGGGCGGATCGTCGCCGAGCAGCGCCTCCCTGATGGGCGATGGAACATCGCGCTCCGCGGCCTCTGCCGCGTCGAGATCCTCGCCGAGCACCCGCCGACGGCCTCCTTCCGCGAGGTCCACGCGAAGCGCCTCGAGAGCGATCCCCGTCACGTCGAGCCCGCCGCGCTCGATCGCCTCCGCGGCACGCTCATCCAGCTCGCGAGCCGCGTCCAGGGGGTCCGCCAGCAGCTCGCCCCGCTCTTCGCGGCCTCGAGCGACCCCGCGGCCCTCACCGACATCGCCGCCGCCCTCTTCGTCGAGAGCTTCGCGGTCCGCCGGGAGCTGCTCGAGCAGCTCTCCGTGGCGAAGCGCCTCGCGATGCTCGAGGAGCTCCTCGCGCAGGTCCTGCTCGACGTCGCCTTCAAGAACGGCGGCGGCAGCGAGCCCGTCGGCCTCGGCTGAGAAGGTGTTTTCGAATTCTCCCGTCGCCCGGCTTGCTCTTGTGGTTCCAGGCACTTCCGCTCGTCGGTCGCGTGAGAGGCTGTGAAGAGATCCCCTCCCGTCGCTGGCATCGCCGATACGCTTCGCCGGCCTTCGTCGCAGCCCCTTGAAATACCACGAGGTATTCCCGCGGGGCTGCTCCTTGGGCGGCCCGCGGCTCGGCGCGCCGGCTCGGTCCGGGTATTTCTTCACAACCTCTGCCCCCCGCGGCGGGCCGCGGGAGAAAACGCCTGAGGTCGCGCTGAAATAAGCTCCGTGGGCGCCGCCACGCCGGGGCGCTAGCGTGCTCTCGACCGCGCGAGGCCGGCCGCCGGCCCGCCGACGCGGGTCGCGTCACCCCGCCCGGAGCTACCATGAGCTTCGATCGCACGAGCGCCGCCGAGCCGCTCGCCAGCGCGCGGACCGATGGTCAGCACGCCGCCGCGCGCCGCCGTCCCCCCAGGGGAGGCGACGGCTACCACGCCCAGGTCCAGCGCCTGTCCCCCACCGGTGACGCGGCCGCCGCGTCGCTCACCATCGCTGGCGTCACGCTGACCGCGGCCGCCGTCGGAGCGACCTTCGAGCGCCTCGAACACGCCCTCGGCGACTCGTGGCGAGAGCGCGCCCGCGCCGCGGCCAAGGACGGCGGCGACGCCGTGCTGCGCACGCTCGCGGATCTCGTCCCGGCCGCCGTGCTCCGCGCCCCGCTGGCCCACGACGTCGCCTCGGCCTACGCGCGCTGGGCCTCGCGCAGGCCTTCCTCGGAGCGCGACGCCGACCGCGGCGCCACCGCGCAGGCGGGCGGAAGCCACAGCGCCGGGAGCGAGGGCCAGGGCGAGCGCCCGATCTACTCCCAGGCCGCCTGGTACACGGCCGGCGGCCGCCTCATGACGGTGCGCACGTGGCTGTAGCCCGGTCGCCGTCGAGCATCCTCGCCGTCTGCCAAGGAGGAGAGCGGAGGCGCACCCGTAGGTGCGCCGAGCATCGACGACGACGGCAGGCGGTGAGGAGGCCGGCGGTGAACGGCTCCAGCTGCTTGCGCACCGTCATAACGACCCGCGACGAGGTCGTCCACGCCGTCAGCGTGCTCGAGCGCTACCGCGTCAACGAGGGCGGCAGCTCCCAGGCGACCTTCCTCTTCGACGCCGAGGGGCGCGCCCGCGGCTTGAAGGAGTTCCACCTCGCGAAGCGGGAGACCGACACGGAGATCGTCTTCCGGAACAACTACGCAGGGAAGCGCGAGGCCGCGTGGAGCTACTGGTTCACGGACGGCAAGGCGCGCCCCTACGTGACGGACCCGGCCATGCTCGAGACCGGAGAGCCCCGCTTCGCCAAGACCGCGGACAAGGGCGCGGTCCCCGTCCCGAGCGACCTCCTCGCGCTCGACCTCGCGTTCATCCCGGGGACGCAGTCCTGCTTCCGCTCGGTCTACGCGATGGGGGTCGCCACCGGCGACCAGCAGCGGAACGGCGGCGGCGTCGGCCGCGAGCCGTTCACGGACGAGCGCCGCGAGGAGCTCCTCGACGGTCCGCTCGCCGCCGGCCACCGTCTCCACGTGCGGACGACCGGGCACTCCCTCTTCGTGACGGCCCACGAGGGCGGCGACACCTACGTCGTCGTCGACCCGGGCCGCAACCCCCTCGGCAAGGTGGGCACCCCCGAGGGGCGCTTCACCTACGCCGGCGGCACCCTCACGAGGAGCGACGGGAAGAAGTCCTACCCGATCCTCGAGGTGCAGCGCGTGGGGTGACGGGCTCGGGGCGCCCGCCGCCCTCGCCTACTGCGCGCCGACCACGTTCGCGTCGCGCGCGACGAGCTTGATCCCGATGCTCGCGGCGTCCATCACGCCGTCACCGTCCGAGTCGATGTCGTTCTGGACGAGCGCCTGGATGAGCCCCGTCACGGTCTCCTTCGTGAGCGGCGCCGGCAGCGAGCCGTCCGGGAGCGCCGCGACCGCGTCGAGGAGCTGCGACTTCGGCACGGCACCCCCGAGCACGCCCTGCGCGGCCGAGACCTGGCCGCCCGTCACCGTCACCGTGAGCTCGAGCCGCACGTTCACGACGGTGAGCTGCAAGGACGCCGTGTCCGACAGCGGGATCGCGAAGGGGAGCACCGCTCCCGGGCCTCCCGCCACGATCTTCCCGGCGGTGCGCGTCCCGGCGAGCGCCACGACCGGCTCGCAGGTGGCCGGGTCGAGGAAGCTCCGGTCGACGAGCCAGTCGCAGGTCTGCGTCTGGATGTCGCAGCCGCTGTTCGTCCCGGCGAGCCCGGCCTGGAAGATGCTCACGTTCACAGCACCCACGGCCGCCGAGTCGAAGGTCGCGACGAGCGTGAGCCCGCCGTCCTCGACGGCGCCCGCGATCGGGTCGTTCGCGAAGCTCGCGAGGAGCCCGAGCGTGTTGTCGTAGCCGCCGTCGCACGACGAGCTCGGCGCGCACGTCGTCGCGTCGAGGTCCACGTCGAGCGCCTCGCCGACGTGCCCGCCGTCGCCGAGGAGCACCGTCGTGAACTTCACGCCGTCGGCCGCGAGCGTCGGCGTGCACGCGCACTCCGACGTGTCGCCGCGGCAGATCCCCTGCTGGCAGGTGTCCCCGGTCGAGCACGCGAGCCCGTCGTCGCAGCCGCCGCCCGTCGCCGGGTCGTGCACGCAGCCGACCGCCGGCGTGCACGCGTCGTTCGTGCAGGGGTTCCCGTCGTCGCAGTCCCGGACGCCGCCCCGGCACTGCCCCTCGACACAGGCGTCGCCGACGGTGCAGGCGTTCTGGTCGTCGCACGGCTCGTTCGCCGCGAGCTCGTGGCTGCAGGCCGCCGTCAGCGGGTCGCAGAGGTCGCGCGTGCAGGGGTTGCCGTCGTCGCAGACCGAGGACGAGCCGACGCAGCAGGGGGTCTCGGTCGGGAGGTGCACGCAGCCGACGTCGTCGTCGCAGAGGTCGATGGTGCAGACGTTGTCGTCGTCGCAGGCGTCGGCCTCGCCCCCGCCGCACACGCCGTCGGCCTGGCACGTCTCGCCGACCGTGCACGGGTTCCCGTCGTCGCAGGCGCCGACGTGCGGCGTGTGGTGGCAGCCGGCGGTGTCGCAGGCGTCGTCGGTGCAGGGGTCGCCGTCGTCGCACGTCTCCCCCGCGCCGACGCACACCCCCTCGACGCAGGCGTCGACCGCGGTGCACGGGTCGAGGTCGTCGCAGGGGATCCCGTCGAGCGGGTCCGAGCCGCAGCCGATCGCCGGGTCACAGAAGGCGACCGCGCAGGGCCCGTCGAGGTCGCCGCAGGTGACGGCCTCGCCGCGGCACGCCCCGGCCACGCACGTGGCGTTCTGCACGCACTTGTCGCCGTCGTCGCAGGCCGCGCCGTCGGTGACCGCGGAGAGCGCGAAGCGATCGCGCGTCGGGTCGCACGCGAGGCAGGCCGTCCGCGTGGACGCCTCGCCGCTCGCGTAGCAGCGGTCGGACACGAGGCACGCGTCGGCAGCGAGCGTCCAGACGCAGTGCGGCGACGCCGCCGCGAGATCGCAGCGGTCCACCGTGCAGGCGAGCCCGTCGTCGCACTCGCCGTCGCCCGCGCACGAGGGCGCCGGGAGCGTGTCGACGCCCTCGGCGACGTCCTGGCCGACGACCCCGTCGCGCACGCGCTCGATGCCGCTGTCACCCTCGCCGCAGCCCGCGCCGAGCGCCGCGAGCGCGGCCCCCGTCACGCCGATGAGAATCCACGCCTTCACTGGCCGAGCCTCCCGCCGACGACGGTGTTGCCGCCGCTCCGATAGAGCGTCTGCGGCACGATGCTGATGCCGGTCCCCGCCGGCAGCGACGGCAACGCCCCGGAGAGGTCGATGTCGGGGAGCGGGATGCTGCCGAGCTCCGTGCCCGCGAGGCTCGTGAGGAGGCCGCCGATGACCTGCTCCTCGATGATGTCCTGCAAGGCGCCCTCGGCGGCGATGAGCCCCTCCTGGACGACGTCGACCTGGGTCTCGGCGCTCGAGATGCTCGTGATCTTCGCGGTGATCTCGCCGCCCGCCTGCGAGAGCTGCACGTTCGCGACGATCGACGCCCAGATGATCGCGGTCAGCGGCTGGTTGTTGACCCTCATGTCGGCCACGACCTTGATGTCGCCAATGTGCGCCTTGAGGCCGCCGCCGCCGCAGTCGCTCGCGGTCGGGGCGAGCATCCCCGACACCGTCATCGTCAAGTTCGTGATGCCGGGCGGGAGGCTCGCCCCCTGGAGCCAGGAGGCGGGCACCGGGAACTCGAGGAGCCCGCCGCGCCAGGCCGCGTAGAGGAGCTGGTTCAGCGTGTCGTCCGCGAGCACGAGCTCGAGGTCGCGCACGCCGGGGTTCGCGAGCGTCTGCGTGCCGCTGCCGCACGCCCTCCGGTCGGGGATCCCGAGGTTCGAGTACGGCGTCACCTGCGGGTTGTGGTAGCCGCCGGCGCGCAGCACGAAGCGCCCGCCGCTCGTGTTGAAGGTGATGGCCTGGAAGTCGGTGATGACGTCCACGCCGATGTTGCCGCCCCCCTGCACCTTCGGGACGTCGAAGCTCGTCGTGAACGCGAGCGCCCGCAGCGCGTCGCGCACGAGCGGCTGGAGGACGGGCTTGATCTGCGAGGCGAAGGCGTCCTCGATGTTGTCGACGAGGTCGTCGATGAAGAAGCCGAGCACGAAGTCGAGGAGCGGCCCGAGGACGCCGTCGATGTGCGTGTCGACGCCGTTGATCGTGACCACCGCGCGCGGGACGCCGACGACGACGTCGTGCCCGGAGCTCGCCGAGATCGACACGTCGAGGTCGATGACGATGCTCGAGAACGTGATGTAGCCCGTGACCGGCGACGGGCCCCAGCAGTCGAAGAAGCCCGCCGAGCAGGTCTTCACGGCGCGGACGTTCATGCGCCCGTTGCGGATGGTCGCGCGCATGTTGAGGCCGCCGCTGATGGGCTTCAGCGCGACGGTCGGCGGCGTGTAGGTGAAGTTCGTGAGGTAGACGTCGTATTTGCCGACGAGCCCGCCCGCGTCGGCGTTGTGGGCCGCCGGGCTCGGGATGAGGCCGGAGATGTCGAAGCTCTTGAGCACGAGCTCGAAGATCGTGCCGAGGTCGTTCGGCGGGAGCGAGCGCGAGTTGTCGTCGATGGCGTTCTTCCCGAGCCAGACGCCCACCCCCTCGGCGACGATGCCGTTCCGCGGCGTCGTCGGCTTGTGGTAGCCGGTCGACCAGAGGAACGAGGAGACGTGCCGGCGCTGGGTGCCGAGGGCGTCGGTCGCCTCGATGATGAGGGTGTTGCCGCCCTCCGTCGGCGTGATGGACCGGGAGAACGCGCCCGTCGCGCTGTTCACCGAGGTCGTCACGCCGTTGACCTTGAGCGACGTGATGGAGCCCGCGCCGCTCACCACGGTCCCCGACACGGTGACCGTCGACGACGCCGACGCGCCCTGGATCGTCGCCCCGCGCACCGGCGACGTGACCGTGATGGTCGGGCGGCAGGTGTTGCTCACGACGAGGTCGTGGCGGCAGCCGAGGGCCGGGTTGCAGCTGTCGAGCGTGCAGGCGTTGTGGTCGTCGCAGTCGACCGTCTGCCCCTGACACGCCCCCTGCTCGCAGCGGTCGAAGGCGGTGCAGGCGCTGCCGTCGTCGCAGGCGACCTGGTTGTTCGCGTTCACGCAGCCGGTGTCGTGGTCGCAGGAGTCGGTCGTGCAGAGGTTGCCGTCGTCGCAGGCGAGCGGCGTCGCGCCCGGGACGCACACGCGGTTCCGGCAGATGTCCCCGACCGTGCAGGCGTCGCCGTCGTCGCACGCGATGGCGTTCGGGACGTGGGTCACGCCGACCTCGGGGTCGCAGAGGTCGTCCGTGCAGACGTTGCCGTCGTCGAGCGGGACGGGCGCGCCGCGGCAGGCGCCGGCGTCGCACGTGTCGTTCTCGGTGCAGGCGTTCTGGTCGTCGCAGGGCGCGGTGTTGAAGGGGTAGACGCAGCCGCGCTCGGGGTCGCAGGCCTCGTCGGTGCAGGGGTTGTCGTCGCGGCAGAGCTCGGCGATCGAGGTGTGGAGGCAGCCCCCGTCGGGGTGGCAGGCGTCGATCGTGCAGATGTCGCCGTCGTCGCAGGAGCGCGCGACGCCGACGCAGAGGCCGGCGACGCACTGATCGCCCTCGGTGCACGCGTCGCCGTCGTCGCAGGCGCCGCCGACCGGGGTGTGGACGCAGCCGACCCAGGGCTCGCAGGCGTCCATCGTGCAGGTGTTGCCGTCGTCGCAGGCGCCGGCCGCGACCTGCTCGCAGGGATCCTTCCCGCAGAGCTCGGGCGCGGGCTCGTGGGTGCACTCGCCGGTGTCGACGTCGCAGCCGTCCGCCGTGCAGCGATCGTGATCGTCGCAGGGCTTCGCGGCGCCGCGGCAGACGCCCGCCTCGCACGCGTCGTCGACGGTGCACGGGTCGTCGTCGTCGCAGGCGGCGTCGCGCGGGCTCCAGGAGCGCGTCGCGATGATGACCCGGCAGCCCTCGCACGGGTTCAGCGGGTTCTCGGCGCCGTTGTCGACGCAGCGGCCGCCGATCTGGCACTGGTCCTCGCCGCAGACGAGGGGGGCCGACGTGGCGTCGACCTCGGTCACGTCGGCGCCGACGATCCCGGTGTCGGGCGTGAGCGCGCCGGTCGACGTGTCGCCGGTGCAGGCCGCGGCGAGGAGGGCGATGAGGCAGCCGAGTGCGGCGACCGCCGTGCGTGGGTCCATGGTGGGGCTCCCTGGGTTGACCTCCGGAGCCCGGAGACTACCCGCGGACCGGGGTCGTTGGAAGATAAAGCCTCCGAACCCTGACCGCGCGGTCATGCGGGGGGGTGCGAAAGGCGGCACGCACCTGCGAGCCGCCGGATCGCGTAGTCTACCTCGCACCACCCCGCGCAAGTTGTTGGAATAAAAGGAGCGGACGCGCTGGCACAGGCCTTGCTCATAGGCAGGCCCGAGACTTTTGGAGGTCCCGACCATGACGCAGACGAACCACTCCCGCTTCTTCAGTGTCCTCGCCGCCGCCTTCGGCGCCCTCGCCATCGTGATGGCGCTCTGCCTCGTCCCCGCCGGTGTGACCGCGCTCGCCATCGTCGCCTTCGCGACGACGGCCGTCGGCCTCATCCGCGGCGAGGGTGGCGCGGCGCTCGTCGGCGCGGCCCTGTCCGCGACCGCGATGGCTGGCCCGACCTTCATCGCCGGCGTCTTCGCGATGGCCGCGTTCACCGTGGTCATGAGCCGCGCCCGGGTCGCCGTCCGCTAGCGACGCGCGCCACGGCACCCCTCCCGCGCCCTCCCGGCGCCGGATGATGGGCCTCCAGGCGGCACCCTTCGGGGTGCCGCTTTTCGTTTCGCGCTCGCCGGGCGCGCGCTACGGTCCCGGGATGGAAGCTCCCGCCCCCTCCGACACGTCGAGCGCGGTGTCGCCGCCGCCCTCGGACGCCGTCCCGCCGCTCCGCCGCCTCCTCCGCTACGCACGCCCCCACCGGCGCCACGTGTGGCTCGCCGTCACGTGCTCCATCTTGAACAAGGTCTTCGACCTCGCGCCGCCCGCGCTCATCGGCGCCGCGGTCGACATCGTGGTGCGGCGCGAGGACTCCGCCCTCGCCGCGCTCGGCGTGACCGACGTGCGCTGGCAGCTCGGCGTCCTCGGGATCATCACGCTCGTCATCTGGATCCTCGAGAGCGCGTTCGAGTACTTCGCGAAGTGGCTCTGGCGGACCCTCGCGCAGACCGCGCAGCACGAGCTCCGCCTCGACGCCTACGACCACCTGCAGCACCTGCAGCTCGCGTTCTTCGAGCGCTCGCGGACGGGCGGCCTCCTCGCCATCGTCAACGACGACGTGAACCAGCTCGAGCGCTTCCTCGACGTCGGCGCCGACCAGCTCCTCCAGACCTTCACCTCCACGCTCGTCATCGCGGTCGCGTTCTTCGCGATCGCCCCCGAGGTGGCGTGGCTCGCGATGATCCCGATCCCGTTCGTGCTCTGGGGGTCGATCGCGTTCCAGAAGCGGATCGCCCCGCGCTACGCCAAGGTGCGCGAGGAGAACGGGATCGTCTCGAGCCAGCTCGCGTCGAACCTCGCCGGGATCCCGACGATCAAGAGCTACACGGCCGAGCGCTTCGAGCTCGAGCGCATCCGCAAGCTCTCGGAGCGCTACAGCCAGGCGAACCACAAGGCGATCAGGCTGTCGTCGGCGTTCTCGCCGCTCATCCGCATGATCATCGTCGTCGGCTTCACGGCGACGCTCGTGCTCGGCGGCTTCTTCGTGGTCGACGGCTCCCTCGAGGTCGCGAGCTACAGCGTGCTCGTGTTCCTCACGCAGCGCCTCCTGTGGCCGCTGACGCAGCTCGGGCAGACCTTCGATCTCTACCAGCGCGCGATGGCGTCGACGCGCCGCATCATGAACCTCCTCGACACGCCGGTGACCATCCGATCGGGCGACGTGGCCGTCTCCGCCGACGTCGTCGAGGGGGCCATCCGCTTCGAGGACGTGCGCTTCGCGTACGCGGGGCGCCCGCCGGTCTTCGACGGGCTGAACGTCGCGATCGCCGCGGGCGAGACCGTCGCGTTCGTGGGGCCGACGGGCGCCGGGAAGTCGACGCTCGTGAAGCTCCTGCTCCGCATGTACGACCCCGATGGCGGGCGGATCCTCCTCGACGGGACGCCCATCGACAGCCTCCGCCTCGAGGACTTACGGCGAGCCATCGGCTTCGTGTCGCAGGACGTCTACCTCTTCCACGGGACGGTCGCCGAGAACATCGCCTACGGCACGTTCGACGCCCCGCGCGAGGCCGTCGAGGCCGCCGCGCGCGCGGCCGAGGCGCACGACTTCATCATGGCGCTCCCCGAGGGCTACGACACGATCGTCGGCGAGTGGGGGCAGCGCCTCTCGGGCGGGCAGCGCCAGCGGATCTCGCTCGCGCGCGCGGTCTTGAAGGACCCGCCCGTGCTCGTGCTCGACGAGGCGACGTCGTCGGTCGACAACGAGACGGAGGCGGCCATCCAGCGGAGCCTCGAGCGGGTCGCGGTCGATCGATCCACGATCGTCATCGCGCATCGCCTGTCGACCGTCCGGAACGCCCACCGCATCTACGTCCTCGGCCACGGGGGCGTCGAGGAGAGCGGCACGCACGACGAGCTCGTCGCGCGCGACGGCGTCTACGCGGCGCTCTGGCGGGTGCAGACCGGCGAGCGCCGGCCGCCCGTGACGGTCGCGCTACCGTAGCGACGGTAGGTCTTACCGTTCGGGGCGCTGTGTCCGGGCGGGGTGTCCGGGGCCGGATCGCGCAAGTCGTCGATCTCACGTGGTCCCGGGGTGTGACCGAGCGGTGGCACGGGCCTTGCTCATGTCTTCGGCACCACACGGACACGGACACCGACCCCGGAGACCACGATGCGCCGCTTCATCCTCGCCACCACGACCCTCCTCGTCGCCACCTTCGCCCTCCTCGGCGCCGCCCACGCCGCCCCGCAGGCGCTGCCCGAGGGAAGCATCGTCGTCATCGGCCCGTTCCCGCTCGACGAGGTCCCCGCCGAGCTCCGCGAGGAGGCGATGGTGATCGACATGGCCCCGCCGGTGCGGCTCCACATCGGCTTCTTCGAGATCGACCGCGAGACCGGCGAGTGCTGGATCGACGGCGCCGCCCCCGGCCTCGTCGAGCTCGACCCGATGCTCATCGAGGTCGCCATCCCGCGCAGCTGAGCTCGCCCCCAGGATTCGCGTTCCGATCCGCCCGCGGATCGGATCCTCCCAACGCCGGCTGATGGTGGTCAGTCGGCGTTGCTTTTTTTCTCCCTCGCGACGCGTCGGCGCGCCGCTCACGCGGTCACGCCCCGCCTCGCGGCGTCACGCGCCGTCACGCCGCCGGTGCCGCACCGCGATCGTCTCGATCGTCGGGGGCCGCCTCGGCGCCGTCCCCTTCTCCTTCCCCCGGAGCGTCGCCCGCTGGGCGTAGGGGTCGTCGAGGAACGCGAGGAGCTCTCGCGCGAAGAGGTCGGGCGCCTCCGCGTGCGGGAAGTGGCCGCAGCCCGCGAAGCGCACGAGCCGCACGCCCTGCAGGAAGTCGAGCGCCTGCACGCCGTGGCGCCACGGCACGACCGGGTCCTTGTCCCCCCAGAAGAGCCGCACCGGCGGCAGCGCGTCGATGCGCTTCGCGTGATCGAGGAAGTGGACCCGCTGCCCGCCGAGGCCCACGACGCCGCGCGTCGTCCGCACGAAGGCGCGGGCGCTCCCGGGCGCGCCGTTCGCCGCCGCGAGCCACGCGCGCTCCGAGTGCCCCATGCCGCGACCGGCCACGACGCGCACGCCGAGGCCCGTCCCGAGCTTCATGAAGGGCTGCATGAAGCGCGTCCCGAGCGGGAGCGCGAGGAGCCTGAGCGCCGGGTGCACCCCGCGCCCGAGCCCGCCCGGCGCGACGAGCGCGACGCGGCGCATGCGGTGGCCGTGCGACAACAACATGAACTGCGCGACGCCGCCGCCGTAGGAGTGCCCCGCCACGTCGAACTCGTCGAGGCCGAGGTAGTCGCACCACTGACCCACGACGCGCGCGTGCCAGCCGAGATCGTAGCTCGCGTCCGGCCGCTCCGAGAGCCCGTGGCCGGGCAGGTCGATCGCGAGCACGCGGCGGTGCCGCGCGAGCGCCGTGACCGAACGTGACCAGGTGCGATGCGAGTCGGCGAGCCCGTGCAGGAGCACGAGCGGCCGCCCGCGCCCAGCCTCGATCCAGTGCACCTCGACGCCACCCGCGCGCGTCCGGCGTGAAACGAATCCATGCGTCATCGCAGCGACGGACGTTATCGGAGCCGTCACCGTCGCGCCAGGTTTCCGTGACACCGCTGTCACCGACCTCGCCGACCGTCGGTCCCGACGGTCGCTACCGTCGGGGCGGCCGCGACCTACCGTCGCGTCACGTCGCGCCGCGGCGTGACCACGTGATTTCAAACACTTACGCGCTGGCACACGGCTTGCTCTGGAGCCCGGGCGTCCACCACAGCGGAGACTTCGACATGAACAAGCTCATCGCCACGCTCAGCCTCTCGCTCACCGTCCTCGCCGCCGCCGCCCTCCCCGGCCGGAGCGCCGTCGTCGCGCCGACCGAGGCCCGAGCGATCGCGGCCGAGCCGGCGGTCGAGGTCATCACGCTCGACACGACCTACGTCGTCGGTCAGGTCGTGGAGGCCGAGGTCTTCGAGATGCCCGAGCTCCACTTCACCGCCGGCTCCGAGGTCCTCGCCGAGGCGGTCACCTTCGAGGACGACGTCATCGTGGTCGAGGCCCCGGCGGTCGAGGGCATCACCCTGCCGACCTTCGTGGTCGTCGGTCACGCCGCCCCGGAGCGCGTCGCCGGCCGCTGAGCGCGCCCGCCCTGCGGCTCGTCGTGGAGACGAGCCGCGCGGCGCGCTATCATCCGCGCGTGGCGTATCTCATCGACCCCCGACAGAACGCGTTCCCACCGCCCGAGGCCGCCGATCCCAGCGGGCTCCTCGCCATCGGGGGGGACATGAGCGCCGAGCGCATGCTCAGCGCCTACGCCTCCGGCATCTTCCCGTGGGACGAGTACCGCGGCCAGCCGCTCTGGTACTCCCCGGACCCCCGCTTCGTGCTCGAGCCGAAGGCGATCCACGTGCGGCGGAGCCTCGCGAAGATCATCCGGCGCGGCGACTATACCGTGCGCCTCGACACCGCGTTCGACGAGGTCCTCGCGGGGTGCGCCCACGCGCACCGCCCGGGGCAGCTCGGCACGTGGATCCGCCCGCGCTACGCGCGCGCCATGCGGGAGCTCCACGCCCTCGGCGTCGCGCACTCGGCCGAGGCGTGGCGCGGCGACGAGCTCGTGGGCGGCGTCTACGGCCTCTCGCTCGGGAGCATCTTCTTCGGGGAGTCGATGTTCGCGAGGGCGAGCGACGCGAGCAAGGTCGCCTTCGTGACGCTCGTGCGGCAGCTCGACGCGTGGGGCTTCACGCTCGTCGACTGCCAGGCCGAGACGGAGCACCTCGGCACGTTCGGTGCCGAGCACTGGCCGCGGCCGCGCTTCCTCGCGACCCTCGCGGAGGGGCTCGGGACGCCGACCCGCCTCGGCCCGTGGGAATTGACCATCGGAGACGTGACGGGGTAGAGGACACCGGCAAGATCCACCCAACGGAGGCGTGAGCCCGTGTCGAACCCGATCGCCCACTTCGAGACCAACGTCGGCAGCTTCTCGGCCGAGATCTTCCTCGACAAGATGCCGATCACCGCGAAGAACTTCCTCGAGCTCGCGAAGTCCGGCTTCTACGACGGCCTGCACTTCCACCGGGTCATCAAGAACTTCATGATCCAGTTCGGCTGCGAGTTCTCGCGCGATCCGAACGACCGCCGCGCCGGGATGGGCAACTCGCCGCTCGGCAACGTGCAGGACGAGCACCCGCGGGGCGTGCACCTCTCGAACGAGCCGGGCACGCTCTCGATGGCGAACACGGGCCGCCCGAACAGCGGCGGCGCGCAGTTCTTCATCAACACGGTGCACAACGCCTACCTCGACTGGTTCACCCCGGGCCCGTCGAAGCACCCCGTGTTCGGCAAGATCGTCCACGGCATGGACGTGGTGAACAAGATCGGGACCACCGCGACCGACCCCGGCGACCGCCCGAAGAGCCCGATCCAGATGGTCCACGTGACCATCCAGGAGGGCTGACGCGGCGCGGGCTGGCCGCGCGCCGGCCTGGAATTGCTGCACTGCACAACGGCGCTCCTCCCGATTTCCGGGAGCGAGCGCCGTTTTCATTGTGCACCTGCGAAGAGCGGCTCAGTCGTCGGAGCCGGCGCCCGCGGCGAGCATGTCGAGCGACGACATCCGGAGCTTGAGCCCGCGCTTCGAGACCTTGAGCGCGCGCCACGCCTGGTCGAGGTCGCCGCCCGCGGCGTCGAGCGCGGCCTGGATCTCGTCCTTCCCGAGGTTGTTCGCGCGGACGAGCGTCGGGTGCGAGTCGACGAGCTCGTTCAGCGCGGGTCGCGAGATCCCGAGCGCCACCGCCGCCGGACCGAGCTTGTAGTCGTTCGCGACGAGCGCCTGCTCGACCTCGTCCGGGGTGAGCTCCGACGGCTTCTTGTCCTCGGACGACGCCGAAGCGCCCGCCGCGCCCGCCGCGCCACCGCCCGCCGCCGCGAGCGCCCGCGCGGCCTCGATCGCGGCGAGCTGCGCGCGGAGGCCGAGGTCGGCGTCCTCGATCGTCGGGTGGTCGGACTTCGACATCGGGAGGAGCCGCTCGAGCTGCGGATCCTCGACCCGCACGCCGCCCTCGCTGTGCTCGAGCCCCGCGAGGTAGCGCGCGACGTTCCGCAGCTGCCGCACGTTCCCGGGCCACTGGTAGCGCACGAGCCGCGCCGCGACCGGCGCCGGGAGCCAGCTCGCGCCGTCAGGGCCCTGGTCGAGGAAGGCCGACTCGTTGCCGCGCGCCGCGAACTCCGCGCGCAGGAAGTGCATGAGCAGCCGCCCGACGTCGTCGCGGCGGTCGCGCAGCGGCGGGAGGCGGATCTCCTGGTTCGCGAGCCGGTAGAAGAGCGGCCCGCGGAAGCGCCCCGCCTCGACCTCCTTCTCGAGCTCCGCGTCGGTCGCGGCGATGAGCCGCACGTCGACCTTCCGCGGTCGCTCCGCGCCGATCTGCTGCACCTCGCCCGTCTCGAGCACGCGCAGCAGCGCCGCCTGCACCTCGGGCGGGGTGTCGCCGACCTCGTCCATGAAGAGCGTGCCCTGGTCGGCCCGCCCGAAGAAGCCGTGGCTCGACTGCGCGGCCCCCGAGAACGCGCCCTTCACGTGCCCGAAGAGCTCGGACGCCGCGAGCGACGCGGGGATCGCCGCCATGTTGACCGTGAGGTAGGGCTTGTGCGCGCGGTCGCTCGCCGCGTGGACCGCGGCCGCCACGAGCTCCTTGCCGGTGCCCGTCTCGCCGCGCACGAGCGCCGGACCGCCGCCCGAGCGCGCGACGCGCCCGATGGCCGCCCTCACCTCCTGGATCCCCTCGCTCTCGCCGACGAGCCCGTGCCGCTCCGTCGGCTCGGCGCGATCCGTGGCGAGGTGCAGGAGGAGGATCACCTGCCCGCCGAGCTCGATGACGGCGCCCTTCTGGACCGACGGCGCCGGGATCGTGAAGGAGCCCGCGATGGGGAAGCCGTCCACGAAGACCGTCGCGCCGGAGTCCTGCACGTCGATGGTGAACGAGCCGCCATAGTCGGCCGTGAGCCAGGTCGGGCGCCGGCTCAGGAAGCTCGTCGCGAGGGGCAGCGCGGCGCTCGCCTGGAACGGCGGCGCGAAGCCCGGCTCGAGGCGCGACACCGCGATCCGCGCGCCGGGGCGCGCGAGCTCCTCGAGCTGCACGCGCTCGCCGACGCGCTCGAGGCGCGGGTGATAGAGGATGGTGAGCGTCGGGAGCCGCGACGACGAGGGCTTCATCTGGTCGTAGCTCGGCACCTGGCGCGTGTCCGCGTCCAGGTCCTGGATCGCTGTCCGCGATCGGTCGGTCATCTCGGCGCCCCCATTCGCTCGCTTTGCCTGGACTCGCTTTTCCCGCAAAGTCGGGCCGTCGTAAAGGCACGGAGCCCGCTGTATCACGATGCACACCGCCCACGCGCTGAGCCGCCTCACCCACGACGCCCTCGCCGCGATCATGCGCGACGCGCCCCCCGTCGCCGCGCGCGACCTCGCCGGGCACGCCTACCGCGGGCTCGCCGTCGGCCTCCCGCGCGCGCTCGAGCCGCTCGTGCAGAAGTTCGAGAAGCACTTCGCCCCGATCGACGGGGAGGGCCGCGTCCGCGCCTGGAACCAGCGGATGCGCCAGAACGGCCCCGACGCCCCGTGGATCCCCGCGACGGTCGCCGGGCGGCCGCTGACGTACGGGCGCTTCACCGTGCGGCCGGTGGCCGACTACCCCGCGTTCGCGGTCGAGCACCCGACCGCCCTCGTCTTCGACTACGGGCAGGGCGAGCCGCCCTGGTCGCCGTTCTGCGTCGTCCGCGACGTCGTCGTGGCCGCGAACCCGGGCAGCGCCGACCTCCTCGTCGGGCGCATGTACCTGTCGGCCGCCGGGCGCACGGCCGACGCGCGCAGCTTCTTCCTCCTCATGCGGGACCGCCCCGTCACGCGCACGCACCCCTGACCGCGGCGGTTGTGGCGCTCGCGCTGCCGTTGCATGCTCGGGCGCGGCCGGGGCGTTGGCCCGGCGCGCCACAAGGAGCGGTGACATGGCGTTCTTCCTCGGACACCGGGTCGATGGCGGCGGCGGCGACGACGACCGCGTCCAGTACAAGCCGAAGCACCTGACGACGCACGGCCTCGTCTTCGGCATGACCGGCAGCGGGAAGACCGGCCTCTGCATCGGGCTCCTCGAGGAGGCCGCGCGCGAGGGGATCCCGATCATCGCGATCGATCCGAAGGGCGATCTCACGAACCTCGCGCTCTGCTGGCCCGATCTCGCGCCGAGCCGCTTCGCGGCGTGGATCGATCCGAGCCAGGTCGAGGGCGGGAAGACGCGCGACGAGCTCGGCGAGGCCGCGGCCGCGACGTGGCGGAAGGGGCTCGCGAAGGAGGGGCTCGACGAGGACGAGCTCGGCGCCTACCGCGTCGGGAACCAGGTCACGATCTACACGCCGGGCTCGACCGCGGGCGTGCCGGTGAGCCTGCTCGACCGCTTCGCGCCGCCCGACGGCTTCGCGCAGATGACGGCGGAGGACCGCAGCGAGCTCGTCGAGGGCGTGGTCTCCGCGGTGCTCGGCCTCGTGCACATCGACGCCGACCCGCTGCAGTCGCGCGAGGCGATCCTGCTCTCGAACCTGCTCGGGTTCGCGTGGGACCGCGGCGAGACCCTCGATCTGCCGCGCCTCATCCGGCTCATCGCCGACCCGCCCTTCGACAAGCTCGGCGTCTTCGAGCTCGACGAGTTCTTCCCCGCGAAGAAGCGGAAGGAGCTCGCGATGCAGCTGAACGCGCTCGTCGCGAGCCCGGCGTTCGCGCCGTGGCTCACGGGCGAGCCGCTCGACGTGGAGAAGCTCCTCCGGAAGGGCGACGGCTTCACGCGGACGTCCATCTTCTACGTCGCGCACCTCGACGACGGCGAGCGGATGGCGTTCGTTTCGCTCCTCCTCGACCGCGTGATCGCGTGGATGCGCGCCCAGGGCGGGACGGGGGATCTGCGGGCGCTCGTCTACATGGACGAGGTGTTCGGTTATTTGCCGCCGCACCCGCTGAACCCGCCGACGAAGCGGCCGCTCCTGACGCTCCTGAAGCAGGCGCGCGCGTTCGGGCTCGGCGTGCTGCTCGCGACGCAGAACCCCGTCGACATCGACTACAAGGCGATCACGAACGCCGGCACGTGGTTCGTCGGGAAGCTCCAGACCGAGCAGGACAAGGAGCGGATCCTCGACGGGCTCATGGGGGCGTCCGCGGGCGCGACGGCGACGCGCGCCGAGGTGAGCCGGCGGATCTCGGGCCTCGAGGGGCGGCAGTTCCTGCTCCAGAACGCGAACGCGGACGCGCTCGAGACGTTCTCGACGCGCTTCGTGCGGAGCTACCTGCGCGGCCCGCTGACGCGGCAGGAGATCGGGACCCTGCGCGGCGTGGGCTTCTACAACCTCGGCGCCGCGAAGACGCAGGCGCCCGCGGCGTCTCCGCCGGCGGCGAGCGCGCCGGCGCCGGCGCCGCGCCCCGTGCCGGAGATCGTCGACGCGCGCCTGTCGGACACGGCCTCGGGGACCGAGACGCACACGCCCGGCGCGAGCGGCGAGTACGTGGAGATCCACCCGACGGGGCGCGACGCGGACGACTACGCCGTGGAGATGCTGCGGCGCCGCGGGAGCGCGCCGGCCTCGCCGTCGGGGCGGCCGACGGTGCTCGGGGTCGACGAGCGCTTCCTCGCCTCGGCCGCGCTCCGCGACGAGACCGTGCGCGACGCGCTCGCCGTGACCGCGATCGACCCGCTCGCGCGCCTCGTGTATCGGCCGGCGTTGCTCGTGGAGGCGGTGGTCTCGCTGCGCGCGCCGAACGGCGACCAGCTGCCGAGCATCCTCGTGCGGCGGGTGGCGTCGCCGCTCGCGGAGTCGCCGGGGCGGACGACGTGGTCGGGGCCCGAGGCGAGCTTCCGCGCGGAGCACCTGCGGACGGCGCCCGAGCACGCGGACGCGCTCTACGCGCCGCTCCCGGGGTGGGTCGGGAGCCCGGCGGACCGCGAGCGGGCGCGGGAGCGCTTCGTGGCGACGCTCGCGTCGACGGCGCGGGCGACGGTGCCGGCGTGCCCGCCGCTGTCGCGCTATGGGGAGCCGGGGGAGACGCTCGACCACTTCCGGGCGCGGCTCGCGCCGCTCTTGTCGGAGGCGAGCGCGCGGGCGGTGGACAAGATCGGCGGACAGCGCGCCGTGGAGGCGGCGATCTGGGACAAGCAGGTGGCCGAGATGAAGGAGCTCCTGACGATGGACAAGCGGGAGCTCGCCTTCGTGAAGGAGCAGGGCGACGCGCAGGCGGTGGAGCGGGTCACGCGGCGGGCGCAGTTCCGCATCGAGAAGTACAAGGAGCTCGTGAAGAAGCGGGAGGAGTTCTTGGCGCTCCACGACCGGCGGAGCGCGGACGCGGAGTTCGCGGCGATGGATCACATGGCGGCGTGCGAGCTCGTCACGGTGGCGCTCGACGCGCGGCACGTGGAGAAGCCGACGCTCACGCTCGTCTGGGTGCCGAACCGCTGACGACCTGCTACGCTGCGCGCCGAACGTCGAAAGGAGCCCAGGCTATGGCAGTCGCACGCGTGACCGAGCTCACCGCCTCCTCGAAGGAGAGCTTCGAGGCGGCCGTCAAGGAGGGCATCGCCCGCGCCGCGCAGACGCTGCGCAACATCAAGGGCGCCCGCGTCGAGGAGCAGAAGGTGAAGGTCGAGGACGGCCGGGTGACGGAGTACCGCGTCACGATGAAGGTCACCTTCGTGATCGACGATTAGCGTAGCAATCGGGCCTCGGGGACCGCAGCCGGCGCGGGCCCGACCAAGCGCGCGAAGCGCGCGACTCGGGCACACGCCGGCGGAGGGCCCCGAGGCTTACGTCGGCTAGCTCAGGGTCGCCGCCGTCGACAGGGTCGCCGCCGCGAAGCAGAGCTGCGCCGCGTAGTAGAGCGGGAGCCCGACGACGCGGTTCCAGAGGCTCTTCTGGACGAAGCGCTCGCGCGCGACCGTGAGGTCCGAGGCGTAGAACATGAGCGCCCCCGCGAGCGGGAGGGCCGCCGGCGCGAGCGCCATCGAGCCGACCGCGAAGCCGACCATCACGGTGATGACGGTGATGTAGACGATGACCGGCACGCGCATCCCGCGCGGGACGCTCGGCGCGAGCCAGCGCCACACCATGAACGCGGGGAGCGCGAGGGCGAGCACGGTCACGACCACCGCCGTCGTGTCGACGCCGCGCACGTAGAACGCGATGGCGAAGCCGACGTGCCCGATGAGGAACGCGACGAGCCCGAAGAGGAACGCCACCGAGTTGTCGCGCGGGATGAGGAGCACGTCGCCCATCAAGCACCAGACGAGGGCGATGAAGACGGCGCTGCCGAACTGGGAGGTCAGCGCCCCCGCGGCGACCGCGGCGCCCACGAAGCCGATGGACGCGAGGGGCTTCGCGACCCAGAGGAGCGGACGGATCCCGCGGCGCTCGGCCTCGAGGGCGGCGGCGAGGGCGACTACGGTGAGGAGGATCCACGGCAGCATGCCGTCGATGAACCACGAGACGCGCCGACTGACAACGTCTTCGGCGCGGGAGGCGCGCCCGCGCGCGCCGACGATCGCGCGGGCGCCCCGCTTCTCTGCTACGAAGGGCGTCGGAGGCACGCACGCCATGACCGACGACTCCCCCGACCGCCCCGCCCGCTCCCTCGACACCGTCGCCGTCCACGCCGGCCGCGACGCCGTCGAGGGCGCCGTCACCTTCCCGATCTTCCAGTCCGCGACCTTCCACTCGCGCGCCTCCGACACGAGCTACGACGCCGTCCGCTACGCGCGCCTCAGCAACACGCCGAGCCACGATCAGCTCCACGAGAAGCTCGCCGCGATCTGCGGCGCCGAGGCCGCGCTCACCGCGAGCTCCGGCATGGCCGCCATCGCGGCGACCCTGCTCACGCTCCTCGAGGCCGGCGACCACGCCCTCGTCCAGCGCGGCGTCTACGGCGGCACCCACGCCTTCGCGACGCGCGAGCTCGCGCGCCTCGGCGTCGCCGTGACCCTCGTCGACGGCGCCGACCCCGCGTCGTGGGAGGCCGCGCGCCGCCCCGAGACGAAGGTCTTCTACGCCGAGGCCATCACGAACCCGCTCGTCGAGGTCACCGATCTCGCCGCCGTCGTCGCCTTCGCGCGCCGCCACGGGCTCAAGACCGTCGTCGACGCCACCTTCGCCACGCCCGTGAACCTGCGCCCGCTCGCGCTCGGCGTGGACGTCGAGGTCCACAGCGCCACGAAGTACCTCGCCGGCCACAGCGACGTCATCGCCGGCGTCGCCGCCGGGGCGCGCGACCTCGTCCGCGCCATCACCGCGCGCCAGAACCACTTCGGCGGGAGCCTCGATCCCCACGCCTGCTTCCTCGTCGAGCGCGGCCTCAAGACCCTCGCCCTCCGCGTGCGCCGCCAGAACGACAACGCCCGCGCCCTCGCCGAGGCGCTCGCCGCGCACCCTGCGGTCCGGCGCGTCCACTACCCGGGCGTCGGCGCCGACAACGCCGTCCCCACCGCGATGCGCGCGGCCTATGAGGGCGGCGGCTTCGGCGGCGTCCTCTCCGCCGAGATCGCCGGCGGCGGCGAGGCCGCGGAGCGCCTCATCGCCACCCTCGAGCTCGTCACCCACGCGCCGAGCCTCGGCGGCGTCGAGACGCTGATCACGCGCCCCGCCACGACGACGCACGTCGGCCTCCCGCGCGCAGAGCGCGAGGCGCTCGGGGTCGGCGACGGGCTCGTGCGGATCGCGTGCGGGATCGAGGGCACGGCGGACCTCGTCGCCGACGTGCGGCAGGCCGCCGACCGGGCGACGAGCCCGCGCTGACCGACGTCCTCGCCCGCCGCGCGGCCGCGGGCGTCGCCGCGGGGCTTGCCATCCCCGCCCGCTTCCCGGCACGATCCACCCACTGCAACAGCCATCTGCGCCCTCCCACCAGGGGCGCGAGTGCGGTGGATGAACCAAGCTGCCGACATGGGCGCGCGCCACGCGACGCGCGCCTACCGTCTCCCGTGGCCGACGAGCCTCGCGCTCGGCGTCGGGGTCGCGATCGCCTACGCCGTGAGCGGCGTGGGCGGGCTCGCGCTCGCCCGCTCCCACGGGAACGCGACCGCGATCTGGCCGCCGACCGGGATCGCGGTGGCCGCGCTCTTCCTCGCCGGCGCGCGCCTGTGGCCGGCCGTCTTCGCGGGCGCGCTCGCGGTGAACCTGTGGGCGGGGTCGACCGCGGCCGTCGCCGCCGGGATCGCGGTCGGGAACACCCTCGAGGGCGTCGTCGCCGCCGCGCTCCTCGCGCGCGTGGGCTTCGACCGGCGCTTCCGGTCGCCGCGCGATCTCTACGTCTTCGTCGCGCTCGCGTGCGTCGTGGCGCCCGTGGCCGCCGCCACCGTCGGCGCGCTGGCGCTGCCGCTCGGCGGCGAGCTCGCGTGGGCCGACGCCTTCCCGATGTGGCGCGTCTGGTGGCTCGGCGACGCCACGAGCGCGCTCCTGCTCGCGCCCTTCCTGCTCGTCTGGGCCCGCCGCGGCGGCGCCGCCGCGCCCACAGCCTCCGGACGCGGGCTCGAGATAGGCGTCTTCGCGACCCTCCTCGCCGTCACCTTCGCGCTCGGCGCCGACCGCGCCGTGGTCGACCCCTTCGCCCGCGGCGCGGCGCAGCTCGTGGCGTTCCCGCTGATGATCTGGTCGGGCCTCCGCTTCGGCGCCCGCGGCGCCACCGCCGCCACCCTCGGCGCCGTGGTGATCGCGGTCTGGCGCACCTCCGCGACCATCACCCCCGCCGAGGACGGGCTCGCGCTCGCGCAGATGTGGTTCCACCTCACGGTCGTCGGCGTGTCCGCGCTCGTCGCGGCCACGCTGTCCGAGCGCGAGCGCCTCGCCGCCTCGCTCCGCGACACGGAGGCGCGCTTCCGCTCGCTCGTCGCGAGCGCGCCGGTGTGCATCAAGGAGCTCTCGCTCGACGGCCGGATCCTGTCCATCAACCCCGCGGGCGTCGAGCTCTTCCGCGCCGAGGACGCGAGCGGCGTCGTCGGCCGCGACTACCTCGGCTTCCTCGGCGACGAGGAGCGCGAGGCCTGCGCCGACGCCCTCCGCGCCGTGGCGCGCGGCGAGACGCGCGTCGTCGAGCTCGCGAGCGGCGACGGCGCCTTCCAGTCGACCTTCGCGCCCATCCACGACGACGCGGGGCAGGTCGTGCGCGTCGTCTGCCACGGGCTCGACCTCTCGCACCGGAAGCGCGCCGAGGAGGAGCGCCTGCACCTCCACCGCCAGCTCCTCGACGCGCAGAAGCTCGAGAGCCTCGGCCTCCTCGCGGGCGGCGTCGCCCACGACTTCAACAACCTCCTGCTCGCCATCCACGGCAACGCCGAGATCGCCGCGTCGGACCCGCGCGACGTCGCCTCGGTGCGCGAGTCGCTCGCCGCGATCGAGCTCGCCGCGACGCGCGCGACCGAGCTCTGCCGCAGCATGCTCGCGTTCTCGGGCAAGGGGCACTTCGAGCTCGCGACGCTCGATCTCGAGGCGGAGCTCACGGCGCTGAAGGGCCTGCTCTCCGCGACGTGGCCGGCGAACGTGAGGCTCGAGCTAGAGCTGCCGAGGTCCGGCCCCGTGCTCGTCTCCGCCGACGCGACGCAGCTGCGGCAGCTCCTCATGAACCTCCTCACGAACGCCGCCGACGCCGCCCGCGCGCGGGGCGGCGAGCGGCGCGTGCGCGTCGCGCTCACCGTGCGCGACACGGGGCCGTCGGCGTACGAGCCGACGCGGCGCTCCCCCGCGATGGCGCCCGGGCGCTTCGCGGTCGTCGAGGTCGAGGACGACGGCGTCGGGATGCCGCCCGACGTGCTCGCGCGCATGTTCGAGCCCTTCTTCACGACGAAGGGGGCGAGCCGCGGGCTCGGGCTCGCGGCGACGCTCGGCACCGTGCGCGGGCACAAGGGGGCGATCGCGGTGCGGAGCCGGCCCGGCGAGGGGACGCGCTTCGAGGTGGCGCTCCCGGCTAGTGACGCGGAGCTCGCGCCGACGAGCGCGGAGGGGGCGTCGCGGGAGCCGACGCGCGCCGCACCGACGGTGCTCGTGATCGACGACGAGCCGCTCCTGCTCGAGCTCGCGCGCCGCATGCTCAGCGGCGCCGGCTACCGGGTCGTGACCGCCGCGAGCGGCGAGGAGGGGGTCGAGCTCGTCCGCTCGGGGGCGGCCGATCCGGCGCTCGTGCTGCTCGACCTCACGATGCCCGGGCTCGGCGGCGTCGAGACGTGTCAGCGCCTGCGCGATCTGCGGCCGGGGCTCCGCGTCGTGCTGTCGAGCGGCTTCGACGCGGAGGCGCAGCTCACCCGCGAGGAGGCCGGCCACGACGCGTTCATCGGCAAGCCGTACTCGCGCGCGCAGCTGCTCGCCGCCGTCGCCGACGCGCTCGCCGCCAGCGACGGCGGAGGGGCCGCGCCCGCGGGTTGATCGCGGGGCCGTCGCGGGAGGATGATCCCGCCATGGACACCACTACTCGCCGCCTCCCGTTCGCGCTCCTGCTCGGGCTCCTCATCGTCGCGACGCCCCCTGCGGCGCGCGCCGACGACGACGACGGCGAGGACGACGTCGTCGCGTTCCCGCTCACGGCGAAGGCGCTCCTCTGGGGCTGCCGGACAGGGTGCTACGCCGTGAGCCCGAAGAGCGGCGCGCTCCTCTGCCTCACCGGGAGCGAGGGGCTCGCGTGCGCCGACTGCCAGGGGGCCTGGGTCGCGCCCGGGACGCGGCGCGCCGAGGACATCGCGTGGAAGCGCCTGCAGATGTGCGGGCAGATGTCGCCGTGGACGGATCCCAAGGCGGTCGCGGCCCTCAACGCCGCCGGGAAGGGGGCGCGCCCGGTCGACGCGCTCGTGACGCTCGGGACGCTCACGCGGGCGGACATGCCGGCCCACGCGGTGCACGGTCCGCTCGCGCTCGAGATCGACCGGCGCGAGCTGCGCGTCCTCGAAGGCGGTCAGGTGGTCGGTGCGGCGCCGTGGGACGAGGGGCTCGAGGAGAGCGCGGAGGTCGAGCTCGCGCTCTACGCGCTCGACGGCCCCGCCAAGGGCAAGAAGCCCGGCGCGCGCTCGTTCCTCGTGGCGCTCGAGGCGCAGGTGCCGGGGATGGTCGTGTCGGAGAGCCGCTGGTTCGTGTTCACGGCGGAGGCGCCGCCGGCCGCCGGCAAGCCGCTCCCGCCCGACGACGCGCTCGCCGCGCGCTGTACGGCCACGGCCGAGTGCCCGGAGGACTACGCCAAGGTCGCGCCGTACCTCGCCGGGGTCTGCGCGGGCGACCTGTCGGACGCGGCGCTCGACGCGCTCGACGCCGACGCGCGGGCCGGCCGCGTCAGCACGCGCGCGCTCATCGCCGTCTTCAACGTGCACGGCGCGATGACGGGCTACGCGTTCAAGTCCGAGAGGTGGCTCAACGCCTTCTTTTACGGCGCCGGCGCTTGGCTCCCGGAGGGGTGCCGTGCGAAGATCAAGGCGTACGCGAAGCCCGGCGACGTGCCGGCGGCCGTGACGCGGCTCCGCGACCGCGTCCTCGCCATCTGGCGACGCGTGAAGTAGGCGGCGCCCCGCCCGGGGCGCGCGATCGGCGCGCGCGCGCCCAACGGAGAGCCATGTCCCGGATCCACCTCGTCCTCGGGCCCGTCGGGGCCGGCAAGTCCACGTTCGGCCAGCGCCTCGCCTTCGAGCACGGCGCCGTCAGGCTCACCCTCGACGACTGGTTCGCGCCGCTCTTCTCGCCGGACCGCCCGCCCGGCGACGCGCGCGCGTGGTACATGGAGCGCGTCGAGCGCGTGCTCGCGCGCATCGAGCAGGTCGCCGACGACGTCCTCGACGTCGGCAAGGACGTGGTCCTCGAGGTCGGCCTCATCCGCCGCGCCCAGCGCGACGCCTTCTTCGCGCGCCGCGACGAGGAGCGCCACGGGCTCGTGATCTACGAGCTCAACGCCCCGCGCGACATCCGCCGCGAGCGCGTCGCCCGCCGCAACGCCGAGCGCGGCGCCACCTGGGCGATGGAGGTGCCGCCCGCGGTCTTCGAGCTCGCGAGCGATCTCTGGGAGCCCCTCGCCGACGACGAGCGCGCTGGGCGCGACGTCCGCGACGTGACGACGGGCTGAGCGGGCCGAGCCCGCCACCGCGGGGCTCACCGCGGTCGCGCGCCGCGGCCGCCCTGAGTCGGGCCTTGCGCCCGGGCGCCGGTTCCGGGGAGGATGCCGCCACGGCTCTTGGAGAGAAGCGCCCTGCGTCGCAGGCGGGGCGAAACGCGGGACCGATGACGACAGCAGCCACCCCGGGGGCGCGTGCCACGACGCGCCTCCTCGCCGAACCATGGCCGCGGAGCCTCCTCGTCGGGGCCCTCGTGACGCTCGTCTACGCGCTCACCGGGGTCGCCGGCCTCGACCTCGCGCACACGGCGCCCAACGCGATCGCGATCTGGCCGCCGACGGGGGTCGCCATCGCCGCCGTCTTCCTCTGCGGCGCGCGCCTCTGGCCGGCCGTCTTCGCGGGCGCGCTGATCGTGAACCTGTGGGTGGGCGCGTCCCTCCCGGTGGCCGCCGCCATCGCGACCGGGAACACACTCGAGGCGCTCCTCGCCGGCGCGATCCTGCGCCGCGTCGGCTTCGACGCGCGCCTCCAGCGACCGCGCGACCTCGTCTGGTTCGGGGTCACCTGCGCGTTCGCGCCGATCGCGTCGGCCGTCACCGCGGCGACCGCGCTGCCGCTCGGCGGTGAGGCCGCGTGGCAGGACGCCCCCGCCGTGGCGCGGATCTGGTGGCTCGGCAACGCGACGAGCGCCCTCCTCATCGCGCCCGTCGTGATGGTGTGGTCGCGGCGGCCGGACCACGGTCGCCGGGCGCTCGCGCGGCCGTGGTCCTGGGTCGAGGCCGCGTCGCTCGGCCTCCTGCTCACCGTCACGATGGCGCTCGCCGCCGACCGCGACGCCGCGGATCCGTTCGCCCGCACGGTGGCCCAGCTCATCGCGTTCCCGCTGATGATCTGGTCGGGCGCCCGCTTCGGCGCGCGCGGCGCGACCGCGGCGACGCTGCTCGCCGTCGTCGTCGCGATCTGGCGCACGCTCTCGACCATGGGCCCCGAGGACGGCGCCGCCATCGCGGAGATGTGGTTCCACATGACCGTGCTGGGCGCGTCGGCGCTCGTCGCGGCGTCGCTCTCCGAGCGCGAGCGCCTCGCGGCCTCGCTCGGCGACAACGAGGCGCGCGTGCGCTCGCTCGTCTCGAGCGCGCCGGTGTGCATCAAGGAGCTCTCGCTCGACGGGCGGATCCTCTCCATCAACCCGGCGGGCGTCGCGCTCTTCGGCGCGCGCGCCGCGTCCGACGTGGTCGGCGCCGACTACCTCGCGTTCCTCGGGCCCGCGGAGCGCGAGGTGTGCGCCGAGGCCCTGCGCGCCGTGGCCGCCGGGGAGTCGCGGGTCGTCGAGATCGCCGTCGCGGGCGCGCAGTTCGAGTCGACCTTCGCGCCGGTCCGGGACGACGCCGGCGAGGTCGTCCGCGTCGTCGCGCACGCGCTCGACCTGAGCCACCGGAAGCGCGCCGAGGAGGAGCGGATCCGCCTCAACCGCCAGCTCCTCGACGCGCAGAAGCTCGAGAGCCTCGGCCTCCTCGCCGGGGGCGTGGCCCACGACTTCAACAACCTCCTGCTCGCCATCCACGGCAACGCCGAGGTCGCCGCCGCCGACCCGCGGGACGTCGCGTGCGTGCGCGAGTCGCTCGCGGCGATCGAGCTCGCCGCGTCGCGCGCGACCGAGCTCTGCCGCAGCATGCTCGCGCTCTCGGGGAAGGGGCACTTCGAGCTCGCAACGCTCGACCTCGCGGCGGAGCTCGCGGCGCTGAAGGCGCTGCTCGCGACGACCTGGCCGGCGACCGTCGCGCTCGAGCTCGCGCTCCCGGGCGACGCCGCCGTGGCCGTCGCCGCCGACGCGACGCAGCTCCGGCAGCTCCTCTTGAACCTGCTCACGAACGCCGCGGACGCGACGTCGGCGCGAGGCGGCGAGCGGCGCGTCCGCGTGACGCTGTCGGTGAGGGACACCGGCCCCGACGCGTACGAGCCGACGCGGCGCTCGCCGGCGATGCAGCCCGGCCGCTTCGCGGTCGTCGAGGTCGAGGACGACGGCGTCGGCATGGCCGCCGACGTGGTCGAGCGCATGTTCGAGCCGTTCTACACCACGAAGGGCACGAGCCGCGGGCTCGGCCTCGCCGCGACCCTCGGCACGGTGCGAGGCCACAGGGGCGCCATCGCGGTCGCGAGCCGGCCGGGGGCGGGGACGCGCTTCGAGGTCGCCCTCCCGCTGAGCGACGCGGAGCCCGCGCCGCCCGCGCCGGAGGCGCCGCCACGCGAGCCCGGCGACGGCGCGCCCACGCTCCTCGTGGTCGACGACGAGCCGCTCCTGCTCGGGCTCTCGCAGCGGATGCTGGAGCGGGCCGGCTACACGGTGCTGACCGCGGAGACCGGCGAGGCGGCGCTCGCGCTCCTCGAGGGCCGCGACGACGTCGCGCTCGCGCTGCTCGACCTCACGATGCCGGGGCTCGGTGGCGTCGAGACCTGCCGGCGGCTCCGCGCGCGCCACCCGGCGCTCCGCATCGTGCTCTCGAGCGGCTTCGACGCCGAGGCGGGGCTCGCCCACGAGGAGCTCGGCCACGACGCGTTCATCGGCAAGCCCTACGCCCGCGCGCAGCTCTTCGACCTCATCGACGAGGTGCTCCGCCGCGACGCGCGCTGACGCGGCCGCCAAGTCAGTTTGCGGAGCGGTCGCGCGGGACGAGGATCGCCGGCTTCCCCCAGAGGAAGCCCTGACCGTACGCGACGCCGAGCGCGGCGACCGCGCGGGCGTCGGCGGCCGTCTCGATGCCCTCCGCCACGAGCTCGGCGCCGAGCGCGTCGACGCAGCGCACGAGCCGCTCGAGCGCGCGCAGACGGACCACGTCCACGCCCACCCCGGCGACGACGCCCCGGTCGAGCTTCACGACGTCGGGCGCGAGCGCGACGAGGACCTCGAGCGAGCTCCTACCGAAGCCGACGTCGTCGAGCGCGACCCGGATCCCGCGGTCGCGGAGCATGAGCGCGCGGTCGGCGATGAGCCGCGTGTCGCCGATGAACTCCTGCTCGTTCAGCTCGACGACGACGCCCGGCGCCTCCACGGCGCCGAGGATCTCGAGGAGCATCGCCGAGGGCGTCTCGAGCAGGGTCGAGGGGTAGATGTTGAGCGCGACGTGGCTCGCGCGCGGGAGCAGGCTCGACGCCCGCGCGCAGCGCCGGAGCGCCATCAGGTCGAGCGTCGTGAGCACGTTCGCCTCGCTCGCGGCGGCGAAGAGGACCGCGGGGGACTCGAAGCGCCCGCCGCGAGGCCCGCGCACGAGCATCTCGTAGCCGTGCCGTGCGCCCGTCGCGAGCCGCACGATCGGCTGCGCCGCGACGCGCAACGCGGCGGGATCCTGCGCGATGTCGAGGATGTCGCGGGACGCGAGGGAAGCCCGCGGGGTGCGGCCGGTGACGCGGTCCTTGCCGGCGCGCTTGCTCAGGTCGAGGCCGAGCTGCGTGGCCGCGACGACCTCCTGGAGCGTCCCAGCGGTGCCCGGGACGGCCGCGACGCCGACGCTCACCGTGACGCGCCGCGGCCCGCCGACGTGATGGATCGCGAGCGGGGCGGCGTGGACGCGCGCCCGCACGCGCTCGGCGACGATCATGGCGTCGTACGCGCTCGTCTCCGCGAGGAGGATGAGGAACTCGTCACCGCCGATGCGACCGACGCGGTCCGTCGCGGGGCGCACGGCGTCCGAGAGGGCCTTCGCGATGAGCTGCAGCGTCGTGTCGCCGGCGGCGTAGCCCCCGGTCTCGTTGACCGCCTTGAAGTCGTCGCAGTCGATGAGGATGGCGGCGGCCTCGCGCCCGTGGCGCCGGACGCCGCTCTGGATGCGCTCGAGCGCGACGGCCATGCCGCGCCGGTTCAGGACCTCCGTCAGCGGGTCGACGAGCGCGAGCCGCTCGAGCTGCTCGTTCGCCGCCGCGAGCTCCGTCGTCGCGCGCACGCGGTCGGTGACGTCGCGCAGCATCATCATGGACGCCGGCCTGCCGCGCCACGGGACCTCGGCGACGTGCAGCTCCGCGGTGCGCCCGCTGCGGAGCGCGAGCTCGGTGACGTCGTCTCCCACGAGCGGGATGCCGAGCTCGCTCCCGACGAGCTCCCGCTCGAAGGCGCGCGTCGCGGCCGGGTTCGCGAAGACGACCACCCCCGCGCCGTCGACGATGACGACGCCGTCGGGGCAGTGCTCGAGGAGCGCGCGGTACTGGACGAGCGCCTCGTGGCGGTGGATCGCGGAGACGATGGCGCGGTCGAGCTCCTCGCGGTCGAGGCGCGCCTTGACGAGGCAGTCCTGGGCCCCGGAGCGCGCGGCGCGGGCGCAGAGCTCGGGCGAGTCGGCGCCGGCGAGGAGGATCACCGGGAAGCGCGGGTCGCGCGCGAGCGCGGCGGCCGCGCGGCCGTCGGGGGCGTCGGGCAGCGAGGACGAGGCGAGGACCACGTCGAAGGGCTGCTCGGCGATGGCGCCGGCCGCCAGCGCGAGGGTCGGGCGCGTGGTGACCACCGCCTTCGGGCGGAGGAGGGTGTGGATGCGGCGCGCGTCGTCGCGGTCGTGCTCTATGAGCAGGACGCGCGACATGGTGCGCGACGCCGGAGGTGGGGGGCTCACGGTCATAACGACCAGGAGAATCGGCCTTCGACCGGCCCGAGGACAGTCGGTAAAAGAGCCCGACCGTGTCAGTGTTCTCCGTAGTCGCCTTGTCGTGCGTTCTATTGCAACGGACGTAACGATCCCGTTGCCATGGTGCTCGTCGCCGCGTCGCCGCGTCGCCGCGCGCGGCCTCTCAGCCGATCGACGCCGTCCAGTCGAGGAACGCCTCGTAGCCCTTCTCGAGGAAGATCGCGTTGTGCCCGCCCGGGAGCGTCCGCACCTCGGTGTGCCCAGGCACGAGGAACTTCTCGACCGACGCGCGGTAGGCGCCGGCCGGGACGAACGCGTCCCCCTCGGCCGCCGTGAAGAGGGCCTGCGTCGTCGTCAGCGCGTCCCGCAGCGCCTCGACCGACGGCATCGGCGTCGGCTCCGGCGGCTCGGCGTCGAGCCCGGCGACGAGCGCCTGCCGCCAGCCGCCATCCTGCCCGGTCTGGAGGAGCACCCACGTCTCGTCGAACATCCACGGCTCGAGCGCGACGTTCTCGCGCGCGTGCAGCGCGAGCGTGCGGTCCGTGTGCCCCGCCGTGAAGTTCACGCAGCTCAGGATGTAGTTGAGGAGGCTCGGCTCCTCCTGCCCCTCGGCCATGTCGTGCGCGATCTCGGCGCCCGTCTGCCCGAGGATCTTGTCGAGCCGCCGCACGAGCCCCGGCTCCCACTCGCCGTCGACGCCCTTGCCGAGGAACATGTAGAGGCCGTTGAGCTTGCCCGGATCGACGCCCTCGGCGGCCATGTGCGCCCGCACCGCGGCGACGCGGGCCTCGATGTCGGGCACCACGTCCCGGAGCGCGAGGTTCAGCCGCAGCTGCTCGCGCCGGCGGTCGAGGTTCATGCCGAGCGCGTCCTCGTAGGGGAGCGCCGAGCTCGAGAACACGATGCCGCGCGGCCGCCGGAGCTCCCGCGCCCCGACGTACTGCATCCCCGGCATCCCGCCGTAGCTCTGCGCGATGATGTAGAAGGGCTCGCCCTCGGGGACGACCGCGTCGATGACCGCGGCGTAGTCGCGCGCGTGCGCGTCCGACGAGAAGTAGCGCGCGACGAGGCGCGCCTCGAGCGTCGCGTCGTCCATGTCGAGCGGCGCCGAGCCGCCGTCGGTGCCGCGCTGATCCGCGATGAGCACGCGGTGATCGCGCAGGAGGAAGCGGAAGCGGTCGAGCACGCCCGGCTTCGGCGCGTCCGCCTCGTAGTCGAAGTCGAGCGGCCGATAGAACGACGCCGGCATCCCGGGGCCGCCGTTGATCACCACGACGATGGGCTTGTCGGCGTCGTCGACGCTGCCGCCGTGGGGCGGCAGGAGCCGCCAGAACACCTCGAGCGTGCCGAGCGCGGCGTCGTCCGGGTCGAGCGGCACCGTCACGAACCCGCGCCGCTCGTGCGCGTGCGCGAGGATCCCGCGGTCCACGGTCTTCATCGGGAGTCCGGTGATCGTCATGTCCGAGTCCTGCCACGACCGCCGGCTCCCGTCGAGTCGCCCCGGCGCGCGCGACGCGCGAGGCGGTCCGATCGTGGACGTCGCGTGGCCCCTCTGCTACACGCGCCCCCCGTGACGATCCGCCCCGAGCCGACGCCTCGCGCCCGCCCCATCCCGGCCCCGCCGCTCCTCCGGCGCGGCCCCTACCGGGCGGACCTCGAGCCCGCGCCCTTCCTCCCGACGACGCGCGCCGAGATGGACGCCCTCGGCTGGGACCGCTGCGACGTCGTGCTCGTCACCGGCGACGCCTACGTCGACCACCCGAGCTTCGGGATGGCCATCGTCGGGCGCCTCCTCGAGGCGCAGGGGTTCCGCGTCGGCGTCATCCCGCAGCCCGACTGGCGCTCGGCCGACGCCTTCGCGGCGCTCGGCCCCCCCGCCCTCTTCTGGGGCGTCACCGGCGGCAACATGGACTCCATGGTGAACCGCTACACGTCCGACCGGCGCCTCCGCCACGACGACGCGTACACCCCCGGCGGCGCCGGCGGCGCGCGCCCCGATCGCGCGGTCATCGTCTACGCGCAGCGCTGCCGCGAGGTCGACAACACGGTCCCCGTCGTGCTCGGCGGCATCGAGGCGAGCCTCCGCCGCGTCGCCCACTGGGACTACTGGTCCGAGAAGGTCCGGCGCTCGGTGCTCCTCGACGCGAAGGCCGACATCCTGCTCTACGGCAACAGCGAGCGCGCCCTCGTCGAGCTCGCCTGGCGCCTCGCCGAGGGCGAGCCCGTCGAGCGGATCACCGACCTCCGCGGCACCGCGTTCTCGCGGCGCGCGGTCCCCGAGGGCTTCACCGTCCTCGACTCGTCGACCGTCGACACCCCGGGGCGCGTCGACCCGCGGCCGAGCCCCTACGTCGACACGACCGCGGCGCCGACCTCGCCCTGCGCCGACGACGCCGCGCCGAGCGAGGCTGCGCCTGCGTCGTCGCCCCCGCCGAAGGACGTGATCGCGTTCGTCCCGAAGCGCGGGCGCGACCGCACCGTCATCCGCCTCCCGGCGTTCGAGGACGTCGCGCAGGACCCGGTCCTCTACGCCCACGCGAGCCGCGTGCTGCACCGCGAGGCGAACCCGCACAACGCCCGCGCGCTCGTCCAGCGCCACGGCGACCGCGAGCTCTGGCTGAACCCGCCGCCGATCCCGCTCGCGACGCCCGAGATGGACGCCGTCTACGACCGCCCCTTCGCGCGCGTGCCGCACCCGCGCTACGGCGACGCGAAGATCCCGGCGTACGAGATGATCCGCTTCTCGGTGACCATCCAGCGCGGCTGCTTCGGCGGGTGCACCTTCTGCTCCATCACCGAGCACGAGGGGCGCATCATCCAGAACCGCAGCGAGGGGTCGATCCTGCGCGAGGTCGCCGCCCTCCGGGACGGCCTCCCGGGCTTCACCGGCGTCGTCTCCGACCTCGGCGGGCCGACCGCCAACATGTACCGGATCGCTTGCAAGAGCCGCGACATCGAGGCGGCCTGCCGGAAGCCCTCGTGCGTGTTCCCGGCGGTGTGCGAGAACCTCGCGACCGACCACTCGGCGCTCATCGAGCTCTACCGGAAGGCGCGCGCCATCCCCGGCATCAAGAAGGTGCTCATCGCGAGCGGCGTCCGCTACGACCTCGCCGTGAAGGACCCGCGGTACGTGAAGGAGCTCGTCTCCCACCACGTCGGCGGCTACCTCAAGATCGCCCCCGAGCACCTCGCCGAGGGGCCGCTCGCGAAGATGATGAAGCCCGGGATGGGCGCCTACTACGACTTCCTGCGCCTCTTCGAGCAGTACAGCGCAGCCGCGGGCAAAAAACAGTATCTGATACCTTATTTCATCGCGGCGCACCCTGGCACGACCGACGAGGACATGCTCGAGCTCGCGCTCTGGCTGAAGCAGAACGGCTTCAAGGCCGACCAGGTGCAGACCTTCCTCCCGTCGCCGATGGCGACGGCCACCGCGATGTACCACTCGGGCAAGAACCCGCTCCGGCGCGTCGGGCGCGACACCGAGGAGGTGGTCGTCCCGAAGGGGCTCAAGGTGCGACGCCTCCACAAGGCGTTCCTGCGCTGGCACGATCCGGACAACTGGCCGGTCCTCCGCGACGCGCTCGCGCGCATGGGCCGCGCCGACCTCATCGGCCCGGGCCCCGAGCAGCTCGTGCCGCGCGAGGGGCAGGAGTCGGCGGCCGCCGCGGCCGCTGCCCGCGCCACGGGGCGCGGGAAGCGCTTCCAGACGCAGCACACCGGCGTCGAGAACGCGGCGAGCCCGGCGAAGGCGGGGCGCCCGACGCGAGCGCAGGCGGGCGGCGGCGACGCGGCGCGGCAGCGACCGCGCAAGAAGAAGGCCACGGGCGGACGTCGCCCGAAGCGCTGATGGACGTCGCCCTCATCCACCGCGACGAGGCGCTGGTGGTCGCGAACAAGCCGTCGGGGCTCGCGGTCCACCGCGGCTGGGCGAAGGACGACGCCTACCTCATGACGATCGTCCGCGACCTCGTCGGCGCCTGGGTCTTCCCCATCCACCGCCTCGACCGCGCGACGAGCGGCGTCGTCCTCTTCGGTCTGACCCCGGAGGACGCCGAGGCCGTGCAGGCGCAGATCCGCGCGCGCGCCGTCGACAAGCGCTACCTCGCCCTCGTGCGCGGCGTGATGCCCGAGGGGCCGACCGTCATCGACCGCCCGCTCGCGACCGACAAGGGCGGCGAGCCGAAGCCCGCGCGCACCGACGTCACGCGCCTCTGGGTCTTCCGCCGCCGCTACAGCCTCGTCGAGGCGCGCCCCCACACGGGCCGCCAGCACCAGGTGCGCCGCCACCTCCGCGGCCTCTCGCACCCGATCATCGGTGACGTGCGCTACGGGCGCGGCGAGGAGAACCGCGCCTTCCGCGCCGAGTTCGGCCTCGAGCGCCTCGCCCTCCACGCGCGCGAGGTGCGCTGCGCCCACCCGCGCACCGGCGCCCCGCTCACGCTGTCGGCGCCGCTGCCTCCGGACCTCGCGGGCCCCCTCGCGGCGATGGGCTGCCCCCTCGCCGACCTCTGACCCGCCCGACTGTGGCAAAGCGCCCGTTTGAGGCTTTTTCCCCGCCACTTGACGCCCGACGCATAGACTGGCCAGTTCTACGCGTGTCCAACGCCCCCCTGGAGGAGGGATACGCCATGACCCTGGACCCCGCCTGGCGCGACCGCGCCGAGTCCCCCGACGACCTCGTCCGCCGCGTGAAGAGCGGCGACCGCGTCTTCCTGCACGGCGCCTGCGCCACGCCGACCCCGCTCATCGACGCGCTCGCCCGCCGCGGCGACCTCACCGACGTCTCGCTCTACCACCTGCACCTCGCCGGCCCCCTCGCCGTCACCGAGCCCGAGCACGAGGGCCGCTTCCGCGCGATCTCGCTGTTCACCGGCGCCAACATGCGGAAGCCGGTGCTCGAGGGCCGCGCCGACTTCGTCCCCGTCTTCCTCTCGGACATCCCCGGCCTCTTCACGAACCGCCGGATCCCCCTCGACGTCGCGGTGATCCAGCTCTCCCCGCCCGACAAGCACGGCTACTGCACCCTCGGGCCGAGCGTCGACACCGCGCTCGCCGCGACCTGCAGCGCCACCATCGTGCTCGCCGAGATCAACGAGCAGATGCCGCGCACGCACGGTCCGAGCGCCGTCCACATCTCGAAGGTGACCGCCTTCACGCTGACGAACCGCCCGCTCCACGAGCACGAGCCGGCCGTCCTGACCGACGTCGAGACGCGCATCGGCGAGATCATCGCCGGCCTCGTGCCGAACGGCGCCACGCTCCAGATGGGCATCGGCGGCATCCCCGACGCCGTCCTCGCGCGCCTCCACGACCACCAGGACCTCGGGATCCACACCGAGATGTTCTCGGACGGGCTCATCGACCTCGTCCACGCCGGCGCCGTCACGAACGCGCGCAAGAAGGTGCACGCCCGCCGCATCGTGACCTCCTTCGTCTCCGGCTCGAGGCGCCTCTTCGACTTCGTCGACGACAACCCGATCATCGAGTTCCACCCCTGCGATCGCACCAACGACACGGCGCTCATCCGGAAGAACCCGCGCGTCGTCGCCATCAACAGCGCGATCGAGGTGGACCTCTCCGGGCAGGTCTGCGCCGACTCCATCGGCCACCGGATCTTCTCCGGGATCGGCGGCCAGATGGACTTCATCCGCGGCGCCGCGCTCTCCGAGGGGGGCTTCCCCATCATCGCGCTCCCGTCGACCGCCGCCGGCGGTAAGGTGTCGCGCATCACGGCCGAGCTGAAGTCGGGCGCGGGCGTCGTCACCACGCGCGGCCACGTGCACTGGGTGGTCACGGAGTTCGGCGCCGTCGACCTCCACGGCAAGACCCTGCGCGAGCGCGCCGAGGCGCTCATCTCCATCGCGCACCCGGACTTCCGCGCGGATCTCAAGAAGGACCTCGCGCGCATCCGCAACTACGTGTGACCTCGGCGGGGGGCGCCCCCCGCCGCGATGAAAGCCGGAGTCGACCCCATGGCCGACCAAGACCACTGTGACGCGGCGGTGCTCCCGTCGCTCGAGGATCCCCTGGCCCCCGCCGTCGAGGCCGGCACGACCGCCGCGGGCGACGGCCCGAAGACGGCCTACCAGGCCGCGATGGACGAGGGCGAGCGCCTCCTCCGGCGCCCGCGCGAGGCCGCGGGGGTCGTCGCCATCAGCCGCCAGCACCAGAAGGGCCGCATGACCGTGTGGGAGCGCATCGCCGTGCTCACGCGCTCGCCACCCGACGTGCTCTTCGGGAACTGGGGGCCGAACCTCGACGGCGCCTCGCTCGTCACGGCGATCCTCGACATCGACGGGCGCGACGTCGCGCTCTACGGGCACGACTTCACCGTGCGCGCGGGGTCGATGGACGCGACGAACGGGAAGAAGCTCGCGCGCCTGATGGAGCTCGCCGCGGCGCGCGGGATCCCGCTCATCGGCATGAACGACAGCGCCGGCGCCTTCGTCCCCGCGGGCGTCGGCGGCCTCGACGGCTACGCCGAGGCGTTCACGGCGCTGCGGAAGATCTCCGGCGTCGTCCCGAGCATCATGTGCATGTTCGGATACAACGCCGGCGGCGGGTCGTATCTCCCGCGCCAGGGGAGCTTCCTCATCCAGCCCGAGAACACGTTCTTCGGGCTGACCGGGCCGGGCGTCATCAAGTCGGTCCTCGGCGAGGACGTGACGCCCGACGATCTCGGCGGTCCGCGCGTGCACGGCGCGAGCGGGGTGGTCGATCTCACCGTCCCGGACGAGGTCGGCGCGCTGCGCACGGCGACGCGGCTCCTGTCCTACCTGCCGGACAACAACCACACGCTCGCGCCCTACCTGCCGACGTCCGACCCGCTCGACCGCCCGTCGCCCGAGCTCGGGACGCTCTTCCGCAAGACCTTCGAGTCGCCGACCGGGTTCAACACGCCGTTCGACGTGCGCCTCATCATCCAGCAGGTCTGCGACCACGGGGACTACTTCGAGATCCAGCCGACCCGCGCCGGCAACGCCGTCACCGCCTTCGGGCGCGTGGGCGGGCACGTCGCGGGGTTCGTCGCGAACAACAGCGCCGTCGCGAGCGGGCAGATCGACGTGCACGCGGCCTACAAGATCGCCCGCTTCGTGCGCTTCTGCAACGTGTACAACATCCCGGTCATCTTCATGGAGGACACGACCGGGTTCCTTCCCGGGCGCGAGCAGGAGGCGATGGGCATCGTCCAGGCCGGGCGCGCGCTGCTCGACAGCATCATCGACCTCCGGACGCCGCGCATCCTGCTCATCATCCGGAACGCCTTCGGCGGGGCGTACGCCTCGTTCAACAACTACGCGACGGGCGCCGACGTCGTGCTCGCGCTGCCGACGACGCGCCTCGCGGTCATGGGCCCGGCCGGCAAGGAGTTCGTCTACAAGAACGAGCTCCGGAAGGTGCGCGCCGACGCGAAGGCCATGGAGGCCGAGTCCGCGCGCGAGCGCGTGGCTCGCGGCGCGAGCGAGGCCGACGCCCGCGCGGCCGCCAAGGAGGCCGCCGCCGCGTGGCTGAAGGCGCGCGAGGCCGAGTTCAACGCGCGCTACGAGCGGGAGCTCATGAACCCGCGCGAGGCGCTGTCGCTCGGCTCCATCTCGCGCATCGTCATGCCGGGCGAGCTCCGGAAGGCCCTCGGCGAGAACCTCGCCTTCCTCCTCCGCCACTACACGCCGTCGTCGATGGCCGGCGTCCAGCGGGAGTTCCACTGATGTCCGAGAACCGCCCTCCCGACGTGACGCCGCCGCCCGCCGCGCCGACCCCGCGCGCGCCCCGGCCGGCCGCGGTCGACTGGTACGCCGACAACCCCCTCGTCGTGGCCGATCGGCGCCTCGCGAACGGCCCGACGCCCTGGGTCCGGAGCTTCGGCTGCGAGGACGTGCGCCCGCTCATCGTGTGCCGCGGGCCCATCCGCAAGGAGGCGATCGACGTCTTCCGGCAGATGGGCATCGCGCACTTCGGGATCCTGCTCTCCGAGAAGGACTCGATCGTCTACACCTACGCGCTCGCGCCCGAGCTGCGCGGGCTCGGTCCCGAGCAGGTGCACCCCGTCAAGGACTACACGGGCGCGACCAAGGAGGAGCGCGTCCAGCGCGTCGCCGAGATCGTCGCGATCTGCAAGGAGCACGACTACACCCACGTCTACGCGGGCTACGGCTTCATGGCGGAGGACGCGGACTTCGTCGCCGCGCTCGAGGGCGCCGGGCTCGTGTTCATCGGGCCGAAGAGCTCGGTGCAGCTCGCCGCGGGCCACAAGGACGAGGCGAAGGCGACCGCGCTCCGCGAGGACGTGAGCGTGACGCCCGGCATCAGCGACGCGACCGCGCGGACGCTCATCCGCAAGGCGGGCGGCGACCGCGACGGGCTCCTGCGCGTGGCGCGCGAGCATGGGCTCGACATCGACGCGGACGCGGCGCGCGGCGACGACGGACCCCTCGGGGCCCTCGCGGACGCGATCCTCGACGCGAGCTACGCGAAGGGGGTCGATCTCTTCTCGGTCGACGAGCTCGCGGCCGAGCTCGAGCGCTGCGTGGTCGAGCTCTTCGTGGCGCACCCCGGCCACCGCGTGCGCCTGAAGGCCATCGGCGGCGGCGGCGGCAAGGGGCAGCGGATCCTCGCCGGCATCCCGGCCGACAGCGCCGACCCGGCGCGCGACGCGGCCGAGGCGGCGGCCCGGGCGCCGAAGGCGGCGCGCGAGATCCTCGGCGAGGTGAAGGCCGGCGGCGTCGGCGACAACAAGAACATCCTCGTCGAGCTCAACATCGAGGAGACGCGGCACAACGAGATCCAGCTCGTCGGCAACGGCGACTGGTGCGTGGCGCTCGGCGGGCGCGACTGCTCGCTTCAGATGCACGAGCAGAAGCTCCTCGAGGTGTCGATCACCTCGGAGGAGCTGACGCAGGCGGCGGCGAAGGCGCGCGAGGCCGGGCGCGCGGCGGCCGCCGAGGCGCTCGAGACGGACCTCGCGACGCTCCGGCGCATGGAGGCCGAGGCCGAGCGCTTCGGGCGCGCGGTGGGGCTCGACTCGGCGTCGACGTTCGAGTGCATCGTCGAGGGGGCGCGGCACTACTTCATGGAGGTCAACACGCGGATCCAGGTGGAGCACCGCGTGACCGAGCTCTGCTACGCGCTCCGCTTCGAGAACCCGGAGGCGCCGGGCGATCGGTTCGTGGTGACCTCGCTCGTCGAGGCCATGGTCCTCATCGCGCGGCACGGCGCGCGCCTCCCGCGGCCGACGCGCGTCCTGCGCGAGGGCGCCGCCGTCGAGTCGCGGCTGAACGCGACGGACCGCTCGCTCTCCCCGCACGCGGGCGGGAGCATCATCAACTGGTCGTCGCCGATCCCGTTCGAGGTGCGCGACGATCAGGGGATCTGCGTCAAGAACCCCGACACCGGGCAGTTCGTCCGCTACCGCATCGCGGGCGCCTACGACAGCAACATCGCGCTCCTCGTGACCTGCGGCGACGACCGGCCGGCGACCTACCGGCGCCTCCGCGAGATCCTCCGGCGCGCCCGCCTCCGCGGGAACGACCTGAAGACGAACCTCGAGTTCCACTTCGGGCTCTGCGCGTGGTTCCTCGCGCGCGACGTCTACGCGCGGCCGACGACGCGCTTCGTCGTGCCGTACCTGACGCTCGTGGGCGAGCTCGCCGCGGAGGCCGCGAACCTCGACCTCGGCGCCATCTGGGCCGGGCTCGGGCGGCAGCACGAGGCGCACGCGAAGGCCGGCGGGCCGGAGGTCGTGGCGGCGGCGCGGGAGGCGTTCGGGCTCAAGGAGACGCTCGTCACGCGGCCGATCCTCGCGATGTTCGAGGAGCCTCACTACCTCTCGGCCTGGCTCTCCGAGAACGCGCACCGCTACGAGCTCGAAGGCGACGGCGTCCGCTGGCTCGTGAACCCCCTCGAGGTGCTCGCCGACCTCTACACGCTCCTCCACATGGAGTGGCACCCGGCGGCACCCGCGGCGATGGTCGTCTGGGACCACGACCACGCCCTCCTCGAGACGGGGCTCGGCTTCTACGCGCGGCTCCGGGAGCGGCTCGGCGACCGCGACATGGCCTGGCCGGAGCTCACGGCGCGGCTCGCGGAGGAGGCGCCGCCGGACGGCGTCGACGCGGCGCTCTGGGCGCGCGTCCGGGGCTCGCACCGGGGCTTCCAGTGCGGTCTCGAGCTGCTCTCGGTGGTGCCGCTCGTCGGGGCGCGCGCGGGCTTCTTCGACCTCGCGCTGAACGACGACCTGACGGTGCGGATCCCGGCGCGGCTCACCGATCCCGCGCACCAGACGGCGATGCGCCGGGTGCTGGCGCCGCCGCCCGAGGAGAGCCCGGACCTCGTCGTGGCCGTGTCGGGCGGCATGTTCTACGCGCAGGAGGCGCCGGACAAGCCGCCGTTCGTGAAGGCGGGGGCGCGCTTCAAGGCGGGCGATCCGCTCTACATGATCGAGGTCATGAAGATGTTCAACACGGTGTACGCGAAGTTCGACGGCACCGTGGAGGAGGTGCTCGTGTCGGGCGGTGAGGGCGTCATCGTGCGGCGCGGGCAGCCGCTCTTCAAGGTGCGCCCGGACGAGGCCGTCGTGGTCGACGACCCGGCGGCGCGGGCGAAGCGCGTGCGCGAGGCGTCGGAGGCGTACCTCGCGGCGATCGACGGGACGACGGCGTAGGGCGGAGGAGCTCCGATGCAGAACGTGACGGTCGCGTCGGAGGGCGCGAAGCTCCTGGTGTCGATCGACGGGCGCGGGCCGCTCGTGGTGTTGCTCCATGGCCCGGGGGGCGCGGGGGCGGCGTGCGCTGGGCTCGCGGGGCCGCTGGTCGCGGCGGGGTTCCGCGCGGCGATGCCGGATCTGCGCGGCAGCGGGCGCTCGCATGACGAGCGCGAGCTCGGCTGGGAGCGGCTCGGGCGCGACGTCGTCGCGGTGATGGACGAGCTCGGGGCCGAGCGCGCCGTGGTCGTCGGGCTGTCGGGGGGCTGTGGCGCGGCGCTGCGCGCGGCGCTCGACGCGCCGGGGCGCGTGCGGGCGCTCGGGCTCGTGCGGCCGGCGCACGGCGGGGCGGACGCGCCGCTCACGGCGGCGCAGGCGGCGGCATTCGCGGGGATGAGGGGGCTCACGAGCCGCGCGCCGAGCGAGGGGGTGGACGTGCTGCGGCCGATGTTCGATGGGCTGCCGGAGCCCATCCGGAGCGCGGCGCTCGCGATGCTGCCGACGCTCGACGCGGAGAGCGTCGCGGCGACGGGGCGCTTCCTCGCGTCGGGGGCGCAGCCCTTCGGGGCGGGGACCGAGCTCGCGGCGATCGCGGTGCCGACGCTGGTGATCCCCGGGGCGGACATGATGCACCCGCCCGAGGTGGCGGCGCACCTGGCCGCGCACATCGCGGGGGCCGAGGTCGCCGCCGTGCCGGAGGCCGAGGAGGGCGCGGCGCTCGCGGCGTTCTGCGCGCGCCTCGGCTGACGGGCCGTCCTGCGCGGGGCGCGCCGGGGGCGCGCGACCGATCGGTGACTTTCTCGGGGCGCCGCTTCGCCGCGGCGGCCCCCACGGGTCGAAAGGGGTGCGAGTCGGCGCCGGCGCGCGAAGCGAAGCCACGAACAGCACCCTGACGAACGACCCGGAGAGAACACCATGAGAGTCCTGACCACGAGCCTCGCCGCCGCGACCGCCGCGCTCCTCGCGCTCGGCGCCGGCTGCGACCAGGGGCCGAGCGGCACCAGCACGACCAGCGCCGCCCTGAACGGCGCCGACGCGAGCGGCGGCGACGGGAGCGCGAGCGACGCCTGGGCCGGCGACCCCGGCGACCCCGGCGCCCCGACCCCCGCGGACGCCTACGCGAGCGACGCCTCCGGCCCGCCGCCCTACGGCGACGCCGCCCCGGGCGACGCGTCCGGCCCGCCGCCGGGCCCGGGCGACCTCCACGCCTGCGTCCACGAGCTCGCGCTCTGCCTCTTCGACAACCCCGAGCCCCTCTGCGAGGAGCGCTTCATCGTGTGCTACGAGGGCGCGGGCGCGCTCCCGGCGCCCGACCCGCGCGACCCGCGCTTCTGCGACGAGACCCTCGAGGCGTGCCTCGAGGCGATGGGCCCCCAGGGCGGCGACCCCTACCCCTGCTTCGAGGCCCACCGCGCCTGCCTCGAGGCCCTCGCGGGCGGCGGCGACCCCGGCGCGGGCGATCCCGGCGGCCCCCCGTACCCCGGCGACCCCGGTGACCCCGCCTTCTGCGAGCAGGAGCTCGACCGCTGCCTCCAGGAGAGCCCGGAGGCCCCCGAGCCCTGCTTCGAGCACCACCGCGCCTGCCTCGAGGCGACCGCGCCCGGCGGCGACCCCGGCGGCGACCCGGGCGACCCCGCCTTCATGTGCGACGAGGAGCTCCGCGCCTGCGTCGACGCGAGCCCCGCCGACCCCGAGCCCTGCTTCGAGCACCACCGCGCCTGCCTCGAGGCGATGGCCGGCCCGCCCGACCCGGGCTGCCCGCCGCCCCCGCCCGGCGATCCCGCCGACCCCGGCGTCTGCGAGGGGGCGCGCGAGCAGTGCCTCGGCGCAGGCGAGCTCCCGCACGTCTGCGAGGAGCGCTTCATGGACTGCATGCAGGGCCTCGAGTAGCCGCGGTGGCGGCGGGCGCGCGCGGCGGCATCGACGTGGCCGAGCTCTACCGGAGCTACGGGCCCGCGGTGCTGCGCCGCGTCCGCCGCTTCGTCGCCCCGTCGGACGCCGAGGAGGTCGTGCACGAGGTCTTCCTCAAGGTCGTCGAGCGCCACGCCTCCTTCCGCGCCGACAGCTCCCCCGCGACCTGGCTCTACCGCCTCGTCACGAACCACTGCCTGAACCGCGCCCGCGACGCGGGCCGTCGCCGCGAGCTCCTCGCCGAGCACGGCGCCCCCGCCTGGCAGAGCGCCGGCGCCCCCGCCGATCCCGAGGCGCGCGTCTTCCTCGCGGAGCTCTGGCGCGCCCTCGACGCGGACGCCGCCGAGCTCGGCGTCCTCTACTTCGTCGACGGCATGACCAGCGCCGAGATCGCCCGCGTCCTCGGCGTCACCGACCGCACCGTCCAGAACCGCGTGAACCGCCTCGTCACCCTGGCCCGCCGCGCCGCGGCGGAGGAGGGGTCGTGAACCCCGAGTCGAACCACGAGAGCACCCCGAGGGCGCGCGTCGGCGTCGGCCTCTTCGACCGCGGCGGTCACCTGACCGCGCTCGCGCTCGACCGCCACCGCCTCGACCCCGAGGACGTCGTCCGCGCCGGCCTCGTCGAGGCCCACCTCGCCGGCTGCGAGCGCTGCGCCGCCGCCCTCGCCGCCGCCGACGCGGACGCCGCCACCTTCGCCCTCGCCCCCTCCCCCGCCGTCCTCACCGCGGCCGCCCGCGCGCCCGTCCGCGCGCTCCGCGCCTCCGCCCACGCCGCCTCGCGCCGCGGGCGCCGCCGTCCTCGCCCTCGCCGCCGCCCTCGCCCTCGCCGTGCTCCGGCCGTGGGAGCCGGGCGACCCCGCCGCGCCCGACACGCGCCTCCGCGGCGGCGCCTTCGACCTCGAGGTCTGGGTCCACGACGGCGAGGCCGCGCGCCCCGTCGCGACCGGCGACGCCATCCGCCCGGGCGACCGCGTCGGCTTCCGCGTGAAGGCCCGCGCCGACGGCCACCTCCTCGTGGCGGGGGTCGATCGCGAAGGCCACGTCTACGTCTGCTACCCCCAGGGCGCGAGCGACGGCTCGGCGCCCTTCGCCGCCACGGCGGAGCCCGTGGAGCTCGACCAGGCCATGCGCTTCGACGCCGTACCGGGCGAGGAGCGGCTCGTCGCCTTCTTCTGCGACGTCCCCATCACCCTCGCCGAGGTGGCCCCGCGCTTGCGCGCCGAGAGCACCGCTCTCACGATGGCCGACGCGCTCCCGCGCCTCCGCGCGGACTGCGCGCAGGAGGAGGTCGTGCTGCGGAAGACCGGCGCCGGAGGCCCCCGATGAGCCGCGCTCCCCTCGCCGGCGTCGCCCTCGCCGCGCTCGTCGGCGCCGCCGCCCTCGCCGCCGCGCCGGACGCCCGCGCGGACGACGCCCGCTTCGCCGCCGTCATCGGCGTCAACGAGGGCGACGCCGGCGACCCGCGCCTCCTCTACGCCGAGCGCGACGCCGCCCGCGTCGCGGACGTGCTGACGCGCCTCGGCGACGTCCCGCCCGAGAACCTCCTCCTCCTCCGCGGCGCCGACGCCGACGCGGTCGAGCGCCTCTTCGCGGCCATCGCCGAGCGCGTCCGCGCCACCCCCGACGGCGAGCGCCCGCTCCTCTTCGTCTACTACAGCGGCCACGCCGACGCGCAGGCGCTGCACCTCCGCGGCACGCGCCTCCCGTTCTCGCGCCTGAAGGCCCTCGCGAAGGGCGTCGGCGCCGAGGTGTCCGTCTTCGTCGTCGACGCCTGCCGCTCGGGCGGCCTCACGCGGGTCAAGGGCGCGACCCCCGCGCCCCCCTTCGCCATCGAGGTCCACGACCGCATCGACAGCGAGGGGCTCGCCATCATCACGAGCTCCGCCGAGGGCGAGGACGCGCAGGAGAGCGATCGCCTGAAGGGCGGGATCTTCACGCACCACCTCGTGAGCGGCCTCCTCGGCGCCGCCGACGCCTCGGGCGACCGCCGCATCACGCTCTCCGAGGCGTACCGCTACGCCTACGCGCAGACGCTCCGCGCCACGAGCGAGACGCGCGCCGTGCAGCACCCGACCTACGCCTTCACGATGAAGGGGCGGCGCGAGCTCGTGCTGACGCGGCTCCTCGGCGAGGCGGGCCTCGGGCGGGTCGTGCTCGCCGACCCCGGCCACTACCTCCTCATCGAGGGCTTCGGCGCGGGCGACGTCGCCGCCGAGCTCGAGGCCGAGGGGGCGACCGAGCTGCTCGTGCCGCCCGGGCGCTACCTCGTGCGCCGCCGCACCGACGCCGGGGTCTGGGAGGCGCGCGTGCAGGTCCCGCCCGACGGCCGGGCGGACGTCGCCGCCGCCGGCCTCACGCGGCTCCCCTTCCGCGAGACGGTGCGCCGCGGCTACGCGGCCGGCGCCGCGAGCGCCTGGAGCGTGGGCGCCGCCTTCGAGATCGGCGCCCCGCCCATCCCGGACACCGGGCTCGGCCTCTACGGGGCGCTCTCCCTGCAGCTCGATCTCGAGGACGTGACCCTCGCGCTGCGCCTCCGCTACGGGCGGAGCGCGAGCGAGAACGCGACGCTCGCCATCACGCAGGACCTCATCGGCGCCGACGTCGGCGTCTACAAGCTCTTCGACGTGCTGCCGCGCGGCGGCCTGGCCGTCGGCCTCGGCCTCCGCGCCGGGGTCGACGCCGTGTCGCAGCGCTTCGAGACCACCGGGCGCGCCCCGTCCCGCGGCTTCGCGCTCGGGCGCGTGGGGCCGGCGCTCCGCGTCGAGCTCGCCCCGGCCGCGTCGGTCGGGGTCACGCTCGACTGCGGCGCGGACATCGCCCTCGTCGAGCTCGAGGACGAGGCCGGCGAGCGCGCCCTCGAGACGCCCGTCGTGCCGTTCTGCGCGCTCGGCGTCGCCCTGGAGGTGCCGTGATGAACGCCGTCGGCCCCCTCGCCCTCGCCCTCGTCCTCGCCCTCGCGGCGCCCGGCTGCGGCGACGCCGGCGTCGACGGCGGCTACCGCGGCGAGCCCCTCTTCGCGCTCGGCGGCTGGGTGCAGGTCGAGAACCTCGGCGCCTTCGTCGCCGGCGACGCCGTGCGGCAGGGGCGCCTCCGGATGGCCCTCCTCTGGGCGGCGCCGAACGGCAACAGCTCGCGCTTCGACGTCGTCTCGTCGGTCGCCGAGGAGGTCGACGCGAGCGGGGTCTTCCCGGCGCGCTACTCGCTCGCGCTCTACACGCCGCCGGCGGCGTCGCTCGTGCGCGCGGCCGTCTTCGGCGAGGATCCCGTCGCCATCGGCGTCCTCGTGGCCTTCCTCGACCGCGACGGCGACGGGCGCTGGCAGGCCGGCCTCGACCCGCTCGTGGGCGCCGTCCTCGGCAGGGCCATCGTGTGGGCGCCCCGCGGGGCGAGCGGCGATCCCTTCGGCGCGCCGCTCCCGCCCGGCTTCAGCCTCGTCGCCGTCGAGGACGACACGGGGCGCTGCCTCGAGGGTGGGCGCGCGCTGCTCACGCCGGTCGACGCCGACGCGGACCTCGCCCTCACCGGCGAGGGCGTCGTCGAGGCCGCGCTCGACCTCGACTGCGACGGGCAAGCCCTCGAGTGGCTCGCCTTCTGCCCGCCGCTCGAGGTGGTGCGCGACGCGTGCGAGCCCGGGGAGGGCATCGACCCCGGCGGGGGCGTCGATTGCGGGCTCTGCGTGCCGTTCCTCGCGCCGCCGGGCGATGATCCGGCCGCCTGCGACGCTTGGCTCGGCGAGTGCCTGAGCCACGCCCCCGCCCCGGACTGCGAGCTCGAGTGGCGCGCGTGCCGCGGCGAAGACGGCGATCCGGCCCTCGTCTGCGGCGATCCCGCCTGCCTCTGCGAGGAGGTCTTCCGCGCCTGCCTCGAGGGGGGCGGCGAACCGCCCGAATGCCAAGCCCGGCGCGAGGTGTGCCTCACTTTTTAGAACGCTGTGAAAAATCTCAAGCGCGCTGCAGACAGTTCCGTAGTAGGTTGTAGACATCTCATCACGATCACACGGAACCGCCTCGACTCGCTCGGAGCCCGTCATGCGCGCCTTCCCCCTCCGCTCGGGCGCACGAATCCCCGCCGTCGGCGTCGCCCTCGCGCCGTCCGCCGACGCGCTCTTCGCCCACGCCCGCGCAGCGCTCCTCGCCGGCGCCCCCCGCCTCGACGGCAGCGGCGCCGTCGCGAGCGCGCGGGAGCTCGCCCGGGCCCTCGACGACCACGGCGACTGCGGTCACGCCGGCGCCGACGGCGCGGACGGCTGCCCGTTCGTCAGCTGGCGCCTCGCCACGGTCGACGCCGCCGAGCCGCGGCGCGCCGTGAGCGCCCTGCACGCCGTCCTGGCCGCCCTCCCCGTCGATCGCCTCGACCTGGTGCTCGTCCCATGGGTCGCGAGCGGTCACGGCGCGCACGGCCCCGCGATCGTCTCCATCGGCGCCACGCTCAGCGCGCTCCGCGCCGATGGCCGCGCCGCCGCGGTCGGCGTCATCGACGCCCCGGCCCGCGCGCTCGACGTGCTCGCCCGCGCCGGCCTCCTCCCCGACGTCGTCGAGGCGGCGCTCGACCCACGGCACCCCGCCGCGGCGCTCGTCGCGGCGTGCAGCGAGCGCGACGTCCACCTGACGGCCAGCGCGCCGCTCGGCCCCGACGTCCACTTCGACGGGAACGGCCGCGCCCACGGCGGGATCCTCGACCACCCCGTCGTCCGCGAGGTCGCCGATCGCCTGGCCGTGAGCCCCGCGCAGGCCCTGCTCGCGTGGAACCTGACCCGCGGCGTCTCGGTGTCGTCGCCCGCGGCGACGCCGGCCAAGATCCTGCGCCACCTCGACACGCCGCACGTCGTGCTCGCGCGCGCCGACGTCGCCGCGCTCGACACGCTCGCCGGCGGTCGGGCCCAGGCCGCGGTCGCCTGACCGTCGTCAGCCGGCCGTCGCGCCGAGCCCGCCGACCTCCGCGGACGCCGCGACGCGCCGCGCCTCGCGCCCCCGCTCGACGAGCAGGTAGAGGCACGGGACGATCACGAGCGTGACGAGGGTCGACATCAGGAGCCCGCCCAACACGACGCGCGCGAGGGGCGCCTGGATCTCGCTGCCTTCGCCGACCGCGAGCGCGAGCGGGAGCATCGCGAGCACGGTCGTGAGCGTCGTCATGAGGATCGGCCGCAGGCGCCGGCGCCCCGCCGCGATGATGGCGGGGAGCAGCGCGTAGCCCTGCTCGCGCCGGAGCAGGTTCGCGTAGTCGACGAGCACGATGGCGTTGTTGACCGCGATGCCGACCAGCACGATGGCGCCGAGGAAGGCGTTCATGCTGAAGGTCGTCCCGGTCACGAGGAGCGTCAGCACGACGCCGATGAAGCCGAAGGGGAGCGCGGCCATCACGACGAGCGGGTGCCGGAGCGACTCGAACTGCACGGCCATCACGGCGTAGACGAGGAGGATCGCGAGGATGATGCCGATGAGCAGGCCCCGGAAGGTGTCCTGCTGCTCCTCGACCTCGCCCGCGACGGCGATGGTGAAGCCCGCCGGCCGCTCGATGCCGCGGATGGCCGCGTCGACGTCGGCGATGACCTCGTTCAGCGCGCGGTCGGGCGCGACGCCGCCGACCACCGCGAGGACGCGCTCCTGCCCCTCGCGCTGGATGGACGACGGCCCGCGGCGCTCCCCGAAGCGCGCGACCGCCTCGAGCGGCACCGGGCCCGTGGGGGTCATCACGGGGAGCTCGGCGAGCTGCGCGACGTCCTCCCGGTCCTCGTCGCGGAGGACGACGCGCACGCCGACCTCCTCGGCGCCGTCGCGCATGCGGGAGGCGATGTGGCCTAGGACGTAGGTCTCGAGGGTGTCGGCGACCTGTGTGCGCGTGAGGCCGACGTCGGCGGCGCGCGCGCGGTCGACGTGGATCGTCTTCTCCTCGAGCCCCTCCTCGCGGTCGACGCGCACGTCGGTGACCCCGGCGATGGCCTCGAGGGCGGCCTTCACCTTCGCGCCGAGGGCGGCCGCGGTCTCGAGATCATGGCCGCGGATCTCGACCGTGAGCCGCTCGCCGGAGCGGCCACGCATGAGGCGCATGAGCGGGTTCTGCGAGCGCTGCCGCACGCGCACCGAGGCCCCGGGGACGCCGCTCGTGACGCGCCGCACGTCGGCGAGGATGGCGTCGATGCCGCGCTCGCGCTCGCTCTTCCGCGACAGGTTCACCTCGACCTCGCCCTCGTGGCCGCCGCCCGGGCGCCACCAGTTCTCGGGCCCCGCCGAGGTGAGCATGCTCTCGAGCTCGTCCTCCTTCAGGACCGCGCCGATGCGGCGCTCGAAGCGCTTCACGACCTTGGTCGTCTGCGCGACGGGCGTCCCGACGGGGAGCTCGAAGTCGAGGTCGACGAGCCCCTCGTCGGTCTCGGGCATGAGCTCGACGCCGACCTCGTCGACGAGGCGCACGCTCGCGAAGAGCGCCACGAGCGCGATGGCGACGACGAGCCAGGGCGCGCCGAGCGCCCGCTTGAGGAGCCCCTCGTAGGCGCGCTCGTAGCGGGAGGTGGCCTCGGGGAGCGCGCCAGCGCCGAGGTGGTCGCCGCCCGGGGCGCCCACGGCGGCGGCGCCGCGCTTCCGCCGGAACCGCGCCATCCAGCTCGGGACGAGCGTCAGCGCGACCGCGAGGGAGCAGCCGAGAGAGAACGCGACGACCGCCGCCATCTCCTTGAAGAAGATCCCCGCGAACCCGCCGAGGAAGACGACCGGCGCGAACACGGCGACCGTCGTGAGGGTGCCCGCGATGACCGCGGGCGCGACCTCGCGCGTGCCCTCGAGCGCCGCCTCGAGCCGCCCGGCGCCGGTCTCGCGCTTCCTCTGCACGCTCTCGAGCACGACGATGGCGTTGTCGACGAGCATCCCGATGCCGAGCGCGAGCCCGCCGAAGGACACGATGTTGAGCGTGAAGCCCGAGAAGAACATGAGGGCGAAGGTCGCGACGATGCTGAGCGGGATCGCGACCGCGATGAGCGCGGTCGTGCGCAGGTCGCGGAGGAAGACGAGCAGCACGAGCACGGCGAGGCCGGCGCCGAAGAGGGCCGAGGTCTCGACGTTCGTGACGGCGTCCTCGATGTAGTCGCCGGCGTTCGAGAGCATCACGAGGTGGAGGCGCCCCTCGTAGTCCTCGTTGATGTGGGCGATCTCCTCGATGAGCCCCTCGACGGCGGCGACCGTGTTGGCGCCCGACTGCTTCGAGACGCGCATCGTGATGCCGGGCACGCCGTCGACCCAGCGCTCGCTCCGGACCTCCTCGAAGCCGTCGACGACGTCGGCCACGTCCCGCACGTAGACCGCGCGCCCGTCGCGGTCGGCGACGAAGGTGGCGCCGACCTCCTCGGCCGTCTCCCACTCGCCGACGGCGCGCACGAGCATCTCCTTGTCGCCGAGCGTGTCCATGTCGCCGGCGGAGACGTTCTTGTTGTCGGGCGCGAGGGCCGCGACGACCTCGTTCGCGGACACGTTGAGCGCGATGAGGCGCGCGGCGTCGAGGGCGACGCGCACCTCGCGCACGCGCCCGCCGTTCACGTCGACCGCGGCGACGCCCGCGACGTGCTCGAGGCGGCGCGTGATGACCTCGTCGGCGAGGAAGCGGAGGCGGCGCGGGTCGCCGCGCCCCGAGAGGCCGAGCGAGGCGATGGGGATGGAGGCGAGGTCGAACTTGTAGACGACGGGGCGCGTGGCGTCCTCGGGGAGCACGTTCCCGAGGCGGTCGAGCTGCGAGCGCACGTCGGCGACGGCGGCGTTGAGGTCGGTGCCCCACGCGAAGTGGAGCTGCACGCGCGAGAGCCCCTCGGCCGACTCGGCCTCGATCTGCTCGACCCCGTCGACCGTCGCGACGGTGCGCTCGATCGGGCGCGTGATGAGGGTCTCGATCTCCTCGGGGCCGATGCCCTCGTACTGCGTCACGACGGAGATGCGCGGGAAGTCGACCTGCGGGAGGAGGTCGACGGCGAGCTGATCGACGGCGACGGCGCCGACGAGCAGGACCGCCGCGTAGAGGATGCTCGTGCCGATGGGCCGGTGGACGGCGAGGCGCGTGACGCTCACGGCGAGGCCTCGCGGGGCGCGGCGCCGTCGCCGCCGTCGTCGGCGAAGACGTCGGCGGTGAGCTTGATGGGGGCGCCGTCGGCGAGGTCGGTGTGGCCGCTCACGAGGACGCGCGCGCCCTCGGGGAGGGCGCCGCCCGCGTCGAGGGCGAGGCGGTCGCCGTCGCGCGCGAGCACGGCGGCCGGGACCCAGCGGGCGCTGTCGCCGTCGGCCACGAAGACGCCCGTGCGCATGTCGCCGGTCTCGGCGTCGGCGCGCGTCACGAGCGCCGACGACGCGACGAGCGGGGCGTCGCTCACCGAGCGCTTCGCGAGCAGGACCTCGCAGAACATGCCGGGGAGCCAGGCGGGAGGCGGGTCCTCGACCACCCCCTCGGCGGCGACGACGCGCCGCTCGCGCCGCACCTCGCCCGCGACGCCCGTCAGGCGCGCGTGGAACTGGCGCTCGCCGGTCGTGGCGGAGCGCACGTCGACGCCGCCCGCGGCGCGGAGCTCCTCGACGGCCTCGGAGGCCACCTCGAAGCTGACGCGGAGCGGGGCGCGGGCGACGAGCCGCACGACCGGGCTCCCGACCGAGACGTAGGCGCCGGGATCGACGCTGCGCTGGGCGACGACGCCGGCGAACGGCGCCTTGATCGTGCTCTCGGCGACGCGCCGCTCGAGGACGTCGGCGTTGGCGTCGGCCTCGACCCCCTGCGCCTCAGCGACCCGCACGGCGGCGACGGCCGCGTCGACCGCGGAGCGGCGGGCCTCGACCTCCTGCTCGGCGATGATCCCCTTCTTCGCGAGCTCGTTCGCGCGCGCGAGCTCCCGGCGGGCGGCGGTGAGGTCGACGCGGGCGCGGCGCGCGGCGGCGCCGGCGGCGGCGGTGGTGGCGCGGGCGGCCTCGAGCTGGGCCGAGAGCTCGACGGTGTCGACCTCGGCGAGCACGTCCCCCTTCGCGACGGCGTCGCCCACGCGCACGCGCACCTCGGCGAGGCGACCGACGACGAGGGAGGTGATGTCGGCGGCGTCTGCGGAGAGCTCGCCCGGCCAGACGGCGCGCTCGACGAGCGGGCCGTGCTCGACCGGGGCGGCGGAGACGGGGATCGCGCGGGCGCCGCGCGCGGGGGGGCCGGTGGGGCCGGCGTCGCCCCGGGGGAGGACGAACCAGACGACCACGGCGGCGGCGGCGGCGACGACGGCGACCCAGGCGAGCGCGCGTCCGCGGCTCGCGGTCGGGGTGGGGCGGTGGGCGTCGGCGAGGGCTGGGATGCGTTCGTCCATCGGCCGTTCATAGTGGCCACAGCTTCTCGGTCAAGGCCAGATGTGGGAGACCGGATCCGTCGTCGACGCCGTCGTCGACGCGCCGGACGAGGAGCGAAGAGAGATGGGCAAGCTCGTGGAGGGGACCTGGAAGGACGTCGGCTACGAGCACGACGATGGCCGCTTCAAGCGCGACGAGAGCGCGTTCCGCGCGTTCGTGGGGGAGGACGATCGCTTCCCGGTGGCGCGCGATCGCTACCGCCTCTACGTGTCGCTCGCGTGTCCGTGGGCGCACCGGACGCTGGTCGCGCGGGCGCTGCTCGGGCTCGAGGAGGCGATCCCCGTGACGGTGGTCGATCCGCTGATGCTCGAGCGCGGCTGGACGTTCTCGGAGGAGCGCCCGGATCCGCTCTACGGCGCGAGCGCGCTGTATGAGCTCTACCAGCGCGCGAAGGCCGACTACAGCGGGCGCGTCACGGTGCCGGTGCTCTGGGACACGGCGCGCGAGACCATCGTGAACAACGAGTCCGCCGAGATCCTGCGCATGCTGAACGGGCCGCTGAAGGCGCTCGGCCGGGGCGCGCCGCTCGACCTCTACCCGGAGGCGCTCCGGGGCGAGATCGACGCGGTGAACGACCGCGTCTACGACACGGTGAACAACGGCGTGTACAAGGCCGGCTTCGCGGGGACGCAGGAGGCCTACGACGAGGCCGTGGGCGAGCTCTTCGCCACCCTGGACTGGCTCGAGGCGCGGCTCGACGGCCACGAGTGGCTCGTCGGCGACCGGCTCACCGAGGCGGACATCCGCCTCTGGACGACGCTCGTCCGCTTCGATCCCGTCTACCACGTGCACTTCAAGTGCAACGTGCGGCGGCTCGTCGACTACCCGCGCCTCTGGGCGCTCACACGCCGCCTCTACGCCGAGGACGGCGTCGCGGCCACGGTCGACCTCGACTACACGAAGACGCACTACTACGGGAGCCACCGCTTCCTGAACCCGAAGGGGATCGTCCCGCGCGGGCCGGCGGTGACGGTCGTCACCCCGGAAGGGGCGGCGGCGCGACCCGGGTGACGCAGGCCGGGCCGACGTCGGCGTGAGCGCGCTGAGCGGGCTCGTCAAGGCCCCCGCGATGGGCGATGATCGGACCATGGCCCGTGTCATGCTGACGAGCGTCTCCGAGGGACGCTGCCCCGACGATCACGAGGACCTCGTGCCGCTCATGCGCATGCGGCGCTGTGCCACGACCGATCGCTTCGGCGTCCACGAGATCGTGACCCGCGCGGACGACGCCGACATCGTGCTCTTCGTGGAGTATCGGGGCCCTGGGCTCTACCAGGCGGGGCTGAGGCGGCACCCGCTCGTCCGCGAGGACGGCGCGCGCTGCTTCTGCTTCTGCTCGATCGACCAGGTCGTCCCGTTCATGCCGGGGATCTACGCGTCGCTCCCCGAGCACCGCTACGACCCGAGCCGGCACCGCTCTGGGCACTACGTGCGCGGTCTCTTCCGACCGGCGCCCCCGTACGCCGGGCCGCTCGATGGTGACGCGCGGTGGCTCGCGTCGTTCCGCGGGAGCCTCGCGACGCACCGCGTCAGGCGCGAGCTCGCGCGGGTAGCGGCGGGGCCGCGGATCCTCGTCGAGGACAGCGAGGCGAAGCGGAGGTGGGGCGCCAACGGGAACCTGTACATGGGGTACACGGGCGACGTTGTGAGCGACTACTTCGGGCTCATCGACGCGAGCGCGTTCGCGCTGTGCCCTCGCGGCTACGGGGCGTCGTCGATGCGGCTCTTCGAGGCGATGTCGCGCGGGCGCGCGCCCGTCATCGTGGGGGACGCGTGGGTCGCGCCCGAAGGGCCGGACTGGGGCGCGTTCAGCGTGCGCGTCGCCGAGCGGGACGTGGCGCGGCTGCCGAGCATACTGGCCGAGCGCGAGCCGGAGGCGCGGGCGATGGGGATCCGGGCGCGCGAGGCGTGGGAGGCGTGGTTCTCGGAGGAAGCGTCGTTCCACCGTGTCGTGGGCTGGTGCGAGGAGCTCGCGGCGGCTCGGCGGGCGACGGAGCCCGCGCGACGCTGGCTCGCCTACGGGCGGCTCGTCGACGAGGACGTGCTCGCCATGCGCCTCCGTAGCTATCGCGGCCGGCTGCGGCGGCTGGCGCGGAAGGTGCGGAAGGCGCTCCGCTGACGCGGCTCGGGTCAGGGGCGCAGCGCCTGGGTCCCGGGGATGAGGCCGAAGGCGCGCTCGGCGAGATCGTGGAGTTCGGCGTCCGCGACGAGGGCGCGGAAGCGCGGGTCGTCGGCGAAGCGCTGCCAGCGGTCGAGGACCTTCATCTGGGAGGCCTGCCCGTCGTGGGCGGTGCCGTCGAAGGAGGAGCCGCCGCCGTAGGTCGAGACGCGGGCCTTGCCCATGTCCGTCGGGGCGAGCCCGAGGCGCTGCGCGAGCTCGGCGCGATACGCGTCGTCTGAAGCCCAGCGGTTGAAGCTCACGGGCACCTTGTGGTGGAGGGTCGCCGTGTCGCCGAGCCACTCGCCGGCGTAGATCTTCCACTCGCCGACGACCTGACGCAGCCGGTCCAAGCTCTCGCGCTTCCACTGGAGGCGGCTCGCCAGCATGTTGAAAGGGTCGCGAAGGATGAGCAGATCGAAGCGCCCAACCGCTGGTCCCAGCCACTTCAGGCGCTGCCGTCCAACGCTGTCCATCGTGATGGTGAGGAGGCTCTGATCCTCGTAGTTGTAGACGATGGCACCGAGTCCGCCGGTCTTCTCTCCGGGGCGCCAGTTCCACTCGCGCTGGCGGGTGCGGTTCGGGCGCGTCGCGGGGTAGGCCTCGTTCAGGAACAGGACGGGGCCGAGGTGATCGGCGATGAGCCACTCGATGATGGCGTGGTTCCCAGAGCGCCGGAGACCGATGACCGCGACGTCGTTCTTCCGCTCTCGCCGCAGGAGCTCGCGGAAGCGGAGCTCCATTTGCAGGCGCACCGTCGTCGTCCGGGCCCTGTACAACGCCGCGCGCCCGAGGCGCTCGGCCTCGTCCCACCATCCACTCACTTCGACAGTCTCCTGGGCTCGATCCCTGCCATGTTCCCCGACGCTGAGCCATACGCTCAGCGCCCGCGAGCATCCGCCAAGCCTGGGAGTGGGACAAGCACAACACAGCTGCACGCTGGATCCCCGGAGGAGGCTCGACATGGCCGGACCTCCAGGCCGCTGATACATTCATGCCGTGAGCGCGCTGGACGAGCTGACCACGTACTTCGTGACGACGGACCGGGTGACGGCGCCACGAGCCCTGGCGGCGCTCGAGGCGCAGAACCTGCCGCGGCCGATCGAGTTGGTCCGGAATGTGCGTCCGCTGGCGGCCGCCTACGGCCGTTCGTTAGCGTGCCAGACAGAGTTTTGCGCGATTATAGATGACGATGTCGCGCTGCAGCCGGGCTTCCTCCAGAAGGCGGTGGAGGAGCTGATACACGTCCGCCGCAGCCGCCCCGATGTCTTCATACTCGCTGGCATCCACTTCACGGACCGCGACGATCTCATCGCGGGGCGCGGCGTCGCCCTGTACCACGTGCCGAGCCTCCGAAAGGTGGGCTTCCCGGATGTGCCCCACGTCGCGAGGAGACAACGGGCCATGGCCGAAGCCATGGGAATGAGCCTCCACGGCTCTGCCCACGTGGTCGGCGAGCGACTGCGAGGCTCGACCGAAGACATCTACAAGCGCTTCCTGTGGTTTCAGCTCCGGTGGCTCGCGCGCCTCGACCCCTGGTACCGTCGGTTTCCGCCCTCCCAAACCCTGATCCGCGCCGTCGCGACCAATGATCGTGACCATTGGGCCGCGGCGATGGGGACCATCGACGCGACGCTCGCGGGCGACGTCCCGACATCCAAGGACGAGCTGTTTCGAGGGCCGCTCGGTGCCACGGTCGACTTCGAGTCCGCGACGGTCGCGCAGTGTCGGCGCCTGGTCCTCGGCGCGATGCCGCGCTTCGTTCGCGCGTATCTCCCTTCTTTTCTCGGGCTCGCCGCCGAGGAGGCGGCTCGGCAGAGCATGAAAGCCTTCAGGAAGCTCCGCTCCGGCTGAGCCCCCGCCCCTCACCACCAGCCGTGGCTCGGCGGCGCCGGCGTCGTCGCGGCGGGCATCGCCTGCGCCGTCGGGAGGTGCGTCGCGTACGAGTCGACCGCGACGGTCCCGTCCGCGCCGGCGTTGTCGCCGATGATAAAGGTCCGCGCCTTGTCGACGCCGGCCTCGTCGTAGCCGTAGATGTCCGTCGTCGCGTTCCCGTAGGCCGCCGCGAACACGAGCCCGCCCTCGGCGCCCTGCTCCTTGTCGAGGAACTCGGCCTTGTAGTCGCCGACCCCCGAGTCGAACGGCAGCGCCTGCCCGTTCGTGTCCGTCAGGTGCACCGCCCCCGCCGGGAAGCCCTGGTCCACGAGCCAACCGCGCGTGATCCCGTTCAGGAAGTCCGGCCGCCCCGTGAGATACACGACGAGGTAGCCCTTGTCCGCCCACGCCCTCACGACGTCCACGCCGCCCGGCTGCACCGCCGGCACGTAGCTCCCGCTGAAGAGATCCGCGGCGAGCTCGAGCAGGAGCTCGCTGTCCCCCGTCGTCAGCGTCCCGTCGATGTCGAACACCACCGCGTCCGTCCCCGGCTCCACGACGATCAGCTCGAACGCCGCCATCGTGTGGTCGCCCTTCACCAGCATCCGCACCGGGTGCCGCCCCACGCCCAGCGCCGCGCTCGCCGGCACCTCGAAGAACACGCGCCCGCCGTCGTCCTCGACACCCCACACCGTCCCGAGCTCGTCGTTCTCGGTGGTCGTGTAGTCCCCGAGGTGCTCCCACGCGCCGCACCGCGGCTCGCGCTGCACCCAGATCTCCACGTCCTCGTCGTGCAGATCGCTGTCGAGCGCGCCGTAGGCGAACTTCCCGACGAGCCGCTGCGGCTGCCCCGCCGCCACCACCACGTCCTGCCCACGGTGGTTCGCCGCCCCCTGGATGAGCACGAGCGGCGTCGCCACCGAGTGCCGCCACGGCGTCGTCGCCCCCGTCGGCGCGAACGGCAGGTCCGCCTGCCCCGCGCACGGATCGGTCGCGGTCGTCGCGTCGCTCACGTCGACGCTCGCTGTGTCCTCGCCCGTCTCCGTGTCGGCGACCGCGGTGTCCGCGGTGTCCTCGGGAGCGACCGTGTCCGCCGTGTCGGCGACGATCGTGTCCGCGATCACCGTGTCCGCCACGACCGTGTCCGGCGCGACCGTGTCCGCGCCGGCGCCGGTGTCGTCGCCTCCGCCGGTGTCGACAGGGATCGCGTCCGCCGCGTCGCCGCCGACGGTCCCGAGGGTCTCGTCACCGCACCCGCCGTGGCCGACGAGCGCGACGACCGCCAGGAAGGCCCAGGTCCTGCGAGTCATGCGCGAGAGGATGGGCGCCCCGGCCCGACGACGCAAGCGCTGTGACAAAGCCGCGACGATCGGCACGCCCACCCGCCCGCGCCGCGCGCCTACTTCAGGTCGAAGGTGCAGTGGATGATGGTGATGATGTCCTTCTCGAGCGAGGTCGTGTCGTTGTTCCCGTCCCACGACGTCGCCGTCGAGTTCGCCGGGTTCACGTTGATGACCCCCATGTTCAGCTCGCGCAGGGACAGCTCGCGCGCCCCCCCGGCCGCCGCCTCGACCGTCCGCTCGGCCCGCGTCCGCGCGTCGCGGCTCGCCTCGGCGAGCTGCTCGATCTTCACGTCCGCGAGCTTCGTGTAGTAGTAGCTCGGCGCGTACGAGTCGACCGACACCCCCTGGTCGATGAGCCCGGTCACCTCGCGCGCGAGCCGCTCGACCAGGCTCACGTCGGTCGAGCGCACGATGACGCTCTGCCCGGTCGTGTAGCCCGTGCGCACGCGCCGCTGGATGCGGTCCTCCCCCGTCCCCTCGTAGGTCGTCTCGTAGACCTCGCTCCGGTTCACGGCCGAGGTGTGGATCTCCTCGTCCTTGACGCCCTTCGACTTCAGGAACGCCACGGTCTTGTCGACCTGCGCGCCCAGGTTCTTGAACGAGGTCACGAGGTCCGCGTCCGTCGACGTCACGCGCGCCTCCCACTCGGCGAGGTCCGAGACGATGCGCTTCTTCGCGGAGCCTGTGACGTCGACCGTGTGCGGCGCGTACGACTTCCATTCCGTGAGCGCGCCCGCGCCCACGACGGCCGCCACGATGAGCGCCGCCGACGGCGGCACCCACGCGAGGACCCTGACCCAACCCTTCTCGTCGGCCATGGTGGTGGTCTCCTTGTCTTGCCGAGTTCGCTCCCGGGAGCGCGCGGGCAACCGACGAGCCCCGGCCGCGATTCCACCGCTCGGAGCTACGGCGCGGGCGCCGCCTCGCCCTTCCCGCCCTCGCCCGGCTGCACCGCGACCGGCCGCGCGACGAACGCGCCGAGCACCGCGTGGGCGAACACGTCGCGCGCCTCCTCCTCGGCCCGACCACCCGAGATCACCGCGGCCACGTCGATGCAGCCGCCGTCCCCGAGGGGCAACACCTTGTTGTAGGCCTGCACGTCCTTCGTCGTGCCGTCCGCGCGCTTCTCGACCCGGTGCTGGTGCGACGCCCACATCGTGCGGTCCCCGTCCGTCACCTCGTAGACCTCGCCCTCGTCGGCCTCGTCGCCCTGCGCCCGCGCCGCCTTCGTCACGGCCTTGAGGCCGTCCTTCAGGTACTCGTCGAGGAAGTCGAGGTCGCACGTCGGGCGGCGCGTCGCGATGAGCGTGAATGCGTCGCCGCCGAGGTTCGCCATGTCCTCGCGCCCGACGACCAGCGTCACGCCGGGCCCGCAGGCCACGTCCCAGTCCGTCGCGTAGGGCAGGACGAGCAGGTAGCCGTCGACCTCGCTCTCGACCGCGAGGAGCTTCGGCGCCTCCCCGTCGTGCTCGACGAGCGGCGTCTGCCGGCAGCGCGGCGTCCGCGCGGGCGCCGTGGTCGTCTCGGGCGGCGTGATCGTCCCGAGCACGTCGAGCGCCATGTCGAAGCCCGGCGAGCGCGTGTAGTAGTCGAAGATCGAGAACCCGACGACCCACCCGTCGCGCACGAGCACGCCCGCCGACACCACGCGGAACTTCCCCTTCGAGACCGGCGAGTGCCCGTACTTCGCGTCCGTGAAGGTCGCGTAGGCCGCGGCCCCCCGCTTCATCGGCAGGTGCACGAGCGTCACGTGCTGCTCGACGGAGCTCCCGACGTACTCCTGCGCGGCGGCGTCCGCGAGGGCGTCGACCTTGGCGCGGAGCTCGTCCGGCGGGAGATCGAAGCCCGGCGGGCGCCCGAGGATCGTCATCCGCAGCGTCGCGCCGAGGTCGCCCGGCGCGACGAGCCGCGCGTCGGCCATGTCGAACTGCACGCCCACCCGCGACTCGAGGGTCCAGGCCGGCGGGCGGCGCAGCTGCAGCACCCCGCCGCCGGCGAGCGGCACGTCCGAGGGGGTCCACGTGGCGAGGCCCGGGGTCGGGAGCGCCTCGTCGGTGGACGCGCACCCGGAGACGAAGGCCGCGGCGGCGCCTCCGGCGACGAGGGAGGCGACCACGGCGGTCACGGCGGTTCGGCGGAGCATCGGGGGACCTCGTTACCGCGTCATCACGTCGCGGACGACCTTGCGGGAGAAGTTCGCGATCTGGAGGATCGGGTAGGGCGCGAAGATGGCGATCGAGAAGATCGCGGCGCCCGCGCCCGCGAGGCCGCCGATCCCCTCCACCGTCACCTGCGGTCCGCGCCCCGCGTGCTCGGACATCGCCATCATCGTGGTGATCGCGCTCTCGTAGGCGGGGCCGATCCAGGCGATCCAGATGATGGCGTTCACCACGAGGCCGACGAGCGCGGCGACGCCCCAGTAGACGCTCCAGGCGCGCGCCCAGCGGCGGTAGCCGAGCTGGCCGATGCCGATCGCGAGGAGGAGCGCCGAGAGGACGAGGAACATGAGGGAGGTGACGCCCGACGCGGTGTAGACGTCGGCGAGCTGCCCCTTCACGGCCTCGAAGGCCGCGGCGCCGGCGGCGTCGACGCCCTCGCCCTTCAGGGTGACGCCGCTCAGGCTCGCCCCGGCGAACCCGCCGCAGGAGCCGATGAGCGACATCAGGATCATGATGCTCGAGAACACGATCGACAGGACGCCGTAGACCTTCGGCGACCGGATCGGGATGGTGGAAGTCGGCGGCAGTGGGGCGCTCGGGACGCTCGTGCTCACGCGGTTCAGCTCCTGTCGGGGTGCGCTCGGGAGCGCGCATCAGACCCCGGGGACGCGCTTCCCGCAAGCGTTCCTTTCGCGCCGCCGTCGGGCGCGTGGCGCTTCCGCGCCGCGCCGCTTTGGGCCATGCTCCGCCCGGGAGGGCACACGACCGTGTACGACGACGATCCAGAGCTGCGGCGCATCTTCCGGACCTGTCCGACCATCGCGGTCCTCGGCGCCCACGTCGAGCGCGGGCGGGCCGCCTTCTACGTGCCGGACTACCTCGAGGGGTTCGGCTACGAGCTCATCCCGGTGAACCCGGCGTACGTGGGCGAGCGCCTCTGGGGGAACCCGTTCGTCGCGACGCTCGCGGAGATCGAGCGCCCCGTCGACCTCGTGGACGTCTTCCGCCGCGGCCCGGCGGTCGCCGATCACCTCGACGACATCCTCGCGATGACGCCCCTGCCCCGCGTCGTGTGGCTGCAGCTCGGGATCAAGAACGACGCGGTCGCCGCCGCGCTCACCGCGGCCGGGATCGAGGTCGTGCAGGACCGCTGCATGCTCGCCGACCACCGCCGCCTCGGGCTCGGGCGCGTCGGCGCCCACGAGGGGAGCCCGCGGTGACGCCGCTCGTCCGGCCCTGGGCGCGGCCGCATCGCGTGACGCTCGCCCGGGACCTGCGCCGCGCGGTGAAGCGCGGTCACCCCTGGGTCTTCAGCGACGCCCTGCGCGGGCTCCCGCCCGACGCCGAGCCCGGCGATCCGGCCGTGCTCCTCGACAGCGGCAAGCGCGTGGTGGCGCACGGCTACGTCGATCCGGGCTCGCCGCTCGCCTTCCGCGTCGGCGACGCCGATGGGCGCGCCCCGCTCGACGACGCCTGGGCCATGGCCGGGCTCGAGCGCGCGCTCGCGCTCAGGGCGCCGCTCTTCGACGACCGCGTGACGACCGGCTTCCGCGCCGTCCACGGCGAGGGGGACGGGCTCCCCGGGCTCGTCGTCGACGTCTACGCCGACGTCGGGGTCGTGCGGTGCGACGGGCCCGCCGCCGAGGGCTTCTGGAACACGCAGGGCGTCGGGGCGTGGCTCGCCGGGCGGCTCGGGCTGCGGTCGGTGGTCGAGCGCTACCGGGCGCGCGGGGAGGCCTCCGGGCGGCAGCTCGTCGGCGAGCCGCCGACGGCGCCCGTGCCGTTCCTCGAGAACGGGATGCGCTTCACGGCGGACGTCGTGAACGGCCAGAAGACGGGCTTCTACCTCGATCAGCGCGACAACCGCGCGCGCGTGCGGCGGCTCGCGGCCGGGCGGCGCGCGCTCAACGTCTTCGGCTACACGGGCGGCTTCTCCATCGCCGCGGGCCTCGGCGGGGCGACGCACGTGACGACCGTCGACCGCGCCGAGCCGGCGGTCGCCGAGTCGGTGCGCCACTGGGCGCTGAACGAGCTCGCGCCGGACGCCCACGAGGGCGTCGTGGGCGACGCCTTCGAGGTGCTCGAGGCGGCGCGGAGCGGCCCCGGCTGGGACCTCGTCGTCCTCGACCCGCCGGCCTTCGCGACGTCGAAGAAGACGCTCGACAACGCGCTCGGCGCCTACACGGCGGTCATCACGGCCGGCCTCCGCGTGGCGCGGCCGGGCGCGATCGTGGTCGTGGCGTCGTGCTCGGCGCACCTCGGGCTCACGGAGCTCGAGGGCTGCGCGGCCGCGGGGCTCACGAACACGCGGCGCCGCGCGGATCTGCTCGACATCGCAGGCCAGCCGCCGGACCACCCGGCGCCCCTCGCCTGCCCCGAGCTCCGCTACCTGAAGGCGCTGTTCCTGCGCGTCGAGTGACGCCGCGCGGCCTCGCTTTTTTTGCCAGCCCGGGCCGCCGATGCTGTAACGGAGCGGATGAGCCCGCTACGTCTCGCCGCCTGCGTCTTCGCCGTCTACGCCCTCGTCGGCGTGATGATCGCCGCGTCGTCGTCCGCGTCGTCGGCCCCCGAGCTCCACCCGCCGGGCCCCGCGACCGCCTACGCGCTCGCGGAGACGCCGCTCCCGCCGGCGCCCTCGTCGCGGCTCTGGCTCCACGGCGACGACTACGAGCCCGACGCCGCCCTCGGCGTCGGCCTCGGCGCGCGCGCGTTCGAGCTCCCCGGGACGCGCCTCGACGACGCCGCCTTCCTCGCGGGCGGCGACCTCGTGGCGGCCACGCGCGTGACGCCCAAGGACGAGCTCCTCGAGCCGACGCTCCTCCGCGTGGAGCGCGTGGACCCCGCGGAGCGCCCAACCCTCGTCTGGGAGGCGGCGGCGCTCGGCGCGAGCCCCATCGGCCTCGCGGCCAGCGGCGATCGCGGGATCGCGGCGTGGACGCAGCGCGCCTACCCAGGCCGCGACCTCGCCTTCGCCACCTTCGGCGGCGACGGGCCCGCGCGCGTCACGATCGTCCCGTGGCCCTTCGGCGCCGCCGAGGGCGCCGTCGCCCCGCGCGCGCTCGCGCTCGACGAGGGGGTGCTCGTGTGCGCCGGCACCGTCGACCGGGCGCCCGCCTGCGCGCTCGTCGACGCGGCGGGCGAGGCGACGCTCGGCCCCGAGCTGAAGGCGCTCTCGGGCGCGCGGCCGCTCACGCTCCTCCCGGCGCCGGGCGGCGGCGCCTGGCTCTTCGCCGAGGTCTGCGCGGACGCCGCGACCTGCCGGCGCGGGCGGCTCGTCCTCCAGACCCTCGACGCGAACGGCGCGCCCCACGGCGCGCACCGCCGGCTCGGCAACTTCGAGCTCGGGCGCGGGCTCGCGGCGGTCACCGTGGACGGCGGCGCCTTGCTCTTCGGCAAGCGACCGGGCGCGAAGAAGGGCGCCGCCTGGCTCATCGAGCCGCGGCGCATGAAGGAGCTCGAGGGTAAGTGGGGCCGCGCGGTGGGCGGCATGCGCACGGCCGAGGGCGCGGTCGTCGTGGAGATGGCCTCGCTCCGGATGCTCGACGGGCGGCCGGTCGCGTCGCTCCGCGCGCGCCGCTGGACGCGCTCGGACGGGCGGCTCCCGCGCGAGGCGTGGCCCGAGGGCGTGAAGGAGGCGATCCCGACCGCGACCGACCTCGACGTGCGGCCGATCCCCGGCGGCACCCTCGCCTGGGACACGAGCGGGCTCGGCGTCATCCGCGGCGTCGCGCTCCGCCACGTCGCGGGGCCCGAGACGACCGAGGCGGCGGCGCCGGATCCGCAGACCGCGCGCGCCGAACGCTGACTTGACGCGCGGCCCCCGCGCCCTACCCTCCCGCGCATGAACGCCCAGCCCTCCTACGTCGACGCCCACGCGCACCTCATCCACCCCGCCTTCGCCGGCGAGGAGGACGCGACCGCCGAGCGCGCCGCCGCCGCCGGGCTCGACGTGGTCATCGTGAACGGGCTCGAGCCGCGCTCGAACCGCGCCGTCCTCGAGCTCTGCCGGCGCCACGACAACCTCCGGCCGGCGCTCGGGATCTACCCGGTCGACGCCATCGCGCGCCAGATCGACCGCGCCGCGTGGCCGCACCCGTTCGCGCCGCCCGAGCCCTTCGACACGGACGCGGAGATCGCGTTCATCGACGAGGTCGCCGCGACCGGCGAGCTCATCGCGGTCGGCGAGTGCGGCCTCGACGCCTACTGGGTCACCGACCACATGGCCGAGCAGGAGCGCGTGCTCGTCGCGCTCTGCGAGGTGGCGAAGCGCCACGACCTGCCGGTCATCCTGCACACGCGCAAGGCCGAGGCGCGGACGCTCGCCATCCTGAAGGAGCTCGGCGTCGAGAAGGCCGACTTCCACTGCTTCGGCGGGAAGCTGAAGCTCGCGGTGGAGGTGGCCGAGGCCGGCTACTACCTGTCGATCCCGCCGGTCGTCGAGCGCGGCGAGTCGTTCCAGCGGATGGCGGCGAAGCTGCCGCTCGACCGGATCCTGACCGAGACGGACTGCCCCTACATGGGGCCCGACAAGGAGGGCCGGAACGAGCCGGCCTTCGTCCCGCGCGGCGTCGTGGCGATGGCGCAGGCGCGCGGGATCACGGCCGACGCGATGGCCGAGGCCGTGCGCGAGAACTTCCGGCGCCTCTTCGGGGCGTAGCCCCTCTCAGGGCGCGAGCGTCGCGGCGAGGAAGTCGGCGACGGCCGTCATGGCCTCCGGGCGGGCGGCGAACATGCGCGTGCCGTGGTCGCCGGGATCGTACTCGTCGAAGACCCAGGCGGCGGGCGCGTTCGCCGCGAAGGCGGCGCTCCAGGCGCGCTCGGCGGTCGAGAAGACGAAGCGGATGGGGATCGCGTCGAGGACGGCGCGGTGGTCGGCGACCGCGTTCTGGTTCTCGGTGTAGCTGCCGCCGGTCAGGAAGACGATGGCCGCGGGGACCGGGCCCGTCACGGCGCCCGCGGCCGCAGCGACCGTGTAGTCGAGGACGCTCGTCGAGCCGTTCGAGGCGCCGACGAGGCCCGTCCGCGCGGCGTCCGTGGGGCAGCCGCTCGCGGCGAGGAAGGCGACGGCGGCCTCGACGTCGCGCTTGCCGTCGGGGCCGGTGTAGGCGGCGGTCGCGGAGCCCTCGGAGTCGCCCGCGCCGCGGCGGTCGACGTTCAGGACGGCGAGGCCCTTCGCGGCGAGCAGCTCGCGGAAGGCGGCCGGGTAGTTCGCGCGGTCGTTCGCGGGCGGGACCATGTGGAGGAGGACGACGGCCGGGGCGCCGGGGGCGGCCGCCGGGCGCCAGTCGGCCGCGAGGCGGACGCCGTCGGAGGTCGTGAAGGTGACGGCGCGCTCGGGCTCACCGCAGCCGATGGCGGCGGCGTCGGTGTCCGCGGCGGCGGTGTCCGCGGCGGTGCTGTCCGCGGCGACGCCGTCGGGCGCGCCGGCGCCGGAGGTCGAGCCGCAGGCGGCGAGGGCGAGAGCGAGGGAGAGGAGCGGGAGGATCGCGCGCATGGCGGCACTATGGGGGTACAGGCGCGCGGTTGGAAGGCCCGGGCAAGGCCGCGACGCAGGCCATGAGGGCGTCCTCGTCGAGCTCGGCGTCGGGGCAGAGCGCCCGGAAGAGCGCGATCACCCGCTCGGCGCCGTAGCCGTCGCCCATGGCGCCGCCGAGGGCGCAGAGGAAGCCCGTCGTGTCGAGGCGGCGGCCGGGCGGGGTGACGAGCCCGCGCAGCGCGGCGTCCACGCGCGCTGGCGACGACCACGCGGCGACGGTCGCGACGAACGAGGCGCCCTCGCGATACGCCCAGTGGGGGGTCGATCGGCGCCAGGGATCGCCGAAGCCGACCTGCCGGGGTGGCGCCGGGCCCTCGAAGGGCGGCGTCGGTGAGCCGTCGGCCCACGTCGCGACGGCCTCGTCGATCCAGCCGTCGCGGTCGGAGGCCGGCCGGAAGCCGTCGCGCCCGAACCACGCGTGGAGCACCTCGTGGTCGACGGTGTAGGGGGCCGGCGCGCCGACGAGCGCGGCGTGGTCGTACTCCATGCCGGCGACGACGAGGGAGCCGTCGAAGTCGCCCTGGGCGACGAGGTATGCGCCGGCCCCCGGCCGCGGCCCGAAGCGCTCGGTCGCGCGCGAGAGCGCGGCGGTGGTGACGTCGGCGAGGGCGTCCAGGCCGTCGTCGTCTGCCTCCGGGTCGACGATCGCGACGCGCGCGCCGGCGTCCGGGAGGTCGCGGCGCGCGACCCACGAGGCGGGGGCGAGCACGACGAGCGGGCTCATCGCGTCGCTCGTGGCCGGCCAGCGGAGCGTCCAGAGCCCGGCGGCGGCGCGCTCCTCCGACGCGGCGTTCGAGACGAGCGCGTGCACCTCCGCCGCGCCTTCGAGGCGGATCCGGAGCGTGAGCGCGAAGGCGTCGAAGGCGAGGTTCGCGGGGAGCCAGCGATCGATGTAGCCGCCGGGCTCGAGGTCGGTGAGGTTCGCGGAGAACACGGCGAGGCCGTCGCCGAGCGCGAGCGGCACCGGGAACGGGCTCGGCGGCGGCAGGGCGATCACCCACTCGAGCGTCAGCTCGTGGGTCGTGCAGGGCGCGAGCGCCTCGCGGACGACCCAGAGCTCGCCGCTCGTGGGGCTCGGCACGGCGAGCGCGAGCGCGGAAGTCGGGAGCGGTCGGCCGTCGAGGCGGGCCGCCGTGATGAGCTGCCCGAGGGCGAGGACCGGGTAAGCGGCCGGGCCGTCGCCGGTCGTGAAGACGACGCGCCCGGAGCCCGTCGCGCGCCCGGCGTCCGCGTCGAAGGCGAGCGTGGCGTCGACCGCGAGGACATCGACCGGGGCCGCGTCGGCGCCGTCAGGGAGCGCGAAGGGCGGCGGCGCGTGGGCGAGGTCGCCGCAGGTCGCGGGGTAGTCCGGCGCGGCCCGGGCAGGATCCGCGCGGGTCTCGACGCTCGCGGCGGCGACGTCCGGCTCGGCGTCGCAGGCGGGGAGGCCCGCGACGGCGCCCGAGAGCGCGAGCGCGAGCGCGGCGACGCCGAGCGCGCGCCGAGCCGCCCTGCCCTCTGTGACGCGGCGCGTCATGGCGCTACTGCCTGGATCATCGCCCTCGACCGTACCACCCTCCAAGGTCGCTGGCGCGTTTGGCGCGCCTCCCGGTCCGGGCTGGTGTAGAGTCCGCCCATGCGACTCCGCCACCTCATCGTCGTCTCCCTCTTCTCCGCCGGCGGCCTCGCCGCGTGCGGGAAGAGCGCCCCCGCCCCCACCGAGCCGGCCCCCGCGCCCGCGAAGGCCGAGCCCGCGCCTGCCGAGCCCGCAGCCGCCGAGCCCGCAGCCGCAGAGCCCGCGGCCGCCGAGCCCGCAGCCGCCGAGCCCGCAGCCGCCGAGGCCCCGAAGGAGCTCGTCGCCGGCGACGCCGCGCCCGACGTCGTCTTCCACCTGCAGGACGGCGCCGAGAAGAAGCTCGCGGACTTCGCCGGGAAGCCCGTCCTCGTCTACTTCTACCCGAAGGACGACACCCCCGGCTGCACCGTCGAGGCGCAGGGCCTCCGCGACCGCTGGACCGACCTCGAGGCCGCCGGCGTCGCGGTCGTCGGCGTGTCGCTCCAGGACGCGGACTCCCACAAGGCCTTCATCGACAAGCACGACCTCCCCTTCCCGCTCGCCGTCGACGACGGCACGCTCGCGAAGGCGTTCGGCGTGCCCGTCCGCGGCGAGTACGCGGCGCGCCAGTCGTTCCTCGTCGGCCCCGACGGGAAGCTCGTGAAGGTCTGGCGCCAGGTCGACCCCGGCGCCCACGCCGCCGAGGTGCTCGCGGCCGCCCCGAAGGCTCCCCCGGCGGACGCCCCCTGAGCCGCTGTCAGCCCTTCGGCACGCGGAGCGCGGTCGCGAAGAAACCGTCCATCCCGTGCCGATCCGGGCGCGTCGCGATCGCGAAGCCATCGGCGGTGACGATCTCCTCGGCCTTCTTCCGGCCGAGGATCTCGGCCACCGCGATGCGCTCGAGCGGCACGGGCGCCTCGGCGAGGATCCGCGCCACGACCTCCTCGTTCTCCTCGGGGAGGATCGTGCACGTCGCGTAGACGAGCCGTCCGCCGGGCTTCACGAGCGGCAACATCCTGAGCGCGATCGCCGCCTGCGTCTCCGGCAGCGCCGCCGCGAACGCCGGGTCGAGCCGCCACCGCGCCTCCGGGTTCCGCCTGAGCGCCCCGATCCCGCTGCACGGCGCGTCGACCAGCACCCGGTCGACCTTCCCCGCGAGCCGCGCCACCTCCGCCGGGAGCGGCCCGTCCTCGCCGATCTCGAGCGCCTGGTGGTTGCTGAGCCCCGCCCGCCGCGCGCGCTTCCGCAGCTCGACCAGCTTCCGCCCCGACACGTCGAGCGACACGACGCGCCCCTTGTTCCCCATGAGCGCCCCGAGCGCGAGCGTCTTCCCGCCGGCCCCCGCGCACGCGTCCACCACGAGCCCGCGCGGCGGCGGCGCCGTGAGCTCCGCGACGAGCTGGCTCGCCTCGTCCTGCACCTCGAAGAGCCCGTCCCGGAAGCTCCGGAGCCCGAACATGTTGAGCCGCGGCTCGCTCGTGAGCCCGTCGGACGCCCACCGCGTCGGCTCCGTCGGCACCCCCTCGGCGAGGAGCCGCTCCCGGAGCGCGTCGCGCCCGGTCTTCAGCCGGTTCGCCCGCAGCGTCAGCGGCGCCCGCTCGTTCAGCGCCGCCGCCACCGCCTCCGCGTCGTCGCCGAAGGTCGCGAGGAAGCGCGCCGCGAGCCAGTCCGGGAGCCCCTGCGCGACGCCGAGCGCGGCCTCGCCGCTCTCCGCGCCCTCGTCCGGCGCGAGGACGGCCTCCCAGCCCACGTCCGCGCCCCCCCTCGCCCGCGCGGCCGCGACCTCCGTCGCCCCCGTCAGGAGCTCGTAGGCGAGCAGCTCGTGCAGCGCCCGCGCGGGCGTCGGCTCCCCGGTCGGGAGCGCCGGCGGGGACGGCGCCCCCGCGCGCTCGAGCGCCCGGTCGATGGCGCGCACGCGGCGCACCATGCCGTACATCGCCTCGGCCACGTCGCGGCGGTCGCGTGAGTGGAGGAAGCGCGCCTCGCGGAACGCCTGCGCGAGCCGCGTCGTGACGAAGCCCCAGTCGGCCCGGGTCTGCGCCCACAGGTCGAGGAGGAGGCGCGTCACGCGCGGGTCGCGCTCGGACAGAGGGCGCGCCGCCTGCGGCGCCCGCGGGTTCTCGTGGCTCGTCATCCGCTCACTTCTCGTCGATCGCGAGCCGCACTTCACGCAGGAAATGCCCGCTCGAGAACGGCTTCGGCAGGAAGCGCCGCCCCGAGTGCTGCACGAAGTCCGAGTCCACCGCCGACATGCTGTAGCCGCTCACGAAGAGGAACGGCAGGCTCGGCGCCATCTCGCGCATCCGATCCCACGCCTCGCGCCCGCCCATCCGCGGCATGACGAGGTCCATCACGACGAGCGCGATCTCGCCCATGCCGTCCTCGAGCACGCGGATCCCCTCGGCCCCGTCGCGCGCCGTGAGCACCGTGTAGCCCGCGCCCCGCAGGATCCGCTGCGCCATGTTGCGGACGAGCTCGTCGTCATCCACGAGCAGCACCGTCTCCGTCCCGCCGTTCTCCCCGCTCTGCGGCCGCCGGAGCCGCGCCGGGGGCCGCTCCACGACCGGCAGGTAGATCGAGAAGACCGCGCCCCCGCCGGGCCGGTTCGCGCCGACGATGAAGCCCTCGTGCTGATCGACGATGCCGTGCACCATCGCGAGATCGAGCCCCGTCCGCGGGCCGCCGTCCTCCGCCGCGTAGAACGGGTCGAAGAGGTGGTCCACCAGCTCCTCCGGGACCCCGTCGCCGTCGTCCTCGATTCGCAGTCGCACATAGCGTGAGTTCCGCATCTGGCGCGGCAGCGCCGAGAACTCATCTCGCGGTCGCACATTGGCCGTGGAGATGCGCACCTCCCCGCCCCGCGGCATCGTGTCGCGCGCGCGGCTCACGAGCACGACGAGGATCTCCTCGACCTGCGCCGGGTCCGCGAGGACGGTGCCGAGGTGATCGTTCGACTCGAACGAGAGCTCGATCTCGGAGCCGAGCCGCCGCCCGAGCCCGTCGATCACGTCGCCGATGACGTCGTTCAGCGACACGTACTCGGGCTGGATCCCGCGCCGCCGCCCGAAGGCGAGCAGCTGCCGCGTGAGCTGCGACGCCGTCTCCGCCGCGCGCCGCGCCTCGACCAGGTCGGCCCGCACCGGCCCCGCGTCCATCTCCGCGAGCGCGTAGTCGATGTTCGCGAACACGGACACGAGGAGCCGGTTGAAGTCCTCCGCGACCCCGCCCGCGAGGTGCGCGATGGCGTCGAGCTTGTCGGAGTGGCTGAGCCGGTCGTGCTCGGCGATGTGGCTCGTGAGCTCCGTCAGGACGCCGATCCAGCGCGCCGGCTCGCCGTCGTCGTCCCGCGCGAGCACCGCCCGCTCGAGGAAGGTGCGCGGCGGGCCGTCGTCGAGGTGCACCCGGTACGGCACGGAGATCGGCGCCCCGCGGCGCGGCTCGCGCGCGATCGCGGCGCGCAGCACGGGCAGATCGGCCTCGTCGACGCGCTCGTCCCACTCCGCCCGCGTCGCGGGGAGGAGCTCGTCGCTCGCGCCCCCGCCGAGGCGCATGAGCTCGTCCGAGGCGATCTCCCAGAGGAACACGGCGTCATCGCGCCCGGAGAGCGCGTCGTCGAGGGGCGACGCGCCGCCCCCGGTCGCGGGCGCGAGCACCGCGGCGATCTGCGTCGGCACGCCGTCGGGCCGCCGCTTCATGACCGCCTCGCGGAACACGACGCTCACGTAGGCGCTCGCGCCCGGCGGCTTCACGCGGAGGACCACCGAGCGCACGGCGCCCTCGGCGGCCCCGCGCCAGCCGGCGACCTGCGCCTCGAGCGCGAAGCGGTCCTCGCCGTGGACGGCGGCGCGGAGCGCGCGGAGGTAGTCGTCCGCGGGGCCGACCGGCAGGATCACCACGTCCTCGGACACGACGCGGTGGGCGTAGATGACGCGCCCGTCGTCGAGGCGATAGCCCACGACCTGCACGGGGAGCGCGGGGCCGCCGGCCTCGACGACCTCGATGACCGGGGCCGCCGCGGCCCCGGTGGGCTCCGCGACCCCCGACGACGCCCCGGCGGGCGCCTCGCGCAGGGTCACGAGCACCTCGTCGTCGGCGACGAGCGCGAACGACGCGAGGTAGGCGCGATCCCGCGCGCCGGGCGGCGGATCGGTCGGGACGTCGAGCTCGACCGCGCCGGTCGCGGCGGCGGCGAGCGCGTGTCGCCAGCGCTCCACCGTCTCGGGCCCGAAGACGCGCTCGAGCGGGCGCCCGAGGATCGACGCGGCCGGCAGCGGGAGCACGTCCGGATCGCGCGCGTGGAAGTCGCGGAAGACGCCGTCGGCCGTGAGCCAGAAGACGGCCTCGGGGATGGTCTGGAGGATCGCCTGGAGGGTGCGCGTGACGCTGCCGCCGTCGCTCCGGCGCGCGACGCGCTCGACGGGACCGGCGCGGTCGCCGAAGAAGCGCGACTCGACGAGCGAGAGGCGCGTCGCCACGACGGCGGCCTCCTTCGGCCACTCGACGAAGTCGTCCGCGCCGGCGGCGAGCACGTGCGGCAGCTCGCTCCCGTCCTCGCGCTGGAGCGCCACGACGATCGGGTAGCTCGGGCCGAAGTGCTGCCGCAGCTTCGACGCGAAGAGGCGCACCCCGATCGGCGAGCGGTGGAAGAGGAGGAACCCCACGGGCTCGGGCAGCTCGGGGAGCTCGGTCACGCTGCCGGCGGTGAGCACCACCTCGTGCGCGGTCGACAGCGCCTCGGCGAGCCGTTCGCCGACAGCGCGATCGTCACTGAGGATGACGAGCTTCATCGCAGGTTGGGGAGCCTCGTCGGGCAGTGGGCTCGTCTCGGACGTTCATCCAGAAGTAGCACATATCCCGTCCAGGGGCGAGGCCACCCGGGTCACCGCGGTCGGCACGTCGCCTTGGAACGCCGCGCCGACCGCGGTAAAACCCTCGCCATGAGACGCGCCAAGATCGTCTGTACCCTCGGTCCCGCGAGCGCCACGCAGGAGGCGATCGACGCCCTCGTGGCGGCTGGCATGGACTGCGCTCGGCTCAACTTCTCGCACGGCACGCACGAGTCGCACGCGAAGAACGCGGCGATGGTGCGCCGCGCCGCGGCGCGCGCCGGGAGACCGCTCGCGATCCTCGCGGACCTGTGCGGCCCGAAGATGCGGGTCGGCAAGTTCCCGGGCGGCCCGATCGAGCTCGTCGAGGGCGCGCGCTTCACGCTCTCGACCGATCCGGACACCCCGGGCGACGGCGAGCGCGTGGGGGTCACCTACGAGCCGCTCGCGCGCGACGTGAAGGCGGGCGACGACGTCCTCCTCGACGACGGCCTCCTCAGGCTCCGCGTCGTCTCGACGGACGGGAAGGACGTCGTCACCGAGGTGATCGTCGGCGGCACCCTCTCGGACTCGAAGGGGCTCAACGTCCCCGGGGCCGAGCTCTCGACGCCTGCGCTGACCGACAAGGACAAGGAGGATCTCGCCTTCGCGGTCGGCACGCTCCAGGTCGAGTACGTCGCGCTCTCCTTCGTCCGCTCCGCGGGCGACGTCCTCGAGGCGCAGGCGCTCGCGAAGGGGACGCCCGTCATCGCGAAGCTCGAGAAGCCCGAGGCCATCGCGAACCTCGGCGCCATCCTCGACGCCGCCGACGGCGCGATGGTCGCGCGCGGGGATCTGGGCGTGGAGATGGGCGCCGAGAAGGTGCCGCTGCTCCAGAAGCGCATCATCCGCGAGGTCAACGCGCGCTCGAAGCTCGTCATCACGGCGACGCAGATGCTCGACTCGATGATCAGGAACCCGACGCCCACGCGCGCGGAGGCCGCGGACGTGGCGAACGCCGTGCTCGACGGGAGCGACGCGCTCATGCTCTCGGGGGAGACGGCCGCGGGGCGCCACCCGCAGCTCGCCGTCGGCATGATGGACCGCATCATCCGCGAGGTGGAGGGGGAGTGGCTCGCGAACATCGCGTCGCACATCGACCCGCCGGCGCCGCGCGAGTGGGGGTTCGCGGACGCGGCGGCGAAGGCGGCGGCGGTGATGTCGTTCGCGCTGCCGCTGAAGGCGCTGGTCGTGTTCACGCGCGACGGCCGCACGGTGAACCTGCTCTCGGAACACCGGCCGCGGGCGCCGATCGTGGCGCTCACGCAGAACGGGACGGTGGCGAACCGGCTCGCGCTCGAGTGGGGGGTGATCCCGCGGATCGAGGTGCCCCCGGAGATCATGTCGGACACGGTGCGGATCGCGACCGGGCTCCTCCTCCGCGAGGGGATCTGCAAGGTCGGCGACGACTTCGCCCTCGTGATGGGCTGGCCGCCGACGTCCGCGACGAACACGCTCAAGCTGCATCGCATATGAGGCCGATGCGGGAGGACACCGGGATGCCGAGGCCGTCGCTCGTGCGCGCCGTCGTGATGCTGCTCGCGCTCGTGGCGGCGATGGCGCTCGCCGGGGCGCCGAGCCCGGCCCGCGCCGACTGGGACGCGCGCGGCTTCCGCCACAACGGGCTCCTCATCCGCCTGTCGGTCGGCGCCGGCTTCAACACGGCGACCCTCCACGGGACCGATCCGTCGACGACCCTCTCGGGCGTCGGCGGGATGGCCTCGTTCGCGTTCGGCGGCATCATCGCGGACAACCTCGCGCTGAACGCGGACCTCTTCGCGATGACGGTGTTCGAGCCGAAGGTCTCGGTCGGTGACGCCGACCTCGGCGACGCCAAGGACACGACGCTCACGATCGGCGGGCTCGGGGTCGGCGCGACCTACTACATCATGCCGATCAACATGTACTTCGCGGCGTCGGTCGGGGTCGCTACGGGGACCGTGCGGACGAAGCGCGGGGGCGTCACGATCGAGGGGGAGTCCGACCCGGGCTTCGGTGCGAGCTTCATGATCGGCAAGGAGTGGTGGGTCGGGCGGCAGTGGGGGCTCGGCGTCGCGGCGCAGGCGATCCTCGCGTCCTTGCCCGACAAGGATGACGAGCGCGTCACGGCCTTCGGGATCGGGATCCTCTTCAGCGCCACCTACAACTGATCAGCGCCGCCGCTCGATCGCGGCGCGCGCGTCGCGCTTGGCCTGCTCGGCGCACGCGGCGGTGCTCGAGCAGCCGTGGCCGACGCGGCTCAGGCCGTCGAAGTAGGCGTCGACGCGGCGGTTGGTCTCGTCGACGAGCTGCCGGACGGAGGGCGCGGCCGGATCGCCCCCGCCCGGGGCGCCGCCGGGCGTCGCGAGCGCCTGCCCCCAGGCGACGATCTGCTCGTGGCGGTCGAGCTCGGGGTGGTCGGCGCCGATCCGCGCGATCGCGCGGCCGAAGGCTGCGAGCGCGGTCGCGTCGCTCGTCCCGCCGGAGCGCGCGAGGGTCACGAGCGCGTCGATGAGCGCGAGCTCGCCCGCGAGCGCGGGCCGGTCTCCGATGCGGCTCGCGTAGCTCCCGAAGCCATAGACGCCGGGCCACCCCTCGGCGCCGCGGCGGGCGTACCACGCCTCGGTGAACGCGAGCTGCTCGTCGCGGGTGCCGGTGCACGCGTGGGGCAGGCCGCCGCTGCCCCCGATCACGATCGTGACGATGAGCTCGCGGCAGTTCGAGCGTGCCGGCGGTGGCCGGCGCGCGGCGGCGCGGGCGCGGTCGCGCTCCGAGGGGCTCGGGAACGCGGCGTCGAAGGCCTCGCGGCTCACGAGCCGCCCGTCGCGGTCGGGCGCGGCGCCGTACACGGGCGGCGACGCGGCGGTGGCGTCGGCGATGGCGCCGCGGAGGAGCGCGCGGAAGACCTCGCGGACGAGCGGCCCGAGCTCGAGCGCGACAGAGCCCGAGGAGCCCAGGCTCCCCGGCTGGCCGCCGGCGTGGGAGATCCCGAGCCAGACGCTGCCGGGGCTTATCGGCACGCAGAGCTCGAGCCGATCCTCGTGGCCCGTGAAGATCGGCTTCGCGACGAGGCTCACGACGCCGTCGAGGTCATTGCCGACGATCGCCGCGTAGGCGTCGGGCTCATAGGGCGCCGGGCACGGCGTGCTCGCGGCGGTCACGGCCACGACGGCCCGCGCCCCGCCGACGTAGTCCTCGCCGCCTGCGCGATAGGCGGTGCGCTTCGCGATGAGCGCCGCGCGCCCGCCGCTCTCTCCCCACGACGCGACGGCGTAGCGCGTCCCGACGCCGCGGTGGTCCGGCTCGTCGGCCGGCAGGTCGGCGGCCCAACCGAGCCCCGGCAGCGCGACCCGCGCCGGGGCTCGCACCTCGAGCACCTTACCGGGCCCGACGGCGGCCGCCGCGCCGGGCGTCGCCTCGCCGAGTCCTAGTCCGAACGCGGTGAGCCGCGCGAGGCGCCGGACGAGCGCGACGTCCACCATGACGCCGGTCGCGGTGACGCGGGTCCCGTCGGCCGCGAGCCCGGTCTCGCGACGCGCGACGACCCCGTCGGTGCACACGCGGTCGGCGGTCCGCTGCCACGCCTCGGAGAAGGCCGCCGTCTTCTTCTTCGAGACCTTGCAGATCCGCCGGAGCCAGCGATCCGAGGCGTCCTTCGAGGTGTGGATCTCCATCTGGACGACCGCCTGGCCCGGGCCCGCGGCCTCGACCGCGCCCGGGCCGAGGCGCGTGACCTTCCAGCCGTCGGGGAGCCACATGATCCGGCCGTCCTCGCGGTGCGGCGCGAGCACCTCGATGGGCGGCGGGTAGGTCGTCGGCGCGACGAGCTGCTTCGGGCGCTCGTAGAGCACGGGGGGTGGCGGCTCGGCGGCGAGCGCCGCCGGCGCGGCGAGGGCGACGAGCGCCACCGCCCACAGCAGGCGTGAAGACATGGCGCCTCCTGGTTTTCCGGGGGACGCCGCCAGTGTAGCCCGATCGGCGCGTCGCGCCAGCCCGGGGCCGCGCTGCTAGTACTCGGCCACAGGGGATTTGATCGATTCGGGCTTCAGGCGCGGCGTCGTGGTCGCAGGTGGCTACGCGAGACGGGAGCGTACCCGAGGTACGTGACCGACGAGCGGAGCCGCCTGAGACCACAAGAGCAAGCCTGGCGACGGGAGAATTTCCCCGAGGGCTGCTAGCCCCGCTTCCGGACCTCGCCGCGGATGGCGTCGACGAGCCCTGGGAGCGCGCGCTCCTGCACGGTCGCCTGGAGCTTCTTCGGGATCGGCACCTTCGGCTCGACGAGCACCTCGTAGCGCGCGAGGGTGCGCCCCGGGCCGTCGCCGAACGGCGTCAGGCGCCAGGAGCCCTCGTTCCGGTGGTAGTCGCCGGAGTCGAGGGTCCACGCGCGCGTCCAGCTCTCGCCGGGGACGACCGTGTGCGTCACGCGCGTCGTCGCGGTCAGGTTCGGGAGCGGGAAGGGCATGTCGAAGACGGTGCGCGTCTTCAGGCGGTCGCCCTGGACGTCGAGGTTCTCGGCCTTCTTGATGCGCGGCATGAAGCCCGGGTAGCGCTCGGCCTTCGAGATGACGTCCCAGACCTTCTCGGGCGCGGCGTCGACGACCGCGTGGAGCACGAGGCGCGGGGTCTTCGCGCCGGGGACGTCCTCGGTGCGGACGATGAGCTCGCCTCGCCCGAGGCGAGCGAGCTGGGTCGGATCGAGCGCGTCGGTCATCGGTCGGTCGCCTCCTCTCGTGGCGCGGTCCCCGCGGGCCGCGCGGCCGCGAGAGTGGATCAGATCGGCCGCCGACTGAAGCGGAAAGCGGCCCCGCCCGCGCTTCGGCGGTGTCGTCCCCGATGCGATGTTCGTTGCCTTCGGAGGGGCCGCCCGCTATCTACCCCCCCGTGACGACTCGCCTTCACCGCTCGCGCCTCGCCATCGGACTCGGACTCGGGCTCGCGCTCGCGCTCGCGCTGGCCGCGCTGCCAGCGTGCGGCGACGACGCGACGAGCGGCGCCGCGGACACGGTCGCGGACACCGTCCTCGGCGACGACGCCGGCGCGGACTCGGTCATCGCCCCCGACACCGGCGGCGGGGCCGACACCGCCACGGCCGACACGGCGCCCGCCGACGACACGGCCGCGACCGGCGACGACACCGCGACGCCCCTCCCGGAGTCCTTCGGCGGCGAGCGCCCGGCGCCGGTCTTCTACCCGGCCGACTACGACGCCGCCACCGCCTGGCCGCTCGTGATCCTGCTCCACGGCTACACCGCGTCGGGCGTCATCCAGGACGCCTACCTCGGCTTCCACGCCGCCGCGACCGCGCGCGGCTACGTCGTCCTCGTCCCCGAGGGCACGACCGACACGACCGGCTCGCAGTTCTGGAACGCCGACCCGAGCTGGTGCTGCAACTTCTACGGCAGCGCCGTGGACGACCAGAGCTACCTGCTCGACCTCGTCGCCGAGGCGGAGGCCGCGCTCCACATCGACCCCGCGCGCGTCTACCTCGTCGGCCACTCGAACGGCGGCTTCATGGCGCACCGCATGGCCTGCGACCACGCCGACGTCTTCGCGGGCGTCGTGTCCATCGCCGGCAGCCTCCCGAACGCCGTGTCCGACTGCGCGCCGTCGGCGCCGGTGACGGTGCTGCAGGTGCACGGCACGGCCGACGCCGTCATCGGCTACAACGGCAACCCCGGCGCCTACCCGGGGGCGCTCTCCGTCGCCGACCGCTGGATCGCCTACGACGGCTGCGACACGACCGCCGCCGTCGCGCCCGCCGTCGACTACGACGGCCTCGTCATCGGCGACGAGACGGTCCCGAGCACCTGGACGGGCTGTGACGGCGGCGCCGCCGTCGCCCTCTGGACGCTCACCGGCTCGAGCCACGTCCCCGGCTTCTCCCAGACGTTCCTGCCCGCCGTGCTCGACTTCCTCGAGGCGCACGAGCGCGCGGCCCGCTAGCCCCGACCGACCCGACCGACCGAGCCGAGCACGCCATGCTGACCGCGACGAACCTCTCGAAGACCTTCGGGTCGCAGATCCTCTTCAAGGACGCGAACCTCCAGCTCAACGCCGGCGCCCGCTACGGCATCGTCGGGGCGAACGGCTCGGGCAAGTCGACGCTCCTGAAGATCCTGACGGGGCAGGTCGAGGCGTCGACGGGGATGGTGCAGGTCCCGAAGAAGGCGCGCGTCGGCACGCTCTCGCAGGACCACTACCAGTACGAGGACACGCCCATCATCGAGGTCGTGATGATGGGCCACAAGGAGCTCTGGGACGCGATCGTCGAGAAGGACGAGCTCCTCGCGAAGGCCGACCAGGGCTTCGACATGGACCGCTACGCGGAGCTCGAGGACATCGTGATCCGCTACGACGGCTACAGCCTCGAGGCGCGCGCCGCCGAGGTCCTCGCCGGCCTCAACATCCCGACGCGCGTCCACAAGGACCCGCTCCGCATCCTCTCCGGCGGCTTCAAGCTGCGGGCGCTGCTCGGGCAGGTGCTCGCGTCGGAGCCGGACCTCCTGCTCCTCGACGAGCCGACGAACCACCTCGACATCCTGTCGATCGCGTGGCTCGAGCAGTTCCTGCTCAAGTACAAGGGGTGCGCGGCGGTCGTCAGCCACGACCACAAGTTCCTGAACACGGTCTGCACGCACATCATCGACGTCGACTACGAGCGGGTGACCCTCTACACGGGCAACTACGAGGCGTTCGAGGCGGCGAAGGAGGAGGAGCGGGACCGCAAGGAAGGCGAGATCGCCAAGCGGAAGAAGGAGATCGACGACCACAAGAGCTTCATCGACCGCTTCAAGGCGAAGGCGAGCAAGGCGCGGCAGGCGCAGAGCAAGATGAAGCAGATGTCGAAGATCGTCATCGAGGACCTACCGGAGAGCTCGCGCCGCTACCCGAACTTCCGGTTCGTGCAGCGCCGGCCGTCGGGGCGCGAGGCGTGCGAGGTGAAGGGGATCTGGAAGAGCTACGGCGACCAGCTCGTCCTCGGCGACGTCGGCTTCCGCGTGATGCGCGGCGACCGCCTCGCGATCATCGGGCCGAACGGCATCGGGAAGTCGACGCTCCTGAAGATCATGATGGGCAAGCTCGAGGCCGACTCGGGCGAGGTGGTCTGGGGCTTCGAGACGTACCCGGGCTACTTCCCGCAGGACCACAAGGACGCGCTCTCCGACCCGAGCCACACGCTCCAGAGCTGGCTCTGGGAGAAGGCGCCGACGCAGCCCATCGGCTTCGTGCGCGGGAAGCTCGCCGAGGTGCTCTTCGGGCCGGACGACGTCGACAAGAAGCTCCCGAACCTCTCCGGCGGCGAGGGCGCGCGCCTCGTGTTCGCGGGGATCGGCGTCGACAAGCCGAACGTGCTGGTGCTCGACGAGCCCACGAACCACCTCGACATGGAGGGGATCGAGGCGCTCGCGGAGGCGCTGCTCGAGTTCGACGGCACGATCCTCTTCGTGTCCCACGATCGCTGGTTCGTCTCGCAGGTGGCGACGCGGATCATCGAGATCACCGAGGACGGCGTCGAGGACTTCCCCGGCACCTACGACGAGTTCATGGCGAAGGTCGCGACCGCAGACCACCTCGACCGGCAGCAGGTCGTCGAGGCGGCGAGGAAGCAGAAGAAGAAGGCCTGATCGCGGCGGCGGGCGGCGCGGATCAGGCCGTCGGCGGGGTCGCGCGGGGGCGGGTCGCGACGATCTGGATAACGGCGCCGGCGCCGGCGTGATAGCGGCCCTCGTAGACGCCGCGCGTGACCTGGCGCGCGATGGGGAGCTCGAGGCCGGCGAGCTGGTCCTTGAGCTCCGCGAGCGCGAGCAGCATCGAGAGGTTCTTCGGCCCGCCGGTGCCGTGCTGGAGCTGGTCGGTGGCGTAGCCCTCGAGGACGAAGACGCCGCCGGGGGCGAGCGCCTGGACGACGCCGCGGTGGAGATCGCGCCGCGCGTCGGGCGGGAGGTGGAGGAAGATCGCGACGATCGCGTCCCAGGCGGCGTCGCCGAGATCGTAGGCCGCGAGATCGGCGTGCACCGTGCTGATGGTGACGTGGCGCGCCTCGGCGAGGCGGCGGGCCTTCTCGAGGCCGACGGTCGAGAGGTCGACGGCGGTCACGCGGTGCCCCCGCTGGGCGAGCCAGACGGCGTTGCGCCCCTCCCCCTCGCCGAGGCAGAGGACGCGGCTCTCGGGCTTCAGGCGGCCGGCGACCGAGACGAGGAAGTCGTTGGGCTCCTTCCCGTAGGCGAAGCCGGGCTCGCTGAAGCGCTCGTCCCACATGGTGGCCTCCGGGGCCGCGGGCGGGGTCCGCGAGCCGCGACCTGGGATCAGGATACCCGAGCGGGAGCGCGCGTCGAGGGAGCGGATTCTACCGCGCTGCACACAGCACAAGCCATTGCTATGATTCACATTTTTGAGCACCATCTCGCAAACGCACAGACCAGCCCTCGACAGGCCTGGCGGTGGCGCTACCCACGCCCGGCGCGATGCGGTAAGAGCGCCGACATGAAGCTCAAGAACATGCTCATCGTTGTCGTCACGCTCGGGCTCGGCGGCCTCGCCGGCGCCTGCGGCAAGAAGGAAACCCCGCCGACGGAGCCGACCAAGGTGCCCGAGGCCACGACCGCGCCGGCGGCGACCGCGCCGGCGGAGGCCGACGCGACCGCGCCGGCGCCGGAGGAGAAGGACACGGCGACGGCGGCGGCGCCGGCGCCCGCGGCGAACCCGGACGATCCGTTCGCGCCCCCGGCGGACGTCGCCGCGGCCCCGGCGGACGCGCAGAGCTCGCCGAGCGGGCTCAAGTGGAAGGTGATGAAGGAGGGCACGGGCGCCGATCACCCGAGCAAGCGCGACACGGTCGAGGTCCACTACACGGGCTGGACGACCGACGGGAAGATGTTCGACAGCTCGAAGAAGCGCGGCCAGCCTGCGAAGTTCCCGCTGAACGGCGTCATCCCGGGCTGGACCGAGGGCGTGCAGCTCATGACGGTCGGGAGCACCTACCGCTTCTGGATCCCGGGGAACCTCGCGTACGGCGACAAGCCGATGCGGCCGGGCGCGCCGGCAGGGACGCTCGTCTTCGACGTGGAGCTCCTGAGCATCGAGAAGGCGGAGACGATCCCGGCCCCGGCCGACGTGGCGGCCGCCCCGGCGGACGCGACGAAGACCGCGAGCGGGCTCGCCTACAAGGAGCTGAAGCCGGGCGACGGCAAGACGCACCCGACGGCCGAGAACACGGTCAAGGTGAACTACACGGGCTGGACGACGGACGGCGAGATGTTCGACAGCTCGGTCGTGCGGAAGCAGCCGGCGGTCTTCCCGCTCGGCGGCGTCATCCCCGGCTGGACCGAGGGCGTGCAGCTCATGACGGTCGGCAGCACGTTCCGCTTCTGGATCCCCGGGAACCTCGCGTACGGCGACACGCCGAAGCGCCCCGGCGCGCCGGCGGGGACGCTCGTCTTCGACGTGGAGCTCCTCGAGATCGTGAAGTAGCTCGCGCCTAGCGCTCGACGCTGACGCGCCCGTCGGGGGGAGACCCTGGCGGGCGCGTCGTCGTTTGGGGGGCTGGGTGGTGAGCCCCGGGGGGTAACCACGGAGACACGGAGACACGGAGGGCGGGCGCGGGAGGGCGCGGGAGGGCGCGGGAGCGAGCCCCAGGCTCTGGGCTAGGGTGCTGGTCTCGTTGGGGGGTAACCACGGAGACACGGAGGGCGGGCGCGGGAGGGCGCGGGCGGGCGCGGGAGGGAGCGGGAGGGAGCCCCCGGGATCTCAGCTAACGAACTGATCTCGCAGGGGAAACCACGGAGGCACGGAGGTACGGAGGGTTCAGTGGAGCCGCTGAACCCTCCGTGCCTCCGTGCCTCTGTGGTTTTCCCTTTCCGATCGGTGACATAACCCGACCGGGGCGCCCGCTCAGTTCGCGAGGATCAGCATCTCCACGCGCTGCGCCGGGCCGGCCGCCGGCGGGCGATCGCCGCCGTAGCCGATGGCCGTGATGCGCTTCGCGGCGAGGCCCTTCCCGACGAGGTAGGCCTTCACGGCGTCCGCGCGCTCCTGGGTCGCCGTGCGGCTCGACTCCGCGTCGCCGCCCGCGTCGCTGTGCACCGACACCTCGACCCGCAGCGTCGACTGCTCCGCGAGCCCCGCCGCGAGGGCGTCGAGGCGCGCCTTCGACGCCGCCGTGAGCTCGCTCTTCCCGGCCGCGAACTGCACGTCCTTCACGACCCCGACGAAGGCCATCAGCGACGCCGGGAGGCACCCCTGCTGCCCCGCCGTGCCCGCCTGCATCGGGCAGCGGTCGTCGCGGTCGAGGATCCCGTCGCCGTCGCTGTCCGGGCAGCCCGCCGCCTCCGGCACGCCGGGCTCGTCGGGGCAGACGTCCTCGTCGTCCGGGATCCCGTCGAAGTCGCTGTCGAGCGCCTCCACCGGGCACCCCTGCTGCTCGCTCTTGCCCGCCTGGTCGGGGCACTTGTCGATGTCGTCGGCGAGGCCGTCGTTGTCGCTGTCCGGGCAGCCGCCGAGCGTCTTCGGGCCGGGCTTGTCGACGCACGCGTCGCGCTCGTCGTCGACGCCGTCCCCGTCCGCGTCCGGGCAGCCGCGCGCCGCCTTCCCGCCCGCCTGCCGCGGGCAGCGGTCGTCGTAGTCGCTGACCCCGTCGCCGTCCGTGTCCGGCGGCGCCTCCGCGCCCGCGCGGAACACGAAGAAGTCGAAGCCGAGCGTCACCTCGAGGAGGCTCGCGAGGCCGTCGCTCGAGCTGTCGGTGAGGCTGTGCCGCCCCTCGAGCCGGAGCGCGCCCCAGTCGGTCACGTTGGCCTTGAGCCCGAGCTCCCAGTGGACCTCCCAGTCCGCGTCGCTGCCGAGGTCGCCCGAGACGCCCTGGTACACGCCCGCGCCGACGCCCGCGTAGGGCACGAACGTGCTCGCGCCGGCGAGGATGTGGAGATCGCCGCGATAGGCCGCGGCGAGCCCGGAGCGGCCGCCCTCCGCCGAGTACGGCAGGAGCGACGCCGAGATCTCGACGCCGAACCAGCTCGACGGCATCACGCCCACGCGGAGCCCGAAGATCGGCGACGAGTCGGGGCTCACGCCCTGGTCGGAGACCTCGTTGAGATCCCAGTCCTCGAAGACGATGTGGTAGCCGCCGAAGACGCCCACGTACACCGCGGGCGTCGGGAGCGGCGCGCGCTCGACCTCCGTCTCGACCGCGTCGTCGGCGGCGGCCATCGCGCCCGTCGGGGTCATCGCCAGCGGAAAGATCGCGCCGAGCGCCCATGCGAGCCGTGCCAGCGTCCTCATCGTCATCCCCTTGATCCAGCCAGGAACGAGCCACCCGAGAGGGGTCGGGTCGGGCTTCGTTCCCATGAGGACGGGCCTTCGACAAAAAAGCTGAAGCGGACTCCGCGCTCGGACGCCGCCCGCGAGGGCGCGGCGCGTCCGCCACGGCGCCCGCGCCGAGCGCGAATGCCGACTATTCTCCGGCGTGTGCGTGGTCCGACGGGACGTCCTCGAACGTGAGGAGCACGCTCGTCGCCACGTTGCCGTCGAGGGTCACGCGGTAGGGCTGCGCCTCGTGGATGTGGATCCGGTAGTCCGCGGCCCACGCCTCGGCGCACTCCCCGGGGGGACCGTCGTCCGTGAGGGTGTAGGTGGTGCCGCCCTCGGGATCCTCGAAGCCGGTGACGACCCCGGCCTGCGACGCGAAGAGCCCGGTGTCGGCGTGGTCCGAGAGCGTGCGGAGCCAGATGTACGCGGTCTCGCCGGCGGGGATGGTCACCATGAGCGGGCCGCTGCCGACGTCGGCGATGGGCGTGGTCGCGTTCTCGTCGGTCACGGCGGTCACGGCGGTCGGCGAGGCGCTCGCGTGCTCGCACGCGGCCTCCTCGATGTGATCGTGCGCCTCCTCGCTGCCGTGATCGTGATCGTCGCTACAGGCGGCGAGGAGGATCGCGAGCGGGGCGGCCAGGGCGAGCGCGAGTCGTGGCGTCATCGGGGTCTCCGGCTGGGGGTGGAGCACGGATACGCAGCCGCCGCCGGCGTTGCAACGCGGCAAATTGCCGCACGGCTTCGGGGTTGTCCCGACGCCGTCGGGCCCGTAACGTTCGCGCCATGATCCGCCGCACCCCGCTCGCCCTCGCGCTCGTCGCCCTCGCCGCGGTCCCCGCGTGCGACGCGAGCGGCGGGGACGGTAGCCCCACGACCGACGCGTACGCCTGGGACCTCCCCGAGGGCTTCCCGACGCCGCGCGTCCCCGACGACAACCCCATGAACGACGCGAAGGTCGAGCTCGGCCGGCGCCTGTTCTACGACACGCGCCTCTCCGGGAACGAGACCGAGTCCTGCGCGACCTGCCACCAGCAGGCGCGCGCGTTCACCGAGGACCAGTCCGTGAGCGTCGGCTCCACCGGCGAGAGCCACTTCCGGAACGCGATGAGCCTCACGAACGTCGGCTACAACGCGACGCAGACGTGGTCGAACCCGATCCTCGCCCACCTCGAGGACCAGGCGCTCATCCCGATGTTCGGCGAGACCCCCGTCGAGCTCGGGCTCGCCGGCATGGAGGACGAGCTCGTCGCCCGCGTCGGCGCCGTCCCCGTCTACCAGGAGCTCTTCCCCGAGGCCTTCCCGGACACCGACGGCGCCGTCACGCTCGACCGCATCACCAAGGCCATCGCCGCGTTCGAGCGCACGCTCATCTCCGGCAACTCGAAGTACGACCGCTTCTGGTACGGGCGCGACCCCGACGCCCTGAACGAGAGCGAGCGGCGCGGCCTCGAGCTCTTCCTCGGCGAGCGCCTCGAGTGCTTCCACTGCCACGGCGGCTTCAACTTCCAGGACTCGAGCGTCCACGCCGGCTCGACCTTCGACGAGACCTCCTTCCACAACAACGGCCTCTACAACCTCGACGGCGCCGGCGCCTACCCAGCGAGCGACCGCGGCGTCTACGACATCTCCCACGACCCCGCCGACATGGGCCGCTTCAAGGCGCCGACGCTCCGCAACATCGCGCTCACCGCGCCCTACATGCACGACGGCAGCATCGCGACCCTCGAGGACGTCATCGCCCACTACGAGCGCGGCGGGCGCCTCATCGAGGACGGGCCGGACGCCGGCGACGGCGCCGAGAGCCCGCTGAAGTCTGTCTTCGTGCGCGGCTTCGTGCTCACCGAGCAGGAGCGGGCCGACCTCCTCGCCTTCCTGCACGCGCTCACCGACGAGTCGTTCACGACCGACCCGCGCTTCTCCGACCCCTGGGTCGAGTAGCGCGCGGCGCCAGGCGGGCGTCGGGGCGACGGGTCGGCTCGCGGCTGGAAGGGTGCCGTCGGGAGAGCGTGACCACGGAGACACGGGGATACGGAGGGAGCGCAGGAGGAGCGCCCGGACGTGAGCTCAGCGCGCGACGCCCACCGCCTCGATCCCGACGAGCACGACGTCCGCGTCGCTCGCCGCCGTCACCCCGGGGACGGCGCCCGCGCTCCCGCCGAAGCGCTCGGCGCGGTAGCCCACGAAGACGCGCAGCCGCCCGAGGACGCCGTCCGGCGCGGGCAGATCGGTGGTCACGCCGACGTGGAGGCGCGTCGCGACGGCGTCGTCGGCCGCGCGGTCGAGATCCTCCCAGTCGTAGCGGGCGTAGAGCCCGAGGTAGCGCGGCACGATCTCGCCCCGCACCCAGGCGGCGACGCCGAGCGCGTCGCGGTCGCCGCGCTGCGCGAAGCCCCACGCGAGCGCCGTCTCGACGCCCACGCCGAGGCGCGGGTGCGTGAACGTCACGGCCGCGGCGAAGCGATCGTCGCGCGCGCCGCCGGCCCCGCGCGTCCCGTCGCGATAGGCGGCGACCAGCGCGAGGCGGCCCTCGCCGCCGAGGAAGCGCGGGCGCCAGGGGACCACCTCGAGCTGCGCGTGCACGTTCAGCCGGTCGTCGAGCTCGAGCTGGCTCGCGCCCTCCCCGTTCATCGCGGCGAGGTCGAGCGTGACGGCGTCGTCGAGGAGCCCGACGCGCACGCCCGCGCCGAGGTCCGCGCGGTCGAAGAAGCCGCCCGAGTCGGCGAGGACCGAGGCCACGGCGCGCAGATCGTAGCCCTCCTCGGCGGCGGCGACGAAGGGATCGGGCACGATCCCGAGCCGCCCCGTCACGGTGACGGCCCCGTCGCCGAGGCGCCCGCGGACGACCCCGAACGCGCGCGAGAGCGTGAGCACGAGCGCGTTGCCGTCGACGCCGAGGAGGCTCTCGGGGTCGGCCGAGCGGACGCCGTCGAGCTGCAGGACGAGACCCGCGTCGGGCGCGTCGCCGAGCCACGCGAGGCCGACCTCGGCGCGGCCGAGGTCGAAGCGGGAGGCGTCGCCGGCGTCCGCGAAGCGGCCGCTGAAGCCGGCGGCGACCTGCCCGTAGACCCAGAGGCCGGCGTCGTGATCGGCCGGCGCCGCGGCGTCGCGGACGAGCCAGGGGAGCGGCGGCCAGGCGGCGTCGGCGCGCGGGGCGAGGAGGAGCGCGGCCGCGCCGAGGGCGAGAGCGGCGAGGAGCTTCGGCATGGAGAGGGGGCTCACGGCAGGAGGGCGTGTTCGTCGCGGGCGAGGAGGTCCCGGAAGCGCTCGTGGTCGGCGAGGACCTGGTCGCGGTAGACGGCGGCGAAGGCGGCGGTCTCGCGGGCGAAGCCGGCGGCGTCTCCGTGGAGGGCCGCGGCGATGGCGGTCGCGGCGTCGCCGCCGCCGAGACGCGGGGCGCGCGCGTGGGCCTCGGCGAGGAGGCGCCCGGCGAGGCGCGCGAAGGCGACGACGTCGGCGCCGCGCCAGTCGCGGGCGGCGACCTTCTCGCGGAGCTCGTCCACGCCGAAGCCGCGCTGGAACTTCGTGCGCTCGCGGACGCGGAAGGCGTGCGCGCCGGCGGTCGCCCAGCCGAGGAGGGGATCGGCGTCCGCGCGGCCCTGGAGGGTGCGCTGCGCGGTCACGACGCGCTCGCCGTTGTCGCCCCAGGCGCGGGCGCGCGGGAGGTCGAGCCCCGCGAGCGCGAGCGGATCCCAGACCTCCTTCACCTCGAGGATCACGTCGTCGTCGGGGCCGTCGCCCTCCCCCTCGACGAGCACGTAGAAGCGCCACAGCGGATAGCTCGCGACGCCCGCGCCGAGGCGGCGGCGGACGTCCTTCACGCGGAAGAAGCCCGCGGGCCGCGGGGCGGCGAGGCTCGCCTGGTAGCGCGCGACGAGGCCGTCGACGAAGGCGCGCGTCTCGGCGGTGACGGGGGCGAGCTCGTCCTCGACGACGCCGGGCACGGTCGGCGGCTCGAGGACGCCGTCGGCGAGGGCGCGGCCGTTGCCGGCGACGAGCGTGTAGTCGTCGAGCTCCTCGCGGGCCTGCCCGTCCTCGCGCGCCTTCTTCAGGAGGCGGTGGCCGATCCGCCCGGCGTCCGCCTCGGCGGCGGCGGACGGGAGTGGCTCGCCCACGGCGAGCGCGAGGATCGTCTCGGCGTAGGCGCGGCCGACCGCGAGGGCGACCTCGTCACGGTCGACGTCGCCGCGCGCGCCGAGCCCCTCGCAGGCGACGAGGAAGCCGGTCGCGAGGCGGCGGACGTCGAGGTGGTAGGGGCCGTAGCGGGCGGCGTCGTAGTCGTTGAAGTCGACGAAGAGGGCGCCGTCGGGGGGCCTGAAGGTGCCGATGTTCTCGGGGTGGGGGTCGCCGACGAGGAGCACGCTCGCGGTGTCCGCGGTGGCGTAGGCGGTCTTGAAGTGGCCGGCGCCGCCGGGTTCGACGGCGTCGCGCGCGAACTGCGCGGCGGTGCCGCGGAAGAACGCGTAGGGATCGGCGGCCATCTTCCGGTACTTGCCGAGGACGCTCGCGGGCTCGCGGAGGGCGAACGGGAGGTTGTCCTCGGCGAGGGTCCCGGCGAGCCAGGCGGCGCGCGGGTCAGAGGCCTCGTCGCAGCCGGCGGCGAGCGGGAGACACGCCGTGAGGGCCGCGAGGGAGGCCAACGCGAGGGGACGGGAGGGCCACCGGGCTCTCGCGCTGCTAGAGCCCCCGCGCCACCGACGTCCGACCGCTGCGTCCATGATGGGAGGCGGATAGCCGACGGCGCGGGGGGTCGACAAGGGCTCGCCGGGCCGGGCGCGAAGATGTTGCCGACGGGCGCGATCTGTCGCGGCGTGTTCGCGGGACTGTCACAAACCCGCGCGCGGGGACGTGCTACGTCGCGCCACGCGGGGGCCGCGCGGTCCCCCACCGGAGCCCCGATGACTCGCTACGATCTCGCTCCCATCGCGTTCCTCGCGCTGTCGCTCGCGGCCTGCCCCGGCACGGGCGAGTCGAACACCCTCGACACGGCCCAGGGCGGCGACGCGCAAACGGCCACGGACACGGCCACGGACGCGGCCTCGGCCCCGGACACGGACACGGACACGGACACGGCTGCGGACACGGACACGGCCGCGGACACGGCGCCCCCCAGCGGAGGCGTCGTCGTGAACGAGGTGATCGCCGCGGCGCTCGACGGCGGCGACGATCGCGTGGAGCTCATGAACCGCGATCTCACCGCCGCGGCCGACATCTCCGGCTGGTCCCTCGGCGACGACGGCGGCCACACCTGGGTCATCCCGCCCGGCACGACGATCCCCGCCGGCGGCCTCCTCGTCTTCGCGGAGTCCGACTTCGGCTTCGGGCTCGGCGAGAGCGACGCCGTGTACCTCACGGACGCCGCCGGCGCCGAGGTCGACGTGGCCGACTGGGAGCGCGGCGAGGCGTCGCTCGGCTGGAGCTTCGGCCGCCTCCCGGACGGGCTCGGCGCGCCGCGCACGCTGAACACGCCGACGCCTGGGGCGCCGAACGCCGAGGCGGCGGTCGCGGACGTCGTCGTGAACGAGATCGTCGCGGCGGACGAGGGCGGCGGCGACGACTGGGTCGAGCTCGTGAACCTCGGCGCCGCGGCGGTGTCGCTCGACGGCTGGCAGCTCGGCGACGACGGCGGCAACCGCTGGACCTTCCCAGCCGAGCCGCTCGCGCCGGGGGCGTACCGCGTGATCCCGCAGAGCGACTTCGGCTTCGGCCTCGGGAAGGCCGACGCCGTGGTCCTCATCACGCCGGCGGGCGTGGTCGCGCAGTCGACGTCCTGGGAGGACGGCGAGGCGGCGGCGGGGACGTCCTGGGGACGATCACCGACCGGCGTGGGGGCGTTCGGCACGCTCGCGACGGTGTCGCCGGGCGCCGCCAACCCGGAGTGACCGGGGGCGGGGCGCCGGCGGCGGCGTCAGACAGCGGCGAAAAAGAATGCCCCGAGGGCTGCTGGCACGCCAGCGTCGTCGGGTGACCTGACGACCCTCGGGGCTCGGCGGTCGCCGGGGAACCCTCGGCAACCGACCTCCAAAGCCGGATGCTTTAGGAGGCGACCACCTCACCTGTCACCACGAGATACGAAGTCACGGGATCACCTCCTTTTCGCCAGCGCGTTGGGATGTCGCGGAACCCCCTCCGCCTCGCACACCGCTCGCTGGTCAGCAGCGCTTGAGTCGACTCGAGATAGGCTTGGTGTGAGCCGTAGTCGAAGCATGAGAGCGATGCTAGCGACGCCGCGTCCTCCCGACAAGAACCCCGGTGTGCGTTTTCTCGCACCTGCACAACGCGGGGCTCGCGGGCCGCGCGCGCGGGCGCGCTTGTAACCCCGGCGCGACCGAACGGGCCGGTGACGCCGTGGTAACCGATATAATCCCCCCATTGTGTCCCGACTCTTGCCAGCCGAACAGAGATCGCTAGATTGCGAGCCCCAAGGCAGCCGCTGCGGGAGACACGGCGGCGCTCCCCACACGTACACGGCCGTCCGGCGGGCACCTTCTCGACAGCCACACCGCCCGGCGCGGCCACGCCTATCCACGCCTTCCATCCCGGGGGTCCCTCGATGACCACGGCCCGACCGCTCACGCGCACACTTGGCGCGCCGCAATCGATCCAGGGGATCGCCTTCGCCCCTGGGACGGATGTCTACTTCGGGCTCGACGACCGCCTGACGCTCTGCGTGATCCCGGAGGATCAGGAGATCCTCGGCATCCCGTGCGCCCGCGGCCTCGTGCACTTCCACCCGACGGGCGAGGTCGCCCAGGCGACGCTCTCGCGGCCGGCGACGATCCGCGGCGTCTCCTTCAGCGCCGGGACCCTCGTCAGCTGGAACGAGGACGGCACGCTCGCCGCCCACGTGCTCGACGAGCACACCATCGACGACGTCCCGGTGCCGTGCCGCGGCAACGTGGTGCTCTGCGCCGAGGGCACGCTCATGCGCTGGTCGCGCCGCCTCCAGGGCGCCGAGATCATCGCCGGGATCCCGTGCCAGGCGGGCTCGGTCGCGACCTTCTACGCGAGCGGCAAGCCCGAGCGCCTCACGGTCGGCTCGGACGTCGAGATCGGCGGCGTCGTGGCGCTCGCCGGCACCGACATCGAGTTCCACGAGAACGGCCGCGTGTCGGTCGTCACCGTCGCCGAGCCCTGCGAGCGCGGCGGGATCCACGTCGAGGACGGGACGCCCCTCATCTTCCGCGAGGACGGCACCCTCTCCGTGGTGCACCTCGTCGACGACCTCGACGTGAACGGCGTCATCTACACGGCCGGCACCTACCTGAACTTCGACGAGTCCGAGCAGCTCGCCTCCCACGTGACCATCTCGTGGTCGGTGGGCTCGCACGCGCGCGCCGAGCGGGTCTGAGCGACGTCGCGGTGGCTCCCCGCCGCGGCTGACGCGCGTCAGCTGCGGCCGTGCGCGCGCAGCTCCTCGTAGGGGCTCCCGTAGACGAGGAGCCCCTGCTCCTTGAGCTCGATGCGGGCGGCGATGCGGAGCAGGTCCTGATCGATGCGGCAGCCGCGCCCCGCGGCGATGAACGCGGCGCGGAGGACGGCGTTCTTGATGTGGCCGCCGGCGAGCTCGAACTCGTAGGCGAGATCCTCGGCGTCGATGTCGGCGGCGACGATCTCCTTGTTCGTGAGCATCGACTGCCAGAGGCGCGTGCGCTCGGGCACCTCGGGCTTCGGGAAGGACACGCGCATCGCGATCCGGCGGCGGAACGCCTCGTCGATGCCGGTCGGGAAGTTCGTCGTCAGGACGGCGATCCCCGTGAAGTGCTCGACGCGCTGCAGGAGGTAGTTCACCTCGAGGTTCGCGTAGCGATCGTTGGCGCTCTTCACCTGCGTCCGGCTCGAGAAGAGGCTGTCCGCCTCGTCGAAGAGCAGCATCGCGCGGGCGCGCTCGGCCTCGTCGAAGATCTGCCCGAGGTTCTTCTCGGTCTCGCCGACGTAGCGGCTCACGACCTTGCTGAGGTCGATGGCGTAGAGGTCGAGATCGAGCTCCTTGGCGACGATGCTCGCGGCCATCGTCTTGCCGGTGCCGGGCGGCCCCTCGAAGAGCACGGAGAGCCCCTGCCCCGTGCCGAAGCGCTTCCCGAGCCCCCACGTCTCGAAGACCGTGACGCGCTGGCGCCAGCGGCCGATGAGCTCCTTCAGCTGGAGGTCGACGTCCTCGGGGACGACGAGCGCGTCCCAGCCGTAGTCGAGCTCGATGAGGCTCGCGTTCTCGCCGAGGCGATGGCGCACCTGGCGTTTGATGGACGCGGAGAGCTGGTCGTAGTCGAGCTGGGTCGCGTCGGGCGCCTCCCGCGACGCCTCGGCGACGGCGTCCATGATCTGCCCCGCGGTGAGGCGGAACTGCTGGCCGAGCTTCTTCGAGGTGAGGCCGGCCGCGCGCTGCCGCTTCGGGAGGTAGAGCGTCCAGAGGTTGATGGACGCTGACAGATCGGGCATCGACAGCTCGATCTCCTTCACGGGCCGCGCGATCTGCGGCGGGCGCGCCTGCTTGTCCTCGATGGCGAGGGCGTAGGTCCCGGGGTAGCTCCCGAGGACGCGCCCCACGACGCGCGACGCCTCGAGGAGGCGCGACGGATCGGCCGGGTTGAAGCCGCCCTCCTCGACGATCACGCGCTTCGGCTCGGCGAGGCGCTCCCAGCCGTCGAGGCAGAGCATCGCCTCCTGGAGCCGCGCCTCGCGGAGCGCGACGCGGAGCCCCCACTCGAGGCTCTCGTACTCGGCGGCGAGGGCGTTCAGCTCGACGCGGAGGAGGCCGAGGCCGAGCTTCGCGGCGATGGCGCGCGACCAGTGGTGCTTGCCGACGCCGGGCGGGCCGCGGAGGACGAAGATCGGCAGATCCCAGGGGGCGTCGAGGCGCTCGTCGAGGAGGCGGTGGAGGCCGAGCCACTTCGCCTGATCCTTGCCGGGCAGGATCGGATCGAGGTCGGCGCGGGCGCGGTGCGAGAGGGTCGCGAGCGTGGCGAGCTGCTCGTCGAGCTCGGGGTAGCCCTGCACGAAGCGCACGATGCGCGGGTCCGACATGATCGCCTGGTGGAGCACCGGGACGGTCTTCTTCTTGTCGTCGAGGCGCACGAGCGCGTTGCTCCGGAGCGTGCCCTCGGCGTCGAGGATCCAGCGCACGTCGGGCGCGTGGCCCGCGGGCTTCAGGCAGTCGGAGACGAGCGCGAGCGTCGGGTACTGCTTCTCGAAGTGGTTCTGCAGGTACGCGAAGAGGCGCACCATCGTCGGCTCGAACTCGGGCGCGATCGAGAGCAGGACCACGAGGTACTCGTCGTCCGTGAGGCGGAAGGCGCGGCGGAGGCGGACGAGCGGCAGGTTCGGATCGTCGGCGGCGAGGGCGGTGCGGGCGGCGTCGGCGCGGGCGATCTCGGCGCGCGCGGCCTCCTCGAGGACGCCGAGGAGCTGATCGGGCGAGAGCGCCGCGCGGAGGCGCGCCTCGACCTCCTCGGGGGCGATGGAGGTGCCCGGGAAGCGGGCGTCGGGCGGCGGCAGCACGCCCGCGCGCTGGAGGCGCCGCAGGTGCGCCTGCAGGATGGCGCGCAGGTAGTCGAGCTCGGCCTTCAGGTGCCGGAGGGCGGCGTCGTCGGGGCGGGGGTGTTCCATCGCGTGCAGCATGCCACGAGCCGCGCGCGGGGCACACCCCAGCCCCCGCCCCGGCGCTTGCTCCGGGGGGCGAGCTGCACTATCCTTTCGATTCGCTGGGGGTCGGACACCGTCAGGAGCGAACCGATGGGTGACGCGCGCGCGGTCGTCCAGATGCGGAAGCGTCAGCAGGACGATCAGGAACAAGCCAAGACCCCCGAGGCCGACGCCGGGCCAGCGGCCCCGCCGGGCGCCATGGGCGATCCGTCGGGAGCGCTCGCGGCGATGGCCGGAGGCATCGCGTCGACGATGCTCGCCTCGCTCCAGGCGGCGGGCGGCAACAGCGCCGTCCAGGCCGAGCTCGACGGCCTGAACGAGGGCGTCGCCGGCATGCACGCGGCGAAGGCCGAGAAGGACGCCTTCCAGCAGATGACCGACGGTCAGAAGCTGAACTACTACGCCGAGAAGCACGGCGGCCAGCTCCCGCAGGGCGGGCAGCAGGCCCCGCCGGAGGGCACGCCGCCCGCGGGCGCGTCGTCGCCCGGCGAGGTGGCGGCGAGCCACATGGCGCGCAGCGGGCAGCTCACGGCGCTCGCGACGGCGTACTCGCAGGTCGGCGCGACGGCGGGCGCGGCGGCGGCGACCGCCGGCATGGACTCGACGACGCAGGGGGCGCTCGCGGCCCTCGGCGCGCACGCCTCCGGGCTCGCGGGCGAGTGCATGGGGCTCGCTGGGGCCTACATGCAGGTCGCCGGCGACATCATGGCGACTCAGAACGAGTTCGCCTTCGCGGCGACGGCGCCCGTGACGGTGGCGGCGGTCCACGAGGAGCGGCTCGCGCAGCTCGGCGAGCAGAAGATGGCGCTCGATCAGCTCGCCGGGGCCTACGCGGACTTCGCCGCGCAGCAGGAGGCGGCGGCCGCCGAGAAGGAGGCCGAGGCCCAGGCGGCCGAGGCCGAGGTGGCGGCCGCGCAGCAGGCGCTCACCGACGCGATGCAGCAGCAGGCGGCCGCGGCGGGCGCAGGCGCCGGAGGCGGCGGCGGCGCGGGCGTGCAGATGATGAAGCCCCCGGGCGGCGGCCCGAGCGGCGGCATGCAGGTCACCCCGAACATCCGCGGCGGTGGCGGCGCAGGAGCAGGAGCAGGCGCGGGCGCGGGCGGCGGTGGAGCCGCCGGCGGTGGCGCGGGCGCGAGCGGCGGTGCTGGCGCGGGTCGAGGCCCGGCGCCCTCCCGGTCGAGCGCCCGGCGGCCCGGGTGGCGCGGGCGGCGGCGCCGGCGGGCCCGGGCCCGGCGGCATGGGCGGCGGCATGGGCGGCGGGCGCGTGAGCGTCCCGATCGGCGCGAACCACGCCGCGGGAGCGGCGGGGGCGGCCGCCGGAGGCGCGGGCGGTGGCGGCGGCGCGGGCGCGTCCGCGGTCGCGGCGGCGCAGGCGAAGCTCACGGCGGCCAAGGCGAAGGCGCAGGCGGCGAAGGCCGCGCGCGACGCCGCCAAGTCCCAGATCGACCAGCTGAAGAACGCGGCGGCCGTCATCGGCTCGCAGAGCGCGGGCGTCGAGGCCCTCTTCGGCGCCTACAACGTCGTCCTCGGCGGCGGCGCCTCCATCCCGACCGCGCAGCCCTCGGGTGGCGGTGGCGGTGGCGGTGGCGGCGGCGGCGGCGGCTGAGATCGCGCCGCAGGTCCGGGGGTGAGCGTCCTCCGGACTCGACCTCACGGCCGCGCTCCGCGGTTCCATCCGAAGCAGACCTCGTGGGGCTCGGCCTTGGCGCCGAGCCTCGCGTCGCGGTAGGCTCTGCGGGCTCTCTGGCTCCGTCACCCGAGGTCCCGTCGATGCTCCCGAACCGCGCTCCCTGGCTCTTCGCCGCCCTGTGCGCCCTCCCCCTCGCGACCCTGGCCCCGGCCTGCGGCGATGACGGCGGCGACGCCGGCTCCGTCGGGGACCCGCGCTGCGAGCCCATCGCCAGCTCCTGCCTCCAGCGGCAGCGGGGCTGCGTCATCAACGCCGAGACCGACGCCCCCGAGTGCCGCGCCTGCCCCGCGGGCGACTACCCGACGGCGCCGCTCGGGGAGTGCGCGCCGCTCCCCGGCAAGACGCTCCGGCACGACTTCGGCGACCAGACCCTCGGCCCCGCCGAAGAGATCGGCTCCATGTGCCAGAGCTGGCTCCTCGACAACGACACCGAGCTCTTCGTGAACGCGGTGGAGCTGAAGAACACCGGCTACTACCACCACTCGAACTGGTTCTTCGTCCCCGAGGACCACAACAACTGGCCGACCGGCGCCTGGCTCAACTGCTACTCCGAGGGCTTCGACGAGATCTCGGCCGCGCTCGCCGGCGGCGTCCTCTACGCGCAGTCGACCCAGACGAAGTTCGAGCTCCAGAAGTTCCAGGAGGGCGCGGTCATCCGGATCCCGCCCCACTCGCGCGTCATCGGCGCGACGCACCTCCTGAACTTCACGCCCGACGAGGTCACGACGAACCTGCAGATGATGCTCCACGTCCTGCCGGCCGAGGACGTGCAGCTGAAGCTCGTCCCCGCGCAGTTCATCTACTCGGACCTCGCCATCCCGCCGCTCCAGAAGTCCCTCGCGGGCGGCGACTGCGACCTCGACTTCGCGCATCGGAACATCTTCTCGACGAACCTCGAGATGAAGATCCACTACGTGCTGCCGCACTATCACGCGCTCGGCGCGAGCTTCGACCTCAGCGTCATCGGCGGCCCGCGCGACGGCGAGAGCCTCGTCCACCTCGGCGCCTACAGCACCGATCCCTACGGCTTCATCTTCAACCCGCCGGTCGATCTCGCAGGCGCCACCGGGCTCCACTTCGAGTGCGGCTGGAACAACCCGCGCGACGAGGTGATCCGCTGGGGCATCGGCGACCAGGAGATGTGCGAGGCGCTGCTCTTCATCGAGTCCGACATGGCCTTCTCGGCGCGGGTCGGGAAGACCACCGAGGTCGACACCGTGAACGGGCTCGAGTACCACACCGGCGACTGCGACGTGCTCGCGTTCCCGTTCGACACGGACAAGCCTTGACCGTGACGTCGCGCGGGGCCCGTTGACGGCCTCTCCCCTCACCGTCGCCGACCTCGCGCGCGCCCCGGCGTGGCCGCGCGAGCGGGTGCGCGCGATCCCCGGCCGCTGCCGCGGGGCGCTCCTCCGCGACTGGGGCAACCACGTCCGCCGCCTCTGGGGCGACGACGCGCTGGCCGCCCTCCGCGCCGAGCTCGGCCTCGACGAGAGCGCCCTCCCCGACGCGCCGGCGCTCCGCGCGTGGTACCCCGTGCGCTACCAGTGCGAGGCGACGCGCCTCATCGCCGACCGCTTCACGGGCGGCGACCCGCTCGGCTTGGCGCCGCTCCTCGCGGACGCCGGCTCGCGACTCCAGGACGGCGTCATCGCCTGGGCGATCCGCACGCTCGGGCCGGGCGTCGTGCTGAAGAACGCGGGGCGCGTCCACAAGGATCTCTACGACGTCGGCCGCTGCACGTCGCGCGTCGGCAAGGGGGAGGCCGAGCTCCGCTTCTCGGGCGCCGAGCTCTTCGCCGAGCCCACGTGGCGCGTGCTCCAGATGTTCGCGCTCGAGGCGACCATCGGGGCGCTCGGGCGGACCCTCGTGGGCATCGAGGCCGAGGATCCGGGCGGGGATGGCTTCGTGGCGCGGGTGGCGTGGCGTTAGCGGCGCTGACGGTAACCCGTTGTTTCCATGGCGGTAACCACGGAGACACGGAGGTCGGGCGGGAGGGAGCACCTCCCGTCGCTCAGCCAGCGAGCCTCTGGCGCGCCGCGCGGCTCGCTCAGAGCTGCGGCGTCACCCTCGCCATCGCGCGCTTCACCACCGGCTCCTCGAAGAGGGACGGGTCCGCGTCGACGACCCGCTGCCAGCGGCGCGTGACCGCCGCGAGGTGCTCCGCGCGGAGCCCGACCACCTTCTGCGCGCCCTCGGGATCCTTCGCCGCGAACCCGCGGAGCTGCTCCGCGAGCGCGCGGATCTCGGCCGCGTGCTGGTCGGCATAGCCGTTCACCGCCTTCGCGATCTCCTCGGGGGAGCCGAAGCTCTCCTCGACGAGCCCGATGACGGCCTCCTGGTGGTCGAGCAGGCGGTCGAACGCGCTCCCGGCCTGCTCCTCGGGCTTCGGCCCGGCCGTCGCGCAGGCAGCGCCGAGCAACGCCACGAGGGCGAGCGTGAGCGCCGCGGCGAGGCGGCGTCGCCTCACCGTCACTGAGCCTGCTCGATGGCCATCTTGACGCTCCCCTCGCGCTCCTTCGTCGTCTCCGTGAGCTCGCCGCAGGGCACGAAGTCCTGCACCGTCACGTGCGACTCGGGCGGCTCACGGAACGGCACCTCGAGCGCCGACGACAGGATCCCGCCCCACACCATCTGGCGCGCCGGCGCGCGCCCCGCCTTGCTCACCTGCACCACCGCCGCGCAGCCCTGCGAGTCCGTCACGATGAGCACCCCCACCGCCGGCGACGCGCAGCCGTTCCACGGGCACACCCGCTCCGGCTCCGGCCGCACCTCGACCTCCCGCCCCGGGAACGCCTCCCGCACGAGCGAAACGAGCCGCGCCTGGAGCGCCGTCGCCTGCGGCCGGAGCTCCACCGTGCGCTCCTTCGGCACGACGCGCGGCCAGAGCACCACGATCCCACCCTCGGGCCCGCGCGTCTTCGACACGTACTTCCCGGGCACCACGTCGGCCGCGTCGACCTCGTCCGGGTCCCGCTGAGCCGGCGCCGTACCGCAGTGCACCATCGCGAGCGCGAGCAGAATCACGAGCGACTTCATGACCTTGTCGTTCATCTCCGAGGCTCCCATGTTGCAGTGCACAACGGCGCCGCACGGCGCCGCCAGGCGACCCTCTCAGGTCCCGATGCCGCGCGGCATCCCGATGAGCGTCATCAGCTCCATGCGCGCGCGCGGGTCGTCGAGGAGGTGGCCGGTGAGCTTGGACGTCGTCGTCCACGAGCCCGGCTTCTTCACGCCGCGGTAGCACATGCAGAAGTGCTGGCACTGGAGGATCACGCCGACGCCGGCCGGCTTCAGGACGTCGTCGATGGCGCGCGCGATCTGCGCTGTGAGCTTCTCCTGCACCTGCAGGCGCTTCGCGTACACGTCGACGAGCCGCGCGAGCTTCGAGAGCCCGACGACGCGCCCGCTCGGGATGTACGCGACGTGCGCGCGCCCGACGAACGGGATCATGTGGTGCTCGCAGTGGCTGAACACCTCGATGTCGCTCACGAGGACGAGCTCGTCGTAGCCCTCGACCTCGGCGAACACGGTGGACAGGGCCTCCTCGGGGGTCTGCCCGTAGCCCGAGAAGTGCTCCGCGTACGACTTGATGACGCGCCGGGGCGTGTCGAGGAGCCCCTCGCGCTCCGGATCCTCACCGATGTAGGCGAGGAGCGCGCGCAGGTGCTCCTGCGCCTCCTCGGCCGTCGGCCTCCGCCGCTCGTTCATCCTGCCTCCCTAGCGCGCGGCGACCGAATCGCGCCGCGCCGGAGGGCGACCCTGATACGACGCGCGCCGGGACGCAAGCGCGAAGCCGAGCCCGGCGCCGCCGCGCTCTAATAATGCCGCTCGAGCACGTAGTAGCCGAACGCGCGCAGCATGATCTTGACGATCGAGTCCTCGAGCAGCGGCTGCACGAGCTCCCACGCCGTCTCGAGCCGCTCGCGCGCCTCGATGGCGCAGGCCTCGATGGCGCCTACCTCCTCGAGCCGCGCGATGACGCCCTCGACGACGTCCTGATCCTGCGGCCGCGAGCGGAGCGTCTCCCAGAGCCACACGCGCTCGTCGTGCCCGAGCCGCCCGAACGCCTTCGCCACCGGCAGCGTGACCTTCCCGTGCGCGATGTCCTCGCCGCGATGCTTCAGGTTCCCCGCGAAGCCGCGCAGGTTCAGCACGTCGTCGACGATCTGGAACGAGAGGCCGATCGCCTCGAAGTAGCGCCCGAGCGCCTCGACCTGCTCGGGCTTGCCGGCCCCGACCACCGCGCCCATGCGCGACAGCGCCCCCGCGGGCGCGGCCGTCTTCAGGCGGTGGATCGCGAGCACCCGGCTCTCGAGGTCCCGCGTGTCGCCCGTCTCGATGGCCTTCGGCACGAAATCGTCGAGCCCCTCGATGTCGGCCGCCTGCCCGGCGTGCCCGGCGCGCAGCGCCTCGAAGTAGAGGTCGTAGAGGGCGAGCTTCGCGACGTTCGAGACCTGCGTCCCCGAGAGCAGGTGCTGCCCCATGAAGTAGCACGACGTGCCGGCGTTGATGGCGAGGGCGTCGCCGTGCGCCTCGTGGCACGTCGGGCCGCCGCGCCGCACGGTCGAGCGGTCCTGCACGTCGTCGACGATGAGCGAGCCCACGTGCATGAGCTCCGGCATCGCGAGCCAGTGCACGTAGTCGCGGCTGTCGCCGCCGACCACGTCACAGCACGCGAGCGCCGCGTACGATCGCCAGCCCTTGCCGCCGCGATCGGTGATCTCACGCACCGGCACGACGCCCGTCTTCACGAACTTCTGGAGGTCGACGCCCTCCATGTAGTGGTCGCGCGACTCGCTCGCGATGAGGTCGCGCACGCGCTCGTAGCTCGGCTCGTACGGGAGCAGGTTCGCGACCGAGCGCCTCACCTCCTGCCCGACCGCCTTGAAGAAGCCGTCGAGGTCGGAGACCTCGAGGAAGCCGGAGCGCTCGACGTAGCCGCGCCCCGCGACGGGCTTCCCGTCGATGTGGCCGGCCACCGCGACGCGCCCCTCCCAGAACGCCGGCTTCGAGATGAGCGTGATGAGCTCCTGATCCTCGAAGGCCGCCTCGAGCTCGAGGTCGAGCCGCGCGTCCGGCACGCGCAGGTGCCAACGCGTCGGGTAGGTGTTGAACGTGCGCGTCGAGCGCCACGAGCCGACCGGCTCGAGCGAGAGCCCGGCGAAGCTCTCCGCGCGCCCGTCCGCGCCGATGACGACCGCGCGCTGCCCGAGCGCATCACCCGTCTTCACGTCGATCATCGTGTAGGCGCTGACCTCGCGCCCGTCGGCGAGCTGGGCCGCGACCCAGTTCCACGCGACGTGCTCGTTCGGCTCGGCCTCGTCGCTCCGGTGCCCGCCGAACTCGTGGTCGTACCAGCCCGCGCCCGAGGCGACCGCGACCGGGAGCCCGTTCAGCGTGACCGTGCCCGAGACGGCGCAGCGCGGGACGAAGTAGTAGAACATGTCCGCGCCGTCGTGGCCGCGGACGACGCCGTCCTCGCCGTGGCGCACGGCCGCCTTCTCGGGGCGCAGGACGAGGTCCGCGCCGCACTCGAAGTACTCGTGGAAGAGCGTGAGCGTGTAGCTCCCGTCGCTCTGGCGCGCGAAGCGGTTCGGGCCGTACTCGAGCTCGAGCTGCCGCGCGTTCACGTACGGCTCGGCCTCGAACATGTGGTCGGGGTACGGGACGTTGCCGCGCTCGAGCACCTCGCGGAGCGCGCGGCGGATCCGCGGATCCTTCGTGGCGCCCTCGCCGCGGTCGAGGCGCTCGAGGGCGAGCCTCGGCGCGTCGCGATCGACGAGCGTGTCGGGGTAGTAGCGCTTCGCGTCGAGGTCCGACAGGGCCCAGCTCACCGAGTGGGCGTAGAGCGTGTCGTTCGTGGCCTCGTCGCGGCCCTTCGCGATCCGGAAGAACGACGCGAAGAGGGAGAGCGAGCGGCCATCGACCGTCTCGAGGTGCGCGTTGACGTACCACCACTCGGTCACGGCGGAGCGGTGCGGCAGGTCCTGACGTGCGAGGTCGATGGGGCCGGCGGCCGGCCAGTCCGCTGGGCGTTCCGTCACTTCGATTCCGATGGCATGCGGCGCCAGTCCCGATGCACGGCCCACTGCAGGCGGGTACCACGAGACGTCCAACGGTCGTAAGGTCCCGACGCCAATCGTGTCAAGAACGAGTCGGTGACGGTGTGTTACGTGAACCGCCCGGGGCCGCTCTGGCGCGCCTCTCTGCGAGCCACGCGCGCAGCTCCGCGAGGGGCTTCGCGTTCAGCACGTCGGCCGGCCCGAGGCCCGCGCGACGCGCGATGACGACGCCGTAGTCGAGGTGCGCGAGGGCCTGGGCCGAGTGGGCGTCCGCGCTGATGGAGACGAGGAGCCCGCGCTCCTTCGCCATGGCGAGGTGGCGCTCGCACAGATCGAGGCGCTGCGGGTTCGCGTTGAGCTCGACCGCGCACCCGGACGCCGCGCAGGCGTCGAGCCACGCCTCCACGTCGAACTCGCTCGCCGGGCGGCCGAGGATGAGGCGCCCGGTGGGGTGGCCGATGACGTCGACCCAGGGGTTGGCGGCCGCCGCGAGCATGCGCGCCGTCATGCCGTCGCGGCCGAGCCCGTAGCGGTTGTGGACCGAGGCGATCACGACGTCGAGCCCGGCGAGGACGTCGTCCGGGTAGTCGAGATCGCCCTCCTTCAGGATGTCGCTCTCGATCCCCGAGAGCACCGTCGTGCCGCCCGCGGCCGCCCTCGTCGCGTTCAGCGCGGCGATCGTCGCGATCTGCGCGCGCAGGGCGCCCGCGTCGAGGCCGCCGGCGTAGGCGGCCGTCTGGCTGTGCTCGGAGATCCCGAGGTACTCGAGGCCCGCCGCGTTTGCTGCAGCGCACATCTCCTCGAGGCTCGATATTCCGTCGGATGAGGTCGTGTGATTGTGCAGTGCACCACGGAGATCCTCGCGCCGCAGGAGGCGCGGGGCGGCCTCGCCGCGCGGCACGAGCGGCACGCCGGCCTCGCGACGCTCGGGGGGCGTCGGGTGGAGGTCGAGCGCGGCGTAGACGTCGTCCTCCTCGGGGCAAGGGACGCGGCGCTCGGCGAGGTGGAGGCCGAGGGGCCCGAGGGTGCCGCCGCGCTCGTTCGCCCGCGCGGCGACGGCCTGCACGTGCTCGGGGGCGCCGGTGAGCCAGAGCCAGAGGGCGCCGAACGTGTCGACGTAGTGTCCGAGGCCGATGGTGACGGGGGTGTCGCCGCTGGTGACGAGGGTCGGGACGCCGTCGCGCTCGGGGCCGGGGGCGGCGTCGAGGGCGGCGAGCACGGCGGGGACGGCGTCGACGTCGACGACGGCGGCGGCGAGCACGTCGGCGACGACCTCGGTGCCGCGGCGCGCCTCGCCCGCGCGCTCGGCGCGGTGGACGCCCGGGACGGCGCGGAGGCGCTCGAGGACGGCGTCTACTGCGTCGCGGGCCTGGTCGAGGCGGCGGAGGGAGGCGCGCTCGCGCATGGCGGCGAGGGCGTCGCGGACCTTGTCCTGGGTCTTCGCGCCGAAGCCGGGGAGGCTCGTGAGGCGGTTCTCGTTGACGGCGTACTCGAGCTCGGCGAGGGACTGGATGCCGAGCTGGTCCTGGAGGACCTTGAGCTTCTTCGGGCCGATGCCGGGGAGGCGGCGGGCCTCGAAGATGCCGGCCGGGATGAGCTCCTCGAGGCGCTCGAGCGCGGGGACGGGCTCGCCGCGGAAGACGCGGCCGACGACGTCGAGGATGCCGGGGCCGACGCCCGGGAGGCGCGCGACCTCGCCGGCGTCGAAGGCGGCGCGCAGATCGGGGAGCTTCTTGAGCGTCCGGTAGGCGTTGTCGAAGGCGCGGGCGCGCATCGGCTCCTCGTCGAGGAAGGCGTGCCCGAAGGCGATGCGGGACAGGGCCTCGAGGACCTCGTGGCGACTCGACATGGTGGCGCGCTCGCTTTCGTCTCGTGGTAGCGTCCGCGCCCGAGATTGGACCAAGGAGCCCCCGATGGCTACGAGCGAGCGCGTCGTCCTGGTGGACGGCTCCAACCTCGTCTACCGCGCGTTCTTCGCCCTGCCGGGCAGCCTGCAGACCTCGAACGGGCTCAAGACCAACGCGATCTTCGGCTTCGCGACGATGTTCCGGAAGCTGTTCGCGGGGAAGATGCCGGCTTACGGGGCGATCGTCTTCGACGCGCCGGGGCCGACGTTCCGCGATGACAAGTACCCGGAATACAAGGCGACGCGCGAGGCGATGCCGGGGGATCTGAAGGCGCAGCTCCCGCACGTCCAGGAGGTGTGCGAGCGGCACGGCTTCCAGGTGCTGCGGGTGCCGCGGGTCGAGGCGGACGACGTCATCGGGACGCTCTCGCGGGTCGCGCAGGACGCCGGGCACGAGGTCGTCATCGTGTCGAGCGACAAGGACTTCGGGCAGCTCGTGAACGAGCGCGTGAAGATGCTCGACACGCTCCGGGACGTGACGTTCGACGCGGAGCTCGTGAAGAAGAAGTGGGGGGTGCCGCCGGGGCAGATCCGGGACTACCTCGCGCTCATCGGCGACAAGATCGACAACGTCCCCGGGGTGCCGGGGATCGGCCAGAAGACGGCGGTGGAGCTCCTCGAGCAGTACGGGTCGGCGGAGGCGGTGTTCGCGCACAAGGACGAGCTCACGGGGCGCGCGAAGAAGGCGGTCACGGAGAACGAGGCGCTGGGCCGTCTCTCGCTCGAGCTCGTGACGATCGACCAGCACGTGGCGCTGCCGGTGACGCTCGAGGACCTGAGGATCGTGCCGCCGCCGCAGGAGGACCTGAACCGGCTCTACATCGGGCTCGAGTTCTACTCGCTCATCAGCGAGGCGGCGCGCGACGCGCTGTCGGAGACGGAGGGCAAGAGCGACTACCGGCGGATCGCGCGGGTGGAGGAGCTCTCGGAGCTGATGGCGGACCTCGGGAAGGACGCGCCGGTCGCGGTCGTGCCGGTTTTCACGGAGGAGCCGCCGGCCATCACGGAGATCGTGGGGCTCGGGCTCGGGATCGCGCCCGGGAAGGCCGTGTACGTGCCGTTCGAGGGCAAGGGGGAGGTGCTCGGGGGGCGCGGGCTCGCGACGTTCGGGCGGTGGCTCGGGGACGCGACGCGGAAGAAGGTGTGCCACGACGGCAAGGAGCTCTGGCGGGCGCTGCGGCGGCAGGACGTGGATCTGCAGGGGGTGGTGTTCGACACGCGGCTCGGGTCGTTCCTGGTGGACGCGACGAAGATCATCCCGCACCGGCTCGACCAGTGCGCGAAGGAGTACCTGCACCGGACGGTGCGGCCGGCGAAGAGCCTGATCGGGGCGGGGCAGTCGCTCATCACGTTCGCGGAGGCGGACCCGGCGGAGCTCTCGGACTGGGCGTGTCATCTGGCGGACGCGGTGATCGAGATGCAGCCGATCATCGCGGAGCGGGTGGCGGCGGAGGGGCAGACGGAGCAGCTCCTCGGGCACGATCTGCCGCTGTCGTGGGTGCTCGGGCAGATGGAGGTGGACGGGATCCTGGTGGACGAGGCGAGCCTCGAGTCGCTGGGGGTGGAGTTCCGGGCGCGGCTCGCGGAGCTCGAGCAGCGGGTGTGGGAGCTCGCGGGGAAGGAGTTCAACATCAACTCGACGAAGCAGCTCGCGGAGGTGCTGTTCGAGGACCTGGGGCTCCCGGTCGTGAAGAAGACGAAGACGGGCTACTCGACGGACCAGGAGGTGCTCGACAAGCTCGCGGAGGAGCACGAGATCGCGCAGGTGATCGTGGACTTCCGGACGATGGCGAAGCTCATCAACACGTACACGGACGTGCTGACGAAGTCGGTGTACCCGCGGACGGGGCGGATCCACGCGACGTTCCAGCAGACGACGGGGGCGACGGGGCGGCTCATCTCGACGGACCCGGATCTGCAGCGGACGCCGGTGGCGACGCCGGAGGGGAAGCGGATCCGGGAGGCGTTCATCGCGCCGCCGGGGCGGAGGCTGATCTCGGCGGACTGGAGCCAGATCGAGCTGCGGCTGCTCGCGCACGTGTCGGGGGACGCGGGGCTCGTGGAGGCGTTCGCGAAGGGTCACGACGTGCACCGGCGGACGGCGTCGAAGCTCTTCGGGGTGGGGCTCGAGGAGGTGACGCCGCAGCAGCGGCAGGTCGGGAAGACGGTGAACTTCGCGACGATCTACGGGCAGGGGGCGACGGCGCTGGCGCAGCTCCTGAAGGTGCCGCGGGCGGACGCGAAGCGGTACATCGACGGCTACTTCGAGGCGTACGACGGCGTCAGGCGCTGGCTGGACGCGACGATGGAGGCGGCGCTGTCGACGGGGTACGTGACGACGATGCTGGGGCGGCGGCGGTACATCCCGGAGCTGTCGTCGGCGAGCCCGATGGAGCGGCAGGCGGGGATGAGGATCGCGGCGAACACGCCGATCCAGGGGTCGGCGGCGGATCTCTGCAAGCTCGCGATGCTGGACATCGCGGGGCGGCTCCGGGAGCAGAAGCTCGAGACGAAGATGCTCCTGCAGATCCACGACGAGCTGGTGTTCGAGGCGCCGGAGAGCGAGGTGGAGACGGTGTCGGCGCTGGTGAAGGACGCGATGGAGCACGCAGCAACGCTGTCGGTGCCGTTGGTGGTCGAGATAGGGGTCGGGGGGAGCTGGGCGGACGCGAAGTGAGGGCCGTGGCCGTTCCCGTTCCCGTTCCCGTTCCCGTTCCCGTTCCCGTTCCCGCTCCCGCTCCCGTTCCCGTTCCCGTTCCCGCCCCCGCCCCCGTTCCCCGTTCCCGGCGCCGGATCCGGGGCCGCTACCGGAGCCGGATCCGCGCGGCTGGGTTCCGTGACGTCCATGATCCAAGGCCGCGTTCACGCGGTCGTGGCGTAGGCGGCTGGCCGAAGCCAGCCGGGGGAGGCTAGCGACTGAGCTTGACGAGGGTGGCGATGACCTTGTCGAGCCGGTCCGCGGTGGTGGCGTCGAAACCGTCGCTGAAGCCGCAGACCGCGGCGACCTCGACGCAGGAGCGGACCTCGCGGGCGGAGCCGAGGGCGGTACCGTAGCGAACGCGCTGGTTCTTGCCGACGACGCCGCTGCCCTCGGCGATGTTGAGGGGCACGGAGATCGCAGCGCGGCTGAGCTGATCGCCGAGGGTCGCGTTGGAGCGGGCGATGACGCGGGAGAGGGCGACGGCGACGCGGGTGACCTCGAGAGCGTCCGTGTAGATGCGAAGCATGTGGTGTTCCTTGCCGCCGACGGCGGCTGTTTCCGTTGATGCCCTCCCCAGGGCAGCGCGCGCAGGGCCCTGCAAGGCTGGCCGCGGAGCGGCCACCGCCCGGAGCCGCCCGGAGCCGCGCAGCGGCGAGGACGGCGAGGACGGCTCGGCCTTGCGGGGCCCGAGCACGCTGCCAGACTCAGGCATCGACGAAACGGCCATCAATTAGGCGGCGGCGGGCTCGCCGCAGGCGACCGCAAGCGGACCCGCGCGAAGCGCGGGGCGGCTTCGGCGTGGCCCGCCGACGCCGGTGAACGCGGGCTCGAAGACTCTAGCGCCCCAACTGCTGCCGCGCGGATCCGGCTCCGGAAGCGGCCCCGGATCCGGCGGCGGCCCCGGATCCGGCGGCGGGAACGGGAACGGGAACGGGAACGGGAACGGGAACGGGAACGGGAGCGGGAACGGGAACGGAAGCGCCCGAGCTACCGTCCCCGATCCGGCTGATCCCGCCTATCCCCCACCACACGCCCCGGCGCCCCTCCGACCACGGCCCACGCGGGCACATCGCTCGCCACCACCGCGCCCGCCTCGATCACCGCGTGATCCCCGACCGTCACCCCGTCACAGACGATGGCGCCGGCACCTATCCAGACGTCCCGCCCCACCTCGATGCCTCGCGACGTCACCGGCTGCGAGGCGAGCTCCGCCGTCGGGTCGCTCCCGTGGTCGAACGCCATCAACATCGCGCCGTTCGCGATGCGCGTCCCCGCGCCGATCACCACCCCCGCCCGCGCCCCGTCGATCACCACCCGCGGGTGCACGATCACCGCCTCACCGAGCTCCGCAGGCCCATGCACGAACACGTCCGTGCCGATCACCGTGCGCGCGCCGAGCACCACGGCCCTCCCCGGCTCCGCGAGCAGCCTCGCGTCCGGCGCCACGAACACCCCCTCCCCCACCGTCACGCCCGGCCCCGCCACGCGCGCGCGCACCGCCGCCTGCCACGGCTCCGCCCACGCCCGCGCCGCCCCTCCCAGGGTCAGCCACCGCCACGGCATCCAGGAGAGCCGCGCCTTCTCGAGGTCTTCACGCCGTCCGTCGTCGTCGCTCATGCCCCCACGGTAGCGCGTCGCGCCGCCGCCGAACAAGACCGCCCCCTCAGAGCAGCGACCCGTTGAACGCGAAGCCCAGCACCACGTACGGGATCGCCTGCGACACGTCCGAACCCGTCCGCCACCGGTGCGACAGGTACCAGTTCACGATGAGCAGCACCGTCGGCTGGTTGAACCCCGCCCCCGGCTCGTCCCAGAACCGATACGCCACGAGCGGCCCGAGCCGGTGCGTCGGCACGCTGTCCGTCGACGTCTCCCCCGCAGGGTACGCGCTGTCCGCGAAGAACGACGTCCCGATGCTGTCCCGCAACCCCACGATCCAGTGCTCCCCGAGCGACAGCAGCACGTCCGCGTCGTTCACCAGGAACCAGCCGTTCCCGGGCTCGAGCAGATCGTAGTACTGGTCGTAGAACACCCGGTCCCCCCCGCGCAGCGCCATGTCCACGAACGCGAGCTTCGCCCGGCTCCGGATGATGACCGGCCCAATCTTCGCCCGCACCTCCGCGTCGAGCGTCAGCTGCCAGCCGTCCGTCGCGTAGTTGAGCCCCGCGTCCCCCGCCGCCTCGATCGCCGTGTCGCTGAAGTCCGCCCCCGTGTCCGGGTAGCTCTGCGTCAGGTTGAAGTTCCCGAACCAGTTCAGGTACTCGACCCGCGCCTCGAGCTTCAGGATGTTCAGCGGCCGCAGATCCAGCGCCACCCCGAGCCGCGCGTGCCCCGGCGTCAGGATCGGCGCCACGATGAGCCCCACGTAGTTGTTCGCGAGCACCTGCGAGTCGCCCGGATCGTAGAGCCCGTGCCGCAGCGACAGCTCGAACGCGTTCTGCGCCCCCTGCGGGTTCAGCCGCACGACCGTCAGGTTCTGATACACCAGCTCGAGCCCCGTCGCCTCGGCCCGCGCCGGCGACGACGCCGCTCCGAGCGACGTGAGCGCCGCGGCCACCACGAACGACACCGCGGCGAACGACCTGATCGCGACCATGGGCTGCTCTCCTCTTCGACACGTGACGGAGCACCCAAGGTCGCACGGCCCCGCGCCCCGCGCAACGCGCCGCCGCGCGCCTGCGCCCATCAGCGCGCGATGCGCTCCACCACCTCGCCGAGCACGTTCGTCCCCCACGCGAGGCCGTCGACCGGGATCCGCTCGTTGTGCCCGTGGAACATGTCCGCGAAACGCATCCCCGCCGGCAGCTTCACCGGCGCGAACCCATACCAGCGCGCCCCGAGCTGCGTGAACGCCTTCGCGTCCGTGAACCCGGGCAGGAGATACGGCACCACCGGCACCCCGGGCTCCGCCTCCCCCATCACGTCGTGGATGATCGTGAAGAGCTCCGACTCGCGCGGCTCCGTCACGACCGGCGGCAACGACCACATCACCTCGAGCTCGACGTCGTCGCCGAGCACCGAGCGCAGCTCCTCGAGGAACTGCGCCTCCGTCTGCCCCGGCAGGATCCGCCCGTCGATCTCCGCCTCCGCGACGCCCGGGATGACGTTCGTCTTCTGCCCCGCCCGCAGCACCGTCGGCGACGCCGTGTTCCCGAGCATCGCGAGCAGCGGCCGCGCGATCGACTGGTTCTTCAGGCGCCGCAGCACCTTCGGCGCCACGCCGGGCGTCAGGAGCTGCCGCATCAGCGGCCGCACCGGCGCCGGCTGGCCCTTCGCGAGCGCCGCCACGAAGTCGCGCATCACCGGCGTCGCGTGCGGGAAGTACGCCTTCTTCCCGAGGCGGCCGATCGCCTCGGCGAGCCGCACCACCGCCGACTCCGGGCGCGGCATCGAGCCGTGCCCGGGATCCCCCACGACCCGCGCCTTCACCCAGCAGACCCCCTTCTCCGCGACCTGCACCGTGAAGTAGGTCTTCCCCGCGACGCTCACGTTGAAGCCGCCCCCCTCGCCGATGGCGTACTCCGCGCGCACGAGGTCGGGGTGGTTCTCGACGAGCCAGAGCGAGCCGTAGCGACAGCCCGCCTCCTCGTCCGCGACCCCGGCGAACACGATGTCGCGGTCGAGCTTCCGCCCCGACCGCGCGAGGCGCGTGAGGATCGCCACCGACATCGCCGCCATGTTCTTCATGTCGATGGCGCCGCGCCCCCAGAGGCAGCCGTCGTGCACCTCGCCCGAGAACGGCGGGTGGTCCCAGAAGGCCGGATCCGCCTCGACCACGTCGAGGTGGGCCGTGAGCAGGAGCGGCGGCTTCGCGCCCGTGCCGCGGAGGCGCGCCACGACGTTGCCGCGGCCCGGCGCCGACTCCATCACCACGGGCTCGAGCCCCGCGGCGCCGAGCTCACCCGCGAGGAGCTCGGCCGCGGCGAGCTCGGCGCCCGGCGGGTTCGTCGTGTCGAGCCTCAGGAGGCGCTGGCAGAGGTCGAAGCTGTGGTCGGTGAGGGCGGCGTCGGCGGTCAGCATGGGTCCGCTATAGCAGACGCCGCGCGGGCGCCATACCCCCGGCGCGCCGGGGCCGCCGCGGTCGACGCCGTCAGAACGGGATCACCTGATCGTTCGCGAGCGTGAGCTTCACGAGGCCCGTGACCTCCATCGCGCCGGCCGGGCGGTACGAGCCGTCGAGGTTCTGGCGCCCCGGGAAGAGGACGACGTCGAGGGCCTCGCCGCCAGACGCCGGCGCGCGCGCCGTGAAGTCGAGGCGCCCGTCGGTGACCCGCAGGTTCCCGATGAGCCACGGCTCCGACGGGATGGCGCTACAGCCCGGGCACGCGACGACGAGCGTGAGCGTCAGCGGGTTCGTGCGCGCGATGGTCAGCTCCGCGTAGCGCGGCGCCGCGTCGCCGAGCGACTCGAAGACGCCGCGGTAGAGCCCCGCGAGCCCGGCCGGCGTGGTCTGGAGGCAGTAGTCGCCGACGCTCAGCTCGACCTCGGGCGGCGGCGCGGGCGCGGCGCCAGGCGCCTCCCCGGCCGGCACGTCCGCGAAGAAGACGCGCTGCGAGACCTTCCCGGTGAGCCAGTACGCGCGCTCGTGCTCGACCGGGGTGCACATCCACTCGGGCGTGGCGCAGCCCGTGCTGCCGCAGCCCCAGGTGCCCCCGGCGCCGGAGGGCGCGATGGGGAGCCGGCCGGTGGCGTCCTCGACCACGGCGCCGGCGACGCAGTCGCAGTAGGGGCCGTCGTTGCAGGCCTGGTTCGCGTCCTCGCGGATGACCCCGCCGAACTTCAGCGCCGCGTCCTCGGTGAGGAAGGGCGCGTCCGCCACGACGTTCGCCCCCGCGCCCGAGCACATCTCGACGCAGCCGTAGAGTGGCCGGAACTCGCAGGTGCCGTCGGCGCGGCAGACGTCCTCGGTGCAGCGCTTGCCGTCGCTGCAGGGGGTGAGCGCGCAGCTCGACGAGCAGCCGGCGATGGCCTGGTGCTCGCAGGCGCCGCCGCCGGTCGGGTAGCACGCGTCCCAGGGGACGCAGAGGTCGGTCGTGCAGGCGTCGCCGTCGTCGCAGTCGCTGTTGTCGAGGCACTCCGGGGCCGGGCGCGCCGCGTCGGCCGCGGGCGCGGTGCCGTCGTGGCGGCAGAGGCCGGTCGACGGGTCGCAGAAGTCGACGGTGCAGGGATCACCGTCGTCGCACGTGACGCCGACGCAGCTCGGCGTGGTGTCGCCGCCCCCCGTGTCGCCCGTGACCGTGTCGGCCCCGGTCGTGTCACCGCCGCTCACGTCTCCGCTCGAGCCGGCGCGGTTCGCGTCGAGGCAGCCGGGCAGGAGCAGCGCGGCGAAGATGAGCGTGAGCATTTGCGGGCGCGGGAGCATGCGGTGGCCTCCATCGGGTCGGTCGTCCAGTCGCGGAGACTGTGCAAGGCCTGGTCCAGCAGCAAGCGGCCCGCGAGAACGATCCACAAGTAGCTGAATACACTGACACGAATCGCCCAGCCACCCGCCTCGTTGGCGCGCCCCGCCGGCACGAACGACACATATGTAGAAATATGCTACGAGCCGCTCGGTCTGGGGCGAGACACTCGGGACGAAACGGTGTGACACCTGGGACAAGAGCCCGATGTCACACCCCAGCCCGAAGCCCTCCGCGCAATGATATCAGACACTTCCGAGGCCGAACCGCTGGCATGGCGCGTGCTTTGGGACCGGGGACACGACACACCGGGGAGGCGAGGCGATGCGCGGGGCCACGAACGCGAGGACGACCAGACGGGGTGACGGGCTCGTGCTCGGGCTCGCGGCGGCGCTCGCGCTCGCGCTCGGCGGGTGCGTCGGCGAGAGCGACGCGGCGCGGCAGGTGGCCGAGCCGGACGCGGACACCGTCGGCGGCGAGGGCGACACCGCCAGCACCTCCGCGTCGCTCGCGCCCGAGGCGCCCGCCGGCGACTTCGGCGACGCCCCCGACGACCTCCCGACGTTCTACGCGAGCCCGCGCGCCGCCGCGACGGGCGAGTTCCCGACCGCCTACGACACGACCCACTGCCGGGTCGACCCGCTCGCCTCCGGCGCGCACGTCGAGGCCCCGCGCGCGCTGCGCCTCGGCGCCCGCGTCAGCATCGAGGCGGGCACGCGCGACCCCGACGATCCCGACGGCCCGATGAACGAGGTCGACGACGACGGCTTCGACGACGGCATCGTCCGCCGCTGGGTCCCGGCCGAGGGCACGTACCGCCTCGAGCTCGACGTCGTGAACGCGAGCGGCGCCGCGCGGACCGGCTACCTCAACATCCTCATGGACTTCGACCAGGACGGGCGCTGGGCCGACACCGACGGCGCGGCCGAGTGGGTCGTCCGCAACGTGCCCGTCGCGCTCGCCGGGGGCGAGGACAAGCGCGTGGCGCTCGACGCGATCACGGGCCCCGCCCTGCCGCTCCAGGCCTGGACCCGCGTCGCCCTGACCGACGCCCCGGTCGTCGGCGACGACGCCGGCTGGGACGGCTGCGGCACCTTCGACGACGGCGAGATCGAGGACCACCTGCTCGCCTGGGACCAGGAGACGCAGCACGCCTACAAGGACGCGCGCGCCGCCTACTTCGCCGAGAGCATGGCCGACGCCTGGTCCGAGTCGACCGAGCGCGCCCACGACGCGATCACCGCCACCGCCGGGCGCTGGGAGGAGGCCGCCGAGCGCGTCGCCACCGAGCTCGCGGCGAGCGCGGCCGCGACGAGCGAGGCCACGGCGCGGCGCGAGGGCGGCCGCGGCGGCCGTCGACCGCGCGGCGGCGAGCGCGCAGGCGGCGGCGACCGCGGCGACGGTGGCGCTCGCCAGCGCGAGCGCGGCGGCGACGGCGTCCGAGGCGGTGGAGGCCAGCGCGACGGCGGCGGAGACGGCGTCCGCGGCGTCACCCTGCGCGACGGTCACGGCGAGCGCGGCGGCGTCGGCCGACGCGATGGTCTCGGCCGCGGCGGACGCGCGCGCCACGGCGGCGGCGGCGCGGCGGCGGCGGCCGGGCAGGCGTCGTCGCACGCGGCGGCGCTCTCCGAGGCCGTGTCGGCGGCCCACGCCGAGGCGACCGCGCACGCGGCGGCGTCCGCCGAGGCGGCGGCCCTCGCGAGCGCGCTCGGGACGAGCTACGCGGCGGCCCACGCCACGGCGAGCGCCGAGGCGGAGGCGGACGCCTTCGGCTGGGCCTCGGCCGACGCGAGCGCCGAGGCGGCCGCGGACGCGGCGGCGAAGGCGGCCTCCGACGCGGACGCGCTCTCGACGGCCGTCGCCCTCGGCGGCTGGTCGTCGGCCGACGCGCAGGCGAGCGCCGCGGCGCTGGCGGTCGCCACGGCCAGCGCGCTCACGGGCGCGACGGCGGCGGCGGAGTCCGGCGCGTCGGCCTGGGTGTACGTCAGCGCGTACGTCGACGCCTACCCGACGGTCGAGGAGAAGGATGTCTACGCGAGCGCGACGGTGGCGTCGCTCTCGCCGCCGCCCGCCGCGGCGATGAGCGCGGCGCCGCCGCCGTCGCGGGCGCAGGCGCAGGCGCAGGCGCAGTCGGCGGCCATCGCGGCGGCGTCGGCGCAGGCCACGGCCGAGTCGCTGGCGTCGGCCGCGGCGAGCGCGTCGGCGCAGGCGACGGCCGTGACGAGCGACGCCTGCACGATGATGGTCTGCGAGGTCGTCGTGGGGACGGTCGCCGAGGATCTCGGCGCCTGCGAGGCGGCCCTCGACGCCTGCGAGGCCGGGACCGGCGCCTGCGACGACACCGCGCTGACCGCGTGCCAGGGCACGCTCGCGACGTGCGAGCTCGACCTCACGGGCGCCAACGCCGCGAAGGACGCCTGCGAGACGGAGCTCGGGACGCGCACCGCGGCGCTCGGGACGTGTCAGGCGGACCTCGCGGACCGCGCGAGCGAGCTCGGCGGCTGCCAGACCGACCTCGGCCTGCGCGCGGGCGAGCTCGAGACCTGCCAGGGGGTCGTCGCCACCTGCGAGACCGACCTCGGCGCCTGCCAGGGCGATCTCGCGGCGAGCGGCTGGGAGCTCACCGGGTGCGAGGCGAGCCTCGCGACGGAGGCGTCGGCGCGGCAGGCGTGCGAGGCCGACCTCGGCGGCTGCGAGGGCGCGCTCGACCTGAAGAGCGCGGCGCTCACGCAGTGCCAGGGCGACCTCGCCACGTGCCAGGCGGCGCTCGACGACAACGCCACGGCCACGCTCCTCGCCGATCTCCAGGGCTGCCAGATGGAGAAGTCCACGCTCCAGACGGCGCTCTCGGGCGCCACGACCGACCTCGGCGCCTGCCAGGGGGACCTCGGCGCCTGCCAGGGCGACCTCACGAGCTGTGCCGCGAACGACACCACCCTCCACGCCGACCTCGCCGCCTGCCAGGGAGACCTCGCCCTCTGCGCCGCGAACGAGACCACCTTCCACGCCGACCTCGCCCTCTGCGCCTCGGAGCGCGACATGGCGCGCGCCGACGCCGCGCAGTGCCAGAGCGATCTCCAGGCTCGCGACAGCGCCCTCGCCACGACGCAGCTCGCCCTCGACACAGCCCAGAACCGCGTCCTCGAGCTCGAGGCGGAGCTCCAGGCCCTGAAGGACTGCGTCGCCGACAACACGGGGAGCACGGGCCTCCCGGCGTGCGGCGTCGTCGGGAGACCCTGAGCACGACATCACGAGACCCACGCGCCAGGCGGCCTCGCGCCGCCTTCGCGTGAGCCCGGGGGGGCGCCGGAGCCCACCTCGACGCCTTGGGGGAGGCGTCGGGGTGGGCGCCACCGTCACGCCGCCCCGCGCGCCGCCCCGATGGGGCCCCTCGCCGCCTCCGGTAACCGCCGGCGCCCGCGCCCGCCCCGGGGCGGCTTTCCTCCCGCCCCCCGTCCGGTAAGATACCCGCCATGCGCACGCAGACCGACGTCCTCGGAGAGTGGAGCCGCGGCGCCGAGCACGATCCGCCCGGCGTCCGCATCGTCGAGACCCCCGGCCAGGGGGCGGTCGACGTGCGCGTCCCGGTCGACGCCCCGCTGCTCCTCGGCCGCGACCCCGGCCCGAAGGGGGTCGCGCTCCTCGACCCGCGCGTCTCGAGCGCCCACCTCACCATCTACCCGGGCGACGGCGGGGAGCTCCACTTCCGCGACATGAACAGCAAGAACGGCACCTTCCTGAACGGGCACCGCGTCGCCGCCGGCGTGCTCTCGGACGGGGACTGCCTGCGGCTCGGCTCGACCCTCCTCGTCGTGACGCGGCGCGGCCCCGCGGTCGACGTGGAGGACCCGGCGCGCGACCTCGTCGGGCAGTCGCCCGCGTTCCGCGAGACCTGCGCCCGCGCCGGGGCCGGCGCCCGCGCCGGGCAGACCCTGCTCCTCCTCGGCGAGACGGGCACCGGCAAGGAGGGGCTCGCGCGCTACGCCCACGCGCAGAGCGGCCGCAGCGGGCCGTTCATCGCGGTGAACTGCGCGGCGCTCGGCGGGGAGATGGCGACGGCCACGCTCTTCGGGCACGAGCGCGGCGCCTTCACGGGCGCCACCGCGTCGCGCCGCGGCCTCTTCCGCGAGGCCGAGGGCGGGACGCTCTTCCTCGACGAGATCGGCGACCTCCCGCTCGACGTGCAGCCGCGCCTCCTGCGCGCCCTCGAGCAGCTCGAGGTGACGCCCGTCGGGGCCGCTCGCCCGACGAAGGTCGACGTACGCGTCGTCGCCGCGACCAACGCGGACCTCTCCGAGGCCGTCGCGGCCGGCACCTTCCGCGCCGACCTCCTCGCGCGCCTCTCGGCGTGGCCGGTCGAGCTCGCCCCGCTGCGCGAGCGCCGCGAGGACATCCTCCGCCTCGCGCGCCACTTCGCGGGGCGGAAGCCCGCGGACGTCCCCTTCGGCGACCCGATGTTCGACGCCGACGCCGCCGAGGTCCTCCTCCTCTTCGAGTGGCCGTTCAACATCCGCGAGCTGCGGCAGACGGTGACCTGGATGATGGCCCACGGGCGCCCGCCCTACTCCATCGCGCGCGTGCCGCAGCGCGTCGTCGACGGCGCCGTGCGGCGGCCGCCCTCCCCGACCGACGGCGTCCCCGGGACGCAGACCGCCCCGCTCAAGGTGGCGCTGCCGCGGCGGCGGCGCGTCCGCCCGTCGCGGAACGAGCTCCTCGCGGCGCTCTCCGAGCACGACTTCAACATCAGCGCGGTGGCGCGCGCGTTCGAGCGCGACCGCAAGCAGATCTACCGCTGGGTCACCCACTACGGGATCCCGATCAGCGACGCCGGCGACGACGACGACGACGACTGAGCCCGCCGCGAGCGGCCGCGCCCCCGCTCGCAAAACCGGACGGCGGTCACGGTTTCCGATATGCTCCGCGCGACCCAAACCCCAAGGATCGGGTTGTTCCCATGAAGACCCCGCGGTTTCTGGCCGCCCTCCTCGTGACCGCCCTCGCCGCCACCGCCAGCACGGCGCGCGCGCAGGACCGCCCGACCGGCGTCGACGTCCAGCAGTTCCGGCCCGGTCCGGGCGCCTCGGACTACCTCGACATCCTCGGCGGCTTCACGGGCAAGCACCTCTCGCTCGCCGGCGGCTTCCTCGTGAACCACGCGACGGGCGTCCTCCTCACCGACCGCGACGGCGCCGGCGACAAGGTGGACGTCGTCGACAGCGAGAGCGTGGTCGATCTGCTCGTGTCGATGAGCTTCTTCGACGCGATCGAGCTCGGCGTCGCGCTCCCGGTCATCATCGGCGTGAAGCCCGGCGCGGGCTGGGCCGGCGCCGACGACCCCGACGAGGGCATGCAGGTCGGCGACATGCGCGTCGTGCCGAAGATCACGATCGTGAACCTCGAGCGCGCCTTCGCGCTCGCCGTCGCCGTGCCGATGTCGCTCCCGACGGGCCACGACTTCGGCGGCTACGGGGCCTTCTCCATCGAGCCGACCCTCGTCGGCGACTTCGTCCCGGCGAGCTACTTCCGCATGACGGTGAACGTCGGCGGGCGCTTCCGCGAGGACGCGACGCTCACGTCGGGCGACCTCGCCCTCGGCAAGGAGCTCACCTGGGGGCTCGGGCTCAAGTTCTCCTTCCTCGTGGGCGACCAGCCGTTCAGCGTGGTCGGCGCCTTCAGCGGGAGCTTCGAGCTGCCGGACCAGGACGAGGAGGTGCCGCCCTTCGAGTTCGTCGCCGGGCTCGAGTGGCGCGGGATCCCGGGCTGGGCGGTGACCCTCGGCGCCGGCGCCGGGCTCACGCGCGGCTATGGCGCGCCCGACTCGCGCGTCGTCTTCGGCGTGCGCTACTCGTCGTACAGCGACTGCCCGTACGGCCCCGAGGACTACGACCACTTCGAGGACGACGACGGCTGCGCCGACTGGGACAACGACCAGGACGGGATCCTCGACGAGGCCGACCTCTGCCCGAACGAGCCGGAGACTGTCAACGGCGTCGACGACCAGGACGGCTGCCCCGACCGCGTGCTCGACCTCCCCGAGGTGAAGGCCGGCGACGCCTCGCCGCTCGACAGCATGACCGCCGACGACGACCACGACGGCATCGTCAACGGGCAGGACGCCTGCCCCGGGCAGGCCGAGGACTTCGACGGCTTCCTCGACGAGGACGGCTGCCCCGACGCCGACAACGACGGCGACGGCGTCCTCGACGCGGACGACCGCTGCCCGCTGCTCGCGGAGACGCCGAACGGCTTCGAGGACGACGACGGCTGCCCGGACGAGGCGGCGCCGTCGAAGGTGAAGGTCGACGACCTCACGCGCACCATCGAGATCGCCGACGTCATCCACTTCGAGACGGGGAAGGCGAAGATCAGCGACCGCTCGAGCGCGCTGCTCGACGAGATCGCGGCGACCCTGCTCGGGCGCTCGGACATCGCGAAGGTGCGGATCGAGGGCCACACGGACTCGCGCGGCTCGGACGCGCTGAACCTCCGGCTCTCGCAGGAGCGCGCCGACGCCGTGAAGGAGGCGCTCGTCGCGCGCAAGGTCCCGGCGGATCGGCTCGAGGCGATTGGGTTTGGGGAAACCAAGCCCATCGCGGACAATGGGACGGCGGCCGGGCGGACCAAGAACCGCCGCGTGGAGTTCAAGATCCTGGCGTACGGCAAGGGGGCGACACCGTGATGTCCGGACTGACCATCGCAGGGCGCGTCGGGGCCACGCTCGTCGTCGTCGCGTGCGCCCTCGGCGCCGCCGCGGGCAGCGCCCTCGCGGGGGCGCCTCCCGCCGAGCCCGCGCCGTGTGGGGGCCTCCGGGTCGCGGACGGCGTCGTGGAGCTCGGGGAGCCGCTCCTGCTCGGCACCATCGAGGAGCCGGCGGCGGTCGCGTGCCTCCAGGCCATCGCCGGGGAGCTCGTGAAGCGGCCGGCGATCCGCTCGGTGATCGTGGCGGCGCGCGCGGTCGGCGGGCGCGGGCAGATGGACGCGGCGCTCGCGTCGGCGCGGTTCGCGGCCGGGAAGCTCGCGGCCTTCGGCGTCCCCGAGGGGCGGATCGGCGCGGTCGCGCCCCACGGCGCGCCCGGCGAGCCGCCTCAGCTGAAGATCGCGTTCGTCGAGCGGCGCCCGCACGCGGCCGTCGGGCAGGTGCGCGCCGTCTCCGGCAAGGCGCAGGTCGGCTTCGACCTCGCGAACCTCACGAACGCCGTCCCCGGCGCGATCCTCTCCCCCGACAGCTTCCTCGCGACCGGCAGCGGCTCGGTCGTCGTGGCGCGGCTCATCGACGGCAGCGAGCTCCGGCTGAGCGAGGACTCGGCGGTGCGGATCGGCGCCGTGGCGTTCTCGACGACGCTCGGGCGCAACGTGCAGCTCCAGCTCGTGCGCGGCTACGCCGAGGTGCGGGCGCGCGAGATGCCCGGGCCGCTGAAGCTCGTCACGGGCAACGCGGTCGCGGGCGTCCGCGGCACCGAGTTCCGGCTCGCGATCCCCGACGAGACGACCTCGCGCCTCGAGACCCTCGACGGGTCGGTGGCGTTCAGCGGCTCGCGCGGGACGATCTTCGTGCCGCGGGGGCTCGGCTCGCGCGTGGACCACAGCGGCTTCCCGGAGGACGCGCGCACCTTGCTCCTCGCGCCGAAGATCGAGGAGCCCGTGCGCGGGACGCGGCGCGACGGCGACCTCCTCTCCTGGGAGCCCGTGGCGCAGGCGCGCGAGTACCTGATCGAGTTCGCGCGCGACGCGCAGTTCACGGACACCTACTGGGCGACGACGAGCGATCGCCCGCGGATGCTGGTCGGCCCGGCGCTCCTCCCGGGAAGTGGTTCTGGCGCGTGACGGCGGTCGACCGCGAGGACTTCCACGGCTTCTCGTCGAAGATCTACGCGTTCAACGTCCTGCCCTGAGCTCCGGAGACCACGGGGGCGCTCGCTTCCGGGCCACCGGCCGACGTGCTAAAGCCGGGGCCTCTCTCACGGAACGGAGGAGGCCCCGATGTCCGCTCACCGGCTCCCGCGCTGGCTCGTCACGACCTCGCTCATCGCCGCGCTCGCCCTCCCCTGGGCCTGCGCGTCGTCCCCCCCCGCGGCGCCGCCCGAGGCGCCGCCGACGGCCGCGCCCGCGCCTGCCGCGCCGAAGGCCCCCGAGGGGCACCCCGCCGAGGGGCTCATCCCGAGGCAGGTCCTCTTCGGGAACCCCGAGCGCGTGCACGTGCAGGTGAGCCCGGACGGGAAGCGCCTCGCGTGGCTCGCGCCGAAGGACGGCGTCCTGAACGTGTGGGTCGCGCCGGTCGGTGACCTCGCGGCGGCGCGCGCGGTCACGGCGGACACGCAGCGCCCCGTGCGCGCCTACTTCTGGGCCTGGGACGACCGCCACCTGCTCTACGTGCAGGACAAGGGGGGCGACGAGAACTTCCACCTCTGGTCGGTGGACCTCGCGAAGGAGGGCGCCGCGGCCGTGGACCTGACGCCGCTCGAGAACACGCGGGTGCAGCTCTACGGGGTGAGCCCGCGGAAGCCGCACACCGTGCTCGTCGGCCTCAACGACCGCAACCCGCAGTACCACGACGCCTACAGCGTCGATCTCGACAGCGGTGAGCGCACGCTCGTGCGCCAGAACGACGAGTACGCGGAGCTCATCGCCGACGACGACCTCACGCTGCGGCTCGGCGTCGCCATGCAGCCCGACGGGAGCCAGAAGATCACCGAGCTCGCGCCGAAGAAGGGCAAGGAGCCCGTGGTCATCGAGGTCCCCGCGGGCGACACGGCGACGACGACGCCCGTGGGCTTCGACAAGGCCGGCAAGACCCTCTACCTCATCGACAGCCGCGGTCGCGACACGGGCGCCCTCTTCACGGTCGACCTCGCGAGCGGGAAGGCGAAGCTCGTGGCCGAGGACGCGCGCGCGGACGCGGCCGACGTCATGATCCACCCGGTGGACAACCGGCTCGAGGCGGTGCGCTTCGACTACGAGAAGCCCGAGTGGAAGGTGCTCGACAAGGCCGTCGCGAAGGACTTCGCGGCGCTCGCGGCGGTCGCCCCGGGCGACCTCTCGGTGGTCTCGCGGACGCGCAAGGACGACGTCTGGATCGTGTCGTTCGAGAGCGACGTGCAGCCGGCGGCCTACTACCGCTGGGACCGGAAGAAGCAGGCGGCGACCTTCCTCTTCGCGGCGCGCCCGGCGCTCGCGGACCTGCCGCTCGCGGCGATGCTCCCGGTCGTCATCGAGGCGCGGGACGGGATGAAGCTCGTCTCCTACCTGACCCTCCCGGCGGGGAGCGACCCCGACGGCGACGGCGTCCCCGCCGCTCCGGTCCCGATGGTGCTCTTCGTGCACGGCGGGCCCTGGGCGCGCGACAGCTGGGGCTACAACCCCGTCACGCAGATGCTCGCGAACCGCGGCTACGCCGTGCTGCAGGTCAACTACCGGGGCTCCACCGGGTTCGGGAAGGCCTTCACCAACGCCGCGAACCTGCAGTGGGGCAAGGCCATGCACGACGACCTGCTCGACGCGGTGGCGTGGGCGGTGGGCCGGAAGATCGCGCCCGCCGACAAGGTCGGCATCCTCGGCGGCAGCTACGGCGGCTACGCCACGCTCGTCGGGCTCGCGATGACGCCGAAGACGTTCGCGTGCGGGGTCGACATCGTGGGGCCGTCGAACCTGCTCACGCTGATCGCGACGATCCCGCCGTACTGGGCGCCGATGATCACCGAGTTCAAGACGCGCATGGGCGACTGGACGACCGAGGAGGGGAAGGCGGCGCTCACGGCGGTGTCGCCGCTCACGCACGTCGGGGCGATCGAGCGGCCGCTGCTCATCGGTCAGGGCGCGAACGACCCGCGCGTGAAGCAGGCCGAGAGCGACCAGATCGTGACGGCGATGCAGGAGCGCGGGATCCCGGTGAGCTACGTGCTCTTCCCCGACGAGGGGCACGGCTTCGCGCGACCCGAGAACCGGCTCGCCTTCTTCGCGGTGACCGAGGCGTTCCTGTCGGCCTACCTCGGCGGCGTCTACGAGCCGATCCGGGCGAGCGACCTCGGCGGCTCGTCGATGGAGGTGCGCGCCGGCCGCGAGGGGATCCCCGGGCTCCCTCTGCCGACGAGCCCGTAGCCCGCGATAGACCGGCGCCGGCCGCGGGGATGTGTCTTTTGACACAGCAGCGGGACGCCGGGTGCGCCGCGAGGAGAGGTGTGTGCCCCGGCCCGGGGGGTGGGGCCGTGGCGTGGGTTATCGCCCGTTCGCGGCATGGAATCAGGGGCTCGGGAGAGGCCCTGCGCGAGCCCCCTGGCCCTGTCGGGGGCGGCGTCGTCCCGTGGCACGAAGGCTGCAACCGGGCGCCTCGCACGAGGAGGCGAGCGTCAGATGGGCCAGGGCCGCGACAACATCATCACCCCCGACGCGATCGGGCGTTACCTGCGCGCCGCGTATGGCGCGCGGGCGCGACTCCTGGGGATGGCGCCGCTCGGGCTCGAGACGCAGGAGGGGCTCAAGGCCTACGGCTACGGGCGCCCGCTGCACGTCCGCTACGAGGTCGACGGCGAGCGACGGGAGGCCGTGCTCCGGACGATGGCGCCCGATCCGTTCGGCCACGATCGCCGCTCGGACCGCGTCGGCGCCCTCGTCGGCGCGTACGACACCTTCGGCGGGGTCGCCGGCCACGTGCAGCCGCTCGCGGTCGGCACCATCGACGCGGACGGCCAGCTCGTGCCGCTCGCGTCGGGCGAGCCGTTCTTCCTCACGACCTACGCGCCGGGGACGCTCTACGCGCGGGACCTCGGGGCGGCGGCCGAGCGGGAGCACGCGACCCCGAGGGACCTCGGTCGCGCCGTGCGCCTCGCGCGCTGGCTCGTGGATCTGCACGCGGGGCGCGAGCCCGCCGGGGCCTACGCGCGCGACCTGCGCGACACCCTCGGCAGCGGCGAGGGGATCTTCGGCCTCTGCGACAGCTACCCGGCGGACGATCCGGTGGCGACCCCGGCGCGGCTCGAGGCGCTCGAGCGCGCGGCCGTGGGGTGGCGCTGGCGCCTTCGCGACCGCGGCGCGCGGGCGCGCCGGACACACGGCGACTTCCACCCCTTCAACCTGCTGTTCGACGACGACGATCACCTGACCGTGCTCGACATGAGCCGCGGTGGCGCTGGCGAGCCAGCGGACGACGTCGCCTGTCTCACGCTGAACTACGTCTTCTTCGCCCTCCGGACGCGCGGTGCGTTCACGGGGGCGCTTCGCGAGCTGTGGGGGGTCGTATGGCAGACCTACCTCGAAGAGTCCGGAGACCGCGCCATCACGGAGGTCGTCGCGCCCTGGTTCGCCTGGCGCGCGCTCGTGCTCGCGAGCCCGGTCTGGTATCCGGATGTCGCAGACGACGTGCGGAACAGGCTCTTGAGCTTCGCCGAGCGGCTGCTCGACGGGGCGACCTTCGATCCCAGCCACCCGGAGCCGCTCCTCGAGGCGGCGCCCGAGCGGAGGTCATGATGACCCCTCCCCCCCCGGCCGTCGGCCGGGCGCTCTGGCTCGTCGGCGTGCCCGCGAGCGGGAAGACGACCCTCGCGCGCGCCATCATCGCGCGGCTGCGGCACCACGGCGTGTGCACGCTGTGGCTCGACAGCGACGACCTGCGGCGCGTGCTCACGCCGAGCCCGTCGTACGACGACGAGGAGCGCGACCAGTTCTACCGGGCCATCGTGCACCTCGCGAAGCTCGGCGTCGACGGCGGCGCGACGGTCGTCATCAGCGCGACGGCGCACCAGCGGACATGGCGCGAGTCGCTCAGGAACCAGGTGAACCGCCTCGACGAGGTGTGGCTCGCGCCGTCGCGCGACGTCGTGATGAGGCGCGATCCGAAGGGGCTCTATCGAGCGGCCGAGGCCGGTGAGATCGACAGCCTCCCGGGGGTCGACGTGGCGTTCGAGCCGCCGATCCACCCCGCGCTCGTCTTCGACACGGGGGCGATGTCGGTCGAGGACATGGCGGACGTCATCCTCGCGCGCATGTTCTGACGCTCGGGACGCGCGCCGGGCGGCCGGGGGGGCCGCTCGGCGCCGCGACGCGACGCGAGGCTCAGCGCGGGAAGGCGAGGCGGAGCTTCACCGCCGGATGCGCGGCCGGGTCGGCCGGCTCGCGACCGCACGCCTGGCCGTCGCGAACGCACTCGAGGTCCCGCCAGCCGGCGACCTCGACGCCACCGGGCGGGGCGGCCTCGGGGAGCTCCTCGCCGGCGCGCGCCTCGTAGAGCTCCCGGAACTCGCCGTAGCTCCCGACGGGCGCGACGGCGGGTGGGACATTCTGGGACGTCGGCGTGAGCTTCACGAGCTGACCGCTCTTCAGGTGGAGCTCGTAGCGATCCGTCACGAGGACGAGGGCGTCGTCGCGCTGGTCCGCGCCGGTGGCGCTCGGGGCGGGCGGCGCGCTCGCGCAGGCGGCGAGCAGCAGGGTGAGGATCGGGATGACGCGCAGCATGGGGACCTCCAGGTCAGGCCCTGAGACTGCATCCCATGTGCCACCCGTCGCGTGGAGCGGGGCGGCGGCGCGACGCGAGGCGCGGCGGCGGGGGTGCCGAAACGCACACCCGGCTGTGGGGGATCGCCCACGCCGCGCGAACCGCGGTGGCCCGCGGTCAGCGGGGCGCGCGGCGGCGGCGCGTCGCGAGCGCGAGGGAGGCGGCCGCGGCGAGCCAGAGAACCCCGTCCGGACCGCCTCCGGCGCCGCAGCCTTCGGCCGGGAGCTCGCGGGAGTCCACGTGGATCGCGCGCTGGGCGCCCGGCGAGCTCGCGCCGGCGGCGGCGGCGTCGTCACCGGCCGCGGCGTCGAAGGCGGTGTCGGGCGCGGCGCCGTCGCTGGGGTCAGGCTCGACGACGTCGGCGGGACCGTCGTCCTCGCCCGACTCGGCGGCGGGCTCGGGGCCGGGCTCGGCGGCGGGCTCAGGCCCGGCGTCCGGCCCGGGATCGGGGCAGAAGCCGCAGTCCTCGGGGCACGACTCGCACGACTCGTCGCCGCCGCAGGCGCCGTCGCCGCAGGCGGGCGGGCACGCGCCGCAGTCCTCGGGGCAGCTCTCGCAGCTCTCCTCGCCGTTGCAGGCGCCGTCGCCGCAGGTGGGCGGGCACGCGCCGCAGTCGCCCGGGCAGCTCGCGCAGGTCTCGCCGACGTCGCAGGCGCCGTCGCCGCAGCTCGCCGGGCACGCGCCGCAGTCGCCGGCGCAGGAGACGCACGTCTCGGCGCCGTTGCAGGCGCCGTCGCCGCAGCTCGGGCACGCGCCGCAGTCGCCCGGGCAGCTCTGGCAGGTCTCGCTCTGCTCGCAGTCGCCGTCGCCGCACCACGGGCCGACGCGCACGAGGCGGATGGCGTCCGCGACGATGTGCTGGTCGGCCGCGACCGCGCCGGAGTCGTTGTCGTAGATGGCGACCCACTGGTCGCCGCCGGCGGCGAAGTCCCACGTGCCGAGGTCCTTCCAGCCGTTGCTCCCGGCCCCCTGGTCCACGATGACCGTGTGCTCGCCGCCGCTCGCGCGCACGACGTAGCGGGTCTTCGCGTACACGGCGTAGGTCGCGACCTTGTTCCACTGCACCTCGTACTGGCCGGCCTGCTGCACGTCGACCTGCCACCAGGCCCAGTTGCTCGGCGTGCTCGACGAGAACGCGTTGGTCCAGTGGAGGCCGCCGCCGTTGCCGGCGCTCACGGTGCGCCAATAGGCCGAGGGCCCGAAGGCCTGGAAGCAGGCGGAGCTGTCGTCGATGGTGCCGCCGCTCGGGCCGATGACCTGGCAGGGGGCGGAGGACACGCAGTGGCCGGGGCGCGCGGGGCGACCGTTCCCGGAGCCGGCGAGGATCCCCCAGTGGTTCGCGACGCCGCGCACGCCGCCGCCGCCGTTGTTGCCGCTCGCGTCGTCGACGTAGCCCTGGCCGCGCACCCACATCTGCGAGGAGCCGCCGCCGTCGTTGTTGAAGGCGACGTAGGCGCCGAGCTGCTTCATGAGGGAGGCGAGCTCCACCCCGTACATGCCGGACGAGGAGGAGGTGCGGCCATCGACGACCGCGAGGATGAGGGTCTTCTTGTCCTGGGTGAGGCCGGAGGCGGTGCGCGGGTGGCGCGCGCGCATGTCGCTCCGGTCCGGGAAGCAGGTGGTGGCGGTCGCGGAGGAGCAGGTGACGGCGACGCCGTCGACGACGAGCTCGGGGAAGCCGCTCACGAGGGCGAGGGTGCCGGGGCGCAGGCTCGGCGCGACGGTCGTCGGCTTCCAGCCGGTGGTGCGGGCGGCGCCGTGGGTCTTCACGTACTCGGTGTGCGTGAAGTCGGCCCAGTCGGGGCCGAAGGCGATCCAGCCGTAGTGGTGGTAGTACCAGTCGCTCGCGTAGGTCGACGCGAGGCCGCTGCGGGCGCTCGGCCAGCGGACGCCGCTCGCGACGGCGTCGCCGTACACGTGGAAGGGGCTCGTGAGGTAGAAGTCGCCGTTCGTCGCGATCTGCGCGCCCGAGGTGCCGGCCCACGCGCCGGCGGTCGTGAGCGAGGTCGTGGCCTTCGTCGACTCGACGTGGACGTGGCTCCCGCAGAGCGAGACGAGGGCGACCCAGACGTTCGCGGCCGGGCTCGACGTGCGGTACTTCCGGAGCTTGACGCCCGTCCACGGGGTCGTCTCGGAGACGAGGGTCAACGTGACGGCGGAGGCGGGTCGGGGCGCGCCGACGAGGGCGACGGCGACGGCGAGGGCGCCGAGGGCGAGGCGCGCGCGGCGCGCGGAGCGGAGGGGGGCCATGGGCGCAGGATCGCCGGCCCCGGGCTCGCCGGTCAACGGTGGAATCCCGTGGGGTTACCGGGCTCTCAGCGCTTGACGGCGCCCATGAGCTGCTCGGGGTAGCGGGCGCCGGCGGCGACGCCGTCGGGGGCGATGGCGTCGAGCGCGGCGAGGTCGTCGTCGTCGAGGGCGAGGCCCATGGCGAGGATGTTGTCGTCGAGGTGGACGCGACGGCGCGTGCCGGGGATGGGGACGACGTCGTCGCCGCGCGCCATGACCCAGGCGAGCGCGAGCTGGGCGGGGGTGACGCCGCGCTCGGCGGCCATCGCCTCGACCTTCGCGACGAGGTCGAGGTTCTTCCGGAAGTTCTCGCCGACGAAGCGGGGGAAGAAGCGGCGGACGTCGTCGGGGGCGAAGTCGTCGGGGCTCCGGATGGCGCCGGTGAGGAAGCCGCGGCCGAGGGGGCTGTAGGCGACGAAGCCCGTGCCGAGGGCGCGGCAGGCGGTGATGAGGCCGTCCTCGGGCTCGCGGCTCCAGAGGGAGTACTCGGTCTGGAGGGCGGCGATGGGGTGGACGACGCAGGCGCGGCGGAGGGTGTCGGCGTCGACCTCGGAGAGGCCGAGGTGGCGGACCTTGCCGGCGCGGACGAGGTCGGCCATGGCGCCGACGGTGTCCTCGACGGGGACGTCGGGGTCGAGGCGGTGGAGGTAGTAGAGGTCGATGGTGTCGACGCCGAGGCGGCGGAGGCTCGCGTCGCAGGCGGCGCGGACGTAGTCGGGGCGGCCGCAGATCCGGCGCTTGCGGAGGTCGTCGGGGTCGACGACGATGCCGAACTTGGTGGCGACGACGAAGCGGTCGCGGCGCCCGCGGATGGCGCGGCCGACGAGCTCCTCGTTGGCGCCGACGCCGTACATGTCGGCGGTGTCGAGGAAGCCGACGCCGACCTCGAGCGCGCGGTCGATGGTGGCGAGGGCCTCGCGCTCGGTCTCGGCGGAGCGCTCGGCGCCGTAGAAGGCGCTCATCCCCATGCAGCCGAGGCCCATCGCGGGGACCATGAGGTCGCCGAGGCGTTTCATCGTGGGGGGGCGCTCCATGGCGTGGCTCTCCTTCGCGGGCTGGGCGGACCGAGCGATTGTCCGGCACGGGCCGGCGCGGCACAAGGAAGCGGCGCCCGCGGCGCGCGCGTGGGTCAGCGCTCGGAGCCGGCGGCCGTCGGGTCGCGGCCCGTGGGTTGCGCGCGCGCCCCGGGTCGGTCACCTTGGCGGGACGCGCGGCGCCGCCCCGCCCGCGCGGCCGAGGAGGAACCCATGGTCGCCCTGATCCCCGCCGCGCCCGCCGCGGTGAAGGCCCCCGTCGGCCCGACGCTGCCGCCGCCGCGGCTCGATCGCCCGGCGCGCGAGGTCGTGCGCGCCTCGGTGCTCGGCGCGTGGGCGCGCACGGACATGCTGTTCTGCTCGGTCGACTCGGACGCGGCCTTCCAGACGCAGCCCGATCCGCTGCGGAACCCGCTCGTCTTCTACCTCGGGCACCCCGCGGCCTTCTACGTGAACAAGCTCGTCATGGCCGGGCTGCTCGCGACGGGCGGCGTCGAGCCCGCGCTCGAGGCGCTCTTCGAGCGCGGCGTCGACCCGGCCCACGCGGACGACCTCGCGCTGACGGCCTACCCGCGGACGGAGGCGGTGTGGCGCTATCGGGACCGCGTGCGCGCGGTCGTGCTCGGCGTGATCGACCGCGTCTCGTGGGACGGGGAGATCGGCCCGGACGACCCGCGCTGGGCGCTCCTGATGGCGCTCGAGCACGAGCGGATCCACTTCGAGACGTCGTCGGTGCTCTTGCGGCAGCTGCCGGTCGAGGCGGTGCGCCGCCCGCCGGGGTGGCGCTACGCGGCGTGGGACGCGCCGGCGCCGGCGGACGCGGGGGCGCTGGTGGCGGTCGGCGGCGGCCGGGTGACGCTCGGGCGGCCGGCGTGGGCGCGGACGTTCGGCTGGGACAACGAGCACGGCCGACTCGACGTGGAGGTCGCGCCGTTCGAGGCGGGGCGGGACCTCGTGACGAACGGGGAGCTGCTCGCGTTCGTGCGCGCCGGGGGCTACGCGCACGACGCGCTCTGGAGCGCGGAGGGGCGCGCGTGGCGCGACGCGCGCGGGGTGACGGCGCCGCGCTTCTGGGTGCCGCGGGCGACGGGCTACGCGTACCGGGCGATGTTCGACGAGCTGCCGCTCCCGCTCGCGTGGCCGGCGGAGGTCACGGCGCACGAGGCGGAGGCCTACGCGCGCTGGGCGAGCGCGTCGCGCGGGGTCCCGGGGATGCGGCTCCCGACGGAGGCCGAGCACGCGCAGCTCGCCGCGGGGGCGCCCCTCGACGAGCACGGCGACGTCGTCGCGAGCGAGGCGTACAACCTCTGTCTCCGGCTCGGGTCGCCGTCGCCGGTGGGGTCGTTCGGCGGGGCGACGAGCCGCTGGGGGTGCCGGGACGTGCGCGGGAACGTGTGGCAGTGGCTCGCGGACGACTTCGCGCCGCTGCCGGGGTTCGCCACGCACCCGTACTATCCGGACTTCTCGACGCCCTACTTCGGGTCGGACCACGGGATGATGGCGGGGGGCTCGTGGGCGTCGACGGGCGGCTCGGCGTCGCGCTGGTATCGGCTGTGGTTCCGGCGGTTCTTCCATCAGCACGCGGGGTTCCGGCTCGTGCGGAGCGTGGGGGCGTGAGCCGCGATCCGCACCAGGAGGCGCTGATGGCGGCGGCGGAGCGGCTCGGGATCGAGGCGCTGCCGATGCCGGCGGCGTTCGGTCCGGACGCGGTGGTGTATCGGCGGCGCGGGCGGCGGGCGCTGGTGCTCGAGGGGCGGGTGTATCCCGAGCTCTCGGTGGTGGCGGACCGGCTGTGCGCGCTGAAGCCGGCGATGAAGGCGCTGCTCGCCGAGCACGGGGTGCCGACGCCGATGGGGTTCGCCTTCACGGACGCGCACGCGCCGGAGGTGGTGGCGCGGGCGGCGGACGGCGCGCGGCGGCCCTTCGTGGTGAAGCCGGTCGAGGGCACGCACGGGGACGGGGTCGGGCTCGGGCTCACGGACCACGAGGCGCTGGTGGCCTGGGTGAGGCGGCACGCGCTCGTCCGGACGGGGTGGCTCGTGGAGGACTTCGTGGCGGGGGCGGATCTGCGGCTGCAGGTGCTCGGGGGCGAGGTGATCGCGGCGTGCACGCGGGTGCCGGCGGCGGTGGTCGGGGACGGTCGGCGGACGCTGCGGGCGCTCGTGGCGGAGCGCGCGGTGGAGGTGGCGGCGCGGAACCCGCTGAACGCGCTGGTCGTGGACGGGGAGACGGGGGCGCTGCTCGCGCGGCAGGGGCTTGGAGTCGACGACGTACCGGCGGCGGGGCGCGAGGTGGTCTTGAAGCGGCTCGCGAACATGAGCCAGGGGGCGCGGGCGGTGGATGTGACGGAGCGGCTGCACCCGCGGTGGCGGGCGTACGTGGGGCGGATCGCGGAGGCGCTCGGGCTCGGGACGTTCGCGCTCGACGCGGTGGCGGTGGATCCGGGGGCGGATCCGGACGACGGCGGGGCCTCGGTGCTGGAGCTGAACGCGCGGGCGGAGTGGCTGCACCACACCTTCTCGGAGGGGCGGACGCACGACGTCCCGGCGATGGTGCTCGAGCACTTGCTGGGGGCGGCGTGATGGGGCTCTGGCGGGGCGTGGCGGTCGCCGTCGCGGTGATCGGGGCGGCGGCGTGCGGAGACTACGAGCGGGCGGCGCCGGCGGCGGACGTCGGTGGGGGCGGGCCCGCGGACGGGGTCGGGGCCGAGGACGTCGCGCCGGGGCCGATCGTCGGGACGGCGGTGGCGAGGGAGGCGCAGCGGCCGGGGAACGCGGCGAACGGGTTCGCGGTGCTCGCGAGCGGGGACTATGTCGGCTGCGGGGTGCCGGCGGCGCTCGCGCCGGTGGCGCAGAGCGCGGGGCTCTTCGGGGATTGGCCGCCGCTGCCTGGGCGGGAGGAGGCGCTGCCGTACTTCTTGTCGCGCTTCACGGTGCAGAGCGGGGTGGAGGTGGTGGGGCCGAACTGCTTCACGTGCCACGCGAACGTGATCGACGGGGAGGTGGTGATCGGGGCGCCGGCGACGGACCTCGACTACGGCGGGTTCGCGGGGCAGATCGACGCGTTCCGGGGGCAGGTGGCGGCGCTCGAGGGGGTGCTCGAGCCGGAGTCGTACGCGGAGCTGTCGCGGTTCGCGGAGCGGATGGGGGCGGTGGCGCCGTATGTGCAGCCGGCGGTGGCGGGGGTGAGCCCGGCGGACAACCTGGCGGCGATCCTGTTCGCGCATCGGGATCCGGTGACGATGGCGTGGTCGGAGGAGCCGCTGCTCGAGCCGCCGCCGACGGCGGTGGTGCCGGTGGACGTGCCGCCGTGGTGGCGGATGGGGAAGAAGGCGAGCCTGTTCTACACGGCGGCGGGGCGCGGGGATCTGGCGCGGGCGATGATGGGGGCGTCGACGCTGTGTGTGGACGACGTGGCGGAGGCGAGGCGGATGGACGCGGCGTTCCCGGACGTGCTCGCGTACCTCGAGGCGCTCGAGGCGCCGCCGTGGCCGTATGGCGGGGTGGACGAGGCGGAGGCGGCGGCGGGCGAGGCGGTGTTCGAGGCGGAGTGCGCGGACTGCCACGGGACGTATGGGGCGGGCGGGCGGTATCCGAACGTGTGGATCGACGTCGACGAGGTGGGGACGGACGCGACGTTGGCGGTGGGGGCGTCGAACTTCGCGCAGCGGTTCGTGGATTGGTTCAACGGGTCGTTCTTCGGGGAGCTGGCGCGGCTCGAGCCGCAGGCGGGGTACGTGGCGCCGCCGCTCGACGGGATCTGGGCGACGGCGCCGTTTCTGCACAACGGCTCGGTGCCGACGCTGCGGGCGCTGCTCGACAGCCGGGAGCGGCCGAAGTACTGGCGGCGGCAGGCGGGGTATGACGAGGCGGCGGTGGGGTTCCGGTTCGAGGCGCTCGAGGTGGGGCACGCGGGGATCGCGAACCCGTCGGCGCGGCGGCGGATCTACGACACGACGCTGGTCGGGTATGGCGCGGGTGGTCACCGGTATGGGGACGACCTGACGGACGCCGAGCGGGACGCGGTGATCGCGTACCTGAAGACGTTGTGAGGCAGGGCGGGAGGGGGTGAGCGATGGGGACGCGGCCGAAGCTCTGGATCGGGAACAGGAACTACTCGTCGTGGTCCTTGCGGCCGTGGCTCGTGCTCAGGTGGGGCGGGATCGACTTCGAGGAGGAGGTGATCCCGCTCGGGGAGGACGGGTACGGGGCGGGGAAGATCGCGGCGGTGCGGGCGGTGAGCCCGACGGGGCGGGTGCCGGTGCTGCACCTCGGCGGGGACGTGGTCGTGTGGGACTCGCTGGCGATCAGCGAGTGGGCGGCGGAGCGTGCGCCGGGGCTGTGGCCGGAGGACGAGGCGGCGCGGGCGGTGGCGCGGTCGGTGACGGCGGAGATGCACAGCGGGTACGGGGCGCTCAGGCGGGACCTGTCGATGAACATCCGGCGGCGGGTGGCGGAGCCGGCGTGGCCGGAGGACACGCGGGAGGACATCGCGCGGGTGACGGGGCTCTGGGAGGAGCTGCGCGGGCGGTACGGGGCCGGTGGGCCGTGGTTGTTCGGGGCGAGGTCGGTGGCGGACGCGTTCTTTGCGCCGGTGGTGACGCGGTTCCGGACCTATGGCGTGCCGATGGAGGGGGTTGTCGCGGCGTATGCCGAGGTGGTGTTGGGGGATCCGGATTTTCGGGCTTGGGAGGGCGAGGCGGAGAGGGAGGTGTGGGTTATTGGCGGGACTGATGGGTTGTGGGGGTAGTGGGCGTGGCCGTGGCCGTAGCCGTGGCCGTGGCCGTAGCCGTGTCCGTGGCCGTGGCCGTGGCCGGAGCCGCGCGGCTGGGGTCCCGAGGCGTTCGGGGGTTCGGGGCCGCGTAGGACTTTTGGGCCGTTTCGTTGATGCCTGAGTCTGGCAGCGTGCTCGGACCCCGCAAGGCCGAGCCGTCCTCATCGGGTAGGCGCCCGGGTCGCCCCGGGCACCTCCCACAGAACCGTACTTGTGCTGTTCACATACGGCTCTTCAGGACGACGGGTTGTCACCCCCGTCGCCGGCCGGTTCACGACCTCTCGTATTCCAGCGCGAGCGTGAGCTGCGCCGGAGCGATGATGGCCTCCCAGGTCCGCCTGAACCGTTCCAGCAGGCTGGTGAGCCCCCGTTCGGCGAAGTACGCGTTGCGGAGTCCTCGATCCACCGCTGGGTCGTGGCTAAGCGCCCACCAGGACTTGCGGCCCTCGTAGACGCGGCGCCACGCGGTCTTCGGCTTCACACCCAGGCGGATGAGGCGCCGTGCTGTCGTTCGCTTGGTCTTCCAGTGCCGAAGCACGATCGCGCGCAGCCGTCGCCGGATGTGCGCGTCGGTCGTCTGGAGGACCCGCTCGATCCCCACCGTGCAGATCCTGAAGAACCCTGCCCAGCCCGCGAGATAGACGTTGATCGGGTGGATGACCGCTTCCAGCGATCGCCCACCCGCTCGTGGCGTCAGCTCTCGGACTCGCTCACGAAGCCGCTTCTCGCTGCGCTCCGAGAGCAGCACCTCGGGCGGACCACCTTCTTGGGGACGAAGGCGGAACCCGAGAAAATGCCGGGTCTCGGGACGCGCCACGGCGCTCTTCGCCTCGTTCACCTGGAGGCGCAAGCGCCTCTCGATGAACGCGACGACGCTGTCCATGACACGCTTCCCTGCACGTTCGCTCCGTACGTAGATGTTGCAGTCATCGGCGTAGCGGACGAATCGAAGCCCCGCCGCGCGAGCTCGTCGTCGAGCTCGCTCAGCACGACGTTCGAGAGCAGCGGCGATAGCGGGCCGCCTTGCGGCACCCCTCCTCCGTGCTCACGCGCACGCCGTCCGGCATCACCACCTTGGCTTTGAGCATGCGTCCGATGAGCACCAGCAGCGGACGGTCGCTGACTCGCTGCGCGAGTCGCGCCATCAATCGCTGGTGATGGACCCGGTCGAAGAACTTCGACAGGTCCATGTCCACCACGAAGTGATAGCCCTCTCCGACGTAGCCGCGGGCCTCGGCGAGCGCCGTGTGGCAACTCCGACCCGGGCGAAATCCATGGCTCGAAGGGTGAAACGTCGGCTCGTACAGCGGTTCGAGCACCAACCGCACAGCCTCCTGCACCACCCGGTCGACCACGTTCGGGATGCCGAGCCCACGTTCCCCACCGCCTGACTTCGGGATCCACACGCGCCGGATGTCTCCGGGTTGATAGGTTCCGTCTCTCAGGGCGCTGGCGAGCGCCGGACCGAGCTGCGGCCAGTGCTTGCGCACGTCGCCGACGCTCTGCCGGTCTGGACCTGGCGCTCCCTTGTTCGCCACGACCTTCTCGAGCGCTGCGTTCAGTCGCTCGATCACCTCTTCCATCGTCGCGGGACCTGTTTGCTGCAGCTTGACCTTCGCCTTCGGCACCGCGCGTGTCTTCGCCGTGGACCGGTCCACGGTGTCGATGCGAAGCGGCCTCCCGAGCGGGTGCTCGGGGGTTGTCGGCTGTCGCGAAGGGCAGCGGAAGCTGTTGGTCCGCTTCCTTGACTGGAACCGCCTTCCCTCCCCGTGGACGCTCGTGTCCAGCGGTTCGGACCGGCTTTCGCCGGCCTTCCGGTACTACGCAGTTCTCTGACTTCTGCTGGGCCATCGACCTCTGTTCTTGCGTCCTCCGGGTCTACCGGCCGTCGCCGGAACCCAGCAGATCTCCCAGGGTAAGACACTCAGACTTCGCGATGACCATCCCGTCGCCAATACACCTGGAACACCGACAGATTTTGGGCTTCGTCGCTGGACGCCGACTCACCTGCTCCAGATGCCTTACGGCGCTTCACTCTCGTTCGGTACGGCCATGCACCTACGGCTTCCACTCGGCTGCCCTCGCGGGACCGCGTCTCCATCACGACAGGAGTCGCGCGGCGGACGGGTGACCCCGCCCCCACCCTTGCCTCATCGGTGTCGAGTTCCCTCTGTCAGGGCCTCGGGTTAGGACTCGTCTCTCGACTCACCTCCAGTCTGAGCGCCATGCCTGGCGCACGTCCTCGCCGCTCGCGGCTCCGGGCGGCTCCGGTGAGGCGTCCGGTGGTGGCCGCTTCGCGGCCAGCCTTGCGGGGTCCTGCGCTCGCTGCCCTTGGGGTTGCATCAACGGAAACGCCGCTTGGCGGCACAGGAGACCCCATGCTTCGCATCTACTCGGACGCTCTCGAGATCACGCGACTCGCCGTCGCCCTCTCCCGCACCATCTCCCGCCAGAACCCGGGCTCGCGGACCAGCTGAGCCGCGCTGCCATCTCCGTCCCCCTCAACATCGCCGAGGCCACCGGCGTCATCGGGCGCAACAAGCGCGTGCGCTTCGGCACCGCCCTCGGCTCCGCCCGAGAGGTCCGCTCCTGCCTCGAGATCGCCGTCGTCTGCGGCTTCGCCGAGCCCCTCGACGCCAGAAGCGAAGACCGACTCGACAAGGTCATCGCGACGCTCTTCAAGCTCGCGAGGTAGGCGAGCGCGCCGGCACGGCAGCCGGCGCCTCTACGCCTCGCGGGGGCGCGCCGACGGAGGCCCCGCCGGCGCCCCGGGCTTGCTACATGCGGCTGACTTTGACGAGGGTGGCGATGACCTTGTCGAGGCGGTCGGCCTCGGCGAGGTCGAAGCCGCGGGTGAGGCCGAGGGCGACGGAGGCGTCGATGCAGGCGCGGACCTCGCGGGCGGAGCCGAGGGCGTTGGCGTAGCGGACGCGCTCGACGCGGCCCGGGGAGCCGGAGCCCTCTGCGATGTTGAGGACGACGCTCGTAGCAGCCCGGCGGAGCTGCGAGGCGAGGTCGCGGTCATGGCGCGCCAGGGCGTCGATGAGCGGGCGAGCGTCGCGGACCATCTGGAGGGCATCGGCGTAGATACGAAGCATGGGGTCTCCTGCCGCCAACCGGCGGTTTCCGTTGATGCCCCCCAACGGCAGCGCGCGCAGGACCCCGCAAGGCTGGCCGCGAAGCGGCCACCGCCCGGAGCCGCCCGGAGCCGCCCGGAGCGGCGAAGCCGCGAGGACGGCGAGGACGGCGAGGACGGCTTGGCCTTGCGGGGTCCGAGCACGCTGCCAAACTCAGGCATCAACGAAACGGCCCAAATGATCTACGCGGCCCCGAACCCCAGACCGCCCCTAAATCCCAGCCGCGCGGAGTCGGAGTCGGAGTCGGAGTCGGAGTCGGAGTCGGAGTCGGAGTCGGAGTCGGAGTCGGAGTCGGAGTCGGAGTCGCGGTCGGAGTCGGAGTCGCAGTCGCGGTCGGAGTCGGAGTCGCGGTCCCCGTCCCAACCGCCCCGCCCTACTCCTTCCCCCTCGCCAACCGAATCCGATGCCGCACATCATCCCCCTCGACCAGAAAAACCGTCTCCTCGGCCAGATTGGTCGCGTGGTCGGCGATGCGCTCCAGGTACTTCGCCACGCTCTGCACGTGGATCCCGCGGTGGATGCTCTCCGGATCCTCCTTCATCGTCCCGAGGATCGTCCGGAACACCTTCACGTAGAGCTCATCCACCTCGTCGTCGCGCCGCATCACCTCGCGCGCCTTGTCCGGCGTCCGGTCGATGAAGGACTGCACCGCGTCCCCGACCATCGACTTCACGATGTCCGCCATGATCGGCACGTTCTGATAGACCAGCGGCTCCATCTTGCTGAGATCCTGCGCCCTCTCGCACACGTTGACCGCCAGGTCCCCCATGCGCTCGAGGTTCGTCACCATCTTCAGCGCCGTCAGCACGAACCGCAGGTCCGACGCCATCGGCTGCCACCGCGCCAGGATCAAGAGACACAGCTCGTCCGACGCCATCTCGTCGAGGTCGATGAGATCGTCCTCGAGGATCGTCGCCTTCGCGAGCTCGTCGTCCCGCTCGATCAGCGCCTGCACCGCCGACGCGATCATCCCCTCGACGCGCCTCCCCATCCGCACCAGCCGCTCACGCAGCTCGTCCAGACGCGCCTCGTACTCCCTGTCGGTATGCGTTCCCGGCATCAGCCGAACTTCCCGGTGATGTAGTCCTCGGTCCGCCGGTCGCGCGGCGACGTGAAGATCCCGTCCGTCGCCCCGAACTCCACGAGCTCGCCCGACAACAAGAACGCCGTCTTGTCCGACACCCGCGCGGCCTGCTGCATGTTGTGCGTCACGATGACGATCGTGTACCGCGCCTTCAAGTCGTGCAAGAGATCCTCGATACGCGCCGTCGCGATGGGGTCCAGCGCCGAACACGGCTCGTCCATCAACAGCACGTCCGGCTCCACCGCCAACGACCGCGCGATGCACAGCCGCTGCTGCTGCCCCCCCGACAGATCCCCGCCCGGCCGGTCCAGCCGATCCTTCACCTCGTCCCAGAGCGCCGCCCCCCGGAGCGCCGTCTCCGCGATCTGCCCCTGATCCTTCTTCCCGAGCCGCCGCGTCAGCCTGAGCCCCGCCAGCACGTTCTCCTTGATGCTCATCGACGGGAACGGGTTCGGCTTCTGGAACACCATCCCCACCTTCCGCCGCAACAGCACCGGATCGATGTCGTGCCCGTTGATCTCCACCCCGTCGAGCAGGATCTCCCCCGCCATCCGCGCGCCCGGGATCGTCTCGTGCAACCGGTTCAGACACCGGATGAACGTCGACTTCCCACACCCCGACGGCCCGATGATCGCCGTCACCCGCTGCGTCGGGATGTTCATCGTGATGCCCTTCAGCACCCGGTTGTCCCCGAACCACGCCTCCACGTTCGTCGCCCGGAACTTCGGCTCGCCCGGCGCCGGCTCGTCGCCCGACTTCGCGCTGAACTCCACCGTCAGTGTCGGCTGCTCGCCCACGTCAACGCATCCTTTTCGCGAGGCGGCTCCTGAGAACCACCGCCGCGCTGTTCATGATGAGCATGAAGACCAGGAGCACCACGATGCCCGCCGCCGCGTTCACCAGGAACTCCTCCTGCGGCCGCGACACCCAGTTGAAGATCTGGATCGGCAGCGCCGAGAACGGCGACGTCGGCCCCGTCGGCAAGAACGCCATGTACGCCAGCGCCCCCACCACGATCAGCGGCGCCGTCTCCCCGATCGCCCGCGAGATCGCCAGGATCGACCCCGTCAGGATCCCCGGCAGCGCCGCCGGCAACACCACGTGCCGCGTCGTCTGCCAGCGCGTCGCCCCGAGCCCGTACGACGCCTCACGCAGGTTGTGCGGCACCGCCCGCAGCGCCTCCCGCGTCGCGATGATGACGATCGGCATCACCAGGAGCGCCAGCGTGCACGCCCCCGCGAGCACGCTCCGACCCATCCCGAAGAAGCGCACGAACACCCCGAGCCCGAGCAGCCCGTAGATGATCGACGGCACCCCCGCCAGGTTCGCGATGTTCACCTCGATGAACGTCGCGAGCCGCCCGCGCCCGCCATACTCCTCGAGCCAGATCGCCGCCGCCACCCCCACCGGCACCGCGATCAGCGCCGTGAGCCCGATGAGCCACGCGCTCCCGACCAGCGCCGGCAGGATCCCCGCCGCCGACGCCCGCCGCGACGGGTAGCCCGTCAGGAACCCCCAGTCGAGCCGCCCGAGCGCGTCCCCCGCCACGTCGATGAGCAGCGACGCCAGCACGATGAGCGGCAGCGCCACCGCGAGGATGCAGAGCAGGATGAACGCCTGCTCACCGAGCCCCGAGCGCCGCTTGCGCGTGATCTTCCACATCAGCGCGCCTCCCGGTAGCGGTACTTCGCCACGAAGCGCCGGCTCAGCACGTTCATCAGGAGCGTCATCGCGAAGAGCATGATGCCCACCGCGAAGATCGTCCGGTACTCGATCGTGCCCGCCGGCGTGTCGCCGAGGCTCACCTGCACGATGTACGCGGTCATCGTCTCCACCGACTGCGTCGGGTCCGCCGTCAGGTTCGGCTGCTGCCCCGCCGCGATCGCCACGATCATCGTCTCACCGATGGCCCGGCTCACCGCGAGGATGATCGACGCCGTGATCCCCGACGCCGCCGCTGGCAGCGTCACCCGGAAGATCGTCGCGATGCGCGTCGCCCCGAGCCCCCACGACGCCTCCCGCAGCGCCCGCGGCACCGACTGCAGCGCGTCCTCCGACAACGACGAGATCATCGGGATGATCATGATCCCCATCACGATCCCCGCCGACAGCGCGTTGAACCCCGCGAGATCCGGGATGATCCCCTGAAGGATCGGCGTCACCACCGTCAGCGCGAAGAAGCCGTACACGATGGTCGGGATCCCGGCGAGCACCTCGAGCGCCGGCTTCAAGAGCCGCCGCGTCCGCGCCCCGGCGAACTCCGACAGGTAGATCGCCGCGAGCAGCCCGAACGGCAGCGCCACCGCCATCGCGACCGCGGTCGTCAGCAGCGTCCCCGACACGAGCGGCCAGATCCCGAAGTGCTTCTGCGCGAACAGCGGCGTCCACTCGGTGTCCCCGAAGAACTGCCCGAGCGACACCTCGCCGAAGAAGCCGACCCCCTCGACGAGCAGGACCGCGAGGATCCCGACGGTCGTCAGGATCGACAGGAGCCCCGAGCCGAGGAGCCCCGCCTCGATGAGCCGCTCACGGAGCGGCGCCGAGCTCTTCCCGCGCCGTCGCGCGCGGCCGCCCTCGAGCGATGTCTCGGAGGTCGACGCCATCGGGTTCAACCCTCAGTGCTCCTTCTGGAGGAGCGACTCGACGCTGACGCCGATCTGCGCCCCGTGCCCGCCGAAGACCGAGCCCGTCACGCGCTTGTCGAAGCGCGCCTGCCCGAGCGTGTAGGCGTTCGGCGGCAGCGCGATGTAGCCGACCTCCTGCGCGAGCTTGCCCGCGTCGCCCATCCAGAACGACACGAACGCCTGCACCTCCGGCCGCTCCGCCGCCTTCTTCGACACGTAGATGAAGATCGGCCGCGACAGCGGCTGGTAGGTGCCGTTCGACACCGTCTCGACGCTCGGCGCGACCGGCGCCGCGTCCCCGTTCTTGATCGGCACCACGCGCAGCTTGTCCGTGTTCTCCTTGTAGTAGGCGAACCCGAAGAAGCCGACGCCGCCCTTGTCGCCGGCCACCCCCTGCACGAGGACGTTGTCGTCCTCGCTCGACGTGAAGTCGCCGCGGCTCGAGTGCTCCTTCCCCACCACCGCCGCCGTGAAGTAGTCGTACGTGCCCGAGTCCACGCCCGCCCCGTAGAGGTGGAGCTCCTCGCTCGGGAAGCTCGCGCGGATCTGGTTCCAGTTCGTGACCTTCCCCTGCGCGCCCGGCTCCCACATCGTCTTCAGCTCGGCCACCGTCAGGTGGTCCACGAACGTGTTGCTCTTCGGCAGCACCACCGCGAGCCCGTCGTACGCGACCGGGATCTCGATGTACTCGACCCCGTTCGCCTTGCACGCCTCGACCTCGGCGTCCTTGATCGGGCGCGACGCCCCGCTGATGGCCGTCTCGCCGCCGCAGAACTTCTTGAAGCCGCCGCCGGTGCCCGAGACCCCGATGGTCACGCGCCCCTTGCCCTCCTTCTGCCACTCCTCCGCCACGGCCTCCGTGATGGGGTAGACCGTGCTCGAGCCGTCGATGGCGATGACCGCGCCGCCGCCGCCCGCCTCACCCCCCTTCCCGCACGCGACGAGCGCGAAGGCCGAGAGGGTCGTCAGGATGATGTTGCCGAGTCGCATGCTGCTCACAGGGGCTCCTCCTCTGATCCGGCGCGGTCCACGGCGCGGCACCGACGCGGCCCGCCACCCGCCCGGACGACTCCGCCAACGCGGGTGGCTGTCGCGGCGAGCGCCGGCGCCGACTGGCACCGTCCGAGAAGCTCTCTCTCTGTCGCCCACGCCCGACGCTCCGGCTGGTTGGCTGCGCCGGGCATAGCACCGATTTGTGCCAAACGCGTGGCTCTTGTGTCTCAGCGCGGCAAACAATCACCGCCGCGCTCCGGGCCACCCGTGGCGCCGGCCCACCCGCGTTTCTTGCGGGCGCCGGCACCCCTGTGTACCACTCCGGCATGCGCTTGTCCCTCCGCTGGCCCCGCTGGCTCCGGCGGCGCCCCCGCGAGGGCGCGCCGATGCTGCCCGTCCCGCGCGGCCGCGCCCGCCTCCACGACGGCCGCCGCGTGCGCGTCGGCGCCTTCGCCCTCGACGAGCGCCCCGTCACCAACGGCGAGTGGCGCCGCTTCGTCGCCGCCACCGGCGCCCGGCGCCCCGCCTGGCTCGCGCGCCCCGGCTGGGACGACCCCGACCAGCCCGTCGTCGGCGTCACCTACGACGAGGCCCGCGCCTTCGCGCGCTGGGCCGGCAAGCGCCTCCCGACCGAGGCGGAGTGGGTCCGCGCCGCGCGCGGCGACCTCCCGACCCCTACCCCTGGGGCGACGCCGAGCCGAGCGCCGACCGCGCCTGCTTCGGCCGCGGCGTCGACGGGCGCCCCGGCGGCGTCGGCGCCGGCGAGCGCCCAGGCGGCGCCGGCCCCTTCGGCCACCGCGACCTCTGCGGCAACGTCTGGGAGTGGTGCGCCGGCGGCGCCCTCCGCGGCGGCTTCTGGGGCGCGCCGCGCGTCGGGGTCGACCTGCGCCTCGTCGAGCGCCCCGGGGGCGCCGGCGCCGGTATCGGCTTCCGCTGCGCGCGGTGAGACGTTCATGCTGCACTGCAGCATGAATCGTCAGCGCGAGATCAGCGCGTTATCGCGTCTCCCGGTGTGCAGTGCACAACGGCGTCACTCCCCAGCGCGCACCATCACCCCGAACGACCCGGCCGCGGGCGCGGTGTCGCCGCTCTGGGTGCCGACCGTCCCGAGGGTCGTGTAGAAGACCAGGACGTCGCGCCCCACCGACGCCCACCCGCCCTGCGGGCGCACGACGGTGCCGGTGTGGAGCGCGTGCTGGTACCAGCCGACCGCCGGCCCGGTCGTGTACGCGTCGCCCACGACGACGGGATCCCCGGCTCCCACGAGCTCGAGCCGCCCGCCGACCGCCCCGCCCGTGCCGAGCGTCACGAGGCCGCGCTCGATCGTCTCGGCGGTGGCGCCGCTGGTTCGCCGCCCCTGGAAGGTGTAGCCCCAGCGCCCGAGCGCGTGGGCCGCCTGGAACGAGACCGGCCGCCGCACGAGCACGATCGTGCCGTAGCTCGGGCGCGACGCCCCGTCGTCGCGCGTGAGCACCACGACCTGCCCGCCCGGGCCGATGCCCCCGGCCCAGCGGATCGGCTCCGCCGTGACCTGGTTCTCGTCGCCGCCCGTGAGCGTGTGCCCGAGGTCGAGGTCGAGCGCGTAGAGACCGTAGCCGTGCTCGTCGACGCGGAAGCAGTCGCTGCGCTCGTCGCGCGGGGGGCGCGTGAAGAAGCCCTGGTAGCCGACCCCCTCGTGGGTCACGAGCGACGAGCTGCCCTCGTAGCAGCCGCGGTCGAAGGCCATCGGCGCCGTGTACGTGCGGATGGACCCGGTCGCGTCGAGCGACGTCGTCACCATCACGTAGTCCCCGTCGACCTGCGTCGGGCTCCCCGTGGCGCGCACGCCGACGAGCAGGCTCCCGCGGTCGAGGTCCGCCGCCGCGAGCACGTCGCCCGCGACCGTCACCGCCCCCCGGTAGCTCACCGCCCCGCCGACGGTCAGCGCGAGCTCGCCGTCGTCCGCCGCGCAGTAGAAGCTCGGCGGCTCGGACTCCCAGCCCGCCACCGGGGTCAGGGAGGTCGTCGTGATCCCGCTCACGAGCGCCGAAGACCCCGCGCCGAGCGTGAGCGTCCCGCGCACCGTGACGTGCCCGAGCACGCTCTGCCCCGCCGACGACGCCACGACGTACCAGGTGCCCTGCGCGCGCGTCACCTCGACGGGGGCGACGGCGTCGGCCCCGGACCGCGGGACCTGGTCGCCGTCGACGCACGCCCCGGCGCCGTCACAGCCGTCCGGCGCGAGCCAGCCGCTCTCGGTGCAGGTGCCGACCGCGGGGCCCGTCCCGTTGTCGCAGGCCGTGCCGGCGTCGGCCGGGGTCTCCCCGCAGCCCGTCGCGGGCTCGCAGATCGGCACGTAGCACGTCCGCGCGCCAGTGCAGACGCGCGCCGTGCCGACGCACGCGCCCTGGTCGCAGTGGTCGCCGTCGGTGCAGGCGTTGTCGTCGTCGCACTCGTCGCCGTCGCCCACGGGCGCCGCCGTGCACGTCCCCGAGTCGCAGAACGCCTGGGTGCAGGCCGTGGTCGCGACGCGCCCGACGCAGTCGGCGGCGCGCTGGCAGCGGAACGGCCCCGTGTCGGCCGTGGCGGTGTCGGCCTCGGTCGCGTCGGCGTCCGCGACGACGCCGTCCGCGCCGTCGGTGTCGCGGCCGGTCACCGAGCCGGCCTGGCGCGCGCTCTCGATGCAGCCGGCGCCGAGGAGCGCGAGCGCGGCGAGCGCCGCGAGCGATGCGGGGGAGCGTGTCATCGGGAGGACCTCCGGCGACCGCGACGTGAGGGCGCGCCGCCGCCACCTCCCGAATCGGTCGCGCGGCCCGGTCACTTGAGGACAACGGCGCCTCAGTCGCGGAAGCGGATGTTCGCCTCCACCGAGAACTCCCCGATATCGCCGTACTTCCCGAGGAGGCTCGCCGGGCCGATGCGGTACTCCGCCGAGAACTCGTTGACGCTCTCGGTCTGCCCGTCCGCGCCGAGGTTCCGGCGGTAACGGACGAAGAGGTCGCGCGCGAGGCGCTTGCCGACCGTGAGCCGGCTCTCGAGCACGTTGCCGCTCGTGCTCTCGATGTTGAACGTGTCGATCGGCAGCTGGTCCGTCACGAAGCGCGAGAGCGTGCCCGTCGCGAGCCCGACGACCATGTTCGCGACCTGCGTCTTGAGCGCGTTCTGCTCGGCCTCGCCCGGCCCCACCGGCGCCCCGATGACGATGACCGACACGATGTTCGCCTCGTCCATCGCCGGGTCGCTCGACAGGATGAGCCGCGGGTCGCGCGCGCTCCCGCGCACGGCGATGGTGATCTTCGAGTCCGCGGTGGTCGTGAGCCCGAGCGTCGTGAGGTCGACCTCGGAGATGTCGTAGGTCGCCGACACGTGGAGCTGCGGATCGGTCGACATGTCGCCCGTGAACACGAGCCGTGAGTCCTCCGTGAGGAGGAAGTTGCGCCCGTAGAAGGTGAGCCGCTCGCGCGGCACGTACACCGTCCCCGTGATGGAGAGCTCACCGCCGATGGTCCGCGCGCGGAGCCCGTCGGTCCACGGGTAGACGAGCATCATGTCGTTCTCGACCTTGACCTTGTCCTTCGGGATGACCACGGAGACGTCGATGTCCGCCCCCGTCTGGAACGGGGTCCCGGCTGGGACGTCGAGCGGCGGCACCGCCTCCCCCGTGACGAGCGTGACGTCGCGCGGGAGGCCGAGCGAGCGGACGCTGCGCCCGCCGAGGTCCGGGTGCACGACCGCCTCGAGGACGTCGACGCGCCCGCGGATCTTGGGCTCCGCCGCCGTCCCGGTGAGCTCCACGCGCCCCTCGAAGCGGCCGTTCATGTCCTTCCGGGCGAGGAGCGGGAAGTCCTGCATCGCGACGTGGCTCTCGAGCTTGATCCGCCGCGCCGTGAGCCGCTCGGCCTCGACCTTCGCGGCGATCTCGAGCCACGACTCCCCGCCCGCCTTCCGCGGCTCGCCCTCGAGGCGGATCGGCACGAGCTCGATGGTGTCGCCCTTGAAGAGGAGGAGCGTCGTGATCTCGTTGCGCTGGAGGCCCAGGACGCCGAGCGAGAGCTCCTCGAAGTAGGCCTCGAGCGAGCCGTCGAGGCGCGGCGCCCCGAGGGTGCCGGAGAGCGCGACCTCGCCGCGGCTCGTCCCGCGGGAGGGGCCGAGCACCGTGCTGAGCGCGCGCGAGAGCGGGTCGAGCTTGAACTCGTCGAGCTTGAGCGTGCCGGTGATCGGCGTCTGCATGGGCTTGTCGGGGAGCTTCCCGGCGACGAGCTGCTCGGTGCCGAGCGGCGCCTCGGCCGTGAGCGTGATGCTCGGGGAGAACGGCAGGTCCTGCACGAGCCGCACGTCGACCTTCGTCTCGTTCGGCCCGACGACGACGCGGATGGCGCCCTTGTCGACGATGTCCCGCTTGCCCTCGGCGTCGCTCGGGCGCTTCTTCGCGGCGTCCTTCACGGCGTCGAGCCAGGTGACGGCGGTCACGACGGCCCCCTCGCGCCCGCCGCGCACCGCCACCGCGGCCGACGCGCGCCCGTTCGGGAGGAACGTCGTCCAGAGCTCGCCGATCGACGGCTCGAGGTCCCACACCTCCTGCGGCGTCACGGCCTTCGAGGTGATGAGCACGTCGAAGTCCTCGTGGTGCGCGAGGTAGGTCAGCGCGTCGCCGGACGCGGCGAGCGACGTCAGGCCCGGCACCTTGATGAGCGCGTCCACGACGCGCTTGCCGCGGAACGACGCGCTCGCCGAGGCGACGAGGTCGTCGCCGTAGAGCGCCATGTCGAGGGCCGCGGCGGCGTCCGCGCCGAGGCCCGGCACGGGCGCGACGTCCACGTGGCCCTCGTGGACGAGCGGCGCCTTCAGCGGCCCGTCCACGTGCAGCGCGAGGTTCACGCGCGTGTCGCCCTGGATCCCGCTCACGAAGCTCATGATCGGGGTCTCGTCGAGGGTCATCTCGCCAGCCTTGACGCGGTAGCTGCCGGGGCGCTCGAGGAGCCGGTCGGAGAGGAGCTTCCCGGGATCGGGGCTGCGGATGAGCTCGGCCCAGTCGAAGGGCAGGATGAGGTCCACGTCCACGAGGTGCGCCGGATCCTCCTGCGCGTCGGCGGTCTTCACGGTCTTCGCGGCGGCCGCCTGGCCCTTGCCGGCGGCGTCCTTCGCGGCGGCGTCCTTCGCGGCGGCGGCCTTCCCGCGCGCCCGTGCCCTGCCCCTTCGCCGCGCCGGTCGCGGCTCGGCGCGCGGCGACCGCCCCGCGGCGGCGGCCTCGTCGGCGGCGGCGGCGTCCTCGGCCGTCGCCGTCGCGGCGCTCGGGGCCGCCGGCAGGTCGAGCGGCGCGTCGTCGCCCGCGCTGCCCTCGCCGTCGAGGACGAGCACGATGCGGCTCTGCTCGTCGTGGCTCGTGCCGCGGAGCGCGATCCGGCCGTCGTGGAAGTCGCCGATGTCGAGCGGATCGGCGCGCGCCTCGACCGCGACGAAGGGCTTCCGGAGCGGCCCCGACGCCTTCAGCGAGAGCTTCCACTTGCCGGCGACCGGCACACCCGTGAAGCGCTCGCCCGCGCCGACGCCGTCGAGGAAGCGCTGCGTGGCGGCCACGTCGTTGTCGATGATCTCGACGTCGACCTTCACCTCGGCGTCCTCGTCGCCGTGCAGCGCGAACGGGGAGAGCGAGAGCCTGACCGGCAGGTCGACGAGCGCCTCGACGTGGGCGTCGCCGTGCCACGCGAAGGCCGCCTGCCCCTTGATGTGGCCGCCCTCGTTGCTGACGTTCAGCACGCCGCCGACGCCCTCGAGGTCCCCGAGGCGCCCGTCGAGGAGGCGCACGCCCAGCGCGAGCGACGGGTCGGCGAGGGTCCCGCTCGCGCGCGCGTCGACCGTGAGGGTGCCGTTCATGTCGGGGAGCTCGGCCTGCACGCCGAAGCGGTCGAGGTAGGAGCGCGTCCACGGCTCGAGGTCGACCTCCTGCGCGAAGAGGTGCGCGGACAGCGTGCCGCCGACCGTGTCGAAGGTGCCGGTGAGGAGCACGTCGCCGGTGGTGTCGCGCGGCGCGACGACGTGGAGCTCGTCGACCTGGAGGAGGCCGCTCTCGTCGAGCCGGATCTGCCGCGCCGTGATGAGGAGGCGCCGCTCGCGCGCGTCCCCCTCCCCGCGCACGCCGTAGAGCTCGAGCTTGTCGACCGCGAACGTCGGCCGCGGGTGGCCGGGGCGCGGGAGCCCCGCGACGCCGAGGATGGTCCCCTCGAGGTCCCCCGCCGCGAGGCGCAGATCGTAGGCGACGCGCCCGCCCGGCTGGAGGCGCACGTCGAAGTCGAGGCGATCGTAGGAGCGGCCGCTCACCTGCATCTTCGCGCTCGACCCGCGCGCGGTGCCCACCGGGAGCCCGTCCTCGAGGCTCACGTCCACGTCGCTCACGAACGTGCCGATCTCCACGCCCTCCGCGGCCTTCACGCCCGAGGCGCTCACGACCCCGCGGAAGCGCGGCGTCCCGTCGAGGCCGCGCCGCGCCGAGAGGTTGCCGTCGACCCGCGCGGTCGCGAACGTGACGCCCGCCGCGCGCCCGCCGTCGACCCGCGCGCTCACGTGGCCGTCGGCCCCGCCCGCGAGGGTCACGAGCGCGTCGACCTCGCCGTGCGCGCGCTGGGCCGTGAACGTCGGCGGGCTCCGCACGTCCGCCGCCTCGAAGCCGCCGACGAGCCGGAGCGCGCCGTCGCCGGCCCGCCGGACGCGGAACTGCCCGTCGACGTGCCCCACGGCCTGCCCAGCGGCGCGCACGCGGTCGGCGACCACGTTCACGCGGCCCTCCGGGAGCCCCTCGAGGTCCGGGAACGTCAGGTCGACCGGGACGCGCACATAGGCGACGCGCACGTCCGGCTGGGCGACGACGCCGCGCGCGGTGACGGCGCCGGTGAGGTGCGGCTCCCCGTCGTCGTCGTGAGAGAGCGCGAGGTCGACGTCGACGTCGTCGACGCCCTGATCGCCGAGGCGCGCCCCGACGACGTCGGCGGTGAGCGTGCCGTCGGGCAGGCCCTCCCCGCCCCAGGTCGCGTCGAAGTGGCCGCTCACGCGCTGCACGGCGAGGTCGCCGACGTCGCGGACGACGCCCTCGGCGTCCGCGTCGAAGGCCCCGGCGAGCGCCACCCGCATCCCGCCGCCCTCCGTCAGGAGGAGGCGGCCGTCCGCGTCGAGCTCGGCGAGGCGCGCGCGCAGCTCGGGCTGACCGGCGACCGCGAGCCAGGGGTCGACGTCGAGCCCCTCGGCCTGCACGGCCACGTCGATGGGGCGGCCCGTGATGTCCGCGCCAGGGGCGCCCTCGGGGAGCGACAGCGCGAAGGCGAGGCGCCCGCCGGGCGCGGGAGCGACCTCGAGGATCTCCCCCGTGACCGCCGCCGAGAGCGGCGAGTCGGGCGGCCCCGCGCCGTCGACGACGATGAGCCCCTGCGCGACGAAGTCCGTCGGGAGCGAGGTCACGAGCCTCGCCGGCGAGATGTCCCCGAGGCGGATCGACCCGTGCCAGAGCGGGGTCGCGCCGCTCTCGTCGAGCTCGGCGACCACGTCGACCGAGCCCGCGAGCGTGCTCCCGTGGAGGGTCGCCGCCGTGACGCCGCCCGCGCGCGCGACGTCGCCCGAGAGCTCCGCGTGGCCCCGGAGCCCCTCGGGGATCCAGGCGTCCGGGAGCTCGTCGAGCTCGAGCGAGACGCGATCGATGTGCCCGTCGACGCGCGCGAGGTCCGTCAGGTCCACGGCGCCGTGGAGCGCGACGAAGTTGCGGCCGAGCGCGGCCTCGAAGAGGTCGACGCTGAGGACGTCCTGCGCGTACGAGCCGGCGGTCACGAGGCTCAGGTGGGCGTCGCGCGCGCCGTGCAGGTCGGCGTCGAGGAAGACGTCGTGCCAGGTGATGCCGCGCTCGTCGATGCGGAGCGAGAGGTCGAGGGTCATCGCGTCGATGGCGAGGTCGTCCTCGAGCTTCTCGGCCCCGAGGACGCCCTGGATGTCGCCCTCGCCGAGGTGGATCTGGTCGAGCGCGACGATCCAGGGCGCGGCGTTCGGGTCGTCCGGCGTCGGGTTCTTCGGCGCGAGCGCCTTGGCGAGCGCGATCTCCCCGCTCTTCGTGCGCACGTCGAGGATGGGCCTCACGACGTCGATGCGCGTGAAGTGGACGGTCTGGTCGAGGAGCTCGAGCGGCTTGAACGTCGCCACGACGCGGTCGACGGCGAGCGCCTGCTCCCCGCCCGGCTCGACGATGCTCACGCCGACGAGCTCGACGTCGAAGGGCAGGAAGCCCTCGATGGCCTGCACCTGGAACGAGCCCTGGAAGGTGCTGTTCAGGAGGTCCACGACGAAGCCCTTGAGGAGGCTCTTCCCAGGCGGGGTCTGGAGGAAGATGAACGCGAGCAGGACGAGCCCGACGACGCCGATCACGAGCCACATGAGGCCGCGCAGGATCCGCACGGGGACGCTGCGGCGCCGCTTCTTCGCGGGCTCGGCGTCGGGCGGCGGGGGCGCCGCGCCCTTCGGGGTCGCGTCCGCCATCAGAACGCCTGCCCGAGGCTCAGGTGGAACTGCGGCACCGGCGCGCCGGGCCCGCGGATCAGGATCCCGAGGTCCGCGCGCACGGGCCCGACCGGCGTGAAGAGGCGGAGCCCCGGCCCGACCGCGATGTACGGATCGGCGAAGTCGATCTGGCTCTCGAGGCTCCAGAGGCGCGCGACGTCGGCGAACGCGACGAACCCGAGGAGGTCCGTCAGGTAGAAGCGGAGCTCGATGTTGCCCTCGGCGAGATAATTACCGCCGATGTACGTTCGGTCCGTGGAGCCGTCGCCGCACGACACGTTCACGGACGAGGTCGCGCCGCCGCCGAGGTCCTGCGGCTCGCCGCAGATGTAGTCGCCGAGGCGCCCCGCCGCGACGCCGCGGAACGTGCTCGGGCCGCCCGACTTGAAGCGCGCCGCGATGGGCGTCCCCTGGCCCTGGGGGTAGAAGTTGATGCCGCCGCGGGCGCGCATGGCGATGCTCAGCCACTGCGCGACCTTCACGTAGACGCGGAGGTCCCCGAGGAGGTGGATGTAGTCGGCGTCGCCGCCGAGGGCGGTCGACGCGAAGTCGGCGTTGGCGGAGAAGTACCAGCCCGAGCGGGCGTCGTAGAGCCCGTCGCGGAAGTCCACGACCGCCCCGACGTCGATGAACGTGAGCAGATCCTCGCGCTTGAAGCGCAGGTCGGCGACGGCGAGGGCCTCGTCGCGCGCCTCGGAGAGGGCGTCCGTGCCGTAGAAGCGGAAGTAGGACACGTTGTAGCCGACGCGCGCCGTGAGCCACGTGGCGAGCTGCCGCGAGAACGCGAGCGAGCCCGTGACGGCGTCGCTCTTCACGTCCTGGCTCGGGTCGCGCTCGTACTTCGTCTGGAAGAGGAGGCGCAGGTACTCCTCGAGGAAGCTCGGCCAGTCGACCTGCGCGAGCCCCTTGAAGCCGAAGTCGTAGGCGCTCCAGCTCTGCGTCACGTCGGGGATGACGATGGCCGGGTCGGCCTTCAGCGTGAGCCCGATGATGTCGCCGAAGAAGCTCCGGTTCTGGTAGCTGAGCGGCACCGAGAACGTCGCCTTGATGCTGTCCGTGGCGGCCGCGAAGCCGATGGACACGTCCCAGAGCGGCATCTCCTGGACCGAGATCTCGATGGGCACCGTGAGCGGGAGCGGTGCTGCCGCCCGCACCCCGCCGGCCGCGCGCCGGCCCCCGCCGGGGTCTTCGTCGTCGCCGCCATCCGGGGGCGGCTCGTCCTCGTCGGGGAGCGGCGCCTCGGGCGGCGTCGCCGGCGGCGGCGCCTCGCCCGGTGTCTCGCCGGGCTCCGGCGCCTTCGCGTCGCCGTCGCTCGCGACGACCTCCGAGTCCGACGACGCCACCTCGACGCCCGGCACGTCGCCCTGGCTCGGCGAGCCGGCGGTCTGCGCCGTGGGCGACGTGTCGCCCGGCGCCGCCGTGGGCGCCGCCGCGCCCGGCTCGGCCTTCGTGGCCGCGCCGCCCGTGCCGACCGGGGGGCCCGTCGGGCCGAGGGGCTCGACGCCGCCGGTCTCGTCGATCTTGATGGGGCGCGCGGTCACGCTGAAGTACACGCCGAGGTCGTAGATCTGCGCCTCGGTCTCGCGGAGGTCCTCCGACGAGATGATGTCGTTCAGCCGCAGGCTCGTGCGCCGCAGGATCCGCTCCTTCGGGAAGCTCTGGGTGCCGACGACGCGGATCTCCCCGATGCGCGTGAGCGGCCCCGGGGCGATCCGGTAGTAGACGCCGGCCTCGTTGCGGTCGCGCGACACGTAGCTCTGCCCCTCGACGCGCACGCTCACGAAGCCCACGTCGCGGAAGGCGTTCGCGATGAGGGAGAGCCCCTCCTCGTACTTCGACTCCTCCCAGATCTCGCCGGGTTTCAGCGTGAGCAGGTCCGGGAGCTTCGACTCGAGGTCGTCGAGGCGCTTGGCCGCCTCCACGTCGATCTCGGCGCCCGGGTTCAACCCGACGAAGTGAATGGCGTTCACGAGCGTCGGCGGCCCCTCCTCGACGCGGAACACGACGCGCGCGGTGTGGTTCGCGAGGTCGTCGACCCAGTAGTCGGTGACGTGGGCGCGGAAGTAGCCGTAGGCGGCGTAGATGGCCTCGACGCGGCGCGCGTCGGTCGAGATCTCCGCCATGTCGACGGGCGAGTCCTTCGCTGGGACGTCGAGCCCCTGGGGCTGGATCCGGAGCTCGCTCACGATGTCGCTCGTCGCGACGTTGTCGTTGCCGACGATGTCGATCTCGACGATGACGCGCTCCCCCGGCGGGGGCTCGATGTCGCCGAGCCGGATGGACGAGCACGCGCCCAGGGCGAACGCGCCCACCGCGGCGACCGCGAGGAGCGACGCGCGCCGAAGAAGCTGTCCGGCCCGGGGCGCGCGGTGGCGGGGCTGGCGCCACGCGCTTCCAGGATGCTCGGCCGGGCAGCTCTCAGGGTTCGGTGCCACGCGGCTCATCGTCGCCACCATGACGCGGAATCGCCCCGAGGTCCACTCGGAGCGCGCGATCGTGGGCCTCGTGGGCGGGCCGGCGCGGGGCGCGGGGCGGCGGCGCCGGACCGCGCGGGCCGAAAAATCGACCGCCCGTCCGGCGATCCACGGCGCCCGCCGAGGGCCCGGAGACCTCGGTCGAGGCGACGTCGTCGGGGAATCGACCGCCTCCTGGGCGGATCCGGGACGGGCTTCGCCCGCGCATCTCGTGTTCCACGGTGGGTGAAATTCTCCACATCGCACCGGACCCCGGGATGAGGCGCGCCTGCGTCGACGTCACCGCCGAGGAGCCTCCATGACCCGCCTCCTGCTCGTCGCCATGTCCATCGCGGCGCTCTCCGCCGCGTGCGGCGGCGACTCCGGCTCGACGAAGGCCGACACGTCGACGCCGACCGACACCGTCGAGCCGACGGACACCCTGCCCGCCTGCGGCGGCGACCCTGGCACCGCCGGCTGCGCCTGCCGCGGCGACGGCAGCTGCGACACGGGCCTCGCCTGCGTCGCGAGCGTGTGCCAGGTCGCGAGCGAGCCGACCGGGCTCGTGCTCCCGGCCGGCGCGCGCGGCTGCGAGATCCTGCTCTCCGAGGGCGCCGGCGCCGCGGTGAGCGAGGTGCGCTTCGCCGACAGCGTGCGCGGCACCTTCATCCGCGAGGCCCCGCGCGTCGCCATCGCGGTGACCGCCACGAGCGACGCCGACTTCGCCGAGGGCGCGGTCGCGATCGTCGGGACGGGCGCCCCCACCGTGACCTCGTCGACCTGCGTCGACGCCGCCGGCGCCGTGCTCCCCGGCGCGAGCGTGGTGCTCCGTTGAGGCGCCTCCGCGCCGCCGTCGCCGCGGCGGCCCTCGTCGCCGCCCTCCCCGGCGCGGCCGGCGCCCAGAACGGCCTGTCCGACGAGCGCGTCTCCCTCCCCGACGGGCCGGGCTCCATCGGCGGCGTCGGCGAGAACGTCGACCTCGACGCCAACATGGGCAGCGCCTCGTTCTCCGTGCCGATCCGCGTCCCTGAGGGCGCGTCGCCCGCCATGACGCCGTCGCTCGCGCTCGGCTACGCCTCCGGGCAGGGGATGGGGGTCGCCGGCATCGGCTGGGACTTCGGGACCCCGACCATCGAGCGCATGGTGAGCCGCGGGCTCCCGGGCTACACGGTCGCCGATCACTTCGCCGCGAACGGCGGGAGCGAGCTCGTCTACGTCGGCGACCTCGACGGCTCGCGCGTCTACCGCGAGCGCTTCGAAGGGAGCTTCGTGCGCTACCGCTGGTGGCAGGCGGGCGTGGGCGCCGCCGGCTACTGGACGGCCGAGTACCCGGACGGGCGCGTCGGGACGTTCGGCGCCGAGGCGGGCGGGACGCTGGTGCCGTCGGCGCGCGTCCAGGACGACGCCGGGGACTGCTTCCGCTACCACCTCGTCGAGGTGCGGGACCCGGTCGGGCGGCGCATGGTGCAGACCTACGTGAAGTCGAGCGGCTGGCCGCTCCTCGACGAGGTGCGCTACGCGTTCGGCGGCGAGGCGACGCCGCGCTTCTCGGTGCGCATGGGGTACGCCGACCGCGCCGACGTCGACTCGAGCGCCACGCCGGGCTTCGAGATCCGGCTCGCGAAGCGCCTCGCGACCATCCAGGTGCTCTCCGACACGACGGTCATCCGGCGCTACGAGCTCACCTACGAGGCCGACGCGGCGAGCGGCGGCACGACGCGCCTCGCGGGGGTCGCCGAGTACGGCCGCGACGGCGGGAAGCTCCCGATCGAGCACCACTTCCAGTACACGCGCACGCTCGCCGGCGTGTGCGCCGTCGGGTGCGAGGCGCCGCTCATGGTCGACATGGGCACGCTCCCGGGCGGCGTCGACATCCAGACCGGGCGGGCGGCGCTCATCGACATCAACGGCGACTCGCTCCCGGACGTGCTCGAGACCGACGTGAACGGCGTTCACAGGTTCCACGTGAGCAAGCTCTCGACGGTCGGGCAGCCGACGTTCACGGCGACCGTCGTGACGAGCGCGCTCACGGCCGGCGGCTCGTCGTTCGTGCTGTCGAGCCCCGGCGTCCAGCTCCTCGACGTCAACGGCGACGGCTTCACGGACATCGTCGATCAGGTCAACGGCGTCGCCCTCTGCAACACGGGCGCCGGCGACTGGAGCGGCACGGACTGCATCGCGAACCCCGGGCAGCTGCCGACCCTCGCCGACGACCCGGGCGACGCCCCGAGCGACGCGGATCCGCTCGGGATGCGCTTCTTCGACTTCGACAACGACAAGCGCATCGATCTCCTGCGGACGCCCGACGCGAGCACGGCGTTCGTGTCGGCCAACACCGGCACGGGGTACGTGACCGTGCCCGTCGAGGCGCTCGGGGCGGCCTTCGACGCCGAGGCGCTGCAGCTCGCCGACGTGAACGGCGACGGCCTCCAGGACCCGGTGATGCTGGTCGCGAACGGCGCGACGACCACGCTCCAGTACAAGCTGAACCTCGGCTTCGGGCGCTGGTCGCCCGCGTGGACGAGCGTCAGCCTCGACGACCTCCCGTCCGGCGACCTCGACCTCGCCGCGCTCGAGGACCTCGACGGGGACGGCCTCGCCGACGTGGTGCTCGTCTCCGGGACGGCGGTCGCGTACTGGCGGAACCGCAATGCGGGCGCCTTCGACGCGCGGGTCCGCATCACGAGCGCCGACGTCGACGGCGAGATCCCGGAGCGCACGGGCAGCGAGACCGTGCTCTTCGCGGACATGAACGGCAACGGCACCGACGACGTGGTGTGGGTCGCGAGCAACGGCCACGTGCGCTTCCTCGAGCTCTTCCCGGTGCGCCCGAACCTGCTCTCGCGCGTCGACAACGGCATCGGCTGGGTGCGGATCATCGAGTACGGGACCTCCGTCGCCCAGCGCGCGCGCGACGAGGCGGCCGGGGCCCCCTGGGCGAGCCCGCTCCCGCAGAGCATGAACGTCGTGACCGCGACGGACACCTGGGTCACGCTGACCGGCGGCGAGGGCGGCGACGGCGTCCACGAGCGGCAGGAGCTCGCCTACCACGCGGGCTTCTACGACGGCGTCGAGAAGAGCTTCCGCGGCTACGAGGAGGTCGAGCAGCGGCTCGTCACGGACGCCGACGACCAGCAGGACCCGGCGCTCGACGTGCTCCGCTACGACGTCGGGCGCGACGACCCGTACCACAACGGGCTCCTCGTGGCGCATGCCACCTTCGGCGGCCCGGGGCTCGACGTGCCGATCCGCGAGACCCACCTCGAGTACGCCGACTGCCCCGTCTCCGGGCTCGACGGGGCGGCGCTCGGGGCGACCGATCCGGCCGTGCGGCACGTCTGCGCGACGGCCGAGGAGGTGCTCCACCAGGAGGGCGCGCCCGCGGCCGAGTGGCGCACCGTGCGCACGGAGCGCGCGTACGACGGCTACGGGAACGAGGTCGAGGTGCGCGAGCGCGGGGTCGTCGCGACCGGGGATCCGGCGACGGCGCCCGCCGGCTGCGGCTCGTGCGCGGACCTCCCCGACGGCGTCAGCTCCGGCGCGTGCGGCGCCGAGTGCCTCGGGGACGAGCGGATCACCGCCACGAACTGGGTCGTCCCCGGCGAGAAGACCGGCGGCGCCTGGCTCCTCCGCCTCACGGCGCGCGTCGCGGTGCGCGGCGTGGACGGGGGCGTCGCGACCGAGCGCGTCACCCACTACGACGGGGCCGACTTCGTCGGGGCGCCCGAGGGCGAGGCGACGCGCGGGCTCGTGACGCGGGAGACCGAGCGCGTGTCGGCGGGCGCGACCGTGGACGCGGCGCGCTACGCCTACGACGTGCGCGGGAACGTGATCGCCTCGCTCGACCCGAACGGCGCTCCGGGCGACGCCACCGGGCACCGCCGCGACTACGCGTACGACGCGCGCGGGCTCCGGGTGACGCGGGTGACCATCCGGGCCGGCGCCTACGACCTCGTGCAGGACGTGAGCTACGAGGCGTCGTTCCTCCTGCCGAGCGAGGCGACGGCGTACCGCGTCGTGGAGGCGGGCGAGGACCGGACGCCGCGGAACCCGACGGCCTACGCCTACGACGAGTTCGGCCGGACCATCGCCATCGTCGCCCCCGGGGACACGCGCGAGGCGCCGACGCAGACGTTCGGCTACGAGCTCGGCGACCCGGTGACGCGCGTCGTGACGAAGGCGCGGAGCGCGCCGGGCGGGGCCATGGACATCGAGGCGGTGGCGTGCCTCGACGGGCGCGGGCGCGCCGTGCAGATCGCGAAGAAGATCGACGCGACCCACTGGCAGGCGGACGGCTTCAAGGTCCTGAGCTCGCGCGGCGAGGTCGTGCGGGACTACCTGCCCTACCTCGCGGCGAGCGGCGCGTGCGCGATGACGCCGCCGGCCGGGGTCCCGTACTCGTCGGCGCGCTACGACGCCGTCGGGCGCGAGGTCGAGAGCGTGTCGCCCGACGGGAGCCTCTACGGCGGGACGCCGTCGGTCGAGCGCACGGCGTACGGGCCGCTCCGGATCTCGGCCTGGGACGCGGACGACACGGACCCGGCGAGCCCGTTCGCGGGGACGCCGACGGTGCGCGTTGTCGACGGGCTCGAGCGCGTCGTGCGCATCGAGCGGCGGCTCACGGAGAGCGGCCCGGCCGAGGTCTTCGGGCTCGGCTGGGACGGGCTCGGGCGGCTCGCGCGGGTGACGGATCCCGCGGGGAACGCGCGCACGCAGGAGATGGACCTGCTCGGGCGCGTGGTGCGGGTCGTCGAGCCCAACGCGGGGGCGACGACGTACGCCTACGACGCCGCGGGGAACGTGGTCTCCCGCACCGACGCGCGCGGGATTGCGGTGGCGAGCAGGTACGACGCGCTGAACCGGCTCGTCGCGCGCTTCGACGCCGCCGACGAGGACGGGACCGCCGAGCGGCTCACCTACGACCTCGCCGAGGGGTGCAGCGACTGCCGCAACGGCGCCGGGCGGCTCGTGCGGGCGACGTACCCCCTCCTCGCCGGCGAGGTCGGGAGCGACGAGGTCGGCTACGACGCGCGCGGGCGGCGGACGCTCCTCCGGCGGACGCTCGACGGGCACGCCTTCGAGACGACGTGGGCCTGGGACGGGGTCGGCGAGCTCGTGAGCGCCGTCTACCCCGACGGGCAGCGGCTCGACTACGGCTACGACGGGGCGTCGCGGCCGGTGTCGCTCGCGGGGATCGTGGCGGGCGCGACGTACGACGAGCACGGGCTCCTCACGCGCGTCGAGCACGAAAGCGGGGTCGCGACGAGCTACGCGTTCGACGCGGTGCTGCGGCCGAGCGGGATCACGGCCGAGTCGACGGTCGGCGGGCGCTTCCTCGCGCTCACGGTGACGCGCGACCGCGCGGGCCGCGTGACCGCCATCGCCGACGGGGCGGACGCGGCCGCCGGGCGCCCGGAGCGCGGCGCCGCGTACGGGTACGACGCGTACTACCGCCTCACCTCGGCGACGCTCGGCGCGGGCGCGGGCGCGGAGACGCTGTCGTTCGCCTACGACGCCGTCGACAACGTCACGTCGCGCACGTCGAGCCGCGGCGCCGCGAGCGTCGCGGACGTCGGCGCGTACGCCTACGGCGCCGGCGGGGCCGGGCCGAACGCGGCGACGAGCGTCGGCGGCGTGACCTACGCCTACGACGCGGCGGGGAACCTGACGGCGAAGGGCGCGCTCGCGCTCGCGTGGGACCACCTCGGGCGGCTCATGGAGGCGGCGCCCGCCTCCGGCGCGCCGAGCGAGGACGCCTACGCCGCGGGCGGCGAGCGGGTCGTGAAGACCGAGGCGGGCGGCGTGATCTACTACCCGACCGCCGACTTCGCCGTGCGAGACGGGATCTCGAGCCTCTACGCGCGCTTCGCCGGCGCGCGGGTGGCGCGGCTGCGCTCCGACGCGCTCGCGGCGACGCTGCTTTCGGACGCGAACGCCGACGGGCGCGTGGACATCGCGGACGCCTGGCTCGGGCGCGGGGGCGAGCAGCGCGACCGGCTCCTCCGGGCCGCGGCGCGGCGGCTCCTCTTCGCCGCGGGTGACGCGCGGGCGCACATCCACGAGGACCTGCTCGGCTCGATCGTCGCGGCGACGGACGGCGACGGCGCCGTCGTGGCCGAGCGCGCCTTCTACCCGACGGGCGAGGAGTCCGCCGCGAGCGGCTTCGTCGACGAGCTCGGCTTCACGGGGCAGGAGCGCGACGCGACCGGCCTCCTCCACTTCCGGGCGCGCTACCTCGACCCGGCGTCCGGGCGCTGGACGGCCGTGGACCCCGGGTTCGCCGTGCTCGACGCCGAGGGCGTCGGGAACCTCGGCGAGGGGACCGCGGCCTACGCCTACGTCGCGAACGATCCGACGAACGCCGTCGATCCGACGGGGCTCAAGGGCTTCCTGAAGGGCGTCAAGAGCCGGCTCGCGAAGGTCGGCAAGGCCGTGTCGCCGAAGAAGAAGCGGGCGCGCGACGGGCGGGGGGCGAAGAAGTCGCCGGCCGAGCGGGCGTCGGGGAAGACCAGGGCCGAGCGGGTGGCGGACCGCGAGCGCCTCGTCGGGCTGAAGTCCGAGATCGCGGCGGCGCGCGCCGAGGTCGAGGCGGAGATCACGCGCCTCTCGGACCCGAGCAGCTTCCGCAAGAAGGAGGAGCTCGGGCGCACGGTGACGGTGGCGAGCCGCGACCACAGCGAACTCACGCGGGTCACGAACAAGCTGAACTCGCTCACGGCGGAGCGGAAGTCGCTCATCGCCGAGTCGCGGGCGTTCAAGTCGCAGGTCCACAAGCACACGGTCCGCGGCGCGCTCACCATCGGCCTCCCGGCCGCGGTGGCGGCGCTCGCCGGCATCGGCAGCGGCGTCGTGTACAGCGCGGTCGCCGGCGCCGACGACGACGACGGCGCGGCCGGCGGTCCCCAGTAGGAAAAAAGTTTCGAGACGGTCTGACGGGTTTCCCGAGCCGATGTCGTTTTACCAGCGAACCCCCAACGTAGCCGGCCCCGCGCGGGTGGCTCAGCCAGCCGCCGCGGCACCCATGACGAGCCCCGCGGAGGAGTTGCGGACATGACGCGTCTTTCCCTGGTCGCCTTGACGATGATGGCGTTCCTCGCTGCCTGCGGCGGCGACGAGAAGGCCAAGACGGACACGACCGTCGGCGGCGACGCCGACACCGTCGAGCCGGCCGACACCGTGCCCGCCTGCGGCGGCGACCCCGGCACCGCCGGCTGCGCGTGCCGCGGCGACGGCGGCTGCGACACGGGCCTCGCGTGCGTCGCGAACGTGTGCCAGGTCGCGAGCGAGCCGACCGGGCTCGTGCTCCCGGCCGGCGCGCGCGGCTGCGAGATCCTGCTCTCCGAGGGCGCCGGCGCCGCGGTGAGCGAGGTGCGCTTCGCCGACAGCGTGCGCGGCACCTTCATCCGCGAGGCCCCGCGCGTCGCCATCGCGGTGACCGCCACGAGCGACGCCGACTTCGCCGACGGCGCGGTCGAGGTCGTCGGCACGGGCGCTCCGACGGTGACCTCGTCGACCTGCGTGGACGCCGCCGGCACCGTGCTCCCCGGCGCGAGCGTGGTGCTCCGGTGAGCCGCCTCCACGCCACCGTCGTCGCGGCGGCCCTCGTCGTCGCGCTCCCCGGCGCGGCGAGCGCCCAGAACGGCCTCTCCGACGACCGCGTCTCCCTCCCCGACGGCCCCGGCTCCATCGGCGGCGTCGGCGAGAACGTGAACGTGAACCCCAACATGGGGACGGCCTCCTACACGGTCACGATCGACGTCCCGCAGGGCGCGACGGCCGACGTGACGCCGGCGCTCGCGCTCTCGTACTCGTCGGGCGCCGGCATGGGCGTCGCCGGCATCGGCTGGACCCTCGACGCGCCGACCATCGAGCGCATGGTCAGCCAGGGCCTCCCGACCTACACGACCGCCGATCACTTCGCCGCGAACGGCGGCGACGAGCTCGTCTACGTCGGCGACCTCGACGGCTCGCGCGTCTACCGCGCGCGCTTCGAGGGCGGGTTCATCCGCTACCGCTGGTACCTGACGAGCGCCGGCGCCGCCGGCTACTGGAAGGCCGAGTACCCCGACGGGAGCGTGGGGTACTTCGGCGCCGACGCGACGGGCGCGCTCCAGGCGTCGGCCCGGATGCAGGCGACCGGCGGCCAGACGTTCCGCTACTACCTCGTCGAGAAGCGCGACACGAGCGGCCGGCGCGTCGTGTACAGCTACGCGAAGGACGACGGCTGGCCGCGCATGGACGAGGTCCGCTACGCCTTCGGCGGGCTCACGACGCCCCGCTTCTCGGTGCGCTTCGGCTACGAGGACCGCCCCGACGTGCGCTCGATGGCGACCCCGGGCTTCGAGGTGCGAGAGGGCAAGCGCCTCACGACCGTCCAGGTCCTCTCGGACACGGCGGTCATCAAGCGCTACGAGCTCGCGTACGAGGACGTCGCGAAGAGCGGCGGCATGACGCGCCTCGCGAGCGTGTCCACGTTCGGGCGCGACGGCGGTAAGCTCCCGATCGTGCACAGCTTCCAGTACACGCGCACCCTCGCCGGCGCGTGCGCGGTCGGGTGCGAGGCGCCCTTCATGGTCGACATGGGCACGCTCACCGGCGGCGTCGACATCCAGACCGGGCTCGTGCAGCTCATCGACATCAACGGCGACTCGCTCCCCGACGTGCTCTCGTCGGATGTGAACGGCGTTCACACCTTCCACCTCAGCAAGCTCTCGACCGAGGGGCGCCCGTCGTTCACGGGCGCGGTCGTGACGAGCGCGGCCACGACCGGCGGCTCGTCGTTCGTCCCGAGCCACCCGGGGGTGCAGCTCCTCGACGTGAACGGCGACGGGTTCACGGACATCGTCGACCAGGTGAACGGGCTCGCGCTCTGCAACACGGGCGCCGGCGACTGGGTGGGGACCGACTGCCTCGAGAACCCGGGCCAGCTCCCGACGCTCGCGGACGACCCGGGTGACCCGGCGAGCGACGCGAGCCCGCTCGGGATGCGCTTCTTCGACTACGACAACGACAAGCGCATCGACGTCCTCAGGACGCCGAACGAGAGCACGACGACCATCTCGCGGAACACCGGGACCGGCTACGAGACGGTGGCCGCCGACGCGCTCGGCGCCGCGTTCGACGCGGAGGACCTCGACCTCACCGACGTGAACGGGGACGGGCTCCAGGACCCGGTGATGCTCGTCGCGAACGGCGCCACGACGACGCTCCGGTACAAGCTGAACCTCGGCTTCGGGCACTGGTCGGCGCAGTGGACGGACGTGAACCTGAACGACCTCGCGTCGGGCGACGCGGACAGCGCGGAGCTCGAGGACCTCGACGGCGACGGGCTCGCCGACGTCGTGCTCGTGACGGGGACCACCGTCAGCTACTGGCGGAACGAGAACGCCGGGCGCTTCGCGGCGCGGGAGAACATCACGAGCGCCGGCGTCGACGGCGAGATCCCCGAGCGCACGGACAGCGAGACCGTGCTCTTCGCGGACATGAACGGCAACGGCACCGACGACGTGGTGTGGGTCGCGAGCAACGGCCACGTGCGCTTCCTCGAGCTCTTCCCGGTGCGCCCGAACCTGCTCTCGCGCGTCGAGAACGGCATCGGCTGGGTGCGGATCGTCGAGTACGGGACCTCCATCGCGCAGCGCGCCCGCGACGCCGGGACGGCGGACGCCTGGGCGTACCCGCTGCCGGAGAGCATGAACGTCGTGACCGCGATGGACACCTGGGTGACGCTCACGGGTGGCGAGGACGGCGCCGGCGTGCACGAGCGGCGCGAGCTCAGCTACCGCGACGGCTTCTACGACGGCGACGAGAAGAGCTTCCGCGGCTTCGAGCGCGTCGAGCGGCGGCTCGTGACGGACGCGGACGACGCGCAGGACCCCGGCCTCGACGTGCTCGAGTACGACGTCGGGCGCGACGATCCCTACCACAACGGGCTCCTCGTGCGGCAGGCGAGCTTCGGCGGCGCGGCGGCGGACGTGCCGATCCGCGAGTCGCGGACGGAGTTCGGCGACTGCCCGATCACCGGGGTCGACGGCGCCGAGCCGCCGGTGCGCTTCGTGTGCCAGCTCGCCGACGTCAGCGTCGTCCAGGAGGGCGCCGACAGCAGCGCGTGGGTGACGACGCGAAGCGAGAACACGTGGGACGGCTACGGCAACGTCGTGCGGCGCGACGTGCGTGGCGTCGTGAACCTGGGGCCGCCCGAGGCGCCGACGGCGTGCGGCGCGTGCCCGAGCCTCGGCGCGGGGCTCAGCTCCGGCCCGTGTGGCGCCGAGTGCCTCGGCGACGAGCAGGTCACCACGACGACCTACGTCGAGCCCGGCGACGACACCGGCGGCGCCTGGCTCCTGCGCCTCCCGGTCCGCGTCCGGACCGGCGCCTCGGAGTCGGGGCGGATGAGCGAGACGATGACCTACTACGACGGCCCGGACTTCGTCGGGCTCGCCGCCGGGAAGGCGGACAAGGGCCTCGTGACGCGCGTCACGGAGCGCGTGTCGGACAGCGAGGTCGTCGCCACGACGCGCCAGAAGCGCGACGCGCGCGGCTCGGTGGTGGCGGTCCTCGACCCGAACGGCGATCCCGCCGTCGCGACCGCCCACCGCCGCGACTACGAGTACGATGAGCGCGGGCTCCGCGTGACCCGCGTCACGATCCACGCCGGCAGCTACGACCTCGTCCAGGACGTGTCCTTCGAGTCCTCCTTCCTGAAGCCGAGCGAGTCGACCGCCTACCGCGTGGTCGCGGGCGGCGAGGACAAGACCCCGCGGAACGGGTCGAGCTACGCCTACGACGAGTTCGGCCGCGCCATCGCCATCGCGCGCCCGGGCGACACGCGCGAGGCGCCGACCCTCGAGTACGCCTACGAGCTCGGCGACCCGGTCACGCGCGTCGTCATCAAGGAGCGGCGGACCCCGGGCGGGCCGCAGGACGTCCAGAGCGTCCAGTGCCAGGACGGGCGCGGCCGCGCGGTCCAGACGCTGTCGCGCGTCGCCGACGGCGACTGGCGCGCCGAGGGCTTCCGGGTCCTGAACGCGGCGGGCCAGGTCGTGCGCCTCTACCAGCCCTACCGGACGACCTCGGGGGACTGCGCGACCACGGCGCCCACGGGGCCGGCGTTCGCGGCGTATCACTACGACGCCGTCGGGCGCGTGGTCACGGAGACCGCGGCGGACGCGGCGATGTTCGGCGGCGTGGCGTCAATGGTCCGCACGCGCCGCGGGCCGCTCACGACGACCGTCGAGGACAAGCTCGACAGCGACGCCGGGAGCCCGTTCGCCGGCACCCCGACCACCCAGGTGTTCGACGGGCTCGACCGCCTCGTGCGCGTCGAGCGCACTCTCAGCGGCGCGAGCGGCGTCGAGGCCTTCGGGCTCGCCTGGGACGAGCTCGGGAACCTCGCGCGCGTCGAGGACCCCGCGGGCCACGTGCACCAGCAGGAGTTCGACCTCGCCGGCCGCGCGGTCCGGATGGTGGACGCGAACTCGGGGACGACGACCTACGACTACGACGCGGCCGGGCTCGAGGTGCGCCGGACGGACGCCCGCGGCGTCGCGGTCGTGGCCGAGTACGACGCGGTCAATCGGCGCGTCGCGCGCTACGACGCGGCCGACGAGGCCGGCACGGTCGAGGCGATCGTCTACGACCTCGCCGAGGGCTGCGCGGACTGCAAGAACGGCGCGGGCTTCATCGTGCGCCAGACGTACCCCATCCCGGGCGATCAGCGCGGCAGCGACGAGCTCGGCTACGACGCGCGCGGGAACCAGACGCTCCTGCGCCGGACGCTCGAGGGCCACGTCTTCGACACGACCTACGCCTACGACGGCGACAACCAGGTCACCCGCGCGACCTACCCGGACGGGCGGACGCTCGACTACGCGCGCGACGGGGCGTCGCGCGTCACGGCCGTCGCGGGCGTCGCCCCGACGGTGACCTACACGCCGGAGGGCCGGATCGCGTCGATCGGCCACGCGAACGGGGTCACGGAGTCGTTCACCTACGACGCGGTCTTCCGCCTCGCGGGCAACGCGGTCGACGGCCCCGGCGGCGCCGCGATCGAGGACTGGTCGGTGACCCGCGACCGCGAGGGGAACGTGCTGAGCGTGACCGACGCCGTCCCGGGCGGGGCCGCGCACCCGAGCCGGTCGGCGACGTTCGCCTACGACGCCTACTACCGCCTCACCGAGGCGGCGCTCGACCCGGCGGGGACGGCGCCCGAGACGCTCACCTACACCTACGACGCCCTCGACAACGTCACGTCGCGCGCGTCGAGCCGCGGGTCGGCGAGCCCGCGCCACGCGGGCGCCATCGCGTACGGCCAGGGCGGCGCCGGGCCGAGCGCGGTCGCGAGCGTCGGCGGCGTGAGCTACGCGTACGACGCGGGCGGCTACACGCTGAGCCGCGGCGCGACGCAGCTCGCGTGGGACCACCTCGGGCGGCTCGTCGAGGCGGCCCCGGCCACGGGCGCGCTCACGGAGATGGGCTACGGCCCCGGGAACGACCGCGTCATCAAGCTCGAGGACGGCGGCGTCGCCTACTACGCGGCGCCCGACTTCGTCGTGCGGGACGGGATCGCGAGCCTCTACGCGCGCGTCCTCGACCGGCGCGTGGCGCGCCTCCGCTCGGACGCGCTCGCCGCCTCGGTCCTGCCCGACGGGAACGCGGACGATCGCGTCGACATCGCCGACGCCTGGCTCGGCCGGAGCGCCGCGGGCGACACGCCGACGCGCCTCCTCCGCGCGGCGGCGCGGCGGCTCCTCTTCGAGGCGCAGGGCGACGAGGCGCACCTCCACCTCGATCTCCGCGGCAGCGTCGTCGCCGCGACCGACGGCGCAGGCGCCGTCATCGCCGCCCGCGACTTCTACCCGTTCGGGGCGGAGCGCGCCGCGACCGGCTGGGTCGACGAGCTCGGCTTCAGCGGGCAGGAGCTCGACCGCTCGAGCGGGCTCCTCCACTTCCGCGAGCGCTACCTCGACCCGGCGGCCGGGCGCTGGTCGTCCCCGGATCCGGCGTTCGCCCTGCTCGACGCGGCGCGCGTCCAGCGGCGCGGCGAGGCCATGGCCGCCTACGCGTACGTCGGCAACAACCCGGTCATGGCGACCGATCCCACGGGGCAGCTCATCTTCGCGCTCTTCGTCTCCCCGATCCGGAAGAAGGTCTTCCCGTATCGGGACCGCAAGGTCTCGGCGCGCGAGATCGCCGCTGAAACCAGGGGGACCCGGACCGTCGGGACCAACCCGCTCCACGAGGGCGCGCGCGGGGGCACGAACCCGCTCTACCAGAGCGGGAGCCAGGGTCAGGCGCCGGGCGTCGGCGCCGAGCCGGGGCTCGCGCGCCCGACCCAGGCGACGCCGCACACGAACGAGGGGCAGGACCGCGCGGGCTCGACCTCGTCGAGCAGCGGCGGCGGCGTGGGCATCGCCTGGCTCATCCCGGACGCGCTGCTCATCGCGACGGTCGCGATCGGCGGGGTCGCCGCCGCGGCCGCGGCGACCGGCTACTTCGACGACGACGGCGGCGAGAGCGGCGGCGGCGGCGATGGGCTGACCGGCGTCTTCAGCGGTGGCGGGGGCGGCGGCGGCTCGTCGAGCGGCTCGTCGGGCGGCTCGTCGGGCGGGTCGGGCTCCGGCAGCAGCCAGGGCGGCGGTACCGGCATCCAGCTCGACGACCCCAGCACCGTCACGGTCCCGCCCGTCACCATCAACGGCCAGTGAGGCGCCGAATGCGCTCCGTATCGAATTGTATCCGAAGCGGTGCTCTCGCGACCGGTCGGCGCCCCGGCGGCGCCGGCATGTCCCGCGTCGCGCTCGCCTTCGCCTTCGCCTTCGCGCTCGCCCTCGCCCTCGGCGCGTGCGACGACGGCCCCGGGGCGACCGCGGAGGGCGACAGCGCCACCGCGGACGCCGCCGCCGACGCGACCGGCGCCCCCGACGGCGGGAGCGTCGCGGTCAACCCGAACGCGCCGACCGACTGCGTCATCGGCACCCTCGCCTGCGCCTGCGGCGAGGGGGCCGGCTGCGCGCTCTCCCCGGACGGCGACCCGCTCACGTGCACGGCGGGCGTCTGCCTCCTGCCGACCTGCCCGCGCGGGAAGCTCGGCTGCGAGTGCCGCGCCGGCGCCTGCGACGACGCCGACGCCGCCTGCCAGGACGGCATGTGCGCGCGCACGGGCTGCGCCCCGGGCTCGAGCGGGTGCGCCTGCGCCTCCGGGAGCTGCGACGTCGGGCTCTTCTGCAAGGACGCCGCCGTCTGCGTCGACAGCGCCGGCTACGAGGGCGGGAAGTGCCTCGCGAACGGCACCTGCCACGCGGGGAACCGCTGCGATCAGGGCCAGGGGCGCTGCGTCTACTGCGACCGCGGCACCCAGGGCTGCGCCTGCACCACCGCCGGCACGTGCGCGACCGGCCTCACCTGCGCGGCCGGCCTCTGCACCGCCGCCTCCGACCTCCCGCCGAGCGATCCCGCGTGCCACACGCCGTGCCGCCAGGACCTCCAGTCCGTCTCCGGGACGCGCGTCTGCGACGCCGACGGGCTCCTCGCCGGCTGCATCGACGACCAGGTCTGCACCGACGGCTCCTGCCTCGTCCCGGGCGAGGCGAAGCCCACCTGCGCGAGCGACGTCGACTGCCCCTTCTTCCAGGCCTGCCTCGGCGGCGCCTGCTACTCGAACTGCGAGTCGAACCTCGACTGCCCCTCGGGCCGCGGCTGCCACAAGAAGGTCTGCCGCGTCCCCTGCATGCTCGGGACCGGCGGCTCGAGCTGTCCGAGCGCCGAGACGTGCGACTCGCGCGACGGCGAGACGGGCTTCTGCATGCCCATCACGGCGCCCGTCTCGGGGCCGATGAGCCTCCCGACCGGGACCACCGTGACCGTCACGACCCACGGCCTGTCGGCGCTGTCGAACCTCGACGGCGAGGGGACGATCCGCGTCGCGCTCGACACGCCCGGGACCCAGCGGATCACCATCCGCAAGGTGAGCCACGAGCTCTACGACAGCCACGGCGCGCGCGAGGTCATCGACGCGCCGGTCGACGAGGCGACGGGCCTCTCGCTGCCCTGCGAGGGCTCGGCCACGGACTGCCCGCTCTGGTGGCTCGAGCTCTCCGACGGCACGACCACGACGCGCGGCCAGGAGCTCGAGATCACGTGCCAGGGGACCTGCCCCGACGTCACCGTGCGGAACGCCGGCGGCTCGCCGGGCGTCCGCTACGACGGGCGCCTGGTCGTGACCAGCGTCGGCGGCGAGCAGGAGGTCGCCGTGCGCTACGTCGAGGACGTCGCCGGCCGCTGGGAGGGGCAGGTCCACTACTTCACGGTGTTCAACGACGAGGGCGTCGACGACTGGCGCCTCCGCGCCGACAAGAGCGACGTCGAGGACGTCAAGAACGCGCTCATCCAGCGCTGGGGCGCCTTCCGGCGCGGCAACGTCGAGGGGGGCTGGGGGGAGTTCGAGGCGGTGCTCACCGCGACCCGCACCGGCTCCTGGGACCAGCCGCGCGTGAAAGAGCTCTGCAAGGCCGTGACCGGCGGCTCGACGACCGCCGCGTGCTACCCGTACACGAACCCGGCGGGCGTCCGGACCTACGTCGACAACATCGGCTCGGCGCCGATCCCGAGCACCACGACGGAGCTCCCGTTCGCCATCAACGTGCGCGCGGGCGCGGACGGCCAGACGATCTACACCGGCCGCATCGACTCGGGCACGGCACTCCATTACCCCGGTAACCCGTCGGTCTCGCTCGGCCTCGCCGCGGACCCGGCGCGCCCCGGCGCGTGCGACCCGCGCGTCGCGTCCGCCTGCGTCGTCAACGTGACGAGCTTCACCGCGAACCTCACGGTCGGCGGCCGCTACGCCCCGACGAGCTTCAACTGCGTGCCCGGCTACCAGACCCACACGACGCCGTGGCTCGTCCCGGGCTTCGAGGTCGGGACGTCCGTCGACCCGACGCTCGGCCGCGTGCGCACCGAGTGCCGCGACACGCAGGTGCCGCGGCAGCCCGTCGAGGACATCGACAAGGCCCTCAACATGGACCTCGCCGGCGCGAACCCGTCGCCCGACGGCGAGGCGCGGCGCCGCGACATCGAGCTCCTCGACGGCGCGCTCGTCGACCAGACGACCCTCTTCCTGCTCGTGCGCGAGCGCTTCGCGAGCTTCGTGCCGGGCCAGGAGCCCGTCTCCGCCTACGCCTTCATCACGCTCAAGCGCACGCCGGTCGAGCTCGCCGACGAGGACTACGTCGGCTCCCCGGCGCGCGACCCCCAGGCCACCGCGCGCCGCTTCGACTTCCCGAGCTGCGATCCGGACCTCCTCGACGCGCTCCCCGACGGCATCGAGGACGACGAGAGCGCGCTCGTGAACGTGCTCATCGAGGGGAGCAGCGCCGCGGCGGCCGCCTATCAGCTCGACCCGATCCCCGCGGCCGAGGTCGAGAACCGGATCCACTACCTCTGCGACGGCTACTTCGACGGCGGCGGCGCGATGGAGGAGCTCTCGGTCGATCCCTTCGACGGGGGCGTGCCCGACACGGGGGGCTACGTCTCGCGCGACGGCGGCGGCGCCATCCTCGTGCAGATCCCGGTCGCCTGCCTCCCGGGGAGCGAGGTCACGTTCTTCGCGACTGCGAGCGGGAAGAGCCAGCTCGACGTGCTCCAGGACGACTGCCAGAACGACGGCTCGTGCCGCGCACGCCTCGACGAGTGGCTGTCGTCGGACATCGCGAGCCAGGACATCACGTGGCGCTGCCTCGACCCGGCGCGCGTCCTCTGCGACGTGACCCCGGGCGACCTCCGCGACGGGAAGGCGTTCTTCCGGCTCCGCGAGACCGCCGCGTCCACGAAGCCGCCGATCCCGCCGCTCGCGGCCGCCATCGACCAGGCGTTCCGCTACAAGACGCGCTTCCAGAGCTCGCTCCTCGACGACACGGAGGTCGGCTTCGCGCCGTCGGTGTGCGTGCCCGGCTCGGACGCGCGGCCGTACTGCTACGATCCCGCCGCCATCGAGCAGATCCGCCAGCGCATCGACTGCCTCGTCGGCACCTACACGGACGACATCGGGAAGCTCGACCCGGCCGCGACGAACGCGCTCGAGCGCTACCTGCGCGGGAACTTCGCGCAGAGCCAGGGCCACGACGGCTTCGAGCGCCTCTACGCGGAGCTCCTCGTGATGCTCGGCGACGAGGAGCTCACGGGCGCCTTCGCGTCGCGCTTCGACCTCGCCGGGGTGGCGACGCGCAACTTCGACGGCGAGCACTTCGAGATCGACGGCATCAACCTCACGGGCGTCGCGGGCGCCGAGATGCAGCGCCTCTACACGGCCGTCCAGTACTACGAGATGGCGCTCGAACGCCTCTACCGCTTCGGCCCGAACATCGCCGCGGCGCTCGGCCGCGGCAACACGTCGACCCAGGCGGACATGATCTCGCCGGACACGGTCACGCTCTACCTCGGGCGCCTCGTGCGGGCGAGCGCGCAGGAGTCGTTCGCCTGGAGCGAGATCGCCAAGCGCTACAAGAGCTTCAACCGCCCCGAGATCGCGCGCCGCGTGGTCGAGCGGGCGTACGCGCGGACCTACCTCGAGTCGGTGATGCTCGCGCGGCTGATGCTCGACATCTCGGTCAACTCGGGCGCGTCGTACCAGGACCAGATCGTGGCCGCGCTCGAGACCGCGCAGCGCACGTTCCGCGTGGCCCTCCTCGACATGCGCGACGTGTTCGACGACATCGTCAAGGGCACGACCTACTTCGGCTACCCGCCCGAGTACGTGCCGTTCCCGGCGATCGACACGTCGACCACCAACTTCGGGTCGAACGGCTTCGACGCCCTGCTCTCGACCGCGCGCCAGCGCCTCGCGACGGCCAAGGAGCGCGAGCAGATCGCCCTCGACTCGCTCACGAGCGGCCGCGTCGACACGACGCAGTTCCAGTCGGAGCTCGTGCGGGTGCGCAACAACTACGAGGACCAGCTCGCCACGATCTGCGGGCAGTTCACGGGCGAGGACGGCGCGACCTACCCGGCCATCCGCCGCTACGCCGAGAAGTCGAAGCTCGCGAGCGTCATGGGCGACCCGTGCGGCTACTTCGCCAACGGCACCCTCTACGAGCAGATGCTCGAGGTCGACGGCGCGTCGACCGCGCTCGAGGGGGTGCTCACGCGCTACCGCAACACGAACGCCGAGATCGAGGACGAGCGCACGCGGGTCGCCTCGCAGTGCGACCTCGTCCGCGCGCAGGCGACGTTCGAGTACGAGCAGGGCGAGGCCGTGCGCGACGCGCAGCGCGACCAGTCCATCACGCAGGCCGCCATCACCGGCGGCGTGAAGCTCCTGACCGTCGCGAAGGACGCCGTGACCTCCTTCGAGACCTGCACGACCGCCTTCGACCCGCCGTCGAAGGCCGTCTGCGCCGGGTTCGCGGGCGTCTCCGGCGGGCTCGGCCTCCTCGCGGCCGCCGGCGAGTCGACGGCCGAGGCCATCGCCATCGGCTTCCAGTACGACATCGCGACGAAGCACCTCGAGACCGGCAAGTGGGTCACGCAGAAGCAGTGCGAGGTGCAGCTCATCGACTCGGCCGCGAAGATGCAGTCGCTCATCCGCTCGCTCGACGAGACGACGCTCGAGGCGCTGCGGGCGCAGATCCAGCTCGAGCTCCAGGTCGCGCAGGTGACGCGCACCTACAACGAGGCGCAGCGGCTCCAGGAGCGCGCGCAGGAGGCCATCCAGCAGCTCATCGACGTCGAGGCCGCGCGGAACGACCCGAACGTGCGGATCTACCGCAACGACGCCGTCATCAACGCCGACATCGCGTTCAACGACGCCATGCGGGCCGCCTACCGCGCGACGCGCATGTACGAGTACTACACGTCGACGAGCTACGCGCACCTCGACGAGCTCTTCCTCATCCGGCTCGCGGCGCGCGGGCGGCCGAACCTCGAGAACTACCTGACGGACCTCGAGAACGCCTTCCAGGACTTCGAGGAGGAGCTGGGCCTGCCCGATCCGCGCGTCGCCATCCTCTCGCTGCGCGACGACATCCTGAAGATCCCGTACCTCGACGCGGACGAGCAGCCCATCTCGCAGAGCGACCGCATCGCGATGATGCAGGCGGCCCTCGAGGACCCGGGGCGCCTCGACCGGAACGGCTACATCGTCATCCCGTTCGGGACGTCGGTGAGCGAGCTCTCGCCGCTCACGCGCAACCACAAGATCCGCTACGTCGAGGCGAACGTCATCGGCTCCGAGGTCGGCGACCGCCTGGGGCGGATCTACCTGCGCCAGCGCGGGACGTCCGTCCTCCAGACCGTCGACGATCGCGTGGACTACTACGTCTTCCCCCAGCGCACCGCCGTGGTCGACGTGTTCTTCAACGGCAACCGCGTCTTCCCGCCCGAGGTCTACCAGAACCTCCGGCTCCGCGACCGGCCCTACGCGCAGACCATGTGGGAGCTCGTCATCAACCGGCGCGACGAGGCGGTCAACCGCGACATCGACCTGGAGTCGCTCTCCGACATCCAGATCCTCATCCACTACACGGACTTCACGGTGTTCTGAGCATGAGACCTGCCACGAACCGCGGGCTCGCGCTCGCCACCCTCCTCGCCGCGCTCGCGGTCGCGGGCTGCGGCGACAGCGCGGGCGACGCCCCCGCCGACGCGACGACGAGCGCGGACACCGCCACCACGGCGGCGACCGACACGACGACCCCCACGGACACCGCCGGCGCCTGCCCCGCCGGGAAGCTCGGCTGCGCCTGCGCCGAGGACGACGCCGCCCCCTGCGACCGCGGCCAGTGCGTCGCCGGCGTGTGCGCCCTCTGCACGCGGGGCGAGGACGGCTGCCTCTGCCGCGCCGACGGGAGCTGCCAGGGCGCGCTCCTCTGCCAGGCCGGCGTCTGCGAGGTGTGCCCCCCGGGCGACCTCGGCTGCGCCTGCGACGATCAGGGCGGCTGCGCCGAGGGCGGCCGCTGCCAGGACGGCGCCTGCGCGGCCGTCGACTGCGCCCCCGGCACCGCGGAGTGCCCCTGCCGGCGGACCACCTCCCCCGCCTGCGACGCGCCGCTCGCCTGCCTCGGCGACGGCACCTGCCACGCCTGCGAGGCCGACCGCGCCGGGTGCGCCTGCGCGAGCGACGACACGTGCGCGGCGGGCCTCCTCTGCGACGGGGCGAGCTGCCGGGCGCCGCGGAGCTGCGCCGTCCTCGTGGCCGAGGGCTTCTGCGGCGCGCACGAGATCTGCACCGAGGGCGGCGGCGTCGACGCGCAGTGCCAGCCCGGCGAGTGCGAGGCGGGCTACGTCTTCTACGGCGGGCGCTGCGTCGAGGGCGCGCCGAACTGCCGCTCGGACGCCCCCGGGAGCCTGCTCGACGTGTGCACGAGCCTCCTCCGACAGTGCGAGGAGGGGGACGCGACCGCGTCCTGCGGGGCGTGCATCGACGACGCGCGCGAGGTCGGCGGCGAGTGCGTCGGGCGCCTGAGCTGCGGCGCCGGGAGCTGCCTCAACAGCGAGTACTGCGACGCGACCGGGGTGACCCCGACGTGCCGCCCCCTGCCCTGCCCCGAGGGGTCGGCGATGGAAGGGGACGGGGTCTGCCGGTCGTGCGGCTTCACCTGCTCGGGGACCGGGCTCACGGGGCGCGTCTGGCCGTTCCGCACGAACACGAGCACGTGCGTCTGCGAGACGGTGCACGGCTACTTCATGCCGCCGGGCGGCGACACGCGGCCCGAGATCTGCGACATCGACGGCGACGGCTGGGTCCGCGAGGAGGTGCGCGACCCCGCGCTCACGAGCGACCCGGCGCTCACGGCGAACGCGCGCTGCGACCTCGTCGAGGTCACGTCGGTGGTCCTCCGCGACGAGCTCGGCGTCGACAAGCGGGTCGTCTCCTGCGAGGAGGGGCTCCTGCTCGAGCCGGACCCGACGCAGTGCTTCGACAAGGTCCCGATGCCGCTCGTCGAGTCGCTCCGGAACGACACGCCCGGGCCGCTCGTCGCGACGACGACGCCGCCGTACGGCGGGCGGCGCCTCCGCGCCGAGGAGGTCAACGGGCTCACGAAGGCCTGCGTCTCGTCGCTCGCGGACTACGACGACGACGGCGTCGAGGACTTCCTCGAGGTGCAGACGCCCCCGGAGCGGCTCGGTGACGACGCGCGCGAGCGCCTCCACAGCTTCGCGTACTTCATGGAGACGCACCGCGCCTACATCGAGCGCGACGACGCGGGCACGCCGAGCCTCGTCATCGAGGAGCGCTACCGCTGCGACCCGAACGACTTCCCGCTCCGCTACGACCCGTCGGTCGTGCCGTCGCCCGAGCCCGACGACGCCTACGCGCCCGGCGACCCGGACACCTACTGGCGCTCGTGCACGCGCGGCGCGGACCCGGCCTACGACCCGGGCGCCGATCCGCCCGTGCCGGGCTTCGACTTCGCGCAGTGGTCCTGCCCCGACGGCGGCGCCGGCTGCGACTCGATCGCGCCGGGCCCGCCGAGCGGCGCGCAGGATCTGCGGCTCCCGATCCCGTTCGGGAGCGACTTCCCGCGCGACGCGACCCTCTGCGAGCTCGGCTCGCGCTTCCCGGCGGACGGTGTCTGGCGCGGGATGGGCCACGAGAGCCAGTTCAAGTGCGTCGGCGTCGGCGACGGCCCCGGGCGGCGGCCGCTGACCGAGTTCGGGCCGCTCGGCTCGCTGGTGATGAACCTCTGCGAGGCGACGACGTGCTCGCCCGCGGACCCGACCTGCGCGGACTCGCGCCCGGTGGTGCCCGGCGCGACGTCGATGGACCCGATCCTCTCCTGCCGCGCGACGAGCGACGTCGACGGCTCCGACGTCGGCTTCGCCGCCGTGAAGTACAAGCCCTACGGGGTCGGGTACGGCGGCGACTACGCCGGCGGCTGCGTGAGCGAGGACACCGAGTACCACGACACGCTCTGCCCCGACCCGGTCTTCACGGTCGACCCCGACGACGACGCGTTCGGCGCGAACACCTGCCACGTCGCCCCCTGCCCGTTCGGCAAGGCCGACTGCGACGGCGACCCGCTGAACGGCTGCGAGCTCGACGCCACGACCAACCAGGACTGCGGCGGCTGCGGGGTCGCCTGCGCGCCGGCCTTCGGCACCGGCGACTGCTCGACCGGGCGCTGCCGCGTCACCTCCTGCGTGACCGGCCGGCAGGACTGCGACGACGACGGCAACAACGGCTGCGAGACCAGCACGCGCACCCTGACCGACTGCGGCGACTGCGGGATCCCGTGCAGCGTGGACGGCGGCACCGCGACCTGCGCGAGCGGCGTCTGCCAGGTCGACGACTGCGCGGACGGGCTCGCGGACTGTAGCGCCGCGGCGGGCTGCGAGACCCCCATCACGACGAACCAGAACTGCGGCGGCTGCGGGATCCTGTGCAACCCCGCGCACGCCTCGGCCGCCTCGTGCGCGACAGGCGAGTGCGAGGTGACGGGGTGCCAGGCCGGCTGGGGCGACTGCGACGACAACGCCGGGAACGGCTGCGAGTCGTCGCTCACGTCCGCGAGCCACTGCGGCTCGTGCGGCAACGCCTGCAACCTCGCGCACGCGTCGTCGAAGTGCGCGGGGACGGCCTGCCTCGTCGACCAGTGCGCGAGCGGCTGGGGGAACTGCGACAACGTCCAGGAGAACGGCTGCGAGCGGCAGCTCAACTCGACGCAGTACTGCGGGAGCTGCACGAACGCGTGCAACCTCGCGCACGCGTCCCCGACGTGCAGCAACGGGAGCTGCCGGATCTCGAGCTGCAGCACCGGCTACGACAACTGCAACGGCAACGACGGCGACGGCTGCGAGGCGGTCCTCGACAACAACCCGAGCTGCGGCAGCGCCCTCGACCTCGGGAGCTTCAACAGCGACAGCACCTGCGGCTTCAGCTGTCTCGTGAACACCGGGTACGTCATCGACGCGTCGCCGACGGGCCGCGGAGAGGCCTGGTTCAAGGTGAAGGCGGTCGACAACATCGGGATCTGCAGCGGCGTCCTCCACCACCGGCTCAAGCTGAGCGTCCCGAGCGGCGTCGACTACGACCTCTACGTCTACCCGTCGTGCGCGAGCTCGACGCCCCTCGCGAAGGGGACCTCGAGCGCCGGGGTCGACGAGACGGTCATCGTCTCGAAGGACGACGACAGCCTCGACGACGGCTCGTTCAACTACTGGATCAACGTGAAGTACTTCGGCGGCCACTCGTGTACCGACTGGGCGCTGACCGTGGAGGGAACGAGGTGCGGGGAATGAGCACGCGGGAACAGGCCGCGCCGGCCGCCGTCATCGCCACCCTCGCCGCCTGCGCGCTCCTGGGCGGCCTCCTCGCCACCCCGCGCGCCGCGCACGCCGCGCCGGGCGACGTCGTCTGGGGCTCGGACACGGTCACCTCGACGTCCGTCGCCGGCTGCGGCGGTCCGTCGGGCTTCGGGAGCGGCCTCGCGGTCGACGGCGACACGCTCGCCGTCGGCGCCGACGGGAGCTGCGTCGATGGCGCCGCGTCCGAGGGCGCGGTCGTCGTCTTCGACCGCCTCGGCAGCGCGTGGTCCGAGAGCAGCGTGGTCACGCGGCCGAATGGCGCTGCGCAGGAGGGCTTCGGCCACCGCGTGGCGCTCGCGGCGGGGATCCTCGCCGTGTCCGCCCCCGGAGCGGACGGCGGGGACGGGGCCATCGACGTCTTCGTCCGCCTCGGGCGCCGCTTCCGCGCGGTCGCCTCGCTGGCGCTCCCCGACGGCGCGCCGCGCGGCACCGCGGCGGCGGAGCTCGGCGCCTCGCTCGCGACCGCCGACGGCGTGACGATCCTCGCCGGCGCCCCCGGGCTCGCGCCCGGGGGCGCGGAGGGCGCAGGCGCCGTCGCGGTCGTCACGCGCGACAGCGGCGGGGACTTCGCGGTGACGCAGATCCTCGCGGCCCCGACGCCCACCGCGGGCGCGCACTTCGGCGCCGCCGTCGCGTTCGACGGCCGCCACCTCGCGGCGACCTCGGCCGGGGCGGTCGAGATCTTCGAGCAGCGCGCGCCGGGCGATCCCCTCGTCCACCTGCAGACGCTCCCGGTCGCGGGCGCCGTGGGCGTCGCGTTCGGCGGCGGCCGCCTCGCGGTGACGACCACCGGCGGCGGGACGGGCGCCATCCGCGTCTACGCGCTCGCGGACGGCCAGTTCGCGACCCCGCCCACGACGATCACGCCGAGCATCGCGCTGACGGGCCCCGTGGGCCTCTCGGGCGCCGGCGTCGCGGCGGCCACGACCGGCGGCGTCGCCTGGTTCGTCGCGGGCGCGGGCGGCGCGTTCGGCGCCGACGAGCTCATCGACGGCTCGGCGGCGAGCGCGCGGGGGATCCTCGTCAGCGCGGACGGCGTGCTCGTGGCGGGGTCGGACGAGGCGCGGGTCCACCGGCGGGTCGCCGCCGACGGGACCGCGTGCGCCGCCGCGACCGAGTGCATCAGCGGCTTCTGCGCGGACGGGGTGTGCTGCGAGTCGGCGTGCGGCGGCGGCGTCGCGGACTGCCTCGCGTGCAGCGTCGCCGCGGGGAGCGCGGAGGACGGGCGCTGCGAGACCGCGGCGGCCGGGATCGTCTGCCGCGCGGGCGTCGGCGAGTGCGACGTGGACGATCTCTGCGACGGCATCGGCGCGAGCTGCCCGAGCGACCGCCTCGCGGCCGTCGGGACGCCGTGCCGGGCGTCGGCGGGGTCGTGCGATCTGCCCGAGGTGTGCTCCGGGACGAGCCCCTTCTGCCCGGCGGACAAGGTGCAGGCCGTGGGCGTCGTGTGCCGAGCGACCGCGGGCCTCTGCGACCTCGCGGAGGCGTGCGACGGGATCCGCCCGGTGTGCCCGGCGGACCAGGTCAAGAGCGCCGGGAAGGAGTGCCGGCCGCGGACGGGCCCGTGCGACCTCGCCGAGGCGTGCGACGGGGCGAGCCCGCGCTGCCCGCGCGACGCGTTCCGCCACTACGGCTTCGTCTGCCGGCCGAGCGCCGCGGCGTGCGACGCGGACGAGATCTGCAGCGGCTCCGACGGCCTCTGCCCGGTGGACGGGCTCGCCGACGACGGCGCGCCCTGCACCGACGGCGATCCGTGCACGGAGAACGACATGTGCCTCGGCGGGCGCTGCCTCGCCGGCCCCGACGCGTGCCCCGACGACCCGGGGCCGGTCGGGGGTGACGCGGACGCGACGGGCGGCGACGACGCCGACGCCGCGGGCTCCGAGGACACCGCGGCCGGCGCGGACACCGGCGCGGCGCGGCCGAGCGACCCGTCGAGCGGCTGCGCGGGCGGCGGGCGGGCGCGCTGCCGCTGGGCGGCGCGCTCCTCCTCCTCCTCGGTCTCGGCGCGCTCCGCGCCCGGCGGGCGCGCGGGCTGTCGTGGCGCTCGTGGCGCTCGGGCTCGGCGCCGTCGCCCCGCGCGCGGCGCTCGCGGCCGACGCCGACGGCGACGGCGTCGACGACAGCGTCGACCGCTGCGTCGGGCCCGACGGCACGGACGGCGACTCGGACGGCTGGCCGAGCGGCTGCGACTGCGACGACGACGACGGCGACGTCCACCCGGGCGCCGCGGACGTCTGCAACGTCGTCGACGACGACTGCGACGGCCGCCTCGACGTGAACACGGCGTTCTGGGGCGTGGGCGGGCAGCTCTTCTCCGCGACGACGCGCCTCGGCGGCTACCGGCGGTCCAACGCGAGCGTCGGCGACGCCGGCGCCACCTTCGTCACGGGGCCGAGCACCTCCTTCTTCGGCGACGTCGCGTGGGAGGTGCCGGTGACGCTGGTCCCCGCGACGAGCGGTCGGCGCGTGCACGTCGAGTTCACGACGGCGCCGGTCGCGACGGCACGCTTCACGGGGATCGGCTTCTCCGACGGGACGAGGGTCATCTACGCGCGGCTCGACCCGGACAACTCCGTCATCACGCCGCGCTTCTACGCGACGACGGTCGTGAGCAACCACGGGCTCGGGTTCCCGTCGGCGTACACGAGCGGCGCGACCCGGCCGTACGACACCCGGTGGCGGGCGACGTTCGACAACCGCACGGACGGGATGACCTGCACGCTCTCGTCGCCGAGCGGCGTGGACGTGACGCTGCGCACGGCCAACGCCCGCCTCGACGAGACGAAGCCGTGGCGCGTCGTCATCGCCACGGCGTACGGCCACGGCGCGGACCTCCGCGCCCTCACCGTCTACCAGGACGTGCCGGCGCCCGGCGCCTCGCCGGACGCCGACGGCGACGGCTTCCCGGCCGATTGCGACTGCGACGACACCGACGCGAGCGTGTTCCCTGGCGCTCTCGACATCTGCGACGGCGTCGACGGCGACTGCGGCGGCGACGGGGACGGCGTCACCTACGTGAGCGGGTCGGGCGTCGGGCTCGTGTCGGACGTCCTGCTCGACAAGGCGTCGAACCCGTCCGGGCGCGCGCTCACGGCGGACGCGGGCGACGTGCTCGTCGGCGCCGGGGCGGGCGAGGACGCCGACATCTTCTACCGGCGCTCCGTGGCGCTCATCGGCGGCGGCGGCGCGACCACGACCGTGAAGGTGGTCCTCGACCGCGAGGGGCACGCGGGCGACGACGACCTCCGCGTGGGGCTCTCCGACGGGACGCGGGTCCTCGGCGTCGGGCTCTCGGACGCGGGCGACAGCGACGGCACGCGCTACGCGGTCGGCCCGCGCTGGGGCGGCGACGGCGGCGCGAGCGTGCTCTCCCCGGCCGCGGGGGCCACGGACACCGTGACCGACAGCGGCCCCTACACGTTCACGTTCACGCTCGGCGACGCGAGCCGCGTGAGCGTCACGACGGGCGCCGGGGTGACCTACGCGCGCGACTACCCGTCGACCGCGGGGCGGCTCGACCTGTCGGGGCCCATCGACCTCGTGCTCTACGCGGACGACGCGGCGGAGACCTACCGGATCCGCCACCTCGCCGTGCAGCAGGGCCCGCTCGACGCCGACAACGACGGCGTCTGCGACACCTTCGACCGCTGCATCGGCGACGACCACGGCCCGGACCGCGACGGCGACGGGCGCGTCGCGGCGTGCGACTGCGACGACAACCGCGCCACGGTCTACCCCTTCCGGCCCGAGATCTGCGACGGCATCGACCAGGACTGCGACGGCCGGGTCGACGTGGCGCGGCTCGCGGGCGGGCGCGGCTCGGAGCTCCTCGGGGCGATCGACGCGGGGCGCGCGACGAACCCGTCGGGGGCGCGCGGGTTCGCGGCGGCCGGCGGCCAGGACCTGGTGCTGCCGCCCACGGGGACGGACTACCGCGCGGTCTATCGCGAGCCGCTCGCCGGGCTCCGGGCGGACGCCGACGCGACGCGGCTCACGGCGGAGCTCGTCATCGGGCGGACGGCCGCGAGCCCGCGGGCGATCCTGATGCTGAGCGACGGGACGCGGGCGGTCGGGGCGCGGGTCGACCTGCGGGCGCCGTCGACCGGGGGCGGCGTGAAGCCGCACGCGAACGCGGTCTTCGCGGACGACGCGGACGCGGGGCTCGAGAACGTGCAGCTCGCGACGCGCGCCGACCGCTACGTCGCGCGCGCGGGCACGCTGCGGCTCGCGTTCACGTTCCCGGCGGACGGCGACGCGACGATGCAGGTCGACCTGGTCGACGCGGACACGGGGGCGGTGGTGTCGGACGTGCACACGATCCCGAGCGACCGGGTGCCGGCGCTCGCGGGGCTCGCGCTCCTGGTCGTGACGCCGAACCGGAGCGAGACGTACGCCATCGGGAGCGTGGGGGTCACGCAGGGGCTCCTCGACGCCGACGCGGACGGCGTGTGCGACGCGCGCGACCGCTGCCCGGGGGCCGATGACGGCAAGGACGCCGACGGGGACACGATCCCCGACGCGTGCGACCTCTGCCTCGGGCCGGACGGCACGGCGGACCTCGACCACGACGGCTTCCCGTCGGGGTGCGACTGCGACGACGCCGACCCTGGCGTGAACCCCGACGCCGAGGACGTCTGCAACGCGCGCGACGACGACTGCGACGACGTGGTCGACGTCCACACGGCGCTGCGGGTGCGCGGCGGCGAGCTCGCCTCGCGGCTCGCCTCCGGGCGGGCGACGGGCGGGGCGCGCCCGACGAGCGGGCTCCTGAACGGGGCCGTGACGGAGTTCGGCCCGACGACCGGCGCGAACCTCGACGTGTACTACCGCGAGCCGCTCATGCTGCTGCCGGCCGTGGGTGCGGCGGCGCGGCGGTTCCGGATCGTGTTCGATCGCGACACGCTCGCGGGCGACCACGACTTCCTCATCGGGGTGAGCGACGGCTCGCGGGTCTTCGGGGTCGGGCTCTACGACGTCGGCGGGAGCGGGACGCGCTACCTCGCGCTCCCGATCTCGGGGACCGACAACGGCGCGACGATGGCGGTGCTGACGGGCGCCGGGGCGGAGGTGGACGAGGCGTCGCCGTACACGCTCGACGTGGTCGTCGGGTCGGGGGCGCGGGTCGATCTGCGCGCGGCGAACAACGTGACGGCGGCGCTGACGCCCGCGACCGGGGACGCCGGGCGGCTCTCGTCGGGGCCGCTCTCGCTCGTGCTCATCGGCGACCAGCCGGGGGAGCGGTACCGGGTGCGCTCGGTCACGGTGACGCAGGAGCTCCCGGACAGCGACGGGGACCTCGTCTGCGACGCGGTCGACTACTGCGACGGGGCGGACGACCTCGGCGTGGACAGCGACGGGGACGGGATCGTCGACCCATGCGACATCTGCCCGCTCGCGGACGACCGGCTCGACACGGACGGTGACGGCGTGCCGGACGCGTGCGACACCTGCGAGGGCTCGCCGGACAGCGAGGACGCCGACCACGACGGGCTCCCCGACGGGTGCGACGCGTGCCCGGACGACCCGGCGAACGACTGGGACGGCGACGGGGTGTGCGACCACTCGGACACGTGCCTCCTCGGGGACGACGCGCTGGACGCGGACGCGGACGGGACGCCCGACGCGTGCGACCCGTGCCCGCTCGACCCGAACGACGACAGCGACGAGGACGGGACGTGCGACTCGGCGGACGTGTGCCTCGGGGACGACCGCACGGGGGACAAGGACGGCGACGGCTACTGCGGCGACCACGACTGCGACGACACGCGGGCGAGCGTGCACCCCGGGGCGCCCGAGATCTGCGACGGCTTCGACAGCGACTGCGACGGGAGGCTCGGCGCGGGCGAGCTCGACACCGACGGGGACTACGTCATCCAGTGCAAGCAGGAGCCGGCGGTGGTGACGGCGCCGGAGGAGACGGCGCCGACCACCGCGAGCGACACGAGCGGCTGCGGGGCCGGGGGCGCCGGCGGGGAGCTCGCGCTCGCGCTCGCGGCGCTCCTCGCGCTCGCGGCGACGCGACGGCGGCGCCGGGTGGCGTGAACGCCGTTCACTTTGCCGCGCGAGCGGCGGTCTTCGGCGACCCGCGGGCCGGCGACGGCGCCGCGGGCGTTGCCGCGCCGACGAAGAGCGACGATGCTCGGCGCATGGAACACGAACACCGGGGTGGGACCGAGGCTCGGGGTACGGCGGGACTGGCGGCGGCGCTGCTCATCGCCCTCGGGGGGCTCGGGGGGTGCGGCTCGGCGGGCGCGCACCTCGCGGCGGTCGCCCCGGACGGCAGCGACGCCGCGTGCGACGCGGTCCTCGCCGAGCACCGCGCCGCGCTGCTCGCTGCGGGCGAGCTCGCCGCCTCCTCGCCGGCCCACGACGAGGCGCTCGGGCGCTGCATCCGGGCCCCGGGTGGCGTCTGGGCGCTGGTCGTCGAGGCGACGGACGCGGAGGGGCGCGAGCTGCGCTGGGCCATCGTGTGGCGCGGCGCGGACGGGACCTCGGCGCGCTTCGCGCCGCCCCTCATGGCCACCTGCGACGACGTCGAGCCCTGCAACTTCGACGACTACGGCGCGCTCGAGCTCGACCCGCCCCGCCTCGACGACGTCGACGACGACGGGCGACCCGAGCTCTACGTCGGCGCGGTCTTCAGCGGCAACGAGGGCGTCTACGACGCGACGCACGCCTTCTACACGGTCTCGGCCGGGGCGATCGTCGCCGTGCCGCTGCCCGCGCTCCGCGGGTTCGCGCTCGAAGGGGCGCGGGATCTCGACGGCGACGGGCGCCTCGACCTCCTGACGAACGGACCGTACCTCGGAGACTACTCGGGCTCCTGCAGCGGCTTCGGGAACCGGGGGACCGGCCCGCTGCTCGCGGTCCATCACGCCGCGGCGGGCGTGTGGCGCTGGGACGACGACGTCGCGCAGACCGCGCTCGCGGCGGCCTGCGCGCCGGCCGAGGACGAGGACGAGGACGAGGACGCGGACGTGGAGCCGCTCGTCTCGCTCGAGACCGTCGCGTGCGCGCGGCTCTTCGGCGCGACGGCCGCGGAGGCGCGGGCGCTGATCCCGTGTCGCGCCTGGCGCGACGACGAGGACCCGTGCGACCTGCCACCGGAGGAGGACGCGGTGTGCGACGAGCACGCGCTCTTCGAGGCGTTCGCCGACGCGACGCCGCCCGTGGTGTTCCGAGCGCGCTGACCCGCCCGGGAGGGTCCCGGTAGCGCCCCGCCCCGGCGCCGCGCGCGTGGGGGTGCGAAGTCGCGCGATCGGGGGCACCATGCTACCAACGACGCCGCCGACGACGCGCCCCACGGCGCGCGGACGCGGCGCCGGCCGGTCGAGGTCGCATGTCCAAGAGCAACAAGTTCGGCGTCTTCGGAGGCGTGTTCACCCCGTCGGTGCTCACGATCCTCGGCGTCATCATGTACATGCGGCTCCCGCGCCTCATCGGCGACGGCGGCCTCTGGGTCGTGCTCGGCGTCATCCTCGCCGCGCACGTCATCAGCATCACGACGGGGCTCTCGGTCTCCTCCATCGCGACCGACAAGAAGGTCGCCGCGGGCGGCCCCTACTACATCGTCTCGCGCTCGCTCGGCCTGCCCATCGGCGGCACGCTCGGGCTCGCCCTCTTCATCGGCCTCTCGTTCTCGGTGAGCCTCTACCTCATCGGCTTCTCCGAGAGCATCCTGCCGCTCTTCGGCTACGCCTCCGACGACAAGGAGGCACTGCGCATCGCGGGCTCCATCTCGCTCCTCGCGGTGACGGCCATCACGCTCATCAGCACGACGCTCGCGATCCGCATCCAGTACCTCATCATGGGCGCCATCGTGCTGTCGCTCCTCGGGATCTTCCTCGGCCCGCGCCCCTACGCGACCGGCGAGATCGTCACCGGGATGGCCCCCGTCGGCGCCCACTCCATCGCCTGGATCTTCGCCATCTTCTTCCCGGCCGTCACCGGCTTCACCGCCGGCGTCAACATGTCCGGCGACTTGAAGGACCCGAAGCGCGCCATCCCCCTCGGCACCCTCGCCGCCATCGGCGTCGGCCTCCTCATCTACGTCGGCCTCGCCGTGTTCATCGCGGCCTCCGTCTCCCGCGACCAGCTCCAGAACAACCCCAACGTCCTCCTCGAGGTCGCCGTCGAGGACTGGATGGTCTACGCCGGCATCTGGGGCGCCACCCTCTCGTCCGCCATCGGCAGCATCATGGGGGCCCCGCGGATCCTCCAGGCGAAGTCGCAAGACCGCCTCACGCCCGCCGTCTTCGCCGTCGGCCGCGGCCCCTCGAACGAGCCGCGCAACGCCCTCTTCCTCACCTTCGTCATCGCCGAGGCCGGGATCCTCATCGGCGAGCTCGACGTCATCGCGAGCATCATCTCGATGTTCTTCATCATGATGTACGGGTTCCTGAACCTCTCGTGCGCCATCGAGAACCTGGTGTCCCCGGACTTCCGACCGAGCTTCCGGATCCCGGTCGCCGTGTCGGTCATCGGCGCGATCGCCTGCGTCGTCGTCATGATCCAGATCGACATGCTCGCGATGCTCGCCGCGACCGCCATGTTCATCGGGATCTTCCTCTACTACTCGAGCCGGCAGCTCACCCTCGACACCGGCGACACCTGGAGCGGCGTCTGGACCACCGTCGCCCGCTCGGCCCTCCGCCGCCTCCAGAAGGGCGAGACCCACCACCGCAACTGGCGCCCCAACGTCGTCCTCTTCAGCGAGCGCGGCGCCGCCTCGCGCGAGCCCCTCCTCGCCTTCACCGAGAGCCTCATGAGCGGGCGCGGCATCGTCACCGACGTCGAGCTCGTCGAGGGCGACAAGGACGCCCTCCCCGCCGAGGCCGCGGCCGAGACGCGCGACACCCCCGCGCGGCCCGGCGTCTTCCACCGCCCGACCCCGACCGACGACGTCTACGCCACGATGGAGGCGATCGTCCGCTTCTACGGCTTCTCGGGGGTCGAGCCGAACACGGTCATGCTCGACTGGTCGCAGCGCCGCCACGGGGCCCCGGGCTTCCTGCACTTCCTCGACACGGTCCGCCAGAAGGACCTGAACCTCGTCGTCCTCGCGCACGACCCGAAGCGCGCGTTCGGCGAGCGGCGCCGCATCGACGTCTGGTGCGGCCCGAACGGCGAGAACATGGCGCTCGCCCTCGCCCTCCTCCGCTTCGTGACCACCTCCAACGCCTGGCGCTCCGGCGAGCTGCGCTTCGTCGTGAGCGGCGCCGACGCCAACCAGATCGAGCGCATGCGGCGCGTCACGCAGCGCGTCCTCGAGGACAACCGCCTCCAGGCCTCGGTGATCTCGACGTCGGCGCTCCGCGCGTCCGACGCGCTCGAGTCGCAGATGGGCGAGATCTCCGAGGGCGCCGACCTCGTCATCGCGAGCCTGCCCGACGACATCGCCGTCGACGCCGACGAGTGGGCGCGCCGCACCGACGATCTGCTGCTCGCCACGCGCGGGAGCCTCATGCTCGTCCGCGCCTCCGAGCAGTTCGAGGAGCGCTTCCGGCAGCACGCCGGCCTCGACGACGCGCGCCCGCGCCGCGCCCACGCGACGCTCATCGACGACGAGCTCGGCGACGACGAGCTCCGCCCGCTCATGACCCCCGACGTGCCCGAGCTGCGCGCGGAGGCCATGCGCTTCGGCGACGCCGTCGACATGCTCGCGGAGACGCTGCACCAGCGCCACCTGACCTCGCTCGTCGGCTTCCACCGCGAGCTCGTGACCTCCCTCGCCGAGCTCTTCCGGCGGCAGCTCGGGCAGCTCAAGCGCACGCTCGCGGCCGAGGGGCCCGCCGCGCGGCAGCGGAAGGCCATCGCGCGCGCCCAGAGCAGCATCGTCTTCCAGACGCTCCGCACCTTCGAGGCGTTCGAGCGCCAGGAGCTCCCCGTGCAGCGCGACCTCCTCGCGGACGCCGTGCGCACCTTCAAGAACGCCGTCGAGGGCCTCGGCGGCGAGACGCCCGCCTTCGTCACGGTCGAGCGCCCGTCGGTCGACTTCGACGACGACGCCGACGACCCGCCGCACCTGCGGCGGCTGAAGCGGCGCCTGCGCGTCGGGGCCTGGTTCGCGCGCCGGAGCCCCATCTACCGCGTCGCGCCGGCGCGCCTCCACGCCCACTACCTCGAGCACCAGCTCCAGGAGGAGGTCGCGGGGACGCTGCGCGGCTTCGCCATCGACAGCTACCACCTGCTCTCCGAGCTCGGGCGGCTCGCGCTATCCACGGCCTCGCTCCTCGACGAGCTCGACCGCGACCTCGCGACGCTCGACGATCCGGCCGCGCTCGTCGCGAGCGAGGAGGCGCGGATCCTCGTCGCCCTCGAGACGCAGGCCGCCGAGCTCGACGCCGGGCTCCACGCCGAGCGGAAGATCCTGCTCAAGGCCGCGCGCCGCATCGCGCAGGCGTTCTCGGACGACCTCGACCGCCTCGACTTCGCGCGGGCCGCGCGGCGGGAGAGGAAGGTGCCGAGGAGCGCGGCGGAGACGGCGTCGCAGCTCGACGACGCGCCGGACAGGTGGCTCAAGGCGCAGGCGATGATCGTGCACCGCACGAGCGTCGGCGCGCGCGTCGCGGCGTACCAGCGGCGGCTGAAGGCGGTCGTCGAGCGCGCCCGCCACGCCCTGACCCAGCACTTCCACAACGCCGTGCTCGGGCCGACCGAGGCGCTGCACCAGTCGCTCGTGGACTTCCGCGCGCGGCTCGCCGCGGGCGACGAGACGCCGCTCCGCGTGAGCGACGACCTGACGCCGCGCTTCGCGCCCGAGCCGATGGTCGAGGCGCTCGTGCGCGACACGCAGGCGGCGACGCTCGAGCTCCCGGAGAGCATCGTCACGACGAGTGACGCGGAGCTCGCCGAGCTCTCGCAGCGGCCGTTCGAGCCGCCGACGGGCGTGGCGCTGCCGCTCCGGCGCGCGGTCGGGCACCTCGTCGAGGCGCAGCTCATCGGGGACCTCCAGGAGCAGCTCGCGCGGATCCCGGAGGCCGAGCGGCACGCGCTGCGCGTCGGGCTCGACGTGCTGCGGCTGCTCTCGTTCACGGCGAGCGAGTTCGGCGTCACGGAGGACGGCGAGCCGCTCGACGAGGCCGTGCGCACGCAGCTCGCGCAGGCCGCGGAGAACGGGGTCGCGCGCGTCGCGGCCGAGGTGGAGGCGCTGCGGGCGCTCGAGCCGCAGCTCGAGCGGCGGCTCGCGGAGCGGCTCGTGCGGATCCGGGAGCAGACGGATCCCGAGGGGCTGATGGCGACCCCCGAGCGGGCCAAGGACTTCGCGAAGTCCTCGGCGGAGCCGGGGTTCGTGCGCGCCGTCCGGAGCGCGGTCGCCTCGGTCGGGCGTGGCGTCCGGCGCGCCACGGTCGCGGTCATCTACCGGCGCACGCGCGGCGCGCTCCTGCAGCGGCGCCTGCGGCCGGCGGTGCGCCCGGCGGACGCGCTGGTCGAGCGGTCGCTGAAGTTCGTGCGCGCGGTGAGCCCGAAGGCCGAGGTGGTCGAGGCGCTGCCCTTCTTCTACCGGCAGCTCTTCCTCGGGCGCTCGGCGAACGACTCGTCGTTCTGGGTCGGGCGCGAGCGGGCGCTCCTGCTCGCCGAGGAGGCCATCGCGAACCACCGGCGCGGCGTCGGCGGGGCGCTCCTCGCGGTGGGCGCCGTCGGGAGCGGCAAGAGCGCGCTCATCCAGCGCGTCTTGCGGAAGCACGTGGCGCCCGAGCGCACCTACCGGATCCGCACGCGCCCCGGCGGCGCCATCGACCCGGACGTCTTCCGTGAGCAGGCCGGCGAGGCCATCGGCGTGCGCGGGAGCTGGGCGGACATCCTGCGCGCGGTGCCGGCGGACTCGGCCATCGTGGTCGAGAACCTGGCGCTCTGGTGGGAGCGCAGCGAGGGTGGGCTCGCGCTCGTCGACCAGCTCCTCGAGCTCATCGATCAGCACGGCGCGCGCTGCCTCTTCGTCATCGAGGTCGCGACGCCCACGTTCCGCGCCATCAACCGCTTCCGCGGTCTCGCGGCGCGCGCGCTCGCCGTGGTCGAGTGCGAGCCGGTGGACTCCGAGGTCCTACGCGACGTGGTCGAGCTCCGCCACCGGAGCGCCGGGCTCACCTACGAGCTCGACGGGAAGGCGGAGGGGCAGCTCTCGGACCTCCGGCGGGCGCGCCTCTTCTCGGGCCTCTTCGACCAGAGCCACGGGCTCCTCGGGCCGGCGCTCCAGTCGTGGATCGCGACCATCGAGCGCGTGCGCGGCACGACGATCGAGCTGCGGGCGCCCGAGCGGAAGGACACGAGCTTCCTCGAGGACCTGCCGCTCTCGCGGGTGGCGGTGCTCGTGCAGCTCGTCCTCCACCGGCAGGTCACCGACGAGCGCCTCGCGCGCATCACGGGGCTCGACCGCGCGGAGGTGGCGCGGGAGCTCGCGATGCTCGTCCGGATGGGGCTCGTCGTGCGCATCGCGGAGCGGGTCTACGGCCTCGACCGCTTCGTGAGGCACCACGTCGTCGAGCACCTCGAGGCGCGGGAGCTCCTGCCATGACGCCGCTCGCCCAGCTCGCCGCGATGCCGCCGGCGTTCGCGCAGCCCGAGCCGGCCTTCCAGGTCTCGGCGACGGGGCTCATCTTCTTCCTCGCCATCGGGCTCGGGCTCTTCGCGCTGATGCGCGGCCTGCACTACCTGCTCGAGGTGTCGCGCCTCCCGAAGCGGCGGAAGGCGGCGTTCGGGACGGGGCTCACGATCTTCGAGACGGTGCTCGCGCTCGGCTACGTGGTCTCCGCGGTGCCGATGGTGTTCAGCGGCCGCAGCGAGTACACGCCGTACTACGCGCTCTTGATGGCCGTGGCGCTCTTGTGGATCGGCTGGATCGCGGCGCGCGATCTGGTGCACGGGATCTTCTTCAAGGCGGGGCGCGCGTGCCGCGTCGGGGAGCAGGTCGCGCTCGAGCTCGGCGGCGGCGAGCCGGTCCGGGGGCGCGTGAGCCGCCTCGGCTACCGGGCCCTCGCGCTCGTGACGTCGCGCGGGCAGGAGGTGCTGATCCCGTACAGCCAGCTCACGCGCCGCACGGTCGTCCGCGAGCCGACGAGCGCCGGGGCCGTGCGCCACACGTTCCGCCTGGCCCCGCCGCCGGGCGTCTCGCTCGGCCGCGTGACGGAGGCGGCGAAGCTCGCGGCGTTCAACTGCCACTGGGCCTCGGCGAGCCGCGAGATGCAGATCGAGCTCGTCGACGGCGGCGCGCTCGAGCTCGGCGTCTACGCGCTCGACGCGCTCCACGGCCCGGACGTCGAGGCGGCCGTGCGCGGCGCGGTCACCGCCCTCCGCTGAGAAGGTGTTTCAGTATTCGGACCGAGCCCGGCGACGCGTCGTGATTCCAGGTGGTTACGTGAGGAGGGAGCGTGCCCATAAGCACGTGACCGACGAGCGGAACCGCCTGAAATCACAAGAGCAAGCCAGGCGACGGGAGAATGCTGAAACACCTTCTGAGCGCGACGCGCGGTCAGCCCACGAGGCTCTTCATCTTCTCGGCCCAGAGCGACGCGTTGTTCATGTCCGCGATGGCGGTCGTGACGTACGCGCGGAGCTTGTGGGACACCGCGCGTCGGTTCCACTTCTTCTTGAGCTCGAGGGCGCCGAGCTTCTTCCCGTAGAGCTGGCCCTTGAAGATGTCCCGCGCGGCCTCGAGGGCCGACGGCAAGCCGCTCGGCGACTCACACGACGGCGGATCGATCTCCGCGAGGCCGAGCTTCGTGGCCTCGCCGATGAAGGTCTTCACGGCGAAGAACGCGTAGTCGTCGAGGTACCGGTCGAGCACCGTCTTCAGCTTGGTCGCGAGGTTCGTGTCGCGCGTCACGCGAAGCTCCTTCTGCCCGTCCTCGAGCGTCTTGCTGAGCCCGTCCCGCACGATCCCGAGCGGAGGCCGCGGCGCCGCTCCGAGCGACTCCGCGAGCTTCGTTCCGCGCGCGTACTCCTTCCGCTTCGTGGGCCCCTCCGGAGTCACCGCCACGGTCAACGGGTTCGCGAAGTAGCCGCTCGCGGCGCTCTTCTCGTGGAACGACTGCCCCTCGTTCGAGCCGTACATCTCGAAATACCAGGACTTCCCGGGTGTCTCGTTGAGCAGCTTGTCGACCTTCGCGACGGCGCTCTTCGTCTCCTCGTCGAGCAGCTCGTTCACATTGACCTCTGGCCCGTTCCCCCTCCGGAGCTCCTCGCGCTTCTTCGTGATCTTCTCCTCGAGTGGGGCCACGAGCGGCTTGATGTCGAGCTCGCGGTTGAAGTTCTCGAGCGTCGCCTGGTCGCGCCCGTCCTTCGACGTCGCGACGACCCCCGCGAAGTGGTAGCCCCAGATGTTCTCGCCGCGCTCGACGCCGCCCTCCGTGGTCGAGTGGTCGACGCGCCCCGAAGGCCCGGCGCCCTGCGTGAAGGTGGCGTAGCCCTCGCCGACCTTGGCGCGCGCCTGCTTGTTGATCCCGAGCGCCCGCTCCTGCTCGCCGAGCTTGCCCTCGCGCAGCCGCTCGCCGTAAGCCTGCCCCGATCTCTCGGAGACGCCCTCGTCCATCATCTCCCGCGCGACGTGCGGCGACTGCTCGTCGCTCTTGGCGAGGTGCGTCCCGAGACGGTCGATCTCCTTGGAGTCGGACCCGCCGAACCTGATCGGGGCGCGCTCCTCCTCGCCGAGCTTCACGCTGAGCTCGCGCCTCGTCTTGCCCGTCATGATGAGGGCCGCGAAGTCGCCGCAGATCGCCGGCCCGAGGTTCTCGATCTCGAGCTTGGCATCCTCGATCCCCTCGCGCGACACGGCCGGGAGCACCTGGAGCAGCTCCGTCCCGCGATGCTTCACCGTCGCGCCCGTCCGTCGCAGCGTGATCTTACGCCCGCCCTTCAAGCCCTCGTTCGCCGCGCCCAGCTGCTCCGCCGTGAGGTAGAGCTCCTTCGCCATCCCCTTCACCTTCGCCTCGCCTTCGCCGCGCATGCTGGACTGGAGCCCGAGCGTGGCGTCGTCGGAGAAGATCATGGCGGGGTTCTCGACCTCGGAGAGCCCGTAGTCCGCGGTCTCCTCGCCCACGATGATGTCCGGCGACTCGTTCTGGAACATCGGCACCGGGGACTCGCCCTTGTCGGCCTCGTAGTCCCTCGTCTCGCCGCCGTACGCCTGAACGGGCGCGGCCGCGCCCGCGCGACCGGCGCTCAGCGGCCCGAGGAGCCCCTCGACGGACTTGCCCTGGACGACGGCGTCGGCGACGGCGTCCGCCTGTCGCTCGTAGGCGTCGCCGGCCTTCCCGACGCCGCCCGGCAGGCTCACGCCGGCGCGCTGCTGCACGACGTGCGCGGCCTCGTGAGCGGCCGTGTGGAGGCTCGGGCTCGCGCCGAACGCGACGCTCTCGCCTTGCGCGTAGGCCGACGCGCCCAGCTCGGCGCAGGCGTCGCCGGCGCGTCCGCCGACGGCCGCCTTCACCCCCGACACGTCGTGTCCGCCGAACGATCGCTGAATGGCCGCGAGGTGCGGGAGGCCGCCGGATCGCGCCGCCGCCGTCCCACCCGCGGCGACGGTCTGCGCGTCGCCACCACCGCCGACCGCGCCGTCGCGCGCCTGGACGGGGCTCAGCGCGGCCTCACCGGCGCTGAAGGAGAGGCCGCGCAGCGCGGACGACCGCGACGCGCGGCCGCGGTCCGTGACGGACGGGGTGGACGCGTCGTGGCTCGAGGACACGTGCTCGCGCGAGAGGTCGAGGTTCATGGGATCCGCCGCTGTCGGGGTGTACCCATGAGTTCGGAATCCGCGCGCGAAAGCCCTCACGAGCCGCGATTTTTTTTCGCTGGTCGCGACGCGCGTCTGCCGCGCCGGCGCCGCGCGCCCAGACGATCAGCCGCCCCAGGGCGCCGTCGCCTCGAGCTCGGGCTCGGGCGGCAGGTTCAGGAAGTCCTCGGGGAAGCGCTCGGCCACGAAGAGCAACAGGTCCCGGCACGACACGATGCCGACGGGGCGCCCGTCGCGCGTGATCGGCAGGCTCCGGACGTGCCGCGAGCGCATGAGCTGGAGCGCCTGCGCCACGCTCGCGTCCTCGCGGACGACCGCAGGCGAGCGCGTCATCACCTCGGCCACCGGCACGTCGCGCCACCCTGGCGCGCTCGGGTCGACGCGCCGGACGAGGTCCCGCTGCGTGAAGATGCCGGCGACGTGCCCGCGCTCGTCGTGGATGACGGCGCTCCCGCGCCCGGCGGCGGCCATCCGCGCGAGCACCTCGCCGAGGGCGAGGCCCGGCGCGACGAGCACCGGCGCGCGCTGCGCGATGGCGGAGAGGGTCGTGTTCGCGATGCCCTTCAGCATGGCCTCACCCTCCCCCGCCGAGGTCGAGCCACGGCGACGCAGGATCCTTCAGCATCTCCGGGGCCTCGAGGTCCGCGAAGACGTCCGTCAGGTGCGCGATGACGTCCCACACGTCGAGGAGCCCGACCGCGCGCCCCGCGTCGTCGACGACCGGCACGTTCGAGAACCCCTCGAGCCCCATGCGGTTGACCGCGTACGCGACCGAGCCCGAGCGCGCGAGCACCGTCGGAGACGCGGTCATCACCTCGCTCACCGGCGTCGCCATGGCGTCCTTCCCGGGCGCCGCCACGCGGTTCAGGAGGTCGCGCTCCGTGAAGATCCCGACGAGCCCCTCGCCGGCCTCGTCGAGCACGAGCACCGCGTGCTGATCCTGCGCCCGCATGACGCCGATGGCCTCGCTGACCATGGCGTCGCGCGTGACCGTGGGCGGCGCCCGATCCGGCACGAGGTCCGCGATCGTCTTCTGCATGGCGTGCATGGGCAGCTCCTTCCCGATCGGAGCCGCGGGGGCGCGCCCGCCGCGTGACGGCGGCGACGATGGCTCCTCCCATGACTATGCCACAGCCGCGCGCGACCCCGACGCGGGAGGCCCGAACCCCCGAGCGCCGCCGCGGCCCCCGTCGGCGACCGCGGCGAGGCTACGCGGGCGGCGCCTCGGCCGCGCGCTTCAGGGCCTTCGCGAAGTCGTCGAAGGCCGGCTGGAGATCCGGGAACGACCTCCGGATGAGCCCGGCGAGGAGGCCCGAGAACTCTTCGCGCATCGAGAAGTGGACCCGCTGACCTGCCGGCGTCAGCGTGAAGACGCGCTCGCCGCGGAAGAGGAAGCGCAGCGGCGCGCCGCCCCGCCAGACCATCCGGCGCGGCGCGTCCAGCACCGCGACCCGCACCGGGAACCCCTTCCCGTTCGCGATGGCGGCGTGCACCACGATCCTCCGGCCGAGCGCCACCTCGCCGCGGACCTCGGTGACCGTAGGGTTCCACGTCGGGTAGGCCGCCGCGTCGGTGAGGAGGGCCCAGACGCGCTCGGGAGGCGCGTCGATCTCGATGTCGGAGGCGAAAGCGAACATGCCTCTAGGTAACAATATCGTTACCGACGGTCAACCACCGACCGCGCTCGCCCCGGCGAGCGCGGCGAGGACCGCGTCCCAGGAGCTCGCGAACCGCGGCGCGCGCTCGCGGAACCTCTCGCCCCCCCGGCCGGGGCGGTGCTCGACGGTGACGCGTGTCCCGCCCCGCTCCTCGGCGAAGGTGATCTCGACCTCCGTCGGCGCCTCCGGCCCGGTGCCGACGTAGAAGTCGAGGAGGAGGCGGTGGGGCGCTTCCCACGCCCGCACGGCGCCGAGCGCCGCCTCGCGCCCGTCCCGCGCCCGCTCGCGGAACGCGCCGTCGACGGAGATGACGATGGCGCTCTCGGGGTCGTCCAGGTGCCGGCGCTCCGGCGGCCACCACGCGCCCGCCTCCTCGGTGAAGAGGGCGAACGCGCGCGCGACGCCGCACGGGAGCCACACGGTCCGGACGACCGCGTCCCCGCTCACGAGGCCTCCGGCTCGCGCCGGTCGCTCGACCGCTCGCCGCCCTCCCCGTGGGCCTCGGCCTGCGCGAGCGCCGCGAGGCGGGAGAGCGCCACGTCCCAGAACTCGTCGAGGTACGCCCGCACCTCCTGGAATCCCTGGAGACGGACCGCGTAGAGGTGCTCCGTCCCGCGCTGCCGGGCCTCGACGAGGCCGGCGCTGCGGAGCATCTGGAGGTGGCGCGAGATCGCCGGCCGGCTCACGGTGAAGGCGCTCGCGAGATCGTTGACCGCGCGCGGGCCGAGCCGGAGCTCGCGCAGGATGTCACGCCGGACGGGGTTCCCGAGGGCGTCGAGCGGGTGCACGTTCGGTAACATGTCCGTTACGAAACCAGGGGGTGCCCGCGTGGTCAAGCGCGGGCGTCAGCGCTCGAGCGCCACCGACTTCCACTGCCCGACCGCCACCTGCCCCGCGGCCTCCCCCCAGGCGATCGCCGTGAGGCGCACGTCCGTCGTGAGGCGCCGCACCCACTTGATGGCGTCGACCGAGGTCGCGACGCCGTCCCCGGCCGCCGCGTACTCGCCGCCCCCCCAGCGGACGGCCGCGCCGCCCGGGAGCGCCGTCGGGAGCGGGCTCCAGTAGACGCCGTCCTGCGAGCGGAGGAGCGTCTCGCCGCCGATCGCGACGAACGTCGTGCCGTTCGAGGTCACGTCCGCGAGCGAGGCCGTCGTGCCGGGGTCCCGGGGGAGCCAGATCACGCCGTCGTCCGAGGTCGCGACGCGCCCCGAGGCCCCGACGACCGTGTAGCGCGCGACGTCCTCGGCCCACGCCGCCGCGGCGATGACGCCGAGCCCGCGCCCGTCCGCCTTCTGCCAGGTGACGCCGTCGGGCGACTTCAAGAGCGTCGCCTCGAGGTCGGTCGCGCCGATCTGCCAGCCCACCGCGACGAACGCGCCGTCGCCGTAGGTCACGCCGAGGAGGTGCGCGTTGGCGTTGACCCCGGTCGTGACGGGCGCCCACGCGAGGCCGTCCGTCGAGCGGAGCGCGCGCCCGCCCTCGCCCACCGCGACGAACGCCCCGCCGCCCCACGCGACCGCGTTCCACGTCTCGTTCACGGGCCCCGCGGCGCGCGACGTCCAGACGGCCCCGTCCGGCGACGTCACGATCGTCCCCCACTGCCCGACGGCCACGTAGAGGCCAGGCTCGCCGCCGTACGCCACGCCGCGGAGCGCGGCGCCGTCGCGCTCGCCGGCCGGTCCGCGCGCCGACGGCGACAGATCGTACCGCCACGTCGCCCCGCTGTCGTCGGAGGCGAGGAGCGAGGCGTCGTCGAGCACCGCGTAGAGCCGCCCGCCGATGGCCGCGAGGCGCGTGACGCCGGGGACGCCGGCCCCCGCGGGCGCAGGCCGCGCCGCGAGCGAGGCGCCGAGCGCCCCGCCGTAGAGCCTCGGCCCGGGCGTGGCCGCGCGCCCGGCCCCGGCGATGACGGCGTCACCGACGACGGCCACCGCGGTGAGATCGGCGGTGACCCCGGTCGCGACGGGCGTCCACGCGGCGCCGTCGGCGCTCGTGAGCATCACGCCGCCGTCCCCGACGGCCACGAAGCCGCCCGCACCGTCCGTCGCGATCGCGCGGAGGTCGGCCGCGACGCCGCCGTCGCGGGGCGTCCAGGCGGCCGCGCCCGCGTCGGCCGTGAGGATCGCGCCGCCCGCGCCCACCGCGACGACCGCGCCGCCGCTCGCAGCGACGTCCGCGAGATCGACCGTGACGCCGCTCTCGACGGCGTCCCAGGCGCGCCCGTCGGCGCCGTCCGAGGCGGCCACGGCGCCGCCGGCCCCGACCGCCACGAAGCGCTCGCCGGTCCAGGCGACCGCGACGAGATCCGCACCGCTCGCGGGGTAGGCGACCTCCCAGGTCGCGGGATCGGCGCTCTCACCGCGCAGGACGACGCCCTCGGCGCCGACGGCCACGACGACGCCGTCGCCGACGGCCACCGCGCGGAGCGCCCGCGTCACGGGGGCCCGGCCGGTCTCCCAGAGCGACGTGCCCGCGCCCGCCCGCAGCGTGCGCCCCTCGCCACCCACGGCGACGACCGCGCCGCCGAGGGCCGCGACGCCGCCGAGCGTCGGCGGGAACGGCTGCTCGAGCGACCAGACGCGCGGGGACTCGATCGCGCCGAAGCTCGCGGTGAGCGTCACGCCGCCCGCCGGCACGGCGATCGCGCAGGCGGCGCCGACGTTCTCGCAGGGCCCGCCCGCGTCCCAGCCGACGAAGCTGGCGTCGTCGCCGGGGGTGGCGGTGAGCGTCACCTGCGAGCCGACCTCGAACGCCGCGGCGCAGGTCGGGCCGCACGCGAGCCCGGCGGGCGCCGACGTGACGCGCCCGTCGCCCGCGAGGACGACCCGCACGAGGGCCTCGCCGGGGCCGACCACGACCTCGGCGGCGTCCTCGGGGCCGCCCGTGTCCCGGAGCACGTCATCGCCCGCGTCATCGTCGCCTGCGTCGTCGCCCGCCGTGTCCGGGGCGGCGTCGGCGTCCGCGCCGTCGCTCACGCCGTCGACGACCAGCACGGCGGTGTCCTCGCCCGCGTCCCCGGCGCCGCCCGCGGCGTCACCGCAGGCGCCGAGCGCCCAGGCCAGAGCCGCGAGCGCGGCGATCCACGCCGCCCACCCCTCTCGAGAGCCCACCCGCATGAGCGCCCGCCTCCCGCGACCTCGGCCGCTCAGATCCCCTTCAGCGCCGCGTCCGACGGCACCGGCAACGACGCGAGGCGCGTGTACTCCGCGATGCAGCGGAGCTGGTCGCGCAGGCTCGCGTTGTCGCCCTTCACGAAGTAGCCGACCGCGCCCTGATCGTAGGCGAGCGCGATGTCGCGGCGATCGTGCGAGGTCGAGAGCACGAAGACGCGCGTGCGCCGGAGGGCCGGGTCGGCCCGCACGGCGGCGAGGAACTCGTGCCCGGTCATGCGCGGCATCCGGAGGTCGAGCAGCACGACCACGGAGCCGCGCGTGCGCCCCTCCCTGCGGAGCCAGTCGAGGGCCTGCTCGCCACCGCGCGCCTCGGCGGTGTCGAGCTCGATCTGCTCGCGGCGCATGGTGCGTCGGACGAGCTCGAGATCGATCTCGTCGTCGTCGACCAGGAGCCAGGTGGCGCTAGCCTGCATGTTCCATGTCCTCTCGCGGGCACCGGCCCCGCGTCGTCACGGCGCGCGATGGCGCCGGACCGATGGCGACGTGTCGCCCCCGTGGGCCGCCCGCGATGGGCCCTCGAGGGCAGCGACGATCTCGGACGAGGGCGAGGCCCTGCGCGGCTCCACCCGTCGTACGCGCCGATGATAGCGCCATCTCGCCCGCGCGCCCATCCGGAACCGGACGAGCGGCGCGGTCATGGCACGGCGAGCGCTGGAGTCGTCCGTGGCGGTAGTGCGTCCCCACGACGACAGGTTACAACGGCGCCGCCCCGCGGGCTAGCCGAGAGGCGCGTTCGCCCCTGCCCGCTCAACCCGGGTTGACCATGGCCTTCGGGTCGACCCAGGCGTCGAACTCGGCCTCGGTGAGGTCGCCGAGCGCGAGGGCGGCGGCCTTGAGGGTGGTGCCCTCCTTGTAGGCCTTCTTGGCGATGGCGGCGGCCTTGTCGTAGCCGATGTGGGTGTTGAGCGCCGTGACGAGCATGAGCGAGCTCGCGACGAGCTCGCCGATCCGCTCGCGGTTCGGCTCGATGCCGACCGCGCAGTTCTTGCGGAAGCTGTCACAACCGTCCGCGAGGAGGCGGGCCGACTCGAGGAGGTTGTGGATCATCACGGGCTTGTAGACGTTGAGCTCGAAGTTGCCCTGGCTCGCGGCGAACGCGATGGCGGCGTCGTTCCCGTAGACCTGCGCCACGACCATCGTGAGCGCCTCGGCCTGCGTGGGGTTGACCTTGCCCGGCATGATGGAGCTGCCGGGCTCGTTCTCGGGGATGTGCAGCTCGCCGATGCCGCTGCGCGGGCCGGAGGAGAGCCAGCGCACGTCGTTCGCGATCTTCATGAGCGAGCCCGCGAGGGTGCGGAGGGCGCCGGACGCGAAGGCGACGGCGTCGTGGGCGGCGAGCTGCTCGAAGAGGTTGGGGGCCGACCGGAAGGGGCGCCCGGTGAGCTCGGCGAGCTTCGCGGAGACGCGGACGGCGTACTCGGGGTGGGTGTTGAGGCCGGTGCCGACGGCGGTGCCGCCGATGCCGAGCTCGTGGAGGTGGTCGAGGGCGGCCTCGACGCGGGCGAGGCCGTGGACGAGCTGGCTCACCCAGCCGGACATCTCCTGGCCGAGGGTGAGGGGGGTGGCGTCCTGGAGGTGGGTGCGGCCGATCTTGACGACGTCGGCGTAGGCGGCGGCCTTGTCGGCGAGCACGTCGCGGAGGCGCTCGACGGCGGGGATGAGGCGGCCGGCGAGCTCCTCGACGGCGGCGAGGTGCATCGCGGTCGGGAAGGTGTCGTTGCTCGACTGGGACTTGTTGACGTCGTCGTTCGGGTGGATCGGCTTCTTCGAGCCGAGCTCGCCGCCGGCGAGCTCGATGGCGCGGTTCGAGATCACCTCGTTGACGTTCATGTTCGTCTGGGTGCCGCTCCCGGTCTGGAAGATGACGAGCGGGAAGTGGTCGTCGAGGGCGCCCTCGATGACCTCGTCGGCGGCCTGCACGACGAGCTTCACCTTGTCCTCGGCGAGGAGGCCGAGGTCGCCGTTGACGAGGGCGGCGGCCTTCTTCAGGAGGCCGAAGGCCCGGATCATGGGGCGCTTGAAGCGGATGTCGCCGATCTCGAAGTTCTCGAGCGAGCGCTGCGTCTGCGCTCCCCAGTAGCGGTCGGTCGGGACCTCCATCGGGCCCATGGTGTCGCGCTCGGTGCGGGTCGCTGCCATGTCGTCTCCTGAAGCTCGGGGCGGCGGGACGATAGCAGCGATGCGCGCCGCGTGCACCGGGATTGCGCGCGGCACCACGCGCGGCGTGAACGCCGTTCACGTCGGCCGCGGGTGGCGCGCTGAACACCTCACAAGTCACTGATATCGAAAGGGAAGTAACCACGGAGACACGGAGACACGGAGGGAGGAGGGAGGGGAGAGCGAGAGGAAAGAGCTGGTCGCCCCCTCTCCGTGCTCCTCCGTGTCTCCGTGTCTCCGTGGTCTCGTTCGAAGCGCCGATCGCGCCCTCTCCGTGCTCCTCCGTGTCTCCGTGTCTCCGTGGTCTCGTTCGAAGCGCCGCGAACGCGCGACGGTCTAGCTCCGGAAGTCCCGGTGGTAGATCACGGCCGGGTACCCCGGGCGCTCGTTGATCACCTGGTGCCCGGGCCGGTCGTTGTTGCTGCCGATGCAGGTCGCCGCCCCGCTCGACGCCACGAGCTGCGTGTGGCCGCGCGAGTAGTTGATCCACACGTCGCCCGGCTTCGCCTGCGCGTACGGCACCTGGTGCCACCCCTGCGCCTTCAGCGCCCCCTCGAACTCCACCACGTTGATGTGGTGCCCGCGCACCCGCCCGCAGCTCTCGAGGATCGCGCTCACGAAGTCCGCGCAGTTGTTCGTCTGCCCGCCCGCCGCCGTGAAGTTCGGGATCACGCCCCGCATCGACTGCGACGACCGCGGCGGGTTCAGGCAGAAGCGCCGCGCGAGCGCCACCGGATCCCCGCTCGACTTCCCCGGCGGCCCGGGCTTCGTCTCCCCGCCTCCCGCGCCCCCGCCCGCGTTCGCCGGGAGCTTCGTCAGCCCCGCGTCGTAGTGGACGCCCAGCGCCTTCCACGTCTGCGAGCCCGCGATCCCGTCCACCTCGAGGTGATGCCGCCGCTGGAAGCCCTTCAGCGCGCTCAGCGTCTTCGGCCCGAAGTCCCCGTCGATCGACCCCGGCGAGAACCCCTGCGCCTTCAGCTTCCGCTGGAGGAGCTCCACCTGCGACCCCTGACACCCCATCCGCACGAGCCCCGCCGACTCGCTCGGCTTCTGCGTGTGGCCACCGCCTCCCGCGCCGCCGCCCCCGTGCCCCGGGTTCGGCGCCACCGTCGGCCCGCCCCCCGACCGCTCGAGCGCGCCCCACGTCTTCGGCCCGACGATCCCGTCCACGCCGAGGTGGTGCCCCGCCTGGAAGTGCCGCACCGCCGCGAGCGTCTTCGGCCCGAAGTCCCCGTCGATCGGCCCCGGGCTGTTCCCGTGCTGCGCGAGGAGCTTCTGCAGCTTCACCACCGCCTGACCGCGGCTCCCGCGCCGCAGCACCGGGTCGTGCGCCGCCGCCTTCAGCTGCACGGCGCCCCCCGGCGCGAGCAGCGCCTGGCCCGCGTGGAAGTCGACGCCGCGCGCCTGGGCCCGGAGGGCGCTCGCCCCGCCGCCCCCACCGTGCGCCGCCGCCTGGCCGTGACCGGCCCCGCCACCGGGATGGTGGGCGGACTCCCTCTCCGCGGAGTGACCATAGGACATCGACAGCTCCTCGCTCGAGGGCCCGACCCCAGGTCAACGCAGACGAGGGTAGCCCAGGTCACGACCGGCGCGGAAGCCCATCGACACGACTTCGTGTAACGGGCCGTCACCGGTCGGCGACGCCCGCGCGTCGCCAACGACCGCTCATCCCCGCGCCACGACCGCCGCGAGCCGCCCGAGGCCCTTCTCGAAGTCGCGCCCCACGAGCTTGTCCATGTTCACGAACACGCCGAAGACCCGCATCCCGAAGCTCGACTCGCCCGACATCGACCACGTCACCTCCGTCGCCCCGCCCCGCTCCGCGAGGTCGAACGCGATGGCGTTGTGCGCCTTCCAGGGCTTCAGGAAGCGGAGGTCGATGCCCACGCGCGCAGGCGTCACCTCGGTGATCTCCATGCGCCCCTCCCCCGCCTTCGAGTTGCCCTTCCAGCGGTAGATGGCGCCCACCCCCGGCCGGCTCCCCCTCGAACGTGCGCTGCATGTCGGGGTCGATGTCCTCCCACGGCGACCAGCCCTTCCAGCGGTGGAAGTCGACGAGGTGCGGCAGGACGGCGGACGGCGGCGCCGGGACCGACCCGGAGCGCGTCACGACGAACGTCTTCGGGCGCGTCGCGGCGAGGCCGAGGACGAGCACGACGAGCACGACGAGGATGATGACGACCCACATCATTGGCGTGAACCCCTGGCGAACGGTGACGCCGACCAGCCCCGGTGGTAGCCCGCGCCGCCGCGCCGTGTCAACGCGCCCAGGGCCCCGCCGTCAGCGCCTCAGCGGCCGCAGTAGCCCACGAGCTCGACGTACGCCCGCCCGCTCGCGCCCCCGCTCACCGTCGCGGCCCCCTCCCAGTACGACACCGGATCCCCGGCGACCTCCTGGTCGTCCTGCACCGGGTCCACCTCGAGCACGAGGTCGCCCGCGCGCACGCGCCACCCCACCGGGTAGACGCAGCTCGTGCCGGGCTTCTCCCAGGTGCGCGTCTCCTCGACCGAGACGTCGCCGCCGTCGTAGTGCGTCGTCCGGCAGTCCGCGTCGGTCAGCTCCGCGAACGTCACGAGCCCGCCTCCCGGGAGCGGGAGCCGGTAGACCATCAGCTCGCGCCCGTCGTCGAGCTGCGCGCCGAGCCAGTCCCAGCGCGGCCCCTCGGTCGCCACGAGCACCCCCCACTGGTGGTCGAACCACGCCGTGCCCGCGACCGCGAGCGTCTCGCCGCCGAGCCGCAGCGTCCCCGTCGCGCGCATCCGCGGCCGCGCGTAGTACCACGTGTAGACGCCGCCGCCGTAGTCGACGTAGCCGCTCCCGTGGCGGACGACCGGCCCCTTGACGTCGACGAGCTCGAGCTCGAGCTCGGCGTCCTCGAACGCCGAGCGCAGCGTGTCCCGGCCGCCGCCCGTGGCGACGCTCGCCCCGCCGAGGTCCTGCGTGACGCCGTCCGCGCGGACCTCCCCGCCCTCGACGCCGAAGTCGACGTGCTGCCGGAAGCGGCCGCTCGCCGGGTCCGACAGCGTGCGGTGCCCGACGATGATCCCCTGGCCAGGCGCGCCCGCGTAGAGGAGCGTCACCTGGAAGCCGAACCAGCGGCCGTCCTCGGCCTGGAGGTGGCCCGTCCAGTAGAGCCACTCGGTCGGCTCGTCGTGGCGGGCGTCGTCGGCCGGGAGCACGACCGCCGCACCCGCAGGCAGCTCGCAGAGGGTCCCCGGGGCGACCACGTCGTCGCCGCCGCCGTCTCCGAGCGCGTCCCCCGCCGCGACCGCGTCGCCGCCGTGGTTGCCGCCGCCCTCGCCGCACGCGCCGAGGCCCGCGGCGAGCGCCGCCACGACGAGTCCGGTCACGAGCGCGCGGTCGAGGTGCATGACCACGCTCCTACCGCGCGCCGCGGGTCGATGGAAGGCCCGGCCGAGGATGCTCAGTACGTCTGCCGCTTGTGCTTCGCCCAGACGCGCTTCGCGTGCTCGAGCAGCGCCGGCGGCGCCTTCCGGAAGTCCGCCTTGAAGTCGCCGCCGATGATCTCGCCGTCGCCGATGTCGACGGCGGCCTCACCGCGGAGCGCCCACTTCTTGTCCTTCTGGAGCACGAGCACCTTCATCGAGCGCGGGCTGATGTCGCCGACGCACGCGGTCTGATAGGCGATGGTCAGCTCGCCGACGCCGTCCCCGTCGGCGTCGCCGACCCCGCTCGCCCCCGGGATGAAGGCCGCGTAGAGGTCGAGCGGGCACGGCTGCACCGACTCGATGATCTTCTGTACCCGCGTGAGCTTCCCGCCCTTGTCGAGGAAGGTCCCGACGTGGAGGCTCTTGCTCTCGTAGCGCTCGCCGTCCTTCACGCCCTCCTTCCCGGTCGTCGCGAAGACGGCGACGTTGTCGCCCGCGGCGTCCGTCCAGCGGATCACGCGCTCGACCTTCACGGCGAGGTCGTTGCCGGTCACGAGCTTGAGATCGAGCCCCTTCGGCGCGGCCCCGCTCGTGTCCTCCTTCACGGTGGCGGTGACGTCGCCCGCGTGGGCGACGCCCACCGTGGCGAGGAGAGCGGCGAACGCGGACGCGGCGGTGAGGTGACGCAACGAGAGGCGCATGGCGAAGAGGCTCCGGTGATGGGTGGGATGTCTCCGCCCGGAGTCTCCCAGCGCCGACCGCCCCGAGTCAATCGCCGCCTGCGCCGTGTAGGGTGCGCGTCAGAGGCGCTCGCCGAACGCGTCGAGCCGCGCCCGGTCGACCGCGATGAGGTTCACGAAGATCCAGCGGTCCACCTCCCAGAGGAGGTCCGCCACCACGACCTGCCCGTCGAGCGGCACCACCTCGACCCAGCGCCGCGCGAGCCCGTCGCCGCCCGGCACCCCGGTCGCCCTGACGTCGCCGAGCGCCTCGCCCGCCGCCCGCCACGCCGCCACCGCGCGCGCCCGGAGCCCCGTCGCGCCGAAGTAGAACGCGCGCGCCTCGGCGTCGCCGACGAGGTCCTCGACGTGGTCCTCGGCGTCCCGCGACGAGAGCGCGAGGATCGTGCGCAGATCCTCGGCCGCCCAGGCGGTCAGGACCTGCCGCACGAGCGCGTGGGAGGCCCTCGCCTCCGCGCTCGGCGCGGGCTCGGTCGGCGTCGTCGGCTCAGTCGGCTCCGTCGGGGTCGTCGGCTCCGTCGGCGTCACAGGCTCCGTCGGCGTCACAGGCTCCGTCGGGGTCACGGGATCGACCGGGCCCCCGCCGACCGGCGCCGGCACGTCGGCCCCGCCCTGACACGCGCCGGCCGCGAGCGCCACGGCCCCGAGCACCGCGGCCACCGCCGCGCCTCGCCTCCAGAAGCTCGTCACCGACTGCATCATCCGCTCCTCTCCAGCCGCGCGCTCCGTCACGGCGCGGCTCATGGGTACACCTCGTCGGGGGTCGCGCCGTCGCTCGGCAGCGTCGTCGCCCCGGCGGGCTCGTCGTAGTCGCACGTCGCCTCGACGTTGATGACCGCGTGGTAGCCGGGCACGCGGAGCCCGACCGCGCCGACCTCCGTGAGATCGCCGGCCACGACGAAGCCGAACTGGTCCATGTTCTGGAGGGTCACCGCCGCGAACGGCGCGAGGATGCTCGCCTCCGCGGCCACCCCCTCGAGCAGGAGCTCGGTCGTGTCCGGGAAGTTCCAGAGCGTCTTCCAGTACGGGAACTTGTTGATGAGGTTCGTCCCGCGGAGCGCCACCGCCCCCGGCGTCGCGCGCCCCGCCGCGTTCACCCAGTTCACGAGCAGCGTCGTCGACGGCGCCTGGATGACGCTCCCGTCCGCGAGCGTCACCGCCCGCCCGCAGCGCGGCACCGGCAGCGTCTGCTGGTTCACGAACGGCCCGTAGCTCGTGACCATCGCGGCGAGGTCCACCTCGTAGATCACGAGCGGATCGGGGTCGCCCGCGCCCACCGGGCACGCGACGCTCCCGGCCGGCGGCGGCGGGAAGTCGATCCCGCCCCAGCTGTGCACGATCGCCTCGACCGGCGCCGGCGCCGTGATCCCCGCGAAATACTGGCTCAGCGTCCGGAAACGCTGGCACGTCGCCGCGAAGGAGAGCGGGTTCCCCGCGCGGGGGGCGCCCCCCTCGAGGTACGTCAGGTTCCCGCCGACCCCCGCGAGCGCGAGCGCCGGATCGAGCACGGTCACGACCGAGCCGAAGACGTTGCCGTCGATCGCCTCGACGGCCGCCCCCACGTAGAGCACGTCGAGCGGCTCCCCCGCGTTCTGCACGTGGTAGTCGGAGCCCTTCCGGCCCTGCCGCCCCTGCAGATCCCACACGTCGTACACGGTCTCGCCCGGCGCCGCCGGCTCGACGTGCTCGCCGACCGTGAGCGACGCCGGCTGCCCCCACCGCTCGACGAAGAGGTTCCCGGCGACCCCGACCACGCCGCGCGCGTCGGTGAAGCCGTCCACGTCGCCGCACGCGAAGAGGTTCCAGCTCACGTCGAGCGGCGCCATCGAGAAGGTGTTGGCCCCGCCTGGGTCGCAGGCGACCGGGCGGTCGATCAGGATGAGCGCCGCCTCGTAGCCGGCGCACGCCCCCGCCGGGAGCTCGTCGAGCGCCGACGCCGGCGCCCCCGGCCCCGGGAGCGTCGCGAGCGGGTCGCCCGCGTCCGCCGGCACGTAGCGCACCGTGTAGCGCACGTAGTAGCCGTCGGGCAGCGTCTCGGGCGGCGCCGGATCCGCCGCCGTCAGCGCGACGATCCCGAGCCCGTCGTTCCGCACGAACACGTACGCCGTCGCGCGCGCCTCCGCGCCGAGCGGCTCGTGCGCGCAGCCGACGCCCGCGACGCAGCTGTCGACCGTGCAGGCGTCCTCGTCGTCGCAGGCGTCGACCGCGCCGGGCACGCACACGCCGCCCGCGCACACGTCGCCGACCGTGCAGATCTCGCCGTCCTCGCAAGGCTCGTCCCCGCCGATCGGCGTGTACACGCAGCCCGTGTCGGGGTCGCAGGCGTCCGCCGTGCAGCCCTCGTCGTCGTCGCAGACGACCGCCGCCCCCGGCGCGCACACGCCGTCCGCGCAGGTGTCGCCGTCCGTGCAGGCGTCGCCGTCGTCGCACGTCCCGCCGTCGCGGTTCGTCGTGACGCAGCCCGTCGCCGGCACGCAGACCTCGTCGGTGCAGGCGTTGTCGTCGTCGCAGTCGAGCGCCGCCCCCGGCTGGCAGAGCCCGCTCCCGCAGGTGTCGCCCACCGTGCAGAGGCTCCCGTCCTCGCAGTCCCCCTCCCGCGGCGTGAAGACGCAGCCCACGTCGGGGTCGCAGGCGTCGGTCGTGCAGTCCTCGCCGTCCGAGCACGCGACGTCCCCGCCGCCCGTGCACACCCCGGCGACGCACGCGTCGGGCGCCGAGCCGAAGCCCGTGCAGGCGTCCTCGTCGTCGCACGTCGTGCCGTCGTCGACCGGCTCGTACACGCAGCTCCCGTCCGCGCCGCAGCCGTCGGTCGTGCACGGGTTGCCGTCGTCGCAGGTGTTGTCCGTGCCGGCCTGGCACGCGCCGCCGAGGCAGGTGTCCCCGAGCGTGCAGTCGTTCCCGTCGCTGCAGGTCGCGCCGTCGGCCGGCGTGTTCGTGCAGCCGACCCCGGGGACGCAGGCGTCGTCGGTGCACTCGTTCTGATCGTCGCAGCTCGCCGCGGCGCCCTCGCACGCCCCCTCGTGGCAGGTCGTGTCGACCGTGCACGGGTCGGCGTCGTCGCAGCCGCCGCCCTCGTTCACCGCGAGGACCGCGCACGCGCCGAGCTCCTCGTCGCACGAGGCCACGACGCACTCGGGGGCGCCGCCCGCCGCGCAGTCGCGCGCCCCGCCCGCGACGCAGGCGCCGGCCTGGCAGGTGTCGCCGACCGTGCAGAAGAGCCCGTCCTCACAGCCCCCGCCCTCGTTCGTCGGCGCGTGCACGCAGCCGTCGACCGGGTCGCAGCTGTCGGCGGTGCAGTCGTTGCCGTCGTCGCAGTCGACGGCGTCGCCGCGCTCGCACACGCCCGCGCTGCAGGTGTCGCCGGTCGAGCAGGCGTCGACGCTGCACGCGACGGCGTCGAGCGGGGCGTGCTGGCAGCCGAGGTCCACGTCGCAGGTGTCGGCGGTGCACTCGTTGCCGTCGTCGCAGGCGATGGGCGTCCCGACGCAGACCGCGTTCCCGTCGCACTGATCGCCCTCCGTGCAGTCGCTCTCGTCGTCGCAGGGCGTGCCCGCGGCGGTGCCGACGCTGAGGCAGCTCCCGTCGGGCTGACAGGCGAGCGTCGTGCACGGATCCCCGTCGGCGTCGTCGGGGCAGGTGCAGGTGTTGCCGAAGAGGAGCGCGTGCTCGCCGAGGTCGACGACCGTGAGCGTCTGCGACGCGCCGCCGGCCGTCGTGGCCGCCCAGGTGCCCTGGGTGTCGGTGGGGATCGCCTCGACGAACGTGTAGTCGCCCGGGTTCAGGAGCACCCGCACGGTGCCGTCGCTCCCGGTGGTCACGCTGCGGACGCGCGCGCCGTCGCTGTCGAGCACGTCGAAGGTCCAGCCGGAGAGCGTGATCTCGCCGGCGCCCTGCACGCCGTCGGCGTCCACGTCGAAGAACTTCGTCACGTCGACCGTGCCCGGGCACACGCCGACCGCCTGCGTGAACGCGGTGTCCGCGGGCGGGAGCGACGCCTCGCTCATGACGGCGCGCGCGTGGAGCGTCGTGCCGGGGGCGCTCGCGGTGGTCAGGAGCACCTCGAACTGCACGGGATCCGCGCCCGCCGGGAGGGCGGCGAGGTGCATCTCGACCGCGTCCACGTCGGCGAGATCGGCGGGCGGCGTGGTCGAGAGCGCGCCGCCGACGTCGTAGTAGAAGGTCGCCTCGTCCGGGTGGAAGCCGAGGCCGGCGAACTCGGACTCCGCCGTCGAGACGCCGTCCGCCGTGCCGGGGATGGCCGCGCGGACGACGATGTCGGCGAGGTCCTCGCCGCCGGTGTTCGCGGCGGTGATGACGAAGCGCGGGTAGCGGTCCTCGTAGCAGCCCGGCTCCACGCTCACGCGCATCTCGGACGGCACCTTGATCGTGAACTGGCGGTTCGCCTGCGGGTAGTAGGTCGCGAGGCGGTTCTCGGCGTCCTGGTGCGCGGTGAAGGTGACCTTCGCGTTGCTCGAGAAGCCGTAGGACTCGCTGACGGTGAAGTGCAGGCGCAGGCGGATGCAGCCGTTCGACACGTTCTCGAGGCGGTAGGGGTCATCCGCCGAGCCGAAGGTCCACACCATCGGGTTCGAGCCGAGGACGGGCTCCGTGTACGTCGTCGGCGTCGTGCAGGCGCCCGAGCTCACGAAGATCGTGTCGTAGCTGTCGATGGTGACGCCCGGCGGGATGTCGAGGATCGCCGTCGGGTTCAGCGGGCGCGTGTAGGAGGTGCTGCGCTGGAGGCCGAAGCTCACGACCCCGCTCTCGCCGGGCTGGAGGAGCTGCGGCGAGGTGAGGTAGCCGCTCGCGGCGATGGCCGACATCGACGGCCGGCTGGTCGAGTAGATCGGGTGGGTCTCGGTGTCCTCGAAGCGCACGGCCGTCGTGCCCGCGATGGGGAACGGCGCCTCGCCCGTGAGGACCGCGGTGTTCGTGATGATGTAGGGCTCGGGCTCCCCCTCGGGGATGAAGCCGAGCGGCACGGTCGTGTAGAAGGTCGCGCTGAAGTTCTGGATCCCGCTCGAGTCGCCCCACTGCGCCGCGTACCAGAGGATGTGCGTCGCGTCGGCCCGGCGCCCCATGACGCAGTCGCCCGCGGCCTCGTAGCCGAGCAGCTCCGCCACGGTGAGATCGCCCACCTGGTCCGGGAGGTAGCAGGAGTAGACGACGAAGTCGGAGGGCGAGACCCCCGTCACGGTCGGGTGGAGCGTGGTCCCCTCGGGGAGCCGGTCCTGCACGAGCACGTCGGTGTAGGGGAAGGCCCCCTTCGCGGGCGCGGCCGAGACGGTCCACGTGGGCGACGTCTCCTCGCCCTGCGCGCCGCCGTCGCTCTTGTTGAAGCTCCCGCCGGTGCCGCACGCGTCGCCCGTCGTGTTGGCGGGCGGGGCGATGGTCGTCGTGAGCCCGGCGTGGTGGGGGACGGTGTCGGTCGCGGTGACCTCGACGGCGTCGAACTCGGCGCCGGTGCGATAGCCCGCGGCGGTCGTGTCGACCGGGATCTCGGCGCACGGGACGAAGAGGCGGAGGTAGAAGTAGCTCGTGTAGGCCGTGGACGTGGCGCCGGGCGAGCCGAGCGCGTGCGGCACGTGCATCACGATGTCGCCGCCCTTCGAGACCCACGGCGTCTGCGTCTGCTCGAAGGTGTAGGTCGCGTTGTTGCTGTAGGCCTCGACGAAGACGACGTCGGCGGGCAGGTGGACCGTCATGTACGAGCCGGGCTCGACGCGCGCCGTGCCGGTGTTCCGCGCGCGGAGCTGCTGCAGGTAGAGGTAGCCGGTCTCGCCGGTCTCCGGGTTCGTCACGAAGAGGTTGTTCGACGCGCCGCCGCCGTTCGTGGCGTTCTGGAAGGCCACGATCGCCGAGCTCTGGACGATGATGCCGTCCTCCACGGGGCCGACCGCGACCGCGGAGGTCTCGCCGATGGGGGTCGTGTAGAGCGGGCTCGTGAGCGTGCCGCTGAAGTCGGCGAGCGTGCCGTCGGGCCAGGCGTAGCGGTCGAGGCGCGCGAGGACGGTGATGGTGCCCGCGAGGCCGCCACCCGCGTCGAGGGCGGGGTTCCCGAAGGTGCAGGTGGTGCCACCGGTCGTCGCGTTGGCGGCGCAGGCCTGCTCGGGGAACGTGTCGGCCTCGAGGGTGGTCGTGATGATGGTCACGTGCGCCGGGAGCTCGAGCGTCACGACGACGTCGTCGTAGGTGCCGCCGTTGAGGCTGTACGCGGCGTTGACGTTGAACTGCACGTTGGGCGCGAGCACGTCCGGGACGTCGAGCACGAGGTCGGTCTGGGCGGCGGCCGTGCCGGCGAGGGTGAGGAGCAGGAGCCCCGTCACCCCGAGGGCGAGGGAGAGCTTCGCGAGCGCGCGCATGGGTGCCTCGGCGTGCAGGATCGATGGGAGGGCGAGTCGGAGCCGCCGGTCTCGATGGGGCGTCCGGGCTCCGCAATGCCCGGACCATCTGTCGGAGGATACGCTTCGAGGCTAGGGCGTTCGACCTATTCGCACAACCCCGAATCCCGAGGAAATTCGTGCGGGCTGCCCGAGATCGGCCGGGGATGGGCCTCGCGCCGCCCTCAGCGCCAGCGCGGGGGCGCCTCGTCGAAGCGGAGCTGCTGCATGAGGAGCGCCGCCTGCACGCGCGACGACACGCCGAGCTTCCGGAGCAGGTGCTTGATGTGCGTCCGCACCGTCTCCTGCGAGATGAACATCGCCTCGCCGATCTGCGCCGTGTCGAGGCCGTCGGCGAGCGCCTGCAGGACGCAGATCTCGGCGCTCGTGAGGCCGCGCTCGACGAGCGCGCGCGCGGTCACCGAGGCCCCCGGGGGCTCGAGGACGACGGCGCCGCCGGGCTCGCCGGGGGTGAGCACCACGCGCACCTCGAGGGTGTCGCGCCGCGTCGGGTGCGGGAGCAGGAGGTGCCGCCGCGACCACACGAGGCTCCGCGCGCGCAGGGCCGGCGTCGCGTCCGACCAGAGCGGCGAGCTCTGGAGCCGCTCGAGCACCATCGCGACGAGCTCGGTCGGATCGACCCCCGCGCGGAAGAGCTGCTCGGCGGCGGCCTCGTCGAGGCGCGTGACGCGCCCGTCGCCGTCGAACGCGACGCGCGCGGCGCCGTCGCCGGGGTCGGGCCCGGCGAGGTGCTCCGGGGCGGCCTCGGCGTCCGCGTGGGTCGCCGCGACGAGCGTCGGGAGCACGTGCGCGAGCACCGCGAGCTCGTCGGGGCGGAAGTCCCCGTCGGCGGCGGCGCGCGGCAAGACGACGCCGGAGAAGCCGACCTCCCCGTGCGCGCGGCCGGTGAGCCAGAGGCACGCGATGTGGTCCATGTCGTGGTCGCGGTAGAACTCGGCGTAGGCGGCGCTCCGCTCGAAGGCGCGGCGCGGGAGGAGGCGCGTCGCGTGGATGACGCGCGGCCGCGGGGCGAGGCGCGTCGCGGCGAGGTGGCAGGGGTCGCTCGCCGGCTGCGCGACGAGGCCGAAGCGGACGTCGCCGAGGAGCGGATCGAGGCTCCCGCGGACGCCGCGGAGGCCGTCGCGCTCGTAGCGGTAGTGGTAGGCGCCGATCGCCGGGACGACCTCGGTCACGAGGGCGAGGAGCTCCCGCACGACGGCCGCGTGGTCCGTGGCCGTGTCGAGGACGTGATCGATGCGGCTGTCGAGCCCGGGATCCACCCGCTCGCCTCACTGTCGGGGTCGGCCCATGTCCGACCACACCCCGCGCGTCGTGGCAAGGTTCCGGCGGACGAGCTCTCGGCGCCTCTCGCTCACGGCCGCCCGGAGCGCGGCGCCGCGACGATTCCCCCATTTGAGGTATTCGCGCGCGCCGTTTTGACACCCCGTCTCGCGGACCCGGATGCTCGGCTCGTGGGGGCGGCGGTCGGCGCCGCGCGAGCGCGCAGTGGCCCGCGTGCGCGCGCGGCGCTCCGCCGGCGTCTCCCCTCACCCGATCCTCCGCCCACGATGGCGGAAAGGCGCGCGTTCGCATGCTCGACATCCGGCCCTCGTCGCCCTCGGCCCCCCTCCTCCAGCGGAAAGCGCGCGACCGCGCGCCCGAGGCGTCGCGCCGCGGCGCGCTCACGCGCTCGAGGGCTTCGACGCGCAGGCGGCGGCGCTCGCGCCGGGGCTCGAGGAGGCGGGGCCGGCCCACGAGGAGGCCGGCGGCGGGCCGTCCCATGGGGCCCCGGCCTGGCAGGGCGCAGGCGGGGCCGCGGCCGCGCTCGGCCTCGAGGGCGCGGGCGGGGCCGGCGGGGCGCTGGGCGAGGAGAGCGCGGTCGGGAAGGCCGCCGACGCCGGCGAGATCGCGGTCGGCGCGCCGGACGACGCCATGGAGCGCGAGGCCGACGCGGTCGCCGCGGTCGCGCTGAAGGCCCCGGAGCCGGCGCTCGGGGAGGAGCACGGCGCGGGCGGGCACGACCTCGGGCACGACCACGAGCACGACCACGGCGCCGGCGGCGAGAAGGCCGCCGAGGCCACGTGCGAGGGCTGCGGGAGCCCGATGGTCGACAAGGGGGCCGGCGCCGAGTGCGCGTCCTGCGGCAAGAAGGCCGGGCCGGCGGCCGGCGGCGGCGCGCTCGCCGGGGTCCTCCAGCGGAAGCCGGCGACGAGCGGGGCGGCGCCTGTGTCGTCGGTGAGCGGGCTCCCGGTCCCGGACGCCGGCGCGCCGCTCTCCGACGCCGTCCGCGCGCGGGTCGAGCCCGCCGTCGGCGCCGATCTCGGCGGCGTGCGGGTCCACGCCGGGCCCGCGGCCCAGCGCGACGCGGCGGCCGTCCAGGCGAAGGCGTTCACGCACGGCGAGCACATCTGGCTCGGCGGCGGGCAGAGCGCGGGCGACGTCGGCCTCATGGCGCACGAGGCGACCCACGTCGTCCAGCAGCGCGCGGGCGGCGGGGTCCAGCCGAACGTCCAGCGTGATCTCCTCGACGACGTCGTCCCCGACTGGATCCTGAACGTCTTCCGGAGCGGCCAGCAGCAGGTCGCGGCGGCGCCCGGCAAGATCAAGAGCGCCGCCCAGAGCGCGGCCAGCACCGCGAAGGCGAAGGCCACCGGGCTCGTGTCCCAGGCGAAGGCGGGGCTCGAGGGCGCGAAGGGCGAGGCGAACGCCACGTCCGCGGGACTCGCCGCCGAGGGCGCGGCCAACGCCGAGGCCGGGAAGGCCGAGGTGAAGGCCGCCGGCGCCCGGGCGACCGCCCAGACGAGCGCCATCGAGCAGCAGAAGGCCGCCGCGGACGACGCGCTCGACCCCGGCGTGGCGGCGGCGGGCGGCGTGGACGTCGCCGGCGCCTCGGCCGGCGTCGCGACGGGCGTCATCGACCTGGGGCCGACCGCGCAGACGGCGGAGAGCGGGCCCGCGCCGGCGTCCGCGCGAAGGGGAGGCCCCGGCGCCCGCGCCCGCGCCGGTGCCGGCCGCGCCGCCCGCGCCGACGGCGGCGGCGGCGCCGACGTCCGAGGCCGGGCCGGGGCCGGCGAGCGAGGCGGGGCCGGCGCCCGCTCCCGAGGCGGCGCCGACGCCGGAGGCGCCCGCGCCTGCTCCCGAGGTCATGGCGATGCCGGAGCTGCCGGCGCAGGCGCCGCAGGAGGCGCCCGCGGCGCAGCTGAAGCCGCCCGGTCCGGATCCCGCGGCGGCCGCTCAGGAGGCCGGCGCGAAGGTCGGCGAGGCGAAGACCGCCGCGAAGGACGCGCACAAGACCGAGGCCGGCTGGGACTGCTCCGAGAAGCAGATCATGGCGCAGGTCTCGAAGGTCGGGGACGCGGTCCTCGGGAAGCCCGGCCCGCTCAGGAAGGGGCTGGCGTCGCTCGTGAGCTTCGTCGCCTCCGTCGGCGCCGGGGTCAAGGACGCCGCGAGCGCCGTCAAGAAGAAGATGGGCGACCTCGCAGCGTGGGTGAAGGACGGCGTCGTCGCGAGCACCGAGGGGATCCGCACCCAGGTCGCCGACGCCGCGACGGCCACGAAGAAGATGTTCGACGACGCGAAGCAGGGGCTCTCGAAGAAGTGGCAGACGCTGTCCTCGAGCGCGTCGCAGACGCTCGACGACGCCAAGGCCGGCGCGAAGAAGGCGATCTCGACCGGGGTGGGCGTGGTGAAGAAGGGGGTCGTCGGGGCGGCCAACAAGGCCAGGAGCCTCGCGGGCAAGTTCTGGAACCTCCTCCCGGCCTCGACGAAGGCCTGGGTCGGGGGCCACGCGGCGCTGTTGGCGGCGCCGGTGCTCGCCGCGAACAAGATCGGGGAGGCCACGGGCTCCTTCATCGTCAAGCACAAGGAGGACTTCAAGGCGGCCGGGAAGCTGGTCCTCGACGTCGCCGCGAAGACCGCCGCGACCAGCTGGAACAACGTGAAGAAGGCGGCGTCGCTCGTCGGCTCGGCCGCGAAGGCCGAGGCGCAGCGCACGGCGGGCGGCGCGATGAAGATCGCGTCCGCGGCGAAGGGGCTCGTCGGCAAGTCGGCGGGCGACAAGCTCGGGAAGCTCGCGAAGGCCGGCCAGCAGGTCATCGACGAGAACAAGGGCGCCGTCTGCGCCGCGACCGGCAAGGCCATCGGCCCCTGCGTCGAGCAGTTCATCCCGAAGCCCGACGGCGGCGAGGGCAACTCGGGCTTCGCGAACCTCGCGGGCAAGGGGAACCTCGGCCTCGTCATCGAGGGGGTCCCGGTGAACGTCGCCGCGGGCTACGGCGTGAAGGTCTCGCGCACCGCGAAGAACTACACGGTGACGATCTCGGGCGAGGCGACGGCGCTCATCAAGGCGGCGATGGAGAAGAAGGGCGGCGCCTGGGGCGAGAAGGGGCCCGAGGAGAAGGGCGGCGGCATCGGGATCTCCGGCACGCTCCCGGCCAAGGCGCGCGCCATCATGGGCCTCAACGGCTCGGCGCCCGGCCCGATCCCGGCGATCCCCTTCGGGAAGGGGGAGAAGGCGGCCGAGGGTGGCGGCGGCGAGGGCGCGAAGGCCGCGCCGCCCGCGAAGGAGGGCCACGGCGGGGCGCCGCCCGCGAAGGAGGGCGCAGCACCCGAGCCGGAGAAGCCGGTCACGGCGTCCGCCGGGGCGTCGGCCGGCAAGAAGGGCACGGTCACGCTCACCTACACGTTCGACGCGACCGCCGACAAGACGACCTGCGACGGCCTCGGCGGGCTCACCTCCTTCCTCGCCGGCCAGGGGCTCGCGGCGTCGCTGCCGGCGCCGTTCAGCGGCCTCGCGAGCGGCGTGTCGGCCAACGCCTTCGCGGACAAGCTGACCTCCGCGAAGTTCGCGCTCTCCGACGTCGCCGGCGCCAACCTCGACCTGAAGGCGGGCGAGGCGGCGACCGTGCAGCTCGCGGCGGCCGCCGAGAGCGGGGTCGCCATCGAGTTCAAGAAGGAGGCCCGGAAGAGCGCCGAGAAGGCGAAGGAGGGGGCCGCCGGGAAGGAGGGCGCGGCCGCGGGCGAGGGCGAGGGCGGCAAGAAGCCCGAGATGGACGACGTCATCGCCGCCACCCTCTTCCAGACCATCTCCGGGAAGGCGGGGATCGCGGTCGCGGCAGCGTCGATGCCGATCTTCAACGCGAGCATCGGGGCGAGCGGCGGGGCGACGCTCGGCATGAGCTACAACCTGCACTCGGACGCGCTCAGCGCGAGCCTCGAGACGACGATCGGCGCGTCGTTCAGCCTCGCGTCGTTCGCGGGCGTGGCGCACCTCCTGCCCGGGAAGGCGGGGGCGGCGGCGCGGAAGCGCCTCGACGAGGTCACGCGCGAGGGGCAGCAGGGCACGGTCGCCGTGGAGGCGAAGACGACCATCGCCGCGGGCGACCTCCAGAAGCTCGTGGGCGAGCTCGACAGCTACTTCGCGAAGCCCGAGAGCGTCACGGCCGCGGGCGTCTGGGGGAAGGTCGCGAAGTACCTCGAGGCGAACATGACGACCACGGGAGAGCTCGCCGTGAAGCTCTCGGTCGACGAGAAGATGCTCGGCCTCTCCGCGGACTACAACGACGGCAAGGGCACGGGCGGCGGCGCCGAGCTCGAGCTCTCGCGCGGCAAGGAGACCGAGCTCTACAAGGGCGACCTGTAGCCCGGGGGCGCGACGATCGAGGCCGCTACGAGGTCGCGGCCCCGCGCCGCCCCCGGAAGACGCGCGCGTACAGGCTCGGCAGCACCACGAGCGTCAGCGCCGTCGCCGTCACGAGCCCGCCGATGACCACGGTCGCGAGCGGGCGCTGCACCTCGGCGCCGACGCCCGTCGCGATGGCCATCGGCAGAAACCCGATCCCCGCCACGGCGGCCGTCATCAGCACGGGCCGGAAGCGCTCCCGCGCCCCGGCGAGCGCCGCGGCGACGGCCCCCTCCCCCTCCGCGCGCTCAGCCATCCGCGACACGAGCACGATGCCGTTCATGACCGCCACGCCGAAGAGCGCGACGAAGCCGACGACCGCGCTCATCGACACCGGCAGATCCCGCGCCCAGAGGAAGACGACCCCGCCCGACACGGCGACCGGCACGTTCAGGAAGATGAGCAGCGCCGCGCGGAAGCTGCCGAACACGAGGTAGAGGAGGCCGAGCACCACGAAGAGCACGGCCGGCACGAGCAGCATCATGCGCGACGACGCCGCCGCGAGCTGCTCGCTCTTGCCGCTCCAGTCGGTCCAGTAGCCGTTCGGCAGGTCGACCGCCGCGAGCTCCCGCCGCGCCTCGGCGACGAAGCCGCCGACGTCGCGCCCGCGCACGTTCGCCGTGACGACCACGCGCCGGCTCCCCGCCTCGCGGCTCACCTTCGCGGGCCCCGAGCCGCGCTCGACCCGCGCGACGTCCGCGAGCGTGATCGGGCTCCCGTCGGGGAGCGCCATCGGCACGTCCGCGAGCGCCAGGTCCGGCGGGAGGTCGAGCTTCACGACGACGTCGTCGCGGAACTGCCCCCGCGTGACGGCGCCCACGACCGTGCCGCGCTGCACGCCCGCGACCACGTCGAGCACGTCGGCGGCCGGGATCCCGAAGCCGGCGAGCCTCTCCTCGTCGACCTCGATGTCCCAGCGCGGCACCCCCTCGACCTGCGGCGCGGACACGTCCGCCGCGCCCGGCACGCGCTCGAGGATGGCGGCCATCGCCTGCCCGAGGCGGATGAGCTCGTCGAGGTCGGGGCCGAAGATCTGCACGCCCACGTCGGCCGTGATCCCCTCGAGGAGCTCGTTGAAGCGCATCTCGATGGGCTGCGTGAAGGAGAAGAGCGCGCCCGGCGCCTCCTCGGCGAGGCGCGCGGCGAGCTCGTCGACGAGGGCCTCGCGCGTGAGCCCGGGGCGCCAGGCGTCGTGCGGCGCGAGCTCGACGAGGATGTCGGCCTGCTCGAGCCCCATCGGATCGGTCGCGACCGCCGGCGATCCCGTGCGGCTCGCGATCCGCACGACCTCCGGCACGTCGCGCACGAGGCGCTCGATGCGCGTCGCCTCGCGGAGCGCGAGGTCGGGCGAGAGCGACGGCAGGCGCTCGCTCTGGATGACGAGATCCCCCTCCTCGAGCCGCGGGATGAACTCCACGCCGAGACCACCGCCGAGGACAACGCTCACCGCGACGACCGCGAGCGCGCCGCCGGCCGCGAGGACCGGGCGCGCGACGGCCCCGCGCAGCACGGGATCGTAGAGCCGCTGCAGGCCACGGATGAGGGCCGTCTGGTGCTCGCCGCGCGGCTTCACCACGAGCGACGCGACCGCCGGGACGTAGGTGAAGGTGAGCACGAGCGCCGTCCCGAGCGCGAAGAGCACGGTGAGCGCCATCGGGCGGAAGAGCTTCCCCTCGGTGCCCCACATGAGGAGGATCGGGACGTAGACGAGGATGAGGATCCCGACCGCGAAGATCACGGGCTTCGCGACGTTGCGCGCCCGCTCGGCGGCCGCCTCGCCGAACGCGCCGCCCGAGGCGAGCGTGAGCGCGACGATGCTCTCGGTGACGACGATGGTCCCGTCGACGATGAGCCCAAAGTCGATGGCGCCGAGCGACATCAGGTTGCCCGAGAGCCCCATGAGGTTGAGCCCGACGAAGGCGCCGAGCATCGAGAGCGGGATCACCGAGGCCACGAGCACGCCGGCGCGGAGGTCGCCGAGGAGGAGGAGCAGCACGACGATGACGAGCACGCCGCCCTCGATGAGGGAGTGGGCGACGGTCTCGAGCGTGCTCCCGACGAGCTTCTCGCGATCGTAGATCGGCGCGAGCGTGACGCTCGCGGGGAGCGAGGCGCGCACCTCCTCGAGGCGCTCCTTGACGCCCGCGACGACCGAGCGCGCGTCGGCGTCGGCGAGGAGCTGCACCACGACGAAGAGCGCCTCGCCGCGCCCGTCGGCGGAGCCGAGGCCGACCGTGAGCGCGCCGCCCTCGACGACGCGCGCGACGTCGCCGAGGAGGACGGGGGCGCCGCCGTCGTCGCCGCTGGGCCTCACGACGACGGCCGCGAGGGCCTCGGGCGTGGTCGGGTTCGCGGCGGCCATCACGAGATCCTGCTCGCCGACGCCCACGACCGCGCCGCCAGCGCGCCGCCCGAGGGCCGCCGCGACGCGCGCCTCGAGCTCGGCGAGGGACAGGCCGCGGGCCGCGAGCGCGAAGGGGTCGACGCGCACGTGGAGCTCGGGGGCGCCGCCGCCCCACGCGTTCACCTCCACGACGCCCGGCACGGTGCGGAGCCGCGGCGCGATGTCGCGCTGGAAGACGCGGTAGAGCGCCGGCAGCGGGAGGTCGGGCGAGCTCACGGTGAGCTGGTAGACCTCGCCGAGGCCGGTCGTCGGCGGGGCGATCTCGGGAACGCCCGCCTCGGCCGGGATGTCGTCGCGCGCGAGGTCGACGCGCTCCTTCACGAGCTGCCGGGCGAGCCAGCGGTCGGTGCCGTCCTCGAAGACGGCCGTCACCGCGGAGATCCCGGTGCGCGACAGGCTGCGGAGCTGCACGAGCCCGGGGACGCCGCCGAGGCTGCGCTCGAGGGGCACCGTGACGAGCTGCTCGACCTCGGTCGCCGAGATCCCCGGCGACGCCGTGAGCACCTGCACCTGCACGTTGGTGAGGTCCGGGAAGGCGTCGAAGGTCATCGAGCCGAGCGAGGCGACGCCCGCGCCGACGAAGACCACGACCCCGATGATGACGAAGAGCCGGTTCCGGACCGAGGCCCCGATGAGCCAGTGGACGAGGTTCAATGTGAGTGCCCTCCCGCCTCGTAGTCCCCGTCGCCGAGGGTCCAGACGCTCTTCAGGAGGAAGACGCCGCTCACGGCGACCTCGGCGCCCGCGGTGAGGCCCTCGCCGTGGACGAGGAGCCCGTCGCCGTCGCGGCCGACCACGGTGACGGCGACGGGGTGCCCCGGCCGCTCGGTGTCGCCCGCCTCCTTCACGAAGACGGCCTCGCCGCCGTCGTAGCCCGTGACCGCCGCGCTCGGGACGCGCAGGAGCGGCGTCGTCGGGCGCACCACGAGCGCCGCGCGGCCCGTCGCGCCCGGGACGAACCAGCCGCCGGCGGGCGCGCCGTCCCCCGGGACGAACCAGAACGCGCGCGTGCGGCTCGGGGACGCGATGGTGGCGTCCTTACGGGCGAGGCGGAGGTCGTGCGCGGCGCCGTCGTGGCCGCCGGCCGAGGCGGGGATGAAGCGGACGCGCGGCTCGACGCCCTCGAGGCGCCCGAGGACGCGCTCCGGGACGCGCACCCGGAGCTCGGCGCGCGCGGTGTCGAGGACCGCGAAGCACGTCGTCTCGGGGCCGACCGTCGCGCCGACGGCGCAGTGAACCTCGTTCACGACGCCCGCGACCGGCGACGCCCAGACGAAGCCGGCGGCCTCCCCGGCGCCGAGCGCGCGGCGCGCGTCGAGCTGGGCCTTCACGGCGGCGAGGCGGGCGCGGGCCTCGGCGACCGCGGCCTCCTGCTCCTGCACCTCGGTGACGGGGGCGAGCCCCTCGGCGACGTGGGGGCGGCGCTGCGCGAGGAGGCGCGAGCGCGAGCGGAGGACGGCCTCGAGCTCGCGGGCCTGCGCCTCGAGATCGCCGACCTCGAGGCTCGTGAGCTCGGCGAGCGGCGCGCCCTCGGCCACCGTGTCGCCGACGGCGACGAGGAGGCGCGAGACGCGGCCGTGGACGGGCGGGCCGAAGCGCTGTACGGCGCCCGCGGGCAGGACGACCTCGCCGAGCAAGGTGGCGACGGTCTCGTCGACGGCCTCGCCGACCGGCGCGAAGGTGACGCGCGCGCTCAGATCGGCCGGGTGGGCGTCGGCCGCGCTCGCGGGTGGCTCGCTGCCGCAGGCGCCGGCGGCCAGGGCCGAGGCCAGGGACAGGACCAGGAGCGCGGCGCCGGAGAGGCGCGCCGCGGGGGCTCTCTTGACGTTCATTCGGGGGCTCCGGAGGGGGACGGGCCGAGGAGGTCGCTGAGCGCCATGGCCTCGGCGTGCTGGGAGAGGAGGTCGGCGGCGGCTTGCACGCGCTCGTGGTGGGCCTCGAGGAGGTCGCGCTCGGCGCGGACGAGCTCGTCGAGGCGCGCGCGCCCCTCGAGGAGTGCCTTCGCGACGAGGTCGACGCGCTCCTGGAGGGCGCCGATGAGGCGCGTGTCGACGAGCTCGAGGTGGCTCCGCGCCGCGTCGTAGCGCGCGGTCATCTCCGCGAGCTCGCCCGCGAGGAGCTGCTCGGCGTAGGCGCGCTCGACGGCCGCGGCCTCGGCCTCGGCGCGGTGCTGCTCGGCGAGGGGGGCGCTGGCGTTGCCGAACGGCACCGTGAGGCGCAGCGCGGCGCCTGCGAAGGTGGCGCCGTCCGTGCCCTCCTGCCGCGCGCCGACGCCGACGACGAGGGTCGCGGGGTCGCCCGCCTCGGCGGCCGCGGCGAGCGCGCGCTGCTCGGCCTCGCGGGCGCGGGCGAGCGCGAGGTCCGGGTGGGCGCCGAGGCGGGTCGCGACGGCGGGCCAGGGATCGGGCTCGCGGAAGGCGCCGGGCTGCTCGAGCGCGTGGCCGTCGGGGGCGACGTAGGCGCGGTCGCCGAGGAGCGTGTCGAGGGCGCGCTGGGCGACCATCACCTCGTGGCGGGCGTGCTCGAGCTCGACCTCGACGCGGGCGACCTCGACCTCGAGGTCGACGGCGACGATCTTCACGAGGAGCCGCTGTTCGACGGCGGCCCGGATGGGCACCAGGAGCGCCGCGAGCTCCTTCTTGTGCTCCTCGACGTGGGCGGCGGAGGCGGCGGCCTTCCACCAGCGCACGTAGCGGGCGATGGCGTCGCGGGCGAACGCCCAGCGGGCGGCGGCGCGGCGCGCGCGGCGGCGGCGAGCGCGGCGGCGTGGTGGGCGCGGCGCGTGGTGGCGGCGACGGCGCCGAGGCGGACGACGAGCCCGGCGTCGAGGGCGGCCTCGAAGACGGCGTCGGCGCCGGCGACGGGCTGATCCCAGCGCGCCCCGATCTCGACGCCGAGGAGATCGCCCGGCACGCGCCCGGACGCGCGCTCCTCGCCGGCGACGCGCGCCGCGCCTGCGCGGCCGGGGCCGCGGTCGAAGGCCTCCGCGATCGCTGAGACGAGGGCGGGGACGCCGTCGATCGGGGGCGGCTCCGCGGCGCGCACGGCGCCGACGCTCGCCCCGAGGCCCGCGATCGTCGCCATGGTGGCCACGAGCGCGTTTCCAAATGCCTGCCGGTACGCCATCATCCCTCCCGCGCCGAAGACGCGGGCGGACCATGCGGCGACTCGACCCACCCCGACCATCCGACACATGACGCACCCTCCGGACATCCCCGAAGACACGACGGAAAACGAGCCCTATGCGCCATCCGACGGATGGCGCTCCGGGTCGCGCTTCGCGGTGATCTTCTTCGCGCTGACCGCGATCGCGATGGCCGCGGACGTGGTCGCCGACATGGGCGGGCAGCCCGCGCCCCACGTCATCCTCGAGATCGTGATCCTCATCGCGGCGATCGCCGGGATGGCCTACTTCTGGCGCCTCTGGCGCATGGATCGCGCGCGCGCGCAGCAGCTGTCGACGCAGGTCGTGGCGCTCCGCGGCGAGACGCAGCGCTGGCGGGCGCAGGCCGACCACTGGCGCGCCGAGGCACGCGAGGCGCTCGACGGGCTCGCGACCGCGCTCGATCGGCAGTTCGCGCGCTGGGAGCTCACCGACGCCGAGCGCGACGTGGCGATGCTCCTCTTGAAGGGGCTCGCGCTGAAGGACGCAGCCGAGGTGCGCGGCACGAGCGAGCGCACGGTGCGGCAGCAGGCGCTCGCGGTCTATCGGAAGGCCGGCGTGGCAGGCCGCGCCGAGCTCTCGGCGTTCTTCCTCGAGGATCTGCTGCTCCCGGCGACGCGGCCGGGCGACGGCGTGGCCGGCGCGCGGACGTCGACCGTGGCCGCCGCCGGCGTAGAATGATCGGCGTCGCTGCCGGAGGTCCCCCATGAACGCCAGGCCTCGCCGAGGCGCGCTGGCCCTCGCGCTCTCACTCGCCCTCGCCCTCACTCTCACGGCCGCCTGCGGGAAGACGGAGGAGCCCGCGCCGACCGCCCCACCCGCGGCCCCTGCGCCCGCTCCTCCGGCGCCGACGGCCCCCGCCGCGCCCCCGGAGCCCGCGCCCGCCTCGGTCGCCGCCGCCTGCCCGGCCGATCGCGTCGTGACGGTCGACCTCGACGGGATCGTGAAGCGCTTCGGCGCCACGGGCTTCCTCGCGACCGACGAGGAGTACGAGAGCCCCGTCGCGTCGGCGCGGATCCCGCGCTACGAGGCGGACCTCGCCGCCCTCGGCCTGCCGGCGCTCGCGGAGACCACGAGGCCCGCGGAGGGCATGGTGGGGCGCGACGTCTTCGTCTGCCGCGTCGCGGTGCAGCGGGCGCGCTTCGACGCCGACGCCGACGACGCCCTCGTGGTCGTGACCTGCCACGACGACGAGCGCGACCTCGAGCAGGCGCGCTACGCCGACGGCGCGGTGGTCCTCCGCGCGCGCCCGGACGCCCCCGGCACCTGGTGTCGCATCGGCGCGCTCGAGCACACGTGGGGCGTGACGGAGCGCCCGTGCCTGACCGAGGTCGCCGACGACACGCCGACCTACGACTACGCCCTCGTCGACCTCGTCGCCCCAGAGCGCGACGCGCTCCGCGTGACCCACTGGGGCGGCTCCTGCGGGAGCGGCAGCGAGCGCGGCGACGACGTGACCGTCGCGTTCTTCGGCGTCGAGGGCGGCGCGCTCGTCGAGTACGCGACCATCGCGACGGCGACGGCGAGCTACACCTCGCCGTGCCCGCCGGCGTCGGGCCTCTCGGCGACCGTCGCGCTCGAGGGGGGCTTCCCGAAGACCATCGTCGCGCGCTGGAAGCGCGTGTGCGGCGCGGAGCCCGAGGGGCCCGACGATCCCTGCGAGGCCGACCCCGGCTGCGTGCCCGCCGAGGGCGTCCGGCGCTGGCGCTACGCGGACGGCGCCTACGCGGACGACGAGGGCGCCGTCGAGCCCGACGTGGCGGCCCTCGTCAAGGAGGCGCGCGCCGTCGCCGCGGCCGCGCCGAAGCGCGCCGCGAGCCTCCTCCGGGCGGCCTACGACCGGGCGCCGGACACGCCCGGCGTCCGCGGCGAGCTCGGCTGGGCGCTCTTCGGCGCCGGCGACCTGCCCGCGGCGCGCGCGATGAGCGAGGAGGCCCTGGCCCACGCGGCCTCCGCCAAGGCGCGGGGGGCGATCCTCTACAACCTCGGCCGCATCGACGAGGCGGAGGCCAAGCGCGACGACGCGATCGCCCACTACCGGGCGTCGCTCGCCGCGCGCCCGAGCGAGGCGGCCGCGAAGCGCCTGAAGGGGCTCGGCGTCGCCCCGTGACGGCGCTCCGTGCGCCTACCGCCGGGGCGGGCCGAAGACGTAGACCACGGTGACCACGGTCCCCTGATCGGCCTTCGGGAAGGCGATCCGGTTGAGCATGCGCGCCACGTCGCTCGCGAGCTCGGCGTCGGCGCTCGCGCCGGGGACGACCTTCGCGCGGGTCACGCGCCCGGTCGGCGCGATCGTGAGCTCGACCGCGACCTTCCCCCGGACGTCCGGGCGCTTGTAGAGGATCCGCCGATACACGTGCGCCATCATCGCGCGCTTCATCATCAGGACCCGCCGCGCGACCGTCTCGCCGAGGCCGCCGACCACGGTCAGTCGGACGATCGTCACGGACACGGCCGGCGCGACCGAGGCCCCGCCGCCGTTGTCGATCTTCCCGAAGCCCTGGCCGGAGCCGATGGGGCCGATGGGGCCGCTCGAGCCGACGACGCCGCTGATGCCGCCGCCGCCGCCACCGACACCGGTGCCGCCGCCGAAGGCGCCGCCGCCGCTCCCGCTCATCACGCCGAGGATCATGCCGCCGCCGCCGCTCTGCCCGACGGACACCCCCGGGATCGGCTGCGGGACCACCACGGTCCCCGGCGCGCCCGGGGCGGTCCGGACCCGCGGGTCTACCGCGACGAAGCTCGTGTGCTCGGTGAGGAGCCCATAGTGGAGACCGATCGTCACGATCGCCTCGCGCCGCGCGGCGTCGTCGCCGCTCCCGCCGCCATCGGAGAGCTCGGCCACGCGCTCCCGCGCCCAGAGCGTGCGGAGCGCCTCGAGCTCGGGCCCGCGCCGCGCGTCGGCGAGGTCGACCACCGCCTCCCACGGCCCGCTCGCGGCGCGCCCCCGGAAGCGCACGAGCCCCGCCTGATCGCCCGCGCGGAGCTTCCCGATGACGAGCAGCGGCCGCGAGGCGTAGACCGTGGGGAGCTGCTCCGACGCCGGGACCACGTCGTAGGCGTCGACGCCCTCGAAGTCGACGGTGACGTCCGTCAGGAGCGGGGCGCGGGCGACCGCGCGGAAGCGGGCGCCGACGTCGTCGGGATCGGCCTCGCTCGCGACGACGAAGGGCTCGCCGCCGCCGGCGCGCGCGACGCCCTCGAGCAGGAAGCGGTTCGGCGAGTCGCCGACGCCGAACGCGAAGAGGTTCATCTCCCCGCGGTGCGCCCGGATGAGCTCGAACGCGTCGCGCTCGGCGTCGATGAAGCCGTCGGTCACGAGGACCACGGTCCGCACGAGGCCCTCCGAGGTCGGGAGCGCGAGCGCCGTGCGGAGCGCGGCCACGAGCTCGGTGCCGCCGCCGGCCGCGAGCGCGTCGAGGTCGTCGCACGCGCGCGCGACGTTCGCCGCGGTCGGCGCGAGCGCCGTGGGTGAGAGGACCCCGGCGGCGCCGGCGAAGGTCACCACGTTGAAGCGGTCGCTGGGCCGCAGATCCGAGACGAGGCGCTTCATGAGCCGGCGCGCCTTGTCGAGGGGCCAGCCGCGCATCGAGCCGGAGACGTCCACTACGAAGACGTAGTCGCGCGGGAGCACGGGCTCCTCGTCCGCGACCTGCGCGGGGGGCGCCACGGTCGCGAGGAAGAAGCGCTCGCCGTCGGGGGCGTCGTAGACGAGGGCGCCGGTCGACAGGCCGTCGCCGCCGAGCCGCCAGTGGAGCACGAAGTCGCGCGGGAGCTCGTCGGTCTCGACGTGCTCGAAGGTGAAGCTGCCGTCGGCGTCGGCGGCGGGGTGGACGCGGTGGCTCGGCGACGTCGGGGTCACGATCGGCACGGGCGCGGCGACCGTGACGGAGAGCCCGCGGATGACGCGCCACGGGTAGCCGAGCGGCAGCCTGGGCGCCACCCGGCGGGTCGAGCGCGGCTCGGGCGGGGCCTCCTCGAGGCTCGGCCAGGTCCCGTCGGGCTTCGGCCCGACCTGGTAGCGCTCGGCGACGGAGGCCGGGACGACGAGCTCCACCGCGCCGTCGACGATCTGCAGGCGCTCGACGTAATCGAGCTCGACCACCACGCTCTCGCCGGGGAGGATGTTGGCGACGCTCATCTTGAAGACGTTCGGGCGCGACGACTCGAGGAGCCCGGCCGTGTGCCCGGTGGCCTTGGCGTCGTCGTACTCGGCGCGCGCCGCCTCCTTCTCCTTCACGCGCGCCTCGACGACGCGGTCGCCGACGACGATCCGCATGCCCGTCACCGCCGCGCGCGTCGACGCCGGGAAGACGTAGACCGCCTCGATGGGGTCGAGGAAGCGGTTCTGGTAGTGCTGCGTCACGGTCACGTGCGCCACGGTGCCGGCGACGTCGACGTCCGCGAACGTCCCGACGAGCGGGAGCTCGGCCGCCGTGGCGGGGCGCCCGTCGATCTCGAGGTAGGGCGCCGCGGTCTCGTCGTTCGCCATCCCGGCGCCCGCGCCGGCGCCCGAGAAGCCGAGCTGCGAGGCCAGGGAGCCGCTCGAGCCGGCGGCAGCAGGCGGTGGCGCCGGGGCGGCGGCAGAGGCGGCGCGAGCGCCGGCGATGGCGACGAGGCAGACGGCGGCGACGAGCCGCGGGGAGAGGCGCTTCATGGGGTCTCCGTCGGGCCGGCGGGGCGCTGCCCGCGCGCGCGGCGCGGCAGCCCCTCGGCCGAGGCAGGTTCGTACAGGGACGGGGACGAAGACAACCGCCCACCCTCAAAGTTCCGCCGCCCGCGCGCCGCGCGCCATAAAGAAGTGAACGGCCATTCAGAACCGTTGTGCGTCGCCGGTTTTGCCCCTATGGTTGCCTTATGACGCGCCGCGTCATGCCCTCGACCCCAACCGCGTAGCCAAGGAGGCCACCATGGGAGTCACCGTCGATCCCAAGGCGTTCGTCCTGCCCGATCACCTCGCCGCCGCCATGAAAGGGAAGCGCGTCTTCATCACCGGCGCGGGCAAGGACCGCGGCCTCGGCCAGGCCTTCGCGTTCGCCGCCGGCATGAATGGCGCCGCGAGCGTCGCGATCCACTTCCACCGCAGCTACGCGGACGGGCTCGACACGGTCGACGCCCTCGAGCAGCACGGCGTGAACGCCTTCCCCGTGCAGTGCGACGTCACGAGCCCGCAGGACGTCTGGTCCATCCGGAGCTACGTCATCGAGCGCATGGGCGGCCCCCCCGACCTCATCATCTGCAACAGCGGGCTCTCCGAGTCGGGCTACGTCTTCGGCCGCGCCCCGCGCGAGAAGGACGGCGAGAGCTCGGCGCGCCGCCGCGCGCGCGTCCGGCAGGCGTTCGTCTCGAACCTCGAGGAGTCGGAGGCGGTCATCGACACGAAGGTCGACGGCTTCCTCGCCATCACGCACCTCTGGGCGAGCGAGGCGGTCTACGCGAAGGAGCGCGCCACGTTCGTCTACATCTCGTCGCGCCAGGCGGTCGACCCCGGCCCCGGCGTGCCGGGCTACGTCGTCGCCAACTGGGCGGTCGTCGCGCTCCCGAAGATCCTGCGCGTGAACCTCGGGAAGGAGGCCGACAAGGTCACCTCCTTCTCGGTCGGCTATCCCTTCGTGCGGACGGGCATGACCGAGGAGTACGCCGAGAACGAGCGCGTCTTCGGGCGCTGGCAGCCGCGCATGCTCGAGCCGGTGGAGGCCGCGACGGCGCTCGTGCAGCTCCTCGGGCGCCCGGCGGAGACGCTCGACGACCGCTTCTTCCAGCTCAACGTGAACGACGCCGGCGACGGCGCGGTCGACGCGCGCTGGTCCGAGGTGCGGCTCGAGGCCGTCGAGACGAAGCTCGGCTGGAGCGAGGAGGAGCCGCTCGTGCTGAAGGTGGCGCCCGAGTAGCGGCGCGGCGCCGCGGGGTCACGCGCCGCGCGCGCGGGCCCCGCAGCCGTCCATCTCGCAGGGGCCGGCGCGGCGCTCGACCTGGAGCGTCGCGTGCTCGATGCCGTGGTTGTCGCGGAGCGCGGCGAGGGCGGCGCTGCGGGTGGAGTCGGCGTCGGCCCCGGTGGCGACCACGACGTGCGCGGTGACGATGGTGGTCGTGCCGTCGAGGGTCCAGGCGTGGAGGTCGTGGATGCCGGTCGCGCCGTCCGACGCGAGGAGGGTGGCGCGCACGGCGTCGACGTCGAGCCCGCGCGGCGGGAGCTGGAGGAGGATACGCCCGGAGTCGCGGAGGATCGACCAGGTCCCCCAGGCGACGAGCACGGCGATGGCGAGGCTCGCGATGACGTCGGCGACCGTGACGCCGGCGAGGACGAGGGCGCCGGCGACGATGGCGCCGACCGAGCCGAGCGCGTCGGCGAGCATGTGGAGGAGGGCGCCGCGCACGTTCAGGTTCTCGCGGTGCGAGCGCCAGAGGACGAAGGCGCTGCCGAGGTTCACGGCGAGGCCGGCCACGCCGACGACGAGGATCGGGACGCCCGGGACGTCCGGCGCGCCGTGGGAGAGGCGCCCGACGGCCTCGGTGACGATGACGACGCAGGCGATGATCATCGCGAGGCCGTTCAGGAAGGCGCCGAGCGTCTCGGCGCGCACGAGGCCGAAGGTCATGCGGTCGTCGGCGGGGCGGCGCGCGAGCTGGGCGGCGCCGAGGGCGAGCGCGAGGGCGCCGACGTCGCCGAGCATGTGGGCGGCGTCGGAGAGCAGGGCGAGCGAGCTCGTGGCGAGGCCGACGACGACCTCGAGCACGAGGAAGGCCGCGTTCAGGGCGAGCGCGACGGCGAGGGCGCCGCGGGCGTCGCCGCGGCTCGGGCCGTGGCTGTGGCCGTGACCGGCGCCGTGGCCGTGGCCGTGACCGTGGCCGTGGCCGTGACCGGCGCCGTGGCCGTGGCCGTCTCCGGGGTCAGGGCGGGCGCCAGGGTCGTGGCCGGGGTCTCTCGGGGTGTCGGGGTGCTCGTGGCCGGCGGGGTCGCTCATCGCGCGCATCATGCCAAAAGCTCGCCGCCGGCGCACGTCCCGACGCGGTTGCGCCGGGATGGGCGGGCCGCTACCGTCGGGCGATGAGGCACGAGATGACGACCCCGACTCGAGGTGGCCGGCCGCTGTCACGGCGCGTTCTCCTGCTCGCCCTCGGGCTCGCGCTCGCGCTCGGCCTCGCGGCGCCCGCCTGCGGCGACAGCGGGGGCGGCGACGGCGGCGGCGACACGCTCGACGCCACGGACACCGACGACGTGGCCGTCCGCACCTGCCAGGGCACGCCGAAGCCCTGCCGGGACCGGCTCGAGCAGGGCCAGTGCGAGGCCGGCGGCGGCTGCACGTGGAACCCGGCCGTCTGCGCCGGCACCGCCGCGAGCTGCGGCTCCCGCGGCGACGAGACGGCCTGCGCGGCGCAGCCCGGCTGCACCTGGGACGGGAGCGCCTGCGGCGGCGCCGTGACCGCCTGCGCCGAGCGCGCTGACCGGCCCGCCTGCGACGAGGGGGACGGCTGCGCCTGGTCCGTCGACTTCTGCACGGGCGTCGGCACGCTCTGCGAGCGCGTCACCGAGCGGGAGGCGTGCCTCGTGGCGCCGGGCTGCTCGTGGTCGCTCTGACCGCCCGGCTCGACCGGCCCCTGGGAGGTCGCCGATGATCCATCACGCACGCAGCGCCTTCCTCGCCCTCGGCTTCCTCACCGCCCTCGCGCTCGCGGCGTGCAGCGACGACGCCGGCGCGGGGTCGGACGCGGTCGCGGACGCGGACGCGGACACGGTCACCGACGCGGTCACCGACGCCGACCCCGACGCCGACCCCGACGCCGACGCCGACGCCGACGCCGTCGCCGACGCCGACCCCGACGCCGACCCCGTCGCCGACGCCGACACCGACCCCGACGCCGTCACGGACACGGACACGGACACGGACACGGACACGGACACCGACACCGACACCGCCGACACCTCCCCCCTGCCCCACCCCCTCTTCGGCTACCGCGGCACCCTCGCCGTCATGGAGTACTACTCGCAAGGCCGCGGGAGCGCCGTCGGGAGCGTCTACGGCCGCGTCCAGGTCGCGCCCCCGCCCGACCGCTACGAGCTCGCCGGCGCCGTCGGCGCCTGTGAGCTCTGGCGCTTCGTGAACGCCGCCTGCGAGCCCGCCTGCGCCGTGGACGCGACCTGCGACCGCCACGGCGCCTGCGTCCCCTTCCCGGCCGGCGCCTCCGTCGGCGACTTCACCGTCACCGGCACGAAGGCGACCTACGCCGGGACCTACGACGACCTCGGCCTCTACACGGTGAAGCCCGAGTCGGACGCCGATCTCTTCGACGCGCGCGACCCGATCACGGTCGCCGTCGACGGCGCCGGCGCCACCCCCGGGGCCACCATCGCGCTCGCCGGCGTCGGCGACATGAGCGACGACTTCGGCTTCATCGAGCTCTACGACGGCGAGGACGCCACCGTCGCCTGGACCCCGGCGAACGACGGCTCGCAGGTCGAGCTCTACCTCCAGCTCGGCTGGCACGGGAGCCCGCCCGCGGCGACCCTCCTCTGCGTCGCCGACGACGCGGCCGGCGAGGTCGTCATCGACCGCTCGCTCGTCGCCGGCTTCCCGTACTTCACGGGGATCGGCCTCTTCCAGGTGCCGTCCTGGATCCAGCGCGTCCACCGCGGCGTGCTCGCGAGCCCCGACGGCCCGGTCGCGGTGCTCACCGGGAGCCAGGAGCCCGTCGGCGTCATCCACCTCGAGTCGCGCTGACGCCGCGCCGCGCCGTCAGGAGCGGTCGGCGACCATCACGAGCAGGTGCTCGTCGTTGCAGCGGAAGCCCGCGACGCCGCGCGCCCGCGCGACCGCGTCGAGCGGCAGGCCGCCCGGCACCGGCTCCGGCAGCGCCAGCGTCGTCGGCGGCTCGAGCATCGCCTTCACGTTCCCGCCCACGATGTTCGCCACCTCGGCGAGCGCGTCGGCGAGCTCACCCACCGTCGCGTCGTCCTCGGCCCCGCCGAACATGCGGGCCGAGATCACGCGCGCGAGCGGCTCCGAGCACGACACGAAGAGGGTCGACGGGTGCGCCCCCGCGATGTCCACGCTCGCCGTGACGGCGTGGTCGCGGTCGAGCGCGGCCACGTCGAAGGCGCGGCGCGCGAGCCAGATCCCGAGGGTGTCCTCGCCCAGGGCGAGCACGATGTCGGCGAGATCGTCACTGAGGTCCACGGTGCCTCCTCCGGGTGGGTGCGGGTGTTCCGTCCTTCAGGTCGCGCCGACGTCGGCGACAGGCGCGTCGTCGCGGCCCAGCACGGCGTCGGTGAGGCGCGCGCCGAGGTCGTCGAGCGGCACCAACGCGTGCGCGAGCCCCGCCTCCTCCACGGCGCGGGGCATGCCCCAGACGACACAGGTCTCGCCGGACTGGGCGAGCACGCGACCGCCCGCCGCCGTCACGGCGCGCGCGCCGTCGAGCCCGTCGCGCCCCATCCCGGTCAGGACCGCCCCGAGCGTCCCGGCGCCGAACGCGACCGCGGCCGAGGCGAACAGGACGTCCGCCGCCGGGCGGCAGGAGTTCACGCGCGGCCCGTCGTCGAGCTGCGTCCGGACGGCGGCGCCGTCGCGGACCACGGTCAGGTGGCGGTCGCCAGGGGCGATCCAGACGGTGCCCGGCGCGAGGAGCTCGCCGCCCTCGGCCTCGCGCACGCGCAGCTGAGCGCGCTCGTCGAGGCGCTCGGCGAGGTTGCGCGTGAAGCCGGCCGGCATGTGCTGGACGATGAGGACCGGCACCGGGAGGTCGGCCGGGAGCGAGGGGATCACCTGGCCGAGCGCGTTCGGCCCCCCCGTCGACGACGCGAGCACGAGCACCTCGACGCGCGGGACCCGCAGCGAGACCCGCGCCGGCGGGGGCGCGAGGAAGATGTCGGGGCGCGCGTGCCGCACCGTGTCGGGCTTCAGGGACGGCCGGCGCGGTCCGCGGCGCTCGGCGACGACGGCCGCGCGCGGCGCGCCGAGGCTCGGGCCCACGACCTCGGCCACGACCTGCTCGACGCGCGCTTCCCAGGGCCCCGGGAGCGCGACGCGGCTCACGAAGGCGGCCTCGGAGGGCGCGAGCGTCACGGGGCCGCCGAGCACGAGGATCGGCGTCCCCGGCAGCCGGCGGATGATCTCGTCGAGCTCGACGCGCAGGCGCTCGTCCCCGCCGGCGGTCGCGAGGACGACCACCCGGTCGAGCCCGAGCTCGCAGAGGCGCCCGAACGCGAGGCTGCGCGCGCTCACGGCGGTGCCGAGGACCTCGAAGCCGCCCGCCTTGCCGAGCCCTGCGGCGACCGCGCGCCGCACCTCGAGCGACGCGTCGACGACCGCCACGCGCACCACGCCGTCGGCGACGGTGCGCGTGGGGGGCTCGTGGACACGGGTGCTCATCGCGCGGCGTTCCTGGGGTGCGGGGGGGATGCGGGGCGGCACGGGGCTGGCGACACAGCAGCTCGTGGTGGCGAGGGAGCTCAGACGACGCCGAGGATGGCGAGCTTCTCGCCCAGGACGTCGGCGCCGAAGGGCTTCATGATGTACTCGTTCGCCCCGGCAGCGAGGGCGCAGGTGACGCGCGAGAGCTCGGTCTCGCTCGTCACCATGACGACGCGCGCGGTGTCGTAGCGCGCGTCCTGGCGGATCTGGCCGACGAGCTCGAGCCCGTCCATGCGCGGCATGTTCCAGTCCACCAGGACGACGTCGGGCGGGGCCGCCTCGGCGAGGACGCGCAGCGCGTCGACGCCGTCGCTCGCGTCGCGCACGTCGAAGCCGAGGGTCTCGAGCGCGCGCCTGAGCACCGCTCGCATGGCGCGCGAGTCATCGACCACCAGGGCGCGGCGTGACGATGACGATGCTGAGCTGACGTTCATCGGACCTCTGGGGGAGGACGGGTTCTCAGGAGCGGGCGGAGGTGACGAAGGCGGTCGCGGCGACGCGCGCGGGGTCGATGACGAGGAGGAGCTCGTCGGGGCGCTTGCAGACGGTCACCACGACGTCGCGGAGCGTCGGCGGGAGCGTCGCCGGCGGATCCTCGCAGGACTCCCACGGGACCTCGATGACGTCGCCGATGTCGTCGACGAGGAGGCTCATCGGGCCGTCCCCCGACGTGATGACGACGTTCATCGGGCGCTTCCCGGCCGGGCGCGGCGGCATCGAGAGGCGCGTCCGGAGATCGACGGCGGTGACGATCTCCCCGCGCAGGTTGATGAGGCCGTGGACGACCGGGGGCGCGAGCGGGACGCGCGTCATCGCCTGCGGGTTCAGGACCTCCTGCACCTGGTCGACGGCGATGGCGAACGCGTGGGAGTCGAGCAGGAAGGTGCACAGGTGGAGCGGCTGGTGGTCGTGGTCCATCATGTTCAGAACGCTCCGTTGGCCATGGCGTGGACGGTCTCGGCGTCGAGGATCTCGGTCACCTTGCCCTGGATGACCATCGAGCCGCACACGCCGCGCCGGCCGCCCTGGCGGACGAAGCCGACCTCGGGCTCGACGACGTCGGCGATCTCCTCGACCACGAAGCCGAGGCTCTTCTCGCCGCTCGTGTGGACGACGACGCGCAGCACGTCCGAGGGCTCGCGCGAGCCGCCGAAGAGGTCGGCGAGGTAGACGAGCTCGAGGATCTCGCCGCGGTACTGGATGCAGTCCGACCCGCCGACCCGCTCCACGATGCCGCTGTCGAACTCCTCGAGGCGGTCGACCGACGAGAGCGGCAGCGCCATCGGCGCCTCGGCCCCGGTGCGGAGGAGGAGGTAGCTCGAGCGGGGCGCGTCGGCCTTCTTCGGCGCGGCCGTGGCGGAGCGCGCGGCGATCTGCCGCTCGGCCGCCCGGACGCCCGCCTTGTTGGCGAGGCCGTTCACGTCGAGGATGAGCGCGACCTTGCCGTCGCCCATGATGGTCGCGCCGGGGTACACCTCGAGCCCGCGGAGGCCGCGCCCGATGGGCTTCACGACGATCTCCTCGGTGTCGAAGATGTCCTGCACGACGAGGCCGAACTGGACGCCGTCGGCCTGCACCACGACGACGTGCCAGTCGCGCGGCTCCTCGCCGGGGTCGTCGAGGCCGAGGACGCCGGCGAGGTCGACGAGCGCGAGGAGGCGCCCGCGGAGGCGCATGACCGGCACGCCGTGGATGCGCTCGACCGTCTTCCCGACGGCCTCCGCCTCGATGAGGAGGAGCTCGAGCAGGTTCACCTGCGGGATGGCGAAGCGCTCCTCGCGCGTCCCGACGATGAGCGCCGGGATGATGGCGAGGGTGAGCGGGATCCGGATGCGGACGGTCGTGCCGCGGCCGATGGTGCTCTCGATCTCGACGCTCCCGCCGATGCGCTCGACGTTGGTCCGGACGACGTCCATGCCGACGCCGCGCCCGGAGAGGTTCGAGACGGCCTTCGCCGTGGAGAAGCCGGGCAGGAAGATGAGGTTGTAGATCTCCTGCGGGCTCAGCTGGCTCGCGCGCGCCGCCGTGATGAGCCCGCGCTCGACCGCCTTCGCGGTGACGGCGGCCGGGTCGATGCCGGCGCCGTCGTCGGCGAGCTCGATGTTGACGCGACCGCCCTCGTGGTAGGCGCGCAGCTGGAGACGACCCGTGTCGGGCTTCCCCGCCGCGAGTCGCGTCGACGGCGCCTCGATGCCGTGGTCGATGGCGTTCCGCACGAGGTGCGTGAGCGGGTCGGCGATGGCCTCGATGATGCTGCGGTCGAGCTCGGTGCCGGCGCCCTCGACGTCGAGGCGCACGAGCTTCCCGCAGCTCGCCGCGAGGTCGCGCACGACGCGCGGATAGCGGCTCCAGACGCTCTGGATGGGCTGCATGCGGGTCTTCATGACCCCCTCCTGCAGCTCCCCCGTGATGAGGTTCACGCGCTGCACCGTGGCGGCGAGCGCGCTGTCGCCGATGTTCGCGGCGGCGTTGACGAGCTGGTTGCGCGCGAGGACGAGCTCGCCGACGAGGTTCATGAGCCGGTCGAGCGTGCCCACGTCCACGCGGATCCGCGGGTCGGGGCCGTGGTCGCCCGACGGCGGCGCCGCGCGGTCGGCGAGCGCGGCGGCGGCGGCCACGGGGCCCGCAGGCGACGCCTCGGGCGGCTCGACGACCGGCGGGGCCGGAGGCCTCGGCGCGGGCGGGGGCGCCGGCTCGTCCGGGGGATCAGCACGACGGCGCCGCTCCGCGCGGGCGCCGCGGCGACGGGGGCCGGCGCGGGCGCGGCGGCCTGCCGCGGAGGGGGTGCGGGCGCGGGCGCTGGCGCTGGCGCGGCGGTGGCGCTCGGGCCCTCGGCGGCGGCGACGCCCAGGGCGTCGAGGAGCGCGGCGTAGTCCTCGGTGCCCTCGTCGCCGTGCTCGGCGACGTGCTCGACCATCGTCCGGAGCGCGTCGCACATGCGCAGGAGCACGGTGGTCCGCGCCGCGTCGAGGCGGATGATGCCGTCGCGCATCCGCGAGAGCAGCGTCTCGCCCGCGTGCGCCACGGACTGCAGGCGGTGGAACTCGAAGAAGCTCGCGGTGCCCTTGAGGGTGTGCACCACGCGGAACACGCTGGACAGGAGCTCGCCGTCGGTCGGCGACGCCTCGAGCAGGACGAGCTCGGCGTCGAGGCGGTCGAGGTTCTCTCGACTCTCGATCAGGAACTCGTTCAGGAGTTCGGGGTCATCGTACATCGTGGAGACCGTTCCTCAGGGGGAGAGGGAGGGGACGCGTCAGACGTGGTCGAGGCGCTTGACGAGCTTTCGCAGCCCGGCAGCGAGCTCGTGGAGCTTCGCCGCGGAGGTGAGGGTCTCGGCGGCGCCCGTGGCCGCGCCGCGCGCCTGGTCTGAGACCCCCTGGACGCTCTCGGAGATCCGCCCGGCGCCGCGCGCGGCGTCGGAGGCGTTGCTCGCGATGTCGCCCATCGTGACCGCCTGCTCCTCGACGGCGCTCGCGATGGTGTTCTGGTAGTCGTTGATCTGCGCCACGACGGCGCCGATCTCCTGGATGTCGTCGACCGCGCGGCGCGTGTCGTCGCGGATGGCCTCGATGCGCTGCGAGATGTCGCGCGTGGCGGCGGCGGTCTGCTTGGCGAGCTCCTTGACCTCGCTCGCCACGACCGCGAAGCCCTTGCCGGCGTCGCCGGCCCGCGCGGCCTCGATGGTCGCGTTCAGCGCGAGCAGGTTGGTCTGCTGCGCGATGGAGTTGATGACCTTCACGACCTGCCCGATCTCGACCGAGCTCGCGCCGAGCTTCGCGACGGTGCCGTTGGTCTGATCGGCGACCGCGACGGCGCGGGTCGCGACGCGCGCCGCGTCGTGGGCGCTCTTCGCGATCTCGCGCACGGTCGCGTTCATCTGCTCGGCCGCGGCGGCGACGGAGCCCACGTTGTGGGCGACCTGCGTCGCGACGTCCTTCACGGAGCTCGCCTGCGACAGCGTCTGCTTCGCGTGGTCGCTCATGGTGTGGGCGACGCGCGAGAGCTCGTCGGACGCGCTGCCGAGGGACTCGGCGTGCGCGGTGACCTGCTCCTGGGTGTTCACGCGATCCGTCACGATGGACCACGCGACGAGCGTGCCGTGGTGCGTACCGTCGGCGTCCTGGAGCGCGACGTAGAAGATCTCGACGGCGTCGCGCGCCATGGCGAACGTCGCCTTCACCGGCAGCACCTCGGGGTTCTCGAGGAGCATCCGCGTCCGGACGTCCCCGCCCGTGACCTCCATGAAGTCGGCTCCGATGAGCTCGTCGACGGGCACGAGCGTCTGGTCCCCGAGCGCGAGGTTGAGCTCGACGCAGGCCTTGTTGATGTAGCGGACGATCCCCTGGCGATCGACGAACATGACCGCCGCCGGGGCGTGGTCCGCCATCGCGGCGAACGGGATCACCTCCGCGGGCGGCTCCGGCTCCGGCTCCGGCGCGCGCTCCGGCTCGGGCGCCGCGACGGGCTCGGGCGCCAGCGAGGCGACGCACACCGCCTTGAACGGCCGCCCGGCCGGGTCGAGGATGGGGCTGTAGGTCCCGTGGACGCGCGCCGTCTCGCCGCCCCGCGTGCGGAAGGCGACCTCGCCCTCGACGACCTCCGAGGCGCACAGGGCGCGCCAGAGATCGAAGGGCGCGGGGATCGAGGACGCGCCGTGGTCGACGAGCATCCCGTGCTCCATGCGGAGGAGGTCCCGCTCCCCGAAGCCGGTCAGCCCGCAGAAGGCCGCGTTCGACCCGAGCACGCGCCCGTCGAGGTCCATCTCGAGGAGCGCCTGCCCGCGCGAGAGCGCCTCGAGCTGCCCGGCGAGGTCGGCGGTGCGCCGCATCTCCTCGGTGACGTCCGTCGCGAGGACCACGACCTTCACGCAGCGCCCGAGGCGGTCGAGGACCGGCGTGTAGCTCGCCTGGAGCCAGAGCTCGCGCCCGTCGGCGCCGACGTGGACGCCGCGCTCGGCGTGCGGGCGGCCCTGCGCGAGCGCCGCCCAGAACCGCTGATACTCCGCCGTGTCGCGCTGCGCGGCCGGCACGAAGAGCGCGTGGTGGCGCCCCTCGATCTCGTCGAGGCCGTAGCCCGTGACGGCGAGGAAGTTGTCGTTCGCCCAGAGGACGTGCCCCTCGGGCGAGAGCTCGAGGACCGCGTGCATCCTCAAGAGCGCCTCGACCTTCCGCTGGAAGTCGACGCGGCGCGAGACCTCCTCGGTCTGGTCGAAGAGCGTGACGATCACCTTGACCGGGCGCCCGTGCGGCCCGAGCACCGGGATGAGGCGCGTCGCGAACCAGCGCTCCTCGCCGCCGCACACGCACTGGATCTCGAGGGACTGCGCGGTCCCCTGCGCGAGGCTCGCCCACAGGAGGCGCGTGACGGGGCCGGCCCCCCCGCGCTTCGGCTCCTGGAGGACGGAGAAGTGCTGCCCGACGAGCTCGTCCTCCGGCACGCCGAAGGTCTCGAGCGCGCGCGGGCTCACCCGCCGGATGGTGCCGTCGAGCGCGAGCTCGAGCAGGAGCTCGGTCGCCTCGAGCGCCGACTTCTCCGCCCGGAGCAGCGCGAGCTCGTCGAAGGTCGCGGGCTCGCCGGCGTCGGCGCGGGCGACCGTGACGGCCGCGGGCCGCGGGAAGGTGCCGGTGGACGGGCGCTCGGGGGCGGCGAGCTCACCCGGCGCTCCCGGGGTGTCATGGTCAACGGTCACGGCGACTCCTTGGTCCGACAACCTCTACGGGCTTCCCCGAGTGCACCTTTAGCTCGCCGTCACGGGCCGGTTACCCGCGCCGCGAACGCGCCCAGGCCAGAGCCGCCCCCAGATCGCCGCGCGGCCGCCATACCGGCCGGTCCAGTGGCGCTGCGGCGGCGCGCCAGTAACAAACGCGACGGGACGGGCCTTCAACCGGCGGCGCGACCGCCCGATGCCTTGGGAGTGCCGCGGGAGCCCCACGCGACCGCCGAGAACGATGGCACCCAGGAAGAAGGTCTCCACCCATGACTGCAGCCCGACCGCGATCGGCCAGCGCGCCCCTGTCACGCCTCCCAGGGGTCTCCGACCAGCTCACGGCCATCCGTCCGAGCGTGGAGGAGTGCCTAAGGTGGCTCGAGGAGCGCGTCGAGACGCGCATCGACGACGCGACGACCCGCTCCGAGCAAGGCGTGCTCGAGGCGGGCAGCGCGGTCGAGGCCATCCTCGCCGAGGCCCGCGCCCACGTGAACGAGACGCAGGCGACGCTCAACGACCTCACGGCGGCCGGCTCGTCCGACTCCGTCTTCGAGGCGGTGAACGACCAGGCGCGCTGCGTGTCGCAGTACGTGCAGAAGCTCCAGACGGCGACGCGGGATCAGGCCGCCGCCGCCAGCGCGGCCATCGCGCAGGTCGACGAGATGCACGCCCTCGCGCACGCGATGGAGCAGGTCGCCTCCGAGACGCGCATCGTCGCGATCAACGCCCGCATCGAGGCGTCCCGCCTCGGCCCCCAGGGCAAGCCGATGATCATCATCGCCGAGGAGATGTCGCGGCTGAACCAGCACGTGCAGTCGATGAACAAGGCGGTCGAGGCGCTCACGAACGAGCTCTGCGTGGTGCTCCCGCGCATCGAGGCGCTCGGCCTCGGGATGCGCGCGCAGGCCGAGGAGTTCGAGACCACGCTCACCGAGGGCCTCGGCGACGTCGCGCGCGGCGCCGACGCGTTCCGCCGCGGCGTCGAGAACGTCCTCGCCGCGGGTGATCGCCGCCTCTCGTCGATCCTCGAGAAGGCGTACGCCGCGCTCTCGCACCTCCAGTTCCAGGATCCGGTCCGCCAGGACCTCGCGCTCTTCGAGGGCGAGGTCCGCGCCGTCACGGACAACATCCGCGAGAGCGTCCGCACCGGCGAGCCCTGCCAGAAGCCGCCGGGCGACCTCGCGCACCGCCGCCGCCACAACCGCGGCCTCGCGGGCGAGGAGCACGTCGTCACCGATGACGGCGACACCATCACCGCCGGCGAGGTCCTGCTCTTCTGAGCCTCCGCCCCCCCGACCGCCGCAACGACACGCTCAGCGTACCCTGCAAGAGACAGAGAGAGGAATGCCCATGTCCATCAAGATCCTCATCGTCGACGACTCGGCGACCGTGCGCCAGCAGGTCCGCCTCGCCCTCCAGCAGGCCGGCTTCGACATCGTCGAGGCTGTCGACGGGGTCGACGGCATCGAGAAGCTGTCGTCCCACCGCGACGTCCGCCTCGTCATCGCCGACGTCAACATGCCCCGCATGAACGGGCTCGAGATGGTCGAGTCCATCGCGAAGAACCCGGCGCTCAACTCCGTGCCCATCGTGATGCTCACGACGGAGGGCAACCCGGATCTCGTCCGCCGCGCCAAGGACGCCGGCGCGAAGGGGTGGATCGTGAAGCCCTTCAAGGCGCACCTCCTCGTCGCGGCGGCCCAGAAGCTCGCCGCCTGAGCCCCGCCGCGCGCCCGCCTCGCCGGAGGCGGGCCGCGGCCCCCGTTTGCCCTCGCCCCCGCGCCGCCGAGGTCGGCCGCCCATGCTGAAGCGTGTCCTCAACCATCTGGTCTTGCCGCCCGAGATCACCCCCTTCGAGGCGAGCTACCTGAAGCGGATGAACCGCGTCGGGCTCATCGCCTTCTGGCTGCACCTGCCGGTCTTCACGCTCATCGCCTGGGCGAACGACACGGGCCCCCTCGCCACGGCCCTCTGGACGGTGGGGCTCCTCGCCGGGCCCACCCTCGCCTACCGGCGCTTCGAGAACCCGCGCAACGTCTCGCTCACCTACGGCGTCACGGCGATGTGCCTCGGCGCGCTGCTCGTGCACATCGGGCAGGGCCCGATGCAGATCGAGATGCACTTCTACTTCTTCGCGCTCATCGCGTCGTTGTCGCTCTACGGCAACCCCATGGTGAACGTGCTCGCCGCGGTGACGGTCGCCCTCCACCACCTCCTCTTCTGGCTCTTCCTCCCGGAGAGCGTCTTCAACTACAACGCGTCGATCTGGGTCGTCGCCGTGCACGCCCTCTTCGTGGTCGTCGAGACCCCCGCCGCCTGCTTCATCTCCCGCTCCTTCTTCGACAACGTCATCGGCCTCGAGCGCATCGTCCGCGCTCGCACCGCGGCCCTCGACGAGCGCACGCAGAAGATGCGCCTCGTGCTCGACAACGTCGCGCAGGGCTTCCTCACGATGGACCGCGCGCGCCGCCTCTCGCCCGAGCGCTCGGCCGCCATCGTCCACTGCTTCGGCGCCATCGCCGACGACGCCACGCTCGACGACCTCCTCCGCCCGCACGACCCGGTCGCGGCGGACACGCTCGCGCTCGGCTGGGACATGGTCCTCGAGGGCTTCCTCCCGCTCGAGGTCGCGCTCGACGCGCTCCCGCGCGAGCTCCGCGTGGGCGCGCGGGTCGTCGAGATCGAGTACCGCCCGATCGGCGACCCCGAGGCCTTCGAGAACACGCTCGTCGTCATGACCGACGTCACCCTCGCCCGCGAGGCGGCGCGCGCGGAGGCCGAGCAGCGCGAGATGGTCGCGATCTTCGAGCGGGTCTTCGCCGACCGCGCCGGCTTCGTCGAGTTCTTCGAGGAGGGGAACGCCCTCGTCGACGCCGTGGAGGGGATCTCCCCGGACGCGGACCCCTCCGCGCTCGCCGGCCTCCGCCGCGACCTCCACACGCTCAAGGGCAACGCCGGGCTCCTCGGCATCGACACGCTCGCGGCGATCTGCCACCGCCTCGAGGCGTCGCTCATCGAGGACGGGACCCTGCCGACGCCGAGCCAGCGCGCCGAGCTGCGGGAGCGGTGGGAGCGCCTCCGCGTCGCCGTCGCCCGCCTCCTCGGCGACCGTGAGCGGGCGACCATCGAGCTCGACGAGACCGACTACGAGGCGCTCCTCGACGCGGTCGTCGCGGGGCGTCCGACGCGCGAGCTCGAGGCCCTGATCCGCGGCTGGCGGCTCGAGCCGACCGAGCGCCGCCTCTCCCGCTTCGCCGAGCAGGCGCGCGCCCTCGCGGAGCGCATCGGCAAGGGCGACCTCGACATCGCGACGGCGCCGCACGGGATCCGGCTCGATCCGGCGCGTTGGTCGCGCTTCTGGCAGAGCTTCGTGCACGTCGTCCGGAACGCGGTCGACCACGGCGTCGAGGACGCCGACGCGCGCACGGCGGCCGGCAAGCCCGAGCAAGGGCGCCTCGAGCTCGCGACCTTCACCGCCGGCGACGAGCTCGTCGTCCAGCTCACCGACGACGGCCGCGGCGTCGACTGGGAGCGCATCGCGGAGCGAGCGCGGGCGCTCGGGCTCCCGACGGACTCCGAGGAGGCGCTCCACGCCGCCATGTTCACCGACGGCGTGACGACGCGTGACGCGGCGTCCCTGATCTCCGGTCGCGGGGTCGGCATGTCGGCCGTCGCCGAGGCGTGCAAGGCGCTCGGCGGCGCGGTCGAGGTCGCGTCGCGCCCGGGCGTCGGCACGACGGTCCGCTTCCGCTTCCCGCTCGACGAGATCGGGGAGCCCGCGCGCGTCTTCCACCGGACCTGGTCGGGGACGCCGAGCGGCAAGCACCTCCGCCCGCGGGTGGCGGCGTGAGCGCGGCGCTCGAGCAGGCGCTCCTCGGCGCGTCGGGGCCCGCCCGCCGGCCGGCCTCGCGCCGGCGGCGCGTGCTGATGGGCTTCGTCTTCGCGTGCTGGTCGCTCGCGGCGGTGGTGCTCGGCGGCACGCTCATGGCGAAGCACCTCGTGACCCTGCCGGCGCCGAAGACCGACGACGGCGCCCTCCTCGCCGCCGTCGACGGCCTCCGCGCCCCCGGCGAGCGCGGGCGCTGGATGGCCGTGCACTTCCTCTACAGCGAGTGCAACTGCTCGAAGCGGGTCATCGACCACATGGTCGAGGTCCCGCGCCGCCCCGACGTCATCGACAAGGTGATCCTCGTGGGCGACGGGTCGCGCCTCGCACCACGCCTCCGCGCGCACGGCATCGCGGTCGAGGCGATAGCGCCCGCGGACATGACCGCGCGCTTCCACGTCGACGCGGCGCCGCTCCTCGTGGTGGCCGCGCCGGACGGGCACATCGCCTACCTCGGCGGCTACACGCGGCGGAAGCAGGGGCCGGACATCCAGGATCTCGCCATCTTCGGGGAGCTCGTGGGCGGCGCGCCCGCGCCCGAGGCGCTGCCCCTCTACGGCTGCGCGACCGCGAAGTCCCTGCAGGACATGCTCGATCCGTTCGGCATCCTCTGAGTCAGCCCGCGCTCCGGGTCGCCCATCTCGCGCGCTCGAGGCGATAGACCGCGCAGTCCGAGTCGCCGAGGCGCCGGTCGCCCTCCCACACGAAGCCGAGCCGCTCGTAGAAGCGGCGCGCGCCGGTGTTGGTCACGAGCGGGTCGATGATGACGGCGGTGACCTCCGGCGGGGCGAAGCAGCGCGCGAGCGCGAGGCGCATCATCTCGCCGCCGTGGCCCTGCCCGAGGCAGTCCTCCTCGCCGATCCAGATGTCGATGGCGCGGAGCCCGGGCCCGCAGTCGCCCCAGTAGTGGCTCTCCTCGAGCGCCGGGTCGATGATCTGGACGACGCCGATCGGCCGCCCGTCGAGCTCGGCGATGAGCTGCTCACGCCATGACGGCTCGCGCGTGAGCTCCGCGGGCCAGTCCCACGCGTCGCGGTCGGGGTCGCAGGCGATGACCTGCGGGGCCTCGTCCCAGCGCTCCACGAGCGCGAGATCGTCCAGGGTGGCGGGGCGCAGCGCGATCATGGGGACCTCCGGGAGCGCCCGCCGACCAGACCGCGGCGCGCGCGGCCCTGTCAAACACCCGGTCACGCGGCGACGGGGCCGTAGGTCGCGCGCGCCCACGCGGCCGTCTCGGCGACGACGCGCTCGATCGGGGTCGGGGTCACGCCGAACGCCTCGCAGAAGCGGCTCGAGTCGAGGCGGTAGGGGTGCCGCCACTGGTACATCATCTCCGGGAGCTCCTTCGCCTCGGGGACGAAGAGGCCCATGACGCGGCAGAGCCACGCCGGCAGGGTCATCCAGCGCGGCCGCACGCCGAACGCGGCGGCGAAGCGCTCGATCCAGGCGCGCGTCGGCTCCGCCGCGGCCGTCGGGAGGTGCCACACGCCGCCGACCGCGCGGTCGGTGAGGCCGAGGGTGACGAGCGCGTCGGCGACGTCGGGGGCGAAGGAGTAGCTGTGGGGCATGTCGACGTCGCCCATCGTCTCGACGGCGCCGCCCTTCGCGACCTTCTGCCAGTAGCGCTCACCGAAGAGGGCCTGCGTGACGCCCGGGCCGACGAAGTCGGCGGCCCGCCCGAAGGCGACCTCGATGTCGCCGCGGCGCCCGGCCGCGAGCGCGATCTCGTCGGCGGCGGCGCGGAGGGCGCCCTTCTTCGACACCGGGGCGACGCGCGTGTCCTCCGCGAGGCGGCCGTCCTCGGGCACCTCGTAGACGTAGAGGTTGCCGAGCACGACGAGCCGGCGCGCGCCGGCGGCGATGGCGCCGTCGACGATCCCGCGCATGAGCGGCGCGAGCTCGGTGCCCCACACGTGGTAGCGGGGGTTCGCGCAGTGGTAGACGACGTCGGCGCCGGCGAAGGCGCGGGCGGCCTGCGCCGCGTCGCGGACGTCGGCCTGCACGGTCTCGGCGCCGTCGGGGGCGCCCTCGGTGCTCGCGCTCCGGCGGACGATCCGCACGCGGAGACCGCGGGCGAGGAGGCGCGCGGCGACCATGGGGCCGATCTGCCCGCCGCCGGCGATGACGTGGAGGGGGGCCGCGGCGGTGGGGGTCGGGGTCGTCGAGGTCGTGCTGGTCATGGTCCGTGCTCCGGCGGTGGGTCGTGGGGACTCGGGCGGCGAGGTGTTCTCGTCCGCGGCGTCCGATGGGAGGACCCTAAGCATTGCAACCGCGACGCGAAATAGACATTATCGCAAGCACCCGTTGCACCAGCGCAACGACCCACGGCGGCGCTCGCTCGGCCGGCGCCCGCCAGCCGTCGCGCGCCGTGTCCAGGAGCCCCCCGATGCCGCAGGCGCTCGCCGATCTCGACTGGAACCAGGTCCGCGTCTTCCTCGCCGTAGCGCGCGCGGGGCGCCTCCCGGGGGCCGCGGAGCGCCTCGGGATGACGGTCTCGACGGTGAGCCGCCGCCTCGACCGGCTCGAGGAGGACCTCGGGCTCCACCTCTTCGACCGCAGCCACGACGGCACCGCGCCCACGGCCGCGGCGGAGGGCATGCTCCCGGCCGCGGAGGAGATGGAGCGCGCGCTCGCGGGCTTCGCGGCCGCGGCGGACGCGGTGGAGTCCACGGCGGAGGGGGTGGTCCGCGTCAGCACGCCACCCGGGGTCGCGGACGCGTTCGTGGCGCCGCTCCTCGCCCGCCTCCGCGAGAGCTTCCCGCGCGTGGTCGTCGAGCTCGACGCGAGCGTCGGCTACGCGGATCTCACGCGCCGCGACGCCGACATCGCGATCCGCGCGCTGCGCCCGCGCAGCGGCGACCTCGTCGCGAAGCGCCTCACCGTGACGCGCGCGGCGGCGCTCGCGTCGCCCGGCTACGCCGCCGAGCTGGGCACGCTCGAGCGCGCGACGGACGCGCGCTGGATCGTCTGGGGGCGCGAGCTCATGCACATCCCGACGGGTCGCTGGCTCGCGACGCACGTCGGCGAGGGCCCCCACGTCGCGCTCCGCACGAGCCACTTCGCGAGCCAGCTCCGCGCCGCGGCCGCCGGGCTCGGCGTCGTCCTCGCGGCCGAGCCCTTCTGTCACGTCCACCGCCTGGTCCCGATCGCGTTCGGCCCCGCGCTCGCCGCCGCGCGCGACGCGCTCCCGGTCGAGGAGCTCTGGCTCGTCGGCCACCGCGCCCTCCGCGCCGTGCCGCGGATCGCCGCCGTGTGGGGCTTCCTCGAGGACCTCTTCGCGCACCCGGAGCGGCTCGCCGAGGCCGACCTCGCGCTCCGCTGAGGGGCGCGTGCCCTGGCGGCGGGGCTCGGGTGTCGTGCGGTCGAACGCCGACCGCTCGCCCGAGCGAGGACCGCCATGCCCGCCCAGAATCGCCACCCCGCGCTCACCGCCTACCTCCTCGCCCTCTCCCTCGCCCTCGCCGCGCCCGCTTGCACGGGCCCGGGCGGCGGCGGCGGCTTCTTCCCGCAGGGCGACGCGAGCGGCGCCGACATCGTGGCCGGCGACGCCGCCGCGGCCGCCGTCGACGCGACCACGGCCACGGACACGGACACGGGCTGCGAGCCCGGGGAGACCGGCTGCGACGGCGACGAGGTCGTCGTCTGCGAGCCCGGCGGGCAGAGCTGGAAGCCCGTCCTCATCTGCCCCGGCGTCCAGACCTGCGCCGGCGGCGCCTGCTGCGAGCCGAGCTGCGACGGGCGCGTCTGCGGCCCCGACGGCTGCGGCGGCTCCTGCGGCACCTGCGGCGTCGGCCTCGCGTGCAGCGCCCAGGGCCAGTGCGACTGCGCGCCGAGCTGCGCCGGCCGCGAGTGCGGCGACGACGGCTGCGGCACGCTCTGCGGCACCTGCGGCGACGACGAGGTCTGCGCGGGCGGGGTCTGCGAGTGCGTGCCCGACTGCGAGGGGCGCGCGTGCGGTCCGGACGGGTGCGGCGGCTCCTGCGGCACCTGCGGCCAGGGCACGACCTGCGGCGCGAGCGGCCTCTGCGCGTGCGTCCCGAGCTGCGGCGGCCGCGCGTGCGGCGGCGACGGCTGCAGCGGCTCCTGCGGGTCCTGCGCGCAGGGGACGACGTGCTCCTCGGGCGGCCAGTGCGCGTGCGTGCCAGCCTGCGGCGAGCGCGAGTGCGGCGACGACGGCTGCGGCGGCTCCTGCGGCTCCTGCGGCGCGGACGCCGTGTGCAGCGGCGGCGCCTGCGAGGTGACCACGACGCCCGGCGCCTGCGACGGCACCTGCGACCTCCTCGACAAGCTCGCCGGCTTCCTCGGCGGCGGCTGCCCCGAGGACTGCACGACCTGCGGCGACCACGTGTGCGAGGGCCCCGAGACCCACGCGAGCTGCCCCGCCGACTGCGCCACGAGCTGCGGCGACGGGACGTGCGGGAGCGGCGAGCGCTGCACGGCCGACTGCCCTCAGTGCGGCGACGGCTGGTGCCTCGACCTCACCGAGCTCCTGAGCTGCTCGAGCGACTGCCTCTCGTTCTGACCCGCGCTCAGCGCGGCGCGCGCGGCGTCGCGCGGATGGCGGCCCTCACGGTGCAGCGCCCGCCGTCGGGTGGGCGCACGCGCAGCGCCTCCACCGCGCGTCGCACGCACGCCGCGACGCCAGCAGCGCCAGCGCTCTGGCGGGTCACCTTGGCGTAGTCCACGCGCCCGTCGTCCTCGAAGATGAAGAGCACGTCGACGACCCCGTCGGCGACGTGCCCGGCGCGGAAGCAGGCGGCGAGCGCCCCCGCCTCCTTCGCGAGCGCCGCGTTCGCGTGGCTCGCCTGGCAGAAGCCCTCGGCCGAGGTCACGGCGTACGTCAGGGCGAACGGCGGGTCGGGCGCGGCGGCGCTCGCGGCCTGGCCGGCGGCCGCGACGAGGCCTGCGAGGAGGAGGGCGCGGGCAGCGCGCGCGCGGCGCGTCGTCGTCATGGCGGCTCCGGGAGCTGGCAGTGGCCGCGAGACACACGCGGCGCGAGCCGATCCCGACGTCCGAGGCCCGCGGTTCGCGCTACTTTTGCGGTCGGGACGTCGCGATCGGGGTCAGGGCCCCGCCGGGACGACGAGCGGACGGATCGCCACGACGCCCTCGCCGAGCCACGCGGCCTTCCCCTGCCCGAGCACGACCGCGCGCAGCACCGACGTCGACTCCTCCACGTTCCACGGCTCCCCGCCCTCGAAGGACGCCGCGAACACCGCGGTCGTGAACGTCCCCGACGCCTCCGCCGGCCGCTCGGCGACCCACGCGACGATCCCGTTCGCGATGGACGGCCGCTGCCAGAGCTCGGGCCGGTCCCAGCGCGACTTCGCGAGGAGACGGTCCTCGGCGTCGCCGATGCGCTTCACGTAGATCTGGAAGTCGCTGTACTTCGGCTCGGGCGAGATCCCGCGCCAGTCGAGCCACACGACCTCGTCGCCGTCGATGGACGGCCTGAGCTGCTTCCCAGGGTCGGTCGTGACCACGAAGGACCGCTCCGCGCCGAGGTCGTAGCCGAGGATGTCGGCGTTGTTCTTGGCCGGATCGCTGTCGTCGAGGTAGCGCCCCGCGTCCGCGTTGGTGAAGTCGGCCCACACGACGCGGTCACCGCTGACGGCCGGGTGGCTCTGCTCGACCGCGTCGCTCGTGAGCTGCCGCTTCGAGCTCGGATCGTCGACGTCCATCACCCACACCTCGGCCTCGGTCGCCGTGTGCGGCGCCGCGTCACGCCCGATCCACACGAGCCGCTTCCCGTCGAGCCACGGCTGGTCCTGGTCCCCCTCGCCGCCGACGAGCAGCCGCGGCGTGCCGCCGTCGACCTCCACGGCCCAGAGATCGTAGTCCCCGCCGCGGTTGTCGGCCCACACGACGAGCCCGCCCGCGAGCGTCGGCTCCTTCTGGTCGCCCTCGGCGTCGACGAGCGGCTCCTTCGCGCCCGTCAGCGGCCGCACGATCCAGAGGTCGCCCTCCTCCGCCCACACCACCACGCCGTCCTTCATCGCGAGGCCCGACGCGCTCTCGCCGACGGTCACCGACACGGTCCGATCCGCGTCCGCGCCCACGGTGTCCGCGGGCGCGAGCGTGTCGCCCCCGGCCGCGTCCTTCCCGGCGTCCGTCGCGTCCGGCACGGCCGGCAGCGGCTGCGTGTCACACGCGATCAGCGCTCCCGACGCCACCATCAAGAGCCCCAGCCCCAACCGTCCTGCTCGCATCGCTCAGCTCTCCCCTCGGCGCTTCTTCGCCTCGCTCCGGATGGTACCGACATCGATCCCGTGACGCTCGATCTTCGCGTCGAGCCCGGGCCGCGAGAGCCCGAGGGCCCGCGCCGCCTGCGACTTCTTGCCCGCCGACTTCGCGAGGGCGTCGAGGATCACCTGCTTCTCGACGCGCGCGAGCACGTCGGCGAGCTGCTCGCCATCCCCCGCGCGGCCGACCTCCCCCGCGCGGCGCCCGGACGCCGTCGCTCCCGCGACCCGCGGCGAGAGGTGCGCGACGCCGATGCGGTCCCCGTCCGCGAGGACCGCCGCGCGCACGATCTCGTTGTCGAGCTCGCGCACGTTCCCTGGCCAGTCGTGGGCGAGGAGGCGATCGACGGCCTCTGGCGCGAGCTTCAGCGCTCGCCCCGTGCGCGCGCGGTGCGCCTCGAGGAAGCGGAGGGCGAGCGGCAGGATGTCGTCCTTGCGCTCGCGCAGCGGCGGCACGGGGATCGTGACGACCGCGATCCGGTAGAAGAGGTCCTCGCGGAACGTCCCCTCGCGCACCATCTGCGCGAGATCGCGGTTCGTGGCGCAGACGAGGCGGAAGTCGGCCTCGACCTCGCGCTGCGCGCCGACCGGCCGGAAGCGCTTCTCCTGGAGGGCGCGCAGGAGCTTCACCTGCTGCTCGAGCGGCAGCTCGCCGACCTCGTCGAGGAAGAGCGTGCCGCCATCGGCGAGCTCGAGGAGCCCCTGCTTCGGCTGGCTCGCGCCGGTGAACGCGCCGCGGACGTGCCCGAAGAACACGCTCTCGACGAGGTCGGGCGGGATGGCGCCGCAGTTCTCCGCGACGAAGCGGCGCCGCGCGCGCGGCCCGTTCACGTGGAGCGCGCGGGCGAGGAGCTCCTTCCCGACGCCGCTCTCGCCCTGGACGAGCACGGGGACGTCGGTGTCCGTGACCTTGTCGAGCATGCGCAGCACCTTCGCGAAGGCGCGGCTCCGGTGCTCGATGTGGTCGTAGTCGTAGCGGAGGGCGAGCTCGCTCCGCGACTGCTCGAGCTGGTCGCGGAGGCTCGTGACCTCGTCGCGGCGGGCCTCGCGCTCGGCCGCGAGCGCCCCCTCGAGGCGCGTGACCTCGGCCTCGAGCGCTGAGGCCCGCGTCCGCGCCCGATCCCGGTCGAGCGCGAGCGCCGCGCACGCGACCGTCGGCGCGATCGCGCTCGCCGCCTGCTCCTTCTCCGCGAACGGGGCGGCGCCGCGGCTCCAGGCGAGGAAGAGGGAGCCGACGGGGGCGCCGTCGCCGACCGCGAGCGGGACGCCCAGCGCCTCGAGGCCGCCGTCGCGGCCGGCGCCGACGAACGGGCCGTCGCCGCGCCGGAGGCCGCGCGCGAGCGGGAGGAAGCGCTCCGGGGCGCCGCCGTCGTCCCCCGCGCGCGCGACGATCACGGCGTCGTCGCCGTCATAGCCGACGACCTCGCAACGGCCGGCGCCCGTGGCCTGCGCGAGCGCCCGCGCCCAGCCCGACGGGGCGGCGAAGTCGGCGGGCGCGAGCGCGTCGAGGGTCGCGAGGGTGAGGGACTGCGCGAGGGACAAGGGGCGGCCTCCAGGGGCGGCCGGCGCGGCGCCGGCGTCGGGTTGACCGAGCACGAAGCGTGCCAGCGACAAGGCGGCGCCGAGGTCGAGGGCGCGCGCGAGCGCGGCGGTCGGCGGGGCGGCGTCGGCGAGGACCTCGCGCGCCGCGGCGCGACGGGCGTCGAGCGTGGCCGCGGCCCGCGCCCTGAGCCGCTCCGCGAGCGCCTCTTCGCCGACGACCCGGCCGACTCGACGGCGAGGCCGAGGCCGAGCGTGGCGCTCGGCGCGCGCGCGCGTCGGGCGCGAGCGCGTCGTCGAGCCGCTCGAGGGCGGCGCGGGCGTCGGCCCAGCGCCCGTCGCGCGGCGGCGACGGCGGCGACGCACGCCGCGACGAGGGCGCGCGCCCCTGCTCGGGGAGGCCGCGCAGCGCGGTGACGGCGTCGTCGCCGAGCGCCGCGGGCGCTCGCCGCCGGCGCGTATCCAGGCGAGGCAAGCGAGCGGGAGGGCGTCCCCGAGGACCGCCGAGAGCCCGCGTGCCGCGGCGTCTTCGGCGGTCTCCCCGGCGAGGAGCGCGGCGCCGGCGGCGTCACCGGCGGCGAGGCGGGCCTTGGCGCGCACGGTGGCGGTGTCGGCGGCGAGGAGGGTCGCGGCGACCGGCACGGCCGCGAGCGCCGCGAGCGCCGCCTCGGCGGCGTCCACCGCGCCGAGGTCGAGCGCGAGCTGCGCGCTCGCGAGGTGCCCCATGGCGCGCCCATGCGGTCGCCGATCCGCTCGGCGAGCGCCAGGGCGCCGGCGGTCTCGCGCCACGCCTCGACGAGGCGCCCGAGCTCGCGCAGCGCGAGGCCGCGGTTGCTGCGCGCGATCCGCTCCCCCCGCCGGTCGCCGAGGGCGGCCTTGGCCGCGGCGCTCCGAGCCCAGGCCGCGGCCGCCGCCGCGAAGTCGCCGGTCTGGTAGCGGACGATCCCGAGGTTGTTCGCGACGCGCCCGACGGCGTGGTCGTCGCCGGCCGCCTCGGCGAGCCGCGCCGCGGCCTCGAGGGCGTCGCCGGCCTCGGCGTGGCGCCCGGCGACCGTCAGCGCCGTGCCTCGCGCGAGGGCGACGTCGAGCTCGGCGCCGGCCGGGAGCGGCGCCCCGGCGGCGGTCTTCACGGCGGCCTCGACGGCGGCGGCCGCGGCGAGAGCGTCCTCGGGGACACCCTGGCGGAGGGCGCCGCGGGCGGCGAGGAGGCTCACGCGCAGGGCGCTCGCGCCGTCGCCGCTCCCGGCGGCGGCCTCCCGCGCGAGCGCGACGGCCGCGTCGAGCTCCGCGAGGAGCCCGGCCGCGTCGAGCGCGCGACCGGCGCGCTCGGCGGCGTCGTCGAGGGCGGCGGCGGTCAGGCCGGCGGCGAGCGCGGACCGGGCGGCGGCCGTCCAGGCGAGCCCGGCAGGGCCCGGCGCGAGGCGCGCGAGGTGCCCCTCTGCTGCACTGCACCATGCCTCCGAGGCGCTCTCGTGGCTCCCGAGCGCGTCGTGATGCTGCGCCTGCACAGCGAGGGTCTCGGGGTCGGCGGCGCCCCGATCGGCCAGGACGGCGAGCCACGCGCGCCGCGCGTCACCCGCGGGCGGGTCGAGCGGGAGGGCGCCGCTCGCGAGGCGGCGCCGCGTCTCGGCGCCGAGCGCGACCCGGCGGCCGGCGCCGAAGCCGAGCCAGCCGCCCCCCCGCGAGGCCGCTGACGGCTTGCTTCTGCGCGTCGCCGCGCCCCGGGTGGAGGCGCGCGAGCTCGGCGAGGAGGCCTCGCCGGCGAGGCCGACGAGGTCGGCGACGACGGCCCGCTCGGCGTCGTCGAGGTGGCGCCACTGCGCGACCCAGACGTCGTCCTGGGCGGCGGAGTCGAGCGCGTCGAGGTCGGCGGCCCGCCGGAGGCGCACGCCGCCGCGCGCGTCCGGCGCGAAGGCGCCCGCGCGGGCCCAGGCGTCGAGGCGGCGGCGGAGGGTGCCCGGGCCGATGGCCGCGGTGCGCACGAGGAGCTGCTCGAACCCGGGCGGGATGGTGCCGACGAGGCCCGATCGCCGGAGCACGTTCACGACCTCGGCGAGGGTCGGCGTGGCGACGGGCTGCAGCAGGAGCTCGGTGTCGACGCCGCGCGGGAGCGCGGCCGGCGCCGCGCCGTCGAGCAGGAGGAGCCGGGGCAGCACGCGCGCCTCGATCGCGCGCGCGAGCACGAAGCGCGCGCTCGGATCGAGGCGGCCGGGCGCCGGGACGATGAGGACGGGGATCCCGTCGGCGCCGCCGTCGCCGAGGGCGGCGACGACGCGGTCGGCCTCGACGTCGAGGGCGCCGGCGTAGTCGTCGGCGCGGGCGGGGTCGGCGCCGCTCCCGTCCTCCCGCCCGAGGGCCGCGAGGAGGCGGTCCCAGGGCTCGACGCCCCGCCCGGCCGGCAGGACCCAGGCGGCCTCGCCGCGGTCCTCGAGGTGCACGGCGACGGCGACGGCGAGGTCGTCGGCGTCCGAGGCGTCGGGGAGGAGGGCGCGGACGGGGCCCTCGCCCGCGAGCGCGCGCGCCGCCGCGAGCGTGGCGACGCCGCCCTCGCCCCAGAGGTCCGTCGCGCCACGGAGCCCGAGCCGCGGCGCGGCGTCGGCGCGCTCGGCCCCGGTCAGGAGCGCGGCCGCCTCGGCGCCGCTCGCGCTGGGCGGTCGGCCGGGTCCGGCGCGGCGAGCCGCTCGGCGAGCGCGGCGAGCGCGGGGAACCGCGAGGTCACGGCGCGGAGCGCGACGCCGAGCGCGAAGAGATCGGAGGCCGGCGTGGGTCGCGCGCCCTGCCGCCGCAGCTCGGGCGCGAGGTAGGTGCGCGTGCCGCCGGCGAGCTGCTCGTCGCGCCCGGCCACGCGCGCGAGCCCGAAGTCGATGAGCACCGGCCACGGGCGGCCGTCGACCTCCTTCACGAGCACGTTCGCGGGCTTCAGGTCGGCGTGGACGAGGCCGCGCCCGTGGAGCCAGCCGAGGGTCTCGAGCAGATCCGCGACGAGGGCCGCGGCCTCGGCGGCGTCGACGGCGGGGCCGGCGAGGCGATCGTCGAGGCGCGCCCCCTCGACGACCTCAGAGGCGAGCCAGCCCCCGCCGCCCGGGAGGCGCCCGCCGCCGAAGAGCTTGACGACGCCCGCGTGGTCGAGCTCCGCGAGCAGCACCGTCTCGTCCCGGAGGCGCGCGCCCTCCTCGACCTGCCCGGGCGCCGTCACCTTGAGCGCCACCTCGCGCGCGTGGAGCCGATCGAAGGCCCGGTATACGACGCTCATCCCGCCGCGACCGAGGACGCCGCGGGCCTCGAAGCGGCGGGCGAGCGCGGCGGGGAGATCGGGGGCCGGCGAGGTGTTCATGGTGCAATCTTACATTACACCTCGCGGCAACATGCAATCACACTTTACAATCTACTGTCAGCGTCCCTGACAGTCGCCGCCACGCTGGCGACCTGGCAGCGCTCGGGGAAATTCGGACCGAGCCAGGCGCGGCGTCGTGGTCGCAGGTGGCTACGCGAGGCGGGAGCGTACCCGAGGTACGTGACCGGCGAGCGGAGCCGCCTGAGACCACAAGAGCAAGCCTGGCGACGGGAGAATTTCCTCGAGCGCTGCTAGTACTCGGCCACAGGGGATTTGATCGATTCGGGCTCGCGTAGTCGAGGAAGGTCGTCGGGTTCGATGACGAGGCGGATGCTTCGCGCGGCCCCCGGCGTGCGCTCGATGAGCCCACGGGTCTCGAGTTCCAAGACCATTCGGTGAACGGTCGGCGGCGTGACCCCGAAGAAGCGCTGCATGTCGGCCTCGGCTGGGGGGCGCCTGTTGAGCAGAATGTAGGCGTGGATGAAAGCCAGGTACTGACCTTGCTTCTCGGTGAACTCGGTCAAGGTGCGCCTCGGGGATCGACCACGGGTGGGATGCGCTGATCTTGTGGCGACGCCGGAGGTCGTCGCCATGAACGTACGCTACATCGTCGAGCTCACCGACACCGAGCGCGAGGAGTTGGTCGCGCTCACCCACAGAGGGAAAGCCAGCGTCCGGAGGGTCCTTCGAACCAATATCCTGCTGATGGCGGATGGTCGGGCCCACTCGGACGAGGAGATCAGTCGCGCGCTGTCGACCGGAACATCGACCGTCTTCCGCACCAAGCGCCGCTTCGTCGAGGGCGGGGTGGAGCATGCTCTCAGCGAGGCCCCACGACCAGGTGGGCGACGGAAGCTGGACACGAAGCAGGAGGCGACACTGATCGCGTTGGCTTGCACGAAGCCACCCGATGGTCGCGCTACCTGGACGATGCAGCTCCTTAGTGACCGTTTGGTCGCCATGGGCGTGGTCGACGGCATCTCGGATGAGACGGTCCGGCGCCGGCTCCGTGAGAACGCGCTCAAGCCCTGGCAGGAGAAGATGTGGTGCATCCCTGAGGTCGATGCTGACTACGTCGCCAACATGGAAGACATCCTCGACATCTACGCGCTCCCCCGTGATGAGAAGAGGCCAATGGTGTGCTTCGATGAGACCTTCAAACAGCTCGTCGGAGAGACGCGACAGCCCATCTTGCCCCAGCCAGGCAAGCCCGCGCGCGTGGACTACGAGTACCGGCGCCATGGCACCGCCAACCTGTTCATGTTCGTCGCCCCCCGAGAGGGTTGGCGTCACGTCAAGGTCACGGAGCGAAAGGCCAACATCGACTTCGCCGAGTGCATGCGTGACCTCGTCGACGTGCACTTTCCCGACGCGGACGTGATCCGCGTGGTCCTCGACAATCTCAGCACCCATCGCCCTGGCGCGCTCTACAAAGCGTTTCCGGCCGCAGAGGCCCGCCGGATCCTCCGCCGGCTCGAGTTCCACCACACGCCCAAGCACGGAAGCTGGCTCAACATGGCCGAGATCGAGATCGGCATCCTGAGCCGCCAATGTCTCGACCAACGCATCCCGGACGATGAGTCGCTCCGGCACCAAGTCGCTGCATGGGAAGCCCGCAGAAACGCAGCCGGTGAGGGAATCCGATGGATGTTCGGCGTCGAGGCAGCGCGTACTGGGGAGCTTGCATCGCATCGGCCTATGCCAGCATCAACGGCCCTGAGGCGAACCCTACCGCTCAAGCCGCGTAGCGATCGCTCAATCAGTCACATCCCCTGTGGCCGAGTACTAGAGGCCCTGCCCCGGCTCGCGACCGCAGGTCAGTGGGTGTGGTCGTAGTCGACCTCTTCCACGACGGCGAGCACCTCCTTGGTCTCGACGAGGCGCAGCTCGTGGTCCCACGGGACGCGGTGCCCGGCCTCCTTCGGGAAGAGGACCCAGGCCCCGGCGGGCACGCCGGAGACGTTCTTCCCGAGCGAGCCGCCGTCGTCGGCGTGGGCGCGCGCGACCTCGACGACCTCGCCGTAGAGCGCGTCCTCGTGCTTCTGCGCGACCCCCTGCGGCAGGAAGAGGCCCCCGGCGGACCGGTCGTCGTCGGGTGCCAGGCGCACGAGGACGCGGAAGCCGAGCGGCTGGATGTGGCGCACGCGCCGCTTCGGCGCCTCGAGACCGCCCTCGCCGCCGCGCTTGTCCTTCGCTGGACCACCCTTCTTCGTCGCGTCCGACATGGCGCTCCTCCTGCCAACGCGCTCGCCTCGACGGCGGCGCTCACCGCGGTAGAGCGCCGTAGTAGCACCCCGCGCGGGCGGCGGGAACGGTCTTCGCGGGGCTGGACGAACGAAGGGCGCGGAGCGCTCGACGACGGGGATGCCGACCTCCCCGCGCCGAACGCCCCGCGCCCTCGCCTCCCCTCGGAGGTTCGGAGCGCGCGCCGTGGTCAGCCGCCCGGCGTCGCCTCGGGCGCCTTCTTGGCGGCGGACACCTGCGACTCGAAGGACAGCTCCGAGACGCCGTCCTGGAAGCGGACGCGCGCGAGCATCAGCTTCTCCTGCAGGTTCACGATGTCGATGGTCCCCTGCTGCACGCGGTCGGAGACGTCCTTCATCTTCGCCTGCAGGTGGCGCATGAGCTGGTTGCCGCCGCGCACGCCGTCGAGGCTCGTGATCTGCTGCTGGAGCTCCTCCATGCGCATCCGGAACTCGGCGATGCGCTCGCGCGCGGCCGAGATCGCCTGCCGCACGTCGGCCATCTCGCTGTACACGGCGAGGAGCTTCTTCATCGGCTCGGCGAAGCGCTTGTCGACGCTGTCCCCCTCGAGGAAGACCCGCACGAGCTCGACGCCCTCGTCACCGCGCACGTCGATGGTCTTCACGAGCGGCGTCGACTCGACGATCTCGATGGTCTTCGTCGCGCCCGGCGCGAGCGTCACCTTGAAGAGGTGCGCCTCGCCCTGCTTCTCGTAGACCTCCGGGCTCTTCGTGAGCGCCCACCCCTTCCGCACCGTGTGGCGCAGGAAGACCGCGGTCTCCTCGTGCAGGATGCTCGTGATCTTCAGCTTCGTCGTGCGCGAGTGCTGCACCTCGCTGCGCAGGATCCCGCGCTGGAGCGTCAGGAGCCGCGCGATCTTGTCGCCCGAGGTCACGTCCTTCTCGATGATGACCTGCCGGTCGAGCGCGTACGGCACGATGGCCGTCGACATCGGCGGGATCGGGTCCGTGAGCCCCTCGCCGATGAAGCGCCCGTCGCCGTACACCGTCATCGGCCCCGTCTCGAGCGTCGACGACGTCGGGTTCATGAAGCGCACGGCCTTGAAGGCGTAGCGGTCGTTCCCGCGCTCGCTCTCGGCGTCGTAGAGGTACACGACCGAGCCGTCCGCCTCCTTGTCGAGGATCGACACGAGCGCGCTCGTCCCCTTCTCGACCGTCATCGGCACCTGCGACTCGAAGTGGCTCTCGCCGATGGGATCCCCCTCGAGCGCCGCCTCCTGCGCGCTGGTCGCCTCCTCGACGACCTTCACGCCGCCCGCCTGCCCGGCCACGTAGCCGCGCGACACCGCCTCGATGCGCGCCGGCGCGATGCCCTCCTGGATGAGGGCGTTGCGGAGCCAGTTCGCGCGGTCGTTCCCGGCGTTCGACGGGTCGTACTCCCCGGCGGCGGCGTAGCCCTCGATGGTGACCTTGCCGCCCTTCCCGCGGAGCCGGTCCGCGAGCGCCTTGACCGACGCCGCGCGCGCCGCGTCGGCGGCCGGCCGCGGGGGCGGGGCGGGCTTCGCGGTCGACGCGGGCGTCTTGCGCTTGGCGCCGGCGCTGTCCCCACGCGACGCCACGCGCTCCTCGCCAGGGGACGGCCCGTAGTAGTCCGACTCCGCGTCCGCTTCGACGGGCCGCTCGGCGCCGCCCGGGATGGTCGTCGCGTCGAACGCGGCCACCACCGCCTGGTCCTCCTTCTCCGTGCGCGTGGCGCCGCCGGTCGGCGGGGCGACGGCGAAGCGGTCGTTCGTGTGGAGGGTCTCGCGGTGGACGAGCCGCACGGAGCGCAGGTCGTAGCGGAACGAGAGCGCGGAGGACGAGCCCACGCCGACCTTCACGTCGCGCCAGCTCTCACCCGACGTGTTGTCCACGACGGCCCAGCCCTGCACCTTGACCTTCCCGTCCTCGAGCACCACGCGGTAGCTCGGCTTCCACGCCGGCGACTCGGTGATGTAGGTGAGGACGACCTGATGGACGCCCGGCTCGTCGATCTGCACGGTCATGTCGACGTTGCCGTCCTGCGCGGCCCCCTGCGTCGGGAACGACACGGGCAGGGGCTTGCCCGACACCGCGTCGCGGACGGTCAGCGACTTCAGGAAGTCGTCGATCTTGTCCTGCGGCACGGTGAGCGTGAGCGCCCCCTCGTGCACCTCGGCCTTGCGCTCGTAGTACGCGATGCCGTTGCGATAGACGACGACCCGCCCGAGCGCGGCGTCGTCCGCCTCGACGTGGGATGAGTAGCTGCCGCAGGCCGCGGCGGTGAGGGACGCGAACAGCGCGACCCCGAAGAGCGCTCCCCGATTCATGTGACCAACCTCCCGGTGTCTCCCGATGGGATGTGCTTGCGGTCGGTTCTTACGCAGGGGGCGCGCTTTGGTTCTCAAGTCTCCGTAAAAAGGGTGGCCGCCCCGCCATCCAGGCGGGCGCGACGGCCGCCTGCGAGGCCCGTCAGTCGGGGATCTCGAGCTCCGGCTGCACGGCCGCCCTGTGCGCGCCGATCTCGACGAGGTGGGTCATGCGCGCGCCGAAGAGGAAGGCGATGGAGCTGTAGTAGGCCCAGATGAGGAAGATCACGAGGGCGCCGGCGGCGCCATAGGCCGAGTCGACGGCGCCGGTCGCGACGTAGGCGGCGACGAGCCAGCGCCCCACGAGGAGCAGCGCCGCGGTGATGGCGGCGCCGAGCCAGATGTAGCGGGCGCGCGGCTTCTTCTGCGGGAGCAGCGTGTAGACGAGCACGATGAGGCAGGTGACGACGGAGAACGCGAGCAGGAACTCGAAGATGGAGACGAGCGGGAGCCCGAGGTCGAAGATCGAGATCTTGCCGATCACGTCGCCCACGAGGTTCAGCGCGACCCGCGTCGCGAGGAGGCCGACGAAGACGGCGCCGAAGACGACGACGCCGAGGGCCGCGACGAGGCGCCCGCGGAGGAAGGCCAGGATCGCCGAGCGAAAGGTGACCTCCTCGAGCGCCTGGATGTCCCAGACGCGATGCAGCGCGCGCCGGAGCTCGACGAAGAGGCGGCTCGACCCCCAGAAGAGGAGGAGCGCGCTGATGACCGTCGCGATGCTGATGGACGTGAAGTCGCGCGCGCCCTCGGCCATCTGCACGACGAGGTCGGCGACGCGCGGCCCGACCTCCTGGCTCAGGCGGTCGCGGATCTCGGCCTTCGCGGCGTCGGTCCCGAACACGGCCCCCCCGATGGCGACCGCGATGGTCACGAAGGGCGCCATCGAGATGAGCGCGAAGAACGCGAGCCCGGCGGCGACGAGGCTCACGTCGCGCTGCATGGTGGTCGCGACCGTGAGGCGCACGAGGCGCCAGAGCTGGGTGAGGCGCGTCTTCAGCTCGAGGGCGACGCTCACGCCGCCCCCAAGGGCGACGACGCCGCTCCCGCCTCGGTCCGCGCGGGGTGCCTGGGCACTAGAACTTCACCATCTCGAGGCGCGTGTCGGGCTCCGGGAGCTCGCGCGCGTGCGCCACGAGGGCGGGCCAGCGGTCGACGAAGAGGCTCGCGATGGGCTCGTCGAAGCGCGCGAGCACGGGCCCGTCGAAGGCGTCGTGGCGCATCATGAAGCTCGTCATGACGAGCCCATCCATCACGTCCTGCGCGACGAGGTGACGGCGCTTCACCTCGCGCGCTCGCGCCACGGCGAACGCGAGCGAGAGCGCCCACTGGAACGCCATGTGGCCGAGCCCGACGCGCACGGTGCGCGCGATGGCGAGCCCCTTCCCCATGAGGTGGTGGTGGAGGTGGTCCTTCAGGAGCGAGACGAGGTCGGGGCGCCGGAGCGGGTGCATCACGCGCGGGAGCTCGTCGCGCAGGTGGGCGAGCCCGAGCGCGAAGTGGTCGAGCGCCTCACCGCGGATGAGCGTCTCGCCGGTCGGCGGCGGCATCATCCCCTTGAGCTGGCCGATGGCCGAGAGGAGCCCGCCCGCGATCCCGTCGAGGTCGTCGCGCAGGGAGGCGAGGTCGGTGCCCGCGGCGCCGTCGGGCGCGGCGTCGCCGAGCACCTCGGCGCGGAGGCCCGAGAAGAGCGCGGCGTGATCGCCGTCGCCGGCGTCGACGAGGTCGTGGAGGCGGTCCTCGAGGGCCTGGTACTCGGCCCAGGTCACGACGCGCCCGGCGGTCGTCTCGATGACGCGCCGCACGCGCGGCAGCTCGGGGACGAGCCGCAGCACCTCGCGCAGGTTCGGGAGATCGTCCGCGAGGCGCTTCCCGGCGCGCGCCTCGACGAAGCCGCGGCACTCGCGCTGGATGCTGATGGCGACGCCGTCCGGAGTGGCGACGAGCTCGTACGGGAAGATCCGGCAGGCCGACGGCTTGGCCTCCGCGCCCCACTGGCCGTGGATCCGGCAGCGCGCGTCGTCGTCGAGGAAGACGCAGGACCCGTGGGTCAGCTGGCAGTAGACCTGCCCGGCGGCGCCGGGCCTCTTGCCGAGGGTGACGAAGAGCCCCTTCCTCGTGCGCGTCGCGGCCTCGAGCGCGGGGATCTTGTCCGCGAGCCCCTCGAGGACGTCGTCGAAGACGGGGACGTTGTGGCCGCCGCAGCACGAGCCGCACATCGTGCAGGTGAAGCGGGCGTCGCCGCGCACGACGATGGGGACGTCGTCGCGCGAGCCCTCGGCGGCGGCCGCGGCGCGCTCGGCGTCGGCGGCGAGGGCGCCGGCGCGGGGGGTCGCGAGCAGGAAGAGGCGGGCGAAGGCGGCGACGGCGTCGCGCACGCGGCCCTCGTCGCCGGCCACGCGCGCGGCGAGCTCCGCGAGGGGCTGCTCGCGATCGAGGGCGGCGGCGAGCGAGGCGCCCGCGGCGTCGAGCTTCACGCGGCGGCCGAGGACCTCGTCCGACAGGGCGCTCCCGGCGCCGTCGGGCGTCGGGACGAGGCGCACGCCGGCGCGGAGCGGGGGGACCGGATCCAGGACTTCGTTCATTCGGGCCCCCGGGGCGTGCGCGCGGCCAGCGCGGAGCGCGGTCTCGACCGGGTCCGCGAGCGCCGTGGCGGCGATGGCGCGCGCCGAGCGCAGCGGACGTCCGCGGCGGGGCCGCGACCGCTCCCGGGCTCAGTACGGCGCGTCGTCGTCGCCGGCGTCGACGTCGTCGATCTCGTCGAGGCTCACGGTGTCGTCGTCCGACAGGCCGTAGCCCGGACCGCCGAGCTCCCCCGTCTCGTAGAGCTGCGCGAGGAAGACCGTCAGCGCCTGCGAGACGAGCTGGTTGTGGTTCAAGCCGAGCTGGCTCGCGGCCTTCTCGGCTTCCTGGAAGAGCTTGTCGGAGATGGTGACAGCGAGTTTCACGGGGCGATTCTACCCCACCGGCGCGGAAGGGGAAGCGGGATCGCGCATCGGCACTGAAAATCCGTTCACGCCGTCAGAAGGACGCCGCGGAAGCGGGCGATCCACTCGATGTGCGGGGTCTGGGGGAACTGGTCGACGCCCTCGAGCGCGGCGAGGTCGTAGCCGGCCGCGGCGAGGGCGGCCGCGTCGCGCGCGAGGGCCTCGGGGTAGCACGAGACGTAGACGAGGTGCCGCGGGCGGCTCGGCCGCGGCAGCGCGCCGAGGGCGGGCACGAACGCGCCGAGCCCCGAGCGGGGCGGGTCGACGACGAGCGCGTCGGCGCCCATCGCGAGCGCGGCGAGCCCGCTCGCGGCGAGGCTCCCGCTGCGCGCGTCGACGTGCGCCGAGACCCCGGCGCGCTCGGCGCCCATCGCGAGGCCGGCGAGGGCGACGGCGTCGGTGTCGACGGCGACCACGCGGCGCCCGTCGGCGGCGATCGGCAGCGTGAGCTGGCCGTTGCCGCAGCCGATCTCGAGGACGTCGCTCGCGCCGGTGTCGCGGAGGGCCGCCCGCACGGCGGCCACGATGGCGCGCGCCGGGGCGAGCCCCGGCTGGGAGAAGCCGCCGATCGGCCCGAAGAGCGGCGTCTCGCGCGCGTCGTCGCCGAGCCATGTCGCGAACCAGGGCGCGAGGACGGGCTCCTTGCCGAGGCGCGGGCGCGCGGGGGCGGGGTCGAGGATGACGGGCTTCCGGCGCTGCCCCATCTCGATCGCGGCGCGCGCGCCGACGTCCCGGAGCCACGTGGGCGCGTCGAAGAGGGCCTTGGCGTCGACGTGGGCGAGGTCCACCCAGAGGCCGCGGCGGCCGTCGGGGGCGACGCGGAGGCGGAGCGAGGCCCTCGCGACGGGCGGCAGGTGGCGCCGCAGCTCGGCGTGCCAGGCGGCGAGGCGGGGCGAGAGCTGCGGGCACGCCTCGAGATCGACGACGTGGGAGCGGGCGAGGTCCCAGAGGCCGAGGCGCGGGGTGCCGTCCGGCTCGCGGACGAGGGCGAGATCGACGCGATCGCGGAGCCCCGCCTCGCCGAGCGAGGTGACGCGGGCGTCGCGAGCGTGCGCCCCGTCGAGGCCGGCCTCGGCGAGCGCGTCGGCGAGCGCGCGTCGCTTGTGCGCGAGCTGTTCGTCGTACGGCGTGGCCCAGCTCGGGCAGCCCCCACAGGTCCCGGCGTGCTGACACGAGAAGCCCATGGGCGTGGCTTAGCACAGCGGGGCAGAAAAAGAGCGAGGCCGGGTCCATCTCGGGACCCGGCCTCGAAGTCGAGGGGCGGCGAAGTGGGCGCGCCGCCTCTCGAGGCGAGGCTCAGCCGCAGGGCGGTGGCTGAGCCCCGATCGGGCGCCTGGCCGGGGTTGGGGCGGCCGGCGGCCCGGGGAGGCCGCGCGATGGGGCTCGCGCGGCGCTCGGGAGCGGACGACGGCGTGGGGCGCGCCGTCGCCCGGGGTCGATGCGTCAGTCCTCGTCGGCGACGCGGATCTCGACGCGGCGGCTGTAGAACTGCGGGTCGTCCGAGCGCTCACCGCCGGACTTCACGAAGATCCGGTCGGAGGCGACGCCGCACGCGACGAGGCGGTTGGCGACGGACTCGCTGCGGTCCATGCCGAGCTCCTGGTTGTAGTTCTCGGAGCCGGTGGGATCGGTGTAGCCGACGACGAGGATCTTCTTGCCCTTGAGGGGGCCGTCCTTCATGCACTGGGCGAGCTGGTCGGCGAAGATCTGGCTGTTCGTGTCGAGGGCGGCCGAGTTGTAGCCGAAGTAGGCCTTGTTGGTGTCGAGGCGGCAGGCCTCGGCGACGCGCGGCCCGATCTCGACCTCGGTCTGGGGTGGCTGCGAGGCGGCGGCCTCGTCGTAGCGGACGGCCTTCGTCTCCTGGGCGCAGGCGCCGAAGGTCAGCATCGAGAGCCCGATAGCGGCGGTCATGAGCGACTTCATGAGAAACCTCCTGGGTGTCTTGGCGGGCCCCACTCACTCCGTCGGCGCCCACGGCGAGGACACATCGCACGCGCCGTGCCAAGCAGCGGATGAGCACGAGATCACGGCGGTTTCTCCTGGGCCGCCGCGGGGCGGGCCCGCGGACGCGCGGCAGGCTGCCCCAGGTGGTCGGTGGCCACGGGGCGGGCTGGGTCAGGCGCGGTCGCGGTTGCGGCGGGCGCGGAGCCGATGCGCGCCAATCAGCTGAAATCGAAGGGAAACCACGGAGGCACGGAGGCACGGAGGGCGCGGTGGCGCGAGCGGTTTGGGGACCGTTCGAGGGGTCGCGCAGAGGCGCAGAGGCGCAGAGGGCCACGTGGCCCCCTCTGCGCCTCTGCGCCTCTGCGCGAGCCTTCCTCCCACGGCTCGCGAGCGGCGAGGTAAGGCGCGGTCATCGCGGGCGCTGGCGGCCGAGGCCCGATCGCTAGCGATAACGTAAGCCTCGGCCGCCTGCGCCTGCGCGGCGCTGCGGTCGCCGCGGTGCGGCGACGCAGCGACGCTCCGACGCTGGCGGCCGAGGCCCGATCGCTAGCGGTACCCCTCGGCCTGCAGCGAGAAGAGGCGCGCGTAGACGCCGTCCTCGGCCATGAGCTCGTCGTGGCTCCCCTGCTCGACCACCCGCCCGTCCGAGAGCACCACGATGTGGTCGGCCATCCGCACCGTCGAGAAGCGATGCGAGATGAGCACCGCCATCTGGTTCTCCGTGTTCGACCGGAAGTGGTCGAAGATGTGCGCCTCCGCGTCCGCGTCCATCGACGCCGTCGGCTCGTCGAGCACCAGGATGTCCGCGTTCGTCCGCATGAACGCCCGCGACAGCGCCACCTTCTGCCACTGCCCGAGCGACAGCTCCCGCCCGTTCCCGAACCAGCGCCCGAGCTGCGTGTCGTACCCCTGCGGCAGCGTCGACAGGATCGGGTGAGCCATCCCCTTGTCCGCCGCCACCTCCCACGCCGCGCGGTCGTCGATGCGCGCGACGTCGCCCACACCCACGTTCTCGCCCGCCGCGAGCTGGTAGCGCACGAAGTCCTGGAAGATGACCCCGATGCGCCCCCGCAGCGTGTCGAGGTCCCAGTCCAGGAGATCCGTCCCGTCGAGCAGGATCCGCCCCCCCGTCGGCGCGTACAACCGCGTCAGGAGCTTGATGAGCGTCGTCTTCCCGCTCCCGTTCTCCCCGACGAGCGCCAGCTTCTCGCCCGGCGCGAGGTGGAACGACACGTCCTTGATCGCGTCCGCCTCCGCCCCCGGGTAGCGGAACGCCACCGACTCGAACCGGAGCCCGTCCCCCGGCTTCGCCCCGACCGTCGCCGAGCCCGACCGCACCGCCGACGGCGTCTCGAGGAACTCGTACAGGTTCGACAGATACAGGTTGTCCTCGTACATGCCGCCCACCGCCGACAGGATCGACGAGAACGCCGACTGCCCCTGCCGGAAGACCATCACGTACATCGTCATCTCGCCGAGCGTGATGTCGCCGGCCACCGCGGCGAGCGCCGTCCACGCGTAGGCCCCGTAGAACGCGATCGTCGAGAGCAGCCCCAGCGCCCAGCCCCAGAACGAGCGCTTCATCGTGAGCGCCCGGTCCTCCTGGTAGAGCTTCTCGAACGTCGTCGTGTAGCGCTCGAGGAAGAGCGGCCCGAGCCCGTAGAGCTGCGTCTCCTTCGCGAAGTCCTCCCGCGCGATGGCCGTCTCGTAGTACGCGCGCTGCCGCGTCTCGGGCGTGCGCCACGTGAAGAGCCGGAACGCCTCGTTCGAGAAGCGCGCCTCCGCGAAGAACGCCGGGAGCCCCGCCACCGCCAGCACCAGCACCGCCCACGGCGAGAACGCGAGCAGGATCCCGCCGAACGTCACGAGCGAGAGCCCGTTCTGGATGACCCCGAACGTCCGCTGCACGAGCGACAGCGGCCGCTGGCTCGCCTCCCGCCGCGCCTTCGTCATCGCGTCGTAGGTGTTCGGGTCCTCGAAGTGCGGCAGATCCAGCTCCAGCGCCTTCTCGAGGATGACCACGTTCACCTTCTGCGAGAGCAGCGCCCGCAGGAGCGACTGCGTCAGCGAGAGCCCCCGCTGCGCCGCCGCGAGCACCGTCACCACGATGCCCTCGAGCACGACCCAGCGGATCGCCGCCTCGTGGTCGTGGTGCACCACCGAGTCCACGATGAGCTTCCCGACCCACGCGACGAGCCCGGGCAGGAGGCCCGCGACGACCGTCAGGAGCGCCATCGCGATGGTGAGGCCGCGGTGCGTCTCCCAGACGAGGCGGAAGCCGCGCCCGCTGTAGCGGAACACGCCGAGGAACGAGGCGGCGCCTGCGCTCCCGTTGGGTGGGGTCGCGGGCGCGAGGGACGCGGCGGATGAGGAGCCCCTCTCGGGCTTGGCGGCGCGGGTCATGACGCGCCCCTATACGCACGTCCAGGGGTCATGCAAGCGCGCCCCTGACGAATCGAGCCGCGGCGCCCGCTCCGCTCAGCGCCCCCTCCGACGCCGGCTGTCCAGCTCGCGGCGCCGCCGCTCCTCCTCCTCGCGCCGCTTCTTCTCCTGCTCGGCCTTGCGCTGCTCCTGCTCACGCCGGTCGCGCGCCATCTGGTCGCGCCGCGCCTGGTCGGCCCGCCGCCGGTCCTCCTCGGCGCGCTGCCGCCGCTCGGCCTCGAACCGCCGCTCGCGCTCCGCCTTGTCGCGCCGCTCCTGCTCGCGCCGGTCGCGCTCCTGCTGCGCCCGCCGCGCCTCCCCCATGCGCCGCTCGGTCGCCGCGCGCTTCTTCTCCTCCTCCTGGCGCTGCCGCTCGAGCTTGCGCTGGAGCTCGTCCTGGCGCCGATCCTCGCGCGCCCGCCGCTCCCGCGCGTCGCGCTCCTGCTGCGCGCGCCTCATCTCCTCCTGGCGCCGCGCCTCCTCGGCGCGCCGGTCGCGCTCCTCACGCGCCTTCCGGTCCCGCTCGCCCTCGAAGCGCCGCCGCTCCTCTTGCTCGCGCCGCTCGCGCTCGAGCGCGTCCCGCTGCGCCTCGTCCGCGCGCCGCCGCGCCTCGGCCGCGTCGCGCTCGCGCTGCTGCGTCTCGTAGTGCCGCTGCTGCTGCGCGCGCTCCGCCCGCTCGCGCTCCTCCTGCTCGCGCTGCCGCTCCGCCGCGGCGTCGCGCCGGCCGCGCCACTCACCCGCCGGCGGCGGGCTCCCCGCGTCCGCAGGCCGCCGCCCGTCGCGCGAGCGGCTCCGCCACCCCGGCGGGTTCGCGCGGTCACCGCGCCCCACGTCCCGCGCGTGCACCGGCTCCGGGCGCGCGTCGTGCCCCGTCCACCGCGCCGACGGCCCCGACTCGTAGCGCGCCCCCGAGCGGAGCCGCGCGTGCCGGTCGACCCGCCGCGAGCGCGCGTACGCCCGGTGCGACACCTCGCGCGGCGCGTAGTAGCTGTGCACGTGCCGGTCGTGGAGGTGCTGGCGGTGCACGAAGTGCCAGGCGCTGATCGGCGGCGGGCGCCGATCCGACCCGTACGGCGCCCAGCCGACGTAGCCGTCGTCCGCGTAGCGCCACTCGACCCACGCCGGCGCCCACTCCGTCCCCGGGAGCCACACCCAGCGCCCGACCCAGAGCCAGCGCCCATAGTGGCAGACCGCCCAGCCGTACGGCTCGTAGCTGACCCAGGTGTAGCCGAAGTCCGTGTACTCCCAGTAGCCGTTCGAGTACGGCTGGTACGCCGTGTCCCGCGGCACCCACACGTAGCCGACGTCCGGCTCGTCGGCCCAGGTGCCGTAGTCGTCGAGCTCCGCGTAGAAGACGCCCACGTCGTCGACCGCGTCCCCCGGCGGCTCCTCGGCCACGTCGTACGTGCCGGCCTCGGGCGGCGGGAGCGGCGCGTCGACCGGCTGGTCGTCCACGTAGACCTCGCCGTCGTCGGGCGGCGGGCCCTCCTCCTCGTAGAGGGTGCCGCACGCGGCGAGCGCGGTGGCGAACGGGAGCATCAGGGTGAGCGCGAAGCGGGTGGTCGTCATGGACGCCTCCTCCAGGGTCGAACGGGTCACAGACGTCCCGCGGCCGCCCACATTCAGCGGCCGCCGGGCCGGAATCGCCGCGCCGCCGCCGTGGCGAGCGCCCGCGCGAGCCCCCTCCCCGGCTCCGGGCGCGGCCGCGGGGCCGGCGCGTCGAGCCAGGCGAGCGCCGCGTCGACCGCGTCGCTGTCGAGCTGCCGCGCGCGCTCCGGGAAGCGCTGCACGAGCGCCCTGGCGCGCGCGTGGTACTCGCCCCAGAAGCGCGCGACGGCCTCCTCGCGGCCCGTCTCGGGCGGGTACGTCGGGTAGCAGCGGTCCCAGCGCTCCGAGCGCTCCCAGCGCGTCCCGTCGTGCGCGACGAACGGGTGCACCGGACCGAGCGCCTCCACGAAGCGCGCGACCGCGTCGTCGCGGCGCCCCCGGAGGACCACGACCCGCGCCGAGGGGTGCCGCGCGAGCACGTGCTCGACGTAGGGCAGCCAGTAGAAGCCGGCGTCGCCGACGATCGCGCCCTCGGGGCGCGCGAGGACGTCGTCGAGCAGCGCGTCGCAGCGCGCGAGGTCCGGCTCCCAGGGGAGCGGCCGCGCCTCGTGGCTCACCGCGCAGCCCGGCAGCTCGCAGAGCCGCTGCGCGAGCCGCTCGAGGCGCCGCGGGCCGATCCCGAGCGCGATGACGAGGCGCCGCTCCATCGCGGCACCGTAGCGCGGACCGACGCGGCGTTCCACCGCCGCGAGCCCTCGGAGGGCTGGCGCGGAGCGGCGTTTCCGGCCTAACGTGCCCCCGCGGGCGCGGGACTGCCCGCGGAGAGCGTTTCCTTGATGCTGACGCGGGTGGTCGTGGCGGGTGGCGGGACGGGCGGGCACGTCTTCACGGGCGTGGCCGTGCTCGACGAGCTGCGCCGCCGCGCCCCCGACGCCGCCATCACCTACCTCGGCTCGAGCCTCGGCCAGGAGGCGCGCCTCGTGCCGGCCTCGGGCTACCTCCACGCCCCGCTCGACGTCCGCGCCATCCGCCTCGGCGGCCCGCTCGACGGCGCCCGCGCCCTCGCGAAGCTCCCGGCCGCGGTCGTGGCCGCCGCGGAGCTCCTCGTCGCCGCCCGCGCGCAGGTCGTCCTCGGCGTCGGCGGCGCCGTCGCCGGCCCCGCGCTCGTCGCCGCGAGCCTCCTCGGGCTCCCGGCCGTCCTCCACGAGCAGAACACGATCCCCGGGCTCGCGAACCGCTGGCTCCGCCCGTTCGTGAAGCACGTCATGCTCGGCTTCGGCGAGGCCGGGCCGCACTTCCCGCGCCACACCACGACCACCACCGGGAACCCCGTCCGGCGGAGCGTCGCGCGCCTCCTCGCCGGTCCCGGGCGGCCCGTGAAGGCAGCCGGCGACGGCGTCTTCGAGGTGCTGGTCCTCGGCGGCAGCGACGGCTCCGACTTCCTGAACGCCCAGGTCCCCGCGGCCCTCATCCGCGCGGCCGCCCAGACGGGCGCGCGCCTCCGCGTCCACCACCAGGCCGGCCACGACGACCTCGCCGCCATCCGCGCGCGCTACTGGGAGGGCCTCGGCGCCGAGGTCGTGGTCGAGGAGTTCATCGACGACATCGGCGCCGCCTACGCCCGCGCCGACCTCGCCGTCGCGCGCGGCGGCGCGCTCTCGCTCGCGGAGCTCGCCCTCGCCGGCGTCCCGACGCTCATCGTGCCGCTCGCGGGCGCGGCCGACGACCACCAGACCCAGAACGCCCGCGTCTACCGCGCCGCCGGCGCAGCCCTCGTCCAGAGCGAGCGTCGCTGGGCCACGGCCGACGCGGGCGACCTCCTCGCCCGCATGATCGCCGACGCGGGGCTCCGCGAGGGCCTGTCGCGGCGGATCCGCGCCCTCGCCCGCCCGGACGCCGCCGCGCGCGTCGTCGACGGGCTCGAGCGGCGCGCCCGCGACGCCGGCACCCTCACGCGCTGACGCCTCAGCCGACGACCGTCACGCTCACGCGCCGCCGGTGCGGCGCGTGGCGGTGCTCCCAGAGGAAGATCCCCTGCCACGTGCCGAGGTCGAGGCGGCTGCGGCGCACCGGGATCGAGAGCGAAGTCGCCGTCAGCACGGAGCGCACGTGCGACGGCATGTCGTCCGGGCCCTCGGCCGTGTGCACGAAGAGCCGGTCGCCGTCCGGCACGAGGCGCGCGAAGAAGGCGTCGAGGTCGCGCTGCACGTCGGGATCGGCGTTCTCGCCGATGATGAGCGACGCGCTCGTGTGGTGCACGAAGACCGTGCACACGCCGGCGTCGACGCCCGCGCGCGCCACGATCTCGGCGACGGCGCCGGTGATGTCGCGCGTGCCGCGGCCGCGCGTCGCGATGGAGAGGTCGTCGGAGAGAACCATGGCCGGAACGTGCCACGGGGCAGGCCCCGGCGCACGTCACTTCACGCGCACGATGGCGCCGGCCGTCCCGTACGACAGGATCTCGAAGTAGCGCGGGTCCGGGTTCGCGAGGAAGAAGACCTGCGTCAGCACCGAGCGGTAGTGCTCCTCGTCGAGGAAGATGGCGGTCTTCAGGCGCGGGTGCACGATGACGTAGATCGAGCCGTCCGCGTGCAGGTCCTTCTGCTGCCGGTGGAGCACCCCGCCCTTCCCGGGCTCGATGACGTCGATGTGCTTCGCCTTCGCGATCTGCCCGTCGCCGCTCCGCAGCGCCCCGAGCTTCTGGTCGTAGCTGTAGGGCGTGTTCGGGAGCCGCACCTGCTCGGCCGAGAGGTCCACGTTCAGCGCGGCGGCGATGAACGGCGACGCCCGACCCGGATCCGGGTCGAGCCCGCCCGCGCGCCGGAACCTCGCGACCACGTTGGCGATCGTCGTCATGCGCCAGGGCAGGTAGAGGAAGACGTCGTGCGCGCCGCCCTCGGGCGGGGCGAGGCGCCCGTCGCGGAGGGCCGGCACGAAGTCGGACACCTCGTGCCCCGCGGCGCGCCAGTCGTGGAGGAGCTGCTCGATGGTCTCGTCGAGCGGGTTCGGCTGCGTCTCGGCCTTCTCGGCCGCGATCTTCGCGAGCGCGGCGGCCTCCTTCTGCGAGTCGGTGAAGAAGACCTCGGAGGCGATCCAGGTGTCGTAGTTCTGCTTCGTCCCGTCGATGATCGTGTTGCCGCCCGAGAAGAACCAGAGCGCGTAGCCGTAGTCCCACCACGCGATGACCGTGTCGCCCGGCTTCATCGCGGCGCCGAGCTTCTCCATGAGCCCGGCCTCGCTCGACACGATCGGCGGGCTCGCGCGGTAGGCGAGCGCGTACGAGAGCGCCGGCCAGAGGAGGATGGCGCAGAGGACCGCGGTCACGCCGACGCGCGCGGCCCGCGCCGGCCCGGAGATCGCGCGCCCGACGGCGTTCCCGACGACGAACGCCGCCCACGTCGCGCCGAGCGCCGCGAGCGGCACCGCGAAGATCGTGTAGCGGAGCCCGCTCCGCCCGAGCACGAGCCCGAGCGCGAGGAACGGCAGGAGCAGCAGCGCCGCGCGGTAGCGCACGCAGAGCGCCGCGTAGCCGACGAGCGCGAGCAGGAGCACCGCGGTCGAGCCCGCGACGCGGTCGGCGAGGCCCGCGAGGTCGAGCCCCTTCTGCTCGAGGACCGTCTGCCCGACGTTCACGTAGCGCACCTCGGGCGCGCCGCCGCCCGCGCCGCCGCGGAAGACGTTGAGCCCGACCGCGTCGAGGAGCTGGTGCATCGCCGGGCTCGTGACGACCGCGACGGCGAGCGTCGCCCCCGCGGCCACGAGCAGGTAGCGCGCCGGCAGCTCGCGCCGCGTCACGGCGAACCCGACCTCGAGCGCCGCGATGATCGCGACGCGCACCGGCCACGGGAGCGGGAGGAACGCGACCGCCATCGCGAGCGCCGCCCGGTGCCCGGCCGCGACCGGGCGCGCGAAGACCGCGGCGTAGCCGAACACCATGACCGCGAGCGACGCGAGGACGCGCTCGGAGCCCGGGTGGAACCAGGGCGACACCGCGCAGAGCGCGGCGGCGACGGCGCCCGGCCACGAGCGCCCCCGCGCGAAGACCCAGAGGAGCAGCGCCGCCACGAGCCAGGGCAGCGTGACCGCGAGCATGTCCGTGTCGAAGTAGCCCGGGAGCGTGCGGTTCCAGTAGCTGTAGCCGAGGACCGCGATCATCGCGGCCGAGAACCCCCACACCTGGTGCTCGAGGAGGCGCCCGATGAGGAGCAGCGGGAGCGCGATGAGCGGGGCCACGACGATCGGCATCCACGCGGTGACGGTCGTGACCGGCACGCCGAAGGCGCTGCTCACGGCGGCGCCCGCGGCGACGAGCGCGCTGTCGCCCGGGCCCGGGACGCGCCGGTTCGACGAGGGCCCGTCCGCCACGGCGTCCTTGACGCCGGTCGCGTAGTAGTAGGCGTCCTGCGTGGTGAGGAGGAGCTCGCCGTCGTGCTCGGCGCCGCGCTGCTCCGCGATGTTCGGCGCCCACGCGAGGCGCACGCCGAGGCCGAAGAGCCAGGCCACGGCGAGGAACGCGAGGAGCGTCCAGCGCGGGAGGCGGCTCCCGGGCGGCGAGAGCAGCGCCCACGCCCGGCGGCCGGCGCGCGGCTCCTCGGGGGCGCGCTTCGGCGCCTTCGCGAGCGCCGCGAGCGGATCCTTGGCCGGCGCTCCCGCTGACGACGACGCCCCCGCCTCGCTCGCCGCGGCCTCGGCCGGCGACTCCGAAGCCGCGCGGGCCTTCGCGCCGCCGCTCCTCCTCTTGCCCTTGCTCTTGCTCATGAACCCGTCCCGAGCCGTGCAGCGCGCGCCCGGAGGGCCCGGGCCGCGTCGTTCAGGGGGCGCGCGAGGTCGAGCGCCCGGTCGAGGAGGCGCACCGCGCGGAGCGTCACCTCCGCCCGGCGCCGCGCCGCGCGCGACGGCGCCCGCCCCGGCGGCAGGTGCGGGCGCGCGAGGCGCGTATAGGTCGTGTCGACCGCGCGGATGAAGTCTTCCGTGAGGAGGCCGCCGTGGAGGGTCGTCGAGGCGACGCGCCCGCGCGCCCACCAGAGGTGGTTCCAGAGGTGGAGGCTCATGACGCCGCGGCGATCGGGGTCGTCGCCGGTCATGAGCGCGCGGATCCCGGCGCGATCGTAGCCGTGGCGGTAGAAGGCGCGCGCGGGCTCGACGTGCACGAGCTCCGGGTCCGCCGCCGCGAGCGCCGTCGCGAGCCCGTTCGAGTGCCCCGACCACGAGCCGTCGAGGGCGCCGGCCATGCCGTCGAGCCAGCGGCGGGCGAGCTCCGCGCCCGGCTCGGCGAAGATGACGGCGTTGCAGAGCGCGCCCGGGAGCTCCTCGCCGAGGACCATCGGGTGCTCGAAGAGGCGCGCCTCGTAGGGGGCGGCGCAGATCGTGTCGATGTCGACGTAGACGCCGCCGTGCTCGACGAGGGCCGCGAGGCGCACGAAGTCGGCGTGGTGCGCGTAGTCGTAGCGGCGCACGTCCGCGTCGGGGTAGCGGGCGCGGAGGACGGCCGGCACGAGGTCGACGCGGGCGACGTCGAGCTCGGGGCGGAGGCGGTCCCACCAGGGGCCGAAGGGCGTGTGGTGCACCCACATCGTGGCGCGGTCGAAGCGGTTCAGCGCGAGCGCCGAGCGCACCGCGAGGTAGTAGACGAGGTGGAACGGCTCGGTCTGCGGGCGGAGCCCGAAGACGACGTGCAGGTGGCGGGGGACCCGGCTCACGCGGCGTCGTCCATGACGGCGCGGACGAAGGCGGGGCCGGCCTCGGCGTGGCCGAAGCGGGCGCGGACGTGGGCGCGCAGGGCCTCGCCGCGGCGCGGGCGGCGGCCGGGTCGGCGGCGACGGCGCGCAGGCGCGCGACGGCCGCGTCGACGTCCGGCTCGGCCCAGCGCTGGTCGGCCGTGTAGGAGCCCATCACGCTCTCGACGGGGACGAGGCGCTGCGGTACGAGCCCGGCGCAGCCCGGCGGGAGCCAGGCCAGGGGGCCGCCGAACGCGGTCGTGACGACGTCGTTGCCGGCGGCGGCGGCCTCGAACGCGCCGAGGCCCCAGCCCTCGCCGTGGGTGAGGGAGAAGAAGCAGTCGCCGCGGGTGTGGAGGGCCTGGACGCGGGCGCGCGGCCACGGCTCCGGGTGCACCTCGACGGGGGGCGGCTCCTCCCACGACGCGCGGAGGCGGCGCACGGGCGCCATCGTCTCGGCGAGGGGGGCGAGGCCGCGGCGGGCGGCGGCGCTGCGGACGCGGCGCGCGGCGCGGGCGACGAGGCCGGGCGCGCGCCCGCGGCGGGCGAGGTCGCGGTCGCCGGTCTTCACGACGAGGCGGACGCCGTCGCGCGCGCGGAAGGCGCGGAGGAAGGCGGCGATGGTCCCGACGAGGTTCTTGCGGTCGACCCACTCGCCGACCGTGTAGAAGACGACGCCCTCGCGGGGGGCGCGCGCCCCGGGCGAGGCGGGCGGCGCGTCCTCGAGGATGTGGGGCGCCACGCGCACGTCGAGCCGCGGGAGATCCGCGCGGAACACCTCGAGGTTCCAGGCCGTCGGCACCACGAGCCGGTCGACGCCGCGCTCGAGGAGGGCCGGCCAGGCGCGCGGGAGGCGGTCCGTCTCCCAGACGGTCACGCCGACGCGGCGGCGCCCGCGGGCGTGCTCCGCGAACACGGGGGCGAAGTACTCGGGGACGGCGTGGACGACGACGCGATCGGGGTCCACGCGGGCGCGGACGAGCGCGTCGAGCTCGGGATCGTCGGGCACGCGGGCCGCGGGGTCGGGGCGGAGCGGGAGGCCGCGCCAACGGCCGGGCACGAGCGGGAGCCAGCGCACCGGGACGCCCGCGCGGTGGAGCGCGCGCAGGTACTCGCGCCCGGCGACGCCGTAGCCGGAGAGGCGCGCCTCGGAGACGAAGAGGACGCCGCTCATCCCGGCCCGGCGGCGGGCTTCTTCGCGCGCACGCTGAACATGAGCGGCACGCGCGCGACGCCGTCGGGCCAGTGGTAGCGGCGGTCCTCGCCGAGGACGAGGCTCGGGAGGAGGCGGCAGCCGTTCGAGTGCGGGTACTCGGCGACGTGATCGAGGGCGAGGCCCGCGCCGATGAGGCTCTGAAGGACCTCCGCGAAGCCGTGCTGCCAGGAGGTCGCGACGTGCGGGTTCGCGACCGTCTCGCCGACCGCGACGACGCCCAGACCGCTGCCGGACTCGGCGACATAGTCGCCGACGGGATCGGTGAAGGGCGACTCCTGGAAGTAGTCGTCGCGTGAGAGGCGGAGGTCGTCGCCGATGCTCCAGACGAGCGGGTGGAACTCGACGTAGACGAAGACGCCGCCCGGGCGCAGGACGCGCGCGACGCCCCGGGCCCAGGCGTCGAGGTCGCGGAGCCAGCCGGTGGTGCCGTAGCTCGTGAAGACGACGTCGAAGCGCTCCTCCGTCGCGTGGAGCCAGCCGACGACCTCGGCGAGCTCGAAGCGCGCGGGGATCCCGGCGTCTTCGGAGAGCTTCTTCGCGAAGGCGATGGCCTCGTCGGAGAAGTCGACGCCGAGACAGCGGGCGCCGCGCCGCGCGAGGCAGAGGGTGTCCTGCCCGGCGTTGCACTGGAGGTGCACGAGGTCCTTCCCGGCGATGTCGCCGAGGAGCGCGATCTCCTCCTGGTGGAGGATCTCGACGCCGTCGCGGAGCCTCTGCGCCTGGTCGCCCTTGTGGGCGTTGTGGTTCCGGGTGGCGACGTTCCAGCTGTCGCGGGTGGGCTCGTCCATGCGGCGCAGGATACGGCATCGCGGGGAGCGTGTGTACCGGCGCGCGAGCCGACGCTCGCCGGCGGTCCGGGCCGCCGCGGAGGGGCGCGCCCGCGGGGCGCCGGATTTTTTCTGAGGGGGTTCTCACGCCCTTTCCGAAGCTCCGGGCAGACGACGACATCCCGACGCCGGCCCAGCCCCGGCCCCCACGAGGTCGCCCCATGAACATCTTCGAGAAGATGCGCGCCAAGGCGCGCGCGAAGTCCGAGGCCCGCCGCCGCGAGCGCGCCCGCAGCAAGGTGCCGACGGCGGTGCGGCGGCAGGTGGCGCGCGGGATGGACCTCGCGGGGTCGATGGCGATGTTCGCGCCGGGGGCGACGTCCTTCGCGGCGCAGGAGGCCGCGCTCGCGCCGGCGCCGATGCCCGCCGCGGCGCCGGCGGTCGCGACCCGCGAGCGCTCGGGGGCGCGCCTCGCGCCGCCGCCGTTCCTCCGGGCGCCCGCGCCGGCCGCGGCGAACCCCTACACGACCGTCGCCGACCACCTCGCCGAGCACGACGAGCACGTCTACGACGCGGTCCCCGCGGCCCACGTCGAGGAGAAGACCGAGGAGGAGCACGTCTACGACGCGGTCCCCGCCGCCGAGCAGGTCGAGGAGAAGGCCGAGGAGGAGCAGGTCTACGACGCGGTCCCCGCGGCCGAGCAGGCCGAGGAGGAGCACGTCTACGACGCGGTCCCCGCGGCGGCGGCGCGCGAGGAGGCCGCGGCCGTCGAGCCCGAGGTCGCCCCCGCGGAGAACGCCTACGATCTGCACCACGCCGCCGCCCCGGCGCTCGCCCCCGCCCCGGGAGCGGCAGCGGCCGCCCCGGCCATCACCCCGGCCGGCCCGGGCGTCTCGCACGCCTCGCCGGAGCTCCTCGCGGAGCAGGCGCAGCTCCGCGCGCTCGCGGCCGAGGTGAAGACGGCCGGCTGGCAGGCGGTCGACCCGGCGCAGGCGCGCTGGGGCTGGGCCGTCACCGGGATGCACCAGCACGGCGTCGACTTCGACACGAAGCTCGCGAAGGACACGGTGAAGTACCACTCGGACACGGAGCGCGGCGAGCACCTCCTCGCCCTCCGCGACGGGAAGCTCGCCTACGCGCACGGCGACAAGGAGCTGAAGTCCGACCTCACCGCGGAGAACGCGCGCGCCCGCATGCCACGCCTCTTCATGGAGCACATGAAGGAGCAGTTCGTGGCGCTCCTCGAGGGGAAGGGCCTGAAGTCGGAGGCGACGCAGGTGCGCGGGCTCGACGCCGCCATCGGCGCCCGCGCCATCGCGATGTTCGGCAAGCTCGGCGGCGCCGACAAGGCGATGGTCGACGGCTTCGCGCGCGCGGCCGACGAGAAGGTCGCCGCGAGCGGGCGCCTCATCTTCGCGATGAACCAGAGCGGGCAGATCTTCGCGGGCAACGGCTTCGCCACGATCGTGCACCACTCGACCTTCCTCGCGGGCGGCCCGGTCGCCTGCGCCGGCGAGCTCGCGGTCAGCGGCGGCGCCATCAAGGCGATCTCGAACAACAGCGGCCACTACCGCCCGGGCCCGGCGCACCTCTGGCAGGCCGTGCGGCAGCTCGCGATGGACGGCGTGGACGTCGCCGGCGTCGACGTCGAGGTGCAGCTCGCCGGGACGCTCAAGGGCGCGGACTTCCTCGCGAACCTGAGCCCGCTCCGCCCGAAGGACGACCCCGGCTTCCTCTCGTTCGACCCGGTCACCGGCGCGGCGGCCGTCCGCCGCTACCTGACGGGCGCCTGATCTTCGAGACGGCGGTCAGCGCTCGTCCCCACCCGCTCGATTGGCTCGCCGCGCCCGCGCGGTCGCGCTACAGTCCTGGAGTCTCCCACATGCACCCGAAGGCCCTCCCCACGATGACGACGACCCCCTGGGACGACGACGCCGACACGCTCGAGGCGTTCCTGAACGGGAGCGATCCGAGCGACGACGCCGTGTTCGCCGCGCAGGTCGCGCGCGACGACGCCGCGGGCGACGCCGCTCTCGCCCTCTTCCGCGCCGCGTACCGCGACGTGGCCGGCTTCCGCTCGATCCCCGTGGCCTGGACGGGCCTCGCGGCGCTCGTCGTGGGCGCGACCCCCGAGCTCCGCGAGCGCTTCGTGAAGGACGTGCTCTTCGCGGTCCCGACCCCGCTCTTCTACGGCTCGCTCGGGCCGCAGGCGCTCGCGGTCCTCGGGCGCGACGGCCTCCTCGACGCGATCGAGGCGGCGCTCGCCGGAGACGACGCCCCCGCCGCGATGAACGCGCTCGCCCTCCCCGCCGTGCTCTACGGCCGCGTGGGCGGGCCGCGCCTCGAGGACGACGGCCGTGAGCGGCTCGACGCGGCCGCGGAGGCCCTCGCCGCGCGTGACGACGCCGCGCCCGAGGTGCGCGCGGCGGCCCGTGGCTGGGCCGCCCCCCACGACGCGCTCGGCTGAGCCCGGGCGCGGCCCCGAGCGCTGCCAGGCCGCCGCTCATAGTCAGCGCCCGAGGCGCGCCTCGAGCTTGCCGATGAAGGTCGTGACGAGGCCGTCGATGGCCGACCGCCCGCAGAGATTGACCATCGCGCCGTCGTCGCCGAAGGCGGCCACGAACTGCTCGTAGCGGCGCCCCCAGTCGGACTTCCCGAGCGGCCCCTCGCAGATGTAGCTCTGCTGGTAGCAGGTCCGCTCGCTCGACTTCGCGTCGACGTAGGCGTCCCGCTCCGCGTCGCGCTGCGCGTCGCCCTCGGCGAGGCTGTCCCCGACCGCCACGACCGCGAAGACCTCGCGCCCATCTGGCGCCTTCAGGTCGATGAAGCGCTGCGCGATCTCGGCCGGCTCGACGAGCGGGCCGCCGTCGGTGACCGTCGGGAGGAGCGCGCAGGTCTCGTAGTCGTCGTCGGCGATAGTCTCCCCGGGGGCGACGCTGCAGTCGTCCTCGTCGCTCACGATGAGGAGCGCGAGGTGCGCGTCGCGGCGCAGGAACTCGCTGCTCTGGACGGCGTTCGGGCCGAGCGGCTCGATGGCCGCCCAGGCGGCCGCGAGCCCCTGCTCGTACTTGAAGCAACGTGACTCCTGGTTCACGCCGACCGACGCGAGGCAGCGGAGCTCGTTCAGGTGCGGGCGCTCCACCCACGGCTTGCCCGTGCTGGGAACGCCGTCGCAGCCCTCGGTCGGCGGAGGGACGATGCAGCCCCAGTCCAGCGCGTTCGCGCTCAGCTTCTGGCAGATCGCGCGGTCGTCGAGGAGGAACGCCTGGCACTCGGCGTCGGTCGTGCAGCGCCGGCGGCAGGACGTGTTGGTCGAGCCGTTCGGGTTCTCGAGGCACACGTCGCTCTGATAGCCGCGACAGGCCCACATCCCGTCGCCGAGCGCGTCCGCGCACATCCCGTCGTCGCGGCAGGCGACCGTCTCGGTGTACTGGCACGCCGGCGGGAACGCGTGCGCGGCTACCGTATTGAACACCCCGCGCGCCGAGAAGATGTTGAGGCCATCGACCGCGCACAGCATGTCGACAGTGGTGACCGCGACGCGCGCGTCGATGTCGAGCCGCGAGAGCTCGCCCGCGAGGTCGATCGCGGCGGACGCGAGCGCCGTCTGCTCTCCGCACATGCTCGTGCTGTTGTCGACCACCAGCACGATGTCGATCTTCGCGTCCCCAGGCCCGAAGCCCGCCATAGCGCCGATCGCGGCGACCGCCTCGTCGCCGAGCGCGCCGCCACCGCTGCACACGCGGAAGTCGCCCCCGTCGGAGGCGAACGGCAGCTCGGGCGGGCAGTGGAACCCCGTCTCGATGATCGGCAGCGCGACGACGCAGTAGTCGTGGCCCTCGTAGGCGACGAGCGAGCCCTCCGGGCAGAGCGGCGTGGGCTCTCCCCCCTCCGCGCAGGCTGGCCCGAGGGCGGCGGCGGCGAGGATGGCAGCGAGCGATGTCAGGCGACGGGTCATGGGTTCCTCCGGGCGGTGGTGGGCTGGTCGAGCGCGACGAGGTTCACGAGCTGGTCGAGGGCGTCGGCGGTGGCGCTGGCGCGGCAGAGGTTCACGAAGCCCCCGCGCGGGCCGAACGCGGCGACGAACGCCTGGTAGCGCCGCCCCCAGAGGGAGGGCGCGAGGCCGTCGCAGATGTAGGCGACGTTGAAGCAGAAGTGGTCCTCGTCGCCCCGATCCGCGAGGAACGCGGCGCGCTCGGCGTCGCGCGCGGCCGGGTCGGCGGCGAGGCTGTCGCCGCTCGCGACGACCGCGTAGGCGACGCGACCCTCGGCGGCCGCGAGGTCCTGGAAGCGACGCGCGACCTCGGCCGGCGCGACGAGGGGCCCGCCGGCGTCGGCGTCCGCGAGGAGCGCGCAGCGAGCCTGGTCCGCCTCGCCCACCTCACCGCCCGGCGCGAGGCTGCAGTCGTCGTCGTTCGAGACGATGACGATGGCGAGGTCCGCGTCGCGCCGCCGGAACGCGGCCGCCTGCGCCGGGTTCGGCCCGTCGGGCGCGACCGCGGCCCACGCCGCGCCGAGCCCCTGCTCGAAGCGGTTGCAGCTCTCCTGGTCCACCCCGACGAGGGCGAGGCAGCGGAGCCCGTCGAGCGCGGGCCCCTCGGCCCACGGCGTCGGGCCCGCGCCGATCCCGTCGCAGCCAGCCGAGCGCGGCGGGACGACGCAGCCCCAGTCGAGGGCGTTCTCGCTCAGCTTCTGGCAGATCGCCGTCGGGTCGCCGAGGCGGTCGACGCACTCCGCGTCCGTCTCGCACTGGCGCCGACACGTCGACGCCACCCAGCCACTCGGGAGCACGACGCACGGGTCGGTCGCGGGCCCGAGGCAGCGCCACGCCCCCTCGCCGCCGGCGGCCGCGGCGCAGTCGGCGTCGTCGTAGCAGGCGACCCGCAGGCGCTCCTGACAGCTCGGCGGGAACCGGAGCGGCGCCGCCCCCGCGAAGCTCCCCTTGGCGCGGACGCCCGGCGCGGGGTCGCAGCCCATGTCGGTCGTGGTGACGCCGACGCGCGCGTCCACGCCGAGCTCGGCGAGCCGCCGCGCGAAGCCCGCCACGCTCTCGGAGAGCGCGTTCTGCGCGGCGCACATGCTGGACGAGTCGTCCACGACGAGGACGACGTCGAGCTTCCGCGGCGGCGTCGGGTCCGCGACGTCGCTGTCCGCGGCGTCCTCGGCCGCGTCGCCGTCGCCGCCACCCGCGGAGTCGGTCGCACCGACGCGCGCGCCGCCGCCGGAGCAGGCGGTGACGAGGAGGCTCATCGAGAGCACGGCCAGAAAGGGCGCGCGGGACGTCATGACGACTCCTCCTCGCTCGAGTTGGGCGCCGGCGACCGCCGCAGCGCCTCGTAGGGCGCCCAGAAGACGCTGAGATCCAGCGACACCGCGCCCTCGTCGCCACGCGCCGCCTCGTCGAGCGCGGCGAGGCGCGGCCACAGGGTCTCCTCATAGAGCGCGGCGAGCTCGGGGAGGTCCCGCTCCCGGACCCGCAGCGTGAGCGTCCGCGCGAAGGCGCGCGCGTCGCCCTCGAAGAAGCGCGCCCAGACGACGTTCGCGAGGTTCCCGGCCAGGTTCCCGAGCGCGTCGACCCGCGAGAGCCACTGGTCGCGCACGAGCCGCCGCCGGCTCCCCGCGATCGCGTAGGTCACGGTGCGCCCGACCTGCCGCTCGACGCGCCCCTCCTCGACGAGGACCGCGAGGGCGTCGGACACCTCGTCCGGGTCGTCGACGTCGGTCAGGACCTGGAAGATCCGCGCCTCGCTGAGCGGCGCCGGCCACAGCATGAACTCGATCCGCCGCGGCAGCGCGTGGCGCGCGTCCGGCGACAGGAAGTTCTCCTTCAGGAGCTTCGAGAGGCGCGACGCAGTCCGCATGCTCACGTCGAGCAGATCGCTCGCCTGCGCGAGCGTGAGCCCGCGCCGCCGCGTCTCGTGGAAGAGCGCCATCTGCTGGAGCTCGGCCGTGTCCTTCGCCGTGACGCCGAGCTCGAGCGCGAGCGCCGCGACCGGGCCGAGGAGCGCGTACAGCACGCGCTGCTTCAGCTCGGCCTCGTCCATGTCCTGGCGCGCGTCGTCCATGCCCCGAGCCTACGGCCGTCTCCAGATCGATCTCAATCAATTCTTGCCAAATTTGGCAAAAAGCGACGCCCGCGCGATCCCGGCGGTCGCGCCGAGCCCACCGGCCGACGGCCCCGGGGTCGGTGTCACGCGCCGTCGCGGGCGCGTGGACGCGACCGCCCCCCGGGGGGTAGCCTCACCGCGCCGCACGGGAGGCCGCCGCGATGCCCACACCGAGACCCGAGACCTTCGCCGACGTCGCCGCCCTCGTCCGCGCCGAGGAGGTCGGCCGCCGCGCCACCATCGACGGCCCCTTCGGCCCGCGCCTCGTCTGCTACGCGGACCTCACCGCGACCGGCCGCTTCCTGCGCTTCGCCGAGCGCTGGCTCCGGAAGGTCCGCCCCTACTACGCGAACTCGCACACCGCCGTCTCCACGACCGGCGCGCTCATGACCCGCCTCCGCGAGGACGCCCGCGCCGTCGTCGCCCGCGCGTGCGGCGCCGGCCCCGACGACGTCGTCGTCTTCACGGGCTCGGGCGCCACCGCCGCCGTCAACAAGCTCGTCGGCCTCCTCGGCTGGCGCATCCCCGAGCCCCTCGAGCGCGCCTACGCCCTCTCGCGCCACGTCCCCGCGGGCGAGCGCCCCGTCATCTTCGTCGGCCCCTACGAGCACCACTCGAACGAGCTCCCCTGGCGCGAGACCGTCGCCGACGTCGTCGAGATCGCCCTCGACGGCGACGGCGCCGTCGATCTCGTCGACCTCGCCGAGAAGCTCGCCCGCTACGCCGACCGCCCGCTCAAGCTCGGCGCCTTCTCCGCCGCCTCGAACGTCACCGGCGTCCTGACCGACGTCCACGCCATCGCCCGCGTCCTCCACCACGGCGGCGCCTGGGCCGTCATGGACTACGCCGCCGCCGGCCCCTACGTCCCCATCGCCATGCACCCGCCCGGCGATCCCGACGCCCGCCTCGACGCCATCGTGCTCTCGACCCACAAGTTCATGGCCGGCCCGCAGGCCTCGGGCGTGCTCGTCGCCCACCGCGACCTCTTCCGCTCGCGCGTCCCCGAGCGCCCCGGCGGCGGCACCGTCGACTACGTCTCGGGCGGCGGCGCCGTCGATTACACGGCCCACCTCGCCGAGCGCGAGGAGGGCGGCACCCCCGCCATCATCGGCGACCTCCGCGCCGGCGTCGCCTTCCTCGTGAAGGAGCTCGCCGGCCCCGAGCGCGTCCGGGACCACGAGGTCGCCCTCGCCCGCCACGCCGTCGCGCGCCTCGCCGCGCACCCGCGCGTGAGCGTCCTCGGCCCGCCCGACCTCGATCGCCTCGCCATCATCTCGTTCTCCGTCGACGGCCTCCACCACGACCTCGTCTCGGCCCTCCTCGACCACCTCTTCGGCGTCCAGAACCGCGCCGGCTGCTCGTGCGCCGGCCCCTACGGCCACCGCCTCCTCGGCATCGACCGGCCCACCTCCGACCGCTTCCGCGACCTCATCCAACGCGGCGTGAACGGCATCAAGCCCGGCTGGGTGCGCCTCTCGCTCCCGTGGTACGCGTCGGCGGCCGACGTCGACTTCATCCTCGACGCCGCCCTCTTCGTCGCCGACCACGGCGACGCCTTCGTCCCCGCATACCGCCTCGACTGGGGCGACGGCGTCTGGCACCCGATCCACGCCCCCGAGCCGCGCGCCATGGCGGTCTCGCTCGACATCGACGCCCTCCTTGGCGCCCTCGACACGCCGCTCCTCGACGAGGCCCCGCTCGGCGAGGCAGAGCTCGCGGACACGCGCGCCCGCTACTTCGCCGAGGCCCGCGCCCTCGCCGAGCGCCTGCGCGCCGCGCACGGCCCGCGCGCGGGCGCCGCGAGGCCGCCGACGGGCGACGCCGAGGTCGACTCCCTCGTGTGGTTCGACTACTGCGAGGCGACGCCGCTCTCGCCGCGCTGACGCCTCACGGGACGGGCAGCTCGCACACGCCGGGCTCGCTCCAGCAGCGGTCGTTGACGCAGAGATCGTCGCAGCCGTCGCTCGTCGTGCACGCGACGCGGAGGCAGCCGCCCGCGTCGCAGCGGAAGTTCCGCGGGCAGTCGGCGGCGCTCTCGCAGGCGCTCGGGGCGCAGCGGTGGTCGGCCCCGCAGACCTCGGCCTCGCCGCACTCGGCGGCGCTCGCGCAGCCGGGGACGCAGGTCTTGACGTCGTCGACGCAGGCGCAGGCGGGGACGGCGCAGATGTCGCCGGACTGGCACTCGGCGTCGGTCTGGCAGTCGCCGTCGGGGGGGACCTGGACGCAGTGGCCGCAGGCGCGCCGCTCCCCGGTCGCGCGGCAGGAGCGCCCCTCCGTGGGGCTACAGGGGAGCTCGGCCGTGCAGGCGTCGGCGCAGGCGCGCTCGGTGCAGCTCACCGCGAGCGAGGCGAGGCAGGTGCAGGTGTTGCAGCCGTCGGTCGCGACGAAGGTGTCGCCGACGGGGCGCGGCTCGCCGTCGTAGGTGCAGGTCGGCGCGCAGCCGAGGAGCGTGCACTCCGCGGCGCCGTCGTGGCACTGGCAGGTGTTGCAGCCGTCGGGCGCGGGGAAGGTGCTCCCGTCGGGGTGGGAGACGCCGGCCACGACGCAGGCGGCGCCCCCGCCGTCGTCGCTGCAGGCCGCGGCGGACGCGGTGAGGGCGAGCGCGAGGAGAGAGAGGGCGAGGAGCGGCGGACGGGCGGGACGCATCGGGCCTCCGAGGGGCGGTTCGGCCCGATGATGCCCGTCGACCCGCCGCGCGACCAGGGACGGGGGCGCCATGCCCGCGCGGTTCCCGCCGTCGCCTCAGCGCGACGCGTGGTCGAGGACCGTGTCCGCGGCGGCACCTGCGGCCGTGTACACGACCCTCAGCGCGCCGCTGTCGGGGTCGCCGACGAGCTCCGCCTGGCAGCTCGGCCCGTGGTCCGCGACGACCGCCGAGAGCGTCACGAGCGGATAGACCGTCGGCGCGACGATGGCGCGGTCCGCGATCCTCACGCCGAAGCGCCCCTCCTCCCCCGCCGGCACGCCGGGCGTGAGCCGCGTGGTGACCGTGCACGTCGCGGCCGCGGCGCGCTCCGCGTCCACCGCGACGGGGACGCGCCAGAGGGTCTGGTTCAGGACCTCCTCGGGCGGGCCCGCGGTCGTGGGGTCGATGACGACGTCCTCGCCGCCGTCGTCGCAGTGGACCACGAGGTCGTCCATGAGCACGACGGGCGGCGTCTCGGGAGCGGAGCAGCTCACGTCGAGCGCCGGCCCGTCGTCGTCACAGGCCCAGTTCACCTCGCACACGCTCGGCCCGACACGCACGCCGGGTCGCCCCTCGCCGAGGGTCTGGGAGACCGCTGGCACGATGCCGACGGCCTGGAAGCGGTCCTGGTCGGCGACGCAGGTGAACGTGGCCTCGGCGACCGGCTCGCCGAGGAGGGCGATGGCGTTCGCCGGTATCGGGTCGCCGGGCTTGGCGCCGCCGACGTCGCCGACGCGCGCCGAGTAGAGACCGGCGAGCGCCGCCCGGAGCGTCGTCGGCCCCTCGACGCAGGTGCCCACGTACAGCGCGAGCCCCTTGCCGTCGCCGAACTCGCCGCTCGTGAGGCGGACGTCCCAGACATCCGCGCCCCCCGACGTGACCGTGACGTCCCAGATCGCGTCGCGGACGGGCGCCACGGCGACGACGTTCATCTCGAGGTCGAGGAACCCCTGGGCACCGGCGGGGGCGCCGTCTCCGCCCCCGTCGCCGTCCGAGGCGCAGGCGGGGATGAGGAGCGCGAGCGCGGCGAGGGAGGCGCGGAGGGTCATGCGGAGTCCTGTTGCTGGGTGAGCGAGGAGATCAGCGCGCGAGCCGCGCCGTGTACTCGGCGAAGCCGGCGACGAACGCGGTGAGCCGCGCCCGGACCTGATCGTCGATGAGGGCGCCGTCCGGCCCGAAGACGTGGCCCGCGCTCGACACGTACATGCGCGAGCCGAACCAGGGCTGCGTCCCGAGGGTGCGGAGCACCGGGAGCCACGCGGCCTGCGCGAGGATGGTGCCGCCGGGGCCAGGCGTCGCCCCCATGAGCGCGACGGGCTTCCCGCCGAAGACGCGCCCGATGTCGCTCGCCGGCCGCGAGAGCCAGTCGATCGCGTTCTTGAACACGCCCGGGATGCCGTTGTTGTACTCGGGCGTCACGAGCAGGAGCCCGTCGGCCGCGGCGATCCTGTCCTTCAGCGCCGCGACGGCGTCGGGGATCCCGCTCTCGGCCTCGACGTCGGCGTCGTAGAGCGGGATCCCGCGGATCGAGGCCGCGTCGACGGTGGTGCCCTCGGGCGCGACCGCGACCGCGGCCCGGAGGAGCGAGGCGTTGAAGGAGCCGGCGCGGAGGCTCCCGGCGAGGCCGACGATCGTGGTCATGGGGGGTTCTCGTGCTCCGACGTGTGGCGGGGTCCCGCTCAGCGGGACGCGCGCGCGAACACCGTGTCCGTCGCGGCGTCCGCGCGACTGTACACGACCCGGAGCGAGGCCGTCGCGCCGTCCTCGGGGCGCGCGGGCTCACACGCCGAGGCGCCGCCGCCGAGCGCCGCGTCGACCGCCACCATCGGGTAGGCGAGGCCCGCCGGGATGGCGCCGTCCACGAGGCCCGCGGTGGTGTCCGTCGCGGCGACGAGCGGCGTCGTGCGCGTCGCGACCCGGCAGGCGCCCGCGGCGAGGCGGGCCGCGTCGACCGCGACCGGCACGGTCCAGCGGGACTCGACGCCCCCGTCGACCGCGGTCTCCGCGATGGTGCCGGCGACCTCCGGGTCGATGATCACGTCGTCGCCGCCGTCGTCGCAGCGGACGACGAGATCGTCCATGAGGATCGTCGGCGCCTCGGGCGCCACGCACGCGACCTCGAGCGCGGGCGCCTCGCCGCCGCAGGAGAAGGCGACGTCGCAGACGGTCTCCTCGCCCACGCGCACGAGGTCGTCGTGGACGCCGTCGTCGTCGCGGAGCGCCACGACCACGGGGAAGGTGAGGAACACGTCCTGGAGGTCCACGCACTCGGCAGGTCGCGTCAGCTCGAGCGGCCCCCAGACGCGGTAGGAGCTCGCGGGTACGCCGTCGCCCACGTCGCCCTCGGCGCCGGGCCCGAGCGCGTCGGCGTAGACGCCGAGGAGGGTCCAGCGAATGGTGTTCGGCGTGTCGCCGTCCGCCGCGCTGCAGGTCCCCAGGTAGCTCACGACGCCGGATCCGTCGCCATAGACGCTGCTCGCGACGCGGCTCATGAACACGCGGTCGCCGCCGAGCGTGAGGACCTCGACGTCCCAGAGCGCGTCTCTCACCGAGACGCCGAAGACGGGCGCGACGGCGAGGTCGAAGAAGCCCTGCTTCGCGGGCTCGTACGGGTACACGTCGCTCACGCCGAGGTCGACCGACGTCTCGACGCCCGCGACGCAGGTGGCGCTCGTGACGCCGAAGGTGCTCACGGCGACGCCGCTCAGCGCCCCCTCCGGCGCGACGCGATAGAGGCCGCCGAGCCTCTCGGGAGCGGCGTCGTAGATGCCCACCGGCGTGATCTGGAAGTCGTACTCGGCCCCGCCGCGGCACGGGAACCTCGCGAGGCGCGTCTGCCCCCCTTCCCGCGCGACGCGGGCCCACGCGACGTTCTGCTCGTTCTCGTCGCGCATCATGAGATCGAGCACGGTCACGTAGTCGGACGCCGGCGGCGGGCTCGTGACGACGAACGCCCCGGTGAGGTCGGCTGCCGGGAAAGACTCGGTGCCGCCGTCGTCGGCGCACGCGCCGAGCGCGAGGAGGGCGGCGGCGCCGAAGGGAGCGAGGCGTAGGATGGCGGGCTGTCGCATGTCGGGCTCTCGTGGTCGGGGTGGGCGCGCAGGCAGGAGTCGTGACGAGACCCGAGCGTCCCACGCGGGCGCGAGCGATCGCAAGCTCGCGCCGTCTCCATCGACGTCATCAGCCGGCCGGCCTGTCACCGGTCGGCGAACGCCGCCGCGAAGGAGCCCGCCCCGGCCGTCGCCCGGACGCGCTCGCGGCCGCGGAGCGCCTGCGCTCGGGCGCCGTCGGGGTCGTCGGCCACGGCGAGGCAGGCGCGCGCGACGTCGTCCGGGCGGTCGGCGACCGCGAGGTGCTCCCCGGGCGAGAGGTCGAGGCCCACGGCCGCGACCGTCGTCGCCACGACGGGCACGCCGTAGGCGAGGGCCTCGAGGATCTTGAGGCGCGTCCCGCCGCCCGCCCGGAGCGGCACAACGACCGCCGTCGCCGCGGCGTAGCGCGGCCCCATCGCCGGCACCTCGCCGTGGAAGGTCACCCCCGGCGCGCGCGCGAGCCGCCGCGCGAGCCACCGCGGGGCCCCGCGCCCGACCACGTCGACCGCGAACCGCCCCGGCGCGAGCGCCTCGAGCCGCGGCATGACCTCGTCGGCGAGGATGAGCGCCGCGTCGATGTTCGGGTAGTACGCGAGCGCCCCCACGAAGAGGAGCCGGCGCGCGCCGGAAGGCGACGGCGCGGGCGCGGGTACTCTGGGCGTGTCGACCACGTTCGGCAGCACGCCGACGTCGAGCCTGGGGAAGCGGCGCGCGAGCGCGTCGCGGTCGCCGGGCGAGCAGACCCAGACGCGGTCGAAGCGCGGGAGGAGCGCCGCCTCGACGGCCTCGAGCTTCGCCGCGTGCGCGGCGTAGACGCGCGCGACGGCCACGTCGCCGACCTGTGCCGCGACGCGCGCGATCTGCCAGGCCGTGTCGGACTCGAGGTCGTCCAGGTCGAGCTCGAGCCGGGGCGTCTGCGCGAGGCCCCGGGCGAGCTCGAGCGCCGCGGGTGCTGCCCGCAGGCGGAACGCGAGCACGAGGTCCGGCGGCGGGCCCGCGGGGAGCGCGGGCGCCGCGCGGCGGGCGAGCCCGTCGGCCGGGACCCGCGGCGAGACGGTCGCGATGAGCCGCGCCGCTACCCGCGAGCGGGGTGCTGCGAGGGCGAGGCGACGGAGGAGCGCGGCGGGGTCCGAGAGCGCCGCCATGCTGCGCTGCACAATCGGCGGGATCCGTTCAGAGCTTGCAATCAAGGCGCGGTACGGGACCGTCACCACCGCCGCCATGTTGCAACGCACCATGAGCGCCGACGCGAGGCGCGCGGCCCGCTGCTCGACGCCGACGCCGTCCGGGCGCGGCGTCACCGGGGTCACGAGGAGGGCGGTCACTCGGCCTCGGGGTCGTTCAGGACGCAGTCGCCGGTCCAGCGGAAGGTGGGGCCGAGGTCGACGACCTCGAAGTCGCTGACGGCGAGGGCCTCGAGGTCGTCGGCGGCGAGGAGGCCGTCCCAGGAGCGGGTGGAGCCGAAGCGGTCGGACTGGGCGGTGAGCGCGATCTGGCCGCCGTCGGCGAGGATCATGCCGAAGCGCTGGAGCGCGCGGGCGACGACGCGGGCGCCGTCGGAGGGGAGCGAGGCGAGCGGGTAGTCGGCGCGGAGGCGGAGGCGGACGCCCCGGGCGCTGCGCCCCGCGCCCCGCGGCGGAGGGTCGCCGCCCGAGGCCGCGCCGGTGGCGTGGGTCGCGGGGCGGACGTAGGTGCGGTTCCGGATGCGGCCGTTCGGGAGGATGAAGCGGATGGCGTGGTCGATGTGGCCGGCGGCGACCTCGTCGGCGGTGAAGAGGAGCGGCGTGATGGGGAGGCCGGCGGCGTCGGCGGAGGTGCACTGGTCGCCGCGGAGGGTGTCGTCGTAGGCGCGGTCGAGGTGCCAGACGGCGAGGCAGCCGCCGGAGAAGGCGCCGCCGGTGAGATCGGCGCGCCACATCTCGAAGAGGAGGCGGGCTGCGGGGTCGTGGACGATGAGGTGGCAGTCGCCGTCGTCGTCGCAGGCGTAGGCGTCCTGGCCCTCGAGGGCGCCGCCCGCGGGGACGGGCATGGGGACGGGGTCGCACTCGCCGTCGAAGAAGTCGCCGTTGGGGGTGAAGGCGCGGTAGGGGCTGCCGTCGGCGGTGAGGACGGTGATCGAGAAGTCGATGGCGAAGTCGCCGCCGTTGCCCCAGCCGCCGCGGCCGGCGAGGGCCGCGATGAGGGTCGGGGAGGCGTTGGCGGCGGGGAGCTCGTCGACGCGCGCGTCCCAGGGCATCGGGTGGGTGAACCAGGCGCCGGGGACGGGGGTGGTGACGGTGTCCGTGGCGGTGTCCGTGGCCGTGGCGGTGTCCGTGGCCGTGTCCGTGGCCGTGTCCGTGGCCGTGTCCGTGGCGGTGTCCGTGGCCGTGGCGGTGTCCGTGGCCGTGTCCGTGGCCGAGTCGGAGTCGGCGTCGGCGTCGGCGTCGCGGTCGGAGTCGGCGTCGCGGTCGGCGTCTCGGTCGGCGTCGGCGTCGACCACCTCGACCGCGCTCCCGCCAGCGTCACCACCACACGCCCCCGAAAGGCTCCACACCACAGCAGCCCACGCGACCCAGGTCGTCTTCATCGCGTCCCCCCAGCGTCCCCCACGCTACCGGGAGGTATACCCGAAACGGCGGCTCCCCGTCGCCTCCGGGTCGGGCTCGAGGTACCGCACGTCGATGGCGCCGCCCTCCTCGACGTGCGCGTCGGCGCAGGCCGCGCCCGCGGCGACGTCGACGGCGAGGTAGGGATAGACCGCCTCGTCTATGTCGCCCGCCGCGACGCCGCCGGGCTCGACCGACGCAGGTGCCACGGTCGCGCGGGTCGACACCCGACACCGGCTCCCCAGGCGCTCCGCGGGCACGACGACCGGCACGACCCAGCGCCTCGAGCCGATCACGCCGGCCTCGCCGCTCACGGTGACGTCGGCCGCGACCTCGCCGGCCGCGAGCGGGTCGATCACGACGTCGTCGCCGCCGTCGTCACACGCCAGCACCACCGCGTCCATGAGCAGGGCCGGCGCCTCGGGTTCGTCGTCCTCGCACGCGATCTCGAGCGCGCCCTCGCCCGCGGCCTCGCCGCAGGTCCAGCCGGCGCGGCAGCGGCGCGAGCCGAGCCGCACGGCGCCGGCGGCGTCGTCGTCGGCCCGCCACGCGGGGACGACGGCGAGCTCCACGCGGCCGAGCGCGAGGTCGCACGTCGCTGGCACCACGACCGCCGGCGGCGGCCACCACGCGAGGGCGCCCTCGGGCGCGTCCGAGCCCCACGCGCCGGGCCTCGTCGGCGGCGCCGCGTACAAGCCGACGAGGCGCACCTCGACGGTCTGAGCGGCGCCCCGGCGCTCGCAGAACACCGGCTGCCGGCCGCGGAACTCCGCGACGATCCTCACGTTCCAGTCGAAGTCGCCGCTCGGGAAGCGCCCGGACGCGTCCCACAGCGTCGCCGGCCCGTCGCGCCCGACCTCGGCGTCGAGGTCCAGCATCAGCCGGCCGACCGGCGGCGGCGCCATCCTCACGTCGTCGCCGAGGTCGATCGAGACCTCGACGACCGCCCCGGCGACGCAGTCGGCGACCGCCTCGACCGCCGTCGGGTCGAGCGGGTTCCGCGCGACGAGCTCCTCGCCCACGCCGACCGCCGTTGGGAAGAAGCCGCTGACGCGCGCGATGACGAAGACCTGCCCCGCGCCGGGATCACACTCGAAGACCGCGCGCCCGACGAAGCGATCGTCGATCCCCGTCGCCGTGAGCGCGACACGCGCGAGCTGCTCGCCGAGCAGCCCCTCCGTCGCCCGAGCGGTGAGCTCCACGACGGGGACCGCGTCCTCGCGGGAGCGGAGGTGCGGCAGCACGACGATCGTGCCAGGGCCGGCGTCCTCGCCGTCCGCGCAGGCGCCGGGCGCGGCGGCGGCGAGGCCGAGGCACAGGGCCACTCCGAGGGCCCGCCGGCGCCGGGTCGTCACTCGACGGCGTCCGAGCGCGAGCTCAGGGTGCCGACGCCGTTCGTCTCCGGCTCGGCGTAGACCACGCCGAGGCCGTCATCGCCGAGGCTCAGCGGCGCGCACGGGACGCCCACGGCGCTCTCGAGCTCGATGATCGGGAAGACGACGCCGAGCGCCGCCGAGAGGTCCCAGGGCATCCCCGACGACAGCGACACGAAGGTGGCCCGCGCGTGGACCTCGCAGATCCCGACGCCCGTGATGTCGACCGGCACGACCCAGCGCGTCTCCCCATCCGCGACCGTGACCTCACCGGCGTCGACGGGTGACACGTCGTGGGCCTGGCCGTCCTCGCAGCCCGCGAAGATCGGCGACATCAGGATGATCGCGTCGTCGCCCCGACAGGCGACCTCGAACGCGGGCGCGCCCTCGGCCGGGCACCGCCACGCCGCGGTGCAGGTGCCGGCCCCCGTGTCCACGGCCGGCTGCCCGCCGACGTCGGCGGGGCGCAGCGCGGCGACGACGTCGACCTGGGTGATGACGTCGACGCTCGGCTGGCACGGGATACCCTGCTCGACGGCGGGCAGCCCCCAGGTCTCGAGAGCCCCGGCCGGCACAGGGCCTCCCCACTCGCCCGCGCGCGGGTCACTCGGCTCGACGCGGTCGGCGAAGACGCCGACGAGCTCGACGCGCACGGCCTTGGGGCCCTTGACCGTGCACGGGCCCACGACCGACGCCCGCCCGGCGCCGTCGCCGAACTGGCTGCTCGAGACGCGCTGCCGCCACTCGACCTCGCCCGTGGCGGGGTCCCTGAGCTCGACGTCGACGACGGCGTCGCCGAGCGGCTCGCCGGCGGCCACCGCGATCTCCACCTCGACGAACCCGACGTCGCTCGGGCGCGTCGGGAGGACGTCGCCCTCGGTCCACATCTCGAGCTGCACGGTCGTGCGCTCGCCCGCGAGGCACACGGCCTCGATGGAGCCCTTCGTCACGCCGAAGGCGGCCTGGATCTCGGGGGTTGTCCCGGCGGGGACCTCGGTCGGCAGGAACCCGACGAGGTTCGCGTCGATGAAGGCGGGCGTCCGGTCGGGCTGGCACGGGAGCACGACGCGCCCGCTGTAGAGCCCGGCGCCGGCGGCGACGAGGCTCACGCGCACGGCCTCGGGGATCCCGGTCTCGCGGTCGAAGCGGCTGACGTCCGCGATGGGGATCCCGGGGATGTCCGAGTGGAGGAGGATCTGCACGACGATCGCGGGCTCGACGGGCTCGGCGGCCGTCGTGGCCTCGTCGGCGCAGGCGGCGGCGAGGAGACCCGCGGCGGCGAGGGTCGCGAGGGTGACGGCGAGGCGTTGTCCCATGGCGATGGAGTCTACGACAAACCGCGCGGTCGGTCCCGCGGTCGGCACGGAGGCGACCGGTCGCGCTCCGGCTCGCCGTCGGCTCGGGCGGCGGCGCGTCAGGGCTCCACGATGGCGAGCTTCAGCGTGAGGATGTGGTGGACCGCGGTCGCGCACACCGACTCGGCGACGAACTCGCTCGACCGGGTCTCGTGCAGCGTGGCCTCCCCGTCCGGCGGGACGCTCGCGGGCAGGTACCCGAGGACGCGCGCGCCGAGCACGACGCGCGTCCCCACCGCCGGATCGCAGTCGAAGAGCAGGCGCCCGGCGTAGTTGCCCCCGCCGGCGTCCACGAGGCTCGTGATCTCCGTCGCGACGACCCCGTTCACGATGGCGTCGCGGCGGGTCACCTCGACGACGGGGACGATGTCCGCGACGTTCGAGCGGAGCGCGATCCGGACGTCGATCCCCGGCGCGAAGGGCTCGGAGGGCGCGTGACCGCCGCCGCCGCCGTCGGCGCAGCCCGGCGCGCCCAGGGTGAGCGCCAGGGCCGCGAGCAGCGCGCGCAGCGAGCGGCGGGTCGCGCGTCCCGCCGCCGGCGCGGGTGTCGTCGCGCTGGCGCTCATGGCAGCCGATGGGGGAAGCGGGTCGGCTCGGACGCCTCGGCGCTCGTGTAGCCGACCTGGAGCGGCCCCTCGCCGAGGCGATGGGAGACGCACGACGACGCCGAGCTCATCGACGCGCCGAGCGTGAGGACCGGGTAGGCCACGCCGCCAGGGACGCCGAGGTCGACGACGTCGAGCCCCGGCCCGTCGCCGCCGCTCGACTCGACGAGGACCCGCGTCTTCATTCCGCACGCGATGTGGCTCCGGACGCGCACCGGGATGACCCAGCGCGTCTCGACGCCCGCGTCGGTCTCGCGGGTGCTGACCGTGGCGTCCCTGAGCGGGTCGATCGCGCTCGACCAGCCATCCGAGCACACGACCGTGAGGTCGTCCGCGGCGAGGCGCGCCGGGGCCGGCCCCGTGCACACCACCTCGAAGGCGGGGTCGTCCTCCGGGGCGCTCGGGCAGGTCGACGCGGTGTCGCAGACCATCGATCCCACGCGGAGCAGGTCGCGACCGTCGTCCCCGGGCTCTCGCAGCGCCGGGGCGACGACCACGACGCTCGTCGCCGTGTCCTCGCCGCAGGGCACGAGCAGCCTCGCGCCGGGGTTCCCCCAGATCCGCAGCGCGCCCGGCGGCGGGAGCTCGCCGAACCCGCGCGACGCCGCGTCCGCGACGGGAGAAGACCACGCGCCGACCAGGTTGACCGTGAGCGTCGTCGTGGGGTCCGGGCCGCACGGCCCGACGAAGCGGACGCCGTCGGGGTCGGCGGCGCCGAAGAGGCGGGCGCGCGAAACGGCGTCGAAGAGCCCGCCCGCGACGGACACGTCGAAGGCCGCGTCGGCGAACGCCGCGCCGCCCGGGGCGCGGACCACCGCCTCGACGACGCCGCGCTGCACGGGCGTCCCGATGATGTCGGCGCCGTCCACGACGAGCAGCACGTCGAGCGGCGTGCGCTCCCCCAGGACGCAGGGCGACGTCGCCGAGCTCTGCGCGAAGCCGAAGGGCGGCCCGAGCGCTGGCGCGGCGCCGGCCGGCACCGTCGTCGGGAAGACGCCCACGTGCTCGGCGAAGACCGTGATGGACGGCGTGAACTCGGGGTCGCAGGCGATCACGGTGCGGCCCACCCAGGTGTCGTGGTCCGGGCTCGCCGGGACGAGGCTCAGGCGGACGGCGTTGGGCGGCGGCGGGGCCTCTCCGACCGGGAAGACCCCGAGGTCCGGGTCGAGGACGCCGAAGTGGCCCACGTCGACGATGGGGACGCCGTCGAGCCCCGCGGGGGTGAGGAGCGTCACCCGCACGACGACCGCGGGCTCGACGGGTTCCTCGGGAGGCGGGGCCGCGTCCGCGCAGGCGGCGAGCGCGAGCGCGAGCGCTGCGAGCGCGGCGGTTCGGGACGAGCGGGACATGGCGCGCCGAGCATAGCCCGACCGCGCGGTCGATGAACGACCGGAATGCTGGCGCCTCACGGCGCCCGGTGCGCGAGCGCGGTCGACGCGGGCGCGCCGACGTCGGTGTAGATGACGGCGAGCCCCTCGTCGCCGAGATGGCGCGCCTCGCACGCGACCCCGGCCCCGACCGGCAGGTCGACGGCGATGAGCGGGTAGATCACGCCGGCGGGGACGACGCCCTCGACGGTGCCCGGCGGGTCCGTGTCGGGCTCGCCGGGGCTCTCGACGAGCGCGCGCGTCACGACGCGGCAGCGCGCGTGGTCGGCGGCGTCGACCGGGACGCGCAGCCGAATCGTCCCGGCGACGCTGCCTTCCGGCACGGCGAGCTCGCCGTCCGCGCGCGGGTCGACGCGGAGGACGGCGCCGTCGTCGCAGCGGACGACGAGGTCGTCCATCGCGAGCCGCGGCGCGGCCTCGCCGAAGCACGTGAGGTCGAGCGCCGGGAGCTCGTCACCGGCCTCCGCGCAGCGCCACGCCACGGTGCAGGTGGTCGGGCCGACGCGGATGGCGTCCTGGCCGTCGGGTTGGGCCACGCGGAGCCCCATGACGACGCCGACGTCGGCGAAGCCGAGGGCGCCGGGGGCGCAGTCGACGGCGCGCGCCGAGGGCTCGTGCTCCCAGACGCGGTAGGCCTCTCGCGGCGCCGGCCCCCCGTAGACGCTCTCGGCGGCCGCCGCGCGCGCCTCGCCGGGCCACGCCCCGAGCACCGCGACCGCGAGCGTGGCGACCCCGCTCGCCGGGCACGCGCCGACGACGCTGCGGCGGATGGGCGCGCGCTCGAGCTCGCTCACGAACTGGCGGCGGGTCCAGCTCGGCGCGCCGTCGTCGCCGAGGAGCGCGAGGTCGACCCCGATGTCGCCGACCTTCGCGGCGCCGCCGATCCCGTGGAGGCCGATGTCGAGGCGGCCGGGGCCCGCGGGCTCCGGGAGGTCGTCCGGGAGGCTCGCGCGGAGGCGCAGCGACACCGGCGTGCTCTTCCCGCGCCGGCACGCGACGCCGTCCTCGACCGGCTGCGGTAGCCCGAAGCCGTGGAGCGCGGGCGTCACGCCGGCCGCGACGGCGCGCGGCAGGAAGCCGTCGAACACGGCGACGAGGCTGTCGGGGGCGCTGAGCCCGGGCTCGCACGGGAAGCTCGCGCGCGCCGCGAAGACGCCGGGCGCCCCCGTCGGCGCAAAGATCACCGAGCGCAGCTCGGCCGCGCCGTTCTTCGAGGCGAGGGTCACGGTGCCGACCGGGAGCCCGTCGATCGCGACCGGGAGCTCAATCTCGAGCGCCACGTCGATCGTGGCGACGAGGGGCTCGTCGCCCGTCGCGGGCTCATCGGCGCAGGCGGGGACGAGCAGCAGCAGGCCGAGGACGGCGCTCGCAGCGAGCAGGACGCGGGGGGCGAGGGAGCGCATGGGGACACGGTAGCGCGCTACGGTCGAGGGCGAAAGTCGGCGGTCGGATGGTCCGCGAGGGGTGGTGCGCGGCGGCGGCGCCTCGGTTATCGTCGCGCGCATGGAAAGGATCATCGAGCCCGGCGCCTCGCAGCGGGACTACTGGCGCGAGCTCTGGCAGCGGCGCGGCCTCATCACGCACATGGCGTGGTCGGACATCGTCGTCCGCTACAAGCAGACCTACCTCGGCCTCGCCTGGGCGCTCTTCCAGCCCGTCGTGAGCGTCATCGTCTTCACGCTCGTCTTCTCGCGCCTCGCGCGCCTCCCGAGCGTCGGCGGCGCCCCCTACCCGCTCATGGTCTTCGGCGCCGTCCTGCCGTGGCAGCTCTTCGCGACCGGCCTCACGAGCGTCGCCAACTCGCTCATCTATCACCGGGATCTCGTCACCGGCATCTACTTCCCGCGCCTCGTCCTCCCGCTGAAGGCGCTCGCCGTGTCGCTCCACAACACGCTCATCTCGCTCGGGCTCCTGCTCGTGGCGCTCGTCGCCTACGGCTACCTGCCCGACTGGCGCGTCGTCACGCTCCCGCTCTTCCTCCTGCTCGCGTGCGCCGCCGCCATGGCGCTCGGCCTCTGGATCGCCATCCTCAACGTCCGCTACCGCGACTTCCAGTACCTCGTGCCCTACTTCCTGCAGGTCGCGATGTACATCTCGCCCGTCGGCTTCTCGACCGACATCGTCCCGTGGAAGTGGCGCTTCCTGTACTCGCTGAACCCGATGGTCGGCGCCATCGACGGCGCGCGCTGGGCCCTCTTCCACGGCGCCGCCTACGTCCACCCGCTCTCGCTGCCCATCTCCGTCGCCGTGACGCTGCTCCTCCTCGCGGGCGGCGTGCGCTACTTCCGGCGCAGCGAGGGCGCCTTCGCGGACAGGATCTGAGCGATGGCGGCGACCGGTCACGGAGATGAGCCCATCATCGAGGCGCGCGGCCTCGGCAAGCGCTACGACATCGTGCGCGACCCGCGGAAGAGCGACTGGATCATCAACGACGTCGTCCGCACCGTCGGCGACGTCGCGCGCCTGCTCGTCCCGTGGCGCCGCCGCCCGCGCGCCGAGCGGCAGGTCGAGGCGCTCTGGGCGCTCCGGGACGTCACCTTCGACGTCGCGCGCGGCGAGGTCCTCGGCCTCGTCGGCCACAACGGCGCCGGCAAGACCACGCTCCTCCGGGTGCTCTCGCGCATCACCGACCCGACCGAGGGGCGCGCCGTCGTGCGCGGGCGCCTCCAGAGCCTGCTCGAGGTCGGCATCGGCTTCCACCAGGAGCTCACCGGGCGCGAGAACGTCTACCTCAAGGCCGCCATCCACGGGCTCCCGAAGCAGGCCGTCGCGCGCGTGCTCGACGCCATCGTCGCGTTCGCCGAGGTCGAGCAGTTCATCGACACGCCGATGAAGCGCTACTCGGCGGGGATGCGGAGCCGCCTCGGGCTCGCCATCGGCATGTTCCTCGAGCACGAGGTGCTCGTGGTCGACGAGGCGCTCGCGGTCGGCGACGCCCGCTTCCGCGCGCGGGCGATGGCCCGGATCCGTGAGGCGGCGCGCGAGCACGGCACGACCACGCTCTTCGTCTCCCACGACCTCGGGCAGATCCGCGAGCTCTGCCCGCGCTCGCTCCTCATGGAGCGCGGGCGCGTCATCGCCGACGGGCCGACGCCCGAGGTCCTCGACCGCTACCTCGAGCCCGACGCCGGCGACGACCTCGGCGCGACCCGCACGCTCCGCCCGGGTGAAAAGACACACTTCCGGCGCGTGCGGCTCATGTCGCCGGCCGGCGTCGCGTCCACGCGCTTCCGCGTCGGCGATCCGCTGCGCGTCGAGATGGGCGTCGTCGGCGTCGCCGGCATGACGGACCTCGAGGCGCGCGTCGACGTCGAGACCCTGAACGGGCAGCGCCTCTTCCGCTTCCGCTCGGCCATGGTCGGGCTCGACCTCGGCGCGAGCGCGTCCTCGGCGCTGACGCTCGGCGCGACGATCGCGCACCTGCCGCTGACGCCAGGGCAGTACTGGGTGGGCGTCGAGCTCGGGCGCGGGCGCGGCACCATCGAGCGCGTCGAGCGCGCGCTGAAGCTCGAGGTGTCGCCGGCCGACCCCTACGGCCACGGTGAGGCGTTCGCCCCGCACGACGGCGCCGTCTGGGTCGAGGGCGCGTGGAGCGTGGAGGCGGGCGAGGCCGACGAGGCGCCCGCGCCGTGAGCGACGCGCTCGCCGGGCTCGACGTCGCGTGGCCGCGCCCGCGTCCCGCGCCGGGCGCTGCGTCGACCGGGCTCGTCATCACGACGTGGAACCGCCCGGGCTACGTGCGGCGGAGCTTCCGCTCGCTCGCGCGGAGCGGCCTCCGCGACGTCGTCGTGGTCGTGGTCGACGACGCGAGCGACGACCGGCGCACGCGCCGCCTCGTGCAGGACCTCGCGCTCCCCGTCCCCGTGGTGCGGATGTGGCGCCGCGAGCGGCGCGAGCCCGGGATCCACCGCGGGCTCCTCGCCGGCTGGTCGCTCTGCGCGGGCGAGCTCGGCTGCGAGCTCCTCGCGAACCTCGACTCCGACGCGATCGTCCGCCCCGGCTGGCTCGACGTCGAGCGCGCGCTCTTCCGGAGGGAGTCGGCGCGGCGCGGCGCGGTCGTCGTGACGGGCTTCCACGCGGTCCGCCACCGCGTGCGCGCGAGCCACGCGGACTTCCGCGAGAAGGAGAGCGTCGGCGGGATGAACCTGCTCTTCGACCGCGCGGTCTACGAGGCCCACGTGCGCGAGGCGCTCGCCGGGCGCAACTGGGACTGGCGGCTCGTGCGCGCGCTCGAGGCCGCGGGCGTGCCGATGCTCACGACGCGGCCGTCGGTCGCCCAGCACATCGGGCGGCGCGGGCTCTTCTCGAGCGCGGAGCTCGGCTTCGACGTCGCGACCGACTGGTGGGTCGACGCGCCCGCGGTCGAGCTCGCGGCGCGCGCCGTGGGGCGCGCGAGCCGCGAGATTGTGCAGCGCACACGCGCGATCGTGAAGAAGCTGCGCGGCTGAGCGCCGAAGTCATATTGCGATGCAACATGAGCGCGGGCGGCCACGAGGGCCGCACATTCGGCGCGGGCGGCCACGAGGGCCGCCGTTACGCGGGGATCGTCTCGCGGGCGGCCACGGGGGCCGCACATTCGGCGCGGGCGGCCACGGGGGCCGCCGTTACGCGGGGATCGCCGCCAGGACGTCCGCGACGCAGGCCGTCAGGCGCTTCGCGAACGGCACGTGCAGGAACTCGTTCGGGCCGTGCGCGTTCGACTCCGGCCCGAGGACGCCCGTGATGAGGAACTGCGCCTTCGGGAACTGGTGCGTGAGCATCGGCATGAACGGGATGGTCCCGCCCTCGCCGATCGCCGCGTAGGGCTTGCCGAAGTGCGCCTCCGACGCCGCGTTCATCGCCGCGTCGAGCCACGGCGCGGTCGCCGGCGCCTCCCAGCCCCACGCCCCGTCCTCGGCGTCGAACGTCACCTTCGCGCCGTACGGCGGGTCGCTCGTGAGCGCGGCCTTGAGATCCGCCGTCGCGCGGCGCGGGTCGACGTGCGGGGGGATCCGCACCGACAGCCGCACCGTCGTGTACGGCCTGAGCACGCTCCCGGCGTTCCCGAGCGCCGGCAGCCCCTCGGCCCCCGTGTACGACACCGTCGGCCGCCACGTGCGGTTCAGGATGAGCTCGGTCACGTCCTCGTTCATCGGCCGCGTGCCGCCGACCGGCGCGAACTTCGACCAGACCGCGTCGCCGAGCACCTTCGCCGCGTGGCGCGCCTGCGCGAGGCGCTCCTCGGGCACCGGCACGTGCAGCGACTCGACGAGCACCCGCCCGGTCTTCGCGTCCTCGATCCGGTCGAGCAGCTGCCGGATGACGCGGAACGACGACGGCATCACGCCCGAGCAGTCGCCCGAGTGGACGCCGTGCTTCAGGACGTCCACGCGGAGGTCGCCCGCGAGGAGCCCGCGGAGCGACGTCGTCGCCCAGAGGCGCTCGTAGTCGCCGGCGCCCGAGTCGAGGCACACGACGAGGTCCGGCTCGCCGATGCGCTCGGCGTACGCCTTCATGTACGCGGGGAGGTCGGGCGAGCCGCTCTCCTCGCTGCACTCGATGGCGGCGACGATGCGCGGGTGCGGCACGCCCTGCGCCTGGAGCGCCTTGATGGCCGCGACCGACGCGAACACGGCGTAGCCGTCGTCGGCGCCGCCGCGCCCGTAGAGCTTGCCGTCGCGATAGACCGGCTCCCACGGCCCGAGCCCGGGGTTCCAGCCGGTGAAGGGCGGCTGCTTGTCGAGGTGGCCGTACATGAGCACGGTCCCGGGGCGCTGCCCCTCGACCTCGAGCAGGAGGAGCGGCGTCCGGCCCGGCAGGCGCACGACCTCGAGCTTGCTCTTCGGGATCGCCTGCTCGGCGACCCAGGCGCGCGCGAGCTCGACCGCGCGGTCCATGTGGCCGGCGGTGGCCCAGTCCTTGTCGTAGGCCGGGCTCTGGTTCGGGATCCGGATGTAGTCGGTGAGCGCGGGGACGATCGAGTCGTCCCAGAGCGTGTCGACGAGCTTGCGTGTGGTGGCGGCTTCCATGGCGCGCGACTATACGGGCTCGCCCCCGGAGCGTCCACGACCGGTCGCGAGCTCGGTCGCGAGCCCCGCCTCGCGCGCGAGGTCGAACGCCGCCCCGAACGCGCCAGGGCGATCGCCCCGGAGCAGCGCGAGGACGCCGCTCAGCGCGGCCTTCTCGCCGCGCAGCAGGGCCCCGGCGGCGCTGCGGGCGCGACGCGCGGGCGTGTCGTCGCTCGCGAGCCGGATCCGCGCCTGCGAGCGCCCCGAGCCGAGCGCCCAGCGGAGGAGGTAGGCGCGGCGGAGGCGCGCCGCCGGCACGTGGTGGCGGATGAGCATCGCCGCCTCGAAGGCGACCGGCGCCCCGGCGGCGGCGAGGCGCGCGGCGACGTCGTCGTCCTCGCCCTGGAGGAGGGCCTCCCCGCGGCGGCCGAGCTCGGGCGCGAAGCCGCCGAGGGCGCGGAGCGTCGCGGCGCGGTAGGCGGCGTTCCCGCCGAAGAGGCGCCCGTCGTCGACCGCGGCGCGGAGCCCGAGGGCGCCGTGCAGGCGGTCGGGGAGCCACGCGGGCGGCTCGGCCTCCCAGATCGGCAGCACCGGGCCGGAGAGCGCGGCGAGCGCGCCGTCCTCGGCGAAGCGCCGCGCGATGACGGCGACCCAGCCCGGGTCGGCGACGGCGTCGTCGTCGAGGTACGCGACGACCGGCGCCCGCGCCTCCGCCAGCGCCCGGTTGCGCGCGTGGGAGAGGCCGACGCGCGGCTCGAAGGCGTAGCGCAACCGGGGCCCCGTGGGGGGCGCCGCGGCGATGAGGTCGTCGACGACGCGCCTCGTCGGGTCGCTCGAGTCGTTGTCGACCACGAGGACCTCGAAGGCGCCTGCGTCGTCGCCCTGCGCCAGCAGGCTCGCGACGGCGCGCGGCAGGTAGCGCGCGGCGCGGTTCCGCGTGCAGATGACCGCCGTGACGGCCGGCGCGACGGAGCTCGGCGCCTCACTCGCCATGGAAGAAGCGCTCGAAGATCGGGGCCATGGCGGCGGGCGTCGGCGCCGTGAGGTCGGCCGAGGTGAGGTGACGGTCGCCCGCGCGGCCGTCCGGCCCGGCGGCGACCACGAGCGGCACGCTCGACGTCGGGTAGCCGAGCGCCTCGAGCTCGTCGCGGTGATGATCGATGTCGACCCGCAGGACGAACGTCCGCGAGAACGCCTCGCGCATCCGCGGGTCCGCCATCGAGCGGTGGATCGCGAGCGCCGGCTCCGACCAGCTGGCGTAGAGCTCGACGTACACGCGCTGATCGGCCTCCCGAGCGCGCTCCCCCGCGGTGGCCAGCGCGGCCGCGAGGTCGTCCCCGGGCCCGAGCGTCACAACCGTCCCTGGCGGCGCCGCCGGCGTCGCGCCGTCACCAGCGTCCGCCGCGCCCTTCCCGCCGCGGCACGCCGCGAGGAGCACCGCGACAGAGAGCAGCCAGGCGACGCGGCGCGCGGCTACCACTTGAGGTCCCGCGCCTCGCAGAGCCCGTAGACGCTCTCGACCGCGGCCTCGATCCCGTCCGCGGACGTCACGTGGCCGTCGAAGCGGCCGACCGCGCGCACGACGCGCGTCTTGACGACGCCGACGTTGACCGCGTCGACGCGGTGCCCGTGCGGCGAGAAGCGGAGCTCCGTGCCCTCGGCGGTGCGGATGGTCCAGCGGTCGCGCCCCGGGTCCGCGCCGAGCTCGAACGTCGGCGCAGACGCGGCGCGGAGGCTCTTCGAGACCCAGGCCGCGGCGTCGGCGGCGCCGCCGACGTGGGGCGCGTCGGAGAGCGCGAAGGCGATGGGCGACCCGCCGAGGTCGACGCCGAGCCCCACGGCGCTCTGCCAGGCGACGGCGTGCCCGAAGAAGGCGTTCGTGTACTCGAGCGAGGCGAGGCCGCGCTCGAACGTGTGCCGCAGCCCCTTCGCTTCGACGACGCCGTCGACGCGAAGGGCGCCATGCCGCTGCGTCAGGCCCGGACCTCCCTCGGGCGACACGCCGATGGCGGTCACGGCGGGCGGCGTTCCGGCGGTGTCGAGGTGGAGGTCCACGTCGAACCCGGGCCAGCGCCCGGTGAGGCGGAAGGCCGACTGCCCGCGCCCGCGCCGGAGGCGGAGCTGCGCCCACGGGAGGCGCATGGAGGCGTCGGCCCCCTCGCCGGCCTTCGGGCCGACGACGAGCGTCGTGAGCGGCGCCCCGAGCCCGCCGTGGTGGGCGAGCGTGTCGCCGGTGGCGCCGTCGACGAGCCAGGCCCAGCCGTAGCCGCCGTAGCCCTGGTCGACGATGGCGGCGACGAGCTGGAGGCGCCCGTCGGAGACGAGCACCTGGAACCAGCGCTTGCGGGTGAGGGCGCGCTGCACCTGCCCCTTGAGCCAGCCCTTGGGGTAGCCCCAGCGGACCTCGTCGAAGGCGCCTTCGTACTGGCCGACGCGCGGGGCGAGCGCGGCGTCGACGGGCGCGTCGGGGAGCGGCGGGAGGTGGCCGGCGGTGATGCTCATGGGGTCTCCTGATCGGGCGCGGCGTCGGCAGGGCCGGGATCCGGATAGGTGTACCGGAGACGGGCGAAGTCGGCGATGCGTCCTTCGTCGTCGAAGGCGACGCCCTCGGCGGCGAGGCGCTGCGACTGCACGGTGGCGCGCCCGTCCTGCCCGCGGACGCTGACGCGACCGCGCCCGTTGACGACGCGGTGCCAGGGGACGGGCCCGTGGACGCGCTCGTCGAGGGCGTTGAGCGCCCACCCGACGTGGCGCGCGACGCGCGGCGAGCCGAGCACCGTGGCGACGTCGCCGTAGGTCGTCAGGCGCCCGCGCGGCACGCGCAGGACCACCTCGTAGACCTGGGCGTGGAAGCCCGGGCCGACGACGCGCTGCTCGAGGTCGCGGTCAGCGATCGGCATCGAGGGCGTCCCCGACGCGCGCGATGGCGGCGGCGATCTCGCCGGGCACCTCCTCCTGGAGGAAGTGGCCGGCCTTGGTGCGCGTGACGCGCGCCTGGGGGAGGTTCTTCTCGACCCAGCCGCGGGCGCGGCCGAGGACGGGGTCGCGGTCGCCCCAGACGATCTCGGCGGGGCCTGTGAAGCCGCTGACGAAGGCGTGGACGCGCTCGAGAGCGGGGATGCTGACGTGGTCGGGGCCGTTGGGCACCATGCGCGCCATGGCGAGGGGTGCCGCGTTCCGGCGCGGGTCGAGGAGCGGGAGGCGGTAGGCCCAGGCGGCGCCGCCGGTGATGCTCTTCTTGTCGCCCTGGGCGACGTTGAGGTTCACCTGCGGGAAGCCGAGGAGGCGGAAGGCGACGTCGGCGACGACGGGGGTCCGCGCGAAGCGGTGGAAGGCGGTCTCCTTGAATCCGAGGCGCGGCGGGGAGATGGCCGTGTTCAGGATGACGAGGCCGCGGGCGAGGTCGCGGCGCTCGTAGAGGGCGCCGAGGCCGATGGGGCCGCCCCAGTCCTGGCCGACGAACACGAGCTCGTCGAGGTCGAGGCCGTCGAGGAGGGCGCCGAGCCAGGCGATGTGCTGGTCGAGGGTGTGGGCGCGGGCGTCGGTCGGGTGGTCGGAGTAGCCGAGGCCGATGAGGTCGGGGAGGATGACGCGGAAGCGGGAGAGGTCGAGCTCGCGGACGACCTTGCGCCAGAGGAAGCCCCAGGTCGGGTTGCCGTGGAGCATGAGGAGGGGGCGGCCGCGGCCGACCTCCATGACGTGCATGCGGGCGCCGCCGACGTCGACGCGGTAGCGCTCGAGGCCGTCGGGGAGTTGGCGCGCGATGAAGCCGGGGAGCTTCGGGGCGGGGAGGCGTTCCAGCGGCATGGGGGCTCCGTCGTTCGGTGACCTCGGGAGTCTCCCGCTACCGCGTGCGGGGGCGGCTCGCAAGGGATGCGTGCGAGGCCGACCGCGCGGTCAGCGGGTGGGCGCGAAGATGGAGGCGGGGCGCGCGGTGGCGCGGAGGCCGTGTTCGCCGTCGACGACGAGGGCGCCCCAGGGGGTGAGGTTGTCGACCGACCAGTCGGTCGAGAGGTCGAGCCAGGCGTTCTCGGCGTTGTTGCCGTGCCAGGACCAGGCGAGCCAGCCGACGCCGCGCTCGGCGGCGGCGGCCATGAGGCCGGGGGCGTCGAGGCGGCAGGCGAGGTTGTTGAGGCCCTCGTTGTAGTCGTAGCCGAACTCGCCGACGAGGAGGGGGAGGCCGGCGTCGGCGGCGGCGGCGAGGGCCTCGGCGGGGCGGCCGTCGCCGTTCCAGAGGCCGTACATGTGGAGGTCGAAGAGGAGGTTGTGCTCGGGGTCGCCGGCGAGGAGCGAGGCGCCGTAGGTGAGGATGGGGTCGAGGCCCTGGCCCCAGGCGGGGGCGTCGATGACGAGGGTGTGGGGGATGCCGGCGGCGCGCATGCGGGCGATGGCGGAGGCGTAGGCGTCGCGCCAGGCCTCGGCGGAGACGGTGTGGTCGCCCCACTCGTTGGCGATGTTGACGAGCACCTTCCGGCGGAGGAAGGCGAGGAGGTCGACCAGGTCGCGGTCGGTCCACCAGTCGACGAGGGCGTCGAGCGCCTCCGGGTCGGCGCTGCCGGTGACGTCGTGGAGCTCGAGGATGGGGACCATCCCATTGAGGGCGACGTTCTCGAGCGCCTCTTCGAGGGCGGCGATCTGACCGCGGGTCTCCCACACGACGCGCACGGCGTTGGCGCCGGCGGCGGCGATGTCGTCGAGCGCGAGCATCGAGTCGTCGTACCACCAGATATGAGGGTTGTTCACCCCACGGATCACGAAGGGATACCCGTTGGCGTCGACGAGCGTGGTCCCGACGACCCGAAAGCCCTCCGAGGGGGCGAAGGGAGGGGAAGCATCGGCGTCGCCGTCGCCGTCGCCGTCGCCGTCGCCGTCGGAGTCGCCGTCGGAGTCGCGGTCGCCGTCGCGGTCGGAGTCGAGGTCGCCGTCGGAGTCGAGGTCGCCGTCCGGTTCCGAGATCGAGTCAGCGGCCACGACGTTCGTATCGGCATCTTCGCCGGAAGCGCCGTCGTCACCGCAGGCGCCGAGGGAGAGACCGACGGCCAGAATCGCACCGATCAGCAAGGTCCGCATGGCGCCGACCCTGCCCGACCCGAGCGCTGAGAAGCAAGCGAGACAACACTGAACCATTCGATGAACCATCACCCAGCCTGAACCAGACCGCCGAGTCCGCCAACAGTCCCCGGGGACTGTGCGAGCGGACTACCCGAACCAACAGTCCCCGGGGCCTGTGCGGTCGGCCGGCCGGGCTCCGCAGTTCCCGGTGCGTGAACGACACGGGCGTCGTCGTCCACGCCGTCCTCCAGACGAACCCGACGGGGAGAACCAGCAGCAGCAGGCGCGGTGGAGATGTGGGAAACCCGGTGGTCGGCGGCCGCAGGCCGCCGCCCGCCGGGTTTTCCAAGGCGATGTGGGCAACTCGCGGCGCCGCGCCCGGAGGGCGCGGAGTCGCGAGTTGTCCAAGGGGGTGTGGGCGGCCTCGTGGGCTGCCTCGGGGCGCCGGGGGCGTCAGCCCCTGGCGTCCCGGGGCAGTCCACAGGCCGTCCACGCCCCCGTCATCGCCGTCATCTCCACGGCGCGGTAGCGCCGCGGTGTCCCATCGCGCCCGCGTCACCACAACCGCCCGATCCGTCGCCGCCGGCCCGCCCGCCGTCCGCCCGCCGCCGAGCGACGCGGCTCCGAACGAGCTCCTCGCCGAGCGAGCGTCGCGCGGCGGCCTGGTTGTGCGCGTTGCAGAGCACCCGGCCGTTCTCGGCGACGCTGGCTCCGCCATGGGCCCAGGGCTCCACGTGGTCGAGCGTCAGCCAGCGCGTCTCGCCGCAGCGCGCGCCGGTCACCCGGTCGACGTGGCTGCACTGGAGCCCGTCGCGCGCGACGACCGCGCGCCGGTCGGCCTTCGGGAAGGTCCGCGGCGCCTTCGCCGGCGTCTCCCTCGACGTCGCGGCCTTCGGCTCCCGGGCCTTCCGCGGCTTCGCGCCGACGCCGAAGCGCTCTTTCATGAGCTTCGCCTCGAGGAGCTCGAGCGCGGCGTCGAGCAGCCCCTCGACGGAGCGCGCCTCGGGGCTCCGGTGGCTCGTGAGCGCGGCGAGCCGGGCGAGGCGGTCGCGGGTCGCGCTGCCGATCGTGACGGTCAGCTTGTGACGCTCGGCCGAGAGCGGCGCGACGTCGGCGCGGCGGTCGACCTTCGCCGGTGCCGGAGTGGGAGTGGGAGCGGGAGCGGACGCGGAGGTCTCCTTGGGCCCCGGCGCGCTCCTCACGACCGGAGCGGCCGACGACAGCGGCAGCGACGCCGTCGCCGCCGCCGTGGTGCGCGACGGCGCAGGCAGCCTCCGGATCGACGGCGCCACGTCCGGCCGCGGGAACCGCGCCGCGAGGAGCGCCTCGATCTCGCGCTTGGACCTGCCGCACGCGGCGTCGATGAGCGCCCGCGCGTTGTCGTCGGTGAGCTTCGCCGCGAGGAGCACGACCCCCGCGAGGTGCAGCCGCCCAGCGCGGACCCGGTCGAGCAGGAGCGGGAACCGACGCGCCGCCCGCGCGGCCTGGATCTTCTTCGCGGCCTCTCCCTCGGACCAGTTCAGCTCCCCGAGGCAGTAGGAGAACAGCGAGCCGTAGGCCTTCTCGGACCAGGCGTCGGTGCGGTCGACCTCGCCGAGGAGGCGCAGGACGTCGGCCGTCTTCTCGAACGACGCCGCCGCGTGGCGGGCGAGCTCGGCGAGGAGCGCGTGAGGCTTCGTCGGGTGGGGGGCCGTGGCGACAGCCTCGGACTGCGGCTTCGTGGCGAGGAGATGCGGTTCTGGCGTCGTGGCGGCGTGCATTGGGCCGTGCTCCGGGTGGCTCTTGGTGGGTCGAATTCCCTTATAGCACGGGGTCTTGGCGGGAGGTTTCGCCCCTCCAGGACGCTCCAGGATCGACGAACGACCCCTCGTCCTCCTCGCGCGGTGGCTTCGCCTCGATCAGCGCGCTGTGCGGGCTCATGGGGCTCATCCCGGCCATTCTGGCGGAGATCTGGCTGTCCCGCGGTGGTCGGTCGCTAAACCCGTCAAGCGGAAAATGGCGTGTTTCTCGAATTGTTCGTTGACAGCGCCGGGCTCCGTGGGCGCCGTGGAGATGCCGGCGATGACGGGGGTATGGACGGCCTGGGGACAGCCCTCCGGTCGCAGCGGGCTCCGCCCGCCGCGACCTCCGGCCTGCCCCCGAGGCCGCCCACACCCCCTTGGACAACTCGGCGGCGACGCCCTCCGGGCGCCGACCGCCGAGTTGCCCACATCGCCTTGGAAAACCTTGGGTCCGGCCGGCCTTCGGCCCGCCGGACCCAAGGTTTTCCACATCTCCACGGCGCCTGCGGCGGCTGCTTTTTCCCTTCGGGTCGCTTGCGCGGGCTTCCCTCCGCAGTCCCCGGGGACCGTTCACGCCCGCGACCGCTCTCCACGTTGAGAGCCGCGTACTCGACAGTCCCCGGGGACTGTCCCGTGAACGGCGTTCACGTTCAGGCCACGACGCGGGCTCTCGGCTCTTCGGGTCTTGCTGTCAGCGCTACCGCTACCCCCTGGAGGGTGCCGACTCGCGGGCGCTTGCCCTTGCGGTCTGTTGGGGGGGCGTGGAGGGCCTGGCGGAGGTGCTCCTGGGTGACCACCGTCGACCAGCCGCAGGGCGGCGCCGGCATCACCCTCACGTGGTCGAGGCTCCTCGCCAGCACGTCGCTCGCGAAGTCGCAGCGCGAGAGATCCGCGTTCCGGAGCCAGAGGTTCGAGAGCGAGCTCGCCACGAGGCCGTCCACGTCCTGCGTGAAGGCCGGGACCGCCGCCTCGAAGAGGGCGTGGAAGGCCTCCGCGCGGCCCACCAGGACCTCCGGGCTCACCACCGCCCCTAGCGCCATCAGCCGCCGCGCCTCCTCCGCGCTCGCCCTCTCGACGACCCGCGCCACCCGCGCGAGCCCGCGGCTCGGCTGCGCCGCCGGCACGATCCAGTCGAGGTCCGCCGCCGGCCCCTCCGGGATGACCCCGAGCGCCACCACGCAGCGCGCCTGCCGGCTCGCCTTCAGCGCGCGCCGGACCGCGTGGGCGAAGGTCGTCTCGTCCGTCACGTGCTGGTCCGACGGGAGCAGCACCACGTCCGCGTCCGGGTCGCGCGCCAGGATCGCGTCGAGCCCGAGCAGCACCCCCACCGCGCTCCCGCGGCTCGCCACCTGCACGATGATGTTGTCGAACGGACGCCCCGTCAGCTGCGAGCTCCAGAAGCGCATGTGGCCGCTCGTCACCACCGCGACCGTGCGCTCGGGAGCGCCCAGCGCGTCCGCGCGCGCCAGCGTCGCCTCGAAGAGGCTGTGATCCGTGTCGAGGCGGCGGAACTGCTTCGGGGCGGCGTCCGACGCGAGCGCGCGCGAGACGTCGCCGCTGCCGAGGACCAGGGACCAGAGGTGTTCAGGCATCGCGGGGCTCCAGGGCGAGGAGTGGGGCTCCCCGACGGTCGAGCAACGCCCGTGCCAGATCGCACAGCGACCGGCCACCCAGCCCCGCCGCGGGCCGCCGCCGCCGCCGGGCGCGATGACGCAGGCAGGGGCGGGGCGTTCTCGGACAGTCGGGTCGTTCTGCCGCGCCCCGGAGCGCCCTCCGGGGACTACCCCAGCGACTGCCCCACGAGCGCCCCGATCCCCATCGTGATCCCCATCGCCGCCGCGCCACCGACCACCACCCGCGCGACCGCCCGCGGCCACGGCGCCCCGCCGAGCCGCGCCCCGATCGCCCCGAGCGCGCCCAGCGCCACCACCGACACCGCGAGCGTCAGCCCAACCCGCCACGCCGCCGGCGCGAGCGCCACCGCCGCGAGCGGCAGCGCCGCCCCCACCGCGAACGCCGCCGCCGAGCTCGCCCCCGCCTGGAGCGGCCGCGCGCGCGTCTGCTCCGTGATCCCGAGCTCCTCCGCCACGTGCACCGCGAGCGCGTCCTTCTCCGTGAGCTCCACCGCCACCTGCCGCGCCAGCGCCGGCGTGAGCCCCTTGTCGATGTAGATCTGCACGAGCTCCTCGAGCTCCCGCGCCGGCATCGCCGCGAGCTCACGCCGCTCCCGCGCGATGTCCGCGAGCTCCGTGTCGCGCTGCGACCCCACCGACACCACCTCGCCCACCGCCATCGAGAGCGCCCCTGCCACGAGCCCGGCGAACCCCGCCACGAGCACCGGCGCGAGCGCCTCCTGCGCCGCCGCCACGCCGAGCAGCAGGCACGCCGTCGACACGATGCCGTCGTTCGCCCCGAGGATCATCGCCCGCAGCCAGCCCGTGCGCTGCGAGCGGTGTCTCTCACGGTGCGGACGCTGGCGCTTCGAGCGGCTCATCCCCCGAGGATAGTGGCCCGCGCGCCGTCCCGCTACTCCTCCACCGCGACAGGCAGCGTCAGCGTCTCGTCGAGCACCACCTCGTGGCGCTCCCAGTCCGCCCCCGTGAACCGGTGGCGCGCCTCGAACCCCACCTCGAGCTCCCCCGCCGCCCGCACCGCGTCGAGGTCGAGCTGGGTCCCGTCGAAGACCAGCACCTTCGTCGGCCGCTGGTCCACCACGTCCGCGTCGAACGACGCCGCCGGCACGCGCACCCGCACCCGCCGCAAGACGACCGCCTTGTCGACGCCGCCCTCCACCGCCGCGACCCCGAAGTCGAGCTCGAGCGTCCCCTTCGCCGTCACGACCGCCGTCGGCGCCACGAGGCGCAGCGCGTCCGGCGCCGTCGCGAAGCGCGCCGCGTCGATGACGCCGTCCTGGTCGACGTCCGCGAAGCCCGACTGGCCCCAGAGCACGCCGTCGCCCGGCAGCGGCGGCGCCGCCAGGTCGTTCCCCATCAGGTCGTCGTGCCACTCGAAGAGGCCGCCGAGCGTGAGGTAGAGGTCGTCCCCGCCGAAGCCGTGCCCGAGCTCGTGCGCGAGGAGGTAGGCGTTGTTCGGCGACTTCACGCCGATGAAGCCGTCGCCGAAGTAGCGCCCACCGAACTGACCGAGGTCGAGCGACGGCAGGCTCACGATGACCTCGTCGTAGGCGTCGAAGCCGTCGCAGCCCGCGCCGTCGTAGTACGCCGCGACCGCGTCCTTGACGTCGCCCCACGCGTACGGCCCGTCACCGCGGAGGAAGTCGCCCGCCGTGACCCCGGCGCGGACCGTCCAGCGCAGGTCCATCGCCGACCCGCCGAAGCGCGCCTCGGCCCAGGCGTCGTAGAGCCCCTCGACGTCGGCGAGCCGCAGCTCCTCCGCGACGTCGTCGACGTGGTCCGCGCAGGCGCCGCCCGCCGTCAGCTCGGCGTGCGTGTCGATGAGCACGAGCAGCACGCGGTGCCGCCCGACCGGCGGCCCGACCGCGCCGCCGAAGGCCGGCACCGCGCCGACGCAGACGCCGTCGACGCACGCGGCCCCGTCGAGGCAGTCCGTGCGCGCGCAGCACGCGGCCCCCGGGAAGAAGACGTCGCCGCAGCAGCGCGACTGCGCATAGTAGGCGCGCGTCTCGTAGCAGTCGTCGCCGTCGCAGTAGCTCGTCGGGTAGGTGTGCCCGCCGCAGGCGACCGTGTCGTCGCCCGGCGCGAAGTCGATGACGCCGCGCGGCTCGAACACGTCGCGCTCCACGAACGTGAAGGTGACGATGGGCGCGATCCCCTCGAAGAGGGTCGTCGGGGCGCGCGCCGTGAGCGTCGCCGTCAGCGTGACGTCGCCCGACGCCGGGATCGTGAGCTCGTCGACCCCCTCCCACGAGGCGTCCGCGAAGTCCCAGCTCCCCGGCGACCGCACCGAGAGCGGGATCGTGAGCGCCGCCGCCGTGTCGTTGTGCACCGTCACGACGAGCGGGGCGCTCTCGCCGACGGTCATCTGCGCGGGGACGTCCGTCGCCGTCACCGTGTAGTCGCCGAAGTCGACCTCCGTCTCGGCCGGGCGCGGCGCCCAGCCGAGGGGGTGGCACGCGCCGAGCGCGACCGTGCCGCGGCACGTCAGCGGGAGCTCGACCTCGAAGCAGGCGCCGGGGCAGCGGCCGTCGGCGAGGAGCTCCGTGTTGCAGGCCTCGCCCTCGCCGCAGGCGACCGGGTCGGGCGCCGCGGTGTCGCCCGGGCCGGTGTCGCCCGAGCCGCCGGTGTCGCTCACGCCGTCGGCGCCGGCGTCGTCGGGTGTCAGCGTGTCGTGCGCGTCGGGAGCGCCGGTGTCCTCGGCCGCGAGCGTGTCGCCGGCCGCGTCGGCGTCGGCGTCGGACCCGGCACCGCCGTCGTCGCCGCACGCGGCGAGCGCGAGGGCGAGGGCGAGGGCGGCGGCGACCGCGACGGCGCGGGGAGAGGTGGCGAGGACATCGGCCATGACGAGCTCCTGAGGGCGGCGAGCTGGGGCCACCCGGTCGGGTTCGGGCGGAAGGTGGCGAGCCCGCGAGGTCGTTTCAAGTGCTCATGACGCAGCGCGTCATTTTCTGCCCACGGCGCGCGGTCGCTCGCCGGGCGACGCGATTCGCGGTGTCCGCGGGCCCCGGAACGCGGTACGGTCCCGCCGCGCGGTCGCCGGCCGCGCGCGGGGAGAGCGGGAGAGAGGGGAGAGAGCATGGCCGCCGAGCTACGGGACGTGTCGATCGGGACCGCGTTGCACGCGTCGATGGTCGAGCTCACGCGCGCCGCCCGCGACCTCGACGGGCTCTCGGCCTTCGGGCGCCCCGTCATCGTCCGCGCGTCGACCGAGGAGCGCGCCGCCGTCATCGACTTCAAGCTCTCGACCTCGCCGCCGACGACCGTCGCGCTGACCTTCGGCGAGGGGCAGGACGGCCACGCCTACGCCTACGAGGCCATCGTCGCGCAGTCGACCCGCACGGAGCCCGTGGCCTCCGGGCGCTGCGACCTCGAGGCGCTCCCGGGCCTCGCCCGCCTCGTCGTCGCCGAGGGCGAGCAGGTCGTCGGCCGCTGGCGCGACCAGGGCTGACCCGGGCCGCGACCTTCCCTGCGGGCGCAGCCGGGCTTACGCTCCCGCCCCATGACCCCCGCCCGCCCCACCGTCGTCGTCGCAGGCGCCAACGGCTTCGTCGGCCGCGCCCTCACGCCGCGCCTCGCGCAGCGCTTCCGCGTCATCGGCCTCTCGCGCAGCGAGCGCGCCGACCTCGGCGTCCCCTCGCGGCGCTGCGACCTCCTCTCCCACGACGACGCCGCGCGCGCCCTCGAGGGCGCCGACCTCGCCGTCTACCTCGTGCACGCCATGATGCCGAGCGACCGCCTCGTCCAGGGCGACTTCGACGACATCGACCTCGTCGCCGCAGACAACTTCGCGCGCGCCGCCGCCCGCGCGGGCGTGCGCCAGATCGTCTACCTCGGCGGCCTCGCCCCGACCGACGCCACCCCGTCGCGCCACATCCGGAGCCGCCTCGAGGTCGAGCGCGCCCTCGGCGCCTACGGCGTCCCCGTCACGGTCCTCCGCGCCGGCCTCGTCCTCGGCCCCGGCGGCTCGAGCTCGCGCATCGTCTTCAACCTCGCGCGCCGCCTCCCGGTCATGGTCTGCCCGCGCTGGACCGCGACCCCGACGCAGCCCATCGGCCTCGACGACGTCGTCGCCCTCCTCGACGCCGTCCTCGACCGCGCGGACGCCGTCGGCCGCGTCTTCGACGTCGGCGGCCCCGACGTCGTGACCTACCGCGAGATCATGGAGCTCGCCGGCGAGGCCCTCGTCGGCCGCCCCCCGCGCACCTTCACCGTGCCCGTCCTGACGCCCGAGCTCTCGCGCCTCTGGGTGACCCTCGTCACCGGCGCCCCGAAGGCCCTCGTCGCGCCCCTCATCGGGAGCCTCTCGCACCCGATGGTCGCCCGCGACCGCCGCCTCCAGGAGCGCGTGGGCGTCCCGGGGCGCGCCCTCCGCGACGTCCTCGCCGAGGCCATCGCCGCGGACGCCGAGGCCGGCACCCCGCGCGCCTTCGAGGGCGGCGGCGGCGGGTCCCGGCGCGGGCGCCCGCCGCGCGTGCGCTCCGTGCAGCGCTTCGTCCGCCCGCCCGGCATGCGCGCCGCCGACGTCGCCGCCGACTACTTCCGCTGGGTCGAGCGCGCCCTCGGCCCCGTGGTCCACGCCCGGCCACGCGACGACGGCGGCGCCGACCTCGCCGTGCTCGGCGTCACGACGCCGATGCTGACGCTCGTCCCCGAGGGGGAGCCGCGCCCCGACCGCGCCGCGTTCGCCATCACGGGCGGCCTCCTCGGCACCGGCAAGGGCACGTTCGAGATCCGCGAGGTGCTCGGCGGCGAGGCCCTCACGGCCGTTATCAGCGACTACGAGCCGCGCCTCCCGTGGTGGCTCTACGCTTCGACCCAGGCGCCGGCGCACGCCGCGGTCATGTGGCTCTTCGGCCGCCACCTGAGCCGCCTGGCGGCCACATCGGAGGCGCCGCCGACGCGCGCCGCCGACCCCGCCCCCGCCGCCGCGACCGCCTGAACCCCGCGCCCGCCGCCCGCGGGAGTCCTTGCGCGACGCCGCCCGGGCCCGCTACGTTGGGGGCTCGGAGGTGCGGATGATGCGGTTCTCGACAGTCTTCAAGGGCCTTGGTGCGCTCGCGGTCCTGGCGCTCGTCGCCTGTGGCGACAACAACGGCAAGAAGCCCATCGGCGGCACCTGCGAGGCCGCGGGCGAGTGCTCGACCGGGCTCTGCTACGACGGGCGCTGCCTCGACCCGGAGGGCGACGACGACCTCGACGGCCTCGTGAACCGCGTGGAGATCGCGCAGGGCACGAACCCGAAGAAGGCCGACTCCGACGACGACGGCAAGCCCGACGGCGACGAGTACGAGGGCACGCTCGCGCGCGACACCGACGGCGACGGCCTCGTCGACGCCGTCGAGAGCGCCACCGCCGACGCCGACGAGGACTGCATCGTCGACGAGCTCGACGCGCGGAACGACGTCAGCGACGGCGCGAGCTCGGACCGCGTCGACGAGCTGTGCGCGCAGGTCGGCGTCTGCGGGCAGGGCAAGGCCTCGCTCGCGGTCATGTGCCACGACGGGCTCGACAGCGCCGCCTGCGACTACGTCGCGGTGCCGAACCACGAGGCCGTCGAGGTGTCCTGCGACCAGCTCGACAACGACTGCGACGGGGTCACCGACGAGGGCTGCGACGCCCTCGCCGAGGGGCTCGTCGGCCACTGGCCCCTCGACGGCGACGGGCTCGACGCGGGCCCCTTCGGCGACGACGGCGTCGTCACCGGCGCCGTCCCGGCCCCCGACCGCTTCGGCGCCGCCGGGAAGGCCCTCCGCTTCACGGCCGTCGGCGACCGCGTGATCGTCCCGTCGACGCACCACCCGCTCGGCGAGGCGACCGTCACCTACACGCTCTGGGTGCGCCCCGACCGCGGTCACCTCGCGGCCTGGCGCGGCCTCTTCTCGTTCGGCGAGGTGCTCGCGAGCGACCGCCGGAGCGGCCTCGTCCAGGGCGCCGGGCGCGGCTGCGTCGAGTACGTCGGCGAGAACAACGACGTGCGCTCGCAGCGCACCTGCACCCCCGACGGCCACTGGAGCTTCGTCGCGGTCGTGAAGACCGGGACCCACGTCACCTTCTACCTCGACGGGCGCGAGCAGGACGCCTACGACACGGCCGCCGGGCAGGACCTGCAGTCGACGCTCCTCGCCATCGGCCTCTCGCAGTACGCCGAGGGCGACGGCGGCCCCGGGGTGTACGAGCAGTTCTTCGGCGTCCTCGACGACCTGCGCGTCTGGGAGCGCGCGCTCTCGGCGACCGAGATCGGCACGCTCTACCACGAGGGCGACTTCACCGACGTCGGCGCGCAGGCCCGCCCCGCGCAGAGCTGCCTCCACGTGCGCGACGCGGCCGGCGCCACGGAGGACGGGCTCCGCTGGCTCGACGTCGACGGCGACGGCGAGCGCGCCCCGTTCCAGGCGTGGTGCGACATGACGACCGACGGCGGCGGCTGGACCCTCGCCTGGGTCTACGGCTTCACGGACTTCGACAACTTCGACGCGAACGACAACGCCGTCACCCCGCGGCCGTCGTGGCCGGTCGGGCAGGCGGACGTGCCCGTGTCGACCACGGCGCCCACGAGCCCGACGACGCCCGGCGCCATCGATTGGCAGCTCTGGCGCGAGCTCGGGACGTCCTTCGCCGTCCTCTCGGACCTGAACGACGGCGTCGCCTGCGAGCCGGGGCGCGGCAGCATCGTCCACGGGCTCTCGGGCTGGGTCGACTGCCGCACCATCGTCGACGTGACGCCCACGTGCGACGGCGTCGTGCCGCAGAGCCTCTTCTTCGGCCCCTACGGCCCGAGCCTCTCCGCGAGCACGCTCTACTACTACTTCGACGGGAACACGGCCGACAACTGGCCGACCCACGACCCGTGCGGCCAGAACACGACGCAGCACGTCGCGAACCCCGCGCGGAAGGGCGGCGCGCTCTACCTGCGCCCGACCGACCGGCCGATCGAGTGGCCGGAGCAGTGCGAGCAGATCGACGGCGCGCTGCGCACGAACGGCCAGCGCGTCATCGACCCCGACGGCGTCGGCGGGCGCCCGCCCTTCCTCGCGGAGTGCCGCTTCGACGCGGAGCGCGGCGGCTGGACGCGCCTCACGCCGCCGGTCATGGACGCGCTCGACGGCTTCTGGGACGGCGCCCCACGCGAGTACTTCTACTCGAAGCCGGGCGCGGGCTTCTACCGCTCGCCGGTGACGCGCGCGGCGTGGTCGGCGACCTCGTTCGCGGAGGCGACGGGGCTCTGGGTCGGCGCGAACCCGGCGACGGGCGCGCACGCGTACGCCTGCTCGGGCGGCGGCGAGGGGGACTACGGCGTCGGCTGCGGCCCGATCCCCGGCGGCATCGCGAGCGCGACCTTGCCGCGCGTCTTGCCGAGCAACGACGGCGGCGGCTGGGACGCGGCCGCGGGCACGGCGACGGTCTGCCAGGCGCCGCCCGACCTCTTCGGGACGGGCATCGCGGCCTGCGCCGAGGACGTGGACGTCTGGGTGCGCGCGCGCTACTGCATGCCGGACGAGGGCAGCCTCATCGGCGACGGCGGCTTCGATCAGCTCGCGGAGAGCGCGGTCGACGGGTGGTCGCCCTGCTGGAGCGTGTTCGGCCCCGACGGCTTCATGGGCGGCTTCACGCTCGACGACGAGACGCGCCCGGGCGGGTCGGCGCCGTCCCTGCGCGCGGACAACCCCGAGACCGGGAACCTCATCTACGCGCTCGACCTCGGGCAGCGGAACATGAGCGTCATCGCGGGGCGGAGCTACACGCTCTCGTTCTGGGCGAAAGCCGGCGCGGCGCGCTCGGTGCGCGTGTTCGTGCAGCCGTCGAGCTTCCAGTACCCCATCTACTTCGAGGACCTGACGCTCGACGACACGTGGCGCGAGTACCGCCTCGGCTTCGAGGCCAAAGAGACCGCGTGGAGCGTGCAGATCGACTTCCAGCTCGCGGAGAGCTCGACGTCGCCGGTGTGGCTCGACGACCTCGCGCTCACGGACGACGGCCCGTCGCCGTGCGGTGAGGTCGACGGGCAGCTCCTCGGCAACGGCGACTTCGCGCGCGGGCAGACCTGCTGGTGGTACGGCAACCAGTACGCCGAGCAGCTCTCGCGCCTGTCGATCGATCCGGCCGGCGGCCCCGACGGGGCGTCGCCGGCGGCGGTCGTCGAGATGCTGGGCGCGCCGGGCGAGGACTGGTGGGCGACCGTCCACCGCGAGGGGCTCCCGCTCGAGGCGTTCACGCGCTACCGGCTGTCCTTCGACGCGAAGTCGACGGTCGACCAGCGCTTCTTCGCGAACCTGAACCGCTGGGACCTCGGCATGGAGCCGTGGCTCAACGCGGAGACGCCGGTGTCCACGAGCTGGAGGCGCTACAGCTTCGACTTCGTCCCGACGGCGGCGACGCCCGAGGGCGGGGCGCAGCTCGAGCTCGCGTTCGGGCGCATCGCGCAGGGCTCGAAGGTGTGGCTCGCGAACGTGACGCTCGAGCGCCTCGAGTTCGACCCGTGCGCGCCGGACGGGGTGAACCTCTTCCAGAACGGCGACTTCGCGCATGGGCTCGCGTGCTGGCTCTTCGAGTGGGGCTGGGATCAGATGGACCTCTATGCCGCGCTCGACGCGGTCGAGGGCGGGGCCGCGCGCGTCGAGATCTCCGACAACGCGAGCGACGGCGACTACCAGGCGCGCATCGCGCAGTACGGCGTGCCGCTCGCGGCGGGGCACGGCTACCTCCTGACCTTCCGCGCGAAGGGGGAGGCCGAGCGGCGCGGGTACACGAACCTGCAGGTGCCGGGCGGCGAGCTCTTCATGAACCAGCCGGTCCACTACGCGGTGGGTTGGCGCGACTACGAGTTCCCGTGGGTGCAGGCGTCGGACGCGCCGTCCGAGGGGGCGAAGTTCGAGATCGGCTTCGGCGGGCAGGCGGCGACGGGGTCGACCTGGTTCGACGGCCTCGAGATCCGCGACCTCGGCGCGGGCGCGTGCCAGCCGGCCGTGGGCGAGCTCGCGAACGGCGGCTTCTCGCAGAGCTACCTCTGCTGGCAGCTGTCGCGCCCGTGGGACGAGGTGCGCTTCGAGGCGGTCACGGACACGACGACCTTCGGGGACGCGTCGCCGTCGGTCCGGCTCGAGTACGAGCCGCTGAGCGGCACGTCGGGGGTGCTCTTCTCGCAGACCGGGCTCTCGTTCAAGTCCGGGAAGACCTACGCGGTGTCGTTCAAGGTGAAGTCCGCGGCGGGCGCGACCCCGGTCATCGCGGTCTCGGACGTCGACGCGGGCACGGCGCTCTGGGAGACGCTCGACGTCGGCACGGACTGGATGAACGTGACGCGGCAGTTCTCGTTCTCGTCGGCCTCGCCGGGGAAGGGGGCCGTCGAGATCCAGCTCGACAGCAGCTCCGACGTGACGCTCTGGCTCGACGACTTCAAGGTGAGCGAGATCCAGGCGTTCTGAGCGCCGGCGGCGCGGGAGCGGCGCGCGCCGACGCGCCGCCCCGGGATCAGCGCGCGCCGGCGGCGCCGCCCCGGGATCAGCGCGCCGCGCCGTCAGCGGCGGCGCCGACCGCGAACGAGCGCACCGTGGTCACGCGCTCGCCGCCCCCGAAGCGGCCGCGCAGCGCGACGACGAGCAGCGACTCTCCGGCGGGCGGCGTGAACGCCACGTCGAAGCGCGCCGTGTCCCCCGCGGACACCGTCGCCTCCTGCGTGAGCTGCCCGCTCCCCGTCACGGAGAGGCCCTTCACCCCGTAGGCGCGCGTGTCGACGCCCTCGCCGGCCGCGTCGAAGCGGAGCGTCACGTGCGCGACCGCGCCGTCGATGACCGCCTCGATCCGCGCGGGCGCCTCCGGCGGGCGACGCGCGCCGGCCGCGGCGGCGGCGCGGGCGCGGGCGCGACCTCACCGGGGCGGGGCAGCCTCCGGGTGCACTGCCCCATGCCGCACCCGGAGCCCGCGGCGGCGAGCGCGGTGAGGGCGACCGCGGCGCCGAGCGCGCCGGAGAGGCGGCGCGAGCGCGGCCTCGAGCGGGTGGTCAGGGGGAGCGTCATCGCGTCGTCCTCGGGTCGAAGGCGTGGCGACCGCGCGGGCCCGGCGCGGTGTCGGGCGCATGAGCACCCGGGGGCCGGCCCCTGTCAACGGGACGGCGCGGGTCGCGCGCGCCACGGGAGCGGGGGCCGCCGCCCGGAGAGTCGCTCGCGCGCCGGCCTCCGAGGCCCCCGCGACGACAATCGCTCACGCGGCGGTTACAGCGGGTTACGGTTTTCACGCGAGTGACCGTTACACCGAGCCGATGCCCTCACGACTCGCCTCGACGCCCGCGCCCCCGCGCGGGGACGACCCGCTGCAGCCACAGAAAGGAGCCGCGATGCGCGCCTCACTTCGGTCACTCGTCCTCGGCCTCACCGCCGCCGCCTCGCTGACCGCCGCGCTCGCGCCCGCCCCGGCGGCCCGCGCGCACAGCGTCCCGCAGGTGCAGACCACCAAGTACCTCGCCCCCGAGACGCTCGCCGCCATCCTGCGCCGCGCCGCGCTCGGGCAGCAGGTCCTCGTCGAGGGCGACATCGTGAGCTGGATCATCCAGTTCACCCCCGTCGAGAACGACGCGACCGTCGGCGTCGCCGGCTACGTCACCGACTACCTGCCGCCGAACGTCGAGGTCGTCGGCGCGTCGATCGTCATCCCCGACGGCAACGGCGGCTTCCGCGAGGTCGCGCCGAACCTCCCGGGCCTCATCCGCAACGGCTGGGGGCGGAACGAGGAGCGCTGGCTCACGCCGTTCAACACGGCCGCCTACGACCCGAGCGGCCAGTGCGCGGCCGCCAACGAGACCAACAAGTGCGACGGCTCCATCGCCATGTCCTACGCGGACACCGGCATCTTCTACTCGACCGACGCGCGCACGGCCGTCTTCGCGTCGGGCGCCGAGCGCGTGAAGCAGGGCACGAACGGCTACAAGATCAACCCGACCGGCGCAGGCCAGATCAACCCGACCTTCGGGCAGACCCAGGCCACCACGCACAACCTCTGGGACGCCGACCAGACCAACGCCTTCGGCTCCATCCAGAGCGCGATCAACGCCCTCTCCGCGCCGAAGTCGGCCGCCGCCTCCGTCACCGTCACCGCGAAGGGCCCCATGCCCTTCAACGCCGGCAGCGCCGTCGCCGGCCCCGACTCGGGCTACAAGCTCGACAACACCGGCAACGTCGGCCCCTGGCGCCGCGTCGCCTACGCCGGCTCCCGGGTCGGCAACACCGACGAGGGCCCCGCCACGAGCGCCACGAAGTCGCGCTTCGGCCAGAGCGGGAACCTCGTCGTCGGCGGGCCGACCGACGGGGGCTTCGCGCTCTCCACCGACTCGCCGCTCCCGGTCGCGACCAACGCCGTGCGCTTCGCCGTCGGGCGCCTCCAGGTGGGCGAGCTGCGCTACGTGAAGATCTCCGTGCGCCTCCTCGCCGACGCGCCCGCGACCGGCATCGTCTCGAACTCCGAGGTCTTCGGCGGCGACGCCGCCTCCGAGGCCGGCGAGACCGGCTGGGACCTCACCTGGCGCTACCACGTGCCGAGCGTCGCCGACAACAACACCAACCTCTACGTGCTCGAGGAGGTCGTCGCCGTCGACGGGCAGCCCTTCACCGGCACCATCGTGCCGAGCGGCCACACCGTCACCTACCGCATCAGCTACTACAACACCGGCAACGTCCCGCAGCACGACGTCGTCCTGAAGACGGAGCTCCCGACGCAGATGACCGGCACGGCGACCTTCCGCCACGCCCTCGGCACGAGCGTGCTCCCGGCGAGCCCGGCGAGCGCCGGCCCAGGCGCCACCGTCACCTTCGCCACCATCCCCGTCCTGAACAGCGGCGGCGGCGGCGCCGTCCTCGTGGACCTCGTCCCGAGCGCCGCGAGCGGCACCATGGTGCTGAACCGCGCCACCCTCGAGAGCACCGAGATCCCCGACCCCGTCTACTCGAACGCGCCCATCATCATCGGGACGCGCGCCTTCCTCGTCGCGACAGAGACCGTCACCCCCGCGAGCGCCAAGCCCGGCGACACCGTCCACTACACGATCACCGTGAAGAACACGGGCTTCTCGAGCGCGACCGGCCTCGCCATCACGAACTGGCTCCCGACCGCCAACGCCACCACCGGCAACCAGCAGCGCTTCCGCTTCCAGACCGGCACGAGCGTCGTCACCGGCCTCGCGAACGTCACGCCCACGGTGACGGCGCCCACGACCGTGGCGCCCTTCGACGGGGTCAACCGCGACCAGCTCCGCTGGGCCTTCAACGCGAGCACGGCGCTCGCGTCCGGCGCGACCGCCACCATCACCTTCGACGCCAAGGTCGGCACGAGCGTCGCGCGCCGCGCCGCGCCCTACCTCGCCGACCTGAAGGTCGACTACGACGACGGCGCCAACGACACCTACGCCCCGGCCTACAACGTCGCGCCCGTGAGCGTCGGCGCGTCCCTGAGCGGCACCCTCTTCGAGGACACGGGCTGGACCGGCGGCCCAGGCCGCTCGCGCGGTGTCGCCGGGGGCGCGGCGGTCGGGATCCCCGCGGCGCGCGTCGAGCTCTACGACGGCGCCGGCGCCTTCGTCGCCGCGACCTACAGCGACGGCGCGGGCGCGTACCGCTTCGACGGGCTCTCCGCCCCGAGCTACACCGTGCGCGTCGTGACCGCGAGCGTCGGCGACGCCGACTCGCCGCCGGCCGCGGGCGTCGCCCCGGGCGCGAGCGCCGTGCCGGTCGAGATCTTCGAGAGCGACGGGACCGCCTCGCGCGGCGACCAGGTCGGCGGCGACGTCCCGCGCCTCCCGGACGCGCCGGCGAACACGACGTCGGCGACGCTCGCGTCGCTCACGACCGCGAGCGCCGCGCCGCACGCGACCGTGACGGTGGCCGTCCCCGACGGCGGGCAGGAGGGCGTCGACCTCGGCTTCAGCTACGTCGCCGTCGTGAACACGCGCCCGAGCGGGCAGGGGAGCCTCGACCAGTTCATCCGCAACGCGAACGCCATCAGCGGGCCGAACGCCGCGGTCTTCATGATCCCGAGCGCCACCGACCCGCTCGGCCGCGCGGCCGACCCGGGCTTCGCGAGCGGCGTCGCCACCATCACCGCCGGCACGGCGCTCGCGACCATCACCGACGCCGGCACCGTCATCGACGGCGCCAGCCAGACCGCGAACGTCGGCGATACGAACCCCGGCGAGCTCGGCGCGGGCGGTGTCGTCGGCGTCCCGGCCGCCGCGCTCGCGAAGGTCGCGGCGCCCGAGATCGCGATCGTCGGCGACGGCGCGGTCGACGCCGGGCTCCGCGTCGCCGCGAGCGACTGCGCCGTGAAGCACGTCGCCGTCCACGGCTTCGGCGGCCCCGTCGGCACCGGCGCCGACGTGCTCGTCGACGCCGCGGGCGCCGGCTTCGTCGTCGAGGGCTGCGTCATCGGCGCGACCGCGGCCGGTTTCGCCGCCCCCGCCGCGCTCAGCCGCGGCAACGGCGTCCGCGCGAGCGGCGCTGCCGGCGGCGCCGTGCGCGCCTCCCTCGTGGGCCCGGTGCGCGGGGCCGCGGTGAGCTTCGTGGGCGCGAGCGGCTGGACCGTGACGGGCGTCGAGGTCCGCGGCGCCGTGAAGGACGGCGTCATCGCCGCCGGGAGCGCCGATCTGCACGTCGCGAACACGCTCGTCGCGACCGTCGGCGGCGCCGGCGTCCGCACCGACGAGTTCAGCGCCGGCCTCCAGGTGAGCGGCGTCACCATCACCGAGAGCGGCCGCAGCACCAGCCAGCCCGCCGACGGCGTGCGCCTCTCCGGCGACGACGCCCAGGTCACGGGCTCGGTCGTCACCGGCAGCCACGGCGCCGGCGTCGCCGTCACCGCGAGCGCCGAGCGCGCCACGATCCGCCTCAACAGCCTCCACGACAACGGCGTCGCCGCGAACCTCGACGGCGCTCCGGCCACGGGCCAGCTCGGCATCGACCTGCGCGCGGCCGCCGACGGCGTCGCCGGCGCCGCGCCCTTCGTCACGAAGAACGACGCGGCCGACGCCGACGCAGGCGGGAACGGGCTCCTCAACTTCCCCGTGCTCCGCGAGGCCACCCTCGCCGGCGGCACGCTCACGCTCTCCGGCTGGGCGCCGGCCGGCGCGACCCTCGACGTCTACGTCGCCGACGCCGACCCGTCGGGCTTCGGCGAGGGCGCGACCTTCGTGCTCACCCGCGTCGAGGGCGCCGGCGACGACGGCGACGCCACGACGAGCGCCTACTCGGGCCTCGTGAACGGCCTCGACCAGGGCGCCGACACCGCCCCGCGCTTCACCTTCGCGGTGGCGGTGCCCGCGGGCGTCGCCGTCGGCACGAAGCTGACGGCCACGGCGACCGTCGGCGGCGCGACCTCCGAGTTCAGCGGGCGCGTGACCGTCGCCCCGACGTGCGGCCCGTGCCCGGCGGAGCGCCCGATCTGCGACCTCGCGACGCTCGCGTGCGTCGCCTGCCAGGACACGGCCGTCGGCGCCGCGGACAACGGCTGCGCGGGCGCGTCGCCCGTGTGCGACGCCACGCTCGCCGCGAGCGCCTGCGTCCTCTGCGAGGACGACGAGGCCGGCGCCCTGACCGACTTCGGGTGCGCCGCCTCGGCCCCGCTCTGCGACGTCGGCGCCGGCGGCGCGCGCCGCTGCGTGCAGTGCCTCCAGGACGCCGACTGCCCGTCCTCGCGCTGCGACCTCGCGACCAACACCTGCGAGCTCTGCGGCGACACCGCGAGCGCTGCGACCGACGCCGGCTGCGGCGGCGCGACCCCCGTCTGCGACGAGGGCGCGAGCCCGAACGGCTGCGTCCCCTGCGAGGACAGCGCGAGCGGCTCGGCGCTCGACTTCGGCTGCGCCGCCTCGGCGCCCATCTGCAACATCGCCGCGGGCGGCGCCCGCGCCTGCGTCCAGTGCAACTCGAACGCCGACTGCGGCGGCGGCGCCTGCGACGTCGGCACCCACACCTGCGCGCCGTGCCTCGACACCGCCTCGGGCGGGGTCGACGCCGGCTGCTCGGCGGCGGCGCCCGTGTGCGACGTGACCGGCGCGAGCCACGTCTGCGTCGCCTGTGAGGACTCGGCCGCCGGCGGCGGCGCCGACTTCGGCTGCCCAGCCAGCGCCCCGCTCTGCGAGCCGGGAGCGGACGGCGCGCCGCGCTGCCTCGCGTGCCGCGACGACCAGGTGGGCGCGGCCACCGACGCCGGCTGCGGCGCCGGCCTCCCGCTGTGCGTGACCGACGCCGCGGGCGAGCCGACGTGCGTCCAGTGCGTCGTCGACGGCGACTGCGGCACGGGCCGCTGCGAGGCGGGCCTCTGCGGCGCCGTGCGCGCCTGGGACGACGAGGCCACGACCCCCGAGGACGTGCCCGTGCTCATCGCGGTCCTCGCGAACGACCGCGGCCCGGCGGGCGTCGTGCTCCGCGACCCGCGCGTCGTCCGCGCCCCGCGCCACGGCGAGGCCCACGCGCTCACTGACGGCACCGTCCTCTACACGCCGGCGCCGGGCTACTCGGGCGTCGACGACTTCACCTACGAGGTGTGCGTCGCGGGGACGTGCGACGAGGCGGTCGTGAGCGTCGCGGTGACGCCGGTCGCGGACGCGCCGGTGGCCGCGGACGACGTCGCCAGCACGCCGAAGGACACGCCGGTCGTCGTGGACGTGCTCGCGAACGACGGCGACGGCGACGGCGATCCCCTCGCCATCGGTGAGCTCGGCGTGCCGACCGCGGGCGCGGCCGAGATCGTGGACGGCCGCGCGCGCTACACGCCGCCCGCCGGCTTCGAGGGCGTCGCGACCTTCACCTACACCGCGTGCGACCCCGGCGGCCTCTGCGACGAGGCGACGGTGACCGTGCGCGTCGGCGAGGCGAACGTCGCCCCCGTGGCGGTCGACGACGCGGCCGCGATGGACGAGGACGGGCCTCCCGTCGTCATCGCCGTGCTCGACAACGACAGCGATCCCGACGGCGACGCGCTCGTCGTGGGGAGCGTCGGCCCGCCGGCGCACGGCGTCGCGACGATCGACCCCTCGGGCGGCGTCGCGTACGCTCCCGCGCGCGACTTCTTCGGCCGCGACGCGTTCGTCTACGCGGCGTGCGACCCGGGCGGCGCCTGCGCGACGGCGCTCGTCATCGTGGACGTGGCCCCCGTCGACGACGCGCCGGTCGCGGTCGACGACCGGGTGACGACGCAGGTGGGCGTGCCGGTCGCGGTCGCCGTGCTCGACAACGACGGCGATCCCGACGGCGACGCGCTCGTCGTGGCCTCGGTCGGCGCGCCGCAGGACGGCGAGGCGGCGGTCGCGCAGGGCGCGCTCGACGTGGTCTACACGCCGCCCGCGGGCTTCGTCGGCGAGGTCGCGTTCGGCTACACGGCGTGCGATCCGGGCGGCCTCTGCGCGGACGCGACGGTCGTCGTCTTCGTGCTCGACGGCGACAACGGCGCGCCGGTCGCGGCGGACGACCGCTACGTCGTGCCGGCGGACGCGGCGAGCCCGCTCGACGTGCTCGCGAACGACAGCGACCCCGACGGCGACGCGATCGTCATCGCGGACGTGCAGCAGCCGCCGAGCGGCGACGTGACGGTCGCGGCGGGGGGCGGGCTCCTCTTCACGCCGCGCGCGGGCTTCGTCGGCGAGGAGACCTTCGTCTACACGGTGTGCGACGACAAGGCCGCCTGCGACACGGCGACGGTCACGCTCGTGCCGGTGCCGGTCGACGGCAACGCGCCGCCGGCGCCCGGTGACGACGTGGTGGTCACGGACGAGGACACGCCGGTGCTCATCGACGTGCTCGGCAACGACGCGGACCCCGACGGGGACGCGCTCATCGGCCCGGTCATCACCGACGCGCCCTGGCACGGGCGGCTCGAGGAGAACGCCGACGCCACCGTGCTCTTCGTGCCCGACGCGGACTTCGACGGCGAGGACGCCTTCGTCTACGAGGTGTGCGACGCGGCCGGGGCCTGCGCGGAGGCCGTGGTGCGGGTCATCGTCGTGCCGGCGGGGGATCCGCCCGTCGCGGCGGACGACCGCACCGCCACCGCGAGGAACCAGCCCGTGACGGTGCGGGTGCTCGTGAACGACGTCGACCCCGACGGCGACGCGCTCGTCGTGGGCGCGGTCGGCGGCCCGCGGCGCGGCACGGCGGAGCGCGTGGACGACCAGACCGTGAGCTACCGGCCGTCGCCGGCGTTCGCCGGGGAGGACAGCTTCACCTACGAGGCGTGCGACCCGGGCGGGGCGTGCGCGGAGGCGCTGGTCATCGTGACGGTCGGCGACGGGGAGGGCCCGCCGCTCGCGGCGGACGACGCGATCGCCGTCGAGGAGGGCGCGGACCCCGTCGCGGTCGACGTCCTCGCGAACGACAGCGACCCGGACGGCGACGCGCTCACGGTGGACGGGGCGGGGCCGGCGCGGCACGGGCGCGTGGTCATCGGCGCCGACGGGCGGCCGACCTACGCGCCGGCGGCGGGCTTCGCGGGCGAGGACCGCTTCCCGTACACGGCGTGCGACGGGCGCGGCGGCTGCGCGAGCGCGGTCGTGGTCGTGACGGTCGGCGGCGTGAACGACGCGCCGTGGGCCATCGACGACGTGGTCGTGGCGGCGCCGGGGGCGACGGTGGTCGTGGCGGCGCTCGACAACGACGTGGACCCGGACGGCGATCCGCTCGTGGTGGGCGCGGTCGGCGCGCCGGAGGCCGGCACGGCGGGCGCCGTGACGGGCGGCGGGATCCAGGTGCAGGTGCCGGCGGACTTCGCCGGGCGGCTCCGCTTCGGGTACGAGGCGTGCGACCCGGGCGGGGCGTGCGCGGAGGCGTCGGTGACGGTCCTCGTGGCGGCGGGCGGGAACGCGCCGCCGGTGGCCGAGGACGACGTGTACCGGCGGGTCGACGACACGCCGTCGGAGCTCCCCATCGGCGACAACGACAGCGACCCGGACGGCGATCCGACCTACGTCCTCGCGGTGCGGCAGCCCAAGGAGGCGCGCGTGGCGCTCACGGGCGGCGGGGCGCTCCGCTTCGAGCCGGTGGCGGGCACGGTGGGCGAGGTGCGCTTCGTCTACACGCGCTGCGATCTGCGCGGCGCGTGCGACGACGCGGTCGTGACCGTGACGATCGGCCCCGAGGACCCCGACACGCCGGACGACCCGTCGAACCCGGACGGCCCCGACCGGACGACGGTGCTCATCCAGGGCGGGGCGTGCGACGGCGGCGGCGCCGGGGGCGGCTGGGCGTGGCTCGCGGCGCTCGCGCTGGGGGGCCTGGCGATCACGCGTCGGCGGCGGGCGTAGCTGGATCGTCGCGGTGTCTCCGTGGCGGTGACCACGGAGACTGAGACACGGAGGACGCACGGGGGGGAGAGAGGGCGCGCGCCCGCTTCCATGACAGCCGGGCCGGAATTGGTCATCCTCGTCGTCGCGGCGCGCCAGCCTGCGCCGCGACGACGGAGGAACGACCCATGCCAGCGAACGCCATCGTCACGCCGCGGCTCATCGTGCGCGAGGCCGACAAGGCCATCGCGTTCTACACGAACGTCTTCGGCGCGCGCGAGAGGCACCGCTTCACGATGCCCGACGGGCGCATCATCGACGCGGAGCTCATCTTCGAGAACGGCTCCGGCCTGACGCTGACGAGCGAGGACAAGGACAACCAGAACGTCGCGCCGAAGAGCCTCGGCGGGAGCGCGGTCATCCTGTCGCTCGCGACCGTCGACCCCGACGCGGTCTGCAAGCGCGCGGTGGCCGCCGGCGCGAAGGTCGTCTTCCCCGTGGCCGACCAGTTCTACGGGCGCCGCGAGGGGCGCATCAAGGACCCGTTCGGGCACATCTGGATCCTCTCGAAGACCATCGAGGACCTGACGCCGGCCGAGATCCAGGCGCGCGTCGACCAGTGGGCGAGCGCGTGACGCGGCGCGCTTCGCGCGGAGGACCATGACGACCACGCTGACCCTCGTCGGGCCGACCCCGCGCCCGCTCGGCCGCCCCGTGCGCGCCGCGCGCTTCGCGCAGTTGGCGCCCCTGCTCGGCGTGCGCGACGACGACGCCGGCGCCTGGCCGGTCGCCGTCGCGGCGTGGCTCGCGCTCACGCACCACGCGCCGCGGGTCGTCGTGGCGGGCGGGCTCGAGGCCCTCGACGACGGCGACGACACCGCGCTGATCGTGGCCCCGGGGCCTCGCGACGCCGCCGCGCGCCGCGCCCTCTGGGAGGGGCGGGGCGACACGCGCGCGCCGCTGCTCCTCGCCTGGGCGCCGGACGTCGACGCCGAGGAGATCGCCCTCGCCGGCGAGCGGAACGCGACGTTCTGGGCGCCGGGCGGCACCTTCCGCGCGCCGGGGCCGCCGCGGGGGCTCCCCGTGTGCGGTGCGTCAATCGCTGCCGCCCTCATCGCAGGCGACGTCCGGGCGGTCGACCGGTTCGTGGATCTCGCAGCGCAACATGGCGTGCTCCCGAGCGGCGTGCGCGTGCTCGAGCCGGCCGGGGACGGGCGCGCGCGGCTCCCCGAGGGAGCGCCGACGCCATACGTCGCGGCGCGACCGACGCCCGGGGGTGGGGGCGCGGGCGCCGCGGACGACCCGCTGCCCTCGCTCACGCGGGCGCTCGAGGCGCTGAAGGAGCGGGTCGCCTTCCGCGGGGCGCCCGGGGCGGCAGCCGTCGCGGCTCTCCGGCGCGAGGCGGAGCAGCTCCTCCGGGCCGAGGCGGCGAAGGGGCGCGTCACGGCCTGGGCGCTCGAGGTCGGCGTGCCCGAGGACGCGCCCGAGGACGTGATCATCGAGGCGCGGGTGCGCCTCCCGAGGCGCGTCGACCAGGTCGTGGTGCGGGTGGGCCGCCTCGAGTAGCCCGCGAGACGGCTGACGGCCGCTCCGGAGGCCGTCGCGGGATGCCCCGATCGCGTCCCGGCGGGGCGTTCTGCCGCGGCCACGCGCCGCGCCCCCGACAGGGCCCGAGCCGCCTCCGAGGCGCCCCACCTGCGCGTTCCCCCGCCCCCCGCGCGTCGGCACGGCCCTTGCCCGGGTCATGACCGGTTCGCATTCAGGAGAACGCCATGAGCACGCGCCTTCACGACCCCCAGCTCCACGACCACGTCGGTCACGTCGAGACGCCCCGCCGGCGACGCTGGGGGTGGCTCCTCAACATCGCCCTCGTCGTCACGGCCGTCGCGGTCGTCGGCGGCCTCGCGACGGACATCGGCCCCTGGTACACGGCCCTCGAGAAGCCGGCCTTCAACCCGCCGAACTGGCTCTTCGGGCCCGTCTGGACGCTCCTCTACGCGCTCATGACCATCGCCGCCTGGCGCGTCGTCGAGTGCCGCGGCCCGCGCGCGGTCCGCCTTCAGCTCGCCCTCTTCTTCGGGCAGCTCGCGCTGAACCTCGCCTGGACCTTCCTCTTCTTCGGCGCGCACCGCCCCGACCTCGCGCTCGTCGACATCGTCGCGCTCGACGTCGCCGTCCTCGCCACCGGCTGGGCCTTCAGCCGCGTCGACCGCGTCGCCGCCTGGCTCCTCGTGCCCTACGCGGCGTGGATCGCCTTCGCCACGATCCTCAACGCCGCCATCGTGCACCTGAACCCGTAGCGGGCCCGCGGTCTGGGCGCTCGCGCCCCCCATCGCGAGAGGTCGCCCAGCGTCGCGGCGCTCGCTGTGCCTTTTGGCACACCCGCGCGCCGCGCGGGTTCGCCGAACCGACCGAAGATCCAGCCGAAAGCCCCATGGCACGCGCCATGCTCTGCCCCCGGTCGCGCGTCGCGCGCCGCCGGCCCGGCCTGACCTCGCCGACGTGGTCCCCAGCACACGGACGACGAGGAGACAGCGCCCATGCGCCCGCGAGTCACCCTCGACGGCAACGAAGCCGCCGCACACATCGCCTACCTCGCGAGCGAGGTCATCGCGATCTACCCGATCACGCCAGCCTCGCCGATGGGCGAGTTCGCCGACCAGTGGGCCGCCCTCGACAGGCCCAACGTGTGGGGCACGGTCCCGCGCGTCGTCGAGATGCAGTCCGAGGGGGGCGCCGCGGGCGCCGTCCACGGCGCGCTCCAGACGGGCGCCCTCACGACGACCTTCACGGCGTCGCAGGGGCTCCTCCTGATGGTGCCGAACCTCTACAAGATCGCGGGCGAGCTGACCCCGGCCGTCATCCACGTCGCCGCGCGCTCCCTCGCGACGCACGCGCTCTCCATCTTCTGCGACCACGGCGACGTCATGGCGACGCGCGGCACCGGCTGGGGGCACCTCTTCGCCTCGAGCGTGCAGGAGGCCGCCGACCTCGCCCTCGTCGCCCACGCGGCGACCCTCGAGGCGCGCGTCCCGTTCCTCCACATCTTCGACGGCTTCCGCACCTCCCACGAGATCAACACCATCGATCTCCCCGACGCGGACGACGTCCGCGCCCTCCTCGACCCCGAGCTCGTCCGCGCCCACCGCGCCCGCGCGCTCCGCCCCGAGGCGCCGGTCATCCGCGGCACGGCGCAGAACCCGGACGTCTTCTTCCAGGCGCGCGAGGCCGCGAACCCCTTCTACGACGCCACCGCCGACGTCGTGCAGCGCGCGATGGACAAGGTCGCCGCCCGCACCGGCCGCCCCTACCGGCTCTTCGACTACGTGGGCGCCCCCGACGCCGAGCGCGTCGTCGTCATGATGGGCTCGGGCGCGGGCGCGGCCGAGGAGGCCGTCGAGCGCCTCGTCGCGGCCGGCGAGAAGGTCGGCCTCGTGAAGGTGCGCCTCTTCCGCCCGTTCTCGACCGCGCACCTGCTCGCGGCGCTGCCCGCGACGACCCGCGCCATCGCCGTCCTCGACCGCACGAAGGAGCCGGGCGCCCCGGGGGAGCCGCTCTACCTCGACGTGGTCGCCGGGCTCGCGCGCGCGGTCGGCGCCGGGAAGGCCCCGTTCGCGGGCTTCCCGCGCGTCGTCGGCGGGCGCTACGGCCTGTCCTCGAAGGAGTTCACGCCGGCCATGGTGAAGGCGGTCTTCGACGAGCTCACGGCCGCCGAGCCGCGCCACGGCTTCGTCGTCGGCATCGAGGACGACGTGTCGCAGATGAGCCTCGCCTACGACCCCGCCTGGTCGACCGAGGACCCGGAGACCGTCCGCGCCGTCTTCTACGGCCTCGGCGCCGACGGGACGGTCGGCGCGAACAAGAACACCGTGAAGATCATCGGCGAGGAGACCGAGCACCGCGCGCAGGGCTACTTCGTCTACGACTCGAAGAAGTCGGGCTCGATGACGGTGTCGCACCTGCGCTTCGGGCCGCGCGAGATCCGCTCCACCTACCTCATCGGGCAGGCCGGCTTCGTCGCGTGCCACCAGTTCGGCTTCGTCGAGCGCGTCGCCCTCCTCGAGCGCGCGCGCCGCGGCGCGACCCTGCTCCTCAACTCGCCGTGGCCCGCCGAGCGCGTCTGGGAGCACCTCCCCGGGCACCTCCAGCGCCAGATCCTCGACCTCGACATCGCGCTCTGGGTCATCGACGCCGACGGGCTCGCCGGCGCCATCGGCATGGGGCGCCGCATCAACACCATCATGCAGGTGTGCTTTTTCGCACTATCGGGGGTGCTGCCGCGCGAGGTCGCCATCGAGCGCATCAAGGGGTCGATCAAGAAGACCTACGGCAAGCGCGGCGAGGCGGTCGTGCGGAAGAACGTCGAGGCCGTCGACGAGGCGCTCTCGCACCTCCACCAGGTCGACCTCGCCGGCGCCGTCGTGAGCGGCCACGAGCCGGCGCCGCTCGACTTCGCGGGCGCGCCGGCGTTCGTGCGCGACGTGACCTCGGTCATGATGGACAACGCCGGCGACACGCTGCCGGTGAGCGCGATGCCGGTCGACGGCACGTTCCCGGTCGGGACGACGAAGTACGAGAAGCGCAACATCGCGCTCGAGATCCCGGTCTGGGACGAGAGCATCTGCATCCAGTGCGGGAAGTGCGCGATGGTGTGCCCGCACACGGTCATCCGCGCGAAGGTCTACCCGCCGGAGGCGCTCGCGGACGCGCCGCCGACGTTCAAGTCGGTGAAGGCGCGCTGGCGCGAGCTCGGCGACATGGCCTACACGCTCCAGGTGGCGCCGGAGGACTGCACGGCGTGCGGGCTCTGCGTCGAGGTCTGCCCCGTGAAGAACAAGGCGGAGGTGCGGCTCAAGGCCGTGAACCTCGCGCCCCAGGCGCCGATCCGCGACGCGGAGAAGGCGAACTGGGACTTCTTCCAGGCCCTCCCCGACCTCGACCGCGGGCTCGTCGACCCGCAGAAGGTGAAGGACGTCCAGCTCCTCGAGCCGCTCTTCGAGTTCCCGGGGGCGTGCTCGGGCTGCGGCGAGACGCCCTACCTGAAGCTCGCGACGCAGCTCTTCGGCGACCGCATGGTCGTCGCGAACGCGACCGGGTGCAGCTCCATCTACGGCGGCAACCTGCCGACGACGCCGTGGACGGCCAACAAGGCGGGGCGCGGGCCGGCGTGGGCGAACTCGCTCTTCGAGGACAACGCCGAGTTCGGGCTCGGGATGCGCGTGTCCATCGACAAGCAGGCGGGCTACGCGCGGGAGCTCGTGGAGCGCCTCGGGAGCGCGCTCGGCGACGACCTCGCGAGCGGGATCCTCGGCGCCGACCAGACGACCGAGGCCGGCATCGCGGCGCAGCGCGAGCGCGTGGCGGCGCTGCGGGCGGCGCTCGCGGGGCGCGACGACGCGGCGGCGCGCGACCTCATCGCGCTCGGCGACGCGCTCGTGCGGAAGAGCGTGTGGCTCATCGGCGGCGACGGCTGGGCCTACGACATCGGCTACGGCGGGCTCGACCACGTGCTCGCGAGCGGCCAGGACGTGAACGTGCTGGTGCTCGACACGGAGGTCTACTCGAACACGGGCGGGCAGATGTCGAAGGCGACGCCGCGCGCGGCGGTCGCGAAGTTCGCGGCGGGCGGCAAGCCCCAGGCGAAGAAGGACCTCGGGCTCATCGCGATGGCGTACGGCGGGGTCTACGTCGCGCGCATCGCGATGGGGGCGGACGACAAGCAGACGGTGCGCGCCTTCCTCGAGGCGGAGGCGTGGCCGGGGCCGTCACTCATCATCGCGTACAGCCACTGCATCGCGCACGGCTACGACCTGCGGCACGGGCTCACGCAGCAGGATCTCGCGGTGAAGGCGGGGCACTGGCCGCTCTTCCGGTTCCACCCGGGGCGCGCCGAGCAGGGCGAGAACCCGATGACGCTCGACTCGAAGGCGCCGAGCGTGGCGCTCGGGAGCTACGTGTACAACGAGACGCGCTACACGATGCTCGTGCGGTCGCAGCCGGAGGCGGCCAAGCGCCTCCTGCACGAGGCCGAGGGGGACGTGGCGGCGCGGTGGAAGACCTACGAGTTCCTCGCGAGCCAGGCGGGGCGCGGGGCCCAGCCGGCGACGCCGGCGCACACGAAGGAGGACGCGAAGTGAGCGGCATCGACCTCACCACGAAGTACCTGGGGCTCGAGCTGTCGTCGCCGCTCGTGGCGTCGGCGTCGCCGCTCTCGCGCGACATCGACAACCTGAAGCGGCTCGAGGACGCAGGCGCGGCCGCGGTCGTGATGCACTCGCTCTTCGAGGAGCAGCTGACGATCGAGAGCCACGACCTCGACCACCACCTCTTCCACGGGGCGGAGCAGTTCGCGGAGGCGCTGTCGTACTTCCCGGACATGGCGACGTACGGGCTCGGGCCGGACCAGTACCTCGAGCACCTCGCGAAGGCGAAGGCGGCGCTCGGGGTGCCGGTCATCGCGAGCCTGAACGGGATCTCGTCGGGCGGGTGGATCGACTTCGCGAAGGAGCTCGAGGCCGCGGGCGCCGACGCGCTCGAGCTGAACACGTACTTCATCGCGACGGACCTCGACGTCTCCGGGGCGGAGGTCGAGGCGATGTACCGGGACCTCGTGCGCGACGTGAAGGCGACGGTGAAGATCCCGGTGGCGGTGAAGCTGTCGCACTTCTTCAGCTCGATCCCGCACTTCTGTAGCGGCCTCGACGAGCTCGGCGTGGACGGGCTCGTGATGTTCAACCGCTTCTACCAGCCGGACTTCGACCTCGAGCGGCTCGAGGTGGTGCCGCGGCTCACGCTCTCGAGCCCGCACGAGCTGCTCCTGCGGCTCCACTGGGTGGCGATCCTGGCGGGGCGCATCGACGCCGACATGGCGGTGACGGGCGGCGTGCACACGGCGACGGACGTCGTGAAGGCGATGATGGCGGGGGCGAAGGTGGCGATGATGACGTCGGCGCTGCTCGCGCACGGCATCGCGCACCTCGGGCACGTGAAGGCGGCGCTCGAGCGGTGGCTCGTGGAGCACGAGTACCCGTCGATCCGCCTCATGCAGGGGAGCATGAGCCAGCGGAAGGTGGCGGAGCCGGCGGCCTTCGAGCGGGCGAACTACATGAAGGTGCTGCGCGCGGGCATCTGGCGCTGAGCAGGCCCGCGGAGCGGCCGCGCGGCGTGGGGTGGGCCTTTTTACACAGCGTTGATGCGCGGCGGTCGCGGCGCGCGCGCATCATCGCCCCATGCTCACGCCCGCCTCCCTGCTCCTCGTCGCCGCCCTCTTCGTCGCCGCGCCCCCCGCGCGGGCAGCCGACGCCGCGCTCCCGCTCGTGGTGATCCGCGAGGCCCCCGCCTGCGCCGTGCTCGTCGACGGGGAGCCGCTCGCCGCCAGCGAGACGTCCGTCGCGCCCGGCCTCCACCACGTCGGCGTGGTCTGCACGGTGCGGGCGCCCCCGCGGACGGAGGTGGTCCAGGGGCCGTTCGCGGAGGTGCCGGCGCCGGGGCGGCTCGTCGTCCTGCGTCGCGACGTCTTCGTCGCCGTGCCGGCGGGCTCGGGCGGCGCGGTCGTCGACCTGCGCGGCGTCTTCTCCCACCCGGCGGGGCGGCCGAATATCGCGCGCAAAGGGCCCGAACCGAGGCTCGTCGTGGTCGTGCCGCGCGACGCCGGCGAGCAACGGCGGCGCCCGGACTGGCCGTGGTGCGTGCTCTCGCTCCTCCCGCGCGCCGACGGAGAGCCGCGCGCGATGATGATGCCCCTCTCGCACCGCGGCCCGAACGACGTGCCCGTCCCCGTCGGCGCGACGGCGCTGACCGTCATCGAGGGCAGCACCGGCTCGCGCTGGATGACGCCCCTCGACCCGGGCGAGCTGCCGGCGGCCGTCGTGGTCGACTTCGACGCGTCGCGAACCGCGACGGCGGCCGCGCGAGCGGCGCTGAGTCTCGCGCCGGCCCCGCCGATGGAGGCGCGGGTCGAGCTCCGGGCGTGTCTCGGGCGCGCCAGGTGGGAGCGCGTCCGCGGCGTGAGCGGGTCGGGGCCGTACTGCGCGCCCGCGGCGCCGGCCCTCGCCGTCGAGACGACCGACTACGGGAAGCCGTACGACTGGCTCATCCCGGTCGGGGGCGCGCTCCGCACGTACCACGCCGACTCGCTCGACGAGCGCGGGGCAGCGGCACCCTGAACGCGGCAGCCGGTGAGGAGGCCGGCGGTGAACGGCTCCAGCTGCTTGCGCGCCGTAATCACACGCGGCCCTTGAGCATGCCGTGCCAGTAGAGCTGCGGGAGGCCGTACGCCTTGAGGGCGTACATGCTGTAGCGCTCCTGCGCCTGGTCGAAGGGGAAGGTCTCCATGATCTTCCCGCCGTAGCCGAACTCCGCGAGGATGAGCCGCCCGTGGCCCGTGACGAGCGGGCAGGAGGCGTAGCCGTCGTAGCTCTCGGCGGGCTTCTTCCCGGCGCGGAAGGCCATGAGGTTGGCCGCGGTCACGGGCGCCTGCTTCCGGATGGCGGCGCCGGTCTTGCTGCACGGGAGCGACGAGGCGTCGCCGAGCGAGAAGACGTTCGGGTACTTCACGTGCTGCGTCGTGTACATGTCCACGTCGACCCAGCCGTCGGCGTTCGCGAGCGGCGAGCGCTTCACGAAGTCGGGCGCCGACTGCGGCGGCGTCACGTGGATCATGTCGTACGCGATGGTCTCCGAGGCCTTGCCGTCGGTCGCGGCGAAGACGGCCTCGCGCTTGTCGGGGCGCACGGCGACGAGGTTCTTGTTGAAGTGCATGATGACGCCGCGGTCGTCGGCGAGCTTCTGCAGCGCGCGGGCGTACTTCGGGATCCCGAAGATGGCGCCGCCGGGCACGAAGTAGTGGACCTCGACGTCCTTCCGGACGCCCGTCCGCTCGAAGTGGTGCTCGGCGAGCCACATGATCTTCTGCGGGGCGCCGGCGCACTTGATGGGCGTCGCCGGGAAGGTGAAGACCGCCTTCCCCTTCTTGAGCGCGCGGATGTTGTCCCAGGTGGAGCCGACGGTCTCGTAGCTGTAGTTCGAGCAGATCCCGTGCTTCCCGACGTTGCCGGCGAGGCCCTCGATCTTGCCGAAGTCGAGCTGGATCCCGGGCGCCACGACGAGCTGGTCGTAGGTGAGCGTGCGGCCCGAGGACAGGGTGACGGCGTTGTTCGCGGGGTCGAAGGCCTCGACGGCGTCCTGGATCCAGGTCGCGCCCGACGGCATGACCGAGGCCATCGGCCGCGCCGAGGCCTGGCGGTCGAAGACGCCGCCGCCGACGAGGGTCCAGAGCGGCTGGTAGTAGTGGACGGTCGCGGGCTCGACGATCGCGACGTCGGGGGGCGTCGGCTCGGCGAGGAGGCGCGCGGCGACGGAGATGCCGGCGGACCCGCCGCCGACGATGAGGACTTCGTGGTGATCCTGACTCATGGCGTCATCCTCGGCAGGGGTTCAGGGGAGGTGGGGGAGCTTGAGCTGGTCCTGCGCGCCGGGCAGGGCCGCCGGCCCGCCCTCGAGGCGGTGGCCGAAGGCGCCGGCGAAGCGCACGAGGAAGTCGGTGGCGCGCTGGAACTCGGGCTTGCGGGAGGCGCGCCAGAGGGCGAAGAGGCCGGCCCTGCCGGACGGCCCGGCGCTCGCCGCGGCGAGGGCGTGGCTCGCCTGGGAGACGACGGCGAGGGCCTCGGGCGCGAGGATCCCGGACTCGAGGAGGCCCACGACCTGGGGCGACTCGAGGAGGCCGACGACCTTGCCGGCCGCGAGGAAGGCGTTCCGCACGATGTCCTCGACGCGGTGCCCGTTGGCCTGGGCCTTCGCGATGAGCTCGTCGACGGTGTCGACGGCGAGCGCGATGAGGCCGGGGATCTGGTCGAGCTGCGCGAGGAGCGGCTCGAGGCGCGGCAGCTCGTGGACGAGGCCCACGAGGACCTTGAGCGTGCGCGGCTGCGCGAGCTGGATGACGAGGTCGCCGAGGGACGCGAGGGCGGCGTCGACGTCGACGCCCTGGTCCTGCGCCTGGCGGACCTTCTCGTCGATGACGTCGGTCATCATCGCGCCGAGCCCGGGCAAGTTGTCGCTGGCTGTCGCGAGGAGGTCGAGGCGGCGCTCCATGCGGTCGAGGCGCGCGAGGATCTCCTCGAGCAGCGCCGTCTGCGAGCGGAGCGGTGGTGGGCTCGTGGGCGGGCCCGAGGTCGGGATCGAGGTCATGGGGCGGCCTCCGAGGCTCTGCCGTGACGGGGTGCGAGCGTGCGGGGGGCCAAAGCACATGGCGTGCCACCGGCCGTGGCGGGCGCGGGCGTCGGGCGAGGCGCGGCCGCGGCGCGGTTTCGCGGGCGTTGCGGCGTCGCGGCGGGGCGTTTCACGACGTTTCATGCGGCGCCGTGGCGTTTCACTGTTTCAACGCCTGAAACGTCGGTTCGCCGGCGTCGAGGTCGCTTCCCGCCGCCGCGGGCCCGGGCTATGCTGGCCGTGGAAGACGCCGTCCAGGAGGCCGCCGATGTCGCTCCCGCCGTCCGAGTACACGAAGCTGAAGGCGTTCCGGGACCTGATCGCGAAGACCGTCGACCGGCTCGGTCAGGCGCAGTCCCAGGGCACGCTCGCCCAGGCCGCGAACGACTCGGCCGCGAGCTGGGACGGGGTCGACGGCGACTTCGCGGGCGTCCTGCGCGGCGTCGCGAACAACGTCTGGCAGGGCTCCTTCGCCCAGGTGCGCCCCACGGTGCAGGCCATCATCGGCCACCTCCAGGGGCAGCTGAAGGACATCGACGCCCAGCTCCGATAGCTTGGTGGTGATCCAGGGCCGCGTGGAACGTGACCACGGAGACACGGAGACACGGAGGAGGTGGGGAGGGCGGCGCGCTGCGTCTGAGGCCGGCGGCACTGGGCTCGGGTTCCGGGGCCGCGTGGAACGTGACCACGGAGACACGGAGACACGGAGGAGGCGGGGAGGAGGCGCGCTGCGTCTTAGGGCTGGAGCTCGGGCCCGGCCGCCACAGGAGCCTACTCGGTCAAATCAGGCGAGGCGCATGCCGTGCGCGCTGAGCGCCTGCTCGAACGCGGCGAAGTCGCCGCTCTCGGTCGCGGCCTCGCGGAGCTCGCCCGCGTCGTCGTCGTCGTAGGCCGTGAGCGCCACGTGGAAGAAGTGCACCTCCTCCGACGCCTCGGCCTGCCACGAGAGCGTGCAGAACACGCCCGCGCCCTGCCACGCGACGCCGACGACGGCGCCGTCGCGCTCCACGCGGCGCGGGCCGCCCTCGAGGTCGTAGATCTCGGTCTCGTCGTGGGTCAGGTCGTACCCCGCCTCGACGAGACGCCGCGCGAAGTCCTCGAAGTCGTCGCTCGCGAGCACCAACTCCCGCAGCCGGTGCTCGTGCTCCGGGCTCCGCGACGCCGCGTGCAGCCACGGGTGCTCCGGCGGCGTCCAGCCCGACTCGGGCGGCGGCGCCACCGACAGGAGCTGGCCCGGGCGGCTCTCGATGGCGAGCACGAGCTCCGTGCCCGCGTAGACGTAGTAGCCGCGGACGGCGCGCGCCGCGGTGCGCCAGGCGTCGTGGTCCACGCTACTTGTCCTGCACGAGGCCGATGACGCCCGAGCCGGTCGGCGGCACCGGCGGGGTCTTCGTCGGCGCGGTGGTGCCACCCGTCGGCGGCGTCGGCGTCGGGGTCGTCCCGCCCGTCGGGGCCGTCGTCGGCGCGGTCGTCCCGCTCGGCGTCGGCGTCGGCGTCGCCTTCTTCTTCTCCTCCTCCTCCTGCTTCTTCCGCGCCGCCCGCGGGTTCACGTTCTTGAGCTCGGTGCTCGAGCACACCTTGCTCAGGATCGCGGCGAGGCCCGGCTCGTTCGTCGTGACCCAGCTGCGGCCGTTGTTCCGCTTGTTGCTCGTGTACGGGTCCGTGCCGGTGTTCGTGCCCTGGAACGCGCACCCGGTCTGCGCCCAGTACTCGTAGACCGTCGACGACGAGTAGTTCTCGCTGTCCGTCTTGCCGTCCTTCATGAGGCGCGGCCCGTCCGCCCAGTGCGTCGCGCGCGGCAGCTTCTTCTTCTTGTCGTACTCGGACTGGATGGTCTTGTTGTCGACCGCCGAGAGCCCGAAGTTGTGGATCGTGTGGAAGAACTCGTGGTTCGTGGTCGAGTAGCCCTCGCAGTAGACGCCCGGGTTGTTCACCACGGCGTCGGCGTCGGTGGGGCCAGCCTTCCCGGCCTCGTTCGCCTTGGTCGTGCCGTTCTTGATGGCGGTGTCCATGGCGTTCTGGTTCTTCCAGCCCTTGCGGCTGATGCTCTTGTCGAGCTCGCCCACGCCGAGCAGGTTCTCCTCGGTGATCGCGGTGTTCTTGCCGCCGAGGCCGCGCACGACGTCCCAGGGGCGCCCGTCGAAGGTGTACGTGCCCTTCTGCTTGGCGAACTCCGGGAGGTCGGTCATGAGCATCGTCTTCGGCACGATGATGACGCGCGCCTCGTTCGCGAGGAGCCGCCGGATGACGCCCTTGTCCGCGAGCTGCGAGGTCAGGATCCGGATGGCCTCGGCGCGCGACGCCCCCTTCTCGACCACCGAGTCCGGCGTCCGGAGGATCACGCGGACCGCGAGCTGCGCGCACTTGTCCGTGTCGAAGCCGATGATGTAGCCGACGAAGACGTTGTCCTTGCCGAGCGACTGCACGACCGACGAGGGGCGGCTGTCGAGGTAGAGGATGGCGTCGTCGTAGCTGAGCTTCGCGATCTCGGCCGCCGGGAGCACGATCGACGGGTCGGTCTTCCACGCCGGCTCCGGCGTCGTCGGCGTCGTCGGCGTCTCCGTCGTGGTCGGCGTCGTCGTGGACTCGGGCGCCGTCGTCGTCGTGGGCGTCGTGGTCGTCTCGGGGGTCGTCGGCGTCGGCGTCGTCGGCGTCGTCGTCGACTCGGTCGTCGGCGACGTGGGCGTCGGCGTGGTCGGCGTCGGCGACGTGGTCGACTCCGACGTCGTGGGCGTCGTGCTCGTCGGCGCCGTCGTGGTCGTGGGCGTCGTCGGCGTGGGCGTCGTCGGCGTGGGCGTCGTCGGCGTCGGCGTCGGCGTCGTCAGGAGCGGGGGCGCGACGAGCTTCGGGGTCGGCGTCGTCGTCGGCGTCGTGGGCGTGGTGGTCGTCGGCGGCGTGCTCGTGGAGGTCGGCGCGGTCGTCGTCGGCGTCGACGTCGGCTGCGGCGGCCCGTTCAGCTTGAGGGACACCTCGTCGAGCAGGGCCTTCACCGCCGGGCGGCGGTCGTCGTCCTCGTCCTTGTGGTCGAGCCACTCGCCGAGGGCCTTCTGGAGCTGCGCGAGGAGGCTGGGCTCGTCCTTGGACTTGGCCTTCTGGACCTTGTCGTAGAGCGCCACGACCTTGGTGTAGGTCGACTTCATGATGCGGCTCTTGAGGCTCGGCTTCGGGAGCGCGCCCGTGAGCTTCGCCTGGACCGGGGCCGTCGGCTCCGGCGGGGGGGCCGTCCGCGACTCGGCCGCGCCCGGCTCGAGCCAGCTCGTCGCCGCCGCGAACTCCATGCCGCGCAGCGGCGCGGACGCGGTCGTCGCCTGCTTCTCCTCGCCCCCGCCGCCCGACTTCTCGGGCTTCGTCTTCGCCTGCACCTGCGACCGAACGACCATGCTCACGCTCCGCGAACGGCGGGCGCGCCACGGCCGGACGCCCGGCTCGGCGCTCCCGACCTCTGGTCGGAATTTGGGCCGAAGCGCACGCCGGGTCAAGCTCCGCGCTGTATCCGTCCGTCTTCACGCCCGCCGAACCCGCGTCGTTGGCCGGCGCGCGCGGGCGATCGCCCGTCCCGCGGCCTACTCGAGCGTCTTCCGGAGGCGGAGCCAGAAGATGCCGCCGACGCCGGTCACCGTGACGCCGAACGCGAGCATCGGCACCCAGATGCTCGACGGCTCGTCGGTGTCGTTGGGCGCGGGCACGCAGACGAGGCAGCGGGCGCCGTCGCAGTCGGCCGGGGCGCAGAAGCCGCCGGCGCCGTCGGGCAGGTCGCAGAGGTTGCCCTGGAACTTGCCGGCGCACTGGGGATCGCCGGTGGCCGCCGCGGCGACGGCCGCCCCGCTCGGGGCGAGGGTGAGCGCGAGGGCGACGGTGGCGGCGAGGCGAGACATGACCCGCACCCTTCGCGACCTCGGGCCGGAGGTCAAGCCCGGCGTCACGCGCGGGGGGCTCCGAGCCGCCGGGGGCGCGGGCGTGGGCGCTCCCGTGCCCGGGGATCGCCCCCGCCCGATCGACGCGTCTCGGCGCCCTTGTGGGGCGCCGAGCGGGCCTGCTATCCTCCCGACGCCGCGCTCCGCCCGAGCGCTGCGTCCCCACCTGTCGCGCCTGCTCACCATCCAGAATCGGCTCCGGTCTCCGGAGCTCGGAGTCGTCATGAACCGTCGCCTCGCGGTCGTCGCTCTCGTCCTCGCCACGGCGCTCACGTCCGGCGCGTGCACCAAGACCGGCAAGCAAGGGCCCGCCGGAGCCCAGGGCCCTGCGGGCGTCGCGGGGCCCCAGGGTGAGGCCGGCGCGGAGGGCCCGAAGGGCGACACGGGCGCGACGGGCCCCGCCGGGCCGGCTGGCGCGGCGGGCGCTGCCGGCCCGAAGGGCGACAAGGGCGATCCCGGCGACGCGGGGGCCCAGGGGCCGAAGGGCGACCCGGGCGAGACGGGGCTCCAGGGCGACAAGGGCGACAAGGGCGACAAGGGCGACCCCGGCGACACCGGCCTCCAGGGGCCGAAGGGCGACCAGGGCGACCAGGGCGCCCCCGGCCTCCAGGGGCCGAAGGGCGACCAGGGCGACCAGGGCGCCCCCGGCCTCCAGGGGCCGAAGGGCGACCAGGGGGACCCGGGCGAGCAGGGCCTCCAGGGGCCCAAGGGCGATCAGGGCGCCCAGGGCGATCAGGGCGCCCCCGGGCTCCAGGGGCCGAAGGGCGATCAGGGCGCCCAGGGCGACCCCGGCGCCCCCGGGCTCCAGGGGCCGAAGGGCGACCAAGGCGACCCCGGTGAGCAGGGGCTCCAGGGGCCGAAGGGCGACCAGGGCGACCCCGGGCCGCTCCCGACGGTGCTCCTCGAGGGCGGGCTCGCCGGCTCCGGCGCCGCGGCGGACCCGCTGCACGTCGTCTTCGCCGGGAGCGGCGTCGCCGCGACCGCCGCCCGCTCGGACCACGAGCACGGCACGCTCGACGCGGTGCAGATCACCCACGACGCCGGCGTCGGCGGCGACCTGACCGTCGAAGGCGCGCTCCTCGTCGGCGCGGACTCCCTCGTCGACGCCGACCTCTCCGTGAGCGGCGACCTCACCGTCGACGGCGCCCTCACCGTCACCGGCGACACCCACCTCGACGGCCCCGTCGTCATGAAGCCCGGCACGCGCGTCGGCAACACCGTCTACGGCGCCATCTCGACCCACCTCCCCCTCGACGCGACCGGCTACAACACGACGCCGCTCCACATCCAGACCGAGTGGCGCTGCGGCCTCACCGTGAGCGTCATGTTCAACCTCCACTTCCGCGGCTTCAACTTCATCCAGCCCTCCGCGTTCGAGTTCTACGCCGTCGGCTACCTCTACGGCGCCAACGGCTACACGAGCGCCAACGTGAGCGCGGTCGTCCCCGGCGGCATCACCCTCACGAGCTACTGCTCGACCGAGGGCGGCGGGCCGAGCGGCGGCGGCTACGTCACCTTCCGGCTCGCCAACGCCGTCACGTGGCACGCCTCGGACCTCGTCGTCGACCTCGTCGGCGGCGGGAGCGTCTACTTCGTCAACAGCGCGGACACGTTCGCGGTGCGCCGGATGGTCCACTCCGCGACGAACCTCTGACGCGGGGGCGATCCCACGACGACCCCGCCCCCGCCGCGCTCCTCGCCGGCTCGCGGCGCGGCCCGCTCGGGCCCGCTGCTTGCGCCGTCGCGATGATCCACGTCATGCTGGGGCACAGCGTCGCGCATCCAGCCCGCGCGACCCCAGGGACCTCTTGTCGCACGCCCCTCCGCCCCTCGCGCCGGACGAGCCCGCGCGCCTCGACGCGCTGCGCGCCTACCACGTGCTCGACACGCCGCCCGAGGCCGCGTTCGACGACCTCGTGAGCCTGACGGCGGCCATCTGCGACGTGCCCATCGCGCTCGTCTCGCTCATCGACCGCGACCGCCAGTGGTTCAAGGCGCGCGTCGGGCTCGCCGCCGCGCAGACGCGGCGCGACGAGGCGTTCTGCGCCTACGCCATCCTCGCGCCCGACGACGTCCTGATCGTCCCGGACGCCCTCAGCGACCCGCGCTTCGCCGACAACCCGCTCGTCACGGGCGAGCCGCACATCCGCTTCTACGCGGGCGCGCCGCTCCGGAGCCCCGAGGGCCACGCGCTCGGGACGCTCTGCGTCATCGACCGCGTCCCGCGCTCGCTCGACGCGCGCCAGCGGCAGGCCCTCGAGGCGCTGTCCCGGCAGGTCGTCGCGGCGCTCGAGCAGCGGCGGCAGGTCGCCGAGCTCGCCGAGCGGAACCGCGAGCTCCAGCGCTTCACCGCGCTCGCGGCGCACGACCTGCGCTCCCCGCTCCGCGGCGTGCAGACGCTCATCGACGTCTTCTTCGAGGACCACGCGGACGTCGTCCCGAGCGACGGGCGCGAGCTCCTCGAGCGCGCGCAGCGCGGCGCGCGGCGCATGTCGATGCTCATCGACGATCTCCTCGCCTACGCGCGCTTGAACGCCGAGGTGCGCTCGAACGCCATGGTCGACCTCGGGGCGGTCGTCGACGCCGTCGTCGAGGAGCTCGCGCCGGCCATCGAAGCGGCGGAGGCCACGGTCACCCGCGGCGAGCTGCCGACGGTCTTCGGCTCGGAGACCGAGCTCCGGCAGCTCTTCCGGAACCTCGTCTCGAACGCGCTGAAGTTCGGGCGCGACGAGGAGCCCGTGCGCGTCGACATCGTCGCCGCCGAGGTCGCCGAGGGGTGGCGCGTCCGCGTGCGCGACAACGGCGTCGGGATCGACGCCGACTACCGCGAGACCATCTTCGAGCCGTTCGTGCGGCTCCACGCCCAGAGCGAGATCGAGGGCACCGGCATCGGCCTCGCGATCGTCGCGAAGATCATGGGCCAGCATCACGGCGAGATCGCCTGTGAGGCGGTCGACGGCCCCGGCGCGTGCTTCGCGCTCACGTTCCCACGCCCTGGCTCGGGGGACGGCGCCGCGCCGGGAGCGAGCGCCGCGCCACCGCCTCCGCGACCTTGACCCCGCCGAGCGCCGTCGCGAGCGTGCTCTGCCCCGGGAAGACGCTGTCGCCGACGAGCCAGAGCCCCGGCGCCGCCTCGCGCGGCGCGAGGTGACGGTAGGCGGCGAGCCCGGCGCGCCGCGGGACGCCGCCGACGAGCCCGCGGTGGCGCCGCGTGAAGCGCTCGAAGGTGCGCGGTGAGGCGGTGAGCTCGCTCACGACGCGCCACTCGGGGAGGAGCGCCGCGAGGGTCGCGCGCATCGCGGCGTGGGCGCGGTCGACGTGCGCCGCGGGGTCGGCGTCGTGCTCGGCGTCGAGGCGGAGGTGCGTCGACACGGTGGCGCTCCGGAGGCCGCTCCCGTCGGGGTGCGGCTCGCCGATGGAGCAGAAGACGTGGTTCCCCTCGATGAGCGGCGCGGCCGGGTCGCGCACGAGGTCGTAGTGGACGCCCGGCGCGTCGAAGCCGGGCGGCGGCGCCACGACGCGGTAGAGCATGGCCGCGCCCCAGCCGGTCTCGACGCCGGCCGCGAGGCGGTCGAGCTCGGGGGCGTCGCCCGGGGCGAGGCCGCAGAGCGCGCGCGCGTCCTGGGGCAGGAGGTTCGCGACGACGCAGGCGGCGTCGATGTCGCCGCGGCGCGTCCGCACGCGGAGGCGCCCGTCGGCGAGGTGCTCGACCCCGCGGACGCGGTTCGCGAGGGCCACGTGCCCGCCCTGGGCCGCGATCGCGCCGGCGAGCGCGTGGGCGAGGCGCCCGATGCCGCCGCGGACGTGGCCCGTGCCGCGGAAGTAGTAGTCCATGGTCGCGAGGGCGACGGGGGCCTCGGCCTCGTCGAGCCCGCACTGCACGGTGATCTGGCACAGCGCGTCGAGGAACGTCACGAGCGGCGCGAAGCCGTCGACCCCGCAGCGCTCGAGGGCGACCCGCGCCGGGCGGCCCGCGAGGCGCGCGAGCGGGACGTACGCCGGGAGCCGGCCCGCGTGGCGGAGGAGCGCGAGCGGTGAGAGCGGCGGGAGGAGCGCGGGGTCGTCGAGCGCCCGCCAGAGGGCGTCCGCGACCTTGCGCTGGAGGCGGAAGAAGCGGGCGATGGCGTCGCGCGGCGCGTCGGGGAGGGCCTGGAAGCGCGCGATGAGCGCGTCGCGCTCGCGCGGGACCGCGATCTCGGTGGTCGGCGTGCGCGAGACCACGAGGGGATCGAGCCAGTCGACCGCGACGTCGAGGCCGTGGCGCGCGATCCACTCGGCGAAGAGCTGCCCCGGGGCGAAGCCGCTGAAGAGCGTCGCGCCCGACTCGTAGGCGACCCCGCCGCGGGTGAAGGTGCTGGCGCAGCCGCCAGGGTAGGCGAGCGCCTCGCAGAGGACCACGCGCGCGCCGCGCTCGGCGAGGGTCAGCGCCGCGCCGAGCCCGCCGAAGCCGGCCCCGACGACGACCACGTCGGCTTCGGAGGGCAGGGGGCTGGGGTCGCGCGTCGGCATCGTGTCAAGGTATTCCCTGGGCGTATGATGTTCAAGCGCGCCCGCGCCGGGGCGGGGCGCCGCTTGCCAGGCCGGGGCCCGTGGGGCAACGTCGAGGCGCGATGTTGCCGGACCCGACCCTCGCCGCGCTGACGTCCCTCCGCGCGAACGCGCCGCGCGCGCTCGAGGCGGTCGGCGCGGTGCCCGACGAAGGCGACGCGGCCTGGTGGCGCACGCTCGACACGCGCCTCCTGCCGCGCCTCTCGCCGGACTTCCCGCTCATCGCGGCGATCACCGGCGGCGGCAGCTCCGGGAAGTCGACGCTCTTCAACAGCCTCATGGGCGCGAACGTCTCGACGGCCGGCGGGCGCGCGGGGCTCAACCGGCGCGTGCTCGTGGCGGTGCACCCCGAGCAGGCCGCGCGCGAGGCCTTCCTCGCCGAGCTCTTCCGCCCGTTCGGGGCGCCGCCCGCGCCGATGGTCGCGCGCGAGATCCTGACGACGCCGGGGCCGCCGGTCTACGTGGCGCAGGCCGCGCTCCCGCCGGGGGTGATCCTCCTCGACACGCCCGACTTCGACGTCGGCGCCGGGGCGAGCTACCTGAACCGCGACGTCGCGGCGCCCGTCCTCGCCGCGGCGGACGTGCTCGTCTACATCTTCACGAACGCGACCTACAACGCGAAGGCCAACACCGACTTCCTGCGCGAGCAGCTGACCGCCATCGGGCGGCGGCCGTGCGTGCTCGTGTACCGGGTCTACCGCTCCTTCTCCGACGCGGACGTCGCCGCCCACGCGGGCGCGGTCGCGGAGCACCTGTACGGCGAGGACCACGCGCGGCACGTGCTCGCCGTGTTCCGGGCGGACGACGACAACGCCGTCGCCGCGGGAGACGCCCCGATGGTGCCCCGGCGCCTCGGCGCGGGCGGGCCGGACCTCCTCGCGACGCTCGCCGCGCTCGACCCGCGCGAGCTCCGCCGCGAGCAGAACGGGCTCATGCTCGGGGACGTGGCGCGGGCGGCGGCGGCGACCCTCGCGCGCGCGCGGGCGGCGGCCGAGGGGCTCGCCATCTACCGCGACGCGCTGCGGCTCGCGGCCGGTCACGCGGCGGCGACGGCGCTCGCGCAGCTCCCGATCTCGCGCATCGCCGAGCGGATCCGCGAGGTCTTCGAGGAGACCGACCCCGGCTTCCTCCGGTTCAGCCGCAAGGCGGGCCGCGTGACGGGCGCGCCGCTCCGCGGGATCCTGCGGCTCGTGCGCGGGAAGCCCGCCCCGGAGGCGCCGGAGCTCGACCCGGTCGAGCTCGCGCGGAACGCGCTCGTCGCGTCCGCGAACACGCTGCGCCGCCACGTCCTCGCGGACGAGCTCGCGGCCACGACGACCGCCGGCGACCCCGACGGCGCCGCGGTCCTCGCGCGCATCGCGCGGGTGAGGGCGGAGCTGGGCCTGTCCGGCGCCGCGCGCCCCCTCGCGCAGATGGTCGACGGGGAGGCCGCGGTCGACCTGTTCGTGACGCCGCCGGCGGCGCTCGACGCGGCGCGCGGGGCGCTGCTCGCGCGGTCGTGGCCCGAGGCGCTCGAGCGCGTCGGCGCCGCGGCGCCCGGCCTCCTCGAGCTGCCGGAGGGGCTCGACCAGGAGCTCACCGCGATCGTGGCGGACTTCCGGCGCGAGCTGCCCTTCGTGAAGAAGGCGCGCGCGGCGCTCGTGGCGTCGCTGAACCTGCTCCCGCCCGTGCTCGGCGTGGTCTACGTCTTCGCCACGGCGGACCCCGTCGGCGGCTCGGCGATCTCGGCGAAGCTCGGCGGCGTCTTCGGGCTCCACGATCTCTGGGCGACGGTCACCATCCCGGCGTCGAGCGGGCTCGACGACCTCACGCGCGCGCACCTGAAGAAGCTGCTCGACCCCGTGGTGGGGCGCTGGCTCGCGACGCGCGCGGCGCCCGTCGCGGCGCTCCTCGACGCGGAGGTGACGGGGGCCATGCTCGCCGAGGCGAGCGCGCGGCTCGGGCGCGCCGAGGCCCCGCTGAGCGAGGCGGGGGCGGCGCTCGCGCGCCTCGGCGGCGCGGAGGGGGCGCGATGAGCGGGGAAGGAGCGGCGGCGCTGTCGCGCGAGGACCGGGTCATGCTCGCGGCGGCGGGCGGCTCGAGGAGGCGCGCGCGGAGCTCGAGGCGCTGCGGGCGGGGCTCGCGGCGGCGCCGCGCTGGCGGCCGGGGCGCGGGCTCGCGGCGCAGTGCGACGAGGCGCTCGCGCGGGTGGGAGAGCTCGGCGAGCGGATGCGCCGGAAGCTGGTCGTGGCGATCGTCGGCCCGACGGGCGCCGGGAAGTCGACGCTGCTGTCGGCGCTCGCGGGGGTCGACGAGCTGTCGCCCGGGGGCGTCCACCGGCCGACGACGCGCGACGTGGTGGTCTACGCGCGGGAGCCCGAGGACGCGGCGACGCTCGTCGCGCGGCTCGGGGCGACGGCGCCCGTGCGGGTGGCGTCGAGCCCGGCGGCGGCGGGGCTCGAGCACGTGCTGCTCGTCGACACGCCGGACTTCAACAGCGAGCTCGCGGCGGCGCACCGGCCGATCGTGGAGGCGGTGGTGCGGCAGGCGGACGTGCTGCTCGTGGTGCTGCACGCCGGGAACCCGAAGACGCGGGCGGACGCGGCCTATCTGGCGCCGCTCGTCGCGGCGTTCCCGGCGCGCTTCGTGCTGGTCGCGCTGAACCACGCCGACCGGATGGACGAGGCGGAGCTCCGCGCGGACATCGTGCCGGACCTGACGCGGCACCTCGAGGCGGCCTGGGACCGCGCGCCGAGCGGCGTCTTCTGCGTGTCGGCGCGGCGGCACCTGCGGCGGCCGGACTGGCCGGAGGGTGCGGCGCCGCGGCACGCGTTCGACGAGTGGTCCCGGCTCCGGGAGACGATCTTCGGGTCCTTGAACCGCGCGAGCGTGGTCGTCGACGCGCGGCTCGAGCGGGCGCGACACCTCGTGGACGCCGTGCGGAGCGCCGTTCGGGAGAAGGCGGCGGCGCTCGGCGGCGCGGGGGACGTGGTCGCGCGGCTGCGCGCGCTCCACGGGGCGGCGCTCGCGGACGCGGCGAGCGGGCTCGGCGAGGTGTCGGGCGGGCTCGGGGCGGGCGCGACGGCGCTCTTCTACCAGCGGCTCGCGGGGGCCTGGTGGGGGCCGGTCGGGTGGCTCGTGGGGATCTGGGCCCGGCTCCTCCTCGTCGGCGCGGGGGTCTTGAACGTGCTGCGGTTCGGGCGGCCGCTCCGGCAGATCTGGGGCGTCGCGACCGGGCTCGCCCGCTTCCGCGAGGCCCGCGCGGCCATCGACGACGCCGAGACCGGGCAGGGCACGGAGATCGCGGCGGCGCGCTATCGGGCGCGCTTCGAGCGCGAGTGGCCGGCGCTCGCGGACGCGCTCGTCGCGGCGGGCTTCGACCCGTCCGTGCGCGACCCGGAGGCGGTGGTGCCGTCGGCGGCGGGGCTCGAGGAGGCGCTGCTCTCGCGCTGGGGCGGGGCGCTCGACGCCGAGCTCGACCGGGCGGCGCGGTGGCTCTCGGTCGCGCCCCTGCAGGTGCTGCTGAACGGCGTCGTGCTCGCGCCGGCCGTGGTCGTCGCGGTGCGGAGCGTCACGACGTTCGTCGCGGGCGAGCTCCTCTCGGGGGACTACTTCCGGCACGGGCTCGTGACCACGGTCCTGCTGTGGCTGCTCGCCTTCGTGCTGCTGCAGATGGGGGCGCGCGCGGTCGGCGGGTCGCGGCTCCTCGGGCGGGCGTTCGGGAGGCTCGTGCGGGACGTCCGCGAGGGGGGCGATCGCCTCGGAGGCGACGCGCTCGGGCGCGAGGTCGAGGCGGTGCGCCGCCTCGGGAGCGGCTGAGCCGGTCGTCGCGGCGGAAATCGACACGGCCTGTGTCGATTCCGCCTTGATTCATGTCGATAACGACATATCGTTGGCGTATCGCAACACAATGCGAGGTATCACGATATGCGACACATGAATCATCTGCACCGTCATCTCCACGACCACTGGGGCAAGCACCTCCACGAGCGCATGCACGCGATGGGGCGCGGCCACGGCGGCCACGGCGGCCACGGGCCCTTCGGTGGCCCCTTCGGCGACGGCTTCGGCTTCGGCTGGGGCGGCGGCGGGGGGCGCCGGCGCGGCCGCGGCGGGCGCGCGCGGCGCGGCGACGTCCGGGCCGCGATCCTCGCGCTCCTCGCCGAGGAGCCGCGCAACGGCTACCAGATCATGCAGGAGCTCGAGCAGCGGAGCCAGGGGCTCTGGCGGCCGTCGTCGGGGTCGATCTACCCCGCGCTCCAGCAGCTCGAGGACGAGGGGCTCGTGCGTGAGCAGGAGGGCGGCACGGGGCGCGTCTTCGAGCTCACGGACGCCGGCCGGCAGGAGGTCGAGGGGCTCGACGAGGAGCAGCGGACGCCGTGGGAGGCCGCCACGGAGGACGCGGGCGACGAGGCCCTCGACCTGATGAGCGCGTTCAAGAGCACGGCGGCCGCGGCCATGCAGGTCTTCCGGGCCGGCACGGCGGCGCAGCGCGAGGAGGCGAAGAAGATCCTCCTCGACGCGCGGCGGGCCTTCTACCGGCTCCTCGCCGACGAGCCGCCCGAGAGGACGAAGAAGTAGTCCGCGTCCGGCTTCAGGGCCTCCGAGCGACGCCGATGAAGCCGGTCGAACGCGACCACGTGCCCGCCCGGGCGCGCGCCGCGGGCCATCTCGGCCAGGGCGCGCGCGGGCTCGGCGACGGACTGGAGGACGCGCTCGGTGCGGACGAGGTCGAAGGCGCCGTCGGCGAAGGGCAGGGCCTCGGCGGCGCCGTGGTGGAGCTCGACGGGGAGCCCGGCGGCCGCGGCGCGGCGACGCGCCTCGAGGAGCGCGATGTCGCTGTGGTCGACGAGCCTGTCGACGCCATCGAGGAAGCGTGAGAGCTCGGCGGCGGCGGCCGCCTGATCGGAGCGCTGGAAGCTCGTGAGCAGATCCGTGGACATCGCGGCTCCAGGCTGGAGATTTGCAGCGCGGGGCGTGACGACCCGATGAACGCGCGGCCGGAAGCCGGCGAGCCGGCGGGCGCCGAGACCTGCGCGGGCGCTCGCGGCGCCGGGGCGCGCCTTGACGCCGCGGGGCGCCGGGGGGAAAACCAGATCTCCGACGGGGGAGACAGCGCTTGAACGTCACGATCGAAGAGCTGACGCCGTTCGACCGGAGCGCCCAGTGGCGCCTCCACCACGCCTATTGGGCGCAGCGCGGCGTCGACGCCTGGAAGAGCGGCGAGGTCCCGCACCTCTCGACCTCGAACTACGCGACGGCCGGGCAGCACGCCCGCCTCTTCGCGGCGACCGTCGAGGACCTCGTCGCGCGCGGCGCGCTCGGCGCGGACGACCTCGTGTGGATGCTCGAGGGCGGCTGCGGCAACGGGCGCTTCGCGGTGAACTTCCTGCGCGCGCTCGAGCTCCACGACGAGGCGCTCTTCCGGCGCACGCGCTACCTGATGAGCGACTACTCCGAGAAGAACCTCGGGGAGGTGGTCGCGCAGCCGCACGTGAAGCCGTGGATCGAGCGCGGCGCGATCGTCCCGGCGATCTACGACATGCGCGATCCGCAGCGCGTACGGCTCCGGGACGGCGGGGCGCTCACGCACCCGCTCGCGTTCTTCGTGTCGAGCTACGTGAGCTGCGTCTTGCCGATGAAGCACCTCCAGCGCCGCGGCGACGGCTCGTGGCACGAGCTGATGGTCGCGATCCGCGCCGACGTGGACGTCGCCGATGGCGCGAGCGAGCGCTTCCTCGCGGACCTCGAGGCGGACGCCACGCGCTACAACCTCTTGAAGAACCTCGAGCTCCACTTCGACTGGGGCGAGGTCGATCTCGACACGCTCTTCGAGGGCGAGATGCACGCCGGCGTCGTGCGCGCCATCCTCGGCGACGCCGAGGAGCTCACGGTCGGCTACCCGTACGGCTTCTTCGACTTCCTGCGCGACGTGCAGCCGCTCCTGCTCGACGGGGGCGTCGTGCTCACGAACGACTACGGCAGCGTGTCGCGGGAGAAGCTGCTCGGGCGCCTCGAGCGGCGCCCGCAGATGTACGGCAACAGCCTCGCGCAGGACATCAACTTCGCGGTGTACGACGGGCTCTCGCCCGTGACCGGCTGGGACGTGCTGCGGTCCCACTCCGAGCTCGACTCGGTCCACGCGGCGGCGGTCTGCGCGAAGGGCTTCGGGCCGCGGGCGCGCGAGGTCTTCGCGGCGGAGTACGAGCGGCGGCGCCCCTCGGACGACCTCCTCGACTACGCGGCGGCGGCGCGGGGCTACGTGCAGAAGAAGGACTTCAGCCGGGCGCTGCGCTTCTTCCTGCGCTGCATCGAGCTCGATCCGGACGACCCCGAGCTGCGCTACCGCGCGGGCGAGGTCGCGCTCGACGCCGGCCACTACGCGGTGGCGGTGGACGAGCTCCTCCGCGGCTTCGACCTCGACGTGGCGATGGCGTGGGACTTCGACTTCCAGCTCGGGCGCGCCTACACGCTCCTCGGGGAGCACGACAAGGCGCTCGACTGGTACGGGCGGTCGCTCGCGCGCGAGGACCACCCGGTGACGCTCACGAACATCGGCGTCCTGCACGCGCACGGCGGGCGCTTCGCGGAGGCGCACCGGCACTACACGCGGGCGCTCGCGCTCGACCCGCACTACGAGCGCGCGCGGGACCGGCTCGCGACGCTGAAGGACCTCGTCTGGGAGGAGGCCGTCAAGGGGTTCGAGGCGGCGGCGGGCGCGCCGAGCGCGGCGTCGAAGGGCTGAGCGGTGGGGGCGACGCCGGAGATCTCGGTCATCGCGCCGTCGTACGGGGATCGCGAGCAGCTCGGCGCGCTCCTCGCGAGCCTCGCGCGGCAGACGCTCGCGCCCGAGCGCTTCGAGACGCTCGTCGTGGACGACGGGAACGAGCCGCCGCTGTCGCTCGACGGGCTCGAGACGCCGGCGGGGACACAGCTCATCCGGCAGCGGCACGCGGGGCCGGCGGCGGCGCGGAACATGGCGCTCCGGCGGGCGCGGGGGCGGGTGCTGGTGTTCGTGAACGCCGACGGGGCGCTCGCGGACGACGCGCTCGCGCGGCACCTCGCCCACCACGAAGGCGGCGGCGGGGCGCGCGCGGTGCTCGGGCGCTTCGACTTCCTGCCGCGGCACCGGACGCCGCTCGTGGAGGTGGCGGAGCGGGCGGGGGTGCTCTTCCCGTACCCGCGGCTCACGCCGGGGGAGGGGCAGCCGTTCTGGGCGTTCTGGACGGGCAACCTGAGCGCCACGGCGGCGGCGGTGCGCGAGGCGGGCGGGTTCGACGAGGGGTTCCCGCGGGCGGTCTGGGAGGACGTGGAGCTCGGGTACCGGCTCGCGCGGGCGGGGGTGCCGCTCGTGTACGACGACGGGATCGGGTGCGACCACGACCACGCGCTGACGCTGGCTGGGTGGGAGCGGCACGCGGAGTGGTTCGGGCACGAGTGGGTGCGCTTCTCGCGGAAGCACGGGGGGGCGACGTTCCCGATCCTGGCCGGCGCGGACGAGCCGACCGAGGCGTTCGCGTGGCAGTGCATGGCGGGGCTCCTGCACGAGCACGACGCGCACGAGGCGCGGCGGCAGGCGCTCGGGGCCGCGCTCGACGGGCTCGCGGCGCGGGTCGCGGCGGAGCCGGGGCGGCGGGAGGCGCTGCTCGCGGAGGACGCGGCGCGGGTGGACGGCCTCTTCGTGGCGGTGAACACGGTGGCGCGGATGCGCGGGATCGTGGGCGCGATCCAGGGGCTCGATCCGGAGGCGATGGCGGCGCGGGCGGCGCGGCTCGCGCGGCCGGCGGTGGTGCACACGGTGGCGCAGCCGCGGGACCTCGAGGCCGTGCCGCGCTTGCTCGACGTGGTGGGGGACCGCGCGGACCTCGTGGTGGCCAGCGCCATCTACCTGTCGCCCGGTCAGCTGCCGGACGACAGGCGCCTCAGGGCGATCCGGGTCCCGTCGGCGCGCTCGCCGCGGGAGGCGTGGGGTCCGGTGCTCGCGGCGACCGAGGCGGACGCGCTCATCTTCGTCGAGGGGGCGCCGCTGCCGACGGCGTCGGCGGTGCGGGCGCTGGCGCGCTTCCTCGGCGTGTCGCCGTGGGTCGGGGCGATCGGGCTCGCGGAGCCGCAGGGGCTCGCGCACACGAGCGGCAAGATCGTGCCGGCCGCGCCGCGCTACGTCGTGGCGACCACGCGCGAGGTGCTCGAGCGCGACCCGGGCGGGGAGGGGTCGTTCCTCGACCGGCTGCCGCAGCGCGCGCTCGCGCAGGTGGCGCTGACGCTCGCGGGCGGGTAGCGCGGGGCGGGCTCGTTGCTCCGTGCTCCGTGCTCCGTGCTCCGCGCTCGGCGTGGCTCGTGACCTCGTGGAACGTGACCACGGAGACACGGAGAAACTATGAGGGCCTTCCCGCCCAGGAGGTAGCCTACGGGCTCAACTTCAACCGAGCGGAGGTTCCCTGATGGACGAGAAGACCGTGGACATGCTTAGCGCGAACCCGAACACGCTGTACATCGGCGGGGATCTCGGTTCGGTGGAGTGGAAGCTCGCCGCGACGACGCGTTCCTCGAGCAGTCAGAAGGTGTCGGAGACTTCCGTCGCGGCGTTCGATCTGGAAGCGCTGTGTGCCTGGGTGGACGAGTTGCGCCAGAGGTTCGGCCTCGGTTCCCATAGCCCAGTGGTGGTGTGTCACGAGGCCGGGCGGGAAGGCTTCTCCGTCTACCGCGCGCTGATGAGGTGCGGGATCACGTGTCTGATCGTCGACCCGGCGAGCATCGAGGTCAACGCGCGCAAGAAGCGCGCAAAGACGGATCGGCTCGACGCGCGGATGCTGCTGAGGAAGCTGCGATCGTACATGACAGACCGTGACGTGTTCCAGGTCATCCGCGTGCCGTCGGAGGAGGTCGAGGACCAGCGCCGTCCCTCGCGCGAGTACGATCGTCTCGTCCATGAGCGGACACAGCACTGTACTCGCATCAACAGCCTGCTCGCGCTGCACGGCATTGCGCTGCCGTTCGGCGAGCACTTCGTGAGTATGCTGAAGGATGCTCGGACGCCGACCGGGGAGCCGCTGGGGAAGAACCTTCAGGCTGAGATCCTGCGGGAGTTGGAGCGCATGGAGCTGGTCGAACACCAGATCGCGGAGATTCAGAAGGACCTCAAGCGCGCGGTCGAGGCTGCGAAGACGAAGGTCGACGTGCAGGGAGCCAAGCTCGGTGAGCTGGTCGGGATCGGTCCGGTGACGGCGATGACGTTGCCGCGTGAGTTCCTCTGGCGGGACTTCCAGAATCGTGGCGAGGTCGGTGCGGCGGCGGGGTTGACCGGAACCCCGCATGTGACCGGCACGAGCACGGACATCGAGCAGGGCATCTCGAAGGCCGGCAACAAGCGGGTCCGAACCTTGATGATAGAGATCGCCTGGAACTGGGTGAGACTCCAACCGGAGAGCACGATCACGTTGTGGTTCCGCTCGCGACAGGATGGCACGGCCAGGACGCGGCGGAAGACGATCGTGGGCGTCGCTCGAAAGCTGCTCATCGCTCTGTGGAGGTACGTGACTCAAGACATTGCCCCTGAGGGAGCGCGCTTCCGGGCCGCTTCCGCCTGAACACGACCGGCTCGTTCGGTCGTGGTCGAGCTGGTGGAAGCCGCACGATCCGTGTCTGGGTCCTCGGACCGTTATCAGAGAAGGTGCGCTTCCCCCGGTTCGGCGCCAACAGCGTTCGCGCGAAGAGTTCTCGTGGTGTCACCCTTCAGGGTGCACGGATAGGAGGCGGTGATGAGCTCGCTCAATCACACCCCACGCGCCGACCAGCTCACGGCCATAACCGACTGAGTCTTAAGACAAAAATAGACGACCGTTCCTCTTGACGAGGAAGGACCCATAGGAGACACGGAGGGGGCTCGGGAGGGCGCGCGTTCTCGGGCCGTCGTCTGCGACCTTCGCTGCTTCGGGAGGGAAGGCGGGAAGGGAGTCAGTCGGGTGGCCGACGACGCTCTTCGCTGGCTCGGGCGCGGACCACGGAGGCGCGGAGGCACGGAGGGTTCAGTGGTTCTCGGGGGACCGCCTCCCGCGCACGCTCTTCGGGGCGCGCGGGGCTCGAGAGGAGGGCACGGAGGGGCTCAGGGGCCTCGGGGCCCGCCTCCCCTCCTCCTCCGTGGAGACGCGCACGGGACCGCGAGCGGCACGGCGGACTACTCGCCGCCCAGGACCATCCGTGTCTCCGTGGTCACGTTCCACGTGGTCACGTACTGCGCCGGGCACCCGCGAGCCCGCCGCGAAGCCGGCCGAGGGCCCAGGCGCCGCCGCTCCCGGGTCTCGCGCGGTGGCTCGGGGTCGCCCGTGAACGGCGTTCACGGGCGACTCGAGTCCATCCTCGATCAGGCTACCAGGGCGGCTCGCCGAAGAACTCGCGGGCGTCGTTCATCGCGCTGCCGACGGTCTCGCGGGCCGAGGTGTAGCCGTTCGACAGCGTCGTCGCCGCCGTCGAGATGCCCTCGCGCGCCGACTTGTACGCCGCCGTCGCCGTCTCCACGACCTGCTTCCGCGTCGACTGGTACTGCTTCTGCGCCGCCGCGTACGCCTCGCTCGCGCCCGCCCTCACGTCGTCCATGCCGAGCTTGCCGTCGCCCGTCCGGTCGAGCGCCTTGTGCGCCGTCTTCGCGATCTCGCTCGCCTGCTTCCGCGCCGCCTCGAGCGCCGCCGACGCCCGCCGCTTCTGCTCGGCCGCCCACGCCGCCGCGCGCTGCCGCGCCCGCTCCGCCGCCGCCGCAGCCTGCTGCGCCGCCATCTTCGCGTCCGCCGCGTCGACCTTGCCGTCCTTGTTCACGTCCGCCGCGTCGAAGACCGCCTTCCGGGCCGCGTCCGCCGCCTTCACCGCGCGGTCGTAGCCCTCCTCGATCGTCTTCTGCGCCGCCTTCGCCGTCTCCTGGATGGCCGTGCCCGCCTGCTGCGCGCCCGCGATCGCGTCGCCGATGCCGAGCTTGCCGTCGCCATCCCGATCGAGCGTCTTGTGCGCCGAGTCGATCGCCGCGCCGACCGCCTTCTTCCCGGAGTCGTACATCTCGCCCGCGCGCTTCGCGCCGGCGTCGTACATCTCGCCCGCGCGCTTCACGCCCGCGCCGACCATCTCCGAGCCGGCCTTGTAGGCGTCCTTCGCCGCGTTGTAGCCGCGGTCGACCATCTTGCCGCCCGCCGCCGCGAGCTCCTTCCCGGCGATGACCGCGTCGTCGATGCCGAGCTTCCCGTCACCGCTCCGGTCCGCCATCTTGTGGGCGGCCTCCGCGGCCTTCTTCACGTCGTCGAGGCGGTCCTTGCCCCACGCCATCGCGTCGTCGTAGGCCTGCCCCGCGCGCTTCGTCGCCGCGTCGATGCTCGCGTCGACCGCCTTCACGGCCTTGTCGTACGCCGCCCCCGCGTCCGCGAGCGAGAGCTTCCCGTCGCCGTCGACGTCCACCGCGTCGTGCGCCGACTTCAGCATCTCCTTGCCCATCTTCACGGCGCCGTCGACGAGCTCCTCGCCGCGCTTGTAGGCCGACTTCCCGGCCTCCGACACCGCCTTCCCGGCCGCGTCGAGGTGCGCCCCCATGTCCTTCCGGAGGTCGAACTTCCCGTCGCCGTCGCCGTCGAGCATCTTGATGCCGCCGCGGATCCCGCCCGCGACGGTCTCCGCACCCGACTTCATCGCGTTCGCGCCGTGCGTCGCCGCGTCGTTCAGCGAGAGCTTGCCGTCGTTGTCGGCGTCCGCCGCCGCGTACGCCCGCTTCGCCCCCTCGATGCCGATGTCGCGCGCCTTTTTCAGGAGCGCCGCGCCCAGCTCGTAGCTCTGCTTCAGGTCGATGACGATCTTGCCGCCCGTCGACACGCCGTAGCCGAGCGCCGCGTAGGCCCGCGCGCCGATCACGAGCTTGCCGTCCTCCCAGAGGATGCCGCCCTCGATCCCCGCGCCGGCGCCGGCGAGCACGCCGACCCCGTACGTCCCGGAGACCGGCCCCACGTGCCCGTGGATGTCCGCCTTCGCCTCCGCGACCGCGCCGATGCCCGCCTGACCGACGAGCCCGACCTTGTCCTTCGTGAGGTACGCGCCGCCGCCCACGCCGGCCTTCGCCCACGCGTTCGCCTCGCCGTGCACCCCCGCGCCGACCGTCAGCGGGTCGGTCACGCCGTCGACCTTGAGCCCGGCGCTCTTCACGTCCGCGTCGGCCGAGACGCCGACCCCGATGCCGAGCCCCGCGGCCCCCGACGCCGACGCGCCGTCCTGGTTGATGCCGGCCTTCCCGGACGCGCCGATGTAGCCGTACGCGTTCGCCTTCGCCCCGGCCTCGGCCGAGCCGTACGCGCCCTCGGTCTTGCCCTTGATGCCGGCGTAGGCGTCCGCCCGCGCCCCGATCGCCCCCTGGGCGCTCGGGCCCTCGAGCTTCGCGAGCTTCTCGAGCGAGAGCTTCGACGTCTCGGTCTTCTTCAGATCGAGCCCGACGTCCCAGCCGCTCTTCACCTCGCTGGCGCTCCCGGCCTTCACGTCGTAGCCGGCGTAGGTGCCGTACGCGCCGGTCACCTCGGCCTTCGCGAGGCTCGGGATCTTCTTCAGATCCGGCTCTGGGATCCCCGTGATGTCGGAGAGCGAGACCTTCTTCGACTTCGCGTCCTCGTAGCCCTTCGACGGGTCCTTCGCGTCCTTCAGCTGCTTCGTGTCCGCCTTGCGGTCACCGAAGCCGACGCCGGTCCCGACGACGTTGCCGTAGGTGCCCCCGAGCACCTTGTTGCCGGACGCGTCGGTCTTGTAGTCCCCCTTCTTGTAGGAACCGTCCTTCGCGTCCTCGGTGTGCTTCTCGTAGCCGTAGGCGCCCTTGCCCTCGACGTCGTAGGTAGGCCTACCCAGGACCGTCGGCGGCGGCGCGCCCGGCACGACCGTCTGCCCGATGCCGGCCGGCACGGGCGGCGGGCCCGGCGGCGCGGCGGGCGGCGTCGAGCCCTCCGTCTTCTCCATCTGTACCGGCGCCGGCGTCAGGCTCCGCTCGTACTTGAGCCCGGCACCACCGTCCGGCGCGAGGCTCGAGGCGGCCGCGTCGTAGGACGCGCCCGCGAGGAAGTCGCGCGAGACCCCCGGGGTCGCGTAGCGACCGCCTTCACTCCCGCCGCCCGAAGACGACGAGGTCGACGAGGGGGACTCTTCCGAACGCCGTTGAACGGCCGGACTCACCGTGGACGTGTCTGTGGCCATGGTGTCGCACCAGTGCTAGTAAGAGGGACCCCCACCCGGATATGAGTTGGAATACTCAACATAAACTGGAGAGTCAAGCCATGGACCAGTCGACGAGTCGCGCCGAGCTCGCCTTCGAGGAAGCCGTCTGGGCCGATGTGATGGGCAGGCTCGGCGCCGTCGGCGCTCGCTGTCGGGAGGTCTATCGCGACGCCGTGGCGAAATATCGCTCGCTCGGTCTGACCCCCTCCGGCGCCGGCGTGATCGTGGCCGATCGGCTCTCGCAGGAGCAGGCCCGCTTCGCCTCGGGGCTCGCGGCCTTCCAGCTCCTGACCAGCGCCGTCGAGCGCCTCGGCGACGTCGTCGACGGCAAGGTCGACGTGCCCGTCCTCGTCGATCTGATGCTCGCGACCAAGCTCGGGATGGCCGAGATCTACCACGAGCTCGCCGGCATCGCCGACGCCGCGGACGTCGCGGATCTCCCTCCGGATCGCGAGACCGCCCATCTCGTCGAGGAGTCGCGCGCCCAGCTCGAGGAGTACCGCGCGCTCCACCGCACCGGCCCGCCGCGGTGAACCCCGCCGCGGGAGCCCCGATCGCGCTCCTCGCGCAGGAGCTCGGCATGGGGCTCTGGCACGCCGGGCTCCTCGGCGCCGTCGGTCGCGCCCTCGAGGACCGCGGCTATCGCTGCCTCTTCGCGCTGCCGGACCCCGTCCTCGCCCGCGCCGTCGTCGGCCCCGCCGCCCGCGTCGTCCCGGCGCCCGTCTACGTCCCGCCCGGGGCCGCGCTCCCCGCCGATCTGCAGACCACCACCTTCGCGGACGTCCTCGGCGCCGCCGGCTTCGGCGATCGCGCCGTCCTCGACGCCCTCACCGGCAGCTGGGACGCCCTCCTCGAGCTCGCGCGCCCCGCCGTCGTCGTCGCCGATCACGCGCCGGCGCTCCTCGCCGCCGCCCGCGGCCGCGCCCCCGTCGTCGCGCTCGGCCTCGGCTTCACGACCCCCGAGCCCGCGCTCCCGCGCTTCCCCGCGCTCCACGACGGCGCCGCCGGGAGCTACGACGAGGGCCGCGTGCTCGCCGTCGTGAACGCGGTCCTCGCCGCGCGCGGCGCCCCCACGCTCCTGCGGCTCCCAGCCCTCTGGGACGTCGGCGCGCGCTTCGTCACCGTGCTCCCCGACTTCGACCCCTACCACCCCGTCCGAGCGGCGCCCGCGCTCGGCCCGGTGCGCCCGCTCCCGCCCGATCCCGCGCCCCTCGGCGGAGAGGCGGTCTTCGCCTATCTCGCGGGCGACGACCCGCGGGCCGCCTCGCTCCTCGCCGCCCTCGCGCGCCGCGGACCCGTCCGCGCCGTCGTTCGCGAGGGGCTCCCGGCGGCCGCCCGCGACGCCTGCGAGCGCGCCGGGGTGGTCCTCGAGCGCGGGCTCGTCGACCTCGACGCCGCCCTCGCCGCGGCCGACGTCGTCGTCCACCACGGCGGCGTCGGCACCGCCGAGGCGGCCGTCTTCGCCGCGCGCCCGCAGCTCCTCCTGCCGCGCCACCTCGAGCACCGCTGGAACGCCCACGTCCTCGCCTCGCGCGGCGTGGGCGTCGCGCTCCCCGACGGGAGCGACGCGGCGCTCGACCGCGCCCTGAGCGCGCTCCGCAGCCCCGCGGCGCGCGACGCGGCCGCCGCCTGGGCGCCCGTCGCCGCGGCCCAGGTCGAGCCCGACGCGGCCGAGATCGTCGCCGCCCGCGCCGCCGCGCTCGCCGAGGTCTGGGCGGCCTGAGCGGTCAGCCCGGCCAGTCGGCCTCGAGGTCGCCGGGGCGCGGGAACGGCCCGCGCACGACGCCGATGCCCATCGTGCTCTCGCGCTGCCCGAGCTCGTCGTTCGGGGCGACGAGCTCGATCTTGTCGCCCTCGAGCTCGCGCCAGAGGCGGCGCACGCCGGCGCTCCCGGGGTCGTCGCCGACGATGTCGTGGAAGGCGATGAGGCGGCACGGGGAGCGGCGGGCGAGCTCCCAGTCGGCGCGGACGGCGTCGTAGCGGTGGTCGCCGTCGATCAGCACGAGATCGACGGGGCCGAGGGCGCGGCGCCACGCGACGAAGGCGGCGCTGTGGCTGTCGCCGTGGAAGAAGTCCACGCCGAACGGGAGGCGCAGCGGGAGCCCGAGGGACTCGACGACGCCGATGTCCGCGGCGGCGACGCGATCGAAGTCGAAGAGCTCGTGGAGCGCGGTCACGAGGCGGCCGGTCCAGACCCCGATCTCGAGGTAGGAGCGCACGCCCTCGCGCTCGATGAGCTCGCAGAGGAGGGCGAGCTCGGCGCGGCTCTGGAGCACGACGTCGTGGAGCGGCACGCCGTGCTGCTCGTAGATGGCCTGGGTGCGCCGGTTCCAGCAGGGGACGCCCTGGAGGAGCCGGCGGAAGTCACGCCCCACGCGGGCCGTCCTCGAAGAGGCCCATCGCGTTCCCGTCCGGGTCGTAGGCGATGCGGATCCGCCCCGTCTCGGGGGCGGTCTTCGAGTGCTGGCTCAGGCTCCCGCCCGCGCGCCCCACGCGCTCGCCGACCTCCGTGAGATCGTCGACGCGGGCGTACATCGTGAGCTGCCCGAGGAGGTCGGCGCGCGCGCCGCCCACGAGGCCCACGCCCACCGGGTGGCTCCCGGCCGAGCGGAACGCGAAGTGATCGACCCCCGGCTTCACCTGGAAGGACCAGCCGGCGACGCGCTTGTAGTAGCGCACGGCCGCCTGCAGATCGGGCGCGCGCAGCTCGGCCCACACGATCGGGTGCCGCGGCGCCGCGCGGTAGCTCGGCGACCACGCGCTCCGCGGCTGCAGGAGCGCCACGCCGTTGCCCCACGGGTCCTGCGTGTTGGCCCAGAAGCCCATCGCGCCCCACTCGCTCTTCGGGGCGAGCACCTCGCCGCCGACCTTCGCGACGTCGGCGAGGACGTCGTCGATCTCGGGCGCGAGCAGGTAGGGCGTGACCCCCACCGGGATGTCGCGGTTGCCGATCTCGTAGAGCGCCGCGATGGGCTGCTTCCCGGTGTCGAGGAAGGCGTAGCTGCCGTCGCCGACGGGGGTCCCGGTCCAGCCGAACACGGCCTCGTAGTACTCGCGGGCGCGCTGCAGGTCGCGGGTCCGGATCTCGACGAGGCCGATCTCGAGCGCCTCTTGAGCGGGCATGGGCTCTCTCCTTGGCGTGGGCTACGCCCAGACCCTAGCACCCTCGCGAGCGTCGCGCGACGCCCGGACCTGACGGGCGTTGTGCGCGGCCGCCCGCGCCCGTATCGTCACGGCATGTCCCCGCCCGTCGATCCGCGCGACCTCCTCGCGGCCGCCGCCGCCGCCGATCTGCCGCTCGCCCCGCCCCGCGCGGACGCCGTCGCCGCCGGCTTCCCCGGGAGCCCGGCCCACGACTTCGGGAAGATCGTGACCCGCGTGCCCGTGGCCGTCGCCACCCCGCGCGACCGCGACGAGCTCGCCCGCTGCGTCGCCTTCCTCGGGGCGCAGCAGGTGCCGTTCGTCGCGCGCGGGACGGCCCACGGCTCCGGCGGGCAGGCGCTCGTCGACGGCGGCGTGGTGCTCGATCTGCGCGGCCTCGCCGCGATCGGGGCCCCGTCGCCGGGCGACGATGACGTCGTGGTCGAGGCCGGCGCCACCTGGGCCGAGCTCTGCGACGCGCTGCGCCCGCTGTCGCGCGCCCCGGCGGTCCTCACGTCGAACTGGCACACGACGGTCGGCGGCACGCTCGCCGTCGGCGGCTTCGGCGACGCGAGCCACCAGAAGGGGCCGCAGGTGACGATGGTGCGCGCGCTCGAGGTCGTGACCCTCGACGGCGCGCGGCGCGAGGTGCGCGAGGGCGACCCGCTCTTCGACTTCAGCCTCGCGGGGCGCGGGCAGCTCGGGATCATCGCGGCGGCGCGCCTCGCGACGGTCACGCGGAGCGACGATCTGCGCGCGCGCGGCGTCGTGTGGGAGCGGCTCGACCACTTCCTGCACGATCTCGCGTCGTTCGCGACGTCGGCCGGCGCGGAGATCGTGCGCGCGCGGATCGCCTGGGCGCGAGGGCGCGTCCGCGGCGCCGTGGGCGCGTTCGGCGCGGGGGCGCCGCGCCTGCCGCCGCTCCTCGGGCGCCTCGGCGCCGAGACCCGCGTGGACTACGCCGAGGCGGGCACCGAGGGGCCGAACCGCCACTGGGAGGCGCCGTGCCCGGCCCTCGAGGTCGTGATCCCGTGGGAGCCGGCCGACCCGGCCGGCGGCGCCGCGCGGCTCGAGGCGCTGCGCGAGCGCGTGCTGGCGGCGGGCCTCGCGCCCTACCTGCCGCTCGGCTCGGCGGTGATGGGGACGGGGCCGGGGGCGCGCTGGCCGCACGCGCCGCTCGCGCCGCTGCTCGCGGGGTCGTCGGCGCTCGTGGTGCCGATCCGGCCCGAGGTGCCGGCGGCGGCGCTCCCGCGCGTGATGCCGGGGGTGAAGGACATCGCGCGCTGGACCTACGACGAGGGCGGCAAGCTCTACCTCGTCGGGGTCGAGGCGGCCGAGGACGTCGATCTCGAGCGGCAGGTCGGCCCGGCGCTCGCCCCGTGGCGCGAGCTCCACGCCCGCTACAACCCGAGCGGCCTCATGAACCCGGGGCTCCTGTAGCGGCGGCGCGCGAGCAGGAGCAGGGCCGCGAGCAGGGCGAGGAGCGAGGTGGGAGCGGCGTCGCCGCCGGCGCAGCCGTCGGTGCGCACGTCGTCGCGCGGGTCGACGTCCGGGGCGGCGTCGGCGACGGCGTCGGGCGCGGTGTCCGTGGCAGGGCCCGTGTCCGGGGCGGTGGCGGTGTCGGGGGCCGGGGCGGTGTCGGCGGCCGTGTCCGGGGCGGTGTCGGGAGCGGCGTCGGCGTCGGCGTCGGCGTCGGCGTCCGTGTCCGTGTCGGGAGCGGCGTCCGCGTCGGGGTCGGGGTCGGCGTCGGGGTCGGCGTCGGCGTCGGGGTCGGGGTCGGGGTCGGCGTCCGCGTCCGGCAGCGGCCCCACGTCCTCGAGCACCTCGTCGACCTCGACGTCCTCGACGTCCTCGACCACCTCCGCGTCGACGACCTCGGCGTCCACGGCGTCCGCGCCCCCGTCCACCACGTCGGCGTCGCCCGCGCCGGCGTCCGCGACGTCGCCCTCGCTCGCGTCGCCCCCGCCGACGTCCGCGAGCGGGAACGTCTGCGACAGCGAGAACGCCGGCGCCGCCGACGTCACCGTCACGCTCGGCGCCGCGCTCCCGTCCGGCAGGAAGCCCACCGTGTAGCGGCCCATGCCCTGATACGCCGGGTTCCCGGAGAGGAAGCCGCCCGTCGCCGTCGCCGTCAGCGCGAGCCCGCTCCCGACCGCCCGCCCGCCCGCCGAGCGCGGTACCACCGTCACCGTCACCGGCACGCCCACCCTGAGCGGCAGCGACGCCGTCGCGACCCGCACCTCGCTCTGCGCCACGCTCGGCGCGAGGAGCGGCGGTGGCGCCACCTGCGGGATCTCGCACGCGACCTCCGGCCCGCCCGCGATGCGCGCCACCAGGCGCCCGATCCCCGGCGTCGACCCCGCGCGCACCGACACCCGCGGCTGCCCGGACGTCCCGGTCAGCCCCTGCGGCCCCGGCGCGAGCCCGCCCTCGTACGCGTACGTCGTCTGCGCCGCCACCGACGGCGCGTTCTGCCCGCCCGCGTCCTTCAGGAACACGAGCGCGGTCGCCACGTCCTGGCCGTCCGCCCACAGCTGCCGCTCCGAGAACGCGCACCACGACCGCGCCCCGCTCACGAGCCCCGCCGGCGACGACCCGTCCGGCAGGTGCCGCACCGTCTCCGGCTCCCCGGCCGCCTCGCCGGCGATCTCGAGCTGCACGACCTCGCCGTCCTCGAGCCGCGCGTGCTCCCAGTGCGCGCTCACGACCGGCGCGCTCACGTAGATCTGGTCCGGCTCGAGCCGCTCGCCGCCCGCGCGCACGAGCCGTACGTCCTCCTCGCGCGCCCCGAACGACGCCCCGTTGTCGTCGAGCAGGCTCGCCCGCACCCAGACCGTGTGGTACGGCACCTCGCTCTCCGCGACCGCCGCGTCCTGGAACGACACCACCGAGCGCTCCGGCGAGAACGGCGGCGCCACCGGCACCATCACCGTCTCCGGCGCGGTCTCCCCGTCGAGCGTCAGCGTCGCGGTCATCACCGTCGCCGCGTCCGGCGCCACGAGCGTCGCCCGCCACCCGCTCGCCGCGCGCGTGAGCGGGTGCTCCACGCCGTCGAGCCAGAGCGACACCGCGTGCCCCTCGCCGACCTCCGCGCCCGCCGCGTCCCGCACGCGCGCCGTCGCCTCGTAGGTCCGGCGCGCCACGAGCGCCTGCGGGTACGTCGTGAGCGAGAAGCGCGGCGGCGCCTCGCTCGCCGGCCCCGGCCGCGGGTGCGCGCCGAGGAGCGCGCCGTCCGCCCACAGGTCGAGCCGCCGCGTCGCCGCCCCCGGGGTCGCCGCGAGCGTCGCCTGCCAGCGCCCGGCCTCGACCTCGACCGTCGGGCCCACCGCCACGCCGATCCCCGCGACGACGACCTCGTCCGGGGCGACCGCCGCCCCGCGGAAGTCGGCCGTGACGACGTCCTCGCCCACCGTGAGCCACGCCGGCTCGGCCACGACGAGCGCCGCGCCCGTCGTCGTCGCCACCGCCTGCTCGTAGCCGCTCGGCCACCGCACGGTCAGCGCCACCGGATCCCCCGCCGGCGCGCACGGCGCCGGGAACGTGAGCCGCAGCGCCCCCTCGTCGGCGACGCCGTAGTGGCGCCCCGCCGTGACCCGCGCGACCCGCGTGACCCCGCGGCACGTCGCCGTAACGCGCGCCCCGGCGGCCCCCGGCGCCGTCGCGCTCGGCACGAGCCGGAGGCGCGTCGGCGCGGGCCCGGTGCCCGCGTTCCGGAACGCGGCGAGCCGCCCGTCGAGGTGCGCCATGACGAGGTCCGTGCGCCCGTCGCCGTCGAGGTCGCGGAGCGCCATCGCGCGGAACATGCTCCCAGCGGCCGTCCCGACCTGGAGCGACGGCGGCGCCTCGACGAACGCGCCGGCGGCCGTCCCGCGCAGGAGCACGTTCGGCTGCTCGAGCGCGTTCTCGATGAACGGCGCCGCGAGCAGGTTCCCGCCGGCGAGGAAGAGGTCCTGCCAGCCGTCGCCGTCGAGGTCCTCGAGCTCCGCCTCCCAGGTGACCTGGAAGCCCTCGCGCGAGAAGCGCGGCCCGACGCCGCGCGCGGCGCTCACGTCGGCGAGGCGCCCGTCGTCGCCGAGCTCGAAGAGCTGCGGCTCGCCGATGTTCGTGAAGGCGAGCTCGAGGCGCCCGTCGGCGTCCGCGTCGCCGATGGCCACGCCCATCGCGTAGATCGGCGTCCCGAGCCCCATCGCGGCCGTGACGTCGGTGAACGCGACGCCGCCGTCGGCGGTCGGCCCGTCGTTGCGCCAGAGCTCGCTCCCCGGCAGGAACTGCCCGAAGTCGTTGGCGACGACGATGTCGAGGTCGAGGTCGTCGTCGAGGTCGACGAGCCCCGCGACGAAGCTGCAGCCCGGGATCCGCGTGTCGAAGCCCCACGCCTCGGTCACGTCGGTGAAGCGGCCGTGGCCGTCGTTCGCGAGGATCCGGTTCGGCGCGCAGAGGTGCAGCGGGAACGCCACGACGTCGATGTAGCCGACGACGACGAGGTCGAGGTCGCCGTCGCCGTCGAGGTCGCCGGCGGCGGCCGACGCGAGCCAGGTGCCGCTGCCCGGGAGGCTCCGCGCGGTGACGTCCGTGAAGCGCGCGGCGCCGTCGTTCTCGAGGAGCACGGGGGCGCCCTTGCGCAGGACGAGGAGGTCGAGGTCGCCGTCGCCGTCCTTGTCGAAGAGGAGGTGCCCGGTCGGGGTCGCGCCGTCGTTGGGCGTCGTCGGCTGGCCGAGCGGGCGCGCGAAGACGCCGTCCGCGCCGCGCAGATAGAGCACGAGGGGGCGGTTCGCGCCGCTCATGACGAGGTCGGCGTCGCCGTCGCCGTCGAGATCGCCGAGCGACACGGCCGCCTCGAGGGTGTTGATCCCGATCGCGGTCGTCGTGAGCGTGAGCCCCGACGCGCTCGTGATGTCCTCGAAGGGCTGCGCGCGCGCCGGAGCCTCCCCGAGCGCGGGCGCGGCGAGCAGCGCGGCGAGCGCGACGAGCGAGGCGGAGGAGCGCGGCATGTCGAGCAGGATGCCGGCTTCCCGCGCCCGGTTCAACGTGGCGGCGCGGTCGGATCCAGGGGAGCCTGCTCGCTACTGGGCCAACGCGTCTCCAAGAGCCTGCATCGCATTAGGGCTTCGAGCGGCTTCGCGGCGTTCTCGGAGTGGCTCGGCGAGGCGTTGCGCAGCAACGCCGCTTCCAGAACCCGAGGCGAACCTGGAGGTTCGCCGCAGCGGTTCTGGAACGCCGAGACGCCCGAGAACGCCCGAAGACGCCGAAGCATCTATGCGATGCAGGCTCCAAGCGCCTCGAGGAAGACCTCGTACGCCTCGAGGGGGTATTCGCCCATGTGGAAGAGGCGGAAGAAGTCCTTCGAGAGCTTGCCCTGCGCCGAGTAGATCTCGAACACCCGGCCGCGCACGACGCGCGTGGCGAGCCGCTCCGCGAGCGCCGCGTAGGACGCGCCCGGCGGGATCCGGAGCATCGTGCCGATGGCCTGCAGCGGCTGCCCCTCGTAGCGCGCGATCTCGAGCCCGAGCTGCTCGTAGCCGGCGCGCAGGAGCGTCGCGCGCTGGTTGTAGATCCCGTGCCGCCCGGCGACGCCCCCCTCGTCCGCGAGGGCCTCGAGCGCGGCCTCGACCTGGAGCACGCTCATCGCGTCGATGGTGTAGGGGTGCGCGCCGCCCTCCTGCGCGCGCCACGTCTTCCAGAGCTCGAGGTTCGGCGCGCGCGGCGCCACGCGCTCCATGTCCGCGAGGAGGTCCTTCCGGACGAGCGCGCAGGTCATGTTCGGGTGCCCGTGGAGCCCCTTGTTGCACGAGCCCATCACGGCCGCGACGCCCCACGCGTCGAGCTCGACCGGCTCCACGAAGAGCGTGCTCACGCCGTCCATGAGGAGCTTCTTCCCGTGCTTCCTCGCGAGCGCGCCGACCTCGGCGATGGGGTTCAGCGTGCAGGTCGACGTGCCGCCGTGCACCATCGCGACGGCGTCGACGCCCGCGAGCGCCGCCTCGACCGCGCCGAGGTCGGGGCGCACGCCGTACGGGAGCTCCATGTCGACGACCGGCTGGCCCAGCGTGCGCGCGAACTCGAGGATCCGGTCGCCGTAGGCGCCGTTCCGGATGACGAGCAGGCGCTCGTCCGGCCGCAGGCAGGAGCCGAGGACCGCCGCCATCGCGGTCGAGCCCGTCCCCGTGAGGAGGATCGACTCGTGCGTGTCCGAGCAGCCGAGGGCGTCCGTGAGCCCGCGCCGGACGCGCGCGAGCAGCGGGCCGAACTTCGGGCCGCGCGGGACGATCGGGTTCCGGCCGTACTCGCGCGAGACGGCGTTCACCTTCTCGGGCAGGTGGAAGACGGCGGGGGTGAGGGAGACGACCTTCGGTTCGGTGGCGGCGGTTTCCATGCCGTCGCTCTACGCCATCGCGCGCCGTTCGTCACGCGCCGCGCGCGCCGTCACCCCGCCGGCGGCGTCATCTCCGCGAGGCCCGCGGCCACCGAGACCGCGGGCGCGTAGCCGAGCTCGCGGCGCGCGAGCCCGTCGTCCACCGTGACCTCCTCGCCCATGAGCCAGACGGGCGTCCGGTGCACGGGCGGCGCCGTCTTCCGCCGGAAGAGCACCCAGAGCCCCTCGACGAGCGCCGACACGGGCTTCGCGATGACGCGCGGGACGGTCTTGTCGGGCGGCGTCACCCCCTGCGTCGCGAGGTAGCGCGTGATGAAGTCGCGGAACTCGACCGGGGCGCCGTCCGTCAGGAAGTAGACCCCGCCCGGGCGCCCGCGCTCGGCCGCGAGGAGCGCGCCCGCGGCGAGGTTCCGCACGTGGCAGGTGGAGGTCGGGTAGCGCCCGCCGGACACCCACGCGAGGCGCCCGGCCTCCGCCGCGTCGACGAGCTGCGGGAGGAGCGAGGTGTCGCCGCGCCCCCAGACGAAGCGCGGGCGGATGACCACGGTCTCGAGGCCCTCTCCGGCTGGGTCGTTCGCCGCGCGCACGACGCGCTCGGCCTCGTTCTTCGTGCCGCCGTAGCGCCCCATCGCGCGCTTCGGCAGCGGGCGCGTCTCGTCGGCGCCGCGGATGGGGCCGCTCCCGAGGAGGACCGCCTCCGTCGACACGTGGACGACGCGGCGGACGCCCGCGCTCCGGGACGCCTCGAGGACGTTCCGCGTGCCGCCGACGTTGACGCGCTCGAAGTCCTCGCGCGGTCCCCACTCCTTCACGTAGGCCGCCGCGTGGAAGACCACGTCCGCCCCGGCCATCCCGCGCGCGAGGCTCGCGACGTCGAGCACGTCGCCGCGCGCCGGGGTGGCGCCGGCCGCGGCCACCGCCGCGTCGGCCGCCTCGGAGCGGGCGAGCGCCACGACCTCGTGTCCGGCCGCGACGAGCGACGCGATGAGCTCGCGCCCGACGAAGCCCGAGCCGCCGGTGACGAAGGCCCTCATGACGCGCCGCGTCGTACGCTCGATGACGCGCTCGATGACGCGCCATGACGCATTATGACGCGCCCGGCGCCGCCCATGACGCGCTGCGTCACGACCGTCAGTGGAGGCCCTTCGGCGCGTCGAAGTCCGACGGCTCGAGGACCATCGTGCCGTCCGGCGCCTTGTCGATGGAGCGCGTCTCGAGGCGCGCCATGACGTTCCACTTCACGTCGTCGCTCATGTGCGCCGCGAGGTCCTCCACCTCGTCGGACATCGCGTAGCGCCCGCAGATCTCGCACTCGTAGACGTGCGTCGTCTCGCCGTCCTCGGCGGTCGTCTCCGCGTAGCCCTCGAGCTCCGTGCCGCAGATCGGGCACGACTTCGTCATCGCCATGGGTCGCTCATCCTCTGGCGCGTGTCACGCGGCGCGCCGACCGCTCGCTCGCGCATCCTGACCGCGGCCGGCCGCGAGCGCAAGGCGCCCCGCGGCCGAGCGCGGCCGAGCTCATTTCTTCACGCTCACGAGCGACGTCGACTGCTTCCCGCCGAGCTCCACGCCCGCCATCCCGAGCGACTCCTTCATCCCCTCGGGCGGCTCGAACTTCTGGAGCGCCTCGATGGTGAACTCCTTGAGCGTCTTGTCCTCGAACTTGAGGCCGACCTCGAACGCCGCCTTCGTGCCGACGGGCGCGTTCTTGCCCTTGTCGTGCATGGCCGCGGCGATCGTCACCTTCGGCACGATGCTCATCCCGCCGAGGGCCGTGCGGATCCCGGCCCAGGTCGTCTTCTCGCCGCCCTTGGCCTTCTCCTGCACGCCGGCCAGCGACCGCGCCGTGCCGAGCGCCATCCCGAAGATGTCGCCGATGCTCTTCGTGACCTGCGTCACGACCGCGAGCTTCTCGGACTCGGCCGCGATCTCCGCCTTCAGCTCCCACGCGACGGGCTTGCCCTTCGCCACGAAGATGTCGATGCCGCCCTCGAGCTCGAAGCCGCCGGCCTTCCCCTTGACCCCGAGCGTCGTCATGAAGCCGTGCTCGACCTCGGTCTTCGACTTCGTGTCGGTGTCCTTCTCCTTCGAGACCTTCGTCTTGTTGCGGTAGCCCGCCGCGAGCTTGCCCTCGGCGCCCTCGCCCCCGCCGACGCCGTTGCCGCCGCCGATGCCGCCCTCGACGCCCACCTCGCCCTGGAACTCGAGCGAGTCGGCCTTGTCGCCGTGCTCCTCGGACTTCATGCCCTTGACGACGTCGTCCTCGAAGCCCTGCCCGAAGATCCAGGACGCCCCGCGCGGCGACCACGCGCCGATGACGTTGTGGAGGCCGAGGCCCATGAGGCGCATGCACTCGTAGCCGGCGTCGCCCGTGGCCTTCACGGCGAGCGCGCCGCGCGCGCCGACGTAGCCGTCGAAGAAGTAGGCGCGGCCGACGGCGCCCACGACGACCGCGATCTTGCCCTCGACCTCGAGCTTGTCCTCGCTGTTGCGCTTGGCCGTGCCCTCGAGGTTCAGGTTCATGTAGAAGCCGCCGCCGAGCGGGGGCTTGATCTTCACGTCGAGCTGGCCCGAGAAGCCCTGCCCGGCGATCGGCGCGAGGGTGTCCATCAGGCCGCCGATGGCCTCGAAGGCGTTGTCGAGGGTCGCGACCTCGCCGAGCTTGCGGACGACCTTCTGGAAGCCGGACTCCGTCGGCTGCTGCACCTGCTGGCCGCCCTGCTGCTGCTGCTGCTGGCCGCCGCCGCCCTGGTTCTGGTTGTTCTGCTGCTGCTGGCCGCCGCCCCCGCCGCCGCGGTTGCCGCCGCCCTTCTTGCCCTTCTTCCCCTTCTTGCCCTTCATCTGCACGCCGACGCCGCGCATCTGGACCGGGCTCTGCCCGCCGCCGTCACCGGGCGGGGGGGCGAGGGCCTGCTGCCCCTCGTCGAAGGACATCCCGCGGAGGGCGCCGCCGAGGCCGCCCGCGCCGCTCGTGGTCTCTTCGGTCTGGGTCTGACCGGAGACCGGCTTCCGCTGTACCACTTCTGTCGTAGGGGCCTGCAGCGCCATCGCGTCCACCTCGTGTCGGGTCGACCTTCATCGGCGGCGCGCCGCGACCGCGCCACCGGAAAAACGAAAAAAAAGGGTCTGTCGCCGACCGGCGCAGACCCTCCGAAGTGAAGACCCTAGGCGCGTCGCCGCGCCCCGTCAACATCGCGCCGCGACGTCGGCGGGGCGCGCGGCCTGGCAGGCTGCTCCGACGCGGCGATCAGGGCGTCAGCGACTGGATCGTGAAGCCGACCGACGCCTCCGAGCCCGAGCCGAGCGCGATCGTCTGGCTCGGCGCGTCCGTGACCACGGCGAGGTCGTTCGTCGCGCGCAGCGACACCTCGAACGGCCCCTCGCTCGGCGTCACGAAGTAGAACGACGCCTCGTAGCGCCCGTCCCCGTCGACGTCCGCGAGCGGGAGCGCGCCCTCGAAGTGCCCACCCGCGTCGACGAGCACGACCTCGACGTCCGCGAGCTGCGCGGCCGTCGCGAGGACGCCCGCCGCGAGGCCCACGTCGACGATGATGGTCCCCGTGAGGCCGATCTCGGTCGCCGTCACGACCGGGTGCATGACCCAGTCGCCGTTGCCGGTCTCGGTCTGGAAGCTCTCGGCGACGTCGAAGTCGACGACGAGCACGTGCTGGTCGCCGGCCACCGCGAGCTGGCCCGCGCCGAGCTTCACCTTGAGCCCGCTCGTGTCCCAGCTCGGCGTCTTCAGGTTCCCCATGACGGTCGCGCCCGCCGGGACCTGGTCGTAGCCGGCCGTCGCGTAGATGTCGCCCGACGTCGTCTGGACGTAGGCGCCGGTGATGACGAGGCGGAGCTGCGAGTAGCGGCCGTTCGGCACGATGGCGTCGCCGACCAGCAGCTCCGTGTCGTTGTGGAGCGAGACGAGGTCGGTCACGACGGTGTGGTTCATGAGCGTCACGCGCGGGACGCCGTCGCCCACGAGGTAGACCTCGCTGATGGTCACGACGGCGGCGGCGATGTCGTCGCCCGGGGCGTCGGTGAGCTTCAGCGTGACCTTGCCCTGGCCGTCGGTCGAGCCGGACGTCGAGTCCGAGCACGCGGCGGCGAGCGGGGTGGCCGCGAGGAGCAAGAGGGGGATCCAGGTCGAGCGCGTCTTCATCGTGACCTCCGTGGAGCGTGATAGCGGCTGGGCAGAGCAACTCCGATGCCAGGTCTGTGGCCGCAGGCGGGGAGCCTGCCGCCGTCGCGATACCGCCCGGTCGTCTCGCCGGTGGGTGCGGCGTTCTGGGTGGGGCGAGACGCCACACCCCGACGGACGCTCGCGGCGTCGCTCCCCAGGGTGACAGCGCCGCGCGACTTCGCGCTGGCGCTTCCGCCATGTGAACCCTATGGTGACCTCCGGCGCAGGGGGGATCTGCGCCGCTCTCCACGGCCACGGAGGCGGATCGGATGCCCGAGCAAGGCCGCGTCAGCGACAACGCCCACTGCGGCGCCGACGCGCACGGCTGCCCGGCTTGCCCCCACGCGGTCACCGGGCCCGGCGTGTCCGGGAGCCCGAACGTCTTCGTCAACGCGCTCCCGGCGCTGCGCGTGGGCGACCCCGGCATCCACGCGGCGTGCTGCGGGCCGAACACCTGGGAGGCCGTCGAGGGCGCGCCGTCGGTCTTCATGAACGGCAAGAAGGCCCACCGGAAGGGCGACGGCACGAAGCACTGCGGCGGCGACGGCGAGCTCGTCGTCGGGAGCCCGAACGTCTTCGTCGGAAACCAGCAGCCGAAGGAGCGCGAGATCGAGAAGAGCTGGTTCAAGCTGCGCGTGGTGAACCACCGGGGCGATCCCGTCCCGAACCTGAAGGTCCGCGTGCACCTCCCGACCGGCCCTCAGGAGCTCACGACCGACGGGAGCGGCCGCATCCAGGTCAAGGATGTCGATCCGGGCTCGGTCTTCGTCGAGTTCCTCGCCACGATGCCCATCGAACGCATGTACCGAGGGTGACCATGGTCGACACGCGCCTCGTCAAGCAGCCCCTCCCGCAGTGCACGCCGCAGGCGATGTGCATGACCGGCGCCGAGACGACCGTCGTCGTGCCGCCGCCGCACTACTACGACGCGCGCAACGACGACCCGGCGCCCGCGCACAAGGCGTCGAACATGGTCTGGGCGGTCGATCCGACCACGAACCAGGCGGTGTCGGAGGTCGGCAACGTCGATCTGAAGCGCGGCGCGAAGGACGACAACACGCTCTTCGACTGGGTGAGCGACCTCCAGCACGACCTCTGGGACTTCGGCTACCGGGCGCACCTCGCCAACAAGGGCACGGGCGCCATCCCCGCGAGCTTCGAGGCGACGGGGGAGTTCGACGACCGGCTCGAGCGGGTCGTGCGGCGCTTCCAGATCCACGCGACCCTGAACACGCGCAAGACCCGCGGGGGCGGCCCCATGTCGGTGCCGTCGCAGTTCGAGGGGGAGGTGAACGGGATCGTCGACGACGAGACGAAGCGCGAGATCGCGCGCTGGGTGGCGGCCGGCTACGTGCGCGTGCTGCAGCCCTTCGACCCCGAGCGGATCCTGTCGACGCAGTTCGCCGCGGGGCACATCAACCCCGAGTTCTACACGCTCCTCACCGAGACGCTCGTCGCGCGGGCGGACGAGCAGGACCTCGAGCTCTACGGGGCGACGACGCGGTCGGCGGACCCCGACGGCTTCCGCGAGCACCACCCGTACTCGACGTGGCACCTCGTCGGCCTCGGGTGCGATCTCAACAGCTACAGCACGAAGGTCGTGGGGGCGCCCTGGTACGATCCGAGGGGCGAGTACGACGCGTGGCCGATCTGGGAGTGGGAGCGCTACCGGACGATGGTGAAGGCCGTGGGGCTCCTCATCAGCTTCCCGCCGTCGAAGGACCCGCGCCACGTCGAGTTCCACCCGCTCGTCGTCCACCCCGACGACCCGACGCGCTGGACGAGCGTGCCGCGGTCGATCCGCGACTTCATCAGCAACTCGGGGCCCAACTCGAACGCCAACATCCGGCGCGCGTGGGGCATCGCCGTGAACACGAGGTACGCCGCGTCGGAGCTGGCGCCGCTCACGTCGCCGCGGCCACGCCCGCGGCCCGCGCGGCCCAGCGGCGACTGATTGCGGACGGGGCGGCTCGCGCGCGGCGGGGCGATGGGTTAGACCGGAGGGGCGCACGTCGCGCCGCACCCACCGAACGCCCGCGGAGCCACCATGAGCGAGCCCTGGTACGCCCAGCACGATCTCCACCTCTTGAGCGGCGAGCCCGTCCCCGCCGGGCTCCTCGACGACAAGGTCCTCCTCGTCGTGAACGTCGCCTCGCGATGCGGGCTGACCCCGCAGTACACCGGGCTCGTGGCGCTCCAGCAGGAGCTCGGCGGCGACGACTTCGCCGTCGTGGGCGTGCCCTGCAACCAGTTCGGCGCGCAGGAGCCCGGGACGCCGGAGGAGATCGCGACGTTCTGCAGCACCAAGTACGGCGTCGACTTCCCGCTCCTCGCGAAGCAGGACGTCAACGGCGCCGGCCGGAGCCCGCTCTACCGCCACCTCATCGGCGACGGGCCCGACATCAGCTGGAACTTCGAGAAGTTCGTCGTCGGGCGCGACGGCAACGTGCTGCACCGCTTCAGCCCGCGCACGCCGCCCGAGGACTCGAGCCTGCGCGTCGCCGTCGCGAACGCCGTCTCGGCGGAGGAGGCGTGAGGGGGGCGCGCGGCGCGCTCGCGGCCATCGCGCTCATCACCGGCCTCGGCCTGCTCCTGGCGGGGTGCAAGGACGAGCCGACCGTGCGCGTGCCCGTCGTCACCGACGACGGCGACGGCGCCAAGGACGCCGCCCTCGTGGTCGCGCGCTTCGAGGCGCTCGACCTGCCGGCGCGCGCGGAGGACGTCGGCGCGCGCTCGTTCACGCTCATCCTCACCGCGGAGGGCGCCGCCTTCTCCGACCTCGCGACCGTGCTCGCTCCCGGCGCGCTCGAGGTGCGCGCGGCCGCCGCCGACCAGGCGCCCGTGCTCCCGACCGACGCCGAGCGCGAGGCGGGCGTCGCGCGCGACGACCCGGGCTTCTTCCATCAGGGGATGCACCCGGCCGCGTCCTGGCGTAGCGAGGACGCCCTCCGCGCCGCGCTCGCCGCGCGGCCGCCCCTCCCGGGTGGCGCCGTCGTGGGCGTGAGCGAGGAGGCCGTGGGCGACGACCCCGGCGCCCCGAAGGGCGTGCGCTGGGTGCCGGTCGTGCTCGCGGGGCCGCCCGCGATCGGGCCGGGGGACATCAGCGCCGCCCGGTCCGAGGTCGGCCCCAACGGGGAGCCGGTGGTCGTCATCACGATGACCGACGCCGGCCGCGCGCGCTTCGCCGACTTCACCGGCGCCCACGTGGACGAGAACGTCGCCGTCGTGCTCGACGGCGTCATCACGTCGTTCCCGGTGGTCGTCGAGCGCATCGACGGCGGGCAGGCGAGCGTCCTCCTGAGCGACCCGAGCGTGCCGATGTCGCGCCTCCTCGTCCGCGCGAAGGCGCTCGCCGCGGCGCTCGGGACCGGGCCGCTCACGGGCCGCTGGCGCGCGGCCGGCGCCGCCGACGCGCCGAAGTGAACGGCGTTCACGTGGCCCGGAGAGGGGGCGCTCAGCGCGCGCGCGTGCCCTCGACCGTGCCGCGGTAGCCGGTCTTCTCGAAGCTCGCGCCGGTGTAGCGCCACGTGCCCGAGAGGACCTTCCCGAGCTCGAGGTCGAAGCGCGCGTCGTAGCCGCGGTCGGCGTTGGCGATGTGCGCGTCGAGCGCCCAGCGCCCGCCGCCCGCCGGCGTGAGGACGCCGCTCCCGCGCTGCTCGTCGCCCTCGCGGAAGGTCGACACGACCGACCCCCTCGAGCCCGTCTTCACGAGCTCGAACCTGCAGTCCGCGCCCACGACGAGCCCGTAGAAGCCCGTCACGCCGACCGCGTTCTTGTCCTTCGCGCTCGTCACCGTGGTCGTGAGCTGCCAGGTCCCCGCGGCGTCCTTGCAGGCGTCGGAGGCCGCGGCCGGCTCGTCGGGCGCCGCCGCGCCGCCCGTCGCGTCCGGGGCCGCCTCGGGGGCGGTCTCGGGCGGCGTCTCGCCCGGCAGCACCACCGGATCCCCCGCCGACCACGCGCCGCGCTTCGGCGCCTTCGGCTTCGCCGGCGTCGCCGCCACCGGGTCGACCGTGGGCGTGTCGTCGCCGCCCGACGCCACCGCGACGCCGATCGCCACCACCGCCGCCACCGCGGCCGCCCTGAGCCCGACGCGCCGCCACGCGCGCCCGCCGTCGCTCGCCGCGCGCGGCGTCGGGAGCGGCGGGAGCGCGCCCGCTCCACCGCGAGCGCCGTCGCCGAGTCGACGGGCGCCGTCTCGATCGGGCGCGCCGCCATCGCCTCGAGCGCCTCGGCCGCCGCGCTCGCGGTCACCGTGCGCAGGACGCCGCCGCCGGCCGCGTCGCCGGGGGCGTCCATCGTGGCGCCGTTCGGGTCGATCCGCGCCGGGACCTCGAGCACGCCCGTGTCGGCGCTCCCGAGCCCGACCGCGCGCGGCGCCCGCGCGACCGCGCCGCCACCCGCCTCGACGAGGGCGATCTGCGCCTTGAACGCGCGCTCCATCGCGGCGCGGAAGGCGTCCGTGTCCTGCGGGCGCGCCGCCGGCTCGTAGGCGAGCGACGCCGCGAGGAGCTCGCGCATCTCGGGGGCGAGGGCGCCCTCCGGGACGCGCGCGAGCGGGTCGTGCCCGGGGGTCACCTTCTGCACGAGCACGTCGGCGAGCGTGCCGTCGAAGGGCTCCTGCCCCGTGACCTCCTCGAAGAGCATCGCGCCGAGCGCGTAGAGGTCGGTCGCGGGCGACACCGCGCGGCGGCCGATCTGCTCGGGCGCCATGTACAGCGGCGTGCCCGCGTCGCGCGAGTTGGTGCGGCCGTCGTCGAGGCACTTCGCGAGCCCGAAGTCGACGATCTTCACGAGCAGCTCGCTCGGGAGGCGCCGGATGAGCACGTTCCCGGGCTTCAGATCGCGGTGCACGACGCCGAGGGCGTGGGCGTAGCCGAGGCCGTCGAGGGCCTGCCGCAAGACACCGCGGAGGAGGCGCAGCCGGTCGGCCTCGGTCGGCGCGGTCCGGAGCGCGTCCTCGAGCGCGATGACCGGGTCGACGTGCTCCATGACCATGTAGGGGCGCCCGTCGAGCTCGCCGTAGTCCTGCAGGAGCACGATGTTCGGGTGCTTCAGGCGCGCGAGGGTGCGCGCCTCGCGGAGGAGCTCGGCGGCGCGCGCGGGGTCGGCGCGGTCGATCTGCTTGATGGCGACGAGCTGATCGGTCCGGAGGTGGCGCGCGACGTAGACGCGGCCGAAGCCGCCGACGCCGAGCAGCGACAGGATGAGGTAGCGCCCGTCGATGGCGACCCCGAGCATCGCGTCGGTCGCCGGGGCGCGCGCGTACTCGTCCGGCAGGAAGCAGTTCTTCGACGACTGGCAGCGGACGTTCCCGCACGGCTCGCCGACGGGGCCGACCGCCCCGCAGCGCACGCACGTCCCAATCGGCTCTCCCTCGGTCTCCATGCCCCTCTCGCCGTCTCTCGTCCCGTCGCGCGGCCGATCCTCGGGGCCCCCCGGCCCGCTGTCAACGCCGCTCTCACCGCGAGGGCGTGGGAGCGCGGGAGGGGCGCCACCTATTCCGGCGGCGCGGCTCGGGGTGGCCGCGAGCGGCCACCGGGGCCTGGGGCGCGGCTTGTAAAACGTTCGTGCCGCGCGGATCGACCGCCGGCCCGGCCCGTCGACGGATTACGGCGCGCAAGTGGCTGGAGCCCGGTCGCCGTCGAGCATCCTCGCCGTCTGCCAAGGAGGAGAGCGGAGGCGCACCCATAGGTGCGCCGAGCATCGACGACGACGGCAGGCGGTGAGGAGGCCGGCGGTGAACGGCTCCAGCTGCTTGCGCGCCGTAATGAAAGCACCACCGCCGGCCACGCGCCCGAACCGAAGGAGCCGCGCCATGTTCTTCTCGCTCATCCTGTCGTCCGCCTTCCTCGTCGTCCTCGGCGGCGTGCCGACCGCGCCCGCCGCCGCGCCCGCGCCCGCGGCGAAGCCCGCGCCGGGCCTGATGCTGCAGATCGCGACCCAGCCCCTCCGCGCCCAGGGCGCCCGGTACGGCGTGCGGCTCGAGATCCTCGAGAACGGCTACTGGACGGCCGGCTCGCGGCGCGGGCACCTCGACCTCGCCGCGCGCCGGCGCCTCTACGCGGCCGTCGCCGCCGCGCGCGCCGCGTGGCCGGCGAAGCCCGACCCGGGGACCGTCCGCTGTCGCGCGCTCCCCATGCAGCGGACGCGCGTGCGGGTGCGCGACGTCGCCTTCGAGGGCACGAGCCCCTGCGGCGAGCCGCTCCCGGCCGAGGTGACCGCGCTCATGAAGCTCGCGACGGAGCTCACGACGGCGCCGAAGCCGGAGGTCGCCCCCACGCCGCGGCCGGTCGTGACGCCGCCCGCGCCGAAGCCGGTCCCGGTCGTGCAGCCCGCGCCGCAGCCCGCGCCGGCCGGGCCCCTCGTGACGCTGATGAGCGAGGACCTCGGCGGGCGCCGCTTCGCGGGCACCGGGACCATCACCATCGCGCGCGACGGCAGCTGGCGCGCCGGCGGCCGCGCCGGGAAGCTCTCGACGACGGAGCTCACGGCGCTCACGGCGCAGGTCGGGAAGGCGGCGTTCAGCGGCGCCCGGCCGGCGCCCGGGATGGAGTGCGCGGCGATGCTCGAGGGGATGATCACCGTGACGGCGCCGGGGCGCGGGAGCTACCGCTGGGGCGTCCCGTGCGGGAACCCGTCGCCCTCGCTCGCGGCGCTCGCGGCGACGATCCAGCGCCTCACGCGCTGAGCGTCGGGCCGCGACGCGTCAGGAGCCGCCGAGCTGCGCCTCGATGGTCTCCACGAGCTCCTCGATCTCGACGGGCTTCGTGTGGAACGCGACGCAGCCGGCGGCGACGGCGCGGTCGCGGTCGCGCGCGAGGGCGTGGGCCGAGAGGCCGACGACGGGCACGGCGGCGCCGCCCGGGAGGGCCTTCAGGCGGCGCGTCGCCTCCCAGCCGTCGATGTCGGGCATGTTCATGTCCATGAGGACGAGGTGCGGCGCCTCGTCCTCGAGGGCGTCGAGGCCGCTCTGGCCGTCGCGCGCCTCGACCACCTCGAACCCGCGGAGGCGCAGAAGCATCGAGAGGGCTTCGCGGCTCTCGTCGTCGTCGTCCACCAGCAGGATCCGCGGCATCGGGGTCTCCCCATCGAGGGAGGGCGCCACGCGCGCGCCCTGGGCTGAGAACCTCCAGCGTGCCACCGACGGGGCGCCGCGTCGAGGCTCGGCGGTGGTCAGCGGTGGTCAGCGCCGCGGGAACGCGCCGAGGCCGTCGCGCCGGCAGACGGTGCGGCCGCCGGGGAGGTCGGCGACGAGCGAGGCGGCGCCTTGCTCGTCGACGGTCCAGAGCTCCTGCGTGTGGAACATGCAGCCCGACGGGCAGTCGCCCGATCCGATGCTGACGACGTAGAGGTGCGGCTCGGCGGTGAGGTCGTAGGCGATGGTGTCGCCGTCGCCGACGATGGCCGAGGTCGCCGGCGGGCCGTCGAGCCCGAGCACGGCGGCGTACAGGGCCCAGACGGCGTCGGCGCGGTACTCGCCGACGAAGAGCACGTCGAGGCCGGCGTCGCCGAGGCTCGCGCGGACGCTCGGGCGGTCGTGCACCGTCGCGCGGAGCCGGTCGTTGAGCGCGTCGAACGCGGGATCGCCGCCGCTCAGGAGGCGCGCGTCGACGTCCGGCGGGAGGTCGAGGTAGAGCGAGAGCGGCGCCTCGGTGAAGTGGTCGGTCGGGCGCGCGCCGCGGACCGCGGCGATGGCGTCGAGATCGCGCTTGATGGCGGCGTAGCGCGCCTCGTCGGCGATGAGGGCGTCCTGGCAGCGGAGGGCGAGGCGCTCGGCGAGGACGTCCGCGCGGGGCGTCTGCGCGACCTCGGCCTCGGTCGGCGTGCCCGGCGGGAGCTTCGCCGCGCCGTCGTCGCCGCCGTCGCAGGCCGCGCCGAGGACGACGGCGAGCCCGAGCCCCAGAAGTCGCGATGTGCGCGTGATCATCTCGTTCTCCTTGGTCGACTACGGGCACCGGTAGCGGGGGCCGATCGTCGACGCAAGCGCCATCTGCTCGCGTCGCGGCGGGGCTCGCGGTAGCGTCCGCCCATGCTGCTCGTCGCGCTCGCCGCCGCCTTCCTCGTCGTGTCCGCCCCGCGCCCGCCCATCGACGTGGCGACGCCGCCCGCGGACGGCTGGCAGCCCGCCGAGGCCGTCGCGGGCGAGGTCGCCGGCGCCCACGCCGAGACGCGGGTGCTCGTCTACCTGCCGCGCGGCTACACGCAGCGCGACGAGGGCGCGCGCTTCCCGCTCGTCATCGCGCTCCACGGCTGGGGGCACAGCCCCGAGCTCTACCGCGACGAGGGCGACCTCGGGCGCTGGGCCGACCGCTACGGCCTCGTCGTGGCCGTGCCCGCCATGGGGAAGACCGTCTACGAGGCCGCGCTCTACCCCGAGAGCCGGAAGACCTGGGCCAAGGCGCCCGGCGCGCCGTTCGTGGCGGAGGTCGTGCTGCCGTGGCTGCGCCGGAGCTACGCGGTGGCGCAGGACCGCGCCCACACCGCCGTCATCGGCTACTCGACGGGCGGGCGCGGCGCGCTCGTGCTCGCGGAGCGCTGGCCGGGCGACTTCGCGTTCGCGGGGAGCCTCTCCGGCACGTTCGACCTCGACCGGCTCGCGCCGAAGACGGGCGAGTACAGGATCCACGCGGCCGTCTTCGGGCCGCGCGACGAGCACGCGGCGCGCTGGGCCGACGAGGACGTCGACACCCCGGCGCACCTCGCGGCGCTGGCCGACGTCGCGATCTACGCGGCGCACGGGGCGGCCGACCGGAGCGTGCCGCCCGACCAGCTCGACGCCCTCCGCGCCGCGCTCGACGGCCGCCCGCACGGCGCCGTGACGTTCGCGCTCGTGCCCGGCGCGGGGCACGCGTGGGGGTTCTGGACCGGGCAGAACGAGGGGCTCTTCGGCGCGCTCGCTCGCGCGCTCGGGGTCGGGGACGGGGCGCGCTGAGGTTCGGGGTCTGAGTCGGGGTCGGGGTTCGGGGTCTGGGGTAAGTCTTCGATCTGGCTCGGTAACCACGGAGACACGGAGACACGGAGGGGTCTGTGGTGCTATGGAGCTCGCCGTCGGATCGGCGCCTCGGGTGCGTCCGGGAGGGAGGGGAGGAGGGGCTGGAACCCTAGCCATCTCAACGCCTTCGATAACTCCTGGGGCGCGACAGGGAGGCGCAGAGGCCCTTCCTCTCCTTCTCTCCCTCCGCCCTCCCTCCGTGTCTCCGTGTCTCCGTGGTAAAAAGCGTCGTCGCGAACCGCGCTACGGCCCCTGCGCGTCGGGCTCCGCCGCCGCCGGCGTCACCGCCGAGAGCGCCTGCGACGCCGCCTGGGCGATGGTCGTCGCCACGTAGGTCGCGCCTGCCTCGCGGAGCCTCACCAGGAGCTGATCGTAGCTCTTCGGGCGCTTCCAGTGGCCCACCACGATCGGGAGCTCCGGCCAGCGCGCCGCGAGGCGCTGGCAGAGGTGCTCCGCCTGCGCGAGCCCTCCCGGCGGCAGGATCCCGATGAACACGAGGCCGTAGCCGCCTCGCTCGACCGCCGACTCCACCGCGGCCGGGAGCGTCCGCTGCGGGAGCACGTCGACCTCCGCGCCGCTCGCGCGGCAGATCCGCGCGAACATCTCGAGCCCCGCCTCCTCCGCCGCGTGGTGCGCCGGGCACGCGAGGATCCGCGGCCGCGCGCCGTCGGTCGCCACCGACTCGCCGCTCGGCGCGTCCAGCGCGAGCTCCGCCGCCACTCGGCGCGTCGCGTCCGCGATCCACGCCGCGTCCCGCGCCCCGAGCCCCTCCTTCTGCCGGTCGCGCCGCACCCGCCGGAGCGCCGGCACCAGCACCATGTCGAACGCCGCGACCGCCCCGTGCTCCGCCGCGTAGGCGCTCGCGACCCCGCGCGCCTCGATCTCGTCCGACGCCAGGAGCCGCTGGTAGAACGTCACGTGCGGCTCGAGCGCCGGCTCGTCCCCGAGCAGCACCGCGAGGAAGCCGAACTGCGGCGCGTGGTTGCCCAGCACCACGAGGCAGATGGTCAGCGGCGTCGAGAGCACGAGCCCGATCGGCCCCCAGATGAACGTCCAGAACGCCGCCGCCACGAGCAGCGCGAGCGGCGAGACCCCCGTCTTCTTGCTGAACAGGATCGGCTCGATGGCGTTCGCCGTGACGATCTCGACCACCATGATGAAGCCGAGCACCACGAGCGGCAGCTCCCACCCGGGCGACGTCGCGATCGAGAAGATCACCGGCGCCACCACCGCCACGACGATCCCGAGGTACGGCACGAAGCGGAGCGCCCCCGCCGAGAACCCCCAGAGGAACGCGTACGGCACCCCGAGCGCCCAGAGGCCGACGCCGAGCGTCAGCCCGAAGCACGCGTTGATCGCGAGCTGCGAGAGCAGGAGGCGCGAGACGCGCGCGCCCGCGTCCATCGCCGCCCGCGTCGTGCCCGTGAGGTGGCCGTAGCCGAGGAGCCGGATGGCGCGGTTCCGGACGTCCTCCCGGCGGAGGAGCATGAAGATCACGAGCAGCAGCACGAAGAACGCCTCCGCGAGCCCGCCCACGAACGGCGCGAGGAACGTCTTCACCTGCTCGAAGCCCGACTCCGCCGGCTGCGCCACGACCACGAACGGGTGCGGCGCGTCGGGCGGCGCCGTCTGCGCGGCGACCAGCTCCTGCAGCATGTCGACGAGGCGCGACACGCCGCCGCCCGTGATGCCGTGCAGGTCCGCGAGCTTCTGCTCGATCTCCGCGCGGTGCGTCGGGAGCTCCGCCGCGAGCGAGAGGAGCTGGCTCGCGACCAGGTAGGCCACCGACCCCGCCGCCGCGAGCGCCCCGAGCACCACGAGCAGCACCGACGGCGCGCGCCCGACCCCGCGCTGCTGCAGGAACACGACCACCGGCGAGAGGATGAACGTGAAGAGCCCGGCGAAGACCAGCGGCACGAACAGGGTCTTGCCGAGGTAGAGCGCGGCCACGACGAGCAGGACGCCCGCCATGAGGCGGAAGCCGCCCCCTCGGGCTGGAGGAGAGGCGGCGCCGCGTTGGGTGCGGTTCGACACCTCCGCGAGCGTGAGGCCGCGCAGGCGCGGCGTCAACCGGGCGGGCGACGACGCGACGGGCCGCGCGGCGCCGCTACCACTCGGAGAGCACGACCGCCGCGTTGTAGGCCGCGTGGAGCAGCATCGACGGCCACAGGCTCCGCGTGCGGAGCCGCACCTCGCCGAGGATGAGCCCGAGCAGCGCGAGGTGGAGCATGGAGAGCGGCGAGACGTGCACCGTCGCGAAGAGGAGGGCAGACGTGACGACCGCCGTCCGCCGCTCGAAGACCTGCAGGAGGCCGGCGAGGATCACCCCGCGGAAGATGATCTCCTCCGTCACCGCCGGCACGACGCCCACGTCGAAGAGCGTGTACGCGAGGCTCCGCCCGGCCTCGCGGTAGGGCGCGGTCATGTCCACGAAGAAGGTCGGCGCGGCGCGCGCGAGCGCCGTGATGGCCCCGAAGATGGCCGCCGTGGCGAGCGCCGTCACCGCGGCGCCCGGGAGCGTCAGGCGCGGCGCGCGGAAGAGCGGCAGCAGCGCGCGCGGGTACATGGCCACCCCGGCGAGGCCGACGACGAGCAGGTAGAGGTCGAACCCGTGCAGCGTGTCCGGATCCGTCACCTCCGCCGCGAAGATGACCAGCACCGCCGCGAACGTGAGGAAGTACCACGCGAGCGCCGCGCCGCCCCCCGGGCCGCGGACGTCCGCGGGGGTGTCATGGTGCGCTGCGGGATCGGCGATGATCCGCTTTCCACAAGCTCCGCAGAAGGTCGCGGCGGTCGCGATTGCTGCGGTGCAATAGGGGCAGCGCGGCGCCGCGGGCTCCTCGGGAAGCGAGGCGACGAGCGCGGCCGCGGGGGCGACCGGGGCCGCCTCCGCCGGGGGCGGGGAGGCCCGGTCGGGCTCGGGTCCGGTCGCGGTCACCGCGCCGCGCGCGACGCCCGCACGAGGGCGCGTGCCTCGAGCCCCGCGCGGATGGCGCTCACGAGGGCGATGATGAAGAAGACCTTGATGAAGATCCCGCGCGTGAGCGCCGTGGGATCGCTCGCGATGTCGACGGCCTGCACCGTGATGAAGAGCACGAAGGCGACGACGGCCGCCGCGAACGCCTGCGTCTTCGCCCAGAGCCAGAGCCCGATGTGGATGACGCAGAGGCCGAGGTTGATGACGAGGAGGAGGTTGCGCGCGTCCGGCGGGAGGTCGCGCCCCATGATGACCAGCATCAGCACCGCCGACACGGCGTAGATGATGCCGACGGCGAGGATCCAGCCGCGGGCCTGGCGGACCTTGAGGTCGAGCGCGGCGAGGTCGCCGTCGAGCTCGGTGTCGTGGCCACAGGACGGGCAGTAGCGATCGGTCGAGGCCATCTCGGCCTGGCACTCGCGGCAGGTGAGCGTCGCGGACATGGGGTCCCCCTCGGCGGATGAGGTTCTGGAACGGGATGGCGCGACGATTCCCCCGCGCGCTCGGCGCCGTCAAGCGCCACGTGCGCCGCGCCTGGCGCCGGCCTCGGAGGGCCGCCTGTCGCGCGCTACGGGGTGCCCCGCCGACCGCGGCCTCCCCCGGTGAGCCGCCCGCGCCCGGCCGCCCGCGCGATCGCGCCGCTTACGAATGTGATCTCAGGTTTTCACGCGCCGGGCCGAACTCACCCTCGGTAACGTCTGCCCGTCGTGGAGGTCAGCCACATGGTCCTCGGCGCCCGCCTGCTCGCCCTCGCCTCGCCTCGCCGCCGCCGCCGCCGCCGCCGCGCCGCCGCCGCCGCGCGCGCCCGGCGCCCGGCGACCTCCTCGTCACGTTCACCGCCCGCGCCCCCGCCGCCGCCGACCTCGCCGCGCGCGCCGTCGGCGCCGACGTCGTCTACCGCGGCGTCCGCGCCCCCATCGCCGTCCTCCGCGTCGCCGACCCCGCCGCCGCGCTCCCGCGCCTCCGCGCCCTCCCGGGCGTCCGCGACGCCCGCCCCGAGGCCCGCGTCCGCGCCGCCTGCGACCCCGGCGTCCCCTGCGGCAGCGCCAACCGCCCGCTCCCCGCCGGCGACTGGCAGGCCGGCTTCACCCCCGCCGGCGCCTCCCTCTACGGCTGGCAGTGGTACCACCACGTCGACTACGCCTGGCTCGCCTGGGCCGCCTCCGCCGACCGCGGCGCCTCCGTCGCCGTCGCCGTCCTCGACACCGGCGTCTCCCCCGTCTCCTCCCTCGCCCGCCTCGACCTCGCCGCCGGCGCCAACTTCATCGACCCCTCGGCACCCCCCCTCGACGACAACGGCCACGGCACCCAGATGGCCTCCCTCATCGCCGGCTCCGGCTCCCTCTGGGGCGTCGCCCCCGGCGCCCGCGTCGTCCCCGTCAAGGTCCTCGACCACGACCGCGTCGGCAGCGAGGCCGCCCTCATCGACGGCCTCCTCCACGCCGCCGCCACCGACGGCGTCGCCGTCGTCAGCATGAGCCTCACCTTCCCGCCCGACTACCGCCCCTCGCCCGCCCTCGCCGACGCCGTCGCCGAGGTCGACCGCGCCGGCATCACCATGGTCGCCGCCGCCGGCAACGACGGCGTCGACCAGGTCGGCTACCCCGCCCACTTCCCGCAGGTCATCGCCGTCGGCGCCGCCCGCCTCGCCCGCGCCGACGACGGCGCCCTCGGCGTCGTCACCGCCGAGTACTCGAACCGCGGCCACGCCCTCGACGTCGTCGCCCCGGGCGGCGACCTCGGCCGCGACGAGGACCAGGACGGCCACCCCGACGGGATCCTCGTCGAGGGCCCCCCCACCGCCGCCGCCCCGAGCGGCCTCTTCCTCACCGCCGGCACCTCCCCCGCCACCGCCCAGGTCGCCGGCGCCGTCGCCCTCCTCCGCGACGCGGGCGTCCCCGCGGCCGACGTGCGCGACCACCTCCAGGCCACCGCCCAGCGCCTCGCCGGCGCCGAGGAGAGCCCCGACTGGGGCCACGGCCTCGTCCACGTCGGCGCCGCCATGCCCGGCGCGACCGCGTGGTACGGCGGCGCCCCCGCCGACCGCGGCGCCGTCTTCGCCAACGCCCAGGTCGTCTTCGAGCGCGTCGGCCCCGCCGAGCGCGCCGTCGCCGTCGTCGAGATCGCCGACCGCGACGCCGCCCCCTGCGCCGCCTGCGAGGTGCGCCTCCAGTTCGGCGGGGACGTCCTCGGGAGCGCCGTCGCCTACACCGACGCCGCCGGCGTCGTCGCCGTCGCCGCCCCCGACCTCCCCGACGGCGCCGAGGGCCTCGTCGCCGTCACCGTCGACGCGGTCGTCCTCCCCGGCGACTGGCGCCCCCTCCGCCCCGACGCCGCCACCCGCATCGACCGCGGCTCCTACGAGCTCCTCGCCACCCTCGGCACCGGCCTCGTCTCGAGCGCCATCATCCTCGACTACGGCGCCGACGCCTGGGCCGGGAGCCCGTACGTCGACCCCGCGCGCCTCGTCGACTCCTACGTCGTCCGCGCCTTCGGCCCGACCCACCAGGCCCCGACCGTCGTCGGCCTCCTCCCCGGCTACCTCGCCGCCCACGACCTCGCGAAGAAGGCCGTCATCCTCGAGACCCAGGGCACCGGCCTCGTCTCGAGCGCCCTCGTCTTCGACCAGGCCCTCTTCGCCCTCGCGCGCCAGCGCACCTGGGGCCAGGAGCCCCTCTTCGTCATGCAGCCCCCGGTCGGCAGCGGCCTCGTCTCGAGCGCCATCATCTGGGACGAGCAGCGCCTCGCCGCCGAGGACTTCGTCGCCGACGGCGAGCGCGCCCTCCTCGTCGGCGCCTTCGGCGGGGCGCTCGCCGGGAGCGCGGTCGTCCGGAACCGCGCCCTCTTCAGCGAGGCCCTCTTCGTCGGCTCGAGCGCCGCCGGCTGGAGCCCCGATCCCGACGCCCCCGCCGGCCTCGCCGCGACGCTCCGCCTCGTCGACTTCGGCGAAGCCGGCGTCACCGAGCTCGGCGGCTCCTGGCCCGCCCTCGACGCCCTCTACGGCGGCGCCGCCGCGCCCCCCGCCGACGCCGCGCTCATGGCCGGCTACTCCCCGCTCTCCGTCGCCCCCGACCGCAGCGGCGGCGTCGCTCGCCCCGTCCCCCTGCGCGGCGGCGAGCAGCTCGCCTTCGCCGGCACCTGCGCCGGCCCCGACGGCCTCGGCGCCGTCAACGCCTGCGGCGGCTGCGGCGCGACCCCCGTCGAGACCTGCGACGGCCGCGACGACGACTGCGACGGCCTCGTCGACGAGGGCCTCGACTGCGTCCCGCCCGCCGAGCCCGCGCCCACCGAGCCGACCGGCTGGTCGACCTCGAGCGCCACCCTCGACGCGCGCGTCGACGGCGGCGGCGGCTGCGCCGGCGGCCCCGCGCCCGACCTCGCGCTCGCCCTCCTCGCGCTCGCCCTCCTCGCGCTGACGATCTCCCTCGCGCGCCGCCCCGCGCCCCGCCCGTGAGCCTCCCGTGCACCTCGCCCCGTCCCGAGCCCTCCGCCTCCTCGCCCCGGCCCTCGCCGTCGCCCTCACCGCGTGCGCCGGCGGCGACGACACCCAGCGCGCCGACCGCTCCGTCGTCCGCTCGGACCGCCTCGCGGTGAGCCAGGCGGCGCCCGCGTCGCCGGCCGCCTCGCCCGCGGGCCACGTCGGCGCCGTCGCCCCCCCGCCCAACGCCCGCCCGCGCCTCGCCGGCGCCACGCTCGCCCCCGCCGCCCCCTGCACCGGCGACGCCGTCCGCTGCGTCGCGCTCGGCTTCTCCGACCCCGACGGCGACCGCGACCACACGCGCCTCCGCTGGCTCAAGGACGGGCGCGACGCCGGCTCGGCGGCCGTGCCCATCGCCGGCGTGCGCGGCGAGACCCTCACCTGCGTCGCGACCCCGAGCGACGGCGACGACGACGGCCCCGCCGTCATCGTCAGCGCCACGGTCGGGAACGCGCCGCCCCGCCTCCAGGGCGCGGCCATCGCCGCCGATCCGGCCGGCCTCCGCTGCCTCGCGCTCGGCTGGGAGGATCCGGAGGGCGACCCCGACGCCACGCGCTTCGCGTGGTCCGTCAACGGCGCGGACGCCGGCGAGGGCGCCGTCCTCGCGGCGACCCTCGGCCCGGACGACGTCGTGGCCTGCGTCGCCACCCCCTTCGACGGCGAGGACGCGGGGCCCCCCGTGCGCGCCGAGGCCCTCGCCGGGGCGCTCCCGCCGCGGGTCGCGCGCGTCGTGGTCGAGCCCGTCGGCGGCCGCGCGGGCGACGTCTTCACCTGCCGCCACGAGGGCTGGGCCGACCCGGCGGGCCGCGCGGACCTCTCCGTCGTGGCCTGGCGCGTCAACGGCGCCCCGCGGAGCGGCGACCTGGCGCTCGAGGGCGCCGTGCGCGCCGGCGACGAGGTCGCCTGCGAGGTGACGCCGTGGAACGGGGACCTCGCCGGGACGCCGCTCGTCGGGCGGCGCGTCGTCGCGAACACGCCGCCCTCGGTCCTGGGCGCGGCGATCACCCCCGCCGAGCCCGACGCGGGCGACGTCCTCACCTGCGCGTGGAGCGGCTTTCTCGACGCCGACGGCCAGAGCGACGCCTCGCGCGTCGCGTGGGCGGTGAACGGTGCGGTCGTCTGGGAGGGGCCCGTGCTCGCGGGCGGCTTCGACGACGGCGACGAGGTGACCTGCGTCGTGACGCCCTTCGACGGCGTGGACGACGGCGCGAGCGCGGTCGCCGCGGTGATCGTCGGCGCGCACGACGTGCCGCCCCCCGTGAACGCGCCGCCGAGCCTCCTCGGCGTCACCATCACGCCGGCCACGCCGCGGGTCGGCGACGCGCTCACCTGCGCCGCCGTCGGCTTCTCGGACCCCGAGGGGGCGCCGGACCAGACGCGCTTCGTGTGGCGCCGCGCGGGCGACGTCGTCGGCGCGGGCGCCGTGCTCGGCGTGCCGCTGACGGCGGGCGACGTCATCACCTGCGAGGGGATCCCCTTCGACGGCGCCGCCTCGGGCGAGGCGCGCTCCACGACCGTCACCGTGGCGAACACCCCGCCGACCCTCGCCGCGGCCGCCATCACCCCCGGCGCCGCCTACCCGGGCGACCTCCTCACGTGCGCCTGGACCGGCTTCGCGGACGCCGACGGCGACCCGGACCGGACGATCGTCGACTGGTACGTGAACGGCGTTCACATCGCCGCCGTGGGCGCGCTGACGCTCGCGCCGGCGGCGGGGTCCACGGTCACCTGCGAGGCGACGCCGTGGGACGGGGCCGACCTCGGCGACACCGTGCGCGCGAGCCTGAAGGTGCGGCCGTTGCCAGCGGTCGCGGCGGTGGCGATCACGCCCGCGTCGGTGTCCGTCGCGACGGAAGGGCTCACGTGCGCCTACGACGGGCTCGTCGTGGGCGACGGGCTCCCGGACGGGTCGGCCATCGCCTGGCGCGTGAACGGCGAGCCGGCGGGGGCGGGGGCGACGCTCGCGGGGGGCGCCTGGGCCCGCGGGGACCTCGTCGTGTGCGAGGTGCGCCCGAGCGACGGCGAGCGCGCGGGGGTGCCGGTCGAGGCGCAGGTGGTCGTCGGGAACGCCGCGCCGACCGTGGCGGCCGCGACCATCGACCCGGCGGACCCGCTGCCGTGGGAGTTCCTGACGTGCCTCGCGAGCGACCTCGCGGACGCCGACGGCGACGCCGTGAGCGCGCAGATCGCGTGGTACGTGAACGGGGCGTTCGTCGCGGAGGGGCCGCAGCTGGGCGGCTCCATGGCGGCGCCCGGCGACGTCGTCCACTGCGAGGCGACGCCCTGGGACGGCGCGGACGCGGGGGCGCCGGCGGTCGCGGCGGGCGTGGTCATGCGGGCGGCGCCGACGATCGCGGGGGCCTCGGTGCTCCCGGTCTCGCCGACCGCGCAGGACACGCTCACCTGCAGCTGGAGCGGCTTCGCGGCGCCGAGCGGCGGCGTGGACGCGACGACCGTCGCGTGGCAGGTGAACGACGAGCCCGTCGGGACCGGGCCGACGCTCGCGGGCGCGTTCGCGAAGGGGGACCGCGTCACGTGCCTCGTGACGCCGTTCGACGGCGTGCGCGAGGGGACGCCGCGGGCCGTGGGGCTCACCATCGCGGACGCCGCGCCGAGCGTCGCGTCGGTCGCGCTCGCGCCGGCGACGCTGTACGTCGACAGCGCGATCACCTGCACGTGGGCGGGGTTCTCGGACCCGGACGGCGACGCGGACCAGTCGCTGCGCGTGTGGCTCGTCGACGGGGCGCCGGTCGCGGGGGGCGTGACGCTCGGGGCGCCGGTCGCGGTCGGGCAGCTGGTCACGTGCGAGGTGACGCCGTTCGACGGCGAGCGCGTCGGGCCGCCGCGGGTCGAGTCGCGAGTGGTCGCGAACCGGCCGCCGGTCATCGACGGCGTGTCGATCACCCCGTCGCTGCTCGGGCTCCTCTCGGTCGCGACCGCGGTCGTGGACGCGTCGGACCCCGACGGCGAGGCCGTGACGCTCAGCTACGAGTGGCGGCTCGCGGGGATCCCGGTCGGGACGGGGTCGTCGCTGAACGGGGCGCTCCTGTTCACGATCGGCGCGCTCGTGGAGGTGAGCGTGACCGCGAGGGATCCGTGGGGGGCGAGCGCGACGGCGAGCGCGTCGACGCAGGTCGGCAACCACGCGCCGGCGGCGCCGACGGTGATCGCGACGCCGGGCGCGCCGGCCGTGTCGGCGACCTTGAAGTGCGACCGGCAGGCGAACGCCACGGACGAGGACGGCGACGGGCTCACCTACGAGACGCAGTGGTCGGTGAACGGCGGGCCGTGGGGGCTCATCGTCGTGGGCGACGTGGTGGCGCCGACCTACACGCGGCCCGGGCAGACGTGGCTCTGCCGGCAGCGGGCGAGCGACGGGCTCGCGAACAGCGCGTGGGCGACGTCGCAGGCGGTGACGATCGCGGCGCCGACGGTGATCTCGTCCGACGCGACCATCGAGTCCGACGAGACCTGGGTGCTCCACAACGACGTCCGCGTCGTCGGGGCCAAGGTCAACGTGAAGAAGGGCGCGACCGTCGACGGCGCGGGGTTCACGATCTGGCTCGACACGGGCGCGAAGCTGAACGTCGGCGAGGGGGGCGGCGGCAGCACGACGGTCGTGAACGATCTGTCGGTGGGCGGGTGGACGGACGAGGGGGACGTGGTCGCGACCGGCTACGAGCTGACGGTCGACATCACCGACTGGACCGGCGGGTCCATCCACGACAGCGCGACGTCGCCGAAGAAGCTCTCGATCACGGGGTCGGTGGTGGTCGACACGGTGGGGCCGACGCGCTGCTATCGGCCCGAGACGGCCTGCACGATCACGGGGAACGTGATGGTGCGGTGCGCCGGGATGTCGTTCGACGTGTCGTCGGGGGCGGCGACGGTGACGACGAACGCCATCGCGGACCCGCGCGGGCCGATCGAGAAGCTCGCGGGGGCGGCCGGGAACCTCACCGTGCAGGACAACGCGTTCATGGGAGCGGGGATCCACGTGTCGCTGCCGGCGGGGGCGACGGGGGCGTTCGTGGCGCCGCAGAACTGGTGGGAGTCGCTGGACGCGACGGCGGTCGGCGCGAAGATCAACGACCAGCTCGACGACTCGGCCTCGCCGGCGGTGGTCGTGTGGACGCCGGCGCGCTCGGTGTCGGCGCCCGGGACGCCGGATCCCGGGCCCTGGCGCTGACGGCGCGCCGTGATCAGGCGCGGGCGAGGAGGAGGCGGAGCTCGCGGGCGACGCGGTCGCGTAGGGCCGGGTCGACCGGGGCGCGCGAGAGGGTGGCGAGCTGCATGCCGTCGTGGGCGATGTCGCGCACCTCGAGGACGTGGCCGGAGCCGAGGGTGAGGGCGACGCCGGCGACCGGGGCGTAGGCGGCGCCGAGGCGGTCGAAGCCGGCGGTCGGGTGGACGGCGAGGGCGGCGAGGGCGACGTGGTGGCGCGGGTCGCCGGCGGCGGCGAGGAGGAGGCCGTCGGCGTCGGCGAGGACCGCGGTGTCGACGGGGTGATCGGCCGTGTCGAGGCGGTCGAGGGCGCGGGTGAGGCGCTGCTCGAGGTAGGGGAGGGCGGGCTCGTCGACGGGCTTCAGGTGGGCGTGGTCGGCCATGGGGGCTCCAGGGTGCGCGGGGGCCCGGGGATCATCGCGCCGCGGGCGGGACGCGCAAGTTTCGGGGGTGTCGCGGTCGCGCGGGGTAGCGCGATGCGCGTTGGAGGGGGCCGCCGGGCGTGATATGGCGGGGTCATGGTCACGTCACGCTGGTTCTTGGCCCTCTGCCTCGTCGTCGCGGCGTGCGGCGCCGACGACGCCGCGCCGGGGGCGGTCGACAGCCAGGCCACGGGCGACGGGGCGGACGTCGCGGACGTCGCGGACGCGGACGCGCAGGCCGTGGCGGACTCGGCGGCGGGGGAGGACGCCGCGGGCGACGACGCTGGCGACGCGGTGGTCGCGGACACGGTCGTCGCGGACACGGTCGTCGCGGACACGGTCGTCGCGGACACGGTGGTGGCGGACACGGCCGCGGACACGGTCGTCGCGGACGCGGACACGGACACGGTCACGGCGGACACGGTCGTCACGGCGGCGCCGCGGCGCGCGGATCTCCTGGCGTGGGCCATCGGCACGAGCAACAGCGTGGGGCTCACGGTGCGGCGTTCGACGGGGACGGCGTTTGCGCCGAAGGAGAGCTTCCTCGGGGAGGACTCGACGTTCTTCGGCGGGACCGTCCAGCGCGTCGGGGACTTCGACGGCGATGGGAAGGACGACCTGCTCGCGTGGGTCGTCGGGACGAGCGACAGCGTGGGGCTCACGGTGCGGCGGTCGACGGGGACGGCGTTCGCGCCGAAGGAGAGCTTCCTCGGGGAGGACTCGACGTTCTTCGGCGGGACCGAGCAGCTCGTCGGCGACTTCGACGGCGACGGGAGGGACGACCTCCTCGCGTGGGCCATCGGGACGAGCAACAGCGTGGGGCTCACGGTGCGACGGTCGACGGGGACGGCGTTCGCGCCGAAGGAGAGCTGGCTCGGGGAGGACTCGACGTTCTTCGGCGGCACCGTCCAGCTCGTCGGCGACTTCGACGGCGACGGGAAGGACGATCTCCTCGCGTGGGTCGTCGGGACGAGCAACAGCGTGGGGCTCACGGTGCGGCGTTCGACGGGGACGGCGTTCGCGCCGAAGGAGAGCTGGCTCGGGGAGGACTCGACGTTCTTCGGCGGCACCGTCCAGCTCGTCGGCGACTTCGACGGCGACGGGAAGGACGATCTCCTCGCGTGGGTCGTCGGGACGAGCAACAGCGTGGGGCTCACGGTGCGGCGTTCGACGGGGACGGCGTTCGCGCCGAAGGAGAGCTGGCTCGGGGAGGACTCGACGTTCTTCGGCGGCACCGTCCAGCTCGTCGGCGACTTCGACGGCGACGGGAAGGACGATCTCCTCGCGTGGGTCGTCGGGACGAGCAACAGCGTGGGGCTCACGGTGCGGCGTTCGACGGGGACGGCGTTCGCGCCGAAGGAGAGCTGGCTCGGGGAGGACTCGACGTTCTTCGGCGGCACCGAGCAGCTCGTCGGCGACTTCGACGGGGAGTGACGGCGGGGCCATGACCCCCCGGCGACGCAGTCTCCGCCTACGTCTCCGCCTCCTGCTCCGAAAAAAGTTCGCGCGCCGCGACGGGGTTCGCGCGCCGTTTCCGTATCTCTCATTGCGGCGGCTCAGTTGGGTTGAGCTGACCGTGGTCGAGACATCTCGTCGTCTGGCAAGGCTCCGCGCGGGGCGCGGGGGCGCAGCCCCCGGGTACCCATAGGTTCGCCGAGCATCGACGACGAAGCCAGGCGGCGAGATGGCCGGCCACGGGCGCTCAACCCGACTGAGCGGCGTAATCAAAAGACCCCCGATATCCCCGGTCCGGGCGCTCTCCCTGCATGGACGAGCGCCCAGGGGAATGACGCGGCGTGTCACGACGGCGAGACCCCCCGTGACACGTCGCGTCGCGTTTCAACCGGCTCTCCCGCGCCCGCCCCGCCCACCGGGGCGCCGCGCGGAGGGGAGCGAGGCCGGCGAGCGTGCCACAGCGCTCGGGCCTCGCCCTGCGCGACGCGGCGCGATCACGGCGGTGGATAGACCGTGACGCGCCGCGTCAATCTTTCGTGGTCCGACCGGGGTGCGCCTACCAGTGCGCCGGGATCGTGTGGCTCACGACGAGCCCGTCGTGCGCGAAGCGCGCCGTCCACGACCCGCTCCCCCAGCCCGTGATGTCCCACGTGCGCTTCGTCTCCCCCTCGGGCGGCCGCCGGAGCGCCTCCTCGCTCGCGTACACCCGCCCATCGCGCTCGAGCGACACCATCACGACGTCCCCCTCGCGCCGCGTCGCCTGCGCCCGCACCACCACGTCGAGGAGCTGCCGCCCGTGCAGGTCCGTCCAGTGCCTGACGCGCGTGTGGTTCATGAGGCGCTCGTGCCACGCCCTCCGGAGCGCCGCCTCCTCCTCGCGCGCCCGCTCCTCCGGGCTCATCGCCGCGAGCGCCGCCTGCCGCGCGCCGAACGCCGCGTCCGCCGCCGCGTTCTCCTCGCGCCGCCGCACGGCGTCGTCCTGGTCGGCGAGCCGCTCCCCGAGCGCCCGCAGCGCCGTCGCGCGCTCGCCCCAGGACGCCCGCGCCGCCGCGTCCACGTCCGCGATGAACGCGCCGCGCGCCTCGACCTTCGGCCCGCCGCCGCCCGTCTGCGCGAACGCGTGGAACGCGAGGTGCACGACGTGCGCCCCGTCCGGGAGCCCCGCGAGCGCCTCGGCGACCTGCCACGGGAAGAACGTGGCGCCCACGTGCTGCCACGCGCGCACCTCCGCGGCGACGTCGGGGAAGGCGCCGTCCGCGCCGCGGTAGTCGTCGACGATGGCGTCGTAGAACGTGTCCGGCACGACCACCGGCACCGCGAGCGTCACGCGCCCCTCGTACGCGGCGGCGAAGCGCTCGCGGCGGCGGATCTGCCACCGCGCCTGCGCGCGCGCCCCGGCGGCGGTCACGTCCCAGCCGAGGCGGTAGTACTGGACCTCGCCCGGGCCCGGGAAGGTCTCCGTCAGCGGCTCGGTGAGCGCGAGGCGCGCGACGATCGCGTCGCCCGCGCCGAAGCGGTCGCGCACATCACCCGCGCCGTCGGTGAAGCGGACGCGCGCGCCCGCGGCCTCGATACCCGCCACGGCCTCGGCGAGCTCGGCCTCGGCGGCCCCCGCGAACGCGCTCCCGTCGGCGAGCCCGGCGAGGAGGGCCTCCGCGCGGCCGAGGAGGTCCTCGACCTCGGGGGCCATGCGCGGCGACCACGCGGTGACGCCGCGGCAGAGGTTCGCGCAGGTCTCGGCGGCCTCCTCGGCCTCGGCGCCGGCGCGCCGGCCGACGGCGTGCGCGGCGCGGGCGAGCTGCTCCTCGGCCGCGGGCAGCGCGTGCTCGCGGAGCCACGCCGGGTAGGTGTCGCGCGCGAAGCCCACGAGCGCGACGACGCCCGGGTAGCGCGGCCCGCCGCCGGCGGAGGCCTGGAGGAAGCCGGGGTCGAGCTCGTGGGCCTTCGCGAGCCACGCCGTGATGCGCGGCCCGTCGAAGCCGCGCACGCGCTCGATGAAGTCGGCGCCGCGGTCGCCGCGGGTCACGGGGGTGGCCGTGAGGCGCGGGCGCTGGGCGTCGAGGTGGCGCTGGCAGAGGGTCGAGAGCTCGTCGAGGAGCGCGGTCGTGGACATGCGGTCGTTCTCCGGTGGTTGGGCGTCGTGAGGCCGTGCCCGACGCCCGGAGCAATGACCGTGCCCGCGGCGAGGACCTCGGCGCCGCCTGCGTCTCCGCCGATCGGCGCGCGCGGGGCGCGGCGTGCGCGGTGTGCATGCACACCGGGCGCACAGGGATGCACACGGCGCCCGCGCCCCCCTATCGGGCGCGAGCGGCTCGGGAGGCGGCCCCGGGCCCGTGGCATGGGCGTTGCTCTGGCTCGCGACGAAACCTCAACAGGAGCTCTCGCCCATGTCGCGTGTCACGTTGCGTCTCTTCACGGCGCTCACCCTCGGCGCCGCCGTCGTCGCCACCGCCCCGACGGCGCTCGCCGCCGCGAAGCCCCAGGCCATCGACGCCTGGGGCCGCTACGAGAACGTGGTCGACATCTTCTACAAGGCGACCCCGACCGACTGGCGCTGGGTGCCGAAGGCGCGCTTCTACTTCCTCGTGGCGGCGCCGGAGAGCGACGACGTCGCGCTCGTGCGGTTCACGGCGAACGGGAAGCCCGTGGGCGACGAGCTGAAGTGCCCGCTGCAGTCGCCGATGGCGGCGGGGGACGGGCTCTCGGTGGTGGCGGCCGAGTGCATGCCGGACGTGGACGCCGTCGGGCTCACGGGGCCGGCGAAGGTCGTCGCGCACGTGGGCTACCGGCGGACGTCGGCCGGGGAGGACGCGAGGGACCTCGCGACCTACGAGTACGAGGTGGCGGCGCACAAGGGGACGAACGGGCGGCGCGAGCTGCACGTGGAGCGCGACGAGCGGCTCGGGGAGGCGTGGGTGCACCTGCGCCAGGATGGGCGCGGGGTCGAGGTGTTCTCGTGGTTCAAGGAGGGGGACGCGGACGCGACGCGGGCGCGGACGGGGAAGCTCCGCTGCAAGGTGGGCGACGCGGCGATGGTGATGGCCGAGCAGACGCACGACCGCTTCTCGAGCGAGTGGCTCGACGCGACGAAGGTGAAGGACGGCGAGCGCACGGGCTACAGCTACAACGTCTTCTACACGGAGGACGACGGGCAGGCGTTCATGAAGGCGCACCCGGGGGAGTACCGCTGCGCGTACACGCGGAGCGGGGAGCTCGAGCGGGAGATCACGTTCACGGTGGGCGAGGACGGGAAGCCCGTGAAGCCGCCGTGCCAGCGCGGGGAGGCGCCGCTCGTGCGGGCGCCGGAGTCGACGACGATCGCGAAGACGACGTGGAAGAAGCCGGGCGACGTGGCCTTCGACAAGGGGGCGTTCGGGGCGCGGGCGCTGCTCGGGCGCGCGGGCGTCGCGAAGGCCTGCGGCTTCTGAGCCCGTCGCGCGCGTCGCTCGAACCCTGACGATCCTGCCTGGAGGCCCGCCATGACCGCGCACGTGAACCGGATCCGCAAGGACGCCGACAAGATCCCGCTCGAGCGCGACGGCGGCCGGATCCTGAACGGCTCGCGCGCGCTCGCCGAGCGCCGCCGCGACATCGCCGGGAGCGCGGTCAGGACGCCCATCACGGCGTGGTCGACGAGCGTCGGCGTGGGGGTCGTGCAGCTGAAGGCGTTCGACGACGCCGTGGGGGACCTTCAGGACGCGGTGGCGGTGGGGAACCACGAGGTGTGGGGGGACGCGCTGCCGGCGCACCTCCCGGGGGGCGCGGTGCAGCTCAGGGAGCGGCTGGGCGCGCGGCGGCGCGGGGCGGACGACCCGCACGCGGTGGCGGCGCGGGGGACGGCGGGGCCCGGAGGGGCCTTGCCGTTCGCGGCGCGGATCCAGGAGAGCTTCGGCCGGCACGACGTGAGCGGGGTGCGGGCGCACACGGACGGGGCGGCGGCCTCGGCGAGCGCCGCGCTCGGGGCGGTGGCGTACGCGTCGGGGGACCACGTGGCGTTCGGCGGGGCGCCGGACCTGCACACGGCGGCGCACGAGGCGGCGCACGTGGTGCAGCAGCGGGCGGGGGTGTCGCTCAAGGACGGCGTCGGCGAGAGCGGCGACGTCTACGAGCGGCACGCGGACGCGGTCGCGGACCTGGTCGTGCGCGGGGAGAGCGCCGAGGGGCTGCTCGACACGATGGCCCGGGGCGGTGGCGGCGGCGCGCGCGCGGCGGGCGGGCCGGTGCAGCGGATGGAGGCCGAGGACGCCGGCGCGAAGGGCGCGCCCGGCGGGCAGGACGCGCTCTTCATGACGCTCCTCGGGACGACCTCGAAGGGAGAGGCCGAGATGCTCGTGCAGATGATCGCCGACGAGGGGATCACGCCCGCGAGCATCAAGGCGTACATCGCGTCGCAGGAGACGGACGGCTGGAAGCAGGTCTGGGGGCTCATCAAGAGCGGGAAGTGGACCTTCCGCGACGAGGGCGGCCGCGAGAAGCTCGTCTTCCAGCTCGGCGCGGGCTCGGGGTCGGCGCTCCGCTTCAGCTGGGACGACGCCGAGGTGAACGTCGGGAAGAACGAGCACGGCGTCGGCGCGCAGGGGCGCGTCGGCAACGTGAGCGGCTCGGCGGGCGTCGCCGCCGACGGCGAGAGCGGCGGGGCGTCGGTGCTCGTCGAGGGGGACGGCACGACGGTGTCCGGGAAGGCGTCGGGGCAGACGCGCGAGGGCCGAGGTGGGAAGGCGGAGGTCACCGTCGAGAACGCCGACGGCAGCAGGATCGACGCGGAGGCCGAGGGCGGCGTCAACGACGGGCAGGGGCGCGGGCGCGTGAAGGTCGCGGGCCGCGACGGCGCGGGCAACAGCGGGAGCGGCGAGCTCGAGGTGCACGGGGAGAACGGCGCGCCGGTCGTGAAGGCGAGCGGCGAGGGCGCGTCGGGCGACGTGTCGGCGCGCGGGTCGGTGGAGGTCTCCGAGGCGCAGGTCCGCACCGACGGCTCGCTCGCCTACGGCATCGGCGACGGCGTGTCGATCACGCTCAGCGGCCACGTCAGCACGGCCGGCGGCGGGGGCGGCAGCGCGGCGGTCGTCGGGCCGGGCGGCGTCACGGGCGAGGCGGGCGCGGACCACGCGGAGGTGGGCGTCGGCGGCCGGATGCTGTCGGTCGACAAGCTGAGCGTGGGGATGAAGAACCTGTCCGTCGGCGAGCTCGGCGGGTGGCTCGCGGGCGCCGGGCTCAGCGGCACGCTCACGCTCGCGGAGGACGGCAGCAACGCGTTCTCGGCGAGCGGCACGCTCACGCTCACGGAGGGCGAGAGCAAGATCGAGGTGAAGCTCGCGGGCGGCTCGACGAACGTCACGAACCCGGCGTGGCTCGACGCGTTCGCGGTCGACGCCGAGGGGCAGGTCTGGGGGCGCGGGAGCGTCGAGTTCGCGGCGCTCGCGGGGCTCAGCGGGAGCGTCTCGGTGACGGCGAACGAGGGCGGCTTCCAGGCCGAGGGCAAGGTCGAGGGCAGCGCCGGGACCGAGCAGGGGGGCAAGCACTCGTACAGCTTCGAGGTGGCGGTCACGAAGAGCGACGAGCTCGCCGGCTACGCGCAGGCCGCCTACGACTACGTGCGGAAGACCGACGCCTGGTCGGCGGGCGTCCACGCGATGGTCCGGGTCGAGAAGAACGACTCGGGGTGGAAGGCGCTGACGGAGCTGCAGGCGAGGTACGGGATGGTCGTGGGCGACGGGCAGACGCTCACGTTCCACGTCAGCACGAGCACCGACGGGCGGAAGATCGCCTGGGAGGTGGGGGTGTCGTGGGACTGGGAGAAGAAGTTCAAGCTCGACTTCGTGGTGAGCGGCTCCGAGGGCGAGGTCGGCGCGCGGGTTCGCGCGTCGCGCGGCCCCGCGTACGTGGAGATCGCGGGCGGGAGCGCGGCGCACGCGCCCGAGGGCGCCGGGCCCACCGAGGCGTCGACCGGCGACGGGAGCGTGCGCCTCAACCTCGGTGTCGAGGCGAACTTCGATGGCACCTGACGGCCGGGCGCGGGGTAGGCCCCACGCCCGAGTCGCTTCTCACGGGGCCGGCGATTCGCTACGCTGGCCGCGCATGCCCAGCCGCCTCGCCTGCGCCCGCGCCTTCGCCGCCGCGCTCGCCGCCGCCTCGCTCGCCCCCGCCGCGCGCGCCGGCGAGCGCTTCGAGGCGTGCTTCGAGTCGGCCCGCGCCGCGCTGACGTCCGGCGCCGCCGGGGCCGCCCGCACCGGCTTCGAGGTGTGCCTCGAGGTCGCCGACCCCGGCCCCGAGCGCTGGCGCGCCCTCCTCGGCCTCGCGCTCTCGCGCCACGCCGCCGGCGACCTGCCGCTCGCCCTCGCGAGCTACCACCGCTTCCTCGACGAGTCCGTCGGCACGACGCTCGCCGGCTGGCCCGAGCGCCGCGCCACCGCCGAGGCCGAGGCCGCCTCGCTCCGGGAGAAGGTCCTCGTCGACCGCGCCGAGGTGAAGCTCCTGTCCGACACCCCGGGCGTCGCCTTCACCGTCGACGGCGCCGCGCCCGCCCCCGTCCAGGCCGTGCTCCCCGCGTGGCTCTACCTCGCCCCGGGCGTCCACGAGCTCGCCCTCCGCGCCGACGGGCACGCCCCGGAGATCGTCCGCCTCGAGCTCGCCGCGGGTCAGGCCGTCATGACGCGCCGCGACCTGGCGCCGCTCCCGGCCGCGGAGCCCGATCCGCCCGACGTCGGCCCGGATCCGGTCCCCGACCCGGTCGTCCGCGCGGTCGAGCCGCTCCCGCCGCCCCCGGTCGACTACACGCCGCACGTCGTCATCGGCGGCGGCGTCGCCCTGCTCGCGACGGGCGCCGTGTTCACGGGCCTCGCCCTCGCCGACGCGGGCGAGCTCGAGGACCTCCAGGACGAGCCCCTGACCGACGCCGTCCGCGCCCGCGACGCGAAGCTCAGGAGCCGCGTCGACGACTACCAGACGGTGTCGTGGATCTGCTACGGCGCAGGCGCCGTCGCGGTCGGCGTCGGCATCGCCCTCGCGGTCACCGGCGGCGACGACGGCGGCGCCCCGGCGGTCGACGTCATCGGCGCCCCGGGCGGCGGCCTCGCGCGCTTCCGCGTCGGGTTCTGACTACGGCGCGTCGGGGGCGCCGAGGAGGCGCTCGATGAGCGCGGGATCGGGCCCCTCCGCCGGCTTCTCGGCCGCCGCGGGCGCTGGCGCCTCACCCCCCGGCGGGCGCCGCGTCGGCGCCGCGCTCGGTCGCCCGGCCGCGACCGGGGTCGCGCTCGCGGTCGTCGCCTCGGTCTCGGTCGCCGGCGCCTCAGGCGCCGTCGGCGTCGCCTCCACGGTCGGCGCGGGCGCCTCGACGGCCGCCAGCGCGAGCGTCGGCGCCCCGGCGGGCACCGCGAGCCGCTCGAGCGCGGCCCGCCGGGCGCCACCGCCGCCGCGGACGGCTTCCCGACGTCGCGCGCCGCCCAGCCGCCGAGCGCGCCCACGCAGAGCGCGGCGGCCAGCGCGGCCACCTGCGCGACGCGGCGCCCCTTCCGGAGCGGCGGGCGGCCGGTCGTCGTGGTCACGCGCGCCCGCGCCCGCGGCGCCTCGCTCCGCCCCAGGTCGACGGCGGCGAGCCCCTCGCGGAAGGCGCCCGCGTCGGCCGGCCGGAGCTCGGGGGACTTCGCGAGGCAGCGCCACACGAGCTCCTCGAGCCCGGCGGGCAGGGACGTGCCCTCGGGGAGCCGCTCCGACAGCGGCGCGGGCTCGTCGGAGAGGTGGGCCATGAGCACGTCCCAGGAGACGTCGCCGTCGAAGGGCGGCGCGCCGGTCAGCATCTCGTAGGCGAGGACGCCGAGGGCGTAGACGTCCGCCGGCGGGCCCGCGCCCTCGCCGGACACGCGCTCGGGCGCGACGTAGGCGGGGGTGCCGGGGAGCTCGCTCGTGCGGGTGAGGCGGGCGTCCTCGCCGAGCGGCAGCGACGCGATCCCGAAGTCGAGCACCTTCGCGAAGCGGGGCTGCCCGGGCACCTCGCAGACGTACACGTTCGCGGGCTTGAGATCGCGGTGGACGATCCCCTGGCCGTGGGCCTCGGCGAGGGAGCGCGCGACGTCGCCGAGGATGGCGACGACCTCGCGCGGCGGCACGGGCCCGCGGGCGAGGCGGTCGCGGAGGCTCTCGCCGACGAGGAGCTCCATGACGAGGTAGAGCCCGCCGTCCTCGGCCTCGCCGAAGTCGTAGAGGCGCACGGTGTTCGGGCTCTGGAGGAGGCTCATGGCGCGCGCCTCGCGCAAGAAGCGCGCGGGGGTGGCGCGGTCCTCGCCGGGGCGGACGACCTTCACGGCGACGGGGCGCTCGATGGGGAGCTGCTCGGCGCGGTAGACGACGCCCATCCCGCCGCGCCCGAGCGGCTCCTGCACGCGGTAGCGCCCGGCGAGCGTGGTGCCGACGCGCGCGTCCTCGACGACGACGTCGACGAGCTCGGTGGCGTCGTTCGAGCAGTAGCGCTCGCTCCCGGCGAAGACGCGGGCGCAGCGCGGGCAGCGGCGGCGTAGCATGGGCCGGCATCCTAGCCCGCTTCGCGGCGCGAGGGCGAGCCCCGCGACACCTCCGCTCGCGCGATCGCTTGAAAACCGGCCGCCCACCGGCATGATGTCGCCATGGACGACACCACCACGATGCACGTGCAGCGAAAGGCGCTCTCGGACGCGGCGCGCGCGTGGATGCTGACGATCGTCCATCACCCGGACCCGAGCCGGATCGGCATCGCCCGGCCGCTCCCGCGCGCGGGGCGGCTCGTGCTCGGGCGGGCGGCGACGACGGCGCTGCCGCAGGCGCTCGACGCGGACGGGGTGTCGCGGGAGCACGCCGCCATCGTGCGTGACGGCGACGCGATCCGGGTCGAGGATCTGGGCTCGAAGAACGGCACCTGGGTCGACGGGCGGCGGGTCGAGAGCGCGCCGCTCGCGGACGGGGCGGTGGTGCAGCTCGGGTCGACGCTCGTGCGGGTGCACCAGGGGGCGCTGCGCGTGACGCGCGGGTCGGTGGGCGAGGAGGAGGGGCTCTTCGGGATCTCGGACGCGATGGCGGCGCTCAGGAAAGAGCTCGCCACGGTGGCGCCGCACCCGACGGCGGTGATGGTGCTGGGCGAGACGGGCACGGGGAAGGAGCTCGTGTCGCGGGCGGTGCACGGGAAGAGCGGGCGCGGCGGGGCGCTCGTGGCGGTGAACTGCGGGGCGCTGACGGACGAGCTGCTCGCGAGCGAGCTCTTCGGGCACGTGCGGGGGGCGTTCACGGGGGCGGTGAAGGACAAGGTCGGGCTCATCGAGGCGGCTGCGGGCGGGACGTTGGTGCTGGACGAGCTGGGCGACGCGTCGCCGCGGCTCCAGGCGGGGCTCTTGCGGGTGATCGAGGAGAGCCGGTACCGGCCGGTGGGGGCGACGGACTCGCGGCCGGCGGACGTGCGGTGGGTGGCGGCGGCGCAGCCGGCGATCGAGCAGCGGGTGGCGGACGGGGACTTCCGGCTCGACCTGTGGACGCGGCTCGCGCGGTGGGTGCTGCGGGCGCCGCCGCTGCGGGATCGCCCGGAGGACGTGCCGCTGCTCGCGGCGACGTTCGCGGCGGAGATCGCGCCGGGGACGGCCATCTCGGCGGAGCTCGCGCAGGCGCTGATGCGGCGGGCGTGGCCGGGGAACGTGCGCGAGCTGCGGTCGGCGGTGGAGCGGCTCATCGTGAGCGCCGGGGGGAGCGCGCTGCTCGAGGTGCAGCCGTGGCTCACGCAGGAGACGCCGCTGTCCCCGCGGGCGGCGGCGGCGTCCGAGGCGGCAGGGGAGGTGGCGCAGCCGACGACGCGGCGGGCGCCCCGGAGCTGTCCGCCGAGAGAGGAGCTCGAGGCGCTGCTCGCGGCGCACGGCGGGAACCTGAAGCAGCTCGCGGACGCGGAGGGGATCGGGCGGCGCACGCTGTACCGCTGGCTCGAGGAGCGGGGGGTCGATCCGAACGCGTTCCGCGAGGGGTGAGGGCGGGGCATCGCGGGGCTACTTCGCGGGGCGGATGTCGAGGTAGACGTTGGCGAACTCGTTGACGTACCAGAGCTCGCCCACCTGCTTCAGGTAGACGGGGCGCGGGCTGTCGGCGCCGCCGGAGACGACGGCGAGGCGCCAGCCGCGGTCGAAGTCGTCTTCGCGGGAGGAGTCGACGGCGAGGGTCCAGGCGTCGGCGTCCATGGCGTAGCCGTTGTCGGGGGTGGCGCCCTCGGCGTAGCTCCTGAAGATGTAGGCGTTGTGGTTGAGGCGGTCGGCGAAGGTGGTCTGGGAGTTGCGCTCCCACCAGGGGGTCGGGTCGCCCTGGAGCTGGAGGGTGAGCTCGCCGAGGAGGGCGCGGCCGCGGCGGTGCTCGTCGAGGTTGGGGCTCGCGGTCATGAGCGCCGCGGTGAGCCAGACCTTCATGGCGCCCTCGGGGGTCTTGGCCTCTGTGGCGTACAGCGCCCGGACGGCGTCGGCGGTGGGGAGGGAGGCGACGACGAGGGGGGCGGAGGTGGTGCGGGCGCCGGCCATGGGGTCGTCGGCGGAGGCGCCGTCGCTGGCGCTGTCGCAGCGGGCGGCGGCGACGGCGAGGGCGAGGACGAGGGCGAGGGGGGCGAGGAGGAGGCGGCGGGCGTCGGTCACGGGTGGCTCCTGGTGGGGCGCGGGTTGCCCGCGGAGCGAGAGCAACGCGCGTGCCACGTCGGAGGGCGGCCTGGGAGGCGGGTGAGCGGGTGGCGGGCGGGCGCGGTGCGCGGGGCGCGCATGCGCGGCGCACACGGCGCACACAGCGCGTGTGCGCGCGCCGCGAGGGAGAGGGTGGTATAAGAGTCGATATGACTCTTATCGAGGGAGGGGTGGGATGTCGGAGCTCGTGGCGGTGGCGTTGGAGGTGGCGGAGCTCATGGAGGCGGGGGTGTGGGAGGACGCGGCGGGGGTGCGTCACGACGTGCGGGGGGCGCAGGCGGCGGCGGTGTCGGGGACGCGGGAGGTGAGCGCGGAGGCGCTCGGGGAGATGGTGGCGGCGATGTTGTCGGCGCGGCCGGGGGTGGCGCGGGCGCGGGTGGAGGTGACGGGGGAGACGACGCAGGCGGCGGCGCGGCGGCTGGTGGTGGAGGAGGGTCGGGGGGACGTGCTGGTGTTGGACTTCGCGTCGGCGGTGGAGCCTGGGGGTGGCTTCTGGCGCGGCGCGCGGGCGCAGGAGGAGGATCTGTGTCGGTGCTCGGGGTTGTGGTGGTGTCTCGCGCCGCACGAGGGGAGCTACTACGCGCGGAACCGGGTGCCGCGGGAGCGGCTCTGGGAGGCGGCGAGCGCGGAGCGGGCGCACGTGTATACGGATGACGTGTTGGTGGTGCCGGGGGTGCCGTTCTTCCGGGTGCGGTCGGAGGAGGCGCCGGGGGCGCCGTGGCGGGCGTCGGTGTTGGTGGCGCCGGCACCGAACGCGGGGTGGGCGTTGCGGGCGGATCCGGGGCTCGGGGGGCGGATCGCGGAGGTGATGGACAGGCGGGTGGGGCGGGTGTTCGGGGTGGCGCGGGCGCTCGGGTATGGGGCGTTGGTGTTGGGGGCGTGGGGGTGTGGGGCGTTCGGGAACGACCCGGCGATGGTGGCGGGGGCGTTCGCGAGGTGGCTCGCGCGGCCGGAGGTGTCTGGGTCGTTCGAGCGGGTGGTGTTCGCGGTGTGGGACGGTGGGGAGCCGGGGGCGAACCTGGCGGCGTTCCGGGGGGCGCTCGGGGGGGCTACCAGTTCGGGGAGATGACGACCTGGCCGTGGCCGGTGCGGGCGCCGGACTGGGCGGTGGTGTTGGTGCCGGCGTTGAAGGAGCCGCCGCCGCCGCCGGCCATGCCGCCGGTGGCGTTGGGGGCGCCGTCGCCGCCGGAGTAGCCGCCGCCGCCGCCGCCGCGGGTGGCGCCGGAGGTGTGGACGGCCGCGCCGCCGCCGCCGTAGCCGCCGTCGCCGTGGGTGACGGTGCCGTTGTTGGTGGTGCCGGTGCCGCCGGTGGCGCTCGAGCGGATGGTGTTGCCGCCGGACCCGGCGATGGTGGTGGCGGTGCTCCAGTAGGCGGCGTGACCGGCGCCGTTCCAGCCGGCGCCGCCGGCGCCCGCGTAGGCGTTGCCGCCGCCGTTCTGTCCGCCGCCGCCGTTGGTCCCGCCGGTGCCGAGGGCGCCGCCGCCGCTGGTGCCGGTGAGGCCGGGGCCGCCGGAGCGTCCGCCGTGTCCGCCGCCGCCGCCGCCGCCGGCGACGAGGAAGAGGGTGATGGGGGACTTGATGTAGACCCAGCTGGCGCCGCCGCCGCCGCCGCCGTCGGCGGTGGTGGTGCCGGTGGTGTCGGCGGTGCTGCCCATCTGGCCGACGCCGATGGAGAGGACCTGGCCTTGGGTGAGGTCGAAGTCGCCGGCGACGTAGGCGCCCTTGCCGCCGCGGGGGTTGCCGCCCTGGGCGCCCCAGGCTTCGAGGCGGTAGGAGCCGGTGGCGGGGACGGTCCAGGACTGGAGGGAGCCGGCCTTGCCGGTGGCGGTGTTGGAGAAGGTGACGGGGTCGGGGGCGGCGGGGGGCTCGGGGTCGGGGGGCGGCTCGGGGGTGGGGCGGGTGCCGCAGGAGACGGTGTCGGAGGCGGCGTCGAGGCGGCAGCGGAGGTGGAGGGGGGAGGTGTCCCAGGCGAGCTGGTTGGGGGCGGGGGAGAGGTAGCCGCGGTAGGAGGTGGTGACGTGGCTCGCGGGGGCGTCGAGGGGGTCGACGGTGCAGGCGCGGGCGGTGTCGGAGAGGGGGACGTCCCAGGCGATGACGGGCCAGGCGGTGTCGGGGGGGAGGAGGGAGCCTTCGGAGTCGGTGGGGAAGGGGGTGCGGGAGGCGGTGGCGAGGGTGGTGAGGCGGCAGGGGCCGGCGGTGGTGAAGGTGGTCTCGTCGAGGCCGAGGGCGACGTTCCAGAAGGCGGCGGAGGAGGCGCCGTCGCCGCCGCGGGAGATGGAGGCGGCGAAGAGGTAGGCGTCGAGGTTCTGGCTGGGGGCGGTGTCGAGGTCGACGAGGCCGAGGCCGGAGGGGTCGACGAGGATGGGGTCGGGGAGGTTGTCGCAGGAGATGGTGAGGTCGTCGAGGTAGAGGGAGGTGGGGCCGCCGGTGGCGGAGATGCAGGCGAGGCCGAGGATGGCGGTGAGGTCGCGGGGGCCGCCGTCGGGGCGGTGGAGGAGCTCGAGGTCGTGGTAGTCGCCGGGGGAGCCGGTGACGCAGTCGAGCTTGGCGGAGCAGAAGATGTCGTCGAGTTGGATGGCGACGTCGAAGAAGCCCTGGGAGGCGGCGCGGGCGATGGTGAGGTCGAAGGTGACGGGGGTGTCGGCGTTGGGGGCGCAGGGGGCGGGGCGGGAGATGGGTGTGGGGTCGTGCCAGGAGGAGGCGGGGATCTCGGCGCCGGAGGTGTCGAAGAGGGCTTCGAGGTCGAGGGTTACGGTGTGGGGGAGGCCGGCTTCGCAGGGGCCGACGTAGGAGAGGGCGCCGGCGCCGTCGCCGTAGGCGGAGGAGGTGATGGTGCGGGACCAGACGGTGCCGGAGCTGTTGGCGACGGTGAGGGTGTAGCGGGCGTCGCCGACGTCGGGGAGGGAGAGGGGGGCGACCTCGACGCGGAGGGAGGAGCCGGCGGGGGCGGCGGTGGGCGAGCCGCCGTCGGCGCAGGAGGCGGGGGCGAGGGCGACGAAGGCGAGGGCGGCGGCGAGCGGCAGCGAGGCGCGGCGGCGGCCGCCCGCGAGGGTGGCGTCGAGGTTCATCGCGGTTCTCCCGGGGATGCACGAGGTGAAGCGAGCGAGGCTCGCCCAGGTGGGAGCGAGTGAACCGGAGCGGCGGGGCGGCTGTCACGCGCGGGCTGGCCCGGGAGGCGGGCGCGGTGTCACCGGTCGGCGAAATTGGTGCGCGGGATCGGTACGGTTGGCGCCTGATCGCGGGGCGACGGGGCGACCGAGCCTCCGGCCGTTGCGGCGGCGGCTCGGTCACACGATGCCGGCTACCCGCGTCACATCCATCGCGGCGCGAAGTCCCGGCGCTACGATTCGCCGCGCCCCTCGCGTAGTTCGACGAAATCCGAATCGAGCCCCTGTCGATGCACCCGGAACTGTGAGGCGCCGCGGACGTGGCTGGCGTTCACGTCGATGTCGAAGGGGAAGATGGCCGGATGCCCGGTGAGCTGGTCGAGGGGGACCGACGCCTCCTCGGCATCGACGAGGAGCGCCTCGATCAGCACGGTGCCGACGGCGGGCCCCACCTTCGTTCGCCGGGGCGCGGCCGCGTACATGCCTCGAGTCGCGGTGTCCCGAAGGACGCCCCACTGGACCATCGAGCGAACGATGCGCTGCCCCGCGCGCTCGAGGGTCGAGCGCTCCCCCCACACCCCGACGAGGCGCCGGGTCAGGTGCGCGAGCGTGAAGCTGCCTTGCAAGGTCAGGAGGCGCCCGACCGCGGCGGAGGTGTCCGTGAACACCGGGTAGGTGCCGACCATCATCGCCCAGTGGAGGGCGAGGCGTTCGTCCGGCGTGCTGCCTTCAAGCTGAGCCGCAGCTCGCTCTCGCAGCGGTGCGGCGGGCCGGGGCACCTCACTCCAAATGTGGTGCAAGACAGTTACCGTCTTGCCGCGCGCGCTGTTGAACTTGTCGCCGCTCACGGCGCCGTCGAGCAGGCTCCAGAGGTAGGCGCGCATCTCGTCGGTCCGTGCCCCGGCGGCAGCTTGCGCCGCGGCCGCATCGAGCCACTCGAGATCGATGCGCCGATCGAAGCCGATGTTCGCCCGTCGATTCATCGGGCCTCCGTGATGCGAACGAACGGCACCATGACCTCTTCGAGCGCGATGCCGCCGTGGCTCACGGCCTCCTTGCCCTCGGGCATGAAGCAGGCCCCGTACGGTGCGATGAGCGGGAAGTAGTCCTGGGGCAGCCCGATCTGCGGCCACTCGAGCGCGTCCGGGTACAGGGGCGCCGTGTTGTCCCGGAAGTCCTTGTTGCGGAAGATGTGCGCCCGCTCGCCTCGCTGCTGGGCGGTCGCGCCAACGTCGGGCTTCCCGAAGCCGCGGCCGAAGGTGTTGCCGTGATCCGCGGTGATGAACACGCCAAAGCCCCGCTGGATCAGTGCGTCGACCAGCGCCTTGAGTTGCCGAGTACGCCCCCAGGTCTCGACGAGGCTGTGGAGGCCAGGCGTGCCCAGCGCGATCTGGTGCATGTTCTGGTCGATGAGCCCGATCACCGCCCCGATCACGCGCACGGCGCTGTCATCCGCGGCACCGAGGATGTCCGCCGCGAGCGGCTCGAACGACTCCTTCTTCCCTTGCGGCTTCAGGTAGCGGATGGCCCGCTCCGGCAGCCCGCGGTCTTGCCAGAAGTTCGACCAATGCACGGGCTCGCGGTGCGTGCCTTCGATGCTGGTCGCGAACTCCATCGGGACGCGTCCGGAGAAGATGGCCTGACGGCCGATCTGCGTGAGGGTCGGGATCCAGCTGAAAATCGCGTACTCGTCGATGTGGTGGCCGTCGAGCGTGTCCCGCAGGATGCGCCACTGGTCGATCGCCATGCCGTCGATGACGAGCAGCGCCACCCGCTCCGTGCCTGCCTCTCCGAGGTGGTGCGCGAGGTAGTGCGGCACGTGATGCCCGAGCACCGGCCGCGGCAGATAGGGGAGCGTGGACATCGGTCCGAAGCGCCGCTGGAGCCAGGTCGAGAAGGCCGCCTGAACACGCTCCACGAACGCGACGGCCGCGGCTTCGCTTGCGGTGTCCCGGTTTGGCTGGGTCTGCCATCGCAAGCGCACCCACGTCCCCCAGCGCAGGCTGTAGTCCTGCCAGTCTTGGTACGTCGCGTCATCTGCGCTTGGGATCGTGGTGCCGAGCTCGTCGAGCAGGTGGAAGAACCGGCCTTCCGAACTGGACGCGGGCGAGCCCGCGATACCGACGCCGAACCAGCGGTCGTCGTCGATCGGGCGCACGACCGCCGTCGGCTCGAGGAGCCCCTCGACGAAGAGGTTGTCCATGTAGACGCGGACGTCGTCGTGGTCGAACGGCAGCTCCGTGGGGCCGGAGATGCTCGGTCCCGCCGGCTCACGCCCTGGCACAGCCTCGAGACCCTTGGAGACGAGGAAGCCCGGCCAACGCTCGCCGAGGAACGTCAGGAACGCTTCGCGGTTCGGCACGATTCGCTCGAGCGGCCACGAGCGCCACTTCGGGCTCTGGGTGAGCACCTCGATGAAGCGTGCGTCCAGGCTCTCGGGAAAGACCTGCGACCGGTAGTGACGGCGAATCAGAACACGGAGCAGGTCCGCCGGCTGCTTGATCAGCTCGGGCGCGATCTCGAAGACGTGCCGCAGCACGAAGTCGCGCGTGGCGTTGGTCCCGAGGTTGCCGGGGTTCGCATGCTCGAGCGCGTTGGCGAGCGCATCGAAGTGCTGTGGATCCAGCTCCGCCACGACGTTCGGCGCGAGCGACGGGAAGAGGTGGACGAGGCTGAAGGACAAGACACGTCCGCTCTCGCGTGCCTCCTCGAGCAAGTCGTGGGGGATGTGCTTGAGGTCGCCGTGATCGGTGCGGATGACGACGACCAGGTGCGTGGCCTCGCCCCGATCCCAGTGCTGGCGGAAGCGGCTCTCGTAGGCGTAGCGGAAGGCCACCGGGTCGCCGAAGGTGATGAGCTCGAAGCCGCGCGCAGCGAGGCGCTCGACCACGCCGGGCTCGGTGAGCAGCTCATCGGGGTCGCTCACCACCGTGAGCCTTCCCGCCTTGGCGCTGGCCTCGCTGAAGTGCTGCAGGATTGGACCGCGCCAGCCATCGCGCCGCTGCGTCATGACGCACCCCCGGTGCGGGTGACCGCGACGAGGAGCATCGGGCTCAGCTCGGGAAGGCCGTGCTCTCGTGCCTCGACATCGCGCCGCCAGGCCGCCTCTTCCTCCGCGAGCTGTGCCAGTCGGAAGTCGCGGACCTGCGGCAGGCCGAGCTTCTCGATCGCGCGACGGCGCGCGGAGAAGGCGACGTTCATCTTCCGCGACTCCATCGACAGGCGCTCGCGGTGTCGCTGCAGCAGCTCGTGGAACGCGGCCTTGCCCTGCTGCTCCGCCGCCGCTCGGGACTGCTCGAACGCCCGCTCCGCCGAGTCGTCCGACGTCGCAGCCGCGGGCAGCACCTCGAGCCCATCGGCCAGCTCGACCAGGCGGTCCCACACCACGCGCGCGGTGGGCCCGAGCGTCTGCCCTTCGGGCGTGACGAAGATCGGCAGCACGCGCTGCTCCCGGCCGTCGAAGGTCGACAGGCCCACACGCCATAGCGACCAGAAGCCACCGACCTTGTCCGACACGCCGGGGATGACGACCTGCGCGACCTGCATCCCAGGCGCGTAGGGCGGGATCCGCGTCGTCAGTCCCCGGATGCGCGGGTCTTCGATGGTCAGGAGCGTCTTGCCGGGGTCGTCGGCTGCGGCACGGCTGAAGGACGCTGCGGTGGTCGCGCCGCCGCCGGGCCACGTGAGGTCGTAGACGCCGGGCGCCTTGCTCTGGACCGACCCGCCGCGAGCGGCCTGCGTGCGCAGCCACGCGACCGTCATGCGTTCGGTCCAGAAGGGCATCTGGTGCCCGGCGACCTTCTTGGCCGCCGACGGGTCCAGCTCGTCGGTGGCGGCCAAGACCGCCGAGCCCTCGCGAGCCGAGCGTGCCCGCGCGCGAATGGACTCGGCCAGCGCCTCGGCGCGGGCCTCCGCCTCTTCGGGCGACAGAACGGCTCCGACGTAGAGCTGCTCGAAGTCCACGCCGCCCTCTTCGGAGTCGAGCACGTCGGAGAGCTTGTCGACCCCGAACTCCTCGAGGATGCGCTGGAGCTTCTCCTCCAGGACCTCGCGCACCCGCAACTCGACGGTGTCTTCGAGCGCGAAGTTGAGCGCGCGCACGACATGCTTCTGGCCGATGCGGTCGACCCGGCCGATCCGCTGCTCGAGCTTCATCGGGTTCCACGGCAGGTCGTAGTTCACGATGACGTGGCAGAACTGGAGGTTGAGGCCCTCGCCGCCGGCGTCGGTGGAGATGAGCACCTGCGCATCGCCGGCGAAGGCCCGCTGGACCGACTTGCGCGCCTCGAGATCCATCGAGCCGTTGAGGCACGCCACCGTGTAGCCGCGCTGCCGCAGGAACTCGGCGAGCATGGTCTGGGTGGGAACGAACTCGGTGAAGACCAGGACCTTGAGCGCCGGGTCGTTCTCCTCGCGCTGCAGGTTCTGGATCCATGCGAGCAGCGCCTCGGCTTTGCCGTCGGGCGCCCGGGCTTCGCATCGTCGGGCCGCGGAGAGCAGGAGCTCGACCTCGGCCCGCTCGTTCTTCAGCCCCTTGAGCCGGCTCTGGAGGAGCGACTCCATCTGGTCCTGCCCGTCGAGCTCGACCCACTCCGCGCCCACGTCCTCGCCGAAGAGCGAGAGCTGGCCGGAAGGCAGCTCCAGCACCTCGAGGCGCCGCTCGAGAGCTGTCCGGATGGCGGCCGTGCTCGACGTCACCAGCCGCTGCATCAGGATCATCAGGAACCCGATGGCGGTGCGCTTCTCCCGGAGCGCCTGGTTGTACCCCTCGCGCACGTACTCGGTGACGGCCTCGTAGAGCGCCCGCTGCTCCGCCCGGGAGGCGTCCCACTCGACGGAGACGATCTGTGTGTAGCGCGGCCGGAAGAGCGGCTTGCCATCGGCGTCGATGGCGCGGCGCTTCTCGGTCCGGATGACATAGGGCGCGACGTTGTCGCGCGTGACGGACTCGTCGTCCGGCAGCGCATCCGCGTCCAGGAACGCGACCAGGCGCCGAAACGCGTCGGTCTTGCCTTGATGCGGCGTAGCCGAGAGCAGGAGGAGGTAGGGCGACGCCTGGGCCAGCGCCTCGCCGAGCCGGTAGCGGGCCACCTGCTCGGAGCTGCCTCCCAGCCGGTGGGCCTCGTCGATGATCACCAAATCCCAGCCGGCGGAGACGAGGTCCTCGAAGCGCACGCGGTTGCAGCGAGCGACCTGTTCGCGCGACCAGCCCCGGCGCGTGTCCATCGGCTTGATCGAGTCGAGCGGGCACACGACCTGATCGTGAAGGCGCCAGAGGTTCTCCTTCTCGTCGACGCCGGCGAGCTGCCGCCACGCGGGGAAGTTGCCGGGCTGCACGAGCCGGAAGTCCTCGCTGAAGTGGGTCTTCATCTCGCTGACCCACTGGCTCGTGAGCCCCGCCGGTGCGACGACGAGGATGCGCTTGGCGAGGCCGCGAACCTTCAGCTCCCGGAGAATGAGCCCGGCCTCGATGGTCTTGCCAAGGCCGACCTCGTCGGCCAGCAGGTAGCGCACGCGGTCCGCCGACATGGCTCGCTGGAGCGCGCAGAGCTGGTGCGGCAGCGGGATGACCGAGCCCTCGAGCGGAGCGATCAGAGCATCCCGCTCCATGGCGTCGAGGATGCGGGCCGCCGACGCGACGTAGCAGAGCTGGTCGAGCGATGGCGCGACGGCGCCGGCGAGCGGCTGCAGGCGGCTTCGGTGCAAGCGCACGACCGCGTCGCGCCGAGCGAGCCAGACCTGTGCGGTCTCCTCCCCCCACACGACGTCCACCGCGATGACCCGCCCGGGCTCATCGTGGTCGAGGCTGTAGCACCAGTCGCCCGCAGACACGCGCATCGCTCACCTCACTCGTCCCCGAGGCGCGTGAGCGCGTTGTCGTAGTACATGAGGAGCTTCTCATCCTCTTGGAGCACGGCGTCCGGGAGCTTCTCGGCGACCTTGACGATCGTGCCGTAGTCGCGCTCCTGCCAGCAGGCCTTGAAGCCCACGCGCACCGCCTCGGTGCGGAAGACCTTGAGCTTGCGCTGGGGGCTGGTCTTGTACTCGTCGAACTCGCGAAGCAGCGCCTTCTCGCGAAGGGCTTCGCGCTCGGCCTGCTTGCTCGGGTCCGGCACGTACCAACGGTCACGGGCCTTCTCGACGAGTCGCGGGTCGTCCTTCTCGAGGTTGCGCAGGTCCTTGTAGTTCGACGAGAGGTAGCGGTGGATCTGACTCGGCACCGGACCGCGCCCGTCGTAGTGGAGGAAGCTCTGCTCGAGGATGGTCTTCAGCTCGACGGTACGCTCGTGCTTGGCCCAGGCTTGAAGCTCGCGCATGAACTGCGGTTGTAGATCCTGGAAGCTCTGGGGTTTGTCGTGGAGCTGCTGCCGCGCCCAATGGATGGCGCTCGCCTCGTCGTTGACGAAGAGACTGAGCTGACGAAGCTCGCTGACGCTGGTCCGCTTACGGTCGTACTCCGCCACCTGATCGGGCAAGAAGTACATCCCGTCACGCTCGGGGAAGCGCTGGGCAAGTCCTTGCAGGAAATCCGGGCTCGAGAGCGGCACGCCAATGCCACGCTGCACAAAAAAGGCGATCATGCGGTCGAGCAGCCGTCGCGGCAAGCGCTCGACAATGATCTCGCCACGGTCACTGCTCGATATGAACACCGGGAGCAGGCTCAGCCTCTCACGTACGAAATCCCATGCGGCCTGAGAACCGTGGTCTTCCGATTCGGCAGCGCAGGGTTCAACCGTCGCCTTGTAAGCGGAGATAATGAGATCGCGATCGACGGTGTTTGTCTTGTGGTCTTGATGCAGCGTGTACGCGCCCTTGTCCAAGACGCCGACCGACGCGACCACCAACCCCGACGCCTCGAGAGCCGCTTGGACGGCATGCCAGATCTCATTCGAGGAGTTGCTGAACTCTACCGTCATCCACTTTCCGGGCTTGAGCACGCGGGCGCACTCCTTGAACGACGCGGTCATAAGGGCCCGGTATTCAGCGATGCCCTTCTTTTGGGCGGTGTTCGTTATGGCCTCTTGCTCCGAGTTCGTTTCCACCCCAGACCACCACTCGAGAAGGAAGCTCTGCTCGGAGTAGTTGATGTTGGCACCGAATGGTGGGTCGGTGAAGATGTAGTCCACCGAATCATCGGGGACTTCGAGGAGACGGGTGGCAGACCCTGTCGACACGAGAACCCGCTCCGGGAGGACGTCGCCCCCCCCCACTATCGCGCGGGAAGTTTGATCGATAGCGGCTACCAGCTTCTCACCGATATTGGCCTCCACCTGCAGCGACGGCACGTAAAGGGTGTTGGACAGCGGCCCAATGGGCGATCCCTTCGGCCTCCGCTTGTCTATGTAGAATCGGTTCCGCTTGGTCGCAGAGTTCTCATGGAAGACACTCAGGATAAACAGATTTGACCCCGGATCCGCCGGCCCCTCATCCATCCAATGAGAGATAGCGGCCCAGTTTCGGGCCGTGTAGAAGTGATGAAGGTGCGTGATTCCCCAGTTTTCTGGAAGGTTGTTTCTCTCGTGCGACAGGTGGAAGTAAGGGATCTCGGGCGGCGTGCGTGGGTGCATCGCCGCCAACGCCTCGGACATTTTCGCGATGTCCGCCGGTGTGGCAACCCTCCGGTGCACGCGCCGCCCGTCTGTGTAGGACAGTAGCCGGAGGCAGGTAGACTCCGACCGCATGGGCTGTCGCAACAGGGCGTCGTATTCCGTCGTGATGCGTCGCTTCATCGCCCTCGTACTGATGCTCGCCCCACACCCCTCACAGGCAAACACCGCCCGAATAGTCTCGCCCTCGAAATCGGGAAGCACGTCATAGAGGTCCCCGCTGTGGCCACAAGATTCGCACACGTACTGCTCAGACCAGACAGCGTACGAGACCACCTTCCCCTCGGCATCCTGGTACAAGCGATTCGAGAGCGCTTCAGCAAAGGCCTTGAGCCCTTCGAGGCTGCGGGCGAGCCGCGTCTTGCTCAGGGACGTGGTGTGGTAAGTGATTAGTGAAGCAAGAGGCGAGAGATCCGACAAGATCGCGTATCGGCCGAGTCGCAGGGCCGCGACGCCAGTCATGCCGGAGCCGCAGAAGGGATCCAGGACCACGTCGCCTTTGTCGGAGTAGTGCGCAATCAACGCCTCGATCGCTGCCGGGGGAACCTTGGTGTAGTAGGTGGACAGGCGATACATTGGATCGCCTTTGTCGGCACTAATGTCGCCTACAAATACCGACTTCGCTGCCCGGGTCTCACTCAGCGCCCCCGATGCTGCTTCTCGTGCCGCGCCAAAAAAATCAGTGATGAACGGGTTCGGGCAGGCCGTGTAGTAGGGCGGATCGGACATTTGCAGAATGGCCTCATCGCTCCCCTTCGGGAAACCCGGCGCCTTGCGGAACTCGGGGTCCTGCAGCTTCTCGCGGAGTAGACCGAGGAAGTGCGCTCGGCGTGCCTCGTCGCTCTCGAAGGTCATCCCGAGGCACTCGACTGGACCGTCGCTTCTCTCAGGCTTGGCGAAGCCGAGATCGCCTTGTGCGTACGTCCTCGTCATCGTGGCTCTCCAGAACGGGCGGCGAGCAGGGCGCGGCCTGCGTCGGTGAGTCGGTACTGTTGCAGGCGACTCTGCGGCGCCTCCGGGCGTGTCATCTCCACCAGCCCGGCATCCAGCGCGGGCTGGACGTACGCTTCGCGCACATGAGCCCGGTCTCTGAGTCCCAGGCCTTCCCGGATCGCCTTGGCCCCCAGCGTCCCTTCACGGTGGAGGAGCACAAGTAGCGCCTCCACTGGTGGCCCGACTGGTGGGGTAACTGGTGGGGTAACTGGTGGGGTGGTCTGCTCGGCGTCAAGGATCTCGCGGATGTGCGCTGCCATGCGGATGAGCTCGCCCTCCTCGTCCGCGGCCTCGATGAGCCTGTTGGTGAGCAGGTGGTCTACCATCTCGCGGGTCTCGCGAGCGGTCGCGCCAGTGGCCAGGCGCGCCGCGGTGCGGGGCGCCGCGCCGACCTCGCGCAGCCAGGCGAGCACGCGGGCCTCGTCGTGCGAGACGCTGGCGCCGATGCGCGACTTCCAGGAGGCGTCATTCGCTTGCGGAACGCGCACCCAGCTCAAGGTGATCGCGTAGCTCTTGCGACCAGGGTCGTTGGCGATCACCGGCGGCGTGCGATCGACCGCGCGCCAGGTGCGGACGATGGTGGCCATGCCGGTGCCGACCTGGTCGGCGTAACCGATGAGGCGCATCAGGCGGGTGATGCGCGGATTGCGCAGATCGCTCGCGCCGCCGTCGAGCATGGCGGGCAGCGCGACGAAGGAGTCGCCAGCGTTGTCGAAGATTGTGCGATCGGCGTACCAGAGGATGCGCGCCGTGCGGTGTTGGTCGGCGTAGTCCTGGTGGATCAGCAGGTTGACCAGCGCTTCGCGAAGGGCCGGATACTCCGGTGGGTGGGCCTGGCGCTGGAGGGTGTCCGGGTCAAGCGTGAAGGGGTTCGGGACCAGGTTGAGGATCTTGCCCAGCATGGCCTGCAGCGTCTCAACGATGTTGCCCTCGCACAGGAGGCGGTCGTCGTAGCGGTGGGCGGGCACCTCCTGCGCCCACGGAAGGCGGATGAGGCGGAAGTCCACGAGCCCCGCGGGCTTGAGCCGTCCGATGAGCTTCGGCCGCCCCATCAAAAGAGCGGCCGCGTGGGTCACCTGGCCGTCTTGCAGCAGGCCGAGCTCGTCGAGAAAGTCGGCGTGGGAGAGAGCGGAGAGCGGCTTTTCGGGGTGACGCGACTGGTAGAGGCCACGCACCCAGCGGATGCTGGTCTCGTCCAGGTCGCCGAGGCCGACGCCCGACATGACCAGTGCGTCGAAGGTGTCGGTGGTCGCGTCGCGAAGGAAGCGCCCTTCTTCCTCTGGCGTGCACCGCTGGTCTCGGGCAGCCACCCGGATGTAGGCGTGCCAGGCCTTGTCTACGCGCACCCGCACGGGTTTGTCGAAGCGCCGAGCGGGCGTGATGTAGAAGGCCAGCACCGAGCGGCCGTCGATGTCGAAGTGGTGCGGCCGCACCTCGACCGGCCGTGAGAACTTTTCGGTGCTACGACACCCCCCGAGGAAGTCGTTCTGCATGCCGTCGGGATCAGCGACGCCGACCACCTCGAAGCCCTTCTTGGACTCCTTGACGCCGAAGACGAGCCAGCCGCCCGCAGTGTTGGCGAAGGCCGACACCGTCTCATAGGCGCTCTTCGGCACGCCACCCGTGGCCTCCTTCACCTCGAAGTCGTCCCACTCGATGCCACGGAGGCGCTCGAGAAGAGTCTCGCGGTCCATGCGCATCGTCAGTCGCGCTCCAAGACGATGCGCACCCGAGTTGCGTCCTTGCCCTTGGTCAGGTCGGCGACGAAGGCGTCGAAGCGCTCCTTGAGCTCGCCGACCGTGCACGGGACGCCGCCGTCGGTGAGCGCCGAGCGGAGCCGCGCCTCGGTGAGCACGACCTTCTCGAGCCCGCTCAGGATCTCCTGCAGCGCCTTCACGAACGCCGGGCTCACCGGGTCGGGCAGGCTCTTGCACTTCAGGAAGGCCGCGACGGCGTCACGCCCTTCGCCCGCTCCGAGAAGCTCGATGTTGCCGGACACGGTTGGGTCCTGAAGGTTGCCGAGGAGCGTGTTCGTCCAGCTCTGCACCATGTCGTCGAGCTCGGTGTCGAGCTGAGCGATGCGGTCGCCCGCCTTGGTCCCGGCGAAGGGCTCCTCGACGGGGCGGAACGCGCAGTGCGGGCAGATGGGGTCTGCGTCGAGGTCCTGCTTCGTGAGGCTGAAGCAGGTCTTCAGGCCGAAGAGCGTGTTCTGGAAATCGCGCAGCTGCTGGGTGGGCATCATCTCGACCGTCGAGAGCTGCTGAAGCTGCTTGAGGCGTGGGTCCTGCCCCAGCCGAGCCTTGCGCTGGTCGTCGGTGGCCCCGAGGCGCGCCTGTGCGTGGCGCTGTAGGTAGGCGTCCTGGTAGGCCGTCTTGAGCTCCGCCAGGGCCTGGCCGAGCGCCCGCTGGAAGCCCGAGTCGGCGCGGTGCTTCGGGCTCGTGATCTTGGCCATCAGCTCGCCGCGGCGCTCCCGCATCTGGTCCACCCAGGGGTGGCCGGCTTGGAGCACCGCCTCAGCCTTGCCCAGGTACGAGGTCGTGGGTCCGACCTGCTGCACCAGCTCGCCGAGCTCCTCGACCTCGCGCACGAGCGCGAGCCCAGGCTGCTTCGCCTGGATGGCCGCGACGTCGTGCAGGAAGCTCTTGAGCTTGCCGGCGGTATTGAAGGCCTGGAGCGACTCGAGGAAGCGCTTCAGGTCGCCGAGGCGCTGCCGCCACTCGGTCTGCTCCTGATCCGAGAGGATGGGCTTGCCCCAGAGCACCATGTCGGCGACGTGGGCGTGGGCGAGCACTGCCTTGTTGACCAGCTCGGCGACCTTGGCCTGGAGCTGCGTCACCGCGTCGTCGCGCTTGACCGGGTTGACGATCAGCCCCTTGGGTACGCCGAGCAGGTCGAAGAGCTCCTGCAGCGCGCCGAGCGGAAGATCGCGCGGGCGCTCGATGTGCTTGAACTGCGCGACGTCGTTCACCGAGAGCTTCGCGAACTGGTCGATGGCGCCGGCGTCGATCTTCTTTCCGGTGATGCTCAGGACGACGTCGCCGCTGTGGACCAGCCCGGCCAGCACCACGGCGAGGAACTCCGGCTCGAGCCGGAAGCGGCTCCAGTAGTCGACTCCGGCCTGCTCCTGAACCAGCTCGGAGCGGTTGAGTACCTGGCCTTCGCCCTTGGCACCGAGCTGCTCGATGATGTGCTTCGCGTAGCGAGACTCGCGCGGTCGAAGCTGGTCGCCGTCGAGCATCTCGAGCGCATCGAGAACGGCGGCGCCGAGCTTGCTCTTCACGCTCCCGGCGATCCAGCGCAGGGCATCCTGCGCCGCCTGCCCGCGATTCGCACGGGTGATGGGCGTGTCGAAGATAGGGTAGTCGGGCGCGGTGTCGGTGAAGTGGGTGGACAACGACACCGCCGCCGCGACGTCGACGTAGTCCCGGACGCCGCCGCGCGATGGGGCGCGAGCGAAGAGCGTCTGGAGAAGCTCGCCCAGGCTTCGGGGCTTGCTCTGGTACGTGACCTCGTAGACGGTGGTCAGCTTCTCCTGCAGCCAGCGGGTCATCGTCCGCAGGTGCTCGAGCGCCTTGTCGTCGTAGATCTTCTTGTTGCTGCCTGACGCGGTGGCCGACAGCTCGCGCGCCCCGGCGTAGAGCTTGAGCGCGCGGTCGAACTCCTCGTCCCGCTGCGTCAGCCGGAAGAAGACCTCGTCGGGCTTGCGCTCGTCCTTGAAGTACGGCGCTTCGAACGGCTGGATGAAGTAGATGTAGAAGTCGCGGGGCGGCTGGGCGGTGGAGCGCTCGTTGGGGGCGCCGAAGAAGAGATAGCCGCTGCGGCCCGCCTTGCGCTCGCGCCACTCGAGCTCGTGCTCCCAGATGCGGTAGCCGGAGACATAGGGCGGCGCCTCCGGGTCTTCGAGCACGACGCGGCGCAGACCATCGAAGTAGTACCGGTCGAGCTGGGAGTCGCTCAGCGACTCCGCCCGCTTGTCGATGAGCGAGTCGAAGTCGATGTCCTTCTTGAGGTCGAGGTAGTACTGGCCGTTCTCGCGGTTGAACGAGAGGAACTGCCCGCTGACGGTCTTCACGATCTCGCGGAGCACGGTCTCGACGACGGTCTTCAGGAACTCCGCGTCCCGCTCCGGCAACGGCATGAGCACGCAGAGGTCGTCGCGCAGCTCCTCGGCGGTCGCGCCGATGGGGGCGAAGATGTCGCTGGTCGTCAGCCGGTGCACCGAGAGCGCGTGGATGATGCGCAACGCAGCCGGGCGGTACTGCGGCCGCGTGAAGGCCTGCTGGATGCGCGCTTCGAGGACGTCGGCCTTCTCGATGACGTCGCGGATCTCCGGCACCGAGCGGAACGACGGGTTGTCCTTGAGGTTCTGCCAGTACGAGTCGTAGGCGATGAGGCCCGGCTCGTCGGCGGGCACGGTCTCGCCGAGCATCCGGCGGATGGAGGCGCTCAACGTCTTGAGGACCTCGCGCTTCTCCGCGACGTACACCCGCTCGAAGGTGTCGAGGTAGGCCGGGTGCACGGGGAAGAGGCGGACGAACTCGTCCATCCGCTCGTTCATCGAGCCGTAGAGCGGCGCGAACTTGGTCAGGTGCTCGCGCACCAGCGCCTGCTGCTTCGCGTCCTTCTTGAGGAGCCGCTCGGCGACGACGTGCGCGACGTCCTCGCGAGCGATGCGCATCTGCTCGAAGCGGTCCTTGACGCGCCGGAGGCTGTCGGCGGCGAACTGGAAGCGCGGGTTGTCGAAGAGGCTCTCCTGGACACCGGCGATGAAGCGAAAGCGCGAGCCCTTGGCGAACTCTCCGACCGCGCGGAGGAAGTTCAGGTTGCGCATCAGCTCCTGCTCCCGGTTGGAGCGGAGGTAGTCGAGCAGCTCGTCGAGGACGAACAGCAGCCCCTTGTCGGGGAACTTGGCCGTGAACGCCGCCATCATGGAGGCGAACACGTCCTTGTGGTTCTTGACCTGGTCCTCGGGCGGCACCTCGAACTGCACGCCGTGTTCCGACAGCTGGTCTTGGAGCGTCTCCATGACGAACTGCCGCAGCGGCATCGACGAGTTGATCTCGGCGCGGATGACGAAGAAGCGCCCGGCCACGAGCGAGGCCTTGTCGGCCACCGCGGGGTTGGTGAGCGCGCCCGCGAGCTCGGCATGCTCCGCGACGGCGGAGATGACGGCCATGAGGTGCGACTTACCGGTGCCGTAGTTGCCGACGACGAGGAGGCCCTTGTTGTCGGCCGGGGTCTCGAACTGCAGCTGCGGGAGCACGAGGTCCGCGAGCTGCTCGCCCATCCGGTTGGAGATGACGAAGGTCTCGACGAGGCGACGGGCGCTGGCCGCGCGGTCGGCTTCGCGGAGCTGAACGACGGTCTCGATGGGGTCGAACTGGATGAGGTCCGCGTAGTTCATGCCGAGTGCTCCTGGGCCGACGTCGCCCCCGCTGCTGCCGGGGGCGTCCCCGCTGGAAACGATGAGCGCCTGAGGTTCCTCGAAGCGCCGGAATTCAGGATGGTCGGGGGTCGCGTAGGTCAGCGACGAGCCGAGCTGCGCGCCGCGCCAGGTCGCGACGATCGTGCGGTTGCGCGAGAGGCTCTGGAGAAGGCGGAGCGGGTCCTGCTTCAGGTCCGGGTGGAAGAGCATCTCGAGGTTGTCGAGAAGGACGGTGTCGCCCGCCTGGTCCAGGACGATGTCGTCGACGAACCGCGCCACCCGAAGCGCACGCTGCTTGGCGGTCAGCTCGAGCAGCTTCTCGGAGAGCGCGAGGTTGACGTTCACGAGCGGCCAGCCGTGTTCCTCGTGCAGGTCGTGCAGCGCGCTGGTCTTTCCGGAGCGCGGCGGACCGGCGACGATGACGAGGCGGTGGTACAGCTGCCTCGCCTTCTCGATCTGCTCAGCAACTTGATGTGTGAGGGGGAGTCATGGCGCTAATTCGACTTCTCGTCATGCCACAGTGCTACGAGGTAGCACCTCGACTTTCGCACCGCACATCAAAGACTTGTTGATTTCGGGCATCGACCCGGAGACATGTCGCGTCCGCACGAGACGTTGGCTGTATCTGTGTACGCGCAAGATCTAGTGAGCGTCAAACGCTGCGGCCAAGTCATCTCGCACAGGGGCTGAACGAGTGGCTCATCGACCCCGAGGGTCGTTTCGTCCACTACCCATAGCGTGGCGATCGACCCTCCGGGTCGTCTCCGCCGCCTCCTGGGCCCTCGCGGTGGCCATCCTCCCGCGCTCGCGACCGCTCGCTTCGTGTCCCCGTCGGCCCTTGGCCGCCTCCTGGGCCGCCTCGCGAGCCGCCACACCGACCCCGAGGGTTGTTTGTCCCACTACCCATAGCGCGGAGAACGACCCTCCGGGTCGTCATCGCCGCCTCCTGAGCCGCTCTCCGCCGATCGCCCCAGAAACGCCGTAGTCGTGTTGACATCCTCCGCGCCCGCCGGAATAGATCGCTCATCACCCGCACCCAGGAGTCGACTCATGGCCGAGCGCCCCACCGTCAACATGCCCTCCGCCGAGCAGCTCGTCCGCCTCATCCGCGGCGCCCTCCGGCACACGGCCCTCTTCGCCCCGCCCGTCCTCATCCCCTGGAAGGACATCCTCGGCGCCTCCGCCTCCTCCCTCGAGGACGCCATCGCCCCCCGCGTCAAGGCCGCCGGCGTCACCGCCGCCCGCGCCGCCGCCTCCGCCGCCGACGCCGAGCACGACCGCGCCCAGCGCTTCTTCTACGGCCTCCTCTCCGCCTTCGGCGCCGCCCCCGACCCCGCCGCCCGCGCCGCCTCCTCACTCCTCCTCGCCACCCTCTACCCCGACAAGCTCGCCCCCGTCACCGCCGCCTGGGCCGACGAGGTCGCCGCCGGACCCACCTTCGCCAAGAAGCTCGCCCTCCCCGAGGTCGCCGCCGCGCTCGCCACCCTCACCCCCCTCGCCCCCGGCCTCCCCGCCGCCGGCCAGGCCATCGTCGCCGCCGCCGCCGCCCTCGGCGCCGCCCTCGACGCCCTCGACCGCGTCCTCGTCGACGACGCCGGCAAGCAGTCCTCCCAGCTCTTCGAGGCCCGCCTCCGCGCCCACCAACAGCTCGCCCTCTTCGGCCAGGTCGTCCAGACCGCCGCCTACCCCGCCGACTCCCCCGAGCACAAAGCCGCCCGCCTCGCCCTCATCGGCCCCTACCTCCGCTACCTCGCCGCCGTCCCCGGCCGCCCCACCGCCGTCCCCGACGCCCTCCCCGCCGACGCCGACACCCCCGCCGACGGCGACCTCATCCAGGCGTGACCGCCCTCGACCCCACCCCCGCGTGCTCGGCCTGCGGGCGCGCGGGCGTCCTCGTCCACCGCCTCCTCCGCCCCGTCTCCGACGCCCTCCCCCTCATCCTCCTCGACGGCGTCGAGCGCGAGACCTGCCCCGCCTGCGGCGAGGTCACCGAGTCCTGGCCCCACGCCCTCTCCCTCCTCGCCCTCGTCCGCGACGTCGTGGCCTCCGACCCCCGCCTCGGCTATCATCCGCCCGAGCTCGACCCCGGCGGCGACGACCTCCCGCCCACCGTCGTCCTCGAGCACCACCCCGACGGGTGGCGCGTCCGCGACTCGCCACCCCACGCGTTCGAGGCCACCGCCATGACCCAGCACCGCATCTACTCGATGAAGTTCGCGAGCGTGTACCCCCTCTACGTCGCGAAGGCCGAGAAGAAGGGCCGCTCCAAGGACGAGGTCGACACCGTCATCCGCTGGCTCACCGGCTACTCCGACGCCGGCCTCCAGGAACAGCTCGCCCGCGAGACCACCTTCGAGACCTTCTTCGCCGAAGCCCCCGCCATGAACCCCGCCGCCGCCCTCATCAAGGGCGTCGTCTGCGGCGTCCGCGTCGAAGACCTCGAAGAGCCCCTCATGCAGAAGGTCCGCTGGCTCGACAAGCTCGTCGACGAGCTCGCCAAGGGCAAGGCCATGGACAAGATCCTCCGTGCCTAGCGAGGCCCCCACCCCATGTCCTCACCCTTCCTCGACCGCCCCGCCTCCGACCGCGTCGCCGAGAACCACCTCGCCTTCGCCCTCCGCGACGGCTTCCCCGTGAGCGAGGGCCACACCCTCCTCATCCCCAAGCGCCTCGTCGCCACCTGGTTCGACGCCACCCGCGACGAACACCTCGCCCTCCTCGACCTCGCCGACCTCGTCAAAGCCGACCTCGACCGCACCCTCGCCCCCGACGGCTACAACCTCGGCGTCAACGTCGGCCCCGCCGCCGGTCAGACCGTCATGCACCTCCACCTCCACCTCATCCCCCGCTACGCCGGCGACGTCCCCGACCCCCGCGGCGGCGTCCGACACGTCATCCCCGACAAGGCCAACTACCTCCTCCCGAAGCCCGAGCCCCCGCGGTGACCCCCTCGCCCCCCCACGACCCCCGCGCCCCCATCCGCTTCGCCGAGAGCGCCCTCCAGCTCCTCGACCAGGGCGGCTTCACCGCCACCTACAAGTACGCCGTCCTCCTCGCCCTCATGGACCTCTGCCTCGAAGGCACCGGCAAGGACGGCGCCCCACCCACCATGGTCACCACCCGCCAGCTCGCCGAGAAGGTCATCGACCTCTACTGGCCCCAGACCCGCCCCTTCCTCCCCCCGCTCGACCGCCCCCTGTCGCAGACCCGCGGCAAGGACAAGCAAGCCAAGATCGTCGCCGACATCGACGCCTTCCAGCGCGCCGACCCCGGCCTCTCCCTGCACGCCGCCCGCTCCTTCGACGCCCACGCCGACCGCTGGCGCCGCCTCGTCGACGACGTCGAGTGGACCCTCATCCTCATGCCCCTCCCGCGCCTCCAGACCGTCGGCGGCCGCACCCTCCGCCTCATCTACGAGATCCGCTGGGGACTCGACATCGAGCGCCAGAAAGCCGACGTCCGCGCCTACCAGCGCGCCCTCGCCACCGGCACCCCGACCGCCGCCGCGCAGCGCTTCGACAACGCCATCCGCTTCATCCCCGGCGCCGAGCACCACCTCGTCACCTTAGTTACGGCGCGCAAGCAGCTGGAGCCGTTCACCGCCGGCCTCCTCACCGCCTGCCGTCGTCGTCGATGCTCGGCGCACCTTGAGGTGCGCCTCCGCTCTCCTCCTAGGCAGACGGCGAGGATGCTCGACGGCGACCCGGCTCCAGCCACTTGCGCACCGTAAGCAGCAGCCTCCTCCGACCCCTCATCCACCGCGAGTGGGCCCGCCACGTCGCCCGCGTCAACGACCTCCCCGAGTCGGAGCTCGAGCACCACCTCTTCGGCCGCCCCCGCGTCGCCACCACGCGCGTCCTCGAGCACCTCACCGCCCTCCAGGACGACCGCTGCTTCTACTGCGACGCCCGCATGTTGGCCCCCGGCCACGTCGACCACTTCATCCCCTGGGCCCGCCACCCCGAGAACGCCATCCAGAACCTCGTCGTCGCCGACGCGCGCTGCAACCTCCAGAAACGCGACTTCCTCGCCGCCCGCGACCACCTCGCCGCCTGGACCGCCCGCCTCTCCCAGCGCGCCCCCGACCTCGCCGCCATCGCCGCCGACGCCCGCTGGGAGACCGCCCACACCCGCGCCCTCGGCGTCGCCCGCGCCCTCTACTTCCAGCTACGCGACGACTCCCTCCTCTGGCACGCCGCGTCCGGCCTCGACACCGCCGACCCGGCCGGCCTCCGGAGCCTCCTCGACGCCGCGTAGCGCGCGGCGCGCGACCGCTCAGCCCGCCTCGTACACCCGCACCCCGACCCGCGCGATGTGCTCGCGGAGCCCCTCGTGCCGGACCGCGTCCAGCGCGACCACGTCGAAGACGTAAGGCAGCGGCAGCTCCTCGAGCTGAATGACGGCGCTCAGGCAGGTTGAGCGCCCGTGGCCGGCCATCTCGCCGCCTGCCTTCGTCGTCGATGCTCGGCGTACCTATAGGTACCCGGGGGCTGCGCCCCCGCGCCCCGCGCGGAGCCTTGCCAGACGACGAGATGCCTCGACCACGGTCAGCTCAACCTGCCTGAGCGCCGTCATCACCCGCCACCCGCGCCGCCTCCAGCGCGTCGTCCACGCCCTCGAGCGCTCGAGCGCCGACCATGAGTCCTCCCGTCGCCCGACCGCTCGCGCATCGCGCCTGGCCGCGTTGGTCGTCGTCGACGTGCCTCCAGCACGCCTCCTCCTCCCGCCTTGCCAGGCACGACGCGCAAGCGCCCGGGCTCGGTCCGGACTCATGGTCGGCGCTCGAGGTCCACGTCACTCGCCGGTCCAGCCGTCCCCTTCGCCCGCGACCCGAAGAGCACCGCCCCCGTCACCGCCGGATGACGCGCCAACACCGCCCGCAGCATCGCGAGCTCGCCCGCGCTCAAGCTCACGCCGTCCTCCGCGCCCCGAGCCATCCGCACAGGACCTCCAACGCCGGAAGGTATCGCTCCGCCATCGCCGCCAGCGCGCCCGCCACGGCCTCCTCGTCGTACCGCTGCGACAGCGCGTTCCGATGGTCCAGCATGTCGACCCACACCTGGCCGTCGTCGAGCACCCCCGCGGCGAAGGCCTCCTTCACGACCGGCTTCGGCGCCGCCGGGAGCACCTCGCGCCCCTCGTACAGGAGGTAGTCCTTCAACGTCTTCCACGCGAGCTCCACCGCCATCTCGAACCGCTTCACCGTCCCCGCCTTCTCGAGGTCACTCAGCTCCGTCGCCCCACACACGAGCGGCTCGCGCAAGAGCGCCACAGCCCGCTCCAGGTTCTCGAGCCGCTGCTCCCACCGGACGTCCTCTGCCACGATCCCTCCGTCACGACACGCGACCCCGCACCCGAGCGTGCGCGCGCCACCCGCCCATGCAAGGCCTCGACACCGCGCAGACGTCGACGAAGTCCCACACCGACCCGCCGCCTCCCGCAGCATCATCCGCTTCACCGAGACTGCCCGCGCGGCCTCCGCGCCCGCGCCGACGTCAGTCCGGCGCGTCCGCGACGCTCGCGAACACCGACTCGATCCCGTCCACGAGCTCGAGCTGGTCCACCGCCGCCGACTCCAGCGCCGCCGCGTCCGCCCCCGCGATCGCCCCCCGCTCCGCCGTCACCGAACCATCGTACGCCGCCGCCTCCGCCTCGCCGCCCGCCGCGACCACCCCCGCCCGGAGCGCCGCCCACTGGCTCTCGACCCGGTCCACGTCCGCCCCCGCCGCCGCGAAGTCCCCGCCCAGCGCGTCCAGCCACACCTCGCGCCCGAGGTAGTCCAGCGCCAACACCCCCGACGGCACTGGCGGGTCGTACACCTCGAAGAACGCCGGCATCGGCTCGCTCACCGCGTTCGCCGCCCGCGCCAACGCCGGCCCCGACGTCTCCGTCGCCGCCACCGCCCCGAGGCCCGCCACCGCCGCGTCCAGCGCCGCCATCGCCGCCGCCGGCACCCCGTCGCGCGCCGCCCGCGACCGGTACCCGTCCCACGCCGCCGCGAGCGCCGCCGCCCGCGCCTGCACCCCCGCCACGTCGCCCCCGATCGCCAGGTCGAACGCGTCCTCCGCCGTCGACTCGAGCTCCGACAACGCCTTCGGCACCGTCGACCCCTCCGACGCGCACCCCGCCGCCCACACCGCCCCCAGACACACCACGACCGCCCGCGCGGTCACCCCCAGAGCCCTCATGCCTCACCTCACAGCAGCCATCGACGCGGCCCCCCCGCGCCTCGAGCCACCACCCTAGGGCACCGACTCCCCCCGGTTCATGAAGTCTCCGTGAAGATCGCCCCCCGCCCCACGGAACTGCCGTTCAGTGCCCTCACCGGCGCCTCCCCGCCCCCACACTCCCCTCGCTCCCACACCACAGCGAGGTCCCCCCGATGCCCTTCGACGCCACCCCCCGCGAAGCCGTCCGCCGCACCTACGTCCTCGACGACTTCGACCTCTGGGACAAAGGCCTCCACGACGCCGCCACCGACTTCCACACCACCTTCGGCGCCTACCCGACCCACGTCCTCGCCCACCCGACCGCCTTCTCCCGCTTCCTCGCCGCCGCCGACCCCGAGAACCTCCGCGAGCTCGACGGCGCCCCCCTCGCCGCCGACGTCGACCCCGACGACGGCGCCATCGGCGTCTTCGAGACCGACGACTACACCCTCGAGGTCATCGACGACCCCTCCCTCTTCCCCCGCCTCTTCGCCCTCCTCCTCCTCGCTCCCGACCTCGACCTCCCGACCGCCGACACCCCGCCCGGCTCCATGCTCGTCGGCACCTCCACTCGCCTCCACGACCCGAGCGCCTCCCACCCCCTCCACGGCCGGATGATCTTCAAAGCCGAGCAGTGCCGCGCCTGCCGCCACATCGTCGGCATCGGCACCTGCGCCGCCTTCCCCGACGGGATCCCCCTCGCCATCCAGCAGTCCCGCGCCGACCACCGCGAGCCCTTCGAAGGCGACCGCGGGCTCCGCTTCCAGCCGACGCTCGACCCGCGCGCCCCCTACGACGGCCCCTTCTTCAGCCACCCCGGCGACGCCCCCTTCCGCTACCGCCGCCTCGACTCCCCGACCGACGTCCCCGACCCCGCCGTCGACGCCGGCTGGGTCGGCGACACCGCCCTCGCCCCCGAGCTCCCGCCCAAGGACGCCACCGTCGCCCGCGTCAAGGCCCTCGTCCGCGACACCCTCGACGAGCTCGGCGGCCCCGAGGTCATCGAGGCCTCCCCGCTCTCGGAGCTCCTCCGCGCCCGCTACCCCACGACCGTCGCCGTCGCCGACCACCAGATCCGCGGCGGCTACCAACTCTGGCGCGTCCTCGTCGCCCGCTGCCTCGCCGGCCGCCGCACCGCCGCCCGCCGCCGCGAGCGTCATGCGACGTCGGGCTGGCCCCCCCTACCGCGAGCATGATGAGACACACGACGACCGGGAGAACCGAAACGCGCGACACCTCTGGCCGGAGAATGAGGTGAGCTCCTCGCCCAGGGGCTTGCCGCGGCGCAGTCGAACTCCTTATGCTCCCGCAATACCGTGGGCAGCAGGCGCGGATCATGGCGACGGCCGAGAATATCAAGCGTGAGTTCAGCAAGCTGACCGTCGTCGACCAGCTCGAGTTGCTCTATGAGCTCTGGGACGCGCTGGCGCAACAGCCCGACGCTCTGACGCTGAGCGACGAGCAGAAACGTGAGCTCGACCGGCGCTACGAGCATCATCTCGCGCATCCGGAAGAAGCTATCCCCTGGGAAGAGGTCCGAGATCGACTGCTCCGGAATCTCGACAAGTCGTGATCCGCTTTCGGCCCGACGCGGTGGCCGACCTGCAGGCGGCTTTCGCTTGGTACGAAGGCCGGGAGGCGGGGGTGGGTGAGCAGCTCATCGCTGCAGTCGACGGCGTCGTGGCGCGGATTGATCGAAATCCGCGGGCTTTTCCCAAGACGTATGGCGAGTTCCGACGGGCTGTCGTCACTCGCTTCCCGTATTGCGTGTACTTCGTGGTGGAGCACAGCGCCTGCGTGGTCGTGGGTGTCCTTCACGGTCGCCAAGACCTGAGACGTCTACTCGGCAGGAACGCATAGCCTTCGGCCCGAAGCGGGCCGCCGAAGTCGTCGTGGCCGGGGTCGAGCCGCACAACGTGAGAGGCGCCGGTCGAGTCCTCCCGGTGGTGTCGCCCATCCCCGCCCCATACCCCGTTCCGGGTATGGCCCCGCCGCGCCGCCCCGGCCGAAGCTCGCTTTTGTCCCCCACGCCGCGAACCCTCGGCCCCCGGTGCCCCATGACCTCTCTCGGCCATCACGCCGCCCCGAGCGCCGCCGCCCCCGCCGCCGGCGCCTCCGTCGCCCTCGACGCCCTCATCGCCGCCCACCGCGGCCCCATCATCCCCTGCTCCCCCTTCGCCCACCCCGACCTCCTCTTCGGCAGCTTCCGCGGCCGCGCCGAGATGGTCCTCCGGAACGCCTGGGGGATCCCCGTCCTCCGCCGCGACGGCCCCGACCCCCGCCAGGGCGACCTCGACCGCTGGCGCGCCTTCTACCTCCGCGAGGGCGCCCCCGCCGACCACCGCGCCGCCCTCGCCCTCGTCGCCGACATCGTCCGCCTCGGCGAGAGCGACGCCCTCGAGCTCGACCCCTGGGACCTCGGCGCCTGGCTCCCCCACGACCTCGCCGCCCCCCATCGCGCTGCCGCCCGCCGCGCCCTCGAGGACAACGGCTTCCTCCCCGGCCCCGGCGACAACCTCGCCGCCGCCTCCTTCGTCCACGCCCGCGACCACGCCGTCTGGCGCCGGCGCTCGGTAGGTTGAGCGCCCGCGGCCGGTCTTCTCGCCGCCTGCCGGCGTCGTCGGTCCTCGGCGTACCTATGGGTACGCCTGCGGCCTCCTCCTTGGCAGACGACGAGAATCCTCGACCGCGGTCAGCTCAACCTCACCGAGCGCCGTCTCGCTCCGCATGACGCTCTCGACCGTCGGCTTCGGCGACCGCGCCCGCCACTTCCTCCTCCGCTACCTCTCCGCCGAGGCCACCCACCCCGAGCTCGCCCGCCTCTTCGCCGAGCGCGGCGCCTCCCTCTTCATGGAGGGCTCCCGCGCCGTCTTCAACGCCGCGAACCAGGCCACCATCGCCGCCTCCCTCGAGGCCTACCGCGAGCTCGTCGGCACCTCGCGCGAGCTCGTCGCCGCGAGCCACGGCGCGCTCGCCGTCTTCTGCGAGATGCCCGGCTGGATCGGCGCCGTCTCCGGCATGGAGCGCTGGGGCGACGTCCCCCTCCTCCACGGCACCGTCCTCTTCCAGATCCGCTAGGAGCCCGCTAGTCGAACGCGTCCGCCGGCGACCCCTCGGCCGCCGCCGCCGCCGCCTGCCGGATCACCAGCAGGTAGACCACGAGCGTCCAGATCCCCACGCCGGCCGCCCCGAGCCCGAAGAGCAGCGCGCCCGGCGCGAACCGCGCCGCCAACATCAGCAGCGTCACGAGCCCGAGCCCCAGCATCCCGCCGAAGGTCCCCATCGCCAGCGCCCCGCGCTTCCGCACGTCCTCCCGCCGCAGGTACCGCGCGAGCCCCATCAGCGACGCCGTGAACGTGTAGAACCCCGCGATCCCGAGGCAGCCCGCGAGCGCCGTCAGGATCCCCACGAACGCCATCAGATCCCGCACCCGGCCCGCGCTCGCCCCGATCGCCAGCACCCCGAGCAGGAGCACCAGCGCCGCCACCCCCAGCGACACCGCCGAGAGCACCACCACCGCCGTCGCCGTCGCCCGCGCCCCCGTCCGCTCCGACAGCGCCCCCCGATAACGCACCTGCGCCACGAGCCCCACGACCGCGAGCCCGAGCGACGCGACCTCGTTCACGACCGTCACCCCGATGACCGCCGACCCGTCCCGCTTCAGCGCCATCGCGAGCAGCGCGAACGCCACCGTCACCGCGAGCTGCGCCACGATCACCGACGAGTAGAGCCTGAGCGCCGCCGCCACCCGCCCCCAGCTCTCCGGTACCTCCGCAGCCCGCGCGACCACCGCCAGCGGCGGCCCCGCCGGGTCGCCCACCGCCCGCCCACAGCTCGCGCAGAACCGCGCGTCGTCCTCGAGCCCGCTTCCACAGAATCGGCAGTACATCCCCGGAGCCTACCGAGCCTCTCCGCGCCGCGCCACCGCCCCGTCACACGAGGTCCACGCTCTTCGGCCACGTGAAGTGGAAGCGCGCCCCCTCGTCCTCGGCCGACTCCACCCACACGCGCCCACCGTAGGTCTCGACCACGCGCCGCACCGTCGCGAGCCCGATCCCCGTCCCGTCCGACGACTCCTCCACCCGGTTGAAGAGCTGGAACACCCGCTCGAAGTGCTCCGGCCCGAGCCCCGGCCCCTCGTCCGCCACCGTGAGCTGCCAGTACGACCCGCGGTCCACCCCGCGCACCTCGACCCGCCCCGCGCCGTCGCGCGTCCCATACTTCACGGCGTTGTCGATGAGGTTCAGGAAGATCTGCTGGAGCGGCGCCCGCGGCGCCTGCAGCACCGGCAGCTTCCCCCTCACCTCCACCGCCACCCCGTCCGGCACGATCATCGCGACCGTGTCCGTGACGACCTCGGCCACGTCCACCGCCTCGATCGGCGCGCGCGTCCGCCCCGCGCGGCTGTACGCGAGGATCGACCGGATGAGCCCGTCGAGCCGCACCACGCGCCCGCGCAGCGTCCGCAGGTTCTCCGCCGCCTGCTCCCAGTTCTCCTCCTCCATGTCCTGCTCGACGAACTCCGACAGGCTCGCGATCGCCCTGAGCGGCGCCCGCAGGTCGTGGCTCACCACGTACGTCATGCGGTCGAGCTCCTCGTTGCTCTTCTCGAGCGACTGGATCCGCGCCCGCGCGTGCGCGAGCGACACCTGCCGCATCTCGTTGCCGAGCCGGTCGGCCGTCTGGAGCTCCACCTCGAGCCACTGCCGCGACCGCCCGCGCACCGTCTCGCGCCACTCCTCGAACGACCCGCGCGGCGTGAGCCGCGGCCCGAGCGGCCCCACCTTCACGTCCTTCTCCGGGCGCCCGCCCCAGCGCACCGTCTCGATCTCCTCCTTCCGGAACCACAGCACGTAGCCGTCCTGCTCCGGGAAGAAGGGCGTCGCGAGCACCCCGCACATCCCCTCGAGCGCCGCCGCCAGCGCCGCGTCCTCCTCCGGCGCCCGGTGCGTCGCGTAGAGCGTGCGCTGCCCGCGCCCGCGCAGCCACGCCAGGAGCTGCACGAGGCCGTCGTCCGACGGGGTCTCGCCGGCCGTCCGGATCTCGCCGCCGAGCGCCACCGCGACCCCGTCGCTCGGCACCAGGTCCTGCACCGACGGCTCCCCGGAGAGCAAGCCCGCGAGCGGGTCGCCGCCGACCGCGATGCGCTGCACGAGCACCGTCTGGAGGCGCATCGACCGCTCGCGCAACGCCGCCGCCGCCGCGATCTCCGCGCGCCCGACCAGGAGGCTCACCACCTGCGCCATCACGTTGCACGCCATCCGCACCGCGTACGGCACGTGCATCGGCCCCATGTGGTGGCACGCGAGCAGCCCCCAGAGCCGGTCGCCCACGACCAGCGAGATGCTCATCGACGCGCCCACCCCCATGTTCGTCAGGTACTCGATGTGGATGGGCGACACGCTCCTGAGCACGCTGTGGCTCAGATCCAGCGACGCCCCCGTCAGCGGGTTCACGACCGGCTCGACCGGCACCGCCTCGTAGCCCACGTCCACGATGAGCCGCAGCGCGTTGATCGTGTAGAGCCGCCGCGCCTGCGCCGGGATGTCGGTCGCCGGGTAGCGGTGGCCGCGGTACGGCACGAGGTCGTCCCGCTTCGACTCCGCCGCGACGAGCCCGCTGTCGTCGGGCTGGAAGCGGTACGCCATGACGCGGTCGAAGCCCGTGAGCCCGCGCAGCTCCTCGACCGCCACCTCGAGCAGCCGCTCGACGACCGTCTCCGAGCCGACGCGCGCGATCGCCGCCTGCGCCCGCAGCGCGAACTCCTCGAGCGCCGGATCGTTCACCCAGCGCGCCTCGAGCTCGACCACGAGCAGCCCCCCCGAGCGGTGCGGCACCACGTCCCAGGCGCGCCCGCCGAGCGAGAGCGCCGTCGCCCCGAGCCGCGCGTCCGCGTCCGCCGCGAGCGCGATGAGCGGCCCGAGCGCCGTCGCCACCGGCCCCGGCGGCAGCGCCTCGCCGAGCGCGAGCGCCTCGCCGAGCTCCTCGGGCGCGTTCGCGCTGCGCATCGCGAGCCGCCCCGCCGCGTCGAACGCGAGCAGCACCCCGTGGGGCTGGATGGCCCCCGGGATGTGGATCGGCTCCTTGTCGCACGATGTCAGGTCCACCGGAGCCTGCGTCATCGCAGCACCTCCCTCGCCTCGAACCAGCGGCCGAGCCCCTCGAACGTCGCCACGGCCGCGTCCGCCGCGCGCGCGAGGGCGCCGCCTCCCGTCACGCTCGCCGCCATCGCCCCGAGCAGCGCGCGCCAGCGCTCCCCGAGGGCCTCGCCATAGCCGCGCAGATAGCGCACCTCGTGCGGCGCGAGCGCCCCGGCGAGGCGCCTCGCGAGCACGTGCCCGCCGAGCTGCGATCCCTCGATCACGTAGGCCACGCCGAAGCGCTCGGCCTCCGTCGCGAGCGGCGGGAGCGCGGTCGCCCGCGGGAGGCGCGCCACCTGCGCCGCGTCGACCCCGAGCGCCGCGAGGTCCTCGACGAGCCAGCGCGCCTTGTCGCGCCGCGCCTCGGGCGCCACGCCGTCCGGCCAGGGCGCCGCCCAGAGCCGCGCCTCGAGCGGCTCGAGCCAGCCGATCATCGCCGCCGCGTAGGCGCGGTACTCGGCGCGCCCGGCGTCCGGGCGGCCCAGGGCCAGCCGGGACTCCAGGTCGACGTGGAGGGTGCGGGTCGCTTCGCGCAGCGAGCTGAGGGCTGGTGAGCTCACCACGTCGGGTTCTAGCGCAGCCCCCCGGGGCGAGGCAAGGGCGGGGATCGGCGCGCGGCCGCCCCTGTGGCCGCCTCGCGCCGTCGCGCCGTCACGGGAGCGGGAGGTCGTACTTCGTGATGGGGCTCCAGGCGTTGACCTTGCCCTCGACGCGGTAGAGCGCGAAGTCCGGCCCCTCGCTCAGGAAGCCCGAGCCCGAGAGCCCCGTGGCCTTCAGCGTCTTCGCCCCGGCGAACGTGAGCTCCCAGAGCTCCCCGCCGCCCACCTCGGCGTAGATCCGCTCGTGCACGTAGGAGGCGTCGATGCTCTTCACGAAGTCGCCGGCGCCGAAGTCCGCGATCTCCGTCGCCGCCGGCGCGTCGCCGAGCGTGATCGCGTAGATCTTCGTGCCCGCGCCCGCCCACATGCGGCCGTCGGGGAGCGTCGTCAGCGTCGTCACGTACGCCGGCATGGCCAGGACGAGCGCCGGCGCCACGTCCGCCTTGAAGCGCGAGATGTCGCCGCTCTGGACGCCGTTCCCGACGTAGAACCAGCCGTCGTAGCCCCACTCCGGATCGGCCGCGCCGCAGAAGACGTAGCCGCCGACCGTGTAGGGGGAGCAGCCGCCGTGGCTCACCGCGAAGGTCGGGGAGAACGTGTTGTCCGCGGGGTTCACGACCCCGACGTAGTCGTTGGAGCTGCCCGAGTACGTCCCGACGATGACGCTCGCGTCCGGCGTCGACGCGACGAACCCGGCGTTCCAGTCGGAGGTGCCCGCGTAGCGGTACTGCGCCCCGTCCGGGGCGACGCGCCGGATGGCGTCCTGCCCGCTGATGAACTCCGCGAAATACGTGTTGCCGACCGCGTCGAAGTCCAGGTCCCACACGCTATAGGCGTACGCCGAGAGGTCGCCGACCGTCGCCGGCGTGATGTCCGTGCGCGTGAACCAGCCGCCGCTGTAGTCGTCGCCCGCGTCCGTCGTGATGACGACCTCGCCGCTCCCCGACCCCGCCGGCACCGTCACAACGATCGTGTTCCCGCTCCAGCTCGTGACCGGCGCCGCCACGCCGCCGACCGTGACGCCGCCCGTCCCCTGCGTCGCGCCGAAGCCGGCGCCCGTGAGGGTGAGCGTCCCGCCCGCCGTGCCGGAGGCCGGCGACAGCGCCTCGACCCCCGGGACCGCCGCGAGGATCGTGCCGTCGGCGCGGAGCCCGTGCGCGAAGGCCGCGTCGTCCCCGGGCCGCGCGTAGCCCGTCGCGACGCCGCCCGGGGCGCCGTCGAGCGGGTGCTGGGAGCAGGCGAGCGCGCCGCCAGCGGTCGTGACGGGGACGTGCCACGCGATGACCGGCCAGGTCGCGCCGGCCGGCGGGGCGAGGAGATCGAACGGGGCCTGCGAGGCGGTCGCGCGCGCGGCGAGGACGCAGTCGGGGCCGAGGTCGGCGAGGTGGTAGCCGATGGCCGTGTTCCAGTAGAGCTTCGTGAGGCCCGGGAGCGACTCCCGCCCGCGGAAGACGATCGCGCCGAAGAGGGCCGCGTCCGTGAGCGCGACGTTCCCGGGGCCGAGGCTCGGGTCGACGCGGTGGACGGTGCTCCCGCAGGTGATCGTGATGTCGTCGAGGTAGAGGGTCGTGTCCTGGTCGGGGCCGGCCGTGCACGCGAGCGCGACCACGAGCGTGTCGCCGCGGGCGCCGGCGCTCGCGTCGTGGACGAGGCGGATGGGGTCCGCGCCGTCCTTGCAGTCGAGCTTCGCCGAGCAGAAGACGTCGTCGAACGTGACGGCCACGTCGAAGAAGCCCTGGTTCGCCGCGCGCGCGACGGTGATGTCGAAGGTGACGGCGTTGTCGGCGTTGGGCGCGCAGGGGGTCGCGCGCGAGACGGGGCCGGGCGCGAGCCAGCCGTCGAGCGCGGCGCCGCCGTCGTCGTAGAGGCCCGTGAGCGTGACGGTGACCGTGTTCGGGGACGACGCCGCGTCGCAGGGGCCGACGTAGGCGAGGCCGCCGTCGCCGTCGCCGTACGCGCTCGCGCGCAGACCCGCGCGCGTCCAGACCACGGCCTCGGCGGCGTTCGTGACGGTGACGTCGTAGGAGGCGTCGCCGACGCCCGCGAGCTCGAGGGGGGCGATCCCGACGGCGACCGAGGGGCCGGGCGGCGGGTCGGGGGCCGCGCCGTCGCAGGCGACGAGCAGGCCGAGCGCGGCGAGGAGCGCCCGCGCGGTGAGGTTCTTCGGTGACATGGGAGATCCGTGCACTGGAGGAGCGAGAGGATCGAGCGCACGATATCACGGCGCCGACAGCGTCAGGCGCTGCGTCTCCGCCGGGTGTAACCTCGCGCGGTCCGCTCGGCCGTCAGCCGGGGAGGCGCGCCGCGAGCCCGCTCAGGGCCGCGGCGACCGCGGGCTCCGCGGCCCGCGCGGCGCGGAGGGGCTCGGCGGCGGCGGGGCCGCAGCGGGCGAGCACGGTGGCGGCGAGGTCGAGCGGGTAGGGCGCGTCCCGGCCCGACCAGCCCGTGACCTCCTCGAGCACGTGCGCGGCGACGGCCGCGGTCGGCGGCGCGAGGTCGACCAGCGCCCAGGCGCCCCCGTGGACGGGCGGGCCGCCCTCGCCGTCGCCGTGCCAGAAGTGGCAGGCGAGCACCACCGCCTCGCGGCGCGCGTCGGGGAGCGTCGCGAACGCGGCGCGCAGGCGCTCCGTCACGTCGAGGACGCTCCGCGGGTTCAGCTTCGCGAGGTCCTGGTCGACGGCCTCCGGAGGCGGCTCGCCGAGGCGCGCGGCGGCCTCGCAGGCGCCGATGACGAGCGCGTGGCGGAGCTGGGGCGTGAACATGCCGCCGCGGCGCTTCGCGAGCTCGGCCAGGATGGCGGCGGGCGGGCAGGTCGCCACGTCCGTCGCGACGAGGTCCACCGCGGCGGCCGCGCGCGCCTTCTCCGTGTGCGCCGGGCCGTAGCCCGAGAGCCAGAGCGGCGGGCTCAGCGCGTCGGCGGCGAGCGCGAGGCGCCCGGCGTCGTCGAGCCCCGCGAGCGCCCGGTGCCACGCGGCGCGGGCGTCGGCGTCGCCGGCGACGGCGCGCACCCCGAGGCGGACGAGCGGCTCCCCGCCGACCGGCGCGTCGAGCGGGCCCTCGGGGCCGAGGCCCGCGATCCGCTCGACCCCGCGCGCGCTCCGGCGGGAGGCCGGACCGGAGGAACGCGGCCGCGAGGCCCAGGCGTCGTCGCTCGCCGCCGCCGCGAGCGCCACCCGCGCCTGCGCCGGGGTGAGCTCCCCGCGCGCCCTCGGGGTGGGCGCGCCGTCGCCGAACGCGACGTCGAGGCTCGCGCCGAGGGCGTAGATCCGCGCCCCCGCCTCCTCCCCGGCCGCCGCGAGGCGCTCGGCGAGCGCGAGGTCCGCGCGCGCGAGGGCGAGCGCGCTGCCGACGATGACGGCGGCGCTCGGGAGGTCGCCGCGGAGCCACGGGAACGCCGCGACGGGCTTCTTCGGCCCGCCCGCCGCCGCGATGAGCGCGTCGCCCACCGCGGGGTCGTCCGCGGGGCCCGCGAGCGCGAGGCCGATGGCGGCGCCGAGACGCTCGACGCGGTCGGCGGCCGTGAGCGCGGCGGTGAGGAGCGGGGCGGGCGCGCCCTGGTAGCGGGCGTGGTGGCCGATGGCGACGGCGAGCGCGCCGCGAACGAGGGCGTCGGGCTCGGCGGGGAGGCGCGCGGCGAGCGCGGGCAGCACGCGCGCCGTCTCGCGGCTCATGAGCGCGAGGAGCCGCGCGAGCGCCGCGCGGACCGCGGCGTCGGGGTGGTCGAGGAGCGCGAGGAGCGCGCCCGCCTGCGCCGCGACGGGGAGGTAGAGCGCGCGCCCGGGGACGTCCGGCGGGGCCTCGTCGAAGAAGGGGCCGCGGACGTCGTAGCCCTTCGCGAGCCAGAGGTCCGCCTCGCCGCAGACGACGAGGTCCGCGAGGAGCGTCAGCGCGCCGGCGAGCTCGCCGCTGCCCGGGTCGCCGAGGCGCGCCGCGAGCCGCTCGCAGACGCGCGCGGCGTCCGCGGTGGTCTCCCCGTAGGCGATGGCCGCGCCGCGGAGCGCCCGGAGCGCCGCGCCGCGCCGCTTGGGGTCGGCGTCGTCGAGCGCCGCGAGGTGGGTCGCGATCCTGTCCGTCACGCCGCTCCGCGCCATCGTCGCCTCCGCCGCCGGGAGCGCCGACGATAGCGCGTCGCGCGCGCGGCGTCGCGCGCGCGGCGTGATTTTCGATCCCGGGAGCCCCGCGCGTCCCTCCGCCGTCCCCGAACCCGGAGCCGACCGTGAAGACCCTGCTCTCCGCTCTCGCCACGATCCTGCTGCTCGCCCCCGCGGCCCACGCGCAGCCCGCGCCGGGCGGCGTCGACCTCGCCCCGCCGGGGGTGCTCTTCGCGGACCCGCGCCTCGATCCCAGCGGCGCGGACGCGGTCTTCGCCGGGGCGACCCTCGCCGGGGCGCCGCTCCTCGCGACGGAGGCGGAGGCGAACGCGCGGCTCGAGGCGATCCGCCTCGCGGTCGCCGGGACGCCGGCCCGCTCGGCCATCGACGTGACCTACCTCCCGAGCGCGAGCCCGGCGCTCGCGCCCATCCACGACGCGTTCGCGGCCGGGCGCTACCTCGACCGCGCGCTCGCGGTCGTGGCGAAGGAGCTCGCGCTGCCGGCGCCGCTGCGCGTGGTCATGGCCGACTGCGGGAGCGTCAACGCGGCGTACCTGAACGGGCGCGCGACGCTCGTCGTGTGCCACGAGGTCGTCGCGAAGTTCGTCGACCAGTTCCGCCCGCGCTACGGGGCGGACGCGGCGGCGCTCGGCGAGGCGGTCGTGAGCGCCACGGTGTTCACGACGCTCCACGAGGTGGGGCACGCGCTCATCGAGCTCCTGCGCCTGCCCGTGCTCGGCAACGAGGAGGACGCGGCCGACCGGATCGCGGCCGTCTACCTCCTGCGCGACCCGGCCACGGGCGCCGGCCGCGCGCTCGCGGCGGCGGACGCGACGGGCGCGCTCGCGTCGGTCGACTGGGACGTGCACCCCTTCGGCGCGCAGCGGCGCTACAACGTGCTCTGCCTCACGCTCGGGGCCCTGAACGACCCGCGCCTCTCGGCCATCGGTGAGGACGACTTCAACGACAACCGCCTCCCGGGCTGCCCCGCGGAGTTCGAGGCGGCCAAGGACGCGCTCGCGAGCCTGCTCCGCCCGTGGCTCCGCCGCGCGCCGACGCCGCGCCTCGACGCGCTGCGGGCGAGCGGCCCGCCGGCGGCGGACCTCAACGCGCCGCTCGCGCCGCCGGGGGGCTTCGCGGACCCCGTCGCCGAGGGGCTCGCCTACCAGGACAAGGTCCTGCGCACGCTCGGCGCCATCCTCGCGAACGGCGGCAGCGCCGACGACTGCGCCCTCTACCTCGTGCGCTACATCAAGGCGAACCAGCGCGGGATGAGCTCGCTCCGCGCGGTGCTCGGCGCGATGCCGGCGGGGCAGCGCGACGCGCTCGCGACGAAGCACGTGCTCGCGGCGTTCGACGTGCTCTCGAAGAAGCGCGCGCTGAACCTCGCGCACCCCGACGTCTACGGGCTCGACGTGGTGCGCGCCTTCTTCGAGATGACGGCGGTCCGCGGCTGAGCGCGGGCGGGGCGGGCGGGGCTCCGCGTCAGAAGAGGTGGCAGAGCGGCGGCCTGTCCGTCATCGTGGCGCACTCCTCGGCGGGGGCGCCCGGGATGAGCGTGCAGGAGCCGGCGGGGGTGCAGCGCGACTCCACCCCGGCGAGCGGGCGGTCGGCGTCCTCGCCGCCCGCCGCCACCGCGAGCCCCTCCCACGGCGTCATGGGTAGCGGGAAGCGGCACGTGTAGAGATTCGCCGCACCCTCGACCTCGGTCATGACGCGCACGACGCAGTCGTCGCCGTCACGCCCGAGGACGCGGTAGGCGGTCGAGCCCTGCTCCCAGTACCAGCCGCTCTCGACGGCGTCGCAGCGGAGGAGGCCGGCGAGCGTGGGCGGCGCGGGGTCCGCGCAGAGCGCGGCCTTGTCGGACAGGCAGCGGACGCTCGTCCAGTCGCTGTAGGTGACGTCGGCCGTCGGCGCGGGGGTGAGGGGGGCGCTCGCGGGGTCGCAGCTCGAGGCGACCGCGGTGGTGTCGCCCGTGAGCGTGTCGGCGCTGAGCGTGTCGGCGGCGAGCGTGTCGCTCGCGCCGCCGCCGGCGTCGGAGCCGCAGGCGGCCGCGAGCGGCGCGAGCAGGAGGAGGAGGCGCAGGGGGAGGGCGAGCGGAGCGCGGCGCGACGGCGTCATGGAGACCTCGGGCGTGGGGCGGCGTGGGGGGCGCCGCCAGGTTCGCGGCCATCAGCCAGAAGCGTGCCAACGATCCGCTCACCGCCGGTCAGAGGTCCTCGAGCGCGGCCTCCACCTCGTCGAGCACCGAGACCTCCTCGTCGAGCCGCCGGAGCGACGCGTCGAGCCCCGCGACGAGCCCGGCCGCCCGCGGCGACCCGATGCGCGTCGCGTCGAGGCGCACGTTCTCCGCCGCGAGCGCGAAGCCCTCCGCGCTCACGCGCATCCGCGTGAGCTCCCCCTCGAGCTGCTGGAAGCGCCGCTCGCGCGTGCGCAGGAGCTCGAGGTTCGCGTCGAGCATCTTCGCGAGCTGCGGGTCCGCCGCCGCCGCCCGCTCGCGCTCCGCCTCGCCGATCTGCGCCCGGATCGCCGCCCGCCCCGGCGCCACCTCGGCGAGCGTCCGCTCGAGCCGATCCGCCCCGCGCACGAGGCGCGCGATGTCCGCGAGCCCCGACTCGAGCGAGACCGACGGGTCCACCGTCGCGTACGGGTCCGGCGGCACGTCCTTCAGCGACGCCTTCGCCGCCGCCACCGCGCGCTCGCAGCGCTCGAGCAGCGCCGCCCAGCGCGGGTCGAGCGCCGGCCCCGCCGGGGCCGCCGGCTTCCTCGGCGCCGGGAGCGCCGCCGCCTGCGACGCGAGCCCGAGCGCCACGCGCGCGCGCTCGATCTCCGCCTCGTTCTCGTCGCGCCACGCCCGGTAGCGGAGCGCGTGCAGCCCGAACGGGATCGCCCACGACGCGAGCACCGTGAGGCACCACGGCGCGCCCCCCGTCAGGAAGTTCAGCGCGAAGAGCCCGCCGTTGACCACGAGGAACGCGCGCAGGTGGCCGAGCCAGCGCCGGCGCTTGCTGCGCGCCTTCTCGAGGAGCTTCTGCTCCGGCGACTTCCGCCGGAACGGCCAGAGCCCGGTGCGCGTCGCCGTGTCCGGGAGCGCGCCGTCCCGGTCCTCCGGGCCCGGGTCGGGCGTGCGGAAGATGTCGTCCACCCGGTCGATGACCCGCCGCACGAGGCCCGGGCCGCCGTCCTGCGGGAACAGCGCCGCGTCGAGCCGCTCGAGCGCCCGCTCGATCCCCCCCGCGGGGGGCGCCGGCCGCGGCGGCAGCGCGCGCGGCACGGCGGGCGCGGGCGGCAACGCCGGCAACCCCGCCCCCGCCTTCGTCTCCGCCGCGGGGCGGGCGCCGCCTCCGCCTCCGCGACCGCGGCCGCCGCGCTCGCCTCGAGGGCCTCCCGCGTCCTCGGTGAGCCCCGCCGCCACGGCCGCCGCCACGACCCGCGGCTCCTCGCCGCGCGCCATCGCCTCGAGCGCCTCGCACGCCGCGCGCGCGTCGGGGCGCGCCGCCGGGTCCTTCGCGAGCAGCGCCGCCACGAGCGCCGCCGCTCCCGGGCTCGCGCTCTCCCCCGACGGCAGCGGCGCCGGCAGCGCGGGCGCCGGCTCGAGCAGGTGGTCCGACAGGAGCCGCGCGCGGTCGCCCCCGCGGAACGGCGGCCGCCCGGTCAGGAGCTCGTGCAGGATGCAGCCGAGCGCGTAGAGGTCGGTCCGCGAGTCGATGGCCCCGCCCGCGGCCTGCTCGGGCGCCATGTACGCGGGCGTGCCGATGGCCGCCCCGAGCGCCGTCAGCTGCTCGGTGTCGTCGCCGGCGCCGAGATCCTTCGCGATCCCGAAGTCGGCGACCTTGACGAGCACGTCGTCCCCGTCGCCCGTCGGCTGGAGGAGGATGTTCGAGGGCTTCAGATCGCGGTGCACGATGCCCGCGCGCTGCGCGTCGACGAGCGCCCGCGCGACCGGCGCGAGCAGCCGCCCCGCGACCCGCGGCGACGCCGCCCCGTGCCCCGCGAGCCAGGTCGCGAGCGACTCGCCGCGCATGAGCTCCATGACGAGGTAGGGCGCGCCGCTCTCGTCGTCCACGCCGAAGTCGAAGACCTGCACCACGTGCGGTGAGACGAGGCGCGTCGCCGCCCGCGCCTCGCGGTAGAAGCGCCGCATGTGGTGGCGGCTGCGCGCGTGCTGCGGCTGCATGAGCTTCAGCGCGACCTCGCGCCCGATGCTGAGCTGCGTCGCCGCGTAGACGCGCCCGGCGGCGCCCTGCCCGAGCAGGCGCTCCACGCGGTAGCGGTCCGCGATGACGCGCCCGAGCGCGTCGTCCTCGGTGGTCGTGCGGGCGAGGTCGGCGCGCACCGTGGCGACGTGGTCGGTCGGGCACACGGCGTCGTCGAGGTAGACCTCGCAGATCGGGCAGTAGCGCGAGCCGGCCGGCGTGGGGGTCGTCATGGTGCCACGCCCCGGATACCAGAGGCGCCCCCGCTGTGCCAGCGCCGGACGCTCTTCGCGCGCTCTGTGACAACCGTTTGAAACCGGGCGAGGACGCCGTCCGCAGCGGCCAGAGCCACCGCCCCCCGCCGCCCTCGCGCGAACGCCGGGCTTTGGTTCGCGCTCGTTTCTGCCGCTGTACCTGTCGACGCCGTCCACGACGCGCGAGCGGCCCCGAGGCGACCCTGAGCACGACCAAGTCCCATGGTGGCGAGCAGCCGGTGAACCCCGTCGGGGCGCCGGCGGCGCGCGTCCAGGAGCGCTACATCGCCATCGCCTTCTGGGCGTCGTTCATCGGCAACGTCGTCTTCGGCGCGCTGCGGCTCGTGACCGAGCTCTCCACGGGCCTCCTCACGGGTTGGTGGGGCAACGCCCTCGGCGCGGTCGGGATCTTCCTCGTCTACCGCTTCTTCCGCGCCGCGCCCGCGCGCCGCTTCGGCTTCGCGCTGCACGCGGGCGTCGCCCTCTGCGCCGCGGTGATGGTGCTGCCGGTGCGCTACGGGATGTTCTCGTCGCCGTGGTGGCTCGTGCTGCTCCCGCTCGGCGCGGTGGTCCTCGGCGGGCAGCGGATCGGCGCCATCTGGGCGGTCCTGTCGGCGGTGATCCTCACGGTCACCTTCCTCTCGCAGGACGCGCTCGTCGTCGCCGGCGCCGCGGGGGAGACGCCGCTCGACTCGGTGATGAGCCGCCTCGGCCTCCTGACGGCGCTCTCCGTCATCGCGTGGCAGGCGCGCGTCGCGGCCTCGCATCAGGCCGCCGAGCTCGAGGCCATCGGGGCGCGCCTCGCCGCGTCGAACGTGGAGCTCGAGCGCAGCGGCCGCGCGAAGAGCGCGTTCCTCGCGCACATGAGCCACGAGATCCGGAACCCGCTGAACGGCGTCATGGGGATGCAGCAGCTCACCCTCGACGGGGATCTCCCGCCCGAGGCGCGGAGCCAGCTCGAGCTCGCCCAGCAGAGCGCCGCGAGCCTCCTCGAGATCGTCAACCAGAGCCTCGACCTCGCGAAGATCGAGGCCGGGCGCCTCGAGATCGAGGTCGCGCCGCTGTCGCTCCGCGACACGCTCACGAGCTCGCTCCGCCCCTTCGCCGCGCAGGCGCGCGAGCGCGGCCTCTTCCTGCTCGCGACGGTCGACCCGGACGTCACCGACGACCGCGTCGGCGACTCGGTGCGGATCCGGCAGGTCGTCGCGAACCTGGTCGGGAACGCCATGAAGTTCACGGAGAGCGGCGGCGTGACGGTGCACGTGGGCGCCGCGCCGCACGCGCCCGAGCGCGTCGAGATCCGCGTGACGGACACGGGGATCGGGATCTCCGAGGACGTCCAGGCGCGGATCTTCGAGCCCTTCGTGCAGGGCGACCCGTCGATGACGCGGCGCTTCGGCGGGACCGGCCTCGGGCTCTCCATCAGCCGCATGCTCGCGCAGCACATGGGCGGCGACATCCGCGTCGCGAGCCGGCCCGGCGAGGGCGCGACCTTCACGGCGTCGTGCGTGCTCCCGGTGCGCGGCGAGGCGCGCGCGCCCGCGGCCGGCGAGCCCGAGGCGCTCGTCCTGCTCGAGACCGTCGCGAACCCGCTCGGGCTGTCGGCGTCCGCGCGGCCGCTCCTGCCGCGGCCGGTCGCGCCGGCGCCGGCGAGCGACGCGGGCGCCGGGCGCGCCCTGCGGGTGCTGCTCGCCGAGGACGACGTCACCAACCAGCTCGTCGTGTCGCGCCTGCTCGGGCGCCTCGGCCACCAGACGGAGATCGCCGCGGACGGGCGCGCGGCGCTCGAGGCGTTCGATCGCGCCGGCGGTCGCTTCGACCTCGTCGTCACCGATCTCCAGATGCCGCACATGGACGGCACCGAGCTCATCGAGCAGCTGCGCGCGCGCGTGCCGGCGCTCCCCATCATCGTCCTCACCGCCCACACGATGGACGCGAGCGACGACTGGCTCGCCATGACGCGGGCCGACTGCTGCGTGTCGAAGCCGCTCAGCATCGCGGAGCTCGTCGCGGCGCTCGACTCCCTCGGGCTCTCGCGCGGCCCCCGCGAGCCGCCGCGCGCCGGCGAGGTCGCGTGGGGCCCCATCACGACGCGCCAGCGGGAGCGCCTGCCGGGGCTCACCTCGCGGGGGCTCGCGCGCCCGCGGGCGCGCTGAAGCGGGCGACGATCAAGCCATCGCGGCGCCGATCACCCGGAGCAGGAGCCGCTCGAAGCTGGAGCGCCCGCCGCGTCCGGCGTCGCGGGCCCGCTCGGCGACCTGCGCGCGGGCGTCGTCGTCCTCCGCGGCCGCCACGGCGTCGATCCAGGCGAGGCCGGCCTCCGCCCAGGGCACCGCGAGGGTCGCGAAGGTGGTGCGCGCGCGCGGTCGAGGGCCTCGCGGGCCTCGGCGGCGTGCCCGCGGAGGGCGGCGAGCAGCGCGAGGCGCGCGTCGGCGACGGCCTCGAAGCGGCGGTCGCCGGCGTCGACGAAGATCGCGCGCGCGACGTGCAGCTCCCGCGCCGCCGCGGCGTGGTCGCCGCGCTCGGTGGCGAGGAGCCTGAGGCCCGCGCGCGCGAAGCCCTCGAAGCGCCGGTTCCCGAGGCGCCGGTGCACCGCGAGCGCCTCGTCGAAGCGCGCCGCGGCGGCGTCGAGCCGGCCGTCCTCGTGGAGGAGGACGGCCAGGTTGCTCGCGTTGGTGGCGTGGAGGCGCTGGTCGCCGAGCGCGCCGTGGATGGCGATCGCCTCGAGGAAGGCGGCCTCGGCCTCGCCGAGCGCGCCGCGCTCCATCGCCATGTTGCCGAGGCGGCCGAGGAGGCCGGCGGCGGCGCCGCCGTCGCCGACGCGGCGGTAGCAGGCGAGGGCCTCGGCGTAGGCGTCGCGGGCCTCGTCGAGGCGGTCGCGCTCGTGCAGGAGGCCGCCGAGCTGCGTCAGGGCGTCGGCGCGGGCGAGGGCGTCGCCGGCCTCGGCGGCGCGGTCACGGGCCGCGAGGAACGCGGCGCGGGCGAGGTCGACGTCGCCCCGGCGGCGGGCGAGCTGCCCGCGGGCGACGGCGACGCGGGCGTCCTCGGCGTCGGCGCGCGCGAGCTCGGCGGCGGCCTCGTCGAGGCGCCTGAGCTCGAGGGCGACGGTCGCGCGGCGGGCCCGGAGCGCGCTCTCGAGCTCGCGGTCGGCGACGCGCGCGGCGGCGGCGACGCCGAGGGCGAGGGCGGCCTCGCGCGAGGCGACGGGCCCCCGAGGGCGTAGAGGGCGTCGAGGGCGAGCGCGAGGCGCGCGGCGTCGCGGGGGCGTCCCGGTCGGCGCGGGCGAGGGCGCGCTCGAGGTTCGGGAGCTCCCGCGCGAGCCACGCGCGGGCGGGCGGCGCGTCGGGGCCGCGGAGGGCGGCGGCGCGGGCCTCGGCGCCCGCGAGGAAGAAAGCGCGCGCGCGGGCCTCGGCGGCGTCGCGGAGGCCGAGCGCGTCGAGCTGCTCGGCGGCGTACTCGGCGACGGCCTCGAGGAGCGCGAAGCGCACGGGCTCGCCGGGGCCGGCCGGCGCGCGGCGGTGCACGAGCGAGCGGGCGACGAGGGCGTCGAGGACGTCGAGCGGGAAGGGGGCGGCGCCGTCGCCGTCGCCGTCGCCGGGGAGGGCCACCACGGCGTCGAAGGCGTCGGCGTCGAAGCCGCGGAGGGGCGCGAGCTGCGCGAGGCAGGCGCGCTCGGAGGGGCCGAGGAGGTCCCAGGACCAGTCGAGGGCGGCGCGGAGCGTGCGGTGTCGCTCGGGGAGGTCGCGGCGGGTCGAGGAGAGGAGGCGGAAGCGCTGGTCGAGGCGGTCGAGGACGGCGCGCGCGGTGAGCGCGTGGAGGCGCGGGGCGGCGAGCTCGAGGGCGAGGGGGAGGCCGTCGAGGCGGCGGGCGAGGGCGCGGAGGTCGTCGTCGAGCGGGAGATCGGGGGCGACGGCGCGGCCGCGGGCGAGGAGGAGGGCGGCGGCGTCGGCGTCGGCGAGGGGGGCGAGGGGGACGACGCGCTCGCGCGCGGCGCCCAGGGGGACGCGCGAGGTCACGAGGACGCGGCCGCCGGCGTCGGCGAGGGCGGTGGCGGCGGCGGCGACGGCGGCGGGGCCTGCTCGGCGTTGTCGAGCACGACGAGGGCGGTCGCGGCGGCGGCGCCCCCGAGAGGCGCGCGAGGGCGGCCTCGGGGCGGCGCCCGGCTCGAGCTCCACGGTGAGCGCGCGGGCGACGGCGGCGACGGCGGCCGGGAGGGTGGTGGCCCAGGCGAGGTCGGCCCAGGCGACGGGGCGTCCGCGGCGGCGCGCGCGCGGCGTGCTCGCGGGCGAGGCGCGTCTTCCCGACACCGCCGGGCCCGACGAGCGTCACGAGGGGGCCCGCGGCGAGCGCGGCGGCGACGGCGTCGAGGTCGGCGTCGCGCCCGACGAGGGCGGCGGCGGCGTCCGCGCGCGCGGGTGGCCCGTCGGCGGCGGGAGGGGCCGCGGCGCCCGGCGGGAGCTCGAAGCGGTAGCCCTCGCCGTGCACGGTGAGGAGGTGGAGGGGCTGGCGCGGATCGGGCTCGATCTTGGCGCGGAGGCGCTGGACGGTGTTGTCCACGGCGCGCGTCGACACGCTCGCGCTGTACCCCCAGACGGCGCCCTGGAGCTCGTCGCGCGACACGGTCACGCCGGCGCGGGCCGCGACGTACGCGAGCAGGCGCGCCTCGAGGGTGGTGAGGCGGCGCGTCTCCCCGTCGACGAGGGCGACGGCGCGCGCGGGGTCGGCGTGGCCGCCCGCGAGGGGGACGACGGCGTCGGGGCCGGATGTGTGCATGGAGCGATTGTGCGATATTGCGACAACCTGCGACAAATCCTGCGCCCACCGAGCCGTCCGAAGGCCGCATCCTGGGATGTGACCCACGACAACGCCCTCGTCATCGAGGAGGAGGCCCCCTTGCGCACCCCGCCCGCTTGCGTCCGTCTCGCCGTCTGCGCCCTGCTCGCCCTCGCGGCCTGCGGCGACGACGGCTCCACCAGCCCCCGAACCGGCCTCACCGGCACGGTCGTCGACACGACGGGCGCCCCGCTCGCGGGCGTCGCGGTCGCGTTCGGCGACGTGACGGCCACGACCGGCGCGGACGGCACGTTCACCCTCGACGCGCCGGCGGCGAGCGGCGTCGCGTCGTTCACGCTCGCCGATCACGTGGCGGTCCAGCGCCCCGTCACCGTGCACGACGGCGCCCGCTCGCGCCTCGACGCCACGCTCGCCGCCGAGGCGCAGCCCGTCGCGGTCGACATCTCGAGCGGCGGCGTCGCGGCCGGCGCCCGCAACGCGCGCGTCGAGATCGAGGCCGGCGACCTCGTGAGCCCGCGCGGCACCTTCGTCACGGGGGCGGTCCAGGTCTACCTGACGCCGCTCGATCCGTCCGTCCCGGCCGAGCTCGACGCCTACCCGGGCGACTTCAGCGCCGAGACGATGGCCGGCGCCTCCGTCATGCTCGAGACGTTCGGCGTGATGGACGTCACCATCCGCCAGAACGGCGAGAAGCTCGACGTCGCCCCCGGCGAGACGCTCACCGTGCGCTTCCCGGCGCCGGCGGGGAACACCGCGCCGCCCGCGGTCGCCGGCCTCTGGTCCTTCGACGAGGCGCGCGCGCGCTGGGTCGAGGAGGGCTCGGCGAGCTACGACGCCGAGACGCACACGTTCGTCGCCGAGCTCCCGCACCTCTCGCCGTGGAACATCGACAACCCGACCGAGGTCACCTGCGTCGTCGGCAAGGTCGCGGACGCGACCGGCGCGCCGGTCGTCGGCGCCCGCGTGGACGCGCGCTCGGACGCGATCGCCGGGCAGTCGTTCACGGTCTCGGGCGGGGACGGCGCGTTCTGCCTCTTCTCGCCCGTCGGCATCGACGCGCGCCTGACGGCCTCGCACCCCCTCGGCGGCGGCGCCGTGCAGCACATCACCGTCGGCACGACCGCGGTCGCCGACATCACGAGCAGCTTCACCTGCCCGGCGACGAGCGGCGCCTGCACGGACGTCGGCACCGTCACGGTCACGGTCGGCCAGGTGACCGGCCCCGACGACCCGACGAACGGCGTCGCGTGCGGCGACGTCGCCGATCCCTTCGCCGGGACCTGCGCGGCGCCGGTGCGCGACGTCTTCGCGTGCTTCGCCCCCGAGGGCGAGTGCGCGATCACGACCTCGGAGGGCACCGTGACGACCACCGAGTGGGACAACGGCGCCAAGAGCGTCGTCACGTACGACGTCGCCACGCGCACGGGCGCCGGCACGTTCTACGGGCCGACGGGCGCCGTCTGCGGCACGACCGAGCTCGCGGAGTCCGGCTTCACCATCGTCACGCCGAGCGCGCAGCGCTTCCGCTTCGACAAGAGCGGCGGGACGTTCATCGTGACGTGCGAGGCGACGGGCGAGCAGCTCGACTCCCTCTCGGACGACCTCGACGCCCTGCGCGCCTGCACGGGCGGCGACGCGGACCTGTGCGAGACGACGACGACCGGCCAGTGCGAGACGGCGGCCGACTGCGGGAGCGGGCTCTCGTGCTGCGACTTCGGCGGCACGACGGCGTGCCTCGCGGAGTGCCCGGCGCTGCCGTCGTGCGGCGACACCTGCGCGAGCGGGACGGTCTGCTGCGCGCTCCCGGGCGGCGTCTCCCAGTGCTTGACGCAGGCGCAGTGCGACGCGGCGACGACGCCGGCGTGCAGCGAGTCCAACCCCTGCCCGGGCGACCAGGAGTGCTGCACGGCGAGCGGCGTCACGTTCTGCGCGCCGCCGGGCGTCTGCCCGGGCTGATGCGGCGCCGCGCGGTCACGCGGCGGCCGCCATGGTCAGCACCGCGTGGCCGCGCTTGTGGCCGGTCTCGACGAGGCGGTGGGCGTCGGCGGCCTCGTCGAGGGGGAAGCGGCGCTCGATGACCGGCACGAGCGCCCCGGCCTCGGCGAGCTCCTTCACGAGCGCGAGGTCGGCCACCTTCTGCGCGGGCTTCCGGAGGCCGGTGAGCGAGATCCGCGCGCGCTTCCGCCCGAACAGCCGCGTCCACGCGCTGAGCATCAGGATCCCCGGCGAGAGGACGGTCGTGAGGTACTTGCCGCCCTTCGCGAGCACGCGCTTCGCGCGGCCGAACGAGCTCTTGCCGACGGCGTCGAACACGACGTCGAAGCGCTCGTCGAGCGCGGTGAAGTCGGTCGTGCCGTAGTCGATGACGCGCGTCGCCCCGAGCGAGCGCAGGAGCTCGGCGTTCCGCGCGCTGGCGACGGCCGTCACCTCGGCCCCCATGTGCCGCGCGAGCTGCACCGCGGCGGCCCCGACCGAGCCGGCGGCGCCGTTCACGAGGATCCGCTGGCCGGGGGCGAGCTCGGCCACGTCGCGCAGGAAGGGGAGGGCGGTGAGCGTGCCCTCGGCGAGCGCGGCGGCGCCGGCGGCGTCGACCCCCTCGGGGGCGGGGGCGATCGCGGCGTCCTCGGGGAGCACGACGTACTCGGCGTGGGCGCCGAACGCGTCGCCCGTGGCGCCGTACACGCGGTCGCCGACGCGGAAGCGCGTCACGCCCTCGCCGACGGCGTCGACGACGCCCGAGAGCTCGGTGCCGAGGACGGGGCGCTTGGGCTTGCGGAGGCCCGTGAACATCCGCGCCATGAGGTCCTTCCCGCGGCGGAAGGTGACGTCGGCGGACGAGACGGTCGCGGCGTGGACGCGCACGCGCACCTCGCCGGGGCCGGGCTCGGGCGTCGGGATCTCGCTCACGGCGAGGACGTCGGGGGTTCCGTAGGCGGCGTAGGTGACGGCTTTCATGGGTTTCTCCGGGGGCGGTGGCGCAGGCTTACGCCGTAAGGTTCGTTGCCAACAGTGCGGCTTACGCTGTAAGGTGTCAACCCGGAAAACGACACGAGGCGAGAGTTGGCCCGCAACCCATCGAAGATCAAAAGAGAAATTCCCGAGCCCGCCGCGCCTGACGAGCGCCCACCGCTCACGCGGGAGCGGGTCCTCCACGCCGCGCTCCAGCTCGCGGACGACGCCGGCCTCACCGCGCTCTCGATGCGCGGTCTCGGCCGGGCGCTCGGGGTGGAGGCGATGTCCCTCTACCACCACGTCAACGGCAAGGACGCCGTCCTCGACGGGATCCTCGACCTGGTGGTCGCCGAGATCGCGCTCCCCGCGCCCGACGACGGCTGGCGGGAGGGCATGCGGCGGCGCGCGGTCTCGGCCCGCGCGGCCTTCGCGCGGCACCCCTGGGCGATGCGCCTCATGGAGTCGCGGAAGGAGCCCGGCCCGGCCGCGATGCGCTACTACGACGCGGTCCTCGGCTGCCTCCGCCGCGGCGGCTTCACGGTGGCCGAGGCGGCGAGCGCCTTCTCGCTGACCGACAGCTACCTCTACGGCTTCGCGCTCCAGGAGCAGTCGCTCCCGTTCGAGACCCCGGACGAGCTCGACGACGTGGCCGAGGGGATCCTCGCCCAGCTCCCGCGCGCCGACTTCCCGCACCTCGCCGAGATGATCGAGCACGCCGTCACGAGCGGCTACACCTACGCCGCCGAGTTCGAGCGCGGCCTCGACCTCGTCCTCGACGGGCTCGAGCGGGTGCTCGAGCGTCGCGCCTGACGGGCGCGGTCCCCGGCGGTCGGTCCGGACGGCGTCACTGCCTCCGGAACGCCGTGCCCTCGTTGAGCTGGAGGTAGGTGAGGCCGACGCACGGGGTGTACGTGTTCTCGACCGCCCTCGCGGGGTCGGAGAGCGTCAGCTCGGCGCCCGTCCCCCAGGTGCCCGTCTCGTGCACGGTGCGGTCGAGCGTGCCCTCGCAGCGGCACCCGTCAGCGGTCTCCGCGCAGCCGGTCGCGCCCCAGTCGTCGAAGACGTCGAGCTCGGCGCACGACGTCTCGAAGGCGGCCAGGCACCCGTCGACGACGAGCCCGGACCATGGCCCGGTGAGCCGCGACGAGAGCGTCACGGAGCCGTCGTCCGCGATCACGATCTGTCCGCTGGTCGTGATGTGCTCGCTCTCGACGTCGAGCGTGCACGTGCGGAGGTCCGTGCCGTTGATCAGCAGGGTGTAGTTGAGGTGCTCCCAGCCGATGCAGTCGAGCCGCGTCCACGTGCCCGTGGGGGACGCGCCGCACTGCGTCGGCGCCGGGCAGCCACCGCCGCCGCCGCCGTCGGCGCACGCCGTGAGCGAGAGAAGCGCGATCGCCGCGACCGCGAGCCAGGAACGGGCCTGCGTCGTCATCATCATGGGCTCCGAGGCGTCTCGAGGGAGCCGAGCTCCGGGGGATGGAGGCACCATGGAGTCCGTAGGAGCGCCTGTCAACGCGCCTGGTCCCGCTTCGCGACCGCGCGCGGCAAGCCGCCCCGGTCGCGCGCGGCGCTGGGGCGAACGGCCGCGGCCGGACGCCCCATCGCCCGGGCCCATCTCAGTAGAAGCTGACGCCGAGCGTGAGCGACGCGTTGTGCACGCGGTCGTCACCGTCCGAGTAGAAGCCCGTGCCGTAGCGGAGCGCGATGTCGAGCCCGAACGTGTCCGTCGCGATGGGCTCGAAGCCGACGCCCACCTGGAACGCCGGGACCCACTCCGTGTGGTCCTCGACGTCGATGAGGGCGCCGTCGTAGGTGTACGCCGCGCGCGCGACGCCGAGCCCGCCCTGGAGCCAGAAGTGGCGCACCGGCCAGAACCGGAACGCGCCGGTCATGATCCCCTGGCTCACCGTCAGGTTGTCCTCCGAGTGGAACATCCACCACGCCTCGAAGAGCAGCGCCCCGCGCGGGCTCAACATGCCGCCGATGTGCAGGTCGAAGCTGCCGGCCTCGGTGAACTCGGCGTCGCAGCCCTCGCCGGCGCAGCCCAGGTGGCCACCCCCGAGCGACAGCCCGAACGTCACGCCGTCGCGCCCGGAGCGCCCGTAGAGCGCGCCGTCGTCGGCGGACGCGGCCGCCGGGGCGAGGGTGACGAGCGTCAGGATTCCGAGTAGGGTCGAGATCTTCGCGGCACGAATCACAGGCACCTCCTGGTGGGGCCGCCGCAGAGGGCCGGCCGGGTTTCCCCGAGCGCATTGCCAGCCGCGTGCCAGCCGGCAGCCAATTCCATCGCCGCGACGCCGGACCCGAGCGTTCCGTTCGCGCCTGGGCTATACCGGTGTGAGCCTGACCAGCCGAGGCCATGACGACGCCGCCCTACGAGCCCAGCCCCAAGTTCATCTCGACGATGCGCGCGAAGCTCTTCGCCGCGTTCGGCAGCGCGCTGCTGGTGCTCGTCGTCGTCTGGGTCGGGATCCAGGCCATCGACCGCGCCGAGCTCGCCCAGAGCTGGGTCGACCACGGGGTGCGCGTCCGGAGCCGCGTGCGCGACGTCATCGAGGCGCTCCTCGAGGCCCAGGTCGCGCAGACGAGCTACCTCGCCCTCGGCAACACCTACCCCCTCGAGGACGCCCACTCGGTGCGCGACCGCGCCACGCAGGCCCTCGCCGCGCTCGACCGCCTCACGGCCGACAACCGCGAGCAGAACGCGAAGATCCGCAGCATCTCCAACATCCTCGCCGAGAACCTCGACGAGCTCGAGGAGAGCCTCCGCCTCGCCGAGGCCGGCAAGCGCATCGAGATGCTCGACTTCGTGCGCAAGCACCAGGACCGCGTCGCCTTCCGGAAGCTGCGCGGCGCCCTCGACGACGTGCGCGACCGCGAGGCCCGGCTCATCGTCGATCGGCGCGCCATCGCGCAGGACCGCACGCAGACGACGCGCGTGCTGCTGCTCGTCGGCGGCTCGCTCGCCTTCATCCTCGCGACGTTCGTCATCGTCCGGATCCGCGCGAGCTTCCGCGAGATCGAGTCGGCGCACGCGACCATCGCCGAGCAGGCCGAGCAGCTGAGCGAGCGCACGACGCAGCTCGAGCGCTCGGTGAAGGAGCTCGACCAGTTCGCCTACGTGGCCTCCCACGATCTCAAGGCGCCGCTGCGCGCCATCGCGAGCCTCGCCTCGTGGATCTCCGAGGACGCGGGGGACCGCCTCGACGAGGAGGGGCAGGAGCACCTCCGCCTCATGATCTCGCGCGTCGAGCGCATGGACGCCCTCGTGTCCGGGATCCTCGCCTACTCGCGCGCGGGCCGCGCCGCGCTCGAGGTCGTCGAGATCGACGTCGAGGCCCTGCTGCACGAGGTCATCGAGCTCCTCTCCCCGCCCGAGGGCATGACGGTCGCCATCGAGGGGGAGCTCGCGCCGATCCGGGCGCCGCGCGTCCCGCTCCAGCAGGTCTGGATGAACCTGCTCTCGAACGCCATCAAGCACGGCAAGAAGGACGGCGGGCGCGTCGTCGCCGGGGCGCGACCCGGCGCCGAGGGGCCGATCTACTTCGTCAGGGACGACGGCCCCGGCATCGACCCGCAGTTCCACGAGCGGATCTTCGCCCTCTTCCAGACCCTCGAGGCGCGCGACCGCGTCGAGGGGACGGGCATCGGGCTCGCGGTCGTGAAGAAGCTCGTCGAGCAGCAGGGCGGCCGCGTGTGGGTCGAGTCCGAGCTCGGCAAGGGGACGACCTTCCTCTTCACGTTCCCGTCGGCGCCGGCGTCCGCGCCAGGCGGGACGCCTCCGAAGCGCCGCCGGAACCCCTTCCTGACGCTCACCGGCGCGCGCTCGGCGCGCCAGCCGGACTGACGGCGAGACGGCCGCGGTGGGCAGGGGCCGCGCGCCCGGAGCTGTGGCCGCTTGCCCCGCTCAGCGCGAGGTGTGGGGCAATCGGGGCCAGGTGAACGAGAACGACGCGCCCTCGCCCGGGCTCGAGGCCACCGTCACGGTGCCCCCGTGCCGCGTCACGACCCGCTCGACGACCGCGAGGCCGATGCCGGCGGCCTCGGTGCGATCGCGCGGCTCGAGCGTCTGGAAGAGCTCGAAGATCCGCCGGTGGTAGCGCTCGTCGATGCCCTGCCCGTCGTCCGCCACCGTCACCTCGACGTGCGCGCCGTCGCCGACGTCGCGGGTCGACAGCGTCACGCGCAGCGGCCCGGCGCGGTCGTCGCCGGCGCCGTGGCGCGCGGCGTTCGCGATGAGGTGGGAGAGCACGACCCGCAACGCCGCCCCGTGCGGGAGCGCCGTGTCGCCGCCCGGGCCAGCCGCGAGCTCGACGCGCGCCGCCTCGTCGCTCGTCAGGTAGCGCCCCGGGTGACGCAGCAGCTCGCGCGCGAGGACCGCGGGCGCGACGAGCTCGGCGTCCGCCCCGGCGCCCTCGGCGTCGCCCTGCGCGCCGACGTCGTAGCGACCGCGCCCGGCGCGGCTGTACTCGAGGAGCCCGTCGACGAGCAGCTCGAGGCGGTGCACCCGGCCGCGCATGAGGTCGAAGTTCTGGGCGATCTCGCCGCGCTCCTCCTCGGGCACCAGGCGCTCGAGGTCCTCCTCGATCCAGGCGCTGAGGTGCGTGATGCCGCGCAGCGGGGCGCGGAGATCGTGGCTCGCGATGTAGATGAGGCGGTCGACCTCGGAGCGGGAGTCCACGAGGTCGGCCGTGAGCAGGCGGTTCTCGAGCTTGAGGGCGACGTGCTCGCGGACGAGGTCGCCTCGCGCAGCCATCGCCTCGGCCTCGGTCGTCAGCGTGGAGATCTCGGGGTCGTCAGCGTTCATGACCTGCTGGGCGACGGAATCCATGGCCCGCTTCGGAAAGCACGATGCGTGCCACGATCGGCGCGCGGCGCGGCGGCGTGGGCCTCACGCGCCCGCGGCCGGGAGCTGGAGCGCCCGCATGCGCCCCGAGGGCGAGCGGCGCGGGATCATCATGCGGAAGACGGTGACGCGGTCCTCGGAGTGGACCTCGATGCGGCCGCGGTGCCCGTGCACGATCTGCTCGACGATGAACAGGCCGAGGCCGACGGAGCGCCCGGCGCCGTGGTCGCTGATCTTGGTCTCGCCGCGCTGGAAGGGCTTGAAGAGCCGCGGCAGGACGTCCGGCGGGATGGTCTCGCCGCGGTTCGTCACGGCGACGCACACCTCCGACCGGTGGTCGGTGATGCGCATCTCGACGACCTCGGTCGGCGCGCTGTAGGTGATGGCGTTGACGAGCAGGTTCGACATGGCCTGCGCGAGGCGATCGCCGTCGAAGAAGCCCCTCGCCGAGCCCTCGACGACGAGCTCCACGGCGCGCTCCGGGTGGGCGGCGCGCGTCTCCGCGACGACCTCGCTCGCGACCGTCTCGAGGTCGATGTCGGCCGGGTGCATGGGGATCCCGCCGCCGAGGCGCGCCTTCGTGAAGTCGAGGATGTCCGACACCATGCGCCGCGCGCGCTGGCTGCTCTTCTGCAGGATGTCGAGCGCGCGCTCGATGGTGTGGTCGGACTTGGGGTCGAGCTTGCGCGTCAGCAGCGAGACGCTCATGAGCATCGCGCCGATCGGGTTCCGGAGGTCGTGGGACACGATGCCGATGAGCTGCCGCTCGAACTCGGCGCGGCGGTGCTCCTCCTCGAGGCGCATCACCTGCGCGGTGACGTCGCGGACGATGGCGAGGACGCTCTTCTGCGCCGCACCCGAGGCCGTCTCAGGCACGAAGCGCACCTCGAGCCAGCGCGGGACCTCGTCGCCGTCGTCGTCGTCGTCGTCCGGCTCGTCGCCGTCGGCGCACGGCACCTCGCCGCTCTCGACGAGCACCCGCTCGGGGACATAGATCGTGACCTGCCCGGAGGTGCCCTGGAGCGCGCTCTCGAGCCCGTCGGCGAGCGTCGCGACGAGCTCCGGCTCGACCGCGCCCGCCTCGGCGAGGGTCATCCCGAGCACCGCGTCCGCGTCGCTCGAGGCGCGCCAGGGCACCGCGGCGTTGACGTACGCGTAGCGCCCTTCGGCGTCGAAGCGGATGATGCAGTCGGGGAGGTTCTCGGCGAGGCGCCGGAAGCTCGCCTCGCTGTCGCGCAGGGCGCGCTCGGCGTCGCGGCGCGCGCGCTCGGTGGCGGCGAGGCGCAACACCTGCCCGACGCTGCGCTGGAGCCGGTCCGGCGAGAGGCTGCCCTTCGCGAGGTAGTCGGCGGCGCCCGACTTCATGAGCTCGACGGCCATCTCCTCGCTGCCCTGCCCGGTGAGGAAGATCACGGGCATCTCGGAGCCGCGGGCGCGCACGTCGGTCAGGAGCTCGAGCCCGTCGCGGCCCGGGAGGCGGAGGTCGAAGAGGCCGAGGTCGAAGCCGTCCGGCTCCGCGGCGACCTTGGCGAGCGCGGGCTCGGCGGCCTCGGCCTCGACGATCTCCGCGCTGATGCCGGCCGAGCGGAAGGCGCGCTTGACGATCTCGCGGTCGACGCGGTCGTCATCGACGAGCAGGATCCGGAGTCGCGTCGTCACGGTCAGGGCAGCTCCATGAGCGTCCAGTACTTGTTGAGCGTCGCCATCACGTCGACGAACTCGACGAAGGTGACGGGCTTCAGGAGGTAGCCGGCGACGTTGAGCTGGTAGGCCTCGATGCGGTCCCGGTCCTCGTTGGAGGTGGTCAGCACCACGACGCTCAGCGAGTTCAGGTCGGGGTCGCGGCGGAGCTCCCGGAGGAACTCGATGCCGTTCATCTTCGGCATGTTGATGTCGAGGAGGATGAGGCGCCGACCCGCGGGGACGCGGTTGTCGCGCAGCATCTCGAGGGCCTCGATACCGTTGCCCGCGACGTAGATGGGGTTCACGATGTTCGCCTTCTTGAAGGCCCGGCGAACGTTCATCACGTCGACGTCGTCGTCGTCGACGAGCAGGATGTTGAGAACACGATCGTCCATTGAGTCCTCTGCAGGAGTCCGAGGAGGCCGTTCGGGGGAAGGGCACTCCTTCACCGTGTCCGTAGCATGAACCGGGCCGGCTTGGCCATGGGTCGGCGCAGAGACCGCGCGCAGGGCGACGTGAGCGGCTCGCGGGCGTGAGCGCGAGCGGGTCGCCGGGCCGTCACGGGGCGAATCGCCCCGCGAAGCCTGTGGGGCAACTTGTCCCGGTGGGGAGGTTCGCGCCGGTTGACAGCGCCGAGGCGCGGGCGGACGATCGCGCCGCGCCGGTGGCAGGCGCCGGCGCGCCTCGGAGGTCCCATGATCGACCACGTCTCGCTCAACGTCACCGACATCGCCGCCGCGAAGGCGTTCTACGCGGCCGCGCTCGCGCCGCTCGGCTACACGGTGATGATGGACTACGGCGTCGCGGTGGGCCTCGGGGCCGACGGGAAGCCCGACTTCTGGCTCGCCCCGGGGGGCGGCGCGAGGCCCCTCCACATCGCGTTCCGGGCGCAGAGCCGCGAGCAGGTCCGGGCCTTCCACGCGGCGGCGCTCGCGGCCGGCGGGAAGGACAACGGCGCGCCCGGCATCCGCGCGCAGTACCACCCGAGCTACTACGGCGCGTTCGTGCACGACGCGGACGGCAACAACGTCGAGGCCGTGACCCACACGCCGGAGTGACGGTGGCGCGCCCGCGCCCCGTCAGAGCGCCGGGTGGGCCGCGAAGAAGGCGAGGGCGACCTCGGCGTACACGAACGTGCCGGTGTCGGCGCACCCGAAGGCGAGCGGGAAGGTCGTGAGGTCACCGCTGCCGGGGAAGCAGTGGCCGCCGAGGAGCGCGTTCTGCGAGGCGTAGTCGTGCGCCCAGAGCTCGAGCGCGGTGCCCGACGGGGTGACCCAGCGCGTGACGGTGTGGGTGGCGTCCTCGGCGACGACGGCGGGGGCGCCGAAGGGCCAGTAGGCGGCGGCGCGGAGGACCTGGGGCTCGCCGGTCTGGGTGTAGCTGACGACGGCGTCGACGCGGCCGTGGACGGCGAGGACGTCGACCTCGCGGCCGGGGGCCTGGGCGCCGGCGAAGGAGCAGCCGTCGATGGCGCCGATGGGGGCGGCGGAGGCGAAGAAGTCGGGGTGGGTGCAGAGGAGGCGCCAGGTCATGCCGCCGCCCTGGGAGAAGCCCATGACGTGGGCGCGGCGGGGATCGGTGCGGAAGGCGGCGGCGACGTCGGAGACGAAGGCGAACACGGGCTCCGCGTGGGCGTCGAGGTTCCAGGTCGGCACGCCGAGGAGGCCGGGGGCGGTGGGCTGGACGACGACGTAGCCCAGCTCGCGCCCGCGGCGGCGCATGTCCGTGTTCCGGTCCTCGGCGTCGGCGTTCATGGTCCAGCCGTGGACGTCGAGGATGAGCCCGCAGGGGGCGGTGTGGCAGGCGGCCGGGACCTCGAGGTCGTAGCGGATCGCGCCGCAGGTGACCTCGTGGTGGCCGATGGCGACGTCGGTGACGCAGCCGAAGGGCGCGGGCGGGGTGAAGGCGGGGGCGGCGGTGTCCGTGTCGGGGGCCGTGTCCGTGTCGGGGGCCGTGTCCGTGTCGGGGGCCGTGTCCGTGTCGGCGGCCGTGTCGGCGGCCGTGTCGGTGTCCGTGTCCGTGTCCGTGTCGGCGTCGGCGTCGGTGTCGGCGTCCGCGTCCGTGACCGTGTCCGCCGCCGTGACCGTGTCCGCGGCCGTCACCCCGTCGGCGCCGTCCACCGCGACGACGTCCGCGCCGACCTCGCCGGCCGCCGCGTCGCCATCACAACCGCCGCCGCCGGCGATGACCAGCCCGGCGAACAACCCGAGGAGCGCGCGCTTCGTCATGCGCGGGAGCCTGCCACACGCTCCGCGGGGCGATCCATCAGAACCCGCGCGGCGGGCCGTCCCGGAGCGCCCCGACCCGCACGCTGACGGCGTGATCCGCGCCGGCCGCGAGCACCCCGAGCACGCGCCGCGCCTCCGCCACGAGCGCCTCCTCCTCCTCCGCGTCGATCGCCCGGTGCAGCGCGATCTCCACGCGCGCCTCGTCCCCGCCTGCCGCCCCGTCGAGGCGCCAGTGTCCCGCGAAGAAGCCGTCCACGAGCACGCTCGCCGCCCACCCCTCGGGCTTCGCGCCGTCCGGGAGGATCCGCCCCCGGTCCGCGTGCGCGAGCATGACGTTGTCGTACTCCGGGAGGAGCCGCGGCGGCGCCGGCGTGTCCGCGTCCGGTCGCGGGGCGTCCGGCAGGTCGAAGAGCTCGGTCCCGCCTTCGTCCCGGAGCACCAGGAGCTCCGGCCGGAGCCGGGCCACGATCGCCTTCGCCCCCGTGAGCCCCGACCAGGTCCGCACGTCCTTGACCGACGCGGGCCCGAACGCGCCGAGGTAGCGCCGCACGAGCTCCTCCTCCTCACACGCCGCGATCGCCGCGTCGCCGCCGAGCCAGCCGTCGAGCGGCGTCCACGTCGCAGCGCCGCTCTCGCGCCAGAGACCGCGCGGCGGCGGCTGCACCACCGGCACGAGCAGCGTCGCGAGCAGCGCGAGCCCGTCGGCCGGGTAGGGCGGGAAGCGCGCCGCGAGCTCCTTGCCGAGGTCGGCCCGCGACCACGGCGCGCCGTCCGCGAGCAGCGCCCGCGTCGCCGCCGCGACCGCGGCCTCGTCGACCCCGCGGGTCGCCTTCCCGAACCGGGTCGAGGCGAGCGCGCGCAGCGCCACCGGGAGCAGCGCCGGCCGCAGCGCGCGCGCGTCCCGGGCCGTCACGAGGTGGAGCGTCCCGCGCATGAGCGTGAGCCGCGCCACCTCCCGCGCCGCGTACAGCGCCTCGAGCGCCTCCGGCGTGAAGCCCTCGAGCCGCGCCGCGAGGGCGGGATACGGATCCCGCGGGTTCTGAGCCTGCATCCCCACGAGGTCCTCGATCACCCGCGCGACCCCGACCTCCGCCGGCGCCCGCGCGAGCAGGTGCTGACGCGCGAGCGTCGCGCGGCTGAGCGCCCTCACGCCGAGCACGGGCGCCGGCGACCGCCCGCTCACGCAGCCCCCGCCGCCGTGAGCGCGTCGCACCTCTCCTCCGAACGAGCCCGGTAGCGCGCGACCACGAGTCGACCCTACCGCGTCGCGGCGCCCCAAAAAAGAGAACCCCGTGGGAATGGAGGTCCCACGGGGTTCGAGGGGGAGCGGCCAATGGCACGCAGAGATGTCCGGGCCCGCCGGCGCGCGACCAGCGGGGCTTCAGGGGGTGACGACGCCCACCGGCGCACGCGCCGACGGGCTCACGCCCACGTCTGTCGTCCGGCGCGCCGCCCCGCACGAGCGGCGCGCCCTCTATCGGTCGTCAGGTCTGCGCCGCTACGGCGTGCAGGCCTCGAGCGCCGTCGCGTGCGTGACGCTCGTCACCTTGAACTGGATGTAGGAGTTCCCGCCCGTCTGCCCCTCGACGCAGGTGCAGTCGGTCGTGAACGTCGCCTTCAGCGTCTCGCTCGGGTGGTTCGCGCCCTGGACGGTGACGTAGATCTTGGTCGTCCCGTCCGTGAGCTGCGGCGTGAACGACGCGTAGGTCGCCACCTTGCCGCTCCAGAGGATCGTCCCCGTGCTCGAGTTCTTGCGCACGCGGATCGTCTCGTTCTGGTCGCGCGACGAGCCGCCCGTCACCTTCAGCGTCAGCGCCGACGTGCCCGTGCAGACCTCGCACATCCGGCACCCGGGGATCTCGGTGTGCGTGCAGCCCGACGCGCCGCACGCGTCGGCCGTGCACTCGTCCCCGTCGTCGCAGGAGACGCCCGCCTGCGCCTGGTCGACCCCGGTCACCTTGAACTGGATGTAGGAGTTCCCGCCGGTCGCGCCGGCCGCGAGGTCGCAGCTCGTGTCGAACGTGGCCTTGAGCGTCTCGTTGTAGTGGTTGGCGCCCTGGACGGTGATGTAGATCTTCGTCGTCCCCGCCGGCAGCGTCGGCGTGAACGACGCGCCCGTCGCGACCTTGCCGCTCCAGATGATCGTCCCCGAGCTCGAGTTCTTGCGCACGCGGATGGTCTCGTTCTGGTCGCGCGACGAGCCGCCCGTCACCTTGAGCGTCAGCGACGACACCCCCTCGCACACCGGGCAGAGCCCGCAGTACGGGATCGCCTCGTGCTTGCAGCCCGTCGCCGGGTCGCACGAGTCGGTCGTGCAGGGGTCGCCGTCGTCGCAGGAGAGCTCCTCCGTGCCCGGCACGCACCCGCCCTCGCCGCACATGTCGCCGACCGTGCAGGCGTTGCCGTCGTCACAGGCGTCGTCGTTGCCCTCGGACACGCAGCCGGCGGCGGGATCGCAGTACTCGGTCGTGCAGGGGTTGCCGTCGTCCTGGCAGACGACCTCCGCCCCGCCGACGCACGCGCCGCTGTGGCACTGGTCGCCGTCGCCGCACTCGTAGGCGTTCAGGTCGACGTTGATGTCGCCCTCGCCCTGCCGCGCGCCCATCGTCCACGTGAACCACGCCGACGCGCCGAACCGCAGGTTCTTCCCGTTCGCCGTGACGCCCACCTGGAGCGGGTAGATGCCGCCCACCGGGCGCTCGAGGAACACGACGAGCGCGTTGCGGTCGAGGCTCGTCATGAACGAGGAGCCGCTCATCATGTCGTAGTAATTCCACTGGTTCGTGACCGACGTGCCCTGACCCGAGGACAGCTCCTTCTTCGGGCCGCCCGAGCCCTGGCCCGCCGCGCCCTGGCCGCGGTACTGGAAGCCGAAGTCCACGCTCCAGCTCTCGCCCACGTTCGGGTTCGAGGTCGAGCCGTCGATGTTCGCGATGTGCCCGGTGCCGACGAGGTGCGCCGTGCCGTCGGCGTAGGTCACGAAGTGGGCGTCACCAGGCTCGAAGGTGAGGTTCGCCTTCTCGGATCCGCCGTAGAGGCCCACGAACCAGAGCGAGTGGCCGGCCGTGCCGCTGTAGACGCTGCGATCGGCCTCCGCGTCCGCGACCTCCCAGACCGCCGTGACGCTCGGGTCGTCGAGGAGGCAGCTCTCGCCGGTGCAGCGGTCGCCGTCGTCGCAGGGGGTGCCGTCCGCGAGGTCCTGGACCATGCAGCCCTCCTGCGGATCGCAGTAGCCCTGGGTGCACTGCCCGTCGCCGGCGCAGTCGAGGGTCCCCGTCCCGGCGTGGCAGCTGCCGCCGCCGCAGACGTCGCCCACGGTGCAGGCGTTGCCGTCGTCGCAGGGATCGGTGTTCGGCTCGTGCACGCAGCCGAGCACGGCGTCGCAGCGGTCGGTCGTGCAGGGGTTCTCGTCGTCCTCGCACGCGACCGGGCTCGTCGTGCAGCCCGTCGCCGGGTCGCAGCTGTCGGTCGTGCAGGCGTCGCCGTCGTTGCAGCTCACCGGCGTGGCCTTGCAGCCCGTCGCCGGGTCGCAGCTGTCGGTCGTGCAGGCGTTGTTGTCGTTGCAGGTCACCGGCGCCGCCTGGCAGCCCGTCGCCGGGTCGCAGCTGTCGGTGGTGCAGGCGTTGCCGTCGTTGCAGGTCACCGGCGTCCCCGCGACGCACTGGCCGGCCTCGCAGTGGTCGGTGCCGCCGCAGCCGGGGAGGGTGAGGTCCACCCAGAGGTCGGCGATGCCCGAGCTCGAGCAGGCGCCGCCGGTGCGGACGTAGTCGAACCACACGGAGCCGCCGAAGTTCAGGTCCTTCCCGTTCGCCGAGTAGCCGATCTGCATCGGGTACACGCTGTTCGCCGGGCGCTGCGTCATCGACACCACGTCCATCGGGTTCGCGAGGTTCACCATGCGCGCCGAGGTCGTGTCGTAGAACTCCCAGTCGAAGTAGACGTCCGGCGACTGGAGCGGCCCGAGGAGGAGCTTGAAGCCGCCCGTGCCGACGCCCGCCGTGCCCTTACCGCGGTAATGGAAGGTCGCGTCGAGCTTGAAGCGCATCCCGATCTCGCCCGGGCCGCCGCCCGTGCCGGTCACCTTGACGACGCCGCTCAGCACCACGTCGTGGTTCGCGTCGACCACGAAGGTCGCGCCCGGCTCGAGGCTCATGTACACGACCGCGTTGGCCGCGCCGGCTCCGCAGAAGAAGCCCGGGATCCACACCGCGTGGGACTGCTCCGCGAGGTTCAGCGGGCGCGCGTCGGTCATCTGGTAGGTCTTCGAGACGCCGTAGTACTCGGGCTCGGTGTCGCAGGCGCCCGTGCAGGCGTTGCCGTCGTCGCAGGGGAGGTCGTCGTTGATCGGCGCCCCGTAGCACTCACCGGAGCTCGGGTCGCAGACGCCCTCCTGGCAGGCGCCCGAGAGCGCGCTGCAGTCGACCATGGCGGTCGGCTCGCAGGCGCCCGTCTGCGGGTCGCACATCGACGCCGTCGTGCAGGGGTTGCCGTCGTCGCAGGGGTTCGTGTTGAGGTCGAACACGCACGGGTTCGTGCCCGGCGCCGCGTCGGGGTTGCACGAGTCGGTCGAGCAGGCGTTGCCGTCGTCGCAGGTGAGCGTGGGCCCGCCGAGGCAGGCGCCCTCCTGGCAGCGGTCGTAGGTGGTGCAGGCGTTGCCGTCGTCGCACGCCTCGGTCGTGAAGGTCGGCTCGCAGGCGCCGTTCGCCGGGTTGCAGGCGTCGAGCGTGCAGGGGTTGTCGTCCTGCTCGCACGCCTTGGGCGCGCCGCCCGTGCACTGGCCGGCCTGGCAGGTCTGCCCGACGAGGCAGAGGTCGTCGCCGCCGCAGGCGGTGCCGTCGTCGGCCGCGCGGACCTCGCACCGGCCGCTCTGCGGGTTGCACGCGGCCACCTCGCAGGCGCCCGTGGCGCCGCCGCAGACGATCGGCGGGCCGAGCTCACAGCCCCCGTTCACGCAGACGCCCGCCTCGAAGCAGGGCGACTCGCACTGGACGCCGTCGTTCGGCGGGAAGACGCAGGCGAGCTGCCCGTCGACGACGTCGAGCTGGGCCGCGACGCAGGGGTTCGAGGTGCGGCACGTGATGAGCGTGGTCTCCTCGACGTCGGCGTTGTTCTGCTCGACGGAGTCGAGCTCGGCGGCGTCGATGTTGCCGGCCGCGATGAGCGTCGAGGTCGACTGCCCGTCCGGGGCCCCGGCCGGGGCCGCCGTGCCCACCGTGACCTTCAGGACCACGGCGCGGCTCGGCGGGAACTCGCCGAAGGTGCAGGTGAACGTGTGCGCGTCGGTCGAGACCTCGCAGCGCTCGCCCGCGGCGCCGCCCTCGAGGTGCCAGGCGCCGAGCGTGACCTGCGGCGGCAGCACGAACTGCGCGAGCGAGCTGTGGGACGTCGAGGTGCCGGCGTTGTACCAGGTCACCGTGTAGTCGTAGCTGTCGCCCGCGAGGACCGGGTCGGGATCGTCGCTGATGACCGTCGCGAGGTCGACGCCCACGCCGCCGATGACCACGGTCGGCTCGGTGTCGGTGTCGTTCGACTCGTTGACGTCGGTCTCGTCGGCCGTGACGTTGGCGTAGGCCTGGATGAGCGCCGGGTCGCCGATGGCGAGGCCGCGCACCTCGACCTGCACGAACTGCCCGTTGACGAGCTCGGGCCAGTCGCAGTGGACCATCGTCGCGGTCACGAGGCGGCACTCCGACATCGGCGTCATCAGGCCCGAGAGGCCCTCCGGCACGACGAAGTCGAGCGACGCGTGGTGCGCCGCCTGCGGGCCGTGGTTCGTCACGACGACCGCGTAGGTGAGCTCCGAGCCGGCGCTGACCGGGTCGGGCGAGTCGAGGATCTCGACGCCCATGTCGGCGCCCTGGCCGCCGCTCACGGTGGTCGTCGTCGTGGTGCGGTTGTTCACCTCGTTGGCGTCGAAGTCGAGCGAGTCGACGAAGAGCGCGGAGACGAGGTCGCCGGCCGACGTCGGGCGGGCGGTGACGCTCACGTGCACCTCGGCGCCCGGCACGAGGTCCTGGAGGTCGCAGGTGACGGCCACGCCGGTCACCTGGCAGGCGCCCGCGGCGCTCGTGGCGCTCGTGATGGTCAGGCCCGCGCCGGTGAACGCCTGCTCGAGCGTCGGGTTGCGCGCGGTCTGGATGCCCTGGTTGCCGACGGTCACGTCGTAGGTGAGCGTGTCACCGACGGCCACCGGGTCCGGGGAGTCCACCGCCGTCACGTAGAGGTCGACGTTGGGCCCGGGGGGCACGTCGATCGCGAAGGCGAGCTGGTTGTTCTCCTCGGCCGTGTCGAGGATCATCGAGTCGATCTGCACGGCCCCGCCGATGTGGCCGCCCGTCACGGGCCGGAAGCGCACGGTGACGAGCCAGTCGTCGGTCGCGCCGGGCGCCGCGGTGGCGTCCCCCGTCACGCCGAGGAGCGGCAGCGCGCAGGCGATGCCGTCGGCGTTGGGGACGCAGGTCCCGCCGAGGTTCGAGGTCGCCGAGACCCCGGTGACCATGCCGGCGTCGAAGGCGATCTGGAGCGTCGCCTCGTCCGCCGAGTCGGGGCCGAGGTTGCGCCCGACGACGTCGAGCACGACCTCTTCGCCGACCCGGGGCGTCGCCGGGTCCGGCGCGGCGCGCAAGACGGCCAGGTCGGACCGCTTGTCGCCCTGATCGATGGTGATCGCCCCGCTCCCGCCGCCGAGGCGCTCGAGACCGTTGTCCTCGTTCGAGCATGCGCCCACGAGGGCCGCTGCCGTCACGAGACACGAGACGACGAACATGCCAGAAGCAGACGAGCCCCCTCGGCGCGCCCGCATCGAAGTGAGATCGATGTGGTTCACTTTTTCCTCAAGCGGAATGGATTTGGGACGAACTGAGGAGGGGGGAGAGACTCGGCGTGGTGCGGAAGGCCTCTTGAGACCCACGGTAGGTGGGGGGATCCGCGGTGTCAAGCTCCTGACGACGAGCGCGCTCCTCGTCATCGCGCCGCGCGCGCGCTGCTCTCGCGCCGAGCTCGTCATGAGCCCGTATTTGCCACGCTGAGCGCCGCACGCCGGCGCCGGCGCCGACGCAGATTCCCGTAATGTAATGTTTTGTAATGGCGCTCAAGATCGGCCGATCGCGATCGTGGCAGATCCCATGGTCTGATCTCCGCCGCGCGGATCGCGACCGGCACACCCGCCGCGCCTCCCCGGGTGGCGCTCCCGCGGCGAACGCGCGAGAAAAGCGCGTGGCCCCGCGCAACCGATCCGGCCCCGGCGACGTGTCAGGGGACGTGAACGCCTTCTCCCACAGCCGCCGCGAGGCCTCCCTCCCGACCGCGGAGGGGGGGCGACGAGCCCGCCGCCGCCGCGCTCGCCGTCGCCGCCGCCCGCGGCGACCGCGCCGCGCGCGCGCGAGGCCTTCGTGCGCGCCCACGCCGACGACGTCCACCGCGCCGTCGCGCGCGTGCTCGTCGGGAGCGACCCCGCGAGCTGGGAGGACGTCGCGCAGGACGCGATGCTGCGCGTCCTCCGCGCCCTGCCGCGCTTCACCCCGGGCGGCCCCGCGACCCTCCGCACGTGGATCCTCACGATCGCCGTGCGCGTCGCCATCGACGCCCTCCGCCGCCGCGACCGCTACGGCGCCCGCCCGCCGCCGTCGTCGCGCGCGAGCCCGCCCCCCCGGGCCCCCCGGATCCCGAGCGCGTCGCCGGCGACCGCGAGCTCGGCGCCCGCGTCGCCCGCGCCATGGCGACCCTCCCCGACGATCAGCGCGTCGCCCTCGTGCTCCGCGCCTACCACGACCAGGACTACGCCGACATCGCCCACGCCACCGGCAGCACCGTCGCCGCCGTGAAGTCGCGCCTCCACCGGGCCCGCCGCGCGCTCGCCGCGTGGCTCGGGCTCGGCGACGGCGGCGCCGCGGCAGGACCAGGACCGGATCGAGGAGGAGGCGCCATGAGCGACCCCGAGACGCCCTTCGACGCCGCCGAGCGCCGCGCGCTCGCCGCCTGGGACGCCCCGGCGCCCGCCCGGCTTCGCCGAGCGCGTCCTCGCCGCCCACGATCGCGGGCGCGCGCGCCGCCGCTCCGGTCTCCTCGCGCTCGCCGCGGTCGCGCTGCTCGGGATCGGGCTCGCGGCCGCCGCGCTCACCGGCTCCCGCGCGCGGCGGAGGGCGCGCTCGCCGCGGGCGCCGCGCGCGCGACCGCGCAGCTCGGGGACCGCGGGGTCGCGGTGGCGGAGCCGGGCGCCGCCCTCACGTGGCGCGAGGAGGCCGGCGGCGACGCCGTCGTCGAGCAGACCGGCGGCGCCGTCTTCTATCGGGTGGAGCCGGGCGGGGCCTTCGTGGTCCGCGTCCCGGGTGGCGAGTGCGCGTCCGCGGGACGTGCTTCGACGTGGAGGTCGACGAGATGGATCGCGTGGGTGCAGCGGCGAGCGGGGCGCTTCTCGGGGCGGCCGTCGCCGCCGTCGTGACGATCACGGTCTACGAGGGAAGGTCGAGGCGGTCTCGGGTGGCGCCGCGCGGGCCGTCACCGCCGGCGAGTCGGCCCGCTTCGGGCCGGGCCGGGCGAGAGCTCCCGTCGTCGGGGCGTCGACCCGCGGCCGGGCGCGTCGTCGCCCGTCGCCGTCGCCGAGAGGCCCGTCGCGCGCGCGCGCGGACCGGGGCGCGCCCGCCGACCCAGGCGCCCCCCGCCGCGGCGGGCGGGCCAGGCGACGGCGACGGCGGCGTCGCCACGGCGCTCGCCTCTGCGCGCGCCGAGAACGAGCGCCTCCGCGCGCAGGTGAAGGCGCTCGAGGTGAAGGCGCGCGAGGCCGACCGCCTCCACGACGAGCACGGCATGTACGACCTCAGCCAGGCCGAGCTCGACCGGATGGCCGAGCGCTGCGAGCTCCGCTGGGACACCGTCCCCTACCGGCTCGGCGAGCCGCTCCGCCTCCCCGACGAGGACGCCGCGGAGCTCGGGCTCTCGCCGGCGCAGCACGCCGCCGTCGACGCGGCCCTCCAGAAGGAGAGCGCCTACCTCGTGAGCACGATCCGCGAGGCCTACGTGACGCTCACCGGCGACGACCCGCAGGCGATCCTCTCCGTCGCGCCGAGCGCGCTCTTCGACGAGGTCGAGGACAAGACCCCCGTCGAGGAGCGGCGCCGCGTCTACCAGCTCCTCTCGAACGAGCGGGCCCGCGGTGACGCGAGCCGGCTCGACGCCGCCGCGCTCGCCGCGCTCTCGCCCTACGAGCGGATGTACCGCGCCGTCACGAGCTCCGGCGACCGCCTCATGGCGGCGCTCCGCGAGGCCGTCGGCCCGGACCTCGCGAGGTCGCTGCGCGATCTCCACGACGGCTTCGGGAGCCGCAGCCGCAGCATGGTCGGCTGCCCCGGGCAGGGCGACGAGTAGCGCGACCGGCGCTTCCCCCGCGCGGGCGGCGCGGCGTAGAGTGCGCGCCGCCGACGCCGCCGCCGCCGCGGCGTCCCGGGAGGTGTCATGGTCTTCCAGAGGCTCTTCGTCGCGCTCGCCGCCTGCACCCTCGCCGCGGGCGCAGGCGCCGTGGCCGTCGCCGCCGCGCCCGCTGAAGGCGGCCTCGACGCCGCCGCCTTCGCCGCCGCCCGCGCCCGCTGCAACGACGGCTGGAAGGCCTTCCAGCGCGGCGACCTCGACGCCGCCGCGCGCGACATCGACGCCGCCAACGCCGCCCTCGCCGGCGCCGCCGGCGACCAGCGCAAGGTGCTCGGCGCCTGCCTCTACAACCACGGGCGCGTCGCCGAGGCCCGCGGGGACCTCGCCGAGGCCCGCCGCGCCTACGCGGCCTCGCTCGACGCCCGCGAGAACGCCGTCGTGCGCGCGCGGCTCGCGGAGCTCGGCCCAGAGACCGCGCCGCCGGCGACCCCGGAGCGGCCGACCTCGCCCCCCACGTCGCCGCCCACCGCCGGCCCGGTCGACGACGACGACGCCGAGGAGGCCGCCGCCCTCGCGGCCCTCCACCCGGAGGACCGCCCCGGCGGCGCCTGCGCGCGCCTCCGCGAGGCCGACGGGAGCCCCTGCGCCTACGCCGACGGCTGCCACCTGCGCGTCGTGGCCACGCAGCCGATCCGCGGCACGCGCCGGCGCGTCCTCGTCGTCGAGCGGCGCGACGGCGCCGGCCCCGCCGCCACCTGGACCGGGCGCGCCCTCCCCGGCGAGTCGGGCGAGGTGAGCGTCGCGTTCTGGCTCGCCATCGCCGACGACGACGGCGCCGTCCGCTTCGCCCTCGCGCTCACCGGCGCCGAGCTCATGGGCACCGGCGAGATCGGCGTCCGCGCCCCGGAGGTCCGCACCGGCACCTACCCAGGCGTCGGCGTCGTCGCCGCCATCCGCACCGGCTACGACCTCGAGGAGCACGTCGCCGGCGGCTCGTCCCTGAGCGCGCGCGAGGACACCGCGCTCTGCGCCGTGGGCGGCGCGACGCCCCGCTGCGTCGGCGTCCCGCGCGTCGAGCGCCTCGACGGCACCGAGGCCGACGGCAGCGAGGTCGCCACCGCCTTCGAGCAGACCCTGAACGTCACCGACGAGGGCGTCCGCGTCCGCGTCACGAAGCGCGTCGGCCGGAAGGCCGCCACCGAGCCCGCGGCGGGCCTCCCGCTGCTGCCGCCCGGCGAGCACGCCTGGACGGAGGTCTTCCCACCTCCCCCCTGACGCGAAACTTCACAGCGGGCGTCGCCGCCCCCATCGTGAGGCGATGACCCTCCTCGCCCTCACCGTCGTCACCCTCCTCGCCGCGCCGGCTCCCGCCGACACCGGCGAGGCCGACCTCCACGCCGAGCTCGCCACCCTCTGGCGCGCCGCCGCCTGCGGCGACGTGCCCCTCGGCGGCAGCGTCGCCCTCGACCCCGAGCAGCAGGCCCTCGTCGACACCCACTGCGAGGCCCTCGACGCCCTCACGGCCGAGTGGCGCGCCGGCTGGTACGCCGCCGCCCGCCCGTTCTTCGCCCGGCTCGTCCCGCGCGACGTCCCGCGCCGCGTCGTCTACCCGTTCGGCGGCGCCGACCTCCTCTCGGCGCTCACGGTCTTCCCGGAGGCCGACGAGATCTCGATCCTCGCGCTCGAGCCCGGCGGCGACCCGCGGAGCCTCGCCGACCTCCGCGCCGGCACCCTCCGGGCGAGCCTCCGCCTCGTGCGGCAGCACTTCAGGTTCCTCGCCCACATCGGCTTCAGCCGCACCGTCGACCTCGACGAGCTCAGCAAGGGCATGCTCGCGGGCGTCCTCATCTACGACCTCGCCGCCCTCGAGGCCCTCGGCTACGAGCCCCTCGCCCTCCGCCTCTTCACCCTCGACGACGACGGCGCCCGCCGCTACCGCACCGCCGCCGACCTCGCCGAGGTCGACCGCGACCTCGCGCGCGCCCGCTCGGCCCGGGCCCGCGCCGCCGCCGTCGGCGACGCCTTCGGCGCGTTCGAGCTCCTCTACCGCCGCCGCCCGAGCCCGACCGACCCGGCGCCGCGCGTCCGCACCTTCCGCCACCTCGCGAGCGACCTCTCCGACGGCGGCTTCCGCGTCCGCCCCGAGGTCCTCCGCTACCTCGAGGGGCTCGGCCCGGTCGCGGTGATGACCAAGGCCGCGAGCTATCTCCTCTGGCACCGCGACTTCTCGACCCTCCGCGACTACCTGACCGCCCACCTCCAGTGGATGGTGTCCGACACGAGCGGCCTCGCCCCCGACACCGTCGACCCCGCGATCTTCGAGCAGCTCACGTGGGGCGCCTTCGACGGCCCCATCATCTCGTGCCCGAAGGACCGCGCCGAGAAGATGGAGGCGCTCTTCGCGAAGACCCCGGACCGGCCGCTCCCGATCGCCTTCGGCTACCCCGACAAGCACGACGCCTACGGGCTCCTCGTCACCCGGCGCCGCTGAGGCTACGGCGACCCGTTCCGCCCCAGCCGGATCGTGCGTTGTCGCACACCGCCCCGCGCCCTGGCGCCCGCCGCGGCGATCCGCGCGCGACCCGGTGGAGACCTCGCTCCCGCCGCGCTCATCGCCCCCGCGCACCTCGCCGGCCGGCGGGCGAAACCGCGCGGAGCGTGGCACGATGCTTGCTGCCTGCGTATGCTGGATTCACCCCGCGACGCCAGGAGGCCAACTCCATGAAGCCCAGTCACGTCCTCGTGTGTGCCGACCGCTCGCCGGACCCGGCCGCCATCGTCCGCGCAGCCACGGGCTTCGCGACGGCCGTCGGCGCTCGCGTCACGCTCTTCTTCGGCAAGGACCTCGACGTCGACGCGATGCTCGCGGGGACGCCGCTCCCGGACTGGCCGGAGGTGCTCCGCTACCAGGGCGACGCCGCCGAGGCCGTCCTCGAGGTGGCGCGCGAGAAGGGCGCCGACCTCGTCGTGATCGGCAACGGCGCCGAGCCCGAGGACGAGGAGCCCGAGCTCTCCCCGGTCGTCGCGGGCCACCTGCGGCACGCCGACGTGCCGATCATGGTCGTCCCCGGCGCCTACGGCGTCGGCGCCGCGGGGCTCGCGCCGCGCCGCGTGCTCGCGCCCGTCGACTTCGAGGCCGACAGCGGGCCCGGGCTCGCCGCCGCCTCGGCCCTCGCGGAGGCCGCGGGCGCCGAGCTCATCGTCATGACCGTGGTCCCGCTCGCCCACGGCACGGGGCTCCTCGCCGTCCAGGAGGAGGCGGCGGCCGTCCCCGAGGTCATGGGCGCCCGCATGGAGCAGGCCGAGCGCGCGCTCGACGAGCTCCGCGCGATGGTCGGCGCCAAGGTCGCCGGCGTCCACGTGGTGGGCGACGACGAGCCGGCGGTCGCCATCGCCGGGCTCGCGACGCAGCTCCAGGCCGACCTCATCGTGCTCCCGAGCCACGGCAAGGGGGCGCTCGCCCGGGCGCTCCTCGGGAGCACCACGGAGTCGCTCGTCGCGGTCGCCACCGTGCCGGTCGTCGTCTTCCCGCCGGGCTCGCTCAGCTGAAGAGGTTGTGAAGAAATCCCCTCCCGTCGCCGGCATCGCCGATACGCTTCGCCGGCCTTCGTCGCAGCCCCTTGAAATACCACGAGGTATTCCCGCGGGGCTGCTCCTTGGGCGGCTCGCGGCTCGGCGCGCCGGCTCGGTCCGGGTATGTCTTCACAACCTCTGAGCGCGCCCCGGTCCCTCGCGCCGAGCGAGCGGCTCGCGCTGACCTGCACGCGCGCCGGCGCCTGCTGCCACGGGAACGCCGTCTGGCTGAACCCGTGGGAGCTGGCGCGGCTCGCGGTCGCGCTCGAGCTGCCGCCCGCCGCGTTCCGCGACCGCTACACCGAGCTCGGCGGGATCCGCCTCGCCTTCGACGGGCCGGTGGTCGCCGCCTGGGGCGCCGCCTGCCGGCTCTACGGGGGCGCCGCCCTCGGCTGCCGCGCGCACGCCGCGCGCCCGCTCGCGTGCCGCCTCTATCCCCTCGCGCGCGCCCGCGCCGGCGACGCCGTCGCCTACGGCTTCGCCGGGCGCGGCGCCACGGCGCTCCCCTGCCACGCGACGTGCCCCGAGGTCGCGGCGCTCCCCGAGCTGACGGTCGGCGACTACCTCGCCGAGCAGGGGGTGGCGGCCGGGGAGGAGGCGCAGGACGCCTACCTCGCCGTGGTCGAGGCCCTCGCCGACGGCGCGTTCGTCCTGCTCTTCGACAGCGGCCTCGCCGCGACGGGCGATCGCGCGACGCTCCGCGGCTGGCGCGCGCTCGGCGCGGCGTCGGCGGAGGCGCGCCTCGACGCCATCCCGGCCGAGTGGCGCGACCGCCTCGCCGTCCCCGGCGTCGACCCCGCGCTCATCGCCACGCCGAGCGCCTTCGTCGCGGCCCACGAGGCGCTGATCCAGGCCGCCGCCCAGGCGGCGTTCGCGCGCCTCGACTCGGCCGCCGCGCTGTCGGCGGCGTCGACGCTCATGATGGCGCTCGCGCTGCACCTCGGGCGCGCCGTCGGCGCCGATCCGGCCGCGCTCTCCGCGCGCTGGACGGCGCGGGCCCGCGAGCTCGGCGCGCGCTGATCACGGCGAGCCTTCGCTCACCCCTCGGCGCGACGCTCCCAGAGGCGGCGCGCGGAGCGCTCGAAGCTCGTCTCGGAGGGGGTCGCCGCCGGCGCCGCGGGCCGCTCCGCAGGCGCCGCCGCGAGCGCGTGGCCGAGCGCCTCGTGGAGCGCGAGCGCCTGCGCCGCCCAGGGGCCGCTCGCCGCGAGCCGCGCGCGGGCGCGCCCGAAGGCGGCGACGGCGTCCTCCCGCGCCCGAGCGCCCGGAGCGCGACCCCGAGGCGCGCGTGGGTGACCCCCTCGAAGAAGGGATCGCCCGCGACGAGGAAGACGTCGAGCGCGTCGCCGAGGAGCGCGACGGCGCCGTCGAGATCCCCGCGCTCGATCGCCACGAGGCCGAGCCCGGCGAGCCCGAAGCCGACGAAGCGCGCGTCGCCGAGGGTGCGGTGGATGCTCGTCGCGGCGCGCCAGTGGGCCTCGGCGCGGTCGAGCCGCCCCTCCTCGTGCTCGAGGACCGCGAGGTTGCTCGTGACGACGGCGTGGCCGCGGCGATCCCCGATCGCGTCGTGGGCGGCGAGCGCCTCCCGGAACGTCGCCTCCGCGTCGCCGTAGCGCCCGAGCTCGAGCATCACGGTCGCGAGGCGCGTGAGCGTCCACGCCGTCGCCGCCTCGTCGCCGCTCGCGCGGTACGCGCCGAGCGCCGCCTCGTAGTCCGCGCGCGCCGCCTCGAAGTCGTGCTGCTCGAGGTGGAGCGTGCCGCGCCCGCGCAGCGCGTCGGCCACGAGGAGCGGCGAGCCCGTCGCCTCGGCCGCCGCGAGCGCCGCCTCGAAGGCCGCCGCCGCCTCGGCCGGCGGGGCGTCGTGGCGCCGGAGCTGCCCCTCGAGCAGGGTCGCGCGCGCCGCGAGCGCCCGTCCCCGGAACGCGCCGCGAGCGCCCTGGCCGCCTCGAGGTCCGCCTGCGCCTCGGCCCGCGCGCCCGCCGCCCGCCGCGCCGCGCTCCGCCGGAGCAGCGCCTCGGCCGAGAGGGCCGGCGCGTCGGCCGCGGCGGCCGCCTCCACGGCGGCGTCGAGCACCTCGCGCTGCCGCTCGTAGGGGCCCTGCGCGGCGAGCACCGGCTCCACCGCCAGCGCGAGGCGCGCCGCCTCCTCGGGAGCCTCGCCGCGGGCCCGCCTGAACGCGGCGAGGATGTTCGCCTGCTCGCGCTGGAGCCAGGCGAGCGCCTCGACCCCCGCGCGCCCGCGGAGCGCGGCCGCCGCGCGACCGGCGGCGCCGAGATAGTAGCCGCGGTGGCGCGCGACGAGCGCGTCCCGGTCGTCGTCGTCGAGGCGCTCGGCCGCGAAGTCCGCGACGCTCTCGAGCAGGGCGTAACGCGCGAGCCCGTCCTCGAGCTGCCGCCGCTTCACGAGCGAGGCGGCGCCGAGGCGCGCGAGGACGGCGCCCACGTCGGCCTCGAAGGCGCCGAGCACGACCACCGCCTCGGCCGCCTCGAGATCGGCGCCGCCGCGGAAGACCGAGAGCTGGGAGAAGGCGCGCCGCTCGTCGTCGTCGAGGAGATCCCAGCTCCACGCGAGCGTGCCGTGGACGGCCGCCGGCCGCCCCCGCGTCGCGTCCCCCCCCGCGACGGTCACGCTGTCGTCGAGGCGCGCGACCATCTCGCCGAGCGACATGGCGCCCGCGCGGGCGGCGGCGACCTCGATGGCGAGCGGCACGCGCGCCACGTGCTGGACGAGGCGCCCGACGTCGTCGCTGCCGGCCTCGAACTCGGCGGCCCGGCGCCGGAGCGCCTCGCGCGCCCGGGCCTGGAAGAGGGAGACGCCCGCGCCGTGCGAGAGGCCGCCGAGCGGGCGCTCGCGGGCGTCGAGGAGGCCGTCGAGGTCGAGATCGCGGCGCGTCGTCACGAGGAAGCGCGCGTCCGGCGCCGCGACGAGCCAGCGCCGCGCGAGCGCCGGGAAGCTCGCGACGCCCCGGTCGACGTCGTCGAAGACGACCAGGCCGGGGCCGAGGTCGGACAGGGCCCGGCCGAGGACGCGCGCGCCGGCGCCCGGCTTCGTGTCGACGGCGAGCACGACGTCGAGGCTGCGGGCGACGGCCTCGACGAGCGCGGCCTCGGTGGCGGCGTCGCTGAGGTCGCAGAGGACGACGCGCCCGGGCCAGCGGAAGCCGAGCTCCATGGCGAGGCGCGTCTTGCCGACGCCGCCCGGGCCGGTCAGCGCGACGAGCCGCACGCCGCTCGCGAAGGCCGCGGCGAGCTCGCGGAGCTCCTCGTCGCGCCCGACGAAGGCGCCCTCGTCGCCGAGCGCTGGCGCGGCGGCGGCGACGGCGGCGGCGCCCTCGACGGCGAGCGCCGCGGCCGGGGCCTCGCCGACCGGCTCGAACACGTAGCCGCGGCCGTGGGCCGTCAGGAGGTGACGCGGCTCGCGCGCGTCGCGCTCGATCTTGGTGCGGAGGCGCCACACCGCCTGGTCGATGGCGCGGGTCTCGACGCTCGGGTTGTAGTCCCAGACCTCCTCGAGGAGGGTCTGCCGCGAGACGACCTCCCCCGGCCGCCCGGCGAGGTAGGCGAGCAGCCGCGCCTCGAGCGTGGTCAGCGTCGCGGCCGCGCCGTGGCGGACCACCCGGCGCGTCGGGAGGTCGACGCGCCCGTCCACCAGGCTGACGATGCGGTCCGCGTCACTGCTCATGAGGCCACAGCATAGCGCGCTTCGCCCGCCGCCTCCACGGGCCGCGAGGCGTCGGTTACGCGCGGGCTCACGGCCGGGCGGCGGCTACATCATCGCGCGCGCCGCGTCGGACGCCCGCGCCTCGAGCCGATAGGACGCCCCGGGGGCCTGAGAGGCGCCCTCGCCGAGCCCCTGCAGGAGCTCGTGCACGCGCCCGGCGGGGAGCGTCTTCACGTACTCGAGGATCTTCGGCCCGACGACCTCCTCGTGGCGCTTCCGGAGGTCGTGGTCGCCGACGCGCGCTGCCCCCTCGACGCCCGCGACGGGCGCGCCGGCGGCGTCGACCACGCGGTCGTTCCAGCCGGGGACGAAGCGGAGCGCCTCCGTCACGACGACGCCGAGGCCGAGGCCGACGGCGTGGCCGAGGCGCTTCAGGAGGGGGTGCTCGCTTTCCCCCTTGCCGGCGATCTGTCCGTCCCCGCCGCTCTTCTCGGCGCCGACCTCCTTCGCGGCCGCCGTGGCGGCGGTCGCGAGCCTCGCCCGCGCCTCATCGAGCCCCTGGCCCTCGGCCTCGGGGGCCGCCGCGGCGCGCTGGACGGGGGCGCCGGGCTCGAGCGCCGCGCTCTGGGCGGCGTAGCCGGCGCTCCGCGGGTCGAGGGCGGCGGTCTGCTCGGCGAGGCCCTTGCCACGCAGCTGGACGGCCTGCGACGCGGTCGCGGGGCTCGCGGCCTCGAGCGCGTCGGCCGGGCGGAGGCCGCGGGGGGCGAGTCGACGTTCCATGGCTGGACTCCGGGGGGGCACGAGCCGCGGCGCGGCCGATCGTGCGGCGATGAGGGGGATCCGACCGGACAGGGACACGCGATCGTCCCGCGCAGGGGGCGCCGGCGTCAACGCCGAATCGCGGCAATCTGCCGCACGGTGCGGCGGAGTGACACGCCGAGGAGAGGCCTCGCGGCGGCCCACCAGGCGGAGGAGCCGCCGCCGAGGGGCCTCCGGACGGCGTCCGCGGGCTGGCATGGGTCTTGAAACCACTGGGACCCGCAGCGCGACAGCGCGCGAGCATCATGCGCCCCCGGGAGGCTCGACACCGGGCGGCGCACGCGACGCGCGACCCGCGCGACAACGTCACGAACCAGTCGAGCAAGCTCAGGAGAGCCACATGAACGCCGACACTTTCAAGGGCAACTGGAAGCAGCTGAAGGGCAAGGTGAAGGAGCAGTGGGGGAAGCTCACGGATGACGACCTCACGCAGATCGACGGCAAGCGCGAGCAGCTCGTCGGCAAGCTCCAGGCCCGCTACGGCGACGCCAAGGAGGACGTGGAGTCGAAGGTCGACGAGTGGATGAAGAAGCAGAACATCCAGGCCTGATCCACCTCCTCAGCAGCTGACCGCGGCGTCGACCCCGTCGGTGCCGCGCTCGCCGAGGTGGCCTCCGCCACGGGCGAGGTCGCCCCGGCACTCTCGAAGCGCGAGCACGCGTCGCTCCCCCGAGCGGCCGCGAGCCCGCGCTTCGTCGCGTCCGGTGCCCGCGACGGCGGCGGCGGCGCCCTCGTTGCGACCTCGCCGCGATGGGACTACGCTCCCGCCATGCTGCTCGAGGTCTCGGAGCTCCGGAAGCGCTACGGCAAGCTCACCGCCGTCGACGGCGTCGGCTTCGGCGTGGCGGCCGGCACGTGCACCGGGCTCCTCGGCCCGAACGGCGCCGGCAAGACCACGACCGTCTCGATGATCGCCGGGCTCCTCGCCCCCGACGCGGGGCGCGTGCTCATCGACGGGCAGCTCCTCGGCGGCGAGACGAGCCCGCTCAAGCGCCGCGTCGGCCTCGTGCCGCAGGACCTCGCGCTCTACGAGGAGCTCACGGCGCGCGAGAACCTCACGTTCTTCGGCTCGCTCTACCGCCTCGAGCGCGACGCCCTCGCGCGCGCCATGGACGAGGCGCTCGCCTTCGTCGGGCTCCTCGACCGGGCCGGCGATCGCGTGAAGACCTACTCGGGCGGCATGAAGCGGCGCCTGAACCTCGCGGCGGCGCTCCTCCACGACCCCGATCTCCTCATCCTCGACGAGCCGACCGTGGGCGTCGACCCGCAGAGCCGGTCGGCGATCTTCGACAACCTCGAGGCCCTCCGCGCGCGCGGCAAGGGGATCCTCTACACCACGCACTACATGGAGGAGGCCGAGCGCCTCTGCCAGCGCATCGTCATCGTCGACCACGGCAAGGTCATCGCCGACGACGATCTCCGCGGCCTCGAGCGCCGCCTCCCCGAGTCGCGCCGGCTCACCGTCGACCTCGACGTCGTCCTCGCCCGCGATCCCGCGCCCGACGCGGCCGCGCCGGCCTGGCTCGCGGAGCTCGCGCGCGAGCCGGGCGTCGAGGCCGCCGCGGTCGCCGCGGGGCGCCTCACGGTGGACCTCGCCGAGCTGTCCCGCGCGCCCGCGGTGCTCGCGTTCCTGAGCGCCCACGGCCAGCCGTTCACCCACTTCGCGACCGAGCGCGCCGACCTCGAGTCCATCTTCCTCGCGCTCACCGGCCGCACGCTCCGGGACCAGGCCGCATGACCCGCTTGACCCGCGCCCTCGTCCGGAAGGACCTCCGCCTCTTCCTGACCGACCGGCGCGCCGTGATCGTCTCCTTCGCGCTCCCGGCCCTCCTCGCGCTCTTCTTCGGCGCGACGCTCGGCGGCGGCGGCCAGAAGCCGCCGAAGGTCGCGACGGCGGTGGTCGACCTCGACGGGAGCGCGGCGTCGAAGCGCCTCGTCGCGGCGCTCGCGGCCGACCCGGTGCTCGGGGCCACGGTCGTCGCCACGGCGGACGAGGCGCGGGACCTCGTGCGCCACGAGCGCGCCGAGGTGGCCTTCGTGATCCCGGCCGGCTTCGCCGGAGACGCCGCCGCCGCCGCCGCCTCCGCGGAGGACCACTCCGCGCGGCCCGCCGTCACCGTGCTCTCCGACCCGACGCGCGGCCTCTCGACGAGCGTCGCGCGCGGCGAGCTCGAGCGCGCCGTGATGCCGGCGCTCGCGCCCGACCTCGGCGCGGAGGCCACGCGCTGCGCGACGCGCGGGCTCCCCTACGAGACCACGATGAGCTCGGTCGGGAGCGGCGACTCGGGCTTCGACTACGGCGCGCACGCGCTCGCCGGCATGGGGATCCAGTTCATCCTCATCGGCGCCATCGACTCGGCGGTCGGCCTCATCACAGACCGGCAGCGCGGCCTCCTGAAGCGGATCCACGCGGCCCCCGTCGCGCGGCGCACGCTCATCCTGAGCCGCCTCCTCTCGGGGGCGCTCATCGCGCTCGCGGTGCTCGCGTTCCTCTATCTCTTCGGGCACTTCACGATGGGCGTGACGATCGCCGGGAGCGCGCTCGGCTTCGGCCTGGTCGCGGTGTCCTTCTCGCTCGTGGCGTCGTCGGTCGGGCTCCTCGTCGCGACCTTCGGGAAGACCCCGCAGGCGACGCGCGGCTTCGGCATCTTCATCGTGCTCATCGCGACGATGCTGTCCGGGGCGTGGTTTCCGACCGCGTTCTTCCCGGGGTGGCTGCAGGACGCGACGAAGCTCGTCCCGACCCGCTGGGCGGTCGACGGCCTCGACGCGATGTCGTGGCGCGGCCTCGGCCTCGCCGACGCGCTGCTGCCGGTGGGGGTCCTGCTCCTGACGGCGCTCATCTGCACGACCTGGGCGACCTGGCGCTTCCGCTGGGACGATTGATCGCGCGCGGACCCCACGCGCTTCTTATTTACGGCGCGCAAGCAGCTGGAGCCGTCCACCGCCGGCCTCCTCACCGCCTGCCGTCGTCGTCGATGCTCGGCGCACCTATGGGTGCGCCTCCGCTCTCCTCCTAGGCAGACGGCGAGGACGCTCGACGGCGGCCGGGCTCCAGCCACTTGCGCGCCGTAATTACACCCTGTGAAGCCCTCCCCGATGTCGCGCGTTGGTGAGGGGTCGCGCTCACCGTCGTCACCGGGAGCATCGCCCATGCGCCCTCTCGCCCTCTCGATCCTCGTCCTGGTCGCCCTCATCGCCCCCGCGGCCTCGGCCGACGTCCCCGCGTGGGTCGACGGGCCGTCGTTCCGCGCCTTCTGCGACACGCTGCGCGAGAAGACGGCGTGCCCGGGGTGCAGCTGCGAGGCGATGACGCAGTCGCCCCCGACGGCCGGCATGGACGGCGCCTCCGGATTCGGGACGGGGCTCGTGGTGCGCCTCGCCGGCGCCCAGGCGGACGGGCGGATCAACTTCGACCAGCTGCGGGTCGCCCTCGGGAGCGAAGGGAAGCTCGTCGACGCCGGCGTCATCGGCGAGGCGTCGTACCCGGCGGACGGCCGGACCTACGGCGCCGTCGAGGTGCTCGAGAGCGCGCAGCGCGTCGACATGTGCCCCGGGATGTGCCCGCACGAGCCGGTGGGGGTGGCGCACGTCTTCGAGGTGCGGACGAGCTGGACCACCCCCGACGACGCGCGCCCCGACCGCGGCGACATCCGCACGACGACCGAGCTCGTCGCGTGCTTCGCCCCCGACGAGAAGACCCCGGGCTGCTGGCTGACACCGATCGGCGCGGGCACCGGGACGTGGCAATACGACCTGACCGGCGAGGGGAACGAGAAGCGGCGGGACAAGGCGACGTGGTCGCGGAGCTACCGGCTGAGCCCCTCGGGGGAGGTGACGCTCACGCTCGGCAAGCCCAAGGGGAAGCTCCCGGCGGAGCTCGCGACGAAGGCGATGGCGGCGCTGCCGACGAGGCTCCACCTGCGCGACCTGCTGACCCGCCCCGGCACGCGCCCGGCGGCGCGCTGACGTCACGAATCAGGCGCGGAGCTCGCGGTCGGCGCTCCCCTGCGGCACCAGCGCGCCGGCCGCCGCGCGATACCAGGCGAGGGTGCGCGCGAGCCCGACGCGGAGCTCGGTCGCCGGGCCGAGGCCGAGCTCGGCCACGGCGCGGGAGCGGTCGGCCCACGTGAGCGCGACGTCGCCGGGGCGGGGCGGCAGGCGGGTCACGGGGAGCTCGGCGCCGACGAGCTCGCCGAGGGTGGCGACCACCTCCGCGAGCGAGCGCGGCGCGCCGGCGCCGAGGTTCCAGAGGCCGGCGCGGCGACGGTCGAGGGCGGCGAGGAGCCCGTCGACCACGTCGTCGACGTAGGTCCAGTCGCGCTGGGCGGAGAGATCGCCCGTGATCGGCAGCGGCGCCCCCGCGAGCGCCGCGAGCGCGAAGCGGCAGAGCGCGAGATCGGGGCGCAGCCGCGGCCCGTAGACCGCGAACGGGCGCACCACGGCGACGCTCGGGGTCGCGCGCGCGAACGCCTCGCAGACCGCCTCCATGACGCGCTTCGAGGCGGCGTAGGGGGAGGTCGCCGGGGCGAGGGCGTCGTCCTCACGAAACGGGCCGTCGGCGCGGTCCCCGTAGACGGTGGAGCTCGAGGCGACCACGACGTGGCCGACGCCGGCGGCGCGGGCGCCGGCGAGGACCGAGGCGGTGCCGACGACGTTGACGTCGTGGTAGAGGCGCGCGAGCCGCCGCGAGGCTGGGACGCTCCCGAGGCCGGCGAGGTGGAGGACGGCGTCGGCGCCCGGGAGCGCGGCGGCGAGCGCGGCCGGATCGCGCACGTCGCCGTGGATCGCGCGGAGCGGCCCGTGGGCGGCGGCCCAGGCGAGGTTCTCGCGCTTCGGCGCGGCGGCGTAGGGGAGCTCGGCGAGGGCGTCGAGCACGACGACCTCGTCGCCGCGGGCGAGCAGACGGACGACGGCGGCCGAGCCGATGAAGCCGGCGCCTCCGGTGACGACGATGCGCATTGGCTCTCGAAGGTAGCGCGGGGGCGACGGGAGGCGCAACGGGCGCCGCCGGTGATCTTTCGGTGACGGATCCCCCGCCTCTCTGCCAATCATGGGGCGTGGTCCTCCGCGCTCCCGAGCCGCCGCCGGCGAAGTCGCCGCCGCGCCCCGACGTCCGCGCCATCTATGGCGCGGAGTTCGCGTGGGTCTATCGCACGCTGCGCCGCCTCGGCGGGCGCGAGCGGGACCTCGAGGATCTCGCGCACGACGTGTTCGTCGTCGTGCACCGCCGCCTCGACGACTACGATCCGCGGCGCCCGCTGCGGCCGTGGCTCATGGGGATCGCCTTCCGCGTCGTGAGCGACTACCGCCGCCGCGCCGGCTTCCGCGCGGAGGAGCTCAGCGAGGACGTCGCCGACACGGCGTGGGCCCCGCGGCAGGAGGAGGCGGTCGCCGAGCGGGACCGCCGCGAGCTCGTCCTCGAGGCGCTCGAGGCGCTCGATCTCGATCAGCGCGCCGTCTTCGTCGCGCACGAGCTCGACGGCACGGCGATGCCCGAGCTCGCCGAGGCGCTCGGCGTCAGCGTGAACACCCTGTATTCGAGGCTCCGGCTCGGGCGGCAGCGCTTCGCCGCCGCGGTCGGGCGCCTCACCGCAGCCGGAGGGAGATCCGTATGAGCGATCTCGAGCCGATCTCGCCACACCTCGAGGCGCTCCTCGCCGCAGAACGGGACGCGCCGCCCCCGCCGGCCGGGGTCGCGAGCCGCGTGTGGGCGCGCGTGGAGGGGACCGTCGGGCCCGCCGCCGCGGGAGCCGGGGCCGGCGCCCACGGCGCGAGCGCGCCGCCTCGCCGGGGGCGGCGGGGTGGCGCTGAAGATCGTGGCCTTCGTCGTGGCCGCCGGTGGGCTCATCAGGGGGGGCGGTGTGGCTCGCGTCGAGCGTGGCGCCGCCTCGCCCGCAGATCGCCGCGGCGCCGTCGTCAGCGCCCGGCGTGCCGGCCGCCACGGTGAGCCCCGACGTCGCCGCGACGCCGGCCACGCCGCCTCCCGAGGCCGAGCCGACGGCGCCGACGGAGGAGCCACCGGCGTTCGCGCCCGCCGAGGCGCCGCCGATCGCGGAGGCGCCAGCGGTCGTCGCGGCGCCGGCCTCGCCGGCGGTCGCGGCGCCGGCCGCGGAGGCCGAGGCCCCGCCCGCGGAGGCCGAGGCGCCCCGGAGGCCGGCCGCCCCCAGCGCGCGCACACGGCGGCGGCCCCCACGGGCTCCGGCGAGCCCGCGGAGGCGCCCGCGGGCGGTCTCGCGGCCGAGGTCGCCCTCATCGACGCGGCCCGGGCGGCGCTCGCCCGCGGTGACGCGCCCGCCGCGCTCGCCGCGCTCGCCGAGCACGCGCGGGTCTTCCCGGCCGGTCAGCTCGCCGAGGAGCGCGATCTCCTGCGCTATCGCGCGCTCCGCGCCTCGGGCGACGCGGCCGCGGCGCAGAAGGCGGCCGCCGCGTTCCGCGAGCGCTACCCGAAGAGCATCCACGGGGCCGAGCTCGGCCCCTGACGGACGCCGGGGGCGCGCGCGCGCGACGCGACGGGAGGCTTGTCAGCGGCGGCCGTGTTCGCTATCTGGGCCGGGTTCTGAGCCCGTCCACGCCGCCGGAGCCCCCATGCGCCACCTCCCAGCCCTCGTCGCCCTCGCCGCCCTCCCCCTCGCCGCCGCGCCCGCGCGCGCCGAGCGCGGCTCCTGGCGCTTCCACGACGACACCCGCCCCATCAAGGCCGTCGTCGTCGGCGGCTCCGTCACCGCGTGGCCGAAGGGCAACTTCGGGAGCTTCATCGAGGCCGCGTGCCCCCGCGTCGAGGTCGCCCTCAAGGGCAAGGAGCGCCTCGGCTCGGCCGCCCTCCGCGACCGCTTCGTCGAGCAGGTCGTCAAGAACCCCTACGTGAAGGCGAAGGACCACGAGGCGCTCTGGCTCATCTTCCAGAGCGGCCTCAACAGCATCGCGAGCCCCGAGCAGACCAACTACGACGCCGCCGCCGTCTACCGCATCGCCCACGAGCACGGCCTCGAGGTCCTCGCGCTCACCGTCGGCCCCTGGGGCGCCACGAGCGACAAGCGCCGCTGGGCCTGGGCGAACGCCCTCGCCTACAAGCACTACACGCAGCTCGCGGTCGACTTCGTCCTCGGCCGCCTGACCCCCGCCGAGGCCTTCGGGAAGCTCGCCAAGGGCCGCGACTCCGCCGACTGGCTCCCGGCCGAGCGCCCCGACATCGCCGTCGATCTCTACGACTCCCCGCTCCGCGACAAGGACGCGCCGCTCCAGGACGAGGCCACCGCCGCGCGGCAGGTCGCCATCCACAAGGCCGTGAAGGCCGAGCTCAAGGGGCTCGACGAGGCCGCCCGCGCCGCGCGCCTCGCGGCGCTGACGGCGCAGGTGCGCGAGATGCCGCGCTGGTTCATGAAGAAGGAGCTCCACAGCTTCGACCACATCCACCCGAACATGGAGGGGCACCGGCTGATGGCGGAGACCATCTGCCCGAAGCTCCCGGCGGCGTGGCGCTGCGACTGCAAGGCCATCGCCGGCATGTCGTGGAACCCGAAGGGCGGCGGCCTCATCCCGAAGGTCGAGCTCGGCGACGCGGGGGCGCCCGCGGCGCCTGCCGCCACGGCGCCCGCGAAGTAGCCGGGCGCTCTGCCTGCCCGCTCCTCGCTCGGCGCGGCCCGGCCCGGCTCCCGCTCAGGGCGCCGGCGCCTCGGGGCAGGTGACGTCGTTGTCGCGCAGCAGGTGGTCGAGGAGCTTCACGTCGTCCGTCCGGAGCGCGCCGCGGTGGGCGTCGGCGAAGCAGAGGTGCGGCCGCGCCGGGTCGGGATCGCCGAGCTCCGCGTAGGCCTCGGCGAGGTGGAGCCGGTTCTCGGCGTTCCCGGGGTAGCGCTCGGCGAGCTCCTCGAGCAGCTCGATGCCGGTCTCCGAGTCGCCGTGCTGCACCATATAGGCGGGCGCGTAGACGTAGAGGGTGCCGAGCATGCGCTGCGCTGCGCCCTCGCGGAAGGCGTCGTCGAAGCTCCGCGAGAGGCGCGCGTAGTGCTCGAGCTCGCGGATCAGATCCGGCGCGTTGAGGCCCTTCAGCTGCGCGACCCGCCCGGCCGCCGCGGCGCGGGCGAAGGCGTCCTCGGCGGTCTTCGGCATGGGGCGCTGCGAGATGACCCAGTAGGTGAACTCGCGGTCGGACGCCCCGTCCCGCCCCTCGGCGACGAGCGCCTCGAGCGCGTCGGACAGGGCGAGCGACGGCGCGTCGCGGTCGCGCAGCTCACGCAGCGAGAGCGCCACCTTCGACTCGTCGGGCGCGGATCGCCCGTAGACGCAGCCGCTCGCGAGCGCCGCGCACAGGGACAGGGCCAGCCACCCGAGGGCGGCCGCCGCCGCTCGCACCGATCGCCGCGGGCTCATCACGGACGCGCGAGATCCTTGCCTCGATACTCGCGGATGATCTCCGCGTACGGCGCCGCGCCCGACGCCTTGAGCCCCTGGATCCCGATGTCCGCGCAGACGGCCTTGCCGTCGCCCTCGCACACCTTCGGCAGCGCCGCCTGGAAGCGCGCGACGAGCGCCGCGTCGGCGCCCGGGAGGCTCACGACCGGGAGCGCGGGGAGCTTCTCGCTCGACCACACCACGTTCAGCGCGCCCCCGCCGTCGATGCTCGCGAGCGTGGCCTTCTGCGCGTCGTCGATGAGCGCGCAGGCGGCCTCGTCGCGGGTGACGGCCTTCAAGGTCTGCACGGGGCGCTGCATCGGCGTCGCCTTGAAGTCGGCGAGGCGCATCGCGCCGCCGAAGAGCACGTGCTCGACGAAGCGCGCGTCGTCGAGGTGGTTGCTCGCGAGGGCCTTCCCCTTGCAGGCGGCGAGGTCCTTGCCCTTCGACACGATGAAGTACTGCCCGCCGCCAGCGGCCTGGGCGGTCGCCTGGCCGACGACCGCGAGCTTCTGCGCCTCCTCGAGCGCGAGGAAGGCGCCGACGCTGAAGAGGCCGAACGCCGGCTTCTCGGCGGCGATGTACTCGAGCGCGGCCGCCTCGCGCGTGACGTAGCGGCTCTCGATCGCCGAGAAGCCCGCCTCCTTCGCGACCACGGCGAGCAGGCGGTCGAGGTACTGCTGGGCGCGGGCGCCGCCGACGCCGTTCTCGAGGTACACGACCACCTTGATGGGACCGGCCGGCGCCGCCGCCGACGCGTGCGCCGGAGCGAGGGCCAGGGTCGCGAGCAGGACGGCCTTCGTGAGCGTTTTCAGCATGGAGCGAGCTTCCTTCGGGGGCGACGCGTCATCGGACTTCGGACTTCGGACTGGGGACTCGGACACGGACACAACGTCCTGAGCCGGGCGTCGGCTTCCTCGCCGTGGGGAGCGGGGAGCGCGGCCGGGTGCGAGACGCACACGCGGTCGCGACATTTACCATGGGGACGCGCGCCGAGAAACCCAAGCCGGGCGCCTCCGCCACGACACCCCTGAAACCGGCTGGCCCGCGCGGCGCGAGCGCGCCCTCAGCCGATCTCGTCGCCCTCGGGGTCGGGCGACGCGCGCTGGCTGCGGTAGAGGCGCACGCGCTGCGTGATGACGTAGGTGAGGCCGCACGCGAGCACGGCCGGCGGGCTGTACTGCGGGCCGAACACCTCGAGCACGAGCGCGATGGCGGCCATCGGCACGCCGACGACCGCCACGAGCGCCGAGGCGATGCCCGACACGACGAAGATGGCCGGGTCGAAGCCGGTCACGCCGACGGCCTCGAGCACGTGCGCCATGGCGGCCCCCGAGACGCCGCCGAGGAACATGCTCGGCACGAGGAGCCCGGCGGAGCCGCCCGACTCGAGGGTGAGCCCGGTCGTGACCATGCGCGCGACGACCGCGAGCGCGAGGAACCAGGCGGCGCCGAGGCGCGGGTCCCCCGTGCCCGCGAGGAGGTCGGCGATGGTGCCCTCGCCCATGCCGAGGACGTGCTCGGGGGCCATGTCCGCGCCGTAGAAGAGCCCGATCGCCACGACCGCGGTGAGGCCGGCGCCGACGACGCCGCGGAGGAGCGGATCGAAGCGCTCGACGACCTGCCGCGCGCGGAGGGTCGTCCAGCCGAAGCCGAGGGCGACCGGCGCGGAGATGAGGACGGCGACGATCACGGTCACGCCGTACTCGCCGAGGGTGTAGGTGCGGCTGTGGGGGGCGGCGACGAAGAGGGGCTCGGCGCCGAGCACGCTGTTGTTGAGGACGTAGGCGATGATCGCGGCGAGGAGCGCGTAGGCGAGCTTCCGGTAGATGATGCGGTCGCCGTAGGCGATCTCGAGGGCGAAGAGGGCGGCCGCGAAGGGGGCGCCGAGGAGCGTGCCGACGGCGGCCGCGATGGCGGCGAGCTGGTAGGTGCGCAGCTCGTGCTCGGAGCGCGCGCGCATGACGCGCGACCAGCCGGCGCCGGTCGCCTCGCCCATGAGGACCACGGGGGACTCGAGCCCGCCCGAGGCGCCGCTGCCGAGGGTGAGGAACGTCGCGAAGCGCCTTCTTCGCCATGAGGCCGAAGGCCGGGAGATCGTAGCGCGGCTGCGGGTCGTCGCCGGCGTGGTCGTAGGTGACGTGGTAGTTCGCGAGCGCGACGTCCATGCCGTCGCCGGAGGCGTCGCGCCAGCCTGGGCGGCGGTTCAGGAGGCCGCGCGCCACGCCGCCCGCGAGGAGGACGCCGAGGAGGACGAGCGGCCCCCAGAGCGCGCCCTCGGCGTGGACCTGGTGGAAGAGGGCGTGCTGCGTCTCGTGGACGGCCCAGCGGAGGAGCGCGCAGATCGACCACACGAAGGCGGCGAGGAGCGCGACGTGCACGGTGATGCGCGCGATGTCGTCCCACGACCCGAGGAGGGCGCGCGACTCCTCGTCGAGCTTCCTGAGCGCTCCGTGCCCCATGTCCCCCGGATACCACGCGCGGGCGGCGCGCGTCACCGCCGTCACAGGACGTGGAGCGCCTTGTTCATGAAGACGAGGCCGACGATGAAGAGGACGGCGAGGAGCCCGCGCTGGAAGGTGCGCTGGTCGATGCGCGCGTAGAGGCGGGCGCCGACCCAGACGCCCGCGACGACGGCGGGGAGGACGATGGCGGTCAGGCGCAGCACGTCCGGCGTCATGCGGCCGGTGGTGGCGTGGCCGACGATCGCGAGGACGGACGTCAGGGCGAAGAGCACCTGCAGCGTGGCCTTGGTGGCGTCCTTCGACCAGTCCTTCATGGTGACGTAGACGGCGAGCGGGGGGCCGCCGGTGTTGAAGGCGCCGCCGAGGACGCCGCTCAGGAGGCCCGCGAGGTAGCCCCAGCGGTCGGAGACGTGCCTCCCGCCGAGGCGCGCGGCGAACGTGAGCGACCACATGACGTAGGCGACGAGGAAGACGCCGAGGGTGAGGCGGATCCAGCGCGGATCGACCGTCGTGAGGAAGGCGATGCCGAGCGGCACGCCGACGACGAGGCCGACGAGGAGCGGGCGGAGGCGGGTCCACGAGACGTGGGCGCGGACCTGCCACGCGATGAACGCGGCGACGCAGAGCGAGTAGATGGCGACGAGGGGGATCGCCACGAGCTCTGGGACGAGCAGCGGCAGGAGGCCCATCGCGACGAGGCCGAAGCCGAAGCCGACGACCCCCTGGGTGAAGGCGGCGAGGAACACGATCCCCGCGACTCCGAGCTCCTGCACGCGACGCTCCTTGCCCGCTGGCGACGGCTGCCGACGGGGGACTACCACGGCGCGTCCCGCGCGCCTACCGCGTACCGTCGCCGCGAATGGCGCGGGACGGCGCTTGATCTCGCCCGGAGCGGCGCGTCATAAGTGCGGTGTGAACACGACACGCGCCCTTCGCCACATCGCCTCCCGCTCCACCTTCGCCCTGCTCGCCTCGCTCGCGCTCGCCGCGTGCGGGGTCGACGCGATCGAGTCGCCCGACACGGGGCGCGCCGAGGACACCGTCGACGCCCGGGTCGACACGCGCGTGGGCGACGCCGACGTGGTCCCCGGCGAGCCGGCGTGGTCGGTCTCGCTCCAGGACCTGCCCGCGGCGCTGCTCTCCGTGTGGGGCCGCTCCTGGGACGATCTGTGGGCGGTGGGCGCGGACAAGGGCGACGGCACGGGGCCGTGGGTCATCCACGGCACGGCCGACGGCTTCGCGCGGCTCGACATGCGCCCGGCGGACCCCGACGGGGGCGCCATCTGGTGGGCGTTCGGGCCCGACGCGAGCAGCGTGTACTTCGTCGGCGAGGGGGGGCGGATCTTCCTGCACAACCCGCTCTCGGGCGAGCTCGACAAGCTCGACAGCGGGACGGACGCCACGCTGTACGGGATCTGGGGCGCGGACGGGGACGAGCTCTGGGCGGTCGGGGGCTACGTGCACCCGCGGACGGGGCCGCCGACGATCGTGCGCATCACGCGCGGGTCGGCGGCGGTCGTGACGGAGCTGCCGGCCGGGCTCGACCCGGACGTGACGCTCTTCAAGGTCTGGGGGAGCGCGGCGGACGACGTGTACGTCATCGGGGAGCAGGGGACGGTGCTCCACTGGGACGGGAGCGCGTGGACGCTCACCGAGCTCGCGGGGGCGCCGCGGCTCGTCACGGTGAACGGGCGCAGCGCGGACGACGTCGTGATCGTGGGTGGCGCGGCGCAGGCGACGATCTGGGAGAAGGAGGGCGCGGGCGCGTTCGCGGACGTGTCACCGGGCGCCTACCCGCTCCTGAACGGGGTGAGCGTGGGGCCGGACGGCGACGCGCTCGCGGTGGGCATGCTCGGGCAGGGCTTCCGGCGGACGGGGGGCGCGTGGGCGCCGGACGACGCGCTGCCGCTCCGCAAGGACTGGCACGCGGTGTGGACGGATCCGCGCGGCGACCAGTGGGTGGTCGGCGGCAACCTGTTGACGGCGTCGACGTTCAACAAGGGGGCGCTCATCCGGTTCGGGCCGCCGCGGGACGACGTGCCTGCGGGCGAGGTGATGGGGCTCGACCCGGACGTCGGGCCGGAGCCCGCGGACAGCGACGTCGCGGAGGGGGACACGGCCGAGGAGGCCGACGCGGCCGACGTCGTCGAGGCCGACTCGGACGACGGCGACGCCGTCGAGGACACCGGCGACGAGGACACCGCGGACACCGTGGAGGACGCGGTGGACGACGCCATGGACGCGGCGGACACCGACGAGGGCGACGTCGCGGACGCGCTCGACGCCGCGGACACGCTCGACGTCGCCGACACGGCGGACACGGCGGACACGGTCGACACCGCGGACACCGTCGACACCGCGGACACGACGACGGGGCCGCTGCCGCTCGAGATCGGCACGCTCGCGAACGAGCTCACCTTCACGCCGCTCACGCCGGGCCAGGCCATCGAGATTCAGCAGGGCCCGCAGGGCGGGGTGCACGTGGAGGTGGGGCTCCGCTTCCTGGCGTCGTCCACGTCGGATCCGCTCACGACGCCGCTCGGCGTGCGGAACTACATCAACGGGCAGCAGGTCGGGAGCTTCGTGACGCTCGGCTACCCGGTGCCGAAGGTGAGCGACGGGGTGTACCAGACCTACACGCTGCCGGTGACCTTCGTGGGCGTGGACGCGGCCCCCTACGCGTTGCACACGGCGGTCTTGAAGGCCGAGGTCACGCTCCCGGGCGGCGCGGTCGTGCAGACCGAGGCGACGATCTTCCTGCGCGACGACTTCTAGAGCGCGCTGGAACGAACGGAAATCGCAAGGTAAACCGCGGAGGCACGGAGGGCTGCAGGCCTTCCCTGCCAGCCTCCGCTACTGCTCCGTCACCGTCAGGAACTGGTCGGCGGGGACGTCGAGCAGCAGCGTGTCGCGACCGCTCGGCCAGCGGATCAGCACGTCCACCACCGCGTCGTCGCCGAGCCCGGCCTCTACCTCGAGGCTGCTCGTGCTGGCCGCGTTCCCCGAGCCCGACACGACCATCCGCGTGAGGTGCTCGTCGTGCCCGTCGCCGTCGATGTCCGCCGTGATGGTCACGCGCGCGCCGATCGCGTCCCGCGACGACCTGTGCGCGCCCGGCAGGGTCGGATCCCCGACGAGGCGCAGCGAGATCCAGTGCACGCCGCGGTCCCGCGTCTCCTGGCGGCTCCAGTAGAGCCTCGACGCGCGATCGTCGTTCACGACGAACAGGTCGAGCCACCCGTCCCGGTCGAGGTCCGCCGCGAGGTCTCCGCGCGAGTTCGCCGTCTGAGCCACCCCCCACGTGGCCGCGTACGACTCGAACACCCCGAGCGCCGTCTGCCTGTACACGAGGTCCGTGTCCGCGATGTTCGAGGCGACGTGGATGTCGACGAGCCCGTCGTTGTCGAGGTCCTCGAGCTGCGCTCCCCACGAGTAGACCCCGGTGCAGCACGTCCGGTCCACGACGAAGCCCACCGCGCCCGTCTCCACGAACTGGTTCAGCCACAGCTCGTTCGGCCCCGGGGTCACGCCGAACGGCGACCAGTCCGTCAGGTAGAAGTCGATGTCCCCGTCGTTGTCGATGTCGTTCGCCGCGATCCCCATCGCGAGCGGGTTCGTGCTCCCGAAGTTCCCGGGCAGGTCGTCGTTCAGCAGGTGGAAGCCGAGCCAGCGCCCGTTCTCGTCCTCCCCTCGGTTCAGGTACACGATGTCGCGATCGTCCGGGGAGCGGACCTTGTTGCTGACGATGAGATCGGGCCATCGGTCGGCGTTGATGTCGGTGAACACGACGCCGTCGGTGGAGCTGAACTCTTGCCCGGGCGTCGTGTAGCGCCCGTCGCGCGCCCGCCAGCCGGGGCAGTCCGCCTCCGTCGTGGCGTCGACGAACGTGCCATCGGCGCGCTGGAGGAAGAGCGTGTCGCGCTGCCCCGCCTTCTGCCCGAGATCCGGCGAGAGGTAGGTCCCGTTGTGGTTGCCCACGTAGAGGTCGAGGAGCCCGTCGCGGTTCACGTCGCCCCACGCCGCCGTCATCGACAGGAGGAGCGGCGCGCCCTGGTAGACCCCCGACTTCACGCCGAGGTTGTTCGCGACGTCCGGCGGGCGGGTCGACTCCGTGACGTCGATGAACGAGAGCGACCCCGTCTGCGCGAGCTGGCTCTGGAGGAGCGTGTTGTAGTCGCGGTAGGAGGCGACGTAGAGGTCGATGTCGCCGTCGTTGTCGTAGTCGGCGGCCACGATCCCCGCGTTGCCCGACATGGGCGCGCTCGGCACCACGACGCGCACGAACGTCCGCCCGGTCCCGAGCGGCGTCGGCACGTTCACCCAGAACTGCGGCTGCTGCCCGTTCGCCGTGCCGAGCACGAGATCGGGGTAGCCGTCTCCGTTCAGGTCGGTGAACGTCCCGCCGGGGCCGTGGCGCTCCCCCGTCTCGCCCGTGTCCCCGCGGTAGCTCGCGAGGTCGGCGATCCACGGCACGAGGTCCACGTACATCGGATCCGTGACCGTGAACGACGTCTCGCGCGCCGTGGTGGTCGCGTTCCCGACGACGTCGCGGATCCCGGCGGCCAGCGTCACCGAGACCACCGCGTTCCCCCGCAGCGGCGCGTCCGGGCGGAACGTCAGCAGGCGCTGCGTCGACGAGTAGCTGATGGCCCCCGGGACGCGCGCGCCGTCGGCCATCGCGATGAGGACGTCCGGCCCCGCGACCGAGGTCGCGTCGATCGCCTCCGAGAAGGTCGCCGTGATCGCGGTCGTCGCCGCCACGAACGCGCCGTTCGCCGGCGAGAGCGTCGCCGTCGGCGGCGTGTCGTCGATCTGGTAGCCGACGCTCACCCGCGCCCCGACGTTGCCCGCGAGGTCGGTCGGCTCGACCTGCACGACCACGCTGCCCACGGCGTCGGCGCCGAAGCTCACGAGCAGATCGTCGCCGTCCACCGTCACCGTCGAGGTCGTCGACGTCGTGAGGCCGACCCGCACCCGCGTCGTCGCCGCGGAGGCGACCGCGTCGACCCCCATGGCGAAGGCGTCCCCGCCGTCCGACAGCCGGAGCCGCGCCCGCGTCGATCGGGAGATGGTCGCGCCGGCGACGGGCGAGGCGACGACCGTCGGCGGCTTCGCGTCCACCCGGACGTCGTGCGTCACGCCACCGACGTTCCCGGCCGCGTCGCGCGCGCCGAGCCAGAGCGTGCTCGCGCCGTGGGGCAGCGGGCCCGCGATCGCGAGCGCGACCTCGCCCGCGGCGCCCTCGAGGGGCGCGCTCGCGAGGAGCGCGCCGCCACCGTCGTCCGCGCGCACCTCGACGCCCGCGAGCCCGCTCCCGCCGTCGCTCGCGGCGACCGTCACCGTGAACGACGCGGCGAGGAGCCCCTCACCCTCGGGCGCACGCCACGTCGCGGTCGGGGCGTCCGCGTCCCGCTGCACCGCGCGGGTCGCGACGCCGACGTTGCCGGCCGCGTCGGTGGCGGACGCCGTCAGCACGAGCGCTCCCGACGCGAGCCCCGCGGCGTCGAGCGTCGCCTCCCATGGCGCAGCCGCGACGTCGACCCCGCGCGTCTCCCCGAGAACGTCCGTCACCTCGAAGCGGACGCTCGCCGCGACGCTCTGGGCGTCGCTCGCGTCGGCCGCCACGGTGAGGGCGTCGCCCACCCACGCCCCGTCGCCGGGCGCGGTGAACGCGACGGCCGGATCGTCGGTGTCGAGCGTGTAGCGCGCCTCGACCGGGGCGCCGACGTTGCCGACGGCGTCGACCGGCGCGATCGCGAAGACCCAGAGGCCCGGCCCGGGCTCGGGGACCTCGAACACGACGGCGTCATCCCCCTCCGCGCGCACCGTGACCGCCGCGGTGACGTCGGCGCCGTTGCGATGCACGGTCGCCGTCGCCGCGCTCGCGGCCGCGTCGATCCCCGCGCCGTCGTCCGCGAGCGTCGCCCGCACCGTCGGCAGCTCGCCCACGAGGCCGCCGGCCGGGGCCAGGGCCGCGGTCGGCGCGCCGCTGTCGACCGTCCAGCGGCGCCGCGTCACGGTGACGTGCCCGGCCGCGTCCTCGACGACCACGTCCACGTCGCGCGGGCCGTCCTCCCCCACGAACGCGGGCGAGAGCGCGCAGACGCCGTCCCGCGCGGGCGGATCGAGCGTCACCTCGGCGAGGATCGCGTCGCCCTCGAGCGCCGCGCAGCGCGCCACGCCCGCGACGCCGTCGTGGACGGTCAGCGCCAGGTCGAGCGCGCTCCGCGTGGGGCCGTCCGCGGGGAGGCCGGCGACCAGCGTGGGCGCGGTGTGGTCGAGCAGGAAGCCGACGGTCGCCTCGCTCGCGTGCCCCGCGACGTCGCGCGCCTCGGCGCGCAGCGTGCACGCGCCCTCCGCGAGCGCGCCGAGGGGGACGCTCGCGGCGCCGCCGCCCGCCGGGACGGCGATCGCGTGCCGCACCCCCGCGCCGTCGAGGACGTCGAGGGTGGTCGCGTCGACGGCGTCGTCGTCGGCGACCACGACGGTGACGGCGAGCGCGTCGGCGGTCACGAGCGCGCCCTCCGCCACCCCCTCGATCGCGACGGTCGGAGGCGTCGTGTCCACGCGCCAGCTCGCGGTCACCGGCTCGCCGCGGTGGCCGACGACGTCGACCGGCGTGACGCGGAGCTCGTAGCGCCCCGCCTCGGCGGGCAGCGCGACGACCAGGGCGCCGAGGGCCTCGTCGACCCCGATGACGGGGGCGAGCGCGACGTCGTCGCGGGTCAGCGACACGGTCGCGGCGGTCGCGGGGAGGTCGGGGCCCCCGCCGTCGTCGGTGACGGCGACGCGGACCAGGGGGAGCGAGGGCAGCGCCCGCCCGGTCGGGGCCGGCTCGAGCGTCGCGGTGGGCGGCGAGCCGTCGACGAGCCAGACGCGCGTGACCAGCGTCGCGTGCCCCACGGCGTCCGTGACGGCGACCCGCGCCTCGCGCACGCCGCCCGCCGCCTCGACCTCGAGCTCGGCGCGACCGTCCGCGTCGCAGGGGGCGCTCGCGGCGAGGAGCTCCGGGGTCTCGCCCCAGTGGAGCTCGACGGCCGCGAGGCCGATCCCGTCGTCGTGGGCGCCCGTGACGATGGTGAAGCGGGGCGGCACAACCGCGCCGTCCGCGGGGAGCAGCTCGTCGACGACCGGGCCGTGGCGGTCGAGCGTGGCGGCGCCCGTGGCCGTGGCGCTGAACCCCGCGCGGTCCGTGACGGTCACGGTCAGCGTGAGCGGCCCGTCGGCGAGGTCGGCGACACCGAGGTCCGCCGCGACGTCGTCCGCCTCGGCGCTCGCGACCGCGCCCACGCCGTCGCGCGCGGTCACGGCGACGTGCGCGGCGCCGGACGCGTCGCTCACGCTCGCGACGACGCGCGTGGTGTCGCCGAGGACGACGCCGCCTGCGAGCGGCGCCGCGATCGACACCTCGGGTGGCGTCGTGTCCGACCAGAGCTCGGCGAGCGCGGGCGCGCCGCGGTTCCCGGCGGCGTCCACCGGCGCGACCGTGACGTGGTACGTGCCATCGCTCGGGCGCGCGAGGATGATCGCGATCTCGCCGGGGACGCTCCCGTCGCGCACGAAGTCGCTCCCCTCGACGAGCGTCACGCGGCCGCCCGCGTCGCTGTGGACGATCCTCACCTCGGCGCTCGCGGGAGCGAGCGGGGCGTCGTCCGCGAAGGTGAACCGGCACCCCTCGAGCGGCGACAGCACGCTCCCCGAGGGCGGGTCGATGGCGACGAGCGAGGGCGCCTGCCAGTCGACGACCGCCTCGGCCGCGGCGGTCTCGGCGCGGGCGCCGTCCGCGTCGGTCACGACGACGCTGAGCGCGAGGCGCTCGCCATCCGAGAGCCCGGCGTCGCCCGGCGTGAAGGAGAGCCCGAAGGCCGGCGGCCCGGCCGTCGCGATCACGCGCGGCGCCGCGCCCGGCGTCGTCGCGACCAGGTCGGCGCGGGTGGCGGCCCCCTCGACGCTCACGCGCACGGTGACGGCGCCGTAGCCGATGAGCGCCGGCGGCGGCGCGTCGTCGCGCCAGCTCACGGCGAGCGGGACGGCGGCGTCCGGGCCCCCGACGAGGTCGGCCGTGTCGGTGTCGGCCGGGGTGCCGCCCGAGCCTGCGTCGCCGCACGCGGCCGCGCCGACCGCGAGGAGCGCGAGCAAGGGCGTCAACGTCGCTCCACGCGCGGTGGTCGGCGAGTGTCGGGTCAGGGTTTGCATCGGGTGGGTCCGCAGCGGCCGACGGGCCAGAACCCCATCATTCTAGCGAGTCGCGCGGCCTCGCGGCAAGCGCGGGCGCGGGGGCTTGAGCACCGCTCGAGTAATCGGTCCGATTACCTGAATCGGTGCTCTGGAAACCGGTCGAGCGCGGCGCGGAGGGTGGCGACGAGCGCGGGGCCGGCGTCCGCGCCGGCGCTGGGCCCGAGGGCGTCGGCGGGGCGGTCGTCGCCGTCGCGCGGGAGGTCGAGATCGCGGGCGGCCGCCTCGACGGCGGCCGGGGTCGCGAGGTGCGGGGCGAGGGCGGCCTCGAGCGCGGCGGTGACGCGCTCGAGCCACGCGAAGAAGGCGGCGATCACGGCGTCGCGCGGGGCGGCCTCGCGCTCGGAGGCGGCGGCGTTCCAGCGGGCGAGCGCGGCGCGGTGCAGCTCCCGCTCGATGGCGGCGCGCAGGTGCACCTGCCGGGCGCCGGCGAGGTCGGTGCGGGCGATGTCCCAGGCGTTCGGCGGGCAGATCGCCTCGGGGGTCGCGACCATGACGCCGGCGACGGTGAGCTCGGTCGGGAAGGTGCGGCAGAGCATCGGGCGGTGGGCGTAGACGCCGCAGCGGTCGACGCCGGGGGCGAGGTGGAGGAGGAAGGCGCAGCGCCGCTCGGCGCGCGGAGCCCGCGGATCGGCCGGCCGCAGCTGGAGGAGCCAGACGCGGTCGGGACCGTCGAGGAGGACGCCGTCGGCCTGCGCGAGATCGCCGTGGCCAGGGGCGAGGCGGGCGATCTCGTCGGCCGCGAGCCCGCGCGCCCTGGCGAGGCGCGCGATGTCGAAGCCCGTGAGCTCCGGCTCGAGGCGGACGCAGCACGCGGAGGTGGCGCAGGTCGCGCAGCCGCTCCGGTGGGCGGGCTCGGGGATCGGGGCGGTCACGGCGCGGCCTCCGCCTCGCGCGCCGCCTCGTTCAGGAGGAACGCGAGCGCGGTCGCGAGCGAGAGCCTGCGCCGACGGCGCGCGGCGAAGGCGTTCCAGCGCGCGACGACCGCGGCGAAGGCGGCGCGGTCGGCCTCGAGGGCGGTGAGGGCCTCCCGGTCGACGTCGCCCGCGAGCTCCTCCCAGCGCCAGGGGCGCCAGCAGAGGCCGTCGGCGGCGACCTCGCCGCGGCCGATGACCGGGAAGAGCCCGCAGCGCCGGGGCGCGAGCTCGCCCAGGCCGCAGAGGCGCCTGCCGCCGTCGAGCGCGAGGAGGAAGAGGCAGGCGAGGGCGCCGTCGCCGTCGTCGCGGCGGCGGAGCACCGCGCGCGCGCGGCGACCGTCGCCGAGGTCGAGGCCGAGCGGGTCCTCGGCGGAGGTCGGGACGGCGTCGCAGAAGAGCTCGGGGGCGACCGCGAGGGCCGCCGCGACGCGCGCGACGTCGCGGTGGGTGACGGGCGTGTGCTCGCGCGTGCAGCAGACGCGCGAGCGGCAGGCCCGACAGGCGATCACGCTGCTCGCGCCGCGTTCGTCGAGCCCGTCGCGCGCCAAGTGCTAGCAGCGCTCGGGGAAATTCGGACCGAGCATGGCGCGGCGTCGTGGTTCCAGGTGGCTACGCGACGAGGGAACGTACTCGAGGTACGTGACCGACGAGCGGAGCCGCCTGAGACCACAAGAGCAAGCCAGGCGACGGGAGAGTTATTCAGCAGCCTGCTAACCCTCGAAGTGGCGGTCGGCGACGTCGAGGCAGTCGTCGATGATGGCGTAGGCCTCGCGCAGCTGCTCCTCGGTGATGCAGAGGGGCGGGTTGCACATGAAGGCGTTCCAGCGGACGAACGTGAAGAGCCCGCGCTCGTCGAAGGCGACCTTCAGCTGGTCCATCGCCGGGCTCGAGCTGTTGAAGGGCGCGAGCGGCTCGCCCTGCGCGTTCTTCTGGAGCTCGATGATGCCGAAGAGGCCGATGCAGCGCCCCTCCTTGACGGACGGGTGCTTCGCCTTCAGGCGGTCCATCTCGCTCCGCTGCACCTTCTCGAGCGCCGCGGCGTTCTCGATCATGCCCTCGTCGAGCATGACCCGGATGTTCGCCTCGGCGCACGCGAGCAGCATCGGGTGGGCGTTGTACGTGAGGCCGCCCCAGAAGACGTTCTTCTGGAAGTGCTCGGCGATGGCGTCGGAGATCCCCATCATCCCGAGCGGGAGGTAGGAGCTCGTGAGCCCCTTCGCGGCGGTGACGATGTCCGGCACGACGCCGAAGTGCTCGAAGGCGTAGACGGAGCCCGTGCGCCCGAAGCCGGCCATGACCTCGTCGCAGATCATCACGATGCCGTACTTGTCGCAGAGCGCGCGCACGCCCTTCAGGTAGCCCTTGGGTGGCACGAGGATCCCGTTCGTGCCGGTCACGGTCTCGAGGAAGAAGGCGGCGATGGTGTGGGCGCCTTCGCTCTTGATGACCTCCTCGAGGTAGCTGAGGCTGCGGGCGGTGATCTCCTCCTCGGTGGTGCCGAAGGAGAACTCGTAGGGCGACGGGTCGAGGACGTGGATGACGCCGCCGACGCCGGGCTCGTTCGGCCAGCGGCGTGGGTCGCCGGTCAGCGAGATCGTGGCGCCGCTCGCGCCGTGGTAGCTGCGGTAGCGGGCGAGGACCTTCTGGCGGCCGGTGTAGAGCTTGGCCGCGCGGAGGGCGTTGTCGTTCGCCTCGGCGCCGCCGAGCGTGAAGAAGAACGTGTTGATGGGGTCGGGCGTGAGGTCGGCGAGCATCTTCCCGAGGCGCGCGCGGACGGCGGTCGCGGCCGAGGGCATCGCGAACATGAGCTCGTCGGCCTGCGCCTTGATGGCGTCGCGGACGCGCGGGTGGCCGTGGCCGATGTTGACGCTCATGAGCTGGCTGTTGAAGTCGATGTAGCGCTTGCCCTCGGTGGTCCAGAAGTAGATCCCCTCGGCCTTGGCCATGGGGATCGGCTTCACGCCGCCGCCGGCGCTCCAGCTGTAGAGCGTGTGCTGCTTGCAGAGCTGGACGATCTCGTCGGTGTTCATGGGTCTCCTGCCGGGTCTCTCGTGGACCGCCACGGGTGCACTCTCATACTTTGGCGCGCACGCCCTGTCGATGCCCTGCACACGCCGGTCGCGAGTCTCGCGTCCGGCGCCGTCGCGGCCTGTCGATTGACACCGCCGCGCCCCTTTCCCCATAGTCTTCAACGGTGTCGGCGCGACCGGGGGGGCCGCGCGTACGCTTCTGGGGCGGTCCCAGGCTCGCGACGGGAGAGAGAGCGTGCCAGAGCAAGGACGCGTAAGCGACAACGCCAAGGTCGACGCCGACGCGCACGGCTGCCCGGCGTGTCCCCACACCTGCGTCGGCCCGCTGGTCGCCGGCTCACCCGACGTCTTCGTGAACGCCTTCCCGGCGATGCGGCTGGGCGACATGGGCATCCACGCGGCCTGCTGCAGCGCGAACCTCTGGTTCACGCACGCCGGCTCCGGGACCGTCTTCATCAACGACCTGAAAGCGGTCCGGAAGGGCGACGCGACCAACCATTGCGGTGGCAGTGGGGAGGTCGTCGCCGGCTCCAGCGACGTCTTCACCGGCGGCTGAGTCCACGCCCCCGTTGGGGGCGGCGCCCGCGCCCGCGCGCCAGGGACGCCTCGTGTCCAGGCCCTGCACACGCCCGTCGCGACTCGCGCATCCGGCGTGGCCGCGGCATCTGGATTGACACCGCGGCGCCCTGTTCTCATACTGTCAAGCGGTGTCGGACGCGACGTCGTTCGGGGGGCGCGCGTACTCTTCGGGTCGGTCCCAGGCTCGCGACAGGAGACCAGCGTGCCAGAGCAAGGACGCGTCAGCGATATTGGCAAGATCTCGGCGGACGCGCACGGCTGCCCGGCGTGCCCGCACGGCTGCAACGGGCCCCTCGTCGGTGGCTCCCCGGATGTCTTCGTGAACACCTTCCCGGCGATGCGCCTCGGCGACCCCGGCATTCACGCCGCGTGCTGCGGGCCGAACATCTGGCAGACCTCTGCCGGCTCGGGGACGGTCTTCATCAACAAGAAGAAGGCGGTCCGGAAGGGCGACAAGACCACGCACTGCGGCGGGACGGGGGCCGTGGACACCGGCTCCGGCGACGTCTTCACCGGCGGCTGAGCCCAGCCCCGTAGGGGCGGCCCTCGTGGCCGCCCGCGCAAGGCCCGCAGGGGCGGCCCTCGTCTCCGCCCGCGCCCGCCACGGTCGGTGCCGCCCGCGTCCCGCCACGGTCGGCGCGGCCCTCGTGTCCGCCCGCGCCCGCCACACGGTCTGCGCGGCCCTCGTGTCCGCCCGCGCCCGCCACGGTCGGTGCGGCCCTCGTGGCCGCTCGCGCCCGCCACGGTCGGCGCGGCCCTCGTGCCCGCCGCGCGCCACGGTCGGTGCGGCCCTCGTGGCCGCCCGCGCCCGCCACGTCGGTGCGGCCCTCGTGGCGCCCGCGCCGCGCCCGCCACGGTCGGCCGGCCCTCGTGGCCGCCTCGCGCCCGCCACGGTCGGTGCGGCCTCGTAGCCCGCCCGCCCGCCACGGTCGGCCGGCCCTCGTGGCGCCGGCGCCCGGATGCGGCCGGCAACCCCCCGTAGGGGCGGCCCTCGTGGCCGCCCGCGCCGACCGGCCTCAGAACCTGAGGCTCGCCCCGACGCTCGCGCCCCCGGGTAGCGGCGCCGCGCTCAGCCCATCGAGGGTGACGCCACCATCCGCCGACGCCGCGCTCGCGCCGCTCGCGTCGTCGTCCTCGGCGAGCAGGATGGCCGCGATGCCGCCGCCGAGCAGCACCGCCCCGGCCGCCCACGCGATGACGCCGCTCGTCTCGAGGTCCTCGCCGTCCGCCTTCCGCTTCGCGCGGTACGCCGCCGTCGGCTCGCAGAACGCCTCCCCCGAGCACTTCGACTCGTCGACGAGCCCGGCGCCCTGCACGTAGAGCACCGTCCCGAGCGCGAGGCTCGCCGCCCCCGCGCCCACGCCGAGCCACCCCACCGTCTCGAGCACCGGCGGCGCCTCCCTCGCCGGCTTCCCGCCCGGCGGCGACACCGTGGCCTTCGGCGTCGTCTTCGTCGTGACGGGCTTCTCCGCCGGCCGCCGCGGCGGCGTCTCCGCCGTCAGGTCCACGGCCAGCGCGAGCTTCTGCCCGACGCTCAGCGAGAACGCGCGGTCGACCGTCTTCCCGAGGGTCGGGCTGTACAGCTGCAGCGTGTGCTCCCCCGGCAGGAGATAGTGGCGGAACGGCGTCGTGAAGCTCGCCATCCCCGCGGCCTTCCCCTCGAAGCTCGCCATCGCGTCGCTCGGCGTCGACGTCACGTCGACCCGGCCGTAGCTCCGGAGGAGCTCCGCGTCGATGCGCTCGAGCGACGCGCGGGCGTCGGCGCGCGCCTTCTCCCAGGCGGCGCCCAGCGGCCGCTCGCGCTGGTCGGCCCCGTCGAGGAAGCGCTGGTAGTACTGCGCCGCGTTGACGAGCTCGCTCGCCTGCTCGTGCGCGAGCCCCATGTCGAGCCAGAGCTGCCAGCGCTCCTCCTCGGCCGCGTCGACCGCCTCCTGGCACTCGTCGGGCAGCATGGTCGCCGCCTTGTCGCCGATGACCTGCTGCGCCTTCCGGCAGGCCTCGCTGTCGTCGGCGCGGGCCGTCCCCGCCACGGCGAGGAGCCCACCGAGCCAGAGGGCCGCGCGCGCCACGGCGCGGGAGAGCTGCTTCGGGGTTGTCGACGACACGCCTTCACCTCGCCGTGTGCGGAGCGGGCTCCTCGGCGCGGCCGGGGGCGGGCCGCGGGCTCCGGGGCCTCGCGCCTCCCACGGTGCGCGACTCGCCGGCCGCCGTCAAGCCGAGCCCGAGGGCGCGGCGCGGCCCCAACCGCGGCTCGCAGCGCGCCGGACGCACGTCGCCGCCGACCGCCGGGAGGTCTCGCCGACCTCTCCCGGGGCCCGACCCGGGTCCCCACCCGAGTCGGAAGCCGTGGCCCTGGCTCCCTCCCCGGTGTGCCGCGTTGACGCCCGCGGCCGCGTGATGCTCTGCACGGGGCTCCCACCGCCCCTGCGGGGCGACACGGTCGATGCGGGCATGCACGACCGTGTCGCCTCACTTCGGAGACCCGCCTGCCCCGCCTCGACGCGCGCGCCGCGACGGGACCGCCGGGTCAGACACCCAAACTACTTCTCGACGCGCTCGCGCAGCGTCTTACCGGGCTTGAAGTAGGCGTACGTCTTCGCGGCGATGCTGATCTTCGCGCGCGTGGCCGGGTTCGTGCCGGTACGCGCGGCACGGTTGCGCGTGCCGAACGTCCCGAAGCCCGGAACGACGACCTTGTGGCCGGCGTCGAGCTCCGTCGCGATGATACCCTTGCCCGGCTCCGAGCCGAAGATGGTGTTGACCACCTCGAGCGCCTTAGCCTTCGTGATGCCAGTGCTCTTCGCGAGCTTGGCAGCCATCTCGCCCTTGTTCATGGGACCTCCTGTGGGTGTGGTGTGCAGAACGGGCATGCAGCTATATACGTCGTTCCGTGGCCTTTGTCCTGTCAACCCAGCTTTTTTCGCGCCTTACCGCCCCATGGGGGCGATCACGTCGTTGTGACCGTTGTTATCGGCATTTCAACGGTGAGTGCAGTTTTGCAACCCGCATGCTGTGCGGGTTGCGCGGTCGAGCGTCCCGTGACACCGTCCTGCACGGGCTTCGGGTCGCGAGTGAGGCCATGGGGTTCGGTAGAACGCAACAGACACGAGGGTTTACAGCCATCCGGCGCGCCCTCCTGAACGTCCTCCTCGCGGTCCTCTCGCTGACCGCCCTCCACGGGTGCGCCGCGACCGAGCGCGTCGACGCCGCCCGCGACGACTACGCCCTCGCCACCGCCTGCGTGAACAAGGCCGACCTCGACGCCTGCCAGCGCGCCTGCGACGTCCGCATCCGCAGCGGCTGCTACCAGCTCGGCGCGGCCTACCGCGACGGCGCCGGCGTCGAGGCCGACATCGTCCGCGCCTACCGCGAGTTCGAGCGCGCCTGCGAGCTCGGCGACGCCACCGCCTGCGCCGAGGTGGGCTACATGGCGCAGCGCGGGCAGGGGACCAACCAGGACCCGGCGCGCGCGGTGCGCTACTTCCGGCGCGCGTGCGACGCGAACCAGCCGACGGCCTGCGCGAACCTCGGCATCGCCTACCAGCTCGGCACCGTCGTCCCCCTCGACCTGCTCCGCGCCTCGCAGCTCTACCAGCGCGCCTGCGCCGGCGGCGACCCGTCCGGCTGCGGCAACCTCGGCTACCTGATGCAGCACGGCATCGGCGTCGCGCGGAGCCCCCTCCGCGCTCGCGAGCTCTACGAGCAGGGCTGCGCCGGTGGCCACCTGCCGTCGTGCGGCAACCTCGCCATCATGGCCGTCGACGGCGTCGCCGGCGCGAAGGAGCCGAACCGCGCGAGCAAGCTCTTCCTGACCGCCTGCGAGGGCGGCATCGCCGAGTCGTGCTCGAACCTCGGCGTCCTCTACGAGCAAGGGCTCGGCGTCCCGAAGGACCTCGAGAAGGCGCGGAAGCTCTTCGAGCAGGGCTGCGACGCGGGCGTCGCCGACGGCTGCATCGCCCTCGGCGGGCTCTACGAGCGCGGCGCCGGCGTCGACGTCGACCTCGTCCGCGCGCGCCGCTTCTACCGCCGCGCCTGCGCCGCCGACGACAAGGTCGGCTGCGCGCGACTCGCGCGCCTCGAGCAGCCCGCGCCCGCGCCCGAGCGCCCCTGACCCTCCCCGCGCCCCCCGGCGCGCCCCGACCGACCCGAGAGCGAGCCATGACCACCGCGACCCGCGCGCTGACGACGTCCCTCACCCTCGCCGCGCTCGCTATGACGAGCGGCTGCGTGACGAAGGGCAAGTACCGCGAGCTCGAGACCGAGTACGGCGACTACCGCGCCCAGACCGAGGAGCGCGACCGCCGCCAGGAGGCGAGCATCCAGGACCTCGAGCAGGCGCTCGCCGCGGAGAAGGCGCGCCTCGCCCACATCGAGGAGGAGCGGAAGTCGCTCGAGGCGCAGCTCGAGGCCCTGAACGCCGAGAAGGCGAAGCTCGTGAAGGAGAAGAGCGGCCTCCTCGAGTCCGAGAAGCAGATGCGCGAGGCGCTCGACGAGCTCTCGCGCCGGAAGGCGCAGGCGGAGGCGCGCGTCGCCGAGTACCGGAACCTGCTCGCGCGCTTCAAGGCGCTCATCGACGCCGGCAAGCTCAAGATCCGCATCATCGACGGCCAGATGGTCGTGCAGCTCGCGACGGACGTGCTCTTCCCGTCCGGCTCCGCCGTGCTCTCGGAGAACGGCCACAACGCGGTCGTCGAGGTCACCGCGATCCTGAAGGACATCGCCGACCGCCGCTTCCAGGTCGCCGGCCACACCGACAACGTCCCCATCAAGACGAGCCGCTACCCCTCGAACTGGGAGCTCGCGTTCGACCGCAGCATGAGCGTCGTCCGCACGATGATCGAGTCGGGCATGCCGCCGTCGCGCGTGTCCGCCGCGAGCTACGGCGAGTTCAAGCCGACCGCGCCCAACGACACCGACGAGGGCAAGGCGCAGAACCGCCGCATCGAGATCATGGTCGTGCCCGATCTCTCCACGCTCCCCGGCGCCGAGGAGCTCGAGAAGCTCGGCGACGGCTGAGCCGTCAGCCCGCGACCGTCTCGTTCGCGATCTCCATCGCGCGCGCCGCGCCGAAGAGGAGCTCGACGCACGCGAGCGCGAACGGCACCGCCGTCCCGGGGCCGCGGCTCGTGACGACGCTGCCGTCGACGACCACCGTGTCGGTCGCGTAGCTCCCGTAGGCCCCGAGGTCCGCCTGGGTGCTCGGGTAGCTCGTGACGCGCGTCGTCACCGAGAGCCCGGCCTGCGCGAGGAGCTTCGGCGCGGCACAGATCGCGGCGATGGGCGCGCCCGCGGCGATCCGCTTCCCGACGATGCCCATGAGCGCCTCGTTCTTGCCGAGCGCGTCCACCCCGGGCCCGCCCGGCAGCACGACGAGATCCCAGTCCTCGCCCCACTCCTCGAGCGCCTCGGGGAGGTCGATGTCGGCCATCACGCGCACGCGGTTTCGCCCGGTCACGGGGTTCGGCGTGTCGACGCTCGCGGTCACCACGTGCGCCCCCGCGCGCCTCAGCAGGTCGACCGCGGCGATCGCCTCGAGCTCCTCGAACCCCGTCGCCAGCGGCACCAGCACGCGCTTCTTCCCGGTCATGTCGGTCCTCCTCGTGTCCGGCGCCCACGCTGCGTTCGCGCCGCCGCTTCGTCAAGCGCGGGGCCGACGGGCTTTCTGTACGTGCCCCGCTCTGCTATGCCACCTCCGAGAGGTGACCATGGCAGACGGCCCCGAGACCCAGGTCGCGCCCGACGTCGTCGACGCGCTCCGGTTCCAGCGCTACGTGCTCGCCGCCGCGGGCGGCGCCCCGGCGAGCTACGATCGGCGCCTCATCTATCTCGGCTCGGCGCCCGACTGCGATCTCGTCGTCGACGATCCGACCGTCTCGCGCACCCACGCGCGCCTCGAGTTCGACGGCGTCGGCTACCTGCTCCGCGACCTCGCCTCGAAGAACGGCACCTGGGTCGACAACGTGCGCGTCCGCGAGGCCTACCTCCCGCAGGCGGCGCGGATCCGCCTCGGCCACGCCGAGGTCGCCTTCTCGGTCGCCGGCGAGCAGGTCGAGGTGCAGCTCGCCCGCGGCGACCGCCTCGGGCGCCTCATCGGGCAGAGCGCGCAGATGCGCGAGATCATGGCGCTCATCCCGCGCGTCGCGAAGAGCGACGTGAGCGTGCTCATCGAGGGCGAGAGCGGCACCGGCAAGGAGCTCGTCGCCGAGGCCGTGCAGCAGCACTCGCGCCGCGCCGACAAGCCCCTCGTCATCTTCGACTGCTCGGCGGTCGCCCCCGAGCTCATCGAGAGCGAGCTCTTCGGGCACGTCAAGGGCGCCTTCACGGGCGCCGTCGGCAACCGCGAGGGCGTCTTCGCCGCGGCGCACGGCGGCACGCTCTTCCTCGACGAGATCGGCGAGCTCCCGCTCGAGCTCCAGCCGAAGCTGCTCCGCGCCCTCGAGAAGGGCGAGTACAAGCCGGTCGGCGACAACACCCGCCGCGTCGCCGACGTGCGCGTCGTCGCCGCGACGAACCGGCAGCTCGACAAGGAGGTCGAGGCCGGCACCTTCCGCGAGGACCTCTACTACCGCCTCGCCGTCATCAAGGTCCGCCTGCCCCCGCTCCGCCAGCGCCCCGAGGACATCCCGCTCCTCGTCGAGACCTTCCTCCGCGCCGCCGGCGCCTCCGAGGTGCAGGTCGGCTACGACACGATGCGCCGCCTCCAGACCCACCCGTGGCCCGGGAACGTGCGCGAGCTCAAGAACTACGTCGAGCGCGCCGTGGTCCTCGCCGAGCACGGGCGCCTCGAGACGCGCCACCTGTCGACGCGCGGCATCAAGAGCGAGGCGGCGGTCGCCGAGGTCTCGCGCGGCGGCGAGGACAGCGCGGCCCTCCTCTCGGTCGACTACGAGCTACCCTTCAAGGACGCCAAGGGCCGCCTCATCGACCTCTTCGAGACGCGCTACTGGTCGCGCCTCCTCGAGGCCACGGGCGGCAACGTCTCCGAGGCGGCGCGGCGCGGCGGGATCCACCGGAAGTCGCTCGAGTACCTGCTCCGGAAGCTCGATCTCCGCGGCGCCGGCGACGAAGACTAGCGACTAGACCGGTCGGTCCATCTCGGGCCCCACCTCCGCGTCGGCGAGGGTCGCGACGGCGCTCCGGAGCGTGAACGCGCCGAGCTCGTGGGCGCGCGCGGCCTCCGGGCGCGCGAGCGCCGCGAGGAGCGCGCCCCCTTCGGCGCCGCGGGCCGCGGCCAGCGCCCCCTCCGGGCGCGCCATGACGAGGTCGAGGCGCAGCTCGAGCCGCGGCTCGTCCGGGAGGTGCAGGTGCCCGAAGAGGCCGCTCTCGTCGAGCAGCTCGGCGCTCGCGGCCTCGAGGGTGACGGCGAGCGCGAGCGCGTCCCCCTCGTACCTCGCCTCCGCGTCGTAGGCGAGGAGCGGCGTCCCGTCCGGGAGCGCGAGCGGATACCAGCGCCGGCCCACCGCGGTCATCGCCGCACCTGCGGCCGCCGCTCCTCGTCCTCGCGGACGCGCGTGTGCTCGAAGAGCTCCTGCCCCCAGAGCGAGCGCTGCCCGGCGAGCGCGTTGTAGACCACGCTCGGGCGGATCTTCCGGAGCACCTGCGTCGCGTCGAGCCGCGGCAGCGACTTCAGCGCGGCCACGATGTTGTCGTTCCGCCAGATCCCGAAGTGCGCCGGGCTCGGCGGGAGCTCACGCACGAAGAGCGCGACGTAGCCGTCCCGCTTGCCCTGCTCGACCCGCGCGAGGAAGCGGCTCCCGAGGAGCGGCGCGACCTGCTTCCACGACGCCCACGAGAGCCCCCGGTAGAGCCGCATGAAGTCGACCGCCGTGACGAGCGCGACCTCCTGCCCGCTCCGCCGCGCCGCGATGAGCACGTTCACGAGCGGCACCTGGTCGCGCCAGCTCGACACCCAGCGCGAGAGGCTGAGCTCGACGAGCTCCGCGAGCTGCCGCGCCGGGAGCGTCGCCATCTTCCCGGGATCCGCCATGAGCTTGTACGCCTCGGCGCTCGACAGGCGCGGCAGGTCCCGCCACATCTCGTCCGGCGCCTTGCCCTGGTTCGGGTCCCGCTGCGTCTTCACGAACGCCGCCTCGAAGTCCGCCTCGAGCGCCGTGACGAGCTCCGCCTCGCCCTTCTTCCCGTCGCACGCCGTCAGGAACGCCGTCCCCGCGGCCTCACGCCGCGCGTTCGTGCCCGGCGTCGCCACGCGCTCGGCGAGCAGCTTCAGACGCGGCTTGAGGCGCCCCGTGACGAACGCGCCCCACGGCCCCGTGAAGCGCGGGTCGGTCGCCGACTCGCCGCGGTTCCGGAAGCCGTCGTAGGCCGTCTTCACGTAGCTGAGCGTGTCGACGCCGATCTGCTCGACGAGCGTCACCGCGCCCGCCATCCCCACCTTCGCCGTGACCGTGCTGCCCGCGGGCCCAGGCGTCTTCAGGCTCGCCGACGCCTGCCCCGAGAGCTGCACGCGCCGGAACTGCGTCCGCCACGTCGCGCCCTCGAAGACCAGGTGCTGCTCGAACGACACCTCGCCCCCGGCCTCCGCGCCGAGCGTCGTGTCGAGCGCGCGCGCCGGCTTCCGGAGCGCCGCGACGACCCGCGTCGCCACGTCGATGGCCTTGTCGACCCCCGCCCCGGTCGCGAAGAGCGCCGGCACGGCCGCCGCGAGCGTGTCGAGCAGGACGCCCGCGTTCTTCACCGAGAACACCCGGAGCCATGGCGCCGAGACCCCCTTCGACGCGGCCTTCGCGACCTTCACGTTGGCGTAGGCGCCGTCCTGGTCGGGGTTCGCGTGCCCCTTGATCTCCGAGAGCGTGATGGTGAGCTTCACCCCCTGATGCTCGAGCGAGCCCGCGAGCGACTGCATCCTCGCGCGCCGCACCTGCCACTTCGCCTTGTCGTCGTTCTCCCCCGGCCGCGCCTCGTCGAGGCGCCGATAGAACCACGCCACCGCCGTCGTCAGCGCCACCTCCGCCTTCGGCCCCGTCATGAACTGCTTCAGGAGCTCCGGCTGGTTCCTCAGGAACGCCCCGATGGCCTCGCGGCGCTTGTCCCCGGCGACCCCCTGGACCGACCCCTCGAGCTTCGCCTCGGCCTTCTGCACCTCGATCGGCGGCGTCGCCGCGAGCCGCACCCACGCCTTCCGCGTGTCCGCGTCGGCCGCCTTCCGCGCGGCGCCCGCGCCCTCGTCGAGCGCCTTGGCGGCCTCCTCCTTCTGCTGCCCGAGGAGGAACTTCTTGAGCGCGTGGACGTAGCGCTCGACGAGCGCGCACATGCGCGCCGCGAAGTGGACCGGGTCCTGGAACGCGTAGCCCCAGGTGTACGACGCCTGCAGGTTCGCCTGCGCCGCGAACACGTACACGTTGAACTCGACGCTCCCGCGGATCCCGATGGTGATGCTCGTCCTGAAGCGGCCGTCGTCCTCCTGCGCGGCCGTCCCCTTCGCGTAGAGCGCGACGCCGAGCGCCCCGAGCGCCGCGTTCCACGAGAGGCCGATCTCCGCGTTCAGCTCGACGCTGTAGGGCGCCTGGAGCGCCGTGAACCAGCCGCTCACGAACGCCGGCGTGAGCGCGTTCGCCTGCACCTTCGGCGCGAGCGCGGCCTTGAAGGGCGAGCCGCCACGCCGCGCCGGGAGCAGCGTGGGCGGCGCCGGCGCGAGCCGCGGCGCGCCGCCGGCGTGGGCGGCGCCGTGATCGCCGCGCGAGAGCTGCACCATCCCGACGTTTCCGCCCGCCGCCATCAGCGCGCCGAGGTGCGTCGCGCCGACCCCCGGCCCGCCCTGGACGAGCCCGGGCCGCGGCGCCGGCCCGCCCTCGGTCGCCTCCGACGTCGGGACCCGCGCGGTCGTCGCCGTCTGCTCCGCCGTGTCGCGCGCTCGCGTCGAGCCCATCGCCGTCCTCCAATCGTGCGTGCGAATCCCTCGACCCGCGGGCTGGCGGGATGGGCACCGGCGCATTACGATTTTCCCATGATCACGACCTCGACCGCACTCTGGGCCGGCGCGCTCGCCGCCGCGCTCGGCCTCGGCGCCGCCGCCGGCTGCGACGCCGCGGTCGGCGACGCCGGCGGGGAGATCCCCCGCGTCCCGGCCTTCACGTTCGAGGCGGACCTCGCCGCCGCCTCGCTCCCGGCCGACGTCGGCCCCGTCGGCGTCGCCGTCTTCTGGCTCCCCGCGACCGGCTTCGACGGCGACCCCGGCGCGCTCGTCGCCGGCGCCGCCGCGGCCGTGACCCTCGGCGCGCCCGTCGTGGTCAACGTCTTCGACGCGCCGCCCGCCGCCGCCTACGCCCCCGGTCGCGACTGGGCGCTCGGCGCCGTCCTCGCCTTCGCCGACGCCGACGGCGACGGCCGCTTCGGCGCCGGCGAGCAGATCCTCGGCGGCGCCCCGAGCGACTGGATCGTGCACGCCCGCGCCGCCGTGCCCGGGAAGTCGAGCCCCCTCTCCCGCGACCTCGCCCCCGGCTTCGCCCTCTTGCCGCGCCACGCCCTCGCGTGCCCCGTCGTCGGCGTCGCCGTCGCGCGCGGTCCGGACGCGTGCCCCGCGGGCGCGGGCGGGCCCTGCGCGACCGACGCCGACTGCGGCGCAGGCGGCGTCTGCGCGACCTCGCTCGGCGGTCGGGCGCTCCCGGGCGGCCTCTGCGCGAAGCGCCCGCCCTGCTCGGGAGCGGACCTCGTCGGCGGGCCGGGGATCGCCGGCTTCGACGACCTCCTCGTCCCGCGCTGCGCCGTCGACGCCGACTGCCGCGTCGCCGAGGGCTACGTCTGCGAGCTCGTGAGCGGCTACATCCACGCCTGCCTGCCGCCCGCCGAGCGCGTCTGCGACACCGTCGTCGGCGACCCGTGCGACGGCGACGGCGACTGCGGCGCCGACGGCCGCTGCCTGCACGCCGCGGGCGCGTTCGCCGCCTTCCCGGGGGGCGCCTGCACCGTCCGCGACGGCGTCGCCTGCCGCCCGGCCCACGGCCGGCGCGTGGCCGTCGGCGCGGGCGACGAGGCCGTCCTCCGCGAGTGCGTCGCCGCCGCGGACTGCCGCGCGGGCTACCGCTGCGAGGCCCCGACGGGGGTCTGCGCGCCGGACGTCGGCGCCTGCGAGCTCCTCGGCGCGGCGTGCGGCGCCGACGCCGACGCCTGCGGTCTCGGCGGCCGCTGCGCCGACTACGACGCCGATCTCGGCCCGCTCCCGGGCGGCATGTGCCTCGTCGCCTACGGCGCGCAGGGCTGCACCTTCGGCGCGGGCGTCACCACCTCGAGCGCCCCCGCCTCGGTCGCCGAGCTGCTCCCGGCCTGCGGCAGCGACGCCGACTGCCGCGCCGCCGAGGGCTACTGGTGCAACCTCGGGCTCGGCGCCTGCGTCCCGCCGCCTCCCGGCGCCTGCGAGGTGCCCATCGGCGCCCCCTGCGAGCGCGACCCCGACTGCGGCGCCGGGCGCTGCCTGACCGAGACGCCGCTCCAGCCGATCCCCCGCTTCCCGGGCGGCTACTGCACCGCCTCCAACGGCAGCGGCTGCCGCGCGGCCGACGGCGTCTGGTACCCCCTGTTCGCCGACCGCGGCCTCCTCGCCCGCTGCGCCGCCGACGCCGACTGCCGCGACGGCTACGCCTGCGATCCCTGGCGCGCCGCCTGCGTCCCCGCGCGGCGGGTCACCCTCGAGCTCGGCGCCGGCTTCGCGCTCGCCGTCCCGCGGTGCCCGTGAGCCGCGCCCTCCTCGCCGCGGCCGCCCTCGTCGCGCTCACCGCCTGCGACGCCGCCGTGCCCGTCGACGGCGCCCGCGGCGAGCCGCTCCTGAGCCTCGACGCGGACCTCGTCACCCAGGCCGTCCCGCCCGGCGCGCGCGTCGCCCTCGGGCTCTTCTGGCTGCCGCCGGGCGCAGACGCCCTCGACCGCGCCCAGTGGCGCGAGGACGCCGCCCGCCCCGCCGCGGCCGTGGCGCTCGACGCCCCGCTCGTCGTGCGCCTCTTCGCCCCGCCGCCCGCCGACGTCGCCCTCGGCCGCCCCTTCGTCCTCGGCGCCCTCGTCGCCTACGACGACGCCGACGGCGACGGCCGGCTCGGCCCCGGCGAGGCCGTCCTCGGCGGCGCCCCGCGCGACTTCGTCCTCTGGGCGCCGGCCCCGGTCGCGGCCGTCGGGAGCCCGCTCCGGAGGGACGTCGGCCCCGGCTTCCACGCCGTCGCCGTCACCGACCTCGGCTGCCCGACGCGCCTCGTGGAGGCGGCGCCCTCCTGCGGCGACGAGCTCGGCCGCGCCTGCGCCACCGACGCCGACTGCGGCAGCGACGGCCTCTGCGCCACGGTGGTCGACGGGCGCCCGGTCCCGGGCGGCGTCTGCGCCAAGCGCTCCACCTGCGCGAGCCCGCGCGTCCGCCGCGGCGGCCGCGTCGCGTCCCTCGACGCCTTCGTCCTCGGCTGCGAGCGCGACGACGCGTGCCGCACCGCCGAGGGCCACGCCTGCGTCCCCGTCGACTACGGCACCTGGGGCTGCCTCCCGCCCGCCGAGCGCCTCTGCGACGCCCCCGTCGGCGCGGCCTGCGCGCGCGACGCCGACTGCGGCGCCGACGGCCGCTGCGAGACCGCCTCCCCCATCTACGGCGCGCTCCCCGGCGGCTACTGCGTCGTCCCGGGCGACGCCGCGTGCCGCCCGATCGACGGCCTCCGCTCCCCGCTCCGGGGCGGCGAGGCGGAGCCCTTCCTCCGCGAGTGCCTGACCGACGCCGACTGCCGCCGCGCCGAGGGCTACGTCTGCGACCAGCGCCCCTACCGCTCGGTGTGCGTGCCGGAGACGCCCGGCGCCTGCGCCGCCGCGGGGCGATCCTGCGACGACGACGGCGACTGCGGCGCGAGCGCGACCTGCGCCGCCGACGCCCCGGCGTTCGGCCCGCTCCCGGGCGGGATGTGTCTTTTGGCACATGGCGCCGGCGGCTGCGTCTGGGGCGCGGCGGGCTGGTCGACCCTCGGTGACGACGGGCTCTACTACCGGAGCGGCGGCTGCGGCGCCGACGCGGCGTGCCGCGTCGCGGAGGGCTACTGGTGCAACCTCGGCGCGGAGACCTGCGTCCCGCCGCCCTCGGGCGCCTGCGGCGTGCCGGTGGGCGCGGCCTGCGCGCGCGACGCCGACTGTGGCGACGGCGGGAGCTGCGTCCTCGAGGTCCGCCTCGCGACGGGGGCGGTCCTGCCGGTGCCGGGCGGCCACTGCCGCGCGGCGCTCGGCGCCTCGGGCTGCACGCTCGCGGACGGCGTCTGGGACGCGGCCTACGACGGGCAGCTCGGGCTCCTCGCGCGCTGCGGCGCCGACGGCGACTGCCGCGCGGGGTGGGCGTGCGACGGCTGGCTCGACGCCTGCCTCCCGCCGCGTCGCGTGGCCGTGGCGATCGGCGCCTTCCCGGCGTTCGAGGTGCCGGTCTGTCGCTGAGCCCCCAGCAGCGCGCGGCGGTGCGCGGGCTCTACGAGCGGCACGGCGCCATGGTCTACCGGCGGGCGCTCGCGATCCTCCGGAGCCCCCCCGACGCCGAGGACGCGGCGCAGGAGGTGTTCGTGCGCGCGGCGCGCGGGCTCGACGCCTTCGCCGGCCGCAGCAGCGCCGTGACGTGGCTCTATCAGATCACGACGAACCTCTGCCTGAACCGCCTCCGCGACGGGCGGCGGCGCGCGGCGCTCGCGCAGGAGCGCGTCCTGCCGGCGGCCGAGGTCGCGGTCGGCCCGGCGACGAGCCCCGAGCACATCGCGCTCCGGCGGGTCCTCGCGGAGGCGCCGCCCGAGCAGGCCGCGGCGGCCGTCTACGTCCACGTCGACGGCCTCTCCCACGACGAGGCGGCCGCGATCCTCGGCGTCTCGCGGCGCACGGTCGGGAACCTCGTCGAGCGCTTCGGCCGCCTCGCGCGCGCCGTCCTCGCGGGGGAGGAGGCGCCATGACGAGCGACCTCTACCTCGCCTTGCCCAGTTCGGCGCGTCGCGGGTCGAACCCCACGACCATCCCGGCACGCGCTGCCGGAGGAGCGCCATGAGCGACGACCACCCGCACCCGATGCTGCCGCCGCTTCGCCCCGAGGGCGAGCCGTCGGACCTCGCCCTCGACCGCTACGCGGCGGGCGAGCTCGAGGGAGAGGCGCGCGCGGCGGTCGAGGCGGCGCTCGCGCGGTCGCCGGCGACGCTCGCGCGCTACCGCGAGCGCGAGACCGCGTTCACGGCCGATCCGACGCGCCCCGAGCGGCTCTGGAGCGCGATCGAGCGCGGGCTCGACGCGGCGGACGAGGCCGCTCCCGCAGCGAGCCAGCGAGCCCCGGGCGGCGCGCGCCGCTGGCTCCGCGCGTGGCTCGAGGGCGCGTGGCCGCTCCGCCTCGCCGCGCTCGGCGTGGTCGGCGTGGTCGCGGCGGCGGTCGCGACCCGCGTCGAGGCGCCGGCCCCCTCGAACCGCGGCCTCGATGAGGGGGTCCGCGTCAAGGGGAGCGTCGGGCTCGCCGTCCACAGGAAGGTCGACGGCGGCTCGGAGCCGCTGCTCTCCGGCGCGACCGTCGCGCCCGGCGAGGCGCTCCGCTTCACGGTGGACGCCCCGGAGGCCGGCGACCTCATGGTCCTCGCGGTCGACCCGCGCGGCGCGGTGTCGCCGGTCTACCCGCCGGGCGCGGCGAGCTCGACCTCGCTCCCGGCTGGGCGCGACCAGCTCCTCCCGGTGGCCGTCACGGTGGACGACACGCCCGGCGATCTCTGGCTGCACGCGGTGCTCTGCCCGCGGCGCTTCGGGCCGACCGACCTGCGCGTGGGTGCGGGGGCCGGCGAGCTCGTCCTGCCCGCGGGCTGCGCGAGCGCGCCCTTCCTCCTGCGGACGGCCGCGCCGTGACGGTGAAACGCGCCCTCGCCGGGGTGCTCCTGGTGCTCCTGGCGGTCCTGGCGCTCCCGCGCGCGGCGTCGGCGCGGGAGACGCGGGTCGTCGCCATCGGCAACAACCTCGGCCGGCCCGGCGAGATCGCGCTCCGCTACGCCGAGGACGACGCCGTCGCCTTCGCGACCGTGCTGCAGCAGCTCGGCGACGTCGGCGGCGACCGCGTCACGACCCTCCTCGGGCGCGACGCGGCGGCGGCGCGCGCGGCGATCCTCGACGCGGGCGCGCGCCTCCGCGCGGCCGGCCCCGACAGCGTCCTCGTCGTGTACTACTCGGGCCACGCCGACGCCGTCGGGCTCCACCTCGGCGCGGGCCCGCCGCTCCCCTACGACGAGCTCCGCGCGCTCGTCGCGGCGTCGCCGGCGGCGATGCGCCTCCTCGTCCTCGACTCGTGCCGCTCGGGCGGCGCGACCCGCGTGAAGGGGCTCTCGCCGGCGCCGCTCTTCCCGGTGACGCGCCCGGGCTCGCCGCCGCCGGAGGGGCTCGCGATCCTGACGTCGAGCGCGGCCGGCGAGGACAGCCACGAGTCCGAGCGCCTCCGCTCGAGCTTCTTCTCGCACCACCTCGTCACCGGGCTCCGCGGGGCGGCGGACGCCGATCGCGACGGCGCCGTCACGCTGAGCGAGGCCTACGACTACGCCTACCACGAGACGCTCCGCGCGAGCGGCCAGACGACGCAGCTCCAGCACCCGACCTACGCCTTCGACGTGAAGGGGCGCGCGGAGCTCGTGCTGACCAGGCTCGACGCGGGGCGGGGCGGCGGTCGCCTCGCGCTGGGCGCGCCCGGGACGTACCTCGTCATGGAGGGCGGGGAGGGGGGCGCGGTCGTCGCCGAGGTGGTGGCCGCGGAGCGCGGCGCGACGCTGGTCCTGCCGGCGCGGCGCTACCTCGTGCAGCGGCGCGGCGAGGACGCCTACCGGGAGTGGGAGGTCGACGTGCGGCCGGGGGCGCCGGCGGCGCTCGAGGGGCGGCCGTCGCGCACGATCGCGTACGCGCGCCTGCTCCGGAAGGGGGGCGGCGAGCGCGCGGCGTCGCACGCGGTGATCGCGCTCGGCGGCGGCCGCGGCGCGATCGTCGACGGGCAGGGGGTCTCGGGGCAGGTCGTGCTCGGGTACGCGCTCGAGCTGCCGTGGCTCTCGCTCGGGATCCGGGCGCGGCTCGGGCTGCCGACGACGGCGTCGCCGGACGGGGTCGCGACGATCACGCAGTCGGAGGTCGGCGTCGCGCTCACGGCGACGCGCTTCGTGGATCTCGACGGGGTGAGCCTCGGGGTCGGGGTGCTCGTCGAGGCCGGCTGGCTCAGCCAGTCCTTCGCGACGGCGGGCGAGGCCCCCGATCGCACCGCGTTCCTCGCGGGGTTCGGCGCCACGGTGGCAGCACAGATCGATCTCGGCGCGGCCTTCGCGATCCAGCTCGAGGGCGGGCCGATGACCTACGTGTACGAGCGGGCGGTGGTGGTGGCCGGCGCGGTCACGGGCACCGAGACCGCGACCGCGCTCACGGGCTTCCTCGCGGGCGGGCTCGTCGCGCGTTTCTGAGGTTGGCGTTTCGCGGCGCGACCGGTGTAGGCTCCCCTCTCGCGCCGCGGACGCGCCGCGACGGACGAAGGCTCATCGTCCACGACGAATTTTTGGACGTCGCCCCGAGCCGCTCCTACGATGGCTTTGCCGTGGGCCGGGGAGAGGCTTTCTGCACGTCTTTCGGAGGAACTGTGAGCAAGACGAGGAGCACGACGACGACGCGTTCGGTGACCGCCACCGAGCGACGTGAGCTCCACAAGGGACTGACGCGGGTCGAGATGAGCCGCGACGAGGAGCTGGTCCTGCGCATGCGCCATGGGATCGCGGCGCCGCGTACGACGCGCCTCGAGTTCCGTGGACAGGCTGACCCGGAGCTCTCGGCGAAGCTCGCCATGATCGAGGCCGACGCGCTCGCGCAGGTGCGGCCGAAGGTCGAGGCCGAGGTCGATCTCGAGGGTGAGGCGCTCAAGCGCGCGATCATCGAGCGGCTGAAGCGGATCTGACGAGCACCGGACCCCCGCAGCGGCGTCGGCGCTGGCCGGCGCGGCTCGGGTAGGGGTCGCCCTCGCGGCGAGCCCGACGGGGTGGCGCGTCTCGCTTCACGCCACCTCGCTTGCACCATCCCGAGAGGGGCGGACGCGCACGTCGTGTCCGCCCCTTTCCTTTTCACGGCGCCCGTGCAACGCCGCGATGGCCGCCCGGGAGGCCGGCGAGCGCGCGCTCACGTCGCAAGTGGCGCGCTCGAAACGAACCCGCTATGCTCCGCGCGATCGCGCAGCAGGACCTGGAGGCCGCATGTCGACCGCATTCGTGAACGTTCCCCTCTTCCACGGCATGGACGAGGACGGCCTGCGCGGGCTCGGCGAGGTCTTCGAGGCCTACGACGCCGACGAGAACGAGCTCCTCTTCTCCTCGGGCGACATCGCGCAGCACGTGTGGCTCCTCATCGACGGCTCGGTCGCCGTGCAGGAGGACGGGAAGACCCACATCGAGCTCGAGCCCATCTCGCTCATCGGCGAGCTCGGCGCGATGACGAAGCTCACGCGCCGCGTGACCGCGGTGACGCTCGAGCCGTCGTCCTTCCTGCGCGCGGCGGGTCCGGACCTCGTGGACTTCTTCGCGAAGAACAGCAAGGTCGCCATCGCGTTCTACCAGAACCTGCTCGGGATGGCGGCGGACAAGATCCGCCGCGACGAGCGCCGCATCGACGACATGCAGCGCAACATCATCCACACGCAGAAGAGCCTGAAGCGCCTGCGGAACCTCATCCTCGAGAGCCCGGACACGGTCGTGAGCCAGCCGGCCCACGACATGCTCGAGAGCCTCATCGCGAAGAACCGGCGCGCGAACTACCAGGTCGAGCCGCCGATGGCGCTCCCGGCGGAGGTGAAGCTCCCGAACGGCAAGCGCTTCGCGGTGCTGAGCATGTCGCGCCAGTACCTCACGGTGCCGCGGCTCGCGGCGGAGCCGGGGGACGACAACTGGCGCGCCGTCCTCTCGCTCGGCGGGGCCGAGCTGCCCGTGAGCGGCGAGGCGCACGAGGCCCGCGAGGGGCGGAGCCGCATCGAGCTCGACATGCTCATCGAGGAGTACGCCGAGACCCTCGAGTCGTACCTCACGCAGGCGCAGCTCCTCGACATCGTGCTCTGAGAGGTTGTGAAGACATCCCCTCCCGTCGCCGGCATCGCCGATACGCTTCGCCGGCCTTCGTCGCAGCCCCTTGAAATACCACGAGGTATTCCCGCGGGGCTGCTCCTTGGGCGGCTCGCGGCTCGGCGCGCCGGCTCGGTCCGGGTATTTCTTCACAACCTCTGACGCTCGCGCGGCGCGCGGCGTCGCGGCCAGGTCGTCACGAGGTGCGCCCGGGCCGGGTGGCGTTGCGCATCCGCGCCGGCCCGCGGTATGGATCCGCGGCACGCGTATCCGTATCGCACCGAGGAGGACGGCATGGCCGGTGGGCGCTTCGTCTGGCACGATCTGATGACCACGGACCCCGAGAAGAGCCTGGTCTTCCTGGCCGAGGTGCTCGGGCTCGAGCTGCTCGAGGCCGAGGTGGCGCCGCAGATGTCGTACTACCTGGGCGCGCTCCCGGACTCCGAGGACGACACGGTCTTCGGGGCGATGGCGATCGAGGCCGAGGAGGGGCAGCGCTCCCACTGGATCGGCTACCTCGCGCTCGATGACTACGACGCCGCGCTCGAGGCCCTGACGGAGGCCGGAGGCACCATCCACATCGCGCCGGACGAGGTCCTCGAGGACCTCCCCGAGGACGACGACGACGAGGCCGTTCAGGCCGCCGTGCAGCTCCGCAACATGGTGAACCGCCGGATGGCGATCGTGACCGACCCGCAGGGCGTCGCGTTCGCGCCCTCCGACCGCGCCCCCGAGGACCCGGCCCCCGGCGCGCTCGCGGCCGTGAAGCACATCGGCTGGAGCGAGCTCCTCGTCGACGACGTGGACGCCGCAGTCGCGTTCTACGAGGGCTTCGCGGGGTGGCAGGCCGGCGAGCCGGTCGAGCGCCCCGGCGAGGGGGTCACGCGCACGCTCGCGGCCGACGGGCAGGTCTTCGCGCTCGCGCGGCCGCTCCAGGCGGGGAGCCCGTTCCCGCCGCACTGGGTGCACTACTTCCGCGTCGAGGACCTCGACGCCACGCTCGTCCGCGCGCGCGAGGCGGGCGGGGCGATCTTCGAGGATCCGCTCCCGCTCGACGCCGGCCGGCGCGCGATCGTGCTCGATCCGACCGGCGCCCCGGTCGGCCTCTGGCAGCCCGGCTGACGCCGTCCACGCCGACGCGGTCCACGATCTCGGCGTATTGAAAGCGATACTGCGCGTTCCAGTGCGCGCCGCGGGCACGCCGCGGGTAGGCAAGCGCCTTCGCACCTGACGCGCGGAGCCGCGCGCGGCCTCGTTCGCGCGCGTGGCTCGGATCGTGCAGCGGCGACCAGCTCCTCTGTCGAGTGAGCTGCCCTGTGGACCGTCGCCCCCTGCACGCCTGGCGCCTCGCCTCCCTCCTCGCGGTCACCGCCGCGACGGTGGCGGTCTCGCGCTGCGCGGCCGACCGCGGGCCCGAGGAGCCTCCGGCGTGGTCCGCGGAGCTCCCGGGGCGCGTCGTCTACACGGCTCCCGGCGCGTCGGGGGTGGCGGCCGTCCACCGCGTCGACGCCACCGGGCAGAACGACGAGCAGCTCTTCGAGAACCACGACGAGACCAACGCGAACGCCCTCTACCCGCGCTGGGACGACGGCGGGCGCCGCATCCGCTTCACCGCGATGGCGGGCGGCGTCTGGACGGGCTTCGAGATGGACGAGCACGGCGCGGACGCGCGCCCGGCGCCGAGCGACGACTTCCAGCTCCTCGCGTCGGTCGCGCTCGACGACGACCTGCAGGTCGACGGCGACGCCATCTTCGCGGCGACCCCCGGCGGCGGGCGCGAGCTCGTCCACCGCGAGAGCGACGACGACGGCGCCGCGCGCCGGCACATCTCGCAGGTCGCGTGGGGCCCCGCCCGCGCCTGGCTCATCTTCCAGGCCTGCGACGACGAGCGCGATCGCTGCGACGTGCGCATCGCGCGGCGCGGCGCCGACGAGCCGTCGTTCCGCGTCGCGCGCGGCCGTCACCCGAGCTGGACCTGGTGACCGGAGCGGCCGGACGAGGCGCTCACCGCGCCGCCGCCGCGCTGGTCACGAGAATTTGACATACCCTCGGTCTTGCCATGGCGAGCGGGCGCGCTATACTCAGAGTCCCTCAAGCAGTCCGGCCCAAAATCGCGTCGGCAGCTCCCCCGCTGCCAGGCTCATCAAGCTGAAAACCTGATGTTCCTTGATGGTAGCGCCCCCCCTGCTCCATCTCTTATCTATTCAGGCCAGTGAGAGTCATCGCGATTTTGGAGCCGGGCCTTTTTACGTCTGGGGCCTGACGCGCGCGGGGCTCGCGGCTCGCTCCGCGAACGCGGGAGAGGGCTCACGGCTCCGCGAACGCAGGAGAGGGCTCACGGCTCTGCGAACGCAGGACAGGGCTCACGGCTCTGCGAACGCAGTAGAGGGCTCACGGCGCTGCCAACGCAGGACAGGGAGACACGGAGACACGGAGGAGCACGGAGGGAGACGGGTGAGGCTACGGCTGGTCATCCGGCTCTCGGGGTGCTCCTGGGCTTCCGTGGGGGGGAGACCACGGAGGCACGGAGGCACGGAGGGTTCAGTGATCTCCGGGGCTTCCGTGTTCCGTTCCGGGCCGGTGACCCTCGGGGCAGGAGGGGAGGGGAGGGCGCTCAGCGTGCGGCGCGGTCTGCGCAGCAGCGGAAGCCCGTCGAGTAGTCCCAGTGGCTCGTCGGGTGGGCGGTCGTGCGGTAGAGGCAGCCGTCGCCGTTGACGGACGTGTCGGCGTAGAAGCCGCCGCGGAACGTGCCCTCGGGGTCGTCGATCCACTCGTGGAGGTTGCCCATCATGTCGAAGGCGCCCTCCGCCGTGACGCAGCCGTCGCGCTCGCCCGTGAGCGCGAGGCCGGCGGCGAGCTGGTTGATGCAGGCGTTGCCGAGCTCGGACCAGATCCACGCCGCGCTCGTCCCGAAGTACTCGACCGCCGGGTGCTGGCGGCGCGCGTCGTTGCAGACGCCCGGCGCGCGCGTCGGGCCGTAGGGGTAGGTCCAGCCGCCCGGCCCCTGGCAGGCGCGGAGCCACTCCGTCGACGTGCAGAGGCGCTTCCCGGCGTGCGCGCACGCGAGGGCCGCCTGATCGCCCGTGATGTAGCCCTGGGGGACCGCGTAGGCCACCGACACCGCGCGCGCCGAGGTCGCGCCGGGGTTCCGATACGGTGAGAGCGTCACCGACGGCGCGTCGTGGCGCACGAGCGACGCCTCGTACCGGTCGACGCAGAAGGCCGCCGTCACGCCCACCATGCCCGCGGGGCAGCCGGCGTCGCCAGGGGCCTCGACCGTGTTGCCGGCGTTCGGGAGCGGGGCCGCGGTCGGGTCGCAGCCGTTCGTGACGCCGTCGGGCGTGCAGCAGCGGATGGCAGAAGAGCCGGGGCACAGGCCGGACGTGGTGTGCCAGCCGGCGCCGCAGGCGGCGGTGTCGAGGCAGGCGCCCGGCACCCCCGCGGCGCTGCAGCCCGCGACGGCCGCGGGGAGGCAGCAGCGGGCGGTGGCCGCGTCGCCACAGAGCCCCTGCACGGAGGCCTCGGCGGCGCCGCACTCCCCGACCTCGCGGCACGCCCCGACGGCGCTCCCGGCGACGCAAGAGCCGGGAGCGACGGTGTCGGGGACGCTGACGGTGTCGGGAACGCTGACGGTGTCGGGAACGCCGACGGTGTCGGGAACGCTGACAGTGTCGGGAACGGCGACGGTGTCGGGAACGGCGACAGTGTCGGGAACGACGACAGTGTCGGCGTCGGCGTTGGTGTCGGGGACGGCCACGGTGTCGGGGACGGCGACGGTGTCGGGGACGGCGTCGGCGTCGGCGACGGTGTCGGCGTCGGGGACGGCGACCGTGTCGAGAACGGTCACGGTGTCGCCGTCGCCGTCGCCATCGCCGACGTCCACCACGCCCGCGACCCCGCGCCCGCCGTCGGCCCTCACGCTGACGAGCCGCCGGTCGAGGCTCCCGCCCTCGCCGCACGCCCCGAGCGCGAGCAGCGCCGCGACCGCGAGCGCCGCCGCCGTCATCAGTCCGCGAGCGCCTTCTCGACCGCCTTCACGACCTCGTCCGAGAGCGGGTCGACCTGCGGCTCGAAGCGCGTGATCACCCGCCCGCGGCGGCTCAGGAGGTATTTCGTGAAGTTCCAGTGGATCTCCCTGCGCTCGGGGTCGGGATCGTGCTTCGCGAGGCGCGTGTAGAGCGGGGCGCGATCTTCGCCGATCACGTGCGTCTTCGCGAACATCGGGAACGTGAGCCCGAACGTCTCGGTCACGAACTGCCGGATGTCGGCCTCGGGCGCGGGCTCCTTCTTGAAGTCGTCCGACGGGAAGCCGAGCACCACGAACCCGCGCTCCCGGTAGCGATCGTAGAGCTTCTGCAGCCCCGCGTACTGCGGCGTGTAGCCGCAGTCGCTCGCCGTGTTCACGATCAGCAGCACCTGCCCCCGGTACGGCGCGAGCGTCGTCTCCTGCCCGTCGAGCGTCCTGAGCGGCAGCCCGAAGAGCGACTTGTCCTTCTTCACCGGCGCCGCCGCGACCTCCTCGACCGCGGCGGGCTCGCCCCCGTCGGCCTCGTCGGCGTCGACGAGCGCCCCCTCGCCCGGCGCGCCGTCCTCCGCGCCCTTCTTGCAGCCACCGCCGCCGAGCGCCACGGCGCCGACCACGGCGAGCGCAGCGAGACCCCGTCGCCCCCTGCTGCCCACGAACGCGCTCCACGACTTCACGGCGGCTCCCTTCTCCCGGACGACCGAGGTCGTAGCACGGTCTTCGGCGCCCGCCCAACCGGACGGCCGCGCCGGGGCCCACCTTGACACCCCCCGGCACCTCGCCGACGCTCGACCGATGTCCAGCAACGCGCCCGCGACCTCGCCGCCGGCCGCCGCCCGCCCCCGCGCCTCGGGGGCCCTCGGGCGCCGCCTGAAGACGATCCCCGCGGTCGTCCTCCTCTGCGTCCTCGTGGTCGGGCTCCTCCCGGCCCTCCTCGCGCTCGGCGCCCTCGTCGACGTCGCCCGCTGGGCCGCCCGGCGCACCCCCTGGATGGCCACGCGCCTCACCGCCTTCGCCGCCTGCTACCTGCTCGCCGAGGTCGTGGGCCTCGCCTGCCTCTTCGGCCTCTGGCTCGGCGCCGGCTTCGGCCGCGGCCGCGCCCGCCTCGAGCGCGGCGCCTTCGCGATCCAGCAGCGCTGGATCCGCGTCAACCTCGCCTGCGTCCGCGCGATCTTCGGCCTCCGCTTCACCGTCGAGGGCGACGCCGCCCTCGCCCCCGCCCCCTTCCTCCTCTTCGTGCGCCACGCGAGCATGGTCGACACGCTCCTGCCGAGCCGCTTCGTCTCGGTCGAGCACGACATCGTCCTCCGCTTCGTCCTGAAGAAGGAGCTCCTCGTCGACCCCTGCCTCGACGTCGCCGGGAACTGGCTCCGCAACTACTTCGTCGACCGCGCCTCCGCGAACACCCAGCGCGAGCTCGACGGCATCGCCGCCCTCGCCACCGACCTCGGCCCCCGCGACGCCGTGATCATCTACCCCGAGGGCACCCGCTTCACCGAGAAGAAGCGCGCCCGCGCCCTCGCCGCCCTCGCCGAGCGCGCCCCCGAGCTCGTCCCGCGCGCCGAGCGCCTCGAGCGCAGCCTCCCCCCGCGCCTCGGCGGCCCGCTCACCCTCCTCGACGCCGCCCCCGGCCTCGACGTCGTCGTCATGGCGCACCACGGCTTCGAGGGCTTCGGCTCCCTCGGCGCCATCTGGCGCGGCGCGATGGTGCGCCGCGAGATCCGCGTCGCCTTCTGGCGCGAGCCGCGCGCCGCCATCCCGGAGGACCGCGACGGGCGCGTCGCCTGGCTCTACGACCAGTGGCAGCGCGTCGACGCGTGGGTGGTCGCCGCCAGCGCGCGCTGAGGGCCGGCGCCGCCGGAAAATGCGTCGACAGCGCCGCGACGCTCCGGCACGATGCCTCCCTCGCCGGACAGAGGCAGCATGGTCGTCCTCGAAGACACGTCCCCGAACGGCAACATCCAGGCGGTCGTCGAGCAGGATGAGCGCGTCGCGTACTTCACGCTCTACCCGAACGAGGAGACCGGCGAGCCGGTGAAGTCCTGCTGGGTCCGGAACCTCGTCCCGGCGCCCGCGCGCGTCGACGTGGACGCCCTCCACGAGGGGCGCCCGGCGCTCATGCCGAAGGGCGCCTGCGCCCACCCGAACGGCGAGGCCCCGCTCGACCCCGAGACCCTCCGCATCCTCTGGCTCGAGGAGGGCGACGGCGCCGTGCTCATCGACGAGACGAGCGTCGACGAGGAGGTCCTCGCCTTCATCCCCGGCTTCGCGGGGCTCGACGGCTTCCCGGGCTACGCGCGCGACAGCGTCTCGGAGCACGCCCTCGCCTGGCCCCTCGACGACGACGTCGAGGACGTCTGGGGGCGCATCGACGAGGCGATCGAGTACTGGGAGTCCTGGCAGGACACGACCACCTGGCCGGCCCTCCAGGACCGCCTCATGGACACCTACGAGGCCGTCTTCGGCGCCCACGAGCGCTACTACGCCATCGACGGCGGCATGTGGCCGCCGCGCGCGCTCATCCGCGTGCAGACCCCCGACGCCTGGGTGCTCCTGACCCTCGGCGTCTGCATCCGCCGCCAGCCGAAGGTCGAGCTCGCCGGCGACGCCGCCGACGCGAGCCCGCGCGTCGAGCTCGCCATGGCCCTCGAGCCCGACGTCGACGAGCTCACGCTCCGCCGCGCCATGACCTACCTCTCCGTGCAGTCGAGCTACCCGTGGACGCGCTACCACTGGCTCGGCGACGGCCACACCTCCTCCTGCGACGCCTTCCCGCAGATCGGCGAGAGCCCGGGCTTCCCGGCGACCCTGCTCACGCGCGCCCCGCTCGGCGCCCCGCGCGTCGCCATGCCCGACTACCGCGGCCCCGTCGACCTCCTCTGGCTCGTCCCCATCACGGAGGGCGAGCGCGCCTACGCCATCGCCGAGGGCAGCCCCGCCCTCATGCGCCGCCTCGCCCTGAACGGCCCGTACTGGATCCACCGGCGCGCGCGCGCCACCTCCTGACGCCGCCACCCCCGGGCGTCCGCTTGTGGGCGCCCGCGCCGCTGCTATGATGCCGCGGTGTCGGACCGTCACCCCCACACCCCCACGTCGCGCCCGCCGCGCACGCTCGGCAAGGCCCTCGGCCCCGGGCTCCTCTTCGCGGGCGCCGCCGTCGGCGTGTCGCACCTCGTGCAGTCCACGCGCGCCGGCGCCTCCTTCGGCCTCGCGCTCATGGTCTTCGTGCTCGCGGCCAACGTCTTCAAGTACCCGGCCTTCCAGTTCGGGCCGCGCTACGCCGTCGCCACCGGCACCTCCCTCCTCGAGGGCTACCGCCGGCAGGGGCGCTGGGCGCTCGTGCTCTACGGCGTGCTCACGCTCGCGACGATGTTCACCGTGCAGGCCGCCGTCGTCATCGTCACCGCCGGGCTCCTGAAGTTCCTCCTCGGCACGGAGCTCAGCGTCGTCGTCGTCGCGGGCGGCATCATCGCGCTCTGCGCCGGGCTCGTCGCCGTCGGCAGCTACCCCCTCCTCGACGCCGCCATCAAGGTCGTCGTCGCCGTCCTCACCGTCACGACCGTCGTCGCCACCGCGCTCGCCGTGCCCCTCGTCGACTGGAGCGGCCCCTGGCTCCCGGACGTCGCCTCCTGGGACCCGAAGACCGTCCTCCTCGTCGCCGGCCTCATCGGCTGGATGCCGTCGGCCATCGACATCGCCGTCTGGCACTCCCTCTGGGCCCTCGCGCGCAAGAACCAGACGGGCCACCGCCCGACCCCGCGCGAGGCGCGCATCGACTTCGACATCGGCTACGTCGGCACCACGATCCTCGCCTTCTGCTTCGTCATCCTCGGCGCCGGCGTCATGTTCCACGGGCACATCGCCCCCCAGGAGGCGCCCGTCGCCTTCGCGGGCCAGATCATCGACCTCTACACGACCACCCTCGCCCGCGTGGACCCCGTCCTCGCCGACATCGGCGGCCCCCTCATCGCCATCGCGGCCTTCGGCGTCATGTTCTCGACGAGCCTCACGGTCGTCGACGGCTTCCCGCGCGCCATCGGGCGCCTCGTCGGGCGCTTCTCGGGCCCCGAGGAGCCCGACCGCGTGGCCCCCGAGCCCCGCGAGCGCCGCGCCTACTGGGGCGCCGTGGGGCTCCTCGCCGTGGGCTCCCTCGTCATCATCGGGGTCTTCGCGAAGTCGCTCGTCGATCTCGTCGCCATCGCCACGCTGCTCTCGTTCCTGACGGCGCCCGCGCTCGCGTTCCTGAACCACCGCGCCATGTTCGCGCCCGAGGTCCCCGCCGACTACCGCCCCGGCCGCGGGATGCGCGCCTTCTCCCTCGCCGGCGTCGCGTTCAACACGCTCGTCGCCCTCTACTACGTCTACGCCGTCCTCCAGTGAGCGGGCCGCCCCCCGCTCGCCCGTCGCGCGTCGCGAGAAAAGATTTTTCGACGAGCCGCCGCCGGGTCCGGAATGGCACGTCGTGCCCTCGCGCGAACCGGTGATGGAGCGATGGGCGCGGACCTACTGAGAGACGACCCGCGGTTGCGGGAGGCCTTCCGGGCCGGAGAGCGCTGGGCGATGCAGTCCGTCTACGAGCACTATCTGCCGCTTGTCGGGACCATCGTGTGCCGCGGATCGGGCGGGTTCCGCGGTTTCTTCGACCCGGCGCAGCGCGACGACGCGCTCCAGACCATCTTCGTCCGCGCCTTCGAGGAGCGCACGCGCCTCGCCTACAACGGCGTCGACGCCTACGCGAGCTTCCTCCGCGGCGTCGCGCAGAACGTCTGCCGCCAGCTCCTCGACAAGGACCGCCGCTTCCAGCGCGAGCCCGAGCCCTTCCAGAGCGAGCCGCCCGACCTCGAGCAGAGCCTCATCGGCCGCGAGACGGCGGCCGTCCTCCGCGCCTTCGAGGCGCAGCTCGAGACCCCGCTCGAGCGCACCATCCTCGCCCGCTACTTCAAGGACGGCGCCTCCGAGGAGGGGCTCGCCGAGGAGCTCGGGCTCACCCGCTACCGCTGCCGGAAGATCGTCAAGAAGCTCCACAAGCGCATGCTGAAGCACCTCGAGGCCCATGGCATCACGCACGCCTAGCGCCGGCCTGCGCGAGACGCAGGCCCTCGTCGCGCGCTACCTCGACCCGGCGCGGTCGTGGGACGCCCGCCGCGACGCGCGCCTGCGCCTGCTCCTCCGCGAGGACGCCGCCTGCGCCGCCGCCTACGACGCGGCCGTCGTGCGCCACCGCCTCCTCGTGGGCGGCCACCCGGACCTCCCCTCGGGCTTCGAGCGCCGCCGCCTCGGCGCGGCCTTCCTCGGCGACGCGCCCGCCGCCGACCGGCGCCCCGCCTGGCTCACGCGCTGGGTCCCCGCCGCGGGCGTGCTCGCGGCCGCGGCCCTCGCGATGGTGCTCCTCCTCCCGCGCGGCGACTCGCTGGTCGCCCCGGGGGACGGCCGCCTGCAGGCGCGCGGCGTCGCGGGCATCGAGCAGCCCGAGCGCCTCGTGGGCGTCGGCATCTCCGGCGTCGACGACGCCGGCTCGGAGTACGAGATCGTCGCCTCGGGCGCGGTGCGCGTCGGCGACTGGGTGCGCGTCACCTACACGAACGAGCGCCCCGAGCTCGGCTGGCTCTTCCTCGTGGGCGTGCAGCCCGATCGCCCCGCTGGCGAGCGGGTCGTCTGGCTCGCGCCGCTCCCTGAGGAGGGCCGGAGCGTCGCCGTCGGGGTCGCCCGCCTGCGCGCCCTGCCGTTCGAGATCCGCCTCGGCGCGCGCCACGCCCTCGGGCCGTGGCACGTGCTCGCCCTCTTCACCGAGCGCCCCCTGACGACCGACGAGGTCGCGCGGGCCCTCGACTCGACCACCCTCGACGGCCTACCATCAGGGTGGGCCGAGGCGCTGCGCGAGCGGCTCTCGCTCTCCCCGCGCGCGGTGGTGCAGCGCCTCGAGACCCGCATCGAGCGCGGCGCGTCGCCGGAGGAGCTCCCCCCGTGAAACGAACGACCCGCACCAGGACCGAGCGCGGCGGCTTCCGCGCGGTCGCCCAGCGCCTGCGCGGGGCCGGGACCGACGTCATCGGGCGAGCGCTCGCGGCTGCCCTGCCCGCGTTCGTGCTCCTGCTCGTGGCGGCGGTCCCCGCCCCGGCGGCGCGCGCCGCGGACGCGCGCTTCGCCCTCGTCATCGGCCAGAACGTCGCCGCCGACGACCCCGGCCTCGACCCGCTCCGCTACGCCGACGACGACGCCGTCCGCTACGCCGACCTCCTCGGCGCCGTCTCCGAGCGCGTCATCCTGCTCACGACGCTCGACGCCGAGACGAGCCGCCTCCTCGGCGCGCGCGCCTACCAGACCACGGCGCCCACGCGCGCCGCCGTGCTCGCGGCCGTGGGTGAGCTGCGCCGGGACATGGCCGCGGCGAAGGCGCGCGGCGATCGCCCCGTGCTCTACTTCGTCTTCTCGGGCCACGGCAGCTACGACGACGAGGGGCGCGGCTACGTCTTCCTCGCCGACGGCCGCTTCACGACGCGCGACCTCTTCCACGAGGTGCTCGGCCCGACCCGCGACGACCCGGTCATCCTCATCGTCGACGCGTGCAACGCCTCGCTCCTCGTGAACACCCGGGGCGCCGGCGACGAGCGCCGCCCGACGCGCCCGACGACGCTCCGCCTCGAGGACTACCCGAACGTCGGCGTCGTGCTCTCGTCGTCGACCATCGGCGAGAGCCACGAGTGGGGGCGCTACCTCGCCGGGATCTTCAGCCACGAGGTGCGCTCGGCCCTCGTCGGCGCCGCGGACATCGACGACGACGCGCAGGTCGGCTTCGGCGAGCTCGCGGCCTTCATCGCCGCGGCGAACGCGCGCGTCACCAACCCGACCGTCCGCATCCGGCCCTACATCCGGCCGCCCCTGACCGACCCGAACCTGCCCCTCATCGATCTCCGCGGCGGCCGCTTCGCGGCGCGCGTCCGGGTCGACGCCCGCCTCGCCGGGAAGACCCACGTCCTCGACGGCGACCTCGTCCGCTACGCCGACTTCCACGCCACCTTCGAGGCGCGCGAGGGCTTCTGGCTCGCGCTCACGCGGCCCGGCGAGTACGTCATCGTCCACGACGAGCGCGAGTGGGTCGTCCCGGCCGACGCGCGCGGCGACCTCGCGCTCGACGCGCTCCCGACGCGCCCGCGCTCGGTCGTGTCGGCGCGCGGCGCGGGCTCCGAGTACTTCGAGCGCACGCTCTTCCAGGAGCCCTACGGGCGCGTGTTCGCGCACCGCTACCTCTCGGACGACTACGAGGCCGATCTCGCCGTCCAGCACGCGGCCCTCGCCCCCTGGTACGACAACCCCACCGCCTGGAGCCTGCTCGGCGGCGGCATCGCGGCCGGGATCGGCGGGCTCGTGCTCCACGTGCGCGCCTTCGACCTCCGGGACGACGCGAGCCACGCGGCGCTCGCGGTCGACCGGGCGCGCCTCAACGACGACCTCGAGTCCTACCAGACCGGGGCCACCATCCTCTACGGCATCGGCGCGGCCGCGGTCGTGACGAGCGTCGTCCTCTTCGCGCTCGACCGCCCCGTCGAGGTCGAGACGTACCACCCCCCGCTCCGGGTCGAGCTGACGGGGACCGGCGTGAGGATTCAGAGCGACTGGTAGCACCACCCACGAGCGGCTCTCCCCGGGTGCGGCCGCGCGCCGCGCGGGGCCGTCGTGCGCGCGCGCTCTCCGGGTGGGCCCTCGTCGTCGCCGTCGTCGCGCTCGGGCTCGGGCTCGCGGGCGCCTGCGCGGAGCCGGTGCCGATCGAGGGGGCCGGCTGCGACCCCGCGCACCGCTGCCCGAGCGGCTTCGTCTGCGCCGGGGGCGCCTGCCAGAAGCTCCGCGGCAAGCCCGTCGTGCAGTGCACGGAGGACGCGCAGTGCGCCGTCGGCCACTGCCTCGTCGAGCTCGGCTTCTGCGTTCAGTGTCGCGACAGCGCGGACTGCTTCCAGACCGCCTGCCTGACGGACGTCTTCCAGTGCGGCTGCCGCGACGGGAGCCAGTGCGCGACCGGGCGGTGCAACGCGGAGACCGGCACCTGCGTGTCGTGCTTCACGGACGCTCAGTGCGCGAGCGGTCATTGCGACCGGGAGAGCGGGATCTGCGCGAAAAAGTCCGACGATGGCGCGGGCGACGCGGAAGGGACGGGGGACGGGGGCGACGGAGCGCCGTCGCGAGGAACGGATGGGGATGCGTGGCCATGAAGGAGCAGACGAGCGCGGCGTCGTGGGGCGTCGCGGGCCCCGCGGGGGCGGCGTGAGCGGCGCGCGGGTCGGGGGGGCCCTCCGCGCGCTCGCCGTCGCGCTCCTCGCCGCGGGGGGCCTCGCCGGCGGCGGCTGCGGCCAGGACGACGCGCCAGCCCTGACGCAGCGGCCGGACCACGTCACGATCGGCCAGACCTGCGCCGAGACCACCGACTGCCACGAGGGGGAGACGTGCGACCCGCGCTCGCGCCGCTGCGTCGGCTGCCTCGCCGACGCCGACTGCGGCGCGGGCGTCTGCCACCCGACCGAGCACGCCTGCGTCCAGTGCGTCGAGGACGACCAGTGCGGCGGCGTCGGCGTCTGCCACCCGACGCGCTCGGTGTGCGTCGGCTGCTGGGCCGACGACCAGTGCCCGGGGGGGCTCTGCGACCCGACGCAGCTCACGTGCGTCCAGTGCCTGACGGACTCGCAGTGCGGGCCGGGCGCGCGCTGCAACCCCGAGACGAAGGCCTGCGCCGGCGCCTGCGCGGCCACGGCCGACTGCGACGACGGCGATCCCTGCACCGTCGACAGCTGCACCGCCGGCTCGTGCGTCGCGACCCCCGCGACCGACGGCCTCGCCTGCGACGACGGCGACGCCTGCACCCGCGGCGACGCCTGCCGCAGCGGGCGCTGTCGCCCGGGGCCGGCCGCGGTCTGCCAGGCGACGGCGGCCGCGGTCGACACGAACGCGGACGGCTGTGTCGACGGCTGCCGCTGCGCGGACGGGAGCGTCGTCGACCCCGGCGTCCCGTGCCCGTGCCCGTTCACGCTCGCCTGCGAGGGGGAGGCGACCCCCACGGACACGACGGGCGACGGGTGCGCGGACGCCTGCCGCTGCGCGGACGGGCTGCCGCCGCTCCCGAGCGGGCGCTGCGCGTGCGACCCGCTCGTCTGCCCCGCCGACACGACGCCTCGCGATCGCGACGACGACGGCTGCGTCGACGCCTGCGAGTGCCGCTCGGGCCTCGACGTCGGCGCGGACGGGGTCTGCCCGTGCCCGACCAGCATCACGTGCGTCGCCGGGCTCGTCCCGCACGACACGACCGGCGACGGCTGCCCCGACACCTGCGGGAAGCCCTGCGAGAGCGCCTGCGACTGCTACGGCCAGGGGCTCCCGCTGCCCGACTCGTGCGCCCGCGCCTGCCCGACCTGCGGCGACTTCTGGGCGTGCGACGCGGGGGGCCGCTGCGAGGCGGCGTGCGGCCCGGTGCCCGCCGAGACGCTCGCCTGCGAGTGCCCCGCGGCGCCCGTCTGCGGCCCGCTCGAGGCGGCCTGGGACAGCGACGACGACGGCTGCAACGACGCCTGCCGCTGCCGCTACGGCGACAGCGCGCGCGACCCGGCGCTCGGCTGCCCGTGCGCCTTCGAGGTGGCCTGCGAGCCGAACGCGGTGCCCTCCGACACGAACGCCGACGGCTGCCCGGACGCCTGCGTCTGCGCGCCCGGCACCGCGCGCGCCCCGAGCGGGGCGTGCTGCGCGCCGCTCGCCTGCCCGGCCGGGAGCGCGGCCGTCGACGCGAACCACGACGGCTGCGTGGAGTCGTGCCTCTGCTGGGACGGGAGCGAGGCGGGCGACGGCGTCCCGGCGTGCCCGTGCCAGACGCTCGTCGGGTGCGCGGCGGGGGCCAACGCGGTCGACACCTCGGGCGACGGCTGCGCGGACGTCTGCCGCTGCCCCGACGGCACCGCGACGAACGCGGCCGGGCGCTGTTGCCCCGACGCGCCGACGTGCGGCGCGGGCGCCGCGCTCAAGGACACGAGCGGCGACGGCTGCGGCGACACCTGCGTCTGCGCCGACGGGACGGCCCCCGGCCCCGACGGGAGCTGCGTGTGCGCGACGCTGACCTGCACCGGGGCGCGCGTGCCGGTCGACCAGACCGGCGACGACTGCGCGGACGCCTGCGTGTGCCCCGCGGTCCCGTGCGCGGCGCCCGGGGTCTTGAAGGACGAGGACGCGGACGGCTGCGGCGACACCTGCCGGTGCCCGGGCGGGGCCGCGGCCGGGCCCGACGGGTGCTCGAGCTGCGCCATCACGTGCACGACGCCGCTCCCGCCGTGGGTGGTGCTGCGCGACCAGGACCAGGACGGCTGCTACGACCTCACGGACGCGTGCCCCGTCGGCACGCAGGGGGACGACGCGAGCGGCGATGGCTGCTCCGATCGGTGCGTCCCGTGCGAGGCCGCGCTCGTCTGCCCGCGCGGCGCGACCGGGCAGGACACGGACGCCGACAACTGCCCCGACACGTGCGTCTGCGCGAGCGGCTTCGCGCCGACGGACGCTGGCTGCGGGTGTCCTGCGCCCCCCACCTGCACCGCGGGGACGGTGCCGCGCGATCACGACGGCGACGGCTGCCCCGACGGCTGCGACACCCCCTGCGAGAAGGCCTGCGACTGCTACAGCGCCCTCGGCGCGGACGTCCCCGGGTCGTGCCCGCTCGCGTGCGCGAGCTGCGGGTCGTTCTGGGGCTGCGTCGACGGGTTCTGCGCGGCGCGCTGCGACGCGATCCCGGCCGATTCCCGCGTGTGCACGTGCCCGGCGGCGCCCGTGTGCGGGCCGCACGAGCGCGCGGTGGACGGCGACAACGACGGCTGCGTCGACGCCTGCAAGTGCGAGGAGGGGCGCGAGCGCGGCCCGAGCGGCGTCTGCTGCGGGCCGTCGTCCTGCCCGGACGGCGCGACCGCGGTCGACGCGGACCGCGACGGCTGCGCCGACACCTGTGACTGCGGGCCGGGGCGCGAGCTCGCGGGGGGCGCGTGCGTCTGCCGGGCGCAGATCCGCTGCGCCCCCGGGACGGCGCCGCGCGACGACGACGGCGACGGCTGCCCCGACGCGTGCGCGCCCACCTGCGACGACGCCTGCGACTGCTACGCCACGGGGCCGGCGCCCGGCGTGTGCGAGCTCGAGTGCGCCTCGTGCGGCGCGTTCTGGGGTTGCGAGGCGGGGGTGTGCGTGCCGGGGTGCGGCGTCGTGCCGGAGGCGGCGCGCGCGTGCGAGGTGTGCGAGCCGCTCGCGTGCGCGCCGGGGACGGAGCCCTTCGACCGCGACCAGGACGGCTGCGTCGAGACGTGCCGCCGGCCCTGTGAGGACGCGTGCGACTGCGTCGCCGAGGTGGAGGCGCGCGCGTCGTCGCTCGCGGCGGCGAACGATGGCACCTGTCGCGCGCTCGTGCCGCGCTGCGACGGCGGCTACTGCGCCGCCGGCTGCGTGTCGACCACCGCGAGCGCCACGCCGACGGACACGACGGCGACGCTCGTGTCGCCCGTCTGCCCGACGCCCGTCTGTGAGGCCGACGACGACTGTGGCGAGGGGCGCTTCTGCGCGCGGCCGACCTGCGGCGGGCTCGGGCGCTGCGAGCTGCGGCCGGCGGCCTGCACGACCGAGGTGGCGCCCGTCTGCGGGTGCGACGGGATCACCTACGGGAACGCGTGCGCGGCCCGCGCGGCGGGGATGAACGTCGTTCACAGCGGCGCCTGCGACAAGGTGTGCGGCGGGCTCCTCGGGCTCCCGTGCGGCCCCGGGGAGCGCTGCGAGCTCGGCGCCGGGCGGTGCGGCGAGGCCGACGGGGAGGGGATCTGCGTGGCCGTCGACGCGACGTGTAGCGCCGAGGTGGCGCCCGTCTGCGGGTGCGACGGGGCGACCTACGCGAACGACTGCGCGCGCCTCCACGCGGGCGTCGGGGAGGACCACGACGGGCGCTGCGAGCTCGCCTGCGCGTCGAACGCGGACTGCCCGGGGGACGGGAGCTGGTGCGAGCTCGAGGGCTGCGGCGGGACCGGCGTCTGTCGCGCCCGACCCACGATCTGTCCTCTCCCGGCCGAGCCGACGGGGAACGAGGCGACCGCGCCGGGCGAGGTCTGCGGCTGCGACGGGACGACCTTCGCGAGCCGCTGCGCGGCGGCGCGGGCCGGCGTGAGCGTGGCGTTCGCGGGCGCGTGCGGCGCCGGCTGCGGTGGCCTCGCGGCGACGCGCTGCCCGGACGGGGCCGTGTGCGCCCTCGCGGCCGGGCGGTGCGACGTCGCGGACGCCGGGGGCACCTGCGTCTTCGCGCCGGAGGCCTGCCCCGACGCGCTCGCGCCGGTGTGCGGCTGCGACGGCGTCACCTACGAGAACCCGTGCAAGCTGCGGGCGGCCGGGGTGGCGCCGGCGCGGGAGGGGGCCTGCGAGGGGAGCGCGTGCGGGGCCGACGGCGCGTGCGCGGACGGCCTCGTGTGCCGGCGCGACGGCTGCGGCGCGGGCGGCGTCTGCGTGCCGAAGCCGGCGGCGTGCCCGGACCTCGGCGCGCCGGTCTGCGGCTGCGACGGCGGCGACTACGCGAGCGCGTGCGCGGCGACGGTCGCGGGGGAGGCGGTCGCGAGCGAGGGGCCGTGCGTGACGCCGTGCGAGGCCGCGAGCGACTGCGCGGCGGGCGAGTATTGCGACGCGGGGCCCGGCTGCGGGCTCGTCGGGACGTGCGCGCCGGTGCCGGTCGCGTGCGTCGTGGCGGCGTCGTTCGCGCCGGTGTGCGGCTGCGACGGGAGCGGCTACGCGAGCCCGTGCGAGGCGTACGGCGCGGGGACCGGGGTCGGCGGCGAGGACGTCGCGCAGTGCGGCGGCGCCTGCGTCCCGGGGGACGACGCGGCCTGCGGGGACGGCGCCTTCTGCGAGGCGGCGGCGGGGACGTGCGGCGAGGGAGACGGGCTCGGGACGTGCGCGCCGAGGCCGCGCGGGTGCCCAGCGGTCTGGGCGCCGGTGTGCGGCTGCGACGGCGTCACCTACGCGAGCGCGTGCGAGCGGGCGGCGGCCGGGGTCGCGTCGCTCCACGACGGGGCGTGCGCGCCGACGGCGTGCGGGGCCGACGCGGACTGCGGCGAGGGCCGCCTCTGCTATCGCGCCGGGGGCTGCGAGGGCGCCGGGACCTGCGTCGACCGGCCGCGCGTGTGCGCGACGGAGGCGACGGCGGCGCCCGTGTGCGGGTGCGACGGGCGCGTGTACGCGAGCCGCTGCGCCGCGCTCGCGGCCGGGCAGGGGGTGGCTGGCGCCGGGGCGTGTCCGTGACCAGCGCCCATGCGCAGTCGCGAGAGCAGGAGCCTCGAGTGAACGACCCGTTACAGGGTCCTGCAGGGTACCGATCCGCACCAGGGCTTTGTCCCCGGCGGATTTCCGGCCCGCTGGCTGCGAAAACCGTGACAAGTTCTCGACGAACGCCGCGCAACACGGCATCATCTCGTCCTAGGGGGCTCATGCGGGTTCACGCGTGCCGTGACGGCTTGCGTGGATTTCGCTGGCGCTCGCGCTGAAAAACATGAATAAACGGTCGCGACAATCGCGTGCGTCGTCGCGACCGACCATCGAGCAGGTTTGGCTCGGTCCATGGCTTTCCCGCCTCGGCCTTGCCAACTCAGAGACCGTCCACCTTCCCTAGCCCGCACAGGGAAATGGTTGGACGGTCTCTTTTTTTGGCGCGGCGGGTGAGCGGCGTGCTGCGGCGCGGATCAGGCCCGATCGGGAGCGCCGGGAGCGGCCCCCGGCGCCGATCTGCCGATCAGCGGCCGCCCGCCGATCGCGGCGGCGTGAGCTCCAGGGGTGTGTCTTTTAGCACACCCGGCTCGCCCACCGGACGACCGCACGCGGGGCTCGCGGCGTGGCCCTCGTGCGATCTCGCCCTCTCGCCCTGGCGCTTGCAAGCGCCGGCCTCCCATGGGAGACAGGGCGCAGGTCAGGCCTTCACGCTGGAGACGCGCATGAACGCCCCATTCGATCTCGAAGTCCACGGCATCCACGTCAAGAACATCGTGCGGAACGGCTCGCCGGCGCTGCTCTACGAGCACGGGCTGCGCCGTGAGCGCGGCACCGCCATCACGTCCACCGGCGCGCTGGTCGCGATGTCCGGCGAGAAGACGGGGCGCAGCCCCGCGGACAAGCGCATCGTCGAGGACCCCGACTCCGTCGGCGACGTGTGGTGGGGCAACGTCAACATCAAGCTCGACGAGCACACCTTCATGGTGAACCGCGAGCGGGCGGTCGACTACCTGAACACGCGCGACGAGCTCTTCTGCGTCGACGCGTTCGCGGGCTGGGACCCCGACCACCGCATCAAGGTGCGCGTCATCTGCGCCCGCGCCTACCACGCGCTGTTCATGTACAACATGCTCATCCGCCCCACGGCCGAGGAGCTCGCGAGCTTCGGTGAGCCCGACTACGTCATCCTGAACGCCGGCCAGTTCCCCGCGAACCGGTACACGACGGGCATGACGTCGGCCACGAGCATCGACCTCAACTTCGCGCGCCGCGAGTTCGTCATCCTCGGCAGCGAGTACGCGGGCGAGATGAAGAAGGGCGTGTTCACGATCATGAACTACCTGATGCCGAAGAAGGGCGTGCTCTCCATGCACTGCTCGGCGACGGCGGGCAAGGAGGGCGGCGACAGCTCGATCCTCTTCGGCCTGTCCGGCACGGGGAAGACGACGCTCTCGGCCGACCCGAAGCGCGAGCTCATCGGCGACGACGAGCACTGCTGGACCGACGACGGGCTCTTCAACATCGAGGGGGGCTGCTACGCGAAGGTCATCGACCTGTCGGCGGAGCAGGAGCCGGACATCTTCCAGGCGCTGCGCTTCGGGGCGGTGCTCGAGAACGTGGTGTACGACGAGCAGTCGCGGGTCGTGGACTACAACGACACGTCGGTCACGAAGAACACGCGCGGCAGCTACCCCATCGAGTACATCCAGAACGCGAAGATCCCGTGCGTCGGCGGGCACCCGAAGAACGTGATCTTCCTCACGTGCGACGCGTTCGGCGTGCTGCCGCCGGTGAGCAAGCTCACGCCGAGCCAGGCGATGTACCACTTCATCAGCGGCTACACGGCGAAGGTCGCGGGCACGGAGGTCGGCGTGACCGACCCGGAGGTGACGTTCTCGCCGTGCTTCGGCGGGCCGTTCCTCGTGTGGCACCCGATGAAGTACGCGGAGCTGCTCGCCGGGAAGCTCGAGAAGCACCAGGCGCAGACGTGGCTCGTGAACACGGGCTGGAGCGGCGGCGGCTTCGGTGAGGGCTCGCGCATCAAGCTGCGCTACACGCGCGCGATGGTCGACGCGATCCACGAGGGGACGCTCGCGCAGGTCGAGACGCGGAAGGACCCGCTCTTCGGGCTCGAGATCCCGGTGTCGTGCCCGGGCGTGCCGAGCGAGATGCTCGATCCGCGCAGCACCTGGAAGGACAAGGCCGCGTACGACGCGACCGCGAAGAAGCTCGCCGGGCTCTTCCAGAAGAACTTCGAGAAGTACTCGGCGCAGTGCAACGACGAGGTGCGGAAGGGCGGGCCGCAGATCTGACGGCGCCGCCCAGGCGGCCCGCGCGGCCGCCCGCGCCCTGGTACCCCGGCGGCGGTCCGCGTGGCCGCCCGCACCCCGGTGCTCCGGCGGCGGTCCGCGTGGCCGCCGCGCCCTGGCCCCTGGCGGCGGCCCTCGTGGCCGCCGCGCCCCGGCGCTCCGGCGTGGCGGCCCTCGTGGCCGCCGTCTGCTCCCTCGCCGAGGCGACCACGACCCGCTCGCGGCGTAGGGGCGGCCCTCGTGGCCGCCCGCTGGCGCTCCCCTTGCCATCCGGCCGTCGCCGGCGCACGCTCGCCGTGTGGAAAGCGCTCGCGACGTCCCGCCGCTCGTGTACGACCCGATCGTGCGCCAGTGGGCGTGTCAGATGCGCGGCCTCTGCTGCAAGGGCTACGACATCCACCTCGATCGCGTCGCCCTCTCCCGCGTCTTCAAGCGCCTGACCGCCGCCGGCGACGCCCGCGCGCCGCTCTTCGACCCGGCCACCGCCGAGGCCAGCGACGACGGCTTCTTCCCGCTCCCGCTCACCGCCGAGCGCGCCTGCCACTTCCTCGAGGACAAGCTCTGCGGCTACCGCGGCCACTTCGGCGCCGAGACCCTGCCGACCCCCTGCCGCGTCTACCCCTACGCCTCCATCCTCACCCCCACGCGCCAGCTCCTCGGCCTCATCTTCACCTGCCCGACGGCCCTCGGGCTCCTCGCCGCCGAGCCGGCGCTCGCGGTCGTCGTCGACCCCGACGGTGAGCCGCCGATGCCCTTCGTCGGCGACCTCGCGAGCGACCGCCGCGCCTACGTCGACGCCCACGGCGAGCGCGTCAGCGCCGCCGCCTTCTGGGACCTGCACTGGGCCCTCTTCGAGCGCTTCCGCGCGAGCGCCGGCGCCGGCGACGTCCTCTCCCGGCTCCGCGCCCTCGCCGAGCACGCCTTCGACGCGCCGTGCCCCGAGCCGCTCGCCCTCACCGCCGAGAGCCTCGGCGAGACCCGCTTCGACGCCGCGCTCACCGGGCAGATCTTCCTGCGCGGCGGCTCCCCCTTCCTCCTGCCGACCCTCTTCGAGCCGCGCCGGCCGCGCCCCCTCGATGAGCCGCTCCCCGACTACGAACGCGGCGAGGACGACCTCCTCGGGCGCTACCTCGAGCACCGGCTCCTCGTCCCCACGTTCCTCGAGGAGCGCGCCGATCTCGGCTTCCTGGTCGGCCTCCTCCTCGCCCTCGCCGCCCGCTACCGCATCGAGCGCGCGCGGGGCCTCGAGCCCCTCTACGCCATCCACCAGCTCGACGCGGTGTTCGTCCAGGGCACGATGCCCGAGCGCCTCTTCCCGGCCGGAGGCCGCGTCGACTGGCGCACGGTCGCGATGATCGGGCTCGGCGGGACGCTCTGACCGTGGCGCGCGCCGGCTCGCGCGCCGCGCGGCCGCCGGCGCCCGCTCACCCGTAACCCACGCGGCGGTCGGTTACAGTTCGACACACGAGCATTTGCGGAAGTGCTCGCCCCTCCTCGAAACTCGATGACGACGCGCGTCTCCACCCTCGCGCGCCAACTCCCATCGACAGCTCTGCGCGCCGCCGAGGCTCACCATGACCGAGCACGAGCGCCGTCGGATCCTGGACCACCCGGTCCTCTCCGGTCGTCTCTTCTTCCCCCAGAGCGAGCCACCGCCCGACGTCACCTGGGTCGACGTCCCCGGCGCCCGCCTCGCCTGTCACCACGCCGTCCACGACCCGGCGTGGCCGACGATCGTCCACTTCCACGGCAACGGCGAGGTCGTCGCCGACCACGTCCCCGAGCTCGTGGACCTCGCGCGCGCCGCCCGCGCGAACCTCTTCCTGGCCGAGTATCGCGGCTACGGCGGCTCTACCGGGCAGCCGGCGGTCGCGACCCTGCTCTCGGACGTGCCGCACGTCATCCGCGCGCTCGGCCTCCCGCCGGCGCGGCTCATCGCGTTCGGGCGCTCGCTGGGCTCGCTCCTCGCCATCCACGCGACGGCGATGTTCTCGAGGCTCGGGGGGCTCGTCCTCGAGAGCGCCATCGCCGACCCGCTCGAGCGCCTCCTCGCGCGCGTCCAGCCCTGGGAGCTCGACGCGACGCACGAGGCCGTCGCGAGCGCCGTCGAGACGGTGCTCGGCCACGAGCGCAAGGTCAGGGCCTACGAGGGGCAGGTGCTCGTCCTCCACGCCCGCCACGACGACATCGTCGACGCGAGCCACGCGGAGCGTCTCTACGCCTGGTCGGACCCCGATCGCGCGCGCCTCGTGCTCCTCCCCTTCGGCGACCACAACAGCGTCATGTTCGCGAACCGGCGCGCCTACGGCGAGGCGCTCGCCGAGCTCGTGGCGGCGGTCGCCGCCGCGGGGGCGTCGGCGACGTCGGGGGCGTCCGTCAAGGTCGCGCGAACGTCATGAACCCGTCATACCCCGGAGGCACGGGGGGCGACGCGCCAAATGTGACGTGAGTACGGGTTCTTACCACGGAGGCACGGAGGCACGGAGGGTTCGGTGGAGTCGCTGAACCCGCCTCCCGCTCCTCCTCCGAGGCGCCGCGCGGATCGGGAGGGAGAGGGAGGGCTCGTCGCACCGCGGAGCCCCTCCGTGCCTCCGTGCCTCCGTGGTCGTCCCCCCACGAGGCCCCGGACTTCCCCCGTCATGGCGCGCTGCACGCGGCCACAATAGGCCGCACTCTCAATCGAATCCGGCGATGCGCCGCGCTTCATCTCGCAGTTGCGAGATGCGCTCCCGCACCTCGGCCATGAGGGCGTCCTTGTCCTCGAGCGTGACGCCGTCGGTCGGGATCGGGTCCCCCACGACCATCGCCACGCGGCCGCCGCGCCCTGTCACCCACCAGCCCGGCGGGTAGACCGTGCGCGTGCCGCCGATGCCGATGGGCACGATCGGCGCGCCGCTCTTGATCGCCAGCACGAAGCCCCCCTTCTTGAAGGGCAGCAGATCCGCCTCCGTGCCGCGCGTGCCCTCGGGGAAGACCAGCACCGCGCGCCCCTCCGCGACCTCCTCGGCGGCCTTCTCGATCGACGCGAACGCGCTCTCGCGCTGTCTCCGGTCGACCGGGATGTGCCCGAGGCGACGCAGCGCCCAGCCGAAGCCCGGGAAGCGGAAGAGCTCGATCTTCGCGAGGAAGGAGATCGGCCGCGACGAGCTCCGGATGATGAGCGGCGGGTCGAGGTGGCTCTGGTGGTTGCTCATGAGCACGCAGTGCCCGAGGCCCTCGAGCTTCTCGACCCCGCGCACCTCGATGTCGTCGATGCCCGCCGTGCGGAGGATCCCCGCCGCCCACGCCCGCGAGACCGGCCACCACACCCTCTCCCCACCCTCGAAGGCCGCGGCGATGCCCGCGGTCAGGCCGAAGGGCGGCGTCGCCGCGAACAACCAGCCGTAGACCGGCACCGAGCGGAGCGGGCGCTGGCTCACGGCTGCCGCGCAGCGGCCGACGCCGCGGGATCGGGGAGAGCGTGCATGGGCCGAGCGTAGCGCATCCGCCACGGCAGTAGAAGGCGGCGCCGCTCGCGTCGCGCTTGCGTTGGAGGACTCCGGCGACGAACATGCACCCCACGCAGGGAGGGGGACATGAGCGCTCGAGGGAGCATGGGAGTGGTACGCGGTGGCGCTGCGCGCGTGGTCGGGCTGTGGCTCGTCGGCGCGCTCGTCGGCGGCTGCCCGGACAGCGGCAAGAAGCCCATCGGCGCCACGTGCGGCCTCGACGCCGACTGCGCGTCCGGCTTCTGCTACGAGGGCCAGTGCCTCGACCCCATGGGCGACGAGGACGACGACGGCCTCATCAACATCGTCGAGCGCGCGCTCACGACCGACGCGCTCGACGCGGACTCCGACGGGGACGGGGTCGACGACGGCGCCGAGGTCGGCGACCCGAACGCGCCGACCGACACCGACGGAGACGGGATCATCGACGCGCTCGAGGCCTCGACCGAGGACCAGGACGGGGACTGCGTCGCCGACCAGTTCGACGACCACGCCGACGAGGGCCTCTCGAAGACCAAGGCCGCCGTGGTCTGCAACCAGACGGGCGTCTGCGCCGACGCGCTCGACGCGCTCGACGCGCGCTGCGCGCCGGCGACCGTCCCCGGCTCCGAGCCCGTCTGGACCTGCGTCTACGACGGCGTCACCGGCTATAGCGCCGGCCCGGACGCCGCCTGCGACGACGCCGACAACGACTGCGACGGGCTCACCGACGAGGACTTCGAGGGGGAGGCCACGACCTGCGGCGAGGCGGCGTGCACGGGGACCGGCCGGACCTACTGCGACGGCGGCGTCGTCAAGGACAGCTGCGTCGAGGACCCGGCCGAGGACGACGCCACCTGCGACGGCGTGGACGACGACTGCGACAGCGTCACCGACGAGGACTGGGCCGACGTGCCCACGACGTGCGGGCAGGGCGCGTGCGCCGCGAGCGGCACGCGGACCTGCCTCGACGGGCACGAGACGGACACGTGCACGCCGTCCCAGGCGGCCGCCGACGACGCGACCTGCAACGACAGCGACGACGACTGCGACGGCGACACCGACGAGGACTACGTCGTCGTCGCGACGACCTGCGGTCGCGGCGCGTGCGAGCGCGCCGGCGCGACCTCGTGCGTCGGCGGCGTCGTGACGGACAGCTGCGTCGCGGGGACCCCGGCCGTCGGCGACGCCACGTGCGACGGGGTCGACGACGACTGCGACGGCCAGACCGACGAGGACTACGCCTCGGTCGCGACGAGCTGCGGGACGGGGGCGTGCGCCGGGAGCGGCGTCACCTCGTGCGTCGACGGCGGCGTCGTGGACAGCTGCGCGACGAGCGGCGGGCAGCCCCAGGACGCCGACTGCGACCACGTCGACGACGACTGCGACGGCGCGACCGACGAGGACTACGCGCCGGTCGTGACGCACTGCGGCGTCGGCGCCTGCGAGCGCACGGGGATGACGTCGTGCACGGCGACCGGCGTCGCGGACAGCTGCCAGGCGGGGCAGCCGGCGACGGGCGACGCGACCTGCAACGACGTCGACGACGACTGCGACGGCGCGACCGACGAGGACTACCCCGAGACGGCGACGAGCTGCGGCACCGGGCGGTGCGCCGCGTCGGGCACGCTCCGCTGCGTCGCGGGGACCCCGACCGACTCGTGCACCGCGGGGACCCCGGCCGCGAGCGACACGAGCTGCAACCGCGTCGACGACGACTGCAACGGCGAGACCGACGAGGACTTCGCGCCGCAGTCGACGTCGTGCGGGACGGGCGCGTGCGCCGCGAGCGGGCAGTCGTCCTGCGTGAACGGGGAGGTGCTCGACGGGTGCACGCCGCTCGCGCCGCAGTGCGATGGCGCCGTCTGCGGGAGCGACGGCTGCGGCGGCTCCTGCGGCACGTGCGCGCCGATCGCGGCGGCCTGCGCGTCGCCGACGTGCGCGGCCGGGCAGTGCGACGTCATCGTCACGGCCGGCTCCTGCTACATCGGCGGGGCCTGCTACGACAACGGCAAGCGGAACCCACAGAACCCCTGCCAGGTGTGCGACGCGACGACCGCGCCGCGCGCGTGGTCGCCGGTCGCGGCGGGGACGAGCTGCGACGACGACGGCGAGAGCTGCACGACCGACGCCTGCAACGGCGCGGGCGCCTGCAAGCACACGGCGAACCCCGACTTCTCGACCTGCAGCGACGGCGACGCCGAGACGGTCGTCGACATGTGCCTCGGCGGGCGCTGCGGCGGCTTCACGGAGACGCGGGAGCCGGTCGCCGGGACGTTCGGCGACGCCTTCGCGAAGGGGTCGGAGGGGTACGCCGGCTACGGCGCGAACGGGCTCGCGACGATCACGAGCGCCGCGGGCAACCTGACGCTCGCGGTGACGACCTACACGACGGGCGTCAACGGCGTCACGACGGACCTCGGGCCGACCTCCTACGCCACGCACACGGCGGTCGACCGCGATCTCGTGGTGAACGCGAACACGCTCTGGGAGCTCGTCGACGGGGTGTGGACGAGCGCCGCGGACACGGGGTCCCTGCGGGCGGCCTGGCCGTTCCCGGTCGGCGCGTCGGCGCCACCGGGCTTCGATCGCGTCGTGCGCTACACGCCGACGCTCTCGCTCACGCGCTACGTGTACGGCGTGGGCGTGACGTCCGGGAGCTCGCCCTACCTCGTGGTGCGGCGCTGCTCGTTCACGAGCATCTGCGCGGGGACGTGCGCGTGGTCGTGCGGGGTGATGAGCGCGAACGACGTCGCGACGGACTACGCGGCGAACATCACGTTCTACGGTGGGCAGCCGGTCATCGGCTCGAACTACGGGGACCAGGGGGCGCCGAGCCAGCTCCGGATCCTGCGCGTCAGCGGGCAGGACGCGTGGTACGCGGACACCGCGCTCTCGCTCACGGCGTCGGGGCGGCGCCTGCTCGACTTCCGCTCGGTGGGCGGCGGCGCGCTCGCCGGGTCGCCTCCGGAGTGGCTCGTGGGCGCCGGCACGAACAAGCTCCTCTACGTCTCGAACCTGTCGAGCGTGCAGCCGATCGGCGTGCCCGGGGCGCCGTCGACGGTGAGCTACGAGCGGGTGACGACCTTCCAGGGCTACGTGGTCGTGCTCGCGCGCTACGTCGTGAACGACACGAACAACTACGGGATCGCGTTCGCGAAGATCGACGACCAGCTCGCGCAGTCGGCGAGCTGGGGCTTCCGGGCGCTCTTCCCGGCGACGGACAGGCGGACGCCGGTGTCGATCGCCGGGGACCCGCGCGGGCTCTCGCTGCTCGGCGGCGCCGTGGTCGGCCAGTCGTCGCAGCAGCGCGCGATGTGGCGCTTCGAGGTGCCGCGCGACGTGGTCTTCCGCGAGCGCTTCAGCGCGCGCGTCCTGCCGTCGGGCTGGACGTCGGTCGACCAGGGGCAGGCGCAGACCGGGGCGAACTGGCACGTGGACTCGGGGACGGTCGTCGAGGACAGCAACGCCTACGACGTGCAGGGCGACGCCTCGGTCATCCCGAAGCGGGGGACGTTCCTCGAGCTGCCGTCGGCGGTCGGCTTCGGGAGCGGCACGCTGCGGGTGCAGGTGCGGGCCACGGACGACGACGGCTACGGGCTCATGTGGGGCGTCCAGAACGAGGAGACCTACGTGCGCGTGAGCCTCGACCGGCAGCGCGCGTTCGCGCGGGTCGTGAAGGCGTCGAGCGGCGTGTTCACGACGCTCGCCGAGAACCTCCAGTACACGCCGCCGCCGATGGGGCTCTGGCACAGCCTCGAGGTCGAGCGCTCGGGGCCGCTCACGACGATCCGCGTGAACGGCGCGACGCTCTTCCAGTTCACCGACTCGTCGAGCCCCTCGGGCGGGGCGGCGCTCTACAGCTGGGGGATGCAGGACGTGTACTTCGACGACGTCACCATCGCGCGCTGAGGGCGTCCCGCGGGCGGCCACGAGGGCCGCCCCTACGCCCGGGGGCGGCCATTGGGTGCTGAGGCCGTCCCGCGGGCGGCCACGAGGGCCGCCCCTACCCCGGGGGCGGCCATTGGGTGCTGGGGCCGTCCCGCGGGCGGCCACGAGGGCCGCCCCTACCGCCGGGGGTTGCCATCGGGCGCTGAGGCCGCCCCTGCCGCCGGGGGCTGCCATCGGGCGCTGAGGCCGTCCCGCGGGCGGCCACGAGGGCCGCCCCTACCCCCGGCGCGGCGGGCGGTCCGGCATCCCCATCGTCGCCCGGAGGGCGCGGAACGCCGGCGTCCACTGCCCGGCGCGGTCCCGCACCGCGAAGACCTCGGCCGGAGCGCGCTCGCCGCCCGGTGGCTCCGCGCCCGGCAGGCGCGGCCTGAACGCCGCGACCACGACCAGCGGCGGCTTCCCCTCGCGCCCGGCGACCCTCACCTCGCGCACGACGTCGAGCCCCGCCTCGCGCGCGGCGTCCGTGAGCCGGTCGCCCTGGAGCGCCGCGTGGCAGAGCACGACGAGCCCGTCGTCCGCGACCGCCCGCCTGGCCGCCGCGCAGTAGTCCTCGACGCCGCCGCGGTGCTCGAAGCGGCACGGACCCTTCTGGACCGCCCCCGACTCCGTCCCGTCGCCGCGCGCCCAGTAGGGGGGCGTGCCGGTGACGAGCGCGTAGCTGCCTGCGTCCTCGCCGTGCGCGACCTCCCGGAGATCGCCCTCGCGCACGGAGACCCGATGCCCGACCCCGTTCCAGGCGACCGAGCGCCGCGCGAGATCCGCGCTCACCGCCTGCGCCTCGACCCCGAGGAGGCGCGCCTCGGGCAGGTGCCAGGCGAGCATCAGCAGCACCGAGCCGATCCCCGTCCCGAGGTCGAGCGCCCGCCGCGGCGGCGCCGCGAGCGCCCCGCGCGCGAGCATGTCGACGGCGAGCCAGGCCGTGACGAGATCGTCGAGGGACCAGCGGTGACCGCCGACCTTCTGGAAGATCCGCCAGTCCCCGAGCAGGTGGCACGCGTCCTCCCCCTCGCCGAGCACGGCCAGCGCGGCCTCCCGCGAGCCGGCCGGCGCCGGGCCCGGGGCGCGCCAGTCGTCGGGGCGCCGCGGCGGGCGGAAGCGGTCGTCGCGCGGGTCCGGCGCGCTCGCGTCTCGGGGCGGGGTGGTCATGGCGCGGCGGGAGGGTATGCTACCGCGCGTCCGGACGCACGGACGGATTCGCGTCCGGTCCCGGGGCCACGAGGGGGCACGTTGTCGACAGCACCGCAGCAGGAGACCATCGCCGTCGTCGGCCTCGGCTACGTGGGGTTGCCCTGCGCGGTCGCGCTCGCGCGCTGCTTCCCCGTGATCGGCTTCGACCGCGACACCGAGCGCGTCGCGCAGCTCGCCGCCGGGAGCGACCGCACCGGCGAGGTCGCCGCGAGCGACCTCTCCGCCCCCTGGCTCCGCTTCACGTCCGACGAGGTCGAGCTCGCCGCGGCGAGCTTCTTCATCATCGCCGTGCCGACGCCGCTCACGGCCGACCACCACCCGGACCTCGGCGCGGTCGAGGCGGCCGCGCGCACCGTCGGGAAGTACCTCGGCGAGGGCGCGTGCGTCGTCGTCGAGTCGACCGTCTACCCGGGCGTCACCGAGGAGCTCGTCGGCGCCATCCTCGCCGAGGTGTCGGGCCTCGACGCGGGCGTCGACTTCCAGCTCGGCTACTCGCCCGAGCGCATCAACCCCGGCGACCGCGAGCACGCCTTCGAGCGCGTCGTGAAGGTGGTCGCCGGGAGCGACGAGGCCGCGCTCGAGCGCGTGGCGCGGGTCTACGGCGCGGCCGTCCCGGCGGGGGTCTTCCGGGCGCGCTCGATCCGCGTCGCCGAGGCCTCGAAGCTGCTCGAGAACACGCAGCGCGACCTCAACATCGCGCTCATGAACGAGCTCGCGCTCATCTGCGACCGCCTCGGGGTCGCGACGCGCGACGTGCTCGAGACGGCGCGCACCAAGTGGAACTTCCTGCCCTTCGAGCCCGGGCTCGTGGGCGGGCACTGCATCAGCATCGACCCCTACTACCTCACGGCGAAGGCGCAGGCCGTCGGCTACCACCCCGAGGTGATCCTCGCCGGGCGCCGCATCAACGACGCCGTCGCGAGCTGGGTCGCCCAGCGCGCCGTGAAGCTGCTCGCGGAGGCGGAGATCGAGATCCGCGGGGCGCGCGTGGGGGTCCTCGGGCTCACGTTCAAGGAGGACTTCGGCGACCTCCGCCACAGCCGCGTCGCCGAGCTCGTCGCGGAGCTCGAGGCGTTCGGCTGCGTCCCCGTCGTGCACGACCCGCTCTGCGACGCCGACGAGGCGCTCCGCCGCTACGGGATCCGCCTCGCGTCGTGGGACGACCTCGGCGCCCTCGACGCGATCGTGCTCGCCGTGCGCCACCGCGCCTTCCTCGAGCGGCCGATCGCCGAGCTCCTCGGCGGCCTCCGCGAGGGCGGCGTCGTCGTCGACGTGAAGCGCGCGCTCGACCCGGCGGCGCTACCCGAGGGCGTCACCTACTGGGCGCTGTGACGGCGCTTGGTCAGAGGTTCGTCGCGAGCCCGAAGATGACGCCCGCGGCCGACGCCGCGATGAACACGTAGAGCAGCGCGCGCCCGAGGACCGAGCTGTGCTCGACGTCCTCCTCGCCCGGGAGCGCGAAGACCGGCACGTCCCGGCTCGTGACCTCGACCGTCGCCGCCACCACGCGCTCCGCCTTGCGCGGCCGCACGAGCGGCGGCTCCGACGGGCCGATGACGACCGGCGCCGACGGCGCCGCCACGCGCGGCTCCTCACCGCGCGCCGTCCGCTGCGGCGCGCTCGGCGCCGCCACGCGGACGTGCTCCGCGCGCGCCTGCGCCGACACGACCTTCTTCCGCCCCGGCCGGTGCTCGCCGCTCGCGGCGCGGCGGCGCGGCACGCTGCCCTCCCGCTTCTCACGCCACCGCAGCAGCTGATCCTGCACGTCCGGCGACAAGGCGCGATCCGAGCCCCAGTCGCCGAGCGCCGCCTGGGTCGCCCGCGCCACGACGTCGTCCGCCTCACCCGGCCCGTCGTCCGTCCGCAGCGTCTCCGCGTTCGCGCAGCGAACGCACGAGCCCTGCGGGGACACGGCGCGACCACAGCGACCACAGCGCTGAGGTGTGCTCGCGCCGGGCGTCATGGAGAGGGCGGACTCGTAGCGTCGCAAGTGCGGGGTCTCCTCGGGGCGTCGATCCTTCGGCGCGTCGGCCATCGCCAACGGAGTTCGTCGCGAACCGCCTGTTCCTTTAGCGAAACCGGTACTTGCGGCCGGTAACGCGGCCCGCGGCCGCGAAATAGGCCAACGCGAGTAATACGCCGAGGAGCCCGCTACGGGCTGCGTCTCCGCCCGAACACCCCTCCCCGCCGCTGACCGTCGCCCCGCCGCCGCCGGCCCCCTGGCACACGACGGCGCTGTCGTCGACCTCGCCCGGCGACAGCACGCCGTCGTCCGCCGTGCCGCCGCCCGCGCCGTCGTCGACCCCGGTCGCGATCGTCACGCCGCCGCTCGCGCAGGTCTCGCCCGCCTCGACCGGCGTCATCGTGACGAGCGCGTCGTGGCCGTCACGCCCGTCGCCTCCCGTCGCGCCGGGCTCCCCATCCGCGCCCGGGTCGCCGGGCTCCCCCTGGCAGAGCCACGCCGTCGCGTCGATCTCGCCGGCCTGGAGCACCCCGTCGCCCGCGGTGCCGCCGGGCTCGCCGTCGTCGACCCCCGCGTCGACCCGCACGCCGCCGTGCTCACAGCCCCCCTCCGAGCCGTCGAAGGGCGTCGTCGCGATGAGGCTCGCGCGCCCGTCCACCCCGTCGCCGCCGTCCTGCCCGTCGGCGCCGTCCTGGCCGTCCGCGCCGTCCGCGCCGTCGTGCCCGTCCGCGCCGTCGCAAATATAGACCGTATTGTCTATTTCGCCGGCCGAGAGCGCCCCGTCTCCGGCGGTCCCGCTCGGGACGCCGTCGTCGAGCCCGACGTCCACGCGTGCGCCGCCCGCGGCGCAGTCGCCCGCCGCCCCGGCGAAGCGCGTCGTCACGACCAGCGTCGCGGCGCCGTCGCGCCCGTCCGCCCCGCTCGGGCCGCTCTCGCCGGGCTGCCCGTTGCAGACGACGCTGCTCGCGTCGACCTCGCCGGGCTCGAGCACGCCGTTCCGCGCTGTCCCGGAGGGCGTCCCGTCGTCGAGCCCCGTCTCGATGAGGATCCCGCTCGCCGGGCACGAGCCGGCGCCGGTCGTCGGCGACGTCTTCACGAGCGTCGAGTAGCCGCTCGTCCCGGGCGCGCCGTGGCAGACGAACGCGGTCGCGTCGACCTCCTCGGTCGCGAGCACGCCGTCACCCGCGGTGCCGCCGGGCGCCCCGTCGTCGACGCCGCTCCGGATCTGGACCCCGCCCGCGGTGCAGCCGCCCTGCGCCCCCGTGAACGGCGTCGTCACGACGAGCGCCGCCGCCCCGGTCGCCCCCTCCGCGCCCGCGGCGCCGTTGCAGATCGCCTGGCTCGCCGTGACCTCGCTCGGCTCGAGCGCGCCGCTCGCGTCGGCGTCCTGCCCGACGGCGACCACGGCCCCGCCGTCGTCGCAGCCGTTCGCCGCCCCCGAGAACGGCGTCACCGTCGTGAGCGCCCCCTCGCCGTCGCACACGACCTGGCTCGAGGTGATCTCCGCGTCGCCGAGCGCCCCGTCGTCGTCCACGTCGAGCCCGACGTCCACGCGCACGCCCCCCGCCGCGCACGTCGCGCCCGCAGGCTCGTCGGTCACGCGCACGCGCGGCACGGCGTAGCCGAGCGACTCCCCCTCGTACGCGCCGATGTCGCAGGCGGCGCCCCGCGGCCGCGGGAGCCCGCGCTGGTCGTCCTCGAGCGCGGCCACGATGAACGGGGTCGCGGGCAGGCTGCAGTCGTCCGCGTCGATGGCCGCGCTGCCCGACAAGAGCGGGATCGTCGCCGTGGCGCCGCCGTGCGCGCCGAGCGCCCCGAGCTTCGCGTCGGCCCCGACGAGGTCGCTCGCGCGCGGTGACACCGGCGCCCACCCGTCGGCGTCGCCGATGAGGTTGTGGCCGACCGTCTCGGCGGCGCCGCTCACGTCGGGGCCCGTCGTGGCCGCGTTCTCCGCCACGAGCGTGCCGCCGAGGGTGCCCGCGCCCGCGCCGAAGTCGAGCCCGCCGCCGTCGGTCGCCTCGTTGCCCGCCACGGTCGCGTGGCTCAGCGCGACGGCGTAGGCGCCACCGACGGCCACGCCGCCGCCCGCGCCCGCGGCCGTGTTCCCGGCGATGGTCGCGTTCAGGACGCGCGCGGGGGCGTTCGCCGCGCCCGGCGCCCCCGCGGTCGCGGCGAAGAGCCCGCCGCCGTCGCCGTCCGCGCGGTTCCCGGCGAGCGTCGCGCCGCGGAGCGCGAGCCCGCCGGCGGCCCAGACGCCCCCGCCGTCGAGCGCGGCGTGGTTGCCGCGGATCTCGCTGTCCACGACGCTCGCGCTGCACCCCGACCCGATGGCGACGCCACCGCCGTGTCCGCCCGCGCCGCTCGCCGCGTTGTTCGTGATGGCGCTCCCCGTCACCGCGAGCGCCACCGCGCCCCCGTCGCAGCCGACGCCGCCGCCGGCGGCGCCCGTCACGGTGTTGCCGTCGACCGTGACCCCCTCGAGCGCGACCGTCAGGACGCCCGTCCCGGCGCCCGCCACCCCCGCGACGCGGAGCCCGCCGCCGGTCGCGCCCGTCATGGCGCCGCCAGTGAGGGTGAGGTCCCGGAGCGTCACGCGCGCCGTGGGCGTCGCGCCCGCGGAGGCCACGACGAGCACGTCCACGACGCGCCCGTCGGTCGCGACGATCGAGGCGCCGTGGCCCTCGACGACGAGCGTCCGCGCCTGCGTCACGCGCACGTCGATGTCGCCGCCCGCGTTGAGGTCGTCGCCCGCGCCGGCGCCGAGCGTGTAGGTCGCCCCCGCGGCGAGCTCGACGACGTCGTCGCCCGTGCCCGCCGGGCACCCCCCGAACGCCGAGCGCGCCGTGCTCGCCTGCACCGCCTCGCGCAACGAGCAGGCGGCGCCGGTGCCGAACTCGTCGGCGGTCGTCGTCACGGTGATGGTCGTCGCCGCCGAGGCGGGCGTCGAGAGCAGCGCCAGGGCGCCGAGCGCCCCCGCGATCGAGAGCATTCGCATGGTCGTCACCTCGTTCGCGCTCGGCCCGCCCGCGCGCGCCTCGTCTCGCTGTCAGGGGACCGGGAAGTTCGGCGGCCGGTAGGCGGGCGCGATGCGCCGCTCACACGCGGCCCCGCCGCAGTCGGCGCTCGTCGCGCACGTCGTGAACGTGCCCGCGCACACGGTCGCCGGCGTGAGCGTCTCCGCGGGCCAGGTGAGCGTCCCGACGGTCCACATGTCGGCCTGCGCGAGCTCGACGCCCGCGTCGCTCCAGGCGAGCTGCCCGTGGATGTAGACGCGCACCTCGGCGAAGGCCGCGTCCATGTCGTGGTCGTCGAAGTAGTGCACGCCGAGGGTGTAGGTCTTCCCGTTCTCGGGCGTGTGCAGGTTGATGTTCTCGGGGCCGGCGCCGTCGGTGTCGTCGCGGTCGAGCGTGGGGCTCGCGTCGGCGCCGCCCCAGTTCGGCGTCTTGTGGAAGTAGAAGCAGTCGAAGACCTCGTCGAAGAAGGCGTCGTCGGCGCCGTCGCCGTCGACGTCGTGGCCGGTGTCGGCGCGCGGATCGGTGAAGTGGAGGTCGAGGTCGCTGCCCTTCGTGTCGGTGAGGTCCTCGTCCTTCGGCGTCTCCCAGAGGAGCTCGATGTGGAGCTCCTCGTCGGGGATGACCTGCACGGTCTCCTCGGCGGGGACGCACGACGCGAGGCCGCTCGAGTCGGTGACCACGAGGCGGAAGAGGTAGGTGCCGGCGACGTTCGCCTCGAACGTCGGGTTCGCGGCGGTCGCCGCCGGGAGCAGGAGCGAGACGGAGCCGTCGGGCTGCTCGACCTCCCAGAGCCACTCGGCGATGGTGCCGCCGCCCTGCGCGACGCTGCCGTTGCCCTTCAGGTGGAGGGTCGTCTGCGGGATGACCTCCTCGCCCTCGTCGACGCGGATGACGGCCGTCGGGCAGGGGGTGTCGGTGCCGAAGCCGCGCACGTCGAGGTCGCGCTCGGCGTAGAAGGAGTTGGACACGAGGTGGAGGGTGGCGGTGTCGCGGACCGGCTGCCCGCCTGCGTCGAGGGGGCTCACGTCGGCGGGGACGTAGACGACGCGCAGCTTCGCGGTGGCGTTCGGCGCGAGGACGACGGGGGCGTCGTCGGTCGTGAGCTCGGTGACGGCGCCGCCGCCGTCGAGGCCGGGGAGGGTCTCGAGGGCGAGGGTGTACTCGTCGGAGCCGCCCGCGGCGAGGCCGATCTCGCTGATGGACAGCGGCTTGTCGCCGCACGAGGTCAGGGTGAGCTCGACCGTGGCGCTCGTGCCGACGAGCTTGCCGCCGAAGTCCACGCGGGACGGGGCGATCTCGAGGCACGGGCCGCCGACGTTGGCGGAGATCGGGACGGCCTTGCCGCCCGGGAGGGTCGGGTCGTTCGAGAAGAGGGTGAGCGTGCCGCTCGCGGCCTCCGGGGTGGTCGGCGAGAAGTGGAGGGTCGCGATCGCGGTGGTGCCGCCCGCGATGGTCAGCGGCGTCGGGAGGGTGACGCCGGCGACGGTCTCGGCGGACACGTCCCAGGTGTCGTCGCCGAGCGTCACGCCGAGGGCCGGGTGCCCGGAGAGCGTGAAGCGGTCGATGACGAGGGGGAGCGTGCCCTGGTTCACGATGGAGAGCGGGAGGTCGCCGGTGCGCCCCTGCGAGACGTTGCCCATGTCGGCCTGCGCGGGGGTGACCTGCATGACGGGGCGCCCCTCCTCGACGTCGATGGCGAAGACGAAGCTCTCGACCTCGACGCCCTCGATGACGGTGTTCGAGTGCACGGTGATGGTGCCGGTCGGGCGCACGCCCTCGGGGGGGCGGTGGAGGACGAGGCCGAGCGTCAGCGACGAGCGGTTCGGGCCGCCCGAGGCGTTGGGATCGATGAGGTAGGGGGGCGCCGGGAGGGCGCTGCCGTCGGCGGCGGCGAGGGAGAGGGTGCCGGGGGGGCTCGAGTCGATCTCGACGCTCGCGATCTCGAGCACGGCGTTGCCGGTGTTGATGACGCGCAGCTCGGCGACGACGCCGGTGTCGCCTGGCTCGAGGGCGCCCGTCGAGGCGATGACGGTGCCGCCGCGCAGGACGGGGCGGCCGCCCTCGCTGATCTCGATCGTGGGGATGGCGCCCGAGGAGGGCCCCTTGCCGCCACCGTCGCCGCACGCGGGGGAGGCGAGGAGGGCGAAGGGGAGGGCGAGCGCGAGGGCGGCCCGGGCTGCGCGGAGGGCGCGGGCCGTCGGGGGCGTGGGCGGCGGCGTGGTCGGCATGGTGGGCGTTCCTGGCGTGCGAGGGTGCGGGGCGGCGTGGGTCGGACCGCCGGGGCCGCACGACAATGAGCCGCAAAGAGGGCCCAGGATGCAACCGCCGAGAGGCCGCGGGGTTTGACACCTGGGCCTCTGGTCTAGGACAAAGGCAGGCAAGCCGCACTCACCGGAGGTCGTGGTGCTGAGCGATCCTCGCTTCGTCGAGCTCAACGCGCGTTTCGTGGACGCCCTCATCCGGCGCTGGGAGTTCATCCTCGAGCACCACATCCACCTGCGTCACGGCAACGTGACGGCGGAGGAGATCGACGCGGTGTTCGCGAACTTCCAGGCGGGGCTCGACGCCGGCGAGAGCGAGCTGGACGCGCTGCGCTCCGAGGGCGCGCGGCAGGGGTGGATCTTCCCGCTCGATCAGGTCGTGGAGAACTACGACCTCGACGTGACGGAGACGCGGATCCTCGAGCTCGCGCTGATGCCGCACCTCGAGCTCACGTTCCGGCGGCGGATCGCGCGGTACAACAACAACATCCTGCTCGACTTCGTGGACGTGGATCTGGCGCTGCAGATCCTCTTCCCGTCGCGCGTGGAGCGGCTTCAGGCGCGGAGCTACTTCGCGTCGGACGCGTCGCTGCTCAAGCACAAGGTGCTCGCGCTCGAGCGGCCGAAGGATCCGAAGGGCGACGGCACGCTCGCGCAGGAGCTCAGGCCCCCGGAGCGCCTCGCGGACTTCGTGCTGTGCCGGCGGAGCATCGACACGTCGCTCAGGTCGTTCGCGGAGCTCGACGAGGCCAAGACGGCGCTCGACCAGGTGGCGCTCCCGGCCGACGAGATGGCGGAGATCAAGGCGCTCTTGAAGCACTTCCTCGCCGAGCAGGAGATCGCGGCGGGCGGCAGCGGGAGCCCGCTCAGCTACACGACCGGGCCGATCGCGGGCACGAACGGGCTCGTGGTGGCGCTCATCGGGCCGCCGGGCACGGGCAAGTCGATGCTCGCGGACGCGATGGCGCACGAGCTCGGGAGCCCGATCATCGTGGTCGACTGCGGGGCGCTCTCGGCGGAGGCGAAGGCGTTCGGGAAGCTCATCGACGACCTGTTCGCGGAGGCGCGCGTGCAGGGGGCGGTGCTGCTCTTCGACCGCTGCGAGCCGCTCTTCAACAAGGGGAACGCGAAGCTGCCGCCGCTCTTGTCGCAGCTCGAGCGCTTCGGCGGGCTCGCGCTCCTGACGACGTCGCGGCCGGACGAGATCGACCAGGGGGTCGAGCGGTACGTGGGCTACCAGGTGAAGCTCAGCATGCCGGACGTCGACCAGCGGATGCGGATCTGGTCGAGCCACCTGCCGACGGGGGTGCCGGTGCACCCGGACGTCGACCTCGACGACCTCGGCACGCGCTACGAGATCACGGGCGGGCAGATCAGCCGGGCGTGCGACCTCGCGGAGCAGCGGGTGACGTCGGGGTATCAGCCGGCGATCACGGGGGAGCTCCTGAAGCACTGCGCGCAGGCGCAGATCCGCGCGGACATGGACGACCTGTCGGTGAAGAGCCGGGTGAGCCTGACGCTCGACGACCTGGTGCTGCCGGACCGCGAGCTGTCGATGGTGAAGGAGGTGCTGACGGCCTGCCGGAACCGCATCTTCGTGATGAGCAAGTGGGGGTTCGGCAAGCGCCTCGTGACGGGGAAGGGCATCGCGATGCTCTTCAAGGGGGAGCCGGGCACGGGGAAGACGCTGTGCGCGGAGATCCTCGCGTCCGAGATGGGGATGCAGCTCTATCAGGTGTCGATCCCGAAGATCGTGTCGAAGTACGTGGGCGAGACGGAGAAGAACCTCGCGAAGATCTTCGCGTCGGCGCGCGCGAACCACTGCATGCTGCTCTTCGACGAGGCGGACAGCCTCTTCGGTAAGCGCGTGAACGTGGAGAACTCGATCGACCGCTTCTCGAACATGGAGACGAACCTGCTCCTGCAGGAGATCGAGCGCTTCGAGGGGATCTGCATCCTCACGACGAACCTCGACAAGAACCTCGACGACGCGTTCTCGCGCCGGATCCTGTTCAAGATCGACTTCCCGAAGCCGGAGCCGCACCACCGGGCGATCATCTGGCGGAAGCTCATCCCGAAGGACTGCCCGGTCGACAAGGACATCGACTACGACGCGCTGGGCGACAGCTTCGAGCTCGCGGGCGGCAACATCAAGAACGCGGTGGTGCGCGCGGCGTACCGCGCGGCGGCGCGCGGCGACCGGATCACGTGGGACGACATCGAGTTCGCGGCGGAGAAGGAGTGCATCAACGCCGGGAAGCTCTTCCGGACGTCGCGCCGGGACACGTGGTAGGCGCTCGCTCGACGAATAGCCAAGTGGCTGTTCGAGAAGCGCATTTTACCACGGAGACACGGAGACACGGAGACTCGAGGAGGAGGGGAGAGGGGCTCCGCGGCTCACGTGCGCACTCCGGTGAAATTCGTCAAGCGCGCCTGACGAGCGGCGATGTGGTTGATCGGAAAACGTATTTTACCACGGAGACACGGAGACACGGAGACTCGAGGAGGAGGGGAGAGGGGCTCCGCGGCTCACGTGTGCATTCCAGTGAAATTCGTCAAGCGCGCCTGACGAGTTGTCCATGTGGCTGTTCAGACGCCGCTTTTTTCACCACGGAGGCACGGAGGCACGGAGGGTTCAGAGGAGCCGCCGAGCCCTCCTCGCCTCCTCCACGTGGTTGAAGAAGGCGGGGAGGACTCAGCGGAGCCACCAGACCCTCCGTGCCTCCGTGGTTGTCCTTTAGAAACAGCCACCTACGGCCGCACCCGGCGCTCTCCCCGCTCCCTCCGTGTCTCCGTGTCTCCGTGGTTACCGAAGGAAGCGCCGCGAGCCCTGCGAGCCGCTAAGTCGACCCCGGTCACGTGCTCGTCAGGAACACCGCGACCAGCACCGCGGCCGCCACGATCGCCAGCGTGATGAGCCAGAACACCGCCGGGCTCATCCGCCCGTCGTTCAGCACCTGCGGCGGGCGCGCCCGCGCCGCCACGAGCTGCGCCAGGTTCGGCGGCCCCGGCCGCTCCACCGTCGTCGCCTCGTCCGCCGGCCGCGAGCGCGTCAGCGCCGGGGTCGTCTGCGCGAGGAGCCCCGCCGGCGCCGGATCCGGCCGCGTCTTCTTCCGCGTCGTCGGCGGCACCGTCAGCACCGGTAGCACCGGCGGCGGCATCGGATCCGGGATCGTCTCCGCCTCGGGCGCGTGCCCCGCGAGGCTCCGGATGTTCTGGAAGTCGCCCGTCGTCATGATGAGCGACCGCAGCCGCTCCGGGTCCACCGGCTGCGACAACGTCTCGCTCAGATCGTCCTCGAGCACCCCCTGGCCCGTCTCGAGGTAGAAGCGCACGTCGTCGCCGAGCTCCTGCGCCGTCCGCTGCCGCTGCTTCGGATCCCGCGCGAGCCCCTTCCTCAGGATGCTCCAGAGCTCCGCGTCGAGCCACTCCGGGCAGCGCAGATCCGCGTCCGTCCACGCCTGCCGGTAGCGCAGATAGTTCACGAGCCCCTGCTTCCCCGACGCCCCGCCGCTCCCGACCGCCCACGGGAAGAGCTGCTCCCCGTTCAGGAGCTGGTAGAAGAGGCAGGACAGCGCGAACACGTCCGCCGTCGTGTCCGTCTCCTGCCGCTCCCGGTCCTTCGACTGCGGGTCCGTGATCTGCTCCGGCGCCATGTACTCGGGCGTCCCGGCGATGAGCCCCTTGTCGAGGTTGTCCGCGAAGTCGTGCCCGGCGAGCACGTCGCGCTCCTCGAAGAGCTTCAGGATCCCCTGCGAGTCCTGCACGAGCCCGAAGTCCATGATCTTCACCTGGCGCCCCTGGTGGGTCACCATGATGTTGTCCGGCGTGATGTCGCGGTGCGTGAGCCCGAGCTTGTGCAGCTCCCGGAACCCCTCGCACACCTGCGACATCAGCGTGCACGCCGTCCGCTCCGGGAGCCGCCGCCCGCTCTGCAGCACCGACTGCAGCGTGAACCCGTCGACGTACTCGAGCGCCACGTAGGGCGTCCCGTCCCCGAGGCTCCCGTGCGCGAGGTACCCCACCACGTTCGGGTGCCGCGGCAGCTCCCGCATCACCTTGATCTCGCGATGGAACCGCCGCTCACCCTGGGTGTCGCGCCGGTAAAGCACCTTCACCGCCGCGCGGTGCGCCTTCCCGTCGTCGTGCGCCTCGTACACCCAGGCGAACTTCCCCGCGCCCACGAGACGGACGAGCGTCCAGCCGCTCTCCGTACGGGTGCCCAGGTAGCGCTCGGCCTGCTGCTGCGACATGCGCCGAACATATACCAAGTTATGGGCCGGTCCGCGAACACATGACCCTCCTTCGCCGCCCCGCGCCGCGCGCGGAGCTTGTCCAGCGCGCGTCGATGGTCTATCTGGACGAGAGCTTTGCGCCGCGCCCGGAGCCACCCGCGCCGCCTCGAGGTCCCGATGATCCCAGCCACCCCCAAGATCCGCGTCACCGCCGGCAACGACGCGCCCCTCCGGGCCGACGCCGACCACGTCGTCTACTGGATGATCGCCGCCCGCCGCACGCGCTGGAGCTTCGGCCTCCAGCACGCCATCTCCCAGGCGCAGGGGCTCGGCCTCCCGCTCATCGTGCTCGAGCCCCTCCGCGTCGGCTACCGGCACGCGAGCGCCCGCCTCCACGCCTTCGTCGTCGACGGCATGGCCGACCAGGCCGCCCGCTTCGACGGCACCCCCGTCGCCTACCACCCCTACCTCGAGCCCGAGGACGGCGCCGACAAGGGCCTCCTCGCCGCCCTCGCCGAGCGCGCCGCCCTCGTCGTCACCGACGAGTTCCCCTGCTTCTTCCTGCCGCGCATGGTGCGCGCCGCCGCCTCGAAGCTCCCCTGCCGCCTCGAGCTCGTCGACGGCAACGGCCTCATGCCGCTCCGCGCCAGCGACCGCTGGTTCCCGACCGCCTACGCCTTCCGGCGCCACCTCCAGAAGGAGCTCCCGCGCCACCTCGACGCCTTCCCCCTCGCCGACCCGCTCTCCGCCGCGCGCGGCCTCCCGAAGGCCACCGTCCCCGCGGACGTCGCGAAGCGGTGGCCCGCCGTCGACGCCAGAGCCCTCGCCGAGCGCGACCGCGCCCTCGTGACCGCCCTCCCGATCGACCAGGACGTCGGCGTGGCCGAGCTCGTCGGCGGGGAGGGCGCCGGCCGCGAGGCGATGACGGCGTTCGTGAAGGCGAAGCTCCGGCGCTACTCCGAGGACCGCAACGAGCCCGACGGCGACGCGACGAGCGGCCTCTCCCCCTACCTCCACTTCGGGCAGGTGAGCGCCCACGAGGTCGCGCGCGCCGTCATGGACGCCGAGGGCTGGCACGAGAGCAAGCTCTCGAGCGACCCGAAGGGCGCCCGCGCCGGCTGGTGGGGGATGTCCGAGCCCGCCGAGGCGTTCCTCGACCAGCTCGTCACGTGGCGCGAGCTCGGCTACGGCTTCTGCCACCACCGCCCCGACGACTACGACACCTATGCCTCCCTCCCCGACTGGGCGCGCGAGACGCTCGGCGAGCACGCGACCGACGAGCGCCCCTGGCTCTACGACCTGGACGCCCTCGAGGGCGGCGACACCCACGACGAGCTCTGGAACGCCGCGCAGAACCAGCTCCGCGCGACGGGGACGATGCACAACTACCTGCGCATGCTCTGGGGGAAGAAGATCCTCCACTGGACGAAGTCGCCCGAGGTCGCGCTCGACATCATGATCACGCTGAACGACCGCTACGCCCTCGACGGGCGCGACCCGAACTCCTACAGCGGCATGCTCTGGTGCCTCGGGCGCTTCGACCGCCCCTGGGGCCCCGAGCGCGAGGTGTTCGGCAAGATCCGCTACATGACGAGCGACAACACCGCGCGGAAGCTCCACGTGAAGGACTTCGTGAAGCGCTGGGCCTGACAAGGAGGACTCACGCGAAGGCGCGAAGGCGCGAAGGCGCGAAGAGGCTCTGCGATGGGCTCTCCTCCGCGCCTCGGTACCTCTGCGCGAGCCCTTCCTCGCGCCGGTCAGAGCCTCGTCGGCAGCGTCGCGCCCGCCACGACCGAGGCGGACACGAGGTCGAAGAGCTCGAAGCGCGTCGTCCCGTCGCGCGACAGCACGAGCGTGTCGCCGCCCGGCAGGATGTTGATGTTGTCGTAGCCGCGCGTCGTCGGCGCGAGCGCGCTCACCTCGGCCGTCTCGAGGTCGAGGAGCCAGAGCCCGCCGTCGTAGACGAGGTAGACGAAGTCGCCGTCGGGCGACACCGCGAACTCCGTGAGGGCGACCCCGTCGCCGCCGCCGACCGCGCTCGACTCGAGCGTGTCGAGGTCGGTCACGACGAGCCCCGACCCGGCGAAGGGGTAGACGACCACGCGCTTGCCGGACGGCGAGAGCCAGTACACCGGGTTCGCGAAGCCGTAGGGGGTCGTCTCGGACACGCCCGACGCGAGGTCGGTCACGACGAGCGCGCTCGAGCGCCCGTCGTCCTCGCGCTCGAAGCCGACCATCGTCGCGCCGTCCGGCCCGAAGCCGACCGGGCCCTCGCACGGGTAGCTGCCGAAGAGCGCGCCCGTGTCGAGGTCGACGACGTGCGTGACCCCCGCGCCCGCGTCGTCGCGCCCGCTCACGGCGGCGAGGCGCCCGTCCGGGGACAGGCGGATGGCCCACGTGAGGACGCCGAGGAGGTTCAGGTGGAAGCCGTCGAGCGTGACGACCCGCGCCTCGCCGGGGACGCCGGGCGCGAGCAGATCGTGCACCGCGAGGATCGCGCTCGCCGTGAAGTGGCCGGCGCCGTCGACCGGCACCGAGAGCGTCACGACGCGCTGCCCGTCGCCGGTGAAGCGCAGGTCGAAGAGCGCGCCGGTGACGTCGAGATCGTGCCACGCCCCGCGGAGGGCGCCGCCGTCCACGTCGCCGAGGAGCACCTTGTGCAGGGCGTCCGCGGCCCAGACGCGCGCCACCGCGAGGGTGCGCCCGTCGTTCGCGAGGTTCGCGGCGTTGAAGCCGTCGACGCCGATGTCGGGGAGGGTGAGGGAGCGCCCGAGGGTCATCGCGTCGAGCGCGAGCGGCGCGACGTCGAGGCGGCCGGCGCGCGTGGTGACGAGCCAGGCACGGTCGGGGTCCGGCGTCTGCATGACGCGCAGCCCCGAGGCGCCGTCGAGCGACGGCCCGACGAGCGCGTCGAGGCCGGGCACCTCGAGCCCGACGAGGTGCGTGGCCGAGGCGCCGTCGCGATCGGCGAGGAGCGCCGTCGTCACGACGCGCGAGCCGTCGACGTTCAGGATGAAGTTGCCCTCGATCGTCACGTGGAGGCCGCTGTCCTGGCGGGCGCCGTTGCCGGCGGACTCCTCCATGTCGTTCACGTAGCAGGCGCCGATGAGCGTCGCGAGGGCGGCGAGGATCGCGTGGGAGCGGGGGAGCGGGCGCATGGTCACCTCGGGCGGGGTGGGCCGCCGGCGGTTCGGGGAGACGGTCACCGAGAGACGAAGCAAGGCGCGCGCCACGAAGAACAGCGAGCGAGATCCGCCACTTTCGTGGTGGGTCGCGCGCGGGCTGGAGTAGCCGTGCTCCACCCGCGGCGGCCTGTGGAAAACCGCTACTCCGCTCGTGGGGGGCGTACCCCGGGGCGCGCGACCAGCTTGATCTGGCGAGGTCGCTCGGCCGATGCTAGCGCTTCGGGAGACGACGACGACGCCAGCCGGCCCGGTGTGCGGCGAGAGGAGCGAGCGAGCATGAGCGACTGGCGCGAGCCGGCCGGCAGGAAGACGACGATCCGCGCGGCCTCGCTGGCGCGCGCGCTGGCCATGGCGGCGGCGCTCCTCGCGGCGCCGACGGCGCTCGCGGCGCCGAGCCCCGGGACCACGAGCACCTTCAGCGCCGGCCTCGGCGGCTGGACCCAGGGCGCGAACCACCCGACGGGGCCGACGCGCGTCACGACCGGCGGCCCGCTCGGCGCGGGCGACGCCTACCTGCGCGTGAGCGCCGACGGCTCGTCCGGCCCGGGGGGCCGCCTCACGGTCTTCCACGAGACGGCGCCGTGGATCGGCGACTGGTCGACCTCGGGCGTCGCCGAGATCGCGGTCGATCTCAAGAACGAGGGCGCGACGGCGCTGACGATCCGGCTCGAGCTCGAGAGCGGCGCCGTCAGGATGCAGACCGAGAGCCGCGACGTCCCCGTCGGTGGCGGCTGGGCGACCTACCGCTTCCTCGTCGTGGCGCCGCGCCTCCTCGGCACGGGCGACGGGGCCGCGGTCCTCGCGAACGTCACGAAGCTCCGGATCCAGCACAACCCGAGCGGCACGAACCAGCAGCCGCCCACGGTGGTCGCTCAGCTCGGCGTGGACAACGTCCGCGCCGTGGCCGACACCTGCGGCAACGGCTGGGCCGGCGCGGGCGAGGCGTGCGACGGCGCCGACCTCAAGGGGGCGACGTGCGTGACGCAGGGGCTCTCGCCGGGCGACCTCGCGTGCACCACCGACTGCCTCGACCTCGACGACAGCGGCTGCGCGGTGTGCGACGACGGGACCTGCTCCGACGGCGAGGACGCGAACAACTGCCCCGAGGACTGCGAGGTCTGCGGCGACGGCATCATGAGCGGCCTCGAGGCGTGCGACGGGAGCGACTTCGGCGGCGCGACCTGCGCCACCGAGGGGGCGTTCGACGGCGGCGCGCTCACGTGCCTCGATCTCTGCGGCACCGTCAGCACCGAGGCCTGCACGACCTGCGGCGACGGCACCTGCGAGGCCGGCGAGACCCTCGGGAGCTGCCCCGCCGACTGCGCCGAGTGCGGCGACGGGATCTGCACGAGCCCGGTCGAGACCGTCGGCAGCTGCGCGATGGACTGCGCGATCTACTGTGGCGACGGCGTCGCGAACGGTGGCGAGGGCTGCGACTGGGGCACGGTCGGCGCGATCTCCGACCTCTTCGTCCGCTCGGACGAGCTCCTCGGGCTCTCGGGCGTGGCCGAGAGCGCCGACGGCTTCCTCTACCTCGCCGACCCCGCCCGCGGCGGCGTCCACCGGGCCGACGCCGACAGCGGCGCGTGGCTCGACTTCTTCGTCGACACCATCGGCAACGGCGTCGTGGACGTCGCGATCGGCCCCGACGGCGCCCTCTACGTCGTCACGCGCGACTCGAACAAGGTCGAGATCTACGACCGCGCGCTCGGCACCTTCGCCGGCTCGCTGCCGCTCGGCGGCGGCGTCACGCGCCCAGAGGCGATCGCGTTCCGCGCGAGCCCGGCGCGGGTCTACATCGTGACCGACCGCTCGTCCGGCGGCGCGCTCCAGGCCGTGAAGGAGGTCAACCTCGCGACGGGGCTCCTCATCGGCAGCTTCGGCGCGGCCGTCGGCGAGAACGACCTCGCCTTCGGCCCCGACGGCGGCCTCTACACCCTCGCCGGGGCGACGATCCGCCGCTTCGACGGCCAGACGGGCGGCAACGCCACGACCTGGGCCGACCTCGGCCTCGTCTGCGAGGAGGCGCTGCGCCTCGCGTTCACGCCGACGGGCGAGCTCTTCGTCCTCTGCCGCGCGAGCGGCGATCGGCTGCTCGTCAAGCTCGGCGCGGACGGCGCCATGGTGGGGACCTTCGGCGCCGGCGCCCTCGGCGCCACGGGGAGCGCGCTCCGGCTCGGCCGAGATGGGCGCCTGCTCGCCTCGGCCTTCGACCCCGACGACGTCGTCGCGCTCGGGCGCTTCTTCACCGGCAACTCCGACACGGCGCCCGACGCCTGCCGCACCGACTGCACGCGCGCCCGCTGCGGCGACGGCGCGGTCGACACCGGCGAGACCTGCGACGTCGGCGGGAGCGGCGCCGGCTGCGTCGCGTGCCAGGAGGTCGCCGGCTGGGTCTGCGACGGCGGCGTGCACCCGTCGGTGTGCGCGCAGACCTGCGGCAACGGGGTCATCGACGCGCACGAGGCCTGCGACGACGGCGGCAAGGTCGCCGGCGACGGGTGCGGTCCGAGCTGCCGCCTCGAGCCCGGCTGGACCTGCTCGGGGGCGCCGTCGACCTGCGGCGCCGCGCAGTGCGGCGACGGGATCGTCGCGGGCGACGAGACCTGCGAGCCCGGCTCGGCCGCGTCCCCCGCGGGGTGCGCCTCCTGTCACGCCCTCGCGGGCTGGGTCTGCGACACCGCGACCGTCCCGACGCCCTGCTACCAGACCTGCGGCGACGGGAAGCCGAACCCCTTCGAGGCGTGCGACGACGGCGGCACCGCGGCCGGCGACGGCTGCGGCCCGAGCTGCCGCGTCGAGCGGGGCTGGGCGTGCAGCGCGGCGACGGCCACGACGCCGTCCTTCTGCCAGGCGGCCCTCTGTAGCGACGGCGTCACGGTCGGCGCCGAGCGCTGCGACGACGGGAACGTCGTGTCCAACGACGGCTGCACGGCGTGCGCGGTGGACGCGGGCTGGGTGTGCGACACGGCGCGGATCCCGTCGCTCTGCGCCCAGACGTGCGGCGACGGCGACGTCGACCCCGGCGAGGTCTGCGACGACGGCGACCACGACGCGGGCGACGGCTGCGGCCCGAGCTGCCAGGTGGAGCCCGGCTGGACGTGCCCCGTCGGGGCGGGCGGCACGTCGGTCTGCGCCGCGGCGCTCTGCGGCGACGGGCGCACCGTCGGCGCCGAAGCCTGCGACGACGGCAACTTCACGACGGGCGACGGGTGCTCGGCCTGTCGCGTCGATCCGGGCTGGCTCTGCGACACCTCGACCGTCCCGGCGCACTGCTCGGACACGTGCGGCAACGGCGCCCTGAACCCGCTCGAGGGCTGCGACGACCGGAACCTGACGCCCGGCGACGGGTGCAGCGCGAGCTGCCAGGTCGAGCCCGGGTGGACGTGCGCGCCGCCGGCCGGGGCGACGCCCTCGGTGTGCGGCGCCGCGAGCTGCGGCGACGGCCTCGTCGCCGGGGGCGAGGCCTGCGACGACCACGACGGCAGCGGCGGCGACGGCTGCTCGGCGGGCTGCGAGGTCGAGGCGGGCTGGGTCTGCGACCCGGCGAGCGCCCCGAGCGCGTGCTACGCGACGTGCGGCGACGGGCGGCTCGACGCCTTCGAGACCTGCGACGACGGCGACACCGCGGGCGGTGACGGCTGCGGTCCGAGCTGCGCCGTCGAGCGCGGCTGGACCTGCGCCGGGACGCCGTCGGCGTGCGTGGCGCTCGCGTGCGGCGACGGCGTGATCGCGGGCGCCGAGGAGTGCGAGGACGGCAACAGCGTCGCGAGCGACGGCTGCACGGGGTGCCGCGTCGACGCCGGCTGGGTGTGCGCGGACGGCGTCCCGAGCGCGTGCGCGGCGACCTGCGGCGACGGGAACCTCGACGCGAACGAGGCCTGCGACGACGGCGACGTCGAGGGCGGAGACGGCTGCGGCGCGACCTGCCGCCTCGAGCCCGGCTGGCACTGCGCCGGGACGACCTGCACCGCGGCGGCCTGCGGCGACGGCTGGACGGCCGGCGCCGAGGGGTGCGACGACGGCAACACCGCGAGCGGCGACGGCTGCGCGGCGTGCGCGGTCGAGGCGGGCTGGGTGTGCGACGTCGGCGCGCGGCCGAGCGACTGCCACGACACGTGCGGCAACGGCGTCGCCGACGCGCTCGAGGCCTGCGACGACGGGCACCTCGGCGAGCGCGAGGGCGGCGGCCCGGACGGGTGCAGCGACACCTGCGCCGTGGACGCGGGGTGGACGTGCACGGCGGCGACGGCGTCGGCGGCGTCGACCTGCGCGGCGGCCGAGTGTGGCGATGGGATCGTCGCGGGCGCCGAGACGTGCGACCTCGGGGACGCGGCGGCGGGCGATGGCTGTGGAGCGGCCTGCGTCGTCGAGGACGGGTGGAGCTGCGACGCGGGCGGCTGCGAGGCGACCTGCGGCGACGGGAAGCGGGTCGGCGGCGAGCAGTGCGACGACGGGAACGACCAGGCCGACGACGGCTGCGAGGGGTGCATCGTGCAGGCCGGGTGGTCGTGCGCGGGCGGGCTCGCGGAGCGGTCGACGTGCACGGAGGACGAGACGTGCGGCGACGGCTCGCTCGGCGGCACGGAGGGCTGCGACGACGGCGACACGGCGCCGGGGGACGGCTGCGACGCCGACTGCGAGGTCGAGGAGGGCTGGGCGTGCGACGCGAGCGGCTGCGTCGAGCGCGACGACGACGAGGACGGGCTCACGAACAACGCCGAGACGACCACGTGGTTCACGAACCCCGACGACGCCGACACGGACGACGACGGGCTCGACGACGGGGTGGAGGTGAACGAGACGCACACCGATCCGCGCGACCCCGACACCGACGGCGACGGGATCGACGACGGGGCGGAGGTCGCCGCCGGGCTCGACCCGAACCAGGCCGACAGCGACGGCGACGGCGTCGCGGACGGGGCCGACAACTGCCCGCGCGACGCGAACGCGCGCCAGGTCGACAGCGACGGTGACGGGCTCGGCGACGTCTGCGACCCGGAGCCGGGGGAGCGCACGGACGTGACGCTCTACGGCGGGCAGGGGTGCGCGGGCGGCGGGGCGGCCGGGGGCGCGCTCGGGCTCGCGCTCGCCTTGGCCCTCGCGCTGGCGCTGGCGCTGCGGCGGCGTCGCCGGGCGTGACGACGGGGGTGACCGTGCGGGTGCCGCGCGCGCTCGCGGCGTACGCCTGCGAGCGATCGCTGCGCTGCTGCCAGCGTCCGGTGCGGGCGCCGTGCGACGACGGCGAGGCGGCGCGGATCGCGGAGGCGCTCGTTGCGCGGGGGGCGGACGCGCTCGCGGCGACGGTGCCCCGGCGGCGCGAGCTCATCGACGGGGGGCCGGTCTTCGCGCAGGGGGACGACGGCGCGTGCTGCCACCTCGTGCGTGAGGAGGCCGGCGCCGCCTGCGCGATCCACGCGGCGGGCGGCCTCGGGGCGCTCGCCGCGGCGTGCCGGAACTTCCCGCGCTGGGTGGCGCGGGCGCCCGATGGTGTCGTGGAGGTCGCGTTCGCGCTGACGTGCCCGACGGCGGCGCGGCTCGTCTGCGAGGACGCGCGGCCGTTCGCGTGGGTCGAGGTCGCGGACGCGGCGGCGTGGCCCTACGCGCCGACGCGCGCGAGGCGCCGGCGGAGGTGGCGCTGAGCGAGGCGCGGGCGGTGCCGTTGGCCGAGGCGCTCGCGCTCCGGGAGGGCTGGTGGGCGCGGCTCGCGGCGGCGCGGGAGGCGCCGGAGACGCTGCTCGCCGTGATCGCGGGGCTCGGGCTCGACGTCGGGACGCCGGCGGCCGCGGACGCGGGCGTGCCCTGGCTCGGGACGGGCGTGCCCCGTGTGGTGAAGCACCAGCTGGTGTCCGAGCTCGCGCGCACGCCGGAGCGAGGCGAGCGCTACGCGCGGCTCGAGGCGACGGCGCTCCACCGGCTGCTCGCGCCGGTGAGCGAGGCGGAGCTCGCGGACGCCGTCTCCATCGCGCCGGAGGTGGTGGCGGCGGTGGCGGAGCAAGGCGTGGCCTGGCTCGCGCTGCACGACCGGCGCCCGATGGCGACGGTGGCGCGCGTCATCGCGCGGCGCGCGGCGCTCGTGGCGCGGACGCTGGCCCTCCTCGCGGAGGAGGCGCCGTACCGCATCGGCGTGCTCGCGCGCGACGCGGTGGCCGCGGCCTCGTTCGTGGGGGCCTGATACGGACGGCGTTTCCCGACCCTCGGGTCAGTCCGGGAGCAGCATCGCCCGCGCGCCGAGCGTCTGGAGGCGCGCGTCGAAGGTCGCGAGGCTCACGTCATGGTGGTCGGCCAGGAAAGCGCCAGCAGCACGTTCACGTCGAGGAGTGTCACGCGACGCCCTCGTCGGCGAGCAGCTCCCGCGCGCGGTCGACCGGGATGATCTCCGCGTCGGGAGCGACCTCGAAGACCGGGAGCGTCGTGGCGCTCCGAGCCGGCTGCCGCGGCGCGAGACCCCGCCGCGCGAGCTCGGAGACCACCCGGCCCAGCGGCCGGCCCGAGGTCTCGGCCAGCGCCCTCGCGATCCGGTAGATGTCGTCGTCGAGCGAGAGGGTCGTGCGCGTCATCACCAAACCGTGATGTCGCGATGCGATGATGTCGACCCTCGGCGCTCGGCGCGCCATCACTCATCAGTCAGAGCTGCTCGGCGAGCTGGCGGAACGCCTGCAGGCGGTAGCCGACCGTGCGGCGCGAGACCGAGAGCTCCGCGGCCGTCTCGTCCTGCGTCATCTCGCCGTAGTAGAAGCAGCGCGCCACGTCGGCGACCTCGGCCGGCGCGCGGTCGAGCAGGCGCTCCGCCGTGAGGCGCGCGTCGAGGCTCGGCCCCGCGACCTGGTCCATCGCCGGCGCGACCTTCGCGTCGAGGAGGCGGCGGCGGCGCATGCTGTCGCGCTTCAGGTTCAGGCAGTGGTTCGTCGCCACGCGGTAGAGCCAGGTGCGCGGCGACGCGGCGTCGCGGAGCGCGTCCCCGTGGCGCATGGCCTTGATGAACACGTCCTGCACGGCGTCCTCCGCCGCGACCGGGTCGCGCAGCACGGCGTACGCGCGGCGGCGCAGCTCCGGCCCGTAGGCGCGGTAGAGGTCGGCGATCCCCTGGCTCTCGAGGTTCTCGAACATGGCGGCGGTAGCGTTCATCTCGGCATCTCCCGTGACTCGATGCACGGAAGGACCGGACCCGCCGCCGGGGTAAACCCGGAGCCCGTCTTTTTTTCGGAGGCCGCCGAAGAGAGAACACCCGACGTCGCGGATCAGCGCAAACGAGGCGACCGATCGAGCGTAACGTGAACGTCGTTCACGTTTCCGTCGCCGAGAACGGCGTCTCGCCGACGTCCTCATCGTCTCTCTGCCACCCGTCTCGTGGGCGGGCCGAGGGGGGCCGGGTTCCCGACGTCCTCGACGTCACGCGGCGGGCGGCCGTCTTCAGGCCGACGCGAGCGCGCTCTCAGACGATCGGGATGCCGCTGATCGTGTTGTTGTCGGTCTCGTAGCTCACGTCGTTCTCCAGTGCGAGGCGTTCCTGGCCGGGATACGAAGCAGGTACCGTGCCAAGCCGCGTCCTCTCTCTACGTTCGACCCCCGGTGATGGATCTCCGAACGCGCGTCGCGCGGCTCCAGGTCGCCTCGTAGGCGCCTCTGCGCCTCGTTCCCCCGGCGCCGCGCCCCCCCGCGCGAGCTCTCCCCGTCGGCCCGGCGCGGCGTCGCGACAATCTGACACGCCGCGCGGCCGCCTCGGGGATCATTTGCCGCAGATCGCGCGCACAGCGGCTTCCCCGGCCGTTCTCCGGTGCATGACATCGCTGTCATGCCCTGTCTCCGCGCGGACACTCGGCGTCCCGCCCCGGAACACCCTCCCGTCACCGCTCCGGCGCCGCGCTGGCACGGCGCGTGAACGGTTCCACCCCGGGAAAAACGTCGCCGCGCGCCCGCCGACGCGTCATAGTGCGCGCGCGGCCCCAGCCAGACACGAGAGGACACCGCCATGGGCGACTTCATCAGCATCAACCCCGCCACCGGCCGCGAGCTCTCGCGCCGCCCCGCCCTCGACGCCGCGGCCGTCGACGCCGCCCTCGACCGCGCCGAGCAGGCGCTGCCGCGCTGGCAGGAGGCCGGCTTCCACGGCCGCGCCGAGGTCCTCGAGGCCGCCGCGCGCCTCCTCGAGGCCGACGCCAAACGCCTCGCCGCCCTCATGTCCTCCGAGATGGGCAAGCCCTTCGCGCAGGGTGTCGCCGAGGCCGAGAAGTGCGCCTGGGCCTGCCGCTTCTACGCCGAGCACGCCGAGCGCTTCCTCGCCGACGACCCGCACGAGAGCGACGGCTCCCGCGCCTTCGTGCGCTACGAGCCCGTCGGCATGCTGCTCGCCGTCATGCCGTGGAACTTCCCCTTCTGGCAGGTCTTCCGCATGGTCGCCCCCGCGCTCATGGCCGGGAACGTCGTGCTCGTGAAGCACGCCGCGAGCGTCCCGCAGTGCGCCGAGGCCATCGCCACGCTGCTCCGCCGCGCCGGCGCGCCGCGCGGCGTCTACGAGGACCTCGCCATCGATCACGACGCCGTCGAGCGCGTCATCGCCGACCCGCGCGTCGGCGCGCTCTCCCTCACCGGGAGCGACGGCGCCGGCCGCGCCGTGGCCGCGACCGCCGGCAAGCACCTCAAGCGCTGCATCCTCGAGCTCGGCGGCAGCGACCCGGCCATCGTCATGCCCTCGGCCGACCTCGACAAGGCCATCCCCACCATCCTGAAGGGGCGCACCCAGAACAACGGCCAGTCCTGCATCGCGACGAAGCGCGTCATCGTCCACGCCGCCATCGCCGAGGCGTTCGAGCGCCGCTTCATCGCCGCGATGGGCGCGCTCAAGGTCGGCGACCCCATGGACGAGAGCGTCGACATCGGCCCGCTCGCGACCGAGTCCATCCGCGACGGCCTCGCGAAGCAGGTGCGCGACACCGTCGAGCGAGGCGCCACCTGCGTCCTCGGCGGCAAGCCCCTCCCGGGACCCGGCTTCTTCTACGCCCCCACCGTCCTGAAGGACATCCCCGACGGCTCCCCCGCGGCCGACGACGAGCTCTTCGGCCCCGTCGCGAGCCTCTTCGTCGTGGACGACCTCGACGCCGCCATCGCCGTCGCGAACGGCACCCGCTTCGGCCTCGGCGCCGCCGCGTGGACCCGCGACGACGACGAGATCACCGCGTTCATCGACCGCCTCCGCGCCGGGAACGTCTTCGTGAACGGCCTCGTCAAGAGCGATCCCCGCCTCCCGTTCGGCGGGATCAAGGACTCCGGTTACGGACGCGAGCTCGGCCGCGCTGGGATCCGGGGCCTCTGTGTGACGAAAACGGTGTGGGTGGATTGACGACTACGCTTTCGTTCAGGGGAACTTTGGCGCTAGTCTGATCTGCCGCCCGCCCCATCCACCACGGGCGGCGCGGCGCGAAATCGTAAGCGGCGTCGTTGCATCTCCCCATGCGAAAGACATCCATCGCCGCCACGCTGGCGCTCGTCGCCACCGTGGTGGTCCATCTTGGCGCTCACGCCCAGCTCCCGCCGACCGCCGGCGGCGGCGCCGCCCCGGGCGCGGAGGCTCCGCCGGCCGCGGCGCCCGTGCCCGAAGAGCACGCCTCGCCGCGCGCCACGATGCGCACCTTCCTCGAGGCGACCGTCGCCGCCGACGCGAACGACGACGACACCGAGCTCGACCGCGCCGCCGCGTGCCTCGACCTGCGCGCCCTCCCGGTCGCCGGGCGCACCGACGCCGGCCGCGAGCTCGCCATCAAGCTGAAGGAGGTCATCGACCGCGTCCGCTTCGTGGTCTACGACGACATCCCCGACGCCCGCGCCGGCGACCCCTGGGTCTTCTACCGCGCCGCGGACGGCGCCCCCGCCATCGTCATCGCCCGCGCCGACTCCGGCGAGTGGCTCTTCGACGCCGCGACCGTCGCCCGCGTCGACGACCTCTACCGCGAGCTCGAGAGCCACGCGAAGGTCGCCGGCGTCGCGGGCTCCTCGGCGCGCCTCTCCGCGTCGCTCTGGCTCCGCGAGCGCATGCCGGACGAGCTCAAGAAGGTCGGCTTCCTCTTCGAGCACTGGCAGTGGCTCGGGCTCGTGGTCCTCTTCTTCCTCGCGGTCGTCATCGCCCGCGCCGTGCGCGCGCTCCTGCGCGGCCCCGTCGAGCGCTGGCTCATGAAGCGCTCGCTGCCGGTCCCGAGCGAGCTCGTCGTGCGCGCCCTCCGCCCCATCGGCCTCATGGCGCTCGCGCTCACCTGGACCCTCGGCCTCCCGTGGCTCGGCCTCCCGCCGGACGCGAACGGCGTCGTCATCCTCGTCGTGCAGCTCATCGCCGCCTTCGGCTTCGTGCGCTTCGCGTTCAAGATCGTCGACATCGTCGCCTGGGAGCTCGCGCGCCGCGCCGCGCTCACCGAGGGGCGCTTCGACGATCTCATCGTCCCGCTCGTGCAGAAGAGCCTGAAGGTCGTCGTCTTCTGCGTCGGCGTCGTGTTCATCGCCGACCTCGCCGGCATCTCGCCGACCTCCCTCCTCGCGGGCCTCGGGCTCGGCGGCCTCGCCGTGGCGCTCGCCGCGCAGGACACCGTGAAGAACTTCTTCGGCTCGCTCACGGTGCTCCTCGACCGCCCCTTCGAGATCGGCGACGCCGTCGTCATCGGCGGCAGCACCGAGGGCGTCGTCGAGGAGGTCGGCTTCCGCTCGACGCGCCTCCGCACCTACGACCACACGCTCATCACCATCCCGAACGCGAACCTCATCTCCGCCAAGGTCGACAACCTCGGCCGCCGCACGTTCCGCCGCTTCAAGACCCTCCTGAACGTCACCTACGACACGCCCCCCGAGCGCCTGCAGGCCTTCTGCGAGGGGATCCGCGAGCTCATCCGCAGCCACCCCACCACGCGCAAGGAGGGCTACTCGGTCTACCTCGACGGCCTCGGCGCGCACTCCATCGACATCCTCCTCATCGTCCACTTCACGCCGACCGCGTTCGACGCCGCGCAGGCCGCCCGCCACGCGCTGCTCCTCGACATCCTCGTCCTCGCGAGCCGCCTCGGCGTCGAGTTCGCCTTCCCGACGCAGTCGCTCATCCTGAGCCAGGCCCCGACCGAGGCCGCCGCGCCCTACCCCGTCGAGGGCGCCGAGGCCGCCGAGGCGAGCCTCCGCCGCGGTCGCGACGAGGCGGCCCTCATCGTCGCGCGCGTCGCCACGCCCCCCGCGGCCGCGGACGCGCCCCTCCAGCCACACCACGACTCCAGCAACCCGAGCCCCGCCAAGCTGGCGGGCTGAAGGAGAGACCACGGGAATGTCAGCAGAAAACCCCACAGTACGCTCACGGCGTCGCGCCGAGATCATCGCGGAGGCGAGGAAGCTCGTCGCCGAGGGTGGCCTCGAGGCGATGACCATCGCGGCGCTCGAGGAACGCCTGTCGTTCACGCGCGGCGTCATCACCTACCACTTCGAGAACAAGGCGGAGATCGTCGAGGCGGTGCTCGACAGCGCCATCGCGGAGATCAACGACGCGAGCCAGACGGCCATCCACGCCTCCGCGAGCTTCCCCGAGAAGCTGCAGGCGATGGTGAAGCAGACGGTTCAGGGATTCCTCCGCCACCGCGAGGCCGCCCGGATCCTGATCTCCTTCTGGGCGCGGATCCCTGTCGACCCGCACGCCGCCGGCCTCAACGCGCGTCTCTACACGCGCTACCGCGAGGCGGCGGTGAAGCTCCTGAAGATCGGCCAGTCCTCGGGGCACGTCCGCGCAGACGCCGATCTGCACGCCGTCGCCGCCGTCATCGTGGCGACCGTCATCGGCGTCGTCACCCAGGTCTACTTCGAGCAGGGCTCCATCGACCCCGACAACGCGGTCTCCGAGTCCATCGCGGGCATCCTCCTGCGGCTCGCCTGACCCGGGCGGCCGCGAAGCGCAGCGCGGCAATCCAGGTCAGTGAACGTCATTCATCTTTGGTCGCCTCGGGTCGAACGAGCCGTGCGAGCGTCTCCGCTTGCCTCGCGTCCCGGAAGACGTCGTACCCGTCCATCTGCATGGAGGGCGGGAGGATGCTCGCGATGTAGGCGGCCAGCTGGCGGCGGATCTCGCCCTTCGCCTTCGCGACGAAGAGCCACGAGAACCAGTTGCCCGGGCCGACGTCCACCTTGAGCTCGCGGTTCGCGAAGCGGTAGCGCGCGCGCTTCACGGCGAAGCGCACGAAGCGCGGGCGCGCCACGACGAGGAGCGGCGGGTTCGCCTTCACGGAGAGCTCCATCCCGTCGAGGCGCGCGAGGTAGCCGCCGTCGGGCACGCGGAGCTCGACCTTCCGCCCGATGGGGATCTTCGCGCGCCCCTTGCTGTCGCGCGCGCGCTTCGCGAAGAAGCCGGCGACCGGGTCCACGAAGCGCTGCCGGAGCGCCTTCGCGAGCCCGGCGCGCGCGGCGTCCCCCATGAGCGGCGCGGCCTCGACGCTGACGGCACCACTGTTGCCGTCGTAGTGCGCCGAGAGCACGCGGAACTGCTTCAGCCACGGGCGCCCGCCGCCGGTCAGGTACACGCCGCGGAGGGTGCGCAGATAGACCCCCCAGCCGGTGCGCTCGATCTCGAGGTAGTCGCCGGGCTCCACCTCGAAGCGGAGCGGCGGGCGCTGCACCGTCACGGGCGGGGGCGCGAGGATCGGCAGCTCGCGGGTCTCCACGCGCTCCCCGGGGGCGATCTCGCCGCTCCGCTCGACCTTCTCGGCGCGGTCGCCCGCGGACACGCGCGCGATGATGGCCGTCAGGTGCGTGCCGAGGAGGTCGTCCTTCCCGGGGTCGTAGCCCGCCGCGAGCATCGCCTTCGGGAGGAGCCGCCGGAAGGTCGACTTCGAGAGCGCGGGCGCCACGAGCTCGACGACGCGCGCCCAGAGGTTCGGCTCGCCCGAGAGCTCGACCGAGAGCGCGGCCGTCGCGAACGACCAGCGGAGCGTGCCGATCTCGGCGTTCCCGAGGAGGCGCCCGAAGTCGAGGGTGATGGCCGGCGTGAGGTCGATCTTCACGCGCTCGCGGTTCATCGTCATGTGGATGCGCGCGGCGACCGGCACCGTCGCGCGCACGAGCTTGCTCTCGTAGAGGACGACCGTGCCGCGCTTCGAGGTGGCGCGGGCGAGGAGCGCGGCGGGATCGAGCCCGGAGAGCAGCGTCTCCTCGAGGAGGAAGGAGAGGAGCTCCTGCTCGAAGGCCCCGAGGTCCGGGATGCTCTTGATCTTGAGCTCCTTCGCCGTGAACTTCGCGCTCACCTCGCGCAGCACGATGTCCGGGAGGGTCGCCGGGCAGCGGATCTCGACGCCGCCGGGCGCCGTGAGCTTCAGGCGCTGCTCCTCGAGGTCGAGCGTGAGCTCGAGCCCGTGCGAGAGGTCGACGCGGATGTCGAAGCGCCCGAGGACCGGGTGCTCCCAGACGTACATCGTGCGGCGCGCGAGCGCGGGCGGGGCGATCGTCACGGGGCGGCCTCCGGGGCGCGGGTGAGGCCCCTCCGGTGGCTCACCCACGGGGTGTCGGCCAGGGCGAAGCGCCAGGGGGCGTCGCGGTCGGCGGGGGCGGCGTAGTCGATGCCGACGCGCGGCCCGACGAGGAGCCCGGCCGGCGCGGGGCCGTCGAGGGCCTCGAGCCCGCCGGGGGCGGTCACGTCGTGGTGGTTCATGGCGAGGTCGAGCGCGAGGGCCTGCGCGACCTTGCCCGGCCCGGTGAGGAGCGCCGGGCCGCGGGCGCCGCCGCGGCGGGCGGCGATGACGTCGAGGCCGGCCACGGGGCGGGCGGCGCGCACGAGGACGCAGGCGCCGACGCCGTCCTCGTTGGTCGAGAGGTTCAGCATCCGGTGGATACCGTAGCACACGTAGACGTAGGCGCCGCCTGGCGGCCCCCAGACGGCGGCGTTGCGGGCGGTCTTGCCGTGGCGGCTGTGGGCGGCGGTGTCGCCGACGCGGTAGGCCTCCGTCTCGGTGATCTCGACGGTGACGGGGCCGTGGCGGAGGCGCTTGCCGATGAGGTCGCGGGCGACGTCGAGGGCGTCGCGGGCGAAGAAGGCGCGCGTGAGGCGGGGGGCGTCGGTCACGGGGCGCCCTCGGCGCCGTCGCCGCGGCCGGGGCCCAGGACGAGCACGGCGCGGCCGTCGTCGGCGCGGAGGCGGCGGGCGGCGACGCCGTAGACGTCGGTCACGAGGTCCGGGGTCAGCACCGCGCGCGTGGGGCCCGTGGCCGCCGCGCGGCCGTCCGCGCGCAGGACGAGCGCGTGGTCGGCGGCGTCGAGCGCGAGGTTCAGGTCGTGGAGGACGCAGACGACGACGCGCCCCTCGGCGGCGAGCTCGCGGCAGAGGGCGGCGATGGCGAGGGCGTGGGCGGGATCCTGGTGGCTCGTCGGCTCGTCGAGGAGGAGCGCGGGCGCGTCCTGGCAGAGGGCGCGCGCGAGGAGGACGCGCTGGCGCTCGCCCGAGGAGAGGGCGCCGAAGGGGCGGGCGGCGAGGTGGCCGGCGCGGCAGCGGGAGAGCGCCGCGTGGGCGAGCGCGTGGTCGGCGGCGGACTCGAGGCGCGCGAGGCCGCCGAGGTGCGGGACGCGCCCCATGAGGGCTATCTCGAGCGCGGAGTAGCCGAGGTCGCCGGGGGGCGCGGCGAGGGCGACCGCGACGCGGCGCGCGCGCTCGCGGGAGGGGAGGGCGCGGAGGGGGGCGCCGCCGAGGAGGACGTCGCCGGCGGTCGGGGCGAGGAGGCCGGCGAGCAGGCGGAGGAGCGTGGACTTGCCGGCGCCGTTGGGGCCGACCACGGCGAGGACCGAGCCCGGCGCGGCCTCGACGTCGAGCCCGTCGAGGACGAGGGGGCCGCGCGCGTAGCGGAAGGAGAGCGCGCGGGCGGCGAGGGGGGCGGCCGGCGTCACGTCGCGACCTCGGCCTGCGACGGGCGCCAGCGGAGGAGCGCGAGGAAGAGCGGGCCGCCGACGAGCGCCGTCAGGACGCCGACCGGGAGCTCGGTTCCGAGGGCCGGGGAGAGCGCCGAGACGACGGCGTCGGCGACGACGACGAAGGCGCCGCCGACGAGGGCCGAGATCGGGAGCAGCGCGCGGTGGTCGGGTCCGAGGGCGAGGCGCACGGCGTGGGGCACGATGAGGCCGACGAAGCCGATGAGGCCGGTCACGGCGACGACGGCGCCGATAGGGACCGAGAGGAGCACGAAGAGGCGGAGGCGGAGGCGGTCGGGGTCGACGCCGAGGCTGCGCGCGGTGTCGTCGCCGAGGGCGAGGACGTCGAGGGAGCGCGCGTGGGCGAGCGCGGCGGCGAGGCCGACGGCGAAGGCGCCGGCGAGGATCGGGAGGAGGGCGGGGCGCGACGGGTCGGCGCCGACGGAGCCCATGAGGCGGAAGACGGCGGCCTGGAGGGCGCCCGGGTCGGCGAAGGCCTGGAGCACCATGAGGCCGGCGCCGGCGAGGGCGTTGAAGACGACGCCGACGAGGAGGACGCGGAGGGGGGCGACGCGGCCGCGCTCGCTCGCGAGGGCGGTGACGAGGAGGAGGGCGCCGAGGGCGCCGAGGAAGCCGCCGGTGGGGGCGGCGACGGCGGCGCCGAGGCCCGTGAGGACGGCGGCGGTCGAGCCGAGGGCGGCGCCGCCGGAGACGCCGAGGATGAACGGGTCGGCGAGCGCGTTCCGGAGGAGCCCCTGGAGGGCCGCGCCGGAGAGGGCGAGGGTGGCGCCGGCGACGAGCCCCTGGAGGACGCGCGGCACCTGAAGGGACCAGAGCGCGCGCGCCTGCCAGCTCGCCGGGTCGTCGAGGGCCGTTTTGAGATCGAGCTCCGGCATGCCGAGGGCGAACGCGAGCGCGACGGCGGCGAGCAAGACGACGAAGGCGACGGCGACCGCCACGGCGAGGCGCCGGGCGGTGAGCGGGGCGCGCGCCGTCACCGGGCGGCCGCGGCGCGGTCGAGGAGCGCCGCGAGCGGGGCGACGGCGTCGGCGAGCCAGGGGCCGTTCTGGGCGAGGTGGTCGTCGGGCCAGACGCGCACCTGCCCGCGCCTCGCGGCGGGCAGGTCGGGGAGGGCCTGCCGCCAGTAGGCGAGCGCGGCGGCGTCGTCGGGGAGGGCCGCGTCGGGGGCCACGTGGAGCACGAGCTCCGGGGCGCGCGCGAGCACCGCCTCGAGCCCGAGGCGCACCGTGAGCCCGCCGTCGTGAACGACGTTCACGCCGCCGACGGCCGCGAGGAGCTCGCTCACGTGGTCGCCGCCGGCGGTCGTGTAGACGAAGCCCGGCTCGGTGCCGTAGACGACGAGGACCTTGACGGGGCCGCGCTCCGTGGCCCGGGCGCGCCCGGCGGCGAGCGCCGCGTCGAGGCGGGCGACCAGCGCCTCGGCCTCGGGTGTCGCGCCGAGGCGCGCGCCGAGGGTGAGCGTGGCGGCGCGCATGTCGGCGAGGGTCACGAAGGGGAGGGGGAGCGTCTCGACCCCGAGCGCGGCGAGCTTCTCGCGCGTCGGGGCCTGCGAGGGGTAGTCCCCGACGAGCACGAGGTCGGGCTCCTGCGCGAGGACGCGCTCGGGGGGCGGGTTCGTGTCGCCGACGACCGGCACGCCCGGGGCGTGGCCGTAACGCGTGACGCCGACGAGGTGGTCGGCCTCGCCGAGCGCCACGACGACCGCGGTGGCGGCGGGCACGATGGAGACGACGCGCGGGGCGGGGGCCGGGCGCGGGCCGTCGCGGCGCCCGCAGGCGGCGGCGAGCGCGGCGAGGGCGGCGAGGATCAGCGCGAGGCGCGGGCGCTTCGGGGTAGTGCGGGGCAAGGTCGTCGTCGTGTCGCGGGCGGCGTCCGCGGGGTCGGGATCGCCGCGCCCCGCCGTCGTACCGCGCGGCGCTCGCGACAGGCAAGCGTCGCCGACCGGCGAGGGCGGGGCGGCGGCCGGTGTCCTCGTGACGATCGAGATCGCCGGCAAAGGTAACCCACGTTGCAGTCGGCGGCCCTTTGGCTTAACAGGGGGACCGCTCCGGAGGGCAGGTGACAGCCCACCACGCAGCGGACGAGAGGCGCATGGACAAGTCGAAGGTCGCTTTCGTCACCGGCATCACCGGTCAGGACGGGTCGTACCTCGCGGAGCTCCTGCTCGGCAAAGGCTACGAGGTGCACGGGCTCATCCGCCGCTCGAGCTCCTTCAACACCGAGCGCATCGAGCACATCTACCAGGACCCGCACGAGCGCGACGTGCGGCTCCACCTGCACTACGGCGACCTCACCGACGCCTCGAACCTCTCGCGCCTCCTCGAGAAGGTCGCGCCCGACGAGATCTACAACCTCGGCGCGCAGAGCCACGTCGCCGTGTCGTTCCAGGTGCCGGACTACACGGCGCAGGTGAGCGGCATGGGGACGCTCCGCCTCCTCGACGCCATCAAGGAGACGGGCGTCCGGACGCGCTTCTACCAGGCGTCGACGAGCGAGCTCTACGGGCTCGTGCAGGAGACGCCGCAGACCGAGAAGACCCCGTTCTACCCGCGCTCGCCGTACGCCGTCGCGAAGCTCTTCGCGTACTGGACGGTGGTGAACTACCGCGAGGCGTACGGCCTCTACGCGTGCAACGGGATCCTCTTCAACCACGAGAGCCCGCGGCGCGGGAAGACGTTCGTCACGAAGAAGGTCACGCGGGCGGCGGCGCGCATCGCGCAGGGGCTCGACGAGCGGCTCTACCTCGGCAACCTCGACGCCCGGCGCGACTGGGGCTACGCGCCCGAGTACGTGGACGCGATGTGGCGCATGCTGCAGCAGGACACGCCGCGCGACTTCGTCATCGCGACCGGCGAGACGCACACGGTGCGGGAGCTGTGCGCGCACGCGTTCGCGCGCGTCGGGCTCCCGCTCCGGTGGGAGGGGGAGGGCGTGGACGAGCGCGGGATCAGCGTCGCGGACGGGCGGGTGCTCGTCGAGGTCGATCCCGCCTACTTCCGGCCGACGGAGGTCGACCTCCTGCTCGGCGACGCGAGCCTCGCCCGGCGCGAGCTCGGCTGGGCGCCGCAGACGACGTTCTCGGAGCTCGTGAACCTGATGACGGACGCGGATCTCGTCGAGGCGCGCGCGGAGCGCGCCGTTCTTGGAGGCCAGCGATGATCGACCTCTCGCAGAAGCGGGTCTGCGTCACCGGCGGCGGCGGTTTCCTCGGCGGCTACGTCGTGGAGCGGCTCCACCGGCGCGGCTGCGAGCGCGTGTTCGTCGCGCGCTCGAAGGACTTCGATCTGCGCGAGCGGAGCGAGGTGCGGCGCCTCTACGAGGTCGCGCGCCCCGACATCGTCATCCACCTCGCGGCCGTCGTCGGCGGCATCGGCGCGAACCGCGAGAACCCGGGGTCCTTCTTCTACGAGAACCTCGTGATGGGGGTCGAGGTCATCGAGCAGGCGCGGCGGGCGGGCGTCGAGAAGGTCGTCACGGCCGGCACGATCTGCGCCTACCCGAAGCACGCGACCGTGCCGTTCCGCGAGGACGACCTCTGGAGCGGCTACCCCGAGGAGACGAACGCCCCCTACGGCATCGCGAAGAAGGCGCTCCTCGTGATGTCGCAGGCGTACCGGCAGCAGTACGGGATGAACGCGATCTACCTCCTGCCGGTGAACCTCTACGGCCCTAAGGACAACTTCGACCCGGCGTCGTCGCACGTGATCCCGGCGATGATCCGGAAGTTCATCGACGCGCGGCAGGCGGGCGCGGACCACGTGACCCTCTGGGGCGACGGGACGCCGACGCGCGAGTTCCTGCACGCGCGCGACGCCGCCGAGGGCATCGTCCTCGCGACCGAGCGCTACGACGACCCCGAGCCGGTCAACCTCGGCACGGGGCAGGAGATCGCCATCAGCGAGCTCGCCGAGCTCATCCGCGAGCTCACGCACTTCGGGGGCGAGATCCGCTGGGACACGTCGAAGCCGAACGGGCAGCCGCGGCGCTGCCTGTCGACGGAGCGGGCGCTGTCGAAGTTCGGCTTCCGCGCGCGGACGACGCTCGACGTGGGCCTCAAGGAGACGATCGTGTGGTGGGAGGACGAGGGGCGCGACCGTGAGTGACGCGGCGCTCCATCGGGCGCTCGCCGAGCTCGTCGAGGCCGGGACGCCCTGCGCGACGGCGCAGATCGTGCGCGCGACGGGGTCGATCCCGAACGAGGTCGGCGCGCTCATGCTCGTCGGGCACGGCGGGGCGCTCCTCGGCGGCACGGTCGGCGGCGGCGGCATCGAGCTGCAGACGCTCATCGCGGCGGGCGAGGCCATCGAGGAGGGCAAGTCGCGCCTCGTCACGGCGAAGCTCACCGAGAAGGAGGCCGGCGGCATCGGCATGATGTGCGGCGGGTCGGTCGACGTGTTCGTGCACGTCTACGTCCCCGAGCCGCGGCTCCTCCTGTGCGGCGCCGGGCACATCAACAAGTGCCTCGCCCCGCTCGCGCTCGGGCTCGGGTTCCGGGTGACGGTGGTCGACGACCGCGCGGAGTGGGCCAACGAGGCGGCGTACCCGGGCGCGCGGGTGGTCGTGGCGCGGCCGGAGGACGCCATGGCGTCGCTCGGGGTCGACCGGCGGACCTACGTGGTCGTGGCGACGCGCGACCGCGACACGGCGGCCATCATCGCGGCGTCGAAGACGGACGCGCCGTACATCGGGGTGGTCGCGTCGAAGCGGAAGGCGATCCAGATCGGCAAGCACCTCGCCGACTCGGGCGAGGTCGACCTCGAGGCGCTGCTCCCGCGCTTCCACGCGCCGATCGGGCTCGACCTCGGCGGGCGCACGCCGGAGGCGGTGGCGCTCAGCATCGCGAGCGAGCTCCAGGCGCACCGCTACGGACACGACGCGGCGCCGATGCGCGTGTCGGCGGAGAGGATGCTATCGACCCTCGAGAAGACGAGCTCGTCGCGCTGATCACGGCCGCGGGCCGATCGTCGCGGATGGGAGAGGCGAAGGCGCTGCTCGCCTGGGGCGGGCGGCCGCTGGTCGTGCACCAGTGCGAGGCGCTGCGCGGGTTTCGGGACGTGGTGGTCGTGGTCGGGCACGACGCGGCCGCGATCGAGGCCGCCGCGGCGCTGCCGGCGGGGGCGCGCTGGGTCGAGAACGCGCGCTGGGCCGAGGGGCGCTCGACGAGCCTCGAGGCGGGGGCGCGGGCGCTGCCGGACGACGCCGCCGGGGTGCTCGTGGCGGCGGTGGACCAGCCGCTCGACGAGGCCGTCGTGCGCGCGCTCGTCGCGGCGTACCGGCCTGGGGAGCACGCCGTCGTCGAGCCCATCCGGGGAGGGCGGCGCGGTCACCCGGTGTTGCTCGGGGTCGGCGCCGTGACGGCGCTGCGGCGGGCCGGTGAGCACGACGAGGGGCTCCGCGGGATCGTACGCGACGCCCGCGCGCGCGGCGGGGTGGTCGTCGAGGTCGGCGGCGAGGAGCTGAACCTCAACACGCCGGCGGCGTACCGGGCGGCGCGGGAGGAGGAGACGTGAACGTGAAGCGAGCGGTGATCGGGATCGTGGCGGTGGTGGCGGCGCTCGGCGCGGACGCGACGGCGTCGGCGTGCACGACCTTCCGCATGGAGCGCGGTGGCGACGTGGTCGTCGGCAAGAGCTACGACTGGAGCGACGGCGGCGGGCTCGTGGTCGCGAACCCGCGCGGGCTCGCGAAGACGGCGCTCGTGATGGATCCGCGGGACGAGCCCGCGACGTGGACGGCCAAGTACGCGAGCGTCACGTTCAACCAGTACGGGCGCGAGCTCCCGAACGGCGGGATGAACGAGGCGGGGCTCGTGGTCGAGGTGATGTGGCTCCAGGAGACGGCCTGGGAGCTGCGCGACGAGCGGCCGGCCGTGAACGAGCTCCAGTGGATCCAGATGCAGCTCGATCGCTTCGCGACCACGGCGGAGGTCGTCCGGCACGCGCGCGAGGTGCGCGTGGCGCCGGTGTACGGGGCAGTGCACTGGCTCGTGTGCGACGCGGCCGGGGCGTGCGCGGCGCTCGAGGTGCTCGACCGGAAGCTCGTCGTCACGGAGGGGGCGGCGCTCGCGGCGCCGGTGCTGACGAACGACACGGCGGCGGCGTCGCGGGCGGCGCTCGAGCGGGCCGCGGGCGGCGAGGCGGCGACGGGGCCGGGCTCGCTCGCGCGCTACGTGCGGGCGGCGCGGCGGGCGGCGGCGCCGGCGAAGGGGCCGCTCGTGGCGGCGGCGATGGCGACGCTCGACGACGTGCGGACGTCGGCGACGCAGTGGAACATCGTGTACGAGCCGAAGCGGGGGCGCGTGCACTTCCGGACGCGGGCGGAGGCGGCGGTGAAGACGCTCGACCTGAAGGCGCTCGCGCGCGGCTGCGACGAGGAGGCGGTGGCGCTCGACATCGACGCGGCCGACGCGGGCGACGCGACGGCGCGGTTCCGGCCCGTGACGCGCGCGGTGAACCGGGCGCGGATCGTCGAGAGCCTCGGGAAGCTCGGGCGGCAGGGGATGATCGGGCTCGCGGACCGCGTGGCGGCCTACCCCGAGGGGATGCGCTGCGAGGCGCCGTGAGCGTCGTTCACCAAGCACCTCGCCCGCGGCCCTGAGCGCGCGTCCGCTGGCGCTCGCGGGCGCCCTGCCGTACACCTGACGCGCCATGACCGCGATCCCCGACGTCGTCATCGTCGGCGCCGGCACCGCCGGAGCCGCCGCCGCCCTCCACTGCGCCCGCGCCGGGCTCGCCACCGTCTGCCTCGACCGCCGCCCGCTCGGCGAGGCCGGCGCGCGCTGGGTCAACGGCGTCCCCGCCTGGGCCTTCGACGAGACGGACCTCCCGCGCCCCGTGCGCCCCGAGCTCCGCGGCGACGGCGCTCCCTTCCACCTCGTCGTCGGCTGGGGCCCCGACCGCCTCACCGTCGACCGCCACGGCGTCCTCGAGGTCGACATGCGGGCGCTCACCGACCGCCTGCAGCGCCTCGCCACCGCCGCCGGCGCCACGTTCGTCGGCGACGCGCGCGTCACCGGCTTCGACGGCGCCGACCGCCTCGACACCACCGCCGGCCCCTTCCGCGCCCGCCTCGCCTTCGTCGACGCCTCCGGCCTCGGCGGCGCCGGCCTCCTCCCGAGCCCGACCATCCCGCGCGCCGACATCTGCGCCGCCGCCCAGTACGTCCACGACCTCGCCGATCGCGACGCCGCCAACGCCTTCCTCGCCCGCTTCGGCGCCGCCGGGGGCGAGGCCGTCTGCTTCACCGGCGTCGCCGGCGGCTACTCCATCGTCAACGTCCGCGTCCACGGCGACGACGTCTCGATCCTGACGGGCTCCATCCCGGCCCTCGGCCACGCCTCCGGCGCCCGCCTCCACGCCGACTTCGTCGCCGCCCACCCCTTCGTCGGCCCGGCCCGCTTCGGCGGCGCCCGCCCCATCCCCCTCGCGCGCCCCCACGCCCGCCTCGCGAGCGCCCGCGTCGCCCTCCTCGGCGACGCCGGCTCCCAGGTCTTCCCCGCCCACGGCTCCGGGATCGCCGCGCAGCTCGTCGGCGCGCGCCTCCTCGCGGACGCGCTCTCCGCCGGCGAGGGCCCGCTCGGCTACCAGCGCCGCTGGCAGCGCGCCTGGGGCGGCCTCTTCGCCGCGTACGGCGTGTTCCGCCGCTTCTCCGAGACCCTCTCCCCCGAGGACCTCGGCGCCCTCGTCGCCGCCGGCCTCCTCGATCCCGACGGCGCCCGCGCCGGCATGGCGCAGCGCTGGCCGCGCCCCGATCTCACCCACCTCGCGCGCCTCGCCCGCGCCGCCGCCCGCTACCCGGGCGCCGCGCGCCGCCTCGCGCCCGTGCTCGCCCGCATGGCGCTGGCCCCCGCGATCTACCGCGCCTTCCCGCGCGATCCCGCGCGCGTCCCGGCCTGGGATCGCGTGGCCTCGCGCGTGCTCGACCGCCCGACCGCGTGAGCGCCGCCGCGACCTGCCTCTCCGCGGGCTCGCCGCCCGCGGTCCCGAGCACCGGAGACGCCGCTGGCAGGTGACGAATCCCCCCGGTTCTGCTTAAGATCGACCCGGCGGGGAACGACCTGACGCATGTGCAAGGGGGCGAGACGGGGCGTGGCTCGGGTGCAGCAAACGACGACGCCCTGGCGCATGGCGCTCCGCGCCCTGCTCGGCGGCGCGCTTCCGGGCGCCGTGGCCTACTTCGGCCTCTTCGGCCTGTGCCTCGCCGCGCACGCGCGCGCCGAGTACCTCGGCGTCGAGGACGACGCCCTCGCCAACAAGGTCGTCACCCTCTTCCACGACGAGCTCGTCGCGCACCAGCTCGGGCTCCTCGCGATCTACCTCGCCATCGGCGCGGTCGTCGGCCTCGGCGCCTTCGCCTACGTCGAGCTCGCGCGGCACGTCGCGCGCCGCCCCTACCACCGCTGGCGCCAGCTCTTCTGGACGCTCGTCGGGATCCTCGTCGTCCACAGCTGGTTCGTCGTGCGCTCGATCGCGCGCCACCCCGCCGTCTACGAGCCGCAGGTCCACAACTCCCTCTACCTCGGCGTCCTCTTCTGGCTCGCCGTCGACGTGCTCCCGCGCTGGCTCATCGACGCGCTCGGCGTCGTCACGGCGCTCTCGACCGCGTGGTTCGCGCTCGTCCTCGTCGCGCGCCGCGCCCGCGCCCGCGCCCCGCGCGCCACCGCCTCCGCGAGCGCCGCGGTCCTCGGCCTCGCGGTCGGCGCCGTCACGGCGCTCACCCACACCGCCGCCGTCGCGCCCCCGAGCCGCCCGAACATCCTCATCCTCGCCGTCGACTCGCTCCGCGACGACATGCTCGACCACGACCCCGCCATCACGCCGCGCATCAACGCCCTCGCCCGCGCCGGCGTCCGCTTCGACGACGCCTTCAGCGTGATGCCCCGCACGTTCCCGTCCTGGGCGAGCATCCTGACCGGCCTCTACCCGCACCACCACGGCGTCCGGCACATGTTCCCGCCGCCCGTCGGCGGCCCGACCCTCGACGGCTCGCTCCCGAAGATCCTCGCCCGCGCCGGCTACCGCACGGCCGTCATCTCCGACTTCGCCGGCGACCCCTTCACCCGCGGCGACTTCGGCTTCCAGCACGTCGACGCCCCCGAGTTCACGCTGCGCTCGAACGTGCGGCTCGGGAGCCTGAAGGTGCACATGCACCTCCTGCCTTACCTCATCGACGTCTTCGGCGGCGAGGGGTTCCCGGAGCTGCAGGCCTTCGAGCGCCTCGGCGAGCCGCGCTGGCTCACGCGGAAGGCCGTCGACTGGGTCGCCGACCCCGACACGCGCCCGTTCTTCCTGGTGGTCTTCTATTCGGCCGGGCACTTCCCGTTCGCGTCGGCCGCGCCATACTACGACCGTTACGTCGACCCCGGGTACCGCGGCCGCTCGCGGTTCCACAAGGCGGTCGTGGGGCAGCCCCTCGAGGGGGAGGCCAGAAAGCTCGAGGAGGACCACATCCGGGGGCTCTACGAGGGCGCCATCGCGTCGTCGGACGCGGCGATCGGCGAGCTGCTCGACGCGCTCGAGGAGCGCGGCCGTCTGTCCGACACCATCGTGGTCGTGACCGCCGACCACGGCGAGATCCTCTACGAGAACGACCTCGGCGTCGGCCACGGCGACCACCTGTACGGGCGCAGCACGCTCCACGTGCCGCTCGTCTTCTCGTGGCCGGGGATGCCGAACGCGGGCGCCCGGATCCCGACGCCGACGCCGCTCGTGGACGTGGCGCCCACGCTGCTCGCGCGCGCCGGGCTCGTCCCGCCGCCGGACATCGACGGCGTCGACCAGAGCGCGGTCATCACGGGCACGAAGCCCCCGGAGAAGCGCCCCGTCTTCGCCGAGACGGGGCTCGTCTTCTTCCCGCCCGAGACGCACCGCGTCGACGATCGGATCCAGTTCGCCCACGGCTTCTCCGCGTTCAAGTACGATCCGGAGACGTGGTCCATCTACCTCGACCCGGCGTTCGAGGACACGGCCATCACGGCGAAGCAGCGCGCGTACATCGACGGCGACTGGAAGCTCGTCTACGTGCCGACGCGCGACGGGGTCCGCTGGGAGCTCTACGACGAGGCGCGCGACCCGGGGGACCGCGAGAACCTCGTCGCGAGCGAGCCGGAGCGCTTCCGCGCGATGCAGGAGAAGCTCTACGACTGGATGCTCGACGACCCGGAGGTCGTGCGCCTCGGCGACTTCGTCGTGCCGCGGACGCCGCTCGGGACCTCGGTCGGGGAGGCCCGCCCGTGACGCGCCTCGCGGTCATGACGCGGCGCGTCATGGTGGCGCTGGTCGCCGCCGTGGCGCTGGGCCCGGCCGTGGAGGCCGCGGCACCGCCGCCGGCCCACGCGCCGCCGCGGGAGCAGGCGCCGCCGCCGTCACCCGCGCCGACGCCGCTCGCGGCGCTGTCCGCGACGGGCGCGAGCGCGGCGCCCGCCCCGGCGCGCGCGGATCAGGCGCCGCTCCGGCGGATCACGAGCTCCCTCGCCGAGGCGGCGGGCGAGGCCGAGGCGGAGCCGCCGTTCCAGAAGGCCATCCCGGACTGCCTGCGCTCGTCGCCGCACGACCCGTTCGTGAACCGCTACTCGACGCTGCCGCCGCAGATCCGCTCGCACCACCTGCGGCTCACGACGGCGGGCGGCGGCCCCGGGCGCGTCGACATGCGGGACACGCTCGTCGTGCGCGCGCCGCAGCGCCTGACCTACGCGGTCACGCCGGGCGCGTCGCCGCGGCTCGAGTTCGGCTACCAGGTGTTCCCGTGCGGCGGGCGCGGGCCGGTCACGCTGCGGGTGACGACGGAGCAGCTCGGCAAGAGGAGCGAGCGCAGCACGGTGCTCACGCCGCCCGAGCGCGACGATCCGCGCTGGCCCGAGGTCGTCATGGATCTGCCGCTCCAGGGCGGCGCGCCGGCCACGGTGACGGTGTCGTTCGAGTCGGTCGAGCCGGGGCCGCTCGTGGCGTGGGCCGAGCCGGTGCTGACGGGGCTCCCGCTCGCCGGCGACGCCGTGGGCGCCGGCACGAACGTGCTCATCATCGTCATGGACGCCGTCCGGAGCGACGTCGTCGGGGCGGGGCGGCGCGAGGACATCACGTCGGTCACGCCGAACCTCGACCGCTTCTTCGCGCGCGGGACGACCTTCACGAACGCCTTCTCGGTCGCGAACCAGACGCGCCCGTCGACGCTCGGGATGCTGGTCGCGCAGGCGCCGTCGGTCGGCGGCTTCCACTCGCGCTCGTGGACGCTCGCCGAGGTGCGCAAGCGCGCCTTCTACGACCGGAACCCGCCGATCCTGACGCGGATCCTCGCCGCGCACGGCTACCGCGAGGCGCACATCGGGCAGAACCACTTCCTCTGGGACTCGGGGCCCATCGGCTTCGACCACGGCTGGGACCGCATCGTCGACTTCCGGACGGCGCCCGAGGACACGCCGGCGATGACGGACGAGATGGTGCGCTTCATCGACCGCTTCCGCGACTCGCGCTGGTTCGTGATGCTCGACTACACCTCGGCGCACACGCCCTACGACCCGCCGGAGCCGTTCGCGTCGGCGGTGGCGGACCAGCTCGGCGACAAGCCCAAGGACGGGATCTCGCGGAAGTACCTCGGCGAGCTCGCGTACATCGACCACCACGTGCAGACGGTCTTCGATCACCTCGAGGCGACCGGGCTCCTCGACAAGACGCTCGTCATCGTGACGGCGGACCACGGGGAGGTCATGTACTCGCACCACGCCTGCAACTCGGAGAAGCTCGAGATGCGGTGCGAGTACAACCACGGGCTCACGCTCTACGACGAGGAGACGCACGTCCCGTTCGGGTGGGTGATGCCGGGGACGGTCGCGGCCGGGAACGTGGTGACGTCGATCGTGTCGCAGGTGGACATGCCGCCGACCATCCTCGACGTGCTCGGGCTCCCGCCGGCGACGGGGCAGACGGGCGAGAGCCTGCGCGCGGCGCTCGAGGGGCGGCCGATCGCGCCGCACGCGGCGTACTTCGAGGGGCGCTACGCGAGCGCGCTGCGGCTCGGGGACCTGAAGATCATCGTCCACAACAGCGAGGACGACGTGAAGACGCGGGCGCGCGGGCCGGGGATGCCGCTCGTCGAGCTCTTCGACCACGCGGTGGACCCGGACGAGAAGGAGAACCTGGCGGCGAAGGGGGATCCGCGGCTCGACACGATGGAGGCGGAGCTCAAGCGCTACCGCGACGTGCTGCGGGCGCGCGCGGAGGGGACGGCCCCGCCGGCGGTGGCGGCGGCGGTCGACCCGCGCGGTCCGGAGCAGCTGCCGGTGAAGCCGGGGGAGGCGATGGAGCCGACGGAGCCGGACATGGAGGTGCCGCCGACGGCGCCGGCGCCGGCGCCGGTGGCGAGCGGGGACCGGGCGACGAACGTGCTGCGGCTCGAGCCGGGCGCGGAGCGCGAGCTCGTGGCGACGCTGACGGTGCCGGTGGGGGCGCACATCGCGTGCGGGGCGCTGGTGGACGGCGGGCTCGCGGGGGTGTCGTGTGACGCGAAGAGCGCCACGAGCGTGGTGGTCCGGCTGGTGGCGCGCGAGGAGGCGGTGGAGGCGCGGTTCGCGGTGACGCCGTGGAGCGCGCCGCTCGAGATGGCGATGACGCTCGACGGGGCGCCGTTCGCGCCGGATCGGCTGCGGCTCGGGCCGTACGGGCTCCGGCTCCTGAAGCCGGGGGAGACGCTCGCGCAGGTCGAGCACCTGCGGCTCGCGGCGGGGGCGCAGGCGCCGCACACGGTCTCGGGCGACGCGGGCGTGTACCTGTGGCGCGATCTGCCAGGGCGCGCCGCGCTCGCCGACTCGCCGGAGGGCCTCGGCGAGGGCGAGGGCGACGACGCGAACATGAGCGAGGACGTGCGCGAGGTCCTGCGGTCGCTGGGGTATACGAAGTAATCGCGATCGGGCCTCGGGCCCCCGGAGCCGTAGCGGCCGTCGCCGCCGGCGCGCGGAGCGCGTCGGCGCGCGAGGGCCGCGGAGGCGCAGGGGGTCCGAGGCTTACGTCATAGCGATCGGGCCTCGGTCCCCCGGAGCCGGAGCGGCCGTCGCCCGGGCGGCGCGCTACTTCTTCGCCATGTAGTGCTCCTTCCGCTCGAGGACGAACTTGACGACGTCGGCGGCCGGATCGGCCTTCTTGGCGGCGATGGCGTCCCTCCGCAGGTTCGTGAGCTGGTTTCCGGAGAGGTGGCCGACCGCGTGCTCCATCTGATGCACGACGGCGTCCGCGAACTCCTCCGGGCTCCGGTTCTGCGTGCCGGCGTCCTTCTTCTGGACGGGGGAGAGGGCGGCCGCCCCCTCGGCGAAGGACATCCCTCGGAGCGCGCTCCGCTGGACCGCGCTGCCGCTCCCGCTCGCGCTCTCCACGGCGTGGGCCGCGCTGCCACCGGCGGCTCGTCGCTGGACGTAGGCTCCGTTCATGCCGATCTCCTGTCGCTCGTTCGGGGCGCGCCGCGTCGCTGCCGCCTGGCACGCGGCCGCGTCGCGCCGTCTGGTTTTCCTCGTGCCTGCGAGGAGACGACGGGAAGCGGCCTGGTCCAAGTCGGGCCCGGCGCGGCGCGCGAGAATGAGCAGACCTACCCACGGGGTGCGCAGCCGGTGACCAGACGCCGCGCAGGCGCCGGAGGAGCGCTCATTACGGTGCGCAAGTGGCTGGAGCCCGGTCGCCGTCGAGCATCCTCGCCGTCTGCCAAGGCTCCCCGCGGGGCGCGGGGGCGCAGCCCCCGGGCACCCGTAGGTGCGCCGAGCATCGACGACGACGGCAGGCGGTGAGGAGGCCGGCGGTGAACGGCTCCAGCTGCTCGCGCGCCGCAAGTAATCAGGGCGCGGCGCTCGTCACCGCGCGCGCCGCGCGCGGGCGCACGACGAAGCTGTCGAGCGGGGAGCCGTCCTCGTTGCGCACGTCCCAGCGGAGCTCGTCCCCCACGACGTCCATGATCGCGTAGTGATGCACGCCCGCGAACTTCGCCATCGCCCAGTTGCCGCTCTTCACCGTGTCGAGCGTGCCGCCGCCGCCGCCCACGACGAGGTAGGTGACGCCGTCGTTCTCGAAGCGCTGGTAGCCGTGCGCGTGCCCCGCGACGACCAGATCGACCCCTTTCTGCTCGAAGAGCGGCACCCACTGCTGCCGCACCCAGCTCTGCCCGTCGTACACGGGGCGGTCCCAGAGGTTCGAGTACGGCGGCTTGTGCAGCACCACCACGCGGAACGTCGCGCGCTTCGACGCCGGGCTCGCGAGCTCGCGCTGAAGCCAGCGGTGCTGGCGCGGCGCCGCCGCCGGGGCGGCCTCCGTGTCGAGCACGATGTAGCGCACGCGCCCGTAGGTGAAGGCGAACCACGAGCCGTTCCCGGGGAGCGCGCTGAAGGCGTAGGAGAACACGTGCTCGCCGTCGTGGTTGCCGCGCGCGAAGACGATGGGCGTCTCCGCGCCGAAGGAGCGCTCCGAGAGCGGCCCGAACCACTGCTCCTGCCACTCCCGCAGGATCATCCCGTGCTGCACGATGTCGCCGGGGAAGATCGCGAGGTCCGGCTTCGCGTCGTCGAGGCGCCCGATGATGCGCCGGAACGTCTCGTAACCGTTCTGGTTGTCGGCGACCCAGGTGACGCGGTAGTCCGCGGCGACCTTCGCCGCGCTCTTGAACGTGTGCACGGGCGTCGAGGCGCCGCCGCTCTCGACGACGTACTCGTAGTGCGCGTCGCGCTCGAGCGGCGCGAGGCGCGCCTTCAGCACGAGGTGCGTCGCGTCGACCGCCGTCGCCTCGACCGGGAGCGACGGGCGCCACCGCTTCGCGCCGACCTTCCGCCAACGCACCCGGTGCTCGACCTCGGCGCCGTTCGTCTCCCAGAGGACGACCGCGGACTCGATGCCCGGCCCGAAGAGGAGCGGCTCCTTCGTGACGCGCGCCTCGGCCTGCGGCCACGAGGCGAGGAGCTTCACGACGACGTTGTCCGCGGCGGTGTCGTTGCCGTTCCCGCGCCGCGCGAGCCCGATGAGCTCGACGCGGAGCGCGCGCGTCCCCGGCGGGACCAGCGTCCTGACGGCGCGGTCGCGCCAGTGGTCGTCCGCGCCGGGCATCGTGCGCGCCGAGCCGAGCTCGCGCCCGCCGGCGTCGCGGAAGGAGACGCGCAGGTAGCCGTGGTCGTCGAACTTGCCGGCCTCCTCGTGGGCTTTGAGGCGCGCCGACGCGTCCATGACGACGCCGGCGTCGAGGGTCGCGTCGGAGAAGCCGCGCGCGCCGAGGTCGATGGTCTGCTGCACGTCGTAGTCGCGGTCGACGCCCGCGACGCCCTGGCCGCTGTCGCCGGGGCCGAGGCGGGCCGCGCCGCGCACGATCTTCCAGCCGTTGAGGCCCTTGTCGAAGGCGCCGTTGACGACGAGGTTCTCGCCGAACGACCCCGCCGCGGACGCGCTCGCGGCGATGCCGAAGCGCGGTGAGAGCGCCCGCGTCTCGCCGCGCGCGCCGCGCCAATAGACCCGCACCTGGTAGGCGTCGCTCGCGCCGAGCCCGAGCGGCACGCGCCACGTGAAGCGGCCGAGGTGGGCCGGGGCGCGGGTGAGCTCGGCCACGCGCTTGTCGTTGTCGAGGAGGTCGATCTCGACGCGCCCCTGCGGGTTGTCGGCGGTCCACGCGATGGTGAGGGTCGACCCCGGGGCGACGCGCGCGCCGGCCTTCGGCGCGGTCACGGCGAGGGTGGGCGCCTCGGGGCGGGGGACGCCGTCGGCGGTCGGGCCGCCGAGGGCGGCGATGGCGGCGGCGGAGAGGGCCTCGGCGCGGATCTGGAGGCTGTTGACCCAGACGCCGGTGGTCTGGTGGTCGTCGTCGGCGAAGAGGAGGGCGATGGGCTCGAGGGAGTAGCGCCCGTCGAGGACGGCGCGCTTCGCGGCGACGGCGAGCACGCCGTCGATGTAGCTCGACACGAGGCCGCTCGCCGGGTCGACGACGAGCGCCAGGCGGTACCAGCGGCCGTACTCGACGCGCCCGCCGTAGCGCTCGCGGCCGCCGAGGCCGAGCTCGCGGTCGACGGCCCACTCGGCGTCGTTCACGTTCTGCGCGTGGGTCTGGAGGATGGCCGCCCACTGCCGCGGCGCGCGCGCGTCGAGCTTGAGGTCGATCACGAGCGTGTAGGCGTTCAGGAAGACGCCGCCGGCGTTCCCGCCGAGGCCGTGGCGCACGCCGAGCGCCGAGCCCTTCGTCACGTAGGCCACGCGCGCGGGCGCGCCGCCGATGGTGTCGTCGTCGAAGCGGACGTCGGGCTTGCCGCCGAGGTAGTGGCTGCGCGCCTCGATCGCCTCGGCGCCGTTGCTCGACGCGAGGTCGCCGTCGAAGTCCCACTGCGACACCGGGGCCGGGGCCGCGGCGGTCGGCGGCGGGGCGGCGAGGATCACGAGCCCGGTGGCGAGGGCGGCGAGGACAGACATGCGGGCTCCGACGCTACCCGAGCGGGGCGCCGCAGGGAAGGGCGAGGATCGGGGCGGGTTTCGAGCGCGGGCGGGACGCGATTCTCTTCACTTCCGCGCGGGGTCCGGGTTGAATGGGCCGCCGGCGGGGGAAAGGACGGCGACCCCGCTGACGACGGAGGGGGCGATGCGGCAGGTGAAAGCGGTGCTCTTGATGGCGGGTGCGGCGCTGGGCGCGGGCTGCGCGTCGGCGGCGGCGGCCCCCGATCCGCAGGGTGAGGTCGCGCCGGCGACGAACGCCGGGCTCCCCGAGCTCGGGCCGAACGAGGGGATCATCCTCACGGCGGAGCCGGGCGGCACCGTCGAGATGCGGGCGCTCGAGAGCGGGAAGACGCTCACGCTCAAGGACGGCGCGCGCGTGCGCTTCCAGGAGGAGTTCGCCGAGGTCGGCGCGGGGCGCGCCGAGGCGCACATCGTGGCCGAGGGCGAGGTCGGCGTGGTGCCGAACGACGCGGTCGTGACGGAGGCGCGCCTCGTGCGGCTCCCGAACGGCGTGGCGCTCTTCAAGGCGGTCCGCACGTGCGAGGCATACTGCCAGGCGCGGCTGACGCTGGTGGACGCGGACGGCGCGCGGATCCCGATCACGGAGGACGCGCGCGACGGCAAGCTCCTCGTCGCGCCGAACGGCACGGGTGGCGTCATCGCCATCGGGCGCGAGGGGCTCTGGGTCGCGACGCTCCGCACGGGCAAGGTGAAGCACTGGGACGACTTCACCGCGCCCGCCTACGGCCCCGACGGGACGCTCGTCGTGCGCGGGGTCGGCGCGAACGACGCCGTCTTCGAGATCGGCGAGTTCGGCCAGGGCGTCCTCATCGCGCAGGAGCCGGGCGTCGTGCCGGCGAACGAGGCGGACGGCGCCTTCCCCGACCCCGAGCGCGTCGCGTTCGAGGACGGCGGCAAGACGATCGTCGCGCACTTCAAGCGCGCGGACGGCATCAAGGAGCAGAAGATCCAGCGCTGAGCGGCGATGACGCGCTGCGTCACGCGCGCGCGGCCGCCTCGGTGGCCCCTCGCGAGGTGCCGCGCGCGCCGCCGCGGGGAGGCCCGGAACGACGACACCCCGAGAGCTCGCGCTCCCGGGGTGCCATCGTTCGGTCGTGACGCGCCGCGACTACGGGGCGGGCGTCGGCTCCGGCGTCGGCTCCGGCTGCTTGTCCGGGGCCGGCATCTCCTCGACGGACGGGTCGGCGTCGTCGTTGGGCTCCGGCGCGAGCTTCGCCATCGCGGCGGCGACCTCCGGCGAGCTCATGAGCGCCGGCGCGTCGTTCGCGAGCTCCATCGTGAGCTTCGTGAGCGCCTCGATGTCGTCCTTGTACTTGTTCATGAAGGCGATGGCCTGCTCGGGCTTGTCCTTCATGGTCTTCGCCATCTCGTTGAGGTCCTTCTTGAGGGCCTCGATGTCGTCCTTGTTGGCCTCGTGGAAGGCCTCGATGGCCTTCGCGGCCTTCGCCGGGTCGTCCTTGTTCTCCTTGAGGATCTCGAGCGCCTTGCGCTGGAGATCGATCGCCCGCTTCATCGGGTCGTTCGCGGCGTCGACGGCGACCGGCTCGGCCGGGGCGCCGGCGTCCGGCGCGGCGGCGGCGGTCTCCTCGACGGCCGGCTCGGCGGGCGCCGCGGCGGCGTCGGCCTCGGGGGCGGCGGTCTCGGCGGGGGCGGCCGTCTCGGCCGGCGGCGTCGCGCTCTCGGCGGGCGGCGCCTCTTCCTTCTTGCCGCACGCGAGCAGGGTGCTCGCCGCGACGGCGACGGCGATGAAAGTCATGGCACGCATTCGAGTTCCTCTCGTTTCGGGTGGATCGGTCCGCGCCGCAATGCCGCGGGCCGGCTCCACGAGACGCGCGATAGTACACGATAGTTTTTCGAAGGGAACGAGAACTGCGTGGCGCTCCGCCGCGGTTGGCGCGACACTCTGTCACCGAGGATGGTCAGCCACGACGACGAGCGCGGGGCCCCCGCCACGACACCGCCTCCGGACGACGCCGGCGCCGCCGCGGACCGCGCAACGGCGGGCGATCCCGCCGCCTTCCGCGTGACCGCGGGCGACCCGCTCCCGCTCGGGGCGACCGTCGAGCGCGACGCCGTCAACTTCAGCGTCTTCACGCAGCACGGCACCGCCGTCGACCTCCTCTTCTTCGACCGGGTCGACGACGCCTACCCGAGCCGCACCTTCCGCCTCGACCCGGGCCATCACCGCACCTTCAACTACTGGCACGTGCGCGTCCACGGCGCCCGCGCCGGGCAGATCTACGGCTACCGCGTCTTCGGCCCGAGCGACCCCGCGCGCGGCCACCGCTTCGACCCGACGAAGGTCCTCGTCGACCCGTACGCGAAGGCCATCGTCTACGGCGACGCCTACTCGCGGGTCGCCGCGAGCGGGCCGGGCGACAACGCCGCGAGCGCCATGAAGGGGCTCGTCACCGACCACGCCGACTTCGACTGGGACGGCGTCGAGCCGCCGCGCGTGCCGGCGAGCCGGCGCGTCATCTACGAGATGCACGTGCGCGGCTTCACGCGCCACCCGTCGTCCGGGGTCGCGCACCCCGGCACCTTCGCGGGCGTCGTCGAGAAGATCCCGTACCTGAAGGCCCTCGGCGTCACGACCGTGCAGCTCCTGCCGGTCTTCCAGTTCGACGAGAACGAGGTCGACAACCGCGACCCCGTCACGAACAAGCGCCTCACGAACTACTGGGGCTACTCGCCGCTCGGCTTCTTCGCGCCCCACCGCGGCTATTACATCGAGGACTGGCGCGCGATGCGCCACCTCACCGGCTTCCGCGACATGGTGCGCGAGCTGCACCGCGCGGGGCTCGAGGTCATCCTCGACGTCGTCTACAATCACACCGGCGAGGCCGGCGCCGACGGCCCCACGGTGTCCCTGCGGGGCTTCGACAACGCCGTCTACTACATCCTCGACCCCGAGGACCCCTCGCGCTACGCGGACTTCAGCGGCTGCGGCAACACGCTGAACGCGAACCACCCGATGGTGCGGCGGCTCATCCTCGACAGCCTCCGCTACTGGGTCGAGACGATGCACGTCGACGGCTTCCGCTTCGACCTCGCCTCGGCGCTCGTGCGCGACGAGCGCGGCCGCCCGATGCGCGACCCGCCGCTCCTCTGGGCCATCGAGACCGACCCGGCGCTCATGCGCACGAAGCTCATCGCGGAGGCCTGGGACGCGGCGGGGCTCTACCAGGTCGGGAGCTTCCCGGGGGAGCGCTGGTCCGAGTGGAACGGGCGCTTCCGCGACGACGTGCGGCGCTTCGTCCGCGGCGACCACGGGCTCGCGGGGGCGCTCGCGGCGAGGCTCCTCGGCTCGGCCGACCTCTACGAGCCGCGCGGGCGCGAGCCGCATCAGAGCATCAACTACGTCACCTGCCACGACGGCTTCACGCTGCGCGACCTCGTGTCGTTCGCGGCGAAGCACAACCACGAGAACGGCGAGAACAACCGCGACGGGATGGACGAGAACTTCTCGAGCGGCTACGGCCACGAGGGGGCGACGGACGACCCGGCCATCATCGCGATGCGTCGCCGGCAGCAGCGGAACCTGCTGGCGTTGACGCTCCTCGCCCACGGGACGCCCATGCTGCTCATGGGCGACGAGGTCGGGCGCACGCAGCGCGGCAACAACAACGCCTATTGCCAGGACAACGACATCTCCTGGCTCGACTGGCGCCTCGTCGGCGAGAACGCCGACCTCCTGCGCTTCGCGCGCCTCCTCATCGCGCGGCGACAGGCGCACGCGCACCTCCGCCCGCGCCGCTACGCCATCGGCTCGGACGTGCCGCCGCCGCTCTCGTCGGGGCGGACGCTGGTCACGTGGCACGGGGTGAAGCTCGGCGCGCCCGACTGGGGCCGCGCCGCGCGGACGCTCGCGTACACGCTCTCGGGGGACGGCGGGGAGGCGCTCCACGTCATGGTGAACGCCCACGACGACGACATGCGGTTCGCGGTGCCGGCGCCGCCCGAGGGGCAGGCGTGGTGGCGCGCGGTGGACACGGGGCGCGAGCCGCCCGAGGACGCGCGCCCCGTCGGCGAGGAGGCCCCCTTCCGCGACAAGAGCTACTTCGTGCGCGACCACAGCGTGGTCCTGCTCATCGCGCGCTGACCCCGCGGGGGTGTATAGTCGGTAGTCGCGCCCGGTGAGCGGCTTGACGGTCGGGCGCCGGCGGGGGCCGCGCGGGAGGCGGGCCGGGCGTCGGCGCGTCTCTTGCTTCGGTCGCCTCGTCGCTGCCAAGGCGTCATCGGAGTCACCCATGGACCGCGCGCTCGTCTCCGCCCTCATCGTGGCCCTCGTCCTCGGCGGCTGCCTCGGCTCCGACGGCGCCGGCGGCGCGGATACCGGCGAGGACATCGCCGGCGACGACGCCGTCGCGATGGACACCCGCGACGCGACCGACGACGCGGCGGACGCGGAGGCCGAGGCGCTCGACCTCGCGTATCCGGCGCTACCGTGCGCGGAGGCGGCGCTCCCTCCCGCGCCGGTCACGCTGTACAACGTCGCGACGGCGGTGATCGGCCCGTGTGGCCACGTGGCGTATACGCCGGTCGCGAGCGGCGGCGGCAGCGCGGAGCGGCTCGAGCTCCTCGATCCGAGCGGCGTCGCGCTCGGCGGCGTCGCGCTGCCGGGCGGCGGGATCGGCGACGCGATCTTCTGGGCGAGCTCGCGCGACGCGTTCCTCGTCGTCACGCAGTCGGACGACGGCTCGGCGGTGGCGACGCTCGTCACCGTCGCGGCCGACGGCCCGCGGAGCGCCCCGCCGGTCGCCGTCCCGAGCCTCACGACCCTCGGCTGGCTCGACGGCGACGGGGTCGCGGGCGCCTGGCTCTGCAGCGCGCCGCCGGGGGCCGTCGCGGGCGCGCTGACGCGGCTCGACGACGAAGGCGGGCACGAGCTCGGCGCCGTGGTCGACTGCCGTGAGGTCGTGTCGCGCGGCGCGGTCCTCGCGGCTCCGCGCGACGACGGGCTCGCCGTCTGGGACGTCGCGGCGGGCACGCTGACGACGTGGCCGGGTGTCGCGACCGGCTGGCGGGAGGAGGACGGGCTCCGCGTCCGCGACCGCGCCACGCTCGGCGGGGCGGGGCGGTGGATCGCCGCGCAGCGGGTGAAGGAGCGCTTCCCCGACACGGAGCCGGTCGGCGAGGGGCCGGTCCGCGCGTACGACCGGCTCGCGCCGGAGGCGGCGCCTGCGGAGGTCGCGGGCGACGTGTCGGACGTGGTGGTCCTCGAGGGGACGCCGGGCTTCGTCGCGGCGGCCGAGGCGCCTTACGCGCTCGGCTGGGTGGCGCCGAGCGGGGCGACGGGGACGCTCGCGGACGGCTCGGAGCCGACCCTCCTCGGCGGCGGGAAGGTGCTCGCGAGGGCCCGGTTGGACGGCGCGCCGGCGCTCGTTGTGCTCGATCTCGAGTCGGGCGCCGTGGCGCCCGTGGTCTCGAGGCCGCTGCGCTGGATCCGGAGCCCGGGCGGCGGGACGGTCGCCGTGACGTGGCAGAGCGACGGCATCCGGCCGGTGACCTCCATCTGGCGCGGCGGCGCGGTCGGGCCCGCGGTCGAGGCGATGGGCACGTCGGGCCCGAACCAGGTCGCGGAGAGCGGCGCGACCTTCGGGTACGGCGGCGACGGGGTGGACCCCGTGACGGGCTCGTTCGGGCCGGCCGGGACGTTCGTCCGGTCACCAGCCGGACGCGAGGTCTGGAGCCGCGCGGGGGGCAACGTGTCCGCGGGGGCCGCGGGCGACGCGTTCGTCGTGACGGCGAAGACCGTGAACCAGGACGTCCTCGTGGTCGACGGCGCGACGGGCGCCGAGACGCTGCTCGTGACCGGCAACTCGGCCCGGATCTGGCTCGACGCGGCGCGGCGCCGCGTGCTCGTGACGTACCTCCCGCTCTCGGCAGCCGAGCCGGCGCTCCACCTCGCCGCGGTGCCGCAGCGCTGACGGCGCTGACGCGCGTTGACAGCGGCGGGTCCGTTCGCTACCCGTGGACGGTGCACCCGCGCTGCTCGGTGGCGGGCGCGTCGACCCCGGGTCGCGGAGGCTGGAACGTGGGCAGGACCGTCGGAACGAGCGCGCCCCGGAAGGAAGGCGTGGACAAGGTCACGGGGGCGGCGCGCTACGTCGACGACCTCGTCATGGACGGCATGATCCACGGGGTCACCGTCCGGAGCCGGGTCGCGCACGGGCGGATCACCGGCATCCGCTTCGACCCCGGGTTCCCGTGGGACGAGATCGTCGTGGTCACGGCGGCGGACATCCCCGGCCGCAACATGGTCACGATGATCGAGGAGGATCAGCCGTTCCTCGCGGCGGACCTCATCAAGCACCCGGAGGAGCCGGTGGTGCTCCTCGCGCACGCCGATCGCGACCTCGTGATCGAGGCCGCGAAGCACGTGCACATCGAGGTGGAGGAGCTCCCGGCCATCTTCTCCATCGACGACGGCCTCGCCGCCGACGTGCGCCTCTTCAAGGACGACAACGTCCTCAAGCGCTTCCTCATCGAGAAGGGCGACGTCGACGCCGCCTTCGCGGAGCCGGGGCTCGTCGTGGTCGAGGGGGAGTACGAGACGGGCGCGCAGGAGCAGCTCTACCTCGAGGCGATGGGGATGATCGCGGTGGCCGCGCCCGGGAAGGGGGTGACCGTCTGGGGCTCGCTCCAGTGCCCGTACTACGTGCACAAGGCGCTGAAGCCGCTCTTCGGGCTCGGCGACGGCGAGGTGCGCGTCATCCAGGCGGTGACCGGCGGCGGCTTCGGCGGGAAGGAGGAGTACCCCTCGCTCATCGCCGGGCACGCGGCGCTCCTGTCGTGGAAGGCGGGCGGCGTGCCGGTGAAGGTCATCTACGACCGCGCGGAGGACATGGTCGCGACGACGAAGCGCCACCCGTCGCGGACGCGCATCCGGACGGCCGTGAAGCCCGACGGCGAGCTCGTCGCGATGGACGTGGTGTTCGACATCGACGGCGGCGCCTACGCGACGCTCTCGGCGGTCGTGCTGTCGCGCGGCGCCATCCACGCGGCCGGGCCCTATCGGTGCCCCAACTCGCGGATCCACGCGCGCGCGGTGGCGACGAACCACCCGCCGCACGGGGCGTTCCGTGGGTTCGGCGCGCCGCAGTCGTGCTTCGCGTACGAGCGGCACATGGAGCGGGTCGCAGAGGCGGTGGGGCTCTCGTCGGTCGCCATCCGCCGGAAGAACCTGCTCGGGCCGGGGGATCTCACCGCCACGAGCCAGGTCGTCGAGGACCAGATCGACTTCCCGGCGCTCCTCGACCAGGCGCTCGAGGCGAGCGACTTCGAGGCGAAGCGGGCGGCGTTCGCGAAGCACAACGCGGACCCGGCCTCGCACACGCGGAAGGGCATCGGCGTCGCCACGTTCTACCACGGCGGCGGCTTCACGGGGTCCGGCGAGGTCCATCTGGCCTCGGTCGTCGGGGTGGAGGCCCTCCGCGGGGGCCGCGCGCGCGTGCTCGCGGCGAGCACGGAGATCGGCCAGGGGACGAACACCATCTTCTCGCAGATCGCCTCGGACGCGCTCGGGGTGCCGTACGAGTGGGTGGAGGTCGCGGCGCCCGACACCGGGCGCGTGCCGAACAGCGGGCCGACGGTCGCGTCGCGCACCTGCATGGTGGTCGGGAAGCTCGTGCAGGACGCGGCGGGGGCGGTCGTGACGACGCTCCGGAAGGCGGGGCTCCTCGGGGAGGAGCACACGCCGGAGCAGCTCGCGGCGGCGGTCGACAGCTACCTCGAGCGCTTCGGGGAGCTGCGCACGTTCAGCCAGTACAAGCCGCCCGCGGGCATCGTGTGGGACGACAAGACCTACCGCGGCGCGGCCTACGCGGCCTACGGTTGGGCGGCGTACGTGGCGGAGGTCGAGGTGGACCTCGTGACGTACGAGCCGCACCTGCGCGGGTTCTGGGCGGTGCAGGACATCGGGACGGTCATCAACCCGCTGCTCGCGGCCGGGCAGGTCGAGGGCGGGGTGACGCAGGCCATCGGGTGGGCGCTCTTCGAGGAGGTGCGCTGGCGCGAGGGGCGGATGATCAACAACCAGCTCACCAACTACATCATCCCGACGGCGGCCGACGTGCCGCCGATCCACGTGGCGTTCGCGCCGGTGCCGTTCGCCCACGGGCCGAGTGGTGCCAAGGGGGTGGGGGAGCTGCCGATGGACGGCCCGGCGCCGGCCATCGTGAACGCGATCGAGGACGCGCTCGGGATCGACGTCCGGCGGGTGCCGGCGCTCCCCGAGGTGGTCATGGAGGCGGTGCTCGCGAAGCGCGCGGCGGCCGGAGAGGTGCAGCATGTCTGACGCGGAGGCGCGCGCCGAGCGGCTCGCCGTCACGTTCACGGTCAACGGGGTGGAGAAGACGGTCGAGACGCTGCCGATGAAGCGGCTGCTCGACGTCCTGCGCGAGGACCTCGCGCTCACCGGCACGAAGGAGGGCTGCGGCGAGGGCGAGTGCGGCGCGTGCTCGGTGTTCGTCGACGGGCGGCTCGTGAACAGCTGCCTCATCCCGGCGCTCCAGGTCGAGGGGAGCCGGGTCGACACCATCGAGGGGCTCGCGCGCGGGGGGGAGCTCCACGCGGTGCAGCGGGCGTTCCTCGAGGCGGGCGGGGCGCAGTGCGGGATCTGCACGCCGGGGATGGTGCTCGCGGCGGTGGACGTGCTGCGGAAGCACCCCAACCCGACGGATGAGCAGGTCCGCGAGGGGCTCGCCGGTAACCTGTGCCGCTGCACGGGTTACATGAAGATCTTCGACTCGGTCATGACGGCGGCGCTCGCGATCGCGTCGCGGGACGGGGAGGGGGCGGCATGAGGTCGTATCTGCCGGCGTTCGCCTGCAAGGCGCCCGCGTCGCTCGACGAGGCCCTCGTCACGCTCGCGAGCGAGCCCGGGAAGTGGACGCCGCTCGCGGGCGGGACGGACCTCATGGTGCTCTTCGAGAGCGGGAAGTTGCCGCCGGGGCACTTCTTGTCGCTCTGGAAGCTCCCGGAGCTGCGCGGCATCGAGGTGACGGACGACGCCATCACGCTCGGCGCGCTCACGACCTACGCGGAGGTGCGGGAGCACGCGACGGTGGCGTTCGAGCTGCCGATGTTGGCGGCGGCGGCGCGCGAGTCCGGGGCGATCGCCATCCAGGGGCGTGGCACTCTCGGTGGCAACATCATGAACGCGTCGCCGGCGGCGGACTCGCCGCCCGCGCTCGTGGCCTACGACGCGGAGATCGAGCTCGTCCGGGCGAGCGGGGCGCGCTGGGTGCGATATCGGGATTTCCATACCGGCTACAAGGTGATGGATCGCGCGCCGGACGAGATCCTGCGCCGGATCCGGATCCCGCGGCGCGATCCCGGGCAGCATTGGGTGCACTTCTACCGGAAGGTCGGGACGCGGCGCTTCCAGGCCATCACGAAGGTCGGCATCGCCGCCATCGGGCGGGTCGAGGGCGGCGTGGCGCGCGACGTGCGCGTGGCGTTCACGTCGGTCGCGCCGACGGTGCTCGCGGCGGCGCGCACGGAGGCGGCGCTCGAGGGGCAGGCGTTCGGTCCGGGGCTCGTCGCCGCGGCGCGCGCGGCGACCCGCGCCGATGTGACACCCATCGACGACATCCGCTCCACCGAGCGCTATCGGCATCAGGTCGCGGAGAACCTCGCGGACAGCTTCGTCCACGCGCTCTTCGCCCAGAAGGCGTAGCGGGGACCGCCGTGGAGACCCGCCGAGTCATTACGGCGCGCAAGCAGCTGGAGCCGTCCGCCGCCGGCCTCCTCACCGCCTGCCGTCGTCGTCGATGCTCGGCGCACCTATGGGTGCGCCTCCGCTCTCCTCCTAGGCAGACGGCGAGGATGCTCGTCGGCGGCCGGGCTCCAGCCACTTGCGCGCCGTAATCACCGTCGCCGGGGGCCTGGGACTTCATGTTGCAGTGCACGGTCCCGAGGGCGCAGACGCAGTCCTGTTCGGCCACAGCGTCTTGTGCGACTGCGAGATGTTCGACGCGCAGGTCGCGGCGCTGGCAGATCGCTTCCGGGTGGTGACGGTCGACTTCCGGGGGCACGGGAAGAGCGACCCGGCGCGTTCGGCCTTCGAGGTCGCGGACCTCGGCCGCGACTACGTCGCGGTGCTGGACGCGGTGGGCGTGCAGCGGGCGGTGGTCGTCGGGCTCTCGCTCGGCGGGATGGCGGCGATGTGCCTCGCGCGGGACGCGCCGGAGCGGCTCCGGGGCCTCGTGTTGATGGACACGAACGCGGACGCGGAGACGCCGCTGCGGTCGGCGCGCCTGCGGGCGCTGGCGGCGACGGGGAGGCTCTTCGGGATCCGCCCGTGGCTCCGGAAGCAGGCGATGAAGGAGCTCTTCGGGGCGACGTTCCGCGCGCGGTCGCCGGAGATCGTGCAGCGCTGGTCGGACAAGCTCGGGGCGATGGACCGGCAGAGCGCGTCGCGCGGCATCGGCGCGGTGGTGAGGCGCGACGACATGAGCGAGGCGCTCCGCGGAGTGCGGGTGCCGACGCTGGTCGTCGTGGGCGACGAGGACACGGCGACGCCGCTCGGCTACTCGCACCACATCGCGGAGCTGGTCCCGGGCGCGCGCCTCGAGGTGCTGCCGCAGGTCGGGCACCTGTCGACGATCGAGGCGCCGACGCTCACGGCGAAGCTCATCCGGCGGTTCTGCGAGGGGCTCTGACGCAGGTGTGCAACGGTCCGGTGGCCGCTCGCGGGCGGTAACCACGGAGACACGGAGACACGGAGGGAGCGGGGAGGGAGCGGGGGAGCCGAGCTCCTGGTCTGGTCGCCGACGACCGAGCCAGGGCCAATTGCCTATTCTGAAAGGAGAAACCACGGAGAACATCGCTAGTGTTTTTGTCAATGGGCGGAGATGAGCGCCGCCATCAGAGGGCCATAGCCCACTCAACTCTACGGCTCTTGAGAGCGCTGATGTAGCGAGCTTCGTCGAAGGTGGATCCATCCCTCAGGAGGGCGCGTGTGACCCGGAGGAATGAGCGCGTGATGCGTCTGTATGCGCTCGCAGTGGTCTTGCCTCGCGATTTGTAGTGGGTGAAGGCCGCCTTCGCCCATGCGTGGTTCCTGACGAGCTGGATTCCGCAGAGGAATGCGATGGCCTTCATTGTCGAGCTGGCGGTACGTCGCATCGTAATGTGCGGATTCCTGTCGCCCATCGTGCCTGATTTGCTGGTGACCGGCGCGGCTCCGATGTGCTGACTCGCGGCATCGCGCTCGTTCCCATGCGTTTCGGCGTGCGCGATGGCGATGGCCAGTCCGGTACCGACGACCTTGCCGATGCCCTCGGTCGCGCAGAGCGCTCGGATCCGCTTGTCGTCGTTGGCGAGAGCATCAAGATTCCGGTCAGCCAGCTGGCACGCCTCTCGGGCGGCTTTGAGCACCTTGACCGTCATGAGGATGCGATCGCGCGCGGCGGCTTCCTCCTCGGGCGCGACGACGCCGTAGTCGGAGCCCAGCGCGGCCGCGATCCGACCCCGATCGCTCCGCCGCGAGCCAGAGAGGGCCTTCTGCTGCTCGTCTGCCGGCTGCTCGTTCCACGCGGCCGCCGTGGGAGCGAGCTCCAGGACTCGGAGGACCCAAGCGGCGTCGACTGAGGTGATCACCTCCTCGATGGCCGGATGATACTGCCGGAGGAGGCTTCTGAGCCGATTGATGAGCCGCGTTCGGTCCTGTGTCGCCGTCTGCTGCGCTTCGAGGCGCAGCTTCAACGCGTTCACTGCGGGCTCGGCTGTCGAGTTGGCGCGCGCCTGGTGGGATGGACTCTGGACCATCGCGAGCAAGTCCTTCGCAGAGCGCGCATCGTCTCGCGCGCCTGAGGAGGTCATCGACTCAGCGAAGCGAGCCGCCTTCTTGCCATCGAAGACGTAGACCGTCGCGCCAGCGTTGCGCCAGAGCGCTGCCCACGCCCTATCACCGGACTCGATGCCAACGCTCACCGAGTCACCCTTGAAGCCGGCCATGAAGCTCGCCACGGCGTCTGGGTTCCGTTTCACCCGAGCGCCTCGGATTTTGCCATCGCACGCGTAGGCGACGACACACGAGGCCTTGTCCCAGTCCGCTCCTATCCAGATTTCCATGGGTTCGTTCTCCGCGCCGAGGATGGTAGTGTCGGTGCGGCTGCGAGCAGGGGCTTGCCTATGATGCTCGTCGAGAGTCCGAGCGGAACCCGCGGGACATCGCTATGGCCCTATGCTCGCAGCCAACCCGCTGATGCGCTGGTTCTCCGTAGGCCCTCGAGGGGCAGGCACGGAATCACGTCACCAGCGGGCACCGCCGCTCAGGTGTACACCCTGAACGCCGGCTGGCTGCGAAAACGGTCATAGGCACGGAGGCACGGAGGGAACCTGCAGCGATCTCGCTCAGTGCCCAATCGGAGGTCGGCGCGAGTCATCTCACCTCACCCTCCGTGCCTCCGTGGTTGTCCTTTCAAGACTTGGGGTTATGCCGTTCTTGGAGGACGGCCTGCGGATCTCGTTGCCGCCCTCCCGCCTCCTCCCCTCCGTGGTCACGTTCTCCGTGGCCACGTTCGCCGGTCGCGGAGCCACACGTCCTCGTCCTCCTCCGCCCTCCCTCCGTGTCTCCGTGTCCGCGGTCACGTTGACCCGATCGCCACGCGCCAGGCCCCAGAACGACGAACGGCGGGGTCTCCCCCGCCGTCCGTGCGTTCAGTTCTTCCTCGCGGGTGCTCTAGAGCCCGAAGAGCAGATCCCAGTAGTTGTGGCGCACGAGCGGCGCGCCCGCGCCCTGCTGGATCTTCGTCACCGCCCCGCTCGGCCAGTCGATGGTGCAGACCTCCCACATGTCGTGGTTGATGAGCTGCACGTTCGCCCACTCCATGCGGAGCTGGCCGTAGATGTACACGCGCACCGTCGTGAACGCGGCACCGTAGCCCCAGTCGTCCCAGTAGTGCGCGCCGACCTTGTAGGTGCGCCCGTTCTCCGGCACGTCGAGGTTCAGGTTCTCCGGGCCGCCGCCGTCCGTGTCGTCGCGGTCGAGGCCGGGGTCGTCGTTCGAGCCCGCGGCGCCCCAGTTCGGGTGGGCGTTCGACCAGAACGCGTCCCAGCGGTCGTCGAACCAGCCGTCCGGGCCGTTGAAGTCGAGGTCGAAGCCGCGCGCGTTCGGGTGCGTGAAGTGGAGGTCGACGTCCGATCCCACCGACTCACCGAAGGCGTTGAAGCCCTCGTCCGCCTCGTTCACGTCGCCCGGGGTGCGCCACAGGAGCTCGACGTGGATGGCCTCCGGCGACGTCACGTAGACCGTGTAGCTCGCCTGCTCGCAGCTCTCGACGCCGTTCGCGTTGATGACCTTGAGCCGGAAGATGTACTCGCCGACGACGTTCGCCTCGAACGTCGGGCTCTGCACGAACGCGCTCGGGACGAACGTCGACACCGAGCCCGGCGGCGCGATGACCGACCACTCCCAGCCCGTGATGGCGCCGTTCGCCGTGGTGCTGTTCGACGCCGACAGGTGGAGGCGCGTCTGCGGCGTGACCTCCTCGCCCTCCGTCACGTTGATGACCGCCGTCGGGCAGGTGCCGTCCGTGCCGAAGCCCGTGACCGCGACGTCCTTCTCGGCGAGGTACGCGTTCGACTCGATGCGGAGCGTGCCCGCGTCGAGCTGCTGCTGGCCGCCCACGAGCGGGCTCACCGCCGCCGGCGTGTACGACACCGGGAGCTGGAGGCTCGTGCCCGGCTGGAGGTCGAGCGGGAGCAGCGCGAGCGCCGCCTGGTTCACCGAGAACATGCCGCCCGCGTCGTCGAGGAAGCTCACGTTCGAGATCGTGAGCGCGCGGTCACCGCAGGAGCTCACCGTCATGTTGATGGTCGACGTCTGCCCGACGAGCTTCCCGCCGAAGGAGAGCGGATCCGGCGTGACCTCGATGCAGGGGCCCGCGACGTTCGCGAACATCTGGATGACGTAGCCGTCGGCGGCCGACGGGTCGTTCGTCATCAGGACGATCTGCCCCTCGGCGGCCTCGGGGCCCGTCGCCGTGTAGGTGACGTCGAGGAAGACCGCCTGGCCCTGCGGGATCACGAGCGGCGAGCCGAGCGTGATGCCCTGCGACGCCGACTCCTGCGTGACCCCCCAGCTCTGCCCGTCCGCGAGGGCCATCCCGTACCCCGGGTTGCCGGCGAGGTAGAAGCTCGAGATGACGAGGTCCGCCGCGCCGAGGTTGAGCAGCGTCACCTTCTTCGTGGCCGTCGTGTCGGCGGTGACCGTGTCGAACTCGACGACCTTCGGCGTCGCCTGGAGGCGCGGCGCCGCGGCCTCCGGGCTCAGGTGGAAGGTGAAGGTGTCGAGGCCGTCGATGTTCTTGTTGGTCTTGAGCGTGACGGTCGCCGAGGCGGCGCCCGCGTTCGCGACGGACGAGTCGAAGTAGATGGCGAACTCGTGCTCGAGCCCGAGCGGCTCGACGGCGATCGGCGACGCGTCCGACGGCATCGGCAGCGACGTCAGCGAGAACGCGCCCTCGGGCGAGCTCGCGATCGAGATCGCCTTCAGGTTGAGCGTCCCGGTGCCGGTGTTGCCGACGTAGATCGTCGCCGGGCGATCCGCGGAGATGCCGACCGTGCCGCCGTTGACGAGCGGGTTCGCGCCCTCGCTGACCTCGATCTGCGGTGCGCTGCCGTCCGAGAAGCCGCCGCTGCCGCTGTCACCAGCGCAGGCGGCCATCCCGATCGCGCCCATCATCACCAGAGCCCTGAGACCCGTACGCAGCATTGAATCTTCCTCCGGTCGTCGCGTGCCGTGGATAGTCACGGAATCCCAAGTCGATGTGAAGCCAAAGGGCGCGTGCCTTCGGTAATTTTTTGTATCGCTCCTCAAGGGTCCCGGCGATGTGCCGCGCGCCGCGCCACCGCGCGGGTGTTGTCACAGGGTGTCACACCCTCGCTGCCGCCGCGGCCGCGGCGCGAGCCCCGCGGCGCCCGTGACGGCCGGATCGACCGCTTCGGATCAGCTTGATCGGGCTTTGATGCGGTGCGTCATGAGCGCCCGCGGGTTACACGCCGCGCCGACGCGCAGGCCCGTCACGGGATGATGCCGGGGGGCGCCCCGTCCTTCGGTGGCTTCGGCGGTGCCGGTCGCTGGGGCTGCCGCGGCGCCGCGCCCGCCGGCGCGCGCTGCGGCTGGAGCGGCGCCTCGACCACGGGCGCCGGGGCGGTCTCGTCCGCCGGCCGCTGCGGTTGAGGCGCGAGCTCCGCGTCCCCGACTCGCGCGAGGCTCGCCCGCGCCGCCGCGAGGTCCTGCGACCAGAGCGTCTGCGACGGATCCTTCGCCACGAGCGCCTCGAGCGCCGCGATCGCGCTCGACAGCGCCTCCCGCGCCGCGGCCGCGTCACCGGCCGCGAGCGCCGCCCGGCCGACGCGCGCCTCGGTCGCCGCCGCGTCGTAGCTCCAGCCGACGTTCTCGGGGTCCTTGGCCGCGACCGCCCGCGCCAGCCCGAGCGCCTCCCGGAACGCCGCGAGCGCCTCCTCCGCGCGCCCGTCGGCGAGCTGCGCGTCGCCGAGCCGGTTGTAACCCACCGACAGGTCCCGCTGCCAGGGCGCGTTCGACGGGTCGAGCGTCGCGAGCTGGTTCATGATCCCGAGCGACTCCCGGTACATCGCGATGGCGGCGGGCCTCTCGCCCGCCTCGAGCGCCGCGTCGGCGCGCCGGTTGAGCGCCGTCACGAGGTGGTGCTGCCAGCGCGTGTTCACCGGATCGCTCGCCACGAGCCGTCGCATCATCGCGACCGCCGTGTCATAGGCCTCGATGGCGCCCGCGCGGTCGCCCTCGGCGAGCTCCGCGTCGCCCACGAGCTGGTGGCTGGTCGCGAGCTCCTCGGCCCAGGCGAGGTTCGCGGGCCGCTCCGCGACGAGCTTCTGGCGCAGGTCGCGCGAGGCGCGGTAGGCGCGCGCGGCGTCTTCGACCTTCCCGGCGTCCATCATCGTGTGCGCGAGCTGATCCTGGGCCCGCGCCAGCGCGTCGCGCCAGCGGGGCTCGTCCGGCCAGCGCGCGACCACCCCTTCGAGCCGCTGCACGGCGTCCCGGAGCTTCGCCGCGCCGCCCTCCGGGTCGCCCGTGGCCGTCGCCGCGATCCCGAGGATGAGCTCCGCCCGCGCCGCCGTGACCAGCGTCTGGGCGTCGTCGGGCGCGAGCGCCACCGCGCGATCGAGCGCCGTCTTGGCGGCCGCGAGCGACGCCCGCGCCGTCGGGAGCTGCCCGAGGCGCCGATAGAGCCCCGCGAGCTGGAGCTGGCTCTCCCCGAGCTCGGCGAGCACCTTCGGGTCGCTCCCGTCCTCCTCGGCGAGGCGGGCGCGCAGGGCCTGCGCCGCGACCGCGAGCCGCAGCGCGCCCGCGGTGTCCCCGCGGGCCGAGTTCACGTCGGCGAGGAGGCTCAGCATCCGCCCCTGGTTCTGGTTCCGCGCCTTGTCGGCGACCTCGCCCGCCTCGGCCTGGCCTTTGAAGTAGCCGTTGGCCGCGGCGACGACCTCGTCGAGGAGGCCGATCTGGCCGATCGGCACGAGCCGGTCGCGCAGATCCCCGAGCATGAAGGCCACGAGGCTCTCGGCGCCCTCGCGCGCCGTCCGCGCCTTCGCCTCCGCCGCCTCCGCGCTGTGCTGCGCCGCGCGCGCCTGCTGCTCGGCGTCGAGCGCCCGGTTCCGCTCGGCGACGATGTTGAGCCAGCTCACGACGCCGAGGCCGACGAGGAGGACCAGCGCGAGCGCCGACACCGCGAGGGCGACCTTGTGCCGGGCGGCGAAGCGCCGGACGATCTCGCCGGTGCTGTAGGTGTACGCGCGCACCCGCCCCCCGGTGAGGTAGGCGCGGACCTCGTCGGCGAGCTCGCGCGCGTCGGCGTAGCGCTTCGAGCGGTCGCGCGAGAGCGCCTTCTCCGCGACGGCGGCGAGCTCGGCGGGCGCCTCGGGGCAGCGCGCGCGCGCGGGCTTCAGCGGCGCCTGCAGGACGTCGACGAGGAGCTGGATCGTGGTCGGCTGCTTGAACGGCGGCACCCCGGTCAAGAGCTCGTAGAGCATGGCCCCGAGGCTGTAGACGTCGCTGCGCGCGTCGACCTCCTCGACGGCGCCGCGCGCCTGCTCCGGGCTCATGTAGAGGGGTGTCCCGAGGAGGGTGCCGTCCATGGTGGCGGCGGCCTCGCGGTCGCGGAGCTGCTCGATCGCGCGGGCGAGCTCGCCGCCGCGGAGGTCCTCGCCGCCGGCGGTCTTGGCGAGGCCCCAGTCGAGGACCACGGTCTCGCCGAACTCGCCGACCATGACGTTGTCGGGTTTGATGTCGCGGTGCACCACGCCGCGGCTGTGGGCGTACGCGATGGCGTCGCAGACGTCGGCGAAGTGCTTGAGGAGCCCGAGCCGCTCATGGAGACCGGCGCAGCCGGCGAGCGCGAGGGTGAGGTTCCGGCCCCGCACCACCTTCATCGTGTAATAGAGGGTGCCGTCGCCGCGCCGCCCGAGCTCGTAGACGGGGACGATGTTCGGGTGCTCGAGCTGACCGGTGACGCGCGCTTCGCGGAGAAAGCGGGTCGTCTGGAGGGAGAGGCGCGGGCTCGGCTCCTCGTCGTCCTCCTGGGGGATGCGCGGCAGGAGCTCCTTGATCGCGACCTCGCGGCCGAGGTGCTCGTCGTAGGCGATGAGGACGCGGCCGATCCCGCCGCGCCCGAGCTCGATCGTGTCGGCCTGTGAGTCGGCTGGGGAGCTCGCGCGCTTCCCGATCGAGTAGCGGCCGGGGTGCTCGGAGGTGATCGTGTCGCCCGGCGGGGCGTGGGAGAGGGCGTCCGCGCCGCGGTCGTCGATCGTGGCGCCCCAGGGCGACGTCTCGACGGTCTGGGCGATCGCGGGATCCTGGCGCTCGAGGCGGAGGGCGGCGAGGGCGCGCTCGGTGTCGCCGCCGTGGGCGTGGACGACGGCGTCGCGGATCGTCTCCACGAGGGCGCGGCGAGCGGGGTCGAGCGCGCCGGCGCGGACGAGCTCGTCCGTTATGGAGCCCCCGGGTTGCGAACCGCCCCGGACCTCTGCGACTCTCAAGGCGTCGACAGCGACGAAGCCCAGCCGAGCGGCGACCACGCCCGCGAGGGCGTCACCAGATGCGTTGATCATGAGCGTACCGCCAGATCGAGTACCCATGATCTAGCACGGCGGCGCCGACCACGACACCTGGGGCGCCGACGGCGTGTCCAGGTTTTGTCGTGAAAAAATTGCGACGTGGGCTGGACAACCGAGGGGCCTCGGTACTAAACTTCGTTCAGTTGCAGGGCGCGCAATGTGCCTGGTGACGCTTCGGGGCCTCGGCCCCGAGTGTGACTGGCGGAGGCGCCGGCGCTTCGCAGTGGCTGGCGACGCGCTGGCGCCTCGTTCGTGCTAGCAACCGGGCCTCGGGGACCGGAGGCGGAGCGGGACGCCCAAAGCGCCCGGAGGGCGCGACGGCGTCGCGCGGAGCCGCAGGGCCCCGAGGCTTACGGCGCAATCCACCTCGCCACGAAGCGCCACTCCGCACCCGGCACGAGCTCGCCGCAGCGGGCGCGAGGCTTACGGCGCCTGACCCGTTCGCCACGAAGCGCCACCGCGCACCCGCCGGCACGAGCTCGCCCGCCGCCGCGCCCGAACGCCGTCGACGGGAACCCGAGCCCCCCCATCGCCCCCCCATCGCACCCGCACAACGCCCGCGTCGCCCCTCGCCGCGCCGGCCCGCGTCCCACGCGCACCATCCGCCTCCCGCATTGCGTCGGCCCCGCGGCTCCCCTACGCTGCCGTCGTGCATCCCGTCACATGACGCCGGAGTCCTCGTGCGCCGTCACGCCCAGCATGCCGTCACCCCGGCCGCGTCCCCCGGCCGCGCGCTCGCCGTCGCCGCGCTCCTCGCCGTCTCCCTCGGCGCCGCCTGCAACGGCGACGTCGCGGGCTCGACCCAGGACGTCCTCGACGACGACGTCGTCGACGCCGTCATCCCCGCGGACGCCGACGTCATCGAGCTCTACGACACCGTCCCCGCCGACGCCGACGCCGACGCCGGCCTCTGCGAGGGCTGCCTCGGCTGGCCCTGCGACAGCGCCGACGACTGCCTCGGCGGCTACTGCGTCCAGGGGCCCGACGGCCGCTGGTGCTCGAAGACCTGCAGCGAGTCCTGCCCGACCGGCTGGAGCTGCCTCCCCATCAGCGGCGGCGTCGACGTCGTCTTCATCTGCGTCTACGAGCACACCGAATACTGCATGCCGTGCGATCGCGACGCCGACTGCGCGAACCCCCTGAACCCCACCGCCGGCAACCGCTGCGTCGCCTCCGACGACGGCGCGGGCTCCTTCTGCGCCACCGCCTGCGCCGCCGACGCCGAGTGCCCCGAGGGCGCCCGCTGCGAGGGGCTCGAGGCCGAGGGCGCCTCCCACGGCGTCTGCCGCCCCGCCGACGGCGCCGCCTGCGACTGCTCGCGCTACGCCACCTCGCTCGCCGCCTCCACCACGTGCTGGAACCAGACCGCCGCCGGCCGCTGCGAGGGCGCCCGCCTCTGCACGGACGCCGGCCTCACCGCCTGCGACGCCGCCACCCCCGCCGCCGAGACCTGCAACGGCGAGGACGACGACTGCGACGGCGAGACCGACGAGGACTTCCCCGAGCTCGGCAGCCCCTGCGACTCCCCCGACGATCCCGACCAGTGCGCCGACGGCGCGTGGGCCTGCGCCGGCGACGGCGGCCTCGCCTGCGGCGGCGACGGCGGCGTCGAGCACGTCGAGATCTGCAACGGCGAGGACGACGACTGCGACGGCGAGACCGACGAGGAGGTCGCCGGCGTGGGCGCCGCGTGCGACGGCCCCGACGACGACGCCTGCGAGGACGGCGTCGTGGTCTGCACCGCCGACGGCCTCACCTGCGACGACGACGCCGACGGCCACGTCGAGGTCTGCAACGGCGTCGACGACGACTGCGACGGCCTCACCGACGCCGACGACCCGAGCCTCGTCCTCGCCGCCTGCGAGCGCCAGGACGGCGTCTGCGGCGGCTCGGTCGCGGCGGCCTCGCGCTGCCAGGAGGGCGCCTGGCTCCCCTGCGAGGAGGCCGACTACGTCGCGATCACCGGCTACGAGGCCGGCGTCGAGCTCAGCTGCGACGGGCTCGACAACGACTGCGACGGCGAGGTCGACGAGGACTTCGCGCTCACGCTCCGCGACGGCAGCGTCGCGACCGGCGTCGGCGCGGCCTGCGGGAGCGGCGGTTGCGCCGGCGGCACGACCGTCTGCAACGCCACCCGCGACGGCCTCCGCTGCCCGAGCGAGGACGGCACCACCCCCGAGACGTGCAACGGCGTCGACGACGACTGCGACGGCCTCACCGACGCCGCCGACGCCGATCTCCCGAGCCCGCTCTGCGATCAGCAGCTCGGCGTCTGCGCCGGCGCCCGCGCCCCGCGCGTCCTCTGCTCGGGCGGCGACTGGGTCCCCTGCAGCGACGCCATCTACGCCGCCAACGACGGCGCCTACCAGGGCGCCGTCGAGCTCCTCTGCGACGGCGCCGACAACGACTGCGACGGCACGGCCGACGAGGACTTCGTCGCCACCATGCCCGACGGCGCCACGTTCGCGGGCGTGGGCGTCGCCTGCGGGGTCGGCGCCTGCGCCGGCGGCTTCACCGTCTGCGCCGGCCCGGCCGCGACCCGCTGCAGCACCGCCGGGAACGCCCGCGCGGAGGTGTGTGACGGCGTCGACAACGACTGCGACGGCCTCACCGACGCCGAGGACCCCGATCTGCAGCTCGTCGCCTGCGAGAACCAGCTCGGCGTCTGCGGCGGCGCCATGAAGCCCGCGTCGCGCTGCGCGAACGGGCAGTGGCTCGTCTGCACCGGGCTCGACTACGAGGCCCACGATCCCGCGCACTACGCCCAGAACGCCGAGGTGCGCTGCGACGGCTACGACGACGACTGCGACGGCAAGGTCGACGACGACTTCGACGTCACGACCCCCGACGGCGCGGTCGCTCGCGGCGCCGGCGTCGCCTGCGGGGCCGGGGTCTGCCGCGGCGGCGTCACCGTCTGCAACGACGCGGGCGACGGCGTCGTCTGCCCGACGCTCGCGAGCGCGACGACCGAGATCTGCGACGGCGAGGACAACGACTGCGACGGCCTCGCCGACGCCGCCGACCCCTCGCTCGAGCTCGCCGCCTGCGACAACCAGCTCGGCGTCTGCCTCGGCGCCCACGCCCCGGCCGCGCGCTGCGTCGGCGGCAGCTGGCGCGCCTGCCAGGCCGCCGACTACCTCGCCGCGAGCGACGATTACGACGGCGCCCGCGAGCTCCGCTGCGACGGGCGCGACAACGACTGCGACGGGCGCGCCGACGAGGACTTCTCGCTCACCCTCGACGACGGCACCGTCGTCACGGGCGCGCAGAGGAGCTGCGGCGCCGGTCAGTGCGAGGGCGGCTTCACCGTCTGCAACGGCGACGGCGACGGCATCGTCTGCGACAGCGAGGCGAACGGCGGCGTCGAGGTCTGCGACGGCGAGGACAACGACTGCGACGGCAAGATCGACGCCGACGACCCCGATCTGGTCCTCATCCCCTGCGACCGTCAGGCCGGCCTCTGCCTCGGCGCGACCCGCCCGGCTGCCCTCTGCGTCGCGGGCGCCTGGCAGGCCTGCGACGCGGCCGCCTACACGGCCCACGACCCGCGCTACGAGGCGGGCGCCGAGCTCAGCTGCGACGGGCTCGACAACGACTGCGACGCCGCCATCGACGAGGACTTCGCGCTCGACGAGCCCGGCGGCGGCGTCGTGAGCGGCGTCGGCAAGGCCTGCGGCGTCGGCGCGTGCGCGGGCGGCGTGTCGCGCTGCGCCCCGTCGCGCGACGGCATCGTCTGCTCGTCGGACGGCGGCGGCGGCGGCGAGGTGTGCGACGGGGTCGACAACGACTGCGACGGCCTCGTCGACGGCGACGATCCCGATCTCGCCCTCGCCCCGTGCGAGGAGCAGCGCGGCGTCTGCGCGGGCGCCCACCACCTCGCGAGCGAGTGCGTCGACGGCGCCTTCGGCGCCTGCCCGGCCGCCCGCTACGCCGACCACGCCGGCGCCGACTACCAGCCCGGCGAGGAGCTCGCCTGCGACGCGCGGGACAACGACTGCGACGGCGAGACCGACGAGGACTTCGCGCTCGTGCTGCTCGACGAGAGCGTCGTCACCGGCGTCGGCGCGACCTGCGGCGCCGGCGTCTGCCGCGACGGCCGGACGCTCTGCGCCCCGGACGGCGCCGGCATCGTCTGCGACGGCGAGGCGAGCGCCGGCCCCGAGATCTGCAACGGCGTCGACGACGACTGCGACGGGCTCGTCGACGCGGCCGATCCCGACATGGTCCTCGAGCCCTGCGACCTCCAGCTCGGCGTCTGCGACGGCGCGACGCGGCCCGCGAGCCTCTGCGTCGACGGCGCGTGGCGGCCCTGCGGCGACGACCTCTACGGCGCGCTCTCCGACGCCTACGAGGGCGGCGGCGAGCTCAGCTGCGACGGCGTCGACAACGACTGCGACGGCTCGGTCGACGAGGACTTCCTCTATCAGCAGCGCGACGGCGTCGTCGTCGAGGGGGTGGGGGCCGCCTGCGGCGTCGGCGCCTGTGACGGCGGGCGCACCGCCTGCAACGCGGCCGGGACCGCGCTCGTCTGCGCGGCCGAGGCGCTCGCGACCGACGAGGTCTGCGACGGCGCCGACAACGACTGCGACGGCCTCACCGACGCCGACGACAACGACCTCGCCCTCGCGCCCTGCGAGGACGGCGACGGCGTCTGCGCCGGTGCGACCCACCCGCCGCGCCTCTGCGTCGGCGGCGGCTGGCTCGCCTGCGACGCCGCGGCCTACACGGCCCACGACGAGCGCTACCAGGAGGGCGTCGAGCTCGCCTGCGACGGCGCGGACAACGACTGCGACGGCGACGCCGACGAGGACTTCGCGCTCGTGCTCCTCGACGGGCGCGTCGCCCACGGCGTCGGCGACGCCTGCGGCGTCGGGCGCTGCGCGGGCGGCGTCACCGCGTGCGACGCGGCCGGGAGCGGGATCGCCTGCGCCGCTCAGGACGCGGCCGTGCCCGAGGTGTGCAACGGCGAGGACGACGACTGCGACGGCGCCGTCGACGCCGCCGACGCCGACCTCGCGCGCCCGCTCTGCGACGAGCAGCGCGGTGTCTGCGTCGGCGCGACCCACCTCCCCGCGGGCTGCGTCGACGGCGCGTGGCAGGGCTGCGGCGCGGCCGACTACGCCGCGGCCGCAGGCGCCCTCTACGAGGACGGCGCCGAGCGCACCTGCGACGGGCGCGACAACGACTGCGACGGCGCGGCCGACGACGACTTCGCCTACGTCTCCCCGAGCGGCGCCTCGTCCGGCATCGGCGCGCCCTGCGGCACCGGCGTCTGTACCGGCGGCACGGTCGTCTGCGCCGGCCCGACCGGGGTCACGTGCACGACCGCCAACCGCGCCGTCCCCGAGGTCTGCGACGACGTCGACCAGGACTGCGACGGCGTCCCCGACGACGGCTGCGACGACGACCACGACGGCTGGTGCGACGTCGCCCTCGGCGTCATCGGGACGCCGGCGAGCTGCCCCGAGGGCGCGGGCGACTGCGACGACACCGTCGCGACCACGCACCCCGAGGCCGACGAGCTCTGCAACGGCGTCAACGACGACTGCGACACGCGCGTCGACGAGGACTTCGTCGACTGCGCCGCGGCGCAGTGCGTCGCGCTCGATCCGGATCACTACGAGGCCACCGCGGCCGACGCCTGCACCGCCGGGCGCTGCGTCACGCCGTCGTCCGTCGGCTGCGGCCTCTTCACCTGCGTCGGCGGCGGCGAGGTCGGCGATCGCTGCGCAGAGAGCTGCTCGAGCGACGCGCAGTGCGTCCTCTCCGCCCACTGCGACGAGACGAGCGGCTCGTGCAAGCCCGACGTGCCCGACGGCGGCGCCTGCGTCGACGCCTCGGACTGCCAGACCGGCCACTGCCAGAACGGCTTCTGCTGTAGCGGCGGCGACTGCTGCGCCACCGCGGACCAGTGCCCGCCGAGCTACGACCGCGCCCCCGTCTGCGACGAGGTCGCGAGCTGCCAGGGCACCCGCCGGGACCGCGCCTGCCTCGACCACGTCTGCGCCGTCGGCGCCTCGGTGGCCGACGACCGCGGCTGCGCCTCGAGCGTCGTCTCGCACGGCTGCCCCGCCGGCTACCCGCCCGTCCTCTGCGCGGGCGGCGCCGACCAGACGACGCCAGCCTGCCCGACCACCTGCGACGACGACGCCGACTGCGTCGCCGGCTACCACTGCGACGGGACCTGCGTCCCCGACGTCCCCGACGGCGGCGCCTGCGACGAGCCCAGCGACTGCCAGACCGGCCACTGCCAGAACGGCTTCTGCTGTAGCGGCGGCGACTGCTGCGCCCTCGCCACGGACTGCCCGGCCGCGGCCTACAGCGCGCCGCCCGTGTGCGACGCCGCCGGGCGCTGCGAGGGGCACCGCGTCGACCGGACCTGCGTCGCCGCGCGCTGCGGCTCGGCGCCCATCGCCGACGACCGCGGCTGCGGGACCGGCGTCGAGGCGAGCACCTGCGGCTACTACGACAGCGTCTTCTGCACCGGGCTCGCCGATCAGCCCGTGCCGACCTGCCCGAGCGCGTGCTCGAGCGACGACGAGTGCGACGAGGGCGCCCACTGCGACGGGACCTGCGTCCCCGACCTCCCGGACGGGAGCGCGTGCGACGAGCCCAGCGACTGCCAGGCCGATCACTGCCAGAACGGCTTCTGCTGCACAGGTGGCGACTGCTGCTCGGCGCCGCTCGACTGCCCGGCGGGCTACGCGAGCCCGTCCGAGTGCGAGTCGCCCACGATCTGCCGCGGCGAGAAGGCCGTCGCCACCTGCGTCGCGAGCACCTGCGGCACCCAGGAGGGCGTCCGCGACGACGCCGGCTGCACCACGAGCACCGTCGCCAAGGACTGCGGGCCGTACCTCCCGGTCTACTGCGCCGGGACCGCGAGCCAGACGGAGCCCGCCTGCGCCACGAGCTGCGCCGACGACGGCGCCTGCGACGCGAGCGCCTACTGCAACGCGGCCGGGCGCTGCGTCGACGACGAGCCCGACGGCCACGCCTGCCAGGACGACGACGAGTGCCTGGGCGGGCACTGCCAGAACGGCTTCTGCTGCGCCTCCGGCGACTGCTGCTCGCGCGGGAGCGACTGCCCGAGCGCCCTCTACGCGACGCCGAGCGAGTGCCGCGACGCCGCGGGCTGCCAGGGCAAGCGGCGCGATCCCGTCTGCACCGCCGCGAGCCAGTGCCAGCTCGGCCCCGAGCTCGACGACGACACCGGCTGCGGCGGGCTCGAGGCGAACCTCTGCGGGCTGTACCCGTCGGTCTATTGCGCGGCCACGGCGAACCAGACGGCGCCGTCCTGCGCGACCGCCTGCGGCCCCGGCGTCACCTGCGACGCCGGCGCGTTCTGCGACGCTGGCGTGTGCAAGCCGGTCGCGGGCGCCGGTGGCCCCTGCGAGACGTCGGCCGCCTGCGCCGGCGGGCTCACCTGCGTCGACGGCGTGTGCTGCACGTCGAGCTGCACGGGCGCCTGTCGCCGCTGCGACCTCACGGGCGACGGCGTCTGCCACTTCATCGGCGCGGGCGCCGACCCCGACACCGAGTGCGCGGGCTTCGACTGCAGCGGCTGGTACCTCGGCTTCGACGGCAACACCTGCTTCCAGCCGGCCGCCGTGAGCGACGAGGTCGCCGCCTGCGACGGGCTCGGCGCCTGCCAGACGCGCTCGCAGCTCTGCCCGGCGCAGGCGATGCCCGGGCCGCCGACCGCGGTGACGTGCGACGCGACGTGCCAGGCGCCGCGCCCGGGGACGTGCACCGGCGCGACCCCCGGCGCGTGCGACAACGTGAGCGCCGGCACCATCGCCTGCGGCCTCGGCGCGTGCCACCGCGAGGTCGCGGCCTGCGTCAACGGGAGCGGCAACACCTGCACGCCGGGGCAGCCGAGCGACGAGGTCTGCAACCGCCTCGACGACGACTGCGACGCGGCGACGGACGCCGCCGACCCCGTCGATCTCCTGCTCCACGACGGGCGCCTCTGCGAGAAGCAGGCGGGCGTCTGCGCCGGCGCGGCGAAGCCCGCCGATCGCTGCGTCGAGGGGCAGTGGGACGCCTGCACGACCGCCGACTACGCCGAGCACGACGCGCGCTACGCGGCGGGCGCCGAGGCCGTCTGCGACGGCGTCGACGACGACTGCGACGGCGCCTTCGACGAGGACTTCCAGCTCGTCCTGCCGAACGGCGCGCTCGTGACGGGGGTCGGGAAGAGCTGCGGCGTCGGCGCCTGCGCCGGCGGGCAGACCCAGTGCGCGGCGAGCGGCGCCGGGATCGCGTGCTCGACGGCGTCGGCGGCCTCGCCCGAGGTGTGCAACGGCGTCGACGACGACTGCGACGGGCTCCTCGACGGGGCCGACGCGAGCATCGTGCGCCCCTTCTGTGAGAAGCAGGCGGGCGTCTGCCAGGGCGCGCGCAAGCCCGTCGGGCTCTGCCAGGGGGCGTCGCAGTGGGGCGCCTGCGACGCGGCGGCCTACGCGGCGTTCACGGTCGACTACGACGGCGGCGGGCGCGAGCTCCGCTGCGACGGGCTCGACAACGACTGCGACGGTCAGGCCGACGAGGACTTCGCCGTCACGCTCCCGACCGGCACGAGCCCCGCGCGCCCCGGCGACTCCTGCGGCGTCGGCGCGTGCGCTGGCGGCACGGTGCAGTGCAACCCGGCGGGGACCGGGGTCGTCTGCTCGACGGCCGGGAACGTCGGGATCGAGGTGTGCGACGGCGTCGACAACGACTGCGACGGCCTCGTCGACGCGGCGGATCCCGATCTGCAGCGCGTCGCCTGCGACAACCAGAGCGGCGTCTGCGCGGGTTCGCTGAAGCCGGTGAGCCTCTGCTACGGCGGCGCCTGGCACGCGTGCGACGACGGCGACTACACCGGCCACAGCGCGCGCTACGAGGCCGGCCGGGAGCTCAGCTGCGACGGCTACGACAACGACTGCAGCGGGCAGACCGACGAGGACTTCGACCTGACCCTGCTCTCCGGCGCCGTCGTCCACGGCGCGGGCGCGAGCTGCGGCGTCGGCGTGTGCGCGGGCGGTGTCACGGCCTGCACGGCCGACCACGCGGGGCTCGTCTGCCCGACCGAGACGAACGCGACGACCGAGGTCTGCGACGCCGTCGACAACGACTGCGACGGCAAGGTCGACGCCGTCGACCCCACGCTCGTCACCGTGCCCTGCGACAACCAGAGCGGCGTGTGCGCCGGCGCCCAGCGCCCGCAGAGCGCGTGCGTCGGCGGGAGCTGGCAGAGCTGCACGAACGCGGTCTACTCGGCCTACGCGGGGGCGAGCTTCCAGGCGGGCGCCGAGACGCGCTGCGACGGGCTCGACAACGACTGCAACGGCGCCGTCGACGAGGACTTCAGCGTCACCCTGCCGAACGGGCAGATCGCGACCGGCGTCGGCGCGAGCTGCGGCGTCGGCGCGTGCGCGGGCGGGCACACCCTCTGCAACGCCGCCCAGAGCGGCGTCGTCTGCTCGAGCAGCGGCAGCGCGCGCCAGGAGGTCTGCGGCGGTGGTGACGACGACTGCGACGGGCTCGTCGACGGCGCGGACCCGAGCCTGGACCTCCCGCTCTGCGAGAAGCAGTCGGGCGTGTGCTCGGGCTCCCGGAAGATCGCGAGCCTCTGCTCGGGCGGCGCCTGGCAGGCCTGCGGCACGTCGATCTACACGGCGTGGACGAGCCTCTACGAGACGACCGAGTCGCGCTGCGACGCGAAGGACAACGACTGCGACGGCAGCACGGACGAGAGCCTCACGGGCCCGCTGAACCCGAACCAGCTCGGCGAGTGCTCCGGCACCCGCGAGCGGTGCGCGGGGGCGAGCGGCTGGGTCCCCGACTACGGGTCGGTCCCCGGCTACGGCCTCCCCGAGACCCCGAACGCGAGCTTCGAGGACGAGAACTGCGACGGCATCGACGGCACCGAGACGCTCGGCGTCTTCGTGGCCCCGGGCGGCGTGGACAACAGCGTCTGCTCGAAGTCGTCGCCGTGTCGGAACGTGTCCTTCGCGGTCGGCAAGGTCACCTCGGCGCGGCCCCACGTGTACATCCAGGCGGGCACCTACGCCGGCGTCGTGAACCTCCCCGACGACGCCGAGCTCTACGGCGGCTTCGACGCGAGCTGGCAGCGCGCGGCGCGCACCGTGCCGGGCCACGAGGTCACGCTGACGGGCGGCCTCTACGGCTACCTCTACATGACGGTCCGCGCCTCGGGGGTCGGCTCGTCGAGCAACCCCGTGACGCTCGCGGACCTCTTCGTCACCGGCCCCAACGCGAGCGGGACGCTCGGCTCGCGCGGGCGCAGCTCGCACGCGATCTACGCGCTCGACTCGGTGCTGACGGCCGATCGTATCACGGTCACCCAGGGCAACGGCGCGAACGGCGCCACCGGCGGCGGCGGGAGCGGCTACAACACGACGTCGACGGCCCCCGGCGGCTCCTCGGGCTCGAACGCGAGCCAGGGGATCAGCTGGTGCAGCACCGACCGCTCGAACGGCGGCGCCGGCGCGGTCGGGAGCTGCGGGAACGGCGGCACGGGCGGCAAGGGCGGCACCAAGGACACCTCGTCGAGCGGCTGCGGCGCGTTCAACGCGTTCTGCTGCTACGACGCCACGCCCGGCCTCCAGGGCAACCCCACGGGCGGCTCCTGCGGCGCGACGGGGCGCGGCGGCTGCGGCGGCGGCACCTGCAACTACGGCGGGACCGGCGGCGGCGGCACCGTCTCCCACGGCGGCGGCGGCGGCGGCGCCGTGGGCGGCGGCGCGGCGGACTCCACCTACCTCACGTGGTTCGGCAACCGCGGCGGCACCGGCTCCCTCGGCGCGAACGGCGGAGGCGGCGGCGGCGGCGGCGGCAGCGGCGGCTGCGACTCCGGCACCGACTCCCAGGGGCGCGGGCGGCGGCGGCGGCGGCGCGCGGCGGCGGCTGCCGCGCGAGCAGCGCGGGCACGGCGGCGGCTACGGCGCGGGCGGGAGCTTCGGCGTGTTCGGCTGGGGCTCGGTGGTCACGGTCCGGAGCTCGAGCTTCACGCGCGGCGTCGGCGGGACCGGCGGGACCGGCGGCGCCGGCGCGCGCGCGCGGCCAGAACGGCGGCCCGGGCGGCCCTGGCGGGAGCGGCGACGGCGGCTCGAAGACGGGCGGCTCCGGCGGCTCCGGCGGCCAGGGCGGCAACTCCGGCGCCGGCGGCGGCGGCGGCGGCGGCCACAGCTACGCGATCTACACCGTCGGCGGCTCGTCGAGCACCTCGGGCAACAGCTACGGCTCCGGCGCGGCCGGCTCCGGCGGCTCCGGCGGCTCCGGGACGACCTCGTCGCAGAACGGGACGACCGGCCCGAGCGGCTACTTCGGGACGGTCGGCAGCTGCACGGGGGCGTGCCTCCCCTGAGGGGCGCCGCAACCGGCTGATTGCGCCGGAACCGCGCGATCCCGTATGGTTCTCCCGTCCCTGCCCCTGGAGGTCTCGATCATGTCGTCGTCGCGGTGGAGCGCGCTCGCCACCCTCCTCGTCGCGTCCGCCCTCGCCGCGTGCGGGAGCGACGAAGGCAGCGGGCAGGTCGTCACGGACGACATCCTCGACGCCCTCTTCGGCACCCCCGACACGCGCGACGTCCCGCCCGTGCACCTCGAGGACACGCTCCCCGGCGACACGCTGCAGGTCGCCGACACCGCCGCGCCCTGCGAGGGATGCCTCGGCGATCTCTGCGAGACCGGCGAGGACTGCCTGAGCGGCTTCTGCGTGCCCGGCCCGAACGGGAAGTGGTGCACGAAGACGTGCTCGGAGGAGTGCCCGGCCGGGTGGAGCTGCCTCCCGTACGGCGGCACCGACGTGAGCTTCGTCTGCCTCTACAACCACACGGAGTACTGCATGCCTTGCGCGGTCGACGCCGACTGCGCGAGCCCGTTCGACCCGACGCGCGGCAACGTCTGCGCCCCGAGCGGCGACGGCGCGGACGGCTCGTTCTGCGCCACGGTCTGCCACAGCGAGCTCGACTGCCCCGAGGGCGCCGCGTGCGAGACGGTGGCGCTCCCGGGGGGCGGCACGCGCGACGTCTGCCGGCCGCGCGACGGCGGCGCGTGCGAGTGCAGCGCCTGGGCGACGTCGCTCGGCGCGTCGACGCCGTGCCACGTGGCCGGCGACGCCGGGGTGTGCGACGGCGAGCGCGTGTGCGGCGCGGGCGGGCTCACGGCCTGCGACGCGGAGACGCCCGCGGCCGAGCTCTGCAACGGCCGCGACGACGACTGCGACGGCGAGACCGACGAGGACTTCCCCGACAAGGGGCTCGCCTGCGACGACCCGGAGGACGCGGACCAGTGCGCGAACGGCGTCTGGACCTGCGTCGGCGACGCCCTCCTCTGCGTCGGCGATGGCGCCGCGCGGGCCGAGACGTGCAACGGCGTCGACGACGACTGTGACGGCGAGACGGACGAGGACGTCGAGGAGGTGGGGCTGCCATGCGACGGCGACGACCTCGACAAGTGCAAGGACGGGCTCACGACCTGCGTCGACGGCCACCTCGGCTGCAGCGACGACGCGGCGAGCGGGGACGAGCTCTGTAACGGCCTCGACGACGACTGCGACGACCTCGTCGACGCGAACGATCCGTCGCTCGTGCTGCCGCTCTGCGAGAACCAGCTCGGCGTGTGCCACGGCGCGCAGAAGACGCCGGCGCTCTGCCTCGGGACGGACGGCTTCGCGGCCTGCGGGCCGGCGGTCTACCGGGCGGCGGCGAGCGGCGCGCCCTATGACGACGGGGTGGAGCTGCACTGCGACGGCGCGGACAACGACTGCGACGGGGACGCCGACGAGGACTTCGTCGTGACGGGGCCGGACGGCGCTTCGACCGGCATCGGCGAGGCGTGCGGCGTCGGGGCCTGCGCGGGCGGCGTGACGCTGTGCGACGAGGGCGGCGCGCGCGCGGTCTGCTCGACCGCGGGCGACGCGAGCCCGGAGATCTGCGACGGGATCGACAACGACTGCGACGGGCTCGTCGACGCGGAGGACCCGGACCTCGTGCTCGCGCCGTGCGAGGTGCAGGCGGGGGTGTGCGCGGGCGCGATGAAGGCGGCGAGCCTCTGCGTCGCCGGGCGCTGGGCGATGTGCGACGACGGCGACTACCAGGGCTTCAGCGCCCGCTACGAGGCGGGGCAGGAGGTGTCCTGCGACGGGCTCGACAACGACTGCAGCGGGGCCGCCGACGAGGACTTCACGACGGTGTCGCTCGCGGGGACGAGCGTCAGCGGCGCCGGCGTGGCGTGCGGGATCGGGGCGTGCTCGGGGGGCGTCACGCAGTGCAACGCCGCGGGGACGGGGATCTTCTGCCCGACCGAGGCGAACGCGGCGCCGGAGACGTGCGACGGCGTGGACAACGACTGCGACGGGCGCCTCGACGCGGAGGACGGGAGCCTCGTGCGGGTCGCGTGCGACAACACGAGCGGCGTGTGCAACGGCGCGCAGCGGCCGATCACCGCGTGCGTCGGCGGGGCGTGGCAGGCGTGCGTCGGCGCGGACTACGCGGCCTACGCGGGGGCGGTCTACGAGCCGTTCGGGGAGACGCGCTGCGACGGGCTCGACAACGACTGCAACGGCGTCGCCGACGAGGACTTCGCCATGACCACGCCCGACGGGCAGGTCGTGCGCGGCGCCGGGGCGAGCTGCGGCGTGGGCGCGTGCGCTGGCGGGACGGCCGTGTGCAACGTGGCGAAGACGGGGATCGAGTGCCCGTCGCTCGCGAACGCGCGGGCGGAGGTCTGCGACGGCGTGGACAACGACTGCGACGGGCTCGCGGACTCGCTCGACCCGACGCTCGCGCTGGTCGCGTGCGAGAAGCAGCAGGGGGTCTGCCAGGGGGCGCAGAAGCCGGCGTCGCTGTGCGCGGCCGGGCAGTGGCAGGCCTGCGGGCCGCTCCAGTACGCGGCGTGGAGCGGGAGCTGGGAGCAGTCGGAGACGCTCTGCGACGGGCTCGACAACGACTGCTCGGGCGCGACGGACAACGGGCTCTCGGCGCCGGCGAACCCGAACCAGTCGGGGGCGTGCAACGGCTCGCGGCAGCGCTGCACGGGCTCGCCCGGGTGGGTGCCGGACTACAGCGGCGTCGCGACGTACGGGCAGCCGGAGACGCCCAACGGGACGTACTACGACGAGAACTGCGACGGCATCGACGGGACCGTGAGCATGGGCGTCTTCGTGGCCCCGAGCGGCACGGACAACGGCCTCTGCGGGACGCAGGGCGCGCCGTGCCGCACGATCGCCTACGCCCTCCTCAAGGTCACGAGCCAGCGGCCCCACGTCTACGTCCAGGCGGGCACCTACGCGGGCGTCCTGGACCTGCCGAGCTACGCGGAGGTCTACGGCGGCTTCGACACGAGCTGGGTGCGGGCGGCGCGCGGGTCGTCCGGCCATGGGGTGACGGTGACGGGGGGCGGCCTGGTCGGCGACAACTACCTGACCGTGCGGGCGCTGAACGTCGGGACGTCGTCGCGTCCGGTGAAGCTCGCGGACCTCGACGTCATCGGGCCGAACGCGTCGGGGACCATCCTCTCCCGCGGGCGGAGCTCGCACGCGATCTACGCCGTGAACGCCTGGCTCGAGGTGGACCGCGTGGGGATCACGCAGGGCAACGGCGCGAACGGCGCCGGCGGCTCCGACGGCAGCGGCTACTCCAGCACCTCGCGGGCGAACGGCGGCGGCAAGGGCGGCAACGCGAGCCAGGGGCTCAGCTGGTGCAGCACGGACCGGAAGGGCGGTGGCGCCGGCGGCGCGGGGACGTGCGGCGCGAGCGGCGGCACCGGCGGACAGGGCGGCACCAAGGACTCCGGGAGCTACGGGCCGTTCGGGGCGCTGTGCCACTACGACGCGACGCCCGGGCTCCAGGGCAACCCCACCGGCGGGACGTGCGGGGGGACCGGGCGCGGCGGCTGCGGCGGCGGGACGTGCGCGGTCGGCGGCCGCGGCGGCGACGGCACGGAGTCGCACGGGAGCGGCGGCGCGGGCGGCACGGGCGGCGGGGCGGACGCGACGTACGTCACGTGGTTCGGCGGGCGCGGCAACACCGGGACCCTCGGCTCGAACGGGGGGGCGGCGGCGGCGGCGGCGGCGGGAGCGGCGGCTGCGACACGGGGGGACGGACGCGCAGGGCGCGGGCGGCGGCGGGCGGCGGCGCCGGCGGGTGCCGGGCGAGCGTGGCCGGCACGGGTGGCTACGGTGGCGGCGGCAGCTTCGGGGTGTTCGCGTACGGCTCGACGGTGGCGGTGCGGAGCTCGGTGTTCACGCGCGGCATCGGCGGCGCGGGCGGCGCGGGCGGCGACGGCGGGCGTGGGCAGAACGGTGGCCTGGGCGGCTCGGGCGGTGACGCCGACGCGCCGGCGAAGGCGGGTGGCGCTGGGGGCGAGGGCGGCTCGGGCGGCCACTCGGGCGCGGGCGGCGGCGGGGCCGGCGGGATCTGCTACGGGATCTACGCGGTGAGCTCGACGCTGTCGTCGACGGCCGGGAACAACTACGGCACGTCGGGCTCGGGCGGCTCGGGCGGCTCGGGCGGCGCGGGCACGACGACGAGCCAGAACGGCGGCCGCGGCCTCAACGGGGCGTACGGGACGGTCGGCACGGTCCCCTGATCGGCGCGCGGCGGCGGGCTCGCTAGCTCGCGCTCCGGCGGGCGTCGTCGAGGCCGTGCTCGAGGAGGCGGGTGAGGCGCTCCTTGAAGGCGGCGTCGCGCTCGGGGGTGGCCTCGCGGCGGAGGCTGCCCCACATGAGCGGCCCGCCGAGGGCGTAGCCGAAGGCGGCGGTCATGGTGAGGACGAGGCCGTGCTCGAGGTCCTCGCGCGGGACGTCGGGGAGGCGCGCGGCGAGGACCTCGGCGGCCTGGGCGAGGCCGCCTTCGCGGCGGATCCAGGTGTCGGCGTCGGCGACGCGGCCGCCGAGGACGGCCCAGCCGAGGATCCGCGCGTAGAGCGGGTGGGAGAGGGTGTCCCAGAGGAGATCGATCCAGCCGCGGAGGCCGAGGGTGGGGTCGCCCGCGATGCGGCCGAGGACCTCGGCGCGGACGGTCACCATGTGCTGGCGGAAGGACTCCTCGACGAGGGCGTCGAGGCTCCCGAAGTAGTGGGTGATGAGGCCGTGGCTGACGCCGGCGGCGCGGGCGATGTCCTTCACGCCGATGGCGGCGGGGCCGCGCTCGGCGAGGAGGTCCTGCGTGACGCGGACGAGGAGGGCGCGCGCTTCGTCGGGAGCGCGGCGGACGCGGCGGGAGCGGCTCGGTTCGCGGGAGGGCATGGGCGGACGCTACGCGGTGGAGGGGCCGAGCGCAATCGTCGCGCGGCGTTATTGTCATGGTTGACAATAGTTGATCGGGCTCTATTGTCAGACTCGTCAACAGGAGGTGTGAGATGCAGGCGACGACGACGACGGCGGCAGCGGCCCACCACACGGGTGACGACGAGCGGAGCGCGGCGGCGCGTCTCGCGGACGCGAGGCCGCTCGAGCGAGCGCGGATCGCGGGCGAGGCGGCGGTGCGGCTCTTCAGGGATCCCGAGGACACGGAGCAGGTCTTCGTGCTCGGCCTGGTGTTGAACCGGCGGCGCTTCCCGGAGCTGCTGGCGCGGTTCGCCGTCGAGCCGGAGGGGGCGTGGCTCCTCTATCATCGGCCGGCGATCGACCGGGAGAGCGTCGACTGGGAGCGCCTGCGGGCGCTGCCGGCGGACACGCTGGGCGGGGCCTACGCGCGGTTCCTCGACGAGCGCGGGCTCGACCCGGACGTCTTCAAGGCGGCGCCGCCGGGGATCCCGGAGACGGCGGCCTACGTGGCGAAGCGCTTCCGGCAGACGCACGACCTCTGGCACGTGCTGACGGGCTACGACACGTCGGTGGCGGGTGAGGCGGCGGTGCTGGCGTTCACGTGGGCGCAGACGAGGATGCCGAGCGCGGGCATCGTGGCGGCGCTGGCGGGGGTGAGGAGCGGCGGCCCGGCGACGGGCTCGTGGCGGCGGCAGCGGGACGCGATCCGGCGGGGCAGGGCGGCGCGGTTCCTGGGCGCGGTGAAGTGGGAGGATCGCTGGGAGCGGCCGCTGGTGGAGGTGCGTGAGGAGCTGGGGATCACGGCGGCGGCGGCGTAGGCGCGGGCGCGGTGGTCGGGGTCGGCGATGGTGCCATGTCGTTGCCCTCGTGGGGGAAACCACGGAGGCACGGAGGCACGGAGGGTTCAGCGGGGCTACCCGCGCGGTGCCGCGATCGACGCGCGAGCGTTCGCGACGTAAGCCTCCCCCCTGCGCCTCCGCGTGCCCGAGTCGGCCGCTTCGCGGCCTTGGTCGGGCCCGCTGCGGCTCCGGGGGGAGGCCCGATGGCTAATGCCACCCTCTCAGGCGCCGCTCTTCCTTCCGGTACATCTCGAAGCTCCCGATCACGACCTCGAGCGCCATCTCGGGGCCCTGGAAGCTCTCGACCACGACCTCCTTGTTCTCGAGCGCCTTGTAGTCCACGAAGAAGCGCTGGATCTCGCGCGCCACGTGCGACGGGAGCTGGTCGATGCCCGTGTACGCGCTGAACGCCGGGTCGTGGATGTGCACCGCCACGATCTTGTCGTCCGCGCGCCCGTCGTCGCGCATCCGCATCACGCCGATCGCCCGCGCCTCCATGATCGTCAGCGGCACCACCGGCTCGTTCCCGAGCACCAGTACGTCGAGCGGGTCGCCGTCGTCGCAGAACGACCGCGGGATGAAGCCGTAGTTCGCCGGGTAGATCACCGAGCTGTACAGGATCCGATCCACCCGCAGGAGCCCGCTCGGCTTGTCGAGCTCGTACTTCACCTTCGAGCCCTTCGGGATCTCGACCACCACGTTGAACTTCTCGGCCGCCGTCTCGGCGTCGTTGGGGAGGTCGTGCCAGGGGTGCGCCATCTCTCGTCTCCACGCTCGGGAACCCGTCGGCGCGCGTATAGCACGCGCCGTCGGTGACAGGCAGCACGAGTCCTCGCGCGACCCGTTTAGACCCGTTCCACGCCTCGCGCGTATACCCCCTCACCACCCGGCGCGGCGCCCGTGTCGACCGTGATTTACCCCGCGCCGCCCAGATCGCTATAGTCGAGGCCGTGAGCGAGATGACCCCGAGCCCCATGAACGACGCCCTCATCGCGTACCTCTACGACGAGCTCAGCCCGTCGGAGCACGCCGCGTTCGAGAGCTCGCTCGCCGAGCACCCGGAGCTCCGCGCCGAGGCCGACCGCCTCGGCTGGATGCGGCGCCAGTTCCGCCTCGCCTTCGCCGACGTCCCCCTCCGCGAGGGCCTCATGGACGCCGTCCTCGCCGAGGCCCGCCGCGTCGCCGAGCAGTTCCGCCGCGCCGCCGCCACCCCCACCCTCTGGGAGCGCGTCCGCGCCTGGATCACCCAGCCCGCCTTCGCCATGACCGCCATGGCCGCCCTCGTCCTCGCCGTCGGCGTCGTCATGCTCAACCGCCCCGAGCTCGAGCACGCCGACAGCCCGAACGCCCAGCAGATCCACGACAGCACCCCCCGCCTCGCGAGCGCCGAGAGCCCGGCCCCTGCGAAGTCCGAGCCGCCCGCGCCCGAGACCCTCGCCGCGCCCGCCCCCCTCGTCGTCTCGCGCCCGGACGAGCCCGCCCCCGCGGGTCGCGACGAGCTCGAGGAGGCCAGCGAGGGCGAGGCCGCCGCCGCCCCCGCCGAGCAGGCCGCCCCCACCGACGCCGACGAGGCGCCCGCCAAGCTCGTCGTCGAGGCCGCGGAGGTGCAGGCGACGGAGCCCCCCGCGTCGTCCCAGCTGCTCGACCCCCGGACGACCGAGCGCGCCGCGCCGCCCCGGCCCGCCAGACCGTCCGGCGCCAAGGCCAGCGCCGCGCCCGAGTCCAAGCCCCGGCCCGAGCCGAGCGGCTACGTCGGGACCACGCGCGCCGCCGGCGACGGCGCGCGCAAGGATCTCGAGGGCGGCAGCGCCGGCACCCTCGACACCGCGGTCGGCTCCGGCGGAGGCGCCGCCGCCCGCCGGCGACACGCGACCGGCGGCGCCGCCGGGCAGCCCGTCACCGACGCGCTCGAGAAGGGCGCGGCGGCGGCGCCCGAGAACGACGGCGGCCGCCGCGCGGCGCCGCCCGCCTCCCCGAGCGGCGGCGAGGCGCTCCACGACGCGTCCCGGAGCTTCGAGCTCGGTCGCGCCACCACCGGCAGCGGCGAGGCCGCCGAGAAGCGAAAGGAGGAGAAGGCGCCCGCGCCGCCGCCGAGCAACACCAAGGCCCCCGCCCCGGAGGTCGCGAAGCCCGAGAACCGCGGCGCAGCGCCCGCCGAGCCGCCGGCCGCCCGTCCCGCCGCGCCCTCGGGCCCGGCGGCGCCCGACCGCGCCGCCTCCGACGAGCGCGACTTCGGCGACGACGAGCTCGAGGAGGCACCCGCGCCACAGCGCGCCGCCCCGACCACCGCGCCCCCCCGCCGCGAGTCGACCTCCGACACGGCGGTCACGCGCAAGGCCGACGACAGCAGCCTCGGCGCCCGTCGCGCCGTCGAGGAGGAGCAGGCCCGCGAGCTCGAGGCCCGCGTCCGCGCCCTCTGGGCGCAATACGACGCGGAGCTCGCCCGGGGCGAGCTCGACCGCGCCGACAAGACCCTCGCCGAGATCGAGCGCCTCCGCGGCACCAGCGACCGCACGCGCGAGGCCCGGAAGACCGTCGTCGAGCGCCGCGCGTCGCGCTCGGCGACCCCCGCGCCGGCTGACGCGCCCGCCACGAAGAGCACCTACTGACGCCTCGCCGCCGCCCGCCTCACGCGAGCGGCCACAGCCGCGCCGCGCCGAGGACGCCGCTCGAGTCGCCGTGCTCCGCGCGCGCGAGCCGGGTGCGCGCCTCGCCGCCGAACACGTAGCGCGGCCACACCGCGGGGACGTCGGCGAGCAGCCTATCCACGTTCGATAGCCCGCCGCCCAGCACGATCACCTCGGGGTCGAGCACGTTGATGACGCTCGCGAGCGCCTTCCCGAGCCGCTCCACGTACACGTCGAGCGCCGCGGCGGCCGCGGGCTCGCCGCGCTCCGCGAGCGCGACCACCTCGGCCGCCGTGCGCTCGTGCCCCGTCCGCAGCAAGAGCTCCCGCGACAGCGCCCCGCCAGCGAGGAAAGTCTCGACGCAGCCGCGGCGCCCGCAGTAGCAGACGGGCCCGGGGTGCTCGTAGGCGGTCGCCCATGGGAGCGGGTTGTGGCCCCACTCGCCGGTCACCCCGTTCGGCCCGCGCAAGAGCTCCCCGCGGACGACCACGCCGCCGCCGACGCCCGTGCCGAGGATCACGGCGAAGACGGAGGCCGCGCCGCGCCCGGCGCCGTCGCTCGCCTCGGAGAGCGCGAGGCAGTCGGCGTCGTTGGCGAGCCGCACGTCGCGCTCGAGCGCCTGCCCGAGGTCATCCGCGAGCGGCTGCCCGTTCAGGCACACCGTGTTCGAGTTCTTCAGGCGCCCCGTGAGCGGCGAGATGGTGCCGGGCGTGCCGATCCCCACGGGCGCCTCGAGGCCGAGCTCGCCTTCGACCCCGCGCACGAGCCCCGCGATCGCGTCGACGATCGCGCGGTACCCGGCGCTCGCGGGCGTCGCGATCCGCCGCCGCAACACGACGTTCCCCGCCGGTCCGAGGGCCGCGACCTCGATCTTCGTGCCGCCGAGGTCCACCCCGATGCGGTGGCTCGCGGACAAGAGGCTCCTCACCATACCCAGAGCCTAAGCCGCCGCGCCCCCGTTTGAAAGCGACGCCCACCGCCCGCCCAGGCGCTTTCTCCTCCCGGCCGCGCGCCGCTCGACGTACCATGCCCCCTCATGGCCTCCCGCGACGACGTCCGCGCGCGCTTCCTCGCCCACGCGCTCGACCGCTTCCCCGAGGACGCGAGCTCCCTCGGCGCCGGCGGCGACCACCGCCTGCGCGACCCCTCCGCCGCCGCCTTCGAGGCCGAGGAGCGCGCCCTCACCGCGCTCCGCGCCGACGCCCACGCCTGGGCGCCCGCCTCGCCCGCCGCGGCCCTCGATCGCCTCGCGATGCTGCGCCGCGCCGACTTCCGCCTCCGCACCCTCAAGGACCGCCGCGCCCGCCGCAACCTCGAGCTCGTCGCGCTGCCCTACGCCGCCGTCGCCTACGTCGAGAGCCACGGCCGGGCCGCCGGCGCCCGCGCCGCCCAGATCCCCGCCTACCTCGACGCCCTCGGCGCCACCCTCCGCCACGAGCTCGCCCGCGGCTGGGTCCCCGAGCCCCTCGTCGTCGAGGCCTTCCTCTGCGAGGTCCTCCCCGCCGCGGCCGCCGGCCTGCGCGCCTCCGGTCACGCCGACGCCGCCCGCGCCTACGACGCCTTCACCCCCGTCCTCGACGCCTGCGGCGCCCGCGCCGTCGAAGGCGGCGACGCCCTCGGCGACGACGAGCTCCGCTTCCGCCTCGCGTCCTTCGGCGTCGACCCGCCCGAGCGCCTCGCCGAGCGCGCCCGCGCCTCGCTCGCCGAGGCCCAGGCCGCCCTCCGCGCGCGCTGCCCCGGCGGCGAGCCCCTCGCGAAGCACCTCGCGCGCCTCATGGCGCCGACGCTCGGCGACGACGTCGAGGCCTTCTACGTCCTCCGCTGCGACGAGCTCGTCGACCGCGCCCGCGACCGCCTCGTCCCGTGGCCGCCCAACACCGACGTGCGCGTGCGCGTGCTCGCCGCCCCGCCGGGCCTCGCGCACGGCAACTGGCCCTGCCCCCTCTTCGACCCGGACGCCCACGGCGCCTTCCTCATCGACCCCGATCCCGCCGGCAACCCGCGCTTCTGGGCCGAGGTCTTCACCGTCCACGAGGCCGTCCCCGGCCACTACCTCCAGAGCGCGTGGTGGCAGGCCGCCCACGGCGACGGCGGCCACGCCCACGCCGTCCGCTTCCTGAACGTCGCCGACGACGTCGCCGCGAGCTGGCAGGACTGGGGCCCCATGGTCATGATCGAGGGCTGGGCCGTCCACGCCGAGCAGATCATGTGGCGCGACGGCTACTTCGCCGGCCCGGCCGCCGACGCCGCGCTCGTCTCGAACGCCCTCCGCGCCGTGCGCGTCCTCGTCGATCTCGGCCTCCAGGCGGGGCGCATGACCCCCGACGAGGCCGCCGCGCTCTACGTCCGCGAGGCCTGCATGCCCGAGCCGTGGGCGCGCGCGCAGGTCGTGCGGCACCGACGGATCCCGCTCCAGGGCCTCACCTACCTCGCCGGGCGCCTCGCGCTCGAGGATCTCGAGGCCGCGGCCGCCGCGCGCGGCGTGTCGACCCTCGAGGCGCGCCGCCGGCTCCTCGCGGAGGGGCCGCTCCCGCCCGCGCTCCTGCACGACATCGTGCTCGGCGGGGGGTGATCGTCGGCCGGTCGCGTGCAACGACCTCGCGACTGTGCCACCCTGCCGACATGAAACGGGGGGCGTTCATCATCGGGTGGGCGGGGGCGTTCGCGTTCCTGCTCACGGGTTGCGGCGACGACGGGACGACCGGCGGCGGCGGTAGCGACACGGTCTCCGTCGACGCGGCCGACACCTTCATCGACCCCGACGCCATCGTCGTCATCGACACCGTCCAGCCCGTCGACACCGAGAGCGTCGACGGCACCGGCGGTGACACGGACAGCGGCGGCGAGGCCGGCGACTTCGGCGAGCCCTGCCGGAGCAACGTCGACTGCAACTCCGGGTGGTGCGTCCTCGGCAAGGAGGGCTACATCTGCACGAAGCTCTGCGAGCAGGTGTGCCCGGCCGGCTTCGACTGCAAGTCCATCAGCGCGGGCGACGCGGACATCGCGTTCGTCTGCGTCCCCGACCTCACCTGCGTCCCCGAGGAGGGGCCCGACTACGCGGGCGACTCGATCGACTCCAACTGCGACGGCATCGACGGTGAGGTCGAGAACGGCGTCTTCGTCGCGCGGAACGGCTCCGACACGGCGAACAACGGCACCATCCGGCAGCCGCTCCAGACCATCGCCGCCGGCCTCGCCCAGGCCGTCGCCCAGGGCAAGCGCGACGTCTACGTCGCGAGCGGGGTCTACTCGGAGAGCGTCGTCCTCGCCGACGGGAAGGGCGTCTTCGGCGGCTACTCGGCCGACTTCGCCGTGCGCGATCCGGCCGCCCTCGAGACCGCCATCATCGGCGACCCCCCGAGCGCCTCGGCCCCCGGCGCCGTCACGGCCATCGAGCTCGGCAACGCCGACGGCGCCCCGGCCACCATCCTCCGCGGCTTCACCGTGTTCGGCGCGAACGCCGCGAACGTCGTCGGCGCCAACAGCTACGCCGTCTACCTGCGCGACTGCGGCGACGGGCTCGAGCTCATCGACAACCACGTCATCGGCGGCGCCGGCGGCAACGGCGCGCCCGGGGACCCCGGCGTCGACGGCCTCGACGGCCTCGACGGGCAGCCCGGCCAGAACGCCTTCGACGTGCACACCTTCAACGGCCAGAACAACCGCACCTGCGGCTCGTCGGCCGCGATCAACGGCGGCGCCGGCGCCGCGCGCATGTGCAGCGACGGCACGAACGTCTCGGGCGGCGGCGGCGGGCGGTCGCGCTGCCCGGCGCACGGCACCGAGCCCATCACCGAGGACGCAGGCGCGGCCGGGCTCGGCTCGGCGGGCGGGGCCGGCGGCGCGGCCGGCTGGGACCTCCAGATCGACACCGAGACGCGCTGCTACTCCTGCGTCGTCCCGCCGGACAACCACAACATGAGCGGCGGCCTCGGGCAGCCCGGCGGCGCCGGCATCGACGGCGCGCGCGGCGAGGGCTGCGACGCCGGCGACGGCAGCGTCGAGGGCGGCGACTGGGTCGGCAACGGCGGCGACGACGGGGCGACGGCGCGCACGGCTCCGGCGGCGGCGGGGGGCGGCTCGGGCGGCGGCGTCGACGTGCTCGGCAACGAGTGCATCGGCGAGAGCGAGGTCTGGGGCGAGGACGTCGGCGGCTCGGGCGGCGGCGGCGGCTCCGGCGGGTGCCGCGGGCGCGCGCGCGCGGCGGCGAGGCCGGCGGCGGGAGCTTCGGGATCTTCGTCGTCTACACGAGCCCCGCGACGAGCCTGCCGCTCCTGAAGGACAACCTCATCCGCCGCGGCAGCGGCGGGGTCGGCGGCGCCGGCGGCCCTGGCGGAGCTGGCGGCGTGCCGGGGCGCGGGGCGCCGGGCGGCATGTCGGGCGAGGGCTCGCTCGCGACGTTCTGCGCGTTCGCGGGCGCGACGGGCGGCGACGGCGGCCAGGGCGGCCACGGCGGTGGCGGCGGCGGTGGCTGCGGCGGCGCCAGCTACGGCGTCTTCGCGTGGCTCGCCGGCGGGAGCGCCGATCTCAGCGCGTGGTCCGGCCTCAACGCCTTCGAGACCGGCGGCAGCGGCGGCAGCGGCGGCGCGGGCGGCGCGTCGCTCGGCGCGAGCGGCACCGGGGGCACCGCGGGCGTCGCGGCCGACACGAACTTCTGACGGCTCCGGCGGCGTCAGCCGCCGCGGAGCATGGTCCGCAGCCGGTCGAGCTGGTGCGGCTCGCCGAGCGCCATCACGGCGCCGCCCGCGCGGAGCCGCGCCCGCGGCGACGGGTGGTACTCGAACGCCCCGCGCCCGCCGCGCCGGAGGCCGAGCACGACGCTCCCCGAGCACTGCTGGAGGCACGCCTCGCCGAGCGTCTTGCCGGCGAGCGGGCTCCCCTCGGGGATGTCGAGGCGCGCGATCTGCTCCTTCCGGTCGCCCGACGCGATGAGGGCCTCGACGAAGTCCGCCATGGCCGGCAGCACCATGCGCGTCGCGAGCTCGCCGCCGCCGAGCTCCGCGGGGTTCACCACCGCCGCGCCGAGCTGCCGGAAGCGCGGCGCGTCCGCGGCGTTCCCGATCCGCGCCACGAGCGGCACCGTCGGGTTCAGCCGCCGCGCCATCGTGCACAGGAAGAGGTTGTCGCGCAGCGGCTGGAGCGCCGAGATGAACCCGCGCGCCTCCGCGACCCCAGCCGTCACGAGCGCGTCGCGGGCGAACGCGTCCGCGATGAGCGTCTCGAGCCCCGGATCGTCGGTCGCGAGCAGCCCGAGCCGCGCCGGGTCGCGGTCGACCGCCGTCACCGGCGCCCCGAGCCGCCTGAGCTCCGCCACCGCCGCGCGCCCGACCGCCCCCGCCCCGACGACCACGACGCGCGCGCCCTCGTCGCCTCCCCGCGGCGCCGCGACCGCGCTCACGACCCGGTCTCCCGCTCCGGCGTCGCCTGCCGCGAGAACGACGGGCCGAGCCCGAGCAGCCCCCGCCGCCCCGCCCCGGGCGCCAGCATCCGCCGCGCCGCGCGCCGCTCCGCGCGGCTCCCGAGGACGAGCAGCGCGCCGCCCGCCTCGAGGCGCGCCTCCGGCGGCGGGTGGTAGTCGTATCGCTCCTCGTCCGAGAGGCGGAGCCCCACGGCGAGGCAGCCCGAGCGCGCCTCGAGCCCGACCTCGCCGAGGGTGCGCTCCGCCGCGGGCGCGTCCCTCGCGATGACGATCTCCTCGAGGTGCCGGTGGTGCGACTCGTCGCCCACGAGGGCGTCCGTGAACGCGACGAGCTCCGGCCTGAGCAGCGTGTTCGCGATGCGCGCGCCGCCGTACGACGGCGGGTGGATGAGGGCGCTCACGACCCCATCGAACATATCGGCGTTCGCGGGGTCGATGAGGCGCGACACCACGCGCAGCCCCGGGTTCAGCTGGCGCGCGGTCACGCAGAGCAGGAGGTTGTCGCGGTCGTCCGCGAAGGCGGCGACGAGCCCGCGCGCCCGCTCGATGCGCGCCACGCGGAGCGTCGCCTCGTCGAAGGCGTCGCCCACGACGAAGAGGACGTCGCTGCTGTTCGTGCGGATGAGCTGCTCCACGCGCTCGGCGTCGCGGTCGATGCCGACGGCCGTGGTGCGCGCGCGCGTCAGGCTCGCGAAGGTCCGGCGCCCCGTGAGCCCGAGGCCGCAGACGAGCACGTGGTCGCGCTTCGTCCGGAGCCGCGTCTCGTGGCGGCGTCGCCACACGCGGTAGACGAGGTCCCCCTCGACGACGACCGCCGCGACCGAGGTCAGGAAGTAGAGGACCGAGGCGCCGCCGAAGAGGATGAGCGCCATCGTGAAGATCCGGAGCTCGTCCGTCGCGATGGGGATGACCTCGTTGAACCCCACCGTCGAGATGGTCACGACCGTCATGTAGACGCACTCGACGAGCGAGTGGCGGCCGTCCGTCAGGTGCCAGAAGCCCCAGGTCCCGAAGCCGAGGATGACGAGCACCATGATGCCGGCGCGCGCGAGGCGGATGTAGCGCTGCCGTCGCTCGGTCTCTTCGGCGAGGCTCGCGATGGACGTGCCGAGGCGGAACGTCGAGTGGGTCGAATCGGTCGGGCGCGGCTCTCTCACGAGCTCTCCGGCGGCGAGCGGCGCGCGCGCGAAACCTCGCCGCGCGGCCCTCGCCGTCGATTCTAGCAGCCCTCGGGAGAGAGTCCACGCCACGGGGGCGCGCCCGGTCACCGCTCGGCCGCGCCGGGGGCGGCGCTTTACATCCGCTTACACGGCCGTTAACCGCGCTCTCAATTCTCGGCTAAATCCTCGGCGCGATCCGCCCGACTCCGAGTTTGGGTGCCGCGCCGTGCGCGACGTGCACCCCGCGTGCGCGAGCCCCGCCCCGCGACGAGACGACCCCGTGGCGCCCCTCAGCGACCGCGCGGGCCGAGCTGTGCCGTTTCCCCCGCCTCGAGACAGGACGAAGAGAGGAACCCCCATGACCCTTCCCCGCCTGGCCATCCTCGTCACCGCCTGCAGCGTCCTCGCTGCGGCCTGCGGTGACGGCGCGTCCAACGCGCCCGACACCGCGACCCCCGACGCCACGACCGCGTCGGACACGGACACGGGCGCGGGTGACACCGCGACCGGTGACACCGACCCCGGGACCGACACCGGCCCGGGCGACACCGCCGTGCCCGTCGACACGACGCCGCCGCCGAGCGGCGCCATCGCGATGGGCTTCGCCACCCTCGACGGCGTCGTGGACGGCGCGTCCCTCCTCTTCTACCCCGACGACGAGCCGCGCTCCTACGCGGACGCCCAGTACCCGGGCTTCCAGACCGACGTCGTCGTGACGACGGGCGACATCCCCGTCGGCACCGTCGTGACGCTCTCGGTCGACGACGCCATCGTCGCGACCCGCACCGTCGCGCTCTTCGACGACGCCGTCACCGAGGGCGCCGTCTTCGAGCTCGTCACGGTCGCCCCCGGCGTCTCGCGCGTCGAGGTCACGGTCGTCGACCAGACCGGCGCGACCATCGGCGTCGGCACCGACATCGAGCTCGTCACGACGCCCTGCGCCGTGACCGTCGCGCTCGTCGGCGGCGGCTGCGTCGTCGCCGACGCGGACGCCGAGGAGCCCGGCCTCCAGGCCGCCTTCGCCGTCACGCGCACCGGCGGCGACTGCGCCGGCGCCACCGTCTCGACCGCCATCGGCGAGCGCCGCTGGACCGCCGACGCGAGCTTCGCCGAGGGCGACGCGCAGACCGTGGTCCTCACGGTCGACCCCGGTGACGCCCCCGTGGAGCGCCTCGCCCACGTCACCGTCGCGGCCGCGCACCCCGCGTCGCGCGCCCTCGACGGCGCCGCCGAGGTCGACGTGACCGTCGACACCAAGGCCCCGGCGCCCTCGTTCCTCGCGCCGACCACGGACGAGCTCACCCTCGCCGACGACGGCAACGGCGACGCGAGCGACGGGATCCAGCGCGACATCGTCGTGGCCGGCGGGGCCGACGACGTCGCCGGGATCGTCGTCACCGTGGGTGGCGAGGAGAGCGGCGAGGGCGTCCCGAGCGGCAGCACCTGGACCTTCGCGAGCCACGCCTTCACGGAGGACGGCGAGGTCGCCCTCTCGGCCACCGCCACCGACGCCTGCGGCAACGCCGCCTCGGTCGACGCGACGGTCACCGTCTGGGCCCACCGCCCGGTCGCGACGCTCTCCGTCCCGGGGAACGGCACCCTCTACGCGAAGGACGACGGCGATCCCGCGACCGCCGAGGTCTTCGAGACGACCGCCACGGTCACCGTCACGGGCGCCGCGCCCGGCATGGGCGTCGCCGTGAAGTGCACGACCGGCGACGACGCGATGATCGAGCTCGCCCAGGCCGACCTCGGCGACGACGTCGCCGGCGAGGCCGTCCTCACGTTCGAGCTCGCGCTCGACCGCGCCGTCCTCGGCGCCTCCACCGTGTGTGGCGCCGTGGTGACCTGGCACAACGACGCCGTCAGCGCCGCCGTGCCGCTCACCATCGCGCTCCCCGCCCCGACCCTCGCCATCAGCGGCCCGAACGACGGCGCCCTCCTCGCGACGCGCGCGGTCGTCGTCTCCGGCGCCGCGAGCGCGCTGGACGGGCGCCGCGTCCAGGTCGCGCTCGTCGACGCGGCCGGCGAGATCGCCGCCACCGCCGACTCCGACCTCGTCGTGAACGGCCTCTGGACCGCCGTCGTGGGCGGCCCGACCCTCGCCGACGGCGCCTACACCGTCGTCGTCGACGCCCAGGACGCCTACGGCAACGTCGTCTCCGACATCGGGACGATCGCGCCGCGCCATGTCACCATCGACGCGACCGCCCCGTCCGTGGCGATCGTCGCCCCCGCGGGCGACACGCTCGACCCGGCCAACGACGCGGCCGCCGCCGACGCGAACCCGACGGAGCCCGGCTACCAGACCCGCGTCACCTGGAAGGTCGACGGCGAGGCCGTGGCGGCCGGGACGATGATCTGCCTGTGGGTCGACGGCGACGCCATCCCGTGCCAGGCCCCGGACGCGACGACCTTCGAGGCCACCTGGGAGGTCACCCTCGGCGCCGGCTCGGTCACGCTCTCGGCCCTCGCGCGCGACCCGGCCGGCAACGTGTCCCAGACGGTCGTCACGGTCGTCCAGCTCCTCATCGACGCGCCCAACGTCGCCATCACCGCGCCCGCCGCGGGCCTCATCACGACGGACACGACCGTCGACGTCACCGTGCACGTCGCGGACGCGGTCACGACGAACGGCGTCGACGGCGCCACGGTCGGCCTCCTCGTCGACGGCGAGCCCTGGGGCGGCGCCGCGCAGGCCCTCGGCGGCGGTGACTACCGCTTCGCCGCCGTCCCGCTCACGAGCGGCGCGACCACGGCCTTCCGCGCGTCGGCGACCTTCGCGAGCGACCCCGGCTACAGCGCCGAGCGTGTCGTCGTGCAGAAGAGCGTCGCGCCGACGGTCGCCATCGCGTCGCCCTCGGCCGGCGCGCGCTTCAACCTCGCGAGCGAGGCGTGCCTCGGCACTGGCGCCGCCTGCGTGACCGACGTGACCGTCGCCGTCACCGACCTCGAGCCCGGCTCGCCCGTGACGCTGTCCGTCGACTGCGGCGCCGGCGCCACCACGCTCGACGCGACCGCCGGCGACGACGGCGCCCCCGTCGTCTTCAGCGCGGTCTCCCTCGCCCACGGCGCCGCCGGCTGCGACGTCGGCGCGCACGTCGTCGACGCCGCCGGCCAGGCCGCCGACGCGGTCGCCGCCCACGTCGTCGTCGACCGCAAGGCGCCGACCATCGCCGTGCTCGCCCCGACGACCCCGACGCTCTCGTACATCGACGACCAGAAGCCCGGCACCCCCGGCATGCAGTCGGCCCTGAAGCTCAACCTCGGCGGCGTCGAGCTCGGCACGGTCGTCACGGCGACCATGGGCTGGACCGACGACAACGGTGACCCGCAGACGCGCGACCTCACGCACACGGTGGCGACGGCGACCCCGGACGGCGGCGCCTACGTCGCGACCTTCACCGACGCCGCGGCCGGCGCCGGGCTCGCGCAGTACCCGGAGGGCACGGTGACGCTGTCGTTCGCGGTCGCGGACGCGGCCGGCAACCCGGCGAGCGCGGCCCGCACGGTGCGCGTCGAGACGGACGCCCCGGTCGCCCGCATCACGTCCCCGTCGTGGCTCAACGACGCCGCCTGCGACACCGCGAGCCCCTGCGCCGTCGGCGTGTGCGTGAGCAACACCTGCTGGCGCCCGTGGGGCATCGCCGACGCGAAGGTCCTCGTGGTCGACGTCGCCGGCGTCTTCACGAGCACCGGCAACGTGCGCGTCTGCTCCGACGGGGCCAACGTCCCCGGTGACGCGCTCGCCTGCGCGACCGCCGGCTACCGCCAGATCGCCGTCGCGAGCTCGACGGGCGGCACGGTCCTCGTCGACCTCGCCGGCATGCCCGAGGGCGCGCAGCACCTCGTCGCCGAGGTGCTCCCGCAGACGGGGGCCGCCTGGGTCGCGAGCGCCGCGCAGGAGGACGTCGGGGCGCGCCACCGCGCGGTGTACGTGGACGTCACGGCGCCGGTCGTGAGCGCCGTCTCGAGCCCGAGCGACAGCGAGGCGCCGAGCGGCGTGCTCAACATCGCCGAGCAGGCCGCGAGCGGCCGGAAGTACACGATCCACCTCGTCGCGAGCGAGGACGGCCCGGCGTCGGTCTACGTGAACGGCCAGTCGGTCGCCCAGGGCGCCGTCACGGGCGGCGTCGCCGACATCACGACGACCCTCGTCGAGGGCGAGAACGACATCACCGCGCGCGTCACCGACCTCGTCGGCAACACGAGCGCGCCGGGCATCACCCCCTACCACGCCACGGTCGACACGATGGCCCCGACGCTCGCCTTCACGGCCCCCGCGTCGTCGCCGATCGCCGCCGGCGCGTCGCGCGAGGTGCGCCTCGCGAGCGACGCCGAGGGCGCCACGGTCACCGTCATGGACGGCGGCGCCGAGGTCGCGTCGGCCGCGGTGAGCGGCGGCCTCGCGGTCTTCCCGCACGCCGACTTCGGGCTCCTCGCCGACGGCACGCACACCCTCACGGCCATCGTCACCGACGCCGCGGGCAACGCGAAGAGCGTCGGCACGACCCCGGCCGACATCGTGGTGGACACCACCCCGCCGAGCGTCGTCGCGGCCGCGCCGGAGGACGGCGCGACCCTCACGCAGGCGGACGACGCCGATACGGGCACGGCCGCCATCGACATCGCGACGGCGTTCACCCCCGGCGACGGCGCCACGGGCTGGTCGATCGAGGTCGCGAGCTGCGACGCGACGACCTGGGCCTGCGGGGCGGGCAGCGTCTCGAAGAGCGGCGCCGCCACGGCCGGGCAGCCGGTCGCGGTGAACGTCCCGGTGACGCCGACGAACGCGATCAGCGGCTACCGCCTGCGCTTCGTCGCGACGGACGCCGTCGGGAACCGCGCGACGAGCGACGTGCACGTCACGGTCATCGTGCAGGACTGCGTCGTCGCGCTCACGGGCCTCGGCGCCGGTGAGTACGTCGCGGCGAGCGACTGCGGCGCCGGCGGCGGCTGCCCGGTGGCGCTCGGGGCGACGGCGACGGGCGCGAACTGCGCGGCGGTCGACGGGCTCGCGCTCGTGGCGGTCGACGAGGTCGGCGGCGAGACGGTCGTCGAGACGGCGACGGGCTTCCAGGGCGGGAGCGCCGCGTACAGCTACGACGTGGCCGACGGCGACGTCGTGCGGCTCTACGTCCGCGCGCTCGTCGGTGACACGGAGGTCGCGCGCAGCGACGTGAGCGTCCGCACGGTGGACCTCACGCCGCCGACGGTGACGGCGACGCCGGTCGTCGCGGGCACGGCGCCGGCCGAGGGGATCGTCAACGCGGCGAACGACGACAGCGCGGCGCCGGGCTACCAGATCTCCATCGCCATCGACGCGGCCGACGCGCACCTCGCGGGCGGCCGGATCGTGCGCGTCACGCGCACCATCGACGGCGCCGAGGTCGAGCTCACGCCGACCAACGGGGCGCTCCCTGTCGAGCTCTCCGACGCGGCCGCGTCGTTCACGGCGGCGCACGTCGATCTCGTCGACCTCGCCTCGCAGACCCTGCGGGTGGACGTCGAGGACGCCGCCGGCAACGCCGCGAGCGCGAGCTTCGACCTCGAGGTCGACGCGACGCCGCCGGCGCGGGTGACGCTCGGGCCCATCGACCCGACGATGGTCGACGCGCGCGCGCCGTCGGTCACGCTCGCGTGGCTCGAGGTCGGCGAGGACGCCGGCGCCGGCGGGGCCGCGGCCTCGTACGACATCCGCTACGGGAAGGCGCCCATCACCGACGTGACGAGCTTCGAGGCGGCCTGCAAGGTGGGCGACATCGCGCACACGGCGCCCGTGCCGACGCCCGGGTTCGGCGGGACCGAGCAGAGCTACGTCGTGGGCGGCCCGGATCCGCGCCAAGCGTCGGATCCGTGCAAGTTCGGCGCGACGACCGACGGCGCGACCTGGTACTTCGCCATCCGCGCCATCGACGACGCGGGCAACGCGGGCCCGGTGAGCGCGGCCGACGCGGCGTCCACGACGGCCCTGACCTACACCTTCTCGCACGTGAAGTTCACGACCGGCGCGGGCTTCGCCTCGGCGGCCTTCGTCGGCGCCGGCGGCACGTCGATCGGCGACTTCGACGGCGACCACGTCACCGACTTCGTCACGGGCTTCTTCATCGCGAACGGCTTCTGCCTCGTGAGCGGCGGCGGGCTCGCCGCGGACGTGACGATCGACACGAAGGACGCGCTCGACCACCACTGCGTCATCGGGCCGGCCTCGATGGTCGCGGACGCCGGCGCGAAGGAGGTCGGCTCCTTCATCGACGCGCTCGGCGACGTGAACGGTGACGGCCTCGCGGACTTCGGCGTGTCGGGCAAGATCGACGCGGCGACGGGCTTCGTGGCGGTCTACCTCGGGCGGGCGCCGAGCGCGGACCCGCTCGCGGCGCCGGACGTGGTCATCCGCGGGGCGAACGCGCTGACCGCGCAGTACGGGAGCTTCTGTGGCGCCGGGCGCTTCGGCGGCGGCGCGGTCGACGCGATCGCGGTCGGCGAGCCGGGGAGCGAGCGGATGCGCGTGATCCCGGGCGACGCCGGCTGGACGGCCGGGCAGGCGACGGTGGTCATCGACCTCGACGCGCCGGGCGTGGAGACGGCGTTCGGGATCGCCACGTTCGAGGCGCAGTTCGGCGACGTCGCGTGGTTCGGGATCCGCTGCCAGGCGGCCGGGGACGTGCTCCCGACGCCGGACGGCGGCCCCGCGGCGGGCGACCTGCTCGTGGCGCAGTCGAAGAACGACGACGCGCGGGTGTTCGTCATCCCGGGGCGGCCGTTCGTCGGGGGCGAGGTGGGCGTGCTGACGAAGCTCGACGGCGCGCCGACGGCGGAGGACCTGCTCGCCGTGCGCCTCCGCCAGGACGCGAAGGCGGACGGGACCTACGCCACGGGCTTCGGCTCGAGCGTGCAGGGCGGGCGCGACGTCACCGGTGACGGCGTGCCGGACGTGATCGTCGCCCACGCGGGGCGCTCGGTGTCGATCAACGGCGCCGACGGGAAGGCGGTCTTCGTGTTCGACGGCGCGGCCATCGCGGCTGGGCAGGGCGGCGACCTGCGCGTCGGGAGCGCGGGCGCGACGCTCGTCGGGCGCGCCTGGGAGGGGGCGAACGGGTTCGTCCTGCGCGCCGACCCGACGGGTGAGTTCCGCTCGGTCGGGACCATCGGCAACTACGACGGGTGGCAGCTCGACGGCGCCGAGACGCTCGACCTCGCCATCGCGAGCAAGGACTTCGCGCACGTCGAGCTCCGCATGAACCACGAGAACGACGGCGGGAGCGAGGTCCTCGGCCTGTTCCCCTACCAGGAGGCGCTGCTCGTGAACCCGGACGCGCCGGGGACGGCCTTCTCGGCCGGGCTCTGGGTGGACGGCGGCTTCGACGTGGACGGCGACGGGCGCGGCGACGTGCTCATCGGGACGGGCATGTCCGAGGTGCTCATCGTGCACTGATCGGGCGCGCGGCCGGGCGGCGATGACGTCGCCCGCGCCTCTCGTCTTCGTGAGATGAAGGGCGGCCCCGAGGGGTCGCCCTTCGTCGTTCATGGCCGCGCGACCGGGCTCGGATCAGAAGCCGTCGCCGCACCACCCGACGGCGTTGCACGTGTGGCCGGCGGCGTCGCAGACGCGCCCCTCGCAGGTGACGTCGGCGCAGTCGGCGTGCGTGTTGTGGTCGTTGTCGACGCCGTCCTGGCAGTCGCTCTCGACGCAGCGCCGGAGCTCCGGCGCGCAGGTGGTCCCCTCGCCGCAGCTGATCCCGCCGAAGGTCTCGGGCGCGCACGCCTCCGCCTGCTCCGTCTCCGTCCCCCCGCACGCGCCCGCCTGGCACACGCCGACCACGCACGTCCGCCGCCGCGCGCCGACGTCCTCGCAGGTGCCCGTGTCCGGCTCGCACGCGCCCCACGTCGTGCAGGCGGTCTCGCAGGCGAGGCGCGCCGTGTCCCGCGAGCACGGTCCCTTCACCGACTCGGTCTCCGCCACGCAGGCCCCGCCGCGCACCCGGTGGACCGTGCAGCTCGCGCTGACGGCGCCGATCTCGGCGCAGTCGTCCGGGTAGGCGCACGCGGCCCCCGCCTCGCAGGCCGTCGGGCCGCAGAGCGCCCCCTCGGCGGGTGCTTGGACCGGCCGCGCCACGCGCGCGCGCGAGCCGTCGTCGCGCACCACCCACACGGCCCCCGGCGTCGCCGCGAGCGCCACCACGTCGCGCCCCTCGGCCCACGCTGACGCAGCACCGAGCGGCGTCGTCGCGGTCGCGGTCACCAGCACCGGGTCCGCGCCTTCTGCGAGCCGCCACGCCCCCTCCGCGAACGCGTCGTAGACGAGCGTCGCGCCCGGGGTCGCCGGGAGGTCGACCGCGGTGACCGCGCCGGCGGCGGCGTCCACGCGCCAGAGCGAGCCGTCGTCGGCGAGCACGGCGAAGCGCGCGTCGGCGAGCGGAAGGATCCGCGAGTCGCTCGAGAGCGGCGCCGTCATCGGGATCTCGAACGTCACGCCGAGCGGGCTCGCGCACGCGACCCCGGGGACCGGCGCGAGGAGGCAGACCGTCCCGTCGAGCGCGCGCGCCGCCTGCCACCCGGCGCGCCCCTCGAGCACCGCCACCGGCGCGTCGCCCTCCGGCGGCACCCAGAACACCGCGCGGGTCGCCACGTTCACGGTCTGCGCGAGCACGCCGCCGCCCGCCGCTACCCCGTTCGGCTGCACCGGGAGCGTCGCCCCGTCGCGCCGCGGCGCCGCCACCTCGACGCGCGCGCCGTCGGGCGCGAGATGCACGACGCCGCTGTCCGTCCCTCGCCCCCAGGCGCCGTCGCCGGCGCCGTCCGGGAAGGCGTCCCGCGGGACGAACGCGGCGGTCACTTGCTCCGCGAGCCCGAGGGCGTCGAAGACCTCGTCGCTGCCCATGAAGCGACCGTCCGCTCCCGCCGCCCAGAGCGGGCCCGTCGCGCTCGGCGCGGGCGCGGCGAGGGCGATGACGAGGCGCCCGATGCCCGGGAGCTCCCCCTCGAGGACCCAACCGCCGACCGCGCCCGGGTCCGCGTCGCCCGCGCGGGTCAGCAGCACGCAGCCCGCGTCCGCGGGGCCCGCCGCGGCGGGCTCCCCGCCGAGCGACCAGCCTGAGACGGCGGCGGCTGTGAGCCCGGGCGCGCAGACGACCGCGTCCTCGCCGCTCGCCGTCGCGTTCACGGCGAGCGCGGGCGCCGGCGTCAGCGCCTGGGGCGTCACGCGGACCGTCCAGAGGAAGCCGTCCCGCACGTCGAAGCCGTTCACCGCGGCGAACCCCGCGCCGGGCCCGTCGGTGCGGCTCCCCGTGACGACGAGGAGCGTGTCCGCGTCGAGGCGGACGGCCTTCGAGAGGAAGTGCTCCGCGGGCACCGCGAAGCGCGCGAGGCGCGTGACCGTGATGGCGCCGGCGGCGTCGACCACGACCTCGTCGACGCGGTCGCCGCGCGCGACGAGGAGGCGGCGCTCCGACAGCCCCACCTGCACGGTCGGATCGAAGCCGAGCCACGGCCCCGGCGCGGGCGTCGAGAGCGCGCCGTCCGCCGGGAGGGACGCCGTGGCCGAGCCGCCGGAGGCCGTGAGGAACGCGAGCGGCACGGCCGACTCCTCGCCAGCCGCGATCGGCGCCCACGTGGCGAACGCCGCCTCGCCGCCGAGCGAGAGCGCGCTCGCGACGCGCCCGAGCCGATCGCCGACCCGCTGCCGCGCGACCCCACCGTCGAGCGGCTTCCGCCCGAGCCGCCCGCCCTCGCGGACGAGCGCGATCGCCTCGCCCGACCCGTCGCGCCAGAGGGCGACGGTGTCGTCGGCGTCGGCGTCCACCGACGCGAGCGCCCCCTGCCCGTCGACCACCGGCCACACGCGCCAGCGCGGCGGCGGCGAGGCGATGGAGCTCGGGCCGAACTCGGGCCGGACCACCATGGTCGAGAGCTGGACCGGCATGTCGAGGCAGTACGGCGGCGCCGCGTTGGGCTGCAGGCCGCCCCCACCGCGCACGAGGCCGGTGCAGGTCGCGTCGGGGCGCAGCGCGCGCGTGCAGCTCACCGCGCCCACGCACTGCCAGTTCTCGCCGAAGGCCGACAGGCTCGGCCCGCTCTCGCCGTCGACCGCGAAGAGCTGGTCCACCTCGACGCCGAGGAGGACGGGCTCGCCGTCCCACGTCACCGCGGAGAGCGTGCTCCGCGCTACCTCCGGCTCGGTCGGCCCGGCCGCGAGCGCGACGACGCCGCTCTCGAGGACCTTCGGCACGACGGCGCCGAGCGGCTCGTCGAGGAGCCCGCGCCCCTCGACGTAGCGGAGGCGCTTCGTCCCGGCTCCCCCCTCGCGCTCGAGGGTCCAGACGGTCGCCGCCCCCCACGGCGTCGCGACGGCCGTCTGCCTGTCGACCACGCGCAGCGTGTAGGGGCCGGTCGTCCAGCGCATGCCGAGCCGCGCCTCGTGCGGGACGAGCATGAGCGCCTCGGGGACGTCCACGCCGGGCGCGATCTGCACGAGCTCCCAGCCCAGCGTGCCGTCCCGCCACCGGTCGACCTCGCCGTCGCTCCACTCGACGCGAACGACGCCGTCGGCCTCCCGCGCGGCGACGACCTGGTGGAGGCCGCCCTGGTAGACGAGGTGCGTCCCCGGGTTCATGACCACGAGCGGCGCCGCGTTCGGCTCGCCGGCGCCTGGGTCGAGGACCGCGACGTGGCTCGCGGGGTAGCCGGAGTCGACGCCTCCTGGGCCGTCGTCACCGCCGTCGGAGCCGCAGCGGGCGGAGGCGAGGGCGAGGGCGAAGGCGAAGGCGAGGGCGGCGTGAGCGGCGGGTCGGCGGAGCGAGGTCAAGGCGCCTCCGGCGTGGCGTGGGAGTCGAGGGCAGGGGACGTGCGCGGGCGGGCGGGTTGAACGGTCACCCTACCACGGCGGCCGTACCCCGCTCCACCCCGCCCCGCGCGGCGCCGTGATCAGCCGACCGTCACCGCCGACTCGGGCAGGGCGTCGACCCGCGCGGCCTTCGCGCCGGCCCCCCTGAGCGTCACCTCGGGCGCCCGCGACGTCGTGCCGCGCACGCGCACGTCGACCCCGTCGCCGCCCTGCTCCGCGAAGCGCGTGTCCTCGATGACCACGGTCGCGCCGTCGTGGACGGACACCCCGGCCCCCCGCGGCGAGCTGTTGCCGCTCACCTCGCAGCCCCGGAGCGTCACGCGCGCGACCCCGTCGACGTGCATCGCGCCGCCCTGCTTCGCCTCGTTCCCCGCGAACGTCGTCTCCTCGCAGGAGAGCGACGCCCCGCCACCGAGGTAGACGGCGCCGCCCTTCTGGGCCGAGCACCCCTCGAAGCGGCAGCCGCGCACGGTCACAGCCGCGTCGCCCGCGATGAAGAGCCCGCCGCCGAGCTCCGCGCTCCCGTCGCGCACGACGAGCCCGTCGAGCACGACCTCCACGCCGTCCGCCTCGACGCGCACGACCGGCCGCCCCGAGATCCCCTCGAGCGTCGCCCCCGCCTCGCCGCGGAGCGTCAGCGACCGCCTCACCACGAGCCGCACGGCGTAGTCGCCCGCGGCGAGCGAGATCACCGCGCCCGCGTCGGCCTCGGCGACCACCTCCGCGAGGTCGTCGTCCGGTGTCACCGCGATCGTCGCCGCCATCGCCTACTTCCCCTTCCGCGGCGCGTTCACCGAGATGTCCTCGAAGTACGTCACGAACTCGGTCGCCGTCATCGGCTTCGGCTGGTAGCTCGCGTTCGGGCCCCACGGGTTCGCCATCACGATGCGGTCGCCGTCGACCTTCACGAACATGTAGGCGTGGTCGCCGTGCACGTTCAGGCTCTCCGACAGGAGCTCGTGGTAGAGGTAGCTCGCCGTCAGGTCCTCGGGCTTCGCGGGGGCCTTCCCGGCCTTGTAGGTGAGCTCGACCGCGCCGCCCTCGTACGTCACGGAGCCGCTCGCGAGGTCCGCGCCCGTGAGCTTCCCGTCGCCGCCGTCGCGCACCTGCGCCACCTTCTTGCCGGTGTCGTCGACCTTCAGGCTCTTCTCCTTCAGCGACGCCTTGAGCGACGCCCGGTAGGGCCCGCTCCCACTCCCGCTGAAGGCCTTCTCGCTCTTCCCCTTGAGCGCGTCGTACGTGCCGCAGCACACGGCCTTCTTGCCCTTCTCGTAGCTCTTGAAGAGCTTCAGCACGTCCTTCGCCGCCGGCATCTCGGGGTAGGTCGACACGGCCCCCGTGATGGCCTCCATCGCGTCGCCCGCGCTGCCGCCGACGATCTCCTGGTAGTCGCCCTTCCAGACGGCGTAGGCCTTCTCGATGATGGCCGGCCACAGCGCCGCGCCGTCGCCGCCCTTGTGCGCCGCGTCCTGCGCGTAGATCGGCGAGTACCCGCTCCGCGACGGCAGGTACGCGCTCACCTTGACCGGCACGTCCGCGAACTTCCCGTTCGCCTGCCGCTCCTTGAAGGTCACCGTGTAGCTGTTCTTGCTCGCGTCGTAGGCGATCATCTTCTTGATGAGGTCCGGCCGCTGCGCCGCCACGGCGCCCATGCCGCTCATCAGGTAGCAGTCGCCGATGGCCCCCTGCGACACGTCCGACACGCTCGGGTCCGCGCCGTTCGACGTCACCTCCTTGCCCTTCTCCGGCGACATGTCGAGGTAGCCGTGCTCCTCGCGCACCTCGACCGACTTCTCGTCGTCGACCGCCGTGAGCCCCGGCTCCCGCGCGAACACCGCCTGCGGGATGGTCCCGGTCACGGGCTTCCCGCCGACGCGGCCGCTGACCTTCAGCTCGCCCTTGTCGGCCTTCTCGAGCTTCACGACGTGGCCCTTCGTGACGACCACGGCCTTCCCGGCCTTGTCCTTCAGCGTCACGTCGGCCGTCACGCGCCCGTAGACCTCGGTCGGCGCGGCCTTGTAGACGTCCGCCTGCACGGCCTCCACGAGCCGCCCGACGAGCGCCCCGTCCGACAGCAGCGCCGCCGCACCGCCCGTGATACCAAGCCCGTCGAGGGCCTTCCCGATGGCCGGCTCGAGCCCGGCGAGCAGCGTCGCCCGCTCGGCGTCCGAGAGCGGCACGTAGCCGAAGTTCGTCGCCTGCGCGTAGCCGTCGACGGCGCCCTTCCAGGCCGCGCCCGCGCGGAGCTTCCCGACCACCTTGTCGACCGCGGCCGCGTCGAGCTTCGCGGCCGGCGCCTTCTTCGCGTCCTGCTGCCCGACCGCCTCCGGCGGCGGCGGCGGCGCCTTCGTCGCGTCCGTCTCCTTCTTCTGGACGGGCGCGAGCGCGGCGTCGCTCTGCTCGAGCGAGAGCCCGCGGTGGGCGCCGCGCTGCGGGTCGGAGGTCGCCTGCGACGGGGCCTCGGCTGCGGACGCGGCGCGCTCGGGCGCGCGGTCCTGACGCTGGAACAGCATGTTCGTGTGCCTCGGGGATGGAGACAGGGCAGGACCGACGGGATCGCCCGACGCTACTCCTGCTCCCGCGCCCGCGGCAAGGGGCAGCGACGCGCGCCGGCCCGGGGCGCAACCCCGCGGGGTCCTACTCGCGCAGCGCCTCGACGGAGCGCGGATCGGGCACCGCCGGCACCCCCGCGCACTCGACCCCCGCGAGGCAGCGCCCGAAGTCGAGCTCGCGCCCGCCGGTCGCCATGTACTGCGCGATGAGGTGGAACATGTAGCTCCCGATGTCGAAGAGCTCGAGCGTCGCGCACCCGCAGTCGCCCCCCTCGCAGGCCGCCTTGCACGCCTTCCGCGCGTCGTCGATCTGCTCGCCCGGGAACGCGAAGCCGTGCTGCCCGTCGGGCCGCGGGAAGGGCACGAGCGACCCGGAGATCCCGCAGACGCCGTCGTCGTCGCAGAGCCCGTCCTCGCCGACGAGGCGCAGCGGCGGGTCGAGGCGCGGGATGGCGCGCGGCGTCCAGAGGTCCTCGCCGCCCGCGAAGTCCTCGAGGTCGATGTGCACGGGCTTCCCGTTCACGTCGCGGTAGCGGCTGATCGTGTCGACGGCCTCGTAGGCGCCGGTGTCGACGAGCACCTGGTCGGGCGTCTTCCCGTAGCGCGCGTCGACCGTCTTGTAGTCGATGAGCCCGGCGGCGCGCGCCATGTTGAGCCCCGAGCTCGCCGGCACGTTCATGTCGCCCATGGTCGTGATGACGAGCGCGTGGGCGCCGGTCGTCTCGCCGGTCGCCTCGTAGGTGATGGGGCGCGTCTGCAGGAACGGCGCGTGCACCGCCGGGTCGGCGCGGTCGAGCGCGATCTGCCCGAGCTGGAGCATCCGCCGGAGCCCCGGGCGCGCGCGGTAGCGGCCCATGCCCTCGGCGAGGGCCACGAGCGGCGAGCCGGCGGCGAAGGTCTTGCCCTGGAACTCGGCGTCGGCGGCGAAGCGGTCGAGGGTCCCGACGAGCTCGGCGCCAGGGGCGAGCGCGCAGTCGCCGTCGCCGTTCGGCACGGCGAGCCCGCGGTAGACCTCGATTCGCGTCGCGTCGCCGAGGTTCGACGCCACGTGGAGCCGCACGTCGCCGTTGTCCTGGACGAGCCCGCAGCCGCGCGCGCCCGTCGCGAGGTCGTAGCCCATGACGGTGTCGCCGACCGACACCCCGGCGATCGTGCCGAGCGCGACGTGCGCGTCGTCGTTCAGGTCGGGGACGATGGTCCCGACGGCGAGATCGCCCGTCGCCGCGTCGAGCTTGCCGACGTAGACGGGGCCCATGATGCGGAGGATCACCGCCTCGCGGACGCCGCCCTGCTTGCTGCGGATCCCGACGTCCGAGAGCCCGCCGCCGCCCGAGATCGGCACGATCGCGTCGACCTTCGGCTCGATGCCGCCGACCACCCCGGCCATGATCCCGCCGAGCGAGCCGCCCACCATCGCGACCGTCGAGCCCGGGCCGATGTCGACGTGGCCGTCGCCGTCGAAGTCGCCGGCGAGGTCGTCCTGGCCGTCGCCGTTGACGTCGAGGTGCCAGGTCCGCACGCCGTCGAACGTGTCGATGATGCGCAGGAGCTGCATGTAGTCGAGCGCCGACTGGCGCACGACGTCGCGCGTGTGGAAGAGGTAGCCCGTCCAGAAGTCGGCGCCCGAGTCCTTCACGCCGTCGCCGTTCTGGTCGAACGCGCGGTCCTTCAGCATCGCCGCGATGAAGTCGCCGAGCCCGAAGCTCCCGAGGAGCGTCCTGACCTGCTCCTGCTCTTCGTCGGAGAGCCCGAGCCCGTGGGAGACGCAGTCGATGGCGATGGTCGCGACGCCGTACTCCGCGAAGAAGCCGCCGAACTGCAGCGCCTCGAAGCGATTCGAGCTGTAGCCGTGGCCGAGGATCGCGACGGGGACGGGCTCGCCGTCCTTCCGCTTCGAGACCTCCTTCCGCGGCACGGTGAGCCAGAAGCGCACCTCCTCGGACCGCGCGGTCGCGGGCCGCGTCGAGAGATCGTTCGGCCAGCTCTGCGCGTCGAGCGGCAGCGGCTCGCCGTCGGCGTCCACGCGGTCGAAGAGCTGCGGCGAGTCGTAGGTGCCGATGACGTGGTAGTCGATGTAGCCCTCGCTCGCGAGCAGCGCCTGCGTCGCGACGCTCGACGCGTCTCCGCCGAGGAACGCCGTCGAGATGAGGGCGATCGCGCTCTGGAACTCCTCGCTGTAGAGGATGTACGGGTTCTTCGACTCGGGGGAGACGACATCGAGGCCGGTCACGTCGGCCGGGAACTCGGTGGCGAGGTGCTTCTGCACACCGACCCCGTAGAGCCCGTCGCGCACGGCGCGCCAGTCCCCCTCTACGGTGCCGGTCGTGAAGGACCAGGTGAACGCGATGTCGCCGAGGGTGAGCCCCGCCGGGAGGTGCCCCGGGAGCGCGCCGAGGTCGTCGGTCTGCGAGCTGTCGTTCACCCACGGGAACGGCGAGCCGACGGGGGCCCCGTCGGCGTCGAGCACGCGCCGCGTGACCACGACCGCGTACCGCGTGCGCTCGCGGAGCGGCATCATCGGCCGCACGATGAGCGTGTTCGTCTCGCGCTCGTAGAAGTCCATGAGCGCGTCGGCCCGCCCGCGCAGGTCATCGCGCGCCGGGTGCAGCCCCGGGAGGTAGTTCGGCACGTCGAGGACGCCGTCGAGGTCGGTGTCCTCGCCCGGGTCGAGGCGCCCGTTGCCGTTCACGTCCTCGTCGGCCTCGTCGAAGTAGATGCTCTCCGTGAAGCCGCGCGGGTCGCTCCCCCAGTAGCCGCCGATGTCCTCGACGACCGTCGGGAAGTGGCCGTGGCCGACGTCGAGGTCGATGACCGCGCCGAGGTCCGGCGAGCCGGGGTCGACGTCGATGAGGTAGACGGCGTCGTCGCTGCGGTCGGTCTCGAAGGCGCAGTGGACGCGGGCCGTGTCCTCGGGCGCGAACGCGCAGTGCCGGCTCCGGACGGACGTGACGTCGATGGGGCGCGTGAACGGGATGGTGATCGGCGCGTACACGCCCCAGCCGTCGAGCTCGTCGAAGAGCGTGCGCGTGAGCGTCTCCATGTCCGTGTCGGCCACGAGCGAGGCGTTCAGGCGCCGCTTCGTCGGCGACGTGTCGTCGAAGCGGGTCGCGACGTCGTTCGGGAGCGGGATCGTCGGGAGCGGCTTCGCGTACCAGTCGAAGGCGACGGTCGTGTGTGCGGGTGCGGCATCGGCGAGCCCGTGCGGCGGCTCGGTGATGCAGCCGCCGGCCAGGATTGCGCTCGCGGCGATCGAGATGGCGATGGTGCGGTGCAGCATTCTTCGGCTCCCTACAGCGTCCACGAGAGCATGGCGCGGAGGGCGCCCACGGTGTCGCCCGACGACGCGGCGTCGCCGCCCTCGAGCGCGTCGCCCACGAGCAGCACGCCGCCCTCGAGCCCGAGGTCGACCGCGCTCCCCCAGGCGAGCATCCGGTAGCGGACGCCGAGGTCGAGCTCCGTGCCGAGGTAGCCGCCGGGCACGCGGTCGCGCGCGTTCCGGGGCTCGCCGCCGGCGAGGCGCGTGTTGAGCGGGTCGACGGGCGCCGCGTCGGCGAAGGCGAAGAGCGCGCCGCCGTACACCTCGAGCCCGGGCGCCGGGCGCACCCAGAGGCGCGGGAAGACGGCGACCGTGTTCGAGACGCTGCCGCGCGTCGGCAGCCGCTCGAGGTCCTCGGGGGCGTAGCCCGAGAGGTCGGGGCGGACGGCGGCGCTCGCGGAGCGCGCGCTCTGCGCGGCGACGACGTAGGGGAAGAGGACGAGGCCGAGCGAGAAGTTCGGGTCGGCCTTGAACGCGCCCTGGACGTCGTCGTCGAGGTCCTCGTCGCCGCTCGCGTAGACGAGGTCGACGACCCCGCCGAAGCGCTCCTTCGCGAGCCCGGCGCGGAGCACGGCCCCGGCCTGCAGCACGTCGTGCTTCGGGGAACCAGCGCTCCCGGCGAGCTCGCTCGCCCCGAGGACGACCGCGGCCTCGGCGCCCAGGTTCAGCACGAGGCCGTCGCCGAGGTCGATCTCCGCGTCGGCGAAGACGTCGGCGACGCCCACCGTGAGGACCCGGTCGTCGCGCGTGGTCTGCGTGCGGGCCACGGAGTAGAGGCCGGCGCGGAGCCCCTCGCGCTCGTAGAAGGCGGCGATGACGGCCTGCCAGGCGGAGTCGCCGGCGAGGAGCACGTCGTCGCCGAGGACCTTGTCGCCGCCGATGGCGACGCCGATGGTCTCGCCGCCGCTCGGCACGCGGAGCACGACCTGCCCGCGGAGGACGCGGTCGCCGCCGCGCGGATCCGTGAAGCGCGCGCTCCCGGGCGCCCACCCGTGGGCGCCGTCGTTGGCGACGAGCCCGAGCCCCCAGTGGCTCGTGTCGACGCCCGCGCGGAGCGTGATGATCCCCTTGTAGCTCGCGGCGACGTTCGCCTTCCGGAGCACGGCGGTGTCGGCGTCGGCCCCGTTCGGGACGCCGTCGCGCACGTTCGCGCCGTCGGGCCCGGCGACCGCGGCGCGGTCGGTGACGAGCCCGGAGAACGCGTCGACCTCGAGGTTCGCGGCGATGATCCAGGGCGCCGCGAGCTCGTAGCTGTTCCAGGCGATGCCGGCGCGCGCGAGCAGGTTCGCGTGGGTGCCGGCGTCGAGCTCGCCGCCGTCCTCGGCCACGACGAAGGCGTCGTTCGCCTCGACGCGCCCGGCGAGGGTCGCGGTGATCTGCAGCATCGTCGGCCCGGCGTCGACGTAGCGCGGGGCGGGGGCCTCGGCGTCGCCCGCGAGGACGGCGGCGGGGGGCGCCGCGGTCACGGTGGGCGCGGGGACCGCGGTGGCGAGCGCGCCGAGCGCGATGACGGCGCGCGCGGCGGCGGGGAGACGGCGAGGCATCGGGACCTCCGTGCGGGGGGACGGGAGCCCTACCGCCCCGGGCGCCGTTTGTCGAGCGATTCCCGAGCCGTCAGGCGCCTTCAGGCGGCGGCGGCCGCCGCGCCGGCCTCGAGCACGACGAGCCAGCTCAGGACGCCGTCGCCGGCCTCGTGGCGGAGGACGGTCGGCGCGAAGCGCCGCGCGGCGAAGCCGTTGTCGGCGGCGAGGTCGCGCACGTAGCCCTCCGCGAAGGCGACGCGGCGGCTCGCGTGCAGCTCGTAGGGGTGGGTGCGGGTCGCCTCGATGGTGAAGGCGAGGGCGCCGCCGGGGCGGAGGACGCGCGCGGCCTCGGCGAACAGGGCCTCGAGCGGGCCCACGTAGCCGAGGGCGTCGGCGGCCACGAGCGCGTCGACGCTCGCGTCGGGCAGGGTCGCGAGGGCGTAGACGAGATCGCCCTCCGCGAGGGCGTCGTAGAGGTGGCGTTTGGCGGCCTCGGCGAGCATGCGCGGGCTCACGTCGACGCCGACGAGGCGACGCGCGGCGTGGCGGAGGAGGGCGCCGCAGAGCCCCGTGCCGCAGCCGAGGTCGATCACGACGCCGCGGGAGGCCACGGGGGCCTCCTCGTGGAGGGCGCCCGCGAGGACCTCGTGGCCGACGTAGCCGAGGTCGCCCAGGAGGTGCGCGTCGAAGCGGCGCGCGTAGTCGTCGAAGAGCGCGACCACCTCGGCGTGGTGCGGCGCGGGGGCGCCGTAGCCGCGGAGGGCCCGGCCGAGGTGGGCCGGGACGAGCCAGCCAGGGCGCGCCTCCTCGGCGCGGGTCAGCGCGTCGAAGGCGTCGGAGCGCTCCTGACGGCGCGTGTGCGCTGCAGCATGGGCGAGCTCGACCATGGCTATCTGTGCGGGCGTGTCGCCTTGTGCAGTGCAACACGCGAGGCACTCCGCGAGCCGCCCGAGGCGCTCGAGCGCGACCGCCCGCTGCGCCTGCGTGGTCGCCGCGGCGAGGGCGCCGGAGAAGTCGCCCTCGGCGAGGTGGACGTCGAATCGCTCCATGCCGGGGCGAATGTATCCTGCTGGCGATACGACGAGAAGGGGCACGGTGACAGGATCTTCGCGACGTCGCCCGGCGCGGCCGCAATCGCGCGCGCGCGTCGTCCGTTCGTCGCGACGTCGGCCGGTCGGACGAGCGTGGGCGCGCCGCGCGCGATCGGCAAAATCGCCCCCGCGCCCCCCTGTGATATGGTCCCGCCGATGAACCGCACCGTGATCGCCCCACTCGCCCTCGGCGCCCTCTGGCTCGTCGCCGCCGCGCCGTCGGGCTGCTCGACCCCCGACAAGGTGCCGGACGCCACGGCCCCGACGCAGCGCGCGAGCGCCGTCGCGACGCTCGCCCCGCCCGACACGGAGCCGGCCGCCGAGCCGGAGCCGCCGAGGCCGCTCGTCGCGACGCCGCCCCAGGACGGCGAGCCCGCCTCGGTCGACGACCTGCAGCCGTACTTCGCAGGCGATCCGGTGCTCGCCACGGCGCGCGACGCCTACGTCGACGGCGACGCGGCGGCCGCCACCGCCGCCGCCGTGGCGCTCGAGGCGTTCGCCGCCGACCACGCGGACGACCTGCGCGCGCGACCGGCTCGATTCCTCGCTGCGCTGGCTCGCGCGAAGGCCGGAGACGACGGGGCCGCCGCGGCGCTCGCGCGGGAGGCCGAGGCGACGCCGGTCCTCGCGGACTACGCGCGCTACGGCGAGGGCGTGGCGCACCTCCGCGCGAAGCGCTGGGACGCCGCGGCCGCCGCGTTCGACGACGTCCCCGAGGGCTCGACGCTCCGGGGGGAGGCGCGCGAGAGCCTCGCGCGGGCGCTCGCCGGGGGCGGGCGCGTGGCGGACGCGGTGAAGGTGCTTTCCGAGGCGCTCTCGGGGCGCGGCGGCGCGACCGGGCGCGCGAGCGCGTGGCTCCTGCTCGTCGACCTCGAGAAGCGCGCGCACCACAAGGTCGCGGCGGACGCGGCGCGGCTCGAGCTCGCGATCCGCTTCGCCGGCGCGCGCGAGGGGCGCGAGGCCTACGACGCGCTCGGGAAGAAGCCGAAGATGGACGCGGCGACCCGCTTCCGGCTCGGTGAGGCGCTCTACGACGCGCAGCGTCACGGCGCCGCGGTGGCCGTCCTCGGCGGGCTCGCGGCCGACGATCCGCACCACTGCGAGGCGACCTACATGATGGCGCGCGCGCTCGAGAAGCAGAAGGACGGCGCCGGCGCGTGGAAGCACTTCGAGGAGGCGCTCGCCTGCACGGGCGGCGTGCGGGCGGACGCGACGTTCTCGGGCGGGCGCAACCGCCTGCGCGCGGGCGACCTCGACAAGGCGAAGGAGCTCCTGCGGGCGCACGTGACCGAGTTCCCGACGAAGTCGACGGGCGACGACGCGCTGGTGATGCTGGCCGAGGCGTACCGGAAGAGCGGTGAGCCGGAGAAGGCCGACGAGGTGCTCCACGAGGCCGTCACGAGCTATCCGGACGGCGACATGCTCGACCAGGTCACGTGGGACATGGTGTGGCCGGACATCGAGGCGGGGCGCTATCAGGCGGCCCTCGAGACGGTCGACCGGATCCTCGCGAGCGGGCGCCGCGAGACGAGCTACCGCGCCGAGGGGCGGATGCGCTACTGGCGCGGGCGGTTGCTGATGCACCTCGCGCGCGACGAGGAGGCGCGGGCGGACTTCCGGCAGGTGCTCGCGGAGCAGCCGCTCAGCTGGTACGCGGTGCTCGCCTACTCGCGCCTCGCGGAGCACGACCCGGCGGCGGCGAAGCTCGCGCTGAACGCGGCGGTGGCTGCGTCGTCGTCGCCGCCCGACCCGCTCGCGCGGATCCCGGCGGCGCTCTGGCGCGACGACCACTTCCAGAAGGCGGTGGAGCTCGCGCGGATGGGGCTCGCGACGGAGGCGCAGGCGGAGCTCGGGGCGGCGCCGTCGGTGTCGGGCGACGAGGCGTCGGCGGCGATCTGGACGAAGGTCGCGCTCTTCCAGGTGGCGCGTGGCTGGCACTACGCGCAGCGCCTCGCGCGCGGGCGGGAGCCGGAGCTCGCGAAGGCGTGGCCGCGCGGGGCGTACGCGCGGCCGTGGAAGCTCGCGCACGCGATGCCCTACGCGGACCTCGTCGAGAAGAACGCGACGTCGCGCGGCATCGACCCGTACTGGGTGTGGTCGATCATGCGCGAGGAGTCGAACTTCAACCCGCACGCGGAGAGCTGGGCGAACGCGATAGGCCTCATGCAGATCATCCTGCCGACGGCCGAGTACCTCGCGAAGGGGACGGACATCGAGCCGACGCGCGAGAACCTGCAGCGGCCCGAGGTCGCCATCGAGCTCGGCGCGAAGTACCTCGCGAAGCTCATCGCGCAGCACCCGGTCGTGCCGCTCGCGAGCGCGGGCTACAACGCGGGCGGCGGGGCGGTGAACAAGTGGCGGCGGCAGTTCGGCGACAAGGACCTCGACGAGTTCGTCGAGCGGATCCCCTACGACGAGGCGCGCGGCTACGCGAAGCGCGTGACGCGCTCGGTCGCGCGCTACCACTGGCTCTACAAGGGCGAGATGCTGACGCTGCCGGTCGGCCCCATCGGGGCGCCCGAATGACACGCCACGCGCGCCTCGCGGCGGCGGCGACGGCGCTCGGCCTCCTGGCGATGGCGTGCGGGGGCGGGGGCGCGGCGGAGTGCGCGCCGGACGCGGCGGCGGCGACGTCGCCCGCTTCGGTGTCCGCGGAGGCGCTGCCGGGGGCGAGCGCGCTCGCGCCGGCGACGGCGCCGGGGCGGCTCGCGCGCGACGTGGCGGTCGACCTCTTCGAGAAGCGGTTCGCCGCGGTGCACGCGCGCTTCACGCCGTCGCTGAAGGAGAGCGTCCCGGAGGCCCGCCTGGGCGAGATCCTCGCGGGGGTGGTGGGCGCGCACGGGCCGGCGGTCGCGCTCCTCGACGCCTGGGCGACCGAGGTGCCGGAGGGGGAGCACGTGACGCTGCCGGCGGCGGCGGCGCTCATCCGGATGAAGGACGAGGTGCGCTTCCGGCTGCTCCTCGTGCTGACGCCCGACCAGGCCATCACGGGGTTCTGGTTTCGCCCGATCTGAGGGGGCAAGACGCGCGATGGAGGCCCTCGAGCTCAAGATGCTGATGAGCCCCGACGTGGTCGGGATCGAGGCGGGCGGGGGCCCCGCGGACGTCGAGAGCTTCTGCGTCCTCGTGCAGTGCCTCATCGGCGAGCCCGGCCCGGCGGCCGACACGTTCGACGTGATCGTGGCGAGCCCCGACCGCTTCGCGGCGGCCGTGCCGACGGACGGCGGCGCGCTGAGCGGCCGCGGGTACCTCGTGATGCGCCGCTGGGACGGCGCCAGGGTGCGCGAGACCATCGCGGGCTGGGTCGCGGAGGCGAGCGGCGCCGCGGACTGGCCGACGGCCGCCGCGATCCTGTGCCGGTCGATGTTCTGGGAGCTCGAGAACGACGACATCGGGTAACGCTCACGCGACGCGCGTGACCATGACCGAGTCCCCGACCGCCACCCGCCCCGGCGTGACGGTCGTCCCGTAGACGCCGAGGCAGCCGCCGCGATCCTGGGCGATCCGGCGGAGGACGCGCGGGTCGCGCGCGCCGTCGTCGGGATCGAGGGTCACGACGACGCAGCGCCCGTCGCGCTTGTCGACTCGCATGCGCGCCGCGCCGACGGCGAGCTCGCAGCCGACCCAGGCGTCCTCGGGGAACGGCGCGCCGCCGGCGGCCTCGACGAGCAGGTTCGGGCGGAAGCGGCGCACGTCGAGCTCGCGCCCGACGAGCGCGCCGAGGCTCCGCACGGTCGCGGTCGTGATGAGCGAGAGCGGGAAGGTGTCGTAGATCCCGCGCTGGTCGCGGATGACGCGCGCGCCGGCCGGCCAGAGGGCGGCCGTGAGCGCGGGATCGGTGACGTCGATGTCGCCGCCCGCCGGGGTCCGCACCACGGTCGGCGAGGCGTCGGGGCGCCCCGGATCGCGGAGGCGCGGGGCGTACCGCGCCATCTCGGGGCGGTCGCGCAGCGTGAGCCACGGGAAGCCGCTCGCCGGATCGCCGTCCTTCACGAACGCCCAGCGACGGTCGCCGGGGAGCCCCTGCCAGCCGACGTCGACGTGGGGGAGGGCCTCGCCGGCCATCGACTTCACGGGGTAGCGCCAGAGGCCGACGACCCGGCCCACGGTCACGAGCTCGTCCTGGTTCTCCACGAGGCACCTCTCGCGTGAGAGGCGCCCTTGCGATGGAGCTCCGACCCCGCGCCGAGCGTGACGGGCCATCGCGACGGCCCGCTGCAGCGCCTCTCGGCGGGGGCCCGGCGCGGCGACCGCCGCGACCGGGACGAGGAGCGCTGACGAGTGGACCCGGCCGCGCGGCCGCGGTCAAGGTCGGGGCGCGTCGGCCGCTACTTCGCCTTCCCGCCCTTCACCTGCCAGCGCTGCCCGTCCTCGAGCTTCGAGGTCGGGAAGGCGATGGTGCCGCCGACGATGTCGCAGGACTTGGAGGTCGAGTGGAACGTGTACGTCGCGGTCGTCGAGGCGCGCACCTCCACGGACTTCGCGCTGCCGCTGCACTTCAGCTGGATCGTGTGCGCCTTCGAGTCGCCGTTCTCGATGCGGACGGAGCCGGCGTGGGCGACACCGCCGAGGGCGAGGAGGCAGCCGAGGGTGAGGAGCATCGTCTTCATGGGTTCATCCTGGTCGGGCGGGCCGCGGGTGTCCGCGGCGTCGTCGTCATGCCGGCGGCCCGCTCGGCCACCGCGCGTCGGGGAAGACCCGCCCGGCGGCGGCGGGTAAACCAGGTGAACGGGAAAAAAGGGCCGGGCTCGGTCAGAACGGGCCGCCGCCCTGCCGGAGCCCGGGCGAGAACGCCGCCCCCGCGTGCGGTACCCACCCGGCGCCCACCGCGCCGTCCGTCGCCCGGACGAGGCTCCGATCCCGGCCGCCCTCGGCGCCATAGACCATCCGGTCTACCACCACGCCGCGCGCGTTCCGCAGGACCACGCTGTCGCCGGCGTTCGCGAGCGAGAGGCCAGCGTCCGCGACGAAGCCGAGCGCCCCGGTCCCCGCGAGGCCGTCCGCGCGCCCGCCGCCGAAGACCACCGCCGCCTTCCCGGCGCCGAGCGTCGTCCCCGTCGGGAAGGTGAACCGCACGCGGGCCCCGTCCGAGAGCGTCCAGCCGTCGAGCGCCACCGCGCTCGGCGAGGCGTTCACGAGCTCGACGAACTCGTCCTCCGCGGCGTCCGCGCGGCCGTCGCCGTTCGCGTCGCCCTCGGCCCCGGCCGGCGGGTCCGCGAGCACCTCGTTCACGACCACGGCCTGCGTCGCGTTCGCCGCGCCGTCCCGGCACGAGAACGACCGCGGCACGCACGCGCGCCCCGTCACGGTCGCCCCGCTCGCGATGGCCGCGCAGGCGTAGCCCGCCGGGCAGCCGTCGTCGCCCGTGCACGCCGCCGTGCAGCGGCGCCCGTCGGCCCCGAGCTTCACGCAGAAGTTCCCCTCGGCGCCGCAGTCGGCCGCCCCGCGGCACGTCTCGCAGAACCGCGCCGGGTCCGCGTACGGGTGGAGGTGCGGCGCGTCGTCGACGCCGTGGACGCCGTACATCGCCGGGTCCCACGCGTTGTAGTCGAGCGCCTGCAGGAGCTCGCCGTAGGTCGACGGCGCGTGCGTCCCGTCCGTGTACTCCCCGACGACCCCCTCGAGGAAGGTCACGACGGGATCCGCGTCCTCGGCCGTCGAGTACGTCGTGGTCGTGACGATGTCGACGTTCGTCCGCGACGCCTTCGCCGGGTTCGCGAAGAACGCCTCGCCGAGCGCGTAGGTCTCGCAGCCCTCGGCCAGCACGAGCTGGTAGCTCGTCGGCAGGTTCAGCGTGGCGATCTCGTTGTCCTCGAGCTCGCCGGCCTCGGTCTTGTTCCAGTTCGCCATCGAGAAGCCCCAGAAGGGGCCCGAGTGGCCGCTGTAGATGACGACCTCGCGCGTCTCGAGGCTCTTGACGAGGTCCTTCTTCAGGTTCCGCCCGCCCGCGTCGGTGTCCGGGTCCGTGCTGCTCCCGGGCTGCCCCCAGAACATGCTGAGCTCGATCTTCACGGGCTTCCCGTTCGCGACGAGCGTCTTCGTGAACGGCCCGCTCGTCCGCTCGAGCGCCTCGTACGTGGCCACGGGCGGCTTGTACCCGTTCTTCACGAGGTAGGCGAAGAGCTTCCGCGAGGACCGGAGGTGCGCCGCGTCGTGGTAGTCCCAGCCGAAGTGGACGCCGATCGTGACCTTCCCGTCGGCGAAGAGCCGCGCCGTGTCCACCCAGCCGTCGAGCGACGCCGGCTCCGGCGCGATGCTCAGGTGCACGGTCTCGAGGCCGTCCGGCGCCAGCCCGCGCGGGTCGAAGTCCTCCCAGGGGGCCCCGCGGAACCACTCCGCGCCGGCCGCGAGCTTCTGCATGTCCTCGACCGACACGCGGCCCAGCACGAGGTCGAACGAGCGCTTCCCGGCCGCGTCCGTCTTGGTCGGGAGGCGGGTGAGCAGGTCGAGCGGCCCACCGATCGTCTGCCGCGTCAGGAACGTGTAGGTCGTCGCGTCGACCTTCCGGACGTCGAGGTCCTCGTAGCTCCCGTTCTTCGTGAGGGCGCTGAAGCCGCCGTAGCCGAAGTTCTTGTCCTCGCCGTCCTTCGGGCCGATCCAGGCGTTCAGGAACCAGGCCACCACGACCTGCTTGAACGGGATGAGCCGCCGCACCTTCTCGAGGCGCGCGGCGTCCGAGAGCGCCGCGTCCGCCGGGTCGAGCTCGAGCCGCACGACCCCCTCGACGACGTACTCCCGCGCCGAGACCGAGAGGAAGTCGTCCTCCTTGCCCTCGGGCACCGCGACGGGCACGTCCCCGTCAGCGTCGTCGCCCGCCGAGCCCCCGGCACAGCCGCCCACGGCGAGGAGCGCGAGCCCCAGCACCGCACACCGAATCCAGCTTGTCGTCATGCGCCCCGTATGCCGGGGTGCGCGCGATTACGCAAGCGATTTCAATTACTTTGCCGTTGACACCGGGCCGCGTTCGGCGCGAGCCTGCGCCCCATCATGCGCTCAGAAGGTGTTTTCGAATTCTCCCGTCGCCCGGCTTGCTCTTGTGGTTCCAGGCACTTCCGCTCGTCGGTCGCGTACCTCGGGTACGCTCCTTCCTCGCGTAAGCACCTGAAACCACGACGCCGCGCCGCGGCTCGGTCCGAATTCGAAAACACCTTCTCAGAGGTTGTGAAGAAATACCCGGACCGAGCCGGCGCGCCGAGCCGCGAGCCGCCCAAGGAGCAGCCCCGCGGGAATACCTCGTGGTATTTCAAGGGGCTGCGACGAAGGCCGGCGAAGCGTATCGGCGATGCCGGCGACGGGAGGGGATTTCTTCACAGCCTCTCAGCTCCGCTCTACCTCGCGCTGGCCCTCGCCGGCGCCCCCCTCGCCGCGTGCGACGACGGCGCGGCCGCCGATCCGGTCACCGGGTCGGAACCGTCCGGCCCTGGCGGCGGGAAGGAGGACCGCGGCGGGATCCCGGCCGACTTCGCGCCCCGTGTGGCCTCGCTCGCGCTGCATCTCGACGTGGGCGAGCTCCGCGGCGAGGCGCAGATCGAGCTCGAGCCGTCGAGCGCGCAGACGGTCTCTTTCGAGGCCGGCGGGCTCGACATCGACGACGTCTGGGACGACGCCGGCGAGGTCCGCTGGGAGGTGCGCGACGGCGCCCTCCACGTCATGCACCCCGCGAACGCAGGCCCCGTCTACGTCGACTACCGCTTCCGCGTCCAGCCGGGCGGCGAGGGCTGGGCGAAGAACGGCTCGACCGTCCTCTGGCCGACGTTCTGCGGGAACCTCTTCCCGTGCCACCCGGACCCGGCGGACGGCTTCCCGTTCGAGCTCGCCGTGTCGGGCTACGGCGAGGGCCTGACCGCGATCTATCCCGAGTCGCTCCCGGCCGAGGCGCCGCCCTACACGCTCGCGGTCGCCGTCGGGAAGTACACGTGCGAGGACCTCGGGCAGACCGGCAACGGCACGACCGTCGCGGTCTGTTGGCTCCCGCGCGGGAAGACGAAGGCGCTCGCGGGCACGAAGCCGCTCGTCCTCGCCTTCGACTGGCTCGAGCAGCACATCGGCACCTACACCTTCGGCGACCGCGTCGCGTCGGTCGCGGCGGCCTGGGGCGAGAGCGCCGCGGGCGGGATGGAGCACCACCCGTACTGGCACGTCGCGACGACCGAGATGGACCTCCCCATCACGCACGTGCACGAGGCGACGCACGGCTGGTTCGGGACGGGCGTCCGCATCGCCTGCTGGGAGGACTTCGTGCTGTCCGAGGGCACCACGAGCTACCTCGCGGCGCGGGCGCTCGGCGCCGTGACGGACCGCGCCACGGAGCGGGCCATCTGGAAGGAGTACGGCGAGACGCTCGACGCGGTCATCGACGACGAGGACGTGGTCGTCCTGCCGGACGGCACGTGCGGCGCGGTCGACCTGCTCGCGGATGGGCTCTTCACGAACGTGCTCTACATGAAGGGCGCCTTCTTCTGGCGCGCGGTGGCCGGCGAGATAGGCGCGGACGTGCTCGACGCCGTGTTCGCGCGCTTCTACGAGCGCCACGTCGGTGAGGCCGCGCGCATGCAGGACCTCCTCGATCAGGTGCGGGAGGACACGGGCTTCGACCCGGAGCCGCTCGCCGAGCGGTGGCTGCGCACGCTCGGCGACCCGCGGGACTGACGCCATGTCGAGAATGGACGCGACCGCGCCGGTGTTCACGCCCCCCATGAAGCGCTCCCGACTCGTCTGGACCCTCGCCCTCTTCGTCGGCCTCGTGGCCGCGGACCACGTCACGAAGCTCATCGCGGTGGACACGCTCGCCGGCGGGCCGCCTGCGGACGTCATCTCCGGGGTCTTCGACCTCAGCTTCCACCAGAACTTCGGCGTCGCCTTCAACCTCGAGCGGGTGCTGCCCGAGGGCGCGCGGACGCCCGCGGTCTTCGTCATCTCCGCGCTCGCGCTGACGGCGCTCGGGATCGCCTGGTGGCGCCGCCGCCACGAGCTCTCCGCGCGCACCGTGGCCTACGCGGTCATCGCGAGCGGGGCCGTCGGGAACCTCGTCGACCGGCTCATCCGCGGCTACGTCGTCGACTTCCTGCACCTCCATGGCTGGCCGGTCTTCAACGTGGCGGACATCGCGATCGTGGCCGGCGTGGTGCTGCTCGTGATCGTGTCGTTCCGGGAGGCGCGCGCCGAGGCCCGCGAAGCCCGCGCAGCCCGCGCGCAGGCGCCCTGACCGCGAGGGAGCCGCCGATGCCCATCGATCCGAGGGTCTTCGTCTTCGACCACGTCTCCGTCGGCGTCGCCGACCTCGAGCGCGCCGGCGCCTTCTACGACGCCTGCCTCGCGCCCCTCGGGCTGTCCCGCCTGTGGACGGCCCCGCGCGCCGTCGGCTACGGGCCGGGCGGCTACGAGGCCGAGGCGCCGTTCGCGCTGGTCCTCGGCGGCGACGAGGCGCGGGCCCCCGGGAAGGGCGCGCACCTCGCCTTCGTGGCGCCGAGCCGCGAGGCCGTGGCGGCCTTCCACGCCGCGGCGCTCGCCCACGGCGGCGTCGACGACGGGCCGCCCGGGATCCGCTACGGCGACGACCCCGGCTACTACGCGGCCTTCGTGCTCGACCCCGACGGCCACCGCGTCGAGGCCGTGCTCCACGAGCGCTGACGCCGCGCCGCCGCGGCGCCGCCCGGCCTCACGGGTAGTAGCAGCGGAGGCTCACGGTGAGGCCGTTGTCGTTCACGTCCTCGGCCCAGCCGTTGCCCTGGTAGCTCGCGCGCCAGGCGTACCCCGGGCAGTCGTAGTAGGCCTCGAGCTGCGTGCTGTGCGTCAGCCGGTTGCAGAACGCCTCGGTGTCCGAGTAGCGCGACCGCTCCGGGTACCAGCCGGGCGTGCAGTGCATGCCGTTCGGCATCGCCTTCCCGTCGACGAGCAGGTTCGTGCACTCGGTGTACTCCGCGGTCTGGTTCGTCGCGCTGCACGTGACGGTCCTCCCCACCACGACCTGCGACGCCTGGAAGGCGAACGGCGCCGGCGTGCAGGTGTCCGGCGCTGAGCAGACCATGTCGGCGCCACACGCCGGGTCGCAGACGGGCGCGTCGCAGAGGACGCCGCCGTAGCCGGTGCCTTCGCAGTCGCAGACCTCGGGGGCGCCGCAGCTCCCGTGCGCGCAGGGGGTCGTGCAGATCGGCTGGTCGCACGCGGCGCCCTCGTAGCCGGACGCCCCGCAGTCGCAGGTGCCGTCGGAGCGGCAGTTGCCGTGCGCGCAGATGGGGTCGCAGTGCGGTGCCGTCACCGCGGTCGGGCCGACGCCGTAGAGGAAGCGGGTCGCGCCGTCGCCGCTCGCGCTGTAGGCCGTCCGCACGGCGGCGCCGGGCGCGCTCGACAGCGCCTCCGCGCCGCAGCTCCCGAGGTCGACGTCGAACGCGATGGCGGGGTAGACGGCGCCGTCGGCGACCACGCCCCCGACGAACGAGTCCCCGTCGTCGCCGCCGTCGTCGGCCGTCGCGGTCGCGCGCAGCCGGCACGCGGAGATCGCCGGCTTCACGCCCAGCGCCACGTTCCAGTAGCGCACGTCGGCGCCGCTCGCGTCGGCGGCCTGCTGCCCCATGAAGGCGGCGACCTGGAAGAGGTAGTCGTCGCCGTCGACGCCGGGCGCCTCCTCGATCCACGGGCGACACGCGCTGACGCCGTCGGAGCCGGCGACGCAGAGGTTGCCGGGCGTCGTCGCGTCCGGGCGGATGGTGAGGTCCGCCGCGAAGGTCTGCGCGTCGGAGGTGACGTCGCAGTCGAGCTCGAGGGCGCTCATGTAGAGGTCGGTCGCCCCGCCGCCGGCGCCAGCCGTGCAGGCGATGGCGAGGACGTTCGTGCGTCCGCGGGCGCCCGCGGCGTCGAAGAGGAGGTCGATGTCCTCGGAGCCGTCGCCGTCGCAGCCGTCGGCCGGGACGTCGTCGTCGGCGCAGCAGTCGAACTTGGCCGAGCAGAAGATGTCGTCGAACGTGACGGCGACGTCGAAGAAGCCTTGGCTCGCTGGGCGCATGAGCGTGACGAGGAAGTCGGCGCGCGCGTCCTCGTTGGGGCGGCAGCTCACGGTCCTCGTGAGCGGCGCGGTCGCCGTCGGGTCGTCGAAGGGGAGCGCGGTCCCGACGACGGCCCCGGGCCCGGTCGTCGCCCCCGCGGCGAACGCGCCGGGCGAGGTGATCGCGTCCTCCTCGTAGAGCCCGACGACCCAGAGGTGGACCTCGTTGTCGAGGCCACCGGCGGCGCCGGCGCAGGGGCCGACGAAGGCGAAGGAGCCGGTGCCGTCGCCGTAGCGACTCGAGGTCACACGGCGCTGCCAGACCGGGGCGTCCTGGTCGTCGACGACCTCGAGGTCCCAGACCACGTCCCCGACGCCGGTGAGGCTCAGCGCGGCGACGTCGATCGCCACCTGGGGCGCCGCGGCCGCGACGCCGGGGGACGGGTCGCCGCTCCCGCACGCGGCGAGGGCGGCGGCGGTGAGGGTGGCGGAGGAGAGCTGGGCAACGAGTCGGCGCGTCATGCGGACCTCGGTGGCACCGACCCGGCGCGTTGGCATCGGGGCGCGATCGTCGTGGGGGAGGCGGCCTCGGCACGGGAGGCCAGGGAGCGCCAGGATAGGTGCCCCTTTGGCCTCGCCGCAACCGCTTTCGAGCGCGCCCGGGGCGCGATCGTCGCGCGCTTGTCACCGCGCCCGGTCGGCGACCTCGGCTACAGGTGGACGCCGCCCGCGACCTCGACGCGCTGCCCGTTGATCCAGCCCGCCTCCGGCGAGAGCAGAAGCGCGACGGCGCCGCCGATGTCGTCCGGGAGGCCGACGCGCCCGAGGGCGGTCTGCCCGGCGATCATCTTGTTCACGTCGGCGTTGTCGCGCACGACGCCGCCGCCGAAGTCGGTCTCGATGGCGCCCGGGGCGAGCGTGTTGACGCGGATCCGCCGCGCGCCGAGCTCCGCCGCCATGTAGCGCGTGAGCGTCTCGACGGCCGCCTTCATCGAGGCGTAGGCGGCGTAGCCGGGGTACGAGAAGCGCGCGAGCCCGCTCGACACGTTCAGCACGCTCCCGCCGTCGTTCATCAGCGGGAGCAGCCGCTGCGTCAGGAAGAACGGCGCCTTCAGGTGCACGTCCACGAGGCCGTCGAACTGCTCCTCGGTGGTCTGCTCGAACATCGCCCACACGCCGTGGCCGGCGTTGTTCACGAGGTGATCGAGGCGCTCGGCGCCGAAGCGGTCGGCGAGCGTGCTCGCGAGGCGCTCGGCGAAGGCGCCGTAGCTCGAGCTGTCGGCCACGTCGAGCTGCAGCGCCGCCGCGCGGCCGCCCTTGGCCTCGATCGCGGCGACGACGGCGCGCGCCTCGTCCTCGGCCGAGCGGTAGGTGATCACCACGCCGACGCCGCGGTCGGCGAGGTGGAGCGCCATGCTCTTGCCGAGGCCCCGGCTGCCGCCGGTGACGAGCGCGATGGTCGGGTTCTTCTGGGTCGCGTTGCTCATGATGACTCCCCTTGCGTGGGCCGCCGTGATGCGGTGTGCTGATGAATAGACCCGGCGCCGCCACCGCGAAAGAGGCGGCGAACCGACACACTGTTCGCGAAAGGAGAACAATCCATGGAGCTCGACGCGCTGCGGGTCCTCGTCAAGGTGGCCGAGCTCCAGAGCTTCACGCACGCCGCCGAGCACCTCGGGATGTCCAAGTCACGCGCCTCCGTGCGGGTCCAGGAGCTCGAGACGGCCCTCGGGACGCGCCTCCTCCAGCGCACCACGCGCACGGTGCGGCTCACCCCCGACGGGGAGCGCCTCCTCGGTCCCGCGCGACAATTGCTGGCCGACGCGGACGAGCTCGGGAACCTCTTCCTGGGCGCCCGCGGGCTCCGTGGGCTCGTGCGGGTGGACCTCCCGGCGACGATCGCGCGCGACCTCATCATCCCGAGCCTCCCCGACCTCCTCGCGCGCCACCCGCTGCTCGAGCTGCAGGTGAGCACCACCGACCGCCGGGTCGACGTCGTCCGCGAGGGCTTCGACTGCGTCCTGCGGGTCGGCGGCCTCGACGACTCCGGGCTCGTCGCGCGCCGCCTCGGCGCCCTGCCCATGGTCAACTGCGCGAGCCCCGCCTACCTCCGCCGCCACGGGGTCCCGGCGACCCTCGACGACCTCGACCGCCACGTCGTCATCGACTACGCGCAGCGCTTCGGCGCGAGCGCCCCCGGCTTCGAGCACCGCGCTCCGGATGGCGCCTACGTGGACCGCCCGATGCGCGCGGTCCTGTCGGTCAACAGCGCCGACGCCTACCGCGTCGCGTGCCTCGCGGGGCTCGGGATCATCCAGGTCCCGCGCCACTCGGTCCGCGAGCACCTCGACGACGGCTCGCTCGTCGAGGTCCTCCCAGACCACCCCTGCGCGCCGATGCCGGTGTCGATCGTGCACGCCCACGGGCGCCGCGTCCCGCGCCGCGTGCGCGCCGTCATGAGCTGGCTCGCCGACCTCGTCCGCGCCCACCTCGCGGTGACCGCCGACGTCCTGCCTGCCGCGCCCGAGCGCGCTCGCCGCTGACCGCCTCCGTCAGCGCGGCGGCACCACGCGCGGGCCCCGGCCGTCGACCTCGTCGCCGCACGCCCGCTGCTGCGCCACGAGCGCGGCCGGCGGCGCGCACGGCAGGCGCGCCGGCTCCCAGCACGCGAGCGCGGCGTCCGGAGGCGCGCCCTCCGCGAGCCCGTCGAGGCAGTCGGCGCCCGCCTCGAGGTTCCGGACGCGGCACGTGAGACCGGTCTCCGGGTCGTCGAGCCGCTCCCAGAGGCACGCGAAGAGGCGCCGGCTGCTCGCGAGCACCTCGGGGACGGCGTCCGCGCCCCACATCGCCGGCGTCGCCCGCGCCACCGCGCGCTCATGGCGCGCCTCGAGCGCGTCGCGCGCCGAAGAGCAGCCGCCCGCCGCGACCGCGAGCGCGGCCACGGCGACCGCTGCGCCGAGCCGCCGGTGGGGCCTCCCGTCGCCGTGGTGCCGTCCCATGGCGGCGTGGATAGCAGCCCACGACGACATCGTCGAGCGGCGACCTGGGGTGGTGCGGCGCGGTCACACGAGGCGGTACCCGCCGTCGACGTGGAGGGTCTCGCCGGTCACGAAGCCGCTCTCCATGAGGAAGAGCGCGGCGCGCGCGAGGTCGTCGGGCGATCCCACCCGCCGCGCGAGCATCCGCCCGCCGATCCCGGCGAGCCGCGCCGCCTTCTCGTCGCCCGCGATCCCGTCCCAGAGCTCCGTGTCCACGATGCCCGGCGAGAGCGCGTTCACCCGGATCGGCGCGAGCTCCACCGCGAGCTGCCGCGCGAGCCCCTCGAGCCCCCCGTTGCAGAGCGACACGAGCGCCCCGCCCGCGTTCGGGCGGTCCGTCGCGACGCCCGTCGTGAGCGTCAGCGACCCGCCCGCGCGGAGCCGCGGCGCCCCATGCTTCGCGAGCAGGAGCCCCGCGAGGAGCTTCGAGCGCAGCGTCGCCATGGCGTCGTCCACCGCGAGCTCCGCGATGGGCTGCCAGCGGAGCTCCGCGCAGGTCATCACGACGTGATCGACCTCCCCGACGGCCGCGAAGAGCGCCGCGACGTCGCCCTCGACCGTCGCGTCCGTCGCGATCCCGCGCGCCCGCCCCGGCGCCTCGAGCCGCGCCACCGCCGCCGCCACCCGCTCGCGGGAGCGACTCGCCACGACCACCTCCGAGGCACCCGCCGCGAGCGCCGCCCGCGCCACGCCGAAGCCGATCCCCGACGTCCCGCCGACCACCACCACGCGCTTCCCATCGAGCCCCATGTCGCCACCTCCCACTCGCGAGTCGTGCCGTATCGCGCCGCGCCGTCCTCGACGCGACGACGCGATGCTGTATCGTGTCACTCGGGAGGGCAATCATGGATAACGGGACGGTTCATGCCGAAAATGGGATGACCGGGTCGGGCGCCGCCGCGCTCCCGCTCGACGACGCGCGCGTCTTCGCCGAGGTCGCGCGGGATCGCTCCTTCGCCGCCGCGGCGCGCCGCCTGCGCCTGCCGGCGAGCACGGTCAGCCGCGCCGTCGCGAGGCTCGAGGACGCCCTCGGCGCGCGCCTCCTCCACCGCACCTCGCGGCGCGTCTCGCTGACGGACGAGGGCCGCCTCCTGCTCGACCGCGCGGCCCCCCTCCTCGACGAGCTCGCGCACGTCCTCGGTGACACGGCGGATCGCGGCGACGCCCCCGCCGGCCGCCTCCGCGTCACCTGCCCGACGGTCATCGGCGGCGAGCGCATCGCGCCCGCGCTCATCGGCTTCGCCGCCGCCCATCCGCGCGTGCACGTCGACCTCCATGTCGGCAACGCCCTCGTCGACCTCGTGAACGAGGGCTTCGACCTCGCGTTCCGGGCCGGCCCCGTGACGGACCCCGACCTCGTCGCGAGGCGTATCTGGCGCGTCGACTACGCCCTCGCGGCCTCGCCCGACTTCGTCGCGCGCGAGCTCTCGGGGAAGACGACCATCACGCCCGAGGAGCTCGCCCGGCTCCCGGCCATCGGCGGGCAGGGGCCGCGCGAGTGGCGCTTCGTGCTCCCCGTCGGCCCCGTCACGACCGTGCGGCCGCGCGTCGTCTTCGAGGCGAGCGATCCGGGGATCGGCGTCATGGCCGCGCGCGCCGGGCTCGGCGTCGTGCGGACCCTCGCCCACCTCGCGCGCCGCGAGGGGGCCGGCCTCGTGACGCTCGAGGTCACGTGCGGCGAGCTCGACGGGCGCCACCTCTTCGCGGTCTACCCGTCGCGCCGCTACCTGCCGGAGCGCGTGAAGCTCGCCATCGCCTGGGTCGAGCGCGCCCTCCGCGACGACCCCACCTGAGCCCTGCGCTGAGCCCGCCTCCTACGGGCACGGCCCGCAGGTGAACGGGAAGTTGCAGCAACCCGACGCGCACTCGACGGCGCTCCCGCAGACCGTCCCGTTCGGCGACTTCGTGACGCAGTGGAGGTCCTTGCACCACTGGCTCGAGCTGCAGTTCCCGTTGGTCACGCACTGCCGGCAAGTGCCGGACACGCAGTGGCCGCTCGTGCACCACGCGTCGCCATCACAGCCGCCCACGTCGTTGCCGTAGTCGCTCTCGCAGCGGAAGTCCCCGCCGACGAGCGTGTCGCAGTGCTGGCTCGCCGGGCACTGGCTGTTCGCGTTGCACGCGACGCACGTGAACACGTTGCAGATCCCGCTCGCGCAGTCGCTGTTGACCCCGCACGCGTCGCCGTTCGCGGTCTTCGCGACGCACTCCTTCGCGACGCAGTTCTGCGACGCGAAGTTGCACCCCTCGGCCGGGACCGCCGTACACTGGACGCACGTCCCGCCGTCGCAGATCCCGCTCGTGCACCAGCTGTCGCGGTCGCAGCCGCTGCCGTTGCCGCGGTCCGACTTGCAGGTGAACGAGCCCCCGACGACGTTGTCGCAGTACTGGCTCGCCGCGCACTGGCTGTCGCTGTTGCACGCGACGCACGTCCCGACGTTGCAGATCCCGCTCTGGCACTGCTCGGGCGCCGTGCACCCGCTCCCGTTCGAGCGATCCGGCACGCACGCGCCATACACCGTGTCGCACCACGCCGAGCTCGGGCACTGCGACGTCGACGTGCACGCCTGTCGGCACACGAACGCCGCGCAGAGCCCGCTCGTGCACTGGTCGTCGAACCCGCAGCTGACCCCGTTCCCCTTCTTCGCGTGGCACGTGGTCGACTCGCAGTACTGCGTCGCGAAGCTGCACCCCTCGGCCGGGACGGCCGTGCACGCGACGCAGGTCCCGCCGTCGCAGATGCCGCTCGAGCACCAGCTGTCGCGCTCGCAGCCGACGCCGTTCCCGCGATCCGACTTGCACGTGAACGAGCCGCCGGCCGTGTTGTCGCAGTACTGGCTCGCCGCGCACTGCGCGTCGCCGTTGCACGCGACGCACGTCCCGACGTTGCAGATCCCGGAGCTGCACTGCTCGGGATCCGTGCACCCCGAGCCGTTCGTGCGCGCCTCGAAGCAGGCGCCCGCGATCAGATCGCACCACCCGGTGCCCGCGCACTGCGACGACGTCGTGCACGGCGCGCGACACACGCCCCCCGCGCACGTCCCGGAGAAGCACTGGTCGTCGAACCCGCACGTCGCGCCGAGCCCCCCCTTCGCCTTGCACGTGGCGCCCTCGCAGTACTGGGTCGCGAAGTTGCAGCCGGCCTTCGGGATCGCCGTGCACTGGACGCACGTGAGCCCGTCGCAGATCCCGCTCGCGCACCACGAGGGTCGCTCACAGTGAACGCCGTTCACGGTGCTCGCCGGGTGGCACGTGAACGCGCCGCCGACGCGGTTGTCGCAGTACGACCCGGCGCCGCAGTCGCCGTCGTCGGCGCACGCGACGCAGGTCCCGGCGTTGCAGATCCCGCTCTGACACTGCTCGGGATCGAAGCAGCCGTCGCCGTCGGGCCGCTCGTCCTGGCACGCCTCGAGGACGAGGCTGCACCACTGGCCAGCCCCGCAGTCCATCGAGTCGCTGCAGCCGGCCTCGCACTGCCCGAGCGCGCAGGTCCCCGAGAAGCACTGGTCGTCGAAGCCGCAGTCGTCGCCGATCCCGCCCTTCTCGTGGCACGTCGTGCCCTCGCAGTACTGGCGCGCGAAGTCGCAGCCGGCGAGCGGCAGCGCCGTACACTCGACGCACACCGTGTCGCACACGCCGCTCGCGCACTCGACGTCCCCGCCGCACACGTGGCCGTCCGCGAGCGCGTCCTGGCACGTGCTCCCCGCGTCGCACCAGCGCCCCGCGCCGCACGTCTCGTGGCGCCCGTTGCAGCCGCAGACGTCGCCCACGAGGCACTGCTCGCTCGCGCACTGCGCCTGCACATGGCACCCCTCGCCCGGGGCGCGCGACCCCGGCGTGTAACAGAAGCGCTCGAACACCCCCGTCCCGCAGTGGAGGCTGTCGCACTGGTCGTCGCTCTCGCAGGCGGTGTCGTCCGAGAACGTCGGCACGCACGCCTCGTCCTCGCACCAGCCGCCGTCGGCCTGGCGGCAGTCCGCCGACGTCACGCACGCGACGCAGTAGCCCCCGGCGCTGCAGTGCCCGGACAAGCACTCGTAGTCGTTGGCGCAGGTCTGCCGGAGCCCGTTCTCGCGCCGGTCGGCGCAGCGCTGGAGCCCCCAGTCGTCGGTCAGGAGGCAGTACTGCGGCGTGACGGGCGGGTCGGCCGGGTCCTCGGGCGGCGGCGGGTCGGCGACACAGTCGCCCTGGCCGAGGCAGCTGACGCACGCCCCGTCCTTGCAGAAGGTGCCGTCGGGGCAGACCGCGTCGCTCTCGCAGAGCTCGGGGGCCTCGAGGTGCGCGAGGACGAGCGTCCCGCCCTGGCGCGCGACGCTGTCGACCACCACGGAGAGCGTCGTGCGCGCGGGGATCGCCGCCGACAGCCCGCCGAGGTCGAACGTCGGCAGCGGGTAGCGCATGAGCGGCTGCGCCGCGAGGAGCGTCACCAGGTTCGGCACGAGCGCGCCGTCCACCGCGTCGCGGATCTTGCCGATCATGCCGAGCAGCACGGCGTCACCGTGCACGTCGACCTGCGTCTGGATCGCGGCGACGTCCGAGAGCGCGACCTCGAGCTCCCCGTCGACCGGTCTCAGCGCCACGTTCGCCGTCATCGCGACGTAGACGTCGAGCGAGCGCGGTTCCCCGAGCACGTTCATCGTGACCCGGAAGTCCATGTCGCCGAAGCGCATCTTCAGCGCCCCGTCGCAGCCGTCGAGGGTCGGCGGCAGCATGCCCGAGAGGTGCATCGCGAGGTCGGTGACGCCGAAGTCCTCGAGGCTCACCCCCGCGAGCAGCGCGGGCGGCACGTCGAACTCGAGGAGCCCGCCCTCCCAGAGCCCCCAGACGAGCTGGTTGGCGACGTCGTCCTCGAGCAGGAGCTCCACGGCGTGCTCGCGCGGGAGCGTCACCGCCTCCGGGAGCGGCGTCACGCCGTCGCACGTCGTGAGCTTCGGCACGCCGACCCACGGGTAGGGCACGCGGTGGTAGACGCCGGCGGCGCCCACCGCGAACCGCAGCTCGAGCCCGCCGGCGACGTGGGTCGGCGCCTGCGGGCGCGACCCGAGGATGCCCTCGAGGGCGTAGCCGCCGTCGACGACGGGGGCGACGTTCACGCCGAAGCTCGGCCGGAACGCGCCCACCGCGCTCGACATCATCCCCTCGAGCGTGCCCTTCAGCGAGGTCCCGAGGAGGTCCTCGACGGTCCCCTTCATCACGTTCGCGACCTTGGTCGTGAGCGGGCCGAGGAGGAAGTCGAGGACGTCGTCGTCGAGGGTCACGTCGAGGTCGCCGAGCGTCACCGTGAGCGTCGTCGCGGTGGCGACGAGCCGCCTGTTCGTGGGATCGACCGGCTCGCCGTCGGCGGGCGGGATCTGCTCGTCGGTGACGACGAGCTTCGCGTGGAGGTCGAGCGAGGGGCTCGTCGCGACGCCGGTCGCGCGCGGGCAGAGCGCGCAGGTCCCGACGACGCCGACGTCCATCGCGACGGCCACGAGGCGCGCGTCGAGCTCGAGGCCGGTCGCCGTCGGGGTGAGCTCGACGCTCTCGACGTCGTAGCGGAGGCGCTTCACGTAGGCGGTGTAGTCGTCGTTCAGGACGAAGGGATCGGGCGTCAGCGACACCGGATCGATGCCGCGCACGACGAGCTCCGCGACCGCGCCGAGGTCGTTCGGGGGCGGCCCGTGGTCGCCGTCGTCGAGGGCGTCCTGCCCGAGGAAGACCTCGATGCCGGCGCTCGCCGGGTAGGCGAGGTAGCGGTCGACCACGCTCTGCAGATATTCGCTCGACGTGACGAAGCTCTGCACGTGCCGCTCGGTGTAGCCGTGGTCGTCCGTCGCCTCGATGGCGAAGGTGTGGAGCCCCGCGCCGACGCCCGTGAGCGCGTGGACGAAGGCGCCGTCGGGGCCGAGCTCGAGCGGCTCGCCGTCGATGGTGACCGCGGTCAACGCGCCGGCGCCGCTCGTGACCGAGCCGGTCACGAACACGACGTCGGCGTCGGAGGTCAGGCGCGCGGCCCGCGCGGGGCTCGTGACCACGATGACCGGGCGGCACCCGGCGCTCACGACCGGGTCGAACACGCAGCCGCTCGCCGGGTCGCACCAGTCGTTCGTGCAGGCGTCGCCGTCGTCGCAGCTGACGCCGGTCCCGACGCAGCTCCCGGCGGCGCAGGTGTCGCCCGCCGTGCAGGCGTCGCCGTCGTCGCAGGCGTCGCTGTTGAAGGCCCAGGCGCAGCCGGTCGCCGCGTCGCAGGTGTCGCTCGTGCACGGGTTCCCGTCGTCGCAGTCGATGGGCGGCGCGCCGACGCAGCCGTCGACGCTGCAGTGCCCGTCGGCCGTGCAGGCGTCACCGTCGTCGCACGGGATGTCGACGTTCGGCTCGTGCGTGACGCCGCTCTCGACGTCGCACGCGTCCGTCGTGCAGGCGTCGCCGTCGTCGACGGCCACCGGGGCGCCGCGGCACACCCCGGCGGTGCAGCGGTCGTTCGCGGTGCACGGGTTCCCGTCGTCGCACGGGTCGACGAGATAATCGTAGACGCACCCGGCGTAGGCGTCGCAGCGCTCGGCCGTGCACGGGTTGCCGTCGTCGCAGAGCGCGGACAGGTCGCGGTGTCCGCAGACGCCCGCCTCGCAGTAGTCCGCCGTGCACGCGTCGAAGTCGCCGCAGAACTTCGGGCGCCCGCGGCAGACGCCCGCGTCGCAGTAGTCCCCGAGGGTGCAGGCGTCGCCGTCGTCGCAGGGGCCGGGGGCGGGCTCGCCGACGCAGCCGACGCCCACGACGCAGCGGTCGGCGGTGCACGGGTTGCCGTCGTCGCAGGCGCGCGGGCCGCCGCCTTGGCACACGCCGCCGGAGCAGGTGTCGCCGACCGTGCAGGGATCGCCGTCTTCGCAGGGGCTCGTGTCGGCGCGCGGCGCGTGGACGCAGCCGCTCTCCTCGAGGCACGTGTCGGCGGTGCACGGGTCGCCGTCGTCGCAGGCGCGCGGGAGGAGCAGGCACTCCCCGTCGAGGCAGCGCGGCTCCTCGCACGTCGTCGTGTCGCCGCAGCTCGCGCCGTCGTTCGGGGTCCAGGCGACCGCGCTCGCGACGACGAGGCAGACCTCGCACGGGTTCTCCGGGTTCGTCGCGAGGTTGTCGACGCAGGCGCCGTCGAGGTCGCACTGGTCGGGGGGGCAGCGGGAGATCACCGCGTCCGCCGCGTCCTCGCCGTCGCCGGTGTCGTCGCCGCTCCCGTCGAGGGCGTCGTCGGGGCTCGCGGTGTCCTCGACGACGTCGTCCCCAGCGGTGTCCTCGCCGCTCACGTCCGCGGCGATGGCCGTGTCGCCGGTGTCCGCGGTCGGGCCCTCGACCGCGCTCCCGTCGCCGCAAGCGCCGAGCGCGAGGGCGAGCGCGAGCGCGACGAGCCCGGCGGCTCCTCCGCGATGGCGCCTCGTCGTCATGGCGTCCCCTCCACGATCTGCACGGCGACGCCCTCGACGACGAGCGCTATCGAGCTCGACTCGGCGACGCCGTTGCCGTCGGCGTCGATGTCCGTCGCGACCAGCGCGCTCACGAGCCCCTTGACCTGGTCCCTCGTGAGGCCCGCCGGGAACGAGGTCAGCCCGTCGATCGCCGCGAGCACCTCCCCCTTCGCGATGGCGCCCGCGAGCACCCCGCTGAACGTCGCCGCCGCGCCGCCGCTCACCGTGACGGTGCCCGTGAGGTGCGCGCGCCGCAGCGTGAGCGAGAGCGACGCCCCGGCCGAGAGCGGGAGCTCGATCGGGATGACCGCGTCGTCGCCGCCCGCTGTCAACGTCGGCAGCGCCCAGGTCCCGGCGAGCACGAAGCGCGGGACGCACGTCGGATCGGTCGGGAGCGGCGGGTCCGCGAAGCCCGTCGCGGCCAGCACGTAGGGGCAGGGCTCGGCCGCGCAGCCCGGCGCGCGCGCGCCGGTGTGGACGGCGACCGTCGCGGGCCCGTTCGCGAGCGCGTCGAGGTCGAGCACGAGCACGAGCGAGCCCGCGTCGATGGCCTCCTGGATCGACGGGTTCACGACGGCGCCGAGCGTGCCGAACGCGTTGTCGACGCCGCCCGAGCACGACGCCGAGGGCTCGCAGGTCGCGGGATCCCCGTCGACGTCGACGCCCTCGCCGGCGCCGCCGAGGCGCATCGCGGTGAGCCGCACGGCGTTCGGCGGGATGGGCGGCGTGCAGGCGCAGTCGGTGTCGTCCCCGACGCAGGCCCCCGAGACGCAGGTGTCGTCCGTGGTGCACGCGACGCCGTCGTCGCACGGCGTGCCGCTCGCGGGGTAGACCCGGCAGCCGGCGTTGCGGTCGCACACGGCGGTCGTGCAGGCGCCGGCGGGCTCGCAGACGACCGGCGCCCCGGGGACGCAGGCGCCGTCCTGGCAGGCGTCGCCCGCGGTGCAGGCGTTCCGGTCGTCGCAGGCGGCGGTGTTCGCGGTGTGCGTGCAGCCGGCGGTGGCGGGGTCACAGCTGTCGTCGGTGCAGGGGTTGCCGTCGTCGCAGACGGAGACGACGCCGGCGCAGCAGGCGTTCTGGGTCGCGAGGTGGGCGCAGCCGCCCGCGCCGCAGGAGTCGATGGTGCAAGGGTTCCCGTCGTCGCAGGGGTTCGGGCCGCCGGAGACGCAGGCGCCAGCAGCGTCGCAGGCGTCGCCCGCCGTGCACGGATCGCCGTCCTCGCAGGGGGCGCCCGGGGCGAGGGCGTGGGTGCAGTCGCCGGTCGCGGCGTCGCAGGCGTCGACGGTGCAGGGGTCGCCGTCGTCGCAGGCGACGGGGGAGACGACGCAGGCGCCAGCGCCGTCGCAGCGATCGCCGGTCGTGCAGGGGTCGCCGTCGTCGCAGGGGGCGTCGGCGGCCGAGGCGGTCGACGTGCAGCCGGCGACGGGGTCGCAGACGTCGTCGGTGCAGGGGTTCCTGTCGTCGCACGGGAGGTCGGAGACCTGGCAGACGCCGCCGGAGCACGTCCCGGGCAGGGTGCACGCGTCGTCGCCGCCGCAGGGGGCGCCGTCGTCGCGCGGCGTCCAGGCGAGCGGCGCGGCCGCCGGATCGCAGACCTGGCAGGGCTCGCCGGGGCGCGCGTCCCCCGCGGCGAAGCACTGGGCGTGGACGAGGCAGGCGGCGGCGGCGACGCTCCAGGCGCAGTGCCGCGCCTCCGTGCAGCGGTCGACGGTGCAGGCGAGGCCGTCGTCGCAGTCGGCGTCGACGGCGCACGATGGCGGGTGGCCGTCCCCGGCACCGTCGACGGCGATGACCGTGTCCGTGTCCGTGTCCGTGCCGGCGTCGGCGTCGGGGAGCGCGCTCGTGTCGGGGTCGGAGGTGGTGTCGGGGGCGGGCCCGGTGTCCGGGTCGGCGTCGACGACCTGCGCGGTGTCCGTGTCGGCGCCGGTCGGCGGCGCGTCGTCCCCGCAGGCGGGGGCCGCGACGGCTATGGCGAGGCAAAGGGCCAGGGCGCGCGCGGTCATTCGAGGGACCCCGTGGCGATGTCCGCGACGAGCGGGTGGACGGAGAGGAGGCAGAGGCGCTCCCAGGTGGCGTCGGGGACCGGGCTCGCGCCGTCGCCGAGGGGGCCGTAGCAGCTGACCTGGGTCGCGGCGTCGCAGGTCGTGAACGTCGAGCCGAAGCCGCAGACCATGCCGGGATAGAGGGCGCTGACGGCGGCCTGGGCGAGAGGATCGGCGGCGACGCAGACCTCGACGAGGTCGGCGCCGTCCGGGTCGTCCTGGGCGAGGCCGAGGCGGGCCTCGTCGCAGGAGGCGCAGTGGCCGTCGACGCAGGCGCCGCCGTGGCAGTCGCAGTCGACGAGGCACTCGGCCGGGCCGGTGAGGTAGCTACAGCGGGGCGCGGTGATGCAGGCCACGAAGTCGAAGGGGACGCACGACGCGGTGAAGGGGTTGCAGATCCCGGCGCTGCAACGGCCCTCGTCGTCGCACGCCGTCGCGTCCGGCGCGACGCACGCGCCGGTGAGGGGGTCGCAGTCACCCTCGGGGCACGACGCGTCGCACGCGAGCTCGGGGCGGCAGCGGCCAGCCGAGAGGCCGTCGAACGAGTCGCACACGGTGTCGGTGGGGCACGCGTCGCTCGTGAGACAGCGGCAGTCGGAGCGCTCGGGGAGCGCGTAGCGGAGGGAGACGCGGACGCCCGCCAAGGAGCACTGGGACCGCTGCCTCACGGTGTCGACGGTGAGGCGCCCCTCGCCCTCCTCGAGCGTTCGCCCGGGGCTCGCGATGAAGCGCGCCGTCGGGAGGTCGACAGAGACGAACCCGGTGGTGATGACGCAGCCGTTGTCCTCGACGGCGCAGGGCGGGCGGTCGGCGAGGGCGACGCGCGGGCAGGGGAGACCACCGCAGTCGGTGGCGTTCGGGAGGTCGCCGGCGGTGTCGACCTCGTAGGACATGTAGCGGAGCTGGCCGTCCTCGGCGAAGAGGGCGACGAGGTAGGGGCGCGGGAGGCCGGGGTCGGTCGCGACGACGAGGGTCCCGCGCTCGCCGACGGCGAAGCGGGGGAGGGGGCCGCGACCGTCGAGGGAGAGGATGAAGGGCGCGCCGCCGGGCGTGGCGAGGGTGTAGGAGACGTTCGTGTACGAGAGGCCGACGGCGTTGGCGTCGACCCAGCGGTCCGCGACGATGAAGGGGCCGGCGTAGGGGGTGTTGCTGGCGGTCGCGCGGTAGCCGAACACGGCGCCGGGCTCGCAGCTCTGGTCCTCGATGAGGGGGAGCTCGACGACGACGTCGGTGTCGGCGGTGTCGGCGGTGTCGGTGGTGTCGGCGGCGTCGGCGGCGTCGGCGTCGGCGTCGGGTGCGGCGTCGGTGTCGGGAGCGGTGTCGGCGTCGGTGTCGGCGTCGGCGTCGGGGGCGGTGTCGGTGTCGGGGGCGGTGTCGGCGTCGAGGGCGGTGTCGGCGTCGGGGGCGGTGTCGGCGTCGGGGGCGGTGTCGGCGACAGCGTCCTCGGCCGTGTCCGTGTCCGTGTCCGTGTCGGCGACCGTGTCCTCGACAGTGTCCGCGCCCGCGCCGTCACCGTCCTCGGCCGCGACCGCCGTGTCCTGCGCCTCGGCGGCGTCCTCCGCGGCTCCTCCGCCGTCGCCGCAGGCGATCAGCGCCGCGGCGAGGGCGAGCGCCAAGGCGCCGAGCCGCGAGGCGCCTCGTCTCGTGGGGGATCTCGTCAACGCGTGTTCCGGTGGGGGTATCGAAGCTCGCGCCGCCGGAGGGACGCCGCGTGGGCTCCTCCGGCCGCGCCGCGCCCGATCCCGGGCGCGTCATCGAGGAATACGATATCGGGAGCGGGATCCCGGCGCGAAAAAGAGTTCTATTTCGCCACCGGGGTGGCGCGGGCCTCCGCGGCGCCCCGGCCCGGGCGGCGTCGTCACTCCGCGCAAGGGGCGGACGAGACGTTGCGCACCACGACGAGCGCCGCCGCGCCGCTCCCGGCCGCGACGGCGTCGAGGAGGCCGTCTCCGTCGACGTCTCCGGCGGTCAGCGCGTAGAGGAAGTAGCCGGAGTCCCCGTACTCGTGCGTCTCGGGCGCGAGCAGGAGCGGCTCCCCCGCCGGGTTCTGCGCGAACGTCACGAGCTCCGTCGGCTGCGCGGCGTGCACCGTCCGGCTCGTCAGCACGTCCCGCCGCCCGTCGCCGTTCACCTCGCCCACCACGAGGTCCGGCCCGAACGCGCCGCCGGCCGCGTGCCACGTGATCGGGCCGAAGGTCCGCGCCGCCGTCTGCCGCGCCACGCCGAGCCGCGGCTCGTTCCCGACCGGCGCCCCCACGAGGAGCTCGGCCAGGCCGTCGCCGTCGAGGTCACCCGCCCCGAGGTTCACGCTCGGGAGCCCGCTCGCGAGCACCGCGCCCTCCACGAAGTCGTGGGACGGCCCCTGCCACGCGGCGTGCACCTCGCCGGCCGCGACCCAGACGAGGTCGTCCCGCGCGTCGCCGTCGAGATCGACCACCGTAAGGAAGTCGGGGGCGGTCGTGCCGAGGCTCACGAGGCCGCGCTCCGCGAAGTCGCTGCCGCTCTGCTCGGCGGCGGCGATCTGCCAGCCGCCGGCCACCGGCACGCCCCCGACGACGTCGAGCCGCCCGTCCCCGTTCGTGTCACCCGTCTGCGGCCGGAAGACCCCCGAAGCGAACACCGCCACGGGCTCGGGCACCTCGGGCAGGATCCCGGGCGCCACGTCGTCGTTGTGGAAGACGTCGAACCGCCCGCCGCCGACGAGCACGACGTCGTCCGGGCCGACGCCGTCGACGTCGAAGACCAGGGGCTCGCCGATCGCCGCGAGCTCCACGCTGTGCCAGGCGACGAGGCCCCCCTCGCCGTCGCTCGCGAACACCTCGAGCGACCGCGCGCTCGACGACAGCACGAGCACGTCGGGGTAGGCGTCCCCCGTGAGCTCCCCGAGCCGCGTCGCCCGCTGATCCCCCGTCTCGAACGAGCGCTCCCAGGACCGCTCGAAGCGCGCGCGCGCCACGTCCGCGCAGGCGCCGCCGACGCACACGCCCACGTCGGCGGCACAGGCGCTGCCGCTGCCCTCGCAGGGCGCGCCGTCGGGCCCCGCGTCCGAGACGCACCCCGCGTCGGGGTCGCAGCGCCCGACCGAGCACGCGTCGCCGGACGCGCACGCCCGCGGGTCCGTCGGGTCACAGGCGTCCGTCACGCACGGGCCCGTCTCCGGGCACGGCTCGACGCGCACGATCCAGTCCCGCTCCCCCGCGGCGTCCGCCCGGAGCCCGAAGAGCGCGTCGGCGGTCGCGAGCATCGGCAGCGGCCCCGCGCCGCACGGGACGAGCGTCGCCGCCACGCGGTAGGGCGCCTCGCTCGTGTCGAGCGCGAACATCGCGCCGTGCGCCGTCACGAGGAGCCGGTCGCTGAAGGCACCCCCGCCGGGAGCGCGGGTCACGGCGTCGGCGCGGCCGAAGACCGGCGTCGCGACGAGGCCGCCGCCGCCTGCGTCGTCGAGGCGCACGAGCACCCGGTCCTCGGCGTCGACCGCGAGGGCGGCGCCGTCCTCGGTGAAGGCGAGCGCCACCGGGTCGAAGCCGCCGAGCACGAGCTCCGCCTGCGCCCCGTCGAAGCGGAGGAGCTGCCCGTCGCCGTCGACGTCGGGCGCGCCCTCGTCGGCGATCCAGAGGTCGCCCGTGAGCGGGTGGACCGCCATCGCGCGCGGGCTCTCGAGGGCGCCGTCGCCGAGCCGCGTCGCGACGTCGCCGCTCGCGAGGTCGACGCGGAGCAGGCGCCCGTCGCCCGCCGCGGCCCCGCCCGCGTCGAGGAGCCAGACGGCGCCGGCGTCGTCGGGGTCGAGCGCGAGCTGCGTCGGGCGCCGCGCGGCGCCCGTGGCGTCGGCGTACTGCGCCGCGCTCACCAGCGCCCGCTCGGCGCGGGTGTCCGGATCCACCGCGAGCACCACGCACGCGGCGCCAGCGGTGGCGTCCGCGCACGACGCGACCAGGAGCTCGCCGCCCGGGAGGTGCTGTCCGATCGCCGCGAGCCCCCCGCCGAGCTGGCCGTCGGGGCGCGCGACGATGGCGGCGCGCAGGCCGTCTCCGGCGACGATGTCCGCGCTCGGATCGGCGCACGCGACGCGCTCGCCGCACGCGATCGGCGCGAGCCCGGCGGGGTCGGCGGCGCCCGCGGTGTCGCAGTCGTACACGGAGCGCGCGGGGTCCCAGCCGCACGTGCCGGCGGCGCAGGCCCGATGCACCTGCGCGTGGTCGGCGCAGTAGACGAGCGCGTGGCCGGCGCAGCAGCCGACGAGCCCGACCTCCACGCCGTAGCAGGCGCCGCACGGCCAGCCGGAGACGCCGCTCGGGGCGACGCAGTCGGGGTCCGCGCAGTCCACGAGGCCGTCGCCGTCGTTGTCGACGCCGTCGCGGCACGCCGCGTCCGTGCGCTCGCCGGCGTCGAAGCAGGGCCAGCTCACGGCGCCCTCCGGCCACGCGCACCCGTCGTCGTCGCAGTCGGTGGCGCCGTCGCCGTCGTTGTCGCCCCCGTCCGCGCAGGCGGCCGCGCTGTCCTCCGCGGGCGAGAGGCACGGCCACGCGCCCACGCCGGCGGGCCAGGCGCAGTCGGGATCCTCGCAGTCGGTCGCCCCGTCGGCGTCGTTGTCGACCTCGTCGGCGCAGGCCGCCGCGCTCGCCTCGGGCGCGCGCGGGCACGGCCAGCTCGCGGCGCCCACGGGCCAGGCGCAGCCGGGGTCGTCGCAGTCGGTCTGGCCGTCGTTGTCGTTGTCGACCGCGTCGACGCAGGCGATCGGCACGTCCTCCGGCTCGGCGCACGGCCACGTCACGGCCCCGAAGGGGCGCGCGCAGTCGGGGTCGTCGCAGTCGGTGGCGCCGTCGCCGTCGTCGTCCTCGCTGTTGCCGCAGGCGGCGACCCCGTGCTCGGCCGGCTCGCCGCACGGCCAGGTGACGACGCCCTCGGGCCGCGCGCAGTCGGGGTCGTCGCAGTCGGTGGCGCCGTCGTTGTCGTCGTCGGTCCCGTCGAGGCAGCGGATGGCGGAGTCCTCGGCGGCGGGGCAGGGCCAGCTCGCGGTGCCGACGGCGCGGCGACAGGCGCGGTCGTCGCAGTCCGTGTCGCCGTCGAAGTCGTTGTCGACGGTGTCGCCGCAGGCCTCGGCGCCCTCCTCGGGCGGCGGCGCGCAGGGCCACGCGAGGTAGCCGGGGTCGTAGGCGCAGCCCGCGTCCTCGCAGTCCGTGTCGCCGTCGCCGTCGTTGTCGACGCCGTCGCCGCACGCCGCGTAGCTCACCTCGGGGCCGTCGCAGGGCCACGCCGCGACGCCGATGGGGCGCGCGCAGTCGGCGTCGTCGCAGTCGGTGTGGCCGTCGAAGTCGTTGTCGACGAGGTCCATGCAGGTCTCGAGCGCGTCCTCGCCGGGCGCCGGGCACGGCCAGGCCGGCTCGTCGGGCTTGAAGAAGCAGTCGGGGTCGAGGCAGTCGACGAGCCCGTCGTCGTCGTTGTCCGCGCGGTCGACGCAGGCGGTGCGCGTGCTCTCGAGCCCGGAGCACGGCCAGGTGCTCGCGCCGAGCGGGCGCGCGCAGTCGTCGTCCGCGCAGTCGGCGGCGCCGTCGCCGTCGTTGTCGACGAGGTCGGAGCACGCCTCGGGGGTGTCCTCCGCGGGCGGCTCGCAGGGCCAGTGGGCGGGGTCGGCGCCGCTCGGGAGCGCGCAGTCGGGGTCGTCGCAGTCGGTCGCGCCGTCCGCGTCGTTGTCGGCGTCGTCCGCGCAGGCGACGCGCGACGTCTCGGGCGCCGCGCACGGCCAGTCGGTGACCCCGAGCGGGCGCCGCGCGCAGTCGACGTCGAGGCAGTCGGTGTCGCCGTCGTAGTCGTTGTCGACGCCGTCCTCGCAGGCGGCGGCGCCGTCCTCGTGGACGCCGTCGCAGGGCAGGTGGAAGTCGGGGCCCATGAGGCCGCCGTCCTCGGCGAGGGTCGCGGCGTAGAGCGGGATCGTCTCGTCGAAGTCGGCGACGGTCTCGCCGAAGAGCTCGACGAGGACGCCGACCGTGAGGTCCACCGCGAGGTCGAGGCGCGCGTCCCAGGCGCACGTCGACGGGTCCATGGCCGTGCGGTCGGTGGCGGTGACGGCCACGCCGAGCGTGGGGCCGGCGGCGTCGTAGAAGAGGGCCTGGTACTCGAGGGCGGCGGTGACGGCCATGTCGACGTCGACGACCCCCGCCTCGACGGGATCCTCGCGGAAGCCGAGCGAGAGCTCGACGGCGTGGTCGGCGAGCGGGCGCCAGCGGTGGTTGTCGTACACGACGCCGGCCTCGGCGGAGAGCTCGACGACGCCCTGGGTGTGCAGCTCGGCGAGCTCGGAGAGGACGGCGCCGTCGACGCGCAGCGAGGGCTCGAGGTACTGCTTGATCCACACGGGGACGACGCCGATCCAGTACGTGCCGAGCTCGGGGAGCGGGATCTTCGGGAGCACGAGGAAGGCGCTCGGGTACTGCGCGCGGAGGTCGTCGTGGCTGAGATCGCAGGCGGCGAGGTCGGGCTCGGGCGCCGTCGCGTCGGTCCGCGAGCCGAGGGCGACGCCGACCCCCGCGCGGAACTCGAAGTACTCGAGGCTCCCGTCGCTGATCTCGAGCTCGACGGTCACTTCGAGCGAGAGGCGGGCGACGGGCGTCACGCGCAGGGTGTCGATGAGGTCGTCGCAGCCGAAGCTGTGGCCGCCGGGGATGTCGATGACGAGCTCGGCGCTGAGCGGCGCGCTCTGGGTGCCGACGCCCTCGTCGCTGACGGCGTAGCCGTCGACGGCCTCCTGGTCCATCTCGACGCGGAAGTGCGCGTCGCGCATGTACTCGGTGAGCGCGGCGGGCTCGGTCGAGGCGACGTAGGTCAGGCCGTCGGGCTCGGCGGTGACGGTCGTGAGGCGCGCGAGGAAGCCGCCGCCGAGGGTGCCGGCGACGACCTGGCCGGCGAGCGGCGGCGCGGCGGGCGGCTCGCTGTAGGTGAAGCGCAGCATCCCCGGCGTCACCTCCACGTCGAGCAGCGCCGGGTCGAGCTCGGGCGTGGCGGCGTCGGGCTGGAGCGTGGGGGCGCGCAGCACGGTGAGGCCGGGCTCGACGCGCCCCGTGGGGGTCTCGACGTCGGCGTCGGCGCCGTCCGTGTCGCCGGCGACGTCGTCGCGGGCGTCGACCGCGTCGGCGACCTCCTCCGCGTCTCCCGGGCAGCCGGCGAGCGTCAGGGCGACGGCGCCCACGATGAACGAACGGGCGCCTCGCCGGGGGCGTCGCGTCGACCCCCCGGCGGCGCCGAGCTGTGATTTGTCCATGCGTTATATTTTTTGGTGTCGGCGGCCGGAAGGCAAGCGTCCGGTCGCCGACCCGCGCGCATGGCCGCGGAGACGTCGGTCAGGGCGGGGTCAGCCCACGACCTGGCGGCGGCCGAGGCCGAACGCGCGCGTGAGCAGGGCGTCGACGGCGCGGGTCGGGAGCGCGCGCGCGATGGCGAGGCCGACCGCGAGGTGGCGCGGGGCGACGTAGCGCGCGGCGGGGCGGCGGGCCTCGATGGCGCGGGCGAGGGCGCGCACGACGACGTCGGGGTCGACCGCCATCTTGTCGATGCGCTCGGACATGGCGCCCACGCGGCCGATGACGCGGGCGTAGGGGCCGCTCTCGTACCGGTCGATGCCCGCGAGCGAGTGGTCGGCGAAGCTCGTGCGCGTGACCCCGGGCTCGACGATGACGACGTCGACCCCGAAGGCGCGGAGCTCGTTCCGGAGCGAGTCGGAGAGGGCCTCGACCGCGAACTTCGTCGCGCCGTACGCGCCGAAGAACGGGAAGGCGACGCGACCGGCGCCGCTCGTGACGTTCACGACGCGGCCGCGGCCGCGCGCGCGCATCGCCGGCAGGAAGGCGCGCGTGACGGCGAGGAGCCCGAAGACGTTGGTGTCGAACTGCGCGCGGACGTCCTCGTCGGACATCTCGGAGACCGGGCCGAGCGAGCCGAAGCCGGCGTTGTTGACGAGCACGTCGACGCCCGCGCCGCCCGTCAGGCCGTCGACGGCGGTCACCGCGGCCTCGATCGTGCCGGCGTCGGTCACGTCGAGCAGCACCGTGTCGAGCGCGAGCCCCGCGCCGCGCGCCTCGTCGGCGAGCTCGGCCAGCGCGCCCTCGCGGCGGCCGGTCGCGATGACGCGGTGGCCGCGCTTCGCGAGGTCGAGGGCGGCGGCGCGGCCGATGCCGGACGTGGCGCCGGTGATGAGGACGGTCTTCGGGGCGGGGGCGGGCTTCGACGAGGCCATGGGATCTCCTGGTTCTGAGGTCGATGTGAATGATTGTTCGCAAGGGTCGGATCGGGGGAGGCGCCGGCGGTCAGCCGCGGACGAGCTCCCAGCAGCAGCGCTCGGCGGCGTCGATGGTGGCGTCGTCGAGCGTGAGGTGCCCCTCGCGGGCGGCGCGGACCATGCCGGTGAGCGCGCCGAGGACGAGGGAGACGAGGAGCTTCGCCGGGACGGGCTTCAGCTCCTCCTTCGCCTGGAGGGGGGCGATGAGGGCGCAGCCGAGCTCGGTGAGCTGGTCCTCGAGGGCCTGGCTCGCGGCGTCGAGGTAGGAGGCGTGGTGGTGGAGCTCGAGGAACGCGAAGGCGCGCGGGCGGTCGCGCGCGAAGCCGGCGAGCTCCTGCCAGAGGCGCCGGAAGAGGACGCGGGCCGGTGCGCCGGGCGTCGCGGCGAGCCCGCCGAGGGTCGCCGCCATCATCGCGCGCTTCTGCTCGCGGTAGAGCGTGTTCACGAGGGCCTCCTTGCCCTCGAAGTGGCGGTAGATCGTGCCCGCCGCGATGCCGGCGCGCTCGGCTATCTGCGGCACGGAGGTGCCGTGGTAGCCGCCCTCGACGAACAGATCGAGCGCGGCCTCGAGGATGGCCTCGCGCGTGTCGCGCGGGCGCTCGCGGCGCGCGTCGATCGGGTGGCCCTGGGGAGGCTCGGGGGGCGTGGCCGGCGTCTGCATGTGAATGAATGTTCACACGCGTGGCGTCGGGTCAAGCGGCGTCACACCGCGAAGTGATTGGGGCTCACGGCGCGGTCCTCGCGCTCGACGGGGACGCCGAGCCGCTCGGCGAGGCGGTCGATGGCGGCCTCGGTCTCGAGGACGTCGCTCGCGTCGACCCGGACGGTCACGAGCGGCTCGCGGCGGTCGCTCTTGAGCCGGAGGCCGATCCGGAGCTCCGCCACCCGCACCTCGCCGGCGATGTTCGGGTAGAGCGTGACCGCGGTGACGGCGGCGATGGTCGAGCGCGCGTGGCCGACGTGGCGGGTCCGGAAGGTGCCGAGGCGCTCGATGAGCGCGCCGTGGGCGCTCGCGGTGAGCTTCATGACCTGCATGCCGCCGAGCCAGGCGATGAGCGGGTCGAGGGCGCGGCGGCGGCCGAGGAAGATGAGGACGGCGGCGATGGTGACCGCCGCGACGACCATCCCGTGCGAGATGCCGAGGGCGTAGTTGATCTTCCCGATGATGAACGTCACGGCCGAGACCGCGCCGAGGAAGAGGGAGGCGCGCAGGATGACGCGCGGCACGTCCGGCGCCTGCGGGTGGACGAGGACGAGCTCGCGGGCGTCGTCCTGAGCGATGATGAGGGCGCCGAGGGCGCGGCGGGGCGGGAGGCTCTGGGGTGTCGGGTCCATGGGGGATAGTGACGACGACGCGCGCGCGGGTTCAAGCGTCGTCGTCGCGAGGTCGGCGCGGACGTGGTGGGCGGCGGGGGACGGGCGTGTTAGCGTGCCGCGATGCCGTCCGGACCGCCCGAGCTCAGGAACCCGCCCGCCGTCTGGGAGTACGACGTCGACGGGTGGGTCGTCTGGGCCGGCAAGACCGCGCACGACAACGACGTGCTCTCGATCAAGGTCGCGCGCAACGACGACTGGTGGTTCCACCTGCGCGGGGCGCCGAGTAGCCACGTGGTGCTCTTCGTGCGGGACGGCGTGGACCCGCCGCGCGACGTGGTCGAGCGCGCCGCGGCCGTCGCGGCGTGGCACTCGAAGCAGCGAGGTGGGGGCGTGGTCGCCGTGAGCGGGACCCGCGCGCGCTTCGTGTCGAAGCCGCGCGGCGTGAAGCCCGGCACCGTCGAGATCAAGAAGGAGGCGGTGTTCAAGGTGCGGCCGGCCATCCCGGCGGGGGCCGAGGGCGCGGGCTGACCGCCGGCTCGCCGGCCGCGGCGGTCGTTGCTAGGCTGGGCCCGATGCGTCGACTCGACCCGCCGCCGAGCAAGGAAGAGGCCTTCGCCCAGATGCGGGCGTGGTACGAGTCGCGCCAGGGCCTGACCCTCATGCTCGGTGGCATGCCGTGCGGCTCGACCCTCGAAGACGCGCTCGCGCTCCATCGGCGGCTCCTCCAGAGCGGTCGGCAGCCGTCTCGTTGCATGCAGCCCGAGGAAGGGCCGTGATCCCTGCCGAGGTCACCGCGGCGCTGGACGCCGCCGACCTGAGGTACTGCGTCGTCGGCGCGCTCGCCCTCGCAGTGCACGGGTTCCCGCGGTTCACCGCCGACGTGGACCTCCTCACCACGGACGACCGCGCGCTGGAAGAGGGCCGCTGGACCGGCGTCGACGCGCTGATCCGCTGGGGCGAGGAAGACGACCCTATCCGGGGCCTCGTGCGCTGCCGCACGCGCCCGCCCGTCGACGTCATCGTCGGGCGCCGCCCCGCGATGGCGTTCGCCGTCGCGACGGCCGAGCTCGAGCCCGCGCTCGGCGCGCTGGTGGCGACCCCCGTCGCGTTCACGCTGTTGAAGCTCGAGGCGGGTTCGCCGCACGACATCGCCGACGCGAGCCGCGTCCTGGAGGCGCAGCGCCATATCCGCGGCGACGACTCCCTCGTCGGGGAGCTCGCCGCGCACGCCGAGCTCCTCTCGCCGTGGGGTCGCCGAGCCTACGAGCGCCTCCTGCGCGACCTCGCCCAACCCACACGCCCGCCGTTCCGAGCGCCCCCATGACCCTCTTCCGCGTCGTCCTCCCCGTCGCCGACCTCGAGCGCGCCGCCGCCTTCTACGCGGCGCTCCTCGACCTCGGGCCCGGCCGGCGCGTCTCGCCGAATCGGCACTGGAGCCTGTAGCGCATTAGGGCTTCGAGCGGATTCGAGGCGTTCTCGGTGCGGATCGGCGAGGCGACGCAGAGCGTCGCCGGTTCCAAGACCCGAGGCGAACCAGCAGGTTCGCCGCAGCGGTCTTGGAACGCCGAGACGCCCGAGAACGCCCGAAGACGCCGAAGCATCTATGCGCTACAGGCTCCTACCTCGACTCCGGCGCCGTCATCGTCGCGCTCGTCGTCCCCGAGGGCGACGGCGGCCAGCAGCGCCCGAACCAGGAGCCTTTCTACTTCGCGGTCGCCGACCTCGACGCCGCCCACGCGCGCGCCGCCGCGCTCGGCTGCCTCGCCCCGGGCGACGTGCACGGCGAGCCCGGCGGCGAGATCCGCGTCCGGCCCTGGCGCGAGCGTTCCTTCTACGCCGACGATCCCTTCGGGAACCCGCTCTGCTTCGTCGCCGCCGGCACGGAGTTCACCGGGCGTCGCTGAACCCGACGCGCCCCGTGCTACCTTCGCCGCCATGACCTCGCCCACCGCCTGGACCCCGCTCTTCCCGCTCGCCGAGCTCGCGCCCGGCGCGCGCCGCGTCCACCGCGTGCCCGGCGGCCGCCTCGCCGTCTTCCGCCTCGACGACGGCGACGTCTTCGCCATCGACGACGTCTGCCCGCACGAGGGCTACCCGCTCTCCGAGGGCGTCCTCCGCGGCGACACCGTCACCTGCTCGTGGCACGCCTTCCGGTTCGCCCTCCGCGACGGCGCCTCCGCAGCGGGGCGCGGGGGCGCAGCCCCCGGGAGGCCGTCCGCGCCTTCCCCGTGCGCGTGACCGACGGCGTCGTCGAGGCCGACCTCACCCCGCCGGACCCCGCCGCCGAGATCCCGCGCCGCCTCGCCTCCCTCGCCGAGGCCGCCCTCGAGCGCCGCGACGGCCAGATGGCCCGCGACCTCCTCCGCCTCCTCCACCTCGGCGCCCCGCCCGCGACCCTACTCCGCGCCGCCGCCGTCTTCGACGCCGAGCGCGGCCAGTACGGCTCGACCCACGTCCTCCCCGTCGCAGCCGACCTCCTCGCGCGCTGGGACGCCGTCGACACCGACGCCCTCAGGCTCCTCGCCCTCACGGCCCCCTGGGAGCTCGCCGCCGAGGGGCACGTCCGCCGCCCCGTCCGCCCAGCGCCCGCGCCCGTCGACCCCGGCCCCGACCTCGACGCCGCCTGCGCCCGCCTCCGCGCCCTCGTCGAGGCCGAGGAGAGCGACGCCGCCGAGGCCCTCCTCCGCGGCCTCCTCGCGCAGGGCCACGGCCGCCCGGCGCTCGAGCGCCCGCTCCTCGTCATCGCCGCCGACCACTTCCTCGACCTCGGCCACGCCGTCATCTACGCCTCGAAGCTCTTCGATCTCGCCGACACCCTCGGCGACGGCGCCCTCGCCGAGCTCCTCCCGGCCTGGCTCGTCTCGGTCGTGACCGGCACGCGTCACGACGTCCTCCCGCGCTGGCGCTGGCTCCGCGAGCGGCTCGCCGCCCTCGGCGACGCGCGCCCCGCCGAGGTGGACGCCCCCCGCGACGAGGCCCGCCGCGACGCCCTCCTCACCGCCCTCCTCGGGAAGGATCGCGACGCCGCCTTCGACGCCGTCGCCCGCGCGCTCGACGACGGCGCGCTCGACGACGTCCTCGACGCCCTCTCCCTCGGCGCCGCCGAGCGCCTCCTCCGCTTCGACGACCGCGTCGAGGCCGACCCGACGATCCAGGACGACTGGCTCGACGTCTCCCACGCCTTCACCTACGTCCACGCGCTCCGCGCCATCGCGCCGCGGTTCCGCGAGCCCGCGCTCGCGCGGCTCCTCTTCTACGCCGTCCGCTACGTGAACGCCCTCGGCGCCCTCGACGCCGCCGCGCCCCCCGCGCCGCCGCCCGAGCCGCCCGCCACGCTCCGCGACGCGCTCACCGTGGCGCTCACGCGCGCCGATCTCCGCCCGATCCACCTCGCGCACCTCGTGAAGCTCTCGGTCGCCGCCTTCGACGAGGGCGCCGCCACCGGCGATCCGCGGCCCCTCCGCGCGCTCGCCCGCTTCCTCGCCGCGCCCTTCGGCGTGCGGCGGATCCCGCGCCTCGCGCACGAGGCGCACCGCCTGCTCGACGAGGGGCGCGTCCCGAAGACGCTCTGGTAGCGTCGCGTCCGGCTCGCCGCGAAGTTGTGTTGGAGCGGGCCCGCCCCTAACGTCTCCCGGTGAAGGAGATGCGCGGGGCGCCCCCGGAATGAACCGAAATCGCGCCTCGTTCGTCCACGAACGCCATCTTCGCGAACGAGCGCGTTGGGAGACCCCTCTTTGGACCATGTGACCGCGATCCGGAAGCTCACGCGGCGCGTCCGCTGGCGCCACCGCCTCCAGCTCGCGCTCCAGCGGTTCCTCGTCTTCGGCGCCGTCGGGCTCCTCGCCTTCGCGGTGGCCGTGCTCCTCGTGAAGGCGCGCGCGCTGCCGACCGACGCCGTCGCGATCGCCGGCGGCGTCGCCATCGCGCTCGCCGCGGGCGCCGCGCTCTCCGGCCTCCTCCGGCGCCTCGACGACGTGCGCCTCGCCGCCGCCCTCGACGAGGCGGGCGGGCTCCACTCGCGCCTCGGCACGGCCCTCGCCTTCGCCCGCGAGCCGCACCCGAGCGACCTCATGCGCGCCGCCATCGACGACGCGCACGACGCCGTCCGCCGCGCGCGCCCCGCCGCCGCCGCGCCCTGGCGCTGGGCCGCCTTCGCGACGGGCCTCGTCGTGGCGGGGATCGCCCTCGCGGTGTCCGTCCCGAGCGTGTTCGCGGTCGACTTCCCGGTCGGTCGCGTCGGCGTGAGCACGCTCACCGGCCTCGGCCCGCTCCCGGGCTATGCGCGCGAGAAGGTCGAGCTCCAGAAGCTCGACGTCGAGCAGCTCGCGGATCTCAAGGACGAGCTCGAGGAGGCGAAGCGCGCGGCCGCGACCGAGGACGTCGACAAGCTCCTCGGCGACCTGAACGACCTCATCCGGAAGCTCCAGGAGAACGAGATCACGCCGGAGGAGGCGTTCGCGCAGCTCGCCGCGCTCGAGAAGGCCGCCGAGGAGTGGGAGGCGCAGCACGCGAAGGACCGCGACGAGGCCGAGGCGAAGATCCGCGAGGCCGCCGAGAAGGAGCGCCGCCCCGACAAGGAGCTCGAGCCCTTCTTCGACGCGATGAAGAAGGAGCAGCTCGAGGACGCCGCCAAGGCCCTCGAGGCGACCGCCGACAAGCTCGACCCGACGAAGCGGAAGGAGGGCGAGAAGCCCCTCGACAAGCGCGACGAGAAGCGGATCCAGAAGGACCTCGAGGAGCTCGCGAAGGCCCTCCAGACCGAGCGCCAGAAGGAGGAGGAGAAGCGCAAACGCGACCGCGACCGCCTGAAGAAGGAGGAGGAGCAGGACAAGACCGCCTCCGAGCAGCGGAAGCGCGACCGCGACCGCCTGAAGCAGGAGAACGAGCGCGAGCTCGAGCGGCTCCGGAAGGAGCAGGAGGAGCTCTCGCAGGCGATGCGCGAGCTCGAGCGCCTGCAGAGCGAGCTCGACCAGAGCGCCCAGGACATGCTGCGCCGCCTCCAGGAGCAGATGGGGCAGCAGGGCGACCAGGGCCAGGACGGGCAGCAGCAGGGCGCGACCGCCGAGCAGATGCGGCAGGCCGCGGAGATGCTGCGGCGCATGGCCCAGCAGGGCGCCGGGCGGCAGCAGATCAAGGTCGCCCAGGGCAAGATGGGCGAGATGAAGGAGATGCTGCGCCGCGCCGGCCAGGGCAAGGGCCAGAAGGGCAAGCAGGGCGGCCAGGACGGGCAGGGCGGCGGCGAGGGCGACGACGAGATGGGCCGCTTCATGACCAAGGCCGGCGGCGAGCAGGGCGACGGCCAGGGCGACGGCCAGGACGGCAAGGACGGCCAGATGGCCCAGGGCGGCGGGAAGGACGGGAAGGGCGGCGACATGCTGCTCCTCGGGCCCCAGGGCGGCGGTCAGGGCGCGAAGATCCCGCTCCCCGGCAAGGGGCAGGGCCAGGGCGACGGCGCCGAGCAGGGCGACGGCGTCGGGCAGGGCCACGACCCGCGCCTCCTCGGCGACAAGTCGGACTTCGGCCAGCAGAAGCTCAAGGAGGACCTCATCACCGGCGTCCAGGGCGACGGCCCGACCGAGAGCAAGGTCATCTTCGCGGCGGCGTCGAAGGGGTTCGCGTCGGCCGCCTACAAGGACGTGCACCAGGATTACGAGGGCGTCGTCGAGGACGCGCTCGACGCCGAGAAGATCCCCCCCGGGAAGCGCGCGTACGTGCGCCGCTACTTCGACCTCATCCGCCCGCGCTGAGCGCGCGGCGGCCACACCCCACCGCGCCGCGGGCGCGGGTCCCCAAGAACCCGTAGAGCCCCCCTCGAGGTGCCCATGGACGTGAAGGAGCGGGTCGCTCACTTCAAGCGCGCGACCGACCGCCTGAAAGCGGAGGTCGGCAAGATCATCGTCGGCCAGAAGGACATCGTCGAGGGCGTCGTCATCGCCCTCATCGCGGGCGGCCACACCCTCCTCGAGGGCGTGCCTGGCCTCGGCAAGACGCGCCTCGTCAAGACCCTGTCCGAGGCGCTCGACCTCGAGTTCTCGCGGATCCAGTTCACCCCCGACCTCATGCCGAGCGACATCACCGGCACGAAGGTCGCCTTCCAGGACGACGCCGGGCACACGGCGCTCGACTTCCAGAAGGGGCCGATCTTCGCGAACGTCGTGCTCGCCGACGAGATCAACCGCGCCACCCCGCGGACGCAGTCGGCCATGCTCGAGGCGATGCAGGAGCGCTCGGTCACCATCGGGCGCGAGACGCACCGCCTCGCCGAGCCCTTCTTCGTGCTCGCGACGCAGAACCCGCTCGAGATGGACGGCACCTACCCGCTCCCCGAGGCGCAGCTCGACCGCTTCCTGTTCAAGCTGCACGTCGAGTTCCCGACGCACGAGGACCTCCACACGATCCTCGACCGCACGACCGGCTGGGAGTCGCCGAAGATCGAGCCGGTGCTCGACAAGCAGGGCGTCCTCGACCTCCGGCACCTCGCGATGGACGTGCCCGTCGCGCGCCACGTGCAGGACTTCGCCATCCGCGTCGTCACCGCCACGCACCCCGAGGCGAAGCACGCCCCCGAGGCCGCGCGGCGCTACATCCGCGTCGGCGCGTCGCCTCGCGGCGCCCAGTCCCTCATCATCGCGAGCAAGGTGCGCGCCGTGCTCGACGGGCGCTTCGCCGTCTCGGCCCAGGACGTCAAGGACGTGGCGAAGCCCTCGCTCCGCCACCGCATCATCCGCAACTTCGAGGGCGAGGCCGAGGGGGTCTCCGCGGACTCCATCCTCGACGACATCCTGCGCGTCACGAAGGAGAGCGCCTGAGATGGCGGCCGGGGCGGCCGGCGGCGCGCGCGCGAACGCGAAGGACGGGCGCGGGCGCGACAGCGAGCTCTTCGACGACGCGTTCATGGCGCGCCTCGAGTACCTCGACATCGTCGCGAAGAAGCGCTTCGCCGGGCAGACGCGCGGCGAGCGGCGGGCGAAGAAGCTCGGCGCGGGGCTCGAGTTCGCCGACCACCGGAGCTACAGCCCCGGCGACGACTTCAAGAACATCGACTGGAACGTCTACCAGCGGCTCGGGAGGCTCCTCATCCGCCTCTACGAGGAGGAGGAGGACCTCTACGTCTACCTCCTCGTCGACGCGTCGGCCTCGATGGCCGTCGGCGACCGCCTGAAGCTCGACTACGCGCGCCGCCTCGCCGCGGCCCTCGCCTACATCACGCTCTCGAGCATGGACCGGGTGTCGGTGCTGCCGTTCTCGACGTCGCTCGGGAACCGGCTCGTGCCGGCGCGCGGGAAGGCGCAGATCTTCCGCGTCCTCGACTTCCTCTCGGCGGTGCAACCCGGCGGGCAGACGAGCATGACCGACGCGTTCAAGTCGTTCGTGCACCAGACCAAGCGCCGCGGGCTCGCCGTCGTCATCAGCGACTTCTACGCCCAGGACGGCTTCGAGGAGGGGCTCAACTACCTGCGCTACAACCGCTTCGAGCCGTTCGTCATCCAGCTCACCGACGAGCGCGAGCTGAACCCGGACCTCCGCGGCGACATCCTGCTCGTCGACTGCGAGACGGGCGCACAGAAGGAGATGACGCTCACGCCGCGGATGCTCGCGAAGTACCGCGAGGCCCACGCCGCGTGGTGCGACGAGCTCGAGGCGTTCTGCAAGAAGCGGCAGCTGAGCTACTTCCGGACGCCCGTGCAGGTGCCGTTCGATGAGCTGATGCTCAGGATCTTCCGCGCGGGAGGGTTCCTCGCGTGACGTTCGCGGGCCTCACGACGAGCGAGCTGTGGACGCTCTTCGGCGCCTTCGGGGGCGCCATGGTGGTGCTCTACATCCTGAAGCTCAGGCGGCGCCGCATCGAGGTGCCGTTCTCGCCGCTCTGGGCGCGCGTGCTCGAGGAGAAGCAGAGCTCGTCGCTCTTCCGGCGGCTGAAGCGCCCGTTCTCGCTGCTCGTGCAGCTCCTCATCGTGGCGCTCCTCGTCGTCGCGCTCGGCGACCCGAAGCTCGCGGGGATGGCGGGCTGCTCCTACGAGCCGCCAGCCCCGCCGCCGACGCGCCACACGCTGCTCATGATCGACGCGTCCGCCTCGATGGCGACGCTCGAGGGCGGGAAGACGCGCCTCGCGAAGGCGCGTGAGGCCGCGCACGCGCTCGTCGACGAGGTGAAGGGCAACCCGCACCACGAGGTGATGGTCGTCCAGCTCGACGCGCGCACGCGCCCGCTGACGCTCTGGACGAGCGACGCGAAGGCCCTCCACGCGGCCATCGACGAGGTCGCGCCGAGTGGCGCGCTCGACTCGCCGACGGACGTCGCGCAGGGGCTCGCGCTCGCGAGGTCGGCGCTCCAGGACCGCGAGGCGGGCGAGCTCGTGATGGTGACCGACGGCGCGTTCCCGGCCATCTCGGCGGCCGACAAGGACGCTCTCCACCTGAAGGTGATCCCCGTCGGCGAGCCCACGGCCAACATCGGGATCGAGGCGTTCAACGTGCGCCCGTACCTCGACGACAGCCTGACCTACGCGGTCTTTGTTGCAGTGCACAACGCGTCGGACCAGCCGCACAAGGCGACGCTCTTTCTGTACGCGAACGAAAAAGGCCGTGGTGTCGATGACTTCATCGATCCGGCGCGGCTCCTCGGGAGCTACTCGCTGGACCTACCGGCCAACGGCAGTGTGCAGCGCATCATCGACGACGTGAAGTTCCCCGGGTCGCGCCTCGCCGCGCGCGTGGCCATCGCGACCGACGACCCGACGCGCGACGCGTTCCCGCGCGACGACGTCGCGCTCGCGCTGGTCCCGGAGCGGAAGAAGCTCGCGGTCGCGCTCGTGACCGAGGGGAACCTGTTCCTGAACGCGACGCTCTTCGTGCGCGAGAACGTGGCGCTCACGACGCTCTCGCCCGCGGAGTACAAGGGGCCGGAGGGCTTCGACGTGGTCGTGGTCGACGGCGTCGACGTGCCGATGACGGCGCCCGGGAACTACTTCGTCATCGCGCCGGCGCCGGGCGGGCCGTTCGAGGTGGAGGGGCTCGTGAAGGAGCCGCAGCTCGCGCGGCTCGACAAGAAGCACCCGCTCGCGCGCTTCGTGAAGCTCGCGGATCTCAACATCCTCGAGGCCGAGAAGGTGAAGACCGCGCGCGGGGACGCGGTGGTGGCGGCGGCGGGCGGCGGCGTGCCGCTCCTCTTCACGCGCGACGACGCCGAGACAGGCGCGCGCTACGTCGTCATGACGTTCGACGTCCGGAAGAGCCTCCTGCCCATGAGCTACGCGTTCCCGCTGCTCATGGTGAACGTGCTCGGCTACTTCCACCCCGAGGCGGCCGGGCTCCTCGTGCCGAACCGGGCGGGCGTCGAGCTCTCGCTGCCGATGGCGCTCGAGGGGGACGACGTGGCCGTCGCGGGGCCCGCGGACGCGCCGACCGTGCACGCGCGGCGGCTCGGGGGGCGGGTGCACCTCGCGGCGGACCGGATCGGCGTCTACGAGCTCTCGACGGCGAAGGACGACAAGCGCCAGGCTGTCGCCGTGAACCTGATGGACCCCGAGGAGAGCGAGGTGTCGCCGCAGGACCAGGGCGCCGAGCCGTGGGTCGCGCCGCCGCCGGTGCTCCTCGAGACGGACCCGTGGCTCTCGAACGTGTGGCGGCTGCTCCTGCTCATCGCGCTCGGCGTCGTGGCGCTCGAGTGGCTCACGTGGCACCGGCGGTGGACGCTGTGAGCCGCGGCGGTCGGCGCGCCCTGTGGGCGGTGCTCGCGCACTACGTCGCGGCCGTGGCGCTCGGCGTCGCGGGGTACCTCGTCGTGCGCGACCAAGGCGCTGCCTGGCTCGCCGCGCTCGACGACGCCGGCTACACCGTGGAGCGGCCGATCTTCGTGATGGCGCTGCTCGCGATCCCGCTCCTGCTCATCATCCGCGCGCACACGCTCTCCGACCTGCCGAAGGTGCAGCAGGCGCTGTCGTTCCTCTTGAAGGCGGCGTTCGTGGTGGCCATCGCGGCGTCGCTCGTGAACCTGCAGAAGGTCGAGAAGGAGCCCGCGAAGGCGGCGACCGTGTTCGTGGTCGACGTGTCCGACTCGGTGCCCGACGCGATGGTCGAGAAGGCGCGCGACGCGGTGAAGGCCGCGTGGGAGGCGGCCGGCGACGGGGACGAGGTGCGGCTCGTGGCGTTCGCCGGGGCGGCTCGCGAGGTTCCTCTGCCGAAGCGGGCTGGGGCTGGTGGCGAGGGCTCTGGGGCGCCGTCGGAGCGTGACCACGGAGACACGGAGACACGGAGGGCGGGCGGAGAGGGCTCGGGGGAGGGCTCGTTCCCCGAGATCGCTCGGTTCACCGAGGGGGATGTCGGCAAGGCCAGCGACGTCGAGGGGGCCTTGCGGCTCGCTTTCACCTTGCTGCCGGACGGGCGGCTTCCTCGCGTCGTGCTCGTGACGGACGGGCTCGAGACGCGCGGGAGCGCCGCTGCTGCGCTCGAGACGGCGCAGCGCTTCGGGGTTCCCATCCACTACGAGGACTTCACGGACGTCGCGCGCCCGCAGGAGCTCATGGTGACGGAGCTCACGGTGCCGGACGAGATCCGCCCGAAGGTGCCGTTCACGGCGACCGTGAAGGTGCGGACGACCGCCGCGATGGCCGCGCGCTGCGAGCTCCTCATCGACGGGATCCTCGAGAAGGGGGAGGACGTCGAGCTCGAGCGCGGCGAGAACACCGTCTCCGTCGAGGCCACGGTGAAGGCCGGCGGCGAGAAGAAGATCGCGGCGACCTGCGCGCCCAAGGACGCCGCGAACGACCGCTTCGCGAGCAACAACCGCTTCGAGATCCCGGTGAAGGTGCCGGAGCGGCCGAAGCTCCTCTACGTCGAGGGGGAGCGGAGCTACGCGAAGAACCTCGCGGCCGCGTTCTCGGACGACTTCGACGTCGAGTACCGCGGCGCGCGCGGCGTCCCCGGGTCGATGGCCGACGCGGGCCAGTTCGACCTCATCTTCATCTCGGACGTCCCGCGCACCGGCGACATGGGCTACGAGAACATGACGACGACGCAGATGCGCGTGCTCGACCAGTACGCGCGCGCCGGCGGCGGGCTCGTCTTCGCGGGCGGCGAGAACAGCTTCGGCCCGGGCGGCTACACGCAGACCTACCTCGAGCGGCAGGTGCTGCCGGTGTGGCTCGACGTGCAGCGGAAGCAGGACATCCCGGGGGTCGCGCTGATGCTGGTCATCGACCGGTCCGGGTCGATGACGGGGCCGAAGATCGAGCTCGCGAAGCAGGCCGCCATCGCGACGCTGAACGTGCTGCAGCCGAACGACAAGCTCGGGATCATCGCGTTCGACTCGCGCCCGAGCGAGCTCGTGAAGCTCCAGCGGGCGTCGAACCGCTACAAGATCACCGACAGCGTCTCGAAGCTGCGCTCGGGCGGCGGGACGAACGTCTTCGCGGCGCTCGACCAGGCGTACAACGAGCTCGTCCCCGAGCAGGCGAAGGTGAAGCACATCATCCTGCTCACGGACGGGCAGTCGAACCGCGCCGGGATCCTCGAGCTCGTCTCGCGCTCGTTCGAGGACAAGATCACGATCTCCACGGTCGCCGTGGGCATGGGGGCCGATCAGGAGCTGCTGAAGCGGATCGCCGAGGAGGGGCGCGGCCGCTACTACTTCACGAACGACGCGCAGAACATCCCGCAGCTCTTCCTGAAGGAGACGAGCGAGGTGAGCCGCCGCGCGCTCGTCGAGGACCGCTTCCGCCCGCGCGTGGACCCGCGCTTCCGCCACCTCCAGATCTTCCGTGGCCTCGACATGGCGCAGGCGCCGACGCTCATCGGCTACGTGTCGACGCGGGCGAAGCCGCGCGCCGAGGTCATCATGACCTCGCACCTCGGCGAGCCGCTGCTAGCGCGGTGGCGGCTCGGGCTCGGGAAGGTCGTGGTCTGGACGAGCGACGTGAAGAACCGCTGGTCGCACTATTGGCTGTCGTGGGGCGGCTACGCGAAGTTCTGGCGGCAGCTCGTGCGCGACACGATGCGGGTCGAGACGGAGGACCCGAGCTACACGATGGTCGCCGACGTGGCCGACGGGAAGCTCACGGTCGGCGTCGACGCGGTCGACGACGAGGACAAGTTCATCGAGGGCGTCACGAGCGACGTGAAGGTGACGGGCCCGGACGGTGAGGAGATCCCCGTCCCCCTCGTGCAGACCGCCGCCGGGCGCTACGAGGGCACGGTCGAGCTCGACAAGTACGGCCCCTACACGGTGCGCGGGAAGCACGTCCCCGGGAACGACCCCGACGCGACGCACCAGAGCTTCGCGACCGTGGCGTGGCCGTTCCCGCCGGAGCATCTGGTCGGCGACCCCGATCTCACCGAGGTGAAGCGCCTCGCGGACGCGACCGGCGGCCTGAAGGACCCGACGCCGGCACAGCTCTTCGACGTCGGCGACGCGCACAGCGAGCACCGCGTGCCGATGTGGCCGCTCCCGCTCTACGCGGCGCTCGGGCTCCTCGTCGCGGACGTGCTGCTGCGGCGGGTGCGGCTCTACGGGAAGACGCAGATCGCGTGGCGAGAGGTGCGCGGGCGCTGAGGATCGCGCGGCGCGCGCGCCGACGACGGCGCGACAACGCGGCGAGCACGGCGCGAGCGAGTTCTATTGTATCTCGCGTTACGGATGTGGCAGGGTAGACCGGTGACTCCACTCCAGCGCTGGCGCGGGCCCCTGCTCGCTCTCTGCATCCTCCTCGGCGTCGGTTGCACCGACGACGGCGGTGCCGTGCAGGAGCCGCGATGGGAGATCGTCCAGGAGGGGCTCCCGGGCGCGCTGCTCTCGGTCTGGGGGACGAGCGCGAGCGACGTGTGGGCCGTCGGCGCCGACGCGCGCGACGGCAGCGGGCCGCTCGTCCTGCACTACGACGGGACCGACTGGGCGCGGGTCCCGACCGGCCAGCCGGCCGGCACGCTCTGGTGGGTCTTCGGCTTCGAGGGCGGGCCGGTCTACATGGGCGGCGACGGCGGGACGATCCTGCGCTACGAGGGAGGCGCGTTCACGGCGATGACGACGCCGGGCGTCGGGACGGTGTTCGGGATCTGGGGCGCTTCGGCCGACGACCTGTGGGCCGTGGGCGGCAGCTCCGGCGCGAGCGACGGCTTCGCCTGGCGCCTCGCGGGGGACACCTGGGCGCCCGTCGCGTCGCTGTCGGAGTCGCTGCCGGAGGACGCCGCGATCTGGAAGGTCTACGGCCTCTCCGCGAGCGACGTGTGGCTCGTCGGGAGCAGCGGCGTCGCGCTCCACTGGGACGGGAGCGGGCTGACACCCGCCGCGACCGGCGTGGGCTCGTCGCTCTTCACGGTGCACGGCTACGACGGGCACTACGCGGCGGTCGGCGGCGCGGGCACCGGGATCATCGTGGAGCTCGACGGCGCGGGCTGGCACCAGGCCAGCATCGACTCGACCCTGGTGAGCGGGCTCACGGGGGTCGTCCTCGGCCCGGACGACAGCGGCGTGGCGGTCGGCAACTACAGCGCGGTCTACGTGCGGACCCGCTCGGGGTGGGCGCCCGAGGAGACGGGCTTCGGGCTCGCGGGGAACCTGCACGCGGTGTGGGTCGACCCGGACGGCGGCATCTGGGCGGTCGGCGGACAGACGTTCGTCCCGCCCCAAACAGACGGCGTGCTCATCCATCGCACGCCCCCGGAGGGATGATGATGACGTGGCGTGAACTTCTACCGCGCGGCGCGGCCGCGATGGCGGCCCTCGTGGCGCTCGGTGGGGCGGCCTGCGACGGCGATCCGGCAGGCAAGGCCGATCCCTGCGAGGGGCTCGAGTCGGGGCACGCGTGCACCTGGCTCGGGGTGAAAGGCGAGGAGGGGTTCAACGGCGACCACTTCCGCAACGAGACCCTCGTGAACCAGGTGCAGGACCTCGTCTTCCTGAGCGACGGGACCGCCTGGTTCAGCGACTTCAACAACTACCTCGTGCGGCGCGTGCTGCCCGACGGGACGGTCGAGTCGATGGTCGGTTGGACCGACCCGGTCTTCCCGGGCGACGGGCCGCTCACGGGGATCCCCGCCGGTGGCGCGCCCGGCGCCGACTGGCGGCTCAACCACCCGACGAACCTCCTCGAGAGCCCGAACGGGCAGGTGCTCTTGGTCGCCTGGCACAACCACAAGCTCCTCCAGATCGACCGCACGACGGGCTACGTGACGGTGATGTGCGGTGCCGGCGCCGGCTTCGCGGGGGACGGCACCCAGTTCGAGCACGCGCTCTTCAAGCAGCTCGTCGACGCCACCTACGACGAGGCCGGCAACCTCTACATCGTCGACCAGCAGAACCAGCGCGTCCGGAAGATCGACACGAACGGGCTCCTGACGACGATCGCCGGCACCGGCGCCATCGGCTCGACCGGCGACGGCGGGCCGGCGCTCGAGGCGCAGTTCTCCTGGGCCGTCGGCTCGAACCCCAACCCGAGCGGCGGCATCGTCTATCACGCCGGCAAGCTCTACGTCTCCGACACCGAGAACGACCGTGTCCGCGTCATCGACCTCGCGACCGGTGAGGTCGACGCGTTCGCCGGCACGGGGGAGGCGGGCTACGGCGGCGACGGTGGCCCGGCCACGGCCGCGAAGCTGAACGCCCCGCGCGACCTCGAGATCGGCCCCGACGGCGACCTCTACTTCGCCGACACCGACAACAGCGTGGTCCGCGCGGTCGACCTCGAGACGAACGTCATCCGGACCGTCGTCGGCACGGGCACGCTCGGCCTCGACGACCGCGAGCAGATGCTCGCGACCGAGACCCCGCTGCGCCGGCCGTTCGGCGTCGCCTTCGACCCCGAGGGCAACCTCTATGTCATGGACTCGCTCAACAGCCGGATCGTGAAGGTGGCGCGATGAAGATTTGGTACGCCCTGGTTCCGCTCCTCGCCCTCCTCGGCGCGTGCACCGACGACGGCGGCGCGGAGAAGCGCTGCGATCCGACCGTCCCCGGCACGATCTGCACCATCGCCGGCAACGGCAGCAACGGCTACGACCGCGACGCCGACACGCGCGCGATCCCGGCGCTCGAGGCGCGCTTCTCGCTGCCGCAGGACACGCTCCGGGGGCCCGACGGGACGCTCTACATCCTCGACTGGAACAACCACCGCCTGCGGGCGCTGACCCCCGGCGGCGACATCGTGTGGGTGTCGGGGCGCGGCGAGCTCGGCGGGAGCCTCGACGACCCCGCCAACGGCGACTTCAACCACCCGACGAACATCATCTTCGACGAGACGGGCACGCAGATCATCGTCGCCGCCTGGCACAACAGCAAGGTCCGCCGCATCGACATCGCTACGGGCGCCGTCATCGACAGCTGCGGCGACGGCAAGCGCGCCTACTTCGGCGACGACGGGCCAGGCGCCGACGCGTCGCTCGACCTGCCGACGAGCATCGCGCTCGACCCGGCCGGGAACCTCGTGATCGTCGACCAGGCGAACCAGGTGTTCCGGCGCCTCGACAAGGACGGCACGATCCACCTGATGGCCGGCCAGTGCCTCCTCGACGCGCCGGCGCCCGCCGGGCCCGGGCCGTGCGCCGAGGGGGTCGAGCCGACGCGCTGTCCGGCCGGGCCGGACGGGCGCCCGTCGGGCAAGTTCACCTGCGGCGATCCGGCGACCTACTGCGGCGAGAAGTGCATGCCCGGCTACGGCGGCGACGGCGGCCCCGCGACCGAGATGCGGATGAACCAGCCCTTCGGCCAGGCCGCGACCCCCGCCGGGCGCATCGCATACGACGCGGCCGGGAACCTCTACTTCGTCGACACGGGCAACAACCTCATCCGCATGATCGACACGGACGGCATCGTCCACCGCGTCGCCGGCAAGCCGCCGGTCGACGGCGCGCCCCAGTCCGGCTACTCCGGCGACGGCGGACCGGCCCTCGACGCGCTCCTGAACTACCCGGTGGACATCGCGCTCGGCGACGACGGCACGATCTACTTCACGGACGTCAACAACCACTGCGTCCGCGCGGTCGCGCCCGACGGGACCATCTCCACCGTGGCCGGCGTGTGCGGGATGAAGGGCTACAGCGGCGACGGCGGGCCGGCCGCCGAGGCGCTCCTCAACCTGCCCTTCGGCATCTCGCTCTCGGACGGCGTGCTCTACATCGCGGACACGGGCAACTGTGTGATCCGCTCGGTGGTCCTCGAGTGAAGGTGGCGCGCGTCTCGGCGCTCGTGATCTCGCTCGCCCTGTGCGCCGCCGGCTGTGACTCGGGGGAGGAGGAGCCGTCCGCGCTCTTGCCGGCGGACTACGCGGCGACCTACACCGAGGTGCGGGACTGCCGCACGAGCGGCGACCACGACCTCCACCACGTCCGGATCCTGGCGGATCCGGCGGCGCTCGCGCCCTACCGCGACCGGGACCAGCCGTTCCCGGTCGGGAGCCTCGTGGTCAAGGAGGAGTTCGACTTCGGCGACCTGGACTGCACCGGCCCCATCGTGCAGTGGACGGTGATGCAGAAGCTCGAGGACGGCAGCGCGCCCGACCAGCTCGACTGGACGTGGCAGAAGATCGACACCAAGCGCCGCGTGGTGACCCAGAACGACACGCGCTGCACGGGCTGTCACCTCGTCTGCGGGGCGTCACCGGAGGGCTACGAAGGCACCTGCGCCGTCCCCTGAGCCCGGGGGACGTGCTCAGCGGAGGATGACGCGCCGCACGCAGGACTCGGTCTGGTCGGCGACGAGGAGGCTGTCGCCGTCGAGGGCGATGCGGAGGAGGAAGCCGAACTCGGCGTCGAGCGCCCGGCCGCCGTCGCCGGCGAGGCCGCGCTCGCCGTTGCCCGCGATGACCTCGACGCTGCCGTCGGGTGAGACCCTGCGCACGCAGAACGCCTCGCGCTCGGCGACGTAGAGCGTGCCGTCCGCCTCGATCGCGAGGCCCACGGGCTGCCCCTCGCTCCCGGCGGCCGCGCCGGGGCCGGTGCCGGGGACGGTCGTGATGACGCCGTCCGGCGAGAGCTTGCGCACGGCGTGGTTGAGCGAGTCCGCGATGTACAGGTTGCCGGCGGCGTCGAGCTCGAGCGCCGTCGGGTAGTGGAGCGACGCCTCGGTGCCGGGGCCGCCATCGCCGGTGTAGGCCTCCTCGCCGTCGCCGGCGACCGTCTCGATGACGCCGTCCTTGATCCTCCGGACGCGGCTCGCGGGGCCGTCCGCGAGGTAGATGGTGCCGTCGGGGGCCACGGCGATGCCGTTCAGCTCCATGAAGCGGGCCTCGAGCGCGGGGCCGCCGTCCCCCTCGTCGCCGCGCTCCGCCGCCTCGAAGGAGCCGGCCAGGACGCGCAGGTAGCCGCCGTCGTCGATGGTCAGGACACGGGGATCGTGGAGCGAGACGAACACGACGTCGCCGCTCGGCAGGAAGCCGAAGTCGACCGGGTTCTCGAGCGGCGAGTCGAGCGCCGGGATGTCCTCGGTCGCGTAGGCGTGGAAGCCGTTGCCGGCGATCGTCCGCATGGTCCCGGTGACACCGTCGATCACGCGCAGGCGCTGGTTGTTGAAGTCCATGACGTAGATGTCGCCGTCCGGACCGCGCCGGGCGGCGGAGACGAGGTAGAGATCGGACTCCGGCGCGGGGCGTCCGTCGCCGTTGAAGCCGAACTCGCCCGTGCCCGCCACGCGGCAGACGATGCCCGGGGCTGGATCGCCGGCGCAGGGATCGTCCGCCGGGCCTGAACACCCGGCGGCGAAGAGCGCCAGGATACCGAGGGCGACACGCCACATGGACCGGACGGTATCATCATCGCCGGGTCGAAGCCACGGATCGCGACCTGCGCAGCGTCGGCGGCCGGCGCACGCCCGTCGGTCTTGCGGTGGACGGCAAAGACCACCATCATCCCGCCCATGAAGGGCTTCTTCCTGGGTCTCCTGGCCGCCGCGATCCTCGCGCCAGTGACGCTCGCGACGAGCGGCTGCAGCACGACGCGCTACCACGAGCGCGCGAAGCTCGCCGACCACTGCATGCAGCTCGACGCCGACCCGGCGCTCGTTTTCATCCGCACGAAGACCGAGGGCGCGCGCGAGGCGGCGTTCGGCGGGTACGGCCGGAGCCCGGCCGGGGGCTGCGGGTGCGAGTAGTCGCGTCATGGGTCGGCGCCCTCCTCGTCGTCCTCGGCTGCGCCGCGCCGGTGGCGGCCGAGAACACCTTCGAGGTCGATCTCTTCGCGTTCTCCCAGGCGGATCACGGCGGGCAGCCGCTGCGGGCCGAGGGCATGACCTACGGCTCGCTCCGCCTCGCGGCGGATCTGCAGCTCTCCGACACGCTCGGGGTCACGCTGAACGCGGCGGGCGGGCTCATCGACAACGAGGACCCGCAGCCGCTGCCGGCCACGGTCGACCAGGTGCTGACGACCCAGGCGTCGGCGGAGATCATCACGCTCGACGCGCAGGCGAGCCTCCGCTACCGGCCGCTCGGGAGCCCGTGGGGGGTGACGACGGGGCTCTACTACCATCACCAGCGCCGCTATGTGTTCATCGGGGCGGACGCGACGGCGTCGCTCGATCTCGCAGGCGGCGACTCGGTCCTCGCGCTGACGTACAGCTTCCGCTTCGGGATCAAGAAGCCGCGGCGCTGGGACGATCTCGTCATGGACTTCGACTTCCTGCGCTCCCACAACCTCATCTTCGGCTGGACGCAGCACCTGTCGCCGTCGTGGCTCGTCGGGACGAGCGTCCAGTACACGCGCCAGGACGGGCCGCTCGACGACCAGTTCAACTTCGTCGTGCTCTACGACGACGCGGGCGTGCCGGTGCACCTCGGCTTCGAGGCGCTCCCGCGGGAGAGGAACCGCGTGCAGATCTCGCTCCGGACGCGCTACTCGCCGGTTCAGGGGCTCTCCTTCGGGCTCGACGGCAGCGTCTACCGCGACGACTGGGACGTGACGCACGGCGCCATCGAGCCGAGCCTCGAGATCCCGCTCTCGCCGCTCACGCGCGTGCGCCTCTGGTACCGGTTCGCGGCGCAGACGCGCGCGAAGTACTTCCGGGAGCGCCCGACGACGGTCGCGCAGTACCAGACGCAGGACTTCGACCTAGACGCGTTCACCGTGCAGAGCCCGGGGATGCTGCTGCTCTTCCCGCTGTCGACCACGACGGACCCGCGCTGGATGGGGCGGCTCTCGGCGTTCGGCTTCTTCCGGTCGGACGGGATCAGCGCCGGCGGCGCGAACCTGGGCGTGGAGGCGCTGTGGTAGGCGTGCGCGTCGTCGTGGCCGCGGTCGTCGCGGTGCTGGGGCTCGCGGGCGCGGGCGCAGGCTGCGCGTCCGCGCCGGCGGTGCCCGAGAGCGGGGAGACGGGGGCGTCGCTGCCGGCGGCGCGTCTCGACGGGGCGGCGTTCGACCTCGCGCAGGAGCTGCGCGCGCAGCGGTCGAGCCTGCTCGTGTTCGCGACGCCGTGGTGCGCGGTCTGCAAGGGGGACGAGCCGCGCGTGGCGGCCTGGGCGCGCTCGAACGTGGCGCGCACGCGCACCTACCTCGTGATGAGCGGGGCGGGGGCGGCGGAGGCGCGGCGGACGATCGAGGCCTGGGGCGTGGACACGGCGGCCATCGAGGTCGTGGTGGACGAGACGGGCGCCGTGGCGGATCGGTTCGCGGTGCAGTCCACGCCGACGCTCGTGGCGCTCGAGGTGGGCGAGCGGAAGGGGACGTGGCATCGGATCGCGGAGCTGCCGGGCTTCCTCGTGCCGGCGGGGGCGGGGCTCGCGCCGTCGGCGTCGTCGCGCGCGCGGGTGGTCGACGAGGGGACGGAGCTCGGGACGACGTGGGCGGTCGAGGTCGTCGCGGCGACGGAGGGGGAGCGCGAGCGCGTGGCGAGCGACCTCGCGGCGGCGCACGCGCTCTGTCGGGAGCTCGAGACGCACCTCTCGGAGTGGCGGGCGGACAGCGAGGTGAGCCGCGTGAACCGCGAGGCGGGCGCCGGGCCGGTGGCGGTGTCGCCGCTCCTCGGGCGGCTCCTGCGGGGGGCGCTCTACGTGTCGGAGGTGACGGGCGGGGCGTTCGACGTGACGTGGCCGCCGCTCGGCGCGCTCTGGGACGAGGCGGCGCGGGCGGACGTGGCGCCGACGGAGGCGCAGGTGGCGGCGGCGCTCTCGGCCGTGGGGTACCGGAAGGTGGCGCTGGGGGCGGACGGGACGGTGCGCTTCCTCGCGCCGGGGGTGCGGCTCGGGCTCGGCGGGGTGGCGAAGGGGGCCATCATCGACGCGGTGTTCGAGGAGCTCGTGCGGCGCGGGCACCGGGACGTGGTGGTGAACCTGGGGGGCGATCTGCGGGTCGGCGGGCGAGACGAGCGAGGCGCCATCAGGGTCTTGTCGATCTCGGACCCGTGGGAGCCGCGGCGCGTGGCGGCGACGTTCGAGGCGGCGGACGTGGCGGTGGCGACGTCGGGGAACTACCTGCGGCGGCGGGTGGTCGGCGGCGAGCGGGTGGGGCACATCCTCGACCCGCGGACGGGGAGGGCGCCGGCGTTCGACGGCTCGGTGACGGTCATCACGGCGGAGGCGGCGATGGCGGACGCCATGGCGACGGCGCTCTTCGTGATGGGGCCGGACGAGGGGCTCGCGTTCGCGGCGAAGGTGCCGGGGCTCGACGCGATCTACGTCACGCGGGACGGGGTGCGGGCGACGATGCCGGTCGGCGGCTGAGCCCGCAGGGGCGGCGCTCGTGGCCGCCCGACGAGGTAGGGGCGCGACCAGGTAGGGCGGCCCTCGTGGCCGCCCTAGGTCTGCGACTCTTGGGCTCGTTGCTGGGGCGGGCGGCCACGAGGGCCGCCCCTACGTCTGCGACTCTTGGGCTCGTTGCTGGGGCGGGCGGCCACGAGGGCCGCCCCTACGTTCTTGGACTTTGTGGCCGCCCGACGAGGTAGGGGCGGCCCTCGTGGCCTCGTGGCCGACGAGGCATGGCCGCCCGACGAGGGGGGCGGCCCTCGTGGCCGCCCGACGAGGCATGGGCGGGGCGACGAGGTAGGGGCGGCCCTCGTGGCCGCCCGACGAGGCATGGGCGGGGCGACGAGGTGGGGGCGGCGCTCGTGGCCGCCCGACGAGGCATGGGCGGGGCGACGAGGTAGGGGGCGGCGCTCGTGGCCGCCCGACGAGGCATGGGCGGGGCGACGAGGTAGGGGCGTCCCTCGTGGCCGCCCGACGAGGCATGGGCGCGACGAGGTAGGGGCGCCCTCGTGGCCGCCCGACGAGGCATGGGCGGGCGACGAGGTAGGGGCGGCGCTCGTGGCCGCCTGACGAGGCATGGGCGGGGCGACGAGGTAGGGGCGGTCCCTCGTGGCCGCCCGACGAGGCATGGGCGCGACGAGGTAGGGGCGGCCCTCGTGGCCGCCCGACGAGGCATGGGCGCGACGGGGTGGGGCGGCCCTCGTGGCCGCCCGACGAGGCATGGGCGCCCTCGTGGCCCGCGCGACGAGGTAGGGGCGGCCCTCGTGGCCGCCCGACGAGGTCGTGGGGGGCGGCCCTTGGGTTCGTTGCTGGGGCGGGCGGCCACGAGGGCCGCCCCTACGTCTGCGACTCTTGGGCTCGTTGCTGGGGCGGGCGGCCACGAGGGCCGCCCCTACGTCCTGGAATTGTGGCCGCCCGACGAGGTAGGGGCGGCCCTCGTGGCCGCCCGAGGGTACCGAACAGGTACCGATCAGGCGCGCTGGAGCTGCTCGAGGGGGGTGGCCGGGTCCATGTACGCGCGGATCTTGCGCTCGAGGTACTCGAGGGCCTTGCCGCGCAGGAGGAAGCCGGGATCCTTGCCGTCGAGGCGGACCTCGCGGTCGTCGATCTCGAAGAGCCCGTCGATGTGGATGAGGAGGTAGTTGCCCTCGAGGTGGCCGATGTTGGCGGCGCGCCAGCTCATCTTCATGCCGTGGCGGTTCTCGAAGTACTCCCCGAGGGCGTGGGCGCGGGCGATGGCCTCGGCGCGACCGACGGTGTGGGGGATGTTGAGGTGGAGGCGCTTGCTCACGGCGGGCACTTTACCGACGGGTTCTCTCGCGGCAACAAAAACCGCGCGCGGCCGGTTTCGCGCGCGCGCGGCGGCGGAAAAAGGGGAGGCGCCCCGTCCGCGGCGTCGCGCGGATCCGGGGCGCCTCGCGCTCCCCCCAGGGAGTCGTGGGCGGGGCGGATCAGTCGTCCTCGCCGCCGTGCCGCCCGTGGCCGCCGCCGCCATTGTCGTCGCCAGGCTCGGCCTCGGCGCCGCCGCCATTGTCGTCGCCAGGCTCGGCCTCGAACTCGGCGCCGCCGCCATTGTCGTCGCCGGGCTCGGCCTCGAACTCGCCGCCGCCGCCATTGTCGTCACCGGGCTCGAACTCGCCGCCGCCGCCATTGTCGTCACCCGGCTCGAACTCGCCGCCGCCGCCATTGTCGTCGCCGGGCTCGAACTCGCCGCCGCCGCCATTGTCGTCACCGGGCTCGGCCTCCCCATGGCCGCCGTGGTCGTCGCCGACCTCGAGCTCCCGCGCCATGTCGTCGGACACCCGCAGCGTGGCGCCGCCGAGGTCGTGCGACCGCCCGAGGAACACGAGCGTCGCGCCGTCATCGCTCAGGTGCGCCTCCGTCACCACGATCTCGAGCTTCGCGCCGGCCCGCGGGGACTCGATGCGCAGGTCGTTCGCCCCGAACTCCGTCGCCGTCGGCGCCGCCACCGGGCTCGTCACCGCGCGGTCCGCCCGCACGCGCACCGACTCGCCGCGCGCGAGCCCGCCCGCCACCTCCGCCACCCACGCCTGCTCCGCCGCGCGGGACTCCTCGCGCGTCCGGAGGCGCGAGCCCGCCGTCCACCGCACCGTCCCCACGTCCGCGAGCTCGAGCGTCCGCGCCGCCGCGTCGATCGCGACCACCTGCCCCTCGACGTGCTCGTCGTGGCCGAGCTCCCGGCTCGCCGCGATCGTCTTCACCGCCCCGCCCGCCGCGATCGTCAGCTCGAGCCGCGCGTTCGCCGACGAGACGAGCCCGTCGAGGTCACCGATGGCCACGGCCACCGGCGCGCCCCCCGGCGTTCCGGCGTCGCAGCCCGACAGCGCGCCGCCCACCGACATCATCCCGACCAGGCCCATCACGGAAATCCAGCGCTTCATGTTCGTCTCCTCGCTTCTGAAAACAGTCAGCCGTTGCTGACCCTGTTGATACGGCACCAGTTGAGGCGGGTCCCGTGGATGATCGCGCCAACGCCTGGTTTCCGTTTTCGCGCAGAAAACGCCGCTCGCCAGAAAACACTCGCCCGACCTGTCCCGTCGCTCGCCGCCCGCCTCGGCGACACCGGGTCGACGGCCGCCCGAGCCGCGGGTACAGTGCAGCCGATGGAGGATCGGCTGGACGCTCGCGCCGAGCTCGAGTCCCGCTGGACCGAGGCCGGCCTCGAGGTGGGGGATCTCGTCCCCGACACCGGCGGCACCATCGCGCACCGCGCCGCGCGCCTCCCGAACACCCTCCCCGGCACCGCCGCCGCCGCCGAGCGCGAGGCCGAGGGGCGCGGCGTCTCGCTCGGCGCCGTGCTCGGCCAGGGCGGCATCGGCGTGGTCCACCTCGGCGAGCAGGCCGCGCTCCACCGCGAGGTCGCCGTCAAGCTCGTCCGCCCCGAGCGCCGCTCGCCGGTCCTCGAGACGACGCTCCTCCGCGAGGCCTGGGTCACCGGCAACCTCGAGCACCCGAACATCGTCCCGGTGCATGATCTCATCGAGGCCGACGCCGGCCCCATGATGGTCATGAAGCGCGTCGAGGGCGTCGCCTGGAGCGACCTCTTCAACGCCCCCGAGGCCGTCGCGCGCCTCACCGACGAGGCCCCCTTCGAGTGGCACCTGCGCGTGCTCGCGACCATCTGCCACGCGCTCCACTTCGCGCACGCGCGCGGCGTGCTCCACCTCGATCTCAAGCCGCACAACGTCATGATCGGGCGCTTCGGCGAGGTCTACGTCGTCGACTGGGGCCTCGCCGTCAGCACCGGCGACGGCCCCGCCTGGCTCCCGCGCGCGGACACCATCGCGACCGTCTGCGGCACCCCCGCCTACATGTCGCCCGAGCAGGCCGCGGGCGACGGGGCCCGCCTCGGCCCCGCGACCGACGTCTTCCAGCTCGGCGCCATCCTCCACGAGCTCGTGACCGGCAAGCGCCGCCACGGCGGCACCTCCATCCGCGACGCCATCGTCGCCGCCTACACCTGCGCCCCCTTCGACTACGGCGACGACGTCCCGGTCGAGCTCCGCGAGATCCTCGCCGACGCCATGGCCCGCGGCGTCGACGACCGGATCCCCTCGGCCGACGCCCTCCGCCGCCGCATCGAGGCGTTCCTCCAGCACCGGAGCTCACGCAAGCTCAGCGACCGCGGCCGCGCGCTCCTCGACGACGTGCGCGCCGACCTCGCCGGCGGCGCCCACGGCGCGACGCGCGCCTTCCAGGAGTGCCGCTTCGCCTTCCGGCAGGCGCTCGCCGAGTGGCCCGACAACCACGACGCCCGCGACGGCCTCCGCGAGATGCTCTGCGTCGCCGCCGAGCACGCCCTCGCGCGCCGCCAGCCCGAGCGCGCCGCCGAGCTCCTCGACGAGCTCGACGCGCCCGCGCCCGAGCTCTCGGCGCGCCTCCGCGCGCTCGAAGCCGAGGTCGCCGCCGAGGCCGAGCGCGTGGCGCAGCTCCAGCACGACGCCAACGTCGGCTTCCTCACGCGCCACCGCTCCATCCTCGCGGCCATCGGCGGCGTGTTCTGGCTCTTCTGGAACGTGCTCTGCGGCTACCTCCACCGCGAGCGGATCCTCGTCTTCGGGCCGGTCGAGCTCACGATCATGGCGCTCGTCACGATCCTCATCTACGCGGGCGTCATGGTGTCGCGCCCGCGCTCGATGTGGTCCTCGGCCGTCAACCGCCGGACGCTCCTCCTCTTCGGCGTGGGCTTCCTCATCGCGCTCATGCTCTGGGGGCAGGCCGCGATCATGGGGCTCGACGGGCTCCACAGCCTCGCGCTCGCCGGCGTCACCTATTGCTTCTTCCTCGCGGGCGTCGCCATCACGGTCGACCGCCGCGTCGGCTGGGGCCTCGTCGTCGTCGTGCCGCTCTCCGTCGCGATGGCCGTCTGGTCCGAGTGGGCCTGGGAGCTCGCCGGCCTGACCGGCCTCTTCGTCGGCTCCTGGGTCTCCTGGGTCTGGCGCCCCCGCGGCGACGGTCCCATGGGACAGGACCCGGACGGTCCCAGGGACAGCCCCCGACCACGGCCCTGAGACCCGCCTCGCGAGCCGGCGCGCGCGTGGCACGGCCGCTGCTATGCCACCTCCCCGAACGGACACTCGGACGAGCACCGGGCCCTCGCGGCCCGGCGCGGGAGGACCACATGGATCGGCGGGGATTTCTTCGGCGGGTCGTCGGCGCGGCGGCCGGCGCGGGCGCGGCGGTGATGGCGGCGGGCGCGGCGCGCGCCCACGTCGCGTGCCAGCCCTTCGACGCCTACGGCTCGCAGACGTGCGTCGCCGGGCTCAAGAGCGAGGTCGCGGGCTCCTTCGCGAGCGCGACCGGCGGCCAGCACATGAGCCAGTGGTGCTGGGCGGCGTGCATCGAGATGGTCTTCCGCCACCACGGCTACGTCGTGCCGCAGGCGCGCATCGTGAAGGAGACCTTCGGCGACCGCGTGAACCTCCCGAGCTCGGGGTGGCAGATCCTCGGCAACCTCAACCGCGAGTGGGTCGACGACCGCGGCCGCCGCTTCGTCGCGCGCGGCGACGTGATGAGCTCGAGCCCGGTCACCGCCGCGCAGGACCTCGCCGCCGACCAGCCGCTCATCCTCGGCACCCAGGGGCACGCGATGGTGCTCACCGCCGTCGAGTACCGCCGCGACCAGGGCGGGAACGGGCAGATCGTGAGCGCCATCGTGCGCGACCCGTGGCCAGGGCGCGGCCGCCGCACGCTCGACCCCTCCGAGTGGTACGGCGTCGCCTTCCTCGCGCGGATCCGCGTCGCGCCGGCGTGACGCGCCCGCGTCCGCGCGGGTGTTTTCTCGTGGAGAACGATATTCGCCGCGACGAGCGATCAATCGGCTAGTCTTCGGGCATCTTATCCCCGGAACGACGGCGCGCGACGACCGCTCGTCCGCGAAAGCGCGTTTTCCGGGGGCGCACCCGAGCATGCTGATGAACCCGAGCGATGGATCCGCCGAAGCCGACGCCGCCGCGCCCCCGCGGCCGGTCGTCGCGCGCTATACGGACTACCGCGAGTACCTGAAGGCGATGTACGACCACCTGAAGGTCGCCCGCCGCGGCTTCTCGTACCGGAGCTTCGCGAAGAAGGCGGGGTTCTCGAGCGGGAGCTTCCTGAAGCTCGTCATCGACGGCAAGCGCAACCTCTCGCCCGAGAGCATCCCGAAGGTGGCGCACGGGCTCGGGCTCGACGCGCGCGAGGCCGACGTCCTCGAGGCGCTCGTGCTCTTCGAGCAGGCCCCGACCGACGCTGCGCGCGACCGCTGGCTCGCCCGCCTCGGCGGGCTCGTCGAGCACGAGCCGGCGCAGCGCCTCGCGCTCGCCCACTACGACGCCTACACGCGCTGGTACCCGTTCATCGTGCGCGAGCTCGCCGGCCTCCCGGGCTTCGAGGAGGACCCGGCGTGGATCGGGCGCCGCCTGCGCCCCCGCGTGCGGCCCGACGCCGTCGCCCGCGCGGTGACCTTGCTCGAGCGCGTCGGGCTCCTCGTCCGCGGCGACGACGGGCGCCTCGCCCCGGCCGAGCGCACCCTCAGCACCGGCGCCGAGGTGCGCTCGCTCGCCGTCCGGAACTTCCACCGCCGCATGCTCGAGCTCTCCGCGGGCGCGCTCGACCAGGTCCCGCCTGCCGAGCGCAACATCAGCTCGGTCACGGTCGCGCTCGACTCGCGCGGGTTCAAGCGCGTCGTCGAGCTCACGGCCGCGCTCCGTCAGGAGATCCTGCGCGTCGAGAGCGAGGGTGCCGACGCCGAGCCCGAGGGGCGCGAGGTCTATCACATGACCCTCGCCCTCATCCCCGTCACGCAGCCGGCGGCGCCGTCCGCCGTCGAGGAGTCCGCCGAATGAGCCACCCCCACATCTGCCTCCGCGTGGCGCTCCTGGCCGCGCTCGCGCTCCCCGCCGCGGCCTGCGCCGGCCTCGAGACCGGCAACGGTCACAACGGCCCCGTCACCCTCTCCGCCGCGTTCGAGCTCGCCGCCGGCGACCCCGTCGACTCGGGCGGGCGCGAGTTCACGCTCGACGGCGCGCGCGCGAACGTGCGCCGGGTCGACCTCGACCTGCCGGCGGGGGAGAGCTGCGTCGGGATCGCCGGTCTCCTCGACGGCGCGGTCGTCGACGACTCCGCGCCCCACACGAGCGTCTGCCTCGCGGGCGGCGCGGCGATCCGGCTCAACGGGCCGTTCGTCGTGGACCTCCTGACCGGCGCGACGACGCCCGCGATCCCCGCCGTGCCGGCGCCCTGGGGCACCTACCGCCGCGTGGACATCCGCTTCGACCGCGCCGATCCGCGCGACGGCGCCGTGAGCGCGGGCGATCCGCTCGCGGATCAGACGCTCGTCGCGACGGGGACGGTCGCGCTGAACGGGGCGACCACGCCGTTCTCGCTGGTGCTCGACTTCAACGAGGACGCGCGCTTCGAGTCCGCCGGGGGCGTCGTCCTCCCGGACGAGGGGCCGGCGACGCTCATCCTCCGCCTCGATCCGGCGCGCTGGTTCGCGGGGCTCCCGCTCGCGCGCTGCGCCGAGGCGGGAGACCTCCCGATCGAGGGCGGCACGCTCCTCCTCGCGGATGGCGACGGCGACTGCAAGGACGTCGAGGACGTGGTGCGCGACGCGATCCGGGCGTCGGGCAGCCTCGACGGGCCCTGAGCGCGCCGCTCGGCCCCTGGGGCCGGGGCGCGGGGAGGCCATTGCTGGCGGTTCGGCGCTCGTGTATGAGCGCCGCATGAACACTCGCCTCACGATCGCCCTCTCCGCCGTCCTGCTCTCCCTCCTGACCGCCTGCGGCAAGAAGGCCGAGACGCCGCCGCCCGCGACGACCCCGCCGCCGGCCGAGACGACCGCCGCGCCGGAGCCCGAGCCCGCTCCCGAGGCCGACACGGCGGCGCCCGCTCCTGCGGCTGAGGCCGATACGGCCGAGCCGGCGGCGCCCGAGGCAGACACGGTCGAGGCGGCCGCGCCGAGCGTGGACGCCGGGATCGCGGCGACCCCGCCGAGCGGCCTCGGCGAGGTGCCGGACCGCTTCGCGACGGCGTTCGCGGGCTTCTTCGCGCAGGGCGGCCCCGACCGCAGCTACAAGGTGCTCGAGGTGAGCATCGTGTCGAACGGCGCCAAGGTCTTCGTCGAGGAGCGCGTCGGGAAGGGCGCGGAGTGCCGCGTCGGCTGGGCCTGGCTCGACACGATCGACAAGGAGGGCGAGAACGCCGGCGTCACCGACGTCGAGGCCACGCGCTTCGGCGGCGACTGCTGCACCGACGAGCCCTGCGGGCGCACCATCCCGGGCGCCTTCCTCCACTTCCTCGGCGCGCTCCACGACAAGGCGTGGCTCGAGGTCGCGAAGTTCGTGCCGGGCGACGCGACGGTCGAGCTCACGATCAACACGCCCGAGGACTCCTCCAAGGCCAAGTACGGCCACGCCGACGTGGAGGCCGGGAAGTTCGAGGCGCCGGGCTGCTTCGGTACCGAGATGATGCCGTCCTGCGACGACGCCGCGGGCGACGACGGCGGCTTCACCTGCCGCTGCGACGCCGGCGGCTACCACGTGACCTACACGTTCAAGGCCGGCGAGGGGGAGAACGCGCTGCCGGTGCTCGTGTCGATCGTCGACGACGAGCACTGATCCGGCGCGGCGGCTCGAGAGGCCAGGTTGAACTGTTGACCATGGTCAACAGTTCAGCGCGGCCGCTCTACAGGCCGCTGGTTGATCAAGAACGCGCGTTATGAATCGGCGTTCGCCGCGAGCGCCTTCAGGTCGCTCCACGGGCCCGCGTCCGGGAGGCCGTGACAGGCGAGGATGACGCCGTCCTCCGGGCTCATCACGACGGCGCCGTTCGTGTTGATGCCGTTGAAGTCGTCGCGCCGGATGGCGTTCTGGCCGTTCTCGCGGTCGGAGAGGACGGCCTGGGCCACGTCGAGGTCGAAGCGGCCACGGTGCTCGGCGAAGAGCGCGTCGAGCCGCATGAGGCGTGCCTCGGAGGACGCCCGGACCTCGCTGCCCTGGATGGCGACGTTGTCCTCGATGAGGCAGTGGTTCGTGTGCCCGAAGAAGCCGCCCTCGACGTCGTGCCGCCAGGCGCGGCGCGCGCTGCACTCGACGGCCACGGCGCCCCCGTGGGCGTCCGCGACGTAGTAGAAGTGGGCGCCGGCGCGCGGCGCGTCGACGATCGCGCCGATGGCGCCCTCGAGATCGCGCTGGCCGAGGGCTTTGTGGATGAGCGAGAGGTAGGTCGCGCCGGGGCGGGCGTCGGTCGTGCGGACGTTGGTCGTCCCGACCGCCACGCCGGCGTCGTTCATGCCGATGAGCGAGAGGCAGCCGACCGTCGTGAGGCACCAGGTCTCGGGCGCGTCGTCCGGGCGCCGGTGGACGGCGAGGACGTACGGGAGGTTGTCGGTCGCGAGGTCCCAGGTCTGGCCGACGAGGACGCGGCCGTCGCGCGTGACGTCGCGCTGCGCGAGGAAGGCCGTGCAGCCGCCGAACGCCTCGAGGTCGCCGCCCCAGGAGAGCACGTCGCGGATGTCGGTGAGGCCGTTCGTGGCGAGGACGTGCTCGATGGGCATGTCGGCGCCCTCGGCGATGCCGAGGAGCTCGTCGTAGCCGCGCGGATCGTACGCCTCGGTCGGCGCGAGGCAGGCGCGCGCGACGCGGACGACGTCATCGGCGCTCACGTGGCGACCGCCGTACTCGAGGGCCTGGCCGACCGCGTTCTTCACGCGGAGCTCGAAGAAGGTGCGGATCTCGTCCCGGCAGGACTCGCCGAAGGCGCGGCCCATGTCGCGGGGGGAGCCGTGGAAGCTGAGCATTCTCATGCGGAGGACAATGGGGTCGCGAGCGGCCCCGCGCAAGGGCCGTCGCCGGGCGCGTTGCGTCGGGGGCCCGCGCGGCGCCACAATCGCACCATGCGAACCGGCCTCCCGACGATCCTCCTCCTCGCGCCCGCGGCATACATCGCGCTCGCGGCCGCGGCCTGTGGCGACGACAGCGGCGCGGGCTCGGTCGCCGACGCCGACGGCGCCGCGGACACCGCGCCCGACACGGTCGACGCGGTCGACACCCGCGATGGCAGCGGCGCGGACGACGTCGCGGACACAGCCGCCGACGCCGCCGACACGGCGGACGCCGCGGGCGCCGCGCCGGAGGACGCCCTCGACGCGGCGGACACAGCCGACACGACGCCGCCGGAGCCGCCCGTGGTGACGCTCACCGTGAACGCCATCCCTGCGGAGATGAACGGCTCCGTCCCCTTTCTCGACGACGCCGACGGCGAGCTCCACGACTTCCGGCTGCGCGTGAACCGCGGGCGCTTCACGCTCGACGCGCTGGCGGATCGCCGCGCCGGCCCGGTGGACTGGGACACGGCCGCGCTCACGTGCCTCGTCGGGGAGACGGCGGTCACGCTGCCGCCGGCGCCGACCATCGCGCTCGGCGGCTGGACGGCGACCTGGGCGGTCGACGTGGCGGCGGCGATCCCGGACGGCGCGGCCGTCGACTGCGCCATCGCGGTGTCGGGGCCGGGCGGGGCCACGGCGTCGGCGGTCGCGTTCGACGCCGCGACCCTGCCGCCGGAGCTCGATCCCTTCGCCGAGGAGGACGTGTGGCTCGTCGTGACCTCGCGCGACCTCTTCGAGGTCGTGTCCACGGCGCGTGTCGACGGCACCTACGACATCCGCTCGACCTATGTCCCCGGCGGCAACGGCCTCCCCGACTTCGACGAGCCGTTCTACGAGATGGGGCTCATGTCGCCCGACAACCCCGAGGCGAACGCGCTCGTCCGGGCGCACCTCCTGCGCCGGATCCGCGAGCGCGCCTACGCCATCTACGGGCTCGACGCCGACGGCGGGCCGACCGCCGACGGGGTGAACATGCGCCTCTACTTCGAGGGCGACCCCGGCGCGCCCGACCCCGCCGACTTCGACGGCGGCGGCTTCTCGATGATCGCGCTCGGCGGCGACGGCACGAACGCCGACCAGGTCGGCGGCATCTTCGGGCGCGCGCTCATCGACTGGAACAACCAGGGGCACGAGGACGACACGCGCTACGGGCTCGGCGTGTACCCGACGGCGCTGGCGCGCGTGGCGCTCGGGCAGCCGCTCGGGACGCTCCTCCTCGAGGACCTCTTGCCGGCGACGGGCGTGCCCATCGGCGCCGACGCGCGCGACATGGCGTTCGTCGGGAAGGACGAGCTCCCGGCCGGGGTCGACCCCGAGACGTCGCACCGCTTCGATCTCTACGCGCTCGCCATCGACGTCGGCTCGCTCGCGCTCTCGAGCATCCTCTGCCACGAGATCGGGCACTCGCTCGGGCTCGTCCCCGAGGGCCCGCCGCCGGTCGGGCTCTTCGCGGGGATCGAGGGCCCCGCGTTCCTCGCGAGCTTCGTCCCCGACGCGCACATCGACACGGCCGGGCTCAACGTGATGCAGACCGGCGGCAGCGTGAACTGGTTCGAGGCGTACGGCTCCGAGCCGCGCTTCAACGCGCTGAACTGGGCCTACCTCACGCGCCGGCTCGTCGTCGGCCCGCCCGCCGCGGACTGATCGGGCCGCGGGCCGCCTCGCGCGGAATCGTTCGCGCCGGCTCGCGGTTTCCCCCGATGCTTCACGACACCGGCCTCGGACGCGGCTCTTGCGCTTGACCCCCTCGAGGGGCGACGGCAGGATCCGCGACGTCTCCGACAAGCCGAACCGCCCCCCGAGGAACCATGCGACACGCTCTCCGCCGCCCCCTCGCCGCGCTGCTCATCGCGGCCGTCACGCTCGTGCTCACGGCGTCAGCCGCGACCGCCGCCGTCCCTGCGACGACCCCGCGCGGCGCCGCGAACCCGCGGGTGACGATCGTGACGTGGGTCGACTTCCAGTGCCCGTTCTGCAAGCGCCTGTCGCCGACCCTCGAGCAGATCGTGAAGCAGTGGCCCGACGACGTGCGGCTCGTCGAGCTCATGAACCCGCTCCCCTTCCACAAGAGCGCTCGCCCCGCGGCGATCGCGGCGCTCGCGGCCCAGCAGCAGCAGCGCTACTGGGACTTCCGGGACCTGCTCTTCGCGTCGGACCAGCACGCCGGGCTCGAGGACGCGGCGCTCGCCGGGTACGCGCGGCAGCTCGGGATGGACGCCGTGCGCTTCAAGCTCGCGCTCGAGGACGCGGCCCTCGCGGCCGAGGTGGACCGCCAGCAGGACGCCGCCGTCGCGCTCGGCGCGACCGGGACCCCGACGTCGTTCATCAACGGCCAGAAGATCGCGGGCGCGCAGCCCTTCGAGAAGTTCGCGGAGCTCGTCCAGGCCGAGCTCGACGCGTCGGTGGCGGCGAACCGGCGCGGCGACGCCTGGGTCGAGGAGCGCACGAAGGCCGCGAACGCGGCGCTCGCGGGCTACCTCTACCAGGGGATCGAGCCGCCGAGGCCGCAGGCGGAGGCGGAGGAGGACGCGCCGAAGGTCGACGAGACGGTGTGGCGGGTCACGGTCGACGCCTCGGACCCGAGCCTCGGCGACCCGAGCGCGCCGGTCACGGTCGTCGAGTTCTCCGAGTTCCAGTGCCCCTTCTGCGCGCGGGTGAAGCCGACGCTCGCGGCGCTGAAGGCGAAGTACGGCGACAAGGTCCGGCTCGTCTTCAAGCACAACCCGCTCCCCTTCCACGACCACGCGATGGACGCGGCGAAGGCGGCCGTGTGCGCGCAGAAGCAGGGCAAGTTCTGGGAGATGCACGACCTCCTCTTCGACAACCAGCGCGCGCTCGAGCCGGCGGACCTGCGAGGCTACGCGCAGCAGGCGGGGCTCGATCTGAAGGCGTGGGATCGCTGCGTGAAGGACAAGGCGACCGAGGCGAAGATCAAGGCGGATCAGGCGCTCGCCGGGGCGGTCACGGCGCGCGGGACGCCGACCTCGTTCGTGAACGGGATGAGGCTCGCGGGCGCGCAGCCGCTCGACGCCTTCGCGGCGGTCGTCGACACGGCGCTCGCGCGGCGTGACGCGCAGGTGCCGGCCGGGACGGCGCCCGAGAAGGCGTATGACGCGATCGTCGGGGGCGGGAAGGTCTTCAGCGTGCTCGAGGAGGAGGTGAACACCTTCGACACGAAGGGGCGGCCGCGCCTCGGGAAGGCGGGGAAGGTGGAGATCACGGTCTTCTCGGACTTCCAGTGCCCGTTCTGCTCTCGCGCGGCGGCGCCGCTCGCGGACCTCGTGAAGAAGTACCGGGGGAAGGTCTCGGTCGTGTACAAGCACTTCCCGCTGAGCTTCCACGTGCGCGCGATGCCGGCGGCGCGCTACGCGGTGTGCGCCGAGGCGCAGGGGCGCTTCTGGGAGCTCCACGACCTGATGTTCGACAACCAGAAGGCCCTCGAGGACGAAGACCTCGCGGGCTACGCGCGGCAGGCCCGGCTCGACGCGAAGAAGCTCGAGGCGTGCCTCGCCGCGCCGGCGACGGACGCGCTCATCGACGCGGACATGGCCGAGGCGCGCGCGGCGGGCGTCCGCGGGACGCCGACCTTCTACCTGAACGGGCGGAAGTTCAGCCCCCCGGGCGGCTACAACGTCGAGTCGTTCTCGACGGCCATCGACGCGCTCCTCGCGGGCAAGAACCCCTGAGGGCGCGCGCTGCGTGCCGCGCGCGGGCGCTGCCTGCGCGGGCCGCGGCGCTCGGGCGAGCGAGCTACTGGTTCCGCGCCTTCAGGCGCGCGCGCCAGCCGTTCTGCTTCTTCGCCTTCCGCTCGAGGAAGCGCGCGTGGGCGGCGGCGCGCTCCTCGTCCTCGTCGATGGTGTCGGGGGCGGGCGCGTGCGCGGCCTGCTCCGGGTGGTGCTCGGCGAGGTCGCCCGGCAGCACGCCGAGCTCGAACATCGTGACCTCGCGGCTCCCGCGGTCGCCCATGCGGAGCGGCATGACGGCGGCCCCGATCCCCGCGCCGACGTAGACGGCGCCTGGTTGCTCCTCGCCGGTACGGGAGCCATAGAGCCCGTGGATGTAGCGGTGCTTCGCGAGGCGCCCGATGGTCCACTCGTTCAGGCGCGCGACCGTGAGCTGCCCGGCGTGGGTGTGCCCCGACAGCACGAGCGGGACCCCGGAGTCCCAGAGCGCGTCGGCCTCCTCCGCGATGTGCGAGAGGCCGAGCGTCGGGAGGTCCTTCCGCATGCCCTTCAAGGCCTTCCGGCGGTTCGCGTGGCCGGTGTAGGCGTCGTCGAGGCCGACGAGCTGGAGGCGCTGGGAGCCTATCTGCAGCGTCGTGTTGGCGTTGTTCAGCATCTCGACGCCGGCGCGCTTCAGCGCCTTCTGGACCTCGGCGCCGCCCGCCCAGTAGTCGTGGTTGCCGAGGACGCCGAAGACGGGCGCCTCGATGCGCTTCATGAGCCAGCCGAGCTCGTCGAGGTAGGCGTGGCTGTGGCAGACGAAGTCGCCGGTGATGACGACCACGTCGGGGCGCTCGCGGTTGGTGACCTCGATGGCGGCGAGCTGAACCTTGAACGGCGTCACGAGGCCGACGTGCATGTCGGTCAGGTGCGCGACGCGGATGGGGCGGTCGAGCTGCTCGGCGTAGCGGCCGTGGCCGGCGAAGCGGCGCAGGCGGATGCGGTGCTTCTCGCGGACCTCCGCGATCTCGGCCCGGTGGAGGCGCCGCCGTGTGGGCGGGCCGTCGTCTCCTGAGCCGGTGGGCGGCAGCGTCATGGGCGGTACTCTACGCACCTCGGGGCCGAGTTTCGAGGCCGTTCTCGCGGTGGCGCGGCCCCGGGCGCGGAGGTGCTGTCGCCTCCCGGCGCACGGCGGAGCGCTCGTGAAACCGGGTCAGCCCTCGTCGGCCGCGGGGCCGGCGTCGCGCTCGGCGAGGATCATCTGGCGCTGCTTCCAGAAGGAGGCCGGATCGAGGATCCGCTGGAAGGCCTCCCCGAGGAGCGGCAGCTCGTGAGGGAGGTGGGCGCCGTCGCCGAGGGCACGCGCGGTCGCGAGGACGACGCCGGCGCCTGCGCGATCGCCGGCGGCGAGCAGGACGTCGGCGGTGGCGTCGAGGCTGCGGATGGCGGCCTCGCGGACCTCCTGGGCCTGGTAGAGCTCGTCGCAGACGCCCTCGGCGAGGCCGGCGAGGAGGATGATGGCCTCGGTCTCGTCGTAGTCGGTGTCGAGGCGGAGGGCGTCCATCGCGCGCTGATCGATCTCGTCGAGCACGGAGCCGGCGGGGAGCGCGGCGCGGCCGAGGCGGGCGAGCACGGCGCGCGCGGCGGCGCCGTCGAGGGCGTCGAGGGGGGCGTCGGCGAGGGCGGTGGTCGCGTCGCAGGTGGCGGCGTCGGCGCCGAGGGCCTGGGCGCGTTCGCACCACCAGACGACGTCGCTCCAGCCGGGGGGGAACTCGCCGCCGAGGCGCCGCACCTCGACGGCGAGGCGCGCGGCGAGCTGCACGCCGAGGGCGGCGGGGCCGATGACGAGGCCGAGGGAGTCGCCGTGCTCGCGGGCATGCGCCCGCATCTGGGCGCGCCCCATCGCGGTCGAGGCGACGCGGACGCCCTCGCCGTCGGCCTGGATGGAGGCGCCGCGGGCGTCGGGGAGGTCGCCGAGGACGACGACGTAGCGCCCGCCGAGGCCGGGGAAGTGGGCGAGGACGCGATCGTCGAGGTCGACCTCGGCGCGGAGGTCGACGGCGGCGTGGCGCGTTGGGTCCACGGTGGCGGCGACGCCGCGCGACTTCAGGCGGTAGGCGGCCTTGCGCGCGGCCTTGCGGACGGCGCCGGGGAGCCTCGCGGCGGCGCCGACGAGCTCGAGGTGGTCGCGCCGGTTCGAGCGCTCGAGGTCGCTCACGAGGGCGTCGAGCTCGGCCGCGGAGAGGGAGGCGAGCGAGGCGACGTCGGCCTCGGCGGGGGCGCTGGCGGCGAAGGCCGCGGCGGTCGAGGGGAGCTCGGTGGTCGGCATGGGCTCGCGCTCCGTTCGGTCGGTCGGGGTGGCCGGCGGGGGCGCCACCATGTCAGATCCGGCCGGCGCGTGGAAGCGCGGCGAGGCGCGCGCGCGGGCGGCGAGAAGAGGCTCGCGCTTGACATGCTGAACGTGTGAGCAGTAGTCTCGGCCCATGGTCACCGCTACCGCCCGCGAGGCCCTCCGCAAGGTCATGAACCCCCCGAACCCGTGGCACCGCACGATGGTCGAGGACCTCGGGCCGCCGCCGACGGCCGCCCTCGAGATCTTCGAGGATCGCTCGCGCTCGGCGCTGAGCCGGAACCAGAGCCCGGACGTCGGCTTCGAGTTCAGCGTGAACCCCTACCGCGGCTGTCACCACGGCTGCGCCTACTGCTACGCGCGCCCGACCCACGAGCACCTCGACTTCGGCGCCGGCACCGACTTCGAGCGCAAGCTCGTCGTCAAGCGTGACGTGGCGGAGCTCCTGCGCGCCGCCTTCGACAAGCCCACCTGGCGCGGCGACGTCGTCGTCTTCTCCGGCAACACCGACTGCTACCAGCCCCTCGAGGCGAGCCTCGGGCTCACGCGGGCCTGCCTCCAGGTGTGCCTCGCGTACCGGAACCCGGTCGGCATCATCACGAAGAGCGCCCTCGTCGAGCGCGACGTCGACGTGCTCGCCGAGCTCGCCGAGGTCGCCCACTGCACGGTCGCCGTGTCGCTCTGCTTCGACGACGCCGAGCTCGCCCGCGCCGTGGAGCCGGGCGCGCCCTCTCCGGCGCGGCGCTACAAGGTCATCGAGCGGCTCGCGAAGGCGGGTGTCCCGGTCGGCCTCATGTGCGCGCCCATCATCCCGGGGCTCAACGACACCGAGCTCCCCGCCGTGCTGACGAACGCGCGCGACGCAGGCGCCGCCTGGGTCGGCACGACCATGCTGCGGCTCCCGGGGAGCGTGGCCGAGGTCTTCGAGCACCGGATCCGCACGGCCTTCCCGCTCAAGGCCGAGCGGATCCTGAAGCAGATCCGCGAGTGCCGAGGCGGGAAGCTCACGGACTCGCGGTTCGACAACCGGATGAAGGGGCAGGGGGAGCGCTGGCAGATCGTGCAGGACCTGGTGAGCGGCCTCGAGAGCCGCCTCGGCTACGGGCGGCCGCCCGAGCCGCCGAGCCCGTCGCCCTTCCGGCGCCCGGGCGCCGCGGGCGCCGTGCAGCTCGCGCTCCTCTGACGCTTGGCCGCGCTTCAGCGGCCGCGCCGGTCCTCGCGGCGGTCCTCGCGGCGCTCGCGGCGGTCCTCCCGGATCTCGCGGCGGTCCTCGCGCAGCTCCTTCCGGTCCTCGCGGACCTCGGCGCGCGCGAGCTCGACGGCCTCACGCATGAGGCGCTGCTTCCGGTCGAAGGCGCGGGGTGTCGACACGCCGCGGAGATCGCGGAACTCGCGCGCGATGACCTGCGTCGTGCGCTTGGCCTGCATCTCCTTCGCGAGGTCGCGGCGGTCGTCGCGCAGGTCCCGGCGGTCGTCGCGCAGGTCGCGGCGGTCGTCGCCGCTCGGGCGCCCGGTCACGACGTCGCGCCGCGCCTCGCGGCGGGAGGCGTCCACCTCGCGCTCGCTCGCGCGCACCTCGCGCTCGCCCTTCCGCACCTCGTGGCTCGACTCGCGGAGCTCGTCGTGCATCGCGGCGAGGAAGTCGCGCTCGAGCGCCTCGATCTGCCGCGCGTTCCGCCGCGGGTGGCGGATGGCCTTCGCGTAGGCGCTCTCGAGGGCGCTCACCTTCTCGAGATCGAGGCGATCGTCGCGCAGCTCGCGGTGATCGGAGCCGACCTCCGCGCGGTCGCGGCGGTGCTCGACGCGCGGCGGGTCCGCGAAGGCGGAGGTCGAGAGCAGCGTCAGGCAGGCGGTGAGCACGAGCTTGGTCATCGGTCTGTCTCCTTCGGTCCTGGCCGGGTCGCGGCGGTCCCGGTCCGGTCGGTGGTGGGCTCTCGACGAGCGCGGTTTCACGGACATTCACGTCGGACACCGCCTGCGACGGCGTCTCGAGGAGCGAACCCAGCGACGACCCCGCTGCGGGCGTCGCCTGCGACGAATGGCTTCCCAGCGCGCCCGCAGTCGGCGTAGCGTCCGGGGCGATGGCGGACTTCAAGAACTACATTACCCCACGGGGGTACCGGCGTCTCGCGGACGAGTTCGAGCACCTGCGGCTCGTCGCGCGGCCGAAGATCGTCGAGGAGGTCTCGTGGGCGGCGTCGCTCGGCGATCGCTCCGAGAACGCCGAGTACATCTACGGGAAGAAGCGCCTGCGCGAGATCGATCGGCGCCTCCGGTGGCTCGACAAGCGCCTCGGGGCGGCCGAGATCTGCGACCCCGCGGTCGACCGCGGCGACCAGGTCTTCTTCGGCGCGACGGTCGTCCTCGGCTACCCGGACGGGACCGAGCGCACCCTCGACCTCGTCGGCGAGGACGAGATCGAGGCCGACCTCGGGCGCGTCTCGTGGCGGTCGCCCATCGGCAAGGCCCTGATGCGACGGCGAGAGGGCGACGAGGTCGTCATCGATCACCTCGGCACGAAGACCCGCATCGAGATCCTCGAGGTCCTCTACCGGAAGCAGCCGCCCGAGCCAAAGCGGCAGTTCGCGGAGGCGTCGCGCTGACGCGCCACGGGGCGCCGCGGAAATGGCGCGGAAACACGCGTCGTGTAGGGTCTCGACAGGCCGCAGCCAGGGGCACTTTCGCGAGGTGCGACGCTGCGGTATGGAAACACCGCTGTCGTTTGGTGTCGCGTCCCGCCGCGGAGGCCTCTCATGAAGAAGATCGAAGCCATCATCAAGCCGTTCAAGCTCGACGAGGTGAAGGAAGCCCTCGCCGAGGTGGGCATCGAGGGCATGACGGTCAGTGACGTGAAGGGCTTCGGACGCACAGGCGGCAAGCGCGAGGTGTACCGCGGCGCCGAGTACGTCGTGGACTTCGTGCCCAAGACCAAGCTCGAGATCGTCGTGCAGGAGGACAAGGTGCGCCTCGTGGTCGAGGCCATCGAGCGCGCCGCGAAGACCGGGAGCCTCGGGGACGGGAAGATCTTCGTCCTGCCGGTCGAGCACGCGGTCCGCATCCGGACGGGCGAGACGGGCGTCGACGCGATCTGATCGGCGAGCGCGCGCCTTGCCAAGCGGCGCGTGAGCGACGACGCTCGCCGCGATGCGCTGGGACGGCCCGATCGAGGACATGACGCCGGAGCGCGCGCGGCGCGTGCGCGCGATGCGGCGGATCGCCGGCCTCGCGCTCATGGTCGCGGCCATCGGCGCGCTCGTCGTCGGGCGCTGCGGCCTCGGGCGCGACGCGAAGGTCTCGGCGACGCTCGACGGGGCGGCCGGCGTCGCGAGCGGGCTCGCCGGTGATCCGCGCGGCTTCGACGACGCCGCGCTGGCCTACGAGGCCGCCATGCGCGACGGGCTCTTCGACGCCTACCCGTACTTCGCCCGGAGCCTGGTCGACCGTCTCCGCGGCGGCGCCGTCGACGGGCTCCCGGCCGCGCTCACGGCGATGATCCGCGCGCTCCGGGCCGACGGGCTCGACGCCGCGGAGAAGGCGCTCGCGGCGGCCCCCGACTTCGACGGGCAGGCGGCGGCGTGGCGCTTCCTCGGGGAGCTCCGGCAGGCCGAGCTGCGCCGCCGGGCCGCGGAGGCGCGCTGACCCCCCGGCCGAGGCCGAGCCGCGCCGAGCGGCGGCGCCGGTCGCGCGAATTTTCGAGAATCGACGGAGCGGCGTGAAACGGATCCGCTTCTCGTGACCTGGGATGGGTGAGGGCGCGTTCCCTCTCAAATCACCCGGAGGTCACCTGGAGATGGCGAGGCTCGCGCTCATCGCGGCCGGCGGCGCCGCGTTCGGCGTCATCTCGGCGGCGACCCCCATCGGCGTCGCGCTCACGCTCGCGGCGGTCGCCGTCGGGGTGGCCCTCGCGACGGGCGGGTGGCGCGGCCTCATCGCGCTCGCGGTGGGGCTCGCCCGCGCGACCGCCGGCGGCGCCGAGCCCGTCTCGGTCCCACCGGGCGAGGAGATCGTCGTGAGCGGCGTCGTCTGGGAGTCCTCCTGCGACGGCCCCGGAGAGGACACCCTCTGTCGCCTCGTCCTCGCGGACGTCCGCGGGCTGACGGTCGAGCGCCTCGTCGTGGATGGGGTCTTCTCGCCAGCACCGGCGGCGGGGGACGTCGTGCGGCTCGTGGTGGCGGTGTGTCCGGCGCGCGACGCGCCGAGGCCGGGGGCGCGCCCCGCGCAGACCCTCCTCGCCCGGGCCGTCACGCGGCCGGAGCCCGCGCCGACGGGCAGCGCGTCGCTCGCGGCGCGGGTCGGGGCGTCGCTCCACGAGCGCCTCGGCGGCGCCGGGCCCACGGCGGCGGCGCTCTACCGGGCGCTCCTCCTCGGCGACAAGGGCTCGCTCCGCGAGAGCACGCGGTGGGCCTTCCAGGACACCGGCACAGCCCACCTCCTCGCCATCTCCGGCCTCCATGTGGCGCTCGTCGGCGCGTTCGCCTACCGCCTCGCGTTCGCGCTCCTGCTGCTGCTCCTGCCGGGGCTCGCCCAGACCGGGCGCCCGACGCGCCTCGCGGCCGTCGCGTCGCTCCTCGCCATCGTGGCCTACGGCGCGCTCGTGGCGCCATCCGACGCGACGGTGCGCGCGGAGCTCGTCGGGGCCCTGGTCCTCGGCGCCATCATCCTCGGGCGCCGAGCCGACGCGCGGCACCTCCTCGCGCTCGGCTTCGGCGCGCTGGTCCTCGTGGATCCGGAGGCCGTCCTGCGGCCCTCGTTCCAGCTCTCCTTCGCGGCGGCCGGGGCGCTCGTGCTCGGGAGCCCCCTCGTCACCGCGGCGCGCGTGGCCGTGCTCGGGTGGCGCCCCGAGTCCCGCGTGAGGCGCGCGCTCGCGTTCGTCGCGGCTATGCTGGTGGTCGACGCGCTGACGTTCGCGGCGACGGCCCCCCTCGCGCTCGCGTGGTTCGGCCAGCTCGCGCCGCACGGGCTCTGGGTGAACCTCATCGCGGTGCCGGCGATGGCCCTGGTCGTGCTTCCCGCCGGGGTCGTGTTCGCCCTCGCGGTCCTGGTCGTCCCCGCCTGGACGGCCACCCTCGCGCCCATCCTCGGCGCCGTCGGCGACGTGTTCGTCGAGGGGGTGGGGGGCGCGGCGGAGCTGGTTGGGCCAGCGACGAGCACGGCGTGGCCCCTGTGGCTCGGCGCGGCGGCGACGCTCGCGGTGCTCGGGATCATCGGGCTCCGCGGCGCGCGCTGGCCGCGCCTCGCGCTCGGCGTCGCGGTCCTCGCGGCCGCGCTGCTCGCGCGACCAGCCGGGAGCGACGCGCTCCGCGTGACGGTCGTCGACGTGGGCCACGGGGACGCGATCCTCATCCAGCCACCGGGCGGCGGCGCGGCGCTCGTCGACGCCGGCGGCACGCGCTTCGGCGACGGGGACGGCGACGCGCGGCTCGTGAGCCGGGTGCTCGCGCCGGCGCTCGCGCGGCGCGGGGTCGGGCGGCTCGACCTCCTCTGGGTGACGCATACGGACCGCGATCACATCGGCGGCGCCTTCGCGATCGCGACCCGGTACGGCGTGGGCGAGCTGTGGCTCGCGCCCTGCACCGCGGCGAGCCCCCGCGGGGAGGCGCTCGCGCGGCTCGTCCTCGCCCGCGGCGGCCGCGTGCGGGTGGTGGCGCGAGAGCCGCCAGGGCGCCTCACGTGGCACGGCGTGGACGTGGACATCCTCTGGCCCCCGGCCGACGTCGTGGGGCCGGACGGGGCGTGCCGCGTGGAGGCCAACGACGGCTCCCTGGTCGCGCGCCTCGAGTACGCAGGGCGCGCGGTGCTCCTCACGGGCGACATCGAGGCGGGCACGGAGGCGGCGCTCCTCGAGGAGCTCGGCGCGGCCAGGCTCCGGGCGGACGTCCTGAAGGCGCCGCACCACGGGAGCAAGACGTCGTCGACGCCCGCCTTCCTCGCGGCGGTAGCGCCGGGTGACGTCGTGGTGTCGGGGCGCCCCGGGAGGCCGCCGATGCCGCCCCACGAGGCGGTCCTGGCGCGCTACGTGGCGGCTGGCGCGCGCCTCTGGGTGACGGGCCGGGACGGTGACGTGACCGTCACGATCGGCCCCGACGGCGCGCTCGTGGTGGAGGCGACGGCGACGGCGAGAGACGGCGCGCCCCTCCCGGGGGAGGGAGAGGGGCGCGCCGCCTTGGAACGCGGGCCAGAGCTCACAGGCTGTGAAGAAATACCCGGACCGAGCCGGCGCGCCGAGCCGCGAGCCGCCCAAGGAGCAGCCCCGCGGGAATACCTCGTGGTATTTCAAGGGGCTGCGACGAAGGCCGGCGAAGCGTATCGGCGATGCCGGCGACGGGAGGGGATTTCTTCACAGCCTCTCGGGGGAGGAGCGCGGGGAGAGGCGCGTGGGAGAGAGAGCTCCGGCCCGCGAGGCGAGGGCGCCGTGGGGAGCGGCGCCCTCGCGGGCCGCGGGTCAGCGCCAGGCGACCGGGCGCCAGAAGCCGCCCGAGCGGCCGAGCGCGACGTCGAGCTTCAGCTGCGCGCGGGAGATCTGCACCTTCAGCGTCGCGATGTCGGCGCGCAGGCTGCGCTCGAGGGCGCGACCGCCGCGGCGACGGAGCTCGCGGGAGAGGCGGGCCTCCTTCTGCGCGAGGCGGGACTCGAGCACGCGGAGCTCGGCGCGGAGGGTCCTGACCTGACGCGTGTTCACGCGCGTCGTGCTCACGTAGGTGTGGCGGGCCGGGCTGCCGATGGTGACGGTGACGCCGGCCTTCGGCCCGCGCGACGGGGCGGCGGAGGCGGCGGGGACGGCGAGACCGAGGAGGAGGGCGGCGAGGCCGAGGGGGGCGAGGATACGGCGAATCATGTCGATGCTCCTTGTGCTGGTGGCGGAGCCTCGGTCATCCGGGCTCGGAGCGAAGACATATCAAGGGGCGTGCCAGGTCGCGGTCGACCGCATGGATGGCCGGTCATCCCGGTTCGGCCGGCGTCGAGGGGCCCCTGTGGCGCCCGGTGTCTGCGGTTCCCCGCAGGTGGGGGACTGCAGGATCTGCAGACGCTGCGGGCGACGTCGGCGGCGCGCGGGCCCGACGAGCCGCGCGCGCCACCGCCCGAGCTACCAGGCGAGCGCCTTCCCGTCGCGGAAGAAGCCCCCGGAGGGCCCGTCCGCGCCGAGGTTCGCGGCCCAGGTGATGCTCGCGACGCCCTGCGCGAGCTCCCGGTGGGCGCTCGGGCCGCCCATGTCGGTCTTCACCCAGCCGGGGCAGACCGAGTTCACCTTCACGTCGCCGCTCGCGGCGTCGTGGAAGATGCGGGTGAGCGCGTTCATCGCGGCCTTGGAGAGGCGGTAGGCCGGGTGGCCGCCCCCCATCTCGGTGAGGCCGCCCATCCCCGACGACACGTTCACGACGCGGCCGTAGCCGTGGCGGTTCATGCGCGGGAGGGCCCCCTCGAGCATGCGATAGGCGCTGAGGGCGTTGTTGTCGAGGTGCTCGAGGACGACCCCGGAGCTAGCCTGCGAGCCCGCGGGGCCCCCCTTCTCCTGCATCATCCCGGCGTTGTTGACGAGGACGTCCACGCGCCCACCGTGCTCGTCGTCGAGCCAGCGGAAGAAGGCGGCGACGCTCTCGTCGGAGGCGACGTCGAGCGCGCGCGGGACGACCTCGAGGCCCTCGCCGCGGAGCGTCTCGGCGGCGCCGTCGGCCTTGTCCTGGGAGCGCGCGGTGAGGATGACGCGATCGCCGCGCCGGGCGAGGTCGCGCGCGACGCCGAGGCCGAGTCCGCGGTTCGCGCCGGTGACGATGGTGATGCGCTGGGAGGGCGTCACGCGGCACCCCCGCTCGTCTCGAGGTGCAGGTTGAAGTCGGGCGTCCCGAGGTGGCCGTACAGGCGCGTCCAGAGGAGCAGCCACGCCTCGGTCCCGCGGGCGTTCGTGATGTCGCCGAGGTCGCGGACGATCTTCCAGCCGAAGGACTCGCGGAGGAGCGAGGTGACCGTCGCCTTGGCGCCGGCGTCGTTCCCGCAGATGAGGAGGTCGTGGGGGCCGCTCAGGCGCGACGGCTCGACCATCAGCGCGGCGGTGAGGGTGTTGAGCGCCTTCACGACGTGGGTCCCGGGGAGCGCGCGCTGCAGCTGCTCGCCGAGGGAGTCGTCGTTGAGGACGGTGAGCGTCGGCGGGAAACCCTTCGAGAAGTCGAGGGGGTTCGAGACGTCGACGAGGACCTTCCCGGCGAGGTTCTCGGCGCCCGCCTGCGCGGCGACGGCGAGCGCGGCGTCGCCGCGCGTGCAGTTGAAGACGATCTCGCCGAACGCCGCGGCGTCCGCGAAGGTCCCCTCGCTCGCGTTCGCGCCGGCGGCGCCGACCCAGGCGACCGCCTTGTCGTTGCCGCGGGTGCGCGAGCCCATCCGGACCTCGTGGCCCGCGCGGGTGAGCGCGCTCCCGATGGTGGAACCGACGACGCCGGTCCCGAAGATGCCGATCTTCATGGTCTCTCTCCTGAGGCTGCCCTGTGGTCCCGCCGCGACGCGGTCAGGCACCCGGGGCCGCCGGGGTAGGTGTGGCTCCTGTCGAGGCCACGACGATACGGGCCGGATTACGCCCGTCGAGCGGCGCTTTGGTTTAGACTTCGTCAACTCAGGGTTGATAATTGGCGCCCGCGGTCCCCCGCCCGCGCGGCGCCGGGAGGAGCGCGACATGGCGGATCTGTTCGCGGGCATCGAGCCCTTCGTCGCCGTCGCCGAGGCGCGGAGCTTCCGAGCCGCCGCGACGCGGCTCGGGGTGACCTCCGCCGCGGTGAGCAAGGCCGTCCGGCGCCTCGAGGCGGAGCTCGGCGTCGCGCTCCTCCACCGGACGACGCGCCGCGTGCGGCTCTCCGTGGAGGGGGAGCTCCTCTTCGCGCGAGCGCGCGCCGCGTGCGACCTGGTGCTGTCGGGTCGGGACGAGGCGATGGCCGCGGTGAGCGAGCCGCGCGGCCCCCTCACGGTGTCGCTGCCGTCGCTCCTCGTGCCGGCGCTCGCGCGGCGCCTGCCGGAGCTCGTCGACGCGAACCCGGAGGTCACGCTCGGGCTCGTGGTCACCGACCGCCTCGTCGACCTCGTCGCGGACTCGGTGGACGTGGCCCTCCGCATCGGCGACCTCGCCGACTCGAGCCTCGTCGCGCGTCGCGTCGCGAGGACGTCGTGGGTGACGGTGGCCGCGCCGAGCTATGTCGCGCGCCACGGCGTGCCCGCGACGCCGGCCGCGCTCGCGGGCCATCGCTGCCTCAAGTTCAGGACGCCGCGGAACACCCTGGTCGAGTGGACGTTCCGCCGCGAGGCGGGCGCGGACGACGCGGTCGTGGTGCCCTCGCCGTGCACGCTGAGCGCGGACGACGGGGAGGCGCTCGTGCGCGCCGCGGCGGCCGGTGTCGGGATCTGCCAGGCGTTCGCGACGATGGTCGCGGAGCAGCTCGCGGACGGGAGCCTCGTGCGCGTGCTCGAGCCGTACGAGGCGCCGGGGCCGCCGGTCCACGTGCTCTGCCTCGCCGAGCAGCGCACGAGCCCGCGCGTCAGGGCCTTCATCGACTTCGCCGTCGCGGTGCTCGGCGACGGGAGCGCCGCTAGCAGCGCTCGGGGAAATTCGGACCGAGCCAGGCGCGGCGTCGTGGTCGCAGGTGGCTACGCGAGGCGGGAGCGTACCCGAGGTACGTGACCGACGAGCGGAGCCGCCTGAGACCACAAGAGCAAGCCTGGCGACGGGAGAATTTCCCCGAGGGCTGCTAGAGCACCGCTCGAGTAATCTCCCGTCGCATTCGGCACCAGCGCACCGTCATCGGCGTCGTTGGTCGTCGTCAGCGTGCTCTCAGCACGCCTCCTCCTCCCGCCTTGCCGCTGACAGCGCGCTGGCACCGACTGCTCGGTCCGATTACCTGAGCGGTGCTCGAGGGCGTGACGAGCCAGGCCTCGCCGATCCACTCCGAGATCGCCTAGCCTGCTACAGGCTCCTCGCCGTCGTCGGCGGGCTCGCGGACAGCGGCGTCGTCAGCTTGGAGCCGCGTGGCCTCGCGGCGCAGGTGGCGTGGCCACCCGGCCCGTTGCCCCGCGAGGAACGCGGCGAAGCAGGACGGGCCGCGCTCCTCGGGCAGCGGCGCGAGCAGGTCGAGAGGCACGGGCGTGGCGCGCTCGCCGCGCCGCGTGCGTCCCTTCATGGGCTCGAACGAGCGGTGAGCTCGGTCAAACCTCCATGATCTCCTTCTCCTTCTTGTCCGCCTCGGCGTCGATCTCGGAGATCGCCCCATCCGTGATGGTCTGGATCTTCGCGAGCGCCCGGTGCTGCTCGTCCTCCGAGTAGTCGGCGGAGTCCTTCACGAGCTGGTTCATGTCGCGCCGGACGTTCCGCGCCGAGACGCGCGCGTCCTCCGTCATCTTCTTCAGCTGCTTCACGAGCTTCTGCCGGAGCTCACCCGTGAGCGGCGGGATCGGGAGGCGGATGATCTCGCCGTCGTTGCTCGGCGTGATGCCGAGGTTCGAGCTGACGATGGCCTTCTCGATGGCGATGAGCAGGCTCTTGTCCCACGGCTTGATCGTGATGAGCCGCGCCTCGGCCACGTTCAGCGCCGCGACCTGGTTCAGCGGCGTCTGCGCGCCGTAGTACTCGACGCGGATGCCGTCGAGCATGCTCAGGTTCGCGCGCCCCGTGCGCAGCTTCGTGAGCTCGCGCTTGAACGCCTCGATGGCCTTGTTCATGGAGGCCTGGGTCTCGGCGTAGATCTCGTCCAACATGTTGCTCTCTCTCCTCTCGACCGTCGGCACGCGAGTTTACGGAACGCCGCAGCTTTGACAATACGCGCCGCGACCCGCGCGCGAAGAACCGCTCTGCGCGGGCGCGCCGCCCTCAGGCGGTCGGCTGCGTCGCCGTGACCCGCGTCCCGTCGACCTCGCCGCGGATGGCGCGCAGGATGTTGTCCGGCTGCGTCATGTCGAACACGAGGATCGGCAGGGCGTTCTCCTTGCAGAGGCTGATCGCCGTGCTGTCCATCACGTTCAGCTCGAGCCGGAGCACGTCGTGGTAGGTGACGTGGTCGTAGCGCTGGGCGTCGGCGTGCTTGGTCGGGTCCTTGTCGTACACCCCGTCGACCTTCGTCGCCTTCATGACCACGTCCGCGCCGATCTCCGCCGCCCGGAGCGCCGCCGCCGTGTCGGTCGTGAAGTACGGGTTGCCCGTACCCGCCGCGAAGATCACCACGCGCCCCTTCTCGAGGTGCCGCACGGCGCGCCGGCGGATGTAGGGCTCGGCGACGTCGCGCATCTCGATGGCCGAGAGCACGCGCGTCGGTACGCCCTCGCGCTCGAGCGCGTCCTGGATCGCGAGCGCGTTCATCACCGTCGCGAGCATGCCCATCTGGTCGGCCGTGGCGCGGTCCATGCCGTGCGCCGCGCCCTTGAGCCCGCGGAAGATGTTGCCGCCGCCGATGACGAGCGCGAGCTGGCAGCCGAGCTTCATCGCGTCGCGCACCTGGCCCGCGATGCTCCGGAGCGTCGGCACCGAGATGCCGAACGGCTCGACGCCCATCAGGGCCTCGCCGGACAGCTTGAGACAGATGCGCTTGTACCTGATGTCCCCGTCACTCATCGCTCGCCCCTCGCTCCCGACCACGAACCGCGCGGCATCTGAGCACGCCCGGCCCCAAAAAGCGACGAGGCACCAAAGGGTGCCCTCTGGTGCCTCGTCATCGACCCATCGGCCAGCAGCCTGCTAGAGCCCGGCCTGCTTCGCGACCTCGGCCGCGAAGTCGTCCTCGCGCTTCTCGATGCCCTCGCCGACCTCGAACCGGACGAAGCGCCGGATCGAGATCTTCTCGCCGATCTTGGCGGTGAGCTCGGCCTCGAGCTCGGCGACGGTCTTGTCGGGGTCCTTCACGAAGGGCTGGTCGAGGAGGCACACCTCCTTCTGCCACTTCTTGAGGCGCCCCTCCATGATCTTCTCCGCGATGTTGGCGGGCTTGCCCTCCTCCATCGCCTGCGCCTTGAAGATCTCCTTCTGCTTGTCGATCTCCGCGGCCGGGAGCTCCTCGGCCCGCACGACCATCGGGTTCGCCGCGGCGACGTGCATCGCGAGGTCCTTCGCGAACGCCTGGAAGGCCTCGTTGCGCGACACGAAGTCGGTCTCGCAGTTGACCTCGATGATGACGCCGATGCGGCCGCCGGCGTGGATGTAGCTGCCCACGACGCCCTCGGAGGCGATCCGGCCGGCCTTCTTGCCGACGCTCGCGAGCTGCTTCTTCTGGAGGTACTCGATGGCCGCGTCCATGTCGCCGTTGCTCTCGGCGAGGGCCTTCTTGCAGTCCATGAAGCCGGCGCCGGTCCGCTCGCGGAGGTCCCGGACGATCTGCGCGCTGATCTCAGCCATCTGCCTTCTCCCGCCGGGTCTCACCCGGCCTTGGGGCCGCGCTCGCGACCCTGCCTTGGTTCCGTGGAATCGCTTCGCTCTGACGGGCCCAGCGCCACCGCGACCGGGCCCTCGGGGCCCGTTCGGCGCGGCGGAGCCGAGCTCGGGACGACTCAGGCGTCGTCGCCGTCGTCCCCGTCCTTGTCCTCGGCCTTGTCGCCCTTGATGACGACGTCGACCGCCTCACCGCCGCGCGGGGCGGCCGGCGCGTACTCGGCGTGGACCGCGTCCTTGTGGAGCGCGGCGCCCGCGAGGTAGGCGTCCGTCAGCGCCTTCACGAAGAGCTGGATGGCGCGGATGGCGTCGTCGTTCGAGGGGATCGGGTAGTCGACGAGCGTCGGGTCGCTGTTCGAGTCGACGAGCGCGATGACCGGGATGTTGAGCTTCCGCGCCTCCGAGACGGCGAGGTGCTCCTTCACCGTGTCGATGACCAGGATCGCCCCCGGGACCTTCTTCATGTCCCGCACGCCGCCGAGGTTGCGGAGGAGCTTCTCGCGCTCGCGCTCGAGGAGGTTGACCTCCTTCTTCGCGAGGCGGTCGATGTTGTCGACGTGGAGCTGACGCTCGATCTCCTCGATGCGGTCGAGGGACATGCGGATCGTGCGGAAGTTCGTCAGCATGCCGCCGAGCCAGCGGTGCGCCACGTAGGGCTGGCGCGAGCGGCTCGCCTCCTGCTCGACGATCTCCTGCGCCTGGCGCTTCGTGCCGACGTACATCACCTTGTCGCCGCGCTGGCCCATCTTCGACATGAAGTCGAGGGCGTTGCGGAAGAGCCCGACCGTGCGCTGCAGGTTGATGATGTGGATGCCGTTCTTGGCGCCCCAGAGGTAGGGCCGCATCTTCGGGTTCCAGCGGTGGAGCTGGTGGCCGAAGTGCACACCCGCCTCAAGCATGTCCCGCATCGAGACCTGGTTGCTGCTCATCGTGTCCTCGCTCTCTCGTTTGCCTCCACTCCCCAGGACGCCGGCTGACGCCACGAGAGGTTGGGAAGTGTGTGATTTTATTGCCGCTTTGGGGCTGCTCCCCGCTCTGCGGCCGGGGCCGTATAGCACGCACCCCGGGGGGTATCAAGCATGGACACCGCGGACGCGCTCGGCGCGGGCGCGGGCCGCGAGGAGGGCGAGCGGCGGGAGGAGCAGCGCCGCGCACGGGAGGTTCACGAGGAGCACGTTGAACACGGCGCCCTGGGCGAGGGAGTGGGCCGTGTCGAGGAGGCACCAGGCGAGCACCGACGCGATCGCGGCGCGCGCGGCGAGGCCCGCGTCGGGCGCGCGGCGGATCGCGACCGCGAGCGTCGCGAGCTGCCCCGCCGTCGCGGCGCCGATCGGGCCGAAGAGCGCGAGGGCGGCGCCTGCGTCCTCGGGCGGGATGGGGCCGCCGGCGTAGGCGGCGTCGGCGAGACCGGCGAACCAGGGCGCGAAGACCGCGCTCCCGCCGAGCCACGCGATCGCGAGCCCCGCGCCCGCGCCCGCGGTGCAGGCGAGAGCGGCGACGGTCCGCGCAGCGCTCGCTCGCGGCCGCGGCGGGTCGCCGCTCCACGCGGACCAGCCCATCGCGAGCGGCACGGCGACCGCGCCTACCGGGGCCGCCGTCAGGAGCCACGCGCCGAGCCCGCCGCCCGCCAGCGCCGCCACGGTGGCCACCGCGAGGGAGACCGCGAGGCCGTGCGCCGTCGCGTCGCGCCCCCAGCGGGCGCCCTCGCGGAGCCCATGGCGCGCGACCAGCGCGTGCGCGACCCACACCCCGGCGAGCGACGCCCCCGCGATCGCGACCGCCAGGCGCGCCGCGAGGCTCTTCGACGCGAGGTCGCCGAGGCCGCCGGCCCCCGCGGCGTCGAGGAGCGGCCACGCCGCCGCGAGCGCCGCGAGGCCCCAGCTCGTCGCCTCGACGCGGCGCGCGATCCGCGACGCGCGGGCGTGAACGTCGTTCACGGCGCCGCGAGCCGGATCAGCGCGTCGAGCGCGAAGCGTTTCGCGGCGACCGAGCGCGTGGCGTCGTCGAGACCGTCGAGGAGGCCGCCGTCGGCGCGGATGGCCTCGCGCCGGAAGACGACCGTGATGAGCTCGAACGCGTGCCCCTCGAGGTGGAGCCCGGCGACCGTGCTCGCCGCGCGCAGGATCGGCGTCACGTCGCCGGACAGCAGATCCGCCCGGAGCGCGTCGGAGAGCGACTCGTCCCCCGCGACCCCCGGCGCCGGCGCCGCGCCGCGCGGCCCGCGCGGCACCACCGGCACCTCCTCGAGCGTCTCGCGCGCCTCGTCCGCGAGCCGGCGCATCCGCGCCTCCTCGAGGTGGTTCCCGTCGCGCCAGCGCGCGTACTCCTCGCCCGTGATCGCGACCGCCTCCGCCCGCTTACCGGCCCGCCAGGCGCCGAGCGCGTCCTGGTAGCCGTCGAGGCCGTGCGCGCACGCGGGCGCGAGCAGCGCCACGAGAGCGACGGCGAGGGCCCGCCTCACGCCGCGCTCCAGAGCGCCTTCAGCCGCGCGAGCGCCCCCGGGGCGAGCACGCAGCCCGTCGGGTGGTAGTCGGTGCGCGCGAGCTCGAACGCCACCACGTCGCCGCCGCTCCGCCCGTGCACGCGGAGGCGCATCGGCCCGCTCCCGGCGCCCCGCGGATCGGGCGGCGCCGGGTTCAGGTCGACCCAGAGCCGCCGCGCCCCGCCCGCGACCCACGCCCGCATCTCGGCGTGATAGCGCTCGCGGACGTCGGGGTCGAGGTGCGGATCGACGACGCTCTCGAAGGCGAGCACGGCAGAGACGCGCTCGTCGGCCTCGAGGTCGGTCAGGATCGCGGCCGTCGCGCCCTCGCCGAGCTCGTGCGCGCGGAGCTCGGGTGGCGGCGCGTCCCCGAGCCAGCGCCGGCGCCACACGTCGGCGGCCGCCGAGAAGCGCGCGAGGCGGTCCGGCTGCCCCGGCCAGATGCACGCGGTCAGCCAGCGGCTCGCGTCCGCGTCGCGGACGTCGACCGGCGCGCGGTCGAGCCCGACGCGCCGCCACGGCGACGGGAAGTCGAGGGTCGACACCTTCTGGTTGCCGAAGCGCACGTCGAACGGCGCGAGGTCGGCCACGAGGTTGAGCCCGGCGGAGCTCCCGATCTCGCAGAGCGCGAAGCCGCGGTGCGGGAGGTCGAGCGCGAGCGCCACGAGCCCCCAGCCGAGGGCGCGCCCGGGCTCGTTCGTCTGGATGTGGCGCGCGCGCAGGATCGGGACGAGCGCCGGGTCCGCGAGCGCCTCGAGCAGCCGCGCCTCGAGCGCGGGCGCCTCGGCGTCGGCGAGCACCTCCGGGCCGAGCGGGTGCGCGTCGTCGCCGAGCGCGAGGTAGCGGAGCGCCGCGAGCACCAGCAGCGGCCGCGCGTAGATCCCGTGGAACTCCCGCCCCTCCCAGGCCGCGCGGAGCGGCGCGAGCAGCCGCTCGTCGTCCCGGAGGGCGCGCAGGAGCGCGAGCAGTCGGTCGTAGCTGCCGGGCCCGGCCTCGGCGAGGAGGCGCGGGGACATCAGGTCGTCGGCGAGCCCGGTGATTCCCGTGGGCACTGCGTCACCTCCGGCGTCGGGCGTGGGGCGTCGGGCACTTCGTAACAACCTCCCGCCCACGGCGCCACGGAAACCAGCGCTTGAGAACGCGGGCCGCCTCGGGCATAGCCTTGTCGTGGACCGTTTCGCCGCCGTCGTCACACGCCACCCGCTGAAGATCCTCGCGCTCGTCGCCGCGCTCTCGGTCTTCTTCGCGGCCGGGCTCCCGCTCGACTACGACGACGACGTCGTCCGCTTCCTCCCGGCGAAGGCCCCCGAGATCGCGACGTTCGAGCGCATCTCCGACCGCTTCGGGAGCCTCCAGGTCGCCCTCGTCGTGGTCGAGGCCGCCGACCTCTACACCCCCGAGAACCTCGGCTACGTGCGCCGCCTCACGCGCGATCTGACCGCCATCCCCGAGACCGAGCACGTCACCTCGATCACCGAGCTCGCGGTCGTGAAGGACGAGGGCGGCGGCCGCGCCGGCCACGTGCAGCTCGTCCCCGACCCGATCCCCGCCGACCCCGCCGGGCTCGCCGCGCTGAAGGCCGATCTCCTCGGCCTCGACTACATCGCCGGCTCCCTCGCCTCGACCGACGGCACGAGCGCCCTCCTCGTCGCGCAGCTCCGCACGAAGCTCCCGGACGGCCTCAAGATCTCGACGAAGCGCGCCGCCGAGGCCCTCCGCGCCCGCGCCGAGGCCGACCCGCCCCCCGCCGGCGTGCGCCTCCACTTCGGCGGCGCGCCCTTCATCGCCGAGGCGGCCGCCAACGGCTCCCAGGCCGATCTTCAGCGCCTCGCGCCGTTCGTCGCCGGCATCACGCTGCTCCTGGTCGTCCTCTCCCTCGGCTCCCTCTGGGCAGCATTCTACACCGTCCTGACCGTCGGCCTCGGCTGCCTCTGGACCCTCGGCCTCATGGGCTGGCTCGGCCTCCCGCTGACCCTCGTCTCGAGCTCGCTCCCGGTCGTCCTCGCCGCGCTCGGCTCGGCCTACGCCGTCCACGTGCTCGTCTGGTACCGCGAGCACGGCGCGAACCCGGCGGTCGCCATCACCGGCATGGGCTGGCCCATCATCGTCACGGCCGCCACGACGGCCGCCGGCTTCGTCTCCTTCCTCGCGATGGACCTCGCGCCGATGCGCGAGTTCGGCTGGCAGATGGCCGTCGGCGCCGCGTTCTGCGCGGTCCTCGCGCTGACCCTCGTCCCGGCGCTGCTCGTCGTGCGGCCCATCGCCGCGCGCCCGCCCCGGCAGCGCGCCGTCGACCGCTGGCTCCTCCGCGTCGCCGCCACCACGCGCCGCCGCCGCGGCGTGGTCCTCGGCGTCGCCGCCGCCGTGGCCGTCCTCTTCGCGACGCGCCTCTCGCACATCGACACGCGCATGGACACGGGCTCCTTCTTCCCGGACGACGCCCCGCCCGCGGTCGCCGACCGCGTCCTCGCCGAGCGCTTCGGCGGGAGCGTGTTCCTCCAGCTCTTCGTCGACGCCGACATCGCCGACCCCGCCGTCCTCCACCGCCTCGCCGCCTTCGAGGACCGCCTGCGCGCCGTCCCCGGCGTGACGCGCGTCGAGAGCATCGCGCAGGTCGTCGCCATCGTGCACGAGGGGATGAAGCTCGTGCGCCGCGAGAGCCGGAGCCGCGCCGAGGCCGAGCAGTTCATCTACCTCGCGCAGCAGGCCGATCCCTCGGTCGCGCTGCTCGTCGACGGCAAGCGCCGCGGCGCGCTCGTGCAGATCGGCATCGGCGGCTTCGACACGGGCGTCGTCGACGGCGTCGTCGCCCGCGTGCAGGCCCTCGCCGACGAGCACCTCGCCGGGCGCGCCGTGGCCGTCCCCGCGACGCCGGAGCGGGCCGCAGCCGTCCAGCGCGACGCCGCCGAGCGCCTCGTCGCCCTGACCGACGGGCGCGCCAGCGTCGACGCCGTCTCGCGCGCGCTCGACGCCGGGCTCCCGGCCGAGGTCCGCGCGGACGTGGCGAAGAAGGTGGCGGACATCGTCCAGCGCGACGTCGTCGACGACGAGATGGTCACGCTCGCCGACCCCGAGAAGGCGCCGGCGCTCGCAGCCGACCTCACGCGCCTCGTCCTCACGGGCGAGCTCGACAAGGACGCCGTCGTCGCCATGCTCCGCGCCCTGGTCGACCCCGCCGAGCTCGAGGACGAGCGCGACGTGAAGGCCTTCGAGCGCGGCGCGCGCCTCGTCGGGAACGACGTCGACCTCGCCACGACCGAGCTCCTCGCCGCCGCCCGCCGGGCCCCGCTCGACCCGCTCCTCGGCGAGCTCCCGCGCGGCCGCTCGCTGCGCGTCGACGCCATCGTCGACGAGCTCGCGCGCCCCGTCTGGTACGTGACCGACCACGGCCTGCCCCCCGCCGGCGCCGCCGCGGCCGCGGCCGGTCGCCCCGTCGCCGTGGCGCTCTCCGGCGAGCCCATCATCCAGCGCGCGATGACCGAGTCGGTGCAGCGGAACCAGGGGCTCTCCCTGCTCGTCGGGCTGCCGCTCATCATCCTCATCGTCGCGGGCGTGTTCCGGAGCGTCACGGCCGGCCTCATCGGCGTCCTCCCGGCGGGGCTCACGCTGCTCGTCACCTTCGGCCTGATGGGCTGCTTCCCGGACGTGCTCCCGATGGACATCGCCGCGTCCATGCTCTCGAGCATCGCGCTCGGGGTCGGCATCGACTACGCCATCCACTTCATGTGGCGCTACCGCCAGGGCGGGCTCGAGGCCGCCATGCGCACCAGCGGCCTCGCGATCGTCATCAACGCGGCCGAGATCACCGGCGGCTTCGTGGTGCTCGCGTGGGCCACCATCGCGCCGATGTCCCGCTTCGGGCTCCTCATCGCGGAGACGCTGCTCGTCGCGGCGATCGCGACGCTCGTGCTGCTGCCGCCGCTCCTGTCCTGGTGGCGCGCGCCCGAGGCGCGCCCGGACGAGGCCCCCGCGCTCGGGCTCGACGCGGCATGAGCGCAGGCTCCTTCTACGAGATCGGCCTCTGGGTGATGGCGGGGCTCACCCTGGTCACCGTGGGCGCGCTCACGTTCATCGTGGCGCCCTACGGCCGCCACCGCCGCGACGGCTTCGGCCCCGGCCTGCCGGCGCGCGTCGCGTGGATGGTCTTCGAGTCGCCGGCGGTGCTGCTCATGGCCGCCGTGGCCCTCGCCCGCGGGCTCGACAGCGCAGGCGCGGTCGCCCTCTTCGCCCTCTGGAACCTCCACTACGTGAACCGCACCATCGTGTGGCCGCTCCGCGCGCGCACCGGCGGGAAGACCGTCCCGCTCGCGGTCGTCGCCTCCGCCTTCTGCTTCCAGCTCCTGAACTCCTCGCTCAACGCCCTCGCCATCAGCGGCGCGGGCGCCGTCCCGGACGGCTGGCTCCTCGACCCGCGCTTCGTCGTGGGCGCGGCCCTCTTCCTCGCCGGCTACGCCGTGAACCTCCACGCCGACGCCGTCCTCCGCGGCCTCCGCGCCCCCGGCGAGACTGGCTACAAGGTGCCGCGCGGCGGTCTCTACGAGCGCGTCTCGTGCCCGAACTACCTCGGCGAGATCCTCGAGTGGTGCGGCTGGGCGCTCGCCTCGTGGTCGCTCGCCGGGCTCGCCTTCGCGCTCTACACGGCCGCGAACCTCGCCCCGCGCGCGCTCGCGCACCACCGCTGGTACCGCGAGCGCTTCCCCGACTACCCGCCCGAGCGGAAGGCGCTCCTGCCCTGGCTCTGGTGACGCCCCGCCGACGAAGGCTGCGACCGTGAAGAAGGCCGAGAAGACCGCGCGCGTGGTCGAGATCCTCGACGCGCTCTACCCCGAGACGCCCATCCCCCTCGATCACGCCGATCCCTTCACGCTCCTCGTGGCCGTGATGCTCTCGGCGCAGACCACCGACAAGAAGGTCAACGAGGTCACGCCGGCGCTCTTCGCGCGCGCCGCGACGCCGGCCGCCATGGCCGCGCTCGAGGTCGCCGAGATCCAGACGCTCATCCGCGAGATCGGGCTCGCGCCGACGAAGGCGAAGAACCTGAAGCGCGCGTCCGAGCTGCTCGTGGAGCGGCACGGCGGGCAGGTCCCCGAGAGCTTCGAGGCGCTCGAGGCCCTGCCGGGCGTCGGCCACAAGACGGCGTCGGTCGTGATGTCGCAGGCGTTCGGGCACCCGGCGTTCCCAGTCGACACCCACATCCACCGGCTCGCGGCGCGCTGGGGGCTCTCGAGCGGGAAGAACGTCGAGGAGACCGAGCGCGACCTGAAGCGCGCCTTCCCCGAGCGCCTGTGGAACCGGCTCCACCTGCAGATCATCTTCTTCGGGCGCGAGCACTGCCCGGCGCGCGGCCACGACATGGAGGCGTGCCCGATCTGCGGCTGGGCTGCGACCGCCGCGCGCAAGCGCATGGCGTCGCGCCCTGCGGTTACGAGGCCGGGGACGCGGCGATAGCGCGGAACGGCGCTAACGTGCACTTCTTGGGGGTGATGATGTCGTCCGCACAGCTGCGTCACGAGTTCCTCATCGACGCCTACCGCGGCGTCCTCGCGGCGCTCCAGCGGGCCGAGACCTTCGAGCCCATCGCCGAGGTCGTGGCGGGCTACGCGCGCATCGTGCTCGACGCCTCGGGCGCGACCGTGACGCGCATCGAGGGCGACGACTACGTGCACACCGCCTCGGCCGGGTCGCCGACGCCCGAGATCGGTCGCCGCCTCGCGCTCGCCGGGAGCTTCACCGGGGAGGTGGTGCGGCAGCGCCAGCCGCGCTTCTTCCGCCTCGAGGACGCCGCGCCCGGGAGCCGCGATCGCGCGCTCGCCGAGGGGATCGCGTCCGGGATCATGGCGCCGGTGATGGTCGACGGGCGGGTCGTCGCGACCGTCGGGATCTCGTCCGCGCGCACGGACGCCTTCGACAACGAGGATCTCGACGTCCTGACCGGCTTCGCCGAGTACCTCGCCATCGGGCTCACGCTCATCGCGCACGGCGGCCCGAAGCTCGCCGCGTCGCACGAGCGACTCCGGAGCGCCGCGACCGACGCGCGCCGCGAGCTCGCCGTCCTCGCCGAGGGGGCGCGCCAGGGGGTGCCGGCGGACGCGCTGGCCGACCGCGCCGACGCGCTCGCCGCCTCGCTCACCGGGGCCCTCGAGGCCTAGCAGCCCTCGGGGAAATTCTCCCGTCGCCAGGCTTGCTCTTGTGGTCTCAGGCGGCTCCGCTCGTCGGTCACGTACCTCGGGTACGCTCCCGCCTCGCGTAGCCACCTGCGACCACGACGCCGCGCCTGGCTCGGTCCGAATTTCCCCGAGCGCTGCTAGAGCGCCGACCATGAGTCCTCCCGTCGCCGGACCGCTCGCGCATCGCGCCTGGCGGCGTTGGTCGTCGTCGGCGTGCCGCCAGCACGCCTCCTCCTCCCGCCTTCCCAGGCACGACGCGCAAGCGCCCGTGCTCGGTCCGGACTCATGGTCGGCGCTCTAGGCGACCGTCGGCGTTTGACGCGCTGCGTCACGCCGGAGGGCGGCGCCCGAGGACCTCGTCGAGGAAGGGGCGCGACTTCAGCGCGCGCCCGGTCGCCGCGACGAGGAGCCCCTCGAGCGCGGCGGCGACGAGCGGGCGGTCGGCGTCGGCGAGGGGGCGCCACTGCCCGGCGAGCCAGCCGGCGACGACGTCGCGCGCGCCGTTCGGGACGTTCGGGAGCTCGAGCTCGTCGGGCGCGAGGAGCCCCGAGAGCACGAGGAAGCGCAGCTCGAAGAGGAGGAGCGTCTCCTCGACGGGGCGCGCGTCGCCGCGGTCGAGGAAGCGCCACGCGCGCAGCAGGAGCTCGAAGAGGCCCTCCTCGCGCGCGAAGTCGGGGACGGTCGTGAGGACGACGTCGGCCATGGTCGTCGCGAGCGCGAGCCGGACGAGGTCCCCCTTCACGGTGGGGAAGGGCTCCTCGAGGGCGGCGTCGCCGAGCTTCGCGAGGTCGTCGCTCGGTCGCAGCGCGTAGGTCACGTGCGAGAGCGAGAGCGGCTGCACGCGCGCGCCGAAGCGCTTCGGGCCGCGCCGCGCCTCGCGCGCGATGGCGGCGACGACGCGGTCGTCGGCGGTCAGGAGGCGCACGATGCGGTGGCTCTGGGCGTCGGCGCTCGAGAGCACGAGCGCCTGCCCCGACCAGGGCTCGCTCATCGCGCGGTCACGCGATGCCGAAGAGGTTCATGAGCTGCGTCGCGATGGTGAAGTACGTGATGACGCCGAGCACGTCGGTGCTCGTGCTCACGAGGGGGCCGGTCGCGACGGCGGGGTCGATGTGGAGGCGCGCGAGCGTCAGCGGCATGACCGTCCCCATCGTGGACGAGAGGATCATCCCGCACATGAGCGCGAGGCCGATGGACATGCCGTAGGCGAGCGTGTCGGAGGCGAAGCCGCCGATGAGGCCGACGACGCTCCCGTAGACCGTGCCCATCGCGAGCCCGATGGCGGCCTCCTTGCGGACGGCCTTGAAGCTGAACTCGCCGCTCCGGATGTGCCCCATCGCGAGCCCGCGCACGGTGACGGTCGCGGCCTGGGAGCCCACGTTCCCGGCCATGCCGAGGATGATCGGGAGGAAGAGGGCGAGGTAGTGGTGGGCCTCGAGGATCTCGTCGAAGGAGCCCATGGCGGCCGCGGCGAGCAGCCCGCCGCACGCGGACGCGATGAGCCAGGGCATGCGCATCTTCACGTGTGAGAGGATGCCGGCGTCCGGGCTCATGTAGGTGCTGCCGACGCCGGCCATGCGGAGCATGTCCTCCTCGGCCTCCTCCTTGAGCACGTCGATGACGTCGTCGACGGTGACGATGCCGACGAGCCGGTTCGCGTCGTCCACGACGGGGATCGCGAGGATGTCGTACTCGGAGACGAGGCGCGCGACCTCCTCCTGATCGGTGTCGGTCGTGACCGAGAGGATCTCGGTCTCCATGATCTCGCGGATCCGCTTGTGCGCGGGCGCGACGACCAGCTTCCGCAGCGAGAGCACGCCGACGAGGTGGCCGTGCTCGTTGACGACGTAGATGTAGTAGACCATCTCGATGTCGTCGCCGCTGTCGCGGAGCGCGATGAGCGCCTCCTCCGCGGTCATGTCGGCGGACACCGCGACGAACTCGGGGAGCATGATGCCGCCCGCGGTGTCCTCCGCGAAGCGCATCAGGTTCTCGACGCCGTCGGACTCGTCGAGGATCTCGAGGACCTTCGCCGCCTGCTCCGGCTCGAGGTCGCCGAGGATGTCGGCCATGTCGTCCTGCGCCATCTCGCGCAGGATCTCGGCCGCGTCCGGCGCCGGCATCGGGTCGAGCACGTGCTTGCCGAAGGGCGGCTGCATCGAGACGATGAGGTTCGCCTTGTCCTCGGAGGACTTCAGGCGCTCGAAGATCGTGATCTGCTCGCGCTCGCCCATGCCCGTGAGCACGGCGGCGAGGTCCTCGACGCGCGTCTTGGTGAGCACCTTGTCGAGGTGGCCCCAGGCCTGTCGACGCAGGTACCGCCGCAGCGTGTCGTGCAGGAGGCGCGACTTCGTTGGTTGCACGGTTGACCTCCCGCCGGCCGGTGGCTGGCGCTCGCCGACGCGTGCGAGCGACGCGATTCCAACGCAGGTCGGGCCGCGCCGCAAGGGGTGCTTCGAGGAGGCACGGGCGGGCGCGACGCGGAGCCATGACGCAGCGCGTCATGACGGGCGTCAGCGAATCGGGCTCTGGTCGGCTTCCTGGGTGTCGGTGATCGAGGAGACGCCGTCCACGTGATCGTGGAGGGTCGGGACGACGGGGTTCGTGGTGCCGTTGTTGCCGGCCGTGCTCGGCGGGACGCGGTGCGCGCCGACCATGAGCCACGCGGCGATGAGCAGGCCGGCCGCCACGACGAGCAGGATGGCGTAGCCGCGGCGGATCCCGGAGGCGCCGCGCTCGACGTGGGGCGCCATCTGGAGGGCGAGGATGTCGGTGCGCTGGCGCGCCGTGCTCTCGGCGATCGAGCGCACGGGGACGGTGCGGCGGCGGCGCGCGCGGTCGTCGAGGTCGTCGCCGATGGCGCGGTCGTCGCGGGCGGTCTGGCCGCGCTCGCCGGGGCGCGCGGCGCGCTCGAGGTCGCGGACGATGGGGTTCGGGTCGAGCTCGACGAGGCGCGCGTAGGAGCGGACGAAGCCGCGGACGAAGACCAGGGCGGGCAGGGCGTCGGTGTCACCCTCTTCGAGCGCCACGAGGACGGGGCGCGTGATCTTCGTGATCTGCGCCACGTCGTCGAGGCTCAAACCGCGAGCCACCCGGGCCTCTCGCAACCTGGCGCCGACCTTCTGCAAGCCTTCCGTTCTCCTCGGTTCGGAGCGCGCTCCGGGCGCGACGGCAACCCGCGCGGGGGGCGGCTCCATCCCTACGCCGTCGTCGGCACTTACACGCCGGGGCCCGGGGTGTCAACGCGAGAGTGGCCTCGGAGGCCGGCCTCATCCGCAGACGCCGAGGATACGGGGCGCGGCGGCGTGTAAACTCTTCGTGCCTCGCGCGCGCCGCGGTCAGTCGACGGCGCGGAGCCCCTCGACGGGGGTCTTGGCGGCGGCGCGGCTCGCGCTGATCTGCGTCGTCAGGAGCGTGCAGAGCAGGGTGCCGCACACGATCAGCACGACCGCGACGGGGTCGATGTCCGCCGGCAGGTGGTCGATGAGGTAGATGGACGCCTCGAGCTTGTAGTCCACGGCGCTGATGAGCCCGACGAAGCCGAGCCCGAGGAGGAGCCCGACGCCGGCGCCGACCGCCGCCACGAACATGCCCTGGAGCGTGAAGATGAGGCGCACGAGGCCCTTCGTGGCGCCCATCGTCTTCAGGATGGCGATGTCGGAGGTCTTCTCGTGCACGACCATCGTCTGCGAGCCGACCACGACGAAGCTCCCGACGACGATGATGATGAGGAAGAACATCGTCAGGACCACCTTCTGGAGCTCGAGGGCGCTGAACAGGTTGATGTTCTTCTCTTTCCAATCGAAGATCCGGTAGTGCGTCCGGCGGGCGTAGTCGTTGCGCTGGAACTTCAGGAGGTTCACCGCCTCCGCGGCGTTCCGGAGGCCGCCGACGAACGTCGGTGGGCCGTCGAGCCGCCGCGCGCTGAAGCCGGGCTGCACGAGCACGCCGAGCTTCTCGCGCAGGCTCTCCGCGTTCCGGACGAGGTCCTCGAACGGGAACGGGTCGATGGTGCGGCCGATGCGGGCGCGGACGGCGTCGAGCACCATCAGCCCCTCGGTGCGGACGGCGATGGACTGCACGACGCGCCCCCGGTTCAGGAAGCGCTGGGCGACGTCGAGGTTGATGATGGCGAGCTTCGAGTCGTGGTCGTGGAAGCCGGCCTCGAAGATCCCGGCCACCGTGAAGCGCGAGCTCGACGGCAGCATCCCGAACGGCCCCATGCTCTTGCCGTCGATGCCGCGGAGCGGCGTCACGAGCGTGAGCTCCGTGCCGACCTCGGCGCGGAGGCGCTCGGCGAGGCTCGCCCCGAGGAGGATCCCGGGCAGGCGGGCCGGCACGCGCGTGAACTCCGTGAACTCGCCGGGCTGCGTGGTCGCGAGGGGCGCCGTCGCGTCGGCGACCCGCGTCGTCAGCGCCCCGCCGGAACGGCGCGCGTCGACGACGCGGAGGAAGGCGGTGCGCTCGAGCCGCTGGACCTCCGCGGGCTCCTCCATGACGAGCGTCTCGAGCTCGCCGCTGGGCGCGGGGCGCACGAGCAACGTCGTGAGCGTGTCCTTCACGAGGTCGACGCGCTCGCCGGAGCCGACGAGCTCGTATTGGCCGGCCGGGAGCTCGAGCTCGGCCGTGAACGGCGGCTCGTCGCCGCGCGGGAGCGGGTAGGTCTCGGTCGGGCGGTATTTGTACTTGTCGATGACCGGGCCGCCGCGCGGGCTCAGGACGAGAGGCTCCGCCCCGGGCGGGCGGAGGTCGATGGCCTTCACGCGCATGAAGCCGGCGTCGGGGCTCGTGCGGCGGTCGAAGAGCAAGCGCTCGCCTGCGTCCTCGACGATGAGGGTCATCCACGCGCCCTCGACGGGCGGGCCGATGTCGACGGTGCCGCGCGCGCGCGTGACGCTCGGGTCCTCCCCGAGGCCGTCGAGGTCGCCCGACTTCACGAGCTTCCGCAGGTTGATGACGGAGTCGACCGTCGCGGGCTCGATGCCCTGGATGTCGGCGCCCGCGCGGAAGACGCCGTGCGCGATCATCATGGAGTCGCGCGTGACGGGGCTCGCGCCGACGACGCCGGGGGTGTCGCGGATGGCCGCCACGACGCGCGGGTAGTCCTCGAAGCGCGAGCTCTCGGAGGCGATGACGAGGTGCGGGTAGAGGCCGAGGATCCGCTCCTGGAAGGCGTGCTCGAAGCCGGATGTAACGCTGAGCACCACGGTCAGCGCCATCACGCCGACGGCGATGCCGAGGACGGAGATGAGCGTCACGAGCGACAGCGTGGGGGTTCGGCGAGAGCGCACGATCCGCTGCGCGACGTACGCCGCGAGCGAGAGCCTCTTCCATGTGTTCCCGCGGCTTCCCACGAGCGTTGACGCCTCCGAAGCCGCTGTGTAATAGGGCTCGCTTCGAGATCCCGGGCCCCTTACCATCCGACTCGCGGACACGGCAAGGACACCCTGCGACGCCCCTCAAGAGGAGGTCTCTCCATGCGCGCCACCCTCCACCGCTGGAAGCTCGCCACGCTCTGTATCGGGAGCCTCGCGGCCCTCGCCGCGTGCGGCGACGACTCGACCGGGAGCGGCACCGACAACGACGTCCTCCTCTTCCCGGACGCGGTCTTCGACGGCTTCACACCCGACACGCAGCAGCCGACCGACACGCTGACGACGACGGACACGTCCGACACGCAGCAGCCGACCGACACGCGTGACGCGACGCCGCCGGATCTCACGCCCGACGTGACGCCGCCGCAGGTCGTGTCGACGAACCCGGCCGACGGCGCGAACAACGTGGCGCTGCCGCTCACGATCACGATCACGTTCAACGAGCCGCTCGATCCGTTCAAGGTGGCCGCGGAGACGTTCAAGCTCCTCGACGTGAACGGCGTCGGCGTCCCGGGCACCCCGACGCTCTCGACGGACGGCCTCACGGTCACGTGGAAGCCGACGACGAACGATCAGTCCTACGCGACGCCGTACACCATCGAGGTGAGCGGGCTCGTCACGGACCTCGCGGGGAACCGCATCGACAACCCGCTGCACTTCTCGTTCACGACGGCCAACTACCCGAACCAGGACGCCTACCGCGACCTCGCCATCAAGTACGCGCCGACGGTCAAGAGCAGCGTCGAGCTCACGGGCGCGGGGCAGCCGCAGGTGCCGACGAAGCTCGACGCCGACGGCGACTGGAACCTCGCGAACAACAAGGACTGGCTCGTGCAGCAGGCGACGAGCCTCGTGCCGGCCGTCTACTTCACGGTCGCCGAGACGCGCACGCACTACTTCATCCACTACATGCTCTACTTCCCGTGGGTGAACCGCACGGGCGCCTCGGAGCACGCCAACGGCACGGTCGTCTACATGGTGACCGTCGAGAAGGCGCGCGGCGCCACGGTCGAGCGGCCGGTCGCGCTCCACACCTGGTTCCGCGAGGGCACGAGCGAGGAGAACTTCGCGTTCCTGACGACCGAGAGCGGGATCGTGCGGAGCGGCGACGACGCGAAGGACTGGTACGCCCAGGCCGAGCTCGCGCAGGACTCGCTCTTCCCGGGCGGCCACTTCACGGCGTGGGTCACGGCGACGAACCACTACGCGTGCGTGTGGGGGCAGAGCGTCGGCAACTACTGCCAGTGGGGCTCGACCGTCGAGAACGGCAACACGCTGGTCTTCGCGTACACGAACGGCTCGCCGACGCCCTACGCGAAGGAGAACAACGCGTGGCCGAAGACGATGAGCGACATCGCCGGGAGCCCCGAGTCGCTCGGGTACGCCCTGATCCCGGCGCTCACGTCGCTCTGGCCGCGCCGCTTCGAGAAGGGCGTGGCGGCGATCTTCGACGCGACGACGCTGCTCGGGCCGTACGTGCCGGACGCCGGCCGCACGGTCGGCGCGGGGCTCGCGCTGCCGTCGAAGTTCCTGCAGCCGATCGCGTCGGCGGGGTCGTCCTTCGGGCGCCCGATCTGGACCATCGGCTACAACCCGGGCACCGGCATGGCGTCCGACCCGCCGAAGGAGCGCTTCGCCGCGGGCGAGCTCGGCATCGACCCGGCGTGGTACGTGTGGGAGCGCCACCACTCGACCGTGCGCGACAACAGCCTCGTCGAGTTCAACGAGTCGACGGGCCTCGGCTACTCGGTCGACTACTGCTTCAACGGCGTCGCCGGAATCGACCGGCGCACGGTCGACCTCGCCTGCCAGCAGTAGCGCGGCGATGATGACGCCGGCCGCCCGCGCGGCGGTCGGCGACGCGCGAAGGCGATCGGGTGTGTCATTTGGCACACCTGCGCCGCGGCCGCCTCGAAAGCGCCCGCGCTGACGCCCGCACGGTGGACCGCCTGGCGGTCGGGCTGCTATTCATGAGGGTGTGGAGAGCCCAACCCTCACGCTCGCCGCGTCCGCCGGCGCCGGCACGCTGCTGATCGTCGCCGCGCAGCGGCTGCGTGTGCCGTCCATCGTGCTGCTGCTCATCGGCGGCGTGCTCCTCGGCCCCGAGGTGGCCGGGCTCATCGACCCGCGCGACCTCGGGCCGGGGCTCGAGACGGTCATCGGGCTCGCGGTGGCGGTGATCCTCTTCGAGGGCGGGCTCACGCTCGACCTCGGCGGGTATCGGCGCGCGCCGCGCGTGATCCAGCGCATGCTGACGGTCGGCGTCCTCGTGACGTGGCTCGGCATGGCGCTCGCGGTGTGGGCGGTGCTCGGGTGGCCCCCGTCGGTCGCGCTCCTCGCGGGGAGCCTCGTCATCGTGACGGGACCGACCGTCATCTCGCCGCTCCTCCGGCGGATGCACCTGCGCGAGCGCCTGCACCACATCCTGTATTGGGAGGGGGTGCTCATCGACGCGGTGGGCGTGTTCATCGCGGCGTTCTGCTTCGAGTACCTCTCGGGGAAGGGGCACGAGGTGGTCGAGCCGATCGTCGCCTTCGGCGTGCGGCTCCTCGTCGGGCTCGGGCTCGGGCTCGTCGCCGGGCTCCTCGTGGGGCTCGCGCTCGTCCGGCACTGGGTCGAGGACGAGCACGTGAACATCTTCGCGCTCGCGACGGTGCTCGTGACGTTCGGCGTGTCGAACGCGGCGATGGAGGAGTCGGGGATCCTCGCGGTCGTGACGGCGGGGCTCGTGATCGGCTGGATGCGCCCGCGGCAGCTCGCGCGCATGAAGACCTTCAAGCTCGAGCTGACCGAGCTCGCGATCGGCCTCCTCTTCATCCTGCTCTCGGCGAAGCTCGAGCTCGCGCGCTTCGCCGAGCTCGGCGTGGACCTCGTCATCCTCGTGGTGATCGTGCTCTTCGCGCTGCGCCCGCTGAACATCCTCGTGTCGACCGCCGGCCTCGGGTTCGCGTGGCGCGAGCGCCTCTTCCTGTCGTGGCTCGCGCCGCGGGGCATCGTCGCGGCGTCGATGGCGTCGCTCTTCTCGCTGCGCCTGCAGGCGCTCGGCTACCCCGAGGCGGTCCACCTCGAGACGCTCACCTACGCCGTCATCGCGACGACCGTCGCGCTCCAGGGGCTCTCGGCGCCGCTCGTGGCGCGCCTCCTCGGCGTGAACGACCCGCCGCGGCGGACGTGGCTCGTGCTCGGGGAGCCCGCGCTCGCGGGCGGGCTCGGGCGGGCGCTGCAGCGTGCGGGGGTGCGAGCGCACACCTTCGTGGGGCCGAACGACAGCGATCCGATGCTCGAGGTCGCGGCCGAGGACGCGGCGACCCCCGCCGACGCGCAGCTGAACGACGTGGACTGGGTGCTCATCGCGTACAACGACGGCCGCAAGCGCCAGCTCGCCGCGCGGACGTGGGCCGGGCAGGTGGGGCGGCAGCACTGCCTCGTGTGGACGCAGGCGGGGCAGCCGGACGCCGACCGCGAGGAGACGCCGGGCGTGCCCGCGTTCTCGACGCTCAAGGCCCCGGCGGACGTGGCGGCGGCGCTGTCCGACGGGTCGCTCGCGGTGCACCTCTGCGACACGCGGTCGGGGGAGGTAGAGGCCGGGCGCTTCGGGCCGAACTTCGCGCCGCTCTTCTGGATCGCGGGGGACATCGCCATCCCCGAGCTCGACCCCCTGCACGACCCGGTGCCGCGCGGGGAGCACGCGGTCGTGCTGAAGCGGCGCGTGCCCGGCTTCGACGGGCTCATCGCGGACGTCGAGGTGCTCGACGACGAGGACATGACGATGCGCGGGGCGCTCTTGCGGCTCCTGCAGGTCGTGGCGGTCGACGAGCCGCAGCTCCCGCTCGAGGCGCTGCTCGAGGGGCTCCTCGAGCGCGAGGCGACGATGTCGAGCTCGGTGGGCGGCGGGATCGCCATCCCGCACGCGTACTTCCCGGGGCTCGAGCGGCCGCGCTGCTACCTCGCGCTCGTGCCGGGCGGGCTCGGAGACGCGACGCCGGACGACGTGCCGCTCAGGCTCGTCTGCCTCGTGCTCTCGCCGCCGGACCGCGCGCGCGACCACCTCCAGGCGCTCGCGGCGCTCGCCATCGTGCTCGGTGACGAGGCGTTCCGGGCGTTGCTCCTCAGGCAGGACACGCCCGAGCAGGCGCAGCGGCTGCTCGACGAGCGGGCGTAGCCGAGCCCGCGGCGCGCCTACTCGTCCTCGAGCGGCTCCGCGGGGGTCGCGCCCTCGCCGCCGACGATGCGCGCGACGAGGTCGTAGTCGCCGGCCTCGACGATCTCGGCGCGGACGATGCTCCCGGCCGGTGCCCAGCCGGCGTTCACGTAGGTGACGCCGTCGATCTCGGGGGCCTGCCCCCACGTGCGGCCCTCGAGGAGGAGCTCCGTCTCCTTCGACGGGCCCTCGATGAGGAGGTCGACCTCGCGCCCGACCATCCCCTGCTGGATCTCCTCGGAGATCCCCTGCTGGAGCGTCATCAGGCGGTGGTAGCGGTCCTCCTTGACGAGGCCCATGACGTGGTCGTCGCGGCGGGCGGCGTGGGTGCCGTCCTCGCGCGAGTACTTGAAGACGCCCACGCGCTCGAAGCGGCTCTCGCCGACGAAGTCGTAGAGGCGCTTGAAGTCGTCCTCGGTCTCGCCCGGGTGGCCGACGATGAACGTCGTGCGGAAGACGAGGTCCGGGATGCGCGCGCGCATGTTGCGCACGAGGTCGCGCGTGCCCTGCTCGCTGAAGCGCCGCCGCATGATCTCGAGCATCCGGTCCGAGATGTGCTGGAGCGGCATGTCGACGTAGCTCGCGATCTTCGGCTCGCTGCCGATGAGGTCGACGAGCTCGTCGGTGAAGTTGTGAGGGTAGCAGTAGAGCAGCCGCAGCCAGTGAACGCCGTTCACTTTCACGAGCTCGCGGAGGAGCTGCGAGAGGGAGGTGCCGTCCTTCCGGTCGTCGCCGTAGTGCGTGAGGTCCTGCGCGATGAGGTTCACCTCGCGCACGCCGCGCCCGGCGAGGTCCTCGACCTCGCGCACGATGTCGTCGATGGGGCGGCTCTTCGCGCCGCCGCGGAGGCGCGGGATGATGCAGAAGGAGCAGCGCTGGCTGCAGCCCTCGGCGATCTTCACGTAGGCCGTCCAGGGCGGCGTCGTGACCAGGCGCGGGCTGTAGGCGTCGTAGTTGTAGCCCGGGCGGCCGACCTCGATGATGGGCGCGTGGCCGCCGCTCTCGGCGAGGAGGTTCTTCGCGGCGGGGGAGCTGCCGAGGAGCTCGCCGATGCGCCAGTGGTCGCCCGTGCCGAGGAAGGCGTCGACCTCGGGGATCTCTTTCTCGAGGTCGGCCGAGTAGCGCTGCGCGAGGCAGCCCGCGACGACGAGCTTCTTCGCGTTGCCGGAGTCGGTCTTCGCCTTCGCGAGCTCGAGGATCGTGTCGACGGACTCCTCGCGCGCCTCCTCGACGAAGCTGCACGTGTTCACGACGAGCAGATCGGCCTCCTCGGCCGAGTCGACCACGTCGTAGGCGCGCTTCTTGAGCTCGCCGAGCATGATCTCCGAGTCCACGCGGTTCTTCGGGCAGCCGAGGCTCACGAAGAAGACCTTGCCGCCGCCGCTCTTGCCCTCGCTCTCGCCCAGACCCTTCACCGCGTCCGTCATCGAATGCGCTCGTCCCTCGCCGAGAGTGGCGGACCACGAGGGGTCCGGGTGGAGTCCCGCCGGCGCGCTCTCGGGGGGCGCGCGCGGCGGTCGTGCCGGCGCTACTCGCCGCCGCCGGGCGGCGCGGGCGCGTCGGGGGACGACTTCGTGAGATCCTGCACGGTCACGCCCTTGGGCGGCGTGAACGCGAAGACCTTGTCGTCGGTGATGTCCTCGTAGCTGACCTTCTCGAACGTGATGGTCGAGACGTTGTCGAGCGGGTCGACGAGCTCGCTGCGGCCGATCTCGAAGGTCTTCGGATCGGCGTAGAGGGTGAGCGACTTGTAGTTGCTCTGCCCGGTCTTCGGCACGAGCTTCACGCCCGTGAGCCCGTCCTTCGCGGGGGCCGCGGAGATCTCGAAGGAGCCTCGCAGATCGCCCTGCCCGAAGAGGAACTTCAGGGAGTCGTAGAGCTCCGATTGCTTGACCCCCATCTTGATGCACTGCTTGGTCTCGACCTCGTAGGACCAGAGCACGTCGCCGTCGGACACGTAGTAGACCTTGTCCGGCTGCGTGTAGTCCCAGCGCATCTTGCCGGGGGCCTTGAAGTAGACCTTGCCGCTCCGCTTCAGCGGGCGCGGGAGGTGGGCGCGCTTCACGACCTGCGAGAAGCTCGCGCGGAAGGCCGTCACCTTCTTGTAGAAGGCCTCGATGCCGTCGACCGTGCGGTCGAGCTCGGACGGCTCGGCCGCGTGTGCCACGGTCGAGACGACGAAGAGCGCGAGGAGCGCGGTGCAGGCGGTCAGAAGGCGGCGCATGAGGACCTCATCGGGCGCGGGTGGTACCCCAGCCGGGGCGCAAAAGTCAAAGCCTGGGACGGGCTCGTCCCGGGGCGATTCAGCGCCGGCCTGGGCTCGGCCGGGCAGAGCCTATCAGCCCGTCGCGGCGAGGCGCTATTCCGGCGGCCGCGACGCTGGCGTAAAAGGTTCGTCTGATCCGCCCGGCGCGCGCCTCGGCGCGGGGCGAGGGGGCGACGGGCGAGGCGGGGGCTGGGTCCGCGGCGGCGCTGTAACCGGGCGCGGGTGACTTTCGGCGCGCGGGGCGCATCCCTTCTCTTCCATCGGCGGGGCCGTTCTGATAAGTCCTCGCCTCCGCGCCGGCAGGTGCCCGCGCGACGAGACACCTCTGGAGCTCACCCATGGCGAAGCCCACTCAGAAGAAGGCGAAGCTCGCACACGAAAAAGGTCAGCGTGGCGGAGCCGCCAACGAAGACTCGCGTGCGTTTACCCCGAACCGGCTCGTCGAGATGGTCGACTTCGAGGGCAAGCCCGGCGTCGTCGTCGAGCTCGACGACAAGGGCACGCTCGGGATCATCGACCGCATCTTCGTGACCACCGACGCGAGCGGGAACCAGATCTTCCGCGCGATGGCCTGTCCGGCCGTGTACGACGCGATCGCCCAGGAGAAGGCGATCGCGAAGTACTCGTCGTACCAGGGCACGGCGCAGGCCTGAGGGTAGGTCGTGCCGGGCGACGCGTCGGGGGGCTCCCCCACCGCGAGCGCGCTGGCAGCCCTGCTCTTCGAGGATGACGCGGCACCGGCCGGGGAGGGATCCCCGGTCGCGATGCCGCTGTCCGCGTTGGTGGAGGCGCTCGGGCGCGGGCTCGACCGCCTCGACGAGGGCTTCGCGCGTGGCTTCGCGCGGACGCTCGCCGAGCGCGCGGCGCACGTGCGCCTGCCGGCGATCGACGCGCTCGCGCTCGACGACGTCGTGGCGACCCTCTACATGGACCGGTCGCTGCGCCTCGTCGTGACGGGGACGCTGCGAGGCGGCCCGGGCGCGGTGTCGGTGCGCTTCGACGAGGCCGACTTCCCCCACGTCGCGGTCGCGCTCCACCGGCGGCCGGTCGACGAGCCGTACACGTTCGCGACGCTCGACTTCAGCTGGCGCGGGCGCGTCGGCTGGCTCCGCGAGGCGGCGCCGCCGCTCCCGGCGGGGCAGAAGGTGGTGGTGCGGGCGCTCGCGACGATCGGCGGCGACGCCGAGCTGCGCGTGACGGCGCTCGGGATGGAGCGCTCCGTGCGCCCCGACGTCGTGGCGTTCGACGAGGAGGAGATCGCGTCGTGAGCAGGATCCTCGTGCCCCTCCCCGACCACGACTTCGACGTCACCGAGGTGAGCGTGCCCTGGCGGGTGCTCACCGACGCCGGCCACGAGGTCGTCTTCGCGACCGAGGCGGGCGCTGTGCCGGCGGCGGATCCGCGGCTCCTGACGGGCGTCCTCTTCGGGAAGCTCGGGGCGGCGCCCGACGCGCTCGCGTGCTACGGCGCGCTCGTCGAGGACGCGGCCTTCCGAGCGCCGACGCGCTGGGACGCCATCGACGCCGCCGCCTTCGACGCGCTGCTCCTGCCGGGCGGCCACGCGCCGGGGATGCGGCAGTACCTCGGGAGCGAGCTCCTGCAGGCGAAGGTCGCGGCGTTCTGGGCGACCGGGAAGCCGGTCGCCGCCATCTGCCACGGCGTGCTCGTGCTCGCCCGCGCGAAGGGAGCCGACGGGCGCTCGGTGCTCCACGGCGTCGAGACGACGTGCCTCCCGAAGTACATGGAGCGGACCGCGTTCTTCCTGACCTTCTGGAAGCTCGGCCGCTACTACCGGACCTACCCGGCCTACGTCGAGGACGAGGTGAAGGGGGCGCTCGCCGACCCGCAGGCGGACTTCCGGCGCGGGCCGCGCACGCTCACCGCGCGCGGGACGGCCGACGACGACGGCCCCGCCTTCGTCGTCGAGTCGCGCGGCGGCCGCTACGTGTCGGCGCGCTGGCCCGGCGACGCGTGGCTCCTCGCGAAGAGGCTGCTCGCGTTGCTCTGAGAAGGTGTTTTCGAATTCTCCCGTCGCCCGGCTTGCTCTTGTGGTTCCAGGCACTTCCGCTCGTCGGTCGCGTACCTCGGGTACGCTCCTTCCTCGCGTAAGCACCTGAAACCACGACGCCGCGCCGCGGCTCGGTCCGAATTCGAAAACACCTTCTGAGAGGGTGTCGACATATTCTCCCGTCGCCTGACTCGCTCTTGTGATTCCAGGCGGCCCCGCTCGTCGGTCACGTGCCTGCTGGCACGCTCCGTCCTCGCGTAACCACCTGGAACCACGAGGCTTCGCCAGGCTCGGTCCGAATATGTCAACACCCTCTCTGTGACGCGCGCGGGCGGTCAGAGGAGCTCGTCGCCCGGGTAGGCGGGTTTCCCGTCGATGCTGCGGCGGTTCTTGTCGCGCCGATAGGCGATGAGCCCGTCGGGGCCTTTGCGATCGGCCCAGTCGACGAGGGTCTGGCGCTCGGCGACGAGCTCGTAGCGCGGGACGGCGTAGCCGCAGGAGGTCTGCACCGAGTCGATCGCGACGCGGATGATCTGGCGCGTGCCCGTGAGCAGGGTGAAGTGGCCGGCGAGCGCCTCCCAGGCGGCGTCGCCGGGGCGGACGACGTCGCCTCGGCCGTAGAGGCGGAGGATGAGCGGCTTCTTCCCGAAGCTCGTGAGCATCATGGTGATGCGCCCGTCGGCGGCGAGGTGGGCGGCCGTCTCGTTGCCTGAGCCCGTGAGGTCGAGGTAGGCGACGGTGCGGTCGTCGAGGACGCGGAGCGTGTCCATGCCCTTCGGCGAGAGGTTCACGCGGCCGTCGGCGCAGGCGGTCGCGACGAAGAAGAGGTGCTGCTCGGCGATGAAGGCGCGGTGGTCGTCGGAGAGGGCGTCGAAGAACTGGGCCACGGCGGGGGCTCCTTCCTGAGGGGGCAGCGGCGCTCAAACGCCGCTCAAAGCGCGCTCATCGGCGCTCGGCGGGCGGCGAACGGCGGTATGGGGGGACTCCGCGCGGCCCTTGGCTCGGCGCGCGCGGCAATCATCCACGAGAACCCCCGAGGGATCGATGAAGAAGAGGACCGTGCTCGACATGCTGGCGCTGACCGTCCTGCTGCTCCCGCTGGCCGCCGCGGCGCCGGCGTGCGGTGGCAAGGAGGAGGCCCCGTCCGCGGCCGTCGCCGCCGAGGCGGCGCACGAGGAGGAGCTCGCCACGAAGCGCGCGGGGAAGGCCGACGAGCTCGCGAAGGCGTGGGAGGCCGACGCCAACTGCAAGGCGCTCTCGACGTGCTGTGCTGCGGTCGCGGGCACCGACTGGGGCAAGACCCTCGACGGCTTCTGCGGTCAGGTGAAGGGGCTCCAGGACTGGCCCGGCCAGGTGAAGAACCAGGTGGATCCGGCGCTTCAGGCGAGTGACTGCAAGAACCGCGTGGCGGCGCTGTCCGGCATGGCGAACGCGTCGAACCCGCTGCCCGACGGCTGCACGCCGAAGTAGCGTAGCGCGGCCCTCGCCACGCCGCCGCGACGCGTCACCGCGCCGCGGGGGCGTCGGCGTCGGGCGCGATGGAGCGCGCCTCCGGGGTGAAGAGCGTGCTGCCGATCAGCGCCCCGGCGGCGAAGTACGTCCCGGTGCTCGACGCCGGCAGGATGTCGTACGTGGCGGCGTGCCGATAGGGGACGAGCTCCGCCGAGACCACCTCGTGCTGCGCGTCGAGGAGGGCGTGGGCGCGCAGCTCGCCGAACGTCCGGCCATCGGCCGTCGGGTGGCCGGGGCTGATCTCGAGCACGGCGCCGCCGTCGAGCACCACCCGGACGACGTGATGCGCGCTCACCGGCGTCTGCCCGACGCGAGCGAGGGGGACCGCGACGATCGCGCCGTCGTCGACGCTGTAGACGAGGTCGCCGGGGCGCAGGGAGGCGATGGGCCGGTCACCCTCAGGCGTCGCCACCGGGGTGTCGGGCGCGGCGCAGATCGGACAACCCGACGACGTCGGATCACTGTCGCTGCAGATCTGCCGCCGGTTGCACGGGTCGCCCACAACCGCGCACTGCGCGCCGAGGTCGGCGCACGGGTCGCCTGGCGTCTGGAACGAGCACACGGGGACACCGTCCGGCAGGACGTACCCGAGGCAGGCCGGGTTGCCGCAGGTGTAGAACCAGCGGCCGGGAGCGCAGTCGCTGTCGGCGGCGTCGGTCTGGCCGTCGCAGTCGTTGTCGACCCCGTCGTCGCACGTCTCCTCGGGGGACTCCGGGGTGGCGCCCGGCGGGAGCGAGCAGCAGCCGGGGACCGGGGCGCCCACGCACGCGCCGTCGCTGCACGCGTCCTCCGCCGTGCAGTCGTCACCGTCGTCGCAGGCCATGCCGGTCGCGGGCGCGTGGGTGACGCCGTCCACGGGATCGCACGCGTCGATCGTGCAGGGATCGCCGTCGTCGACGGTCGGCGGCGTCCCGGCGACGCAGGCGCCCGCCGCGTCGCAGGCCTCGACGCCGTTGCAGGCGTCGCCGTCGTCGCAGCTGGCCGGGTCGTCGAGGCAGCCCCCTGAGCCGCAGTCCTCGGGCGCGACGCAGGCCCCGGTCCGCGGGTCGCACGTCCCCGCGGCGTCGCAGCCGGCGACTGGCTCGCATGTGACGCCGAGGCACTCGCACGCGTCGCCGACGCCGTCGCCGTCGCTGTCGAGCTGCGACCATGGCGCGCCCCCGTCGCAGTCCTCCTCGTCCGGGTCGCACTCGTCCCCATCCGGATCGCACCCGCTCGCGGGCTCCGAGCTCGCGCCCGCCCACGGCGCGGGCCCGCGCCCGTTCGGCGTGTCGGGGCAGTTGTCCGCCCAGTCCCACACCCCGTCACCGTCGCGGTCCACCGCGCGCGACTCGACGCGGAACCTGATGGGCAGCGTCGTGCCGTCCTTGAGCGGCACGAAGAGGCCCCGGTCCACGTTGCGCAGCTCGCGCGCGGTCCCGACCACGTCGACGTCGGCGAAACCGAGCTCGTGACCGTCGATGAGCACGCGTATGCGGTAGGTCGCCGCCGTGTCCAGGTCGAAGTCCCGCGTCTTCCAACGCACGACGTAGAAGCCGCGCCGCGCGTTGCGGCGGACCTTCGAGCCGTGCACGCGCCGCGCCGTGTCATAGGTGACGAGCGTGGCGAGGGTCGCGCCGGTCGCGGGGTCGACCCGATCGATGCGCACGACAGGCGACAGGCGCGGCTCGAACGCGCCGCCCGTCGCGCCAGGGTTCGGGACGAGCGGCGGCAGGAAGAGGAACCCCGGGAGCCCGCCGCCGTGCGCCTGGTCGGAGATGAGCGGCGAGGTCCTCGTGGTCAGCTCGCCCGCGGGCGCCGGCCCGTGGTCACACGCGGCCACGCTGACGACGAGGAAGAGGAACGCCGCGCGGCGCGTGGAGAGAGACATCGTTCGCCTCCGGATCGGGGTGGAAGGAGCGGGTGTGCGGGACTCGGCGGGTCAGCGCGCGCCGAGGTAGGCCCTCGGCAGCGGGTAGGCGCCCGGCAGCGACGGCAGGTCGCTCCAGAACGCGAAGAAGCGCGCGCCGAGCGTCGCCGAGACGCCGTAGTGGTGGCGGTTCAGGCCGTCGGGCGCGGCGCCGAGGAGGCGCACAGCGCCCGTCGCCGGCGTCCAACGGGTGATGCCAGCCACCTCCGTCGTGAGGTCGGGACCGACCCAGGCGCGGCCGTCGAACACGACCCCGCCGTCGTCGTCGACGGGGAAGATCTCTAGCGTGCGACCGCCCGTCTCGACGGATACAGTCTGATACGTTATCGGGTCGACCCGCCAGCCGATCCTGTCGTTCCACGGGCTCGGGTTGTCGAAGCCCGCGACGACGTGGCGCTCGGAGCCGTCGACGTGCTGGACGTAGAGCCACGTCCGCCCAGCCGCGGGGGGAGTCGCGGGTGGGTTGACCACGAAGCTCGCGTCGGGCGGCTCGGTGGAGGCGAAGACGACCTTCGTCCCGTCCGGCGAGAGGGCTGCTAGGGGCGCCATGAGCGCGCGGGAGCCTACGAACCCGAAGTCCAGGGGCATGCACGCGACCGATTGCGGGAGGTCGCTGAGATCGCAGATGAAGGTGGTCAGGCCCTCGCCAGCCCGGAAGCCTCCCGCGTCGGTCAGTCCCTGCACTCGGGTGTAGGTGAGCAGCCGACCATCACTGGAGACGCTCGGCGCACAGCCCTCGAACGTGAAGTCGCCATCTATCGCGCCAAAATTGGCGAAGTCATGGTGCCGCAACCGCACGTAGGTCGTCCCGTTTGCCGCCTGAGAATAGGCCGTCACGCGGCCGTCGTCGGAGACCGCCAGGGCCGTGGGCTGACCTTCTGGCGCTCCGGCCGTCGTCCAGTTGACGGGCTGAGCCAGCGGTCGCACGATCTCCGAGCCCATCCAGGCCACCACGATCGATGCGCCCGAGGGCGACATCGCGAAGCCGTCCACGTCGGCGAGGCTCCAGTCCCCAGAAACTTCCGCCTGGAGGTCCTCGACGTAGGCGCCGGTCGCGGTCCGGTAGGCGACGAAGCGCCCATCCTGGCTGACGCCGGTGAGCTGGGTACCGTGGTGGAGGGTGAAGACCTCGCCGGTCGAGTTGGAGGTCAGCTGGCACGCGACGGTGCCTGGAGGCGACGCGGTCGCCGACGGCGGGAGCGGGCCGTCCCCGGCGATCTCTGTCAGACACGAGCCCGCAGTGAACGCGAGCGTACCTCGGAGGACGGGCGTTCCGGTCGGGCCGAGCCAGGCCTCGAGCTCGTAGTCCCCCACGTCGAGCGCGGTCTCGAAGGTGAGCCGCGCGGACGCGCGACCACCCGTGAGGACGCGCTCCACGACGGCGCCGTCGCGTGTCAGCACGAGCTCGTCATCGGGCTCGGTGGTGAAGCCCGCGATGTCGACGACGAGCGTCCCACCAGCGCATGGGGCGCCGATGAGGGTCATGGTCGGCTCGAAGGGCGAGACGGTGAGCGGGAAGCTCTCGCGGAACCTCACGACGGGCGGGTCGGCGTCCATGGCGTAGTAGACGTTGAGCAGGTACTCGCCGGCCTCGACGCCCTCGAACGAGACGACGCCGCTCGACGCGCCGTCGGTCCCGCGGGTGGCGACGGGGCCGTCCGGGCCGGAGAGCACGATCAGGTCGCCAGTGGTCTCGGCGAGCATGTCCGAGAACGCCACCTCGAACGGCTCCCCTTCGAGCACGGCGTCGACCTCGAGGACGGGCTCCGGCGTGAGGTCGGGGACGGGGCGCGCCTGGATCTCGTAGCGCCAACGGGTTTCGTACGCCTTGATGTTCAGGGCGTAGGCGAGGATCCACCCGTCGAGGCTGAGGGCGCCGGCGCTCGCGTTCATGGTGAGGTAGCGCGACCGGAGGAGCGTGGGATCGGCGCTCGTGCCGGGGCTGTCGGCGAAGAGCTCGCCGAGCGTGGGGCCGGTCGTGACCTCGGCGCCGGTGGTGACGTCGCGGACGACGATGCCTGCGACCGCGATGTTCGCGAAGGTGGTCGGGCGGGTGGCCGGGTGGGGGCCCGTGATGTCGCTCTGCTGGCCGGAGTCGTCGTCGAAGTTGCAGCGGTGGAACGCGGCGACGCGCCCGGTGCGGTCGACGGCGAGCCAGTCGCCTTCGCCGGCGAGGTCCGCGCTCTCGAGCTGGCGGTCGATGCGGTAGAACGGGCGGCAGGAGAGCCCGTCGACGCCCTCGGCGAAGGTCGGCCCCTGGAGGAAGAAGTAGCGGCCGCCGTCGGAGATGGCGTTCGGGATGGGGGCGACGTCGAGCTGGGACCAGTCGTCGTAGCCGTCCGGGAGGTAGGCGCGCTGCGTCAGGCCGGTCTCGAGGTCGCGGACGAACATGCCGCCGAAGGGGCTCTCGGGATCGAGGTCGTTCGAGGTCGAGCGGAAGACGACGTAGCGGCCGCTGGCCGAGATCCCGGGGCCGTCGCTGAAGCCGTTGCCCGGGTCGCCGTCGGGGGTCGCGGAGACGAGGCCGCCGCCGACGAGCGCGATCTGGCCGTCGTCGGTCTCGTAGACGACGGTGCCGAACGCGGAGATCGCGGGGTGGTCGCCGACGCCGACGCCGAGGGCGCCGCGGGCGATGTCACCGTCGGGGGTGGCGCGGACGTCGCCGGCGAAGGCCGAGAGGACGACGCGCTTCTCGTGGGTGGCGGGGTAGGTCCGCACGAACGGCGGCGAGCGGACGACGAAGGTGGGATCGCCACCCGACTCGCGTCGCGCGCGGTACGCGAAGGCGAGGGCGGGCGAGACGCTGAGCTCGAGGGCGTGCTGGTCGGCGTCGGGGGGGATGAAGTCGCCTTGGGTCGGGTCGCTCTGGTAGAGGCGGCGGCGGCCAAGGAGGCTCGAGGTCGGGCGGTGGAGGGGCTCGAGGGCTTGCTGGCTGAAGTGGCGCAGGGCCGCGACGGCGTGGTGGCCGTCGGCGGTGACGCGGGCGAGGGACTGGATGGCGAACGGGGCGCTCGCGTCGGGGCGCGACCAGAGGAGCATGGGGTCGCCGGGCGGGAGGGGGCGCGAGAGGGGGAAGCGCAGGTAGACGGTGCCGGCGAGTGCGCCGGTGGGCTCGACCTGCCAGGCGTCGTCGGCGCCGGCGACGTGGCTGGAGGCGGTGGCGAGGGGGCTCACGACGAGGTCGAGGCCGTCGAGGAGGCCGTCCGGGTCGATGAAGTCGACGCCGGCGACGGTGGCGGTGGCGGGGGCGGTGTCGATGTCGAGAGGCGGCGCGGGCAGGGGGGCCGAGGGGGGTCCGCAGGTGGCGACGGGCGTGTGGGTGACGCCGCTCTCGGGGTCGCAGGCGTCGACGGTGCAGGCGTTCCCGTCGTCGACGACGGGTGCGGTGCCGGCGACGCAGGCGCCGCTCGCGGAGCAGGTCTCGTCGCCGTTGCAGGCGTCGCCGTCGGAGCAGGAGGTGCCGGCGGCGACGGGCGTGTGCGTGACCCCATTCTCGGGGTCACAGGCGTCGATGGTGCAGGCGTTCCCGTCGTCGACGACGGGTGCCGTGCCGGCGACGCAGGCGCCGCTCGCGGAGCAGGTCTCGACCCCGTTGCAGGCGTCGCCGTCCGAACAGCTCCCCGGATCCCCGAGGCACCCGGCCGTACCACAGCGGTCCTCCGGATCCGTCGGGCACGGGTCGACGCAGTCCGCCTCTCCGTCCCCGTCCCCGTCCCCGTCCGCCTGCCCGCACCCGCACACCCCCGGCCCGGTCTTCCCCGGGTCGGCCGGACACCCGTCGAGCGCGTCGCAGAGTCCATCGCCGTCGCCGTCCGGCAACGCCGGGGCGCTGCACGCGCCGGTCCTCGAGTCACACGTTCCGGCGCCGTGACACCCATCCACCGCCACGCACGTCACGCCGTCGCACTCACACGCGTCACCCCGCCCGTCGTGGTCCGTGTCGAGCTGCGACCCACCCGGAGCCCCGCCGCAGTCCTCCTCGTCCGGGTCGCACTCGTCTCCGTCGGGGTCGCACCCGCGCGGCGTCGGCGAGCTCGGCCCGGGGTCCGGCGCCGGCCCTGGTCCGTTGGGCGTGTCCGGGCAGTTGTCCCGCCAGTCCCACACCCCGTCGCCGTCCCGGTCGACCGCGCGCGAATCGATCCGGAACCGGATCGGCAGCGTCAGCCCATCCCAGACCGGCACGAACAGCGCCCGGTTGACCCTCACGAGCTCCCGCAGCGTCCTCACCACGTCGACGTCGGCGAACCCGAGCTCCTGCCCCTCGACCAGCACGCGGATCCGATAGGTCGAGGTCGACGACAGATCGAAGTCGCGCGTCCGCCAGCGAACCACGTAGAAGCCGCGCCGCGCGTTGCGCCTGACCTTCGACCCGTGGACCCGCCGCTCCGCGTCGTACGTCACGACCGTCCCGAGGACCTGCCCCGTCACCGGATCGACGCGGTCGATCCGCACGACCGGCTTCAGCCGCGGCTCGAAGCCATGTCCCGGACCCGCGCTCAGCACGACCGGCGGCAAGAACGCGAACCCCGCGCGCCCCCCACCGTGGGCCTCGTCCGAGATGAGCGGCGACACCACCGCGCTCGGGGCGCCGCCCTGGGGCTCGTCCTCGACGCAACCGGAGGCGAGCAGGTACACGACTACAGGGAGCGCCAGGAGGCGCGCGTTGCGAAGCATGGACCGACTCCTCGCGTCGCGCGCGAGCCGACCCTCGGTGCTCGCGGCGACGCTCGCGGCGAACGGGAGCGTCGAGACGGCGACCGTGATCTCGTCGGTCGTCGCAGCGAACGCCACGGTGCCGCCGCGGTCCCCGCGAGGGACCGCGCCGCGCCTACCGTTGACGTCCGCTCTTCGTGTGCGACGACACTAGGCCCTCACCGAAGAGACCGTCCATAGTCATTTGTTCGCTCGCAGCTCGGCTCGACTCCCCCGTGGCGCCGCTGGCGCGCCGGGCGGCCGACGCTCGACGGCCGGCCACCCAGGCGGGTCGCGGGTCGTCGACGCGCCGGCGTCTGCGCGAGCCCGCGCCCCGGTCAGGCCTCGAGCGTCGGGAGCGGCTTCGCGAGGAGCAGCGCCTTGAACTCGTGCGGCACGAGGCCCATGAGGCGGTCCTCGATGCGGTCGAACTCGATGCTGCCGAGGTTCTCGTTCGCGACGAGCCCGGCCGCGCCGATGAGCTCGCTGAACATCTCCTCGGTGTAGCCGATCTTCTCGAGCGTGACGCCCTTGTCGGCGAGCGCCTGCGTCAGCGCCCGGAAGTAGCTCCGCGTCGTCGCGAGCCCCTTCTTGTCGCGGTCGAGGCTCACCATGTCGATGATGTACTCGAACTTCGGCTTGAACCCGACCGACATCGCCACGATCGTCAGGTGCCCGAAGTGCGTGGAGAGCTCGGGGTGATCGAGCTGCGACGAGAGGATCGGGTAGCGCCCGACCTCGCCGAACTCGGTCACGATCGCGAGCCCGCCGGGCCGGAGCGCGTCCCAGATCCGCTCCACGAGCCGCCACGCGCCCACGTTCAGGAAGAACGGGTCGGGCGCGTCGCCGATCGGCACGTTGTGCTTCTTCACGAGCGCGCCCGCCTCGCCCATCGCCTCGAGCCCGGCGTCGAATTTCGCGTCGTCGATGCCCTGCTCGCCGCCCATCCCGAGCTGCTCGTGGGTCACCTTCACGGCGGTCAGGTCGCCCACCATCTCGTTCGAGATGACGAGGTCGTAGTCGTCGCCGGGGAAGTCGGCCTTGAGCGCGTCGCCCTCGAAGACCGTGACCGGGAGCCCCTTCGTGTTCTCGCGCTGCGCCCGCGCCAGCGCCGGCGACAGCTCGAGGATGTGGTAGGTGACCGGCCCGCCGAGCGCCTGCAGCGCCTCCGTCACGGCCTTCGCGACCCAGCCGAGGCCGCCGCCGATCTCGAGCACCTTGAAGGGGCCGGTGCCGAGCTCGAAGCGCTTGCCGAGCCCCTCGATGAGCGCCGCCCCGTACGTCTTGCCGTGCAGCGCCACGTGCGGGCGACGCAGGAGGTGCGAGAGCGTGGTCTCCTCGTGGTCGAACTGCGCGTCCGCGTCCTCGACCTCGTGCTCGTAGTAGCCGTCGGTCGAGAAGAGCGCGTCCGGGCCGGGCGGGATGGGCGCCCCCGCCTCGTAGGGGGCGTAGGGCATCGTGCTCGTGATGTACGGCGGCCGCATGTGCTGGCGCGACTTGTAGTAGCTCATCGCGAGCGCCGAGAGCTTGAGCGCCTGCACGTCGTGGTGGACGAGGCGCTTCACGAGCGCGCCGACCGCGTCCTTCCCGAACCACTCGGCGAGGGTCTCGAGCCCCATCTCACCGTTGATGGCGTCCCAGATCTTCGTCTCCTCGGCGGAGAGCGCGTGCGCCTGCCCGGCGCGGTCGCCCCACGCCGTGTAGAGCGTGACGTTGCCGTCGTCGCCGCGCACCCACACGTTCCAGCGAGACTTCACCGGGATCATGTCCCAGATGTCCTTCAGCTGGTCGTAGCCCGGCGTGATGAGGCAGCCGAACTGGATGAACGTGCCGACGAACGACTCCGGCGTGTTCTCGCCGAACGCGTTCGCGTACTCCTTGCACACGTCCTCGACCCGCGCGCCCGTGCCGAACGCGCTCAGGAACTCGAGGAGATCCGGGCTCATCTGCAGGATGTACCCGAAGAGGTCGTGGTAGACGTAGACCTCGCCCATGTGCGCGAAGCTCGACGCGTAGGGCGAGCGTTGCAGGTCCCGGGCGTTTCCATGCCGATCTATCGCTGAACGCACTTGCCCTCCGAGGAGCAGATGAGGCCCCCGGCGCAGTCGGGGAACCAGTCGCAGTCACTGCCTGCGCCGCCGGACCCCTCGAGGCCGCAGCGCTTGCCCACGTCGAACGTCTTGCACGCGAAACCCGCGCGGCAATCGGCACTCGACGAGCACGGATTCAAGCAGAAGGAGTCGCGACACGAAAGCCCACCCGGGCAGTCTCCGTCGTCGAAGCAGTCGTTGTAGACGCAGAGGCCCGTGCCGACGTCGCAGATGTCGTCGTCGCCGCAGCTCTGGTAGGTGCAGGCGCTGCCCGTGGTCACGAGCCACGTGAAGGTGTAGCCCGTGCCGATGTCCCCGCCGACCCGCACGTAGCGCCGCCCGGCGGCCTGCCCGCTGATCGTCGACGCGCGATCCGCGGCCGCGAGCGGCTGCGCGTCGAGCTGCGTCGAGCCGTCGGCCGCGAACACGACGAGCTCGAGCTTCCCGGCGCCGCTCGCGCGCGTCGCCGTGAAGGTGGCGTTCGCGCCCTGCGGCAGGTCGATGGCGAACCAGTCCTTGCGACAGCAGATCACGAGCCCGGTCTGCGTGCCGTTCGTGCCGCCGAGGGCGGTCGCGGTGCCGCTCGCGCCGTTGTTGCCGTTCTGATCCTCGGTGCACCCGCCGGAGGTCGAGACGAGCAGGCTGTAGGCGCCCTCCATGCTCTCCGGGGGGTAGCCGCTGACCTGCAGCGCGTAGGTGCCGGTCGACGGCGCCTTCGCGACGTCGATGACCTCGAAGGGATCGTCGTAGAGCGACGACGCGATGGCCGCTCCGCTCGCGTCGGCGGTGGCGAAGAGGCGGAGGTCGAGGTCCGCGCCGCCCGTGATCTCCATCCCGATCTCGACGTGCTGGCCGCACGTGACCGGGATCTTCCACCAGTCCTCGTCGCCGCCGCAGATCTGGAGCGACGCGGTCTCCGGCGGCGCGGACTTCGCCGTCGCCGGCGTGTCGTTGTCCTCGAAGGCGTCGTCCGTGCAGGCGGCCGTCGGCGCCTCGAACGCGACCTCGAGCGTGTAGGGGACCTTGAGATCGTCGCCGTCGAAGGGGATGACGACCAAGTAGAGCGTGCGCCCCGCGACCTCGTTCCACGCGAGCCGCTCCGGGCTCGTGGTGAGCTCGCTGTAGACGAGGGTGTTCTCGTCGTCGTCGAGGAAGAGGTCGAGGTCGGCGAGGGACGGGTCGAAGGTCAGCGTCGCGACGACGCGCGTGTTGGCCGGCACCGCGATCGCGTAGACGTCCGCGATGTCCGCGCCCCCCGGCTGGTCGCAGATCGAGCGCTGGTAGGTGCCCGGGGTGATCGCCGTCGCCACCGGGAAGTCGTCGTTCGGCTCGCCCGCGTCGACCGTGCAGGTGCCGGTCGCGTTCGCGACGTTGATCTTCACGGTCGTGAGCGCGGTGAACGAGCCGTCCTCGGCGCTGAAGCGCACGTCGTAGCTCTTGCCGGCCTCCCCGGCGCCCGGCGTCCAACGGAAGGTCGCGCCCGTGAGCGTGGCGCCGGTGGGCGCGCCGGAGACGACGCCGTAGGTCAGCGTGTCCCCGTTCGGATCGGTCGCGACGAGCGTGAACGCGAGCTCCTCCCCGACGACCGCCGACTGCGGCGCGAGCTGCGTGAACACCGGGGGCAGCTGGCCGCCCGTCTGCCCGTCGCTCACGATCAGCTGCACCGTCAGCGAGTCGCTTAGCTCGCCGTCCGACACCGTGAACGTGACGCGGTGCGTCATGCCCGCGTCGGCCGCTGCCGGGGTCCAGAGGAAGCGCCCCGTCGCCGGGTCGAGCGTGGCGCCGGTCGGGAGCTGGCGCTCATAGCCGAAGGTGAGCGTGTCGCCGTCGGGGTCGGTCGCCTCGAGCTCGAGCGCGAAGCCCTGCCCGACGGTGAGCTGCTGGTCGCCGACCGGCGCGAAGACCGGCGGGTGCGCCTCGAGCTGGTCGACGACCTCGATGCGGACGGTCTCGCGGTCGAAGGCCTGCCCGTCGGAGACGACGAACGTGAGGAAGACGACCTGCCCGACGGAGGCCGGCGTCCACTCGAAGCGGTGCGCGGTCTTGTCGAAGCGGGCGCCGTCCGGGAGCGTGCCGTAGAGGGAGTAGGAGAGGGCGTCGCCGTCGGCGTCCTTGGCGTTCACGACGATGACCAGCGGCTGCCCGACGGCCGCCACGCGGTCGCCGATGCGCTCGAACTCGGGGGCGCTGTTGGCGCCGGTCGAGGTGTCGATGGGCGTGGTCGTGTCGGTCGGGACGGAGGTGTCGGTCGAGCCGGTGGCGTCGTTGCCGCCGCTCGATGTGCCGTCGTCGCCGCAGGCCGCGACGAGGACGAGCGCCGCGAGCGCGAGAGGGAGCGTGATGTATCGCATGGGCCGCATCGTAGTCATCGTGCCGGGTCGGGGCAAAGGAGGAACGTCACGCGCCGAGGAGCGCCGCGTGGAGGGCCTGGACGGCGGCCTCGACGTGCTCGCTCGGGAGGACGAAGCCGAGCTCGAGCGGGCCGAGCACGACGCGATAGTCGGCGCCGGCGAGCTCGGCGACGATGGCGAGGGCTTGCTTCTGGACCTGCGGCTCCTCGCCGAGGCCGGTGCCGATCGCGGTCACGGTGCCGCGGTCCTCGCGGATCGCGAGCGCCTGGCCGAAGTGGCCGCGGAGGCTCTCGAGGAGGGCCTTCACGCGGTGCGCGTCGTCGGTCGGGACGAGGGCGTGGAGGGGCTCGGAGCCGCCGCCCTGGAGGGCGTGCGGGAAGGCGCCCGAGCGCTCCATGAGCTCGAGCAGCGCGGTCGGCTCGTGGCCCGGCTCGAGGCGCAGCTCGAGGACGCGCTTCCGGTGGGCGAGGGCGGTCACGGGGCGCGGCGTGGGCGCCGGGTTCAGGCGGACGACGGTGCCGGCGTCGTCGCGCGGGCCGAAGGTGGACTTCGCGTAGATGGCGACGCCCATGCGCGAGGCGTACTCGACGCAGTCCTGGTTCAGGACCTTCGAGCCGGAGCGGGCGAGGGCGACCATCTCGCCGTGGGAGAGCTCGGGGAGGCGGGTCGCGTCGGGGGCGAGGCGCGGGTCGGCGGTGTAGACGCCGTCGACGTCGCTGCAGATCTCGCAGTGCTCGGCGCCGAGGGCGGCGGCGAGGGCGACGGCGGTCGTGTCGGTGCCGCCGCGGCCGAGGGTCGTGATCTCGCGGCCGTAGCTGACGCCCTGGTAGCCGGCGACGACGATGATCTTGCCGGCGTCGAGCTCGTCGAGGAGGCGCCAGGGGCGGACCTCGACGATGCGGGCGCGGTTGTGGCGCGCGGTCGTGATGATGCCGGACTGGGAGCCCGTGAAGGAGACGGCGCGGTGGCCGCGCTCCTCGAGGGCGATGGCGAGGAGGGCGGTCGAGATGCGCTCGCCGACGCTCATGAGCATGTCGAGCTCGCGCGGGGCGGGGTTCTGCGAGAGCTCCTTCGCCTGCGTGAGGAGGCCGTCGGTGGTCTTGCCCATGGCGCTCACGACCGCGACCACGCGGTAGCCGGCGGCGACGGTGGCCGCGACGCGGTCGGCGACGGCCGCGACCTTCTCGAGGGTCGCGAGCGAGCTGCCGCCGTACTTCTGCACCACGATGGGGCGCTGTGCCGACTCCGTCATGACCGCCTCTCCTCGCTCGCCGTCGTGTCCGCCGTGAGTCCCGCGCGCCGCTCCGACGCCGGGGATCTCGCAGGCGAATCCTACAGGTCGGGCGCGCCGTCAACCACGAACCCCGGGGAGCCGCCGCCCGCGCCGGGGCGCGCGTCGAGACCCTTGCGGTCCCCCATGGGTTGTGGTTTGAAGGGTCCCCCACTGATTCGATGGATCGACGGAGCGCCTGATGAGAGTCAACCTGCTGAAGGGCCCGCTCGGCGACGTGGAGACGCCGCTGCTCGCGGTGGCCGTCTTCGCCGACGAGGGCGCGCGCGGGGACGACTTCGCGCAGCTCGACGGCCTCGTGGGGGGGCGGCTCTCGGCGCTCGCCGACGAGGAGGGCTTCAAGGCCGAGCCGGGGAAGGTGCTCCTCGTGCATGAGGCGGGCGGGAAGGCTCGTCGCTGCCTGCTCGTCGGGGCAGGGAAGCGCGGCGACCTCGCCGCGAGCGAGCTCCGGAAGCTCGTGGCGACCGCGGCCGACGAGGCGAACGCGCGCAAGCTCGGGAGCTTCGCGTTCGCGGTGCCAGGTGGCCTCGACGCGGGGGAGGCGGTGCGCTTCGGCGCGACCGGCGCGATCCTCGGCGGCTATCGTTACATGCGCTGGCAGACGCGCGACCTCGAGCCGGCGACGGTCGAGGAGGTGACGCTCGTCGTCGACGCCGACGCGAAGGCGCTCTCCGGGGTGGTGGCGCGCGTGGAGGCCGCGTGCGGCGGCGTGATGCTCGCGCGCGACCTCGTGAACGGGCCGCCGGCCGAGGTGACGCCGCGGCGGCTCGCGGCGGAGGCGGAGGCCATCGCGAAGGAGTCGGGGCTCGAGCTGACCGTCTACGACGAGAAGCAGATCGTCGAGATGGGGATGAACCTGTTCGACGCGGTCGCGAAGGGCAGCGCGGAGCCGGCGCGGCTCATCCACCTGACGTACCGCCCGGACGGCGCGACCGAGGCGACGCCCGGCGTGGCGCTCGTCGGGAAGGGGATCACCTTCGACGCGGGCGGCTACAACATCAAGCCGACGGGCGCCATGGAGGACATGAAGATCGACATGGCCGGCGCGGCCGCGGTCCTCGGGGCGATGAGCGCCGTCGCCGCGTGGAAGCCCGGCTACGTCGTGCACGGCTTCGTGCCGACCTGCGAGAACCTCGTGTCGAGCACGGCGTACAAGCCGGGCGACGTCTACAAGGCGCGGAACGGCAAGACCGTCGAGATCATGAACACCGACGCCGAGGGGCGCCTCATCCTCGCGGACACGCTGACGTTCGCGTCCGAGCAGCCGGGGGTGCAGCGGATCGTCGACCTCGCGACGCTCACCGGGGCGTGCATGATCGCGCTCGGGCCGCACACGGCGGGGCTCATGGGCAACGACGACGCCTTCCGCGACAAGGTCGGGGCGGCGGCGGAGCGCGCGGGCGAGGACGTCTGGGCGCTGCCGCTCCCGAAGAAGCTGAAGGCGCAGCTGAAGAGCCCCATCGCCGACATGAAGAACATCGGGGAGCGCTGGGGCGGCGCGCTCACGGCGGGGATCTTCCTGTCCGAGTTCGTCGGCGAGGCGACCTGGGCGCACCTCGACATCGCGGGCCCCGCGTCCGCAGACAAGCCCGAGCCCTCGGTCGCGCGTGGCGGCACGGGGTTCGGTGTCCTCACCCTTCTCGAGCTCCTCGACGGCGAGGTCTGAGCCATGGCCGGCAGTGTCAACAAGGTCATCATCATCGGGAACCTCGGCGCGGACCCGGACGTGCGCACGACGCAGTCCGGGCAGACCGTGGCGACCCTCTCCATCGCGACGAGCGAGAACTTCACGACGCGGGACGGGCAGCGCCAGGAGCGCACCGAGTGGCACCGCGTCGTGGTGTGGAACAAGCTCGCCGAGCTCGCGCAGCGCTACCTCCAGAAGGGGCGCAAGGTCTACATCGAGGGGCGCATCCAGACGCGCTCCTGGGACGACCAGCAGACCGGCCAGAAGAAGTACTCGACGGAGATCATCGCCCAGGAGATGACCTTCCTCGACAGCGGCCGCGGTGACGGCGCCGGCGCCGAGGGCGGCGGCGGCTACAGCGGCGGCGGCGGCGGCGGTGGCTACGGCGGCGGTGGCGGTGGCGGTGGTCGCGGCAACTACGGCGGCGGCGGCGGCGGCGGCGGAAACTACGGCGGCGGCGGCGGCGGTGGCCCGCGTACCGGCGGGAACCAGCGCCCGGCGACGGGCCAGCAGAGCGGCCCTCCCGCCGGGCCGGCCGACAACGGCCCCGATCCCGAGTTCTTCGACGACGACATCCCGTTCTGAGCGACCGCGACGCGGCGCCACGGTGGTGAACGTCGTTCACGCGGGCACGACGAGCTCGCGCGAGCGGCGCGTGGTCCTCGGCCGACGGTTGCCCGGTGAACGACGTTCACCGGGCGCCGGGCGAACGTCGCCTCAGAGCTTCTCGAGGAGCGCCTGGATCTCGGGGGCGCGGCGCCCGCTCGGATAGCGCTTGAGATAGCGCTCGTAGTACCCGCGCGCCTCGGCCTTCCGCCCCTGCTCCTGCGCGATCGAGCCGAGCAGGAGGAGCGCGGTCGCGTGCGTCGGGCTCCCGCGCAGGACGGCCTCGAGGTCGCTCTTGGCGGCGTCCATCTTCTTCGTCTCGAAGTAGGCCTGGCCGCGGCCGACGAGGGCCTTCGAGTTGCCCGGCTCGGCGGCGAGGGCCTTCGTGTAGCCGTCGATGGCGCCGCGCCAGTCGCGCTTCGCCGCCGCGGCCGACGCCTCCTCGATGGCCTTCGCGGCGGCTGCCTTCGCGTCCGGCGCGGCGGGCTTCGGCGCCTCGACCTTCGTCTCCGGCTCGGCCGCCTTCGTCTCGACGGGCTCGGCCTTCGCGGGCGGCTCGGCCTTGGCCGCGACGGTCTTCTCGGGCTCCGCCGCGACGGCGACCTTGTCGGGCTCGGCCTTCTTCTCGGGGGCGGCCTTGGCGATCGCGGGCTCGGCCTTCTTCTCGGGCTCGGCCTTCTTCTCGGGCTCGGCCTTCTTCTCGGGCGCGGCGGCCGTCACCGCCTTCTTCTCGGGCTCGGCCTTCGCGACCACCGGCTCCGACCTCGGCTCGGGCTCGGTCTTCGCGACCGCGGGCTCGGGCGGCGCCGCGGGCTCCTCGACGGCGGGCTCGGCGGGCGGCTCGGCGTCGGCGACGGCGGGCTCGCTGTCGTCCGCGCCCGCCGCGGCGACGCGGTCGCGGCGCGCCTCGATGAGCTGATCGAGGCTCTGGGCGAGCGCGGAGTCGTCGAGCAGCGCCGTGCCGCTCCGGGCCTGGGCGAGCGCGATGGCCTTCGCCTGCGCCGCGGTCGGCCCGCTCGGGGGCGGCGCCGGCTCGGCGGCGCTCGAGCCGCTGAACGCGCCGAGGGCGACGCCCGCCGCGACCACGACGACGATGAGGCCGCCGAGCACGATCGCCGCGACGCTCCGCCGATCCCGCCCGTGGCCCGGCATGTCGTCGAAACCGCCGCCGTCGAACCAGCTGTCCTCGTGTGAGTCGTGTCCCATCGGGCCTCCCGCGCCGCAAGGTATCACCGTTCTACGCGCGACGGGAGCATACGATCTTCAGGACCGGGCGCCGAGCGCCGACCTAGAGCGGTGCCGGACGGTCGGTACGGACCGGAGCCGCTTCTACGGGGCTTCCTTGACCTTTCCGGGGACCCAACCGATGATCCCGGCGGTCTGTGGGCGGCTCGCTCGAGCCAGGGGAACGCGATGCACGACAACGTGGAGAAGCACGTCACGGGCGGCACGGCCGCCGCGAGGATCCTCCGCCGGCTGGCCGGCGCGCTGGTCATCGTGGCGCTGGCGGTGCCGGCGTGCGACTCGACGGTCACCGAGAGTGACCTGATGAAGTGGACGAACAACGACCTCGGGCTCGCCCGCATCAAGGAGGTCGTCGCCGATCCGAAGCAGCCGATGGACACGCGCGTGCGCGCGCTCGAGGTGGTCGTCGAGAAGGGCTTCCCGCTGCGCGTGCGCGGCATGCTCGACGCCATCGTCGACGACGCCGACCGCGACACCGTCTCCCGGCGCCTCGCGGACCAGCTCCTCAAGCACGTCGAGAACAAGTCGGCCGCCCAGTACGACGCGAAGGACACGCTGATGTCGATGGAGACCCTCCTCGACAAGGAGGTCTTCGAGCACGTCAAGAAGTCGGTCGCCGAGTGGGCGTTCGCGGACGTGACGTGGGACTCGCCGTCGGAGGAGGTCCAGCAGAAGATCCAGTCGCGCATCTATGTGGGGCAGATCGAGGCGCTCGGGCACTACGGCTGGAACACGGCCGGGATCCTCATCGCGAACGGCTTCGCGGTCGACAAGATGGCGCGCTTCCTCGGCGCCGCGAAGGATCCCGTGGCGACGGACCTGCTCCTGAAGGGGATGCGCAAGCTGCACGCCTCGGTCGGCGCGCAGGGCTATCAGCTCGACGCGCTGCGCTCCTCGGAGAGCCCCGCGGCGGCCGCCTACCTGCTCGAGATGTACCTGAACGAGTCGCTCGACGACGAGATCCGCGCCGGCGCGTTCAACGTGGCGGTCGAGATGATGGGCCTCCCCGGCATGAAGAAGGACCACAAGCTCGTCGACGAGCAGCTGAAGAAGCTGATGGCGGGCGACGTGGTCGCCGATCGCTGGCTCGGCGCGCTGAACCTCGTGCACCTCTCGGGCACCGAGAACCTCGACATCATCATGGCGTCGTTCAAGGACGACGGGAAGTACAAGGAGGGGCAGGAGGACCCCGCGAAGTCCACGATGGACCTCTGCCTCGACCTCCACGACCTCGGCCTCGAGAAGGAGGCGAACGCGAAGCTCATGCCGGTCTTGCAGAACGGCAACCGGATCCAGAAGTCGATCGCCATCGTGTGCCTCAAGGCGAACCACGCGACCGAGGCGCGCGCGGACCTGAAGGCCCTCGCGGCGAAGGCGGGCACGCCCGACGATCCCTCCATCGACGACTTCCTCGGTGAGGAGCTGACCCTCGGGAAGCTCGCGCAGAACGCGCTCGACGGCCTCGACCTCCTCGACGAGGTCGACAAGGACAAGGCCGCCGGGAAGTACACCGACGAGCAGGCGTCGCAGCGCCGGCTCAGCATCACCTTCAAGCTCGCGCTCACGGGGGACGCGTACAAGCAGGAGGTCGAGAAGGACTACCAGGGCTGGCTCGAGGAGCAGAAGGCGCCGCCGCCGGCGCCTCCCGAGGCCCCCAAGGACGGGGCCGCGCCCGCGGCGCCGGGGGGCGCTCCTGCGCCGGGCGGCGAGGCACCAGCCGAGGCGCCGGCGCCGGGCGGTGCGCCCGCGGAGGCGCCTGCCCCAGCGCCCGGGACCCCCTGAGTCGCGGCCGTCGCCTCCGCGTCAGCGTGGTCTGCTCCTCGCGACGCGGGGAGGGCTCGCAGAACCGCACGGGCGTCGCCGCGAGCTGCTCGCGGAGCGATGAGGCCCGCGGGGAGCGCTACCAGAGGCGACGGTAGGCGGGCTGCTGCGCGCCGAGGCGGGCGGCCTCGGCCATCATGACGTCGGTGAGCGGGCGCAGCGAGGCGCGCTCGAGGGCGCTCACGGGGATGGCGCCGCGCGCGCGGGCGAGGTTCGCGGCGTTCTCGGGGGCGCGGTCCATCTTGTTGAAGACGAGGATCCGCGGCTTCTCGTCGGCGCCGAGCTCGTGGAGGATGCGCTCGACGGCGGCCATGCGCTCGTCCCAGCCCTCGGTCGAGACGTCGACGACGTGGAGCAGGAAGTCGGCCTCGGTCAGCTCCTCGAGCGTGGCCTTGAAGGCGGCCACGAGGTCCTCGGGGAGGTCGCGGATGAAGCCGACCGTGTCGGTCAGGACGATCTCCACCTCGTTCGGGAAGCGGAGGCGGCGCGTCGTGGGATCGAGCGTCGCGAAGAGCTTGTCCTCGGCGAGGACGTCGCTGTTGGTGAGCGCGTTCAGGAGCGTCGACTTGCCCGCGTTCGTGTAGCCGACGATGGCGATCACGGGGGCCGTGCCTTCCTGGCGGCGGCGGCGGCGGTTCGCGCGCTGCTTCGACAGCTCCTCGATCCGGCGCTGGAGCGCCGTGATACGGTCCTTCGCGCGGCGGCGATCGATCTCGAGCTTCGTCTCGCCGGGGCCGCGGCCGCCGATGCCGCCCGTGAGGCGCGACAGCGCCGTGTTGCGGCCGGAGAGGCGCGGGAGGAGGTACTTCAGCTGCGCGAGCTCGACCTGGAGCTTGCCGGCGCCGCTCGTGGCGCGCTGGGCGAAGATGTCGAGGATGAGCTGGCTCCGGTCGATGACCTTGAGCTCGACGGCGTCGCCGATGCTGCGGACCTGCGACGGGGAGAGGTCCTGGTCGAAGATCACGAGGTCCGCGTCGTGGTGCATCGTGTCGAGCACGAGCTCCTCGAGCTTGCCGCGGCCGATGACGTAGCGCGGGTCGGGCTCCCGTCGGCGCTGGACGAGCGTGTCGACGATGGAGACGCCGGCCGTGCGGGCGAGCTCGCGGAGCTCGTCGAGGGAGCGCTGCACGGAGGAGGCGTCGGTCGGCTCGCTCGTCACGTGGACGGCGATGGCCCGGACCTCGCCCTCGCGCGACTCGACGACGCGCTGGGTCTCCGCGAACTGGTCCTCGAGGTCGGTGATGAAGCCGTCGAAGTCGAGGTCGAGCGCGGCGACGTCGGTCGGCGGGAGGACCTCCCAGACCTCGCCCGTCGGGGTGGGCGGGATCAGGTGCGCGACCTCGATGGAGGCGGCGCGACCGTCGGTGGCGATCTGGAGGACCCCGATGAGGTCGAGCTGGAGCAGGCTCAGGTCCGTGAGGTCGTCGCGCGAGAGGGGCTCGCCGAGGACGTGGGTGTGCACGAGGCGGACACCGCGGAACCGGCTGCGCCCGGCGCGCTGGCGCCCGAGGTCGGGGAGCACGAGCTTGTCGCTGTCGCCGACGATGACGTGCTGCACCTGCCCACGGCGGTCGAGGATCACGCCGACCTGGCGGCGCAGCTCCTGCGAGATCGCGGCCATGAAGTTCGCGAGCTCGGTCGTGACGACCTCGTCGCTCGGGACGCTGCGCCGGAAGATGCGCTCGAGCGCATGCTTCTGGGCTGCCTTGAGGCCGCTGAGGTTGCCTGAGACCTGATGACTGATGGGAGCCTCTCGACGCCTCGCGGAGGTTCGGGCGAGGCGGCTCGGGACTCTAATCACCCGCCGCGCAGGCGGCAAGGACGCCGGGCCGCGAGGCTCCTTCGCCCCGTCCCGCGCGACGAACCCGGTTCTTTAACGAGAACGAGGTAAGGAAACCAATTGTATCGGCTGCTTGCGCGCGATATCGAACCTTGTCGAAGGCGCTCCGCTTCGCGCATAGTGCGCCCTCGACCCCGAGAGGGGACGCCGCATCAAATCGACAACGACGAGGCGACCGCTGCCGACAGGCGCGACCGCCACGTAGCGCATGGCGGAGCCTTGACACATCGTCACAGGGACCGCTATAGGCCGTCCGCTTCACCCCAGGGCGAAGAATCGGCGACAGGGAGCCCAGACTTGAAGAACGCGAGAGCTCGACTCCTCATTTCGGCGCGCATCGCCTCGGTGGGCGCGGCGCTCTGCCTCGCGGCCTCCCCGGCGATCGCCGCGGATCCGACCGACGTCCTCGTCGACCCGCCGACCCCGGCCGCGACCCCGGAGCCCGAGGGCTCGCCGGCGGCGGGCGCCGCGACGGTCACGTCGACGGACACGGTCACCGGGGAGACGCCAGCGTCTGGCAAGGACTGGTCGGCGTCCCTCACGGTCGAGACCTCGATCGGCCTCGGTACGTTCGTCAGCGAGCCGCAGCGCCAGTCCTCCGTGACGACCGCGTTCGTCCCGAGCTTCTCGTACAAGCTCGCGAAGGACCTCTCGATCCGCGCCGGCTTCTCGGTGGTCTGGTACAACGTGCTCGACTACGCGACGCCGCTCCCGGAGAACGAGTTCCTGATGTCGGACCTCGCCTTCACGCTGGCGCACGGCCGCATCTGGAAGCACGACGACTCGGGCTTCACGCTCTCGGGGGCGCTCACGCTGTCGCTGCCGACGTCGCTCGCGAGCCAGTTCCAGAACCGCCTCTTCACGCTCGCGCCGAGCCTGTCGGCGCGCCTCCCGGTCGGGCCGGTGACGTTCGCCTACACCCTCGGCTTCGGGAAGTACTTCAACACGACGGCGAGCTCGACCGTGAACTGCGACGACTTCGACGACCCCGCCGAGTGCCGGCAGGGCCGCGAGGACAACCCCGACCAGGGGTACGAGAGCGAGCGGCGCGGCGCCGAGGTGTACCTGCCGGGCTCGGGCTCGAGCAGTTTCTACGTCCAGAACGGGCTCTCGGTTACTTGGGAGATCGTCGAGGGTTTGAACCTCGGCCTCGGCGTGACCATCTACAACACGTTCGGAACGCGCTCCTTCGAGGTCGACGGTCTTTCCAGCGAGCACGCGACCTCGGGCCGGTCCCAGACGGACCGCCTCATCTCGTCACTCGAGCTCTCGTATGACGTCCTGAAGCAACTCACCGTCGGTGTGTCCCTCGTCACGGGGACCACGCAGCCCTTCGGCGAGCAAGGCAACGACCTCGTCATCTTCGACTTCTCCCGCGCGTCCGACAACATCACGTCCCTCAACTTCTCGTTGACCGGCACGCTCTGAACCTCGAGCGCGGCCGACCGACTCGGCCACGCCCACCTTGCCCTGGCCCTTGCCCTTTTCGTCGCTTCATCCGGAGGTCCCCAAAATGAAGCTTGGTTCCTGGTCGCCCCCTGCACGACGCCTGCTCGCGGTCGTGGCCCTCGCGATGGCCACGTTCGCCGGTAGCTGCGTCGAAGACGTCGGTCTCGTCGACCGCACGAACTCCGACAAGATCGACAAGCGCCTGTTCGAAGGCGTGTGGCTGTACTCCGAGACCACGGTCGACGTGCCGTTCAGCTCGGCCATCAGCTTCGTCGGCGAGCAGCCGTTCCTCGGCGGGACGCGCAAGGTGGTGTTCGAGCTCCAGGAGAACTGGCTCGTCGCCTACCCGGTGACGGAGTCGATCCAGGGCTCGGAGGCGGACTGGAAGGTCCACAAGCTCCGCAAGTACTGGGATCCGAAGCATCGCGACGAGTTCGTCGAGATGTACCTCGGGCCGCCCGTCGCGCGCTGGCCGATCGAGAGCCACTTCGACGTGCAGCGCAGCTACAACTCCTACAACGGCGCGCAGTCGAACGAGGTCGTCGAGAACACCTCCGACCGCCCGTGGTACGAGCGCGACTACGTGCGGGTGAGCTGGGCGAAGCAGGGCATCGGTGACTTCTTCTTCGGCCTCCGTGGCGGCGTCGGCTCCGACAGCTACTACGTCGGCGAGGAGAAGCCGGGGAACCCGGACGAGCTGACGCTCGACTACGACGGCGGCTACTTCGACTTCGTCGTTCGCACGAACGCCGAGTCGGTGGGCCAGAGCCGCTGCTCGATCTTCGGGCTGTCGCCGTACGACTGCGCCAAGGCCGAGGTGAAGGTGCGGCACTCGTTCCGCCGCCTCGACCCGCGCCGCGATTACGAGCCGATCCGCTACCACAACGACGAGCACCAGGACCGCTTCGGCTTCTTCGCGACGGAGCGCCCCTTCTACGACCAGGACTGGGGCCCCTCCTACAAGGGCTCGGTGGCGTTCGCGAACCGCTGGAACCTCTGGCTCAACACCTACGACTTCAAGAAGCCGCTCGACGCCAACGGCCAGGAGATGACCGTCAGCTGCTTCGTCGACAAGGACTGCGACCGCGACGCGGGGCAGCGCTGCCAGAAGGAGGACACCTGGTTCGGTGACGGCTACTGCGCCATCCCGGTGGCGAAGCCGTACCGCCAGCGCGGGCTCCGGCCGATCATCTACCACCTCAACGAGGACTGGCACCCCGACTACCTCGAGTCGGCGTACGAGACGGCGGACCACTGGAGCGACGTCTTCAAGGAGGCCGTCGCCTGGATGTACTTCTACGAGGATCGCGGCATCGAGACGACGCGCACCTGCGAGACGCACTCGGACTGCACGCACGGTCTCACCAACGTGCTCGTCGACGAGCAGGTCTCGGTCATCGACAACGGCGTGCCGTGCCACGCCAACTCGGACTGCGGCGCCGGCACCTGCGACGCGGGCTTCTGCGCGGTCACGCGGGCCTGTAGCGCCTCGGCGCCCTGCGCGTCGGGCCAGACGTGCTCGGGCGGCGTGTGCCAGGAGGGCGGCCAGGCCGTCCTGAAGCGGCTCACGACGCAGACGCTCCACGGCTCGACCATCGTCTACGGCGGCGACGCCACGATGACGACGCACGACAACTTCCCGGCGAGCGTCCGCTCGGCGCTCCCCTCCGGCTTCGCGTGGGTCCGCTTCGTCAACCTCGCGCCGAGCGCCGGCAGCCTCGGCGCGGTCGTGAACGGCACGCCCATCGCCGGCGGACAGTTCGACGCCTCGATGGACCTCGACCCGATCGATCCGGCGACGGCCAACTTCATGGCGGCCGCGGAGGCGGGCTCGGGCGTCGAGATCTCGGTCACCTCGGGCGGCAGCACGGTCGCCACGACGAGCGCCGACATCGTCGCGAACTCGCACTACCTCGTCATCTACAACGGCACGGACATCGTCGTCGCCGGCGCGAGCTTCAACCAGTCGCAGCGCGGCATCCGCTTCGTCCACGCGGCGAACGGCCAGGCGGGCCTCGACTTCGCGGTCGCCGGGATCAAGCACGGCGACAACGTCGAGTACCGTGGCGCGACCGAGTACGTCTCGAGCGCGGGCTCCGTCCAGCGCGCCACCGTCACGGTCGGCGGCTCGCGCGGCGACGTGACCTGCTACCACTCCGACACGCTCGGCTACTGCGTCGGCTGGCCCCAGACGCTCACGGACGCCGACCGCGACCGCGTGCGGCAGATCAAGAGCGAGCTGCCCGAGATGTTCGTCATCTGCGAGAACAAGTTCGACGCGGTCGCCGCCTCCGAGACGTTCGCCAACGCCGACGAGCGCATGGCTCACCTCGGCGACGCCCGCTACACGCAGACGAACGGCTACAACCCCTGCGGTGACGCGACGCTCGTGCCGCACCCGGAGCTCGCCAAGAAGGGCGGCGACAACCGCTACTCCTTCTTCTACTGGATCAACGAGCCGCAGCGCAGCGGCCCGCTCGGCTACGGCCCGATGCAGGCCGATCCCGACTCGGGTCAGGTGCTGAACGCGAACGCCAACATCTACGGCGGCGCGATGCACACCTACGCGCAGTACGCGAAGGACCTCCTCGACCTCGTCAACGGCGACCTCGGCTCCGACGACGTCATCACCGGCAAGTGGATCCGCGAGTACCTCACCACGAAGGCGGAGGAGGAGAACGCCGAGACCGACTCGGTCTTCGGGGCGCTCAAGTCCGCGAAGCAGCCGTCGGCCACGCCGGGGGCCCCGTCGGCGGGCTTCGACCTCGACCCGAACGCCGCCATCGGCACGCCGCAGGACCAGCTCGACCCGGCGTTCGCGCGGGCCGAGATGATGGGCCTGAGGGCGCCGCACAAGCAGCCGCACGACTACGACTTCCCCGAGATCACCGAGTTCCTGCGGAACCCGCAGTACTACAAGAGCACGGTGGAGACGCTCCTCCCGAAGGTCGACGCGTCGTACTTCCACAACCGCCTCGGGAAGATCAAGGGCACGTGGATCGAGGATCTCGCGATGAACGACGAGATCATGAAGGCCGCGGAGCTCGTGGATCCGGACCACACCATGTCGGCGGGTGAGCTGCACGACGCCCTCTCCCCGACCGCCTGGTCGACGAAGTACGCGGTCGAGCAGGAGCGGCAGCGCCTCCTCACGTTCTCGAAGAACAACCTCTTCATGGCGGACTTCGTCGACGACGCCCTCTTCGGCCTCGCGAAGGAGATGAAGGCGCTCCAGGACGACCAGGGTTGGACCGACGAGCAGGTCCGGCTCGAGATCGGCAAGCGCATCCTGACGGGCGTCCTCGAGCACGAGGTCGGCCACACGATGGGCCTCCGCCACAACTTCTCGGGCTCGACGGACGTCTTCAACTTCCGCGACGAGTACTACCAGATCCGCGAGCGCGAGCTCATCCTCTGCCAGTCGGACTCGTGGTGCGACGACATCAACAACGAGACGTGCGCCATCCAGGCGTGCTCGGCCGACGGTGACTGCCTCGCCGGCACGCTCTGCAACGCCGGGTTCTGCTCGGCGCCCGCGGCGGACGGCACGTCGGCGCTCGTGCCGACCGGCACCTGCTCGATGCCGGTGCCGAACACGACGCCCTGCACGGCGTCGCGTCAGTGCGGCGACGGCAACGTCTGCCACGAGAACAAGTGCTACAGCCCGCGCCCGCAGCTCGTCCCGCGCGCGTTCCTGACGGACTACGAGAAGGCGAACAAGCGCACGGAGTACCAGTACTCGACGGTCATGGACTACGGCGGTCGCATCAACAGCGACATCCACGGTCTCGGCAAGTACGACTACGCCGCGATCCGCTTCGGCTACGGCCGCCTCGTCGACACCTACGTCAACACCGACCGGGTGAAGGCGCGCATCGAGAACGCGGCGCAGGTCACGGGCAGCACGCCGGCGAACTACTCCTTCTACAACCAGTCGCGCAGCTGGCCGACCCGCGGCACCGGCTTCTTCCACCCCTTCAACTACCTCTCGAACTACATCGGCGTGGAGGAGAACCTCGACCGCGTCCCGGTGCCGTACGACCAGGTCAAGTTCCAGGAGGAGATGTCGGTCAACGACGTGCGCGAGTACCTCGACGTCGCGTACATGCAGGTCCCCTACGCGTACTGCTCGGACGAGTACCGCGGCAACATGGGCTGCTACTACTTCGACCAGGGCATCGACATGGGCGAGATGGCGGCCGGCGCCACCGACATGCTCGAGCAGTACTACATCTTCGACGCGTTCAAGCGTGAGCGCCTGTTCTACGGCATGTACGGAAACCCGCTCGGCTACTACAGCCGCCTCATGGACCGCTACCTGCGCGTCCTCGGCGACGTGGGCATGTACTTCGGGTTCTACGACATCCTCATCTTCCGCTACTCCTGGTACCAGGAGTGGAAGGACATGCCGCTCGGCGGCCGCGTCATGGAGCAGTCGGCGCTCGACGCGTTCGACCGCCTGACCGACGTCCTGGCCTCGCCGGCGCCGGGCTCCTACGCCTACGACGCCGACAACGACGTCTACACCAACGTGAGCCTCCGCGAGGACGCCCCGGGCAGCGCGTTCAACGTGCCCTTCGGCGTCGGCCGCTTCCCGTACACGCAGTACGGGAGCGACCTCGGCTACAACTACTGGGAGCACCCGCTCTGGTTCGGGAGCTTCTGGGAGAAGCTGGCCGCGCTCGTGACGCTCACGGACTCGACCGCCTACTTCGCGGACACCGCGGTCGGCGAGCAGCTGAACATCGGCGTCGGGACCTCCATCGGGTTCAACACCGTGTTCTCGCAGAAGCTCAACAACTTCCTCGGCGGCCTCGTCTCCGGAGACCTCGACTTCTACGCGGGTCGCCTGACGAACGGGAAGTACGTCCCGCCGAGCATCTCGCGGACGCGTCTCCAGGACACGCCCGTCGAGCCGACCCTCAACAACTTCACGCTGAAGCTCTACGCGGCGCTCTACGGCCTCGCGTTCCTGCCGGCGGGCTTCGACCCGCAGTTCATCGACCGGATGGCCGTGTTCCTCGAGGGCGAGGCCACCCAGTTCGCGGACGGCGCGTCGGCGCAGCTCCAGCAGTTCCGTTTCCAGGATCCGATCGGCGGCAAGACGTACATCGCGTACGGCTCGAACTACGGCGCCTTTGGCGAGGCCAAGGTCGACGCGGCTGCCGAGCTCATCGTGAAGGCGCAGGACCTGGCCGATGACTGGAAGCTCGAGACCGACCCCGTTCGGAAGGGCAAGCTGCAGCGCGAGCTCGGAGACGTCCGCGACGTCCTCGACGTGCTCCGCCAGCTGAACCACTTCTACGGGACCAGCACGCTGGGCTTCTAGGAGGATACGACCAATGCGAGACAACACCATGATGAAGCGGATTCTCACGTTCTCGTCGGTCGTGCTCCTCGCGGCTGGCCTGTCCGGGGTGTCCGGCTGCGCCGACCCCGAGCAGATCGACCGCGTCCAGCCGGACCTCATCAAGAAGTCCGACCTCGACGGCGAGTGGTACGCGCTCGGTACGGTGCTCCGGGCGCCCTACGCGTCGCACTCGGTGTTCCCTGGCCTCCAGGGCAACCTCGACCGCGGCGTGTGGGAGATCGAGAAGAGCAACCTCTACTTCTACCGGACCTACGAGTTCGTGGAGGGGATCGAGTCGCAGGGCATCAAGGGCGACACGGACACCCCGCTCCTCGACAAGGACGGCAACCCCGTCACGTACCAGAAGACGCTCCCCGACGGCACGGTCCACACCGTGACGCGCTACGTCTTCCGGTCGGCGCCGCTCAAGCGCTACGCGATCGAGGGCCACTACGACGTGCGGAAGTCCTACAACCCGCTCACGGGCAAGGAGTCCAACGTCCGCGTGGAGGACGGGAGCGAGAAGTACTGGTACCAGCGCGACTACATGCGCGTGGACTTCGGCGCGAACAGCACGATGAACTTCGGTGATATCGACTTCGGGTCGCAGGACACGACGATCTACGAGGGCGAGGAGGCGGCCGACGGCCTGCAGCTGCGGGTCGCCGAGGACGGCAAGTACCTCGACTTCGTGGTGCGCGGCTTCATGGAGGCCCCGCGGATCTGGTATGCCGGCTACGGCTGGGTCCCGCAGTGCCTCTTCTACGCGACGTACATGGGCTCCTACTCCGAGTGTGACGAGGAGGAGGTGCACATCCGGCAGTCGTTCATGAAGGTGCGCGACGACAACACGTACGTGCCGATGCAGTACGACGACAACATGCTCAACAAGTTCGGCTTCTACCGCTCCGAGCGGTCGAAGAACGACGAGCTCTTCGGGCAGACCTTCAGCGACACCATCCGCAACATCCGTCGCTTCCGCATCTGGAAGGAGTACGTGAAGAACGCGGACGGCACGCTGAACTACGGGGCGATGGAGCCGAACCCGGTCGTCTACTACCTCTCGGAGAACTTCCCGCGCGAGCTCATCAACGGCGCCATCGACCTCGCCGATCAGTGGAACGAGCCGCTGATGGAGACCGTCGAGGCGCGCATGGGCCGGCAGTACAACGGCCGCATGTTCGTGCTGTGCGAGAACAGCCAGGCCGAGGCGGACGCCGCGAAGGCGGCCGATCCGAACGCGCGCCTCGCGTCGACGGACCCGCAGTACTGCAAGGACATGGACCAGCCGAAGTACTTCGGCGACCTCCGCTACAACCTCCTCGCGAGCGTCAACGACCCGGTCCAGTACGGCCTCTACGGCTACGGCCCGATGAACTCGGACCCGATCACCGGTGAGACCATCCACGCGAACGCCTTCAACTACACGGCGAACATGCGCCAGGGCGCGCGCACCGCGGTGGACATGATCGAGTACGAGGCCGGCGTCCAGAACTTCCAGGACATCACCCAGGCCCGTCACATCACGACGGCGATCGGCGCGAAGGCGCTCCAGGGCACGCAGGCGCTCCCGCACGTCGGGATGGCGGCCGGCGGCATCTTCGGCGCGCCCCTCACCGAGGCCGCCGCGATGGCCGACATGGCGCTGTCGCCGGAGATCGCGACCGAGATCAGCACGAACGGGTTCGAGGAGGTCGACACGGACATCGCCACCGCGCGCATGAACCGCCTCCTCGGCACGAACCAGTTCGATCCGCTCTGGATGAACGCCGACATGGCGGCCGTCGTCGGCATGCCGATCACGTCGCTCGACCAGGACTTCTCGAAGGGTGACGGCGGGCGCTTCCTCGAGAGCATCGTCCACCCGGCGAAGCTCGGCAGCGACTCGATCCTGACCTGGAAGATGAAGCAGGACATGGAGCGCGGGCAGCACGCGATCTGCATGAAGGAGTTCTTCGACGACTCGTTCCGCGGTCTCGCGCTCGAGTACAAGTTCGCGTACGACACCGCCGTCTGCACGGGCCTCAAGGCGCAGATGGACGCCGGCGCGGACTACGTCTTCGACTTCAAGGCCTTCAACGAGCCCGGCGTCTCCTGCACGTCCAACCCGAACGTCTGCGGCGCCAACCAGGTCTGCCAGTTCCTCGACCAGGGCGAGGTGCAGGGCAACTACTGCATGACGCCGTGCAGCGCGGGCGCCCTCCTCGACCAGCTCCGGAAGGAGATCCGGCGCGCGAACGAGATCAGCCAGTTCCAGTACTGGGATCCGAACGCGCTCTACACCGACACGAAGGACGCCCGCGTCTCCGCGAGCCAGATCGCGGCGCGCACGATCATCGAGGCGAAGCGCGAGGAGGTCTTCCTCGAGGTCTTCGACCGCATCTGGTCGACCGTGGCGATGCACGAGGTCGGGCACAACGTCGGCCTCCGCCACAACTTCGCGTCGTCGACGGACGCCCTCAACTACTTCCCCGAGTACTGGAACCTGAAGGGGCGCGTGGAGAACGGCTCGTGGCAGCCGTACACGCTCTGGACGCCGGACACCGACGACCAGGTCAAGAACAAGCTCCGCGAGTACCAGCAGACCTCCATCATGGAGTACACGGGCGCGTTCAACGCCCGCTTCCAGGGGCTCGGCGAGTACGACCGCGCGGCCATCCTGCTCGGCTACGGCAACCTCGTGGAGGTCTTCGAGAACCCGCCGGCGTTCAGCCAGTGGGGGCAGTACCTCGCGGACCCGAGCGACAGCGATCCGACGCAGTTCTCGCTCGCCCAGCGTCGTGAGCAGCCGCTCGCGCGCGCCCTCCGCAAGGTCCACCACACGAACTACCCGAACGTCTTCGGATCGGTCGACAACATCGAGTCGCGGAAGCTCGTCGACGTGATGGAGCCGGCGGATATGTCGAAGCCGTGCGACTCGCACGACAACCCCTACGACTGGTCGGTGTGCGGTCAGGAGGGCTCCTTCTGCCAGCCGTTCCCGTCGGGCTTCTACTGCACGAAGCCGAGCGTGGTGGAGGTGCCGTTCCGGTTCTGCTCGGACGAGTACAACTGGACCTCGCCGACCTGCCAGACCTGGGACGAGGGCACGGACGTCTACGAGGTCGTCGAGAACTCCCTCGCGGACTACGAGGCGTACTGGCCGTTCCGCGCCTACAAGCGCGACAACGACCTCTTCGAGCCGTCCTCGAGCTACTGGGGCAACGTCACGTACAACATGTACGGGTGGCGCAAGCAGTTCGAGCATTGGGCGTACGACTTCGCCCGGTACAACAACAAGGACTGGTGGGAGAACAAGTTCGGAGTGCCGTGGCACAAGGACGTCAACGGCGGGCTCGGCCAGACGCTCGCGATGATGGACCTGTTCAGCTACATGGCGAACATCTTCGGCCGTCCGAACGACTCGTACTACGGCTTCAACGAGCAGCGTAAGTTCTACGAGCCGGCCGTGGACAACGGGCGCAACACCTACTGCAACCTCTTCCAGGTGCGCGAGGACCAGGGCGCGCGGCCGATGTACCCGAGCTACGACTTCTCGGGCTACCTCTACACGCCGGCTCGCGCGGGCACGTTCTACGATCGCCTCGCCGCCATGATGTTCATGACGTACCCGCGTACGATGACCACCATCGGTGTCGACCAGATCTTCAACCTGCGGAAGTTCCGCATGAACTTCGCCACGATGTGGCCGCAGCGCATGCAGAACCTCCTGTCGGGCCTCCTCACGGGTGACCCGAACTTCTACGGCTGGTGCATCGAGCACAACACGACGGCGACGCCGGCGGACGCGAACGTCTGCCAGGCCGATCCGGTCAGCGTGAAGCCGCGCCTCTGGTTCGGCACGAAGGAGGAGCTCGACGCGTACTACGCGAACTGCAAGCCGCTGAACCCGGAGCCCGAGTACGACTTCCCGACGACGCAGTACCGCATCCCCGCGCTCGCGGCGATCTACGGCTACTCGTGGATGAGCAGCACCTTCGACCGCTCGTTCATCGATCGGAACCGCCTCTGGCTGAAGGGCGACGGCACGGACATCGTCCTGCCGCCGGGCTTCGAGACCGTCGAGTACACGGACCCGTTCTCGGGCAAGACCTACGTCGCGAGCTACGATCCGGCGGAGGAGGACCCGACGACGTTCGTGTCGCCGCGTGAGGCGGTGCCGGACGCGGACTTCGAGAACGAGCAGCACGCGTACTGGTCGGCGGCCCGTCTCGTGACGACCGCGAACAAGGCGCTCGCCGCGTATGGCGGCAACCTGAGCGCGCTCAACGCCGACTACCAGTACAGCCTGCTGCAGCAGACGGTGGGTCGCCTCGAGATCCTCCGCGGTCTCTACTGGCTCTTCGACTTCGGCTTCTGATCGGCGTCGCGAGCGCCAAGCTCGTCGCTGGGCGCTCGCGGCGACCTCTCGCGACCCAGCCGTCCGCGCTCGCGCGGACGGACGGGCCGACTCGAGCCCGCGCCATCGCTCCACGGTGGCTGCGGGCTCGCCGCGTTGTGGGCCAGACGCGTTTCGGTCGACGCCGCGGCCGCGACGGCATAGCTTCGGCGCGATGCGCGCCCCGACCCACGCGAGGATCCTCCGGCTCTCCTCGATGCACGTCCCGACCGGGAAGGGCCCACTCACCGCGCCGTCGACGAGTGAGGAGGTCCTGAGCCACGCCGGGCTCGTGCGTCGCGACGGCCGGCGGCGTCCTGGCCTCCTGCCGCTCGGGGCGGAGATGGTCGACGCCGTGCTCGCCCACCTCGCGGCTCGGATGCCCGGAGGGGCGCCGCAGTCCGTGATCGTTCCGGACGATTCGGAGCCGGTGGAAGGCATGGTCGCGATGGCGCGACAGGATCTGCGCTCATACCGCGAGCTGCCGCTGCGCCTCGGGGTGCGTCGCGGGTCTGCTTGGTTCATCGCGAGGCTCTCGGCCGCGCCGATCGGGGAGCTCGGCGCTCTGGGCGAGGCGATCGCCGAGGCGGGGCTCGGGGTCACGCGGGTCGTCGCTCCCGACGGCGACGGCGTCGTGGTCGTCGACGAGGCAGGCGGATACGCCTTCCTCGCGTGCTCGCGCTGCGGGGCGGCCGCGGAGGCGGAGGTCGCGCCCATCGCGCCTACGGACCATGGCCCCACCGAGGTCGCCGCGGGCGAGCCCGAGGTCGTCTCGACGCCAGGAAGCCGACGCGTCGATGACGTCTGCGAGCTCATGGGGGTCGCGCCGCGAGAGCTCTTGAAGACGCTCCTCTGGCGTGCGCGCGGTGAGGTCGTCGGGGCGCGAGAGCACCGCTCGAGTAATCGCCCGTCGCATTCGGCGCCAGCGCACCGTCATCGGCGTCGTTGGTCGTCGTCAGCGTGCTCTCAGCACGCCTCCTCCTCCCGCCTTGCCGCTGACAGCGCTCTGGCACCGACTGCTCGGTCCGATTACTTGATCGGTGCTCTTGTCGCCGGTGATCGCGAGCTCTCGCCCGCGAAGCTCGCTCGCGCGCTCGACGTCCCGGTGGCGGCGCTCGCGCTGGCGACGGCGGCCGAGGTCGAGGCCGCCACGGGCGCGGAGGTCGGCTTCGCGGGACCCCTCGGGCTCGAGGCGGCCGTGCTCTCCGACACGGGGGTCAGCGCGTCGACAGCCTACGTCACCGGCGCGAACCGGACGGGCCATCACCTCCGCGGCGTGCGCCTCGGGCGCGACCTCCCCGGCGGGTATGCGGCGGCCGACCTCGTCGTGGCGCGGGTCGGCGACCGCTGCGGCGTCTGCGGCGACGGCGCGCTCGAGGCGGGCGCGGGGTGGCGCGTCGCGCGCGGGTCGACAGCGGCGGCTGGCGTCCGGGTGGACGGGGAGGGCGGCGGCAGCGTCGAGCTCTTGTGCGAGCAGGTCGCCCTGGACGGCCTCGAGGCGCTGCGCGCCCTCGCGTCTCGGGCGGCTGCGCGCGAGGCCGCGCTCGCGCTCCCGGCGTTCGCCTATCCGGCCGCGATCCTCGTCGTCGCGCTCGACGAGGCTGGGAGCGCGGTCGCACGCGCGGCCGCCGACGTGGCGCGCGCGATCGCGGAGCTGGGTGAGCCGGTCGCGCTCGACGATCGTTCGGCTCGCGCGGGCAGGAAGCTCGGCGACGCCGAGCTCATCGGGTGGCCGGTCCGCGTGCTGATCGGGCGCCGCGGCGTCGACCGTGGCGAGGCGGAGATCGTGCTGGCGGCTGCGAAGGACGGACCACGCGCGGTGCCCCTCGCCGAGGTCGCGGCGGCGGCCGTAGCGATGAGCGCCCGCGTGGTGGGCGAGGAGGAGGCGAGGTGAGTCGCATCTATGGCGCCAACGCCATCATCGAGTTGTTGCAGGCCGCGCCTCGCGCCGTCGCGCGCGTCCTGGTCGCGAGCGAGGACGACCCTGCGACGGCGCGGGTGCTCGAGCTCGCGCGCGCGAACGGCGTCGAGATCGCTCGCGCCGGCGCGGATCGGCAGGCGCGGTCGGGATCGCGGGGCGGGAGCGCGCTCGGAGCGGATCTGCGCCCGCCGCCGCAGCTGGACCCGGCGGATCTACGCGCCGCACCCGGACGCGATCTCGTGGTGGCGCTCGACCAGGTCACCGATCCCCACAACCTCGGGGCCATCGTGCGGTCGGCCGGCGCCTTCGGGGCCTGCGCCGTGATCGTGCCGAAGGACCGCTCGGCCCCCCTCAACGACGCGGCCGTGCGCGCGTCCGCGGGGGCTATCGCCTACGTCCCGATCGCGCGGGTCACGAACCTCGCGCGAGCGCTACGCGAGCTCGGTCAGCAGGGGTTCTGGAGCGTCGCCGCGGACGCCGAGGCGACCGGGACCTTCTGGGATCTCGATCTGAGGGCGCCGACCGTGCTCGTGATGGGCGCCGAGGGGACCGGCATCCGCCCGGCCGTACGCAAGGCGTGCGACCTCGCCGCGGCGTTTCCGTTGGCCGGTCCGGTGGGCTCTCTCAACGTCAGCGTCGCTGCGGGCATCGCGCTCGCGGAGGTCGCGCGGCAACGGGCCGCACCCGCGTGAGGGGCCGGCCAGCGCGGCGCGCGGAAGCGACGACCCGGGTGAGATCCCGTGTTGACACCCGCTCGAAGTCTGCTTATAAGCCGGCTCCCGTTGGCGGTAGCAGTACGCCTTCGGCGCTGACGTAGCTCAACTGGCAGAGCAGCTGATTTGTAATCAGCAGGTTGCGGGTTCAAGTCCCACCGTCAGCTGGCACCTTGTGCTCTTTCACATCAAAGTCAGCCAACGCACGCAGTGCGTCCTAGCGGAGGGGTGCCCGAGTGGCCAAAGGGAGCAGACTGTAAATCTGCCGGCGACAGCCTACGTAGGTTCAAATCCTACCTCCTCCACTTCGAACGCGAGGGTCGGCTCGACCGACCCTCGCGATGTTCCGCGGGAATAGCTCAGTTGGTAGAGCATCAGCCTTCCAAGCTGAGGGTCGCGAGTTCGAGTCTCGTTTCCCGCTAAGTACGGTCACGGCGCGCTGAAACGTGTTCGGACGTCGTGTCGACGCCTGCGTAGCTCAGGGGTAGAGCACTTCCTTGGTAAGGAAGAGGTCACGGGTTCAAATCCCGTCGCAGGCTCCACAGAGAAGAGATCGAGATGTCGCGCACAGAGCACGCGCGGCAACGGCTGGCTTTCGAGAGAAACAACCCAGCGAAGCTCGGATAAAAGCTCCTTCCGCGAGTGCGGCAGGGTCGAGTCACGAAACGAGGCAGACGACATGGCTAAGGAAAAGTTCGTTCGCACCAAGCCGCACGTCAACGTGGGTACGATTGGCCACGTCGACCACGGCAAGACGACCCTGACCGCGGCGATCACGAAGACGCTCGCCACCAAGGGCCGCGCTAAGTTCATCGCCTTCGATCAGATCGACAAGGCGCCGGAAGAGAAGGCCCGCGGCATCACGATCTCGACGGCCCACGTCGAGTACGAGTCCGACAACCGCCACTACGCGCACGTCGACTGCCCCGGCCACGCCGACTACGTGAAGAACATGATCACGGGCGCGGCGCAGATGGACGGCGCGATCCTGGTCGTGAGCTCGGCGGACGGCGCGATGCCCCAGACCCGTGAGCACATCCTGCTCGCGCGTCAGGTCGGCGTGCCCTACATCGTGGTCTTCATGAACAAGGTCGACATGGTCGACGACGAGGAGCTCCTCGACCTCGTCGAGCTCGAGGTGCGCGAGCTCCTCAGCAAGTACGAGTTCCCGGGCGACGACATCCCCGTCATCCGCGGCTCGGCGCTCAAGGCCCTCGAGGCCCCCGGCGCGGACCACCCGGACGCGAAGTGCGTGCTCGACCTCGTCGAGGCGCTCGACACGTACATCCCGGAGCCGCAGCGCGACATCGACCGTCCCTTCCTCATGCCGATCGAGGACGTGTTCTCGATCTCCGGCCGCGGCACCGTCGTGACCGGCCGCGTCGAGCGCGGGATCGTGAAGGTCGGCGACGAGATCGAGATCGTCGGCATCAAGGACACCAAGAAGACGGTGTGCACCGGCGTCGAGATGTTCCGCAAGCTCCTCGATCAGGGGCAGGCGGGCGACAACGTCGGCTGCCTCCTCCGCGGCGTGAAGAAGGAGGAGGTCGAGCGCGGCCAGGTCCTCGCGAAGCCCGGCTCGATCACCCCGCACACGGTCTTCAAGGCCGGTGCCTACATCCTCAACAAGGATGAGGGTGGCCGTCACACGCCGTTCTTCAACGGGTACCGCCCGCAGTTCTACTTCCGCACGACGGACGTGACCGGCACGTGCAAGCTCGACGAGGGCGTCGAGATGGTCATGCCGGGCGACAACGTCCAGCTCGAGATCACGCTCCTCCAGCCGATCGCCATGGACAAGGGCCTCCGCTTCGCGATCCGCGAGGGTGGCCGCACCGTCGGCGCCGGCGTCGTGGACGAGATCATCAAGTAGTGCCTCGCGGGGGGCTCGCCCCCGCACGGTGACGGCGGCCCGGGCGGCCGCCGGCGCCAGCTGAGACGATGGAACGGGGTGGCTCGAAGGGGCCACCCCGATCCACATGAGCGCCCGAAAAACACCGCGGTCGACGCGGGATCGTTGACGTAGCCCTCGGGCTCGCCTACGTACGGTGCCCCGCCGGTCGGTGCGCGAGGAACGGAACCCCGCCACGCCGCATCGAGGGGCCCCTGGCGCGAAGAAGAGCGGCAGGGACCGAGAACCGGGACGCGCCCGGTCGAACACAGCGTGAGAGCGCCGGATGGGTCCGGCGGTCGTCGAAATCGGAGCAGGGCCATGGCCAAGAAAGCTGGTAAGAACCGCGTCATCATCACCCTCGAGTGCACGGAGGCGCGCGGCCTCGGCGAGACGCCCAGCCGGTACTCGACGATGAAGAACAAGAAGAACACGCCGAAGCGCCTCGAGCTGAAGAAGTACAACCCCTTCCTTCAGCGCGTGACGCTCCATCGCGAGACCAAGTAGTCTCGCGATCACGGGACCTGCCGGCGCAGACGCCGTCCTCGGGACGGCGCGCCGGTCTGGGCGGGAGATGGGCTGTTGTTCTTGCTTGACAGCCCCGATACACCCCCCCTATGGTCTCGCGGCTCTAACGCCGGACGGCGTGGGGCCAACCACTTTCGTGTGGGTCGTTAGCTCCAATCGGTAGAGCATCGGACTCCAAATCCGAGGGTTGTAGGTTCGAATCCTACACGGCCCGCCAAGAATGGGCGATGTCCCTCCGCCGCGAGGGAATCGTCCGTTGCCCCTTCACCCGTGGCGACCGCGAGGTCTCCACTCCCGCAGCAGGCCGCGCATGAGTGTCGCTCGCTACGTCAATCTCAGCTTCGTCGCGCTGGGCCTCGTCGCTTACCTCGTGTTCGCGCCGCTCATCGGCGTCATCCTCGAGCTCTTCGGGACGGGCGCCAACATGGCGCTTCTCGGGCACAACTTCCGGCTGGCCAACCTGATCGGCATGATCGGCGCGGTCGCCCTCGTCATCGCCCTCCGCCGCAGCGAGCGCATCTCGCGCTACGCGACCGAGGTCCTGAACGAGCTCACGAAGGTGACCTGGCCCTCCTGGAAGGAGACGAAGCAGGCGACGATCGTCGTGATCGCGACGACCATCGTGATCGCCGCCATCCTTGGGCTCCTCGACCTCGCCTTCGCGGCGCTCTCGTCGCTGGTCTACACCTGATCGACGCGCCCGAGTTGCACGGGGGCGAGCGCGCCATCTCCTGGAAACGGAGCGAACCCGCGATGTCCGAGACCGAGACGATCGAAAACGAGATGCAGTGGTACGCGGTCGGCACCTTGTCCGGCTACGAGGCCCGCGCGAAGACCCTGCTCGTCGAGAACATCCGGACCTTCGGTCTGAGCGACAAGTTCGGCGAGGTGCTCGTCCCGACCGAGGAGGTCGTCGAGCTCCGCGGCGGCGCGAAGCGGACGACCCAGCGCAAGCTCATGCCGGGCTACATGTTCGTGCAGATGGTGCTCGACGCGGACACCTGGAACCTCGTCAAGAACACCCAGAAGATCATCGGCTTCATCGGCGACGACAAGAACCCGAAGCCGATGACCCCGCGAGAGGTCTCGCGGCTGACGGCGCAGCTCGAGGAGGGCGCCGTCCGCCCCAAGGCCAAGCAGACCTTCGAAGAGGGCGTCAACGTGCGCGTCGTCGACGGTCCCTTCCTCAACTTCAGCGGCGTGGTCGAGGAGGTCATGCCGCAGAAGCAGAAGGTGCGCGTCCTCGTGAGTATCTTCGGGCGCGCGACGCCCGTCGAACTCGACTTCATGCAGATCGAGCGGATGTGAACCACACGCGGTGCGCACGGGCGCGATGACCGCGGCGAGCTCGCCATGCCGCCAGCGGGAGCCCGACGACCGGGGAGAAGACGACGATGGCCAAGAAGATTACCGGATTCATCAAGCTGCAGGTCCCGGCCGGGAAGGCGAACCCGTCGCCGCCGGTCGGCCCGGCCCTGGGTCAGCACGGCGTGAACATCATGCAGTTCTGCAAGGAGTTCAACGCGCGCACCCAGAAGGAGATGGGCTCCATCATCCCGGTCGTGATCACGGTCTACGCCGACCGCTCGTTCACGTTCGTGACGAAGACCCCGCCGGCCTCCGACCTCCTGAAGAAGGCGGCCAACATCCAGAAGGGCTCGGCGGTGCCGAACCAGAAGAAGGTCGCCAAGATCACGAGCGAGCAGCTCAAGCAGATCGCGCAGACGAAGCTCCCCGATCTCTATGCCTACGACCTCGACACGGCGATGAAGACCATCGCCGGGACGGCGCGGAGCATGGGGATCGAGATCGTCGGCTGAGGACCAGGAACCCTAGCGAAAACGTCCCCTTCGGGGGCTCGGCAGGAGACGTCGCTGTGACGGCGTCGCATGGACTGCCAGGAGGTATCACGTGCCCAAGCATGGCAAGAAGCATCGTTCGGCCGAGTCGAAGATCGACAGCCAGAAGCGCTACGACCTCGGCGAGGCGTGCGATCTGGTGAAGGCGGCGAGCTACTCGAAGTTCGACGGGACGGTCGAGGTCGCGGTGCGCCTCGGCGTGAACCCGCGCCACGCCGACCAGATGGTCCGCGGCGCCGTCGTGCTCCCGCACGGCACGGGCAAGACGGTCCGCGTCCTCGTCTTCGCGAAGGGCGACAAGGCCCGCGAGGCGGAGGAGGCCGGCGCCGACTACGTGGGCGGGGACGACCTCGTCGACAAGATCAAGGACGGCTGGTTCGAGTTCGACAAGGCCATCGCCACGCCGGACATGATGGGCACGGTCGGCAAGATCGGTCGCGTCCTCGGCCCGCGCGGGCTCATGCCGAACCCGAAGGCCGGCTCCGTCACGTTCGACGTGAAGCAGGCCGTCGAGGACAGCAAGGGCGGCAAGGTGGACTTCCGCGTCGAGAAGGCGGGCATCGTGCACGCCGGCGTCGGCAAGGTGAGCTTCCCGGCCGACCACCTCGCGGGCAACGTCCGCGCCCTCTACGACCGCCTCGTCAAGCTCAAGCCGGCGACGGTGAAGGGCACGTACGTGAAGGCCATGAGCCTCTCGGCGACGATGAGCCCGGGCGTCAAGATCAACGTCGCGAGCCTCTCCGAGGTCGCTGACTGAAGCATGGGAGGTCTCGTCGGGGGCGCCCCCGCGAGACCGCTCTGGGTGGTGGGGACCTGCTCCACCCGTGCCTGACGGACCCTCCGTCGGACACGCGACAACAAGTAGCTGGTGCTGGTCCAACCCGGTCGCCGGTCGTCCATGAAGCCGGTGGCGGCAACGCCTTAATCGTGTCCCTCGAGAGAGGGCATGGCCTGCCGAGACGGTGGCGGTCGATGGACCCCTGATACAGCCTCTCGTTCTCCATCTCGCTCGCGGGATGAACGATTGGCGGCCCGGACGACGACCGAGCATCCAGCCAACCGCATCGAAGGGTGCGTCACCCTTCGGGGAGGAAGGATGAACCGACAGGAGAAAGCCGAAGAGATCGACCGGATCAAAGGGCTCCTGGACGGGGCTCAGTTCGTCGTCCTTGCGGAGTACTCCGGGCTCGAAGTCAACGAAATGGTTGAGCTTCGGCAGGAGCTTCGCAAGGTCCAGGGCCGCGTCCGGATCGTGAAGAACACGCTGGCCAAGATCGCTACCAGCGGCGGGAACTTCGAGGCGTTGCAGCCTCACTTCAAGGGCCCGCTCGCGATGGCGTTCACTCTGGACGAAGCCCCGGGCACCGCGACGGCGCTCGTGGCCTTCCAGAAGGGCCACCCGAAGTTCAAGATCACCGCGGGCTGCCTCTCGGGCGGCGGTGCCGTCGACGCCAAGGGCGTCGACGCCATCAGCAAGCTCCCCGGGAAGGACCAGCTGCGGGCGATGCTCCTCGGCACGCTCGCAGGCGTGCCGCGGAACATGGTGAGCCTGCTCTCCGCTCCGGCCAGGAACTTCGTGGGCGTGCTCGAAGCGCGCCGTCGCCAGCTCGCTGGCGAGTAGCGTCCGGACCGATCGTTCAACGACCCGTTTCTACCGAATCACTTCGATAACCAAGAGTTAAGGATTACTGAGATGGCTGATATCACGATTGCGCAGGTCAAGGACTTCCTCGGCAAGCTCACCGTCATCGAGATGGCGGACCTGGTGAAGGAGCTCGAGGAGGCGTGGGGTGTGTCCGCGGCGGCTCCGGTCGCGATGGCGATGCCGGCGGGCGGCGGCGGCGCGGCCCCGGCCGAGGCGGCCGAGGAGAAGACCGAGTTCGACGTCGTCCTGAAGGACGCCGGCGCCTCCAAGATCCAGGTCATCAAGGCCGTCCGTGAGGTCACGGGCGCCGGCCTGAAGGAGGCCAAGGACATGGTCGACGGCGCCCCCGCGACCCTGAAGGAGGCGGTCTCGAAGGAGGAGGCCGAGTCCATCAAGGCCAAGATCGAGGCCGCTGGCGCCAAGGTCGAGATCAAGTAGAGCGCTTCAGCGTTCCGGGGGGCGGTGTGGACGTGAACGTCGCGCCGCCCCCCGGGCGTATCTCGAGCTATCGAGCTCCACGGGCCCCCTCCCGGCCGTGTCGAGCTCCCGCTGCAGAGCTCCCCAGTCGCTGGCTCTGCAGGGTACGCGAGGCGACGCCTGGATCGATTAGGAGGAACCATGGCACGCACCCTGAGAGATCTTCGCATCCGCAAGAACTTCGCGAAGGTTCCGAAGATCATCGACATCCCTGATCTGATCCACATCCAGCGGAACTCGTACGAGAAGTTCCTGCAGGCCACCGTCTCGCCCGAGAAGCGCGAGGAGGTCGGCATCCAGGGGATCTTCCAGAGCGTCTTCCCGATCCGGGACTTCAACAAGACGGCCGAGCTGGGGTTCGTGAACTACCACCTCGAGCCGCCGAAGTACGACACGGACGAGTGCCGCCAGCGCGGCATGACGTTCTCGGCGCCCGTGAAGGTGAGCATCCAGCTCATCACCTGGGACACGGACGAGGACGGCAACCAGTCCATCCGCGACGTGAAGGAGCAGGAGGTCTACTTCGGTGAGATCCCGCTCATGACCGACAACGGTACCTTCATCATCAACGGTACCGAGCGCGTCATCGTGAGCCAGCTCCATCGCTCGCCGGGCGTCTTCTTCAGCCACGACAAGGGCAAGACCCACTCGTCGGGCAAGCTGCTCTACAGCGCGCGGATCATCCCGTACCGCGGCTCGTGGATCGACTTCGAGTTCGATCACAAGGACCTCCTCTACGTGCGCATCGACCGCCGCCGGAAGATGCACGCGACGGTGCTCCTGCGCGCTCTCGGCTACACGGCCGAGGAGCTCCTGCAGACGTTCTACGCGACGGAGCGCATCCGCATCACGCCGGAGGGCCGCTTCTTCCGCCAGATCGACTACGAGCTCATCCAGGGCCAGAAGATCTCGCAGGACATCGTCCACCCGGACACCGGCGAGGTCGTGGTCCGGAAGGGCAAGAAGCTCGGTCGCGCCAACGTGCGCCGCCTGAAGGAGTCGGGGATCACGGAGATCGAGATCGCCGAGGAGGATCTGTACGGGAAGGTCTTCTCGACGGACGTGATCAACCTCGAGACCGGCGAGGTCCTCTACGACTGCAACGCCGAGCTCGACTCCGACACGATCCAGGCGCTGAAGGACGCGGGCATCGACGAGTTCGACGTCCTCTTCATCGACCCGCTCAACGCCGGGCCGTACCTGCGCGACACGCTGAAGGCCGACAAGATCACGACCGCCGACGAGGCGATCCTCGAGATCTACCGCCGCCTCCGCCCGGGCGACCCGTCGACGGTGCAGCAGGCGCGCACGTACTTCCAGAACCTGTTCTTCAACGCGAGCCGCTACGACCTGAGCGAGGTCGGGCGCGTCAAGATGAACCACAAGCTCCACGCGGAGCCCCAGACTCGGGATGCCATCCTGACGAAGGAGGACATCATCGAGACGGTCCGGTACCTCATCGAGCTCCGGAACGGTAAGCAGGGCTACACGATCGACGACATCGATCACCTCGGCAACCGCCGCGTGCGGGCGGTCGGCGAGCTGATGGAGAACCAGTACCGCATCGGTCTCGTGCGAATGGAGCGCGCCATCAAGGAGCGCATGTCCATGTCGCAGGAGCTCGAGACCCTGATGCCCCACGACCTCATCAACGCGAAGCCGGTGAGCGCGGTCGTCAAGGAGTACTTCGGGTCGAGCCAGCTCTCGCAGTTCATGGACCAGACGAACCCGCTCTCCGAGGTCACGCACAAGCGGCGCCTCTCGGCCCTCGGGCCGGGCGGTCTGACGCGCGACCGCGCCGGGTTCGAGGTGCGCGACGTCCACACGACCCACTACGGCCGCGTGTGCCCGATCGAGACGCCTGAAGGCCCGAACATCGGCCTCATCGCGTCGCTCGCGACCTACGCCCGCGTGAACCGCCTCGGCTTCATCGAGACGCCGTATCGCGGCGTCGAGGAGCGGCAGGTGACCCGCGACGTGCGCTACTACACGGCGCTCGACGAGGAGAACCAGGTCATCGCGCAGGCGAACGCGAACATCGACAAGCACGGGAACTTCGTGGACGAGCTCGTCCCGGCCCGTGTCCACGGCGAGTTCGCGATGGTGCCCGCGGGCGACGTCACGCTCATGGACGTGAGCACCAACCAGCTCGTGTCGGTCGCCGCCTCGCTCGTGCCGTTCCTCCAGAACGACGACGCGAACCGCGCGCTCATGGGCGCGAACATGATGCGGCAGGCCGTGCCGCTGCTCCGGACCTCGGCCCCGCTCGTGGGCACGTCGCTCGAGCCGCGCGTCGCCGCCGACTCCGGCGTCACCGTGGTCGCGAAGAACGACGGCGTCGTCGAGTCCGTCGACGCCGAGCGCATCGTGGTGAAGCCCGACGCGCTCGAGACGGACGTGCACACGGCGCCCGACATCTACCGGCTCATCAAGTACCAGCGCTCGAACCAGAACACCTGCATCAACCAGAAGCCGATCGTGCGCGCTGGGGACCGGGTGAAGGCGGGCGACGTCATCGCGGACGGGCCGGCGACCGAGCTCGGCGAGCTCGCGCTCGGCCGGAACGTGGTCGTGGCCTTCATGCCCTGGGGCGGCTACAACTTCGAGGACTCGATCCTCATCAGCGAGCGCGTGGTCAAGGAGGACCTCTACACCTCGATCCACATCGAGGAGTTCGAGTGCACCGCCCGCGACACGAAGCTCGGCAAGGAGGAGATCACGCGCGACATCCCGAACGTCGGTGAGGAGGCCATGGCCCACCTCGACGACGCCGGCATCGTGCGGATCGGCGCCGAGGTGAAGACCGGCGACATCCTCGTCGGGAAGATCACCCCGAAGGGCGAGAGCCAGCTGTCGCCGGAAGAGAAGCTCCTCCGCGCGATCTTCGGCGAGAAGGCGGGCGACGTGCGCGACACCTCGCTGCGCATGCCGCCGGGCGTCAAGGGCACGGTCATCGAGTGCCAGGTGTTCTCGCGGAAGGGCGTCGAGAAGGACGTCCGCAGCGAGGCCATCGAGCAGGCCGACGAGGCGCGCCTCCGGAAGGACCTCGAGGACGAGGTGAAGATCATGCGGCGGGCGGCCTACGGCCGTATCGCGCGCCTCCTCGACGGCGCCGTCACGGCCGGGAAGCTCGTGAGCGACTCGGGCGAGGTGCTGCTCGGCAAGGACGTCATCGTCATCGCCGAGGAGCTCGAGAAGATCCCGCAGAAGTACTGGCGCGACCTGCGCATCAAGGACGGCGAGCGCCTCGAGCAGACCATCGGGCGCATCATCGACGAGCTCGAGCAGTCGGTCACCCAGGTGCAGCAGCGCATCGAGGACAAGATCGACCGCCTGAAGAAGGGCGACGAGCTCCCGCCGGGCGTCATCAAGATGGTGAAGGTCTACGTCGCCATCAAGCGGAAGCTCCAGGTCGGCGACAAGATGGCCGGCCGTCACGGTAACAAGGGCGTCATCTCGCGCATCCTGCCCGAGGAGGACCTCCCCTACCTGCCGGACGGCACCCCGGTCGACGTCGTGCTCAACCCGCTCGGCGTGCCCAGCCGCATGAACGTGGGGCAGATCCTCGAGGTGCACCTCGGCTGGGCGGCGCTCGGCCTCGGCCAGGCCATCGGCCGCATGGTCGAGGACAACACGCAGGCGAAGTCGGTCCGGAAGATGCTCCGCGAGGTCTACTCGGACGAGGACAGCCTCGGGCTCGTCGACAGCCTGAGCGACGACGACGTCGTCCGCCTCGGGTGGATGCTCCGCCACGGCGTGCACGTGTCGACGCCGGTCTTCGACGGGGCGACCGAGCCCGAGATCCGCGACCTCCTCGAGAAGGCGGGGCGCAACCGCTCCGGTCAGACCGTGCTCTTCGACGGCCGCACCGGTGAGGCGTTCGACGAGGACGTGACGGTCGGCGTCATGTACGTCCTGAAGCTCCACCACCTCGTGGACGACAAGATCCACGCCCGGAGCATCGGGCCGTACTCGCTCGTGACACAGCAGCCGCTGGGTGGTAAGGCCCAGTTCGGCGGCCAGCGCCTGGGCGAGATGGAGGTCTGGGCGATGGAGGCTTACGGCGCCGCGTACGGTCTGCAGGAGTTCCTGACCGTGAAGAGCGACGACGTCGTCGGCCGGACGCGCGTGTACGAGGCCATCGTCAAGGGCGAGCACACCCTCGAGCCGGGTCTCCCGGAGTCGTTCAAGGTGCTCCTGAAGGAGCTCAAGGCGCTCGCCCTCGACGTGGAGCTCATCGAGGCCGGCAACTAGCAAGAGGTCGAGGCGCGCACAGGGGGCAGGGCCCTTCCTTCTGTGCGCGTCGTGCTTACATAGAGCGCCCTTCGGCGCTCGTCAGATGGGGCAGACCGCGCCGTGTTCGGCGCGCTCGGCCGTTCGAGAGCAGCGCGCCGCCGCCGTGGTCGAGCCGCTCGTCGCAAGAGCAGAAAACGAGTTCGCGGAGCCGTCGGGTCAACCCTCGACGCGAGCCACACCCCCGCAGGGAGGCACAGAAGTGAAAGATTTCTTCAACTTCTACGAGAAGCCCAAGGATCCGCTCAGCTTTAGCTCCGTCCGCATCGGGCTCGCGTCGCCGAAGAAGATCCTCGAGTGGTCCTTCGGCGAGGTGAAGAAGCCGGAGACCATCAACTACCGGACGTTCAAGCCGGAGCGCGACGGTCTCTTCTGCGCGAAGATCTTCGGTCCCGTGAAGGACTACGAGTGCATCTGCGGCAAGTACAAGCGCATGAAGCACCGCGGGATCGTCTGCGAGAAGTGCGGCGTCGAGGTCATCCAGGCCAAGGTCCGCCGTGACCGCCTCGGGCACATCAACCTCGCCACGCCCGTCGCGCACATCTGGTTCCTGAAGAGCCTGCCGTCGCGCATCGGCAACCTCCTCGACATCTCGCTCAAGGACCTCGAGAAGGTCCTCTACTGCGTCGCGTACGTCGTGCTCGATCCGGGCGAGACCGAGCTCGAGGTGGGACAGATCCTCTCCGAGGAGGCCTACGACGAGATCGTCGCCGAGAAGGGCGAGGACGCGCTCGACGTCGGCATGGGCGCCGAGGCGATCCGCGAGCTCCTCGAGTCGATCGACATCGAGGGCCTCGCCGCCGAGCTCCGCGCCGCGATGCGCGAGGCGCGCTCGGAGGCGAAGCGGAAGAAGATCGCGAAGCGGCTGCGCGTGGTCGAGGCCTTCAAGGAGTCGGGCGACGAGTTCACCCCGAACGAGCCGGCCTGGATGGTCCTCACGACCCTCCCGGTGCTCCCGCCGGACCTCCGCCCGCTCGTCCCGCTCGATGGCGGCCGCTTCGCCACGAGCGACCTGAACGACCTCTACCGCCGCGTCATCAACCGGAACAACCGCCTCAAGCGGCTCCTCGAGCTGAACGCGCCGGAGATCATCATCCGGAACGAGAAGCGGATGCTGCAGGAGGCCGTCGACGCCCTGTTCGACAACGGCCGCCGCGGCAAGGTCATCCAGGGGCCGAACAAGCGCCCGCTGAAGAGCCTCTCGGACCTCCTCAAGGGCAAGCAGGGCCGGTTCCGCCAGAACCTGCTCGGCAAGCGCGTCGACTACTCGGGTCGCTCCGTCATCGTCGTGGGCCCGGAGCTCAAGCTCCACCAGTGCGGCCTCCCGAAGAAGATGGCGCTCGAGCTCTTCAAGCCGTTCGTCTACAACAAGCTCGAAGAGAAGGGCTACGTCACGACGATCAAGAGCGCGAAGAAGCTCGTCGAGAAGGAGAAGAGCGAGGTGTGGGACATCCTCGCGGAGGTCATCCGCGAGCATCCCGTGCTCCTGAACCGCGCCCCGACGCTCCACCGCCTCGGCATCCAGGCGTTCGAGCCGGTGCTCGTCGAGGGCAAGGCCATCAAGATCCACCCGCTCGTCTGCACCGCGTTCAACGCGGACTTCGACGGCGACCAGATGGCCGTGCACGTCCCGCTCTCGGTCGAGGCGCAGATGGAGGCGCGCGTGCTCATGATGAGCACGAACAACCTGCTGTCGCCCGCGTTCGGCAAGCCCATCATCAACCCGTCGCAGGACATCGTCCTCGGGCTCTACTACCTCACCCGCCCGCGCGAGTTCGCGCGCGGTGAGGGCAAGCTCTTCTCCGGGCCGGAGGAGGTCCGCGCGGCGTTCGACGCCGGCGTGGTCGCGCTCCAGGCGAAGATCAAGTGCCGCATCCGCGGCGAGATCCACGAGACGACCGTCGGCCGCTGCCTCATGCACGAGATCGTGCCGGAGGAGGTGCCGTTCGAGTTCTACAACCGGACGCTCGGCAAGAAGGAGCTCGGCTCGCTCATCGACCTCGTGTACCGCGCGAGCGGCTCGAAGGCGACGGTGCTCCTCGCGGACGCGCTCCGGACCTGGGGCTACGACCAGTCGACGCTCTCGGGTGCGTCGATCTCCATCGAGGACCTCCTCATCCCCGAGCAGAAGAGCATCTCGCTCGGCGAGGCGCAGCGCGAGGTGGCCGAGATCGAGACCTCGTACCGCGAGGGTCTCATCACCGACGGCGAGCGCTACAACAAGGTCATCGACATCTGGGCGCAGGCCAGCGAGGAGATCGCCGAGGCCATGATGCAGGGCATCCGCTCCGAGAACGTGACCTCGCCGGACGGTGAGGAGACGCGGAGCCAGTCCTCGTTCAACTCGATCTTCATGATGGCCGACTCCGGCGCCCGCGGCTCCGCGCAGCAGATCCGGCAGCTCGCCGGTATGCGCGGCCTCATGGCGAAGCCGTCGGGCGAGATCATCGAGACGCCGATCACCGCGAACTTCCGCGAGGGTCTCTCGGTGCTCCAGTACTTCATCTCGACGCACGGCGCCCGTAAGGGCCTCGCCGACACGGCGCTCAAGACGGCGAACTCCGGGTACCTGACCCGCCGCCTCGTGGACGTCGCGAACGACGCGGTCGTGATGGAGCGCGACTGCGCGACGCTCGACGGCGTCGAGATCAAGCCGCTCGTCGAGGGTGGCGAGGTCATCGAGGCGCTCGGCGAGCGCATCCTCGGCCGCGTGGCGCTCTTCGACATCATCGATCCGGTGTCGAACGAGGTGATCGTCCACGCGAACGAGGAGATCAACGAGGAGAACATCGACAAGATCGACGCCTCGGGCATCGAGGCGGTGATCATCCGCAGCGTGCTGACCTGCCAGACGCAGGGCGGCGTGTGCATGTACTGCTACGGGCGTGACCTCGCTCGCGGCAAGATGGTCAACATCGGCGAGGCGATCGGCGTCATCGCGGCGCAGTCCATCGGTGAGCCGGGTACGCAGCTGACCATGCGGACGTTCCACGTCGGTGGTGCCGCGCGTGCGCAGACGAAGCAGTCGCACCTCGAGATCCGCAACGAGGGCTCGGTGGTCTTCAAGAACCTGAAGACCGTGCAGCGGACGGACGGCACGCTCGTCGTCATGAACCGGAACGGCGAGCTCGCGATCGTCGACGAGAGCGGGCGCGAGCGCGAGCACCACCCGGTGGTGTACGGCGCGCGCCTCACCGTGAACGACGGGAGCCCCGTCGAGCGCGGCCAGATCGTCGCGGAGTGGGACCCGTTCTCCATCCCGGTCGTCACCGAGTCGCAGGGTTACGTGCGCTTCGGCGACATCGAGGAGGGCACGACGGTCAAGGAGGAGGTCGACGAGGTCACCGGCCTCTCGCGTAAGGTGATCACCGAGTCGAAGGGCGATCTCCGCCCCTACATCGAGATCGTCGACGACGCCGGCAAGCCCGTGAAGGTCTCCTCGCCCGACGGCAAGAAGACGCAGCAGGCGCGCTACATGCTGCCGGTCGGCGCGAACATCACGGTCGCCAACAAGGCGACGGTGAACGCCGGCGACGTGATCGCGAAGATCCCGCGCGAGACCACGAAGACCAAGGACATCACGGGCGGTCTGCCGCGCGTGGCCGAGCTCTTCGAGGCCCGGAAGCCCAAGGAGGTCGCGCAGATCTCCGAGATCGACGGCATCGTCTCCTTCGGCAAGGACACGAAGGGCAAGCGCAAGGTCGTCGTGACCCCGGAGATCGGCGATCCGGTCGAGTACCTGATCGCGAAGGGCAAGCACATCTCGGTCCACGAGGGCGACTACGTGCGCTCGGGCGAGCCGCTCATGGACGGCTCGGCGAACCCGCACGACATCCTCCGCGTGAAGGGCGAGAAGGAGCTCGCGCGCTACCTCGTGGACGAGGTGCAGCAGGTCTACCGGCTCCAGGGCGTGAAGATCAACGACAAGCACATCGAGACGATCGTGCGCCAGATGCTCCGCTGGGTGCGGATCATCGACGTCGGGGACACGAACTTCCTGATCAACGAGCAGGTCGAGCGCTGGCGCTTCGAGTCCGAGAACAACGCGGTGCTGAAGCGTGGCGGCGAGCCGGCGACGGCCGAGCCGATCATGCTCGGGATCACGAAGGCGAGCCTCTCGACGGAGAGCTTCCTGTCGGCGTCCTCCTTCCAGGAGACGACGAAGGTGCTCACCGAGGCCGCGATCCGCGGGAAGATCGACCACCTCCGCGGTCTCAAGGAGAACGTGGTGATGGGGCGGCTCATCCCGGCCGGCACGGGCGTGCCGGTGTACGAGAGCCTGGGTGTCCGGATCACGCCGGACGCCGATATGCCCGAGTTCGTGAAGCCGCGCGCGGGGGCGTGAGCCTCCGCGTCGGCACCGCGCCGACGTGATCAAGGGCGCCTTGCGAAAGAGCCTTGACTTCGCAAGGCGCCTACCTAGAATGCGCCGGCCAATTACCAGCGGCGACCGCCCAGCGGCCACCGACGCCAGGAACAGGAAAGTCCAGAATGCCGACCATCAACCAGCTCGTCCGCCAGGGACGGCAGAAGGTTCGCAACAAGACCGCGGCGCCGGCGCTCGAGAGCTGCCCGCAGAAGCGGGGTGTGTGCGTCCGTGTCTACACGTCGACCCCGAAGAAGCCGAACTCCGCGCTCCGCAAGATCGCGCGTGTTCGTCTCACGAACGGGATGGAGGTCACCTCCTACATCCCGGGCGAGGGGCACAACCTTCAGGAGCACTCGCTGGTCCTGATCCGCGGCGGTCGTGTGAAGGACCTCCCGGGTGTCCGCTACCACATCATCCGCGGCACGCTCGACGCGTCGGGCGTCGCGAACCGCAAGCGCGGCCGGTCCAAGTACGGCACCAAGCGCGGCAAGTAAGCTCAGGAGAGGTTCGAGATGCCCCGTAAAGGCGAAGTTCCGAAGCGGAAGATCAACCCGGACCCGAAGTTCTCGGACACCCTGGTTGCCAAGTTCATCAACGTGCTGATGTACGACGGCAAGAAGGCTGTCGCAGAGCGCATCGTGTACGAGGCCCTCGACAGGGTCGCGGAGCGCTCCGGCGAGGACCCGGTCCGCGTCTTCAAGAAGGCGCTCGACAACGTCAAGCCGCAGCTCGAGGTCAAGTCGCGCCGCGTCGGCGGTTCGAACTACCAGGTCCCGGTCGAGGTCCGTCCGACCCGCAAGACCGCGCTCGCGATGCGCTGGATCATCCAGTACGCCCGCTCGCGCGGCGAGAAGGGCATGGTCCAGCAGCTCGCCGGCGAGTTCCTCGACGCGGCGAACAACCGCGGCAGCGCGGTGAAGAAGAAGGACGACACGCACCGCATGGCGGAGGCCAACAAGGCCTTCGCGCACTACCGCTGGTAGTGCCGGGCGGCCCGCGTCGGTGACGGCGCTGGGCGCGTGACGAGAGCGAGGAGGCCGGGCATGTCCCGGCCTTTTCGCGTCTGGGCCTCGACGATCCTGCTCGTCGCGCGCTCGAGCGGCGATAAGCTGGCCGCCGAGGCCATTCCGGCCTAGCTTGAGGGCTGGCGGCGCGCCGCGCGCCGGCCGTCTTCGGAGTTCCGCGCGATGCGACGCCAGCCCCTCCGCAACATCGGCATCCTCGCGCACATCGACGCGGGGAAGACGACGCTCACGGAGAACCTCCTCCACCTGACGGGCGCCATCACCTACCCGGGCTCGGTCGATCAGGGCTCGGCGACGACGGACTGGCAGCTGCAGGAGCAGGAGCGCGGCATCACGATCGGGAGCGCCGCGATCACGTGCCGGTGGCGTGGCGCCGAGATCACGGTGGTCGACACGCCGGGCCACGTCGACTTCACGATGGAGGTCGAGCGGAGCCTGCGCGTGATCGAGGGCTGCGTGCTGGTCGTGAGCGGCCCCGACGGTGTGCAGGCCCAGACCGAGACGGTCTGGCATCAAGCCTTCCGTCGGCGGATCCCCGCGATCGCGTTCATCAACAAGCTCGATCGCGATGGGTTCGAGCCCGAGCGGGTCGAGGAGGAGATCCGCGATCGCCTCGGCATCGAGCCGCTTCCGTTGGTGCTGACCGCGCGCTCCGAGGGCGAGATCGTGCTGGTCGACGTGATCCGGAACGAGGCCCGCGTGTACGGGATCGACGGGCTCGTCCGGAACCAACGCGCGGCCTGTGAACGCCGTTCACTATCGGCGGAGGAGGCGACCGCCCGAGCGCTCGCGATCGAGCGGATCGTGGACGCGGTCGCGAGCTTCGACGACGCCTTCGCGGAGCTCGCGCTGTCGGGCGAGGAGCCGCCCACGGAGATGTTCGAGCGCGCGATCCGGCGCGCCATGAGCGAGCGCGCGTGCCTCCCCCTCCTCTACGGTGTGGCGCGCTTCGGCGTCGGCGTAGAGCTCGTCGCCGACGCGATCGTCGACCTCCTTCCGGCGCCGGACGAGGTCCCGCTGCCCGCGACGTTCGACGCCGCCACGGGTCAGGCCCTCGGACCCGGCGGCGGGCTCGCCGACGCCGATCTCGCGGCGTTCGTCTTCAAGACCGAGCTCCGCCCGCGCGGCGAGCGCCTGGTCTTCGTGCGGGTCTTCGCCGGCGAGCTCCGCCGGGGCGCGGCGCTCCGCCGCCTGCCGTCGCGCGTGTCCGCGAGGCCGGAAGAGGTCGTGACCGTCTTCGCGGGGGACGCCGACCCGGTCCCGCGCCTCGGCGCCGGGATGATCGGCGGCCTCGTCTGGCCGCGCGGGGCCGCGGCACCGGCGACCGGCGAGACGCTCGGCGGCGACGACCTCGGGGCGACCTTCGAGCGCATCGACGCGCCGCAGCCCGTGGTCGTCGTCGCGCTCGAGACCTACGACGACGTCGCGCACGAGCGGCTCGTCGAGCTCCTCCGCGAGCTCGCCGCGGATGATCCCTCGCTCGTCGTGGGCACGGATCGCGAGACGGGGCGCGCCACGCTCTCCGGGATGGGCGAGCTCCATCTCGAGCTCGCGGTCGAGCGCGCGGCGCGCGAGCTCGGGATGACGATCCGGACCGGGCGCCCGACCGTCGCGCGGCGGCGCGTGATCGTCGCGTCCGGACGCGGCCGCGCGGAGCTCGGGGAGCCCGAGATCACGCGTGGACGGGTGGCGATCGAGGTCGCGATCACGCCGGTTCCCGCCGGTCTCGGACACGTGGTCCGGCTAGACGCCCCGCTGCCGCGGCGGGCGGACTGGCGCGAGGCGCTCGAAGCCGGACTCCGAGCGGGTCTCGGCGCCGATCGCGGGGACGTCCTCGCGGTCGTGGGGGTAGAGCTCCACGTGATCGACGTCGTCGTGCAGGGCTCGGACATCGCGCCGGTCGCGTTCCGCGACGTCGCCTGCCGGGCCGTCGAGAGCGCGCTCGCGGCGGCGGGACCGCTCGAGGCGGAGCCGTGGGTGTCGGTCTCGATCGTGGTCCCTGATCCCGCGGTAGGGCGCGTCGTCGGCGATCTCGCCCGCCGCGGCGCGCGGATCAAGGGCAGCGAGTCGCGCGCGGCCTTCCAGGTGCTCGCGGCGGAGGCGCCGCTCGAGGCGATGCTGGGCTTCGCGACTGATCTGCGCTCGATGTCGGGTGGACGCGGCCTCTTCACGATGGAGCCGTCGAGCTACGAACCCGTCGATCGCTGAGTAGCGTCGCGCGACGGCCTGCCATGCGGTTCAGGGGCGATCGGGCGCGGTCCTGGTCACGCGAGCCTCCGAGGATCCGGCCGCAATCGCCGAAGCGCGGAACAACTACGTTGACAACGCAGAGGGGCTGCCAGTACAACCCGTCGGCCGTCGCGAGGGCCCTGGCCCGGCGCGACGAACAAGGTGTCGGAGACGCAGCATGGCTCAGAGGATCAGAATCCGCCTCAAGGCGTACGATCACAAACTGCTCGATCAGTCGGCGACGGAGATCATCGATACCGTCCTCCGTACTGGCGCGCGGACCGCAGGCCCCGTGCCGCTCCCGACGCGTATCAACCGGTACACGGTGCTCCGTGGGCCGCACATCGACAAGAAGAGCCGGGAGCAGTTCGAGATCCGCACGCACAAGCGGCTCCTCGACATCCTGGAGCCGACGCAGGCTACCCTGGACGCGCTGATGAAGCTCGACCTGTCGGCCGGCGTGGACGTCGAGATCAAGACCTGAAGCGTGAGCGGCGGGATGACCCGCCGCTCGCGCCCCAGCAGCCGCAGCTGAGATCAGTTGCGGCGACCACACCGCAGACGCGGTGACATCGCTCAGGCCTCCCGCCAGTCCCACCACGACCCGGCTGGAGGCGACATCACGCAGCAGAGGGACCGCTTTCCTCGACCCCGCCAGCGCGACCGCGCTCGGACGTCAGGTCGAGTCGAGTCTCCCACCTTGACATGCTGCGGACGACGGTGCTACGAGCCCGCCTCCGCGCGCGCCAGCTGCGTGACTCTCCGACTTCAGGAGCTCTGACCATGCCAGTGGTGGACGTCTACAATCTGAACCACGAGAAGGTCGGTACGCTCGAGCTCTCGAGCGAGATCTTCGACGTCGAGGTTCGCGAGCACCTCTTCCACGAGGTGGTTCGCGCGCAGCTCGCCGCGCGTCGCGCCGGCACGGCCAAGACGAAGGGCCGGAGCGAGATCAATCGTACGGGCGCGAAGGCGTGGAAGCAGAAGGGCACGGGCCGCGCCCGCCAGGGCGACCGCAAGGCGCCGCATTGGGTCGGTGGCGGCGTCGTCCACGGACCGCAGCCGCGCTCGTACGTGAAGAAGGTCAACAAGAAGGTGCGCGCTGCCGCCCTGTACGCCGCGCTCTCGCGCCGCGCCCAGGAGGGCCGCCTCCACGTCGTCGACGACATGGCGCTCGGCGCGATCAAGACGAAGGCGGTCGCCAACGTCCTCGCGAAGTTCGCCGCGCCGAAGGCGCTGCTGGTGGACGGCGACAACACGAACCTCCAGCTCGCCACGAAGAACCTCGCGTCGGCGCACTACCTCTCGGTGGGCGAGCTCAACGTCTACGACATCCTCCGTCACGACGACCTGCTCCTCAGCAAGTCGGCGGTCGAGAGCCTGCAGGCGAGGGTCGGCTGATGGCCAAGTCGCTCTACCACGTGCTCAAGCGCCCGATCGTGACCGAGAAGACGAACGTCCTCCGCGAGGACGACAACCAGTACGTCTTCGAGGTCGCCCGGGACAGCAACAAGATCGAGATCCGCAGCGCGGTCGAGAGCCTCTTCGGCGTGCGCGTCATCGACGTCCGCACGTCCGTCGTGCGGGGCAAGATGAAGCGCGTGAAGCGCCAGCTCGGCAAGCAGCCGAACTGGAAGCGCGCCGTCGTGACGCTCCATGCGGATGACCAGATCGCCCTCTTCGAAGGCGCCTAGGAGATCCATCATGGGTATCAAGCGTTACAAGCCGACGAGCGCCGGGCGCCGCGGGATGACCTCCTCGACCTTCGAGGAAGTCACGAAGAGCGCGCCCGAGAAGAGCCTCCTCCGCCCGCTCAAGAAGTCGGGTGGCCGCAACAACAACGGCCGGGTGACCTCGCGTCACCGCGGGGGTGGACACAAGCGCCAGTACCGCGTGGTCGACTTCCGCCGCGACAAGGTGGGTATCCCGGCGACCGTGGCGGCGATCGAGTACGATCCGAACCGCTCGGCGCGCCTCGCGCTCCTCCACTACGTGGACGGCGAGAAGAGCTACATCCTGTGGCCGTCCGGCCTCGCGGTCGGCGACACGGTCATCTCGAGCCGCACGGCCGACATCAAGCCGGGCAACTGCCTCCCGCTCGAGAACATCCCGCAGGGCACGATCCTCCACAACATCGAGCTCAAGCCCAAGAAGGGTGGCCAGCTCGCTCGTGGGGCCGGCGCCTCCGCGCAGCTCATGGCGAAGGAAGGGAAGTACACCCAGATTCGCCTCCCCTCCGGCGAGGTCCGCAAGGTCCTCGCGACGTGCCGCGCGACCGTTGGCGTCGTCGGCAACTCGGAGCACCAGCAGGTCTCGCTCGGCAAGGCCGGTCGCTCCCGCTGGCTCGGTCGTCGTCCCCACGTTCGTGGTGTGGCGATGAACCCGGTCGACCACCCGCACGGTGGTGGCGAGGGGCGCACGTCGGGTGGTCGTCACCCGGTGACCCCGTGGGGCAAGCCCACGAAGGGTAAGAAGACCCGTAACAACAAGGCGACGGACCGCTTCATCGTCCGCCGCCGTAACAAGAAGTAGCGAGGTCCCGCCGTGCCGCGCTCAATCAAGAAAGGTCCGTTCGTCGATCACCACCTCCTCACGAAGGTGGACGACAACGCCAAGACCGGAAACAAGAAGGTTCTCAAGACCTGGAGCCGTCGCTCGACCATCATCCCCGAGATGGTGGGTATGACCTTCGCGGTCCACAACGGGCGTAAGTTCCTGCCGGTCTTCGTGACCGAGAACATGGTCGGGCACAAGCTCGGCGAGTTCTCGCCCACGCGCACCTTCTACGGACACTCTGCCGACAAGAAGGCGCGCCGGAAGTAGCCGCACGCGACGCTGCGTGCGCGACTGCCGGAGCGCCCGGATCTCGGGAGCCATCAGGTGGAAGCCAAAGCGACACTCATGTACACGCGGACCGCCGCGCGCAAGATGCGCGTGGTGCTGAACGCGATCCGCGAGACGGCTGACGCCGAGATCGCGCTCTCCAAGCTGAAGTTCGAGGACAAGAGGGCTGCGAAGCTCATCTACAAGCTCCTCGCGTCGGCGGTGGCGAACGCGGGCGTCAAGTTCGGCGTCACCGACCCGAGCCGCCTCTACGTCAAGGAGGCCTACGCGAACGTGGGCCCGACGCTGCGCCGGTTCCGGCCGCGTGCCCAAGGGCGCGCCACACGCATCAACAAGCGCACCAGCCACATCACCGTGGTCGTCGCCGAGCGCGATTAGGGAGAGCGAACGTGGGTCAGAAAGTCCATCCGATAGGCTTCCGCCTCGGCACCACCAAGACCTGGAGCTCGAAGTGGTACGCTGAGAAGAACTACGCCAAGTGGCTCTACGAGGATCTGAAGATCCGCGAGGAGATCAAGGCGAAGATGGGCCACGCCGGCGTGAGCAAGGTGGAGATCGAGCGCTCGACCACGAAGTGCACGATCAACGTCCACACCGCGCGGCCGGGCATCATCATCGGGAAGAAGGGCCAGGGGGCGGAGCTCCTGAAGGCCCAGATCCAGAAGATGACGGACTCGAAGGTCTACCTGAACATCCACGAGGTTCGGAAGGCCGAAACCGACGCGCAGCTGGTCGCCGAGAACGTCGCGACCCAGCTCGAGCGTCGCGTGAGCTTCCGCCGCGCGATGAAGAAGGCCGTGCAGACCTGCATGAAGTTCGGGGCCAAGGGCATCCGTCTCAACGCCTCCGGGCGTCTGGGCGGCGCCGAGATGTCCCGCCGTGAGTGGTACCGCGAAGGCCGCGTTCCGCTCCACACCCTCCGCGCCGACATCGACTACGGCTACGCCGTCGCGAAGACGACCTACGGGGTCATCGGCGTTCAGTGCTGGGTCTACAAGGGAGACGTCCTCAAGGAGCGCCGCAAGCGCCGCTAGGCGCCGCGCGGCTGATAGGGAGCCAGGACGATGCTCGCACCGAAGAGAACAAAATTCCGCAAGGCCATGAAGGGCCGCTGCCGCGGGCTCGCGCAGCGGGGCGCCGAGGTCTCCTTCGGGGACTTCGCGCTTCAGGCCACGACCGGTGGGTGGATGACGGCGCGCCAGATCGAGGCGGGTCGTATCGCGATGACCCGCCACGTCAAGCGCCGCGGCCAGGTCTGGATCCGGATCTTCCCGGACAAGCCGATCACGAAGAAGCCTGCCGAGACCCGAATGGGTAAGGGCAAGGGCTCGCCGGAGCTGTGGGTCGCCGTCGTGCGCCCGGGCCGCGTGCTCTACGAGATGCGCGGCGTCGAGGAGCCGATCGCCCGCGAGGCGTTCCGGCTGGCCGCGATGAAGCTCCCGCTCAAGACGCGCTTCCTGCGCCGCGACGAGGTGACGGCATGAAGGCCGAAGAGCTCAAGAGCCTCGGGGTCGAGGACCTCGCGGCGAAGGTGAAGACGCTCGAGGAGGACCTCTTCCGGGTCCGCTTCCAGCACGCGACGGCGCAGCTGTCGGACACCTCCAAGATCGGGAAGGCGAAGCGCGACCTCGCGCGGGCCAAGACTATCCTCGCCGAGCGTCAGCGCGACGCCGCCGCGAGCTGAGAAGGACGAGGGCCAGAACATGTCCGACCAAGCGAACAAGAAGACCCTCATCGGCCTCGTCGCCAGCGACAAGATGTCCAAGACCATCGTGGTCGAGGTCACGCGGCGCATGATGCACCCGATCTACAAGAAGTACATCAACCGCCGGAGCCGCTACAAGGCTCACGACGAGACCAACGAGTGCCACGTCGGCGACCGGGTCCTCATCGAGGAGTGCCGTCCGCTTTCGCGCCAGAAGCGCTGGCGGGTCAAGCAGATCCTCGACCGGGCTGTCTGATCTCAGTCTAGGCCCGTGGGCGATAAGGAGTCGGTCAGATGATTCAGATGCAGTCGTTCCTGATGGCCGCAGACAATTCCGGCGCGAAGAGTCTGCAGTGCATCAAGGTCCTCGGCGGGTCCAAGCGGAAGTACGCCTCGATCGGCGACATCATCGTGGTGTCGGTGAAGGAGGCGCTGCCGAAGGCCAAGGTCAAGAAGAAGGACGTGATGAAGGCGGTGATCGTCCGCACGAAGAAGGAGATCGCGCGCCCGGATGGCTCGCGGATCCGCTTCGACGAGAACGCGGCCGTCCTCATCAACAACGCTGGCGAGCCCGTCGGGACGCGTATCTTCGGGCCGGTTGCGCGCGAGCTCCGCGCCAAGCGGTTCATGAAGATCGTGTCGCTGGCGCCGGAAGTGCTCTAGGAGCCATGGGCATGAAGCGCATCAAGAAAGGCGACTCCGTTCGCGTGCTGGCCGGCAAAGAGCGCGGCAAAGAGGGCAAGGTCCTCGGCTTCTCGCATGACGGGAAGCGCGCGATTGTCGAACACCTCAACATGATCAAGCGGCACACCCGCCCGACGCAGTCGAACCAGGCTGGCGGCATCATCGAGCGGGAGGCGGGCATCGAGCTCTCGAACCTCCAGCCGCTGACGCCTTCCGGCAAGCCGACCCGCGTCAGCTTCGTCGTCAACGACGAGGGCAAGAAGGTCCGCTACAGCAAGAAGTACGACGAGTACCTCGACTAGTTGGAGAGGGACCCATGTCTCGCCTTGGTGACATCTACCAGAACGAAATCATCGCGGCCATGAAGGCTGACTTTGGCTACGGCAACCTCATGAAGGTGCCGAAGCTGACCAAGGTCACGGTCAACATGGGCCTCGGTGAGGCGATCCGGAACCCGAAGATCGTCGACTCGTCCCTCGAGGAGCTCGGCAAGATCACGGGCCAGAAGCCGGTCATCACCCGCGCGCGGAAGTCCATCGCGACTTTCAAGCTGCGCGAGGGGATGCCGATCGGCGTCTCGGTCACGCTCCGCCGCGAGCGGATGTTCGAGTTCATCGACCGCCTCATCAATATCGCGCTCCCGCGCGTGCGCGACTTCCGCGGCGTCTCGCCGAAGGGCTTCGACGGACGCGGGAACTACACCCTGGGCATCCGTGAGCAGATCGTCTTCCCCGAGATCGACTACGACAAGGTCGACAAGGTGAAGGGCATGAACATCACGTTCGTGACGACCGCGCAGACGGATGACGAGGCGCGCCGGCTCCTTACCTACTTTGGGATGCCGTTCCGCAAGTAGTAGCGGGCCGACGAGCTTTTCGGAGTAACGCACATGACGATGACCGATCCACTCGCCGATCTCCTGACGCGCATTCGCAACGCCCAGCAGGCCGGCCATCCCACCATGACCGTGACCGCGTCGAAGACCAAGGCCGGGATCTGCGAGATCCTGAAGTCCGAGGGCTACATCGCGGACTGGAAGCAGGTCGCCGGTACGCCGCGCGACATGCTCGAGGTCGCGCTGCGGTACGACCGCGCGGGCCACGGCGCCATCCGCGAGATCAAGCGTGTCAGCACGCCGGGTCGCCGGAAGTACGTGAACGTCAAAGAGATCCCGTTTGTGAAGAGCGGGCTCGGCATTGCCATCGTGAGCACGTCCAAGGGGCTCCTCGCCGACCATGTCGCGCGCAAGGAGAACGTCGGGGGCGAGCTCATCTGCACGGTCTGGTAGGACCGTTCGGGCGAGTTCACCTCGATTTCAAGGAGACAGCGAACATGTCACGCATCGGAAAGCTCCCGGTCGTCATCCCCGCGAAGGTGAAGGTGGCGATCAATGGGCTGCACGTGAAGGTCGAGGGCCCCCTCGGCACGGTGGAGCGCACGCTGAAGGGCGTGAACCTCGCTGCCGACGCTCAGGCGATCACGGTCAGCCCGCGCGACAACAGCCGGACGAGCCGGGCTCTCTGGGGCCTGAGCCGCACCCTCGTCCAGAACATGGTCACGGGCGTCTCGACCGGGTTCGAGCGCGTGCTCGAGATCAACGGCGTCGGTTACCGCGCCGAGGTCAAGGGCGAGGAGCTCGTGCTCACGCTCGGCAAGAGCCACCCCGTCATCTTCCCGCTGCCGACCGGCGTGAAGGCCGAGGTCGAGAAGCAGACGGTGGTCAAGCTCAAGGGCGTCGACAAGGAAGTCCTGGGGCAGGCCGCCGCGAAGGTGCGCTCGTTCCGCCCGCCCGAGCCCTACAAGGGCAAGGGTGTGAAGTACAAGGAAGAGACGATCCGCCGCAAGGCCGGTAAGGCCGCGAAGTAGTAGGGGGATGTCATGAAGTACAAGAATCCGAAAGAGGCGGCCCGGGTCCGCCGGAAGAAGGGCATCCGCAAGAAGGTGTTCGGCACCCCCGAGCGTCCGCGGCTCTCCGTCTACCGCTCCAACAAGCACATCTACGCCCAGGTCATCGACGACACGACGGGTCAGACCCTCGCGTCGGCGTCGACCCAGACGGGCGAGATCCGCGGGTCGCTGACCGACCTCAAGAAGGCCGACGCCTCGAAGAAGGTCGGTGAGCTCCTCGCCCAGCGCTGCAAGGCGAAGAACATCGAGCAGGTGGTCTTCGACCGCAACGGGTTCATCTACACAGGGCGCGTCGCGGCTGTCGCCGATGGCGCCCGCGAAGCCGGCCTCCAGTTCTAAGCGCAATACGGGGATAGTTCCATGAACTCTCGAGATCGAGATCGGCGCAACGACCGGCGCGAAGAAGAGTCCGGCCTCATCGACAAGGTCATCCACATCAACCGCGTGGCGAAGGTCGTTAAGGGCGGCCGTCGCTTCAGCTTCTCGGCGCTCGTCGTCGTGGGTGATGGGGAAGGCAACGTCGGCGCGGCGCTCGGCAAGGCCAACGAGGTCCCCGAGGCGATCCGGAAGGGCAAGGAGCAGGCGATTCGCTCCATGTTCCGCATCCCGCTCGTCCACGGCACCATCCCGCACGAGGTGCTCGGGCACTTCGGCGCCGGGCGAGTGCTGCTGAAGCCGGCTTCGGCCGGTACGGGCGTCATCGCTGGCGGCGCCGTTCGCGCCCTCTGCGAGGCGGCCGGCATCCACAACATCCTGACGAAGTGCATCGGCTCGAGCAACCCGCACAACGTCGTGCACGCGACCGTCTCGGCCCTCCAGGAGCTGGAAGGCGCCGAGCAGTTCGCGTCGCGTCGCGGGATCGCCCTCGAGGACATGCAGCAGCGCCACGCGGCGAAGTGAGGCGAGGGTCATGCCCAAGACGTTCGAAGTGAAGCTCGTGCGGAGCGCGATCAAGGCGAACAAGGCGCAGAGCGCCGTGCTCGCCGGTCTGAACCTGCGCCGCATCAACACCGTCCGGGAGCTCCCGGACACGCCGGCCATCCGCGGGATGGTGCGCAAGGTCGCGCACCTTCTCGAGGTGAAGGGCTAGCCCGATCCTGTTTCGACGACGCACCGGCCGGAGCGCGCACGCGCGTCGGCTGGTCCGAAGGTGGTTTTGGTCATGAACGAGCTCAGCAACCTCCGCCCCGTCGAGGGCTCCCGTAAGGCTCGCAAGCGCGTCGGTCGCGGCATCGGCTCGGGGACCGGCAAGACGGCGGGTCGCGGCCAGAAGGGTCAGAAGGCCCGCGCCGCGTCGAAGAAGAAGGTGGGCTTCGAGGGTGGTCAGATGCCGATCTACCGGCGTCTCCCGGCCCGCGGCTTCCGCCCCTTCGACAAGACCGAGTGGTCGATCGTCAACATCGTGGACCTCAACGAGTTCGACGCGGGGACGGCGGTGACGCCGGAGCTCCTCGCCGAGTGGGGCTTCATCCGCAAGCCCACCGACCTCGTGAAGATCCTCGGCGATGGCGAGCTCACGAAGTCGCTGTCGGTGCGCGCCCACAAGTTCTCGAAGACCGCCGAGGGCAAGATCACGGCCCAGGGCGGGAGCGTCGAGGTGATCGGTGGCTAGCAGCATGCTCAACCTCGGCAAGGTGGCGGAGATCCGTAAGCGGCTCCTCTTCACCTTGCTGATGCTCGCGATCTACCGGGTCGGCATCTTCATCGCCGTCCCGGGTGTGAACCGCGACGCGTTCAACCAGTTCATGAGCCAGGACGGCGGGGGTCTCCTCGGGCTGTTCTCCATGTTCTCGGGCGGCGCGCTGCAGCAGCTCTCCATCTTCGCCCTCGGCGTGATGCCGTATATCTCGTCCAGCATCATCATCCAGCTCCTGACCGTCGTCGTCCCGGCGCTCGAGCGGCTCAAGAAGGAAGGCGATCAGGGCCAGAAGAAGATCAACCAGTACACCCGCTACGGCACGATCATCCTCGCGGTGATCCAGGGCTTCGGTCTCGCGGTCTTCCTCGAGAGCGCGAGCAAGCAGGGCGGCGGTGCCCAGGGCGTCGTTCTCTTCTCTAGCTGGGGCTTCCGGCTCGTGACGGTGCTCACCCTGACGACCGGCTCGATGCTCCTCATGTGGATGGGCGAGCAGATCACTGATCGCGGGATCGGCAACGGCATCTCGCTCATCATCTTCGCCGGCATCGTGGCGCACCTCATCCCGTCCCTCATCCAGACGGCGAGCCTGTCCGACGTCGCTGGCGGCGAGCTCCAGACGCCGACGCTCATCGTCATCGCGCTCATCGTGGTCGGGGTGATCGCAGCCATCGTGTTCTTCGAACGAGGACAACGACGGATCAGGGTGCAGTACGCCAAACGCGTCGTCGGGACGACCATGTATGGCGGCCAGAACACGTACCTCCCGCTGAAGGTGAACACCGCGGGCGTCATCCCGCCGATCTTCGCGAGCTCGATCCTGCTCTTCCCGCAGATGCTCGCCGGGCTCTTCCCGAACTCGGGCATGGTGGAGTGGCTCCAGCAGAACCTGGTGCCGGGCAACACGCTCTACAACACCATCTATGTCTCGCTCATCGTGTTCTTCTGCTTCTTCTACACCGCGGTCGTCTTCAACCCGGTGGACGTGGCGGACAACCTGAAGCGCTCCGGCGGCTTCATCCCCGGCATCCGCGCCGGCAAGCGCACCGCCCAGGAGATCGACCGCGTCCTGTCGCGGATCACGCTCGGTGGCGCGCTCTACATCTCGGCGGTCTGTGTGCTCCCGACCTTCTTGCAGTCGGAGTTCGGTGTGCCGTTCTACTTCGGTGGCACGGCCCTCCTCATCGTGGTGGCGGTGGCCCTCGACACGGTGCAGCAGATCAACAGCCACCTGATCACCCACAACTACGAGGGCTTCAGCGGCCAGGGTGGGTCGCGAGCCCGCGCGCGGCGGCGCGCCTGAGCGAGCTCCCCATCGCTTTCTGATGGGGGTCGTCACCCGGACCTTGCGTGGGTCCGGGAGATCGGGTACTAAGCCCCGCCGCCGCGTCGGCGAAGAGGAGAGAGACCATGAAGGTCCGCGCTTCGGTCAAGAAGATGTGTGAGAAGTGCAAGGTCATCAAGCGGCGGGGCGTGATCCGCGTCATCTGCGAGAACCCGCGCCACAAGCAGCGTCAAGGATAGCAAGTCATGCCACGTATCGCAGGCGTCGACCTTCCGCGCCGTAAGCAGATCTGGGTTTCGCTCACGTACATCTACGGCGTGGGCAAGCACACCTCCATGGAGATTTGCCGCCGCGCGAGCATCGACGAGACGCGGCGCGCCGAGGACCTGAGCGACCAGGAGGTCGCTCGTATCCGGCAGGTCATCAACGATGGCTTCCGGGTCGAGGGTGACCTCCGCCGCGACGTCTCCATGAACATCAAGCGCCTCATGGATCTCGGCGCCTACCGCGGGCTTCGGCACCGTCGTGGGCTCCCGGTTCGCGGGCAGCGCACGCACACCAACGCGCGGACCCGGAAGGGGCCGAAGCGTCAGGCGATCAAGAAGAAGAAGTAACGACCGGGACGGAACCGCCGCCACCGCTTCTGGTGGCGGCCCGTACGACGACGTCAAGAGGACTGCGCCATGGCAAAGCCCAAGCAGGGCCGCAAGAAGGTCAAGAAGAACATCCCGGTCGGTGTGGCTCACATCCAGTCGAGCTTCAACAACACGATCGTGACGATCACGGACGCCGGCGGGAACGCGCTGAGCTGGTCGAGCTCCGGCCGCCGCGGGTTCAAGGGGTCGCGCAAGTCGACGCCGTTCGCCGCGCAGCTCGCCGCCGAGGACGCCGCGCGTCAGGCGATGGAGCACGGCGTGAAGACCGTGTCCGTCAACGTGAAGGGACCGGGGTCGGGCCGCGAGGCCGCGCTCCGGGCGCTCCAGACCGCGGGGCTCCGCATCTCGATCATTCGCGATGTGACGCCGATCCCGCACAACGGCTGCCGCCCGCCGAAGCGCCGCCGCGTCTGAGTCGAGCTCCGGGCGCTCGCGCACCTCGCGCAGCGCCCGATTCGCCTCCCGCGACCATCGCCCCCCGGCCTCATCAATCTGCTGCTCACCGAGCACGAGGGTTTCCATGCAAGGTGTCGATTACCGCAACTGGCGTGGGCTCATCCGTCCCCGCAAGATCGAAGTCGACCACGAGACGCTTAGCGATCGCTTCGGCCGCTTCGTGGCCGAGCCGCTCGAGCGTGGCTTCGGGATCACGATCGGCAACTCGCTCCGCCGGATCCTGCTGTCGTCGCTCCGCGGCGCCGCCATCGTCGGCGTGAAGATGGAGGGTGCACTCCACGAGTTCACGAGCGTGCCGGGGGTCGTCGAGGACGTCGCGGACATCATCCTGAACCTGAAGGAAGTCCAGCTGAAGCTCCTCGAGGAGGGGCCGAAGTCCTTCCACTTCACGCGCTCGACCCCGGGCGTCGTGACCGCCGGCGACCTCCAGGTCGGCTCGGCGCTCGAGGTGCTGAACCCGGAGCGTCACATCTGCACGATCTCCGAGGGCGGCAACCTCGACCTCGAGTTCGTCGTCGACGTCGGCAAGGGCTACGTCCCGGCCGAGCAGAACAAGCAGGAGGAGTGGCCGGTCGGGATGATCGCGCTGGATGCGGTGTTCTCGCCCATCCGCAAGGTCAACTACCGCGTCACGAACGCCCGCGTCGGTCAGCGCACCGACTACGACAAGCTCACGCTCGAGGTCTGGACCTCCGGCGCCGTCCTCCCGGAGGACGCGGTGGCGCTGTCGGCCAAGATCCTCAAGGATCAGGTCCAGCACTTCATCAACTTCGATGAGGACATCGAGCCGGAGGAGATCAGCGAGGAGGCCGAGGCGCCGGTGAACGAGAACCTCTACCGCACGGTGGAGGAGCTCGAGCTCTCGGTCCGGTCTGCGAACTGCCTCCAGAACGCGAACATCCGCTACATCGGCGAGCTCGTCCAGAAGAGCGAGGCCGAGATGCTGAAGACCAAGAACTTCGGCCGGAAGTCTCTCAAGGAGATCAAGGAGATCCTTGCGGAGATGGGGCTCACCCTCGGCATGAAGCTCGACAACTTCGATCCCGACCGGCCTGCCACGAAGGCCAACTAGGCAAGACCACGATTCGGTCGCTGATAGTCGCGACCGGGAGAACGAGCGATGCGACACCGGAAAGCGGGCCGCAGACTGGGCAGGACGACGAGCCATCGCGACGCGATGATGCGCAACATGGTGACGTCGCTGCTCGAGCACGGTCGGATCACGACGACGGATCCCAAGGCGAAGGAGCTCCGGGGGCTTCTCGACCGCATGGTCACCCTCGGCAAGAAGGACTCGCTGCACGCGCGCCGCATGGCGGCTCGCGTCATCCGCAGCGAGGACGTCATCAAGAAGCTCTTCAGCGAGATCGCGCCCGGGTTCGCCGAGCGCCACGGCGGCTACACGCGCATCGTCAAGACGCGCCTCCGCCACGGTGACGGCGCCCAGATGTCGATCATCGAGCTGATGCCGCCGGGTCCCCCGGAGACGAAGGGCAAGCCGTCGCTCGCGCCGACGCTGAAGTCGTCGGTGGTGCCGACGACCAAGGAGAAGTTCGGGGCCGACGCGGGCTGAACGCCTCACGGCGTGCCCACGAAGGTGCTTGACACGGTGAGGAGGCTCCCTTAGTTTCCTCGCCGCGCGCGGCCGGGCCCTCCGGTTCGGACCGCGCCCTGCTCGGGGATCGTCCAATGGCAGGACTCCAGATTCTGGTTCTGGCTATCTAGGTTCGAATCCTAGTCCCCGAATTCACATGTTCCGTCGAGTTGAGAATGTGCCAGCCAAGGCAGGCACTCGATGGCGCGAATAGCGCCATCGTTTATGGGGCGTTCGTCTAGTGGCCTAGGACGCTGGCCTCTCACGCCGGTAACACGGGTTCGACTCCCGTACGCCCTACCAAGTGAGAAACCCCGCTCGAGGAGAGTCGAGCGGGTCTCCCCAACCCGACGGGGTTGGGGGGCGCCATGTGGGGCGTTCGTCTAGTGGCCTAGGACGCTGGCCTCTCACGCCGGTAACACGGGTTCGACTCCCGTACGCCCTACCAGCCAAGGCCCTCGAGTGGTGACGCTCGCGGGCCTTTGCTTTTGGGGCTCCGAGAGCCACCGGCGCGTCGATGCGCTCCAGGCAGCCGCCCGGGCGTCGGACGCGGTCCCGGCGGGAGCTGCGCGTTCGGGGCGTCTGGACGGCACGAGCCGTGGTGTCGACGTGCGGTTGGCGGGCCCACGCGGTAACCACGCAGGCGCGGAGACGCGGAGATCGGAGGGGAGGGCGGGTACGCAGACAGGAGGTCGTCGGGAACGCTCCTCGCGAGCTCGTCACGGCGCCGTGGCGGCGCGTGCACCGCGGGAACCCGCTCGGAACGTCTCTTCACCGGGGCAGGGCCGCGGTCGCCGAGGCGCGCTCAGGCCGAGGTGACCTTGAGCTCCTTCTCGACCACGATCCCGTAGGCCGAGAGCTTGTTGTAGAGCGTTCGGCGGTCGATGCCGAGCTGCTCCGCGGCCCGCTTCTTGTTCCCGCTGGTCTCGCGCAGCGCCACGATGATCGCCTCGCGCTCGATGTCCGCGAGGGACTTACCGCGCAGCGAGCTCGTCGTCGGCGTCCTCGCGTCCCCCCCGAGGATGTCCGGGAAGGACTCGAAGTCGTGCGGCTGGAGCGTCGCCCCCTCCGCGAAGACGCTCGCGTTCTTCAGCACCATCTCGAGCTGGCGCACGTTGCCGGGCCAGTTGTAGCGCTGGAGCAGGGCCATCGCCTCCTTCGCGATGCCCGTCACCGGCCCGAGGCGGTTCTTCCGGTTGACCTCGATGAAGTGGGACACGAGGAGCGGGATGTCCTCTTTCCGCTCGCGCAGCGCCGGCACGTGGATCGGCACGACGGAGAGCCGGTAGTACAGGTCCTCTCGGAAGCGCCCCTGGCGAACCTCCTGCTCGAGCTTCCGGTTCGTCGCCGCGATGATCCGGACGTCCACCTTCAGCTCCCGGTTCGCGCCGACCTTCTTGACCTCGCCGTTCTGCAGCACCCGGAGGAGCTTCACCTGCATGTCGAGCGGGAGCTCGCCGATCTCGTCGAGCAAGAGCGTCCCCGTGTGCGCGGCCTCGAAGAGGCCCTTCTTGTCCGTCGTCGCGTTCGTGAACGCGCCGCGGACGTGCCCGAAGAGCTCGCTCTCGAGCAGCGTCTGCGGGATCGCCCCGCAGTTCACCGCGACGAAAGGCCTGTCCTGCCGCGCCCCGTTGAAGTGGATCGCGCGCGCGACGAGCTCCTTGCCCGTCCCGCTCTCTCCCTCGATGAGCACCGGCACGTCGTTCTCGAGGAGCCGGTCCATCATCGCGTACACGCGCCGGATGGGCGCCGACTCGCCGATGATGTTCTCGTAGTTGTGCTTCGCGACGAGCTCCCGCCGCTGACGGATGACGACCCGGTGCGTGTCCTCGAGCTCCTGGGTCCTGGCCTCGAGCTCTCCGGCGAGCCGCTTGTTGAGCGACTCGACCTCGCTCCGCGCCTTCTCGAGCGCCGCCTGGCTCTTCTCACGCGCCTCGAGGAGCCGCGCGTTGTCGAGGGCGATCGCCGCGAGGTCCGAGAACGCCTCCATCACCGGAAGATCCGAGTCCGAGAACGCGGACGCGCGGAAGCGATTGTCGAGATAGATCGCCCCGAGCACGCTCCCGCGGAACCGCATCGGCAAGCACAGGATCGACCGCAGCCGCAGGTCGTGCACCGAGAGCTGGTCCTTGTAGCGCTCGTCCTCCATCGCGTCGACCGTGATGACCGCCGCGCCCTCCTCGATCACCCGCCGCGCGATCCCGTGGCTTATCTTCAGCTGCTTCTTCTTGATGTTCTCCTGGTCGAGGTTCCGCGCGACGCGCACGTCGAGCGCGATCCCGTCGTCCGCCTCGTCGTCGAGCAGCAGGAACCCCCGCTCCGCCCCCGTCAGCACGATGGCCGAGTCCATGATGTACTCGAGGAGCTGCGTCACGCTGTGCTCGGTCGCGAGCCGCTTGTTGACCTCGAGCAACCGGATCCACGCCGTGTCGCGCTCGCTCCCCCCACCGCGCAGCTTCTGGAGGTCCGCGAACACCAGCGTCTCCCGCCACGCGTCGCGCCGGTCGCGCCGCGCGCGGAACGCCTGCCGATGCCGCGCCGGCACCGTGTCGAGCTGCTTCTGCAGGATCCCCCGCACCTCGAGCGCCCGCTCCATCGCCTGCTGGAGATCCCCCTCGTCCCGCGCGAGCCACATCGCCTCGAGCAGCACCGGCCACCGGAAGTCCGGGTTCGTCACCTCCGTGAGCGCCGCGAGCGCGAGGTCGAGCTCCACCCGCGCGCGCTTCAGGTCCCCGCCCACCGCCTGCCGCTCGATCCCCGCCGCGAGCGCGCTCCCGAGGCACGCGAGCTTCTTCGTCTCGAGCCGCTCGCACACGCGTCGCCCCTCGACGAGCGCTCGCCGCGCCTCGTCGTGGCTCCGCCGCTCGAGGTGGAGCCGCGCGAGGTTGAGGCGCGCCTCCCCCTCCTCGGTCGCGCAGCTCGCCTCCACCGTGACCGCGATCGCGTCGAGCCAGAGCCGCTCCGCCGTCGCCCACGACTCGCCGTCCGACGCGACGTCCGCGAGCAGGTTCAGGATCACGGCCTCCATGTAGCGGTTCCCGTCCGCCCGCGCCCGCTCGAGCCCGCGCTGCAGCACGTCGCGCGCCGCGTCCAGCTCCCCGAGGTAGCGCCACAGGTTCCCGAGGTTCCCCGCGAGCTGCACGACCCGGCCGGGCTGATCGAGCGCCTCCGCGAGCCCGAGCGCCTCCTTGTACGCGTCGAGCGCCGCGATCCACTCACCGCGCTCGTGGAACACGACGCCCAGGTTCTGGAGCGCGGAGAGCACGCGCGCGTCGTCGCCGGCCTGCTCGCCGAGCTGGAGCGCCTCGCGGTACGCCGCGAGCGCCGCCCCGTAGTCCTCGCGCCGGTGCGCCACGAGCCCGAGCCCGGTCACCGCCGCCGCCTGCTCCACCAGGTCGCCGCTCTCACGCGTCGCCGCGAGCGCCGCCTCGAAGTCGTCCTTCGCGCGCTCGAAGTCGCCGCGGTACCACGCCACGAGGCCACGCGAGTAGCGCAGCTGACCCACGGTGGCGGGCGCCCCCTCCGCGAGGGCGAGACCCTCGTCACTCCACGCCGCCGCCTCGTCGAGCGCGCCCGTCATGACCCCGCACCGCGCCAGCGTCGCGAGCACCTCCGCCCGGTCCCTCCCGGAGAGCGCGGCGCCGCCCCGCTCGAGCGCCCCTCTCAGCGCCGTGAGCGCGAGCTTGTGCCGCGACTGCCGCGCCTGGAGCCGCCCCACGGCCGCGAGCGCCCGCGCCGCCTCGGCGTCCGACGTCGCGCGCGCCGCGCTCTGCTCGTATAGCGCCAGCGCGTCGTCCACCCGGTTGGTCTCCGCGAGGACGCGCCCGCCCGCCGCCGCCGCCGCCGCCGACCGTGGCCAGCCGCGCGCCGTCAGCCGGGCGACCAGCGGCGCCGCCAGCGCCGCGGGGAGCTCGTCCAGCGCTCGCTCAGCCGCCGCCTCGCTCGTCGCGGCGTCCTCCCCCTGCAGGGCGTGCCACAGGGCCTCGGCCCGCGCCGCGTCGCCGCGCTGCGCGCGCCAGCGAGCCGCGAGCGCCGCGTGCGCCGCGGGTCCCGCCAGGTGCTCGCGCGCCGCCGCGGCCGCCGCGTCCGAGGCCGGCGCGACCCGGCCCTCTGCGGCCCACGTCGCGAGCCCCGCTCGGACCAGCGCCGGCGCGTCGTGCCCGAGCATCGCCGCGGGGAGCGCGCAGCAGGCCCACCGAGCAGCGCAGCCGCCTCGCGCTCCGCCGCGCCGAGCGCGCCCAGCGCCTGCTCCGCCGCCGCCACGCGCGACGTCGGCGCGGCCCTCAGCACGCGCTCCGCGTCGTGGAGCGTGACCGCCGTCGCGTCCACCACGAGCGCCCCCTCGCTCGCGAGCTGCGCCAGCACCTCCACCATGAGCCCGATCTGCCCCCGGCCCGCCGCCCGCAGCGGCTCGGCCACGCGCGCCCCGATCCGCCGCCCCGGGAAGATCCGCGTGAGCCACCGCTCGACGTCGTCCGCGGACCACGGCGCGAGCCGCGCCTCCTCGTCGCCCGCGCCGACCCCGACCACGACGAGCGGCCCGTACCGCTCGGGGAGCGCCTTGCTCGCGCGCGCGATCGCCGGCAGCACCGCGCGCGTCCCCTCGTCCGCGAGGTCGAGATCGTCGATCAGCAAGGCGACAGCGCCCTTCTGGCGCCGCGTCGCCCGCCCGAGGGCCTGCGCGACCGCCGCGGGCGTCGGCACCCCGCTCGGCTCGACCCCGCCACCGACCGCCGCGAGCGCGCGAAACCACACCGCGAAAGGCGCGTCTGCCGCGTTGGCCCGCTCCATGACGACCGGCATCCCGCGCGACGCGAGCCGCTGCGCGAGCTCCGCCAGCGCCCGCGTCCGCCCCGACCCCGGCGGTCCGCCGAGCCCCGTCACGCCGGGCTGCTGGGCGTCGGCCGCCGCGGAGAGGCGCTGCTCGAGCCGCTCCACGACGCCGCCCGCGTCGAAGAACACGGGCTCGTGCAGGCGCCCGGCCGCCTCGCGCTCCGGGACCAGAGGCAGCTCGCGCCCCGTCGCGTGCTCGAGCTCGGCCAGCGCCGCGGCCGCGCTCGGGAAGCGGTCGCCGGGCGACCACGCGAGGAGCCGGTCGATCACCGGATCGAGCGCGTGCGCGCGGAGCCCATGGCGGTCCGGCGCGCTGCCAGCCGCCGTCCGCGCCGGGTAGCCCGGGAACGGGTGCCGCCCGTGGACGAGCACGAACGCCACGGCGCCGAGGGACCACAGGTCCGCCGCGGGCGCGAGCGCCTCGCCCGCGAGCCGCTCGGGCGCCGCGAACCCGAGCACGCCGGACGTGCTGCCGCGCCGCGCGCCGATCCTGCCGCCCGCGCCGAGGTCGAGGAGCTTGAGGCCGGTCGCCGGCGGCGCGAGGAGCATCACGTTCACCGGCGCGAGGTCGCCGTGGACGTAGCCGAGCCGGTGCAGATGGTCGAGCGCCCGCAGGAGCTCGGCGAGCGCGTCGGTCGGGTCGCCGACGTCATCCGCCCGCGCCTCCTCGAGGGTGACGCCGCGGCAGAGCTCGAGCACCGCGTAGAGCCTGCGCTCCTCGCGGTCGACGCCGAGGCGGTACGCGGTGACGAACCCGGGGTGCGCGAGCTCCCGGAGGAGCGCGAACTCCGCCACGAAGTCCGCCCGCAGCTCGGGGCGCTCGAGCACCTTCACCGCCCGTGGCACGGATCCTGCTGCCAGATCCTTCACCGCGAGCACGCGACCCATGCTCCCGCGGCCGAGCTCGTGCTCGATCGCGTAGCGACCGTCAAGGGGTTGCGTCATCGTGGGGTCAGCCTCCGTCCCGATTCTGTACCGAGTGTGAAATGTTTTCTCACTTCTCTCAAGTACTCTGCATCGTCATCGCGCTCGTCGGGGGCTCCGGGTGCTTCTCGAGCCCGACCCCGCACCCGGTCGACCCCGAGGACTCGCGTGTCGTCGGCGTCGACACGACCGACGGCCTCTCGAACGAGACCGGCCCACCGGGGACGGGCAACTACGACGGGGACAGCGACGCGCAGACGGGCGGCGCCGCGGACGCCCTGCCGTCGGACCCGACGCAGCACGTCGGCGACTGCGACGCGACCCCGGCCGACATCGTGCCCAGCGCGGACGCGGTGCCCGCGCCCGACTGCGCGGGGGAGGACGACGACAACGCGACCACGGCCTCGCCGGGCTACCAGGACTCGATCGAGTTCGGCCAGCGCCCGCGCGACTGAACCGGATCGTCGCGCCGCGCCGCGCTTCGCGCCTACGCCGGGGGCGGGAGGTCGTCCTCGCGGACCGCGAGGTTGTCGAAGCGCGTCCAGGCGTTCCAGAACTTCAGCTTCACGGTGCCGGTCGGGCCGTTCCGGTGCTTGCCGATGATGAGCTCGGCGATGCCCCGCTCGGACTCGTCGCACTCCTTGTTGTAGACCTCTTCGCGGTAGATGAAGCAGATCATGTCGGCGTCCTGCTCGATGGCGCCCGACTCGCGGAGGTCGGACAGCATCGGGCGCTTGTCGGCGCGCGACTCGAGCCCGCGGTTCAGCTGGCTCAGCGCGATGACCGGCACCTTCAGGTCCTTCGCGAGCCCCTTCAGCGTCCGCGAGATGTAGCTGATCTCCTGCTCGCGCGAGCTCTGCCGGCTCGTCCCCTGCCCGCCGCTCATGAGCTGCAGGTAGTCGATGATGATGAGATCGAGCCCGTGCCGCCGCTTCAGGAGCCGGCACTTCGCGCGCACCGTCGTCGGCGTGACGCCCGGCGTGTCATCCATGTAGATGGGCGCGTTCGACACGCGGTCCGCCGCCTCGGTCAGCCGCGGCCACTCGTCGTCCGAGATGTGCCCGCCGCGGAGGCGCCCGAGGTCGACGCGCGCCTCGGCCGAGAGCAGTCGCGCCACGAGCTGCTCCGACGGCATCTCGAGCGAGAAGAGCGCGACCGTCCGCCCGTAACGCATCGCCGCGTTGCTCGCGAGGTTCAGCACGAACGACGTCTTGCCCATCGCGGGGCGCGCCGCGAGGATGACGAGGTCGCCGCCCTGCAGGCCGTGGGTGATCTTGTCGAAGTCGCGGAACCCCGTGCCGACCCCGGTGATGTCGCCCTCGGCGTCGAACGCCGCCGCGATCTGCTCGATCGCGACCGTGACGATCTCCGAGATCGGCCGCAGGTTCGAGCCGCCGCGCTCCTCGAGCACGTTGAACACCGAGCGCTCGGCCTCGCTCAGGAACTCGTCGACGTCCGAGATGTCCTGCAGGCCCTCGGTCTCGATGTGCCGCGCCGCCTCGACCATGCGGCGCACCATCGACTTCGTCTGCACGATCGCGCAGTAGTGCGTCAGCGCCCCGAGCGTCCCCGCGCGCTCGAGCAGCTCCGTCAGCGTGCGCGCGCCGCCCGCCTTCTCCCAGTCGCCGCGATCCTTGAGCGCCTGCTGCACCGTGATCGGGTCGATCGCCGCGCCGCGCTCGTGCAGGTCGCACATCGCCGCGAAGATGAGCGAGTTGCGCTCGTAGTAGAAGTCCTCGGGCTTGAGGCTCTCCTGGATGACGTCGAGCGCGTTGGGATCGACGAAGACCGCGGAGATGACCTCGCGCTCGGCCTCCATCGAATGCGGCAGGCTCAGCCCCTCGTCTCGCACGCCCTCTCCGAAGTCCTCGCGATCGTGGCGACATTCCGGGAGCGAGGCGTCTCGGCAGGGTCGCCGACCGCGCCCGACGCCCGGGAGACGCCCATCGCGGACGCCGGCGATACTTGCCCCAACCCCCCCTCGTTGTCTACGGTGTGGGGGTCGCGCCGGCGGCAGACGCCGTCACCGCGCGGCTCGTGCGCCCGCCACCCGCGGCGCCCGAGGTCGGTTCTCCGCGAGTCGCGGCGCCATCGCCAGCGCCCCGATCGCGGCACGGAGGTCACCATGCAGCAGCGCTTGTTGGGGCTCGTCGTCAACGACGCCGCGTTGATGCCGGCGTTCGCCGAGCGCCACGCCGAGCTGCTCGCGCTCACGGCGCCCGACGCGGCGCGCGGGGTGTGGGGGCTCGGCTTCCACGGCCACGGCGAGATGCTCGTCAAGAAGAACCCGGTCGCGAGCCCGCAGAGCGTCGGCGCGGCGCTCCAGCAGGTCCGCGCCCGCCACGTCATCATCGCGGCCGACATCGACCCGCCGTCGCGGCAGTCGCTCGAGGACGCGCAGCCCCTCCGCTACCGCGACTGGCTCTTCGCCGCGAGCGGCACGGCGCCCCTCCGGGACGTCGAGTTCATCCGCGCCGTGCAGCGGAGCCTCCCGGACACCGCCTTCGCGCACAAGCGCGGCGCCACCGCGGAGGAGGCGCTCACGAACCACTTCATGGAGACGCTCCATCGCGCCGGCGCGCGCGACGGGCGGAAGCCCACCACCGCCATCGTGCGGCAGGCCCTCGGCACCGCCGTCCGGAGCCTGCGCGAGCTCATCGGCGACACGCCGATCGCGGTGATGCTCCACGATCACAAGCACCTCTTCGCGCTCTCCCTCGGGCGCCCGCTCTACACGGCGTCCCTCGCGGGCGTCGCCCCGGTGAGCGGGGAGCGGCGGCCCGCGAGGGCGACCGACCAGCTCGCCCACGTGCGCGCCTCGATCATCCGTGACTGGGACGGCGTGCCCGAGCCGCCCGGCGTCGCGAGCGGCGACCCGCGTGAGGTCGCGCGCGTCTGGCGCGGCGCCTCGCCCGACGACGACAAGCTCTGGAAGCTCGTCGAGTCGGACGCCGTCGAGATCGGCGGCGACAGCGTGGTCGTCCCCTTCTCGCTCGCCTGATCGAGCGCCGCCTGCGCGCGCCGATCGGGCGGCCGCGCCGTCGCGCCCGGCTCCGGTGATGCCGACGAAGGCGACCCCTGAACGGCAGAACGCCCGCCACGAAGGACTCGGGGCGGGCGTTCAGGTGGGGAGCGTGCGGGCGGCCCCCCGGCGGGATCTGTCGGAGCGGGTTCTCGGGCTCAGGCTCAGGCGGCGACGGCCTTCCGGAGGGCCGTGGCGGCTTCCCCGCGCACCTCGTAACCGAGCGACTTCATCGTCGCCAGCGGGTCGGTCGAGAGGTCGGCCGCGAGGGCGAGGTCCCGCTTCAGGACTCGCATGACCGCCTTCCACATGTTGCGAAGCTCACTGAGAGTCTCGATCTGGATCATGGCGGTGGACCTCGTTGCCAGGGGGACAGTGATCTAAGACGTGACTCGCTCCGTTTGGTTCAAACTTCTCGGCACAATTCTTGATAACGCGCCGCGAGCCCGCCTCTCATGCGGTGTTGCGGCGTTCCATTACGGGCATTAGGGACCATCGCGTCGCCCGCGTCCAGAAATGGCGACGTTAGTCGGTCGGCTCGCGCCATCACCCGCGCGCGCGCCGCGCCGGACGGTCGACGATCGGCATGAGCGCCGGCAGGAGCACGAGATCGCCGAGGATCGCGAGCACGAGCGTCGCCGCCGACAACGCGCCGAACTGCTCGAGCGCGACGAAGTCACTCGCGACGTGGATGACGAAGCCGACGACGAGGATGAGCGTCGTGACCCCGATCGCGCGCCCCGTGTGGAGCGTGGCCTCCGCGCGCGCGGCCACGGCGTCCGCGCCTCGCCGCCGCTCCTCGAGGTAGCGCCACACCCAGTGGATCGTGTCGTCGACGGCGATCCCGAGCGCGACGGAGAACACGATCAGCGTCGGCACGCGCACGGTCATCCCGAAGAGCCCCATCAGCGCGAGCACCATCGCGAGCGGCCACAGGTTCGGCACCATCGCGAGCGCCGCGACGCGGACGCTCCGGAAGAGCGCCGCGAGGATGAGGAGGATCGCGAAGAACGCCGTCACGAGCGAGCTCGCGAGGTCGCCGACGATGCGCGAGAGCGCGTCCGCCGCGAGCGTCGAGCTCCCCGTGATGGCCACGTCGAAGCGCCCCGCGAGCGGCGAGCCCGGGCCGAAGCGGCTCGCGAGCTCGCGCTCGAGGTCCGCGCGGAGCGCGAACCAGGCGCGCGTCCCGACGTCGTGGCCAGCGATCGCGAGGCGTGCCCGCGTGCGGTCGGCGGTGACCACGCGGTCGAGGAGCCCGCTCCCGGCCTCGTCGAGGAGGAAGAGCAGCTGCGCGATCGCGCCCCGGTCGAGCGCCGCGAGCGGCGGGCGCGGCGCGGGCGGGTCGCCGCCGAGGTCGGCGCGCAGCGCGTCGAGGAGCGACGCCTCGGAGGTCACGCGGCTCACGAAGGCCGCGTGCGCCGGCGCCCCCTCGAGCCACGCGCCGAGCCCGGCGAGCGCCCCGACGAACGTCGGGTCGGCCACGCTCTCCGCGCAGTGCCCGGCGCTCGCGGGCGCGGACGGCCCCGCGCTCGGCGGGGTCTCCTCGATGACGAGGCCGCCGTCGTCGTCCGCGGGGGGCGCGTCCTCGATGACGAGCCCACCGTCGTCGTCCGCGGGCGCCGGCGCGCTCTCGAGCACGCAGCGCTGGTGGGGCGCGCACCCGGCGTCGCTCGCGCAGCGCCGGCCCACGTCCTCGCGCGCCGTGAAGACGATCGCGTGGGAGAGCACCCCGCTCAGGTGCTCCTCCACCGCCGCGGTGGCGAGCGCGAGCGGGTGGTCCGCGGGGAGCTCCCCGAGGGCGCGGGCGTCCGCGCGCACCTGCGCGAGCCCGACGGCGGCGAGCGCGGTCGTCGCCGCGAAGGCGAGCAGCACCGCGCGCCGTCGGCGCTCGATGGCCGCCGCCACCCACGCGAGGCGGCGCTCGAGGCCGCGCGGCCGGCCGCCGTCGGCGGGCAGGGCAGGGGGCGCGCCCACCGAGAGCATGATGGGGACGAGCAGCATCTGCGCGACGAACGCGAGCATCACCGCGGCGGCCGCGAAGAGCCCGAACGAGCGCACCGTCGGGATCGCCGCCGTCACGAGGGAGCCGAAGCCGACGGCCGTCGTGAGCGAGGTCACGAAGCAGGCCGGCGTCATGCGGGCCATGACCTCCGCGATCGCGCGCCGGCGCCCGGCCGGGTCGGCGGGGACGCGCGTCTCCTGCCAGCGCGCGAGGATGTGCACGCCGTCGGCGACGCCGATGACGAGCACGATGACGCCCGTCACGTTGTTCACGAGGTTGAGCGGCTCGCCGAGGCGCTGCATGAGGCCGAGGGACGCGAGGGTCGCCGCGCCGACGCCCGGGAGCGGCACCCAGAGGGCGCGCGGGTGGCGGAAGGCGAGCAGGAGCAGGAGCGCCACGAGCGCCGCCGTGATCGGCACGAAGCGCGCGAGATCCCCGAGGGCCATCGCGGAGTAGGTCGCCTCGACGACCGGGATCCCGGTCACGTGGACCTCGCTCCCGGGCGGGAGGCGCGCGCGGAGCGCGTCGGTCAGGGCCGGCAGGGCCGCGACGAGCGGCTCGCGCGCGTCGGCCGTGGACGCGCTCGGCGCGAAGTCCGCGGCGACGAGGGCCGTGCGACCGTCGCTCCCGAGGACGACGCCGCGGTAGAGCGCGCTCCCGGCGACGGCGCGCGCGTCGCCCGCGTAGGCGCGGCGGGCGTCGGCTGCGGCCCCGGCGGGCGCGGCGTCGAGGCGGGCGAGGGCGTCGGCGAGGCAGCGCGCGTGGATCTCGCCGCGGCGGAGGCACGCGAGCCCGTCGGGGGCGAGGACGCTCTCGGGGTCGAGCTCGGGGCGGGCGCGGAGGGCGTCGGCGAGGCCGTCCATCGCGCGGACGACGTCGGGGGCGAGGACGCCGAGCCCGTCGGCGTCAGCGCCACCCGCGCCCGGGACGACGACGAGCACGACGACCTTGTCGACGTCCTCGCCGAAGTCGGCGCGCATGGCGTCGAGCTCGGCGCGCTCGGCCTCGTCGGCGACGAGCAGCCCCTCGAACGAGAAGTCGACGGCGAGCTCCTCGGGGGGCCACAGCGCGGCGCCGAGCCACACCGTCACGGCGGTCACCGCGAGCAGGATGGGCCAGCGAAACCGCAGGACGCCGAGGTAGAAGCCCGTCACGCGGGCTTCCATAGCAGGAATCGCGGGTGCTGAAACGTTACATCCCCGCGCCGCGCGCGGTGATCGCCCTCGCCACCGCGGGCAACCCACCCCCGACACGGCGCCGGACGCCGAGCGCATGCTCCCGGGCGCCAGGCGGCGCGTCGAGAGCCATTCCATTTGTTGACCCGGGCGCGACCGCGTTTGTATACCGCGGACGCCCGCGGGGGGCCGCTTCCCCCGCACCCGAGCCGGCCGCGCGCGCTGCGAGAGCGCTCGCGCCGAGCGCGCACCCAGAGAACGGCGAGCGAGGGCACCATCATGATGAACGTCGCAGTGGTTGGGACCGGCTACGTGGGCCTCGTGGCCGGGGCCTGTTTCGCGGAGCTCGGGCACCGCGTGACCTGCGTCGACAACGACCCGAAGAAGCTCGAGGTGCTGCGGGGCGGCGGGATCCCGATCTACGAGCCGGGGCTCGAGGAGATGGTGCCGCGGAACGTGCAGGCGGGGCGCCTCACCTTCACGAGCGACCTCGCCGCGGCCGTGCAGGGCTCGGACGTCATCTTCATCGCGGTCGGCACGCCGCCGGGCGGCGACGGGTCGGCCGATCTGCGCGCCGTCACCGCGGTCGCCGAGGAGATCGCGGGCGCGCTCAACGGCTACAAGGTGATCGTCATGAAGTCGACCGTGCCGATCGGCACCGGCGACCGCGTGAAGGCCATCATCACGAGCCTCTCGAAGGAGGAGTTCTCGGTGGTGTCGAACCCCGAGTTCCTGCGCGAGGGCGTCGCGGTCGACGACTTCATGCGCCCCGACCGCATCGTGGTCGGCGCCTCGGAGGAGCGCGCCGTCGACGTGATGCGCAAGCTCTACCGGCCGCTCACGCGCGAGGGCGCGAAGCTCATGGTGATGGACATCCGCTCGAGCGAGATGACCAAGTACGCGTCGAACGCGATGCTCGCGACGCGGATCTCGTTCGTGAACGAGGTGTCGCGCCTGTGTGACGTGGTGGGCGCCGACATCGAGAACGTGCGCCGCGGCATGGGCGCCGACACGCGCATCGGCGAGGAGTTCCTGCGGGCCGGCGTCGGCTTCGGCGGGAGCTGCTTCCCGAAGGACGTCCGCGCGCTGCTGCAGAGCGCGCGCGAGTACAACGTCGAGCTCGGCGTGGTCGACGCGGTCTTCCGCGCGAACGAGCTCCAGAAGCAGCGCATGGTCGACGTGATCCAGGGCGACTTCGGCGAGTCGCTCGCGGGGCGCCGCTTCGCGATGTGGGGGCTCGCCTTCAAGGCGCGCACCGACGACATGCGCGAGGCGCCGTCGATCACGATCGCGCGCGGGCTCATCGCGGCCGGCGCCGAGGTGGTCGCGTACGATCCCGAGGCCCACGAGACGGCGCACGCCGTGCTCGGCGACACCATCCAGTACGCGGCCGACGCCTACGCGGCGGTCGAGGGCGCCGACGCGCTCGTGCTCGTGACGGACTGGGCCGCGTTCACGTCGCCCGACTGGGAGCGCGTGTGGGCGCTCATGCGCGAGCCGAACCTCTACGACGGCCGGAACCTGTGGGAGCCGCGCGAGCTCACCGCGATGGGCTTCCGGTACCGCGGCATCGGCCGGCGGTAGGGGAGGGAGCCGGCGAGCCCGGGCTCGCGTGAGCGAACTGTGCGTGCGGTGTGAGTGGCACCTCGGGCGCCCGTCCCGTATCGGGAGAGGGAACCATCGCCCGCAGGTGACCCCATGCTCAGCCTCCGCCCCGCCTTCCTGCTCGCCCTCGCCGCCGTCGCGTCTCCCGCGCTCTCCGCCTGTGTCGGCGGTGGCGGCGGCGGGACCTGCGTCAACGGCCGGCAGGATCCCACGGAGGAGGGCGTCGACTGCGGCGGCGTCTGCGGGCTCTGCCCCGACACGGCCTGCGACGTCGACAGCGACTGCGCGAGCCTCCACTGCGTCGAGGCCGCCTGCGTCGCGCCGACCTGCACCGACGGCATCCGCAACGGCCGCGAGCTCGGCGTCGACTGCGGCGGCTCCTGCCGCCCCTGCGCGATCACGACCACCGACACCTGCAGCGACGGCGTCCGGAACGGCGACGAGGTCGACGTCGACTGCGGCGGGAGCTGCGCGGCCTGCGCCCCCACTCCGGTGAGCTGCGACGACGGCGTCCGGAACGGCAGCGAGACCGGCGTCGACTGCGGCGGGACCTGCCCCGCGTGTCAGGCGGCGGACCCCTGCGCCGACGGCGTGCAGAACGGCGACGAGACCGACACCGACTGCGGCGGCTCCTGCTCGCCGTGCCTCCTCGGGAGCGACTGCCTCGGCGACGACGACTGCGTGAGCGGTCTCTGTGGTGGCGACCTCGGCTGCGTCGCGTCCGTGACCTGTGAGCAAGCCTACGACTGCGTCGCCACCACGTGCGCGCCGGAGGACCTCCCGACCTGTGCCCAGGCGTGCTTCGACCACGTACCCGAGTCCTCGGGCGTCACCGCCGCGAACGCGGTCGCCTGCCTCGTCCAGGAGAGGGATCTCGCCATCTGCAAGGCGCGCTGCGGCGAGTAGGCTAGAGCGAGGCTGCGGGCGCCGCGCTGGCGATCGCCCGGTTCAATCCCTATCCTGGGTCGCGTCCCTCCCATCGACGCCGACCCAGGAGCCGCCTCGATGATCGCCTCGCGACACCTCGCCGCGCTCGCCGCCGCCACGCTCGTCGCGACCGCCGCCGGCCGCGACGCCGGCGCGCGCCCGCCCTCCTACGAGCCGCTCTCCGCCGCGAAGCCCACCCTCGCCGAGCAGGTCCACGCCGAGACCGTCCGCGCCCAGGTCGACAACGTCCGCGCCGCCGCCGACGCGAGCTGGGGGCGGCGCCCCGCCTCCGGCGGCCCCGCGCGGCCGACCGCGCCGCCGTCCGTCCCCTGGTGCGCCGACGCGACCCTCGCCGACCTCCAGTGCCAGCTCGTCGTCCGTCCCCTCGCCGACGCGGTCCTCCACGGGAACCGCGACGCCTCCTTCCCGGCCGCCCTCCACCGCGCCATCGCCTCGGGCCCGCCCAATCACTGCATGGCCTGGGACGACCCGCTCGCCGCGCGCGCCGACGCCTGGTCGCGCTACTGCAACACCGGCGACGACGCCCGGAAGGCCCTCGTCGCCTTCCTCCGCGGCGACGACGCCGGCGCGAGCAGGAAGACCGCCGCCGAGAAGGCCGCCGACGCCCGCGAGGAGGAGCGCCTCCGCCGCGTCGCGCGCGCGTTCAGCGACCTCGCCGCCGAGCAGGAGCGCGTCCAGAAGGCCATGGAGGGCCGCCGCGCCGACCTCCTCGCCGACTGCGACCACGGCAGCCTCGCCGCCTGCCGCGAGCTCGAGCAGGTCGCGTTCGCCCCGCCCGCGATGCCCGACGAGGTCTGGCTCCACGCCCAGGTCCAGCAGTGCCGCCTCGGCGGCGTCGACAAGTGCGCCCCGGCCGCCGACCTCCTCTGGGAGATGCGCCGCTGGATCGAGGCCATGGACCTCTACGAGGGCGCCTGCTTCAACGGCCACGGCCCCTCCTGCCTCGCCGGCACGAAGTGGATCGAGATGTTCGCCCGCATCGAGCGCGGCGCCGAGCGGCAGGCCGACGGCGAGCGCGCCCGCGCCATGCTCGCCGCGGGGTGCCGGGGCGGCGACGCCGCGAGCTGCGACGCGCTCCAGGCGAGCATCGGCGAGGGCCTCGCCGGCTGCGACGCGACCCCGGACGAGAGGTCGGCGCTCGCGAGCGCCTGCAAGGCGGGCGTGAAGGCGGCGTGCCCGCCGAAGGCGCTCGCGCCGCTGCGCCTGACCCAGGCGCGGAAGCGGTACGCCGTCGCCGCCGAGGACGGGACGACCGCCTACGACGCCGCGAAGGCGAAGCTCGCGCCGATCCGGAACGACTTCGACGCCCTCGAGAAGGCCTGTGACGCGGGGAACGGCGACGCCTGCGGTGAGCTCGTCCTGTGGGCGCGACGCCACGGCGGCGAGCGCGACTTCGAGGCCTGGCTCGCCCGCTGCCGCGTCGAGAACCGCTACTGCGACTACGCCTTTCACATCGCGCGCGACGAGCACTGGACGGAGCACATGATGACCATCCTCGAGGGGGTCTGCGTCGACCACCCCGGCTGGGCCTCGCTCTGCCTCGAGCGGGCGAAGCGCGCGACCGGCCCGACCGACGCCCTCCTCTGGTACGACGCGGCCTGCCGCCGCGCGGAGAACGACGAGATCCGCCGCGAGGCCTGCGGGCAGGTCTACGAGGCGTGGGCGCGCCTCGAGTGCCCCGCCGCGAAGCGCCGCATGGCGGCCTTCGCGAAGGCCTCGATGGCGGTGGCCTGCGCGCGTGGGCACTACACCCTCGCGCGCGAGTCGTGCGAGGCGTTCCGCAAGGGGCGATGACGCGCGCCATGACGCGCCGCGTCATGGTCACGCGATGGCCACCGCCGCGCTCGCCGCCGCCGCGATGAAGAGCGCCAGCGCGAGCACGACCAGCGCCCGCGCCGCGCGCGAGCCGGGGGGCGCGAGGCCTGTGAGCGCGCCCCCGACGACGCCTCCGACATGCGCGGCGTGGTCGATGCCGGTGAGCGCGAGCGGCGCCAGCAGCAGCACCGCCAGCATCGCGAGGAGCCCTGGGCCGAGGCGCCGCCGCGTCGCCTCCGGGAAGCGCGCGCGGAAGCGCCAGGCGTCGACGGCCAGGAGCCCGGCGAGCCCGTAGGCCGCGCCCGAGGCGCCGACGCTCCCGGCGGCGACGAAGAGCCAGGACGCCGTCTGCCCGAGCGCGCCCGCGAGGAGCGCTGTGGCGAGGCTCCGCCCGAGCCCGCCGACACGCGCCGCGGCGACCCCGAAGAGCGCGAGCCAGAGCGCGTTCATCGCGAGGTGCAGGACGTCCGTGTGGAGGAACATCGAGGCGACCAGGCGCCACCACTCACCGGCCGACACGAGGCGGTCGATCTTCGCGCCGAGCGCCACGAGGGCCTCGGAGCCGGGGCCGTTCACAAAAGTCGCGTCCGGACCTTTAGAGAAAACGACGGAGCAACCGTAGAGAAGTGTGAGCAGCGCGATGGCGGCGCCCCACCCCTTCGGGGCGTCGTATCGATCCCGCCCGACCGGCGGACTAGCCCTTCCTGACACCGGACCCGTCACCGTCGCGCTCGCGCTCGCGCACGGGCGGCGGCGGCGGGGGACTGGACGCACATGCAGAGTCCACTACACTCACAGCCGACGACGGCCACCATCGCGACGAGCGCACCGAGCAAGACGCCACTGATGTCGAACCCCCCTGAGGAAACGCCGGATCCCCCGATGGACCGCGAGGATCTGCTGAAGGCGCACATGCGCCTCGTGAAGCAGGTCGCGCTGAAGATCGCGGCGCGCCTCCCGCCGAACGTCGAGCTCGACGACCTCATCGGCTCGGGGATGATCGGCCTCCTCGACGCGGTGGACAAGTTCGACCAGGCCAAATCGACCAATTTCAAGAAGTACGCGGAGATCCGCATCAAGGGCGCGATCCTCGACGAGCTCCGCGCCATGGACCACGTGAGCCGCACGGTGCGCCGCCGCACGACCGAGCTCACGCAGACCGTCGCGAAGCTGACCGAGCAGCTCGGCCGCAAGGTGACCGACGAGGACGTCGCGTCGCACCTCGGCATGGACATGCAGAACTACCACACGCTGCTGAACAAGCTGAAGCCCGTGCTGGTGCTCTCCTTCGAGGACCTCTCCGAGGACAAGAACCGCGATCCCATGCAGTGGATCGCCGACCCGAACGCACGCGACCCGCAGCTCTCGCTCCACACGAAGAAGCTCCGCGAGCTCGTCAACGACGTCATCGACTCGCTGAAGGAGCGGCAGCGCCTCGTGGTGCGCTTCTACTACTACGATGGCATGACGCTGAAGGAGATCGGCAAGATCCTCGGCGTCAGCGAGAGCCGCATCAGCCAGATGCTGACCCAGGCCACGGCGACCCTCGGGCGCCGCCTGAAGAACCAGCTCAAGGCCGAGGGCCTCGCCGTCCCGCAGATGGACTGACGCGCCCTCCGCGCCGCCACCGATCCTCCGCCGTCCGTCCGCGCGCCTCCCCGCGCGCGGCGGGCGGTGACCCGCATCTCGCGTGTTCGCGGTCGGCTCGGCGCCGGTCGCGACGCCGCGCGTTCGCGTGTATGCTCCCCCCACGATGGGAGCGCCTCCTCACCCGAGAGCCGCAGGGAGCCCGCCTGCGCGCCGCCGCCGCGCCGCGCGCGGGCGAGGCGCCGCGCTCCTCGTCCCGCTCGCGCTGACCCTCCTGGTCGGAGGCTCGGCCACCGCGGCGCGCCTCGTCCCGGAGCCCGATCCCCTCGACGCGGACGACCCGCTCGTGAGCGAGGACGTCGGCGACGACGTCGGCGACCTCACGGCGGCCGGCCCCGACGACGAGGACCTCGTCCTCGCCGCGCGGAAGAGCCGCACGACCGTGCAGGAGGCGCCGTCCATCATCTACGTCGTGACGAAGGAGCAGATCGCCGAGCGCGGCTACCGCTCCATCAACGACGTGCTGCGCACGGTGCCGGGCTTCGAGGGCGACCGCTGGGAGGGGAACGGCTGGGAGCGCACGAGCTTCTCGCGCGGGATCCCGCACGGCGTGCTCGTGCTCTGGAACGGCGTGAACATCGTCGAGCCGCTCCGGAACTACGTGTCGCTCGACCGCAAGATCCCGCTCGAGATCGTCGAGCGCATCGAGGTCACGAGCGGCCCGGGCGGCGTCCTCTGGGGCAGCAACGCCCTCCTCGGCATCGTGAACATCGTGACGAAGCACCCCGAGGACAAAGGCCTGACCGCGGTCGTGGGCGCCGGCGACGGCCCCGGCGACCGCCTCGCGCTCAAGGCCGGGCTCGGCTACGACGCGCGCTTCGGCGAGGACGTCGGGCTCACGCTCTACGTCGACTTCTTCTCGAGCATGGGGCCGGAGCTGCGCCTCGACGCGCAGAAGGTCATCGGCTCCCTGCCCGAGCCGGCCGACGACTCGCCCACCATCTACGTCCCCGAGGCGGTGACGCTCTCGTCGGGGCAGCGCGACTGGTTCCTCAACATCGCGGGGCGCCTCGAGATAGGCCCCGTCGCGCTCGACTGGATGATCCCCTTCGAGGAGGACCACCGCGCCATCGCGACCGGCGGCGCGCCGCTCCGCGTGAACTTCCTCGATCCCGCGCAGAAGGGGGAGGCGAGCACGTCGAGCGACTCGGTGCGGGTCGTCCAGCTCAGCTACCGCGACCGCTTCGCCGAGGACAAGGTCGGCGTGCTCGCGCGCGCCTACGTCGCGCAGTGGCTCGTGAACGACGACCCGTTCGGCGTGTACCCCGCGAGCCCCGTCGTCCTCGCGAACCTCGGCTACACGCAGGACCTGCGGCTGAAGCTCATCGGCGACGTCATCGTGCGGCCGGGCGTGGCGGTCGACGTCGACTACGGGGTCGGCGACGACCTGAAGCTGCTCGCCGGCGGCGAGCTCTTCTTCGACATCAACCGCGGCGTGGACCAGACGAGCTGGGCGCCCGCGACGGAGGGGCAGTGTCCGACGGGCTTCACTTACGACCCGTACGACACGCACCTCCCGTGCCGCATCGTCGATCGGCTCATCGACGACGTCACGCGCGCCATCGGCGGCGGCTTCGTGCAGGCGGACTGGCGCGTCCTGCCGGAGCTCGCGCTGTCGGCGGGCGTGCGGCTCCAGGCGTCGAGCCAGTTCGACCCGGCGCTCCTCTGGAGCGGGGGCGCGGTCTGGCGCGTGGCCGACCGGACGCACCTGAAGCTCTTCGCGTCGAGCGGCCTCCGGCCCCCGGGGACGGCGTCGACCAACGTGCGCGACACGACCTCGTCCATCACGTTCAAGGCGAACCCGGACCTGGGCGCGGAGACGTCGACCTCGTTCGAGCTCGAGGCGAACACGATGCTGCTCCGCGACGCGGGCGTCGTGCGCGACCTCTATCTGCGCGCGAACGCGTCGTACACGCTCATGGACAACGTCATCGGGCGGCCGGGCGGGCGCTACGAGAACTCGGCGCAGCTCGACATCATCGGCGCCGAGGCCTACGCGCGCCTGCGTTTTCAGGCGGGACACGAGGTGTGGGCGAACTACACGTACACGCGGGTGTTCGACGACCGGCAGCCGAGCGGCGAGATCCAGAACATCTCGAACCACATGGTGAACCTCGGCGGGAAGGTCGGCTTCCTCGACGACCACATCGAGCTCATGGGGCTCCTCACCTACAAGAGCGCGATGGTCGACCCGAACCGGCCGCCGCTCGTCGACCCGAGCCGCCCCGACTACTCGCAGAGCTGCGCGAACATCCTCGCGTCCGGGGTCGCGAGCGACGACCCGCTGCGGCAGATCTGCAGCTTCCCGACGCTGTCGGGCGCGGTCATCGTGCTCCCCGGGCAGGTCGTGCGCGAGACCCTCGACCCGGTGCTGCTCCTCGACTTCGGCGTGCGCTTCCGCAACATCTGGCGCGACCTGACCGTCGCGGTCTTCGTGCACAACGCGCTCGACTACCGCTACTACGAGCCCGACAACGACGGCGACGCGCGGGTCATCAGCCGGCCGCAGCCGAAGCCGGGGATGAGCTTCTTCGGGCAGATCTCCTTCGGGCTCTGAAGGTGCCCCGGCCGGCGCCGAAATCGCCAATGATTACGTCGCCTTGTGCGCCAAATCGGTGATTGACACCCCCGGGCTCCCAGGCTATGGTCCCGCGGCACTCGCGCCCCGCTCTGGGGCGCTTTTCCCGCCGATCTGGACCGCCCCATGGACAACCTCCCGACCCCCTCCGACGGCCACCGCGTCGCGGTGAACATCGAAGAGGAGATGCGCGGGTCGTATCTCGCCTACGCCATGTCGGTCATCATCGGCCGCGCGCTCCCCGACGTGCGCGACGGCCTGAAGCCCGTGCACCGGCGCGTGCTCTACGCGATGTACGAGCAGAAGAACTCGTACAACTCGGCGTACAAGAAGTCGGCGCGCATCGTCGGCGACGTCATCGGCAAGTACCACCCGCACGGCGATCAGGCCGTGTACGACACGATCGTCCGCATGGCGCAGCCCTTCTCGCTGCGCTACGTGCTCGTCGACGGACAGGGGAACTTCGGCTCGGTCGACGGCGACCCCGCCGCCGCCATGCGGTACACCGAGATCCGCATGACCCGGCTCGCCGGGGAGATGCTGAACGACATCGAGAAGGAGACCATCGACTGGCAGGACAACTACGACGGCTCCGAGCAGGAGCCGACGGTCCTGCCGGCCGGTTTCCCGCAGCTGCTCGTGAACGGTTCGGGCGGCATCGCGGTCGGCATGGCGACGAACATGCCGCCGCACAACCTGCACGAGGTCATCCAGGCGACCATCGCGGTCATCGAGGACCCGGACATCGACGTCCTCGACCTCCTGCAGATCATCCCCGGGCCGGACTTCCCGACGGGCGGCTACATCTTCGGGCGGCAGGGGATCTTCGAGGCGTACACGACGGGGCGCGGGAAGATCCAGGTCCGCGCGAAGGCGGACATCGAGTACGACGAGAAGGGCGACGAGAAGGCCATCGCCGTCACGGAGCTCCCGTACCAGGTGAACAAGGCGCGCCTGCTCGAGACGATCGCGGAGCTCGTGCGCGACAAGAAGATCGAAGGGATCCGGGACCTTCGGGACGAGAGCGACCGCACCGGGATGCGCATCTACATCGAGCTCAAGAAGGGCGCGATGGCGCAGATCGTGCTGAACAAGCTCTTCGCGATGACGCAGATGCAGACGACGTTCGGCATCATCAACCTCGCCATCGTGCAGGGGCAGCCGCGCGTCCTCGCCCTGAAGGAGCTCATCACCCACTTCGTGAACCACCGCCGCGACGTGGTCACGCGGCGGACGCGCTACGAGCTCAGGAAGGCGGAGGAGCGGATCCACATCCTCGAGGGCTACCTGAAGGCCCTCGCGAACATCGACGAGGTCATCGCGATCATCAAGGCGAGCGCGAGCCCGGCCGAGGCGCGCGCGGGCCTCATGGCGCGCTTCGAGCTCTCCGAGGTGCAGGCGCAGAGCATCCTCGATCTCCGCCTCCAGCGCCTGACGGCGATGGAGGTCGAGAAGATCGAGGAGGAGTACCGCGAGGTGCTCGCGCGCATCACGTGGCTCAAGGGGATCCTCGCCGACGACGGCAAGCTCATGGCGCTCATCGTCGAGGAGCTGCGCGCCATCGACGCGCAGTACACCGACCCGCGCCGCACCGAGATCGTGAACGCCTCGGGCGAGATCGGCATCGAGGACCTCATCGCCGACGACGACATGGTCGTGACGGTGACGTCGACCGGCTACATCAAGCGCACGCCGCTCGTCGAGTACCGCACGCAGCGCCGCGGCGGGAAGGGCCGGAGCGGCATGTCGACGAAGGACGCGGACGACGTCACGAACATGTTCGTCGCGTCGAGCCACACGCTGCTCCTCATCTTCACGGACCGCGGGCAGGTCTACCCGCTCAAGGTGTGGGAGCTGCCGCGCTCGGGGATGGCGGCGACCGGGAAGGCCATCGTCAACCTCATCCAGCTCGAGGACGGGGAGACGGTGCGGACCATCCTGCCGGTCGAGAGCCTCGACGATCCCGAGTGCTACCTCGTGTTCGCGACGCACCAGGGGACGGTGAAGCGGACGGCGATAACCCAGTACAAGAACATCCGGAAGGGCGGCATCCGCGCGATCATCCTCGGTGAGGAGGACGATCTCGTCGAGGTGCGGCTCGCGACGGAGCGCGACCACGTGATGCTGGTCACGGCGCACGGGCAGGCGATCGTCTTCGCGGTGCCGGACGCGCGCGCGGTCGGGCGGGCGGCGCAGGGGGTGCGGGGGATCCGGCTCCGGAAGGACGACAGCGTCGTCGCGATGGACATCGTGAACCTCGAGGGGGAGGCCCCGGAGGACGAGGTGCCGAGCGATGACGACGCCGCGGTCGAGGTCGAGGACGCCGCCGCGGTCGACGACGACGACGACGACTCGGAGACGCAGGTCGACGAGAGCACGCCGACGGTCGTGCTGGTCACCGAGAAGGGCTACGGGAAGCGCACGCCGCTCGAGCTCTTCCGGATCCAGCGGCGCGGCGGGCTCGGGCTCCGCGCGCTGCCGTACTCGGCGCGGAACGGCGCGCTCGTCGCGATGTGCCAGGTGAAGACGGACGACGACCTGATGCTCGTGACGGACGGCGGCACGATCATCCGGCTCCCGGTGGCCGAGATCCGGGCGTACAGCCGCGCGGCGAAGGGTGTCCGGATCATCAACCTGAGCAACGAGAAGGTCGTGTCGATCAACCCGGTCCCGGCCTCGGAGGAGGAGGAGGACGACGCGGTGATCGAGGGGGCCGAGGGGCTCGGCGCGGGCGAGTCGGAGTCCGAGTCCGAGGACGAGGGGCTCGACGGGCTCGTCGACGAGACCCCGGGCGCCGACGCCGACGCGCGCGAGCCGTCCGGCGACGACGACGGCGAGTAGGCCGTCGGGGGCGCGCGATCGCGCGCGCCGTGATCTTTGAACGCTGATGGTGAGGCCCGCGCCGGGGTGGCGCGGGAGCCCGAACCAGCGAGTGCGCTGCGAGACACGCGCTGCTCGGCCCGAGACAGGGCCGGGTGGGGTGTCGGAGCGCCAACCGCCCGCGACGCGCGGGCAGGAGAGTGAGCGAATGGGCAAGCAGGATACGCAGAAGCAGCAGGCCGGCGACGGCGTCACGGTCGAGCTCCGGCGCGGGAAGTCGAAGCCGTTCTGGCTCGGCCACCCGTGGATCTTCTCCGGGGCGATCCACGCGGTGCACGGGGATCCGGGGCCGACGGGGGCGCCGTGCAAGGTCGTCGACGAGCGCGGGAACGTGGTCGGGACGGGGTTCTACAACCCGCTCGGCAAGATCGCGGTGCGCCTCCTCCAGCACCGCCGCACGACGGATCTCGAGTTCGAGCCGGAGGGCTTCGGGCGGGTGCTCGATCGGCGGCTGCGCGCGGCGTGGGCGCGGCGGAAGGCGCTGGCGCTGCCGCGGCCGGACACGGACGTGTACCGCGCGGTGAACGCCGAGGGCGACCTCCTGCCGGGGCTCGTGGTGGACATGCTCGGCGACCTCGCGAGCGTGCAGCTCAACAGCCGCCAGATGTACGACGAGCGGACCCTCGTGACGCGGCTCGTGGCCGAGGTGACGGGGGCGCGGCAGGTGATGCTGTCGGTGACGGAGACGGCCTCGAAGCTCGAGGGCGTGCCGATCACGGGCGAGATGGGCATCGGCGAGCTCCCGAGCGGGCTCGAGGTGACGGAGAACGGGATCCGCTACGCGCTCGACCTGGACGCTGCGCAGAAGACGGGGTTCTACGCGGACCAGCGGGAGAACCGCGCGCGCTTCGCGGCGGTGTCGAAGGGGTCGCGGCTCCTCGACCTCTACTGCTACGTGGGGGGCTTCGGGCTGAACGCGGCGAAGGCGGGCGCGGCGTCGGTGACGCAGGTCGACAGCTCGAAGCCGGCGACGACGCAGGCGCAGGCGAACGCGGCGCTGAACGGGCTCAGCGGGCTCGAGGTGGTGAACACGGACGCGGTGACCTACCTGAAGGAGGCGGTCGCGCGCGGGGACAAGTGGGACCGCATCGTGTGCGACCCGCCGAAGCTCGCGAACGGCCGGGCGCACGTCGAGGAGGCGCTGAAGAAGTACGCGCGCATCAACACGCTCGCGATGTCGGCGCTCGAGCCGGGCGGGCTCCTGCTCACGTGCAGCTGCAGCCGCCACATCTCGCCGGACGAGTTCCTGCGCATGCTGACGGAGTCCGGACACCGCCTGCGGCGGTCGATCCAGGTCTTCGAGACGTGGAGCCAGCCGGGCGACCACCCGACGCTCTCGGTGGCGCCGGAGGGGCGCTACCTGAAGGCGTACCTCGTGGGCGTCGAGTAGCGGCCGGTCGTCGGTCCGTCAGGCTAGTCCAGCGGCCTGGAGGGGCGCTCGAGCTCCGTTTGGGCGGACCACGGAGGCACGGAGGCACGGAGGGTTCAGTGGGGTCCCTGACCCGACCTCTCGCGCCCACTCCGCGACGCTGCGTGGGAGGGAGGGGAGGGGGGCTCGCTTCGCGGGTCCTCCTCCGTGCTCCTCTGTGTCTCCGCGTCTCCGTGGTTGGCTCCCAGCGAAGCTCAGCATGGCCCCAGAGCGCTGCAAAGGCACCGGCTCGACGAGAGCATCGAGCCCTCCGTGCCCCCTCCGTGTCTCCGCGTCTCCGTGGTTTCTCCCCCACCTGAGCCGGCAGAGCACGTCATGCTGCAACGCAGCATCCTGTGCCTGGAACAACGCGGAGGCCATGCGTCTTGTGCGGTCGAGAACGATGTGTGCGCCGCACAATCGCGGCGCCGCGTGTCACTTCCGGATGGGCGTCGCGCTCGCCATCTGGAAGTACATGTTCTCGTCGCACTCGATCTTCATCTCCCAGTCCGTGATGTCCTGGAAGCCGGGGACGTTCTTCTGCTTGAGCTTCTCGGTCTCGGCCTTGAGATCGCTGCGGATCCCCTGCGCCTTCCCGCGCTCGATGATGAGATAGAACTTGTTCCCGTGGTTGTACTGCTCGAGGTACGGGCCGAGCTGCTCCTTCTTCCCGAGCGGGATGGCCTCGTTCCAGCTGTAGTACGTCTCGCCGCGCCACGTGATGAGCCACGTGACGACGTCCTCCTCGCAGACCGTCTTGTACTCGCCCCGGAGGAGCCCCGTCCCCACGACGCCTTCGAGTGGTCCGGGTCGAGGCTGTCGAGGCCGAGCATCACCGTGACCGGCTCGTAGGCGTCGATCGTCTCCTGATCGAGCGGTCGCTTGTGGCAGGTCTCGTAGTACGAGTCGAACAGGTACTTCTGCGACCAGTGCGGCGAGAGGCTCGGCATGTAGTAGTTCAGCGCCCACGCTGCGGTCGCCGACGCGAGCAGCCCGAGCGCCACGAGCCCCGCCATGCGCGTCTTCACCACGAAGAAGAGCGCGAGCACGATCACGCTCGCGATGAGCACGAAGCGCCAGAACGTCGTGAACTCGAAGGCCTTCGTCTGCAGGATGGCCTGCAACGTCGGGGACGTGTGCTCGTAGAAGTAGCTGTCCTTCCACGTGGTCGTCGCCGTCGACGACACCTTCCCGTCCGCGTCGATCGGCAGCTCCTTCGGGAGCGGCCGATCGTACTTGTAGGTCATCAGGTTCCGGAGCTGCTGCGGCTCCTCCTTGATGTCGAGCGCCACCGCGACGACCAGGCCGATCCCGACGAGCGCCGCGAAGCGCGCGAGCCACGCGCGGTCGTCGAGGATCTCGTCGATGAAGAGCGCCACGATGATCGCGAGCGCCGGCACCGCCGGGAAGATGTAGTGGTGGAACTTCGTCGCCGACGCCGTGAACAGGAAGAACGTGAACAGGAACCACGACGCGAGGAAGATGTGCGCCTGCACGCGCGCGTCGCGGCTCTTCCCCTTCAGGCGGAAGAGCCCGAAGAGGGCGAGCGGGACGAACGCGATCCACGGGAAGGTGCCGACGCCGAGCCACTTGATGAAGTGCTCGAACGTGCCGCTGTCGATCTGATGCACCCCCTCGCCGAGCCGCTTGAACTGATCGTGGATGATGAAGCGGTCCCAGTAGGGCTTCCCGTGCCGGGTGAACATCGCGATGTACCAGGGGAACCCGGTCGCGATGAAGATGAGGAGCCCGCGCAGGATCTCGACGCGCAGGAGCGTCCGCCACGCCTGCGACACGAGGAGCCAGATGAGCCCGGCGAGGAACGGGATCCCGGGCGCGAGGAAGCCCTTCGCGTACATGCTCATCGCGATGAACACGAAGAACGCGACCAGGTAGTACTTCCGCAGCCAGCGGTCCTTGAACGCGTCCGTCAGGCCACCGGCGCGCGCGCGCTCGCGCCGCCACTGCAGCGCGAACCAGAGCGCCGCGACGCCGAGGATGAGCAGGTAGAAGATCGCGTGCGCGGACCCCTTGTGGAGGAGCCCCCAGAAGAACGCCTTCGTCGGGGAGAGGTCGGCCGGCGCCGGGTCGTCGAGATCGTTCCACAGCAGGATGTACTGCGGCAGCGTGTTCAGCAGCACGAACGCGCCCGTGAGCCACGTCCACCGCATGAACTTCTTGTCGCCCATCCTCTCGCGTGGCCCGAACACGGCGAGCATCAAGAAGAACATGCCTATCGCGAGCATCGCGACGAACGGCATGTCCGTCTGGGCCTGGCGACTCACCATGTAGAAGAACGGCGAGGTCGCGAGCACGAGCGCCGCGAGGAGCCCCGTCCGCCGCCGCCAGATCTTCGAGACCGCGAGGTACGAGATGTACACCGCGAGGATCGCGAGCAGCGCGTTCGGCAGGCGCAGCGCCCACTCGCCCCGCCCGATCACGCGCGAGACGATCGCCTCGCTCCAGAAGATGAAGATCGGCTTCGAGAAGAACGGCTCGCCCTGCGGCTTCTCGTCACCCACCGACCCGCGGTAGCCCCACCAGGGGCTCACCCAGTCATAGGTGTCGAGCATCTCCGTCGTGACGGCGCCGTAGTGCGTCTCCCAGGGATCCCAGAGCCCGAAGGCGCCGAGGTTCGGCAGGAAGATGAGGCACGCGCCCAGAAACACGAAGAGCCGCACACGGCGCTCGTGCCGTGGCGGCTCCCAGGCCCTGATCGTGTCGACCTCGTCGTTGAGGATCGGCACCGGCGGGCCATCGCTGACCTCCGGATCCGGCTCCACGACGACCGGGAGCACCTCGGGCACGTCGGAGTGCCCCCCGGCGCCGCGGCGCTTCGGGAGGGCGTCTTGCTCCAGCGTGTCTGAGGCGCCCGCGGACACGGACCCGTTCTAGCGCTTCGAGAACTGGAAGCGCTTGCGGGCGCCGGGGCGACCGTACTTCTTCCGCTCGACGACGCGCGCGTCGCGCGTCAGGAAGCCGGAGCGCTTGAGCGCCGGGCGGTGCGTCTCGACCGAGACGGCCGCGAGCGCGCGCGAGATACCGTGCTTCACGGCCTCGGCCTGGCCCGAGAGGCCGCCGCCGCTCACCGTCGCCCAGACGTCCCACTTGCCCTCGGTCTCGGTGACCTGGAAGGGCTGGTTGATGATCATCAGCAGCGTGGCGCGACGGAAGTACTCGTCGGACTCGCGGCGGTTGATCGTGACCTTGCCGCTGCCGGGGGTGAGGAACACCCGCGCGCTGGCTTCCTTGCGCCGCCCGGTAGCGTTGACGCGCTGCCCGTTTACTTTCGTATTCGACATGACTTAGTCGCTCACACCTTGGAGAGGTCGAGGGCCTGGGGCTGCTGCGCCGTGTGCGGATGATCCGGCCCGGCGTAGACCTTGAGCTTCTTCAGCTGCCGACGGCCGAGGGGGCCCTTCGGGAGCATGCCCTTCACCGCGAGCTCCACGACCTTGGTGCTGTCCTTGGCCAGCGCCTGCGCCGCGGTCATCTCCTTGAGCCCACCGAGGTAGCCGGTGTGGCGGCGGTACATCTTGTCCTGCAGCTTGTTGCCGGTGAGGACGAGCTGATCCGCGTTCACCACGACGACGAAGTCGCCGCAGTCGGCGTGGGGGGTGTAGGTCGGGCGGTGCTTGCCGCGGAGGACGGCCGCGATGCGGGAGGCGGCGCGACCCAGGGTGACGCCCTGGAGGTCGACCACGTGCCAAGCCCGCTCGATGGTGTCGGGAGTGAAGCTGACGGTGTTCATCGTCATTCTGATCCTGCAGAGAGACAGGCGTCCGGGCTCGGGAGGAGGACCCCCCGGGCGCGGAGCCGGAACCGTATAGAGGGGGACGAGGCGGCTGTCAACGACAAAGCCACCCGCAGCGCGGGCGGCCGGGCCGCCTCCGTTCAGACCGCGGCGCGCAGCGCCTCGGCGCGGTCCGTCTTCTCCCACGAGAACTCGGAGCGGCCGAAGTGGCCGTACGCGGCGGTCGGGGCGTAGATCGCGCGGCGCAGGTCGAGCTGCTCGATCATGGCGGCCGGGCGGAAGTCGAAGGTCGCCTTCACGGCGCGCTCGATCTTCTTCACGTCGACCGTCTCGGTGCCGAAGCAGTCGACGAGGACGCTCATCGGCTGCGCGACGCCGATCGCGTAGGCGACCTGGACCTCGCAGCGCTTGGCGAGCCCGGCGGCGACGACGTTCTTGGCGACGTAGCGGCCGTAGTAGGCGGCGCTGCGGTCGACCTTGGAGGGGTCCTTCCCGGAGAAGGCGCCGCCGCCGTGGCGCGCGTAGCCGCCGTAGGTGTCGACGATGATCTTCCGGCCCGTGAGGCCCGCGTCGCCGACGGGGCCACCGACCACGAAGCGGCCGGTCGGGTTCACGAAGTACTTCGTCTTGTCGTCGAGCAGGGCCGCCGGGAGGATCGGCTGGATCACGGTCTCCATGACCGCCGACCGCACCTGATCCCAGCTCGCCGCCTCGGTGTGCTGCGTCGACACGACGACCGCGTCGATGCGCTTCGGCACGCCGTTCTCGTACTCGATCGTGACCTGGCTCTTGCTGTCCGGGCGCAGGAAGTCGACGAGGCCGCTCTTCCGCACCTCGGCGAGCTTGTGCACGAGCTGGTGGCTCAGCTGGATCGGCATCGGCATGAGCTCGGGCGTCTCGTCGCAGGCGAACCCGAACATGAGCCCCTGATCGCCGGCGCCCTGGTCCTTCGTCTCGGCCTCGTAGGTGCCCTTGCCGTCGACGCCACGCGCGATGTCGGGGCTCTGGCGGCCGATCGCCACGAGGACCGAGCAGGTGTCGGCGTCGAAGCCCGCCATCGGGTCCGTGTAGCCGATCTTGCGCACCGTCTCGCGGACGATGTCCTGCGCGTTGAAGCGCGCCGACGTCGTGATCTCGCCGCCCACGAGCACGAGGCCCGTCGTGCAGAACGTCTCGCAGGCGACGCGGGACTGCGGGTCCTCGGCGAGGCACGCGTCGAGGATGGCGTCCGAGACCTGGTCGGACACCTTGTCCGGGTGGCCCTCGCTGACCGATTCCGAGGTGAAGAAGTAGTCCTTGAGCGCCATGCGCGGTCTCCAGGGGCGTCGAGCGAGCCGGTAGCGGCCCGAAATGGAAGGCGCTTCCTACAGCGCCGCGCACGCCTCCGTCAAGGACGGTGCGCGCGGAATGTCACGCCCCTCGCGCGAGCCCGGAGCGGCGCCGCCCGCGGCCGAGCGCCCGGTCGGGGCCGCCGGGATCCACGCCCGCCGCCGCCGTCAGTACGCCGGCATCTCCGGCGAGTACTTGAAGCCCACGCCGAACTGCATCTGCTCGGGCTTCTCGACCGCGCTCGAGTACCCGATGTCGAGCGCCCACTCCTTCGTGCCATAGCCGAACCCCCCGGAGATCCGCTCCTGCTCGAGCACGCGGTCGACGAGCACCCCCGCGCGCAGGAAGAACGCGCCCTGGATCGCGTACTGCGCCCCGAAGGCGTAGTCGAGCACGGCGCCGTCGATGCGATCCGCGAGATCGATCTCGAGGTCGCCCGAGAGCTCGAGGGCGTCGAACGTGAGCGTGAGCCCGAGCCCGAGCTTGCGGCGCGCCTCGTCGCTGTCGGTCTCGAGCAGGTTCTGCCCGACGACGCCGAGCCGGATCCGCTGCGCCACGTCGAACATCAGCCCCGCGTCGATGGTCCAGGCGTCCGTGTCCGGGAACGCGTCCTTCGAGGTCCCGACCGTGAGATCGAGGTAGCGCACGCCGACGCCCGCGAAGAGCGCGAAGTCGCCGCTCACGTACTGCGTCGAGATCCCGCCGCGGAAGCTGTGCCCGTCGCGGTCGACCCCGTCGATCGCGCTCGAGATGTAGTCGTAGGCGATCCCCATCGCCACGATCTGGTTCGTGTGCCCGTCGATGACCGCGGCGCCGACGGTGTTCCCGTCGCGCCCGTCGAGGTAGCCGTAGCGCACCTCGGCGATGACGCGATGGACCCGCGAGAGCCCGGCCGGGTTGAAGTAGAGGGCGGTCGGCCCCCACGCGGACGCGCGGACGGCGTCGGAGAGCCCGAGGCTCGCGGGTGGCGCGCCGTCCTCGCGCGACTGCGCGGAGGCCGGAGCGGGGAGGGCGAGCAGGACGAGCGCGAGCAGCGCCGGGATCGGCAGCGCGAGAGCGCGAAGAACGTGCGCGGGGCGGGGCGTCATGGGCTCAGGCACTCCGAGGTGACCGGAAACGGCGGCGCGGGGGTCGCGAGGCGGCGCGTCCTCTCCGGACGCCGGTGGCCGTCACCGCTACCGAGCGCCCCGGAAGCTTGTCAACCCCGGCCTCCTGTGAGTCTATTTCGTTGCTCCCGGCGCCGCGGCGCCGCCGCGAGAAGCCTCGTCGAAGGAAGCCCATGCCCCCGAACACCGACAACAAGGGCGGCGGGATCGCCCAGATCGCCCTCACCGTGCTCGCCGTCGTGGCGGCCTTCCTCGTGCTGCGCTTCGTGGTCGGCGTCGCCATGGCGATCATGAAGTGGATCATCATCGCGGCCGGCGTGCTCTTCGTCGCGTGGCTCTTCATGCGCGACTCGGGCGGCGGCAAGCGCTCTTCGTGACCCACGCGGGCGGCCTCCGCCGGCTCGCGCGCGCCGCCCTGGCGGCGGCCTCCGCGGCGCTCACCGTCGCGGCGCTCCTCCCGGTCTCCGCGCGCGCCCTCCCGCCAGCGCCCGCGGACGCGCCCTACGGCTCGCGGATCGCGTTCTGGGGGTGGTCGAACGACTCCCGGTGGATCGCCTACACGCGCACGCGCCGGCGCCCGGCGCCCGTGCGGCACCAGGAGCCAATCGACGAGGTGCAGCTCATGCACCGGCAGGTGAAGGGCGGCGAGCTCACGGGCTTCGGCACCATGACCGGCGGCGACGTCGAGGCGTGGGCGCGCGCGCACGACTACGTCGTGGGCCCGGCGCGGGTGACCCGGGAGAACGACGAGTCCTGGCGCTTCGTCGTCGACGGCCGCCCCATCGAGCTCGCCGTGCGCGTCGCCGACGGCGTGTCGTTCACCGTGCGCGCCGGCGACGAGGTCTTGCTCGAGCACCGCTTCGACAAGGTCTACGTCGGAGTGACACCCGCGCTCTACCCGTCGCCCGACCGCCGGCAGGCGATCCTCATCCTCTCGCTCGACACGGGCTGGATCATCGACGCCGGGCTGTACCCGCTGAAGCTGCCACCGCCGCCGGCGGCGCCGGCCGCGGAGGCGCCTGCGCCTGCGCGCGAGGCCGCGACCAAGCCGGAGACCCCGACGCCGCCTCGGTGAGCGCCGGCACATCCCCGGACCGACCCGATCGCGCCCAAAAAACGACAAAGGCGCCGTCCGACTCCGGAGGCGCCCCCATCATGTCCCCGCGTGCGCCGCCCATCACGGTCGGCGCGCGGTCGTCGCTCAGCCCTTCGAGCCCGGCCCGAGGCCGAGCAGGTTCTTCCGCGCGCGCTCGAGCTCGCTCGTGCTCACGCGCGACCAGCGCGTCTTCCTGCGGCTGTCGATGGCCTCGGTCGCCTGGCGCCGCGCCTCGACCTCGCCCGCCGAGAGCGTCGCCGCCTTACGGCTCTGGCCCCGCTTCACGAGCACCTTGCGGCCGCTGCCCTCCGCCTCGGGTGCCGGGCCAGGCTCCTCGGCGGCCTCGGCCGCCGCGGCCTCACCCTTCGTCTTGATCCGCCGCTTCCGCTCGGCGCGCGGCGTGGCCTGCGCGGTCACGGCAGCCGGCGCGCGCTGACGCTTCGCCTTCGCCGGCGGCGCGGCGGCCGCCTCGCTCGGGTCGGACTTGAGCTTCCAGCGCCCCTGGTTGTCCTTCACGAACAGATCGTTCGCCTGCTTCCCGAGCGCGATCTTGAGCGCGCGCTTCGGATCGGCGTCGCTCATGTTGTTCTGCTTCACCGCGCGGAGGAGCTCCTCCTCGGTGTGCCAGCCGGGGTTGTCCTGCATCCACTTCTCGAGCGCGTCACCGACGCGCTTCCGGCTCCGGCGCTTGCGCTTGCCCGGCTTCTCCGCCGCCGAGGCCGCAGGAGCCGCCTCGGCCCTCGGGGCCGGCGGTGCCTGCGAGGCGCTCGCCGCCGCGGCTTTCGGCCCCTCGAGGATGAACCGTATGCCCTCGAGCGTGCGAATGAGGTCGCCGATTCGCTGAACCGGCACCGTGGCAGTGGCCTGTCCAAGCTCCACTTTCACGCGGCCGCCCGAAATCGAGAACTTCGCCTCTTCGATCGCGGTCCCAAGCGATGTCATTCAGTTTGCTCCATGTTCGGCAGTCGCGGGTGCACGACGAGCGTCCCCGGCAAAGTGCTGAGGCGCGCGCGCATTTGCTCGTGTCGTCTATTCCCGCCGAATGTGAGCGGCGGGGACGCCGGCGGCCATCGACTCGATCTCCCTGGAAGAAAATGACCTGTGCAGGTCGATGGCGTGGCACACGATAATGTCGAATTCGGATTGTCGCAACAGATAATTGCGGGCCTCGATTGACAATCGACGGGTCCTCCACCGACATCGCCGCGAGCGCGCGCGCCAGACCCGCGACAATGGCTCCCCTCCGCGTCATCAGCGGGCTCGCGGCCGCCATCGTTGACGTCCTCGCGGCGAGCGGATAGCGTCGCGCACGCTCGAACCCGAGGCTCGCATGGTCGAATTCGCCGATGTCGAGAGCGCCCGCGAGGTGATTCGCGGTCATACTTACCTGACGCCTTGTGCGCATTCGGCGACTTTGAGCCGGATGACCGGGGCGAAGGTCTATCTGAAGCTCGAAAACCTACAGATGACAGGCTCCTACAAGGAGCGTGGCGCCCTCAATCGCATCGCCCGACTCGACGACGACGAGCGCGCACGCGGCGTCGTCGCGTCGTCTGCCGGCAATCACGCGCAGGGTGTGGCTTATCACGCGACGCGACTCGGGATCCGCTCGACGATCGTGATGCCCACGTACACGCCGCTCATCAAAGTGACCTCGACGCGGCGATACGGCGCCGACGTCATTCTCCACGGCGACAGCTATGACGCCGCATACGCCGAGGCGCGGCGCATCGCCGACGAGACCGGCGCCGTCTTCGTCCATCCCTTCGACGACCCCGCCATTGTCGCGGGGCAGGGGACCGTCGGCCTCGAGCTCCTCGAGCAGAACCCCTACCTCGACGCGGTCGTCGTCCCGGTCGGTGGCGGCGGGCTCATCGCCGGGATGGCGATCGCGCTGAAGGCGATCAACCCGCGGATTCGCGTGTATGGCGTGGAATCGGCGGCCATGCCGGGCATGAAGCGGAGCCTCGAGGCCGGGCACGTGGTGTCGATCGCTGCCCAGCGGACCCTCGCCGAGGGGATCGCGGTTCGCCGGGTCGGCGACATCGCCTTCGACATCTGCCGGCAATCGGTCGACGACATCGTCACCGTCGACGACGAGGAGATCGCGAGCGCCGTCCTGACCCTCCTCGAGGTCGAGAAGACGGTCGCCGAGGGCGCCGGCGCCGTGGCCCTCGCGGCCCTGATGGCCGAGCGGCTGCCGGTGAAGGGCAAGAAGGTCGCGCTGGTCCTCACCGGCGGCAATATCGATGTGACCGTACTCGCGCGCATCATCCAGCGCGGTCTCGTCAAGGACGGGCGCATGGGGCGCTTCGAGGTCGCCCTCCCGGACGTCCCGGGCGCGCTCGCGCGCCTGACCGACGTCGTCGCCCGCGCTGGCGCGAACATCATGCACATCACCCACAACCGCGCGTTCATCCGCGGGCCGCTCGGCGAGACCATCGTCACCCTCGAGCTCGAGACGCGCAGCCACGACCACATCACCGAGATCCTCGGCGTCCTCACCGGCGAGGGCTTCAACGTCACGGCGAGCTGACGACGTCGTGGGCGGCGCGTCGCCGCGCGCCACCCGGCCAAAGACTTCGTGACAACCCGGGCGCCCGCCGCTATCACGTCCGCCGCGGCGAGGCGCCACCCGAGCGTCGCCCAGCCGGCCCGCGCGGCCGCGCCCCCCAGGCTGACGGATGATGTTCCCGGTCCCATGAAGCGCTTCGGTCTGAGAGAGAGCCTGCTGGTCTTCGCCGTGGTCGTCGGCGTCTACGCCCTCGTCGCCTGGGACCGGCTCGCCAAGCCCTCACCGCAGTTCCACTTCATCGATCTCGCGAGCTCCTTCCTCCACGGCCGCCTCGACACCGACACCCCCCGGCAGCGCTCGACCACCCACCGCGACGACGATCCGCAGGGCTATCGCGAGGCCATCGCCCGCTCCGAGCAGGCCGGCGGCTGGAACGACTGGGCCGCCCTCCGCACCCTCACCCTGAAGGACGGGCAGGTCGTCCACGGCCGCTTCGCCTACCCCGGCGACCCCTCCGAGAAGCGCCACCTCTTCCACACCGACGACGGCTACGAGCTCAAGATCGTCGTCCCGCAGGACCTCGCCCGCACCTGCGGCGAGAGCGGCCACGCCCTCTGCGACGAGACGAGCTGGTTCGTCTCCTTCCCGCCGTTCCCGGCGCTCGTCTTCCTGCCGTTCGTCGCCATCTCCGGCTACGACGTCAACGACGTCATCATCACGATCGTCATCGCCGGCTTCAGCGCGGTCCTCCTCTTCTGGTTCCTCTCGCTCCTCGCCGTCCGCGGCCACTCGCGCCGCACGACGCGCGAGAACCTCTGGCTCACCTTCGCGTTCGCCTTCGGCTCGGTCGCCTTCTTCTCGAGCGTCCGCGGCGAGGTCTGGTTCACGGCGCTCGTCTTCGGCGTCGCCCTCAACCTCGGCTACATGCTCGCGGCGCTCGACGCGCGCCACCCCGTCCTCGCCGGGCTCCTCCTCGGCCTCGGGCTCTCGACCCGCACGCCCATCGCGTTCTGCTTCGTCTTCTTCGCGTGGCAGCTCTTCTTCCCAGGCGGGCGCTGGGTCCCCGGCCGCACGCGTGAGATCCTGAAGACCGGCGCCCTCTTCGCCGCGCCCATCATCGTCATCGGCGGGCTCCTCGTCTGGTACAACAAGGCCCGCTTCGGACACGCCTTCGAGTTCGGCCACAGCTACCTCTCCGGCGGTGCCGCCGACCGCGTGCGCGACTACGGCATGTTCAACACGGCCTACCTCAACCGGAACCTGCTGTCCGCCCTCGTCTCCGTGCCGCGCCTCATCCCGGACGCGCCGTACGTGCAGGTCTCCACCCACGGGCTCGGGCTCCTCTTCACGACGCCCATCTTCGTGGGGCTCCTGTGGCCGCGCGAGAAGCCCGGCCTCCACGGCGCCCTCTGGCTCACCGTGGCCGCCGCCGCCATCCCCGGGCTCCTCTACCAGAACACCGGCTGGGTGCAGTTCGGCTTCCGCTTCGCGCTCGACTACATGCCGTACCTGTTCGCGCTCCTCGCCATCGGCGGGCGGCCGCTCTCGCGCGTCGCCATCGCGCTCATCCTCTTCGGCATCGCGGTGAACCTCTTCGGCGCCATCACGTTCAACCGCTTCCCGCAGTTCTACTACGAGACGCTCCTCCCCGGCGCGACCTGATCTGCCAGGATGACGCGCCGCGTCATGTCTCGCGCGCGCGCCGCCGCTTGAGCACGAACCGGGCGATCACCACGGCCAGCACGACGCCGACGACGGCCCACACGACGATCGTGTAGCGCCCGACGAGCGCGTCGAGCTCCTCGACGTTGTCACCGACCGCGAAGCCGACCGCGAGCAGGAGCGCGTTCCAGAGGACCGCGCTCACGGCGCACCAGAACGCGACGCGCCCCGCGCCGAGCCCGGCCACGCCCGCCGCCACGAAGAAGAACGCGCGGATCCCGGGCACGAAGCGGTTCACCGCCAGGTACCACGCGCCGCGCCGCTCGAACTGCCCGGCGATCCCGTGGATCGCGTCGCGCCACGCGGGCCGCAGCCGCTCGAGCCGCCCGCTCGCGTGAAGCCAGCGCCCGATCTGCCAGTCGACGAGCCCACCCGCGACCGCGCCCCCCGTCACGAGCGCGAGCACCGGCCACGGGCTCCAGTCGAACGCCGCGACCAGGACCGCGCCCGCGACGACCACCGTGTCGCCCGGGAACGGCGGGAAGACGTACTCCACGAAGGCGCCGAAGAGGAGCGCCCCGTAGGTCAGCGCCGGCGGCCACTCGCGGATGTCCGCGAGCACCTCGGCGAGGCTCATGGCGCCGTCGTCACGGGGCCAGCACCGCGAGCGCCTCGCGGAGCCGCGCCTGGCAGCGCGCCTTCCCGATGACCTCCATGGTCTCGAAGAGCGGCGGCGTCGCGGTCTCCCCGGTGACGGCCGTGCGCAGCATCCCGAACAGATCCCGCGCCTTCCACCCGGTCACCTCGCACTGCTCGCGGCACACCGCCTCGAGCGGCTCGTTCCGCCAGTCGGTCACGCCGTCGAGCACCTCGGTGACGTCCTTCAGCACCCGATGTGCCGCGTCCTTGTCGCCGACCTTCTTCGGCACGAGATCATCGGCCGTCAGCGCGCGCGGCGGCCCGAGGAAGTACGCCGTCTTCCCGACGAAGTCCCCGAGGGTCGTCACGCGCTCCTGCACGAGCGGGGCGAGGCGCGTGAGGTAGTCCGCCCCGAAGAGCCAGCCCGTCAGCCGCTCGACGAGCTCCGCGTGCGTGAGCTCGCGCAGGTAGAGCCCGTTCAGCCAGCCGAGCTTGTCGAGGTCGAAGATCGGGCCCGAGAGGCTCATCCGCGAGAAGTCGAAGTGCTCGACCATCTGCCCATAGGTGAACTTCTCGGACTCGTCCGGCATCGACCAGCCCATGCGCCCGAGGAAGTTCACCATCGCCTCCGGCAGATAGCCGGACGCGCGGTAATACTCGAGTGACACGGGGTTCTTCCGCTTGCTGATCTTGGACTTGTCCTTGTTCCGCAGGAGCGGCATATGCACGAACGCGGGCGGCTCCCACCCGAACGCGTCGTAGAGCGCCACGTGCTTCGGCGTCGACGGGATCCACTCCTCCGCGCGGATCACGTGGGTGATGCGCATCAGGTGGTCGTCGACGACGTTCGCGAGGTGGTAGGTCGGGAAGCCGTCGCTCTTGAGGAGGATCTGGTCGTCCACCTCGGCCGCGTCGATCTCGATGGGGCCGCGCAGGCCGTCGACGAAGCCGATCCGCCCCTCGAGCGGCATCTTCAGGCGGATCACGTGCTCCTCGCCGGCCGCGAGGCGGCGCGCGACCTCGTCGCGTGGCAGATCGCGATAGCGCCGGTCATAGGCGGTCCGCCGGCCCTCGGCCTGCGCCGTCGCGCGCATCTCCTCGAGCTCCTCGGCGGTCGCGAAGCACGGGTAGGCGTGCCCGCTGTCGACGAGCTGCTGCGCGTGCTCGCGGTAGATCGCGGTGCGCTCGCTCTGCCGGTACGGCCCGTACTCGCCGCCGACGTCGGGCCCCTCGTGCCAGTCGAGGCCGAGCCAGCGCAGGCTCGCGAAGATCGCCTTCTCGCTCGCCTCGTTCGAGCGCTTCTGATCGGTGTCCTCGATGCGGAGGACGAAGCGCCCGCCGTGCTTCTCGGCGAACGCCTTGTTGAAGAGGGCGATGTACGCGGTGCCGACGTGCGGGTCGCCCGTCGGGCTCGGCGCGATGCGCACGCGCACGGGGCGGTCGGTCGGGATCGGGATGGCGCTCGGGGGCGTCGTCGTGCTCATGGCTTGGGTCTCTGCTCCGTCTCGCGCAGGAGCCGCTCCATCAGCGGGAGCTGCCGGTGACACCGCCGGCGCTCGGCGCGGATGATGGCGGCGAAGTCGGCGACGGCCTGCGCGACGTCGTCGTTGACGATGAGGTACTGGTAGGTGCCCGCGCAGGCGATCTCCGCCTCGGAGCGCGCGAGGCGGATCGCGAGCTGCGCCTCGTCCTCGGTCTTGCGCCCGCGGAGCCGCGCCTCGAGCGCGGTGATGGACGGGGGCAGGATGAAGATCGACACCGCGTCCGGGTAGACCGAGCGCAGCTGCTCGGCCCCCTGCACGTCGATGTCGAGCACGATGTCGCGCCCGGCCGCGCGGAGGCGGGCGATCTCGGCCTTGCTCGTGCCGTAGCGGCGGGCGTGGACGGGCGCCCACTCCGCGAACGCCTCCGCGGCGACCATGGCGCCGAAGGTGTCGTCGTCGACGTAGTAGTAGTCGACCCCCTCGCGCTCGCCGGGACGCGGCGGCCGCGTCGTGTGGCTCACCGAGAGCGCGAGGCGCGCGTCGCTCCCGAGGAGCCCGCGCAGGACCGTGGATTTCCCGACCCCGCTCGGCCCGGTCATCACGATGAGCAGCCCCGGCTGCGGCTCGGCGACGCCGTCGGCGCCGACCTCAGGCGATGTTCTGGGCTTGCTCACGCACCTTCTCCAGCTCGACCTTGCCGTCCACGACGCGCCCGGCGATGTCCGCGTCGCGGCACTTCGATCCGATGGTGTTCAGCTCCCGCAGGAGCTCCTGCGACAGGAAGTCGAGGCGCCGCCCGCAGGGCTCGGTGTCCGCCCCCGCGAGCGCCTCGCGGAAGCGCTCGAGGTGGGTCCGCGCGCGCACGATCTCCTCGGTGATGTCGGCGCGATCGGCCATCACGACGAGCTCCGCCGTGACGCGCCCCGGGTCGAGCTCGAGCCCGAGCTTCGCCTCGGCCCGCGCGAAGCGCTGCCGGAGCGCCGCCTCCATCCCCTCGAGGACGGCGGGCGCCGCGACCTCGACCTCGCCGAGCAGCGCCTCGAGGGTGCCCACGCGGGCGAGGAGATCGGCCGCGAGGGCCTCTCCTTCGCGCTCGCGCATCGCGATGAGCCCGGCGACGGCGTCCTCGGCCGCCCCGAGCACCAGCGCCTCGGCGTCCTCCGGCGGGAGCGACGGGGACTGCACGTGCAGCACGTTCGCGTGCCGGAGCACCAGATCCAGCCCCGGCGGCGCCGCGCCGCACGCGGCGGCGAGCTCCTGGAGCGCCGTCATCACCGCGGTCGCCGCGCCGACGTCGACCGTCACCTCGGGCGCCGTCCCGGCCGCGAGCTCGACGCGCGCGATGGCGTCGACGGCGCCGCGCACGAGGCGGTCGCGGAGGAGCGCCTTCAGCGCGGGCTCCGCGGTCGCGAGCTCGGCCGGCAGCGTCACGCGCGGCGAGAAGCCCTTGTGGTTCACGCTCCGGACCTCGACGCGCACGACGTAGCCGCCACGCGTGGCCGTCCCGGCGCCGTAGCCGGTCATGCTCGCGACGCTCATGGCGCGCTCGCGTCCGGCGCTTCCGTCTCGGCGACGACGGCCTCGGCCCAGCCCTCGAGGAGGCCGAGGTCGTCCATGAGGTCGAACGCGACGTAGCGGTTGCGCATGTGCCGGCACACGCGCAGCGTCTTCACGGCGCGCGCGGCGTCCACGCCGATCCGGCTCGCCCGATCCGGGCACCCCGCGGCGCGCAGCGCCTCGGTGATCTCGGCGGCCGGCATCAGGACGGCGCGCAGCTTCTCGCGGATCTCGGGCCAGCGATCTCGCACGCGCTCGAGCTCCGCGCGGAGCTCGCCCGCGACGAGCTGCTTCTGCGCGAGCTGATCGCGCAGCTCCGCCACCACCGGCGCCGACAGCGTGTCGTGCACGTCGCCGAGGCGGTCGAGCCACGCCTTGTCGGGGCGCCGCTGCGCGCACTGCACCGGGTGGATGTCGCGCGCCTCGAGGGCGACGAGCCGCTCGAAGAGGAGCGCCGAGAGGCGCGTCGCGATCCCGACCTGCGTGCCGTGGAGCCCGTGGAGCGGGAGCCCGCGGTCGAACTGCTCCATGTCCCAGTAGTGGCTGATGAGGTGCTCGCCGCCCGACGCCGGCGCCGAGCTCCCGGCGATGGTCATCGAGAACCCCGAGAGCAGGATGCACTCCATGAGCACGGTCAGGCCGTCGTGATCGGCCCGCCCCACCGCGCGCGCGCTGTCGAGCAGGCGCGCGAAGACGTCGTCGAGCAGATCCGACGGCGCCGAGCTGTACGGCACGTCGCGCACGAGGTGCGAGAGCAGCCAGTCGGCGTTCGAGTAGGGCTTCGAGAGCAGATCGCCGAAGCCCGCGCGGTTGAGCTCCGCGGGGGCCGCCGCGAGCACGTCGATGTCGGCGAAGATGGCGATGGGCTGCCGCGCGGGCAGCGTGCGCTTCACGCCGGCGATGAGGATCGCGGCGATGAGGGAGGTGTACCCGTTCATGCTCGCGGCGGTCGGCACGACGACGTAGTCGCGGTCGAGCTCGTGCGCGGCCATCTTGACGATGTCGTTGACGGTGCCCGCGCCGACGGCGACCGGGATCGCGTGGCGGTTCGCCGCGAGGATGGCCTTCAGCGCGTGGATGACGCCGTCCTCGCAGACGAGGTGGTCGTCCTCGGGGCGCGGCTCGAGCACGAGGCGGCGCACGTTGCGCCCGCTCGCCTCGAGCGCGGCCTCGACGCGGTCGCCCGCGGCCACGATGGTGTGCTCGTCGGCGATGAGGACGACGTCGCCCGCGAGCCCGTCGCGGGTGAGCCAGCGGGGCAGCTCCTCGATCGCGCGGGCGCCGAGCGTCACGTGGCGCGTCCGACCGGGGGTCTTCGCGAGCGCGGCAGGGGCGGTGAGGCGGTCGAGGGTCGTCATGGGCGCGGAAGATAGCCGCTCCTGCCGTGGGCGTCGAGGGTCGTCCGCGCCCGCGTCGGGTACAAGCGCGAGCCGCCGCTCGGCATCCTCGTTGCTCCCCCGCGGCCGTGGGCGTACATTTTCCGTTATGGCCGTGCAGCCCATCACCTCGACGCCGATCACGAGCTACCCCGCCGAGCCGACCGTGCTCGAGCTCCTCGACAAGATCCGCGCGTACCACCCGCACCCCGACGTGAACCTCATCCAGCGCGCGTTCGTGTTCGCCGAGCAGGCGCACCGGCCGCAGCGCCGGAAGAACGGCGACCCGTACATCGGGCACCCGGTCGCGGTCGCGCACCTCGTCGCGAGCATGAAGCTCGACGAGGCCACGATCTGTGCGGCGCTCCTCCACGACACGGTCGAGGACACGAGCGCCACCATCGACGACCTGAACACGCTCTTCTCGCCCGAGATCGGCGCGCTCGTCGACGGGGTCACGAAGCTCAACAAGATCCGCTTCCGCAGCAAGGAGGAGAAGCAGGCGGAGAACTTCCGCAAGATGCTCATCGCGATGTCGCAGGACATCCGCGTCATCCTCGTGAAGCTCGCCGACCGCGTGCACAACATGCGCACGCTGAAGCACCTGCCGGCGGAGAAGGCGGCGGGGATCGCGCAGGAGACGATGGACATCTTCGCGCCGCTCGCGAACCGGCTCGGCCTCGGCGCGATCAAGAGCGAGCTCGAGGACCTCTCGTTCCGCTACCTCTACCCGGACGAGTTCAAGGCGCTCCGCGACGAGGTGTCGCTGCGGCTCGAGGAGCGGAAGGGGTACATCCAGCGCGTCATCCGCGACATCAGCGAGATCGTGCAGGCGGCCGGCATCGAGGCGGAGGTGACGGGGCGGCCGAAGCACTTCTGGTCGATCCACAAGAAGATGGTCCGCCAGCAGATCCCGTTCTCGAAGGTCTACGACCACATGGCCTTCCGGGTGCACGTGGAGAAGACCAGCGAGTGCTACCACGTGCTCGGGCTCATCCACGAGAAGTGGCGGCCGATCCCGGGGCGCTTCAAGGACTATATCGCGCTCCCGAAGCCCAATAAATACCAGAGCTTGCACACGACGGTCATCGGCCCGGAGGGGCAGCGGATCGAGGTGCAGATCCGGACGCACGCGATGCACCGCGTCGCCGAGGGCGGCATCGCGGCGCATTGGAAGTACAAGGAGGACGGGCACTCCATCGCCACGAAGGACGAGGAGCGCTTCGACTGGCTGAAGCGCCTGATGGAGTGGCACCGCGAGTTCGAGGACCCCAACGAGTTCCTCGAGAGCGTGAAGGTCGAGCTCTTCGCGGACGAGGTCTACACGTTCACGCCGAAGGGGGAGCTGCGCGTGCTGCCGCGCGGGTCGACCCCCGTCGACTTCGCGTACAACGTGCACTCCGAGGTCGGCAACACGTGTAACGGCGCGAACGTCAACGGCTCCATCGTGCCGCTCACCTATGAGCTCCGGAACGGCGACGTCGTCGAGATCCTCACGAACCGGAACCAGCGCCCGAACAAGGACTGGCTGCGCTTCGTGCAGACGCAGCGCGCGAAGAACCGCATCAAGGCGTACATCAAGAAGGAGCAGCGCGAGCGCAGCTACGAGCTCGGCGAGCAGCTCCTCGACAAGGAGCTCCGGCGCTACTCGAAGTCGCTCGCGAAGCTGAAGAAGAGCGAGGAGCTGCGCGAGCTCGCGAGGCACATGAACTTCGACCACGTCGAGGAGCTCATCGTGCAGGTCGGGATGGGCAACGTGACGGCCGAGTCGGTGGCGCACGCGGTCGTGCCCGAGAAGGTGCGCGAGAAGGCGCCGTCGGCGCCGGCGAAGATCGTCTCGAAGATCATGGACCGCGTGCGGAAGAAGCCCGCGGGCGTCGTGGTCGACGGGCTCGAGGGGATAAGCCACACCATCGCGAAGTGCTGCTCGCCGCTCCCGGGCGAGCCGATCGTCGGCTTCGTGACGCCGGGGCACACCATCAGCGTGCACCGGAAGGGCTGCCTCAACACCGTCGAGATGGACGGTCAGCGGCAGGTCGACGTGACCTGGGGCGAGAACGGGAGCGGCGGCACCGGCGGCTACCCGGTGGGCCTGCGGGTCATCACCGAGACCGGCGTCCCCGGGCTCCTGACGAAGATGACGAAGGTCTTCGCCGACCTGAAGGTGAACATCGACGCGGCGAACTGCGCCGAGGCGCCCGACGGGCGCGCCGAGAACCTGTTCCGCTTCCACGCGAAGGATCTGAGCGCGCTGAACGCCGTGACGCGGCGCCTCGAGGGGCTGAAGGGCGTCTTCTCGGTGTCACGCGTCCGCGAGTAGGCGCCCGGCTACTCGGGCTCGGCCCCGGGCGTCGCGCAGCGGGCGACCGCGGCCTCGTCGGCGGCGGTCGTGATGCAGCGCACCTGCGACGCGGGCATCTCGGTGCAGCCGGCGATGAACTCGTCCTCGGGCTGCATGTCGGCGTCGACCTGCGCGACGAGCGCGGCGCGGTCGGCGTCGGTGGCTGGGCGCGCCTCCGCGACCGCCTGGGCTATCCAGAGCTCACGGACCTTCGCGCGGGCGGCCCGGCAGAGCGCGGCGTTCGCCTTGGGGGCCTCGGCCGCGGCGTCGGCCGCGGGCGGGGCGGTGCTGCAGCGGCTGAGCTTCGCCTCGGCGAGGACGCAGCGGAAGAGCGGCGAGTCGCTCTCGGCGAGGCAGCGCGCGATGAAGCGGTCGTGATCGGCGAGGTCGGGGTGGGCGCGGAGCCAGGCGCGATCGGCGTCGTCGAGGGGGCTCTCACCGCGCCCGTCGGCGAAGGTTCGGTACATGGACCACGCGGCGTCGCAGCGGGTCTTCGCCTCGTCGCCGCCGAGCGCCGCGGCGACCTCGGGCGGCAGCGACGGCGCCTCGGTCGGGGGGGCGGCGGTGCCCGCCGAGGCAGGCGGGGGCGCGGTCGTCGCGGTCTGTGCGGCCTGCGGCGACGCGCCGGCGTCGGCGTCGGCGGTCGGCGCGGGCGCGCCGGTTCGGGGCACCCCGCGCCGCCAGCCGGCGCGGCGGCCTCCTTCCCGCACCCCGCGAGCGCCGTCAGGGCGAGCGCGAGGGCGAGCCCGGGTCGGTGGGCGCGCGCGGCGCCCGAGCGAGCGAGCATCAAGGGTTGCAGCCGGCGAGGTCCGTGAGCTTCGCGGCCTTGATGATGCAGCGGACCGAGGCCTCGGGCTGGTTCTGGCACTGCCCCACGAACTGCGCCTCGCCGGTCTTCATCGACGACTTGATCTGCGCGGTGAGCGCCGTCCGCTGGTCGTCGGTCATGCCCTCCATGCCGTTCAGCTGGTCGCCGATGGAGATCTCCACGATGTGCGCGTAGGCCTCCTTGCAGAGCGCCTCGCCCGCGACGGGGCCGTCGCCGGTGGGCGGCGCGATCACGACCGGGGCGCCGTCGTCGTCGCCCTCCTCGCCCTCGTCGCCCCCGGCGGCGCCGAGCTGCGCGCAGACGAGGAGATCCGCCGACGACTTCGCCGCCTTCAGGCACGTCACCGCGGCCGCCGGCATGGTCTTGCAGTTGTCGACGAACGTCGCGCGACCCGACTCCATGTTCGCGACGGCGCGCGACCGCACCTGATCGCGGAGGTCCGCGCTGAGCTCGCTCATGCCGGCGAGCTGGTCGTCGATGGTGACCTTCGTGATGTTGTCATAGGCGGCCGCGCACGAGGCGGCGTCGGGCGCGCCGACCGGGGGGTCGGCGGCCTCCGTGGGCGCGGCGGTGGTCTCCGTGGGCGGGGCGGCGGTCTCGTCCGGCGCGGCGGTCGGGGGCGTCTCGTCCGGGGGCGCCGTGGCCTCCGCGGTCGGAAGGGCACCCTCCTCCGCGGTCGGCGGCGGCGCGGTCGGCGTTTCCTCCTCCTTCTTCCCACACGCTGCGAGGCTCGTGAGGGCGAGGAGGGAGGCGAGGGCGAGTTGCTTCGAGAGGCGGGGCATCTTGTCGTTCTCCGGGGCGGGGGAGGTCAGGGGCAAGCGACTAGTCGAGATCGGTAGCGCAGCGCTGCATCGTGGCGATGTCAGGTGCCTTGGACATGCACGCGACGACGTCCGCTCCGATCGCCCGGCAGCGCTCGACGAACGGCTCGAGCTGCGCGGCCATGGCCTGCTCTGCGGTGGCGCGGATAGACGCTCGCGTCTCCTCGGACAGGTCCGCTGCGTCGGGTGAGTCGAGGGTCGACCGGATACTGAGCTCGGTCAGGTTCGCGTAGGCCGCGCGGCAGAGCGCGTCGCTGGCGCGGTCGCCGCCCGGGAGCAAGCGTGCCAGCCCACCGCTCCGTGCCTCGGCGAGGAGCCCGGCGCGGTCGAGGTCGACGGCCGCCTCGAGCGTGATGACGCCGCCCGGGCCAGGGCCTCCGCGGGCGGTCAGCACGCTCTGCGGCGCCGCGATCCGCGACCACGTGGCGAGGCGCCCGCCGGGCGGGCCCGACTCGAACCCGCGGAGCTGGCGGAGGAGCTCGCCGAGACGCACGTAGGCGACGACCGGCGCGGCGACGCTCACGCTCGCGATGGCCTCGGTCTCGGCGACCGCGTCCGGGTCGCGCCTGAGCAGCGAGACCAGGTCCGTCGGGCTGTACGAGAGCCACAGATGGCGCCCGTCGATCGCGACCGCGCCGTTGACCTCCGTGCGCGGGATCATGAACGAGAGGACCTCGGTCGACGCGGCCACGCTGCGCGAGAGCGTCCACCCGTGCTGCTTCCCGGCCGCCTCGAGCTGGGCGGTGCCGCCGAAGGTCGCGGGATCGGCGAGCCCGACGATGAGGTGGAAGGGCCTCTCCCGGGGCTCGGCGATCTCGCCGAGCGCCACGACCTGCGGCGCCTCCGCGTGCTCGTAGGCGAGCCCGAGCTCGCCCGACCAGGCGCCGAAGACGTCGCGCTCGAGGTCGACGCCGAAGGCCTGCTCGGCGAAGCGGCTCGCTTCGGCGACGTCCTTCGGGCTCGCGCCCAGGAGCGCCAGGAGGAGGTCCTTCGCGGCGCGCGGGTCGAGCTGGGCGTGGGCGACCATGATGGCGGTCGCGGCGGCGCGGCGCGCGGGCCTCACGTCGCGCGGCGCGGTCCCGAAGAGGCGCGCGAGGACGCTCGCCGGGGCGGGCAGGGCGGCGAGCCGCGCCCGGAGGCGCCCGTCGGTGAAGCTCATGGCCGCGGCGGCGCCCCTGAGCTCCGCGAGCGCCGCGCCCAGCGCCGAGCGTCGCGGGCTGCTCGCGCGCCCCCCGGCGAATGCGGTGTCGCTCCAGGCGAAGACCTCGGCGGCGGGGAGCTCGGCGGCGACGGTCGCGAACTCGGCGCGGTGGGCGAGATCGTCGTCGCCGCGGGCCGCGTCCTGGCAGCGGCGCGCGATGTCGGTGAGGGTCGCGGTCTCGTCGCCGTCGCGCGCCGTGTCGAGGACGAGCAGGAGGCGTGAGCCCGCGTGGACGAAGGCGGCGCCAGCGTCTCCGAGCTGCGCCCCGAGCGCGGGCGCGCCGGCGAGCTCGGCGTCGCGGGCGCCCGTCGCCGCCGGCAGCGTCCGGCGCAGGGCGCTCAGCGGCTCGGAGCCGGCTGCTCCCGCGATGAGCGCGACGCCGCCGGCCGGGGCGGAGAGGCCGACGAACGCGATGGGCGCGCCCGCGTCGACCCCGAGGGCGCGGAGGCCTTCGACGGTCGTGGGATCGGCGCCGAGCGCCGCGACGAGATCGCCGCGCGCGGCGTCGGAGAGGGCCTCGTGGAAGAAGGCCAGCACGGGGCGCGGCTCCGGGACGACGACGGCCCAGGCGGCGTTGGCGGGCACGGCGACCGCCGCCGCGACGGCGGGAGGCCCGGCCTCGCGCGCCCGGGCGCTGCCGTCGCTCGAGCGCGAGGCGCACGAGCTCGCGGCGGTCAGCGCGAGGAGCGTGGAGAGGAGCGTCCGGGCGACGCGGGCCATGGCGGTGCTCTCTGGGTCGGGGCCGGACCGCGCGCGGTCACGTCGTGGGTGAGCCGGCATCATGCCGAAGGCCGGGGTGGGCCACAACGGTTCCCGCGCGCGCTCCGATTCAGTCTCTGGTGCAACCCTCGAACTCGACCATCGACGTCGCGGCCGCCATGCACTCGACCAGCTCGCGGCGCTCTTTGACGCAGCCGGCGACGAAGGCGCCGTCGCGGCCCTGCAACGACTCCTCGGCCCGCTTCCTGGCCTCGGCCTTCAGGTCGTCGTCGAAGTCCGTCAGGTTGGCGATGGTCTCGTCGATCGTGAGTCGGCACATCGTGGCGTAGGCGGCCCGGCAGAGCGCCTCATCGGCGAGCGGGCCGCGCGTCGCGCGCCGGAGGTCGAGGGCGGCGATGAGGGAGGCGACCTGCTCGCTGGTCGCGGCGAGGTCCCGCGCGTAGTCGCTCGCAGCCTCGCTCCTGCTTGCGGCCTCGTCGAAGCGCGCGCTCGTCGCCGCGAGCTCCGCGAGGGGGCGCTCGAGCTTCGCCATCATCTCCCGCGCTCGGTCCTGGCGCGCAACGGGGTCGCCGATGCGGTCGAGCTCTACCATGGCCTTCGCGACCTGCGCCGCGAAGTCGGGGAGGTTCTCCCGACCGTACTCGCGGAGTCGCCGCAGGCCGTCGACCGGCGACGTCATGTTCGTCGTCAGTATCCGGTTCACCTCCTCGAGGTGCCTCGCGACGGCGGCGTCGGGCGTGGGCGTCGACGCGCAGGCGCAGAGCACCAGCGCTGCTGCGAAGGCGAGCCAGGTCGTGGTGCGGATCATGAGACTCCGGGGGCATCCGAGGGCGCGTGACGATGGCACGCCCCGTCGGCCGTGTCGACCCTGCTACGGAGTCCGCTCTGGCTCGTATGGACCCGGAAAAAGAAAAAGGGGGCTCTCGCCCCCCTCTTCGATGGCCGCGCGGCTCGCGCCGGCAGCCCTGGAGCAGGCTCACGCCCGCTCGCGACTTACTGCTTGGTCGCGCAGGCCTGGTAGTCGGCCATCGTCTTGGCCTCGGCCATGCACGAGACCGCCGAGCCCGGCGCCTCCTTGCAGCCCGTCAGGAAGCCGGCCTCCTGGCCCTTCATGGCCTCCTCGGCCTTCTTCTTGGCCTCGGCCTTCATGTCGTCCGACATGTCCTTCATCTTGTCGAGCGTCTCGCTGACGGTGAGCTTCGTCATGTTGGCGTAAGCCGCCTTGCACTGATCCTCGCTCGCCTTGCCGCCGCAGGCCGCAGCGCCCAGCGAAAGGGTCATGGCAGCCAGCACAGTCCAACGCATCATCGACCGCATGGTTCCTCCTCGGGTTCGTTGCGGGCAAAAGTTGTGTCCCGCGGTTCGCGGCGTAGTACACGCAAGGATCCAAAACTTCGCAAGTGCATCTCTGCGGATGGCCCCTCTCGTCGGCCCCCGCGCCGCCGCCGAGACGCGTCGCGGCCGCTATATTGGCCGTTACGAGGGCCTACGCCCCGCTCGGCCTCTCGTCACGCGGGACTGGCCGCCCCGAAAGGCGCCTGGCGCCTCCTGATCGGGGCCAGGCCGCCGCGCGCGCCGTCTTGTGCCGATTTCCATAGCGATATCGTGGCGTTGTGGTCGCGCCTTCGAGGCGTGCCTCGGACCTTGAATCCCGGCCTTCCGCGTCGCATGTTGTGCAGATGCGCCTCGACACGGTCAGAACGCCCCGTTGGACCCGCCGCCGCTTCCTCGGCGGCCTCGTCTCCGCGGCGGGCGTCCTCGCCGTCGCGCCCGCCCGCGCCTTCACCCCGCGCGTCGGCACCGCCGACATCGCCCCGCGCCGCGTCGCCCAGCTCGTCGTGCCGCGCCGGACGCGGGTCGGCGAGGTCTTCGACATCCGCCGCACCCTCCCGGGGCCCGGCGTCGAGCAGGTCGACCCCTTCCTCATGCTCGACCACTTCGACTTCCCCATCGCCAAGGGGCAGCTCGGCGGCCTCGCCCCGCACCCGCACCGTGGCTTCGAGACCGTGACGGTGCTGCTCGACGGCGCCATCGAGCACGGCGACTCCCTCGGGAACCGCGGCCTCCTCGAGCCCGGCGGCGTGCAGTGGATGACCGCCGGCGCCGGCATCGTGCACGAGGAGAACCCGGCCGACGTCCTCCGCGAGCGCGGCGGCCGCGTCCGCGGCGTGCAGCTCTGGGTGAACCTCCCCGCGCGCGCCAAGATGACGCCGCCCGCCTATCAGGACACCCCCTTCGCCCGCGTCCCGACGTACTCCGAGGCCGGCGTCACCGCGCGCGTCTTCGCCGGCGCCGCCCACGACGTCACCGCCGTCATCGGCACCCACACCCCGATGGCCCTCATCGACTACGGCCTCGCCCCGGGCGCCGAGCTCGTCCTCGACTGGCCGCCCGCCTGGTCCGCCTTCGTCCACGTGGTCGACGGGCTCGTCGACGTCGGCGGCGCCCGCGTCGCCGAGGCCCACCTCGCCGTCCTCACCGGCGGGAGCGGCCTCTACGTGCAGAACCCCGGCCCGCGCCCCGCGCGTCTCCTCGTCGGCGGCGGCGAGCCCATCGCCGAGCCCGTCGCGCGCTACGGCCCGTTCACGATGAACACCCAGGCCGAGCTCCAGGTGGCCGTCGACGACTACCGCTCCGGCCGCATGGGGCGCGTCGCGAACCCGACCTACGAGCGGATCCGCCTCCGCTGAGCGTCCGCGGGGTCAGCGCCGCCATGTGCCTCATCGCCCTCGCCGTCGCGAGCCACCCCGACTACCCGCTCGTCGTCGCCGCGAACCGCGACGAGCACCACGCGCGCCCCGCCGCCGCCGCCGCGCCCTGGCCCGAGGATCCCGCGGTCATCGGCGGCCGCGACCTCGAGGCCGGCGGCGCCTGGCTCGGCGTCCGGCGCGACGGCCGCTTCGGCGCGGTCACCAACGTGCGCCGGCCCGACGCGCTCCGCCCCGGCGCCCGCTCGCGCGGTCACCTCGTCCGCGACTGGCTCCTCGGCGATGACGACGGCGACGACCCGGCGGCCTTCCTCGCGCCCGTGCGCGCGCGCCGCGGCGAGTACGCGCCGTTCAACCTCGTCCTCGGCGGCCCGCGGGCGCTCTGGGTCTACGCGAGCGAGGACGACGCCCTGACCCGCGTCGCCCCCGGCGTCCACGCGCTGTCGAACGCGCGCCTCGACACGCCGTGGCCCAAGGTGCGGCGCGCCACCGCCGGCCTCGCCGCGGCGCTCGGGGGCGAGGACCCCGATCGCGACGCGCTCCGCGCCGTGCTCGCCGACCGCGGGCTCGCCCCCGACGACGAGCTCCCCGACACAGGCGTCGGGCTCGCGCTCGAGCGGGTTCTCTCGCCGCCGTTCATCGTCGGTGAGCGCTACGGGACGCGCGCCTCGACGCTCGTCCTCTTCGGCGCCGACGGGCGGATCGCCTTCGAGGAGGCGCGCTTCGGGCCGAACGGCGCGCCCCTCGGCGTCACGCGGACGACGCTCACGCCGCCGTGACCGGGTTCGCGACCGGGATCAGCCCGCGCCGACGAGCTCCCGGAGCTCGTCCCGGAGCTCCTCGATCTGCTCCTCCGACTGCCCGAGCGCGTCCCCGAGGCGCCCGATCCACGCCTCCTCGGCGGCCGTGACGACGCCGTCCGCCGCCACCACCATGCCGACGAGCGCGAGCAGCTCCCGGCGCCGCCGGCGGCCGCCGAGGTCGACCGCGCGCACGGCCGCCGCGAGGTCGAAGCTCAGCGGATCGTAGCCCTTGAGCGCCGCGAGGACCGGCGGCGGGAGCGCGCCGCCCGCGATCTCGCGCAGGACGCCGGTCACCGCCTCCACCTCGTCCTGAGCGAGCTCGCCGTCGGCGAGCGCCGCGTCGAGCAGGATCCCCGCGAGGTCGGGGAGGTCGTCGTCCGTGAAGATCGGGCTCGCCATGGGTGGACCTCGCGCTCGGGTTCCTCTCGCTCGGGGGCTCGGTCACGAGCATGCCGGACGGCGGCGCGGGCTGTCGAGCCGACGCCGCTCCCCGTGGTGCGTCAGCGCCCGGCGGGCGCTGCGGCGACCAGCGCGTCGACGGCGGCGAGCAGGCGCTCGACGCGCTCGTCGGCGTCGGGCCCGAGGCCCAGCGCCTCGGTCAGGAGCGGCCGGAACGCGAACCAGCCGAGGATGGCCGCGCTCGCGAGGCCGTTCACCGCGGGCGCGTCGTCGGGGTCGGCGCCGAGCTGCCGGAGCCGTGCCGCGATCGGCGCGAGGATGGCCGTGAGCTGCTCGGGCGCGGGTGCCGCCGCCCGGAGGAGCGCCGGATCGCCGTCGAGGCACGCCCGCGCGAGCGCGGCCGGGAGCTCCGGCGCCTCGTGGCGGAAGTAGGCGAAGGTCTTCGCGCTCATGCCGGCGAGCGCCGGATCCGCGGCGTGCAGGGCGCCCGAGACGTGGGCGATCGCGGCCTCGACGAGCGCCTGCTTCGAGCCGAAGTAGCGGTGCACGAGGCCGTGGTTCACCCCGGCCGCCTCCGCGATCTCGCGCACGCCGAGCGCGTCGGGCGATCGCCGCTCGAGGAGCCGCGCGGTCGCCTCGATGAGCGCCTGCCGATGATCCGCCGCCTTCGGCGCCATACTCGCCTCCTCCGACGCCGCGCGTCCCCGCGTCGGCCTCGACGCGGCGTGGATGTAGCCAGTTGACTACGTTTCTCGTCAAGTGTAGTCGATCGACTACAAATCGCCGCGACGCGGCCCACCCCTCGCCCCGACCCCGGAGGACCACCGCATGGACACCGTCATGACCCCGCGCGTCGCCGCCACGCTCGACCGCCGCGCCCTCGCCACCCTCTCCGAGGGCGCCTCCATCGCCATCAAGCGCGAGGTGCACGAGCTCGTCGTCTCGGCCCCGGCGCCCGCCTTCGCGGCCGCGTTCCGCGCGGTCATGATGGCGCCCGAGAGCCGCTTCGGCGACATCCGCGTGCGCCGCCCCGAGGGTCGCCTCGGCGCGACCTTCGAGATCGGCGAGCGCTTCCAGGGCGCCTTCGACGTCTGCTCGGCGCTCGCCCGCCGAGGGCCCGCCGGGCGCCTCGCCGCCGCCATCCTCGCGCGCACGCCCGCCCTCGCGCGCCGCCTCGAGGACGCCTTCCTCTCCGATTACGCCGAGATCGAGGTCATCGAGGCGCTCCCCGGCGGCGGCGAGCGCCTCCGCTACCGCTACCTCGAGGGCACGCCCATCGCCGGCTCGAGCACGTTCCTCGTGACCCCGGACGGCGACGCGCGCTGTCGCGTGACCCAGATCTTCGAGTACCAGGAGGTCAACGCCTTCGCCCTCGCGGCCTTCCAGCACGCGGGGCTCAAGCTCCACGACCACGTCGTCTGGGAGCAGGTCCGGAAGGCTGCGGCCCAAGCCGGCGGGCAGGTCATCTCCGCCACCATCCCGCGGGGCTACGTCGCGGCCTGAGAAGGTGTTTCAGTATTCTCCCGTCGCCTGGCTTGCTCTTGTGATTCCAGGCGGTTCCGCTCGTCGGTCACGTGCCTATGGGCACGCTCCCTCCTCACGTAACCACCTGGAATCACGACGCGTCGCCGGGCTCGGTCCGAATACCGAACACCTTCTGAGCGCGGCCTACTCCGGGGCCGTGACGGTCGCCGAGGCCGACAGCGCGAACCTCCGGCAGCCGCCGCTCCCCGAGTAGAGGCCCGCGTCGAGCTCGCAGACGCCGACGCGCAGATCGAGGCTCGTCACGCCGAGCGCCGAGAAGGGATCGGCGCCTCCGGGCCCCTCGAACGGCGTGAGCTCGCTCGCGCCCGGGGGCAGGAAGACCTCGCCGACCACGAGCGCGTCGGGTCCCTGCGTGTAGACGACCATCGGGTAGGCGTCCGCCGCGGCGCTCGACCACGCGACGACCTCGTCGAACGCCTGCTCCCCGGCGCTCGGGGGGGCTGTGAGCCTCGGCGGGAGGAGCAGCGCCACGTCCTGCGAGCCGGCCGTCGGGAAGCCGTCGACGAGCGCCACGCTGCGGGTGCTCGGCGTCGTGAGCGCGAAGGTGGTGAGGACCTCGGCGAACTGAGACGTCGCGAAGGCGGGCGTGACCCAGGCGACCTCGAACTCGAAGGTCCCGCCGTCCGCCGCGGGGCGGAGGTCGGTCGCGACGCCGAGGAGCGGCCCGTGGGCCCAGTCGCCGCGGAAGGCGACCTCCACGGACGCCGTGCTCGCGGTGTCGAGGTCGCCGTCGGGGTCGTCGGGGATCGGGAACGCGCCCGCCGCGGTCGAGAGCGTCGGGCTCTCCGTCCCGAGGTTCACGTCCCACGCGCCGTCGGCGCCGACCGCCGAGTGAACGCCGTCCACGGCGCGGTGGATCGTGCGCGTGACCGAGCGCCCCGAGACGGCCTCCTCGAGCTCGAAGGCGACCCAGCGGAACGCCATGCCCGGCGCGACCGAGAGCTCGAGGTCGGCGCCGACGCCGCGGTGCGGGACGGCGGGGACGCTCGCGCCGACGAGCGTCGTGTGGGACTCGTCGACGAGGTTCGAGAAGGTGCCGGTGAGGGTCACCGCGTCGGCGGGGCCGGCCTCGGGGTGGCGCAGCGGGAGCCGGAGCTCCCCACCGTCGACCCAGGGCAGCGCCGCGAGGTCGGCCTGTCGGAAGCCGGCCAGCGCCCGCGCCGCGTAGCCGGGCGCGACGACCGCGAGCGTGACGCGGCCGTCGCCCGCGGACCAGTCGACGGCGTCCGCGAAGGTGACGGCGCCGTCGCTGTCGGTCGTCTGCTCGTGCCGCGCCCCGGACGGGTCGACGAGGAGCACCGTGGCGCCCGGGAGGGGGCCCGGGGAGGGGGGCGCCGACAGGATCCGGACGCTCAACGAGGCCGGCGGGGTCGCCGTGTCCGCGGCGTCGCCCGCGTCGGTGGTCACGGTGTCGCCGGCGACCGAGTCGGCGCCGCCGTCCGGGAGGACGGTGTCGGTGATGGCGACGTCCGTGTCGCTGTCGGCGCCCATCGATGGCCCATCGTCTCCGCAGGCGGGGAGCGACGAGAGCACAGCAATGAACAGCGCCGCGCGCGTGGCTCGCAGCATGATTCCTCCGAGGTGCACCAGGGGTGTGGTGAAAGGAATCTAGCCGTCGATATAAATTTGGCAACCCGCGGACGCCGCCGAGCCGAGCCGGCTCGTCCGACACCCGGCCGGAGAAACACGAAGGGCGGCCCCGCGGCCGCCCTCCGGTCGTTCGCAGCGATCGGCGCTCACGCGCGCCGGGCGCTCGTCACTTCGCGACGAGATCCGCCGTCGAGCGCGGCGCCACGCGGTAGCGGTCGAAGTTCCAGTGCAGGTAGCCCGTGATCGACGAGAACTCCGAGCCGACCGCCGGGGCCGTCCAGTTCGCCGCGCCGATGACGTCCTTGTCGATGAGCACGCCCGCGTCGGTGTCCGACTCGGCGTGGTCCGTGACCGCCGTGACCGTCACGTCCTCGATGGTCACGAGCATCCCCTCGTACTTCTCGAAGTCCGCGTTCGACAGGTTCGCGTCGATGACGAGCGCCGCCGGCGCCGACAGCTCGGTCGTCTCGAGCGCCGTCGTCGTCGTCGAGGCGAGCTCGGTCATGCAGTAGTACTCGACGTGCCGCCCGTTCACCGCGAGGTTCGTGCCGACCGCGAAGTTCGTGTTCTGCGACTTCCCGATGGTCATGAGGATCCCGCTGTACGGGTCCTGCGTGCCGTCCGAGAGGTAGTAGCCGTGCAGGTTCGTCGACGCGTCGAAGCGCGGGCTCGACACGACCGCCGTGATGTCGAGGTCGCTCGCCACGTTGACCGTGCCGGTCTGCGTGCAGCCGGTGCTCGCCTCCGACGACTCGATGTCGACGATGCCCGAGGCCGTGCCGCCGCCGAGCTTCACGACGTCGGCCGACGTGCGCGGCATGATGCGCCACGCGCCGAAGCTCCACACGACCGCGCCGGTCACGTCGTAGCTCTGGCCGACCGTCATCGAGAGGAAGAAGGGGAAGTCGTGGTCGACGATGAGGTCGCCCGTGATCTTGTAGGTGCCGCCCTGCAGGGCCTCGAGCACCGTCACGTTCGCGAGCTTCACGATCATGCCCTCGTACGCCTCGCCGACATCGCTCGGCTGGAGCGCGAGCGGCGCGGGCGCCGTGACCGTGCCCTGCTCGGTGACCGTCGTCGCCTTGAACTGCGTGTTGCAGTAGTACTCGAGCGACTCGCCCGCGAGGTCGAGCACCTGCCCGGGCAGGTAGTTCGTCGCGTTCGCGCGCGGGATCGACACGTACACGCCCGAGAACGTGCCGCCGTCCTGGTCGGCCACGTAGTAGCCGTCGAGCGCCTCGGAGGACGACCCCTCGGCCGGCGTGAACGCGTCGAACTTCGGCGACGTCACGACCACGCCCGTGAGCGTCACGCTCTCGTTCACGTTGACGATGCCGTCGGGGTTGCAGCCGAGCGCCTCGCTCTCCGCCTGCACGGCCTTCACGGAGCCCGTCGGGGTCTCGATGTCCGGCGTGTTCGGCGTCGTGTCGAGCGGCGTCGTCGCGTCCGGGTTCGACGTCGTCGTCGAGTCCGGCGTGGACGTCGCGTCCCGCGTGTCCGTCGTGCCCGACGTGTCGCTCGCGTCCGTGTTCGTCGACGGCGTCTCGCCCTCGCAGGCGAGCAGGAGGCTCGCCGCGCCGAGGCCGACGAGCAGGATGGGGAGGTTCTTGAAGAGCTTCATATTCTCACTCGAAGACGGCGATGATGGAGGGTTTCCCCGGGCGCACCTGGAGCACGCTCACGCGGTTCGCTCCCGCGTCCACTTGGACCGGGAGCCGTCGGAAGTCGAGGATCGGGACGCGGACGCCGAGGTTGCTGTTCGACACGGCGAGGGTGGAGCCGCTGTGCGGACCGACCACCGTGAAGCTCCACGTCGTGTCCTGCTGGCTCTCCGCCGCGACGATCGCGCCGTCCGCGGTGATCGTGCAGCCGGGCAGCACGTCGAGGGCGAAGCTCGGGTTCTCGAAGCGACCGCTCGCGGGCGCGAGGTCGGTGATCGTGTCGGAGCGGAGCGCGTCCGGCGGCGGCGGGCACGTCACGTACTTCGCCGCGGGGTCGATGTCGGCCTCGACCGCGCGCCCCGTGAGGCGGGCGTCGAGCGACTCGTCGATGACGCAGGCGCCAGCGGTGCGATCCCACACCTGCCGGTGGAGGAAGCCCGACTTCGTGCCCACGACGGCCCACGCGTCGCCGACGCGCACCGAGTAGGTGAAGCGCGGCGGCAGGTTCGCGGCCGCGAAGGCGTCGGTCGAAGGCAGGAACTCCGAGGTGCCGAGGATCTCGTCCTGCGCCTCCTGCGCCTGCTCACACGAGCGCCGCGACACGCCCGCGGCCGAGATCGCGTCGAGGTCGAGCACCGGCGGCGTCGGCCGGAGCCGCGCCGTCGCCGGGTCGACCTCGAGCTCGCGCATCCCGACGCGCGTCACGCGCACCTCGACGAGGGCGACGTCCGGGTCCTGCGTGGGGCAGACCTCGCCGCGGTCGTTCGTGATGGTCGGGCGCGTCACGAGCTCGGGCGCGGTGGCTGCGATCGGCACCTCGAGCTGCAGCCAGTCGCCGACGGCCACGCCGTCCTCGCAGAAGGTCGCGTTGGGGTCGGCGAGCACCGTGTCGGACGTCATCCGCCCGAGCGCCCGGCGCGTCCCCGGGATCCGCCCCTCGAAGGTGAGCGTCCAGTCCTCGTCGAGCACCTGCTCGACGTCGTCGGCCGGCCAGATCCCGTACCGCCGCACGCGCGCCCCCCGCACGCTCGTCTCGGCCTCGACGAGCACCTCCTCGAGGGCCGCCCCGAGGAACGCGTAGCCCACGGCGGGCTCGCCGCGGCTCGACACGAACGTCCCGCGGCGCGTGAGGCGCGGCCCGGACACGTCCTGGTTGCGCTCGGCCACGTTGATGAGCTGCTCGGCGAGCCGGTGCACCGGCACCCCGCGCCGCACGGCCTCGATCTGCAGGATCCGGCCGTCGAGGCGCGCGCCGTAGACGAACCACGACGTGTCGTCCTCGGCCGGTTGCTCGCAGACGTCCTCGCGTCCCGCGTCGCAGTTCGCCGGGTGCCAGAACCCCGAGGCGAGGTCGAACGGCAGCGACGGCTGCTCACCGCCCGCGCCCTTCGGGATGATCCGCTCCCAGGTCTCGCCGCGGGTCTGCGACGCCGTGATCGACGTGACCCCCGGCGTCCCGAGCACGATGTTCTTCTGGTGCTGCCGCTGGTAGGCGAGCGGCCGCACGGCCGGCACCGCCACGCTCTCGTTGACGTTGCCGATGTCCGTCCACGGGTACGTCTCGATGACCGGGATCTCGGGCTCCTCGGCGTTCACGTCGACCCGCGTGAGGGCCCCGTCCGCGCCGCTCGAGAACACGATGATCTCGTTCGTCCGGAGGTCGAGCACGTAGACGAACCGCCCGGCGTCGCCCGCGTCGATCCACGCCGGGTCGAACGGCCCGTCGACCGGCAGGCGCCGCTCGGTCGTCTGGAAGGGGGCGTAGCAGGAGGCGTCGGCGAGCCCGTCCGCGCCGCCCGCGTCGAAGTCGATCCGCCCGTCGCCGTCGTTGTCGAGGCCGTCCCCGCACTCCGGGAGGTACTCGCCGTCCGGCACCTCGACCGCCTCGCCGTTCGGACCGACGGAAACGCACGCGCCGTCGTCCGGGAAGTCGGTGTGGCCGTCGCGGTCGTCGTCGACGCCGTTGTCGCACGCCGCCGCGCCCGCGTAGGCCGGGGCGTTGTCCGGGGCGCTCGCCTCGCGCGGGGCGCCGGTGTCGGCGCTCTCGTCGTCGTCGTCCGCGTCCTCGCAGTCGGGGTCGGCCTGGTCGACGAGGCCGTCGCCGTCGTCGTCGAGCCCGTCGCGGCAGGCCGCCACGAGCCCCGCCTCGGACACGACGGTGGCCGTGCCGGCGGCGCCGTCGAGCGCGAGCCGCGTCACGACCGGGCGCGAGCGCCACGTGACGAGGAGGTCGTCGCCCGCGCGGATCACGCGCCGCGCCGCGTCCCCGCCCGGGAGGTCGACCACCGTGAGCGGCGGCGCGATCGGGTCGGCGTCGAGGTCGTACACCCAGAGCTCGGCCGCGTCCGAGGCCGCCACGATCAGCTCGCCCGGCGCCGTCACGGCGTCGACCGGCACGCCGGGGAGGTCGAAGGTGTCGAGCTCGTAGCTCGTGAACTCCCCGGTCCCCGTGATGACGGCGCGGCTCACGTCGCGCGACCCCGCGGAGACCACGTAGAACGCGCTGTAGTCGTCGGCCGTGAGCACGCGGATCGGGTCGGCGCCGACCGGGATCCCGGTGATGCCCGGGATGAAGAGGTCGGTGTCGAGGAACTCGCGCGTCCCGAACATCGGGTTCAGCTGGATCGGCACGAGCGCTGCGGGGTAGCGGTTCAGCGCCACCCCGTAGAGCGCGCCCTGCGACGCCGTGCCGCTGAGATCCGGGCACATGCGCGTGTCGCCGAGCGACTTCGCGCGCTCGTCGTTCTCGGGCGCGTGCATCGCCCCGTCGCCGCCGCAGGCGTAGGCGAAGTCGATGGGCGAGCTGAGCGCGCTCGCGGACGCGCCGGGCGTGCTCGAGCAGCCGCCGGCGGCGAGGAGCGCCACGGCCGTCACGGCACCGAGTGCCGTGCCGAGACCGAGGAGAGGGCGGTCGGTGCGGTTCGGCGTCATCGGATCTCGGCCACGAGGGACAGGTAGTGGGGCGAGCTCGGGTCGAGCTCGATGACGCCCACCGACGAGTCGCGGAAGTGCGCCACGTAGAGGCGGCGGATGCCGAGCGCCGGGTTGTCGACGAACGCCATGCCGAACGGGCCGCGGCCCGTGCGCACGCTCGCGACCACCTGGCCGGCGTAGGGGTCGACGACCTCGACGCGGTCGTCCGTGTAGCAGCTCACGAAGACGCGCTCGTCGGAGGCGCCCGTGCCCGGGACGACCGCGATGGAGCCTGCGCCCTGGCTCACGGGGATCTTGTGGAGCACGTGGTTCCGCGGGTTCCCGTCGGCGTCCTCGCTGATGTCGACCACCACGAGGGACGACGGCGAGCGGTAGCTCGCGTAGAGGCGCGTGCCGTCGCCCGACACGGCGATGTCGCGCGCGCGGTCGAAGGCGATGCCCTCGGGGATCTGCACCTGCGAGACGAGGCGCAGGTACGGGTTCGTGAGGCTCGGCTCCTCCGTCGCCGCCGGCGCGTGGATCTCGAGGACGTCGAAGACGTTCGACGACTTGTGGGTCGTGTAGACGCGGCCGCTCGCGGGGCTCACCGCGAAGCCGAAGAGCGAGCTCGCGAGGTCGAGGTTGCCGACGAGCTCGGGCGTGCCGTCCTCGGCGAGCTCGAAGCTCGCGACCGTGCCGTCGACGAGCGCGCCCGTGAGCAGCAGATCCGGCTCCGCCTCGCTCCGGGACAGCCGCACGACCGCGCCGTACGGGTCCGGCCCGACGACGAGCCGCGCCGTGTCCGAGTCGTTCGAGACGTCGTGGAGCTCGATGGCCTCGTCGTCCGGGCACTTCAGGATGCTCTCCGCGCCGCCGCGCTTCCCGCCCGGGCACGTGACCTCGGGCGCCTGCGGCGCGCCGCCGAGCTTCACGAAGTAGAGCGAGTCCGTGTCGCGGCTCAGCACGTACCCGGCGACCGCCTCTCCGTTGCGCTGCAATATGTGGAAATCGCCAGGAAATCCGCCGATCTCGAACGCGGACTGCGGCACGAATTGCTGCGTTGCAACATCGATGGCGAGCACGGCCGCGCCGCGGTACGCGAGGTCGAAGTTGCCGCTCGTGACCCACACGACGCGGCCGCTCGGGTCGGCCGTGACGCCGACCGGGTAGTCGAGCCGGTCGGTCGGGTGCGGGACGCCGGTGTCGCTCTCCGCGCAGGCGGAGACGACGAGGCCGAGGGCGAGGAGGAGAGGGGCGGCCGCGCGGGCCGCGTGCGCGAGCCTCACGCGCCCTCCTCGAGGGCGGCCTGGGCCGCCGCGAGCCGCGCGATGGGCAGCCGGAACGGCGAGCAGGACACGTAGTCGAGCCCGATCCGGTGGCAGAACCGCACCGAGCGCGCCTCACCGCCGTGCTCGCCGCAGATGCCGATCTTCATGTCCGGTTTCACCGCGCGCCCCCGTTCTGCGCCGATCCGAACGAGCTCGCCGACCGCCGGGTCGAGGGTCACGAACGGATCGGCGGGCAAGATGCCCATCTCGGTATAAAGAGGCAAGAAGCGACCGCAGTCGTCGCGGCTCAGGCCGAGCGTCGTCTGCGTGAGGTCGTTCGTGCCGAAGCTCATGAAGTCCGCGGCGCGCGCGATCGCGTCCGCCGTGAGGCACGCGCGCGGGAGCTCCATCATCGTGCCGATCCCGTAGGAGATCGCGACGTCCTCGCTCGCGAGGACCAGCGTCGCCGTGGTCTCGATGACGTTCCGCAAGAGCTCGAGCTCGCGCACGTCGAGGACGAGCGGGATCATGATGTCCGGGCGCACCACGACGCCCTCGCGGGCCGCCGCGCAGGCGGCCTCGAGGATGGCGCGCACCTGCATCTCGTAGATCTCGGGGTAGCTGATGCCGAGGCGGCAGCCGCGGTGCCCGAGCATCGGGTTCACCTCGTGGAGCGCCCGGTAGCGCGCCGCGAGCTGGTCCGGCGCGACGCCGAGCTCCTCGGCGACGCTCTGCACCTCGTCGGGCGTCGCCGCGAGGAACTCGTGGAGCGGCGGGTCGAGGAGGCGGATGGTGACCGGGAGCCCGTCCATCGCGCGGAAGATCTCGGTGAAGTCCGAGCGCTGCATCGGGAGGATGCGCGCGAGCGCGTCGCGCCGCCCGTCCTCGTCCGCCGCGAGGATCATCTCGCGCATCGCGAGGATCCGGTCCTCGTCGAAGAACATGTGCTCCGTCCGGCAGAGCCCGACGCCCTGCGCGCCGAACTCGCGCGCGATGCGGCAGTCGCGCGGCGTGTCGGCGTTCGTCCAGACCTCGAGCCGCCGGTGCCGGTCGACCCAGCTCATCAGCCGCTCGACCTCGGCCGACGGCTTCGGCTGGAGCGTCGCGACCTCGCCGAGCATGACGGCGCCGCTGCCGCCGTCGATGGTCACGACGTCCCCGGCGCGCAGGACGCGCCCGTGGACGGCCATCGTGCAGGCCTCGGGGTCGACGTGGAGGTCGCGGCAGCCCACGATGCACGGCTTGCTCATCCCGCGCGCGACGACCGCCGCGTGGCTCGTCATGCCGCCGCGCGACGTCAGGATCCCGCGCGCCTTGCTCATCCCCTGGATGTCCTCGGGGGACGTCTCGCGGCGCACGAGGATCACGCTCTCGCCGCGCCCCGCGGCCTCCGTCGCCGCGTCCGAGTCGAAGACGATGCGCCCGGTCGCCGCCCCCGGCGACGCGCCGAGCCCGCGCGCGATCACCACGCGCGCCGCGTCCGGATCGATGCGCGGGTGCATCAGCTCGACGAGCGTCTCGGGGCGGACGCGCAGGATCGCCTCCTCCTCGGAGATGAGCCCCTCGCCGACGAAGTCGATGGCGAGCCGCACCTCCGCGGCGGGGCTCCGCTTGCCCGAGCGCGTCTGCAGCATCCAGAGGCGCCCCTCCTGGATGGTGAACTCGATGTCCTGCATGTCGCGGTAGTGCGTCTCGAGCGCCTGGCGCACCTTGAGGAGGTCCTGGTAGACCGCCGGCATCGCGTCCTCGAGCGTCTCCTCGTCCTCGAGCGCGCCCGACTCCTTGTTCAGCGGCCAGGGCGTCCGGATCCCGGCGACGACGTCCTCGCCCTGCGCGTTCGGGAGCCACTCCCCGAAGAAATGCGGCTCCCCCGACTTCGGGTCGCGCGTGAACGCCACCCCCGTCGCGCTCGACGCGCCCATGTTCCCGAACACCATCGCCTGGATGTTCACGGCGGTGCCGCCGTCGTGCGCGATGTGGTTCAGGTTGCGGTAGTCGAGCGCGCGGCGGTTGTTCCAGCTCGCGAAGACCGCCTCGATGGCGGCCCAGAGCTGGTCCTCCGGGTTCTGCGGGAACGTGTCCGTGAGCTTCTCGAAGATCTTCTTCTTGAAGATGTCGACGAGCGAGACGAGCGCCGACACCGAGAGCTCCGAGTCCGCGCGGACCCCCTCGCCCTCCTTCTTCCGCTCGAGGAACTGCTCGAGCGTCTCGCCGCGCATCCCCATCACGACGTTCGCGTACATCTGCAGGAGGCGCCGGTAGCTGTCCCACGCGAAGCGCGCGTTGCCGGTCCTGTCCGCGAGCCCCTCGACCGTCTGATCGTTGAGCCCGAGGTTCAGCACCGTGTCCATCATGCCCGGCATCGACGCCGCCGCGCCCGAGCGCACGCTCACGAGCAGCGGGGCCGCGCGGTCGCCGAGGCGCGCGCCCATCCGCCCCTCGAGCACGCCGAGCGCCGCCCGCACCTCGGCGCGGAGCTCGTCCGACAGGCGGTTGCCGGCCGCCCAATAGGCCCGGCACGCCTCGGTCGTGATGGTGAAGCCCGGCGGCACCGGCAGCCCGAGCCGCGTCATCTCCGCGAGGCTCGCCCCCTTGCCGCCGAGGAGCTCGGTCATGCTGGCGTCGCCGTCCGCCTGGCCGTCGCCGAAGGCGTAGACGTAGCGCGGCTTGGTGCTGCTCATGGGCGACGGCTCCGGGCACGGTCGGGCGGGGCGAACCGCGATCCGCCCGGGTTTTCAACCGACGGTGACCTAGCAAGGGCGCCCGGGGGTGTCAACGAAGCCGAGCCGGGGGCGCCGCTCGCAGGCGCCTCCGAGGCCGCCGCGCGCCCCGCCCGCCGGTCATGACGCGGTGCGTCATGGGCGATCGCGCCCGGCGCCGCTCGCCGTCGTCAACGCACGCAGACGCCCTTCGACGCGTTGCAGCGCCCCTCGGTCCGGCAGGCCACCGAGCGCCGGCAGGCGAGCGCCGACGTCGCGCGGCACGTCCCCTCCACGA
>JACKFA010000010.1 GCA_020632715.1 Deltaproteobacteria bacterium
CGAGCAGCGCCCTGTCGGAGCGCGCGTCCCCGAGGAGCACGAGCCCGTCGAGCGGATCGCCGTCGCCGCCGACGAAGGCCACGCACAGCCCGCGCACGCCGAGCCCGGCGAGCGCCTCGCCGAGCCCCTCGGCGAGCGCCTTGCGCCACGCCGCGTCCATCGCGTCGCGCTCGGCGACGCGCGCGAAGCACTCACCCAAGCGCGAGATCCCCCACGAGCCGATCATGGCCGTCCCCTCGTGTCATCGGTCACGGTTTCCCTGTGACCCGAGAGGCGTAAACGGACCGGGCGATCCACAATCGCCCGTCGCGTCCCCGTCACTTTCTTCGTCGGACGGCGGTCCCGGCGGCCATTCAGGCCGGTCCGGTCCCGGTCGGCGTCAGTCGGTCGCGGCCTCGACCGGGGCGCAGACCGCCGCCTGCTCCGCCGCCTCGCGGCGCCGCGTCACGAAGCGCGTGCTCGGCCCGCTCCAGGCCTGCCACGTCTGCGCCGCCCGCTCCCGCGCGGCGCACGCGTCCCGCGGCCGCGCCCGCGCGAGGAGCTCGAGCGCCTCGCCGAGCCCGATGGCGTTGCTCACCTCGAGCGAGCCCCCCGCCACGCGCGGCTCGAGCGCCGTGATGACGCGCTCCGCCTCGGCGGCGGCCCCGTCGGCGTCGCCGAGCGCGAGCCGCGCCCGCCCGACGAGCCAGTGGCACTGGAGGGACTCGTCGACGAGGGCGGCGCCCGCGTCGCCGCCGAAGATGGCGAGCCCGTCGCGCGCCGCGGCCAGCGCCCCGTCCCGCTCGCCCGCGAGCGCGAGCTGCTCGGCGAGGGCGCAGTGCGCGAACCACTCGAGGCCGGAGTCGTACGCCTCGCCTGGGGCGGTGCGCCGGATCTCCGCCCACGCGGCGCGCGAGCGCTCGAGCAGCACGCGCGCCCGCGCCCGGTCGCGCCGGCCGACCACCGCGCCGAGCACCGAGATGAGCGCCGCGTGCTCCTGCCGCCCGCGCACGTCGGTCGCGTCGCGCTGGAGCATCCAGTCGAAGCGGGCGATGGCGCGCTCGAGCTCGCGCTCGGCCTCGTCGAGGTCGTCCGTCGAGGCCGTCCAGGCCCACGAGTCCCCGACGCCGCCGAGGTACCCGGCGAGGATCCAGCGCTGGAACGCCTCCTCCCGCGTGAAGCGCGCGTCGTCGGGGTGCTCGAGGGCGAGCCGCGCGTAGGCGTCGCGCGCGACGCGCTCGTCGGCGGCCGCCGCGTCCGCGTCGCCGCTGTGGCCGGCGATCCGCCCGCGCGTGGCGACCGCGATCCCGTACCAGTAGTCGGCCTCGGGGGAGTCGCTCGCGTCGCGCCAGGCCGCCGCCGCCGCGATGAAGCGCGCCGTCTTCTCCTTCGCCGCCTCGACGGCCCCCTCCATCACCTCGATGGAGGCCGCGTTCAGGTAGCCCCGCATGAGCTGCGTCGGGTCCACGCGCCCGGGATCCCGCGCGGCCGCCTCGAGCGCGGCGCTCACGTGCTCGCGCGCCTGCGCGCGCCTCCCGCCGGACTCCTCGAGGAAGCTCACCCCGAAGAGCCAGGCCACGCGCGCGTCCTCGTTGGCCGGGTCCGCCGGCGCCTCGGCGAGCTCGCCGTCGAGGATCGCCCGCGCCTTGTCGTAGCTCGCGAGCCCCTCCGACGTGCGCCCGAGGTTCGGCTCGTACTGGCTCCCGAGGATGTCGCCGATGCGCATGTAGGCGTACGCGCGCTCGCGGGCGAGCGTCGGGTCGCGGAGCGTCTCGTCGTCGAGGCGATCGAGGTACTCGAGCGCCATCGAGACGATGAGCTCGCGCGCCTTCATCGCCCCGTGCAGGTTCCGCACCTGGCCGTCGAGGTCGAAGAGGAGCGTGTTGGCGAGCTTCCGGACCTCCGTGAAGCGGCGCTCCGCGGCGCGCGCCTCGGCGTCGGCGCGCCGCGCCTGGAACGACGAGAACACGGTCGCCGCCGTGAGCGACGCCACGAACGCCGTCGCGACCGCGATCTTCCCGCGGTGGCGCCGCAGGAGCTTGCCCGCGCGGTAGCGGAAGGTCTGGGGGCGCGCCTGCACCGGGAGGCCGGCGAGGTGGCGCTCGATGTCGGCGGCGAGCTGCTCGACGGAGGCGTAGCGCTCGTCCGGGTCCTTCCGGAGCGCCTTCAGCACGATGTTGTCGAGGTCGCCCGCGAGCGCGCGGCGGCGCTCGGGCGGCGCGACGACGCTCGGGCGCGGCGGCTCGACCTCGCGGATCCGGCGCAGCGTCTCGGCCGGGTCGGCGGCGGACTCGAACGCGGGCGCGTCCGCGAGGAGCTCGTAGAGCACGGCGCCGAGGGAGTAGACGTCCGTCGAGGTCGAGACGGGCTCGGCGCGCGTCTGCTCGGGGCTCGCGTACTCGGGCGTGAGGACGGGCATGCCGGTCAGCGTGCGCGCCTCGAGGCCGCGGGCGAGCGCCGGGTCGAGGAGCTTGCCGATCCCGAAGTCGAGGAGGCGCGCGTTGCCGTCGCGGTCGACGAGGATGTTGCTCGGCTTCAGGTCGCGGTGCACGACGAGCGCGCGGTGCGCGTGCTGCACGGCCGCGCACACCTGCAGGAAGAGCCGCAGGCGCCGCGCCACGGAGAGGCCGCGCTCCTGCGCCCAGGCCGTGAGCGGGACCCCGTCGACGTAGTCCATCACGAGGTAGGGGAAGCCCGTCTCCGTCTGGCCGCCGCCCTCGAGGCGCACGATGCCGGGGTGATCGAGGACGGCGAGGATCTGGCGCTCGTCGCGGAAGCGGGCGACCGCCTGCGCGCCGCCGTGGTGGAGCACCTTGATGGCGACGACGCCGGGGAACTCGGGGTCCTCGCGCTCGGCGAGGTAGACCGTGCCCATCCCGCCCTCGCCGATGCGCCGGAGGATCCGGTAGTCGTCGAGGGTCCGCCCGACGAGGACGCCCGTCGCCTCCACGGCGAGGCCGCGCGCCTCCGCGGAGACCACGTCGTGGAGCGTGGCGCCCACGCGATCGGCGCTGCCGAGGAGGGCGAGGACCTCGGCGGCGAGCGCGTCGTCGCCCTCGGCCCCGGCCGCGACGACCTGCGCCCGCTCGCGCGTGGGCGCGGCGATGGCGGCGGTGAAGAGCTCCTCGATGCGGGCCCAGCGCTCGGCGGTCATGGCCGCCGGCGAGCCCGCCGAGGACCCGCCGGCGCCGTCGCTCACGGCGTCGCGCTCAGCTGTCGGTAGAGCCACGCCTCGGCGAGGCGCAGCTCGCGCGCCACGGTGTTGACGTGCACGCCGAGGACGATGGCGATCTCGGCCTGCTTGAGCCCGCCGAAGTAGTGGAGCTCGACGACGCGCGCCTTGCGCTCGTCGAAGCCCGAGAGCGCCTCGATGGCGGCGTCGAGGGCGACGAGGGTGTCCGGGCGCTCCCCCGCGGCGACGACCTCGTCGTGGAGGGTGACGGGGCGCTCGCCGCCGCCGCGCTTCGAGGCGTCGCGGCGGCGCGCCCGGTCGACGAGGAGCTGGCGCATGGTGCGCGCGGCGATGGCGAAGAAGTGGGCGCGGTTGGCGTCGTCGGGCGGGGCGCCGCGCGAGAGGCGGAGGTAGGCCTCGCTGACGAGGTCCGTCGGGCGCCAGGTGTGGCCCGCGCGCTCGTTCACGAGGCGCGCGGCGGCGAGGCGGTGGAGCTCGTCGTAGACGAGCGGGATGAGATCGTCGAGCGCGCGCCGATCCCCCGAGCGCCAGTCGCGCAGGAGCGCCGTGACGGACTTCACTTCGGCCATGCGGCGAGCCTACACCAGAGCTTCGTCCGGGCGCGACAATCCCCGGCCCCCCGGTTCCGGGGGGGAGGCGACGACGCCGTCCCCGCCTGCGTCGTCAGTCGCCGATCGCCGCGGCGAGCGGGCGCATCTGCACGATGAACCCGTCCTGCGCCGTGAACTCGAGCGCCTGGAACGACGCGTTCATCCCCGCGCGGGTGAGCTCGACCCACCACAGGCTCCCGCCGTCGGCGTCGCGGCGCAGGCGGTGGAGCGCCATCTGGCCGTGCCACGGGAAGCTCGCGATCTCGTCGTCGAAGAGCCCGACCCAGGCGGTCTCGGGGTCGACCGCCCCGGCGCTCGCGCCGCCGACATACCAGCGCGCGGCGTCGCGCGCGTCGAAGCCGAGGACCGCGGCCGGCGCCGAGCGCGTGAGCTCCTCCGTCTCGACGACGGCGCCCGTCGCCGGGTCGCGCCACTCGGCCACGAGCGCCTGCCCGACGCCGCTCGCGTTCGGCCGGAGGCCGAGCACCATCGGGCGCGGCGAGCCCGCGTCGAGGCCGACGGGAAAGAGGTCGCCGCGATCGACCTCCCAGGCGCGCTCGCCGCCAACGACGTAGACGAGGCGTGTGTCCGCGAGGGCGAGCACCGCGCCCGCCGCGGCGTCGACGGTGACGCTCCCGACCGCGCCGCCGACGAGCTCGTCCTCGAAGAGGTGGAGCGCCGCGTCGTCACCGTCGACCACCAGGAACCCCCGGCGCACGTACCCGTCGGCGACGATGGACAGATCGGAGGTCACCGCCATCGCGGTGAGCCCGCCGGGCTCCGACGACGGCGGCCCGAGCGACACGATCTGCGCGAAGGGGAAGAGCTCCCGCGGCGCCGCGAGCGCTCCGTCGGGCCCCGCCATCGCCGCGACGAGCGTCGTGGCCTGCGGATCGCCCACCGCGACGCCGCCGACCGTCGCGCCGCGGTGTACCGCGAGCAGCAGATCGGGGGCGCCGCCCGCGCCGAGGCGGAGCCCGCGCACCTCGACGGGGACGTCGAGCGCCGTGACCGCGAGCGGCCCGGCGAGCGGCCCCTGCGCGAGGTAGGTGCGCGACGACGCCGCCGCGTCCGCCGCGTAGGCGACGCCGTCGTACGAGAAGCTCGGCGCGTCCGAGGTCACGACGGCCGCGACGTCCTCCCCGTCGCTCGCGAGCGCGACGACCGTCTGCGACAGCGCCTGCGCCGCGAGGGGCGTCACGCGGCTCGCCACCGAGAGGTCGAAGCGCGCCTGCAGCGACGTGAGCGAGGGCGTGACGAGCACGCTCGCGATGAGGTCGTCGCCGTCGCGCCGCGGGTCGAGGGCGCCGTCGAACCCGATGGGGGTCGAGCGCGCGTCCGCGACCGCGCGGAGGCGCAGGTAGCGGCCGACCGGCAGCTCGAGCGCGCAGGTGGCGGCGCAGTCGACGAGGCCGTCGTCGCTCACGACGCGCCCGCCGCCGTTGCCGGCGACGGTGAGGGTCACGGAGACGGTGTCGCGCTCGCGCTCGAGGTCGAAGAAGGCGTCGAGGTCCGCGGTCATGACGCCCCCGCCCTCGCCCGTGAAGGCCGCGCGCCCGGCGGCGATGGCGAGGTCGGGATAGGTCCAGGGGTCGAGCGTGCTCGTGTTCACGAACTCGCCGGGGACGGCGATCCAGCTGTCGAGGCGGTCGCCCGCGCCGACGCGCGTGAGCAGGAGGCCCGTGAAGTGGCCGCTCGCCTGCAGCGCGTGCAGCACGTAGGGCACGCCGTCGTCGTCGAGGGCGACGCGCGTGCGGCCGACGCGGCCGAGCTCCACCTCGTGCCAGGTCGCGCCGTCCCAGCGGGCGTAGACGCCGCGCCCGCCGGCGTTGTAGCCGCCGCTGGTCACGATCGCCCAGGGGTAGGCGACGTGCACGTCCCCGTCGGCGCCGACGGCCATGGAGGCGCCGAGGCCGTTGTCGATCATGGGGCGCGGGAGCGGGACGAGGTCGAACGCGTTGTCGTCGCCCTCGACGAAGAGGCCGCGCCCGGAGAGGCCGTAGAGGCGGCCGGCGGCGTCGAAGGTCGTGAGCGTCGGGCGGACGTCGGGCGCGTCGCCGACGACGGTCGGCGCGGGCTCCTCGGTGAGGACCTCGCCGTCGCGGCGGTAGATGACGTCGTCCACGACGACCCGGCCGGCGTCGCCGCGGGCCCAGACCGCGAGCTGCACCTGACCCGAGCCGGGGAGGGCCGGGATCGCGACGAAGGGCTCGACGTCCTCGGCCTGCCCGATGGGGCGGATCCGGTAGGTCACGTAGCCGGGGCCGGTGTTCCCGGGGTCGTCGACCGAGTGGAGCGAGTGGAGCGTCATCGTCGTCGGGTCGAGCGCGAGCGCCTGCCCGTCCGAGTACTCCGTCGGCCAGCGGCGCGCGTCGCAGCCGCCGCCGCGCCACGACGCGGCGCCTGGCGTGCAGGGGCGGAGGGCGGTCCCGAAGGCGCTGAGGTTGTTGTCGGCGACCGTCGCGATCGAGTGCACGCCGCCCTCGGGGTCGACCGCGACGTGGGCCCAGCCGACGAAGTAGGTCGCGTCGCAGACGGCCCGCACGTCGCCGGACATGTCGACGAGGCCGGGCCAGCCGAACACGCGCGCGCCGGCGTGATCCTCGCACCGCGGCGCCCAGGTGAAGGTCCGCCCGGACTCGAGGGTCATCGAGGTCTTCGCGCGGAACGCCTTGATCGCCGTCTCGTAGAGCGGCTGGGCGAAGACCGAGAGGTCGAAGAAGACGACCTGGCCGATGGCGCCGTCGGCCACGGCGTAGCGCGACGCCTGCTGGAGGATGGGCGAGACCTGCTGCCCGGGCGGCAGGTTCCAGACCGTCAGGAAGCGGTCGCCCTCCGGGGCGACGGCGGACACGAGGTCGAGCGTGTCCCAGGCGGCGTCCTCGGCGCGCTGGAAGGCGAAGAGGTTGCCGGTCTCGGCGTTGTACCAGTAGCCCTCGAGGTCCGCGCTCGTGAGGTCGGACGGGGCGATGGACGCGCCCGCGCCGCCGCCGTCGCCGCAGGCCGCGAGCGCGCCGAGCGCGATGGCCGCGGCGCTCGCGCGCCACCCTGCTCCTGTCACCATGGCGCCTCTCCTCGGTCCGGGGCGTCGGCCCAGAATGCCAGGAGAGACGCGGCGCGCGCCAACGATCCAAGGGCGCCAGGCGATTGAGCAGGAGTGCTCAGGCCGCCCGACGGCGCCGCCGCGCGAGCGCGAGGAGGCCCAACGCGATCGCGAGCAGCGCGAGGCCGCCGCCGCCCGCGTCCCCGCCCGCGCAGCCACCGCCGCCCGTCGCGCTCACGCCCGACGTCGCGTCGCAGAGGTCGCCGAGCCCGTCGCCGTCGGCGTCGCCCTGGGCCGCGTTCGCGACCTCGGGGCAGTTGTCGTCGCGGTCGATGACGCCGTCGCCGTCGTGGTCGAGGCTCTCGGGGTCCACGCCGACGACGCAGTCCACGACGCTCTCGTTGCCCGACGGATCCGTCGCCCGCAGCGTATAGGTCACGCGCACCGTCCCGCCCGAGAGCGCCGGCGCGTCGCCCACCACGACGACCCCGCCCGCCACGCTCACCTCGCACCGCTCGGCCACGGCGGCCGGCGCCCCGGCGATGACCCGCTCGCAGGCGGCGTCCTCGACGCTCAGCGTCACACCGCACGCGTCCGTCGCGGTCGGCGTGATGGTCGTCGGCAGCTGGAGGTCGCTCGCGTCGTCGCCGCCGCAGCTCACGGCCGGCGCGGTCACGTCCTCCACGGTGAGGCGCGTCGTGCAGGAGGCCGTTGCGCCGTCGCCGTCGCGGGTCGCCGCGAACGAGACGAGCGTGTCGCCGACGGGGAAGCCGCCGCTCTCGCTCGTGAGCGTGGTCTCGCCGCGGCACTCGTCGACGAGCGTCGCCTCGAGCGCCTCGGGCCAGCCGCACGCGTCCTCGGGGGCCGCGACGGTGAGGTCCGCGTCGCAGCTGATGTCGAACCCGTCGAGCCCGGTCACGACGACGCGCGTCGTGCAGGTCGCGACGTTCCCGGCGGCGTCCACGGCCGCGAGCGTCACGCTCGTCTCGCCCGGGAGGTACACGGCGTCGGCCGCGGGGCCGATGATCGTGACGTCGTCGCCGTCGCAGCCGTCGGTGGCGGTCGGCGTGAGCGTCACCTGCGCGCCGCAGATCCCCGCCTGCCCGGCGACCGTCGTCGCCTCGGGGCACGCGATGGTCGGCGGCTGGGTGTCGACCACGTCCACGCCGGTCGTGCAGGTCGCGTTGTTGTCGGCGCCGTCGGTCGCCGTGAAGACGACCTCGGTGAAGCCCGCGTCGAACGTCGCCGGCGCGTCGCTCGTGACGGCGGGCGACCCGCAGGCGTCCGACGCGCTCGGCGCGCCCAGCGCCACCTCGACGCCGCCCGCGACGCACTCGGCCGTCACGACCGCCGGGCAGACGATCGCCGGCGGCGTCGTGTCCTCGCCGCAGTCGACGCAGCCGGGGATCATCGGGAAGTCGCAGATCCCCGTCGCCGGGTTGCAGGTGCCGGCGAGCTCGCAGGCGCCGGGCGAGCCGCACGAGACGGGCGCGCTCCCGACGCACGCCCCCTCCGCGCACGCCGACGCCGTCGTGCAGAGGTCGCCGTCGTCGCAGGCCGTCCCGTCCTCGACCGGCGAGGACACGCAGCCGAGCTCGAAGTCGCAGGCGTCCTCGGTGCAGGGGTTGCCGTCGTTGCAGCTCCGGAAGGTCGTCGCCTCGCAGCGCCCGGCGGCGCAGGCGGCCGCGAGCGCGCAGGCGCCCGGCGCCTCGCAGAGCGTGCCGTCGACCCGCGGCGTGCACGCGCCCGCCACGAGCTCGCCGCCGACGCAGGTCCGCGTGCCGGTGCCGCCGCACTGCGCGTCGCCGCAGGCGAAGGTCTCGGGCGTGAAGCCGTCGTCCGGGAAGCCGTCGCAGTCGTCGTCGACACCGTCGCAGTCGGTGTCGTCGCCGGTCGCCTCCCCCGGCGTGCAGTCCTCGCCGACCTCGCCGCCGACGCACACCGTGACGCCCTCGGCCGCGCACACGCCGAGCCCGCAGGTCACGCCCTGCCCGACGAATCCGTCGTCCGCGACGCCGTCGCAGTCCTGGTCGACGCCGTCGCAGTCGGTGTCGTCGCCGGTCGGCTCGCCGATCTCGCAGGTCGAGAGCACCTCGCCGTCCACGCACGACGTCACGCCCGCGCCCGCGCAGACGCCGAGGCCGCAGCTGTCGGCGACGCTCTGGTAGCCCTCGTCGGTCTGCCCGTCGCAGTCGTCGTCCACGCCGTCGCAGTCGTCGTCGGGGGCGTCGGTCGCGAGCAGCTCGAAGCGGCAGGTGCCGTCGAGCTCGCACGTGTCGACCGTGCAGGGGTCCTCGTCGTCGCAGGTGCAGCGCGCGCCGACCGTGAACGCGGCGGACCCGCCGGAGCCGGCCGTGACGTTGTCGTCGACGACCCAGGTCCAGTGCGTCTGCCCCTCGGGGGGCGTGACCCCGATGGCGTAGGTGGCCGGCGCCACGTCCTCGAAGAGGGCGGCGCCGTTGACGTCGCTGGTCGCGTTGTGGTCGACGCCCGCGGTCGCCGGGTCGTCGAGGGTGAGGTCCCAGCCCTGGAGGCCGGGCTCCCCCGGGTCGGCGATCCCGTCCTCGTCGAGGTCGTACCAGACGAAGCTCTGGACGCTGCCGCCGCAGAGCGGGATCTGCCCGAACGGCTCGTTCACGCAGGACACGGCGTCGAAGCTCGCCTCGTTCGACACGACGACGGCCCCGGACGGGATGGCCTGCCCGCCGAACGTGGCCTGGGCGACGTTGGTCACGACGCCGTCGGCGACGCCGTCGTCGACGCGGAGGCGGATCTGGACGACCCGCGACGAGCCCGCCGGCATGTCGCCGAGCTCGACGGTCAGGACCCCGTCGACGACCTCGCCCGCGTCGTCGTCCGCGGCGACCGTGTAGGAGCGCAGCACGTCCCCCTGGAAGACGAGGATCTCGCCGTCCGCGGGGGAGAGCTCCGCCGGGAGCGGGTCGACGAGCGTCACCCCGAGGGCGTCGTCGGGGGAGTCGACGGCGGTCTCGACGTCGAGCTGGTAGACGACGACCGAGCTCGGGCCGATGGGCCCCTCGCCCGCCTCGGAGGCCACCGACTTCACGACCGTGACGCTCGGGGCGCGCACGTCGAAGGCGAGCACCACGCCGGTCCAGAGGACGCCGTCGTCGGCGCAGGTGAACGTCGCGCCGCCGCCGCTGGCGCCGTTTCCGAAGGCACCGTCGATGGTGAAGGTGTCGAGGTCGAGGAGCTCGTCGGTGACGTTGAACGTGTCCGGGTTCCGCGGGAACGGCAGCCCGTCCACGCCGGACACGGTGTTGTTGCCGATGTTGTTCGAGGGGTTCGCCGGGTTCGAGAGCGGGAAGTCGCCGTTCAGCGTGACGCTGTCGCCCGGGTTCGGCGCCGAGCCGTCCCCGGCCACGATCGTCATCTGCCCCGTGACCGTGCCGGTCGCGGGCGTCACGAAGCCGTCGAGCGTCAGGTCGAAGGAGGAGCGGAAGCAGCTCTCGAGGCCGTCGTAGAGGTTGATGAGCTTGAGCGGGGCGCCGTCCTGCTCGTAGACGACCACGAGGACCCAGTTCCCGACGGCGTTGTAGCTCTGCGCGGCCGGGAAGATCGGGGCGTCCGCGACCCAGAACTCGCCGCCGCCGGCGACGCGGTCGCTCACGTCGAAGAGGGCCTGGTAGGTCGCGCCGTCGGAGGTGCGGCGGAGGTGGCTCGGGCGGAGCTCGGCGTAGGCGGCCTCCTCGGGGGCCTTGAAGTGGATCGTGACGTTGTCGTCGGGCAGCTCGGCCGCCCAGCCGCCGGCGTTGTCGACGGTCGTGCCGCTCACCGTGACCAGCACGTAGGCCGCGAGGGGGCGCGCGCCCGCCGGGAGGGCGAGGGTGGCGGCGGTGGCGCCGCGCGTGTCGTCCGCGCCGTCGCCGTCGAGGTCGCCGATGGCGACGGGGTCGACGTCGACGTAGCCGAAGGGGGTCCCGTTGTTGCCGAGCGGGCACGGGGAGAGCGTGCAGTCGAGGAAGACGTTGCCGGCGACGCCGTAGCTGCCGGCGACCACGAGCGAGCGGCGGAGCGAGAAGCCGTCGGGCTCGGCGACCGGCCCGCCGCGCGGGGTGAGCGAGAAGTCGTCGATGGCGAGGCCGTCGTCGGAGCTCGACGCGTTGAAGTCGGTCCAGCGGAGCCAGAGGGTCTCGCCGGGGGCGAGCGTGAGCCCGTCGATCGTGCCCGCGATCGCGACGCGGAAGGCCGCGGCGTTGCCGTCCTTGGGCCCGGCCGTGCCGCACGCGGCGTCGACGGTGCAGGGGAGGGCGTCCGTCGAGAAGTCGAGGGCCGTGGCGCCCGACCAGGCGCCGGTGTCGTCGAGGCCGGTCGCGCCGACGAGGTACTCGACCGTGTAGTGGTCCTCGCGGCCGGTCGCGCCGAGGCGCCACATCTCGCCCGTGTAGCTCACGTCGACCGAGGTGATGGTGGCGCCGGTGTCGTTCACGAAGGCGGCGCCGATGCGCGTGGCGACGCTGCCCGAGAGCAGCGAGCCGAACGCGCGGTCCGCGGCGTCGGCCGCGCCGAAGGAGTAGGTGTTGCCCGAGTTCGAGCTGCCCGTGCCGACGCCGTAGGTGGCGTTGGCGCCCGTCCCGGTCTCGAGGAACACCCAGCCGGACGGGAGCGTGTCGCCCGTGCTGCCGGTCGCGGCGAGGGCCGAGAAGTCCTCGGTGACGGGGGCGTCGAGCGCGGTGAGCGGGACGGGGTCGGCGGCGAGCGCCGCGGGCGCGGCGGCGACGACGGCGAGGGCGAGGAGGGGAGCGAGGGCGAGTCTCGTGCGCATGGCTTCCTCGAGGGCTCTGGGGGCCGTCGTGAGCGGCGTTGAGGCCACGTCGCCGCCGGCCGGGGGAGTATGCCACCCGGGGCCGCTCGTGGGAAACGCGACCGGACGACGACGGGCCGATGGTCCGCGCGCCGCGTGGTGGTCGCGCGCCAGCGCGGATCCTCGGGGGCCGTGAGTTGACCGTTGCCACGAGTCGGGCGACGTTGGGAGCCTGGATCTGGGCAAAGGGTGGACGGAGGCGTCCTGCAGGGTATCGTTGCACCATCGGCCGAACGTCTCGTGATGATCGCGAGGGGGCGCCGCTGCGCGCTCCCCGTCGGGCACGTCGTCGAGACGCTGCGCCCGCTGCCGGTCTCTCCGCTCGAGGGCCTGCCCGCCTACGTGAGCGGGGTGTCGGTCGTCCGCGGCGCGCCGACGCCCGTCGTCGATCTCGGGGCGCTCCTGGGCGGCCCCCCCGCGCCCCCCACCCGCTGGGTCATCGTGCGCGCCACCGCGACGCGCGCGCTCGCGCTCGCCGTCGACGCCGTGGTCGGCCTCGTCCCCGCCGCCGACCTCGGCCCGGCCGCCGCCCTGCCGCCGCTCCTCGCGTCGGCCGCGGCGGAGGTCGTCGCGGAGGTGACGCGGCGCGACGACGCGCTGCTCTTCGTCCTCGAGGCGGCGCGGCTCGTGCCGGAGGGCGCCTGGGCCGCGGTCGACGCCGCCCGCGCCGAGGAGGCGCGCCCATGACGCCCATCGACGCCGCCGACGTCGAGCGCTTCCGCGCGCTCCTCGGGCAGCTGCTCGGGCTCGCGAGCGAGCGCGACACGGTCGAGCCGCTCGAGGTGGTCCTGCGCGAGCGCGTCGCGGCGACGCGCGCGGGCGACGTGCGGGCCTATCTCAGCGGCCTCGAGTCCGGCGCCCTCGCCGGCGAGGGGCGCGCCCTCGCGACCCGCGTCACCATCGGCGAGACCTACTTCCACCGCCACCCGACGAGCCTCCGCGCCTTCGTCTCGGCGGTCGTGCCCGATCGCGTGGCAGCGCGCGCGGGCGAGCGCACCCTCTCCATCCTCTCGGCCGGCTGCTCGACCGGGGCCGAGCCCTACACGCTCGCGATGCTCGTGCGGGAGCTCCCCGAGCTCGCCGGCTGGGACGTGCGGATCCGCGGCGTCGACATCGACGCCGACGCCATCGAGCAGGCGCGGCGCGGGCGCTTCTCGACCTGGCAGCTCCGGGAGATGGCGCCCGAGGCGCAGGCGCGCTGGTTCACCCCGCGCGGGCCGCGCGAGGTCGAGCTCGACCCGGCCATCCGCGGCATGGTCGACTTCGAGGTCCGGAACCTCGTCGAGCCGGATCCGGCCTTCTTTCGGCCCGGCGCCTTCGACGTGATCTTCTGCCGCAACGTCGTCATGTACTTCGAGCGGGCGACGACCGCCGCGCTCGTCGAGCGCTTCGCCACGGCCCTCGCCCCCGACGGCTTCCTCTTCCTCGGGCACGCGGAGACCCTGCGCGGGCTCAGCCACGACTTCACGCTCCACCAGGCCGAGGACGCCTTCTACTACCAGCGGCGCCCGGGCCTCGAGACGCGCGCGCCGAGCCTGCTCCGGGCCACAGCCGCGCCGCGCCCCGGCGAGCGCGACGCCTCCTGGGTCGACGCCATCGGGCAGGCCGCGGGGCGGCTCGCGGCCCTCGTCCCCGGGGGCGCCGTCGCCGTCGCGGGGACCTCCGCCGTCCGCGCGTCCGACGGCGCCTCGAGAGCGCGCCGGCGACGCGCCCTCGAGCTGCTCCAGGACGAGCGCTTCACCGAGGCGCTCGACGCGCTCGGGTCCGGGGCCCCGGAGGCAGACGACGACGGCGACGCCGAGCTCCTCCGCGCCGTGTTGCTCACGAACCTCGGTCGCGTCGACGACGCCGTGGCCGTGTGCGAGCGCCTCCTCGCCGCCGACGACCTCGACGCGAGCGTGCACTACCTCATGGCGCTCTGCCGCGAGGCCGCCGGCGACGTCGCCGACGCCGCGCGCCACGATCGCGCCGCGGTCTACCTCGACCCGGGCTTCGCCATGGCGCGCCTCCACCTCGGGCTCCTCGCGAAGCGGGCGGGCGACCTCGCCGCCGCCAAGAAGGAGCTGGGCGAGGCGCTCGTGCTCCTCGCCCGCGAGGACGCCGCCCGCATCGCGCTCCTCGGCGGCGGCTTCCGCCGTGAGGCCCTCATCCGGCTCTGCCAGTCGGAGCTCCGAGCCGCGGGGGGGACGCCATGAGCGCCGACCACGACGCCGTCCGCGCCCACGTCGCCGCCCTGCGCGACGCGTTCGACGGCGCCTTCGCGCGGCCCCTCGACGGCGCGCGCCCGGACGAGGTCGATCTCGTCGCCATCCGCGTCGCTGGCGCCCCCTTCGCGCTCCGCGCCGCCGAGCTCGCCGGGCTCGCCGCGGACCGCCGCGTGGTGCCCGTGCCCGGCGCGCGCCCGGAGCTGCTCGGGGTCGCCGGCCTCCGCGGGAACCTGGTGCCGGTGTTCGACCTGGCGGCGCTCCTCGGGCTCGGCCGCGCGCCCGGCGCGCCGCGCTGGCTCGCGCTCTCGGGGCGCGGCGACCGAGCCGTGGGCCTGGCCTTCGGCGGGTTCGACGCCTACGAGCGCGTGCCCGCCGCGGCGATCGAGGCGGCGGCCCCCGGGGGGCAGGGCGAGGCCGGCCGCGGCCACGTGACGGAGCTCGTCCGCGTGGCGGGCGTCCTGAGGAGCGTCATCGGGCTCGACGGGCTGGTCGCGGCGCTGCGCGCGCGGTCGGCTCGCGGCGACGAGGAGGAGGGGTGAACATGGGCAGCTGGACGATCGGCAGGAAGGTGGCGGCGGGGTTCGCGCTCGTCGTGTTCCTCACGGTGCTCGTGGCGGCTGTCGGCGTCGGCGCGCTGACCTCGGCCGTGAGCGCGAAGGACGAGGTGCTCGCGACGTCGGCGGACAACCTGAACATCGCGGCGCGGCTGTCGGCGGCCCTCGAGGGGCAGGTCGCGAGCATCCGCGGCTACCTCCTGACGGGGGGCGCGCAGCACCGGCGCGACTACGAGGCCAACCGCGGCACGCTCGCGGCGGCGCTCGAGCGCTTCGCGCAGAAGCAGCACGTCGATCGCGAGGACGCCATCCTGCAGGAGCTCCGCGCCACCGAGGCGGCCTACGACGCCGCCGCGACGCGGGTGCTCGCGAGCTACGACGGCGGCGCCGGGCCGGAGGCGATCCAGAAGGCGTTCGAGGCCGAGCTCGAGCCGCGCCATGGCGTCATGAACCGCCTGCTCACCGAGCTCGTCGCCCTCGAGCAGCGGCGGGTCGAGACGAGCACGGCGGAGGCGGCGTCGGCGTCGGACAGCGCCGTGATCCTGCTGATCCTCGTCGCGGCGGTCGCGGTCGTGGTCGCGGCGGGCGCGGGCTTCCTCATCGCCGGCGGGCTCACGAAGCAGATCGGCTCGGCGGTGCAGCACATCCAGAGCTCGGCGGCGGAGCTGCAGGCGGCGGCGGGCGAGCAGGTGACCGGGGTGAAGGAGCAGAGCACGGCGATGACGGAGATCACGACGACGATAAGCGAGCTCCTCGCGACGTCGAAGCAGATCGCCGACGGCGCGCAGCGCGTGTCGACCATCGCCGCCGAGACGGGAGGCGCCTCGCGGCAAGGCGACGTCGGCGTCCGGCAGACGGGCGACGCCTTCGGCAACATCAAACGGCAGATGGACCTCGTCGTCGGGCACGTGCTCGAGCTCGGCAAGAAGTCGCAGCTCATCGGCGGGATCCTCGAGATCATCAACGAGCTCTCGGAGCAGACGAACATCCTCGCCATCAACGCGACCATCGAGGCCGCGGGCGCCGGGGAGGCGGGGCGGCGCTTCGGCGTCGTGGCCGACGAGATCCGGAAGCTCGCCGACCGCGTCGCGGGCTCGACGCGCGAGATCCGCGTGCTCGTCGACGACATCCGCGCCGCGGTGAACACGACCGTGATGGTCAGCGAGGGCGGCGCCAAGGCGGTCGACGGCGGGGCGCAGCAGATGGGCAGCCTCGCGGCGAGCTTCTCGCGGATCCTCGGCCTCGTCGGCACCACGACCGAGGCGTCGCGCGAGATCGAGCTCAGCACGAAGCAGCAGGCGACGGCGGTCGAGCAGGTGAAGGTCGCGGTCGCCAACGTGGCGCAGGCGACGCGGGAGACCGAGGCGAGCTCCTCGCAGACGCTCCAGACCGCGGGCCAGCTGACGTCCCTCTCGACGGAGCTCCGGCGGCTCATCCAGCGAGGCTGACGACCACGACCATGGCGACCGATCCCTACCGCTACTTCCGCATCGAGGCGCGCGAGCTCGTCGAGGGCATCGGCAGCGGCGCGCTCGAGCTCGAGCGCGGTGGCGGAGGCGACGTCGTGGCGCGGATCCTCCGCCACGCGCACACGCTGAAGGGCGCGGCGCGCGTGGTCCGCCAGCCCGGGATCGCCGACCTCGCGCACCGGATCGAGGACCTCCTCGCGCCCTACCGGGAGGCCGCGGAGCCGCTCCCGCGCGACGTCACGGGCGGCGTCCTCGCGCACACGGATCGCATCGGTGAGCTCATCGTGGCCCTCGACGAGCCGGCGCGCGCCGCGACGCATCGCCGCGCCGCCGCCGCCGCCGCGCCCGCCGCCCCGCCGCCGCCGCCGCCGCCGCCGCCGCCGCCGCGCCGCCGCCGCCGCCGCCGCCGCCGCCCCCCCCGCCGAGGGCCTGACGGAGAGCGTCCGCGTCGCGATCGGCGACATGGACGAGCTGCTCGACGGCGTCTTCGAGGCGAGCGTGCGCCTGAGCGCGATGGCCGGGGATCTCGGCGCCCTCGAGCGCGCGAAGCACGTCGCGAGCGTGCTCGAGGACCACGTCTCCCGCGGTCGCGGCCACGGCGCCGATGTCGCCGGCGGCGCGCGCGTCCGCTCCCTCGTCGAGGAGCTCGCGCAGACCCTCGAGCGCGTCCACCGCGTGATGGGCGCCGGGCTCGAGCAGGCCCTCGTCGAGCTCGGGCAGGTCCGCGACGCCGCCGAGCGCCTGCGCCTCGTCCCCGCGCGCGCCGTCTTCACGGCCCTCGAGCGCGCCGCGCGCGACGCCGCCCGCGCCCTCGGGAAGGACGTCGTCTTCAGCGCCACCGGCGGGGAGCAGCGCCTCGACGCGCACGTGCTCGCGGCCCTCCGCGACGCCCTCCTCCACGTGGTGCGCAACGCCGTCGTCCACGGCGTCGAGGCCCCCGCCGCGCGCCGCGCCGCGGACAAGCCCGCCGCCGGCCGCGTCACCCTCGACGTCGAGCGCCGCGGCGCGCGCGTCGTCTTCACCTGCCGCGACGACGGCCGCGGCGTGGACCTCGCCGCCGTCCGCCGCGTCGCCGCCGGCCGCGGCCTCGTCGCCGACCCCGACGAGCTCGATCACGACGCCGCCGTCGGCCTCCTCCTCCGGGGCGGCGTCTCGACCGCCGCCGCGACCACCGAGCTCGCGGGGCGCGGGATCGGCCTCGACGTCCTCCGGGAGACCGTCGCGCGCCTGCGCGGCGAGCTCGACATCCGGAGCGAGAGCGGCCGCGGCACCGTCGTCACCGTGACGGTCCCGGTCTCGCTCTCGTCCCTCCCCGGGCTCGTCGTCGAGGCCGGCGGCGTCACGGTCACCCTCCCGCTCGCCGCCGTCCGCGAGACGCTCCGCGCGGCGACGCAGGACATCGCGACCCACGGCGACGGCGCCTCGGTGACCTGGGGCGGTCACGCCGTCCCCTACGCGCCGCTCGCCGCGCTCGTCGCCCCGGCGGAGGTCGCCGCGCCCGTCCGCGCCCTCGTCGTCGTGGGCGGGCTCTCCGATGGCGTCGCGGCGCTGGGGGTGACCCGCCTCGTCGGCACCGTCGACGTCGTCGTGCGCCCGCTGCCCGCCGTCGTCGAGGCCGCGCCGATCATCGCCGGCGCCTCCCTCGACGCGCAGGGGGACCCGCAGCTCGTGCTCGACCCCGAGGCGCTCGTGCGCGCCGTCGCCCGGCTCGGTCCGCGGCCGCTCGCCGCGTCACCGGCGCGGCCGCTCCCGATCCTCGTCGTCGACGACTCGCTCACGACGCGCATGCTCGAGCAGAGCGTCCTGACCTCGGCCGGCTACGACGTCGACCTCGCGACGTGCGGCGAGGAGGGGCTCGAGATGCTGCGCGCGCGCCGATACGGCCTCGCCCTCGTCGACGTCGAGATGCCCGGCATCGACGGCTTCGAGGTGGTCGCGCAGGTGCGCGCGGACCCCGATCTGCGCGCCATCCCCGTGATCCTCGTCACGTCGCGCGCCGCCGACGAGGACCTCCGCCGCGGGCGCGAGGCCGGCGCCGACGACTACATCGTGAAGGGCGAGTTCGACCAGGAGCGGCTCCTCCGCCGGATCCGGGAGCTCATGCGATGACGAACGGCCGACTCCGCGTCCTCGTCGCCGAGGACTCCGCGACCGTCCGCGCGCGCCTCGTGGAGGTGCTCCGCGCCGACGCCGGCATCGAGGTCGTCGGCGAGGCCCGCGACGGGCGCGAGGCCGTGGCCCTCTGCAGCGCGCTCCGCCCCGACGTCCTCACCGTCGACATGATGATGCCCATCATGACCGGGCTCGCCGCCACCGAGCACATCATGGCGTACTGCCCGACGCCCATCCTCGTCGTCTCGTCCTCGATCAACCGCGCCGAGCTCTTCGAGACCTACGAGGCCCTCGCCGCGGGCGCCGTCGACGTGCTCGAGAAGCCGACCGGCGAGGAGCCCGTCGGCGAGTGGGAGACGCGCTTCCTCGCCGCTGTGCGGATGGTCGCGCGCATCAAGGTCATCACCCACCCGCGCGCCCGCCTCCGCGACGTCGGGGGACCGCCGCCGACCGCGCCTTTCCCGCGCCCCGGGGCGAGCCCGCGCGCCGCCATCGCCATCGGCGCCTCGACCGGCGGGCCGGGCGCCGTGCTCGAGGTCCTCCGCGGCCTCGGCCCCGACTTCCCGCTGCCCATCCTGCTCGTCATCCACATCGGCGCCCCCTTCGGCGCCGCCTTCGCCGACTGGCTCGACGGCCTCTCGCCGCTCCGCGTCCGCACCCCGGTCGAGGGCGAGGCCCTCCCGCCGCGCGGTCGCGGCGTGGTCTTCCTCGCCCCGCCCGAGCAGCACCTCGTGCTCCGCGGGGGCCGCCTCGGCCTCACCGACGCCCCGCCGCGCCACTCCTGCCGGCCGTCGGTCGACGTCCTCTTCGAGTCGGTGGCCGGCGAGCTCGGCGCGAGCGCGGTCGGCTGCCTCCTGACGGGCATGGGCAACGACGGCGCCGCCGGGCTCCTCGCGATGCGCGCGGCCGGCGCCACGACCATCGCGCAGGACGAGGCCACGAGCGCCGTCTACGGCATGCCGCGCGAGGCGGCGCGGATCGGCGCGGCCTCGCGGATCCTCGCCCTCGAGGCCATCCCCCCCGCGCTCGCGCGGCTCGCGGCGAGCTCGACGTCGGAGGTGGCCTGATGGCGGTGCGCGTGCTGGTCGCCGACGACAGCCTCACGGTGCGCATGGCGCTCGTGGACACGCTCGCCGACGCGGGCTTCGAGGTCGTTGCCGCCGACAGCGTCGCCGCGGCGCGCGCGGCCATCGCGGGCGACGGCTTCGACCTGCTCCTCCTCGACGTGATCTTCCCCGACGGCGACGGCGTCGCGCTCCTCGAGGAGGTGCGCGCCGATCCGCGCCACCGGAAGACCCCGGTCATGCTGCTCTCCGGCGAGGACGACGTCAGCGACCGCGTCCGCGGCCTCTCGCGCGGCGCCGACGAGTACCTCGGGAAGCCGTTCGACCCGGCCGTCGTCGTAGCCCGCGCGCGGCAGCTCACGGGCGCCGTGTTCGCCTCGACGGCGCCCGAGGGCGCCCGCCGCGTGCTGCTCATCGACGACAGCCCCACCTGGCTCACGGCGCTCCGCGACGCCTTCGAGGCGGCCGGCTTCGCGCCCATCACCGCGCCCGACGGCGAGGCCGGGCTGCGCCTCGCCGCGGACCTGCGCCCCGAGGCCATCGTCGTCGACGGGCACCTCCCCGGCATCGACGGCGCCGAGGTGATCCGCCGCGTCCGCTTCGACGCCGCGCTCCGCCGCACGCCGTGCCTCCTCCTGACCGCCGCCGGCACGCGCGCCGACGAGCTCCGCGCCTTCGAGGCCGGCGCGGACGCGTTCGTCAGCAAGGACAACGACGTCGACGTCGTGCTCGCCCGCGTGAACGCCCTCCTGCGCGCCCAGGGCGCCGGCGACGCCGCCGCGCCCGAGGCGATCACGCCCAGCGCCCTCGCGCCGAAGCGCGTCCTCGCGGTCGACGACAGCCTCACCTACCGCGAGCTCGTGGGGCAGTGGCTGCGGGAGGACGGCTACGAGGTCGTCCTCGCCGCGTCGGGCGCGGAGGCCCTCGAGCTGCTCGCGGTGCAGCCCGTGGACTGCGTGCTCCTCGACGTCATGATGCCCGGGCTCAGCGGCCCCGAGACCTGCGCGGCCATCCGCGCGTCGCCCGCGCTGCGCGACATCCCGGTCATCATGCTCACCGGGCGCGAGGACCGCGCCTCGATGATCGAGGGCATGAACGCAGGCGCCGACGACTACGTCGCGAAGTCCGCCGACAACGACGTCATCGCGGCGCGCCTGCGGGCGCAGATCCGGCGGAAGCAGTTCGAGGACGAGTCGCGCCTCATCCGCGAGCAGCTCCAGCGGAAGGAGCTCGAGGCCGCCGAGGCCCGCGCCGCGGTCGCCCTCGCCGACACGCGCGCGCGCCTCCTCGCCGACCTCGAGGTGACGAACGAGGAGCTCGCCGCCGCGAACGCGGAGCTCGCGCGCGCGAAGGAGCGCGCCGAGCGCGAGAGCCGCTTCAAGTCGCGCTTCCTCGCGAACATGTCGCACGAGCTGCGGACGCCGCTGAACGCCATCCTCGGCTTCGGCGAGCTGCTCGAGCTCGGCTCCGACGGCGCCCTCAACCCCACGCAGCAGGAGTACGTCGGCTACGTGCTCACGAGCGCGCGCCACCTGACGAGCCTCGTCCAGGACATCCTCGATCTCTCGAAGATCGAGGCCGGCAAGGTCGACCTGAACCCCGTCACCGTCTCGCTCGCCGACGCCGTCAAGAACGTGCGCGGCGTGCTGCAGGGGCACATCTACAAGCAGGGCGTCCGCGTCGACGTCGACGTCGCGCCGGACGCCGCCGCCGTCCACGCCGACCCCGTGCGCCTCCGGCAGGTGCTCTACAACCTGCTGTCGAACGCCATCAAGTTCACCGACCGGGGCGGCCGGGTCCGCCTCGAGACGCGCCGCGCCGGCGCCTTCGTCGCCATCTCGGTCGCGGACACCGGCATCGGCATCCGCCCCGAGGACCTGCCGCGCCTCTTCCAGGAGTTCGAGCGCATCAAGCCCGTCGACGGCCCCGAGCGCGAGGGCACAGGCCTCGGGCTCGCCCTCACGAAGCGCCTCGTCGAGCTCCACGGTGGCACCATCACCGTCGCGAGCGAGCCGGGCGTCGGCACGACCTTCATCGCGCGCCTCCCAGCGGACGAGGCGTCCTTCCCGGAGTCCCCCCCGTCATGAGCCCACTCTCCGTCCTGGTCGTCGAGGACAACGGCGCCACGCGCCGCGTCCTGCGCGACGCCCTCGCCAGCACCGGCCTCATCGTGCTCGAAGCGCGCGACGGCACCTCCGCGCTCGACCTCTTCGAGAGCCACGCCGTCAACCTCGTCCTCGTCGACCTGCTCCTCCCCGACATGGACGGGTTCGAGCTCGCGAAGCGCCTGCGCGCCATGCCGAACGGCAACGGGATCCCCATCGTCGCGGTGAGCGGCCTCCTCTCGCCCGCCGACGAGCACCGCCTCGCCGAGGCCGGCTTCACGGACCTCCTCCTGAAGCCCATCGCGCCGTCGACGCTCCTCCCCGCGGTCGACTCCTTCCTCTCGCTGAGCCACGCGCGCCCGCAGGCGGCCGGCGAGGGGCGCCGCGTCCTCGTGGTCGACGACGACCAGATCCAGCTGCGCCTCGGCTCGCTCCGCCTGAGCGCGCTCGGCTACGAGGTCACGACGGCGTCGGACGGGCGCGCCGCGCTCGAGCTCGCCCGCCAGAGCCCGCCGGACGCGATCGTCAGCGACGTCCTCATGCCGGAGCTCGACGGCTTCGGGCTCTGCGTGGAGGTGCGCCGCGATCCGGCGCTCGCCGACGTGCCCGTCGTGCTCGTCTCCTCCCACTACCTCGACGAGTCCGACCGCGCGCTCGGGCTCCGCGCCGGCGCCAACGCGTACGTCGCCCGCACGCCGACCCTCGACGCCGCGGTCGAGGCGCTCCACGAGGCGCTCACCGCGCAGGCGCCGCGGTCGGCCCCCGCCGCCGAGGGGATCGCCGAGGAGCACGCGGGGCGCGTCGTGCGGCAGCTCGAGAAGCAGGTGGCGCTCAACTCGCGCCTCGCGCACCGCGCGGCGCTCCAGGCGACCGAGCTCGCGCTCCTCGGCGCGATGTCGACCGCGCTCACGCGCGACCTCGACATCCGGGAGAGCCTCGACGAGGTGCTCGCGGCCTGCCTCGACGCGGGCGGGATCTCGCGCGGCGCGATGCTCCTGCGCGAGCCGGGCGGCGAGCTCGTCGTGCACGCGTACGGCGGCTTCGCGCCCAACGGCGGCGCCGCCCTCGCCGACTTCTTCGGCCACCCGCAGCTCCTGTCGGAGGCGCTCGACAGCGGTCAGCTCCTGAAGATCCCGGGCCCGCAGCTCCCGAGCGACGTCGCGCGCGAGATCCTCGCGCGGGCCAACGCGCTCTCGCTCCTCATCGCCCCCATCGTGAGCGCCGACGAGCCGCTCGGGGCGCTGCTCTTCATCTCCAGCTCGCGCGACCTCACGCAGACGGACCGCTGCGCGTTCGCGCGGACCGTCGCCGGGCAGGTCGGGCAGGCCATCGCGCTCGCGCGGGCGTTCGGGCGGGTCGCCGCGAGCGAGGAGCGCTTCCGGAGCCTGGTCGCGGCGATGGAGGAGGTCGTGTTCGAGGTCGACCACGACGGCGTCGTCGTGGACGTGCACGGGGTCCGGCTCGAGCGAGAGGGGCTGGACCCGGGCCAGTACCGGGGGCGCCACCTGCTCGCCGCGCTCTCGCCCGCGGCGCGCGCCGCCCACGAGCCCGCCCTCGCCCGGGCGCTCGCCGGGGAGACCGTGGTCTTCGACTGGTCGACGGACCGCGTGAAGTCGGGGCTCCTCCACTTCCAGACCTCGCTCTCGCCGCGGCGCGGGCCCTCTGGCGACGTGGTCTCCGTCGTCGGCGTCGCGCGCGACGTGACGGACCTCCGCCGCGCGCAGGCCGCGGCGAGCGCGTCGGAGCGGATGGCGACGCTCGGCATGCTCGCGGCCGGCGTCGCGCACGAGCTCAACAACCCGCTCACGTCGGTGATCTCGAACGTGGACTACGCGCGGCGCGAGCTCGCGCGGATCCGGCGCGCGACGCCGCCGCAGGAGCCCGAGGACCTGCCGCTCTTCCTCGCGATGCTCGGGACGGAGGTCGGCGAGCCCCTCGCCGACGCGGAGGCGGCCGCGGAGCGCGTGCGGACCATCGTCCGCGACATGCGCGTCTTCTCGCGGGCCGACGAGGAGGCGACCGTGCCGGTGGACGTGCGGCGCGCCGTCGAGTCGTCGCTCCGCCTCGCGTGGAACGAGATCCGGCACCGCGCGCGGCTCGTGAAGCAGTACGAGGCGGTGCCCCCGGTCGAGGCGACCGAGGGGCGGCTCGGGCAGGTGATCCTCAACATCCTCGTGAACGCCGCGCAGGCCCTCCCTGAGGGGCACGCCGAGCACAACGAGATCAGCGTGCGGACCCGCCTCCTCGGCGACGACGCCGTCGCGATCGACGTCATCGACACGGGGCCGGGCATCCCGCCAGCGACGCTCGAGCGGATCTTCGACCCGTTCTTCACGACGAAGCCGTCGGGCGTCGGGACGGGCCTCGGGCTCGTGATCTGCCAGCGCATCGTGACCACCTTCGGCGGGCGGATCCTCGTGGACAGCGAGGTCGGGCGCGGGACGACCTTCACGATCGTGCTGCCGATCGCCGAAGAGGAGCGCGCCGCGCCCGCCGCGGCGGCGTCGAAGGCTCCGGCGCCGGCGCCCGCCCCGCGCCGCGGCCGCATCCTCTGCATCGACGACGAGCCCACCATCTCGATGACGCTGAAGCGCCTCCTCCAGGGCGAGCACGACGTGACGACCTGCAGCGGCGGCGAGGAGGCGCTCGCGCTGATCGCCGCGGGGGAGCGCTACGACGTGGTCCTCTGCGACCTCATGATGCCGACCATGACCGGCATGGAGGTCCACACCGCCGTCGAGGCGTTCGATCCGGAGCTCGCGTCGCGCTTCGTCTTCCTGACCGGCGGCGCGTTCACCCAGGCCGGGCTCGAGTTCATGGCGCGGGTGCCCAATCTACGGCTCGAGAAGCCCTTCAATCATCAGGCGTTGCGGGTGGTCATCAACAACATCCTGCAGCGCTGAGCGCTCGCCACACGAGAATTTGGCTCCAGAGGGGACAAATTTGGCACCTGTTGCTTGACCCGGCCACGGCGGTCTGGTTCCCTGGGATCGCACCACGTGACCTGGAGGCCCGGATGCGTGCCTGGATCTTCGTTCTCCCGACCCTGCTCCTCACCGCGCTCGCGGCCTGCGACGCGGCCGGCCCGACGCCCGGCGACACCGCGGCCGACCTCGGCGCCGACCTCCCTGCGGACCCGGCCCCCGCGGACGAGGCGCCGCTCCCCGTGATCGCGGCGACCCCCGTCTTCACCGGGCGCGCCCCGATGGCTGGCGTCGACGCGCCACCGCTCGCGAACGCCACCTGCGAGGAGGCCGTCCTCATCGGCGCCGGCGGGATCCAGGGCGTCCCGGTCACGGGCGGCACGCTCGGCGGCCCGTGCTCGTCGCCGACGTACGCGTCGCGCTGGTACCGCGTGGTCGTCCCGCCGCACCAGTCGGCGCGCGTCACCGCCACGGGCCCGGTCGCCGACGCGGGCGGCCTCTGGCTCCAGGTCGCGCCTTCGTGCAAGGCCTCGGCGGACGTGTGCAACGCGCAGGACGGCTGGACCTGGCTCGACAACGGTGTCGTCATCGCGAACCCGGGCGGGCGCTTCCTCGAGCGCCGCGTCGCGGTCGTGATGTACGACCCGCCGGCCGGGGCGACGACCTACGACGTCGCCGTGCGCTTCGACGACCTCGCGCCGAACGCCACCTGCGACGCGCCGACGCCGCTCGCGGGGCCGCTCCACGGGGCGTCCTTCGCCGGCGCGGGGATCGTCGCCAGCAGCGGCTGCGGGCTCCGGCAGGCCCTCTGGTACCGCGTGACCATCCCGGCGTGGACGCGCCTCGAGCCGTCGATCACGACCGAGTCCTGGGGCCTCAACGCCTTCTGGTTCGAGGACGCCTGCCCCGGGCCGGGCGCCGCGCCGGGGCTCCTCCCGCAGTCGGTCATGGCGAACGCGAGCGACGCGCCGAAGGAGGCGCTCCTCGCGGTCGGGACCTTCTTCGGGGAGCAGGACGCGTTCGATCTCGACTTCGAGTCGAGCGCCATCGACCCCGGCGCGACCTGCGCGAACGCCGCGCGCCTCGGCGTCGGGGACGCGGTCGTCGCGAAGGTCGACGGGGGCCCACCTGGCCCCGCGGTGTGCTGGTGCTCCTCGCCGGACCGCGTCGCCTTCGTGGACGTGGACGTGCCGGCCGGGACGACGGTTGACGTGCGCGGCGTGATCGCCAACGACGACGGGAACGCGCAGCTCCAGATCGTCGAGCTCGCGTCCGCCTGCGCCGACGAGTGCGGCACGAACGCGGCCTTCGGCGGCAGCACGTTCCCTGCCACGCTTCGGCTCGACAACGCGGGCGAGACGCGCGAAACGCACCACCTCATCGTGTTGAGCCAGGCCGGCTGGGACGCCGAGGATCCGGCCGCCCCGCCCGTCCGTGTCGAGGTCGTGGAAGCCAATTGACCGATCGCGAAGCCCAGGACATCGACCAGCGCGAGCTCGAGCGCCGCCTCGTGCACGCGCTGGCGCGCCTCGTGACCCGCTTCTCGGGCGCGTTCGGCGTGCCGCTCGCCGACCTCGTCGACCTCGTCCAGGGCGCGCAGCTCCAGGTGCTCCGCGAGCGCGGCCTCACGCTCGCGGAGATCGGGCGCCGCATGAACGTGAGCGAGCGGCACACCAAGCGCCTCCTGAAGCAGCTCCGCGAGAGCTTCCTCGACACCGAGCGCGAGTACGATCTCCCCGTGCGCATCGAGTTCATGCTGTGGGCGCAGCCCGTGTCGCGCGCCCGGCTGAAGCAGGTCCTGCAGGACGAGCCGGCCGCCATCGACGCCGCCGTGGAGCGGCTCCTCGCGGACGGTCGCGTCGTCGAGGACACGTCGGGGCGGACGCCGCGCCTGCGCCCGACGACCGCGCGCCAGAGCCTCGTGCGCGACACCTGGATGATGCGGATCGGCGCCCTCAACAGCTTCCTCGGGAACCTCGGGGACGCCGTCTACGGGCGCTTCATCGACGGCACGCCCGACGCCTTCGCGCGCACGCTCAACTTCCTCGTGCGCCCGGAGGACGTCCCCGCGCTCCAGCGCTTCTTCGACGAGCAGCTCGTGCCCTTCGCGACGGGCCTCGACGAGGCCGCGCACGAGCGCGCCGCCGGCGCGGACGCCGACGCGGACGCCGAGCGCCCCGCGGACGACGCGCGCTCCTACCGCATGTCGATCTGCTGGGCCCCCTACGAGTGGATGACGCGGGCGCTCGACCGCCCGCCCGACGACCCCGAGGACGCCTCATCATGACGAAGCCTACGCCAGAGACCGCGCCCCGCGCGGCGCGAGCGGCCACCCGGGCGGCTGCGACCGTGCTCCTCGCCGCCGCCCTCGCCGGCGGCTGCCTCGACAGCGGCGGCAAGGGGACGGGGAGCGACCCCTGCGGCGCCGGCGACGCGTTCAGCGCGGAGGGCGTCGGCTACTGCATCTTCACGGCTGCCATCATCATCGAGGGCTTCGACTGCCCGGCCGCCGCCCCCTTCCGCTTCGAGGGCAGCGACGGGACGGTCGTCTGCAGCCCGAGCGAGGCGCCGCCGACGGGCGGCGTGGACGGGCTCATCGACGACTGGCGCGAGCAGACGGGGCAGCCGAAGCCGGACACGGTCGGCGGCGACACGCTCTCGCCGGGCGACACGGCGGGCGACACCGACACGACGCCGCCGGGGCCGCTCTCCGCGTGCGAGCAGGGGCTCGCCGACGCCGGCGTGGGCAGCGCCTTCACGGCGCCGGACCACAGCGGCTGCACGGTGGCGCGCGCGTGCGCCGAGGGCGCCGTCGGGGCGCTGCTCACCTGCGCGGACGGCGGCGTCTACTGCGACTGCGAGCACGGGGAGCTCCGCTGCGTGGCGCTCGCCGGCGGCAGCTGCCCCGCGCGCGGCGGCGGGACCGGGACGGCCTGCCTCCCGGCGCTCGGGGCGAGCGCGTGCGGCGGCGGCCTCTGGTGCGAGGACGGCGTGTGCGCGGCGCCACCGGCGCTCTGCGCGGGCGGCTGCTACCGCGCGGTGGACTGCGGGGCCGGGAGCGCGTGCGTCGGCGGCGAGGCCGGGACGGGCACCATCGGGGCCTGCCGCGCGGCGGTGGCGACCGGCGCGTGCTGGAGCGCGGCGGACTGCGCGAGCGGCTTCGCGTGCCAGGGGGCGACGAGCTGCGTCGGCTGCGAGGCGTGCCCCGGGGCGACGCCTGGGGCGTGCCAGGCGGGCGGCGGGACGACGCTCGGCGTGGTGGCGGGCGACGGCTTCGCGGTGGACGTGTGGTGGCAGGTGGGCGACGCGTACGCGGGGCTCCCGTGCCCGGCGTTCGCGCTCGAGGTGCGGGACGAGGCGACGGGAGAGTGGGTGGCGGGGCCGAGCGACGCGACGTGCACGGCGGGTGCGGCGGCCTTCGGGCTCGACGTGCGCAGCGCCGGCGCGGTCACGCCGACCGAGGGCTTCGACTACGCCTGGGTCCGCGCGCGGGGGAGCTACTACACGGGCTGCTTCGGGGCGGTGCCCGAGAGCTGCACGGGCGAGCCGGTGGAGCTCGTGTCGGAGCCGGTGCTCGTCGCGCCCTGATCATGAGAAGTGATCGCGGCGGGGCGGCGGGCCTGGGGGACGCCGGCGCGGCGCGGCGCCGTCGGCGCGGGGATTCCGGCCGTCGGTTTGGGCGCCCCCGGAGACGCGCGCATGCTCTGGTGAAATCCAGAGGGGGCTCGCCATGGGGCGTCGTTCGGCGTGTCGGACCGCGTGTGTGGTGGTGTTGCTGGGGCTCGGCGGCGCGTGCGCCGACGGGGGCGGCGGGGCGGCGGACGACGCCGCGGACGCGGCGGTCACCGACACGGCGGTCGCTGGGAGCGACGCCGGCGAGGTGAGCGACGGGACGTCCCCCGAGGACGTCGCAGACACCGCGGCGAGCGACGTCGACGTCGCCGACGCGGCGGACGGGGTCGACACGGCCGACACGGCCGACACCGCGGACATCGCGGAGGACGCCGCCGACGTCGCGGAGGTCGACGACGCGGAGGACGCCGCCGCCGACGTCGCGGAGGTGGACGCCGCGGAGGACGCCGCCGACGTCGCGGAGGTGGACGACGCGGAGGACGCCGCCGCCGACGTCGCGGAGGTGGACGACGCGGAGGACGCCGCGGACACCGAGGTCGGCGAGGAGCAGCTCGTCGTGACGACCGGCCCACAGGGGCGCGTCCGGCTGTACGAGGACGCCGCGCTCGCCGAGTTCATCTCCGAGGTCACGGTGGTCCGGGCGCCCTCGAAGTCGGAGTGCGTGCTCTTCGTGCACGCGCAGGGGCCGTCCTTCGCGGTCGCCGGCACGGTGACCGTCGGCGGCGCCGTCGTGGCGGGCCCGGGCGGCCTGTCGTCCGCGGTCTCGATCCCGCGTGAGAACGGGTCGAACCAGTACTTCTACTTCGGCGCGGTCTTCCCCAAGAACGACACCTACACCGTCGATCTCACGATCTCGGGGAACGGGACGTTCGCGGCGCTCCCGACGCGCACCTACCGACCGCCGGCCGCCGCGACGGTCGCGATCACCTCGCCGACGCCGCCCACGGGGGGCGACCCCGCCACGCTCGCGGCGTCCGAGGACCTCGCGATCACCTGGCAGATCCCCTCGGGCGACCTCACGGACCACCACATCCTGTTCGCCCTGTCGTTCGTGCAAGGCGACCTCGGGACGGAGGGGGAGCTCTACTGCAACTTCCCGCTCGCGGCCGGCGCCGCGACCGTGCCTGAGGTGCTGCTCTCGGAGCTCGCGCGGCGCACGGGCGCCCCGGCGGGCGGGCTCCTCGACATCGCCGCGGGGGACGGCGACATCCTGTTCGTCGGCAACACGCTCTACGTCGTCCTGGTCACGCGGCCTCCCGACAGCGCGAGCTACCCCGCGAGCACCTGGGCGACGCTGCAATAGAGATAGCGCCGGAGATCACGCCGCCGCCGCGCGCTGACGGCGCCGCCGCCACAGGAGGAGCGCGAGACCGAGCGCGAGCCACGCGAGCTCGCCGCCCGCGCCGCCGCCCGCCGCGCAGCCCCCGCCGCCCTCGAGGTTCGGCTCGTCGTCGACCTCGCAGGCGGCGCTGCAGCCCTCGCCCCCGTCGCACGCCTCGCCCGGGTCGACCACCCCGTCGCCGCAGCTCGCGACCTCGCAGCTCGTCCGGCACGCGCCCGCCTCGGTGTCGCTGTTCCCAGCGCCATCGTCGCACGCCTCCCCCGCGTCGACCACGCCGTCGCCGCAGCCCGCGGTCTCACAGCTCGTGCGGCACGCGCCCGCCTCGGTGTCGCTGTTGCCCGCGCCGTCGTCGCACGCCTCGCCGGCGTCGACGACGCCGTCGCCGCACGTCGCGAGCTCGCACGTCGTCCGGCACGCCCCCGACGCGCTGTCGCTGTTCCCGGCGCCGTCGTCGCACGCCTCCCCCGCGTCGACGACCCCGTCGCCGCAGCCCGCGGCCTCGCACGTCGTCCGGCACGCGTCGGCCGCGCTGTCGCTGTTGTCACCGCCGTCGTCGCACGCCTCCCCCGCGTCCACGACGCCGTCGCCGCAGCCCGCGGCCACGCAGCTCGTCCGGCACGCGTCGGCCGCGCTGTCGCTGTTGTCTGCCCCGTCGTCGCAGGCCTCGCCGCCATCGACGACGCCGTCGCCGCACGTCGCCACCTCGCAGCTCGTCCGGCACGCGTCCGCCGCGCTGTCGCTGTTGTCCGCGCCGTCGTCGCAGGCCTCGCCCGAATCCAGCACGCCATCGCCGCAGCCCGCGGCCGCGCAGCTCGTCCGGCACGCGTCGGCCGCGGTGTCGCTGTTGTCCGCGCCGTCGTCGCACGCCTCGCCCGAATCCAGCACGCCATCGCCGCAGCCCGCGGCCTCGCAGCTCGTCCGGCACGCGTCGGCCGCGCTGTCGCTGTTGTCCGCGCCGTCGTCGCACGCCTCGCCGGTGTCCGTGACCCCGTCGCCGCAGCGCGGCGCCACGCACCCGACACGGCACGCGTCCGCCGCGGTGTCGCTGTTCCCGGCCCCGTCGTCGCAGGCCTCCCCCGTGTCGACGGCGCCGTCCCCGCAGCGCGCCGCCGTGCAGTCCGTGCGGCACGCGTCCGCGTCCGTGTCGCTGTTCGCGAAGCCGTCGTCGCATGCCTCGCCCGCGTCGATCACGTCGTCGCCGCAGCCCGCGGCCTCGCACGTCGTCCGGCACGCGTCCGCCGCGGTGTCGCTGTTCCCCGCGCCGTCGTCGCACGCCTCGCCCGTGTCGACGACGCCGTCGCCGCAGCCCGCGGCCGCGCAGTCCGTGCGGCACGCGTCCGGCTCGCTGTCGCTGTTCCCCGCCACGAGCCACACGCCGTCGAGCGTCCGCCCCAGGTTCCGCGCGCCGTACGCGAGCGTCGCCCCGGCCGCCACCTTCGTGAAGGTGATCCCCGCCGACAGCTTCCCGTAGGAGAGGCCGGTCACCGCGTCGTAGCGCGCGATGCCGTTGCCGAACGCCGCCACGTAGAGGAGCCCGTCCGGCCCGACCGCCATGTCGTCCGTCCCCGCGGACGCCACGATGGCCCCGATCGGCGACCCCGTCGTCCCGCTGTAGCAGCGCACCGTGCCGGTCGTCGCGTCGAGCACGAGCAACACCCCGTCGGGCGCCATCGCCACCGCCGCGGCCCGCGTCAGGCTCCCGCTCCCGAGCGCCACGAACGTGCTCTCGGCCCCCGTCGTCCCGTCGTAGCGCAGCACCGTCCCCGCGTCGCCGTCGACCCCGAACACGTCGCCCGTGAAGCCCACCGTCAGGCTCACGAGCCGCGCCCCGCCGGCCGGCGCGAGCGTCCGCACCACGGTCCCGTCGAACGGCACGAGCTCCACGAGCCCGACGGTCGCGCCCCAGCCGTACACCACCCCGTTCGAGGCCGTCGTGACCGCCGTCACGGGCGTCGCCCACGCGACCGGCGCCGGCTGCCCGTCCGGGCCGTCGAGGAGCCGCACGCCGCTCTCCGTGGCGACCACGACGAGCGTGCCCGCCGCGGTCACGTCGGTCACGACGTCGCCGATCGCCCGCGAGAACGCCGTCACCCCGGCCGCCCCGTCGTCGCACGCCTCGCCCGCCGCCGCGTTCGCGTACCCGTCGCCGCACACGACGTCGCTGCAGTCGCCGTCGCAGGCCGCCGTCTCGCCGCCGCCGTCGCACCCCTCGCCCGCGGTCGCGTTCCAGACCCCGTCGCCGCACGCGGCGTCGCTGCAGTCCGCGTTGCAGACGAGGCTCTCGCCGCCGTCGTCGCAGGTCTCGCCGGGATCGGTGACGCCGTCGCCGCAGGTCGCGGCCACGCAGTCCGTCCGGCACGCGCCGGGGCGCGTGTCGCTGTTCCCCTCGAGGCGGTAGGCGTCGACGATCCCGCCGTACGCCTGCAGCGCGAGCAGCGTCGCGTCGTCCCGCAGCGCGAGCGCGTGGTACCAGCCCGCGAGGTCCGCCGGCCGCGCCAGCGTCGCGTCCACCGTCGCCGTCGCGAGGTCCATCCGCACGACCGGCCCGTCGAACGACGCGAGCCACACGCGCCCGTCGCCGTCCGGCGCGATCGCGGCGACGGGCCCCATCAGCGGATCGTACGACGCGAGGACCGCGCCCGTCCCAGCGTCGAGCCGCACGAGCCCGCCGCTGATGAACGTCACCAGCGGCTCGCCGCCCGACGAGAACCCGAGCCCGATGGCGTAGCCGTCGAGCGGCGTCGCCTCGACGACCTCGCCGGTGCCGTCGAAGCGCAGGAGCTCGCGCTCGGCGGCGGCGTAGAGATCCCCGTCCGGCCCGAACGCGAGCGCGCTCCACAGCCTGTTCTCCCCGCTGAACATGCCGAGGAACGCGCCCGTGACGGTGTCGAAGCGGTAGAGCCCGCCGTCGGTCGCCGCGACGATCACCGACCCGCCGTCGGGCGAGACCGCGAGGACGCTCGCGCGCGCGAGGTCCCGGTAGCAGAGGGCGGTGTCCTTGCAGTCGGCGTCCGCGCAGTCGATCAGGCCGTCGCCGTCGTCGTCGTCGAAGTTGTCGCAGACCTCGCCGCCGGTCGCGCACGCGGCCGTCCCGGCGCAGTCGCTGTCCGCGCAGCCGGCGTCGCCGTCGCGGTCCTCGTCGTCGGTCGTCGCGCAGTCCTCGAAGGCCGGGACGGAGTCCGGCGCGACGAGCGTCCCGAGCGGCTCGCCCGTCTGCGCGTCGGCGAGGGTGACGCCGGCCTGGTCGTTGGCGACGAGGAGGTCGCCGCCCGCGAGCGCCAGGTCGTTCGAGTCGGCGACCGCGAGGCGGGGCGTCAGGGTCATGAGGAGCGCGTACGCGACGCCGTCGTCGCAGGTCTCGCCGGCGGTCGCGTTGACCGTGCCGTCGCCGCACGCCGCCTCGGTGCACGTCGCGTCGCAGGTGGCGCTCTCGCCGCCGTCGTCGCAGGTCTCGCGGGCGGCCGCGTTGATCGTCCCGTCGCCGCACTCGGCCGGCGTGCAGTCGCTGTCGCAGGCGGCGGTCTCGTGCGCGATCGCGGTCGAGAGCACGCGCACGTGCATGTCGGTGTCGGCGTACTCGCGGAAGTTCTCGGGATCGGAGTTCGTGGTCGTCCACCACGACCCGCCCGGGTACGGGTCGTCGCTCGACGCGCGCGGGCCGCAACCGTCGACGTCGCGGAGGTCGAGGACGACGGCGTACGACCCGGCGTCGAGCGCCGCGGCGAAGGGCGCGCGGAGCCACGTCCCCTTGAGTTGGCTCTGGCCGGGGGTGATGGCGCCCGTCGCGAGGACGGCGGCGCGATCCGGCGCCCCGTCGACCGTGAGGGCGGTGATCGCGATGGCGACGCCCTCGCAGGCGCCGCCCCCCGTCTCGAGGTCGATCGCGGCGACGTCGACGGGCGCCGCCAGCGTGAAGACCTGCGCCCGGACCAGGGTGCTGCCGAGGGTCGACTGGCCATTGCCGCCGACGCTCGTGTCGACGGCGATCCCGGGCCCCGGGTCGCAGAGCTCGCCGAGCTCGGCGTCGACGACGCCGTCGCCGCAGATGCCGACGGGCCTACAGGTCGGGGCGCAGTCGTCGGAGACGACGCCGGTCGCGTTCGGAAGGAGCTGGACGTGCAGATCGACCCCGGGCTCGGCGACGAGCGTCTGCGGATCGCCCTGGCCGAGCCAGGACACGCCGCCGGCGTAGGGGTCGTCGGTCGACAGCTGGAGCACGCAGAAGCCGTTGCCGGCCACCGGCTTCAGGACGACGGCGTACTGCCCGGCCGGGAGCAGGAGCTCGAACGGGACGCGCACGGTCGTCGTGCTCCCGAAGGGCGGCGCGTCGGCGCCGATGGTGGCGCTCGCGAGGACGCTCGCGACGTCGGGCGCGCCCCCGACGGTGCCGACGAGCTCCACGACCATCCCCGTGCACCCGCCGGCCTCGGCGCGGACGGGGAGCTGCACGCCGCCGACGAAGGTCTCGGCGCCGAGGGTGAAGGTCTCCGCGCGCCACGCGCTCCCCGACGACGAGGACTGGCCGTTGTCGCCGCCCGCGCCCGTGTCGAGGAGCACGGTCTGGCCGGGGTCGCAGGACTCGCCCGCGGTGGCGTTCACGACGCCGTCGCCGCAGGTCGCGGCGCGGCAGTCGGCGTTGCAGGTCGCCGACTCGCCGCCGTCGTCGCAGGCCTCGCCCGCGAAGGCGTTCACGAGGCCGTCGCCGCAGACGGCCTCGGTGCAGTCGGTGTCACAGGTCGAGGCGTTGTCCTCGGTCTGCTCGCAGACCTCACCGACGCCGACCACGCCGTCGCCGCAGCGCGAGGTGGTGACGGTGAAGGCGCCGAGGCCGAGCTCGTCGCGGGAGCCGCTGCCGGCGGCGTCGTCGGTGTCGAAGCGGAGGAGGAAGGTCGCGCCGGGCGGCACGGCGAGGCCGCCGGCGGCCCCGACGAGCGGCGTGTCGACCCAGATGGCCGGGGCCATCGCGGTGACCGTCGTCGTGAGGACGTCGCCGAAGGGGACCCAGGTGGCGCCGTCGTCGTCGGACCAGGACATCGCCCAGGTCGAGCTCCGGCCCTGGTCGTTGAACACCCAGAGCGTGCCGGTGACGGCGAGGCCGGTGACGGCGGCGCCGGTGTCGTTCCGGAGCTTCAGGACGAGGGCGCCCGGGGTGACGTCGCTGCCGCCGGGCTGGAAGCCGAGGGCGATCTCGGTGCCGGTGTCGAAGGCGTAGACGCCGCCCGTGCTGACGCCGCCGGAGGACGCGCCCCGGGCGAGGTCGCCGGAGGTCGCGGTGCCGCCGAAGGCGAGGTCGCCGTCGGACATGCCGAGGACGCTCCAGGCGTCGGAGTCGAGCGCGCCGGCGGCGGGGTCCGGGGCGAAGCCGGCGCCGGTGAAGGCGGCGAAGTCGATCGTCGCGCTGCCGCTGCCGTCGACGGCCACCTGGGCGCGCGCGGGCGCGGCGGCGGCGGCGATCGCGCCAGCGAGGACGAGGGCGGCGAGGCGAGTCGCGACGCGCTGCATGGGAGCTCCGTGGGGCTGGGGCCGGGTCGAGCCTGTTCCCTACGGCATACTCGCCATGGCGCCTTGCTACAACCGCGGGGGGCGCGTCGCCCCCGAGAGGCACGGCGTCCCCGGCCGCGGACGCGCCGCGACCGGGGACCCGGCGTCAGGTCCTCACGGGTTCCAGGGGCGGAGGAGCAGGAAGCCGAAGCGGTTCCCGCCGACCTCGGCGCCGGCCTCGAAGAGCGCCGGCACGGTCGCCGGGCTCCGGACGAGGAGGCGCAGCGCGTTCCCGACGATGGCGCTGTGCGGCGCCGGGAAGGCGTCCGCGAAGGCGTCCGCGAGCTGCGCCGAGGGGGAGCCGCCGAGGCTCACCGGATCGTCGTCGATCTCGAGCGGCGGGAAGTCGAGCGTGTCGACGCCCACGTCGAAGAGCCCGGTGACGTCGTTGTCGCGCACGACCGCCGGCGTCCCGGCCGCGTTGATGCCGGCCGAGAAGTTCCCGACCAGGTGGTTCCGCGACACCTCGAGCGGCACGACCGCGTCGCTCCAGACGAGGCTCCAGGCCGAGATCCCGACGGGCTTCTCGCCGCTCGGATCGCCGAGCTCGGCCGCGCCGATGGTGTTGCCGCGGATGATGAACGGGTGGTCGACCTCACCGCCGATGGCCGCGCCCTGCGCCGCCTCGACGAGGCGGAAGCCGCCCGCGCGCCCCGCCGAGATCCCGGCCACGCCGTCGGGCGGGAGCGCGATGGTGTTGCCCTCGACGACCACCGACGCCGAGAGGGCGCAGTCCGCGCGCACGCCGTAGCGCGCGCCGAGGAGTGTGTTGTCCGCGATCGTCGTGAGGTCGTCGCCCGCGGCGATCGAGACGCCCGGCGCGTAGAGCGACTCCCCGAACGCGTAGATCCCGAAGCTGCCTGCGTCGGACTCGCCGTGCATCACGACGACGTTGTCGTGCGCGCTCGGAGCCCCGCTCTGGATCGCGAGCACGATGCCCGCGTGCGCCGTGAACGTGCCGTCGCTCACGACGCCCTCCGCGATGTCGACGACGTTGTGGTGCACGTCCACGTGGGCGCCGCCGCCCGAGACGACGAAGCCCGCGAAGCGCGCGTGGACCACGTTGCGCGCGATCTCGTTCGGGAGCGCGGCGGTCCCGGCGCCGAGCCGACCCTGGTCCACCGCGACCGCGACGAAGCCCTCGCCGGCCGTGGCGGCGTTGTCGGTCACCGTGAGCCCGCCGTAGGAGACGCCCACGAAGCCGACCGCGCCGGACCCGTCCGCCGCGTCGACCGTCACGCGGTTGCCGCGGATGAGCACGGGTCCGCCGCCGCCGTCGGCCGTCTGCGGCTCGGAGCCGACCGCCACGAAGCCCGCCGGGGAGAGGCCGAGCTCCGCCTGCGTCACGGAGACGACGTTCCCCGTGATCTCGACGCCGTCGACGGTGTCGACGACGAAGCCCGGGCCGGCCGAGGCGGCGACGCGGTTGTCCGCCACGACCGCCCCCGCGCCGCCCGCCATGATGAAGCCCTGGCCGGCCGCGGTGATGTCGCAGCCGCGCACCTCGAGGCCGCGCACGGCCTCGAAGTAGCCGCCCTGGTCGTCATCGGCGAGCACCAGGTCCACGAACGCGAGGTCCTTGACCCCGCTCGCGGAGAAGAGCGGGGCGCCGTCCGCCGGGCCCTGGAAGACGGGGCGCTTGCGCGCGTTCTTCGCGACGAGGCGGACGTGCGAGCGGTCGAGCACCACGGTCCCGCCGAGCTCGTAGGTGCCGGGCCTCACGATGACCGTGAGCGGGCGCGACGGCTCCGCGGAGACGATGGCCTGGAGGTCGGCCGCGTCGGCCGGACCGATGACGACCTCGCGCGGCGGCCCGAGGACGTCCGTGCGCGTCATCGAGAAGGCCAGGGTCCCCGGCGGGTCGATGGCGACCACGAGGAAGGCGTAGGTCACGCCGCCCGTGAGCGAGACGTCGAGGGCGTCGACGTTGCCGTCGACGAGCGAGGCGTCCTCGGGGGGCGCGACGAACGCGGCGACGCCGGTGAGGCCGTCGCTGCCCGAGACGTCCACGCGCACGTCCATGTCCTCGGACGGCGTGAAGACGTACCAGACCGTCGGGAAGGCGCCGTAGACGGTGGCGTCGGCGGGGTCGCCGGTCGCCTCGCTGATGTCGCGGACGTCGTCGTAGGGGAGGGCGCCGATGACCTCGGCGCCGGCGTAGTCGTCGTTGGACGGGGCGGCGGCGCGCGCGGAGGGCGCTGCGACCGTCGCGCCCGCGACGCAGAGGGCGAGCGCCCCGAGCGCCCGGATAGGCACGTTCATGCGGAGACTCCTGGTTTGTCGTGGAAGGCTGACGACCTGGGGACACGCGCCGTCGCCGCCGTCCCACGAGGCGCTGACAACTTTTTACGTTTCGGTCATCTCGGCCTCCGACGCCGATCACAGCGCGCTCGGCGCGGTCGGGCGCCGCCGCGCTCCGACGCGCCCGGAGATCTGCCCGGGAGATAACCGCGGGCAGCGCGTGCTAGGTTCGACTCGCTCCCATGTGCGCGGGGCCCCTCCTCCTCCCGCGCCTTCGAGCTCCCGATGCCCCAGCTGAACCCCAGCGATCCGCTCGCGAAGGACGTCGAGGCCGTGGCGCGCCTCGCGGTCGTCCCGACGCTCCTGCGCGTCGTCGCGGAGTCGACCGGCCTCCGGTTCACCGCCGTCGCCCGGGTGACGCGCGAGCAGTGGGTCGCCTGCGCCGTCCACGACGAGCTCGGCCTCGGCCTCGCGCCCGGCGACACGCTCGACGTCGCGACGACGCTCTGCGCCCAGGTCAGAGACCTCCGCGCGCCCATCGCCATCGACCACGCGAGCGCGGACCCGGTCTATTGCGGCCACCCGTCGCCGAGGCGCCTCGGCTTCGAGAGCTACGTGGCGGTCCCGATCTTCCTGTCCGATGGCGCCTGGTTCGGCACCATCTTCGGCCTGGACACCGAGCCGAAGGCCGTCGACCGGCCGCCGGTCATCGCGCAGGTCCAGCTCCACGCGGAGCTCGTCGCGTGCGCGCTCGACCTCGGCGGGCGCGAGAGCCTGGCGCGCGCCGGGCAGCGCCGCCTCGAGTCGTTCGTGAAGGGCGCGCCGCTCGCCATCGCCGTGTTCCGCGGGCCCGACCTCGTCTACGACATGGTGAACGACAGCTACGCCGAGCTCATCGGGCACCGCGAGGTCGTCGGGCGCGCGGGGCGCGAGGTCTTCCCCGACCTGCGGCACGCCATCTGGGACGAGCTCGACCGCGTGTACGCCACGGGCGAGCCGCGCTACGCGCCGGCGACCCCGTCGGAGGCCGCGGCGCGCCAGAACCCGGCCGCGCCCACGCGCTACTTCGACTGGGTGGCGCAGCCGACGCGCGGGGCCGACGGCGCCATCGACGGCGTGATCTTCTTCGCGACGGACGTGACCGACAAGGTCGAGGCGCACCGCGCGCTCGAGCGCCGGAACCGCGAGCTCGACGGCTTCGCGGCGATCGCGTCGCACGACCTGAAGACGCCGCTGCGCGGGATCATGCACCTCGCGCAGTGGGTCCGGGAGGACCTCGGCGACGCCGTGAGCGCGGAGGTCGCGGGGCACCTCGAGCAGATGCGCGAGCGCGCCGCGCAGATGAGCGCGCTCATCGACGGCCTCCTCGAGTACGCCCGCGCCGGCGACGTCCGCGAGACGCTCGCCGACATCGACGTGGGCGCGCTCCTCGGCGAGGTGGTCGCGCTCTTGCCGATCCCGGCCGAGGCGCGGGTCGAGGTGGGGCCGATGCCCACGCTCCACGGCTCGCCGGTCGCGCTGCAGCAGGTCTTCCACAACCTCGTCGGCAACGCGCTCGTCCACGCCGGGAGGCCTGACCCGACCATCGCCGTCACGGCCGAGGAGGACGCTGGCGCCTGGATCTTCGCGGTCGAGGACGACGGGCGCGGCGTGCCGGTCGAGCACCGGGAGCGGATCTGGAAGCTCTTCGAGTCGCTCGCCGCGAAGGAGCGCGGGAACACCGGCCTCGGGCTCGCCATCGTGCGGAAGGTGGTCGAGGTCCGCGGGGGGCGGGTGTCGGTCGAGACGGGCGCCCGCGGGGGCGCCCGCTTCGCGTTCAGCTGGCCGAAGCGCGAGCCGCGGTCGGAGGGCTGACCGCGGCCCGGCGGCGCGTCGGCGTCACATCCCGTAGACCCGCTCCGCGGCGTGCCACACGCAGACCGGCTTCGGGAGGGCCGCCCACGCGGCCGGCGCGGGGGCGCCGCCGGCCATCGGCGGGCCGTTCGGGTTCACGTGGCCTACGGCGAGGTCGTCGACGTCGTGGATCCCGCCCGTCGGCCCCCACCAGGTCATCGCCGTGTTCGTGCGGTCGACGCACGGCCACTGCTCGGGCGGCGCGAACGTGGCGAGCGGGCGCCCGCAGCGGCCACAGGGGCCGGCGAGGCTGTTGTAGAACGCGGGCGTCGCGGCGCGCACCGGGTTCGCGCGGCAGGCGCCGAAGTGCGCGAGCTCGGAGTCGGCGTCGGTGTTCGAGTTGTGGCCGTACATGCCGGTGATCCGGCGCGTCCGCGCGCCGGTGTCGAGGAACGACGCCTGGGTCGGGTAGGGCGCGGTGGGCGCGTAGCAGTGGGTGAAGGGGTCGCTCCAGTTGCCGAGCGCCCAGGACATCCAGTTCAGGTAGCTGCTGCCGCCCACGTAGCGGACGGCGAGCGCGCCCTCGGCGTTGACCCAGCCGTTGCGCGGCTGCGGGCGCATCGGGGCCCCGGCCCAGGTGCGCACCATCTGCCCGGGTGCGGTCTGACCGCCGGGCTCGGCGGGGGCGAAGGCGCCGCCGGCGCCGGCCGAGGGGATGACGTAGCTGCAGTTGCCGCAGACGGCGTCGCAGTAGCCGTCCTTGGCGACGTTGAGGCAGGTGCCGGCGTCGCGCCCCGTCTGGAGGGCGCTGTCGCGCGGGCGCGAGGGGAGGGCGCCGCCCTGGGGCGGAGCGTGAACCTCGTTCACGGCGAGGAGGCGCATCGGGATGAGGCCGCGGCGGCGGTACCAGCCGTCGGTCGGGACGCGCTCGGCGAGGGTGCGGCCGTGGTTGAAGAAGCGCTGGTTCAGGAGCGCCGCGGGGCCGCCGCAGAGAGCGGCGGAGTCGATGGCGTGGGCGATGGAGACGGGCTCGTCGGCGGTGGTCTCACCGCCCGGGTTGCTCGTGCGCATGTTGAACTGCGCGGGCTCGGTGACGCGGGCGCCGACGGCCCAGAGGTCGCCGCGGGCGTCGCGCCAGGGGCGCGCGGCGAGGGCGGGGCGGAGGTTCCCGGGGGCGGCGGGCTTCGGGACGCCGTTCGGCCAGAAGCGGGCGTCCCAGTCGTAGGCGTAGCCGATGACGCCGATGCCCTGGTGCTCGCCCCAGCCGAAGGTGCCGCCGACGTTGTACTGGGTGACCCAGAAGCTGTAGCGGTCGGTGTGGTCGGTGCACCAGGGGTGGCAGGCGCCGAGGACGAAGGCGCGGCCGCCGGCGCGGCGCGCGGCGCAGGGCGGGGCCGCGGGCGGGCAGGGGCAGCGGACGCGGGTGCCGCAGTCGGCGTCGCCGTCGCCGACCCAGGTGTAGCCCATGCCGGGGTGGCGGGCGCAGAAGCTCGCGACGGAGCTGTCGCTGCGGAGATCGGGCCAGTCCTCGGCGCCGGGGTCGAAGCCGGGGGCGTGGCAGTCGGCGGCGCCGCCGGGCGTGCAGACGCCGCGGTCGTTGCACGCGCCGCCGAGGACGCAGTCCGCGTCGACGACGCAGGCGATCTGATCGTCGAGGGCGACCGACGGGGGACCCTCGCTCGGGCCGACGCAGCCAGCGTCGGCGTCCGTGACATCCGGGACGTCGTCACAGGTGTCACAGGCGTCGTCGGCGTCGTCGGTGGTGTCTTCGGCGACGTCTTGGGCGTCGTCGTCGGTGTCTTCGGCGACGTCGGCGTCGTCGTCGGTGTCCGTGTCGGCGTCGGCGTCGTCGTCGGTGTCGACGTCGGCGTCGGCGTCGTCGCCGCCGTCCACGTCCTCCCAGACGTCCTCCGCGTCGCCGTCGTCGACGGTGTCGACCGCGGTCTCGTTGGCGTCGACGTCGTCGGCGACGTCCGCCCGCACGTCGGCGGGCACGGTGTCGCCGGGGTTCGCGTCCCACGGGCCGGTGTCGTCGTCGAGGGTGGCGTCGGCGCTCATCGCGTCGACCGGCAGTGACAGCCCGGCCGACGAGCGCTCGAGGCGCCCGGGCTCCTCGAGCTCGCCGCAGGCCCCCCCGAGCCCGAGCGCGAACACTGCCACAGCGAGCGACGCGCCCCTCAATGTCAGCGCGCCGCGAGATAGCGAGTCGATCCCCATGTGTCTCCCCCTGACCGAGCGTGGAGTCGACCGGGACTTCACGCCGCGTGCCACCGCGCGCGATACGCCTCGCGACGGCCCGGAGAGCGGTCGAGAGCGCGACTCACCGCGCCGAATTCCAGTCGCCGGAATTCGCTCGCTGTCCCGATGTCACACCGCGGCGCGCGCGCTTGCCGCTGACGACGCGCGAATCGTCCGGTAGGATGCTCGACGCGAGCGACCGCTACGCGCCGGACCACCCGAACGACGAGACGCGCCATGGCTGAGAAGACCGAGCTCGAGAGCCTCGAGAGCCTCCTCCGCAAGCTCCCGAAGGAAGACCAGGCCGAGGCCTTCCGGATCCTCTACGGGAACCTCCCGGACGAGCTGCCCGTGACGCCCGCGGCCGCCGCCCTCGCCGAGCAGCACGACTTCGACGTCGCCGCCTACCGCTTCAAGTCGACCCCCGAGCAGCGCCGCGCGGCGCGCATCGTGCGGATCGGCGTCATCCAGACGCAGATCGTCGAGTCCACGTCGGCCCCGGTCGACGACCAGTTCCGCGCGATCTGCGAGCGCACCGAGAAGCTCGTCCACGCGGCCGGTGCCATGGGGGTCAACGTCCTCGGCCTCCAGGAGGCGTGGACGATGCCCTTCGCCTTCTGCACGCGCGAGAAGGAGCCCTGGCTCGAGTTCGCCGAGCCCGTCGACGGCCCGTCGACCCGCTTCCTCGCCCGCCTCGCGCGCCAGTACGACATGGTCATCGTCTCGCCGATCCTCGAGCGCGACGAGGCCCACGGCGGCACGATCCACAACACCGCCGTCGTCATCGGCAACCGCGGGAACATCATCGGCTTCCACCGGAAGAACCACATCCCGCGCGTCGGCGACTTCAACGAGTCGACCTACTACATGGAGGGCAACACCGGGCACCCGGTGTTCGCCACGCAGTACGGCAAGGTCGGCGTCAACATCTGCTACGGCCGGCACCATCCGCTGAACTGGCTCATGTTCGGCCTGAACGGGGCGGAGATCGTGTTCAACCCGTCGGCCACCGTCGGCGCCCTGTCGGAGCCGCTCTGGCCCATCGAGGCGCGCTGCGCGGCCATCGCGAACAACTACTTCGCCGCCGGCATCAACCGCATCGGCACGGAGTCGTTCCCGAACGCCTTCACCTCGGGCGACGGCAAGAAGGCCCACCACGACTTCGGGCACTTCTACGGCTCGAGCTACGTGACGGCGCCCGACGGCTCGCGCACCCCGGGCCTCTCGCGCACGCGCGACGGGCTCCTCGTGAGCGAGATCGACCTGAACCACTGCCGGCAGGTGCGCGACAAGTGGGGCTTCCAGATGACCTCCCGCCTCGCCGAGTACGCCGAGGACCTGACGCGCGCCGCCGCGCACGACTTCCGCCCGCAGGTGATCTCCGACACTGGCCTCCAGTGGGAGCAGGACCCCATCGCGGTGCGCCACGAGTCGTCGCCGCGCCTGTCCGCGCCGGCGCCGAGCGTGGAGTTCGCCGGCAAGAGCGCGCCGTCCGAGGCGAAGTCGGGCAAGAAGAACAAGTAGGGGCCAGGGTCGGCGCGGGCCGGGCGAGCTTTTACCGCGGTAAATGCTCGCGCCGGAGCGCCGCGGGTGTCGCATGACGAAGTCCTGGAGCCCCTACACCGACATCGCGCGCGCCGAGTGGGCGCCGCTCGCGACCTGGGACACGCGGCCGCTGGCGGACCGCGAGATCGCGGCGCTCGGCGGCGTCATCGAGACGCTGACCCTCGCCGAGGTCGAGGAGATCTACCTCCCCCTCGCGCGGCTCATCCGGCTGCGGGTGAACGCGGCGCGGGCGCTGTCGAACGCGCAGAACGACTTCCTCGGGCGGCCGCGCGGGCGGGTGCCGTTCGTCATCGGGCTCGCGGGGAGCGTCGCGGCCGGGAAGTCGACGACGGCGCGCGCGCTCGAGGCGCTCCTGACGCGGGCGGCGCCGAAGCTCTCGGTCGCGCGCGTGACGACCGACGGCTTCCTGTGGCCGAACGCGGAGCTCGAGCGGCGCGGGATCATGCGCAAGAAGGGGTTCCCGGAGAGCTACGACGTGCGCGCGCTGCTCGCGTTCGTGACGGAGCTGAAGTCGGGAGCGCCCGAGGTGGCGTGCCCGGTCTACTCGCACCAGCACTACGACATCACCGAGGAGCGGGTGGTGCTGAGGCAGCCGGACGTCGCGATCATCGAGGGGCTGAACGTCCTCCAGACCGGCCAGAGCGGCGTCTTCGTGTCGGACTACTTCGACTTCAGCGTGTACGTCGACGCGGACGAGGTCGACCTGCGCGCGTGGTACCTCGAGCGCTTCGAGCGCCTGCGGGCGACCGCCTTCCGCGACGCCGAGAACTACTTCCACCGCTACGCGCGGCTCGACGAGGCGGAGGCGCGGCGGGTGGCCGTCGGGTTCTGGGAGGACATCAACCTCTTGAACCTGAACGAGAACATCATCCACACGCGGGAGCGGGCGGACCTCATCCTCGAGAAGGGGCGCGACCACCGGATCCGCAAGGTGCGCCTCCGGAAGGCGTGAACCCGGAGAGCGCCCCGCTGGCCGCGGTGTCTCGCGAGGTCAGGGGCAAAGAAGGCCGCGCCGGGAGCACCTCTCGTCGATCCTACACCCCGCAGATGCCGCTGAATGGCCGGCCTCGCGCTGGCGTATGGTCATGCGCGTAGGCCACTCCGGGGGGCATCGACCTCCGGCGCCTGCGTCGACCTCCTGCCAGCTTCTCCACGAAACCCAGACCTTCGCCACCCGCCCGGCGACCTCGATCGGGTCGACTCGAGCAAGGAGTCTCTATGCGCTTCGTCCCGCTGACCGCGGCCTCCCTCGTGACCGCGTCGCTTCTCCTCGCGCCCGCGGCCGAGGCCGCCAACCGCCCGCGCTGGACCCATGTGGTGCTCACCCACGGGCGCGACCTCGCGACGCGCCTGAACGTCACCTACGTCACCGACACGGCCGGGGAGGCGAGCTCGGCGACGGCCAGGTTCCTCGCGCCCTTCGACGGGCCGAGCCCGTACGCGTCGACCGTCGCGCTGACGCCGGCGGCGACCTTCATCGCGGTCGCGCGCACCCGCATCGGGTTCAGCGCCGACGCGACCGGCTTCACCTACCCGCTCTCGGTGGTGGTGCGCGACGGCTTGGGCGGCGCGACGACGCTCCGCCTCGACGCCACCGTGCGCGCCGCGGGCGGCGAGGACGAGGCCGACGCCGCCGCCGCCGACAGCGCGTCGGGCGCGGAGATCGTCGCCCTCGCGGACGAGGACGGCGACGGGACGCCCGACTCCTACCGCCTGACGCTGACGGTCTCCGGCGACACCGGGGTCGCCCTGAAGGACGTGTCGGTCGCGTTCCTCGACGACCACGAGGGCCCGGCACCCCACGCGAGGTCGCTCACGATGCCGTTCAAGGCGTTCAAGCAGGACTTCGCGAGCGCGGCGCTCTACTTCGACGGCGACCCGTCGCGCTACGTCTACGCGCTCGCGCTCACGCCGAACGACGCCGACGGCGCGGCCTCCGGCGAGACGACGTCGTTCAGCGTGAAGGTGAAGGCGGAGCTCGGGCCCGCGAGCGTCGGGACGGTCGCCGTGCGCACCGCGCCCGTGGCGGAGATCTGCGCCGGGGGGCCCGAGGAGGGCGCGGGCGAGGCCATCCGCTGCTCGGACGACGAGCTCGCGCTGCTCGTGGAGCGCCTCGCCGACCTCCACGAGATCGCGGCGCTCGCCGAGGCCGCGGCGGCCGAGGCCGAGGCGAGGGCCGCCTACCTCGCGGGCAAGGACCCGATGGCGTGGACGACCGCGGCGGCCGACATGGAGGCGCTGCTCACGGCCGCGGCCGCGGCGGAGGCGCGCGCGCAGATCGCCGGCGACGTCGTCGCGGACGCGCTCGCGGGCCTGTCGGCGGAGGAGCTCGTGCGCGTGGGGCAGCTCGTGGACGCGCTCCATCCCGAGGCGCAGGAGACGATGACGGCGTACGAGGCCGGCCAGGCGCTCGGCGGCGGCTTCTTCCTGTCGGGGGTGACGCCCGTGCCGGTCGCGGAGGGCGAGGTGGTGTTCGACCACCAGATCGTCGTGGACGGCTTCGCCTTCGACCCGCGCGAGGTGCTCGACGCCCTCCGGAGCGGCGCGTCGGTGCGCACGCAGAAGACCCACCCGACCGGGCTCCGCCTCGGGATCAGCAAGGGCTGGGAGAAGTGCCAGGTCGTCTGGGACAGCCTGGCGACGACCCCGGAGGCCGAGCTGGCGCTCCACCCGGCGTTCGAGGGCGCGAGCGTCGCGGTCGTCGTCGGCCTCCCGCAGAACGACGCGATCGCGGTCCGCGCCGCGGCGGCCGCCGCGTACGGGCGGCTCCTCGACGGCGCGGCCGCGAGCCTCGCGGCGCGGAACGGCGGCGGCACGTGGACGAGCGATCCGGTGGTCCTGCGCCACCGCTACGACGCGCAGGCCGGGCAGGCGCTCTCGCTGCCGGGGGTGTTGAACGTGTTGAACGGCGACGCCGGGGCGCTCACGGTGAGCCTCGTCGACGGCGCGACGGCGTTCATCGCGGGCGACGGCGTGGCCTACGACGCCGACGCGGTGTCCGCGCACGTGAACGGCGGTGGCCTCACGGGCGCGTGGACCTTCGACGACCTCGCGGCGCAGGACGCGTCGGTCGCGTGGCGCCTCGGCGCGCCGGCGGCGAGCGTCGACGACGCCGCGGCCGCGACGCAGCTCGCGGCCCGGAGCGCGGCCAAGGAGGCCGGGATCGTCGCGGCGCTGCGGCAGCAGATCGCCGGCGCGAGCGACGCGATCCAGGCGCTGCAAGACGGCCCCACCCGCATCCGCCGCCGCGACAAGGGCGGCTTCGTCGTCGACATCGACGGCATCACGGCGCCCTGACGACCTCCGGGCCGGGTGCCGGCGCGCGCCATCGCGGGTGCGCGCCGGCGCCGCGGTCCTCGGCGCGACGTCGACGCGGATGTGACGCGGTCGAGGCTCGTGTGGCATCCTCCATCTGAATGGACGACCGCTTCCACAGCTACATCGAGGGCTTTCGCGCCCGCCGCGCGGCCGCGGAGCGCGACGACCGGGCCCGGACGGAGGCCGCGCTCGCGCGCTTGCCTGCGGCCGCCCGTATGCTGCGCGAGGAGTACGGCGCGACACGCGTCGGGGCGTTCGGCTCGCTCGTGGGCGCCGGTCTCCGGGACGGCTCGGACGTCGACCTCTATGTCGACGCGATCCGTCACCCGCGCTTCTTCCAGGCCGTCGCGCGGCTGACGGAGCTGTTCGGTCACCCGGTCGACCTCATCGAGCTCGAGGGCGCGCCGCGCTCGCTCCGGGACGTCATCGAGGCAGAGGGCGTCGATGTCCCCTGATCCCCGCGCGCTCACCCGCCTCGCCGCCGAGGTACGCCGGGACGCCGCGGCGGCGGCCGCGCTCCACGACCTCGCGCGCGAAGGCGCCGAGCGGCTCTCCGCCGAGCTCGACGCCTTCCTCGCGTTCCTCTGGCGCGCTCGCGCGCGCCCGGCGTTCCTCTGGCGCGCTCGCGCGCACCTGACGCGCTACTCGACGACCCCGCCGCCGCTCTCGCAGCACGTCCCCGGCGCGCCGATCACCGCGCCCGGCAGCTGATAGGGCTGGCTCGGCACCCCGTCGAGCGAGACCACGACGCCCTCGTCGGCGAACCCGACCACCACGTCGTCCACGCCCTCGCACGCGCGGCCGACCAGCCGCGGCTCGGGGGCCTCGCCGCGCTTGCACCCCATCTCGAACGGGAAGCGCGCCTCGCCCGCCGTGTACTGCGTCGTCACCTCGGCCGACAGGTCGAGCCCGTGCCGCCCACACGCGAGCGAACCCTCCTCGATCACCGTCGCGCTCCAGCTCACGAACGGGTACCAGTGCTCGCTCGGCGACAACCCCTCCTCCCACGCGCCCATGCTCGCCGTCGCGCGCCCGGAGAGCGTGCAGGTGGCGCCCGCGAGCGCCGCCACGTCGAGGTCGAGCCCGACCGCGTGGTTCCAGTAGCAGACGTTGGCGTCCGTGTAGCTCTCGCGCCCCTGGTAGCTCGCGTACTCGAAGACCAGCGGCCCGCGGGCCCCCGTCTGACCCCCCGCCGCGTTGGGCGAGAGCCACACGGTCCCAGCGTCTCCGCAGTCGAGCTTCAGCGCCGACGCGTGCAGCACCGTCGGCTGCCCCGTGCCCGCCGTGCAGGCGAGCCCGATCACGATCGTCGTGTCGCGCACGCCGTCGTGGTGGAGGAGCTCGATCGGCTCGTTCCGGTCGTTCAGGCAGTCGAGCTTCGCCGAGCAGAAGATGTCCTCGAAGTTCACCGCGACGTCGAAGAAGCCCTGGTTCGCCGGCCGCGCGAGCGTGATGTCGAAGCTCACGGACGTGTCCGCGTTCGCCTTGCAGTCCGCGTCGCGCCACACCGGCGTCGGGTTCGGCAGCGAGTCGCCCGGGATCGTGACGTCGTCCTCGTCCACGAGCCAGTCGATGACCACCGTCACCCGGTTCTTCGCGAACGACGCGTCGCACGGCCCGACGTAGCTGATCGCGCCCGCGCCGTCGCCGTAGACCGACGAGGTGATCTCCTTCGTCCACACCGTCTGCGGGTCACCGCCCTCGACCCCGGGCGTCGTGACCGTCACGGTGTAGTGGACGTCCTTGATGCCGGCGAGCCGCAGCGGCGCGACACCGATGGCGATCCGCGCCCCCACGACCCCGTCGCGCGGGGCGTCGGCGCCCTCGTCGCAGCCGGGCGCGGCCGCGGCGAGCGCGAGCACGAGCAGGATGGTCCAGGAGAGCCGCGCGGAGCGCTGGGCTCTCGCGTTCGCGTTCGTCGTCGTCATGGCGGGACCCTCCTCGGGGCCGGCGGGCGGGTTGGTCTGGCGCTGGGAGGCGGTCGTGGCGGTGCGGCGGCTCATTTGTCCTCCATCGGGCACATGAGCGGCTCGGGGACGAGCACCCCGCCCTCGTTGTTGCAGACCGTCTGCGCCGGGACCGGGTGCCAGCAGCGGATCGACATGGGCGTGGGCGAGTCCCCGCCCTGGTCGACGAGGACCGTGCCGAAGACGTAGTCCACGTCCGGATCCTCGGAGGCGAAGTCGACGCGGCCGAGGCTCCCGTCGGCGAGCCGGATCTCGAGCCCGTCGATGAGCCCGTCGAAGCCGTTCCAGCCGCTGTCCGTGTGCACGCTCAGCATCTCGACGAGCTCACTCCCGTAGCTCGCGATCGCCTCGTTGAGCGTCTGCGCCGTGCCCGAGGCCGGCTTGAACGTCATCTTCGCGGGCCCGTCGGTCCCCCAGCGATGCCACGCGCCGTCGCCCGCGCCGTGGCTCTGGTAGTCGCTCGTCACGCGCCGGTGGTACCAGCTCGCCGCGTCACCGCTCCCCGTGGGGCGCGTGTAGAGCTGGAGCCACCAGTCGCGCGTCGCCGGGATCTCCGCGGCCCGGCTCGTCCAGTAGCTGATCGCCGCGATGTCCCTCACACGAAGCGTCGCCGCCTGCGCCGGGAAGAGCGCCGAGAGGGCGTCGCCGTTCTGCAGGTAGCGCGCGTGCCAGTTGGTCTTCCCGGCGGCGGGCCCCTGCCAGGCGTCCGGCCCGAAGCCGTCCGGCGCCGCGCCCCACGCGACGCGCGGGTGGCGCTCGTCGGGCACGTCCCACGGGCTCACGAGGACGGTCCGCGTGCTGGTCGGCGCGCCGGCGAAGTCGACCCGGCCGACGCTCCCGTCCTTCAGCACGATCTCGAGGCCGTCGACGAGGCCGTCGAAGCCGTTCCAGCCGCTGTCCGTGTGGACGCTGATCATCTCGACGAGGTCGCTGCCGTCGGTCCCGGCCTGCGCGGCGAGCCCGGCGAGGTCCTTCCCGGCGAAGACCATGCCAGCGTCGGTCGAGTAGCGCACCCACTCGCCGGTGACCGTGTGGGTGCCGTAATCGCTGCGGTAGGTCTTGTGGTACCAGCTCGCGGCGTTGCCGGTCGCGACCGGCCGCGTGTAGATCTGCACCCACCAGTCGTCGCCGTCGGGCGTCCCCTCCGGGCGCATCGTCCAGTAGCCGATCGACGCGATGTCGCCGACCTTCAGCGTCGCCGCCTGCGTTGGGAACAGCACGCTCAGCCGGTCGCCGTCGCCCTTCCAGCGCGCGTGCCAGTTCGTCTTGGCCTTCCGCTCCCCCTCGGGCGCCGCCACCGGCCCCTGCCAGGAGTCGCCCCCGAAGCCGTCCGGCGCGTCCCTCACGACGCGGGGTAGGGCCTCGTCGGGCACGTCCACCGGGAGGACGACGACCGTCCGGGTCTCGGCGTGGGCCGGTGCCGGCGCGGCGGCCAGGGCGCCGACGCCGAGCGCCGCGGAGACGACGAGCCGCCGGAACCTCCCGGCGGCGTGGCGAGATGACTGAGGTGCAGCTTTCATCATGATGGCTCCCGCACACACGTCGGCCCCAGGGCGCACGCCACCGCCGCGGTGAACGCGCCCGCACCTGCGCGCGCCACCGTCGAACGGCCCGTCGAGCGCCGAGCGCACCGCGGCGTCGCCACCCCGGTCGCGTGAGCAGACCAGGGCGGCGGCAGGCGGCGCGTCAGCGTCGTGCCCGTGGATTCGTCGTGTGGAGTTTGGAAATGACCCGACCCGCCCCCCGCGCGAGGCGACGGCGAATTTCGGAGTCTGGAATATGCTGTAGGCTAGAGGGCGCTACGGTCGGTGTCAACGCCTAGTCGTAGTCGACTGCCGAATCATCGCGAGGCCGACCGGTCCACCCGCCTCAGCGCACGTTCACCCGCTTCGTCCGCGCCCGGTACACCTGCGCGAGCACCTGCGCGACCTGCTGGAAGAGGCTCTGCGGGATGGCCTTCCCCACCTTGACCGTCGACCACAGCGCCCGCGCGAGCGACCGGTTCTCCATGATCGGCACCCCGGCGCGCCGCGCGATCGCGCGGATGTGCACCGCCACCTCGTCGACCCCCTTCGCGACGACCGTCGGCGCCCGGTCCTTCCCGGGCTCGTACCGGAGCGCCACCGCGTAGTGCGTCGGGTTCGTGATGACGACCGTCGCCTTCGGCACCTCCGCCATCATCCGGTTCATCGACAGCTCGCGGTGCTTCTGCCGCCGCCGCGCCTTGATCTCCGGCCGCCCGTCCTCCTGCTCGTTCTCCTTCTTGACCTCCTCGCGCGTCATCCGCAGCTGCTCGTTCAGCTGCTTCCGCTGCCAGAGGAAGTCGAGGACCGCGAGCACGCCCAGCACCGCGAGCGTCACCACCAGGAGCTTCGAGAGCTGCGCTCCCGCCACGCTCGCCGCCCCCTCGAGCGTCCCGAGCCCGAGCGCCGAGATCTTCGGCAGCACCTCCGCGAGCACGAGCGTCACCGCGAACGCCGTGAGCCCGAGCTTCCCGAGCGCGAGCCCGACGCGCACGGCCGCCTTCGTGGGCGAGGCGATGTCCGCGAGGCGCGACATCGGGTTCAGCCGGTTCCACTTGAACCCGATGAGCTTCGCCGAGAACATGAGCCGCGTCTGCGCGAAGTACGCGATCAGCGTCGAGACGAGCAGGATCCCCATCAGCGCGAGCGTCGGCCCCGTCAGCGTGTGCAGGTGCGCCGCCACGACGTCGCCCAGCTCGAGCCGCGCGCCGCCCCCCTCGCCGACGTGGTCGATCGTCCACGCGAGCGCCCCCGCGAGCCCGCCGAGCAGCGCGTTCCCGGCCATCAGGAACGCGAACATCACCCCGAGCAGCTGTGCCGCGTTCGCGAGGTCCTTCGAGACCGCGACTCGCCCCTCTTCGCGAAACTCCCGCAGGCGTTTCGCGGTGGGTTCGAAAGTCCTCTCTTCTTTGGGGGTGTCGTCGGCCATCGCGCGCTACGGCCCCCCGCCCGAGAGCTCGAGCATGCGCTCCGGGAGCGCGCGCACCTCGTGGTCGACGAACATCATGAGCGTGTCGCCCGCGAGCCCGAGCACCGCGAAGCCGCCCACCATCAGGATCCCGATGCCGATGCTGAAGATGTTCACCGACGGCACCACGCGCATCACGAAGCCGATCGCGACGTTCAGGAGCAGCGCCACGACCAGCACGGGCGCCGCCATCAGCACCGCCGCGTGCACGATGTGCGTGACCGCGCCGCCGAGCGCGTCGAGCGACGGCAGCGAGAGCTCGGCCACCCCGACCGGGAAGAGCTGGAAGTGGTGGAAGAGGGTCTCGACGACGATCAGGTGCCCGCCGAACGCGAAGAACATGAGCCCGGCGATGAGCGAGAAGAGGCGCCCCGTCGCGAGCGGCGCCTCGCCGGCGGTCGTGTCGAAGAGGGTCGCGAGCGAGAGGCCCATCGAGAGGCCGACGAGGTCGCCGGCCATCTGCGCGGTGGCGGTCACCATGCGCACGGCCGTGCCGAGCGCCGCGCCGATGACGACCTCGCGCGCCGCCGCCGTGACGATCGTGAAGGGCGACGTCGGGAGCGGCACCGTCACGAGGCCGAGGGCCGAGTCCATCGCGATCGTCAGCGCGAGCGCGAGCACGATCCGGATCCGCCCCGGCACCTGCCCGGTCCCGAAGTCGGGCATCGTCGCGAAGCACGTCCCGAGCCTGAGCAGCATGAGGATGCCGCCGTAGACCCACGGCGCCACGAGCCCGGACCAGAGGACGAGGTCGTTCACGGGTTCAGCGGAGGCTCCGGATCCGCTCCGTCGCCGAGAGCACGTCCGAGAGGCGCACGCCGAACTTGTCGTTGACGATGACCGCCTCGCCGCGCGCGACGAGGTGGCCGTTCACGCGCACGTCGAGCGGCTCGCCGGCGATCTTGTCGAGCTCGATGACCGAGCCCTTCGCGAGGCGCAGGAGGTCGTGGATCCGCATCTTCGTGCGCCCGAGCTCGACCGTGACGCGCAGCGGCACGTCGAGCAGGAACTCGACCGAGCGCGCCGACGCCTCCTTCGGCTGCTTCGGGACGAGGTCGTCGATGAGCCCCGCGAGATCGTCGCCGCGTTCCTTGTCAGTCATCTTCGGTCTCCTCGGGCTGCTCGTACTCGTCGAGCCCGATCATGGCGGTCAGGTCGATGGCCACGTTGCCGCGCTGCACCGTCGGGAAGCCGCGCAGCTTCGGCTCGTCCTCGATGTAGATCACGACCGGCTCGCTCGGGTCGCTGTCGAGCCGCAGCACCTGCCCCACCTCGAGCCCGAGCAGCTCCGAGACCTTCATCTCGCAGGAGCCGAGCAGCGCCCGCACGTGCACGGGCACGGGGTACAGGCTCTGGCGCATGAGCTCCATCTCCTGCGTCTCGGCCTTCAGGTGGTCGGGCGTGGCCGTGCGCGAGAGCTGGTCGCCGAACTGCGAGAGGTGCGAGAGCGGGAGGATGAGGCGCAGGATCCCGGAGACGTCGTTCCACTCGCACTTCACCGAGGCGTCGACCATCGCCTCGCCGGGGGAGTAGAGCGCCGCGTGGCGCGGGTCGGTCGCGACGCGCACGACCTGCAGCGAGATCGGCGCGACGTCGCTCCAGGCGTTCGAGAGCGCGCGCGAGAAGATGGCCGTCAGGTGGTGGATGACCCCCTGCTCGGTCGGCGTGAAGCCGCGCACGGCGAGGCCGCCGCGGATGGCGACCATGCCGCCCTGGCCGCCCATCAGGAGGTCGAGGAAGTGGAGCATCAGGTGCGGCTCCATCTCCACGATGATGGAGCAGCCGACGCCCACGAGGTTCGCGATGATGAGCGCGGTCGGGACGTTCAGGTTCGCGTAGATCTCGGCGAAGCGCGTGTAGAGCACGGGCTCGGCGGCGAAGTAGCCCTCCTGGCCGACGGCGCGCCGGAACTCGCTCACGAGGTCGTGCGCGAAGCGCTCGTGGATGAGCTGGAGGCCGGGGAGGTCGTCCGTGCGGCGGCTCGTGCCGGCGACGAGGTCGTAGCGCAGCACGATCGGATCGGCGTTCCCGCGCACCTCGGGCCCGTGGATCGACGCGCCGCGCTCGGGCACCCCCATGCGCAACATCTCCGCGATCGCCTCGGTCTCCTCGGCGGTCAAGCGGGTGTCGTAATCGGATCCGTCGCTGCTCACGTTCTCGGCGCCTCCTCGTGGCGTCCCGGCAACTTCCATGCCAGCGCGGCTCGGGCCGCCCGGTCAAGATCGCGGCCCGCCCGGCCTCCGGCGCGTCGGGTCGGGATCAGGCGTCGCCGCCGAGCGACGCCGCCTCGTAGGCCTCCTCCGTGAAGTCGCCGGTGATCGGCCGCCGCCGCAGCTTCTCGACGAGGGTCGTGCGGTTCAGGCCGAGGAGGTTCGCGGCGCGCGAGCGGTTGCCGTTCGCGCGGCACAGGGCCTCGCGGATGAGGTCGCGCTCGAGGCGATCGAGGGTGTCCTTCAGGACGAGGCCGCTCTCGGGCAGCTCGATGACGGGCGGGCCGCTCGCGGCGCCGGCGCGCGCGGGCGGGACGGCGCCGCGCTGCGAGAGCTTCCAGCGCACGTCGTCGCGGTCGATGAAGCCCTCCTCGCGGAGGACGAGCACGCTCTGCACGACGTTCTCGAGCTCGCGGACGTTGCCGGGCCAGGTGTAGCGCTCGAGCTCGGCCATCGCCTCGTCGGTGAAGCCGTCGGCGTCGGAGTGGTTGGGGCCCGCGTGGAGCGCGAGGAAGTGGCGTGCGAGGGGCGCGATGTCCATCGGGCGGTCGCGCAGCGCCGGGAGCTCGATGCGGATGACGTCGAGGCGGAAGAAGAGGTCCTCGCGGAAGCGGCCGGCCTCGACGGCGGCGGGGAGATCGACGTTCGTCGCGGCGATGACGCGGAAGTTGGCGCGCTTCGGCTGCGAGCCGCCGAGCGGGGTGAAGGTCTTCTCCTGGAGGACGCGCAGGAGCTTCGGCTGGAGCTCGATCGGGAGCTCGCCGATCTCGTCGAGGAAGAGGGTGCCGCCGTCGGCGGCCTCGAGGCGGCCGACGCGGGTGCGGTCGGCGCCGGTGAAGGCGCCGCGGACGTGGCCGAAGAGCTCGCTCTCGAGGAGGTTCGCGGGGATGGCGCCGCAGTTGATGGCGACGAGGGGCCCGTCCGACCAGGGGCCGAGCGCGTGGATCCGGTGGACCACGTTCTCCTTGCCGGTGCCGCTCTCGCCGACGATGAGCGCCGGGACCGGGCTCCGGGCGACGCGCTCGAGGGAGCGCAGCACGGCCTGGAGCGGCGAGTCGGGGGCGCACACGATGTCGCGCAGCGGCGCGTCGAGTGGATGCGTCATGGGGCGTCCGTCACGGGGGTCGAAGGGCCGCCGATCCGCATGGGCGGGGCGACAGCGATCGCTCGCATCGTTTCCGCGATCAGCCGCACCGTCAAAAATCGAGATCGGGTGTCAGGAAACCGGCACCCCGGGGCCGACTCGCGATCGTCAACGCGCTGACGCCGGCTTCCCAGGCTCGTCAGCGCGTTGACGATCCGCGGGATACAAAAAGGCGATTACAGAACTTAACAAACCCTCAAGCCCTCACGTCGGCGCGCCGAATGACGTCTCTCGGGGCCTTGGCACGCAACGTGCTCAGCGCACCCCTCGGACCTATGCGCCCAGAGCTCTCCCAGCGCCTCCCCGGAGGCAACGACACCGCAGAGGACGTGCTTCTCGATCCGCGAAGCGCCGCCATGCGGACCGTCATGCACCTCGCCCGCGAGGTCGCGAAGGGCGGCACGTCCGTCCTCCTCACGGGCGAGACCGGCACCGGCAAGGAGGTCCTCGCCCGCTACGTCCACGCCTGCTCGCCGCGCGCGAAGCGGCCGTTCGTCGCGCTCAACTGCGGCGCGCTGCCTGCGCAGCTCGTCGAGAGCGAGCTCTTCGGCCACGAGCGCGGCGCCTTCTCGGGCGCCATCGAGCGGCGCGTCGGCTACTTCGAGGCGGCGCACACGGGCACGCTCCTCCTCGACGAGGTGAGCGAGCTCCCGCAGGCGCTCCAGACGCGGCTCCTGCGCGTCCTCCAGGAGCGGCAGATCCAGCGCGTCGGCGCGAGCCGCCCGATCGACGTCGACGTGCGCGTCGTCGCCACGACGAACCGCGATCTGCGCGCCATGGTCGAGGCCGGCGAGTTCCGGAAGGACCTCTTCTATCGCCTGAACGTCTTCCCGATCGAGGTCCCGCCGCTGCGCGCGCGCAAGGACGACCTCGACGACCTCGTCGCGACCCTCCTCGGGCGCCTGCGACCGGGCCAGGATCCGCTCCCGGACCTCACCCTCGCGGCCCGCGAGCGCCTCCGTCGCCACGACTTCCCGGGCAACGTGCGCGAGCTCGCCAACCTCCTCGAGCGCGCGCTGATCCTCACGGGGGGCGACGGCCCGATCGACGCCGCGCACCTCCTGCTCGAGCCGCTCGCCGCCCCGGAGGACGCCGCGCCGCACGCCGGCGCGACCCTCGAGCACCTCGAGCGGCGGCAGATCCTCCGCGTCCTGTCGGACTGCGGCGGCAACCGCACCCACGCGTCGCGGCGGCTCGGGATCAGCCTCCGCACGCTCCGGAACAAGCTCCGCGACTACCGCCACCACGGCGTCCCGATCCCCGAGGCCGCCGGCTCCGCGCGCTGACGCGCGGCGCCGGGAACAGAGAGAGAGAGAAGAGGCCGTCATGTCCCTGACCAGCGACAACATCAACCTGACGCTCAAGGCCGCGCTCGACGTGCGCTACCAGCGTCAGGAGGTGCTCGCGAACAACGTCGCGAACGCCGACACCCCGGGCTTCCGCCCGGAGGACCTGGAGTTCGACGGGGTGCTGCAGCGCGAGATCGGCGGCCCCTCGCCCCTCGGCCACACCGACGGCGCCCACCTCGACGAGACGGGGCACCTCGGGATGGGGGCGCGCGCGAGCTTCGTCGGCGGCGCGGACGCCGGCGTCGCGCAGCAGGATCTGCGCGAGCGCCCCGATCGCCTCGACACGCTCGACGGCAACGGCGTCGACATGGACCGCGAGATGGCCCGGGTGGCCGACAACGCCATGCAATACAAGGCCGCGATGGAGGTCATGCGCCGTCGCGTCGGGATCCTGAAGCTCGCCATCACGGACATGAGCCGCTGAAGGTGACCGGGGACGCGAGGAGGAGGTGACGACATGTCGATGATCAAAGGTTTCGGGATCCTGTCGACCGGGATGAGCGCGCAGCGGACGCGCCTCGACGTCGTCAGCTCGAACCTCGCGAACGCGAACACGACGCGCACCGCCGAGGGCGGGCCGTACAAGCGGCAGATCCCCGTGTTCGAGAGCGTCGGCGAGGACCCGGACGGCGTCGGGCTCGGCGTGCAGGTCCAGAGCGTCGAGACCGACCCCACCGAGGGGCCCATCGTCTACGACCCCGGTCACCCCGACGCGGACGCGCAGGGCTACGTCCACCTGCCGAACGTGAACGTGGTCGAGGAGATGGTCGACATGATGACGGCCGCGCGCTCCTTCGAGGCGAACACGCAGGCGTTCCAGACGCTCCGCGACATGATCCAGCAGGCCATCAACCTCGGGAGGTAGGCGCTCATGGCGACCATCGACGCAGTGACGAGCATGCTCGGGCGAGGCGCCGGCATCGACCCGAGCCAGGGCAAGCCCCCGGTCGACCAGGGGCGCGCCATCGCGGCGCCGGGGCTCACGCTCCCCGACGACGCCAAGGGCGACGGCGGCTTCGCGGGGGTGCTGGCGAAGGCGCTCGACGGCGTGAACGCCGTTCACGGGACGGCGGACGTGAAGGCCATGGACATGGTCCAGGGCAAGGACGTGCCGATCCACGACGTGATGGCGGCGGTGAGCGAGGCGGAGATCGCCGTGCAGCTCACGACCGCGATCGCCTCGAAGGCGATCGCCGCCTACCAGGAGATCTGGCGGATGGATGTGTAACGATGAGGCGAGACTTCGGGATGGTTCGATCCCGCCGCGGAGGCGCGGCGGCGCGGAGGGACCGCGGAGAGGCCAAGGTCCTCCGTGCTCCTCCGTGTCTCCGTGTCTCCGTGGTTACCGACGAGATCAGCTGAGCTAGGCCCGACGGAGAGACCATGGCCGACGAGCCCACACAGAACGCGAACCCCACGCCCGAAGGCGGCGACCGCCCCGGCGGGATCGCCGGCCTGCGCCAGGCCTTCATGCGCCTCCCGCGCGAGCGGCGCTGGCTCATCGCGGGCGTCGCCGCGGCCGCGCTCGCCGGGCTCCTCTTCATCGTGATGGCCGGCGGGGGCGACGAGTACAAGACCGTCGCGCGCGGGCTCACCGCCGAGGACCTCGACGCCGCCACGAAGACCCTCGACGCGAAGAAGATCCCCTACAAGCTCGAGGACCAGAACGCCATCGCCGTCCCGCCCGAGCAGATCCACGAGGCGCGCCTCGCGCTCGCCGTCGGCACCATGCCGAGCGGCCACGTCGTCGGCTTCGAGATCTTCGACGAGGCGGAGATGGGCCGCAGCGCCTTCTCCGAGAAGGTGAACTACCACCGCGCGCTCGAGGGCGAGCTCGCGCGCACCATCCGCACCATCGAGGGCATCGATCGCGCGCGCGTCCACCTCGTCATCCCGGCGCAGCGCGTCTTCCGCGAGCTCGACGTCGAGCCGAGCGCCTCGGTCATCGTCTCGATGCACCCGGGCTTCGAGCTGAACCCGCGCCAGGCCGCCGCCATCCGCCAGCTCGTCGCCGGCGCCGTCGAGCGCCTGAAGCCGAACCAGGTCGCGATCGTGGACCAGTACGGCTCGATGCTCGCGCGCCCCGAGTCGGCCGACATGCTCGGCAACGCCAACTTCGAGCAGCAGTCCGACCTCGAGCGCCAGACCGAGCAGCGCGTCGTCTCGCTCCTCGAGCCGGTCGTCGGCGCGGGCAAGGTCCGCGCGCGCGTCGCCATCACGATGGACTACGCGCACGTCATCGAGACCAAGGAGACCTACAACCCCGACGGGCAGGTCGTCCGCAGCGAGCGCGAGCAGACCGAGAAGAGCGAGAACCTCGACGCCGGCGCCGGCCAGGGCGCGCCAGGCACCGCCTCGAACCTGCCGGCGCGCCCCGGCGCCCGGGGCAACAACGCCGGCGGGAACCGCGCCTCCAAGGAGGCGACCGACACCATCCGCAACTACGACATCGACAAGAGCGTCGTCCGCCGCGAGAACCCGCTCCCGCGGGTCGAGAAGATGTCGGTCGCCGTGCTCGTGGACCAGGCCCCCGACGGCGCCGGCGGCGTGCGCCCGCGCACCGAGGAGGAGATCGCGCAGTACCAGGCCCTCGTGTCGCGCGCGGTCGGCATCGACGCGGCCCGCGGCGACCAGATCGAGGTCGTCTCCGTGGCCTTCGCGGCGCCCGAGAGCTTCGAGGAGCCCACGACCGAGCCCGAGACGCCGGCGCCCTTCTACGAGAACCCGCTCATCCTCGCGATCGCGGGCGGCGGGCTCCTGCTCCTCATCCTGCTCGTGACGGTGCTCCTGTGGCTCCGCCGCCGGAAGAAGCGCCGCCAGGAGATCGCCGCCGCGTCGAAGGGCCTCGACCTCGTCATCGACGAGCCGATCGACCTCGACCCGTCGCAGGACGTGCTCGACCGTCGGAAGCGCATCACGGCGCTCCGCGAGCGCGCCGTGGAGCTCGCCAACGAGGACATCCGCCGCCTCGGCGTGGTCTTCGAGCACTGGTTCGAGCAGGCGCGCGTGGAGGCCGAGGAGGCCGCCGAGGCTGAGGAGAAGGAGCAGGAGGAGGCCGCCTGATGAGCGCGAACCCCGCCCCGCAGAAGGAGCCGGCCGGCGACAAGGGCGCCGCGGCCGGCGGCGACAAGGGCGCCTCGGCCGCCGGGATCCCGGGGATGCCGTCGAAGGCGACGTCGTCCACCGAGCCCGAGGCGAAGGTCGAGATCCCGCCGATGCGGCGCGCGGCCATCGCGGTGCTGCTCCTCGGCGACGAGCTCGCGAAGAAGCTCTTCCGCCAGTTCCAGGCGACCGACGTGCGGAACCTGCTGCAGGCGGCGAACCGCCTGCGCGGCGTCACCGAGGACGAGGTGCTGACGGTCCTCGAGGACCTCGTGAACGAGCTCGAGGAGGGCGTCCCCGGCGTCTCCGGGCACGGGCACCGCATCGAGGAGGCGGCGGTCAGCGTCTTCGGCGCCGACCTCATCCGCGCCGTCGCGACGAAGGAGGTCGCCGGCATCGCGATGCACATCCACAACATCGCGAGCGAGAAGCCGGACCTCTTCGCGCGGACGCTCGCGAAGGAGCACCCGCAGACGGTCGCGGTCATCCTCACGATGCTCCCGCCGGACGTCGGCGCGCGGGTGCTGCGCCACCTCCCGAAGGACATCAAGGTCGACGTGGTGCGCCGCGTCGCGCAGCTGCGGTCGGTGTCGTCGGCGGTGCTCGCCGACGTCACGGAGACCGTCGGGAAGGAGTTCAAGTCGCCCGAGAAGCACGGCCCCATCAACATCGACGGCATGGACATGGCCGTGAAGCTCCTGAAGGGGGTCGGGGCGGCCGACGAGCAGCGGATCCTCGAGGGGCTGTCCGAGGTCGACGGCGACATGACCGAGTCGATCAAGGCGAAGCTCTTCACGTTCGAGGACCTGAAGCTCCTCCACGACCGCGAGATCCAGACCCTCATGCGCGAGATCGACCAGCGCGTGCTGCCGGTCGCGCTCAAGAACGCCTCGCCCGAGGTGCAGGCCAAGCTCCTCAACAACGTGTCCAAGCGCGCGGCGCAGATGCTCAAGGACGACATCGCCGCCATGGGGCCGACGACGCTCGCCCAGGTCGAGGCCGCGCAGGCGCAGATCATCGCGCAGGTCATGGCGCTGGCCGCCGAGGGCAAGGTCAACCCGCGGCCGGGTGACACCGTATGACGAAGCCCTCGCCGACCCTCGACGTGAAGCCCTGGAGCTTCGGACAGCACGCGCCGTCCGAGCAGAAGCCGGGGTTCATGCGCGGGGGGAACCGCGAGCGCGTCGTCACCTGGGTGCCGGGCGGCGAGGTCACCGAGTCGCCGCCGCCCCCGCCCGCCGCGAAGGCCCCCGCGAAGCCGGCCGCCGCCGCGACCGGGAAGGGCGCCGCGCCCCCGCCGCCGGGTGGCGGCGCGAAGAGCGAGGCGCCAAAGCACTCGCCGGCCCCCGAGCCGCCCGAGGAGGAGGACGCCGCGCCGGTCGTCCCGCCGGGGTCGCTCATCGTCAGCGAGGCGGACCTCGAGGCGCGCGAGCAGGAGCTCGTGGACGTGCTGCGGGAGCCGTATCGCGCGGCCGCGCGCGACCTCAAGGGCGCGATCATCGAGCTCCAGCAGCGGCTCCACGAGGACCTCGTCGACCTCGCGGGGCGCTTCGCGCAGGCGCTCATCTACCGCGAGGTGCGCCTCGACCGGGGCATCATGCTCGACATCGCGCACCGCGCGCTGCGCATGGCCGGCACGATGGAGCGCGTCGTCATCAAGTGCAGCGAGGAGGACGCGCCGGTCCTCCGCGAGGAGCTCGGCGACCTCGCGCGGAGCGAGGCGGGGCAGGCCGTCGAGGTCGTGGTGCGGCCGTCGGACGACATCGACGTCGGCGGGTGCCTGCTCACGTTCGAGGGCGGGATCGTCGACGCGCGCAACGAGAAGCGCCTCGAGCGCCTGATGGAGGTCGTGAAGGCCGCCGTCTCCGACGCGCCGGTGGCCGAGGCCCACGGGAGCACGCACCCGCCGGCGCCGGCGCCGCCCGCCGCCGAGGAGCGCGAGGAGGGGCCGACGTGAGCTTGCCGTGGGCCCACATCGACCAGGCGCTGAGCGAGGTGCAGCCCATCTCGCTCTCCGGCCGCGTCGTGCGCGTGAGCGGGCTCGTGGTCGAGGGGACGCTGCCGCGCGCGCGCCTCGGGATGCTCTGCCGCCTCATGGTGCGGGGGGACGACGAGGGCGTGCCGGCCGAGGTCGTGGCGCTGCGCGAGGACACGTGCTCGCTGATGCCGCTGCGGTCGGTGTCGGGGATCACGGCGGGGACGCCCATCGAGCCGCTCGAGACGTCGCCGGCGGTGCCGGTGAGCTACCAGCTCATCGGGCGCGTCGTCGACGCCTGGGGGAACCCGATCGATGGCGGGAAGCGGATCCGCGCGCTCCGGCGCTACCCGCTCCAGCCGGGGCCGCTGAACCCGATGGAGCGCACGATGGTGGAGCGGCCGCTGCCGATGGGGATCACCGCCATCGACACGCTGCTCACGTGCGGCGAGGGGCAGCGCATCGTCATCATGGCGGGCGCGGGCGTCGGCAAGAGCACGCTCCTCGGCATGCTCGCGAAGAACAGCGACGCGGACGTCACGATCATCGCGCTCATCGGCGAGCGCTCGCGCGAGGTGAAGCGCTTCGTCGTGAAGGAGCTCGGGCCGCGCGGGCTCGAGAAGGCCGTGGTCGTGAGCGCGACGAGCGACACGGCCGTGGCGCTCCGGATCCGCGCCGCCTACGCGGCGACCGCGCTCGCCGAGTACTTCCGCGACGAGGGCAAGCGGGTGCTCCTGCTGATGGACTCGCTCACGCGCGTCTGCATGGCGCAGCGCGAGCTCGGGCTCGCGACGGGGGAGCCGCCGACGACGCGCGGCTACCCGCCGTCGGCGTTCGCGATCATCCCGCGGCTCCTCGAGCGCGCGGGGCAGGGGACGGGCGAGGGGTCGATCACGGCGTTCTACACGGCTTTGTTGGAAGGCGACGACACGAACGACCCCATCGGCGACGCGGTTCGCGCGGTGACCGACGGCCACATCGTGCTCTCGCGCTCGCTCGCCGAGCGCGGGCACTTCCCGGCGATCGACGTGCTCGCGTCGACGAGCCGCGTGATGCCGGACGTGGTCGACGCGGCGCACCGGCGCGCGGCGGCGACCGTGCGGCGGACGCTCGCGGACCTGCGCGAGGCGCAGGAGCTCGTGTCGTTCGGCGCGTACCGGCAGGGGGAGGTCGCGCGCTTCGACCGCGCGCTCGGGGCCGACGAGGAGCTCCGGGACCTGCTGACGCAGGCGAGCGAGGGGGAGCGGCGCCCGCTCGAGGCGGAGCGGCAGAAGATCATCCAGCTCGCGCAGAAGCTCGAGCCGGGGCGCGGCGCGGGCGGCGGGGGCCGGCGCGCCGGGGAGGGGGCCGATGCGGCGTGAGGATCGCGGATGGTGGGTGGCGCTCGTCGCGGTGGCGATCCTCGCCGGCGGCGTGTTCGCCGCGTCGCGGCTCGCGTTCGGCGAGGGGCCGAAGGACGGGCGGCCGGAGACGCCGCCGGTCATCGACAAGACGCCGACCGCGTCGGCGCCGGGCGCGAAGGCGGGCGGGGCGGCGACGACCGCGGCCGCGCCTGCGCCGCCGGGGCCCGTGACGCCGTCGGGCGCGGCGGTGGCGGCGGCGGTGGCGGACGACAACGCGACGCCCGCGACGGCGGCGGCGCCGCCCGCGGTGCCGCTCGAGCAGAAGGCGGGGCCGACCAGGCTCTGGGCGCTCGACCTCGTGGAGCGCGAGGCGGCGCTGGCTGGTGAGAAGGAGGCGCTCGCGAAGGAGCAGGAGGCGCTCGCGGCGCGGGTCGCGGCGCTCGAGCTGCAGAACCGCGACCTCGAGGCGCGGAAGGCGCAGGTCGCGGACCTCGCGAAGGCGGTGGGGGCGCAGTGGGACGCGCAGGCGGCGCGGCTCACGACGCCGGACCCGAACGCGATCGTGCTCCCGGCGAACACGGTCGAGGCGAACGCGCAGCTCGACCTCGTCGCGAGCATCATCAAGAAGATGAAGCCGAAGGCGGCGGCGGAGCTCATGCAGACGTGGAAGGACCCGCTGCAGGTCGACATCCTCGGGCGGCTCCAGCCGCGCGTGTCGTCGGCCATCCTGAACGTCTACGACCCGACCATCGGCGGGCGCGTCACGACCGAGCTCGCGCGGCTCGGCCTGCCGACGCCCATCCCGGCGGTCGCGAAGGAGGGAGCGAAGTGATCCGAGGCGTTGGCCCCTTCTCCTCGATCCCGAAGGTCGACGTGGCGCTCCCCGAGCCGGTCTCGGCGCTCGGTGAGGCGTTCACGCTGCCCGACGACGCGCTCGACCCGCGCCCGGACGACGGCGACCGGCGCGATCCCGACGGATCCCTGCTCGCGGGCGCGGCGCTCGGGCGACACGACGCCCAGGACGCGGCGCGGGCGGCGCGGCGCGACGGTCACGACGGCGTGGACGCGTCCGGCGGGCACCGGCGGCGCGGCGGGCGCGAGATGATCGCGCGGCCAGCCGAGGGCAGCGGCGATCCGGACGACGCGGCGCTGGCCGCGAAGAACGCGGCCGACAAGGCCACGCAGACGGTCGTCGCCGACGACGGCCTCGGCGGCGCCTTCGTGAGCGACGACGCGGCCCCGCCGCCGGCCCCGGAGGCGCCCGCGCGGGACGCGCGCGCGGCGGACGGCGAAGACCGCGCCGAGGCGCGGGGCGAGGGGCACAAGGTGGCGCACGGGGCGGCCGAGCGGCCGGTCCAGGCGCCGCCGGCCGAGGCGAAGGGCGACGGGAAGGGCGGCGACGGGCAAGGGCAGGCGCAGGCGCAGGCGCAGGGCAAGGACGCGGCCGCGGTCGACGCGGCGAAGAACGCGGGGACCGGCCCGCAGCAAGCGCAGTCGCAGGCGCAGGGCGGCACGGCGGGCGCGGCGCAGGCCGGGGCGCTGGGCGTTCCGGACGCCGGGAGCCTGCTCAGGCTCGCGGGCGCGGGCGGGAAGCCCGCGGGCGCGGGCGACGCGGCGTCGCGGCTCGTGGGGGTCGGCGAGATCGACCCGCTGCTCGGGCCGGACGCGATGGGGAGCGCGGCGGCGCGGGGCGCGGCGGCGCAGAAGGTGGTCCCGGTGACGCCGGGGCAGCCGCTCGCGGATCAGCTCGCGGACGCCGTGCGCGACATGGTGAACGGCGACGCGGGCGGGGACCTCATCCGCTTCGAGGCGAAGGACATCGGGCGCTTCACGGCGCTCGTGCAGCACGACGGGCGCGAGCTCCTCGTGCACCTGCGGGCCGACGACGCCGCGACGCGCGCGCTCCTCGAGCAGCGTCTGCCCGACGTGAAGGCGGCGCTCGAGCGGGCGGGGCTCGCGTCGGGCGGGGTCGACGTGCGGGCCGACGGCGGCGCGGGCGGCGGAAGTGAACGGCATTCACAGGGGCCGTCCGACGGCGCGGCGGGCGTCGCGGGGGCGCCCGGGGCGCGGCGCGGCGGGGCGCGGCACGCGGTGGTCGACGGGGCGAGCGGGGCGGAGCCGGGGCGGCTCCACATCATCGCGTAGGCGAGAGACACGGAGAGGGGAGGGGACGACATGGCGGACATCAGCAGCGTGGCGCAGTCGCCGTACGCGCCGTCGACGACGACGCAGACGACGTCGACGCCGAACGGCACGATCGGCAAGGACGACTTCATGAAGCTGCTCGTGGCGCAGCTCTCGCACCAGGACCCGCTCGAGCCGAGCGACCCGTCCCAGTTCGTGAGCCAGCTCTCGCAGTTCAGCTCGCTCGAGCAGCTCGTGAACATGAAGGAGGGGCTCGACCTCCTCGCGATCACGGAGACGGCCGGCACGAGCGCGCAGATGGTGTCGTTCATCGGCAAGACCGTCGAGTTCGACGGCGTGGGCGTGCCCTGGAAGGAGGGCGGGACGCCGGCGGTCGTGAACTGGGAGACGACGAAGGACGCCGCGAAGGTCACGGTGACGGTGACCGACAGCAAGGGCAGCGTCGTGCGGAAGGACGTGCTCGGCGAGGCGAACGCCGGGGCGCACTCGTACCAGTTCGACGGGCTCGACGATCAGCGGAAGGCGCTCCCGGACGGCACCTACAGCGTGACGATCACGGCCGAGACCGTCGATGGGGACGCGATCCCGGTCACGCAGAAGAGCACGGGCGTCGTGACCGGCGTCACGTTCGCGAACGGCTACCCGCAGCTGATGCTCGCGGACGGCCGCACCATCGGGCTCGCGCAGGTCATCCAGATCCTCGACGGCGCGCTGGCCGCGGCGGCCGCGCAGCCGGCGGCGGAGGCGGAGCCCGTGGCGGAGCCGGCCGCGAACCCCGAGCCGCACTCGGGCGCGAGCGCGGAGGAGCCGTTCGAGCGCCTGTGAGCGTGGGCGTCGCGCCCGCGCGGATCGAGTCACACACACACATCGCTAGAAGAGCCGCAAAGCACACTCACCGTCCGCTAATCGGACCGCATCGCAGCACCCAGGGGGGGACCTCATGAGCATCTTCTCGTCGCTCTACGTCGGCATGTCGGGCATGCGCACCAACGAAGGCGCGATCAGCGTCATCGGCAACAACATCGCCAACGTGAACACGGTCGGCTTCAAGGCGAGCCGCGCGGTCTTCGCGGACATCCTGAGCCAGACGATCCTCGGCTCGGCCGGCGCGACGCAGCAGGGGCAGGGCGCCGCGCTCGCCGCGGTGCAGCGCCTGGTCACCCAGGGGGCGCTGCTCGGGACGAACGTCACGACGGACCTCGCCATCAACGGCGACGGCTACTTCATCGTCGGCGAGGACCCGGGCGGCCACCAGTACACGCGCAACGGGCAGCTCCAGATCGACGAGAACGGCTACCTGACGACGGTCGAGGGGCTGCGCCTCCAGGGGTACGCGGCGACGGACGGCGTGCTCGCGACGCGCCTCTCGAGCCTCGAGGTCAACAGTATCCAGGCGCCGCCGCTCGCGACGACCGAGATCGCGATGGACGTGCAGCTGAACCGCGCCGACTTCGAGCCGCTGAACGCCGTCTTCGACGTCAACGACCCCGAGGGGACCTCGCAGTACCAGCAGTCGATCACGGTCTACGACTCGCTCGGCGAGGCGCATCAGGTCGAGGTCTACTTCACGCAGACGTCGCCCGGTCAGTGGGAGTGGAACGCGGTGGTCCCGCAGGGCGACATCGACGGGACCGACACCCGGGACGGCACGGTGGTCGCGGCCGGGTCGCTGGTCTTCGACGAGCAGGGGAACCTGCAGACGGAGAACCAGAGCCAGTCGACGGTGCAGTTCTTCGGCGCGGCGCCGCAGGACCTCACGTTCGACTTCGGCGAGGCCATCGACGACGGCGGCGACGGCTCGGGCTCCTCGTCCTACGCGGCCACGAGCTCGCTCAACTTCGTGAACCAGAACGGCTACGGGGTGGGCACGCTCAGCTACCTCGAGATCGACCCCGACGGGAACATCACGGGGACGTTCACGAACGGCCGCGAGCAGCTCCTCGGGCGCCTCGCGCTCGCGCGCTTCCAGGCGCCGGACCAGCTGAACGCCCTCGGCGACAACCTCTTCGCGGAGAGCGAGATGAGCGGCGAGCCGATCATCGGCGTCGCCAACACGGGCGGGCGCGGGGAGATCTTCAGCGGCGCCCTCGAGCAGAGCACCGTCGACCTCACGAACGAGTTCACGCAGCTCATCACGGCGCAGCGCGGCTTCCAGGCGGCGAGCCGCACGATCACGACGGCCGACGAGATGCTCGTCGAGGTCGTGAACTTGAAGCGGTAGTCGCGGTCGGGGGCGCGACGGCGCGGCTCCGTGACGCGAGGCGGGCGGCGGCCCGCCCGCGCCGTCCGCGGCCCGCGCGCCGGAGGACGCCATGAACCCCGATCAGTTCGTCGCGCTCTTGCTCGCCGAGGTTCCGGAGCTCGCCCCCACCGCGCGCGAGCACCTGAACGACTACGACGGGGGCTCGGCGCCCGCGCTCCGCGCTCGACATCCGCGCCGCCCGAGGGCATTCTCATGGCACGTCGGTCCGAAGGGAGTGTCCTCGATGAGTCACAACGAGAGAGTTGCGCCTTCCCAGCGCGCCGCGCAGGCCCCTGCGGCCGCGGCCTCCGACGTCGCCCCGAGCGCGGGCGTCCAGCTCAAGCGCTCCATGGCGGGCATGGACTTCGCGGCGCAGGAGGCGGCGCTCGCGCCCGTCCAGCGCCACGGCGGCGGCGACGGCACCGCGGGCGTGCACGAGGCGGCCGCGGCCGGCATCGCCTCGGGCGGCGGCGCGATGCCGCACGCGGACACGATCCAGAAGGCCTTCGGCTCGCACGACATCTCGGGCGTCCAGGCCCACACGGGGAGCCAGGCGTCCGAGGCCAGCAAGGCCATGGGCGCCGAGGCGTACGCGACCGGCAACCACGTCGTCTTCGGCAGCGCCCCCGACCTCCACACCGCGGCGCACGAGGCCGCGCACGTCGTGCAGCAGCGCGACGGCGTCTCGCTCGCGGGCGGCGTCGGCAAGGCGGGCGACTCCTACGAGCAGCACGCCGACAAGGTCGCCGACGCGGTCGTCGCCGGGAAGTCCGCCGAGGGCCTCCTCTCGCAGAAGTAGCGCCCGCGCGCGTAGCCGGGGGCGGGTTGCTCCACGGAACCCGCCGTGCCCCGTACCTCCCTGGTCGTCCCGTCTCGGGCCTCGACCCCGCGGCGACCGACCGAGCACCCGACGCGGTGCCGCGCGGTCGCGACGCCGTGGTGCGCGCGGAAGTTGCTGAGATCACGGGGCAACCGCCCCGCGCAGCGCGATCGTCAGGGCGTGACGCCACCTGTACCGGGGCGCATCGCCCCACCCCCTGAGCGGATCGCCCCCCGCTGCCCCACCGTCGGGTCGGACCCCGCCACCGATCCGTGAGCGCGCGCCCGCTCGCGCGCGTCGCGTGCGCCTCGGGGGCCCTTCGTGGGCGAGCGCGGAAACCCTTTTGTATCCGAGGGGCTCGCGTGGAATGGAGGTTGCAGCCGAGGGGCGCGGTCGCCGCGGAGCTCTCCGCGTCGGCTCTCACCCTGCCCCTGGGGCGACGTCGCGTGCGGCTTTGGCGAGCGGACACGCGGCACCACCGCTCCCAAACCTGCATCAAGCGAGGAAACCCATGCGAAGCATTCGCCTTGGCACATCCGTCGTGTCGGCCGCGGCCATTCTGGCCTGTGGCGCGCTCGCGAGCTGTGCGAACGACGCCACACCGAACGACCCCACCACCACCGACCAGCCCGCCGTCGTACCTGACGTGACCTCCCTCGGGCTCCGCTTCGACGTCGTCGGCGACACCGAGACCTCGTGCGGCAACGCTGCGGGCGTCCACGTCTCCATCGCGATGGGCGAGGACACGCAGGAGTGCACGGCCATGTGGGCCGACGCCACCATCAGCGACCCGTACACCGGGGACGCGGCGGACGACGGCGCTCACCACGTCGCCGACTGCTTCTTCGTGCTCTCACCCGGCGAGTGGAGCATCACCGACGTGAGCGCCATCGGCGACGATGGCGAGCCGCTCGAGTGCTGCGAGAGCGACTGGCCGTCGAAGGCCCTCGTCAGCGAGGGGAGCACGCGCGAGATCGGCGTGCCGATCTCCTGCGACGTCGTCGGTAGCGGCGCGCTCGACATCTACGGCTGGCTCAACCTGCCGCCCTACATCACGAACCTGACCATCAGCCCGTCGAAGTTCGTGACCCCCTGCTACCCGATCGCGCTCGATGTCGAGGCGACGGACGTCGAGGGTGACGCGCTCAGCTACGACTGGATGGTCACCGACTCCCCGGACGGCGCGGACTACCTCCTCGACGAGGACGGCGCCCACGCCGACTTCGCCGCCGACACCGAGGGCGACTACACGCTCGCCGTCACCGTCACCGACGGCCCGCACGGCGAGGTCGCGAGCCTCGAGTTCCCGATCCACGTGAGCGGCGAGCCCGACCCGCAGTGCGACCTCGGCGGCCCGCTCGCGGCGCTCCAGGTGCAGATGGTCGACGACGCCGATCCCGTCACGGCCGGCGCCGACGTCCACATGAGCTCGATCCTCTACAACGAGGACGACTCCGGTGAGTCCCTGACCGACATCGCCGTCGACTTCAGCTTCGGCGCGCCGGTCGTCACCCCGCCCATGAGCGGCTTCTTCACGCCGGCGGACACCGAGGTCCTCTACGACCCCGATCCGAACGTCAACACGACGACCGGCCAGGTGACCGGTACGCCCAGCGGCAGCGCCTACGCGCTCGTCGAGGGCACCGACTACGACGTCGTCGCGACGAGCACCGGCATGCAGCAGCTCGCGTTCCACGTCGATCTCGCGGCCGACGCCGCGATCATCGTGAACCACACGCTCGACACGGGCTCGGCGACCCCGCCCGACGACTACGACAGCTCCGCCGTCTGGACCGCCAACGGGATGGACACCGGTGAGGCGTACAGCGCGCTCACCGGCGAGAGCACGACCGTGGAGGTGGAGGCCCCGTTCTGATCCGACAGCGGGACGGAGCGGACGCACCACCGCGTGCTGGCGGCCCAGGCCGCCGGCGACGTGGTGGGCGATGAAGAAGGAGCGCGGACCGGCCACGACTTTTGGCGAGCGGATGACCGGCCCGCGCCCCTGGTTGCATCAAGCAAACCCACGACGAGTATAATGACGAAGCCCATCTTTGGTTACCAATTTGTCTCCGGCGCGAAGGCGATGATGTCACTCGACATCGCGCCCGACGCGGAGAATGCCTGGCATATCGGCGCGGCGCTCGACGCCGCGGCGACGCCCGCTCGGCGTCACGGCTCCGCTTCCGCTGCGGACTCGACGCCGGTGGCGAGCCAGGTCTCGCGACGAATCGCCCCAGGCCAGGTCGATCGCGACGATTCGCCCCACCTCCTCGCGCGCCCCGAGTGTCGCGACGGAAGTGCCACGCGGGCGTCTGCGGCACATGGCACGGCGATTGCGACACGGGAATTGGTCGCCGGACAGGCGACGGGAGCGACGACGGGGACTTTGGCGAGTGGCCCGACGACGCTCCGGACAGCATCAACGAACCCAACAGGAGAACTCTCAGTGAACACCACGGGATTGAAAAAGACACTTCTCGGCCTCGGCGCCCTCGCGCTGGCCACCCCGTTCTTCGGCGCCTGCGCGGACGCGGTCGCCAACGACCCCTCGACCACCGACCTCACACCCGACAGCTCCGTGATGGCGCTCCGCTTCGAGTCCATCGGTGAGACCCAGACCGCGTGCGGCGAGGCCGCGGGCATCCGTGTGGAGATCGCCCCCGCCGACGACGCGTCGGCGACCCAGAGCTGTGAGGCCTACTGGGCCCCCGCCACGGTGAGCGACCCCTACACGGGCGACGCCGCGGATGACGGCGAGCACATGGTCGCCGACTGCTTCTTCGTGCTCGAGCCGGGCACCTACGACATCCAGTCCGTCGAGGTCATCGGCAACGAGGGCGACGCGCTCGAGTGCTGCGACGCCGACTACCCGGCCACGGCCGACGTGACGGAGGGCGAGACGACCGAGTTCGGCGCCGAGCTCTCGTGTGACGTGATCGGCAGCGGCGCGCTCGACGTGTACGGGTGGCTGAACCGCGCCCCGGTGGTCATGCAGATGACCATCTCGCCGTCGAAGTTCGCCGAGACGTGCGGCCTCATCCAGGTCGACGCCCAGGCCGAGGATCCCGAGGGTGACACGGTCATGTATGACTGGGAGGTGACCTACGCCCCGGACGGCGCGACGTACACCGCCGACAGCGACGGCAGCACCTTCTTCTTCGCCGCCACGGCGATGGGCGACTACGGGGTCACCCTGACGGTGTCGGACGAGCATGGCGAGTCGACGTCGCTCTCCTTCCCGCTCCACGTCACGAGCGAGGGTGAGGGCGACTGCACTGGCGACATCACCGGTGGGCTCGTCCAGGACGCGCTCGACGCGCTCGGCCTCGGTGACGGTGGCTGATGCCTGAACGATGACGACCTCTGCAGGGCCTGGAGCGCGCGCGCTCCGGGCCTTGCTCGTTCCGGAGCCCGACGACCGGACACCCCGCGCGCGCAGAACGACCGGAGCCCCACGTGACCGAATCCAACCTGAACCGCCGCACCCTCCTCGTGCTCGCAGCCGCGGCGGCGAGCTTCCTCATCCTCTCGGGCCTCGCCTTCGGCGACGCGGGCGGCCCGCTCGCGGCGCCGCCGGCCGACGAGCCCGCCCCGCCGCGCATCGTCGACGTGGACATCGCGCCGTCGAAGTTCACGCGGGCCTGCCAGGTCGTGACGCTGACGGCGCGCGCGACGGATCCGAACGGCGACGACGTCGCGTACGCCTGGGCGGTCGTGCCGGCGGCGGGCGCGGCGCTCGGCGCGGACGGGGCGCGCGTGCGCTTCGCGGCCGATCGCGCCGGGGACTACACGGTCCGCGTGACGACGCGCGACGACGGCGGGCGCAGCGCGTCGCTCGCGATCCCGCTCCACGTGACGGGGCCGGCGGGCGCGTGCGACCCGGCGGCGCTCGTCGGCGACGAGGACTGACGACCGCCGCGCCGCTCCGGGCCCCAACTACGGTGCGCTTCATCCTCCATTTGGAGGATGACCGCTCGAGCGTAGCGGCGAAGATGGTGGCGTGCGGTGACGCACCCAGTCCGGGGCATCGGCTGCGCACACTGCGCAAGTGCATGGCCGATGCCCTGGGCCCGCGTCGCAGGGCGCACCGAACGCGGGGCGAGGGCGGGCCGACTGCGGCGACCGGGCGCGAGCCTCTCGCGGGCCGTCACGAGCCGAGCGTCGGCGACGTTTCCACGACGGGCCGGACGTTGCATACTCGACCGCAGGCGGCGCAGGACGGCCGCGGCGGAGGGGCGATGACGGCGCGGTTCTTCCTGGGCGCGATGGCGGTGGTGGCGGGGCTCGTGGCGGCGGCGTGCGGCACGGCGGGCAGCGCGGGCGGCGGCGGGGCCGGCGAGCGGACGCTCACCGACGCCGAGCTCGACAGCGTCTGCTGGGAGGCGGCGACGCGCGCGAACTGCGCGATCACGACGTCCGCCGAGGGCGATCACACGAAGTCGTGCGAGTGCGCCGGGGTCGCGCGCGGCGACAACGCGCTGATGACGCTCAGCGGGACGTCGGCCGTCGGGCAGCCCATCGAGGAGCCCTTCGATCTGCGCTGGGACGGCACGGCGTGGCAGCTCGTCGAGCCTCAGGAGTAGCGCACACGGCGTCGCGCGGGCCACGCCGCGAGAGCGCACCGAGCGCCGTAGCGACCGCCTCCGACCAGCTCGCGATGTCGCTCGCGTGGCCGGGCGTCGCCGCCGCGATCGCCGCGAGGAGCCGCTCCGCGCCGACGGCCTCGCGCGCCTCCCAGAGCGCGCCGCTCACGACCTGCGCGTCGGCGTGGGCGTCGCCCTGGAGCGCGTCCGGGCACGCGCCGCCGCCGGCGATGGAGCGCGCGTCGTCGGTGGTCGCGGAGGCCGTCAGGATCGGCGTCTCGAGCCGCGCCGCCGCGATGAAGTCGGCGACGCCCTCCTGGAGCATCGCGGCCTGCCCGTCGGCGTGGCCGTCGACGAGGCGCCAGCGTGGGCTCGCGTCGCCGGCCGCCCGGAGCGAGGCGTGGACGAGCTCGTGCGTGAGCACCGCGTCCCCGTCGGCCCCCGGCGCGAGCAGGACGCCCGCGCGCCCCGCCGAGGCCGGCGCCGCCGGATGACGTCGAAGCGCTCGCCGTCGAAGCGCGCGAGGCCGTCGTAGGTGGCGACCCAGATGAAGCCGGCGTCGTCGCGGGCGAGGTCGGTGACGTGGTCGAGCGGGAGGCCGTCCTCGAGGTGGCTCCAGTGGTCGACGAGGAGGTCGTCGACGAGGGCCGGGGCGGTCTCGCGGGCGCGGGCCGGCGCGGCGCTCGCGAGCGTGGCGAGCGCGAGCGTGGCGGCGGCGAGCGCCGAGGTCAGGCGGGAGAGGTGGCGGGCGTTCACGGGCCAGGGCGGCTCGCCGCGGGGCGTTCGTGCGGGTCGGCGCGATCGTCGGGCGACCCGGCGTCGGCGCCGAGGCCCACGCCTTTCAGCGCGAACGTCGACTCGATGGCGCGTCACGCGCGCACGCCTGCGGAAGGCTCATGTCGTCCTACCGCGCGACGGGCGCCGCTGTTTGCGGGCCCGGGGACGCGTGTGTAGTCTCGTCGTCCAGGCGCCGTCCGCGCAGGCCGCGAGGAACATGATGTCGTCGATGACGTCCCTGAAGAGGGCCTTCTCCTGGACCGTGCTCGCGTTGGCTCTCGGCGCGTGCGCGGACGACACCTCACCCGCCGACGCGGGTGGAGACAGCGACACCACCGCGGTGCCGGACACCGCGCCCGAGCTGGACACCACGGTCGAGGCCGACCTCGGCGAGGACACCGCAGCGGATGCCCCCACCGAGGTCGAGGCGGATGGCGAGCCCGACGTCGACACGCTCGACCTGGAACCGGACGGGGCGGACGGCGCGAGCGACACCGACATCGGACCGGACGCGGACACCGAGGTCACGCCCGCCCCGGTCGTCTTCGTCCGCGGTCGCCACGACGGGCCGCAGGACGGCCTCACCTGGGAGACCGCCTTTGTCGGCCTGGGACCGGCGCTCGAAGCGGGGCGCGACGGCACGATCTATGTCAGCGGGGAGTGTTGCGGCTTCGACGAGATGGTCAACGGCTCGAGCCTGGACGTCGTGGGGGCTTCGACCCGCATCATGGGCGGTCGGGTGGGGGTGGACGGGCCGCTCACGGGCACCGACCCCGGGATCAACGGCCCCTTCGCGCGGAGCCTCATCCAAGGCAACGGCACCTTCTACATCTACGGCGATGGCCACATCGAGGGGCTCGAGTTCGGCCTGCAGGCGCGGGTCATCGCGCTGGGCCACCCGACTGTCTCGGACATCCTGGGTTCCCGAGTGAACTCAGGCCTCTTCTGTGGCGGTCTCACCTCGTTCGGACCGGACTCGACGGGCGGTGGCGTCCACTTTGCCGAGATCCGTCTCGGGAACTGCGACAACTACGCGCTCCGTCCCAACGGCCCGGCGGGCCCCGAGTCGGTGGCGTGGAGGGCCTACGACACGATGAACCGGCCGCTGGGCAGGAAGTTGGCCTTCCTCACTTGCGTCGACGGCGAGTGTGGCCCGTCGCGCGTGGAGATCGGCTACGTCGACGGCTTCATCGAGAACCCCAAGCTCGTGGGCCTCATCATCGACCCGGACGAGGCCGCCTGGCTGACCTTCAGGCCCAAGAGCGACGACCTCGCCTTCCACCACTACGTCCTCGAGGCGTCCGACCCCATGGGGCCGTGGACCGTCATCTACCGCAGCGTCGACGCGGACGTCGACGACGGCATCTCCGGGGCCGTGCATCTGCCGGACCCCGACAAGTTCTATGTGCTCGGCTGGGGACACGACGGCGCACAGCCCAACCGCCGCTCCGATCTCGGCACCCCCGGCCAGCTCATCGAGGGGCTCGGGACGACCGTGGGGCTCATCGTCGCGCCGGCCGGCAACTACGCGGTCGGGACGACCATCGTCACCGACCTCGTCCTGCTCGACCGCGTGCCGGCGATGACCATCCAGGTCCTCTACCCGCCCGCCGAGTAGCGCCGCTGGCGACGACGGACATCTCGAGAGACGAGCTCTCGACGTTCGAGAGACATCCTGATCGCGCTCGCAGCGACTATCCGCTTCGGCGGAGTCATTACGGCGCGGATGCAGCTGGAGCCGTTCACCGCCGGCCTCCTCACCGCCTGCCGTCGTCGTCGATGCTCGGCGCACCTATGGGTGCCCGGGGGCTGCGCCCCCGCGCCCCGCGTGGAGCCTCGGCAGACGGCGAGGATGCTCGGCGGCGACCGGGCTCCAGCCACTTGCGCACCGTAATCAGCCGTCGTCAGGGGCGGACGACCGCGGCGGGATCGGCCTCGCGGTCGGTCTTGACCGTGGCGAACGCGGCGCCGCCGATCACGACGAGCGACGTGCCCTCCATCCGGTGCGCGGTCTCGGGGTCCGCGCTCGTCTCCTCGCGGAGCCGGAGCGTGACGCCGTGGCGGACGCGGAAGGTGGCGTCGACGGTGACGGAGCGGATCTCGTAGGGGGCCGCGACCCCGTCGACCGTGACGCTGCCGGTGTTGCCGCTGACGGCGACCCAGGAGATGGCGACGTTCTCGAGCGGGGTGTCGGTGGCGGCGTCCTCCTCGCGGTCGCCGCGCGCGTCGAAGCCGTCGCGCGTGATGTCGACGACGCGCCCGGCGACCGCCGCGTCGTCGCCCACGCTGCCTAGCAGCACCTCCGGCTTCTTCTCGAGGCGCGGGGTCCCGAAGGAGATCGTCGAGGCCGCGCCGGTCGCGGCCAGCAGGCCCGCGCCGGCGGCCCAGACGCTCCCGTCGCGGCGCTGGAAGCGGCCCGTCTCCATCGCCAGGAACGTCACGGTCTCCGCCCCGTGAGCGCCCAGGGACGCAGGCCATGACTGGATCCGCGCCTCGAAGCCGCCCCCCGAGACGCCGCTCACCTGCACGATCGCCGGCGTCGGGTCCGTGCTCGTCGGGAGCCCGGGGATGATGACCGGCGCCGCGAGAGCGTGGGGAAGGGCGATGGGCCGCCACGTGCTGTCGACGACGGCGGTGACGAGCTGGATCCCGCTCCCGACCACGGTGACCGTCTCGGTGTGGGTGGCGACGGTGCCGTCGCCGTCGGTGACGGTGCCGGTCACGCTCCACGCGCCCGGGTACGGGAAGACCACCGTCGCCGTCGGCCCGGTGAGCGACCCCGGGAGCCCGGCGATGGTCCAGACGACGCTCGTGACGCCGTCGTAGGCGGTCGAGGCGTCGGAGAGGTCGAGCTCCAGGTCGTAGCCGTTGCCGGCGCTCGTGAACGCGACGGCGGGGCCGGTGTCCGCGACGGTGACGACGTGCGTCGCCGTCGCGACGTGGCTCGCCGCGTCGGTGACCGTGAGCGTGGCGGTGTAGGTGCCGTGGCTCGCGTAGATGTGCGACGCGACGGCCCCGGTCGCGCTCCCGCCGTCCCCGAAGTCCCAGACGTACGTCAGCGCCCCCGGCGTGCCGCTCGTCCCGGCGCCCCAGAACGCGAGGGCGACCCCCTCGGCGACGCCCGCGGCCGCCGTGATGGCGGCGGTCGGCGGGGCGACGGGGCGGTCGCGGACCTCGACCGTGCGCGCGTCCGTCGAGTCGACTCCGTTGCACGTGTCGTGCGCCGTCAGCGTCACGTGGTACGTCCCGGGCGCCGCCGCGACCACCTCGATGAAGAAGGCGCTCACGTCGTAGTCGACGGCGAGCCCGTCGAGGCCCCACGTCACCTCGAAGCAGGCATTGTCGAAGGCGTCCGACCCCGCCGCGGTCGTCGTGAGCCCGAACGCGAGCCTGTCCCCCGTGAACGCGCGCACGTGGTGGTGTGGAGGCCGCATCACCGCGAGGAGCTCGTCCGCGCACGCGTCGCCGACGCCGTCGCCGTCCTCGTCGAGCTGGTCCGGGTTCGCGGCGGCGAGGCAGTTGTCGACCCCGTCGACGACGCCGTCGCCGTCGCTGTCGAGCCCGAAGGACGTCGCCGGCCAGCACCCGTCCGTGGCGTCCCTCGGGCACGGGTCCGCGCCGTCGAGCTCGCCGTCGTCGTCCGTGTCGCCGTCGAGCGGATCGGTCGCGCGCGCCGCCGGCCCCGCGAGCTCCACCCGCTGCGCCGCGCCGTCGCCGTCCACGTCCCCCGCCGGGTCGAGCAGCGCGTCCCAGGTCGCCCCCGGGATTTGTGCGATGCGAAGCGCGCCAAAGTAAGCAACCAGGCGCCCGGCGAGGCGCGAGGTCTCCAGATTGCTGCGTTGCAACAAGCGCAGCGCGAGCTCCACGTCGTAGGTCGCGGCCGGGAGCGGCGTCTGCGCTCCCCATGCCGTCGCGCCAGCGAGCGCGGCCGCCTCGAGCGCAGCCGCCTCCGCCCGGAGCCCGGCGAGCGCCGCGTCGCTCGTGTTCCCGAGCAGGAGCGCGAGCTCGTCGGCGAGGTCGCCCAGGCCCTCCCAGCCCGCGCGCGGCGACGCCCCGGCGGCCGTCGTCTTGCGCGTGTAGTCGTCGGCGAGCGCGCGGAACGCGTCGCGGCTCTGCGCGCCGCTGCCCTCGGGCGTCATGGCGACCGCGCCGTCCTCCCCGGCGTACCAGGCCGCGAGCGCGTCGAGCTCCGCCAGCGCCGCCGTCGACGCCGGCGAGACCGTGATCTCCCGCGCCACCGACAGCCGCTCCGCGAAGAGCGCCCGCGCGCCGCTGAGCCACTCCTGAGCCGTCCCGTGCGCGCGCCCGGTCGCGACGAGCGCGGCCGTCACGTCCTCCGGGCGGAAGCTCGGCACGATGCGGGTCATCCCGGACACCGTCCACGGCGCGCTCGTCCAGCCGCCGGCGCCGAGCGCCCCGCTCCGGACGCGCACCACCACCGGCGACTCCGCCGCGAACCGCGCCCCCATCGCTTCCGAGAGCGTGAACGCCGCCACCGTCGCGGACGACGACGCGTTCACCGCGCCCACCGGCGCCAGGCCGTAGCTATCACGCGCCACGACGAAGGCGCCGCCGAGGTCGCGTACCTCGAGCGCCCCCTCGCCCGCGGGGACGCCGCTCGCCGCGAGCCCCGTGCGCGCGGTGACGGCGGCGATGAGCTCGCCACCGTAGCGCGATCCGGCGGCCGGGAAGCTCTCCGCGTCCTCCTCGTCCGTGTGGCGCCAGAACTCGTCCTCGTCGGCCCAGCCGTCGCCGTCCATGTCGCGCGGCACGCAGACCCGCTGGTCCGTGTTCCGGGGATCCACCGTGCAGCTGCACTTGGGCCACGAGCTCACCTCGGCGGGCCCGACCGCCGTCACCGGGCAGCCGCGCAGGAGCTCGTCGATGTTGGGCCAGCCGTCGCCGTCGGTGTCGGTGAGCGCGTCCTGGCGGTCGGGGTCGAGCCCCGCGAGCGCCTCGACCGGGTCCGGGATCCCGTCGCCGTCGCGGTCGGCGAGCTCGTCCGGGAGGTGGAGCGTGTAGGTGACCGTCGCCGTGGTGGAGTCGGGGTTCGTGCTCCCCGCCTGGCCGCGCGCGGCCCAGACGAAGACCTCGATGGCCTGGGTCTTGGCGGCGCCGTTCAGGAGCACGCGCCGCTCGCGCACCGGCGTCGGCGCGCTCCCGACGCCGTCGACCACGACCTGGAGCCCGACGGCGCCGCCCGTCCCGCCCGTCGCGCGCACCGTGATCTCGAGCGGCCCGGTGTAGTCGCCGGGGGGCGGGTCGAAGACGATCGCGAGCGGCTCGATCGCGGTGGGATTGGGGTCCGTGGGCAAGTCGAGCGGCACGACCGAGAACGCCGGCACCTTTGCGCCCGACGGCGTCGGCCAGCTCCCGAGCCCGCGCTCGACGAGCACCATCGCCGTCGTCGGCACGCCCGCGAGCGCCGTGAACGTCGCGCTCGCGACCTCCCCCCAGCCGACCTGGAGCGCGTCGAGGTCCTGTCGGACCACGAGCGTCCGCGACCCGTCGCCCACGCGCCACGTCGTCGTGACGACGCCCTCCGTGCCGACGACGTTGGCGTTCGCGTGGTCGAGCACGGGGTTCGGCTCGCCGTCGGCGCGCGCGACGCCGCCCGCGCCGAGCGCCAGGGCCAGGACCAGGGCGACGCCGCCCATCAACGCGTTGCGTCCGTTCATCGAGGCGTCTCCATCACTGAGCCGCCCACGCGGCGGGCATGTGGTCGTCGGCGGGGGCCGTGAACCAGTTGGTCTCGCGGTAGCTCGCGGGCTCGCCGCGACCGTCGAAGTACACGAGCTGATAGCGGTATTGTCGCCCGCCGGCGTGCGGGACGCGGTCGAGCCAGGTGAGCTCCCAGCGCGCCGGGTCCGTCGCGAGGCCGCCCTCGGGGATCCGCGGCACGAGCTTGAAGTAGGGGTCGTCGACGCGCCCGTCGAAGCTCGCGCCGCGCGGCACGAACCCGCAGAACGGGCCCGCGAGGAGCGGCGTCACCTGCACGTACGGCCCCGGCGCGTCGCCCGCGGACTCGCGCGACTGCCGGTAGGCGACGAAGGCGCCGCGGTCGCCGAGAGCCGTCGACACGTCGCGGCAGAGGGTGCACCCGAAGCTCGCCCGCGGCCCGACGACGTCCTGGTCGGCGACGCACACGACGGCGCCGCTCGTGTCGTCGTCGCAGCGGACCCCGTCGTCGCAGCCGCACAGGTTGCAGAGCCCCTCGCCGTCCGCGCCGAGGTCCCACGTGCCGGGCGCGATCTCGCCGAGGACGATGGCCGGCACCGCCATCCGCTCGTGGCGGCCGGCCTCCCCGGGGATCACGAGGTACTCGACGTCGAGCAGCGCGTCGACCCGCGGCACCTTCGCCCGCGGCGGCCACGGGAGGTACCCCGGGTCGGTCGGCGCCGCCTCCTGCCGGACCCCGCACATCGTGCCGGACCACTCCGACATCGCCCCGCCCAGGTCGGCGGGCGTCGACGCGGACAGGCTCCGCGCGCGGACGCACCACGTCTCGGTCGCGCCGGTCGGCAGCGCCGCGCCGAGGTCGACCCCGGTCGCGACGTGCTCCGCGGCGGCGCCGTGGAGCCCCTCCGCCGGGAAGAAGCCGCTCTGGCGCGCGTCCGAGCCCTGCCGCCACCACTCGGCGACGACGCCGGCGATGGCCTCCTCGGGGCCGTACCAGCTGAAGCTCCCGAGGCTGCACGCGACGGCCGGCGCGCCGCACGTCCCGTTCGTCGCCGGCGGCAGCGTGAGCGCGCCGACCCGCGGCGGGCTCGGCGCGACCTGGGCCTTCTTCGTCTTGAAGCACGGCAGCGGCAGCGGCGCCGACGGGGTGCCGCCCTTCCGGGACTGCTTCGTGATGGTCGGGCACGTGAGCGTCGGTCCCGCCTGCGGCACCGGGAAGGGGAACGACGGGACCGGCCCGCAGACCGTGCCGAGCTTCGCGTGGCGCCCGCCCACGTTCACGCCGATCTGCGCGCACTCGTCGGCCACTAGCGGGAGCGACAGGTAGACGAACGGGTCGTCCACGACGTCGCCCGCGTGGATTGGATCGCCGCCCTCCGCCTCGCACGCGGGCTCCGTGATGACGAAGAAGCCGCAGCCGCTCGGGTAGCCGTCGAAGCTCGCGGTCGGGCCGGCGAGCTCGTCGATCTCGAAGTGCCGCTCGCGGAGGACGCGGCCCTCGGCGTCGTGCACCTCGAGCAGGACATAGCCGGAGGTGACGCCGCGGCAGAGGTCCGTGCAGAGCGCGTCGTCGGCGAGCGCGACCCACTCGTCGCCGCCTGCCTCGATCCGCTCGTAGGGTAGCGACGCGACGAGGCCGGCCATCCGCTGCCCGGGCGTGGTCTTCTGGTAGATGGTCCCCGCGGCCTTCACGATGAGCGGATCGAGCGGGACACAGTACGCGTCGAGGCGCGCGGCCTCCCCGGTCGTGTCCCACGCGACGAGCCGGTCCTGGTAGGCGTTCCAGGTCTCCTCCGACACGAGCGCCGCGGCGTCGACCGTGGGCTCATGATCGATGTCGGTCGGTGATGGGTCGGGGAGCATCGACACGCCGCAGGTCCACATGCCGACGTCCTCGACCCGGGGCCGATCGGGCATGGTCGTGTCGGGGAAGAGCCCCCGCACGGGCGCCGAGAGCTCCGAGACGCGGTTCCAGCTCTCGGCGGCCACCCGGTACCAGTACACCTTGCCCTTCTCGTCCTCCGGGCCGCTCTGGTCGGTGAACCGCATGACCCGCCGGCCGGTGGCGTCGACCGACGACGTGAGCGTCCCGGTCGCGCGGTAGCTCGTCGCGCCGAGCGGCTTCTGGCCGCTGTCGCACGCCGTGCCCGGCCCGCTCGTGCCGGCGCCCTCGGCCTCGTCGTCGACGCCGTCGCCGTCGTGGTCCTGGAAGCGCGAGGCGGTCTCGGCGTCGGGGAAGCGATACACGAGGTAGTGGCGCGCGAGGTCGACGCGGCTCGGGTGGGCGCACCCTTCGGGGGTGGCGGCGATCTCCGGCGGGACCCCTTCGCGCGCCGCGTCGGGGTTGCAGACGACGCGCCCCTCGAGGCGGTCGGCGGCCCACGCCTCGTAGGTCGTGTCGCTCCAGGTGAGCTCGAAGCGGTCTGCCGTCGTGACCTCCGCCTCGTAGACGCCGGGGTCGTCGCTCGTCCCCTCGACGGCGGTCGCCTCGCGCACCGGGACGGCCTCGACGTCCCAGGGGGCGACCGGCGGCGCGAGCTCGGGGACCTCCGCCAGGATCCCCGCGGTCGCGCCGTAGTTGCCGCTGCGGTCCCGCGCCGCGACGTAGTAGCAGACGAGGGCTCCGGGGTAGTAGCCGAGCGCCGCGATCGCGTCGCGATCGTGGACGAGCTGCGCGAAGCGCGGCTGCCAGCCCGCCGGGGAGCCCCCTTCGTAGGGCCGGTCTTCGGAGATCATCAGCGGCGCGTCGTTCACGCGTGCGTAGCCGGGGATCGCGACGCCGCCGCGCTCGTCGCTCGTGCCGCTCGCGGCGAGTCCGCGCAGATCGACGTCGGCGAGCTCGCACTCGTCGCTGTCCGCGACGATCCACACGTCGTAGCCGACGATGTCGTTCTGGTTCACCCAGCGCTCGGTGGCGTTGTCGCCCGGGTGGGTCCCGTAGAGCGCGGTCGCGCCGTCCGCGCGGCCGCTCGTCGGCGCGTCGCAGCGCGACTGCTCGTAGGAGCGATCCTCGGGGGCGGCCGGCGCGGGCAGCACGTGCACGCCGGCGTCGATGGCGATCTCGACGCGCCCGATCTCGGCCGTCCGTGCGCCGTCCGTCACCGTGAAGGCGTAGGTCACGACGCCGCTCGCGGGCGGGTCGCGGTCCACGAAGCCGCGGTAGCCGGCCATCGCCACGAGCGGGTCGAGGCGCGCCGCGAGCTGCGCCCAGGTGAAGAGCCGGCGATCGCCGAGCTCCTCCGGGTACGGCGGGAGCGCCTCGCCGCGGAAGACGGCGAGCGCGTCGTGGAGGCGCGCCGCGAAGGTGAGGGGCGTCACGGGCGCGTCGCCGTCGTCGAGGCCGTCGAGGGAGGCCATCGTCTCGGCCATGCGGCGCGCGCCGCCCGGGAGCGCGTAGAGCGTGGCGATATCGGCGGCGGGCATGACCGCGTCGAGGGGCACACCGGTGAAGCCCGGGACCGGGGCGCCGTCGCGCGTCAGGGTGAGGGTCGTCCCGGCGGGGAAGGCGAGGTCGAGCCGCCGGTCGACGACGTCGAGGAAGAGGTAGACGACGGCGTCGTCATCGCCCGCTCCCTCGTCCGTGAGCGAGCCGGCGCGGCCGAGATAGCCGGTGACGATGACCTGCCCCGTGCCCGAGGCGGCGCGCGAGGGCGGAGCGCCCGCGGCGACCGCGGCGGCGGCGAGGAGGAGTGCGAGAGGCGTGCGAAGGCGCGTCATGAGGTGCCGCTCCATGGTCAGTCGAGCCCGCCGAGGTCCATGCGGGTGAGCGAGAACGAGCCGTTCTTGTACTCGGCGCCGATCGCGGCCCACCCGACGAGGCAGCCGCCGTCGTTCACGGCGTCGTCGACGGACTGCCACTCGTCGCTGTCGCAGAAGCCGATGCCGCCGGCCGCCCAGCCCTCGCCGAGGAACTGCGGGTCGCCGTCGGCGATCTGCCCGACGAGGCGGATCCCGCCCGCGACGCCGATGATGCAGAGCGCCTTCCCGTAGATGCGCCCGCCGAGGAGGCCGCCGTAGGTGCCGTCGAGGATCCAGACGCCGACGTCGACGCCGGCGCCCACCTTGAAGAGGCAGCCGACGTCGTAGATCGGGAAGGAGCACGAGCCGCGCACGTAGATGCCGGCGAAGCCGTTGTCGGTGTTCACGTACTTCCAGAACTCGGGGTCGAGCTCCTTCAGGACGCGCCCGTCGCAGGTCTTCCCGACGAGGAAGGCGGCGCTGAGGTCGTAGCCCTGGAAGCGCGCCGCGGCGCGCGCGCCGAGGTAGCTCTCGTAGAGCCCGACGCCGGCGGCGATGGCGATGTCGTAGAGCTCGAACGCCTGGAAGTTGAGCGAGCCCGTGGTCTCGATGCCGCCGAACACGCCGACGGGGACGATGCCCCCGCCCTCTGGCGCGAGCGTGAAGCCGAGCTCGAGCTTCGAGATCTTCAGGTTCCCGGGCCCGATGACGATGGGGAGGTCGCGCACCGTGAGCGACGCGTCGAGCGGGGCCGTCGACACCGAGCCGCCGCCGCCGCAGTTCTTCGCCTTGTCGCTCGTCGCCCAGAACTCGATCTTGAGCCGCGCCTTGAAGCTCGTGTTCGACCCCTCGGACTTCGACTTCGCGTCGTTGTTGAGGCTGTACTCGCCGTCGATCTGGAGGCGCATGAGGTCGTCGCCGCGGATCTCGGCGAAGCCGTCGAGCTTCGCCGCCCCCATCGACGCGAGCTCGCCCACCGCGGCCGTGACGCTCCCGAGGAGCTTCTCCGCGAGCGCGTTGAACTTCGTCACGACCTCCTTGATGAGCGCGTTCAGCTGGTCGAGGACCTGGTTGCCGAGCGCGTCGACCTGCCCGAAGAGGAGGCTCGTCGCCTCGTGCATGAGCTTCGTGAGCTGCTCGATGACGGGGCTCTGGAGGAGGAAGGTCACGATGTGCTCGCGGAGCTCGGCGCCCGTCGGGAACGGGAGCTGCGCGACGAGCCCCGAGAGCTTCCCGCCGATGTCGGTCGTGACGGCGCCGATGAGCTTGTCGAGCGGCTGCCGGACGAGGTCGACCGACGCCGCGACGAACGTCCTCGTCGGCGTGGTGCCGTCGTCGACCCAGCCGCCGCCCGCCTGCGCCCAGCTCTCGCGCTGGCTCTCCGGCATGCCGAGCGCCTCGAGCGCCGCGAGCCCGACGAGGTTCAGGGCGGCGTGAATGTCGTTCACGCCCGAGGCGGCGAGGTCCGGCGGGAGCGCCTCGAGCGCCTCGCCGGCGTTCGCGACCTGCGCCTTCGCGATCGACACGAGGAGCGCGAGCTTCTTCTGCAGGCTCGTGAGCTCCGTCCTCACCTTGCCGACCGCGTTCTTCATGCCGGTGAGGGTGAAGATCGGCGCCTTCTCGCCTTCACCCCGGACGTCCTTCAGCACCGCCTTCACGGCGGTGACGATGTTCTCGAGCTTCGACTTGCCGTTCGCGCCGGGCGCGAGGAAGTCGTCGAGGGTCGTCTTGACCGGCAGGAGGAGCGCCCGGACCTTCGCGACGAGGGCCGGGAGGCGGTTCCCGACCGCGGTCGTGCCGGCGCAGATGACCTTCTTCACGTCCCCGAGGTAGCCGGAGTGGTGGTCCTCGCCGACGAGCGCCTTCGTGACGGCGCGCATCGGGTTCACGGCCTTGTCGATGGCCGCGAGGTACGGCTTCGCGTCGACGCCGACGACGCTCGTGACGGGGTTGACGAAGCCCGCGAACTTCCCGAAGTCGAGCGCGGTCGCGAGCGCCGCCACCTTGTCCCCGAGCTGGTCGACCTGCTTCAGGATGGGGTTGTTCCCGTCGCACCGGAAGTAGCGCGCCGGGTCGGGGCCGGTCGCGGGAGGCGGCGTGCTCGGGTCGAGCAGCGCGAGGATGGTCGTCACCGCCGCTTGCGCCGTCTGGGCGTAGCCGGTGACCTTGCTCGCGAGCCCGTCGATCGCCGTCTCGGCGAAGCCGACGCCATCGAGCGCCTTGTCGAGCCCCTTGTCGACGGCGGTCACCACGGAGAGGAGCTTCGTGTCGATCGTGTTGGCGTAGGTCTCCACGGTCGCGAGCTTCGCGTTGATCGTCGCGACGTCCGGCGTCGTCGCCGACATGGCGCCGACGAGGTCGACCCACGCCTGGGGGAGCGTGTTCCAGACGTCCCGCGCGACGCCGTCGGCGGTGGCCCCGAGCGCCGAGATCCCCTCGTCGATGCCGCTCTTCACCGGGTCGAACACGGCCTTCGCGAGCTGCTGCGGGAGCGTCTGCACCACGGCGAGCGCGCTCGCGAGCGCCTCGGTGGCCGGGTGGATCGGGAGGTCCTCGTCCTCGACGACGGCGCGGATCCCGTCCTCGATGAACCCCTCGAAGCCGGACCCGACGGCCTGCTGGATGAAGCGCGACGGCTGCCGGAGCCCGCTCACGATGCCGGCGAGCGGGCGGCTCCCGATGAGCGTGTCGAGGAAGTCGTCGACGTGGGCCACGCTCTCGGGGTCGCGGAGGTCGACGTTGAGCGCGAGGGCCGGCGGCCGCAGCTTCGCGAGGTCCGCGCTCGCGCCGAAGGAGATCCGCGTGTCCTCGGGCGTCACGTAGTCCGCGGCCCCGTGGATCGCGAAGACCCCGAGGTCCACGTTCTTCTCACGCTGCGGGTCGGCGATGAAGCGCGGGTGCTCCCAGCGGACCGGCACCTCCACGTCGAAGGCCCAGTCGTAGCTCACGTCCACGCCGGCGGCGGCCGTGGCCTTCACCTCGGCGGTGACCTGCGCGAGCGTCCCCGTGGTCCAAGTCGCCGACGCGCCGCGGAAGCCCTTCGCCACGACCAGCGACTTGCCGGCGTTGACGCCCGCGCCGTCCGGGAGGTTCGTGGCGCGGATGACGACGTCGGTCAGCGCGTTCCAGAACGGGAGCAGCACGGCGCCCCCGAGCTCGAACCAGCCGCACGCGTCCTCGGTGTCCGCGGTCGTGTTGCAGCCGGGGCGCGACGCGAGCTGCACGGCGTCGACGAGCGCCTTGAAGCCGTAGCGGCGGTCGGTGCCGTCGTAGTCGGTGTAGGTCGCGCGCGCGAGCTCGACCTCGCCGGTGCCCGTGAGCGTCGCCGTCGAGGCCACGCCGTCCTTCGTCTAGCCGGCGTCGATGTCGAGGCTCCGCTCGAGGTCCTCGACGCGCACGCCGCCGCCGACGCGCAGCTCGCGACCGGTGCTCGAGCATTGGCCGTCGCCCGCGACCGGCGCGAACCCGACGGTCCGGATGGCGAAGGGCGCGTTCCAGGCGCGGAGGCGCTGCGGCGGGTTCTTGACCGGGTCGGGGTCGACGACGCCGCCGCCGACGTGGCCCGTGCACTCGAGCGCGAGGTGCAGGAAGGCGACCGCGAAGTCCGCTGGGCCCTTGACCGTCACCTTCCCGTCGAAGCCGCCCGTCCCGGCGTCGATGGCGCTGTCCGCGACGCGGAAGCTGAACGCGTCGATCACCGTCTCGTAGCCGTAGAGCGCGACGGCTGGCGCCCCGGTGAAGTTGAACGCGCCCGTGACGCCGCCAGGGCGCTCGACGAGCTTCGCGCCGGCGCTGGTCGTGAGGTTCGTGTAGCCCATCTCGACGCCGCCGATGGCGATCCCCATGGCCGCGCCCGCGAGCGACTGACCCTGACCGGCGACAGCGTTCCCGGTGGCGTCGCGGTACGTCTCCGGCCCGAAGGTGACGCCCGCGTAGAAGCCGTTGCCGCGCTGGGCGCTCGCGCCCTGGGAGGGGTCGCGCACGGCGCCCACCTCGAATCGGACGCTCCCGAGGAGCGTGTCTGCGGCGCTCACGTCGGCGGCGTCGCTGCCCGAGGCGACGAAGCCGGGGATCACGAGCCACGCGTGCTGGTTCGCGGCGCCGACACGGAAGACGTGAGTGCCGACGTTCGCGGCGCCGAGGCGCTCCGGGCCCCACTGCGGGACATGCGGCGCCTGGACCAGCGCGACCTCGGTGCCGTCCTGGAGGACCTCGTCGAGCCCGCTCGGGACCGTGGTGACGCTGCGCGCGAGGCGCTTCCCGCAGCCGGCGCAGCTCGCGTCGAGCTCGTAGCTGAAGGTCGTCGCGCCGGTCGTGAGGTTCGTCGTGTCGAGGCGACCGTCGACGACGTCGATGTCCGCGGCGTCGCCCCAGGCGAGCGTGCCGGCGGGATAGTGGGTGCGGGCGGCGCCGGCCGGCACCGAGACGGAGCCCTGGAGGCCGCGGTCGTTGATGAGGGCGGCCCCGCCCAGGGCCACCGCGCCGCGGAAGCGGGCGTCGTTCGTGCGCGGGCCGTCCTGGTCGAGGCGGCGCCGGTCGAAGTGGCTGTAAGGGAGGTCGCGGAGCCAGCGGGCGTGGACGCCGCCCTGGACCTTCAGGCCCTCGGCGTCGAGGCGCAGCGTGTCGCCGGCGAACGTGAAGGGGAGGGTGTCGCTCGCGAGGTGGAACAGGCCGTGCGCGTCGGTGCGGACGGCGGCGACGAGGCCGGCGTCGGCGACGGGGGGCTGCGCGAGGCCGCTGAAGACGAAGGCGCGGGCGCCGCGGCTCGGCGGCTGCTCGAGGGCGCCGATCGACGCGGCGTAGGCGACGGTGTGGCCGGCAGGCAGCGTCACCGCGAGGCTGAGCGGGCTCAGACCGCCGGGGCCGAAGGACGCGCCGAGGTTGGTGATTGCGAGGCCGCCGAGGGTGCCCGACGTGGTGACGGCGACGCCGTCGCCGCCGACGACCTGGAGGTCGACGCCGCGGCCGGACGCCCACGGGGCGGCCGCCTCCGTGAGGCAGAGGGTCTGCGCGCCGGTCCAGGAGGCGTTCGCGGCGCTCCACGCGTAGCCGGTGCCCGCGGCGCCCGGCCAGGACCAGTCGAGCTGGCCGCCGCTCGGCACGGTGAGGACGTAGGTCGCGCCTGGGCAGCTGTTGGTGCGGCCGAAGCTCGGCGCGTCGAGCGCGGACACCTCGAGCGTGAAGGCGCCGAAGCGAACGTGGCGCGACGGTGGCGCAGGGAGCAGGCCCGAGCTCACGGTGAAGGCCGCCTCTGCGCCTGTCTCGAGGCGGGCGACGAAGGCGAACGAGGGGCGCGCGCCTGCCCGGGTGACGACCTCGGCGCCGAACTGCCGCGCCACGGCGCCGATCGACCACAGGATCGAGAAGTCGCGCGAAGCGCCCGGGCTGTCATCACACGCGATCTCGCTGGCAAGGACGGTCACGAAGCCGACGCGCCGCTCGACGACGTCGCCGCCGCCGAGGTCCGCGCGGAGCCAGATCGCGACCGGCGTGTCGATGAGCGTCAAGCAGTCGTCGCCCGACTCCGCGCGGAGTTGGACCCGAACCTTGCCGTCCCACCGCGCGTCGCCGTAGCCGACGACGACGCCGTCCAGGGGCTTGTCGTCGGGCAGCCAGTCCACGTGGGCGGGGACGACCGCGGCGCTCGCGGCGCCGTGAGCGAGGAGAGCCGACGTGATGAACGCGAGCGCGCCGAGCGCGCGGTGGCCGATGGCGATCACAGCGAACCCCCGGTGGACTCGAAGGCGATGTCCCGCTCAGCGTAGTCGCCCGGCAGGAGGGTCAGGGCGCCGGCGCCCGGCGCGAAGAACGGCCCGGCGTAGCCACCCGGGAGCTGCTGCACGCCCACCGTCCATGTGCCCGGCGGGAGGAGCGCCGCGTAGACGCCGTCCACGTCGCTCGTCGCGGTGACCGTGGCGTAGATCGCGTCCTCGTCCGCGAACGTCACGACCACCCCGCTCAGGACGGGGTCCTCGGGATCCCACGCGCGATCCGCCGCCTCGCCGCCCGCGCCGTCCACGAACACGTGCCCCACGACCTCGGCGGGCTCGAGCACCCCGAAGTCCGCCGGTGTGTCCCCCGCAGGGACCACGATCGCCGCGATCGTCGGCGGCGTGCTGAGCGCCGCGTAGTCGGAGAGCGCCGGCTGCCCGAGGTCGACCGCCACCATCCAGGTCCCCGCCGGCAGCGCGAAGCGGTAGAGCCCGCTCCCGTCCGTCGCCGTCGTTCGGACGTCGCCTCCCCGCGTCGCCGTCACCGTCACCCCCGCGACGCCGAGCTCCCCCGCGCCGCGCTCCCCGTCCGCGTCCGCGTCCGCGAACACCGCGCCCAGCGCCGCGCCCAGCGGCTCGACGCCCATCGGCGGCGCCTCCGTCGCCGTCGGCCCCGGCGTGCGCGCCACCATCAGCGGGTTCGCCGGCGTCACCCGCCCGAAACGCGCCGTGAACGCCGCCGTCGTCGTGTCCACCGACACCTGCCACGTCCGGCTCATGACCGCCGTGAACACGTAGCGCCCGCTCGCGTCCGTCGTCGCCGGCCGCGTGTCCCCGCTGCCGTCCCCGAGGAGCACCGTCAGGCCGTCCACGCCGGCCTCCCCGGCGTCCTGGACCCCGTCCCCGTCGAGGTCCTCGAACACGACGCCCCCGAGATCACCCCGCGGCCGCACCCCGAAGTCCACCGTCACGCTCTGCCCCGCGAGGAGCGGCCCCACCGACACCTCGCTCGCCGTCGTGAGGCCGTCGTACGGCAGGAGCGCCAGCTGCCCCGGCTGCGACCGCACCCGCCACGCCCCGCCCCCGAGCACCCGGTGCTCGTAGAAGCCGCCTCCCGACGTCGGCACGAACCGCTGCGTGCCGCCGCCGTCCGGCTCGAGCTCCACGGTGGCGCCGTCGATCCCCGCGTCCGCCCCCCCGAGGACCCCGTCCTGATCGACGTCCGCGTACACCCGCCCGCCGATCACCGCGTACGGCTCGAGCGCGATCGGCGCCACCGCCGCGTCCGCCCCGGCGACGACCGTCACGTCCCCCGGCGCCGCCTCGACCCGCGCCCACCCCTGCGCCGCCACGCTCGCCGCGTCCACCTCGACCGCCCACGTCCCCGCCGGGACGCCGCTCACGACGAACGACCCGTCCGCCCCGGTCACCGCGCTCCCGAGCGCCGTCGCGCCGTCCTTCACCCGCACGACCACCCCGCCGACGCCGTCCTCGTCGCCGTCGTGAACGCCGTTCACGTTGTCGTCCCCGAAGACGCTGCCGACAACGCGCCCCGTCGTCCCGGGGTCCGGGCCGCCCGCCTCGTGCTCCACCGTGACCCCCGTCGGATCGCCGGCGTCGCGCCGCACGCGGTGCGCGAAGCGGTGCGCGGTGACGCCGTCCGTGTAGTCCGTCCAGACCCCCGTCTCGGGCGCCGCGTTCGGGTCGTTCAGCGGGTGCACGCCGCACGCGAAGTCGTCCGTCGCCGCGTCGACGAACGGCACCGCCACGTGGATGAGCGGCCACACGCTGCCCGCTCGGGTGCTCCAGCCGTCCGGGAAGAGCCCGTCCGACGCGCTGAGCGTCGCCGCGAACGAGCACGAGACGGGCTGATCGCCCGGCGCGAGCCCCATCGCCACGTTGAAGTACAGCTGGTTCCAGGCCGATCCCCCCGGCCCCGTGAGCTGCTCGGCGCCCCGGTACGTCGCCACCTGCGCGAAGGGCGCCGGCGCCGGATCCGCCAGCGTGTAGTGGTTCCCCGGCCCGCGCCGCAGATCGAGCGCCGCCGCCACGCCCCCGCAGGTCACGACGACGTCGTCGAGCCAGAGGACCGTGTCCGCGGCGAGCCCGCCGGTGCACGCGAAGCCGAGGACCGCGGTCGGCACGCGCTCGCTGCTCCCCGGCGGGAAGAGGAGCGGGCGGCGCGCGCCCGGGGCGCCGCAGTCGAGCTTCGCGGCGCAGAAGACGTCGTCGAGCTCCACCGCCACGTCGAAGAAGCCCTGCGCCGCGGCGCGCAGCACCGTCACGTCGAAGGTCACGGCGTTGTCGCCGTTCGGGGTGCACGGCGCCGGCCGGGAGAGCGGCGCCGACGCCGTCGGGTTGCGCCACGTCGTGGGGTCGACCCGCACGTGGTCGGGGCCGTAGAGGTCGTCGATCCAGAGGAGCACCGTGTTCGGGCTCGCGGACGCGTCGCACGGCCCGACGTAGGTGAGACCCTGGCCGTCGCCATAGCGGCTCGCCGCGACGCGCTCCTGCCGCCACACCGTCGTCGCCCCCGCGCGGACCTCGAGCGTGACCTCGACGTCGGTCAGCTCGGCGAGGTCGAGGGGCGCGAGCGTCACCTCGAGAGACGGCCCGCTCGCGGGCGCTCCGCCGTCGCCGGAACAAGCCGCGATGGCAGAGAGTGCCGCGAAGGCCCACAAAACGAACGAACGCTTCATCGGAACCTCGGCCGAGCTCGGACAGCCGCGCTGGTGTGGCCCTCGCGCGCTGCTATGCTGGACACATGGGCGATACGCTAGAGGGGGTCCCGCCGGGGCGCCATCCTCTATGTGGAGGACGACCGCGGGGTGCGCGCCGCGCCCGCGTTCGAGGCCGGCGAGGTCGCGCGGGCGCCGGGACGGGGGGCCTTCCGTCCAGCCCGCGAGACACCACCTCGCGTCGGTAATGAATCGTACGTTCGTCGACTATGGGGTCGCGTGCGTCACTCTCGCGTGGCACTCTCTCCAGCGGCCGCGCGGCGCTGGGATGGCCGCAGCGCGGTTTCACGCCGCGCTGACCCGCTTGAGGTCGGGCCACGAAATCGCTATGCTTATCGATACGTTGTGAACCACCCGCCGACACCCGACGAGCCGAACGCTCGCCGCCGCCGATGACCGACCTCAGCCACCTCATCACCCTCGTCTACCAGGCCGCGACCGATCAGTCGCTGTGGCCGGAGGTCATGGCGCAGGCCGCGCAGATCGCGGCGGTGCCGGCGTGCGGCGTGAAGGTGATCTACCGGCGGCAGGGCGCTATGCGGCAGACGTGGCACGGCCTCCCCGACGGCTTCGAGCGCGGCTACATCGACGGCGGCTTCTGGCGGGACGACCCCTGGAGCGCCATGGTCGACCGCATCGGCCTCCAGACGATCTTCCCCGGGAGCGACCTCGTCCCGAACCGCGAGCTCGTCAGGCTCCCCTTCTACAACGACCTCTGCCGACCGCACGGCCTCCACGACGTCGTCGGCACCGCGCTCATCCGGACGCCCGAGGTCGAGGTCACGTTCGGGCTCATGCGCTCGCTCGACGAGGTCAAGAACGAGCAGCACGTCATCGACGTCGCGCGGCAGATGGTCGCGCCGCTCGCCGCCGCGTGGGGGATCGAGCTCACCCGCGAGGCCGTCGAGGCCGACCGGCGCGCGGCGCTCGCGACCGGCGGCATGCTGACCGTGTGGGCGCGGCGGGACGGGCGCGTCTCGCTCGCGAACGCCGCCGCCGAGGCGCTCCTCGCGCGCGGCGACGGCCTCCTCGTGCGCGACGGGGCGCTCACCTGCGCCGATCATCGCGACGCCGAGGCCCTGCGCGCCCTGCTCGCGGGCGGTCACCCCGGCGGGAGCGTGGCCGTCGCGCGGCCCTCGGGCGCGCGCCCCCTCGTGGTGCTGCTCGCGAGCGCGCCGCCGGCCTGGGGGGCAGACCTCACGGTCTACCTCGTCGACCCCGAGCAGCGCGCAGCGCCTGTCGGCGCCGTGCTCGAGCACGCGTTCGGGCTCACCCCGGCGGAGGCGCGGCTGGCCGTGGCGCTGGCGGAGGGCCTGACGCCCCAGGAGGCCGCGGAGCGGCTGGGGGTGCGGATCTCGACCGTGCGCACGCAGCTCGCGCAGATCTACGCGAAGACCGACACGCGCCGGCAGGCCGAGCTCGTCGCGCTCGTCGCGCGCCTCGCGGCGCAGCGGGCGCGCGTCGGCGCTCCCTGACGATCCAGGCGGCGCCCCGGCCCGCGCCCTGGGAGCGGGCGCCGGTCGCAACGGACCTCGCGACGTCGGCGCCCTCGCCCAGGACTAGCTACCACCTCGCCCGCGTGCCGTGCCGCACGACGTGCTCCGCGGGGTCAGCGCCCGCGTCGGCGCCTGGCGCAGCCTCGGGGGCGCGGTGACCTCCGCCTCCGCGTCCGGCCCTCTCGCCTCGCCGCGGCACTGCTCGGGCGACCTGTACGGCGGCGCGGTAGACGGCGCCGAAGCCGCCGCGGCCGATGAGCTCGATGAGGCGGTGGCGCTCCTCGAAGACCGAGCCAGCGCGCGCGCCGCGTCGGCGCTGCGGGCTCGGTCCCGCCGCGCCGGCGCCCACGCGAGCCGGGCGCTCCCGCGGCGGTCGCGCGCGCCGTCAGCGCTTCGCGACGACGTCGCGCAGCGACACGACGATCTCGGTCTCCGGGAAGGCCACGAACTCGCAGGCGACGCCGTCGGCGATGTAGGCGGCGCACGGGTCGTCGGCCGGGGGGGCGGCGGCGCTGGGCGCCTCGGTGCCGTTCGAGAGGCCGAAGCCGGCGACGAGCCCGCCGAGGCTGAAGAGGATGGCGGTGGCGAGGATGGAGCGTTTCACGATGACCTCCGGGTCGGCGTCACCTTCTCTCGGTGACACCCACTCCATCGGACCCATCGCGGATCCTTCGAGCCCGGAAGGGCCGCCGACACATTGAATTACAGTTGGTTGGCAAGCTTCGATAGCTCGTCGCTATCACGGTCCCAACCACGCTCCCGCGCCGCCGCCGCGAGGGCCCGCGCGACCCGCGGGAACGCGATCCGGCTCGCGCCGTCCTGGCGCTGCGCCACGACGTCGCCCTCGAGGCGCGCGACGAGGGCGTCGTCACCGGGCGCGAGCGTCACCCACGCCCCGTCGGGCGCGTCACACGCCGCGCGGAGCAGCGTGAGCTCCCGCCGCGCCCGGCGGGCGGCGGCCCCGCGCGCGACCCAGCCGGGGACCCGCAGCGCGAGCAGGGCGAGCACGAGCACCGCCGGCCACGCCCCGAGCGCCTGCATGCCCGGATCGGCGCTCGCCGCGGGCCCGTGCCACGCGAAGACCTCGGCGGGCCCCGGGAACGCGATGAGGTGGGGGTGGACGACCGGGCCGAGGAGGACCGGCAGGAGCAGCACCAGCGCGCCCGCCCAGACCGCGGGACCGCAGCCGAAGAAGCGCGCGCGCGGCGGGAACCCGGCGCGGAAGACGGGGCGAGACGCGGCGTCGTCGGGCGCGGCGGTCGCGGCGGGGACGAGGGCGACGAGCTCGCCACCGCCGGCGCCGTCGACGAGCTCGAGGGCGGCGGGGCCGCCGGCGCCGAGCTCCGGGAAGATCCAGAGCAGCTCGCCCTCCTCGGTCACGGCGACGTCGCCGCCGTAGTCGAGCATGACGCGCACGATCTCGGAGTCCGCGCGCTCGGGGAGCCACCCGAAGAGGCCCATCAGGTCCGCCGTGGTCACGACGCCGCGCCGCTCGCGGATGAGCGCGACGAGCCGGCGCTCGTCCTCGAGCGCGTCGACCCGGGGCGTCGCGGGGCCGAACGCGAAGCCGCCCACGGCGCGCCAGAAGGTGGGGGCCCAGCGCGCGGACTCGCCGGAGAAGACCCGCGCCCACGCCTCGCGGAGCCGCTTCAGGAGGACCACGCCCAGCGGGACGAACACGAGCACGCTGACGACGACCATCCCGACGTGCTGCCCGAGGCCCCACTCGCGGGCGCCCGTCTCCCACGACGGCGCGGTGATGACCGCGATGGGGCTCGCGATGAGGAGGACGCCGACGTAGGTCATGAAGGCGACGTAGAAGATCGCGATGAGCGCGGCGAGGCACGCGAGCGCCGCCACGGAGCCGAGGACCTGGAGCAGCACCTTCGGCGCGCCCTCGACCGGCGGCGGCGTCACCTCGAGCCCGTACATGAGCGAGAAGGCGCCGATCATGACGGCGACGAGGAAGAGCGGCAGCACCCCGACCGTGAACGCCGCGAGGACCTGGTCGCGGTGGGCCCGGAGCCACGCGCGGGCGCGAGCGAGGCGGCCGCGCTCGGGGTCGGTGGCGAGGCTCTCGAAGCGGACGGCGAGGCGCCCGTCCTCCGCGACGCCGACCCGGCAGGGGTGGAGCGCCGAGAGGTCGAGGAGCGCCGCGCCCGCGTCCGCGAGCGGGAGCCCGCTCGCCTGCGCCACGTCCGCCGCGGTGAGCCACTGGCCGACCCGGGCGTGCTGGGCGAGCGCCCGCCGCGCGGTCGCAGCGGACGCCTCGGCGGTGAGGGTCTTCTTCTCGATGTGGATGGTGCGCATCGGACACCCTCGTGGCGATATCGCGACGTTGCCTCGCATTCGCCGGGCTTGCAACGCCAAGCGAGAACGACGCCGCGAGAGTGGCGCGAAGTGCCGTGTCACATGCTGGTGGTCCGCGTCCGCGCGCTCTCGAGGCCGTCGTCAGGGGACGCGGTAGCGCGCGGCGCGCTGCGGCAGCTCCTCGGCGACGATGGCGGCCACGGCCTCGGCGACCCAGAGGATGCGCGGATCGCCGACGCGCAGCGGGCTCCAGGCGACGGAGATCACGTAGCGCGGGAGCGCGATGGGCACGGGGAACGCGCCGAGGCCGTGGTCCACGACGAGCCCCCACGCGATGTGCGAGGGCACCACGGCGACGAGGTCGCCGCCCCGGAGCAGCGGCGGCACCGCGAGGAAGTACGGGACGCGGAGCCCCGCGCTCTCCGGGAGGCGGAGGCGCCGCTCGAGCTCTGCGTCGAGCGCCGAGGGGGCGATCGACGAGTGGACCACGAGCTTCTCGGCCGCGAGGAACGCCTCGGCGCTCGGGGGGGACGTGCAGAACGGGTGATCGGCCCGCGCGACGCCCGTGAAGCGCTCCTCCGCGAGCGTGCGCGCGTGCTCGGGCGAGAGCTCCTGCGCGGTCGAGACGATGGCGAGGTCGACGTCCCAGTCGAGCCCGTCGATGGTCGTGTCACGGAGCGGCGGGACGACCCGGAGGCGCAGCCGCGGCGCCTTCTCCGCGAAGAGGCGGCGGAGGCGCGGCGGATACTCGGTCGCGGCCCAGTCCGTGAGCGCGATGGCGAGCTCCCCCTCGGCCTCCGCGGGATCGAAGGCCGGCGGCGCCAGGACCACGTCGTGCAGCTCGCGCAGGGCGCGCCCGACGCCCGTCGCGATCGCGACCGCGCGCGGCGTCGGCGCCATCGCGTTCCCTTGGCGCACGAGGACCGGGTCGTCGAGCAGCTCGCGGAGGCGCGCGAGCTGATGGCTCATCGTGGACTGCGTGATCCCGAGGTGCTGCGCCGCGGCCGTCACGCCGCGGAACTGGAGCAGCACGTGGAGGGACACGAGGAGGTTGAGATCTACCCCGGCGAGTCGCCTGACGACCATGTCCATCGAAAACCGCCATGACTGGATGCTCAATCATCATTTCATCGATGACCTCGCGCCGTCTAGAGCGGGAGACCTGGCCCGTCACCCCGGAGAATCCCATGCGCTTCGCACGCTCCCTTCTCGTCATCCCGCTCCTGCTCGCCGCCTGCGACGGCGGCGGCGGCTCCGACGCCGCGCGCCCGGACGCCACGAGCGGCGCCGACACCGCCTCACCGGCCGCCGACACGTGGTCCCCGCCCGAGGACACCGGCGCCGCGCCGGACAGCGCGGACCCGGCCGACACGACGCCCGTCGAGGACACGGCGCCCGTCGAGGACACGGGCCCGACCGACCCCGGCGACACGGCGGCGCCCGAGGACACGGGCCCCGTGGACCCCGGCGACACCGCGGAGCCCCCGGGCGACACCGCCGGCGGCGGCGACACCGCGACGACCTTCGAGCCGCCGACGTGCGAGGAGATCGGCGTCGCGCCGGTCGCGTTCGCGCCGAGCCTCGACGACCCGGCGTCCTTCGCGATCCGCGGCCGCTTCCCGGAGCCGCGCGCCCGCCTCACGAGCACCTGCGGTCCCGCCTACGCCGAGGTGGTCGTGCGCTTCACGGCGCCCGCGACCGGGCTCTGGGAGCTCACGACCGACGGCCCGGCGACCACCTGCCCGACGCTCATCGACGTCCGCGAGCGCTGCGGCGACGGCTCGACGCTCGTCTGCCAGCGCGGCGGCGCCGGGCGCTACGGCGCGCGGACCGCCGTCCGGCTCGACGCCGCCGAGACCGTGGTCGTCGTCATCCACGCGACGACGAACGGGACGCGCGGCTGGCAGCTCGTCGCCCGCCAGGTCGAGGTCGAGGGCGCCCCGGGCGACCGCTGCGACGCGACGGTCTCGTGCGCCCCGGGCTCGGCCTGTAACGAGGCGCTGGCGATCCCGCGCTGCGTCGTGGACGAGGCGCCCGCGGTCACGGGCGGGACGGTCGCCTGGCGCTCGGCGAGCGCCGTCCGCCACACGCTCGAGGGCACCGACCCCAACGCCGACCCCGTGTCCGTCTGGCTCGTCGCCGCCGTCGCCGAGGACGGCGAGACCTTCGGCAGCGCGTCCGGCGAGGTCCCCGTCCAGCTCCCGACGGACGCCTTCGCGATCGACGCCGAGGCCGGCACGTGGTCGGTCGGCTTCGATGTCTCGCCGAACCTCTTCATCTTCTTCATCACGCCGATCGTCGAGCTCGACCTCGTCGTCGAGGACGCCGACGGGCACCGCTCCGCGCCGTTCCACGTGGTCTACCCCGACAAGCCCACGGCCTCGACGGTCGCGCTCGGCGAGGCCTGCGACGCGCTCGGCTTCCCGCGGAAGTGCGCGTCCGGCGGCGTCTGCGTCACGGACACCTGCGTCGCGGCCACGGCGCCCGTCCTCGACTCGGCGACGATCACCGACGGCGTCGACGGGAACTACGTGATCCGCGTCCTCGGCAGCGACGCCACGCGCGACGCGCGCGGGATCCGGCTCAACGTCGCCTACGACGACGGCAGCCACAGGTCGGCGACCTGGTACTTCAACGACGCCGGCACGCGCTGGGACGGCGACGGCTACGACTGCTGGCGGCAGGCGAAGCTCCCGGCGTCGAGCGCGACCCCCGTCTCGGTCACGATCGACATCCGCGACTGGACGAACCTCTACTCGAACACGCTGACGCTCGCGCTCCCGGCGCTCCCGCACACGTTCGTCGCGGCCGGCGGCGCCTGCGACCCCGACTCGCCCGTCGCGAGCTGCGAGGCGGGGCTCGTGTGCAGCGCCGACCTCTTCTCGCGCGTCACGTGCCGCGAGGCCGTGGCGCCCGAGCTCTACGGCGCGGTCGTGTCCGTCAACGAGGCGACGCACATGATCGAGGTCACGCTCGACGGCGCGGACGACAACGGCGACCTGCTCGGCGCGAACCTCGCGTTCACGAACGCCTATGGGCGCGCGCTCGAGGGCGTGTTCGCGACCGAGATGGTGCCGTCGCCGGTGGGGCAGAACTACTTCGAGACGATCGCGATGATCGAGGACGAGATCCCGCTCGGCATCGTCAGCTACGTGCGCGTCGAGCTCGCCGACCGGACGGGGCTCCGCTCGAACAAGCTCCTCGTCAGAGGGTCTCGCGCAGAGCCGCAGAGGCGCGAAGGGGGGCGCGCGAACGATGGCCGCGGCGACCTCTGCGCCTTTGCGCCTCTGCGCGAGCCGCCCCGCTAAAGCACGTAGCCGATGAGCAGCGCCGCCGTCCCCGTCGTGGCCGCGAAGGCGAGGAGCGCGAAGAGGCCGTCGTTCGCGATGAGCGCGAGGCCGAAGGCGATCCACGCGGCGCCGGCCGCGTTCGCGCTGAACGGGACGACCTCCATGAGCGGCGTCATGAGCGCCATGACCGACGCCGCGACGCCGATGACGCGGGTCGCCGGGCCCTCGGTGAAGCGCGTGAGGCGCTCCTTCAGCACCTTGTCGACCCACCGCGCCGGCTTCTCCATGAACCCGGTCATCTTCTCGAAGGTCTTCTTCTTCACCGAGCGCTCGCGGAGCCACTTCGGCTGCCAGAGCTCGTCGCGCCCGAACACGAGCTGCCCCGCGGTCAGGAGCACCACGACCCCCATGACGATGGTCACGCCCGGGATGTCGCCGCCGCCGGGCGCCACGACCACGATCCCGCAGAGGACGAGGAGCGGGCCGAACGAGCGCCGGCCGATCTTCTCGAGCACGTCCCCCCAGGAGACGCGCTCGTCGGCGTCGTCCGCGACCTCCTCGAGGCACTCGACGACGTCCTCGAGGCTCTCCACGTCGTCGTTCCCGTCTCTCTCGTCGTCGCGTCCCTCGCTCATCGGCCAACGGTAGACACGAGCACGCCGACGGTCAGGTCGCCTACTTCGCCGTGCTTGGCTCGCCGGATCACAGCCGGGACAGGGGCTCCGCGGCACCCGACGAGCGAGAGCCCCGCTGGCAGCGGCGTCGGCGACGAGGCCACGACGGGCGCGGCGGCGCGACGTGGTGTGCGGAGGGCGCTCGTCGGACACCTCCATCGGGCGCCGTAGCCGCCGCGTCGTGCTGCCCCGAGGCCATCGAGCCCGGGTGCCGTCAGCGCGACGACCTGGCTGGGGAGCTCGAGGCCGACGACGGTCGTCGTCGTGTCCTGGGAGAGCCGAAGGCGCTGCCTTCCTCGAAGACCCCCTTGGAGAGGGCCTCGCCGGTGAGTTCTCGAAGGCCGCGGTGCCTTGCGGTCGACGCTCGCGAGATCTCGCGTCTCCCGGCTGCTACGATACGGCGATGCCGGGGCAGGCCGAGAGCGCTCTGAACGCGATCCGCGCGGTGTACGCGTGGGAGCAGCCGCGCGAGCCGTGGCTGGACGGAATTCTCGACACGCTGTCAGGTTTCGTGTCGCTCGGCGAAGGCGCGACCCTGGCCGAGTGGGTCGTCGACGACGCATCGAATGCGTCGTTGACGTGGTTCGGACAGCGCGGTGGGTCACACGACTACGCCGCAGCCGCGCACGGGATGCAGCAAGCCGTGCCGCCGTCGTTCATCGACCGCATCGGGTACGCACCGGGACACCTCGGGCCGATGATGGCGCCCGGCTCGATGGCGGAGACGGCCGATGAGCCGCAGCACGCGATGGACGTCGCCGCGCGCCTCCTGCGCGAGACGACCGGCCTTGCGGATGTGCTCGGCGCGTCGGTCGCCTGGCGTCCGCGCCGTGGGCTGTGGGTGGCGGCGCCGACGCGCGGCGCGTTGTGGACCAGGGCGCAGGTGGCGCTGCTGCGACACGTGATGGCCCACCTGCGCTGCGCGCTGCGCCTTCGGAACACGGCCGAGACCGCCGCGGAGGCGGTGCTGGATGCGGGCTCGGGGCGGATACTGCACGCGGAGGGATCGGCGCAGGCCAGCACCGCGCGAGACCGGTTGCGGGCCCAGGCGCGATCTCTCGACCGGGCGCGCGCGAGGGCTGGCGCGCAGGACGCCGAGGCGGCGATGCGCGCGCTGACCGGCTTGGTGCAGGGGACGTGGACGCTGGTGGACGCGTTCGAGTCCGATGGGCGGCATCTGGTGGTGGCGCGCCGCAACGCGACGCTGGCGCCGTCGGCCGCGCGGTTGACGCGGCGCGAGCGCGAGGTGGCGCTGCTAGCCGCGACCGGGACGTCGAACAAGCTCATCGCGTACGAGCTCGGGCTGGCGCCTTCCACGGTGGCGACGCACCTGCAAAAAGCGATGCGCAAGCTGGGGGTGGACACGCGCGTGGGGCTCTGCCGGCTGATGCGACAGGTGTGGCGCCGGCACGCGTAGCGCTGCCGCGAGTGGACGGAGTTCCCGCTAGCACCTCGCCACGGGTGAGACGGGCGTGTATCGTTTTCGGACAATGCATTTAGAGCGTTCGGTTGAGCAGCCCTCCGCAGCGGGCGCCAGCCCCCCGAGCCGGGCCCGTCTCGTCAGGAGCCCCCATCGATGAAAGCGCGTTCCGCCCCGCGCCAGGGACAGCCGTCTCCTCGACACGTCGTTGCCGACGAGCTGCCATGCCCCGGACACCCTGAAGGGCAGGCGTTGACGTCGGTGTCCAGGTGCGGCGAGCCCTCCCAGGGCGTGCGCGCGAGCGTGCTCGACGCGGACGAGGACGTCTGGGTGATCTCGGTGCCGCTGCCCGACGCGACGCTCGAGCCGTTGACCGCGGCGGAGCGGGAGGTCGCGCGGTTGGTCGTGGACGGGGCGTCGAACGCGGATGTCGCCCGGAAGCGAGGGACTTCGGTGCGCACCGTGGCCAACCAACTGCGGTCGATCTACGGCAAGCTGGGCATCGCGTCGCGAGCCGAGCTGGCGGCCGCCGTGTGGCAGGTCGGTTAGTGTCGCGCGGGTTCGCCGCGTTGGGCGTGCTCGAGGCGACGTATGCGCTCGACCGGGGCGATGCGCCCTGGTTGCAGGGTGTTTGTGATGCGCTGCGGGATGCGTTCGATGCCGGCTTTGGGACGACCGTTGCGGTTGTTCGGGTGCCAGCGGATGCTGCACCGCACATGACGCACTTCGTGCAGTCGGGCACACCGTTCGACTTCACGCCGCTGGGCCAGGGACTCCAAGCGCACCTGCCGCGCGCATGGATCGACGACACCTACCGCTCGCCGGGCAGCGTCGCGACGCTCGTCTCGGGTCACGCACACCGCCACGCGATGACCGGGAGCTTGCGGTTCCTGCGCGAGTCCTCCGCCATCCACGACATCCTGGGCTGCATCGTCGGCTGGGCTGGCGGCTACACGACGGCGCTGTCGGTACCGTTGCCAGCGGATGTGGAGGCCGACACGGCGACGCACGCGTTGCTGCGGCACATCGGGGCCCACTTGCGGTGTGCGCTGCGGCTCCGAGACCGAGCGTTGGCCGAGGACGCCGTGATCGAGCCTGGCTCCGGGCGGGTCGTGCACGCGGAGGGCGCGGCGCGGGACGTCGGTGTGCGCGAGCGGCTGCGGGCGCAGGCGCGGGCGATGGACCGGGGGCGGACGGCCGCGGGGCGCGCGGAGGGCGAGGTCGCGCTGGCGGCGTGGCGCGGGCTCGTGGATGGGACCTGGTCGATGGTCGACCGGTTCGATCGCGACGGGCGCAGGTACCTGATCGCCAAGCGGAATCCGCCTGCGGAAGTGAGCGCGGCGCTGGTCAGCAAGCTCACGCTGCGCGAGAAGCAGGTGGCGGTGCTGGCGGCCACGGGGGCGTCGAACAAGCTCATCGGCTACGAGCTCGGGCTGACGGCGTCGACGGTGGCGACGCATCTGCAGCGGGCGGCGCGCAAGCTGGGCGTGAAGTCGCGCGTGGCGCTGTGCCAGGTCGCGCTGGCGGCGTGGCGGGCGCTGTCGGACGGGGCCTCGGAAGGCCGGCCATGAGCGGGCGGGCGGCGGCGACGCTGGCGGTGCTCGAGGCGACGTATGCGCCCGAGGACGACGAGCGGATCTGGCTGCAGGCGGTCTGCGACTCGCTGCGCGAGGCGTTCGACGCGGGCTTTGGTGTGACGCTCGGGAAGGCGCGCATCCCGCCGGGGGAGCTGCCCTTCGTCACGACGTTCGTCCAGTCGGGCACGCCCGTGGACTTCGACGCGCTCGCGCGCGGGCTGCACGAGCACCTGCCGATGCCGTTCGCGAACGACGCCTACCGCTCGCCAGGGTATGTCTCGATGCTGTTTCGGGGCCACGCGCACATCGCGATGATGGACGCGGCCAAGTGCTGGATCCACGAGCAGTCGGATATCGACGACATCCTCGGGACCGCGCTGAGCTGGACGCCGTCGGACGCGATCGCGGTGTCGATCCCGGTCGGTGCGGCGCTGGCCGGAGACGGCGGCCGGGCCAAGCTGTTGTGGCACGTCGGGGCACATCTGCGCTGTGCGCTGCGGCTCCGAGACCGAGCGTTGGCCGAGGACGCCGTGATCGAGCCTGGCTCCGGGCGGGTCGTGCACGCGGAGGGCGCGGCGCGGGACGTCGGTGTGCGCGAGCGGCTGCGGGCGCAGGCGCGGGCGATGGACCGGGGGCGGACGGCCGCGGGGCGCGCTGAGGGCGAGGTCGCGCTGGCGGCGTGGCGCGGGCTCGTGGATGGGACGTGGTCGATGGTCGACCGGTTCGATCGCGACGGGCGCAGGTACCTGATCGCCAAGCGGAATCCGCCCGCGGAAGTGAGCGCGGCGCTGGTCAGCAAGCTCACGCTGCGCGAGAGACAGGTGGCGGTGCTGGCGGCCACGGGGGCGTCGAACAAGCTCATCGGCTACGAGCTCGGGCTGGCGGCGTCGACGGTGGCGACGCATCTGCAACGGGCGGCGCGCAAGCTGGGCGTGAAGTCGCGCGTGGCGCTGTGCCAGGTCGCGCTGGCGGCGTGGCGGGCGCTGTCGGAGGGGCTCGGCGGCCTGGACGGGCCTACTTCGACACGATGACCCGCTGCCCGGTCGCGACGTCGATGGCGAAGACGGCGCGCAGCGCGTTCTCCAGCACGTATGCCACCGCGCGATCGCGCATCACGAGCCTGGACGGGTTGCGCAGGAGCGGGCCGTGATGGGCCGTGCTCGTCGACACGCTGGTTCGAGCGCTCGCGTCCGCAGCTCGGGAGAAGAGGCCGGCGGCGACGCCGTCGTCGCAGACGCCCCACAGGGTGCCGTCGTCGGAGAAGGCGTGCTCGTAGCACGTGTGGAGCGGGTCGGCCTCGTCGGCGGCCGTCACGGCGCCGTAGGGGAGGGCGACGTAGATGGCGCTGGCGGCGTCCAGGGTGATGAGCAGCCTGCTCGAGGCAGGGTCGTGGCTGAACGCGTAGATGCCGTCGCCCATGACCGGGGACGCGATGGCGGTCCGGTTCCCCTGGGCGTCGACGCGCAGGACGTCGTCGTGGGTGGGGTCCGCGACGTAGGCGGTGGCGCCGTCCACGGCGAGCCGCGTGAACTTGCCGATGATCGGGCCGGTGCCGATGTCGTCGGCGCTATGGACCGTGGGCTCTCCCGAGAGGGGGTCGACATGGAGCAATGACCCGCCAGCGCCGCCGCCCGGGCCGAGCAGCAGGACGACGCTGCTGCCGTCGAAGCCGCAGTCGTACGCAGGCAGCGACGGCAACGCGCCTGCGAGCGGCGTGCGATCCCCTCGGGCGAGGTCGATCGTCACGACCTCGAGATCCCCACCGATGGAGACCAGCGTGTCCGGGTCGATGGCAGCCAAGCAAGTGCCGCCCCACAAGCGTGGGCCGCTGCCGACGTGGGCGACGCTGAGCGGTGCGAGCGCGCCGTCAGAGACCGTGTACCGGAGTACGTCGTCCTCGGCGAGGAGCGCGAGGGTGCCATCGCCGATGGCCACGAGATCCGACGGCTGGGAGAGGGCCTCGTTGTTCAGAAGGCGCGTGCGGTCGCCGGAGGTGACGTCGATCGCGATGAGCCCAGCGGCCGAGTCGACCACCAAGAGCGTGTCGCCCGCGACGTGGACGCCCCTCGGGCTGACAGGACCGACGCCGTCGCCGCGTACGCCGTTCTGCGCGAGGGTGGCGCGGTCGCCGCTGGCGATGTCCACGGTGAGGACCCGTCCCGAGGCCGTGGCGACGAGGGTGGTCGCGTCGAGCCAGGCGAGGCCGTAGATGCCCTGGAACGCGGGGCCGACGCCTACGTTGTCGCTCGAGACGATGGCGCGGTCGCCGGTCGCGACGTCGATGGCGATGACGCTGGTCTCGAGGAGATACGGGTTGCTCGCGACGTAGAGGGTCTGGCCGGTCGCGTCGAGGATCATGTCCTCCGCGTCCCCAGGGAGGGGGCCGGCGCCGAGCGTGCTCGACGAGACCGGCGTGAGCTGCCCACTCAGCGGGTCGAACGCGTCCAACGCGAACGTGGTCTTGCGGGACAGGAGGAGGCGCGACTGGCCGCCGTCCCACACGAGCGAGCGGTAGGAACCGTCGCTGAGGACGTGGCGCGTGCGCCGTCCCGTGGCGACGTCGATGGCGACGAGCGAAGTGTGGTCGTCGCCGGTGTCCTCCGCGAAGGCGTAGAGCGTGTGCTGGTCGGGATCGTAGGCCATCCACCGGCTGTCGAGGAAGGCGCCGACGCGCGCGACGGTGAGCCGCTCGTCGACCGCGCCGTCGGGGCCGGACGCGACGATGTCGAGGGCGTTGTCGCCCTGGTCGAGGGGGACCGTGGCGCGCCAGGTCGCGAAGCCGTCGTCGCTCGTGGCGGCCAGCCCCGCGACGCTGACAGCGGTGACGGATGGTGCGCCGTTGGTGGTGCCGCGGACGATGACGGCCGTGGCGGACGTGAGCGAGCGGGCTGAAGGGAAGGCGACGTCGAGCTGCGGCGGGTCCGTTGGCAGCTGGACGCCGCACGCGTCGGCCTGTTCGGCGCAGCCGTCGGCGATGGCGGCTCTGGCGCAGACGATGACGTCCTCGTGTCCGGTGCAGGCGTCGACCAAGCAGGAGAGCAGGGCGCCGTAGAGGGCGCTGGCGGCATCGGAGGCGCCGTCGTCGCAGGCGGTGACGCAGTCGAGCCCGTCGCAAGCCAGGCCGCAGGCGGCGAGGGCGGCACACTCGGCCTGCGGGTCCCGCGCGGTGTCGCTGGCGGTGTCGGCGACGCCCGTGTCGGGGGCGGTCGTGTCGGGGGAGCCCGCGTCGACGGTGTCGTCGAGCGTGTCCGCGATGACCGCGTCGGCGACGTCGGCGGCGTCGCCGACGCAGGCGGCGGGTAGGCCGCAGAGCGCGGCGATGGCGAGGTAGAGCGTTCGGTCGGGCATGTGGGACTCCTGGTCGAACGCGTCCATCGTGGCCTGTTTGGCGCCTTCGACCGAGCACTAACCGGTCGGGTAGACGAATTGACCATGGCCGCTCGACGCTCGATGCGGTGTCATGAAGCTCGCGCGGCCCGCAGACGCGCACTCCTCTCGAGCCCAGGCCAATCGATGCGACGCCCGAACACCAAGGAGCGGTTCTCGGTCGCGCTGCTCCTCGGCTTCTTCGCCGCGTGCGGCGAGGACGCCGAGCCCGCGGCCGACGCTGGCGTCATCGCCGACACCGCGGACACGCTCGAATCGTGGTCGGACACCGCCAGCCCGCCCGACACGCTCGCCGGGGCGTCCTCGTGCGGCGCCGCCTTGTCGTGCGCGGTCACGCTCCTGTGCCCGGACGAGGCCTGCGTCGACGCGTGCAGCGCAGACCTGGCGGGCACCGAGGAGGCGCGCTTCGACGCGCTCTTCCAGTGCATGCAGACGTTCTGCGGCGCCTTCCCCACGCCAGCGTGCTACCTGGACGCCAGCGCCGCCTGCCAGAGCGAGCGCCACGCGTGCGACGGCGGCGGCTGCATCGCGCAATGCGACGGCAAGGTCTGCGGCTCCGACAACTGCGGTGGGAGCTGCGGCGGCTGCCCGGACACGCAGTTCTGCGAGGGCGGGCAGTGCGTGCCGGGGGCGCAGGACGGCTGCGCCGACATCTACGCGTGCGCCCGCGCTTGCGGCGACCAGAGCTGTGTCTTCCTCTGCCTCGAGGAGGGCGATCCCGTCGCGAGAGCCCTCTTCGAGCCGCTGTTGGACTGCGTCGTCGACGCGTGCGGGGTGACGCCGACCGCCGACTGCATCGAGGCCGCGCTCGACGGCGTGTGCATCGTCGACGCCGCGCGCTGCGGGGTCTCCGCCAACTGCGCGCCCGAGGGCCCGCCCACGTGCTGCGGCGACGACGTGTGCAGCGCGCAGTGTGGGACCCCGACGCGCGTCGAGACCTGCGCGCACGGCTGCGACGGCGGCACGTGCCGCACATCGGCTGCGTGTCAGCCCGACTGCGCCGGCAAGACCTGCGGCTCCGACGGCTGTGGCGGCAGCTGCGGGACCTGCCAGGGCGCCGAGACGTGCAACGGCACGACGCAGACGTGCGGCTGCGCGCCCGAGGCCAGCAAGGGCTGCTGCGGCGACGCGGTCTGTTGGTTCGACGCCTGCGGCAACCAGGGCGCCGTCATCGCCACCTGCCAGCCGGGCGGTCCGGGCAAGGAGGCGTTCTGCCACGACGGCATGTGCTGCTCGGCGACCGCGTACTGCCATGCGTCGGGCGACCTGTGGATCGATCTCGCCACGTGCGCCGAGCCCGGTGGGCTCTCGGGGACGTTCGCCGAGCCGCGGGCGGTCGAGGACTGCGGGCCGACCGGCTGCTCGACCGTGAACGGGGTCGCCCGGTGTGGTTGCACCCCGCAGTGCGCTGGCAAGGCGTGCGGCGACAACGGCTGCGGCGGGGTTTGCGGCACCTGCGCGGGCGGGACGTGCGTCGGCGGGCAGTGCCAGTGCGCGGCGAGCTGCGCGGGGACGTGTGCCTCCGACGGGTGCGGTGGGAGCTGCGCGGCCGTGTGCCCGGCGAACAGCAGCTGCTCGGACGCGGGCACGACCTGCGTGTGCAATCCGGGGTTCGTACCGAATCTGGCGTCCACGGCGTGCGTGGCGCTCGGGGCTGCGTGCGACCCGACGAACCCGAGCTTGTCCATCGGCTACTGCACGAGCTCGGCGACGTGGGTGCGCTGCGACCCGGTGGTCGGGCTCGTCGCGGTGGACTGCCCGAGCGCGTTCGGGACGAGCTGCTTCGCGCTGGCCTCGGGCGACCCAGAGGGCGCGTGTGCGTGCGGCGCCCTCACGGAGCAGGGCGCCTGTCTCGATCACCGAGGCTACGACGGGGTCGACAGCAAGTTCGTCTGCGTGGGCGGCCTCGTGTCCGTGGGCGATAGTTGCCGGCAGTACGCCAACGGCCGCTGCGGCGCGCTCGTGTCGAGCTCTGGCAGTGGGTCGACGTGCCTGTGCGGGCCGTGCAGCCAGCCGCTCGCGGGGCTCGGGTGCCAGGCGGCTTGCGCGCCGGCCGAATGCTGGCAGTCGAGCAATGGCTATCTCCACCAATGTCAGTGAGGGGACGCATGCGCTGGGTCGTGCCTGTGCTCATGACAATGCTCGGACTGACCGCATGCGGAGGCAGCTTCGGCGAGTACAACCGCATGGCGGTCCTGGCCGAGGAGCTGGACCCACAGTTCGAGACGCGACTTCGCAGCGCCGAGGTCGTCTACGTGCGCGAGCTCTTCGTGTGGACACTGAGCTTCCCGCCGGAGCCGACGCTGATCTGGCAGAGCTACGAGGCCCGTTGGCGCAACGACTTTGCGCATCGCCTCGAGGTCTACTGGCGTGAGCAGAAGGTGGCGGCGCGGCTCGTGATGCTGCCCGACGACGCCCCGGACCCACCTGGCCTGGTCGTGCGGCCGGTGGTCCACGCGGTGATGACGGTGGACGGCGGCTGGAGCTATGCCACGGTGGACATCGTCGATGGCGTGACGGGGGGCGAGGTCTACTTCGCGCGCGTCGATCTGCCCGCGGTCGTCGGCAGATTCGAGTCGCGCAGGTTGTTCCCGCGCGAAGGCTCGGCATACGATCAGGCCATCGCGAACGCGCACCTGGCGTGGGCGCTGCCAGCGTTGATGCGGACCGGCGTGCTGCCGCGCCCAGGGATTGGGCGGCCGTCGACGTGGCCCCTGGGCCAGTATGTCGCAGCGGAGGCGGAGTCGTTCTATTGGCGCGACCGGATGCGCGCGCTGCCCGAGGGCGCGTCACCCGCGCAACGGTACCTGGAGCGCGCCGCAGATGCGGTGGTGCGGCAGGCGGCGCTCCTCGACGAGCTGTCGGCGTCATGCAGACATGGCGGCGCGCTCACCGACGTATGTGTCTCCGCAGAGAGCCGTCGCTTGGGTCGCGAGGTGAGCCGATGACGCCGACGACGCCGAGAAGGGTCGCGACCGCGATCGCCGTGGCCGCCGCAGCGCTCGGGGGTGCGGGCGGGTGGATCGCATGCGGTGGGAGCAATAGCGTGCGGTCTGCGTACCACGACACACCCTACTTTGTGGCGCGTGGACGCTACGCGCCGCGGGAGGCGCTGCCGGCCGCCACCGACGACGGCGCTCGCGCGCTTCGAGACCAGGGCTGGGTCGATATCGGCACTCTGTACGTCGATGGGACCGGCGCCCCGGACTCGGTCGAGAGGCTCTTCCTGGAGGCGGCCGCGCGGCGCGGCGCGGAGCGTGTCCAGGTGCTCCAGCGCGGGGCTGGGTTTCTGCCGAAGGCGAACTGGGCGGTTGGCGGGGTGCTCTGGCGCCATGCCCCGGAGTCGCGTTGGGCTGCCTCGAGCGCGGTATTTCCAGAGCGATACGACGAGCTGATGGATTCACATACGGCGGTGTCGTTCCAGACCCTCGATGTGCAGTGTCGCGCGGGGCACGCGATCGCGTGCGCCACGATCGCGGCGGCGCTGGGGCGCAAGGACGGGCGGCTGCGCGACCGGCTGTGGTCCTATCGGCTGGACGACTATCTAGCGCGGGTGATGGTGCTGGCTACGTGGCACTGTGAGCGTGCCGATACGGACCCGTATTGCCGGTTCGGGGCGCAGGCGGCAGCCGACATCGCGACGCCGGACGTGGCGCTGGCGGTCCGGTTGGCGCGCATCGGGTGTGATGGCGGGGACGCGGTGGCGTGCGAGCTGGCTGCGGCGTTGGCCGCCCCCGGCCGCAAGCTCGACTGACCCAGTGTTCGGTCGCGTCGACCCACGCTCGCCGGCGCTCGACGTCCCTCGGAGCGTTGGGCAGCCTCGACGTGGTCCGACCACGCCTTCGACTGCCCGCGTCCCGAGGACGCCGATCGCTCGCCGACGGTGAGCGGACCCAACCGAACACTGGGGTTGGCCGGGGTCGTTTCCGGCGCTCGGGCCGAGCACGCGCACGGGGTCGCCGTCGAGCGCGGGCTCGCCGGCTACTCCTCCCAGCAGGTGTAGCCGTAGATCGTCGTCCCGTCGGCGTCGACCTCGGTCAGGACGTTGCCGAAGCCGTCCGTCGTGCGCTCGTAGGTGGGCCCGTCCGCGCAGACGTGGGCGACGCGCACGCCCTCCACGACGTAGTCGGCGTAGGGGCGCTGGAAGCTCGGGCTCAGACACGGCGGCTCGCCGATCGTCACCACGAGCTGGGTCTGCTTCTCGACGAGCCGACCCTCATAGACCGTCTCGCAGCCGGTCTCGGGGTCGATCGCGGCCAGGCGGCCACCGTCCTGCGCATAGATCGTGGCCTCGCCGCCGACGCGCGCGGTCACCTCGCCGTCGCCGGTCACCGACCACGAGCTGACGATCGGCTGGGCGAGCGGTGAGCCGGCCAGATCGACCTGGACGAACGTCGTCTGGGCCAGGGCGCCGGTGGCGGTGTCGTACGTGAAGTCGACGTTCGCGTTGAAGGTCAGCGCGGCGGGGGCGCGTCGCTCGATCCGCGCGAGCTTGCCGGCGGCGGGGCCGCTGCTCACGTAGGTGTAGCTCGTGTCCTCCTGGATCGACCCGTCCGCGGTCGCCGTCCGCCACACGCGCACCACGCGCTCGCCCGCCGCGTCGTAGGCGTAGCGCTCCACATAGCCCCGCGACGCACCGGACAGGAACGGCTCGTGGGACGCGTAGCGGCCGTCCGCGACCTCGACCCGCACGACGCTGTCGCCGCAGTAGACCGCCGACACCTCGGTGATGAGCCCGTCGTCGTCGTAGGTGACCGTCGACGGCGTGCCGAGGCCCTCCTCGAGCGGGGTGTCGTTCAGGACCGAGACGAGGCGCCCGGCGTCGTCGTAGCCCATGAACCGCGTCACGACCTCCTCGTTGCCGCGGATGACCGCCTTGGTCGCGCGTCCGTCGGCGTCGTACGCGAAGCGGGTGAGGGACGTCGTGATGCCGAGGTCGCCTACGTGGCGCACGGTGCAAGGGCCTGGGTACGCGCGGGTCGTCGGGCCGACGTCCACGTTCGGCGGTGGCTCGGGCAGGGGCGGCAGCGTGGCGTCGTCCGGCCAGCAGTCGAACGCGTACGCGATGTCGAGCACGCGCCCGTCGGAGAGCCCCGTGGTCCCCGACACCCAGCGCCCGTCGTCGTCGCGGACGACCTCGGTGAAGACGTCGAAGCCGCACGTGGAGGCGAGGAGGCTGTCCTCGAAGAGCCCGCGCGAGCCGGCCGTCCCGTACCCGGGCGCGCCCTCGAACGCGGCGAGCGAGCCGTAGGGGATCTGCTGGACCCTGTAGATCGCCCACGCCTGCCCCTCGCGCACCGTGGCGCTGTCGTACGTGACGCGACACCAGTCCTGCTCGACGCTGCGGCTGCGGAGCTCCGTGACCGTGCCCTGGTCGTAGGTGAAGGTCGGCCGGCTCCTCGAGGACGAGTAGTCGTCGAAGAACGGGAACCCGTCGGCGACCCGTTGGGGGCGGTCCCGCGCGTCGCGGATCCACGCGAAGGAGCGCTTCGTGGTGTAGGGCGCGTCGTCGGCGCGCTTCCGGATCTCGACGCTCTCCGCGTCGAGGCGGCGCTCGGCGTCGTAGGTGTAGCGCACGACGGTGTAGAGATCGGGGCCGGTCGGGGTGATGCGCTCGGCGACGAGGCCGGCCCACGGGCTGTCGTCCGGGTAGTACGTGAAGCGGGCCTCGGACTCGCCGTCGATGGTCAACTCGAGGAGCCTCCCGGTCGCCTCGTCCCAGGTCGCGTCGAACCGCTCGTAGAGCTCGCCGTTCGCGTAGGCGAGGAAGCTCAGGAGTCGCTCCCCGTCCCAGGCGAGCTCGAAGCGCTCGATCTCGACCGGGGCGCCGGCGTCGTCGGTGCCCCAGGCCTGCGACAGCGTGAGGTTCCCGTCGTCGTCGTAGGCGTAGGTGCGGTCGATCGAGGGCGCCGCGCCGTCGACGGAGAAGCGCAGGCGCGTGAGACGCCCGGCGTCGTCGCGGTCCCATTGGTGCAGGAGCTCGCCGAGCGCGGCGTCCGGGGTGTCCGTGGGCACGCGATGGAGCGCGATCCGGCGGCCGGCGTCGTCGAAGGTGTTCGTCAGCGTGGCGACGTGGACGCCGTCGATGGACAGGGTCGCCGAGCACCAGTCCGCGCCGTGGATGACGGGCCCCTGCGCGACGGTGTCCACCTCGGAGACGCCGCTGTCGCCTGCGTCTCCGCCGCTCGTGTCGGCGGCGTCGGTCGGTCCCGAGCCGTCGCTGTCGTCATGAGCCTCGGAGCCGCACGCGCAGAGCGCGAAGAGCATCGACGCGAACGCGGTTCGCCACATCACGACCTCCTCGAATGGTCGATTCAATTGCCGGTGGTCCGACCATAGCCGTTCCGCCGCCGGGGCAAAACCCCACGCGACGACGCCACGCCGACGCGCTCGGCCCGGTCGCACGCGTGAACCCGGCGGTCGTCCCGGCCCCGCGGCTCGCGGCGCGCGGCGGGATCGGCTACGACGGGAGGGCTTCACGCCCGCGAGGTGCCCATGACCGATCGCCGACACGTCTCCTCCGGCTCGCCCTTCGAGCCCCGCTACGGCTTCTCGCGCGCCCTGCGCGTCGGCGACCGGGTGCTCGTCGCCGGGACGGCGCCGATCTGGCCCGACGGGAGCTGCCCCGACGACGCCGGCGCGCAGGCGCGGCGCTGCTTCGCGATCATCACGGCGGCGCTCGCCGAGGTGGGGGCGGGCCCCGACGACGTGGTGCGCACGCGCATGTTCATCACGGACCCGGCCGACGCGGACGCCGTCGGCGCCGCGCACGGCGAGGTCTTCGCCGCCGCGAGGCCCGTCGCGACGATGGTCGTCGTGGCGGCGCTCCTCGACCCGCGCTGGCGCGTCGAGATCGAGGCCGAGGCGATCGTCGTCGGCGGCTGATTCTCCCGTCGCCAGGCTTGCTCTTGTGGTCTCAGGCGGCTCCGCTCGTCGGTCACGTACCTCGGGTACGCTCCCGCCTCGCGTAGCCACCTGCGACCACGACGCCGCGCCTGGCTCGGTCCGAATTTCCCCGAGCGCTGCTAGCGGACGGCGCGAGGGGTCCATACCCTGTGTCGCCTTCGGTCGCGGCCGCCAGTGAAGCCAATGAGGTCGGGATGTCCGGAAAGTACGCGTTCATGTCGATTGCGGCACTTCTTCTGCTGATTGCCTGTCACTCACCGAGCCTGGGCAAGGGCGACCGGGGTATCGGTGACCCTTGTCGCCGCAATAGCGACTGCATCGACGGGGCGACCTGCAAATTCGCGACTTGCGACTTCGTCGCGCCATGCCGCAGCACCCAAGGAGACGAGGTGACCGTCTTCGCGTTCGACGCGCAGGGTCGCGAGCTCGGCTCGACACGGACGCTCGACGGCAAGGTGATGATGCGTCAGGTCGTGACCTGGTCCGACGATGGGCGCACGAGCTCCTGGCAGATGTGGGAGAGCGATGATCCCGGCGCGAAACCCGACCTGACCTGGACGGAGACATACGACGAGGCGGGAGACATGACGCATAGCGTCGAGTCGTATCGCGACGGCACGTCGAGCGAGACACGCTACACCTGGTCGGATGACTGGGCGTGTCGAGCGTGGGTGGCGGAGGTGCCCACCGCAAAGGGAGCCAACGTGAGCCGCGGTACCTGCGACGACGCAGGCAATCCCATCCGGTACGAGAGCAGGAAGGACGGCAAGCTCGTCGCGACGCGGGAATACACATACGTCGCCGGTCGCATGGCGACGCGGGTCATGACCCTCACCGACGTGGAGATGCCACCACGTCGCATGGCCGTCGTTCGCGACGCGCGCGGCGCCATCGACGGCATTCGCCACGACTATGACGACGACGGTATCCTCGAGACCCGCGAGACCTACGACCTCAGCTGTTGGGAGGTCACAGGCGACCGCGTCGTCTACAAGAAGCCGTAAGCGCAGAACATGCGGGGCACGCCCGACGCCGTCGAGGCGGACTCGGACCTCGACCCTTGACAGCCTGACCATCCGCGTTGTCGTTACAAGGCGCGATTTGGCTGGGCCGGAGAGGGTGTGCGGCCCCCTGGGCTCTGTGATCGCTCAGGGGGCGAGCCCCTCCTCCGTCCCGAACACCCGAGGTGAGCCGTGACGCTGAAGGAATTGATGTTGTTGGCCAATCGCGAGACGGCCGGCGTCGACGAGCCGTGCGCGCCAGCCGTCGACCCCTCGCTCGTCGACCTCGAGGGCAACCCGACAGACCTCACGGGCGGCGAGTCGGCGCGCCTTCGTCGCTATGTCATGCACGAGATCGATACGGCCTTCGACGGCGTCCCACCCCCTGATGTCGATCACAGGACCCTGTACCAAGCGCAGGGGTGCGACCATGGTGAAGACTACGACCAGAGCCGAGATCACCTCGGCCGATGGCAGGACCTCCCGGAATCACACCTGAAGGACTGTCCGTCGGCGATGAGCTGGCTGGACGCGCAAGGACTTCGCTATTACCTGCCCGCCGTCATGACGGGCCGTCTTCGCCACGAGCTCGAGGTCGACGCCCACTGGGAGCCAGGACGGCGTCGTCGGCCTGCCCGCGAATATCCCTCGGTCTACGACAACTTGCTCGACTGGACATTGAGACCCGGGCGGTACGATCGCCGCCGCGCCTCGACCGCCTCGCGAATGCGTCTCCTGACGCCTCGGCAGCGCCTCGCGATCGCCCACTTCGTCGAGGTCTCCGCCTCCTCAGAGCAGGTGGACATCGTCGAGGCTTGGGAACGCGTCGTCGCCTTCGACGCGCGGGACGGGACACGCGATGACGCCGAGGACTTCGCGTGGTTCGATGTCTTCTGGCCCCCGCAAGCGCGTCCCTCCTCGTCGGCTGTGCGCGCCCTGATTGATTCAGCGTTCGTACCTGGCGAGTCCTGCTCGTCCGGGCCGCTCCACTCGGCCGCGGGGGCCGACTTTCGCGAGCGTATGCGCGTCGCGATGTTGCGGCATCTCGAGGAGCTCGACGCGGATCCTTCGCCGCTTCCGAGGGAACCCGGCACGCTCGAGAAGATTCTGGACGTCGGATCGTGGCGGGGATCGGTCGAGGCCGATCACCGCCGCCTCGACGGGCTCACGCAGCCCCAGCGGGCGGCGGTGCTGTCGTATCTTCAGCGCTGCAGCAGCGATGGCGACATCATCGAGGCCTGGGGTAGGGCGGTCGTGACCTCTGATGATTGGTTCGAGGCTCTCCGAGGCAGCGGTCGTCGCAGCCCCTCATGAGGGCGTCCTTCTGGGCGTTGGGCGTAGCCGAGCGCGGAGCACAGCGAGCTGCGTCCTCCGGGCCATCAATGCGTGGTCCGCGCGCTCACCGAGCCGCGCCTGCCCGAGGACCTCGAGCGCGCCTGGGGGATCGCGCTCGAGGCGGCGCTCTGCGCGACCCGGGGCGCGTCCGCGCCGCAGCCGTGGCTCCCTTCCCGCTTCTTACCTCGGGTGGATCGCCGTTGAGGGGGCGCCGGCGCGGCCGTAGGTTGGGCTGACCCCGAGCCACCCGGCCCTCCCAGGAGAGATCTGCCATGACCAACGTGTCGCTGACGCGAGCGCTCCCGCTCGCCCTCTGCTCGGTCGCCCTCGCGATGGTGGCGGCCTGCGAGCCCGCCGCGGAGACCTCGAGCTACGACCCGTGCGACCCCGACTACTGCCCGGCGAGCTCGACCTGCCGGGACGTCGGCGGGAGCGCGTACTGCGACTGCGACGAGGGCTACGTCGGGAGCCCCGGCGTGAGCGCGAGCGCGTGCTACGAGGCGGTCGTCGACCACGGCGTGTGCGCGGACACGGCGACGGGCATCGTGTGCACCTGTGACGCGGGCTACGCGCAGCCGCGCAACGTCATCGGCTGCGCGGAGGTGGCGCTCACCTGCGCCGACCTCACCTGCGGCGCGAACGCGCACTGCCAGCTCTACGCGGCGGGGGCGGTGTGCGAGTGCAATCTCAACTACACCGGCGACGGCACGACCTGCACGCGGGTTGGCGTCCCGTGCTCGCCGGCGTGCGGTGCGCACGCGAGCTGCGGCGCGGGCGACGTCTGCGCCTGCGACGCCGGCTACTTCGGCGACGGCTACGCCTGCTTCCCGGAGGAGACGGCGGCCGGCCGCTGCACGCGCGTCTCGGCGGGGAGCCCCATCACGTGCGAGTGCAACCCGGGCTACGAGCACGCGCGACCCGAGAACGTGGCGTGCAGCGACATCGACGAGTGCGACCTCCCGGACCAGGGCGGCTGCGGCGCCTGGTGCACGAACACCGAGGGCGGGTCCCTCTGCCGGTCGACCGTGGCCGACGAGACCTCGCCGTACTGGGCGGACTCGTGCGACCCGGACTTCTCGCACTACGCGGGGCAGACGCAGCTCGTCGCGGACTGTCGCTGCGGCGAGAACCGCCTCGCGGGCGGCGAGCTCGGCCTCTGCCAGCGCCCGAGCTCGGCGGCGGAGCGGGGCTTCGCTTACGGCAGCGGGCCGCGCGTCCACGACATCGCGGCGAACCTGCCGCGGGTCCTGACCGGCGTCATGGACCAGGCGACGCGGAAGATCTACCTCGGCATCGGCTACACGAACCCGTCGGACTCGTACATCGGGGCGATCATGGAGGTCGACGCGGACACCGGCGCGCGCCGCATCGTCGCGGGGCTCTGGCCCGACGAGTTCGGCGGGACCGTGTACGGCTCGGGGATGACCCCCTACCTGCCCGAGGTGCAGAACCTGGCGCTCGGCCCGGACGGCTACCTCTACGCGTGGGTGCGCAACGTGCTCAACAACGCGCAGATCGTGCGCGTCGACCGCGCGACGGGGGCGATGACCGTCCTCTGGAAAGAGGACCTCGTCTTGAGCCCGGAGCAGAACGACCCGGCCCACGCGCAGTGCTCGAACGGCTCGACGGCGCCCGGCGGGCGTCGCGTGGTGCAGGTGATGGAGCGCGGGTTCGCCATCGAGCCGAGCGGCGACTTCCTCCTGTCGGTCATCGCGAACGGGGCGGCGGCCCACATCACGCCCATCGGCATCATCCGCGTCAAGAAGGACGGGTCGGAGTGCACGTGGGTGCGCCGCGCGAGCGCGGGGGCCGAGAACGCCTTCTATGGGCAGGACATCGGGTCGGGGGCGGCGCCGCAGCCGGGCGTCGCGTTCCGCGCGTTCGGGTGGGTGAAGGACAAGCTCTGGGCCATCGACAACTTCAACCACATGTACGAGCTCGACCCGGCGAACGGCTGGCGGACGCGGACGTTCGCGTCGGGCCTCGCGGACGACTGGATCATCTACGACGCGGCGCGCGACGTGACGTGGCTCGGCGGGACCGGCGGCGGGGCGAACAACATCGTGGCGTACCACTTCGACGAGCAGCCGGCGAACCGCTGGGCGGCGACGCTCACGTGCGCGAACTCGTCGCGCGAGGGGTACGAGTGCGTGTCGGGGCCGCTCTTCACGTGCTGTATGAACCACAACCCCATGTTCCTCGACGAGACGACGGGGCACCTGATCGTGCAGCACGACGTGTTCGGGACGGTGCGCCTCGAGGTGGAGACCGGGAACGCGGTGACGTTCTCGCTCTGATCTCGAGCCGGTGGACGACGAGAGCTCGCCGGGTGATGTGTCGGGCGCTCGCGGCGTCGTGGCGGCGCTCCTCGACCCGCGCTGGCGGGTCGAGATCGAGGCCGAAGCGTTCGTCGGCGGCTGAGCGGGCGAGCTAGCGCACCCAGAGGTAGAAGGTGTGCTTGTTGATGCCGCCCTTCTGGACGCCGTTCCCGGCGGTGCCGGACCAGCCACCGCCGTAGCAGTCGCAGAGCGTGCAGTTCTCGGCGCCGCCGTAGTACGAGCCGACCCCGGCCCAGCCGCCGCTGTTGCAGCCGCAGTCGAAGTTCGCCTCGTTCGCGCCCTTGACGCCCCAGCTGGTGTCGCCGGGGCGGATCGTGCTCGTCCGCGCGCGGCAGAAGCGGGCGCTGTCCGGGGTCGCGACCTGCTGGTTCAGGAGCGCGTCGTTGCTCTGGAACTCGGACAGCACGATCGTGCCGTTCGCGGCGCGCTGGGCGTCGGCGAAGATCTCCTCGCTCGTCTTGAACGACTGGTAGAAGTTCGAGCCGACGCCGGGATCGCACCAGTTGAGGCGCAGGTGCGTGTAGTCGCCGCGCGAGAACGACAGACGCGGCCCGATGAAGCCGGTCGCGCTGCCGTCGGCCAGCGACTGCGCCGTCCCGCTCTCGAGCCAGAGGCTCGCGAGGGCCCCCGTCTGGAGCGCGAACGAGCCCGTGCCCGGGGCGCCCGCGGCCTCGTAGCCGACGAGCGTCCAGCCGCCGCCGTCGAGCGCCATGTCGCAGCGCGCCGGGAACGGCGGCTGCGCCGGGGTCGGCTGGATCATGTAGACGCCGCTGAGCGACGCCGGGTTCGCCTGGAGCTGCGCCTTGCACGACGCCGGGCAGCTGCCCGAGGTGCACGTGCCGCGCGCGGTCGTAGCGAACGTGAGGCACGTCGGCGCAGGCGTCACGCAGCTCCCCGCCTGGCAGAGGTCTCCGGCGTCGCAGCAGACGTTGCCGCAGAGGACCCCCTTATCCGGCGGGCACTGGCAGTGGTTCGCCGCGTTGCAGCTCAGCGCCGCGAGGTCGCACGTGCCGCCGGCGCAGCAGCTGCCGCCGAACGCGCCGCACGGGGCGCCCTCGCAGGTCGACGTGACGACCGGCGTCTCGCAGGTGCCGCCGCCCTCCACCTGGCACGCCGCCGAGCAGCCGTCGCCCGCGAGCGTGCCGCCGTCGTCGCAGCCCTCGGCGGCGTCCTGGATGCCGTCGCCGCAGCGCGGCCCGACGCACGTCGCGTCGTCGCCCGCGCCCTGACAGACGGAGGCCGCGAGGTCCACCATGCCGACCGCGTAGCCGTGCGGATCGGGGACGGAGCCGGCCGTGGTGATGGTGCACGAGAGCCGCGTCGCGGCGCTCGGGAGCAGGAAGAAGCTGATGTTGTCGACCCCGTCGCCCGAGCCGACGAGCGTCGACGGCGCCTGGAAGCGGACGTAGTGGCCGTTGCCGAAGACGTCGACGGCGCCGTAGGGCTGGAGGGGCTGGTCGCAGGTGATCGTGGTCGGGCCTTCGCCGGCGGCCCCGCCCGTGCCGCCGACGGCGAGGACGACGTGCCAGCGCGGCCCGCGCGCGCTCGCCGGGGCGCTGAAGGCGAAGGTCACGCTGCCCGTGACGAGCTCGGTCTCGGAGCCGGGGAGCACGTCGAGGAACGGCACCGCGCCGCGCCACGCGACCGTCGTGCCGTCGCCGAGGGCCGTGTCGAAGCTGCCGTCGTCGATGGGCGGGTACGAGCCCTGGATGAGGCTCCCGTTGCCCGTGCGGCTGAACGACACCTCGCCGTCCCAGCCGTCGATGCCGAACGTGTAGGGCGACGCCGCCGTCGCCGTGGCGGGGACGTCGACGTGGAAGTTCCAGCCGACGAGCGCCGTGTCGCAGCGGTCGTAGAAGCAGCTGCCGGTCTCGCGCTCGCAGTGGTCGACGGTGCAGCCGTCGTGGTCGTCGCAGTCGCCGTCGCTGCCGCAGAAGCCGCACGCGCCGCCGACGCAGGTGCCCTCGAAGCAGGGCGTGCCGTCGGCCACGGGGAGCACGCGGCAGACGTTGTCCGGGCCGCAGGTCCCGGCGGTGCACTCGCCGCCGCCGGCGCCGCACTCGCCGTCGTCGAGGCACGGATGACAGGCGGGGAAGGCGTCGCCCGGGCGCGCGCAGAGCTCGCAGGCGTCGCCGGTGAAGCCGGTGTCGCACGAGCACACGCCGAAGGCCGGCGCGCACACGCCGTGGGCGCCGCAGTCGACGCCGGCGCACGGGTCGGCTGGGCCGCTGCAGCTCGGGTAGGTATGGCCGCTGCTCGCGCAGGTGTCGCACGCGGGGCCGGTGAAGCCGGCGCGGCAGACGCAGGCGCCGGTCGGGCCGCAGACGCCGTGGTCGTTGCAGCGGTTGGCGCTGCACGGGTCGAGCGGCTCGGTGCAGCCCGGGTAGGCGCGGGTCGGGTCGAGGCAGGCGTCGCAGAAGGCGCCGCCGACGCCCGGCGGGCAGTCGCAGCGGCCGGTCGTCTGGTTGCAGCTCCCGACGCGGCAGTCGACGTTCTGACACGCGTCGTAGGTGCACGCCGGGAAGTCCACGTAGCCCGTGGCGCACTCGCCGCAGGTGTCGCCCGCGTAGCCGAGGTCGCAGGCGCACGCGCCGCCCGCGCCGCAGGTGCCGTGGAGGCAGGGGTTGGGGTCGCAGGGGTCGTCGACGCAGTTGCCGTCGACGCAATCGGCGCCGACCGCGCAGGTGCCGCAGCTCCCGCCGCAGCCGTCCGGGCCGCAGGTCTTGCCGTCGCAGCGCGGGATGCAGTCGCAGGCGGAGGCGAAGTCGCCGCAGCAGCGGCCGCCGCCGCAGCCGTCCTTGCAGCTGCAGCCGCCGGGCGCGGTGTCGCCGCAGCGCCCGTCGCAGGAGAGCGCCGGGTCGAGGGCGAGGCACTTGTCGAGGACGCAGTAGGTGCCGACGCCGCAGACGCCGCACTCGCCGCCGCAGCCGTCGGGGCCGCAGTCGTGGCCGTCGCAGTCGGGGACGCAGGCGGCGACGCAGGCGCCGTCCGTGCAGTACGGGTTGGCCGGGTCGAGGCAGCGGCCGCAGCTGCCGCCGCAGCCGTCGTCGCCGCAGCTGACGCCGTCGCAGCGCGGCGCGCAGGTGGCGCAGACGCCGGTGGCGCTGCAGATCTCCCCGGACTCGCAGCCGAGGACGAGGAGCCCGGGCGACGCGCAGTCGGGGTCGGCCGCGCCGCACTCGCAGTCGCAGACCTGGTGGTCGCCGAAGCGGTCGGCGTCGCAGGTCCAGCCGGCCGCGACGCAGGCGCCGGCGGTGTTGCAGGCGCCCGCGCTGCAGGTGCCGCAGCTCCCGCCGCAGCCGTCGCTGCCGCAGGCGCGCCCGTCGCAGTTGGGGACGCACTCGGCGTCGGGCTGGAAGCCGACGGCGTCGGGGTCCGTGACGATCGGCACGTCGACCTGCTCCACGTCGGACTCGGTCGTGTCGGCCTCGTCGTCCTTCACGCAGGTCGCCCCCTCGAGGTGGGTGCCCTGGCCGCAGGTCGCGGTCTCCGGGGTGCAGCTGCCGTCGGCCGCCTCGACCGTGCCCGCGCCGCACTTCCCGGCCTCCTCGCTCTCGCAGCCGGGGGCCGCGAAGAGCGCCGGGCCGAGGAGGGCGAGCGCCGCGAGCGCGATGTTCGTCGCTACGTTCCGCTTCATTCGGGAGGTCTCCTTCAGTCCGGGACGCAGACGTCGGCCAGCACGTCGTCGCTCGCGTTCACCGAGGCGCCGCCGTGGAGGACGGCGGTGCCGCAGGTGCTCGCCTGGGGGCAGTCGGCCTGGCCGGCCGGGCACGCGCGCATGCAGCGGCCCTCGGCGCAGACGAGCCCGACCGCGCAGTCGGGCGTGGCGTCGCAGAAGCCGAGCTCGCCCTTCGGGCCGCCCGGGACGACGCCGCAGCGGTAGCTCGGCTGGAGCGTCGCCGGGTCGATGAGCGCGAGGCAGGTCTCGCCCTGCGCGCAGGCCGCCTGGCCCGCGCACCCGACGCCGACCTCGGCCTCGTGGTCGCACACGGCCACGACCCCCTCGGGGGCGAGGGTCAGCGGCTCGACGAGCGCGAGCCCGATGCAGCTGTCGCTGGTCGCGCAGTCCGCGTCGCGGCTGCAGTGCTCGCGGCAGGTGCCGCCGACGCAGAGCCCCGTCGCGCAGCCGTAGTCGCTCGCGCACGGCGCGTTCTGCGCGCCGCCGGCCGGGTCGGGGGCGAGGCAGACGCCGCGCAGGCGGGCCTCGCCGGCGACGAAGTGGCCGACGCACCAGGTCGGCGGCGTGCAGTCGCTGCTCGCCGTGCAGAAGGAGAGGTCGCAGAAGCCGGTCGCGTCGTCGCACTGCGCGCCGAGCGGGCAGCCGCTCGTGAGGCCGATGGTCGCGCAGTCCGGGTCGACGGCGCCGCAGCCGCAGTCGCAGACGCCGCCCTCGCCGAAGTAGAAGTCCGCGCAGAGCCAGGTCGGCGGGACGCAGCGCCCCTCGTCGCTGCAGCTCTCGCCGGCGCCGCAGGTGCCGCAGACGCCGCCGCAGCCGTCGTCGCCGCACTCGTTGCCGGGCTTGCAGATCGGCGTGCACGTCGCCTGGCAGGCGCCGTCCGCGTCGCAGTAGGGCGTCGCCGCGTTCGCGCAGGTGCCGCAGCTCCCGCCGCAGCCGTCGTCGCCGCAGACGCGCCCGCTGCAGCTCGGCTCGCAGCCGCAGAGGGCGACGAAGTCGGGGCAGCAGTCGCCGTGGCCGACGCACGCCTCGTCGCAGCCGCAGCCGGCGGGGGCGGAGGTCTTGCAGAAGCCTTCGCAGCTGAAGCCGGGCGCCGGGACGCACTGGCCGCCGAGGCAGGCCGTGTTGCCCGGGCACGTGCCGCAGGATCCGCCGCAGCCGTCGTCGCCGCAGACGGCCGTCTCACAGGCGCGCGGGGTCGGGGCGCAGCCCTCGACGCAGGCGCCGTCGACGCACGCGAGCGGGAAGGTCGGGTCGACGGGGCTCGGGCCGCAGGCGCCGCAGGTGCCGCCGCAGCCGTCCGGGCCGCAGACGCGCCCGTCGCAGGCGGCGACGCAGGCGGCGCAGGTCGCGGAGTCGCCGGTGCAGCGGTCGCTCCCCGGGCAGCCGATGACGGTGAGCGCGAGGTCGGCGCAGTCGGGGTCGGGGATCCCGCAGCCGCAGTCGCAGGTGATGCCGTCGTCGTAGGCGAGCGGCGGGCACGTCCACGCGGCCGGCACGAGCGGCTCGCAGGCGCCGTCGACGCAGCGGTTCAGCGGGTCGCAGCCGACCGTCGCGAGCGTCGCGAAGGCGCAGTCGGGATCGGGGGCGCCGCAGCCGCAGTCGCACTGGTCGCGCGCGGCGTAGCGGGCGCCGTCGCAGGTCCAAGCGCTCGGCACGCACGAGCCCACGGCCGAGCAGGTCTCGCCGCCGTCGCAGGACCCGCAGGTCCCGCCGCAGCCGTCGTCGCCGCACGCCTTGTGGCGGCAGTCCGGGACGCAGGCGGCGAGGCACGTGAAGGTGTCCTCGTCGCAGGTCGGGAAGGCCGGGTCGGTGCACTCGCCGCAGCGCCCGCCGCAGCCGTCGCTGCCGCACTGCTTCTGGCTGCAGTCGGGGTCGCACGTGGGCGGCCGGCAGGTGCCGTCGAGCCCGCAGAGCTCGTCGTCGCCGCAGGTCCCGCAGGTGCCGCCGCAGCCGTCGGGGCCGCACTCGCGCCCGCTGCAGGTGGGGGCGCAGGCCTGGTCCTCGGGCACGCAGACGCCGTTCTGGAGGACGGTGCCGGTCCCGCAGACGACCGCGTTCTCGGCGACGCAGACGCCGTCCTTCTCGACCGTCGGCGGCGAGCAGACGGTCTTCGTCGTGCAGCCCGCGACGCTCGCGCCCAGGAGCACGGCGAAGGCGGTGAGCGCGACGACGCGCGACATGGTGAGCGCTCCCCTCACGGTTGACCTCCGGTGGTCGTCGTCCCGCCGCCCGGCGCGGTCGCCGGGGCCGACGGATCCTCGCCTGGCTTCGCGAGGAGCTCGGGCTTCAGGCCCTGCATGATGTCGCGCGCGGTCGGGTCGACCTCGCGGGCCGCCGCGGTCGCGACGAGCTCGTTCAGGCCGGGGCTCTCGACGCCCCAGACCGCGAGGACGCGCGCCGCCTCGATGCGGACGGCGGGGCTCTCGTCCTCCTGCATGGCGCGGATGACGGGCTCCTCCATCGCGGTCTGCGAGAGGTTGCCGGCGGCGCGGACGGCGGCGCGGCGCACCCACTCGGCCCTCTCGGCCTGGATCCGGTGGGCGACCGCGAGGCGCACGTCGCGTCCCGGGATCCAGGTCGTCGCGCCGACGGCCGCGAAGCGCACGCGCTCGTCGGGGTGCTCGAGGTAGGGGGCGATGAGCGGCCAGACGTCGGCGCCGCCGAGGTTCCCGAGCGCCGAGAGCCAGGTCGCGACGACCCGCGGGTCGCGCGTGTCCTGGACGCTCGGGTCGGCCGGGGCGACAGCGTCGTCGGCCAGGGCGACAGCGCCGCGGTCGGCGTCGGGCGGCGCGAGGAGCTGCGCGCCGCGGGCGAGGAGATCGGCGCGGATCCTCGCGGCCGACGGGCTCTCGTAGCCGTTCGACGCCGTGTTCGCCTGGATCCCGAGCGCCATCAGCGTGGCGCTCCCGACCGGGTCGAGCGACCCGCGCGACAGCGTCAGCATCGTGTCGACGAGGCCGTCGGACGGCCTCGCCATGAAGCCGGTCGCGATCGCGACGCTCTGGCGGGCCTCCTCGGGGGCGCTCGTGTCCGCGAGCAGCGCCCGGAGCGCCTCCTGCGACTCCGGCGTCTCCGCGACGGCGGTCGCCTCGACCATCGTGCGCAGCGACTCGGCGCCGTTCCCGGGCGCGCGGAGACGCTTCGCGACGATGGCGAGCGCGCCCTCCTGCGTGCGGATGGCCGCCGCGAGGCGCAGCATCTGGTAGCGCCGCCCGACGGCGTCGCCGCCCTCGTGCGCGGCGTTCGCGGCGGCGAGGATCTCGGCGACCGAGTCCGTGCCGGGGTCCGGGAGGGTGCGCGGCCCGGGCGTCGTGGACGCGTCGGCGAGCACGGGCCCGTGGGCCTCGAGGGCCGCGACGTCGACGGGCGCCAGGTCCGCCTCGGTCGGCTCGCCGACGCGCAGGAGGTCGACGCGGGTCACGGCCCCGAGCGTGAGCGGCACCTCCTCGATGAAGGCGACGTCGGCGTGCAGGGTCAGGTCGGCGGCGACCTTCTGGAGGCGCGGGCCGGCGAGCGTCAGCGCGCTGTGGGCGCGGGAGCTCGCGAGGTCCGGGTCGCTCGCCTGCGCGGACGGGTCGCGCGTGACGGTGCGCCACGTCTTGTCGAGCCCGGCGCGCGTCACGCGGTAGTCGGCCTCCGCCGGGCCGTCCATCATCGCCTCGCGCGTCGACCAGCCGGTCTCGGCGACCGCGTCGCCCTCCTCGGGCGCCACGACCTGCAGCGCCCCGAAGAGCGTGCCGAGGACGTTCCGCACGCCGAGCGGCGTCGCGCGGTCGAAGCGGCGCTCGACGATCTGCCCGCGCGCGTCGAGGCGCACGGCGAAGGCGCGGTCCGCGCCGGCAGCCGGGGCGTCGGGGTCGAGCTGCGCCTGCTTCACGAGCGGCCGGTCGCCGATGACGGTCGGCGCCTCGAGGTGCCCGTGGAGCCAGCCGTCCGCGCCGTCGGTGAGGACGAGTGTGCCGGTGACGGCGAGCTTCGAGCGCGTCGGGAAGTCGTGGAGCTCACCCTTCTCGATCGTGAAGTCGAGCGCGTAGTCGAACGCGTAGCGGCCCGCGAGGCGCACCTCGGGGCGCTGCGCGGCCGCCGCGACGGACGACGTCGCGACCGGCGCCCCAGGCGTCGTACCAGGCGCGGACGCAGGCGCGGCCTCGCTCGTCGCGGTGGGGCGCGCCTCGGGGGCAGGCGGCGACGCGTCGTCGCCGGGGAGGGCGAGCCACACGAGGCCGAGGATGGCGGCCGCGCCGAGGCCGACGGCGGCCGCGCGGCGGTGTCGTAGCGTCATGGTGTGACCGTCCTACTGCGTGCACGCCGCGCAGTTCGGCGTGGGGACCTGGGTGTTGAGCGCGCCGAGGTACTTGTTCACCTCGGCCTCGAAGTCGAGGGTCCAGCTCCCGAGCGTCTCCTCGGAGAGATCGAAGCTGAAGCTGAAGCCGGTCCAGCTGAAGAGCTGGAGCTCCCACTCGACGCCGAACGGGCCGAGGGCGAGCTCGGCGTAGAGCCCCATCCAGCCGCCGAGGATCTCGAGCACGAGCGAGATGGTCTGCTTCACCTCGAGCTTGAAGAGGCCGGGGACGAGCCGCCCGGCGCTGATGACCGGGCTCAGGTCCATGCCCCAGCGGATCGGGAACGAGATCCCGACGATGATGAGCTCGATCTTCACGCCGACGGACGCCTCGAAGAGGCTCTTCTGGCTGCCCGCGTTCTGGCTGAAGTCGTCGCCGACGCCGATGCCGCCCTTGGCCTCGACGCCCACCTCGAACTTCGGCGTGACCTCGACCTGCGGGAGGCCGCTATCGGCGAACCCGGTCGTGAGCGTGATGCACGCGTCGATGAAGAGGCCGATGCTCACGCGGATCGGCACGACCGCCTCGTAGAAGGTCTTCTTCTTCTCGGGGAGCTTCACCCCGAGGTCCTCGAGCGGGATGCAGGCCTTCACCGTCGGGAGGAGCGACTGCCAGTTGTTCAGGACCTCGAGGTCCGTGAACGACGGCGCCTCGCAGCCGGCCTTCGCGCACAGGCGCCCGTTGTTGCCGATGGCGACGCTCGTCGAGCAGCTCCCGAAGGGCGGCGTCGGGGGCTTCGTCGGCAGGTCGAACCCGATGACCTTGGTCGTGAACGTGTTCTCGGCGCAGTCGGCCTCGCTTCGGTCGACGTGGAGGATGAGGTCGAGGAGGTTCACGTCGGGGAAGCGCCGCCCGAGGATGCACGGCACGTAGGACATCGACATGTCCGCGATGTACTGCGGGTCCTCGTCGCCGAGCGACTGCCCCTCGCGCACCTTCACGCGCGTGTCGTCGACGCGGACGATCCCGAACTTCACGGACGACTTGCCCTCGCGCTGCTTGTCGCCCGACTTGCCGGTCGAGCGCGTGAGCGTCGGGCCGCCGTCCTGGCAGGTCTGGGACGCGCGCGTGTCGCAGAAGAGCGACTCACAGAACGCGGACGGCGGGCGCCCCGTCACGGCGGCGCCCGGCGGCGGGCACGGCGCGTCGTTCTCCTGCAGCACCGGCTCGCAGACGCGAGCGTTGCCCGGCTGCTCGTACGCGCTCGGCGTCCGCTGCGGTGGGTAGCTCAGGCACGGCACCTGGAGGTACCCGCCGCACGGTGACGGCGAGGCCGTGGTGCGCCTGCCGCAGGTCGAGAGCGGCAGGAAGTCCCCATACTTCCTCACCATCGCGTTCTTGGTCGTGATGTCGGCGGCGGCGAAGTCGATGAGCGTCTGGCCGATGCCCGCGTCCCGGAGGCGCTTCACGTCCCGCGTCTCGAAGGCGCTCGTCTCGCCGAGGACGGCGAGCTTCAGCGTGGCGGGCGTGAAGCCCAGCCAGTCCGTCTGGCGCAGGGCGTCGTTGCGCTTGCTCGAGACGAAGTGCTTCGTCTCGACCTTGTTGCAGCCGTAGCTGCTCTTGAAGATGTTGTGGTCGTACCAGGCGTCGCACTCGCCCACGACGTCGTAGGTGGCCGCGTCGCGGAGCATCGCCGCGCACGCGTTCGGCGACATCACGCGGTACTCGCGCGTGAAGCCCGGGAGGCACGCGTCGCCGGGGCCGTCCTTGCACTCGACGGCCGTCAGCAGCGAGCCGTCGGGGGCCGTCGACGTGGTCGTCGTCTGCGGCACCGCCCGCTGCGCGCACGCTTGCGCGCCGGTGTCCACGGTCTCCGCGCACTCGGCCGGCGCGGACCACGTGACCGTCTGATAGGACGGCGTCGGGACCTGCTTCGTCGACGTGCACGTCGCGGTGCTGCAGGTCTTCTGGCTGTCCGTCCAGGTCTCGCTGACGGTGTCCACGCGGAACTCGACGCGGCTCAGGGTCCGCGCGTCCGTGCGCGCCGGCAGGCACTTGTTCGTCGTGCACTGGGCGTCCGCGGTGCAGGCGTCGCCGGGCTCCTTGTCCGGCTGCCAGCCGCAGGCGTAGTTCCAGTCCTCCGCGTCGGCGCCCGTGTTCGGGAGCGGCGTCATCCCGGCGACGCAGCCGCCGCAGCGCCAGGAGCCCCCCTCGGCGACGCTCACGCGCTTGAGCTCGCCGCACTCGGTGTCGGCCTCGCCCCGGTCCGTCGTGAGGCAGCGCCCCGCGTAGCAGCGCGCGCCGCCGAAGCACTCGTAGTCGGCGGCGCAGGCGAGGCTGAAGGCCACGCCCTCGCGGCAGTCGCGCACGGTCGCGGTCGAGCCGCCGATGGCCCAGTACCCGGTCGCGCACTCGGCGCAGTAGTCCCCCTCGAAGGCGGGGGCCGGGTCGAGGGAGGTGCGCCCGGCGGCGCCGCAGCGGGCCGCGCGGGAGAGCGGGACGGACTCGACGTCGTCGTAGACGTACGAGTAGACGCGCGGGTCGGTGATGACGACCTCGTAGACGGCCCCCCACGGGGCGCCGCCCGCCGCCTGGTAGAGCGCGCCGTTGATCCCGGGCCCGAAGTTCCACGTCCCGGCGCCCGGCGTGGTGCGCGTCGAGGTCATCGGGCTCGTGCCCGTCTCGCGCAGGTTCTGCGGCTCCCCCTGATGCTTCTGGTTCTGGAGCGTCGCGTAGGTCGACGCGGTGTGCCCGTCGACGACGAGCAGCGGCTCCGTCCGCGTGATGGGCGCGTCGTTCCGCCACGGCGCCGAGGGGATCGTGCGCGTCACGGGCGAGGTGACGACGAGGTCGTAGGTCTGCCCGTAGGCGAGGTAGGGGCCGGTCCACACCTTGCCGGTGTGCGTCGCGTCCGCGCCGAACTCGATCCTCAGCACGCAGCCCGTGACGAACGCGAAGGTCGCCCCCTCGGGCGGGACGCAATCGGCGAGGAGCCGGAAGTCCGGCTCGTAGCTCGTCGTGGGCTCGCGCCAGGCGAGGAGCACGCGGCGCTGGAGCGTGAGCGCGGAGAGCGGGTTCTGCGGGTCGCGCTCGGGGAAGGGGATGGTCACGGTCATCGCGACCGTGAACGGGGCCTTGTCGCCGGCGAGCACCGAGCCGACGGGGAAGGCCGTCCGGAGGCCGAACGGCAGCGTCGTCGAGGCCGAGGCGTTCGTGTACCTGCCGCCCTTCATCGCGACGCCCGCGGCGGCCTGGAGGGTCCACGTCTGCGGCCGGTCGGTGAGCTCGGTGGGCGCCGTCGCGGTCGAGGTCGTGGTCGTGCCCTCCCAGATCCGCGGCCCCGGCGCCACGCGCCCGTCGAGGTCGGAGGCGGTGAGCCCGCGGTCGAAGTAGCCGGCCCACGCGACCTCGCTGTCCGCCGTCGACACGTAGAGCGACTGCGACCCGGCGCGCGGGAGGAGCGGGCAGGTGAGGGTGCCGAGGAGCACGCCGTCCTGGCGCACCGCGATGGTCCCGCCGTCGACGTGGAGGGCGAGGAGCTGCATGCGGTCGAGCACGGTGCCGGGCGCGGTCATCGCGAGGCGGGCCGACGGCTGCGGGGTGCTCCCGATGAGGATCGTGCAGGTGGCGACGTAGCCGGTGGCCGACGCGCGGAGGCCGACCTGGGCGCCGCCGCCGACGTCGCCGAAGCTCACGAGGAGTGTGGCGGGCGAGGCGTCCGCCACGACCTTCGTGGGCTTCAGCCACGCGAACGCGGTCCACTGCGTCGTGGGCGTGATCATGTGCCCGAGCGCGGTCTGCGCGCCCGCGCGGAGGTCGGCGTCGGAGAGGGACGCCGCGCCGACGTGGACCGCCGAGCGCGTGACGGGCGTGACGTCCGCGGCCTCGGGGATCTGGAGGACGTAGCCGTTCGCCTGCCAGTCGTGGATCTCGGCGAGCTCCTGCTCGGCGAGGGGCACCGTGTAGACGGCGAACTCGCTCAGGCGGCCGGTCGTCCGGAGCGCGGGCGGCGACGCGCGGAAGTTGGTCTGCGCGTAGGTCTGCCCGGGGGTGTCGAGCTCGCCCAGGACGACGTTGTCGAGGTCGAGCGGGGTGTCGGCGACGGCGTCGCCGCGCCACTTGCCGTCGACGTAGAGGGAGAAGCGCGCGGGCTGCACGGCGTAGCCGGTGAGGGTCTTCACGGAGGGGCAGGCGGCCGCGCACTTCTCGCGCGTGACGCGGAGCGCGATGTGGTGCCAGCCGCCGTCGTCGACGCGCTCGACGTTGCCGTCCTGGGGGACGACGGTCGGCCCGAAGAGCTCCCCGTCGCGGTGCTTGAGGGACACGGCCGGGACGCCCTGGTCGAGGACGAGCGCCAGGCGCCAGGGCTCGGCCGCGCCCTGCTTGCCGAGGGCGAAGATGGGGTTCCAGCCGCGGATCTTCCCGGCGTCGCCGCCGGCGTTGCGGTACCAGACCACGACCGTCGCGCCCGCGGGGCTCGTCTTCGCGGCCGCCGGGAGGAGCGCGCCGGCCCGCGGGCCGGACGCGGCGACGCGCCCGTAGCTCGGGAAGTCGAGGACGTTGGAGCGGCGCGGCTCGGTGAGCGGCGGATTAGGTCTGGTCGCGGTCGACGTGATGTTGTCGAACCCGACGAGGTAGTACGAGAGGAAAGTCGACACGGAGGTCCAGAGCGTGCTCGTCGGGATGGGCGTCGCGTCGGGGATGAGCTGCTCGGGGGCGCCGCGCGAGGCGCGCGCCGAGGGCGCCGCAGCGACCAGCGTGAGCGTGATGGCGAGCGCGCGCACGAGGGTCGCGGCGAGCCGGGGCCGCCGTTCGACGAGCGAGGTGTCCATGCGAGCTCCTGGCTCACGAGGCTGGGTACGTTTGCTCAGGGCGCTGGGCCGCGCCGCGATGATGCAGAGACATCGACGCTATGCCGGTAGGATGCGCCGTGTCCAGCAGGGTCTTGTGCGATCTGGCCCACACCGACGGGGCGTTCGAGCCGGGCAAAACGCGGGACGAGCGCCCAGGTGGCCGGCTGGGCGCTCACGCCCCGGGCCCGGCGCGCCGTGTCACCGAGCGCCGAGATCAGTTCGCGAAGGCCGCCGCGACCGCCCCGAGGAGCACGATGTCGAAGTTCGACTCGGCCTCGGACTCCGTGCCCGCCGCCAGACCCTGGCGCGTCACGACCGCCTTCAGGCTCGGGCTCACGTAGATCTTCTGGTCGCGCGAGCCGAGCGCCGAGACCAGGTCGAGCGGGGCCTTGCCGCGCAGGGTCCCGCGCCCCTGGAGCCACCAGAGGAGGCCGTAGTCCCCCTTCGCCGCCGACGGCGTCCACGCCTCGTCGAACCAGCCCGCGGCGGTTATCTGCGCGTCGCCCCACGCGCCGCGCCGCTGCGCGAAGAGCCCGAAGCGCGCCATGTCCCGGGCGCTCAGCTGGAGGCCCCAGATGGTCGCGCCGGTGGGGTCGAGCGTGCCGTCCCGCACGACCCAGGAGCCGCCGACGCCGATGGCGTCGAAGAGCCACGCCCGCGAGAGCGCGTTGATGTCCAACCCCGAGGCCGCCTCGAGCACGAGCCGGAGCTTCTGGTAGGCGTTCGTGTTGTAGTCGAACACGGCCCCCGGCTCGGCGACCTTCGCGAGCGTCTGCGGCGAGAGCCCGCTCGAGTGCGTCATCAGGTGCCGGAGCGTGATCTTCGCCTCGTCCGCCGGCGCGGCGTTCGACCACCCCTCGGGGAGGTAGTCCGACACGGCGTCGTCGAGGTCGAGGAGGCCTCGGTCGCGCGCGAGGCCGACGAGCGTCCCCGTGATGCTCTTCTGGACCGACGCCACGTCCGTCCGCGTCGCCTCGGACGCGCCCATGAAGTACCACTCCGCCACGATGCGCCCGTCCATGAGCAGCATGAACGAGCTCGAGTGGTTCTCCTCGACCACCGCGCGCAGGGCCTCGAGCCCGCTCGCCGAGAAGCCCGCCGCCGCCGGGTCGATCGTCTCCCAGGCGCCGTCGTTCGGCGGCACGTAGGCGCCGGCCGCGGGCGCGGCGGTGTCGTCGCCGCCGGTGTCGCCGACGAGGCCGTCGGCGGCGGTGTCCTCGCCGTCCGCGAGCGCGTCCGCCACGCCGCCTCCGCTCCCGCCGCCGCACGCGCTCGCGGCGGCCGCGGCCGCGAGCAGCGCCACGAGGACCTCCACCGTCGTCCGAGCGCGACGCATCATCGGGACTCCCACGAGGCGTCGCCCGCGAGCACGCGGGCGTTGTCGGTCGCGAGCCAGGCGCGCGCGGCGGCGTCGTCGCGGAGCTCGGCGTCGAAGTAGGCGAGGGCGGTCGCCGAGATGGCGCGCGAGAGGCGCACGAGCCGCGCGTCGCTCGACGCCGCGTCCTCGAGGTTGAAGGTCGGGTGGCCGCCGACCCCGACCGGCAGGTCCGAGTAGAGGAGGAAGCGGTCCCCGTCGGCCGGCTGCGCGTCGAAGCCCACCCGCCGCACGGGGCCGTTCAGACCGGGCTTCGTGGGCTTCACGTCGTTCGCCCCCGTGATCATCAGCGTCGGCGCGAGGAGGGCGTCCCAGGAGGTGTCGCCCGCGCCGTCGTCGAAGTAGCCGCCGAACCCGGGCCCCGTCGGGCTCAGCATCATCACGGCGGCGATCGGCGCGATCGGCCGGGTGAACCGCGGCGCGCCCGGGGACGGGAAGATCTCCGCCCCGCGCAGCACGGTCGGCCCGCGCGACCCCGCCGACCAGCCGGCGACCGCGACGTGCTCGAGGTCCATGGCCGGGCCGCCGTTGTCGACGCTCCAGGCCGAGAGCGCGGGGAGCTTCGCGAGCACCGCGCTCAGATCGAGCGTCTTGATGAGCGCGATGAGGCCGTTGGCGTCTTCGTCGCCGCTCGACGGGAGGCACTCGCCCGCGGGCACCTCGGCGAGCTCGCAGGCGGCGAGCCCCGTGTCCGCGGTCGGCGGCACGTGGGCCACGTGGATGACGACGAAGCCGTGGCTCGCGAGGAGCGTGCCCCACTCGACCCCCTGCAGCTGCCCCGCCGCGAGGAAGCCGCCGCCGTGCGACCACACGATGACCGGGAACGGGCCAGGCCCTTCCGGCACGCGCGCGAGGATGGGCAGGCTCCGGCCGGTGACCGGGTCCTCCACGCTGTACCCCTGGCGCACCGTGAAGGTGAGCCCGCGGCTCGGGTAGTCGCAGGCGTCGGGATCGCCCTCCGAGCAGCCCACCGCGGCCACGTCCGCGTCGCTCGGCCCCGCCGTGTCGGTGGCGGCGTCACCGCTGTCGCCCGCGCACGCGGCGAGCGCGATCACGACCGCAGCCGACGCGGTGGCTGCGACCCACCCACGAGGTGTCACGAGCATCTCACAGCTCCTGTCGAGGATTCACGAATCCTCGCGCTCGCGCGGCACCTCGGCAAGGTGCTGTGACAAAAAAATTCCCGCGCCCCGGTTCGCTCTCGCGAACTTTTCTCATGACATCTTCGCGTCCCCCATTGAGCGGAACCCCTGTGTCGCGGTAAAGAACGATGGTCCGTTCCACCACCAGGCGCGGTTCGAGAGGGGGCCCCATGTTGCGAACGAGCGTTGCCGTACGTTCACTTTTCATCCTTGGACTGCTGACCTGGTCGGCCTGTGGCTCAGAAGTGAGCAACGGGAACGGCGACACGTCGGTCGACACGAGCGACACGACCATCCTCGACACGACGCCCGACGCGGCGGACACCGAGGACACGGCTGACACCGCCGACACGGCGGACACGGCCGACACGGCGGACACGGCCGACACGACGGACACCGTCGAGGACACGACGGACACCGTCGAGGACACGACGGACACCGTCGAGGACACGACGGACACGGTCGAGGACACCACGGACACCGGCTGCACGCCCTCCTGCGTGGTGGGGACCTGCGGCAACGACGACGGCTGCGGCGGGACCTGCGGCTGCGGCTTCGACGAGACGTGCAACGCGGGCACGTGCGTGCCGGCGGCCGCCGCGGGCGAGACCTGCGCGAACCCGATCGCGCTCACCGCGGGTGAGAACGACTCGTTCACCGGGAGCGGCGACCTCCGCGGCCACATGGACGACGTGACCACCGAGGGTTGCTCGTTCACCGGCTTCGGGCGCGTCTCCGACGGCGCTCGCCCCGATCAGGTGTTCACGTTCACGCCGACGGTGGGCGGCGCGTACGTGGTCACGCTCGAGTCCGGGGTCGCGGCCGACGCCTTCTTCATGCTCTTCACCGGCCCGGGCTGCGCGACCGAGTCCTGCCTCGGCGCCGCCGACAACAACACCGCCACGGGCACCACGGACCGCCGCGAGTTCGTCGACCTCGTCGCCGACACCCCCTACACGCTCGTCATCGACTCCTACTCGAACACCGCCGTCGGGCCGTTCGACATCACCGTCGCCAAGTCCTGTGACAAGACCTGCACCGTCGGTGCGTGCGGCATGGCCGACGGCTGCGGCGGCACCTGCGGCTGCGGCACCGGGCAGACCTGCAACGCCGTCACGCAGATGTGCGAGGGCGCCGGCGGAGACGCCTGCGACGCCCCCTCCGCGCTCACCTACAACCCGACGACGCTGCGCTGGACGGGCAACGGCGACCTCACCATCAACACGAACACCGTGAGCGACACGGGCTGCGCGAAGCTCGGCTCCTTCACGGTGACCGGCGCCAACACGGTGGACGGCGTCTGGGCCTTCACCACGAACGACGCCGGCGACTACAAGTTCGACGTCACGACGGGCACGGCGAGCGACGTGTTCTTCTACGTCTACGAGGGGCTCGGCTGCGACAGCACGACCTGTCTCGGGTACACCGAGAGCGTCAGCTCCGGCACGGAGACCCACACCTTCGCGCTCGACGCGGCGACGAACTACACGATCGTCGTCGAGCCGTACTCCACGTCGAGCACGCGCGGCACCTACACCATCAACGTGGCGAAGCTCTGCACGCCGGTCTGCACCGAGGGCGAGTGCGGGATGGCGGACGGCTGCGGCGGCACCTGCGGCTGCGCGGCCGGCTTCCAGTGCAACACGACGGACTCGGTGTGCGAGCCGGCCCCCGGTGACTCGTGCGACGAGCCGGTCGAGCTCGTGACGACCAACGACATCATCTGGACGGGCCACGGCGACCTCACCGGCAACACGGCGACGGTGTCCGATACGGGCTGCCCGAGGCTCGGCACGTTCTCGCCGACTGGCGCCGCCACGGTGGACGCCATCTGGCAGTTCACCACGAACGAGGCCGCGAACTACACGGTCGAGCTCGCGCGCGGCACGGCGAGCGACGTGTTCTTCTACGTCTTCGTCGGGAGCGGCTGCGACAGCACGCAGTGCCTCGGCTACGTCGAGCGCACGGGCTCCGGCGTCGAGTCCCAGGAGTTCGCGCTCGAGGCCGACACGACCTACACGATCGTGGTCGAGCCCTACTCGACGAGCAGCACGCGCGGCACCTACGATCTCACGGTGCGGAAGGAGTGCACGCCGGTCTGCACCCCCGGCGAGTGCGGCGGGGACGACAGCTGCGGCAGCGTCTGCGGCTGCCTCGCCGGTGAGAGCTGCAGCGACGCCGGCGTGTGCGAGGCCGCGCTCGGCGACTCCTGCGCCGCCCCGTCGCCGCTCACGTACGACGACACCGCGGTGACGTGGACGGGCTCGGGCGACCTCCGGAACAACACCAACGTCACGAACAACACCGGCTGCCCGCGGCTCGGCTCGACGTCGTTCTCGCCGACGGGCGCCGACACGCCGGACGGGGTCTGGTCGTTCATGTCCGGTGAGGCGGGCCGCTACCAGATCAGCGTCGTGAAGGGCGCCACGAACGGCGTCAGCGACCTCTTCTTCTATCTCTTCACGGGCGAGGGCTGCGACAGCATGCAGTGCCTCGGCTACGTCGAGCGCGAGATCGGGAACGCCGAGGTGCAGACGTTCACGCTCGAGGCGGCGACCGCGTACACGCTGGTCGTCGAGCCCTACGGGACGTTCTCCACGCTCGGTACCTACGACATCACGGTGACGAAGCTCTGCGACCCGGTCTGCGCCGACGGCGAGTGCGGCGCCGACGACGGCTGCGGCGGGATCTGTGGCTGCGCCTCCGGCGAGACCTGCAACGACGGGACGCATCTCTGCGAGACGACGCTCGGCGACAGCTGCGCGGCGCCGACCGACCTGGCCTTCGACGCCGGCACGAGCACCTGGACCGGCACGGGCGACCTTCGCGAGAACACCGACACCGTGACCGACACCGGCTGCCCGCGCCTCGCCTCGAACACCCTGAGCCCGACGGGGGCCGGCACGGCCGACGGCGTGTGGGCCTTCACCACGACGGAGGCGGGCGCCTACCAGATCAGCGTCGTGAAGGCCGCGACCAACGGCGTCAGCGACCTCTTCTTCTACCTCTTCACGGGCGCGGGCTGCGACAGCACGCAGTGCCTCGGTTACGTCGAGCGCGAGTTCTCGAACGCCGAGGTGCAGACGATCACGCTGCCAGCGAACACCACCCACACCCTGGTGGTGGAGCCCTACAGCACGTTCAGCACGCGCGGCATCTACACCGTCACGATCACGAAGCTGTGCGATCCGGCCTGTGGGGCGAACGAGTGCGGCGCGGACGACGGCTGCGGCGGGATCTGCGGCTGCGCCGTCGGCGAGCAGTGCAACAACGACACGCACGCCTGCGAGGAGCTCGCCGGCGACACCTGCGCGGTGCCGCTCGATCTCACGGCGACGTCGGACACGACGTGGACCGGCGCCGGCACGCTCGTGAACCACACGGACGCGCACGCCACGGGCACGTGCCCGAGGCTCGGCACCGGCACGGCGACGGGCGTCGGCGCGCGCGACGAGGTCTGGACCTTCACCCCGGCGGAGGACAGCAACTACAAGATCGACGTCACGCGCGGCACCGCGGGTGACCTGATCTTCACGGTCTACTCGGGCGCGGGCTGCGACCAGGGCATGTGCCTCGGCTACGTGGACCGCGTGCTCTCCGGCACGGAGACGCAGACCCTCGCGCTCACGGGCGGCACGCCCTACACCATCGTGGTCGAGACGTACTCGTCGACCGGCACGCTCGGGACGTACACCCTCGACGTCACGAAGCTCTGCACCCCGGCGTGCACCGCCGGCTCCTGCGGCATGGAGGACGGCTGCGGCGGCACCTGCGGCTGCCTCGCCGGCCAGGCCTGCAACACGGACGTCTGCGAGGACATCCCGGGCGACAACTGCGCCGCGCCCGTCGCGCTGACGATGACGGACGAGCAGCACTGGACGGGCGCCGGCGACCTCACGGGGCGCGCCGACGCGCACACGCGCGGGACCTGCGCCGTCCGCGGGTCGCTGAACCCGACGGGCACCGGCGCTGCCGACGAGACGTGGACCTTCACGACGACGGTGGCCGGGCGCTACAAGATCGACGTCGCGCGCGGCACGGCGGGCGACCTGTTCTACACGTTGTACAACGCGCCGGGCTGCGCGGGTGACCAGTGCCTCGGCGTCGTCGAGGCCCAGTCGACCGCGGCCGAGACGGCGGTCTTCGAGCTCCAGGCGGCGACCGAGTACACGCTCGTGGTCGACCTCTACTCCACGACCGGCACGCGCGGCACCTACACGGTCGACGTGACCAAGGTGTGCGACCCGACCTGCGCCGGCGCGTGCGCGGTCGACGACGGCTGCGGCGGGACCTGCGCCTGCGCGGCGAGCCAGGTCTGCAACGCCAATATGTGCGAGGACATCCCGGGCGAGAGCTGCACGCTCCCGTTCGAGCCGACGCCGGCGGGCGGCGGGTTCGCGGACTCCGGCGACATCACCGGGCGGGCGAGCGACTTCAACACGACGGGCTGCGAGAGCTTCGCGGGCCCCGACGGCTTCGTCGCGAGCACGACGACCGCCGCCCCGGACCAGGTCTACGACCTGGTGGTCCCGGCCGACGGCGACTACACGATCACGCTCTCGTCGCCGAAGGACCTCTACTGGCAGCTCATGGAGGGCGACACCTGCTCGACCTCGACCTGCCTCGGCGTCATGGACGAGGGCATCAGCGGCGACGAGGAGACCTTCACCGTGACGCTGTCGGCGAGCAGCCACTACTGGCTCATCGTGGACGCGTGGACGAGCTCCGCGGCGAGCGGCGGCACGTACACGCTGACGGTGACGCCGGCGTGCACGCCGTCGTGCACCGAGGGCTCGTGTGACGTCAGCGACGGCTGCGGTGGCACCTGCGGCTGCGGCGCCGGCGAGGTCTGCAACGCCGGCACCTGCGAGTCGGGGACGCCTCCGGGCGACAGCTGCGACATGCCGGCCGACCTCACGCACACGGCTGGCGAGACGACCTGGACCGGGTCGGGCGACCTCCGCAACAACACGGCGACGGTGGACCGCACGGGCTGCGCGCAGCTCGCGACGAACAGCTACACGCCGACGGGCACCGACACCGTCGACGGCGTCTGGTCGTTCACGACCGAGGCCGCCGGCCGTTACCGGGTGAACGTCGTGAAGGGCGCCACGAGCGGCGTCGGCGACCTGTTCTTCTACCTCTTCACGGGGGCGGGCTGCGACGACACGATGTGCCTCGGCTACGTCGAGCGCGAGACCTCCGCGGCGGAGTCGCAGATCTTCACGCTCGCTGCCGACACCGCCTACACCTTGGTCGTCGAGCCGTACGGCACGAGCACGACGCTCGGCACCTACGACATCTCGATCACGAAGCTCTGCGACCCGGTCTGCACGCCGGGGTCCTGCGGGATGGACGACGGCTGCGGCACCCCCTGCGGCTGCGCGGGCGGCGAGACCTGCAACGCCGGCACCTGCGAGGCGACGCCGGGCGACACGTGCGCGGCGGCGGTCGACCTGACCTTCGACGGGACGTCGACGTGGACGGGGACCGGTGACCTGACCACCAACACCGACACGCTGACGAACACGGGCTGCGCGAAGCTCGGCTCCTTCTCGGTCACGGGGACGGGCATGGCTGACGCGCTGTGGAGCTTCCACGCGACGGAGGCCGGCAACTACAAGGTCGACGTGACCACCGGCACGACGTCCGATCTCTACTACTACCTCTTCACCGGGGCCGACTGCGCGGGCGCGTCGTGCCTCGGCTACGTCGAGAACACGGGCTCGGGCACGGAGACGCACACGTTCGCGCTCACCGCGGACACCGACTACACCCTCGTCGTCGAGCCCTACAGCACCTTCTCGACGCGCGGGACCTACACGGTGACCATCACGAAGCTCTGCGACCCGAGCTGCACCGCGGGCTCCTGCGGTGGCAGCGACGGCTGCGGCGGCACCTGTGGCTGCGCTGCCGGCGAGACCTGCAACGGCAGCAACATGTGCGTGTCGGCCGCGGGCGACAGCTGCGCGCTCCCGGCGGCGCTCACCGACTCCGGGGCCGGTACCTGGACCGGCACGGGCGACCTCCGCAACAACACGGCCACGATCGACGACACGGGCTGCGCGAAGCTCGGCAGCGGCACGGTGACGGGCGCGGCCACGGTGGACGGCGTGTGGTCGTTCACGTCGGCGGCGGCTGGCCGCTACAAGGTCGACGTCGTGAAGACCGCGACGAACGGGGTCAGCGACCTGTTCTTCTACCTCTTCACGGGCGCCGGCTGTAACAGCGCGCAGTGCCTCGGCTACATGGACAGCCAGATCTCGTCGGCCGAGACCTACACGTTCACGCTCGCCGCGGCGACGGAGTACACGCTGGTCGTCGAGCCGTACGGCACGTCGTCGACGCTCGGCATGTACAACATCACCATCACGAAGCTCTGCGACCCGGTCTGCTCACCGACGACCTGCGGGCTCGCCGATGGCTGCGGCGGCACCTGTGGCTGCGGGACCGGGGAGGTCTGCGACGGCGCGAACATGTGCGTCCCGACGCCGGGCGACTCCTGCGCGGCGGCGACGGAGCTCACGACGCTGACGCCGACTCGCTTCACGGGCGCCGGCAACCTCGCCGGGAAGACCGACCAGCACTCGGTCGGCACGTGCCCGATGCTCGGCACCAGCGCGTCGGGGACCGGCTCGAAGGACGAGTTCTGGAAGTTCACGCCCACGGTCAGCGGCGACTACAAGTTCGACGTGACGCGCGGGACGGCGAGCGACCTCTTCTTCACGGTCTACGCGGACGCGGCGTGCGCCGGCGGCCAGTGCCTGGGCTACGTGGACCGCGTCTCGAGCGGCACGGAGACCCAGACGTTCTCGCTCACGGCGGGCACGACCTACGTCGTGGTGGTGGAGACCTACTCGTCCACGGGCACGGCCGGGACGTACTCGGTCAACATCCAGATCCCCTGCACGCCGGTGTGCGCCGCGGGGAGCTGCAACGTCGACGACGGCTGCGGCTTGCCCTGCGCGTGCGGCCCCGGCCAGCAGTGCAACACGGGGAACAACACGTGCGAGACGGCGCCGGGCGACACCTGCGCGCTGCCGCTCGCGCTCACGGACTCCGGCACGGGCACGTGGACGGGGACCGGCGACCTCCGCACGAACACGAACGCGGCGAGCGACACGGGCTGCGCGAAGCTCGGCAGCGGCACGGTGACCGGCTCCTCCACGGTGGACGGCGTGTGGTCGTTCACCTCGGCGGCGGCGGGGCTCTACAAGGTCGACGTGGTGAAGACCGCGACGAACGGGGTCAGCGACCTGTTCTTCTATCTCTTCACGGGCGCCGGCTGTAACAGCGGCCAGTGCCTCGGCTACATGGACGCCCAGACCGCGAACGCCGAGACGTACACGTTCACGCTGGCCGCGGCGACGGAGTACACGCTTGTGGTCGAGCCGTACAGCACGTCGTCCACGCTCGGCATGTACACCGTGACCGTCACGAAGCTCTGCGATCCGGTGTGCGGCACCGGGCTCTGCGGCATGGAGGACGGCTGCGGCGGGACCTGCGGCTGCGGGACGGCGGAGGTGTGCGACGCCGGCATGTGCGTGGCGACGCCGGGCGAGTCCTGCGCGAACCCGTTCGCGCTGACACCGACGGCCACGGGCTGGACGGCGTCGGGCGACCTGACGGGGGCCCTCGACGACTTCCGGACGACCGGGTGCACGGCGCTCGCGGGGACCTACATCCCCTCGGCGTCGTCGGCGGTGCCGGACGAGGTCTACGCGCTGAACCCGACGCTCACGGGTGACTACGTCATCCAGCTCCAGTCGGTGAAGGACCTGTACTTCCAGGTGCGCACGGGCGCCGACTGCGCGGGCGCGACCTGCGTCGGTGTCGTCGACCAGGCCGGCTCCAACGCGACGGAGACGGCGACGGTGGCGCTCACCGCCGGCACGAAGTACTGGGTCGTGGTCGACTCCTACAGCACGTCGAGCGGCAGCGGCACCTACACGCTGACGATCACGGCCCCGACGCCGCCGCCCATCGAGGGCGACAGCTGCGAGGACCCGTACGTGCTCGCCGACGGGACGACCGCCGACACCTACGAGGGCGACGGCGACATCTCGACGGCCGGCCTCGGCGACGACTTCGAGACCTCGGACTGCGCGCCGTTCATGACGGGCGGCGTCGAGGCCACGGGCCTCGGGACCCCCGACGAGGTGCACGAGCTCACGGTCGCGACCACGGGTGACTACGTCATCACGGTCACGCCCGACACCGGGACGGACCCGTTCTGGTCGCTCTACTCGGGCGCGACGTGCGCCGAGGCGGAGTGCATGGGCTACATCGACGAGGGCGGCGTGGACGAGGACGAGGTCTACACCGTGCACCTCGACGCGTCGGAGACCTACTACCTCGTGGTCGACACGCACGACGTCACGCTCGCGGGCTACTACATCGTGACCGTCGAGCCGGCGCCGCCAGTCTCGGCCACGCCCGTGACCCTCGCGAAGTGGGATTTCGGCGCGACGACTGCGGAGGGCACGAACCTGCCGTCCATGTCGGTGACGTCGAACGCCGCGGCGAGCATTACGCGCGACCCGACGACGACAATCTCGTACTTCACCGGCTTCGGTGGTGGCTCTGCCATCTCCGCCGCGGCGTGGGATGCTGGCGCCAACACGAAGGCCTGGGTCGCGACCTTCACGACGACTGGCTACAGCGATATCTCGCTGGCGTCGTCGCGACAGGCGGGATCGAACAGCGGTCCGCGCGACTTCCAGCTCCAGTGGAGCACGGACGGGGCGACGTGGACCAACGTCGGTCCGGCCATCCAGGCGACGACGACTGGCGCTGCGGAGTGGGGCAAGTACACGGACGTCGCGTTGCCGGCCGACATGGCCAACAAGGCAACGGTCTACCTGCGCTGGCTGGTGACGAGCACCGTGTCGGTGAACGGTGGCACGGTCGGCTCCGCCGGTACGGACCGCCTGGACGACGTCGAGCTCAAGGGCACGCCGATCGTGCCGTAGCGCGCGCACAGACGATGAGGCGGCCAGGCTCCGGCCCGGCCGCCTCGTCCGCGCCCCCGATCCGCCCGGCCTCGCGCGCGTTCTCGCGCCGATCGTCGGGGGGTTCGCGTTCTAGCAGTCCTCGGGGAGATTCGGACCGAGTCTGGCGCAGCGTCGTGCTCTCAGCTGGCTCGGCGAGGACGGAGCGTACTCGACGTACGCGACCGACGAGACGGGCCTGCTGAGAGCACAAGCGCAGCTAGCGGCAGGTATCCCGAGTCCGGGAGGGAAACCACGGAGGCACGGAGGCACGGAGGGCTCAGTGGAGCAACTCGCTTGGACCCCCGAACGGGCGCTGAGGAGGCTCTCGGCACGATCCCTCCGTGCCTCCGTGGTTGTCCCTCGGACCACGCGCGAGAGCCGGTTCCGACGGCCCCAGAGAGCGTCTCCGGGGCGAGAACCGCAATGCACCACGGCGGCTCAGACCTTGGGTGATCGGCCTTGCGACGAGGGAGTCTGGCGCAGCGTCGTGCTCTCAGCTGGCTCGGCGAGGAGGCTCTCGGCACGATCCCTCCGTGCCTCCGTGCCTCCGTGGTTGTCCCTCGGACCACGCGCGACAGCCGGTTCCGACGGCCGGGTTGTCCCGCCGCCCCCGTTGGCGCATGCTGCCCGCCGATGAGCACCCGCACCCGCTCTCCGGAGGTCACGCCGCCATGCGTCTCGAGCGTCTCGCCCTCGCCCTCGTCCTCGCCGCGCCCGCCGCGGTCGTCGCGCTGATGTCCTCGCCCGCGTCCGCCGCCACCGCGCAGGAGGCCGCCGACTGGCTCCGCTCCCTCGGCGTCAAGCTCAACTACAAGGACGCCACGCCCGAGCTCGTCGCCACCGCGACCAGCGTCACCTTCGACACCCTGAAGGCCGGCCAGCTCGTCCCCGCCGATCTCGCCAAGCTCTCGGCCCTCCCGAAGCTCCAGGAGGTCAACCTCGGCAACAAGTCGGGCTCCGACGAGGCCGTCCACGTGCTCGTCGGCGCCGTCCCGACGCTCAAGCGCCTGAGCCTCCACGGCGCGCCCATCACCGACAAGGCCCTCGCCGACGCCGCGAAGCTGCCCCTCGAGCAGCTCACCATCTTCTCGACGAAGGTCACCGACGCAGGCATGGCCTCGGTCGCCGCCATGACGAAGCTCCAGAAGCTCGACATCAGCAAGACCGGCATCGGTGACGCCGGCCTCGCCACGCTCTCGAAGCTCGGCCTCGCCGAGCTCTGGTACAACGACATGAAGGGCGTCACGCGCGCCGGCATGGCCAGCATCGCCGCGATGCCGAGGCTCCGGAAGCTCGTCATCCAGTTCGCCGCGATCGACGCCGAGGTCGAGGAGCTCGCGAAGTCCTCGTCCCTCGCCGACCTCACGCTCATGTCGAGCAAGCTCACCGACGCCGGCGGCGTGCAGCTCGCGAAGCTGAAGGGCCTGACCGACCTCTTCGTGTGGAGCACCGCCGTCACCGACAAGACCATGGCCGCCATCGCGACGCTCCCGAAGCTGAAGGTGCTCTACGTCAGCAACACCCCCATCACCGACGCCGGCCTCAAGTCGCTCGCCAAGGTGAAGACGCTCGAGGTCCTCTGGGCCGACCGCACCCCCGTCGGCGACGCCGGCGTCGGCGCGCTCGCGAGCCTCCCAGCGCTCCGCTGGCTGAAGGTCGACGACACCAAGGTCACCGACGCCGGCGTCGCGAAGCTCGCCGCCGCGAAGGCCCTCGAGACCCTCGACGCCCGCAAGACCGGCGTCACCGACGCAGGCGTCGCGAAGTTCAAGGCCGCGCACCCGAAGGCGCGCGTCAGCAAGTAGCACCGCGTGCGCGCCTTTCGCCCCGCTCTCGCCTCGCTCCTCGTGGTCGCCGGCTGCGGTGACGGCGCTGGCGACGGCCCCGCCGCGTCCACGTGCGAGGCGCTCCTCGTCGCGCCCGTCCTCCCGAGCCCGCGCCTGACGGTCGACGGCGCGCACCTCCGCGACGCCCTCGGCCGCGACGTGCTCCTCCGCGGCGTGAACGCCGGCGGGCGCGCGAAGCTCCCGCCGTTCTTCGCCTTCCCGTTCGCCGAGAGCGGCCTCGCCTCGCAGCGCGGCGCGCCCCCCTTCGACGACGCCGTCGCCGCCTACCTCGACCGCGTCGCCGCCTGGGGCCACGACGTCATCCGCCTGCCGTTCACGTGGGAGGCCGTCGAGCCCACGCGCGGCGCCTACGACGACGCCTTCCTCGAGCGCTACGCCGCCGTCGCCGCGGCCGCGGGCGCGCGCGGGCTGCGGGTCATCGTCGACATGCACCAGGACGTGTTCGCGCGCCCCTACTGCGGCGACGGCTTCCCGCTCTGGGCGACGTCGCACCCGGACGCCGCGCCGCCCGACGACTGCACGCAGTGGTTCCGCGGCTACACCGACGACGAGCGCGTGCGCGCCGACCTCGGCCGCTTCTGGCGCGACGACGACGGCCTCATGACCGCGTTCGTCGCGATGTGGCGGCGCGTCGCGGCGCGGCTCTGGGAGGTCGACGGCGTCGTCGCCTTCGAGATCCTGAACGAGCCCGCCGCGGGCGACCTCGACGAGAGCACCTGGGCGCGCGACGTGCTCGCGCCCTTCTACGCGCGTCTGGCGGACGAGATCCGCGCCGTCGCCCCCGGCGCCCCCGTGCTCGTCGACGCCACCGGCTTCGAGGCGGTCATCGCCGAGACGGCGCTCCCGCGCCCCGACACCGACGGCGTCGTCTTCGCGCCGCACTACTACGACCCGCTCGCGCTCCTCTCCGGCGTCGCGCCGGAGGACGGCGACGCGATGACCCCGCTCGGGCGCTGGCGCGCGGTCGGCGACGACTGGCAGGCGCCCGTCCTCGTCGGCGAGCTCGGGATCCGACCGGCCGCGGAGGGTGCCGCCGCCTGGGTCCGCGCGAACTTCGACGCCCTCGACGCGCACCGCCTCCACGCGACGCTCTGGGAGTACTCGGCCACGGCGGACGACTGGAACGACGAGGCGATGAGCGTCGTCGACGGCGAGGGGCGCGAGCTCGCGACCGCCGCCGAGCTCGTCCGCGCCTACCCGCTCGCCGTGGCGGGCGACCTCCTCGCCTGGTCGTTCGACCGCGGGACGCTCGCGGGCACGCTCCGCGTCGACGCCGCTCCGGGCGGCGTGACCGAGGTGCGCACGCCCACGCGGCTCTACCCGCGGGGCGTCGTCGCCACCGTCACCGCGGGCGACGCGTGTGCCGCGCCCACGGCCGACGGCGAGCGCCTCCTCGTCGCGTCACCGACCGGCGGCCCCGTCACCCTCGAGCTCGCCCCGGCGCCATGACGCGCCGCGTCATCGTCATGACGCGGCGACGCGCGCCTTCTGGCCGCGGAGCGCCGCGTCGAGGCTGAAGCGTCCGGGGCCGAAGGCCGCCACCACGAGGAAGACGAAGCAGTACACGACCGCGAGCTCTCCCTTGTTGACCGCGGGGAAGAAGCCGTCGCCGAAGTCGAGCTTCCAGTGGAACTGGATGTAGGCGACCGCCATGGTGCCGCTGGCGATGAACGCTGCCCAGCGCGTGAAGAGGCCGACGGCGATGAGCAAGCCCGCGACGAGCTCGATGACCCCGCCGATCCACACCTGGCTCAGCGTCTCGGGCTGATGGTCGGTGAGGACGCCGAAGATCTTCTGCACGCCGTGGAAGGACCAGAGGAGCCCGAGCACGACGCGCATGGCGGCGTAGGCGGGCTCTCGAGCGGGGGCTAGGACGCGTTCGAGCATGGCCGCACCATGCCCGACGCGTCGCCCCCTTGCCAACCGTCAACCGCCACGAGCCGGACGGCGGTCCGCACGTGCGGGGCGCCAGCCACGCGCGCGCCACCGTCAGCGCGGCGGCGGCCCGCTCATGCTCGGGATCCCGAGCATCGCTGGGATGGCGATCTTCCAGAGCGCCCCGCGCACGTCGCCGATCTTCTCCATCGCCGCCTGCTGCATCTCCGTGCCCGTCACGATCGAGCACAGGCGCCCCTGCCACTTGTCGATGGTCTCGAAGTAGAACTGGTCGTCGTGCGTGGCGGCCGCGTACATCGAGAACAGGCCGCTGAACGCGCAGATCGTGCTCGCCGCCTCGTAGGCGTACTCGAGCATCGACTGCCCGCCGCCGCCCGGCACGCGCCCGACCGCCGTGCCCGTCGTCGGGTCGACGCTCCACCAGGCGCCCTCCTCCCCGGCGACCTCGATGAGCGCCCCCTTCCTCTTGACCTCGAGGCGCCCGGGATCCGCGAGCAGCGCCCACGCCGTCCCCTTCCGCGCCGCGTCCGTCGACGGCCCGAGCAGCGCCGCCTCGAGCGCCGTGTCCGCGACCCCCTGACGGATCGCCGCCGACGCGTCGTGGAGCCCGGTCGGCGTCACGAACGCGATCGGGTTCGCCACGAGGTCGATTCGCTCCTGCACCACGAGCTTCCCGTCCGCGCCCGCCTGGAGCCGCTGCACGTGCGCCACGAGCCCCGTGCGCTCGCGCAGCTGCTGCCGCTTCGCGCCGTCCGCCGTCATCAGCGCGTGCTGCACCTGCCGCCTGAGATCCGCCCAGCGCGTGAGCAACCCCGCCGGCTCCGACGGATCGAGCGCGTCGGCGGCCGGCTTCTTCCCGGCCGCCAACGCCTCGAGCGCCGGCCGCGCCGCGAGCACCCCGCGGAGCGTGCTTCGCTCGCGCTCCCCGGCGAGCAGCGCCTGGTTCTCCGTCAGGAGCGACACCGTCACGACGGGCAGCTCCCCGGCCGCTCCGCTGAAGAGCACCCGCTCCTGCACCCGCTCCGGCGCGGCCTTCTCGCCCGGCCCGGCCACCTCGAGCCGCATCACGACGGCCTCGAGCTCGGTCTTCTCCGCGCTCGCGCCGCCGCCGGCCATGCCGCCGCCGAGGCCGCCGCCGAAGCCGCCGAGGGCCCCGCCGAGGGCCCCGCCGAGCGCGGCCGGGCCGCCGACGGCGCCGTCCTCGCCGATCTCCCAGGTGCGCCCGCTGCGATCGAACGCCGCCGCGCCGTGGCGCGCCTTGCCGCTGAGCAGCGCCGCCCGCAGCACCGGCGCCGCCGCGAGCCGCGCGACCGTCGCCGCGTCGCCCTCGAGCCCCGCCGGCGCCGGCCCGAGCTTCTTCGGATCCGGCCAGATCGACAGCTCGAGCGGCTCCCACGCCGCCTCCGCCACCGACAGCGGCACGCGCAGGAGCGGCACCTCCTCGACCTTCCCGCCGCGCTTCCGCATCATGACGAGCGACGCGACGACGCGGTGCTCGAGCGCCGCCAACCCCCGCTCGTCGAGCGCCTTGCCGCCCTCGTGCGCGACCTCCGGCGCGACGGGGTCGAGCGCCTCCCCGTCGAGCTCGACCCAGTAGTGCTGCCGCGGCGGCGCGAGCTTCCGCGGCTTCAGCGCCTTCACGAGCGCCGCCTCGAGCGTCGGCGCCACCTTCGCCGCGGCCGCGATGGCGGCGTCGACGGCGCCCGTGTCCTTCACGTTGCGCGTCGTGACCGCCGCCTTCGCGCCCGGGTCGTCGAGCGTCGCGCCCGAGGCCGCGCCGAGCCGCGGCACGTCGCCGAGCCCGGCCGCCCCGTCCGCCGCGAGGAAGCGGGCGAGCAGCGCCGCCCCGGCCTTCGCGTCGAGCGGCCCGCCCACGACGACGCCCTTCCTACCGGCGCGCCCGAGCAGCGCCTGCACCAGCAGCGCCTGGTCCAGCGCGTTCCCGGACCGCGCGAGCGCGGTGCCCTCGGCGCCGCGCAGGAGCCCCTCGTAGGGCTCGAACCGCACGTTCGCCGCGACCCACGCCACGATCGCCTGCGGCGTCTTGCCGGCCTCCGCCGCGACCACCGCGAGATCCCCGCGCGACGGCGACCGCGCGTGCGCCGCCTCCGCCTTCGCCCACATCCCGTCGTCCGCGGGCCCCGCGGCGACCGCCGGCGCCGCGCCGAGCGCGAGCGCCGACACGGCCCCGAGCGCCAGCAGCGCCCCGCCGACCCTACTTCCCGTCGCCGAGCGACAGCTGCTTCGCCTCACCATCACGCACCTCCACGTCCTCGAAGACCCTCGGCGGCACCGTCGCCACCTCGACCCGATACCTGCCCGCCGGCAGCGACACCGGCGCCCCGCCGACCGCGCCGCGCGCGACCACGGCCCCCGCGGCGTCCGCGACGACCCACGGCGAGCGCACGGCGGCCGCGAGCACCTCCGCGAGCCCCTCGCCGTCCGCCGCGTCGTAGAACTGCCCGCCGCCCGCCTCTGCGAGCGCGCCGAACGTCCGCTTCAGCCGCGCGCTCGAGAGCGCGAAGCCGACCACGTTGAGGCGCACGTCGAGCCCCTTCTCGCCGAGCTCCTTCGTCGCCGCGAGGGGGTCGCCGCCGCACGTCTCGCGGCCGTCCGTGAGGAGCACGACCGTCTTCGGCCCCTTCGTGCCGGCGAGATCCTCGCCGACGGCCTTCAGCGCCGCCGCGATGGGCGTCATCGCGTACTTCGTCGCGGTGATCCCCGCGATCGCCGCGAGCGCCGCGTCCTTCGGCCCCGGCGGCACCACCAGCGCGGTCGCGCACGCGTCCCCGCCGACGCGCCCGAACACGCGCACGGCGACCGTCGACCGCGCCGGGACCTCGGTCCCCACGATGTCCGCGATGATCTTCTTCGCGACGTCGACGCGCGTCCCGCCGCCGCGCATCGTCTCGAGCATGCTGCCCGACACGTCGACCACGAGCTCCACGGCCGCCGCCGCCCCCGAGCCGTCGTCGACCACCGCGAGCGTCCCCGGCGCGAGCAGCGGCTCCGCGCGGGTCGTCGCCGCGAGCGTGTACGACGCCGGCCGCCGCAGCGTGGCGCTCGCGCGCTCGAAGAAGTCGTCGAGCTCCCCGCGGCTCACGACGCCGTCGTAGCGCCCGGGGCCGACGCTCGCCCAGTCCTCGAGCCGGTCCTGCCCCTCGCCCTCGAGCCCGGCGGCGACGCCGGCCGCGAACACGCGCGGCCGCACCTCGTCGAGCGCGCGCCAGAGCGTCGTGTCGGGGGGCGTCAGGGCGTCCGTGAGCAGGATCACCGCCTTCGCGCCGCGCGTCTCGGCGAGCAGCTCGCTCGCGCGCCGGACGGCCGCCGCCGCCTCGCTCGACGCCGCCGGCCGATAGCTCGAGAGCGCGCTCCACAGGTGGTCGGCGCCCGTCTCCCAGCCCGCGAGCAGCGGCTCCCCGCCGAACGGCAGGAGGTGCACCTGCTCCTGCCCGGGGGTCACCGTCGCGGCGAAGCGCGCGATGGCGTCCCGCACGAGCGGCACCCAGCTCGCCACGCTCCCGCTCGTGTCCCACGAGAAGACGACCGAGCTCGGCGGCTGCCAGACGCGCACGACCAGCGCCTGCCCCGGCGTCACCTCCCACGTGCGCCGCGCCGCGCCCGCCTTCTCCGCGCGCTGCCGCGGCGGGAGCACGGCGCCGCGCGCGTCGCTCACCTCGAAGTCCACGTCGAGGGTCGGCGAGCCGCTCACGTCGAGCGTCAGCTGATGGTGGCCCGCCGGCACCGTGACGGCCCAGAAGTCCTCGACCCTCCCGCGGTGCACGCGGCCCGAGACCGCGGCGGCGCCGAGCTTCGCGGCGGTCTTCCGCGACTGGTTCTCGCGCGCCGTCGCGCCGGCCACCGCCGGCGCCGGGTGCTCTCGCTCCCAGGCCGCGGCGCGCGAGAAGGGGCCCCACTCGCCGAGGATGGAGCGGTAGCCCGGCCCGGCGGTCGCCTCGCGCACGACGAGCCCCGGCGCCATCGCGCGGAGGCGCCCGCCCGCGGGCTCGCTCTCGAGCCGCACGAACCGCGCCCAGGTGCCGGCCGGGAGCGCGATCTTCCCGGGCGCCGCGAGCTTCCCGACCTTCGTCCACGGCCCGAGCGGCCCGGCGGTCGCCGTGTAGAGCGTGACCCCGGGGAGCCGCGCGCCGCTGCCCTTCGGCGGGTCGACCCAGGCGATCTCGGTGACGCGCGCCGCGCGATCGTGGTGGAACCCGACGACGACCTCGGCGCGCTCGTCGCCCTGGAGGTCGACGTAGTGCCCGAAGCCGCGCGCGGGCGCGGTCCAGACCACGTGCCCGCCCCGCGCCGGGTCGGCGAGGTCTGGCGACGGCGCGCCCGGCACGGGCGCCTCGGGCGCGGCGATGACCTCGAAGCTCCCGAGCGTCGCCGTGCGCGACGCCGCAGCCAGCGGCCCCTCATGGGTCGAGACGATCTCGAGCCGCGCGAAGCGCGCGTCCGTAGGCGCCCCGAGGACATAGCTCTGGAGCCCCTCCCGCGCCTCGAGCCGCGCCGCCACCGCCTCGCGCCACGTGGTCCCGTCCATCGAGAGCGAGACCCGGAAGTCGGCGACGCTCGTCGCCATGTCGGGGCCCACCGCCTCGAGCACCACGCCCGCCACGCGCGCCGGCCCGGACGCGAGCGCGAACGTCGGCATCGCCTCGACCGCGGCGCCCTTCGCGAGCGGCAGGATGAACGGCCGGTCGGGGCGCGTGACCCCGCTCACGGCGGCGAGCACCCGCGCGCTCGGGCCGGTGACCGGCTTCCCGCGACTGTCGACGAGCGCCGCGCCCCGCGCCACGTCCACGCCGCCGAGGAGCGCGTCGGGGAGCGCCCAGACCCGCGCCGGCCGCACCGGCAGCGCCGCGGGCTCCGCCACCGCCGTCGCCGAACCCGAGCCCCAGGCGCCGCCGTCGCCGCGCGCCCCGACGCTCACCCGCACGGGGCGCCCCCCGACGGCGTCGGGCGCGACCCGCACCTCGAGCGGCACGACGACCCGCTTCCCCGCCGCGACCGCGACCGAGGTCTTCTCGAGCGCCACGACCCAGCGCGGGTCGCCGGTCGCCGCCGCGAGCGCGACGGTGCCGGGCGCCTTCGCCACGATCGCCGCCTCGCCGCGCAGGGTCTGCCCCTCGTCCAGCCAGGCCGCCGCGGTGTCCTCGGCGAGGGTCACCGTCACGGCCACGGTCGCAGGCGCGGTCGCCGGGGCGGGCTCTCCCGGCGCCGCGAACGCCGGGTCGAACGGGTCGCCCGGCGCGAGGTCGATCACGTAGGCGGCGCCGATGTCCTCGCCCCGCTGGGGCGCGACCTCGAGCGTGTGATCCCCGGCGCGGAAGCGCCGCTTCGCGACGAGCGGCTCCCCCGGCTTCACGACCCACGCCTCGGCCTGGCTCGTCCCGACGGTCCAGCGCACCCGGAGCGGCGCCCCGAGCGCCGTGATCGTGAGGAGCCCCGCGGTCTCGGCGGGCGCCGAGTAGCGGTAGTGGTCGCCGTCGTTCGCCACCGTCACGAAGCCCGCGCGCGGCGCGCCGAAGCGCAGCGCGTCGACGAAGGCGCCGCCGTCGTTGGGCTCGCGCTCGAGCGCCGCCGCCCCGAGCCCCGCGGGGAGCGGCGCCGGCGACACGGTCAGCGCGTACGGGCCGGGCCCGCCCGAGAGCGTGAACACGTGGTCGCCCGGGAGCAGGACGAGGTGGTCGAAGGCCGCCTCCGTGGCCGCGCCGGCGCCGCTCGCGCGCGCCGACAGCAGCCGCTGCCCGCTCGGCGCCGACCAGAGGAGCCCCTTCACGCCGGCCCCGCGCGCGGAGACGCGGTAGGTCCCGGCGCCGGCGCCCACGTGCACGCGGTAGGCGACGTCCACGCGCGGCGCGAGCTCCCCCGTGGCGGTTCGGCCCAGGAGTAGCGGCGTCGGCTGCGCGTCGCCGTCGGGCGTGCCGGCTCTGGCCGTGCGCAGCGCGACGAGCGTCCCCTCGGGGCCGCGCACCCGCAGCCAGGTCTCGCCGCGCGGCACCGCCACGGCGGTGAGCCGCGGCCCCGCCCCCTTGGCGGCGGCGAGCGTGTTCCCGTCGGCGCCCTCGAGCGCGACGTCGAGCGGCGCGTCGCCGACCGCGGAGAGCTCGAGGTCGTAGCTCCCGGCCGGCGGCGCCCACCGCACCCACGCGTCGCCGGCGGGCAGCACGAACGACGTGTCGTCCGAGGCGGGGCGGGCGCGCGGGGCGCGCTCGCGGTCACCGCCGGCCGCGAGCGGCAGCGGCTTCAGCGGCCGCGCGTCGATGGCCAGGGCGTACGGGCCCTCGGCGCCCTTGACGACGACGCGGTAGGTGTCGGGAGCGAGGAGGAGCCGCCGCCGATCCGCGGCGGGGGCGCTCGCGCTCGTCGCGAGCGAGAGCAGCGGCGCCTTCGCGCTCGATGGCGTGAGCGTGACGGTCGTCACGCCGGCCGCGGGCGCCTCGAGGCGCAGGTCGAAGAGGCTCCCCGTCGCGGCGTCGTCGTCGACGACGAGGATCCAGACGTCGCTGTCGCCGCGCGTCAGGGTCCCCTCGAGGCGCGCCGGCGCCACGAGGGCCGCGGCGTGGGCGTCGTCGTCGTTGGGCTCGCGCTCGGGGAGGAGCGGGGCGCCCGCCGAGGCGGTGGCGCTCCCGGCGAGCGCGATGACGCACGGGAGGCAAGCGAGGGCGAGGCGCGCGAGTCGCGCGGAGGGCAAGGACAAGGGTCGACTCCCGGGTCCGGCTCGAATCAGTGGCTCGACTACGAATTGATACATTCGAGACTGCCCGCTCCGGGTCGCCACCGCAAGTCGGGGGATCGCGGCGGAGGGCGGCCAGACAGGCCGCCCGGAGGTGGGCGTCTCGCGCAGGGTGAGGCCCATGGACGTCTTTTCTCTCAGGCGATTCACAGAACGGCCGTACAATTGACACATGGCACACCGTCGGGTTGGTGACGTGCCGCCGGCCTCGCGGGAGGCGGCGGTCCTCGTCTCGGAGAGCGTCCGGGCGCTGGCGACCATGGCCGCGGCGGTCGGCGCGGCGTGCGACGAGGGCGCCGTGCTCGACGCGTTCGCCCGCTGGGCGTCGCGGGTCATCAGCGCGCGCCGCTGCAGCGTGGCGTTGCGGGTCCCGCCCGAGCACTACACGCTCGTGACCGTCGTGGGCGAGCAGGCGGAGACCCCGCCGGGCGTCACGATGCGGCTCGCCGAGAGCTTCGTCGGGCGCGTCATCACGACCGGCGTCGGGATGGACTTCGACTCGGCCACGAGCGAGATCGAGGTCCACCGTCGCCTCGCCGCGGCGGGTGTCGGCTACATCGTCTTGACGCCGCTCCTCGTCGGCGGCGAGGTCATCGGCTCCCTGAACGTCGGCTACACCGATCGCGCCGCCGCGCCGCCCGAGGTCATCGACCTGAACCGCAGCGTCGCGGCCATCCTCGCCGCGAACATCGAGCGCCGCCGGCTCGACGAGCGGCTCGGCGCCGCGGTCGCCGAGGTCCGGGCGGCGAGCAGCCGCGCCCAGCACCTCACGAAGCTCGGCGAGCGCCTCCTCGGCTGCAGCGACCGCGACGACGTGATCGCCGCGCTGACGAGCCACCTCCCGCCGGTGCTCGCCGCGGACTACGCCGCCATCGGGCGCTACGACCCCGAGCGCGCCCTGCTCCGCTACGCCGTGGTGCACCCGCAGCGGCGGTTCACCGAGCTGACACCCTCGGAGGGGCAGCTCGTCGCGGAGGCCATGTCGCAGGGCGAGCTGCTCTACGTGCCGGACATCGGCCGCACGCACTATCGCGAGCGGGCCGAGCTCGTCCGGAGCGGGCTCGCGGCGGTCGTGGCGGTGCCGACCTTCGTGGGCGGCGAGGTCCGCGGCGTCTTCGTCATCGCGCGGCGCCAGCGCGCGGGGTTCAGCGCCGAAGAGCGGGACGCGGTGAGGCAGGTCGCCGCCTTCTTGAGCGCGGCGCTCGCGCGGGCCATGGCGCGCGGCCCGTGCAGCCACGGGGCGGGCGGTCACGTCACCGAGCGCGTCCGAGAGCAGCTCGCCACCGCCGAGGTGCTCGCGGCCACGCTCGCCGCCACGCCCCTCGACCCGGCGCAGGCGTCGCTCGTCCAGCTCCTCACCGCGGCGTTGGGCGCGGTCCGCGCCGAGGCGGGCGCCACCTTGCTGCCCGCGCCCCTCGAGTCCCTCGACAGCGTCATCGCGCGGCTCCTCCGCCGCGGCTGACCGCGAGGGTCTGCGCGGCCGCGGCGGCAGTTACAGCGGGGCGTCCGGAGGCCGCGAACCTCCGCGTCGGCGCGGGGCGCCGTGCGCTATGCTGGCCGCGCGGCGCTCTCGTGCAGCGCCGCTCCCTCACCGTCGCTCGAACGACTCCTCGGAGAGAACGCGTGCGTCACGCCGTGATCGCCCTCGGCTCGTGCCTTCTCCTCGCCGCCTGCTCCGCGGGGGGCCGCCCCTCGGGCGACCGGGCGCGCGTCGCCATCGACGTCGCCCCCCTCGCGCTCGACGGCGTCACCGACGCGGAGTACGCCGTCACCGTGACGAACGGCGCCGGCGGCGCGGGGGCGCTCGTCTGGTCGCGGACCCTGCGCGCGAGCGCCTACGGCGACGGGCGCGGGGCGCTCGCCTACGTCGGCCCCTGCGACGCCACGACCGGCGGCACCAACAGCGTCACCGTCGAGCTCCTCCGCCTCTGGGACGGCGCGGACGAGGTCCCGCCGACGTCCTACAAGAACCCGGGGCCCCTCACGAAGGACGCGGCCTGCGCGCCGAACACCGACAGCGCCGTCACCTTCGACGTCACGCTCGCGCGCGCCGCGAGCCAGGGCTTCTTCGACGTCGCCATCGCCTTCGAGGACGTCTTCTGCTCGGCGAAGCTCGACTGCGAGCGCGACGGCGGCGCCGACCTCGACCTCCTCTTCCGCCCCGACGGCCCGCGCGACATGACGGCCGTCCTCGGCTTCGCCTGCGCGAGCCGGAGCGGCGGCCCCCTCTACCTGTACATGGACGACGTCGTCATCGACTGCGCGGGCTACGACCTCGACGCGCGGGTCGATCCGTCCGGGCTCGGGAACGTGGCGCTCGACGCCGGCCGCAACGCGAACGCCGATCACTACCTGTTCGGCGCGAGCGTCTTCCGCGGGCGCAACGACGAGACGGGCGTCGCCTTCTGGAACGTCTCCTTCGGGCTCGACGAGGCGCGCTTCGGCGCGGCGCAGAGCTGCCGCCTCACGACGCGCGCGACCGCCTCGAGCGACGCCTTCCCGCAGGAGCCCGACGGCTTCCCGCTCCCGGCGGGCACGGTGTGGCCGGTGGTGACGTGGGACGTGGAGCTCTCCGACGCGGGCGGCCGGCGTTGCCACGAGCAGCAGGTCGACGTCGACGGGAGCGGGGTCGCGACGACCTACCTCGGCTATCGCGCCGCGCCGAACGCGCTCGTCTGGCAGAGCGAGCCCATCCACCTGCGGCACCGCTACGAGGGCGAGACGGGGCTCGTGCTGAGCGCGACGGGGGCGGTCTGCAACCCCGGGTGCGCGCACGGGTCGTGCGTCGCGGCGGACACGTGCGCGTGCGAGGGCACGGGGTTCGAGGGGCCGACGTGCGCGACGCCCGTGTGCCCGGGCGGGTGCGAGCACGGCGCGTGCACGGCGCCCGGGGTGTGCACCTGCGACGCGGGCTACGAGGGGGGCGCGTGCGCCGTGGACACGAACGACTGCGCGCCGAGCCCGTGCCTGAACGGCGGGGCCTGCGAGGACCGCGTGGCGGGCTACGTCTGCGCCTGCGTGCCGGGCTTCTGGGGCGGGGACTGCGAGGCCGCGTGCGACCCCGGCAGCTGCGCCGGGACGATGGCCTGCGACCAGGACACGGGAGAGGCGACCGCGTGCGACGCGTGCGAGGCCGGGGCCTGGGGGGCGACCTGCGCGGGCGCGTGCGACGCGGGGCAGTGCGTCGGCACGATGACCTGCGACCAGGCGACGGGCGCGGCGGTGTCGTGCGACGGGGGCTGCGCTGCGGGCTACACGGGGGGCGCGTGCGAGGCGGCGTGCGACGCCGGGCAGTGCGCGGGCACGATGACCTGCGACCAGGCGACGGGCGCGGCGGTGTCGTGCGACGGCGGCTGCGCGCCGGGCTACACGGGGACCGCGTGCGGGGCGGCGTGCGAGGCCGGGCAGTGCGTCGGCACGATGACCTGCGACCAGGCGACGGGCGCGGCGGTGTCGTGCTCGGGGAGCTGCGCGGGCGGCTACACCGGGGAGGCGTGCGAGGCCACGTGCGCGCCCGGCCACTGCGTCGGGCCGATGACCTGCGAGCAGCACGGCGGCGCCGCGACCTCGTGCACCGCCTGCGAGCCGGGCTTCTACGGGCCGACCTGCGCGAGCACCTGCCCGCAGGGGCAGTGCGCCGGCACGATGACCTGCGACAAGCTCTCGGGCGCGGCGATCGCCTGCGACGGCGGCTGCGCGCCGGGCTACACGGGGACCGCGTGCGAGGCGACCTGCGCCCAGGGCCACTGCGTCGGCGCCGTCACCTGCGAGCAGGGCGACGGCACCGTCACCGCCTGCGCCACCTGCGCCCCCGGCTACTACGGGGCCACCTGCGCCGAGGTCTGCCCCCAGGGCCACTGCACCGGCGCCGTCACCTGCGACAAGGCGTCCGGCGCGCCGCTCTCGTGCCCCGGGTGCGTCGCCGGCTACTCCGGCGCCACCTGCGACACCGACATCGACGAGTGCACCCCCGATCCGTGCCACGGCAGCGCCTGCGCCGACGGCGTCGCGACCTACACCTGCACCTGCGCCGCCGGCACCTGGGACACCACGTGCGGCAGCGCCTGCCCGCAGGGGCACTGCACCGGCACCGTGACGTGCGCGCAGGCGACCGGCGCCGCCACGTCTTGCACCGGCTGCGCCGCCGGCTGGTACGGCACCACCTGCACGACCGGCTGCTCGCAGGGCCAGTGCACCGGCACCGTCACGTGCGCCCAGAACGGCGGCGCCGCCCAGTCCTGCACGGGCTGCAACGCCGGCTGGTACGGCACCACCTGCACCTCGGCCTGCCCGCAGGGGCACTGCACCGGCGCCGTCACCTGCAACAAGACCTCCGGCGTCGCCACCTCCTGCACGGGGTGCCAGCCCGGCTTCTACGGCACCACGTGCAACACCTTCTACACGAGCTGCGCCGGCTACCAGGCGCTCGGCTACGGGAGCGGCCAGTACTACATCAGCCCCGACGGCAGCGGGAACATGGTGCAGGTCTACTGCGACATGACGACCAGCACCGGCGGCTGGGCCATCTTCCCGGGCACGAGCGTCGGCACGGCCGCTCTCGTCTCGCAGGCGTGGCGCACCAACAAGAAGCAGGCGGTCATCTACCTCCGCGCGAGCACGGGCACCATCTACACGACGCTCGTCCAGCAGCTCAGCCAGTACGCCGCCGCCGACATCACGCTCGCGGTCGGCCCCGACTACCTCCAGCTGCAGTTCGTCGGGGGCGTCGTCCAGAACTCGACGAACGGCTTCCGCTCGTGGGGCGCGGATCTCGCCTTCACCAACTGCGACGGCAACGCGAACAGCAACATCACCTTCTACCGCTCCCCGCAGGGGGCGCCGGGGGCATACGACTACCAGCTCGCCAAGGACTGGCGCGTCACGAAGCAATACGCGTCGCTCGCCGTGCCAGCGAGCTACTTCGTCGCGGGGACGCTCGCCTTCGGCGGCTGCGGCGCCTTCACGAGCACGAGCCAGTTCGCCGTCGACGCCGACTCCGTACGGATCGTGTCGATCGCGCTCGGGCTCAAGTAGGCGCCAGGCGTCGCGCGCGCGGCGCGGGCCTGCTATGACCGCGGCATGCGCCCGCGCCTCCTCGCCGCCCTCGCCCTCCTCGCCGCCCTCGCGCTCGCCGCGGCGGCGTCAGCCTGCGGCGGCGACGCCGCGACCGGCGCCGCGGACGGCACCACCGCCGCCGACACCGCCACCGCCGACGCGACCACCCCGACCCCCGGCGACGACGCCTACGTCGAGGGCGCCGCCTACCAGGCCGGCGTCTACCGCTGCTGCGCCGCGGGCGACGGCACCGCCTGCTGCGCCGGCGCGCCCCCGGGCACGTGCTTCGCCTACGGCGGGGTCGTCGGCGACTGCGCCGCGGCCGGCGAGACCCTCGAGGGCAAGGACATCTGCTCCCACTGCTGCCAGGGGCTCGCGCGCGTGAGCCCCGCCGAGCCCGGCGAGGGGCCCGGCGCTGACGAGCGTGGCTGCGTCGAGACCGCGCCGCCCAGCGTCTTCGTGTGCCTCCCCTGCGGCGACGGTGTGTGCGACGCGGGCGAGGACCGCTGCACCTGCCCCGAGGACTGCCCCGGCGGCTGACGCCGCGGATGGCGCCGAAAGCGCTTGAGTTACAGCCGTGTCGACCCCGCGCGCCGCGTCCGGCGAGGCTGTCACCGCGCTGTCGCGCGCCTGCTACGAGCGTTTGACAATCCCTCCGTTGACGCGAGGCCCTCCCGATCCGCATGGTGGCGCCGGACGCAGCGTGGCGTCCGTCGGAGGGGATCGCTCGCCATGCGCAACTCGTCGCGCCGCTCGCTGGTGTCGGTGTGGGCTCTCGTGTCACTCGCGGCCGGCCTCGGCGCGTGCGCCGCCGCCGAGGACGCGGCAGGCGCCCCCTGCGCGAGCGACCTCGACTGCACGCGGCGCGAGATGTGCGTCGCCTCGCAGTGCGTGCCCCTCGCCGACGACACGCTCGGCGCCGACGTCGGCGCCGATGACGCCGCGGACAGCCAGGACGGCGCGAGCGAGGCCGACACCGCTGTCGCGACGGAGGACAGCGCGGTCGCGCCCGACACGGCGGCCGACGACGACGGCGCCGCCGACGTCTCCGAGGACACCGCCCCGGAGGAGGACGTCGTGGACCTCTGCGCCGGCCTCTGCGATCCGGACGAGCTCTGCGATCAGGGGCGCTGCTACTGCACGCCCGGCCTCGTGCGCGCCTGCGGCAGCAAGGTCGGCGAGTGCCGGCGCGGCGCGTCGGCGTGCGAGAACGGGCAGTGGACGGAGTGTCGCGGCGACCTCCGCCCGTCGCGCGAGGTGTGCGACGGCAAGGACAACGACTGCAACGGCGTCATCGACGACGGCTTCACCTGCGAGCCGCCGCTCGCGCAGTGCCCGGCCGGCGTGACCCTCGATCTCGGCGAGGCCGCCGAGCTCGTCGGCGGCGGGCTCGACCCCGACGGGGGGCCGGTCAGCTTCGCGTGGCGCCTGGTCGACGCCCCGGACGGCGGCGCCGAGCAGGACCTCGGCGCGGAGGCGACGCAGATCTTCGCGCCGCCGGGGCCCGGGCGCTGGGTGCTCGAGCTCTGCGTGACGGACGACGAGGGCGCCGAGGACTGCTGCGAGGTGGTCGTGCAGGTGACGCCGCCGTGCGAGCCCCCCGCGCCGCCGGGGCTGACGGCGTGCGGCACGAGCTGGGACCGGCGGCCGATCATCCAGTTCGCGCCGGTGCCTCCGGGGGTGCGCTACGACCTCGGGCTCGAGGGGACGCCGTGGGCGACGGTGCTCATCGCGGGGCAGAACTACTACCGGCCGCCGGAGCCCATCCCGATGGGCGGCGCGCCGCCGGACGGGACCGAGGTGACCATCACGGGGCGCGCGTGCGTGGGCGCGTCGGAGGCGTGCTGCTCGGCGGTGGAGGACGTGCAGGTGAGCCTCATCGAGGCGTGCACGACGCCGGTCGCGCCGTCGGCGGCGAACCTGGTGATCAGCGAGTACCTCATCAACGGGGACAACGGGTCGGGGACGCAGGGGCCGACGTTCGAGGCGGGGGAGGCGGTCGAGATCACGAACCTCTCGAACTGCCCGGTGTCGCTCGCGGGGCACCACCTGCGCTACTGCAACAAGGCGGACTGCACGAGCGCGCGCCGCTACGAGAACTGGGGGCCGGCGGACGTCATCCCGCCGCGCGGCGTGTACGTGACGATCCGCGCGCCGTGGGCCTCGACGTGCGAGTTCCGCTTCCTGCCGGCCGAGGACGACCCGGAGATCTTCGGGATCCGGCGGTCGACCCTCGATCTCGTCGTGGACGGCACGGTGAGCAACGACAGCGGCTGGTTCAACAACGGCGGCGGCGCGCTGCGCGTCGCGACGGGCGCCTACGCGGGGCCGTTCAGCGGGACCACGATTCTCGAGGTGCCGAGCTACGTCGGGAACCAGGCCAACTGCGAGAGCGTCGGCTTCGACGCGCTCGGGGCGTGCGGCGAGATCGCGGGCGGCGTGATCCCGACCGAGGAGCTCCACGACAACCAGCTCGGGCGCCTCTGGCACCCCTGCGACGCCGTGGTGGGCGCGTTCCCGACGACCTGTTTCTGAGGTAGCGATCGGGCCGGGGACCGGAACCGGAGCGGGCCCGACCAAGCCGGCCTGGCCGGCGACTCGGGCACGCGCAGGTGCAGGTCCCCGGCTTACGTCGCTGAGGTAGCGATCGGGCCGGGGACCGGAACCGGAGCAGGCCCGACCAAGCCGGGCGATCGGGTCGCTGAGGTAGCGATCGGGCCGGGGACGGAACCGGAGCGGCCCGACCAAGCCGGCCTGGCCGGCGACTCGGGCACGCGCAGGTGCAGGTCCCCAGCTTACGTCGCTGAGGTAGCGATCGGGCCGGGGACCGGAACCGGAGAGGCCCGACCAAGCCGGCCTGGCCGGCGACTCGGGCACGCGCAGGTGGGATCGGGCCGGGGACCGGAACCGGAGCAGGCCCGACCAAGCCGGCCTGGCCGGCGACTCCGGGCACGCGCAGGTGCAGGTCCCGGCCAGGCCGGCGACTCGGGCCGGGGACCGGAACCGCGCAGGTGCAGGTCCCCGGCTGGCCGGCGATCAGGGCGCGGTCCCGGACGATCCGGCGCGCGCGCGCGCGGCGCCGAGGGCCGCGCGACGGCCCAGAACGCGGCGATGACGACCCGGAGGGTCGTTCGCCCCACTGGGGTAGTGGAGCGAACACCCCTCGGGGGCTCCAGGCGCGCTCTCCCGGCCGGTTCGCGCCGGTCGCGGGCCCGGCTCCGCGGAGGCCGTTGCGCGCGACGTCCCCCGGAGCGGCCATCGAGGTCGCTCCGAGAGCGCGCGCCCCACCCTCGGAGGTTGTTCGTCCCACTATGCCTAGTGGGAGGATCGACCCTCCGGGTCATCTCCGCCGCCTCTGGAGCCGATCTCCTTCACCTCGGGAGGCGCCGGGCGGCGCGGCGGCCCCGAGCCCTCGCACGAACGGCAGCACGTCGCGCGAGTAGAACGGCTCCTCCGTGCCCCAGAAGAGGTAGTCGAGGTGGAGCTCGTCGCGCGCGATCTCGTAGAGGCGTCGGGCCGTCACGGGGCGCCCCGTCGCGGGGTCCGTGTCCATGAGGTTCCCGTCCTGCACGGCCACGCCGGCGGGCGTCCCGGCTGCGCGCGCCGCGATGAGCGGCAGGCTGTGGGCGCGCTGGCTCTTCCGGAAAGGCAGCAGATCGGGCCCGCCGACGCCGACGCCGAGCGCGTCCGCGAGCGCGTAGACGCCGCGCAGGTAGCCCTTGTCCCACCTCGGGAGCCACTCGCCCGGCATGAAGTTCGCGTACACGATGACCTGCGACCGCGGGAACGCCGCGCGCGCGGCGCGGAGGATCTCCGCGATCGCGGCCGCGTAGCCTGCCGGCGAGAAGTCCTTGGGGGCGGCGACGTCGTCCTCGCCGAAGTCGACCGCCGTCTCGGCGAGGGTGAGGGCCTCGAGGCGCCCGTCCGTCGCGCGCCCGAGCGCGTCGAGCAGCGCGACGAAGCGCGCGCGCACCGCCGGATCCCAGCGGCGGGCGATCCGCGCGGGGTAGGGGGTGACGCCGGGCGCGTCGGGGGCGTCGGCGCGCTGCGTCGCGACGCCGCCGTGGAAGGCCGGGTCCTCGAGGAGGTAGTCGGGGAGCATCCGGCGCTCGGAGAAGGCGATGTCCTGGAGCTGCACGACCAGGCCCTTGCCGTGTCGCGCGAGGAGGTCGAGGTCGGCGAGCAGCGCGCCGAGCTCGTACCGCCCGCGCTCGGGCTCGAGCTCGCGCCAGCTGTACTTCAGCTGCGCGCCGGCGATCGCGGGCTCCCCGAGGAAGGCGGCGTCGTGGATCCGGTCGCGCTCGAAGCCGAAGAAGACGTAGCTCGCGGGCGACGCCGGGCGCGGCGGCGCGGCGAGGAGGAGGAGCGTGAGCACGGCGGTCGGGAGCATGGCGGGGCCGTAAGGAGCCAGGCGCGCGCGCGATTCCCGCGACGACGCGCGCCCCGCGCGCCGGGCGCTCGCGGCGCGCGCTCTGCAACGTCCTCGCAACACGCCACTTCGCCTTTGCGTTCGCTCCGCTCGGCGACCTACAACAACCCGCATGAACGACCAGGACGACCGCCCCGAGAGCCCCGAGATCCGGCCGATCCCGCAGATCCCGCGCCGCGCCCTCCTGAAGCAGCTCGGCGGCGCCGCCGCCGCGGCAGCGCTCCTCCCGCGCCTCGCCGCCTGCGACGACGAAGAGACCATCCCCGCCTCGGGCGCCGACGCCAGCGACGCCGCCGGCGCCTCGGACACCGCCGGCCTCGCCCCCGACGCGCTCGGCGCCGACACCGCCGCCGCCGACACCGGCCCGGGCCCCGTCCCCGCCCTCCAGCCCCTCCGCCGCGACGGCTCGCACCCCTACGACTACATCGACACGATCGTCATCCTCCAGATGGAGAACCGCTCCTTCGACCACTACTACGGCGCGCTCTCCCTCGAGGAGGGGCGCGACGACGTCGACGGCCTCGTCGCCGGCCTCACGAACCCCGACGCGAGCGGCGCTCCCGTCGGCCTCCGCCGCGTCCGCGACCTCTTCACCATCAGCCCCGACCCGAGCCACGGCCACGTCGCCTCCCTCGAGCAGTGGGCCGACGGCGCCAACGACGGCTTCGTCCGCAACTGGCAGAAGAAGCTCGCCGCCGACCTCGACGACGAGGCCGAGCGCCAGGCCCGCCTCGACCTCGTCATGGGCTGGTACGGCCGCGCCGAGCTCCCCGCCCACTACGGCCTCGCCGACGCCTTCACCGTCTGCGACCGCTGGTTCTGCTCGCTCCTCGGGCCCACCTGGCCGAACCGCTTCTACTCCCACGCGGCCACGTCCGACGGCCTCTTCGCGAACCTGACGCCCCTCGAGTCGCCGACCATGTTCCGGCTCGCGCTCGACCACGGCCTCACCGTCGGCGCCTACTACAGCACGCTCTTCCACTTCGCGTGGACGATGAAGAACCCGGAGCCGACGGACTACTACGATCAGCCCCTCGAGCAGTTCTTCGCCGACGCCGAGGCCGGCACCCTCCCGAACGTGTGCATCGTCGAGCCCGACTACGCCGTCGACGACGACCACCCGCCCCACGACACGCGCCTCGGCCAGCCCTTCATCCAGAGCGTCTACGAGGCGCTCCGCCAGTCGCCCCAGTGGGACCGCTGCCTCTTCCTCGTCTTCTACGACGAGCACGGCGGCTTCCACGACCACGTCGCCCCGCCGAAGACCGCCGGCGACGCCCGCGCCGCCGACGGCTTCGACCAGCTCGGCTTCCGCGTCCCCGGCCTCGTCGCGGGGCCGCTCGTGAAGCGCGGCGCCGTCCACCACGGCGTCCTCGACCACGCCTCCGTCCCGGCCCTCGTGAGCCGCGTCTTCGACCTCCCCTTCCTGAACGACCGCGCCCGCCTCGCGGGCGACTTCGCCGACCTCATGGACCTCGAGCTCACGGTGGACGCGAAGCGCCCGGCGCCCCCCGCGCTCCCGGCCATCGAGGTCCCCGCCGCCGCCTACGAGCGCGCGCACCTCGCGGCCTTCGCCCAGACCGAGCTCGCCGAGTACTGCATGAAGCGCGGCCTCCGGCGCGAGAGCGAGCGCGAGCGCGGCCGCCTCGTCGACCGGCGCGTCCGCCGCATGCTCGACCAGCGCGTGCTCCGCCTGCGCTGAGCGCGCGCGCGCCCGCTCACGGCGTCGGCGCCGGGCAGCGCTCGCCGTCCGTCGCGCACGGCTCCCCGCCCGGCTCGGTCGCCGCCGTGTAGACGAGGCAGCCCGACGGCGAGCGGACGATGAGCCGCTCGAGGCCCGCGGCGACCCGCGCCATCATGATCCCCTGCGGACCGCACGAGTACGCGCACGCCGTCCGGTCGACCAGCATCTCGCCGCACCCGCCCACGTGCGTCCCACCCACCGCGAGCTCCGTCGAGCCCTCGGGCCCCGGCGCGCGCTCCCGCTGCTCCGCCAGCATCAGGAGCGCGTCGCCCTCCGCGTGCCCGAGCGTCGCGTTCCCCTGCACGAGCCCGCCCTCCGGGCTCTCCTCGGTCGGCGGCGTCTCGTAGGTGAGCCCGATGGCCGTCCAGGGCTGCTCCACGGGCCGCCCCGGGCAGACGCCGTTCTCGTACCCCAGGCGCCCCTCGCGCGCCGCCGTGTTCATCCCCACGAACGACGTGAGCTCGCCCGGCTCGCCGGCGACGTCGAGCAGCGCGAGCGTGTGCGCCGGTCTCCGCGGCGGCGGCGGCTTGTTCGCCGCCTTGGCGGCCTCCTCCGCGGCCTTGTCCTCGGCCGCGATCTGCCGCTCCTCGGCGTCCGTCGCGCGCGGCGGCACGCCGCACCGCCCCCGCGACCGCGCGAGCCGCGTCCACTCCTGGTCGGACAGGCGGCACTGCGTCTCGCTCACCTCGTCCCGCGGCGGGCGCTCGAAGCCGGGAGGCCACTCGAACTCGGAGCAGCCGGTCGCCGAGCCGTTCTCGTGCCGCCAGCGGTAGTCGACCTCGGTCGTCACGGTGAGACAGCTCGCGAGCTTCCCCTCGAGCGTGCCCCCGTCCTTCGGGACGGCCTGCCGCGTGTCCTTCCAGTGCCCCTTGCAGACGTCGCCCGGCGCGCCCTCACGCACGTAGCCGCGCAGCGCGCGGTCGGCGAGGCGGTCGGTGTCGCCCGCGACGGGCGCTTGCGGCGGCACCAGCTCCCCGCCCGTCAGCTCCCCCCAGTCGAGCGTCGCGTGGCAGTTCCACTGGTTCGTCCCCGGGACGGTCGCGTCGTTCACCCAGGCGACGGGGCACAGGTCCTCCGGCGTCGGGCCGTTGGGCGTCTCGGCCTCGCAGCTGCAGAGCGTCACGAGCTGGCCGTGCCACGACCACCCCTCGCACGGCTCCTCGTCGCGCCGGCCGAGGTAGCGCGCGCCGTCCGTGCTCGGCACGGCCGGGTTCGCCGGGCAGAGCGAGCTCTGGTTCTCGGGCAGCGTCGCGCACAAGAAGCGCGGCGAGAGCCGCTCGTCAGCGGCCTCGCAGAGGCAGAGCCGGCGACATCGCTCCCGCCGCGGCTTCGCGCACGCCGCGAGCTCGTCCTCGCACCGCGTGCAGGCCGGCTCGCCGCCCTCCAGGGCGCCGCAGCCCTCGCACGCCTGCTCCGGATCCATCGTCGGGCACGCCGGCGGCCCCACGGCGACCTCCGAGAAGTGCGTGTTGCTCGCGATGGCGACGCCGCCCTGCGCGAACCCGGCGAACTCGTAGGTGCCGTCGTCGTCGGGTGACGACCACCAGACCACGCCGCCGCCGACGCCGCTCGCGGTCGGGATCGCGAGCCGCACCGGCGTCGCGAAGGTGAGCCCCGCCGGCTCGAGCGTGATGACCTTCGAGATCGGCGGCGCCCCTGCGATCGGCGCGTCGTCGTCGGAGACCGCGATCGAGATCCGCGTCGCGCCCTCCGGGAGCGCCCCCGCGGGGATGTCGAGCGCGACCCCCTCGGCCTCGATGCGCCCCCCCTCCGCGCCGACGACCTGCGAGGCGATGACCCGCCTCCCGCTCCGGCCGCCATAGCAGGAGAAGGCGCCGAACAGCGACACGACCAGGACGAACCCGAGGAACGAGCGCATCGCCACCTCGCCGTGCAAGTGTGGCGCGAGCTTGTCACGGGGTGCGGCGTCTGGCGAGCGCCGGGCACCTCCGCGCGCGCGGGCGGCTCCCCTGCAGCGTTACGCCGCGCCCGACAGGTGCTCGACGAGGATCTTCACCCCGAGCCCCACGAGCACGACCCCGCCGAGCACGTCGAGGCGCGCGCCGAGCCGCTCTCCGAAGCGCCGCCCGGCCCAGATCCCCACCGCCGAGAGCGCCGCCGTCACGACGCCGATCGTCGCGATCGCCGGCAGCAGCGGCGCGCCCATCGTGGGGAGGGCGACGCCGACCGCCAGCGCGTCGATGCTCGTCGCGACCGCGAGCGGCAGGAGCAGCCGGAGCCGGAAGGGGTTCGCGTCCTCGATGGCGTCGGCGCCGCCGCGGATCCCCTCCCAGGCCATCTTGCCGCCGATCCCGAGCAGGAGCGCGAACGCGAGCCAGTGGTCCCAGTCGGCGATGAGCGGGCCGATCCTCGTGCCGCCGAGCCAGCCCAGCGCGGGCATCGCGGCCTGGAAGCCGCCGAAGAGCAAGGCGACGAGCGCCACGTCGCGCCAGCGGAGGCCGCGCTTCGCGGCGAGGCCGCAGCTCGCGGACACCGCCGTCGCGTCCATCGCGAGCCCGAGGCCGAGCACCAACATGCCGGGGAAGCCCATCATGGCGGCGCATCCTGCGCGGCGCGGCGCGGCCGGTCAACGACGGAGGCCGCAGCGGGCGAACCTTGCCAAACTGTCATGTCCTCGCAAGGTCCCTGCAAGGCGCGGCCTCTATCGTGACCCTCGAACGCACCCCCGAAGGAGCTGCTCGAGATGTTCGATCGCCTACGCAAGACGCCCGCCGCCTCCCCGAACGACCCCGCTCCCGCCGCGCCGCCCGCCGGCGCCCCGCGCCCCGGCGCCACCCCGCGCCCGGCGTCGCTCGCCATGGAGAGCGCCATGAGCGCGGTCGGCGCCCCGCCGCGCCACCTCGCCGAGCTCGAGGCGCAGGTCCAGGAGCAGCGCCCCTGGCTCGAGGCCGTGACGCGCGAGATCCACCGCGTGGTCGTGGGCCAGGACCTCGTCGTCGAGCGCGTCCTCATCGCGCTCCTCGCCGGCGGGCACCTCCTCCTCGAGGGCGTCCCGGGGCTCGCGAAGACCCTCCTCCTGAAGACCCTCGCGGGCGCCCTCGACGGCGAGCTCCGGCGCGTGCAGTTCACCCCCGACATGCTCCCAGCCGACATCATCGGCACGCTCGTCTACAACCCGCGCACGGCGAGCTTCGAGACGAAGCACGGCCCGATCTTCGCGAACTTCATCCTCGCCGACGAGATCAACCGCGCCCCCGCCAAGGTCCAGAGCGCGCTCCTCGAGGCCATGCAGGAGCACCAGGTCACCCTCGGCGAGACGTCGCACCGCCTGCCGTCGCCCTTCCTCGTGATGGCGACCCAGAACCCCATCGAGCAGGAGGGCACCTACCCGCTCCCCGAGGCGCAGATGGACCGCTTCATGATGAAGCTGCGCGTCGGCTACCCGACCGCCGCCGAGGAGCGCCACATCGTCGACGCCATGGCCCACACGCGCCCCGACACGAGCGTGTCGCGCGTGGCCGGGGCCGACGCCATCCTCGCCGCGCGCGCCCTCGTCGACCGCATCCACGTCGACGACCGCGTCCGCGACTACGCCGTCGACCTCGTGCGGGCCACGCGCGACGCCGAGGGCCCGGGGCAGGCGCTCGTCCGCTACCTCCGCTACGGCGCGTCGCCGCGCGCCAGCATCGCGCTCGTGCTCGCGGCCCGGGCGCGCGCGTTCCTCGCCGGGCGCGCCTGGGTCGCCCCGCACGACGTGAAGGCCCTCGCCGCCGACGTCCTCCGCCACCGCGTGGGCGTCACCTACGAGGCCGAGGCCCAGGGCGTCGACGCCGACGCCGTCGTGGCCGCGCTCCTCGACCTCGTCCCCACCCCCTGAGCCCGAGGAGGCGCCCGCCCATGATCCCCACCCCCGACCCCCGGCTCGACGCGATCCTCCAGAAGGTGCGGCGCATCGAGCTCTCGACCCGCGGCCTCGTCGACGCCCTGCGCGCCGGCCGCTACAGCTCCCGCTTCCGCGGGCGCGGCATGGCGTTCGACGAGGTCCGCGAGTACGTCCCCGGCGACGACGTCCGCACCATCGACTGGAACGTGACCGCGCGCGCCGGGACCCCCTTCGTGAAGCAGTTCGTCGAGGAGCGCGAGCTCCGGATCCTGCTCCTCGTCGACGTCTCCGGCTCGACCGCCTACGGCTCGGTCGGGCAGAGCCGGCGCGAGCTCGCCGCGGAGGTCGCGGGGGTGCTCGCCTTCGCCGCCGCGAGCGGCCACGACCAGGTCGGCGTCGTGCTCTTCAGCGACCGCGTCGAGGCGTACGTGCCGCCCGGCGGCGGGCGGCGCCACGCGCTCAGGGTCGTGCAGACCATCCTCGACACGGAGCCCCTCGGCGTCGGCACCGACTTCGAGGTCGCCGCGACCTTCGCGAGCGACGTCATGAAGCGGCGCGGCGTCGTGGTCGTGGTCTCCGACTTCCTCGCGCGGGCGGGGGGCGACGATCTGCTGGAGGACGCGCTCCGCCGCCTGCGCGGGCGGCACGACGTCGTCGCCGTGCAGCTCGTCGACCCGGCCGAGATCACGCTGCCCGACGTCGGGCGCGTGGTGGTCGAGGACGCCGAGGGCGGCGACGTCGTCGTGCTCCACGCCGGCGACCCGGCCGTGCGGCGGCGCTACGCCGAGCTCGCGCGGGCGAAGCTCGACGCCGTCGAGCGCGCGTGCTGGGGCGCCGGCGTGGACCACCTGACCCTCGTCGCCGGGAGCCCCTGGGAGGCCCCGCTCGCCGAGTTCTTCGAGCGCCGCCCGCGGAGGATGTCGTGATGCGCCGCGTGTTCGCCAGAGCCGTCCTCGCCGCCGTGCTGCTCTCCGGCGGCGCCGCCGGGGCGCAGGCCCCCGCGCCCGACCCCGACGCCATCCGCGCGAAGGCGGCCGCCGCGAGCCCGGCGCCCAGCACGCCCTCCGTCGCGCCCGCGCCCGCGCCCGCCGCGGCCCCGGCCGACGACGACATCCGCGACATCCGCGGCCCCATCGCGCTCCCGGCGCCGCTCCCCTGGTGGCCCTTCGCCGCCGGCGGCGCGGCCGCCCTCGCCCTCGCCGCGCTCGCGCTCGCCCTCGTCCGTCGCCGCGGCGCGACGACCGCGCCGACCGCGCTCGAGATCGCCCTCGCCAGGGTCCGCGCCGCCTCGGGCGCCGCCGACGCCTTCGCGAGCGCCGTCTCCGACGCCGTCCGCGACTACCTCGTCGTCGCCTGCGCCCTGCCGGCCGACCGCCGCACCTCCGAGGAGCTCCTCGCCGACCTCGCCGAGGCCCGCGGCGCCTCGCCGGTCGCCCCCGACGTGCGCCCGCTGCTCGCCGCGCTCCTGCGCCGCTGCGACCTCGCCCGCTTCGCCGGCTGGGAGCTCGACGACGCCGCGCGCGACACCGTGCGCGTCGCCGCCGTGCGCTTCCTCGGCGCCGTCGACTCCGGGCTCCACCCGGACCCGGACGACGCCCCCGTCGCCGCGGCGCCGCTCCCCAAGAACCGAGTCCCCGCCGAGGTGATCCCGTGATCCGCTTCGCCGCCCCCGAGCTGCTCGCCCTGCTCGCCCTCATCCCGCTCTACCTCGTCTGGCGCGCCCGCTCCGGCCGCGCCGCCGCCGTCGGCTTCGCCATGATCGACGCCGCCCGCGGCGCCGGCCGCCGCGCCAAGGCCCGCCTCGGCGGCGTCCGGACGGCCATTCGCGTGCTCGCCCTCGCGCTCCTCGTGGTGGCGCTCGCCCGTCCCCAGGTCGGCCGCGCGAGCACGGAGGTGCAGGCGAGCGGCGTCGACATGGTGCTCGCGCTCGACGTCTCGGGCTCCATGCAGGCGACGGATCTCGCCGCGCGCGGCGAGGCGACGACCCGCCTCGACGTCGTGAAGGACGTCGTGCGCTCCTTCATCGCCGGGCGCCCCAACGATCGCGTCGGGCTCGTCGCCTTCGCGGGCGCGCCGTACCTCGTGAGCCCGCTCACGCTCGACCACGACTGGCTCGAGCAGAACCTCGACCGCGTGAAGCTCGGCATGATCGAGGACGGGACCGCCCTCGGCAACGCCCTCGTCGCGAGCGTGAACCGCATGCGCGGCGACGACCACGCCAAGAGCCGGGTCGTCGTGCTCCTGACCGACGGCGTCTCGAACGCGGGCGACGTGTCGCCCGAGCTCGCCGCCGAGGCCGCCGCCGCCATGGGCGTGAAGGTGCACACCATCGCCGTCGGGCGCGACGGCAAGGTCCCCATCACGGTCACGGGGGACGACGGCGCGCCGCACCTCGCCGAGGCCGAGCTCGACGAGGACACGCTCCGCCACATCGCCGAGACCACCGGCGGCACCTTCTTCCGCGCCACCGACAAGGGCTCGCTCGAGCGCATCTACGCCGACATCGACCGCATGGAGAAGACGACCCGCACCGTGTCGCACCACGAGCGCTGGGCCGAGCGCTTCGCGTGGCTCGCGCTGCCCGCGCTCGGGCTCCTCCTCGGCGAGCTCGGCCTCGCGTTCACCCGCTTCCGCACCATCCCGTAGGGACGTCGCCATGACCTTCGCAGCACCCGCCTTCCTCGCCCTCGGCGCCGCCCTCGCGGTCGCCGTCGTGCTCCTCGCCCGCGCCGCGCGACGCCACCGCGCGACCATGCTCCGGCGCTTCGCCGCGACCCGCCTCGTGGCGGCGCTGACGGCGTCGGCCTCCCCCGCCCGGCGCGCCGTGAAGACCGCGCTGCTCGCGGTCGGCGCGCTCCTCCTGTGCGCGGCGCTCGCGCGCCCGCAGCTCGGCGCGACCTGGGAGGAGGCGCGGCAGCGCGGCATCGACCTCCTCTTCGCGGTCGACACGTCGAAGTCGATGCTCGCGGGCGACGTGAAGCCGGACCGGCTGACGCGCGCGAAGCTCGCCATCCACGACCTCGTGACGCGCTTCCCGGCCGATCGCGTCGGCCTCGTCGCGTTCGCCGGCGACGCCTTCCTCTCGGTGCCGCTGACGCTCGACCGGGGCGTGTTCGAGAGCGCGCTCATGGGGCTCGAGCCGGGCGTCATCCCGCGCGGCGGGAGCGACCTCGCGCGCGCCATCGGCGTGTCGCGGGAGGCGCTCGCGAACGAGCCCGGGAACGAGAAGCTGCTCATCATGCTGACGGACGGCGAGGACCTCGGCGGCGAGGCGGTCGCGGCCGCGAAGGAGGCGGCCGAGGACGGCGTCACGATCCACGCGATCGGCGTCGGCAGCGCGTCGGGCGAGCTCGTGCCGGACCCGGACGGGCGCGGCGCGGGCGCGGTCGTGCGCGACGCGGACGGGAAGCCCGTGGTGTCGAAGCTCGACGAGGACACGCTCCGCGCCGTGGCCGCGGCGACCGGCGGGCGCTACGAGGCGCTCGGCGCCGACGGCGGCGGGCTCGAGCGGCTCTACGAGGGGACGCTCGCGGAGCTCCCGAAGCGGCTGCTCGAGTCGCGCCGGACGCGCGTGCCGATCGAGCGGTTCCAGTGGCCGCTCGCGGCGGCGCTGCTCTGCTTCTTCGCCGAGGGGCTCGTGGGCGACCGGCGGCGCGCGGCGCGGGTGGTCCGGGGCGCGCGGGCGGCCGCGTCCGTGGCGGCGGCCGTGCTGCTCGCGGTGATCGGCCTCGGCGGCGGCGCGCGGGCGGCGACGCCCGAGGACGCGCTGAACGCGTACCGGCTCCACGCGTACGATGCGGCGGCCGGGCTCTGGGGCCAGGCGCTCGCGGAGCGCCCGGGGGACCCGAAGCTCCTCTACGACCGCGGGGCCGCGGCCTACAAGGCGGGCCGCTGGGACGACGCCGTCACGGCGCTCGAGGGGGCGACCGTCGGGCGGAGCGTCTTCGTCGGGCCGAAGGGGGCCTACAACCTCGGCAACGCCTACTTCCGGAAGGGGGAGGACGTCCTCCGGGGCGGCGACCGCGAGGCGACGAAGGCCGTGTGGCAGAAGGCGGTCGGCGCCTACGAGCAGGCGCTCGCCATGGCGCCGGGCGACGCCGACGCCGAGCACAACCTCGAGGTCGTGAAGCGGCGCCTCGCCGCGCTCGAGGAGCCGCCGAAGCAGGACCAGAAGCAGGACGACCAGGACCAGAAGGACCAGAAGGACCAGGACCAGGACCAGAAGGGCCAACAGGGCCAAGACCCGAAGGACCAGCAGGGCCAGGACGAGAAGGACAAGCAGGGCCAGCAGGGCCAGGACGAGAAGGACAAGCAGGGCCAGCAGGATTCGAAGGACCAGCAGGGCCACGACCCGAAGGACCAGCAGGGCCACGACCCGAAGGACCAGCAGGGCGCGAAGGACCAGCAGGCCCCGAAGGACCAGCCCGGCCAGGACGCGAAGGCCGAGCCCCAGCCGGGCTCCGCGCCCGGCGCCTCCGGCGGAGAGCCCGACGCGGACCACGTCCGCCCGGCCCCGGGCCAGCTGAACCGCGCCGAGGCCCGCGCCCTCCTCGACGCCCACGAGCGCGGCCGCCCCATCCCGGCGCTCCCGCTCAGCCGCGGCGCGCAGGACCCCGAACCCCGCCCCACGACGAAGGACTGGTAGCCATGACCCGACGCTCCCTCATCCCCACGCTGACCGCGCTCTGCGCGCTGACGCTCCCGGCGGCCCCCGCGCTCGCCGCGGGCCCGGTGCAGGTCTCGGCCGACCTCGACCCGACCGAGATCGTCCTCGGCGAGAGCGCGACGCTCTCCATCACGGTCGCCGGCGACGCCGCCCCGCCCGACGTCGACGCCGGCCCCGCCTACGCGCTCGCCGAGGTCGGCCGCGCGCAGTCGATGAGCGTCGTGAACGGTCGCACCTCCGTGCAGGCGACCTACACCTGGCGCGTGACCCCGTCGCAGGCCGGCCACGTGATGGTCGGGCCGACCCGCGTCGAGGGCACCACCATCCCGCCGATCCCGCTCACGGTCCGCCCGCGCACCGCCGGCGCCGCGCCCGCGCCCGACGAGCCCGACGAGCCCGCCGACGCCGACGCGGACGAGCCCGCCGACTCCGACGCCGACCCCGACACCGCCCCCGCGGCCGCCGCCCCCCGCGCCCCCGCGCGCGCCTTCCTCCGCATCAGCGGCCCGACCGGCGCGCTCCGCCTCGGCGAGACCGCCCCCATCACGGTCCGCGCCTACTTCCTCGCCGGCACCGAGGTCACCGTGACCGGCCCGCCCGACCTCGACCTCGACGGCTTCACCGTCTCCGGCCTCGACACGAAGCCGCAGCAGGCCGAGGCCACCATCCGCGGGAACCGCTACCTCGTCGCCACCTGGCGCGGCACGCTCACCGCGGTCAAGGCCGGCACCTTCCCGATCGCCGGCACGCTCCCGGTCGAGCTCGCCTGGCGCGACGCCGGCGCCCCCTCCCGCCGCGCCCCCGCCCCCGCGCGGCGCGGCGGCGGCTCGCCCTTCGACGACCCCTTCTTCCGCGACGCCTTCCCCGGCGGCTCGCTCCTCGACGATCCGCTCGTCCAGCAGATGCTGTCGGGCCAGGGCCTCGGCGGCTTCGGCGGCCTCGACGACCTCATGGGCGGCGGCGGCCTCCTGGGCGGCGGCTTCGGCCCCGCGCGCCACGCCTCGCGCACGCTCCACGCGAAGCTCGCCGACCCGGTCGAGGTCGCGGACGTCCCCGCCGAGGGGCGCCCCGCCGGCTTCGGCGGCGCGGTCGGCCGCTTCGAGCTCGACGCCACCGCGGCCCCCGGCGAGGTCCACGTCGGCGAGCCCGTGACCGTCACGGTCCGCGTGACCGGTGAGGGCCGCTTCGACGCGGTCGACGTCACCGTCCCCGAGGGCGCGGGCTACAAGACCTACCCGACCGCGAGCCGCTTCGAGCCCGCCCGCCGCGGCGGCGACCGCGCCGGGACCAAGGTCTTCGAGCAGATGGTGGTCCCGACCGAGCCCGGGAAGCTCACGCTCCCGCCGCTCTCCCTCGCCTACTTCGACCCGGACGCGGGCGCCTACCGCACGGCGACCTCGTCGCCGCTGACCCTCGACGTCGCGCCGGGAACAGGGGGCGCCGCCCCCGTCGCGGCCGCCCCGCCCGCCGACGGCGGTCGCGACGGCGTCGCCGCGAGCCCGCCCTCGCTCCTGTCCGCGCCGAGCCCGCTCGCCGTGGGCGTGGGCCTCGGCGCGCTCGCGCTGGCCGGCGTCATCGGCGTCCTCCTGCTCGCCCGTCGCCGCCGCGGCGCGGCGCCCGCGACCGCCGGCAAGCCCGGCCGCGTCTCGCGCGAGACCCTCGCGACCCTCGCCACCGCCGAGCGCGCCGGCGACGCCCCGGCGTTCTTCGCGGCCGCGCGCCGCGCCATCGCCGAGAAGCTCGGCGCCCTCTGGCAGCTCCCGCCCGAGCGCGTCGACCTCCGCGAGCTGGATCGCCGCCTGGGCGTCGTCCCGACCGACGTCGTCGCCGTGTTCGAGGCGGCCGACCGCCTGCGGCTCCTGCCGCGCACCGCCCCGCCGGGCCCGCTCGCGGCGTGGCGCGCGCGGGTCGACCACGCGCTCGCGACGCTGTGAGCAGCCACGGCCGCCTCCTCCGTGCTCCTCCGTGTCTCCGCGTCTCCGTGGTCTCGTTCCGACGCGCTGCGCGGCCGGCCCGAGCCGCGGTGCTACTCGTCGCTCGCCGGCGCCGGCGGGAGCTCGATCGCCGCCCCGCCCGCGATCGCGGCGTGCGGGAGCAGGAAGTCGCTCGTCGCGACCCCGTCGACCCGCACCGGGCCGCCCGCGTCGGCGCCCCGCGTGATGACCACGTCACCGGCCGCGCGGTGCACGGTCACCGCGTCGAAGAGCGGCGCCGACAGCGCGTACTCGCCCGTGCACGTGAGCGGGTAGAGCCCCATCGCGGCGAAGACGTACCACGACGAGAGCGTGCCGCCGTCGTCGTTGCCGACGAGCCCCCACGGCTCGAGCGCGTAGGCGGTGTCGGCGACCCAGGTCGTCCAGTAGCGCGTGAGCTCCGGGCGCCCGCCGAAGCCGAAGAGCCAGGGCGCCACGAGGTCGGGCTCGTTGCCGTGGTAATAGTAGGCGGTCGGGTACTCCCACGCGAAGCCGGCGCGGCCCTCGCGCATGAACGTCCCGAGCTTCGCGGTGAACGCGGCCTCGCCGCCGATGAGCGCGACGAGCCCCGGCACGTCGTGCGGGACCATGAAGAGGTACTGCCAGGCGGTGCCCTCGACGTACGGCGCGATGACCATCTCGGCGTCGTAGGCCGGGATCGTCCCGTCGGCGTCGCGCGGGGCGAGGAAGGCGCGGGCGTCGTCCCAGAGGTGCTTCCACCAGCCGGCGCGGCCCGCGAAGAGCGCGCCCCCGTCGGCGTCGTCGACCGCCTCGGCCACGCGCGCGAGGCAGAAGTCGTCGTGCGCGTACTCGAGCGTCTTCGAGACCGAGCCGCCCGCCATGTCCGCCGGCACGTACTCGTGGGCCGCCCAGGCCGCGTAGTCGTCGCGCCCGGGCTTCCCCTCGGGCGCCGGCCCCGTCGCGAGCGCGGCGAGCGCGGCGTAGGCGGCGTCCCAGTCGACGGCGTCGGCGCCGAGCTTGCCGACCGCGTCGCCGAAGACGACGTCGGCGCTCGTCCCGACCATCGAGCCCGTCTCGCCGGTCGCGAGCGGCCAGACCGGCATGGCGCCGCCCTCCTCGCCCATCCGCAGGAGCGACCGCAGGAAGTCGCGCTGCCGCTCGGGCCAGAGGAGCGACGCGAGCGGGTGGAAGGTGCGGTAGGTGTCCCAGAGGGAGAAGTCGCTGTAGTAGAGCCAGTCGCCGCCGGTCTCGTGGACCGCCTGGTCGAGGCCGCGGTAGCGCCCGTCGACGTCGGTCAGGAGCGTCGGCATGAGCTGCGCGTGGTAGAGCGCGGTGTAGAGGAGGCGCCGGCGCGTGTCGCTGCCGCCCTCGACGGTGACGACGCCGAGCGCGTCCTCCCAGGCGGCGCGGGCGCGGGCGCGCACGGTGTCGAAGGGCACCTCGAACGCCTCGGCCTCGAGGTTCTCGCGGGCGCCGACCTCGTCGACGAACGAGACGCCCACGCGCAGCTCGACGACCGGATCGGCGGACACGTCGAACGCGAGCGCCACGCCGGCCTTGGTGCCCGTGACGGCGGCGCGCCCGGCGACGTAGCCGCCGGCGTCCCAGGTGCCGACCTCGACGGGGTCGCGGCTCGGGACGGCCACGAAGTAGAGGTCGAACCCGCCGAAGCGCCCCGAGAAGTCGCCGATGTTCCGCACCATGCCCCGAATCTCGCCGTCGACGTCGACGGTCACGTGGGTCTCGGCGCCAGCGCGGCCGTTGCCGATGGCGTGCGTCACGTCGAAGAGGAGCGTGGCGGCGCCGCCGCTGCCTGCGACGGCTGCGTCCGAGAACGTGTAGCGGTGCACGCCCGCGCGCAGCGTGGCGGTGAGCTCGGCGGTGACGTCGTCGGTGGCGAGCCGGTAGTAACCGGGCTCGGCGGCCTCGCGCTCGTGGTCGAGCGGGAGGTTCGGGAGGAAGCCGGGCGCGAGGAGCGCGGTCGGAGCGCCCGCGGCGGGGACGACCATGAGGTTCCCGTAGTCGCCGACGCCCGTGCCGGCGAGGTGGATGTGGGAGAAGCCGAGCACGACGGTGTCGTTGTGGAGGTAGCCGCCGGCGTGGGCGACGCCCGAGCTCGCCGAGACGAAGCCGTCGGTGTCGGGCGAGAGGGCGACCATGCCGAACGGGAGCTTGGGGCCGGGGAACTCGGCGCCGAAGTTCAGGAGCAGGGTGCCCGTGCCGACGAAGGGGTCGACGAGGTCCACGAGCGCGGGCGCGGGGGGCTCCGCGGTGTCGGCGGCGTCGGCGACGTCGCCCGGGGCGGTGTCGGCGGGGATCGTGTCGGCGGGGGCGCTGATGTCCGCGGTGTCGGTCGGCGAGGAGGCGCCGTCGTCGCCGCACGCGGCGAGGGCGAGGGCGGCGCCGAGGAGGATCGCGGCGCGGAGGGGTGGCTTCGTCATGGTCTCGGCTCCCGGTCGGGAGGGGAGGGTACGCGATGACGCGGGTCGATGGGTACGACGAACGTCGCGCGGCCGCGCCCGGGGCCGCCGCGGGCTTGACAGCGCGGGCGAGCGGCCGCATCGATCCCGGCATGCGCATTCTCGTGGTCGAGGACGACGCGCGCATCGGCGCGTTCATCGCGCGGGGCCTCTCGGAGGAGGGGCACGTGGTCGACGCCGTGCGCGACGCGGCGCAGGCCCTCGAGCACTGCGCGCAGGTCGACTACGACGCGATCGTCGTCGACTGGATGCTCCCCGGGCAGGACGGGGTCAGCTTCATCGGCGCGCTGCGCGCGGACGGCGACCGCACGCCGGCGCTCATGCTCTCGGCGCGGCGCGAGGTCGAGGACCGCGTCGAGGGCCTCCGCGGCGGGGCGGACGACTACCTCACGAAGCCGTTCTCCTTCGCGGAGCTGGTCGCGCGCCTCGAGGCGCTCACGCGGCGCGCCGGCGGGGCGCCCGCGAAGGCCGACCCGGCGGCGCTCGAGGTCGGGAACCTGCGCTTCGACCTCCGCACGCGCCGCGTGACGCGCGCCGGTGAGGCGCTCGACCTGCAGCCGAAGGAGCTCGTGCTGCTCGAGTACCTGATGCGGAACGCGGGCCGCGTCGTGACGCGCACGATGATCCTCGAGCACGTCTGGGACTACGACTTCGACCCGCAGACGAACGTCGTCGACGTGCTCGTCTCGCGCCTCCGGAAGAAGGTCGACCGCGAGTTCGACGAGAAGCTCATCCACACCCTGCGCGGGCGCGGCTACGTGATGCGGCGCGAGGCGGCGTGATGACCGTGGGCGGGCGGCTCCGGCGCCTCTGGGGCACGTTCGGGGTGCGGCTCAACCTCTGGTATCTGCTGCTCTTCGCGGGCGCGCTCGCGGCGGGCGCGACGGTCGCGGACGTGGCGATGCGCTCGTCGGTCGGCGCGGAGCACCGGGCGCGGGTGCAGGCGGCGCTGACCGAGACGCGGATCCGCTACGAGACGGTCGGGCTCGGCGGGATGGGCGCGCGGCCGCTCGACCACGCGTACGTGCGCCTGTCCGACCCGGCGGAGGGGCGGCTCCTCTTCGAGCACGTGCCGGAGGGGCAGATCGCGCCGTCGCCGCGCGCGGGGGCCGCGCCGGCCGAGCCGGGCGTGCGCGAGCTCGTCTCGCCGACGGGGGTGACGTGGTCGATCGCGACGACGACGACGGTCGCGGGGCGGGTGCTCGAGGTGGGGCTCGACGATCACGCGCTCGACGCGGTGCTCGGGCGCCTCCGGAGCGCGTACCTCATCGTGCTCGGGACGGCGATGGCGATCGCGGTGGCGGGCGGGATCCTCGTCACGTGGCGCGGGCGGCGGCCGCTCGTGGCGCTCCGGGACACGACGGAGCGCATCGTCGAGAGCGGGGACCTGTCGCAGCGGGTGCCGGCGCGGGCGGGGGCGACGGAGCTCGCGCAGCTCGGGGCGCTCTTCAACACGCTGCTCGAGAAGAACCAGCGGCTCGTGGGCGGGATGCGGGAGGCGCTCGACGCGGTGGCGCACGACCTCCGGACGCCGCTCACGCGGCTCCGGACGCGGGCGGAGCTGGCGCTCGCGGATCCGGCGGTGTCGGAGGCCGGGCAGGAGGCGCTCGCGGACTGCGTGGAGGAGTCGGACCGCGTGCTGACGATGCTCGCGAGCCTGATGGACCTCGCGGAGGCCGAGGCGGGCGCGATGAGGCTCGCGCCGGTGGCGGTGGACGTCGGGGGGCTCGTCGCCGAGGTGGTGGACCTCTACGAGCTCGTGGCGGCCGAGGTCGGCGTGGGGCTCGTGGCGGAGGAGGTCGCGGGCGGGCTCGTGGTGAGCGGGGACCGCGTGAGGCTCCGGCAGGCGCTCGCGAACGTGGTCGACAACGCGCTGAAGTACACGCCGGCGGGGGGCGAGGTGCGCGTGGCGGCCGCGGCGGAGGCGGGTGAGGTGGTCATCCGGGTGACCGATACGGGGCCCGGGATCCCGGCGGACGAGCAGGCGCGGGTGTTCGAGCGGCTCTACCGCGGGGACCGGGCGCGGTCGAAGCAGGGGCTCGGGCTCGGGCTCGCGATGGTGCGGGCGATCGTGGTCGCGCACGGCGGGCGCGTGGCGGTCGCGAGCGCGCCGGGCGAGGGCGCGCGCTTCGAGCTGCGCCTCCCGGGCTGACCTACTCGGCGACCGGCGTGCAGCTCGTCGCGTCCGACCAGGTCGGGATCTCGCCGAGGTGCAGGGTCTTCTTGCCGGTCTCGAGGCCGCTGCGCTCGATGAGATCGCGCGCCGCGTTGCCGGTGACCTTGCCGAGCACGAGCTCGGCGCCGGACTTGCCCCCGATCTTCCAGGTGCGGGCCCAGCTGCGCTTCTTCCCGCGCTTCTCCTTGCCGCCGCCCGCGGGCTTCGTCACGTCCTGCGTGCTGACGCCCAGGCCGAGGTACCAGCAGCCGGGGCGCTTGTCGTGCTCCATGCAGGCGATGAGGGAGGTGACGGTGGTCTCGGGGACGGTGGCCTCGGACCCGTCGCCCTCGCGCGAGGTCTCGCGCACCTCGAAGAGGTGGACGAGGCCGACGGCGTCCCAGTCGCAGGCGCCGGGGCACATGTCCATGACCTGCTTCGAGGCGACGAGCTCGTAGTCCTCGGCGTGGTGGGGGCCGGGGAGGTTGCCGAAGGTCGCGAGGACGCCGCCGTCGACGGCCTGCTTCTCGTCGCCGAGGAAGACGTGGACCTGCCGGAAGGGCTTCCCGGCGGCCTCGCCGCGGAGCTCGACGACGACGGCGTCGCGGATGTCGGTGGCGTCGCTCGTGACGCCGATGGACGACGTGGCGGTGACGGCCTCGCAGCGGCACGACGGGCACCCGGCCGCGGCCGCCGCGGTCTTGCAGGTGGCGGCGAAGACGGGGCCGTCGGTCCACGCGGGGACGTCGGCGCGCGCGGCCGGGGCGAGGGCGAGGAGGGCGAGGAGGGCGGCGGGGGCGACGACGCGGAGGGCGGGCGACGCGAGCGCGGTCATGGGGCCTCGGGGGCGGTGGGAGCCGGGTCGGGAGCGCCGGACGGGCGTCCGGCGTGAGGGAGAGCGTCGAGCCGAAGGGCGCTCGACGTCAACAGCGGGAGCGGCGAAGCTTGGGCGGTCGCCCCGTGGGCGGCGCTGCTCGCGCCACGAACGGGCTGCAGGCGCGCGCGCGACGCGCTACCCTCGACCGCAGCATGCCCGCGTCGGCCCCCGTCCTCTGCGCCTCCTGCGGCGCCCCGTCCGCGACCGGGGCGGACTATCACGTCGTGCGGGGACGCACGGCGTGCCCGCTGTGCGCGCCGGCGCTTCGGGCGGCCTCGGCGGGGAGCTGGCTCGGCGCGCTCATCCTCCTCACGGTCACGGCGCGCCTCATCGCCGCCTGGGTCCCGGGCTTCGGCCCCGCGTGGTTCCTCTTCAACGGCTTCGTCGCCGCGGCGTTCGCCGTGGCGCTCGTGATCCCTCACGAGCTCGGCCACGTCGTCGCGGCCAAGCTCCTCGGGCTGCGTGTGCGCGCGGTGGAGGTCGGCCTCGGGCGGGTCCTCGCGTCGGGCCGCGTCCTCGGCGTGGCCCTGACGCTCCGCGTCTACCCGGTCTCCGGCCTGACCCGGGTGCGCTTCGACACCGCGCGCCACTATCGCGCGCGCCTCGCGGGCCTGGTCCTCGGAGGACCCGCGGTGCACGCGCTCGTCTTCGCGCTCGCGGTGAGCGAGCTCCACGGCGCGCGCGTCTTCCGGCAGATGCTGCTCGGCTTCACACCGGCGCTCGACCTCGCGTACGCCGCCCTCGTCGGCCTCGTCGTCAACCTGTTGCCGATCCGGATCACCGCGGGCGACCAACGGCTGCCGAGCGACGGCGCGCAGCTCTTCGGCGCGTTCCGGTTGAGCGACGAGGAGATCGCCCAGCGGCTCGCGGTCGAGATGCTCGATCACGGCGAGCTCGTCGCGGAGGGTCGTATGGATGCGGCCATCGCGTCGCTCGAGCGCGCGGCCGAGCGGGCGCCGACCTCGGTCGGAGCGTGGTTGCTCCTCGGCTCGCTGCTCTCGACGCGCGAGCGTTGGGACGAGGCGCTCGAGGCGCTCCGCGCGGCCCGGGCGCTCGCCGCCCCCGGCGCGACGCTGTGGGGCGCGGTGAACGAGCTCCTCGCCATCGCGGCCATCAACCGCGGTGGTCCTGGCGATCTCGACGAGGCCGAGCGGGCGGTCGAGGCGGCGTGGCCGACGCACGCGTGGACCGCGTCGCTCCCCTGCTCGCGGGCGATGCTCCGGATCCTGCGCGGTGACCTCGACGCGGGCGTCCCCGCGCTCCGAGCCGCCGTGGCGCGTGTCCCGAACCGCGAGATCCGAGCGCGGCTCGCGGCGCGCGGTGTGTGGCTCCTCGCCCCGGTCGCTGGAGACGCCGTCGACGCGCTCGCCGCGGAGCTCATCGCGTTCGCCGAGGCCGCCGATCCGCGCTGCCCGCTCCTCCCCGAGGCGCGAGCGGCGCTCGCGGCGAGGGGCTCCGGAGCCGGAGACCGAGCCCTCCCCGGATGACCCGGCGACGCCGAGGTTACGAGCGCGCCCCGGATCGCCCCGGACTCGCTTGGAACGATTGAGACAATCCGTCCGGCGACTGCTAGTCTGCGATCTCCGTCACACAACGCCCCGGAGCCATGATGAACGTGCGGGTTCATCGAGGCGCGCGCGCCTCGTCCCTCGTCCTCCCCCTCGCCCTGGCGGTCGGCCTCGGCGCCGCCTGCGTCGATGGCGGCTCGCCTGCCGCCGACGCCGGCGCGGGCGTCGCGATCTCGGTCGCGCCGCTGTCGCTGCCCGGGATCGTCGACGCCTGCTACGATCTCACGGTCAAGAGCGGCCCGGGTGGCACGGGGAGCACCGTCTGGACGCGCGCGGGCGTGTGCTCGCAGGGCTACGGGGACGGCGGCGGCGCCATCACCTACGTCGGCACGTGCGACGCCTCCACGGGCGCCGACAACAGCGTGCAGCTCGTGATGACGAGCCTCACGGACGAGGCCGGGGACGCCGCCTTCGTGAACCCGTGCCCCGCGTCGGCGCCGTGCACGAAGGACGCGCCGTGTAGCCCCAACGAGGACAGCCCGGTGACCTTCGACCTCACGGTCATGCGCCCCGCGCGGCAGGGCTTCTTCGACGTCGGGGTGTCCTTCGACGACGTCTTCTGCTCGGCGAAGGTCGACTGCAGCGTCGACGACGGCGGCGCGGAGGCGCCGATCGCGCTCCTCTACCCCGCGACGGGCGGCGGCGGCCGCGTCCCGACGGCGATCTTCGCGCTCGCGTGCACCGCGGGCGCGAACGCGGCGACCGAGCTCTACCTCTCGGACGTGGTGGTCACCTGTGGCGGCACACCCCACGCGATCCCGCTCTCCGGGCCGGCGGGGAACGTCTGGAGCGAGGCGTCACCGCCCCCGTCGCCGCTCCTCCAGGCCGCGACCTTCCGCGGGCTCGAGGCGCTCTCGGACGGCGCCACCGGGGACCCGCTGAACAAGCTCTACTTCAACGTGGCGCTCGCGCTCGATCTCGACGCCCTCGGCGGCCCGTGCACGCTGTCGGCGACGGCCACGGCGAGCGACGGCCCCTTCGAGACGCCGTTCACGACGCCGTCCGGGAGCGCGTGGCCGCTCGTCCACGTGTCGGTGCCGCTCGTCGCCACGGAGACCGCGAGCGCCTACTCCTGCACGCGCAACCCGCTCGGCGATCTGCCCGAGGACGGCGTGTGGGTCGGCTACACGGGGCTCGACGGGGCCGCGCCGTTCGCGCACCGGGCGCGCGTCGACGGCGGCGCGGTCGTGGTCGAGGACGCGGTCGCCCTCACGGAGCGCGCCGTCACCGTGCTCGCCGGCGCCTCGCACACCTTCGCGGCCACCGGCGGCACGCCGCCGTACGCGTACTCCGTGGTGACGGCCGGCGGCGGGTCCTTCGCGGGCGCCGTCTACACCGCCCCCAGCGCGCCGGGGACGTACACCGTGCGCGTCTCGGACGCCGCGGGCGGCCACGACGACGCCGTCGTCACGGTGAACCCGGGGACGCTCTTCGTGGCGGTGGGCGGCACGAGCGCGTTCACCTCGGCGAACGGCAGCACGTGGACGGCCGCCTCCGTGCAGCCGACGCCGCCGAGCGGCGCGGGGCTCGGCGACGTGGCCTACGCGAACGGCCTGTTCGTCGCGGTGGGCGGCGTGGCGGGCACGTCCGCGTACGTCGCCTGGTCCGCCGACGGGGACGTGTGGACGACGGCGGCGACCATCCCAGCGACGAGGAACTTCACCCGGGTGCGGGCGGCCGCCGGCGTGTTCTTGGCGGGCAGCAGCGCCGGCACCGCCATGTCGACGGACGGTGACACCTGGACCCAGGTCCACGCGCTCGGGCCCTACGTCGCCATCAGCGGCGGGGCCTACTTCGTGACGTTCTACCAGAGCACGTGCGGGAGCTCGGGGTGCTACGCCGACGTCTACCGCGCGACGGTCGCGCCGCCCACGCGGCCGACGACGGGGCAGTGGGACAACATCACGCACTTCGCGGGCGGCTCGACGCAGGTGAACGGCGTCGCGACCGCGGCGGACGGGCACCTCTTCTACGCGGCGGCCGGCGGCCTCTTGCGGCGTGCCTCCAGCGGCGCCGAGGACACGACGATCGCGAGTGGCGGCTTCACCTACATCGCGGACGACGCGGCCACCCCGCGGACCATCGTCGCGGTCACCGACTTCGGCCAGACGGTCTACACGTCGACCGACGACGGGCAGACGTTCACGTCGCACGCGACGGGGGCGGCGACCACCGGCCTCGGGCGCGTCATCTGGACGGGCGAGCGCTTCCTCTTGACCGCCGACAGCCCCTCGACGCTCTACGAGAGCGCCGACGGCCTCACCTGGACGTCCCTCGGGCCGCTGCCGGGCGGCGCCGTGACGGTGAAGGAGCACTGACGGGGGGCGGCGCCCGCCGCGCCCCGCGCGCGTCCACAGGCTCCGGCAGGGCCGCGTCGAGGCGCGCGCGCCGCGCCTCGACGGCGGCGAGGGCCCACACCGGGAAGACCTGCTTGTAGAGCGCGTACTCGAGGAGCGACGTCTCGAAGAAGACGCCCGTCATGGCCTCCTCGGGCCACGTCCCGTCCGGGAGCTGCCGCGCGGCGAGCCAGGCGGCGCCGCGCGACACGGCCTCGCCGGCCGGCGCGCCCGCCTCGATGAGCGCGAGCAGCGCCCACGCCGTCTGCACCGCGAGCCCGCCCTGCGCCTCGCTCCGCGGCACGTACTCGCCCCGCACGCAGGCCGCCTCGCTCTCCCCCCAGCTCCCGTCCGCGCGCTGGTGGGCGAGCAGGAAGCGCGCCGCCCGCGCGAGCGCCGGATCCCACGGCTCGGCGCCGGCCGCGCGGAGGCCGCGGACGGCGAAGAGCGTCCCGTAGATCGTCCCGACCCCCCAGACCCCCGGCCACGAGCCGTCCTCGCGCTGCGCCCGCCGGAGCCACGCCGCCCCGCGCGCGGCCTCGCACCGCGCCCGCGCCGCGATCTGGCTCTCGCCGGCGCCCTCGGCCCACCGCGCGAGCGCCTCGACGCACGACGCCGTGCACTCGACGTAGGACGCCTCCGTCATCGAGCTCCCGAACATCTCGGACGGGTTCAGCCACTCGAGCCCGACGCGCGAGCGCCGCGCCTCGTAGCTCCCGAACCCGCCGTCCGCGTTCTGACAGCGCAGGATGAACCGCGCCGCGTCCTCCCGCGATTGTGCATTGCACAACGCCTCGTCGCCGCTCTCCATGAGGGCGACGAGCGCTTCCGCTGTGCAGTCGCTCACGGGCCAGCCGTGCCACCGCTCGGCGAAGCAGAAGCCGCCGGTGGGGTCGATCCGGTCGTTCCGGCGGTACGCCTCGACGCCCGCGCCGCCTTCGCCGCCGACGACCGGGCGCGTCATCTGCTGCGCCGCGAGGAAGCCGGCCGCCCGCGCGACGACCGGGGTCTCCGCGTCCACGCCCGCGAGCGCGAGCGCCCGCAGCGCGAAGGCGGTGTCCCAGCTCGCGCTGCGCGCGCCGGCGACCCGCGTGCCGCGCGCGTCGTCCTCCCAGATCCAGCCCTCGAGGCGCTCCCAGCCGCGCGCGACGTCCGGGTCGTCCGCGCCGCCCGCCGCGCCGAGGGCGAGGAGGGTCAGGAGGCCGCTCACAGGCGAGATCCCGGTGTGATCGGTCGTCTGGAGCTCCCACCGGAGCCGCCCCTCGAGCTCCGCGAGCAGCGGCCGCCGCGCCCGCTCGCCGCGCGCGCGGTCGACGAGATCGGCGGCACGGTAGGCGAGGCGCAGGGCCAGCGTGTGCGGAGTGTGGCTGTCCCCCGCCCGCACGGCCCAGCGCCTCGCCCGACCGAGCGGGAACGGCGACGCCAGCTCTCTCCGGATGTCGTCCACCACGTCGGCGGGGGTGGCTTGCACCCGTCGAGCATGGAGAAGCGCCATCGCCATGTAGATCAATCGCGTATGGCAGTACCACCGGGACGGGTGCACCGGCAACGCCCGCGGCAGGAGCCAGGCCTCCGCCGTAACCGGAGGGGCCGCCGACCACGGCGTCACCCCCGTGAGCGCGAGCCACACCTTCCCCCAGCTCGGCACGTCGCGGAGCCCGCCGCAGGCGCGGATGAACGCTCGCGCCCGCGCGAGCCACGGCGCGTCCGGCGCCTCCCCGAGGAGGCGGGCCGCCACGTACGCGAGCGCCGTCACGAAGAGGTACGGCGGCGAGTCGGGGTGGAGCCCCCAGGTCCCGTCCGCGCGCTGCGTCTGCCGGAGCTGCAGGAGGAGCCCGGCGCGTCGCTCGGCCGCCATCGGCCGCCCCGCGACGTGGTGCGCGAGCGCGAGCTGCGCCGGGAGCATGGCGCACCAGACGACCTCCCCCTCGAACCCGCCGTCCGCGCGCTGTAGCCGCTCGAGCGCCGCCAACCCTGCGCGGAGCGCCGCCTCCGGCCCCTCGGCGCCCTCCGCCCCCGCCGCCACCGGCGTGAGGCGCGTCGGCTCCCCGCGCGCGTGGCTCACCTCCGCCACGGCCTCGGTCGGCGGCGCGAGGTGCAGCGCGCCCGCCACGACCCAGCGGAGGCGGCGGCCGAGATCCCCGACGACGCGGCGCCCCCGCGCGAGGTCCCGCCCCGCGACCGCGGCCGCGCCGACCTCGCCGACGGCGCGCGTCACCGCGTGCGCGAAGGACGCCGCGAACGCCGCCGGGCTCGCGTTCTCCCCCGCGAGGAAGCCCATCGTCCGCTGCCGCTCGAGCGCGCTCGCGCGCCACATCGCGTAGACCGCGCGCCGGATGGCCCGCGTCTCGTCCGCGTCGTCCGCGAACACCTCGTAGAGCGCGACCGCCAGCATCTCCGGCACGCGCGTCGCCCGCGCCCTCGCCCGACGCCAGCGCGCGAGGTCGCCGGCGACGGCGAGCGTCCGCGCGTCGTCCACGCCGAGCGTGATGCCGAGCGCCGTCAGCGGGTGGTAGTGCCCCGCGGCGTCACCGATGAGCACGAGCGCGTCGTCGCCGAGGGTCGCCCGCGGGCGCACGTGGTTCGCCGCCCACGCCACGCGCCCCTTCTCGCGCAGCGCCTCGCGGAACGCGCCCCGGAGCCCCTCCGGGAGCCGCGGCCCGAACGCCTCCCAGAGCCACCGCGGCTGGCTCGTCGCCCGGACGTCGCCGAGCGGCACGTCGAGGATGAGCCGCACGCGCCCCGGCGCGAGGCGGTACGCGAGCGCCGGCCCCACGCCGCCGAGGAAGACGTGCCCGTGCCCCTCGAAGGGGAGCTCCGCGCCCTCGAGCACGAGCCCGGCCATGCGCGAGACCGTCACGTGGTCCGCGCCGAGCCCGAGCGCCCTCCGCACGACCGAGCCGCGCCCGTCCGCGCCGACCACGCGCCCGGTGTGGGCGACGGTGGCGCCGGCGTGACCGCGCCGCTCGTAGACCACGCGGCCGGCCGTCACCTCGGTGGCGCGACCGCCGGCGACCCAGGTCACGCCGGGCTCGGCGGCCGCCGCCTCGCGCATGGCGTCGACCAGCACGTGGTGATCGCAGCAGAGCCCGCGCCCGTCGCCAGGGTAGGGGAGCACCATCGGCGCGCCGGCGTCGTCCGGGAAGACCGCGAAGCCGCGCCCCGTGTCGTGCTGTCGCGCGCCGGCCGGGAGCGCCACGCCGAGCGCGTCGAGCGCCGCCACGACCGGCGGGTGGAACCACTCGCCGGCGAGGCGCGCGTGGGCGGCCTGCGGGTTCGCGTCGAGGAGCAGCGCCGGGCGCCGGCGCGCGCGTGGGCGATGGCGGCGGCGGCGCCTGCCGGCCCGGCCCCGACGACGACGACGACGTCGTAGCGGTCGGCCCGCGCGCTCACGCCGCGGGCGCCTCGGTCGCCGCCTTCGGCGCGCGCCGCGGGCCGCGCGGGACCTTCGCGGCCGTCCGCTCGAGGTGCTCCTCCCACTTCCGCACGGTGAGCGCCTGAAACGCCTTCACGGCGGGGTTCAGCTCGGCGATCGGCGCGTCCCAGTGGGCCTCCCAGCCGGCCTGCTCGGCCTCGACGGCGAACCCGTCCTCGCGGAGGAGCGGCTTCACCATGAGCTCGTTGGCGGCGCGGAGGAGCGGCGTCATGAGCTGCCGCGGGATCCGCACGCGCGTGAACGGGACGACGAAGTTCTTGAAGTAGAAGAGGAAGAAGGTCTGCGTCCGGCGCTCGTCGAGCGGCGTCACGAAGAGCCAGTGCTTGATCTGGTCGTCGGTGTTCGACCACTGGTACGGGTACTGGTAGCCGAGCTCCATGTGGTTCGTGTCGACGGCCTTCCGGTCGACGAAGAGGCCGCTCACGCGCCCGCCGCCGACCTTCGTGTCGTAGGCCACGAAGACGGTGTCGCCGACGGTCTCGCAGCGGGTCAGCGTCGAGTCGCTGAACGGCTTGTACTTCCGGTGGAGGTACGCGTGCGTGAAGTCCGAGACGTTGTCGATGATCATGGAGTGGTGGGCGTTCCAGGTGAAGCCCACCGGCACGCAGGCCCAGCGATCGGGCCCCTCGAGCTCGGGGATCGCGGGGAGCGCGCGCTCGTCGGCCTTCGCCGGGTCGCCGGGGAAGATCCAGACGAGCCCGTAGCGCACGCGCACCGGGTAGCTCCGGACGCCGAGCTTCGGCATCTCGCGCCCGAAGAGCTCGTGCGGGATGTCGACGACGCGCCCGCGGCCGTCGTAGGCCCAGCCGTGGTAGGGGCAGACGAGGTCGCAGCCGCGCACGTGCCCCGTCGTGAGCTTGAGCTGGCGGTGCGCGCAGCGGTTGTCGACCGCGCGGAGCTCGCCGTCGTCGCCGCGGAAGAGCGCGATGGAGCGCTTCCAGAAGCCGACCTCGACCACCTCGCCGCGGCGGACTTTTCGCTCTTCGGCGACGACGTACCAATAGTCCGGGTCGAGGCCGGCGGCGCGCAGCTTCTGGCGGCTGTTGGCCGCGTCGGCGAAGGCGGGCGGGGGCGCCGTGTTGCGCTCGTAGACCGTGGGGCTCGTGGTCATCGCGTGTCTCCCTGTCGTCCGCTCAGCCCGCCGCCGCGAGCGGCTCGGGGGCCTCGGCCGGCGCCGCCGCGGCGGGCGCGACCGGCGGGCGGGCCTTGTCGTTCTTGATGAAGCCGCGCTCCCAGCCGAAGGCGTAGGCGTCCTCGACGGCCTCGCGGACGCTGCTCGGGCGGAAGCCGAGCTCCGTCCGGGCCTTCGTGGTGTCGGCGTGGCGGCGCATGCGGAGGAGGCGGATGGCGCCCGGCGTGAAGCGCTGCGGGAAGCTCGGCCGGAGGCGCGTCAGGAGGAAGCTCGCGACCTCGCTCGCGCCCTGCATCATCGCGCCCGGGAGCGCGAGCTTCGGCGCCTTCACGCCGGTCACGTCCGCGAAGACCGCGATGAGCTCCGAGAGCATCTTGAACTCGGTCGACAGGATGTACTTCTGCCCCGGGCGCCCGTAGGCCATGGCGCGGAGGTGCCCGTCGACGACGTCGCGCGCCGCGACGAACTCGAAGCCGCCCTCGACGTAGGCGCGGAGCTTCCCGTTCGCGAAGTCGTGGAAGGCGCGGCCGAGGCGCGACGGCAGGTAGTCGTTGCCGCCGATGATGGCGCACGACGTCGCGATGCAGACCGGGAGCCCCTCGGCCGCGGCGCGCGCGACCTCGAGCTCCATCGCGGCCTTCGACACCTCGTAGGGCATCGTGCGGTGGAAGGGGTAGAACGGCACGGTCTCGTCGGCCGGGCGCGAGGGGTCGTCGCGGTGGTAGCCGACCGCCGAGAAGGAGCCGGTCACGACCACCTTCGCGACGCCGTGCGCGCGGGCCGCCGCGAGCACGTGGCGCGTGCCGAGCACGTTCGTGTCGAAGACCTCGGCCTTGTGGGCCGCGTTGCCGTCGATGGTCGACACCTTGGCGGCCACGTGGAAGACGCGCTCGGCGCCCGCGACGCAGGTCGCGACGCCCTCGGGGTCGCGCAGATCGGCGTAGACCCTCTCCACCGCGAGCCCGTCGACCCCGCGGTTGTCGTGGTCCGGGTGGAGCAGGACGCGCACGTGGTTCCCGGCGTCGAGCAGCGCGCGGACGAGGTTCGCGCCGAGGTGACCGCCCGCGCCGGTCACGAGGACGGGGCCCGCGGCGGGGGAGAGGTGCGCCGTGGCGCTCTGCGGGTCGAGAGGCGTCGTCATCCGGCGAGCTCCAGGGCGGCGGCGCCGGCCGCGGGCGCGGCGGCGGCGGAGAGGGGGGCGAGGAAGGCGGCGCGGACGGCGTCGTCGTCGCCGCAGATGGCCGCGCAGCGCGACACCGTCGCGGCGACGGCCTCGCGCGAGATCTTCACGGGCGCGCCGGGGGTGAAGAGGGCGTCGTTGCCGCGGGCGAGGTCGAGGGTCGCGACGGCGAGCGCGAGCGGCAGGAGGCAGAACATGCGGACGTCGGTCGCGTCGGGCGGCACGGCGAGCGTGTAGGCGACGGCGCCGGCCAGCGCCCGCTCGGCGCGGGCGAGCACGGGGGCGACGGCGGCGTGGGCGGCGTCGCGGCGGGCGGGGTCGACGAGGTCCGCGGGCTGCAGGCGCTGCGCGGCGCAGGCGGCGCGGGGGACGAAGGCCACGCCGCGCTCGAGGTCGTCGGTGATGTCCTTCACGATGTTGACGAGCTGGAGCCCGAGGCCGAACTGCTCGGCGTGCGTGACGAGGGTCACGTAGCGGTCGTCGTCGAGGTCGGGGAGGGCGTCGAGGAAGAGCTCGGTCAGGAGGTGCCCGACGGTGCCGGCGACGAAGTAGCAGTAGCGCTCGAGGTCGGCGAGGGTGGTGACGGCGACGACGCCGTCGGGGCCGGCGGGGCGGCGCGAGTAGATGGCCATCCCGCGCGCCATCTCGGTGACCCAGCGGCGGAGCGGGGCGCGCGCCGCGTCCGGGAGGGCCTCGAAGACGTCCATGACGGCCGGGAGCGCGCGCGCGAGGCGGCGGTCGGCGACCTCGCCCGGCTCCCTCGGGACGGCCTCGTCGAAGAGCGCGACGAAGCCCTCGGCGGGGAGGCCGCGCTCGACGACGCCGAGGAAGGCGGCGTAGAGGGCGTCGCGGAGCGGGAGCGGGAGGTCGGGCTCGTCCTCGACGGTGTCGACGACGCGGCAGAGCAGGTAGCCGACGGTGACCGCGCGCTCGAGCGGCTCGCGGAGCATCCCGATGGGGACGGCGAAGGTGCGGGACACCTCGCCGAGGATCGCCTTGCAGAGAGACCAGGTCATGCCGCGCAAGTAGCGGAATCGGGTCCCTGGCTCAACGGGTTTCTTGTTTCATTTCAATGGCATGGCGCGTTCGATAACGTGTTCGGTCGCGCTGTCGATCTCGCGTCTCGAACATGTTTCTTCTAATAAATCCGTGTCGGCGAGCGACTCCATCCGAACCTGTTCACGAGGGGCGCTGGAGCGCGCGATGAACGTGTTCGCCCGTCGCTGGCGGAGGCTTCCCACCGTGAGCCACGGGGCCTAACCTCCTCGCCGGGCTCGTGCCGGAGCCCGCCGAGCGCGGCCGGACCGCCGCGATCGCGAGCAGCCACCGATGAGCGAGCGCCCGACAGCCCCGGACGCGCCCGACGAGCCGCCGAGCTACCGCTGGAAGGTGCTCGTCAGCGTCGTCTTCGGCGTCTTCATGATCGTCCTCGACGCGACGGTCGTGAACATCGCCTTCCGCACGCTCCAGGCGGACCTCGGCGCCGACGTGAGCTCATCGCAGTGGGTCATCAGCGTGTACGTGCTGGCGCTCGGCATCGGGACGCCCGCGTCGGGCTGGCTCGGCGACCGCTTCGGGCTGAAGCGGGTCTTCCTCTTCGGGCTCGCGCTCTTCACGGGGGCGTCGATCCTGTGCGGGCTCGCGCCGAGCCTCGAGACGCTGGTCCTCGCGCGCGCGCTCCAGGGCCTCGGCGGGAGCCTCGGCGCGCCGCTCGCCATCGCGATGCTCTTCGCGGCGTTCCCGCCGAAGCAGCAGGGGCTGGCGCTCGGGATCTTCGGGGTGGCGGTGGTCTCGGCGCCCGCCATCGGCCCGCTCGTCGGCGGGTTCCTCGTCGATCACGGCCACTGGCGCTGGATCTTCTTCATCAACGGCCCCATCGGCGCCGTCGGGCTCCTCGTCGGCCTGCGCTGGCTGAAGGAGCGCCGCTCGGGGGTGCGCGAGCCGCTCGACTGGCGCGGCCTCATCGCCTCGACGGTCGGCTTCGGCGCGGTGCTCTATGGCGCCTCGATGGCGGCGAAGCGCGGCTGGGGCGACCCCGAGGTCCTGGCCGCCTTCGCGATCGGCGTGACCGCGCTCGCCACGTTCGCGTGGCTCGAGCTGAAGGTCGTCGAGCGGCCGCTCCTGAACCTGCGGCTCTTCAAGAGCGGCACCTTCACGAACGCCGTCCTCATCGGCTGGGTCAGCGTGCTCGCCCTCTTCGGCGCCGAGTTCCTGATGCCGCTCTACCTCCAGGTCCTGCGCGGGCGCGCCGCCTTCGACGCGGGGCTCATCCTGCTCCCCCTCGGGCTCGCGGCGACGGTCGCCACGCCGCTCGCGGGGCGCCTCTACGATCGTGTCGGCCCGCGCCCGCTCTGCCTCGTGGGCTTCGCGATCCTCTGCGTGAACACCTGGCAGTTCGCGAAGCTCCGGCTCGACACGCCGACGACCGAGATCTCGCTCCTGCTCGCGCTCCGCGGCGTCGCGCTCGGCCTCACGGTGCAGACGACGCTCGCGACGGCGCTCGCGAGCGTCCGGAAGCCGCAGCTGCCGCGGGCGTCGGCGCTCGTGAACGCGACGCGGCGCACGGTGCAGTCCATCTCCGTCGCCATCCTCGCGACGATCCTCGCGGCGACCCTCGGCGGGCTCGGCCACGGCGCGCCGCCCGAGGCCCCGGGCGGCGGCGCGCTCTGCGAGCCGCTCCCGGCGGCCGCGGACCTCGCCCACTTCTGCACGAGCTACCTCCACGGCCTCGAGAACGCCTACTTCGTGACGTTCGTCGCGGCGTGCGTGGCGTTCCTCCTCGCGCTCTTCCTGCCCGGCTGGCCGCGCCGCTGGAGCGGGCGCGAGGGGCTCCAGGCGGCGCCCGAGTGAGCGCTAACGTAGGCCTGCCCAGGTTGCACTCGCCAACGGACACTGTATCGTCATGTCCGCAATGACGACGGCCTACCACGCCAAGTACTGGGCGCATCAGCTCACGCTCGCTCGTCCTCACGATGGGCGCAACGTGGACGCCTTGGCGCGTTCGCTCGGCAACGCCCGTGTGGACCTCAACCCGCATCAGATCGACGCGGCGCTCTTCGCTCTGCGCTCGCCATTCTCCAAGGGTGCCCTGCTCGCGGACGAGGTTGGGCTTGGCAAGACCATCGAGGCGGGGCTCGTCCTGGCACAGAAGTGGGCCGAGCGCCGCCGCCGCATCCTGCTCGTGGTCCCCGCGACGCTCCGCAAGCAGTGGGCTCTGGAGCTCGAGAGCAAGTTCTTCCTCCCGTCGGTTATCCTCGAGGCGAAGACCGCAAACCAGCTCGTCAAAGGGGGCGCGACGAACCCCTTCGACACCGGCGACGCTGCCAAAGTCGTCATCGCGAGCTACCAGTTCGTGTACGCACGCCGGAAATGGGTATCGGAAGTACCCTGGGATCTCGTCGTCATGGATGAGGCTCACCGCCTGCGCTCCGTCTACAAGGACACGAAGACGGCCACCGGCATCCGCGACGCGTTGCCGTCGGCCAAGAAGCTGCTCCTCACCGCGACGCCGCTCCAAAACACGCTTCTCGAGCTCTACGGTCTCGTCTCGCTGATCGAGCCGGACCATTTCGGCTCGAAGGAGGCGTTCCAAGAACTCTACATGGATGCGTCGGACGCCGACGGCACCGTCGATGCGCGCAACGACGCGCTGCGGGAGCGGCTGAAGCCGATCTGTCAGCGCACGCTTCGCCGCCAGGTGACCGACTACATCCAGTTCACGAGACGCATGGCGCACACGGCCGACTTCGTGCCTTCGGCCGCGGAGGTCGAGCTCTATGATCTCGTCTCCGACTACCTCGCGCGCGAGCGTCTGGTCGCGCTGCCGAACGCCCGCCGAAAGCTTATCACCCTCATCCTGCGGAAGCTCCTCGCGAGCTCCACTCGCGCTATCGGTGCCACCTTGGAGAAGATCGCCGTTCGCTTGCGCGGCGACCTCCCTGCGACCGCTGAAGAGGTCGAGGAGGTGCTCTCCGAGGACTTCGAGACCGCTGAAGAGGTCGCCGACGAGTGGGAGGGCGACGAGGCAGACGACGCTGTCGGTAGCGAAGCCTCGTCCGCCGATCGGGCGGCACTAGCTGCCGAGGTAAAGGAGCTCGAACGCTTCGTTGCGCTCGCACGCGCCATCCCCAAGGACGCCAAGGCGCAGAAGCTCGTCGAGTCGCTGCCACTCGTCTTCACCGAGGCCGCCACCAAAGGCGCTCAGAAGAAGGCCGTCATCTTCACCGAGTCCGTGAAGACGCAGAACTACCTGTTCGAGCTGCTCGAGGAGAATGGCTATTCCGGGGAGGTCGTGCTCCTGAACGGCACGAACGCCGACGCGACCTCGAGGGCCATCTACAACGCCTGGAAGGCCAAGAACAAGTCGCGCTGGAAGGATGTCTCTTCCGGCTCGCGCACAGCTGACATGAAGGCCGCCATCGTCGAGGAGTTCCGCGACCGGAAGACCCTCTTGCTCGCGACTGAATCGGCGGCAGAGGGCATCAACCTCCAGTTCTGCTCCGTCGTCATCAACTACGACTTGCCGTGGAACCCTCAGCGCGTCGAGCAACGGATCGGTCGTTGCCACCGCTACGGCCAGAAGTGCGACGTCCTGGTCGTGAACTTCCTCAATCGCGCCAACGCGGCCGACCAGCGCGTGTTCGAGCTGCTCGACCAGAAGTTTCGGCTGTTCGAGGGTGTGTTCGGCGCCAGCGACGAGGTCCTCGGCGTGGTCGAGGATGGGATGGATCTCGAGAAGACCATCGCCGACATCTACCAGCGGTGTCGTTCAAAAGACGACATCCAAGCGGCCTTCGACGCGCTACAGGTCCGGCTCGACGCGAAGATCCAGGCGGGGCTACAGGCTGCTCGACGGAGCGTCCTCGAGCACTTTGACGAGGAAGTGCACGAGAAGCTCCGCATCCACCGGGACCAGGCCAAGAGCTCCCTCGACCGCCAACAGCGCCTGCTCCTCGATCTGGCGCGATGGCACTTCGGGCCGAGTGGCACATTCTCCACCACCGAGCCCTCATTCAGCGCGGAGCTCGACGGCGAGCGCGTCGCGTTCCACATGGACTGGGAAGAGGCGGAGCGTCGTGGTATCTCGTGGTTTCGTGAGGGCAACGACCTCGCGGAAGCGATCAAGGCGCGTGCGGAGCGCGAGCCCACGCCCGTCAGAAGCGTGGCGTTCCAGTGGGCGGCGCACGCCGCGCCGCTCGAGCAGTACCGCGGGCGCTCCGGTTGGCTTGCGCTCGCCAAGCTCGAAGCCGAGAGCCTGGAGCGAACCGAGAGCGTGATGCTCGTCGTGGCCTGCACGGAGGCTGGAGAGGCGCTCCCCGCCGACATCGCCGAGCGCTTCTTCGGGCTCGACGCCCGCGTCGCCGGACCCGACTCGACGGCGCCGAGCGCCGCCCCACCCGTGCTAGACCGGCTGCTCACGGCGGCGCGCGAAGCCTATCTACAGATCGTCGAGGGGCGGAGCCAGGACTTCTTCCAGGAGGAGTCCGAGCGCATCGAGCAGTGGTCGGAGGACCTGAAGGTTGGCCTCGAGCGGCAGGTCAAGCGCCTCGAGAAGGAGGTCGACGCGCTGCGCAAGCAGCAGCGCCGCGTGAAGTCGCTTCAGGAGAAGCTCGACGCGTCACGACAGCTGCGGGACACCGCGGCCGAGCGCGACCGCGTGAAGCGCGAGTGGTACGCCGAGCAGGACCGCATCCGTGCCCGTCAGGACCAGCTCATCGACAAGCTCGAGGCGCAGGTCGCGCAGCGCTCGGATGTGCTCACGCCCATCTACACCATCGCCTGGACCCTGGTCTGAGGGACGACGCCATCATGGGACGACATCGGAAGCTCGAGCTCACCTGGGTGGGCAAGGATGAGCGGCCGCGGCTCGAGCCGCGCATCCTGGTAGAGGAGCCGGAGCTGTCGGTGCTCCCGGCGGACGGCTCCGCGACCGAGAACATGCTGATCCACGGCGACAACCTGCTCGCGCTGAAGGCGCTGGAGCAAGACTTCGCGGGGAAGGTGAAATGCATCTATATCGATCCGCCGTTCAATACGGGCCAAGCGTTCGAGTACTACGACGACGGTGTCGAGCAGTCATTGTGGCTGAGTCTGATGCGGGATCGACTCGAGAGATTGGCGGGACTCTTGCGCGAGGATGGGACGCTCGTCGTCCATATCGACGAGGCCAATCTTGGCAATTTGATTGTGCTGCTCGACGAGGTCTTGGGCCGACAAAATCGGTGCTCGGTTGTCACATTCAAACAGAGCTCGGTATCTGGACCCAAAGCTGCGAATCCTGGCCTCGTCACAATCGCAAATTACCTGTTGTTGTATGCGCGTGATAAGTCTCAGTGGCAGCCTAACAGGGCAGTGGTGCCTGCGCCCAGAGACAAGCGCTACGGAACATATATAGCCAACTTTGAGTCGCCGTTTCCAGAGTGGAAGTTCTGCACGCTGCGCGAGGCGCTTGCGAGTAAGCACCGACTTGACCCATCCGAACTCAAGTCGCATTTCGGGGGCCACCTTGAGGCCGCTTTTGAGGACTTTGTGCTTGAGGAGCCTCGCCGCGTAGTTCGCCTCGCGCCTGTAAAACCAAAGGATATCAACGAAGAAGCGCGGCGCGCGCTGGCAGCCTCCGTGCATCAGCCAGGGCGAGTGTTTCGCTCCGTCCGCGAAGACAAATCTGACTACTACTTCGCGAGGGGTCAGCAGCTACTCTTCTACTCAACGAAGGCGCATTTGCTGGACGGAAGATGGGTTACGGGCATTGCGGCCTCCAACATTTGGGATGATCTGCTCTCGAACAATCTCCACAACGAAGGTGGGGTGCGGTTTCCAAAGGGTAAGAAGCCAGAGGCATTGATCCGACGGCTACTTGAGCTAACCACCTCGCCGGGCGACTTGGTGTTGGATTCATTTGCTGGCTCTGGAACAACTGGCGCGGTTGCACACAAGCTTGGGCGGCGTTGGATTCTCGTCGAACTAGGGGAGCACTGTTACACTCATGTGTTACCGCGGCTGTCTGCGGTCGTCGCCGGCGCCGACCCTAGCGGAATTTCACAGGCAGTTGGTTGGCAGGGGGGCGGCGGCTTTCGCTTCTACCGCCTGGCTCCCTCGCTCCTTGAGCGCGACCGTTGGGGGAACTGGGTCATCAACCGGGCGTACAACGCGCCCATGCTCTCGCAGGCCATGTGCAAGCACGAGGGCTACCGCTTCGAGCCGAACCCCGAGGTCTGGTGGGTCCACGGGCACGCCACCGAACGCGCGTTCATCTACGTCACCACCGAGACCCTGAACCACGAGCAGCTCGCGCAGGTGAGCGACGAGGTCGGCCCAGATCGGAGCCTCCTGATCTGCGGCGGCGCTTTCCGGACGACGGCCGAGTACGACAACCTCACGCTGAAGAAGATCCCGCAGGCCGTGCTCCACCGCTGTGAGTGGGGCCGCGACGACTATAGCCTCGACATCCGGAGCCCGCTCGCCGAGCCTAGCGAAGCCTCCGACACCGCTGTCGCCGTGGCGCCAGGGCCCAAAGCACCGGCCAAGCGGGGCAGGAAGCGCTCCGCGCAGGAACAAACCTTGCCCCTGTTCGACCAGGAGGGCGACGCGTGAAACGACCGCTCGTTAACCGCATCGCCCAGAGCCTGAGCCTCCGACCGCCGCAGAGGCGCTCACTCGAGATCCTCGCGCGCTCTTGCGAGCTCGTGCCGCTCGGCGGCGACGTGGACCTCGACGAGGCGCTGGCGGCGCTGAAGGCGGAGTTCCCGCACTTCGAGGGCTTCGATGACCGCACCTTCCCCTCCCTCTGCTTCGCGCTCGCGACGGGCGTCGGCAAGACGCGGCTCATGGGCGCGTTCATCGCCTACCTTGCCCTCGGCCTGAAGATCCGCCACTTCTTCGTCTTGGCGCCCAACCTGACCATCTACGAGAAGCTCAAGACGGACTTCACGCCGAACACGCCCAAGTACGTCTTCCAGGGCATCGGGGAGCTCATCACCCACCCGCCGGTCATCGTCACCGGCGACGACTATGACAAGCGCCCCATCGAGGAGCGCGCCGCCGAGGCGCGCGAGCGGGCGCGTGCGCCGGCGGCGGGACCCGCCCAGATCGTCCTCGACGTCGTCCGCGAGGGCATCGTCATCAACATCTTCAACATCTCGAAGTTCAATCGCGAGGCCACGGACAAGCAGGGCGCACCGCGCATGCGGCGACTGTCCGAGTACCTAGGCCAGAGCTACTTCGACTATCTCTCGAGGCTCGATGACCTCGTGCTCCTGATGGACGAGTCGCACCGCTACCGCGCCGATGCCGGCGTGAAGGCGCTCAACGAGTTGAACCCCGTGATTGGCCTCGAGCTCACGGCAACCCCACAGGTCGAGTCGGGCAAGTCCGCGCTGCGGTTCAAGAACGTCATCTACGACTATCCGTTGTCGGCGGCGCTGAATGACGGCTTCGTCAAGGAGCCGGCGGTCGCGACGCGGGAGAACTTCGACGCGAGCCTCTACAAGGACCGTGAAGAGGCGCTTGAGCGCCTCAAGCTCGAGGACGCCGTGCGCGTCCACGAGGACACGAAGATCGACCTCGAACTGTACCACCGTGACAAGGGCGCGAAGCGCGTCAAGCCCTTCATCCTCGTGATCGCGAAGGACACCGACCACGCCGGCGAGCTCGAGGCGTTCATCAAGAGCGACGCCTTCTTCGGCGGGCGCTACGCCGACAAGGTCATCCAGGTACACTCACAGCAGCGAGGCGCGGAGAAGGACGAGAACGTGAGCCGCCTCCTGGCCGTGGAGTCCCCGGACGAGCCGACCGAGATCGTCATCCACGTGAACATGCTCAAGGAGGGCTGGGACGTCACGAACCTCTACACCATCGTGCCGCTGCGGGCGGCTAACTCGAAGACGCTCATCGAGCAGTCCATCGGGCGCGGGTTGCGGCTGCCATTCGGTGAGCGCGTGCGCGATCGAGACCGGAAGTCATTGGACCGCCTGACGATCATCGCCCATGACAAGTTCCAGGAGATAGTCGACGAGGCCAACAAGCCCGACTCCGTCATCCGCGCGGGCATCGTCATCGGCGGCGCGGGGCAGCCTGGCGCGGGCAAGGTCATCGTCACGTCGCCATCGGCGTTCGAGTCGATGGTGCTGGGCTCGCAGGCGACCGAGCTCGGCGCCGATGGCACAGAGAAAGTGCTGGCAGCGGCGGGTGGGGTGCTCCCTCCCTCATCGACGCCGCCGCTTCATCGGCATGTGGCCGCCGCGCTCGCGAAGGTCGCCACGAACCCGAGCGTGGCGCCGACGGTCACAGCGCTCGAGGCCGACACGGCGCGGGAGGCCGTCAAGCGCGAGGTGAGAAAGGCCATCGCCGCCGTGCAGCCGGAGCTCGCGCTCGACGAAGCCTCGCTGGACGTCGCGGTCAACACGATGGTGAAAGCGTTTCAGGGCACGGTCATCGGCATCCCGCGCATCTCCGTCTTTCCGAAGGGCGGCCAGGTCACGAGCGGCTACGACGACTTCGACCTCGATCTCAGCGCCTTTGGCAGCATCCAACCGGTCGCGGAGGCCATTCGCATCCAGAGCCTCCATGACGGCACGAACAGCGAGCGTCTGGTCGTCGCGAACGAAGGACCGCCCGAGGAGCAGCTCGAGCACTACATCATCCGTCACATCATCGACTACGACGACGTCAACGAGACGCTCCACATGGATCTCATCGGCAAGCTCGCCGAGCAAGCGGTCCAATACATCCGCGACCAACTGAACGGCGACGAGGCTGGCACGGCCGCGGTCGTTCGCGCCAAGGAGAAGGAGCTCGCCCAGTTCATCCATGGTGAGATGAACGCGCACTATTGGGAGGAGGTCGCAGAGTACCAGGCCAACGTGCACGCGGGCATGCACTATCCGAAGGCGGTGAGCCTCGTGCGCGCGGCGGACGCGCCGGTCAGGAGCATTCGGGATACCCTCGACGCCAAGTCCGGGATTCGGGACATCGTGTTCACGGGCTTCAAGAAGTGCATGTTCCAGCACCAGAAGTTCGAGTCGAACCCGGAGCGGATCCTGGCGCTGGTGCTCGAAGGGGACGGCGCCGTCGAGAAGTGGGTCAAGCCGACGGCTCAGGATATCCATCTGACGTTGCGCGGCGGCAGCTCGCACTTGCCCGACTTCGTCGTCGAGACCGCGGACTGCAAGTACCTCGTCGAGGTGAAGCGCCACGACATGCTCGACCAGCGCGATGTCGTCGAGAAGGCGAGCGCCTGCGTGGCCTGGTGCAAGCACGCGACCGCCCATGAGACCGCCCATGACGGCGGCAAACGCTGGGCCTACGTTATCATCCCGGACGAAAAGGTGAGCGAGGCCTCGACGCTCGGCGGCCTCGCGGCCAAGTTCACGAAGCGGTGAAGCAATGACCGTTCCTGCCCGCGCCGTCCTCCAGAACCTGGCCCTCCAGAACTGGAAGAGCTTCCGAGACGCGAGGCTTCACCTGAGCGAGCTGACCTTGCTCATCGGGGCCAACGCGAGCGGCAAGAGCAACGCGCTCGAGGCGCTCAAGCTCCTGCGCTGGATGGCGTCGGGAGCGCGTCTCTCCAACTTCCAGCAGGCGACGCGCGACGCGGAGCTCGCCATCCGCGGCAACGTCGGGGACCTCAAGACGCGGGACTCCGAAACACTCGAGTCGATCCTCGGGGGCAGGTTCGCCGCGCCCGAGCCGCTCGGGACCGTGGAGCTGGTGATCGGCGTAGCCGCGCGGCAGGGAGACCTCCGGGTGGTCCTCGAGGAGATGCACCTCCCGGAGCAGGGCAAGGACCGGCCGCTCTACACCATTCTGAAGAGCGCGAGCGAGGTCGGGAACGTCATCCAGGTCGAGTACGACAACTTCAAGCGAGGCGGCAACAAGCCGCGCATCGATTGCGTGGACCACCAGGCTGTCTTCACGCAGCTCGCGACCCCGGCGCGCTTCGGCAAGGAGCACAAGAAGGCGCAGGAGCTCATCCCGTTAGCCGCGGAGTCGGTGCGCTCGGCGCTCGAGGGGATGCTCTTCCTCGACCCGAATCCAGCGGCGATGCGCGGCTACGCCTACGCGAACGACACGACGCTGCGCGGGGACGGCTCCAATGTCTCTGGGGTCTTGCACGCGCTGTGTCAGGACGCGGCCGTGCGCGAGTCGCTCCTCGAGTTCGTGAGCGCCCTGCCCGAGCAACGCTTCACAGGCATCGACTTCGTCGAGACCCCGCGGGCCGAGGTGATGGTTCAGCTCGAGGAGACCTTTGGGGGCAAGACGCGCACCTGCGACGCGCCGCTCCTGAGTGACGGGACGTTGCGCGTGCTCTCCATCGCGGCGGCGCTGCTGTCCGTCTCCGCGGGTACTCTGGTGGTGATCGAGGAGATCGACAACGGCGTCCATCCGAGCCGTGCGGAGTCCTTGGTCAAGATGATCCAGCAGGCGTCGCGGCAGCGAGGATTGCGCGTGCTCGTGACGACGCACAACCCGGCGCTCCTCGACGCGCTGCCGAACAGCGCGCTCCCGGACGTGACGGTGTGCTTTCGGGAGCCCGACACGGGACGGTCACAGCTCGTCCGGCTCGAGGATCTCGAGGAGTATCCGAGCCTCATGGCCCAGGGCCCGCTGGGGCAGCTCGCAACGCGCGGTCTCGTCGACCGTTATGTCAAGTCGCGGGAGGGTCTGGAGGAGCGGAGCGAAAAGCTCAGACGATGGTTGGCGTCCCTGCGCGAGGGGAGAGCTGACGGATGAAGGCCATCTGCATCATCGACACGACCATCTTCTGCGAGCTCCTCGCGGTCCCGAACATGCACGCGAACGCCGAGCTCACGACGCTCGAGCTCGAGGAGAAGCTAGCGAACAGGGAGCGGCTCCTGCTCCCGCTGACGACCGTCATCGAGACGGGCAATCACATCGGCCAGAACGGCGACGGCACGCTGCGCCGCCGAGCCGCCCAGCTGTTCGTCGATCAGGTGAAGCAGGCGCTGACGGGAGAAGCGCCTTTCGTCCTGACGCGCCTGTTCGAGTATGCCCAGCTCGTGGCGTGCCTCGATCGCTTCCCGGACTGGGCGACGATGAAGCGTGGTCTCGGCGATCTCACCATCGTGCGTGAGTACGAGCTCTTGTGCGAGCTCCATCGCGGGCGGAGAGTCTATATCTGGTCGAACGATGAAGACCTGCAAGGTTACGATAGTGCCTCATGACATCCCGCCCGCGTTCCCCCGCATCCCCCTCCTCGGGCCTCACGCGGCCACCAATGACGACCGCATCGCGGCGCCCGATCTCGCCCAGCGCGTCCTGAGCGAGTCCGTCATCGTCGAGGAGAAGCTCGACGGCGCGAACGTCTCCGTCTGGCTCGACCCACATGGCTGGCCGCGCGTCGCGGCGCGTTCCGGGAAAACGGAGGGCGATCGCGGCGCTCAGCTCGGTCGCGTCAACGCGTGGCTCGGCGAGCGGTCCGAGCGGCTCCGAACGCTACTCGCACCGGGCGAGGTCCTCTATGGCGAGTGGCTCGCGCGCACCCACACGGTCGCGTATGACGCGCTGCCCGACCTGCTGGTGGCGCTCGACGTGTGGAGCGACGCGCGCGGCTTCGTCGCCGTCGATGAACGCGACGCCCGCTGCCGCGCGGCCGATCTCGCCACTCCGCCCGTCCTGTTCCGCGGCGTCCTTGGCTCCCTCGAGGCCCTGACCGCGCTCCATGCGCGCTCTCGTTTTGGCCACGAGCCCGCGGAGGGTCTCGTCATCCGCCTCGAGCGCGCAGGGCTGCTCGTCGACCGCGTCAAGTGGCTCGCACCGGGTTTCGTGCACAAGTCGGACGACGCGTGGCGCGGTGACAACCGGCAGAACCAAGTGTACGCTACCAATTAGCCCGCTAGTCCCTCCAGGGCTGCATCACATTACGTCACCACGGATCCACCGACGCCATGCCCGCGCTCACGCCGCTCGTCGGCGCCGCCTTCGACGGCGCCCACCTGACCGAGCGAGAGCTGCGTGACGGGACTGTCGGCGAGCCGGTGTGGGGCCCGCGCGGCCTCCTCGCGGACCTCGAGCTGCGCCTGGACCTCGGCCCCCTCGCCGTCGACACCTTCGCGCGCGTGGCCGCTGCTCGCGAGCACGCGGAGGCCATCGCCGCCCGCGACCCCGACGTCTTCTGGGCGCGCTCGCTGGGCGCCGACCCGTGGGGCACTGCTCAGCGCATCCTCGCGATGCGCGACGCCCTCGTCGACGCCGGCTGGGACGCCGCCCGCTCGTGGCGCGAGAGCGGGCCTCGCATCCACGCCCTCGCGGCGCTGCACCCTCTTCCAAACGGCGAGCCGGATCGCCTGGCCCGGGTTCAAGCCGCCCTTGCTGCGGCGCGAGGCGCTGTCTATCCGCGCCTCGAACGCCTCGTTTCGTCTCTGCCCGCCCATTCCGATTGGTCTCCCCGCTGGGAGCGCGTGTTCGCTTCCCTCGCCGCCGCTGGCACGGCGATCGTGCCGATCGAGGCGCCTACGCTCCGGCCTGACGGTGACACCGATCTGGCCTCCGTGCGCCGCGCGCTCGACGCCCCGGCGGCGAGCGCAACGACAACGCTGGTTCGCCGCGATGGGACTCTGGTCTACCTCGGCGGCGAGACGCCCGAACCGCTGGCGGAGGCCGTCGCGGCCTACCTCGCAGCCCGGCCCGCAGTGGGCCGCGTCGCCGTTCTGCGCACGGCGGACTTCGCGGCCCTCGAAGCTTCGCTCCCGCGTTTCGGGCTACCCCGTCTCGGCGGTCTCCGCTCCGCAGGCGTGCCGCTCTGTGGTGCCTGGCTCCCTCTCGTCCTGGCGCTGGCACGGTCGCCGTTCGATGTCGAGGCCGCCGTCGACCTCGTGTCGACGCCTGGGCTCGGCCTCGATGGGCGCCACCGGGGCGCGCTCCAGCGGCAGCTCGCCCGGATGCCGGGCCTCGGTCCGGCGTGGCGCGACGCGGTCGCTGCGCTGGCGTCGGACGCGCCGGCCGCTGTCGAGCGACTGCTCGCCTGGACAGCGCCGGACGCCGACCTGACCACACGCCTCCGGCATCTGGCCGACGCGCTGGCGGTGCGCCTCCAGCGCTACGAGCGCCGATTCGCGAGCCGCGAGGACGCCGAGGCCGAGCACGACGCGCTGCAAGCGGCACGGACAGCGGTACAGACCTGGTTGCGGGCGCTCCCCGACCAGCCTCTCGCCGACGGCGCGGTTGCGCTCGCAGACGAGTTGCTGCGCGCCTTCGGGACCATTCAAAGCGGAGCCCTCACGCGCCATGAAGCAGGGCACCTCGAACGTATCGATGAGCCGGCTGCCCTGGCAGCGACCGTCGATACCCTCATCTGGTGGGGCGCGGTCGATCGCATCGACACTGGCGAGCACCACACGTTCACCACGAGCGAGCGGCAGGCGCTCGCGGCCGCCGGCGTACTCCTCGAAGCACCCGCAGCTCGCCTGCTCCGTCGTGATGCCGACGCACGCGCCGCGCTCGGCCGCGCCCGGCAGGTGGTGCTCGTGGCGCCCGATCGCGTCGCCGGCGCCCGCCAGACTGCGCATCCGCTCTGGGCCGCGATCCGTGGGCGCATGGGCTGGCAGCGGGACGAAGACGCCGCGCTCCTCGTCTGGACCCCGGAGACGCTCGCCCAGGAAGGCATCGCCGGAAGTCTCCCAGCGCAGACGACGCTCTCGCCTGCTCGACCGGAGGCGCCGCAGGCTACGTGGCAGGTCCCCTCGCTGGCCCAGTTCTCGCGTGGCGCCTCGATCAGCGTCTCCGCACTCGAGACCTGGCTGTCGTGTCCCCTCGCCTACGTGCTGTCCCGGCTCGCCCGCGTTCGGAAACGCGAGGCGGGCGACCTCGCCATGGGACCCCTTCTCTACGGGACCCTCGGCCACCGGACGCTCGAGGAGCTCGCGCGCGCGGGTCGACTCAATGGCGATCTGTGCGAGGAGGATGTCGTGACGGTCCTCCGAACACTCATCCCAAACGAAGCCGCGGTCCTGCTCCGGTCGGGCCGCGCGCAGGAGCGGGAGCGCCTGAGCGCGACGCTCGCGCGCTCCCTGGTCGAGCTCGTGCGCTGGCTCGACGCTCGTCGGCTTCGTATCGTGGCAGTCGAGGCACAGATCGCTGGACCTGTACCGTGCTACCATAGCTCGGGGCGCCCGGTGGGGCGGCCGGCCCGGGCGACGTCGCGCAGGTAGGCGCCATAGGGGCTCGCGCCGTAGTCGTCGGCGAGGGCGCCGAGCGCGGCGGCGTCGATGAGGCCGAGGTGGAAGGCGACCTCCTCGACGCAGCCGATCTTGAGCCCCTGCCGCTTCTCGACGGTCGCCACGAAGTGGGCGGCCTCGAGGAGGGCGTCGTGGGTGCCGGCGTCGAGCCACGCGTTGCCGCGGCCGAGGCGGCGCACGCGGAGGCGCCCGGCGCGGAGGTAGGCGAGGTTGACGTCGGTGATCTCGAGCTCGCCGCGCGCGGAGGGGGTGAGGCCGCGGGCGACGTCGACGACGCCGGCGTCGTAGAGGTAGAGCCCGGTGACGGCCCAGCCCGAGCGCGGGTCGGCGGGCTTCTCGACGAGGCCGACGGGGGCGCCGGCGGGGTCGAGCTCGACGACGCCGTACCGGCGCGGATCGGCGACGTGGTAGGCGAAGACGGTGGCGCCGTCGTTCGCGGCGGCGGTGTCGGCGAGGCGGGCGCCGAGGTCGCCGCCGTAGAAGAGGTTGTCGCCGAGGATGAGGGCCACGGGCTCGCCACCGATGAAGTCGGCGCCGATGAGGAGGGCCGCGGCGACGCCGTCGGGGCGCGGCTGCTCGGCGTAGGATAGGGCTAGCCCGAGGTGGCGGCCGTCGCCGAGGAGGGCCTCGAAGCGGGGGCGGTCCTCCGGGGTGGTGATGACGAGGATCTCGCGGCAGCCGGCGAACATGAGCGTCGTCAGCGGGTAGAAGACCATCGGCTTGTCGTAGACGGGCAGGAGCTGCTTTCCGACCGCGCGGGTGGCGGGGAAGAGCCGCGTGCCGGTGCCGCCGGCCAGGAGGATGCCTCGCATGTCCGCATCATAGCCGGTCGGCGGCGTTTGTCGCTCGCGCGCGGAGCGCCTCCCAGCGGGCGACCCAGTCGCTCCACGGGACGGCGGGCGGCGCGGCGGCGCCGGCGGGGGCGGCCCCGGTGAGGGCGCACAGGCCGAGGAACGCGGCGGCGACGGCGTCGGCGGCCTGCGGTGAGAGATCCGTGGGCGGCGCGCCGGCGTCCGCGACGAGCGCGTCGCCGACCCGCTCCACGCGCCAGGTCCAGGTGGCCTCTCCGGAGCGGAGGCCGACGCGCACGCGGCTCGCGCCGGCGTGGACCTGGGCGACGTGGACGCCGTCGGCGCCCACGGCCCGCGCGAGGGCGAGCGGCTCGCGGTCGACGAAGGCGGCGATGGCCTCCTCCACGTGGTGGATGTTCGCGCGCGCGGCCGCGACGCGGCGGATGGCGAGGGCGTGGCGGGCGCCGTCGCCGGCCTCTCCGGCGTCGCGGAGGCTCCGGCGGAGCTTCCGGTAGGCGCGCGGGAGGGTGCCGGCGTGGAAGCCGGGCACGAGGAGCCGCCGCATCGCCTCGCCGTGGCTCCCGATGGTGGCGGGGCGGAGCGTGGCGGGGCGGTTCGCGGCGTAGATGCGCCACGTCTCCTTGAGCTCCCAGACGAGGAACCCGGCGAGGCCCGGCAGGAGGAAGACGGTCACGGCCGCGATGGCGGTCCCGAGGGTCTCGCCGAAGACGGCGCCGAGCGGCCCGGCGAAGGCGTGGGTGAGCGGGATCGCGACCGGGAGGAGGAGCTTGTGGCCGACGGTCACCGTCGGGAAGTGCTTGACCGGGTTGTACTTCGGCTCGAGGAGGACGTTCAGGTAGAAGCGCGCGACGTACGCGACGACGGCCCAGGGGAGCGCGAGGACGCCCTTCAGCACGAGGCCGCGGCGCGGATCGCCCTCGCGGTAGCGGAGCGCCTCGTCGACCGTGTAGAGCGCGCGCTCGACGGCGCCGACGACCGCCGCGAAGACGTCGAGGACGAGGCGCACGAGGCCGAGCCAGAAGCGCTCGACGAGGAATCGCCCGGCCCGGTGGACGGCGAGCTCGGCGCGCTCCGCGACCTCGGGGCCGAGCGCGGAGAGGCTCACGGCGGCGGCGGCCGCGAAGAGGGCGAGCGCGACGGCGGCGCGGGCGCCGGGCGACAGGCCCGTGAGGAGGACCGGCCAGGCGAGGGCCGCGGTGACGGCGGCCGGGACGAGGAGGCCGCGGAGGAGCCACGGCCAGGCGCGGGTCGCGCGCAGGCGGCGGACCGGACGCGAGCCCCACGCGGCGCGCGGGAGCTCGAGGAAGAGCGCGCGGAGGCCCGTGCCGAGGGCGCGGACGCCGGCGAGCGCGACGCGGCGGGCGGCGGGGCTGTGGATGAGCGCGGCGATGACGACGCCGAGGGCGAGCGTCGCCGCGATCGACACCATGTGGACGTGGTGCCCGAGGAGCTCGAGCCCGAGGCCGACCGTGTGCTGCAGGCCCTCGAGCAGGAAGGCGGCGCCGCCGAAGGGGAGGATGAGCCAGAGGACGAGCAGGCGCCCGACCGGGTTCCCGAAGAGCAGGGCCGAGAGGCGGTGGAGACCGCGACGGTAGATCTCGGCGCGCCGGTGGACGCCCGGCAGGGCGCGCGCGAGCTCGCGGTCGGCGCGGAGGAGGGGCTCGCGGCCGAGGGCGTGGAGGCCCGGGTCCGGGAGCTTCCGGGCGTTGCGGGCGAGGGCGTCGCGCACGTCGGGGAAGGCGAGGCGCCCGCGCGCGGCGCGATCGGCGAGCTCGGCGGCGGCGCGACCCTCGGCGACGCGCTCGGCGAGCGGCACGGCGCCGGGCGGCAGGGCGGCGAGCGCGCTGGCGGCGGCGGCGGCCTCGACGGGGGCGCGGGCGGCGGCGGCGGCGGCGGCGTGGGCGGCGTCGAGGAGGGGCGCCAGGGCGGCGCGCGCGGCGGGCGTGACGCGCGTCCGCGGGAGGCGGGCGCGGGCCTTGGCGAGGTGGTGGGCGACGCGGAGGGCGCGCCAGGTCGGGAGCGCCTCGCGGAGGGGGGCGACGGCCGAGGGAGGCGGCGAAGCCGAGCCAGTCGAGGCGGTAGGCCTCCCGGGTCGCGTCGCGGGCGGCGCGCTGCAGGTCGTGGAGGAGGCGCGCGGACTCGGTGCCGAGGCCGCGGCGGCCTGGCGCGAGGAAGGGGACGAGGGCGTCGAGCCAGGGCGCGTCTGCGTCGTCGCCCGCGAGGACGGCAGCCAGCGCGGCGAGGGCGGCGCGGGCGGCGGGCTCGTCGCCGGCGCGGGCGAGGGCGAGAGCGGCGCCGACGTGGTTCCCGCGCCGCGCGAGGCGGGCGGCGCGGCGCGGGGCGTCGGGCGCGTCGGCCGGCGGCGTCCCGTCGTCGGGGACGGCGGGGCGCCGGCGCGGCGCCCGGGGTCGGGAGCTCGTCGGGCCAGGGCGCGCCAGCGGGGCGGGTCGCGTCGAGGAGGGCCGCGACGTCGACGCCGGGCGGGGCGAGGGCGCGGTCGGCGTCGTCGCGCTCGGCGAGGGCGGGGAACCAGGCGGCGACGGCGTCGGGGGCGAGGTGGCGCAGGGTGAGCCAGGCAGCGGCGAGGGCGGCGAAGCGCGCCTGCGCGCGGGTGTGGCCGTGGCGGGGCGGCAGGAGGCGGTGCTCGCTCGCGAGGGTCGCGAGCGCCTCGTCGCGCTCGACGGGGCCGATGGCGTCGAGGCGGGCGCCGGCGGTGGCGTCGTCGACGGCGTCCTCGATGGCGGCGCGGGCGGCGGCCTCGAAGGCGCGGCGCCAGCGGGCGAGGAGGGCCGCGGGGGCGGGGGCGTCGGCGCCGCCGACGTCGCCGGCGAGGAGCACGACGAGGGCGTCGTCGGGCCCGCGCTCGCCGGGGAGCTCGCGCGCGGGGAGCGCGTAGGCGTCGGCGTGAGGGACGCGCAGGCCGAAGCCGCGGATCCGCCGGTGCGTCTTCACGACCCGGCGGAGGACCCGCTCGGGGACCTCGCGGACGACGATGGCGGAGCTCAGCTGTGGCCCTTCTTGTGCTCGAGGGTCTCGCGCCAGGCGATGAAGTTGCCCTCGGTGTTCGAGGAGCTCGACCCGAGGACCACGAGCTCGCCCTCGCCCACGTCGCGGTAGGCGGCCTCCACGACCTTCCCGCCGACGAGCAGGTGGTAGTGCAGGGTGTCGCCGAAGACGTAGCCGTGGCCGACGGGGACGGCGTTCATCTCGAGGGCGAAGAGGTGCGGCGCGATCCACCGCATCTGCATCATGGCGTCGGTGTGATCGCCGTCGTCGAAGTCGTGGCGGAAGGCGAGCTCGAAGCCGTCGTCGCTCGCGGAGAGGGTCTGGGAGACGCGGTAGGCCTGGGACTTCCCGGCGGCGTCGTACCAGGTGCCCTGGCCCTCGAAGTGGCCGATGAAGGGGTGGATCACGTTCACGGGTGGGTCTCCACGCGGCGGGGCAGGTCCGTGTCGACGCGCGGAGGATAGCACGCGTCCGCGCGAGGGCGGAGGGCGTGAAAGCGATTGACGCGCGTGGCTCGCGGGTAGGAGAACGGGGCATGCCCAAGCGCGAGCGGACCATCATCGAGACGGCCGTGCACCTGGCCGAGGTCGGCGGGTTCGACGCCGTGCGGCTGCGCGACGTCGCGGCGGAGGCGGGGATCGGCCTCGGGACGGTCTACTCCTTCTTCAAGAGCAAGGAGGACATCCTCCTCGCGGCGGTCGGGCAGGAGGCGGAGCGCTTCGAGGCGGTGCTCGACGCGGCGGTGGTCCCGGGGGCCACGCCCCTCGCGCGGGTCACGTGGTTCTTCACGCTCACGACGCGGGCGCTGCTGGCGCGGCCGAACTTCGCCCGGGCGGTGCTGCGCGCGCTCGGCGGCGGGGACCAGAAGAGCGCCGAGCGGGTCTACCAGTTCCACCACGGCGTGACGCGGATGATCGTCGCGTGCCTGCGCGGCGTGCGCGCGGGCGAGGTGGAGGACGCGCCGGCCGAGGGGGAGGCGCGCGTCGGCTTCCTGTTGCAGCAGATCTGGTTCGCCGCGCTCGTCGGCTGGAACATCGGCATGCGCGACGAGGACGGCATCGTCGACGACATGCGCGCGAGCGCCGAGCTCCTCCTCGCCGGCCTCGAGGCGACCCGGCAGTAGCCGCTCCGCGGGCCGCCCGCGGGGAAGCCGGCACCGCGAGCGCGCCGTGGGCCGGGGCAGGCGGCGCCTGGCTCGGCTCCGGCTCAGTAGGGGACGAGGCCGGGCACGCCGCTCTCGGTGGCCGCGGCGCGGGGCGAGCGCGCGTCGGCGCCGCAGCGCCGCGAGGCCGAGCAGCGCGAGCGCGCCGGCGAGCGCGCCCGGCCCGGCCCCGCCACCCCCGGCGCACCCGAGGTCGGGCGCCTGCTGGATGATCACGCAGTCGTGCGTGTCCGCGCCGGCGTCGACCCCGGCGATCGCGTCGCCGCCCGCGGCGTCGCCGCCGAGCCCGTTGCCGGGCGGCGCGTAGGTGTCGGCCTGGGGCGGCGTGTAGGTGTCGTTCTGGGGCGGCGTGTAGGTGTCGTTCTGGGGCGGCGTGTAGGTGTCGGCCGGCGGGGTGTAGGTGTCGGCGCCGGGGCCGGGCGCGGTGTCGCCGCCGGGATCCGGCTCGGCGGTAGGCCCGGTGTCGCCGCCGATGAGCCCGAAGAAGCGCGCGATGTGGAACGACGAGCAGATGTTGGCGTCCGCGAAGTAGCCGCCCGTCGCGCCGCAGCCGGCGTCGGGGTCGACGAAGGTCGCGTGCCCGGCGCCCGTGATCTTGTAGGTCTCGACGAGGGTCTTGCCGCTCGCGTCGCGGTACTCGGCGTGCGGGTAGCCGTCGACCTCGTCCTCGACGTCGGGCGTGGCGTCGATGCCCGTGAGCGCCGTCCACTGGTCGACGATCTCGCGCTGGTCGTTCGGGCTCACGATGCCGTCGGAGGTCCCGTGCCACGACGAGAGGCGCGGGTAGGGGCCGCTGTAGCCGGGGTAGCCGGAGGCCGCGCGCTGACCCCAGGTCGCCGCGTCGAGGTCCTTCCCGGGGGTCATGCAGGTGAACACGTCGCCGTAGGAGCTCGGGCACTTGTAGGGCACGCCGGCGATGGCGGCGCCGGCGTCGAAGACGTCCGGCCACGTGGCGAGCAGGACCATCACCATCGCGGCGCCGGCCGAGTGCCCGGAGACGTAGACGCGGTGGGCGTCGGCGTGGTGGTCGGCCTGGACCGATCGAACCATCGACACGATGGACTGGTTCTCGTCCTTCCCGCGCTCGATGCCCGCGAAGTTCCCCCAGTCGCCCGCCCAGTTGAAGCACATCGCCGGGTTGTTCGACGAGGTCTGCCCCGGGTAGACGACCCAGAAGCCGTAGGTGTCGGCGAGCTCCTCCCAGCCGGCCTTGCGGTAGTCGGTCGCCGACGAGGTGCAGCCGTGGAGGGCGACGACGATGGGGGCGCCGTCGCTGATGCCCGGCGGCGTGTAGAGGTACATCTTCAGCGCGCCCGGGTTCGACCCGAAGCTCGTGACCTCGGCGAAGGTCCCAGCACCGTTCGCACGTGCGAGATTCGGGGCCAGCGTCAGCGCGCCGACCGCCGACACGAGCGAGGCGGCGATGATTGTGCGATGCAGCAACGAGGTCATGCGGGCGTCCTTCGGTCGGTTCGGTTCCGACCGGAGGGCTACGCACGATCCGTACCAGCGGGCGAGGGCCGCGTGACGGGCCTGGGATCAGGGTCTGCGCCTCGTCCGGCGCGCGCTGCGTGACCGCCGGATCACGCGGGTGTGAGCCCGCGATCACGCGGCCGGATCACGCGCCCCCCTCAGGCCGCCTCGTCGGTGAGGGCGGCGTCGAGGGTGATCTCGGTGTCGAGGAGCCGGGAGATGGGGCACCCGGCCTTGGCGCCGGCGGCGATCTCCTGGAACTTCGCGTCGTCGATCCCGTCGATGCGCACGCGCGTCGTCAGGTGCGACCCGGTGACGGTGGGCTTGCCGTCGACGGGCTTCAGCGTGACGACGGCCTCGGTGCGGATCTGGTGCGGCGTGAAGCCGGCCTTCCCGAGCTCGGCCGAGAGCGCCATCGAGAAGCAGCTCGCGTGGGCCGCGGCGATGAGCTCCTCGGGGGTCGTCCCGGGGCCGGTCGCGCCCTCGAAGCGCTTGCCGTAGTTGTAGGGGGTGTCGGTGAACGCGCCTCCGGCGGCCGAGATCTTCCCGGTGCCGTCCTTGAGCGCGCCCTGCCACACGGCGGTCGCGGTGCTCTTCATGGTCGTCTCCTCGCGGTCGTTGGCTGGTGGGTGACCTGTGACTCGCTTCACACGGCGCGGGCGGCGTCGTCAACGTCCCGACCGGATTCTGCTTGCCGCCGCCGGGCCCGCGATCTACGCTGAACTAAAGTACAGTCATCTCGGTACGAGGAGGCGCTGATGGCGAGCGAGAGCGAGCCCGCGCGGCGACACGGGAACATCGTCAACATCGACGAGGCGCCGCCCATGGAGCGAGGCGTCGGCGGCAACTTCGGGGCCACGTTCCGGCGGCTCGGGGCGTCGGCCGGCGCGCGGCAGCTCGGCTGCACCTACTTCGAGGTGCCGCCCGGGCGCTCGGCCGTGCCGATGCACTGGCACACGATCAACGAGGAGGCGGTCTTCATCGTCGCCGGGGAGGGCACGATGCGCGTCGGCGACGCGCGGGTGCCGGTGCGCGCGGGCGACTGGGCGTCGTTCCCGGTCGGGCCCGGGCACGCGCACCGCCTCGAGAACACGGGGACCGAGGCGCTGCGCTACCTCTGCATCTCGACCACGAGCCAGGGGGAGGTCTGCGGCTATCCGGACTCGAAGAAGATCGGCGCCTACGCGTTCTCGAGCGTCGCGGGGGGCGGCCCCGGCACGGAGACGTGGGCCCGGGTGATGGTCCGGGAGGGGCAGGGGGTCGACTACTTCGACGGCGAGGACATCGGCGAGGCCGACCCGAGCGACGACCTGGGCGCGCACTAGGTGGGCGCGCGGCCAACCTTCAGCGACGCCGAGCGGAGGGCGCGGCTCGTCGCGCGGCATCACCTCGCCCGGACGGCGCGCGACGTCGAGACCGCGGTGCGGGCGGTGGCCGCGCAGCACTCGAGCGACCCGCTGACGCCCTTCCTCGCGGCGTGGGCGCGGGTGCCGGGCTTCGCGGTGGCCGATCTCGAGCGCGCGATGTACGAGGAGCGCGCGCTCTGGCGCATGCACGCGATGCGGCGGACGCTCTTCGTGGTGCCCACGGAGGACGCGCCCGTGTTCGGGGGGGCGGCGTCGCTCGACGTGGCCGCGACCGAGCGGCGGCGCATGATCGGCTGGCTCGAGGCGGCGCTCTCGAAGAAGGCGGCGGCGGCGTGGCTCGACGACGCGGAGGCGAAGATCGAGGCGGTGTTGTCGGAGGCCGGGGAGGCGACCACGGCGGAGCTGACGGCGCGCCTGCCGGAGCTCGCGCTGACGATCACGCTGGGCTCGGGGAAGTGGACGCAGCAGGCCTCCGCGATGCCGCGGGTGCTGTACCTCATGGGCATGGAGGGGCGGGTCGCGCGCGGGCGCCCCCTCGGGACGTGGCGCGCGAGCCAGTACCGCTGGATGTCGGCCGCCACGTTCAGTGGGCGCGCAGGCGCGTACGGGGCGGTCGGGTCACCGCCGGCGGCGGCGGAGGCGGAGGCGGCGCTGCTCGAGCGCTACCTCGCGACCCACGCGCCCGCGACGACCACGGACATCCGCTGGTGGACGGGCTGGAAGGTCAGCCAGACCAAGCGCGCGTTGGCGGCGGTGGGAGCGGTGCCGGTGGGGCTCGAGGGGGGCGGCGAGGGCTGGATCCTCCCGGGCGACGAGGGCGGCGAGCTCGGCGGCGACGGGGTCGAGGCGCAGGTGGCGCTCCTCCCGGGGCTCGACTCGAGCCCGATGGGATGGAAGGAGCGGGGCTGGTTCCTCAGCGACGAGGTCGCGCGGGCCACGTTCGACACGAACGGCAACGCGGGGCCGGCGGTGTGGGTCGGCGGTCGGGCGGTCGGAGGCTGGGCGCAGGAGCCGAGCGGCGAGGTGGTCTTCCGGCTCCTCGAGGACGTGGGCGCCGAGCGGGAGCGCCGGGTGGCGGAGGAGGCGGCGGCCCTCGGGGCCTGGCTCGGCGGCGCGCAGCCGACGCGCGCGAGGTTCCCGAGCCCGCTCGAGAAGGAGCTCGGCGGCCGGGCGCCGAAGGTGGCGTCCGCCGAGGAGGGCGAAGACGGCTGACGGCCCGACCGCGCGTCGGCCCGAGCTCCCGAACGGGGCTCCGCGGAGGGTCCGGCAGAGCGTCGCGGTCCAGACTCAGATGGCCGGGAGTCGCGCATTCTGAGCCGTTCCAACAACGATTTGCGCCGAAGCGTTGCCCTAGCTTGTCACGCCAGGGGTGGTCGATTACGTTCGTTACAGGTCGGCCAGTGACCCTATGCACGAGGCAGCGGGCATCATGCACAGCGAGTCCATGGCAGCGAGTTCGTCCGTTCAGCGTCGGGAGTCGTCCCCCGGCCAGGGGATCACGTCCGGCGGCAGCGCCGGCGGCGGCACCGCCACCCGCGAGCACGCCGCGCGCGAGTTCGGTGGCTTCGACGCCCAGTCCGCGGCCCTCGCGCCCGGCGGCGCGATCCAGATGCGCCGCGCGCCGGGGGCCGAGCCCGAGCCCGCGGCGAGCCGTGACGGCGCCACCCGCGGCGGCGCCGCGGACGGCGCTCCCGACGCGGACACCGAGGCCGCCCCGGGCGCCGGGCCGCGCGTCCTCACGGATCTCGAGCGCGACATCATGCGCATGGTCGTCGAGCAGCTCGAGCAGGCGGCGCAGCACTACGCGAACGCCCCCGCCGCCTGTGGCCCCGCGGGCGGCATCGCCGCGCAGCAGCTCCGCGCCCAGAAGGCGAAGTGGGAAGACGCGCTCAAGCAGAAGGGGGACTGGGAGCGGCTCGCCGACCTGACCGAGGACAACACCCCGGAGAGCATCGTCCGCGACATCATCTTCTTCGACGCCAACGACATCTGGATGGACTCGCTGCGGGTCCTCCAGCAGCGCGTCCCGGAGCGGGTCGCGACGCTCGACGCGAAGCTGCGCCTCATCAGGAGCGCCCTCGAGCAGATCGTCGCCTCCCGCGAGTACGCCTCGGACGTCGCGACCGGGATCCGCTACCTCGAGCTCGTCGAGCTCGCCGGCGCCGCGGCGAACATCTTCGCGATGGGCGCCATCCGCGAGGCCACCGACATCCCGTCGGACCTCGCCCCCTGGCTGAACGAGGCCGGCGGCGCCGCCAGCGGCTCGAGCCTCATGCAGCAGCTCGTCGACACCGGCATCGTCGACCGCCTCGCGCTCCGGAAGGCCGGCGGCGAGTGCATGGGCGACCCCAGCATGGACACGCGCGACTGCCTGACCGTCGCCTCCGGCGACCTCAAGGGCCTCGTCGCCCAGGCGATCCGGCTCGAGCGCCAGGTCTCGCGCGACGTGAACCTCCTCCGCCTCATGGTCGAGCACGGCGCCAACGGCCCAGGCGACGTCGTGGCCTGCGCCGGCCGCTGAGCGCCGACGCGGACGCGGGCTCGCCACGGCTCATCGTGACGCCCCGGGCGACGTCGCAGAGGCGCGCAGAAGCGCCTCTCTGCGCCTCTGCGCCTCTGCGCGAGCCCCGCTGTTCTCGAGCCCGACCGCCGTTCGGCGGCGATCTTCGTCGCCGCGCGATACAGGCTCCCGCTACCGCTCGCTGTCGAGCATCGCCATGTGCTGCGTCGGGTAGCGGTCGCCAGCGATCGCGCCCTTCGGCACGAGCTCCTCGAGCGCGGCCACGTCGCTCGCGGAGAGCGGGTGGTCGAGCGCGCCGAGGGTGTCGTCGAGCTGCGCCACCGTGCGCGCCCCCGCGAGCGGCAGGAAGCCCGGCTCCTTCGCGAGGACCCAGGCGTAGGCGAGCTGCGCGGGGCTCATCCCGCGGTCGCGCGCGAACGCCGCGAAGCGCTCGACCACCTGCGCGTTCTGCGCGCCCGCCTCACCCGTGAAGCGCGGGAGGTGCTTCCGGTAGTCCGTCGCGTCCGTCGGCTTGCTCCCGGACAGGAGCCCGCGCGAGAGCACCCCGTAGAGCGTCGCGCTGACGCCGAGCTCGCGCAGCGCCGGGAAGATGCTCGCCTCCGGGCCGCGCGTCGCGACCGCGTACTCGATCTGGAGATCCGCCACCGGGTGCACCGCGTGCGCGCGCCGGATCGTCTCGACGCCGACCTCCGAGAGCCCGACGTGGCGCACATAGCCGGCCTGGATCAAGTCCTTGATGGCGCCGACCGTGTCCTCGATCGGCACCCGCGGGTCGAGCCGCCCCGGCCGGTAGATGTCGATGTAGTCGACCCCGAGCCGCTGCAGGCTGTACGCGCAGGACGTCTTCACCGCCGCCGGGCTCGTGTCGAACCCCACCCACGCCCCGCTCGGGTCGCGCTGCCCGCCGAACTTCACCGAGAGCTGGAAGCGCGCGCGGTCCCGCCCGCGGATGGCCCGCCCGATGAGCATCTCGTTGTGCCCCATCCCGTAGAAGTCGCCCGTGTCGAGGAGCGTCACCCCGCGCTCGAGCGCCCGGTCGAGGACCCGCAGCCCCGTCTCGTCGTCGGTCTGCGTGTAAGAGCTCGAGAGCGCCATGCACCCGAGGCCGATGGGGAAGACGTTCTTCGGGCCCGTACGCCCGAGCTGGATCGCGTCCTGGCTCATGTCGACTCTCCTGTCGCCGTGTCGTGACCGGGCGACCTTAAGCGCTCCCAAACGATGAACCCAGGTGATAGGATGAATGCGACGTATGAGCGATGTCTATGAGAGAGACCTCGACCTGAACCTCCTCCGCGTCTTCGTCGTGGTGGCGGACAGCGGCACCGTCACGGCCGCCGCCGGGCGCCTCTACCTCACGCAGCCCGCGGTGAGCGCGGCCCTCCGCCGCCTGACCGACGCCCTCGGCGCGCCGCTCTTCGTGCGGGAGGGTCGCGGCCTCGCGCTCACCGGCCGCGGCGAGCGCCTCCTCGCCGAGGTCCGCCCCCACCTCGCCGCGCTCGCGCAGGCCGCGGCCGCGGCGCCCGCGTTCGACCCCGCGACGAGCGACCGCGTCGTCCGCCTCGGCCTCGCCGACGCCTGCGAGGTCTGGCTCCTCCCCGAGCTCCTCGCCCGCTTCGAGCGCGACGCGCCCGGCCTCCGCGTCGTGTCGCTCCCGGTGCAGTTCCGGACGGTCGGCGAGGCGCTCGCGACGCGCGCGGTCGACCTCGCCATCACCGTCGCCGACGACCTCCCGGCGAGCGTCCTGCGGCGCGACCTCTTCTGCGGCGGGTACGTGTGCCTCTACGATCCGACCCGCGTCGACCTCGCGCCCGGCGCCGCCATCGACGAGGCCACCTACTTCGCCCACGAGCACATCATCGTGTCCTACAACGGCGACCTCCGCGGCGTCGTCGAGGACATCCTCGGGAAGCAGCGCCGGATCCGCTGCTCCGTCGGCACCTTTCACGCGGTCGGCCCCTGCGTCGAGGGCTCGACGCTGCTCGCGAGCGTCCCGGAGAGCGTCGCCGGGCCCATCCTGAAGCGCCACCCGCGGCTCGCCGCGTGCCCGCTGCCGTTCGTCTCGGGAGACGCGGCGGTCGAGCTCCTCTGGCCCCGCGCCACCGACGACGACCCGTGCCTGCGCTGGCTGCGCGAGCTCATCGTGGAGCTCGCCGCGGACATCGCGCCCGCCGCCCGCTGACGCGCGCTTCAGCCGGCCGTCGGCCCGCGCCGGATGGCCGCCGCGACCTCGGCGCGCGGCACCTGCACCTGCTGCCCGGCGGTGAGGAACTTCACGGTGACGACGCCCGCGGCCTGCTCGTCGGGGCCGACGACCACGGCGACGCCGATGCCGGCCTTGTCCGCGTACTTGAACTGCTTGCCGAGCTTGGCGGCGTCGGCGTGGATCTCCGTGTTGATCCCGGCGCCCCGGAGCTCCGCGGCGAGCGCGAGGTACGCGGGCATGAGCGCCGCGTCGAGCTGCGTCACGAGCACCTCGACCGTGCTCGCCCCCTCCGCGACGAGCCCCGTCTGCTGCAGCACGTAGAAGAGGCGCGTCGCGCCGATGCTGATGCCGACGCCCGGGAGGCGGCTCGTCGTGTACTGCGAGGCGAGGTCGTCGTAGCGCCCGCCGGAGCAGACGGAGCCGTACTCGCGGCGCCCGTCGAGGAAGGTCTCGTAGACGGTGCCGGTGTAGTAGTCGAGGCCGCGCGCGATCGCGAGGTTCAGCCGCCAGCGCTCCTCCGGGATCCCGAAGGCGTGGAGCGCCGCCGCGACCTCGCGGAGCTCGGCGACCCCCTGCCGGAACGTCGGCTCCTCGACGGGCTGCGCGTCGAGGAGCGCGAGGACGGCCGCGCTCGAGCCGGTCGCCGACACGAGGGTGAGCAGCGCCCGCGCGTCGGTGACGGAGAGCTGCGTGTCGTCGCCGCCGACGAGGTTCGCGACGACCTTCTCGTCGTCGCCGAGCTTGTCGCGCTTGTCGAGCTCGCGCATGACGGCCGCGCGCCGCTCGGGGCTGTCCACCCCGAGCGACATCAGGAAGCCGAGCAGGATCTTGCGGTTGTTGAGCTCGATCTTGAAGCCGCCGACGCCGAGCTCGCTGAAGATGGTGTCGATCACCGCGGGCATCTCGGCGTCGTAGAGGAGCGGCAGCCCGTCGCGCCCGATGACGTCGATGTCGCACTGGTAGAACTCGCGGTAGCGCCCCTTCTGGGCGCGCTCGCCGCGGTAGACCCGCTGCATCTGGTAACGCCGGAACGGGAAGACCAGGTCGTTCTGGTGCTCCGACACGTAGCGCGCGAGGGGCACCGTCAGGTCGAAGCGGAGCGCGAGGTCGGGGCGCTTGTCGTTCGCGAGCGCGCCCGTCGACTGCACGAAGTAGACCTGCTTCTCGGTCTCGCCGCCGCTCTTCGACAGGAGCACGTCGGCGAGCTCGAACGCGGGCGTCTCGATGGGGACGAAGCCGAAGCGCTCGTAGCCGCGGCGGATCGTGTCGAGCATGCGCTGGAACGCGATCTGCTGGCGCGGGAGGAGCTCCATCGTGCCTGGGGGCGTGCGCGGGGTGATGACGGCCATGAGCGGTCCTTCCGGTCGGAGAGCGGCCCCCTCATACCGTCACCGCGCCGCCGCGCCAACCGGCACCTGCGCGTCGCGTCGCCTCAGCAGGACGCCGCGGCGGGGGCCCAGCGCTCGGCGAGGCGCCGCCGCGCGACGAAGTAGGCCGTGCGGAGCCCCGGCTCGGTGGACACGGCCGCGCCGAAGCGCTCGCGGTAGCGCGGCAGGATCTCGGCGTAGGTCTGGTCCTCGAAGACCCGCGCCTCGATGAGCCAGCGGTCGCGCTCGCCGAGGCCGGCCATCGCCACGGCGGCGGACGCGCGCGCGGACGGGTCGACGGTCGCGAGCGGGTCGCTCGACATGGGGGCCCCGGCCTCCTCGGCGACGAGCTCCGCGGTGAGCCGGGCGCGGTGGAAGCTCTTCCGGCGCGCGTCCCGCCAGACGTTGTAGGCCACGCCGAGCACGAAGGTGTCGAGGCGGCTCCGGCCCTCGAAGCGCGCGCGCCCGTCGAGGATCCGGAGCCACGTCGCCTGCACGATGTCCTCGAGCGCCACGTCCGGCGTCGAGAGCGCGTGGCGGTGGATGAACGCGACGATGCGGCGCGACAGGGTGTCGATGGTGTGGGCGTCCAGCTCCATCCGCGGGGCTCCTCGGGCTGTCGGGGTGAGACCGACGGCAGTGCAGAGCCGGTGCCAGCTGGGGGTGACACCGCGGAGACGCCCTTCAGGACAGCGTCCGAGCCTGATCGGCGTCCCCGCGCCGAGGCGCCTCCTGCCCACTCGAGAGGAAGCGCTCGACGCCGCTGTCCTCCCGGGAGGACACTTTTTTCGCGAAAGTCGCAAACGCGAACGCGCCGAGCGCCACGCGCGCCCGCCCGACCTACGCCGCGGGCCTCATCGCCGCCCCGCCGCGATCGCGTTCAGCGCGTGCCCGCCGACGTCCGCGCTCGCGAGCTCCGCCCCCTGGCGCGGCTCCTCCCGGCACAGCGGCCCCTGATGGATCGCCACGCGTTGCCGCGGGAAGAAGTCCGCGAGCGCCGGCCGCGTCACCGCCTCGAGCCGCCGCGCCACCTCCTCCGCCCGCGACGGGTCGTACGTGAGCCCGTGCGCGGCGAAGTCCCCCGCGAGCCTGTGCCCCACCACCTTCAGCCGGTTCAGCGTCGACAGGTACGCGCCGCGCCAGATCTCGAGGTATGGCCGGTGGTCCATCGGGTTCATCGACATCAGCCGCCGCAGCCGATTCGCCGGCACGAACGTGTACGAGCTCACCTCCGGGTGCTGCCGCATCACCCAGCGCCGCGCCGTCTCGTAGCGCGTGTACGAGATGGTCCGCACGTCCTGATCGATGTTGTAGAGCATCCCTCGCCGGTTCGCGAAGCCCGCCCGCCGCGACACGTACGGCAGGAGCGGGTCGAGCACGATGAGCAGCGTCGCCCCCCGCCGGATCGCCTCCGTGAAGTTCGACGTCCGCGTGATGGCGCCGTCCTCGTAGTACCGCCCGTCGATGAGCGTCGCGCCGAACGCCGGGTTCAAGCTCAGCGACGCCTGGATCGCGAGGCTCATCGGCACCCGCTCCCACCCCTCCGCCCCGAAGAGCACGTGCTGACGCGCGTCCTGGTCCGTCGCCCCCACGTACAGCGGCCGCTCGAGCAGCCGGAAGTCGTTCGTCGCCCCCGGCGCCGTCAGCACCCCGCGCAGCACCCGCTCGAAGCGGTCCGCCCGGAACGGCGCCGCCACGAGGTCCACATAGTCGAACACGAGCTCGTCGTCCCGCCGCGCCGGCCGCCCCGAGAGCGCGCTCCAGAGCCCCGCGGCCCCCGTCCGCGCCGCGAGCAGCGCGCGCCGCGCGAACCCGCGCGCGTCCACGTGCTCGAGCCGCATCAGGTTCAGGTCGATCGGCGGGATCCGCCCGCCCGGCGCCCCCGCGATGGCCGCGAGATACTCGTCCACCGAGTAGCCCACCACGAGCGGGCCGCTCACGACCGCGCCGGCGCTGATGCCGAAGTACATGTCGAGCGCGTTCATCGAGCCCGGCCCGAAGCAGTCGTCGAGGCACTTCAGCGCCCCGAGCTCGAAGTAGATCCCCGTGATCCCCCCGCCCGACGCGCACAGCGCCCGCGACCCCGTCCGCCGCCCGCGCAGGATCCGCGTCACCTCCGCGAGCACCGCCCCGGCGAGCGCCGCGTCCGCCCGCGCCGACGCGCCCGGCGCCGCCCGCACCACGTGCCGTACCCCGCGCGCCCCGAGCCGCAGCACGAGGTCGTCCGTCTCCGGCGTCGCCTCCCCGGGGAGCACGGCCAGCACGCGGTCGAAGGCGAAGCGCGCCTCGATGTCCGCGACGCGATCGAGCTCGTCGAGCACCTCGAACGCCGCCGCCCGCTGCGCGTCGCGCTCCGCGCCCTCTCCGCGCAGATCGAGCAGGATCAGGTTCACGTACTGCGCGCGCAGGTCCGCGAGCAGCGCCTCCTTCGTCGGCCGCGCCGCGAACCGCAGCGCGAGCCCGTCGTGGGCGATCACGCCGTCCCCTCGCGCCGGCCCCGCAGCGACCTCGCCGATCGCCGCGACGAGCCGCGCGAAGTCCGCCTCGGACGGGCAGTTGCACAGGATCCGCTTCTCCGGGACGACGCGCACGGGCATGCCTCCGCCAGACGTGACGACCCAGCCCTCCGCTGCAAGAAGCGTGACGCGCCGCGTCATGCCCTCGCGACGGCCTGGATGGCCACGCCGCGGCCATGTCTCGCGCCGCCGCGGGGGCGCTCGCGCCCTCGGCTGTGCGAAGACGCACAGCCGCGACGACGCCCGCACGCGCCGCGGGTCCGGGTCGCGCCCTCTCGCCCTCGGCGCGCCCGCGCGCTACTCGTCGACGACCTCGGTCCCCTGCGGCGGCCACGTCCGCAGCGCGTTCATCGCCGCGGGGTCCGTGATGCGCCGCGCGCGCCGGATGAGGCGCCGCTGCTCGCGCAGGATCACCGCCGAGTCGATCTCCTCGGGCAGCCACACGACCAGCTCGCCGTCGTCGAGGCGCAGCACGACGGCCCCCTCGAAGATGTACGCCGGCTGGCTCGCGAGCCTGAGCTCGACCACGCACGTCGTGCCCGGCCGCAGCGTCGGCGTCGGGTCGACGAACCGCGCGCCGCGGGCCGACACCTCGCTCAGCTCGCGCTCGACCCCGTCGATCCAGGCCGCCGGGCGGCTGTCCTCGGGGTAGCGCAGACGATAGTGCATCCGTCGCTCTCGGCTCATCCCATCCTCACCCCCGGCACCGCGCGCCGGGCCGCTCAGTGCCTACTTGTCGTCGTCCCCCGCGTGGACCTCCCAGGTCGACGCGAGCAGCGGGTGGACCCGCTTGAACACCGCGAGGAGCTCCGGATCGAAGTGCCCCGGCCGCGTGCGCTTGTCGCCGCTCAGGATGACCTTCGCCGCCGCGTCGTGCGACATCGCCGGCCGCCACGGGCGCGTGCTCCGGAGCGCGTCGTACGTGTCGATGAGCTTCATGATGCGCGCCGGGAGCGGGATCTCCGCCCCCTTCTTGCCGTACGGATAGCCGCTCCCGTCCCACGACTCGTGGTGCATGAGGGCCATGTCGCGCGCCGTCTCGAGCATCTCCGGCTGCAGGTAGCCGAGCTCCGCGAGCGTGTCGAGGAGCGCCGCGCCGTGCACCGTGTGGAGCTTCATCTCCTCGAACTCGGCCGCCGTGAGCGGGCCGGGCTTCTCGAGGATCGCCGCCGGGACGCGGATCTTCCCGACGTCGTGGAAGGGCGCCGCCTCGGAGATCACGTGGACCGCGTTCTCGTCGAGCCCGGCCGTCCGCGCGATGAGCCGCACGAAGAGCCGGAGGCGCAGGTTCTGGGCCCGCCACTGGCGGCAGCGCAGCTTCGACGCGTACGTCACCGGCTGGCGGTCGCGGCGCAGCGCGGGGTCGAGCCGCTTCGGCCAGTCCTCGAGCACCTGGGCGCGTTCGTTGCCTCTCACGTCTTCCTCCGGCGTCGACCCGCCGCCGATGGGCGGGCGGGCGCAAAGAAACAGTGCACCTCTACGAGGTACGGGCCATCACGCGCACTCCATAAGTGCGCGGCGCCGCATCTCGCTTCATCTGCTGGGTCGGGGTGTTGCCCATCATCGTCGACATCGTGGTCGGCGGGCGCCCGCCGGGCGGCCCGACCCCGAAGAGCTGGTTCCGCCCCACGCGCATCGTCTTCGGCCCGAGGGCCCCGAGCGCGACCGCGTCGCCGCTCGGCGCGTCGTCGTCGCTCTCGGGCAGCCCGTCGAAGCTGTTGCTCCCGACGAGCCCGTTGTCCGCGTTCTTGAGCCAGTCCGCGCGGTGCTCGGGGTCGACGAAGCGCTGCGCCACCTGCCGCAGCGAGTCCATCGCCCGCCGCTGCAGGATGTTGGCGCTCTTGAACCACCGCATCTGGTAGTGCGCGCACGCGACCAGCCAGTGGATCGTGTGCGCCGGCGGCCCGCCGGGCGGGTCGACCCGCTGGATCTCCGTCAGCCACTCCGCGAACCGGAGGGCGTCGACCGAGCGGTGGTCCCGCAGGCACACCCGCGTCGCCACCATCACCGCGCGCATCGTCGCGGCGGGATCCCCCGCCCTCGACGCGCGCCCCGCGAGCTCCTCGGCCTGCGCGACCACGGTCGGGCCGTGCTCCCCGGCCTCGAGCCGCGCCACGAGCGCGCGGTACTCGACCTCGAAGACCTGCTGCGGCATGGCGTGCGGCGGCGGCCCCGCGACGAGCTCCGAGAGCCGCTCGAGGGCGTCGGCGTACTCGCCGTTCCGGAGGAGCCCCTCGGCCACGATCGACTCGGCGACGAACGCCGTGGCCGGGTCGAAGTCGCGCTTGGCCATCTCGCCCGCGCGCCGCGCGTGCTCGAGCGCCTTCTGCGGCTGCCCGAGCGCGACGTGGACCTCCGCGAACTCGAGCTCGATGATCCCGTTCAGGCCGCGCCGGTGCCGCGCGCCGAGCTCGGCGCTCGCGGCGTTGATGGCCTCGAGCGCCTTGCTCACGTGCCCCGTGCGGCGGAGCCACATGGCCTTCAGCACGCCCGCGCGCACGATCTCGCCGAGGTCCTTCGTGTTCCGGCCGTCGCGCTCGAGGTGATCGCACGCCCGCTTCGCGATGGCCTGGAGCCCGCAGCGCACCGCGAGCTCGGCGCGGAGCCGCAGGAGCTTCTCGCGCGTGTCGGCGTCGTCGGGCTCGAGCCCGCGCACCCCCTCCTCGCTGAGGCGGAACGCGAGCTCCACGTCGCCGTTCGACCACGCCTCGACGCCCCGCGCCCAGGCGTGGAGCGACAGCGCGCGCGGCGTCGCGCAGGTGTGCTGGAACACGATGAGCTGCTCGGCGGCGGCCACCATCCGCGGGTAGTCGCCCATCGCGTAGGCGTGCTCGATGCGGCCGCCGAGGCCGACCTGGATGGTCGCCATGTGGGCGGCCTCGACGCCGAGCTCGAAGAGCGCGTCGGCGCCGGCGAGGATCCGGTCGAAGTCGACGAAGCGGCGCCCGAGCTCGAGGTTCGCCTGGCTCACGAGCACGCGCCACTGCCAGGCGGCCTCGTCGTCGATGGTGTCGGCCTCGACGAGCGCCGTCGCCTTGTCGATGAAGCCGGCGGCGCCCTGCTGGTTGCCGCGCTCGGCCGCGTCGTCGGCGGCGGAGAGGAGGTAGGTCACGGCCTGCGCGGGGCGCGCGGTCTTCGAGAGCTGGTCGGCGATGAGCGCGGCGCGGCCGGGGAAGTCCTCGCACGCGGCGAGCGCGTCGGCGAGGCGCTGGTGGAGGATCCGGCGCCGCAGCGGCTGCAGGCGATCGTAGTACTTCGCGAACGCGTCGCGGTCGGTGCAGGCGACCCAGCCGGAGGAGCTCATCGCGAGGACGCCGCTCTCGAGCAGATCCCCGTAGCTCACGTCCTCCGCGAGATAGGTCTCGACGGCGGCCGCCGGGAGAGGGCCGTCGAGGAGCGAGATCAGCTCGTAGACCGCGACGTCGACGGGGACCGTCTTGAAGCGGTCCGTGTTCGGCAGCGCCTCCGCGGAGTGCCAGCTGTAGCCGGCGCCGGTGCGGACGAGGTCGCCGCGGCGGAACGCCTCGAGGAGCGTCTGGATGAGCGGGCCGGGGAGGCCGCCGCACTCCGCGTGCAGGAGCTTCGCGGTGCGCTCGTCGAGCACGCCGTGCCCGAGCGCCGCCGCGAGGTAGGCGTCGGTCTCGGGCGCGGTCAGCGGGTCGAGCGTGATCGACCGCACGAAGCCCTTGCTGCAGAACGACTCGAAGGCGCTCGGCGCGAGCGGGGGCTGGTTCGAGTCGACCGTCGCCACGACGTTGAGGTAGGCGTTCGACGCGCCGATGAAGACCGTCGCGAGCAGGCTCAGCGTGGCCTGGTCGGCGTTCTGGAGGCCCTCGATGCAGAGGAGCGTGGGGCGGTGCAGGCGCGTGAGCATGACCGCCGCGCCGGCGAGGCCGTGGAGCACCGCGCGGTCGGGGGACTCGCTGCGCGCCTCGCGGAGGCGGCGGAAGACGTCGAGCGCGGGCTCGAGCTCCTCGAGCGGGCGGGAGCCGCGGCCCGAGAGGCGCACGCGCACGACGCGCACGCCCTTCACGGCGGACTGGTCGGCGATCTCGTGCAGGACGTAGCGCCCGTTGTGCCCCTCGGGGACGCGCACCATGACGACGCGCGCCTCGGCCTGGAGCGCGCGCTGGTAGCTCGCGCCCGGCACGGGGAGGCCGACGAGGCGCATGCCGAAGGCGCGCTCGGTCTCGATGACCGCGCGCCGGCCCAGGCCCTGGGCGAGGCGCTCGATGACCTTCGCGCAGGACGCCGGGCGATCCTTCGGGTCGGGCGCCAACATCTGATAGATGAGCTGCCGCACGGGCTCCGGGCACGCCGGGTTGGTGATCGGCGGCGGCGGGCGCGAGGTGCGGGTGACCCAGAGCTCCTCCGGATCCCAGCCGGGCCAGGGCGCGTCTCCCTCGAGCAGCTCGTAGAGGATGAGCCCCATCGAGTAGATGTCCGAGCGCGGGTCGTGCGGCTCGCACGCCATGCGCTCGGGCGCGCTGTACTCGGGGGTGCCGATGAAGAACTCCTCGGGCTCCGCCGTGAGCTGCACGGCGATCCCGAAGTCGATGAGCGACGCGGAGCGGCCGTTCCGGCCCTCGGCGTCGACGAGGATGTTGCCGGGCTTGACGTCGCGGTGGAGGTAGCCCTGGCGGTGCAGGAGCTCGAGCGCCTGCAGGATCTCGATGGTCCAGCGCCAGATGTCGTCGATGGGGAGCGGGTCGTCGAGCAGCACGGCGAGCGGGACGCCCGTCACGTACTCCATCGCGAAGTACGGGACCTCCTCGCCCTCCTGCCGGTCGTAGCCGAGCTCGTGCGCGCGCGGGATGCTCGGGTGCCGCGCCTGGCGCTGCATCACGAACTCGCGCAGGAAGTAGGGCGTCGCGACCTCGCGGAAGCGCGGCTGCAACACCTTCAGCGCCACGGGGCGCTCGTCCCCGGCGAGGTCGCGCGCGAGCAGGACCTCGCCCATGCCGCCCTCGCCGATGGTCCGCTCGATCTGGTAGCGGCCGTCCCAGAGCGACCCCGTCGTCACGGTCGCCGGCGTCCGCGCCTCCGGCGACGCGGCGAGCGGGCTCGGCGCCGCGGCGGCGAGGGCCGACGCGGGGAGCGGGGGTGGGGCGGGGAGCTTCGTCACGGGCTGGGGCCGTCTCGGGACGTGGGTTTGGCGCGGCTCGGTGGGCCGTCACGCAGGCTCAACGGGACGCCCGGGCGCTTTCGAAAACGCGCCCGAGCGATTCCGCGCGCGCCGGATGAAACCGGCGCCAGCGGGCTCCGTGAGCGGTCTCGGCGGCCGGGGCCGTCGTCAGCGCCCGCGCCGTCCGCGGCCGCCGCTGGTCTCGACGTAGGCCGCGATCGCGGCGCGCCCGTCGTCGTCGAGGTCGACGAAGCGCATGCCCATGCCGGGCATCACCTCGGCGACGCGACCGCGCGGCTCGCGCGTCCGGCAGACGCTCGCGCGCACGGCGATCTCGGGCGCGCCGACGCCCGGGACGCTGAAGACGAGGTCGAGCTCGGTCCCCGGCGGGTACGTCTCGAACGAGGCGACGAAGATGCCGCCCTCGCTGACGTTCTCGGACACGCCGACGCTGATCCGCTCGCCGTGCCGGAGCACGACGCGCGCGGTCATGTCGCGGCGCGGGGTCGCGCGCCGGTCCTCCCAGACGATGACCGGCCGGCCCTCGGAGGAGGGGACGACGCGGGGCGTGGCGTACGCGGCGCGCTCGTCGATGGACGTCGCGCCAGGATCGGCTTCGGTCACGGTGGTCATGGATGGGCTCCCTCGGTGAGATAGCGGCGAGCGACGCCGCGCAGCATGTGGTCGGGACCGGCGAGCGCGCTGACGAGCAGCTCGAGGCCGTCGCGCGTCTGGGAGCGCGAGGCGGCGTCGAGGATGACGGCCTGCGCGAGCCGGTTGGTGTGGTCGTACTCGTCGCGGAGGAACGTCATCGCCTCGGCCCCGCCGAGCTCGGCGTAGGCGCGGACGGCGACGGGCTCCCAGCGCTTCTGGGTCACGAGCCCGAGGCGATGGCGGACGAGCGCCGCCGCCTCCTCGAGCCGGAGGTCGATGGCGGCCTGGTAGGCCGTCGTCAGGAACTGGGGCTTCCTGCCGTTCAGGAGATCGAGCACCAGCGCGTCGGTGGCGCCGTTGCGGCCGAGGCGGCCGAGCGCCTGGAGCGCGCAGCGGCGGACGTTGTCGCTGCGGGCCGCGTCGTCGAAGGTCGTGCGGGCGAAGTCGCGGTAGCCCGCGGTGTGCGCGAGGCCCACGACGTCGAGGAGGAAGCAGAGGCGGTCGTCGCCGTCGGGGCGCTCGGCGGCGCGTGCGAGGGCGTCGCCGGCGATGGCGCCGACGCCCGGGCGGGTCGCGCGCTCGAGCACGAACTCGCGCGCCGTGGCGGGCACGACGTCGACCTCGTCGAGGCGGCGCATCAGCACCTCGAGCCCGGCGGCGCCGTGCTCGTCGAAGGCGAGCACGAGCGGGCGGAGGAGCGCGTAGGAGGCGTCGCCGACGAGGAGGTCCGCGAGGAGTGCCGTGGCCTCGGGGCGCTTGCACTCCCCGAGCGTCGCGACGAGAACGGCGGCGCGGTCGTCGGACGTCGCGCGGACGAGCTTCCCGAGCGCGCGGAAGGGCGGGCGCGCCGAGGCGAGCAGGGCGCGCGCGGCCTCCTGGGTCTCGGCGAGCGAGCCGCGGGAGAGCTGGGCGAACAGGCGCTCCTCGGCCCAGGCGTCGCCGATCTCGGCGACCATGCGCACGGCCTCGAGGCGCACCGTGCCGTTCGCGTCGGCGAGCGCCCGCTCGAGGAGGCCCCGCCAGGCGGCGGCGTCCTGCGGGAGCAGGCTCAGCGCGGTGAGCGCCTGCCGGCGGATGGTGGCGCGGGCGTCGCCGAGGAGCTGCACGAGGTCGCCGCGGAGCTCGGGCATGGCGCCGGCGTTGACGACCTCGAGCGCGAGGAGGAGGTCGTCGACCTGATCGGAGTGGAGGAGGCGCGCGAGGATCTTGATGCCGCCGTCGTGATCGCCGGCGAGCACCAGGGCGAGGGCCTCGCGGCGGCCCTCGGCGCCGCGCGTCGTGACGCGGCGGAGGAGGAACGGGGTCGCGTGGCGGCCGAAGCGGGCGAGGGCGGCGGCGGCGGCGGGGCGCGTCGCGGGGTCGTCGAGCTCGGACATGGCGCGGTCGATGTCGCCGCGGAGGGCCGGGTTGACGTTGAAGACGTCGCGCGGCTCGAAGAACGTGACCTCGGCGACCTGCACGGCGCCCTTCGCGGGGCCACGCGGGTCGAGGAGGGTGACGGTGATCTCGTCGGTCACGACGAGGGTCGCGAACTGGAGGCGCTGCACGCGGCGGGCGTCCTTCAGCTCGAAGCGCTCGCTGCGGCCGCCCCAGGAGACCTCGATGACGCCGGGGCGCGTGCTGTCGTTGAAGAGGACGTTGTCGCGCCCGTCGCCGGGCAGGATGTCGAGGTGCGAGAACCAGTGCACCGTCTTGAAGGTGAAGACGAGGCGCGCGCCCTCGCGGACGCCCTCCGCGGCGCGGTAGCCGCGCCCGGCGCGCCCGTCGATCACCTGGGACGCGGGGTTGTCGAGGTCGTTCGAGGTGGCGACGACGTGGGCGACCTCCACGGGGACGACGTCGGCCTCGACGTCGGCGCCGTCCGGGCCGGCGTCCGCGCGCGCCACGCCCGAGGGGGAGAGGGAGAGTGCCACGCAGACAGCGACGAGCGCGCCCATCAACCCGCCTCGCACGCCGCGGACCCCGGTCGGCCGAGCGCTCGCGCGCCCCGTCGCCGAGGGGAGACCCGCGCGCCCGGCGGGCTCGGCCCGCCAGGCGAGAGCGTCGCCGCTCTCCCGTGCTTTCGATGTGCTCACGCGCGCTGACATGTTCGACTCCGTTCGGGGGCGAAAGGCACTCTCCCCCGCCGGACAAGAAGGTCGGGCGGACGCGGGTAACGCTGCGTCATTTGTCGGCTGCGATTTGTAAACGCTCGGTGAGCGGAGGCGCGCGCCAGCCGCCTCGTTGGCGGTCGACCGCGTCGATGGCCGGCGCGGTGAGGCGAGGCTCAAGGAATCCGCCGAGACGTCCGTTCTTCCCTGGGGCGAGCCGCGGGACGTCTTCCGCGTGGCGCGCCTCGAGGGGAGCCATGGCGTCCGATCCGACACAGAGCCCGCGCAAGAAGGTCACGTGGTGGTCGACGAGAGCGTCGTCGACCTCGGCGCGGCCGACGATCCTCACCGTCGAGCCGATGGGGTCGGGTCGCCGCCTGCGCGCGGCCCTCGCCGTCGATCCGCGCTCGAAGGACTGGGAGGTGGCGACCGCGGGCTCCGTGGATCTCGCGCGCGCCATGATCGCCGGCCGCACCTACGCCGCGATCATCGTCGACGGCGTGCTCGACGACGTGAACGCCCTCATCGAGGAGGTGCGGGCGCAGCCGCACGCGCGCGACATCCCCATCGTCATCGCGGGCCGCCGGACGGCGATGAGCCGCGGCGACCGCCGCTGCTGGAGCGTCCGCATCGACGATGACAACGCCCTCCGCGACACGCTGCGGCACGTGCTCGACACGCCCGACGCGGCGTCGCCGATCCCGGGGCCGACCACGGTGCGCGGGCCGCAGATCGTCGGGGCCGAGGTCGTCCGCTCGGTCGCGCCGACCGTGGCGATGGCGGACGTGGTCGTGGCGCCGCGGGTGCTCGGGACGCGGCGCGAGGCGCGGCCGCCGTCGCAGGAGCTGCCGGTCCCCGAGATCGTCGAGTCGGTCGAGGTGGACGCGGCGGCGCCGCCGCCCGCGGTGAGCGCGCGCGCGGACGCCGACGACGCGCACCCGCCGACCGTGGCGCTCGCGATGGTGACGCCCGCTGACGCGGGGCCGCCGACGGAGGTCTTCGACCCCGACTACCGGAAGCCGCCGACGCTCGTGGCGCCGCTGCTGACGCCCGGGACGAACCGGCGCGGGCGGCCGCGGGCGCGGACGGACGTGGCGCCGACGGAGGTCGCGGACCTCTCGCCGTATCGCGCGGTGTGCGAGGCGACGACGGCGTGCCTCCTCGGGGTCGACCGCGAGGGCACGGTCGTCTTCGCGAACACCGCCGGGGCCGCGCTCCTCGGCTGGTCGAGCGGCGAGGAGCTCGTCGGCGAGGCGCTCTCCGAGGTGTTCGGGGACGCGGCGGTCGCGCGCGTGCTGACGGCGATCCCGCCCACGGCCTGCGGGCTCGGGGCGCGCGAGCACGAGGCGGCGCGGCGCGACGGGACGAGCTTCGTGGCGCAGGTCGACGCGGTCGAGGTGCCGCCGGTGTTCGGGCGGCTCGCCTGGGTCCTGACGCTCACCGACGTGACGCACCGGCGGCAGCGCGAGGCGAGCGTGCTGCAGGCGCAGAAGATGGAGGCCGTGGGCCAGCTCACGGGCGGGATCTGCCACGACTTCAACAACCTCCTGACGGTCATCGTGGGGAACCTGCGCGAGATCGCGCAGGAGCCGACGATCGCGCTCGACCTGAAGGAGATGGCGGAGGACGCGCTGTCGGCGGCGGTCGACGGGGTCAACCTGACGCGGCGCCTGCTCGCGGTGGCGAAGGAGCGGAAGCTCGCGCCCCGCGCGGTGGAGCTGCGGCAGACCCTCGACGACTTCGCGCGGCTCGTGCGCCGCATGGTGAAGGACGACGTGAAGATCGAGGTGGAGCACGGCGCGGGCGTGGTCGCGGCGATGCTCGACCGCACGCAGCTCGAGAGCGCCGTGCTCAACCTGGTCATCAACGCCCAGAACGCCATGGCCGACGGCGGGACGGTGCGCATCGCGGTCGACACGGTGAACCTCCCGAGCGGGCGCGACGAGCTCGCGCCGGGGCGCTACGCCCGCGTGCAGGTGACCGACGACGGGCAGGGCATGACGGACGAGACGCGCCGGCGGGCGATGGAGCCGTTCTTCACGACGCGGGCGAACGGCGGCGGGAGCGGGCTCGGGCTCAGCATGGTCTACGGCTTCGTCCAGCAGTCGGGCGGCTCGGTGAGCATCGAGAGCGCGGTCGGCGCCGGGACGACGGTGACGATGCTGTTCCCGTACGTCGCGGAGGCGTCGCCGCGGACGGCGCTCTTCCCCGACAAGGTGGCGCCGACGCCGCGCCGCGCGGTGCGGGTGCTGGTGGTCGAGGACGAGGAGCGGGTGCGGCGCTACGCGGCGCGCACGCTGTCGCGGCTCGGGTACAAGGTGGATCAGGCACCCGACGGCCAGGCCGCGCTCGACGCGCTCGAGGCGGCCGGCGCGGGGGCGTACGCGCTGGTGATCACGGACGTGCGGATGCCGGGGACGGTCGACGGCTTCGCGGTGGCGGCGTGGGTGCGGGAGCACCAGCCGTCGGTGCCGGTGATCGTCACGACGGGTTACAGCCCGGACGAGCCGGAGCGGGCGGCCGTGGATGGCCCGCCCCTGCTCAGGAAGCCGTACACCGAGGCGGAGCTGGTCCGGAACGTCCAGCTCGCGTTGCAGCCGGCGCCGGTCGGCGCGGAAGCGGGGGTTAAGTGAGTCGCGAGCGGACCCGTACCTGGGAGTACACCGCGCTGGCGCTGTTTCCACAGTGGCGCCGCGCGGGGGGTGACAAAGGCATGAGCGGCACGACGCAGGACGGACAGCGGGTGAGGGGGGCGGAGACGGCGCCAGCGGCTGCGTCGCAGCCCGATGGCGCGCAGGTCGCGCGGCTCTTGCCGATGAGCCCGAACATCCTGGTCGACATGAACAAGGCGCTGTCGGACGGGACGTCCGGGGCGGCGCAGCTCTCGAAGATCCTGAAGTCGGACCCGGGGCTCGTGGCGACGATCCTGCGCCTCGTGAACTCGGCGTACTTCGGCCTGCCCTACCCGATCCAGCGGCCGACGGCGGCGATCGCGTACCTGGGCGTGAGCGAGGTCCACCGGCTCGTGGTGACCGCGAGCATCATCAACGGCTTCGAGAAGTTCGACCGCGGGCACCTCGAGGCGATCTGGCGGCGCTCGGCGCTGGCGGCGATCACGACGCGCGAGCTCGTGCGCTCGCGGGCGCGGTGGCTGTCGAGCTCGACGGCGTGGACGCTCGGGCTCCTGCACGACCTCGGGTCGCTCGCGACGCTCGCGGTGGCGCCGGACGCGCTCGACCGCGTGACGGCCTACTGCGAGGAGCGGCAGTGCCTGGTGGCGGAGGCGGAGGTGGCGCTCGGGCTCCCGAGCGCGACGGACTTCGCGAACGTGCTGTGCCACGAGTGGCGGCTGCCGTGGACGATCGAGGTGGCGGCGACGCAGCACCGGAGCGCGACGATGAGCGCGGGCACCGGGGGCGACGACGCGCAGCTCCTGACGATGGTGTTCGCGGCGGTGAGGCTCGCGACGCTGGCGACGCGGAACCTGCGCCCGGAGATCCGCGAGCGCCTGGGCGTCGAGGTGCGGCAGCTGCTCGGCTGCGGCGAAGAGGAGCTCTGGGACATCCTCGCGCGGGTGCACGCGCAGCGCGAGGAGGCCGAGGCCTGCATGCAGCAGCTCCTGCCGAAGGCGTCGTAGGCGAGACGCGGCGGCGGCCCTGGGTTGGGAGGGAGAAGGGGAGGGCGCCTGCCGAGGTCGCCCCCGTCCACGTCCTGCGGGCGGCCACGAGGGCCGCCCCTACGGCGCACGCCCCCGCCCACATCATCGCCCGCACCGTAGGGCTGGCGTCGTGGCCGCCCGGCCGACGGTCGACGCCGCCCGCGTGCGGGCCGCCCGGCCCCGACCCACATCATCGCCCGCACCGTAGGGGCGGCCCTCGTGGCCGCCCGACAACGTAGGGGCCGGCCGCCGCCGCCCGCCGGCGCCGCCGCCGCATCGCGGGTCGGCCCACGTGGCCGCCCCGGCATCGGCGCCGCCCCTGCACCGGCCATCGCCGCCCTCGGCCCGTGGCCGCCCGGCCGGCGCCGCCCTTCATCGTGGGTCGGCGGCGTGCCGCCCCCGCCTTCATCGGGGGTCGGCCCACGTGGCCCGCCGGCCGGCGGCGCCCAGCCGCCCCGCATCGTGGGTCGGCCCACGTGGCCGCCGGCCGCCGCCGCCCGTCATCGTGGGTCGGCCCACGTGGCCGCCCGGCCGCCGCCGCCCTTCATCGTGGGTCGGCCCACGTGGGCCGCCCGGCCGCCGCCGCCCTTCATCGTGGGGCCCTCGTGGCCGCCCGGCCGGCGCCGCCCTTCATCGTGGGTCGGCCCACGTGGCCGCCTGGCCGCCGCCGCCGCATCGCGGGTCGGCCCACATGGCCGCCACGCCGCCCGGCACCGTAGGGGCGGCCCTCGTGGTCGCCGGCCGCCGCCGCCGGCGTGCCGGCCACACGGCCCCCGCCGACCCACCTCATCGCCCGCGCTGTGGGGCGGCCCTCGTGGCCGCCCGGCCGCCGCCGCCGCATCGCGGGTCGGCCCACATGGCCGCCACGTCGCCCGGCACCGTAGGGGCGGCCGTCGTGGTCCGCCGGCCGCCGCCGCCGGCGTGCCGACCCACACGCCCCCCGCCGACCCACCTCATCGCCCGCACTGTAGGGGCGGCCCTCGTGGTCGCCCGGCCGACGCCGTCGGCGTGCCGGCCACACGGCCCCCGCCGACCCACCTCATCGCCGCGCGCCGTAGGGGCGGCCTCGTGGCCGCCCGCCCGCCGCCGGCGGCGTGCCGGCCACACGGCCCCCGCCGCCCCACCTCATCGCCCGCGCCGTAGGGGCGGCCTCGTGGTCGCCCGGCCGCCCGGCCGACGCCGTCGGCGTGCCGGCCTCACGGCCCCCCGACCCACCTCATCGCCCGCACTGTCGGGGCGGCCCTCGTGGCCGCCCGCCCGACGCCGCACGCCAACGTAGGGGCGGCCCTCGTGGCCGCCCGCCCGCCGCCGCCCCGCCGCCCCGCTACATCAGCAGCGAGGCGATCTCCGACGCGCTCTCGATGGCCTTCTTGTAGAGCTCGACCGTCGCGTCCGCGCCCATGCCGACGCCGCGGCAGGCCTCGACGAGCACGTCCGGATCGGGCTCCTCCTTCGTCTCGCTGATGAGCCCGGCGAGGCGCACCGCCGGCTGGTTGTCGCTGTCCGCGTCGTGATGGCAGCCCACCGCACCCACGAGGCGCTCCGGCAGCTCCCACCGCATCGCGAGGCTCGCCCCGATGTCCGGGTGGTCCCAACCGAACGTCTCGCGCTCGAGCGCCTCGAGCCGCGCCTCCTCCGTGTTGTACCAGTGCGCCACCATCGGCCCGTAGTCGCTCGGCCGCACCGCCACCAGCATCGGCACCGCCATGTCCTGCAGCAGCGCCTCCATGAACGAGTCCGCCTGCGTCTCCGGGTGCAGCTGATACGCCAGCGCCCGCGCGATCGCAGCGCGCCGCGCCGCCGCCTTCCAGAAGCGGCTCGTCGAGAAGCCCGGCGTCGGCGGGACCTGCAGCTGGTCGCGCACCGCCCGCACCACCACCAGCGACTCGATCCGCGCCCGCCCGAGCAGCGTCACGGCCTGCGCCACGCTCCCCACGCGGTTCCGCAGCCCGAACGCCGCCGAGTTCGCGATCGACAGCGACTTCACCGCGAGCCCGGGGTTCACCTCGATGCTCTGCGCGATCTGCGCCGTCGTGCTCGCCGGGTCGCGCAGGAGCTTCAGCGTCTGCATGACCGCCCGCGGGAAGTTCGGGAGCTCGCGCTCGCCGAGCGCTTGCGTGAGCAGCGCCTTCGGATCCTCGACCTTCTTCTTCCGGAAGAAGCTCAGCATGGTGGAGACCTCGTGAAATCCAGGGTGAGGGGGGGGATGGAGACCGCGCGCTCCGTCAGTCCGCGCGTCGCGACATCTTCGTCGCGAAGATGCTGAGGAGCCCGCCGAGCAGGATGTAGCCGATCACCACCTCCGCGATGACCAGCACCTGCGCCGCCATCGAGACCGGCAGGACGTCCCCGTAGCCGAGCGTCGTGATGGTCACGACGCTGAAGTAGATCGGCGAGAGCGGCGTCGGGTGCGGCCCGTAGTTCACGTCCACGAAGCCGTAGAGCCCGGCGAAGATCATGACGCACGCGAGCACCACGAGCCCCCAACGGGTCGCGCTCCGGCCGCAGTCGCTCGTGAGCCACCACACGCGATACGCGAAGCCCGCGAAGCGCGAGCTGTTCCGGAACTCGTGGATGTAGTTCTCGTCGGCGATGTAGCGCCGCACGAGGTGCGCGCCCGTGAAGTTCACGTCGCGGATGTCCGCGCCGATCCACGTCGCCTTCTCGAAGTCCCGGAGCCCCGTGAGCCGCGACTCGCGGAGGTCGACCTCCACGAAGCGCGCCCCGGCCACCCGCGCGTGCGACAGGTGCGCGCCGTGCAGGTTCGTCGCCGTGAAGTCGGCGCCCTCGAGATCGCTCTCGGTGAGCCGCGCGCTCGTGAGGTCCGCGCCCTGGAGGTCGGCCTTCGCGAGCTTCGCGTGCGCGAACGACGCCCCGCGCAGGTCGGCGTGGACGAGGCGCGCCCGCTCGAGGACCGCCCCACCGAAGCCCGCGCGCTCCGCCCGCATCGACTCGCAGTTCGCGCCGGTGAAGTCGGCGCCCGCGCACTCCGCGGCGTCGAGCGTCGCCTCGAAGAGCACGGCGTCGCGCAGGTTCGCCCCGAGGAGCACGGCGTCCGAGAGGTTCACCCGCGAGAGGTTCGCGCCAGCGAAGCTCGCGCCCGACAGATCGAGCCCGCTCAGGTCCTCGCCGACGAGGAACATGCCGGCGAAGTCGTACGGCGCAGGCAGCGTGCCGGCGCGGATCGCCGCCACGAGCATGCGCGCCGAGTGGCCCTCCGGCGGCGCGTCGATGGCGACGCTCGCCGACGGCGTCCCGGGGCGCGGGGTGCTCTTGGTGGGGCGGAGCTCGACGATGGCGGCCATGGGCTCTCCTCGGTGGACCAAGGGGTCTGGCCATGACAGCGACATCTTCCGGGCAACGGTAGACAGCGGCGATGTAACGATTCGCAAGCCACCGTGACGATGACATCGCGTTCATCGAATTCCTTAACCCCCTCGCCCTTCCGGCCGTTGTCCCGAGACGGAGGACTGAGATGAACGCGACGCTCGCCCGACTGATCACCACCATCGCCCTCGCGGCCACCGCGCTCGCCGGCGCGTGCGGCGCCGAGCGCACCCTCGTCCTGAAGCCCAACGACGCGGTCATGCCGCTCACGAACGGCGAGGACCCCGGTCAGGCCGTCGGGCGCTGCGTCCGCTTCGGCCCGAGCGGGCCCGTGTCGACGCCTTGCCCGGTCGGCACCGAGGCGTTCTTCGGGAAGGTGAAGACCACGGAGAGCTCGAAGCCCTCGAGCTACGTGCAGGGCGTCTTCACGCGCGGCGCCGACGCCGACCGCGCCACCGAGACGGTCGTCGCCTACGAGCTCGTCACCTACTCGAGCGACTTCATCCCCTTCAAGACCAAGCTCAAGTCGAAGGACGTCACCGCGCTGAAGGCCGTCTGCGGCGGCCCGCGCGGCGACGACTACGTCATCGTGCGCTCCTTCGAGGGGTGCGGCATCGTGCGCGCCGGCGACCGCCGGCAGGCGTGGCGCTGGACCATCTCCGACCTCGCCGCCGAGGGCACGACCATCGGCCAGCCGCAGGGCTTCTGGGCGCAGGCCCCCGACGACGGCCCCGCGCAGGCGGCGACGTGCGCCGCGAAGCGCGTCGTCCAGGTGGAGGTCATGTCCCTCGCGCGCGCCTGCGAGCGCTACCAGGCCCAGCTCTTCCCGCGCAGCGACGACCCCACGGCCCCGTCCCCGACGCAGGCCGCCCAGCGCTGACGCGCCCCGCGCGCGACAGCGCGAGCTTGTAAACGTTCCGTCTTCGGGTGAAACGTCCGCCGGGGCGCGCGTCCGACGCGCCCCACCCACTGGACCCTGCCGGCGCCACGCCGGCGCTCCCGAGGAACGAGCCCATGCGCCGCGTGACGACCCTCCTGGCCGCCCTGACCCTCTCCCTCCTCCTCCTCGGCGCCGCCACCGCGCCCGCGAGCGCCCGCCCGCGGGGCGACGCGCGCGAGACGGTGCTCGTGCTCGACGACCTCGACGCCACTTGGGACGGCCGCGAGCTCGTCGTGGCCGTCGACGTCGACCGCGGCTCGTGGCAGCGCGTCGCCCGCGCGCGGATCTCCGCGACCCTCCTCGTCGAGGCGCGCCTCCCGGGCGGCAAGACCGAGAGCCGCCGCGTCACGCTCGACGACGACCACGTCCGCGTCGCGCTCCGCGTCGGCGGCCGCGCCGGGGCCCCCTGGGCGGTCGACGTCTCCTTCGACGCCGGCCGCGGCGGCCGCGGCGTCGACGGCTTCCGCCTCGGCGGCGTCGACCTCCTCTCCGCGCGCCTCCACGTCACGACGGTCCTCGCCGGCTCCGGCGGCGGCGACGTCCTCGGGGACGGCGGGCACGGCGACCACGACCACGGCCACGGCGGCGACCACGGCCACGGCGGCGACCACGGCCACGGCCCGGCCGTCGTGAGCTGGGCCTCCGAGCCCCGCGTGATCCAGGCCTGCAGCCGCGCCTTCGGCTCGCCGACCGCGGCCTGCCTCGACGCCGTCGACCGCGCCGCCTTCGACCCGACCGCCCTCATCGGCGCCTGCAAGGACGCCTTCTCGCCCTACGGCTCCGATGTCCAGACCTGCGTCACCACCGGCGCCCGCGCCCGCTTCGAGCCGGGCGCCACCGTCGCCGCCTGCAAGGCGGCCTTCGCCCCCTACGGCTCCGACGTCCAGACCTGCGTCGCGAAGGCGACGGCGGGCGCGCGCGAGCAGAGCGGCGCCATCGGCGCCTGCAAGCGCGCCTTCGCGCCCTACGGCTCCGACGTCATGACCTGCATCGACAGCGTCGCGGGGACGCGCTGGGAGCCCGGCGCCGCCATCGACGCGTGCAAGCGCGCCTTCGCGCCCTACGGCTCCGACGTGCAGGCGTGCGTGCGCGCCGCCGCGGACGCCACGCGCGACCCCGCCGGCGCCATCGACGCGTGCAACGTCGGCAACTTCGCGAGCGACAAGCTCGCCTGCGTGAAGCGCGTGGCGAGGTAGACACCTCCTGACAGATCGCCCTCCGCGGCGTCAGCGGCGCCGTCGCGGCGCCCGCGCTCGCGTCGCGCCGATCCCGGCGGCCGCAGACGAAGCCGCGCAGCGGGTCGTCGGTGACTTTCCGCGGTTTTCGGGTGTCGGGAGGCGACACGGTTGGATACAGTCGATGGGCGCTCCAACCGGAGCGCTCGACCCAGACGACATCCATCCATCTGGCTCCACGGCGCCCACCCAACGTGCGGGATCCGGCGCTCGCCTTCGCATCCGACGAGGTCTCCTCGTGCGAGATCGCTCTCTCTCCCGGCGGACCGTGTCGCGGCGTCTCGTCGTCGCGGTGGTCGCGCTCGCCTCCCTCCTCGCCGCCTGCGCTGGCGAGGATCCGCCGAGCGACGGCGTCCTCGGCCCCGCGGTCCGCGTCGACGTCGCCGCCCTCGGCCTCGCGGACGTCACCGACGTCTGCTGGGATCTACGCGTCACGAACGCCCCCGCCGGCGCCGGCGACGTCGTCGCCACCCGCGGCGACCGCGCGGCCACCGCCCCGGCCGACACGACGACCCTCTGCGCCTCCCGCTACGGCGCCGGCGGCGCCGTCAGCTACGTCGCCCCCTGCGACGCGAGCGTCGCGACCGACGGCTCGGTCACGATCTGGCTCGACAGCGTCTTCGAGGGCGGCGCCACCCCCGCGACCGACTACCGCGATCCGTGCCCCGACGGCTGCACCGTCGACGTCGCGTGCACCCCGAACGGCGACACGCGCGCCGTCTTCGACGTGACCGTCCTCCGCGAGGCCCGCCAGGGCTTCTTCGACCTCGCGGTCAGCTTCGACGACGTCTTCTGCTCGGCGAAGCTCGACACCTGCCACGGCGCCGACCCCATCCAGCTCCTCTTCGGCCCCGACGGCCGCGTCGACACCGCCGTCCTCGCCCTCGCGTGCACCGCCGGCCCCGGCGGCGCGGAGACCTGCCTCCACCTCGGCCAGGTCACCCTCCGCTGCGACGGCGCCCCCGACGTCGTCCTCGACCTCGGCGCCGTCACCACCCTCGGCAACCAGCCCCCCGTCGACGGCATCATCTGGGCCGCCTACGCCGGCTCCGAGCCGCTCCCGGGCGGCGTCGGCGGCACGATGTCCTACTTCAACGTCGCCGTCTCCCCCGACGGCCCCGGCTGCGCGCTCTCCTGGAGCGCCACCGCCACCGCCGGCGAGGCCTTCCCCGAGGGCGACGACAGCGGCGCCGCCTCGCTCTCCGCGTGGCCCGTCATCACCACCACCGACGGCGCCGTCACCGGCGCGAGCGGCGCCTGGCTCTGCGGCCTGAACCCCCTCGACGGCGACGGCAGCGCCGTCCGCACCGCCTACCGCGTCCTCCCGGGGGCCCCCGACGCGACCGCCCTCCTCGGCCCGGGCGCGGCGACCTGGTGCGGCGCGTCGCGCACCGCGGGCCCCGCGACCCCCGCGGACACGACCGCCCCCTACGTGACCGCCTTCACCGCGCCGCCGGCGGGGAACTACACGACGGGCCAGCAGATCCCCTTCTCCGTGACCTTCTCGGAGCCGGTCGCGACGGCCACGACGGTGCTCCCGTTCAAGATCGACGCCCGCACGGCCAACGCCCGCCCGGTCGCCGGCACGCCAGCGTTCGCGACCACCGTCGACTTCGCCTACGTCGTGCGCGCCGACGACTACGAGCCCGACGCCGTCGCGCTCCTCCCGAACCTCACGGGCGGCTTCGCCGACGCCGCCGGCAACGCCGGCCTCCCGAGCCTCGGCGCCCTGCCGAGCACGGCGGGCGTCCACGTCAACGTCGTCGCGCTCGCGCTGTCGAGCTTCATCCCGCCGCCCGACGGCACCTACATGGAGGGCGACGAGCTCGTCTTCCAGGTCGCCTACAACCGCGCCGTCGCCGTCGACGGCGACCCGATCGTGGAGTTCCGCCTGGGCTCCGGCACGGGGACCGTGAGGTCGGCGACCTACGCCGGCGGCGACAGCGACGGGCTCCTCGTGTTCGTCTACGAGATCCTCGACGGCGAGGACGATCCCGACGGCATCAACATGGCCGCGGGCACCATCAAGCTCGCGGGGGGCACCGTCGACGACGCGGTCCTCACCGACGAGCTCGACAACCCCATCGCCGCGCCGATCACCTTCACCATCCCGAACCTCGCCGGCGTGAAGATCGACACGGTCGCCCCGACGCTCACGACCGTCACGAAGCCCGCGGACAAGACCTACGGCGTCGGCGAGGTCCTCCGCACGAGGCTCACGTTCAGCGAGCCCATCGTCGTGACGGGGAACCCGACCGTCGAGCTCATCATCGGCTCGGACGTCGTCCAGGCCACGCTCGCCGCCGGCAACGGCACCACCGTCCTCGACTTCGACTACACCGTGCAGTCGGGGCAGTCGGCCCTCGCCGACAGCGGCGGCGTCGAGCTGAGCGAGCTGCACGTCGCCGGCGCGACCTTCCGCGACGCGGCCGGCCACGACGCCGACCTCGACGTCTTCACGCCGACGGTCTGGTCGGCGGTGCTCGTCGACGCCATCGCCGCGCCGACGATCCTCGCGGTCGACGGGCCGACCGACGGCACCTACATCACCGGGGAGTCGCTCTTCTTCACGGTGCAGTTCAGCGAGCCCGTGGAGATCGCCGCGTACCCGGCGTCGACCGCCTCGCCGCCGACGCGGCCGGCGCTCCAGCTCACGATCGGCTCGACGACCCGCTACGCGACCTGGCTCGACGAGGGCCCGAGCGACACCCACGTCTTCGAGTACGTCATCGCGACGGGCGACTCCGACACGAACGGGATCGCCATGACCTCGCCCCTCCAGATCCAGAGCAACGCCTACCCGATCACGAGCGAGGAGTTCGAGGACAAGGACGCCATCAGGACCTTCGCCGCCCCCGACCTCTCCGGGGTCAAGGTGAACAACGTCGCGCAGGTCGACCCCATCTTCGTCAAGAGCCTCACGGTGCCCGCGCCGAGGGCCTACCGCGGCGGCCGCGTCCTGTCCTTCCGCGCCTACTTCTCGAAGGCGGTCACGCTCAGCACCTCCGGCGGCGTGCCGCGGCTCGCGCTGAACATCGGCGGGCAGACCCGCTACGCGACCTCGCACTACACGGGCGGCACGCGCTCCTCGCTCCTCTTCCGCTACACGGTCGCCGACGACGACACCGACCACGACGGCATCGAGCTCGTGAGCACCGCGATCGATCTCGCCGGCGGCACGCTCACCGCCGCCGGGAACCCCACCATCGACCTGAGCCTGCCGACGCCGGCGCCCGACACGAGCGGCGTCATCGTCGACGGGGTGAAGGCGCGGGTGCTGTCGATCACGCCCCCCGCGAACGGCACGTACGTCCTGAACCAGACCATGTCGTTCACCGTGCGCTTCTCGGAGGCCGTCACGGTGACCTACACGCCGAAGCTGCGGGTGAACATCCGCACCGGCACGAGCTCGACGATCCGCACGTTCCGCTACGCGTTCGGGAGCGGCACCGACACGCTCCGCTTCGACTACAAGGTCACCGCGAGCGACGAGGACCTCGACGGCGTCGCGCTCGCCCCGACCGGCTCGCCCGCGTCGCCCATCGTCTACAGCACCTACGGCCGCATCAAGGACCTCGGGAAGAACCTCGCCGACCTCACCTACACCACGGCCGACGCCTACCCCGGCGTCCTCGTCGACGGGAAGCAGCCGCAGGTGACCTCCGTCGCGCGGAGCCCGACCGGGACGGTCTATCTGCAGCCGGGGCAGACGGCCGATCTCCTCGTCAACTGGGGCGAGGCGGTCGTCGTGACGGGCACCCCGCGCATCAAGATCATCGTCGGGTCGGCCACGCGCTACGCCGTCTACGAGCCGTCGCTCTCGACCGCCACGCAGACCGTGTTCCGCTACGTCGTCGAGCCCGGGATGGTCGACACGAACGGGATCTCCGTGTACTCGCCCATCGACGTCACGGCCGGCACCCTGCGCGACGCGGCCGGGAACGACGCGAAGACCAAGCTCTACTCGGTCGCGAGCATGACGGGGCTCCGCGTCGGCTGCAGCAACACCTCGAAGCTCGTCAAGAACGGCACGACCTCGCTCGTCACGCGGCCCGTCAGCATCGTCCAGGGGTGCACGAAGATCCGCTTCCGGATCTGGGGCGCCGGCGGCGGCGCGAGCTACACCTCGACCGGCGGCGGCGGCGGCTTCGCCTCGGGGGTCATCGACATGACCCAGGTCACGACGCTCAAGATCGCGCTCGGCGTGCGCGGGAGCTACTCGTCGAGCACGTCCACGACGCGGCGCGACGGCTACGACAACCGCGACGGCGGCTGGGCGAAGCGCGGCGGCGGCCAGGGCGGCGGCGCGACGGCGCTCCTCGTCGACGGCGTGCCGCTCGTCTTCGTCGGCGGTGGCGGCGGCGGCGGCACCGGCGGCACGAACAGCATCGGCAACAACCCGGCGCCGGGCGGCGGCGGCGGCCAGAGCGGCTTCCAGAGCGACCTCTTCGACGCCGCCTGCGTCCTCGCCTCGGCGCAGGGGCGGGTCGGCACGGGCTCCGCCGAGGGCCTCGGCGGCTGCGATCCCGACAACCAGTCGTGCGGGAGCGCCGGCGGCTACAACGGGGCCGCGGGCTCGGGCGGCAACGGCGGCGACGACGGCGGCGTCGCCTACACCGGCGGCGGCGGCGGCGGCGGCGGCTGGACCGGCGGCGGCGGCGGGGCCGGCGACTGCGGCAACGGCGGCGCCGGCGGCACCACCTGGTTCGTCCCGGACCCGCGCATCACCGAGGTCCACGTCGAGGACGGCGACGGGCGCCTGCCCGGCGGCGCCGACGACCCCTACTACAGCGCGTCCTACGGCCCCGGCGGCACGACGAGCAGCCGCGCCGGGAAGTACCCGCGCATGGTCTACTTCTGGGAGTAGGCGACGGCGAGGTCATCCGGCGCGGCGACGGCGGCCCCGCGGGCGCGCGCCCGGGCGACGAGCTCGGCGCTGACGGCGTCCTCGTCGTGGAGGTCCTCGTCGAGCCCGGCGAGCGCGTGCAGGAGCTCGGTCCTCGCGCTCCCGTGCGCGGTGAGCGGGGCGCGATGGGGAGCGCCGCCCGCGAGCGGCGAGAGCGCGCCGAGGACCACGCCGACGCCGGGATCCTCGAGCATCGCGACGTGGCGCGCGAGGAGGTCGGGCGCCGGCACCGCGCTCGGCGTCAGGAACACGACGACGGGCGCGCGGGCGTGGCGGAGGCCGGCGTTCGCGGCGGCGCCCGCGCCGACGCCCGGGACGCGCACGAGGCGCGTGCGCACGAGGCTCGGCGCGGCGGAGAGCGGCGGCGACGAGCCGTCGTCGACCACGATGGCCTCCACGCGGGCGACGCCCAGCGTCTGGACGCCGAGGGCGGCGAGGAGGCGGCGGGCGGCGGCGCCGTCGTCGCGCGCGACGATGACGACGCTCACGGCGGGGCGGCGGGGATCAGCCACCGTCGCCCCCGGCGTCGAGCTCGGCGAGGCGCTCGCGGGCGTCGCCGTGCTCGGGGTCGAGGGCCAGCGCCGCCTCGTAGCAGCGCCGCGCCTCCTCCTTCCGCCCCGCGGTGGCGTGGATCTCGGCGAGGTTCGCCCAGGTCGTCGGGTGGGCCTCGCGCGCGAGGGAGCGCTCGTACCAGGCGACGGCGTCCTCGCGCTTGCCCTCGTGGGCGAGGGCGCGGCCGATCATGAACTCGAAGTCGGCCGCGGTCGGGTCGAGCTCGAGCCCGACGAGGAGCTGCTCGCGGGCGAGCCGCGGGACGCCCGCCTCGATGGCGGCCTCGGCGAGCTGCGCGCGGAGCTCGGCGTTGTCGGGGTCGAGGGCGACCGCGAGGAGGAAGAAGCGCACGGCGCGCGCGAAGGAGCGCTCCCGGGCGTAGCGGCGCGCGGCGCTGACGAAGTCGAGGAGGTGGTCGCTCTCGCAGACGTAGGGGAACACGGCGCCGAAGACGCCCCGCGTGGCGTCGCCGAAGCGCCAGGGCGTCATCGCGGCGGTGTGGCTCGTCGCGAGCTCGCTCTTCGTGCGGAGGCAGTCCCAGCCGGCCACCTTCGCGAACGCCTCGAGCGTCGGGAAGCTCACCTCCTGCGCGAGGCTGTTGCCGTAGCGCTGCGGCGGGCGCTCGACCTCGCCGACGAGCGGCAGGCGGTTCGCGCTCCCGTAGTCGGTCGTGACGACCGCGCCGCCGCGCACGAGGAGCGCCTCGACACCGCGCAGGAAGTCCACGTAGAGTACGGGGTAGCCGAGGGTCGCGGCCCCGAGCCCGCGGAGCGCGCGCTCGACGGTCGCCGCGTGGAGCGGGTCGGGGAGGGCGTCGGCGAGGGTCGTGGGGGCGAAGGCATAGGTGAAATCGAGCTTCTCGAGGAGCGCGGCGCGCGTCGCGTCGGCGGTGAGGGCGTCGAGGTAGGCGTCCGGGGTCGTGGGCGCGGCGCCGTCGAGCTCGGCGGCGATGGTGACGCGGAGCTCGCGCCATTCGCCGGCGGCGCTCCGCTGCAGGTACTTCATCGGGAGCACGCACGCGACGTAGCTCGCGAGGACGAGCGTGATGGGGCGCGTGACGGGGCCGCCGTCGAGCTCGCGCAGGCGGTGGGGCGCGGTCATGTCCCAGCGGGCGAGGACGAGGCGGCCGGCCTCGACCAGCGCGGCGACGGCGGGCTGCGCGCGCAGGTCGCGGAGGTTCTTCTCGGCGTAGTCGGAGGCGATGAAGCGGGTGCGGCGGGCGACGTCGGCCGCGTCGGGCTCGGCGTCGAGGGCGGCGAGGAAGTTCCTGGCGAAGACGCCGCTGCCGGCGCCGGCCTCGAGGACCCAGACGGGATCGTCGTCGAGGAGCTCGCCGGCGGCGACGAGATCGGCGACGAGGGCGAGGAAGAGGCGCACCTTCTGGCGCGCGGCGGCGCGGTTCGTCGTCGCGTGGGAGGGGACCTCGCCGGAGGTCCAGGCGGCGGCGCCGCGCTGCTCCCAGTAGGCGTGGTGGAGGCGCCACGCCACGGAGCGCTCGAACGGCGCGGCTTCTTCGAGGATCAGGCGCACGGGGACTCCTGCCGATCCTTGTGCCGAAGGGGGGCGCGAGCGTCAACCGGCCGCGGTGACAGCGGCGTGAACGGGATGGAGACACGGCGCAGGACGTGGGCTATGCTCACGATGCTGCGCGAACCGTGACGCGCGCGGCACGGGGTCCGGTCACACCACTCAGGTCGTGAAATGGGATACGTGCACGCGAAGCGCCCCGGCGCCGTCGACATCGCGAACCAGGCCGCGGACGCCAAGGCCGCCACCACGAAGGCGGCGGCGGCGAAGCAGATGGCGGGCACCGGCTACGCCGAGCAGGCGGCGGCGCTCGCGCCGGAGCAGGCCGTGCAGGCGAAGGCCGCGGCGGGCGCGAAGGGCGCGAAGGGCGCGAAGCCCAAGGGTGGTGTGACGAAGGTCGTGTCCGGGACGGACGCGGCACTCGGCTATCAGGGGCCGCTCGGTCCCTACGGGCCGCTCGGGACGCTCGGGCCCATCGGGAAGAACGCGTGGAACGCGTCGGAGGCGATGCGCGGCGCGGGCGACTGGACGAAGCAGCGCGAGCAGCAGACGAAGGCCGGCGGGCCGATGAGCGAGCGGGGCCCGCTCGGGCCGGCGGGGCCGGTGGGCGAGGTCGACCAGCGCGGGGCGGCGGTGGCGCCGGCGCTGCGGCCGGGGGCGTCGAGCGGCGCGCTCGGGGCGGTGGGGCCGCTGGGCGCGCTCGGGCCGCTCGGGCCGCTCGGTCCCGTGGGCGCGCACGGCTACCAGGCCGACGCGGAGGGGAACTACCGCGACGCGAAGGGACAGATCGTGCGAAGCGTGGACATCCCCTACGAGGGGGGCCAGCGCAGCTACGACCTCGTCGAGAACTACACCGAGGAGCAGGCGAAGGGGATGGAGGACAACGACGTGTCCTTCATGGTCAGCGGCAAGGCCGACGCGAAGGCCGAGCGCGACGTGTACGCCTTCACCGCGAAGCACGGGCAGATGGTGACGGTCTGCCTCATCCCCGAGAAGCAGCTCGACGACTTCGACATGACCATCCGCGACGCGTCGGGGAAGGTGCTCTTCGACTCGACGGGCTCGAAGCTCGTCGACAACGTGCAGCTCACGGTGAAGCCGGGCACGCAGCTCCAGGCGGAGGTGCGGCTGAAGCAGAGCCTGCACGTGCTCGAGTCGACCTACCGGCTCGTGGTGACGGGGTCGTCGGAGTACGTGAAGGTTTGACCGACGAGGCGCTTGTCGCCCTTCAGCCGGTGTACATTCTCTAGTCTGGAACGATTCTAAACTGGAGGAGACGCCATGAAGATCGACATCGGGATCGACAACGCGAGCCGCGAGGCCATCGTCGAGGACCTGGAGAAGGTGCTCGCCGACACGTACACGCTCTACCTGAAGACGCACAACTTCCACTGGAACGTGACGGGGCCGATGTTCACGACGCTCCACGCGCTCTTCATGACGCAGTACACGGAGCTCTGGGCGGCGGTCGACGAGATCGCCGAGCGGATCCGCTCCCTCGGCGCGCCGGCGCCCGGGACCTACGGGGCGTTCGCGAAGCTGACGTCGATCGCCGAGACGGACGGCGTGCCCGAGGCGATGCAGATGGTGCGGCTCCTGAAGGACGGCCACGAGACGGTCGTGCGGACGCTGCGCGCGTCGCTCCCGAAGGCGCAGGAGGTCGGCGACGAGTCGACCGTGAGCCTCTTGACGGACCGCCTCGCCGTCCACGAGAAGACGGCGTGGATGTTGCGCACGATGCTCGAGTAGCGCGCCGCTCGGGCGCTCAGCGCGCCGGCGCGTCCGGGACGCAGAGGCCCCGCGACACGAAGGCGCCGCCCTCGCGGTAGATCCAGCGGTAGTCGAAGAGGACGCACGTCTCGCCCTCGGCGCAGTCGTGCGTCGTCTCGAGCTCGGGCTGGGTGAAGCCCGAGAAGAAGCCCGACCCGCACTGGGGGCGCGAGAAGCACGTCCAGGCCGCCTTCGGGTGGCGGCAGCCGTGGCGGCAGACGCCCGTCGCGCCCTCGGCGGCGACCGGGGCCGCGCGCCGATCGCAGAGCTCGCCCCCGGCGCAGGCCGCGTCGCTGCACGGCGCGGTCTCGCAGCACGGCGCGAGGCTCGACGCCGGCCATCGGTTCGGGCCCGGCGGGTCGTCGATGGGCGGCGGCGGGCAGGCGGCGCTGTTGACGCCCGTCGTCCCCTCCGGGAGGGCGCAGTAGGCGTCCTGGGGTCCCGTGGCGTCGGCGTCCGGTGGCGACACCGCGTCCTGCGACGAGGTGGCGTCCTCGGTCATCGCCGCCCCGTCGTCTCCTCCGCACGCGCCGCCCGGGATCACGAGCGTCACGAGCGCCATCACGGCCAGCGTCTTACCCATCATCGACCTCCGCCTCCGAACCCCCCGCTCGCGCCGCCAGCGCCCGCGGTGGCGCGTCCCGCGGCGGCGTCGTGTACGCTCTCTGCGATGCGTCCCCGGAAACTCATCCACGCCGTCCTCGTCGCGCTCGCGCTGCTGTCCGAGGTCGGCCCCGCCGCCTCCGCCGCGCCCTCGCCGCCCGACGACGCCGTGCTCGCCGGCCTCTGCGACGGCGCCCGCGCCGGGGTCGTCGCCCTCTTCGAGCGCGTCCCGGGCGTCGTCGTCACGAGCGCCGCCCGCGACCGCGCCGCCGAGGCGCGCGCCTGGGCCGGCCGCGTCGCGAAGAAGCGCACCTGGCTCCGGATCCTCCGCGCTGGCCGCGACGGCACCCTCGCCCCGGTGCAGGCGTGGATCGACGCCCACTGGCGCGAGGTGCGCGGCCGCCCCGAGCCCATCCGCGCCTACCTCGCCGCCTACTTCGACACGCTCACCGACGCCGAGATGGCCGCCCTCTCGCCCCACGCCGGCGGCCGCGCCGTCGATCTCCGGAAGCAGCGCCGCCTCTCGCGCGCGCTCCTGCGCCGCCTCCCGAACCGGACGGTCGTCCTCGACGAGGGCGACCACTGGCACGTGACCTTCCGCTGCGCGCCGTAGTGACACGGACGCGGCCCTACTCGACCACGTCCGGTGCGACGCAGAGGCCGCGCGTCACGTACCCCGGCTGCTCGAGGAGCGAGAAGCGGTAACCGTAGACGCGGCACGTCTCGTTGGCTGCGCAGTCGTGCGTCGTCTCGAGCTCGCCGCCCACGCACCCCGGCGCCGAGAAGCAGGTCCAGTGCGCCGTGACCGTGCGGCACGGCCGCCGGCACACGCCGGTCGTCTCCGGCGTGGCCGTGAGCGGCGGCGTCGTGACGCGGTCGCAGAGCTCGCCCTCCGCGCACGCGGCGTCGCTGCAGGTGTCCCCATCACAGCATGACGCGAACGTCGATGGCGGCCCCGGGTTGTATCCTGCCGGCTCGTTGACCGCCGGCGCCGGGCAGGGACGGTCGTTCGGCGTGACCCCGTTCGACCCGGCGCAGTAGCCGTCGCCGGCCGTCGCGCCCGCCGTGTCGGGGGTGGTCGCCACGTCGCCGACGTCGGCGCCGTCGACCTCCGAGGCCGTCGCTGCGTCCGCGTCGCCGCTCGCGGCGCCGCCGCCGTCGTCGCAGCCAGCCGCGAGCGCGGCGCAGAGCAAGAGCCCGAGAACCTTGACCACAGCGACCTCCTCGCCCGGTCGGCCGCGCTCGGCCCCGGACGGCCCGAAGGTGCCAGCGGCCCGGAGACGAATCAAGGGTCCGCGGGCGATTGTGCTGCGCCGCGACAACATTTGGATTTACCGAGACTTGACCCACGACCCGCGCCGCCTCGGGCGTTATGGAGGCATGCGTCACTCCCTCCTCGCCGTCTCCTGTCTCGCCGCGCTCGTCGCCCCCGTCGACGCCGTCGCGGCCGCCCCCTCCCTCGCCCCGGCCGTCGAGACGACCGACCTCGGCGGCGTCCTCGTCGTGCCGATCTCCGGCGCCGACCGCGGCCCGGCCGCCTGGCTCGGCGGCGCCACCCCCGCCGACTTCGGCCGCGGCGACGGGCGCCTCCGCGTGCTCGCCGTCGCGGACGACGTCGGCGCCGTGGTCGTCGCCGTCGAGGGCCCCCGCGACGGCGCCCTCTACACGCTCTCGACCGACGCCGCCTCCCCGCCGCGCCGCCTCTGCGACGCCGCGCGCGTCGGCTTCGACGTCGCCCTCTCCCCCGACGGCCGCCGCCTCGTCTTCTCGGACGCGCGCGGCCTCCGCGTCGCCTCGCTCGCGCCCGGCGCGCCCGCCCCGTGCGTCACGCTCGCGTCCGCCGTCACCCCCGACGACCGCTTCGAGCGCCCCCGCTGGGCGTCGGCGACGCAGGTCGCCTGGGAGCGCGCCCGCGTCGTCGGGGGCCGCGTCGAGGCCTACGTCGAGATCGCGGACGCCGCCGGCAAGGCCCCCCCGCGCTACGCCCTCGGCCCGGGCCGGCGCGGCCAGGACCGCGCGCAGGCCTTCCTGGCCGACGGCCGCGTCCTCGTCGCGACCGCCCGCGGCCTCGAGCTCGGCGACGCCACGGGGCTCGCGACCCTCGCGCCCGGCTTCTCGGGCCAGGTCATCGCGCCGTGGCGCGGCGGCGCCCTCCTCACCCTCGGCGAGGGCGGCGTCGCGCGCACCGCGGCCCTCGCGACCCTAGACGACCACGGCGTCCTCCGGCGCGTCACGAAGCCGCTCGCCGCCTGGCTCGACCCGGTCGCGACCCCCGACGGCGCGAGCGCCTGGTGGGCGACCCGCGACGGCGACGGCTACCGGCTCATGAGCTACCCCCTCGCGCCCGCCGGCGCCCCCATCGCGCTGACGCCGACCCACCCGGAGCCCGTGCAGCTCATGGCTTGGGCGCCGAGCGGCGCGGTCGCGGCCGGCTGCCGGGGTGACGACGTCGTCATCGTGCGCCCGGCCGGCGGCGTCGAGGTGCTCGCGAGCCTCGGCGGCGCGCCGTCCTGCGGCGTCGTCGGCGTCACGGACGACGGCGACGGCCGCGCGGCCGTGCTCTTCCACGCCAAGGACGGCGACGAGCTCGTCCCCCGCTGGGTCGACGTGGCCTCGGGCGACGTCGGGGAGCTCCCGCGCGGGACCACCCTCGTCGCCGCGAGCGGCGGCGCCGCCGTGCTCGTCGCGACCGCGCGCGCCGGGCGGCTCATCGGCCTCAGCCGGGACAACCGCGTCGTCGGCCTCACGCCCTGGGCGCCGGGCGGCGTCGCCGACGCCTGGGTCTCCGAGACCCGCGACCGCGTCGCGTGGCGCGACGTCGGCAGCGCGGAGATCCGCTCCATCGCGGTCGCGCCGGGCGCCGAGGCCCGCGTCGTCGCGTCGCTCGACGCGACCGACGTCGTCCTTGGGATCACGCGCGAGAAGGTCGTCGTCTGGGACCCGACGCAGGGCGTGGTGCGCGGGCACCCCCTCGACGGCGGCGCGGCCTCGCTCCTCCTCTGGCAGGCCATCTCCGCGCCGGTCCTCGCCCCGCGGCAGGGCGTCGTCGTCGCCTCCATCGCCTGGCCTCCCCGCGCCGACGGCGCCACACAGCGCCCCGGCCTCGCCGCCGCGCGCGTCGCGGACGGCGCGCTCATCGACGTGCTCCCCGGCCGCCCGGCGGCCGTCTTCGCGGTCGACGACGCCCGCGGCGTCGCCGTCGTCGCGAGCGTCGCGGGCCCGCTCGGGGCTGGCGCGCTCTTCGTCGCCGCCCTCGACGGCAGCGACGCCGCCGCGCCGCGCGAGCTCGCCCCTCTCGGCCGCGAGTTCCACCGCGTCGAGCTCGGCCCCGACGGCGTCGTCGTCGTCGACGCCACCGTCGACACCGCCATCCCGCACCCCCTGCGCGCGACCCTCTACCCGTGGGGCGGCGCGAAGCCCTCACCGCGTGCGCCCCGGGCCCAGCCCTTCGTCGGTCCCCCGTCGCCGCCGCCGCTCCCGGGCGCCGTCGCGCGACGCCCGCTCTGACGCGCCGCGCACGGCGCCTGGGGCGTTTCGCCGGGGCATTCTGCCCCGCGCGGTCGGGGCCCGTATGGGCCGGGACTGTCCCAGAACGCCCCACTCTCGCCCCCTGAGACGCCGCGCCCCCGCGCGTGGTTGCGGTGCTCGCCTGACTGGGCGCCGCAATGAGGCCGTGGCACGCGATTCGCACCCGAGCCCACCGGACGAGTCTGCATCAGAGCCGCCGAGGGGCAGGGGAGCACGCGCGATGAACGAGATCGGGAACGCCTTCGAGAACGTGGGCAACAAGGTCGTCGGCTGGGGCAAGACCTTCATCGAGATGCTGCCGAACATCGCGGTCGCGCTCCTCGTGTTCGTGCTCTTCTGGTTCCTCGCGAAGTTCGTGTCGCGCCTCGTCAAGAAGACCTCGACCCGCATCACGACCCACCACGCCGTCGTGAACCTCCTCGGCACGCTCACGCGCGTCACGGTGCTCGTCGCCGGGCTCTTCGTCGCCCTCTCCCTCGTGCAGCTCGACGGCACGGTCACGTCACTCCTCGCCGGCGTCGGGATCATCGGCATCGCGCTCGGCTTCGCCTTCCAGGACATCGCCGCGAACTTCGTCTCCGGCGTCCTCCTCGCCATCAACCGCCCGTTCGAGGTCGGCGACCTCATCGAGTCGGCCGACTTCAAGGGGCGCGTCGAGCAGATCACCCTGCGCTGGACGCAGGGGCGCAGCCTCGACGGGCAGGTCGTCTTCCTCCCGAACAAGGAGGTCTTCGAGAACCCGATCACGAACTACAACCGCGCCCCCGACCGCCGCGTCGCCGTCGAGATCGGCGTCGCCTACGGCGACGACCTCGAGAAGGCCGAGCAGATCGCGCTGTCCGCCGTCGAGAAGCTCGGGATCCACAAGCCCGAGCGCCCCCTCGAGCTCTTCTACACGGCGTTCGGCGACAGCTCGATCAACTTCGTCCTCCGCTTCTGGGTCGAGTCCTCGCAGCACGCCTGGCTCGCCGCCCGCAGCGCCGCCATCAAGGCCGTGAAGGTCGCGTTCGACGACGCCGGCATCACGATCCCGTTCCCCATCCGCACGCTCGACTTCGGCGTCGTCGGCGGCGAGCCCCTCCGCGAGGCGCTCCCGACCTGGCTCGGCCGCGGCAACGGCAACGGCAACGGCCACGACCGCGCGCCGGAGCCCCGGGACGTCGGCGCGATGTGAGCGCGCTCGCGCGTCGCGCGCCGCACCCCGCGAACCCGGTGATGAGGTTGTAACCAGCGCGATCCTCGCGCCCTCGCCCGCGGGGCGCGCGCGCCACCCGACGCAATCGGCGCGGACCCTTCTTTACGGAGCCTTACTCAACGGACCGCGTCAGGCGCCCGATTGGGCCAGTGAACTCTGGACCCCGGTGCCCTCGATGCGTCGACTCATCCTCACCCTCCTCCTCGCGACCGCCTGGACGACCAGCGCCTGCGACACGAAGATCGTCGGCACCGACAACGCGCTGATCGATCTCACCCCCGGCCCGCAGACCGGCACCGTCTCGTCCTCGACGACGCCGAACAAGGCCGACGGCACCACGACCGACCCGGCGGTCACGGACCCCACCGGCGACGCCGGCAGCGCCGCCGACGCCCTCGCCTACCTCGAGGACGTCCGCTCGGACCTCGGCCTGCCCGCGCTCACCCAGAGCCCGCTGCTCACCTCGGCCTCGCAGGCCCACGCGAACTACCTCGTCACGAACCACGCCTACCACGACGCGCACGGCCTGAGCCCGCACGTCGAGGTCCCGGAGCTCCAGGGCTTCACGGGCGAGTCGGGCGCCAAGCGCTCCGCCGCCGCCGGCTACACCTGGCAGCACGCGGGCGAGGTCATCGGCTACCACGGCACCCCCGAGGGCACGATGGTCGCCTGGATGGAGTCGCTCTACCATCGCCTCCCGCTCATCCGGCGCGAGGTGAAGGAGATCGGCCTCGGCGTCGCCGGCGACCTCGCCTACCACGCCCACGTCGTCGAGGTCGGCGCCGAGCCCGGCGCCTACGTCAACAGCGGCAAGCTCCTCGCCTACCCGGCCGACGGCGCCGTCGACGTCCCGACCGAGTGGTCCGGCCGCGAGGTCCCCGAGCCCACGCCGCCGCCCGCCGGCTGGCCGAGCGGCCCGGTCCTCACCGTCACCGCCGACCGCGGCACCGTCACCGTCGTCTCCTCGAGCGTCCGCGTCGCCGCGAGCGGCGCCGAGCTCCCGCACACGCTCCTCACCTCCGCCAACGACTCGCACCTCCAGGCGCGCGACGTCGCCCTCATCCCGCACGCCCCGCTCGCCCCCGCGACCGCCTACGTCGCCACCATCTCGGGCCTCCGCGACGGCGCGACCTACACCTTCAGCTGGACCTTCACCACCCGCGCCGCCGGCTGCGCCGTCGACGCCGACGACTGCGGCCCGGGTCGCGCCTGCTACCCGCTCAACGGCACGCTCACCTGCCTCTACAAGGGCTCGGCCACCCTCGGCGAGGCCTGCCAGTACGTCGACGACTGCGGCGGCGGCCTCACCTGCCTCGGTGGCCAGTGCCGCGAGCTCTGCGCGAGCGGCGCCTGCGACGCGAGCTGCGCCGGCGAGAGCAAGGTCCCGTCGAGCGTGTCGGGCGTCCAGGTCTGCCTCGGCCCCGCCTGCACCGCGAGCTCCTGCGGCGCCGGCGAGGGCTGCTACTGGCTGTCCGGCCTCGCCTGCAGCCAGGCCGGGACCGTGCCCCGCGGCGGCAGCTGCACCTACGCGGACGACTGCCAGGCCGGCTCGACCTGCCTCTCGGCGGGCGGCGCGCCGGCCACGTGCCAGGCGCTCTGCGACGGCGCCGGCATGCCCGCCTGCGACAACGTCTGCGCGAGCACGGCGTTCACGCTCGACGCGAAGAGCCAGCTCAAGGCCTGCCCGTGAGCCTCGGCACGATCGGAGGGAGCCCCGCCATGCGCAGCATCCGCAACATCCTCGCCGCCCTCGGCCTCGTCGCCCTCGCCGCGCCGGCCGCCCTCGCCGGCACCTCGGTGACCCTCGAGTCGGGCCACGACGCCGCGGGCACCGACGCCGACGCCCTCTTCGACGGGCGCACCGTCCGCCCCTGGATCCTCACCCAGGACGGCGACGCGCCCGTCGCGTTCTCCCTCGACTTCGGCCGCGAGCGCTGGCTCGCGAGCGTCCGGATCTTCCCGGGCCACGGCATGAACCCGCGGACCTTCGCGCAGTACGCCCGGCCGGCACGCGTGCGCCTGACGTGGGACGGCGGCGAGCGCGTCGTCGAGCTCGCGGACAAGCGCGAGCGGCAGACCATCGACATGGGCTCGCTCGCCGTGGCGCGGACGCTCACGGTCACCATCGAGGCCGTCGCCGGCGACCCCGCCGACGGCGTCGCCATCGGCGAGATCGAGCTCGTCGAGCGCCACGACCCGGCCGCCGGCGCCCCCGCCCTGAAGGAGCGCATCGAGCGTCAGCTCGGCCTCCTCGGCGGCGCCGACGACGAGCGCGCCGACCGCGCGCAGGCCTACTTCGTGCGCTTCGGTGAGCAGGCCGCGCCGTCGCTCGCGCGCGCCGTGGCGTCGAGCACATCGCCGCTCCGGGAGCGGGCGCTGGCGACCCTCGTGGCGATCGGCGGCGACGACGCCCTCGCCGTGGTCCGCGAGCTCGTGGCCCGCGGCGGCGAGGAGCGCGAGCGCGCCTTCGCGGCCCTCGACGCCTACCCGCGCCTCGCCGGCGTCGAGTCGGTGCTGCGGCCGCTCGTCGAGGGGCCGGACCCCGTGCTCGCGCGCCGGGCGCTCGATCTCCTCGCCCGGAGCGGCGCCCCCGTCGCCCGCGAGATCCTCGCGACGGCCATCGCGAGCGGTGACCCGGCGCGCGTCGACGACGCCATCCGGGCGGCCGGTGACCTCTCCCCGGCGAGCGCTCGCCTCCTCGCCGAGCGCCTCCTCGCGAGCAAGGACACCGAGGTCCAGGCCGCCGGCCTCCTCGCCCTCGCGCCGGTCGCGGCCGCGGACGCCGACGCGCTCGCGCTGATCGTGCGGTCGACCACCGCGCGCGACGCCACGACGCGGCTCGCCGCGACGCGGGCGCTCGGCGACGTCAAGACGGCCGCCGGGCGCGCGGCGCTCGAGGCGCTCATGGAGAGCGAGGATCTCGAGGTCGCGAGCGCGGCCGCCGAGTCGATGGTGCGCCAGGGGCCGGTCGGGATCGCGCGCGTCGCCGAGCTCCAGGAGAAGCTGCGGCCGGCGCTCCTCGTGCGCGCCCTCGACGCCCTCCACCGCGACGCGAGCCGCGAGAGCGAGGACCTCCTCGTGCAGTGCCTCGCGGCCGGCGTCTGGACGACCTTCTACGGGCGCGCCATGGGCGAGCTCGACCGCCGCGGCGACGCCGGCGTGGCGGCCGTCATCCGCTGGCTCGGCGAGCGCCCCGGCGACGCCCGCGCGATGCGCTCCTTCCTGATGGACCGGGCGGCGCGAGCGGTGGTGCCGGCGACGGCGCTCTTGAAGCGCCTCACGGTCGGCGGCCCGCACCGGGACTACCTCGACGCGCAGGTCCTGATGCTCGCGCTCCTCCGCGAGAGCGGCGACCCGCACGTCGACGTGGACGTGGTCCTCGCCACCTACCGCACCTCCGTGACCGCGGCGAACGTGCACCGCGCGGCCTTCGACGCCCTGACGCACGTCGCCTCGCGCGACGAGGTGGCGCCGCTCGTCGTGAAGGCGCTCGACGACAACGACCCCGAGATCCGCCGCCTCGCCTTCGCCGCGGCCGGCCGCTACCAGCTCGTCGAGGCGCTCCCGCGCGTGAAGCGCGAGATCGACGCGACGCGCCCCGCGAACTGGGATCCGGGCGTCGTGACCGCCTACGGCGCCCTCGGCGGCGAGGAGGCCATCACGCTCCTCCGCCACAACTACCCGCTCGCGTCCTACGAGACGCGGGTCGCGATCCTCGACGCGGCCTGGCAGTCGGGCCTCCCGGCCGGGATCGAGCTCCTCGTCGACGCGATGTCGAGCAACGACCGCAAGGTCCGCCAGGTGGCGCGCGCCCTCCTCGTGCGCCCCCGCTGAACCCCATGAAGCCCCTGTTTCCCCCGGAGAAGAGAACCATGCGCTCCCGCCGCATCACCAACGCCCTCATGGCCCTCGCCCTCACCGCCGCCGCCGCGACGACCGTCGCCGCGCCGCGCGCCGCCCGCGCCGACAACGACTCGATCCTGACGCTCGGCGTCGGGGCGGGCGTCGGCTGGCGGCACGCCGCGGGGCCGGACGAAGAGGCGAAGATGAAGTTCGTGAACCAGGCGAGCGCCCGCCTCAAGATGCTGTGGATCCTGGGCGTCGACATGTCCTTCGACCTCACGAAGGACGACGACCTCACCAAGGTGAAGGACGGCGAGCTCCGCTACGCCGCGAAGATGCGGCTCACGGCGCTCCTGTACCCGATGATCACGAGCAGCTTCGCGCTCTACCTCGGCACGGGCATCGGCGCGGCCGACAAGTCCGAGCTCTTCAGCGTCACGAGCCCGGGGAACTCCTACCACCTCGGCGGCGGCTTCGAGATCCACTTCGACGACCACCTCACCCTGGACTGCTCGTTCTACATGATCGTGCCGGGCTACCAGTCGGTGAAGGGGCACGTGCAGAAGCTCGCGCTGTCCATCGCCGAGGAGGAGGCCGCCGCCATCGCGAACGGCCAGGAGCCGCCGCAGTCGGTCAACGACCTCCCGCTCCCGGACTACACCGTCGGCGACTTCATCACGCCGACGAACTACGAGGTCATGCTCCGGATCTTCGTGTTCCTCTGAGCCGCGAGAGGTCGCGAGGCGGATGAGCGGCCCTGTGGTCGGCGCAGGCCGAGCCGCTCACCCGCCCGCGACGTCGTGGTGCTCGCCTGCGGGCCAGGACGAGCACCGTGTGGTCGCGCCGCGCGCTTCCGGGCGCGGCGCGCTCACCTCGGGGGGCGCGCCGTCGGCTACTCGACGTGCGCCCGGAACACCCCGCGGCTCTGCGTCGCGACCGCGAGCGTCCCGCCCGCGTCGGCCGCGAGGCGGGCGACCGGCTCGGTGAAGCCCTCGACGAGGATCGAGAAGTCGCTCCCGTCCTCGGACGCCCAGAGCGTCGCGCCCCCGTCGCTCCGTCCGAGGCCGACGACGCAGCGCCGCCCCAGCTGAGCGAGGTCCGTCGCGCGCGAGAGGTCGGGGGGCGCCACCGCCGCGAAGGTCTCGCCGCCGTCGCGGCTCACGACGAACGCGCCGTCGGTGAGCATCACGAGGAGCGCCCCGCCGCAGGCCGCCGCCGTCCGCACGTCGCCGACGCCCTCGATGAGCGCCCAGCTCGCGCCGGCGTCGAAGGAGCGGTAGGTGCCGCCGGCCTCGGCCGTCGCGAGCAGGACGCCCCCCGCGCCGGCGAACCCGCGGATGGCCGCGGGGCAGCTCGCGAGGTTGGGTCCGGTCGCCGCCGGGAGCCCCGCGTCGGCCCGCACGAACGCCCCGCGCGCCTCGTCCCAGCGCTCGACGCCGCAGGACGTCGCCGGGACCCAGCTCTCCCAGACCCGCGTGCGGCTCGAGAAGACGTGCTCGCCGTCCGTCATGAGGCGCCGCAGATCGTCGTACTCGAAGAGCCCGGCCGGCATCGGCACGTCCTCGAACGCCTCGGCGTCGAGCGCGCGCCGCTGGATCTTCTGGTAGCCGTTCACCCAGATCTCGCCGCCCACGACGACGAGCTCGGTCGCGGTGACCCCGATCCCGAGCGCCTCCGCGGCGGTCCCCGTCGCGTCGACCTGGTACGCGGCGCCGTTCGGCCGCTGCACCGTGACGACCGCGCCGTCACCGACCGCGAGGCGCATCGGCACGTCGATCTCGGCCTCGTGCGTCACCCAGGTGGCGCCGACGTCCCCCGAGCTCCGGAACGCGTCGGTCACCCAGAAGGTGCGCGCGCCCCCCTGCGCGAGCGCGTGCCGCCGCCCGAAGGTCTTCACGAGCGAGCCGACCTCCCACGTCACGCCGCGGTCCGCCGAGCGCATCAGCTCCCCGGCGCTCGCGGAGAGCACGACGTCCCCGACGACGAGCGCCGCGTTCGCGGGCCCCGGCGCGTTGGGGCGCGTCTCGGTGCTGCGCCAGCCGTTCGCGTCGCGCACGAACACGCCGCGGTTGTTGCTCGTGACCGCGGCCTGCCCGTCGAAGGAGAACGCGCGGTAGCCCCACTGATCGAGCCCGTCGACGAGGTGCCACTCGGCCTCCCACGCCGTCGCGGTCGCCCCCTCGGACGTCGCTCCCGCCGTCGTCGTCGGCGGCTCGGGCGCGAGCACGTAGGCCCCCTGCATCGGGTAGCCCTCCGAGTTCGCCACGAGGGTGTCGCCGTCGAAGCCCGCCTCGGTGATGACGAGGGGCGCGACCTCGGGCGCGTTCGGGAACGTGCTCGTCGCGTCGCGCGACAGGTTCGGGAGCTCCCGCCAGCCGTCCTGCGCGCTCTCCCAGAGGTAGGCGGCCCCGCCGCCCGGCACGAGCAGGAGGCGCCGCCCGTCCGTCGCGAGCGAGGTCAGGGCGCCGGCCTCGAGCTCGAGCTTCGGCGAGAGGTCGCGCCAGGTCGCGCCGCCGTCGTCGCTCCGGGAGATCCGGAACCCCGCGCCGAGCGTGACGACGGCGCCGTCGTCGAGGGTCACCACGTCGAGGACCGCGAGGTCGCCCACGTGCTCCGCGTAGGGCGCCACGAACTCGAGCGCGTAGTCGGGCCCGTCGGCGCGGTAGAGCCCGTGCGGCGTGCCGACCCAGGCGCGCGCCCCCGCCGCGGCGACGGCGTTCAGGGTCCCCGCGCCGAACCCGGTGAGGCGCGCGAGGCCCGCGGGCGTCGGGTCGGTCGGTGTCGCCGTGTCGGGCGCGGCGGTCGCGGCGGAGGTGTCGTCGGCGCCGGCGACGGCGGTGTCGCCGGCCGTGGTGTCCGCGGCGCTCGTGGTCGTGGCGCCGCCGCCGCTCGTGGCCGCGTCGCAGGCCGCGAGCAGCGCGATGATGGGGATCGTGGGCGAAATGATGCGCATGGCGTCGTCCCTCGCGTGTGGCAGGTCGTGAGATGACCGTAGAGAGCCGCCTCTGTGCGCGTTCTGAAACTTTCCTGAAATCCCGCCCGCGCAGCGCTCAGGGCACCGCCACGACGCGGGTCCGCGGGTGCAGCGCGTAGCCCTCGCCGCGCCGCTCGAGGAGGTCGGCGAGCCCGAGGCGCCGCAACGTCGCGATCGCCGTGTAGACCCGCGCCGCGCCCGCGGCCGAGAGCACGCGCTGCCCGGGCCACCCGGCGCGGATCAGCGCCTCGACGTCGAGGCCGTCCCCGGGCGACGCCCGGTGCTGGTCGACGAGCCGCCCGAGGATGAGGCGGAGCGCCTTCCGCCGCGCGATGTCCTGCCGCTCGCCGTCGCCGACCGAGAACCAGCGCCGATCCTCGGCCACGGTGAGCGTCGGGATCGCGCGATAGCCCGCGAGCGCGGCCGTGCCGCGGCGGAGGAGGCGCGCCTCGGGCGTCACGCAGGCCGCGAGCGGGCCGTGGTCCCCGCGCCGCAGGGCCTCCTCGAGGGCGGCGACCTCGCGCGCGAAGCGGGCGCCCCGCTGCGCGACGCAGCGCGTGGCGAAGGCGAGGTGGTGGTCGCGCGCCTCGACGTCGTCGCGCGCCGCGGCGATGAGCGCGAGGGCGGCCGCGAGGAGCGGCTCGTAGTCGGGGCTCGTGACGCGCTCGTTGGCGAGGGCGTCGCGGAGATCGTCGCTCGCGCCGTCGAGGGCGTGCGTCTCGAGGCGCAGCATGGCGCGCCCGAAGAGCGCGAGCCCCTCCGCGCGGCGGACGCCGAGCGCCGCGAGGGCGTTGATGCTCTCGTCGTACACGAGCGCGGCGCGGGCGACGTCGCCGCCGAGGTGGCGGATCATCGCGAGGTAGGACAGCGCCATCGCCTCCCAGCGCGCGAGCCCGAGCCGCCCCGCGAGCGCGCGCCCCTCGTCGAGGAGGGCGAAGGCGGTGCTCGTCTCGTCGAGGGCGAGCGCCACGACGCCGAGGCTCACGGTCGCGAGCGCCTCGCCCTCCCGGTCGGCGTGCGCCCGGAGCGGCTCGAGGGCCTGCTCGAGCAGCGCCCGCGCGGCCTCGAAGCGGTGCGCGTTGTAGTGGGTCGAGGCGCAGACGGCGCGCACGCGGCCGATGAAGACGGGGTCGAGCTCGCCCTCGCGCGCGATGACGTCGTCGAGCTCGGCGCGGGCGCGCTCCCAGTCGGCGCGGGCGCAGGCGGCGTTGGCGAGGCCGACCTTCGCGACGGCCCAGGTGCGCGGCTCGGTCGCGCTCGCGAGGAGGCGCGCGAAGGTGTCGCGGCTCTCGGGGATCCGCCCGACGAAGCGCAGCAGGTCCCCGCGGAGGGCCGTCGCCGCGACGCGCTCGGCCGCGCCGCCGTCGTCGACCGAGGCCCGGTCGAGGAGCGCGAGCCGCTCGTGGTACGGGAGGCGTTCGTCGCGGGCCTGCGCGAGCAGGTCGGCGCTGGCGCGGTCGTCGGGGGCGATGCGGGTGCTCCTCGCGGCGGGCCGTGGGGGGGCGCGCGCGACGCCCGCGCCGGATTCTAGCAGCGCTCGGGGAAATTCTCCCGTCGCCCGAGCGCGCCGCGCGGCTCAGCCCTGCTCCTCGACCGTGACCGCGACCTCGAGCGTCTCGGCGCCACCGCCGACGAAGATCGTCCCCGACGTCGGCGTCGCGTCGAGGTAATTCCTACCGATCGCGACCCGCACGTGGTCGGTCTGCGTCAGCACGCCGTTGGTCGGGTCGAAGCCCTTCCACCCGGACTCGGGCAGGTAGACCTGCGCCCACGCGTGCGTCGCCTCGGCCATGGCGCGGTTCTCGTGCTTCGGCCCGGTGTAGAGGTAGCCGCACACGTAGCGCGCCGGGATCCCGAGCAGCCGCGCGAGGCAGATGAAGACGTTCGTGAAGTCCTGACACACGCCGCGCCGCGTCGTGTAGACCTCGAACGCCGTCGTGTGCACGTTCGTCGAGCCCTGCTTGTACTCGTAGTCCCGGTAGATCGACTGGTTGATGTCGAGCAGGGTGTCGACGATGTCGTAGCCGTTCCGCTCGACGAAGCTCATGGCGTACTCGTAGAGCTCGACGAGCTGCGACTCCGGGAGCTCGGGCGGCAGCAGGTAGGGCTGCAGCATGTGGCGCTGCCACGGCATCCAGTTCACGGGGATCGTGGTGCGCGCGTGCAGCGGGCGCAGCTCCAGCGGATCGGTGTCGAGCGCGACCACGTGCGCCATCGACTCGATGACCATCTCGGTGAACGGCCGCTCCACGACGAGGCGCCGCACGCGGTTGCCGAAGACGTCGCTGTAGTCGCGGAACTGCCCCTTCACGGACACGTTGAGCTGGTGCGCCGCGACGCGCTGCAGGCGGTCCTGGATGGGCTCGAAGCGGAAGATGTGCGTCGAGCGCTCGACCGGCTTCGCGTAGCGGTACACCGTGCGGTGCCGGATCTCGAGGCGCCGCCGCGGCGCCTCCTGCGGCCTCGACGGCGGCATCACGCGCGGGCGCGGCGCGGCGGGGAGCCCGGCCGGCGGCGCGGACCCCGGCGGCGGCGCGGTCGCGGCCTTGCCCGGCGGAGACACAGGCGCGGCCGGCGCGAGCGCCGCCTCCCCGGGCAGCTCGGCGAGGAGCGCCCCCTGCCGCACGAGCATGAGCCCGCCCGGCGCGAGCGGGCGCCACGCCGCGGGCACGTCGCTCTCCGACGAGAGCAGGTGCGTCGAGGCGATGACCCCCTTCCGCGCCTTCGCGCCGCGCCTCGTGAGGTCGACCTGCACCTCGTCGTCGCCGAAGATCACCTCGTCGTAGGGGGGCTTCAGCTCCCAGATCCACACTGGCTGCGCCCCCTGGCGGTCGGCGTACACCAGGACGTCGCTCCCGTCGGTGAGCGCGCAGGTGAGCGTCCCCTCGTCGTCGTACTCGCGGAGCCAGCCCTGGAGCGTCGCGAGGTCCGCCTCGCGCAGCGACTTCCACCCGGCGCGCGCCACCCGCGTCATGACGTCGCAGAAGATCGCCTCGGTGTCGGTCGATCCGACCGGCTCGAAGATCGCGTCCGGGCCGAGCTCGACCTTCGTCGCGAGGCTCCCGGAGTGCACGAAGAGCCAGTCGCGTCGGCCCCACGAGCGCGCGAAGGGCTGCGTGTTGGCGTCCGCGATCTGCCCCCAGCGCGCCGAGCGCACGTGCGTCACGAACACCGACGACGCGACCCGCTCCCACGCCTTCACGAGCTCGCTGCGCGCGCTCCCGGGCGGCGGCGCCGGCTCCTTGAACACGGTCGCCGACGGCTCGCGCCCCGGGTAGAAGCCGATCCCCCAGCCGTCGGGCACCTGCCGCCCCGGGTGCAGGCAGCGCAGGTCGAAGCTCGGCGAGAGCTCCCCCTCGAACGACATCGCAAGCAGGCTAGGCATCGACTCGGCGCCTCCAGGTCCAGCGCGAGACAGGCACCTAGAAGTGGCAGATCGCGCGATCGCCGGCAATGGCGGAGGCAGGCCCCCGCCCGGCGCCCGTCACCCGAGGGTGTCGCGCGCCCCCTGCCGGCGCGACCGCCACCCCATCGCGAGCAGCCCCAGCGCCGCCAGCAGCGCCGCGAGCCCGGCGTCCGCCGGCGCCCCGCCGCCCTGGCAGCCGCCGTCGTCGGACTTGCCCTTCACGCCGCTGACGCCGGTGTCCGCGGCGTCGGGGGCGGTCGAGTCGGCGCCGACGACGTCCGGCACGATCTCCTCGACCACCTGCTCCGCCTCGACCTCGACCGGCTCGGGGCCGACCTCGGCCACCGGCTCCGGCCCGGGCTCCACCTCGGGCTCGGGCCCGGGGCCGGGCTCCGTGCAGTGACCGTCGCCGCCGCAGACCTGCCCGGACTCGCAGTTCTGCACCTGCTGGCTCGGGTCGTCGCAGTCGGGATCGTAGGCCCCGCACTCGCAGTCGCAGTCGTCGTGCGTGCCGTACCAGGAGCGGCGGCACTCCCAGGCGTCGGGGATCGACGACTCGCAGGTGCCGTCGCTCTGGCAGGCGCTCCCGGGCGCGCAGTTCTTGATGCGCTGGCTCGGGTCGTCGCAGTCGGGATCGTAGGCGCCGCAGTCGCAGTCGCAGCCGTCGCCGGCGGCGTAGTTGCGGTCGCGGCAGGTCCAGTCGGCCGGGAAGTCGACCTCGCAGGTGCCGTCCGGGTTGCAGGCGCTCCCGGGCGCGCAGTTCAGCACGTCGAGCTGCGGGATGTCGCAGTCGGGGTCGTAGGCGCCGCAGGCGCAGTCGCAGTCGTCGCCGACGCCGTACCACGCGGGGTTGCACCGCCACTCGGCCGGCACCGCGAGGAGCCCGCCGGAGCAGTCCTGCTCGCAGCTCTCGAGGGTCTCGCCGTCCGTGCAGAAGCCGTCGCCGCAGGTCGGCGTGTCGTCGCCGCAGAGGGGCAGGCTCGGGTAGCCCTTGTCGCACACGGCGGAGATCGCCCAGTAGGCGTACATCACGCTCTCCTCGGCGTCCGCCTCGTCGAGCACGTTGACGATGTTGCAGTTGCCGCGGCGCTCGTAGTCCGCGGCGCCGTCCGTGAGGACGCCGAGGAGCTGCCGGTCGGCGCCGAACACGCCCGAGCCGCTGTTGCCGGCGAAGCTGTCGACCGACGCGACGAAGTAGTCCCCCGCCGACGTGCGTGGCTGCTGCACGTGCCCGCCCTCGTCGACCTTCAGCGGGAGCCCGCTCGGGTAGCCGAGCATGAGCAGCGGCGTGCCCTGGGTGAGCGTGGTCTGCGGCGCGACGATCGCCGGCGCGCGGCCGGTGACCGGGCGATCGAGCTGCACCACGGCGATGTCGTGGAAGCCCGGGAGGTCGACGGGGCCGTTCACCACGACGTCGACGCAGCTGTAGACGTCGTCCGCCGAGACGACCGCGAGGTCGCCGTCGCCCTCGTAGAGGAAGTCGAAGACCCAGGCGGAGCTCGCGCAATCGGAGAGCGAGCCCGCGCAGTGCGCGGCCGTGATGACGAGGTCGTCGTCGATGAGGGTGCCCGAGCACGACGCCGTCGTCGGCTGGGTCAGGAAGAGCTGGTCCGAGCAGAGGTTCTCGGTCTGCTGGAGCGTGAAGCGCGTGTCGAGGCTCACGTCGCCGCTCGCGGCGACCTGCACGGAGTCCCAGTCGATCATCGCGGCGGAGGCGCCGCGCGCGAAGTCCCGCAGCGACTCGTCCTCGACGGCGTACCAGTCGAGGCGGCTGTCGTCGCCGTAGACGACCGCGGCGCTCGTCTGCTCGAGCGCGGGCGAAGAGGTCGAAGGAGCGCTCTTCTCCGCCCCGCACGCGGCGGAGACCAGGGCCAGGAGCGCGGGGAGCGAAGCGAGGGTGAGTTGCCGACTCATGCCGCACGCATCGCGCGCCTGCGGCGTCGCCGCAATCCGGTTCCGAACTTCGAACCGCCCGATGTCACGGGGGGTTCCGGGGGGGATAAGTCGACTCGCGGGTCGCGGGACCAGCCACTGCCACCGCGTCCGCGCGAGTCGTGTGGGTGCGAGCAGCCATCCTTCGTGCGCTCACGATTATGGCAACGGCTCGTCGCCCGTGTTCGTTGAGCGCCGTGACGAACATGTCTGTAACCGGGTCGCGGGTTTGCGTTACATCGCTGAACACGCTGGCGATGTTTCGTCACCGCCCGCCGATGCGCGAGATCCTGTCTCCGTGCGCACCGCGTCAGGGACACACTGGACCGGACGCTGGCCGGCGCGCGCTTGGCCTGGGTCTTGCTCATCTCCCTCCCGCCACGGTCTGCGCGCAGGCTCCCGCCGCGCACGCGACCGCCGCCCACAAGACGCCGAGGAGGTTTCGACATGATGACGACCAGCCGCTCGCGATCGACCCGGAACGCCCCACCTTGGAGTACCCGCGCCCCGACGCGCTGGACGACGCGTGCTCCAGTCGCCGTGGCGCTCGGCGCCCTCGCCCTCCTCGCCGCCTGCGGCGACGACGGCGGCGGCAACGCGCGCGAGCCCCTCGCCGCGACCGAGGTCGCGCCGCTCGCGTCCGCCAACGTCCACGCCCTCGCGACCGCGTGGCGCGTCGGCGCCGCCTGGTCGGCCGACGCCGAGCTCGTCGGCGACATGCTCGGGGACCTCCCGATCGTCGGCGCGGATCCCGAGACGGGCGGCGATCCCGACCGCGCCTTCGACGCGCGCCTCGACGATCTCGCCGACAAGCTCGCGAGCGAGGTCTTCGTCGCGGAGAACGTCGTCTCGGACGACGGGATGACCATCGTCTACGAGCTGCCGCTCAGCATGGTCTGCTGGGACGAGGAGAGCCGCCCCGAGTGCCAGGCGCGCTGGGCCGACGAGCCCGTGCGGCTCGCCGTCTCGTCGCGCGCCGAGGGCGAGCTGACCATCGACCTCCGGGTCGGCGACCCGCCCGTCGCGCCGATGACCTTCACGGTCGCGCCCGAGCGCGCGTCGGCGACGGTGTCGCTCGCGCCGCTCCTCGCGCTCCTCGAGCGGACGGGCGCCCTCGACGCGGGCGACGACGGCCTCGCGATCGACGAGCTCAGCGGCAAGGTGACGCTCGCCATCGCGAAGGTGGGCGACCACGGGGTCACGGTCTCGGCGGCCCTCGACCAGGCGCTCGCCCTGCGCGCGTCGGGCCAGGGCGCCGTCGTGACGGCGTCGGTCGGCCGCTCCACGGCGTCGGCGACGTTCGACGCCGCGGCGCGCACGGTGGACGTCGGCCTCGACGTCGGCGCCATCGCGCTCGACGCGCCCTTCGCGCTCCTGATGGGCGACGACGGCGCGGGCGTGAGCCTCGCGACGAAGCTCCAGGTGGACGTCCCCGGCGTCACGGCGGACCTCTTCGTCGACGACGCCGCGGGCACCGTGGACGTCGCCGGCTTCGGGCTCGGGACGCGGCAGACCACCGTGAAGGTCGGCGGGAGCACGATCCTCGCGCTCGACCTGAACCCGGGCGCCGGCCGCGACGTCGACATGCACCTCGTCGCGCTCGGTGACGGCGCGCGGGAGATCAGCGTGTCGCCGTCGCTCGAGCTGCGCGTGAAGCTCGCGCTCGCGAGCCTCGCGAGCATCGAGCCGGGCTTCGACGCCGGCTGGGCGAACAGCGAGACGCTGACCATCCGGCTCGACGGCGCGCCGGCGCCGACCGTGCGGAGCGGCGCCGACGGCGTCACGGAGATCGTCGCCGGGAAGCTGACCTACGGCTCCACCGCGGCGCCGGAGCTCGGCTTCACGGCGAGCGCGGGGCAGTGCGTCGTCTCCCCCGACGACGACGGCGAGGGCGACGGGGGCGAGGACGCCCACCCCTTCGCCTCGCTCATCGTCACGAGCTGCGAGCGCTGAGCCCGCGTGGGGTACTCTCCGTCGCGCCCTGCTACATTCGGGCGCGACGGAGGAGAGCCCATGGGTCGACACCGAGACACCGCCGCGCGCGTCGCGGCCGCCGCGCTCGCCGCGCTGACGGCGCTCACGGCCTGCGGCGACGACGGCGGGGAGCAGCTCCCGCCCTGCACGGTCTGCGATCTGCCCGCGCCCGCCGTGGACGTCGCGCGCGACTGGCTCCAGTGGGGGCGAGGCCCGGCTCACGCAGGCGCCGCCGCGGTCGTCGCGCAGCCGCTCGCGCGGATCGTCGACCAGGTCGTCGTGGACGGCGCCGTCGAGGACGAGAAGGCCCTCGCTTCGGGGAACCTGCTCGTGCACTACCAGGCGCCGCTCCCCATCGGCGGGACCGACGTCCTCATGGCGTTCAAGCGCGGGAGCCTGAAGGCCTGCCCGCCGACCGGCGGCAGCGCCAACTCCTGCGGCAGCGGCACCTGGGACCAGCTCACGTGGGGCGAGCGCCTGTATCGCCTGCAGGATGGGCGCCTGCGCGTCGTCTGGGAGCACGCGTCCGACTGGAAGCCGCTCCCCGACCTCGGCGGCCTGAGCGGCTGGCAGCCCGTCTTCCACGCCGTGGTCGCCCCCGACGGGACGGTCGTCGTGCCCGCGGCGCACGGCGCCATCGTGCGCCTCGATCGCTCGACGGGCGCCGAGCTCGCGCGCGTGGCGCCCTTCGGCGACGCCGCGGACACCTTCGTGACCGGCCCGCCGACCGTCGACGACGCAGGCCGCGTCTACTACCACGCCCTCACCGTCGACCCGGCGGACCCGTGGGCGCAGGACGCGCGCGGCGCCTGGCTCGTGCGCGTCGACCCCGACGGCGAGGTCACGAAGGTCGATCTGACGACGCTCGTCCCCGACGCGCCGGCCGGCGACGGCGCGTGCAAGAGCCAGTTCCGGACGCCGGACCTGCCGTGGCCGCCGAGCCCGGAGGCCGAGCCGACGACGCTCGCGTGCGGGTCGCAGCGGGCCGGGGTCAACGTGGCGCCGGCGATCGCGGCGGACGGGGCGGTCGTCACCGTGACGCGCGCGCACCGGACGGGGCGCTACGGCTACGTCGTGGCGCTCGAGCCGGACCTGACGCTGCGCTGGGCGACGTCCCTGCGCGGGCTCCTCCATGACGGCTGCGGCTCGCGCCTCATGCCGCCGACGGGCACCCCCGGCGGGTGCCGCGCGGGCGCGGTGCCGGGGGTCGACCCGGCGACGAACGAGCTGCCGGCGGCGGTGGTGAGCGACCAGTCGTCGGCGTCGCCGGTCGTGACGCCCGACGGGGGCGTGCTCTACGGCGCGTACACCCGCTACAACGGCGCGCGCGGGCACCTCGTGGCGCTCGACGCGGGCGGCGCGCTGCGCGCCACGTACGACTTCGGCTGGGACACGACGCCGGCGGTGTGGGAGCACGACGGGACGTACTCGGTGATCGTGAAGGAGAACGCCTACGGCGCGGGCTCCTACTGCAGCGACGACGCGCTGTGCCCGAAGAGCGCGGAGGGGCCGTACCAGGTGACGCAGCTCACGCCGGACCTCGACGTCGAGTGGCAGTTCACGATGTCGAACACGCTCGCGTGCCGCCGGGACAAGAAGGGCGCCATGGTGTGCGACGGGGCGCGGCACCCCGAGAGCTTCGAGCTGTGCGTCAACGCGCCGGCCGTGGACGCCGACGGGACCGTGCTCGTGAACGCCGAGGACGGGCGTCTCTACGCGATCGCCCAGGGCGGGACGGTGCGCGACAGCGTCTTCCTCGACGAGGCGCTCGGCGCGGCCTACACGCCGGTCGCGCTCGGGCGGGACGGGGTGGTCTTCGCGCAGAACAACGGGCGCATGTTCGTGGTGGGGCCGTGACCGTGGGCGCCGCTGCGCGCTCGCCTCGCTCGCTCGTGGGTCGGGGTGTCGCTCGCGCGCGAGCGTGGTAGCCTCGTCGCTCGGAACGGAAACCCATCCCATCGCTTCGGGGGCACCTCATGGGCGGACGACGCCTGACGGCCAGCGACGCGCTCTTCCTCTACGCCGAGTCGCGCGAGACGATGATGCACGTCGGCTCGATGCTCCCGTTCACGCCGCCCGCCGACGCGCCGCCGGACTTCCTCCGCGACTGGGTGGACGAGCTCCGCGACGCGCCGCCGCTCTCGCCGCCGTGGAACCTGAAGCTCAAGTATCCGGACTTCCTAAAGAACCCGCTCCAGACCTGGGTCGAGGATCCGGCCCCCGATCTCACCTACCACGTCCGCCGCTCGGCCCTCCCGTCCCCCGGTGACGAGCGCGAGCTCGGCGTCCTCGTGTCGCGCCTCCATGGCCACCCCGTCGACTTCCACCACCCGCCCTGGGAGACGCACCTCATCGAGGGCCTCGAGGGCGGCCGCTTCGCGCTCTACACGAAGGTCCATCACGCCCTCGTCGACGGCTTCACGGCCAACCGGATCCTCGCCCGCAGCCTCACGACCGACCCCGACGAGCGCGACCGCCCCCTCTTCTTCGCGATGCCGCCGACCGCCCGCGGCCCGCGCGACAAGGAGGAGCCCGGCCTCTTCGACGCCGTGAAGGACCAGCTCGACGCCGTGCGCGACGTCGCCCGCGTCGTCCGCGACTTCTTCCAGGGCCTGCGCGAGCCGGCGCGCGACCTCGTCGGCCCCCTCGAGGCGCCGATGTGCGTCCTGAACGGCCGCATCAGCCGGAACCGCCGCTTCGCGACGCAGCAGTACCCGCTCGCGCGGGTGAAGGCGCTCGCGAAGGCCGCCGGCGCCACGCTGAACGACATCGTGCTCGCCCTGTCCGGCGGCTCCTTGCGGCGCTTCCTGGGCGAGCTCGGCGCGCTCCCGCCGGAGCCGCTCGTCGCCATGATCCCGGTGAACGTGCGCCCGCGCGACGATCCGGGCGGCGGCAACGCGGTCGGCTCGATCCTCGCGTCGCTCGCGACGCACCTCGACGACCCGGCCGCGCGCGTCGAGGCCATCGTCGCGTCGACCCGCGCCGCGAAGGGGCAGCTCGAGGGGATGTCGCGCCAGGCGATCATCCAGCTCTCGGCGCTGATGATGCTGCCGTCGGGGCTCCAGCACATCACGGGCACGAGCGGGCGCCTGCGCCCGCAGTTCAACGTCGTGATCTCGAACGTCCCCGGCCCCGAGCAGCAGCTCTACTTCCGCGGCGCGCGCCTCGACGCGGTCTACCCGATGTCGATCCCGATCCACGGGCAGGCCCTCAACATCACCTGCCAGAGCTACGCGGGCACGCTCGACTTCGGCTTCACCGGCTGCCGCGACACGCTCCCGCACCTCCAGCGCCTCGCGGTCTACATGGCCGACGAGCTCGAGGCGCTCGAGGAGGCGCTCGCGGGCTGAACGGCCCGTTCACCGCTGTCAGGCGACGGCGTCGTCGCCGCGCGCCGTGTGGTCGTAGAAGATGTCGATGGCGCGCGTCTCGAGGTCGGTCAGCTCCGGGTGATAGACCTCGAAGACCAGCACCACGCGGCGCTTGTCGGACTCGTTCCACGCGAGGTGGAGGTAGCTGTCGTCGAACATGACGACGTGCCCCTTCTGCCAGCCGCGCGTCTGCGTGCCGACGCGGATGGCGCAGTCGCTCGGGATGATGAGCGGCAGGTGGCACGAGAGCACGGCGTTGCTGCCGCCGCAGTGGAGCGGGATGATCGTGCCCGGGAGGAACTCGGAGAACATCGCGTCGCCGGGGGAGATCCGCGTCTGCCGGAGGAGGTCGGCCGTGACGGGGCAGCGCGCGGTCGACTCGGCGACGTAGCGCCCGTCGCCGTGGAGCATCCAGGCGCGCCAGCCGCCCTCGTCGTCACCGCCGCCGTAGCCGCTCATGTAGTCGATGGGGCCCTCGCGGGCGGTCTCGAGCGCGAGGAACTCGGCGAGGACGCCGTCCGTCGCGGCCTCGAAGGCGGGGACCCAGGAGAAGTCCTTGCGGTCGTGCCAGGGCTTCGCGGTGAGGCCGCGGATCTGGAGCACCGTCGGCCGCTGCATCTTGTCGACGATCTCGGGCGGCGTGCCCTCACCGTGGGCGCGGACGGCGCGCTCGACGCGCTCGAGGTCGCGGGTGCCGAGGGTCGCGTGGATCTCGTCGAGACAGGCTTGCCAGTCCATGCGGCCAGTCTACGGCCGTTCGCGAGGCGTTGTCGCGGGGAGACAGGGACGAGGGCGACGTGCTACGCGATGGCCATGACGACGACGCGCCTCCTGACCGCCCTGGCCCTGGCCCCGCTCCTCTTCGCCGCCTGCGCGAGCTCGCAGGACGCCGACGCGCCCCGAGAGACCGGCCCGCCGCCGCAGCTCGCGCGCGACGTGCCGCCGCCGGCCCCGAGCGACGGCGGCGAGCAGACCGACCCCACGCTCGCCCCGCCCGACGTGGGCGGCCCGCCGGCGAACGCGCAGCGCCTCCAGTCCGGGCTCGCGACCCGCGTCCTGCGCGCCGGGACGGGCACGTCGCACCCCTCCGAGCGCGATCGCGTCGAGGTGCACTACTCCGGCTGGACCACCGACGGCCGCCTCTTCGACAGCTCCTACCAGCGCGGGACCCCGGCCACCTTCCCGGTCAACGGCGTCATCGCCGGGTTCCGCGAGGGGCTCACGCTGATGGTGACCGGCGAGAAGCGGCGCCTCTGGATCCCGGCGAACCTGGCCTACGGCGACTCGCCGAAGGGCGGCGCGCCCGCGGGGATGCTGGTCTTCGACGTGGAGCTGCTCGGGATCGTGCCGTAGCGCGACGCCGCTCCGTGATCAGACCGCCGCGCCGAGGTCGAGCGCCTCCCCCCGGAGGACCTGCTCGCCGCGCCACGCGCCCGCCGAGAGCTGGGCGAGCACCCCGCGGAGCCCGGACGCCCAGTCGAGCTTGTCGGGATCGGCGACGAGCTGCTTCAGCCGCGCCACCGCGGCGGCCTCATCGGCCTGCCCGGTGCGCCCGCCGAGCGCCGGCGGCACCAGCACGTCCGCCTTCACCTCGCCGTAGGCGCGGCTCTTCGGGACGGGCAGGTCGTCCTCGAAGGCGACGCGCGCGGCGAGGCCGCCGAGCGCCTTGAGGAAGCCCTTCTTCGAGCCGTTCGCGATGTGCACGAAGGGCGCCGAGACGTCGCCACCGACGAAGGTCTCGCCGCGCGCGACGACGCCCTGGTCGAGGATCATGTCGCCGCAGACGATCGCGACGCTGTCGTCGTTCTCGCAGCGCCACGTGCCGCCGGCGCGGACGCCGCCCGCGACCGCCATGACCCCGTCGCAGCGGATGTCGCCGACGACGTCGAGGCTCCCGCCGACGATGAGGAAGCTGCCCTTGTGCGCGGTCAGATCGCCGTCGACCACGAGCCCCGCGGCGACGACCGTCTTGCCGAAGGCGTCGAAGCGGCCGCCGATCACCGGGTTCGCCGAGGTCACGGCGGCGCCGGAGAAGAGCAGCGTCTCGAAGAAGAGGCGGTAGCCGTAGCTCGCGTCGCCCTCGTGATCACCCGGCTCGGGCAGGACGCGCGCGAGCGGCACGAGCTCGTCGTCCGGCCAGGTCGCGACGCGCTTGTCGAGCCCGTCGAGGTCGAACGCGAAGTCCGCCTTGCCGAGGAGGCGCTCGGCGCCGCGCGGGTAGCGGCCGTGGGCGCGAGCCCGGCCGATGAACTCGAGGAGGAAGCGCTTGGACACTTTCATGGCGTCGAGCTTGCCCTCTGGGGCGGTGGCGTCAAGCGCACGCCGGGTGCGCGCGGACGCGCCGAGGCCCGCTCCGCCGCCGCCGAAGCCCGCGTCCGGAGCCCTCGGGTGGAAAAGGGGAGACCGTCCGACCACCGACAATGCGGGCATTTGGGTGGAGGGACGGTCTCTCGCGAGCACGGGACAGCCACTTCCGCGTGCCGAGCGCTGTCGCAGAGCGCCGGAGGTCGGCAACGCAAGTCCCGTGCCGACGCTCGAGACACGGCGCCATGCCGCGCCCGCCGCCCGCGATGTCCACGATCCCGGACCATCGGCCCGGCGGGCGTGCGCGATCGTGGACTCGCGTCGGCGCCGGCGATCCGCGTTTCAGGCCGGCCAAGGCTTCGTGACGTCCTCCTTCCAGTCGCGCACGGGGTCGGGGTAGAACCTGGGCTGACAGCGACGTCGTCGCCGGCCAGCGCGACGGCGGCGTCGCGCCAAGGAGGCGAGATGGGCAGCGACGGGAAGCGAGAGCCGAGGCACGTGGCGCTCCTGCGGGCGGTGAACCTGGGCCCGACGCGGAAGCTGCCGATGGCCGCGCTGCGCGAGATGCTCGCCGACCTCGGCGCGACCGACGTCGAGACCTACATCGCGAGTGGGAACGCCGTGTACGGGGCCACCGCCGCCGTCGCGAACGCGCTCCCCGGGAAGCTCGAGGAGGCCATCGAGGCGCGCTTCGGGTTCGAGTGCCCGGTGATCACCCGCTCCGCGGCGGAGCTCGCCGACACGCTCGCGAAGAACCCCTTCCTCGCGCGGGAGCCCGACGACAAGGCCCTGCACGTGCAGTTCCTCGCCGAGGAGCCCGCGAAGGCCGCGGTGGACGCGCTCGACCCGGAGGCGCGCTCCCCGGGCGACGAGATCGCGGTCGTCGGGCGCGACGTGTACCTGTGGCTCCCGAACGGCGTCGGGAAGTCGAAGCTCGACACGACCTTCTGGAAGAAGCTCGGGACGCCCGGGACGGCGCGCAACTGGCGCACCGTGCAGAAGCTCGCGGCCATGGCGGAGGGCGCATGACGCGCGCGCGCTTCATCGTCCCGGTCCTCGTCCTGGCGGGCCTCGCCCCGCTCGCCGCGGCGTGCGGGAGCGACGGCGCCGGGAGCGGCGCGGACACGGCCGGCGGGGACACGGCGGTCGCAGACGACGGCGCCGACGGCGTCGACGCGGACACCGGGCCCGAGGACACCGCGTCGGACACGGCGGACACCGCCCTCGACGTCGCCGACACCACGCCCGCGCCGGTCCTCTGCCTCGACGGGCTCCCGCAGGTCGCCTTCCGCGACGACCTCGTCGGTCCGCGCCGCGGCGACGTCGCGGCCGACTTCGGCGTGCCCCTCGTCGGCGGCGGGGCGTTCCGGCTCGCCGACGCGTGGGACGGCTGCGGCGTCGTGGTCGTGCTGACGGACGTCGCGACGCGCTCCGACGTCGACGACGCCTCGCTCTGGGGCGACGACGCCGGCCTCGCCGAGCTCTTCGCGCTCTCTCCGGACGGGGTCGACTACGTCTTCGTGCCGCTCCGCCAGGGCGACCCCGAGGGCGCGTCCGCCGACCTGGCCGCCCGCCTCGACACCGTCCTCGCGGGGCTCGGCGAGCCGCTCACAACGTACTGGCGGGGCCGGGTACACGTCGGCGCCGTGAGCGGTCGCGACCTCGACGGCTGGGTGTCCGACGCGCTCCTCACCCGCTTCCAGACGGGCTTCGTGGTCGACCGCGCCCAGCGCCTCCACGGCGTGGGCTCGTTCTCCGACGTGACCCGCTACGACGCGGCCGCCGCGGAGATCGGCTGGCCCTGGCAGGGCGACATCGCCTACGCGGCCTACGAGGCGCAGTACGTGAACGCCGACGCCGCGGCGAGCGCGGCGCTCGCCGCCGAGGAGCTCGCGACGGTCCCCCTCTTCGGCGGCGAGGTGCTCGAGGACGGCTTCGCGGAGGTCGACGCGGCGCTGCCGGCGGACCTCGCGAGCTACGACGCGCTCTGGGTCGAGGCGACGCTCCGCTGCCCCGATCCCGACGCCAACGAGCTCGGCAACTGCGGCGCCTGGGACTACCTCGCGCGCCTCTGGGTCCGGGACGGCGACGGCGACGACGCCCCCGAGCTCGAGGTCGCCCGCTTCATCACGGCGTATCACCGCGAGACGCACTGGATCGTCGACGCCTCGGCGCTCCTCCCGCGCCTCCCCGCCGGGGCCACGCGCCACTTCCGGTGGGAGTGGGCGCCGTCCTGGAACACGCAGCCGACCGCGACCTCGCTCCGGCTCGTGCTCGGGCGGCGCGGCGGGCCGCGACCGGCCGCGACGACGTCGCTCTTCACGGGCGGCCCCTTCGACCCGGGCTACAACGAGGCGCACGACCCGATGACCGTGCCGATCCCGGCGTCGGCGCAGAAGGTCGAGCTCTGGGCGATCGTGACCGGCCACGGCTCGGGCACGTCGCAGTGCGCCGAGTTCTGCGGGCACCAGCACCAGTTCATCGTGAACGGGGCGCTCCACCTGCTCGCCTTCCCCGCGGTCGGCGACGACGAGGGCTGCATCGCCGCGATCGCGAGCGGCATGACCCCGAACCAGGCCGGGACCTGGTGGCTGGGCCGCGGCGGCTGGTGCCCGGGCGCGCCGGTCGCGCCGTGGATCGTCGACGTCACGGGCGACGTCACCCCCGGCGAGGACGCGACGATCGACTACCGCGCGCTCCTCGCGGGCGCGAAGCCCCCCGAGGACGCAGGCGAGATCGTGCTCACGTCCTACCTCGTGGTCTACGAGTGAGGCGGGACCCCTATCCCGCGGGCTACGAGGCGCTGCGACGCGCCATCGGCGCCTTCGCGCGGGCGTTCAACCGGCTGTCGGTCGTCGGCGAGGAGCACGTGCCCCCGGTCGGCCAGGGGGCGCTCCTGGTCGCGAGCCACGAGGGCATGGCGGACCCGATCTACGTCTGCGTCGCCGCGCGGCGGCGCTTCGTGCGCCCGCTCGCGGAGAAGGTCGCGTACGACCTCCCGTTCCTCGCCCCGCTGATGAGGGTGTCGGGCGCCATCCCCGTGCCCGTGCGGATGGGGCGCGCCCTCGACGCCGCCGGCGCGAAGACGGCGCAGGACGCGATGTGCGAGCACCTCGCGGGCGGCGGCGTCGGGCTCATCTTCCCCGAGGGGACGATCAAGTTCTGGACGGATCCGGGCGACCTCCGGACCTTCCGGAGCGGCGCCGTGCGCATGGCGGCGCGCGCCGGGGTGCCGATCGTGCCGGTGTCGCCCTACGGGAGCCGCTGGTCGCTCGCGAACGTGCACCGGATCGTGCGCCGGAACGCGCCCGCGCACGCCCAGCCCATCGCGATCGTGTTGCCGCTCGTCTTCCCGGTGCGGGTCGAGGTGGCCTTCGGGCCGCCGGTCACCGTCGACCCCCGCGCAGCGGTCGATCGGGACGTCGCCGTGGCCGAGTCGGCGCGGGTGCGCGAGGCCGTGCGCGCGCTCCGGGCGCCGCAGCGGGCGCGCTGGCGGCCGGTGTGACGCAGGCCCCGCGCCGCTCGCTCCGTGCCCCCTCCGTGTCTCCGCGTCTCCGTGGTCACGTTCCCGCGGTCCCGCGCGACCGCGCAGCGCGGGTCGACCGTGATCAGCCCGGTCCGAACACGCGGCGCGTGAAGGCGCTCGAGAAGACGCCCGCCGGATCGAGCTCGCGGCGCAGCGCCTGGAAACGCTCCCAGCGCGGATAGCGCGGCGCGAGGGTCGCCGCGTCGGCCGAGAAGAGCTTGCCCCAGTGCGGCCGCCCGTCGCGGTCGAGGGCCATGTGCTCGAACGCCCGGAAGAAGGCGTCGGCGTCACGGCAGCGGCCGACGTAGGCGCCGAGCTGACAGCTCTCGCGGCCGGACGCCGGGCTCAGGTGGCACGCGTCCGCCGCGACGAAGCGGACCTCCTGCACGAAGCCCACCTTGAGCCGGCCGCGCTCGATGAGGTCGCGCATCGCGAGGAGCGCGTCGCCGGCGGCGTCGACGGGGAGCCCGTACTCCATCTCGAGGTGGCGCGGCGGCATCGCCACGTTGAAGACGCGGTCCGAGCGGTCGACGCGGCTCCCGGCCTTGAAGTAGCTCGCCGCGACGAGGCGGTTCAGCGCCGGGACGGCGCGTGGCGCCGCGCGCCCGAGGCCGAGGATGGCCGGGAAGGCGGTCCGGTTGAGCGCCGCGTCGAGGCGCTCGGCGAGCCGGCTGCGCCCGCCCCGAGGGGCCGACGTCGGGGCGAAGGCGTAGACCTGGGCGCGCTTCGTGTGGGGGAGCCACCAGAGCTTCACGTGCTCGTGGGCGCGCGCGATGTCGGGGAGCTCGCGCGCGGCGTCCTCGAGCGGCAGGGACCAGCTCGTCTCCTCGAGGTCGAACGCCTCGCGGACGCGGAGCGTCACCTCGGTCACGACGCCGAGCGCCCCGAGCGAGACCCGCGCGGCGTCGAGGAGGTCGTCGCCGCCGGCCTCGTCGAGGACGCGCACGCCGCCGTCGGCGGTGACGAGCCGCATCCCGACCACCTGCGTCGCGAGCACGCCGTGGCCGAGCCCGGTCCCGTGGGTGCCGGTGGCGATGGCGCCGGCGACGCTCTGCTCGGCGATGGAGCCGAGGTTCTCGAGGGCGAGCCCGGCCGCGTCGAGGACGGGGACGAGGTCGCGGAGGCGCGTGCCGGCGCGCACGGTGACGCGGCGCGCGTCGGGGTCGATGGCGACGACGCCCGCGTGGCGGTCGAGCGAGACGAGGTGCTGATCGGGGACGGCCGCGCCGCTCCAGGAGTGCCCCGCGCCCACGACGCGGAGCCGCTCGCCGCGGGCGGCGACGTCGCGCACGAGCGCGGCGACGGCGTCCTCGCCCTCGGGCTCGTGCCTCGCGAGGACGCGCACGCGGTGGTTCCGGGCCCAGTTGACGAAGCGGGGAGGCGCCATGCCGGACAGCATGCCTCGCGCTGCGCGGCCTGGCGAGCCGACGGGGCGGTGAGGTGACGCGCGATGACGCTCACGGCAAGATGACCGGCGGAGGGCGACCATGCACAAGTCCCGGCTCACCGGCTTCATCATCGACTGCAAGACCGACGACCTCGCCGCCGCCGCGCGCTTCTGGGGCGACGCGCTCGGGATGCGCGCGAGCGAGCCGGACGGCACCGCCTACGTCGGCCTCGACGCCTCCGCCCACGGCCTCAACGTCGAGGTCCAGCGCGTCGACCACGAGAGCCGCGTCCACCTCGACATCGAGAGCACCGACGTCGACGCCGAAGCCGACCGCCTCGAGAGGCTCGGCGCGCGGCGCGTCGGGAAGATCCACACGTGGTGGGTCATGGAGGCGCCGACCGGGCAGCGCTTCTGCGTCGTCCGCGCGAAGGGCGACCTCGAGTCGAAGTCGGGCTGGACCACCTGGGACTGACCGGGCGCGTCGAGTCTCGTCCGGGCTCCGGACCCTCGGGCCAGGACGCTGTTACAGCGTCCTGATCGGCCTCGTTCGCCCTGCGCCGGCATCCCTCCTGCGACCGCTGGGTCGGAACTGAATGGTTAAAAAAATGTAAGCGGATTGTCGCCTGACCATCTGCGCGATTTCGCGTGAAAAACGATCCCACGATGACGTGACGGTCGCGCTATCTGCGAGCAACGCGCTTGCATTCCGGTCGTCGAAATGCCGATACAAGCAGAAGCGATCCGAGCTTTGCGGGGCTCGACGTGCGGTCGCTGCAATCCGAAAGACGCGTTTCCGACGCAAGAAGGCGTTTCCCATGCGAACGACGCTCTGCGCCGTGGTGTGCCTCGGCACCCTGGCCGCCGGCCTGTCTACGTCTGCGCCCGCCCGGGCGAACATCGTCGTCAACGACAACGCCGGGACGGCGCTCGACGACTTCCTCGACACGCTGGGCATCCAGAGCTTCGGCGACCTCTCGGTCGACTGGCTCGCCGGGACGCTTACGCTCGCCGCGTCGGGGACCCCGGGCACGCTCACGACGAACGTCATCCAGCCGGCGTCGCTGAGCGGGTGGGGCAAGGTGCAGATCCGCGGCAACATCCCCGCCGCGTCGAACGTGCACGTCGACGTCCTCACGCCCAGCGGCGCGCTCCTGCTCTCGGGCGCCACGGTCCTCGCGACCGAGTCGGGCTGGGACTTCAAGGTGAGCCTCGCCAGCGTCGACGCCGTCGCGAACCCGGCGATCCGCCTCCGCATCACCCTCGACGACGCGGGGAGCCCCTTCCCGCCGGTGCTCGACGCCGTCCGCACGACGTGGAGCCCGCTGTCCGTCCTGCGCGTGGGTTTGAACGGCGCCGCGAGCCGCTGCACGGGCCGCGACATCGTCTATGAGGTCCCCGTCTCGGTGAGCGCCGTCCAGGCCACGAACCTCACCGTGAAGCTCGCGAACCCGACCGTCGGGAACGACCCCTTCGCCCAGGCCACCGCGCTCTCGCTCCAGACCCTCTCCCAGGGCGGCACGCGCCACAGCGGCGCGTCCATCATGGTGAACGGCGTCCAGATCGACGACGGCGACGTCTACTGGACCTTCTCCGACCCCATCCCGGCCGGCACCACCTTCCTCCTCACGGCGGCGCTCCGGATCCCGAACGGCCTCACCGAGGGCCTGACCTACACCACCACCGCCACGGCCCGCGCCACGAACGGCACGGTCACCACCTCACCGCCGGTCGTCACCGCCGTCCAGGCCACGCCGAGCCCGATCGTCCGCGTCGCCTACAGCCCGACCTACTTCGTCTACGGCAAGAACCGCGCGCAGGCCGGCGCCACCCTCACGGGCACCGTCACCGCGAACAACTACTACAGCACGCCCGCGACCTGCGGGCAGGACTACTTCCAGGCCGTCATCGCCGCCGATCTGCACGAGTTCTACGATCACGCGGGCGGCGCCTTCGTCGGCGACCCCACGAACATCAGCGGCAACGGCGTCTTCGTCGCCGCCGGCGCCTCGCAGACCTTCTACCCGAGCGGACAGGCGCCCGTGAGCGTGACCGGCCCGGCGGTCGTCTGGACCAACGACCGCTTCCCCCTCGGCGCCGGCCTCACCCACACCTTCCAGGTCACGCTCTCGAGCTCGACCCTCTCCGACGGCGACGCCTTCGTCACCACCGGCCGCTTCCGCTCCGCGTACGACACCGAGTCCGCGGTCACGAACCACGAGCTCGTCATCGGCATCCCGAGCACCCCCGACGGCGTCCACGCCCTCGGCCAGGGCAACGCCGTCTCGAGCAGCATCCGCGCCCTCACGGACGACCTCCCGTCGACCACGGTCGCCTACCTCGAGCCGGTGAAGCTCCCGACGATCACGCTCAACCGCGGCGCCTCGCAGCTGAACGACATCGTCCACGTCATCGCCGTGCCGCCCGACACGACCTTCGCCTCCTTCGCCGCCGCCGGCGCGACCCTCTACTACCGCACCGACGACGGCCCGGTCCCGCCGACCGCGCCCCTCGGCTACGACGGCGCCACCGGCGCGCTCGACGCCGGCTGGCACGCCTGGCCGCCGGCGACCCCGGCGAACGTCCGCTGGGTCGCCGCGCGCTGGCCGACCCTCGCCTCCCCCTTCTTCCCGGTCACCGGCGTCCCGACCGCGGCGCAGGCCGAGCTCGTCGTCACGCCGAACGCCCCGACCGACGCCTGCGTCGCGACGACCGTCGAGGCGCGCGCCTTCTTCGACATCCGCGGCTACACGCCCTTCGGCTCGTCGACCGTCCAGGGCAACCCCGGCGCCGGCAGCATCTTCGGTGACGTCGAGCCCGTGAACGTCGCGCCCGTGCTCCCCGCGTGGGACTACTACAGCGTGACGAGCAGCCCGCAGACGCTCATCGGCGCGGGCAACGTGACCTACACGTTCAACGTCTTCAACAAGAGCGCGACGGCCGCGACCACCGGCAACGCCGAGAACGCCGAGCTCGTCGTCACCATCCCGCAGGTGCTCTCGAACGCCGGCGTCTCACCGCTGACCTTCGTGTCGGCGCAGGTCCCCGCCGGCACGGTGCAGACCCCCATCGGGAACCCGATCACGCAGCTGAAGTTCAGCTGGGCCTCCATCCCGGCCGGCGCCTCGCGCCAGGTCAAGGTCACCCTCGCGTGGCCGGCCGGCGCGCTCAACGACACCGTCGCGCAGGCGACGGGCGCCGTCAGCGCGAAGGGGCCGAACTGCCCGCAGATCGTCTCGAAGACCGCGTCGGCGTCGACCACCATCAAGGTGAGCCCGGTCCTGAAGGCCGTGAAGAGCGTCGACTTCGAGGCCGCGGGCGCCGGTGACGACGTCACCTACACGATCCGCGCGATCAACGTCGGCGACGGCGTCGCGACCAACACCTACTTCTACGACCGCGTCCCCACCGGCGCGACCTTCGCCGGCGGCGCCCCGCTCCCGGGCGGCGGGCGCTGGCTCTTCTCGTCGTCCGCCACACCGGCCGGCTTCTCCGACCCGCTCCAGTTCACGCCGACCCTCCTCGCGTCGGCCGGCTTCGTCCCCGGCACGGTCGGCGGCGACGGCCTCTGGCACCCGCCGAGCGGGATGACCGCCGTCTGGTTCGCGGTCGAGCTCGACGACCAGTCGCTCACGCCGCGCCGCATGGTGACCGGCACCGAGATCCCGATCGTCTTCTCGGCGACCCTGAACGCCGGCGCCCCGGGCACGCTCGTCACGAACCGCGGCCTCATCGACGCCGACCTCGTCCTCGGCGCCGTGACCAACCTGACGCGCACCATCCTCACCGACGAGCCGTCGGCGCACATCACGAAGGCGATGCCGCCGGTCATCGCGTCGCCCGAGCAGTTCACCTACACCGTCTCCGCCTACAACTCCGCCGCCTCGGACGACGATCAGTTCGTGATCACCGAGGTCCTCCCGCCCGGGCTCACCTACGTCGGCTCGACGCTCACCTTCAACGCGGCTGGCGCCGGGCACGCCGGCGTGTCGGTCCCGGGCGTCCTCTCGCCCGACGGCACGACCGTCACGTGGGACGTCACGGGCGCCATCGGCGGGCCGCTCGGGCCGCTCGAGGGCGTGGACATCGTCATCACCGCGGCGAGCGACCCGGGCCTCGACTCGGGCACGTTCCTCACGACCGTCTCGCGCGTCTTCGCGGCGAACGCCGCCAACACCGACGGCGTCAGCTTCGCCGCGACGGCGAGCACGCGCGTCGAGAACGCCGACGTCACCGTGTCGGGCCTCATCGACCAGCCCTCGCCGGTCGCCGACGAGGACGTCACGTACTACTGGCAGCTCCAGAACACCGACTTCCACGACGCCGCCGACGTGTCGTTCACGGTGACGCTGCCGCCGCAGATCAGCTACGTCCCGGGCTCCGTCGTGTTCACGACGCCGGGCTGGTCCTTCTCGCCGACGAATGAGCCGACGATCGTCGGCAACACGCTCACCTGGTCGGTGCCGACAGGGAGGTCGCTGACCGGCCCCTCGGGCACGCCGGGCCTCCTCCCCGGCTCGACGTCGGTGCAGGTCTCCATCGGCGGCCACGTCGCCCCCGGCACGCCGCCCGGGCAGCCGCTCACGACCTGCGCGACCATCGCCACCTCGACCGGTGAGGGCGCGAACGCCGACGCGAACAGCGCGTGCGTCGACGCCCAGACGCCGCTCCCGGACCTCCTCGCGCAGACCACCGCCCCCGCGACCGCCTACCCGGGCGACAGCGCGACGGTCGTCATCGCCTACGACAACATCTCGCGCCAGGCGTCGAACCCGGCCGCCGTGATCATCAGCGTGCCGGCCGTCGGCGACGCCGCCCACGTCGACGTCATCGGCGCCACGGCCCCCCCGGGCGTCGTGCTCTACTACGCGAGCACCCCGGCGAGCGCCGGCGCGCCGGCCTTCGACCCGGCGAGCCCGGGCGCGGCGTGGTCGACCACGCCCACGAGCGGCACCACGTTCATCGCGGCCTACACGGGCGCCGTCGCCGGCCAGGCCGGCCCGAAGAACATCCACCTCCAGGTGGCCCTCGTCGACCCGGCGACGGGTGACGAGCTCGCGGGCGGCGAGTCCCTCGAGTTCTGCGGCGACGCGCACCAGGTCGTCGGCGACCCGACCGCCGAGGACGACCTCACGAACAACGCGAGCTGCGCGACGATCGACCTCCCCGGCGTCAACGTGGCGGCCGCGCTCTCGACGACGCCGGCCGGCAGCGTCCCGGGCGTGGTCGTCGGCGAGCGCGTGAGCCTCGCGGTCACGGCGGCGAACCACGGCACGGTCAACGCGTTCGGCGTCGTCGTGACGCCGGCCCTCGCGAGCGGGCTCACGTACGTCTCGGACGACGCCCTCGTCGCGAGCATCGTCGACGCGAACGGCAACGCCGCGCTCGCCGTCGACTCGCAGGGCACGCCGATCCTCGGCGCGATCCCCATCACGAAGGTCGGGAGCGACTACTACCTCGGCAACGACAACGGGCCGACGGACCCCCTCTACTACCGGAACATCGGGCTCCAGCCCGACACGAGCTTCACCTTCGGCATCGAGGCGGACGTCCAGACCGCGGTCGCCGACGGCACGGCGCTCGTCTCGACGGTGCACGTCGCGACGCACTACCAGCTCGGCTGGGATCCGCAGGTGAACGCGAGCGAGGAGTACCTCACCGACAACGACGCCTCCGCCTCGGTGACGGCCTACAAGGCCGACATCTCCGTCGCGAAGACGATGGCCCCGGCCGACGGCGCCGCGGGCGCCGTGACGGTCGGCGACGTGATCGACGTGAACGTCGACTACAACAACCTCGGCGGCGCGGCCGCGGGCGAGGCGCGCTTCACGGACCTCCTGCCGGCGAACGCGGCGTTCGTGCCGAGCTCGCTCTCGGGCGTGCCGGTCGGCTTCACGGTCGAGTACACGACGGACGGCGTGACCTGGGGCGCCTACGAGTCGACCGTCGCGGCCGGCGCGGCCGACCCCGCCATCCGCGGCTTCCGCCTCCTGGGCGATCTCCCGTCGCCCGCGAACAACACGTTCAGCGTGGCGGGCAACGGCCTCGCCCCGGGCGACTTCGTCGCGAGCGACCTCACGGCCGGGCGCGTGCGCTCGACGGGCCTCGACTCGTCGTACACGAGCGTCGTCATCCCCGAGAGCGGGACGACCATCCAGAGCTACGGCAGCGTCGTCATCGGCGGCGTGGACGGGGCGGTGGCCGTGAGCGTGCTCGACGCCGACGGGACCCCGATCGCGGGCTTCGAGGACCTCGTCCCCGACGTGTCGAGCGCGGTGGACCTCTCCGCGCTCGACGCGGCGGCGCACCCGCAGATCCGGATCCGCGTCTCCTTCCTCGGCGAGGACGGCTTCGCGAGCGACTTCGGCGTCCCGGACACGCAGCTCCTGCCGACGCCGGGCGAGGCGATCGTCCCGGAGGGGCGGATCTACGTGAACGACCGGAAGGACGTGCTGGTCGCGAGCTACCTCACCTACCCGAACACCTACTCGATCCTCCGCCATGAGATGGACGGCTCGGCGACGCGCCTCGACCTCGGCGCGAACCCGGGCGGGCACAGCCCGGTCTACTTCGACGACGACGTGCTGGTGATGAGCAGCGGCTACCAGCTCCTGATCTACGTGCGCGACGGCGCGGGGGAGTGGTCGCCCACGTACACCTTCAACGCCGCGGGCTACATGAACCTCCAGCGCTACAACTTCCAGCGCCGCACGGACGGGCTCCTCGAGATCGCGTTCCACGAGAGCGGCACCAACGGCGGCACCGGCACGGGGCGCATCATCATCCAGGACGACGCCGCGGCGGGCGGCTTCCGGACGCTGACCGTCACCTACCCGTTCGCGAACAACCTCGGCGTGAAGACCGTCCTCGACGACGGCACGGTCATCGCGCTCGGCAGCGGGATCGGCTGGATCGCCTACGTCCCGAACGCCGACTCGACCGCCTTCACGCAGAACAACGCGGGCTACCCGCCCGGGCAGAGCGGCAACGTCAGCGTGTCCGACGCCACGTCGCGCGGCTCCTCGGTGTGCGGGCGCATCAGCACCCCCTACAACGACGCCTACGTCGTCCACGAGCGCGACGGCGACTGGGTCGCCGAGCTCCTCCCGACCTACTCCGGGAGCACCTTCTCGGACTGCTACCGCAGCAACGAGAACGGCCTCCTCTTCGGCATCGACACCGTGAACGGCAACACCACGCACTACGTGGTGTGGGTCCCGGACGGCGCCGGTGGCTACACCGAGCACGACCTGCCGACCATCCCCGGCGTCTCGGGCCTCTCGGCGGGGAACTTCAAGGCGTTCACCCGCGCGAACAAGCTCATCTTCTCGAACTACTCCCGCGTCGCCGTCTGGACCGTCGACACCACGAGCGGCGTGAACATCACCGGCGAGACCGTCGACATGGGCATCTACACGGACGGCTACATCTACATCTCGTCGAACGACGCCGTGAACATGACCGACGGGACCACGGTCGGCGAGGCCACCGATCCCTACACCTACCAGTACGTGCAGTTCATCCTGCGGCCGGACGCCGGCGCGCCCGCGGGCTACACCCTCGCGCTCATGGAGTCGCCGGACCCGGTCGGCTTCCCGCGCCTCGAGGCCTACTACTACGCGCCGAGCGTCGACGGCTTCACGGCGGGGACCGTCCAGGACAACAACTACAACGAGCAGTACGTCGCGACGTTCCAGGCGGTCAGCGGCGCGACCTTCGCCGAGGCGCGCGGCTATCCGCTCTCTGCGGGCTACGCGGGTGAGCTCGCCTGGGTCGGCGGCTTCTACGGCGTCGGCCACTTCGAGAACCCGGACGACAACCTCTCCATCGGCGACGAGAACGCGACGGTGCTCGTCGGCGTCGGCGGCTCCTCCTACGGCTTCGAGGGCCGCGAGGTGTCCTTCGACTACGTCACGGTCGGCGACGGCCTCGCGTGGTACCCGGAGGACGGCGCGACCCCCGACGGCATGGCGTACTACCTGCTCCCCGAGCCGTTCGACCTCAACGACACGCGCCCCGTCTTCGTGTCCCCGGACGGCTTCGCCGTCGGCGCGGCGAACGGGCCGCGCGTGCGGGACTACTACGACGACTACATCGCCCTCGCGTGGCAGCCGGACGGCATGAACGGCTGGTCGGTGCGGCCGCTCCGGGTCGACGGCGACGGCACGCACAACATCAGGATGCACGACGTCGAGCAGACCGCGTACTACGGCAGCTACGCCGGCAACTTCGTCTTCGGCGGGATCTGCGCCGACAGCGGCTACGACGGGTGCGACCAGGGCGTCGTGATCGTCCGCGACGCCCGCGCCGAGACGGGCTTCGCCGTCCTCCGCATGCCGGGGAGCTACGCCTACCCCGGCAACAGCTTCATCGACGCGCCGAGCGGCGTCGTGGCCGGGCGCCGTGACGACGGCACCCCGGTCGTCGTCACGGCCGACGCGGACGGCGCGAACAACGAGGAGGAGCTCCCCATCCCGCCGGGCGCCACCTTCCAGGACCTGAGCGACGCCTGGGGCGGGTTCGTCACCGGCCACGTGCGGACGAGCGATGGCAACCCGCACGCGGTGCGCTGGCAGCGCGACTCGGACGGCGACTGGACCGTCGTCGACTTCGGGCTGGACGTCGGCTACCCGGTGCAGATCGGCCCGGATGGTGCCGTGCTCGTCTTCCACGGCCCCGACTTCCTCGTCGGGCTCACGGACGCGTCGGGCGCGCCGTACACGGTGCCCGTCACGCTCCCGAGCGGCGTCACGGCCTTGAACCCGAGCTTCTTCGGCACGCCGGCCCTCATGCCGTCGGTGCGCGACGGCTACGTCACGCTCGCGGCGACGACCGCCACCGGCCAGGAGGCCGTGGTGCTGCGCCTGCCGCGCTCGGGTGAGGCGAGCGCCACGCTGACGACCCTCTACGCCGGGAGCCCGCGGACGCTCGCTTACCACCAGAACGGCAACTACATCGTCCAGGATGGCGAGGGCACCGGGTACCTCGTGCGCAGCGGCGACGGGACCTACTCGCGCGTCTCGGCGCCCGCGGGGTACCAGTACGTCGAGCTCCAGACCGCGTATCACGCCGGCTCCATCGCGCTCATCGACCCGACGAAGGCGGTCGCCGGGTGGCGCCCCTGGCTCGGCGGGGACGACGTCGTCTCCCTCGACACGCAGCTCGCGGGCAGCACCTACTTCCTCGCGAACCCCGACGCCAGCGTCTACCGCCTCGGGACCCCCTCGGAGGGCGGCGCGTCCGGCCCGCTCGAGGTCTGGGGCCTCGGGCGCGCCTCGAAGGCGTCGTTCGACGCGCTCGCCGTGTCGTACCGGTCGACCGAGGTGCCGCACTTCAGCTACCAGATGCAGGTCCTCGACGTGTGCCAGTCGAGCCTGTCCAACACGATCACGGCGTCGACGACGACGCCGCAGAGCTCGCAGGACAACGACCAGAGCACGGCGACCCTCGGCGTCGACACGGCGGACCTGGCCGTGGCGATCGCCGCCGACAAGACCCTCGTGCAGCCGGGCGACGCGCTCACCTACACGGTGACGGTCACGAACAACGGCCCCGGCGCGGTCACGGGCGCGACGTACACCTTCACGCCGCCGAGCGGGCTCGGGAGCGCGGTCACGGGTGACGCGGTCACGGGCGGCGGGGCGCTCGGCGCCGGGCAGAGCCGGACCTTCACGTTCCCGTTCACGGTGCCGGCCCTCGCGGACGGCGCGTCGATCACGGCGACCGCGAGCGTGTCGGCGACGACGCCCTACATCGACTGCGACGACTCGAACGAGCACGCGTCGGCGACGGTGACGAACTCGAACCTGCCGAACGTGTACGTCACGCTCTCGGGCTCGCCGACCGGGCAGGTCGGGACGCCCTTCTCGGTCACCATGACCTGGGGGAACAACAGCGCCGCGGCGGCGGACGACGTGGCCGTGACGTTCGTCGCGCCGACGGGCTACACGCTGGTCGGGACGCCGCAGACCTCGTTCACGGGGCTCTCGCTCGCGCCGGGCGCGACGGGGACCGCGACGTTCGAGCTCGTCGCGAGCTCGTGCGACGCGGTCGGGGCGACGGCGACGTCCACGGCGACGATCACCGCGCCGAACGACACGTTCGCGGCCGACAACGCCGCGAGCGCGGACACGGCCATCGGCGCGCCGGACGGCGAGCTCTCGGTGGACGTGATCGCCGACCGCGCCTCGGTGCCGCCGGGCGGCCTCGTGCGCTGGACGATCCACTACCGGAACGACGGCGCCACGGTCATCCCGAACGCGAGCCTCGTCGCGACGGCGCCGGCCAACGGCACGCTCGTGCCGGGCTCGCTCTCGGCGGGGGCCGTGGTCGGGTCGGACGTCGTGGTGTCGCTCGGTACGCTCCAGCCGGGCGTTGCGGGCGCCGTGTCGTTCGCGACGATCGCGGGTGCCGACGGGGCGCAGAGCGGTGACGTCGTGTTCAGCGGTGACGGGGCGTGCCCGGTGACCGCGGACTACCCGGTGGTGCCGAACGCGGCGGTGGCGATCACCGCGGTGAAGGTGGCCGACCGCGCGCAGGCGTGCGGCGACGGGCAGATCACGTGGCGGATCTCGGTGTCGAACGTCGGCGCGGCCACGGTGAGCGGGCTGACCGTGCGCGACGTGGTGCCGGCGGGCGCGACGCTCGTCGGCGGGAGCCTCTTCGGCGGTGACGCGCGCAGCGCGGCCGGGGCGCCGACGCTGACGTGGACGATCGCGGACCTCGCGCCGGGCGAGGGCCTGACGGTCGGCTTCAAGACGCTCGCGCCGGCGAGCAACGGGGCGCTCGTGTCGAACGTGGCGACGGTCTCGCAGGGCGGGGCGGTCGTGGCGACGACGAACGAGGCGGCCATCCGCGTGGCGTGCGATGGGCGCGTCGAGCTGCGGAAGGCGCTCGACAAGGGCTGCATGGCGCCGGGCGAGGACGTGACGGTGACGCTCTCGTACGCGAACACGACGGGGGCGGACCTCGCCGACGTGGTGATCCGCGACGTCGTCCCGAGCGACCTCGCGTACGGGTCCGGTGGGAGCTACGACGCGGGGACCGGGGTCGTGACGTTCGCGGTCGGCGCGGTGCCGGTGGGCGCGACGGGCTCGGTGTCGTTCACGGCGACGATCGGGGCGGGGTCGACGTCGGGGACGCTGGTCCTCGACAGCGCGTCGCTCGCGGCGACGGGCGCGCAGCCGGTCGTGTCGAACGGCGTGGCGGCGGTCGTGGTGGTGTGTGACGACGGGCTCGCGTGCACGGTGGACGCGTGCGACCCGGGGCTCGGCTGCGTGGCGAGCGGGTTCGACGTGGGCGCGAGCTGCGACACGGGCGACCTCTGCAACCCCGGCCAGTGCGACGCGTCGGGCGCGTGCGTCGGCGTGCCGGTGGTGTGCGACGACGGGGACCCGTGCAACGGGACGGAGACGTGCAACTCGGGCACCGGCGCGTGCATGGCGGGTGACCCGGTCGTGTGCAGCGACGGCGACGCCTGCAACGGCGTCGAGACGTGCAACTCGTCGACGGGCGCCTGCGAGGCCGGTACGCCGGTCGTCTGCGGCGACGGCGACGCCTGCAACGGCGTCGAGACCTGCAACACGACGACGGGCGCCTGCGAGGCGGGTACGCCGGTCGTCTGCGGCGACGGCGACGCATGCAACGGCATCGAGACGTGCAACACGACGACGGGCGCCTGCGAGGCCGGCACGCCGGTCGTCTGCGGCGACGGCGACGCGTGCAACGGGATCGAGACCTGCAACGCGACGACGGGGGCCTGCGAGGCGGGCACGCCGGTCGTCTGCGGCGACGGCGACGCCTGCAACGGCATCGAGACCTGCAACTCCGTGACCGGGGCTTGCGAGGCGGGCACGCCGGTGGTCTGTGGCGACGGCGACGCCTGCAACGGCATCGAGACCTGCAACGCCGTGACCGGGGCCTGTGAGGCCGGTACGCCGGTCGTCTGTGGCGACGGCGACGCCTGCAACGGGATCGAGACCTGCAACGCGACGACGGGCGCCTGCGAGGCCGGTACGCCGGTCGTCTGTGGCGACGGCGACGCGTGCAACGGCATCGAGACCTGCAACTCGGTGACGGGCGCCTGCGAGGCTGGCGATCCCGTGGTCTGCGGCGACGGCGACGTCTGCAACGGCGTCGAGACGTGCAACTCGGTGACGGGGGCCTGCGAGGCCGGCACGCCGCTGACCTGCAACGACGGCGACGCCTGCAACGGCGTCGAGACCTGCGATGCCGTCATGGGCTGCGTGGAAGGCACGCCGCCGACCTGTGACGACGGCAACGCCTGCAACGGCGTCGAGACCTGCGACACCGTCATGGGCTGCGTGGACGGCACGCCGCTGACCTGCGACGACGGCAACGCCTGCAACGGCGTCGAGACGTGCAACTCGGTGACGGGGGCCTGCGAGGCCGGCACGCCGCTGACCTGCAACGACGGCGACGCCTGCAACGGCGTCGAGACCTGCGATGCCGTCATGGGCTGCGTGGAAGGCACGCCGCCGACCTGTGACGACGGCAACGCCTGCAACGGCGTCGAGACCTGCGACACCGTCATGGGCTGCGTGGACGGCACGCCGCTGACCTGTGACGACGGCAACGCCTGCAACGGCGTCGAGACCTGCGACGAGGCCCTGGGCTGCGTCGACGGCACGCCGCTGACCTGCGACGACGGCAACGCCTGTAACGGCGTCGAGACCTGCGACGAGGCCCTGGGCTGCGTCGACGGCACGCCGCTGACCTGCGACGACGGCAACGCCTGTAACGGCGTCGAGACGACGGCAACGCGACGACCTGCGACGAGGCCCTGGGCTGCGTCGACGGCACGCCGCTGACCTGCGACGACGGCAACGCCTGCAACGGCGTCGAGACCTGCGACGAGGCCCTGGGCTGCGTCGACGGCACGCCGCTGACCTGCGACGACGGCAACGCCTGTAACGGCGTCGAGACGTGCGACGAGGCCACGGGCTGCGTCGACGGCACGCCGCTGACCTGCGACGACGGCAACGCCTGTAACGGCGTCGAGACCTGCGCGACGAGGCGACGGGCTGCGTCGACGGCACGCCGCTGACCTGCGACGACGGCAACGCCTGTAACGGCGTCGAGACGTGCGACGAGGCCACGGGCTGCGTCGACGGCACGCCGCTGACCTGCGACGACGGCAACGCCTGTAACGGCGTCGAGACGTGCGACGAGGCCACGGGCTGCGTGGACGGCACGCCGCTGACCTGCGACGACGGCAACGCCTGTAACGGCGTCGAGACTGCGACGAGGCCACGGGCTGCGTCGACGGCACGGCACGCCGCTGACCTGCGACGACGGCAACGCCTGTAACGGCGTCGAGACGTGCGACGAGGCGACGGGCTGCGTGGACGGCACGCCGCTGACCTGCGACGACGGCAACGCCTGTAACGGCGTCGAGACGTGCGACGACGAGGCCACGGGCTGCGTCGACGGCACGCCGCTGACCTGCGACGACAACAACGCCTGCAACGGCGTCGAGACGTGCGACGAGGCGACGGGCTGCGTGGGCGGCACGCCGCTGACCTGCGACGACGGCAACGCCTGCAACGGCGTCGAGACGTGCGACGAGGCGACGGGCTGCGTCGACGGCACGCCGCTGACCTGCGACGACAACAACGCCTGCAACGGCGTCGAGACGTGCGACGAGGCGACGGGCTGCGTGGCGGGCACGCCGCTGACCTGCGACGACAACAACGCCTGCAACGGCGTCGAGACGTGCGACGAGGCGACGGGCTGCGTCGACGGCACGCCGCTGACCTGCGACGACAACGACGCCTGCAACGGCGTCGAGACGTGCGACGAGGCGACGGGCTGCGTGGCGGGTACGCCGCTGACCTGCGACGACAACGACGTCTGCAACGGCGCCGAGACGTGCGATCCGGCCGACGGCTGCCACGCCGGCACGCCGCTCACCTGCGACGACGGCCTCTTCTGCAACGGCCAGGAGACCTGCGACGCCGCCCTCGGCTGCCAGAACGGCGCGCCGCCCGTCGTCGACGACGGCGTCGGCTGCACCGACGACAGCTGCGACGAGGACAACGACGTCGTCGTGAACGCCGCGAACGACGCCCACTGCGACGACGGCGACGTCTGCACCGACGACGTCTGCGACGAGGCCCTCGACTGCCAGCACCCCTTCAACACCGCGCCCTGCGACGACCAGACGAACTGCACGGAGAACGACGTGTGCGGTGACGGCACCTGCGCCGGCACCCCGATCGTCTGCGGCGCGCCCATCGGCGAGGGCTGCCAGCTCGAGACCTGCAACGAGGCGACCGGCGCTTGCGACGACGCCGCGCCCGAGAACGCCCCCGAGGGCTCCGCCTGCACGAGCGTCGACGCCTGCACCTTCCACGAGGCGTGCGACGACGCCGGCCAGTGCGTCGGCGGCCCGCCGACCGGCGCCGACCTCGACATGGCCTACTTCTTCACCCGTGACGGGTCGACGACCATCCTCTACGTCGCGCTCGACCCCGAGCCGCCGCTCACCCTCGGCAACGGCTTCTACCGCCGCTACGAGCTGTCGTTCGTGCCGCCCGACCCGGCGAGCCCGCTCGACGGCCTGCCGACCGCGGGCGACGACCTCGCCGCGCTGAACGAGGTCCCGACGGCGTGGTGCTCCGCGCTCGACGTGAAGCTCGTCCAGATCGACGTGCCCCTCGCGTGCACGCCGAACCAGGTCAACGACTTCTCGCTCTTCCCCATCGACAAGGACTGGAACGCCTTCGTCTGCGGCGACTACGCCAACATGGACGACGCCAAGGGCAAGGTCGGCGTCGCCGGGACCTTCACCCCCGCCGCCTCCGGCTTCTCCATCGCCGAGTGGGTCGAGCCGACCCCGTGGGCGCAGGACCCGAACGGCTTCCCGGTGAGCTCCGCGCAGTCCGCCTTCCAGATCCAGAACCCGGGTGAGCCGCTCCCGGCGCTCTACGTCGGCGGGCACATGGTCGCGAACGGGAGCGGGACCATCTACGGCAACACCTACCACACGGAGCCGTTCTCCTCGGCGTTCACCATCAACGCCAACGTCACCCTCCGCGAGGGCGGCCAGTACATCGAGGCGAACCCGATCGACTTCCCGGGGCTCTGCACGGACTTCCGCTCGCTCTCGCAGTACCTGAAGGGGGTCCCGGCCCACGGCTCGGCCATCGCCACCTTCTGGGGCGGGCTCGTGCTGAAGTGCACGCCGAGCGCCTTCAACCCGGCTCAGTGCCCGACGAACGGCTCCGGGAGCCCGGACTTCACCTACGTCTTCCACGTCGACGCGGCGCCGTGGGCGAACGGCTCGGGCGGCCCGTACATCAACGACAACGACCTCGTCGTCCCGAACGGCTCCTCGGTGCTCGTGAACTTCTCGGGCCCGCAGTCGCTCACGTTCAAGTACGGCGAGTTCAAGTTCAAGTACGTCCACCCGCGCGGCATCGAGACGATCTTCAACTTCCCGGACACCGGCGCCCTCACGCTCGACACCTACGGTCTCGAGGGGAACCTGTTCGCGCCGTTCGCGCTCGTGAAGCTCACGAACGTCCAGCAGTTCGGGTTCATCGTAGCGGGCACCCTGATCCACCAGGGGCCCGCGTGGAACCCGCTGCAGGCCAATGTGGGCCTCCGGATCCCGGGCTGGGAGGGCCGCCTGCGCGTCCTCACCGACTGCCAGCCCGGCTACCTGCCGCCGACGAACCAGACGGAGCTCCCGTCGAGCTCCGTGCAACCGGACGAGATCTACCCCTAGCCATGAGGCCCGCGGACGGCGCATGCTGACGCGTGTGGCCCGAGGGCCTCTCACGCGGCAGCGGGCGCCGCGCCCCGAAGGAGCGACGACACATGAAGAAGTACGGGACCACCCTCGTGATCGCCGCGGCGCTCTCGCTCTCGGCGGCGGCGTGCGGCGCTCAGGACGGCGTGCCGGTCTCGCCGGGCGCCGACACCACGGTCGGCTCGACGGACACGACGACCACCACCGACCCGACCAACCCGACCGACGACGTCGTGGAGCCGGCGGACACGGCCGAGCCGACCGATCCGACGCCGAGCGCCGAGGCCCAGGCCATGCAGGACCTGGCGCGGACCGCGCTCATCTACTGGTCGGTCGCCGACGTCGAGGGCCTCGTCTCGATGGCCTCCGAGGAGGCCGCCGAGCACAAGACCGAGATGGCGCCGGGGACGCAGTATCACGACTTCCTCTTCGGGCCGACGTCGTGGCAGATGACCGCCGTCCAGGCGTGGAACCGTGGGCCCCTCGGCGCCGTGCGTGGCGACGAGGGCCGGCGCGCGGTGCGCTTCTACACCTTCGACGACGGCACCGTCGCCGCGGTGGACCTCTACTGGGGCAGCGGTCGCTGGCTCTTCGCCAACATGGTGCGGCTCAGCCAGGCGTCGTTCGAGGCGTACGGTCCGCGGCTCTGAGACTGTCGGCGACGCGCGGAGATAACACGCGTTCTTGATCGGCCAGCGGCCTGCAGAGCGGGGTTGGTTAACTTGTGACCATGGTCACAAGTTGATTTCCGTCTCTTCGGACGCTGGCTTCGGCTACGGACTCCCGTTGCGGGACGCCTGACTCGGTGGCAGGGTGAGGGCTTCTCGCGACGAGGAGCCGCACCTTGGAAGAGCTCGCATCCACCCTGAGTGACGCCGGGCTGGACCCGATGGAGGAGCAGACCGTCAACGAGGCGGTGTCCTGGCTCAACGCGCGCGTGCAGAGCTCGGGCCTGGCGTTGGCGATCGAGGTACACGCCTACGTCATCGATCGCTTCTTCCGCGGCGAGTACGCCGCGTTCGCGAGCAAGAACCCGTTGAAGTCGAAGAGCTTCAACGCGCTCTGTCGACGGGAAGACCTCGAGCTCTCCCGCACCACCCTCTCGCTCATGGTGCGCACCGGCGAGCAGCTCAAGACGATGCCCGCGCCGATAGCGCAGGCTCTGTCGATGCGCCATCACCGCGCGCTCCTGCAGATGGACGACGTCGGGGAGCGGAACGCGCTCGCCGCGATCGCGGCCGAGCAGGGGTGGACCGCCGCGACCCTCGACGAGGTCATCCGCTCGCAGCGGCCTCCGGGGCCGCCGGGGCGACCGGCGCTGCCCGTCGTGCTGAAGGAGGCGCGGGCGCTCCGCCGTGCGCTGGGCGCCCCCGACGGCGATGACGGCGACGAGGCGGCGGCGCAGGCCCTGACCGCGTCCGTGCGCGGCATGGACGTCGCCCAGCAGGAGGAGCTGCGCGACGCGCTCCTCGCCGTCGAGGCCCGGGTCAAGGCGCTGCTGAAGGCGGTCGGGCGGCGGCGCGAGATCCAGTGACCCGGGGAATGCTCGAAAAGTGGCTTTCGGTTCAAGCGCATCGACGCTAGCATGGGCGAATTCGCACATCCGGAGGAATCGAGCCATGCACGCGTCGAACCCGCCTGCCCTGCGTCGTCGGCCCGCCGCCATCACCGCGACCCTGGCGATGCTCATGGGCCTCGCCCTCGGCGCGTGCGGCGACTCCACCGGAGGCGGTGGCGCGGACGCGGACGTCCTGGACACCAGCGGCGCGGGCGGTGACACGACCGCCCCCGAGGACACGGGGAGCCCGCTCGACACCGACGCGCCCACGGACGGGGACGCGGACGCGGACGCGGACACGCAGACGCCCACGGACACGCAGGAGCCGGGCGACACGACCGCGCCGACGGACACCGACGTCCTGGCCGACACGACCGCGCCGACCGACACGGAGAGTGGCGACACGGTATCGGACGACACCACCGTGACGCCGACGTGCACCACGCTCACCCTCACCGGCGACCTCGTGCACTACGAGGACTTGCCGGTCTACGAGCTCCGCGGCGACTTCGGGCTCGGCGACCCGGAGGTCGACGACTACGCGTCCATCGAGCTCTACGGCTCGGCGACCGGCGAGGAGCTCGACCTCGGCAGCGTCGACAACCGCCAATACCGGGACTGCTCCGAGTGTCTCGTCGTCCTCGCCGACTACACGCCCGGCGCGCCGCCGCCGAGCGCGACCTACTTCCAGACGGGCGGCACCCTGCGCATCGACCCGGCGACGCCGCCGGGTGGCCGGAGCATCACCCTGACGCTCACCGACGTGACCCTCGCGGAGACCGAGATCGACTCGGCGACGAGCACGTCGACGCCCGTCGCGGATGGCGCGTGCTTCGCGCTCACCTCGCCGACGACGCTGTCGACCGCGGCGGTCACGTCCTGCTTCGACCTCGACCTCTCGAGCGCCATGCTCGAGTACCAGGGCGGCAGCACGTACGCAGCGCTCGGCGACTTCGGCTACGGCGACCCAGGTGTCGACGACGGGCTCTTCGTCGAGCTCTTCACGAGCGACACGGGCCCCTTCGACCTCGGGTCGGCCGACAACTCGAGCTATCAGACCTGCGCCCAGTGCGTCTCGGTCCTCGGCGACTACACCGGCGGAGGCGGCAACGCGGACATGTTCCAGACGGGCGGGCAGCTCGACATCGGCGCCGAGACCCCGAGCGGTAGCGAGGCGATCCTCCTGACCCTCACCGACCTCACGGTCTCCGAGGCGTTCATCGACTTCGACACGGGGGAGACCACCTTCACCCCCGGTGGCGTGTGCGGCGGCTTCGAGGGCACGGTCGACGTGTCGAGCCCGGTGTGCGAGCCGTCGTGCGGCGACCGCGTCTGCGGCTCGAACGGCTGCGGCGGGACGTGCGGCGAGGGGTGCGCGACCGGGACGTGCGGCCTCCTGGGCGTGTGTGAGGAGACGCCGACGTGCCTCCAGCTCACCATCGGCGGCGACGATCTCTTCTACTTCGTATCGCACGTGTACCAGGTGCCCATCACGGACGTGGGCGCGGGCGCCATCGCGCTCCCGGACTTCCTGCAGCTCGAGTTCTACAGCGACGCGACGGGCAACGGCATCGACCTCGCGACGGGGAGCAACGCCAACTACGGGACCTGCGCCCAGTGCGTGACGGCGGTCGTCGACGCCGGTGGTGGCGCGTCGACCCGGTTCTTCTTCCAGTCGGCGGGGACCATGAGCATCGCCTCCGGCTCGAACGTCGGGTCCGGGCCGATCACCGTCGGGCTCACGGGCCTCCGCCTCGTGGAGGTCACGCTCGACGGGGGCTTTACGTCGACCCCGGTCCCCGGGGGGGCCTGCATCGACGTGACGGTGACCTCGCCGCTGACCGCGAGGCAGTGAGCTTCCGGGGGCTCGCGGGCCACGAAGACCGCGCGCGCAGTGTCCCGCAGGCGCGCGATCCCGTGGGCGATCGCGGGGGGCGCGAGAATCCGCTTCCAGCGCGTCGAGCACGGCGCTAGCGTGGTCGCTTCCGCCCGCCGGAGGAGACGCTCCATGCGCCCGTCGAGTCAGCCTGCCGCCCGCCGCCCGCTCCGCCCGCTCCTGAGCGCCACCGCACTCCTGGCCGCGCTCTCGGGCCTCGCCCTCGGCGCGTGCAGCGACCCGGGCGGTGGGGGCGGCGGCGCGGACACGATCGCCGCCGACACCGGCGCCGACATCTTCGTCCCGCAGGACACCGGGATCCCGCTCGACACCCTCGCGCCGAACGACACGCTCGCGCCGAACGACACGCTCGCGCCGACGGACACGGAGACGCCGTCGGACACGGTCGTGCCGGCGGACACGGAGACGCCGTCGGACACGGTGGCGCCCTCGGACACGGAGACGCCCTCGGACACGGTCGCGCCCGCGGACACGGAGACGCCGTCGGACACCGTCGCGCCCTCGGACACGGTCGCGCCGACGGACACGGTCGCGCCCGCCGACACCGCCGTCGGCGACACCGGGCCGAGCGACACGGTCGGGGGCGGCGACACGGTGACGCCGACGTGCGGGACGCTCACCCTCACGGGCGAGCTCGCGCAGTACGAGGACTACCCGGTCTACGAGCTCTACGGCGACTTCGGGCTCGGCGATCCGAGCGTCCCCGACTACGCCTCGATCGAGCTCTACGACTCGCCGACCGGCGTCGACCTCGACCTCGGCAGCACGGAGAACCTGCAGTACCACGACTGCACCGAGTGCCTCCTCGTCTTCGCCGACTACACGACCGGCGCGACCGGGCCGAGCGCCATCTACTTCCAGACGGGCGGCACGCTCCGGATCGACCCGGCGACGCCGCCGGGAGGCGCGGACCTGACCGTCACGCTCACCGACGTGACGCTCGGCGAGACGGACGTCGACTTCGAGACCTTCCTCTCGACGCCCGTCGCGGGCGGCGCCTGCTACGCGCTCACCTCGCCGACGACGCTGGCGACGCCGCCGCCGGAGCCCTGCGCCGAGCTCGACGTGAGCGACGCGGAGCTCACCTACCAGGGCAGCGGCACCTACGCGGCCGCCGGCGACTACGGCTTCGGCAGCCCGGGCGTCGACGACGTGCTCTCGATCGAGCTCTACACGAGCGACACGGGCTCCTTCGACCTCGGGTCGGCGGACAACCTGAACTACCAGACCTGCGCGCAGTGCGTGTTCCTCTACGGCGACTACGACGGGACGAACGCGGCCGCGACCATGTTCCAGACGGGGGGCGAGCTCTACGTCGACGCCGCGACGCCGCCCGGGAGCAACTTCATCACGGCGACGCTGACCGACCTCACGGTCGCCGAGGTGACGATCGACGACCTCACGGCGGAGTCGACGCTCGTCCCGGGCGGCGCGTGCGGCGGCTTCGACGGCACGGTCGACGTGTCGAGCCCGGCCTGCGCGGGCTCCTGCGGCGCCCACGTCTGCGGCGACGACGGCTGCGGCGGGACCTGCGGCGACGGCTGCGCCACCGGGACCTGCACGCTCGGGGGCGCCTGCACGCCCACGCCGACGTGCCTCCAGGTGTCCATCGGCGGCGACGACCTGTTCATGGCGGACGCGTACTTCTACGGCGTCGACATCACCGCGGCGGGGGCCGCCGGCGTGGACTTCACCGACGTCCTGCAGCTCGAGTTCTACAGCGCGGCGACCGGCAACAACATCGCGCTCGCGACGGGCGCGAACGCCAACTACGAGACCTGCAACCAGTGCGTGCGCGCGTTCGTCGACGTCGACGGCGGCGGCCCGCTGCGGCAGTTCTTCCAGTCCGCCGGGACGATGAGCCTCGCGGCCGGGTCGAACGTCGAGCTCGGGCCCGTCACCATCGGCTTCACGGGGCTCCGGCTCGTGGAGGTCACGGTCGACGACAGCTTCGTGTCGACCCCGGTCCCCGGCGGCGCCTGCATCGACGTCACCGTGACCTCGCCGCTCACCGCGGGGCCGTGACGGCGAAGGAGCCGACGTCAGCGTCGCGGATGCCGCCCCGGGCCCACGCTCACGGGGCCTTCTTCCCGAGGCTCGCGAGCCAGTGGGCGGCGAGGTTCCCGATGGAGCTCGGGTCCGAGCTCGCGCCGGCCGGGTCCTTCGCGCGCGTCCAATACCAGCGCGCGAGCGGCTCGACGCCGTAGGCGAGCGCGATGCGCCCGAGCACGACGTCGATCGCGGCTTGCCCCACCTCGCCGTCGGCCGCCGACGTCACGAGCGACTCGCGCGCCTCCTTCCCGTGCCCGAGCGCGGCGAGCAGCGCCGCTCGCGTGTGCTCGACGCCCCCGGAGCGGCGCGGGATGGACTCGACCACCGCGAGCGCCGCCCCCAGGTCGGCCCCGTCGTCGAAGAGCGCGTCCCACGCCTCGCCGTTGCGCAGGTTGGCGCCGAGCCACGTGTTCGCGCCGTAGCGCTCGATGAGCGAGCGCCGCAGCGGGCCGTAGGATGGGCCGCCCCGGGCCATCAGGAGCTCCGCGGAGTCGACCATGAGGCGGTCGGCGCCGTGGGCGCGGGCCGCGGCGACGAGCCCCTCGAGCCCCGCCGCCCCCTGCTCCGCGTGGAGGAGCGCGAGCGACGCGAGCTCCGTGTTCGACGCGCCGCGCTTGTCCCGCACGTCCATCTCCGCGAACGCCTCGGTGTAGGCGCCGAGGGCCAGCAGCGCGCGCACGCGCGCCTCGCTCGTCGCGGCCGTCACCGCGCTCTTCGCGTCCGGCCCGCTCACCGCCTCGAGCCGCGTGCGCGCGGACGCCGCGAGCGGCCCCTCCGGCGCGAGCGTCGCCGCGATGGCGCCGAGCTCCCGCGCGCCGAGCTTGGCGAGCGTCGACCCGTCCTCGGGCTCCCCGAGCGCGCCCATGAGCGGCCTCGCCGGCCCCGCCGAGCTCGCCGCGAACGCCACGGCCAGGAGCGCCCGCGCGTCGCCGACCCGCTTGGCGTCGAGCGCCGCGAGCGCCTCCGTCCCGAGGAACAGCGACGTCGCCGGGAACACCGTCGGCGGGTCGCCCTTCCGCGCGCCGGCGAGCGCCACGCCGTACGCGCGGCCGGTCGGGACCCCGTCGCCGAGGTCGGCGCTGAGGGACAGCGCGGTCACCCGCCCCACCGCCGGCTCCGAGGTGCAGCGGAGCACGTAGCGCATGAGCTGCGCCGCCTTCGGCGCCCCGTGCGTCGCCGCGAGGAGCGCCCGCGGCCGCTGCGTCACCATGCCGAGCCCGAGGTGCCACGGGCGGATGGCGTCCGCGTAGCGCGCGGGCAAGGCCGCCGCGAGCTCCTGGGCGTCGGGCTCGCCGAGCGCCGCCCACCAGGCGATCGCGGCCGCGCACGGGCCCTCGCCGGCCGGCGCCGCCATGGCGTCGCGGATCCGCCCGTAGACCGCTCGCAGGTCGGCCTGCTGGGCCGCCGCAGGCATCGCGTCGAGGAGCCCGACCGCGGCCGCAGGCTCACCGAACTCCATCGAGACGATCGCGGCGACGTGCAGCAGCTTCGCCCGCTCGGCCGGCGACAGGTTGCGCCCGTCGATCGACGCGAGCCCCGCGGGCACGCCCTCGCCTCCAGCCACCGCGGCGAGCTCGAGCCCGTCGAGCCCCTTCCCCTGGCCAGCGTCGGCGATGAGGGTCCGGACCTCCGCCCAGCGCCGCCGGCTCGCGAGGAGCCACGCGTGCTGGGCCACCGCCTCCGCGTCCTCCGGATCGACGAGCGCGAGCGCCCGCTCGACGCGGTCCGGGAGGAACGCCAGGGTCCCCGATCCGTCCGTCGCGTGCATCAGGAGATCCACGAGCGTCCTGCGCGCCGCCGCGAGCTTCGGGTCGAGCGCGACCGCGCGCGCGAGCGCCGCTTCGGCGCCCGCCGGGTCGAAGCCCGCCCGGTACGGGCGGCCTTGCTCGTCGCGCAACAGCGCGTAGCCCAGGTAGAACTGCGACAGCGCGTCGTCCGGCGCCAGCGCCACCATGGCGCGCGCGACCTCGGTCGTCGCCGCGAAGAACCCGGCCGCCTCCTCGGCGTCGAAGAGCCAGCGCAGGGTGGTGAGCTCGCGCGGCGCGGCCTCGTGGAGCGCGTGGGCCACGCGGAGGCGGCCGCCCACGTCGCCCTTCTCGGCGAGCCCGTCCACGACCGGCCGGAGCGTCAGCCGCGGCACCTCCGCCTCGCCGAACGCGACGAGCGCGTCGTTCAGCGCCTTCGCGTCCGTCGCCGCGAGCTCGCGCGAGGTGATGGTGAGCTCGTAGCTCAGCGTCACCGCGTGCGCCTCGCGCGTCGTGGTCACGGCGAGCTTCACCGGGCCGACGGCGAAGCCCTCGGGCACGGCGATGTCGCCCGCGGGCTCGACCCCTGGAGGGAGGAGCACGCGCCACGTGACAGTCGACCTCCCGGTGCTGCCGAGGTCGATCGGCGTCGTGCGCGCGAGCCAGCTGTCGCGCCACTCCCGGCTCGCTGGCGTCGTGTCGTCGAACGTCGCCTTGAGCGTGCCCGGCAACGCCTCGAGCGCTCCGACCGGCCGGAGCTCGAGGCTGCCCTGACCCTGCTCGAGCCCCCACTCCTCGACGCCCTCCGCGGTGACGTCGATGCGCACCGGATCCGCGACCGGCTTCACGCCGCTGGCCTCGCCGTGGGCGCGCTTCACCGTCCCGAGGTCGCGCGCGTAGGCGAGGAGCGCCGCGTCGAGATCGCGCTCGCCGAGGTGCTTCCACCAGCTCCGGAGCCTGCCGCCCGCGCTCCCGCTCGCCTCGTCGTGCTCGACGATGCGCGCGGGCCCGTCGAGCACGAGGTGCACCTCGCGCGTCTCGGAGAAGGTCGCGTCCGAGCTCTCGGGGAGGCGCGTCAGCGCCTTGACGCCGCGCCGCGCGACGAGCGCCGGCCGGCCCGAGAGGCGCGGCGAGAGGACGCCCGGGCGCGAGAACGGGTCGGTCGCGTCGACCCAGGTGGCAGCAACGCTCCCCGGCACGTGGACGATGGCGTGGTCGAACCAGCCGAGCCCGGGGAGATCGTCGCGCGGATCGAGGTCGTTGTTCGAGCGCACGAGCGCGACGTCGGCCGCGACGCCGCGCGCGCGGAGGAGCGCGACGAAGAGCGTCGCGAGGTCCTTGCAGTCGCCGTAGCCACGGGCGATGGCCGCGCTCGGCTTGACCGGCACCCAGGCGGCGTCCCCGAGGGCGACCCCGGTGTAGCGCAGGTGCTCCGCCATCCACCCGTGGACGCGCGCGATGATGTCGGCCGGCGCGGTGGCGTCGCCGGCGATCGACGCGGCGAGCGCCGGGATGTCGGTCGCGACGCCGTCAGCGGCGTCCGGAGGCGCGCCGAGCACGCCCTCGATGACGTCGGCGTATTCGTCGGCGGCGGCAGCCCACGAGGGCGTCGTCGTGACGGCGAAGACCGACCAGGACGGTGCGGACGGCGGGCTCCCGATCCAGTAGCCGCGGCGTGGGGGAGGCCCGTCGATGCGGATGGTCACGCGCCCGCCCGCGCGGCTCACGCGCGGCTCGAGGGCCTTCGGGAGCGGCGGCCCCAGGACCCGCCACGTCGGCGCCCGGTCGCCGGGGAGGTCGACCACGGCCACGCGCCGTCGGACGCGGTTGTTCGTGCCGATCGTGGTCAGGAAGAACCATCCGCTCGCGTGGTCGGCCTTCGTCTCGCGGACCTGGGACCAGGTCTCGACGATGGCGCCCGGGCCGACGTGCGGGAGCGGGACGACGAGGTTCCTGAGGTCGGTGTAGATGTCATCGTGCGCCTGGACGGGCTGGTCGGTGATGGTCCGGGGATCGGCCTCGTAGGCGACCCCATGGGCATCGACGACGCGCGCGCGGAGGGTCGGGCGGTCCGCGTAGCCCGGCTTCCAGGAGACGTCGGTCGTCGCGAAGCTGCTCGTCGCGCGGTCGGTGACGAGGCGCACGATGGTGTGGCGCTCGACGACGCAGAGCCCGGCGTCGTCGCAGTGGCGCGCGGTCGCGGCGAGGAGGTAGTCGGCGTCGGCGTCGGTGGGCGCCGGCGACGCGCTCGCGACGGCGAGCAGGTCGGCCGGAGCGACCGAGAGCGGCGGCGCGGCGTCGAGGTCCGGTGCCCCCGACGCGGCGCGCGCGGCGGGGGCGGGCAGGGCGGCTCCGAGCGCGCACAGCGCGACGAGGAGGTGGGCCTCGGAGATCGGTCGGCGGCACATCATCGCGCTCCCGGGGCTCGGGCAGGATGGCCGTGAGCACCCCATCTTCCGGCGTAGCATCCCGCCGCGCGGAGGGTCAACCCACGTCGTCGCTCGAGTCGTCTACGAGGTGTATGTCGTGCCGCCGGCGCGCGCTCGTCACGGCCTCCTCAGCCGAGGACCGCCGCGGCGTCGAAGGACGCGCCCTGGCTCGCGAGCCAGCGGCGCGCCTTGTCGACGGCCGGGCGCCACTCGTCGACGCGGTCCGCGGCGTCGCGGGCGAGGAGCGCCACGACGATCGCGGTGACCACGAGGTCCTCGCCGTGCTTCGCCGCGGCCGCCGCGAGCCGCTCGCGCGCCTCGGGCGAGAGCCACGCGTCGAGCGCCGGGCTCCGCCGGAAGCGGCCGTCGGCCTCCTGGGTCACGAGGAGGGCGAAGAGGTGGTCGCCGCCGCCGCCGAAGGCGTCGCCGTCGAACGTCGCGCCGTCGAGGGCCTCGTCGCTCTCCGCGCTGAGCTCGACGGGCGGGGCGAGCTCACGCTTCGCCCGCTTCTTCGCGGCGAAGAGCCCGCGCGCGCGCGCGACGAAGCCCCCCTCGCTCTCGCTCTCCTCGCGCGCCCTCCTCGGCGCCGGCTCCGACGGCATCGCGTCGTAGGCCGCGATGTACATCGTCTTGTCGCCGTAGCCGCCCTGCCCCGCCGACGCGGCGATGGGCACCGCGCCCGGGGAGGGCGCGCGCCGCGGCGTCGGAATCGACCCCGGCACCATCATCGGCTGCGGCGGCGCCGGCGGGGCGAGGTCGCCGCCCGCGCCGCGCGCCCTCCTCGCGACGACCCGGCTCGCGCCGCCCCAGCCGTGGGTGAGCGCGATCGGCACGCGCACGAGCGTCGGCTCGCCCGTCACCCGGTCCGCGTCGGCGCGCCGGTGGACCGCCACGAAGCTCGTCGCGAAGGAGACGAGCCCGTAGCGCTTCCCGAGCACGACGAGGCGCTCGCGGCGGCTCTCGTTCGCGCTGCGCCGCTGCTGGCGGGAGCCCGTGACGCCGTCCATCCGGTCCTCGATCTCGCGGATGGTCTCCCGCGCCCAGAGCGCCGGGAGCGCCCCGCCCTCGGGGGCGCGCTCGAGGTCGAGCTGCACCGGCCAGCGCCGCTCACCGGCGCTGAGCGTGACCGTCACCTCGCCGCCGCCCTGCTCGAAGCGGGCGAGCACCACGAGCTGGTCGCCCACGAACACCGGCGGGACCGACGTCGGCGCCTGCTCGACCGCGAGGCCGCCCCAGTCGATCCGCACGTCGGTGAGCGCCGGCGTGCGGACGCGGCGGAACATGCGGAGCACCTTGGGCGGGATCCGCTCGCCCGGGTAGATCATCTCGCAGGCGCCACGCGACACGCGGGCCACGCCGCGCACGAGGTCCTCGCTCGCGCCCATGCCGATCCCGAACGTGAACATCCGCGTCGTCGCGGCGTGGCTCGCCGCGAGCTCGCGCACCTGCGCCTCGTTCGAGACCTGCCCGTCCGTGAGGAGCAGCACCTGCCGCGGCCGCGTCGCGTCCACCGGGCGGTCGAGGAGCCACTGGAGTGGCGCGAGGATCTCCGTCCCGCCGAGGTTGGCGTCCATGCCGCGGATCTCCTTGACGGCGTGCTCGAGCGACGCGGCGTCGAAGGCCCGCGACTCCTTCCAGAGCGCCTCGAAGCGCGAGCCGAAGCGGATCACGTTGAACGTGTCGCCCTCGCCGAGCGCGCGCACGCAGAGCTCGAGCGCCTGCTTCGCCTGGGCGATGGACTCCCCGCCCATCGACCCCGAGCAGTCGACGACGAAGACGACCTCGGAGCCGCCGGCCTCCGCCTCGAGGTCCGGGTTGAAGGCGACCATCGCGACGCGCGTCCCGTCCGCCTCGCGGGCGGCGAGGGCCCGCGGCGCGCGGGCCGCGGCCGGCGTCACGAGGATGACCACGTCGCGGTCGAGCGCGGTCGAGGGCGCCGAGAGCTCGACCGTGGCGCCGCCCGCGCCGAGGCGCGCGCGGACCGGGTGGCTCGGCGAGTCGACCTCGGAGACGGCCTCGCGGACGTCGAGCCGGAGCGAGAGGCCGTAGGGCACCTCGTCCCGGCGCTCGGGGTTCAGCTTCTCGGCGTCGGGCTGCCCGACCTCGGGCGTCGCGGCGGCCGGCGTGTAGCGGGGGGAGACGGTGGTCGGGATCTGCACCCGCACGGCGTCGCCCTCGGGGCGCGCGAGCGCGACGTAGCGGATCAGGACCTCCACGCGCTCGCCGGGCGGCAGGTTGCCGATGGAGGCCGTGAAGACGTTCGGCCGCTCCTGGTCGAGGAGGAAGGCCGTGTGCCCCTCGGCGATGGCGTCGTCGTAGCGCTCATAGGCGCGCTCGCGCTCCTCGACGACGCCGTCGACGACGGTGCCGTCGCCGAGCGTCGCGGAGAACCCGCGGACGGCCGCGCCCTCCTCGAGCGGGAAGAGGTAGACCGCCTCGATGGGGCCGGCGCCGTCGTTGCGGTAGCGCTGGCGGACGGCCACGTCGAGCGCGGGCCCGTCGAGGACCGCCTCGATGGCGACGGCCTCGAGAGGGACGGCGCCGGCGGGGCCGAAGAGGCCGGCGTTCGGAGGGGGCTCGTGGGAGGCTGTCGCGTGGGTCATCGGTCGTCTCCTTCTCGCTCTGGGGTCGCTGTCGTCGTCGCTCTCTCGGGTTCGGTGGTCGCCGCGCCGCGGCGCGCGGGCTCGCTCGCGCCGTCGGGCGGCAGCGCGGCGCGCGCGGCGTCGAGGACGGCCCGCAGGTGGCGCTCGTCGAGGGCGCCGGCGCGGACGTGGATCTCGACACCGTCGGCGAGCGTCAGGCGGCGCCAGACGTCCGCCACGGGCGGGGCCGGGATCGGCGCGGGCGGCGTCTCCAGCGGTGTCACGTTGGCGAAGCCCGCTGTCACCTTGGCGGTCGGGACCGCGGTCGGCGGGTGGTCGAGGTGGCGGGCGATGTCGTCGAGGGCGACGCCGCCCTCCTGGAGCTCGCGGATCCGGACGAGGCGCGCGAGGTGCTCGGCGGTGTAGTGGGCGCCGCGCCCGAGGCCCTCGGGCGCGGGCAGGAGCCCGCGCTGCACGTAGTACCGCACGGTGCGCCGCGACACGCCGCCGAGATCGGCGAGCTCGCCGACCGAGTAGGCGGTCGCGTCATCCGGCGTCTGGGGGGTGTCGCTCATCGAGGACAAAATGCGACACTGAAATGCGACAGTCAACGGGCTGTCGCATTTTCCTCGCGATGAGGTCTCCCGCGGTGGGCTTGCCTGCGCCCGACCGTCGGGTAGAGTCCTCCGGAGATGGCGCCCGCCACGCGGCGCCCGGAGGGCTCATGAACATCCTGTCCCTGGCCGCGCAGGCCGCGTCGATGAAGGGCTGGCCGAGCCAGCAGCAGCCGAGCGGCGAGCTCCGCGTGGAGGTCGTGACCGTCCCCGGGCGGACGCAGCTCGTCACGATCTCGATGGCCTACGACGGCGATCGCGAGCCGGCCGCGTTCATCTGGTCCAAGGCGGCCGAGGTCAACGCGAAGAACGACCCGTGGGGCCTCCTCCGCCTCAACATGCAGCTCACCTACGGGCGCGTCGCGGTGAAGGGCAACGACGTGATCGTGCTCCACGCCATGCTCGACCGCTCGTCCGACATCACCGAGGTCACGAAGGCCCTCTACTGGGTCGCGAAGGCCGCCGACGACCTCGAGCGCGACACCTACGGCGCCTACGCCGACGTCCTCTGACCCCCCACTCGTCGACCGAAGCCGACAGCCCCTGACCAGGAGAGCCCCGATGCGTCGCACGCACGCCCTCGTCTCGTTCCTCGTGACCGCCGTCCTCGCCCTCGCCGTCGCCGCCTGCGGGCCGCCGACCATGGACGGGCAGGTCGCCCGCTACAAGACCACCATCGACAAGCTCGACTCGCTCGCGACGAAGCAGCCGGCGCTCAAGCCCGGCATCGACGCGAAGAAGGCCGAGTTCGCCCAGGAGATGGCCGCCGCCTCGCAGAAGAGCGGCGAGGACGGCGTGAACGCGATGATCGCGCTCAACCGCCGCATGGACGCCTACCTCACGTCGCTCGCGCCGGCGCCCGCGCCGACGAACACGCAGCCCGGCTCGAAGCTCGGCGGCACGGGCACCCCCGGGCAGCCGGCGGGCTCGACCGCCGCCCCGCCGCCGGCCCCCGGCGGCAAGCTCGGCAGCGCGCCGGTCGCCCCGGCCCCGACGCAGCCGACGCCGGGCGGGAAGCTCGGCGGCGCCGCCCCGGCCCAGCCCACGACCCCGCCGCCGGCGGGCGATCAGGGCGGCTTCGGCGGGAAGTAGCCGGGCGCCTCGGCCTCCTCCCAGGCCGGGCAAACAAATGTTTGGAACGCCCTCCGAGCGTTGAGGGGCCACCGGGCGTGGCGTAGTGGGTGTCCATGCACACCCAACCTCTCCAGCTCGGCGCCCAAAGCGGCGCCAGGTCCCGGCGTCGTGGCCTCCGCGGCCGCGTCGTCGCTCTGTCCACCTCCCTCAGCGGCCTCGCCGCCGCGGCCCTGCTCGTGTGCGGAGGCGTCGCCCCCGCGCGGGCGCAGGGCGGGATCCCGCTCGGCACGGGCGGGCTCGGCGGCTTCGGGGCCGTGCCCCCGGCGCTCACGGACCTCGTGGCCGGGCTCACCGACGGCGGGCCGCTCAGCGGCGCGATCACCCTCGGCCAGGCGCTCCTCGCGGGGCTGCAGGACGGGGAGGTCCCGCTCATGGGCGCGCTCAGCGACGCGTTCCACGGCGACGTCACCGGCCCCCTCGCCGACGCGTTCACCGTGACCGGCGCGCCGTCGACGCTGCTCGAGAGCGTCGACGCGAGCGGCGCCATCGCGCTACTCCAGGGGATCCGCGACATCCTCGGCCACGACGCGCCCGACGTGAGCGTCGCGGTGCCGTTCGGGCGTCTGCTCCTGTCGGCGCGCGACAACGGCGTCTCGGCGTGCGCGACCCTCGTCGGGCCCGCCGGGATCCGGCTCACCATCGGCGTCAGCTCCGCGCAGCAGCTCTGCGGCCAGCGCGGCCCGAACTTCGCGAACCCGACGGGCGCCGTCACCGCCTTCGTCGACATCGCGAACCTCCGCGCCTCGCTCCAGAACCGCGCCGTGCTCGCCCCGGACCTCGTCGACGGGCACCTCTTCGCCGTCCCGGCCATCACCTTCGAGGGCGTCCTCTACGCCGAGGCCAACGGCCACTGGCTGCAGACGCGCTTCGTCGAGAACGACCCGGCGACGCAGGTCCTCGAGGGGACCCTCTCGCTCGGGATGAAGCTCACCTTCGACGACATCCTCGAGGCCGAGGTCGGCGGCACCGTGAACCTGAGCCTGAAGCTCCGCCCGAACATCGCGGTGGAGGTCCTCGGCGCGGCGAACCTCGCCATGCTCGACGCCGCCGACGCCCTCGGCCTCGCGCCCGGCGAGGCGCCGAGCCCCGGTCAGGCCGCGCAGATCGTGGCGGCCGGGCTCGCGCGGCTCCACTCGGAGCTCGAGAGCCGCGGCGAGGGGAGCGCCGAGCTGACGTTCTCCGTCGCCGCGACGGCGACGCTCGGCCTGGGCGTCTGGGACACGTTCCTGAGCGTCCTCTACGCCGAGATGTCCTTCAACGTGACGGCGGACCTCGCGGCGCTGGCCGACGTGCCGGTCGCGGTCCTCGAAGACGCCATCCGCTATGGCCTCGGCACGGGCCATCAGATCGGGGTCATGTACAGCGCCGTCGCGGCGGGGGATCTCTCTCAGGTCCTCGGCGACAACGCCGGCGCCTGGGTCGCGTGGGCCCGGGAGATCGGGACGACCGCGCTGACCGAGCTCTACGAGTACCTCGGCACCTTCGAGCTCGGGATCTACTCGGGCTACGGCGCGCTCGGCGGCACCGGCGGCGGCAGCGACCCGTCCGACGACGCGCCCCGCCACATCCCGGTCTACGACTACACCCTCGATCTCGACGTGGGCGATCTGCTCGACGCGTTCCTCCCCGAGCCGGAGAAGGTCGGCGAGACCATCGCGAACGCGCTCATCAACGGCGCGACGCTGAGCCTGCGGGCGCTGCTCGACGCGAAGGCCGCCAGCGCCGGGGTGGCCGACTGGCTGAACCTGCCGTTCCCGGCCGGGACGCACGCGACGTCCGCCCCGCCGCGCCCGACCGCGGGCGATCTGCGCGACATCGCGGTCGAGGCGCTCGACGCCTTCCGCGTCGGCATCGACTTCAACGGCCCGAACCTGCGCGTCGGCCTCGAGAACGTGCCGTACGGGATCTTCGTGGACGCGTTCCTCACGAGCGCCGACGGGAGCCTCGGGCTCGTCCTCGGCGCCGCGCTCGCGGCGCGGGACGGGGACGTCGACATCCTGCGCAACGCCGCGAGCAGCTGGCTCGACGCGCAGGAGGAGGCCGGGCTCACCCTCGCGCGGCGCTTCTTCCAAGAGGCGATCGTGCGCGTCACGAAGGGGGCCGGCGCGACCATCGACATCGGCGCCGAGGTGACCGCCTCGCTCGGGTTCGGCGTCAACGTGAGCGGCCTCTTCAAGCTCAGCTCGCTTCTGCTCGCCGCCTTCCCCGCGGTGTACGACGAGGAGCAGGGGGAGCCGCTCTTCCAGGTCTCGCTGCCGGTCAGCGCCTCGGTCGGCCTCGGCCTCAGCATCGGCGAGGGGGTCGAGGTGGTCCTCTCCGGCGAGGTCTCGGGCGGCCGCTCGCTCGCGGATCTCTCGGTCAAGAACTGGGACGCCGCCTTCCTGCCGCTCGCGCCCCCGTTCGTCGCGGGCTTCGAGGTGCTCGACTTCGACGGCGCCATCGAGACCGACGGCGCGTTCGCCGGGAGCGGCTACCTGCTCCTGCCGCAGGGGGGCCTCGTGGCCGCGACGTTCGCCGTCGACGGCGGCGGCCACGTGGTCTCCGGCACCTGGAACGGCGTCATCGGCGGCGGCCCGCTCGGCACGCTCGAGGGCGCCGGCGGCGTCATCACCGACGCGGGGCTCCGCTTCGATCACGCGCTCGCCTTCGGGCCCGTCACGGCCGACGTGCACTTCCTGCTCGCGGCGAGCGGGCGCCTGAGCGGCACGTTCCAGGGCGACCTCGTGATCTACGGCGTCACCTTCGCGAGCGCCGACCTCGCGCTCGCGCCGAACGGCGCGATGATCGGCGCCGCGACGGTCAGCGTGGCCGGTCAGCACGTCGACGCGCTCCTCGACCTCGGCCCCGGGCTCGCCGTGGGCGGGCACGTGGCGGGGACGGTCGACCTCTTCGGGTTCGCGCTCGACCTGTCGCTCGAGCTCGACGCGAGCGGGCTCAACGGCTCGGGGCTCGTCACGGTGCCGGGCCTCGGCACGCTCTCGGCGCAGGACGTCGGGATCGACGCGAACCACATGCCGCACGGGACCTTCCACGGCGACCTGAACGCCGCCGGGGTCGCGTTCACCGCGACCGACGTGATGGTCTACGGCACGTACCTCCGCGGCAGGACCGAGCTCGACGTCCCCGGGCTCGGCGCGAGCGCGGTCGCGCTGACGCTCGGCGGGGGCCGGGTGACGGGCACGGTCGCCGCGGCGTGGCCGGCCTTCGGCCTCGGCAGCGCCACGCTCGACCTGAGCATCGACGGGCACGCCGGGATCACGGCCCACGGGACCCTGGACGCCGACTTCCTCGGGGCGTTCGACGACCTGCTGACGGCGCAGCTGCAGGCGGCGCTCGACGCGGCGAGCCTCGCGCGCGACGTCGCCGTCACCGGCCTCGGGCTCGCGCAGTCGGCCCTCGACGACCTCGACGTCGTCATCGCCGCCACCTACGAGGCCATCCGGATCGAGCGCGAGGCCGCGGCCGAGGTCCTCGGCGCGGCGGAGGCGGCGGCCAGCGCGGCGGCCGCGCTCGTGAACGACGCGCTCGACCAGATCGGCGACGTGAACCGCTACTACGCGCCGGTCCGGGCGGCCGCCCAGGGCGCCCTCGACGCGGCGCAGCGGGCGCTCGACACGGCCAAGGGCGTGGTCGCGCAGACGCTCGGCGCGATCCAGGCGCTCGACCGCTGGTACAACGGCCTCGACCCGGTGCGGAGGTTCTTCGCGGCGGGGCCGTACGCCGCCGCGCGCGCGGCGCTCCTCGCCCAGTACACGGCCGCGCAGGGCGCGCTCGCCGCCGCGCAGGGAGCCTTCGACGTCGCCCGGAGCGCGCTGACGGCGCTCGACCAGGAGATCCAGCAGGCGCTCGCCGGGCTGAACACGCTCCTCGCGCAGCGGCGGGCGGCCTACGACGAGGTGCTCGCGGCGCTCGACGCCGCCCGCGCGGCCGCGCTGGCGCTGGCCGACCCGAGCCTCGATCCGCGCATCCTCGCGCTGATGGCGACGCGCAGCGGGCTCGAGGCGGCGCTGAACCTCGCCTCGCGCACCCTGGCCGCGGCGACCTCGGTGACGGCGCAGCTCCAGACGCTCTTCGACTGGCTGAAGGACCGCGCGCTCGACTCGCTCGTGAACATCGTGTCGGCCAGCTTCGACGCGGGCCTCCAGAGCCTCGGGAGCGGGCACCTGACGATCGTCGTCGTGTTCGAGCTCGCGGGTGAGCGGCACGAGGCCTCGGTCGCCCTCGACTTGAACGCGCCAGGGGCCGCCATCGCGGACCTCGTGAACGCCCTCGAGCCGGCCGTCCAGGACATCGGGGTGACGCCGGCCGACGACGAGGAGCCAGTGACCGGCTGGACCGACACGACGCCGCCCACGACGACGGCGGCGGGCCCTCTCGGCTGGCAGAAGCGCGCGGTGGACGTGAGCCTGCGGGCCCTCGACGCGGTGAGCGGCGTCGACCACCTCACGGTGACCCTGACCGGGGCGGGGGCCGCGCCCGCGACGGTGTACGCCGGGTCGCTCGCGACGGTCCACGTCGCGGCGGCCGGGGAGACGACCGTGACCTACTTCGCGACCGACCGGGCCGGGAACGCCGAGGCGCCGAAGACGCTCACGGTGCGGATCGACCTCGCCGGGCCGACGACGACCGCGTCCGGGCCGAGCGACTGGCAGGCGGACCGCGCGGTGATCTCGCTCGCGGCGAGCGACGACCTGTCCGGCGTGGCGAGCCTGAGCTACGCGCTGAGCGGGGCGGAGAACACGCCGCCCGTGAGCCTCTCCGGGGCGAGCGGCGCGGTCACCATCGGCGCCGAGGGCGAGACCGCCGTGACCGCGTACGCGACGGACGTGGCGGGCAACGCCGGCGCCCCGGTGACGGCGGTCGCGCGCATCGACCGGACGCCGCCGGAGGTCGCGGCGCTCGCGGCCGACGGGTGGCGGAACACCGACGTCGACGTGACGCTCCAGGCGGCGGACGCGCTGAGTGGCGTCGCGGAGCTCGTGGTCCGGGCCGAGGGGGCCGGGGCGTTCGCGACGTCGAGCGTCGCCGCCGACACGGCGACGGTGACGGTCAGCGCCGAGGGGATCACGACGCTCTGGCTCAGCGCGGTCGACCGCGTGGGGCACGCCGCGGCCGAGATCCCGGTGGAGGTGCGGATCGACCGCACGCCGCCGGTCGTGACGGCGACGGCGCCGGCGGGCTGGTACAACGCGCCCGTCGACGTGAGCGTGGTCGCGAGCGACGAGCCCGGCGGCTCCGGCCTCGCGCGGCTCACCGTCGTGGCCGCGGGGGCGGAGGATGTCCCGCCGCTCGACCTCGCGCTCACGACGACGGCCTACACCGTGAGCCTCGAGGGGGTGACGACGGTCACCCTCACGGCGGAGGACGGCGCGACGAACCAGGCGGTCAGCGCGCCGGCGACGGTCCATGTCGACCTGACGCTGCCCGAGGTGACGCTGTCGGGGCTCCGCGCCTACACGGTCGACGAGCAGGTGGTCGTCGGGTGTGAGGCGAGCGACGCGCTCAGCGGGATCGCGTCGTCCGAGTGCGGCGCGCCGCGGGTCGACGCCCCGGCGTGGAGCCTCGGGCTCGGGAGCCACGCGGTGAGCGCGGAGGCCACCGACCTCGCGGGCAACGTGCGGCTCGTGACCGGGAGCTACGAGGTCCTCGTGACCTTCGACAGCCTCGTCACGTTGACGGAGCGCTTCGCGGACGGCGCGCCGAGCACGAGCGGGCTCGTCGCCAAGCTTCGGGCGGCGGAAGCGGCCTTCGACAAGGGCAACGACAACGCGCTGGCCGGGAAGATCGGCGCGTTCCGGAACGCCCTTCACGGCGCCGTGGCCGGCGGCGCGCTGACGGCGGCTCAGGCCGAGGTGCTCGACACGCTGGCGGCCGCGCTCCTGCCGTAGCCCGCGGGCCTGGGCGCGCGTCGTGGGGCCCGTTCGCGCGGGCTCCACGGCGCGTCTCCGCGGGTCGAACGCGTCGCGCGGAGGGGCTCTCGCGCGCGCTCCGGAACCCCATTACAATCGGCTCGCCGGAGACACGCCCCCGAAATCTCCGCGAAACGTTCGAAAGCGAGCCTCACCGAATGCGCCTCCTCCTCCAGCACGCGAGCCGGTACGCCTACCCGACCCCGGCTCACCTCGGCGCCCACACGCTCCGCCTCCGGCCGGCCGCCCACACGCGCGCCCGCGTCGAGGCGTACCGGCTGAAGATCACCCAGGACCACCACCTGCGCTGGCAGCAGGACCCGTACGGGAACCACGTCGCGCGCGTGCACTTCCCGGCCGACCGCGGGCTCGACGCGCTCGACGTGCTCGTCGAGCTGGTCGTCGACGTGAACCCCGTGAACCCCTTCGACTTTCTCGTCGAGGAGTACGCCGAGAACGCCCCCTTCAAGTACCCGCCGGAGCTCGCGCGGGAGCTCCGGCCGTTCCTCGGCCTCGACGACCCGGCGCTCGCGCGCGGCCCCCTCTTCGACGCCTTCGACGCGGAGCTCCCGACCTCGGGGCCGACCGTCACGCTCGTGACCGAGCTCAACCGCGCCGTCAACGCGCGCGTGCGCTACGTGATCCGCGAGGAGATCGGCGTCTACACCCCCGAGCAGTGCCTCACCGCCGGCCACGCCTCCTGCCGCGACAGCGCCGTGCTCCTCATGACCCTCCTCCGGCGCCGCGGCTTCCCGGCGCGCTTCGTCTCGGGCTACCTCATCCAGCTCGTCGACGAGGGCATGCTCCCCGACCAGCCGAAGGGCGTCTCGCGCGACGTCGTCGACCTCCACGCCTGGTGCGAGGTCTACCTCCCGGGCGCGGGCTGGGTCGGCCTCGACGCGACGAGCGGCCTCCTGTGCGGCGAGGGGCACATCCCGCTCTGCGGCGCGTCGACGCCCGCGCTCGCCTCGCCCCTCGAGGGCACGAGCGACACCGGCGCGAGCGAGGTCTCCTTCTCGATGGTCATCGGGCGCCTCGGGCACGAGATCCGCCCGACGACGCCCTACACAGACCCCGTCTGGGACGCGCTCCAGGCGGCCGGCGACGCGGTCGACGCGCACCTCCGCGCGCACGGCGTGCACCTCACGATGGGCGGCGAGCCGACCTTCAACGCGCGCGACAGGACCGAGCTCCCCGAGTGGAACGGCGCCGCCCTCGGCGCGCACAAGCACGAGCTCGCGCTGAAGCTCGTCGCGGAGCTCGAGCGGCGCCTCGCGCCGGGCGCGGCCGTCCTCCACAAGCAGGGCAAGTGGTACCCCGGCGAGAGCCTCCCGCGCTGGGCGATCGAGGTCATCGGGCGCAAGGACGGCGCCCCGATCTGGCCGGAGCGCGCGAAGCTCGCCCGCGGCGACGCCCCCGACGGCGCCTCGCGCGACCTCGCCGAGGCGCTCGCCGCCGAGCTCGGCGTGCAGGTCGGGCTCCACGCCGCCTACGAGGACCCGTGGGAGACCATCCAGGCCGAGTCGCGCGCGCCGGTCGGGGTCGACCTCACGAAGGCGGACCTCGACGACCCCGAGGAGCGGCGGCGCCTCGCGCGCGTGCTGACCCGCGGCGTCGGCGCGGTCGTGGCCTACGTGCTCCCGCTCACGCCGGCGGCCGACGGCGGCTGGCTCACCGACCGCTGGCAGCTCCGGCGCGGCGAGCTCTACCTGCTCCCGGGCGACTCGCCCGCCGGGCTCCGGCTGCCGCTCGCCTCGCTCGGCGCGGGTATCGCGCCGCCGCCCGTCGCGGAGCCGGCGGTCGTCCCGCCCGATCCGCGTCGGGGTGGCGACGACGACGCCCAGGCCCACTTCGTCGCCCCGTCGACGGCCGCGGGGCGCGTGCTGACCGGCGTCCGCACGGCGCTCACGGTCGAGGTGCGCGACGGGCACGTCTACGCCTTCCTGCCGCCGCTCCCGAGCTTCGATCGCTTCGTCGATCTCGTCGCGGCGCTCGACCGGGCGCGCGCCCGCGTCGGCCGGGACGTGCGCCTCGAGGGCTACGGGCCGCCGTCGTCGCCCGACGCCGCGCGCTTCTCGGTGACGCCGGACCCGGGCGTCATCGAGGTGAACGTGCCGCCGACGGCCTCGATGCGCGACTACGACGCGCTCGTCGGGCACGTCTTCGACGCGGCGCTCCACAGCGATCTCCACGCCGAGAAGTACCTCGTCGACGGCCGCATGGCCGGCTCCGGCGGCGGGAACCACATCACGCTCGGCGGGCGCTCGGCGCTCGAGAGCCCGTTCATCAAGCGGCCCGACCTGCTCGCGAGCCTCCTGACCTTCCTCCAGCACCACCCGTCGCTGTCGTACCTGTTCTCGGGGCTCTTCGTGGGGCCCACGTCGCAGGCGCCGCGCGTCGACGAGGCGCGCCACGAGACGCTCTACGAGCTCGAGATCGCGCTCCTCCGCGCGTTCCGGAAGGACCTCGACCCCGACGGACCGCCGCCGTGGCTCGCCGACATGCTCTTCCGGCACCTGCTCGTCGACATGACCGGCAACACGCACCGCGCCGAGGTCAGCATCGACAAGCTCTTCGACCCGCAGACCCCGTACGGGCGGCAGGGGATCGTCGAGCTCCGCGCCTTCGAGATGCCGCCGCACCCGCGGATGGTCGTGGCGCAGATGCTGCTCGTGCGCGCCATCGTCGCGTCGTTCGCGGCCGAGCCCTACCACCACCCGCTCATCCGCTGGGGGCAGGCGCTGCACGACCGCTTCCTCCTGCCCTACAACCTGTGGCGCGACATGGAGGACGTGCTCGCGCACCTCGCGGCGCGCGGGGTGCCGCTCCCGGCCGACGGCTACCGGCCGTTCGTGGAGCTCCGCTGCCCGCTCGTCGGGCGCCTGCAGGCCGGCGACGTGACGCTCGAGGTGCGGAACGCCATCGAGCCGTGGCACGTCCTCGGCGAGGAGCTCACGGCCGGCGGGACGTCGCGCTACGTGGACTCGTCGATGGAGCGCATCGAGGTGCGGGTGCGCGGCTTCGTGCCGGAGCGGCACCTCGTGCTCGTGAACGGCTACACGCTGCCGCTCCAGGCGACGCCCGAGGCGGGCGTGTTCGTGGGCGGCGTGCGCTTCCGCGCGTGGGCGCCGGCGCACAGCCTGCACGCGCACATCGGGATCCACCACCCGATCCGCCTCGAGGTCATCGACACCTGGGGGCAGCGCGCGCTCGGCGGCTGCGCGTACCACGTGTGGCACCCGGAGGGGCGCGCGTTCGACGAGCCGCCGCTCACGCGGTTCGAGGCGGCGGCGCGGCGGGCGCAGCGCTTCACGGTGGACCACCACACGCCGTGGCCGGTGGTGCCGCTCCAGGCGAGCGCGCACCCGGACGCGCCGTGGACGCTCGACCTCCGGCGGCTGCCGCTCGACCGGCCGATGCCGCGGGCGCTCGGGTGACGGGGCGGTGTTTGTGAACGGTCTTCACGCGCGGCGCGGCGCAGAGGAGGGGCGGCGATGACGGTCGAAGGGCAGGGGGCTGCCGGCGCGGACGCCGCGGCGAGCGGGCTCCTCGCGGGGTATCCGGCGCTCGACGGCGCATACGACGAGCTGCTCGGCGCCGACGGGGCCGCGCGCCCCGAGTTCCGCGCGGCGCTCGCGATGCTCGGCGCGATGACGCCGGACGAGCTCGAGCGCGCGCAGGGGCTCGCGGAGGTGGCGCTCCTGAACCAGGGCGTCACGTTCAGCGTGTACAAGGACTCGCGTGGCACCGAGAAGATCTTCCCGTTCTGTCTCATCCCGCGGATGATCGCGGCGCGCGACTGGGCGCCGGTCGAGCGCGGGCTCGAGCAGCGGACGCGCGCGCTGAACCTCTTCCTCGACGACATCTACGGGGAGCAGCGGATCCTGACGTCCGGGACGGCGCCGGGCGAGCTCATCCTGGGCGCGACGGGGTACCTGCCGAGGCTGCGCTACACGAAGCCCGCGGGTGGTGTGCGCGTGCACATCGGCGGCATCGACCTCATCCGCGACCCGGACGGGGCCTTCCTGGTGCTCGAGGACAACGTCCGGACGCCGTCGGGGGTGTCGTACGTCATCGAGAACCGGATGCTCTCGAAGCGGATCTTCCCGCACCTGATGGACGCGGCGCGCGTGCGGCGGGTCGACGTCTACGCGATGCAGCTCGCGGAGACGCTGCGCTCGGTGTCGCCGGTCGCGCCCGAGGACACGTGCACGGTGGTGCTGACGCCCGGGCAGTACAACTCGGCGTACTTCGAGCACACCTTCCTCGCGCGGAACATGGGCGTCGACCTCGTGCAGGGCGGCGATCTCTACGTCGACTCGGACGACTGCGTGTACCTGAAGACGACGCGCGGGCCGCGGCGGGTGCACGTGGTCTACCGGCGCATCGACGACGCGTTCCTCGACCCGGAGGCGTTCCGGCCGGACTCGCTGCTCGGGGTGAAGGGGATCATGCGGGCGTGGGCGGCCGGGAACGTGACGCTCGTCAACGCGCCCGGGAACGGGGTGGCCGACGACAAGGCGGTCTACCCCTTCGTGCCGGACATGATCCGCTACTACCTCGGCGAGGAGCCGATCATCGGGCAGGTGCCGACCTATGTGTGCTTGCGGCCGGACGATCGGGAGTACGTGCTCGAGCACCTCGAGGAGCTCGTGGTGAAGGCGGTCGACGAGGCCGGCGGCTACGGGATGTTGATGGGGCCGCAGTCGACGCGGGCCGAGCGCGAGGAGTTCGCGGCGCGGATCCGGGCGACGCCGCGGCGCTACATCGCGCAGCCGCGGATCGAGCTGTCGACGTGCCCGACGTGGCTCCCGGAGAAGCGCGCGGTGGCGCCGCGGCGCGTGGACCTGCGGCCGTACGTGCTGACGGGGTCCGAGGGGCCGTGGGTGCTGCCGGGCGGGCTCTCGCGGGTGGCGCTCGTCGAGGGGTCGTACGTCGTGAACTCGAGCCAGGGTGGCGGCTCCAAGGACACGTGGGTGCTTCAGTCATGAGCGCAGACGACGGCCGGGGACAAGGGCAGGAGCAGCGGCAGGGCGGGCAGACGCAGCGGCAGGGCGCGGGCGGCGGCACGACGCGGAAGGGGACGCTCATCGGCTTCAACCCGCAGCGCTACGCGCCGCAGGGGCTGATCTCGCGCGTCGCCGACAGCTGCTTCTGGTTCGGGCGCTACGTGGAGCGGGCGGAGTCGACGGCGCGCCACATGCGGGCGACGCTGCACCTCGCCATCGACGGGGAGCTGTCGCCGCGGCAGGCGTGGCACCCGGCGCTGATCGTGGCGGGCGAGGAGGGGCCGTTCACGGCGCGCCACGGCGACGAGGCCGTGGCGGACGGCGAGGCCGTGCAGCGGCACCTCGTCTGGGACGACCAGTGCATCGTGTCGCTCATCCGCTCGGTGTCGGCGGCGCGCGAGAACGCGCGGGCGATCCGCGACGTGCTGTCGAGCGACGTCTGGGAGTACGTCAACGAGCTCCACCTGTGGCTCCACACGGAGGCGGCGGAGGCGCAGTACCGGACGCAGCGCGACGGCTTCTACCGGCACGTGCGGCAGCTGACGCAGCTCATCCTCGGGCTCTTGCGCTCGACGATGCTCCACGACATGGCGCTCGACTTCATCTGGCTCGGGGTGATGCTCGAGCGGGCGAACCAGACGGCGCGTCTGCTCGACGTGCACCACCACGCGTTCGCGGAGATGGAGGAGAAGCCGGGCCCCGCGCAGGGGATCGTGGAGACGGCGGTGTGGCTCGCGTTGCTCCGGGCGCTGTCGGGGGTCGAGCCGTTCATGAAGACGCACCCGGGGCGCGTGACGGGCGAGGCGGTGGCGCGCTTCCTCGTGAGCGACGGGCGCTTCCCGCGGTCGATCAGCTATTGCGTCCACGCGGCGCACGACCGCTTCAAGTACCTGCGGCCCGAGGAGGACGAGGGGCTCCCGGGCGGCGAGTCGCTCGCGCGCTTCGCGCAGCTCGACCGCTGGGTGCAGTCGCTCGGCGCGGACGGGCGCGACCCGACGAAGGCTCCGGGCGGGCTCCACGCGATCCTGACGGCGGTCGTGAACGAGACGGCGACCATCGCCGAGACCATCGGCCGCGAGCTCCTCGGCTACGGCGGCGCCGAGCAGTAGGGAGCGGGGCGCCGGCGACCCCTCATGGAGCGGGTCGCCGGCGGAGGGAGGTCAGAGCCACCAGCGCGGGGCGCCCGGGAACGGGAGCTGGACCGCGATGATCTTCGGGCTGAAGGTGGTCGAGAAGAACGGGAACGCCGCGTTCGTGACGTAGAGGGTGCGGAGGTCGCCGAGGGTGCGGCCGAAGGCGGCGGAGGTGGGCCCGTCGAGCCCGTCGGCGGCGGTCAGGAGCGTCTCCTGGGTGCCGTTGGGGCGGACGAGGACGAGGACGTTGAACGGGTCCGTGGTGGCGTAGATGTTGCCGACGATGTCGAAGGCGAAGTCGTCGCAGGGGACGCCCGTGGCGTGGACGACGGGGGGGCCTGCGTTCCCGTGGCGGTCCATGGCGAAGCGGTAGATGGTGCCGGCGCTCGAGTTGCACACGAACGCCGTGTCGCCGAAGAACTGGATGCCGTTCGCGCCGGGGGCGAGCTCGATGGGGTTCGGCTGGACGTCGAGGACGGGGTCGTCGATCCAGGCGACGGGGGTGCCGCCGGTGACAGGGACGCGCCACACGACGCCGAGGGCGGCGTCGGCGACGTAGAGCTGGCCGAGGCGGAGGGCGATGCCGTTCGGGAGGGCGCCGGCGGGGAGGTGGGCGAGCTGGGTGGCGGCGCCGCTCGGGGAGACCTTCCAGATCCCCTTCGCGTCGAGGTCGGCGGACGCGAGCGACACGAAGAGGGTGCCGTCGATGCGGATGGCGAGGGCGCCCATGATGCCGGGGAAGAGGGCCCCCGGCGGGGCCTGGCCGAGCGGGAGGACGGCGAGCGTGGTCTGGGTGCCGTCGGGGGCGATCTTGCGGATCTCTCCGGTGAGCGAGAGGCTCACGTAGGCGTTGCCGGCGAGGTCGAAGACGATGCTCTCGGGGGCCTCGCCGGCCTGCGGGTCGAAGTCGACGACGACCCGGGCCGGGCCGTGCGGGAAGGCGGCGAGCGCGGTGCTGGAGGCGGTGAGGACGATCGCGGCGAGCGCGGCGACGGCGGCGTATGCTGTGGTGCGCATGGGAGCTCCTGGGAAGGGGACCCCATGACCCTGCGCCTCGGGGCGGCGCGCGCGGAATACCCTGGGGACGGTAGGGCGACGGGCGCTCCGCGGCCATCACGGTGCTCGAACCCGGTCGCCCCGACGGCGACGGCGGCACCCCGTCAGCCGTCGGCGTCGTGGTCCGGCGCCGCGGCCAGGCGCTCCCGGATCGCGCGCAGCTCGAGCAGCTGGACCCGGTCCTTCTCGCGACCGAGGCGCTCCTTCGACGCGATCAAGGCGTCGAGCGTGAGGACCGCACACACCACACCGGCGAGATCCATGCGAACGACCTCGCCCTTGAGCTCAGCGATGGCCCCGTTGGGGAGACGCCCGAGGACGTCGAGGCGCCCGAGGTCCGTGTCGAGGCAGAGGTCCTTGAACGAGGCGAGCTCCGCCGCTGCCTGGACCAACGGTGGACGCGCGGGATGGAGCGCGAACCGTGGGTGGTGGGGAGCGATCGCGTCGAGGAGTCGCGCGAGGTTCGCCTCGTCGAATCGCGCGAGCACATCGAGGTCCCGCGTGAACGTCGTGGCCCCGTGGGCGATCGCCGCGACGCCGCCGACGACGATGAAGTCGACGCCCGCCTCGGTGAGGAGCCGCAGGAGGCGAGGCGTGTCCTGACCCCGGCTCACCGCGGACGCGCCACGTCGCCGCGTTCCGGAGGGGCAGGTCGCAGCGCCTCCTGGAGGCGCGACATCCGGTCGAGCTCGGCGAGGCGCTCGGCGGGTGTCAGCCGCAGGTTCTCCTCGATGAGCGCGACGTCGACGCCGGCCGCGACCGCGGCGTCCCAGGCGGGACCGTAGCTCGGCCAGCGCGCGAGGAGCGTCTCCGGGTCGCCATCGAGCTCGTTCCGCGGCACAGACATGTCGTGCGCCGTACCACGGCCTTCGCCGCGGGGCGAGGCGCGCGCCGCGCGTCACCCCTCCGGCGGGAGCGTCGCGGCGAGCTTCTTCGGCGCCACGAGGCGCCAGGAGTCGCGGACGAGGCGCTCGGCGAGGTCGGCGTCGATCGCCGCGAAGGTCACCGTCGTCCAGCCGGAGCGACCCCAGGCGCCCGAGGCGGGCGTCAGCGCGTCCGGGTGCGCGGCGACGAGGGCTGCCTGCGCGAGCGGCTCGATCTTCAGCGCGCCCGTGAGCCCGTCCTTGTGCATCGTGGCGAAGATCTTCCCCTTCACGCGGAAGTCGGGTTGCTCGAAGTGCGAGCGCTCCTCGGTCTCCGGCAGCGAGAGGGCGATGCGGCGGTAGTCGTCGAGGGTGATCATGCCGTCAGCATCGCCGACCCGCCGCGGCGTGTCTTGTTACGAATCCGACCTGCAGGAGCCGGCTCGCGTCACTTCTCTGACGGCGGCAGCGCGTGACGGCGCGCGCGCAGCACGTCGAGCGCCGCCTCCGTCACGCCGAGGCTCCGTAGATAGGCCGCGGCCCCGCCCATGCGCGCGAGATCGTCGAGCGCCGCGTTCAGGCTGTCCGGATAGCTCCCGAAGCCGGCGAGCTCCGTCAGCCGATACTCGGCGAGGATCTGCGCGCGCGTCGCGCCCAGGAGGTCGAGCACGAGCGCCGCGAGGATCCCGGTCCGGTCGCGCCCATAGGTGCAGTGGAAGTAGATCGGGTAGGCGCCCGGGTCCCCGAAGGCCGCGAAGGCCGCGAGGATGGCGTCCGTGGCGTGCAGATCGGTGACGTAGTCGCCCGCGCTCACGCTGTAGGGGATCGGCATCGGCGCCGCGATCACCCGCGCCTGCTCGAACACGCAGGCCGACTCGGGGTTGCTCGCGACCTCGCCGTCGATCCGCAGGTCGATGACCGTCTTCACGCCGAGGCGCGCGAGCTCGTCGCAGCCCGCCGCCGTCAGGTTCTTGAGCGGCGCCCCCCGGAAGAGCTGCCCGCACGCGACCCGCGCGCCGTCGCCGAGCGGCGTGCCGCCGAGGTCCCGCGCGTTCGGCACGTGCCCCACGAGCACCGGCGTCGCCGGCGGGCACGGCCCCGGCGGCGGCTCCACGATCGGGCGCGTGTCGGCGCTCACCGCGGTGTCGGAGGCCGCCGCGTCGCCGTCGCCCGCGGGCCCGCCGCCGTCGGCGTCGACAGCGTCGGCGGCATCCGCGCCGGCGACGAGGGTGTCGCGCGGCGCGGTGTCGGCGGGCTCGACGTCGGCGACATCGCGCTGCTGCGGGTCGGCGGCGCCACACGCGCCCAGCCCGACGACGCAGGCGGCGACGAACGAGCGACACGCGCGGGAGGTCAGCCACACCCCCGCAGCATGCCGCGGGTCACCGCTCGCCGGAAGCGCTGCGGCGCGGCGCCCGCGGGCCCCTTGCAACGCGCGCGGCGATCAGGCCGCGCTGCGCGCGGTCGTCGCGACGCGGAAGTGCTGCTCGGGGGCGGGGAAGCCCGCCGCGCCGCAGACCTCCACGATGGCCGCGTTGGTGGCGAAGTAGACGCCCCAGTAGTGGTCGTTGTGGCAGAACGGCCGCACGCAGAGCACCGGCCCCGAGAGCGTGAACGTCAGCACCTCGACGCTCGGCGCGGGCGCGTCGAGGACGTTCGGGATCTGCGCGACGCGCTCGCGGAGGAGCGCGATGGCGCGCGGCACGTCGACCGTGTGGTCGAGCTGCGCCACGAGCTCCACGCGCCGGTACGGGTTCGCGGTGTAGTTCTGCATGGTGTCGGCGAAGATCTTGTTGTTGCCGACGATGGTCTTCACGTTGTCCGGCGAGTCGATCACCGTCACGAAGAGGCCGATCTCACGCACCGTCCCGGTCACGCCGCCGGCCGTCACGAAGTCGCCGACGCGGATCGGCCGCAGGAAGATCATGAAGATCCCCGCCGCGAAGTTCGCGAGCAGACCGGACCACGCGAGGCCGATGGCGACGCCCGCCGCGGCGAAGAGCGCCGCGAACGACGCCGTGTCGACGCCGAACACCGAGAGCACCGCGACGATCAGCAAGACGTCGAGCACGATGCGCAGCGACGCCGACAGGTAGCGCTCGAGCGTCGGATCGAAGTTCCGCTTCTCCATCGCGCGGCGGGCGACGCGGCCGATGAAGTTGATGATCCAGCGCCCGACGACCCACACCACGATCGCGCCGAGGACCATCAGGCCGATGGTGACGGCCTTGTCGGTGATGGTGTGCGTCAGCGAGTCGAACCACGACGCGCTCGTCGTGGTGGTCGTGGTGACTGGGGGTTCCACGGAGGTCGTGGTCGTGGTGGCCTGGGCGGCCTGGCCCACGAGGAGCTCGGTCAGGAACGAGATGGACGAGTGCATGGCAGCGACACCTCTGCGAACGGGGGGGGCCGCCAGGGCGGGGGCCCTGCGCGGACGGTTCACAATGCGCATTATCCCGAGGGGAGCCGCAGCGCAACGGCGCCTGCGGGCGACGTTGACGGGGCGCGTCGCGCGGCGGACCATCGCCGCATGCTGGCCCACCCGCTCATCCGCCCCGTCGAGGCCCGCGACGTCCCGGCCGTCGTCGCGCTCGTGACCGAGGTGCTCGCCGAGTTCGATCTGGCGTTCGGGGACGGCTCGGCCACCGACGCGCAGCTGTTCGGCCTCCCGGGCGCCTACACCAGCGCCGGTGGCGCCTTCTGGGTGGCCGAGGCCGAGGACGGCGCGCTCGTCGGCACGATCGGCGCCTATCCGGTCCGCGATGAGGTCACCGTCGAGCTGCGCAAGATGTACGTGCTCCCGAGCACCCGCGGGACGGGGCTCGGGCAGCGGCTCTTCGACGTGCTCGTGGCGTGGGCGCGGGAGCGCGGCGTCGCGCGCGTGGTGCTCGACACCACCGAGCAGATGAAGGGCGCGATCCGCTTCTACGAGCGGAACGGCTTCGCGCGCGACGACGCCTTCATCAGCGGGAGCCGCTGCTCGCGCGGCTACGTGCTCGCGCTCTGACGGCTACCCGTCGTCGTCGGGCGCGACCCAGCTGAGCAGGGTGCAGACGGGGTCCTCGAAGACCGGGCGGAAGCCGAGCGCGACGTACAGGGCGCGCGCGCGGTGGTTGTCGTGCTCGACCTCGCAGCTGACGGCGACGCCGCGCGCCCGGGCCTCGTCGAGCAGCGCGCGGACGAGGCGCGTCCCGAGGCCGCGGCCGCGGTGCGCCGGGAGGAGCGTCACGTCGAGGAGGCGCAGCTCGTCGCGCCGTCGGTGCACGTAGAGGCGGCCGACGGCGGCGCCGTCGAGCTCGACGACGGCGAGGTCGGCGCCGGGGTAGGCGCGGACGTAGTGGGCGTGCTGCGCGTCGGCTTCGCGCGCGGCGGCGGCCTCGCGGCGTCCCGGGCGCGCGGTGAGCCACAGCGCGCGGAGGAAGGGGAGGTCGGCGTCGGTGACCGGGCGGAGCGTCAGCGGTCCGAGGGTCGCCGCCAGCGTGCTAGCTCATCCAGGCGTGACCCACGCGCGCCATCAGCTGCTTCGAGGTCTCGACGACCGTCTGCAGCATCGTCTGCGCCGAGGTCAGCTCGGGGGCGAGCTTCGCCACGTCGACGCCCATCAGGTTCGCCTTCTCGAGCCCGATGTTGGTCTTCACGTCGTCCGAGACGCTCGCGATCTCCGAGAGCTGGTTCAGCCGCGACCCGACCTCCGTCCGCGCGAGCAGCACCGTCTGCCGCGCGAAGTCGAGGTCGTCGAGCGTCTGCCCGAGCCCGATGTTGCCCGGCGTGCCCTTCAGCGCGTCGATCAGGTCGGAGAGGCTCTTGATGACCTCGTTGCCCGACCCGAACACCGTGCTCCCCGAGAGCGTCGCCTCGATCTTCGCGCCCGGGCCGACCTCGACGAAGCGCGCCCCGTCGTCGCCCTGGAACCCGGCCGCGGCCTGCGGCGGCCGGTTCTCCGCGCGCCCCGTGAACAGGTACTTCTCGCCGTCGTAGCGCTGGTTCACGAGCGACATCATCTGGTTGAGCAGCCCCTCGGCCTCCTGCGCGCCGTTCGCGCGGTCCTGGGCGTTGAGGGTGTCGTTGTTCATCGACAGCGCGAGCTCCTTCGCCCGCACCAGCATCTCGTGCATGCTCCCGAGCACGCCGTCCGCCGTCTTCAGGTCCGTCTCGACCCGCGTCCGGTTGCCCGCGAGCCGCTCGAGCCGCGAGTCGAACTTGTTCAGCTGGTTCAGCCGCTGCGCCACCACCGGGTCGTCGCTCGGCTGCTCCACCGCCGACAGCGCCGACAGCTTCGCGCTCGTCTTCACCACCGCCGCGGACGCGCGGTCCGAGTTGATGCGCACCATGTTGTTCAGGAAGGACTGCGTGATCCGCATCGTCAGCGGCTCCTACTGAACCAGGTTCAGGATGGTGGTGGTCATTTCCTGGACGCTCTGGATGACGGTGCTCGCGGCGTCGATGGCCGTGTTGGCCGCGGCGATCCGCTGGAGCTCCTCGTCGATCGAGACGCCCGTCTCCGACGCGAGCAGGTTCTGCAGCTGGTCCACGCTCGACTGCTCGAGCGTCGCGCCCGAGGTCGCCCGCAGGTACGCCGTCGTCACGTCGCTCCCGAGCTTCTCCCAGGCGAGGTTCACCGAGGAGCCGTCCGGGAGCACACCCGACTGCGCGAAGAGGTCGGTCAGCAGCTGGAAGTTCGCGTTGTCACCCGGGACGCCCGTCGGGTCGAGCGCGCCCGCGACGTTCTCCGGGTGCCCGGCGACGTCGTTCGACAGGTTCATGAGCCCCGCCGCGCCGTCGACCGACGCCGGCAGCTCGAAGAAGCTGAACCCCGTGCCACCGTTCAGGTTGTAGCCCGACTGGTGCTGGATGTTGAACGCCTCCATCATGTGGTAGGCGATCTCGTCGAGGCGCTTCACGGCCGGCGCGAGCGACTCGTTGTAGCTCTCCATGAGGCCGCCGAGCTCGCCGCCGAGCGCCGTCTTGCCCTCGAGCACCTGGCCGTCCGAGCGCACGAACGAGAAGCTCATCTGCTGCTGCGGCGGCTGCGCGACCTCGACCTGGATGGCCGTCGGGAACGTCGACTCGACGAGCGGCCGCCCGCCCGTCGTCGAGATGTGCACCGTGCCGTCGCCGCGCGAGAGCACGTCGATGCCGACCATCCCGGAGAGCTGGCTGATGAGGTCGCTCCGGCGCGAGATCAGCGAGTTCGACTCGTCACCCGGGCGCGCCGAGCGGATCCGCCCGTTCAGCGCCGCGATCTCCGACGTGATGGCGTTCACGCTCGTCGCGACCGCCTGCGCCGTCGCCGCCGCGCCATCGCGCGCCTCGACGAGCTGCGTGCGCGTCGACGCGAACGTCGACCCGAGGAGGTTCGCCGACTGCAGCACCTGCGTGCGCTCGTTCAGGCTCGACGGGTTCGCGCTCGCCGCGGAGAGCGCCTGCTCGAAGTCGCGCAGGCTCGGCCCGATGCCGATGCCGTCGAGGTCGTTGGTCGCCTGCTCCGCCGCCGACAGGTGCGTGAGCTGGCTCTGGTGGAAGCCGAGGCGGCCCTGCGTCGTGGCGAGGCTGCGCTCGAGGAGGGCGCTGCGGATGGCGACGGGCGTCCCGGCGAGCACGCCGAGGCCGCCGTACTGGGCCGACAGGGGCACGATCTCGTGCGCATATCCCGGGGTGTTCACGTTCGCGATGTTGCGCGAGGCGTTGGCGACCACGGTCTGCCCGGCGTTCAATCCGCCGGTCGCTTGCGAGAGGATTTGCTGGATCGTGCTCATGGCCGTTGTCCCGTTCGACTCCTCGTGGGGGTCCCCTTCGTCGGGGTGGTCAGATGTTGATCTCGAGGCTCGACGCGCCCGTCACGAGCTTCGTGCGCGAGCGTCCGCGCTTCGTGTAGACCGTCGCCTCCGCGGCGGGCTCGCCGCTCGTCGCGAGCGCCCACCAGGCCGAGATGACCTGGAGCCCGCGCTTCGCGTGGACCTGGTTGACGTGCTGCAGCTCCGCGAGCGCCTGCGTCAGCGAGAGGAGCTCGCTCACGCGCTCGGTCGCGACCTCGCGCTCGCCCTCGGGCAGCGCCCGCACCACGGCGGACAGCCCGTCGTCGAGGGTCACCGGCAGGGAGAGCACGTCCACGACGGCCTCCGCGCGGTCGCGCGTCGCGTTGGTCGCGTCGCCGAGGTCGTCCGTGAGGCGGCGGATCTCCTCCGACACCTCCTCGAGCGCGCTCGGCTCGCTCCGGAGCTCGGCGCGGTAGCCGACGAGCGCCACGAGCTGCCGCTGCGAGGCCGAGACGAGCGCGTCGAGGACGGCCGTCTGCACCTCGAGCGCCTCGCAGAGGCTCGCGACCACCGCGCGCATCACTCGAGCCCGTCGCCGAAGGCGTCGTCGAGGATGCGGTCGGCGAGCGCGTCGGCGTCGACGCTGTAGCGCCCCTCCGCGATGGCGTCCTTCAGCGAGGCGAGCGTCGAGGCGTCGAGGCGCGCCGTCTCGGCCTTCGCCGTCTCGATGGCCTTCCGCGCGTCGACGGTGCTCCCGGCGACCTCGGTGGAGGTCTTCGGGGCGCCGCTCTCGGACGTGACGGCCGGCGCGCGGCGGGAGCGCCCCACGGCGCTGGCGGCGGTGTCGCGAACTGGCTTGGAGGTCAAAGGTCTCGTCGGGTCCATGGTCTCAACCCTGGTCAAGGGAAGCTGGCGATAGGGTCAACGGGTCTCCCTATAAGGAACATAAACCGAGACCCTATTTTTCTTCGCCGCCGAATCGCTGCATGCGCTCGAGGACCTCGGCGGCGTCGCGCCGGCGGCGGGTCCCGTCGAGCTCCTCGGGGCTCGGGAGCGCGAAGGATCCGTCGTCATCGGTATCGCCCGCATCCTCCGGCGCGGCCAGGGTCCGGTCGCGTCGCAGCTCGCCCATCGCGTGCGCGGACGCCGCGGCCGGCCCATCCCCGGCGCCCGCGGCGCGGCGCGCGTCGTCCGCGATCATCGACGCGAGCCCGATCCCCCCCGACCGCGCGAGGTGCGTCGCGAGCCCCTCGTCGATCAGGTGCTCCACGAGCTGGTTCCCGCCGTCCTCGTCCTGCCCCGGCGCGAGCGACGCGCGCCGGAGGGCGCTCACGAGCTGCTGGAGCATCACCGCCTCGAACTGCTTGGCGACCTCCTCGACGTCGCCGCCGGCCGCTGCCGGTGACTTCAGCGGCGAGAGCGTCGCGCGCCCGAGGATCCCCTGGACGCCGAGGTCGAGGCCGCCGCCCTTCACTGGACCTCCAGCTTCGCGTGGAGCGCCCCGGCCGCGTCGAGCGCCTCGAGGATGTCGACGAGCTCCTGCGCGCTCACGCCGAGCGCGTTCAGCCCCGCCACCACCTCCGCGAGGGTCGCCCCCGGCGCGAGCACCTGGAGCCCCGCCGGCTTCTCGTCCGGCTGCGCGGGCGCCGCCGCCGCCGCGCCACCAGCCGCCGCGTTCGGCGCCGCCGGCCGCGCGGGCGGCGTGATCTCGATGGTCATCCCCTCGTAGGCGATGGCCGCCTCGCTGAGCCGCACCTGCCCGCCGAGCACGACCGTGCCCGTGCGCCCGTTCACCACCACGCGCGCGAGCCCGTCGGCCTTCACGTCGAGCCCCTCGATGCGCGCCACGAACGCCGGGATCCGCTCCTCCCACGCCTCGGGCACGGTGATCTCGATGGTGCCGCTGTCGAGGAGCTTCGCCATCGGCTCCGGCGCCGCGCCGCCCGCGCCCGTCGGGCCCGTGACCGACGCCGGGGCGCCCGTCGGCGCGGTCGCGCCCGTGTCCGCGGCGAGCGTCGGCTGGAGCCCGTTCAGCGCGTCGGCCACGTTCTGCGCGGTCTGGAAGTCGGGGCGCGTGAGCAGGAAGCGCACGACGCCGTCCTGGCCGAGCTGCACGGCGACCTCGCGCTCGACCGAGCCGCCGCCCGGGATCCGCCCGACGTTGAGCTTCGGCCGCTTGTAGCGGCGCCCGGACTCCTGCTCGGCCTCGGACCCGACCTTGAGCGGGCCCTGCGCCGTGCCGTAGGTCTCGCCGTCGGCGCCGAGGAGCGGCGTCATGAGCAGCGTCCCGCCGGCGAGGCTGCGCGCGTCGCCGATGGAGCTCACGGTCACGTCGATCGGCACGCCGGGCTTCGCGAACGCCGGCAGCTCCGCGGTCACCATGACGGCCGCGATGTTCCTGAGCAGGAGCTGCTTCTTCTCGATGCGGACGCCGAGCCGCGAGAGCATCGCCTCGAGGGACTGCGGGGTGAAGGCCGTGCGCTCGCTGTCGCCGGTGCCGTCGAGGCCGACGACGAGCCCGTAGCCGATGAGCTGGTTCGGGCGCACGCCGTCGACGTAGCCGACGTCTTTCAGCCGCACCGCGGCGGCGTCCGCCGAGGCCGCGGCGACGACGGCGAGCGCGAGCAGGAGGCGGGCGAGCGTGGACCTCATCGCGCCACCTCCACGGTGCCGGGGCCGGTCACGACGCCGGTCACGATCTTGTTGGTGCGCGCGACCCGCACGGTGACGGTGTCGCCGAGGGCGCCGCGCGAGAGGGCCTCGCCGGGGGCGCGCACGGCGAAGGTCGCGCCGCTGATGACGGCTTGCACGTGGTCGCCGCGGGAGATCAGCGTTGGGAGCTCGAGCGCGTCGGCGCGGAGGGGCTGCCCCTCGCCGATGGGGTAGCGGGCGACGCGCCCGACGGCGAGCGCCGCCTCGGCGACCCCGGCGTCGGCGAGCGGCACGAGGGCGGTCGTGACGTCGGCGTCGGTGATGAGCGCGCCGCGGTCGACGCGGTGCCGGGCGACGACCGCGCGCACGCGCACGTCGACGCGCGCCGTGGCCCAGGTGTCGTGCTCGGCCTTGCCGCGGCCGTCGTCGCGGACGGTGACGCGGGCGGTGACGCGGCCGTGGCCTTGCTCGCCGGGTGGCAGCTCGACGGCGGCGACGGTGCGGCGGCCCTTCAGGAGGTCCGGGTCGGCGAGGCGGAGGGCGGTGACCTCGACGGTGGCGTCGTCGCCGAGGGCGAGGCGCTCGCGGGCGGCGGCGGCGAGGGAGGCCTCGACGTCCCGCTCGAGGCGGTGCTGCCCGGGCGGGGCGGCGAGGGTGAGGACGATCCAGAGCGCGATCAAGGGGGCCCTCCGGGGGCGGGGCGGCGAGGGGAGGGGCTAGCGGAGCTGCGCGGCTTCGCCGAGCATCTGGTCGGCGGCCTGGATGACCTTCGAGTTGATCTCGTAGGCGCGCTGCGCGGCGATGAGGTCGATCATCTCCTCGACGACCTTCACGTTCGACGACTCGAGGAAGCCCTGGGCGACGGTGCCGCGGCCCTGCTCGCCGGGTGCGCCGTCGATGGGGCGGCCGCTGGCCTCGGTCTCCTGGTAGAGGCCGCTCCCGAGGCTCCGGAGGCCGGACGGGTTCACGAACTGGGAGAGCTCGATGCGGCCGACCTCGACGAGGTCGACGTCGCCGGGGACCTGCGCCTTGACGGTGCCGTCCTGGTCGATGGCGACGCGGGTCGCGTCGGGGGGGATGAAGATCGGCGGGTCGAGCGGGTGGCCGAAGGTCGTGACGACCTGGCCCTCGGAGGTCATCTTGAGGCCGCCGTCGCGCGTGTAGGAGCGGAGCCCGTCGGGCATGCGCACGCGCAGGAAGCCGTCGCCCTCGATGGCGACGTCGAGCTGGTTCGTGGTCTGGTGGAGGTCGCCGGTCTGGAAGATCTTCTGGGTCGCGACGAGGCGCGTGCCCTGGCCGATCTCGATGGGCACGGGGCGCCCCTCGGAGCTGCGACGCCCCGATCGCGCCGTCGCCGCCTGCACCTCCTGGTACAGGAGGTCCTGGAACTCCGCGCGCGACTTCTTGAAGCCGGTCGTGTTCACGTTCGCCATGTTGTTGGCGATGACGTCGATCTGGGTCTGCTGCGCTTCCATGCCGGAGGCGGCGCTGTGAAGTGACCGGATCATGCGAGGCTCCTCTCGGGTCGCGAAAACTACTGGGCGAGGCGCGCCGCGAGCTGGTCCATGTCGCCGCTCGCGGTGATGAGCTGGCGGAGCGCCGAGAACGTGCGCTGCACCTCGATGAGCTCGAGCATCATCTTCACCGGGCTCACGTTCGACTCCTCGACGAAGCCCTGGAGCACGGCGTTCTGCGGCAGCGGCACGGCGTCGGTCGCCGGCGGCACGAAGAGGCCGTCCGGGTCCTTGTCGAGCCCCTGGCGCATGTCGACCGCCGTGACCCCGAGCCGCACGAACTCGCCGCTGCCCTCGGTCGAGATGGCGCCGTTCTCGTCGATGCGCGGGACCTTGTCGGTCGGGAGCACGATGCGGCGGTCGCGGTCGTCGAGCACCGGGAGCCCGGTCAGCGTGCGGAGGGTGCCGTCGCGCCCGAGCAGCATCCGCCCGGCGCGCGTCAGGCGCACCCCGCGCTCCGTCTCGACGCGCAGGAAGGCGTTGCCCGAGAGCGCCACGTCGAGCGGGTTGTCGGTGCGCGTGAGCGGCCCCTCGCCGAGGTCCGTCGCGCGCTCGCGCACGTCGACGAAGGTCTTGTCGGGGAGGTCGAGGGCCTCGCCGTTGTCCTGCGCGGTGACCTGCTCGAAGGTGAGGCGGTCACCCTTGAAGCCCGCGGTGCGCACGTTCGCGAGGTTGTTCGACAGCGTCTCGAGGTGGCGCAGCTGCGCCATGCTCCCGGACGTCGCGACGTAGATGCCTTTCGCCATGGGTCGTCTTCTCCTCGGCCGCGGCTAGAACGGGGCGATGATGTCGAGCCCGCGCTGGAGCCAGCCGGGGTGCTGCTTCTCGGTGATGACGCCGCGCCCGGTGAACTCCATCTGCAGGTCGGCGATGCGGCTCGAGTCGATGGAGTTGTCCTCGAGGATGTCGAGGGGGCGCGCGAGGCCGCTCACGTAGAAGTGGTGCTCCTCGTCGTTCACGAGGATGACGCGGTGGCCCTCGATGAAGAGGTTCCCGTTCGGGAGGACCTTCATCACCATGGCCGGCACGGTGGCGCGCACGTGCTCGGTGCGGCTCGTCTGGCCCTTGCCGTAGAAGTCGCTCGTCTGGCCGGCGTTGATGAGCTGGCCGCCCTGCGCGACGGCGTTCCCGAGGAGCTGCACGAGCCCGAGGAACTTCGTGATGTCGAGCGACACGCCCGCGTCGCGCGTGAGGTCGGTCATGGCGTCGCGCTCGGCGTTGGCGTCCTCGGTGACGTTGACCGTCACGAGGTCGCCGATGCGCATGGCGCGCTGGTCCTGGAAGAAGAAGGCGCCCTGGTGGGTGCGGCTGAAGAGCGAGCCGTTGGGCGTCTCGGAGCGCGTCTCGACGAGCTCGACGGGGCTCTGGTAGTCGCGCTTCTTCGGTTGGTATTCGTCGATGTGCTGCACGCCGGCGCAGCCGGTCGCGACGATCGCGAGGGCGGCGAGCAGGGTCGCGCTGCGGGTTCGATCCAGGGTTGTCGTGCGTCGCGTCGGGCTCACGAGACCTCCTTCGGCGGGGCGAAAGGGGCAAGGAGCGTGCCAGGGGCGCTCCCGGCGCGGGCCGGCGGCGCGTCGGGGGGCGAGGCGGCGGCGGGGGCGACGAGGTAGGCAAGACTTGCCCAGTGGTAGGCAACGGTTGCCGGGTCGGGCCGCGACGAGCGAGGCGGCGCCTGCGTCGCCACGGGTTACAGAACCTGGCGCGTCGCGAACTCCATGCTAAAGTCGAGCGGTCCGTGGTTCGTAGGAGGCGAGGGACCGTGAGCGAAGGCGACGGAGACTCGACGATGACGCGGCGCGAGAGGATGGCGAAGACGCTGCACCGGATCGCGTCGGTGCACGAGAAGCAGGCCGTGCTCGACGTGAGCCGCGCCGAGGCCGCCCGGCAGGACGCCGAGCGCGCCGTCGACGACGTCGAGCGCCTCGACCGCGAGGCGGAGACCGCGCTCGTCGGCGACGGGACGCTCTCCGGGATGGACCGCGAGCTCCTCTGGGCGCACCGCACCTGGGTGCGGACGGAGCGGAAGCACACGGCGGAGCGGCTCGAGCTGGCCGAGCAGCGGGCGGCGGGCGCGCGCGACGCGCACGCGCAGCGGAAGATGGACCTCCACCGCACCGAGACCGTGCGCGACAAGGTCGTGAAGAGCGAGTCGGCCGAGCGCGAGGGCAAGGCGCAGCGCGAGTCGGACGACCTCAGCTCGATGCGCTGGAACGCCGGCCACGGCGAGTAGACGACGGCACCCGGGTGGCGAGCGTGTCCCCGGGCTCGCGGTGACCGTCTTGACGCCCTGACGCGCGCGACCATCTCGCGACCGCGAGATGCGAGCCCCTCGCTACCCGGCCGCGTCCTCTGGCTGCCGCGCGATGCGCGACCGCAACTGCGCGATCGCCGCGCTGTGCAGCTGCGAGATGCGCGCCTCCGTGACGCCCAGCGTGCGCCCGATCTCGCCCATCGAGAGGCCCTGGAAGTAGTAGAGGCCGACGATCATCTGGCTGCGCTCGTCGAGCTCGCGGATCCCCTGCCCGAGCGCGACCTTCAGGTCGGCGCGGCTCCAGCCGGACACGGCCAGGTCGCGCGAGAGCGCGTGGCGGTCGATCTCCTCGACGCTCGTGTGGCGGAACTCCTGCGCCTGCGACAAGAGCGTCCGCACCTGCTCGATCGGGATGTCGAGGTGCTCGGCCAGCTCCGCCTCGGAGGGCTCCCGGCCGAGCTCGTTCGCGAGCACCTCGACCGCGCGCGCGAGCCGCCGCACCTTCCGCCGGAGCGGCTGCGAGAACGGGTCGACGCGCCGCAGCTCGTCGAGGATCGCGCCCTTGATCCGGAACTCCGCGTACGACTCGAACGGCTTCCCGCTGCTCGGGTCGAAGCGCTGCTGCGCCTGGATGAGGCCCATCATCCCCACCGACACGAGGTCGTCCCAGTCGATGACGGCCGCGCTCGTGCCGGCGTAGCGCCGCGCCCAGCGGTGCACCAGGTAGGCGTACTTCGACGCGAGGTCGGAGAACTCCTCGCTCGCGATGTCGGCGCCGGCGGCGCCCGCCTGCTGCTGGAACTTCGCGTAGGCGCGCTGCCGGGCCTGCAGCTGGGGATCCTGATCAGAGCTCATGGGCGTCTTTCAATCCAGGCGGGGGGGAGCCATGGCCCCTGTCCCGTGACTAGTACCACGAAGCAGATGGCGCCAGAAGAACTGCAGCCGGTCGGTGGCACCCGCGCTTCGTAATCCTAGGACATGCTCGGCGATCGCGCGAATGTGTCGGCTCGCCGCCGACGCCGGCGCGTCGCACACGACCGGCGCGCGCCGCATCACCGCGCCGTGCACGCGCGCGTCGAACGGGATCCAGCCGTGCAGATCCACCGCCACGTCGAGGAAGCGCCGCGTCAACATGCGCAGCCGCTCGTGCACGTCGCACGTGGCGGCGTGATCGGCCGCCTGGTTCACCACGAGCCCGACCCGCCGCGCCCCCGTGCGCCGCACGACCGCCTTCACCGTGGCGTAGGCGTCCACGAGCGCCGTCGGCTCCGGCGTCGTCACGATGATGAGCTCCTCGGCCGCCGACGCGAAGAAGAGCGTGTTCGCGCCGAGCCCCGCGCCCGTGTCGACCACGACGGTGTCGAACGCGTCGCCGAGGCTGTCGAGCGCCGCGAGGAGCGCCATCTTCTGGTGGTCGTCGAGCGTCGCGAGATCCGCCTCGCCCGACGTCCCCGGCAGCAGCGTCACCCCGTACGGCGAGCGCACGAGCGCCTCCTCGATGCCCTGCCGCCCCGCGAGCACGGCCCCCAGGCACGAGCGCGGCTCGACGTCGAGCAGGACGTCGGCGTTCGCGAGGCTCACGTCGCCGTCGATGAGCAGCGCGCGCCGCCCGAGGTGCGCGAAGGCGACCGCGAGGTTCACGGCCAGGTTCGTCTTCCCGACGCCGCCCTTGCCGCTCGCTATGGCGAGCACGCGGAGCCCGTGCGCGCCGTCGCGCGCCGGCATGAGCGAGGTCCTGATGATGTCGTCCTCGAAGTGCATGAGGCGAACGCCTTTTCCTCGGGGGAGGGGTGGCTCGGGCGCTGCGGCGCGCCCGATTCAGCTCGCGTGGGCGAGCAGGATCTCGCGGGTCACGTGGTCCTTGTCGACCGCGTGGATGTCGTCCGGGATGAGCTGCCCGTCGCAGACGTGGCTCACCGGCAGCTCGGCGAGGAAGCAGGCGGCGACCACCGGCCCCATGCCGCGCGCCTCGTCGATCTTCGTGATGATGAGCGACTCGAGCGCCGGCCCCTCGTAGCAGGCGATCATGTCGGCCATGACGCGGCTCGAGAGCGTCGCCGGGAGCACGAGGTGCTGCCGGACCTCGCGGCCGCCGACCACCTTGAGCGTCGCGTAGCGCGCGTCGTCGTCGAAGGGGTTGTGCCCGGGGGTGTCGACGAGCACGAGGTCGACGTCGGCGAAGGCGTCGAGGGCGCGGTCGAGGCCCTCGCGATCGTGGGCCGGGAGCACCTCGAAGCCCATGACCGCGGCGTACTGCTCGAGCGACTCGTAGTTGCCGAGGCGGTTCACGTCCGTCGTGATGACCGCCACCGAGCGCCGGTGCGCGAACGTCGCGAGCCCGGCGATCTTCAGGATGGTCGTCGTCTTGCCCGCGCCCGGCGGGCCGACCAGCGCGCACACGCTCCCCGACGGCGCGTCCCAGAGCGGCGGCGCGACCTGCAGCGAGCGCGCGATCTCGCCGGCCACGTCCGGCTCCTTCGCGACCTGGACGCCACGGCGCGGCACGACGCGCTTCACCGCGAGGCTCACGATGCGCTCGGCGATGTCGCGGTCGACCCCGCTCGCGATGAGCGAGCTCGCGGGCTCCGTCTCGGTGAGCGCGGCCTCCGCGGCGGCCTTGCCGCGCGCCGCGCGCGAGAGCTCGTCGCGCAGCATCCGGTTCTGGTCGACCATCGAGGCGAGCTGCGACTCGAGGCTCTTGATCGCCTGCCCGAGCAGCTGGAGCTGGCGCGTCATGGCGGCGTCCTGCGCGAGGGCGCCGAGCTCGAGCTCCGGGGCGCGCGCGGGCGGCTCGTCGTAGCGGAGGGTCTGCGGGCGGTGCTGCCGCGGGCCGACGGGCGCGGACGCCGCTCCCGCCTCGCTCTTCGCCGGGTAGGCGCCCGCGGGGAAGGCGGCGACGACCTCGTAGCGGAGCGACGGATCCATCTCCCCCTGCGCCTGCAGATCGCGCGTGCCGAGGATGATGGCGTCGGCCCCGATCTCCTCCTTCACGAGCGCGAACGCCTCCCGGATCCCGGCGGCGCGGTAGACGCGCGTCGGCCCCATCGCCCCGAGGTCGGGGGACGCGTCGCGCGGGCGTTCGTCGGTGGGCGGGTGGTTCATCGTCTCCTCTCGTTGTCTCGGCGGGTCAGCCTAACCGCGCGTAAGTCGCGGGGCGGATAGGCGAATCGGATATCAGCCCTGGCGGGGCGGCACCTGGACGCGCACGCTCTGGCCGGTGCGCGCGCCGCGCTGCTGCACCGAGAGCGTCGCGACGGTCACGACGTCGAGGCGCGGCGGGAGCTCTGCCTGGCTCACGACGGAGAGCTGCGGCATGAGCCGGCTCACGAAGCGGCGGATCGGGTAGCGGAGGTCCGCCGGCGTCACGATGACGGTGCTGTGGCCCTGGCCCTGGAGGCGCTGGTGCGCCTGCTGGAGCTGGGCGAGCAGCATCTGCGCGGTCGCGAGGTCGGGGGCGAGCACGGTCTCGCCCTCGTTCCGCAGCACGTACTGGCGCAGCAGATCCTCGGTCGGTCCGTCGAAGATCGCGGCGTAGAGCTTGCCGTCGCCCTCGACGTAGGGCTGGACGATTGCGGCGCCGAGGCGGAGGCGGACCTGGTCGACGAGGAAGTGCGTGGCCTTGCCGTAGCGGGACGCCTCGGCGAGCGCCTCGAGGATGGTCCGGAGGTCGCGGATCGAGACCTGCTCCTCGAGGAGCGCGCGGAGCACCGCGAGCAGCTCGGCGTGCGACATGACGGTCGGCAGGAGCTCCTCGACGACCTTCGGCGAGCGGGCGGCCACGATCTCGAGGAGGCGCTGGACCTCGTCGCGGCCGAGCAGCTTGGAGGCGGACTGCTGGAGGACCTCGGAGAGGTGCGTGATGATGACGGTCTCGGGCTCGACGACCGTGTAGCCGGCGAGCTCGGCGTCGGATCGCTGGGCGGGCCGGATCCAGAGCGCGGGGAGCCCGAACGCGGCCTCGACCGTGGGGATCCCGGGGATCTTCTCGCGGACGTCGCCGGGGTCCATGGCCATGAGGCGGTCGACCATGATGGTCGAGCGCGCGGCCTCGACGTCGTGGACCATGAGCCGGTACTCGCCCGAGGCGAGCTCGAGGTTGTCGCGCACGTGCACGGCCGGGAGGATGATGCCGAGCTCGCGCGCGATGTTCTTCCGCAACCCCGCGATGCGCTTGACGAACGTGCCCTCGCCCCCCTTGTCGAGGAGCGGGACGAGCCCGTAGCCGACCTCGAGCAGGAGCGGGTGCACGGTGACGAGCTCGGCGAGCTCCTCTTCGTCGCTCTTCTTCTGCGGGCGGTTGGCGGCGGCCTGGGCGCCGGTCGGGCGGCGCTCCTTCGAGACCGGCGTGATGCGGCGCGCGACGATGATGAGGACGATGGCGAGCGAGGAGAGCGGGACGATGGGCATCCCGGGGACGAGGCAGAGGGCGAAGAGGACGCCCGCGGAGGCGTAGAGGACGCCCTTGTTGCGGAGGGTCTGGAAGCCGATCTGCTTGCCGAGATCGCTCTCCTCGGCGGCGCGGGTGATGACCATGCCGGCGGCGGTCGAGATCATGAGCGAGGGGATCTGCGACACGAGGCCGTCGCCGATGGTGAGGACCGTGTACACGGTGGCGGCGTCGCCGACCTTCATGCCGCCCTGGGCGACGCCGATGATGAGGCCGCCGATGATGTTGATGCCGGTGATGATGAGGCCCGCGACGGCGTCGCCGCGGACGAACTTCGACGAGCCGTCCATGGCGCCGTAGAAGTCGGTCTCGAGGGCGAGCTCCTTCCGCTTCGAGCGCGCCTCGTCCTGGGTGATGAGGCCCGACGCGAGGTCGCTGTCGATGCTCATCTGCTTGCCGGGGAGGGCGTCGAGGGTGAAGCGGGCGGACACCTCGGCGATGCGGCCCGAGCCCTTCGTGATGACGATGAAGTTGATGAGGGTGAGGATGAGGAAGACCACGATGCCGACGACGTAGTTGCCGCCGACGACGAAGTTCCCGAAGGTGCGGACGATGTTGCCGGCGGCGTCCTGCCCGCCCGCGCCGTTGAGGAGGATGAGGCGCGTCGTCGAGACGTTGAGGCCGAGGCGGAAGAGGGTCGTGACGAGGAGGAGCGAGGGGAACGCGCTGAAGTCGAGCGGGCGCTTCAGCTGGATGGCGGTGAGGAGGATGACCACCGACACGGTGATGTTGATGGTCAGGAGGAAGTCGAGCAGCAGCGTCGGGAGCGGGATGATCATGAGCCCCAGCACGCCGATCAGGATCGCCGGCATGAGGTACTCGTTCAGCCGCAGGCGCCCCGGGGGGGCGGTGAGATCGACGCCGCGTGCCATGGATCAGGTCCCTCCCTGGCTCGCGAAGGAGATGGCGACCGTGATCTCGTGCACGAAGCCCGAGAGCTGCTCGAAGATCCAGCCGCCGGTGAGCCAGAGCACGAGGCCGGTCACGAGCATCTTCGGGATGAAGACGAGGGTGACCTCGTTGATCTGGGTCGCGGCCTGGAAGATGGACACGAGGAAGCCGACCGCGAGGCCGGCGAAGAGGACCGGGGCGGCCATCAGGAAGATGACCGAGATGGTCTTGGCGAGGATGTCGCCGACTTGATCGGGGTTCATGCGGCTACCCCGTGAGGCTGCGCGCGAGCGCGCCGATGACGAGGCTCCAGCCATCCACGGCGACGAACACCAGGATCTTGAGCGGGAGCGAGATGGTGGCGGGGGGCAGCATCATCATGCCCATCGACATGAGGACCGAGCCCACGACGAGGTCGATGACGAGGAAGGGGAGGAAGAGGAGGGCGCCCATCTGGAACGCCGTCTTCAGCTCGCTCAGGATGAACGCGGGGATGAGCGTCAGGGTCGAGACGTCCTCGGCCGTCTCGGGGCGCTCGCCCCCGTTGAGCTCGACGAAGAGCATGAGGTCGCTCTCGCGCACGTGGCTCAGCATGAAGGTGCGGAGGGGGCCGGCGGCCGCCTCGAGCGCCTGGAGCTCGGTGAGCTCGCCCGCCTGGTAGGGGGTGAGCGCCTGGTCGCCGATCTGCGCGAAGGTCGGCGCCATCGTGAACGCCGTGAGGAACATGGCGAGGGCGACGAGGATCCGGTTCGGCGGGAGCTGCTGGACGCCGATGCCTTGGCGGACGAGGGCGAGCACGACGACGATGCGGGTGAACGAGGTCGTCGCGAGGAGGAGCGCCGGCAGGAAGGTCATCGCCGCGAGGAGCAGGATGATCTTCAGCGCGGGGACGAGGTCGCCGCCTGCGCCGCCGCCGCCGCCGCCCACGTCGAGGCGGATGAAGGGGGCGCCGCCGGGCGGGGTGGTGCCCGAGAGGGTTGGATCGGGGGCCGCGGGCTGGGTGAGGGTCGGCGGGGCGAGGGCCGAGGGCACGCCGAGGTCCGGGGTCTGCGGGCCGGCCGCGGCGGGGGGCGCCTGCGCGCGAGCCTCGCCGGAGCCGCCGCTCGGCGCCGCGACGAGCGTGGCGAGGAGGGCGAGGGCGAGGAGGCTCTTTCGAGCGGGGCGCATGCGGCGGCGGTTCCTCTGGGGACGGTGGTTAGGAGGCGGCCATGCGCTGGACGCGCTCGAGGCGGGCGCGGAGGGCCTCGGCCTGCGGGGTCGCGGGGCGCTCGCGCGGGGGGACGGCGCGACCGACGCCGGTCGTGGCGGCGGCGCGGGCGGGCGCTGCGGGGGTGGCGTCCTCGTCGGCGAGCTGGTCGAGGAGGCGGTTGAAGAAGCCGGCGGAGGAGCCGGTGATGCCGAGGTCGGGCGCGGGGCCGGCGGCGCGCGAGGGGGCGGGGGGCGCGGCGAGGGCGGGGAGATCGGCGTCGTCGACGTCGGGCCAGGTGACGGCCTCGGCGGTGACGAGGTCGTCGTCGTCGGGGCCGAGGGTGGAGAGGAGGGTCAGACCCTTGTCGGTGGCGCCGAGGACGAGGGTCTTGCCGGGGACGCGCACGAGGGAGACCTGCCAGCGGCCGCCGACGCGGAGGGAGCCGAGGAGCTCGAGGGAGGGGGCGTCCTTGGCCTTGGCGCGGCCGCCCTTCTTGCGGAGGAACCAGAGGGCGGCGACGCCGGCGCCGAGGAGGGCCATCATGGCGAGGCCGCGGAGGAGGCCGCCGGTGGAGGCGGGCGGGGGCGCGGGGGCGCCGGCGGTGGGCTTCGAGTCGAGGAGGCGGAGGGGCGTGCCGGGGGCGACGCCGGGGCGGTCGGCCGGGGCGGGAGCAGCCGGGGCGGGCGCGGTCAGGGCGACGCGGTCCTGCGCGGCGGCCTCGTTGGCGACCATGGCGCCGGTGACGATGCCGCACGCGAGGACGATCCAGAGGGGCGTCGGCATGCGGCGGAGGGCGTCGGCGAGCTGTGACATGGGGGGCACCTCGTCTCGGAGCGCGCGGTCCGGGCGCAGCTCCAGCGGGGCGCTCTGCAACCGATGTGCCACGGGCGCGGAGGGCCGCGGAGGCGCTCGTGGTGCCGGTGCGAGGGGGGCCGGGCGTCAAGGGGATGGCGCGCCGCGAGGGGGGCGGTGTCAGAAGTGTGGCGGGCCGCGGAGCGCTGGACGCCGTCGGCCGCTCCGCGGCCTTGGGGCGCCCTGCGGCCCCTCCGGTGCGCGAGCCCCGATTGCCTCCGCTACGGCCTCACGTTCCCCTGACCCGACTGCGGTACGGCGTAGCCGTTCTGCGAGCCGTCGAGGTCGCAGTAGAGCCAGGTCTGGCCGGAGTCGCTCGAGAAGCGCGCGCCGTAGTCGTAGTAGCCGGGCGTGTCGACGACGAGGTCCGTGATGTAGCGGTCGTCACGCCAGAAGACCCACGACGGCGGCGTCATCTCGATGTTGCCGCGCGTCCAGGTGAACTGGTCGGCGTGGAGCGCCGGGCTCGTCCCGTGCGGGCCGTAGCCGACCTCGCCGATGAGCCACGGCGCCGGGTCCCCCGCGTTCGCCGTCTGGTCGGTCTGCCCGGGGACGTAGACGTGCGCGTACACCTGTACGACCGCCCCGGCGCGGACGTTGAAGTTCGCCGGGTAGTAGAGGCGGCACCAGTCGACCGCGGGCCCGGACGGGAGGCCCACGTCCGGGCGCCCGTCCGCGATGTCGGTGGCGTCGGCGGCGTCCTCCGGGCCCACACCGTCCTCCGCGACCGCGGTGTCGTCGGCCGCGGCGGTGTCGTCGGCCGCGGCGGTGTCGTCGGTCGCGGCGGTGTCGTCCACCACGACGGCGTCGGGCTCCGGGCCGGTGTCGGCCGCGACGGCGTCGTCGCCAGGCTCGTCGGCGTCGTCGGCCGCGTCCGCGGCGTCGTCGCCCGGGCCGCCCTTGCTGTCGTGGGGCGCCTTGGCGTCATAGGACGACCAGGCGTCGTAGCGGTCGAGCGCGGCGCCGGCGCGGCCGGCGGGGTCGTCGTCGCCGAGGGCGGGTGCGCGGGAGATGGCGGTGCCGCCCAGGCTCCCGTCGGCGGCGAGGGCGTCGGCGCCGCCGAGGGCGTCGGCGGTGCGGCCCGTGAGGTCGAGGCTCGCGCCCTCGGGAGAGGCGAGGAGCCGCGCGCGGCCGGTGGCGTCGCTGCCGGTGCAGCCGCCGAGCGCGAGGAGCGCGACGATGGCGGCGGCGACGCGGCACGGCGAGCCAGGGTTACGAAGCGGGGGGCAGGGGGGGCTTGCGGCCGACGGCATGTATCCTCGCGGGGCGGCGGCCTCGATGGCCGATGAACGAGGCATCGGCGCGATCCTGGAAACCTTGATAGGCGTCGCGAGGGTGGCGTGGGGCTCAAGTTGTTCCGCAACCGTCCCGTAATAGCAGGTAAGGGACGGCGCGCCGTAGATGTGGCTGGCGCGCCCCGCGGAGGCACGATGTCAGCTGGACCGAACAAGATCCTCATCCTCGACGACGACGCCCGCGTCGCGAAGCTCCTGAAGCGCTATCTCGAGCGCGAGAGCTATGAGGTCGAGCTGGGCGGGAGCGTCGCCGAGGCGCGCGAGATCATGGGCCGCTGGACGCCCGATCTCCTGATCCTCGACCTCATGTTGCCCGACGGCAACGGCCTCGCGCTCGCGCGCGAGCTCAAGGCCGAGCAGGACCTGGCCATCATCATCCTGTCGGGTAAACAGGACGTGATCGACAGGATCGTGGGCCTCGAGGTCGGCGCGGACGATTACATCACGAAGCCCTTCGATGAGCGCGAGCTCCTCGCGCGGGTGCGGTCGGTGCTGCGGCGCGTGCACACGATGCCGGCGCCGCGCGAGACCGAGCACGCCGACGAGGAGCTGCTCGGCTTCGAGGGGTGGGTCTGCGACACGCGGACGCACGAGCTCTTCGACCCCGACGGCAAGCCCGTGGTGCTCACGAGCTACGAGTTCCAGCTGCTCGTCACCTTCGTGACGCGGCCGAACCGGGTGCTCTCGCGCGACGAGATCCTCGAAGCCGTGGCCGGGCGCCGCTGGAACCCGTTCGACCGCAGCATCGACGTGCTCGTCGGGAAGCTGCGGAAGAAGCTCGAGGCGGACGTGACCCGGCCGGCGCTCGTGAAGACCATCCGCGGCTCGGGCTACAAGTTCACCGGCGTCGTCGAGAAGCTGCCGCGCCACCCGCAGCAGCTCGCGGCCGGGGGGCGATAGCCTCTTCCCGCGGACGAGACAGGGCGCGCACGGCGCGCCACAGCCACATCACGAGGCGATCCCGCGAGGGGTCGCCTCGCGTCGTTGTGGGACGGCGTCGCGCGTGCCTGCCGCGTCTCGCGCGGGCGCGGCCGCCGGCCCCTCGGGCCTGCCGCTTGACTTGCTCCCCGCGCGGCGCACGATCGCCTCGGCTCTCCTGCACGGGAGGGCCCTGCGAGGAGCCGGTCGCGATGCTGGATCGGTGGCTGCACGGCGCGACGAAGCCCATCACCGACGGGCGCTCGCGGACGCCTGTGCCCGGCAGCGTCGCCGTCATCGAGCAGGTGGTCCTCGGAGGCGTCGCGCAGAGCGTCGTCATCCGCGGTCGCCACCGCGACGCGCCCGTCCTGCTCTACCTCCACGGCGGCCCTGGCACCTCCGAGCTCGGGATGGTGCGGACCTACAACATGCCCGCTCTCGAGGAGCGCTTCCTCGTCGTCGTCTGGGACCAGCGCGGCGCCGCCAAGTCCTTCGCCGCGCGCGAGCCCGCCGCCGGCATGACCATCGCGCAGCTCGTCGCCGACACGTGCGAGCTCGCGGACCTCCTCTGCCGCCGCTTCGGCCAGGAGAAGGTCTACCTCGTCGGCCACTCCTGGGGGAGCGCCCTCGGCGCCCTCACCGCGCAGCGCCGCCCCGAGCGCTTCCACGCCTTCGTCGGCGTCGGGCAGGTCGCGCACATGCTCGAAGGCGAGCGGATCTCCTACGCCTGGACCCTCGCGCAGGCCCGCCGCGCCGGCGACTCCCGCAGCATCCGAACGCTCGAGCGCATCGGGCCGCCCCCCTACGCCGAGCCCGTTCGCCCCAAGGTCGTCGCGCAGCGCGCCGTCCTCGCGAAGTACGGAGGCGAGGTCCACGACAACCGCCTCGGCGGCCTCCTCATCGTGCTGTCGACCCTCCTCCGCACCCGCGAGTACGGCCTCCTCGACCGCGTGAACTTCTTCCGCGGCGTCTTCGCGTCGATGGACCTCCTCTGGCCGCAGATCATGGCGCTCGACCTCTTCGAGCAGGTGCCGCGCCTCGACGTCCCCGTCCTCCTCCTCGAGGGGCGCCACGACTACGAGGCCCCGTCCGAGCTCGCCGCGCGCTGGCTCGACACCCTCGTCGCCCCCGAGAAGCGCCTCGTCTGGTTCGAGCGCTCGGCCCACTTCATCAATGTCGAGGAGGCCGACGCCTTCAACCGGTGCCTGATCGACGAGCTCCTCGGCGGATAGGCTGACCATCGCCCGCCCTTTACCGCGTCGGCGGCCCAGCCTAACCTGCGACGGCGCTCGCCCCTGTCGGCGCCCTGGCCGGCTCGCGGTCTTCGCGTCCGCCGTCTCCGCGAGCCCGAGGTGACACGCATGTTCGACCACGTGAAGTTCGGCGTCACCGACTTCGAGGCCAGCAAGGCCTTCTACCTCGCGGCCCTGGCACCCCTCGGCGTCACCGTCGTCGGCGAGGGGCCGCCGTCCTACGGCGTCGAGCTCTGCGACGACGGCGAGGCCTCGCTCTGCCTCTTCCAGACCACCGAGCGCCCCGCCCAGCTGCACATCGCCTTCGTCGCCGCGCGCCGCGCCCAGGTCGACGCCTTCCACCGCGCCGCCCTCGCCGCCGGCGGCACCGACAACGGCGCGCCCGGCGTCCGCGCCAACTACAACGCGAACTACTACGCCGCGTTCGTCCTCGACCCCGACGGGCACAACATCGAGGTCGTCTGCCACCGCCCGGAGCCCTGACCATGCCCGCGACGTCGCCGTCAGCGCGCCCGCGCGCCCTCGCCCTCGTCGCCGCGCTCGCCCTCGCCGCGCCCGCCTGCGCCGACGACGGTGACGACGCCGACGCCAGCGGGCTCATCGGCGACTGCGACCGCCCCAACTCCACCGCGGTCGCCACGCGCCAGCTCTACCTCGCCGAGTATGGCTGCGGCGAGCTCGCCGTCGGCGACCCGCGCCTCGTCACCGACGCTGCCGCCTGGGGCCCCGTCCGCGACGAGCTCGCCGCTTGCGCCGGCGCCGCCACGGGCGCCGAGCCCGACTTCGCCGCCGAGTACGTCGCGCTCATGCCGCTCACGACGCCCATGACCTGCGGCTACACCTTCGAGCAGCTCATCGCCCGCGCCGGCACCGGCGGCCCCTACCTCGAGCTCGAGGTCACCGACCGCTCCGCTGGCTGCGAGGGGGCCTGCGCGGCCGTCGGCGCCTTCGTCCTCGCGGTCGCCGTCCCGCGCGACGCCGGCGAGGCCCCGACCTTCTGCCGCCGCGTCGACCCCGGCTGCCCCTGAGCGTCGCTATCGCCTCGGCACGAAGCGCCGCGCCACGATCCCCGCGCCGAGCGGCTCCTCGTCGACGAGCTCGAGGTCCAGGATCCGCGAGAGCCCCGCGAACAAGGTCGGGCCGTGCCCCGCGACCCGCGGGTGCACGACGAGCTCGTACTCGTCGATGAGCCCGAGCTCCGCGAGCGCGAGCGGCATCGTCACGCCGCCGACGAAGATCCCGGCGCCGTCCTCCGCCTTCAGCGCCCGCACCGCCTCGCCGAGGTCGCCGCGCACGAGCTCCGCGTTCCAGTCGACCGTCTCGAGCGAGCGCGAGACGACGTACTTCTTCGCCCGGTCGATGGTCTCGGCGAACGGCATCATCCACGCCGGGATGTCCCACGACGCCGGCAGGCGCCACGCCTCCTCCATCATCCCGTAGGTCACGCGCCCGAGGAGGAGCGCGTCCGCGCGCGCGATGTTCGCCGCCGCGTTCCTGTGGATCCCCTCGCTCGGGTGGCCGGCGCGGTGGTCCACGCAGCCGTCGAGCGTGACGTTGATAGAGTACCTGAGCGCGCGCATTCCGATGACCTCCGTCACTCCGTCCACGCCGGGCACCGTCCTTCCGTCCCCATCGCGCACGGCGACGGCCCCGCCAGCGTGGACATCGCGCGCCCGACGAGCTCCGGCCAATACCCGTCGCGGCGCATCATCGCACACGACGACGCGCCGCACGACGAGTGCGCGCTACCTCCGGAAGCGGAACCACGGGCGCCCGTCCACGTCGCGCCCGTCTCCCAGCCAGCGGAAGTCGAGGTGCTCGAGCGGCGCCATCGATACCGTCAGCCAGCCGTCCGGCCACGCCTCGAGCGGCCGCACCTCGACGTGCGGGCCGATGCGCGCGAGCTCCTCCTCGGTGTAGGGCTCGGCCTGCGGCTCGCCCTGGGGCGTCGTCCGGGGCACCGCCTCCGCGATGACCCGGACCTCCATCCCCGACGCCGTTCGCGCCGTGATGGACGCGGCGAGCTGCGCGACGACCTCGGCCGGAGGTTCTTCCCCGTGAAGGGCGAAGAGCCCGACGACGAGCTCGCCATCGGGCGAAACGCCGGTCGCGAGGTCGCCCGGGAAGGCCCTCACGGCCCAGAGCGCGATAGGCCCTTCCGCAAAGACCCTGGTCTCGGCGCCATCCGTGCACGCCGCGAGCGCCACGAGCGCGCACGCGAGCACCGCCGAGCCTCGAGCCCTCCTCCTCATCACGCCACCTCCACCCGGACATTGGCGCGAGCCGGCCGCCGCCGTCACGCGATCGGCCGCGGTCGGGCTTCGGGCGCCGTTCCGCGCCATGTATCTCCCGCTCTGTACAAACCGATACCAAGCGGTCTCGATCGGGCCTTCTCGCACACGCAACCCACCTTGCATTCCCCCCGGACCAAGGGTGCCCCATGCAAAGGACCAGTCTCCTGGTGGCCCTCGTGTGCCCAGCGTTGTGCGCGCTGACGGCATGCGACAACCGCTTCTCCATCACCGAGCAGCAGGCGCTCGACCAGCTCGGCACACAGCCCCCCGACACCGGCCCCGCCGCCGTCTCCGACGCCGTCGGCCTCGGCCGCCTCCTCTTCTGGGACCCCATCCTCTCCGGCGACCGCGACGTCGCCTGCGCGACCTGCCACCACCCCACCTTCGCGTACGGCGACGGCGTCGCCCGCTCCCACGGCCACGGCGGCGCCGGCCTCGGCCCCGCGCGCGCCGGCGGCGCCGTCGTCGACCGCAACGCGCCGACCGTCCTGAACACGCGCTTCGCCGGCTTCACCGCGAACCTCGGCGGCGAGCCGCCCGAGACCGCGCCCCTCTTCTGGGACGCCCGCGCCGACGGCCTCGAGGAGCAGGCCCTCGGGCCGCTGACGACCGCGACCGAGATGCGCGGCGACATCCCCGAGGCGGACGTCGCGAGCACGCTCGAGGCGCGCCTCGCCGCCATCCCCGCGTACCGCGCCCTCTTCGCGGCCGCCTTCGGCGACGACGCCATCAGCCTCGACCGCGTCGTCTCCGCCATCGCCGACTTCGAGCGCACGCTGACCGCCCTCGACTCGCCCTTCGACCGCTTCGTCGCCGGCGACCAGCAGGCGCTCAGCGACGCCGCGCGCCGCGGGATGCGCCGCTTCGTCGAGGTCGGCTGCGCGCGCTGCCACAGCGGCCCCGTCTTCTCGGACTTCCGCACCCACGGCATCGGCGTCGTCTCGCGCCGCGCCGACGGCACCCTCGACGACGGCGCGGGGAACGGCGCCTTCCGCACGCCGCCCCTCCGGAACGTGGCGCTCACCGCGCCGTACATGCACGACGGCTCCCTCGCGACGCTGCGCGACGTGCTCCAGCACTACCAGCAGATCAGCGGCCGCGGCGGCAACAACGGCGGCGGCGCCGGCAACGGCCCGTTCCCGATCGCGCAGGAGGCGCGCCAGCTGCGGCTCGGGCGCGGCGACCTCGACGACATCGAGGCGTTCCTGCGCGCGCTCAGCTCGCCGGGCTTCGACGCCCGGATCCCGAGCGACGTCCCGAGCGGCCTCCCGCCGGGCGGCGACATCGGCGGCGGCGGGGGCGGCGGCGTCGCGCAGTAGCCGCGCCGGTCGCTCAGCCGACCTCGACGCGCGCGAAGTACGCCTCGAGGGTCCGCTGCCACGCCGGGCGGGCCGCGCAGCGCTCGCGGTACGCCCGGACGTTGGCGTGAGGCTCGAGGAGCCCCTTGTTGGCTGCCGCGCCCAGCACGTGCGCCATCAGGATGTCGGCGACCGTGAACCCGTCGGTCGCGACGAACTCGCGCTCGGCGAGCCACCCGTCGAGCTGCGCGAGGCGCATGACGGCCCAGTCGCGCAGCGCCGCGCTGGGCTTCGTGCCCTCGCCGCCCATGACGTCCACGAACCAGCCCGAGAGCACCGGCACCTCGATCGAGGTCAGCGCCGCGATGGACCAGCGCACGACCTGCGCCTCCCCGGCGGGGTCGCGCGGCATCAGCCGGCCGCTCTTCCGCGCGAGGTAGAGGAGGATCGCGCCCGACTCGGTGACCACGACCCCGTCGTCGTCGATGACGGGGAGCTGACCGAACGGGTTCAGCGCGCGGAAGGCCCCGGAGTCGAGGTCTCCGGCGGGGTGGTCCATCCCGACGAGCTCGTAGGGGAGCCCCATCTCCTCGAGCGCCCACAGGACGCGCAGGTCGCGCGTGTTCCCGCGCGCCATCGCGTTGACCCGGGCGAAGCCGTAGACCTTCAGCATGCGCCCATCGTAGCGCGATCGTCGGGCGCTGGCGACCCTCAGAGCGCGGCGGTGACGGCGCGCACGAGCGGGCGGCGCGCCGGGAGCACGGCGAAGCGCGGGTCGACCGGCCGGAGCCCCTCGGCGATGGCGCCGTCGGGCTCGTACCAGCGGCTCGGCGCGAGGAAGAGGATGAGCGGGCGCCCCGCGACGTAGCGCGCCTGCTCCTCGGGGGTCGGGAGGGCGACCGTGAGCTCGGTCGTCTCGGGGTCGACGCCGCGGAGGGCCTCGCTCACCGAGACCACGGCGGTGCGCCCGTCGGCCCCCGGCGCGAGCGGCGCGAGGCGCCCGACGACGACGACCGTCGCGCGGGCGGCGAGGTCGCCCGGATCGACCTCGGCGAGGCGCAGGGCCTCGTCCTTCGCGCGCGCGGCGAGGAGCCTCCGCGCGGCCTTCCGCGCCGACCAGCTCGCGGCCTTCGACTCGGCGGCGAGCGTCAGCAGCGCGTCCTCGGCGGGGGCCGTCGCGCGCGGCCGGTAGCGCGCCATGATCTCCGTGACGCCACCCGCGTCGTGGACGAGCGCCAGGTAGCGCTCGCCCGCGGCCGGCGCCGGGAGCGGCGTCTCGGCCCAGGCGCGCGCGAGGCGCTCGGCGTAGGGGCCGGTCGCGGCGGTGCGGAAGGGCGGCGGCATCCAGCGCGCGACGCGCGTCCCGAGGGCGCCCTTGCCGAGCAGCACGCGCTCGACCCGCACGGCGAGCATCGGCGGGTGCTCGTGGGTCGGGGCGCCGGGGTCGGCGCGGAGCACCTCGAGCACGACCACGCCGTAGCCGCGCGCGGTGGCGGCGCGCTCGAGCGGGAGGTCCTCGGGGGAGGCGCCGGCGGCGCGCGCAGGCGCAGGCCCGAGCGCGAGCGCGACGAGGCCCACGGCCACGAGGAGCCGCGGCCACGAACGAGAGCGGGTCGTCGGTCGGCCGTCGCGCATGCACCCGAGACAACGGGCGCGGCGGCCGCGGACTTTAGCGCGCGCCGGCGTCGATCACAGGTCGCGCACGTCGAGGTCGAGACCGACGAGGGTGGGCTCGTCGCGCCAGCGCGCGTGGCCGATGTCGAAGACGCCGCCGCGCCGGACGCTGCACGACCAGCACAGCGCGAGGCCGGGGGCGACGGCGTATGCGAGGTCGTCGCCGCCGAAGATCTCGGCGCCACATTCGATGCAGGTGACGCTGTCGTCGAGCTCGGAGCGATGCATGAGACCCTCCGCGCAGCGGGTGGTGGGGGAGGACCGCGCTCGCGCCCCTCCGCGCGGGCGCGGTGGGCCGGCCGCGACCTTCGCGCCGTGCCTCGCCGCAGAGTCAGCATCGCGCATGCCAAGCGCGCCCGGTGACGCGAGGACCGCGGCGCGGGCGTCGTCGCCGCCACCGTGCCCACCCGCGGCGCCGGCGGCGGAGCGGGCGACAGCGCCCACCCCGCGGTGGAGGTGACCCGCTCGGCCCCGTCCATGTTGCAATGCAGCACGAGCGTGCCTGTCAGGTCCTCTCGACGGCCAAAAAGGAAAGGCCGGACGATGCTGCAATGCAGCATGCCGGCCTCGCGTCGGCGCGCGTGGCGCCGCCTTCGAAGGCAGTCGCGGCCGGCGTCCCGCAACGCCGGCCGCGCCCCTTCACGTACCCTCCGCGCGGTGCCCTCACACGCGCGCCTCGGGTACGCCTCGCACCGCCCGGCCCCCAGAGCCTCACGGCTCGTCCGGTTGGTGCCTCTCTCCACTCTCTCCGCTCTCGCTGGAGCCGCAGCGCGGCTCACTCGTGGCGCTTCCCCCTGCTGTCGATGTCGTTTCCGTCGGTGTGGGAGGTGCTGTCGGCCGCCTCCGCGCGGTGTGTGAGCGCGCGGCGTCGGCACTCGCTGCCATCTCTCGAAGAAAAGACTCCGGGCTACCCTCGCCGAAGAGCCCCGCAAAGCGACGGGTAGCCCGGAGTTGGTTCACCCCCCACGGAGTGGATCGCTCCCGGCCTCCCGCGCCTTCAGCGTGGCGAGGTCGGGGATTGGGATGGCGCCCGCCGCGACTCCGCGCGGGCGCTTGTCTTTCGCGGCGGTCGGCTCCTTGAGCTGCTCGGTCAGCTCGCGCCGCCACCGCACGGTCATCGGGCCCGGCTTCTGGTTCCGCTTCCACTGCTGCAGATGGCGGCTGAAGCGGTCGGCGAGGCCCACGAAGAGCTGGATCATCAGGCGCCCGCCGTACGCCGGGTCGGCGGCGACGACGCGCTCGAGGTCGTCCGGCGCGAGCCGGAGCACCTGGCACTCGGACAGGGTCACGATGGTGAGCTGCTGCCCCTCGGCGGCGAACGCGGTCTCGGCGACGACGTCCCCCTCGCGGAGGTACATGACCGGCACGTTCTCGCCGTCGAGCTGCACGCCGAGCGTGCCGCCGAGGACCACGTAGAAGTACGGGGTCGGGGCGTCCGGCGCCGTGAGGCGCGTGCCCGAGGGGAGCTCCTGGCGCGCGTCGCCCCCGACGAGCTCGATCACCGGCCCGACGTCGAGGGTCTCCTTCTCCGGCCGGGCCTCCGGCGCCGGCGAGGTCGCTCGCGCCGCCGGCTGCGCGCCGCTCGAGCGCCGCCGCGGCGGGCGCGTCTCGGCGACGATGTCCTTGAAGTGTCCGAGCAGCACGAGGCCGTGCCGGTCGGGGTTGAAGTAGCGCTGCGCGAGGCGCGTCAGCGGCGAGCCGACGAGGCGCATGTAGGCCACGTCGTGCAGGTTCATCATCATGGGCACGACGAACCCGTGGTCGGCGTGCTGGAAGCCCGGTCCGTAGCGGAAGAACCCGAACGCCTCGTACATCATCACGAGGCTCGGCAGGGTGTGGAGGACGATGACGTGGCTCCCGAGGGAGCGGGCGCGCTTGTAGGCCTCCGAGACGAGCTCGACCGGCACGGGGGTGTCGCGGAAGCTGTCGGCCACGGCGAGCCCCGCGACCTCGGCGAAGTGGATCCAGTCCGGGAGCCCGTCGATCCCGTAGGCGCGGCGCCCCTCCCGCGACTCGAGCGGCTGGAGCCGCACGGTCCCGATGAGCTCGCCGTCGGGCGAGAACGCCGCGAGGTGGCGCGTCTCCGGGGCCTCGTCGAGGCTCGTGAGCGCCTGCGCCGGGCGCTCGGCGCGCGTCGTGCTGGGGAAGTGACGCTTCAGGTTGTCGAGCGTCAGCTTCTTGATGATGGTCTTGTTCTCGCGAAACGGTATCTCGCGAATCTCGAACGGGTCTTTCATGGGGCGTCTCCGGGGGGCTGCCGGTCGCCAGGGTTCGGCTCCGGGGTCGACACGACCTCGGCGCGGGCTACCTTGATCTTCTCGAAGGTCTCGGTCCCGGGGTCGCGGCGCAGGCGTCGCGTCCTCCGGACGGGCTCGAGGCCCGTCTTCGCGGCCACCCTGATGGCGCCGCGGCCGGTGGGCGGCAATGTCAGCCGCGTCACCTTGCGTGTCCGGTTTCCCGACCGCGGGAGGCCCCCGCCGCAGCTCGCGCAGCGGTCGCCGCCGCCGCCGTGCATGCGACCACAGCTGGTGCACATCGCGGCGTGGGGCGTGGGGTTCTCGCGTTCGTCGCTCATCGGCGCGCACCTCGGGCGGCGCTGCGGGGCGTGGCGCTCACTGCGCCGGCTCCCCGATCCATCGCCGGATCCGTGTAACGCTCCGTAATCCGTTCGTGAGGAATCATCTCCGGGGCTCGCGGGGCGGCTTCGGGCGTCGTCCACGTCACGGTCGGGCGTCCGGGGCTCATCGTCGCCCCCAGGCCAGACCGTCGCGCGGCTCCGCTCGTCATCGTCCCTCCGTGGCGCGCGGCAGGCTCTTCAGCCGCGCTCACAAAGGACTACGGCCGTTCCCGGAGGACCTTTCGTGACTCCTTCGCATCGTTGTGTAAACGAGCGCTCACAGGGGGGTGAGGACCAGCGTCAGGGGCTCGTCTGCCGCCCATGACGGGGTGCGCGTCGGGTCGAGCGGCGCGGCGTCCGGGGTGGGGGGCGCCGCGCGGGCGAGCGGGATCACGGCGACCTCGCGCGCGTCGGCCGGGAGCGCGGCGGCGACGCCGTCGGCGAGGGCGCGGAGGGCGGCGCGGTCGGTGTCTGCGAGGCGGTCGTCGCGCCAGCGCTCGACGACGCGCTCGAGCGGGAGGGGCGGGCGCGCCGGAGGGCGCACGATGGTCGCGGTGATGGTGAGGGTGGCCTGGGCGCGCGAGCGGGCGAGGGCGGCGGGGATGGCCGCGCCCGCGACGAGACCGGCGACGAAGATGGCCGCGAGGGCGAGCGCGCGCGCGGCGGCGGCGGTCGCGGGCGGGTCTTCGGGGGATGGGGCGCGCGAGGACATCGCCCGGGACTACGGGAGGGCGGGCGCTGGGCTTGAATCGCTTCTCGGCGCTTGAGTTACCTCCGGGGAGTCCCGTTCGTGGTGGGGAGGCGCGTGGCGGCCCGAGAGGGTCGCGTCGCGCCGGGCCGGCCGCGCCCGTCGCGGCCACTGGACCCGATGATCCGCCGAGGAACTGCATCTTGTCCGACGAAGCCTTCCGCAACCTCGCCAGCGCCGGCCTGCAAGCCGTCTTCCAGGCGTTCGAGGTGCTGACGGGGACGCGCTTCGAGCTGCGGGTGCTGGAGCCGCCGATCGTCGGCTGGGACACGCTCGCGGCCTTCAGCGGCCCGCTGGTCGTGTTCGAGACGCGGCTCATGGTCGGGCGGCGGGTGCGCGCGGGGCTCGTGATGCCGGAGCGGCTCGCGCGCTCGCTGAGCGCCACCGTGATGATGGTCGACGCGCCGCCGGAGGCGGTGTCGACGGCGGTGCTCGGGGCCGTCGACGAGGCGATGAACGTGGTGGTCGGGGCGTGGAACACGGCGCTCGAGGATGAGGCGCTGCTCTGGGACGACCGGCCGTCGGCGCGGGTCGTGCGCCACCTCGACGCGTCGGCGTTCGCGGCGGGGCTCGCGGAGCAGCCGACGGGGCTCTTCCTCGTGAGCCTGAGCGCGGGCGGCGTGGACCTGCCGGTGGCGCTGATGGGGGGGCCGCCGTGGTTCCCCGAGGCGATGGTGGCGCGCGATCCGGACGCGCCGGAGCCGCCGGCGGCCGTGGCGCCGCCGGTGGGGCCGCGGTCGGTGCGCGGGGTGCCGAGGCCGATCGGGCCGTCGACGACGCGGGCGATGCGGCAGGCGATGGGCGGGGCGCCCACGACGGACGCGGGGGCGCTGGCGGCGGCGGTGCCGTCGCTCGACGCGGCGAACGACCCGGCGCTGGCGGCGGCGCTGATGGTGGTGGACAAGACGGGGGCGTTCTTGCAGTGGCTGAAGCTGCAGCTCCAGAACCCGAGCTTCGCGTTCCTGCGCGGGGCGGCGCTGCCGGCGGACGTGGCGGAGCACGCGGTGCTGCTCGTGAAGCCGCGCGGGCTCGACGACGGCGCGGTCACGGCGCAGACGACGCTCATCATCGAGCGGGCGTAGGCGGCGCGGGCGCGAGGTCGGAGTCGACTCCGGGAGCCGTTGACCTCGGCGCGCGCCGGTGGCAGCGTCGCGGCATGGCTCCGATGCGCAAAGTCCACGCTCTCGTGGGGCTCGCGGCCGCGCTCTCCGGGTGCGTGACCTACGCCTTCACCCCCACGACGCGCCAGTCGGCGCCAGCGCGGGAGGCCGGGTGCGAGTTCGACCTGCTGTCGGCCGCGCCGCGCACGCCCTACGTGCAGCTCGGCTTCCTCGAGCCGACCGTCCAGGCCCACAGCGCGGTCGAGTTCTACGACGCGGTCCGTGGCGAGGTCTGTGCGGCCGGCGGGGACGCCGTCCTCACCGAGATCAACGGCCTCGGGGAGTACGTGCGCGGGACGGTCATCGCCTACGTCGAGTGAGCCGGCGCGCGCCGCTCGGACCACCCGGCGCTGGCCGCGGCTCACACGACCAGAGGTGACCGGAGAGGGCTTGAGAGTGTGCTCCCTACGGGCTAGAACCGAGCTCCACTCGCCGTGAGCGGCACGTCCTCGGAGTCCCGGTGCAGACCCAGCTCGACCTGAGCCCCCCGAGCCCCATCCGCCTACCCGAGCTCGAGTCCCACCTCTGGGAGGCCGCGAACATCCTTCGTGGCAGCCCCGTCGACCGCACCGACTGGAAGAGCTACATCCTGCCGCTCCTGTTCTTCAAGCGGATCTGCGACGTCTGGGACGAGGAGCACGCCGCCATGCTCGCCGAGTACGGCGAGGACTTCGCCGACGAGCACCGCTTCCAGGTGCCGGAGGGCGCCCACTGGCGCGACGTCCGCGCCACCCCGAAGAACGTCGGGACCGCGCTCGCGAACGCCATGCGCGCCGTCGAGTCGCAGAACCAACGGCACCTCTACGGCGTCTTCGGCGACGCCCAATGGACCAACAAGGACCGCCTCCCCGACGAGCTCCTGAAGGACCTCATCGAGCACTTCTCCGCGCTCGACCTCGGCAACGCCCGCGTCACCTCCGACGTCATGGGCGACGCCTACGAGTACCTCATCAAGAAGTTCGCCGACGCGACCAACAAGAAGGCCGGCGAGTTCTACACCCCGCGCAGCGTCGTTCGGCTCATGGTCGACATCCTCGACCCGCGGGAAGGGGAGACCATCTACGACCCCGCCTGCGGCACCGGCGGCATGCTCCTCGCCGCCGTCGCCCATGTCCGCGAGCGCGGCGGCGACCCGCGCACCTTCTTCGGGAAGCTCCACGGCCAGGAGAAGAACCTCACCACCGCCGCCGTCGCGCGCATGAACCTCTTCCTCCACGGCATCGAGGACTTCGTCGTCGAGCGCGGCGACACGCTCCGGAACCCGGTCTTCACCGACGCCGCCACGGGCGGCCTCGGCACCTTCGACGTGGTCATCGCGAACCCGCCCTTCTCCCTCGCCCAGTGGGGCCGCGAGCTCTGGGAGAGCGACCCCTACGGCCGCGCCTTCGCCGGGCTCCCCACCGACAAGAACGGCGACATGGCCTGGGTCCAGCACATGGTCGCCTCGATGGCGCCGCGCACCGGCCGCATGGCGGTCGTCCTCCCGCAGGGCGCCCTCTTCCGCGGCAACGTCGAGGGGAAGATCCGCCAGCACCTCCTCCAGCACGACCTCGTCGAGGCCGTCATCGGCCTCGCGCCGAACCTCTTCTACGGCACGGGGCTCGCCGCCTGTGTGCTCGTCCTCCGCCGCGCGAAGGCCCCCGACCGCGCGGGCAAGGTGCTCATCGTCGACGCGTCGGCGAGCTTCCGGAAGGGCCGCGCCCAGAACTTCATGGACCCTGCCCACGGCGCCGAGATCCTCGCCTGGGTCGACGCCTTCGCCGACGTCGAGGACAAGGCTCGCGTCGTCACGCTCGACGAGATCGCGAAGGAGGGCTTCACGCTCAACATCTCGCGCTACGTCCTCCCGCCCATCGGCGCCGACATCCCGCCTCTCCCCGAGGCGGTCGCCGCCTTCAAGGAGGCGCTCGCCCGCTGCCGCGCCGCGGAGGACGAGCTCCGCCGCGTGATGCACGAGGGGGGCTGGCTCGAGTGATGCGCAGCGCCGCCGATCTCTGGGAGGAGCTCCTCCTCGTCGACGAGTCGACCTCCATCGAGGCCAAGACCAGTCGCGACGTCGGGCGCTCGCTCCTCGAGACCGTGTGCGCCTTCTCGAACGAGCCCGGGTTAGGCGGCGGCTATCTCCTCCTCGGGGTGAGGCCCTCTCAGCAGGGCAGCCTCTTCGGCCCGTCCTACGAGGTCGTCGGCGTCGACGAGCCAGACAAGCTCCAGGTCGAGATCGCCGGCCAGTGCCGCCAGGTCTTCAACCACCCGGTGCGCCCTCAGCTCGCCGTCGAGCGCCTCGCGGAGAAGAACGTCGTCGTCGTGTTCGTGCCCGAGCTCGCGCCCACGGAGAAGCCGCTCTTCCTCAAGGCCCTCGGTCTCCCCCGCGGGGCGTTCCGCCGGGTCGGCTCGACCGACCAGGAGGGCACGGAGGACGATCTCATCGCCCTCTATCAGGGGCACCAGGGCGAGACCTACGACGGCGCCGTCGTCGGCGACGCCGCCGTCGACGACCTCGATCCCGACGCGATCCGCGTGTACCGAGAGCTCCGTCGGGCCGCGAACCCCGTCGCCGAGGAGCTGACCTGGTCGGACGCCGATCTCCTGCGCGCCGTCGGCGCGGTCACGCTCGAGGACGGCGCCATGCGCCCGACCGTCGCCGGCGTCCTCCTCTTCGGCAAGGCGATGGCGCTCCGCCGCTGCTTCCCGATGATGCGCATCGACTACGTCCGGATCCCCGGGCGCGAGTGGGTCTCCGACCCGGACCGGCGCTTCGACACCATCGAGATCCGCGACCCGCTCCTGCTCGCCGCGCGGCGCGCCATCGCCGCGGTGCGGGACGATCTGCCCGCGTCGTTCAGGCTCCCCGAGGGGAGCGCGATGCGGACGGACGACACCATCCTGCCGCTCCGCGTCCTGCGCGAGGCCATCGTCAACGCCGTCATGCACCGGAGCTACCGAATCCACGGGGCGATCCAGATCCTGCGCTACGCGAACCGGCTCGAGGTGCGGAACCCCGGTCACTCCCTCAAGGCCGACGAGCGGCTCGGTGACCCCGGCTCGGAGACGCGGAACCCGCGTATCGCCGCCGTCCTGCACGACGTTCACCTCGCGGAGACGAAGGGGAGCGGCATCCGCGCGATGCGAGAGGTCATGCAGCAGCACGACCTCCTGCCGCCGACCTTCGAGTCGAGCCGCCGGCCCGACCAGTTCGTCGCGACCTTCCTCTTCCACCACTTCCTCGAGGAGTCGGACCTGGCCTGGCTCGGGACGCTCACGCCCGAGCGCCTGTCCGACGAGGAGTCGCGCGCCCTCATCTTCGTCCGCGAGGTCGGCGCCATCGACAACGCCGCGTATCGCAACCTGAATCGCGTCGACACCCTGACCGCGTCGGGCCACCTCCGCCGCCTGCGCGACCTGCACCTCCTCGAGATGAAGGGTGCCGGGAGCAAGACCTACTACGTCGCCGGGACCGGCGTCGTCGCGGGCGACGTGGAGACGCACAAGCCCGACGCCGAGACGCACAAGCCCGACGTCCAGACACACAAGCCCGACCTCCAAACACACAAGCCCGGTCTCCAAACGCACAAGGTCGCGCTCCCGGAGGGGCTGGAGGAGCGGATCGCCCACGCCGGTCAGCGGCCTCCCGCCTCGGTCGTGGAGGCGCTCGTCGTGGCGCTGTGCGCGCACCGGCCGTCGTCTGCCCGGGAGATCGCGGAGGCGCTCGGTGGCCGCGACGTCCGCCACCTCACCCGGACCTACCTGCGACCGCTCATCGCGCGGGGGCTGCTCGCCTACACGATCCCGCAGATGCCCAAGCACCCGGACCAGAAGTACACCACCCCGCCCCCGCCGACCGCCGAGGACGCCGCGTCGTGACCATCTCCACCCTGAGCCAGCCCGCCCTCGAGTCGTACCTCTGGGGCGCGGCGGTCATCCTGCGAGGCCTCGTCGACGCAGGCGATTACAAGCAGTTCGTCTTCCCGCTCCTCTTCTACAAGCGCCTCTCCGACGTCTGGGACGAGGAGCACGCCGAGGCGCTCGCCGAGTCGGGCGACGCCGCGTACGCCGTCGCCACCGCGAACGACCGCTTCGTCATCCCGGACGGCGCCCACTGGCAGGACGTCCGCGCGACCACGAAGGACGTCGGGCGCGCGCTCCAGGGCGCGCTCCGCGCCATCGAGGCGGCGAACCCGGGGCGCCTCGACGGGATCTTCGGCGACGCGCCGTGGACCCACAAGGAGCGCCTGCCGGACGTGACGCTGAAGAACCTCCTCGAGCACCTCTCGACGGAGACGCTGTCGCTCGCGCACGTGCCGGAGGACGAGCTCGGGAACGGCTACGAGTTCCTCATCAAGAAGTTCGCGGACGACAGCGGGCACACGGCGCAGGAGTTCTACACGAACCGGACGGTCGTGCACCTGATGGTGCAGCTCCTCGACCCGCGCCCCGGGGAGCGCATCTACGACCCGACCTGCGGCACGGGCGGGATGCTGATCTCGGCGCTCGCCGAGGTGAAGCGGAAGGGGGGCGAGCACCGGACGCTCCGGCTCTTCGGGCAGGAGCGGAACCACATGACGGCCGCCATCGCGCGGATGAACCTCGTGCTCCACGGCGTCGAGGACTCGCAGATCGTGCGCGGCGACACGCTCGCGGCGCCGGGTTTCTTCGCGCGCGACGAGCTGATGACCTTCGACGTGGTGGTCGCGAACCCGCCGTACTCCATCAAGCGCTGGGACCGCGAGGCCTGGGCGGCCGACAAGTGGGGCCGCAACTTCCTCGGGACGCCGCCGCAGGGGCGGGCCGACTACGCCTTCTTCCAGCACATCCTGAAGAGCCTGGACCCCGTGACGGGCCGCTGCGCGATCCTGTTCCCGCACGGCGTCCTCTTCCGGCGGGAGGAGGCGGAGCTCCGGCAGAAGCTCGTCGAGCGGGACCTCGTCGAGTGCGTGCTCGGGCTCGGGCCGAACCTCTTCTACAACTCGGCGATGGAGGCGTGCGTCGTCGTGTGCCGGACGAGGAAGGCGGCCGAGCGGCGCGGGAAGGTGCTGCTCATCGACGCGGTGAACGAGGTCGCCCGCGAGCGCGCGGTGAGCTTCTTGAGGGCGGAGCACCAGCAGCGCATCGAGGCCGCCTACGCGGCGTTCGCCGACGAGGAGGGGTTCGCCAAGGTCGCGACGACGGCGGAGATCGAGGCGCAGGGCTGGAGCCTGTCGATCCCGCTCTACGTGCGGCGGCCGAGCGCCGGGGGCGAGCGGGGCGAGACGCTCACGCTGCGCGAGGCGTGGGACGCCTGGGAGACGTCGGGCCGGGCGTTCTGGACCGAGATGGACGCTGTGGTGGATATGCTCGATGGGCTCGTGGGCGACGCGGAGGAAGACGAGGACGAGGAGGCCGCCCATGGGTGAGCTCAAGCCGGGCTGGCGGCGGGTGAAGCTCGGCGACGTCGTCCGACTCAACAAGGAGACGTGCAAGGACCCCGACGCGGAGGAGATCGAGCGGACCATCGGCCTCGAGCACCTCGAACCCGGCGATCTCCGCGTGCGGTCGTGGGGCGAGGTGTCCGACGGCACGACGTTCACGAACCGCGTCCGCGCCGGGCAGGTCCTGTTCGGCAAGCGCCGAGCCTATCAGCGCAAGGTCGCGGTGGCCGACTTCGACGCCGTCTGCTCCGGCGACATCTACGTGCTCGAGAGCAAGGACCCCGCGCGCTTGCTCCCGGACTTGCTGCCGTTCATCTGCCAGACCGACGCGTTCTTCGAGCACGCCGTCGGCACATCGGCCGGCTCGCTGTCACCGCGGACGAACTGGACGAGCCTCGGTCAGTACGAGCTCGCCCTCCCCCCACTGGCCGAGCAACGGCGCATGCTCGCTGCGTTGGAGGAATGCACTGGGCTCGTTGAGGCCGCGAAGCGCTTGAACCAAGCCACTTGGAACGTCCTCGACTCGTCATTGACGGCATGGGCTGCTGCCGCTTCCGAGCGACGAGCTCTACAGGATCTTTGCCGGGTTCCTGTCACATATGGGATCGTCAAGGCGGGTCTGCACGTTGACAAGGGCGTCCCGTATATTCGCGTCGCCGACATTACTGCCGGTCCCAGGTTGACGATGCGGACCATGCTGAGGACCTCTGCCGAAGTAAGCCAAGCATACGCCAGAACTATACTTGAGGAGGGAGACTGCGTTGTTGCCGTGAAAGCATCCCGGGGCGTTGTAGGCCAGGCTCGATGGATTTGCGGCCGCCTAGCCGGCGCAAACATCTCGCGGGATGTAGCGCGCGTGGCTCCGTGCTCGAGCATCGACCCGAGGTTTCTATACTGGTCCCTCCGCACATCGGCGTTCATGTATGGCATTCAGGCACGCGAAACTGGATGGAAGGGCGACTCGCTTAGAGAGATCACGATCGCAGCACTTCGAACCGTGCCTGTGCCTTGGGTTCCAATGGATCAACAGATCCAGGTCGCAAGAAGGATGGCGGAGTTAGAATCTGCCGCGCTTCACAGCGACACGCATCTCGAAGCAACTCGGCGAATGGCAAGAGCGGCCATCGAGGCCGTGCTCGGAGGCTAGATGACCTTCACCGAAGCCGACACCGTCGAGGACCTCGTCCGCGACGTCCTCTGCGGCGGCGTCACCCACCACACGTCGGCCGGCCCCGGGCTCGCGCGCCGCGGCGGGCAGATCGCCGGCGTCGGCTGGCACTATCTCGCCGCCGCGAATGTGCCACGGACGACCCACGAGGTCCTCGTCGAGCCCTGGGTCCGGGACGCCCTCATCCGCCTGAACCCGTCCATCGCCGCCGTCCCGGACCGCGCGGACGAGGTCATCTACAAGCTCCGCGCCATCGTCCTCTCCATCCGCTCCGACGGCCTCCTGAAAGCCAACGAGGAGATGATGGCCTGGCTCCGGGGCGACCGCTCCATGCCCTTCGGCGAGCGCCACGAGCACGTCACCGTCAGGCTCCTCGACCTCTCGAACCCCGAGAACAACCACTACGTCGTCACCTCGCAGGTCGTCGTCTCGGCGGGTGGTGTCCAGCGCCGGGCGGACCTCGTCCTCCTCGTGAACGGCCTCCCGCTCGTGGTCATCGAGGCCAAGACCCCCGTCCGCAAGGCCGTGAGCTGGCTCGACGGCGCGCTCCAGGTCCACGACGACTACGAGCGCCACGTCCCCGAGCTCTTCGCCGCGAACGTCTTCAGCGTCGCCACGGAGGGCAAGGAGCTCATGTACGGCGCCGTGCGCATGCCCGTGAACCTCTGGGGCCCCTGGCGCCCCGAGGGGAGCGCCGCGCCCGGCACCCTCGCCGGCCTCCGCGCCGCCACCGCCGGGCTCCTCGCCCCGAAGGTGATCCTCGACGTCCTCGAGCACTTCACCCTCTTCGCGACCGACGCGAAGAAGCGCCGCATCAAGGTCGTGTGCCGCTTCCAACAATACGAGGCCGCGAACCTCGTCGTCGGGCGCGTGCTCGCGGGCGCGCCGCGAAAGGGGCTCATCTGGCACTTCCAGGGCTCCGGGAAGTCGCTCCTCATGGTCTTCGCAGCTCAGAAACTGCGCCTCGAGCCGGCGCTCGGGAACCCGACCGTCCTCATCGTGGTCGACCGCATCGACCTCGACGCGCAGATAAGCTCCACCTTCCACGCCTCGGACGTCCCGAACCTCGTGAAGGCCGAGACCCGCGAGGACCTCGAGCGCCTCCTCACGCAGGACACGCGGAAGATCATCATCACGACGATCTTCAAGTTCGGCGAGGCCGAGGGGGTGCTGAACGACCGCGGGAACATCGTCGTGCTCGTCGACGAGGCGCACCGGACGCAGGAGGGCGACCTCGGGATGAAGATGCGGGCGGCGCTCCCGAACGCGTTCCTCTTCGGGCTCACCGGCACCCCGATCAACCGCCGCGACAAGAACACGTTCTACGCGTTCGGCGCCGCCGAGGACGCGCACGGCTACATGAGCCGCTACGGCTTCGAGGCGTCGATCCGCGACGGCGCCACGCTGAAGCTCCACTTCGAGCCGCGGCTCGTCGACCTCCACATCGACAAGGCGGCCATCGACGAGGCGTACAAGGAGCTCACCGGCGACCTGTCGGACCTCGACCGCGACAACCTCGCGAAGGCCGCGTCGAAGATGGCGGTGCTCGTGAAGGTCCCCGAGCGGGTGCGGGCCATCTGCGAGGACATCGCGGCGCACTACCAGGAGGCCGTCGCGCCCAACGGCTTCAAGGGGATGGTGGTCACGTTCGACCAGGAGTGCTGCCTCCTCTACAAGGCGGCGCTCGATCAGGTGCTGCCGGCCGAGGCGAGCGAGGTGGTCATCTCCGGGGCCGGGAACGACGAGCGGTTCAAGCCGTACGCGCGCTCGCGCGACGAGGAGGAGAAGCTCCTCGACCGCTTCCGCGATCCGAACGACCCGCTCTCGCTCCTCATCGTGACGGCGAAGCTCCTGACCGGGTTCGATGCGCCGATCCTGCAGGCGATGTACCTCGACAAGCCGCTCCGCGACCACACGCTGCTCCAGGCCATCTGCCGGACGAACCGCACGTGGACGAGCCCGAGCGGCGCGCGGAAGACGCACGGCGTCATCGTGGACTACCTCGGCGTGTTCGACGACGTCGCGAAGGCGCTCGAGTTCGACGAGGCGGGGATCCGCCGGGTCGTGACGAACCTCGCGGAGCTCAAGCTGCAGCTCCCGAAGGCGATGGACGCGTGCCTCGCGTACTTCCCGGGCGTGGACCGCACGCTGACGGGCTATGAGGGGCTCTCGAACGCGCAGGAGTGTCTCCCGAACAACGACCGGCGCGACGAGTTCGGCGCCGACTACTCGGTGCTCGCGCGGCTCTGGGAGGCGATCTCCCCCGACCCGTGGCTCCAGGGGTTCGCGACGGACTACCGCTGGCTCACGCAGGTGTACGTGTCGCTCCAGCCGACGAGCGGGACCGGGAAGCTCATCTGGCACGCGCTCGGGGCGAAGACGGTGGCGCTCATCCACGAGAACGTGCACGTCCAGGAGGTGCGCGACGATCTCGACACGCTCGTGATGGACGCGGAGCTGCTCGAGGCGGCGGCCGAGGACGCGAAGAAGCGCGCGAAGGAGCTCGAGATCAAGATCCATCGTCGGCTCCGGGGGCACCCCGGCGACCCGCGCTTCAAGGCGCTGTCCGTGCGGCTCGAGGAGCTCAAGGATCGGCACGACAAGGGGCTCCTGACGAGCATCGAGTTCCTGAAGAGCCTCCTCGAGCTCGCGCAGGACCTGCTCGCGACGGAGCAGGTCGTGCCGGCCGTCGCCGAGGAGGACCGGGGGAAGGCCGCGCTGACGGAGCTCTTCGAGCACGTGCGCAACGAGCGGACGCCGGTCATCGTCGAGCGCGTGGTCAAGGACATCGACGAGATCGTGCGGCTCGTGCGGTTCCCGGGCTGGCAGCAGACGAGCGCCGGCGAGCGCGAGGTGAAGAAGGCGCTCCGGAAGACGCTCCTCAAGTACCAGCTGCACCAGGACGTGGACCTCTTCGACAAGGCCTACGGCTACGTGCGCCAGTACTACTGAGCGAGCGAGCGTCGGACGCGACAGCGGGACGGGCGACGCCCGCAGCGTTCCGTGGCGGGCCGCTGCGAGCGTCGCGTGGCCGGTGACGGCTACTCGGGCTTCGGCTCGCGGGGGCCGGCGCCGCGGACCTCCTCGAACCGGACGCCGTGCTTCTTGCAGAGCCTTTTGAGCTTGGTGACGGCCGTGTGGCCGACCCAGCGACAGAGGACGTAGAGGACGTCGAGGCTCCCGTGCTTGATGGCCTCGGCGAGGCGCGCGGCGCTGCCGCGGCCGCTCTTCTTCTCGCTCGGGTAGACGCGGACGTCCTCGCCTGCGAGGGACGCGGGCACACGGCCGTCGCCGCCGTAGACCGCGATCCGCCGCGTGGGAGTTGGTGTCTTCGACATGGGCACTGTTCCTTTCCAGCCCGTGGTGATTCACGGAGAAAGGAGCGTGCTAGATGGGCTTTTATACATCAAATCAATGCAATGCGCATGATTGCGCAATCTGGCTGGCTCTGATCTATTTGATTGCGCAAGTTGTGTCCCGTATTGTGCTGGCGGCAGGCAGGAGGACGTATGTCGCGCGATGGGACGCCCGAGCAGCAATCTTGGAGAGACGAGTTCACGGATCTCGAGTCGCGGCGATTCCGCGGCATGCGGGCAGGGCTCCGCGATGCCGTCTGGGATGAGCTGCCGGCCGAGTCTAGGCCTCTCGAGAAGGCCCTTTTGAGCGCAGAGCTGTCACGGGTTCGCGGAGGCGAGGAGCGCGGGCTCAAGTGGCTTTTCGACAACCCGGCGCGTCGCGCTGCGGTTGAGCGAGCCCTGAACGTCTCGGAGGGCACGCTCGACGACATGCGCCGTCGCATCTGGCAGCCGGTCGCGCCGAGGTTCGCCTGGTACCTGCCGAACCCACGAGTCCTGGTGGCCTCGCCCTCCGAGTTCGTGGCGGGCGACGACGGCGCGCGGCGAGGCGGCCGAGGGCGCGGCGTGCGCCGTCCCATCGGGTTGGATGACTGGGTTCGCGACCTTCGTGCGCGGGAGGCCGAGCACCCCGATGGGCCGGCACCGCCCCCGGTCCACGTCATGGTGCATGGACCTCGGGGGAGCGGGCGCGCGTGGATCGTCGAGCGACTCCGCGGCTACGGCGTCGCTGCGGATGTCGAGGCGGCGGCCGTCGACGCCACCGCGCCCGGCGCCGGCGACGCGACCGTCGTCATGATGGACGTCCTCCCCTGGGGACCGGAGGACGTCCTCCGGCTGGTCGAGCCGCTCAAGCAGGACGACCGGGCTCGCGTCGAGCGCGCGTTGGTCGAGCCCTGGCGCACGGCGCCGCTCTCGCTCCCCGACGAGCTGCGCCGCCCGGCGCGGCTCCTGCCTCTGGTCGAGCAGGCGATCCGCGGTGTAACGCTCTCTTGGGAGCCCGCGGCGATTCGGCGCGTCGAGCTCGCCCTGCGCGTCTCGAGCGCGCGCGAGCGCGTCCCGACGAGCGTGCTCCCCGACCCCCAGACCGCCGTGGAAGCGCTCGCCACCTGGTGGGTCAAGCGCAAGGGCCCGCGCTCGCTCGCGGGGCAAGCGAACGAGCCCGACGTCATCGCGGCGCTCACCCAGGAGCGAACGCCCGCCACCATCTCGCGGGGCGATCTGCCGGCCACGGAGCTCTTCGCGGCTCTCGAGGGCGATGTAGAGATGCGCCAAGCTCTGCTCGCGCGTCTCGCGGAGAGGGCAGGTGCCGCAGAGGTGCTTCGGGCGCTCGTCGAGGCCGGGATCCTGAATCGGGGTGAGGACCTGGTTGGTTGGGGCGAAGACGGTCAGGCGCTGGCCCGCCTCCTGCTCTCCGCCCGCTACGATGTGCTCGACGACGCCGTGCTCGCCGACCTCGTGTGGAGCCACGCGGACCGGCGCGTCCTGGTCGACAGCGCGATTGCGCACGGCCACGGTGTGAGCGAGCTCGTGGCCGCGATGGAAGAACATCGCGGGCGCTCGCGGATCGGAGTCCATCTCGCGGCGCTGGAGCTCGCGCTCACGCTGGGGCCCGCGGGCGTGCGGGACGACGAGCTGAGCGAGCCCTGGTTCGCGGCGCTCTACGCTGTCGCCCTCGGGGTCGTCCCCGGGGAGGAGCACGAGCAGGCCGAGTGGCTCGTGAGCGAGGTCTCGCGGGTGTTCGAGAGGGCGCTTCCGCGGTTCGGTGCCGACCTCGTCGACGAGCTGGAGGCCGAAGTCGATCCCGAGCTGCGCGCCGCGACCGCGCCCTTCGCGCGATGGGAGCTGGCCGATCTCACCTGGCCGCTCCGACGGCTCTGCCCGTGGCAGCTCCCGACGCCGGCACGGCGCGGAGAGTCGCGCGTCTATCCGAGCCTCCTCGACGACGCGCCGCACGTGATCGTCGCGCGCGCGCGACGCGGGGAGGTCGACGCGATCGAGGTCCTCGTCGACTGGTCGAGCTACTTCGACGGCGATCCGCCGCGCCTCGAAGACATCGCGGCGTGGTCGGCGGGGGTGAAGCTGTCCGATGAGGCCCTGTGCCGGCTCACCCAGCAGGCCTTCGACGCCTGGACCAAGGCGTCGGATGAGCCGCGGCTCGCCCTGTTAGTCGAGTGGCTGCGACGGTGGCCCGAGGCCGGTGTCGGCTCTCTCCTCGTCGAGTGTGCCGCCGGCATCGAGCTCTCCCAGGATCGGGTGGACGCGCTGCCTGCGTGGACGCAGACCGTGGCGCCCGCCCTGCTCAGCTACGCTCTCGTCCCAGGGTCCATCCCTCCACGCACGGCGATCGACCTCCTCGAGCGCCTTGGGAACGTTCGCGGACTCGAGCTCGTCGTGTCGCTGCTCGGCGACGAAGGCGTCCTAGCGTTCCTCCTCGCGAAGGCGCCGCTCCCGAGCTCGAAGGCGACGCGGTCGCCGGTTCAGGTCGGGCTCGAGCTGCGCCACGAGGCGTTGACGGCGCTCATCCGGCTCGGCGCCCTCGACATGCCGCGGGCGTCGCTGGAGCGCCTGGAGATCGACGACGTGGCGCTACGTCGCGATGCCAGCCTGTGGCTGGCGCTCGCGCCCGACCGCCCGCTCGCGCCGCTCGATGACGGAGCCTGGGAGCGCGTGCACGAGGTGCTCTCTCAGGGAGGGGAGGGCGACATCTTCGTGCGCGCCATGCCGCTCGCGGCTTCGCCGTTCGAGCGTCGGCAACTCATGCCCATGCTTCGTGGGCGCCTCTGGGGGCATCGCCGCGACCTCGAGGACGTCCTGCCCCGCGGAGGGCAAGACGCTGCGCCAATCGCCGAGTCGCGCGCGCAAGTCCTGGAGAGGTGGGATGCGCTGCTCGCTCTCGCCGACGAGCCGACGCTGGCGCGGTGGCTCGCCGGAGCGCTCGACGGCCCCGAGGCGCTGGGCGAGCGACGGCTCGGGGAGCCCGCGTTCCGCGAGGCCTTGTGGCGGGCAGCCGGCCGCGACACCGGCGCCCGCGGGAAGGTCTTCGACGTGTTGCGCTCACTCGGTCGCCGCGCCGTCCTGGAGCCCTACTGGGAAATGCGCGCACAGCACGCGCTCGGCGAGGTTCCGGCGTGGCTCCGGCACCGTCGCGAAACGGACGAGCAGCGCCTCGCAACCTGGGCGCGCTCCGAGCTCGAGAATCGGGACCATCCGCCGCTCGCGCGGCTCCGACTCGCGCTCACCGCCGAGGGTGGTTGGACCGCGGAGGCTCGGGCATATGTCCGCGGCGCCATCGATGACCTCCACGCCGGCGAGGCCCTCGACAGTCGGGAGACGGCTCATCTCCTGGAGGCCATCTGCCATGCCGAGGGAGAACCACCTGATGAACTTCGCGTCGCGATCTACCACTGGTTGGTGGCTGCGGCTTCGTTAGACGCCCCGCCAGCGCAGGGTCTCGCGCTCGACCGCCATCGCCTCGCCGAGCAGTGTCTCGCGGCTGGCGCTCTCGCATACGACGACATCGATCGGGCCGACCGGACCGAGTCGGTCGAGCGGATCGTCCGCTCGCGGACCATTGCTACAGCCGCCGTCGAGACCTTGTGGCGTCTCCTCGACGACGAGCTCGAGCACGAAGACGCGGCCGCCGTGGTAAAGCGTCTCGAGCAGCTGTCGGGTGACGACTTCGCTCCACACTGCCTCGCACGGGCCGCTGATGCCGCGCGATGGCCGACGGGCTGGGCCTACGCCGTGGTCGCCGCCTTCTCCCGGGCGCCGGACGCCTGGCTCGAGCGCCTGTCGACCCTGGCCGTCTGGCGTTCCGATGCAGCGCGGGCCGCCACCGTCCTCGATGGCTGTCTCGTTCAGCTCGGGGTCCACCATCCGCGCTTCGTGGCCGGTTGCCAGGTCCTCGAGAGCGCCGTGAACAAAGCCCTCCAACCGAGGCAGGGCGAGTAGCCTCGGGCGGGCGTGCCAGCCAGGCTTGCGTCTCCGCTCGCGCGCGCTACGGTGCGCGGCATGACGCCCTCGCCCGCCGTCACGGTCGCGCTGCCCGTCCACGACGCGGCGGCGACGGTCGGCGCGACGATCGCGTCCGTCGTGGCGCAGTCGTTCCGCGACTGGGAGCTCGCGGTGGTCTGCAACGGCTGCAGCGACGGGACCGTCGCCATCGCGCGCGCCGCGGCCGCGCGCGATCCGCGCGTCCGGGTGGACGTGCAGCCCGTCGCGAGCGTGGTCCTCGCGAGCAACCGCGCCCTCGAGATGGCGCGCGCCCCGCTCCACGCCCGCATCGACGCCGACGACCTCATGCCGCCCGGGCGCCTCGCGGCCCAGGTCGCCGCGCTCTCGGCCCGCGCCGAGTGGGCGGGCTGCACCGGGCGCGTCGTCCACGACGGCGCCGCCGGCGGTATGGCGCGCCACGTCGCGTGGCTGAACGGCCTCGCTGGGCCGCGCGACATCCACGACCAGCGCTTCGTCGACTCGCCCATCGCGAACCCGGCCGCGATGGTCCGCACCGCGGCCTTGCGGGCCGTCGGTGGCTGGCGCGACGGCGACTTCGCCGAGGACTACGATCTCTGGCTGCGACTCCTCGCGCGCGGCGCGCGCATCGGCCGCGCCGACGGCGACGCGCTCGTGTGGCGCGACCTCCCGACCCGCCTCACGCGCACCGATCCGCGCTACGGCGCCGACGCCATGCGCCGCCTGAAGCACCGCCACCTCTGGGAGGGCCCGCTCCGGCGCGGGGCGCGCGCCTGCCGGATCTGGGGCAGCGGCCCCTACGGCAAGCGGCACGCGCGCGGGCTCCTCGCGCTCGGCGCGCGCGTCGACGCCTTCATCGACATCGACCCGCGGAAGATTGGCGGCCGCGCCGCCGGCGGCGTCGCCGTCGTGGCGCCGGAGGCGCTCGGCCCGCCGGACGGGCGGCTCACCCTCGTCGCCGTCGCCACGCCGGGCGCCCGCGCCGAGGTGATGGCGCGCCTCGCGGCGCTCGGCCACGAGCCCGGGCGCGACGTCCTCCCCGTGCAGTAGGCCAGGGGTGGGCCGGGCGCTTCGTCCTGGTCACAGGTAGCTGAACGCCCACGGCGCGAGGCGGCGGTTCGAGAGGTAGGCGCGCTCGACGCGGAGGACCGCCGGGAGCGCGGTGAAGCGCCCGGTGGCCCCCGCGCGCTGGAGGCGCGAGACGCGGTCGGCCGTGCTGAGCGGGGCGTCGCGCTGGACGCGCGCGAAGACGTGGACGAAGCAGACGCGGTCGAGGAGGTTGTCGTCGTGCCAGTCGGGGAGGTCGTCCTCGCCGTCCTGCGGCGCGTTCGGATCCGGCGCGAGGTAGCCGATCTCGCGCAGGACCGCCATGGGCCGGAGCGGGCGCCGGTCCCCGCGCGCGTCGCCGGCGAGCCGGAGGGTCACGTCGGCGAAGTCGTACTTCTCGAGGACGACGGCCGCGTTGACCGCGGTCGTCTCGATCTCCTCGACCTCCCCGACGCGCGCGAGGACGAGGAAGCGCAGCCGCTCGAGCCCCGTCGCCGCGTCCCCGACCAGGGCCTCGGCCCCGACGAGCTCCGGGAGCGGCGCGAGCCAGACGGCCCGCCCGAGGCGCAGCAGCTGGAGCATCGGGGGGGTGAACACTGGCGTCATCTCGATCTCCGCGGGTCTTCGTGGCGCCGGGGCATGATAGCGTGTTCCGCGCCGTCCCGGGTCGCCGATGTCGTTCGGCCCGGCGACGGTCGGCGCCGGCGCCTGGAAGGTCGATGAGCCCGCAGGAGATCGAGCAGTTCCATCGTGACGGCGTCCTGCGGCTCCCGGGGTTCCACGCCCGCGCGCGCCTCGCCCAGAGCGCGGCGCGCCTCCGCGACGAGGCGCAGCGCCGGCTCGCGACGGCGAGCTTCGCCCGGGCGCTCCGGAAGCTCCCGGTCTTCCAGCAGATAACCCGCCTCTCGGGCGCGCTCACGGCCGGCGAGCTCGACCGCGTCCTCCTGACGCCCGAGCTGACCGCGCGCGTCGGTGAGCTCGCGGGCCGCGCGCCGCTCGGCGGGCAGGGCGCCCAGGTCCTCGCGTCGCCGCCTCGCCAGGGGGCGTGGACCCTCGACGGCCTCGGCTGGCACGTCGACCTCGCCGCCGATCCGCAGCAGCAGCGCGTGCCGGGGATCCAGGCGTTCTTCCTCGTCGACGACGTCGCCCCGCGCGGCGGCGCGACGCTCGCCCTCGCCGGCTCCCACCGCGCCACTCCTGGCGACCTCCGCGCCGCCCTCCGCGCTCGTGACGCCGGCCTCGAAGCGCGGCTCGCCGCGCTCGGCGTCCGCGTCGTCGAGATGTGCGGGCGCGCCGGCGACACCTACCTGATGGACATGCGGGTCCTCCACGCGCCGGCCGTGAACGCGACGCCGAACCTCCGCCTGATGGCGACCTGCCGCTGCCTCTTCGCGGACTGACCGCCGCCGCCTCGCTCCCGGCGCCCCATCCGGGCCCACCCGCGCACCCGGCTGGACCGTGGTGCCCCAGCTCCGGCGCTCGGCCGCGCCGCGCCGCCGTCGCCCGAGCGGCTCGCGGCCTCGCTCGGCGCCCCTCGCCCCCGCGACGACGCCGTCGGGCACGCGCTTTGCTCTCGCCCTCCCGCGCGCCGGCAGCGCCGCCGCCCATCAGGAGGAACGCCCATGTCCGCTCCGAGTCCGAACGACGCCCCCGCCCCGACGCCCCCGCCCGCCGACCTCGACGCTCCCTTCACCGGCCTCCGGCAGCTCCTCGCGAGCGAGCGCGGCGGCTTCAAGCCGATGGTCCTCCTCTGGGCCCTGGGCGTCCCGCTCCCCATCGTCCTCATCATCGCCCTCGTCCGCGGCTGCTGAGCCGAGGTCGACGGGCGCGCGCCGGTTGCGCGGCGGCCCCCCGCGGACGATGCTCGGAGCTCGAGCCGCGTCGTCGCTCGCCGCGCGCCGCGGCTCGGCCCCATCAGGGAGCGGAGGCGTCGGCATGGGGATCGGGAGCGCCCTTCGGAGGCTGTTCGGGCTCGCCGCGCCCGAAGGTGAGCCATCCTGCGTCGTCTGCGGCAGCGCGGAGCTCGAGGCGCTCGGCCCCGACGCGTACAGGTGCGCGGCGTGCCGCCACGAAGGCGGCGACGGCTATGGCGAGCTCCTCGTCGCGCGATGCCGCGCCCGCGCGCGCGCTCGTCCCGTCCACGACGTGCGCCGCGACGCCCTCGACGTGCTCGAGGGCGCGCGCCTCACGCTCGTCGCCACGCTGGACGTCCCCGAGCCCGGCGTGGGCTGGATGATCGGCAGCGCCCTCGCGCACAGGACGCCCATCGGCGCCGGTATCGACGAGGAGTATGAGCGGCTCCGGCGCGACCGGGAGGAGGGGATCGCGAAGGCCCGCGCCGAGCTCCTCCCCCTCCGCCCGCTCCTCGAGGTGCTCGTCGAGAAGGGCCTCGACCTCTGGCGCGCGCTCGCCGACCTCGACGTCGTCGCGAGCGAGGAGTCCCCACCCGAGCAGCTCCTCGCCTTCATCGCCGCGACGAGCGCCGCCCTCTCGCGCTGAGCGAGCCCGCGCGGGCCACGCCGGCCGAGCGCCTCGAGGGCGACGTGGCGCTCGCGCCGCGCGGCCCTGGCGATCCCGGTGTCACCCAACTTTACTCAACGCCCTCGCCGTCGAGGTCGATGGAGCCTCCGTCGGGCGCAGCACCGCGCCCCCTCGAGACGAGCTCCACGATGCGTATCCTGCGCTACCTCCCCGTCCTCCTCGGCCTCGTCGGCCCGGCCGCCTGCTCGCCGTCGCCCTCGGGTCCCGCCGCGCCGACCGCCGCCGCCGCGCCGGCGCCCGCCTTCGCCGCCGACGCCGCCCTCGCCGAGGTCAACGCCCTCCGCGCCCGCCTCGGTCTGGCCCCACTCGCGGCCGACGCCCGCCTCGCCGACGCCGCCCGCGCCCACGCCGCGTACCTCGCGCGCCACGGCGCCGAGCAGGCGCAGGCCGGCCTCTCCGCCCACCTCGAGATCCCTGGGCGCCCCGGCTTCGTCGCCGAGACCGCCGCCGATCGCCTCGAGCAGGTCGACCCCGACGCCGTCCTCGCGAGCGAGGTCATCGGCCGCGCCGAGCCCGTCTCCGCCGCCGTCGCCGCCTGGCTCGCGGCTCCGGAGACGCGCCTGGCCTTGCTCCGCCCGGAGGCCCACGCCGCGGGCGTCGGCGCCACCGAGGTCGGCGCGCCGCTCGTCGTCACGCTGACCGCCGATCCGCGGGCCCTCGCCGCCTCGCGCCTCACGAACGCCGAGGTCGTCGCGTTCCCGACGGTCGCCGCGGGCGACGCGCCGGCGCGCACCGTGGGCGCCGACGGCGTCCCGCGCGGGCCCGTCATCACGCTGAGCGTCTTCGGCGGCGTGATCTCCGTCGAGCGCGTCGCCGTGACCCGCGCCCGCGACGGCGCCGTCGTCGCCGCCACGTGGCGCACCTTCGCGAGCGACCAGGGCGTCGACCCGCGCGACGTCATCATCGTCCCCGATGCGCCGCTCCGCGCCGGCGAGCGCTACGACGTCCGCGTCGAGGGTGCCCTCGGCGGCGCGCCGCTCGTCCACGCGTGGCGCTTCGACACCGCTCCGGCCGAGCTCCGCGTCGCGGGCGGCCCGCGCGGCTGACGGCTGGGCTCAACGGGGGCTCGACGCCGCGCTCTCGAAGGTCTCCAGACGCTGTCGCAGCGCGACGAGCTCGGCATCGACGGCGCGCCGGGTCTCCTCGATCGCAGCGAAGGCCTCCCGAAGCGCCTGGCCGGCAGCCACGAGCCCGACCCCCGCGGTGAACGCGATCAGTCCCGCGACGAGGACGTCCTGGCCGGTCGTCGCGGCCACCACGCCAGCGACGCCACCCACGACAGCCAGCCACCCGAGGACGAGCACGACCGCCACCGCCGCGCTCCCGGGCGGACCGGCCTTCGACGTGAGCGATCCCGCGCCTGCGGCACCGTCGTCACGCCGCCTGGAGAGCCCCTCGTCGACCCAGCACGTCCGGCAGTAGTCCCTGTTCGCCCAGGTGAGACCCTGACGGAACGAGGTCCCGCAGCGCTTGCACGTTCGATTCGCAGCCACTGTCTTCTCGCGATGGGGAGCTTCGGCCGAAGGTCGCACGCTCACCCCTCCGCTCGCAAGTGGGGAGCCTCAGGGCTCGCGACGCGCCGCGTGACGCGGTGCGTCATGCCCTCGTGACGGCGGCGACAGAACTGTTCCGGCGGCGTCACCGGGCGCCTCGAGGTGACATTGGCGCGACCCGATTGTCACGCACCACGAGTCGCCGAGTCGCGCGCGCCACCTTCGCCGCCGCGCCGTCACCGTTCGGGTGGTCAGCCTAACCGTCCGGCCCGCGCGACAGGCGGGTCGGCGCCCGCTCCCGGCGCGATGTGACGCGCCGGACGAAGAGTTTCCACGGCCGTCATTCCCTGGTCACCGGGGCCTTCTATAAGGCCGCCATCACGGTACCCACTCTCGTGGCCTCGGAGGCAATCGACCATGCGACATCTCGCCAAGCTCAGCACCCCGGCCCTGTTCGCGGCCGCGCTCGGCCTCGCGGCCTGCGGCGACGACGACGGCGGCACCACCGCCTCGAACCAGGTGTCCTGCAACGACACCACGAACGTCTGCACGCTCACCGCCCCGCTCTCGAACCCATGGAGTTCTTCGGCGGCACGGCGCAGTGGAAGCACGTGCTCATCACCGGCGCCGCCGACGACAACCTCGACTGGACCGACGGCTGGCAGGGCAAGGGCCAGTTCCTCATCGTCCAGCAGTACGCCGACAAGGGCGACAACGGCATCGAGGCGGACAACAACGCCGAGAACAACGAGGCCTCGCCGCGCTCCTACCCGATCCTGTCGAACCTCACGCTCATCGGCGTGCCGAGCTCCGAGAACTCCGACGCCGGCATCCTCCTCCGCGAGGGCACGGCCGCGAACATCTCGAACGCGGTCGTCATCGGCTGGAACGAGGAGTGCGTCGACGTCGACCACGCCTCGACCTTCGCCCTCGCGAAGGACGGCGACGGGCCGACCGGCGACCTCGTCATCGACCACTCCGTCCTCTCCTGCGCGAAGACCTTCGCGATGAACGACGAGAAGGACGCGAACGACCAGGCTGTCACCGACCCCTGGTCGATCGAGACCTTCTTCCTCTCGGAGCTCGACGCCAACACGGTCGTCGCCGACACGGCCGCGACCCTGATGGACCCGTTCAACACCTCGGCGCTCGACCTGCTCCCGAAGGCCGGCTCCGCCGCGGCCGCCGGCGCCGCCATCCCGAACGACCCGTTCTTCACGGTCGTCACCTACAAGGGCGGCATCGGCCCCGACGACGACTGGACCGCCGGCTGGACCACCAACGCCCGCAACTGACCAGACGCACGGGGGCACGATGATGACGAAGACCAACCCCGGTCGGGTCACCCCACGGCTCGTCGCGCCCCTCGCGCTCGCCGCGACGCTCCTCCCCCTCCTCCTCGGGGGCGGGGCGCCGCGGTCGGCGCGCGCCGCCGGGCCGGCCGACCATGGCGACGACGGCGCCGTCGAGGTCGCCCGCGCGGGGCGCCCGACCGGCGACCTCGCCACCGACCTCGCGCGCCTCCGCGGCGAGGTCGAGGACCTCTCCGCGAAGATCGAGCGCGAGCAGGAGGACCGGCGGCTTCGCCTCCGCGCCCTCGCGACGCAGCGCGCCGACGTCGAGGTGGAGCTCAACCGCGAGAAGCTCCGGAAGAAGGAGCTCTCGGAGGCGCTCGAGCGCGAGAAGGCGCGCGTCGCCGAGGCGAGCGCGGCCGACGCGGCCCTCGAGCCCGCCGTGCGCGACGCCATCGCCACCCTCCGCGGCGCCGTCGCCGCGAGCCTCCCCTACCACCTCCCCGAGCGCCTCGCTGCCGTCGACGAGCTCGAGCAGAAGCTGCGCGCGCACCTCATCGCGCCGCAGCAGGCCGCCGCGCGCCTCTGGGAGCTCGTCGAGGACGAGCTGCGGCTCGGCCGCGAGAGCGCCCTCGACCGGCAGGTCATCGCGCTCGACGGCGGCGAGCGCCTCGTCGACGTCGTGAAGATCGGCATGGTCATGATCTACTTCCGCGCGGACGAGCGCACCTTCGGCCGCGCCGTCCCCGACGCGAAGGCGCCCGGCCGCTGGACGTGGCGCGCCGCGACCGACGAGCGCGAGGCGCGCCAGATCGCCGCGCTCTTCGAGACGTTCGACAAGCGCCTCCGCACCGGCTTCTTCACGCTCCCCTCGGCCCTGGAGGGCGCGCGATGAGACGCCTCCTCGCTCCGCTCGCGCTCGTCCTCCTCGGCGCCGCGTCGGCCCACGCCGCCGCGCCCGCTGCCGACCTCGTCGACGCCTACAAGAAGGAGCTCGCCTTCCTCGAGGCCGAGCGCGACGCCCTCGCCGGGCGCCTCGCCCGCGTGCAGCGCGAGTCCGCTGGCGCCATCGGCGGCGCGGAGGGGGCGATCGCGCGGCTGCAGGCGGAGGTCGTCGCCGAGCGCACCGAGGCGAACCGCCTCGAGGAGCAGCTCGCCGCCGCCGACCGCGACGCCGGCCGCGTCGACGACGCCCAGAGCGCGCTGCCCGACATGCTCGAGCGCGCCCGGCCGACCCTCGAGAAGGGCGGCTACGCGCTCCCCGCCGCGTTCGAGACCCGCGAGCAGCAGGTCGCGGCGCTCGCGAAGGCGCTCGCCGACGCGCGCGAGCTCATGGCGCGGCAGGCGGCCGTGCGCGCGGAGCGAGGCGCGTTCTTCCTGCCCTCGGGCGTCCGCGTGGAGGGCACGCTCGTGCACGTCGGCGCCGTCGCCTCCTTCGGCGCCGCCCCGGAGGCCGCAGGCGCCCTCGTGCCGGCCGGCGACGGGAAGCTCGGGCTCTGGCCGCTCCCCGCCGAGGCGACCGCGCGCGCGCTGGCCGCCGGTGAGCGGCCCGCGGAGCTCACGCTCTTCGTCTACGACGACCCCGACAAGCGCGTGTCGCCGCCCGTCGAGAAGACGGCGCTGTCGATCGTCGAGGCGGGCGGCACGATCGCGTGGGTGATCGTCGTCCTCGGGGCGCTCGCGGCGCTCCTCATCGTGCTCCGCGCGGCGCTGGTCGCGTGGCACGGGCGCGGCGCGCGCGGGCTCGTCGGGCGCGTCGAGGCGCTCGTCACCGAGGGGGCGCCGGCGAAGGCGCTCGCGCTCGTGGAGCGGGCCGGCGGCGCGACGGCGCGGGTCTTGCGGACCGCGCTCCGCCACCGCGCGCAGCCGCGGCAGACCCTCGAGGACCTCGTCAGCGAGTCGATCCTGCGCGAGTCGCCGGGCTTCGAGCGCTTCGGGACGGCCATCACGGTCATCGCGGCCGTGGCGCCGCTCCTCGGCCTCCTCGGCACGGTGACCGGCATGATCGGCACGTTCGACGTCATCACCGAGCACGGCACGGGCGATCCGAAGCTCCTGTCGGGCGGGATCTCCGAGGCCCTCATCACGACGGAGCTCGGCCTCCTCGTGGCGATCCCGGCGCTCCTCATCGGCACCATGCTCGCCGGGCGCGCCCGCGCGCTCTCGCTCGCCATGGAGCGCGCGGCGCTCCACGTCATGAACCTCGCCCAGGGCGACGACGACGGCAGCGCCGCGGTCGCCGCCGCGTCGAACCCCGCGAGCGGCCGCGCGGCCGCTCCCCCCGCGACACACAAGCCCCGCGCCGCCGGCGCGGAGGAGGATGACGCATCGTGTCCCACGACCTCTTCGAGCGCGTCGGAGAGTACCTGGCCGGTGGCGGCTTCGTGATGCCGCCGCTGGTCGTGGCCGCAGGGCTCCTGTGGTACGCGATCGGCTACCGGCTCCTGGCCCTCCGCCCCGGCGTGCTGTCGCGCGCGCGGCGTGACGGCGAGGCGCTCGCCGAGGCCCGCGTGCCGCACCTGCGCGCCCGCCTCGACGTCGCGTTCACGCCGTTCGAGGACGAGGTCGCGAAGTTCGCGGTGCCGCTCCAGGCCATCGTCGTGGTGGCGCCGCTCGCGGGCCTCCTCGGCACGGTCGCCGGCATGATCGAGACGTTCGACTCGCTCGGCGACATGGCGCTCTACACGGGCGGCGGCGGCGGCATCGCGGCCGGCATCTCGCAGGCCCTGCTCACGACGCAGATGGGGCTCGCGGTGGCCATCCCCGGGCTCCTCGTCGGGCGGCTCCTCAAGCGCCGGCAGCGGCGGCTCGAGGACGGCCTCGAGCAGCTGAAGGACGAGCTCGTCGGGCGCGCGGCGCTCGGCGCGGGCGAGGCGGTGGCGGCGTGAGGTACCTGCGGCGCGAGCGCGGCGACGTCGAGGCGAACCTCGACATCTCGCCCCTCATCGACATGGTCTTCATCCTGCTCATCTTCTTCATGGTCTCGACGACCTTCGTGAAGGACATGAACCTCGAGCTCACGCGCCCGAGCGCGCAGAGCGCGTCGCGCGCGTCGTCGAAGGCGATCCGCGTCTTCATCGACCGCGCAGGAACAGCCTATCTCGACGACGTCCCGGTGAAGCCGTGGATGATCCAGTCGCGCGTGCGCGAGCTCCTGAAGTCGGGCGCGTCCGGCGACGTGCTCGTCGTGACCGACGTGCAGGTGCCGGCCGAGAAGCTCATCGCGGTCGTGGACCAGTGTCGCCTCGCGGGCGCCGACCACGTCGGCGTCGCCACCCGCGCCGAGGCCGGCTGATGCTGGGCGCGCTCGCCCTCAGGCACGTCGTCGCCGCGCTGGTCGCGGTCGCGGGCGTCGCGGGCGTGCTCGCGCTCATGCTCCTCCTGAACGACCTCACCGAGGCGCCGAAGGCCGCCGCCGCGACCGCCGAGACGAGCTTCGAGGTCGAGCGGAAGCCGCCGCCGCGCCGCGAGAGGCGCCCGGAGCGGCAGCGCGAGGTGCGGAAGACGCCCGAGCGGAAGGCGCCGCCGGCGCCCGTGCCGCAGGTCGCGTCGGCCGTGAGCGCGGTCGACGTCGGGCTCGGTGGCCTGGGCGGCCTCGACCTCGGCGCGAGCGCGAAGGACCTCCTCGGCGACTCGACGCCCGACCGGCAGGTCGGCCCGATGAGCGCGTCGGCGGTCGACGTGAAGCCGCGCTGCCGGCTCGTCTCCCAGCTCGAGTACCCGCGCGCGGCGCAGGCCAAGGGGGTCGAGGGCAAGGTCGTCCTCTCCGTGCTCGTGGACGAGCGCGGCGAGGTGCGGCGCGCCGAGGTGCAGTCGGCCTCGCCGCCCGGCGTCTTCGACGGCGTCGCGACCGCCGCGCGCTTCGCGTGCGAGCCCGGCCAGTACCAGGGGCAGCCGGTGAGCGTCTGGGTGCGGATCCCCCTCGACTTCACGCTGCGTTGAGGAGCCCTCTCGTGATGACGCGCCTCCCCAAGGCCTCGCTGATCGCGCTCCTGATCGTGGCGGGCGGCCCGTCGCCGGCGCTCGGCGCGCGCGGGAAGAAGGGCGCCGAGGCGGTCGATCACCTCGCGCTCGCCGCGCTCCTCGTGCGCGACGGTCACCCGGACCGCGCCGAGGTCGAGCTCGCGCAGGTGCCGCTCGACGACCCGGCGACCGACCTGAAGCTCGTCTGGCGCCTGCGGGGCTTCATCGCGCTCGACCGGCAGGCGTGGCGCGAGGCCGCCGAGGCGCTCGAGCAGGCGGTCCTCGCGGGCGACGCCGACCCCGTGCTCGCCGTGTTCATCGCGCAGTCGCGCCACCAGCTCGGCGAGTGGGAGGCGGCGCTCACGTGGCTCGCGAAGGTGCCGCCGGAGAGTCGGGAGGCGCTCCCGCGGCTCGCGCTCCTCGAGGCGGACGCGCTCCTCCAGCTCGGGCGCACGGAGGAGGCGTACGCGGTGCTCGCGGCCGCGGAGGCAGCGCACCCCGATCTCCTCGACGCCTCGCGGCGCAAGATCCGGCTCCTCGTCGACCTGGGGCTCTATCGGGAGGCCGCCGAGGCCGGCCGCGCCTTCCTCGACGCCCCCGGCGTCGCCGTCGAGGACCACCTCGCGGTGTCGCGGGCGCTCGTCGAGAGCGGGGCCGCCGGCGAGGCGGTCGCGCTGCTCGAGATCGCCCGCCTCCGCTACCCGGACGATCCCCGCGTGACCGCGCAGCTCGCGTACGCGACGCTCCAGGCGGGCCGGCCGCTCGCCGCCGCCGCGCTCTTCGAGCGGGCGTCCTACGCGGACCCGGCGCGGGCGCTCGACGCGGCCGAGCTCTTCCGGCAGGGCGGGGCGCTCGGGCGCGCGCTCGCGGCGAACGCGCGGGTGCTGGACCAGACCGCCAAGGTGCGACAGCGCCTCGGGCTCCTCATCGAGCTCGGGCGCTTCGAGGAGGCCGCGGCGCTCGAGCCGCGCGTCGTCCGCCTCGGCCTCGGCCGCGAGGACGCCGTGGGCTACGCCGTCGCCTACGCCTTCTTCCGGACGGCGCGCTACGACGACGCCGAGCGCTGGCTCCGCGGGCTCTCCGACGCCGACCTCTTCGAGAAGGCCGCCGAGCTCCGGCGCGCGATGGCCGCGTGCCGCTCCGGCGAGACGAGGTGCGACTGATATGCCGCCGGTGTTTCGCAGGATCCCGCCAGGTGGCGCGCATGGGCCGGTCAGCCTAACTCCCCGGGGGGAGTGGGGGTGGGGGTGGGGGCGAGGCGCGGGGCTGGGCTGGAGGTGGGGCGTCGCGCTCGCGGTGGCGGCGGCCGTCGCCGCGCTGCTCGCGCTCACGGCCACCGCGCGCGCGGCCGCGCCCACCACCCGCGAAGGCCGCGTCCGCGGCGTGGTCCTCGCGCCCGGCATGGGCGGGGCGGTCGCGGGCGCTGAGGTCGCGGTCGTCGGCGGGCCGCGATGCAGCACGAACCGCTACGGCGGCTTCGAGCTCACCCTGCCGGCGGGCGACGTCGTGCTGCTCGTGACGACCCCGGGCGGCGCCGCGTCGCCGGCGCCAGCCGTGCCGGTCGTCGCGGGCACGACGACCGAGGTCATCGTCACGCTCCCCGCCGACGGCGGGCCGCCGACGGTCGCCATCGAGAGCGCGCGCCCGGAGGACGCGGCGCGCGCGGCGGGCGAGGGCCCGAGCGACGCCGCGACGACGGACGCGCCCCCGGGGCGCCTCGTGGGCGAGGTGATCGACGCCGAGCGCGGCCGCGCCGTCGCCTCCGCGCGGGTCTACGTCCGCGGGAGCGGCGTCGACGCGGTGAGCGACGCGGCGGGGCGCTTCGCGCTCGAGCTCCCGCCGGGCGAGCACGACATCACGCTCGTCCACCCGCGCTACGCGGCGAAGACGGTGCGCGGCCTCGTGGTGCCGGCGGGCGGCGAGGTCGCGACGCGTGTGACGCTCGACCCTGCGTCGATCGAGCTCGCGGGCTTCACGGTGAGCGCGCCGCGCCTCGTCGGCAGCACGCTCGCGGCGCTCGGGGAGCGGCGCGCGTCGGCTGCAGTCGCGGAGATCATCGGCGCCGAGCAGATGCGGCGCGCGGGCGACTCGGACGCCGCCGGCGCGCTCAAGCGCGCGACGGGCGTGACCGTCCAGGACGGCCGCTTCGTCTACATCCGCGGGCTCGGGCCGCGCTACACGGGGACCCTGCTCAACGGCTCGGAGCTCCCGAGCCCGGAGCCGGACCGGCGCGTCGTGCCGCTCGACATGTTCCCGGCGGGGCTCCTCGAGAGCGTCTCGATCCAGAAGACCTACAGCGCGGAGCTCCCGGGCGGCTTCGGCGGCGGGATGGTGAAGATCCGGACGCGCCCCTTCCCGGGCGAGCTCGAGGCGAGCGTCAGCCTGTCGGGGTCGGCGCGCACGCGCACGACGTTCCTCGAGGGGCCGATGAGCGCGGGCGGTGCGTGGGACTGGCTCGGCGTCGACGGCGGCGCGCGGGCGCTCCCGGACAGCGTGCAGGCGGCGTCGTCGCGGGCGCCGCTCCTCGAGACGGACATGTTCTCGTCGAACGGCTACACCGCGGCCGAGCTCGAGCGCTTCGGCGAGGCGATGCAGCCGCGCGGCGGCTGGGCGGCGAAGCGGCGCGTCGTCCCGCCGGGCGTGGGCCTCGGCGGCGACCTCGGCGACAGCGTCGACTTCGACGGCGGCCGCTTCGGCTTCCTCGCGGCGCTCGGCTACGACAGCGACTGGCAGCACGAGCGCTACAACGAGAAGTTCTGCGACCGCTCGGGCTGTAACGCGAGCTACGACTTCGAGCAGCTCGAGATGCGCGTGACGACGTCGGGGATCCTGAGCCTCGGGCTCGATCTGGGCGACGCCCACGAGCTCCGCTGGACGACGTTCGTGAACCACATCGGCTCCGACGAGGTCCGCGGCTACGAGGGCTACAACGACGACGTGCAGACCGACGTCCGCGTCGACCGGCAGCGCTTCGTGGAGCAGACGCTGCTCTTCGACCAGCTCCGTGGGAAGCACGTCCTCGCGGGCGTCGCGCCGGCCGGCGACGCCGTGCTCGAGTGGCGCTACGCGCTGTCGACGGCGTGGCGCTCGGAGCCGGACCGCCGCCAGACGCGCTACGACTACGACCCGGGCCTCGACGCGTGGCTCCTGGCCGACCGGCCCGACGGGAACTCGCGCGTGAGCTCGAACCTCTCGGACGTGGCGCACGACGTCGGCGTCGACACGAGCTGGCCGCTCGTCGCGGGCGAGGACGGCGAGGAGGACGCGCTCGCCATCACGCTCAAGGCGGGCGCGGCGTTCGCGTACAAGGATCGCGAGGTCGACACGCGGCGCTACCGGATGTCGCACAAGGGCGCGCTCGCGACGGACGCGGCGATCCTCGCGCGCTCGCCGGACGCCATCTTCGTGCCCGAGAACATCGGCGTCGACGGCTTCCAGCTCGCGGAGGTCACGCTCCCGACGGACAACTACACCGGCACGCAGACGGTCGTCGGCGTGTACGCCCTCGGCGAGCTCGCGCTCGGGGAGCGGCTCACGGTGCAGGCGGGGGCGCGCGTCGAGGCGTCGAGCCAGCGCCTGTCGACGTTCGAGCCGTTCAACCCGGACGGGGCGCCGCTCGGTGCGGACCTCTCGACGCTCGACGTGCTGCCGTCGCTGAACGCGAGCTGGCAGGTCGCGGAGGGCCACGCGCTCAGGCTCGGCGTGGCGCGGACGGTCACGCGCCCGGACTTCCGCGAGCTCTCGCCGGCGACGTTCAACGACGTGACCGGCGGGAAGCAGAGCTTCGGCAACCCGGACCTCGACCGGACGCTCATCACGCACGTGGACGCGCGCTGGGACTGGTACCCGTCGGACGGGGAGCTCATCAGCGTGGGCGCGTTCTGGAAGCGCTTCGAGGACCCGATCGAGCAGGTGCTCATCCCGAGCGCGCAGCTCTCGCAGAGCTGGGACAACGTGCCCGAGGCGAACAACCTCGGGCTCGAGCTCGAGGTGCGGCTCGGGCTCGGCTTCCTCGGGGACGTCTTCGAGGACCTCGAGCTCGCCGGGAACTTCGCCTGGATCCACTCGCGCGTGTCGCTCGCGGGGCTCGATACCATCCAGACGAGCAAGGACCGCGCGCTCGAGGGGCAGGCGCCCTACGTCGTGAACCTCGAGCTCGCGTACGACGACGAGGAGAGCGGGACGAGCGCGGCGCTCCTCTACAACACGACGGGGGCGTACATCACGGAGGTCGGGGCGCAGGGGCGCGGTGAGGAGGTGCAGGCGCCACGGCACGTGATCGACCTCGTGTTCGGGCAGAAGCTCGGTGAGGGGTGGTCGTTCAAGGTGAAGGCGCGGAACCTGCTCGACAGCCCGAGCGTCCGCCGGATCCCGGACTGGGAGGGCGGCGGGCTCGACGTGAAGCGCGTGTCGCTCGGGCGGGAGCTGTCGGTCGGGATCTCGAAGAAGTGGTGAACGGCGTTCACGCGCGCCAGGGGCGTCGCCGGCCGGACCTGTAGAGCGAACCAGGCTCCGGCTGGACAACCGACCGCGGCGCGCTTCACGCTCGGCGCATGCGACCTCTCCTCGTGCTCCTCGCCCTCTCCGCCCTCGCCGCCGCCTGCGCGGACGCGGCCTGCCCGACCGTCGCCGACCGCTGCGGCGCCGACTGCCGCGAGCTCCGCGCGCTGCCCGTCGTCGAGGCCGGCGCCTGCACGGGGAGCCTGCTGACGGAGGTCGTCGCGTGCGCGGACGAGCTCCCGGAGGTCGAGGTCGAGCTGCTCGGCGGATGTCTCCGCCGCCCCGACGGCGCCCTCTTCCGCACGACGTCGATCACGTGGGAGGCGGTCCTCCTCGACCTCGGCGGCTGGACGACGTGCTCGCGCGAGGAGAGCAGCGCCTTCGCGGCCTGCGTCCCGCGCTGACGTCCGCTCTGCGCGCGGGCCTCGCGCGTGGCGCGCATTTTCCGGGGCGGGTTCCCGGCGCGCTTTGCGTGTCGGTTCATGAGCCCGCAACTCGCCGCCGGAGCCGCCGCCATGACGATGCAGAACATCGCGCACGTGCTGAGAGCCACGCCGCCCGCCCTCCATGACGTCGACCAGCAGGGCGCGCGCGGGCCTCGCGTGGGCCAGGGCGTCGGCTTCGAGGAGGGCGAGGCGGCGCTCCGGCCGCCGCCGACCGCGCGCGAGCAGCGCCGCGAGCGGAACCTCGACCGCACGGGCGCCCAGCTCGGCGCGGGCGTGGACGGCGCCGAGGTCGCGGTCCAGCAGGCGCTCCGTCTCGGGCTCCCGGTGGACGCCGTCGCCGCCGACCGCGTGACGATGTCGCACTACCTGCGGCGCTACCAGCACGACCTCCCGAACACGGTCTTCGCGCTGCGGGCCGCGCACGGCTACGACCTCGCGGAGGCGAACCTCCTCCGCGCCATCCTCTCGCACGCGGGCGCCGCCGCGCAGCCGCTCATCACGGCGCTCGGCACGCTGCCGGAGCGGGAGCAGCTCTACAGCTGGCGCCACCTCATCCGCCCTGGCTTCACGGCGGAGGTCTTCCGCGCGCTCTTGCCGCACGCGGCCGAGCCATGGCTCGCGCCGCTGCTCGACGGCGTGCACGACGCGGGCCTCCTGCACGTCGCGGGGCTCCTCGCCGCGGGCGACGTCACGGGCGCGGAGCTCTGGGTCGGGAAGGCCGCGCCGCTCCACTACGAGCCGGCGCTCGTCGAGAAGGTGGACGCGCTCGCGGACACGCGGGCGGGCGACCAGGTGGCGCAGGAGACGAAGCAGCTCGAGGCCGAGCGCGACGTCGAGGCGGAGGCGCAGGGGCAGGCCGCGTACAACGGCGAGAAGCGCGCGAAGAGGAAGGGCGCGCGTCGGAGCGCCGCGGAGAGCGAGGTCCGCGAGGACTACGCGAAGCGGATCGAGGCGTCGGCGGCGTCGAAGGGCACGAAGGCGGAGGCGGCGCGCGGGCAGCTCACGACGTTCCTCGGGGCGGACGCGAGCCCGGCGCGGCAGAAGGCGGCGGAGCTCGCGCGTGGCGACGTGGCGACCGCGCAGCTCCTCGTGCCGCTGCTCTCGCCGACGGACGCGCCGGCGACGCGCGAGGCGCTCGCGCGGCAGGCGCTCGGCGGGGGCTCGCTGAGCGAGCATCTGCGCGTCGCGGCGGACCTCGCGGCGCTGCTCGGGCCGGACGTGGCGCGGGCGTCGGCGGTCCTCGAGCACGTCATGCGGCACCCGGGGTCGCAGGCGCACCTCGGCTGGCTCGTGAAGCGGGCGCTCGCGCAGCCGGGCGCGCCGGAGGCCGTGGCGGACCTCGAGATGATCGGCGGCTACCCGGTGAGCGCGCTCGGGGGGCTCGCGACCGCGCTCGACGCGGGTCTGCCGTCGAAGAAGCTCGGCGCCATCGCGGGGCACCTGTCGTCGCCGATCGGGAGCTGGCTCGCGACGCAGGCGGCGAGCGAGTCGGTCGAGGTGTTGAAGCAGGTGTCCTACTTCCTGAACGACTGCCCGAAGGGCGCGGCGGCGCTGCAGGACGCGTTCACGTCGCTCACGGGGGACCACGTCGCGCTGATGCGGGCGCTCCGGAGCGCGTCGGGCAAGCCGGCGCTCATCGCGTCGGTGCTCGTCGAGGCGAAGGCGCGCGAGGCGACGGTGAGCTACTTCGCGGTGGTGCTGTCGGGGCAGTCGTCGACGAAGCCGGATCAGGTGGGGGCGAAGCTCGCGAACGCGCACACCGCGGCGGAGATGCTGCTGACGGCGCGGCTCAAGGACGGGGCGGCGCTCCACTGCGCGGTCGACACGCACTACTACGGCGGCGACAAGCACAAGGGCGGGTCGCAGCAGACGGGGATCTTCACGACGGGCGGGCTCCAGGTCGGCGGCCAGGTCATCGAGGTGCACAACCACTACCGCTCGAACAAGGTGGACACGATGACCTCGCTCCACCTCTACGTGGGCGGGTCGAAGGGGCCCGAGCTGATGGCGAGCTCGGAGATCGGCAAGGCGTGTGTGGACGCGTACTTCGCGGCGAACGGGCGGCATCGCTTCAAGGCGGAGCGCTAACAGTTCTGCTGAAGAGCTCTCCCGTCGCCTGGCTTGCTCTTGTGGTTCCAGGCGGTTCCGCTCGTCGGTCACGTACCTCGAGTACGCTCCCTCCTCGCGTAAGCGCCTGGAACCACGACGCGGCGCCATGCTCGGTCCGAGTTCTTCAGCAGCCTGGTAGGCGCGGCGCCGCGCGGCGGGCGCGTCTGGACTCGGCGCGCGGTTCGCGTCAGAGTCCGGCGCGTCGTCGTCGACCTCGCGCCGCTGGAGCCGTCCTGCGTGACCCCGCCTCGCCGCATCGCCGTCCTGTCGACCGCCAGCGCGTGCGGCAAGACGACGCTCGCGAGGGCGCTGTCGGCGAGGCTCGGCGCGCCGCACGTGGAGCTCGACGCGCTCGTGCACGGTCCGGGGTGGCGGGAGACGTCGGACGCGGATCTGCTGGCGGCGCTCGCGCCCGTCTTCGCCGCGCCGGCCTGGATCATCGACGGGAACTACCGCGGGAAGCTCGGTGACGCCGTGGTCTCGCGGGCGGACCTCGTGGTGTGGTTGGATCTGCCGCGGTGGGTGTGGCTCCCGCGGCTCATCCGGCGGACGCTCGGGCGGGCGGCGCGGCGCGAGGTGCTCTGGAACGGGAACCGCGAGTCGCTGCGGAACGCGTTCGTGGGGCGCGACTCGCTGGTCGCCTTCGCGCTCTCGAACGACCGGCGGCGGCAGGCGGAGTGGCCGGCGTGGCTCGCGCCGTTCGCGGTGAGGCGGCTCAGGTCGCCGCGGGAGGTGGCGGCGTTTCTGGCGGAGGTGGGGTCGTGAGCTACGAGATCGGGCGGCGCGTGGACGCGGCGTTGGCGCTGGCGGTGGTGCGCGAGCGGCGCTCGTGGTCGCACCTGGGGGCGGCGCTCGTGCCGCTGCTCGACCGCGTGTGGGGCGCGATCCGGGGCGGGCGGGTGCCGGGGAAGGACGGCGGGCGCAGCGTCTTCGTGTATCGCGACGGCGGGAAGGACGGCGTGACCGTGGAGATCGGCGCCGAGGTGGGTGGCGGGTTCACGGTGACGGAGGACGGGGTGACGCCGGCGGAGACGCCGGGCGGGGACGTCGTGGCGACGGTGCACGTGGGGCCGTATCGGCGGCTCGGGGACGCGCACGACGCGATCGTCTTGTGGGCGCGGCGCGAGGGTGTGGTGCTCGCCGACGTGTGCTGGGAGGTCTACGGCGATCACGACGAGGACGAGTCGCGGCTCGTGACGGAGGTGGTCTACGCGGTGGCGGCGCCCTGAGGTCAGGCGCGCTCGCCCTCGACGCGGGCGACGAGGGCGGTGACGCGGTCGACGAGGTCGGGCCAGAAGGCGGCGGCGAGGTCGTGGCCGAGGCCGTCGACGAGGACGAGCTCGGCGCCGGGGATGGCGGTGGCGGTGGCGCGGCCGCCGCTCGGGTGGACCATCTGGTCGACGGTGCCGTGGATGACGAGCGTTGGTACGGTGAGCGCCTGGAGTCGCGCGGTGCGGTCGCCGGTGGCGAGGGTGGCGACGCCTTGGCGGCCGGCGCCGTCGGGGTCGTGGGCGCGGTCGTATTGGCGGGCGAAGCGGTCGGCGGCGGCGGACTCGTCGAGGGTGTAGGGGCCGGTGCCGGCGCAGGTGCGCATGACGGCGAGGCCGCGGGCGACGACGTCGTCGCGGGTGATGGGGGGTGGGCCGAAGAAGGCGGCGATGGTGGCGGGGGAGGGCTGGCCGACGTCGGGGGCGCCGGTGGTGGCCATGAGGGAGGTGAGGGAGCGGACGCGGTCGGGGTGCTCGATGGCGAGGACCTGGGCGATGGCGCCGCCCATGGAGGCGCCGACGACGTGGGCGCTGTCGAGCCCGAGGGCGTCGAGGAGGCCGGCGGTGTCGGCGGCCATGTGGGAGAGGGTGTAGGAGGCGGAGGAGAGGTCGCCGCGGGCGGCGGCGAAGATGTCGGGGGCGGGGGCGCCGGTGATGTGGGAGGAGAGGCCGACGTCGCGGTTGTCGAAGCGGATGACGTGGAGGCCGCGGGCGGCGAGGGCTTCGCAGAGCGGGTCAGGCCAGCCGATCATCTGGGCGGCGACGCCCATGACGAGGAGGACGGGGGGCGCGTCGGGGGGGCCGAAGCGCTCGTAGGCGACGCGGAGGTGGTCGGGGCCGACGTCCTCGGCGAGCTCGACGGCCACTCAGCGGGCCTTGGCGCCGGCGAAGAGGATCTCCTCGAGCGCGGCGTGGGGGGCGAGGTCGGCCTCGATCTCGGCGAGGAGGATGGCGAGCTGGGCGCGGCCGGGGGGGCCGTCGGCGCCGACGGGGAGGGCGTCGCGGAGCTCGGCGAGGAGGCGGTCGATGAGGACGTGCTCGTGCTCCATGACGCGCATGGCGACGCCCACGTGGCCGCCGGCGGCGCGGAGCATCTGGAAGGCGACGCGCTCCTCCTTGACCATGTGCTGGGTGAGCTCCTCGTCGAAGAGGGCGAGCTTGTCGGCGAGGGCGCCGTCGATGGCGGCCGCGGCGGCGAGGGCGCGGAGCTCGCCGAGCTGGCGCCGGGCGGGGCCGTGGTAGCGGCTCAGGATGTGGTCGATGACCTCGCCGACGGGGCGGTCGATCCAGTCGGCGATCGCGTCCTCGACGGTGACGTGGGGGACGGGCGGTGGCGCGGCGGGCGTGACGAGCTTGGCGGTCAAGGGAGGCCTCCTCCGAGGAGCGGCTCCCCGGGTGTTCCCAGCATGCCCGCCGAGGGCGTCCGAGTCGACCCCCGGGCGACGAATGTGTAACAATTCCATGGCAATGCGCGATATGGCGCAGGCCGCGCAGGTGTGGTGTGTGAAATGGCACATCGGGCTTTGCTCGGCACGAGCTCCGAACGAATAGGCGTCACGCGCGCGTTCGCGAGGGCATGAAATTGACCGTGGCATGAATGATTGTCATGCTCTGGGCGATGGAAAGCCTGACTCCTTCCGTGCCGCCGTACCTGCCCCGGCTAGCGAGCCGCGCGCTGGCGCGCGACCTCGCCGCGTTCCCGGTCGCGGTGCTCACGGGCGCACGCCAGACGGGGAAGAGCACGCTCGCGGTCGAGAGCGACACGATCCCGAGTCGGACCTACCTCACGCTCGATGATCTGTCGGTGCGGGAGCAGGCGAGCAGGGCGCCGCTGGATCTCCTGGAGAGGGCGCCGCGGCTCACGATCGACGAAGCGCAGCGCGAGCCCGATCTGTTGCTCGCGCTGAAGGCGATCGTGGATCGGGAGCGGCCGCGGAGACCGGGCCGGTTCCTGGTCACGGGGTCGGCGAACCTGCTCCTGATGCGGTCGGTGGCGGACTCGCTGGCGGGGCGCGCTGGCTATCGCGTGCTGCACCCGATGACGCGCCGGGAGCAGCTCGGTCACGCGCGGGCGGGGCTCTGGGGGGAGCTGGTCGTGACGCCGGTGGCGCAGTGGCCGGAGCTGCTCGCGGCAGACGGGGTGGGCGACGCGGATTGGCGGGCGCTGGCGCGGCGTGGGGGCTTCCCGGTCCCGGCCCTCGAGCTCTCTGCCGAGGCGCGCGGGGCGTGGTTCGAGGGGTACGTCCGGACCTATCTCGAGCGCGATCTCCGCGACCTGGCGAACATCCAGAGCTTGCCGGACTTCAGGCGGCTGATGCGGGCGGTGGCGCTGCGTCAGGGGAGCCTGATGAACCAGAGCGAGGTCGCGCGTGACGTGGGCATGCCGCAGCCGACGGTGCACCGGCACCTCGGTCTGCTCGAGACGTCGCACCTGCTGGTGCGCCTCGAGCCGTACGCGGTGAACCGGACGAAGCGACTCATCAAGGCGCCGAAGCTCTACGTGGCTGACACGGGGCTGGCGCTCTCGTTGTCGGGCGGGGAGCCGACCGGGGCGCATCTCGAGAGCCTCGTGATCCATGACCTGCGGGCGTGGGCGGACGCCGAGCCGGCGCCGCGGCCCGAGGTGCTCTACTGGCGCACGGCGTCGGGCCAGGAGGTGGACGCGGTCATCGAGCTCCAGGACGGTCGTTTGATGGCGGTGGAGGTGAAGGCGACGAGGACGCCGCGCCTGAAGGACGCGCGCCACCTGCGCGCCTTCCGCGACGAGTACGGGGACGCGGTGATCGGCGGCCTGCTGCTCCATGACGGCGCAGACACCTTCCGCCTCGAGGACCGCGTCGTGGCGGCGCCGTGGTGGCGAGTCCTGTAGGTCAACAAGCCATCATCCAATGAATGACGGTCATCCGCACGCTGCATGGCCACCGCACTTGCATCCGCAAGTAGACTGAGGGATCGTCGTCCGGACCCCTGAAAGCACGTGCCATGGCGTGTCGCGTCCCATTGGTCCCGCTACTCTTCGCACTGGCCGTGCCAGCGCCGGCGGCGTGCGGCCCCGGCCCGGACGAGGCCGCGACGATGCAGGACGACACGATGTCGGCGCGCGACGGGGCGCTACCGGACACGGGTGAGCGCGAGGTGTGGACGCCGGAGCCGGACACCTTCGACCCGGCGGTGGCATGCCCGGGCGGTTGTGGGCACCTCGACGCTCCCTGCGCGCGTGGCGAATGCACGCTGACCGGATGCGTCGCGGCCGCTACCGTCAACCGGGCCTGTGACGACGGCGATCCCTGCACGAGGTGGGATAAGTGCCACGGCGACGCGAGCTGCTCCGGCACCGCGGGTTGCTATGACGGCGACCCCACGACCGACGACCTCTGCGGCCCCGACGGCTGCGAGCATCCAAAGCTCGCGTCCGAGCGCGACCTCGAGAACGATCCCGAACACTGTGGCGCCGAGCACCAGATCTGCCCCGGCGGGGCCGACGCCCTATGCGTCGGCGGTCACTGTGCGCGCTGCGTTGCGGAGGCGACATTCGGCCCGGCCGGCGGCGTGATCTGCCCGTCGATGCCGGCGGGCGTCGTCAGAGCCTGCTTCAGTGGCACCATGCGCTCCGTGCCCGCCCACCTCGCGGCCTATCTCCGTTGGGACGTCGGTGATGACGTGAAGTCGGAGTGCGTCGTCACCCCGGACTGTGCCCCTCCTGGAGAGCGATATTGCGGCGCCCCGCCGGGCTGCCGCTATGTGTTCGACGGCGGTCAGGGCGACGCGTGGGCGCCGGTGAGAGGGGAGATCCTGCTCTGGGAGCCCGGGACGGTCACCCCGCACCTCTACACCTCCTACGCCGATGACTCCGGATTCGAGACGACCATGACCGGGAGGCTCGTCGTCGAGTCTCCCGCAGCGGGAGGAACGTCGTGCGACGAGCCATGATCTCTGCAGGCGTCGCTCTGCTTCTGACGACGTTGGTCGCCTGCTCCCAGGAGCAGCTCGGCGACGTCGCCTGGGCATGCAGGACCTCTGCCGACTGCGGTGCCGGGGCGCGGTGCGCCGACGGCCTCTGTGAGCGGCTCGCGGGCGGTGAGTCTGCCTCGACTTGTCCGATTCGCGTCGGCGCCGGCCGCGTCGCGATCGACCTACAGCGCGGAGACCACGGTGACTCCTTGGTGCTTCGCGTCGATGGCGGGCCGCCGCAGAGCTTCCTCCTCCCGGATGGGGTGAAGGCCGCGAACCTCGCGACCTGCTGCCAACACCCCTGCTGCGAGGGCGCGCCATGATCATGGCGGCCGCGGCCGCGCTCCTGGTCCTCGCGTCGCCCGGGGCGTCGAGCTGGCCGGACCCTTTCCCGAGCGCCGTCCGGGGTGAGCTCGCCGTCGGGATCGGCGACGTCGACGGCGACGGCTTCGGCGACCTCCTCGTCGCCGACCCCGACGCGGACGACGGGCGCGGCGCCGCGAGGGTGTGCTTCGGGAACGAGCACGGCGTGACCGCGACCTGCGCTGGCGAGACGGTCGGCTCGGTGGCCGACGCGCGCTGGGGGAGCACCATCGCGGCGCTCGGCGATGTCGATGGCGACGAGGTCCCCGACTGGCTCGTCGGCTCGCCCTCCGGGGATCCCACGGGTGGCGGCCGAGGCGCGGCGCTCATCTACTTCGGACCGATCTCTCGAGATGCGACGGGAGCTCATCGTGCGCCCTTCGCGCTCCCTGCGGAGCCGGGTACGATGCTCGGCGCTGGCGCTGCCGCGGCGGGCGACGTGGACCACGACGGCTACGCGGACGTCCTCGTCAGCGACGCGAGCGGGCGCGTCCGTCTCTATCGGGGCGGGGCTCCGACCCCGCAGGCGCTCGTCCTCTGGAGCGAGAGCGCCGAAGGGCACCTCGACGGTTTCGGTACAGCCGGCGATCTCGACGGTGACGGCTACGGTGACGTCTGGATCGCGCGGGACGGCGTCGTGCGACAATACCGCGGGGGGCCGACGGCGCCTTGGCTGTCGACGGTGGCGACCGAGGTCTTGATGAGCGGGCCGGTCGCGTGGGTCGGCGACGTCGATGGGGAGGGCAGGTCCCGGGTCATGTCGATGCCGGACGCCGCGGAGCTCGTCGGCGTCGGCGACATGAACGCCGACGGTTTCGCGGACGCCGTGGCGCTCCGTGATGCCGGCGTCACGATCTATCTCGGGGGCCCTGACGGGCTGCGGGAGGTGCGCACCTTGCCGGGCCAGTGGGCTCGCGTAGCGGCGGCCGGAGACGTCGACAACGACGGTTTCGCCGACGTCATCGTGGCGCAGGGCTGGACGGTGAACGTGATTCACGGTCGCGGCACCATGCCTTCCGAGGATTCGTCGCAGTGGGAGAAGCTCGGCACGATCGCGTCGTTCGCGAGTGCCGCCCAGGGGCCGACCGTTGTCGCTGGGATCGGTGACCACGATAGCGACGGCCTCGACGACGTCGCGGTGACAGGGGGCGACCCGCACGCCAAGGGAAAGATCTGCGTCGTCACCGGCTCCAAGAGGGACTGTGTCGAGGGACACGACGGTGACGCGTTGTCTCGCGTCATCGGCGCTGGTGACCTCGACGGGGACGGAGAGGTCGACCTCGTGGTCGCGTCGCCCGACCGGAGAACGGCGGAGGGTGACCCCGTGAGGAGCAAAGTCGAGTTCATCTTGCATCGGCGGGCCGGTGCGCCGGTGATAGGGCCGCAGATATTCACGGGCGACGCGGACGGCGACCGGTTCGGGGAGAGTCTCGCGGCGCTCGGTGACGTCAACGGGGACGGGTACGCCGACGTCGGCGTCGGCGCGCCCGGCGGCGATCCGCCCTACGTCGTCATCTACGCGGGACACATCGACGGCGTGCGTGAGCTGACGCGGCTCGTGATCGACCCGACGGGCGCCGACGAGGCGGGGTGGGTCGGCGGGCCGGGTGACCTCGACGCCGACGGGCTCTCGGACATCGTGATCGGGGCACCCGGGATCGGGCGCGCGTTCATCCGCTGGGGGCGGGAGGGTGCGGCGCCGGCGACCACGTCCTCGCAGGTGCTCTGGCCCTACTCATCCCAGGTCGCGGTCCCCGAGCCCGATCCGGCGCTCCGTCTGGGGACCCCGGTGACGGGCCTCGCTCCGGCGTTCGGCGGGGAGCGCGCGCGCCTGCTCGTGGCGGGGAGCGGCTGCACGAGGTCCGTGTGGTCTGATACGACGTCCCCCACACCGGCGTGGGGGCGCGTCGCGTGTTGGCCTCGCATGGATCGCACGGGGCCCGAGGACTACGGCCTCTACGGCGGCTTCACGCTCGACGAAGCAGACGGGTGCTACGGCTGGACGGTCGCGGGAGCCGGTGACGTCGACGGCGACGGCCTCCCCGACATGGTCGTCGGCGCGCCCTACAGCTCCTTCGGCGATAGTCCACGGACGGGGCGAGTCTGGATCTACCGCGGGAGCGAGACCGCGTGTCCGGCGAGTCAACCCGCGTGGAGCGTCGCGGGTCGTTCCGCGTGGGTCAGGTTCGGGTCCTCGGTGGCCGGCGTCGGCGACGTCGACGGCGATGGCTTCGCTGACGTGGCGGTCGTCGAGGAGAACAACCAGGGACAGCTCCAGCTCCTGTGGGGCAACAGCCAGTTCGGGCGCTCCTTCGCGACGCAGATCCGACCGTGGCGTGTCGTCGGCGACCGCGTGCAGGTGCCGCCGGGAGGGCTCACCGGGCTACCTGGCGACATGACCCCTGGCCAAGCGGCCGACCCTCGCCGGAGCGTCATCATGACCGGGGTGGGGCGGTCGCCGTTCGGGCCCGCGGAGTTGAGGCTCGAGGTGGAGGTCAAGCCGTGGAACGTGCCGTTCGATGGGCTCGGTCTCGTCGAGCCTCCGTGGAAATGGGTCGCCGACAAGGCAGGGGGCACTCTGACCGCGGAGGTCGGCGACCTCCTGCCAGGGCGGGCCTACCGGTGGCGGGCGCGCGTCGCGCACCGGCTCTCGGCCGCGCCGCTCCAGGGGGCAGGGCACTGGACCGTCGGCGGTCACCCGATGACGGCGTCCGGCATCCACTTCAGGACCCTCGAGGACCAGCCGCCCGTCGCGCTTCGGCGGCGCCTCGTGGTCAGTGAGAACGGCGCCGTGCAGCTGGGCCCGGCTGGTCTCCTCACGCCAGCGGCGGACGGCCCCGTGACGCCGACGGACGCGGTGACGGACCCGGACGATCGCGTCGAGACGCTGGTGGTCTTGTCCTACAAGCAACCGGGGCGCGGCGTGGTGACGGCGTTCGGAGAGGGGCGCCTCGAGTACCGACCCATCCCGGACACGTGGGGGCCAGACCACTTCGAGTACCAGGTCTGTGACCCCTGGGGGGGATGCTCCTGGGGAGACGTGGACGTCGAGGTGACTCCCGAGCACTGCCCGGGAGCGACGGTCGAGCGCTGCGAGGCGGGAGACTTCTTCGTCGTCATCGAGATGGAGGACGGCTCGCTCAGGAGCGCGCGCTGCTACATCGACGCAGAGGGCGTGCCGCAGTGCATCAAGGACGTGTCGGGGCGCGTGTTGCTCGGGCCGCCGGCCTGCGGTCTCGACGAGTGAGGTGGTCACTCGGGGCACTGCATCTCGATGCCGGACGCGGGGTCCGTGGCGATGAAGGCGGAGGTGGTGTTGATGAAGAGGCCGGCGGAGATGCGGTCTTTGACGCCGTCGCCGTCGGAGTCGATCGTGGGCTCGAAGAGGCTGAGGACACCGGCGCAGACCTGCTGGTCGGTCATCGCGCCGCAGAACGCGTCCTGACAATCGGCCCCTGGTAGCGGGGCGTTGCAGCCGCCGGTCTCGACGTCGATGGCTTCCTGCCCATTCGGGAAGGTCGCGCAGTCGCATGACCAGTGCACCTCGTTGTTCAGGGTGCGGAAGAGGGCCTTGGGGTCGATGAGTCCTCCGAGCGTGGCCTCGATCTTCAAGCCGTGGCCGTTGGGGCCGAGTTCGACCGTGCCGTCGAAGAGGAAGTTCTCGAAGGGGAGCTCGACGACGCCGGCGCTGTCGGAGATGGCGAAGTAGAAGGCGAAGGCGCCCTGGTCCATCAGGAGGTGACCGTCCTCGATGCGGCCCTCGAGATGGAGGCGGGGGATCCGCGTGTCGGGCAGCCAGGAGCGCTGCTTGACGATGAAGCTCCCGGTGCCGCTCTCGGTCGGCTTCTGCTGGGCCAGGTTGTAGTCGGGCAGGGACTCGTAGACGAGGATCTCGACGTGGTCGTCGTTCACGAGGTCGTCGAGGCCGCGGAAGTCGTAGAGGAGGTTGAAGTCACCGTGGCGGATCTGCTCGTCGAAATAGGGGTTGATGTCGACGAGGGCGGTCCGGAGGTTGCGGAACACGGTGCCGAGCTGGTCGTCGACGACGCCGTCGCCGTCGAAGTCGACGCAGCAGGTGTCGACGCGCTGACCGGTGACGGGATCGGTCTCGTCGGACTGGTCCCCGACGTGGAGCTGGCTCTGGATACTGATGCGCTCGCCGAAGGGCCAGTCGCAGAGCGACTCAACGGTGACGCAGGCGCCCTCGACGCAGACGCCGTGCTCGCCGCACTCCTCGCGCGTCGGCTCGGGGTAGGCGCAGGTCTGGCCGTCGTCTCCGGCGCAGGTCCCCTGAGGGGCTAGCACCAGGCTCGCCGTGAGGTCGTCGGAGCAGCGTCGCTCCGCCGCGCGGACGCAGGTCGCGTCGGTGCAGACGGCGGCGTTGTCGGCTGGCCCGTCGTCGCACGACAGGAGCGCGGCCGCGGAGACGAGAACGCTCAAAGCAAGGGCGTGGCGCACCGAACACGTGCCGACGTTCATGAGGCCTCGATGGGGTAGTTGTGAAGCCACTCGACGGTGCGCCGGCTCCCGTCCTGCCGTCAACTCGACTCCTGGGGTTCCTTGCTTTGAGCCTGGATTGATCTAAAGGCTTGGCGTCAGGCGGCCGACCCTCGTCCACGTCGCAACCGCTGCAGGGAGGCTCCATGGCCGCGCCGACGCCGACCCACCGAGAGCAACCGCGGACGCCATCAAAGCCCCTCGCCGCCTCCACACCGGCGCCCGGCGCTGGTCGTCTCGGAGACTCGATCCGAGCCCAGGCGAGGCTGCTCGACTTCGACGCTGGCGACGCGCTCCGCCGACCGGGGCCCGACTTCGACCTCGACGCCAGTAGACAACTGCACGCGCGTCAGCGCGGTCGTGGTTCCGTTCCAGGAAACGGCGCGGCCGAAGAGGAATCGACCTCAGGCGTCGTCAGCGCTCCGTCTACCGCCTCCGAGTCGGACAGGTCTGGCGGACGCTGCGTCACCGAAGAAGAGCTCGATGCGAGGTTCGCCGAGGTCGACAACCGGGACGCGGCCAATCTCGCGCGTCAGAAGACGGAGGGCGAGGCCGCCGACATCATGTCAACTGTCGGCGGCTTGCTGGGCCACATCTACACCACGCAGAGCGCCGCCGTCACGGACGTCGAGATGGAGGCCCGAGGGGGGCCAGAGCCGGACCTCCTCATCAAAGTCCTCTCGAGCCTTCTGGACAGTGTTCTCGTCGGCGGGCTCGGGTTCGTGATGGCGAAGGTCGCCCAGGTCGTGGTTCAGAGGGCTACCGCCACGCTGACCGGTCGAGGCCTCGACGGGGCGCTGCTCGCGAACGCGATCGAGGATGCGAAGGCGGTTGGAGATGGCGTGAAGGACGCCGGCAAGCAGGCCGCCAAGTCGGGAGCCAGCATGGCACTCGCCAGCGTGTCGGGCGGTACGCCGAGTCCCGATGCATACTTCTGGCCGCTGAGGAAGGGGCTCGACGACGCAGGCCGAGCGACCGTCCTGGAGCACGAGGAGATGAGGCGGCGCGTCAGAGCGTCGTCGGCACCAGTCGAAGTCGCGAACGCGATTCGCGACGCGATGGTCGAGGCGGCGGAGACCGCACGAGAGGCTCAGAGGGCCAAGGCGATGGATGGTTGGGCCACGTACGTCGCGCGCGCAGATCAAGGAACCACGAGCGAAGGCGGGACGGACCTGGCGGACGACGTCGGCCATGGAGCCGACGCGGGGCTGCTCTCGATACACCTGCAGCTCGGCCTCCCGGGAAAGCGGCCCACCGTGATATCAGCGGAAATCGAAGGGCTCAGCGACGCGCTGGTGCGTCGATTGGGAGCTCGTCGGTTTGCTGAGCTCGACCTCCCCGTCGTGATCGAGGGCGAGCTCCCGTTCCCCTACGACAGCTATCCGACCGCGGAGGTCGATCTCGCGCGAAACGAGAGCGGTCGACTGTGGGTCGAGAAGGACGATCCAGGGGCGCTCGTATGGCTCAATCATCGCGCTGGTGGCAAGCTCCGCAGCCCCGTCGGCAAGGAGGGCGAGGCGATGGCGAAGTCAGCAGAGGAAGGGGCCCGACGGCTGGTCGAGGTCGACATGGCCGATGTCGTGCTAGGCGGCAAGCTCGGATGAGCCGCGTTGTCATCGCGGCGAGCGTCATCCTCACGCTGGCCGCGTGTGGCGGGGGCCCGGACATCTGGGCTCGATGCCGGGATTCGCTCCGCCGGCTCTCGGCCATCGAGACTGCCTCGGACGAGCGAGAGCGGTTCAGCGACTCGATGTCCATCGCTGCCTATCTCACCCACTCGGACCCGGACGTCGAGTCGCCGGAGGAAGCCCTCACCAAGCGCTTCCTTCCCCGCGTATGCACTCTGATGGCCCTGCCTGACATGGTCGAAGCAGCCAGGCGCGAGACGTTCGTCCCGTCCCTTCAGAACTGGTCGAACGTGTTCCGGATCGCCCATGAGGACGGCGTGCCCCTCGTGCTCTTCCTGCCGCTCCTCGTCCCCGAGGTGGCGAACGAGAGCGCGGCGGTGGAGGAGGTGCTCGCGCAGGCGAGTGACCCCCTCGGGACTCCAAAGGCCTGGCCGATCCGTGCACACACGGTCGGGACCTATCTCGCGCTGCGCGGTGAAGAGTCGCTCGCCGTGTTCGAGCTCGCGTTCACGGAGACGCGACCGGGCGCGCGCTTCGTGGCAGCGAGCGCGGTCCAGCACTGGATCCTCGGGGGGATGCGCGAGGAGGAGGTCGACGCGGCGCGGGCCTTCGTCTCACGGCATCGTGACGACCCCGATCCGCGCGTGGCGCGTTCGATGACCTATGCCGCGTCGCTGATCGACTACGTCGTCGAGAGCCGGTCGACACGCGGCTGGCACGACCCCTGATTGGGGAATGCTCCGAGCGGCCTCGGATGCGCCTGCGTGAGCCACCCTCGCTCGCCCGTCGACACGCTTCAACGGCACGTCGAGGTGGCCGTCGAGGCGGCGGCCGCAGGGAGGAAGGCGGTCGTCCCGGAGCGGACGTTGAAGTTCGAGGCGACCGGGGTCCACCCGGCCTGGAGAGCCGCCGTGTCGACGGGGGTGACGCTCGTCGCCGCGCCGCAGCCCGCGAGATCCCCTGCCGGAACGCTCCCGACGAGGCCGTCCTGACCTGACGTCCCGACGAAGACATAGGCGCCGTGGGCCGTGTCTTCCGCGAGGGAGCGGATCTGCTCGTTGGCGGCGCCGCCAAAGCGACGCTGCGCGAGGACCACGCCGTCTGGTGAGACCTTCACGAGCCACGCGTCCTGATCGCCGTTGCCGGTCGTCAGGTAGCCGCCTGCGAGCAGGTTGCCATCGGACGTGGCGATCACGTCGAGGAAGCTGTCGAGGCCCACCCCGCCGAAGCGCTTCTGCCACACGATGCCGCCGTCGAAGCCGAGCTTTACGAGCCACGCATCGGTGTTGCCCGACCCGAGCTTCGCGACGGCCGCGAGAACGATGCCGTCGTTCGTGACGGCGAGATTCGCTGGTACGACACCCTGGTTGTCGTCGCCTACGGCGATCCCTTT
>JACKFA010000011.1 GCA_020632715.1 Deltaproteobacteria bacterium
CGCGACGAGGCGAGCACGGCGCTCGAGGCCGCCCGCACGGCGGCACAGACGGCGCGGGATCTGGTCGCCTTCCTCGCCCCGTTCCTGAAGGGCGAGGACCCGAAGGGCGCGCTGCCAGCCGGCGCCGACGAGGAGACGAAGCGGCGCGTGACGGCGCTCCGCGAGGCGCGAGCGGCGCTCGCCGTGGCGGAGACGAAGCTCACGACGGCGCGCGAGGCGGACGCGAAGGCGGACGCCGCGGAGAAGCGGGCGCGGACGCTCAAGCTCGGCTTCCGCGCGCGGCGGCCGGCGCTCGCGGCGTGGCGCGACCTCGCGAAGGACAAGACCGACAACCAGGACACCTACCTCGCCGCGATCGACGAGGAGATCGCGAGCGTCGAGGAGCGCCTCCGCGGCCTGTCCGCGACCGCCGAGGAGGAGGCCCCGCCGTCGGCGGCCCTCGTGTGCGATCAGGAGCGCGGCCCCGACGAGTCGCCCTTCGAGCACTACAACGCCTGCGTGCGCGCGACGAAGGCGGAGCTCCGGGCGCAGCGCGCGAAGATCGCCGACCTCGCGGCGGCGGCGCTCATGAACACGCGCAGCGTCGGCAGCCTCGAGACGCTGACGGCCGCGCAGGCGCGCGACGTCGAGCTCGCGAAGCGGGAGCTCGCGATCGCCGCGCGCGAGGACGAGCGCGCCACCGAGGCGGACGAGACTGAGCGCTGGCGCACCGTCTGGCGCGACCACCACGAGGGCGCGAAGGCGAAGGCCGACAAGCTCGCGGACGCGCTCCGCAGCACGAAGGACACGCGCCGCACGCTCACCGTGAACGACGCCTTCTTCGCGTCGGAGAAGGCGTCGGCGGAGGCCCGGATCGAGCGCCTCGAAGCGCTCCTCGACGAGAGCTCGAGCCCGGGGCGCTTCATGGGCGCGCTCGCCGAGAGCGCGTGGATCTTCCTCAAGAAGGCGTGGATGGTGCCGGTCTACATCCTCCTCGCGTGGCTCGTGCTGTGGCTCCTCAGGCGCGTCGAGAAGCGCGTCGTGCACAGCGCCACGGAGGACGCGGAGACCAAGGACGAGGTGCAGCGCGTCGAGACGCTCGCGGTGGTCGCCCGCGGCGCCGTGAAGCTCGTGGTCATCATCGCGACGGGGCTCCTCTGCCTCGAGGCGGTGGGCGTCGACACGGGCCCCATCCTCGGCGGCGCCGCGATCTTCGGCCTCGCCATCAGCTTCGGCTCGCAGAGCCTCGTGAAGGACTTCGTGACCGGCTTCTTCATCCTCCTCGAGAACCAGTACGCCGTCGGCGACATCATCGAGGCGAACGGCAACAGCGGCACCGTCGAGGCGATCACGATGCGCCGCACGGTGCTGCGCGACCTGCAGGGGCGCGTGCACCACATCCCGAACGGCTCGATCGAGAACGTGACGAACACGACGCAGGGGTGGGCGCGCGTGCTCATCCACATGGGGGTGGCCTACGAGTGCGACCTCGACCACGTCGAGGCCGTCGTGAACCGCGTCGGCGACGAGATGAAGGCGGACGAGGCGTGGGCCGACAAGATCGCCGAGCCGCCGCGCTACATCGGGCTCGTCGAGTTCGGCGACAGCGCGCTCGTCGTCCGGATCATGTTCCAGACGATCATCTTCGAGCAGTGGGCGGCCGAGCGCGAGTTCAACAAGCGCATGAAGAAGGCCTTCGACGCCGAGGGCATCGGGATCCCGTTCCCGCAGCGGGATCTGCACCTCATCGACGCGACGCCGCTCCGCATCGAGGCGAAGACCGGCGACGGGGCGCGCGGCGACGCGCCCGACGCGCCGCGGAGCTGACGGCGCTCGCCGGCGTCGGCCGGGTGGAGCCCGGGCAACATCTCCGCGACGTTGTCGGCGCCGGGTTTGCCGTGGCCTGGGCTGCCCCGTAGGGTGGTCGCGCTGCTCCCGGGCGGCGCCCCACCCTCGCGAGGAGATGCCCCGTGCTCCCGAACCACGCCGCCCCCACGTCGCGCCGCGCCGCCGCGCGCGTCGCCGCCCTCCTCGGCGCCCTCGCCGCCATCGCCCTCGCCGGCTGCGAGAGCGACGGCAGCATCAGCACCTGCGCGAGCTCGAGCGACTGCGAGAACGGCGGCGCCTGCGTCAACGGCGCCTGCCAGGTCGCCGGCACCTGCACGGACGGCGCCCGGAACGGGCAGGAGACCGGCGTCGACTGCGGCGGGCCGAGCTGCGCCGCGTGCGCCACCGGCGGCGGCTGCGTGGCCGCGACCGACTGCGCGAGCGGCGTCTGCGGGGCGAGCGGCTCGTGCGCCGCGTCGGCCTGCGACGACGGCGTGCGGAACGGCGACGAGAGCGCCGTCGACTGCGGCGGGAGCTGCCCCGGCTGCGACGGCGACAGCTGCGCCGGCGGCGGCGACTGCGCGAGCGGCTACTGCGACCCCGGCGGGGCCTGCGGCGCCGCGGCCTGCGCGGGCGCGCCCTGCAAGAACGACGGCGCCTGCGCCGGCGACGGCAGCGGCGGCTTCGAGTGCACCTGCGCGAGCGGCTGGAGCGGGCCCACCTGCGAGGTCGCCGCCCCCTGCGCCGGCGACCCGTGCGGCGACGGGAGCTGCGTCGAGCACACCGACGGCACCTACGAGTGCACCTGCCCGGCCGGCGCCTACGACGACGGCGCCACCTGCGCGACCTGCGCGGCGGTCGCCGACTGCACCGCGGTCACCTGCACGAGCGCGACCGACAGCGCCTGCACCCGCTGCGCGACCGGCTTCGAGAGCGACGGCGCCGGCGGCTGCCAGGACGTCGACGACTGCGCCGGCGCCCCCTGCGGCGACGGGACGTGCACCGACGACGGCGCGGGCGCCTACCACTGCGACTGCCCGGCGCAGGAGTACGACGACGGCACGACCTGCGCGACCTGCCCGCCCATCGCGGACTGCGCGTCGGTCACGTGCACGACCGCGAGCGACGCCGCGTGCGCGACGTGCTCGAGCGGCTTCGAGAGCGACGGCGCCGGCGGCTGCCAGGACGTCGACGACTGCGCGGACGCCCCCTGCGGCGCGGGCACCTGCGTCGACGACGGCGCCGACGCCTACCACTGCGTCTGCCCGGCCGGGAGCTACGACGACGGCGCCACCTGCGCGAGCTGCGGGGCCATCGCCGACTGCGACGCCGTCGCCTGCACGAGCGCGACCGACGCGGCCTGCACGAGCTGCGCGAGCGGCTTCGCGCCGGACGGCGCCGGCGGCTGCGAGGACGCCGACGACTGCGCGAGCGACCCGTGCGGCGTCGGGGAGTGCGTCGACGACGGCACCAACGCCTACCACTGCGTCTGCCCGTCGGGCGCCTACGAGAGCGGCGGGAGCTGTGTCGCCTGCGCGAGCGTCGCCAACTGCGACGCCGTCACCTGCACGGGCGGCGACGACGCCACCTGCGCGGCGTGCGCGGCGGGCTACGAGGCCGACGGCGCCGGCGGCTGCCAGGACATCGACGCCTGCGCGGCGCACCCCTGCGACGCCCACGCGACCTGCACGGACGCGGCGCCCCCCGCGGGCGGCGGGGCGGACGGCCGCACGTGCGCGTGCGACGGCGTCCTGACGGGCTCCGGCGAGCCCGGGGACTGCGCGTCGCCCGACCCGTGCGCGCCGCTCCCGACCTCGGCGCTCATGCTGACGGGCATCATCGACGCCGACCTCACGGGCGGGCTGCCGAAGGCGGTCGAGCTCGTCGCGACCGAGGACATCGCGGACCTCTCGCTGTACGGGCTCGGCTCGGCGAACAACGGCGACGGCTCCGACGGGCAGGAGTTCACGTTCCCGGCGATGTCCGTGCCGGCCGGGACGTTCATCACGGTCGCGAGCGAGGAGACGTCGTTCGAGGCGTACTTCGGCGAGGCGCCGGACTACACCGATGGTGCGGTGAACGTGAACGGCGACGACGCCATCGAGCTCTTCTTCGCGGGCGCGGTGGTCGACACCTACGGCGAGATCGACGTCGACGGCTCCGGGACGGGCTGGGAGTACACGGACGGCTTCGCGTATCGCGTCGCGGGGAACGGCGGGAGCGCCGCGTTCGTGCCCGACCAGTGGGACTTCGCCGGGCCGGCCGCCATCGACGGCTGCCACGGGACGAACGCCGAGTGCGGCGTGGTCTTCCCGCGCGAGTCGTTCGTCCTCGACGCGGACCCGTGCGGCCCCGGCGCGTGCACGGCGACGGGCGCCGACTCCTACACCTGCGAGTGCCCGGACGGGCGCTACGACGCGAGCGGGCGCTGCGCGCGCTGCGAGCCGGTCGCGGGCTGCGTCGGCGACCTGACCTGCACGGACGCGACCGACAGCGCCTGCAGCGCGTGCGCGGACGGCCTCTACGGCGACGACTGCGCGGCCTGCACGGCGGTCGACCACTGCGACGGCGGGCTCACGTGCACCGACGCGACGGACAGCGCCTGCGGCGACTGCGCGGACGGCTACTACGGCGACGACTGCGCCGCGTGCACGCCGATCGCCGGGTGCACGGGCCAGGTGACCTGCACGGACGCGACCGACAGCGTGTGCGGGAGCTGCCCGGACGGGACCTTCGGCGACACGTGCACCCCGTGCACGGCCATCGCCGGCTGCGACGGCGGCCTCACGTGCACCGACGCCACCGACAGCAGCTGCGGCGACTGCGCCGACGGCTTCTTCGGGCCGCAGTGCGCTGGCTGCACGGCGATCGCGAACTGCGACGGCGGCCTCACCTGCACGGACGCGACGGACAGCGCCTGCGGCGACTGCGCGGACGGCTTCTTCGGCGCGCAGTGCGACGCCTGCACGGCCGTCGCCAACTGCGCCGGCGACGTGACCTGCACGGACGCCTCCGACAGCGTCTGCGCGAGCTGCGCCCCGGGCTTCTACGGCGACGACTGCGCCGCCTGCGCGCCCGTCGCGAACTGCGTCGGCGGCCTCACCTGCAGCGACGCGACGGACAGCGCCTGCGGCACCTGCGCGGACGGCTTCTTCGGCCCCGACTGCGCCGCCTGCACGGCCGTCGCCAACTGCGACGGCGGCGTCGTCTGCACCGACGCGACCGACAGCGCCTGCGTCGACTGCGCCGACGGCTACTTCGGCCCCGGCTGCGGCGCCTGCACGGCGGTCCCGAACTGCGACGGCAGCGTCACCTGCTCGACGGCGGCCGACAGCGTCTGCTCCGACTGCGCGGACGGCTACTTCGGCCCCGGCTGCGCCGCCTGCGCGGCCGTCCCCAACTGCGACGGCAGCGTGACGTGCTCGGCGCCCGACGACAGCGTCTGCTCCGACTGCGCCGACGGCTTCTACGGTCCGCAGTGCGCCGCCTGCACGGCGGTCCCGAACTGCGACGGCAGCGTCACCTGCTCGACCGTGGCCGACAGCGTCTGCTCCGACTGCGCCGACGGCTACTTCGGCCCGGGGTGCGCCGCGTGCGGTGCCGTCCCCAACTGCGCCGGCAGCGTCACCTGCTCGGCCCCGGACGACAGCGTCTGCTCCGCGTGCGCCCCGGGCTTCTACGGCGCGACCTGCACGTCCTGCACGGCCATCGCCAACTGCGCGGGCGGCCTGACCTGCACGGACGCGAACGACAGCGCCTGCGGCACCTGCGCTCCCGGCTTCTACGGCCCGGACTGCGCGGCCTGCGCGCCGGTCCCGGGGTGCGTCGGGCAGGTGACCTGCACGGACGCGACGGACAGCGTGTGCGGCGCGTGCCCGGCCGGCACCTACGGCGACAGCTGCGACGCGTGCACACCCATCACGAGCTGCGACCCCGGCGCGGTGTCGTGCACCGACGCGACCGACAGCGTCTGCGCGAGCTGCGCGGCGGGCACCTACGGCGACCAGTGCGACGCCTGCGCGGCGGTCGACCACTGCGCGGGCACGGTCACGTGCACGGACGCGACGGACAGCGCCTGCGGCACCTGCGACCCGGGCTACTACGGCGACGACTGCGCGGCCTGCGCGCCCATCGCGAGCTGCGCGGGGCAGGTGACCTGCACCGACGGGACCGACAGCACCTGCCCGAGCTGCGCCCCCGGCTACTACGGCGAGCAGTGCGACGCCTGCGCGCCCGTGACCGGCTGCGCCGGGCCCGTCTCGTGCACGAGCGCGACGGACAGCGTGTGCAGCGTGTGCCAGCCGGGGCGCTACGGCGATCAGTGCGACACGTGCACGGCCGTCGACCACTGCGTGGGCCTCGTGACCTGCACGGACGCGACGGACAGCCAGTGCAACGTCTGCGGGCCAGGCTACTACGGCGACCAGTGCGACGCGTGCACGGCGATCGACCACTGCGCGGGCCTCGTGAGCTGCACGGGCGCGAGCGACAGCACCTGCAGCCTCTGCGAGACCGGCTACTACGGCGACGACTGCGCCGCCTGCACGGCGGTCGACCACTGCGTGGGCGCCGTCAGCTGCACGAGCGCGAGCGACAGCGCCTGCGGCACGTGTGAGCCGGGGTATTACGGGGACGGCTGCGACGCCTGCGCGGCGGTCGACCACTGCGCGGGCGCGGTCAGCTGCACGACCGCGGGCGACAGCGCGTGCGACGTGTGCGACGCGGGCTACTTCGGCGCCGACTGCGCCGCGTGCGAGCCGCTCCAGAACTGCGCGTTGTCGACCTGCACGGCGGCGGACGACGCCCAGTGCGCGGCCTGCGAGCCCGGCTACGACAACGTGGGCGGCGTGTGCTCGGAGACGGACGCGTGCGCGTCGTCGCCGTGCGACGACAACGCCACCTGCGAGGACAGCCCGCCGCCGGCGGGCGGCGGCACCGACGGGCGCGTGTGCACCTGCAACACCGGCTACACGGGGGGCGGCGAGCCAGGCGACTGCGCGGAGATCCCGAACGCCTGCGAGGCGGGCGGCGGCGGCGGCAGCACGGCGGCGCTGCGGATCACGGGCATCATGGACGGGCCGCTCACGGGCGGCGTTCCCAAGGCCATCGAGTTCTATGTCGGCGCCGACATCGACGACCTCGGGATCTACGGCTTCGGGAGCGCCAACAACGGCGGCGGGACGGACGGCCAGGAGTTCACGTTCCCGAGCTCCTCCGTTCCGGCAGGAACCTATCTCTATCTCGCCACGGAGACGGCGGGGTTTCAGACGTACTTCGGGTTCGCGCCGGGGTACACCGACAACTCCGCGAGCGTGAACGGCGACGACGCCATCGAGCTGTTCGAGAACGGCGTCGTGATCGACACCTTCGGAGAGATAAGCGGCGGCAACGCCGGCTGGGACTATCTGGACGGCTGGGCGTACCGGAAGGACGACACGGGCCCGGGCGCCTTCGTGGCGGATGAGTGGACCTTCAGCGGCGCCAACGCGACCGACAACTGCACCACGAACGCCACCTGCAGCTCGGTCTTCCCGATCGGCACCTTCGAGGCCGGCGGCGGCGGCAACCCGTGCGGCGACGGCACCTGCGTCGACGGCGGCAACGGCGTCGACTACACCTGCACCTGCCCGGCCGGCGAGTACGACGACGGCGCCACCTGCACGGCCTGCGACGGCGTCACGGGCTGCGTGGGCGCCATCACCTGCACGACGGCCGGCGACAGCGCGTGCGACGCCTGCGCGGCCGGGAGCTACACGCCGGAGTGCGCCGCGTGCGAGCCCATCGCGAGCTGCGACGCGGTCACCTGCACGGGCCCGGACGACGAGACCTGCGTCACCTGCGCCGACGGCTACGAGGACGACGGCGCCGGCGGCTGCGCGCTCCCCTCCGGGCCGGACACCTACGCACGCGTCGCGTTCGCCATCAACGACGCGAGCCACGGGAGCGAGCTCGTCGTGACCGACTGCACGGTCGACGGCACCCACCTCGTCGACATCGCCCCGGGCGGTGCGAGCAGTGACGCCGAGCAGCTCACCCCGTTCGGGCGCGCGGTGTACTTCAGCGCCGACGACGGCACGAACGGCCGGAAGCTCTGGCGGGCGAGCCCCGATGGCACCGCCGAGCTCGTCGAGGATCAGGCGGACGACCCCGTCCGTATGCCGAAGGTCAGCTACACCACGCACCGGCGCATCGCCGTGTTCGCAGACGCCGTCTACTTCAGCGGCGTCGACGACACGCACGGGACCGGGCTCTTCGCCACCGACGGCGCGGCAGCCATCGCGTTCGTCGGCGCCTTCGGCGCGGGCGGTGTCCCGGACTTCCTCACGCCGACCCCAAGCCGCTTGTACTTCTCGGTCTTCGGCCTCCCGAGCGGCGACCACGAGCTCTGGTGGGTCGACGCCGACGGCAACGCGAACCGGCTCCCGCTCCCGTCCCCGAACACCAACGTGCAGGACCTCTCCCGCCTCATCGCGCTCGGCGACGCCATCTTCTTCCAGGCGCGGGACGTCAACGGCACCTACCGCTACTACTTCGTCCCGCCCGGGGCGACCGAGGCGACGGAGCTCCCGATCACCCCCAACGTCCTGACCAGCACGGAGCCCTACGCGGTGCCCGATCTCGGGCAGGTCTTCTTCTCGGCCGACCACGCTCCCACCCAGTACGGGCTCGCTTGGGCGGACGCGGACGGCGGCTCCGGCCTCATCCCGCCGACTGGCCGCGTCGTCGACGCGAGCCCCGGGTTCACCTACGAGCCGCAGAGCGCCACGCTCTTCTACAACGTGGGCGGCGGGCACATGCACCGGACCGACGGGACCTCGGCGGGCGTCGAGATCACGGGCTTCACGGCGTTCACGCCGCAGGCGTTCGAGGGGCTCGTCTACTTCATCGACGCCTGGAACAACCCGAAGGTCGTGACCTCGTACGACCCGGTCACCGGCGCGACGACGCCCATCCTGGACCTCGCCGCGCTGAACACCGGCGGCTACGAGCTCCTCCCGCAGCCAGCAGCTCACCGCCTCGTGGTGCAGGTGTATGGGGGCGTGAGCTGCATCGACGTGACGGACCCGTCAGCGCCGACCGCCACGACCATCGTCGGGGAAGACGTCACCGGCTCGGCCTGGACGGGAGGCAACAACAACGGGGAGCACGTCCACAAGATCACCTCGTTCTGAGGCTCGCGCGCGGGAGTTGCCGCGCGCGGCCGGATCGCATAGGGGTGGACTCGCCAGCGGCCGTCGTTTGGTCGGTGGTCACCTACAACGAGGCACCCGATGCACGAGATGAACGAGTCCGAGCCCGAGTCCCACGGCGGTCACGACGACCAGCTCCACCGGATCCGCCACAGCCTGTCGCACGTCATGGCGCAGGCGGTGCTGCAGCTCCGGCCGGGGTCGACGCTGGGCTTCGGCCCGCCGATCGCCGACGGCTTCTACTACGACTTCGTCCTGAGCGAGCCGATCACCGAGGAGGACTTCCCGGAGATCGAGAAGCGGATGAAGCACATCATCAAGCAGAACCAGGAGTTCACGCGCGAGGAGCTGCCGCGCGCCGAGGCGTTCGCGCGCCTCGACGCCATGGGCGAGCCGTACAAGCGCGAGTACGCGGACGAGCTCTTCGAGAAGAAGAACCTCGAGACGCTCAGCTTCTACACGAACGGCTCGTTCCTCGACATGTGCGACGGGCCCCACGTCGACAGCACGCGCGCCCTCGCGAAGGCCGGCTTCAAGATCCGGAGCGTCGCGGGCGCCTACTGGCGCGGCGACTCCAAGAACAAGATGATGACGCGCCTCTACGCGTGGGCGTTCGAGACCAAGGAAGAGCTCGACGCGCACGTGAAGGCGTGGAAGGACGCGCAGGCGCGCGACCACAAGAAGCTCGGGAAGGAGCTCGACTTCTTCGTCATCGACGAGGAGATCGGCAAGGGCCTCCCGCTCTGGCTCCCGAACGGCACGGTCATCCGCGACGAGCTCGAGAAGCTCGCGAAGGAGCTCGAGTTCAAGGCCGGCTACGTGCGCGTCGCGACGCCGCACATCGCGAAGACCGACCTCTACTACCGGACGGGGCACCTCCCCTACTACAAGGAGCACATGTACCCGTTCATGGAGCTCAAGGAGGTCCATGAGGGCGAGCACGGCGCCGAGGTCGAGGTCCGCGAGACCTACTGCATGAAGCCGATGAACTGCCCGCACCACCACAAGATCTTCAGCGCGCGCCCGCGCAGCTACCGCGACCTCCCGATGCGCCTCGCGGAGTACGGGCAGGTCTACCGGTTCGAGGACTCGGGCGCGCTCTCGGGGCTCCTGCGCGTGCGCGGCATGATGATGAACGACGCGCACATCTACTGCACCGAGGAGCAGGCGACCGAGGAGTTCCTCGCGGTCATGAAGATGCACCAGGAGGTCTACGAGATCCTCGGCCTCACGGACTACTACTTCCGCTTCTCGACGTGGGACCCGGAGGACCCGAAGGGGAAGGCGAAGTACATCGACGACCCCGAGGGCTGGGAGAAGGCCGAGCGCCTCGTCCACGACGCGATGGTGCAGAGCGGCGCGAAGTTCGTCGTCGGCAAGGGCGAGGCCGCGTTCTACGGGCCGAAGATCGACGTCCAGTTCAAGACGGTCACCGGGCGCGAGGAGACGGCGAGCACGAACCAGCTCGACTTCGGCATCGCGGCGCGGCTCGACCTCGAGTACGTCGGCCCGGACAACAAGATGCACCGGCCGTACATCATCCACCGCGCCCCGCTCGGGACGCACGAGCGCTTCGTCGCCTTCCTCATCGAGCACTACGGCGGCGCCTTCCCGACGTGGCTCGCGCCCGTGCAGGCGCGCGTCGTGACGGTCGGCGAGCGCTTCGACGAGTACGGCGAGGGCATCGTGCAGCGCCTGCGCGGGCAGATGGTGCGCGCCGAGCGCGACAAGAGCTCCGACACGATGGGGAAGAAGATCCGGAACGCGGTCACGGCCAAGATCCCGAACATCCTCATCGTCGGCGAGCGCGAGGCCGAGGAGGGGACCGTCACGCTCCGCCGCTACGGCAAGGAGGAGCAGCGGACGATGACCGTCGCCGAGCTCGAGGCGGAGCTCCTGCAGAAGATCAAGAGCCGCAAGGACGACTGAGGCGGCGCGCGGATGACCGTCCTCCTCGTGGAAGACACCCGGCGGCTCGCCGCGACGTTGTCGCGCGGGCTCGCCGAGGAGGGCTACGAGGTGGACGCGGTCGAGTCGGGCGAGGAGGGCCTCGCCCGGCTCGAGTCGCGGCTCGTCGAGGCGGTCATCCTCGACCTCGGGCTGCCCGACCTCGACGGGCTCGAGGTGCTCGCGCGCGCCCGCGCCGCCGGCCACCGCGTGCCGGTGCTCGTGCTCACCGCCCGCGACGGGCTCGACGACCGCGTGCGCGCGCTCGACCTCGGCGCGGACGACTACCTCGTGAAGCCCTTCGCCTTCGCCGAGCTCCTCGCCCGCCTCCGGGCGCTCCTCCGGCGCGCCGCCGCGCCGCGCTGGACGCCGCTCGCCGCGGGCGATCTCGCGCTCGACCCGGGGGAGGCCGCCGGGCGCGTCGCGGGCGAGGTCGTGCCGCTCTCGCCGCGCGAGCGGGCGCTGCTCGAGCTCTTCCTGTCGCGCCCCGACGAGGTCCTCGACCGGCCGACCATCCTGCGCGAGGCGTTCGGCTACGACTTCGACCCCGGGACGAACGTCATCGACGTGCACGTCGCGCACCTCCGGCGGAAGCTCGCGGCGAGCCGCGCCCGCATCGAGACCGTGCGCGGCGTCGGCTACCGGCTCGCGACCGGGAGGACCCATGGCTGACCGACGGGAGCAGCGCGCGGGCTGGTCGCTCCGGGCGCGGCTCGCGGCGTGGATGCTCGCGACGGCGGTCGTGTCGCTGGTCGTGTTCGCGGTGACGGCCTACCTGCTCGTGTGGCTCGAGGAGAAGGACGAGCTCGCGCGCGACGAGCCTCCCGACTCGCCCGCGGACATCGCCGCCGAGACGCTCGAGGAGATGCTAGCCGCGATGGCGCTCGCGGCCCCCGTGGCGCTCCTCGTGTCCATCGGCGGCGCGGTGATCGTGAGCCGCCGCACGCTCGCGCCGGTGCGCGCGGTCGCCGCGGCCGCCGACGACATGAGCGCGCGCGACCTGAACCGCCGGCTCCCGCCCCCGCGCGCCCCCGAGCTCGCCGAGCTGACGGCGTCGCTGAACGGGCTCTTCGCGCGGCTCGAGGCGGGCTTCGGCGCGCTCGAACGCTACGCGGGCGCCGCGTCGCACGAGCTCCGGACGCCGCTCGCCGTGCTCGCCTCCGAGCTCGAGGTGGCGCTCCGGCGCGAGCGCGCGCCGGAGGAGTGGGCGCGGGTCGCGGGCGCGGCCCTCGACGAGGTGCGGCGGCTCACCGCCATCGTGGAGGCGCTGCTCGCGTGGAGCCGGCTCGACGCGCGGCCCCCCGGGGCCGACGGGCCCGCGGACGTCGGTGAGGCCGTCGCCCGCGCGGTCGGGCTCATCGCGGCGGCCGCCGCCGCGGCCGGGGTGACGGTCGACGTCGCGGACGACGGCGAGGGCGCGGTCTTCGCGACGGCGGCCGGCGAGGAGGCCGTGTCGGTCGCGGTCTCGAACCTGCTCGCGAACGCCGTGCGCTACACGCCGGCCGGGGGTGCGGTGCGCGTGACGCTCGGGCGCGAGGGCGCGGGCGTCGTGCGGATCGACGTCGACGACGCCGGCCCGGGGGTGGCCGAGGCGGAGCGCGAGGCGATCTTCGAGCCGTTCCGCCGCGGCGCGGCCGCCCGGGGCGACGAGGACGCCGGGCTCGGGCTCGGCCTCGCGACCGTGAAGCGGGTGGCCGAGCACAGCGGCGGGAGCGTGGTCGTCGGCGCGTCGCCCCTCGGCGGGGCGCGCTTCACGCTGAGGCTGCCGGCGGCGCGGGGCTGACGGGCGCGGGGCGGCGGCGCCCGACGCGGTGGAGGAGCGCCGCGAGCGACGGCACGACGAAGAGCGTCACGACGGTCGAGATGGCGAGCCCGCCGATGGTGGCGACCGCGAGGGGGCGCTGGATCTCGGCGCCGGCGCCCGGGCTCACGGCGAGCGGGAGGAGCCCCGCGATGGTCGCGGCCGTGGTCATGAGGATGGGCCGGAGCCGCCGGGCGCCGCCGCGCGCGAGGGCCTCGCCGAGCGGGACGCCCGCCTGCTGCTCGTGCTGCGCGTGCTCGAGGAGGAGGATCCCGTTCTTTACGACGAGCCCGGCGAGGAGGACGCAGCCCATGAGCGACGAGGCGTTCAGCGGCACGCCGGTCGCGGCGAGGGTCATGACCGCGCCCACGAGCGCGAGCGGCGCGCCGAGGAGCACGACGATGGCGAGGCGGAGGGTGCCGAGCTGGATGAGGAGCACGGCGAGGACGAGCACCACGCCGACCCCGAAGACAGCGGCGAGCTGGAGCTGCGTGTCGCGCGCGGAGCGGGCCTGGCCGCCGATCTCGTAGCGGTAGCCCTCCGGGAGGTCGAGCGCGCCGAGGCGATCGCGCACGGAGGCCTCGGCGGCGCCGAGGTCCGCGCCGCTGACGTCGGCCGAGAGCACGACGACCGGCATCATGTTCTCGCGGAGGAGCTCCGTGGGCGCCCGCGGGCGGCTCCACTGGACGACGGCGCCGAGCGGGACCGACGCCGGGCCGTACGCGAGCGGTGACGCGGAGAGCGCGGCCGGGTCGAAGCGCACGGCGTCCGGGAAGCGGACGCGCACGCCGACGGTGCGGTCGGGGAGGCGCACCTCGGAGACGACGCGCCCCTCGGCGGCGACCGCGAGGTCGTCGGCGACGTCGCGCGGACCCACGCCGAGAGCGGCGGCGGCGGCGCGGCGCACCTGGGCGCGGAGCTCGGGGACCTGGCCCTCGACGCCGTCGAAGAGGTCCTCGAGGCCCTCGGCGCCGTCGAGGAGCTCGCCCGCGCGGTGGGCGACGCGCGCGAGCACGGCGGGATCGGGGCCGAAGAAGCGCACCTCGATGGGGCGCGGGTTCCCGGCGAGGTCGTCGAGGACGTCCTGCAGGACCTGCACGAACTCGACGCGCGCCTCGGGGACCTCGGCGGCGACGCGGCGGCGGACGCCGTCGATGACGTCGTCGACGCCGGCGCGGCGGTCGCGCGGCACGAGGCGCACCATGATGTCGCCGCGGTTCTGCTCGGTCGCGGCGGCGGGGCCCATCTCGGCGCCGGTGCGGCGGGTGAAGGTCGCGACGCTGGGGGTGTCCTCGAGGATCCGGTCGAGCCGGCGCGCGACGCGGTCGGTCTCCTCGAGGGCGGTGCCCGCGGGGAGGAAGAAGTCGAGCACGAAGGCGCCCTCGTCCATCGCCGGGAGGAAGCCGGTCGCGGTGGCCCCGAGGGCGAAGTAGCCGCCGACACCCATCAGGACGACCACGAGGAGCCCGAGGAGCGGGCGCCGCACGAGGCGCTCGACGAGGCGCCCGTAGGCGCGCGACAGGCGCCGGCGCGGCGCGGCCTCCGGACGTTCCCCTCCGCCCCCTCCGTGCTCCTCCGTGTCTCCCTGTCTCCGTGGTCTCGTTCGACGAGGTCCGGAGCCGCCAGCGCCCGACCGCGCCTTCAAGAGGTGCGCCGCCATGAGCGGCACGAGCGTCACGGCGACCACGAGCGACAGCAGGACGGCGATGGTGAGCGTCGCCGCGAGCGAGCCGAAGAACGTGCCGACGACGCCCGAGAGGAGCCCGAGCGGCGCGAAGACGATGACGGTCGTGAGCGTGGTCCCGACGACCGCGGCGAAGAGGTCGGTCGTGCCGGTGGCGGCGGCGCGCGCGGGCGGCTCGCCCTCCTCCATCCGATGCACGATCGCCTCGACGATGACGATGGCGTCGTCCACGACGAGCCCGATGGCGACGGCGAGGCCGCCGAGCGACATGAGGTTCAGCGAGATCCCGACGAGGTGCATGAGGCCGAAGGTCGCGACGAGCGTGACGGGGACGGCCACGGCGGCGACGACCCCCGAGCGCACGTCCCGCAGCGAGAGGCCGAGGACGATCATGGCGAGGAGCGCGCCGAGGACGATGGCGTCGCGCACGCCGGCGATGGACTCGTCGACGAGCTCGGCCTGGTCGTAGACGGGCGTGACCTCGACACCGGCCGGGACGGCGCCGCTCCGGACGAGCTCGGCGACGGCGGCCTTGGCGGCCTGCGCGACGTCCGGCACGCTCGCGCCCAGGCCGCGCGCGACGGTGACCGTGACGACGTCGCCGCCGGGGCCGGTGACGATGGCGGCGCGGTCGACGGCGCCCTCGCGCACGTCGGCCACGGCGGAGAGCGGGACGGCGCCGTTCGGGCCTGTCGCGATGGGGAGGGCCGCGATGTCCGCCGGGGTGGTCGCCTGGGCGTCGACGACGAGCGTGAGCACCTGGTGCTCTTCGTACACGCGACCGCCGGCCTCGACGAGCGACTCGCGGGCGAGGCGGTCGGCGACGGCGCTCGGCGTCAGGTGGGCCGCGGCGAGGGCGGCGGGGCGGAGGAGGACCTCGATCTCGCGCGTCTCGCCGCCGAGGACGTCGACCCGGCCGACGCCCTCGACGCGCGTGAGCGCCGGGCGCACGACGAGCATCGCGAGGTCGTGGAGCGCGCGCTGGTCGGCGGCGCCGGCGACGTTGAAGGTGAGGATCGGGAGCGCGGTCGGCGTCACGCGCTCGACCTCGAGCGTCGCGTCGGGGGGGAGCTCGGCGCGCACCTCGGAGAGCTGCGACTCGCAGCGCTGGAGCGCGAGGAGCATGTCGGTGCCGGGCTCGAAGTTGACCGAGAGCTCGGCGGCGCCGCGGATCGTGCGCGACTGGAGGCGGCGGACGCCCGGCACGGTCGCGAGCGACGCCTCGAGGGGGCGCGTCGCGGCGACCTCGACGAGCGCCGGCGGGAGGTCGCCGACGTGGGCCACGACCACGACGCGCGGGAAGTCGACGTCCGGGTAGATGCCGCTCGGCAGGTTCGCGAGCGCGTAGACGCCGTAGCCGAGGAGGCCGAGGGTCGCGAGCGCGACGAGGCTCCCGCGGCCCCGGAGGACGTAGTGAACGGGGTTCACGGCGCGGGCTCCGGCGCCGGCGCGGTGGCCGCGGGCGCGCCGCCGGGCGCGAGCGGCGCGTCGTCCTCGAGGCCGACGGCGCGGTCCACGACGACGGGCGTGCCCGCAGCGGGGCCGTCGGCGACCTCGACCCAGCCGTCGCCGCGCTCGCCGACCGTGACCTCGGCGGCCTTCGCGACGGTGCCCGCGCCGCTCTCGGCGGGGGCGCACACGACGACCTCGTCCTTCCCGTCGAGCGAGCGACGGAGGGCGCCCGGGGGCGCGGCGACCACCCGCCGGTCGCCGACGTGGAGCGTGGCCTGGCCGGCGAGGCCGATGGCGAGGCGCTGCGCGAGGTCGGGGGGCGGGGAGAGGGCGACGCGGACGCGGCCGAGGGAGGTCGCCGGGTCGACGGTCGGGTCGACGCGGGCGACGCGACCAGGGACGGCGACGTTCGGGAGCGGGTCGAGGCGCACCTCGGCGACGGCCCCCTCGGTGACGCGCACGACGTCGGCGCTCGCGAGGTCGCCGGTGAGCTCGAGCGAGGTCAGGTCGGCGATCTCGACGATGGGCGTCCCCGGGGTGCCGTCCACGAGCTCGCCCGCCGCGAGGGCGGCGCGGACGACGGTGCCGGCGAGCGGCGCGCGGACCTCGGCGCGGGCGAGCTGCTCGTCGGCGAGGTGCTCGCGGGCGCGGGCCGTGGCGAGGTCGGCGCGGGCGGTCGCGAGCTGTGCGTCGAGCTCCTCGACGGCGCGCCGGGCGACGATGCCCTCGTCGAAGAGGGCGCGCTTCCGCGCGAGGTCCTTCTGGGCGCTCGTCACGGCGGCGCGCGCGGCGGCCGCGGCGGCCACGGCCTCCTCGCGCTCGGCGCGGAGCTGGGGGCTGTCGACCACGGCCACGACGTCGCCCTCGGCCACCGTGTCGCCGACGGCGACGCGCACCGCGGTGAGTCGCCCCGCGACGGGCGACGACACCGTGGCGTGGCGGTTCGGGGGCGCCTGGACGGTGCCGCGGAGCGCCACCTCGGCGGCGATCGTGCGCTCGGCCAGGGGCTCGCAGCGGACCGGCATCGGCGCGGGGGGCGCGTCGGCGCTCGCCGCGTCGGCGGGGGCGTCGCCGCGACAGCCGGCGGCGAGGAGGAGCGCGACGGCCGTCGCGAGGGTGCAGATCGGCGCGAGACGGCTCACCAGGGACCTCCTGCGGCGCGCTCGAGCTCGGCCCGCGCCTCGGCCGCCCCGAGCTGCGCGTCGAGCGAGGCCGCGCGCGCCTCGGCGTACGCGCGCTGGGCCTCGAGGACGAGGACGAGCCCGCCCTCGCCCTGGTCGTAGCCGATCTCCGCGAGGCGAACGGCCTCCGCGGCGGCGGGCACGACGTCGGCCGCGAGATCGCGCGCGCGGACGAGCGCGGCCTGGTAGCGGCGGTAGGCGGCGACGAGGGCCCCGCGCGAGGCGGCGAGGGCGCGCGGAGCGCGCGGACTCGGCGCGGCGCGGCGCGGCCGGCGGAGGCGGCGTCGCGCGCGGCGCTCCGGCGCCCGAAGAGCGGGAGGTCCACGTTCAGGAGCACGCGCACGTCCGGCCCGGAGAGGCCGGGATCGAAGGCCTCGGTCTCGACACCGACGGAGAGCTCCGGCCACGCCTCGGCGTCCGCCTCGTCGACCCGGGCGGAGGCCGCGGCGACCTGCGCCTCCGCGGCGACGAGGGCCGGCGCGTGGTCGGCGCCGCCGAGGAGGGTCGCGAGGGCGGGCGGGTCGTCGAGCGCCTCGGGGAGGCCGCCCGCCGCCCGGAGGGGCGCCGCGGGGTCCCAGCCGAGGACCGTGGCGAGCTCGGCGCTGGCGGCCTCGACCTCGACGGCGGCGCTGCGCGCCTCGCGCGCCCGCGCGGAGGGCGGCGGCGTCGGCCTGGACGGCGTCCTGGCGCGGCGCGTCGCCCGCGTCGAAGCGGCGGTGCGCCACGCTCGCGAGCTTCGCGGCGCGCTCGGCGTCGCTCGCGGCGAGCGCGGCGACGGCCTCGGCGTAGGCGAGCCGGAACCAGCCGGCGCGCGCGGCGCGCGCGGCGTCGAGCGCGACGCCGGCGGCCTCGGCGCGGGCGACGGAGCGCTCGGCGCGGGCGACGCGCGCGCGGCGGACCCGCGCCCGAAGACGGGGAGCGGCACCTGCACGCCGACGAAGAGCTTGGCCTGGAGGCGGCTCGTCCCGACGGACACCGAGGTCGGCGGGATCCCACCGGCCGCCTCGACGGCGGCGGCGGCGGCGGCGGCGGCGCTGGCGGCGGCGGCGGCGGTGTCCGGGGCGACGCGCGCGGCGGCGAGCGCCTCGTCGAGGGTCACCGCGCGCGGCTCGGGAGCCGCCTCGGCCACGGGGCCGGCCACCGACGCGAGCAGCGCGAGCGCCGCCCCGAGCCAGCGGCGTCTGCTCACATGCAACGCCACGAGATCCCGTCGCGCCGCCGCTCGCCCGACGACCGCCGTCGGGTCGGCGCGCGGCACGGCGGACACCATGCGAACGCGCGCCGCGACCGTTCATGAAGAGATCATGAAGATGGCGATCACAACGCACGTTCTGGATCGGCCAGCGGCCAACCATGCGGGGGAGCTGAACTTGTGACCATGGTCACAAGTTCAATTCGCCTCGCCGCTAAGCTCGCGTCAGTCGTTGCACGCCTCGGGGCAGTTCCCGAGGTTCACCATGCCGACGACGAAGCCGAACTGGTCGGGCGTGCCGTCGAGGGCGCCGAGGGGCGCCACGTTCCACGTGAACGTGCTGGCGCCCGCGGGGATCACGAAGAACAGGTAGCCGTCCGCCGGGCCGCCGTTGGAGCCGGTGACCCAGTTGTTCGCGGCGTCGAAGACCGGGTAGACCCCCGTCCCGAAGGCGTTGAAGCGCCCGATGAGCGTCAGGAGCGCGCTCGGCGTGAGCCGCTGCGGCCCCTCGTTCGCCGTGCCAGCGGTGCCCGCGAAGCCGACGACGAAGCGCCAGCCGGCGCCTCGGGAGGTGGCCGGCTGGTGGAAGTCGAACACCACGTCGCCCGCGACCTCCGTGGAGCCGTTCTGGGTGAGGATGTCGATGTACGGGAAGTTGCCGCTCCACCCGAAGGTGTAGCCCGCGTACGCGCCCTCGCCCGGGAACGTGCCGTTCAGCGTCGAGCCCGGCTCGAACCGCCGCACGGTCCCCGCGTTGCCGGTGCGGTGGAAGGTGACGCCCGGGCTCCAGCCCGTGATGGGGAAGGAGAAGGGGTGGTCGGCGTCGGCGAGCGTCGCGACCGACGGGGACAGGCTCCCCAGATCGTTCCAGGCGACCTGGGGCGCGTCGCAGGCGGTGCTCTGGCAGGCGCCGCCGCCGACGCAGACGTCCGCCGTACACGGGTTCCCGTCGTTGCACTCGAGGTCCGTCGTGCAGCCCGTCGGGACGTCCACGCAGGCGGCCACGGTGCTCGCGAGCACGCCGTCCCAGCGGTGGCAGAACTGCTTGGTCTCGCCGGGGTCGGTGTAGGTCGTCACGACGTCGGGCCCGTTGAGCGGGTGCTTCTTGCAGACGACCGCGCTCCCGTCGGCGTTCGTGAGCGGCACGTCGGCGACGACGTAGGGGTAGGCGGCCGACGTGACGGCGGTCGCGCCGTTCACGAGCCCCGGCGCCGCGGCGGCCGTGAACTCGAGCTGGAGGTGGCAGCCCTTGCCCGCCGGGTCGAAGCCGATCGCCGTGTTCCAGTACACCTTGTTGCAGGGCACCCCGCCGCAGGGCAGCGCCTCGGTGCCCCGGAACACCGCGTACTGCCACACCTCGTCGCCCGTGTGCGGCGGCGACCACGCGTTCCCCTCGATCGTCGGGTCGAGCGACGTCGTGACGGTGCCGCCCGCGCCGTCGTCGCAGACGATGTCCACGCCGTTCATGTGGAGCACCGTCCCGCCCCCGTTCGCGCCGGGGCCGCGCGTGCAGGCGACCGCGGCGACCGCCGTCTGCTGGCGCTTGCCGTCGGCGTCGAAGAGGAGCGTCAGCGGCTCGGTGCCGGCGTCGTCCTTCACGCAGTCGACCTTCGCCGAGCAGAAGATGTCGTCGAACGTGACCGCGATGTCGAAGAAGCCCTGGCTCGCGGCCCGGAGGACCGTGATGTCGAAGGTGACGGCGGTGTCCTCGTTCGGCGAGCAGGTCGCCGGCACGGTGCAGCCGGCGGCGCAGGGGTCCTGCCAGTCGGTGAGCGCGGCGCCGCCCTTCAGGAGGCCGTCGACCCAGAGGGTCACGCTGTGCGCGGGCGCGTCGGCGTCGCAGGTGCCGACGTAGGAGATGGCACCACCGGCGCCGTCGCCGTAGCGGCCGGAGCAGAGCGCGTCGGTGTCGGTCGGGGCGTCCACGTTCGGATCGCCGCGCTTCCAGACGATCTGGTTCTGCCCATTCCGGACCTCGACGTCGTAGCAGACCTCGTCGACGCCGACGAGCGAGAGCGGCGCGACCTCGAGGCCGAGGTGCCCGCCGGGCGCCGTGGTCCCGGGGTCGGTGCCAGCGCAGGCAGCGAGGGTCGACGCGGCGAAGACGAAGGACGCCCAGCCGAGGCGCGCGGCTGCGTTCATGGAGGACCTCTCGCTGTCGGGGAACCCGGGCGCCGAGCGAGCGTGCACGAGGCGCGGCGCTCCGGGTGCACTGACTGTAGAGAGGTCTCCCGCCCGTGGTCAACCGCGCGCGCGGCCGCGCGCAGCGCGGCGGTAACCGACGTGGACGCGGCGAGTGATGGGACGGGAAAGGGCGGGCAACGGCTCTGGAGCCCGCCCCTCCCCTGACCGGTCTTCCTGCCCCCGGCCGGGCACCCGCAGCGGACCCTCCGCGACGAGCGTGGGACTGTGGCGGGTCGTGGCGGCGCGCCGCCTGTCCGGCTCGCCTCCCGCCCGCTGCTCTGTTCGTTCGGCGGTCGACGGGGCGCCGTGACCCGAAACGCGGACCGCGGCGCCGAGACGCTGTAACCGACTACCGCCGAACGCGCCGGTGGCCCGCGCCCCGTGCGGCCCAGCGTTTGACAGCCCAGCGCCGCGGTGAATAACATTCACTCTCCGGTCGAGCCCAGGTCAGGAGACTCCGATGCACGCGCCCAAAGAGCAGCGTGGCGGCGGAGGCGCGCGAGAGACCGTGCCGACCGACGTCACCGACGCCCCCTCGACGAAGAGCGAGACCGTCCGCGGCCTCCCCGACCTCGCGTCGCAGGACGCAGCGCTCGCGCCGGGGGGCGAGGCCGAGACGACGTCGGCCGGTGGCGGCGACCCGGCGACGGACGGGTCGGCGTGGGCGCGGGTCGTGTGCCGGAACTTCCCCAGCTGGGACGCGAACGGCGACGGCCGTATCACGGTCCAGGAGGCGAACGACCGCGTCGCGCAGAAGAAGGACCAGGGCGAGGACTACGCCGCGCTCCGCGGGCTCCTCTTCTACATGGAGCAGCTCGCCGCGCTGTCGAAGGACGGCGACCCCGCGCGCGGCAAGCACCTCGGCGTGACCGAGAAGGACCTCGACGTCTACGCGCAGAGCTACCCGCGCCCGAACGGCGACGCCCTCGCGACGCTCGACGAGGGCTTCGCGAACGTGACGAAGAAGCTCGGCGCGGAGAAGGACTACGGGCTCTACGGGAAGTCGGGCGTGCCGGACCCGAAGCTCCTGCACCAGGGGATGATCGGCACCTGCTACTTCCTCGCGCCCCTCATCGCGCTCGCCGAGCGCGACCCGAACGCGATCTGCCAGATGATCGTCGAGCACCCGGCGAAGGACGGCGGGCTCCCGAGCTACACGGTGACGTTCCCGGGGCAGAAGCCGGTCACGGTGACGCTCGGGGACGACGAGATGCGGGTCATGCAGACGTCGGCGGGCGACAGCGGCGTCTGGGCGGCGGTCATGGAGCGGGCCTTCATCGCGCACAACTGGGAGCAGATGAAGGCCGACAAGGACAAGAAGGAGCTCAAGAAGGGCGAGGTCGGCGCGGCCGAGGGCGGCTTCGGGAAGGACACCATCGAGCTCCTCACGGGCAACGGCGCGAAGCAGATCGCGGTGAAGTCGAAGAGCCTGAAGAAGCTCGACGAGCTGCTCACGGCGGCGTCGGAGAAGGGCGCGCTGATGACGTGCGGCATCAACCTGCAGTGGTGGAAGAAGGCGAGCAAGAAGCCCCTCCCGGACCAGCACGAGTACGCGCTCCTCTGCTACCAGGACGGGAAGGTGACGGTGCGGAACCCGCATGGCGCGGGGGCGGGCGGTGAGCTCATGAACGGCGACGGCTCGGCCGTCGACGGGCTCGACGACGGCGAGTTCACGGTCGACCTCGCGACCTTCCGCGAGATGTTCTCGAACCTGACCATCGAGCAGAAGTAGCGGCGAACCGCGCGATCGTTCGGTTTGTCACGGGCGACGCCGACAGGGCCGACGTCGGCGCGGGGTCGACCCGTCGCGCGCCGTCCTACGCGCCTCCTACGCGGGCGTGAGAGGCGTTGACGGCGATCGCGCCCTCCTCCATGAATCGCGCGTCACGGCGCGCGGGTGCGCGCTGGGTCCGATCCGCTCGAGCACAGGAGCTCTCGCATGGTCCGTCGCGTCCTCGTCGCCCTCTTCGCCCTCCCGATCCTCGCCTGCGGCTCGGCCAAGCCCACCGACACCGGCGCGGGCGCCGCGTCGGGGATGACGCCCGAGTCGGTGTGCCGCGCGGAGTCGCCCTGCGCGAACGCGCAGCAGCAGCCCGAGGAGCTCGCGGCCTGCATCGAGATGGTGAAGGGGAAGATGGGCGACCCCTGCCTCGGCGCGATGGTCGCCATGAAGGAGTGCACGCTCGGCCACATCGTCTGCACGCCGGACGGCGACGTGGACGAGGAGGCGACGATGGCCGGCGACGCGTGCATGGCGGAGACGCAGGCGTTCTCGGCGTGCTGCGGCAAGGGCGGCTCGGAGCTGTGCCCGGAGGAGTAGGTCGAGGCCCGGGTGCCCCGAACCGCGCCGCGGATGGCGCGGTCGGCGCCCCGACCCGTCGAGCCTGTCCCGCCCCGCCGCTCAGCGGCGCGGTGGGCGCCACCGCCCGCTCACGGGCAGAGCGCGGACTCCTTGCCGGCGGCGCAGCAGGCGTCGAACGCGGCGAGCTCCCGCGAGCACGCGTCCATCGCCTTCGAGGTCGCGTCCTCGTCGAGCTCGCCGCCCTCGGTGCAGCGGATCTTCTCCACGGCGCAGGTCTTCACGGCGATCATCGGCTCGAGGCAGGGATCGCCGAGGAGATCGCGCATCGCCGCGACGCAGGTGGCGAGCTCGGCGTCCGTCTGCTGCGCGTTCGGGCACGGCGACGCCGCGAGGCAGAGCTCGCGGGGCGACGCCTTCGCCGCCGCCTCCTCGGGGGTCTCGGCGGCGGCCGCGTCGGCGCCCGACGAGGCGCAGGCGCTCGCGCCGAGGGCGACGAGCGCCGCGAAGGCGGCGGCGAGAGCGCGAGGAGCGACGAGCATGGGGCGGTTCTCCGGCGTAGGATGGGCGCGTGGCGCGCCCGCGTCCGCACGATAGCGCGCTGCCGCGCGGTGGGGAACCGGGAGCGCGCCGCGGTGAGCGGAGGCGAGCGCGATGTGGCGAACGGCTGACGAGATCCAGGCCGACGTGGCCTCGGGAGACCCTGCGCGGATGGGCGAGGCGCTCGAGACGCTCGCGTTCCACATGGACACGATGGAGCCGGTCACGGTGCCGCCGATCCGCGCGGCCGACCTCGCGGTCTTCGGCGACGAGCTGCCCGACGACGTCGTCGACCGCTGGCTCAAGCTCCTCGCGCGCTTCGACGGCTGGGATCCGCCGCTCTCCGCCGAGGACGCCGTCGCCGAGGCGGCGCGCGCGGCCGCTCGCTTCGGCCCGAGCGGGCTCGCGCTCGAGGCGAGCCTCCTCGCGAAGACCGCCGACGACCCGGGCGCGATGACCCGGGCGGCCCTCGAGGCGGTCGGCGCGACGGTGGTCACCGAGCACGCCGGCGCCTTCGTGAGCTACCTGCTCGCGGGCGACGACACCGTGCGCGACGCGACCGTCGCCGCGCTCGCCGGCTGGGTCGCGCGAGGCGAGCTCGCGGCGGTCGTGTCGTGGGTCGAGGCCGAGCTCTCGGACGAGGAGCGCGCGCGCGTCGGGGTCTGAGGGCGAGCTGCGAGTCGCGGCGTGGCGGCCCGTGGCGCCGCGGTTCGGGTTGCCGGCGCGCGTGGTGTAGGCTACCGAGAGGCTCCCACCCGCGAGGAACGCCCACGTGCCGAGGCCCCGATTCGACAAGCTCCCGCCCGAGAAGCGCCGCGCCATCCTCGACGCGGCCGGTGAGGAGCTCGCCACGCACGGCTTCGACAAGGCGTCGCTGAACGCGATCATCGCGCGCGCCGGCGTCTCGAAGGGCGCCTTCTACTACTACTTCGACGACAAGGTGGACCTCTTCGCCACCGTCCTCGAGGACCTCGACGCGACCTACGCCTGGAGCGACGCGCTCCGCGCCGAGGGCGTCACGAAGGACAACTTCTGGGACCGGATGCGCGAGCTCACCGAGCGCACTTTCGCCGACGCGCGCGAGCGCCCCTGGCTCATGGACGTCGGCAAGGTCTTCTACGAGGTCCCCGCCGAGGTGCGCGAGTCGCCGCGCCTGCGCGACGTGTTCGCCCACATGGACGCCGCGTTCCAGTCGTTCGTGCGGCGCGGGCAGGAGGTCGGCGCCATCCGCACCGATCTCCCCGCGACCCTGCTCATCGCCCTCTTCTACGCGATCGACCAGGCGTTCGCGCAGTGGCTGCCAGCCCACTACGGGTCCATGGGTGACGCCGAGCGCGCCGCCTTCGAGGTCGCCTCCTTCGACCTCATCCGGCGCCTCGCCGACCCCTGACGGCGCCCCCGCGCGGCACCTCGGAGCGCCCCCTCGCCCGCCGCGACGTCGTCCCGGTTGACGGCGCGCGCCCGAGTGCCTAGGCTTAGACCACCTGGTCGAACCTGCCGGTTCGCCGTGCCCCGAGAGGCCCTCATGACGGCTCTACGAACGGCCCTCAGCGCGCTCCTCGCCCTCGCCCCCCTCGCCCTCGGGAGCCCCTCCCGCGCGGACGACGGCGCGCCGCTCCCGACCGTCGCGGAGCTCACGCACCGCCTCGACGATCTCTACCGCTCCTCCGCCTCGCACGGGACGATGCGCATGGAGGTCGTGACGAAGCGCTACAGCCGCTCGCTCGAGATGGAGGCGTGGACGAAGGGCGACGACCTCGGCCTCGTCGTCATCCGCGCCCCCGCGCGCGAGGCCGGGAACGCGAGCCTCAAGACCGAGGACGGCCTCTGGAGCTACGGCAAGCGCAGCGACCGCCTCCTCCGGATCCCGCCCGGCCTCCTCTCCGAGAGCTGGATGGGCTCGCACTTCACCAACGACGACCTCATGCGCGAGTCATCCTACGAGAAGGACTACGACACGACCGTCGCCCGCCGCACCGAAGACGGCCGCGCGCGCCTCGTCCTCACGATGGTCCCGAAGCCCGACACCGCCATCGTCTACTCGCGCCTCGAGTACGTCGTCGACCCCGACACGCTCCTCCCCGTGCGCCTCGACTTCTTCGACAAGAAGTCGGTCGTCCGCCGCATGTTCTTCGAGGACGTCGGCGACCTCGGCGGTCGCAAGGTCCCGAAGACGCTGCGCCTCGTCCCGACCGACGCCCCCGACGAGCACACCATCGTCACCTACGTCGACATGACCTTCGACGCGAAGGTCCCGGCCGGCACCTTCACGCCGCAGGGCCTCCGGCGGGCGACCGAGCGATGATCCGCCTCGCCCTCCGGAGCCTCGGCCGGAACCGCTGGCGCACCGCCCTCACCGTCGGCGGCGTCGCGGTCGGTGTCGGCCTCATCATCTGGGTCAGCGCCTTCACCGACGCCTACCTCGACGCCATGGCCCGCGGCGCCACCGCCGGCCGCCTCGGCGCCCTCCAGATCCACGCCACCGCCTACGTCGAGAAGCCCTCGCTCTGGGACACGGTCGCCGCCCCCGACGCCCTCCTCGACCGCCTCGCCGCCGTGCCCGACGTCACCGGCGTCGCCCCGCGCGTCAACGGCATGGCCCTCGTCGGCCACGAGCGCCGCTCGCGCGCCGCCATGGTGCTCGGCGTCGACGCCGTCCGCGAGCCGCGCGTCACCACCGTCGAGCGCGCCATCGTCGCCGGCCGCTGGCTCGCCGCGACCCCGCCCGAGCCCCCCGCCCACCGCCGCGAGGCCGTCCTCGGCGAGGGCCTCGCGAAGCACCTCGGCGTCGGGCCCGGCGACGAGCTCGTCGTGGACCTCGTCACCGCCGACGGCTCCCCCGGCGACGACGCCATGACCGTCGTCGGCCTCGTCCGCACCGGCAACGTCGAGGTCGACCGCGGCGTCGTCTACCTGCACCGCGCCGACGCCGCCTACCTCATGGCCCTCGACGACGGCGCCGTCCACGAGCTCGCCGTCGGCCTCGCCCCCGGCGCGGACCTCGACCGCGCCCGCGCCGCCATCGCCCCGCTCGTCCCCGCCGGCGCCACCCTCCAGACCTGGAAGGAGCTCGTCCCCGACCTCGTGCAGCTCATCGACGTGTCGCGCGGCAGCATGTGGATCTTCTACCTCATCATCTTCGCCCTCATCGCCCTCGGCCTCCTCAACACGCAGCGCATGAGCGCCCTCGAGCGCCGCCGCGAGCTCGGCGTGCTCGTCGCCATCGGCACGACGCCCGCCCGCCTCGGCGCGCAGCTCGTCCTCGAGGCCGTCTTCCTCTCGGCGGTCGGCGCCCTCGTCGGCGTCGCCCTCGGGAGCGCGCTCACCGCCTTCTTCGCCGTGAACGGGCTCGACATGGGCGCCTTCGCCTCGGGCGGCAAGGGCGAGGGCGTCTCCTGGGCCGGCATCGCCTTCGACGACGTCATCTACTTCCGCCTCGACCCGGCGGCGCTCGTCCCGCCGGTCGTCTGGACGCTCGTCGTGTCGTTCTTCTGCGGCCTCTGGCCGGCCATCGCCGCGGCGCGCGCGAACCCGGTCACCGCCATCAGCGGGAGGGGCTGAGCCATGACCACGTGGAAGCTCGCCTGGCGCCAGCTCCTCCGGAACCGCTCGCGCACGCTCATCACGGGCTCGGCCATCGCCCTCGCGGTCGCCCTCTTCCTCGCGAGCCTCGCCCTCGGCGACGGCATGTACGCGAAGATGATGGAGGCGGCCGAGCGCTCCGCGGGCGGCGGCGTCCTCGTGCACGAGCGCGGCTACTGGAAGAACCGCGAGCTGAGCGCGCGCGTCGCCGAGCCGGGCGCCGTCGCGGCCGCCGCGCGCGGCGTCCCGGGGGTCTCGGCGGTCGCCGAGCGCGTGCTCATCGAGGGGATCCTCACCTCCGCCGCCAACGAGGGCTTCGCCGCCGTCACGGTGCGCGGCGTCGACCCCGACGCCGAGCGGGCCTTCAACGACCTCGGCCGCTTCCTCACGAGCGGCACCTTCCTCGCCAGCGACGACGCGCGCGCCATCGTCCTCGGCGAGAAGCTCGCGGAGGACCTCTCCGTCGCGCTCGGCGACCGGCTCGTGCTCCGCTTCACCGACGCGAGCGGCGAGGAGGCGCAGGCCCTCTTCCGCCTCGGCGGGGTCGTCGCGACCGGCTCGGCGGACATCGACCGGACCATCGCGCTCGTGCGCCTCGGGACGGCGCAGGACGCGGCGCGGCTCGGCGGCGCGGTCACGCAGATCGGCGTCGAGGGCGCGCCGGGGGCCGATCTCGACGCGCTGAAGGGGGCGGTCGCGGGCGCGCTCGGCCCGCGCGCCGCGGGGCTCGAGCTCCTCACCTGGCAGGAGGCGATGCCCGAGCTCGTGGGCTTCATCGAGATGGATGGGAACATGAACATCATGTTCGCCCTCGTGATCTTCGCGATCGTCGCCTTCGGCATCGCGAACACCTTCCTGATGTCGGTGATGGAGCGCGTGCGCGAGCTCGGGCTCCTCTCGGCGCTCGGCGTGACGCCGCTCCGCGTCGGCGCGCTCGTGCTCGCGGAGACGGCGCTGCTCGCGCTCTTCGCGATGGGGGTCGGGCTCGCCATCGCGCTCGGGCTGCACGCGTACTTCGCGACGCACGGGCTCGACTACGGCGCGCTCCTCGGCGGCGACTTCGACGTGTCGGGGGTCATCGTCGACGACCTCGTCATCCACACCACGGTCGACGCGCCGCGCTGGATCGCCGCCTGCGCGGGCGTGCTCGTGATGATCGTGCTCGCGGCGATCTACCCGGCGTGGCGCGCGACGCGCCTCGACCCGAGCCAGGCGATGAGGACCTACGAATGAGCGCCTCGCCCACCGTCTCCGCCGCTTCTCCCGCCGCCGCAGCCGCCGCGCGCCCCGGCGACGGCGCCCTCATCCGCGCGCGCGGGGTCACGAAGGTCTATCAGCAGGGAAAGATCGAGGTCCCGGCGCTGCGCGGCGTCGACCTCGACGTGCACCCGCGCGAGTTCGTCGTGCTCGCGGGCGCGTCGGGCTCGGGGAAGTCGACCCTCCTGAACCTCGTCGGCGCGCTCGACCACCCGACGGCCGGGGAGATCCTCGTCGCCGGGCGCGACGTCACGCACCTCTCGCGCGCGAAGGCGGCGAGGTTCCGGCTCGCGTCGCTCGGCTTCGTGTTCCAGGCCTACAACCTCGTGCCCGTGCTGACCTGCTACGAGAACGCGGAGTACACCCTCGCCCTCGCGGGGGTGGCGCGCGAGGAGCGCGAGCGGCTCGTGATGCCGCTGCTCGAGCGCGTCGGGCTCGGCGACATGCGCGACCGGAAGCCGCACGAGCTCTCGGGCGGGCAGCAGCAGCGCATCGCGGTGGTGCGCGCGATCGCGTCGCGGCCGGCGCTCGTGCTCGCGGACGAGCCCACGGCGAACCTCGACTCGGAGACCTCCGGGAACCTGCTCGACCTCATGCTCGAGCTCAACGCGGAGCACGGCACGACCTTCGTCTTCGCGTCGCACGACCCCGATCTCATCGCGCGGGCGCGGCGCGTCGTGCGGCTCCGCGACGGGCGCATCGAGTCCGACGGGCTCTCCGAGGCGGAGGCCCCCCGTGCGTAGGGCGGGCGGCGCGGCCGTCGCCGCGGCGGTGGCGCTCCTGCTCACGGCGGGCGCGGCGCGGGCGGAGGTGACGCTCGTAGAGAGCGACGACGGCGAGACGACGTTCGGGCTCGGCGGGTACGCGCGGGAGCTCTCGGGGGTGCAGCTGCCGGCCATCGAGGGGCTCGGGCTCCCCGACGCGATCGGGCTCTCGCAGGCGCTGCTGCGGCTCGAGTGGAAGCTGGTCGTCGGGCAGGTCGCGACGTTCGAGGTGCACGACCGGCTCGCGCTGACGGTGACGGGGAGCGAGGCGCCGCTCGGGCTCGGGGTCGGCGTGACGCCGGCGCCGGGGCGGAGCGTGGAGCTGTCGTCGACGATCGTGGACGAGGGCGGGACGACGCTCGAGCACGACGTGGATCGGCTCGTGCTGCGGCTCTTCCTCGGCCGGGTGGACGTCGCCGTCGGGCGGCAGGCGGTGACCTGGGGGACGTCGGGGCTCTTCACGGTGGCGGACGTGTGGGCGGCGTTCAGCCCGTTCGACCTCGACACGTCGCAGAAGCGCGGGGTGGACGCGGTGCGCGTGGGGGCGCCGCTCGGGGAGCGCGCGGAGCTCGACGTGATCGTGGCCGACCGGGGGCGCGCGGAGGACGTGTCGGCCGGGGCGCGGGTGACGGCGTATCTCGGGGAGGCCGACGTGTACGTGGCGGCGGCGAAGGCGTGGCGCGAGCTGGCGGTGGCGGCGGGCGTGTCGTGGGCTTTCGACGAGGTGAAGCTGCGGGCGGAGGTGTGGTGGCCGGTGTGGGACCTCGACGAGGAGGGGCCGCTCCGGCCGCGGGCGACGGCGGGGGTGGACTGGTTCCACGGGGATCTCACGCTCACGCTCGAGGGGCACTGGCACGGCGAGGGGGCGGCGGGGCCGGCGGGCTACGCGGCGTACGCGGCGACGAGCCGGGAGCTCGCGCGCGGGGAGTCGTTCTGGCTCGGGCGCGGTTACGCGGGGGCGGCGGCGCGGTACGAGCTGACGGAGCAGCTCGCGCTCTCGGTGAGCGTGATCGCGAACGTGGTGGATCCGAGCGCGCTCATCGTGACGTCGCTGCGCTATGACGTCGCGCAGAACGTGGACCTCGGGGTGGGGGCGTTCGACGGCGTGGGCGGCGGCGCGGACGTGGCGGCCGGGCGCTTCGAGAGCGAGCTCGGGGCGTACGGGCACCTCGTGTACCTCGACCTCGCGGCCTGGTTCTGAGCCTGGGAGCCGCCGCGGCTCTGGGCACGAATGCCGCGCAGTCGAGAGACGGAGGCCCCGAGGGGATGGCGTCAGGCGCTCCCCCAAGTCCTATTCGGGGCTCCAGGCATGGCGCTCCACTGAACCCTCCGTGCCTCCGTGCCTCCGTGGTTGTCCCCTCGGATCACGCCCGCGGCAAGGATGGTGCGAGGGTCCCGTACCGCAATTCGATTGGAAGCTCTGGACGGATCGGGCGAGCGCGGCCCGGAGGCCGCGCTCGTCGTCACACGGGCCGCGCCGCTGGTTTCAGCGTCTCAGCGACACTGCGTCCCCGACTGCTGACAGCCGTCGCCGTACGAGCAGCCGCTCCACGTGCCGTTCGCGAGGCAGAGCTTGTGCATCGTCCCGCAGTGGCAGGTCCCGCAGTACTGCGTCGCGCCCGGCGTGCACCCGGTGGAGGCGCAGCTCGTTCCCGAGAGTCCCCAGCTGCCCTGGGTGCAGGTCGCCGTGGCGCTGCCGGTGTAGCCGGAGGTCGTGTTGGTCAGGGAGCGGGAGCCGCCCGACGTGGTCGCCGTCGCGGACGCCGAGCAGCTGCTCCAGGTCTGCGTCTGCGTCGTGCAGGAGCGGTCCGCCGAGCAGCTCGCCGTCGAGCCGCCATAGGCGCCCGCGCAGGTCCATGTGTACGGCCCCGCGCCGCCGACCCCCGAGGCGCTGCCGGCGTTGCAGAGGCCGGAGCTCGGGGCCGAGGTGAAGTCGCCGCCGTTGGCCGTGCCGCAGGCGCCGTTGACCTTGGCGTTGCAGCTCGTGCCGGAGAGGCTCCAGCTGCCCTGCGTGCAGGTCGCCGTCGCCGCGCCCTGGTAGCTCGCGTTCGTGTTCGTCAGCGCCCGCGTCCCGCCCGAGGCGATGGCGCTCGCCGAGGCCGTGCAGCTGCCCCACGTCTGCGTCGCCGTCGTGCACGAGCGGTCCGCCGAGCAGCTCGCGGTCGACCCGCCGTAGGCGCCCGCGCAGGTCCACGTGTAGGGCCCGCTGCCGCCCACCGCCGAGGCGCTGCCGGAGCTGCAGAGCACCGTCCCCGACGGCGCCGAGGCGTAGTCCCCGCCGTTCGCCGTGCCGCACGCGCCGTTCACCGTGGCGTTGCAGCTCGTGCCCGACAGGCTCCAGCTGCCCTGCGTGCAGGTCGCCGTCGCCGAGCCCTGGTAGCCCGCCGCCGCGTTCGTCAGCGCCTTCGTGCCGCCCGACACCGTCGTCGTCGCGGACGCCGAGCAGGCGCCCCACGTCTGCGTCGCCGTCGTGCACGAGCGGTCCGCCTGGCAGCTCGCGGTCGAGCCGCCATAGGCGCCCGCGCAAGACCACGTGTACCCCGATCCGCCCGTCGTCACCGACGTCGCCGCGCCCGAGGCGCAGAGGACCGCGCCCGACGGCGCCGCCGTGTAGTCCGACCCGTCCGCCGTGCCGCACGCGCCGTTCACCGTCGCGTTGCAGCTCGTGCCCGAGAGGCTCCAGCTGCCCTGCGTGCAGGTCGCCGTCGCCGAGCCCTGGTAGCCCGCCGCCGCGTTCGTGAGCGCCTTCGTGCCGCCCGAGACCGTCGTCGTCGCGGACGCCGAGCAGGCGCCCCACGTCTGCGTCGCCGTCGTGCAGGAGCGGTCCGCCTGGCAGCTCGCGGTCGAGCCGCCGTAAGCGCCCGCGCAAGACCAAGTGTACCCCGAGGCGCCCGTCGTCACCGACGTCGCCGCGCCCGAGGCGCAGAGGACCGCGCCCGACGGCGCCGCCGTGTAGTCCGACCCGTCCGCCGTCCCGCACGCGCCGTTCACCGTCGCGTCGCAGCTCTCGGCCGACGTCGACCACACGCCCTGCGTACACGTCGCCGTCGCCGCGCCCTCGTAGCCGGCCGCCGCGTTCCCGACGCCCGCGCTCACCCCGTGCGCCGCCTCGTCGACCGCGACCGAGCAGCCGCCACCCCACGAGAGCGTCGCCCCCGCGCAGCTCCGGTCGCTCGCGCAGGCCTCGTCCCCGCCGCCGCCGACGCCGCCGCACGTCCACGCCCACGGCCCCTCGCCCGCGACCGCGCCCGCGCCGCCCGCCGCGCACAGCGCCGCCCCGCTCGGCGCCTCGACCGTCGACCCGCCGGCCGCCGGCCCGCACGCCCCGCAGTACGACACGCTCGGCGCCGGACACGCGTCGCTGACGCCGTCGCACGCCTCCGCCACGTCGCACGCGCCCTCGGCGTCGCGGCACACGACGCCCGCGCCGACCTTCGCGTCAGCCGGACACAGCGCCGACGCCCCGTCGCACAGCTCCGCCGCGTCGCACACGTCCACGCTCTCGCGGCACGCCGTCCCCGCGCCGACCAGCGCGTCCGCCGGGCAGCTCGCGACGCTCCCGTCGCACGCCTCGGCCACGTCGCACGGCCCCGCCGCCGCGCGGCACACCGTCCCCGCGTGCCCGGCCGGGTGCGCGCACGCCCCCTCCCCGTCGCACGCGTCGTCCGTGCAGAGCTCGCCGTCGTCCGCGCACGCGAACCCCGCCGCGCGCGGCGTGTAGATGCACACCCCGTCCCCTCCGCACACGCCCGTCGGCTCCCAGCACTCGCCCGCCGCGCGGTCGCACGCGCCGCACTGGCACACACCGTCGAGGCACGCGCTCCCGAACGCGCACGCCGGCTCGCAGAACGTCCCGGCCTCGAAGCTCCGCGAGTAGCCGTAGGCGAACGTCCGCGCCGCCGCGTCGCCGCCGAGATCCGGCGCCTGCGCCGGCGCCCCGCCGGCCGCCGCGACGCCCGTGTACGCCGCCCGCACCGGCGCCGTCGGGTCGCCGAACGTCAGCGCCTCGCTGCCGCAGCTCCCGAGGGGCACGTCCCACTGGATGTAGGGGTAGATCGCCCCCTCCGCGATGGTCCCGTTGTCGGCGACCGTGCTCCCGCCGATCGGCGCGGCCGTCCCGCGCGTCCTGAGCCGGCACGCCGCGGCCCCCGCGCGCGTCCCGAGCGCCAGGTTCCAGTAGACGGTCTGCCCGCCGCCCTGGCCGTCGTAGCCGCGATACACGCCGAGCTGGTAGAGCACCGCGTCCGCGGGCACCGCCCCCACCTCGCTGACCGCGTCACACGTCGCGAGCGACCCCGGCGCGCACTGGTTCCCCGGCGCCCCCGCCGGGTTCAGCACGAGGTCCGCCGCGAAGTCCTCGGCCGTCGGATCCGTGCAGTCGAGCTCGACGTCGTCGAGCCAGAGCTGCGTCTCCGCGTCGCCCGCGCCGCCCGCCGTGCACGCGAAGCCGAGCACCATCGTGTCGGCGCGGCGCGCGGTCTCGTCGAAGAGCAGGTCCTCGGCGAGGCAGTCGAACTTCGCCGAGCAGAAGATGTCGCTGAACGTGAGCGCGATGTCGAAGAAGCCCTGCTCGGCGGGCCGCATCAGCGCCACGTCGAAGCGCACCGCGCGGTCGGCGTTCGGCGCGCACGCGATCGTCTGCTCGAGCGGGCCACCGGCCGTCGGGTCGAGGAACGCGAGCGCCTCGCCCTCGACCGCCCCGGCGCCCGTGTCCGCGCCTGACGCGAACGCGCCCGCGCTCGTCACCGGCGCGCCGTACACGCCGACGACCCAGAGCTTCACGACGTTGTCGCCCGCGGTCGCGTCGCAGGGTCCGGTGTAGCTCGCCGAGCCGCGCCCGTCGCCGTAGCCGGACGACGTCAGCCGCCGCTGCCACACGACGCCGCCGCCGTCGCCGCGCTCGACCGCGACGTCCCAGACGACGTCCGCGGCCCCGACGAGCGAGAGCGCCGCCGCGTCGATCGTGACGGTCGGTTCTGTGGCCCGACCCGTGGTCGGGGCGTCCGGCGAGACGCAGCCAGCGAGGAGCAGGGGGAGCAGCCAGGTCGCTCCACGGCTCCAGGACGGGTCGGGTCGGGTCGGCACCATGTCGAGCTCGCAGCTCACGGCAAATTCTCGAGAAGACACGGGTGGACGCCGCACCGCCGACCCGGTCACGGCCCGAGCTACGGACCGATGGGTCGCGGATACTGAACGGGCGCACGTCGCCGCAAACCGTTCCTCGATACGGTCTGATACCAGGTTGGAATCATTGGCGCCGATCGCCACGGCGTCTGCACAACGGTCGCCCAGTCGGGAGCGTGCTGATCGGGCAAAATCGCCGAGGTTACAACCATGTCCGGACTCTAGCCGAGTGATTGTGCACTGCAGCATGGGACGGCGATCCGCGCGCCTCGGCGGGATGATTGGTCCGATCGCGTCATTCGTGCCGCTTGCGCGTCGCCCGCGACAAATGTAGACATCCATCTAACATCGATACCCATCGAACAAGGAGACCAAGCCGTGAGCAACCCCGACGTCGACCGCCTCGTGAGCCTGCTGAAAGTCCTCGCCGACGCCTCCCGCCTGCAGATCCTCGGCCTCTGCGCCCAGGCCGAGCACAAGGTCGACGACCTCGCGACAGCGCTCGCCTTGAAGGCGCCCACCGTCTCCCATCACCTGAAGCGGCTGCGCGAGCTCGGCCTCGTCACGATGCGGGCCGACGGCACGCAGCACCTCTACCGCCTCGACGAGGCGACCCTCCAGCGCCTCGCGAAGACCCTGCTCGCGCCGGCGTCCTTGACCGCCGCCGCCCCCGACCCGGCCACCTACGCCGACCGCGTCATGGCGAGCTTCCTCGTGGACGGGCGCCTGAAGACCATCCCGGCGCAGCGGAAGAAGCGCGCGATCGTGCTCGAGTTCCTCGCGCGAGAGCTCGAGCGCGGCCGCACCTACGCCGAGAAGGAGATCAACGCCGTCATCGGCCAGTTCCACGACGACTTCGCGACCCTGCGCCGCGAGCTCGTCATGGCGCGCCTCCTCGCCCGCGAGGCCGGCGTCTACACGCGGACCGCGCGCGACACCGCCTTCGACCCGCACACCGACGACGCCGGCGCCGCGGCCTGACGGCGCGAAGCGCTCACACCGCGCCGCCGCGCCGCCGCCACGTCGCGGCGCGCGCGGCGAGCGCGGCCAGCGCGAGCCAGGCGAAGAGCGCCCCCGGCGCGCCCTCGCCCGCCGCGCAGCCGCCGTCCGACTTCTTCGTCGCCCCGCCGCCGCCCGTGTCCGCGGTCGAGATCGTGTCCGCGTCGTCCTCGACGCTCGCCCCCGCGACCGTGACGCTGAGCGTCGCGCTCTCGTCGCCTGCCGCGAGCTCGCAGTCGCTCGCGCTCGCGGCCGCCGCCGTCAGCGCGATCTCCCCCGCGTCCGCCCGCGTCGCCGTCACCACGACCGTCGCCGACGCCCCTGGCGCGAGCGCCCCGAGCTCGCACACGCCGACCGCGCACGTCCCCTGCGACGGCTGCACGCTCCCGAGCTCGCCGCCCGCCGCCGTCACGGTCACCGTCACCGCCTCGCGCGCGACGCCGGCGCCGTTGCCGACCGTGAACGTCGCCGTCGCCGCCACCCCGGGCGCGACGCTCGTCTCCCCCGACGCCGCCACCGAGAGGTCGCTCCCGAGCGCCTCGGCGGCCAGGTCGACCACCTCCCAGCGCGGCGCCGCCCCGTTCATGTGGTGGAAGACGAGCAGCTTCGGCGCCGTCGCGCCATCCCCCGTGAGCTCGACGTCGACCGCGCCCGCCCCGCCCGGGCAGAGCTGCGTCGCCGCGTGGCACGCGGGCCCGAGCCGCACCGCTGGCGCGAGCGCGTCGAAGGCGACCCAGTCGGTCGTGTCCGTCGGCGCGACCAGCGGCCGGTCGACGAGGAACGGGTAGCGCGACACGCGCGACACCGCGCGGTACGAGAGCGCGCCCTCCCCGGCGCCGAGGCCGAGGTCGTCGAGCGCGACCGGCAGCACCACCACGCGGTTGAAGTAGACGCCCGTCTCCCAGGTCGCCGTGTCGCCGTCGACCTGGCCCGTCGGCGGCGCGAGGAACTCCCCGCCCGGCACCGCGGCGAGCGCCGAGTTCAGCGGCCGGAAGGCGCGGCTGAGCTTGCCCGTGGCGAGATCGACCACGCGGGCGTAGGGCGCGCCGCGGTTCACGGTGTAGAGCGGATCGGCCGCCTCCGGGGTGTCGAAGGACTCGGCCAGGACGAGGTAGTCGGCCTCCTCGTCGCCATCCGTGTCGACCTCCACGCCGACGACCGACACGAAGCCGAGCGCCGGCGAGACCCAGTCGCCCGCGGCCGCGACGCCGAAGAAGACGCGGCGGTTCTCGGGGTCGCCGTAGGCGCCCGTCGCGACGAGGTCGTAGGCGCCGTCGGGCCCGCTCGGGTCGTCCGCCGCCCAGCTCGACGCCTCCGTGCCGAGCTCGAGCACGCTGAGGGCGTCGTCGTGGTGGGCCGCGGCGCCGTCGAGCGCGAGCGTGACCGCGCCCTCGCCGGCGGCGTCCACGCAGCCCGCGACCGCGCCGACCTCGCGCTCGGAAGCCGCCCGCGCCGCCGCGTAGTACGGCACGACGACGGCGTTGTGCGCGCCGTCGCGCGGGGTCCCGACGACCCGCCCCGAGGACGCGGCGAACAGGATCGTCGGCACCGAGATCTGCTGCGAGCCGAACGTGATGACCCCGGAGGGCTTCTCGTAGGCCGCGTAGGCCGGCGCCGGCGGCAGCGCGGCCGGGTCGACCGCGAGCACCACGTCGAACGTCGCGCTCCCGCCCGCGGGGACCTCCACGGAGGCCGGGTCGAGCGTGACGGTCACGCCCGGCCAGTCGAGCGCCGGCTCGAGCGCGAGGTCGAGCGTCACCGCCGCGGCGCTCGCGTTCGCGACGCGCACGGCGCGCCGCTCGCTGGTCGCGGCCGACGCGCGCACCATGCCGAACGAGACGCCGATGGCGTCGCCGGCGTCGCTCCACGCGGTGAGCGAGGCGCCCACGGCCTCGCCGAGCTGCACACGGCCTGCGCCCGCGGCGTGGGACGGGAACGGGATCCCCTGCGGCCCGATGGCCGCGTGGGCGGTGCTCGTCAAGGCGCGCCGCACGCCGGCCGGGTCGAGCTCGGGGCGCGCCTCGCGCAGGAGCGCGGCGCCGCCCGCGACCAGCGGGGCCGCGATGGACGTGCCCGACACGACGTCGGCGTCCGTCCCCGTGCCGACCGACGCCGACACGATCTGCCAGCCGGGCGCGACGACGTCGGGCTTGAGCGCGGCGTTTCCGGCCGTCGGGCCGCGGGCCGACAGGTTGACGACGTAGTCCGGGCCGTAGACGAGCTTGATCTCGAGCTCCCCGGAGACCGTGACGTCCACCGGGCTCGCCGCGATGAGCGCCTCCCCGTCGGCGAGGCGGAAGCCGGCGATGGGGATCGGGTGGCTGCCGCCGAGCGAGGGCGGGGCGTCGTCGTAGAAGGTGTCCACGATGAGGACGCCGACGGCGCCCGCGGCCTGCGCGTTCGCCGCCTTGGTGTCGAAGGTGCAGGTGCCGCGGTGCACGATGACGAGGTTGCCGTCGAGCTTGCGCGCGTTCGTGAACGCGTCGCAGCCGAGGATCGGCTCGCCCGCGACGATCTTCATGGTCGCGTCGCCGAGGTCGGCGAAGGAGGGGATCTGGTCGGGCTCGCCGAGCGCGTAGCGCCCCGCGACGGCCGCCGGCGCGGTCACCTCGATGGCCGCGTACCACGCGTCCACCCCCTCCTTCAGCGTGGCGCCGACCGAGAGCACCGTCGGCTCGACGCTCGGGTAGTACGTGGAGAACGTGGCGCTGTCGGAGTTGCCGGCCGACGCCACGACGACGGCGCCGGCGGCGTCGAGCGCCGCGATGGCCGCGCGCTCCGCGTCGCTCGCGACGCCGAACTCGCTCCCGAACGACAGGTTCACGACGTCGAGGCGGTCCACCGGGTCGAGGTCCCCGTCGGGGTCGACCGCGACCTCGAGCGCCGGCACGACGAGGTCGGTCGAGCCGAGGCAGCCGAAGATCCGGATCGCGAAGAGCTCCGCCTCCGGCGCGACCCCGGGGCTCACCGCGAAGTCGTCCGGGACGAGGCTCATCGTCCAGGGCCCCGCGTAGCCGAGCCCCGTGGCGAGCACGCCGCCGCCGGCCGCCGCGCCCGCGACGAGCGTGCCGTGGCCGTCGCAGTCGAGCGGGTCGTCGTCGGGGGCGGGGGTCGGCGAGCCGTCGAGCCCGTCGGCGTCGTAGTCGTCGCCCGCGAGGTCGACGCCGCCCACGACGCGCGCCGTCGGGAAGGTGCCGGCCTCGACGATCGTGGCGTCGTCGGCCGCGTAGTCCGCCGGGTCGCCGCTCCCGCCGAGGCTCGCGTGGTAGTAGTCGATGCCCGAGTCGAGGACGCCGACGCGCACGCCCGCGCCGGTGTGCGCGGTGTCGCCCGCCGAGACCCAGACCGCGGGCGCGCCGATGAGCGGCACGGCCTCGGCGAGCGCGCGGGAGACGCGCGTCGGGACCTCGAGCCGCGCGACGCCGGGGAGCTTCCGGAGGGCGGGGAGCGCGCTCGCGTCGACGCGCACGAGGAGCGCGTTCGCGACGAGGACGACGTCGCCGATGACGCGGGCGCCGAGGCGGTCGAGCGCCGGGCGGAGGGCGTCGTGATCGGCGCGGAGCGCGGTGGCCGCGGCCTTCACCTCGGCGCGCCAGGCCGGGTCGCGCGCGGTCGCGCCCTTCCGCGCGAGCGACGCCTGCGCGATGGCGCCGGGGCTCTCGAGCACCACGTAGCGCGAGACCTCGCCGGAGCGCCGACGCGACGGCTCGTCGTCGTCGTCGTCGAGGGGCGCGGGCGCGACGGCGGGCGCGGCGGTGGGCGTCTCGGGGGGGGGCGTCGACGCAGGCGCCGACCGTGGACACGGCGCCGAACAAGGCGGCGCGAAGCGAGGCCGGAGTGACTTGCATACCGACCAGCGTAGAGCGGCGTACGGGAGCCTGGCAAGCCGGGGACCGCGATTGATTCTCACGGGCCGCTTTCGCGGATCACGCGGCGGCGACGAAGGTCCCGTGGAGGTCCGGGGGGAGGCGCTGGTCGAAGAAGCAGCGCGCGACGGGCTCGCCCGGGCGCTCGCCGTCCCAGATCGCGAGGTGCGTGCGCCGCGCCGCCGGCTCGTCCACCATCACGAGCGCCCAGACGCCGCCGCCCGCGCGCTCGACGAGCACCGGCTCGCCGACGAAGCGCCCGGCGCCGGGGTCGAAGAGGGTCGCCTCCCCGGTCTCGGCGTCGACGCGCGCGATCCGGTCGAACCAGTCGCGCGTGGGGCCGCCGTCGGCGGACGCGCTCGCGAGCCACGTCGCCGCGTGCCGCGCGCCGACCTGCGACGGCGCGACCGAGGGGAACTCGCAGCGCGCGGCCTCCCAGAGCGGCCCGAGCTCGAAGCGCTCGCGGGCCGGGTCGACCGTGGCCCGCCAGAGCGTCGGGCGCGTCCCCGGCGGCGCCGCGAGCGGCGGGAAGCCCCCGCTGACGACCGACTCCGGCGGCAGCCACGGCCCCGTCCACGGCTCGTAGCGCACCACGTCGAGCCCGATGCGACCGTCGCCGAGCTCCCAGCCGTTCGCCCAGTGCCACGCGAAGAAGGCGTCCGTCTTGAAGCGCCGCGCCCGCGCCGGCGCGTCGAGCGGCACCACGATCACCTCGCAGCCAGCGGCCTCGTCCCAGGTGACCGTCGCCGCGAAGGTGCCGTGGAGCGCGACCTTCCACGCGGGCGCGGAGAGCGGCGGCACCACGATCACCGCGTGCCTCTCGGTCACGGCGAAGTCGTGCACCTCGCGCACGCCGTCGAGCGGGAGCGTCGTGAGGCGGCGCGCCGGGCCCTGATCCGGGAGCTCCACGAGGTCGAGCGTGCAGCGCGGGCCGGGGCCGATGTTCATCCCGAGCGCGTAGGTCGCGCGCCGCTCCGGCACGCGGTGCGGGTGCGCCTGGAAGCCGTTCCGGAGCGCCCCGCCGAGCGTCGACTCGCCGAGGCTCGCGAGCGTCTCCGGGTGGAGCTCGAGCGGGTTCAGCGCCTCGTAGAGCGCGAAGAGGCGCCCCTGCCAGGCGAGGACGTTGATGTTCGCGAGGTTCTTGAAGCCGCGCCGCCCGAAGAGCACGGCGAGGCGCTTGTCCCACGCGGCCTTCGCCGCGAAGGCGCCGTAGCGCGGGCGCCCGCGGCGGTCCGCGTCGACCTCGGGCGTCGAGACGAGGCGCACCGCCCCCTCGGCGCGCCCGCCGCCGAGGCGCACGGCCGCGACGCCGCCGACGCCGTCGAACCAGTGCGCCGCGTTCGTGTCGGAGAAGCGGCGCGGGCCGTTCCGGTAGAGCGTGCCGCGGAGGTCGGCGGGCAGCGCGCCCTCGACGCGGAGCGGCTCCCAGCCGTGCTCGCGGCCGAGGTCGAACGCGCGCGGCGCCGTCACGGCGCGCGTCACGAGGCGTCCTCGCCGGGCCCGCGGGGCGTGAACACGACGCCCGTCCAGCCCTCGGTCGCCGCCCACAGGCGCTCGGCGAGCTCCGGGTCGGTGGCCCACGGGCGGACGCCCGTCCCGAGCGGGCTGTCGGCGGGGACGGCCGCGGCGACGTCGCAGTCCTCGCAGTAGAGGCCGCCCATGCCGTCGAGGAGCGAGCTCGTGGCGCACCAGACGCTCGTCGCCGCCCCCTGCTCGGGGTTCTTCAGGATGTGCTTCACGTTCTCGAAGAGCGCCTGCACCTCGTCGGCGGGGATCGAGCGCGTGAGGTCGGTCGCGATGGCGCCCGGGTGCACGGCGAACGCCCGCACACCGTGCGGTGCCGAGCGCCGATCGAGCGCCACCGCGAAGAGCACGTTCGCGGTCTTCGACTGCGCGTAGGCCTTCCACTTGTCGTAGGGGCGCCGCTCGAAGAACGGGTCGTCGAGGTCGACGCCGCCGAGCCGGTGCCCGCGCGACGACACCGCCACGACGCGCGCCCCGCCCGCGGCGCCTGCCTTCGCGAGCGCCGGCCAGAGGCGCGCGGTGAGCTGGAAGTGCCCGAGGTGGTTCGTCGCCATCTGCGACTCGACCCCGCGCGCGTCGCGGGCGAGCGGCGGCGCCATGATGCCGGCGTTGAGCACGAGCATGTGGAGCGGCCGCCCCGACGCGACGAAGCGCGCGGCGAACGCGTCGACCGACGCCGGGCTCTGGAGGTCGAGCGCCGCGACCTCGATCCGCGGCTCGTCCGCGAGCGTCGCGCGCGCCGCCTCGGGGGTGCGGGCGCCGACGACCACGGTGGCGCCGGCCTCCGCGAGGGCGCGCGTCGTCTCGAGGCCGATCCCGCCGTGCCCGCCCGTGACCAGCGCCACCTGCCCGCGCAGGTTCTGCCCGCGCAGCACGTCGCGCGCGGTGGTGTGGGCGTCGTAGCCGGAGCCGAGGGGGTGTTGGGCTGGCTTCATCGCGCTGCCTCCGGAGGTCGCGGCGTCAGTCGCCGCCGACGCTGAGCGTGACGTCGTCGTCGAGCGACACCGTGCCGTCGAGGAGGGCGTCGCCGCCGTCGTCGCCGCGGAGCGTCCTCGCGAGGAAGGCCGCGGCGTACGCGTTGATGATGTCGTGGGCGCGCGCCCACGGGATGTTGTCGGCGCCGCAGCCGTCGTCGGCGCCGATGCCGAGCGGCAGCTCGCACGCGTCCGAGAACGTGAAGTGCCCGGCCGTCGCGAGGTCGACGCGCAGGTTCCCGGCCGTCTCCTCGAGCTGCGCCCAGGTCGGGTCGCCCTCCTCGGCGTTGGTCGTGGTGCGGTCCATGCCGGCCGTCATGAGGAGCGTCGGGAGCCCGACGTCCGCGACGCCGTCCGTCCCGAAGACGAGCGTCGCGCCCGGCGCCATCGGGATGAGCGCGTCGGCGCGCGCGTCGAGGAAGCCCGCGCGGTAGAGGGCCTGGTTGGCCTGGAAGGAGGCGCAGCCGCCCGCCGGGAGCGTCCCGACCTGGCAGTAGGCGAGGATCGCGTCCACCGCGAAGCCGGCGCCGCCGACCGCGAGCGTCGTGTAGCCGCCGAAGCTGTGGCCGACGACGGCGACGCGGTCGCTCACGAGCCCGGCGAGGGCGTCGCCGGCAGGGAGCCCCACGAGGTGGTCGATCGCGGCGGACACGTCGGCCGGCCGCCAGTGGAAGATCTCGGCCGGCACGTCGCCGCCGTCGAACGCCGTGTTGCCCGTGTGGTCGATGGCGATGACGAGGTAGCCGAGCGTCGCGAGGTGCTCGGTCAGAAACCAGCTCTGCTCGGCGAAGCCGCTGTTGCCGTGCGAGAAGACGACGACCGGCAGCGGGCCCTCGTCGGCGACCGGGGCCGCGTCGCCGAGGACGCCGTCGGCCGCGAGGAGCCCGGCGTACATGACGTCGTCGCCGGTCGTGTCGCGCGTCGGGTACCAGATCGCGGCGCGCAGGGTGCGGTCGCCGCTCCCGTCGTTGGTCGCGTAGGTGATGCTGTCGGCGCGGTAGCCCACGTGGTACGGGCCGGGCGCCGACCACGTCGCGAGCGGATCGCCGCCGGCCGTGTCCGCGGGCGCTGCCGTGTCGCCGGCGCCGTCCTCGCCGGCCGTGTCCGCGACGACGTCGGCGGGGACGGCGTCGTCGCCGCCCGTATCGGCCGCGACGTCGGCGCCGCCGCTGTCCGCCGCGTCGGCGATCCCGCTCGACCCGCCGTCGCTGCACGCCGGCGCGAGCGCCACCGCCGCGGCCCCGAGGAGCCCAGCCACCACCAACCGCCCGCCCGCGCGCCTCATCCGCATCATCATCGACGACCTCCGCGCGGCACGGTCGCGCCCGGCGGGGCGCCCTGTCAACGACGGCGTACCGGCGACGGTCAGAGCACCTGCGGCCCGTGGAAGACCCGGTCCGGGTCGAGCGCCTTCTTGCACGCCTCGAGGTGCGCGAGGTTCTGCCCGTAGTAGGCCTGCCGCCAGTCGGAGCGGTCGGTGTCGGGGTAGTTCTGGTAGCACTCGCCGGAGGCCCACGGGCGCATCGCCGCGTAGAGGCCGCGGAGCCACGCGAGGTTCGCCTCGACCTTGGCGGGCGCGGTCTTCGCCCCCCAGTGGATGACGTACTCGGCCTGGAAGCGGTGGTCGCGGTGGACGTAGGCGGTCGCGTCCTTCGCGACGCGGTTGATGGCGCCGCCGAGCGAGTCGAGGATGATGGCGCCCCAGGAGATCGCCTGCTCCTGGATGCCGGCCATCTCGCGGATCAGCGTGGCGACGCCGTCGCTGGGCAGGTTCTCGCGGTAGAAGTCCGACTTCACCTTGTAGCTCTGCTGCTGGAACCTCCCGGGCTGCGGGTGGTTCCAGCTGTGGCACTGCGCCGGGTCCGGCCAGCAGCCGGGGCCGACGACGTGGCTCGCCCAGAGGGTCGACGCCGTGATCTTCGGCGCGCTCGTGGGCTTCGCGGCGGCGACGAGCGGCGCGAGCACCTCGCGGAGCTCCTTCGGCGACCCGAAGTAGCGGCCGTACGCCGCGATGTTCGGAGTGCCCTTCCCCTTCGAGAGCGTGCAGACGCTGAAGAGCCGATCCGGCGCGTCCGGCGCGAAGCGCTGCCAGGCGTCGAGCGCGCGCTCGGCCGACCGCCAGGGCCAGGAGAGGCGGAACTCGCTGATGGGCTCCACCGGGTGCACGCGGAAGCGGAGCTTCGTGACGACGCCGAACTGGCCGCCGCCGCCGCCGCGGCAGAGCCAGAGGAGGTCCTTCTTCTCGGTCTCGCTGCAGTCGACGACCTCCCCGGACGCGAGCACGACGCGCGCGCCGACGAGGTTGTCCGCCATGAGCCCCCAGTGGCGGCTCGAGAAGCCGATGCCGCCGCCGAGGGTGAGGCCCGCGACGCCGACGGACGGGCACGAGCCGGTCGGGAGCGCGACGTCCTGCTTCAGGAGCGCGACGTTGACGTCGCCGAGGAGGGCGCCGGCGTCGATCTCCGCGGTGAGGGCGGCCTTGTCGACGCGCGCGCCGGCCATGTTCACGAGGGAGACGACGAGCCCGTCGCAGGTCGACTGCCCGATGTAGCTGTGGCCGCCGTTGCGCGGGACGATCGGCACCTTGTTCGCGGCCGCCCAGGCGACCGCCGCGGCGACGTCGTCCTCGGACGCGGCCATCGCGATCGCGCGCGGCATGACGTCGTCGAAGGCGCGGTTCCGCACGCGCCGGAGCTTGTCGTAGTCCTTGTCGCTCGGCGCGACGAGGCGCGCGCCGAAGCGCTTCCGGAGCTCGGCGAGGTCGCCGTCGCGGGTCTCGCCGCCGGCGGGCGCCGCGAAGGCGCGGCTCCGGAGCGCGGGCCAGAGGGTGGTGGCGGCGAGCGCGGCGGTCGAGGTGCGCGCGAGGAAGCGGCGGCGGGTGATGCTCATGGTGGCGAGGCTAACAAACCCGCCGCCGGAGCGCTTCCTGCGCGGGCTCCGCTACTGCACGTCGGCGCTGAAGGCGAAGCTGTCGATGCACCAGGTCTCGCCGCCGGTCACGAGCGTCGAGGTGTAGTCCTCGGCGACGGTGACCTCGGCGAGGACGGCGTTCTGGAGCGTGCCGGCGAAGGTGCCGGAGACGTCGCCGAGGTCGTCGATGACGAGCGTCCCCGACTGCGCGAGGTAGGTCTTCGCGCAGTTGTCGAGGTTCTCGTCGCAGCCCTGGTAGACGAGCACGCAGTTGCCGCAGGTCTTGTAGTTCTCGCCCGTGAGCGGGTAGCTCCCGGCCTCGGTCGCGCCGCCCTGCTCCTCGATGATCTCGAAGTTCAGCGTGTCGACGGGGGCCGCGAGCGTGGTCTGCGCGATGTAGAAGAAGAAGCCGAACGCGGGGCCCGCGTCCTGCGCGACCGCGGTGAAGCCGCTGTGGTCGCACGACGGCTGGGTCGTGTCGCCGGTCGTGTCGGCCACGGTCGTGTCGCCCTCGGCGGTGTCGGCGACGGTCGTGTCGGCGACGGTCGTGTCGGCGACGGTCGTGTCGGCGACGGTCGTGTCGGTGCCCGAGGTGTCCGCGCCGCCGTTGCCGCTCCCGGAGTCGCCGCAGGCGGCGGCGCCGAGGGACAGGGCGAGGGCGAGGGCGGCGGCGGTCAGGCGGGCGAGGATCATGGAGGCGCTCCGGGTCCGGTTCATGGGGGACGGGGGAGCTACCACAGGAAGCGCCCCGACCGGAACCCCGGATTCGGCGCCGCGGTCAGCGCTCGGTGCCGAGATCGTAGACGCCGCGGATGTCGTCGAGCTTGGCGCCGAGGTCGACGTGGAGGTCGATGAGCTCCCCCGTGCGCACGTCGAAGACCCAGCCGTGCACCGTCGGCAAGCCCGTCGCGAGCACGCTCTTCTGGAGCACGGCCGTCTTGATCACGTTCAGGCACTGCTCCTCGACGTTGAGCTCCACGAGGCGCCGGTAGCGGGCGCCCTCGTCGGCGATGCCGTCGAGCTCGGCCTTGTGGAAGCGGTAGACGTCGCGGATGTTCCGGAGCCACGGGTTCAGGAGCCCGAGATCGCGCGCCTGCATCGCGGCCTTCACGCCGCCGCACTCGTAGTGGCCGCACACGACGACGTGCTTGACCTTGAGATGTGCAACTGCGAACTCGATGACGCTCAGCGCGTTCAGGTCCGCGATTCCCACCACGTTGGCGATGTTGCGGTGCACAAAGACCTGGCCCGGCTGGGCGCCCATGAGCTCCTCGGCGGTGGCGCGGCTGTCGCTGCACCCGATGTAGAGGATCTCCGGGCTCTGCCCCTGCGCGAGGTGCTCGAAGAACTGGGCGTCGGACGCCTTCTTCTCGGCGATCCAGCGGCGGTTGTTCTCGAAGACCTGCTGGTAGAAATCGGTCGGCTCGTCGGCCATCCGCGCCCCCGTGAGCTGTAGAACGTAGACTTTTCCGGGACCGCGGGTTGGTCACGGCGCCCGAAACCTGTATAACGCAGCCGTTCGCTTGTCGCACCGAGAGCGCAAGCCCCCGAAGAACGCCAGCAGGCGGAGCCCGGGGTGGCAGAGCGCCGAATGAGTTTGTCCCGCGGGGGCTCGAGCCCCGCAAGAGCGCGCGGCCGCTTTGAGCCGGCGCGGAGTGTGTTGATCGTATGTCGAAGAAGCTTTTCGTGGGTGGCCTGGACTGGAACACGGACAACCAGAGCCTCCATCAGGCGTTCAGTGAGTACGGCGACGTGGTCGAGGCCACCGTCATCACCGATCGCGAGACCGGTCGTTCGCGGGGCTTCGGCTTCGTGACGTTCTCGGACTCCTCGGCCGCCCAGGCGGCCATCTCCGGGCTCGACGGGCAGCCCGTCGACGGCCGGACCGTCCGCGTGAACCACGCCGAGGACAAGCCGCGCGGCGGCGGTGGCGGCGGTGGTCGTGGTGGCTTCGGCGGCGGTGGCCGCGGTGGCTTCGGCGGCGGCGGCGGCGGCGGCTACGGGCGCGATCGCTGGTAGCGGGCGCCGATGATCCCCGGGGTTGCCAAGGGCGGCCTCGCGGGTCATCATGGTCGTGATGAAGAGGGTCGGGCGCGCGAGCGCTCCGACCCTTTTTCTTTTCGCTGTGCGGACCCCCGAATCACCGATCACCCAGCACGGAGCACCGTCCTTGGCCGAGCGCGACCCGCGCGGCGCGACCCAGGCGCCGACCACGACGCCCGATCGCCCGAGCGCCCCCGGAGACGAGGCCGCCGCCCCGCCGGGCGGCGTCGACACCATGATCGCCGCGGGCGGGAACCAGTCGATGGTGGCCGTCTCCCGCGGTGACGCCGGCGAGATCGCGCCGACGGGCGCCGGCACCGGCCCGAGCGCCGCCCCGATGGGGGAGCCGGACGCCGACCGCGACCCGCGCGACCCGACGAGCCTCGCGGGCGCGCTCTCGCACCACTCCGAGAAGCTCGCGCTCTTCAAGAGCGTCATCCGGCGCGCGCTCGCGACGGCCCCCGACCCCGAGGCGCCCGAGAGCCGCGCGACCCTCCTCCGGAACTCCGCGCAGTGGCTCGCGCAGGGCGAGGCCACGCCCTACGTGCTGACGCCGACCCACGACTCGCACCGCCGGAGGGAGCTCGGCGACGGCGAGCGCGCCTACTTCGACCAGACCGCGAGCGTCGAGCAGGGCGGCGGGCGCTACGTCCCCCGCGAGTCGCGCGACGCCGCGCCGGCGCCCGACGCGGGGATCCACGTCGGCACCTACAGCGCCGCCGGGTTCATGACGGGGGACGGCCAGCGCCTCGTGCTCATCGACCCGCCCGACGAGAAGGACGTCGAGGAGACGCTCATCCACGAGGTGCAGCACGACGCCGACCTCCACGACGAGGGGGAGGCGTTCCACGACGCGCGCGGCGGCAAGGAGCGCGCCATCCACAAGGCCGACGCGAGCTACGTGAACGCCTACCAGAGCGAGCTCCGCGCCTACTGGGCGAACGCGATGTTCGCGAACGCCGCGGGCGAGCCGGGGCGCGTGGAGCAGCTCACGATCCGCGCGCGCTCGCCGGGCGCGGACCTCGACTACGGCACGAGCGACGACCAGGCCCCGCGCGCCGTCACGACGGGCTTCGACAACCCGCGCCAGGCAGCCATCTTCGCCCACCTCCTCGGCGGGAAGGGCGAGGCGCAGTCGCGGGTCGACTGGTTCGACGCCGACCCGGACAGCGCGAGCAACTGGCTCACCCCCTACGGCTACGTCGCCCACTACTACGTCTGGGACCCGGCGTTCCGCGCGATGGTCGACGCCTACACCGTCCCCGAGGGCGGCAACCTCATCAACTCGGTGCGGATCCAGCGCCTCGTCGTCGCGGCCGAGGGCGGCGACCACCGCGCCGTGCTCGAGGCGGCGGCGCGGCTCGACGGCGGCGACCGCGCCTACCTCGCGGACGAGAAGATCGCGGCCGACTTCTGGAGCACCGCCCGCGGGCACCTCGAGGGCGACGCCCTCGGCGACCTCGAGGCGATCGTCGCCGGGCGCGTCGACGCGGCGGCGCGCCTCGCCGAGCGCTTCCCGGGGACCGAGGCCCCCGCGGAGGAAGGCGCGGACGCGGTCCCCGAGTACCTCGAGCGCGAGGAGGTCGCGCCGAGCGGAGGCGACCCGCGGCGCATCGCCGTCATCGACGCGGAAGAGCAGGCGGCCGAGGGGCAGGCGAGCAGCGGCGAACGCTCCGGCGGCGGGCGCTCCGGCGGCGGCCGCATCGCGCCCATCGACGCGACGCCCTACGTCGTGCAGCGGAACGACACGCTCGGGAAGATCGCGGAGAAGGAGCTCGGCGACCGCTCGCGCTGGCGCGAGATCGCGGCGCTGAACCCCGACAAGTGCTCACCGCCGCGCTACGAGGTGCGGCGCGGCGTGACGATCCTCCTCCCCGCGCGCGACTGACCGACCCCGGCGACCGCGGCGCCCTGCCCCGGCGGCGGGGGCGGATCGGGGCAGAACGTCCGAAGAAGGGCGCGGTACGGGACCCTCCGACCCGCCTCCGACGCCGGCACCGGCCTTGCAACCTCACGTCGCGACGACGAACGAGGAGGCGCCCCGTGCCGACGACGACGATGAACCGCCCGGAGAGCCGCTGATGGCCGCCCGCGCCATGTGGAAGGGGGTCGTGCGCCTCGGCGACGGCCCGGTGGAGGCGATCCCCGTGAAGCTCTACGCGGCCATCGAGGACCGCGGCGTCCACTTCCGCCTCCTGCACGCGAAGGACGGCGCGCCCGTGCGGCAGGAGCTCGTGGATCCGTCGGCCCCCGAGGACGAGGAGGTCGTCGAGCGCGAGGACGTGCGGCGCGGCGTGGCGCTCCCGGACGGGCGCTTCGTGGTGCTCTCGGACGACGAGCTCGCGGCGCTCGCGCCCGAGCCCTCGCGCGACGTGGAGGTGCTGCGGATCGTCCCGCGCACCGCCGTCGACGACGCCTGGTTCGACCGCCCCTACTGGCTCGGCCCGGACGGGGACGACGCCGGCTACGCGGCCCTCGCCGCGACGCTCGCGGAGATCGGCGGGGCGGCCATCGTGCGCTGGACGATGCGCAACAAGCGCTACCAGGGCGCCATCATCGCGCGCGGCGGCGGGCTCGCGCTCGTGCGCCTGCGACACGCCGAGGAGCTCGTGCCGATCGAGCTCCTCGAGGCACCGACGGGCCGCGAGCCGAGCGACAAGGAGCTGAAGCTCGCCGAGCAGCTCGTGGAGGCGCTCGCCGGGGAGCTCGAGCCGGAGCTGCTCGCGGACGCGCACCGCGAGAAGCTCGAGGCGCTCATCGAGGCGAAGGCGGACGGCAAGGTCGTGCGGATGAAGCGCGCGAAGAAGGCCGAGGAGACGGACGACGACGGGCTCGCGGCGGCGCTCGGCGCGAGCCTTCAGAAGGCGAAGGGAGGGAAGTGAGATGGCCCGCGACGCGCGCGAGGAGATCGACGACGACAACGGCGGCGGGGACGGCGTCGCCGAGGTGCGGCCCTTCTGGTCGGGGACGGTGACGTTCGGGCTCGTGAGCATCCCGGTCGAGCTCTTCGCGGCGTACCGCTCGTCGCGGACGTCGCTCCGGATGCTGTCGGAGGACGGGCAGCCGCTCAGGCGGCGCTACGTGTGCAGCGCGGACGGCGAGCCGCTCGAGGCGGACGAGATCGTGCGCGGGGCGCCGCGCGAGGACGACGCGTTCGTCACGGTGAGCGACGAGGAGCTCGCCTCGGTGGCCCCCGAGAAGAGCCGCGAGATCGACCTCCAGCGCTTCGTGCCGCGGGACGCCATCGACCCGTTCGCCTGCGACCGCGCGTACTTCCTCCTGCCGGCGGACGAGGTCACGAAGCCGTATCGGCTGCTGTCGCGGGTGATGGAGGCGACCGGGCAGGTCGGGCTCGCGAGCTTCGTGATGCGCGACCACGCGTACCACGTGGCGATCTCCTCGGTCGGGGGGATCCTGCGGGCCGAGACGCTGCGCGCCCCCGACGAGCTGCGGACGCTCGCGGACGTGGGGGTGACGCCGCCCGACGAGGGGGCCGCCGGCGGGCGGCTCGCGAAGATGAAGGAGGCCGTGCGCGCCCTCCGCGAGGACGCGCTCGACCCGGCGGAGCTCCGCGACGCGGACAGCGCCGCCATCGCCGCCCTGGCGCAGTCCAAGGCCGAGGAGGCCGTGGACGTCGTCGAGCCCCCGGCGGGGGGTGGCGAGGACACCGGCGGGGGCTCGATCATCGACATCATGGACGTCCTGCGGCAGCGCCTCGGCGTGAAGGCCGCGGACGGCGCCCGTGGTGGCGCAGAGACAGGAGGAAGCGACATGCCCCAGGCCTGGAGCGAGAAGGACGAACGCCAGTACGAGCACGTGAAGAAGTCCGAGAAGGACCGCGGCAAGTCGACGAAGAAGGCCGAGGAGATCGCGGCGCGCACCGTGAACAAGCAGCGGCGCGAGGAGGGCCGGACCCCGAACGAGACGACGCAGGGGACCGGGAACCCGAACAAGGGCCTCGAGGCGCGCACGAAGGACGAGCTCTACAACCGCGCGAAGGAGCTCGACATCGACGGGCGCAGCAAGATGACCAAGGACGAGCTCATCCGGGCCATCCGGAAGGCCGGGTGAGCCGGGAGAGCGCGTGACGCTCGACACCTACCACGCGAAGCGCCGCTTCGACCGCACCGCCGAGCCGGCTGGCGGCGAGGCGCGCGCGCGCGGTGGGCCGCCGCAGTTCGTGGTGCACGCGCATGACGCGACGCGGATGCACTGGGATCTGCGCCTCGAGCTCGACGGGGTGCTGAAGTCGTGGGCGGTGCCGAAGGGGCCGAGCCTCGACCCGGGCGACCGGCGGCTCGCGGTGGAGACCGAGGACCACCCGATGGCGTACGCGACGTTCGAGGGGGTCATCGCCGAGGGCGAGTACGGCGGCGGGCCGACGCTCGTGTGGGACCGCGGGGCGTGGTTCCCGGACGGGGACGACCCGGCGGGGGACCTCGCGGCGGGGAAGCTCACGTTCCGGCTCGACGGGGAGAAGCTCCGCGGCGGGTTCCGGCTCATCCGCACGAAGAAGGCCGGGAAGGCGCAGCAGTGGCTCCTGACGAAGCGCGAGGACGAGCGCGCGGAGCGAGGCGGCGAGGCGATCGTCGCGGCGCGGCCCGAGAGCGTGCTGACCGGGCGGACCCTCGCGGAGGTCGAGGCCGCGGGGGTCGGGCGGACGGCCGGGGACGCGCCGCTCGGCGAGGCGGCGGCGGTGCCGGGGGCCGAGGAGGCCGCGCTGCCCGAGGTGATCGCGCCCGCGCTCGCGACGCTCGTGACGGCGCCGCCGTCGCGCGGGGGGCCGTGGCTCGCCGAGGTCAAGCTCGACGGGTACCGGCTGCTCGCGCGCAAGGCGGGGGGCGAGGTGCGGCTCCTGACGCGGTCGGGGCGCGACTGGACGGGGCGGTTCCCGCGGATCGCGGCGGCGGTGGGGGCGCTGCCGGTCGAGGAGGCCGCGCTGGACGGGGAGATCGTGGTGCTCGACGCGCAGGGGAGGCCGGACTTCGGGGCGCTCCAGCAGGCGATCGGCGGCGACGACGGCGCCATCGTGTACACGGTGTTCGACCTGCTCTTCGAGGGCGGGAGGGATCTGCGCGGGGCGCCGCTCCGGGCGCGGAAGGAGGCGCTCCGCTTCCTGCTCGCGGGGGCGGCGGCGCCGCTCCGGTTCGGCGACCACGTGGCGAGCGAGGAGCTCGCGGCGTTCCAGCGCGAGGTGTGCGCGCTCGGGCTCGAGGGGGCGGTGTACAAGCGGGCCGACGCGCCGTACCGGGCCGGGCGGACGCGCGACTGGCTGAAGGTGAAGTGCCGGGGCCGCGAGGAGCTCGTGGTGATCGGGTTCACGGCGCCGTCGGGGCGACGGCGGGGCCTGGGCGCGCTGCTCCTCGCGACGCGCGAGGCCGAGGGAGCGCCGCTCGTCTACGCCGGGAAGGTGGGGACGGGCTTCTCGGCGCGGACGCTCGGCGAGCTGAGGCGGCGGCTCGAGCCGCTCGCGCGGGAGCCGAACCGGCCGGCGATCGAGGGGGCGCCGCGCGAGAAGGGGGCGACGTGGGTCGCGCCGGAGCTCGTGGCGGAGGTGACGCACGGCGGGTGGACGAAGGACGGGGTGCTGCGGCACGCGTCCTTCGAGGGGTTGCGCGAGGACAAGGCCGCTCGGGACGTGGTCCGCGAGCGGGCGGCGAGCGAGGACGGCGGAGACGGCGAGGAGGACGGGACGATGGCGAGCGCGACGGGACACGAGGCGGCGCAGGCGAGCGCGAAGGCGAAGACGAAGCCGAAGGCGAAGAGCGCGGGCCGGCGGGGCGCGCGGGAGGCGACGATGACGTCGTCGGGGGTGCGGCTCACGCACCCGGACCGCGTGCTCTACCCGGCGGTGGGGCTCACGAAGGAGGACCTCGTGCGGTACGTCGAGCGCGTGTCGGAGCGGATGCTGCCGACGCTCGCGGGGCGGCCGCTGAGCCTCGTGCGGTGTCCGCAGGGGGTCGACGGGCAGTGCTTCTACCAGAAGGGCGAGGGGAACGCGGCGCCGAAGGCGGTCGGGCGCGTGGACGTCGGGGAGGACGCGCCGTACTTGATGGTGGAGGACGCGGCGTCGGCGGTCGGTCTCGTGCAGATGGACGTGGTGGAGATGCACGTCTGGGGGGCTCGGGCGGCGGACCTCGAGCACCCGGACCTGGTGGTGCTCGACCTCGACCCGGGGCCGAAGGTGCCGTGGCGGCGGGTGGCGGCGACGGCGCTCGTCCTGCGGGAGCTGCTGCTCGGAGTGGGGCTCGCGGCGTTCGCGCGGATGACGGGTGGGAAGGGCGTGCACGTGGTGGCGCCGATCGCGCCGACGCGCGGGTGGAAGGAGGTGAAGGGGTTCACGCACGACATCGCGCGGAGCCTGGTGCGTTCGGCGCCTTCGCACTACACGGACAAGGTGGCGAAGGAGGGGCGCGAGGGGAAGATCCTCGTGGACTACCTGCGGAACGCGCGCGGGGCGACGGCGGTGGCGACGTGGTCGCCGCGGCAGCACGCGGACGCGCCGGTGGCGTGGCCCATCCCGTGGGAGGCGCTGTCGGAGGAGCGCGAGACGCCGCCGAAGCTGACGGTGGCGGAGGTGCTCGCGGACGGGCTCCCCGAGCGGGACCCGTGGGCCGGCTTCGACGAGGCGCGGCGCGAGCTCACCTGGGAGGCGATGAAGCAGGTGGCCGAGGCGGCGAAGCGGTAGGTAGCGCCGTCAGCCGGTCGCGGTGGCGCGGCCGAGCGCGGCGAGGAACGCGCGGAGGTCGGCGGGGCCTCGCTCCGCGGCGGTACGGACCATCGCGAGATCGAGGTCTTCGTAGGCGTGGGCGACGACGTTGCGGAAGGCGGCGGCCCGGACGAGGCCGCTCATGGGATGAGCCCCTTCATGATGGCCTCGTGGGCGCGCCGGACGACGGGCTCCATGTCGAGCCACGCGAGGACCCAGGGGACGCGCTCGCGGTCGTATCGCCCGGGGGTCGCCTCGTAGAGGAGTCGCCCGTCGTGGGAGACGCGCGAGCGCAGGAGCGCGCTCGACCGCGCGAGGTCGGCGAGGTCGATCGCGTCGCTCCCGACGGCGTCGGCGAGGTCCGCGCGGAGCTGCAGGGCGTCCACGTCGCCGTCCGCGAGGAAAGCGAAGTCCCAGTCGGAGCCGGCGTGGGCGTCCCCTCGGGCGCGCGAGCCGTGGAGCACGAGCAGCGCGAGCCCCGGGTGGGCCGCCGCCACGCTCTCGAGCCGTCGTCGCGTCTCGTTCATCGCCGCGAGCGTACCAGAGCGTCGCGCTACCGCGCGAGCGGCGTCGCCGCGCGCCTCGCCGCCACCGCCTCGAGCACGCGCCTCACCGCCTCGTCCTCCTCGAGCGTCGCGAGCCCGTGCGCCGCGCGCGACCGCCAGTTCGGCCGCTCCCGCCACGTGCCCGGCACGTTCTGCGGCCGCCGCTCGCCCCAGAGATCCTCCACGTTCACGAGCACCACCGCCGCCGGGCTCGCCGCGAGCCGCTCGAGCGCCGCCGCCACGAGCGACTCGTCCGGCCCGACGCCGAGCGCCTCCCCGAGCTTCGCCACGATCCCCCGCCGCGCCGCGCGCTCCTCCTCGGCCTGCGCCTCGTCGATGAGCCCGAGCGCCACGCGATCGTCGATGTCCTCCCCCGCCGCGAACGCCGCGAACGGCGGCATGTCGTGCGTGTTCAGGCACGCGATCGACCCCGCCTCCGGCTCCCGCCACGGCCGCCCCGCCTCCTCGAACGCCTCGTACTGCACGACGTGCATCCTGAGCGCCCCGTGCCGCGCCATCCGCTGCCGCACCACCGGCGGCACCGTCCCGAGGTCCTCCCCGACGACGCCGCACCCGCGCCGCGCCGACTCGAGGCAGAGCACCGCCCACAGCTCGTCCGCCGGCATCCGCACGTACACGCCGTCCTTCGCGGTCATCCCCGCCGGCACCCACAGCTGCCGGTGGAGCCCCATCACGTGGTCCACCCGCACGAGCGACGCGACCCGCATCTGCGCCCCGAGCATCTCTCGGAGCCGCGCGTAGCCCCCCTCCCGGAGCCCCTCCGGCCGGAGCGGCGGCAGCCCCCACGACTGCCCGCCCGTGAAGAGCCGGTCCGGCGGCGCCCCGAGCGACATGTCGAGCGCATACGCCCCCGGCGCCCGCAGCGTCTCGTAGCCGTCCGGCGCCACGCCGAGCGGGAGGTCGAGATAGAGCGACGTCGCCGCCGCCACGCGCGCGAGGTCCCGGTCCGCGCAGTACTGCCCGAAGACGTAGGCCCGCGCCCGCTCCTCGACCGCCGACCCGTTCTCCGGCCCGAGCCCGCGCGCCTCCGCCGGCCACTCCCACCAGCTCCGCCCGGTGAGGTCCACCTTCGCCCGGAAGCGCCCGTACTCCCACACGTCCGGGCAGCGCTCCTGGAAGGCCGCGAACCCGGCGTCGTCGTCCGCGCCGCCCGCCGCGAAGAAGCGCCGCGCCAGCGCCTCGAGCGCGTAGCGCTGCCGGTACCAGGCGTCGCCGTAGTCCACGAGCCCGCCGATGTCCGCCGGCATCTCCACCACGCGCTGCGCCTCGGGGCACGCGTCGAACCCCGGCGCCGCCCCGAGGTCCACATAGAGCTCGTTCCAGTACCGCCGCGAGAGCGGCGCGTACGGGCTCGGCTCGAAGGGCCCCGCCGGGTCGAGGAACGCCGGCCCGAGCGGCAGCGTCCCCACGAGCTGCCCGCCGAGCGCCTTCACCCGCCGCCCGAGCGCCGCCAGGTCCCCGAGGTCGCCGACGCCGGCCCCGTGCGTCTTCCGGACGGCGTACAGCGGGAGGAACACGCCCCACGCGCGCTCGTCGCCGAGCGCCCGCCCCGCCGGCTCGACCGTCGCGGGCGGCACGAGCAGCGTGCCCTCCGACCGCCGCCCCGCGAACGTCACCGCGAACCGGTGGTAGCCGACGGGGAGGCCGTCCGGGATCCGAGCGACCCGCGCCGCCCAGTCCTCGCCGTGGAGCGTCGCCGCGAGCAGCACCGGCAGCGCCGCGACGTCCCCGATCCGGTCGGGCGCGAGCGCCGTGCCGTCCTCGAGCGTGATCGCCACCTCCGCCGCCCCGGTCGCGACCGCCGGGAGCCGCAGCGCGAGCTGCACGGCCTCCCCCGGCCACGCCACGACGCACGGCGGCGCCAACGTCCGCCACCACGCCTCGCGGCGGGCGCGCAGGGCGTCCGGCACGTCGGCGAGCGTCGCCACGGGCGCGCCGAGGCTCGCGAGCACCCGCAGGAGCGCCTCGTCCCCGGCCATGACCGTGTCGCCGAGCACGTTCACGTAGCTCGTCTCGATCCCGTACGCCTCCGCGAGGCCCGCGAGCGCCGCGTTCACGGGAGCCTCTCGCCGATCGCCTCGAGGAGCGCCTCCACGCGCTCTTCGCCGGGCCTGTCCGCCGCCACCGCGCGGTCGAGCTCGGCGAGGAGCCGCTTCAGCTCGTAGGCCCTCGAGAGCGTCGCGAAGGCGGCGTCGTCCTCGGGGACCAAGGCCGGCGCGCCCTCGTCGCGCCGCGCCACCGCGTCGCGCCAGGCGCCGACGAGCCCGTCGCGCACCGCGCGCACCCAGAAGCGCCGCGCCCGCGTGAGGTCGTCACCGCGGCCGAGGCCGCGCCCCGCGAGGCTCGCCTGCGTCTCGCGCGCCACCAGCTCGAGCTCGACGAGCAGCGCCGCCACGTCCACGAGCGGGCTCCGGAGGATCCGCTGGTCGCTCGCGAGCCGGTCGAGCGGCCCCGAGAGCTCGACGAGCGCGAAGGCGTGCCCCGTCCAGCGCAGCCGGTCGAGCGTGAGGTCGCCGTGGACGCGGATCCGCGCCGCGTCGAGCTTGTCGCCGACCACGTCGTCGAGCGCGTCGAGCACCGACGCCTCCCGGTCGATGAGGTCCCGCGCCCGCGCCCGCGTCGCCTCGCTGAACGCCCCGTCCCGCCGCTCGACGGCGTCGAGCGCGCGCCGCGCGGTCGTCCGGAAGTCCTGGTAGAGCGCGCGCTGGTAGAGCCGCGAGAACATCACCACGTCGAAGCCTGCGCCCTCGCGCGCCGCGAGCGCGAGGTGCAGCTCCGCGAGCGCCTCCCCGAGCGCGCGGCTCGCGCCGACCGGCCCGCGCATCCGCGCCGCGTGGTCCTCGACGAGCGCCTCGCGCGCTTCGCCGCGCGCCGCGAAGCCCTCCGCCGCGAGCTGCGCCTCGAGGAAGAGGAGCGCCTCGTCGTGCGCCCACTCCCGCGCGCTGGCGCCGCCGCCCACGTGCGCCCGCACCACCGCGACGGGCTCCGCCGCGGGCGCGTCCGCCGGCACCCAGCCGATGACCCCGAGCTGCGGCGGGACGAGCCCGACGCCCGCTGCCGTCGCGGCCTCGCCGAGGTCCGCGGCCGGGCCGCCGCCCGTCCCGAGGCGCCGGTAGATCACGATGTCGCAGCCGCCGCGCCCGGCCTCGCCCTCGCCCGCACCGTGCGCCGCGAGGCGCGTCGCGGGCACGTCCGCCTGCGTCACCCGCACCCAGGGGTCGACGTCTAGAGCACACGGGAGCCCGTCGTCGCCGCCCGTGTGGGCGACGAGGCGCCCGTGCCGCCCGGTCCGCGTCCCATCGGCCGCGATGAGCGCGAGGAGCGCCCGCACGAACCGCGGGCGCGAGGTCGGGTCGTAGACGACGCCCTCGCCGCCGTCGGCGAGCGCGACGTGGGCGAGCACCGGCAGGTGCTGCGCGCGGACCTCCCCCGCCGCGTCGCCGGTGGCGAACGCGAGCGGGAGCGCCCAGGTCTGGTCGCCATCGTCGGCGGTCGACACGGCGAGGATCGCGATGTACGCGTCGTCGTCGACCGACACCAGGTCCGCGACCGAGACGCTCGCCACGTCCGAGGTGAACCACCGCTGCCGCTCGAGGAAGCCGTGGAGCGCCTTCCCCCAGGTGGTCGCCGTGCGCCCCGAGAGCGCGCCCCAGTCGAACGCCTCGACCTCGACGCGCGGCGGCGTGGCCGCGTGCTCGAGCACCCAGCTCGGCTCGCGGTCGGCGGGGTCGAGCCGGAACCAGTAGAGCCCATAGGGGCCGAGCGAGAGGTGGTACGGGAGGTCGCCGATCGGCGGGAACGTGGTCGGCCCCGAGAGCTCGACGGGGCGGTTGCCGGCGAAGCGCCCGAGCCCGAGCTCGACCGACTGCGGCGAGCGCGCGAGGTTCGCGACGACCAGGATCCGCTCGTCGTCGGTCTCGCGCAGGAAGGCGAGGACCTTGCGGTTGTCGGGCTCGAGGAACGTGAGCGCGCCGCGCCCGAGCGCCGGGTGGCGCGAGCGGAGCCCGAGGAGGCGCCGCGTGTGCCAGAGGAGCGAGGTGGGGTTGGCCTGCTGGATCTCCACGTTCACGGCCGAGAAGTGGTACTCGGGGTCGATGACGAGCGGCAAGAAGAGCTGCTGCGGGTTCGCCCCCGAGAAGCCGGCGTTCTTGTCGCCGCTCCACTGCATGGGCGTCCTGACGCCGTCGCGGTCGCCGAGGAAGATGTTGTCGCCCATGCCGATCTCGTCGCCGTAGTAGAGCACCGGCGTCCCCGGCAGCGAGAGCAGGAGCCCGAGCATGAGCTCGATGCGCGGGCGGTGGTTCTGCATGAGCGGGGCGAGGCGCCGCCGGATCCCGAGGTTCACGCGCGCCCGGGGCTGCGACGCGTACGCCCGCAGCATCGCGACGCGCTCCTCGTCGGTCACCATCTCGAGCGTGAGCTCGTCGTGGTTCCGGAGGAACGTCGCCCACTGGCAGCCGTCGGGGAGCGCCGGCGTCTGGTCGAGGATGTCGACGAGCGAGAAGCGGTCCTCCTGCGCGACCGACATGTACATGCGCGGCATCAGCGGGAAATGGAAGTTCATGTGGCACTCGTCGCCGTCGCCGAAGTAGGCGGCGGCGTCCTCGGGCCACTGGTTCGCCTCCGCGAGCAGCATCCGGTTCGGGAAGCGCTCGTCCACGTGCGCGCGCAGCTTCTTCAGGAAGGCGTGCGTCTCGGGGAGGTTCTCGCAGTTCGTCCCCTCGCGCTCGAAGAGGTACGGGATGGCGTCGAGGCGCATCCCGTCGACGCCCATGGCCCACCAGAAGTCCATCGCGTCGAAGAGGGCGTCGTGGACGGCGGGGTTGTCGAAGTTGAGGTCCGGCTGGTGCGCGTAGAAGCGATGCCAGAAGTGGGCGTTCGCGATGGGGTCCCAGGTCCAGTTCGACAGCTCGAAGTCCTGGAAGATGATGCGCGCGTCGCGGTACTCGGCGCCCGTGTCGCTCCACACGTAGAAGTCGCGCTCGGGACTCCCGGGGGGCGCGCGGCGCGCGGCCTGGAACCACGGGTGCTGGTCGGACGTGTGGTTGATGACGAGCTCCGTGATGACGTGGAGCCCGCGCGCGTGCGCGGCGTCGAGGAAGCGCCGGAAGTCGTCGAGGTCGCCGTAGGCGGGGTGGACGCGCCCGTAGTCGGCGATGTCGTAGCCGTCGTCGCGGAGCGGCGACGGGTAGAACGGGAGCAGCCAGAGCGCCGTGACGCCGAGGTCCTGGAGGTAGTCGAGGCGCGTCACGAGGCCCTTGAAGTCGCCGATGCCGTCGCCGTTCCCGTCCTGGAAGGCGCGCACATGGAGCTCGTAGATGACGGCGTCCTGATACCAACGCGGGGGTCGGGTGATATCGGTCATAGCCGCGTCGGCGGTGCAAGCCACGGGCCAGCCGCGCGGGGCGCGATCGCGCCGCGGCCGCCCGGAGCGCGCTGGTGCAGGGATTGCAACGCGCCGCACGTCCGCCGCGCCCCCCCCCGCGGCGCCTCGACCCCCAAAGGACCGCGTCATGGACTGGCTCGACGACTGGCACCTCCTCGGACAACCCCTCTCGCGCTGGGCCGTAGCCCTCGGCGTGACCCTCGTCTCCCTCGCGGTGCTCGTCTTCTTCAAGAAGCTCGTCACCGGCCGCTTCGCGAAGCTCGCGAGCCGCACGAAGACGAACCTCGACGACATCGTCGTGGGCACGCTCGAGAGCACGCGCCTCTGGTTCTACGTGGTCGCCGCGCTCTTCATCGGCTCCATCCCGCTCGCGCTCTCGCCCGAGGCGAACCAGGTGCTCCGCCGCGTCGCCGCGCTCTGCCTGCTCTTCCAGATCGGCCTCTGGGCGCGCACGGCGCTCCGACTCGGGGTCGCCGGCTGGCGCGAGCGCCACGCCGACACCGCCGACGCCGCCGCCGCGGCCGCGGGCGTGGCCTTCGTCGGGCAGCTCGTCGTGTGGTCCATCGTGTTCGTGCTCGCGCTGTCGAACCTCGGCATCGAGATCAGCGCGCTCGTCGCGGGCCTCGGGATCGGCGGCATCGCCGCGGCGCTGGCCGTGCAGAACGTGCTCGGGGACCTCTTCGCCTCGCTCTCGATCTACTTCGACCGGCCCTTCGACCTCGGCGACTTCATCATCGTCGACGACCTCATGGGGTCGGTCTCGAAGATCGGCATGCGCTCGACCCAGGTGCGCTCCCTCGGCGGCGAGCAGCTCGTCTTCGCCAACAGCGACCTCGCGAAGAGCCGCATCAAGAACTACAAGCGCATGGCCGAGCGGCGCATCGTCTTCAAGGTCGGCGTCACCTACGAGACCCCCTACGCCCTCGTCGAGCGCGTCCCGGCGATGCTCCGCGAGGCCGTCGAGGGCGCCGGCGACGTGCGCTTCGACCGTGGCCACTTCCAGAGCTTCGGCGACTTCTCGCTCGTCTTCGAGGTCGTCTACTACGTGCTCTCGCCCGACTACAACGCCTACATGGACGTGCAACAGCGCATCAACCTCACGATCATGAAGCGCTTTCAGGACGAGGGCATCGTCTTCGCCTACCCGACGAAGATGCTCCACTTCGAGCCGACCGAGCTGCGCGACGCGCTCGTCGAGCGACCCGGGCCGGACACCGCCGACCGGGGCGGGATGCCACGGGGCAGAACGCCCCAGCGCTGACGCGCCGCGCGCCCCCCGAGTCCCGAGGCAAATCGCCCCGATCGACCAGAAGTGTCCCACCCCCACACCGCCCCGCGGGGCGCGCTCCCGCCCCGGAAGCGCCGATCCCCACGACGTCGCCGTGGCATGGGCCTTGCTCCTCCTCCCTGACGCGCTCGCGGTCCCACGTCTCGCGGAGCGCCTCAGGAGAGCCCCTCATGCCCGAACATCTCTGGTGCCTCGTCCTCGCCGGCGGGGACGGCACGCGTCTCGCGTCCGTCACCCGCGCCGCCGACGGCGTGGTCATCCCGAAACAATATTGCCGCCTCACCGGCGGCCGCTCGCTCCTCGAGCAGACCCTCGACCGCGCCGATCGCCTCGCCACCCGCGCCCGCACCGTCACCGTCGTGACCCGCGCGCACCAGCGCTGGTGGTCGCGGCAGCTCGTCGGGCGCCCGACGGACAACGTCGTCGTGCAGGACGAGAACCGCGGCACCGCCGCCGGCCTGCTCATCCCGATCCTCCACATCCTGCACCGCGATCCCGACGCGCAGATCGTCGTCCTCCCGTCCGACCACCACTTCGGCAACGAGGACGTCATCCACGCGACGCTCCACCGCGCCATCGCCTCGAGCCGCGCCGCGCCGACGGAGCTCGTCGTGCTCGGGATCCGGCCCGAGGGCCCGGAGAGCGGCTACGGCTGGATCGTCCCGACCCACGCCGTCAACGGCAAGGCCGCCCCGGTCGACCGCTTCGTCGAGAAGCCCGAGCGCGACCACGCCGAGGCGCTCATGGCCTCGGGCGCCCTCTGGAGCCCCTTCATCCTCGTCGGGATGGCGAAGGCCTTCCGCGACGTCGCCGCCGCGGCGGTGCCGGAGCTCGTGCGCCGCATCGAGGACTGCGTGGCCGCGCACCGCATCGACCGCCACTACCCGACCTGCCAGCTCGAGGACCTCGACTTCTCGCGCGACGTCCTCGGCCGCTCCGCCGCGCACCTCCGCGTCATGGCCGTCCCGCACTGCGGCTGGTCGGACGTCGGCACCCCCGACCGCCTGAAGGCCTGCCTCCGGACCCTGCCCGAGGCGGCCAGGCGGCGCGCGCGGCAGGCGTCCCTCCCCGGCGTGAGGGCCCTCGTTTGAGCGACCGCGCGAGCCTCGCCGGCGCCGCGGGGCGACCGCGGCTCGGCGCCACCCCCGACGACGACGGCGCCTGCACGTTCTGCGTGTGGGCGCCGCGCGCCGAGCGCGTCGACGTCGTGCTCGTCGGCGCGGCCGGCGCCGAGCAGCGCGCCGAGGCGCTCACCCGCGGCCCCGACGGCTACTTCACCGGCCGCGTCGCCGGCGTGCCCGTCGGCGCGCGCTACCGCTACCGCCTCGACGGCGACGCCGAGCGCCCCGACCCCGCCTCCCGCGCCCAGCCCGACGGCGTCCACGGCCCCTCGCAGGTCGTCCTCCACGCGCCCGTCCCCGAGTCGCGCGGCTGGCGCGGGCGGCCGCTCCGCGAGCTCGTGCTCTACGAGCTCCACGTCGGCCTCTTCACCCCCGAGGGCACGCTCGACGCCGCCACGCGCGAGCTCCCGCGCCTCGTCGACCTCGGCGTCACCGCGGTCGAGCTCATGCCCATCGCGGCCTTCCCGGGCGAGCGCAACTGGGGCTACGACGGCACCTACCCCTTCGCCGTCCACGCGGGCTACGGCGGCCGCGAGGCGCTCGGCCGCTTCGTCGCCTCGGCCCACGCGCAGGGCGTCGCCGTCGTGCTCGACGTCGTCCCGAACCACCTCGGCCCCGAGGGGAACTACACGGGCTGCTACGGCTCCTACACGACCGACCGCTACCGCACCCCCTGGGGCGACGCGCTCGACTTCGACGGCCCCGGCTCCGACGAGGTGCGGCGCTTCTTCGTCGACAGCGCGGTCGAGTGGGTCACGGACCTCGGCGTGGACGGGCTCCGCCTCGACGCGGTCCACGCCATCGTCGACCCGACGGCGCGCCCCTTCCTCGCCGAGCTCAGCGACGCCGTGCACGCCGCCGGGCGGCGCCTCGACCGGGCCGTGCACGTCATCGCCGAGAGCGACGACAACGACCGCCGCGTCGTGACCGCGACCGAGGCCGGGGGGCTCGGCATGGACGCGGTCTGGGCGGACGACCTCCACCACGGCCTCCACGCCTGGCTCACCGGCGAGCGCGAGGGCTACTACGCCGACTTCGGCGCGCCCGAGGCCATCGCCGAGGCGCTCCGCCAGGGGTGGACCTTCGTCGGGCAGCCCTCGCGCTACCGCGGACGGCGCCACGGCAGCGACCCGCGCGGCGTGCCGGCGGCGCGCTTCGTCGTGTGCGCGCAGAACCACGACCAGATCGGCAACCGCCAGGGCAGCGAGCGGCTGACGACGCTGCTCGACGCGGAGCGCGTGAAGGCGGCCATGGCGCTCGTGCTGCTCTCGCCGTTCACGCCGCTCCTCTTCATGGGCGAGGAGCACGGCGAGACCAGGCCCTTCCCGTTCTTCGTGGACCACGGCGACGAGGCGCTCCGCGAGGCCGTCCGCGAGGGGAGGCGGCGCGAGATCGCGAACCTCCCGGGCGACGGCGACGCCCACGACCCGCTCTCGCGCGCGACCTTCGAGGCCGCCCGCCTCGAGCCGCACCGCGCCGGCGGCGACCAGCGCCGCGCGCTCGCGACCGCGCTCCTCGCGCTCCGGCGCGAGGCCATCCTGCCGCTCGGCGACGACCCGCCGCGCGACGTCCGGCAGGTCGGCGACAACGCCCTCCTCGTGCTCTACGCGCCGCCCGACGGCGACGACGACGGCGCCGCCGAGCTCACCGACCTCGCCGTCCTCGTGGCCGGCGGCGCCGGCGGCGAGGCCACGCTCGACCTCCCGCCCGGCCGCTGGGAGCTCGCGCTCTCGACGCGCGACCCGCGCTTCGGCGGCCCCGGCGACCCCCTCCCGGCCGCCCTCGACGGCGGCGCCGAGACCATCCTCCCCCTCCCCGGCCCCCTCGCCGCCGCGTGGCGGCGCACCGGCGGGCCGGCCCTCCCCCGCTGAGGACCACCTCCCATGCGTGAGCCCTGGGTCTGCATCCACGGTCACTTCTACCAGCCCCCGCGCGACAACCCCTGGCTCGAGGACGTCGAGCTCCAGGACTCCGCCGCGCCCTTCCACGACTGGAACGCGCGCATCACCGCCGAGTGCTACCACCCGAACGCCACCTCGCGCCGCCTCGCGGGCGACGGGCGCGTCGCCGAGATCGTCGACAACTACGCGCGCACGAGCTTCAACTTCGGGCCGACGCTGCTCATGTGGCTCGAGCGGCACGCCCCCGAGACCTACGCGCGCGTGCTCGAGGCCGACCGCGACGGCGCCGCCCGCTTCGGCGGCCACGGGCCGGCCATCGCGCAGGCGTACAACCACCTCATCCTGCCGCTCGCGACCGCGCGCGACCGCCGCACGCAGGTGCGCTGGGGCGTCGCCGACTTCGCGCACCGCTTCGGGCGCGCGCCGGAGGGGATGTGGCTCCCGGAGACGGCCGTCTGCCTCGACTCCCTCGAGGCGCTCGCCGAGAGCGACGTGCGCTTCACCATCCTCGCGCCTCACCAGGCCCTCGCCGTGCGCCCCCTCGACGGCAGCGCCGACTGGGCGGACGTCGCCGGCGGGCGCGTCGACACGACCCGGCCGTACCGCGTGCGCCTCCCGAGCGGGCGCGAGATCGACGTCTTCTTCTACGACGGCGGCACCGCGCGCGCCGTCGCCTTCGAGCACCTCCTCGAGGACGGCGGGCGCTTCGCCGACCGCCTGCTCGCGGCCGGCGGCGGCGACGGGCCGCGCCTCCTCCACATCGCGACCGACGGCGAGACGTACGGGCACCACCACGCGCGCGGCGACATGGCCCTCGCGGACGCCGAGCACCGCGTCGAGGAGACGCCCGGCGCGCGGCTCACCGTGTACGGGGAGCTCCTCGAGCGCGTGCCGCCGACGCACGAGGTGCGGATCGCCGAGCACACGTCGTGGTCCTGCGCGCACGGGGTCGAGCGCTGGCGCTCCGACTGCGGCTGCTCCGGCGGGCACCCCGGGTGGAACCAGGGGTGGCGGCGACCGCTGCGGGAGGCCCTCGACCGCCTGCGCGACGGCGTCGAGGAGCCCTTCGAGCGCGTCGCGGGCGAGCTCTTCAGCGACCCCTGGGCCGCGCGCGACGCGTACATCGACGTCATCCTCGACCGCGCGCCCGAGCGCGTCGACGCCTTCCTCGCGGCCCACGCCTCGCGGAACCTCGACGACGGCGAGCGCGTGCGGGCGCTCGAGCTCATGGAGCTGCAGCGCCACCTCCAGCTCATGTACACGAGCTGCGGCTGGTTCTTCGACGACGTCAGCGGGCTCGAGGGGCAGCAGGTGCTGCGCTACGCCGCGCGCGCCTGCCAGCTCGCCGAGAAGCACCTGAGCGGCGCCTTCGAGGAGGCGCTGATGGCCGACCTCGAGCGGGCGCGCTCGAACCTGCCCGAGCAGGAGTCGGGGCGGCGCGTCTACGAGCGCTACGTGCAGCCGATGCGCGTCGACCTCGAGCGCGTCGCCGCGCACGACGTCGTCCGCGGCCTCTTCGACCTCGAGGTGCAGCCGGACCTCCGCCGCCCCATCGTCGAGGACGGGGACGCCGGCGCCGAGCACGACGTCTACTGCTACACCGTCGCGGTCGAGGCGCGCGACGTGACGCACGTGGGCGACGCGATCGCCGCCGTCGGCCGCTTCGCCGTGCGCTCGCGCGTCACGACCGAGGCCGCGCGCTTCGTCTACGTCGCGCTCCGCTTCGGGAGCCACAACGTCGCCGGCGGGCTCGCCCGCGAGGCGGACGCCCCCGACCTCGGCGCGCTCCGGGCGGAGGTGGCGTCGCTCTTCGAGCGCGCGGCGTTCTCCGAGGTCACGGCCCTCGTGACGCGCCGCTTCGAGGGGCACCTGCTCGGGCTCCGCGCGGTCTTCCGGGACGAGCAGCGCCGGATCCTCGACGACGTCGTCCGCGGCGCCGTGAGCGGCGTCGAGCAGGGGCTCGCGCAGACCTTCCGCGACCGCCTCCCGCTCATGCACTTCCTCGCGCACCACGGCACGCCGCAGCCGCGCGCCCTGCGCTCGGCCGCGGAGATCGTGCTGAACGGCCGCCTCGCGGACGCCCTCCGCCGCCCCGAGCCGGTCCTGGCCGAGGTGCGCGACCTGGTCGCGAGCGCCGGGCGGCTCGACGTCCCGCTCGACGCGGCGTCGCTCGCCTACGTGGCCCGGCAGCGGGTCGCGGCGCTCGCCGACGACCTGCGCGATGCCGACGGGGACGTCGCGCCGCTCGAGCGGTTGCGCGTCTTCATCGCCATCATCGCGGAGCTGCCGTTCGCGGCGTCGACGCGCGCGGCGCAGGACCGCTGGTTCGAGCTCAAGGACGCGCGCCACGCGGCGGCGTGCGCGGCGGCGGCGGCGGGCGACGACGACGCCCGCGCCTGGCTCGACGCCTTCGAGGCGCTCGGCGAGGCCCTCTGGTGCGTGGTCCCCGCGCGCGACGGCGCGGCGAGCGCGGAGGCGGCGGCGTGAGGGCGCCCGCGAGCACGTACCGGCTCCAGCTCACGGCGGAGCGCGGCTTCGACCACGTGCGCCGGCTCGTGCCCTACCTCGACGCGCTCGGCGTCGAGGCGGTGTATCTCGCGCCCATCTTCACGGCGCGCGCCGGCAGCGAGCACGGCTACGACGTCGTCGACGTCGGCGCCGTGAGCCCAGCCCTCGGCGGCGACGCGGGGCTCCTCGCGCTCTCCGCGGCGCTCCGCGAGCGCGGCATGGGGCTCGTCGTCGACTTCGTGCCGAACCACATGGCGGCCTGCCTCGAGAACCCGTGGTGGCGCGACGTGCTCGCGCACGGGCGGGCGAGCGAGCACGCGGCCACCTTCGACATCGACTGGGATCCGCCGTGGCCGAGCGACACGGGGCGCCTCCTGCTCGCGACCCTCGGCGACCGCTACGGCGCCGTGCTCGAGCGCGGGGAGCTCGCGCTCGCGTGGAGCGAGGCGCGCGAGGCGCTCGTCGTGCGCTACTGGGAGCACGAGCTGCCCCTGGACCCGGCGACGATCGTCCCGGTGCTCGTCGACGTGCTCGCGGCGCTCCCGGGCGCCGACGCGGCGGACGCCGGGCCCGACGAGGCCGCGTTCGCGGCGGTGCTGCGGGCCGCGATCACCGCGCTCGCAGGGCTGCCCTCACGCGAGGATCCCGCGTCCGGCGAGGCCCGTCGCGAGGCGCTCGCCCGCGAGGCCCTCGAGGCGCTCGCGCGCGGGGTCGCCGCGTCCGACGCCGCCCGCGCCGTGCTCGACGCGGTGTGCGCCCGCTGGAACGGGGCGCCGGGCGCGCCCGGGAGCTTCGACCGGCTCGACGGGCTCCTGCGCGCGCAGGTCTACCGCCTGAGCTACTGGCAGACCGCCGAGCACGAGATCAACTACCGCCGCTTCTTCAACATCTCCGACCTCGTCGGGCTCCGGCAGGAGGTCGCGGCCGTCCGCGAGCGCACGCACGCGCGCCTCCTCGAGCTCGTGCGCGACGGCGTCGTCACGGGGTTGCGCCTCGATCACGTCGACGGGCTCGTGAACCCGCGCGCCTACCTCGCCTGGCTCGACGCGCGGCTGCGCGGGCTCGGGGTCGCCGAGCCCTGGGTCGTGGTCGAGAAGATCCTCGCCGCTGACGAGCAGCTCCCGGCCGACTGGCCCGTCGCCGGCACGACCGGCTACGACCTCCTGAACGCCGTCAACCGCGCGATGGTCGACCCCGACGGGCTCGACCGCCTCGACGCCCTGTACCGCCGGTTCACCGGGCGTCGCGCGTCGTGGGACGCCATCGCGCGGCGCCGCAAGCGAGACGTGATGGACACCCTCTTCCAGGCCGACCTCCGCACCCTCGAGTGGGACCTCGCGGCGCTCGCGCGCGACGACCGCCACGGCTGCGACGTCGCCGCGGATCTGCTCCGGCGCGCGCTCGAGGAGGTCACGGCCGCCCTCGACGTCTACCGCACCTACGTCGAGGACGAGCCGCCCGCGGGCGACGACCTCACGCGCATCGAGCGCGCCGTCGCCGCCGCGCGCGAGCGGGCGCCGGGCCTCGGCGACGCCCCCTTCGACGTGGTCGAGCGGGCGCTGCGCCTCGACGTCGGCGAGCCGGGCGCGGCGCGCGCCTTCGTCCACCGCTGGCAGCAGCTCTGCGCCCCCGTGATGGCGAAGGGGGTCGAGGACACGTCGCTCTACGTCTACAACCGCCTGCTCTCGCTCAACACCGTCGGGGGCGACCCCGACCGCGGCGCGCTCAGCGTCCGCGACCTGCACCGCTTCAACGAGGCGCGGCGCCGGGCCTCGCCGACCGGCATGAGCACGAGCGACACCCACGACGCGAAGCGCGGCGAGGACGCGCGCGCGCGGCTGAACGTGCTCACGGCGATGCCGTCGGCGTGGGGGGAGCACCTGACGCGCTGGTCGTCGCTGAACGCGGCGCACCGGGCGCTCGTCGACGACGAGCCGGCGCCGTCCGCGAACGACGAGGTGCTCGTCTACCAGACGCTCCTCGGCGTGTGGCCGGTCGGGCGCGCGCCCGCGGAGGCCGTCGCGGACGTGCGCGAGCGCGTCGCCGCCTACGTGCTCAAGGCGCTCCGCGAGGCGAAGGAGCGCACGAGCTGGCACGACCGCCACGAGGGGTACGAGAAGGCCGTGCTGGCCTTCGTCGAGGGGGTGCTCGCCGACCCGGGCGAGGCGTTCGTGCGTGAGCTCGCCGACTTCGCGGCGGTGCTCGGGCGCTTCGGCGCGTACAACTCGCTCGCGGCGCTCGCGCTGAAGCTCGCGTCGCCGGGGGTCGCCGACGTGTACCAGGGCGGCGAGCTCTGGGCGCACCACCTCGTGGACCCGGACAACCGGCGCGACGTGGACTTCGACGCGCGGCGTGAGGCGCTCGCGGCGCTCGCGGCGGTGCCTCCCGGGGACGCGCCGCGGGTCGCGGCCGAGCTGCTCGCCGCCTGGGAGGACGGGCGCGTGAAGCTCTGGGTGACGCAGCGCGGGCTCCGCGACCGGCGCGCGCGGCGGCGGCTCTACCTCGAGGGCGACTACCGGCCGATGAAGCCGAGCGCGGGGGCGCGCGGGCGGGTCATCGCGTTCGCGCGCGAGCACCGGGGCGACTGGCTCGTGGGCGTGGCGGCGCTGCGCGCGGGGGTGTGGGCGGCGGAGGGCGACGGGGCGCCGACGGGGCGCGCGTGGGCCTCGGAGGAGGTGACGCTGCCGGCGGGCGCGCCGCGGCGCTGGCGCGACGTGCTCACGGACCGGACGATCACGGCGGAGACGGCGTCGGATGGGTCGCTCGCGCTGCGGCTCGACGGGGTGCTCGCGGCGCTCCCGGTGGCGCTGCTCGCGCCGGCGGAGGCGCGGCCGTGACGCTCTCGCCCGAGCTCTCGGCGGCGCAGGCGCACCTCGACTACGTCGACACGGACGCGTGGCCCGGCTACACGCGGCGGCGGCGCGGCAAGGGGTTCTCGTACCACGACCCGCGCGGGAACCTCCTGCGCGGTCCGGAGCGGGATCGGGTGGCGGCGCTCGTGATCCCGCCGGCGTGGCAGGAGGTGTGGATCTGCCCGGTCGGGACGGGGCACATCCTCGCGACGGGGCGCGACGAGCGGGGGCGCAAGCAGTACGTCTACCACCCGCGCTGGAACGCGGTGCGGCAGGAGGCGAAGTACCATGGGCTCGTGGACTTCGCGGAGGCGCTGCCGAGCCTGCGCGCGCGGGTGCGCGAGGACCTGAAGGGGCCGCCGACGGGGCGCGAGACGGTGTTCGCGCGGGGGATCCGCCTCGTCGAGGCGACGCTCCTGCGGGTCGGCGGCGAGGGGTACGCGCGGGAGAACGGCTCGCGCGGGCTGACGACGCTCGAGAAGGAGCACGTGCACGTGCTCGAGGACGAGGAGACCGTGATCCTCGAGTTCACGGGCAAGAGCGGCGTCGCGCAGAGCGTGGAGATCGACGATCCGGAGCTCGTGGAGCTCGTGCTGGCCTGCCTCGACACGGACAGCGAGCGCGTGCTGGCCTACGAGGACGAGGCGACAGGCGAGCTGCGGCCGGTGACGCCGGGGCAGCTCAATGCCTACATCATGCGGGCGATGGGGACGGATCACACGATGAAGACGTTCCGCACGTGGGGCGGGACGGTGCTCGCGACGTCGATCTTCCTCGGGCTCGGGCCGTGCCCGGGCGAGGGGCGGGCGAAGACGCGCGCGCTGACGGCGGCGCTCGATCAGGTCGCGGAGCGGCTCGGCAACACGCGCGCCGTGTGCAAGGCGCACTACGTGCACCCCGGCGTCATCGACGCCTACGCGGCGGGGACGCTCGCGGAGCTCGCGCGGCACCGGGCGCGGCAGCGGGACCTGTCGCCCGAGGAGAACGTGGCGCTGGGCGTGTGTCGTGAGCTGCGGGCGGCGGCGGAGGCCGTGGCGGAAGAGCTCGCGACCACGCGACGTGGCTGACGCGCGGTAGCCGCCCTCCGGCGAATCGGCGGCTCCGGCGCGCCGTGGCGCCCCGGGCGACCGCGGCGGCGCTCGGCCGAAGGCGCCCGTTTTCAGGTGGTTTCCGCGAGGCCCCCGCGGCGGTTCTCCTCGACACGCCGTCGGCCGTTCGCGCCGCGCGGCGCCACACCGACAACAGGGAGATCACCGCATGTTCGTCCGCACGTTCATCGTCCTCGCCACCCTCCTCGCGGCGCCCGCGGCGCTCGCGAAGGCCGACCTGAAGACCACCGTCACCCAGTCGCCGGGCGTGAGCCCGGTCTATGGCGCGACCACCGTCACGGTCACCGTCCGGAACATCGGCAACAAGAAGGCGTCAGGCTGCGCGGTCAGCGTGGCGCTCCCGGCGACGCACACGAGCCCACAGGTCTACGTGATGGGCAACGTCCTCGGCGTCGGCAACGGCTGCACGCTCTCGGGCACGACGGTCACCTGCGGGCTCGGCAACATCAACGCCGGCGTCACGAAGACCGTGTCGGTGGACATCGAGCTCCCGGAGAGCGCGGCCCCGCTCGTGTTCACGGCGTCGGCGACGACGTCGTCGAGCGAGACGACGCTGTCGAACAACGCGGCGTCGCTGACGGCGAGCCTGAGCTACGTGCCGGTGTCCCTCGTGGGGGACGTGCCGGTCACGAACAACCACTGCACGGGCACCGGGCTCACGGCGTGGTTCGAGTGCACGCTCTTCCCGAGCTCGGTCACGTGGCACGACGCGATCCTCTGGGGGAACGGCACCATCACGTTCCCGGGGGCGCCGGGCTACGGCGGGACCTGGTCGCAGCCGACGCCGGACGCCCTCGTCTTCTCGTACACCGATCCCGGAAACAACGTGTTCGCCACGTTCAGCGGCCACGGCGTCGACGCCGACTGCTTCGAGGGGCTGACCACGTTCATCCCGGGGCCGTACGTCTCGCCCTACGAGGTCTGCAAGTAGACGGCGCGCGGCCGTCCTGAGGGCGGGCGCACGAGCCGGTCCAGGAACGCAGCGGGGAGACACGGAGACACGGAGGAGCACGGAGAGCGCGCGGTCGTCGCGAGCTCCGCCCCGCCTCTCCACGCTCCGTGCTCCCCGCGCGAGCTCGCGGCCGAGGTCGGTCAGAAGCAGCCGGCCTCGTCGCCTTCGTCCGGGCAGTCGCCCTCCCGCTTGACCCTCACGCGGCGTGAGGCCGTACGGTCTCCTGGCAGCGCTCGGGGAAATTCGGACCGAGCCAGGCGCGGCGTCGTGGTCGCAGGTGGCTACGCGAGGCGGGAGCGTACCCGAGGTACGTGACCTCGCGAGCGGAGCCTGCCTTCGACCACGCGCCTGGCCTGGCGACGGGAGAATTTCCCCGAGCGCTGTTAGTCGTCGAGCGCGGCGCGGCCGCGAGGAGGTCGAGGCGATGGGCACCGCGGCGGAGGCGACGCACACGGTGGGCGACGTGGCGAGGATCGCGCGCGTGTCGGTGCGGACGCTGCATCACTACGAGGCGATCGGCCTCCTGACGCCGTCCGCCCGGACGGACGCCGGCTACCGCCTCTACGGCGGCGCGCCGAGCTCGCGCGGCTCCAGGAGATCCTCTCCTCCGCGCGCGCTCGGCCTCCCGCTCGAGGCCATCCGGGCGACGCTCGACGATCCCGCGCGACCGCCTCGCCGCCCTCGAGGCGTGGCGCGGCGAGGCGCTCGTCCTGCGACGCGCCGAGCTCGACGTCGCGCGCTCGCGGCCGTCGAGCGCACCATCACCGTCGATGAAGGACGGACGGGACATGGCAGAGCACGGCGCGCGCGCGCGGCTGGACGGCCCACGGGTCTACGCGATGGCGCAACGCGCTCGGCGGACACACGGCACGCGCACGGCGGTCCGGGCGCGCGGCGCGGCGCTGGAAGGCATCGGCGCCGGCGGATGCGCGAAGAGCTCGTGGCGGTGGACATCGAGCTCCCGGCGCGCGTGCGCGCGCGTGTCGCGGCCCCCGCGCCGCCGACGCCGTCGCTCGCCGACGCGCCACCGCTGTCGCACATCGACCGCTGGCGGCGATCCGTGCGCGACGGCCCATCCCTCGCTCGGGGACGTGCCGTGCGGCGCTGCACGGGCACGGGCACCGCCGCGTGCGCATGTGCACTCTCCCCGGCGCGTGGCGACGCGATCCTCTGGGGAACGCAGCATCACGGCCCGGGGCGCCGGGCGCGGGACCTGGTCGCAGCCGACGCCGGACGCCCTCGTCTTCTCGTACACCGATCCGGAAACAACGTGTTCGGCGTTCAGCGGGCGGCGTCGACGCGACTGCTTCGAGGGGCTGACCACGTTCATCCCGGGGCCGTACGTCTCGCCCTACGAGGTCTGCAAGTAGACGGCGGCGCGCCGCGTGAGTCCTGAGGCGCACGAGCGGTCCAGGAACGCAGCGGGGACGCACGGAGACACGGAGGAGCACGGAGAGCGCGCGGTCGTCGCGACGGCTCCAGTCCCCGCCTCTCGACGCTCCGCGCTCCCCGCGCGACGACGCGGCCGAGGTCGGTCAGAAGCAGAACCGGCTCGTCGCCGTCGTCCGGGCAGTCGCCTCCTCCCGCTTGACCCTCACGCGGCGTGAGGCCGACGCGGTCTCCTGGCAGCGCTCGCGTCGCCAGGCGCGCGCTCGTGGTCTCAGGCGGCTCCGCTCGTCGGTCGCGTCGGTACGCTCCCGCCCGCGGAGCCACCTGCGACCACGACGCCGCGCCTGGCTCGGTCCGAATTTCCCCGAGCGCTGCTAGTGGTCGCGCGGCGCGGCCGCGAGGAGGTCGAGGCGATGGGCACCGCGGCGGAGGCGACGCACACGGTGGGCGACGTGGCGAGGATCGCGCGCGTGTCGGTGCGGACGCTGCATCACTACGAGGCGATCGGCCTCCTGACGCCGTCCGCCCGGACGGACGCCGGTTACCGCCTCTACGGCGCCGCCGAGCTCGCGCGGCTCCAGGAGATCCTCGTCCTCCGCGCGCTCGGCCTCCCGCTCGAGGCCATCCGGGCGACGCTCGACGACCCCGCGCGCGACCGCCTCGCCGCCCTCGAGGCGTGGCGAGAGGCGCTCGTCCTGCGACGCGCCGAGCTCGACGGGGCGCTCGCGGCCGTCGAGCGCACCATCACCGCGATGAAGGACGGACGGGACATGGCAGAGCACGATCCGAGCGCGCTCTTCGACGGCTTCGACCCCGAGGAGCACGGCGCCGAGGCGCGCGAGCGCTGGGGACACACCGACGCCTTCCGCGAGTCGGCGCGGCGCACGAAGGGCTACGGCCCGGAGGACTGGGCGCGGATGCGCGCCGAGCTCGAGGCGCTCGAGTCCGCCCTCGGCGCGGCGTGCGCGCGCGGTGTGGCCCCCGACGCCGCCGACGCCCAGGCGCTCGCCGAGCGCCACCGCGCGCACATCGACCGCTGGTTCTATCCGTGCTCGACGGCCATGCACGCGGGGCTCGCCGACATGTACGTCGGCGACCCGCGCTTCGCCGCGCGCTACGAGGCGCGCGCGCCCGGGCTCGCGGCGTGGCTCCGCGACGCCATCCGCGCCAACGCCGGGCTCACTTCATCGTCCACGTGAGCGTCACGGCGCGGCTGCAAGGCGCGGCGCCCCCGGGTTGACCGGCAACCGGACTTTGGGGCTGACCCCAGCGTTCGGTTGGGTCCGCTCACCGTCGCCGAGTGATCGGCGTCCCTCGGAAGGCGGCAGTCGAAGGCGTGGTTGGACCACGTCGAGGCTGCCCAACGCTCCGAGGGACGTCGAGCACCGGGGAGGGTGTGTGGACCCAACCGAACACTGGGGCTAGTCTCGTCCCGATGGACCTCGACACAAAAGCGCAGCGATACGCGGCCGCCTACCGAGCCCGGGAGCGCTCGCGACGCTCCGCGCTCGCGTCGCGAGCGGCGGAGCTCAGAGCGCTCCTGCCAGAGGCGGCCGCGCGCTTGAGACGCGATTTCGGGGCGTCTCGGGTCGGGATCTTCGGGTCGCTCGCGCGCGACGCCTTTGACGAGGGCTCGGACGTGGACATCTACGTCGACCACATCACGGGTGGCGCGTACTTTCAGGCGGTCGACCAGCTCTGCCGCCTACTCGGGGAGGCCGTCGACCTGGTGGAGCTCACCCGGGCCCCGGCGTCGCTGCGGGAGCACATCGAGGCCGAGGGCGAAGATGTCCACTGATCGCGCCGCGCTCCTCCGCCTCCGGGCCGAGGTGCTGCGCGATCTCGGCGCGGCGGACGCTCTCCGCGCCGATCTGGCCGGGCGATCCGACGCCATTGAACGCGGCGACGACCCGGTGCTGCTCGGCTACGCGGCGATCGTCCTCCACCAGCTCTACACCGCGCTGGAGACGCTCTTCGAGCGCATCTGTCGGGTGCTGGAGGGATCGCTCCCAAGCGGCCGCGACAGCCATCAGGCGCTGCTCTCGGACATGACCCTCGAGCTGCCCGGTCTGCGGCCCGCGGTGCTCGCGGCGAGGACCGCCGACGAGCTCGCCGTCCTGTTGCGCTTCCGCCACTTCGTCCGCCACGCCTACGCCGTCGCCTGGGACCCGACGCGGCTCAGCGACGTCGTCAGCGCGACGGCGCGCGTGTGGCCTGCCGTAGACCGCGATCTGCGGGCCTTCCTCGCGTTCCTCGACGACGTGCTCGCCGAGGTCGACGCCTAGCTGCTAGAGCGCTCCTGCGCGGGCGCGTACGCGCCAACGCGGGGCTCACTTCATCGTCCACGTGAGCGTCACGGGGCGGCCACGGCGGCTCACCTCGACCGTCGTCTGCCCCGTCCCGAGCGCGCGCTGCTGAAGCGTGCTGATGGCCCAGGTGCCGGTCGCGGCGCGGCCGTTCACGCGCTCGATGACGTCGCCGCTCCGGAGGCCGAGCGCGCGGAACGCGCCGCCGACGCGCGCCGACGTGACGCGGATCCCGGTCACCCGCCCCTCGGAGGTCGCCGGCACCGTGCGGAGCTCGGCGGCGAGCTGCTGAGCGCCGCCGATCGCCTGCTGGAACGCCTGCGCGTCGACCTCGTAGCGGCGCCCCCCCTTCCGGTGGACGGCGCGGTAGATCGAGCGCCGGCGCGCCGCGCTGGTGCGGGAGCGCGCGGCGCGCGGCGGCGCGCGCACCACGGGCGGCGCGGGCTTCGTGCGCTTCTCGCCCCAGAGGCCGAGGACCGTGTGCTTGCCGTTCTCCTCGAGGACGACCCAGCGCGGGTCGATGTCGACGACCGTCGCGCGCCCCGAGAGGATGGTCATGCCGACGCGCGCGAGCTTGACGCGCCCCTCGAGCCGCAGCACCGCGAGGGCGCCGGCCTCGCGGACCATCGTGCCCACGAGGTCGACCGGGAGCTCGGTCTCGGCGAGCTCGGCGCCGTCGGGCTCGGCCTCCGCGACGGGCTCCGGCGCCTTCGGCTCGGGCCGCGCCGGCGGCTTCGGCGGGTCGAGGTTGAAGACTCGGCGCGCGAGGAGCACGCGGGAAGCGTCGACGTCGGCCGGGACGCGGCCCCCGAGATCGGCGGGCGCGGCGGCCGCGGCGAGGACCTCGGGCGGCGGCGCGGGCGCGGCCGTGAGCCACTCGGCGGCGATGGCGTCGTTCACGATGCCGGCGACCTGCGACGCGGCGAGCGCGAGGCCGGCGAGGACGACGATCCAGAAGTGGCGGTCGAGGAAGGTGACGAGCGCGGTGATGAGGGCCTCCGGTGGGGGTCGACGCGCGGCCGTGCGCGTGCAAGGCGCGTTCCGGGCCGCGCGGCCGCCGTCGACGCGGCCCAGCGACGATCGCGAGGCAATATGCCCCACAAAGGCGAGGCAAATTACCCCAAATGGGTCGCTCGCGACGCGCCGGGAAGCGGGCTATAACCGGCGTCCGAAGGAGGTGAGACATGAGCGATCGGCCGATGCACACGGTCCCGGGGGCGTGGGACAAGCTCGTCGAGCTCTTCGCCCGGGGCGACGCCGCCATCCAGGAGGGGCGCTTCCACGACGCCATCGAGGCGTTCACCGAGGGGCTCGCCATCGACGACCACTTCCGCCAGCGCTACGTCACGATGTACGCGCAGCGCGGCTTCGCGCGCCAGCGGAGCGGCGATCTCGCGGGGGCCGCCGAGGACTACGGCCACGCCATCGCGATGGAGCCGCCCGTCAACCAGGCGCAGTACCACTTCTACCGCGGCATGTGCCGCGGCGGGCTCGGCGACCCCGAGGGCGCGGTCGAGGACTACGCCGCCTCCATCGCCCTCCACCCCGACCACCCGGGCCCCTACCACCTGCGCGCGAAGCTCCTCGTCAACGAGCTCGGGCGCTACGCCGAGGCCATCCCGGATCTCGACCGCCTCATCGCGATGAACGGCCACCCCGAGGGCCTCGAGCTGCGCGGCTACGCCCGCCTCATGCTCGGCGACCCGGCCGCCGCCCGCCGCGACGTCGAGGACGCCGCCGACCGCCAGCCGACGCCCTGGCGCCACTACCTCGTCGCCTGGGCCACGGCCCTCGTCGGCGACGCGGACGCCTTCATGCCCGCCATGGCCGCCGCGCTCGAGGGGAACCCGGACTACGCCCCCTACTTCCGCGAGCACGGCGACTTCGCCGCGATGCGCGCCGACCCGCGCTTCGCCGGCATCATCGACGGCTGACGGGCGCGGCGCCGCGGGTCACTGCGCCCTGCAGAGGCGCCGCACGGTGCGCCTCCCGTCGATCACCCGCTCCTCCGTGCGGCACTTCTGTCCGGACCCGCACTCGGCGTCGCGGAGGCACGGGACGCCGGTCTGCGCCGGGAGGACCTGCGCGTTGCGCGAGCAGATCGCGGCGCCGTCGTAGAGCCCCTCACCAGAGATCCCGAAGGCGCCCGGCGCGGGGTCGTCTCCGAGCCTCACGACGAGGCAGCGCTCCCCCGTCGCGCAGTCCGCGTCGGCCACGCACGTCGTGCGGCACGTCGCCGGCGTCGTGGTCGAGCCCTCGCACCACCCGCTCGCGCACTGGCTCGCGGCGAAGCACGCCGCCCCGACGTCGAGCTTGCCGGTCGCCGCGCACATCGCGACGAGGCGCGTCGCCGACGCGGCGTCCGCGAACGCGGTGCACTCGGCCGCGCCCGCGCAGTCCGCCGGGGTCGCGCACGAGGCCATGCAGGCGTCGTCGTAGCAGCCGCCGCTCCCGCACTGCGCGTCGAGCGCGCACGCCGCGCCCGCCGCGCCGAGGCCCGGCGCGAGCGCCTGGCAGTACGCGAGCTGCGCGCTCCCGGGGAGCTTCGTGCAGATCTGCCCCGCCCCGCACTCCGCGTCGCCCCGGCAGACGGCGCTGCACACCCTCGTCCCGCTCACGGCCCACGCGCCGCAGATCTCGTCGGCGCCGCAGGCGAGGTGGTCCGCGCACGCCGGCCGGCCCGAGCAGGTGACGTCCCAGGCCGGGAGGCAGTCGGCGCCGCACGCGCGGTAGCCGGCGTCGCACGCGACCGCGCACTGGCCGCTCTCGCAGGTGGCCGCGCCGTGCGTCGGCGCCGGGCAGGGCTCGCAGCGCCCGCCGCAGGTCGCGACGTCGCCCGAGGCGCGGCAGGCGCCGCCGCACTCGTGGTAGCCGTCGAGGCAGGTGAGGCCGCACTCGCCGCCCTCGCAGACGGAGCGCGCGCCGGAGGCCCCGGGGCAGACCGCGCACGCGGCGCCGCACGCCGTGGCCGAGTCGTCGGGGACGCAGCGCCCGTCGCAGGCGTGGTAGCCTGGGACGCAGGCCGGCGCGCAGGCGCCGGCGACGCAGCGCGCCGTGCCGTGATCGACCGTCGGGCAGCGCGTGCAGCTCGCGCCGCAGCGGGTCACGTCGTCGTCGGGGGCGCAGTCGGCGCCGCAGAGGTGCGCGCCGACGTCGCAGTCGAGGGCGCACTCGCCGTCCGCCGTGCAGACGGGGTCGCCGTGGGCCGAGTCGGGGCAGGCGCTGCAGCGCGCGCCGCAGGTGGCGACGTCGTCGTCGGGGACGCAGGCGCCGCCGCAGTCGTGGTGCCCGGTGGCGCAGCGCTCGCAGGCGTCGCCAGCGTACTCGGGCCGGCACGCGTCGCAGTCGGGCGCGACCATGCGCGGGTTCGCGCAGGCCTCGCATTCGGCGCCCGCGAAGCGCGGGTCGGCGCAGTCGCTGCACTCGGGGCCGGTGAAGCGCGCGTCGGCGCAGCGATCGCAGCCGTCGCCGACGAAGCGGGGGTCGGCGCAGGCGCACGTGGCGCACGGGCCGCCGCAGTCGACGCCGAGCTCTCCCTGGTTCTGCACGCCGTCCGCGCAGGAGGGCGCGACGCACTGGACGCCGGCGCAGCTCCCGTCGGCGCAGTCGGCGTGGACGCGGCAGGCGCCCCCGAGCGGGCAGCCGGCGCAGTCGCCACCGCAGTCGCGATCGGACTCGCGACCGTTCGCGACGCCGTCGAGGCACGACGCGGCGGTGCACCCGGCGGCGCCGCAGAAGCCGCTCGCGCAGTCGTCGTCGGCCTGACAGGGGGCGCCGAGGCAGTCGCCGCAGGAGCCGCCGCAGTCGACGCCGGCCTCGGTGAGGTCCTGGACGCCGTTCGCGCAGGTCGCCGGGAGGCAGGTCGCCGCGCCGCCGCAGACGCCGGAGGCGCAGTCCGCGGGGGCCCCGCAGCGCCGCCCGACGGCGCAGGGGCGACAGGGGCCGCCGCAGTCGACGTCGACCTCGCCCGGGCCGAGCTGGCGGTCGAGGCAGGCGTCGACCTGGGAGGTGCCTTCGCCCCCGGTGTCTCCGCCGGGGCAGCCGGCGAGGAGGGCGATCGCGGCGACGAGGACGAGGGCGAGAGAGCGGCGGGGTTCCAAGGACGCGGTCATGGCGCCTCCAGATGGGATGGGTGCCAGCGGGGACCGCGGCCCGCGCGCGAGGCGCCCTCCGACTTTCTGGAGCGGGCGCCGCGGTTTCCCGCCCTGCCCCGGACCGCCGACTCCGGGGTCGACTCCGGCGGCCCCATCTGCCACCATCCCGCCGCCCGCCGTCGGGGTGGCGGGCCGCACGCACCCGCGCCGAGGCCGGATGACCGCCGTCGACCGACAACGAGGCCGCCACCACGCCGCCGCCGCGACGCGACGGGGGGCGGCGCGATGAGCCCGCTCGCGGTCCTCTGCCTCGTCCTCATCGTGCCGCTCGCGATCTACGCGGCCGGGCTCTACACCGCAGCCGCCGTGTTCCTCGTCGGCCGGCTCCGGCGGCGTCGCCGCGCGCCCGCCCCGGCGTCCGACGCCGCGCCGCGCGCGGTCTCTGTCCTCGTGCCCGCCCGGAACGAAGGCGTGATGGCGCTCCGCGCGATCCAGTCCCTCCTCGATCAGGACACGCCCGCGCCCGTCGCCGTCCACCTCCTCGTCCGCGACCGCGACGACACCTCCTGGCCGCACCTCCTCGCCGCCTTCCCGGGCGCGCGCGACGGCGGCGACGGCGACGTCGCCGAGCTGCTCGCCGCGGGCCCCGAGGCGGGCTTCGCCGGCCCACGCCGCGTGTCCGTCGCCTTCACGGGGGTCGACGGCAAGGCCGACAAGATCAACTGGGTCGTACAGCACCTCGACACGCCGCTCACCGCGATCCTCGACTGCGACCACCAGGCCCACCCGGACTGGCTCCGCTCGGCCGCCGCGCGCCTCGCGGAGACGGGCGCCCCCGTCGTCCAGGGCCGCCGCGCCGGCCTCGCCGCCGACGGCCTCTTCGCGCTCTGGGACTCGCTCCACCAGCACGTCGGCTGCGAGGTCTTCAACGCCGCCTTCGGCGAGCACGGCCTCTCCGTGTTCCTCACGGGCACGACGTTCGTCATCGAGACGCCGCTCCTCGCGCGCCACCCGCTCCGGAGCCGCTGCATCACCGAGGACATCGACCTCAGCTACACGCTCTTCATGGAGGGCGTGCGCGCGGTCGCCGACCCGCGCGGCGGCAGCGACGAGGAGGTCTCCCCCGACCTCTACAGCTTCATCGCGCGCCGCCGGCGCTGGGCGAACGGCCACACCGACGCCTTCCTGCGCCACCTCCCCCTCCTCCGGCGCGCCCCGCTGCGGCTCCGCGACCGCCTCCAGTTCTGGTTCCACGGGCTCCACTACCTGATGGCCGCGGGCGTGCTCGCCCTCCACGCGGTCATCGGCGCCGTCTTCGCGGCGAACCTGCCGCTCGGCGCGACCCTCGCCGCGGTGGCCGTAGGGGTGGGCGTCGCGGTCGCGGTCGCGCGCACGCAGCACACGCGCGGCCTCGCGACGCGCGCGTCGGAGGCGGCCGTGCTCGCGGCGTGGTTCACGCCGGCGGCGCTCATGGCCGCGAACGTCGTGCTGGGCGGGCTCCTCGGTGACCCGGCGGCGAGCATCGCGCTGCCGCTCCCGGACGTCGGGCTCGCGGTCGGGCTCGTCGCGGTGCTGGCGCCGCTCGCGGTGCTGCTCGTCGGGCTCCTCGGGTTCGGGATGCTCACGGGGTCGACGGCGCTGGTCGTCGTCGCGAGCTATCCGGTGGCCTTCTACCTCGATCTCAGCGGCGTCCTCGTGGGGCTCGCGGACTTCGTCGCCGGCCGCTCGACGTGGCAGGCGGTGGCGCGCGCGGCGCGGATCGCGCGCGGGCCGCGGCGGGGGCGGGGCGGCGGGGCGATGGGCGAGGCGCTGGCGGCGTCCGCGACGGCGATGCGCGCGCTCGTCGGCCACGGGCCGCCCTCCGGGCTCGCGCTCGCCGCGGACGGCGGCGCGGCCGAGGTCGTGAGGGCCTCGCCCGGCGCGCGCGCTGCGGCGACCGGCGTCCCGGACGGCGACGGCGACGGCGGGCGCGGCGCTGGCGTGACGGGGGTCGCGCTCACGCCGGTGGTCAGCATCCCGGAGACCTGGCGTCTGCGCGCGATCGCGGCGCTCGTGGGGAGGACGGTGAGGATGGCGCTCCCGAAGAAGAAGGCGCCGGTGCGGGCGCTCGTGTGGCTCGGCGTGGTCGGGCTCTTCGTGGGCGGGTTCGCGGCGAGCCGCGCGACGCGCCTCGACGTGGCGCCGGCGGCGTGCAAGGCGCTCGGCTTCGACGACTACCCGTGGGTGGTCCCGGCGCGGCGGATCCCGGGCTTCTGCGAGACGCCGGGGGCGGAGGGGCGCTGGTCGCGGCCGCGCGGGGCGTTCGAGACGACGCGCGACGACGCGCTCGCGCCGCTCGACGGCGACCACTGGGACCGGCTACAGTCGACGTTCCCCTGTAACCTCGCCGAGTTCCGGCCCGAGAACGTCGTGGCGATGGACGGCGGCGGCGTGGCGCTCGAGCTCACGCCGAAGCCGGGGGCGACGCTCGGGGGCCGCCCGAGCAACCTCGACAAGCTCTACTTCTCGGGCTCGATCGCGACGAAGCCCGAGAGCGCGGCGGCCTATCGGCTCGGGCGCTTCGAGGTCGAGATGAAGGCGGCGCGCGGGTCGGGGCTCCTGACGGGCTTCTTCCTGCACCGGCTGAGCCCGTGGCAGGAGATCGACACGGAGTTCATGGGGCGCGACACGACGAAGATGCTGGTGAACGTGTACTACAACCCCGGCGAGGACGGCGCGCTCTACAACTACGGCTTCTACGGGACGCCGGTGCTCGTGGACCTCGGCTTCGACGCGGCGGACGGCTTCCACACCTACGCGATGGAGTGGGACGTCGACGAGATCCGCTGGTACGCGGACGGGCGCCTCATCCACCGGCGCCGCGCGGGGCGGCCGACGCCGATCCCGCACCTGCCGATGCGGCTCTACCTGAACCTGTGGCCGAACTGCAGCGAGAAGCTCGTGGGGCCGGTCACGAGCGACCTGCCGGCGCGCACGGAGATCCGCCGCGTCACGACGTCGCGCTGGACGCGGAGCACGCTCGCGCCGCTCTGGTCGTGGTACGACGGGCTCCTCGGCGACGGCCCCGACGGGGAGGACGGCGACCGCCCGCAGTGGCAGGACAACGCCGACTGGCTGCAGCGGCGGGCGGTGCCCTAGAGTCCAGGGTTCTGGGGCCTCACGGGCTTCGTGGAACGCGACCACGGAGACACGGAGACACGGAGGGGGCACGGAGGGGGCACGGAGGGCTCAGCGGATCGACCGCCTTCGGCGCCCGTTCGTGAGGCCGGTCTCGTTGCTCCACTGAACCCTCCGTGCCTCCGTGCCTCCGTGGTTTCCCCTTCGGAACAGGCACTTGGCACGATGCAGCGGATCAGGGCGGCGAGAGGCGCCAGCACTGCACGAAGAGGTCCTCGTACACGAGCGTCATCGCGCGCCCCGCGGCGTGCTCCATCGCCTCGCGCAGCTGCGGCACCGGCGAGTAGAGGAACACCGCGCGATCGGGCGCCACCCCGGCGACGAGCGGCCACGCGCCTGCGTCCGCGGCCCCGAGGCGCGCGACGAGCGCGTCCCGCACGGGGTGATCGAGCAGCACGAAGGGCGTCTCCGGCGGCACCATCGTCGCGAGCGCCATCAGGTTCCCGGGGTGGTGCCGCTCCCGGTCGCCCACCACGACCGGCCGCGGCTCCGCGCGGACGGCCGCCGCCACCGCCGGGAGCCCCGTCGAGAGCCCGCGCGTCCACGGCACCGGCGGCGCCATCGTGCGCACCGCGCTCGCCGCCACCACCGCGAGGAGCGCCCCCGCGACGAGCGCGCGCCGCCGCGGGACCGCGACGACCGCCACCCGCCACCCGACCGCCACGAGGCACGCGAGCAGCGCCGGCATCAGGTAGCGCGTCGAGAACGAGCGGATCCCGCCCACGACGAGGTCCGGGACGAGCAGGAGCCCGATCGGCAGCGCCACGAGCAGGATCAGCAGCGCCCGCGCCCCCGTCGGCCCGCGCCGCGCGACCCCCGCGAGCGCCCAGCCGACCACCGCCACCGCCGCCGCGACCGCGACCACCGACGGCGCCGAGCCGACCTCCGCCCAGAGGTCGACGAGCGGCCGGCTCACGCTCACCGCGAGCGTCCCGAGCACCTGCGCCCGCGGCACCACGATGTCCGACGACCAGCTCATCGACGCCCGGAACGCCTCGAGGTGCTCGCCGAGGAGCACGGCCCACGGCAGGAAGAGGAGCCCCGCCAGGCCCAGCGCGAGCGCCGCCTCCCAGGCGGCCCGCGTGAGGCGCCCCCGCGCGCGCCACCCGACGAAGCCGAGGTGGGCGAGGATCACCGACACCTGCGAGAAGCAGGTGTAGAGCGCGAGCGCGGTGAGCACCGCGTAGAGGAGCCAGGCCTGGGCGCGCTCCTTCGCCGGCGCGTCCGCGTCGACCCGGCGGAGCGCGCGCAGGAGCGCCGCCGTCGTCGCGAGCACGAGCGCGCTCCAGAGGGCGTACTCGCGCGCCTCCTGCGCGTAGAGCGCGAGGAACGGCGAGAGCCCCACGAGCGCCACCACGAGCGGCGTCGCGGCCGGCGGGCCGCGCGGGCCGAAGAGCTCGCGCCCGAGCCACGCGGCGGCCGCCACCGCGAGGAGCGAGGCCAGCACCGACAGCGCCCGGAGCGCGCCGATCCCGTCGCCGAAAGCCTCCTCCCAGAGCCGCGCGAGCAGGTAGTAGAGCGGCGGGTGCTGCGGCTCGTCGCGCGCGAGCGCGAGCACCGTGCCGAGCGCGTCGCCGCCGTCGTCGAGGCGCTGCCAGGCCGCGATCTCCCCGGCCGTCACGGGCTCGCCGCGGTAGAGCGCCGCGAGCCACTCGCCCGCGGCGTGGCCGGCGACGAACGCCCGCGTGTAGACCTCGTCGTGCCAGACGGGCTTCTCGCCGAGCCCGACCACGCGCGTCGCGAGGCCGAACGCCACCGCGAGCGCGGCGACGACGAGCCAGCGGCGGGGAGCGGGCGAGGTCACGGGCCGGATGCTATCCCATCGCGCGCGTTCACGCGCTCCGACGCCGCTGGTCCTCGGCGCGCCAGTCGGACAGCTCCGCGAGCGGGTGCACCGGCCCGTCGAGCGGGAGGCGCGTGACCCCGTCGAAGTCCGTGATGCCGTGGGTCCGCACGTAGAGCGTGAGCCGGTTCTCCGCGAGGAAGAAGAGGCGGAACGGGAAGAAGCTCTTCACGACGACGACGTCCGCGCGGAACGGCTCGAGCCCGAGCGCCCGGTAGAAGCTCGGCTTCATCACCATCGGCGGCCCCTCGGTCACGCACAGCGCGAGGCGCCCGCTCTCGATGACCACGACCCGCCCGAAGCCAGACAGCTCCTTCTTCCGCGCGAGGCGCCCCGCGACGCGCAGCGGCGGGCTCGCCTCCGCGTCGAAGCGGCCGCCGACATCCACCGCGACGGGCTCGCCGACCGGCGTCTGCCAGAGCGCCGCCACGACCTCGGCGTCGCGGATGGGCGCGTACGCCCGGAGGTCCGCGCCGTCCTCGAGGAGCGCCCGGACGAGCCGCGTGTTCTCGCCCGTGCCGCCCGCGCCGACGACGTCCGAGGCGTCGCAGACGCAGGCGGGGCCGAGCTTCCTGGCCCCCGTCCGCGCGCGCACCGCGGCGAACGCGGCCTCCGGCTCGGGGAGGTCCGGGAGCTGCGCGTGCCGCACGGCCCACGCGTGCTCGGCGAGCTCGTCGGCGACGCGCTCCGCGAGGGCCTGGTCGCCGTCCGTCACCGCGTAGGTCGCCCAGCCGAGGGTCGGGTCGTCGTTCCACGGGTGGCACATGAAGAGCGACGCGTCGAGCACGCCCGGCGCCCGCGAGAGGCGGCCGAGGCGCCGGAAGATGGCGCGCATCGGCGCGAGCAGGTCGACCCCCACGCCGCCGCCGAGCACCATCGGCAGCTTCCGCCACGCGACGGTCGGGCGCGCCTCGCCGCGCACCGCCGCGAGCAGCGCGCGCCCCGCGCGGAAGCCGGTCCCGGCGTGGTCGCGGTGCGGGTTCGTGTGGTAGCCGGCGAGGACGTCCGCCCCCTCGACCATGCCGCGCGTCAGGTTCGCGTGGAGGTCGAGGCTCGCGGCGAGCTTCACGCCGGGGCCGACGGCCGCGCGGACCTCCGCGAGCAGGTCGCTCTCGGGGTCGACGAGCCCCTCGACCCCCATCGCGCCGTGGAGCGCGAGGTAGACGCCGTCGAGCGGCCCGGCGGCGGCGAGCCCGGCGAGGATCCGCCCCTTCAGCGCCGCGTAGCACGAGCGCGAGAGCGGCCCGCCCGACACCGCCCAGGCCGACGCGATCGGCACGGCCTCGACCTCGCCGCGCCCGAAGCGGGCGACCGCGCGCGCGAACCCCGAGAGCTCGGCGTTGCGCGTGAAGCCGGGCACCTCGGCCCCCGTGCGGCGGACGCGCCGCGCGAGCTCGCCCGGGTCGAGCACGAGGTGCGTGCGCGCGAAGTCGGCGAGCTCGGTCGGCGCCGGCGAGAGCGCGTTGGTCTCCTGGGCGAGGCGGAGGTAGGCGACGCGGCGGGTCATGGCGGCGGACCTCGTTCCTTCCTGGTTCTTCGTCAGCGGAGGCGCGGCAGGCGCAGGCGCAGGCGGAAGCGGGCGCGCGCGCGGCGGAGGCGGTCGAGGGCGTCCTGGACGGGCGGCCCGAAGCGGTTGACGAGCTCGGCGACGCGCGCGCCGCCGGGGGCGTCCTGCGCGGCGAGGTCGACGTCGCCGTCGCCCGGGCCGTACATGCCCTCGAGCACCTTCAGGACCTCGCTCTTCACGAGGCGCGCGACCGGCACCTTCGCCATGAGCCCGTAGACGGCGGCCTCCCCCTCCTTCGCGAGCCCGGGGTTCGCGCGCACCGTCTCGACGGCGGCGCGCAGGTCGCGGAGGTAGTCGTCGACGACGGGGAGGTTCGCGGCGCCGGCGCTGCAGTGGACGCTCGGCGGGCGCTGCTGGCGGTCGACGGACCAGCCCATGGCCTGGAGCTGGTCGGCGACGGCGTAGACGTCGACCCCGCCGCGCTCGGCGGCGGCCCAGGTGACGATGGTCGCGTCGGGGCGCCCGAGGAGGCGGAGGCCCGGGATGGCGCGGATCCCGGCGCGCAGGCGCTCGGCGACCTCCCACGCGTCGCGCGCGAGGCGCAGGAAGCCCTCCTCGCCGAGGCCGTTGAGCGACGCCCAGGCGGCGGCGATGCTGCCGCCGGCGCGCGTGCCCTGGAGCGACGGGGAGATGTAGACGCCGCCGGACCAGCCGGTGACCGCGAAGAACTGGTGCCGGAGCCAGCTCATGTCGCGGTAGACGATGACGGAGGCGCCCTTCGGGGCGTAGCCGTACTTGTGGACGTCGGCCGACATCGAGGTGACGCCGGGGACGCGGAAGTCCCACGGCTCGAGCGGGACGCCCAGGCGCTCGAGCCATGGGAGGATGAAGCCGCCGAAGCAGGCGTCGACGTGCAGCGGGAGCTTCTCGGCGAGGGCGAGCTCGCCGATCTCCGCGATGGGGTCGACGGCGCCCGTCGGGTACTGCGGGGCCGAGGCCGCGAGCATGATGGTGTTGTGGTCGATGGCGCGGCGCATGGCGGCCACGTCGACGCGGCCGTCCTCGAGCACGGGGACGACGCGCTTCTTCACGCCGAAGTAGGCGGAGGCCTTGTCGAAGGCGACGTGGATGGTCTCGGGGACGACCATGTTCGGGCGCCGGATCCACGGCGTCTTCTTGCGCGCGCGGTCGCGGTAGGTCTTGACGGCCAGGAGCAGCGACTCCGTGCCGCCCGAGGTCATCGTGCCGCAGGCCGTCTCGGGGCCGGAGAGGAGCGAGGCGGTCATCTGCACGACCTCGCGCTCCATGCGCTTCAGGCTCTGGAAGGCGAGCGGGTTCAGCGCGTTCGTCGCCATGTAGGCGTTGAAGGCGCGCTCGACGAGGTGGTGGTGGGCCTCGCCGGCCCAGTAGACGAGGGACCAGGTGCGGCCGCCGGCGTAGTCGACGTCGCGCTCGCCGAAGGCGCCCATCGTCTCGAGGAGGGCGTCGGCGGCGGTGCCTTCGCGGGGGATCGCGGGGCGGTCGGGCATCGGAGCTTCTCCCTGGCGCGGCGCGCACGGTCGAGGACGACGGCGCGCAGGCGCGCGGCGCGTCGGCGACTATTCACCGGCCGTTCAGTTTTATCAATGGGCGGTTTCGCCCGCGTGAAACCGCGAGCTACGGAGCGGGGCGCGAGGAGCGCGCGAGCCCGACGGGGCGCGGCTCAGGAGGGTGGCGGCCCGAGGAGCGGCGGCGGCACCTTGCTCGGCACGAGCTCGACCTCCCAGCCGTGGTACTCGCCGCCGAACTGCGCGACGACCGCCTTCACCGCGAGCACGACGGGGTGCAGGTGCCACGTGGCGATCGTCGGCTCGAGGCGCTCCGGGAGCACCACGACGCGCCCGGAGGGATCGTCCTTGGGGCCACCGTCGGCCTTGAACTTGAGCTTCCGGATCTCGCGCAGGAAGTCGCGCGCGTGCTCGCGCTCGTGGAAGAAGATCCGGTGCGCCACGACGCGGCGCGTGTGGATCGCGTCGCCGGCCTTCATCATGTGCACCATGAGCTGCCGGTCGGACTTCCACTGCCCGGGATCGTAGCCCGGGAACACCCCGAGGAGGCGCTCCCAGCCTGGGTCGTCGAACCACTCGGCGCGCACGGGCAGCGTCGCGCTCGCCATGGCCTTCTCGAGCGGCTCCTCGAGGGCCTCGCGCGCGGGCTTCTTGCCGAGGAGCCCGACGTGGGGGCGGCAGTAGTAGACGTCCCGCCGCTCGGTGGCGGAGAGCACGCTCATGACGTGCTCGGCGCCGGCCTTCTTGAGGACCTGCGCCGCGCGGAACGCGCAGTTCTCGAGCTCGGTCTGCTCGAAGCCCTCGGAGAGCACGATGGGGCCTGCCGCGCGGCGCGTGATCGTGACCTCGACGCGCACGGGCCGGCGTTTGTCGGGCCCGTGGAGCCAGAGGGTCCGGTTCCAGTCGAGGATGGCCTTCCCGCCGCCGGGGAGGTCGAGGGGCTGCTGCTCGATCTCGTCCTTCTTCATGCGGCGGACCTTCGCAGCCCGCGCCCCGCGTGTCGATGGAAAAGCCCGGGGCAGCGCCCGCGAGGGCCGCTCACCCCTTCCCGCGCATCACGCGATAGAAGCGCGACCCGCCCGGGTAGCTCCCGCCGCTGAAGCTCATGTCGGACCACCACGAGAAGGACGCCTTCGAGCTCGAGTTCGACAGGATCGAGCCGCCGCCCATCACGATGCCGATGTGGGCGTGGGCGCCGTGCCCGATGCAGGCGACGTCGCCCGCCTGCGCCTTGCCGCGCGACACCTGCTTCCCCTCGCGCCGGAGCCCGGCCTCGACCGAGTCCACGAGGTTCGTGTTGGAGCCGATGGCGTGGCCGATGGCGTTCTTCAGCACGTGGTTGACGGCCCAGGCGCAGGCGACGTTGCCGCCGCCGGGGCCGTCGGCCGTGGACGTCCCCGCGTAGGCCTTCGCGGCGGCGTAGATCTCGTCCCGCCAGTCGCTGAGCTCGGCCCGCATCTTCGTGACCGTGCCCTTGTTCAGCGTCGCGCCCTCGCGCAGCCCGTACTGGCGCTGGAAGCCCGACACACCGCGCAGGAACGCGGCGTTCAGCCCGCCCTTCCTCGGGAGGCCGAGGAGCTCGCGCATGTCGCCGACCGTCTTCCAGGAGAGGTGCTTCGTCTTGATGGCCTGCTGGTTCGTGTCGCGCGCCGAGCGGACCTCGTGGCGCGTCATGAGGCCCTTCCTGTCGAGGCCGTAGCGCTTGCGCAGCAGGAAGCCCATGAACGTCGCGGTCTTCCCGCCGAGCTTCCCGTTGACGACCTTGTTGTGGCGGAGCTGGAAGCGCGCCACGGCCTGCACGAAGTCCGCCGTGATGGCGCCGCTCTCGGGCTCCCCCATGACGTGCTGGTAGCGCTTCACGAGGAACGGGTTCGATGCGAACTTGTGCCTCCGCGTCCACTGGAGCGCCCGCTTCTGGGCCGCCGGGAAGAGCGGCTTCGACGGGTCCTGGGAGATGCTCGGCGCGCCGGCCTTCGGCGCCGCCGCCTTCTGCCCGCTCGCCTTCACGGCCGCCTTCGCCTTCGCCTTCGCCTTGGGCTTCGGCTTCGGCGCCGCCGCGTGGTGCGCGGGGGCGTGCGCGGCGGGCTTGTGCGCCGCCGGCTTGTGCGCGGCCGGCTTCGGCTTCGGCTTCGCCTTGGCCTTCATCTGGACGCCCGCGCCGTGCTCCTCGGCCTCGTGCTCCTCGGCCTCGGCGGCGTCGGCCTCGTCGTGCGCGTCGTGCTCCTCGACCTCGGCCACGACGGGCTCGTCGCCCTCGCTGTCGTCCGCGGGCACGGCGGCCTCGGCCTCGGCGGCCTCGGCGGCCTCCTTCTCCTTGGGGTCGTCCTTCTTCGCCTCGGCGGCGGGCGCCTCGGCGGCGGCGCGCTCGGCCTCGGGCTCGGGGGCGCCCTGCGCCGCGCCGACCTCGGCGAGCGCCTGCGGGACGAGGCCCTTCAGGCGCTTCAGCTTGTCGGGCGGCACGGTGGGCCCCGCGGCCCCCTCCCCCGCGCCGCCGCCAGCCTCGCCGGGCGAGAGCGCCGCGGCGCCCGCCGCGAAGTCGAGCGAGCGGAGGAAACCGCGGAGGGTGTCGCGCTGCTCGGCCTCGGGGGCTTGCGCCTCGCCGCCGTCGCGCTTCTCCGACTGCATCTGGGTCTGGCCGCCGACCATGGGGATCCTCGCTTCGGGCGGAGCACGCCCTTCGCCACGGACCGACCGCGAGCCGTCCCCGACAGACGAGCGTCGCATCGTCACCATCTCGCGCCCGGGAGCGCCCGCGCAATCCCCCGTCCGGGGTCGAGACAAGTTGTGACAAGCGCGGCGTCACGGACGTGACGGCGTCAAAAATTGGACGGTCCGGCGCGGCGGCCCGAGGATCCCCACCACGAGCGCCGTTGCGCGCGCTCCCGGGGAGGAAGCATGAGCATCGAAGCGGAGATCATCTACGACGCCGACGAGCCGGTGACCGAGGCGGGGCGCCGCCGCCCGGTCGAGCTGGTCGCCGTCTCCGGGCCGCGCGACGTGCGCGACCGCCACCACAGCGACGCGCCGACGCTGCCCGCGCTCGTCTCGACGCTGCAGCACGAGCTCGCGAGCATCACGCGCGCCCACTCGGACCGCGTCTCGCTGCTCCACGACCGGCTCGAGCAGCGGCTCACCGAGCTCGAGCGCGTCCGCGCGCACGCCATGAAGGCGACGCTCCTCGCCGAGCGCGCGACCAGCGAGGCCGTGCGCTTCGAGGGCGAGCGGGCGCGGGTCACCGAGGAGCGAGAGGCGCTCGCGCGCCGGCTCGAGGCCGAGCAGGCCCGCGCCGCGACCGAGCACCAGCGGCGCGTCACGGCGGAGCGCTACGCGGCGATCCTGTCGTCGCTGCCGTGGTACTCGTTCCGTCGCCGCCGCGAGGTGCGCGCGAGCCTCGATCTCCTGACGCTCCAGGGCTGAGGGCCGCGGCCCGCGCGGTTCAGCCCTGGCCGCAGAGGCACTCGGGCGGGAGGCGATCCTTCGTGCCCTCGCAGGTGTCGCGGGCGCGCACGCAGGCGTCGCCGGTCGCGGGGCTCGGGTGGGCCGTGGCGATCTGGCAGATGGCCTCACCGAGGCCGCAGATCTGCTGCAGGTGGTAGCAGAGCGCGTCGCAGCGCTCGTCCATCTCGTTGACGCTGTCGAACGCGACCACCTCGGCGGTCTGCCGGTCCTCGAGCGAGGCGACCAGCGTCTCCGGGGTGGCCGGCGGCTCGTGCGCGCGCGGCGGGGCCTTCGAGGGCGCCGCGGCGCAGCCCCCGAGCGCGGTGACGGCGAGCGCGGCGATGGCGACGCGGACAGCGGTCTTCACGGGGTGGTCTCCGGGGGGGTGGTCGCGAGGATGGCGTCGAAGAGGCGCGCGTGGATGGCTTGCGCCTCGGCGAGCGCGGCCACGGCGTCGTCCGCGCGGCCGAGCGCCTCGAGGGCGAGCCCGCGGAGCGCCTGGAGCCGCGCCACGAAGAGCGTGGGCGCGTCGGCGTCGCGCGGCAGCGCGAGCCCGCGGTCGGCCTGGGCGAGCGCGTCGGCGGCGGCCCCGTGGCGCAGGGAGAGCGCGCCGAGGGCGAAGCGCAGGTCCTGACGGAGCGCGGTGAGCGCGGCGCCGTCGCCGGCCGGGAGCGCGGTGAGCGCGGCCTCGAGGCGGACGCGCGCGGCGTCGGGGCCGTCGCTCGCCTCGAGGCGCGTCGCGTCGTCGCGGGCGACCCGCACGGCCTGCGCGTCGGCGAGGAGCGCGTCGCCGCCGCCGTCGCAGGCGGGCGCGAGCGCGACGAGGAGCGCGGCGACGAGCGCCGCGAGCCACGCGAGGGCCGTCCGGCGGTCAGAGCGCACGGTCGGACTCCCAGTGGGCCACGACCCGCGCCAGCTGCGCCTGCGCCTGGGTGTCGAGGGCGCGCGCGCGGTCGGCGGGCGTCCCGGCGGCCGGGCGCAGCGCCTCACCGAACGCGGTGAGCTCGGCGGAGGTCGGCGGCGGGAGGGCGAGGTCGCCGCCGCGCCCGGAGAGCCAGAGCCAGGCGCCCGCGCCGAGGATGAGCGCGGCCGCGAGGGCGAGGAGGGCCGCCCGCGGGCCGGCGCGCCGCCGCTGGGGCGCGGCCGAGCCGATGCGGTCCCAGGCGCTGCGCGGGAGCGGCTCGCCGCCCGCGAGCTCGCCGAAGATCCCGATCACCTCGAGGTCCTCGGCGGTGGGGCGCCCGCCGGCGGCGGCGTCGCCGTCGAGGTAGCGCGCGAGGTGCCGCGCGGCGGCGAGCTCGGCGGCGTCGTCGCCCGGGTCGGCCCAGGCGCGGTCCTCGTTCTTCGGGTCGCCGTCCCTCATACGCCCTCCTCGAGGCCGAAGCGCTCGATCCACGCCGCGCGGAAGCTGCGCACCGAGCGCAGGAGCACGACGTCGAACGTCGCGACCGACACGTCGAGCGCCGCCGCGCACGCCTCGCGGCTGCGCCCGTCGAGGAAGCGCAGGCGCAGCGCCGTCGCGTAGCGCGGGTGGATGGCGCCGAGGATGGTGTCGACGCGCCCCCCGAGGAGGGCGCGGTTGGCGCGCGCGAGGACCTGGATGTCCGGGCGCGCGAGGTGCGGCGCGAGCTGGGCCACGACCTCGTGCTCGAGGCGCCCCTCGGCGCGGAGGGCGACCTCGCGGGCGCGCGCCTGGTCGATGATGCGGTGCTTCGCGATGCGCGCGAGCCACGAGAAGAAGCTGTGGCCCATCCAGCGAAAGCCCGGGAGGCTCTCGAGCGCCTTCCGGAAGGTGTCGACGAGCACGTCCTCCTGGTCCGCCGGCTCGTGCACGCGCGGGCGGATGACGCGCGCCATGAGCGGGGGCGCGTAGGTCCGATAGAGCTCGCCGAAGGCCGTCATGTCTCCCTGCTTGGAGCGCTCGATGAGCCGCTTCTCGAGGCTTTTCTCCACGCCGCTCCACCCCACCGAACGCTCGGGCCCGCGGAAACTTACACCATCGGGGTACGAGGCGTCTCCATTCCCCGGTCGATGCCCCTTGACGCGATCCGCGGGATGTAGGAGACCGCGCGTGCGGAGGCCGCCAGCGGCTCCCGCGCGACCCCGGTCGCGGCGGCCCACAGGGCCGACGAGCGGCGCGAGCAGCGCGTCCTCGGCGCGGCGACCGGCGATTTCCGGTTCAACTTTTCACGGTACGAGCCGTCTCTGAGGATGCCCCGGGTCACGCCGCCGGGTGTCAAGCATTTTTTTGTCGGACCGCGCTGCCGGCACTAGAACAGGGACCGGAGGTCATCGAGGACATGGACGGCTCATCACGCTCCGGCCCTGATATTCGCAGCCTGGCGCTCGACGCGGCGACGGCCGACGAGGTCTTCCGCGGCGTCGCCCGCCTCTGCGAGCTGGACGAGGCCGTCGTCGCCAAGGCCCTCGGGGAGCGCGAGGCCGTCGAGCCGACCGACATCGGCGACGGCGTGGCCGTCCCGCACGGCAAGATCGAGTCCCTCGACCACGGCGTGATCGTCGACGTGACCCTCAAGCGCTCCGTCAGCTGGGGCGCTGGCCGCGGCGCGGTGAAGCGCTGCCTCTGCGTGCTCGAGCCCGGTGAGGAGCGCGAAGCCCACGCGGCCCTCCTCGCCGAGGCCGCCCGGCGCGCGGGCGCCTCGAGCTGACGCGGGCGGGGCGTTCCGCCTCGTCGGGACAGCGCGCATGGGACATTTCGCCCCGGCCGCGCGACGCCCTGCGAGTGCGCGCCCGCCCGTAGCGCGGTGCACCTGAGTTGGCCCGGCGCTCGCACTGGCGCCTCCGCGGCGTTTCAGCCCGACGCCGGGAGGCGATCCAGGGGGAGCTCTTGCGGATGGTCTGCGCGAACGGGAGCCGTCGCCTCCCCGATGAGGAACGCGGCCGGGTTCACCCTGGCGGCCGCGCTCTTCCTTCTAGAGCACCGACCAGGTGATCGGACCGAGCAGTCGGTGCCAGCGCGCTGTCAGCGGCAAGGCGGGAGGAGGAGGCGTGCTGATAGCACGCTGACGACGACCAACGACGCCGATGACGGCGCGCTGGTGCCGAATGCGACGGGAGATTACCTGGTCGGTGCTCTGGCGCGCGGGCGACGACGTAGGCTCTGCCTGCGTCGCCGCCTGCCGGCCTACTCCCACTCGAGGACCTCGGGGGCGGCCATCGACTGGCCCGCGTAGAGGCGCGTCCCGGCGCCGACGTGGTAGCTGCGGCCGCGCCAGCGGACCCGCGTCAGGAAGGGCGCCACCGCCCACACGCCGAGCATGAGCGCGTCCTTCACGGGGCCGAGCGGTAGCGCCGCGAGGAGCCCCTCCCGCCCGCGGAGCCGCGTCCACTGCACGGCGTCGCGCGCGAGGGTGAGCGAGAGGCCCGTGAAGGCGAGGAGCGGCGCGAGGTCGCCCGACGCCGGCGCGAGCGCGACGAGCGTCATCGGGTTCACGAGCGGCTCGCCGAGGTAGAGGAGCGGGTTCACGCGGCTCCGGATGAGGCTCCAGCGCACGTGGCGCGCGAGGAACTGGCGCACGCCGATGTGGCTCACGACGTTGTCGACGAGCACGGGCGCGAGCTTCACGCGGAGCCCGGCGGCCGCGAACATGCGCATCATGACGTAGTCCTCGGCCAGCACGGCGCCGACGGAGGCGAAGCCGCCGAGCCCGTCGAAGACCGAGCGCCGGAACATGACCGACTTGCCGACGGCGATCGCGTTCGGGCCGAGCTCCTCGGTGACCGCGATGGCGCCCGCGATGGGGCCTGCGAGGTGGAGGCACTCGAGCGTGGCGCCGAGCGTCTCCTCGCCGCGCCCGACGAAGAGGTTCGCGAGGAGCCCGACGCCCGGGTCGGCCTCCATCTCGGAGACCATGCGCGCGAGCCAGTCGCGCGGGACGGCGACGTTCGAGTCGGAGATGACGACGAGGTCGTAGGCGCCCCACTCCAACATCGCCTGCAGGTTCGAGACCTTGGGGTTCAGCGCGCGCTTCCCGTCATGGACGACGAGGCGCGCCTGGACCAGCGGGTAGCGGTTCCGGAGGCGGCGCTCCTCAGCGGGGCGCGGGGCGCAGCGCCCGGGGGTCGTCGTCGCCCTCGACCCCGAAGACCAGCTCGTAGCGGGCGCCCGCCTGTCGGAAGAACGACTCGAGGTTCTGCTCGAGCGCGTCGTCGGCGCCGCAGAGCGGCTTCAGGACGGTGACCATCGGCGTGCGCCCCGTCGGGGCGGCGAGGAGGCGTGGGCGCCGGAAGCGGCTCGTGAAGCGGATGACGGCCACCATCGAGAGGGCCGTCGTGACGGCGATGACGCCGCCGATGAGCAGGTAGGGAAGCATGTCGTTCACCCCGGGCGTCGCGTGCGGTTTCGTCTCGTCTTCTTTGGCGTGTGCACCATCGCAGACGCGCGCGACGAGCCGGTCACCGGGCCGCAAAGGTTCGGCGAACTCCTCGCGACGGGGATCGTCACACGATCGCGGCGGGGGCCCCGGACCGGGCCGTCGTCAGGGGCCCGTGAGCGTGAACGCCGCCCAGTAGTAGGGCGCGGCGAAGCGCGGGTCGGCCCGGAGCGCGAGCGCGGCGTCGCGGAGCGCCGCCTCGGGGTCGGCGCCGCCGCGGAGCGCGGCGTAGAGGTGGCGCATGAGCTCGGCCGTGCCGCGGTCGTGGACGCGCCAGCGGCTCGCGAGCACGCGCCGCGCCCCCGCCTCGAGGAACGCGCGCGCGAGCCCCATGACGCCCTCGCCGCGGACGGCGCGGCCGAGCGCCGACTCGCAGCCCGAGACCACGACGAGGTCGGCGCGGAGCGGCAGCGCGCGCACGTCCCGCGCGGTGAGGAGGCCGTCGACCGGGGCGCCGGCGGGGTCGACGAGGCTCAGCACCACGCCCGAGCGGTCGGGGTCGACCGGGTCGACGAGCACGTGCGACGCGAGGTGGACGAGGGCCGCGCCCGCGAGCGGTGAGTCGGCGCCGAGGAGGGCCTGGCGGCTCGCGGCGAGGCCCGTGAGCGGCCGCTCGACGCCCAGGGCGCCGGCGACGGCGTCCGCCTCGACGCCCGAGAAGCGGAGGCGCGCGAAGGCCGCGGCGGGCGCGGGCAGATCGGGCGCGAGGCGGGCGTCGCCCGCGCCGAACACGGGGTCGGCGACGACCACCGCGCCGCGCCCGCCCCCAGCACCCCGGAGCCCGAGCGCGAGCCACGAGGCGGCCGACGGGGCCTGCGAGAGCCGGTGCCGCTCGATCGCCGGCGCGCCGTCGGCGTCGGGGAGCAGCTCGAACAGGACGGCCTCGAGGGCGGGATCGCCCGCGACGAGCACGACGCGCGCGGGGAGCTCGCCCAGCGGCCGCCAGAGGAGCTCTGAGAGGGCCTCGGCGAGCGCCGGCGCCCGCGCGTCGGCGGCGGCCACGCGGGCGCGGCGGGCGGCGGTGGGCTCACCCTCGGGACCGTGGGCGCGGGCGGTGACCGCGGTGACGAGGGCGTCGGCGGCGGCGAGCACGTCGTCACGGGGCGGCAGCTTCACGACGCGCGCGCCGTCGCGGGTGAGGACGAAGGCGCGGCCGCCGTCGTCGGCGAGTACAAGGGAGACGAGGGCCTGATCGGCCGCGAGCGCGCCTCGGACGGCGGCGAGATCGGCGCCTGGCGCGCCGCGGACGTCCGGATGGAGGGCGTCGAGGAGCGCGCGGGCGAGGCCGCGCTCATGGTCGGCGAAGGCGCGCGGGACGTCGGGCTCCGGGCCGCCGTCGAGGTCGATGGCGACGAGGAGATCGCAGAGCCCGCGCCACGCCCCGAGCCAGGTGCCGCGGAGGAGCCCCTCGCCGAGCCCCTCGCGCACGGTCTCGACGCGCTCGAGCGCCGCCTCCGCCGCGGCGCGGGCGCCGTCGGCGTCGCCGAGCGCGAAGAGGGCGCGCGCCTCGCCGCCCTCGGCCCGGAGCGAGTTCCTGAGAAGCGTGGCAGCGCCGGGGTCGGCGGCGGCGCGGCGGTAGGCGACGAGGGCGGCGGCGGGATCGTCGGCAGCGAGGGCCGCGTCGCCGAGGGCGAGGTCGGCGTCGCCGGCGCCGACGCCGAGCGCGAGCAGCTCCGCGCGCGCCTCCTCGAGCGTGGCGGCGGCTTCGCGCGCGAGGCCGAGCGCGGCCTGGGCGCGGCCGAGGGCGACGCGCACCTGGGGGTCGCGGTCGGAGAAGTAGCCGAGCCCGGCGCGCAGGCGGAGCGCGGTCTCGAGCTGCTCGACGGCGCCGAGGGGATCGCCCTCGAGGTCGAGCCGGACGAGGCCGAGCGCGTAGTGATCACCGGCCGCCCAGCGCGTCTCGCCGAGGCGCTCGCGGAGGGCCAGCGCGGCGCGGATGTGGGCCTCCGCGCGCTCGGCGTCGCCGAGGCGGCGGTAGCAGGCGCCGAGCCCCTGGTGGCTGAAGGCGGCGCCGTGGTCGTCGCCGAGGGCCTCCTGCGCGGCGAGGGCCTCGCGGTAGCCGGCGAGCGCGCGCGGGTAGTCGCCGAGGTCGTCATGGGTCATGGCGATGTCGGTCGTGACGATGGCGGCCGTGCGCGCGTCGCCGACGGCGCGCGCGGCCGCGAGCGCGCGGCCGTAGAGGGCGAGGCTCGCGTCGATGTCGCCGAACCAGTCGCGCAGGTTCGCGAGGCCGAGGGCGCTCGTGGCGACGCCGGCGCGGTCACCGGCGGCCTCGAAGAGGGCGAGCGCGCGCTCGCGGAGGGGGATGGCGCCCGCGCGGTCCCCGAGCGTCTTCGTGACGTCGCCGAGGAGGTCCGTCGCGAGCGCCTCGCCGACGCGATCGCCGAGGCGGGCGAACGCGGCGCGCGCCTCGTCGAGGGCGACCCGGGCGGCGTCGAGGGAGGCCCCGTCCCCGCGGCGCTCGGCGTCGCGGCCGCGGCGGAGCGCGGCGTGGGCGGCGACGATCGCGGCGTCGTCGGGTCCCTCGGCCGTCCACCGGACGACGACCTCGGCGGGAGGCTCGTGCGCGCCGGCCTCGACGGTCACGAGCCAGGCGCCGGCGGCGTCCGCGGTGAAGGCGACGGGCTCCGCGCCCTCGCGCCCCGCCGTCCAGTCGACGCGAAAGCGCTCGGCGCCGGCCGGGTCGCTCACGCTGACGGCGACGTCCACGCCGCGCTGCGCGACCGCGAGGACCACGGCGCTCCCTGCGTCCGCTGCGAGCGCGACGCGGGCCGGCGCGCCCGGGGCCACCGGGAGGGTGACGGCCTCGCCGACGCCGACGCGGGCGAGGTCGTCGCCGACGCAGGCCGCGAGGAGCACGCCGCAGGCGGCGAGCGCGCGGGTGGCGCGTCCTCGCGCCGTCATGGCGCGGCGGTGATCGTCAGGGTGTAGAAGGCGATGGGCTCGCCGGTCGCGTCCGCCGCGACCGCGAGCTCGTAGGTGCCGGGGGCGAGGAGCCGCGCGGGCACGTCGACGTGGAGCACGCCCGCGCCGTCGGGGTGGAGGTCGCGAGCGACGTGGCGCGCGTCGCCGCGGGTCGAGACCGTGACCCGGTAGCTCGGGGCCTCGCCCGGCAGCTCGAGCTCGAGCGCGACGGCGACCGTCTCGGCGCCCTCGGGGAGCGCGAGGGTCATGACGGCGCCGGGGCCGCGGAGGGCGTCGGGGCGGAGGGAGACGGCGTAGGAGCCGCCGCCGACGCGCGCGCCGCCGCCCTCGCGCGCGAGGAGGGCCGCGCCGACCGCGAGGAGCGCCACCATGGCCGCCGCGAGGGCCCAGCCGGGGACGCCGCGCGCCGGGAAGAGCCAGGCGCGGACGCGCGCGAGCAGGGACTCTGGCGCGGGGTCTGACGCTCGGGCGGCTGCCGGCTCCGCGCCCACGGCGACGACGCCGGCGTGACGATCCGCCCGCGCGGCGAGCGCGCGCGCGAGGGTGACCTTCTGCGGCCAGCCGGGGACGACGCGCAGGCGGGCCTCGAAGGCGACGACCTCGGCCGGGTCGAGCTCGCCGCGGGCGTACCCCTCGATGAGCTCGTCCTCTGCGACGCGGAGGGCGTCGAAGGTGGCCGCGTCGCCGAGGGCTTCGGCCTCGACGGCGTCGGCGTCGGCCTCGGGCAGCGCGCCGAGGAGATAGCGGCGGAAGCGGCTCTCGGGCTCGGGCAAGGATGCGGACGCGGTCATGATCACCCCCTCTCGCTCGGGGTGACGCCGCGCCGCGATCCATTTCCGATTTCTTCCGCGCGCGCCTCGACGCAGCCGCGGAGGCGCTCCTTCAGCCGGTGGACGCGGATCCGGAGCGCGTTCAGCCCGACGCCGAGCGCGTCGGCGAGGCGCTTCCGGCGGTCGATGCGCGCCTGCCCGCGGCCGGCGTGATAGTCGAGCACGAGCGCGCGCTCGTCGCCCGGGAGGCCGTCGAGGCACGCCTCGAGCGCGGCGGCGAGCACCTCCTCCGCGCGGGCGTCGGCGGGGTCCGCGTCGGGCGTTCGGCGCTCGCGCTCGCGCGCGTCGGCCTCGGCGCGCTCGGCGCGGGCGGCCTCGAGCCCGACGAAGCGCGCGACGCCGAGCACGAAGCCGACGACGTCGCGGACGGGCTCGCCCGCGTCGAGCTTCTCGGCGACCCGGTCGAAGGTGACGTCGGCGAGGGCGGTGGGATCGGCCGCCCCGCGCCACGCGAAGCGCTGCGCGAGCCGCTCGTGGAGGGCCGCGTAGGCCGCGCCGGCGGCGGCCGGATCGGGGTCGAGGGCGCCGAGGAGGCGCTGCCAGCCCGCCCCCTCGCGCTCGCGCGGAACATTCTCCGTGGACACCCGGACTTCATACACCGGGGGAAGGCCCGGCGCGAGGCGCGGCCCGCGCGGCGTTCAGCCCGGGAGGCGCTCCCAGACGGTCATCTGCGAGAGCGTGTGCTGGTGCTTGCGCGGGGTCTCCCGGATGACGAACGGCACGTCGCGCGGCGCGCCGACGGCGCGGAAGCGGCCGCTGCCCTCGAGCGCCTCGCGGAGCCCCTCGAGCGTCGTGACGTCGCGCCCGTCGACGCGCTTCCCGCCGAGCCAGTTCGCCTTCGGGGTGAACTCCTCGAGCCACGTGTAGGGGGAGAGCAGCACGAGGAGGCCGCCCGGGACGACGCGCTCGGCGATGTGCGCGAGGAAGTGGGCGGGCGCGTGGAGGCGATCGATGAGGTTCGCGGCGAGGACGAGGTCGTAGCCGGTGAGGTGGGGCTTCAGGTTGTGGGCGTCGCCCTGGCGGAAGGTGACGCGGTCGCTCACGTCGGCGAGGCCGAGGTCGGCGAGGCGCGCCTCGGCGGGGCGCGTGAGCTCGCCCTCCTCGGGCACGAGGTAGCGGACGACGCCGTCGCCCTGGAGCTCGTGGGCGACCTTGATGAAGCGGGCGGAGAAGTCGATGGCGTCGACGTGGTCGGCGAAGCGCGCGAGCTCGAAGGCGGCGCGCCCGACGGCGCAGCCGAGGTCGAGCACCTTCCGCAGGGGGCGGTCGCCGGCGGCCTCGCGGGCGAGCTCGGCGCAGCGGCGCGGGAAGCTCGGGACGCCGAGGCGCTCGGGGCCGTAGTGGAAGTCGCAGTATTGGGCGACGGCCTCGTCGCTCTCGTAGGTGTTCACGGGGTGCTCGACGGCTTCGGGGGAGACGATCACGCGGAAGCCCGCGTGCTGATAGAAGTGGCGGCGGAAGGCGTAGCGCGCGGTGCGGGTGGCCTCGTTGCCGGTGGCGATCCAGGAGCCGCCGAGGAGGAGGTTGTGGCGGCCGTCGAAGGTGGGCGTCGAGAAGTCGTCGTAGAGCGGGTGGACGCGGAAGCCCTCGAAGCCGTCGATGGGGGTCTCGGTGTGCTGCCAGACGTTGCCGACGACGTCGGCGAGGCCGAGCGGGCCGTGGGCGTGGCGGTCGACGGGGCACGGCGACGTCTCGCGGGCGAGGGCGATGTTGCCGGACTCGCCGGTGAAGACGTCGTCGTCGGGGAGGCCGGCGACGGCGAGGAGGGCGTGCCACTCGGCCTCGGTGGGGAGGCGCGCGGGGCGGCCCGTGCGGCGGGCACGCCAGGCGCAGTAGGCGGCGGCCTCGAGCTGGTTGACCTCGACGGGCCAGGCCCAGGGCATGGGGATCTCCTCGGCGAGGGTGCGGAGGCGCCAGGCGGCGCCGTCCGGGCCCTCGGGGGCGCGCCAGAAGCGCGGGTGCTCGGCCTCGGCGAAGCTGCGCCAGGCCCAGCCCTCGTCGGTCCAGAGGGCGCGGTCGCGGTAGCCGCCGTCGGCGACGAAGGCGCGGAAGTCGGCGTTGGAGGTGAGGAAGCGGTCGGCCTCGAAGGGGGGGACGACGACGTCGCGGTGGCCGTACTCGTTGTCCCAGCCGTAGCGACCGGGGGCGCCGTGGGGTCGCCCGAGGGTGACGCGGCCGCCGGGGATGGGGACGAGGGCGTTCACGGGGGCGGGGCCTGCGTGATCGCGGCATGGCGCCCAGTCGGGCGAGGGGCGGACGAGGTCGAGGGGGAGCTGGCGGATGAGGACGGAGCTCGTCTCGAGGTGGATGCGCTCGTGCTCGACGGCCATGGGGATGGCCCAGGCGGGGTGGTCCCAGGTGAGGGTGGCGGGGAGCGGGGTGGTGGCGATGACGTGCTCGACGGCGGCGCGGACGCGGCGGCGGTAGGCCCAGACGTCGGCCGGGGCGGGCCAGTCGGCGGCGGGGCCGTCGAGGTCGTCCCAGGACATCTCGTCGACGCCGACGGCGAACGCGGCCTCGAGGTGCGGGTCGAGGCGCTCGGGGAGGAGGCGCGCGAGGACGAGCTTGTTGACGTAGAAGGTCGCCGTGTGGCCGAGGTAGAAGACGAGCGGGTGCCGGAGCGGGTCGGCCACGCGGAGGTAGGCGGCGTCGGAGGCGAGCAGGCCGAAGAGGCGCTCGTCGGCCTCCCAGGCGTCGCGGAACGACGCCAGGAGCGCCGCGCGCAGGGCGTCGGGCGAGGCCTGGTCGAGGCTCGGGGTGTTCATGGTGGCTGCTCCCGCGTGGCCGTCCGGGGGACGTGCGCCGGCTGAGGATAGGCACGGTACGGCCGGCAGGGCAGTTCGGTTTCCGGCCGATACCGAGATTTTTTCCCGACAGACCCTGGACACGCCGAAGACGCCGCCTCGGCGGTCAGAAGTTGAACTGGAGGCGCCCGCCGAGGAAGTCCTCCGTCGCGCGGTCGCCGCCCGCCGCGGCACCGCCCTCGAAGCTCGTGCGCTCGTAGTTCAGCTGCAGCTTCACGACGCGGTTCCAGTACCAGTTGAGGCCGACCGTGAGCGTCCCGAGCTTCTTCGCCGACGCGTCCGCGCTCGCGAAGCCGTCGTCGAAGGCGGCGTCGTCGACCGTGAGCTCGCCGTAGCGCACCGCGAGCTCGAGCGCGCCCCAGCCGCCCACGCGCGGGTCGAACGCGACCGCCGGCACGACCCCGCTCCGCGTCGAGCGCTCGCCCGTGAGCAGCACCGACGCGTACGCCTGCCAGGCGACGTTCGACACGCTGCCCGTCACGTCGCCGAGCCGCAGATCCTGCGACGACACCACCACCTCCCCGAAGAGCCCGACCGGCCCGACCCGCCAGTCGAGGTGCCCGCCGACGCGCGACCGCTCGCCGTCCGCCACCGTCGTGCCCGCGAGGTCGCTCCCCGCCGCGTACTTGAACCACGTCGCCCGCCCCGTGGTCTTGTAGCTCGCGACGTTCGGCGCCGCCGCCGTCCCGAGCGCCTTCCCCCAGCTCCCCGTCACGCCGAGCGCGAGGTCGGCCAGCGCCGGCACCCCGAGCGGCTTGAACGGCTTGAACGTCACGCGCCCGCCGAGCTCGAAGCGGTCGTCGACGTCGACGTCGACGTTCGCGTTGTCCGCGGCGCCGTCGAAGAAGCCGAGCTGATAGTCCACCACGCCGTCCGCGAGCTTCCCGAGGAGCTGCAGCCCGATGTCGCGGTTGCCGCTCAGCTGCGCCGTCGGCCCGAGCTCCATGAACGTCGTCGTCGTCGAGCTCTGGAGGTGATCGTAGCTGTACGGCGCCTTGTCCTTCCCGAGCCGCCAGTGGAGCTCCGGGCAGTAGCCCCCCTCGATCGAGGCGTCGAGCACGCTGAGCTTCGAGTCCGAGAGGTCCACCACCCACTTCAGCTGGTAGTCCCCGAAGACCGTCGCCTTGAACCCCGGCCGGAAGCGCCGCACGCGGAACTGCGCGTTGCCGGCGTCGTCACCCGGGAAGCCGTAGGCGTCCACCTGGAGCTGCGTCAGGAAGCGGAGGCTGAAGTCGCCGTCGTCCGAGGCGATCTCGAACCCCGACCACGACGGCGCCGCCTTCGTGATCTGGACGCTCGGGGCCGGCGGCGGCGGCGGCTCCTCGGCGCGCGCCGCGAGCGGCGCGGCGAAGAGGGCGGTGGCCAGGAGAGACGCGGCGACAGGGCTCTTGGACACGGGAACTTCGAGGTCCGGGACGGCCGGAGCGTAGGCCCGTCCGGCGGCGCTGGCTACCCCGAAGCGCTCGCCTCCGGCCAAGGATCGTCACCGCCCACCGCGATGGCGTCGCGCGCCGCGTCGCGCTCTGGCAGGCTCGGGCTGACCCAGGAGGCGAACCGATGGCGGGAACGACGGAGCGGCCGAGGTGCTCGGCCTACATCGCGGCGAGCGTGGACGGCTTCATCGCCGGCCCGAACGGCGAGATCGACTGGCTCCACGCCGTCGACCGCGAGGGCGAGGACTACGGCTACGCCGCGCACATGGCGACCGTCGACGCCCTCGTCATCGGCCGCGGCACCTACGACGTCGTCGCCGCGATGGGCGGCTGGTTCTATACGGGGAAGCGCGTCGCCGTGCTCACGAGCCGGCCGCCCGCCGCCCCCATCGCCGACGAGACCTTCCACGCCGAGCCGCTCACCTCGCTCCTCGCGCGGCTCGCCAGCGAAGGCGTCGGCCACGTCTACGTCGACGGCGGGGTCGTCATCCGCGCTGCCCTCGCGGCGGGCGTCCTCGACGCCCTCACCATCTCCTGGATCCCCGTCCTCCTCGGCGCCGGGATCCCGCTCTTCGGCGGCGGCGCCTCGCGGTCGGCCCTCACGCTCGTCGAGAGCCGCGCCTTCCCGAGCGGGCTCGTGCAGTCGCGCTACGCCGTCGGGTGACGCGCGCGGTCAGCGCCCGACGAGCACGCGGCTCGCGCGGCCGTCCGGCCCGAACAGCATGGTCTCCGCGACGTCCTCGCCGCGGTGGTTGCGATAGACGATGGTCACGGCGCCCGGCGCCCGGAACACCGCGCGCAGCTCGAAGCGGAGGTCGGGGCTCGCGGCGAGCGCCCGCCCCCAATACGCGCGCACCGCCTCCTTCCCGCGCACCACGCCGCCCGAGGCCGGGTCGAGCCGCGCCGCGAACGACGACCGCACCTCCATGTCCTCGGTGTAGTGCGCGAGCACCCGCTCGAGGTCGCGCGCGTTCCACGCGTCGACCCACTCGGCGGCGAAGTCGCCCGGCGCGAGCTGCGGCGGCGCCGCGCCCACGAGGACGAGCCGCACCACCTGCGCCGCGCCCGCGTCGGCGCGCCAGTGGGCGTCGGCGTCCTGCACGACGCTCGCGAGCGCGTCGAGGGCCTCCGGGGCGTCGAGGCAGGCGCGGCCTGCGTCGCGGAGCACGATCACGACCGGGGCGCCCGGCTGCACGACGTCCTCGTCGCGCAGCAGGTCCGCGAGCGCGTCCCAGTTGCGGCCGTAGTGGTCGGGCAGCGCGAGCGCCTCGGCGAGCGCCGCGTGGACGGCGGCCTCGTCACCGAGGATCGCCGCGTCGAGGCGCGCCACGCGTGCGCCGGCCGGGAGCGTCGCCCCGTCCAGCGCGCGGGCAGCGCGGACGGCGGGGGCGCCCGGCTCGAGGAGACCCGGGAGGGCAGAGAGCTCGGCGGGAGCTGCGTCATCGGTCATGGGCGGAGCCGGATGAAGGTGCGGTAGTGGTCGCGGGTATACCAGAGGTCCGGCGGGGCGCCGGTCACGAGCCGCCGCGCGCCGCGGCCGCGCCCATCGGGCGGCGGCACCGTGTACTCGTGGTAGGTGCCGCGCGGCGCCTGCGGCAGGCGGCGCTCGCGGTTCTCGAAGACGACGCCGTCGTTCCGCGGGAACGGGAAGGGGCCGCCGCGCTCGATGAGCCGGACCGTCGCGAGGACCGTCGCGCGCTCGTCGTCCGCGAGGCGCGCGAGCCCGGGGAGCGAGGCGGCGCCGTCGTCGGCGGCCGGCGCGGGCGCGGTCGCCGCCGGCGCGAGCGCGGGCGTCGGAGCGGCGTCACGACACCCACCGACGAGGGCGAGCGCGGCCACGAGCGCGGCGACCAGGGCGCGGCAGCGGGAGGAGCTCATGGCGCGAGCGTGGAGGATCGCGGGCCTCACGGCAAGGGCGCGCCCCCGCCCTGCCCCGCCCGCGCGAGGTGCGCGAGGACCGCGCGCGCGACCGCCTCGGGCTGCTCGAGGTGCAGGAAGTGGCCGGCCCCCGCGAGGGTCTGGAGCTCGCCCGCGCCGGTGAAGCGCGTCGCCGCGAGCGCCGGCCCGAACGCGCTCGCCGGCACGCAGCCGTCGCGCCCGCCCGCGAGGTAGAGCGCCGGCACCCGCACGGGGCGGCGCGAGAGCGCGTGGAGCGCGCGCGTCCGCGGCCGCCAGAGCGCGACGAGGTCGCGGTAGTAGCCGACCCCGGCCGCCATCACCCCGGGCGCCGCGAGCGCCGCGTGGAGCGCCCGCCGCTCCGCGTCGGGGAGCTCGTAGCCCGGCGACCAGCGCCGCCAGAGCGCGTCGACCGCGCCCATGTCGCGCGCGAGCAGCGCCCTCACCGAGCGCGCCCGGAGCTGGAAGCCGAGGATGTACGCGAGCGGCAGGAGGCGCGTCGGGCGGCGCGCGAGGGCGGCCGGCAGCGCGCCGAGCGGCGGGATCGCGAGCGACACCAGCGACCGCACGCGCGCGGGCTCCCGCGCGGCCGCGAGCTGCGCGACGATGGCGCCCCAGTCGTGGCCGACGAGGTGCGCGCGCGCCACGCCGAGGGCGTCGAGCGTGGCGAACACGTCGTCGACGAGGTCGGTCACGTCGGCCGCGCCCCGGGCCGTCGCGGGCTCGTAGCCGCGGAGCGTCGGCGCGACGGCGCGGTGGCCGGCGCGCGCGAGGGTCGGCAGCAGCGCGCGGAAGGTGCGGCGCGTGTCCGGGAAGCCGTGGAGGCAGAGGACGACGTCGTCGCCTCGCCCGGCGACGTCCGCCGTGACGCGCGCGCCGCGCACGTCGAGCTCCTCGCAGGCGGTCGTCGCGTCGGAGTGCAAGCCGTCTCCCTCCCTTCGAGCGCGCTCCATTGTCACGATGGCGCCGCCGATGGCAATGTGCTCGGAGCTTCAGCACGTGAGGGCGACATGCAGCGTTGGGGGACGTGGCTCGTGGTGGGCGTCATCGGGGCTGCGGCCGCGGCCTGTGGCAGCGAGAGCGACGGCGGCGTCGACCAGGCCACGGTCGCCGCGCTCGAGGCGCGCGTCGGCGAGGTCGAGACGGGGCTCGAGGCGATCACCTCGGTCGCGACGGGGCCGCAGGGACCCGAGGGGCCGGCTGGGCCGGCCGGGCCGCAGGGGATCCAGGGCGAGACCGGCGCGCAGGGGCCGAAGGGCGACCCCGGCGACACCGGGCCCGCCGGCCTGACGGGCCCGAAGGGCGACAAGGGCGACAGCGGCGCGCAGGGGCCGAAGGGCGATCCCGGCGCGCAGGGGCCGAAGGGGGACCCGGGGATCCAGGGGATTCAAGGCATCCAGGGGATCCAGGGCGTCCCCGGGACGCAGGGCGTCCAGGGCGAGCCCGGCGCGCAGGGGCAGCAGGGCATCCAGGGCGTGAAGGGCGACAAGGGCGATCGGGGCGACGTCGGCCCGGCCGGCCCGCAGGGCGACCCGGGCCCACCGGCCGGCGACCCGGCCGACCTCCCGACGCCCCCGGCCATCGGCGAGCTCACGCTCACGGGGATCTCGGGCACCGTCGGGAGCGCGACCGTGACGCTCATCGTCCGGCGCTTCGCGATCGAGACGGAGAACACCACCGCGGTCGGGTCGGGCAGCGGCGGCGCGGGGACGGGCAAGCCGAAGCTGAACGTCGCGAGCTTCGTCGTCGAGGACGGCGCCGGGAACGCGGCGCTCGTGAAGACGCTGACGCAGGGCGGCCACTGGTCGCGGGCGACGTTCGTCCCCTACGACACCGCGGGCGTCGGCCTCGCCGCCATCACGCTCGGGGATCCGTCCGAAACGACCCCGCTCGTCACGATGTCCAGCCTGGAGCTGATCCCGGCTCGGAACGCCGCGCAGGTCCCGGTCCTGAGCATGTCGTTCGACGCCTCGGCGCTGCGCGTCACGGCGACGGACGAGTCGACCGCGATGTGGTCGTTCGTCGCGAACGCTGGCTCCGGGCTCGCGCTCGACGACTCGTCGCTGACCCTCGCGGTCGGCGCTCACCCCGCCGGGGCGCTCGCCGTGGGCGACGCGCGGGTGGGGATCACCAACATCCTCGTCATCGGCAGCGGCGCGGGTGGCGCGGGCGCCGGGAGGGCGGACTTCGACCCGTTCGTCGTGACGGACCCGCCGATCGGCGCGTTCACGGCGCAGCTCTTCCGCCGCATCACGCTCGCGACGCCGTGGCCGGTGGCCGCCCCCGCGGCGCCCGTCGAGCTGAAGGTCTTCGACCCGGTGTCGGGCGAGCAGACGTCCGCCGTGCGGCTCGAGTGCCTCGTCACCCCGACGAAGCTCGAGCTCTGGAGCGATGACGCGGGCGCGTTCCACCAGGCGGCGACCATCGTGTTCGGCGCCATGACGACGACCGGGTACGCGGACGGCGTGGCCGGCGCCAGCTGGTCGTGGTCGGTGGTGAAGAACCAGAGCTCGATCCTCTGCCAGTAGCGCGGCGCGGGCGCGGCGCACGCGCGGGCAGGTAGATCAGTCGATCTTCGAGCGCAGGCGCTTCTTCTCGCCCTGCTGCTTCTTCTTGTCGAGGCGCCGCTCCTTGCTGCCGCGGGTCGGCTTCGTCGGCTTACGGCGCTTCGGCGGGACGAGCGCGCGCCGGATGAGCTCGGCGAGCTTCTCCCGCGTGTCGTTCATGTTGCGGATCTGGCTGCGCGTGTCCTGGCTCGTGATGACGACGGCGCCCGCAGCGTCGAGGCGGCCGCGGCAGAGGCTCCGGAGGCGGGCCTTCACGGGCTCGGAGAGGGCCTGCGTCCCGGCGAGGTCGAAGCGGAGCTCGACCTTCGTGCTCGTCGTGTTCACGTGCTGGCCGCCCGGCCCCGACGAGCGCACCGCGGCGAACGCGAGGTCCGCGGCGGGGATGACGAGGTGCTCGGTGATCTGGAGGTCGTCGGCCATGGCGGGGGCTTTCTCGCACACGCCGCCGACGAACGGAAGGAGCGGGCGGCGGTCGCCCCGACGGAGAGGGGCCGCCGGGGCGCGAAGCGAAAAAATTGAACCATCCGAAATTTCTACCAGGCCCCGCCGAGCCCGCTGGCCGCTGGCCGGATGTACGATGTGGCCCATTCACGCCAGTGAATGCCGTTCACTTTTGTTCTTGCGTCGTCTCGCCGGCCGCCCGTACGGTGGAGACTCGCACTCAGGGGTCGGAACGCGCCACGGGCAGGCAAAGCTCTCGCTGTCACGGGAGAGGTCCGGGCGCGCCCAGTCACGCTCACGAGCCACGACGGGAGACCTCCGATGAACTACGCCATGAACCGCTCGCGCGACCTCAACGCGCCCCAGGCTGCCGAGCAGCTCGAGTCCGCTGGCGCTTCGCGCGGGAACGAGCTGCGCGGGATGAGCTTCGCCGAGGGCGAGGCGGCGCTGAGCCCGGAGGCGCCGGTACAGATGCACGCGAAGGGCGGCGGCGCGCCGGCGCCCGCGGTGCAGATGAAGAAGAAGGGCGGCGAGCTGCCGGAGGAGATCGAGGCGCTGCACCTGAAGAAGGTGAAGGTGAAGTGCTCGCAGGCGGACTGGGAGAAGCTGAGCGGGGACGAGCAGCAGGGGGTACTCGACCTGCTCGCGGCGAAGGAGAAGAGCGGGACGAAGTGCACGGTGACGATCCGGAGCAACAAGCTCGTGGACGTGTCGGAGGAGACGGTCGCCGGGCTCGAGGGGGACGCGGCGACGAACGTGGCGTCGATGCACGACGGGATCGCGCCGAAGAAGTCGAGCGCGGGGCAGAGCGGCAAGACCATCGGCGTGAACACGAACGAGGCGACGACGGTGCCGGTCGAGGAGGTCAAGGAGGAGCCGAAGAAGGTGCTGAAGGAGCACGACGAGACCGTGAAGGCGGCGGGCTCCACGTTCGACTCGGCGGACTACGAGTCGCAGGACATGCAGCAGAGCGGGGTGATGGCGATCCTCGAGGAGGCGGCGGCGAAGATCGCGGAGTACCGGGCGATCGATCCGGAGGCGAAGGTGACGGTGACGGTGGTGGCGAGCGAGTCGCACGTCCCGAACCCGGCGGCGTTCAAGGAGATCGGGAGCCTCGCGGCGGCGCGCGCGGCGAACGCGCGGGCGCTGGCGCAGCAGCACTTCGCGAGCGTGGGCATCGACCCGGCGAACATCGACTACGCGATCCAGAACCTCGGGGCGAACGGGCCGGCGTGGGACCCGAAGCTCGGCGCGCACAACGACGTGTACACGCAGCACCAGTTCGTGGCGCTCGAGCTGCACGCGGAGGTGATGGAGGAGGTCGAGGAGGAGACGCCCGACGAGGAGAAGAACGACCAGCCGCAGCCGAAGGTGGACGGCGAGCGCATCTCGCTCTCGGTCTCGACGAAGACGAAGTCGAAGGGCAGCAACTCCTACGACAAGAAGTTCAAGAAGGCGAAGAAGGGCCCGCGGGTGAAGAAGACCAAGTACAAGAAGCCCAAGAAGTACCGCACGATCTCCTGCCCGACCTTCTGAGCCAGCAGCGTGAACATGGTTCACGCGACAGTCCCGGTGGCGGAGTGAGCGCGATTCACAGTCCCCGGGGACTGTTGAGTGAACCTGATTCACAACAGACCCCGGGGACTGCGGAGTGAGTGGCGAGCGCGACAGTCCCTGGGGACGGCTGAGTGAAGCTGATTCACGACAGCCCCCGGGGACGGCAACGTAAAGCAATGTAAACGCCCCGGGGAGAACCAGCCGCAGCAGGCGCCGTGGAGATGTGGAAAACCCGGACCCGGTCGGCCGCAGGCCGGCCGGGTCCGTGGTTTTCCAAGGCGATGTGGGCAACTCGGTGGTCGGCGCCCGAAGGGCGCGGACCGCCGAGTTGTCCAAGGGGTGTGGGCGGCCTCGGGGGCGGGCCGGAGGGCGCGGTGGGCGGAGCCCGCCGCGCCCGGAGGGCCGTCCCCAGGCCGTCCATACCCCCCGTCATCGCCGGCATCTCCACGGCGCCCACGGAGGCCTCGACCACCACCCGAACAAATCCAGAATCACGTCACTTTTCGCTTGACGCCTTTCCAGCCGACACCCCGCCGACGACGCGCATCGCCGCCAGAATGGCCGAGCTCAGCCCCAGGAGCTCGCCCAGCGCGCTGATCGAGGCGGAGCCACCGCGCGAGGTGGATGAGGTGTCGTTCGTCGAGCCTGGAGCGTCCTGGAGGGGCAAAGGCCTGCCTCAAAGACCCCGTGCTATAAGGGAATTCCAACGCAGGAATGCCCTGGAGCACGCCCATGCAAGCCGCCACGCAGGCGAACCCCGTCGTCACGCCGCCGCAGACCGAGCCCGACGCCACCAAGCCCCGCGCGCTCCTCGCCGAGCTCGCCCGCCACGCGGCGTCCTCCTTCGAGAAGACGGCCGACGTCCTGCGCCTCCTCGGCGAGGTCGACCGCGCCGACGCCTGGTCCGAGAGGCCCTACGGCTCGCTGTTCGCGTACTGCGTCGGCGAGCTCAACTGGTCCGAGGGAGAGGCCGCCAAGAAGATCCAGGCCGCGCGGGCGGCGCGGCGGTTCCCGCTCCTGCTCGAGCGGGTGCGCGCGGGTCGGCTGCACCTCGCTGGCGTCGTGCTCCTCGCGGCGAAGCTCACGGACGAGAACGCCCTGTCTCTCATCGACGCCGCGTGCGGCAGGTCGAAGCGCGAGATCGAGGCGCTGCTCGCGGCGCGGTTCCCGCGGCCGGACGTGGCGCCGTCCATCCGGAAGCTGCCGGCGCCGTCGCGCGGCGTGGCGGCGGCGACGCCGTCGCTGCCGATGTCATCGACCGTTCCGGTCGTGAGAGACGCGACGGACGCTCGAGAGACCTCGGCTCCCGCTCCCAGAGCGGAACGACGGGCCGACGTCACGCCGCTCTCGGCCGAGCGCCACAAGCTGACCGTCACCATCAGCGCCGCGACCCGCGACCGCCTCGCCCGGCTCGCCGCGCTCGCGAGCCACCGGAGCGCGGAGGCGCGCTCGGTCGAGGGCCTGCTCGACGCCGCCCTCGAGCTCCTCGAGGCGAAGCTCCTGAAGGAGCGCTTCGGCGTCGGGGCCAAGCCGCGCGCGGCCAAGGCGAAGCAGACGGCGAGGCCGGCGGAGGCCACGACGCCGAAGAAGGCGGCGCGGACGTTCTCCAAGGCCGATCGACGCGCGATCGTCGCGCGCGACGGGCTCCAGTGCAGCCACGTCGACGCCGCGACCGGCGCGCGGTGCGGCGAGACTCGGTTCCTCACGCTCGACCACGTGGAGCCCTGGGCCCACGGCGGCGCGAGCGTGGCCGAGAACGGTCGGGTTCTGTGCAACGCGCACAACCAGGCCGCGGCGCGACGCGTGCTCGGGGAGGCGCTCGTTCGATGCCGGGTCGAGGAGCGGCGGTCGCTTGGCGCTTGCGTGGCTGACGATGGCGCGATGGAGGTACGAGGCGCTACCGCGCCGTGGAGATGCCGGCGATGCCCCGCGGCTGCGGTGGTGGACGGCCTGGGGACAGCCCTCGGTCGCCGGGGCTGCGCCCCCGGGCCAGCGGCCTCCGGGGCCTGCGGCCCCGCGCCCCGCCGCGTCCACACCCCTTGGACAACTCGGCGGTCCGCGCCCTGCGGGCGCCGACCACCGAGTTGCCCACATCGCCTTGAAAACCACGAACCCGGCCGGCCTGCGGCCGACCGGGTTCCCGGTTTTCCACATCTCCACGGCGCCTGCTGCGGCTTTTGCTTGGGGTTTTCATCGTTGTTGGGGCTTTTCCTGGGGCTTGGGGGCCGGTTCGGGGCTGCTATGACCACGCCACGCCGACCAGACCAACCGGTCTGTCAACAGTCCCCGGGGACTGTTCGGGCCGCAGCGTGGGACAGGGGGAGGCGGGATCCTTGCGCCCCCTCTTCGCGCCTTCGCGACTTCGCGCGAGCCCCTCGCGAGGTCTCGAGCGCGTCGCGGTCTAGCGCCAGTTGCCCATCAGGACGAAGGGGGCCCAATAGTAGGGGTGCGCTAGCTTCGCGGGCGGGGGGGGTGGACCCATCGGGGGGGGCTCGGGATCCTCTGAGGGGGGTGGGAAGCCCGTCGGCTCTAGCTCGTCTCCCTCTGGGGGGTGGCCCTTCAGGAGCTCGAGCTTCGCTCGGCGCAGGGCCTCCGCCTTCGTGAGGGTCGGGTCGGCCTCGTGCTGGCGGTACATGGCCGTCATCAGCTTTCCCGTGCTCGCGTCCGCCACCGACCAGAGCGTCGCCAGGACCCCGCGCGCTCCCAGCTCCTGCGCCAGGGCCGCGAAGCCCTCCACCTCCGCGCCGTCGCCCCCCGCTCCCACCGCCGTGTTGCAAGCCGAGAGCGTCAGGAGCTCCACCGCGCCGAACGGGTAGCCGTCGTAGCGGATCTGCTCGAGCGAGAGCTCGTCCCCCGTGCCCAGGAGCAGGAACGAGTCGCGCTCCGTCCCCGGCCGGAACTCGAAGTGGCTCGCGATGTGGATCACCGGGTACCCCGCCTCGAGCGCGTCCCGGAGGGCCTCCGCCGTGAACGCCTGGTCGAGGCGCACGATGCCGTCCACGACCCCGTCCGGGTCCCGCTCCTTCTGCCGCCTCACGATGTGCTCGAGCTCGTCCTTCACCGCCGGCAACGCCACGAAGCGCCCCACCGCCCGCGCGAGGCCGAGCCCCGCGAGCGTCCACTTCGGCGTCCGCTCGTCCTTCAGCTTGTCCTTCGCCGCCTGCGTGAAGAGCACCGTCCGGAAGCGCTCCACCAGCCACCGCTCACCATCCCAGAGCGCGTCGAACGGCAGGTAGCGCAGCGGCCCGTCGAGCGAGAGCATCAGCGTCTTCGCGTGCGCCGCCTCGAGGTCCTCCGCGATCGGCGCCACGAGCAGCTCGTAGAAGCGCTTCGCGAGCGGCTTCGGGTCGCTCGTCGGCTCCTCGAGCAGCTCCCGGAAGCGCCCGATGAGCCGCCCGAGCGAGTCCCCCGCGATCGGCACCTCCCGCGCGAGCTGCACGTCCGGCGTCGTCAGCAGGATCCGCAGCCGCCCCTCCACCGCGAGGTAGTGCACGAGCACGACGCCATCCCCGAGCGCCCGCAGCGTCCCCTGCATCGACCGCACCCGCTTGATGTCGAGCGCCGCGAGCGCCATCGCCCGCGGCACCGGGAGCAGCGCGATGTCCCTGTCGAGCGACGCGAGGTACGCGTCGAACGCCTTCCGCCCGAGCTCGACGACGCCCCGCAGCTCGACGAGCCGCGCCTGCTCCGCCGCCGTCAGCCCGTCCGCCCCCACCCGCTGCTTCTTCTCCCGCAGCGCCGCGAGCTCCGCCCCGCGCGCCGTCAGCTCGTCCCGCACCGCCGCGAAGCGCTCCTCGAGCGGCGCCTCCGACGGCACCGTCGGCACCGGGTCCGCCGCCGTCCCCGCCGCGTTCGCCCGCCCGCGCACCGCGAACGCGTCGAGCTCCGACGCCTTCAAGAGCCCGAGCACGTCCATCGCCTCCGGCAACCGCCCGAGCGCGAAGAGCTCGTCCGCGAGGAAGCGGTAGGCGTCCTGCCGGTCCTCCGCGAACGCGAAGTCGAGCCGCCCGCCGTCGATGTCCCGCACCCCCGCGCGCAGCCGCTCGATCGTGCGCACCGCCTCCTTCGCGAGCAGCACCGCCGGCCCCGTCGCCCCGCGCCGCGCGAGGAGCCGCGCGTACCCGAGCTGCGCCGGCCACAGCTCCTCGAGCGCGCCCGACTCCGTCGCGAGCGCCATCCCGAGACCCAACTCGCGCCGCGCCTCGTCGAGCGCCCCGCGACCGAGGGCGAGCTCCCCGACGAACCGGTGCGCCCGCGCCACGTAGCCGCCCGCCGCGCCGTGCACGCGCTCGATCGCCCCGAGCGCCTCCCGCGCCGCCGCGAGCGCGTCGTCCGCCCGCCCGAGCTTCGCGAGCACCGTCGCCCGCCCGAGCCGCATCCGCCCCTCGATGTACGACCCCCGCGGCGTCGTCCCGCGCGCCATCCGGAGCGCGACGTCCATATGCTGCAGTGCAACATCGAGATGCCCCGCGTGCGCTTCAGCGCTCGCCACGTTGTAATGTGCGACTGCGAGAGGGAGGCTCCTGCGGCCGACCTTCGTCAGCCGCTCGAGGAGCGCCTGGTACAGCTTGCTCGCGCCGAGGTGGTCGCCGATGAGGTCGCGCAGGACCGCGAGGTTGTTGAGCGACGTCACCACCTCCTGCTCCTCCGACCAGCCCGTCATGCGGAGCGAGAGCGCCTTCGTCAGCTCGCGCTCGGCCTCCGCGTAGCGGCCGAGCTCCGTGTGGAGCGCGCCGAGCTGCCCGTACGAGCGCGCGAGGTCCGCGATCGTGCCGATCCGCTCCTTCTCGCGGATCCCGAGGGCCTCGCGGAAGCGCGCCTCGGCCTCGACCGGCCGCCCGGCGCGCTGGAGCACCTGCCCGACGTTGTCGATGGCGATGGCGACCGCGGCGAGGACCCAGCCGTCGTCCGCCGCGAGCGCGCGCAGCTCGCGGAGCGCCTGCTCGAGGAGGGCGCCCGCGTCGTCGCGCAGGAGGTGGAAGCGCGCCCGACCCAGGTTGTGCCGGGCGAGGCTCGTGACCACGCTCGGGCCCGGCGCGAGGGCCTCGCGCTCGCGGAGCTGGTCGTCCGCGGCGCGCTCCGTCTCGAGGTAGGCGTGCTCGCGCGCGCAGCGCACGGCGACCCGCTCGTAGCCGCGCGTGAGCGGGTCCGGATCGTCGATGCCGGCGGCCGCGACCTGGATGACGTCCGAGACGAGCGCGATCTCCTGGAGCTGCTCGCCGCCCGCCGCCTCCGCCCAGTCGTGCTCGAGCTTGATCTTGTCGGGCGGCCCGGACGCGATGGCGACCTCCGGGATGTCGAGGCCGAGCTGCCGGAAGCGCGGCGCGAGCTGGTCGCGCGCGCGCTCGTCGACCCGCCCCCAGAGGTCGAGCACCGTGCGCCCGTGGCGGTCGCGCACCGTCGGGTCGGCGCCCGCCTCGAGGAGCATGTCGAGGATCTCGGTCCGACCGAGGTTGGCCGCGAGCCAGAGCGCCGTCGGCTCGGGGGCGACCCAGTCCGCCGGCTCGTCGACCCGGACCCCCGCGGCGATGAGCCAGGCGACCACGTCGCGCGCGCCCCCGCGGACCGCCTGCTGGAGCACCGTGTAGCCGCCGCGCCCCGGCTTGGCCTCCTTGAGCCAGCGCCGCGGCAGCCGGCGCTTCACCTCGGCGAGGTCCCCGAGCCACGCGGCGGTGTAGACGTCCACCGCGGCGCCGCGCGCGCGCAGGAGCGCCCCCGCCTCGCGCCGGTTCTCCTGCATCGCGACCTCGAGCGGGGACCCCGCCGGCGACTCCGCGTCGATGGCCGCGCCGCGCTCGAGCAGGAACGCGACCGCGCCGAGCGCCCCCGCGCCAGCCGCCGCGTGGAGCGCGGTCTGGTCGCTCCCGTCGCGCGTGTCGACGCCCGCCCCGGCCTCGACGAGCGCCTGCATGCCCTCCGTGGCGTCGGCTCGCGCGGCGTACCCGAGCGGGGTCGTGCCGCTCCGCCCCGCGCGCTGCTCGACGCCCGCGCCGCGCGCGAGGAGGAGCGCGACGAAGCTCGTGCGGTCCGCCGCCGCGGCGATGGCGAGCGGCGTCATGCCGCGGCTCTCCGTGTCGACCGGGACCCCGGCGTCGAGGAGCGCCGTGAGCGTCTCGAGCGAGCCGTCCTCGATGGCCGCGCGGAGCGCGTTGCCCTCGAGCGAGTCGCCGCCGCCGCCGAAGCCCGTGCGCGGCACGGCCTCCGACCCCGGCACCGGGACCGCCCCGGCGCGCCGCGCCGCCTGCGCCGCCGCGAGGAGCGTGGGCACGAGGGCGTCGCGGCCCGCGCGGACGGCGATGTCGAGCGGCATCTGGTAGCGCGCGTCGTAGACGAGCGGGCTGGCGTTCGCCGCGAGGAGGCGCTCGACGACGGGGAGCGAGCCGGCCGCCGCCGCCACCCCGAGGGCGGTGCGGCCGTCGGTTCGGCCGTGGTCGACGGCGGCCCCGGCGCGCAGGAGCGCGTCCACGGTCGCCAGGTTGCCCGCGCCGGCGGCGACGATGAGGGGGCTCTGGCCGTCCTCGTCGAGCGCGTCGACGGCCTCGCCGCGGGCGACGAGGAGGCCGACGAGCGAGGCGCCGCCGCGCTCCGCGGCGAGGTGCAGCGCGGTGCGGTCCCTCACGTCGCGCGCCGCGAGGTCGGCGCCCGCGTCGACGAGGGCGAGGAGCGTGTCCTCGCGCCCGGCCGCCGCGGCCGCGAGGAGCGGCGTGAGGCCCCCCTTGGCGCGGCCCTCGAGCGGCGCGCCGAGGGCGATGAGCCGGCGGACGAGGGCCGGGTCGGCGTGCACACCGCGGCGAGGTGGAGCAGGGGGGTGCGCGCGTCGCGGTCCTGCGTGGCGACCGCCGCCGGCTCGGCGCGCGCGAGGCGCTCCGCGAGCTCGGCGCGGCCGAGGCGCGCGGCGAGGTGGAGCGGGGTCGCGAGCCCGTCGTCGCGCTCGACGGGGACGCCCCGGCGGCGAGCAAGGCGGCGACGACGTCCGCGCGATCCGCGAGCACCGCGAGCGCGAGCGGCGTGCGGCCGACGGCGTCGCGCGCGTCGAGGAGGGCCGCGCGGGCGAGGAGCTTCCGCACGACGGCGAGGCGCCCCTGCCACGCGGCGCGGTGGAGGGGGGTCGCGCCGCGGAGGTCGCGCGCGTCGACCGCGGCGCCGCGGCCGAGGAGCCAGGCGACGGCGGCGTCCTCGCCCCGATCGGCGGCGACGTGGAGGAGGGTCATGCCGGCGCAGTCGCGGTCGCCGAGGAGCGTCGGCGTCTCGGCGACGCGGCGGGCGAGGTCGTCGAGGTCGCTGAAGGCGATCTCCGCGTCGTCGAAGAAGATGGGCGGGGTGCCGACGGCCGGGAGGAGCGGGCTCAGGCGGTCGTCGAGCGCCCAGATCCGGCGGTGCTCCTCGTCGTCCGGCGTCGGCCGCGCCTCGGCGAGGCGGCGGGCGCGGGCGAGGGCGGCGATGGCGCCGGGCCGGTCGCCGAGGTCGAGGCGCCAGCCGGCGCGCAGGAGGTCGACGCGGACTCGGAGATCGACGCGGGCGGCGCGCGTACGGCCCTCCGCCTCGTCGAGGAGCGCGAGGGCCCGCTCGAGCCGGGCCTTGTCGGCGAGCTCCGGCGGAGCCTTCGCCCGCGGGACGATGGGCGTGATCGGGGTCGGCACGTGGCCGCCGGGCTCGCGCGTGGCGTTGTCGTCGTCGTCGTCCGGGTCGAAGTCGTCGTCGAACGACTCGTCGCCGCCGTCGTCGGGAACGAGCTCGTCGTCGTCGAAGGGGTGCCCGTCCTGCGGCGCGTCGGGCGCGCGCCACGCGCTCTCCGCGGCGGCGCGGGCCTCGGCGAGGATCGCCTCGACGATGACGTCGGCCCAGGCGCCCTGCGCGGGGTTCCAGCTCGCGACGACCTCGGCGAGCGCGCGCGCCTCGGCCCCCTGCCCGCTCTCCGCCCGCGTCAGCGCCTCGCCGAGGCGCCCCATCGCGAGCCCGGGGCCGAGCGCCGCGGCGCGCTCGAAGCGCGTCGCCGCGACGTCGAGCGAGCCGGCGGCGCGGGCGTACCAGCCGCCCGTGACGTAGGGGTCCGGGAAGGCCGGGTCGAGGTCGCTCGCGTCGCTGAGGGCGTCGCCCCAGGGGCCCCCACGGCGCACCGTGCCGGCCGCGGCCGCGTCCCGGAGCCCGGCGAGCCCCGTCGCCCAGCGGACCAGCGCGAGGCCGTCGGCCGTGGCGGGGGTCGTCACGCGGGCGCGCTGGGCCTCCGTGAGCCGGAACCCCCAGCTCTCGAGGAGGCGCGCCGTCGCCGTCGGGAGGGCGGCGGCGACCTCGCCCGGGTTCGCGCCGTGGAGCACGGCGTTCGCGACGGTGCGCCCGCTCGCGACGTCGATCCCCTCGAGGACGAGGCGCACGCCGCGGTCGTCGGCGCGGTAGCGGCCGAGGATCAGCGCCTCGCGCCCGGCGGCGCGGGCGGCGGCGACGTCGGCGGCGCGCGTGGCGGCCTGGTCGCGGGGCGGCGCGGCGAAGCGGAAGGCGGGGTCGAAGGCGAGCTCGACGTCGACGCCCGGGACGCCGACGATCCGCTGCAGCACCACCTCGCGGAGCCCCGTGAGCACCGGCGCGAGCGCGGCGTCGGCGACCTCGGGGCGGATCGCCGGGAAGTCGACCGAGAAGCGCTCCGGCGCCGAGCGACACCCGGCGAGCGCGAGGATCGCGAGCGCGAGCGCCGCGAGCGAGAGCGCCCGCGCCGACCCGGCGACCCGCGTCACGGCCCCTCCGAGACCACGACCGCGCGCTGCACGCGGCAGCCGTCATCGACGAGGAGTGAGGCGCGGGCAGCGCCGATGGCCGGGCAGCTCGCCGCGAGCACGCGCGCGCCGCTGTCCGTGGCGCCGCGCGGCTCGACCCGATCGCACCGCTCGCCCCAGGTCGTCGCGCGCGCGAGCGGCCCGCGGAGCGCGTCGTGGAGCATGAGCGTGAGGTCCGTCCCGGAGCCGTCGCCGCCGAACGGGTAGAGGAACCGCACCCAGCGCATCCCGACGCCCCACCCCGCCGGCACGCAGGTCGTGAGCGTCCCCTCCTCGGGGAGCTCGCTCATGTGGAGCTCATGGAGGAGCGTCCAGCCGCACGGGCAGCCGCCGGAGCGCGCCGCGCGCGGGAGCGGCGGCATGAACGACGGCCCGGGCTCGGCCGCGGTGCCGCCCTTCGAGAGGCAGACGAACGGCGTCGCCGCCGCCTCGACCGCGGCGACCTTCGGGTAGGCGCGCACGCGCCCGAGCCAGGCGGCGAGCGCGTCGTGCCCGGTGAACCCGCCCGAGGCGGCGGCGAGCGCCTTGCCCCAGTCGCGCCGGGCCGCCTCGGGCGCGGCCTTCTCGGGGGGCTTGTTGGCGTGGACCCAGGTCGCCCAGGCGAAGAGCGCCGCGTCCGCGCGGAGGGCCTCCTTCACGGCCTTCGGCGAGTCGGCCGCGGCGGCCTCGGCCTTCGCGAGCTCCGCCTTCGCGGCCGCGTAATCGCCGCCGTAGAAGCTCACGCACGCGCGCGCCGAGGCGAGCGTGACCTCGTGGACGCCGAGGCTCTCGGCCTGCGTCAAGAGGGCGAGCGCGGCCATCAGGTCCTTGTCCATGGGACCGCGCGAGGGGCCGCGGGCGCCGGCGGCCTCGTCGAAGAGGCGCGGGTCCCAGAAGCTCGTGTGCGACGGGTAGACCGGGAGGCAGCGGAGGCTCGCGACGGGCGCGCCGGGGACGTCGAGGTCCTGCTGCCAGTAGGCCGTCGGGATGGCGGCGTTCGTGCGCGCGAGGGCCTCGAGCACCAGCATCTCTCCGACCGGCCGGGCGTGCTTCTTCATGTGCTCGTTGAGCCACGCGGTGAGCTCGACCGCCGTCGCGGCGTCGGAGAAGAGCAACGCGGAGGCGGCGTCGTAGGCGCTCTCGTAGACGTCGAAGGCGCGGAGGACGTCGCCGAGCGCGGCCTTCCTGCCCTGCCGCAGGTCGTCGGGGACGGCCGCCTCGACGTTCAGGAAGAGGTCGACGATGTCGTCGCAGGCGAGGTGGCGCGTCGCGAAGCCCGTGGAGGCGGCGAGGAAGGCGCCGTGCACGTCGGCGACCTCCTCGAGCTCCTTCGTCCACTTCGGCGGGAGCCACTTCCCGGCGCGGTCGAAGTGGCGCAGGCGGTGGCCGAGCTCGTGGCCGAAGATGACCGCGAGGAAGCTCTCGTCGTAGAGGTTGCGGTCGCGCAGGAGCTCGAGGAGCGCGTGCGTCACGTAGAGGCGCGGGGCGCCGGTCGTCGCGCACATCGCGGCGTAGGGCGGGAGCGGCGCGCCGGCGACGCGCGCGGTCGGGGCGATGACGGTGAACTCCGTCGTGAAGAAGCTCGCCGCGTAGAACGGGCGGTACAGCCGGTCGAAGATGGACTGCGCGGTCTGGACGAGCGGGTCGGCCGGCGACGCGGCCGGCAGGGCGAAGCCGGCGGCGCGGGCGGCGCCGCAGAGGTCGAAGGCGCTGGCCCGGCGCGGCGTCGCGGCGACGGCGAGGAGGGCGGCGACGGCGAGCGCCAGGGCGACGGCGGCGCGGCGGCGGCTCATGGCGGCGGGGTGAGCGTGTAGCGCCCGGCGCCGATCTGCCCGTAGGCGTCGAGGCAGAGGATCGTGAGCTCCTCGGTCTCGTTCGCGTCGAGCACGGGGCTCGTCGCGATGGCGAGCCGGTACTGGTCGTCGACGCGCTCGAACGCCGTCGGCGCCGTGGTGATCGGCGTCCCGTCGGCGCTCGTGACCGAGAAGCCCTTCGTCTGCGTGACCTGGCAGCTCTTGAGGTCGCCGCCGGTCGAGACGATCGCGTCGAGGCCGCTCCCGGCGACGAGCGTGGCGCGGTCGGGGGCGAGGACCGGCGCGCCGGCGGCGCGGACGACGACGCTCGCGAGCTGGTCCTCGACGCGCGCGGTGATGACGTGGCTCCCGGCGCTGCCGGCGTAGAAGATGGCGGTCGCGCGGGCGGTGTCGGCGTCGTCGGCCGTGAGGGTCACGCGGTTCTCGGCGTCGACGCCCTGGAAGACCGCCTCGGGGTCGTCGGTCGCGAGGGTGACCTTGGCGTTCGCGGCGCGGCCGGTGGCGACGATGGTGAGGGTCGCGGCGGCGCTCGCGTCGGCGGGGACGAAGCCGCGGTCGCCCGGGAAGGCGGCCGTGAGCTCGAGGCTGTCGACGCGGAGCTGCGGCGTCTGGTCGACGGGGAGCGCGAAGGTCGCGAAGGGGTAGCGCTCGTTGCAGGCGTCGATGGCGACGACCTCGACCTCGACCTGCCCCTGGGCGTTGGCGGGCGCGACGAGCACGACCGCCTCGTACGGGAGGGTCACCGACCAGTCGCTGAAGTTGAAGGCGACGAGCTCGGCGGCGACCCCGGCCACGCGGACCTCGCGGATGGCGAGGCCGTCGAGGTGGTTCGCCGTGCCGCGCACGATGACGCTCTCGCCTGGCCCGATGGGCTTCTCGGGGACCGCGTCGAGGGCGACCGTGCCGCGGACGCGGCTCGTCGCGACGGTGAAGGGGCCGTTGTCGGAGGGGCACTGGAGCTCGTCGCCGCGGAAGTCCTCGCTGTCGCAGGCCGGGGCGGGGGCCAGGGCGGCGAGGGCGAGGACGGCGAGGAGGAGGCCGGGCGCGCGCTTCGTCGGGGTGACCATGGGGGGCCTCACTGGAGGAGGGCGGAGGTGCCGCCCGCGCCGATCTTGAGGAAGGAGGGGGAGACGTTGATGACGAAGCCGGCGCCGACCACGTAGCGGCTCTCGGTGGCGACGTCGCCGTCGATGGCCTGGCCGACGGTGAGGCCCTTCGCGAGGCGCGTGACGCGGCGCAGGTTCGCGGTGACGCCGATCGAGAACGACGGCGTCAGCTCCCACTCGATGCCGAGGTGGACGGACTTCAGGAAGTCGATGCTGCCGTCGGAGCTCGCGCTCGCGAGGCCGATGCCGAAGTAGGGGGAGAAGCAGAAGGGGCGGTTGTCGCAGCCGGAGGCGGCGCGCCCGCCGGCGTCGAGGTAGGGGGCGTAGCCGATGACGATGTCGACGTCGACGGGGTTGGGCTTGCTCGCGACGAGCTCGGACTGCTGGCTCCCGGGGCGGGTCGTGCGGCTGTAGGACTGGTCGACGCCGCCGAGGAGGATGCCGGCGAAGCCGACGCGGAACGCGCCGGAGTAGGTCTCGTCGATGAAGAACTCGACGAGCATGTCGCTGCCGATGGGGTTGTCCTCGAGGTCCTTCAGGCGGACGGTCAGCGGGGCGGCGCCCGGGCGGCGCGGGGCGAGGGTCTGCGTGGAGACGGTGAGCTCCGGGACCTCGAGGCCCTGCTCGCCGCCGATGCCGCCGCCGCCGAAGCCGCCGTCGTCGGCGCGGACGCGGAGGTTCCCGCGCGTGCCGGGGACCCAGGTGCCGACCTCGCCGCCGAGGTTGATCTCGACCTTGCGGTCCACGAAGTGGAGGACCTGCACGTAGAAGTAGCGGTTGGGCTTCGTGAGGCGCGCGTTCTCGGGGCGGAGCGTGTAGGTGAGGACGTCCTGCGTGGCGTCGACGCAGACGACGATCATGTCCTCGTAGGGCAGCTTCGGCGGCGGGCAGGCGAACTGCTGCGGCACGGTCACGACCCAGCTCGAGCGCTTGGTGGGGTCGCCGCCGTCGCGGACGCGCACCTTGACGCCGCCGGAGGAGGCGCTCGTGCCGGTGCTGACGGGGTCGGGGGTGACGTGCGGGCGGGGCGCGGCGCCCCCGACGGCGACGAGGTGGCGTTGGAAGGTGCCGTCCTCGGAGGCGGTGAAGAGCTCGACGGGGGCGCCGGCGACGACGCGGCGGTAGCGCTCGTCGTCGAGGCGGAGGGTGTCGAGGTCGACGACGGGGGAGACGCGCCAGGCGTGGGCGGCGTCGTCGTAGAAGGCGGCGGCGGCGGTGCCGCGGAGGACCTTCACGTCGCCGGTCGCCTTGTCGAGGGTGAGGCGGTCGCCGTCGCTCCAGCCCGGGACGAGGGTGAGGCCCCAGGTCTCGCCGTCGTCGCCGGTGAGGCGGAGGGCGATGGGGCCGTTGGCGCGGTCGCTCCAGAGGGCGGGGCAGTCGCCGGAGAGCACGCCGCCGGCGACGTCGAGGGTGCAGCCCGGGAGGGGGTTCGCGACGTTCCCGGCGATGCGCGCGACCATGGGGGCGTGGACGTCGCCGGGGGCGTCGGCGCTGACGTCGACGCTGCCCTGCGCGAGGTCGAAGGGGGTGTAGGGGGAGTCGGCGAGCGCGACGCCCGGGGCGAGCGCCGCGAGGGCGAGGACGGTGGCGAGGGCCGTCGTCGCGCACGCGCACGAGAGGCGTGCAGACCGCATGGAGCCTCCGGGGGGAGTCCGTCGGTGGGTACTGGCGTTGGAGGCCGCCTGCGACCGCTACGGCCTGAGCTGAAGGTCGAACTCAGGCGGGAAGTTGTCAACAACGCCCGGTATTCCCGACGTTACCTGCGGTGGGGCGACGACGGCGGCGCGACCGTGGCCTCGACGGGATCGCGTCCCGCCGCGTGAACGGCGTTCACGTCGGCGGCGGTGTCGGCTACTCGTGCGGATCCCCGGTGCCGTCGATCACGTACGCGCAGCACTGGGGCGTCGTGAAGCTCTGGCTCGCGCTCGAGATGGAATAGAACGACTGCGCGAAACAGTGGATCGCGTCGTCGCCGTGGTTGGCCGCGAGCCAGGCGCCGAAGGTCGCCTCGTCCTCGTCCGTGTACCAGGCGCGCCCGCCGCCCGGGCCGCTCGTGAGCGCGACGCGGACGGGGCCGTGGATGGGGAAGCCGCTCGCCGGGTCCTGCCACACGCGGCCGCCGCTGACGAACGCGGCCGTCTGCCCGCCGTAGTAGGTGCCACTCCAGATGAAGGGCGGCATCTGCAGGCTCCATAGCGCCTCGCACGCCACCTCGTACGAGGTCCCGAGGTTCGAGACGCGCGCGACCTCGCGACCGGGGACCTCGTTCAGCGCCTCGACGACGAAGTCGACCGTGTAGGACGTGGCCGCGGGGAGGACGATCCCCTGGAAGCCGATGTCCGCGTAGTCGCTGCTGCGGCGGAGGCGCATGAAGAGCAGGTTCCCGAAGTTGGCGTACGGCTCGACCGAGATCTCCCCGGCCTCGCCGGCCGCGAGCTCCTCGCCGAGCGGCTGGCGATACGAGTCCCCTCCCACCTTCTCGGCGAAGGCCTGGCTCTGGCCGTCGACCGGCGAGAGCTCGACGCCGGCGCGGTAGACGTCGCCGTTCGCGAAGCGGAGGACGAAGTAGAGCCGCGGCGACGCCCCGCGGTTCGGGACGAAGGACGCGTTCCAGTAGGAGTGGTCGGAGATCGTGGGCAGGCCGACGCTCGTGACCCGCCCCACGTCGTTCGCGTGGTCGCCGCTCTCCGACACGGTGAGCCCGCCCGAGCGGACGGCGTCGATGGCGTCGACCTCCTGGCGGAAGAAGCACGGGTCGGGCGCCGCGCTGTCGAACGCGTCCCAGGGGTACTGGCCCGTCCTCGCGGGGGCGATCTGCAAGAGCTTCGGGACCTGGTCGTTCGCGGCGACGGGGTCGGTGCACTGCGCGACGCAGATGGCCGCGCCGAGCGAGCTGTCGCACACCTCGCCCGCCGGGCAGGTGACGGCGTCGCAGGGGTCCACGCAGGCGCCGGCCTGGCAGATCGTGCCGCTCGGGCAGGCGCCGCCGCAGGGGCTCACGTTCTGGCAGACCGGGGAGCCGTTCACGTTCACGCAGACCTCGCCCGGCGAGCAGGCGATGATCTGACACGGGTCGGTCGACTGGCAGAACGGCGTGCCGCCGAGGTCGAGGCAGACGGAGCCCGGCGGGCAGGCGACGCCGGCGCACGGGTCGTCCCACTCGCAGACCGGCGTGCCGCCCGCGGCCTCACAGTGGGTGCCGGCCGCGCAGTCGACGCCGGCGCAGGGATCGCCGGCCTCGCACACGGCGGAGACGCTGTCCGTCGCGGCGTCGTACGCGTTGTGGCACGTCTCGCCCGCGGCGCACGGGGCCGCGGCGCACGGATCCTCGCAGCGCATCCCGGCCGTGCAGAGGCCGGCGCCGCCGCCACACGCGAGGCCACCGCCCGCGGGGACCGGGGCCGAGCAGACGCCGGGCTGCCCGTCGGCGATGGGGGCGGCGGTGGCGAAGTCGACGCAGGCGCTCGCGTAGCAGTCGGGCGAGGCGAGGGGGTCGAGCCCCTTCCCGACGTTGTAGTCGCGCGTCGCGAGCCAGCGCGGGTCGGCGCAGTTCGCGGTGTTGCAGGCCTCGAGGCAGATGGACCACGCGGCCGCCTCGCCGCCCGCGGTGGTCACCTCGTCGCCGCGCGGGGTGCACGTGCCGGCGCCGGCGTTGCAGCTCGCGCCGTCGAGCCCGTCGTAGGCGCAGGCGTCCTCGCCCCAGTGCCAGCGGCGCGGGCACTCGACCTCGGGGGTCCCGGGGTCGTCCGTCGCGACGTGGCCCGGGACGCAAGGGTTCGAGAGGCCGCTCGCCGGGTCGACGAAGACGCCGCACATGGCGTCGCTGCAGGGCGGGGTCGGGGCGAGGCACTCGAGCTCGGCGGGGGCGCCGACCCTCGGCTCGCAGGTGCCCCAGGCGCAGGCGTCGCCCGCGGCCTTCGACCCGCCGCGGACGCAGCGCCCGACGGTGCCGCCGCCGGCCGCCGCGACCTGCTCGCAGGTGAAGGCGGCGCAGAAGTCGCCCGTGAGGTAGCTGCAGTCGACCGCGGCGCCGCAGGGCTGGTCGGCGGCGGCGTGCGCGAAGCTGCACGTGCCGGAGACGCAGGTCCCGACGGTCCAGCAGGCGGTCCCGTCGGCGACGGGCGCGTCGTCGCAGGCGGTCGCGCTCGCGCCCGGGGTGAGGCAGGGGTTCCAGCTCGACGGGCACTGGCCGGGGGCGGCGGGGGCCGACGTGTCGCAGGTGCCGTCGGCGCGGCAGACGCCGATGGGGGTGCCGTCGTCGTGGACGCAGCGGTCGAGGTCGGGGGTGACGTCGGCGCGCGGGGCGCGGACGCAGAGGCCGGCGACGCAGGTGTCGAGGGTGCAGCTGTTGCCGTCGTTGCAGGCGAGGCAGGGGCCGCCGTCCTCGCAGTCGTCCCAGGCGCCGGAGCACTCGACCTGGCCGCCGACGAAGCCCATCGTCGGGTCGATGGTGACGGGGAAGCGGCGGCCGGTGTCGGTGAGGTAGGCGGCCGGCACGTGGAGGAGGTAGTGGCCGTCGCCGTTCTCGTCGACGACGAGCGAGTGGTCGATGGCGTAGCGGGCCTGACCCGGGGCGGCGTCCCACATGACCGGGGCCGGGATGTGGAGGCGGACGGCGCCGGTGTCGGCGTCGACGAGGTCGATGGCGCCCTGGGTGTGGACCGTCGCGGGGGGCGCGTGGGCGGCGCCGTCGGCGCGGATCTCGAGGCGGCCGGCGAAGGCGCGGAGGACGAGCTCCTCGGAGAGGTCGAGGTAGCGCGCGCCGGCGAGCGCGGCGGGGGCGCGGTCGACGACCCAGAGCTCCTCGACGTGTCCCTGCCAGACGCGGAAACGGAGGGCGACGCCGGGGACGACGTCGGCGTAGTCGACGCGATCGCCGGTCGTGGCGCGGCGGAGCGCGGCGGGGACGGCGTCGGCGACGGGGGCGACGGGCGCGGCGTCGGCGAGGACGGCGACGGGGCGGAAGCGGACGTCGACGCCCGGGGCGGTGCTGCGGAGGAGCGAGGTCGGGGTGAGCGTGCGCGGGAGCTCCACGCGGCGCGCGCCGTCGTCGAAGACGTAGGCGTCGGCGTCCTCGTCGGCGACGAGGGGCAGGCGCGCGACGGGCTCGAGGACGAGCGTGCGGCCGGTCGGCGGGTCGGACGGCGTGGTCGGGTCGGACGGGGTCGTCGGGTCGCCCGGGGTGGTCGCGTCGCCCGGGGTGGCCGGGTCGCCCGGGGTCGCGGGGTCCGAGGGCGCCCGGAGGGGCGGCGGCGAAGCGGCGTCGCAGGCTGCGAGGCCGGAGAGCACGAGAAGACCGCAGACGAGACGCACGGGTGCCCGCATGACCCACCTCGAAGACAGCGCTGGAGAGAGGACCGCACGGCCGCTCGCGCCCAGGGGGGGCACGGCAGCAGGAGCGTTTTTCGGGAAAGTGGGTGCCGCAAACACCCGGGTACAATCTCCCATGACGCCGATCTGCACGCAATCGTCGCGATCGTAGGCGGTCGCGCCCGACGCGGATCCCGGGCGCGCCGGGAGCCATCCGGATCGCGCTGCGAGCGATTTATGGCCCTTGCGCTCGAATCCGCGGGCGGAGGGGGCGCCGCTCGGCGGCCCGGCCTGCGAGGCCCGATCGCGACGCTCGCGCCGCGGCGCGCGCCGTGCCATGTTGCCCGCGACGAGCCAGCCGGCGACGCGCCGGAGGAGTCCACGGTGAAGCAGACGCCCACGCAAGACGCCCTCGACGCGCAGATCCCGGACCTCTCCTACACGCACGTCGCGCCGGGCGCGGACTTCGCCGCCATGACGCGCGGCTGGTTTTCGAGAGCACCGCTCGGGCGATCTCCCGTCGCAGTCGGCACCAGCGCACCATCATCGTCGTCGTTGGTCGTCGTCAGCGTGCTCTGAGCACGCCTCCTCCTCCCGCCTTGCCGCTGACGGCGCGCTGGCACCGACTGCTCGGTCCGGTCGCTCGAGCGGTGCTCGAAGGCTCCGCTACTACGAGATGGAGCGCCCGAGGCCGTGCTGGTTCGTGGTGACGGAGGGCGCCGCGCCGCCGACGCCGCTCGAGGGGCGCCGCGGCATGGAGAGCCTCGAGCTGACGCTCCAGGTGCCGCGCGATCCGGCGTCCGACGAGCCGCCCGCGTGGATCTGGGACGCGATGACCAACTTCGTCCACTACCTCCTTGGCAAGGGGATGAGCTTCGAGGACGGGGACTACTTCGACTTCAGGACGCCGGTCGGCGAGGGTGGGCCGTCGGCGTTCGTGTTCATCGCGGAGCCGCGCCTCGCGCGGGTCGACGAGGCCCAGGGCGTCATCACCTTCCTCCGCGCCGTGGCCCTCCAGCGGGACGAGCTCGACGCGCTCCGCGCGTGGCGGAGCGAGCCGTTCGTCGCGCTCCTGCGCGAGGCGATGCCCGACCTGTCGTCCGCGCCGACTCGCCCGTCGATCCTGGCCGACCGGGCGGTCGCGGAGCGCGTGGCGCAGGGGACGGCGCGCGACGGTTCGGGCTTCGCGGTCCGGAGCGCCGAGGTGAGCCTGGAGCTCTCCTCGGACGACCGCGTGGCGACGGTCGAGCTCGGAGCGGGGACCGCCCAGGAGCTCCCCGAGGCGTTCGCGAGCCAGCTGCCTCGGGGGCGGCCCATCATCCTCGTCGACGGGACCGAGGGCCGCGCAGGCAGCGTCGTCTTCGGCCCCGGCGAGCTCGGCTGGCACGTGGACCGGCGCGAGCTCCCGACGGTGACGGTCGTCCTCGACGACGCGGTCGCGACGCGGCTCCTCGCCGCGCTCGCTGCCAGGCGGCCGTTCCAGGACCCGGCCCTCCCCGGCCTCACCGTCCGCGTCGCGCCGTAGCCGTAGCGCCAGCCGCGGTCACGCCGCGGCCGCGAGCCCGAGGAGCGCGAGCCCGCCGAGCACCTCGAGGCCGAAGACCACACCGACGACGATGAGGCCGCCGACCGCGACGGCCTGCACCGCGCGCGCGACGTCGGCCGTGTTCGTGTGGCCGCGCGGGTCGGGGGTGAGCGAGCACGTGAGCTTCACGACCAGCTCGCCGCTGACGGTGTTGCCGTCGACGACCTTCGTCCAGGTGCGCTTGAGCTCGATGACCCCGGAGAGGCCCTTGACGGCGGTCGACACCGTGAGCCCCGGGACCGGCTGCCCCTCGACCTTCAGCGTGCCGGTCAGCCCGCTCAGGCTCCCGGGCTTGAGCTTCGTCGGATCCAGCTCGAGGTCGAGGCGCGCGGTCTGCTGCTGGGCCAGCTTCTGGAGCGTCGTCAGCTCGAGGTTGCCCTTCTTGGCGTTGGCGCGCGCGTCACCCTTGCCGCGCGTCACGTTCACCTTCGACTCGCCGCTGAGCTTGCTCGTGATGGTGCCGCCCGGGACCTTCACGGGCGGCAGCTCGTGCTCGGCGATGGTCAGGGAGTACTCGGCGCGCGCCTGGCCCTGGAGCCCTCCCTGGGGCGCGGGCGCCTTCTTCCTCGCCTCGTACTCACTCGCCGGGATCGGCCCATCCGGCGTGTCGACCTTCACGACCGGCATCTCGGGCGCCACGGGGACCGTCGGCTTCCACTGGGTCGTCACGACCTTGGGCGACGGCGCCGGCGGGATGGGCTTCCCCTGGTTCGGCGCGATGTTCCCGTCGAGCGCCTGCACCACGGCCTGGTTGCCCCCGGCCTGCTGCATCGCCATCAGGAGCTGGGAGGAGCCGCCGCCGGACGCCGCCATGAGCTGGAGCGGCCCATCGAGGTGGGGACGCGCGGCCGGCTCGGGGCCCGACCGGCGCTCGGGGGTGGACGCTGGCGCGCGATTCGGGGCGGCGTAGCTGCGGGACACGGCGATCTCCGGCTGCGAAGAGAGCACGAGTCTCGAACGCCACGTCGGCCTCGGCGACGTCTTCGCGCCACCGCGCGCGAGATCGAGCAGGAGTGCTCAGCCCCGCCTCACCCTGCCTACGGCGCGGACGTGGATTGTCCCTTCCACTTTTGCCCCCCTCGTCGTAAACCCCCGCGCGGACCGAGGGGAGGTGGAGCGTGACGACACCCGGGCTACTGGCGCTGGCGGACGGGACGCTCTATCGCGGCGTCTCGGTCGGGGCGAGCGGGTACGCGGTCGGCGAGGTCGTGTTCAACACGGCCATGACCGGGTACCAGGAGGTCCTGTCGGACCCGTCCTACCACCAGCAGATCGTGACGCTCACGGTCTCGCACGTCGGCAACACCGGCGCCAACCCCGACGACGACGAGGCCGCCGCGCCGCAGTGCGCCGGGCTCATCGTGCGCGACGTGCCGCGGCGCACGTCGAGCTGGCGCGCGACCGAGTCGCTCCCCGACTACCTCGCGCGGAGCGGGGTCGTCGCGCTCGCCGAGATCGACACGCGCGCGCTCACGCGGCGCCTCCGCGACCACGGCTCGCAGGACGGCTGCCTCGTCGCGGGCGACGCGCTCTCGCCCGAGGAGGCCGTCGCGGCGGCGCGGGCGTTCGGCGGGCTCGCCGGCGCCGACCTCGCGAAGGTCGTCTCGATTGTGCAGCGCACAACGTGGCGCGACGGCTCAGTGCGCTGGCTCGGTGAAGTTCATGCTGCAACGCACACGCGGCCCGAGCCGGGTCGCCACGTGGTCGCCTACGACTTCGGCGTGAAGCGGAACATCCTCCGGATGCTGGTCGACCGCGGCTGCCGCGTGACGGTCGTGCCGGCGGAGACGCCCGCGAGCGAGGTGATGGCGCTCGCGCCCGACGGGGTCTTCCTGTCGAACGGCCCGGGCGATCCGGAGCCCGTCACCTACGCGCAGGAGGCCATCCGCGCGTTCGTCGCCGCCGGGCTCCCGGTGTTCGGGATCTGCCTCGGCCACCAGCTCCTCTGCCTCGCGCTCGGCGCGCGCTCGCTCAAGATGAAGTTCGGCCACCACGGCGCGAACCACCCGGTGCGCGACCACGACACCGGGCAGGTGCTCATCACGAGCCAGAACCACGGCTTCGCCATCGACGCGGCCACGCTCCCGGAGGCGCTGCGCGTGACCCACACGTCGCTCTTCGACGGGAGCCTCCAGGGGGTCGCGCACGCGACGCTCCCGGTGCGGAGCTTCCAGGGGCACCCGGAGGCGAGCCCGGGGCCGCACGAGGTCGGCTACCTGTTCGACCGCTTCGTTCACGACATGGACCAGCGCGCAGCAGCCGGAGCCGCCCATGCCTAAGCGCGAAGACCTCTCGAGCATCCTCATCATCGGCGCGGGGCCCATCGTCATCGGGCAGGCGTGCGAGTTCGACTACTCGGGGACGCAGGCGTGCAAGGCGCTGCGGCGCGAGGGGTACCGGGTGATCCTGGTCAACTCGAACCCCGCGACCATCATGACCGACCCCGATCTGGCCGACGCCATCTACGTCGAGCCGATCAACTGGCGCTCGGTCGCCGCCATCATCGCGCGCGAGAAGCCGGACGCGATCCTGCCGACGATGGGCGGGCAGACGGCGCTCAACACGGCGCTCGACCTCGACAAGCACGGCGTGCTCGCCGAGCACGGCGTGGAGCTCATCGGGGCGAGCGTCGAGGCCATCGAGAAGGCCGAGAGCCGCGAGCTCTTCAAGGCCGCGATGGAGAAGATCGGCCTCGAGATGCCGCGGAGCGCGTTCGCGTACACGCTCGAGGAGGCGCTCGAGGCGGTGAAGGACGTCGGCTACCCGGCGATCATCCGGCCGTCGTTCACGCTCGGCGGGACGGGCGGCGGCGTCGCGCACGACGAGGAGGAGCTGCGCGAGATCGTGGCGCGCGGGCTCGACGCGAGCCCGACGAGCGAGGTGCTCGTCGAGGAGTCGGTGCTCGGCTGGAAAGAGTACGAGATGGAGGTGGTCCGCGACCGGCGCGACAACTGCATCATCGTGTGCGCCATCGAGAACCTCGACCCGATGGGCGTGCACACGGGGGACTCCATCACGGTCGCGCCCGCGCAGACGCTGACCGACAAGGAGTACCAGCGGATGCGCGACGCGTCGTTCGCGGTGCTGCGCGAGATCGGCGTCGACACGGGCGGGTCGAACGTGCAGTTCGGGCTCGACCCCGCGACCGGGCGGATGGTCATCATCGAGATGAACCCGCGCGTGTCGCGGAGCTCGGCGCTCGCGTCGAAGGCGACGGGGTTCCCGATCGCGTCGGTCGCGGCGCGGCTCGCGGTGGGCTACACGCTCGACGAGCTCGCGAACGACATCACGCGCGTGACCCCGGCGAGCTTCGAGCCGGCGATCGACTATGTCGTCACGAAGATCCCGCGCTTCACGTTCGAGAAGTTCCCGGGCGCGAAGCCGCGCCTCACGACGCAGATGAAGTCGGTCGGCGAGGTGATGGCCATCGGGCGGACGTTCCTCGAGTCGCTCCAGAAGGCGTACCGCGGGATGGAGATCGGCGCGTCCGGGCTCGACGAGAAGCTGCCGCAGCCCTACGACGACGCGCTCATCCAGTTCGAGCTCAGCCACCCCGGACCAGACCGCCTGTTCTATGTGGCGGAGGCGTTCCGCGCGGGGATGTCGCTCGAGCGGGTGCACGGGCTCACGGGGATCGACCCGTGGTTCCTCGACCAGGTGCTCCTGCTCGTGGAGACCGAGGCGGAGACGCGGAAGAAGCGGCTCGCGGACCTCGGGGCCGCGGAGGTGCGGCGGCTCAAGCGCATGGGCTTCTCGGACAAGCGGATCGGCCGCCTCGTCGGGGCGCGCGAGGAGGTGGTGCGGGCGCACCGGCACGCGGTCGGGGTGCGGCCGGTGTACAAGCGGGTCGACACGTGCGCGGCGGAGTTCGCGAGCGAGACGCCGTACCTCTACTCGACCTACGAGGCGGAGTGCGAGGCGCGGCCGACGGGGCGCGACAAGGTGATGATCCTCGGCGCCGGGCCGAACCGGATCGGCCAGGGCATCGAGTTCGACTACTGCTGCTGCCACGCGGCGATGGCGCTGCGCGAGGACGGCGTCGAGACCATCATGGTCAACTGCAACCCCGAGACGGTGTCGACCGACTACGACACCAGCGACCGGCTCTACTTCGAGCCGGTGAGCCTCGAGGACGTGCTCGAGATCGTGCACCTCGAGAAGCCGCGCGGGGTCATCGTGCAGCTCGGCGGGCAGACGCCGCTCAAGCTCGCGCGCGGGCTCGAGGCGGCCGGGGTGCCGATCCTCGGGACGACGCCGGCCGCCATCGACGCGGCCGAGGACCGCGAGCAGTTCCAGGCGCTCTTGCGGCGGCTCGGGCTCCGGCAGCCGGAGAACGAGACGGCGCTCACGTTCGAGGAGGCGCGGCTCAAGGCCGTGCGCGTCGGGTTCCCGCTGGTGGTGCGGCCGAGCTTCGTGCTCGGCGGGCGCGCGATGGAGATCGTGCGGAGCCCGGAGGAGCTCGAGCAGTTCCTCGGGGCGGCGTTCGCGGCGAGCGAGAACCAGCCGGTGCTGCTCGACCGGTACCTCAGGGGGGCGGTCGAGGTCGACGTGGACGCTGTCTCCGACGGCGAGCACGTGGTCATCGGCGGGGTGATGGAGCACATCGAGCAGGCGGGCGTGCACTCGGGCGACTCGGCGTGCTGCCTGCCGCCGCACAACCTGAGCGCGGCGGTGCAGGCGGAGCTCCGGCGGCAGACGATCGCGATGGCGAAGGCGCTCGGCGTGTGCGGGCTCATGAACGTGCAGTTCGCCGTTCAGGGCGAGGACATCTACGTCCTCGAGGTGAACCCGCGCGCGAGCCGGACGGCGCCGTTCGTGTCGAAGGCGACGGGGCGGCCGCTCGCGAAGGTGGCGGCGCGCGCGATGGCGGGGACGTCGCTCGCGGCGCAGGGGGTGACCGAGGAGGTGCTGCCGCGCTGCTTCAGCGTGAAGGAGGCGGTCTTCCCGTTCCGGAAGTTCCCGGGTGTGGACGTGATGCTCGGGCCGGAGATGAAGAGCACGGGCGAGGCCATGGGGAGCGGGGCGACGTTCGGCGAGGCGTACGCGAAGGCGCAGCTCGCGGCGAGCGTGACGCTGCCGCTCGAGGGGCGGCTCGTGGTGCGCGTAGACCCGGAGGAGGCCGAGGCGCTCCTGCCGGTGGCGCGGCGGCTCCAGGCGATGGGCTTCCACATCGCGGGCGGCGACATCACGGCGGACGCGCTGGCGCTGCTCGGGCTCCCGCTCGAGCGGGTGACGCCCGAGGACCGGCTCGAGGGCACGGTGATGGTGCTCGCGAGCGGGCGCGGGGCGGTGCACTTCCGGAAGGCGGCGGTGGCGGCGAAGATCACCTGCTACACGACGGTCGCCGGGCTCGACGCCGCGGCGACCGCCATCGAGACGATGCGCGAGGGGGACATGCCGCCGCGCTCGCTCGCCGAGGTGCAGGGGGCCTGACCTCGGGCGGCGCGCCCTCGCGCGGCCCGCGCCTCGCCGGCCGGCCCGGCGGCTGGCGCGTGCCGGTGGAGATCGCTTCAGCGACTGTAGCGCGGCGCGCCGCTACCGTAGACGCCGCGCGCCCGAGCGCCGCCGAGCGACCGGGGCCGCGCGCGCAAAGTGGCGCGAAATCTGGCGCTGAGCGCGATGTTCTGCTCAGGTTCGGGGCTGGTACGGTCGTTGCTCAAGGCTGGCTCGTCGCGGCGCGGGGGTGCGTCGCGCGGGAACCTCACCAGGAGAGTGTCGAATGGAGCTCGCTCCGATGCGGCTCGGCAGGGGCACATGCGCCCTGCTGGCCGCGCTCACATGGACCGCCTGCGGCGACGACGCCGCGAAGACCGCGGAGCCCACCGGGCCTCCGCGCCCCGACCCGAGCCTCTACTCCGTCGTCGACGACGGCGACGGCGACGGGCTCCCCGACGCCGAGGAGGTCCGCGGCTGGACCATCCGCGTCGACGCGACGGGCGTCCCCGACGGCATCGTCGTGCGCGACGTGTGGTCCGACCCCGACCTCGCCGACACCGACGGCGACGGCCTCTCCGACCGCGAAGAGCGCGCCGCCGGGAGCGATCCGCGCTCGAACGACACCGACGGGGACGGCCTCTCCGACGCCGAGGAGGTCAAGCGCTGGGGCACGAACCCCGCCTCCGTCGACACCGATCGCGACGCCGGCGGCGCCGCCCACGGCGTGCCCATCCCCGCCTACTTCGACGGCGCCGAGCTCGCCCTCACCGAGGACCCGCTCGACCCCGAGGGCCCCGAGATCCCCGGCCGCGGCGCGACCTCCCCGCTCCTCCCCGACAGCGACGGCGACGGCGTCTGGGACCGCGACGAGGCCGTCGGCCGCAGCGCCGCCATCGCCGAGGTCCCGCAGCTCTCCGTGCGCCTCGACCCGACCGCGAGCGCGAGCTTCACGCTCGAGCTCAGCGTGACCGAGGGCGAGACGCGCACCGAGGAGCGCACGGTCGACCTCAGCTACGGCGGCTCGTCGACCGCGTCGCTCAGCAACACGACGACCGTCGCCTACGCCGGCTGGCTCACGACCCACGTCGACGCGGCCGTCTACATCGACGCGGGCGCCAACGTCGAGAAGGGCGGCGCCCAGGTCGGCCTCGGCGCGGGCCTCGGCGCGGGCGTCGGCGCGAGCGCCGAGCTCACGAACGCGACCACCATGGGGACCGCGTTCAACACGTCCTTCTCGCAGCTCCAGCGCGACGTCACGACGAGCGCGCGCTCGCGCGACCAGACCATCGAGGGCGCGCGCCTCACGACCCGCGTCGTCGTCGAGAACACCGGCAAGGTCTCGGGCCGGATCCGCGGCCTGACCGTCCTCGCGACGTTCGTCACGCCGACCGCGCCCGGCGTCTTCACGACCCGCCCGCTCGCGACGCTCGTCCCCATCGACGACGCCTTCGAGACCGTCCTCCGCCCCGGCGAGACCGTCGCCGTGCAGGTCCGCGCCATCGGCATCGACGCCGCCCGCGCGAAGGCGCTCATGGCGAACCCGCGCCTCCTGACGCTCACCCCCTCGGCCTACGAGATCCTGAGCGCGAGCGACGCGAACTACGCCTTCACGGAGGCCGCGCTCCGCTCGCGGACCGCCACCCTCGTGCTCGACCGCGGCGTCGGGACGCCCACGATCACGCGCGTCGCGGCGACCCTCGACCGCGCCGCCGACGGCCGCGCCGCCGGCATGTCGCTCGCGGAGCTCCTGAGCCAGGCCGGCGTCACCTGGGACCTCGCGACCGTCACCCGCGACGGCGAGACGCAGCGCGTGCTCAACGTCGGCGACGTCGCGACGGCCTTCTACGACGACGCGCCCCCGGACCTCGGCGACCCGCCCTACCCCGACGGCGTCGACCCCGGCGCGCGCGTCGTGAAGCGCGGCTGGACCGCCATCGCGAGGAGCTACCGCGGCGACGTCACCCTGCCCGTGCGCGAGTTCTCGGAGGCGCGCTACCGCGCCGGCGACGTCGTGACGGTGCTCCTCGCGGAGGACCTCGACCGCGACGGGCTCACGAGCCTCGAGGAGCGCGCGCGCGGCACGAGCGACACGGACGCCGACAGCGACGACGACGGCCTCTCCGACTTCTACGAGGCGCGCGTGCCCTTCACCGTGCAGGTCGCGGGGCAGCCGGCCTACGAGGTCTACGCGAGCCCGGCGCTCTTCGACACCGACGCCGACGGCACGGACGACGACGCCGAGCGCGTCGCCGGCACCGATCCGACCAGGGCCGACACCGACGGCGACGGCACCTCCGACACCGACGAGCTCGCCACCGCCGGCGCGCGCGACCCGCTCCGCTACGAGGACGTCGGCGGGCTCACGGTGAGCTGCCGCCGCGAGCTCATCGGCGAGCAGTTCATCTACACGCTCGAGGCCCACGACGCCCAGGGCGCCCTGCGCGAGGTGCGGCTCACCTGGAGCGACGGCCAGCGCGTGCTGTTCGCGCTCCCGCGCGCCGCCGCCGCCTGGTCCGAGACGTACCTGCAGTCCGCCGCCGACCTCGCCGCGGCCACCGCGGTCGACATCGGCGGCAACGTCGCCACCATCACGAGCTGCGGCTGCGAGGCGCAGAGCGCGGCCGAGTTCTGCGCGGCGCACGACTTCCACTGCGGCATCGCGTTCGGCACCGACAACTGCGGCAACTACGTCGAGCACGACTGCGGGCGCGACGCCTGCGGGGCCGCGCCGACGAAGGCCGAGCCGTGGGGGCCGTCGGGGTCCGCGACCGTCTGCCACGACAACGGCTATCGGCGCTACATCGAGGGGCTCCACGAGCTCGCGAACCTGCCGACGGTCGACGGCGAGTGCCACCCGCCGACCGATTTCCACTACTGCCCGAACAACCGCACCGACTGCTTGATGTGGTGCCCCGCGACCGACGGCGGCGTCCCGAACACCGGAGGGTGCCCATGAACGCGCCACGTCTGACGCTCATCCCCGCCCTGGCCGCGCTGCTCGCGCTGCCCGCCTGTGACACCGTCGCGCCGTGCGAGGCCGACGCGCCGGCGCTCGCGGTCGCCGCGCTGACGGCCCCGCCACCCGAGCCGATCGGCGCCCAGGGCAAGACGGACGCCGCGGTGTTCAACGCCGACGGGACGCTCGTGAACCCGACCGCCGACAGCGATCGCGACGGGATCTCCGACGGCGACGAGGTCGCGGGCTGGCTCCTCACGCTCGACCCCGACGGCTGGGCCGCGTTCCTCGCGGACGGCGGCGCCATCCCGGTCGGCGGCACGGCGGCCCCCAAGGCGACCGTGCAGGTCTACGTCACGAGCGATCCGCGCTTCGCCGACACCGACGGCGACGGGCTCGACGACGGGCACGAGCGCGCGGCGCAGGCGGACCCGCGCAAGTGGGACACCGACGGCGACGGCCTCACGGACCTCGAGGAGGTCACGCGCTTCGGGACGAACCCGTCGCGCGTGGACTCCGACGGCGACGCGACGGGCGGCGATCCGCAGCACCCGCTGCCGCCGCTCGCGGCGCTCTTCGACGGCGCCGAGCTGAAGCTCGTGACGGGCGCGGACGGGGTCCGGCGGCCGGGGCCGGGCGCGACGAATCCGAACGTCGCCGACACCGACGGGGACGGCGTGAACGACTACGACGAGCTCCTGAGCGGGACGCGCCGCCCGGCCGTCGCGGAGATCCCGGAGATCGCCATCGGCCCCACGCCGGGCTCGCAGATCGACATGTACATCAACACGGTCACGACCGCGGGGCAGACCGACACGCGCACCGAGGGGACGAGCATCACCTTCGAGGAGAGCGCGAACGCCTCGCTCAGCGGCACGCTCACGTTCGCCGCGGCGCACGAGGAGTACGCCGAGGCCTACGCGAAGACCAAGGACAAGGGCGGCTGCTGCCTCAACTTCGCCGACTCCGAGAACGAGATCGGCGTGAAGTGGGACACGAAGACCACGCTCAAGAACTCGGCCACGTTGACGTTCGACAGCTCGATCACCATCGGCGGGTCGTACGCCACGAGCAGCGCGCGGGCGCGCGAGGCGCGCGGCGAGATCACGATGACGGGCGGCACCGTGCGGCTCTCGGTGGACGTGGCGAACACGGGGCCCGTGCCGGTGCGCGTGAGCGACCTCGCCATCGGGCTCTCGCGCTGGGACGGCTACACGCGGCTCTACGTGCCGGTGACCGAGCTCCTGCCGGCGCAGGACGAGCTCGGGGTGCTGGCGCCCGGGACGACGCGGACGTTCCTCGTCGAGGACACGGACGTGCCGCTCCAGGCCATCCTCGCGCTCCTCGACGACCCGCGGCAGCTGAACCTGACGGCGGCGCGGCTCTCCCTCGAGGACGCGGGCGGGCAGGACTTCGACTTCCAGCTCGACGACGTGCTCGGGAGCACGGTGTCGCTCTACGTCGCGTCCGACACGGGGCTCCGGCGGGTGCTCGTGGCGCCGGCGAACCCGTCGGGGGGGCTCACGATGCGGGAGGCGCTCGCGGCGGCGGGCCTCGACGACGTCACGGTGACGGAGGTGGCGCCGCCCGACGGCGTAGGCGACACCATCTTCGCCGTGCAGGTGGGGGACCTCAGGACCGAGCTCTACAGCGGCGCGGCGCCCGACCTCGGCGACACGCGGCCGTACGTCGCGACGGACGGGCCGGGGCCGCGCTGGGTGAAGCGCGGGTGGTTCGCGCAGGTGCGGCGGAAGGACGCGAGCCGCGACCAGACGTACTACCCGAACATGCTCGACGCGCTCCTCTACGTCGGCGACGAGGTGCGGCTCGTGTACGACGAGGACCTCGACCGCGACGGGGTCCCGGCGAAGCTCGAGGCGCTGCTCGGGTCGAGCGACCTCGCGATCCAGTCGGACGTGAGCCCGGCGTTCCCGGACGGGGACGGGCTCTCGGACTTCTGGGAGGCGTACGAGCCGTGGGAGGTGCGCTGGGACGGACACACGCCGTATCAGGTCTATGGCAGCCCGGGGCTCGTCGACGCTGATGGGGACGGGCTCAGCGACGCCCAGGAGGCGGAGGCCGGGACGGATCCGCGGCTCGCGGACACGGACTTCGACTCGCTGTCGGACGGGGTCGAGGTGGCGGCGGGCGGCGACCCGGGGGCGACGCTCGGCGCGGACGCGCAGCGGCCGACGGTGAGCTGCCTCATCGACCGGATCGTGCTGCCGCCCGACTACCAGCACGTCGCGACGGAGATCACGGTGTCGGCGACGGATCCGCAGGCGGATCTCACGACCGTGCTGCTCGAGGCGCTGCTCCCGGCGGGGGACTATCAGACCGACGAGCGCTCCTGGGCGCGCGGGAGGCCGACGCCCGAGTACTACGCCTACACGGACAGGATCCTGACGGACGTCGCGGCCATCGCGGTCGGACAGGACGTCGAGGTCACGCCGAGCGCGGACGGGGGCGAGGTGTGGACGACGCGCCCGACCGGGGCCGTGACGTTCAAGGCGTCGGCGAACCTCCCGACGCAGTGCTACCCGGAGTACGGGGCGCTCGCGTGGCAGCTCACGGTGACGGCCGTGGACGCGGGCGGGCACGCGGCGACGACCACGTGCGTGCCGACGGGGAACCTGGCCGACCTCGGCTGCCTCTGATCGAGCGCAGGCTCGGCGCGCGGCGTCCTCGCCAAGAGAGCGCCGCGCGCCGGGGCCGGTCCGCCTCGGCCGCGGCCGCGACGAGCCCCCCTCGGGTCAGGGGTTGTGAAGAAATACCCGGACCGAGCCGGCGCGCCGACCCGCGAGCCGCCCACGGAGCAGCCCCGCGGGAATCCCTCGTGGTATTTCACGGGGCTGCGACGAAGGCCGGCGAAGCGTATCGGCGATGCCGGCGACGGGAGGGGATTTCTTCACACCTTCTCAGAAGGTGTTTCACCTTCTCAGAGCAGCGGGCCCCAGGTCGCCGCGAGCTCGTCGGCGGTCACGCGCACGAGGTTCTCGAAGACCCAGCGCCCGCCGTCCCAGCTCAGGTCGACCGCGGCCACGGTCCCGTCCGCGAAGGTGTGGAAGCGCACGGCGCGGCGGCCCTCGTCGCCGCGCACCTCGCCGAGCTCACCGCGGTTCCACGCCGTCACGGCCTCCATCTGCCAGGAGCCCGGCCCGAAGAGGTAGTCGTGGTACTGCGTGCCGGGGGCGAGCTCGTCGCGGTGGTCGGCGCCGCCGGTCGCGCCGAGCGCGAAGAGCCCGTCGAGATCGGCCGCCGCCCAGTAGACGAGCACGGAGCGGGCGAGGGTCTGCATCGCGCGCGCCTCGGCCGTCGGGCCGGGCTGCGTCGGCTCGGCCGTGTCGGGGGTGACCTGGACGGTGTCCGCGCCGCCGGTCGGCTGGCTCGTGTCCGACTCGCTCGGCGTCGTCGTGGGGTCGAGGGGCGTCGCGGGAGGCGCCAGCTGATCGCCGCACGCCACCGCCAAGAGCGCCGTCGAGGCGGCCAGGAACAGGATTCTGAGGGTCATCGGTGTCCTCTCGCTTGAAGGGCGCGCCGGCGCCGGGCCGCGTGGCTCTCGCCCGCGCAGCCCGCCGCGGCGTGGTGTGGCGTCAGGGGTAGATGGCGTCGGGGGTGACGTCGCTCGACGGCAAGGAGGTCTGGTTCGACGGCGGCACGAAGCCCGGCTGGCAGTCCGTGAGCACGCGCAGGTGCCCCGCCCAGCCCGGGATCCGGAGCCCGACGTTCGCCTGGTTCGGCGCCCAGGGCGGGCCCTGGTGGATGAGCGTGCCCGCGAGGACGAAGCCGAACTGCTGGACGTTGGTGAGCTTCACGGTCGCGAACGGCGCGAAGATGTTCCCCTCGAGGCCGTAGGTGTCGAGCGTGAGCGCGCCGGTGTTCGGGAAGTTGAACACCGCCTCGATCTGCCGCGGGTGGACGTGCTTGAACTTGAACTCGCCGTACTTGAAGGTGAGCGACGCGGAGCCGGTGAACGTCACGAGGACGGTCGAGCCGTTCGGGACGACCAGGTCGCTGTCGTTCACGTAGGGACCGCCGGCGCCGTTGGCCCACGGCGCCCCCGGGACCTGGAAGACGTAGGCGAAGTCGGGGCTCCCGGAGGTGCCGGCGGGGCACTGCGAGGGGGTCGACGCGGAGCTCGTGCACTTGAGGGACAGGCCGCCCCAGAAGCTCGCGATCGCGGAGCCGCGCGTCGGGACGCCGGCGAGGTACTGCGACAGGGCGCGGAAGTCGCTGCAGAGCCCGGGGAAGTCGATGGGGTTCGCCTCGACGTAGGCGCCGCCCTCGCGGAGCGTGACGTTGCCCTGGATGTCGAACGCGGACGCGTACGGCTTCGTGTGGGCGACGCTGCCGTAGATGCTGCCGCTCCCGCTCGAGACCATCTCGTCGCCGACGTAGAGGACCGTCGTGGGCTCGCCCGGGTTCTGGACCTGGAACGCGGACTGCGCGCTGCCCACCGGGAAGCCGTTGCTGTCCTGGGCCCACGGGGTGGGCTCGACCCACTCGCCGACCGAGAAGCCCGACGTGGCCGGCGCGAAGGTGCCGGCGACGCCGACCTTGCCCTTGGCGTCGTCCATGTTGGTGTAGTCGCCGCAGACGAAGGCGTTCCAGTGCTCGTCGATGGGGTAGAGCGAGAACTCGTTGACCTGGTCGGGCTCGCAGGCGAGCGGCACGTCGATCTGCACGAGCTTCACCTCGAGCGCCGAGCACAGCGTCGCCGGGAGCGTGTCGAGCGCGGCGACGTCGGCCCCGGTCGTCGGGAGGCCGGCGAGCGGGCTCTGCGGGTCGGCGGCGACGTAGCTGAGCTCGTAGCGGCGGTAGAAGCCGTTGCCGAGCGTCAGCGGCGGGGCCGCGTCGAGGCCCGAGTGGACGATCGTGGTCTCGCCGTCGCGGGTGAAGAAGTAGGCGACGGTGAGGTCGTCCTCGGTGGGCGCGGAGCCGACGCAGTGGCCGGCGCCGTCGCAGGTCGCGTCGAAGACGCAGGCCTCGGCGCTCGTGCAGGTCGTGCCCTGCTCCGCGTTGGCCGGGGCGTCGGCGCTGCAGTCACCGAGCTGCTCGTCGCAGGTCTCGACCGCGCAGCCGTCGCCGATGGGGGCGCCGCAGACGATCGGCGTCCCCGCGCACTCGCCGCCGGCGCAGGTGTCGTTCTCCGTGCAGTTGACGCCATCGTCGCAGGACGCCGTGTTGTCGGCGTTGACGCAGCCGGTCTGCGGGTCGCAGGAGTCGTCCGTGCAGACGTTGTCGTCGTCGCAGTCCGGGGCCGCGCCGCCGACGCACGCCCCGTTCGCGCACGTGTCGTTCGTCGTGCACGCCGAGCCGTCGTCGCAGGAGGCCGCGTTGTCGGCGTTCACGCAGCCGGTCTGCGGGTCGCAGGAGTCGTCCGTGCAGACGTTGGCGTCGTCGCAGTCCGGGGCCGCGCCACCGACGCACGCCCCGTTCGCGCACGTGTCGTTCGTCGTGCACGCCGAGCCGTCCTCGCATGACGCCGTGTTCGGGCTGTTCACGCAGCCCGTCGCCGCGTTGCAGGAGTCGTCCGTGCAGACGTTGGCGTCGTCGCAGTCCGGGGCCGCGCCGCCGACACACGCCCCGTTCGCGCACGTGTCGTTCGTCGTGCACGCCGAGCCGTCCTCGCAGGACGCCGCGTTGTCGGCGTTCACGCAGCCGATCTGCGGGTCGCAGGAGTCGTCCGTGCAGACGTTGGCGTCGTCGCAGTCCGGGGCCGCGCCGCCGACGCACGCCCCGTTCGCGCACGTGTCGTTCGTCGTGCACGCCGAGCCGTCCTCGCAGGACACCGAGTTCGGGCTGTTCACGCAGCCGGTCTCCGCGTCGCAGGAGTCGTCCGTGCAGACGTTGGCGTCGTCGCAGTCGGGCGCGGGCCCGCCGACGCAGACCTCGTTCGCGCACGTGTCGTTGGTCGTGCACGCCGAGCCGTCCTCGCACGGCGCGGTGTTGGCGACGTGCTGACAGCCGAGCTTCCCGCCGCAGGTGTCCGTCGTGCAGGGGTTGCCGTCGTCGCAGTCGACGTCCTCGCCGTCGACGTTGCCGTCGCAGTCGTTGTCGCGGCCGTCGCAGACCTCCTCGCCACCCTCCTGCGCGACGCAGGAGTCGTAGACCTGCCCGCCCACGCACGACGTCGCGCCCGTGCTCGCGCACGCCCCGCTGCCGCAGGTGGTCGGCACGGACTCGTAGCCCTCGTCCGCGACGCCGTCGCAGTTGTCGTCGACGCCGTCGCAGTTGTCGTCGGCCACCTCGGGGTGCGCCTCGGCGACGTAGCTGCACGTGCCGGCGACGCTGCACGTGTCGCGCGTGCAGACGTCCTGGTCCTGGCAGGTGCAGGCCGCGCCCACCAGGATCGTCGTCGTCTCGCCGGTCGTGATCGTGAACGTCTGCGGGACGTTGGTCGTGTAGGACCAGACGGCCTCGGTCGGCGCGTTCGGGTTGACGACCACGAGGCCGTAGCTCCCGGCCGCGAGGTTCGTCACGACGAAGCCCTCGTTCGTGAAGGGGATCTCGAACTGGATGTCGGTGTCGAGGAGGTCGAGCAGGATCACCTTCCACCCGGCGAGGGCGGTCTCGTCCGCGTCGCGCACGCCGTCGCCGCTCTGGTCGAACCAGCCGCTGATCTCGAGCTCACCGGGGCACAGGTTCACCTTCGCCGGCGCCGACTCGCGCGTCGTGATCGGGAGGAGCTCGGCCGAGCTCAGGTCGGCCGTGCCGCGCACGATGTCGCCGGTCTGCGCCGTCGAGGCGACGTCGAGGTACATCGTGAGCGGGACCGCCGCGTAGGGCGCGAGGCTCGGGACCTCGAGCCGCACCTTGGTCGCCGTGGCGTCGCAGCCCGTGAGCGCGATCCAGCTCCCCCCCTGGAAGCAGCTGGCCGTGACCCCGTTGTCCGCGGCGAAGCTCGCGTACTTGAAGAACGTGTCGATCTCGGTGCCGCTCCCGTCGCCGGCCTTCGGCAGCGGCATGACGAGCGCGAGGTTCGTGAGCGGCACGCCGCCCGAGTTCACGATGGTGCCCTTGAGCCCCATCGTGCCTTCGTCGTCGCACACGGGCTCCACGGTGAGGCGCATCTCGGCGGGCACCTGCATCGTGACGTTGAAGTTCGTGGTCGGGGGGTAGATCACGTTGTCGCCGACGACCTTCTGGACGAACTGGACGAGCTGCCCCTGGGTGAACGGGTAGGAGGGGTCGTAGAAGACGGTCACGCGGAAGTACGGGTAGAAGGCCGGCGCGCAGCCCACTTCGCTGCAGTTGTTGGCGGCGTAGATGTCCTCGGTCCCGTCCCCGGCGAGGCGGATCTGGTAGCTGCCGTCGGGCTTCAGGGTGAACGTGGACTGGACGATGGCGGCGTCGCAGTCGCCGTAGCTGTAGCCCACCTGCGCCTCGATCGGGATGACGCCCGGCGGGAGGTCGATCGTGTAGACGGGGTTCTTCGGCGGCGCGTAGCCGGAGTAGGGCTGGAAGCCGAGCGTGTAGGTCTCGAGCGTGCCGCGGTTCGCCGTCGTCTTGTTCGAGTAGTTGGTGATGTAGACCTGCGAGTCGCCCGTGATGGTGATCTGGTGCACCGCCGAGTGGACCTCGGGCGTCGCGCCCGCGGACCGCCGGACCGAGCTGTGGGCCTGCCAGGTGAAGGTGTCGCCGATGCCCGCGCACCCCTCGACGCCCACGTAGATGTAGAGCTGGAAGGGGCCGTAGGTGACGGCGACGCCGTGCTCGTCGATGGACCAGGTGTCGGCGTAGGCGACGAGGTGGGTGGTCGCGGTGAAGTCGTACTGCGTGTCGCGCGCCACCTCGGTGCAGTTGGCGTCGCGGTTCGCGAGGAAGTCGGCGAGGCCGAGCTCGCCCTGGACCGCGGGGATCTGGCAGGCGTAGTAGCGGAAGCCGTGGTCCTCGTATCCGCGCGCCCAGCCGATGTAGGCGCTCAGGTAGTCGTGTCGGATGGCGCTCGGGATGGCGACCGACAGGAAGGCGTCGCGGGCCGGGCTCGAGCCCCCGGGCGGCTCGAGGGTGAAGCCGACGTAGGCCGTCTGGCCCGGGCCGAGCGTGGTGTAGCCGTTGTCGGTGAGGTAGCCGGCGGCGTCACAGAGGGTCGGCGTCTGCGTGAGCAGGTAGTTCGGCGGGAAGGTCTCCTCCCTCAGGGTGCTCGGGTTCGAGCCGTCGGAGGCCGTGGAGCCGGCGAGGCTCATCGTCAGCGTCGTCTCGCTGGGCAGCTGCGCGGACGAGCACGGGACCCACAGATAGTCGGCGCCGTAGGCGCTGTTCGAGTAGATCTGCGTGGCGACGTAGCCTTGGCTGCCGTTGTACTGGAGGTTGACGTAGGGATCGGGGATCGTGATGGACACGTCGTGCTCGAGGGCGCTCACCGCGTCCCACGCGCTGCCGACGTTCGAGATCGCGAGCCCGTAGTTCTGGTACTCCTTCACGTAGCGGAGCCCGACCTGCGGGAGGCTCGTGCTCAGCGTCGACCCGGGGTGCACGTAGCCGGCGGCCTGGTTGTAGACCTGGTTGTAGAGGATGGTGACGACGCCGAGGACGCCGCCCACGGTCGCGAAGCCCGTCTCCGAGCTGTTGTGCCAGTCGTGGCCGAGCCGGAGGTCGAGCACGGTGTCCGCGAGCGCGGTCGTCGCGTTCGCGGTCATCGCGGGGATGTCGATCGGGGCGCTCTCAGGCCCGTACTGCGCGTTCATCGTGGCGCTGAGCCCGAAGGTCGTGCCGTCCGGGATGCGCCCCGGCGGGAGGCGGACCGTGATCGGGATCTGCCCCGACAGGCCGCCCGACGGCACGGGGAGGAGGTCCGCGTGGAAGCTGCAGGTCCAGTCGAAGTAGTCGTTCCCCTCGAAGCTGCAGTAGCTCTGGAAGCTGGTGACCGCGCCGTGGCCGAACACGACGACGTTCGGTGGCAGATCGATGTCGATCTGCACGTTCCGGAGGTCGGTGCCGGTCACGGCGTACTTCAGCGCCAGGGTGTACGGCGTGTTCGGCTCCATCTCGGCTGGAGCGTCGAACGTGAAGGTGACGTCGGGTGTCGGATCCGCGGTGGCGGCGCCGGAGGTGGCCATGAGCGCGAGGGCGCCGACGACCGCCGAGAAGATGGATCGATACGTGCCGGAGAGGTGCATGGCCTTCCTTCGTGCTCGTCGGACGCGCCGCGTCGAGACGCGCCCCAAGGCGCGCTCGCGCTGCCGCGATGCAGATTTGCGTGGAGATGGTTCCGGGCCCCGCAGTGCCCAGACCTACGTGTCGAGTAGAGCCCCGACACCACCGGATACGCAAGCGCCGATCTCGCAGAGGATCGCGTCGTGAAGGGCCGGAACGCGATCTCGGCGTTGCGGTGGGCGGGCGCGAGCGATGAAAAGAAATTGAACGGCTATTTTTTCACCAACTATATGACAAGCCCGTGCGATATGTGCCGGAGACGTCGTCTCAATCGCGCAATAGTCGTTGTCCGGGGCTCCGCGCGGGGTAGACCCACGGGAGCCGCAGCTCGTAGTCGCTCGATCGGAAACGACCTTTCGGCCTGAATTCGGCCCGCCCTACGGAACGCCCGGCGCGCGCGAATTGGCACTTCCGCGACATATCCGACGGCCCGAGCTGCGATGCGCGGGTCGTGTTCGTCGCGGCGCTCGGGCGGACGACGAGCACGGCGTGACCCGGCGCTGCAGGTCGCCGAGACCCCGCCCAGGAGCGCGGCAGAGCTTGTCCGACTCGGGCTCGATGAGCCACGTCAGCGTCGAGAAGCCCTCGGCGGCGGTCCCCTCGTTGAAGAGGAAGCGGTAGGTGTGGACGAGGCGGCGCGGCGGATCCGCCTCGACGACCTCGCCGTCGATGATGGTCTCCGGCATCCCGAAACGCAGCATGTCCTCGTTCGCCTGCGCCCGGTAAGCGCCGCCCGGCTCGAGGTCCATGAAGATGGCGGCGTGGTAGCCGTAGCTCGCGTTCTGCTCGGGGTCCGTGATGGCGTCCCAGATGGCCTGGGCCGTAGCCTTGATGTAGACGCGGAAGACGCGGACGTTGCGGGTCGGGTCAGTGTTCTGGCTCGTCATCGGGCTTCTCCAGTCGGCGTTTGAGGGCGACGAGCGCCGCCGCGTGGCGCTCCGAGTACTTGTCGATCCAGCGGTCGTGGATGAGCCGGATGGGGACGACGTTCAGGAAGTGCCGCTTGAAGCGCCCCTCGCGCTCCGCGACCATGTCAACACGGGCGCGCCTCCGGGGGCGCGGCGACGCGCGACGATCGGCGCACGACCGCGATCCTCGGCCTGTTCCGGCCGGGCGCGTCGGGGCGGGCTCCGGGCTCACCGCGGGGTCGCGCGGAGGCGCGGCGCGATCAGGCCCCGCCGCGGGCCGCGTCGAGCTGCTTCACGAGCTTCTTCGGGGCCTGCGCGCGGTAGCTCTCCTCGACCCAGGCCTCGATGAGGCCGACGTCCGGCGGGTGGTCGGCGGAGAACGAGAACGACACCCAGCCGCTCCGGCCGAGCCCGTACGCCATCGGCTTCGCGTAGGGCAGGAGCAGCGCCGCGCCCGCCGAGTACGGGAGCTTCACGCCGACGCCCAGCGGCTGCCCCTCGAGCGAGAGGTAGGCGAAGGTCTTGTCGTTGACCGCGAGGTCCATGTGGCCCGGCCAGGGGCTCTTGAAGTGGACGCCCGGGAAGGCGAGGCCAAAGGCGTGGATCCCGCGCAGGATCGCGTCGATCGCGGGCTGGTCGAGGGTGCTCATGCCGCGATGGTAGCAGGCTCCGGGGCGCCCGCGCGGTCACATTCGACGAGCGCCCGCGAAACGGTTCGCGCCGCGACGCCACCCCTGATCGCGACGCACCGCGGCCGCTGTGCCAAGAAGACGAAGTAGGTCGACCTCCCACCACGGGGCCCCATGAACGCTCTCCGGAACCTCCTCCTCCTCCTCCCGCTCGTCGCCGTCGCGCCCGCGCCCGGCCGCGCCGAGCCCGTCACCTTCGGCGTCATCGGCGACTTCGGCGACGACGACGACGACACGCGCGCCGTCGCCGCCATGATGCACCTCTGGGGCCTCGACCTCGTCGTCACCGTGGGCGACAACGACTACAGCGACGGCGCCCACCGCGGCACCGACGCCGGGCTCGAGGCCGGCGTCGGCCAGTACTTCGCGGACTTCGTCGGCGACTACCACGGCGCCTACGGCCCCGGCGCCACCGAGAACCGCTTCTTCCCCGTCCCCGGCGACCACGACTGGGGCGACACCTGCGACGACCCCGCCGGCCTCGACGACTACCTCGCCTACTTCACCCTCCCGACGGAGAGCTCCGGCAACGAGCGCTACTACGACTTCCGCCGCGGCCCCGTGCACTTCTTCATGCTCGACAGCGTCGAGGACTGCGAGCCCGACGGCACCGACGTCGACTCCGCCCAGGCCGACTGGCTCCGCGCCGCGGTCGCCGCGTCGTCGGCGCCCTTCAAGGTCGTCGTGAGCCACCACCCGCCCTACTCCTCCGGCGACCACGTCGGCGACGGCGACCACATGCGCTGGGGCTTCGCCGCGCTCGGCGTGAGCCTCGTCCTGTCCGGCCACGACCACGACTACGAGCGCCTCGCGAAGGACGGCCTCACCTACGTCGTCGCCGGCTTCGGCGGGAACGGGCTGCGCGACTTCGCGAGCCCGGTCCCCGAGAGCGTCGTCCGCTTCGGCGACCAGCACGGCGCCCTCCTCGTGACCGCCGACGACGACCTGATGACCGTCGTCGCGACCACCTACGAGGGCGTCGTGGTCGACGCCTTCACCATCGCCCCCGACGGCACGACCACCGCGATCACCGCCACGCCGCCCCCCGCCGCCCCCGTGGACCTCTGGCCCTCGGGCGACGACGGCGGCGACGGCGGCGGGTGCGCGGGCGGCCCGGTCGAGGGCGCGCCGTGGCTCGCCGTCGCGGGCCTGATCGGGCTCGCCACCACGCGCCGCCGCCGTCAGCGGACGATCGTCACGTAGTAGTGCCCGATCTCGAGCCACCCCTCGGTGACCGTCACGTCCACCACGTTCCCGAGCGGCGCCCACGTGGTCCGCGTCGCGCCGCTCCCGGTCAGGAGGCTCTCGATCCAGAGCGTGCTCGCCCCCGGCGACGCGAGCGCGGCCGTCACCGGCACCGTGCTCGTCGGCCTCGCGGGCGCCGTGTAGTGGGTCACCGCCGGGTCGAACGGCGGCGAGAGCCCGGGGATCGACAGGCTCGCGAGACCCTCGGTGAGCGGCGCCGGCGGGAGCGAGGGGTCCACCGTGATCGTGTACGTCCCGACCGGCGTCCAGCGCTGGTACACCGCCACCGTCGCGCTGCCGCTCCCGAGCCAGAGCCCGACGCGCGCGCCGCTCGACGCCTGGTTGCCGCCGACGTAGAGCGTCTTCGTGCCGTCGCAGAGCGTCGCCCGCGCCCACGTCCCGCCGCCCACCGGCGCCGGCACGCGGTAGCGGTGCACCCCCGGCGAGAACGCGGGTGTCAGGCCCGGCACGGCGAGCGCCGAGAGCGCGCTCGCGTCGCACGCGGCGTCCGGCTCGCAGCCCGTCTGCGCCGCGTTCGGGTGCGTCCCGAGCGGGCACGCCGCGCACGCGCAAGCCCCCGACTGGTTCGAGACCGTCCCGGGCGCGCAGGCCGCGCACGATCCGCCTTCCGACGACGTCCCCGCCGGGCACGCCTCACACGACGTCGCGTCCGCCGACGCCTCCGAGCCGCAGCCGCACGACACGCACGCCGCCTGCCCGTAGAAGGGCTGCACCTCCCCCGCCGGGCACGCCTCGCAGGCGAGCCCATCGGCAGAGAACGTCCCCGGCACGCACGCCTCGCACGCCGTCTGCGCCGCGTTCGGGTGCGTCCCGACGGGGCACGCCGCGCACGCGCACGCCCCCGACTGGTTCGAGACCATCCCCGCGGGGCACACCGCGCACGATCCGCCATCCGACGACGTCCCCGCCGCGCACGCCTCACAGGACGTCGCGTCCGCCGACGCCTCCGAGCCGCACCCGCACGACACGCACGCCGCCTGCCCGTAGAAGGGCTGCGCCTCCCCCGCCGGGCACGCCTCGCAGGCGAGCCCGTCCGCGCCGAACGTGCCCGGCGAGCACGGCTCGCAGGCCGTCTGCGCCGCGTTCGGGCGCGTCCCGACCGGGCACGTCACGCACCCGCACGACCCGGCGGCCGCGACCGCGCCGGCCGCGCACGCCTCGCACGCCGCGCCCGCCGCGGACGCGGTCCCCGCCGCGCACGTCGCGCAGGCCGTCCCGTCCGGCAGCGCCTGCGAGCCGCAGGGGCACGCGCCGCACGCCGCCTGCCCGGCGAGCGGCTGCACCGCGCCCGCGGGGCACGCCTCGCAGGTGAGCCCGTCGGCGCCGAAGCTCCCAGGGCGCACGGCTCGCACGCCGTCTGCGCCGCGTTCGCGCGCGTCCCGAGCGGGCACGCGGAGCACGCGCAGGCGCCGTCGAGACCCGCCACCGCCCCCGCCGGGCACGCCTCGCACGCGCCCCCCGCGCCGCCCGAGAACGTCCCGGCCGCGCACGGCTCGCACGCGGTGGCGTCCGCCGACGCGGCCATGCCGCACCCGCACGGCGCGCACGTCGCCTGCCCCCACGCCGGCTGCACCGCGCCCGGCGGGCAGGCGACGCACGCGAGCCCGTCCGCGGAGGCCGACCCCGGCGGGCACGCCTCGCGCGCCGTCTGCGCCGCGTTCGCGGCCCGCCCGGCCGGGCACATCGCGCACACGCAGGCGCCGTCGAGCTGAGACACCTCGCCAGCGCCGCACGGCCCGCAGAACGCGCCGTCCTCCGAGTAGGTGCCCGCCGCGCACACGTCGCAGCCGGCGCCGTCCGCCGTCGACTCAGTCCCGCACGGGCACGCCTCGCAGAGCGCCGCCCCGTAGCCGGCCGCGAACGTCCCCTCCGCGCACGGGCGGCACGCGCCGCCGTCGGGCGACGCCGTCCCCGGCGGGCACGGCGCGCACACGCCGCCGTCGTCCGCGAGCCCGGGCGGGCAGCCGTCGCAGCCGCCGAGCACCGCGACGAAGGCGTCGTCGCCGCCGGCGCGCGCGGCCTGCGCGGCGTCGGGCGTCACCGGGAGCGTGGGCGAGACCGACGTGCCGGCGAGCGCGTAGGCGCCGCCCGGGAGGAGCGCGAGACCCTGCCCGAAGTCGGTCGCGGCGCCGCCGAAGACCTGCGCCATCTCGAGGGCGCCAGCGGGCGAGAAGCGCGCCACGAACGCGCTCGTCGCGCCGTCCTTCGGCGCGGAGCACGGCGTGAGCGGGAAGGTCGGCGAGTCGGTCTGCCCGGCGAGCACCGCGCGCCCGGCCGCGTCGACCGCGACGTCCCAGGCGTAGTCGTTCTGCGCGGCGCCGAGGTAGGTCGCCCAGACGAGCGTGTCCGCGGCGGTCGGCCCGCGCGGCTCGACCAGCGCGACGAAGGCGTCCGTGCGGGCGCCGACGCCGAAGGAGGTGTCGAGCGCGCCGTCGTAGGCGCTCGAGGAGACCGGGAAGTCGAAGGAGCGCGTGGCGCCGACGACGTAGGCGCGGCCGTGGGCGTCGACGGCGACGTCGCCGGCCTCCTCGTCCTGCCCGCCGCCGAGGTAGGAGCCGAACACGAGCTGGCCGGGGCCGGCGACGGCCGGGTCGAAGACGGCGACGAAGGCGTCGAAGCCGGGGGTCATCGCGGGCTTGAAGGCGTTCGCGGTGGTCGGGAGCGAGGCGCCGGCGGCGTAGGAGCCGGTGTTGCCGGCGATGGTGACGCGGCCGTCGGGGCCGACGCCCACGCCGACCGCGGCGTCGTCGGCGTGCCCGCCGTAGCAGGTCGACCAGAGGAAGGAGGCGGCGCCGGTGGCGTTCGTGTCGATGCGCATGACGACGGCGTCGAAGAGGCCGTTCGTGGGCGGCGCGGCGAACGCGCCCTTCACGGGGAAGTCGGCGCTCGCGGTGCGGCCGGCGACGGTCGCGACGCCGTGGTCGTCGACGACGACGCGGGCGAGCTCGTCGACGTTGCCGCGGCCGCCGACGTAGGTCGAGTAGAGGATGTGGCGCCCGTCGGGCGAGAGCTTCACCAGGAAGGCGTTCTCGTGGTCGCCCGGCGCGCCCATGAAGCCGCCGACGACCGGCATCGTCACGCCCGTGTGGGAGCCGACGACGTAGATGTTGCCGGCGTCGTCGACGGCGACGCCGCGGGCCTCGCCGCCGCCGTCGCCGGCGACACCGCCGAGGAAGGCGGCGAAGCGGAGGCCCGCCGGCCCGGGGACGCCGGGGTCGATGGCCGCGACGAAGGGCTGCCCCTGGGGCGGGGCCGGGAAGCCGGGCGTGATGGGGCCGCCCTCGGTGAAGGGGAAGTCCGTCGAGAGCGTGCGACCGACGACGACGAGGGCGCCGTCGGGCGCGGCGGCCACGCCGTAGACGCGCTCGGCGGAGGCGCCGCCGAGCCACGAGGCGTAGTCGGGGGACGCGGCGTGGGCGGACGACGCGGCCGCGAGGCCGGCGAGGGCGAGGAGGAGGAGGGGCAGGTTACGGGCGAGGGCCGCGCGCATGGCGTGCTCCGGCGATGGTGGTGGTGCCCCACGTGCGCAGGAGCCGCGCGAAAACCACAACAGCCGCGGAAAAAAGCGTCGAGCTTCCGCCCGGAGGGGCCTAGGATGCGGGCGCGCCGCCGTCGGGGCGATGGCGGGGCCGGAGCAGTCCATGCCGCGGCACGCGCTCATCGCGCTTCTCCTCGCGCTCGGCGTCGCGGTCGCCGGCTGCGCCGACGGCGGGGACGTCACCACGGACACCGCGTCGGGGGCCGAGGACGTCGGCGACAGCGCGGTCTCCACCGCGGACACGCGCGACGACGACGTCGCGGCCGACGTGGGCCACGAGGACGTCGCCCGGGACGGTGTCGACACGGCGGCGCCCGCGGACACGGCGGCGCGCACGGACACGGACACGGGCGCGGACACGGACACGGACTCGGCGGCGGACACGGACACGCCCGCGGACACGGGCGCGGCGGCGGACACGGACACGCCCGCGGACACCGAGACGCCCGCGGACACGGACACGCCCGCGGACACGGACACGGACACGCCCGCGGACACCGAGACGCCCGCGGACACGGACACCGAGACGCCCGCGGACACGGACACGGCCACGCCTGCGGACACGTCACCCCCCGGCGCGCCCCTCCCCGGCGGCCGCCCGAACTACGTCGTCACGATGTTCGGCGGCACCTCGACCACGACGCGCTGGTCCATCATCCGCACCCTCGCGTTCCACGCGGACGCGACGGTGACGAGCACGTCGTGGATCTGGAAGCAGGACACCTTCACCGGCAACGCCGCCACGAACAAGGTCGCGACGGGCTACACGACCGCGGGCGGCGTCTACACCGGGGTCGTCAGGACGCCCGCCGGCTTCCAGCCCGGCGCCGCCGGCAGCCCGCTCCACGGCACCTTCTCGCACGACGCCGCCGGCAACCTCCTCATCACGTGGTCGTCCGGCAAGACCGAGACGTGGCGCGTGAACACGCCCACGACCCACCCGCTGACGATGATCACCTGCATCGGCTCGAGCTACGGCGTGCGGCGCGCCTGGGGCTTCGGCTCCCAGGCGCCGCTCACCGGCGTCGGCGCGACGATGGCCCAGATCCGGGCCGCCGGGAACCTCACCTTCCAGGACTCGTGGGTCAACGCCTACGACACGGCCGACGCGCGCAACCAGACCTACTTCAACATGGCCGCCTACTCGGTCGTGAACGAAAGCGCCATGATGACCGCCGAGTCCCAGCCCAGCATCTGCGACCGCTGGCACACCTACGTCGCCGGGAAGCCCGCGCAGGACGGGCGCAAGAACCTCTGGAACCACCAGCTCGGCACGGTCGGCTGCCACGAGGCGGGCACGCCGTGCCCGACGAGCAGCTGCGCCCAGACGACCATCGGCGCCGGCGGCGGCCACACGCTCGCGATGTTCCAGGTCCTCGACGACGACGGCGTCTTCCGCGGCTGGGTCGCCGCCGAGGCGAGCCTCCACGGCCGCTTCACGGGCGGCGCCGTCGTCGGCTCCTCGTATTGGATTCAGCCCTGAGCCCGCCATGTCCGACACCGACACCACCTCGACCACCCTCGGCACCGTCCTCCTCGACGCCCTCGTCGACCACGGCGCGCGCGCCCTCTTCGGGATCCCCGGCGACTTCGTGCTGCCGCTCTTCCGAGAGCACCGCCGCTGGGGGCGCCTCCCGCTCTTCGGGCTCACGCACGAGCCGGCCGTCGGCTTCGCGGCGGACGGGGCCGCCCGCATCGGCGGCGGCCTCGGCGTCGCCATCGTGACCTGGGGCGCGGGGGCCTTGAACCTCGTGAACCCGGTCGCGAACGCGTGGGCCGAGAAGACGCCGCTCGTCGTCGTCTCCGGCGCGCCGGGGGTGCGCGAGCGCGGGCGCCTCCTGCTCCACCACCAGGTGAAGGCCTACGACTCGCAGGCGCGCGTGCTCGCCGAGCTCACCGCCGACCAGGCCGTCCTCGACGACCCGCGGACGGCGCCCGCGGCGATCGCGCGCGTCCTCCGCACCTGCCTCGAGGCGTCGCGGCCGGTGTACCTCGAGGTCCCGCGGGACCTCGTGACGGCGCCGTGTGAGCCGGTCGTCGCGCTCCCGCCGAGCCCGTGGTCCGAGGGGGACGTGCGCGCCGCCGCGGAGCGCGCGCGAGAGCGCCTCGCGGGCGCTCGGCGCCCGGTGCTCCTCGTGGACGTGGAGGTGCGCCGCTTCGGCCTCGAGGCGCGCGTCGCGGCGCTGGCCGAGCGCTGCGGGATCCCCGTCGTCACGACGTTCTCGGGGCGCGGCCTGCTCGCCGGGCACCCGCGCCTCGTCGGCACGTGGCTCGGGGTGGCCGGCGACGCCGCCATCGACGCGCTCGTGCGCGAGAGCGACGCCGTCCTCGGCCTGGGCGTCCTGCACGCCGACGTGAACCTCGGGACGACCGCCGGCCTCGACGCGGCGCGCCTCATCGACGCGCGCGACGGGGTCGTCGCCTTCGGGGACGAGCCGGCGCTCCCGGCGCCCCTCGGCCCCTTCCTCGACGCGCTCCTCGCCGCGACCGAGGGCGTGTCGTGCCCGACGGAGCGCGACCTCCCGCGCCCCGCCGCGGCGTCCGAGCTCGCCCGCGACGGCGCCGCCGTCACCTCCGACGACGTGACGACGGCCGTGAACGCCCTGTTCGCCAGGGTCGGCACCATGCCGGTGGTCTCGGACGTCGGCGACTGCCTGTTCGCCGCGGGGCAGATCCGCGCCGCCGAGCTCCTCGCGCCGTCGTACTACGCGACGATGGGCTACGCGATGCCGGCCGCGCTGGGCGTGACGGCGGCCACCGGGCGGCGCGCGATGGTCTTCGTGGGCGACGGCGCCTTCCAGATGACGGGCACGGAGCTCGTGATCGCGGGCGCCAACGGCTGGGACCCGATCGTGGTGGTGTTCGACAACGGCGGCTGGGAGATGGTGCGCTGCTTCGACCCGGACGCGGCCACGTCGCACGACCTGCCGAACGTCGACTTCGCCGCGTTCGCCGTGGCCCTCGGGGCGCGCGGCCACGTCGTCCGCACGCGCGCCGAGCTCGGGGCGGCCCTCGACGCCGCCCACGCCGAGCGCGGCCGCGCCCACGTCCTCCACGTGCGCCTCGCGCCGGGCACCGCGTCGGTGGGGCTGCGGCGCTTCACGGCGGCCCTCCAGGGCCGGAAGTAGCGGCGCCCGGTGTTGCGGCGCCGCGCACGCGACCACGGGCTTGCCGCGACGCCGAAACGGCGCTAGATCCGGGACCAGACCGAACATTCCAGTTTCGCGAGGAGACGCCATGACCACGTCCACGGACTGGGCCCGCTCATCCGCCCGCCGCGACACCGGCGCGACCGCCGCGCCCGAGCCCGAGCGCGCGACCGGCGGCGCCGCCGGCTCGGTCCAGCTCAAGGCGAGCCTCCAGGGCAAGAGCTTCGCCGAGCAGGAGGCCGCGCTGTCTCCGGGCGGCGCGGTGCAGATGCACGGCGGCGGCGACGCCGGCGCGGCGGACGTGCACGCAGCGGCCGCGCGCGGCACCGCCGGCGGCGGGGGCGCCCTCCCGCACGGCGCGACCATCCAGAAGGCGTTCGGCAGCCACGACGTGTCCGGCGTGCAGGCGTACACGGGCGGGGCCGCCAAGGAGGCGACCGCGGCGATGGGCGCGTCGGCGTACGCGACCGGCGACAAGATCGCGTTCGGCGCCTCTCCGGATCTCCACACGGCCGCCCACGAGGCGGCGCACGTCGTCCAGCAGCGGGCCGGCGTCTCGCTGTCCGGCGGGGTCGGGCAGGTGGGCGACGCGTACGAGCGCCACGCCGACCAGGTCGCCGACGCGGTGGTCGCCGGGAAGAGCGCCGAGCCGCTCCTCGCGCAGATGTCCGGCGGCGGCGGCGGCGGCGGCGTCCAGCAGCGGGCGCTCCAGTTCATCCGGCGCGGCCTCACGACCAAGGAGGCCATCAAGCAGATCCAGGCCGACGGGTGGACGCTCGCGAGCCAGAAGGGGTCGCACAAGCAGTTCACCCACGGGACGAAGCCGGGCAAGGTCACGATCGCGGACCACGGCGGGAAGAGCGAGATCCCGCTCGGGACGCAGAAGAGCATCGAGGCCCAGGCCGGGATCACGCTGGAGTAGCCATGCCGCGCACCTATCTCGCCCTCGTCCACCAGGACGACGCCGACGGCCCCTTCGGCGTGTCGTTCCCCGAGCTCCCCGGCTGCGTGGGGCTCGGCGACACGCTCGAGGACGCCCTCGCCTCCGGACGCGACGCCCTCGCCTTCCACCTCGAGGGCGAGCCCGCTCCGCCCGCACCCGCCGGCGCCTTCCGCGTGGACGATCTCCTCGAGGGGCTCGTCGCCGTCGCCCAGCTCGCCCCCTCGGACGGAGCGGGCTGAGCTCGGGCGCCGGGCCGGAGGCATGACGATTCGAGCGTTCGGGTTAGAATCGTACCCCCGATGAACGAACCCGGAGCGCCGGAATGAGCGTCACGCCCTCAGCGACGAAGCCCCTGCCCATGTCCCACCGAGGCGGCGCCGCGAGGCGCGCCGTCCTGCTCGCCGCGGGCGCCGCGATCGCCCTCGCCGCCCCCGGCGCGCGCGCCGCCAAGGGCGACGACGACGTCTGCGCCGCGCTCTCCGCGACCCCGGCGTGCGCGCCGCCGAAGGGCGCCACGGGGGCGCTCGACCGGCCGCGGATCGGGCCCACGCCGCCGCCGCCGCCGTCGCTGAGCTGGGGCGGCGCCGCCGGGGACCAGCGCTCGCTCTGGCGCTCGCCGCGCGCCGCCGCGGCGGTCGCCGGCACGGTGCAGGGCCTCGAGCGCGCGCTCTCCGCGATGCCCGTCGCCGCGGCGGAGCGCCCGGCGCGGATCCGCGAGCTCGCCGACGCCTACGTCGAGCTCGAGGCGGCGTGCGCCCGCGACCAGGCCGACGCCGAGCGGCGCGCCATCGAGGCCGACCAGGGCCACCAGGCCGCCGTCGCCGCCGCCGCCCGCAAGGCCGCGATCACGGCCGGCCACAAGCGCGCGACCGCGCGGCAGGCCGCCATCAACCGCTACGAGCAGCTCCTCCGCGAGTACCCGCGCCACTGCCGCGAGGCGCCGGCGACCGGCTGCGCCGACGAGGTCACCCTCTACCTCGCGTTCGAGCACGAGCGCGCGGCCGACGCCGACGCGGCGCGCCGGAGCTACCTCGAGCTCCTCGCGAGCTGGCCCCAGTCGAGCTTCACGAAGGACGTCTGGGCGGCCATGGGCGACCTCGCCTACGAGGCGGCGCTCACGGCGCCCGCGAAGTGGGCGACGGTCGCGCAGATGTACGAGGAGGTCGTGCGCACCCCGGGCGGCGCGCGCTACGAGCCGTACGCCCACTACCGCCTCGGCTTCGTCGCGTGGCACCGCGGGCAGGCCGAGCAAGCGCTCACCGAGCTCGAGGCGGCCATCGGCGTCGCGCGACGGCCAGGCGCGCCGCCCGGCTCGGCGGAGGTCGCGGACGCAGCGCGCGCCGTCGTCGGCGCCGTGTACGGCCTCGTCGGCACGCCGGCGGGCGCGTTCGCGCGGCTCCATCCCTCGCGCCCGACGGGGCCGACGGGCTCGCCATCACTTACCGGATGATGGACGACGCCGGCCTCATCTACCTCGCGAAGAAGCGCTACGCCGACGCCGCCGCCCTCTACGCGGACCTCCTCGCGCGCGACGCCGCCGCCCCCGAGCGCTGCACGTGGCGCGGGCGCCTCGAGCAGTCCTGCGCCGGCATGCGCCGCCGCACGATCCCGGTGCCGCGGAAGCGGCTCGTCCCGGGGCCGCGACCGCGTTAGCGCGCCGCCGACTTCCACGCGGACCGGCGTTCTGCTAGAAGCCTGTAGCGCATTAGGGCTTCGAGCGGATTCGAGGCGTTCTCGGAGCGGATCGGCGAGGCGACGCGGAGCGTCGCCGGTTCCAAAACCCGAGGCGAACCAGCAGGTTCGCCGCAGCGGTTTTGGAACGCCGAGACGCCCGAGAACGCCGGAAGACGCCGAAGCATCTATGCGCTACAGGCTCCTAGACCGCACCCATGGCCGCTCATCGCCATCGCCCCGAGGTCCAGCGCGCGCTCGCCTTCATCGCGGGGCGCCTCGACGCCCCGCTCACCGCGGCCGAGGTCGCGCGGGCCGCGCACCTCTCCGAGTTCCACCTGCACCGCGTCTTCCGCGAGGCCGTCGGCGAGACGATCGGGCGCTTCGTCACGCGCCGCCGGCTCGAGGTCGCCGCGCTCCGGCTCGCCTACGAGACCGACCGCACGATCACGGACATCGCGCTGTCGTCGGGCTACTCGTCGAGCTCCAACTTCACGAAGGCCTTCACGGCGTACTTCGGCTGCAGCCCGTCCCGCGTCCGCGAGCCGCTCGCCGGCCTCCCGCCCGCGATCGGACATCTCACGGAGCGGCACGGGAAGCGGTTCCGCCCAGAGGAGCTCTACACCCTCCCGCCCGAGCGGGCCGACGACGAGCGGCGCGAGCTCGCGCAGCGCTGGTCGGCGCGCGTGCGCTTCGAGGACGCGCCGGCACGCGCCTTCGCCTGCCTCGCCGGGCCCGGCGGGTACGCGCTCGACGGGCTCGTGGAGACCTGGGTCGAGCTCATCGAGCGCGCGCGGCAGCTCCGGATCCTCACGGAGGAGGAGGTCGACGCGTGGGGCGTCGCGCGCGACAGCCCCGACATCACCGCGAGCGAGCTCTGCCGCTACGAGGCCTGCGTCCCCCGCGCCGACGGGCGGTCGCCGCTCCCCGCGCCGCTCACCTCCGCCGCGATGCCGGCCGGGCGCTACGCCGTCTTCCGCTTCGAGGGGCGCGCCGACGCGGTGAGCGAGGCGTACCGCGAGGTCTGGTCCTGCTGGTTCCCGGAGAGCAGCGTCGCCCCCGCCGACCTCGTCGCGTGGGACCACTACATCACCGACTGGCCCGAGGACGACGGTCGCACCGAGCTCGAGCTCTGGTTCCGCGTCCGACCGCGGCGGTGAGCGCCCTCAGGGCGACGCCGGCGACGCGGGCGACGCCCCGCTCGACGGCTCCGCGAGCAGGTGGCGCGTGCCGTTGCCGACGAGCCGCGCCATGAGCCGCGGGAAGTGGCGCGCGAGCCACAGGAACACCGCGTAGGCCGGACCGGCGCCGCGGCGCCGCGGGGCGCGATCGATGGCGGCCACGAGCCGCGCCGCCGCGTAGCTCTCCGGTAGCCGCTTCACCCCGCGCCACGCGACCCGGCGCCCCTGGGCGTTGTCGGTGTGCGGCGCGACGTAGACGACGACGCGGACGCCGTGCTGCGCCACCTCCGCCCGCAGGCCGTGCGACCAGTGCTCGAGGGCGGCCTTGGTCGCGCCGTAGCTCACCGTGGTCGGCGCCGCGACCGCGCCGAGGAGAGACGACACGTTGACGACGACGCCGGCCCCGCGCGCGAGGAAGGACGGCAGGAGCGCGCGGGTCATGTGCACCGCGCCCCAGTAGTTGAGCGCCATCTCGGCGCGCTGCGTGTCGAGGTGCTGGAGGCGCCACTCGCGCTGGTCACACCATCCGGCGTTGTTGACCAGGACGTCGACCGGGCCCGCGGCGAGCGCGGTGGCGACGGCGTCCTCGACCGCCCCCGGATCGGTGACGTCGGTCGGCAGCACCTCCGCGCGGCCGCCTGCGCTCGCGATCTCGGCGGCGACGGCGTCGAGGGCCCGGCGGTCGCGCGCCACGAGGACGACGCGGTGGCCGAGGCGCGTGAGCTGGATGGCGGTCTCGCGGCCGATGCCGCGTGACGCGCCGGTGATGACGATGCGCCGTGGGACGGCGAGGATGTGCGTGTTCATGCGGGGAGCGTAGAGACCGTCGCCGGCTCGGGCTTCTCCGGCCCTGCGGAGCGCTTCTCCTCCCCTGCGATCCGCCGCCGGCACGGCGCCGGGGCGGATCGCGCGGCGTCGTCAGCCGACGTCCGCCCCGCCCCGGGCGCGGCGGCGCAGGACGAGCGCGCCCCCGACGAGCAGGAGGAGCGCCCACGACAGGCCCCCGCCGCCGCCGGCATCGCCCGAGGGCGTCGCCTCGCAGCCGCCGCCGCCGGCGGAGGTGAGGCACGCCGCGGTGTCGACCGTGCCGTCGCAGTCGTTGTCGATCCCGTCGCAGACGTCGGTGGCGCCGGGGTGGACGTCGGGGTCCTCGTCGTCGCAGTCGAGGCAGGCCGGCGTGCCGTCGCCGTCCATGTCCACCGTGTCGTCCTCGCCCGGGCAGCGGTCGTCGACGTCGCAGACGCTGTCCCCATCGGCGTCGGGGCACCCGCAGCCCGCGATCGAGCCGTCGTCGAGCGCCACGTGCTCGCAGCCGCTCGCGCCGCAGGTGTCCACCGTGCAGGCGTCGCCGTCCTCGCACTCCCCGCCCGGCGCGAACGTGCCGGTGCCGCAGTCGTCGCAGCCGTCCTCGTTGGTGTCGGCGCACACGTAGGGATCCGTCGGCGCCGCGTCCTCGCCGTCTTCGACCCCGTCGCCGTCGCTGTCCGCGACGCGCGGATCGCTCTCGCCCTCGTCGACGACGCCGTTCGCGTCGGCGTCCTCGACCCCGTCGTCGAGCCCGTCGTCGTCGCTGTCGGCGTCGAGCGGGTCGGTCTCGCCCTCGTCGACCTCGCCGTCGCCGTTCGCGTCCTCGATCGCGTCCGGCAGGCCGTCGTCGTCGTCGTCGTCGTCGCAGGCGTCGCCCGCGCCGTCCTCGTCGCTGTCCACCTGGTCCGGGTTCGCGACCCCGGGGCAGTTGTCGAGGACGCACGCGCCGCCGCTCTCCTCGTAGCCGTCGACGCACGCGCAGCCGTAGCCGCCCGGCGTGTTGGTGCACGCCTCGTTCGCGCCGCACGGGTCGTCGGCGCACTCGTCGACGTCCTCGCAGGTCGCGCCGTCGCCGCTGTAGCCCTCCGGGCACGTGCAGGTGAAGCCGCCGACCGTGTTCGCGCAGGTCGCGAGCGCGTCGCACGCGTCGCCGCCGGCGCACTCGTCCACGTCCTCGCACGCGCGCCCGTCGCCCACGAAGCCCGACCGGCACGTGCAGGTGAAGCCGCCGACGGTGTTCTCGCACACGGCGTGGTCGGCGCAGTTGTCCGTCCCCGCGGCGCACTCGTCGACGTCCTCGCAGTCGACCCCGTCGCCCGTCGTGCCCGCCGGGCAGCCGCAGTCGTAGCCGCCCGGGAGGTTGCGGCAGGCCGCCCCCGCCGCGCAGTGCGCGGTCCCGAGGGCGCACTCGTCGACGTCGACGCAGGTCACGCCGTCGCCCGTGAACCCGTCCGCGCAGGCGCAGCGGAAACCGCCGTCCTCGTTCGTGCACGTGGCGTGATCCGAGCAGTTGTCGGTGAGCGCGGCGCACTCGTCCACGTCGACGCAGGTCGCCCCGTCGCCCGTGAACCCGGCGTCGCAGTCGCAGCGGTAGCCGCCCGCGACGTTCGTGCAGGTCGCGTTCGCCGCGCAGAGCGACGTGTCCGCCGCGCACTCGTCCACGTCCGCGCAGGTGACGCCGTCGCCCGTGAACCCGTCCGCGCAGACGCAGCGGAAACCGCCGTCCTCGTTCGTGCAGGTCGCGTTGTCCGAGCAGTTGTCGGTGCCCGCGGCGCACTCGTCCACGTCGATGCAGCTCTCGCCGTCGCCCGTGAAGCCCGCGTCGCACGCGCAGCGGAAGCCGCCCGGGAGGTTCGTGCACGTCGCGTTGGCGTCGCACCCGGCGTCGCCCGAGGCGCACTCGTCGACGTCCGCGCAGGTGACGCCGTCGCCCGTGAAGCCGTCCGCGCACGCGCAGCGGAAGCCGCCCGGCTCGTTCGTGCAGGTCGCGTTGTCCGAGCAGTTGTCGGTCCGGTCCGCGCACTCGTCGACGTCGTCGCAGCTGCGCCCGTCCCCCGTGAACCCGGCCGGGCAGCGGCACGTGAACCCGCCGGCGGTGTTGGTGCAGATGGCCGCGTCCGCGCAGTCGTTCGCGCCGCCGGCGGCGCACTCGTCGACGTCGTCGCACACGACGCCGTCGCCGGAGTAGCCGGCCGCGCACTCGCAGCGGAAGCCGCCCTCCTCGTTCGTGCAGGTCGCGTGGGCCGCGCACCCCGCGGTGCCGTCCTGGCACTCGTCGACGTCCGCGCACGTGAAGCCGTCGCCGTCGTAGCCGGCGCCGCACGTGCAGTCGTAGCCGCCGCTCCGGTTCCCGCAGGTGGCGTGGGGATCGCACATGGCGGTGCCGCGCTGACACTCGTCCACGTCGACGCAGGAGACGCCGTCGCCCTCGTAGCCGTCGCCGCAGCGGCACGCGAAGCCGCCGTCGGTGTTCTCGCAGGTGGCGAGCGGGCTGCAGCCGGCGGTGCCGTCCTGGCACTCGTCGACGTCGGCGCACGTCACGCCGTCGCCGTCGTAGCCGTCGTCGCAGACGCAGTCGTAGCCGCCGTCGGCGTTGAGGCAGGTGGCGTTCGCGTCGCACACGGCGCTGCCGTCGTGGCACTCGTCGACGTCGACGCAGGTCGCGCCGTCGCCCTCCCAGCCGTCGTCGCAGACGCAGTCGAAGGACCCGACGGTGTTCTCGCAGCTCGCGTGGGCGCCGCACATCGCGACGCCGTCCGCGCACTCGTCGACGTCGACGACCTCGAGGGGCTCCGTCGCGCTCACGCGCTGACACGGATCGCCCGACTCGGCCACGACCCAGGTCGTGCCGCCCTGCGGGAGCCCGGTGAGCACGACGCGGTGGCTGGTGGTCGAGCTCGCGAGGTCGCCCGCGGCGCCGCCGAGCGCGGCGGCGTCGGCGCCGTAGCGGACGAGGCTCGAGGCGGCGACGTCGGTCGTCCACGTCACGATCGCGCTCGTCGGGCTCGTGTAGGTGGCGGCGAGGTCGCTGATGACGGGCGCGCCGACGCCCGCGTCGGCCGTGGTCGACACGACGAGCGGGCCGCCGTTGGCGAGGTTCGAGCCGGCGTCCGCGCTCGCGACGCTGATGGTGTAGCTGGTGCTCGCGGCGAGGCCGCCGAGGGCCACGCAGCGCGTCGTCACGAGCGCGCCGTCCGACAGCGTCGCGGTCCCGCCGGTGGCCGCGTTGACGAACGAGAGGTTGCTCGTCGCGGGCTCGTCGGTCTCCCAGCACACGCCCATGGAGGTGTCCGTGACGCACTCGGTGCGGAGGCCGCTGATGACGGGCGGCGCGGTGTCCGCGACGACCGGCGTCACGACCGTGAGCGGCGCGGAGACCGTGGGCCCGTTGCCGTCGGGATCGGTCGACGCCACGACGACGTCGTACGACGTGTCCGGCGTGAGCCCGCTCAGGACGACCGAGTGGTTCAGGACGAAGGCGCCGCTCGTGACCTGCTGGTCGAGCGCGGCGCCGGTGAGACCGAAGCTCGCGACGGTGTCCGCGGGCTCGTTGGTGGTCCACGCCACGCGGACGCTGGTCGGCGCGAGGAAGGTGACGCGCGGGCCGTCGACGATGAGCGGCGGCTCGATGTCGCCGGGGCTGTCGATGGTGACGAAGTGGCCGACGTCGCTCGAGACGCTGTTGCCGCCGCCGTCGCGCGAGGTGACCCGGAACGCGTAGAGGGTCAGCGGGTCGAGCCCCGTCAGGGTCACGATGTGGTTCCCTAGGAGGTGCGTGTCGGAGACGACCGTGGCGCCCGCGGTCACGTCGTCGCCGAGCTCGTAGGCGACCTGGGTGTCGGCGGGCTCGTTGGTAGCCCACTGGATCGAGACCGAGGTGTCGGAGTGGTGGATGACGAAGGGGCCCGCCGTGATGATGGGCGGGACCACGTCGGGGAGCTGGAGGATCACCTGCTGATCGAGGTCGCCGGTCGGCGTCGACTGGAGGTTGAGGCTCTGGAAGCCGCTCCCGCTCGGCGGCGTGAACGAGAAGTACACGGTGTTGGCGTTGGCCAGCGCGAGCCCCGAGTAGGTGCCGTCCGCGGCGCTCGTCACGGTGCCGTTGTCGAACTCGCAGTACGGGTTGCCGCCCTGGTTCGACGCCATGCTGATGCGCACTCCCTGGATCGGGATCCCGTTCGACTGCTTGACGAGGCCGTTCACGCGCACGACGGGGATGGCGAAGTCGACGGTCTGCGTGCCGGCGATGGGCACGTCGTACTGCCAGCAGCGATAGTAGCTCGGCGCGTTCGGGCTCGCGCCGTTCGAGTCCGCGCGCGGCGTGTAGGTCCCCTCCGGCACCTCGATCGTGTACATGCCGTTCTCGTCGGTCGTGACCGGCCCGTAGCTCCCGGAGCTCCCGAAGAGGCGCACGTAGGAGCTCGCGATAGGCGCCCCGTCGAGCCCCGTCACGGTTCCCGTCACCGTGGCGAGCTGCCGCTCGGCGATCTGCAGGTCGACCGTCTGGTCTGGGGTGCCGACGGCGAAGTTCAGCTGGACGTTGCTGTTCTGGTCGAGGAGCCCGCCCCCGGGCGAGTTGATGTCCTGCGGGTGCATGCTGAAGTAGGTGGTGTTGCCGTTCGCCAGCGCGAGCGAGGCGTAGTGGCCGTCGGCGTCGGTCGTGATGGTGCCCGCGTCGAACTCGCAGTACGGGCTCCCGCCCTGGTTCGAGGCGACGCTCACCTGCACGTTCGGCAGCGGCACGCCGCTCGTCCCGCCGGTGACCGTGCCCGACACGCGGATGACGGGGATGGCGAAGTCGACGGTCTGCGTTCCGGCGATGGGCACGTCGTACTGCCAGCACCGATAGTAGCTCGGCGCGTTCGGGTTCGCGCCGTTCGAGTCCGCGCGCGGCGTGTACGTCCCCTCGGGCACCTCGATCGAGTAGACGCCGTTCTCGTCGGTCGTGACCGGCCCGTAGCTCCCCGAGTTTCCGAAGAGGCGCACATACGAGCCCGCGATGGGCTCGCCGTCGAGCCCGGTCACCGTCCCCGTGACCGTGGCGAGCTGGCGCTCGGAGATCTGCAGGTCGACCACCTGGTCTGGGGTGCCGACCGCGAAGGTCAGCTGAACGTTGCTGTTCTGGTCGAGGAGCCCGCCCCCGGGGAGTTGATGTCCTGCGGGTGCAGGCTGAAGTAGGTGGTGTTGCCGTTCGCGAGCGCGAGTGAGGCGTAGCGCCCGTCGGCGTCGGTCGTGATGGTGCCCGAGTCGAACTCGCAGTACGGGCTCCCGCCCTGATTCGAGGCCACGCTCACCTGCACGTTCGGCAGCGGCACCCCGCTCGTCCCGCCGGTCACCGTGCCCGACACGCGGATGACCGGCACGGCGAAGTTCACGACCGTCGGCGCGTTGACAGCCACATCGTAGGTCCAGCAGCGGTAGTAGCTCGGCGCGTCCGGGGTCGAGCCGTTCGAGTCCACGCGCACGGTGTACGTCCCGGCGAGCACGCTCGCGCTGTAGAAACCGTTCTCGTCGGCGGTCGCCGGGTCGAGGGAGCCCGAGTTGCCGAAGAACCGGACCATCGCCCCGGGGAGCGGGCGCCCGTCGAGGCCCGTCACGACGCCGGAGATCTGCGCGTTGCCGCCCGTGGGTGGCACCAGGATGATGTCGAAGGTCTTGTCGCCCGTGACGACCACGCCCGTGACGGACTCGGGGACGCACGCGCTGCCGGCGGGCGGCGTCACGAGCATGCCGTAGGTGTCCGGCGAGAGGACGACCGAGTAGACGCCGCTGCCGTTGGTGCTCGTCTCGGCGGCGGTGCTCTGGTCGCTCGTGCGGACGACCTGGATGGTCGCGGCGACCTGGACGGCGCCGTTGCAGGTCACCGTGCCGCTGACGGTCGCGGCCTCGGCGACCGAGCCGACGGCGAGGACGGCGAGCAGCGTCGCGAACGCGAGCGCGAGGCGAGCCGCGCGGGAGACGGGGGAAACGGCGTGGCAGGCCACGGTCGCGGAGGGCGTGTGACGCATCGGCTCCTCTCCAGGCGCATGGGGCCCGCGCGGCGCGCGGGCGCGTAGGATGTGCTGAGGGAGTTGGAGCATAGCACGACGGGCCCTCGGATTCCGAGGGCCCGCTGTGCTTTCATGGACACGGCGCCGAGGCGCGAGCTACCTCACGACGAGGCGCGCCCCCGCCGTGGCCGTGCGCACGGCGCCATCGTAGTAGAGGTACGTCTCGGACTGAGGCGCCTGCGCCTCGATCGGGTACTTCGCCTGCAGCCGGTACGTGACCGCGAGCGACGCGCGCGCCGCCACGTGGTCGAGGTACACGCTCAGCTGCTGCCCGCGCACCTGGTACTTCATGATGAGCCCGCTCGCGACGGCGTCCTCGAGCTCGTCGGTCAAGAGCGTGAACCCCGGCGGCAGCCCGAGGTCGATCATCACCATGTCGAGCTGCGCGTCCGTCCGGTTCTCGACCGTCGCGGTCGCCGTCACCGTGTCGTTCACCGCGAGCTCCGACTTGTCGTAGGCGACCTCGATGCCGAGCGCGCCCGCCGACGGCAGCGTCGCCGGCCCCGCCGGCTCGTACCAGCGCGATACGACCTGCGTCATCAGCCGCCCCGTCCCCTCGTACGCGACCGTCACGTCGCCCGCGACCGCGCCGAGCTCGATCTGGTGGAACACGTTCCGGTTCTCCTCCGTGATGGCGAGCGTCGCGACCGGCGACCCGCCCACGGACACCGTCACCGTGCCCTCGCCGTCCTCCGTCTTGTTCTGGAGCGAGGCGATCATCGCCCGCAGCGTCAGGATGGTCGCGTGCGTCGTGCCGTAGTTCCCGAGCGCGTCCTTCTGGCCCGCGAGGAACGCGAGCGCGCCGCTCGCGAGGTCCGTGTGCTGCCCGCCCGCGAGGAAGGCCTGCACCACGAGCGCCGTCACCTCGATGGACGTCGGGTTCGGCCCGCTCCCCTCGCCGCCCCAGTAGTTGTAGCTCGACCCCTCGTAGGTCCACGAGACGCGCCCGTCCTCGTCGACCTCGGCCAGGTCCGCGAGCCGGTCGAGCACCGCCGCCGTCCGCGACGCGCCCGGATCCGCCGCCGCGAACGCGTTGGCGATGAGCGCGAGCGAGTAGACGTCCGTCTCACCGGCCGCCGCCTTCGGCTCGAGCCACGTCACGGCCTTCGCCACCGCCTCGCTCTCCACCCCGGCCGACGCCAGCGACCACGCCGCGAACGCCGTCGTCTTCGTGTCGTCGTACTGCACCGTCGCGAACTCGCTGCCCTGGTCGGTCGTCCAGCTCCCGTCCGCGCGCTGCGCGCCCACGAGCCACGCCGCCGTGCGCGTGAGCACCGCCGGGTCGATCTCGATGACCTTCGCCATGTCGCCGAACTCGAGCACGCCCATCGCCGAGAGCACGACGTTCGCGGGCGCCGGGTCACCGAACCACACGAAGCCGCCGCCCGTGCACTCGAACGTGAGCAGCCGCTGGTAGCCCTGCTGCAGGTAGTCGAGCGCCTTCAGCTCGATCTCCGGGCTCACCTGCCCGCTCGCGCGCAGATAGTCGAGCACCAGCGTGTTCGGCCAGTTCGTGGCCGTCGTCTGCTCGAAGCAACCGCTCGGCATCTGCAGCATCGAGTCGAGCCCCTCCACCGCCTGGGCCATCACGCCGGGGTAGATCTTCACGACCGTCGCCGCCGACCCCGCGATGGTCCCCTCGGGGTACGCGACCGGGAACGTCTGCGACCCCTCGAGCACGCCGCCCGCGGCCGCCTCCTGCCTGACGCCGTCCGGCGTCACGCGCACCTCGCGCTGCACGGCGTCCGAGAGCGTCGTCCCGACGCCCGTCACGAGCAGCCCGTGCGTACCGACCTCGGTGACCGTCACCGGGAAGCCGACCGACTTCACCTCGCCCGCCTCGAGCCGCACCGACTGCGAGCTCGGCCCCGCCAGCGTGAACCACGACGCGGGCGCCACGGACACCGTCACCGTCTGCGCCGTCGGCAGGTAGTTGTACACGACCACCGGGAACGTGACCGCGTCGCCGCGCGTGAGCGACGCCGGGAAGTCCACGTCCACGAAGAAGTCCTGGAAGACCGTGATCCCCTGGCTCATGCTGCCGAGCACGCCGCCAGCGGTGCTGCCGAGCGTCGACACGCGCCACTCGGTGATGGAGTCCGCCATCGACAGCGTCACCTGCGCCTCGCCCGCGCCGTCCGTGATGAGCGCCGGGTTCCAGTAGAGCGTCTCGGGGAAGTCCTTCCGGACCTTCACCCCCTCGGTCGCCCCGCCGCCCTCGCTCACCGGGTTCTGCGCCTCCGGCGGCATGCCGCCGGTCGCGGCGCCGTCGGCGTCGAAGCCCCACTCGTTCCGCATCGGCGACTCCACGACCACGACCGCGCCCGACCAGTCGTCGCTCGTCCCGGCGATCTCGTCCGGCCCGCGCGACGTGACCTGCGTGCGCACGGCGTCCCAGTCCTTCGTGGTCGCGAACGTGTAGGGGTGCCCCCAGTAGTCGTAGTAGGCGGTCTGCGCGGCGACGACGCTCTCGGCGTTGTCGTACGTGAGCGTGCCGGCCGCCGCGAGCGCCGCGAAGTCCTCCTCCATCTGCTTCCTGTGCGCCTCGTAGAACGGCCCGAGCACGCCCTTCACCGCCACGCGCGCGGTCTCCCAGCTCGAGAGCTCCCCGCTCGCCTCGGTGTCGAGCGCCGCGAACGCCGTCTCGGCCACGGTCTGCGCGATCGGATCCTCCGGCGCCTGCGCCGCGAGCCCGGACACGTCGAACGACACCCCGTGCACCTCGTAGCGCGGCGTCGCGAGCGCCTCCTGGATGAGGAAGTAGCTCTCGAGCAAGCCGGGCCGCATCTCGGTCAGCGCGTAGACCGCCTCGTCGACGATCTGCACGCCGAGCGCCGCGACCGCCGGCTGCCCGTCCTTGTCCTTCACCGTGAACGTGAGCGTCGCCTCCTCGCCGGGGGCGTACTGCGGCTTGTCCGTGGCGAGCGCGATGTCGAGCCCGCCCGCGTCCTTCACGAACACGATCTTCTCGTCGCGCACGATGCTCGCGTCCGGCATCACCACGTACGCCTCGATGAGGAGGTCGCCGACGAGCGTCGCGTCGAGGTCGAGCGCGTAGCTGCCGGCGCCGCCCGCGAGGTCGACGCCCTGCGTGAGCACCGTCTGCCCGCCCTGGATGACGTCCACGAACGCGCGCCCGGTGGTCGTCGTCGCCAGCACCTGCACGTTCACCGTGTCGCCCGCGCGGTAGAGCGCGCGGTCGGTGCGGAGGAGCACCCCGTCCCCCGACGCGCCGAGCGGGAGCTCGAGCGCCGCCTGCGCGCTCGCGCCGTCAGCCGCCGTCGCGGTCACGGACAGCGCCACCGCCGCGCTCGGCGTCACCTCGACGCGCGCGATGCCCGGCGCGAGCGGCGTCACCTCGAGCGCCCCCGGCGCCGCGACGCCCGCGCTCGCGGTCGCCGTGAACGTCACGTCGAGCGGCTGCCCGAGCGGGTCGGTCGCGAAGAGGAAGACGCCGTTGTCGAGCCCGGCCGCGAGGCGCCCGCTCTCGGGGATCGCCACGACGTGCACGCGCTCTTTGGCGACGACCACCGCGACCTGCTTCAGCTCGTGCTGCCCGGCCGTGTCCGCGACGTCGAGGGTCAGCGAGACGAGGGCGTTGCCGCTCTCGAGCGGCTGCCCGACGAGGTAGGTGGGGAGCGGCAGCTCGAAGGCCCAGACGCCGTCGGCGTCCGTCGTGCCCGACAGCGTCGCGAAGTCGGTGAAGCCGATGTCCGCGGCCGACGCGGTCAGCGACACCGTCGCGCCGGCGGTCGCCTTCCCGAAGAAGTAGCGCGCGTCGACCGTGCCGTGGACGGTCTCGCCGGCGAGGTAGTACGGCGCGTCGAGGGTCGTCGTGACCTTGTACTTCGGGAGCCGATAGGGCTTCACGGTCACGGTCTTGGCGGTCGTCGTGTCGGCCACGGTCGCGTCGACGCGGTAGTCGCCGACGTTCACCTCGGTCGCGAGCTTGAAGTCGGTCGAGACGACGCCGAACGCGTTCGTGTCCGCGCGCTTCCGGAAGACCATGTTCCCCTTGCCGTCGCGCACCTCGATGATGGCCGGAGCCGCGCCGATGGCGTCGAGCTGCGGCTTCCGGAGGGCGAGCGCCCGGATGTGCATGGTCTGACCGGGCTGGTAGAGGGGCTTGTCGGTCGTGACGAGCACGCGCGCGCGCCGCACGACCTCGAGATCCTGCTCGAGCACGGCGACGGTCGTCGTGCCGTCGTCGGCCTCGGCGTTCACGCGGTACTCGCCGGCCTCGCGCGCGGGGACGTCGAAGACGGCGGTGCCGTCGGCGTCCGTGCGCGCCGTCAGCAGCGCCTGCCCGCCGGTCGCGTCGGTGACCGTGAGGCGCACGTCGATGTCGGCGCGCGGGCGGTCGGTCGTCGGGTCGATGGCGAAGACGCGCACCTTGGCGGCGCCGCCCTCGGCGAGCTGCTCGGGGAGGCGCGCGCGGAGGTCGAGCTTCGGCAGCACGTAGAAGAGGCTCTTCCAGCCGATGGCCTTCTCGTCGCCGGCGGCGACCTCGTAGCGGACGAGGCGCGTGACCTCGTCGACGCCGTCCTGCCAGCGCTGGCCGCTCGGGACGGTGAGCGCCACGGTGACGACGCCGTCGCCGTCGAGGTCGACGGCGGCCGTGCCCTTGGCCTGCCGGGCGCCGGCGAGGTCGTGGAGGCTCACGGTGGCGGTGCCGCGCACGCGGCCCGTGGTCTTCACGGGGACGCTCACGAGGAGCGTGTCGCCGTCGGTGCGCGCGACGACGCCCGACTCGTCGAGCGAGTAGGCGGCCGTGACGACGTCGTCGACGTGGCCGGTGCCGGTCTTGTCGGCGCCGGACGAGCAGCCCGCGGCGGCGAGCCCGAGCGCGAGCGAGGTGATGAGTGCGAGGTGACGCATGAGAGCCTCTCGTGCGGGGGTGCGGCTCGAAGGGCAGCAGCATCCGTGCCAGGGGCCACGATCGCGGTGGGGAGGGGATCGTCGCCGCGTCGGGCGCCGCAGGAGTGTGCAAAAAGTGCACACATGGGGTGCCCCACGCGGGCGCGGGCGCCACGCGCGGGTTGCCTCGGCCCTGGGGGCTCGACTACGGTGGGAACCTAACGCTCGATATCTTCCCGGCGGAGGCGTGGATGGCACACCGGACGGTGCGCGCCGTGGGCGCGGCGTGGCTCTCGCTCGCGCTGGCTTGTTGCGGTGACGGCGGTGGCGCCGCCGAGGTCGACGCGTCCGCGCCGGACGCCGAGGTCGCGGACGGGGACGCTGACGGCGACCCCGACGGCGACCCCGACGGCGAAGGCGACCCCGACGCCGACTCCGACGCGGGCGCCGACGCCGACGCCGACGCCGACGCCGACGCCGACGCCGACGCCGACGCAGACGCCGACGCCGACGCCGACGGCGCGACCCCCGTCGCCACGGGCCCCTGCGGCGTGCGCCTCCTGACGCCCCCCGTCGCCGGCACCCTCGCCTCGGGCCGCGGCGTCGGCGTGGCCTTCGTGGCCGACCGCTGCGCCGGCCCCGACGGACCGGTCGCGCCGCTCCTCGACCTCGCGCTCGCCGACGTCGCCGTCGCCGAGGACGGCGTCGCCGTCGCGAATGCGACGCTCCTGTCGTCGCGCCGGGCCGAGCCCTGGGTGACCCTCGTCGTCCACCGCTCGGACGCGGCGTCGGGCGCGCCGGGCTACCTCCTCGGGAACGCGCTCGTCACGCTCGACGGCGGCGAGCTCGACGATGACGCGCGCTTCCGCGTGCTCCCGGTCGGCGGGGTCGCGAGCCCGTGGCTGTTGTCGCACGAGCTCCGAGGGCTCGATCTCCAGGAGCTCGTCGCCGCGACCCCGCCCTCGTCGACGGCGGCGCTGCTCGACGCGGTCGAGGCGGCGTTCGCGACCAGCCGCGCGGCGATGGCCGAGCGCGTCGCCACCACCCTCTCCGGCAACGCACCGCTCGGCGTGGTGGTCGTCCTGACCGACGTCGGGGCGCTCGCGCCCGCCGAGCTCGCCGCGCTGCAAGCGGTCGTCGACGCGGGCGGCCACGACGTCGTCACGTTCGCGGCCATCGCGGACGACGGCGCCGACCCGCTCGCCGGTCTCGCCTCGCACGGGAGCTTCGCGCTCAGCGTCGCCGCGGTGGAGGCCGGAGCCGACAGCGACGCGCTGCCGAGTCGCTTCGCGGCCCTGTCCCGGCGCGCGCGCTTTCTCGCGTGGTGCTCGGGCCTCGGCGCGGGCGCCCACACGCTGACCATCGACGCGGCTGGTATCACGGGCGCCACCACGCTCGCCGGGGCCGCGCTCGATCCCACCGCCGACTGCGCCGTGGCCGACCTCCGCGGCCCGTGCCCCGAGCTGTGCGGCGGCCTCTGGTGCGGCTGCGACTGCGAGCCCGGCTTCACGGGCCCGCGCTGCGAGGACTGCGCCGACCCGCGCCGCGAGCCTCACGCGCTCACGGGCGAGTGCGTCTGCCGCGAGCGCTTCGTCGGCGCCGACTGCGGCGCGTGCAGCGCCCACTTCGCGGGCGCCGACTGCGCCGACTGCGCGGCGGGCTACGCCGGCGATCACTGCGAGATCGACGTCGACGAGTGCGCGCCGAACCCCTGCGAGCACGGCGCCGCCTGCGTCGACGGCGTCGCGACCTTCACGTGCGTCTGCCCGCCGGGCTTCTCCGGCGACACGTGCGCGGTCCTCCCGACGGGCTGCGACCCCGATCCCTGCGTCAACGGCGGCAGCTGCGCGCCGGGCGCGGCGCTCGGGGAGCCGGCCACCTGCACCTGCCCCGCGGGGCTCTCGGGGTATCGCTGCGAGACGCCGCTGCGCGTCGTCGACGTCGCCGCCGGGCGCGGCTTCACCTGCGCGCTCGTCGAGGACGGGAGCGTCCGCTGCTGGGGCTACGCGTTCGATACGCGCTCGCGCCCTGTCTTCCTGGGCGGCGGCCCCTTCGAGGAGATCGCCGCCTCCGCGCTCTACGTGTGCGGCGCGCGCGCCGACGGGAGCGTCGTCTGCGGCGGCGCGGTCGGCAGCCTCCCGGGCGCCGGCGAGCCCGCGCACATCCCGGCCTACGGCATGGCGGGGTATCAGCCCGTGACCCTCGACGCCCCGCCGCTCCACGGCCTCGACGGCGGGAGCGGGGTTATCTGCGGGCTCGACGCGGAGGGGCGCGTCCACTGCTTCGGCTCGTCGGTCGGGTTCGGCGCGCCGCCGCCGGAGGGAGGCTTCGTCGCGGTCACCGTGGGAGCCGCCCACGCCTGCGCGCGCCGCGCGGCGGGCCAGGTGGTCTGCTGGGGGCTCATCGCGCCCCCGCCGCACCACGCGCTCGCGCTCATGGAGGCCGGGAACTACGTCCTCTTCGGCGTCGGCGCCGACGGGCGGCTCGACACCTTCTGGCAGACCGGCGCGGGCGTCGACGAGCCCGACGGCGACGACGACGACGACTTCGTCGCGCTCGAGCGCCTCGACGGGAACGGGCAGCGGGCCTGCGCGCTCCGGGCCGACGGCCGCGTCGCCTGCTTCGGGGCGCAGGGCACGTGGCGCCCGCCGTTCGTGAGCTACCAGCTCTTCACGCGCCTCGCGGGCTCGGCGTTCCACAGCTGCGGCGTGACGGTCGAGGGGCGCGTCCACTGCCGCTACGACGCGAGCGCGCCGAGCGTCGAGAGGGCGTTCGCGCAGCAGGCGGCGGCGGTCCCGGCGATCTTCCAGGCGCCCGCCGTCGTGATCCCGCCGGGCTGCGGCGACGGCGCCGTCACGGGCGGCGAGGTGTGCGACAGCGAGACGCGCCCATGCTCCGAGGTGGCCCTCGACCTCACGGGCGAGTCCACGTGCCTCGCGACCTGCGCCGGCTGGAACGACGGCGCGTGCGCGCGCTGCGGCGACGGCGTCCGCGGGCCCGCCGAGGTCTGCGAGCCCGGCGACGTCACGACCTGCGCCGAGCTCGGCCTCTACGGCCCCGGCGTCATCGTCGCCTGCGACGGCGCCTGCGGCTGGGGCGCGAGCGCGTGCGGCCCGTGCGACGAGACGCTCGCCGGCTGCCCGGGCGGCCCCGAGTGCGAGGAGGGCGCGTGCTGCGACGTCGCGAGCGAGCGCTACCTGCCGCGCGGGACGCCATGCGGCCCGACGGCGCAGGGCGGCCGGTACTGCTCGGGGGACCAGATCCTCACCGCGACGAGCACGCCGGGGTGCAGCGGAGCGTCGGCCGACTGCCCGACGGCCGATGTCTACACGGTGTACGGCGCCGTCGACCCGCCGGAGACCTGCCCCTCCGGGCTCCGCTGCGCCTACGGCGCGGCCGGGCCCACCTGCGAGGCGCCCACGTGCACGAACGACCAGCCCTGCTGCGCCAACTTCGCCTACCGCACGCCCGGGAGCCCCTGCGGGACGACCGTGGTCGCGAGCGAGCAGCGGTGCGGCGTCGGCGAGGTGCTGTCGCGGACGGCGGTCGCGGGGTGCTCGGGTGACAGCGGCGCGTGCGTCGCGAACCCGGCGACCTACCGCTGGTCGCCGTGGTCGGTGACCGAGACCTGCACCGAGGAGGGCGTCTGCGTCGAGGACACGCCGGGGGCGCCGTCCTGCGACAACCCCGTCATCTGCGACGCGGGGCCGTGCTGCGACACGGTGAGCCGGCGGCCGCGTCCGGCCGGCACGATCTGCGGTCAGACGGCGACGATCACGCTCGAGACGACGTGCTCGGGGGATCGCGTCGCTCAGCGGCAGGCGGCGCGCGGGTGCGACGGGACCTCGCCGCTCTGCAGCGAGGACCCGGCGGACTACGTGTGGTCGCCGTGGTTCACGTCGGCGTGCGGCGCCGGGGAGGCGTGCCACCTGACGGCCTTCGGGGCCGAGTGCGAGCCGGGCGACGCGACGGGCGGCCCGGGGTCGGGGCCGGCCGGGAGCTGCGGCGGGCCGTGCCTCGTGACGGGGGCCTGCGGGGTCGGGAAGACATGCATCGCGGGGACCTGCCTCCCGACCGGGTGCGGTGGCTGCACCGGCGGGCAGCAGTGCGTGTACACGCCGTCGAGCTGCACGTTCCAGAGGTGCGACGCGGGGAACGCGACGGGGTGCGCGTCGGCGACGGGGAGCCTCCGGCGCTATGAGCTCACGGTCGGGAGCGTCGCCGTCGCGACGTTCGAGGTGGACTACGCGCTCGGGGTGCTCGCGGGCGAGCCGACGAAGCTCATCCGCTACCGCTTCTGGTCGCACGCGGGCGGGCAGACGCTCCCGCCGACGACGACGATCCACCTGCGCGTCGAGGCGCCGGGAGTGAGCGGCGTCTGGTATGTCAGCGACTCGCCCGTCGTGCCGGCGGACGGCGGGGCGACGAGCTACAACACGACGGGATCGCCCGAGTGGGGCGAGCTCTTCTGCGCGCAGGGCGGGGCGCCGTGCATGGCGGCGAGCGTGGCGGAGAGCCTGTTCCCGAGCGGCTTCTGCGTCACCGGCTTCGTCGTGACGTGGTAGCGCGCGGGGTGGGCGGGCGCCTCGCGTCAGCTCATTACGGTGCGCAAGTGGCTGGAGCCCGGTCGCCGTCGAGCATCCTCGCCGTCTGCCAAGGCTCCCCGCGGGGCGCGGGGGCGCAGCCCCCGGGCACCTCGAGGTGCGCCGAGCATCGACGACGACGGCAGGCGGTGAGGAGGCCGGCGGTGAACGGCTCCAGCTGCTTGCGCGCCGTAATCAGAAGGTCCAGCCGACGAAGAGGCGCGGCTGCAGGGTCACGGGGAAGTCGGGGTCGTCGAGGAGGTAGCCGTCGGCGTCGGTGCTGCCGCCGTCGTCGGAGGTCGGGAGCGGGATCAGGACGACCACCAGCGCGAGCTGCGCCTCGAGCGTGAACCCGGCGCCCAGGACGACCCGATAGCCCGCGGTGACCCCGCCAGTGAGGCCGTCCCGCGCGAGGAGCGGCGACGCGTCCTTGGCGAACCCGAAGCGCGCCTCGACGCCGAGCTCGACGCCGTGCTCGAAGTCGCCCGCGACGAACCAGTCGAGCCGCCCGCCGAGGTCGAGCAGGTAACAGCAGCGCGCGAGGCCGGCCCCGAAGATGAGCCCATAGAGCACCGAACAGATAGTCTCCCGTCGCATTCGGCACCAACGCGCCGTCATCGGCGTCGTTGGTCGTCGTCAGCGTGCTCCCGGCACGCTTCCTCCTCCCGCCTTGCCGCTGACAACGCGCTGGCGCCGACTGCTCGGTCCGACTATCTGTTCGGTGCTCTAGCTGCGGTCGCGCGCCTTGCCCGCGGCGAAGATCTCGACGAGCTCGACGGCGGGGACGAGCAGGTGACCGACCGAGAGCTCCACGGCCGCGTCGGGCCGCCGCCCGGCGCGCGCCGGCGGGGAGAGCGCCACGAGCGCCGCGACGAGGAGCGAGACGATGATGGCGGGCACGACGTCTCCTTCGGCGCGTCGAGGGCTCGCCAACGTAGCGGCCCCCGAAGCCCGAAGCAAGCTACGGCCGACCGGCGGGAGGCTACGCCGACAGGGCCCGCTTCAGGCCGCGCGCGACCATCGACGCCCCGGCGATGACGAGGCCGTAGAGCACGACGTAGTGGCCGCCCGCGCGGGACGCCTCGGCGTAGGACCCCGCGCTGACCGCGATGCCCACGATGGTGAGGATGAGCCCCAGCACGATGAGCGCCGCCGCGCCGGCGCCGCCGCGCTCGCCCGGGGCGTTGGCCGCGGCGCGCCGGAAGCGGCTGAGCACGGCCTGCACGGCGACCTCGCGCGGGATCCCGCCCGCCTCGAGCTCGTCCGCGAGGGCGCTCGGCGACTCCCCCGCGAGGAGGCGGGCGTCGAGGTCGCCCGCGAAGGAGAGGTCGTAGGTCTCGGGGGTGCGGAAGGTCGTCGTGGACATGGCGTTCTCCTCGGCTCGGCTCGCGTGTGCCGGGAGAGACCGGGCCGAGGCGCGAGGTAAACCTCGCGCGCGTCGTTTTCTTCGCGAGCGCGCGTCCGCTCCCCGCCGCGACGTTGACGCCGCGCCGCCGCTGCGCCATGCCGGAGCCATGGACACCGACACCTCCGCCGCCTCCGACCACGCCGCCGCCTTCGACATCGCCGTCACCTACGCCGGGAGCGCCGACGCGGGCCCGATCGACGGCCGCCTCCTCGTCCTCGTCGCCCCCGACGACGGCACCCTCGAGGAGCCCCGCTTCCGCACGAAGCCCGGCGTCTCGGCCATCCAGCTCTTCGGCCTCGACGTCGACGGCCTCCGCCCCGGCGACCTCGCGCGCGTCGCCCAAGGCGGCGCCACCGGCTACCCGCTCGCGCGCCTCGCCGAGCTGCCGCCCGGCGACTACGTCGTCCAGGCCGTCCTCCACCGCTACGAGACCTTCCACCTCGCCTCCGGCCACGTCGTGAAGCTCCCGATGGACCGCGGCGAGGGCCAGCAGTGGAACCGCGCCCCCGGGAACCTCTACTGCGTCCCGCGCAAGGTCCGCCTCGATCCGCGCGCCTCGTCCCGCCTCGACCTCGTCCTGACCGAGGTCATCCCCCCGGTCGACCTCCCGCGCGACACGCGCTTCGTGCGCCACGTCCGCGTCGAGAGCGCGCTGCTGTCCCGCTTCTGGGGCCGCCCGATGCACCTCGGCGCCCACGTCCTCGTGCCCGACGGCTTCGACGACCACCCCGAGGCGCGCTACCCGCTCGTCCTCATGCAGGGTCACTTCCCGAGCGACTTCGGTGGCTTCCGCGAGGAGCCCCCCGACGACGACGCGCCGCCCGTCCGCAGCGTCCGCTTCGGCGTCGACGCCTACAACCGCGTCGAGGAGGGCGAGGCGCACGACACCTTCCGCTGGTGGACCGCCGCCGACACGCCGCGCGTCCTCATCGTCGAGATCCAGCACCCGACGCCCTACTACGACGACTCCTACGCCGTCGACTCCGAGTGCATGGGCCCCTACGGCGAGGCCATCCACACCGAGCTCCTCCCCGAGATCGAGCGCCGCTTCCGCGCCATCGGCGAGGGCTGGGCGCGCTTCCTCTACGGCGGCTCCACGGGCGGCTGGTCGGCGCTCGCGACGCAGGTCTTCTACCCCGACCACTGGAACGGCGCGTGGTGCGCCTGCCCCGACCCCGTCGACTTCCGCGCCTACTGCCTCGTGAACCTCTACGACGACGCCAACGCCCACGTCACCGCGGGGCCCTTCCGCGCCGTGGAGCGCCCCGGCAAGCGCGACGGCCTCGGCCACGTCGACGCCACGATGGCCGACCTCTCGCGCTATGAGGCGGCCCTCGGCTCGCGCGGGCGCTCGGGCGAGCAGCTCGACGCCTGGCAGGCCGTCTACTCGCCGCGCGGCGACGACGGCTACCCGCGCCCCATCTGGGACAAGGAGACCGGCGTCATCGACCACGAGGTCGCCGCCTCCTGGCGCGAGAACTACGACCTCCGCCACATCCTCGAGCGCGACTGGGCGACCCTCGGCCCGAAGCTCCGCGGGAAGCTCCACGTGTACGTCGGCACGATGGACAACTTCTACCTCGACGGCGCCGTGCGCCTCCTCGAGCGCTTCCTCGCGAGCACGACCGACCCGCCCTACGAGGGCGAGGTCGACTACGGCTGCGGCTGCGAGCACTGCTGGAACGGGGACCACGACAACCCCATCCACATCTCGCGCCTCCGCTACCACCGCCAGTTCCTGCCGCGCATCGTGGCGCGGCTCGCAGCCTCCGCGCCCGAGGGCGCGGATCTGACGAGCTGGCGCTACTGACTACGGCGCGAAGCGGACCTCGCCGAACCCCGCCGCGTCGAAGCGCGCGAAGGGCCAGTTGGGCTCGCCGAAGGTCTCGACCGCGAGCTCGGTGGCGATCATCCAGTCGCCCGGCTGCCACGTCGTGGTCGCCGCGGCGCCCGGGAAGCGCACCGCGACGGCGTCGGTCGCGCGGAAGGCCGCCGCCGCCTCGCCCGTGGCGCCGACGACGCCGTAGAGGTCGATGACCTCGCCGTCGCGCGCGGTGGCCCACGCGTCCTCGCCGCCGCCGGTGACCTCGTCGCTCGTCTGGTCGACCGCGCGCCCGAACGCGCTCTCGTAGGCGCCGCTCGCCGCCGCCGTCGTGCCGATGGTCCAGACCGCGCCCGCGGCGAGGGTCTCGGCCGGGAGGGCGATGGCGCGGCCGGCCGTGTCGCCGGGGGCGTAGCGCACGAGGTTGAACGCCGCGAGGGAGATCGCGTCGGGGCCTGGGTTCTGGAGCTCGACATAGCTGAGCGCGCGGTCCGGCGCGTAGCTCATGACCTCGCTCACGACGAGGACGCCGCCCAGGGCGACGTCGGCGCCGACCGCCGTGTCGCCCGCGTCGCCCGCCTGCCCGGTGCGCTTGTCGGAGCCGCAACCCGGGGCGCTCGCGAAGACGAGCAGCCCAAGCCCCGCGAGGAGCGCGCCCGCGCGCTGTCGCGGCGCCATCACAGGTCCACGCAGATGGCCTTCGCGGTCACCGTCATCGGCAGGTTCCAGCCGCTGTTGCCGGTGTCGTTGAAGACGCGCGTGCGCCACGTCGTGGCGCTGATGGGGCCGTCCGTGTAGACGTGGTGGCCGACGGCCGCGGGGTCGTAGCCGCCGCCGATGTCGCGGCCGCCGCCGATGAGCTTGTCGCCGGGGTCGCAGCTCGCGTCCGCGTGGTCGATGCCGCCGACGGGGATCACGACGCTCGCGGTGCGCTGGTAGATCCTGTCCCCCGTGACGAAGCCGGCCGGGCCCCGCTCCCCGGGGTCGCCCTTGTCGCCCTGGTCGCCCTGGTCGCCCTTCGGCCCCTGCGACCCGACGTCCCCTGGGTCGCCCTTCGGCCCCTGCGGCCCCGCGTCCCCCTTCGGCCCCTGCGGCCCGGGGACGGCGGCCTTCGCGTCGACCGCGTCGATCGCGTCCGCGAGCGCCTGGAAGTTCTCGTTGATCGCCGCCGCCGACACGAGGTCGCCCGCCGCGAACTCGTTCGGCACCCCGCCGATGGGCGCCGCGAACGCGACCGTGCTGATGAGGACGGTCGCGAGACCGCCGAGGACGAGGGGCCGGCGCCAGGGTGTGCCAAAACGCACAGCGCGGCCGTTGATGATGATCTCGATGCGCATGGGCTCGATCTCCGCGAGGTCGCGCGCGGACGCCGCCCGCGCGGCGCGCCGTCCCGACCGTGTTCGAGGGTGTGTGATGCACGTTACGCCGCCCCCGGTCGCCCGCCCAGCCGCGGGCGGAAAAACGACGCCGCCCCTGAACCATCCGGCGCGTTCCGGTGATCCTGTCCCCGTGAGGGAGACACCGACCGACGAGGCGCTCGTGCAGGCCGTCCGCCGCGGCGACGCCGCCGCGTTCGACGCGCTCTACCGACGCTGGAGCGCCAGGCTCTTCGGCTACCTCGTGCGCGCCACGGGCGAGCGCGCCACCGCCGAGGATCTCCTGCAGGAGTCCTTCATGGCGGTCCTCGAGGATCGCGGCTTCGACCTCCGCCCCGGCGGCTTCCCCGCCTTCCTCTTCACCGTCGCCCGCCGCCGCGCCCTGAACCGCGCCCGCGCCGACGGCCGCCACGACCGCCGCGTCGAGGCCCTCCGCGGCGCCGCCGCGACGGACGCCGCCCCCGCCTCGCCCGAGGCGACCCTGACCCAGCGCGAGCTCGTCCTGACCGGGCTCGCCGCCCTCCCCGAGGCCCACCGCGACGCCCTCGTCCTGAAGGAGGTCGCCGGCCTCACCTACCGCGAGATCGCGCTCGTACAGGACGTCCCCGAGGGCACCGCCAAGTCCCGCCTCCACCACGCCATCCACAGCCTGCGCGCGCTCCTGCGCCCGGGCGAGGAGAACGCGCCATGACCGACCTCCCCTGCGCCGCGTGCCAGGATCGCCTCGTCGACTACCGCTTCGCGGAGCTCGACGACGCCGATCGCCGCGCCGTCGCCGCGCACCTCGCCGCCTGCGGCGACTGCGCGGTCGCCTACTGCCGCCTCGACGCCGACCTCGCCGGCGTCGGCGCCGCCCTCGCCGAGACGCCGCCGCCCGAGGTCCACGCGGCGCTCCGCGCGCGCGTCGCGGCGACCTTCCGCCCGCCGCTCCACCGGCGGCTCGCGGCGCTCCTGACGCAGCGCGTCCCGCTCTACCAGGGCGCGCTCGCCGCGGCCGCGACCGTCGCGGCCGTGCTGCTCCTGACCCACGGCCCCGCGCCCTCGGCGATCGAGCCGGGGCGCGAGCAGGCGCTCCCCGCGATGTCCGCGGCGGCCCCCGAGGGCCCGCCCGCGGCGGCCGGGCAGATCCCCCCGGCGCCGGCCGGAGACGCAGGCGCCGCCTCGCTCGTCGACGACTACGACGCGAGCTCCATCCCCACCATCGACCCCTATCTCCTGTGAGGTCTCCCATGCGCTCGTTCCCGAACCGCCACCTCGCCCGCGCCCTGGCGCTCGTCGGCTCGCTCACCCTCGCGAACCTCCTGACCGGCCCACCGCCGGCCGCCGCCGCGACGCCGGGGCCGCTCCGCCCGGACGCCGCCGCGCCTGAGAGCGGCGAGCTCTCCGTGCGCGCGATGCCGAACGCGCGCGCCACGTTCGCGGAGGCGCTGAAGGTCATCGGCGAGGAGTACGTGGACGGGCCGCGCCCCGACGACGCCGTGTGGACCAGCGCCCTCGAGGGGGTGCTCGACCGGCTCGTGCAGGTGAAGGGCGTCAAGGTGAACGCGCTGCTCTCGCCGGAGGAGCTCGCGGAGCTCAAGCAGGGGCTCGCGGGGCAGATCGTCGGCGTGGGCGTCGTCATCGAGCCCGTGCAGCAGGTGCTGATCGTGAAGGAGGTGATCCCCGGCGGGCCGGCGGCGGCGGCGCACGTGCAGGCGGGCGACCGGATCCTCGCGATCGACGGGAAGACCGTCCGCGGGATGTCCCTCGAGGCGGCGGTCGGCGCGATCCGGGGCCCCGTCGGGAGCGCGCTGAAGCTCGAGCTGCAGCGCGACGCGAGCGAGTGGGAGGCGACGCTCACGCGGGCGCCGATCAAGGTCGAGAGCACGTTCGGGACGATGGTCGACGGCGACGTCGCCTACGTGCAGATCCGCTCCTTCGGCGAGACGACCATCCCGCGCCTCGACGCGCTCCTGCGCGAGCTCACGGCGAAGAAGCCGGTCGGGCTCGTGCTCGACCTGCGCGGCTGCCCGGGCGGGCGGCTCGAGGTCGCCGTGCAGGCGGCCGACCGCTTCCTCGCGAAGGGGCTCGAGATCGTGACGCTCGCGCGGAAGGGCGGGAAGAAGGACGTCATGCGCGCCGAGACGGCGCCCGCGGTGCCGTCGGCGCTGCCGGTGGCGGTGCTGGTCGACGGCGAGACGGCGTCGGGCGGGGAGCTGCTCGCGGCGGCGCTCGCGGACCACAAGCGGGCGATCGTGGTCGGCGAGCAGACCCTCGGGAAGGGGAGCGTCGAGACCATCGCCGAGCTCGACAACGGCTGGGCGCTGAAGCTCACCATCGCGCGCATGGTCTCGCCCGCGGGGCGCACGTGGCAGGCGAAGGGCCTGGCACCCGGCTTCCCCGTGGCAGCGCAGGGCCGGAAGGACGGCGGCTACACGCTCGGCGACGGGCTCGTCGACCTCGCGAAGGACGCGCAGCTGAAGGCGGCGGTGAGCCTCCTGCGCCTCGACCGGGGGCGCTGACCGCTCGTCAGGCGCCGTAGACGCGCGTGATCGACTCGCGCAGACGCTCGCGCGCGACGTCGCGGAGGACGCCGCCGTGCCCGCCGACGAGGTGGCGGAAGGGGAGCTCCGCGAGGCGCTCGAAGTCGGGGCGCAGCGTGCCGCCAGGCGGCGTCATGGCCTTCCGCCACGGGGGGCCTATCTGCGCCGGCTTCATGAAGCCCATCGCGTGGGTCGCGAGCTTCGCGACGGGCGAGGCGCCCACGGTGTCGGTCCAGTGCTGGACGCTGTCGCAGGTGAGGAGCACGCCGCCGTCGCGCTCGACGAGGAGCGCCGCCTCGGGGGCGCGGGTCAGGCGGAACACGAAGAGCCTGGCGTCGGGGAAGGGCAGCGGCGCGCCCTCGGCGAGGGTCGCGTCCGCGGCGAGCCCGGCCGCGAGCCGCGCGCCGGGGAGCGCCCAGAGGCGCGCGCCGTAGCGGTGGACGTACCAGGGGTCGTCCATGCCGTGCGTGCCGATCTTCACGACGTGAGCGACCTTGCCGAGCGCGTCGAGCGCGGCCTCGCCGGCCGGATCGAGGCGCACCGCGTTGACGAGCGTGAGCTCGCCGCCGTGGCGGACGACGACCATGTTGCGCGGGATCCGCACGAGCGGCGCCATCCGGACCGCCCCGCGCACGCGGAAGACGTCGGTGAAGACGGGCTCGATGGGGCCCTGCGGCGGGACGACCTCGGGGAACGACGAGCCAGCCATGCGGACGAGCCTAGCAGCCCTCGGGGAAATTCTCCCGTCGCCAGGCTTGCTCTTGTGGTCTCAGGCGGCTCCGCTCGTCGGTCACGTACCTCGGGTACGCTCCCGCCTCGCGTAGCCACCTGCGACCACGACGCCGCGCCTGGCTCGGTCCGAATTTCCCCGAGCGCTGCTAGCCGACGACCCCGCCGCCGTCGAGGTGGCGCGGCGCCCGCGGACGGGGCCGAGCGCCCGCGGCGGTCGCGCCTGCGCCGTCGGCGCCGCTGGCGGTGCGGGCGCCCGTCGGCGATACTCGACGCGTCCCCCCGCCACCCCCGAGGCCCCATGTCGCTCCCGAGCGCCCGCCGCGTCGCGTGCCCAGTCCTGGTGTCCGCGCTCCTCCTCGCCGCCGCCTGCGGCGACAGCCACCGGTCGCCGCGCGACGCGGACGCCGGCGACGCCATCGAGGACGTCGCCATCGAGGACGTCGCCACCGAGGACGTCGCCACCGACACGCTCGCCGACACCGGCCCCGGCGACGACACCGCCGCCGACGACGCCGACGCGACGCCGCTCGGCCGCGGCCTCCCCGAGGGCGTCTCCACCTGGCGCGGGCGCTTCGAGGTCGCGGGCTTCGGCTTCATCGGGGACCTGACGCTCGTCGCCGCGCGCGGCGATCTCACCGCCACCCTCGCCTTCGACGACGACCCCGACGCCTCCGCCGGCGTCGGCCCCGCCCTCTACACCCTCACCGGCACCCACGAGCCCCGCTCGGGCCTGGTCGCGCTCGCCCCCGACGACTGGACCACGCCGCCCGCCAGCCCGCTCGAGCTCCTCGGGCTCGACCTCGTCTACGACCCCGCCGCGCGCACGCTCAGCGGCCTCGCCGTCGACTACGCCTCCGGCTCCGACAACTCCCAGGCCGCCGGCGCCGGCAGCTTCACCCTCGTCGCGGCGAACGGCGCGCCGACCGCCCCCGGCGACCGCGCGCGCGGCCTCGACCCCGGCCCGCACACGTTCTTCGGGAGCATCCGCTGCACGGGCCCGACCCGCCTCGTCCGCGGCACCCTCGACTACGACGGGGACGGCGCGCTCGCCGGCACCGTGACCGTCGGCGACCCCGACGTCGAGCACCCCGCCGGCACCTTCGCCTTCGAGGGGGTCCACGACCCCGACACGGGCGCTATCACGCTGTCGCCGCGCCTCTGGCTCGACGCGGCCGGCACGGAGCCGCTCACGTTCTTCGTCGACGGCGCCTTCGACCCGGCCACCGGCCGCTTCGACGGCGATATGCGGACGAACACCAACGCCTGCCCCGACGACACCTGGAGCGTCGAGCTCGACCTCTGAGGAGGCGGCCGTTTCGAGATACGGCCTCTGGCTCGTCCCCCGCCTGTTCGATATCCTGTGGGGAAACCCGAGCACGACGCGGTGAGCGAATGACGACGAGCAACTACCTGGGGCTGAGCGCGGCGCTGTGCGCGTTCGCCTGCGCCGCGGCCTGCGACGGCGGAGGCGCGACGGAGGACCCGACGGCCGCCCTCGGCTGCCCGGCCGGCACGACCGCCGTCCAGAAGAACGGTGGCGGCAGCGACGTCGTCGAGCGCTGGTGCTGGGACCGCGTCACCGGCCGCGCGAACGGCCCCTACGTGAAGTCCCGCGGCGACACCGTCGTCGCCGAGGGCCGCTACGACGACGGCCGCGCCGACGGCGCCTGGCGCTGGCGCGACCCCGACTTCGCCCCCGCCGGCACCGACGTCGTGGGCGCCTTCGTCCTCGGCGCGGCCGACGGCGACTGGACCGCCACCTACCGCGCCGGCGGCACCGCCTGGGAGCACCACTTCACGGCCGGCGCCGCCTGCGGCCTCTGGCGCGACTGGACCGCCGGCGACGGCGACCCCGTCGAGGCGCAGTACCCACCCTGCGACGGGAGCGAGCTGCCCGTCGAGCTCCCGTTCGAGCCGCGCTGGGACGGCGAGGGCTGCGACGACGTCGCCGGCGCCGAGCTCGTCGTGGCCGGCACCGAGCGCTGGTGCGCCGTGGGCGGCGTCCGCCAGGGCCCCTACCGCGACGACTACGGCGACGGCCTCCCCCGCGTCGAGGGGCAGTACGACGGCGGCGCGCGCGTCGGCACCTGGACCGAGCGCTACCCGGGCGGCCAGAAGGCGCGCGAGGGCGCCTACGCGGACGGCGCGCAGGACGGCGTCTGGACCGCGTGGTGGGGCCACGGCCTCGTCCGCGAGACGGTCACCTGGCAGGGCGGCTCCCGCGAGGGCGCGTACGCCTCGTTCCACCCGAGCGGCGCCCGCTTCGAGGCCGGCGACTTCGCGGCGGACCGCGAGGAGGGCGTGTGGACGACGTGGCACCAGTCGGGCGGGAAGGCCGAGGAGGGGAGCTTCCACCGCGGCCTCCGCGTGAACGAATGGCGCGCGTGGGACGTGCGCGGCCGCGACGAGTCCCTCGTGACCTGGGTCGCCGGCACGCAGAACGGCGCGGCCACCTTCTGGAGCGACCACCACGTGACCGGCGCGCGCGTGCGCACCGAGGGCTGGGTCGAGGACGGCGTGCCGGTCGGGCGCTACGTCTCGACCTGGGTCGACGGCGGCGCGCCCGCGGGCGAGTACGGCTACATCGACGGCGTCCGCGAGGGGGCGGTCACCGAGCTATGGCCGAACGGGGAGATGCTGCTCTCCGGGACCTTCCTCGTCGGCCTCCTGAACGGCCGCTGGCAGGCGGGCTACGAGAACGGGCAGCTCTGGGTCGACGGCTGGATGTTCGACGGCGTCCTCGACGGCCCCTACGTCGAGTACTGGGACAACGGGCAGAAGAAGGCGGAGGGGGTCTACGACCGCGGCTACCGCGGCGGCGCGTGGCAGTACTGGGACGAGGCCGGGAACCCGCGCGAGCCCGAGCCCGGGGAGGCGATGTGATGTTGCACCGCACAATCGCTCGCGTGCTCGTTGTATGCGCGCTCCAGGCGCCGACCTTCGCGGTCGCACAAGACCTCTTCCGGGATCCCGCGGACGTCTCCGTCGAGCTCGTGGCCGAGGTCCCGGGGCCGCCGATCGCCGTCGAGGCCGCCGGCTACGCATGGTACGGCCCGCGCTGGGCGAGCAGCGACCCGAACCGGCAGGTGACCTGCGTGGCGCTCGCCGACGGCGTCGAGGCCGACACGCTCGGCGCCGTGTGGCTCTCCGTCATCCAGCCGACGTCGCTCATGCCGGGCGGCTACAAGGGCGGCGGCTACGCGGCGACGGCGCCGCTCCCGGACGGGAGCGGGCTCGGGGTCCTCGCGTTCCGCGGCAAGGAGGTGCGGATCGCGCGGATCGACTGCGCGACGGCCGCCGCGAACACCGAGCTCGGCGCCGGCTGGACGGAGCTCGGCCACTGGACGCTCGCCGACGACGTGCCGTGGCTCGGCGTGACGGCCGCGAGCCCGGAGCTCCGCGCGAGCGTCGCCCCCGACGGCGCCTGGTGCTTCGAGACCGCCGCGGGGCTCGACTGCTTCGTCCCGCCCGGGGACGGCGGCGGGGAGCCGCGCTTCGAGCGCCGCGTCGACCTCGCGGCCTTCGCGGCGGGGGTGACCCTGGACCCGGGGCACGAGCGCGCGACGCTCAGCGGGCTCGAGGCCGACGAAGGCGGCCCTGCCCCGCTCGTGACGACCTGGACGCTCCGCGCGCCCGCCTACCGCGACGACGGCGCCGTCTACTTCATCGCGACCGCGACGCTCTCGGGGCGGAAGATCGGTAACACCTTCGTGTCGGTCGACGTCCCGCACCTCGCGACGCGCCGCGCGGACGGCGTCTACGACGTGATCGCCGGGCCGGCGCCGCCGCTCGCGGACCAGCCGCTCACGCGCGTCCGCGCGCTCCGCTGGGACGCGGGGCTCGACGCGGTGCTCGCGGGCCCGGTCGCGGGGGTCGACGTCGCGCGCGGGCAAGCGGCCCAGACGACCCCGGGCGGCACCGGCTTCTGGGTCTTCCCGATGGCGGAGCCGGGGCGCTACGGGTGGTTGAGCCTCACGCAGGCGGCGCTCGCGTCGCTCTGGTGCGGCACGGTGAGCTGCAACCCGGGCCTCACGTGCTCGGGCGGTGAGGTGAACGCCTGCAGCGACTTCGGCAACGTCTCGGTGATAGCGCTCCCGGGCTCCGGCGCGCGCCTCGGGCTCACGCGCCGGCACGGGCGCGATCAGTCGCACGCCCTCGAGGGCACGGTCGAGACGGGCTACCGCGACATCGGGCTCTACGCGGTGGACTGGGAGGACGCCGCGCTCGACCTCGACGACGACGGGCTCCTCGCCGAGGAGGAGGCCACGCGCGGGACGAGCGACTACAGCCCGAACTCCGACGAGACGCTCGCCGACGACCTCGTGGAGACGCGGTTCTCCGGCACGGATCCGGCCGATCCCTTCGACGATCCCGACGTCCTCCCGCCGCTGCAGACGCGCTACGTCGCGAGCGGCCTCGTCCGGCGGATCCTGCCCGACGACCTCGGCGTCGACGGCTTCCGCCACAGCGTGGCCCCCTTCGGGCCGCTCTGCGGCGAGGCGAGCTGCGTCCTCCGCGACCGCGTGACGCGCGTCGCGATCCCCGAGGACATGCGGCACACGGCGCGCACGAACCTCGTCATGGCGCGCGACGGCGGGAGCCTCGTGTCCTTCGGCGAGCACGGCTTCCACCGGCTCTCGCTGCGCACGGGCGAGCGCGAGGAGCTCCTCGACGCGGCCGCCATCGCCGCCATCGTCCCGGCCTCGGCCGCGCCGTTCCAGGGCGTCGTCGCGGTGGGCCTCGTCCCGGTCGACGACGACCTCGTGTTCCTGTCGGTGAACGTCCCGACCGGCTGGAGCGCCGAGCGCGCCTCGCCGACGCAGGACGACTTCCGCGTGTACGCCGTCCGCGACGGCGCCGCGACCCTCGTCCTCGACCTCCAGAAGGCGCGCTGCGACAGCGGCCTCGGGCCGTGCGCGGGCGCGTGGCCCGAGCACGCGACGCCAGATGACGCCGGCGACCTCACGGCGGGGGACTGGACGCGCGCGAACGACCTCCTCGGCGGCCAGTGGACGCGCATGTTCGACTGGCTGCCGGCGCTCGGGCGGCTCGTCGTCGAGGTGCCGGGGACGTGGGACCGCTGGCTCGTGGCCGTCTCGCCGGACGCGAGCGAGGCGCCGATCGTGCTCTCGCGCGGTCGGCGGCTCTTGCCGGCGAGCCGCACCGAGCTGCTCCCGAGCTGGCAGGTCGACACGGGCCACGGGGACCTCCTGTTCGCGGTCGACTACCTCGTCTCCGACGACGAGGGCGACCTGCACCCGGCGCGGCTCTTCGGGCTCCAGTCGCCGTGGCTCTTCGAGCACGCGCTGGTCGCCATGGAGGGCTTCGGGCGCGACTTCGGGATCTTCTGGGACGGGATCCTCCTGACCACGGACGAGACGAACGCGCCCTGGGAGGACGTGCGCTACGAGGGCGGCCCCGAGCCGGGCGACGTCCTCGTCGTGGGGCAGCCGGGGCTCATCCGGGGCGACGGGCTCGAGGTCGGGATGCTCTATCGCAGCGGCCCGCGCGGCGGGGTGGCGCCGCTCCTCGACGACGCCGAGCGCGCGCTCGCGGGCGTTTCGGGCGTCGACCTCGGCGAGGACGGGCGCCTCTGCTACACGCGGCCCGACCACGCCGAGGTGGGCTGGCTCGAGAGCAGCGGGGCGGCGCCCTACTGGCCGGGCAGCGCGCTCGCCGTCTGGGAGGTGCCGCGGCCGGTCGACTGCCGCGTCGCGGACGACGGCTCCACGACCGTGCTGCAGGCCGATCCGCCGGCGATAGTGCGATATGACACACCCTTCGCGGAGCCGGTCGTCGTGGAGGCGCTCGCGGGCGGCACGCCGCAGCAGCTCGTCGAGCGGCCGGACGGCGCGCTCGAGGTGCTGTACGAGGAGGATGATCTGCGCGGGCGGCTCTACCTCCGCGACGGGCGGAAGGTCGAGGTGCGCGACGGCGACGACGCGCTCCGGGTCGACGGGAAGAAGATCACGGTCCCGAACCTGCTCCCAGCGGACTGGTCGTGGCGCGCGGTGATGGCCGAGCGGCCCGACGGGCTCGTGGTCGTGGCGGCGGCCGAGGGGAAGAGCCCGACGCCGTCGGCGACGCCGGTCACGGTCCCGCGCTACGTGATGGTCGTGGACGTCGACAGCGGCGAGTCCTGGCCGCTCGCGCCGGGGCCGATCACGCCGGGCGGCGCCGTCGCGATGACGGTGGTCCCGGGCGGCGCCTACCGCGATCCGTGGACGGGCGGGCCGCCGCTCGCGCCGGAGGCGACGCCCCCGCCGGATCCGACGGTCCCGACGCAGCCGGGCCCGACGGACGGCGCGGCGATCCCGGCGAGCGCCGACGGCGGCGGCTGCGCGGGCGGTGGTGCCGCGGGCGGCGGCGCGGCCTGGGTGCTGGGGTCGGCGCTCGGGCTCTGCGCCCTCCGGAGGCGGCGGCGCGGGCGGGCGTGACGCGCGGCCCGCGTGAGCGACGGCGCGGGCGTCAGAGCGCCGGGTAGCAGGCCAGCGCGCCGCTCGCCGGGTACGAGAGCGCGTGGAAGTCGAGCGAGGCGAACGTCAGGAGCCCGCCGCCGACCGTCACCGCGAGCGGCGCGTTGATGCCGTTCTGGCCGGGGTGGACGAGGGTCGCCACCGCGCTCGCCGGGAGCATGCGCGCCGTGTCGAGCATCACGAGGTGGAGGTCGTAGTCGGTGATGCAGCCGGCGCAGATGTAGATGAGGCCGCCGTGCACCCACATGAGGCCGAGGGCGCCGTCGACGTCCACGAAGCTCGGCCACGCGTCCGTCTCGTCGTTCACGGGCTCCGCGATGGGGAAGCTCTCCACGGCCCCGTCGCCCCCGACCACCGCGACGCGCGCGACGCCGTAGCCCTGCGGGTCGGCGAAGTCGTCGTTCGACCACGCCTCCGTGTACGCGACCAGCGTGCGCCCGTCCGCGAGCGGCGCGATGGCCTGCCCGGCCGCCCGCGCGCCGAGGTTCGAGCGCCGCCCGTCGCCGCCGACGCGCGACACCCTCACAGCCCCGCTCGCGCCTGCGCCCGCGGCGTCAAGCCGCGCGAAGAAGACCTCGGAGCCCGTGTAGTCGCCCACCGACCACGCCGCGACGAAGCCGCCGCCGGGCGCCGCCACCGCCTCGAGCCCCGTCGCCCCCGACGCGAGCGACACCGGCTGCCCGACCGCGGCGCCAGCCCCGTCGACGCGCTGGAACCACGCGCCGGTGGTCCCGGAGATCGTGGTCGCGACGTAGAAGAGCCCGTAGCCGTCCCCCTCGGCGACGACCTGCGGCGCGCGCAGGTAGTCGGATGCCGCCGTCGGCACCGTGACCGCCGCCGCGACGAAGCCCGACAGGTCGGCCTTCGCGACGGCGAAGCGGAGCTCCTCCGCCCCCGTCTGCAGCGAGCGCTTCCAGACCACCGCCAGCCCCGCGCCCGTGGCCGCCGCGAAGGCCTCCGAGGTGTAGTTGGAGGCGTCGTCGAGCGGGAGCGCGGTCGCGCCGAGCGACCCGTCGAGCCCGACCGTCGTCACCGTGAGCGCCGACCCGTACTCCGAGCGGACGAGCCAGGCGGTCCCGTCGCGCTCGACGAGCGCGTCGGCGCGCCACGAGGCGCCGTCGATCTTCGCCATGGCGCGCGTCGCCTGGCACGCGAAGGCGTCGGTCGACGTGCGGTCGAGGAGCGGCGTCAGCGTCGGCCCGTCGCCGGTGTCCGCACCACCGCCCGTGTCACCGGGGGCCGTGGCGTCGCTCGCGTCGCTCGCGCCCGTGTCGCCGGGGACCGAGGTGTCGGCGACCGCGCCCCCGCCGCCGTCATCGCCGCAGGCGCCGGCGAGGAGCGCGGCGCAGGCCGCCAGCGCGAGAGAGGCGAACGGGGCTCTGGGCGATGGGATCGGGGCGCGCATGGCGCCGAAGGTGGCAGCGGCGCGCGCTCGATGCAAGGCGACCTGAACGGCTCGGCGCCGCGCTACTGCTGACAGTAGTCCGGGAGCCCGTCGCGGTCGAAGTCCTCGCGGTCGTCGCCGCCGAAGCAGATGTCGCACGCGTCGGACACGCGGTCGTTGTCCTCGTCCGTGTCGCCCTCGAGGAGCTCGGCGCACGGGCAGAGGTCGGGCGCGTCCGACGTGCCCGCGCAGCGCGGGCTCACCCACTCGGGGTGCTCCGTCCGGAACTGCGCGAAGGCGGACCTGATGAGCCCCACCATCGCGTCCTCGGAGAAGACGCCGCTGTTGACCCAGCGCACCTTCCCGAGCGGATCGAGGATGACGAAGGTCGGGATCCCCGGGTTGTGGAAGCAGGACTCCTCGAACGTGCCCGGCGCCGCGAGGACCGGCTCGGTCAGGTGGAAGGCCTTCGCCCACGCGACGGCGTCGGAGACCTTCGCCGGCCCGAAGTCGATGTCCTCGATGATGAGCTCGATCGCCGAGAAGCCCCACTCACCGCTCTCCGCCTCGGCGCGGCGGTGGATCTCCTCCATCTCGGTGGCGAACTGCCGGCACGGCCCACACCAGACCGCCGAGTACACGACGACGGCCATGTCCCCGTAGACCTGGCCCAGCGTGACGTCCTTCGCGCCGTACTGGTCCGGGAAGGCGCCGAACGGCGCGAAGTAGTTCTCTTCGCACGACGGGTAGTCGGTCGGCGTGAGGTCCGGCGCCCAGCCGTTCGCCGAGGGCTCGACCCAGCGGGCCGACGGCGTGTCGAGCTTGAGCGAGTAGCGCGTCGCGGAGCCGCTCGTGCAGGCGACGTCGATGTCGAGAACGTAGTCGCCGCTCTGGTCGGCGTCGCGGATCATCGCGAGCGGGAGGCTCGCGGCCCGCGGCTCGGGCGCGGCGCGGCTGACGAGCGTGCCGTCGTCGACCTCGGGCGCGGCGAGCGTGAAGCTCAGCTCGGCGTCCGTCTGCCAGTCGAGCGTGACGCTCGTGGCGCCGCCGCAGGTGGCGCGGAGGCGGAAGCGGTCGACGTCGCCGCCCTCGCCGCAGGAGCTCAGGTAGCCGCGGAGGACCAGATCGCCCCCCTTCCAGGCGATCTCCTGCCGCTCGCCGCCTTCGCGCTCGACCACGATCTCGGCCGGACCGTCGCACGCGGCGAGGGGGGCGGCCTCGACGCCGACGGGCGTCGTGTCCTCGACGGGCGCCTGCGTGTCCGTCTCGACGAACGTGTCCGTGGTGCCGACCGAGTCCGCCGCGGGGCTCGCGCCGCCGCCGTCGTCGCCGCACGCGGCGACGCCGAGTCCGAGTCCGAGCCCGAGTCCGAGCCCGAGGAGGAGCGCGGGCGCGAGAAGGCGCGCGAGGTGACGGGTGTGGAGTCGCTCGATCAAGGCTGCCCCCGAGGTCCTGCGAGAGAGGTCGGGAGTAGACCACGGCGCGTCCGGCCGGAGCAAGGACGGTGATGACGCACCCGCGCGGAGCGCGCCTCCTACGCCCAGGACACCGCGCCGTCGGTGTCCCGCGCGAGCCAGTCGACGGCGCTCCCCGGCGCGATCGCGTGGCGGGCGACCGATCGGTGGGCGGCGTCGAGCTCGTGCACGCAGGCGGCGACGCGGTCGAGGACGAAGACGTGGCCGCGCGCGTCGACGCGGACGCAGCGCGGGGCCAGCATCTGTCCGGGACCGCGACCGTAGCCGCCGAGCGCGGCGAGCTCGCGCCCGTCGAGGTCGAGGACGACGACGCGCGCGGCGCCGACCTCGGCCACGTAGATGGCGTTCGCGTCGGCCGCGACGCTCACGGGGCCGTTGCGCGCTTCATCGCCGACCGGGCCGAGGACGCGGCCGCTCGCCGGGTCGATGGCGACGATCGCGCCCCGTGGCGCGTCGGCGACGAGCAGCAGGCCGCCCGCCAAGGCGAGGTCGCGGGCGCCGTGGAGGGCGCCGCGAGGGAGCTCGGCGACGACGGCGCCGTCGCCCGGGGCGAGCGCGAGGGCGCTGCCGTCGTGGGCGGCGACCCAGAGCGCGCCGCCCGCGAAGAGGGCGGCGACGGGATCGGTGAGCTCGCGGGCGAAGCGGAGGCGCCCGTCCGGCCCGGCGACCGCGACCCGGCCCGCGCGCGGGTACACCGCGGCGACGGCGCCGTCGGCGGCCACCACGCGCCGCCCGCCGGCGGGGAGCGCGGCGGCGCCTCGGTCCTCGCGGGGCGGGCGGCCTCGGGCCCGTCGCGGCGCGTCGAGAAGAGCCCGGCCCCTCCGGCGAGGGCCGTGGCGGCCCCTGCCCCGGCGAGGCCGGCGATGAAGGTGCGGCGACGCATCGTCAGCTGCGGCTCGGGTAGATGCCCTCGAGGGCGATGATGAAGTTCACGACCAGGTAGGGCGGTAGCGTCGCGACGGGGTTGCTCCCGCCGGTCTGACCGACGGCGTTGGCCGCGAGGGTCGTGAGCGGGGCGCCGGTGCCGTAGGCGCCGTCGGCCGCGGGGAGCAGGTTCGCGGGGTCGGTCGACGTGGCGCGGATGGTCGAGGCGTTCAGCGCGTGGCTGTGGGGCGGGAGGTTGGCCGTCGTGAGCGTGACCTCGCGCGCGCCGGCGGCCTGTCCCATCACGGGTTGCCACCCGGGGCCGCTGCCGTAGTGGACCGGGAACCGCCCCTGCAGGTTCGGGAGCGCGAAGCTGGAGACGCCGTCCCCGCCGTAGATCGTGCCGAGGAGCGAGAAGAGGGCGCTGTACTGGGCGACGGGCAGGATCTGCCCGTTGCAGAGCGCCCACCCGCGCGGGGCGAAGTTGAACCCGACCGTCCGGATCTCACCGAGAAATGGCTCTGACATCGTTCAGCGGCTCCTCGTCGTCGTGTCGCGTGGTGGCCGGGTCACTGGGTCGCGACCTCGACCTGGAGGGTCCCGGTGTGGCCGCCGGCGTCGCTCAGGGTGAGCAACACGTACTGCCCCGCGGCGATGGCGGCGCCGGAGAGGACGGTGAGCTCGGTCCACCCGTCGTCGACGAGGTGGCCGAGGGAGGTCGTGGCGGCGAGCCCGGCGCCGACGGAGCCGTCGAGGTTCACGGCGTCCACGGTGAGCGTCGTCCCGACCGGGAGGTCCCCCGTCACGCGGACGCGGATGGCGGTCACGACGCGCGCCGAGCTGACGGGGGCGGCGCGGGCGTAGAACGTGGTGCGCGAGTTGTTCGGCAGGATCGAGAGCGTCCCGACCGGGGTCCCGCCGGCCACGAACGCGGGGCCGGCGTTGAGGCGGCCGAGGTTCGAGAAGTCCGTGAACGTCGTGATCGCGCTCGAGCTCGAGCCCGGCGGGCCCTGGGGACCGACGTCGCCGCGGTCCCCCTTGTCGCCCTTCGGCCCCTGCTGCCCGGGATCGCCCGGGTCCCCCTTGTCGCCCTTCGGCCCCTGCTGCCCGGGATCACCCGGGTCCCCCTTGTCGCCCTTCGGCCCCTGCTGCCCGGGATCGCCCGGGTCCCCCTTGTCGCCCTTCGGCCCCTGCTCGCCCGGGTCCCCCTTGTCGCCCTTCGGCCCCTGCTCGCCCGGGTCGCCCTTCGGGCCCTGGAGCGGCGTCGGCGCGCCCTCGACCCCCTCCCACGGCACCGCGAGCGCCCGATCCGCGACGCCCGCCCGGAGCGCCGACGGGACCGACGTCACCTGCACCCGCGGGAGCGTGTCGAAGTCCGACTCGCCGGCGCCGCGGACGCCGATCTCGAGCCAGGTGGCCCCGTCGATACCCTCGAAGAGGGCGCCGACGTCGACCGAGAAGAGCCCGTCCTGCACGTCCACGGCGTTCGCCGCGAGCGTCACGAGCGAGGCGCCGCCGCTCTCCGCGTCGTAGAGCGTGAACGTGAGATCGAAGAGGCCCTCCACGGGCCGCCCCTCGACGTCGAGCAGCGTTCCCCGGTAGGCGACGCTCGGGCTCACAGCGGCGAGCGCCGGCGACGCGGGCAGCGCCACCGCGAGGAGCGCGGCCAGCGCGAGGCCGACGGCGAGTCGCCCGCGCGCGGGCCAGGACCTGTCAGCGCTCTCCATCGAAGCCTCCTCCTTCCACGCCGTAGCGCGCGCCGTTCACCGGCGCCGTCGTCGAGTCGACCGCGCCGAGGGCCTGATGCGCCGTCCCCGGCTCCCCGACGGTCGCCGTCGAGAGGCCGCCACACACCGCGTAGCGATGCCCCTTCAGCGGGTGCGCGCAGGCCGCGGTCGGCCCCGGCGGCCCGTCGGTGTCGGTGCCCTCGGACGTGTCCGTCACGACGGTCGTGTCCGTCGCCTCGCCCGTGTCGGCCGGGACCACGGTGTCGACGCCCTGGGTCGCGTCGCCGCCGCCGCCCTTGCCATCGGACGGGCAGCCCCCGACGGCGATCGCCGCCAGGACGATCAGTACCTGCACGAGCTGCGCGCGCATCGGTCTCCCGTCGAGTTCGTTCGCGCGACGGTACTGCGCGTCCCGGGCGCCGTCCACCGACGGCCCCGCGCCGCCCCCCTATCACGGACCTTACAGCCGTGACTCCGGGCGGCCCCACGGCGTCTCGATGCGGTAGCTTTGGCCCACCTCGCCCGGAGATCCCATGCGCTTCACCACGATCACCGCCCTCTCCCTCGCCCTCGGCGCCTGCTCGAGCGCCCCTTCGGCGCCGTCTGCGACCGAGCGGCCCGAGGCCCCGATCCGCTCGACCACGCTCCACGGCTCCGATCCCGCCATCACGATCTCCTGCCAGGGCGAGCCCCGGGACGCCGGCGGCGAGCTCTGCTGGCACACCGTCGAGGGCGACACCGCGCTCACCGTCCGCACCTACGCCGTGCCGGCGGGAGACGCGCTCCGGCGCGCCGACGAGCTGGTCGCCGCCGTCGCCGAGCACGACGGCCCCCCGGCGACCCGCCGCCTCTACCGCGCCGGCGACCCCACGAAGCGCTTCGGCGCCGGGTGCGACGCGAAGGACGCCACCGACGCGAACACCCTCGCGCCCGGGAGCCCGGAGGCCGCGGCCGCCGCCGAGGACGGCGCGCTCTGCGTCTGGGCGACCTGGGAGACCCAGGGCGAGGACGTCATGGTCAGCCTCGGCCGCGCGCTCGCCTACCCGATGGGCCCCGCCCCCGGCGACGGCGCCGCGAAGTGCGCCCCGGGCGCGAAGTGCGTGCCGGCGGCCGCCGCGAGCCCGCCCGAGCGCACCTACGGGCTCACGGTCAGCCGGCGCACGACGGACCCGCGCGTCCTCGCCCGCTACCAGGCCGGGAAGGACGCCGGCATCGAGGCCGTCTCGCGGGAGATGGACGCCCTCATCGAGAAGATGGAGTCGCTCGACGAGGGCGCGCAGGAAAACGCCGACTAGCCCCGCGGAAGAGCCTCAGTGGCGGCTGTTGGGCTGCAAGAAGAGGCAGCACTCGCCCGTGCTGTTGCGCCAGGCAGAGAACAGCCAGAGCCCCGTGCGGCGGCTCTCCTCGAGCGCGCGCTTGTTGCAGTCGTGCAGGTTGCGGGCGGGCGCGTAGCCGTAGAAGTACTTCCACAGCGTCGGCGTGCGCCCGCACGGCCCGTTCGCGTAGTAGAGGGGCTCGGCGCCCTCGGCGGGCTCCGTCGCCTCCGCCGCGATCGGCGCCACCTCCACCGCGACCTCGGCCGCGGCCTCGTCCGCCGGCTCCGGCTCGACGACGAGCCCGTCGCACCCGGCGAGCCCGCCGACCATCATCCCCAAGCCCGCGATCACCATCCACATCTTCACCATGACGTACCTCCTCGGCCCGCTCCGTCGGGGCCTCGAGGGGTGTCTTTTCACGGGCTGTGCCAGCCACGGTGTGCTAAACGTTTCGGGCACATAGCCGATGAGTCGCCGCGCGCGGGGCCCCGCGGCGCGGCGTGACATCGTGACGATCGTCACACCGTCGCGGCGACCGTCACACCGACGGCGTGATGGACGGGCTCTCTCCGGGGAGAGCGGAGCAACGATGCTCCACCCGCGCCGGGCGGGCGACCGGAGATCCGCCTCCCAGGCGGCTCGGCGCCGGAGGCACGGGGCTTGCTCTCCGGGCTCGACACACCACCCACCTCCGCAGGGACCCCACGCCATGCGCCGAGCCCAGCTCCTCTTCCTCCTCTTCGTCCTGCCCCACTGCGCCCACGTCCAACGCGACGACCTCACCTGGGTCGAGGTCGACGGCCACTGGGTCGTCGCGCAGGACACCCGCCACGGCTGCGAGGGTGAGACCTTGGACCGGACCGAGCACAGGCAGCTCGGGGGCACGGTCGCGCTCGAGCACCGCGCGGCCTCGGGCTTCGCGGGGGGCGCCCGCGCGAGCCTCGGGAGCGGCGTCATCACGTCGTCGACGCTGCCGGAGGCCGACCGGAGCCACTACCTCCTCGGCTCGATCGGCGCCTGGGTGGGCTACGACTTCCGCTACTGGGGCGTCGAGGGTGGCCTCAACTTCATCTTCTCCGACGGGGCCCTCGAGGACGACATCGCGCTCCCCTGGATCCGCGTCCGCGGTGGCCCCGATCACGGCGCCTGGTTCGAGGCGAGCCTCGGCCCGCGCGACGGCGTGTTCGACGGCCGCTTCATGGCGCTGGGCGCGGGCTTCCGCGAGGGGCTGTTCTCGGGTCGGGCCGGCTTCGCGCTCCTGGGGCGCCCGATCGCCGACGCGGCGGGCGACGTCAGCCTCGCCACCGACGAGGAGGGCCTCGACCCCGGGGCCTACGTCGAGGCGAGCTTCGCGCTGTCGCCGTCGTTCTCGCTCGGCTTCGGCGCGCAGCTCTCGGTCGCGCCGAGCGGGTGGCTCGCGCTTCGCTTCGGCCTCCCGACCTGGGGCGACGAGGTCGCGCCGTAGCGCTACCGGCGCGGCCTGGGCGCGTCGGCGTCCTCGCCACCCGCCCGCAGGAGGTCCATGTCGGGCGCGCGCTGGCCGCGCGGGCGGTGCAGGAGCTCGTCCGCCCGGCGCACCGCGCCCGGGCCGAAGCGCCTCTCGAGGGCGTCGACCGCGCGCTCGAGGCGGAGCGGGCGCACCTCGTCCTGCTCGAAGAGGTCGAGCTGGTAGGGCAGCACGCGGCGGAGATCGTAGGCCGCGAGCCCGACGAGGCGGAAGGGCCCGGGGTCGTCGAAGCGCGGCACGAGGTCCACCGCCGCGCGGTAGAGCGAGCGCGTCGAGCACGTCGGCGCCTCGAGCAGCACCTGCCGCGACAGCGAGCGGAAGTCGTGGGTCTTCAGCTTCACGCGCACGCCGGCCGCCGCGATGCTCTTCTTCCGGAGCCGCCGCCCCACGTCCTCGGCGCTCCGGCGCAGGTGCCAGCGCAGCTCCGCGCCGTCGCGCAGGTCGTGCTCGAGCGTGCGCTCACTCCCGACGCTGCGCGCGCCGCGATCCCCCTCGACGCGCCGCGGGTCGCGCGCGTTGGCGAGCTCGTGGAAGTGGCCGCCCGCGTGCCCGCCGAGGCGCGCGGAGAGCCAGGCGGGATCGGCGCGCGCGACGTCCGCGATGGTCTCGAGGCCGAGCGCGCGGAGCCGCCCCGCGACGACCGCCCCCGCGCCCCAGAGGCGGCTCACCGGGAGCGGCGCCAGGAAGCCGATCGCGTCCGCCGGCGCCACGACGAGGAGCCCGTCGGGCTTGCCGACGTCGCTCGCGACCTTCGCCACGTACTTCGTGCTCGCGACCCCGACGGAGACGGCGAGCCCCGTCGCCTCGCGCACCGCCGCCTTGATCTTCATCCCCATGAGGAGCGGCTCGCCGAAGATCCCGGTGGCCCCGGTCATCTCGATGAACGCCTCGTCGAGGGAGAGGGGCTCGACGATCGGCGAGAAGTCGCCGAAGACGTCCATGATGCGACGCGAGATCTCCGTGTAGCGGGCGAAGCGCGGTGGCACCACGACCGCTCCGGGGCACAGCGCGTGCGCGCGCGCCATCGGCATCGCGCTCCCGACCCCGAAGGTGCGCGCCTCGTAGCTCGCCGTCAGCACCACGCCGCGCCGCTCGCGGCCGCCCACGATCACCGGCCGCCCGCGGAGCGACGGGTCGTCGAGCTGCTCCACGGCGGCGTAGAAGGCGTCCATGTCGGCGTGGACGACGATGCGGTCCCAGGCGTGCGCCATGGGGCGATACTGATACTTTGTTCAGCTCCGCGCAAGCGCCGAGCGCCGCGCTACGGCAGCGCGTGGCGCTCGAAGAAGGCGAAGATCCGCTCAGGGCCGTCGAAGTCGCGGCTCACGCGCCCGACGAGGGCCTTCGGCAGGTACTGCGTGCCGCCCGGCATCGTGTGTCCCCCGCCCGCGACCTCGTAGAGGACGACCTCGCTGCCCTCGGCGCAGGGTCCCCAGGTCCGCGCGGTCGTGCGCGTGCCGTCGAGGAGGGCCCTGTTGGGGATCGCCTCCACGGCGGGCGGCGCGTCGGGGCAGCGGTCCCTCTCGCGCCACCAGGCGATGGTCGCGTCGACCGACATGACCTCGCCGCGCGAGCGCCCGAAGATGACGACGGAGCCGCCGCCCCACGGCACGATCGGGTCCTCGGTGCCGTCCATGAAGAGGATCGGCACCGGCCGCGCGGGCGCGGCGCCCGCGATCACCTCGGCGTGGGTCGCGATGACGACGCCGGCCGCGGCGACGAGATCGGCCGCGTCCACCGCGAGGCGGAGCGTCATGAAGCCGCCGTTCGACGCGCCGGTCGCGTAGACGCGCTTGCCGTCCACCCCGTCCTCGGCGACGAGCTCCGCGATCAGCGCCTTCGCGAACGCGACGTCGTCGACCCCGTCCCGCGGGGCGTCGCGCGGCGCGGTCAGCGGCCGGCCGTCGTTCCACCCCTTCGCGACGCCCTCGGGGAACGCCACGAGCCACCCGCGCTTCGCCGCCGCCGCCGTGATCTTCCCCTTCGCGCCGCGGTCCATGCCCTCCGCCGTGCCGCCGCCGCCGTGGAACGCGAGCACGAGCGGCGTCGGCCCCGCCGCGCGCCTCGGCGGCACGTAGAGGTAGTACGTGCGCGACACGCCGCCCACGTCGATGACGCGCTTCTCGAGCGTGGCGGACGCGGGCGCGGAGCGCCCTCCCGACGCGAGGGTCGTGAGGGCGATGGTGAGCGCGAGCGCGAGGGTCGTGGCGAGAGATCGCTTCTCGATCATGGCGTCGTCTCCGGGTGGTGGGCCGTCGGGGGCGCGCGCTCGGACGCGCTGCAGGCCGCGGAGCTTCACCGCGGGCGGCGCCGGGCCGCGACGATCCTCACCCGGCCTGCGTCGTCGCGAGACCGGGGTGCGCTCGGTCCGTCACGGCCTCCGTGGCCGCCCCGCCCGCTGGCGACGCGGCGCCCGCCGACGCCCACCACGCCCTCGCCTCCTCCGCGGTCCACGGCGCGGCCGGCACCGCGGCGAGCGCGCGCGCGACCTCGGCGCCGTCCGCCGGGCGGCGCGCCGGATCGAAGCTCAGGCAGCGCATCACGAGCGGCTCGAGCCCCTCGGGGAGGGCGGCGTCGCAGCGCGGGCCCAGCGGCGGGATCGCCTCGCGCTGGTGGGCCTCGAAGAGGTCGTGCGGCGTCGCCGCCTCCACGGGGAGCCGCGCCGTGAGCGCCGCGTAGAGCGTCGCGCCGAGCGCGTAGACGTCACTCCGCGGGTCCGCGGGGCGCCCGCGCAGGAGCTCCGGCGCCATGAAGACCGGCGTGCCGACGAGCACGCCCGCGAGCGTCAGGTGGACGTCCGTGTCGGCGAGGAGCCGCGCCACGCCGAAGTCGACGACCTTCAGGTGGTCCTCGACGGGCGCGTCGCAGACGAAGAGGTTCGCGGGCTTGACGTCGCGGTGCACGAGGCCGCGCGCGTGGGCCTCGGCGAGCGAGTCGGCGGCGTGCCGCGCGAGGTGCACGACGCGGCGCGGCTCGAGGGGGCCGTGGTCGATGATCATGCGGGCGAGGTCCATGCCGTGGAGGCGCTCCATCGCGATGAAGCTCGTGCCGTCGCCGGTCGCGCCGTAGTCGATGATCCGCACGGTGTGCGGCGACTCGAGCCGGCTCGTCGCCTGCGCCTCGCGCTCGAAGCGGCGGTGGCGCTCCTCGCCGGGGTGGCTGTCGCGGAGGATCTTGAGCGCGACCTGCCGCCCGAGGCGCGCGTCCGAGGCGAGCCACACCTCGCTCATCCCGCCGCGCCCGAGCAGGACCTCCGGGCGGTAGCGGCCGAGGCGGCGCGCCGCCTCGAGGTCGTGGGTGAGGCGGTGCTGGAGGTGGCCGGCGGCGAAGCCGAAGGAGAGGATCCCGAGCACGAGGACGAGGTTCACGACGAGCCCCGCGACGGCGCGCGGGTCGGCGAGCTCGCCCGCGTGCGCCGGCGAGAGCGCCACGCCCACGACGAGCGCGGCGTAGTACGCGACGACCGTCGGGGTGGTCAGGAGCACGAGGCGGCGCCAGTCGGCCGCGAGGAAGGCGGCGAGCGTGAGCCCGAAGAAGACGATCGAGGTCGCGTAGGCGCTCTCGAGGCCGCCGAAGTCGACGGAGATCACGCCGAGGCCCGCGGACAGGAGCCCGAGCGTGAGGGCGGTGACGGCGCGCACGCCGGCGGCCGACCAGCCGGGGCGGCGGAGGAGGAGCCCGGCGCCGACGAGCGCGAGGAAGCCGGCGACGCGGACGGCCGCGCACAGCGCGAGCGAGGCGTCGGGGTAGCGCGCGGCGCGCACGTAGGCGTCGAGCAGGAGGAAGAGCGGGAACGACGGCGCCGCGAGCAGGGCCGCGCGCGAGGCGCTCCGGCGGGAGGTCTCCACGTCGAGCGCGGGCGGGCGGTAGCGCGTGCGAGGCATGGGGTCGAGCGTAGCGCATCTCCTCGGGCGCGGCTCAGGCCAGCGTGACGCAGGGGGCGCCGATCGCGAGCCCGCCGTCGTCGCCGAGGGGCTTCACGAACCCGAGGTCGAGCGCGAGGCTCGCCCAGTGGAGGCGGGCGCCGTAGTTCACGACGACGGCGAAGGCGTCGTCGTCGTCGCCGGCGGTGAGCGCGATCGGCACGATCGCCTCGAGCTGGAGCGCGAGCCACGACGTCACGCGCGCGGTCGCGCCGGCCTCGACGCGGGCGAGGAGCCCGACGTCCCCGCCGCCGCGCGGGAAGACCCCCGAGAGGACCACCCCCTCGTGGAGCGAGACGACGCCGGCGCCGTCGAGGTAGTGGTCCGCCGCGAGGCCGACGCTCGCCATCGCGAAGCCGACGGAGCCGTCGCCGAGGCCGGACTCGAAGCCGATGGCGCCGTAGTCGACCGCGGCGCGCAGCGCGACGACGAGCGAGCGGCGGCGCGCGATGACGCCCTTCACCGAGGCGCCGGCGAACCAGGTGTCGCCGAGGACGGGGAGACCGACGTTCACGCCGGCCTCGAGGTCCTCCGAGACGCCCCAGCCGACGCCGATGAGGGCGAGGTTCGTCGCGTCGACGCGGACGCGGCCGGCGCCGACCGTCTCGGCGTGGGTGCTGAGGACGCCGCGGCCGGCGGCGGCGTCGCCCTCGCGCGACCGCACGGAGAGCGGGCGGGCGTCGGCGACGGCGGTCGCCTCGGGGGGCTCGGCGAGCGCGGCCGGGGCGGCGGCGGTGACGGCGACGAGGGCGAGCAGGGCGCGGGACAGGGGCGGCATCGGGACCTCCGGGGGTGGGTGCGCGGGGACACAGGTGGGACCGCGCCCCGGCGCGGGGGCACCCTCCGAAGATCCGGCGGCGCGCCGCTTGCCGGCGCCCGAGCGCCCGCATAGGCTCGCGCCATCTCGCACACCCGGAACCAGCCATGCCGAAGATCGCGCTCACCTACTTCGACTCCGCGGGGCGCGCGGAGCCCGTCCGCGTCGCGCTCCACATCGCCGGGATCCCCTTCGAGGACCGCCGCCTCCCCTACGCCGAGTACGGGCGCCTCCGCGCGGAGGGCGCCTTCCCGCTGAACGCCGTGCCGCTCATCGAGGTCGACGGGGTCGTGATGACCCAGACCACCGCGATGCTGCGCTACGTGGCGCGCCTCGGGGCGACCAAGCTCTACCCGAGCGACCCGATGGCCGGCTTCATCGTCGACTCCGCCATGGAGACCGTGAACGACACGCTCTCGCACGCGCTCGCCCCGAGCTTCCGCGAGCGCGACATGGAGAAGAAGCTCGCCATGCGCGCCGAGCTCGTCGCCGGGCCGATGCGCCTCTGCCTCGCCTACCTCGAGGGGCTCCTCGAGCAGACGGGCGGCCCCTTCTTCGGCGGCGTGACGCTGACGATCGCCGACCTCGTCGTCGGGCAGCAGCTCGAGCAGGTGCTCGCGGGCGGGCTCGACGGCGTGACCGAGGCCGTCCTCGAGCCGACGCCGCGCCTCCGCGAGCTCGTCGACGCCTACCGCCAGCACCCGAGCATCATCGCCTACCGGGCGCGCTGACGGCGCGCTCAGCCGGTCGCGAGCAGCGCCGCGAGCGCCGCGGCCTCCTCGAGGTGCTCCACGACCACGTCGGCGCCCGCCGCGCGGAGGTCGTCGGCGCTCGTCCAGCCCGTCGCGACCGCGACGCAGGCCGCGCCGATGGCGCGCGCCGCGGCCACGTCGCGCGGCGTGTCGCCGATGACCAGCACCCGGCACGCCTCGCGCGCCGCCCCGAGCCGCGCCGCGCCGCGCCGGGCGCCCACCTCGAGGAGCTCGCCGCGGTCCTCCGCGTCGCTCCCGAAGCCGCCGAACGCGAAGTAGGGGTTGAGCCCGGCCGGGGCGAGCTTCGCGCGCGCCCCGAGCTCGATGTTGCCCGTGCCGAGCCCGAGCGCGATGCCCGGCCGCTCCCGGAGGGCGTCGAGCGCCGCGATGACGCCCCGGTGCGGGCGGTAGCCCTCGGGCCCGACGAGCTCCGGCAGGATCGCCGCGTACTCGGCGAGCGCCTCGTCGACCGCGCCCGCGTCGTGCGCGACGCCGATGGCCGCGAGCGCCTCGCGCATGATGCCGCGGTCCGTGGCGCCGCCGAAGTCGACGAGGTCGAGCGCGTCCGGGCGCCCCCAGCGCCGCTCGAACACGCGCTTCAGCGCGCGGCGGCCGGCGCCGTTGCCGGTGACGAGGGTGCCGTCGATGTCGAAGAGGTAGACCGTCGGGCTCATGGTGGCCGGAGGCTATCCTCCCGCGGCCGCCCGCGCCAGCGCCGCGATCGCGGGCCGCAGCGCGCGCATCGCCGCCGCCACGCTCGGGTAGCCCGCCTCCCGCGCCGCGACGGGCCAGCTCCGCCGCGCGAGCACCCGCGCCTCGATCAGCGCCCGCTGCTCGGGGGCGACGGCCGCGAGGGCCGCCGGGTGCGCCAGCGCGAACGCCGTGATGGCCGCCGCGCGCGCCTCGAAGGTGCGCGGGCCGTCGAGGTAGCTCGCGACGAGCGCGTCGCGAGCTGCGTCGTCGAGGGGTGGGGGCGCGGGGAGGCCGGCGGACAGGGCGTCCGCGAGGCGCGGGTCGAGGAGCAGATCGCCGTCGGCGGCGTGGAGCGCGAGCTGGAGGGGCAGGTCCCGAGAGAGCTCCGCCCGCACCGCCGCGAGCAGCGCCCGCGCCCGCGCCGACACCGGCCGCAGCATCATCACCGCCGGCTCCCCCGTGCGCGCCCCGCGCGACGCACCCACGCGCGCGACCTCGTAACCGACCGCCCGGCGGAACGCGAGCAGCTCGGCCGTCGCGCCGAAGACCGTCCCGAAGAGCTCCGCGTCGGGGTAGGCGGCGTGCACGGCCGCGACCAGGGCCGTCGCGAGGCCGCGGCGCCGCGCCTCGGGGTGCACCGCGACGCGGACGCTGCGGATCATCGCGAGCGCGCCTGCGTCCTCGTGGCCGAGGTGGGCGACGAGCGCGTCCGGGAGGGCGTGAGCGCGGATCCGCCCGCGCCCGCGCGCGAGGTCGGCGCACATCGCCGGCGGGAGGCCTCCCTCGCGCGCGACCAGCGACACCGCCAGCACGCGCCCGTCGCGCCGGCTCCGGAGGCCGTGGAGCGCGAGGTTCGGCGCGTCGAGGATCCGGTGCAGATCCTCCGGCACCGTCCGGTAGTGCGCGTGCACGAGGAGCCCGAAGACCTCGGCCAGCGCGCGCTCGTCGCGGACGAGGGCGTCGCGGTCGAAGACGACGGCGTCCACGTCGGCCGGCCCGTCGCCCGGGACGGCGGCCGCCGGCTTCGCGTCGAGGAGCAGGGCGTCGAACACGAAGCGCTCCACGGGATCGTCGGCCGCCCAGCGGATCGGCGTCGCGAGCGTCGGGTGCGCCGCGGGCCGCGGGTCGGCGTCGGCGAGCCACGCGAGGAAGCGCAGCGTGAAGCCCCGCCCCGTGCCCTCGTAGCCGCGCGTCGTCGTCGCGAAGGCGAGCCGCGCCGCCGGGTGGCGCCGCGCGATGGCCTGGAGCACGGGCACCGGCAGCTGCGCGGCCTCGTCCACCGCGATCACGTCGAAGGCGCCTGCGTCCCCGGCCGCGAGCGCGAGCGGCGCCACGTAGCGCACGGGCCCCGCGTCGCCCGGCGTCGCGGACCCCGTCGCGAAGCGGAAGACCTCGGCGGCCGCCTCCGGCGACTCCGCCGTCACCGCGACGCGGTCGACCCCAGCGGCGAGCGCCGCCTCGAGCGCGAGCCCGAGCGCGCTCGACTTGCCGCGCCCGCGGTCCGCGAGGAGCGTCGCGACCGACGGCGTCGGTTCCGCGAGACGCGCGCCGAGCGCCGCCGCGACCGCCGCCTGCTCGTCCGTCCCGCGGAAGACCCGCGCCGGCGCCCCGAGCGGCGCCCCGGCCGGGGTGAGCGCGGCGCGTGCGAGCGCGCGCTCGACGACCCGGCGGAAGCGGTCGCCGACGTCCGCCGCCCCGAACGGGAAGGCCGCGAGCCGCGCCTGCCCGGCGCCCGGAGGCGCGTCCTCGGGGGACAGGCGCAGGACGAGCGCGCCCCCGCCGCGCACGAAGCCGTGGGCCTGCCCGAGGACGTCGCCGTCCACGCCGTCGTGGAGGTCGAGGACCACGGCGTCGAAGCCCTGGCCGAGGAGGCCGCCGACCGCGCGCGGTGGGGTGTGGCCCGGGCCGACCCAGAGGTCCTCCCACGCGCCGTCCGGCGGCGCCCCGCGCGTGGCGAGCGCGGCGGCGGCGGCCCGCGCGGTCTCGGCGCGGTCCCCCCGGAGGGCGATGAGGTGGCGGCGGCGCATCGGCCGGACGATGCCGGCGCGCCCGCCCCTTGGCAATCGTGAGGTGGCGCGCAGCGGGGGTGGCGCGCAGCGGGGGTGACGCGCGGCGGCGGCGGCGGCTCGGTTCAGCCGGGGTAAAATAGCGCGAACGTCGCCATCCCGCTTGCTCGTCGCGGGCGGAGCCGGCATCGTGGTCCGGACTCCGAAATCCAACCGCCGGTTCTCGCCTCCGAGCCGCCTCCCGGGCGGCCCGGAGGGGCTCAGCGCGCCGCGCGCCGACGCCGTCCGGGAGCCGGCGACGCACGCCACCGCCCTCCGTGACCGCGAGGTGTCTCGATGCGCGCTCCCGCACTCCGGCTCGGCTTCACCTCCGTCGTGGCGGCGCTCGCCCTCGCGTGCTGCGGCGGCGACGACGACCCCGCCGACGGCGGCGACACGGCCACGCCCGCCGACACGGCGGAGGGCGACGCGGAGCCCGGCGACACGGACCCCGGGGAGACGTCGACGACGACGCTCCCCGCGTGCAGCGGCCCCGCGGCCGTCGCCGTCTTGGCGGCCGGCGCGAGCGCCCCGCAGGTCATCGCCCACGCGGGCGGCGACCTCGCCATCCGCGGCTACGCGAGCGCCTGCGGCGACGGCAGCGCCACCCGCGTCATCGTGCGCAGCGCCTGCGGCGGCGGCGTCACGGCGCTCCTCGAGTGGGAGGACCAGGCGTCGGACCTCGACCTCGCCCTCGCGGCGCCCGAGGTCGGCGGCGGCCTCGCGCTGACGAGCGCCCTCGAGGGCTACGGCGAGCTCGTGAACACGGCGCTCACGACCCTCCGCGACGCCGACGGGAGCGGCGACTTCGACCTCGAGATCACCGTGACCTGCGCCTCGGGGGACCCGACGGCGTTCACGCTCGTGCTCGACACGACCTCGACCGCCCCCGTCCCCGCGGCCGCCAACGGCTGGCCCGCCGACCTGCTCCCCGCGGGCTACCCGGGCTGCGACGGCGGCGCCAACTTCCCAGGCGTCTCCGGGCTCTTCGACCAGTACGGCCACACGGACCTCGGCTACGGCCAGCTCTACGGCGACATGGTGCTCGTCCTGCGCGGGACGACGTCGTCCGCCACGCTCGCCGAGCACGCCGCCCTCGCGCGCTCCCTCCACGACACCGTCGAGGATCTGAGCGGCGCCTGGGGCTTCACCATCCTGACCCTCCTCGGCACGGACCTCGCGACCGGCCCCGCGCGCCCCGGCGACGCCGCCGCGATGGCCGCCGCGCGGCTCCTCCCCGGGCCCGTCGCCGTCGGCCCGGACGTGGCCGCCATCGACGCCTGCCTCGGCCTGACCGGCGACGACCTCGTCGCGATCGTCGACCCGCTCGGGCAGGTGCGCTACCGCGCGTCCGCGATCGAGGCCGAGGACGTGCTCACGGACCGCGTCTCGGCCGAGTACGACGCGTTCCGCCTCGACCACCCGACCTGGGTCAGCCCGCGCTGCGCGGGGGTCGTCGGCGACGCCGCCCTCTGCCCGTGCGCGGAGCCCGCGCGCCTCCTCGGGGGCGCCGACGCGGACGGCGACCTCGTCGTCGACGCCTGCGACCGCTGCGCCGCGGGCGACGACCGCCGCGACTTCGACCGGGACGGCGCCGCCGACGCGTGCGAGGCCGAGCCCGTGGCGCCGCCCGCGGCGTCGCTGAACCGGATCCAGTCCGTCCGGGCCTTCATCAGCTTCTGGTACGACGGCGAGAGCGCGACCGGCGGCTGGCGCGAGGCCGACGGCACCGCCCGGCGGCCGACGATGACCTACGTCATCACCCAGCGCTTCGCGTCCTGTTGGCTGCAGGTGGCGGCGGACGCCTTCACCGTGACGCCGGCAGCGGAGCTCGGCGAGGACGTGCTCCTCGCGTGGCGGGCCGAGGCGGGCGCGGTGATCTTCGATGGCTGCGAGGCCATGGGCCTGCGCCTGCAGGGCGAGGCGCTCGCCGAGGCCGTGGCCTCCGTGCCCTGGCGAGGCGCCATCCTCGATCGCTGCCATGACGTGGGGTGCGCCGGCCGGACCGACCCGATCTGGGACACCTGCGAGGCCACGGGGGCTGGCTGCGGCGGCAAGATGGGCGCCACCCTGGGGTTCGGTGACCAGCCCCTCTGGCGCGGCCCGAGCGGGGAGGCCGCGGGCTTCGTCATGGCCGAGGCCACCTCGGGCGAGGGGCACACGCTGACCGGCGAGGCTCTGGACCTGGTCAGCGCCGGCCGCGACCTGCCGGCGGGCTTCTACCGGGTGGAGGAGCTCTTCCTCCCCATCGAGGAGGCCACCCGGAGCGGGGCATTCGGCGCGGCCGCCGGCGCGCCGTGCGAGCGCGACGCGGACTGCGACGGGCAGAGCTGCTTCTACGGCTACGAGCCCGATCTCGCCCTGCTCGTGCGGGAGTGCCGCGCCTACACCGCGCCCACCTGCGGGCAGGCCGACGCCGTGGACGCGGGCGGCTCGAGCCACAGCCCCGGCACGGCGAAGCCCTTCGAGGACCTCGCCACGGACGGCGTCGCGACGGGGGTCCTGTGCGCGGACGACGTCGACGTCTACGCCCTCGACGTGGCGGCCGGCGAGGAGGTCCACGTCGAGCTCACGGTCCCGACGCCGCCGCGCCTCTACGGCGTCATCGTGCTCGTGTACGGCCCGGGCGGGTTCGCCTCGGGCTTCGTGAGCTCCGACACGGTCACGGGCAACGCCGACGCGCGCGTCACGGCGCCCGCGGCCGGCACCTACCACGTCGTCGTGCTGCCGGCGCGGCTCGGCGGCCTGCTCCCGAGCGACGAGCTCGGCTACGCCCTCGCGGTGACGCGGACGCCCCCCTGACCCACGCGATTTCGACACGTCGCGGGGCGCTCGTCTCTCCGCCATGGCGGCGGTAGGCTCGCCACGACCCGGAGGCAGGGCGATGAAGGCGACGAATGCGCGGTCGCGGGCGGGGCGAAGCTCCAGGGTGCCAGGGCTCGCGGTGACGCTCGGGCTCGCGCTCGCGACCTGCGGCCACGCGGGGACCGTGGCGCCGCCGCCGTCCGCGGCGACGCAGCAGGCGCCGGCCGAGGCGCCGAGGCGCTCCTTCCCCGCGGGCTCCGCGCTGGTCGACGGCGCGGCGTTCGTCCCGGTCGAGGCGCGGCTCGTGGAGCGCGAGGGGGCGCCGTGGCTCGCGTTCCGGGTCGGGGGTCGGCTCGCGCCGATCGCGCCCGCGCCGCGCGCCGAGCCCGCCGCGTGCGCGCCGGCCCCGGAGGGAGGCGTCGGTTACGCGTTCGCCGGGGCGTCGCCGCCGCTCGTGCTCGCCCTCACCCCGGACGGGGCGCGCCTCTTCTCGGTCCCCGGGCCCGAGTGCTGGCGCGAGCTGCCCCTCGTCCCGCCGGATCCGGCCCCCCGCTGGACGATGACGAGCGCCCACGAGACGGTGGGCCTCGAGCCGGCGGAGCTCGCCCTCGGCGAGCGCGACGAGGGGCTCGCGGGCCTGCGCGCGCGCCTCGACGACCTCGCCCTCGCCGTCCTTCGCGAGGCCGCGGACGAGGGGCCGGCCGTGGCGTTCGACGAGCGCGAGGAGATGGAGGCGTGGGACGGACGCCACCACGCCTGGGCCGACGAGGAGGACGACACCCCCGAGGACCCGGCGAACGTCGCGAAGGCGGCGCGGCGGCTCACGGTCTCCCGCCGCGGCGACGTGCTCGTCCTCGAGACCGCCGAGCGCGGGAGCACGGACCCGTCGGAGCAAGGCGGGGGCACGGACTACGAGCGCCAGGTCGTCTGGCGGCTCGCCGTGGGCACGCTCCGGACGCTCGGGCTCGACGTCCGTGCGTCGCGCAGCCAGTCGGGAGACGGCGCGTGGGACAACGACGATTCGCGGCGCTGGCAGCGCGTCGTCGCGCTCCCGGGCGGGGAGCTCGTCGGGAGCGGCGAGACGCGCGAGAACTCGTCGGGATACAGCCCCCGTCCCACGAGCCGCGTCGCGGGCGAGGCGAAGACCACGTGGCGCTTCGCGGCGGCGGACGGGGGCCCGGAGGTGGCGCTGACGCCGGACGCGACGGCCGCGGCGGGCGCCGAGACCCTGGCGCTGGCGCGGCCGGGCACGCCGGCCGGGCTCATCGCGGGCATCGCGTGCGAGATCGGGGCAGAGGGGCTCTCCCTCAGGCGGGGCGGCGAGGAGACGCTGGTGGAGCTCGGGCTCTCGGACGAGCCGCTCGACGACGTCGCGGTCTCGGCCGAGCTGACGCGCGTCGGTGCGGGCGCGCTCCTCGTGACCCTCGCGGGCAAGGGGAGCGCCACGAGCCCCGTCGGCGACGACGAGGGCGGCGGGGGCGAGACAGAGACGCGGACGGTCGAGCAGCGCCGCGCGGTGCTCGTGGCCCTCGACACGTTGGCGGTCATCGAGCTCGACCGCTCCGGGGAGGAAGAGACCCGCTAGGGTCGGCACCTCGCGGACAGATCGCGCTCGGTCGGGTAAGTGCGCGAGAGTGGCGCGGTGACACTATATATCACACAAGACTACAGCCAGGGTGACAATCGAGAACACCGTTCACGGGCTCACCTTCGGCCGACGTCGCCCCCGTGGTTCGGGAGGCTGCGAGCCGAACGAATGTGACAATTCACGACGTGGCACATTTGAACGGGCAGTCGGTTTCGGACGCGGTGTGAAACGCTTTGTATCGGATGGATCGCCTGCTAGCCTGCACGCGCCGAGCTCTGCCCCGTGCGGGGGCAGCCTCCAAGACAATCCGAACATCGCGAGTGAGCCATGGGAAAGCCCATCCTCCGTGGACTGGCCGCATGCTTCGCCATCCTTGGCGTGGCGTCGTGCGGGACCGACGAGAAGCGCGCGCCCGAGGGGCGCGTCGACCTCTCCGTGCTCCCGCTCGAGCTCGCCGGGGTGGACCGCGCGGTCTATGACATCCGCGTCGAGTACCTCGAGAACGGAGAGTGGCACGAGTCGCTGCACATCGAGGGACGCGACTCCGACCACAAGGGCTCGCTCACGTTCGTCGGCCCGTGCGTGCCCGGAGGCGCCGACGAGAGCCGCGTCCTCGTCGACCTGAACGCCGTCTTCGACGCGAACGACCAGCCCATCGACGTGCTGCTCCCGCCGACCGTCGAGGAGCGCTTCACCTGCGTCGAGAACAAGGACAGCTTCGTCGAGGTCGACCTCTACGTGCTCCTCATGGCGCGGCGCGGCTTCTTCGACATCGACCTCAACGTCGACGACTACTTCTGCAGCGCCAAGGTCGACTGCTCCCCCGAGCTCCTCCACGACGACGCGGGCGTGCGCGGCCCGACCCTCGTCACCGGCCTCTCCTGCACGGGCTCCGGCGGCGCGCCCGCCGCGAACACCGACGTCGCCTTCACCGAGGCCTACCTCTGCTGCGACGACGGCGTCACCTCGCTCTGCTCGTCGCTCGAGCAGGACCCGGGCTACCCGGGCGTCCTCTACAGCCAGCGCTACGTCGGCGTCGAGCAGACCAGCAACGCGCACTTCATCAACACCGCGTGGCGCCTCGACATGGACTACCTGACGAGCCACACCGCGACCTGCACGTTCAGCGCGTTCGGCTACGTCAACTACGACGACGGCGGGAACCCCGCGACGACCTACACGGAGGGCCTCCCGGCGGTCCACTACTACGCCGTCATCAACACCGACGGCACCTGCGGCGACGGCACCGGCGTCTTCGTGAACTACCGCCACGAGCCCGACGACCCGACGACCGTCACCGACTGCGACCCGGCGCCCGACATCGGCCCGCTCGAGCCCGAGGTGTGCAACGGCCGCGACGACGACTGCGACAACGAGATCGACGAGGGCCTCGAGGACTGCGAGCCCCCCGACGAGGACGGCGATACCATCGCCGACGCGGTCGACAACTGCGCGCACGTCGCGAATCAGCAGCAGGAGGACATCGACCACGACGGCGTCGGCGACGCCTGCGACAGCGACAAGGACGGCGACGGCATCCTCAACGCGAGCGACAACTGCCCGAGCGACCCGAACCCGACCCAGGCGGACGCGAACCGGAACGGCGTCGGCGACGCCTGCGAGACGGGCAACTCCGACTGCGGCGACGGCGTCCTCCAGCAGCCCGAGGCGTGCGACAACGGCAACGGCAACAGCGACACGGTCGCCGACGCCTGCCGCACGAACTGCTTCGAGGCGTACTGCGGCGACGGGGTCACCGACACCGGCGAGCAGTGCGACGACGGCAACGGCATCGACGGCGACGGCTGCAGCCTCACCTGCCAGTCGAACCTCGTCGTCGGCACGCCGCTCGCCTACCTCGAGGGCTTCGACGCCGCGCAGAGCTTCGCGGACGTCGGCTGGTGGTCGCCGCGCATCGGCGGCTGGACCGTCTCGACGGCCGGCCCCCTCGGCCCCGACGCCCACGCGCGCTACCTCTACGACGCCTCCGCGGTCGACTTCTCGGTGCCGCTGCTCTCGCCCATCCTCGACGCCGCCGCGAACCCCATCGTGACCTTCCAGTCGAAGGTGCTCGTGGAGCCCAACGGCAACGGCGGGAGCGTCACCCTCGACGTGCAGGTGTCGAAGGACGCAGGCCAGACCTGGACGACCCTCTGGTCGCGCGGCACGTCGAGCGCGCTCCCCGCGACGCTCCTGACGTTCGACGTCTCGAGCCAGCTCGGGAGCCAGCCCGACGGGCAGCTCCGCTTCCTCGTCCACGGCGCGACCGGCACGGACGTGCTCTACGTCGAGGTCGACGACGTGGTGGTCGCCCCCGGGCGCCCGCCGCACCTCTCGAACGTGCCCGACATGGGCGTCAGCGAGGGGACGCGCCAGTTCCTCGCGGTGTCCGCGAGCGACCCCGACACGCCCGCGGCGAACCTGTCGTTCTCGTTCACGGGCCCCTCGTTCGTGACGATGACCCCGAACGGCAACGGCACGGCCACGCTCGTCTTCGACCCGCAGGACGGCGACCTCGGCACCTACTCGGCGACCGTGCGCGTGAGCGACGGGCGCCTCGTCGACGAGAAGACCTTCACCATCCTCGTCGCGAAGCCGACGGGCGGCGGCGTGAACCCCGTCAGCATCGTGCTCGTGCGCGACCAGCCGGGCGGCGGCGGCGATCCCGTCGGCGCCGTCACCCTCGTCGAGGGGGAGTCGAAGCAGCTCTTCGCGGCCGGCTACGACATCGAGCTCAACTACCTGAACGACGTGAACATCCTGTGGCGTACGACGGGCAGCCTCCCGGCGTCGCTCGTCGGGCCGCAGACGAGCTACACGTTCCTCGCGCAGCTCGCGGGCACCGTCGGCACCGTCGTCGCCGACCACGCCGACCCGAACGTCGTCGACGGCGCGACCGGCACCATCACGGTCATCGCGGGCGACAACGGGCCGCCGCCGCCGGACGTCGAGCGCTCGTTCGTGTCGGCCATCCCGGACGCGATGCTCGCGAACGGCACCGACACGTCGACCGTCGTCGTGACGCTCCGCGACGCGCAGAACCGCGCCGTCGTGGCCCCGCACACGGTGCAGATCCAGACCACCGCCGGCACATTGCTCGGCTCGGTCGACGGCAGCGCCGCCGACGGCACCTACACCCAGCTCCTCCGAGCATCGTCTCAGAATGAGACTGCCACTATCACGGCGACCGTGGACGGCGAGCTCATCACGGACACGGCCACCGTGCGCTTCGCGACCGCCGAGTACCCGGTGCAGGGCGGGACGACCGTCATCGACTGCGCGAACTACCCGACCTTCCAGGACAAGGACATCGTCATCGACGGGACCTTGACCATCAACACGGCCGGCTGCGCGCCGATGTCGTTCGGCATCGTCACGATCGAGCCGAACAGCACGCTCACGCACGCCGCGAGCACCGACACGGTGACGCAGTCGCTCGACCTCATCGTCGACGGGCTCCGCGTGAAGCCGACCGGCAAGATCGACGTCTCCGGCCGCGGCTACCTCGCGTCGTCGCAGAGCGGCGTCGCGGGGCGCACGCTCGGCAACGGCACGGCCGGCGGCGCGGGGAACGGCCAGGGCGGGAGCCACGGCGGCTACGGCGGGCGCGACGACATCGCGCGCGGCGCGGTCTACGACGACTTCCGGAACCCGCGCGAGCCGGGCGCGGGCGCGGGCTGGTCCCCCGCCGGCGACCGCGGCGACCACGGCGGCGGGCTCGTGCGGATCACCGTCCGCACCGGCGGCAGCGCGGTCATCGACGGCGCCATCGCCGCCGACGGCGAGGTGCGCTCGAGCTACGGCGGCGGCGGCGCCGGCGGCGGGATCTACCTCTCGACGCCCGCGCTCTACGGCGCGGGCACCATCCACGCGAACGGCGGCGACGGCCACAACAGCTACTCCGCGGGCGGCGGCGGCGGGCGCGTCGCGATCGTCGGGCTCACGCAGGAGGTCGGCGCGCGCTTCGCGTCGTCGGTCGTGACCGGCGCCGTCACGGCCTACGGCGGCTACGGCAACGCGTCGACCTGGGCGGGCGCGGGCAGCGTCTACGTCGAGTACCCGGGCGACGGCTCGACCGGCGGGCGCCTCTACTTCGACAACGGCGGGCACGCGAGCCGCCCCGGCTCGACGCCGCTCCTCTCGGGCCTCGTCGGCGGCGTCGTCGACGCGGTCACCTCCACGACGATCACCGACACCGACGGCGGCTTCTACGCGGGGCAGCTCACGGGCACCCTCGTCACGCCGAAGTACCCGCAGGGGCTCGACGGCTTCTCGGACGACCTGCTCCTGCGCGTCACCGCGAACGACACGACGACCCTCACGCTCGACGGGAACCCGACGAGCGTCGTGCACACGCCGGGCGTCGACGCCTACCGCGGCGTGACGCGCGTCCAGTACCTCACCGTCAAGGGCGGCGCGCGCGTCGACGCCGGCGAGGGCGCCGTGTGGATCACGAGCGGCACGCCCGGCGATCCGCTCCGCTACCTGCTCGAGGGCGAGCTCACCGTCGACGTGCTCGACCTCGGCCCCGTCAGCACCATCGACGTCCGGAACGGCGGCCACCTGCTCATCGGCACCGCGGTCGTCGGCTCCGACAGCGCCGCCTACGCCTTCGACCTCGCGCTCGCCAACGGCTCGCTCACGGTCCCGGACGACTACCTCTTCGACACGGTCACCGCGACCGGCGGGAGCCACCTGACCGTGCCGGGGACGCTCACCGTGCAGCAGAGCGCCGTCTTCAACACGAGCGCGCTCACGGCGGGCGTCATGACCGTCGGCGGCACGCTCACGGCGATCGGCGGCACCCTCGACGTCGGCACGCTCGACGTCGCCGGCGACACCGACCTCAGCGGCGGCGTGGTGGTCACGATCGCCAACCCGGCGACGCTCATCGTGGGCGGCGACCTCGTCGCGCGCGGCGTCGGCACCACGCTCACGCACGTGCCGATGGGCAACGACGACGTCGTGAAGAAGCTCCGCGTCGAGGCCACGAACTTCACGCTCGACGCGGACGCGGTCATCGACGTGACCGGCAAGGGCTACGTCGGCGGCTACGCGGCGGCGCCCTACGACATGCGCGGGCGCGCGCCGACGGCGGCCCTGCGCGCGCCGACGCTCATGGGCGGCGGCCACGGCGGCAACGCGCGGGTCGGCAGCACCGGCGGCGCGGGTGGCCACGCGTACGACTCGATCTGGCACCCGCGCTACCCCGGCGGCGGCGGCGGCGCCTACTCGAGCTCGACCACCTACCGCGGCGGCCAGGGCGGCGGGCTCGTGGAGATCGTCGTGTCCGGGCGCTTCACCCTCGACGGGGCCATCAAGGCGAACGGCGAGGACATGGCGGCGGCCTACGGGGCCGGCGGCGGCGGCGGCGGCGTGTACGTCGAGGCCGGGACGGTCGACGGCGACGGCGTCATCGAGGCCAAGGGCGGCGCGAGCAACCCGTCGTACGGCGGCGGCGGCGGCGGCGGCGGGCGCGTGGCGGTGGTCGCGGGCCTCGAGCTCGGCGGCGGCTTCGGCGGCGACACGCCGTGGGACGTCATCGACGTGCGCGGCGGGAGCGGCTGGGACGACGGCTCGCGCGGCACGGCGGGCGCCGGGACGTACTTCCGGCGCGAGGCCGGCGCGCGCGGCGACCTGCTCATCGACAACGAGGATCGCGCGGCGGCGGCCGGCTCGACGCCGCTCCCGTTCGAGGGGAGCGGCACGACGAGCGCGCTCTCGCCGCAGGTGCTCACCGACAACGGCGGCGGGACCGACTTCACCGCGGTGGGCGATCTCCGCGACTACCTGGTCGCGCCGACGACGAGCTACGGCACGACGTCGCTCGGGGACGACCTCGCCTACACCATCACCGCGAGCACGGCCGAGACGCTGACCATCGGCGCGGGCGACCTCACGCACGGCGGGCAGATCGCCGCGGGCTCGACGTGGAGCGCGTTCTACGTGTTCGACAACCTCGAGGTGCGCGGCCAGGCGAAGCTCACCGCGAACGCCATGGTGCGGGTCGTCGAGGGCGACATCGGCAGCGGCGACGCCGCGACCTTCGTCGTCGGCGGCGGGCTCGACGTGCGGACGCTCGACCTGAACGGCGTCACGAGCATCGTGACCCCGTCGGGGGCGAACGCGGAGATCGTGGCCAACACGCTCATCGAGGGGGACCGCCTCGACTACCCGTTCATCCTCGAGCTCAACGACGGCACCTTCCGCCAGGAGACGATGGCGTTCGGCGCGATCACGACGACCGGCCCGTCCGCGCTCGTCGGGACGACGCTCTCGCTGGCAGCGCCCGTGTTCGTGTCGGGCGCGACCGTCACGGTCGAGACGGTGACGGCCCCGCCGGGCCTCGACGTCGCCATCGCGGGCGGCACCTGGAACGTCGGGCGGATCGACGCGCCCGCGAACGTGACCGTGCAGCAGGGCGCGGTCGTGACCGTGAACGCCGACCTCGCCAAGGCCGGCGGCACCTTCACCGTGCGCGACGCCGACACGGTCGTGCGCCCCGCGGCGATGCTCGCCGACAAGGTCGTGCGGAGGCTGCGGGTCGAGGCCGCGAACGTCACGCTCGGCGCCGGCGCCGTGCTCGACGCGACCGGCCGCGGCTACCTCGGCGGCTACGCGGGCGGGAAGACGACCGTCGTCGGCGACGCCCCCGCCACCCAGCTCCAGGCCGGGCAGCGCGTCGGCGGCGTGCACGGCGGGCTCGCGGCGCGCGGCTCGGACGGGAGCGCCCAGCTCGGCGCGGTGTTCGGCTCGCTCTACCGCCCGTCGCTCCCGGGCGGCGGCGGCGGCGCCTACACCTCGAACGGCTCGAACCGCGGCGGCGCGGGCGGCGGCCTCATCGAGCTCGTCGCGACCGGCACCGTGCAGATCGACGGCCTCGTCAGCGCGAACGGCGAGGACATGTCGGCGACCAACAGCGGCGGCGGCGCCGGCGGCGCCATCGTCGTCGAGGCCGGCACCATCAAGGGTACCGGCGCGCTCGAGGTGCGCGGCGGCCCGGGTGGCGCCGGGCACGCGACCGGCGGCGGCGGCGGGCGGATCGCGCTCCTCGCGGCGACGGCCATCCAGGGGACGCTCGGCGGCACGAGCCCGTGGTCGGCGTTCGACGCGTCGGGCGCGCTCGGCTACGGGAGCCAGTGGGCGGGCGCCGGCACCTTCTTCCGGAAGGTCGGCAGCGCCAAGGGCGACCTCGTCGTCGACAACGAGGGGCACGACGCCCCGGCGGGCTCGACGCCGCTGCCGTTCCAGGGCTCGGGCACCTCGTCGGCGCTGACGGCGACGTCGCTTACGGACGCGTTCACCGACTTCACGCCGAACGGCTCGCTCGCGGGCTACCTGCTGAACCCGAACACGGCGCAGGGCACGACGACGCTCACCGACGACGTCGTCTTCCCGCTCGAGGCGAACCAGGAGACGGTGCTCACGGTCGCGGCGGGCGCGAACATGCTCGCCGTCGCCGGGCAGGGGAACCCGTACTCGGCGTTCTACGTGTTCGACAACCTCGAGATCCGCGGGCGCGGGAAGGTGGCCGCCGACGCCGAGGTGCTCGTGCTCTCGGGCGACGTGAAGAGCGGCAACGCCACGACCTTCGGGCTCGAGGGGCAGCTCGCCGTGCGCGTGCTCGATCTCAACGGCGCGAACACGATCGCGATGGCCGCGGGCACCGGCGCCGGCATCACCGTGACCGGCGCCCTCATCAACGGCGACGACGACCGCTACCCCTTCATCGTGGACCTCCAGGACGGCTTCATCACGAAGGACGCGATCTCGGTCAGCACGCTCGTCACGAACGGCGGCGCCATCTCGGGCACGACCCTCGAGATCGCGGGCACGTTCAACGCCGGCAGCGCGGTCATCACCTTCGACCGCCTGACGGCCCCCGCGGGCACCGACATGAACCTCGTCGGCGGCACCTGGTACCTCGGCGAGATCGACGCCCCCGGCGACGTCACCCTCAGCGACGCCGCGGCGGTCGAGATCCGCGGCAACACGGTGAGCGTCGGCGGCACGCTCACCCTCGAGGACGTGCACACGACGCTCTCGCACGCGCGCATGGCCAACGACGACGTCGTCCGGAAGCTCGAGATCCGCGCCGACGCCGTCTCGCTCGGCGCCGGCACGCTCGTGAACGCCGACGGGCGCGGCTACCTCGGCGGCTACGCGAGCGGCCCCGACAACGTCCTGAACGGCGACGTCCGCGGGCGCGCGCCGCTCTCGACGCTGCGCGCGGCGCAGCGGATCGGCGGCAGCCACGGCGGCCTCGGCTACACCGGCAGCTCCGGCGGCGCGGCCGGCCCCGCGTACGACTCGCTCTGGTACCCGCGCCTCCCGGGCGGCGGCGGCGCGGCCTACAACACGAGCAGCAGCAACCGCGGCGGCGACGGCGGCGGCGTCGTCGACATCGTGGTGACCGGGGCGGCCGTCCTCGACGGCGACATCTCGGCGAAGGGCGGCGACGCGGCCGGCTCGGGCGCGGGCGGCGCCGGCGGCAGCGTCAGCGTGCGCGCGGCGACGATCGCCGGCGCCGGCACGATCGAGGCCGACGGCGGCGCGGGCAGCGGCGGGAGCAGCGGCGGCGGCGCCGGCGGGCGCGTGGCGCTCGTGGCGTCCGGCGCGATGAGCGGCCCGCTCGCGGGCACGCAGCTCTGGACGCGGGTCAGCGCCCACGGCGGCGGCGGCTACAACAGCGCGTCCGGCGGCGCCGGGACGATCTTCCGGCGCGCGGGCGCGACCCTCGGCGACCTGGTCGTCGACAACGGCGCCATCACGACCAACAACGCGACGACCCCCTTCGTGTTCCAGGGCACGGCGCCCTGGACCGGGCTCACGGCGACGACGCTGACGGACGCGTTCGCGCACTTCGCGACGTCGGGCGACCTCAGCGACTACCAGGTGGTGCCGACGCTCGCGCACGGCCTCGTGAGCCTCTCCGACGACCGCGTCTTCACCATCGTGGGCAACACCGACACGAGCCTCACGGTGGCCGGCGGGAGCGACCTGACGAACGGAGGCGCCGTCACGAGCGGGTCGTGGAGCGCCTGGTACGGCTTCGACAACCTCGAGATCCGCGGCCGCGCGAAGGTCGTCGCGAACGCGCTCGTGTACGTCGCGAAGGGCGACCTCGGCAGCGGCGACGACGTGACCTTCACGCTCGGCGGCGACCTCGACGTCCGCGCGCTCGATCTCGCCGGCGTGACCGACCTGCAGATGACCACGGGCGCGAACGCGCGCCTCGTCGTGAGCACGCTCGTGCGCGGCGAGGACCTCGCCTACCCGTTCAACGCGAACCTCGGCGACGGCGACATCGTGAAGTCCGACCTCGCGCTCGCCGACGTGCTCGCGACGAGCGGTGCCGTCATCGACGCGGACACGCTGCGCCTCGACGGCGTCGTGTCGGCGACGGGCGCCACGGTCACGGCGGACCTCCTGACCACGGTGGGGACGACGCCGCTCGACGTGTCGGGCGGCGCGTGGACCGTCGGGCGCGTCGTGACGCCGAACGCCGCGGCCATCGGCGGCGGCGCGACCTTCCTCGTGACCGACGACGTCGTGGACGTCGGCGGCGACCTCACCATCGCGGACAGCGGCACGACGCTGCGCCCGCAGCCCATGGACGGCACGGACACCGTGCGGAAGCTCGCCTTCGACGTCGGGGGCGCCTTCTCGCTCGGCGCGGGCTGCGTCCTCGACGCCGCGGGCCGCGGCTACCTCGGCGCGCGGCAGTCGGGCAACAACACGGATTGGGGGCGCGCGCCGGCCGGGCTCGACCCGGCGAAGAACGGCACGGGCGGCTCGCACGGCGGGCTCGCGCACAACTTCAGCGGCGGGACGGTCGGCGACGCGTACGGCTCGATGTTCCACCCGCGCCTGCCCGGCGCCGGCGGCTCGACGGCGAACAGCAGCAGCTACCCGGGCGGCAACGGCGGCGGGCTCATCGAGATCGTCGCCGGCGGGGCCGTGCACCTGAACGGCACGCTCGACGCGTCCGGCGCGGGCGGCTCGGCGCGCGGCGCGGGCGGCGCGGGCGGCGCGATCTACGTCGCGGGCGCGGCGGTCGACGGCGCGGGGACGCTCACGGTGCGCGGCGGCAACGGCGCCGACAACTACGGGACGGGCGGCGGCGGCGGGCGCGTCGCGATCGTCGCGAGCGGCGCCATCACGGGGGCGCTCGGCGGCACGAGCCCGTGGACGGCGGTGACGCTCCAGGGCGGCACGGGCTGGAGCAGCCCCGAGGGCGGCGCGGGCACGTTCTACCGGTCGGCGAACGGGAGCGCGGGCGACCTCGTCATCGACAACGGCGGGCAGGCGAGCGACCCGGGGAGCACCCCGCTCCTCTTCGCCGGGAAGGGCGACAGCACGAGCCTGACGGCGACCTCGCTCGGCGACGCGTTCGCGGACTTCTACTCGCGCGGGAGCCTCGAGGACTATCAGATCGTCCCGAACACGGTCTCCGGGACGGCGACCTTCTGCGACGACGAGGCGTTCACCATCGCGTCGAGCACGACGCCGACGGTGGTGACGAGCGGCGGCGACATGACGCTGCACGCGGCCGTCGGGAGCCCGTGGAGCGCGTACTACAAGCTCGCGAACCTCGAGATCCGCGGGCGCGCGAACGTGAGCGCCGACGCGCTCGTGTGCGTGCTCGACGGCGACGTGGGCTCGGGCGACACCGCGACCTTCAAGCTCGGCGGGCGCCTCGACGTCCGGAGCCTCGATCTCCTGAACGCCTCGACCATAGCGATGACCAACGCGCAGGGCGCAGCGCTCGCGGTGACGGGGGAGCTCCGGCACGGCGACGACGCGGCGTTCCCGTTCACGGTCGACCTCCAGGACGGCTCGATCGTGAAGGACGACATCACGGTCGGGACGCTCGTCACGAACGGCGGCTCCATCTCCGGCACGACCCTGACCGTGAGCGGCACGTTCAACGCCGGCACGGCGAACCTCACGTTCGACACGCTCCGGAACCAGGGGTCGGCGAACATGACGCTCGTCGGCGGCACGTGGAACCTCGGGACGCTCGTCGCGACGGGGGACGTGACCGTCAACGGCGGCGCCACCGTCGAGATCAAGGACACGACCGTCGACGTGGGCGGCGCGCTCACGATCACCGGCGCCGGCACCGTCATCCGGCACCCGTACATCGGCGCGGACGGGGTGCCGACGCGCCTCGAGCTGCACGCGCGCGACGTGACGCTCGGGGCCGGCGCCACGGTGGACGTGGCGTACCGCGGCTACCGCGGCGCGCGCACGGGGAGCTGGTCGTCGACCGACGGCGAGATGCCGAGCGGGATCCAGCGCCCGCAGAACGGCTGCGGCGGCACCCACGGGGGCCTCGGCGGGAAGTACTCGAGCTACGTCCAGGGGGTCGTCTTCGACTCGCTCTACCGCCCGCGCTGGGCGGGCGGCGGCGGGTCGTCGCCGTCGACGAGCTACCAGGGCGGCAACGGCGGCGGCTACGTCGAGATCGTGGCGAGCGGGGCGGTCGTCCTCGACGGCACCATCGACGCGCGCGGGCAGAAGTCCCCCTACCGCGGCGGCGGCGGCGCCGGCGGCGGCGTCTTCGTGACGGGCGACACCATCAGCGGCGCGGGCGCCATCTGGGTCCAGGGCGGCGACGCCGACACGGGCTTCGGGAGCAGCGGCGGCGGCGGCGGCGGCGGGCGCGTGGCGCTGGTCGCGGGGACGGCCATCACCGGGCCCTTCGGCGGGATCACCCCGTGGAACAACGTGAAGCTCGAGGGCGGCACGCAGTCCGGCGGCCAGCCGGGCGGCGCCGGCACGTACTTCCGGCGCGCGGGCGCGGCCGACGGTGACCTCCTCGTCGACAACGGCGGGCGCGAGGCCGGCGAGGGGTCGACGCCGCTCACGTTCCAGGGGCAGGGCACCATCACCGACCTCACGGCGAGCACGCTGACCGACGCGAACCTCGCGAGCACGCGGCCGTTCAACGTGTGGGGCAGCGTCGCCGGGTCGTTCGTGAACCCGCACATGGGCCAGGGGACGGCGAGCCTCGGCGACGACGTGGTCTTCCCGATCGCGAGCAACACGCACATCGACCTCGTCACGGGGAGCGGGCTCGACTTCGGGACGGCGGCGGCGGTCGGGAGCCACTGGAGCGCCTACTACCGCTTCGACAACGTCGAGATCCGCGGGCGCGCGCGCGTCCAGGCGGACGCCGAGGTGCGCATCGACGACGGCGACATCCGCACGGACGACGCGCGCACCTTCGCGCTCGGCGGGTCGCTCGACGTGCGCTCGCTCGACCTCGGGGCCGCGGAGCGGATCCAGGTCGACAGCGGCACGGTGACCGTCATCACGGCGAACGAGATCCTCCGCGGGGCCGACACGGCCTACCCCTTCGACGTGGAGCTCGCCGACGGCAAGATCGTGACGAACCACTTCGCGCTCGGCTCGCTGACGGCGAGCGGCGGGCAGGTGAAGCCGTCGAGCGTGCCGGGGTCGACGCTCACGCTCACGGAGCCGCTCTCGGTGGCGAGCGGCACGTTCAACGGCTACGAGACGATCCTCACGGCGAACGGTGCCGACCTCGTGATGACGGGCGGCACGTGGAACGTGACGGACGTCGTGAGCGGCGGCGACCTCGTGCTCACCAACGTCGTCGTGACCGCGACGAGCATTGTGGCCGCGGGCGCCGTGCAGATCTCCGGCACCGCCGCCAACGTCAGGACGAAGACCCTCACGGGCGCGTCGCTCTCGCTCGCCGGTGGTGCCGTGCTCACCGCCGACGACACCGACGTGGCGGGCGCCATCGCGCTCACCGACGCGAACACGACCTGGACCTCGAGCGACACCACGAGCGCGGCCTCGCCCGTGCGCCTCGAGATCGCCGCGGCCTCGCTGAGCGTCGGCGCGGGCGCGGCCATCGACGTCACGGCGCGCGGCTACCTCGGCGGCTACAGCCCCGGGTGGAGCTCCCACGACGGGATGGCGCCGCCGGGGGCGCTGCCGGCGAAGTACTACACGGGCGGCTCCCACGGCGGCCTCGCGAACAGCTACTCGACCGGCAACGGCTACGTCCACGGGAGCGTCTACGGCTCGATCACGCGCCCGACCCTCCCGGGCGGCGGCGGCGGCGACTACGGCGGCAGCACCAACTACCCCGGCGGCGACGGCGGCGGCGTCGTGATGATCGACGTGACCGGCGCCGTGGTCATCGACGGGGCCGTGCGCGCCAACGGCCAGGACATGAACATCAACAGCAGCTACCGCGGCGGCGGCGGCGCCGGCGGGAGCGTGCTCATCGAGGCCGACACCATCGGCGGCACCGGCGTCGTCACGGCGGCCGGCGGCGAGGGCCACACGAGCTACGCGACGGGCGGCGGCGGCGGGCGCGTGGCGCTCCTCGCGGCGACGGCCATCGACGGCCCGCTCGGCGGGAGCGCGCCGTTCGCGTCGTTCGACGTGGGCGGGGCCGACGGCTACGGGAGCCCCGAGGCCGGCGCGGGCACGTTCTTCCGGCGCGTGGGCACAGCCGACGGCGACCTCATCATCGACAACGAGGGGATCACCGCCTACGCGGGCAGCACGCCGCTCCCGTTCCAGGGCCAGGGGACGAGCTCGCAGCTCTCGAGCACCGTGCTGACCGACGCGACCGCGACGTTCGGCCCGGGCCTCGACGTCGTGACCTACCTCGTGAACCCGAAGGCGAACCAGGGCGGCGGAAACCTCGGTGACGACGCGGTATTCGCGATTACCGCGAACACCGGGACGGCGCTGACGGTGGGCGGCGGCGGCCTCACGGGCGCGGCCGCGGTCGGCGACACGTGGAGCGCGTACTACCGCTTCGACAACTTCGAGGTGCGCGGGCGGGCGAACGTCGCGGCGGACGCGCAGATCCGCGTCGACGCGGGCGACGTCAGCGGCGGCGACGCCGAGACGTTCGCGCTCGGCGGGGTCTTGACCGTCCGCGAGCTCGATCTCGCCACGGTCGAGCAGCTCTCGCTCACGAGCGGCTACGGCGCGACGCTCACGGTCGACACGCTGCGCCACGGCGACTCGACGACGTTCGCGTGGGACGTCGACCTCAACGACGGCCTCCTCCAGACGACCACCTTCACGCTCGGGACGCTCACGGCGACGAGCGGGAGCGGGCGCCTCCGGCCGAAGACGCAGGCGGGGTCGACGCTCACGCTCACGCAGCCGGTCGACGTCACGGGCGCGACGGTCGGCCCCTGGGGCACGATCCAGGCGACGGCGGGCGGCGGGCTCAGCGTCGCCGGCGGCACCTGGACCACGACGACCTTCGCGGCCGACGGCGATCTCCGGCTCACCGAGGTGTCGAAGAAGGACGACGGGACCGGCACGTTCCAGACCACCGGCGTGCAGACGGTCGTCGTGGCGACGGACATCACGGCCGGCGGCACGGTGCGGGTCGACGGCGGCGCGGACGTCGAGGCGGCCACGGTGACCGGCGGCGTCGCGGTGCGGGTCGAGGCGGATCCCTTCGCGGTCGCGACGACCGTGCTCAGGCAGCCGGCGATGACCACCGACGACGTGGTGAAGAAGATCCACGTCGCGGCGCCGGCCATCGTCGTCGCGAGCGGCGCGCAGGTCACGGGCGACGGGCGCGGCTACCTCGGCGGCTACAGCGGCGGCAACGGCGGGTATGGGCGCGGGCCGACGGGCCTCGCCGCGCCGCAGTACTACACGGGCGGCTCGCACGGCGGGCGCGCCAACCAGTACAACACGAGCTACACGGTGACCCCGGCGTACGACTCGCTCTACCAGCCGCGCCTGCCGGGCGCGGGCGGCGGCAGCTACGGCGGCAGCTCGACCTGGTACGGCGGCAACGGCGGCGGCGTCGTGGAGCTCGCCGCGACCGGCACGGTGACCATCGACGGCGCCGTCACGGCCAACGGCAACAGCGGCAACAACTACGGCGCGGGCGGCGCGGGCGGCTCGGTGCTCGTGACCGCCGCGACCATCGCCGGCGGCGGGCAGATCGAGGCGAAGGGCGGCAACTCGCCCGGTGACCAGAGCACGGGCGGCGGCGGCGGGCGCGTCGCGCTGCGCGCCACGACGGCCATCGACGGGCCGCTCGGGAGCGCGGCGCCGTGGGCGTCGTTCAACGTCGCGGGCGGCACCGGCTACGGCGCGGACGCCGGCGCGGGCACGTTCTTCCGGAAGGTCGGCTCGGCGTACGGCGACCTCATCATCGACAACGAGGGGATCGAGTCCTTCGCGGGCGCGACGCCGCTCGTGTTCCAGGGGACGGGCGTCGTCACGAGCCACGCGACGTCGACGCTCACGGACGCGACGGCGAACTTCCTCGCGTTCGGGCCGCTGACCGACTACCTCGTGAGCCCGGACGACACGCAGGGCACGGCGAGCCTCGGCGACGACGTGGTCTTCCCCATCGCGAGCGCGACCGAGTTCAACCTGAACGTGACCGGGAACCTCGGGAGCGTGACGGCCGACGGCGACCGCTGGACGGCCTACTACCGCTTCGACAACTTCGAGGTGCGCGGCCGGGCGCGCGTCGTGGCGGACGCGCAGGTGCGCGTCGAGAGCGGCGACGTGTCGAGCGACGACGGCGCCACGTTCAGGGTCGGCGGCACGCTCGACGTCCGCCAGCTCGACCTCCACGGGGTCGACCTCATCGCGCTCACCGCGTCGCAGGGCTCGCGGCTCTACGTCGACACCATCCAGCGCGACCACGACTACGCCTACCCCTTCGACTTCAGCCTCAGCGACGGCTACGTCTACGTCGACACGCTCGCCATCGGGACGGTCACGGCGACGACGGGCCGCTTCCAGGGCGGCGGCAACGCGAGCTCGACGCTCGTCGTGCACGAGCCCATCGGCGCCGGCGGGACGTTCACGGGCTACCGCGAGGTGCGCGCGCCGCTGAACGAGCCGCTCACGATCACCGGCGGCACGTGGGACGTCACGACCATCGTGAGCGACGGGGCGCTCACCATCACGGGCGGCACCATCACGGCCGAGCAGCTGACGTCGACCTCGGCGGACATCACGGTGTCGGGGGGCGCGCACGTCGACGCGCAGGAGGTGACCGCGCCCGGCACGGTCACGGTGAGCGGCGCGGGCACGGTGCTCTCGCACCCGGACGTCAGGGACACCGCCACGACGGACCTCCCGACGCTGGTCATCAGCTGCGCGAACGCCGTCGTCGGGGCGGGCGCGAGCGTGGACGTGACCGGGCGCGGCTACCGCGGCGGCGGGCAGTCGTACAACGGCGGCGTCGAGGGCTACGCCCCGACCGGGCTCCAGCGCTCGGGCTACCACTGTGGCGGCGCGCACGGCGGGATCTCGCAGAACTACCAGCAGTCGGCGAGCTACCTCTCGGGCGTCGCGTACGACTCGATCACGCGCCCGCGCCTCCCGGGCGGCGGCGGCGGCCGCAGCGCGAGCAACGGCAGCTGGTACGGCGGGAGCGGCGGCGGCGTCATCGAGATCCTCGCGAGCGGCGCCGTCACGATCGACGGGAGCCTCGTGGCGAACGGGCAGGCGGGCTCCAACTCGCCGGGCGGCGCGGGCGGCACCGTCTACGTCGAGGCCGCGAGCATCGGCGGCGCCGGGGTCGTCGAGGCGAAGGGCGGCGTCGGCCACGACAGCTACGGCTCGGGCGGCGGCGGCGGGCGGATCGCGCTCGTCGCGGGCAGCGCCATCACGGGGACGCTCGGCGGCGACGCGCCGTGGGACGCGGTGAACGTGAGCGGCGGGCTCGGGTACGGGAGCGACAGCGGCGCCGGCACGTTCTTCCGCAAGGTCGGGAGCACCGGGTACGGCGACCTCCTCATCGACAACGAGGGCGTGACCACGTTCGCCGGCAGCACGCCGCTGCCGTTCCAGGGATCGGGCACCATCGACGCGGTGTCGGCGCTCTCGTTCCGCGACGTGGGCGTCGACTTCACGAAGAACGGGCCGCTCGCGACCTTCCAGGTGAACCCGGTGGCGTCGCAGGGCGGGCGCGGGCTCGACGACGACCAGGTCTTCACGCTCGCGTCGGCGGCGAGCGACACGGTGACGATCGCGTCGGGGAACCTGTCGGCGGTGGCGGTCGTGGGCGACACGTGGTCGGCCTACTACCGCTTCGACAACCTCGAGGTGCGCGGGCGGGCGCAGGTCGCGGCGGACGCGCAGGTGCGCGTGGACGCGGGCGACATCGGGCACGGCGACGCCGCGACGTTCGAGCTCGGCGGGCGGCTCGACGTCCGCGAGCTCGATCTGAACGGCGTCAGCAGCATCGCGCTCACGACCGGGACGAGCGCGCGCTTCCAGCCGACGACGCTGCGGCACGACGACCTCGAGAGCTTCCCCTACGACGTGGACCTCGGGAACGGCACGTTCCTCACGAACCGCGTGACGCTCGCGTCGTTCGTGTCGGCGGGCGGCTCGCTCCTGCCGGTGACGAAGGCGGGGTCCGTGGTGGTCGTGACGGAGCCGCTGACGACGACGGCGGTGACGGTCGGGCCGTACGAGCTCGTGACGACGCCGGTCGGCGACGGGATGTCGCTCAGCGCCGGGACGTGGAAGGCGGACACGTTCACGTCGTACGCGGACGTGGTGCTCGCGGACGCCGTCGTGGTCGAGACGACGGACGTCCAGGCCGACGGGGACGTCGTGATCTCCGGCGGGGCGCAGGTGCGGACCGAGGGGCTGCGCGCGGCGCACGACGTGATCGTCGAGGACGCCGGCACGAAGGTCACGCTCGTGGGGATGACCACGAACGACGTGATCACGAGCCTCCAGATCGAGGCGGTGGACGTCACGGTCGCCGCCGGGGCGACGCTCATGGCGGACGCGGCGGGCTACCTCGGCGGCTACTCCGGCGGGGCCGGGGCGTCGGGGCGCGCGCCGACGAACGTGAAGGGCGCGGGCTACCAGTGTGGCGGGGCGCACGGCGGCATGTCGCCGGACTACAGCCCGGGGAGCGGCCCGGCGTACGCGCGCGGCGTCGTCTTCGACTCGCTCTGGCGACCGCGCTACCCGGGCGGCGGCGGCGGGCCGAGCGCGAGCAACCCGACGTCGTGGATCGGCGGCAACGGCGGCGGCCTCGTCGAGATCATCGCGACCGGGACGGTCACGCTCGACGGCACGGTCACGGCGAACGGCGGGGCGCCGGGGTACGGGGGCGGCGGCGCTGGTGGCGGGATCTACGTGCAGGCGGCGACGGTCGGCGGCGCGGGCGCGATCTCCGCGAAGGGCGGCGCGGGCAACGACAGCTACGGCGCCGGTGGCGGCGGCGGGCGGATCGCGGTGGTCGCGTCGGCGGCCATCACGGGCGCGCTCGGCGGGGCGTCGCCGTGGACGATGGTCGACGTGCGCGGCGGGATCGGCTGGAGCAGCGACGCGGGCGCGGGCACGTTCTACCGGCGGGTCGGCGGCGCGCTCGGCGACCTCGTCATCGACAACGCGGGCGTGACGACGTTCGACGGGTCGACGCCGTTCGTCTTCCAGGGCGAGGGCGTCGCGACGGACCTCACGGCGACGACGCTGTCGGACACGAGCTCGGCGGACTTCACGGCGCTCGGGGATCTGCGCGACTACAAGCTCAACCCGAAGCAGGGCCAGGGGCAGGTCACGCTCGGGGACGACGTGGTCTTCCCGCTCACGACGGGGGCGACGACGCACACGCTGGTCGTGACGGCGTCGGGCTCGGGCATGGTGGCGCCGGACGGGCCGGGCGCGACGGGGGACGCGTGGAGCGCGTTCTACGCGTTCGACAACCTCGAGGTGCGCGGGCGGGCGCGGGTGAAGGCGGACGCCGAGGTGCGCGTGGTGTCGGGGGACGTCGGGAGCAACGACGCCGTGACGTTCTCGGTCGCAGGCAAGCTCGACGTCAGGACGCTCGACGTGAACGGGGTCACGGCGATCTCGCTGCCCTCGAACGGCGTGCTCGACGTGGACACGCTCATCCGCGGGAACGAGACGGACTACGCGTTCGGGCTCACGCTCTCGGGCGGGACGTACGCGGCGCCGAACCTGCGCTTCGGGGCGCTGTCGGGGACGGGGACCATCAGCGGCACGGGGCCGCTCACGGCGACGAGCATCAGCGGCGACGACCTCGACATCACGGCGACGTCGGTGACGACGACGGGCAACGTGACGCTCGTCGGCGGCAGCCAGTGGAGCGTGCCGAGCATCACGGTGGGCGGGGACATGTCGGTGACTGGGAGCGCGAGCTACCCGTGGACGGTGGAGACGGTGCGCGTGGCGGGCGCGCTCGACCTCCTCGGGGCGACGGTCTGGACGCACCCGGCGACGAGCGGGGCGACGGTCCACCGGATGGACATCGAGGCGAGCGACGTGACGCTCGCGAGCGGGGCGAAGCTCGACGCGAGCGGGCTCGGCTGGGTGGGCGGCAACAACTACGACACCAACACGGCGCAGGGCTGGCCCGACGGGACGCAGACGAACGCGCCGGGCGCGGGGAGCGGCGGGTGCCATGGTGGCGTCGGAGCGAAGTTCTCGAGCTACCCGCAGTGCAAGGCGCACGGGCGCTACGACGAGGCGGTGTGGCCGGGGACGGGCGGCGGCTGGTACGGCTACGGCGACGGCGGGAAGGGCGGCGGCGTCATCCGGGTGGCGGCGCCGGACGGGGTCGTGACGATCGACGGGGTCGTGGCGGCGAACGGGACGCAGTCGACGAGCTCGACGGGCGGCGGCGGCGGCGGCGGGGCCGTGCACATCGCGGCGGACACGATCACGGGGACGGGGTCGGTCGAGGCGAAGGGCGGCAACGGCGGGAACGCGTATGGGACGGCTGGAGGCGGCGGCGGGCGCGTGGTCTTCGACGGGTACACGGCCCTCGGCGGGTCGTTCGCGGCGAGCCCGTGGCTGAAGGTGTCGACGGCCGGCGGGTACTACCCGAACGGGAACAACCTCGCGGGTGGTGCCGGGACGATCTTCTTCAAGGGGGCGACGGACACGTGGGGGACGCTCATCGTGGACAACGCGAACCAGGGGAGCACGCAGGCGAACAGCACGCCGCTCGTGACGGCGGGGACGGGTCAGGTGGACGCGATCGCGGCGCAGGGCGGCGGGGGCGGCGACCGGGTGGACGATCTCAGCCAGGCGTGGCCGACGCCGAACGGGCTCGCGGGGACGTGGCTGCGGTCGGACATCGGCGACAGCGCGACGGCGACGCTGACGGACGACGCGGTGCAGATGGTGGTGAGCAACGTGAACACGCGGATGTTCGTGCTCGGGGCGGCGGCGGTGTCGGCGGTCGGGAAGACGTACCGGGGCATCGTGGTGCTCGACCAGCTCGAGGTGCGCGGGTACGCGAAGGTCCGGGTCGAGGGGGATCTGCTGGTGTACGACGGGGACGTGTCCCACAACGTGGGCGGGGCCGTGGTGAGCGGGGCGAGCGACGGCTTCTACCTGAGCGTCGGGACGGGGGCGTCGGTGTCGACGGCGAACCAGCTCGAGGTGGACGGGGTCACGCGCACGAACATCACGGGGACGGTGACCGGGAGCCCGCTCGTGTGCGCGAGCGGGTGCCCGTGAGGGAGCGGGGGGCGTCGGCGCTGGCCGCGGTGGCGGCGCCGCGGCGTCACCATCAGTCGTCGTCGCGGGCGGCGTCGACCTCGTAGCGGCCGTCGTCGTCCGCGCGCGCGCCGATCTCGATGGGGCGGCAGCAGACCGAGCAGTCTTCGACGTAGCGCTGGCGGCTCCCGCCGCCGGGGTCGATCCAGACCGTGATGGGCTCGCCGCAGTAGGGACACTCGGTCTCGATCTCCACGTTGCCTCCTCGGTCCTCGGTCGTCGCGCTGCCCTGGCCGCGGGCGGTCGCCGCGCGCCGGATCAGGTTAAGGGCGTGATCCGAGGGGACAACCACGGAGGCGCGGAGGCACGGAGGGTTCTAGCAGCGATCGGCACGGGCTACCGCCTGCGCGTCAGCAGCGTGATCACGAGGATCACGACGAGGCCCACGATGACCCACACCCACCACTGCTCGTACCACTCGCTGTGGCCGCCGAGATCGACGTCGACGTCCACGTCGGCGCGGGCGCGGGCGGTGGCCGCGAGGGTCGCGACGAAGGCGAACAGGGCGCTCACGTAGGCAGCGACGGTCTTCGGCATGGTGTCGAGCTCCTCGATCGGGGGCCACGCGGGCCCGCAGGGACGCTCGGGCTCTTGCAGCACCCGCGCCGAAGGGCCCAGCGCCGCTCAGGACGCGGGCGCGCCCGCCCTCGCCGCGAGCCGCGGCGACACGCACGCCCGCGCGACCGGGGCAGGAAGCCCCAGGTGCGCCCGCGCGGCCCCGAGCGGACAGGGTGGGGTCAGGCTCTCTCGGCCCCGTCGGAACGTGACCACGGAGACACGGAGACACGGAGGGCGGAAGGAGGGAGAGCTCGGGCTCGTCGTTCTGCGGCGTTCGCTGCTGGCGACTGATCTCACCCGGCTTTCCAACCCATGGAGCTCGTCCGCGACCCGCGCCTACGGGGCGTACGGGTCGGGGATCTCCGGCGCCCCGTCCGGCGCCGCCACGTCGCACGTGCTCGTCACCGTCAGCGCCCCCGAGAGCTCCCCGTCCGCGTGGAAGTCGTTGTCGCCCTGCTGGCTCGCCACCACCGTCGTCCCGCGGAAGTCCCCCGCCGTCCCGTCGAGGTGCGCGTAGGGCGCGAGCACGCTCGCGTCCATCCGGAAGCCCGACACCGTGAGCTCCAGCGTCTGCGCGAAGTTCAGGAGCACGTCCGAGGCCTCGACCCCGCCCGAGTACCAGAACTCGCCCCAGCCGATGTCGCCGACCGGCCCGCCGCGCACGTCCACGAGCACCTTCGCCCCCGCCGGCGCCCGCACGTCGAACGTCGTCGGCCGCGCGAGATCGTCGAGCTCCACCCGGAAGACGTTGGTCCCACCAGCGTCCCCGTGGAGCGTCACCGTCCCCCACCACGCCACGTCCGCCGTCCCCGTCGCCTCCGCCCCCGCGAGCTCGAGCGACAGCGCCCGCAGGTCGCGACAGTCCGCCACCAGATCCTTCGGCGTCCCCTGCCGATACCCGCCGCCGAGCGCGAGCGTCACGTCCTCCCCGATCGCGAGCGACCCCGCGAGCGCGTAGAACACGTCGCCGTACACCGTCCCCGACGTGAGCCCGAGCCCGAGCCCGACGTAGATGGCCCCCGGCACCTCGCCCACCGGCGCCCCGATCTCGCGCCCCACCGAGAAGCCCTGGCTCATCTCGAGCACGCCCGCCACCGCCGCGCGCCCGCCGATGTCCCGCGCCCCCGTCGCGTCACCGCACGCGAACAGGTTGAAGCCCTCCGCCGGCCCGAGCCCGCGCGTCACCGCCACCCCGGCCTCGCACACCGGCGCCACGTACACCGTCACGAGCTCGTACGACGCCGTCGTGCACAGCAGCGACGCCTCGAGCTCGCCCACCGTCGCGCCCGCGCCCGCGGGCGGCAGGTCCGCCACGTCCGCCTCGCTCACCACCAGCGTGTAGCGCCGGAACGTGCCGTTCCCGAGCGACGTCGGCGGCGTCGGATCCGCCGTCGTCCCGTACGCGAGGACCACGTCGTCGTCGTCCGCCGTGAACGCCACGACCACGCGCTCCACCGCCCCGCACCCGCAGAGCCCGGGCGCCGTCTTCGCCGCGTCCTCCGGGCAGCCGTCCTCGCAGTCGGCCGTCCCGTCGCCGTCGCCGTCGTGGTCGTCCGCGACCCCGTTGCAGTCGTCGTCCTCGGCGTCGCAGTCGTCGTCCTCCCCCGTCGGGAGGCCCGTCCCGCAGGCCGTCTCCACCCCCTCGACGCAGGTCGACGCCGCGTTCCCAGCCGCGCACACCCCCGGCAGGAAGCAGCTCTCGTCCGGCACGTAGCCGTCGTCCGCCGTGCCGTCGCAGTTCTGATCGACCCCGTCGCAGTCCGCGTCGTCGCCCGTCGCCGCGCCCGTCGCGCAGGCGGTCTCGACGCCCCCGACGCACGTCGACGCCACGTTCCCCGCGGCGCACGCGCCCGGCAGGAAGCAGCTCTCGTCCGCCGCGTAGTCCTCGTCCGCGGCGCCATCGCAGTCGTCGTCGACCCCGTCGCACGTCGCGTCGCCGACCGCGGGCGCGCCAGTGCGGCAGCCCGTCTCGACCCCGCCGACGCAGGTGGACGCGGCGTTCTCGGCCGCGCACGCCCCCGGGAGGAAGCAGCTCGCGTCGGGCGCGTAGGCGTCGTCCGCGGCGCCGTCGCAGTCCTGATCGACGCCGTCGCAGTCGTCGTCCGCGCCCGTCGGCGCCCCGGTCGCGCACGCCGTCTCGACCCCGCCCGCGCAGCTCGACGCCACGTTCCCCGCCGCGCAGACGCCCGGCAGGAAGCAGCTCGCGTCCGCGGCGTAGTCGTCGTCCGCCACCCCGTCGCAGTCGTCGTCGATCCCGTCGCACGTCGCGTCGCTCGCCGCCGGCACCCCGACCTCGCACGAGTCGCCCGGGACACCCTTCTCACAGGTCGTCACCCCGCTCGCGGCGCACGCGCCGACGCCGCACGACGTCGCGACCCCGACGAAGCCGTCGTCCGCGACCCCGTCGCAGTCGTCGTCCTCCCCGTCGCAGTCGTCGTCCTCCCCCGTCGGGAGCCCCGTCCGGCACGCCGTCTCGACCCCGCCGCTGCAGCTCGACGCCGCGTTCCCGGCCGCGCACACCCCGACCCCGAAGCAGCTCGTGTCCGGCGCGTAGTTCCCGTCCGCGACCCCGTCGCAGTCCTGGTCGATCCCGTCGCACTCGTCGTCCGCGCCCGTCGCCGCGCCCGCGACGCACGTGTCGCCGACGACCCCGCCGACGCAGCTCGTCACGCCCTCGGCCGCGCACACGCCCTGCCCGCACGACGTCGCCACCGGCGCGTAGTCCTCGTCCGCCGCCCCGTCGCAGTCGTCGTCGACCCCGTCGCACGTCGCGTCGTCCGCCGCGAGCGGCGCCCCCGCCTCGCACGCCGTCTCGACCCCGCCGACGCAGGTCGACGCCGCGTTCCCCGCCGCGCACGCCCCGACCCCGAAGCAGCTCGTGTCGGGCACGTAGTTCTCGTCGACCTCGCCGTTGCAGTTGTCGTCGACGCCGTCACACGTCGTGTCGTCGCCGATCGGCGCGCACACGTCGTCCACCGTCACCGTCACCGTCGCGACGCTGCTCCCGCCGAAGCCGTCGCTCACCGTCAGCGTGAACGTCAGCGTCTCGTGCGCGAGGTGCCCCTGCTCCGGTGCCGTGAACGTCGGCGTCGCCGTGTCGCCGCCCGAGAGCGCGACCGCCGTCCCGCCCGTCTGCGCCCACACGTAGCTCAGCGCGTCGCCGTCGGGGTCCGCGCTCGCCGCCCCCGAGAGCGCGACCAGCGCCCCTTCGTCCACGTCCTGGTGCGCCCCTGCGTCCGCGACCGGCGCGCGGTTCACGTTGCTCACGACCACGTCCACCATGTCGACGCCCTGCGACGGCCCGCCGCAGTGCTGCGGCAGCTGCGCGTCCGTGACCGTCAGCGCGAACGTGAGCGTCACCGTCGACGGCCCGCCGCCCGCCTCGATCGCCGGCGCCGTGAACCCCGGCGACGCCGTGTCCGCCCCCGTGAGCGCGACCGCGGGCCCCGCCGTCTGCACCCACGCGTACGCGAGCGTCGTCCCCTCGGGGTCGAAGCTCCCGGCCGCCGTGAGCGCGACCGCCGCCCCCTCGTCGACCGCCTGGTCCACCCCGGCCACCGCCGTCGGCGCCGGGTTCCGCCGCGTGATGGCGACGTCCACCCCGTCCGTCCGCTGGATGTCGCGATCGTCGACCGTCAGCACGAAGGAGAGCACGGCCGCGTCGGCGCCCGCGGGCGGCGCCGGCACCACGAACGTCGCCGTCTCCTGGTCCGCGCCGTCGATCGTCGCCGCCGGCCCCGCCGACTGCGTCCACGCGTAGAGGATCGGCTCCTCGTCGGGATCGTAGGAGCCCGACCCGTCGAGCGTCGCGGTGTCGCCCTCGCACGCGGCGAAGTCCTCCCCCGCGTCGGCGACCGGCGCCTGGTTGCAGTAGGGGTTCACCTTGTCGGTCGGCACCCCCACGAACGGCGTCAGCGTCACCTCGGTCGCGACCACGCTGTCGCCGTCGCCCGCCGGCACCGACGCGTGCGTCGGCCCATTCGAGCTCCGCCAGTAGTTCCCCGTCGCGATGGTGTCGCGCGGGCCCGCGTCGAGCCCGACCCCGTTCGCGCAGATGTCCGAGCCCTCGAGCGTCAGCCGCGGATCGCCGTAGTCGAGCGCGCGGACGGTCGTCCCGGCCGGCGGGATGGCCGAGAGCGCCGTCGCGAACGTCACCCGGTAGCTCTGCACCGCGGAGACGACGCGGTCCTCATCGCCGGTCGGCATCCCCACGCGGAGCGTCTGCCCGACGAACATGTTCGCGTTGGTCCCGACCCAGAGGAAGGTCTTCGTGTTCGCGCTGTTCTCGGTCACGGTCGTCCCGACGATATTCGACGAGCCGGCCTCCTTGAGCCCCGTCGCGCTCGCGCCGAGCACGCTGTCGCGGACCGTCACGCGGTCGCCGTTGCCGACCTGCACCGCCGTCGCGCGCCGCCCGGCCACGACCCGGTCGAGGAGCACGTCGGAGCCGCCCACGTAGGCGCCGGTCCCCCGGCAGTAGCCGGTCACGTCGAGGTTCTCGAGCGCGAGCCCGTCGTTCGTGTCGGCGCCCGCGTTGACGCCGAAGCCCGGGCTCGTGAGCGTGAGGTCGCGCACGACCGTGTCCGTCATCCAGCCCTCGAGGTAGAGCGGCGTCAGGTTCCCGGAGACGTCGGTGAGCGCGGCCCCGTCGAGCACGAGCGGCGCGCGGATGTTGTAGGCGCGGAAGCCGACGTTGCCGTTCAGGAGCGCGAGGTTCGAGATCGTCGGCGGGGTGTCGTCCGTGGCGACGTTGCGCAGGTACACGCCGGCCGCCGCGCAGCGCTCGGTCAGGACGTCGCTGAGCGCGAGCCCCCCGACCGTGTCGCCGTAGATGCCGTACTCGCGGTCGCGCGCGACGATGCCGCTCACGACGTGGTCGACGCCCTCGACGTTGAGCCCGCGCCCGCGCCCGCTGCCGGAGACGTCGAGGTCCCGGAGGGTGACGGCGCGCGAGTACGCGACCACCGTGACGCCGAAGCTCGGGTTGTCGAGCCTGAGCCCGGCGACCGTCACGTCCTGCGTGTAGTTCGTGAGGTAGATGCCGACGGCGCTCCCGCTCACGTCGAGCCCCGTGTCCTCATCGATCGTGAGCGGCGTGCGCACGTTGTAGAGCGTGAGCCCGTAGCTGTTGTCGGTGAGGTGCAGGTTCGAGAGCGTCGGCGCGATCCCGGTCGTCAGGCTGTCGACGCGGAAGCCGTAGGCGGCGTTCGAGGCGTCGAGGCCGTCCACGACGAGGGCGCTACAGCCCGTGGCGCGGACGCCCATGTAGCGGTCGCTGGCGACGACGTCGGTGATGGTGACCCCCGTCGAGGCCGAGAGGTCGAGCCCGTAGCCGAGGCCCACGCCGGACACGTCGAGCCGCTCGAACGCGATGTTCGAGATGTTGGTCGACGTGGTGATCGCCGCGCTGAGGTTCTCCGTGAGGTCGAGGTCGCGGAAGGTCAGCGCCTGCGTCTGGTTGTAGAGCTGGAAGCCCGTGTCCGAGCCGCTCACGTCGATGCCGAGGCTCGGCTCGAACACGAAGGGGGCCTTCCAGTTGTTGAGGTAGAAGGCCGCGCCGTTGTCGCGCAGGTCGAGGTTCGAGAGCGTCGGTGGATCCTGGTTCGCCGCGAGGGTCACGACGTAGTAGCCCGTGCCGTTCCCGGTCGCCGTGAGGTCCGTCACCGTCGCGCCCGAGACGCCGTTCAGGCGCAAGGCGTAGGCGCGGCGCGAGATCGTCGCGCCCGTGAGGACGTGCTCGGTCCCGCCGAGGTGGAGGCCGTAGCCCGTCGCGCCGCTGCGCCCGCCGCTCGCGTCGACGCCGTCGAAGACCAGCCGCTCGTTCGACGAGGTCGTGCCGTCGACGCCGTTGTCGAAGCCGTCGAGCCGCAGGTGGTCGAAGCGGATGTCGTCGCCGTTCGAGATGGCGATGGTCGTCGCGCAGTCGGAGGCGTCGCGGAGGACGCCGCGCGTGCCGTCCCAGGCGTCGATGACGACCGGGTCGGCGACCGTGCCGGCGAGGTTCTGGAGGTAGAGGCCCGTGTAGCTCGCGCCGACGTCGAGGTCCTCGAGGACGAAGTCGCTGATCGTGTTGACGTTGACGCCATAGCTCGAGGCGTTGCGCGCCCGCACCCCGGAGACGGCGAGGCCGGTCGCCGGCCCGAGCAGGACGCCGGTCGAGCGGTAACGGGCGTCGAGGTCCTCGATGACGACGCCGGCGCCGTTCATGCGCAGGCCGTAGCCGACGCCGCGCGTGCCGCTCACGTCGACGCGGCGCACCGTCACGCCGGTGTTGCCGCCGCTCGAGCCGTCGACGCCGTAGGTGCGGCTCGGGAGCGTGAGGTCCTCGACGATGACGTTCGCGACGCTGTCGAGGTCGATGGCGATCGCCGTGTCGTCCGTGGCCGTCAGGACGTCGCCGTCGATGACGAGCGGCGTCGCCGCGTCCGCGGTGATGCTCTTGAGCCAGAGCGCCGTGGCCGTGCGGGTGATCGCGAGGTTCGAGAGGTCGAGCGCGGTCTCGCTGTTCTGGAGCAGGATCCCCGTCGTGTACACGCGGTCGACGGTCACGTCGGCGATGACGGGCTCCGTGAGCTGGTTCCCGTTGAAGCCCGTGTCGCGGCGCGACACGGTGATCCCGCTCACCACGTGGCCGCTGCCGTTCAGCAACACGCCCGTCCCCGAGTAGCGGTCGCCCGAGAGGTCGAGATCCTCGAGCGTGAGGCCCGCGTTCGTCGCGTAGTTGAGCGCGAGGCCCGTGGCGCGCCCGTCGAGCGCGAGCCCGCGGAAGGTGACCCCCGTCACCGCGGAGCCGAAGATCGAGGTGTCACAGCCGGCGAGGCTCGCGATCGCGCCGGCGCCGGCGACGTCGTCGTAGGGATCGACCACGAGGAGCGGGTCGTCGAGGTTCTGGAGCTCGAGCCCGACGTAGCTCACCGTGAGCGAGAGGTTCGTGAGCGCCGCCACGGTCACGGCCTCGAGGTGCGCCGCGGCCTTGTTGCACTCGGCGGCCGCGACGTCCGTGAGGACCACCCCGGCGCCGTTCCGGACGTCCACGCCGGTCGCGCGCCGGTTCGCCGTGACGCGCGTGACCTCCGTGCCGTCGCCGTACGCGAGGAGGCCCGTGCCGTCGCCGCGGTCGTCGGACACGTCGAGGTCGCGGAAGGCGAGGTTCGCGTTCGTGACGTCGCCGGCGTGGACGCCGTAGACCGCGCCGTCGAGGGTCGCGATGGGCCCCTGCACGATGACGTTCCGGACGTTCACGAGCTGGAGCGCGGTGCGGTTGCCGCCGACGTCGGCGAGGACGCCGCCGTCGAGGGTGAAGCGCCCGCCGGCGCCGTCGTCGCCGTCGAAGTCGGAGAGGTAGACCCCCGTGGCGCCGCCAGTCGCCGTGATCCCCGTGAGCTCGATGGGCGCGGCGCTCTGGTCGACGCGCAGGCCATGGTAGGTGCAGCCGTTCGCCGTGACGTCCCCCACGTGGAGGTCGGCGCCGCTCACGTAGACGCCGACGCCGTGGCGGTCGGCCCGGACGCGCGAGATCCGGTTCCCGGTGCCGCCGCTGACGTAGACGCCGTAGTCGCTCGACAACGCGACCGGGTACGGCGAGGAGACATCGACGTCGTCGATGACCACGCCGTTCCTATTGACCGCTTCGATGACCCTCGACGCCCGCGGCGCGAGGATGCGGAAGCCGTTGCCGAGCACCTTCACGCCGTCGGCGCCGAGCGTGATCGCGGTGGTCGTGGTCTCGCTGCAGTCGAGGTCCGCCATGAGGACGAGGTCGCTCGTGATGGTCGTGCCGCAGATCGGGTCCGACGGCGGCGGCGGCGAGATGTAGCTGTTGCCGCTCTGGACGAGCCCGAGGGCCGCCGTGTCGACGGTCACGGGCGTCGCCGTCGTGAGGAGGACCGTCGTCTTCGCGCGGTCGTCCGCGGCGATGACGTCGCCGTCGATGGTGAGCGTGCCGGCGCCGGTCACGGTGTTCATGCTGAGGCCGGTGCCGGCGTCGCGGACGACGAGATCCTCGAGGGTCGCCGGGAGCGTCGTCGACTTCAGGTAGACGGCGACCTCGGAGCGCGAGGCGTCGACCGCGCGGAGGGTCGGCGCGTTCGTGCTGTTGAAGGACAGGCCGATGCCGCGGTCGGTGGCGATCACGCCGTCCACGACCGCGTCGGCGGCGCCGGTGACGTAGACCCCGACGCCCGCGCCGGCGCCGCTCGCGTCGAGCCCGGTGAGGGTGACGCCCGCGCCGTTCGCGACGTTGACGCCCCAGTCGCGGCCGTCGAGGCGGAGGCCGACGAGGCGCGTGTCGGTCATCGCGACGAGCTCGACGCTCGTGTCGCAGCCGGCGACCGACGTGACGGCCGCCGGGCCGACCACGAAGGGGGCCGCCGGGTCGCCGCCGAAGCCCTGGAGGCGCAAGCCCACGCCGTCGTCGTCGAGGACGAGGCCGCTGAGCGTGGGCGGGACCATGCCCGCGACGCCCTCGACGAAGACGCCGCGCGCGTCGTCGTGGGTCGCCGTGAGGCCGTCGACGGTGAGGTTCGAGGTCGCGATGAAGTGCGCGCCCGTCGCGCGGTGGCTCACGTCGACGTTCTCGACGACGTGGTCGGCGCCGCCGTGGTTGTTGACGTTCGAGGTCTGGAGGCCGATCTGGAGCCCGTAGCCGCCGCCGTGGCCGGAGAGGTCGAGGTCGCGGAAGGTGAGCCCCGTGTTCTTCACGTAGGCGTAGATCCCGTGACCGCCGGCGTCGACGCGCATGTCGGCGAAGGTCAGGTCGGCGCTGTTGGTCGCGTAGATCCCGGTCGCGGCGGCGTCCCAGCGGCCGTCGAGGATGTCGAAGCCGCCGACCTCCACGTCCGAGCACGTCGAGAGCTGGAGCCCGAGGTCGTTGTCGTCGAGCGTGGCGATGACGCCGCTCGTGCCGTCCCACGGGCCGACGACGTAGGGGGTCGCGGCGGTGCCGTGCAGGTCGTAGAGGTAGAGGCCGGTCCGGTTGCCGGCGAACGCGAGATTCGTGAGGGTCGGGTTCACGAAGCCGGCGGTGTTCGAGTAGCCCTCGAGGCGCATGCCCGTGCCGCAGCCGCTCGCGCGCAGGTCCTCGGCGACGAGGCCGCTCGTGCCGATGAGGTTGAAGCCCGTGTCGCGGTCGTTCGCGACGACGTGGCGCACGACGTGCCCGGCGCCGCCGTAGTAGAGGGCCGTGTTGTTCGTGGAGTGGCCGACGCGGAGGCCCTCGCCGCGGCCCGACGTGCCGGAGAGGTCGAGGTCCTCGAAGGTGAGGCTCGCGTTGTTGTAGTAGGCGAAGATGCCGCGATCGAGGTTGTCGAGCGTGAGCCCGCGCACCGTGATGTCGCGCGACGACTGGATGTAGATGCCCGTACCGCTGCCCGCGGCGTCGAGACCGGTCGCCGGGCTGATGGTCAGCGGCGACGCCATGCTCGTGAACCCGAGCGCCGTGCCGTTGTCGCGGAGATCGAGCCCGTCGAAGGCGGGCGCGGTGTCGGTGGCCGCGACGCCGCTCACGAGGAGCCCGTAGCTCGTGTTGTAGCGGGCGGCGACCCCGGTCGCGACGAGCCCGCTCGCCGAGGCGACCTTCACGCCGTTGCCGCGGTGGTCGGCGACGACGTCGCGCACGACCATGCCGGCGCCGCTGAGATCGAGGCCCGTGCCGTAGCCGCCGCCCGAGGCGTCGACCCCGTCGAAGGTCAGGTCGTGGACGTTGTTGGTGGCGGTCGCGCCGCCGTTGAAGCCGTCGAGCACGAGGTCCTCGAACGTGATGTCGTTCGAGTTCGAGAGGGTGAGGGTCTGGATGCAGCCGGTCATCGACAGGTTGGGGACCGTCGCCGGGGAGAAGGTGTAGGGGAGCCGCCAGACGCTGAAGTTCATGGCGTAGAGGTTGTCGTCGAGCGTCAGGTTCGCGAGCGACGGGGGCGTGGCGTTGGACAACACGTTCTGGAAGTAGATCCCGGTGTTGTTGTCCGTCGACGTCAGGTCCGTCGCGACGAGCCCGCTCGCGTTGATCAGGTTGAAGCCGATGTTGCGGCGCGTGGCGGTGACGCGCGTGAGCGTGCTGTCGGTGCCGTTCAGCCGGAGGCCGTAGCCGCGGCTCGCCCCGGAGAAGTCGACGTCGCGGAAGGTGAAGCGCGCGTTCGGGGCGCTGACGGCGGCGTCGACACCGGCGGTCGGGTTGTCGAACGCGAGGTCGTGGATGGTCACGTCGGCGCAGCCGTTGAAGGAGAGCCCCGTGAGGCTCCCGCCGACGTCGATGGCGTTGGTGGGGCCGAGGTCGAGCGGGGCGTCCATGTCCTTCATCTCGATGCCGGTCGTGTTCTGCCGCAGGGTGAGGCGGCGGAGGGAGGGCGCCGCGGCGCTCGCGGGGTAGGTGTAGACCCGGAGCCCCACGGTGCAGCCGCTGGCGCTGTAGTCGGAGAGCGCGGCGCCGGGCGCGTTCAGGAGGACGACGCCGATGCTGCGGCGGTTCGCGACGACGCGCCGCACGGCGTGGTCCGCGCCGTAGAGGTTGAGCCCGGTGCCGGCGCCGCGCGTGCCGGAGACGTCCAGATCCTCGAAGACGAGGCCCGCGTTCGTGGTCGCCGAGGCGTCGACGCCGTAGCTCCCGTTGTCGAGGGTGAGGTCGGCGAAGCGCGCGTTCTGCACGTTCGCGAGCTTGATGCCGGTGTCGCTCGCGGCGAGGCTCACGATGACGCCGTCCGTGCCGTCCCAGCCGGTCACGGCCCAGCCGGCGGGCGCGTCGTAGCCGTTCAGGTTCAGGCCGACCAGGCAGTCCTCGAGCGTGAGCGCCCGGAGCGCGAGCGCGCCCGTCGTGTTCTGGAGCTCGAGGCCGCTCGTGGTGGCGCCGCGCGCGGTGAGGGTGTCGATGGCGAGGCCGTCGACGCCGATGGCGCGGACGCCGTAGCCGCGGCGATCGGCGACGACGCGGCGGAGGGTGTGGCCGGCGCCGGCGAGGTAGATGCCGGTGCCGCCGCCCGAGAGCGAGGAGACGTCGACGTCCTCGAGGGTGAGGCCGGCGTTCGTGCCGCTGTAGGCGTCGACGCCGAAGTTGGCGCCGTCGAGGACGAGGCCGCGCACGACGAGGTCCGTGACGCTCGCTTCGAGGTCGAGGCTCGTGTCGTTGCCGGCGAGGCTCGTGACGGCGGCGGGGTCGAGGGTCACGCCGTGGACGTCGTTCAGGCGGAGGCCGGTCGCGTTGTTCCGCAGGTCGAGGCCCGCGAGGGTGAGGCTGCCGGTGACGGCCTTGAGCGAGACGCCCGCGTCGGAGCACGCCTCGGCGGCGACGTCGGTGAGCGTGAGATCGGCGGTGTTGATGGCGTAGACGCCGACGCTGCGGCCGTCGGCGCGCACGTTGTCGATGACGTGGCCGCTCCCGCCGTCGATGTAGATGCCCGTCCCCACGCACCAGCCGGAGACGGCGAGGTCGCGCACGGTGACGTCGGAGACGCCGCCCGTGATGGCGATGGCGCGCGTCGCGTCGGGGGCGAGGAGGCGGAAGCCGGCGCCGTCGATGACGACGCCGTCCGTGTCGATGGTCAGCGCGGTGCCGGTGTAGCCCGTGCAGTCGACGTCGTGGTCGAGGACGACGCTCGCGCTGATCGTGGTGCCGCAGAGGTCGTCGAGGGCAGCCCGCGCCGGGGAGGAGGCGAGGGCGAGGAGGCCCACGAACGCGAGCGCGGAGGCGAGCGCCGGGAGAACCCGGCGGCCCCGGTCGGAGGGTCGTGCTGACATGGATGAGGCTCCCATGACCGCACGGGGACGCGCGGCCACGCCGGCCGCCCTGCTCCCGCAAGAGGCGCGACCGACTTTTTTCGGTGATTGCAAAACGCTATCACGGGAAGCCTCGGGGTCAACCCGAAGATGGCAGGCGCGAGCCAGGGCTGCCGCCCTCGAGGCCTACGACGCCGCCGTACAGGGCGTTGTCGCGCGCTGAAATAGTTCACCCGACCAAGCTAGAGGATGGGCGGCACGAGGAGGCGCGTCCCGGGCTTCAGGTTCAGCGGATCGTGGAGGCCGTTCGACTCGGCGATGCGGCGCCACTCGCGCGGGTTCCGGTACTCGCGGTGGGCGATGCCCTGCAGGGTGTCGCCGCGGCGGACGGTCACGAACTTCGCGTGGTCGGGGCTCTGCTTCTGCCGGAACATGTCCTCGAAAGTGACGGTGGCGATCTGCGTCAGGCACACCGAGACCTTCGCGCGGACGGGCGTCGCGTCCGGGAGGAACATCGAGTAGGTGACGTTCAGGTCCTTCATGTAGAAGACGTACTCGGGCGCGAAGATGGTGCTGTGCGTGAACTGGCCCCAGACGAGGGTCACGGCTGGCAGGTAGTGGGTGCCCGGCACGTACTGCACGAGCTTCTCGAGGCGGTCGATGTAGGTCTCGCGCACGTTCTCGCGCGAGTCGTAGGTGTCGAACCAGAGCTCGCCGAGCTCGAGGCTGATGGGGTCGGTGCCCTTGTAGGCCGTCTGCGTCGTGGCCTGGTTCTGCTTCTCCTCCTCGAAGGTGGCCGAGCGCTTCACCACGATGGAGGACGGGTTCAGGAAGAAGTCGATCTCGTCGAGGAAGCCGTCGAGGTCCTTCGTCTCGTAGACCATGAACTTGGCCTTCGCGAGCGAGCCCGTCAGGTTCGACTGCGCGATGTCCTTGAACGCCACCGCCTTGTTGAGCCCCGCGCCGATGCCCATGTCACTCTCCTGGTGCCGGTCGTTGTGTCGCCGATTCGCTGTGGGATGTGACGTCAGCATCCGCGGCGATTGAAGACGGGACAACGCCGGACCGGCCAAGAGAGCGCGTTTGAGCAGGCCTACCCAGGCCCCTGCTCACGCCGCACATGACGTGCTCATTCGGTTCGAGGGGGCTCGCGTGCCGCGTCTCGGGATCGGCAATCTGCCACTCACCGACTCCCATCCACGACCGAATCTCCCGGAGGTGCCCCGTGCGGCCACGCAGACATCCCTTCTCCATCGCGCTCCTCGCGGTCGGCGTCACGCTGACCGCGGGCGCGTGCAGCGGCGACGACGGCGGCGGCAGCGACACCGTCATCAACGACGCGACGATCTCGTCGGACACGTCCTCGCCGGGCGTCGACCCGACCGTGAGCATCATGTCGCCGAGCGCCGACGCCCGCTTCCTCCCCGACGAGACCGTCGCCTTCGAGGCGCACGTGGATGGCCGCGGCGAGGCGCTCGCCGGGCTCGAGTTCCGCGTCGAGAGCAGCGCGAACGACCGCGGGGACGCGCTGAAGGTCGGGTCGGTGCCCGAGAGCGGCGTCATCGGCGCGACCTTCGCCACGCTGAAGCCCGGCGCGCAGACGATCACGGTCTCGGTCCTGCGGGCGGGGTCGGTCGTTTGCAGCGCCTCGGTGGACATCGAGGTGCGGACGCCCGGCGCGGCGCCTACGCTCGCGATCGCCCCCGAGACCCCGCGCACCGGCGACACGGTGAACGCGACCGTGACGCCGCCGGACGGCGTCGTCGGCGACGCGCACTACCGCTGGCTGCGCGCGGCGGAGGCGATCACGACGGACGCGCCGCTGTCGGCGGCCGTCACGAAGAAGGGGGAGGAGTACCGGCTCGAGGGCTGGCTCGTCGTGGACGGGCTCGAGACCCCGCGCGCCTCGCTGCCCTTCACCATCGCGAACACGCCGCCGACGTGCGGGCTCGTCACCATCTTCCCGACCGGCGTGACCACGACCGACAAGGACATCGTCTGCGCGTGCGCGGACTTCGTGGACCCCGACGAGGGCGACGAGGACCACTCGACCTGCGCCTTCTACGACGACGCCCACGACGGCGTGCTCATCGACACGGACGGCGCGTGCACGCTGCCCGCGGCCGAGACCGAGAAGGGGATGGTCATCCGCTGCGTGCTCACGCCGAGCGACGGCGAGGACGAGGGCGAGGAGACCGCGTCGCCGACGAACTCGACGGACGTCACGAACTCGGCGCCGTCGGCGCCGACCGTGTCGCTCGCGCCCGAGGCGGGCGACGCGACGACGACGTTCACGTGCTCGGCGAGCGGCAGCGTGGACCCCGACGCGGGCGACTCGGTGACCTACCTCGTGGCCTGGTACGTCGATGACGCGGTCGTGGCGGGCGTGACGACGGGGAGCGCGACCGGCGCCGAGCTCGGCGCCTCGCACGGCGACGCGATCGCGTGCGGCGTGAAGGCGTCGGACGGGGCGGCCTCGTCGGCCGAGGTGCGGAGCGACGCGCGGACGCTCGGGAACGCGACCCCGACGCTCGACAACGTCTTCATCACGGCGCCCCACATGCCGCCGACCAAGGCGGACACGCTCGCGTGCGAGCCGCAGGACGGCGCGGACCCCGACGACGGCGACACGCTGACCTACAGCTACACCTGGACGAGGAACGGCGCGGTCATCGCGGGCGCGACGGGGGCGACGCTCGCGGGCGAGGCGTTCGCGAAGGGCGACCGGATCGGCTGCACCGCGCAGGGCTGCGACGCGGGCGGCGCTTGCACGCCGGTCGTGAGCTCGAAGACGATCATGACCATCGGCAACGCCCTGCCCTTCGTGACCGGGGTCGCGATGACCGAGGTCGCGGCGCACGGCGAGGCGGACGGGAACGCGCAGCCCGGCGACGTGCTGACGTGCGAGTACGCGACGGCGACGGACCTCGATCAGGGCGACGCCATCGAGATCATCTACGGCTTCTACGAGGTGAAGGCCGACGGGACCGTGGTCGAGCTCTACAGCGGGAGCGACGCGAGCTACGCCGTGCCGGAGACGCTCACGCCCGGGTCGACGCTCTACTGCACGGTGACGCCGACGAACCCGCCGGACCCGGGGCCGCGCGGTGAGAGCCAGAGCTTCGACGTGGTCGAGCCGACGCCGATCCCGCCGGTCGTGGCGGTGTCGGCGCCGAACGGGGCCGACGGGGACGTGACGTGCGAGATCACGACGCCCGCGCAGTGGTTCGGGTCGGGCGCGACCACCACCTGGTACTGGACGGTCAACGGCGGCGCCGAGACGGAGGGCGCGCAGGTGCTCGCGAACGCCGACGTCGACGGGTGCGACCTCGTGAAGTGCCGCGTGGTGGTCGCGAACGCGGCGACGAGCCTGTCGTCGAACACCGCGTCGAAGAGCCTGCCGCTCGGGTCGACGGGCTGCGACGACGGCAACGCGTGCACGCAGGCGACCTGCAAGGCCGCGGGCGGGTGCAACTTCATCGTGACGCCGGGGGCGCTCTGCGACGACGGCGACGCGTGCAGCCCGAGCTCGGCGTGCGACAGCGAGGGCGCGTGCGTCGCGCAGTCGGACATCTGCGTCGAGGACGCGCTCGACGTCACGACCGAGGTGCAGCACTGGCCGACGGTCGCGGCGCTGCCGAGCGGCGGCTACCTCGCGCGCTTCGGCGCGGCGACGCCGCGCTACCGGCTGACCGACGCGAACGACACGCGCGTCCAGGAGGAGAAGGCGCTGACGACGGGCGCGGACGCGCAGTTCCGGACGCGCCCGGCGGTGGGCGCGAACGGCAAGGCGCTCGTCACGACCTGGAGCTTCTCCTGGGCCAACTCGAACCATCAGAACTACTTCTCGGCGCTGGTCGTCGACACCGCGACGGGCGAGCTCGGCGCGAACTACCACCTCCACACGCGGGGCATGTGGGGCGGCGGCGCGTACTACGAGCCGATCGCCCCGGACAGCGTGGCGCTGCCCTACAGCGACGGGTCGTGGGGCGTGTTCCTGAACGACACCTACACGTCGGCCTTCTACGTCATCGGGGCGCCGCCGCAGCCGGGGCAGCACTACATCCAGTACTGGACGATCTCGGCTGACGGCGTGGCGAGCGCCGCGACGACCCTCTTCGGCGAGGCGAACGTGGCGCGGCGCGCGTACCCGACGGACGCCCGGCTCATCCCGGACGGCTCGGACCGCTTCGTCGCGGCCTGGCTCATGGGCGACGAGCGCACCATCACCGCGCGGCTCTACACGAAGTCGGGCACGGAGGTCCTGCCGCAGCCCATCACGGTGACGACGGCGGCCGAGGGCTCGGCGATCGACACGGTGCGCGTGCTCGGCCTCCGCAACGGCGCGTTCTGGGTCGCGTGGAGCGAGTCGCTGGGCGACGCCGACGGCTACGGCGTGAAGATCCAGCGCTTCACCGCGAGCGGCGCGCCGAACGGGGCCCCGTTCGTGGCGACCGCCGACGAGATCGGCCAGCAGCACCTCGGCGACCTCGCGGCCTTCAGCGACTACGGCGTGGTCTTGGTCTATGACGACTCGCTCATCGACGGCGCCGGGGCGGGCGTCGCCGCGCAGCTCATCACGAGCGGCGGGGTGCTCGACGGCGGGGCCGTGCAGCTCAACGGGTACGCCGCGGGCGACCAGGTCGAGGCGAGCGTGGCGACGCTCCCGGGCGACGAGATGGTCGTGACGTGGCGCGACGGGGCGAACCGCCTCTGGACGCGGCGCTTCGACCGCACGGTGGCGCGCTTCGGGACGGCGTTCGAGATCCCGGCGAACGACGGGACCTTCGGGGCGCAGCGGGCGCCGGCGGTGGCGACGCTCATCACGGGGGAGACGCTCGTGGCGTGGGACTCGGACGTGTTCGGCGACCCGGACCTGATGGCGCGGGTCTTCGACGCGGACGGGAACGCGCAGAGCGCGGATCTGCCGGTGTCGACGTACGGGACGGGCGCGCAGATCTCGGCGGTCGCGGCCGGCGGGACGTCGCGCTTCGTGGTCGCGTGGGACTCGCAGGAGCAGAACGGCGGCGTCGACGGGATCGTCGCGCGCTGGCTCGACGCGGACGGGGAGGCCGTGAGCGACGAGGTCGTGGTGACGACGGCGGTCGGCGCGCAGCGCGACCCGGCCGTGGCGATGACCTGGGGCGACGACGCGCTCGTCGCGTGGACGGCGGACAGCGTGACCGGGACGTCCGTCACCGACGTGAAGGTGCGGCCGTACGACCTGGACGGCGAGGCGATGGGGCCCGAGGTGGTGGTGAACGCGACGACGGCGCAGGCGCAGGCGCAGCCGGCGGTGGCGGCGTTCGCGAGCGGGCGGAGCTACGTCGTCGGGTGGCAGTCGCGGAACCAGGACCTCGACGGGAACGGGGTCTACCTGCGGAAGCTCACGGTCGGCGACGACGGCGGCGTGACGTTCGCGACGGGGGAGCTGCGGGCGAACCAGACGACGGCGGGCGACCAGCAGGCCGTGTCGGTGGCGGTGAGCGGCATCGGGATGGTCGCGGCGTGCTGGGAGTCGGCGGGGCAGGACGGGTCGACGCCGGCGAGCTGGGGCGTGTACTGCCGGGTGTTCAACGGGACGACGCTCGCGCCGCTCGCGGCGGAGTTCCGCGTGCACGCGGTGGTCGCGGGCGACCAGCGGCGGCCGAAGGTGACGGCGCTCGCGGACGGGCGGTTCCTCGTGGCGTGGGAGACGGCGGGGCTCGACGGGCGCGGCGTGGCCGTGCAGAGCGCGGTCTTCGACAGCGGGAGCACGCTGCGCGGGCCCCGCATGACGATGAACCGCTGGTGGGACGGCGACCAGACGCGGCCGGCCGTGGCGGCGACGCCCGACGGGGCCGTGGTCGGCTGGGAGTCGTCGGCGCAGGACCAGGACGGGGCGGGGATCTTCTTCCGCGTGATCCCGCTGGACTGACCGCGACCCCCGAGTGAACGGCGTTCACCGCACTGGACGCCGTTGGGAGATGACTCGCGGCGATCCCTGGCGCGGCGAGTGGCAGATGGGAGTGGATGCGGAAAAGAAGGAACGCGCCCGGACCAGGGACCGGGCGCGTTCGTCTCGTCACGAAATGAACGCGCCCGGACCAAGGACCGGGCGCGTTCGTCTTCGTCTCTGGCTCGGCGCTGGGCGCTAGCGCATCACCGGCTCCTCGACGGGCTCGGGCTCGGGCTCGTTCGAGAGCTCGCGCTTGAGGTCGTCGAAGGCGCGCTCGATGTCCTCGCTCGCCTTGTCGAAGCCCTGCTTCAGGTCGTCGGCGGTCTCGTTGGCCTGGAGCGCGGCGCGATCGCCGAGCCTGTCGACGCGGCGGTCGAAGTCGTTCAGCGCCGTCTCGAGGCGGGTCCAGGCGGTGTGGGTCGCGTCGCGGGTGCTCGCGCGGGCGTCGGCGGCGAGCTCGTTCAGGTCGTCGCGGAAGCCCTTCGCGCGGTCGTGCATGTCCTCGAGCAGGTCGGCGCGGGCCTTGGCGTAGTCGGCGGCGGCTTCGGCGCGGTCGATCTCGGCCTGGCTGCGCTCCTCGTAGCGGCTCATGGTGTTGTTGTCGGCGTCGTAGCTGTCGTCCTTGCACCCGGCGCCGAGGGCGAGGGGCACGATGGCGGCGGCGGCGATGATGGCGGTTCGGATCGGCTTCATGGTGTCCTCCTGGGCACGATCTTCGGTCGTTCCGCGGCGCGGGCGCCGTCGGGCGCCGGCCGCGGGGAGGACACTGAGCAAGGGCGGTGCCAGCCGCCGCTAGTGGAGGCGCGCGAGCGCTCCGGAGGCGGCCCCGCAGCGATTGTGAACGGCGTTCACATCGGGCCAGTGGCGGGCCGCGCAGGCGAACCAAACCGGGACGGTGCGGCGGTATGTCGCGACCGCGCCGACGTCGGCGAGGTCGGGGTGAGCGAAGCCGAGGGCGTGGAGGACCTCGTGGACGAGGGTGCCGGCGAGGCGCGTGGGGGCGTCGGGGTCGCCGGTGACGGCGTCGGCGAGGTAGGCGCGGCGGAGGAGGACGACGCCGCGCTCGGGGACGGAGTAGGCGTTCGTCGCGTCGCCGGCGAGGCTCGCGCAGGTGGCCCCGGGGGCGGCGCCGTAGGAGAGGAGCGCGAGGGCGGCGGGGCCGGGGACGGTCGGGTCGAGGAGGGCGGCGAGGGCGCGGGCGCCGGCGTCGGGGTCGTCGCGCCAGGCGCCGCCGGGGGCCGGGACGGCCCAGTCGCGCTCGTCGCGGACGAGGGCGGTGAAGGCGGGGTCGGCGAGCATCGCGCGGAGGCGGGCGGCGGCGAGCGAGACGGCGGCGCGCTCCTCGCGGGAGGCGACGGCGAGGGTGCAGCCGCGGGCGGCGAGCCAGCGGCCCTCGGCGGCGACGGCGGGGGCGAGGTCGGCGGTGCTGTCGGGGAGCTCGAGCGCGACGCGGCCGACGGCCTCGACGGCGCCGTCGCCGCGTGGTCCGTCGTCGCTCTGCGCCGCGAGCCCCGAGAGGAGGAGGAGCCCCAGGAGAGTTGCCGTCATCAAGCCCTGTCGCACGAGGGCATCGTGCCCACGGGGCGGGGCGGGGGCAAACGGGGGGTGGGCGCTCGGTTACGGAAGGCGTACGGGGGCGCGCGCGAGGCGGGTCTCGGGGGGTGCGAGACGGCAGCGCCGCGATCGCGCGGTCGCGCGGGGGGCGACCCAGGATGTCGCAGTGGGGCGGATCGCGACACCGCGTGCTCGGCGGCTTTCGGAGCGGGCCTCGCGAGAGCGCGTCAGAATGTCCCATCGCGGGCGGCCGCCGCGGCGCCCGGGAGCGCGGCCGAGGCGGGCAGACGCGCGCTGGCGGCGCGCCGCAGGGGGGCGTCGCGGACGTGGCACGGACGCTGCACAGGGGCCGTCCCGGGGCGCACGTACCAGCCCGCGTGCTGTCCCCACCTCACGACAATGGAACTCGCCCCCGATCCAGCCCGGGGGCTTCGACCGAGAGGAACGCCATGAGAAGCCCGCTCGCCCTCGCAGCCGCGTTTGCCTTGAGCGGCGTGCTCGCCGCCGGCTGCGCGAGCACGGAGGTCGCCCCCGACCAGATCGCCGCCCCGAAGGCCAAGATCGCCGCGGCCGAGGAGGCCGGCGCGAAGGAGAACCCCGACGCGTCCCTCCACCTGAAGCTCGCGAACGACCAGTACGACCGCGCCACGAAGATGATGAAGGAGGGCGACGGCGAGCGCGCGAAGCGGATGCTCGACCGCGCCAGCGTGGACGCCGAGCTCGCGCTCGAGCTCGCGCGCCTCGACACGACGCGCGGCCAGGCCAACGACGCGATGAAGAGCATCGACCAGCTCCGGAAGGAGCACCGGATGCTCGAGGAGTAGCGCGGAGCTGCGCCCCGAGCGCGTCCGCGGAGCCCCCGCCCCACTGAACATCTCCGAGGAGGAAACAGCATGTTGCGCATCTCGCACCTCATCCCCGCGCTCGGCGCGACCCTCGTGGTCGCCGCGTGCGCCTCGTCGCCGCCGTCGCAGCTCGTGGCGGCCCGTGACGCCTACGCCGCGGCGTCGCACTCGTCGGCGTCCACGATGGCGCCGGCCGAGCTCAAGACCGCCGAGCAGGCGCTGAGCAAGGCGGAGCGGAGCTTCGCCGACGACGGCGACGACGTGAAGACGATCGACCTCGCCTACGTCGCGCAGCGCCGCGCGCAGATCGCGACGGCCATCGCCGACCGGCGGATCGCCGAGAAGACGAAGGCCGACTACCAGGAGCGCCGCGCGTCGCTCTCCGACGAGCTCCGCGAGGAGACGGCGAAGGAGCTGTCGAGCGCGAAGGACGAGCTCTCGGAGAAGGAGCGGAAGGTGCTCGCCGAGCGGCAGGCGCGCGTCCAGGCCGAGGAGGAGGCCAAGATGTCCGCCGCGGAGGCGCGGCAGGCGAAGGCCGACAAGGAGGCCGCCGAGGCGAAGGTGCAGGAGATGCGCGACGCGCTCGCGAAGTGGGCGAACCTCGTCGAGAACGAGCGCGGCCTCGTGATCACGCTGTCGTCGGGCGTCATCTTCAAGACCGCGAAGTCGGACGTGCTGCCGGCGGCGGCCGACCGGCTCTCGCAGGTCGCGGCGCTCCTCCAGGTGACGCCGGACCGCAAGGTGGTCGTCGAGGGCCACACCGACAACGCGGGCAGCGACAGCTACAACCAGACCCTGTCGCAGGAGCGCGCCGACTCCGTGCGGACCTTCCTCATCAGCCACGGGGTGGACGCGAGCCGGGTCCGCGCGATCGGCTACGGCGAGTCGCGGCCGGTGGCGACGAACGGGACGGTCGAGGGGCGCGCGATGAACCGGCGCGTCGAGATCGTGCTCGAGCCGCTGCCGGTGCCGGTGCCGGCGGCCAAGGGCGCGCAGTAGCCCTGACCGGGCTGTCCCCCTCCCCTCGCCTCGCCTCGCACGGAGCCTCGCGATGATGAGCCCGACGACGACGACGACGACGACGAACCCCGATGCCCCGCCGGCCGGTGTCCAGCCCACGCCGGGAGCGGTGGGAAGGCGGCTTCTCCTCCCTGGGGAGACGCGCGCGAGAGCGGTGTACGGCGCAGAACATGACCCGCGCCAACCGATGATGCGTCGTACACCGCTCTTTCTCGAGGGGAGCCGTCACGGGGAGATGATGGAGGGGCCGGGCGCTGCCTGGCCGAGCGCCGGAGAGGCGCTGCGCGGGATGCTCCGGTGGTCGCTCGCGGCGATCGGGGCGAGAGCGATGAGAGTTCTGGTCGCGGACATGGCGGAGACGCCGGAGAGGGGTGGTTCACCGCTGCCTCGTCTGGCTGCCGCTGCGCGTCGTGACCCGCTGGGTCGAGCTCCAGACGGCATGCGGCGCCGTTCACGCTGACCCGGTTGAATGGGATCCACGGGCCATCTACCCCGGGCCCGTGGATCCCCGCCTTATCCCGGAACGGCCGACGGAGGCGCGGCCCACGCGAGAGACGCCTCGACCGCATGAGAGAGTGAGAGAGAGAGAGAGAGAGAGTAGCTTGTCAGGTAGCCCGCTCCGGGGCCTGGCTCGTGGTCCTGAGGACAGTCACGGCGCGCGGCTCCAGCCACCGCGAGGCCGGGCCTCGGGGACGAGCCAGGCCCTTTCTTTTTCTGGGCGGAGCGCGCGCCGGGCTACCAGTGGGCGCGGCCGCCGAGCGCGAAGGTGCCGGAGTCGACGAGGTACCACACGGGGAGCGCGCCCTCGTGGTGCTCGCCCGTGGCGCCGGAGCGGAAGCGGAGACGGACCCAGACGGAGGCGTGCGGATCGTGCTCGCCGGTCGGGGTGCGGCGGGCGCGGACCTTGCGGTTGACGTCCTCGGCGGTGAGGGTGGCGTCGAGGAGGGGGGCGAGCTCGCGGAGGCGGGCCCACCAGCGCTCGAAGGGCAGGCCGTCGTTCGCGGGGAAGAGGTAGCAGGTGGCGCGGAAGGCGTCGCGGTCGCCGGCGTCGATGGCGGCGACGTGGCGCGCCATGAGGTCGAGGGCGCCGGCGCGGAGGGCGTCGTCGGGCGGGAGCGGCGGGCCGGTCATGGCGCGGGCGGGGTCCTCTGCTGGGCGCCGCGGCGCCAGGACCAGGCGGAGCCGAGGACGAAGGCCAGGGCGAAGAGGGGGAAGAGCCAGGGGGCGGCGGTGCGCGAGGGGCGCGCGAAGCGCGGGAGGACGAGGCCTGCGCTCTCGGCGCCGCCGCCGGGGCCGAAGGTGCGCGGGGTGCCGGTGGGGACGGTGCAGGTGACGGCGCCGCCGGGGGCGTAGGCGGCGACGGCGCCGAGGTCGCACGCGCAGGTGGGGAAGCCGCCGCGGAGGACGCAGGTACCGGCGCCGCAGGCGAAGGAGGCGCAGGGGTCGAAGGCGGTGCCGGCGCCGCCGGCCGCGTCGGTGACGCCGACGGGGTTGGTGGCGGGGACGCAGGTGACGCGGGGGGCGCCGTCGGGGCCGCGGATGCCCTGGGCGACGTGGCCCGTGGGGCAGGCGCAGGCGGCGGCGCCGTCGAGCTCGGCGCAGGTGGCGTCGCGGCCGCAGTACTCGAAGGCGCACGGGGAGGGGAGGCGGTCGGTGAGGACGTTGGCGGCGCTGCAGTCCCAGAGGGTGGTGCGGGCGGAGAAGTCGAGGCGGAGGCGGCCGAGGGGGAAGGCGTCGTCGGCGACGAACTCGGGGTCGGCGGTCATGTCCTCGGGGGACATGCGGGTGTACCAGCGGCTGACGACGCGGGGGGAGCCGTCGAGGTGGAGGCGGTCGAAGTCCATGAAGACGGTGTCGACGAACTCCTGGGAGAAGAAGCGCCCCTGGGCCTCGGCGGCGCGGCGGGCGACGACGGCGAAGTAGTTGGTGGCGCCGTCGCCGCCGAAGGTGAGGTCGTCGGCGTCGAGGAGGGCGGAGGTGTAGGGGGGCTTGGGGCGGAAGGGGGTGCGCGCGAGGATGGTGATCTGGATGCCCATGAGGGGCTGGGCGGCGACGCGGGTGAGGCGGATGGGGACCATGGGCTCGGTGCCCTCGAAGGTCATGGCGATGGGGACGATGTCGGAGGCGTCCTTGCCGTCGCGGAGCTTGAGGGCGAGGAACTTGGCGCCGGGCTGGTTGTAGGGGTCCATGACCGGGGTCATGTTGGAGGAGACGTTGTAGCCGTTGTCCTGGAGCCAGGTGACGAGGGTGGCGGTGTCGTCGGCGCCGAGGACCGTGTACTCGTAGTTGTCGGTGAAGTCGTGGGCGTAGACGGTGACGGGGCTCTCGCCGTCTTCGGGGGTGCGCGGGGCGGCGAGGGCGCCGCCAGCGGCGTCGGATGCGCCGCAGCCGCCGCAGGCGTTGGATTGGGGGGCGCTGTTCGCGAAGGCGCAGGGCTCGGGCTGCGGGAGGGTGACGGTGGGGGCGGTCGTGGCGTCGAAGGCGCCGACGACGGCGGCGCTGGACTCCTCGACGATGGCGACGCTCGGGACGGGGACGACCCAGGCGAAGGAGGAGGCGCCGCCGGCGTACTGGATCTGGACGTGGGCGGTGAGGGTGCCGTCGTCGTTGACGACGAAGAGGATGCGCTCGGCGCTCTGGTCGACGGGCTCGGGGGGGACGGGGCCCTGGGGGACGGAGCAGAAGAGGCCGCCGCAGGCGCGCGCGGGCGGCGCGGAGGCGACGAGGGCCGTCGTGAGGGCGGCGGCGAGCGCGAGGGCGGCGAGCGGGCGCGTCGGCATGGGGCTCCGGAGGGTCTCGGGGGGTCCGGAGAATGTCGCGATTCCGGGGGGCCGATGCAAGGCCCCTCGGGGTCGCGTCAGAGGCCGCCGCGGAGGCGGCCGACCGGGGTCCAGGGGGCGATGACGACGCGGCCGCGGGGGCTGGCGAGGACGGTGGCGCCGAGGGTGACGAGACCGGAGACGGCGCCGCTCTCGGCGGTGTCGCCGGGGGTCGCCGTGTCGGTGACGGCGGTGTCGGTGATGGCGGTGTCGGCGGCGACGTCGGGCGTGGCGTCCGGGTCGGCGATGTCGCCGAGGGTCGCCGTGTCGGTGAGGGTCGTGTCGGCGAGGGCGTCCGGGTCGGCGATGTCGCCGAGGGCGTCGCCGACCCCGGTGTCGGCGAGGGCGGTGTCGCTCGCGGGTTCGGTGGCCGCGTGGTCGTCCTTGGCGGACGGGAAGCAGGCGCCGAGGAGAGCGGTCGCGAGGGCGGCGGTGAGGGTTCGTCGCATGGGTTGGCTCCTCCTCACGGCTTGGCGCAGAAGCGGACGGCGCGGTACGGCGGGAGGTTGTCGGCCATGGCGGCGCTCGCGTCGTGGGTGTGGGCGCCGGCGCTCGCGACGTCGCCGGAGGCGGCTGCCGGGTGGTTGTGGTAGATCGCGCTCGCGGCGAACTGTCCGGAGCTGCAGCTCTGGCCGGAGACGACCGACGCGGAGCCGCTGGCGCAGGCCATGGTGGGCATCCAGGTGGCGAGGCCGGCGCCGCCGGAGAGCTTGTCGGTGGTGATGGTGAGGGGGGTGCCGCTGTGGGTGTGGGCGCCGGCCTGGGCGATGGTGATGGTGTGGCCGTGCTGGGCGGCGCCGCCGGTCGCGCCGATGGCGTAGGCGGGGCCGGCGCCGACGGGGAAGCGGCCGGCGAGCTCGGTGGCTTCGGTCCAGCCGGCGGGGCAGGTCCCGAGGAACATGAGGACGGCGCCGCTCGGGAGGGGGTCGCCGGTGGTGGTCGTGCCGCTCGCGGCCTCGAGGGCGCGGACGCGGGCGGCGAGGGCCTCGAGGGCGGCCTGGGCGTCGGTGGCGCCGAGTTGCGAGGAGGCGTCGTCGAGCTCGACGCCGGCGGCCGGGACGCGCTGCGCGCGGAGGGCGCTCGCGGCGTAGGGGGCGGCCGCGAGGGGGGACCGGTCGAGCTCGACGCCGTCGGCGAGGATGACCGCGAGCTCGGCGTCGTCGGTGGCGGCGAGGACGGCGGCGAGGGAGGCGTCGTCGGGGTCGGTGGGGAGGGCGACGGCGAAGCGGCCCTGGACGAGGTCCACGGGGACGTTCTCCTCCCACGCGGGCTGGGTGGCGCCGGCGCCGTCGTAGACGCGGAACGTGACGACCTGCGTGCCCTCGGCCGGGGCGCCGGCGGCGTCGTAGAGGACGCCCTGCGCGCCGAGCTGCCAGGGGGAGGCGGAGGCGGTGGTGGTGAGGAGGAGGGTGAGGGTGAGGGAAGGGAGGAGGGAGCGGGTCATCGACATCTCCGGTCGCAAGAAAAGCAATGAAACAAAAGCGGAATCACCGAACCCCACCACCACCCGAACCACGACCGGGGGTCGTTTTTCTGGCCGCTTTTCGAGCTGATGGGCCGTTTATTTTATCGCCCACATCCTCCTGATCAGAGCGCCACCGAGAAGTCGTCGGCGATGTTCCCCTGGTCGTCGACCGCGCCCAGATGCAGCGTCGCCTGCCCCTGGAAGAGGAAGCGGAGGCTCGCCACGTTGACGACCCAGCGCGCCGGCGGCACGCCGAGCTGGACCTCGCCGCCCGCGACGCGCCAGTCCGTGCTCGTCGGCCCCGTCGACACGAGGATCCGGTACGACACCGCCCGGATCCCGGCCGGCGAGTCCACCCGCACCTCGTCGCCGACGCGCGAGAACGCCGGCGGCGCGTTCACCGTGTAGCTCGCCGCGTCCAGCGCGAGCCACCGGTGCCAGCGGAGGCGCGCGCCGTTCGCGAGGACGTAGAACGGCTCGTGGGACGGCCAGATCGCCGGGATCGCGGCGGACACGTTGCTCGCCGGCTCCGACACCATCACGAGCCGGTTCACGTGGTCGAAGCCGCGGTTCAGGAGCGCCGCGTCGTCGGTCGGGTGCGGCAGGTCGAGCGCGTGCCCGAGCTCGTGCAGCACCGCCCCGAGCCCGGTCGCGTAGTTCGCCCACAGCGTCCCGCGGTAGCCGCTGTCGTCGAAGAGCGGCGCCCCGAGCGACGCCACCGTGCGGTCGTCGGACAGCCGCGCCACCACGTCGTCGAGCGCGTCCGCCCAGCTGTAGAGCGTCCCCGTCCCGAAGAGCGCGACGCCCCCGCCACCGAGGGCCGTGTGGGCGAGGGCCTTGTTCTGCGCGGGGTCCCAGTGGGTCATCCCGAGCATGACCACCGTCTTGCAGTCACCGCACGCCGGGAGCTCCCCCTGATGCTGCCACACCCACGAGAAGAGCTCCGCGTCGCTCATCGCGCGCCAGGCCGCGGTCGTGGCGGACGTGCGCCACACCGTCACCGCCGGCGCCCCGGTCGCCGGGTCCGTGTCGACGCGGAACGTGCGCCGCCCATACCCGAGCGCGTCGAGGCGGTCGGCCATCATCGCCTGTAGCAGGCGCGCCCCGAGCGCCACGCGGCGCGTCGCCGTCGCGAGGTCGCGCGGCGCCCCCGGCGGCGCGTCGAAGGAGCCGTCGCCGTCGCTCGCGAGCGCGTAGACGAAGCGCACCTTGCGCGGGTTCGTCTGCGGGGTGTAGCGCAGCGCGAGGTACGTGACGGCGCCGCGGTCGCGGATGGAGACGTAGTTCTGCCCGGGCTCGAGCGGCACGAGGACCTTGAGGCGCCGGTCGGCGGCGGGCCACACGCGGGGCGCGGCGCCGCCCACGCGGACGGAGACCTCGGTCGTGTCGGCGGCGACGACGCCTCGGAGGATCGGGAGGTCGTAGCGCACCGTCTCGCCGGTGTCCGCGACGCCGTCGATCGCGGGCGCGGCGGGGCCACCAGCGGTGAGGCGGGCCCGCGACGCGGCGACGAGCTGGTTCGCGACGAGCTCGGCGACGTCGAGCTTGCCGTCGCCGTCGCGGTCCTCGGGGTGGTCGTCCCAGAGGAAGCCGTCGAAGAACGTGCGGCCGCCGTTCGACGCGACGATCGCGGCGCCGTCGTCGAAGCGCGCGAAGGCCCGGCCGGCCACCGGCGCGAGGGTCGGTCCATGGAACGTCGCGGTGGAGGCCGGGTCGCCCGGGAAGGGCACCGTCGTGAGGTCGAAGGGCGCCGTGAAGATGGGGTCGCGCCAGGTCGGGGTGAACGCGCGCGCGGAGGTCGCCTCGGCGCCGAGGAGGGCGCCGAAGGTGGCCGCGAGGTCCGGGGCGGGCAGGAGGTCCGGGCGCCACGTGGACAGCACCGCGGCGCCGCCGCCGGCCACGAAGTCGAGGACGGCGCGCGTCCAGTCGCCCTCGGGGCGGGCGTCGGGCATGTCGAGGACGAGCGCGCCGTAGGCGCCCGAGTCGAGGAGGGGCACGAGGTCGGCGACGCCCGCGACGGTGTGATCGCAGCCGAGGAGGGCGAGGGCCGCGCGCGCGGCGTGGAGATCGCTGTTGACGTCGTAGAGGAGCACGCGCGGGACGTCCGGGCAGGCGTCGCAGGCGTCCGGGGTGCCGTCGCCGTCGCGGTCGGTGTGGTCGCCCGACGAGGGGCAGGGGTCGCACGCGTCGGGGATCCCGTCGTGGTCGGCGTCGGCCTGGTCGGGGTGGCCGGGGCAGCGGTCCGACTGGTTGCAGACGCCGTCCCCGTCGGAGTCGCCGGTGGGGTCGTCGGGGCAGGCGTCGCACGCGTCGGGGAGCTCGTCGCCGTCGGCGTCGGCCTGGTCCGGGTGGCCCGGGCAGCGGTCGGCGCCGTCGCAGACGCCGTCGCCGTCGGAGTCGTCCGCGGCGTCGACGGGGCACGTGTCGCAGCCGTTGGGGGTGCCGTCGTGGTCGGTGTCGAGGGTGTCGTCCTGCCCCGGGCAGGCGTCGACGTCGTCGCAGACGCCGTCGCCGTCGCTGTCGCCGGTGGCCGCGCCGGGGCACGGGTCGCAGTCGTCCGGGAGGCCGTCGAGGTCGGCGTCGAGCTGATCGGGATGGCCGGGGCAGCGGTCGTCGAGGTCGCAGACGCCGTCCCCGTCGGCGTCGCCGCCCGGGAGCGCGGGGCACGCGTCGCAGCCGTTGGGGACGCCGTCGCGGTCGGCGTCGGCGAGGTCGTCGTGGCCGGGGCAGCGATCGTCCGCGTCGCAGACGGTGTCGTGGTCGGCGTCGTCGCAGGGAGCGGGGCCGCCGGTGTCGGCACCCGCGGTGTCGGAGGGCGGCGCGGTGTCCGTGTCCGGCGCCGCGGTGGCGTCCGCGTCGTCGGCCGTGGTCGCGTCGGGCGGCGCGCTCGTCGCGGTGTCGGCGGGCGCGGCGGTGTCGGTCCCCGCCTCGGCGTCCGTCGCGTCGGCGGTGTCGACCGCGCTGTCGGCGACGGCGGCGTCGCGGGCCGCAGGCTCCGCGTCGCAGGCCGGCGTGGCGACCCCGAACGCGAGAAGCGCGGTCGCGAGGGCGAGGCGACGACGAGTCGGCGACGAGGGATCGTTGGGCCGGCGCACGGGTTCCTCCACAGGGCCTGAAGACGCGCTCATGCCCACAGTGACGGAGTCGGCGCCGCATCTTCAATGAGCATGGGTGCTCGTTCGGCGGCGGCGGCCCGGCGGGGGTGTGCGCGCTCGCACGGCGCGGATTTGCGGGCGGTTTCGGTTTGACCGGGGGTCGCGTGGCCGCCTAGAGTTCAACTGCTCATTGCCTCTACGTCCCCCCGACATGCCGAACCACTCCACGTTCGTCTCCGACGACAGCCACCGGGCCGCGTCGCCTGCCGATGGCCGGGCGCGCGACGACGTCGTGTTGCCGGAGCGCGTCGGCCCCTATCGGATCGAGGGCCTCGTCGGGCGCGGTGGCATGGGCGAGGTCTACCGGGCCTGGGACCCGCGCCTCCAGCGCACCGTGGCGATCAAGCGGATCCTCCCGTCGCGCGACGGGACCCTCGCCCGCGCGCGGTTCTGGCGCGAGGCGCGCGCGCTCGCGGCGGTGCACCACCCGGGGCTCGTGACGCTCCACGACATCGGGGAGGACGGTGGCGCCCTCTACCTCGCGATGGAGCTCGTCGAGGGGGCGCCGGCCTCGGCGCTCGCGGGGCCGTGGCCGCCCGAGGAGGCGGCGACGGTCGGGCGGGCCGTGGCGCTCGCGCTCGGCGCGGCGCACGCGGTGGGGGTGATCCACCGCGACGTGAAGCCGTCGAACGTGCTGGTCGGGCGCGACGGGCGCGCGCGCGTCATCGACTTCGGCCTCGCGCGCCGCGTGGACGACGGCGAGGCGCTGACCACGGCGGGGACGCTGACGGGGACGCTGTCGTACATGGCTCCCGAGCAGATCGCGGGGGCGCCGCTGACGCCGGCGACCGACGTGTTCTCGCTCGGCGCGACCCTCTACGCGCTGCTCGTCGGGCAGAGCCCGTTCAGCCGGGACAGCACGGAGGCGACGGCGGCGGCGGTGCTGGTGGCGTCGTTCGAGCCGCTGGCGACGGCGCGCCCCGGGGTGCCTGCCGCGCTGGCCGCGGTGGTCGAGGCGTGTCTCGCGCGGGACCCGAAGGCGCGCCCGGCGGATGGGGCGGCGCTCGGGGCGGCGCTCGAGGCGGTCGCGGAGGAGCTCGGCTGGGCGCTCGGCGAGGACGCGCTCGCGGCGCGGGTGGTGGCGTCCGGTGTGGTGGCTCCGGCGGCGTCGAGCGGGCCTGGGCGGCGGCGGCGGCGGCGCTGGGGGCGCGCGGCGGCGGTGATGACGGGCGCGGCGGTGGGCGCGGCGGTCCTGGCGGCGCTCGCGCTCACAGGGCCCGGAGAGGAGGCGGCGAGAGGGCCGGCGACGAGCGCGACGGCGGTCTCTGCGGCCGCGCCGGGCGCGGCGACGCCCGCGCAGGCGGCGTTGGCCGGGCTGCGGCGGATGCACCGGCGCGTGCTCGCGGTCGTGCCAGGCGGGGCCGAGCCCGGCGCGGCGCTCGTGGCCGACGCGCTCGCGACGTACCTCGGGTGGGCGCCGGAGGGGGTGGTGTCGGTCCCACGGCGGGAGCTTCTCGCGCGCGCGGACGAGGACGGTGATCTCGCGGCGGAGGCGCGCGACGCCGCGCTCGCGGCGCCGGAGCACCCCGCGCACGTCGACGCGGTCGGCGTCGTGACGACGACGCGGGCCGGTGGGGTGGTGCGGGCGCGGATCGTGTGGCGGACGCCGGGCGGGGACCTCGAGCTCGGCGCGCTCGAGGCGGAGGCGCCGGCGGGGGCGCCGCTCGAGGTGGCGCGCGCGTTGGCGGCGCGGTCGCTCGCGTTCCTGGAGGTGGCCGACGCGCCGGCGGAGCTACCACGGATGACCTCCTCGGCGGTGGCGTATCACGCCTGGATGGAGGCCGTGGAGGCGCTGCACGCGGAGCACTTCCGGGGGCTGACGCGGGCGGTGGAGGAGGCGCTGCGGGCGGACCCGGCGTTCGCGCCGGCGCTCGCGCTCGGGGTGATGCTCGCGCTCGCGAGCGACCAGCCGGAGGAGGCGAAGGCGCTGCTCGGGCGGCTCGAGGCGGTCGGGGACGCGGCGCCGCCGCAGGTGCGGAGCTTCGCGACCTACCTCGCGGCGCAGGCCGAGCCGGCGGGGACGCTCGACGCGCGGCGGGCGCTCCTCACGCACCTCGAGCGCTTCCCGCGGGACCTGACGGCGGCGCTCGAGCTGTTGTCGATGGACTTCCGGGCGATCGGGGCGGGGAAGCTGCGGCGCGCGGCGGACGAGGCGGACGAGCTGCTCGCGCGGGCGCCGCGGACGCCGCTCGCGGCGTCGAAGCTGGCGCGGGCGCTGGCGTGGACGGGGGACGCGGACGGGGCGCGGGCGCTGCTGGCGGCGCGGGGGCTGACGGCGCGGACGCCGGGGATGGCGTCGGTGTTCGGGGAGCTGGCCCTCTACGACCGCGACTACGCCTCGGCGGAGGCGCTGTTCGAGCGGTCGCGCGAGCGGGACGGGGAGATGACGTTCTACGCGGCGCACATGCGGATGGCGGCGCGGATGCTGTCGGGGCGGTGCTGGGAGGCGGTGGTCGACGGGCGCGGGATGCTGGACGCGGCGCGGTCGACGGGGGACCGGCTCGGCATCGATTGGACCTACTTCCTCTGGTACAACGCGCTGATGTGCGCGGGGCGGCCGGCGGAGGCGCGGACGGCCGTCGAGGAGTGGGCGGCGCGGACGGGGACGACGACGGCGGCGACGAGCTATCGCGGCTACGTGTGGTACGCGGACCTGGCGCTCGGCGAGGTGGCGCGCGTGCGGGAGGAGACGTGGGCGGCCGTCGAGGGGGGGCGGCCGTCGGTGCAGGCGGCGGAGGTCCTCGCGCAGATCGGGGACGACGCGGCGCGTCTGAGGCGGGCCGCGGGGGCGCTCGCGGAGGAGCTGACGGGGCAGATGGAGGACTCGACCGCCTCGCAGACGGCGAAGCTGGAGCGGGCGCGGCGCGGGCTCCTCGCGCGGGCGGACCTGCTCGACGGGCGGGTGGACGAGGCGCTCGACGCGTTCGAGCAGCTGGCGGGCGGCTGGCGCGACGCGATCCTCGGGGAGGGGGACCTGTTCGAGCGGGCGCGGTGGGGACAGGCGCTGGCGAAGGCGCAGGACGACGCGGGGCGCGCGTCAGCGGCGGAGATCACGTGGAAGAAGGTGCTGGGGCTCGGCTACGAGCGGCTCCTCGCGATGGAGGTGACGCTCGCGGCGACGCGCCGGCTGGGTAGCGAGGCGACGACGGCGGCGGGAGCGGCGGGAGCGGCGTCCGACGTGGCGCGCACTGTTGACGATGTGGCGCGTCCGACGCGCGAATAGGCGCGAGGAACGGGTGGAAGGCGGAGGTGACACGCTCGCGGCGCGGTTTGACACGTTTTTCGTGTCAGGGTGCGCTGGTTGGTCGGCCACTTGAGCCACCGAGAGAGCACCGCGTTGCAGTGACGTGTCAGATCTCGTGTCAGTCGCGAACGACGACCCCACAACCATTTGAAATAAATAAACTATGGCACTGGCATGCCGATTGAAGCTGTCCTGTGTCATGACGCTGCAACGAGAGATCTTGCCGGACACGACGCGCTTTCTGACGCGGGTATGTGTGGGTCGGGAGCACTTGCTACAGGCAACGAAGATCGTGAATCACACGTTCGAGTACCTGCTCGCGGTCGGAGCGAAGCGGTTCGACATCGGGGTGGTGGCGTATGTGGCGATGAGTGACCATTACCACCTGGTCGTGCACGATTTTGCGGGGAGGATGCCGGCGTTCACCGAGTGGTTCAACGCGCAGCTGGCGAGGTCGTTGAACTGCGTGCGGGGTCGCTGGGGTTCGATGTGGGAGGGGGAGCAGCCGAATCAGCCGGAGATCGCGGATGGGGAGAAGGTGCTCGACAAGATGGCGTACACGTTGGCGAACCCGACGCTCTCCGGGCTCGTGGCGGAGAGCGCGACTTGGGTCGGGGCACGGAGCGGTGTAGGCGCGATGGGACGCGAGCGAGTGATCCCGAGGCCGCGGGGCGTGGCGTACTTCGACCGGGGGTCGTTGCCGGAGGAGGCGGTGTTACAGTTGATCGTGCCGCCGCTGCTGGCGCATCTTGGTCCGGAGGAGGTTTCGCAGCGCCTCCGAGAGGCGGTTGCGAAGATGGAGGCGGAGAAGCAGCGAGACATGGCGGCTCAAGGCCGCCGCTTCATGGGAGCACGGCGGGTCGGCGCGTTGAGCTGGCGGCGGCGCGCGACGACGCCCTTGCCACGGGGGCGCTGGCGGGTCGTAAAGCCTCTGGTGCTTGCCTCGAGCATACGAGATCGCGAGCTCGTGCTGAGAAGGATCCGCCACTTCCGCGCGGCGTACGCCGTCGCCCGGAGCGCGCTCTTGAGAGGCGAGCGGCAGGTGTTCCCACCGGGCACGTACTGGCTGAGAGTCCATCTCGGAGTACCGACCCAGCCTTCATAGCTGGGTCTGGTCGGAGAGGAATGGTCAGGCGGGCGACAATGTCGCGTCGCCGTCGTTTGCCCAGGGCCGGATATTTCGGTGGGAATCGGCATGCCCGGACGCCTGGTCGACGTCCTGAAGGCGCGCCAGGCGACATGAACGGCCAAATCAGTGCCGGATTCTCGCCATCCTCGTTCCACGACCCCCGGTCGTTTCCTTCTGTCCTGCTAACACCGGTTCGCGACCCCCGGTCGTTCTTCGCGTTCTTGTCGCCGTCACCCCCTCCCTTCGGTCGCTCTCGGACCGGGCCCCAGCACTCCGCGACGCTATCGATCCATCCCCTCTTCGGGCGGCCCGAGGTAGCGCGCCAGCTCCAGCGCCACCCCGAGGAGCGCGTTGTTCCCGCGCAGCCCGAGCTTGTCGCAGATCCGCGCCCGGTGGTTCTGCACCGTCCGCACGCTCACGAAGAGCCGCCGCCCGATCTGCCGGCTCGTCTGGTTCAGCGCCAGGTGCTGCAGCACGATCCGCTCCGCCCGCGTCAGCGTCGGCAGCCCCTCGACCACGCTCTTCGGCGTCCCGGCCGGGATCCCGACCTCCTCCGCCTCCCTCGCCGCCGCCTCCGCCGCCGCACGCGGCGCCTCCTCGCGCGCCCCCGCCGGCGCCTCCACCGCCCGCAACACCGGCGCCGTCACCCAGCTCCCCGGCGACGCCACCACCGCCTGCCAAAGCCTCGCGTCGAGCGCCCTCACCCCGCCGTCGAACGGCCCCGCGAGGAGCCGCTCCACGAGCTCCGGCGCCACCCGCGCGCGCCCCGCCTCGTCGAGGAACCGCGCCGCCACGTCCGCGTGCTCCGGCAACCCCACCCGCAGGAGATGCGCTGCCAACATCGGCACGTCCTCCACCCGCTCCGCGAGCCCCGGCACCCGCAGCACGTGCCGGAACCGCGCCAGGAACCCGACCGGCAGCACCGCCGGGTCCGCGTCGAGCGTCGCGACGACCCGCACGTCGGCATGCCGCGCCCTCGCCTCCCCGACCCGGTAATACGCACCCGCGTCCATGAACCGCCCGAGGGTCACCAACACCTGCTCCGCCACCGGGCCCACGTCGTCGAGCAGCAGCGTCCCCCCATCCGCCTCGCCGACCAGCCCGCGCGCCGCCTCGCCCTCGGCGCCCTCCTCGCCGAAGAGCTCGGCCGCGAGCACCTCGTGCGGGATCGCCGCCACGTCGCGCGCCACGAACGGCCCCGCCGCCCGCGCGCTCGCCGCGTGCACCGCCCGCGCCGCGAGCTCCTTCCCCGCCCCCGTCGGGCCGCAGACGAGGACGTGCCCCTCGCCCTGCGCCACGCACGCGATCGCGTCCCGCAGCGCCCACACGACCGGGCTCTCCCCGACGATCCCGTGCTCGTCGGGCTCTCCGAACGCGTGCAGCGCCGCGTCGTCGAGGTGCAGGAGCCCCGCCAGCGCCGCCGGCCGCCGCGCGCAGTAAAGCACGAGCTGCCCCTCGACCACGACCGCCTCGCCCACCCCCACGACGGCGTGCGAGGTCTCCGCGCCGCGCACCCACATGGCCCGCTTCCCATGGTTCTCGACCGCCAGCCGCTCCGCGTCGAGGCGCCGCACGTGCAGCTGCTCCCGCGACAGCCGCCGCGCCCCGAGCGGCGCGGTGACCGCGTTCCGGCCCGGCCGCTGCCGCACGAGCCCGGCCCGCACGTGCTCGAAGTCCATCGGCGGCTCGTCGCCGCGCCCCACGACGAACGCCCGCCCGTCCCCGGGCGCCACCACGACCACCTCGCCGACCCGCTCGGGCTCGTCGCGACACCACGCCACCACCAGCGCGAGCCCCTCGTCCGGCCCGGCCTCCGCGCGCCCGAACGTCCCCGTCACGTCCTCGGTCGTGTCCGACCGCCCCAGCGAGTACTGCGCCATTTCCTGTCTCCTGCTCCGTCTGCGCCCGGAGAGACGACCACCGCCGCGCGATCCAAAACACCCACGTCACGCCCATGGCGCCATCGCGCGCCCTCCGAGTCAACCTACGCCCTCGTCCGCGCGCAACGGCCCACTCCCATCGCGCGGCCTCTTTGAGCACTCCTGCTCACGGCCCGCGCGCGGCCCCGCGCTGCGCGTGCCGATCGGCCGCCCCCCGAGACGACGAAGGGGGCGCCGGTGTCGACGCCCCCTCCCCTACCCGAGCGACCGCGCCACGGCGCGCGGGCGCTGCTAGAACACGTAGCCGACGCCGATCCGCACGACGTTCTCGAAGTCCTCGACCGCCTCGACCGGCCACTTCGTCAGGTCCGTCTCGTCCTCGGCCCCGTCGCGCGCCCGCTCCGCGCTCGTCCACTCCCCGAAGAACTCGAGCTTCGTGTCGTCCCCGAGGTCCGCGAACACCGACGCCCGCAGCGCGTACACGTCGAGCCCCGTCTTCTTCGTCCAGTCGTTGCTCGCCTCCGACGGCGTCCACGTCCCCCGCACCTCGAGGTACGCCTCCTGCGTCAAGAGCATGAGCACCCGCAACCGCGCGTAGCCATAGGCGTGCTGCACGCTGAAGCCGCCGCCGAGCGAGAACGTGAACAGCGTCGTCATCGTCCCCCCGCTCCCGAGCTTCAGGAGCGTGATCGGGAACCCGACCGACATGTCGAACACGAGCGGCCCCTGCGTCCACTCGCCCCCGTTCGGGTCCTCGCCGTCGAACTGCTCGTACCCGATGTCCGTCGCGAACTCGAACCCCATCCAGTTCCCGAGCGCCGTCTCGTCGACCAGCATCCCCACCTCGAAGTGCGCCGCGAGCCCGAACCCGCCGCCTCCGAGCCGACTCCCGAACATCGCCGAGCCGCCGACCGACATCTCGCCGACCCCGAGCAGCCCCTGCGCCCGCGCGCCTCGCTCGCCCAACCCCTGCGCCGCGAGCGCGAGGAGAGCGACGAACAGCCCCAACAACGCCTTCTTCATCATCGTCTTCGTCGTCGTCATCGCTCGCCCTCCTAGAACCTGAAGCCCACGGACGCGTTGAACCCGAACTCCCCGCTCGTGATGGTGGGCGTCGTCAACGCCCCCTGCAGCACCACGTGCCCGAAGAGCGCCGTCGTCACACCGAGCTCCACGTCCGCCCGCGTCTGCGAGCGCTTGTAGCGCCCCGCCTCGTCGATCGTCGGCTTCGACCCGCTGAGCCAGTTCCAGTCCCACTTCAACCACAGGAGCACCGGCCCCGCCGCGATGTTCAGCTTGAAGGGCATCCCGAGATACCCCCAGTGCACCGCGTACTTGCGCCCGTCCTTCTCGTAGCGCGCGTCGGCGCTCCCGAACCCGAGCCCGATGTCGAGCATCAGGTAGTCCCCGATCTGGGCCCCGAAGTACATGTTCAGCTTGTGCCCCGACAGCTCCCCGCCGCCCGGCAGGCTCCGCATGTACAGGTCGAGCTCGAACGCCTGGTCCTCGGCCGCGAGCATGGCCGCCGACGCCTCCTCGGTCGCCCGCAGCATCGCCTGCCGCTCGGCCTCGCTGCGATACACCGTCTCCGTGATGATGTAGTTCCCGCTGCGGTAGCTCGTGACGCTCTTCGGCGAGTTCGCCGCCATGCTCCCCGCGATCGAGTTCAGGAGCGCGAAGAAGAGCCCCGTCACGTGCCCCTTCCGCTCCGTGTAGCGGAGGCCGACCACCTTCGGGTAGGCCCCCTCGGAGAGCACCCCGAACTGCCCCGCCCCCGCGCCGTAGAGCGCCGTGAACGCGCCCCACCGCCCGTGCAGGAGCGAGAGCCCCGCGTCCCCGATCGCGTAATCGTCGAAAGGCTCGAGCTCCGCCCGCGCCGCCGTCGTCCCCGCGCCGAGCGCAACGATCAGCGCTACGCTCGCGACCAACCGCCTGGTTCGTCCCACGTGTCCCTCCACTTCTGAGCTGTCCTGCTTGAGCAGTAGTCGTAACAGGAGACGTTGTCTCCGGCGACTCTCAAAAGATGAGCAACTGTGCTCAGCCACCGCGCGCCGTAGTCAGCCGCCGCGCCCGCGCGCCGACCGGCTGGCCGGAAAAGGCTTGCGGGCCGCGGACAACTGGGCCACTCTTCAGAAACCCCTACGGCTGTAAAAGTACAGCCGACCACCGACACAGACGAACCGTTCGGGCCACGTGCCGAGACACCTTGCGGGAGGCGTCCGTCATGCTGCGTTTCTCTTTCGCCCTCGTCGCGGCGTTCGCGATGGCCCCTGTCGCGTGCCAGGACGGCGCCCCGGTGCCGGCGCCCGGCTCCCCGACGCCCCCCACCGACCCCACGTCGCCGGTCGCCCCCACCGCGCCTCCGACGACGGCGCCGGGCCGACCCGACCTCCCGGTCCCGCAGGTGCTGCCGCGGGAGACCGTGCCCCTCCTCGAGCTCGCGGTCGCGCCGCACGCCGTGACGCTCAGCGGCGCGGACGCCCGCTACGCCTTCCCGACGACCCTCTCCGGCACCGACTTCGTGCGCCTCGCGGCTGGCGGAGTCGCGCTCGGGACGCGCCCGGTGGCGCTCCTCGCCGGCGACGCCTCGCTCCCGCTCGCGCCCGCGGCGCTCGAGCGCGCGCGCTTCCCGAGCGGCGACGTCCTGAGCTACCCCGAGCTCGCCGCGGGGGTGACCCTCCGCTACCGCGTCCAGGCGCGCTCGGTCGCGGAGTCGTACCACCTCGATCGTGTCCCCGCCGGCGTCTCCGCCGACCACGACCTCCTCCTGGTCGAAGAGATCGTCATCGACAGCTTCGCCGACGCGGCCCCGCTCCTCGACGTGGACGGCGAGCTCGTGACGCTCCCTGCGAGCGTCCGCACCCGCGGTCCCATCGCGCTCCTCGACGGCGACGGCGCCGTGCGCGTGCGGATCCCCGCCCCGGTCGCGTGGGACGACGCCGCGGGCCAGGTGCGCGTCCCGATCGAGCACGGCCTCACCGTGGACGAGCGCGGCGACGGCCACTACTTCCTGCGCGTCCCGGGGAGCTACCTCGCGGCGGCGACCTACCCTGTCGTCGTCGACCCGCACCTCGACTTCGTCGGCGGTCAGGTCGAGTGCTCCACGGACTGGGTCGGCTGCACCGAGGCGAGCTGCGACGCCTGCAACGACGGCAACAGCTGCACGGCCGACCAGTGCCTCGGCGGGCTCTGCGTGCGGACCCTGCGGGACGACGTCGTCGCCGACCTCGACGTGTGCACGGACCCCGGCGGGAGCGCCATCGGCGTGTGCCGCGGCGACGGCCACTGCGACACGTCCCCGGCGCGCGACGCCGGGGCGTGCGGCTGGAGCTGGAACCCGTGCCTCGTCGCGACCTCCGATCCGGCCGACGATCTCTGCGCCGCCGAGCCCGTCGCGGACGGCCTCGCCTGCTTCACCGTCGGCACCTGCCAGGCCGGCGCGTGCGACTTCGCCGCCGCCGCCGCCGACACGCCGTGCCGGGACGCCCTCGACTGCAACTACCGGAACGGCGACTTCTGCCGGACCTACGCGTGCGAGCCGGTTTCCGGCGCCGACGCGGGCGCCGACGTCCGCCGCTGCGCGCTCGTCGGCGACGCGGAGGCCGGCGACGCGTGCGCCTGGGGGACCTGCGAGCCCGGGTCGGACCCGGACGGCGGCGCTCTCGAATGCCTCGCCCCGCCACCCCCCTGCGACGACGGCTGGTGCAGCGTCTTCGTCGACGCGGCGTGGGCCGGGGGGCTCTCGAACGAGTGCGTGACCGGGGTGGTCGCGGACGGCGCGTGCCCGGCCGCGTGGTACCGCGACACGGCGTGCGACTTCGAAGGGCTCGACGGCGCGCCGTGCGCGAGCGGCCAGGGGGTGTGCACGCTCACGGGCGAGAGCTTCGCGGGCGAGCGCGATCTCATCGCGTGGTCCTTCTGCCTCGAGGCGTGCAACGCCGCGAACTGCAAGGATCCCGCGTGGCTCTCGCGCACGCCCTACAACTACCGGAAGGGCGTCGACCCGACGATGAGCCCGGACTGCTACGCGAGCGCGTGCGTCGACTGGGACACGGAGCTCCCGGTGCCCGACGGGGCGCCCGGCGTGTGCGCTGCACCATCGCCCGCACCGGCTGGAATGGCCTGCGAGGGCGACGGCACCTGCGATTCTATGATGCACTGCATCAAGACCTGCGCCGGGACGACGTGCGACGCCGGCGAGGCCTGCGACGACGTGTTCGACCCGGCGATCGGGACGACGCGCGCCGTGTGCGTCGCCGCGTGCGACCCCGCGACGGCGACGTGCTGCGAGGGGGACGCGGACTGCGCGGCGAACGAGGTCTGCGACGCTGGCGGGAGCTGTGTCCCGGGGCCGTGCGCCGACGGCTCGTGCGGGCAGCCGCTCACGCTCGTCATCGAGGCGGTCGACCAGGACGGGGAGGCGCTCCCGGGGGTCACCTTGAACCTCGACGGGGCCGACGTGGCGCTCCCGGCGACGGTCGCCGCGGTGTCGGGCGTGCCGCTCGCGGCGACGCGCGCGACGTTCTGCGGGGGCGACTTCCCCATCGACGCGGGCCTCCTCGTCCCGGCGCTCGACGGCACCGTGACGACCGCGCTGCCTGCGGGCACGAGCGCGTCCGAGGCGACGCCCGGGGCGTCGGTCCTGCGCCTCGCGTTCGAGAACCGGACCCCGCACGTGCTCTGGAACTTCGAGAACACGGGCTCGCTCGGCGCCGCGTGGAAGGACGCGGTCGACGGCTGGATCCCCCAGGAGCGGCGCGGCGTCCCGGTCATCGACGCCGGCGGGGTGGGCAACGCGATCTCGCTCGTCGACGTGCCCGGCAACCAGCCCGTCCAGGCGTACGCGCGCCTCACCAGCACCGGAGGGCGCTTCTCCAATGACGCGAGCCTCCGCCAGCGGGACTTCCTCGCCGCCGAGTCGTGGACGATCGAGCTCATGTTCGAGAACGGGAAGCTCCTCCAGAGCGGCATGTCGCCGCGGCTCACGACCCAGCCGAGCCGGCTCCGGCTGACCCTCGGCAGCGGCGGCTTCGCGACGAGCATCACGGACGCGAGCTTCTCCTTCAACGGCGTCGGGCGCCGCCAGCTCGACTACGTGACGGAGGGCTGGCACCACGTCGCGCTCCGCTACGACCACGTGACCGGCGACCTCACCCTCTTCCTCGACGGCGTCACGTTCACGGGCTGGACCACGAACCTCGGGGCGGGGACGGTGCTCCCGCGCGGGACCGGGATCTACTTCGGGGATCGCTACGGACCCGCCGACGTCCTCGTCGACGAGTACGCAGGCTACGTCGGCGCGCTCTCCCCCGACCTCATCAACCGCCACGCGCGCGACGCGCTCGACCTCCACCTCCCGTACGCGACCTGCACGCCGCCGCGGGCGCTCGTGCCCGTCGACGACGAGCCGGAGTCGACCTCGCTCCCGGCCGGCCTCGACGCGCGCCACCTCGCGCCGGGCTACCCCGACTACGCCGAGGCGTCCGGTGGCCCCGACGTGGTCCTGCCGCTCGCGCAGCTCGCGAGCTACCCGCTCCCGCGCTTCCGGCCGGGGCACACGCTGCCGCCGCTCGCGAGCTGGTCCGGGATGGGCTACATCGCCGGCCAGGGGCAGGGGCTCTCGACGGCGACGCTGAACGCGCGCAAAGTCGCGATCCTCGAGGAGATGGCGGCGCGCTGGCACTACTACCTGAAGCTCTCGGACAACGTGGGCCGGAGCAACCCCGAGGCCGCCATCAGCGCGCTCGCGAACGCCCACCCCGAGTGGCGGACGTTCGTCATCGGGCTCTGGCCGCAGCTCGTGAACGGCTCGTACAACGGCTTCGTCCTCGACGCGGACGACCAGGCGTACCTCGACGCGCGCGGGATGGCGCTCCTGAGCGGGCCGTTCATCAAGGGCGGGCTCACTCAGCTCTCCCTCGAGCACTTCCCGAACGACGGGACGGACGTCCTGTCGAACCACAACAGCCCCGTGGCGCTCCAGACGTGGGCCATCGACGGGAAGGCCATGGCGTTCAAGCTCGGGAAGTTCACGAGCCAGCTCGGCCCGCGCGTCGCGGCAGGCGCGAACGCGATCGACCTCTACAACGAGAACGACGAGGTCGTCTCGACGCGGAACATGCCCGCGTCCTCGGTGGCCGGCGACCCCGTGCTGCTCCAGATGTTCGAGGACTACGCGGGGGCCGGCGCCATCGACGCGAGCACGGACCCGCCGACCCTCGACGGCCCGTCGCTGACGCTCTTCCTCGGCTACGCGCACACCCTCGTGCGCGGCGCCTACATGGAGCAGATCGGCCTCGCCCTCCCCGGCGCGGTCCTGACCGTGTACGCGGTCGACGGCTTCAATCAGTACCGCCCGGCCTACGAGGAGGCGCGCTTCATCCAGACGCCGGTCGACGGGATGCACCGGCCGACGCCCGACCTGTACCCGCGGCAGCCGTCGTGGTGGTACACGGGCGCGGGCGCGTGGCACGGGTTCACGTGGCCCGGGCAGGCGCGCAAGAAGGAGATCGAGCAGGGCGACAAGCTCTTCTGGCCGTTCCTCGCGGCCGGGTGGGCGAACGACCCGAGGAGCACGATGCTCCCGGGGCAGTGGCTCGGGCTCTGCAAGACCTGGGGCGTCATGGGGGCGGACAGCGCGTTCCCGGCGTTCTTCAGCCTGCAGAGCCCGTTCCCCGAGCCCGAGGGGTGGGTGTGGCAGATGGCCATCCCGGCGTACGCGCAGGCGATCACGAGCCGCTACGAGGACGTGCTGCGGCAGGGGGACCTGGTCCTCGCGCGCGGCGGCTGGGCGGCGCAGGCCGGGGTGTACAAGGACTACTACAGCCTCTACAGCCCGAACCCGCAGGACCTCTTCGTGGCGCGGCGGCTCGGCGACCGCTGGGTCATCGCCGGCTCCGTGCAGACGACGCTGAGCCGGGCGGGTTGGCGGCCGCTGTGGAAGATCGGGCGGGTCTACGTGGACCTCGACGGCGACGGCGAGAAGGACGAGATCCGGCTCCCGATCCGCCGCCAGGGCTCGGTGTACGTGCTCGACCGGAGCGTGACGCCGGCGACCCTCGTGCAGCTCGACCGCTGGCACGAGCCGTGGCACCCGTCGTACTGGCGGAGCTCGTTCGACTTCGACGCCGAGGTCGACGACGGGCGCAGCGCTGGGGCAGGGGCGGCCTGGGTCCCCGCGACCGAGCGGCCCGCGGGCGCAGGCGCGTACGACTTCAGCGACTTCACGAGCTACCTGCGCGTGGCGCCGGCGGCGGGCGCGGTGTGGTCGCCGACCCCGACCGCGGCCGAGGCGCCGCTCGCGGACGCGCCGGCGGCGCGGTACGTGGTGCGCCCGCGGGAGCAGGTCGACCTCTACGTGTGGGTCCGGGCGCGCGTGGCCGACGGCGGCGTCGGGCGCGTCTACGTGCGGGTCTCGGAGGGCACGGCGGCCGAGCAGGGCGCTGAGATCGAGGTCGCCGGCGACGCGTGGGCCTGGTACCGCGTGGACGCCGGGAGCGGCGCCCCGGCGCGCTTCGACGGGCTCGCGCCGTGCACGCACGAGGTGCCCGCGGGCGGCGGCGCGCACTACGACGTCGAGCACGTGGTGACCGTGCGTCCGGGGTACGATGGGCTCGAGATCGACCAGCTCGTGCTCACGCCGGACGCGGCGGACGACCCGGCGCTCCGCGCGCCCGAGAGCGCGCTCTCGGAGGTCGCGGACCGGTGACCCCATCATCTGGAGGGGTCCGGCGAGGTGCCGCGGCCCGGCGCTCGGCGCGACCGGACCCGGTCACCCTCGACGCGCGGCCGCCCGTTCGAGCACTCCTACCCAGCCATCCGTCAGCGAGCGCCGCGCGACTGAGAAGGCGCCGCGGTCATCAGGCCTCGCGCTTCCGGATGAGCCCCTCCTGCGTCGTCGACGCCACGAGGTGCCCGTCCCGCGTGAAGAACTGCCCGCGCACGAGCCCGCGCGCCCCGCTCGCCGACGGGCTGTCGATCACGTAGAGCAGCCACTCGTCGAAGCGGAACGGGCGGTGGAACCACATCGCGTGGTCGAGCGACGCCACCTGCATCGCCGGCTGCAGCCACGACGCGCCGTGCGGCTGCATCGACGTCCCGAGGAAGTTGAAGTCCGACGCGTACGCGAGCAGGTACTGGTGGATCGACGGCGCGTCCGGCAGCGCCCCGCTCGTCCGGTACCAGAGCCTCCGCGCCGGCGGCCGCACCTTCGGCCGCAGCGGATCGTACGGCTCCACCGGGCGCACCTCGATCGGCCGCTCCGCGAGCGCCTGCGCCCGCATCCGCTCCGGGATCCGGTCCGCCACGAGCGCGGCGAGCTCCGCCTCGCTCTTGAGCGACTCGGGCGGCGGCGCGTCCGGCATCGCCGCCTCGTGCTCGAAGCCGCCCTCGTGCACCTGGAACGACGCCGACATGCTGAAGATGGGCTTCCCGCCCTGGATCGCGACCACGCGCCGCGTCGTGAAGCTCGACCCGTCGCGGATCCGGTCCACGTCGTACACGATCGGGCGGTTCGCCGCGCCCGGGCGCATGAAGTAGCCGTGCAGCGAGTGCACGGCGCGCCCCTCGGGCACCGTCTGCTCCGCGGCCGACAGCGCCTGCCCGAGCACCTGCCCGCCGAAGACCCGCCCCCAGCCGAGGTCCTGGCTCTCTCCGCGGAACAGGTTCTCCTCGATACGCTCGAGCCCAAGCAGCCTCACGAGCTCGTCGAGCACGGTCCCCACGGCGTCCCCTCCCGGTCGTCCACCACCGGGAGAGTGGACCAGAACCGCCCCGGAGGCCAGCGCGGACGCCTCCTATCCCGCAATGCACAAACGGCGAAACCGCCCATTGTTCAGAAAGTCTGAACGGATCAGCGGCGCCGCGATCTCGCATCTGCACAACGGACGAGACGGTCAGTTCGGCACGGCCACGTTGTCGTAGTGGTGCGCGACGCGCAGCACGCAGCTCACGCCGCTGCAGCCGGCGTCGTTCGTGCAGGCCGTGAACGTCCCGTCGCAGACCCGCGCGAGGCTCACCGCCCCGCTCGGCCACGCCACGGTCCCGACGGTCCAGAGGTCGTCGTAGGCGAGCTCCACGTCGGGCACCTCGAAGACCTTCTGCCCGTACACGTACACGCGCACGGTCGCGAAGGCCGTCTGGAACTCGTTGTTCGCCCAGTAGTGCACGCCGATCGCGTAGACGAGCCCGCCCTCGGGGCCGTTGAAGTTCACGTTCTCGGGGCCGGCGCCGTCCTTGTCGTCGCGGTCGAGGCTCGGATCGTCCGCGGTGTCGCCCGCGACGCCCCAGTCCGGGTGCTTCTTGAACCAGAAGGCGTCCTTCGCGAGGTCGAACCACGGGTCGTTCACGCCGTCGCCGTCGCCGTCGTGGCCGGAGTCGGCGCTCGGGTGCGCGAAGTGGAGATCGAGGTCGGTCCCGGGCGCCGTCGTCTCGTCCGGGTCGCTCGGCGTGCGCCACAGGAGCTCGATGTGGAGCGCCTGGCTCGGCGTCACGGTGACCGTCGTCTTCGCGGCCACGCACGACTCGGCGCCGGTCGCGTCCCAGACGCGCAGCCGGAACTCGTACTCGCCCGCGACGTTCGCCTCGAACGTCGGCGCCGTCGCGTCGGCGCCCGGCTTGAACACCGACTGCGAGCCCACGGGCTGCGACACGTCCCAGCTCCAGCGCGTGATGGCGCCCGCGCTCGAGTAGCTGTCGGCGCCGCTCAGGTGCACGGTCGACTGCGGCACGACCTCGTCCTCGCCCGCGCCCTTGGTGATGACGGCCACGGGGCAGCTCGGGTTCGCGCCGTAGCCCGACACGTCGAGGCGCGTGTCGCCGACGAACGCGTTCGAGCGCACGCTCACCTGCGCCGCCTCGAGCACGGGGGTCCCGCTCGCGTCGACGGCGGCGACGGCGGCCGGCGTGAAGTCGACCGCGAACGTGACGGCCTCCCCGGCCGCGATGGTGAGCGACTGCGGCGGCCGCACGGCGAACGCGCTGCTCCCGCCCTCGGCCATGGCGATCTCCGAGAGGACGAGCGGCTCGTCGCCACAGGACGTCACCGTGACCGTCTCGCTCACGGTCCTGCCGACCTGCCGCCCGCCGAACTCGAGCTTCCGCGGCGTGAGCGCGATGCACGGCCCGCCGGTGTTCGCCTTCAGCGGCACGACGGTGCCGGCTGCCGCGGCCGGGTCGTTCGAGAAGAGCGTCAGCTGCGCGGTCGCGGGCTCGGGGCCGGTAGGCGCGTAGGTCACGGCGACGGTCTCGGTCTGTCCGGGGGCGATGGTGAGGGGCGTCGCGAGGTCCACGGTCGCGGCGGTGCCGGCGCTCGCGGTGAAGGTCTCGGCGCCGAGGGTCACCTCGAAGCCCGGGTGCCCGCCGAGCGCGAGCCCGTCGACGACGAGGCTCGTGTTGCCGGCGTTCAGGAGGGAGAGCTGCTTGGTCGCGACCTCGCCCTGCCGTACCGGGCCGAAGTCGAGGGTCGTCGGCAGCACCTGGAGGTGGGGGCGCGGGTCGTCGACGGTGACGTCGAGCGTGATGGTCGGCGCGCTGACGCCGTCGCGGACGGCGTTCGAGCGGAACGTGATGACGCCCGTCGGGATGACGCCGCCCGGGCTCGCGGGGGGCGTGTAGACGAGGTGGAAGGCGTAGCCGGTCGCGGAGGACGCGGGCACGACGATGTCGGCCGGGAGGGGCGCGCCGTCGGCGGTCGCGAGGGTGAGGACGCCGACGGGGACGGAGGTGATGGTGATGGCGTCGAGCTCGAGGTCGCCGTTGCCGGTGTTGCGGATGGTGAGGACCTCGTCGGCGCCCTCGCCGTCGCCGCTGGTCGACAGGATGAAGGGCGCGTTGAAGGCGACGGGGGCGCCGCGGTGGCTGAGCTCGAGCGAGGCGATCTGGCCGGCGGTGACCTCGCCGGCGCCGCTGTCGGAGTCGCCGCAGGCGGCGAGCAGCGAGGCGAGCGCGAGGCCGACGGCGAGCGCGAGGGCGGCGCGCGGTGTGGGGGGCGATGTGGGCAAGGGGCACCTCCTCCGAGGGAGGGTACACGAAGGGAGCGAGCGACCGTCCGCGCGGTCGTTCGGAGGGTAACCGGGGGTCGCGCGGGCTCGACCCGGGAGCGGAGAAATCGACCCCCGGTCGAGCGGAGGAGACACGAGAAATCGACCCCCGGTCAAAGTCTCAGCCGCCTGCCAGGCCGGTTTGAGCACGGCTGCTCAGCGTGCTCCCCCTACTCCCCCGCGAACTTGCACACCCTCACGATCGTCCACGCGCTCGGGAGCGGCGGCTGCGTGTCGATGGTCGTCGACTGCAGCCACTCGCTCGCGAGCGTCAGCGTGTCCAGCTTGCACGCCATCCCCGCCGGACACTGCGCGTCCGTCGTGCAGAACGCGCTGCAGTAGCGCTGCGGGTCCCCCGGGACCAGGTGCAGGCACTTGTACCCACGGCACTGCGACGGGTCCGTGCACGGCGTCCCCTCGACGCCCGCCCCGCCGACGATCGGCGGCGTGAAGCACGCCGTCACCGCGTCGTGCGTCGCCTGCGTGAACGCCGGGTGGAACGGCACCGTCCGCGGGTTCGTCGCCGGCGCGTAGATGACCACGCCGCACTCCTGCGCCGGCCCGCAGTCCGCCTCCGCGCGGCAGAGCGGCGCGCAGGTGAGCACGGTCGAGCCCGGCCACGGCATGAGGTCGCAGTGGTTCGAGGCGCACGCCTGGGAGGCCCAGCTGTAGCCGCCGTCGAGGGAGCAGATCTGCCCGAGCGGCAGCGTCCCCGCCGCGTCCGGCGCGCACGCGCTCGACGCCACTCCCTGCGCGCCGTCCCCCACCGGCCGACACGTCGACCCCACGTCGCCACAGTGCCCCTCGTCGAGGCAGAGCGGGCGGCACACCCGGTCGACGCACTGGCCGCTCGCGCAGTCCCCGTCGAGGTCGCAGCCGGCCCCGTCCGCCGCGAGGCCGGTCGGCGCGTCCTCGCAGAACGCGACCTGCGCGCTCCCGGGCACCTTCGTGCAGACCTGCCCCGCCGCGCAGTCCGCGGCGCCCGCACACGGGACGCTGCACCGCAGCGCCCCGTCGCTCCGCCACCGGCCGCAGACCCGCGCCGGGTAGCAGTCGAAGTGGGTCGCGCACGCGGTCGGCGTGGGGTCCGGATCGGGGTCGGGATCCGGGTCCGGGTCGACCGTCCCCGTGCACTCCGGGGTCTCGATCGCGACGGTCCCGACGCACTCCCCGCCCCGGCACTCGTCAGCGCCCGTGCAGGCGTCGCCGTCGTTGCACTTGAGGCCGTCCTGGTCCGTGAACGCCCGGTCGTCGACCGCGCTCTGGCACCGCCGGCAGCCGCTCATGGGGTCGTACTGCCCCTCGCTGTAGCAGACGTCCCCCACGAGGCACGACCCGGCGCGCACCGGGTGCACGCAGCGCCCCTGGAGACAGAGGTCGTCCGTGCACGCGACGTCGTCCGCGCAGACGATCGCCTCCCCGCGGCACACGCCGCCCACGCAGCGGTCGTTCACCGTGCACGCGTCGAGGTCGTCGCACCCCTGCCCGTCCACGCACGCCGCGCCCTCCGCGTCCGCGTCCCCCCCGCCGCCGGCGTCGGCGCTGGGCGCGGCCGAGTCCGAGTCCGCGCCAGCGTCGTCGCCACCGCCCACGTCGGGGAAGAGCACGGCGCCGCCTGTGTCTTCGGGAGGCAACGCGCCCCCGCCGCCGCCCCCGCCGGGGCTCGAGCAGGCGACGAGGGCGGACAGCGCCGCGAGCGCGGCGAGAGCGAGCGAGCGATGAGCAGACATGGCGCGGAACCTCGTCCGCGCCCGCCCCCCGGTCAACGCGCCGCGCCCGCTCGCCCGCAGATTGAGCAGCGCTGCTCACCGGGCCCCCGAAATGGCGAACGCCGCGCCGACCCGGAGGCCGACGCGGCGCCGCGCGTCCTAGTCAGTCGCTCGTCCCTCGCCGCGGCCGCTACGGCACCGCCGGCGCGCAGCCCGGGCCGGGGTTGGCCAGGCTGTAGAGCGAGTTGATGTAGACGCGGTCCTGGTCGTTGTAGTTGAGCACGTACACGTCGAGGTCGCAGTCCCCGTCGACGTCGAGCAGGCGCGCCTCGTACGACGAGTGGCTCCGCGCCCACGGCAGGAGGCTCGAGAAGTCCGAGAACCCGTTCTGCGTGGCGATGAGCATCTGGTCCTGGCTCGAGTTCGCGAGGTACACGTCCGGCACGCCGTCGCCGTCGATGTCGCCCGTGTCGCCGCCGTAGCTCGTGCCGTTCACCGAGTTGTCCCACGCGGGCATGAGGTCGGTGCGGTCGAAGTAGCCGTTCGACCCGTCGCGCACGTGGTAGTGGTTCCCGCTGTAGTTCGTGATGTCGATGATGTCGTCGTCGCCGTCGGCGTCGAAGTCGTCCGCGAGCAGCCAGAACGTGCCCGTGCTGCTCTGGTGGATGAACGACTCCGGCGGCACCCCGCTCGTCTGCGCGTCGACGAAGTACTGCCCGTCGACGTTGAGCCACGCCTTGTTGACCTGCGACGTGCCGACGTACAGGTCGGGGAAGCGGTCACCGTTGATGTCGATGACCACGGCGCTCGTGATGTAGCGCCAGTCGCTCACGCGGCTCGTGCTGAGCCAGCTGTTCGTCTGGTCGATCGCGTAGCCGCCGCCCACGTTGAAGGCGTCCCCGCCGTTGATGAACACGCTCGAGTAGTTGCCGCTCGAGTACGCCTCGGCGCGGAACCAGTCCGGGTCCCCGTCGTCGTCGAAGTCCGCCGCGATGACCGTGTTCGTGTACTGGAAGTAGTTGTTCGGCATGTTCGGCGTCGTCCGGTTCGTGAAGTAACCGGCCGGCCCGCCGCGCCCGTCGCCGTTGACGAGCTGCACGCGCGTGTTCGTGCCCTCGATGACGATGTCGAGGTCCCCGTCCATGTCGAGGTCCGCGAGGATCGCCCCGTGCGGCGGGCACGTGATCGAGAACGACGGGAAGCGGGTCGCCGTCTCGTCCGACCACTTGCCCGAGGTGTCGTTGATCCAGATCTCCGGCTGCCGGTTGTTGCCGCACCGGAAGATGTCCGGGTACCCGTCGTTGTTGAGGTCGCCCATCAGCGCCGTCTGCATCGGCTCCGACCGCTCCGGCAGCGCGCGGTACGTGTTGAAGCGGAACTCACCGACGCTGACACGGCTCGCGTCCGTCCACGGGAGCCCCTCCTCGTAGCCGCAGTTCATGACCATCCGGTCCGACCGGCTCGACCCCGCGATGTAGAAGTCGGGCAGGTCGTCGCCGTCCATGTCGCCGATCCCGAACGGCCGCTGGTTCCCGCTCGACGACACGTCCGTCCGCCACGCCGCCCCGTTCCCCGTCGGCCAGCGCGTCGCCGTCTCGTTCGTGAACGCGCCCGGCCCGTTCACGATCTCGCGGTCGCACGCCTCCACGCAGGGGTTACAGCTGCAGTCGTTCGGCGGCGCGCAGTTGAACTGCTTGAACGTCTCCGTGTAGCGGTCGTTGATGTAGAGCCGCACCTCCGCGTAGCTCCGCCGCGCCACGATGTCCGTGTCGGTGTCCCCGTCGATGTCGACGGCGATGAGCTCGTCGGTGTCGCGCGCGCTCGTGTCGTCCGGCCACCGCGCGAAGCTCTCGAGGAAGAGCTCCCCGTGGATCCCCGTACCGCCCGTGTTCATGTAGACGCGCGTCGGCGCGTTGTAGAACGTCACGATGGCGTCCGGCGTGCCATCCAGATCGATGTCCGTGAGCAGCACGTCGCGCGTGTCGCCCGAGCTCGACGGGAACGGCTGGTTCACGCCGTAGGTGACGTTCACGAACGCCCACTCGGCCGCGCACAGCGGGCGGGTCGTCTCGCACAGCGCCCGGTAGCTCGCGTTGTCGCACGGGTAGGTGCGGAGGCAGCGGCTCGCCAGGTTCGAGTGCCAGTACTGGTAGCCGCAATTGTAGCCGTTCGACTGCTGCGGCTGCCCCGAGCACCAGTCCATCACCCCGGCGTCGCTGCCCCGCGTCCAGTCGAAGGTGTAGTCCCCCTCGGGATCGGTCAGCGCGAGCCAGTAGCTCGTGCCGATGGCGCTCTGCTCGAGCGCGTCCTGCTCCGCCTGCGTGTCGATGCGCGCGAGCCCGTCGTAGCCGAAGGACTTGCAGTACCCCTCCGCCTGCGGCTGCGTGTAGTTGTTGTTCGACAGCGCGTAGGTCTCGCCGTTCAGGTTGAACGCGGTCGAGTCGGGCGGCCGGATCTGGCAGCTCGTCGGCGTCAGGTTCATGCAGTTGTTCAGGTAGAGCCGGTTGATCGACGCGGACGTCTGCCCGAGCAGGATGTCGTTGTCGCCGTCGCCATCCACGTCCGCGATGGCCGCCGACGTCGACGCCTCCTTGTTGTCCGGCAGCATCACGTCGCTCACCGTGAACTCGCCGTTGCCGAGGTTCAGCACGATCCGGTTCTTGTAGTTCGTCTGGCTCGTCGGCAGGAAGAAGTCCGGCCGTCCGTCGCAGTTCAGGTCGCCCATCGCGACCTTCCCGAAGCCGCCGTTCAACGTGCTGATGTTCACGCAGCTCGCGAAGCTCCCGCCGCCGTTGTTGCGGCAGTACTGGAGGCTGCTGCTCTGCTGCCGGACGAGGTCGATGTCGCCGTCGCCGTCGTAGTCGTACGGGAACACGTTGTCCGTGCTGCTGCCCCCGGGGAACGACTGCTCGTCGAACCAGCCCGGCTGCGCCTCACCGCGGTTGATGAGGAGCCGGTCACCGCTCGAGTTCGACACCAGGACGTCGTCGTACCCGTCGCCGTTGACGTCGATGACGAACGGCCGGTAGTCGCCCGTGCGCTCGTTCCCGAGGCGGTCGCCCGGGTGACGCTGGAAGAGCGGCCCGTTGATGTACTCGAACTTGCCGGTCACCTCGACGATCTCGGGGTCCGGGTGCTCGAAGGTCCCCGGGTTCGTCACGATGATGGTCGCCGGCCCCGCCGCGCCCGACGGCGCCGCCGGGATCCGCGCCTGGATGAGCGTCGGCCCGTAGCGCACGACCTGCACCCCGTCGATGGGGCTCGCGTACGTGCCCTGCTTGAACGTGACCTTCACGTTCATCGCGAAGCCCGTCCCCGTCAGCGTGAGCCAGTCCCCGCCGGCGAGGATCGAGCGGCCGGGCGAGATGTTGATGACGCCGAGCGGCACCTCCTCCGGGGGCGGCACGAACTCGAAGGCGTCGGTCAGCACGTACTGCCCGAAGGAGTCGCGCACGCGCACGTCCACGATGCCGGCCGCGTGCTCCGGCGTCTCGCCGACGATGATGGTGCCGCTGTTCTTGACCTCGATCGTGTCGAGCGGCGCCTGCACCCAGTCGGGATCCTTGCCGAACTCGACGATGGCGCCGTCGCGCAGGTTCGCGCCCGCGAGGCGGAACGTGTCACCGCCGATGGCCGAGCCCGTCCGCGGCGTGATGTAGAGGAGCGACGGCGGCTGCTGCGGCGGGATGTAGGTGAAGCCGTCGATGAGGCGCGACTCCTGCCCGTCCGGGTTCCGCACGGTCACGTCGACCGAGCCCGAGAGCAGCGGCACGAGGAGCCGGATGACGGTCGTCGAGCGCTGCAGGATGTCCGCCTCGGGGACGATCGTCGTGTTGAAGTAGATCGCCGCCTGCGGGCTGAAGTTGCGCCCCTCGAGGCGGGTCTCGATCTGCTCGCCCTCGGCGCCCGTGCTCGGCGACACCCGCTCGAGCACCGGCGGCGACACGTAGGTGTACGCCCCGGTCGCCGTGACCGAGCCGCCGTCGGCGTTCGCGAGCACGACGTCCACCGTCCCGACCGCGTTCGCCGGCGTGAGACACGCCACCGTGTCCGCCGCCGACACGTTCACGTTCGTGCAGAGCTTCCCGGCGATCCGCACCGTGAGGCCCGGCTGGAAGCCCGTCCCGCTGATGGTGATGCTCTGGCCGCCCGCCGTCGGCCCGCCGTTCGGCGTGACCGACACGATCGTCGGGAGCTGCGAGTAGGTGTACCCGTCGGCCACGACCGCGACCTGCCCGTCCGGCGCCTGCACGACCACGTCGACGAGCCCCGGCAGGTGCACCGGCGTCTTCACCGTGATCTGCCGCGCGTCCGCGCTCACCGAGAGGTCCATCTCCGGCACCGCCGCGCAGTCGTCGGAGGTCGGCGGCGTCCACGCCGTGCAGAAGAGCACGGTCGGCAGCGCGCCCGCCGGATCCTCGAGGAAGTCGCGCCCGTTCAGCGTGACCGTCGTCCCGCCGCTCGCCGGGCCCTTCGCCGGCGACACGCCGGTCACCGTCGGCGGCGCCAGGAAGCGGAACGTCGACGGCGCCTTCGCCTGCGTGCCGTCCGGGTTCACGAGCCACACGTCGACCGTGCCGCGCGTGTGCGCGGGCGTCGTCGCCGTGACCTGCACGTTCGTCGACGCGGAGACCGTGCCGTCGCCGAGCCCGAAGCGCAGGTGCGCGCCGCTCTGGAAGCCCGTCCCGGTCGCGACGACCGCGGTCCCGCCGGCGGTCTTGCCCGTCCCCGGCGTGAGATCCGTGATGACCGGCGTCGCGCCGAGCACGTTCGGGTCGAGCCAGGAGAACGTCTCCGGCGACCTCACCGACCAGCCGTCCGGATTGGTCCACCAGACGTCCGTCTCACCCGGCGCCCCCGCCGGCGCCACGATGATCGCGCGCGTCGCGCTCACGAGCTCGACCGTCGCGGGCGACGGCAGGATGAACGCCCGCCCCGTCGCGCTCAGGTTCGCGCCGTCCACGGCGACCCGCGTCCCGCCCGTCGCCGGCCCGCGGGCCGGGAAGAGGCCCGTGATCGACGGCGGCGCGCCGAGGTCCGCCGGCGTCCGGTACGTGAAGCCGCCCGTCAGCGTGACCGTCGCGCCGTCGGGGTTGTCCACGCGGATGTCGACGGTCGTCTGCGTCGTGGCCGCCGGCGCGAACGCGAGGAGCGTCCCCTGGTTCGTGTAGTGGACCGCGGTCGCCTCGGTCGCGCCGAAGAACACGCGCGACTGGCGGTGGAAGCCGCCGCCCGTCAGCACCGCGAGCGTGCCGCCCGAGTTCGGCCCCTGCGCCGGCCAGACGCTCGTGACGCTCGGCGGCGCGAGGTACTCGAAGCCGTTCGCGAGCGTCCCCTGCTGCCCGTCCGGGTTCCGGACGGTGACGTCCACGAAGCCCGGCACGATGCTCGACGGCGACCGCACGATGGCGTTCGACGCCGACGCCACCGACGAGACCGTGCCCTGGATCCCGCCGAAGTAGACCTTCATCCCCGGCGTGAAGAAGCTCCCGACGAGCTCGATCGCCGTGTCACCGCCGACGCCGCCGTAGTTCGGCGCCGCGCTCGCGATGACGGGCGCCGCCTTGTACTCGTACGCGTTCAGCTTCGTCGCGACCTGCCCGTCGGGGCCGACGTAGACGAGGTCGACCATGCCGGGCGCGTGCGCCGGCACCTGCACGGAGACCAGGCTCTCGTTCAGCGTGTTGACGTTCGCGAGCGTGACGCCGCCGAGGAGCCAGCGCCCCTGCACGCGGTAGTTCGCGCCGATGATGTTGATCGTCGTGCCGCCGCTCTCCGGCCCGCTCGCGGGGCTCACCGTCGAGATCGACGGCGCCGCGAGGTTCGGGTTCGTGTAGTGGAAGGCCTCCGCGACCGTCGCCCCGAGCCCGCTCGGGTTCAGCACCGTCATCGACACCGTGCGCTCGGACGAGCGCGGCGGCGTGTTGAAGCGGATCTCCGTCGCCGACACGACGTTGATGGCCACGAGCTCGCCGTCGAAGATCACGAGCGACGTCGGCTCGAAGCCCGTCCCCACCACGCGCACCGGCGTGCCGCCCGCGAGCGGCCCCGCCGACGGGAAGACGTCCGAGATGGTCGGCGGCGTGCCGCCCACGGTGTCGACGTAGGTGAAGCCCGCGGTGAGCGTGCCCGTCGCCTGCCCGGCGCCCGGGTTCACCACCGTGACGTCGACGACGCCCGGCGTGTTGGTCGGCAGGCGCGCCGTCAGCGTGTTGCGGTCGGCCACCGTCACGAGCTGCGAGGTCGCGAGCCCGAAGCGCACGGTCGCGCCGTCGACGAAGCCGTCGCCGCGCACGATGACGTCGATGCCGCCGGCCTTCGGGCCGCTCGCCGGGAGCACGCTGTCGACGGTCGGCACGGGGGCGAGGTACTCGAACGCCTCCTGCTGCGTGTCGCTGAGCCCGTCCGGGTTCGTGACCGTCACCTCGCACACGCCCGGCTCGACCGCCGGCGTCGCGACGTTCAGCTTCGTCGTGCCCTCGAGCCCGAGCGTCACCGCCGGCCGCCCGCAGAAGTAGGCGCGCGCCCCCGCCTGGAGGTCGACGCCGCGCACGACGCGCAGGTCGTCACCGAACGTCGAGCCCGACGGATCCGGGTCCACGAAGAAGACCTGCGGCGGCGTCCCGCCGCTCGCGTCGTAGTAGCTGTAGCCGCCCGGGAGCACGCCCACCGTGCCATCCGGGTTCACCGCGCTCACGGCGACCGTGCCGGAGGTCACGCGCGCGGGCGTCCGCACCGTGAGCTGCGTCGCGTCGACGAACGTGACCCCCGTCGCCTCGGTGGCGCCGAAGTAGACGCGCGTCGCGGGATCGAAGCGCGCGCCCGTCAGCAGCACGAGCGAGCCGCCCGTGAGCGGGCCGACCGACGGGTCGACCGCCGTCACGCGCGGCGCCCGCGCGAGGTCGCCCGGGGCGACGTAGGCGAACGCGTTGAACGCGGTCGCGGCGCTCTGATCGGGGCGCCGCACGCCGACGCTCACGAGCCCGGCGTTGCCCGCCGGGGTCACCGCCGTGATGGTCGTGGAGGACACGACGTTCACGCCGGTCGCCGGCGCCGTCCCGACGGTCACCGTCGAGCCGTCCGCGAAGCCGCTCCCGCTGATGGTGATGACCGTGCCGCCGTCGGTCGACCCGACGCCCGGGCTCACCGCCGTGATCGTGAGCGGCGCCACCGTGGCCGCCGCGTAGTGGAAGCCGCCGGTCATGGTGCCCGCGTGCCCCGGCGCGTTCGTGACCGTCACGTCGACCGTGTTGTTGGCCGCGCCGGCCGGCACGAGCGCCTTCAGCATCGTCGCGCTGATCCACTCGACGCTCGTCGCCGCGTTCCCGCCGAACTTCACGGTCGCGCCCGGCACGAACTGCTGCCCGCGCACGATCGCGAGGTACCCGCCGCCCGCGGCCCCCTGCGCCGGCTCGACGCCCGTCACGACGGGGTCGGCGACCTGGCTCGAGTCGAGGTAGGTGAAGCCGTTCGGGAGCTGGTCGAACTGGCCGTCCGGGTTCGTCACCACGACGGGCACGCTCCCCTGCACGCTCGGGAGCGCGAGGAAGGAGATCGCGGTCGACGACGACGCCGTGAACGTCGTGATCGTCTGCGAGCCCAGCGTCACGACGGCGCCCGGCTGGAAGTTCTTGCCGTTGATCGTCACCTCGAAGCCGCCGGTGATGTTGCCGCTCGCCGGCGCGACCTCGCGGATGAGCGGCGGCGCCGCCGTGTAGGTGAAGGCGTCGCGCTTCACGTGCGTGAGGCCGTCCGGCGTGACCATCGTGACCGCGACCGAGCCGACGCCGTGCGCCGGCGTGCGCGTCGTCCACGCGGAGGTGCTGCTCGCGTCGGTGACGACCGCCTCGGCCGACCCGAAGAACACGCGCGACCCCGCCGCGAAGCCGCTCCCGACGAGGGTCGCGGCCTGCCCGCCCTCGACCGCGCCCACCGGCGGCGCCACGCTCCCGATGACCGGCGGCTCGCCGGGCAGATCGTTCGGGTCGAAGTAGCCGAAGGCGTCCGTCGCGACGGCCGTCTCGCCGTCCTGCCGCACGACCGTCACGCTCACCGTGCCGACGTCACCCGGCGGCGCCGTCGCGATGAGGCGCGTCCCGCTCACGAACTGCACCTCGGCGGCGGGCGTCATCCCGAAGAACACCGTCGAGCCCGACGTGAGGTTCGCCCCGTCGATGACGACCCAGGTCCCGCCGGTCGCGGGCCCCATCCCAGGCCACGTCGCGGCGATCGCCGGCGGCGTCGCCGACGCGGCCGCGTACGTGAACCCGCCCGCGAGGGTGCTCTGCCGCCCGGCGCCGTCCTGCACCTTGACGGCGGTCGCGCCCGCCGTCCCGGCCGGCGTCACCGCGATCGCGAGCCCGGGGCCGAGCACCGACACCGTCGACGCCTCGGTCGCGCCGAAGAAGACCCGCATGTCGTCAGGGAAGTTGGCGCCCACGATGCGCGCGAGCGTGCCGCCCGTCGTCGGCCCGCGCGACGGCACGACGCCGCCGAGCGCGGGGGCCTGCCCGGCGTCGACCACGCCCGGCGCGAGGTAGCGGAAGGCCCCGGTCAGGACGACCTCGGCGCCGTCCGGCGCCTTGACGGTGACGTCCACGAAGCCCGCCGTCCCAGCCGGCACGAGCGCGGTCGCCGCGCGCGTCGAGAGCACCTGCACGAGCGGGCTCTGGACCGAGCCGAACTTCACGGTCATCGCCGGGTCGAAGCCCGTGCCCGTGAGGAGCACGAGCGCGCCGCCGTCCTCGTCGTCCTGGGTCGGGTAGAGGGACGCCACCGTGAGGTCGGCGTTGGTCACCGACCCGAGCTGGTAGGTGTACGCGTCGTCGAGCGTGTACGCGGGCCCGGTCGTCGCCCCCGCGAGCGGCGGGAGCTCGACGCGGATCGCCACCGGCCCGGACGCCGCCTGCGACGGCGCCGTCACCGTCAGCGCGGTCGACGCGAGCACGTTGACGCTCGTGCCGGGCGCGCCGCCGAAGTAGACCTTGGCGCCCGCGCGGAAGCCGGCGCCCTCGAGCGTGACCGTGTTCCCGCCGTCGAGCGGGCCGGTCGCCGGGATGGCGCGCAGCACGAGCAGCGCCGGCGGCCCCTCGAGGTAGCGGTAGCCGTCGGCGAGCGAGGCGCTCGCCCCGCCGACCTCGGGCATCTCGACGCGCACGGTCACCATGCCGGCCGTGTCGGACGCGGGCGCGGTGCAGGTGAGCCCGCTCGCGCCGAGCACGCGCACGTTGGTGCAGGCGCGCCCGCCGATGAAGGCGCGCATCCCCTCGACGAAGCCGGCGCCCTGGATCGCGACGACGTTGCCGCCCGCGAGCTCGCCCTCCTCGGGGATGACGGCGATGACGGAGAGCCCGGTGGCGCCCTCGTAGCGGTACGCCTCCTCGAGCGTCGCCGACGGGGCCGTCCCGCCGCCGACGGCCGGCAGCACGACGCGCACGTCGACGAGCCCGGGGCCGTTGCCGGCCGGCGCGTCGGCCGTGATCGCCGTCGCGCCCAGCACGCGCACGTTGGTCGCGGCCTTGCCGCCGATCTGCACGGTCGCGCCCTCGCCGAAGCCGCGCCCCTCGATCGCGACGCTGTTGCCGCCGCCGAGCGGGCCGCTCGCCGGGATCACCGAGAGCACGGCGAAGTCCGTGCTGACCGTGGTGTAGCGGTAGGCGTTGTCGAGCCCGGCCTCGGGGGCCTCGCTCGCGCCGTCCGGGAGCGGCAGCACGACGCGCACCTCGACGAGCCCGGGGCCGTTCCCCGGCGGGGCGACCGCGGTGATCGCCGTCGAGCCGAGCACGCGCACCTCGCTCGCGAGCACGCCGCCGACCTTGACGGCGGCGCCCTCCTCGAAGCCCGTGCCCTCGATGGTGATGGTGTTGCCGCCCTCGACGGGGCCGGAGCCGGGGATCACCCCGACGACGCTGAGCCCGGGCTCGTCGCCGTAGCGGTAGGCGTCGTCGAGCACGGCCGTCCGGAGCGGCGGGTCGCCGCCGCCGACCGACGGCAGCTCCACGCGCACGTCCACGAGGCCGGGGCCGTTCCCGCGCGGCGCGGTCGCGGTGATCGCCGTGTCGCCGAGCACGCGCACGTCGGTCGCGGCGATGCCGCCGAGCTTGACCGTGGCGCCGTCCTCGAAGCCGCGCCCCTCGATCGTGATGGTGTTGCCGCCCTCGAGCGGGCCCGACCCGGGGATCACCGAGAGCACCGCGAGCGCCGAGGCCGGCTCGTAGCGGTACGCCTCGTCGAGCCACGCGACGGTGGTGTCGAGCGAGCCCTCGGTCGCCGGGTTCTCGACCCGCACCTCGACGAGCCCGGGGCCGTTCCCGGCCGGCACGACGGCCGTGATCGCGGTCGCGCCGAGCACGCGCACCTCGGTGCAGAGCACCCCGCCGATCTTGACGATCGCGCCGTCGACGAAGCCGCGCCCCTCGACGGTCACGACGTTGCCGCCCTCGAGCGGGCCCGACGCCGGGATGACGCCGATGACGTCGAGCTTCCCGGCCGGCGTCTCCGCGACGTAGCGGAACGCCTGGTCGAGCGTGTGGCTGCGCCCGTCGGGGAGGCGCACCGTGACGCCCACGAACCCGATGGCGTCGGCCGCCGGCACCGTCGCGACGAGGCTCTCCGGCGAGAGCACCCGCACGCCGATGGCCTTCTTGTCCCCGAACATGACCTCCGCGCCGTCCTCGAAGGCCTTGCCGACGACCACGACCTCCATCCCGCCCGAGAGCCCGCCCTCGTTGGGCGTGACCTCGGTGACGAGGAGCGTCGCGACGTCCTCCTCGTAGGTGAACCCGCCGGAGAACGTGGCGGTCTGCCCGTCGGGGCGCGTCACGACCACGTCGACCGCGCCTGCGTCGGCGCCGGCCGGCGTGCGGAGCGCCGCGAGGGAGTCGCCGCCGACCGCGAGCTGGGTCCCCTCGGTGCCGCCGAAGGTGACGGTCATCTCGGGGTCGAGGCCCTCACCCGCGATCACGACGAGCGTGCCGCCGGTGAGCGGGCCGCTGTCGGGTTTGAGCGAGAGGAGCTTGAGGTCGCGGAGCTCGGGGCGGACGAGCACGAGCTGGCCGTCGAGGTTGCTCCCGGAGTCGCAGCCCGGGGCGGAGAGGAAGAGCAGGGAGAGCCCGAGGCACACGGCGGCCCAGGGCGCGGTTCGCACCAGCATGTCGTTCTCCGAAGGGATGTAACGGGAGCTCGCGAGGAGTTCGGGCGTACAGGAAGCCAAAGATCCCGGGCTCGGCGCAAGGGGGAACTCGGGCGGGCCCTGACTTTTCCTCGCTTTTCCCTTCGGTGGACCGCGGCGGAGCGCCGCCGGGACGGCGTCTCCGGGCGTGTGGACAGATCGTGGCGGGAGGCGACAGGCTCGGCCGCTCCGCCGCCCAGGAGGCGCCTCAGCGGCTCGCGACCGCCGGCGCCGGGCCGCTGAGCGCGCCGTCCTGGATGGTGACGACGTCGCTCCGGCCTGCCTCGACGGCCGTCGCCTGCCCCTCGATGCGGAACTTGCACGTCCCGACGCAGATCACGATGGCGAGGGAGCGCGGCGGCAGGAAGACGCGCGTCGTCATCGCGCTCGACGTGACCGTGACGACCCGCTCGGTGGCGTCCTCGTTGCGGACGTCCACGGCGCTCGCCGTCGTCGCCGTCGCCGCCGCCATCGTCATCGCCATCGTGAGCACCGTGAGGAATCGCCGCATCGTCGTCATCTCCGTCGTCGGGTGGGGGTAGCGCGTCCCGGGGGACGGAGACACCCATCGCAACCCCTGTGCCAGGGCTGACATCGGCCATCCATGCGGGTCTCGCAGCGTAAGCACCGAGGGTGTCCCAGGGGACGTCCCAGGGTCACCGGGTGTCACCGGCGCCGTAATCAGCGGCGACCGGAGGGGCGGCGGCGGGTGACGCGGACGGCGAGGCGGCGGGGCGGGCGGAGGACGAGGGCGGGGCCACGGGGCGTCGGGCGCGCGTCGGCCCGCTCGGAGGCGGGCGCGGCGTAGACTCCGGTGGCGGTGGCGACGAGGAGGATCATGCGGCGGAACCTACGCTCTCGGGCCCTCGGCACCGCGTTCGGGAAGGGAAAACCGGGTACGGAAACACGAACCCGGGGGCGGGAATCATCGGTCGGTGACGCGCGCACCCACCGGACGCTGGCCTTCCGGCGCCGCTCGCGGTAGTCACCCGCGCCATGTTGAGGCTTCGCTACGACACGCCGGGCCACTGGTCCGACCTGGTCCTCGCCGATCTCGACGGGTTCCTCTCGGATCACGCGCACAACGAGCGGAAGGTCGCGCACACGGCCCTCCTCATGGCGCGGCAGAACCCGCGCGAGACGGAGATCGTCGACGCGATGATCGCGCTCGCGCAGGAGGAGCTCGGCCACTTCCGCGACGTGCACGAGCTCATCAAGGCGCGCGGCGGGCGGCTCGGCTTCGACGGGCCGGACGCCTACATGAACGCGCTCCTGAAGGCCACGCGCAAGGCCGACGTCGGCGGCTACCTCCTCGACCGCCTCCTCGCCTTCGGCGTCGTCGAGGCGCGCGGCTGCGAGCGCTTCTCGATGCTCGCCGACGCCCTCCCCGAGGGGGAGCTCAAGACCTTCTACCAGGAGCTGACGCGCTGCGAGGCGCGCCACCACGCGCTCTTCGTGCGGCTCGCGAAGGGACGCTTCCCGGCGGCGGAGGTCGACGCGCGGCTCGACGAGCTCCTGACGGTCGAGGCGGAGATCGTCCGGTCGCAGCCGCTGCGGCCGACGCTCCACTGACGCACGCGATGGCGGCGGCCCCGACGGTCCTCGCGGTCATCCCGCACCCCGACGACGAGGTCTACCCCTTCGGCGGCGCCCTCGCGCTCGCCGCGCGCGCGGGCGCTCGCGTCCATGTCGCGGCCCTCACCCGCGGCGACGCCGGGCAGGACCGCGCGACCGGCCTCTCGGGCGCGGCCCTCGGCGCGCGGCGCGAGGCGGAGCTCGCCGAGAGCTGCCGGCGCCTCGGCGCCCTGCCCCCGCGCTGCCTCGGCTGGCCCGACGGCGGCGTCGAGGGCGTCCCGGGCGAGGTCGCGGCGCGCGCGCTCGACGCCCTCCTCGACGACGTCGCGCCCGACGTGGTCGTCACCCTCGGCGACGACGGCGCCTACGGGCACGCGGACCACGTGGCGGCCACGGGCCTCGTGGCGGCCGCGGTCCGCCGCCGCGACGCCCCGCCGACGCTGCTGCAGGCGGCGTTCCCGCGGGATCTGTGGGCGCCGTTCCGCGACGCCCTCGCGAAGCGCGCGCGGCGCCGGATCCTGGCCGAGCCGCCGCCCGCGGTGCTCGGCATCGCGCGCGAGGCGGCCGACGTCGTCGTCGACATCCGCGCGGTGGCCGACGTGAAGCTCGCGGCGCTCGCGGCCCACGGGACGCAGCTCCCGAGCGGCGACCCGCGCGCGTTCCTGATGCCCGGGCTCATCGACGCGATGCTCGCGGAGGAGTGGTTCACCTGGGCCGCCGGTCCGCGGCCGCCGCGCGGCGCGACCTCGATCCTGGCGGGTCTCGGGGCATGACGCAGCGCGTCATGCACGTGACGCGCGACCTCCCGCCGGCCGCGCGTGGCGGCCTCTCGTGGGCGGTCGAGGGGCTCACGGCGGCGCTCGCGACCGCCGGCCAACCGACCGCGGTCGTCTCCTGCGACGACTGGCGCCCGACGCGCGGTCCGCGCCCGGGCGGGCCGCCGCCGCCGACCCGCGACGCGCTCGGCCGGGGATCTTCCGCGCCCGCGGCCCGGCGGACCTCGACGCGGCGCGGGCCTTCGCGGCGGCGTTCGCGCCGACGGTGGTCGCGGTCCACGACGGGATGCTGTGGCCGCTCGCGGCCGAGCTCGCGCCGAGGGCGCCCGCCGCCCTGTACGTCCACGTGCTCCACGCCGAGCAGAACCGCGTGCGCGGCGTCGCCGAGCGGCACGCGAGCCTCGTGGCGCAGGAGCTGGCGATCGCGGAGGAGGCGGCGGCGATCGTCGCGCCGTCCGCGGACTGCGCGGCGCGGCTCGTCGCGCACCACCCGGGCGCGGCGGGGCGGGTGCGGGCGCTGGGGCTCGGCGTCGCCGCGCGCGCAGCACCCGGCCGGCGCCGAGGGCGCGCCCACCGTCCTCTACGCGGGTCGCTTCGACGATCTGAAAGGCACGGACACGCTCCTCGAGGTGATCGCGCGCGTCGGCGCGGCGACGCCCGGGGCGCGCTTCGTGGTCGCGGGGGGCGTGCCGGCGAACGCGCGCGCGGAGCGGCGCTGGCGGGCGCGCTTCGAGGCGCTCGCGGTCGCGGCGCGGGTCGAGCTCGCGGGCTGGCTCGCGCCGGAGGCGCTGGAAGCGCGCTACGACGCGGCGACCGTGGCGCTCGTGCCGAGCCGCTACGAGACATTCGGGCTCGCGGCGCTCGAGGCGATGGCGCGCGGGGTGCCGGTCGTGGCCACGGACGCGGGGGCGCTCCCGGAGCTCGTCGTGCACGGCGTGAGCGGGCTCGTCGCCCCGGTCGGCGACGCGGGGGCGCTCGCGGCCGCGGTCGGGCGGCTCCTCGCGGATCGCGCGCTGGCGGCGCGGCTCGGCGCGGCGGGGCACGGGGTGGCGATCGCGCGTCACGGCTGGACCGAGGTGGCGGCGGCGCACGCCGAGCTCCTCGCCGCGGTCGCCGAGCGCGGATGACGCGTCCGATCGTTCGCGAAAAGGAACCCCGCGCAGGGCGCGGTTTCCGCAGGGCGAGCGGGCGCGCCGGAGCGGGGGGCGGTGGGCGGTCCGACACAGGATTTGAATCGACACGTCCGGATCGGTGGGTTAGATAGCCCCGCTCGAAGAGCGACAGAAGGTACCCCTGCTCACAAGGATTTTCAGTATGCGCCGCCTAGCACTCATGTGCGCTGTGACGCTCCTCGCCGGCTCCTGGGCGGCGTGTGGCGATGATGGCAACGGTAACCCGTCGGGTGACACGACGAGCTCGAACGACACGACCTCGACGACGGACACCACGTCCACGACCGACACGACGACCACGACCGACACCGGCACGACCGACACCGGCACGACCGACACCGGCACGACCGACACCGGCACGACCGACACGGGCGGCACCGACACGGTCACGCCGGCCTGCGAGGACGACAACTCGGCGGGCACCGAGGCGGCCCCCGCGCCGCTCTCCGGCGTCGACGGCCAGACGTACCACGCCTGCCCGAACGTCTACGACTACTTCTCGACCACCGCGCAGGCGGGCGAGATCCTCAAGATCTCGATGATCATCGACGCGGTCGACCCGGCCAACGGGACGTCGGGCGGCGTCGACGACCTCGACATGTACCTCTACAAGGGGTCGGTCGCGGACGAGAACGAGGTCGACTTCTCGGCGAGCGAGGACGCCTTCGAGGACATCGTCTACACGGTCGAGGAGGCCGGGACGTACATCCTCGTGGTGCAGGAGTACGACGGGTCCTCGGCGGACTACCAGCTCGTCTTCTCGAAGGCGACGGCCTGCAGCGCCGACGCCGACTGCACGGGCGGCGAGATCTGCTACGTCGGCATCGACGACGTGACGCTCGCGGCGGCGCAGGAGTGCCGTAGCTACGCGACGCCGAGCTGCGGCCAGAGCACGGCCGAGGACGCCGCGCCGGACAGCCACAGCGACGCGACGGCCAAGGAGTTCTCGGCCATCGCGACCAACGGCTCGTTCTCGGGCAAGATCTGTGACTCGGACATCGACGTCTTCAAGGTCGACCTCGCCGCGGGCGACACGCTCCTCGCGAACGTGGCCGCGAACCTCCCGGAGGACGTGTTCCTCGTCGCGAGCCTCGTCGCCCCGGGCGGCGTGGTCTTCGACGTGCAGGACATGTCGGGTGACAGCAACATCGACCTGAACGAGTTCTTCGCCGGCACGGCGGGCACCTACTACGTGTACCTCGACCTCCTCGACTTCCGCGACGCCCCGGCGGACGTGGACTACACGGTCAAGATGTCGAAGGCCGGCGCTTGCCGCGTCGACGGCGACTGCCCGACGGGCGAGGTCTGCGGGCTCACGCTCCCGGTCAACGGCCCGGTCCTCGTGTGCAACGCCGAGAAGGCCGACGAGTGCGGCTCCGACACGGACAACTCGCGCACGAACGCGCAGGCGCTGACCTCGGGCACGGCCGTCACGGGCCAGGCCGCCTGCCAGGGCAACATGGACTGGTACAAGATCGAGCTCAACGACGCGTCGGGCAAGAACAACCTGTCGGCCAACATCACCTGGACGACCAACGACGACATGGACCTCTACGTCATCGGCCCGGACGGCGTCGGCCTCGGCGCCGGCTGGTACGGCGGCGGCACGGAGCAGATCAAGCTCCAGGCGGTCCCGAACGGCACGTACTACCTCCTCGTCGACCTCTACGCGTACGACACCGAGGACGGCCTCGGCTCGGGCAACGTGACCTACAGCATCACGGCGACGGCGAGCGCCGGTGCGGCCTGCACGAACGCGGCGAGCTGCATCCAGGGCGGCACCTACGACGACGGCCAGAGCGCCGACGCGATGAACCAGCTGTCCTGCAACACGGGCTCGGGCGTCTGCGAGCAGCGCGGCCCGGTGGCCCTCCAGAGCGTCGACCCGGGCGCGGCCTGCGGCGACGACTCCGGCATCTTCACGGCGGGCGTCTGCACGCACGGCGGCATCTGCGCCGCGGCGACGTGCATCACGTTCTGCCAGGAGCAGGCGGACTGCGACTCGGACTTCGGTGGCACGGGCAAGGCCCAGTGCATCATCGGGATCTTCACCAACGATCTGTGCCTCCCGAACTGCAACACGGGCGCGGCGAGCACGCAGATCTGGGGTGACGCGCAGTGCCAGGAGCTCTTCGGGGCCACCTGCGACGCCGGCTCGATGTCGTGCAACCTGCAGTAACGCAGGGCTGACGACCTGAGACGAGGCTGGGAGCCGCGTCGGACCTTCGGGACCGGCGCGGCTCTCGCCGTTTGGGGGTCTCGGGGTCGCGTCAGGCGTTGGTGGTGTTGTGGTATCTGGCGTTCACCACGGAGACACGGCGTTGGGACTGTTACCTTTTTCACCACGGAGACACGGAGAGCACGGAGGGAGGAGGGGAGGAGGGGAGAGCGGGTGAGGCGAACGCGATGTGGTGTGCCCAAAGGGGGACAACCACGGAGGCACGGAGGCACGGAGGGAGCGCGGCCCTTCGGGACTCGGGGACGCTGTCGCGCCTCCCCACCTCCCAGATCATGAAAGGTGAGAGAGATGCAGCGCTTCCCAGAACCCTCCGTGCCTCCGTGCTCCGTGGTTCCCCTCGGAAGGGGCCCGAGACCTCGTCTCCTCCCTCCTCCCCTCCTCCCTCCGACCTCCGTGTCTCCGTGTCTCCGTGGTTACCCGCCGCGCCCACGGAGCACCCCGTCACCCCCGCCACCGCGCCGTCACCGCCAGCGTCCCCGTCTGGTGTGCGTTTTGACACACCCCGCGCCGCAGCTTCCCCGACGATGTGAGCGCGAGCTCCCCCGCCCCCACGAGCGCGAGCTCGTCGAGCCCCACGCCGAGCTCCCGCGCGAGCGCCTCGTCGATGGCCTGCGCCACCTCGCCCACCGCGACCGCCGCGCCGTCCCGCACCTCCGCCACGACGACCAGCCGCTCCCGCTCGCCGTCGTCGTCGCCGAAGGCCGCCACGCGCCCGCCCGGAGCGCCGGCGCCGCCCTCGCCGCGACCTCCTCCACGTCCTCGGCCTGCACCGCTCGCCCGCGCACCTTGAGCGTCGCGCGCGCCGCCCCACGAGGTAGAGCTCGCCGTCCCGCACCCGCCCGAGGTCGCCCGTGCCGAGCCACACCTCGCCGCCCGGCCCCGGCCGCGCGAAGCGCCCGTCCTCGTCCGCCCCAGGTAGCCCGCCGCCACCGACGGCCCGCGCAGCTGCACCTCGCCGACCTCGTCCGCGCCGACCTCCTCGCCCGTCTCCGGGTCGGCGATCCGCAGCGCGTGCCCCTCGGCGACCACCCTGCAGCTCACGAGCCCGGGCGCGCTGGGGTGCACCTGCGCGCCCCTGCCGCCCCGCCGCGTAGAGCGTGGCCTCCGCGAGCCCGTAGCACGGGTGGAAGGCGCCCGCGTCGAAGCCCGCCCCGCGAACCGCGCCGCGAACCGCGCGAGCGTCGCCGGCCGCACGCGCTCGGCCCCCGAGAACGCGACGCGCCACGACCGGAGGTCGAGCCCCGCGAGCGTCTCGTCGTCGACCCGCGCGGCCGCGAGGGCGTACGCGAAGTCGGGCCCGCCGCTCGTCGTCGCCCGATAGCGCGACACCGCCTCGAGCCACCGCGCCGGCCGCCGCAGGAAGTCGAGCGGCGACATCAGCCACACCGGGAAGCCGCTGTGGAGCGGCTCGAGGATCCCGCCGACGAGGCCCATGTCGTGGTAGGGCGGGAGCCAGATCACCCGCGCGCGCCCGGGTCGTGACCGAAACGCCGCGCGATGACCGCGAGGTTCGCGAGGAGGTTCTCGTGCGTCACGCGCACCGCCCGCGGGTGCGCCGTCGACCCCGAGGTGAACTGGAGGAGCGCCACGTCCCCCGCCGACACCGCCGGCCGCCGCGCAGCCCCCCATCGCCCTCGCCCGCCGCCGCGACCTCCACCCACGCGAGCCGGCAGCAGCGCCGCCGCCATCAACCCCGCGAACCCCGGCGCCGTGAGCCCGACCCGCGCCCCCGCGACCGCCGCCATACGCGCCGCCGCCTCCGCCGGCCGCCCGGGCCCCGGCGGGTAGCACGGCACCGGCGCCGCCCCCGCGGCCCACGCGCCGAAGAGCCCCGCCACGTAATCGAGCCCCGGCGGGAACACGAGCAGCGCGGCGTCCCCAGGCTCGACCCGCCCCGTGAGCGAGGCCGCCACGCGCGCTCCGCGGCCGCCGCGAGCCCGCCGTAGGTGAGCTCCGCGGCGACCTCGCCGCGGCCGTCGAGGAACCGATAGCCGACCGCGTCGGGGGCGGCGTCGGCGCGCGCGAGCGCGAGCGCGGACAGCGTGCGCGGCGTGGTCGGCGTCATCGCCGGATCATCGCGGATCCGCCGCCCGGGCGCCAGCGGAGCCGCCCGAGACGCAGCCCCCGCCGCCGTCTCTGCCCGCGAGTCCCCGAAACTTCGACAAGATCCCGGACCTCGGGCAAGCTCGAGGTGCCCCCCCGAGCGGAAAGCGGCCCACGGTGCACAAGTACAACGCCATCGCCACCGCAGACCTCGAGTTCACGGCGCCCATCGGCGCCGCGAAGCTCGACCGGGCCATCGATCTGCTCGAGCTCCCGGAGAACCCGCGCGTCCTCGACCTCGCCGCCACGAACGGCGAGGTGCTCGTCCGCATCCTCGAGCAGTACGGCGGCTCCGCGCGCGCCATCGAGCAGAACCCGAGCTACGCGGCCCGCGTCCACGGCGAGGCCGCGACGCGCGTCCCCGACCTCGAGGTCGAGGTCGTCGACGCCGAGCCCTACGAGCTCGACCTCCCCAACGACGCCCACGACCTCGTCGTCTGCGTCGACGCCAACCCCTTCGGCGACGTCGCGGAGACGATGCGCCGCACCTGGGCCCTCGTCCGCTCCGGCGGCGTCGTCCTCTTCGGGCAGCGCTTCTGGATGCGCGAGCCGCACCCGGACTACCTCGAGCTCCTCGGCGTCGGCCCCGACACCTACACGACCCACGCCGAGCTCGTCGCGCTCGCGCTCGCGGAGGGCTTCACCCCCCTCTACGTCGTCGCGAGCAGCGTCGACGAGATGGACCACCACGAGGGCATGGGCACGCGCGCCGTCGAGCGCTTCCTCCGCGCGAGCCCCGGCGACACCCACGCAGCCGCCTTCCGCGAGCGCGTCCGCCGCTGGCGCGACGGATACTTCGCTTGGGGTCGCGATACGGTCGGTTTCGGGCTATACGTCCTCTTGAAGTAGCCGTCGCGGTGGCCTCCCGGCCGAGCCACCCGAGGGACGAACCTAGCCTCGACGGGGTGGATTGGGGCGTGGCGAGCGACGAACACGGACACGGACGCGAAGCGACGATCGGCGAGCTCGAGGCCGCGAACCGCGAGCTCGAGCGCTCCAACGCGAGCCTCGCGCAGGCGAACATCGAGCTCGCCGACCTGAAGTACGCGATCGACGAGGCCAGCATCGTCGCCATCACGGACGTGAAGGGCGTCATCGCCTACGTGAACGACCGCTTCTGCAAGATCTCGAAGTACGAGCGCGACGAGCTCCTCGGCGCCGACCACCGGATCCTGAACTCCGGCTACCACCCGAAGGAGTTCATGCGGAACCTCTGGCGCACCATCGGGCGCGGCTCGGTCTGGCGCGGCGAGATCCGCAACCGCGCCAAAGACGGCACCTTCTACTGGGTCGACACGACCATCGTCCCGCTGATGGACCGCACCGGGAAGCCGCGCCAGTACCTCGCCATCCGCACCGACATCACCGAGCGCAAGCGCGTCGAGTCGCTCCTCGTCCAGAAGGAGACGATGGCGCAGCTCGGCACGATGGCCGCCGTCATCGCCCACGAGGTCAAGAACCCGCTCGCGGGCATCTCCGGCGCCATCCAGGTCATCTCGAAGCGCCTCCCGGCGGACAGCTCCGAGGTCCGCATCCTCGGCGACATCCGCGAGCGCGTCCTCGCGCTGAACCAGTCGCTCACGGCGCTCCTCTCCTTCGCGCGCCCGCGCGTGGCGCAGCTCCGCCCCGTGAGCACGAAGGAGGTCGTCGCCCACCCGATGATGGTCGTGACCAACGACCCGCGCTACGAGCACGTCGAGGTCCAGCTCCGCGGCAAGGACTTCACCATCGTCGCCGACCCCGAGCTCCTCGGGCAGGCGCTCCTGAACCTGCTCATCAACGCGGTGCAGGCCAACGAGGAGCGCGGCACCGTCGTCGTCGAGGTCGGGCAGCGCGAGCGCCACGTGACGCTCTCGGTGAGCGACCAGGGCCCGGGCCTCCCCGAGGGGGTCGACGTCTTCCAGCCCTTCTTCACGACGAAGATCGCCGGCACCGGGCTCGGCCTCGCCGTCGTCCGGCAGACGGCCGAAGCGCACGGCGGCTCCGTCGAGATCGAGCGCCTCGAGGGCGGCGGAACCCGCTTCAGCCTGGTCCTGCCGCGCCCGGTCGGCGCCGACGAGATCGCGCCCGCGAAGGCCGCGCGCAAGCGCTGAGCCGCTCGCGACGCCGGCTCGCGGCGCGGCGTCCTCACTTGCCGAGGTCGAACTTCTCCATGCGGTAGCGCAGCGCGTAGCGCGTGATCCCGAGGAGGCGCGCGGCGGCCGTCTGGTTGCCGTGCGTGCGGTCGAGGGCCTGCTGGAGCAGGCTACGCTCGACGTCCTCGAGGTTCACCCCCTCGTCGGGGAGCACGAAGCCACCGCGCCCCGCCATCGTCGGCGCGGCCTGCCCGAAGCGGATCTCCGGCGGCAGGTGCCCGAGGCGCAGCATCGTGTCGTCGCGGTGGAGGATGACGATGCGCTCGATGACGTTCCTGAGCTCGCGGATGTTGCCGGGCCAGGAGTAGCGCACCATCGCCTCGAGCGCGCTCGGGTCGACCCCCTCGAGGCTGCACGCGACGCGCTTCCTGAAGTGCTCGATGAAGTGGCCGACGAGGAGCGGGATGTCGTCGGCGCGCTGCCGCAGCGCCGGCAGGTTGATGGGGATGATGGCGAGCCGGTAGTAGAGGTCCTGCCGGAAGCGCCCGCGCTCGACCTCGATGGCGAGATCGCGGTTCGTCGCCGCGATGATGCCGGCGTCGAGCGGGAGGTCGACCACGCCGCCGACGCGCTTGAAGCGCCGGTTCTCGAGGGCGCGCAGGAACTTGGCCTGCATGCTCGGGCTCATCTCGCCGATCTCGTCGAGGAAGATCGTGCCGCCGCGCGCCACCTCGAAGAGGCCGCGCTTCATCTGCTTCGCGTCGGTGAACGCGCCGCGCTCGTGCCCGAAGAGCGCCGACTCGATGAGGTTCTCGGGGAGCGAGGCGCAGTCGATCTCGACGAAGGGCGCGCCGCTCCGCGGGCCGCCGTTGTGCACGGCCTGCGCCACGAGGTCCTTGCCGGTGCCCGATTCCCCCGTGATGAGCACGGTCGGCGCGTCGACCTCCTCGATGCGGCGGAGCATGTCGAACACGCTCCGCATCGACGCCGAGCGCCCGACGATCGAGCCGTAGCCGCTCCACTGTCGCCCGCGGAGGTAGCTCACCTCGGCCGCGACGCGGTCCTTCTCGATGGCCTGCTCGAGCTTGAGGCTGACCTCGCGCAGGTCGAACGGCTTCGAGAGGTACGCGGACGCGCCGAGGCGGGTCGCCTCGATGGCCGACTCGACGGCGCCGTGCGCCGTGATCACGACGACCGGCGCGGTGACGCCGCCCTCGCGCAGCTTCTGGAGGCAGGTCATGCCGTCCATCACGGGCATCTTGAGGTCGAGGACGATGGCGTCCGGCGACTCGCGCAGCGCCGCGTCGAGGCACTCCCGCCCGTTCGACACGGTGTCGACGACGTAGCCCTCGCCGCGCAGATGCTCGCTCAGGGACCAGCGGATGAGCTCCTCGTCGTCGCAGACGAGAACCCGCTGCGCGGCGCGCTCGACGCGCGGGCTCCGGGAGCCGCCGTGCGACGCGACGTCGGTGTGACTGGGGTTCATCGACATGGCGTGACTCCTACTCGTCGGGGTTCGGGGTCTTGACGACGAGGACGTTGCGGTCGGCCTCGCGGACCACGCGCTCCGCGACCGAGCCGAGGAAGAAGCGCTTCAGGCCGCGGCGCCCGTGGGAGCCGACGACGATCTGCTCGACCTCCTCGTCCGCGGCCATCGACGCGATGACCTCGGCCGGGTCGCCGGAGCCGACGAGGGTCTGGATCTTCAGGCCCGGGTACTGGCCGGCGAGGCGGTCGGCGATGCTCTTGAGGCGCGCCGTCGCCGCCTCCGCCACGGTCACCTCGACCTCGGTGAAGGCGGGGCTCAGCGAGGCGAACTCGGCGCCGAAGGAGCTCGAGAGCGGCCGGTGGACGTGGGCGAGGATGAGCTCGCCGTCGCGGGGGACGAGCTGCGCGACGGCGACCTCGACGGCGTGTTCGGCCTGGGGCGAGAAGTCGTATGCGACGAGCCAGCGGGTTGCCATGGTCTGCCTCCTCAGTGAGCGCGTTGGCACGGTGAGCAAGTTCCGCGCCACTCGCGGAAGCGCATTCCGAGCCCATCTCAGCGGGACGTGTGCGTCATCACACACACCATTTGTGCCATATAGCACACTATCACGAGAGCGCTCGCGCGCGGTGCGGGCCGGCGGCGTCCGTGGCATAATCGGGGCGTGGCGGCGGTGCACGCCGCCGTTGGGACAGGAGGAGCACGTGGAGCTGACATCCCTGCTGGTGGCGACGGACCTCTCGCCGCGCTCGATCCGGGTGGCGACCTTCGCGGGCCTCCTCGCCCAGCGCCTCGACATCCCGGCGACCTACGTCCACGTCGACGAGCTGGCGACGGTCTCGATCCACGACTCCGCCGAGGCGCGCGAGTACCTCGACCACATCGTGTCGCTGCGCGAGCAGGGGCTCCGCAGCCTCGCCGAGGCGCTCTCGCGGGCCGGCCTCGACGCCCCGGACGTGCAGGTCCTTCAGGGCCGGGCGCGCGACGTCCTCGTGCCGTACGCCACCGACAACGGGCTCGGCGCCATCGCGATCGCGCAGCGCTCTAGCGAGGCCCTCGACCAGCACCTGCTCGGCTCGACATCGCGGCGCGTGTTGAAGGCGGCGACGATGCCGGTCATCGCGATCCCGCCGGAGGTGACGCTGCCGACGGCGCGGCCGGTGGACTTCGGCCCGGTGGTGGCCCCGGTGGACCTCGACGAGAGCGCGACGCACGCGATCCGCGCGGCGCGCGACTGGGCGCGGAAGCTCGAGGCGGCGCTCTACGTGGTGCACGCGCTCGACTTCCCGAACATGGCCGACTACCTGAAGGCCGACGCGAACGACCTCCTGCGCCGCGTGGGGTGGAGGATGCGCCTCCAGGCGGTGGCGCGGCTCGCGGAGCTCGCGAGCCCGGTGGGCATCGACCGCGAGCACCAGCTCGTGGTGGACGGCGCGTCGCCGGCGGAGGCGGTGGAGGCGCAGGCCGAGAAGCTGGGCGCCGGCTTCTACGTGGTCCCCGCGACGGGCAAGGGCACGATCGCGCGCTTCTTCCTGGGGAGCACCTCGAACCGCCTCGTGAAGCTCGCGAGGCGCCCGGTCCTGGTGCTGCCGAGGAGCTGGCTCGACGAGAGGGAGGAGGCGACGGCCGCGCCCTAGCAGCGCTCCCCTCCGCGCGTCGGCGCGCGATCAGGCCCGCGGGCCGGTCACTCCACTGCCCCCTCCGTGCCGCCGTGCCTCCGTGGTTCCCCCAAAGAATCAGCGAGTTGCCCCGAACCACGCCCTCCAGGAACGCAGGGCCAATCCAGGAGTAGAGCGAGGCCGCGCCCTCTCCCTCCTCCCTCCGTGTCTCCGTGGTTACCGAACGGATTCAGCACGTTACGGTGGCGGGAGCGCAGCGGCCGCGTCCCGCGCTCTCCCCTGCCCTCTCCCTCCGCCCTCCGTGTCTCCGTGTCTCCGTGGTTACCGAACGGATTCAACACGTTACCGGTAGCGGGAGCGGAGCGGCCCTCTCCCTCCTACCTCCGTGTCTCCGTGTCTCCGTGGTTACCGAACGGATTCAACACGTTACCGGTAGCGGGAGCGCAGCGGCCGCGCCCCGCGCTCTCCCGCCCTCTCCCTCCTCCCTCCGTGTCTCCGTGTCTCCGTGGTTACCGAAAGGAATCGCCACGTTACCCGGAATCCAAGCCCGGAGTCAGAGCTTGCCGATCGCCGCCCGGAGCACGTCCACGTAGCTCACGAGCCCGACGAGCTCGTCGCCCGTGACGACGGGCACGGCGCCGACGCGGTTGTCGATCATCACCTCGATGACCTCGTCGATGTCGGTCTCGGGCCCCACGGACACGGGGTTCCCGGTCATGAGCTCCGTGACCCGCACGTCGAGCTGGTGCACGTCGATGACGCCCGGGTCGTCGGGGTCCGGCAGGAACACGCCGCGCAGGTCCCGGTCGCTCAGGATCCCGATGAGCGTGCGATCACGCACCACGGGCAGGTGTCGGATGTCGTTGCCGTACATGAGCTCGAGGGCGTCGCCGATCGTCGCGTTCCGCGTCGTGGTGATGACGTCCTCGGTCATGATGTCGAGCGCGCGCATGGTGGCCTCCGGGGGGTCGACGAGGTGGCGCGGGCGCTGGGCGGCGTACCGGCTCAGGTCCGCAGGAAGGGGTAGCCCTCGGGCTTCACGGTCATCACGGAGCAGTTGGCGCGCCGCGACACGCGCTCGGCCGTCGAGCCGAGGATCTGGTCGCGGAGGCCCGTGCGGCCGTGCGTCCCGATGACGATGAGGTCGGCGCCGATCTCGTCGGCGACCTCGAGGATCCGCGCGTCCGGGGCGCCCGTCGCGACCCGCACCTCGATGTCCTTCGCGGCGAGCCCCTTCGAGTCGCCCTCGGCCATGAAGCGCGTGAGGCGCTCGCTCGCCGCCCGCGTGACGCGCGCCTCGGCCGTGGCGAGGCTCTCGCCGACGTGGTCCATCAGCTCCGCGGAGAAGTCGGACTGGCTCACGTCACCCGCGGCGTGGAGGCAGATGACCTGCGCGTCGAAGGTGTCGGCGAGCCGCAGGCCGACGTCGAGCGCGCGGCGGCTGCAGTCGGAGAAATCGGTCGGGATCAGGATCTTGCGGAACATGACTGGCTCCAGCGGGGCGTGTGGATGTGCCGATGTACTTAGCACGGCCCGTGCCAGCCGCAGGGAGCGCGCGCGGCGCGCTGGGACGCCCACTTGCGGGCCCCCCCTTCCCGCGAGCCTGTGCCAAATGACACACCCCGTGTCGGCCGTACTTTTTTCGTCTCCCGCAGATCCATCCGCGCCCCGGGCCGTCCCATTCGGGTCCCCATCGTCCGCCCGAGGTCCCCATGGCACGCCTCCCCCTCCTGCTCGCCGTCGGCGCGCTCGCGCTCATCGGCTGCACCCGCACCGTCTACGTCGTCGACGACGGCCACGGGAACCTCCGCGAGATCGACCCGCCCGACGACCCCGCCGACCCCGACGAGCCCGAACTCGTCGCCGTCTCCGACGACGACGACCTCGTCATCGTCGACGTCGCCACCGAGAGCGACTACGTCCTCGTCGACGACGACGCCACCGTCTACGTCCTCGTGGACGTCACCGGCCGCGACGACGCCCCCGTCGAGCGCGCCCCCGTCACCGTCGCCCTCGTCGTCGACCGCTCGGGCTCCATGGAGGGCCCGAAGATGGACGCCGCCCGCGCCGCCGCCGCCTCGCTCGTCGACGAGCTCGAGGACGGCGACGCCGTCACGCTCGTGAGCTACGCCTCCGACGCGACCCTCGAGGTCCCGCTCACCCGCCTCGACCGCCGCGGCCGCGCGGCCCTCCTCCGCGCCATCGAGCGCCTCACCGCCGTCGGCGGCACCGACCTCGGCGGCGGCCTCGCCCTCGGCGCCTCCGAGGTCGTCCGCGGCCACCGCCCGAGCGACCTCGCCCGCGTGATCCTGATCTCCGACGGCCGCCCGACCGTCGGCGAGAGCGATCCCAACGCGCTCGTCGACCTCGCCGATCGCTGGTTCGACGAGGGCGTCTCCGTCACCACGATGGGCGTCGGCTACGACTACAACGAGGATCTCATGACCTCGCTCGCGGTCTACGGCGGCGGCAACTACTACTACGTCGAGGATCCGCGCGACATGGTCTCGACCCTCGACCGCGAGGTCCGCGGCATCGGCCACACCGTCGCGCGCGACGTCACCCTCTCCCTCGCCCTCGCCCCCGGCGTCGAGGTGCGCGAGGTCTTCGGCTACCGCCACGAGCAGCGCGGGCGCGAGGTCCGCGTCCCCATGAGCGCGCTCGCCGCCGGCGCCACCCGCCGCGTCCTCGTCGCGCTCTCGGTCCCCCCGCGCGAGCGCGGCGCGGCCCCCCTCTTCGACGCCCAGGTCGCCTACCGCGGCCCCGACGAGCGCGCGCGCCGCGTCGATCTCCCCGGCAAGAAGGTCTCGTTCACGCGCGATCCGCGCCTCGTCGCCCGCACCGAGCGGCGCCCCGTCGTCGAGAAGGTCGAGCGCGTGCGCAACGCCGTCCTCCGCGAGCAGGTCATGGCGCGCCTCGATCGCGGCGATCGCGCCGCCGCCGAGGCCCTCGTCGCCCGCCGCCTCGAGGAGAGCCGCCGCGCCAGCGCCCGCGTGGGCGGCGCCGTCCTCGCGAAGGAGGCCGACGAGGTCGAGGCGCTCTCCGACAAGGTGCGCGCCGCGCCGGCCCCCGCGACCGACGCCTACCGCCACCTCAGAAAGTCGGAGAAGGCCCGCGCCTTCGACGCCCTCATGTACTGACGGGCGCCCCGCGCCCCCCTCGGGCGGCCCCCTCGGTGGCCAGTTGGCGTTGTCGCGTCGGCCGGTTCTGGGATAGGGTGCGGGTCGTCCATCCGAACCCGGGAGAGTCCCCCATGCGCCGTCTCGCGCTCGCCTTCTCGTTGGCCCTGTTCGTGCTCCTCGCGGGCGTCGCGACCTCGGGCTGCAAGGACATCCAGCGCCTCCTGCCGGCGAAGACGATCGAGGACCCGGACAAGGACAGCCCCGAGTACGTCGTGCAGCAGATCATCAAGGCCGCGATGAACGACGACTTCGAGGTCGCCTGGAAGCAGTTCCGGCCGTGGCTCCACAGCCAGCAGCTCCAGACCCACGCGAGCGAGCTGAACTGGAAGCAGTTCAACTTCAACGCGATGCACCGCAACGTGAAGCGCCTCTACCTCGAGGACCCGACGAAGCCCGTCTTCAAGGTCGACTACACCGAGGAGATCAAGGACGACCAGGAGATCAAGGTCTTCGTCGTCAACATGGCCTCGGACATGCCGACGCCCGTGCTCCTCACGCGCGACCCCGCCGCGAACAACGAGTGGCGCGTCCGCCAGTGCTCGCTCGGCCTGTGACCCGCTGAGCGCCGCGACGTGCGCTCGCCCGTCGCGCCTCAGCCGCCGTAGGACAGCGCGAGGTCCACGTAGAAGCGCGCCTTCGCGGCCGCGTCGACCTCGCCCTCCTCGCGCTCCGCGACCAGCTGGATCGCGCGCCGGATCGCCGCGAGGCGCTTGAAGATCGGCGTCACGTAGCGGAGCGTGCGATCCTGGGTCAGCCCGGCGTAGAGGTCGAGCACCTCCTCGGCGAGATCGCGCCGGCCGGCGGCGTCGAGCTCCATCCCGAGCGCCCCGAGCTCCTCGGCCGTGTCCATCCAGTGCAGCTCGTCGCGGGCCTCCGAGGGGTCGATCAACGCGGCGGCGCCGCCGTCCTCGAGGTAGAGGTGCTCGAGCCGCACGTCGCCGTGGGCGTGCCGGATCCGGCCCTCCGTGATCCGGTGCACGAAGTGCCCCTCGCAGGCCGCGAGCCACTCCCCCGTCTCGCCGGCGAGGCGCGCGTGCTCGTCCGCCGTGAGCGGCGCGTCCGGGGCCGTCGCGAGCGAGGTCAGCGCGCGCTCCCAGCGCTCGGCGTTGCGCTCGGGGCGGCCGTAGCCGTCGTCGTGCGCGCGGTGGAGCGGCGAGCCCTCGTGGAAGTCCGCGAGCAGCGCGGCGATCGGGCGCAGCGTCTCGGCGGTCGTCGCCGGATCGACCACGAGCGCGTCGAGGCGACCTTCGTCCGGCAGGCGCCGCATCGCGACGAGCGGCTCGCCGCCGAGCACGCCCGGGACGATCTCGTAGCGCTCCCCGTCGTACTGGAGCGAGCAGTCCGCGAGGTAGACCGAGGGCGACGCGCGCCGCCCGATCCAGAGCTCCTGCTCCGCGCCGTAGACCCGCAGCGAGCGCGTCGTCTGGTCGACGCCGAGCACCTGCCGCGGGCGCCGGAGCTTCAGCACCGTCCCGTGCGGCAGGAAGAGCACGAGCGACTTCGGCGTCAAGAGCGCCCCCGCCACCCCCACCGGCCCGCGCTGGCCGTGGACGCGCCCCTCGCGGAAGGCGTCGAGGATCCCCTGCGTCGTGAGCGCGCTCTCGCTCATGGGAGCCCCCAGCGCTCGTCGTAGAAGCCCGCGGCGAGCACCTGGCGCTTGCCGAGGAAGTAGTCCCACCAGGTCGCGCGCATCCCGTCGTCGTAGATGAGCCAGTCGGGCGCCCACTCCGGCAGGTAGCGCGCCGAGAGCGTCCCCTCGGGGCCGACGCCCGCGTGCAGCACGATCACCTGCCCGGGGTCGAAGGGGCTCGGGAAGACCGTGCTGATCCCGACCCCGTCCCCCGCGTAGCGCTTGCCGCCGAAGACCAGCGCCCCGGGCTCGAACGTGACCGGCAGGCGGTCGGCGATCTCGCGCACCACGCGGTTCCCGCGCGGGCCGCCCACGAGGACCACGCCGCGCCCGCGCAGATCCTCGGGCGTCACCTCCGTGTCGGCCAGCATCGGCATCGCGAGCTCCGTCCACGGGTTGTAGCGCCGCACCGCCTCCGCCGTGAGCCGGTTCGCGTCGGCCTCGCCCGGATCGGACGCGCCCCAGACCACCACGAACGGCCCGTTCCACACGTCGCGGAGCGGCCCCTCGACCCCGTGGCGCTTGCGCCCGGTCGCGTCCGGCGGCGCGTCCGCGAGGCGCCAGCGCTTCCCGTCGCGCACGAGGTGCAGGTCGCTCGCGAGCCCGACCTCGCCCAGCGCCTGCCCGTCCACCGAGAGTGAACGCCGTTCACTCGCGATCGGGGCGAGCTCCGCGGCGAGGATCGTGAAGGCGTCGGCGTTGTCGGTCGTGACGGCGAGGGTCTTGTCGCGGAGCTTCCCCTCGAGCTCGGCGAACGCGCCCTGCCTCTCGAGGTGGTCGAGCCGGAGCCAGTACGCGCTGTCCCAGCGGTAGCGCGCCGTCCGGAGGCGCGGCGTCTTCGCCGGGCGCGGGCGCTCCTGGCGGATCATCCACTTCACGACCTCGGTGTCCTCGAACGCGTGGTCCCAGATGTTGTGGCCCGCGTTCGGCACCACCTCGAAGTCGACCGGGTAGCGGAGCTTCTTGTAGCGGTCGACCACCATCGCCGAGCGCTGCGGCTGGTCGTGGGCGCCGTGCACGATGCGGAGCGGCACGTAGCGCCCGTTCTCCGCGTAGTTCACGATGTTCTCGGCCGCGAGCATCACGTCCTCGAAGGGCCGCCGCTTCACCGCGCGCACCGTCCGGTACTCGGGCACGTTCGGGTAGCCGCAGAGCGGCGCCGCGGCGCTGAAGAGGTCGGGGTGGTGGAACGGGAGCCAGAACCCGACCGAGCCGCCGAGCGAGAAGCCCGTGAGCGAGACGCGGTCGTCGTCGACGCGGTAGGCGGCGCGCACCTCGTCGATGACGCGCAGCAGGTCGCGCTCCCCGGGCGGGCGGTGCCCCGCGTTGCCGTAGCCGTCGGGCGAGACGATGAGCGCGCCGACGTCGCGGAATTCGAAGTCCTCGCCGCGCCGCCAGGGGCCGGGGCCGGTCGGCTTCCCCGAGATGATGCGGGCCATCGCCTCGGGCGTGTAGAAGAGCCCGTGCGCGGCCACGATGAGCGGGACGGGGCGGTCCCTCCGGGCGTAGCTCGGCGGCACGAGCAGCACGTAGGGCTGGAGCGAGCCGTCGAGGTCGGAGCGGTAGGCGCGGACGACGACGCCCGTCCGGCCCTCGTAGGGATCGGCGCCGCCGCGCGCGGTCGCGAGGAGGGCCTCGAGCGTGTCGAGGCGCTCGCGGATGACGGCGTCCGGGATGTCGTCGCCGCCGAGGTCGGCGGCGAGGCGCTCGACGGCGTAGGCGAGGCTGTCCCGCGTGCCGGCGGCGAAGGTCGCGGGGAGCTTCTCGACGGCCTCGCGCGCCGTGAGGAAGCGGTCGCGGAGGGCGGGCGCCGCGGCGAGCTTCCGGCGCTCGCAGACGTCGCCGTCGATGGCGAGCTTCGCGACGTCGCCGTCCTTCGCGCGCGCCGGGAAGGCGACCTCGCCGCCGAGCGCGAGCGCGACCGTGTCGACGGCCCCCTCGGAGAGCGTCGCGTCCCCCTGCGACCAGCGCCAGCGGTGCGCGCCGGGCGGCAGCAGCGTCGCCGCCGTGGCCTTCGCCGTGAGCGCGTAGCCGCCGGGGATGGGCTCCTGGTCGACCACGAGCGCGAGCGCGCTGCAGAGGCCCGCGTGCTCGACCGCGCGCGACGGCGCGAGCGCCCACGCGAGGCCCGGGACCGGCAGGTTGTCGCGCCCGCGGAAGCGGAACGAGAACGCGAGCTCGGTCGACGGGAGCTGCTCGAGGCGCACGACGACGTCGTTCCAGCCGGCGCGGAGCGCGACGGGGACGCGCTCGTGGTCGGGGAGGAGGCGGTCGTCGCTCTCGCGGTCGTAGACCGTGGCGCCGCCGACCAGGATCGTGGCCTTGCCGGTGACGCCGGTCTTCAGGACCACGTCGAGGTCGCGCGGGGCGTGGACGCGCGCCGTGAGGACGTAGATGGCCGCGGCCACGCCGCGCTTCGAGCGGCCGCCGGGGGCGAGCTGGACGACGTCGCCGCCGAAGGTGCGCGGGGCGAGCTCGCCCTCGAGGGCGGCCGCGAGGCGGTCGGGGCGCTTCTCCTTACGCGCCTTGCCGGTGACGATGGCGACGAGCCAGCGGTGGGCGTAGCCGCGCGCGGACTCGCGCCAGGCGCCGCGCAGGTCGGCGTCGGGGCAGCTGTCGTCGCGCGCGCAGGCGGGCCACCACGCGGGGAACGCGGGCGCGGCGGGCTCTGCGGGCGCGGGGGGCGCCGGGGGCGGCCGTCGCCATGGGAGCCGAGGTCGGCCGGGCCCTGCGGGGCGGGCTCGCGGCGACGGGCAGGATCCAGAGCGCGCCGAGGCCGGCGCCGTGAGCCGCGGGCGACGCGGCGACCACCGGCGCCGCGCGGGCGCGGGCGCGAGCGTCGGGGCAAGAGCAGGAGCAGGAGCAGGAGCGGGCGCGGGCGCGGGCGGGCCGTCGCCGCGACCGTCGCTCGTGCAGGCGCACGCGAGCGCGAGGGCGACGACGGGTGTCATGACGCGGCGCGTCATGACGCCGCGGCGCGGCGTGGGGACGTGGGTGGCGGCTCGGTGTGGCGGGGCTCGTCTCAGGGGGCGCTCGGGTCGGCGAGGTCTCGGCGAGGAGGGATGATAGCGCCCGCGCGGGCGCGGTCAAAAGGGGGCGTCGGGGCCGCCTTCCATCGCGCGGCGCGTCGCGGTACGGTGCGCGCCCGACGAAATGCCCGAGGCGCGCGCGGTGTTCCCGCCGGCCTCGACCAAGGAGACGCCATGCTACGCTCGATCCCCCTCGCCGTCCTCCTCGTGGGCCTCGCCGGCGCCGCGGCGCACGCCGCGCCGAGCTTCGCGGAGCTCAAGGCGCAAGGGGCGCAGGCCGTGCTCGCCGAGAGCGACCGCCTCACGAACCACTACCCGACGCAGCAGTGGAAGCTGAAGATGGTCGTGAAGGCGCCCGGGACCGAGGAGCGCACGCTCGAGCTGCGCATGTGGCAGAAGGACCAGCAGAAGCGCCTCGTCCGCTTCGACGCCCCCGGCCCCGTGAAGGGGCTCAGCATGCTCTCCGAGGGCAAGGACGTGATGTACGTCTACTCGCCGCAGACGGACAACGTCCGCCGCGTGGCCGCGCACGCCCAGAAGCAGACCCTCCTCGGCTCGAACATGACCTACTCGGACATGTCGTCGCTCGACCTCGCCGACCAGTACGACGCCGCCTTCGCCGAGGAGGAGGCGGGCTTCCAGTGGCTCACGCTCACCGCGAAGAAGGGCGCCGAGCCCGCGTGGGACAAGCTCCGCGTGCGCGTCGACGAGAAGACGAAGATGGCCGACACCATCGAGTACTTCGAGGACGGCAAGGTCGCGCGCGTCCAGACGCGCACGGATTTCGGGATGTTGGACGGGATCCCGACGTATCGGAAGGTCACGATGAAGACGCTCTCGGACAAGGTCGAGACGAGCATCATCATCGTGGAGCAGAAGATCGGCGCGCCCCTCGACGACGGCATGTTCAAGAAGAAGGCGCTCGTCCGCGGCGAGTGACGATCGGCTCGCCGGGGGCGGCCATGAACGGTTGAAGAACGGCGGCGATTGTCGGACCCTCCGCCCATGCCGCCGCGACCAAGCCCCCGCCCTGCCCTCCTCGTGCTCCTCGCCCTGCCGCTCCTCGCGGCGTCGGTCGCCGCGCCCGCGCGCGCCGAGCCCGACCTGCGCTGGCGCGGCTACCTGCTCGGGGACATCCGCTTCTACACCGACGACGAGCTCACCTACGAGCGCGTCGAGACCACGGCGAACGCGCACCTCTCGGCGCGCCTCGACAGCCACGTCTCGGCCACGGCCGACCTCAGCGTCGTCTTCACCGAGGCGCCGACGCCGTCGTCGTTCGCGGACCTCGGCCTCCGGAGCGAGCTCGACCCGTGGCGCGTCGAGAGCGACGCCCTCTACGTCGACTTCTACGACCTCGGCGTCGACGGGCTCGACCTGCGCGTCGGCCGGCAGCAGCTCATCTGGGGCTCGGCGGACCGCTTCCACCCGGTGTCGAACCTGAACCCGCTCGACCTCGAGGACCCGACGCGCTTCGGGCGGGTCATCGCCAACGAGATGGTGACGCTCGCGCTCCGGCCCGACTGGGAGGCCGGCGGCGACGGCGACGACGGGCCCTGGCTCGACGAGGTCGCGCTCCAGATCGTGTTCGTGCCGTTCTTCAAGCCGGCGCGCCTGCCGCGGAGCGCGGAGCTCGCGTTCGTCGACGAGGACGTCTTCGCCGAGCGCGCGAACACGCCGCTCACGCACGACCTCGTCGCGAAGCAGGAGGTGCTCGAGCGCGACTCGGGGTGGACCTTCACGAACATCCCGCGCGTCGTGCTGCCGGAGCGCACGCCCGCGAACAGCATGTTCGGGGCGCGCCTGTCGGGGCGCCTGCTCGACGTGGACATGGGGATCTCCTACTTCCGTGGCTTCGACGACATCCCGCGCGCCGAGAAGATCGTGGCGGACACGTCGGGGATCCCCCACGTCGACACGGACGTCGTGCTCTCCTACCCGCGCGTGCAGGTGCTCGGCTTCGACGCCGCGACGAGCCTCGGCTTCCTCGACGGCATGGGGCTCTGGACGGAGATCGGCGTCACCTTCCACGACGACCTCCGGCGCGTCATCTCGACCGGCCCCGCCATCGGCATCGACGCCGTCGAGACCGAGGACGGCGCCGGCGCCTTCGTGAAGGCCGTGGTCGGGGCCGACTACACGCCCGTCGAGTGGCTCTACCTGAACGTGCAGTACCTGCACGGCTTCGTCGACGAGTTCAGCGCGGACGACCTCGGCAACTACATCGTCGCGGGCGGCGACTTCAAGCTCGCGCACGACTCGGTGCTCATCCGCTTCTTCAACATCTTCGACCTCGACGACGGCTCCTACGTGCTCTTCCCGCAGCTCGTCGTGAAGCCCTGGGTCGGCGGCGAGCTCGCGCTCGGCGGCTTCATCTACTCGTCGAGCTTCACCGGCTATGATGAGACGCGGAAGTTCGACTCCCGGGCGGCCGGGCAGTCGAGCGTCTTCCTGCAGGCGAGGGCGAACCTATGACGAGGGCGACGACGATGAGCACGGCGAGGGCGGCGCGCGCGGCGTGGCCTCTCGCGATCGCGGCGCTGCTGACGGCGTCGGCGACGGGCTGCCTGCGCTCGGACGGTGAGAGCTGCCGCGTCGACAGCGACTGCGGTGGCGGCGCCATCTGCGCGCTCGACAACGTCTGCCGCACGGTCGCGGCGGTCGAGGCAAGCCTCGACACGCGGCAGGCCGTGGACGTCGTGACCTACGACACGGTGGACACGCAGGGGGCGACCGGGGACGCGACCGGCTGCGAGCCCGTCGCGGGCGTGTTCGACGCGGCGACCGGCGCCTGCCCGGAGCCCACGACCAAGCGCACGGTGACGGCCATCGTCATCGCGCAGGAGGGCGGGCTCGCGGGGCTCGCGGAGGTCGCCAACCAGGTCATCGCGAACGGCTTCGACGACGGCTCGCTCACGCTCGAGCTCTGGATCGACGGCTCGCTCGCGGCGGGATGCGCGCGCGTGCTCGCCTGGATGCGCGGCCCGGAGGACCGGAACGCCGACTGCACGGCGGTCTTCAGCGACGCGATGCCGTTCGTCATCCCGGGGCTCGTGACGACGTCCGTCGACCACGCCCAGCTCGACCCCGAGACGCTCGTCCTGACCGGGCTCGTCGACAAGGCGAAGCTCATCGAGTCGATGGCGCCCGAGCTCCGCGACGTGGCCGAGCAGCTCATCACCCTCGACGTCGACACCGACGGGGACGAGGTCGCGGACATGGCGAGCGCGGTGATCCAGATCACGCTCGCGGAGTGAGCGAGGGCGCGCGTGCGGGGCGGGCGCTTCCGCTCGGCGGCGTGACGCGCTAACCTCGGCGGACCACCACCAGTGTACCTCGAGGTCGCCATGCGGCTCCTGCCTCTGCTCGCGATCACCTTGCTCGCCGTGTCGCCCGTCGCTTGCGGCGACGACGGCGGCACGGCCGACTCGGACAAGGACACGACCGCATCCACGGACACGGACACCGCCGTGGGCGACGCGACCGTCGCGGACACCGCCGACGACGCAGGCGACACCGGCGTCGTCGACACGGCGGACACCGCGGAGGCCGACACGGTCGAGGTCGACACGGCCGACACCGCCGAGGTCGACACGGCCGACACCGTCGCGGTCGACGCGGCGGACACGGTCGAGGCCGACGCGGCGGACACCGTCGAGGCCGACGCCGCGGACACCGTCGAGGTCGACAGCGCCGACGCGGCCGACGACGCGACGGGGGACACCGCCGAGGACGGCGGCGGCGACGACGTCTCCGAGGACGCGGACAGCGGCGAGCCGGCCTGCGTGCCGACGGAGGACCCCGAGGTCAGCTGCGACGGCGTCGACAACGACTGCGACGGCGCGATCGACAACGTCGACGTCGGCCACGACGGCTTCTGCGACTGCTTCCGCGTCGGGATCCTCGGCGCCACCGGCTACGCGCCGACCTCGAACTTCACGGCCTGGCTCGACGCGCAGGGGCTGAGCGTCACGCGCACCATCCTCCTGAACCACCCGGGCACCGTCACGGACGCGTTCCTGGCTGGCTACGACATCATCATCCTCGACCGCATCCAGCGCGCGTTCTCCGCCGACGAGGCGACCGCGCTCGGCGAGTTCGTGAAGACCCACGGCGGCGGCCTCATCGCGCTCATCGGCTACAACTACGACAACGGCGACCCCGCCCCCGAGCGCGACCGCGCGAACAGCGCCCTCGGCGCGCTGAGCCTCGCCTACACGGGCGGCTACCTGCAGACGAGCTTCGGCGTCACCCCGACCTTCGACCAGAGCTTCCCGGTCTCGGCCGGGATCCACGACGTGAACTACGCCGGCGGCATCGCGCCGACGGCGGCGGCCGGCGCGCCCGGGACGGCGACCGTCTTCGCGACGGTGCAGCAGGGCGACGCGGGCCTCGCCTACGAGGCGCCGGGCGAGAGCGGCGGGCGCGTCGTCCTCTGGGGCGACGAGTGGATCACCTTCGACAGCGACTGGCAGGGCTTCGCCGACGTCCAGAAGTTCTGGTCGCACCTCATCACCTGGGTCGGCCCGAGCGCCATTTGCGGCAAGCCCACGTCGAACTGAGCCGGCGGGACCGGGCGGCGCTCAGCGCGCGCGGCCGATGAGGACCATCAGCGCGGGCAGGACGACCACGCTCGCGAGCAGGCAGAGGCCGATGCCGAGCACGAGCAGCGCGCCGAGGCTCACCATCGCGCCGTAGCCGCCGAAGGTCAGCGCGAAGAAGCCCGCCATCGTCGTCACGAACGAGATGATGACGGCCGCGCCCGTGCCCTTCACGAGGTCCGCGAGGCGCGCGACCTGCCCGTCCTCGGCGTGGCTCTGGCGCGCGCGCTGCACCATGTGCACGCCGCCCGCGAGGCCGATCCCGAGCACGAGCGGCAGCGACACGAGGTTCGCCATGTCGAAGTGCAGGCCGAACGGCTTCATCGCGCCGAGCATCGCGAGCCAGCCGACGACCACCGGCACGAGCGCGAGCGCCGCGTCCGAGAGGCGCCGGAACGTGATGAGCAGCACGAGCACGACGAGCACCGCCGCGTAGCTCGCGGCCTTCACGAAGCCGTCCACGATGAGCTCGCGGTGGTGGAGGATGTCGAGCCCGAGCCCGCACGCCTGCGGCGCGACCGCGAGCACGCTGTCGGCGAAGCGCCGCGCGACGGCGACGTCCCAGATGTCGCCCGCCGGGAAGGCGTGGAGCGCGACGAGCTCGCCGTCCTTCGAGACGTAGCGCGAGCGGAAGAAGGGCGGCAGGTCCTCGGGGGCGTAACGCCCGCGCGCCGCCACGCGGGCCGCGGTGCGGGCGAGGCGCCCCGCGACGTCGAGCGTCTCGTGCTCGATGCGCGCGAGCCGCACAGCACCCGCGTCGTCGAGGCCGTCGAGCGTGGCGCGGAGGGCCTTCAGGGCCTTCTCGACGGCCTGCACCGGGGTCACGTCGCGCCCGCCCTGCTCGAGGGCGTACTCGAGCTCGTCGAAGGCGTCGCCGAGCTTCAGCGCGGCCTGCGCGAGCGCCGCGGGCGTGGTCGGCGTGGCGGGCGGCGCGAGGCGCGCGAGCGTCTTCTCGTCGAGCCCCTTCGTCGCGGCGCGGAGGGCGGCGAGGCGGCCCGCGTCGAGGGGCGGCAGGAGATCGGTCGGGCTGTCGACCGCGGCGACCTCGGGCAGCGCGCGGAGCGTCGCCGTGAGCGCCCGCGCCGCCTCGATGTCGGGGGCCGTGACGTGGACGACGGCCGGGCCCATCGCGGGGTCGCCGGAGACCGCCTCGAGGCCGCGGTAGCTCTCGGTCGAGTCGGGGAGGAAGTCGAAGTAGTTGCCGTTGAAGCGCGGGCCGCTCGGGAACCAGGCGACGACGGCGGCGGCGAGGACGGCGCCCGTGACGACGAGGACGACGCGCGGGTGGCGGGCGACGACGCCGAGGGCGGGCTCGGAGCCCGGGAGCTCTGGGACGGCCACGCGCGCGAGGAAGCGCTCGCCGAGGAGGCGGAGGAGCGGCGGGATGAGGAGGAACGCGAGCGCGAGCATGAGCGCGAGGCCGATCGCCGTGATGACGCCGAGCTCGGCGAAGGCCGTGAACGACGTCGTGAGCAGCGTGAGGAACGCGAGCGCGGTCACGAGCGTGCCGACGGTCACGCCGGGCGCGGTGAGGACGAGCGCGCGCTCGACGGCGTCCTGATGAGGGTGGCCGGCGCGGCGCTCCTCGCCGTAGCGGAAGAGGATGTGGACGCCCACGTCGATGCCGAGGCCCATCAGCACGGACACGAAGCTCGACGTGACGAGGTTCAGCCCGTCGAACAGGAGCTCCGCGGCGCCGAGGGTGCCGAGGACGCCGGCGCCGAGCGGCACGAGGGCGAGGATGGAGAGGCGCAGCGAGCGGAACGCGGCGATGAGGATGAGGAGGATCCCGAGCGTGCTCAGGAGCGACGTGAGCTTGATGCCGGCGCCGATGATGGCGAGCTCGTCGGTCGCGAGCGCCGGGAGCCCGGTGAGGTCGGCGGTGACGCCGGGGGCGCCGACCTCGGCGAGGACCTCGTCGCGCGCGCGGCGCATGTCCTCGACGATCGGGGCGATGTCGCGCCCCTCGTCGCTCGGGAGGTCGGGGAAGGCCACGACGACGTGGTGAGCGCCGTCGCTCGTCGTGAGGAAGCCGCGGTCGTCGAGGTGAGCGACCGCCGAGAGCCCCTCGCCCCGCGCGAGCGCCGAGAGCCCCTCGCCGGCCTCCTCGCCGCGGAGGGCCGCGTCGAGGGCCGTGACGAGGGGCGCGAGGCGGCCCATGTCGGCCACGTCGCCGCCGTCCTGCGCCTCACCGTCGAGGTTCGCGAGGATCCGCTTCTCGAGGCCGCCGAAGAGGGAGGCGAGCGTGACGGGGCCATCGGGAGGCAGCGTGAGGCCGGCGAGCATCCGCGGCTCGTGGAGCGCCATGACCTCGGCGACGAGCCGCAGATCGAGGCGCCCGAGGACGCGGTGCGCGAGGGCCGGCTGCGCCTCGAGCCGCGCGACGAGCTTCGCCGCGACGGCCTGGCGCGCGGCGAGCGGCTCGCCGGAGACGACGAACACGACGGCGTCCGCGCGGCCGAAGCGGTCGAGGAAGGCGACGAGGCGCCGCTGACCGGGATCGTCGGTCGAGAGCAGGTTCCGGCGCGAGGTGCTGACGTCGAGCGGGCCGAAGAACGCAATCGCCCCGCCGGCCAACGCGATGAACGCGGCCACGGCGATGGCGAGCGCGGGGCGCCGCGCGCCGACGGTCACGATGCGTCGCAGCATGCCGCGGTGCTTTAGGCGGAATCTCCCGCCCGCGCAAGCGGCGTGTGCCGAGGCCGGCGGGGGCGGCGTCGTCCGGCCCGTGCTTGCCACGACCCCGGCGCCGCGCTTCACTCGCCCTCGTCACGACGCCGCGAGCCCGATGGGAACCTCCTCCGAAGCCCAGAGCCCGAGCCGCTTCTGCCCGCTCTGCGATGGCCGATTCGACGCGGACGTGTGCCCGCTCGACGGGGTCCCGACGGTGCGCGGCGACTTCGACGCGGCGCCGCCGGAGGACGCCGCGCTCGGGCGGGTCATCGCGGGGCGCTTCCGCGTGGAGCGCCTCCTCGGACAGGGCGCGACGGGACGCGTCTACGCGGCGACGCAGCTCTCGGTGGAGCGGCCGGTCGCGCTGAAGCTGCTCCAGCCGCACCACGCGCGCGACCGCCACCACGTGCGCCGCTTCTACCGCGAGGCGCGGGCGGCGACGCGCCTCGAGAGCCGCCACGTGGTGCGCGTCTACGACTTCGGCGTCGACGACGAGACGCTCACGCCGTTCATCGCGATGGAGCTCCTGCGCGGCGAGACGCTGCGCGACCGCCTCCGGCGCGAGGGGCCGATGCGGCCGGCCGCGGCGGCGCGCGTGGGGCTCGAGATCGCGCAGGCGCTCGTCGAGGCCGACGCCGCCGGCATCGTGCACCGCGATCTCAAGCCCGCGAACATCATGCTCGTGCCCGGCGACGTCGGCGGGGCCGAGATCGTCAAGGTCACCGACTTCGGCGTCGCGAAGGACCTCGGCCGCGACGACACCGAGACGCTCACGCAGCGCGGCGCGGCCATCGGGACGCCCGCCTACATGGCGCCCGAGCAGGTGACGGGCGGCGACGTCAGCGCGAAGACGGACCTCTACGCGCTCGGCTGCGTGCTCTACGAGCTCGTCACGGGGCGGCCGCCGTTCTCGAACGACGCGCGCGCGCGGCTCCTCGTCGACCACCTGCTGACGCCCGTCGCGCCGCTCCCGAGCCGGCTCCCGACCGGGGTCGCGACGCCCGGGGAGCTGACGGCGCTCCTCGCGACGCTGCTCGCGAAGTCGCCGGCCGACCGCCCCGAGAGCGCCGAGGTCGTGGCGGAGGCGCTGCGGGAGGTCGCCGCGGCCGCCGAGGAGGAGTCCGAGGAGCCGCCGGACGAGGCGGCGACGAGCGAGGCGCTGACGGCGTCCTCGGCGTGGGCGCCGGCGCCGGGGACGCTCACGAGCGTGCCGGCGGCGCCGGTGGTCCCCGAGAGGTCGCCGCCGCCGGCGGATCCGGCGCCCGCGAGGCGATCGCGGCGGCGCTGGGTGGGGCTCGGCGGGGTGGTCGCCGCGGCCGCGCTGGTCGCCGTCGTGACGCAGACGCCGCCGCGGGAGGTCCCGCGCCCGACGACGCTCGCACCCGAGGCCCCGGTGGCGCCGGCCGAGCGCGACGAGGAGGCGCGGGACTTCGTGCCGGACACGGCGCTCGCGGTGCGCCAGCTCGTGGTGCGCGGCGGCGCCGGGACGGTGCACGTGCACCAGGGGGCGGCGCGGCCGATCGACATCGACGGCGACCCGGCGCTCGTGACCGCCACGCGGGACGAGGGGCAGCTGACGCTGGCGCTGACGCCGTCTCCGGACCCCGAGGCGCACCTCGACGTGCACGTGAGCACGCCGGACCTCGAGGCGATCAAGGTGACCGGCGCCGCGAGCGTCGTGACCGACGAGCCGCTCGCCGTGCCGCGGCTCTCGCTCGGGCTCAGCGGCTCGGCGCGGGTCACGCTCGACCTCCGGGTCGACGCGCTCACGACCTCGCTCCGCGGCTCGAGCGAGGCGACGCTCTCCGGGCACGTGACGAGCCACGACGCGCGCATCGGTGGCGCGTCGCACCTCGCGGCGGGCGACCTCGACACGGAGGCGACGAGCATCGCCGCGGACGGCACGAGCGAAGCCACGCTGCGCGCGCGCGCCTCGCTCGACGTGCGCAACGACGGCGCCGGCGAGGTCGTGTACCGCGGGAAGCCGGAGCACCTCACGCGCGCGGGGCGCGGGATCCGGGCCGAGGGCGAGTAGCGACCGCGGTGGGTCGAGACGCGCTCGAGTGAACGACGTTCACTCGTCGCGGAAGGCGGTCGCGTCGAGGTCGTGGCGCTCGAGGAGGCGGTAGAGGCTCTGGCGCGTGAGGCCGAGGTCGCGCGCGGCGGCGGACACGTTGCCCGCGTGCCGGGCGAGCGCCGCCCGGACGGTCGCCTCGTCGTGGGCGCGCTCGCTCTCGGGCTCCGCCGCGGCGGCTCCCGGCGCGGCGGCGAGGCTCGCCTGGGCGTCGAGGGCCTGCCGGACGGCCGGCACGAGGTCGAGCACGCGCTCGCCGGGCTGCGCGATGGCCGCGGTCGTGAGGACGTTGACGAGGCCGCGCACGTTGAGGGTCCAGCGGGCGTCGAGGAGGGCCGCGACGAGCTCGGGGCCGAGGTCGCGCGGGCGCCCCTCGCGGGCGAGGATGGCGCGCGCGAGGACGCCGACGTCCTCGAGGCGCTCGCGGAGGGCCGGGAGGCGGACGGTCCAGCGGGCGAGGCGCGCGTAGAGGTCGGCGCGGAGGCGCCCGGCGCGGACGGCGCCCTCGACGTCGCGGTTCGTGGCGGCGACGACGCGCGTCCCGACGGGGACCTCGGCGCTCGCGCCGACCGGGCGCACGGCGCGCGCCTCGAGGACGCGCAGGAGGCGCGCCTGCACGGGCTCGTCCATCTCGGCGACCTCGTCGAGGAGCACGGTGCCCTCGGAGGCGCGGAGGAAGAGGCCGTCGTGGGCGCGCTGGGCGCCCGTGAAGGCGCCGCGCGCGTGCCCGAAGAGCTCGCTCTCGAGGAGCTCGCCGCGGAGGGAGGCGCAGTTGATGGCGAGGAAGGGGCCGGGGCGGGCGCTCCGGCGGTGGAGCTCGCGCGCGGCGACCTCCTTGCCGGTGCCGCTCTCGCCGAGGAGGAGGACGGTGTGCTCGCTCGGCGCGACGAGATCGAGGCTGCGGTGGATCTCCGCCATGGTGGCGCCGGCGCCGACGAGGTCGCCGCCCGCGTCCGCGCGGGGCGACGGGGGGACGAGGCTGAAGACGAGGAAGGTGGAGCCGACGCGGATGGCGTCGCCCGGGGCGAGGACGTGGTCGGTGACGCGCTCGCCGCGGACGAAGGTGCCGTTCTTCGAGCCGCGGTCGATGAGGTGGTAGTTGCCGGACTCCCGCACGATGACGGCGTGGCGGCCGCTCATGCGGGCGTCGCCGAGGGGGCCGCCCGGGAAGAGGGGCTCGTCGCGGCCGAGGAGGACGGCGGCGCGGCCTGCGAGGGAGAGCTGCTCGCCGGCGCGCGCGAGGCCGGCGGGGCCCGCGTAGACGAGGGTGAGGCCGGGGCGGGGGGCGTCGGCGGCGTCGTCGTCGCGGCCCGGGGTGTCGGTCAGGGTGCGGCTCACGGCGTGAGCGTACACCAGGTCGCCGCGACGCGCGCGGTCGGCGCGGGGGGTGTCCGGGGGGTGTCCGCGTGGACACCCGCGGACGTCCGCGGACGGCGCTCGGCGTCGACCGGGGTCGACCGGGGGTCGCGGCCGGATCGGCGGAGCGCGGCCATCGAGGCGGCCCTCATGGGGTTCACCGCGCGCCCGGCGCGCGTTGGCCCGCTCCTTGCGATGTGGCCCGGCGCGGCCAGGGAGACGGCCGTCAATCGAGACACCAGCCGAGGGGAGACGCACCATGTTCGAAGGGCTCATGCAACGCGAGAGGAGCTTCTCCCTGCCGGACGCCGTCGCCTTCGTGCTCGCCGTGGTGCTCACGGTCTCGCTGCTCGTCGGCGGCGTCGCCGCCGCGCAGGATCTCGGCCGCTACGCGGTCGCGACCCGCGCGCTGCCCGGCTCGGACACGCTCGGGGCGGCCTCGCAGGACGCCCGCCAGGTGGTCTTCGTGGCGTCGCACGACGTCGCGGAGCAGGCCGCCGCGTGCGACCACGTCGACCGCGCCGGCGACGTGCGCTACGGTGACCACGCGGTGGTCGCCGAGGTCCCGCGCGGGTGCGCGGAGAGTCGAGCCCAGTAGCGAGGCGCCTCAATGCTCAACATCCGTCCTTCCTCCGGTGTGCTGGCCCTCCTCGCCCTCGCGACGTTCGCGTGCGGCGAGGAGAAGGCCGCGCCGGGCACCGTGCCCGTGCCGGTGGAGGGTGGAGCGACCCCCGGAACGCCGACCACCGGGACGCTCCCCCCTCCACCGGTCACGGTCGCGTCACCGTCGGGCCAGGCGGGAAACGCGCCCCCGACGGTGGCGCCCGTTACCCCCGTGCCGGCCGTCCCGCCCGTGGCGGGGCTGCCGGCCGAGGCGCCGGAGCCGCCCGAGCCGCCGCCCGAGCCCGATGAGCCCGACGAGCCCGATGAGATCGCGGACCTGCCCGACCTCCCCGAGCTGCCCGACCTGCCGGGGCTCGAGCACCTCGGCGAGCTGCGCGGCAAGCTCAAGATCCTCGCCCAGCTGAAGGATCTCATCCCGGTCGGCCCGGACGGGCAGCTCCCGGGTGGGATCAAGATCACCGACGAGGGGATCATGGGCCCGGGCTTCATGATCACCGACGACGGCATCATCGCGCCCGGCGTCGAGATCACGAAGAACCGGCTCCACATCATGCTCGAGGACGGCGGCCCCGACCTCGAGGGCCTGAAGGCGCGCCTGAAGGAGCTCGGCCCCGCCCTCGCCAAGGTCGCCGAGGCCCGCGCCAAGGCCGGCCTCGCCGCCCGCGGCGGGCGCCTACGCGTCGGCGACATCGAGGTGAAGCTCGGCGACGACGGCGATCTCGACCTCGACATCGACATCGACGACCCCGTCGAGGCCGCCCCGGTCGCCGGGACCGTCGCGAACCCGCCGAAGCTCGGCCCGGGCGGCGCCGCCGTGACCGCCACGAAGTCCGGCTGTGCGCGCGGCCAGTGCGAGGTCGACTGCCCGAAGGGCGCGACCTGCGCCTCGTCCTGCGCCGGCGGCGGCTGCCGCCAGATCTGCGAGGACGGCGGCGTCTGCCGCTTCAGCTGCGCCGGCGGCGACTGCCACCAGCGCTGCGAGGGCGCCGCCACCTGCGACCTCTCCTGTTCGGGCGGCGGGTGCCGCCGCGTCTGCGCGGCCGGCGCCCACTGCAAGATGAGCTGCCTCGGCGACGACTGCTCGACCGGGACGCCCTGATGAGGCGCCGCCCGCGCCGCGAGCGAGGCGCGCGCTACTTCGCCGACGCGCCGAGCGCCTTCAGGCTCTTCTGGTAGCCCGACGCCGTGAGGCCGCCCGCGTCCTTCGCGAGGCCCGCCTTCAGGAGCTCGATGGCCTTCGCCTTCTGGTCGGCGGGGACGTCCTTCGCGACCTCGCTGAAGAAGTTCGCCGCGTCCGCGCGGTTGTACTGGTCGTCCGACGCGAGCCCGTCGAGGAGGATCCCGTAGCGCGACGCGTCGCCGAGCTGGATCGCCTTCGCGGCGAGCCGGTGGCGCGCCATCGGGTCCTTCAGCTGCTCGCCGTTCAGGAGGCCCTGGATCCGCGGCAGCTCCTCGGCCTTCGCGAGATCCCACACGAGGTCCGCGTAGCGCACCTCGACGTCCTCGGCGTGCTCCGCCTCGAGCTGCGCGAGCGCCCAGTCGACCGTGCCCGGGAGCGCCTGCAGCACGTGCCGCGCCGACATCACGTCGTCCGACTCCGCGTACTCCTTCCTCATCGCGTCGCGGAACGCCTCGTCGCCCGTCGCGAACCCGCCGACCCCCTTCTCGAACGCCGAGCTCAGGCTGTAGTCGTCGGCCTTCTTGACCGACGCGTAGAGCGCCGCCACGTCGACCTTCGACTTCGTCGCCCCGAGCGCGAGGATGGCCACCCCGCGCCCCTTCGCCGGCTTCGACTCGTCCATCGCGAGCGCGAGCAGCTGCGGCCCGGCGTCGGGCCCGAACGCGACGAGCGGCTCGTACGCGTCGCAGTTGAAGTCGTACTCGCAGGCCTCCATCGCCGTCACGAGCTTCGCGGCCGCCTCCGGTGAGTACTTCGGCGCCTCGGGCGCCGCCGTGTCCGCCTCCGCCGCCCCGGGCTCCTCGGGCGCGGAGACGGGGGCTGGCGCGGGCTCCGTTGCCGGCGCCGGCTCCTCCTTCTTGCCGCCGCACCCCACGACCACCGCCGCGAGCACCCACAGAGTCGCCTTCGTCGTCACGCGCATCGTCGTCTCCCCCGTCCTCGGTTCGCCGCCTGCCATCGCACAAGTCGGCGACCGCCTCAAGGTGCGCGCTGCGGTCCGGCCACCTGGCTCGCGGCCCCCGCGGCCGGCGCGGCGGTCGGCGCCGCGAGCCGCCCGTCGTCGAGCACGAGCGTCCCGCTCGCGGGGAAGTCCTCGCGCGAGAGCTTCCGCACGTGCGCCCACGTCCAGCCGCGCATGTCGGGCACCGGGTAGCCCGGGTAGCGCATCATGTACGGGTGGATCCGCGCGTCCTCGATGTGGCCGTCGGCCCCGAACGTCACGTCGAGCGCGGCCGAGAGCCGGTTCGGGTGGCGCAGGTTGAACGGCCCGTAGGTGACGCCGTTGCCGAGCGCGTAGGCGATGAGCCGCCCGCGGTACCACTCCATCGCGCGGACGTGGTGCGCGCCGAAGCCGACGACGAGCGACGCCCCGCGATCCACCAGCGTCCGCGCGAGCTGCACGACCGTCCCGCGGTACTCCTTGCTCGTGGCGAGGTACTCCTTCCCGTCCGGCGTGTGCAGCGCCTCCGGGCCCTCCCCGCCCCCGTGGAAGCAGGCGATCACGACATCGGCGGTCTTCGCGACCTCCGCGACCACGTCGCCCGCGCGCTCCACGTCGAGGTGCGACGCGAAGTCGTCGCGGTAGGGCTGGGTGAAGCCGACGATCGCGACCCGCACGCCGTGGACCGTCTCGCGGTGCACGGCGCCCACGAGGCCTATCACGTCGAGGCCCGCGGCGCGCAGGTGCCCGAGGGACTCGTCGAACGCGGCGTCGCCGAAGTCGAGCGCGTGGTTGTTCGCGACCTGCACCACGTCGAGCCCCGCCTCGACGAGGCGATCCACGAGCGCCGGGCGCATGCGGAACGAGAAGCTCGTCGCGTCGTCGGCGTGCCGCTTCTCCTCGCCGCCCTCCGCGAAGACGCCCGCGACGTTGCCGAGCGCGATGTCGGCGCTCCGGAGCACGGGCGCGAGCGCGTCGAAGAGGTGGCGCCCCTCGTCCTTCGGCTGCCAGCGCTTCGGCGTGTCCGTGCCGAGGACGATGTGGCCGATCGCGACGAAGCGCACGCGCCCTCCGCCCTCGCCGCCGCCCTCGGGCGGGCCGTCCGCGCGCGCCGGAGCGGGCGCGAACGTCAGGGCGAGCGCGGCGGCCGCGAGCGCGACGAGGGGACCGAGCCGGTAGGCGCCTCGCGACGCGAACGTGTCCATGGTCCGGTTTCACCACGGGGTCCGCGGTCACGCAAGAAGCTCGGTCGCGTGGGGTCCCTCGTCCCGTGTAGGGCGATTTCGCACTTGCACCCGGGGGGCCTCTTGAGGGATCAATCATCTCGACGTTCGATTGCGGACGAGCGTCGTTCCCCAGAACATCCCGAGACCCAGTGGAGAGCACGGTGCGCCCACTCCTCCTGCCGGCGGCCCTCACGGCCGCCCTGCTCGCCTCGCCCGCCCTGGCCGCGACGACCCCGCTCGACGGCGGCTCCGGCCCGTACGGCTCCATCGTGTTCGACGTCGACCCGTTCGGCGCCTGGTCGGGCGCGTTCAACGCCACGGATCCGGACGACCCGACGCAGACGCTCGCGCTCGGCGGCACGGTCGCCGACAACAGCATCGTGCTGTCGTTCCCCGCCCTCGGCCGGGCCATCGCGCTCCGCGAGGGGCGGTCCTACGAGGGCGTGATGGGCACGATCCTCGCGGCCGATCCCGACGTCTACGACGCCACGACCGACGTCGTCACGGGCGACTCCCGCACGACGACGTGGCGCCTCTCGACCGACGCGGAGGATCCGCTCTCGGCCGTCGCGATCACGCTCACCCAGGTCGCGTCGGGCACGACGCTGACGCAGACCTACACGATCACGAACGAGGGCGCGGAGGACCTGGACATCCTCTTCACCCAGGCCACGGACGCCGACATGGTCGGCGGCGGCGCCAACACCGGCCGCTACGACGTGCGCTGGCCCGGCGCGGCCGCGACCTGGCCCTCGTCCGTGTCCATCCTCGACTCGACCGGCCGCATCGGCATGACCATCGGGATGGCGAGCGACGGCGTGTTCGACGGCTACCGCACGCTCGGCGCGAACGCCCCCGGTTGGGAGAGCTACCGGCTCCTCTACCTCGGGCTCGCCGGGACCTACCTCGGCCCGGACCAGCTCAACGGGCTCTTCCGCTTCGACCCGGCCACGGGCCAGAACAGCGGGCGCGGGCGCGACTTCAGCGACGAGGTCGACGACGATCCCGACGGCGACCACGTCTCGAACCGCGTCGGCGACGTGGTGATGGATCTGCAGCACTCGACCACGCTGGTCGCGGGCGGCACCTTCACCGGCACCGTCACGACCACGCTCTTCTCGGGTGGGCCGTTCTTCGCGGCCGATCCGTGCCCGCCCTCCGTGGTGGCGCTCGGCGCGGCCGTCTCGTCGGTGTTCGACGCCGTGCCGGGCTTCGGCGCGACCTCGTACAGCGGCGGCGGCGAGCTCGGCCTCCCGCCCGGGGTCGTCGTGACGCAGGGCGGCGTCGGCGGCTACGCCGGTGAGGTCGGGCAGTTCGACTTCACGGTGACGGCGAGCGACGAGCACGGGAACGGCGCGACCGTGACGTGCTCGCTCAGCGTGACGCCGATGTGCCCGCCGGGCACGACCGCGGATATCGGGCTCGTCGGCGCGGGGGCCTCGCAGCTGAACGCGCTCATCTGCGGCGACTACACCGGCGGGAAGGACGTCGAGGGCGCGCTCGCCGTCATGGGGGACCTCACGATGGAGGGCTTCTCCGTGGGCCTCGGCATCGAGGCGCCGGGCGGCGACGACCACGCGCAGGACGCCGGCGAGCCGGTGGCGGTGCTGTCGGTCGGCGGCACGTTCACCGGGACGGACGGCGAGATCTACGGCGACGGCAGCTACGGCGCCGACGCGGTGACGAGCGGCGTCACGATGATGGAGGGCGGCGCGCTCGCGCAGGGCGACCTCCTGAACCCGGGCGGGCGCTGCACGCTCGTCGGCGACACGGCGCGCTTCCTCGCGACGGCGTACGAGAGCACGTCGTCGGTGGCCGAGCTCCACTGGTGGGACGGCAACATCGTGCTGACCGGCACGGAGCCCGACGAGAACGTGTTCTTCATCGACGCGAGCGACCCGGTCTTCGCGCCGCCGTCGACCGCGATCACCATCGACGTGCCGGCCGGATCGCGCGTCCTGGTCAACGTCTCCGGGGAGACGGTCGCCTTCGGCAACGGCGAGTTCTGGCTCGCCGACGGGGTGTCGCCCGGCGACGTGCTCTTCAACTTCTACGAGGCGACGTCCATCGCGATCGCGCAGTTCCCGTTCCGCGGGAGCATCCTCGCGCCGTTCGCGGCCGTCGCGTACTCGAACGGGCAGATCTTCGGCACGCTCGTCGCCGGGAGCCTGGACGGGGACGTGGAGCTCCACCTGGCGCCGTTCTCCGGGACGTTCGCCGTCGATTGCCCGAACCGCTGAGCCGAGCCGACACGGAGAAGCCGACATGAAGATTCGCATGAGCATCCTCGCGGCCGTGACGCTGGCCTCTGCCGGGCTCGGCGCCTGTGACCAGGCGGCCGCGCCTCCGGTTCAGACCGGGCACGTGACGCCGACGGATCCCACGACGCCGACGGACCCGACCACGCCGACGCAGCCCACGACGCCGACGGACCCGACCACGCCGACGGACCCGACCACGCCGACGGACCCGACGCAGCCGGGCGCGAGCGCCTTGGTGCGGGCCATCGGCGCGACGGCGGCGGCGGCGCTGCGCGCGTACGCCGAGGCCGACATGACGGCGCTGGCGTCGGTGTCGCCGACGGCCGCCGGCGAGGCGATGGGCGCCATCACCCCCGGGAGCGAGCGCTGGACGATGCTCTTCGGCGAGGGCTCGTGGCGCCGCGCGGCGGCCGCGGCCTGGGACGGCGAGCTGCGCGCGATCCGCGTGGACGCGACGGGGCAGCGGGCGCTCGCGCACTTCGCCGACCTCGAGGACGGCAAGCGCGCGGTCGTCGACCTCCGGAACGACGGCACGGCGTGGCGCTTCCAGCACATCCTCGCGGTGTCGGGGGCGCAGCTCGAGGCGTTCGGGGCGCTCGCGGAGTAGCCTCCGGGGTGTGAACGCCGTTCACGGATCGGGTCGCGGTCGCGACCTCGGGTCGGGAACGCAGGGGGTTCTCCCTCGCGGGAGAACCCGAGACACGGCGACACGGAGAGCACGGAGGGAGCCGGCTTGGGACGTGAACGATGTTCACGACCGCCCGGGCGCTTGGTTCGGGAACGCAGGGGGTTCTCCCTCGCGGGAGAACCCGAGACACGGAGACACGGAGAGCACGGAGGGAGCCGGCGTCGGACGTGAACGACGTTCACGGCCATGGGCGCCATCCGGCCCCCCGTCAGCGCGCCGGGTCGTAGCCGACGACCATCACGCGGTTCGAGGCGTCGCTCGTGACGAGGAGGCGCCCGTCCGCGGCCACGGCGACGTCCACCGGGCGGTGCGGCCAGTCGGCGCCGATGTCGCCGGCCCCGTCGTACTCGAGGAAGGGCACGGGATCCTGCGCCACGCCGCCCTCGAAGTGCACGCGCACGACCTTGTAGCCGGTCGCCGGGCTCCGGTTCCAGCTGCCGTGGAACGCGACGAACACGTCCCCCTTCACCGCCGCCGGGAACGCGTCGCCGTCGTAGAAGACGAGCCCGAGCGGCGCCGAGTGCGCCTGCATCGAGAGCGCAGGCGGCTGCACGTTCGTCGTGTCCCGGCACCACGCGTCGTCGTGCGTGCCGTCGTTCATCGAGCTCGGGTGCGCCCACATCGTGCCGCGCCCCATCCCGACACCCGCCGGGAGCTGGTACTCCGCCCAGCACCACGGGTAGCCGTGGTGCGCGCCCGCGGTCGCGAAGCGCGAGAGGAGCTCGCCCGGGTTGTCGTCGTGGATGTCGCCGCCGAGATCGCCGCGGTTCAGGTTGTCGACGCCGTTCTGCACGCCCCAGAGCACGCCGTCCGCGTCCCAGGCGAGGCCGACCTCGTTCCGGAGGCCGTCCGCGAAGACCTCGCCGCTCGCGAAGTCGAAGCCGCCCGACGGCAGGCTCGCGAGGTCGAAGCGGCGGATCCGCGCGCGCGACGAGTCGGCGTCGACGTTTCCCGCCGACCCCACGCTCACGTAGAGCCGGCCTGCGTCGTCGACACGGAGGCTCCGCGTCGAGTGGCCGCCGCTCGGGATCGACTTCACGACCACCGTCGCCGCGCCGAGGTCCGCGCGGGCGCCGCTCGTCCACGCCCAGCGGAAGACGGTCGTCGCGCTCGACGCGTAGAGGAAGCCGTCGCGCAGCGCGATCCCGTGGTTGAGGCCGCTCGCGCCGGCGAGCTTCGCGCGCTCGGTCGCGCCGGAGACGCCGTCGCCGTCGTCGTCCCAGAGCGCCGTCACCTGCGCCTTCCCGCGCTCGACGACGAGCACCTCGCCGCTCGGCGCCACGATCATCCCGCGCGGGTCGTCGAGCCCGCTCGCCCAGGTCGCCGCGCAGTAGCCCGCCGGCACGTCCGCGTGCGCGAGCGCCGCCGCCGCCGGGAAGTCGCAGGTGCCCTCACCGCCGCCGCCGTCGGGCACCTCGGTGTCCGCGATGAGCGTGTCGCCGGCGCCGTCGCTCTCCGTGTCAGCGACCAGCGTGTCGGCCGCGGTGTCCGCGACGGCCGTGTCGGCGACGACCGTGTCCGCGACGGCCGTATCGGCCGCGAGCGTGTCCGTGGCGCCGTTCCCGGCGTCGTCGCCGCACGCGGCGAGGGCCACGGCGACGGTGGTGATGGCGATGATGCCGACGGCTGGGCTCTTCAAGTCGCACCTCCTGGTCCGGCGGACGAGGCTGGCTTCTCCGGCGCCTCGATGCAAGGGTCGGCCACGGGCGCCCGCCGCCCCCAGCGCTCCGCGAGCACGCCGCAGACCAAGAGCTGCAGCGGGTGATAGACCATGATGGGCAAGAGGATGACGCCGAGCCCGGGGTGCCCGGCGAAGAGCACCTTCGCCATCGGCACGCCGGCGGCGAGCGTCTTCTTCGAGCCGCAGAAGACGGCCGCGACGCGGTCCTCGTGGGGGAAGCGCAGCGCGCGCGCCGCGACGTTCGTGAACCCGAGCGCGAGCGCGAAGAGGGCCGCGGCGATGGCGAGCACGAGCAGCACCTGCGCCGCCCCCTGCTGCGCCCAGACGTCCGCCGCGAACGACGCGCAGAACGACGTGTAGACCATCAGCAGGATGGCGACGCGGTCGACCGTCGCGACCGCCTTCCGGTGGCGCTCGACCCACCGCCCGAGGAGCGGGCGGGCGAGCTGCCCGGCGACGAGCGGCACGATGAGCCACAGGACGAGGTCCACGACGACCGGCCCGAGCGCCGGCGGCTCCCCCATCGCGTCCCACACGGCCGCCATCCAGAGCGGCGTCAGCGCGACGCCGATGACGCTCGAGAGGGTCGCGTTGAACACGGCGCCCGCCACGTTCCCGCGCGCCGCGGCCGTGAACGCGACCGACGACGACACCGTCGACGGCAGCGCGCAGAGGAAGAAGAGCCCGAGGCGGAGCTCGGCCGGGACGCCGTCGCCGAGCAGCGCGAGCAGCGCGAGCCCGAGGAGCGGGAAGAGCAGGAACGTCGTCCCCTGCACGACGAGGTGCAGCGGCCAGCGCATCGTGCCGGCGCGCAGCGCGGCGAACGAGAGGCCGACGCCGTGGAGGAAGAAGACCGCCGCCACGCCGGCCTTCGTGAGGAGCTCCGGGTGGAGCCAGCCGCCGGGCGCGCCGGGGCCCGGGAGCGCCCACGCGAGCAGCGTCGTCGCCACCATCGCCGGCAGGAACCAGTCCAGCCGCCGCCCTCCGCCCGCCTGTGCCACGTCCCCCCTCCTCGAGCCCCGCCCGAGCCTCGTTCCTGCCTCACTTTGGGTTCGAAATCCCGCGCTTTGTGATTAGCTTCGAGCATTCGCGCGCTCAGGGAGGAGACCGAGATGCTCGAGGCCGGCCAGACCTTCGGGAGCTACGTGCTCGTCGAGCCCCTCGGCCGCGGCGGCATGGGCGAGGTGTGGGTCGCGCGGCACGCGCTCCTCGACCGCCCCGCGGCGCTCAAGGTGATCCGCAACGCCGACCTCGCCGACACCGCCACGGGCGGCGTCCTCGGCGCCCGCTTCGCCCGCGAGGCGCGCGCGGCCGCCGGGCTCAGCTCGCCGCACACCGTGCGGATCTTCGACTTCGGCACGACCGCGGACGACGCCTTCTACTACGCCATGGAGCTCCTCGACGGCATCGACCTCCGCGCGATGGTCGAGCGCTTCGGCCCGCTGCCCCCCGAGCGCGTCGTGCGCTTCCTGCTCCTCGCCTGCGAGTCCCTCGCCGAGGCGCACCGCGCCGGCCTCGTCCACCGCGACGTGAAGCCCGCGAACCTCTTCGCGAGCCGCGCGGGCGTGCGCGTCGACTTCCTGAAGGTGCTCGACTTCGGCCTCGTGAAGTCGCTCGAGGGCGCGCGCGAGGACACGCAGCTCACCTCGGCGGGCGCGACCGCCGGCTCCCCCGCGTTCATGGCGCCCGAGGTCGCGATGGGCGAGGCGATCGACGCCCGCACCGACCTCTACGGCCTCGGCTGCGTCGCCTTCTGGCTCCTCACGGGGCAGCTCCTCTTCGACGAGCGCACGGCCGTCCGCACGCTCATGGCGCACGTCGGCACCGCCCCGCGCGCGCCCTCGGCGGCGCTCGGAGCCCCGCTCCCGGCGGGCCTCGACGAGGTCGTCCTCGCCTGCCTCGCGAAGCGCCCGGACGACCGCCCCGCCTCCGCCGAGGACCTCGCCCGCCGCCTGCGCGACGTCGCGCTCGCGTCGCCGTGGACGGACGCCCGCGCCGAGGCGTGGTGGCGCGAGCACCTGCCGGATCCGCGCGCGGTCCCGGAGCTGCCGACGGAGCTCCCCGCCCTCACGTCGGCGCGCGCGCCGACACCCGCGGTCGTCCCGCCGTTGCAGGCGCGCGCCGCGGCTGCCGCGCCGACAGCCGCTGCCCCGGCCGGCGCGGACCTCGCCGCCTCGCGCGTGCCGCGGGCCCCGAAGGCGCCGTTCGAGGCGCGCCGCGACGCAGCGGTCGGGCAGCTCCAGGAGGCGTTCGGCCAGGGGGACCTCTCGCTCAGCGAGTACGACCAGCGCGTCGACCTCGCCGAGCGCGCGCGCGACGAGCGCGAGCTGCAGGTGCTCGTGACCGATCTCCCGCACCTCCCGGCGGTGGTCGACGCGCCGCGGGCGCCGGTGCCCGCGGTCGTGCCGGCCGCGCAGGCCGGGCTCGCCGCCCCCCCGATGAAGAAGTGGAAGCGGTTCATCGCGATCTTCAGCGGCAAGGACGCCCGCTCGAAGTGGCGCGTGCCCGAGCACGTGCGCGCGGTGGCCGTCTTCGGCGGCATCGAGCTCGACCTGCGGCGGGCGGAGCTGACGACCGCCGTGACGACCTTCCACTGCACGGCCGTCTTCGGCGGCATCAACCTCACCGTCCCGCCCGGGATGCGCGTGGAGGTCGACGGCGTCGGCGTCTTCGGCGCGTTCGACCACGTCGGCAGCGACGCCGACGTGGCGGACGAGGGGCCGATCGTCCGCGTCACCGGCGCCGCCGTCTTCGGCGGGGTGTCGGTCGTCGAGAAGGGCGTCGACGAGAAGTGGCAGCTCCCGTGGAAGCGGCACCGGGGCCGCGATCGCCACCGAACCCGCTCGCGCTGACCCCACGACGACCACCGACGAGCCCACCATGAAGCCCTTGGCACTACTCGCGCGCATCCTCCTCCTCGGCGCCGCGCTCCTCGCCGCCTGCGGCGACGACGCCGCCACGAACACGGACACGAGCCCCGACGCCGCCGCGGACACGCTCTCCCCGGTCGACACGGCCGACGACACCGGCGCCGACGATGTCGGCGACACGGACACGGACACGGACACGGCCGACACCGCCGACGCGTCCGCCGACGCGGCCGCCGACGCGGCGGACGCCGGCCCCGACGTGGTCTTCGACGTCGAGGAGCCCACGGACGCGCTCCCCGAGCTGACCGGCGCCGTCACGCTCACCCTCGGCGCGGACGACGGCAGCACGCGCGTCCAGCCGAGCGTCGCGCTCGGCGCGGACGGGCGCCTCGCGGTCGCCTACACGGGCAAGGCCGGCGAGGACCTCGGGATCTTCGTCGGCGTCTACGACGCCACGGGCGCGCTCGGCGAGGTCGTGGCCCCCTACGTCGTGAACGTCGACGATCGCGGCCTCCAGAACGAGCCCGTCGTCTGCGCGCTGCGGCCGAGCGCCGGCTACGTCGTCGGCTGGTCGAGCGACACGCAGGAGGTCGGCCCCGACGGCGAGAACGACGAGATCCGCTTCCGCCTCCTCGACGCGACCGGCCGCCCCGCCTCGGGCGACGACGTGCGCGTCTACACCGCGCGCCCTGGGAACCACTGGCTCCTCGCCCTCGCCTGCCGCCCCGACGGCGGCGGCTTCGCGGTCGCCGGGGTGCGCCCCTCCGCCGACGCCGGGAAGGGCTTCGCCGCCTTCGTGCAGCGCTTCGGCGACGACGGCGCCGCGGACGGCGAGCCCATCGAGCTCCTCCCGGGCTCCCAGGGGCAGCTCGTGCCGGTCGTCGGCGCGGCGGCGGGCGGCGATCTCGTCGTCGCGTGGGAGGAGTACGAGCAGGACGGCTTCTTCACGAAGACGCTCGCGCGCGCGGTGCCGGCGCCGCCGGCCGGGCTCGGCGACGTCGTCACGCTCGCGCAGGTGTCGCTGACCGACGTCGGCGGCGCCTTCCTCGCGGTCGACCCGGCCGACGCCGGGCGCTACGTGGGCGGCGGGGTCGCCGGCGGGCGGCTCCGGCTCGGGCACGTGGTGGACGGGGTGCGCACGGCGCTCGCGTTGCCCGAGTCCTCGGCGACGCCCGTCCCGACGGCCGCGCTCGCGGCGGCGGGCGACGATCGCTACGTCATCGTCTACCTCGACGGCCTGAGCGGGGACGTGGACGCGAAGCTCGCCTACATCCGCGACGGCGCGGTCGAGGCGCCGGCGACGCTCGGCACGGGGCGCTTCCTCGCCGCGTACCAGCCGGCCGTGGACGTGCGCAACGGGCGCGTCGTCGCGGCGTGGACCGAGTCGCGCGGCGGCACCGCCTACGCGATCCGCCTGTCACTTTTTCGGAGGTAGCGCGTTTACCCATCGCGTGCCCGGGGTCCTCACTCCGGGAATGCGCCCTTCGTGGAACCTTTCGCGCGAAGAGCCGTCAGTATGGACTCGCCCGACGCGCCCGCGCGTTCGGCGGGCATCGGGAGACCGGAGAAGGCGGTGGGAGCCATGCGGAGACCGTGGGTGATTGGGCTCGGAGTGGTCGCGGTCGGCGCGCTCGCCGCCTGGCTCCTCGGCGCCTCGGACGCCGCCGCCCCCGTGGCCGGTGGCACGCGCGCGCCCGGGGCGTCGGCGCCGGACATCGCGTCGGCGCCGCTCTCGGGGCCGGTCGACCTCCACCAGCACCCGCTCGCGGTCACGGTCCTCGGCTGCCGGAACCAGCCGGCGGCCGGCGCGCACGTCGTGGCGCTCGTGGGCGAGCGCTCCTACGCGGCGACCTCGGACCGCGAGGGGCGCGCGACGGTGCTCGTGCCCGACGACGCGGGCGCGGTCGTCGTGAGCGCGCGGATCGGGCGCCACACGAGCGACGGCGTGCCGGCGTCGGGCGCGGCGGTCGAGGTGAACGCGTGCCCGGGCGCGTCCGTGCACGGGCGGGTGGTCGATCAGGACGGCGCCGCCGTGGTGGGCGCGCTCATCGCGCTCACGAGCGAGGACGGGAGCTACGTCGACGAGGTCGTGAGCGACGACGAGGGCGCCTACGCGCTCGCGGACGCCCAGCTCGACGGGCGCGGGCTCGTGGTCGAGGGGCCGGACGGGCCGTCGCCGCGCGCGCTCGCGCCGCTCTCGGCGGCGGAGGATCGCGAGGTCGACCTGGTCGTGGGCGAGCTGCGCGACGTGGTCGGCTGGGTGCTCGACATGAACGGCGAGCCGCAGCCCGGCGTGGTCGTGACGATGCGCGCCGAGAAGTTCGAGTCCGCCTGGGTCGCCATCACGGGGCCGGGCGGCGACTTCCGCTTCGCCAACGCGCCTGCGACGCCGGTGCGCGTGGACGCCGACGGCGGCGAGCTCGGCCTCGCGTCGGCGCGCCTCGCGGGGTCGTCGGCGCCGCGGCGCGAGGTGGACCTCGTGCTCGAGCCGATGGGCAGCATCACGGTCTTCGGGCCCGAGAAGGGCGGCGGCGCCGTGGCCGTCGTGCGCTGCTTCGACGCGCGCTACCACGGCACCGACGACCTCTACACCGACGACCTCGACGCGACCTTCACGGAGACCGACGGGAGCCCGCAGGTCGACCTCGACGACGGCGGCGGGGACGTGCTCGACAGCTCGGACATCCAGCCGTCGATGGACGAGATGTTCACGACGATGGCGGAGGGGCTCAGGGGCTTCGACCGCGACGAGCCCGTGGAGAGCGTCAAGCGCGTGATGCTCACGATGATGAAGGCGCACGGCGGGGTGGCGGCGGAGCTCGGCGGCGACGGCGTCGACTACGAGAGCATCGCGGAGATGACGGCGAAGGAGCTCGTCGAGTCCTCGCCGGAGGTGGTCGACCTGTTCGCGAAGGTCGCGAACATGCTCGAGAGCGGCTACGAGCCGCGCGAGGCGTTCGAGCAGGTGGGGCGCGAGATGGGGATGGGCTCCCCCGACGACTACGAGGGAGACGCGCCGCCCGAGGAGCTGCCGGAGGCTCAGGCGGGCGAGGCGTGGACGGAGACCCCGCCGCCGGAGGCCGTGGAGGAGCGGGGCCACGTGCTCCTGAACGACGACGGGGCGGTGGTCGAGCCGGCGCAGAGCGGGCCGCTCGAGCCGGAGATCGTGGCCGAGGATGGCGCTGTGCTCGAGTACCCCGACTACGCGGCGCAGGACGTCTACATGCCGCCCACCGACGCGATGACGATGCCCGAGGAGGATCGGCGCGCGGTGGCGACGCGCGGGCCGCTGGGCGCGCGAATGATGGTGCGCGCGTCCTACGCCTACCAGGTGCACATCAAGTACGCCGACGGGACCGAGCTCTTCTGCGGGCGGGTCTTCGTCGACCCCGGCGCGGACGCGGTCGTGCGCTGCGGGGCCGAGGAGGGCGAGGGGCACGTCGTCGGGCGCGTCGTCGACACGAAGGGCGCGCCGATCGCGGGGATCATGGTGTCGGAGGGGATGGGCGAGGCGACGACGGGGCCGGACGGGCGCTTCGACCTGACGATGAAGCTCTGGTCGACGTCGGAGGCGTTCCTCACGGCGACGGATCCGTCGGGGGCGTTCGCGGCGTCGTCGCTGCGCAACATCAACGCGACGGCGGGCGAGGTGACGGAGGTCGGGGATCTCGTCATGCGGCGCCCGGAGGAGGCGCCGGTCGGGAGCCCGACGGCGGACTTCGGCGGGATCGGGGGGCTCGTGGCGCTCGACGAGACGGGGCTCCGCCTCGACGACCTCGAGCCGGACAGCCCGCTCGCCCTCGCGGGGGCCGAGCGGGGCGACGTGATCACGATGGTGGACGGCGTGTCGGCCGCCGAGCTCTCGATGGACGAGCTCCTCGTGCGCCTCCGGGGCGAGGTCGGCTCGCACGTGCAGGTGCGCCTCCGGAACAGCGCCGGCGAGGTCTACGAGCTCGACCTCGAGCGGGCGATGATCCAGGTCGGACCGGACAAATGGTCGCGTCTCGACGCGTACGACAGGTACGATGGGGGCGACGAGGACCTGCCCCAGTTCGAGTACTGATCGAGGTCGGGGCGACGGAGCGCTCAAGAATGCGCGGCGCCGGACCGTTGTGCGGGGTCGAGGCGCGTCTCTGGATCCGTCTCCGCGTCGGTTACGCACGAATGAAGCCGGAGGGGCCCGTGTTGAGGGCCTCGATGGGAGACTCGACCGCCATGAACGTCATCGCCCTGCCCCGCCGACCTGCCGCCCGCCCGTGGTGGCTCTCGGTGCTGCGCGGGCCGTTCGGGCCGCAGGCGTTCTACCTCGGCGCGGGCGCGCACGTCGTCGGCGGCGCCTGGCCCTGCGACGTCTCGTTCGGCGCGGGCTCCGGGCTCACGCACGGCGTCGCGCCGCACGAGCTCGCGCTCCGGAACGACGGCGACACGCTGCGCTACGCGGCCCTCCCGGGGGCGCGGGTCGAGCTGAACGGCGCGCGCGGGACGGGCGGCACGCTCGAGGAGGGCGACATCCTGCGGATCGGCGCCGGGAGCGCGACGCTCTGCGTGACGCGCGACACGCCGGCCTTCGACGTGCCGGAGACGCTCGCGTCGTCGGCGGTCTTGATGCCGGACGGGACGCTCTTCGACGCGCCGCTGCGCGCCGGCGACACGCTCATCGGGCGGGCGCCCGAGTGCGACGTGGTGATCGACCACCCGTCGGTCGCGCCGCACCACGCGCTCATCCGCAGCATGGGGCCGCTCGTGCGCGTCCTGAACCTGCACCCGAGCATCCCCATCCGCATCGGCGACAGCACGGTGGGTGCTGTGCACACCTTCGTGCGCGAGGCGCCGGGGCCGATCGCCATCGAGGTGGGCGCGGCGCGGATCTTCATGGCGCCGCCGCGGATCTGGCCGGCCGCGAGCGCGCCGCGCGACGGGCTCGGGCGCTGGGCGCACAGGACGGAGCACGGCTTCGTCGTGTCGCACGACCCGTACGGCGTCTTCGCGGCGCTCGTGCAGGCGGCCGGGGAGGAGCGCGCGGCGGTGGCGCGCTGCATCGAGCGGAGCGAGCCCCTCGAGGCCGCGAGCGTCGACTGCAAGCCGCTGGTCGCCCCGTGCGACGCCGACCGCGCCGTGCTCGCGGCGCGCCCGCTCGCCGAGCCGTGGCTCGTGCTGCTGCCGTTCGTGCCGAGCCGACCGCTCGCGCCGCGGCGGGCGCTCATCGACGGGCCGGAGCTGCGGAGCCTCCTGCGGCAGGCGCTCGGGACGAAGCTCGCGCGGGCGCGGCGGCGCCGGCGGGTGCGGACGGTGCGCGCGGAGAGCTGGATCCCGCTCGTCGGGAGCTGACCGGGGCGCCGAGGGACGCGACGATCGCGTCGGTGACGAGGTCGTCCGGGTTTCTCGGGCGGTGCGCTCAAGTTTCGGTGGGGACGGCCGAACGTCATCGTATGCCGCGCTCGGTGTGCGGTGACGCGGCGGACGCCGACCCACCCCCGCGTCACCGCCCACCGAGCACGCGCTGACGCCGGCGAGAGCGCGCCGTGCACGACCCGAGCCCCAGGTGCGTGAGAGAACTATGTCCACGTCGTCCGCGATGATGTGCCGCCACTGTGAGGAGCACTTCGTGGCCCCGATGCTCGACGACGTCGAGCTCGACGGCCCCTGCCCGCACCTCGCGCGCCTCGGGACCGCCGTCCAGGGGGGCTACGTGCTCGAGGAGCTCGTGTCGGTCGACGCGATCAGCGCGGTCTACCGCGCGTCGGACGTGACCGCCGCGGAGCTGCTCGCGATCGTGCTCGACCCCGGGCTCGGCCCGGTGGACCTCGCGGGCGTGGCGGACTTCCAGCGGTTCGCGCACGACGTGATCGGGCTCAGGCACGACCACATCGCGCCGACGCGGGCGTTCGGCGTGGAAGACGACGGGTCGGCGGTGACGGTGGTGGAGAGGCCGCGCGGGCGGGCGCTGCGGGGGCTGCTCGCGGAGGGCGCGCAGAGCGTGGCGTTCGTGAGCGAGCTCGCGGTGCAGCTCTTCGATGGGCTCGCCGAGGCGCACGCGCACGGGATCTTCCACGCGGACCTGAGCCCGGATCGGATCTGGATCGACGTCGACGACGACGGCGCGCCGCACGTGACGATGGTCGGTTTCGGCATCGCCCCGGTGGGCGCCGGGGCGCACGGGCCGGCGCAGCCCGGGCACATGATCGCCGTGGGGGCGCCGCGCTACATGGCGCCCGAGCAGGCGCGCGGGCGCAGCGTGGTGGGGCACGCCGATCTCTACGGCGCCGCCTGCGTGCTCTACGAGCTCCTCTCGGGCAAGGCGCCGTTCGAGGAGCGCAGCGCCGCCGACTACATCGTGGCGCACCTGAACGAGGCGCCGAAGCCGCCGAAGCTGGTCGACGCGGCGAGCGCCGGGGTGCTCGTCGACTGCGTCATGAAGTGCCTGAGCAAGAAGGCGTGGGATCGCCCGAACGGGGCGGCGGTCGCGAGCGAGTGGGTGGCGCTGTACCGCGCGGCGGCGAAGCCCGCGCCCGCGGAGGCGGCGGCGCCGGCGGTGGTGGTGCCGCTGTCGTCGCGCTTCGGGCGGGACCCGCTCGCGAGCATCCAGCCGCGCCGCGGGATCCGCCCGACGCGGATCGGGTTGCGCGTGGCGTCGCCGACGAACGCGTAACGGTTCGAACCCGGCCTTGACGCCGGCGCGGTCGGCGGCGAGCGTGCAGGCGTGGAGCTGTCGACCCGATCCGCGTGGCCCGTGGCGGCGATGACCGTCGTCGCGGCGGTGGTGGGCGCGTGCTGCGGGGCGCGGCCGCGGCCGGCGCCGAGCGCGGAGGAGGCGCCGGAGCCGGCGGAGCTGCCGGTGAAGGAGCTCGCGCTCTCGGGGCCGGCGGCGTCGGACGACGCGGAGCTCTCGGGGCTCGCGTGGCATGGCGACGACCTGATCCTCCTGCCCGAGCGCCTGGGGCTCGACGAGCGCGGGAAGCGCCTCGTGGCCGGGGAGCAGGTGGTCTACGCGATCGCGAAGGCCGACCTCGAGGCGGCGATCGACGGGCGGCGGGTGGACGCGCTCGCGCCGCGGGCGATCCCCGTGGTGCCGGACGTGACGCGAGCCATCGAAGGAATCGATGGATTCGAGGCCATAGCCATCGACGGGGACGATGCGTACCTGACGATCGAGACGTATCAGAACGAGGACGGGACGAACCCGGGGTACGTGCTGCGCGGGGTGTTCCGAGAGGGGCGGCTGGAGCTTGACCTCGCGTCGTTGCGGCTCGTGGCGCGGCCGACGAAGGAGCCGAACACGGGCTTCGAGGCGGCGACGGTGGCGGACGGGCACCTGTACGTGGTGTACGAGCGGAACCGGGGCGACGAGGGGCCGCACGCGGCGGTGTTCGACGCGGGGGATCTCGCGCACGAGACGACGACGCCGTTCCCGGCCATCGCGTACCGGGTGACGGACCTGACGAGCCCGGACGCGGCGGGGCGCGTGTGGGCGATGAACTACCGCTACTCGGACCGCGTCATCGACGCGCCGGACCCCGCGGCGGAGGCGCTCGCGATGCGCTACGGGCGGGGCGCGACGCACCGGCGGGAGATCTTCGTGGAGCGCCTGGTCGAGCTCGACCTGAGGCCGGACGGCCTGGCGCTGACCCCGCGGCCGCCGTACCAGCTGGCGCTGGCGCCGCTGCCGCGGAACTGGGAGGGGATCGCGCGCCTGGGCGACCGCGGGCTCATCCTGGTCACGGACGAGCACCCGCACACGATCCTCGGGTTCGTGGCGCTGCCGGAGCCGTAGCGTTCAGGGCTCCGGGCTCCAGGCTCGGGCGGCGTAGTCGTCTGTTGGGAAAGCGCTTTTTACCACGGAGACACGGAGACACGGAGGGAGGTGGGCGGGAGGAGGAGGGAGGGCCGCGGTCCATGCACCCCTCGGCGCTCCCACCCCGCGCAAGACGCTCGGTCCATCCACCGAACCCTCCGTGCCTCCGTGCCTCCGTGGTTTCTCTCACGTAATCAGCACGTTACCGCTGTTTCGGCGCCCGCTCCGCCCTCCTCCCCCCTCCCTCCGACCTCCGTGTCTCCGTGTCTCCGTGGTTACCGCCATGGAGTCACCGCGGTTTCGGCGCCCGCTCCGCCCCCTCCCCTCCCCTCCCTCCCTCCGCCCTCCGACCTCCGTGTCTCCGTGTCTCCGTGGTTACCGCCATGGAATCACCGCGGTTTCGGCGCCCGCTCCGCTCCCCCTCCCCCCCCTCCGCCCTCCTCCTCCCTCCCTCCGACCTCCGTGTCTCCGTGTCTCCGTGGTTACCGCCATGGAATCACCGCGGTTTCGGCGCCCGCTCCGCCCCCCGCCCCCCCCCTCCGCCCTCCTCCCCCCCCCCTCCGACCTCCGTGTCTCCGTGTCTCCGTGGTTACCGCCATGGAACCAGCACGTTCCCAGGCCGCGCCCACGCAGCCAGAACGACGAAGGGGGCGAGACCCCAAGGTCACCGCCCCCTTCACCGAGTCACGTCCCGGCGGCGCCGCGCGCCGCCGGCTTGCCCTGCGCTACTCGCGCGGCTGCATCGACACCTTCGCCGTGACCTTCATGTCCGCCGCCTGGCCCATCACGCCGAGCGCCGCGTCCATCTTGAGCGTCATGTCGGCCTTCATCAGCATGGGCTTGCCGAGCTCGAACTCCATCGTGCCCGCGCCCGCCGACTTCAGGCTCTTGAGGTCGGCCTTCACGCCGTTCATGTCCATCTGCTGCGGATCCGCGAACTGCTGGATGGTCATCGTGACCTTGCCCTTGCCGTCCGCGAGGCTCACGAGCTCGTAGGTCGCGACCATCCGCACCTTCATGCCGTTGGTCTCCTGGCTCGTCAGCGCCTGCCACTTCGCGCCGATGCCGACCGGCTCCTCCGGGAACGGGATCGACATCTGGTCGAGCGACTGGTTCATGCTCTCCGCGAGCTTCGCCGCCATGTCGCCGCCGCCCTTGACGGACGTGTTGCTCGTGACACCGCGCGGGTCCATCGTCGCCTCGATCGTGAGGCCCTTGAGCATGTCGCGGAACATGTCCCCGCCGCCCGCCGGCACGCCCGGCATCTCCATGCTCGCGTCGGCGACGACCATCTGGACGACGGCCGAGCCGTCCTCCTTGACCTCGGTCACCTTGCCGTCCATGTCCATCTTCATCGTCATCTTCATGGGCATCGCCTGACCGGCGACGTTGATCGCCATGTCGGTGTCCATGACCATGGCGAGCTTCTCCGACGCCTCGGCCACCGGCTTCCAGCGCAGCGGCGCCTTCTCCCCCGTGCCGTCCGTCAGGAGCTTCAGCTTCGCGGCCTCACCGAACGCCGGGAACTGGTCCGCCGCCGGCGCCGCCGTGTCGACCGCGGCCGCCGGCTCCTCGCCCGGCTCCGCCGCCTTCGCCGGCTCCTCGCCCGGCTCCGCCGCCTTCGCCGGCTCCTCGCCCGGCTCCGCGGCCTTCACCGGCTCCTCGCCCGGCTCCGCCGCCTTCTCCTCGTTCGCCTTCGCCTCCGTGCCCTTCTCCGGGTTCGCGGGGGCCTCGACCTTCTCCGGAGCCGGCGCCGGCTCCTCCTTCTTCCCACAGGCGCCCGCACCGAGCAGCGCCACGGTGACCATCGGCACGAGCCACGAGCTCAACATCTTCATGGGTTCTCTCCTCTCTTCACCTGGTGACGCCCCTTCCGGAGCGATACGACGCCGCGCGGCGACCCCTCGGCCGCGGCGCGGCAACGTCTTCTTCCTCTCACGACCACCCGCCCGCTAGGGGGTGACGGTCGGCTCCTCCGTCGGCACGTCCTCGGCCGGCGCCTTCGCCGGCACCTCGTCGCTCGGGGCCTCGCCGCCGACGACGCCGCCCGGCGCCTCGACCTCGCCGCCCCCGGGCGCGACCGCGTCGCCGCCACCGGCGTCGTCGCCCGCAGGCTCCGCCGTGTGCGTGGACTTCAGCCCGTCCTTCGGCTTGAACGTCATCCGCACGTCCGCCCGCATGTCCGCCGACTGGCCCATCGCCTCGAGCGACGCGTCCATCTTCAGCGTCATCTCGCCCGTGACCACCATCGGCGTCGCGAGGTCGAACTGCATCTTCCCGCCGCCCGACGACTTCAGCTTCTCGAGCTCCACCGAGGCGCCCGCCATGCTCATCTTCTGCGGGTCCGCGTACTGCTCGATGGTCATCGCCACCTCGCCCTTCGTGCCGTTCAGCGACACGAGCTCGTAGCCCGCGACCATCCGCACCTTCATCCCGTTCGTCTCGACCGTGGAGAGCGCCTGCCACTTCGCGCCGATGCCGACGGGCTCCTCGGGGAACGGGATGCTCGAGCTCTCGAGCGACTGCCCCATCTGGTCGGCGAGCTGCTCGGCGAACGCGCCGCCGCCGGTCACCTCGACCCCCGACACGCGGCCGCGCGCGTCGACGTTCATCCTGATCGAGAGCCCGCGCAGCATGTCGTTCGCCATCGCCATCGCGTCGGTGCCCGCGCCCATGCCGGGCATGTCGAGGTCGGCCGAGACGATCTCGCTCTCCATCTGCGCCGAGCCGTCGGCGCCCACGTCGAGCACCGTCGCGAGCATGTCCATCTTCATGTTCATCGTCATGGGCATGGACTGGCCCGCGGCGTTGATCTGGAAGCTCGTCCCGAGGTCGAGCGCCACGCCGCCCGTCGCGCCCTTCACGGGCTTCCAGCGGAGCGCCGTCTTGTCGGCCGCGCCCGCCTCGAGCAGCTTCACCTTCGCCGGCTCGCCCTCCGCCGGGAACTCCGACGCCGGCGGACCGGACTTGCCGCAGGCTCCCAGCGCCAGCGCGAGGGACAGGACGGCGGCCACAGCACTACGATTGAGTCGCATCTTGCGCTCCAGGGGTCGGTCGTGCGCTCGGGTATCGCGCGCCGTCGTCTGTGCAACGGTGGCGAGAACAAACCCGACTCTGAGACGAACGACAACCGAAAACGACCAGATTACGGGCGGAGCGGCCCCCCCGGGCCGTCCCGACGGCGCCCCCCCGCGCGCCCGACGCGACCGCTCAGCCCCCCGGCGGCGCCTGGTCGCACACCTTGATGACGTCGACGATGGCCGTCAGCGCCTCGAGCAGCTCCTGCTCGTCACCGGCCGGGAAGTGCCCCGTGAACCCGGAGCCGCCGTTGTTCGTGAGCGTGTCGAGCTCCTCCGGGTCGCCACCGAACGAGTAGCCGATGGCGAAGGTCTGGACCTGGTGATCGACCCAGAGCTGCCCCGCGGACGTCGCCAGATCCGCCTTCAGCGCGAGGCTCGACCCCGAGAAGCACGTGTCCTCCCCGTCCGAGAGCACGATGACCGACCCGCCGAGCCCGCCGAAGATCTCGTCCGCGTGCGCGAGCACGTTGCTCATGGCGCCCGCGAGCGGCGTCGCCCCCGTCGGCCCGTTCGCCTCGAACCAGTCGTTCAGCGCCGCCGCGTTGTGCTGCGCGAACGGCACGAGCACCGACCCGTCCACCTCGCAGGAGAAGCCCCCGTTCGGGAACGCGGTCAGCCCGAAGCGGATCTTCGGGTTCCCCGTCGCGAGCGCGCGGATGCTCTCCTTCACCGTGTCCCAGTGCGAGCCCATGCTGCCGGAGCGGTCCACCACGAAGAGCACGCGCGGCACGCACGCGTAGGCGATGCAGCGCGCGTCGAGGCAGATCTCCCCGTCGCCGCACGCCGTGTCCTCCCCCCACGCCTGCCCCTGCCCGTCGCACTTCCGGAACGTCGTGTCGCTCCGGCACTCGACGCGGTCCGGCTCGCACGCGAAGCAGCTCCCGTTCTCGCACTGCTGCCCCGCGGGGCAGCTCTCGGTCACGTCGAAGTCGACCTCACCGCTCGCGCAGTAGCGCCGCATCTTGCTCGTCCCGATGCACTCCGTCGTGAGGTCGCACGGCGTGCACGCCTGCCGCACGCACCAGTTGTCGTCCGGGCAGTCGAGCTCGTCGCTCCAGCCGCTGCTGTTCGCCGCGCACACGCGGAACGTCGTCTGGCTCAGGCACTCGACCCGCTCCGACTGACAGACGCGACACTTCCCGTCCGCGCAGAACTCGCCCTCGGGGCACGTCTCGATGTCGCCCCAGCCGCTCCCGTCGCCGTTGCACACCTGGTAGCGGTCGAGGTCGAGGCAGCTCTGCTTGTCCGGCGCGCAGATGGTCGCCCGGCAGATCCCCGTCGACGGCTCGCACGCCGTCGCCCCGTGGCAGGGCGTCACCGTGCTCGCGCCGCTGCCGTCGGCGTTGCAGACCCCCGACACCGACGCGGAGGTGCAGAACAGCGCGCCCGGCGTGCACAGCCTCCCCTCGACGTCGGCGTCCGCGGTGTCGGCCGCCGTCGCCGTGTCGACGGGCGGCGCGGTGTCCACGGCCTCGGTCGTGTCGGCCGTGTCGGCCGCGGGGGTACCGTCGCCCCCGCCGCACGCGGCGACGGCCGGCGCGGCGATGAGCGACATCATCGTCAGGAGCGCGTTCATGCGGAGCATGCGCGCGAGCATAGCGAACCCGCCCGCTCGGCGCACCCGTTTCTGCGCCGGCATGACGCGCCGCGTCACGCGAAGACGAAGTCGCCGCCCTCCATGCTCGCGATCGTCACGACCGCCTCGATCGGCACGCCGAGCGCCGACGCCTCCTGGCGCCCGCGCTCGAAGCCCTTCTCGATGGCCGCGCCGACCCCGACGAGCGTCGCGCGCGCGATCGACACGAGGCTCGCGAGCGCGCCGATCGTGCTCCCCGTCGCGAGGAAGTCGTCGATGATGACGACGCGGTCCTCGGGGCCGAGGTACTCGGGCGACACCATGAGCTCGGTCACGCCGCCCTTCGTGTGCGACGGGGCGCGCGTCACGAAGACCGCCATCGGCATCGTCACGGGGCGCGTCTTCCGCGCGTAGACGAGCGGCACGCCGAGCGCGAGCGCCGTCGTGAAGGCGGGCGCCACCCCGGAGACCTCGGCGGTCAGCACCTTCGTCGGCGCGAGGGGGCGGAAGCGCCGCGCGAGCTCCTCGCCGACGCTCATCATGAGCGCCGGATCGACCTGGTGGTTGATGAACCCGTCGACCTTCAAGATCCCGCGCCCGAGATCCCGCCCGTCCCTCCGAATCCGCTCCCTCAGCTCGTCCATCGGCCGTCCTCCCGTCGTGGCCGCCCGACTCTGCCACGCCTTCGCCCCGTCCGCAGCCCCACCGGACCGTCCCGGCCGTTTTGACAACGGTCGCGGCGGTGGTCTAATGGCCGTGATGAGGGGTCTCGTCGGGTTCTGACCGTGCTCTCGGAGCGCCCATGGATCGGTTTCAACAGCACTTCGAGCACCTGAAGCGCGCCGCCGCGGCCGTGGTCGAGCGCCGCGGGCTGAAGCGCCTCGAGTCCGAGGTCGTGTTCATCCTCGACGTCTCGCGCTCGATGTTCCCGATCTATCGCGCGCGCCTCGTGCAGGAGCTCGCGACGCAGCTCCTCGCGCTCTCGCTGAACTTCGACGACGACGGCGTCATCCCCGCCTACGCCTTCGGCGATCGCTGCCGCCACCTCGGCGACCTCACCGTCGACGACTTCGTCGGCTACGTCGATCGCGAGGTGATCCGCACCGGCGCCGACTATCAGGTCCACTGCCGCTACGCGCCCGTCATCGACGACGTCTGCCGCTACTACTTCCCCGAGGACTGGGATCAGCCCGCGCTCGTCGAGTCCGTGGGGCGCCTCAAGCGGAAGGAGCAGGTCGTCTACCCGATGCTCTCGGCGCCGCGGGCCTACCCGGTCTTCGCGATCTTCGTGACCGGCGGCGACTGCGAGGACATGGATCAGACGGCCGACCTCATCCGCCGCTCGAGCCGCCTCCCGATCTTCTGGCAGTTCGTGGGCCTCGCCCCGCCGGACGAGCGGCGCGAGCGCTTCCGCTTCCTGCGCCGCCTCGACACGCTCGGCAACACCTACGTCGACAACTGCGGCTTCTTCGAGCCGAACGACGTCCGCAACTCCGAGACCCTCTTCGACGGGCTCCTGAACGAGTTCCCGAGCTACCTCATGAAGCCCGCCGTCCAGGGGATGCTGCTGCCCGAGGAGATGGGCGGCAAGAACACCCGCGGCGAGCGCCGGAGCCCGGACGAGGAGGCGCAGGAGGTCAAGGACCTCGCCAAGCGCGACGTCGAGAGCGTCATCGTCGAGAAGCCGCGCGTCCGCGCCGAGGTCGACGCCGAGCGCGAGCGCGCGCTCCGGCAGGCGCGCATGGAGGAGGAGCGGCGCCGCGCCGAGCTCGAGAAGCACACGAGCATCGACGCGATCCGCGCGAAGCTCGCCGAGGTCGAGTGGGTCGAGGGCACCATCGGCGGCGCCGGCAAGGCCGCCCCGCGCGCGGCCGCCCCGGTCGCCGTGAAGGAGGAGGAGGAGGAGGAGAGCGTCTCGCGGCGGCGTCGGCTGCGCCCGAGCGAGCAGCAGCCGGCGGCCGACGAAGGCGGCGACGACGATCCGGCCCGCCGGATCCGCGAGCGCATGGCGCGCCTCCGCGCGAAGCTCGCGGCGGTGGCCGGCGACGACGACGACGACGCCACGATCATGGGCAGCGTCCATCAGGAGACGCGCGCCGCGGGCCCGCCCGCGCCGAGCCGCCCGCAGGCGCCCTCGCGCACGGCCGGCACGGTCATCCGCGACGCCGTGCCGTCGCCGCCGCCCTCGCGCACGGCCGGCACGGTCATCCGCGACGCCGCGCCGCCCGAGTACGACGTGGCCGACGACTACGACGACGACGACGACGCCACCGCCCCCGGCATCGAGCGCCAGCGCCTCGAGGCGCAGCGCAGCCGGGAGCGGCGTGAGCCCCGCGTCCCGAGCCGCCCGCGGCGCCCCTGGGACGAGCGCTGATCGGTGCCGGCCGCGCGCACGACGCCCGCCCCCGTCTCCGGTCCGAGGAACGTGACCACGGAGACACGGAGACACGGAGGGAGGGCGGAGAGGGCGCGGTGAGCGCTTCGCGGCCCTCGGCCCGCGCGCTCGAGCACGGAGCGCGGGCCGTCCTCGCTCCCTCCGTGCCCTCCCCTCCTCCGTGTCTCCCACCTCTCGTTCCGCAGGCACCCGTCGAGCCCGAACGCCTAGCTCACCGCGGTCCTGAGCGTCACGAACTCCTCGGCGGCGGTCGGGTGGATCCCGAGCGTCGCGTCGAGCTGCGCCTTCGTCACGCCGCACGTGAGCGCGACCGCGAGCCCCTGCACGATCTCGCCCGCCTCCTCGCCGACCATGTGGAAGCCGAGCACGCGGTCGGTCGCGCCGTCCACGACCACCTTCACGAAGGTCTTGTGGAAGACCCCCGACAGCGTGTGGCGCATCGGCGTGAAGCTCGACTTGTAGACCCGCACGTCCTCGTGGGTCTTCCGCGCGGCGGCCTCGCCGAGGCCGACCGTCCCGACCGTCGGGTTCGTGAAGACCGCGGTCGGCACGATGTCGGGGTCGAACGGCCGCGCCTTGTCGTCACCCGCGAAGAGGCGCCGCGCCACGAACTGTCCCTGCGCGAGCGCGACCGGCGTGAGCTGGTCGCCCCCCGCGACGTCGCCGACCGCGTAGATGTGCTCGACGCTCGTGCGGAGGTGCTCGTCGACCGCGACGGCGCCGCCCTCTCGGAGCGCGACCCCCGCCGCCTCGAGCCCGAGCCCGTCCGTGTTCGGGACGCGCCCGCACGCGCACGCGACCATGTCCGCCTCGATCTCGAGGCCGTCGTCGAGCGTGGCGACGACGCTGTCGCCGCGCTTCTCGACGAGCGACACCTGGCGATGCAGGTGGAGCCGCACGCCGCTCGCGGCGAGCCCCTCACCGACCGCCTCGCGCACGTCGTCGTCGAAGCTGTCGGGCAGGAGCAGCGGCCAGCGGTGCACGAGCGAGACCTGGACCCCGAGGCGGCCGAAGATCCCCGCGAACTCGGCCCCGATGTAGCCGCCACCGATGATGACGAGCCGCCGCGGCAGCTCCGGCAGCGTGAAGAAGTCGTCCGAGAACGCGAGCAGGTCGGCGCCCGGGAAGCGCGGCACGACCGGCCGCCCGCCCGTCGCGACGAGCACGTGGCGCGCGCTCACCTCGCGGTCGCCGACCCGCAGGGTGTGGGCGTCGACGAAGCGCCCGCGACCGTGGTGGATCGTGACCCCGGCGGCCTCGAGGAGCCGCTGGTAGGCCCCGTTCAGGCGGTGGATCTCCCCGTCCTTGCGGTCGCGCAGCGTGTTCCACGAGAAGGCCGGGGATCCGAGGGTCCAGCCGTAGCCGGCCGCCTCGTGGAAGGCGTCCGCGTAGCTCGCGCCGTAGACGAAGAGCTTCTTCGGCACGCACCCCACGTTCACGCAGGTGCCGCCGAGGCGCGCGTCCTCGCAGATCCCCACCTTCGCGCCGAGCGACGCCGCGATGCGCGCGGCGCGCACGCCGCCCGAGCCCGCCCCGATCACGAAGAAGTCGTAGTCCGCTCGCTCCACGGGAACTCCTCTTGGCTTCTGGCTGGTTTCGCCGCGCTGTGGTATCGACGCGAGCCACATCACGCGCCGGCGACGCTAGCACATTCGCGACCAACGCGACCGGCGCTCGCGACCCCGCCTCGCGACCGTCCCCTGGAGAAGCCATGCGACGCACCCTGCTCGTGGCCACGCTCACCGCGCCCCTGGCGCTCCTCGGCGCGTGCGGCAAGGACGCCCCCGCGCCCACCTCCGAGACCCCGGGCGCGATGGCCCAGGCCCTCGAGGCCCCGCCCGCGCCGACGTCTCCGGCCGGTGGCGCCGCGAGCGGCGCGCTCCCCGCGGGGCACCCGCCCATCGGCGGCGCCGCGACCCCGCCGCCGGGCCCCGTCGACCCGAGCGCCCCGCTCCCGCCGGGCCACCCGCCCATCGGTGGCGGCGCGGCTCCCGCTCCCGCCCCCGGTGGCGCCGCAGGCGGCGACGAGGTCGCGGCCGGCCCCATCGACGTCGGCGGCGTGCACCTCGTGCCGCCCGGCCCCTGGATGCCCGAGCGCCCCGCGAGCTCGATGCGGCTCGCGCAGTACCGCCTGCCCCCGGCCGCCGGCGACACGGCGCCCGCGGTCGTGACGGTCATCGTCGCAGGCGGCGACGCGCAGTCGAACATCACGCGCTGGGTCGGCCAGTTCGAGGGGTCGCCCGAGCCGCGCGTCGAGTCGTGGGACGCCGGCGGCCGCAAGGTCACGCTCGTCCGCATCGCGGGCGCGTTCGCGCAGCCGAACATGCAGATGAACGGGCCGGCCGGCCCGGCGACGCCCGGGATGGTGATGCTCGCGCTGATCGTGCCGACCGACGACGGCCAGAGCGTGTTCGTGAAGGGCACGGGCCCCGAGGCGACGATGAACGCCGCGGAGCTCGGCTTCCGCGCGCTCGTCGCGTCCCCGGTGAAGGGCGGCGAATGACGCGCTGGATCCCCGTCGCCGTGGGGATCGTCGGCCTCGCGATCCTCGCGACCCTGGCCGTGAAGAACCTGCGCGGGCCGATCGAGGCGGAGCTCCTCCACGGCGCGCGCTCAGCGCTCGGGCAGGTCGCCGGCAGCGACTCGCTCCAGGTCACCGCCGAGGGCTGCGACCTGACGCTCCGCGGCGTCGTGCAGGACGCCGCCACGCGCGATCGGGCGCGCGCCGCCGTCGCGGCCGTGAACGGCGTTCACGCCGTGAAGGACGCGGTGAGCGTGGTCCCGCGGCCCGCGCCGCCGCCGCCGGAGCCGAAGGTCGAGGAGCCGCCGCCCGGCGCGGTCGCGGTGACGATCACGCGCAACGACGCAGGCGACTTCACGTTCAGCGGGGTGGCGCCGAACCAGGCGGTGCGGAACGCCTGGATCGAGCAGGCGCGGCGCGGCGCGGGGAGTCATCAGGTGGTGGACGAGCTCACGGTGAGCAACGAGCCCGACGCGCGCCAGATGGGCTCCGCGGTGATCTCCGCCCTCCGCTACCTGCCGAGCCTCGAGCGCGGCCGCATCGACGCCGGCCTCGACCGCATCGCCATCCGCGGCTTCACCGACCGCGCCGGCCGCGACGAGCAGCTCCGCGGCTCCCTGCAGCGCCTCGTCGACCAGGACTTCGTCATCGACGTGCGCCTCTCACTCCCCGGGCAGCGGCTCGAAGCGCCGCCGACCCCGTCCGGCGCGCCCGACGCGACCGCTCCCCCCTCGGAGGTGTCTCCGTGATGTACCTCGTGACGCAGATGATCGGCTACCTCGTGGTGGCGGCCCTGTTCGGCGCCGTCGTCGGCTGGTGGACGCGCGCGACGTGGCGGCGCGCGCCCCGGCGGCGGCCGGCGCGCCCGCGAAGGACGGCCCGCCGCCCCGGTGCCGGGGTGAGCGCCGCCGAGGAGCCGCGGGGCGCGAAGAAGGACGCCGAGAAGGCGCGCGCCGCGCAGAAGAAGGCCGAGGCGGCCGCGAGTGACGCGCAGAAGAAGGCGGACGCCGCCGCCGAGGCGCTGAAGAAGGCCGAGGAGGGCGCCGCCGCCGCGAAGAAGACGCTCGGCGCGAAGGACGAGGAGCTCACGAAGGCCGGCGCGCGGCTCGCGGAGCTCGAGCGGCAGCACGGCGACCTGAACCTCGAGGCGGACGCGCTCCGGCGGAAGGTCGCGGAGCTCGAGGCCAAGCCGCCGAAGACGGTGCCCGCGCCGGCGCCCGAGGCGCCCGAGGCGAGCGCGGTGGCGGGCGAGGCCGAGCGGGCGGCCGCGACGGAGACGGCGGCCGAGCTCGAGCGGGTCCGGGGCGCGCTCCGCGAGGCGGAGGCGGCCCGGGACGCCCTGAAGACCGAGGTGAGCGAGAAGGAGGCGACGCTCGCGGCGCAGGCCGCGGCGGCGGTGGAGACGGAGCAGCGCCACCGGCAGACGCAGGACGAGCTCGACCTCATGCGCGAGCGGGTGAAGGCGCTCGAGACGTCGACGACGCTCCCGCAGATGCCGGCGCTCGACGAGGCGCCGGCGGAGGCGCCCGAGGCGCCGGCGGTGGTCGACACGCTCGACACGTCGGTGGTGGACGAGGCGCGGGCGGCCGCGCGCGAGGCCGAGACGGCGCGCGACGAGGCGCGCTCGGCGCTCGCGCGGGCCGAGGCGGAGCTCGCGAGCAAGGCGGCGGAGGTCGCGCGGGTCGAGGAGGCGCGCGCGGCGAGCTCGCGCGAGGCCGAGGAGCTCCGGATCCGCGTCGCGACGCTCGAGTCGCGCGTGCAGGCGGCGGAGTCGAAGGCCGCCGCGGCGGCCGACGGGGGGCTCGAGGAGAGCGACGCCGAGCTCGCGCTGGCGATGCGCTCGGGCGCGCGCGTCCCGTCCCACACGGCGAAGCTCGTGGCGCTGCGCGTCGACCACAAGAAGACGATAACGCAGCTCGAGGAGGCGCTCGCGAAGCTCGCGGCGGCGGAAGAGGAGCTCGCGAAGCTGCGGGGCTGAGCGGGCCGAGTGGGCTGAGCGCGCGCAGACGGGGCGCGTCATGGACCCGATGAACGCAGTCGGGAGACACGGAGACACGGAGGGGCACGGAGGGGAGAGCCCTGGCCCCTCTCCCTCCCTCCTCCCTCCTCCCTCCTCCCTCCGTGTCTCCGTGTCTCCGTGGTAAAAAACCCAACCATGCTCAGCCACTTAGCCCAGCGTCCAGCGGCACCCCCGGCGCGACCCCGTAGCCCCGCCACCCGCCGTCGAAGTCCACCACCAGCGCCCGCGGCGCGCCGTCGGGGCCCGTGAGCTCGAACGACGCGCGCTGCCCGTCGAGGCGCGCGTCCACGACCTCGTAGCCGTCGAGCTCCGGCGCGCGCAGCTGGTGCACGAGCCCCGGGCCCGGGAAGGCGAAGAGCCACGCCCCCGCCGGCGTGCGCTGCACGGCGAGGCCCGCGTGGAGGCTCGTCGCGAAGGGCAGCGCCTGGCAGAGCGGGCGCGTCGTCGCGAAGAGCTCGTGGCCGAGCGCGCGGACGCGGATCTCCACCACCTGCGCGCCCACGAGCGCGAAGAGGCGGCCATCCGGGTGCGCCGCGACCGCCCCCGCGGCGAGGTCGAGCGGCACCGCGCGCCCCGTGGCGGCGTCCGTCAGGCGCACGCGCCCCCGCTCGAGCGCGATGACCACGCCGTCCCGCGGCCGCGGTCGCACCGTCGGGAGCGGCGCGGCCGCGACGAGCGCGCTCACCAGCAGCGGCGCGCGCTCCCCGCGGTCGAGGGTCGCGACGAGCCAGGCGCGGAGCGGCTCGGCGATGGCCGAGGGCGCCATGAGCCGCGACGGCGGCAGCGTCACCTCGGGCCGGAAGGCCGACGCGTTCGCGAGCATCCGCGCGTCGAGCGTCTTCAGCGACGGGTGCGCGCCGCGGTACGGGTGCACCCCGACGAGCAGCTGGAACGCGAGCACGGCGAACGAAAACCAGTCGGTGTCCGCGCCGAACCGCCCGGGCGGCGCGTGCCGGTCGCGGACGGCGTCCATCACCGCGGTCGCCGGGAAGCCCGGCGCCTGCCAGCTGTCGACGTCGATGAGGTAGGGCGTCCGGAGGTCGTCCGCCACGAGCACGTTGAGGGGGTTCAGGTCGACGACCGCGAGCCCGAGCGCGTGCGCGCGGCCGAGCACCTCCGCGAGCCCGCTGAGCACGGCGTGCACGTGCTCCGGCCCGACCCCGCGCGCGTCGCGGAAGGCGCGCGCGAAGAGCCGGCAGAGCGGCGTCGCCCCGGCGAGGAACGGCGCCTCGAAGCCGACGACGGCGCCGCTGTCGGGGTCGCGCAGGAGCCCCGTCGGCGCGAGGACGCGCGCGTCGCCGATCTGCGCGAGCAGCGCCGCCTTCGCCGGCGCGAGCGCCCGCGCCGGGTCGTGGTAGAGCTTGAACGCGCGGCCCCCCTGCGCGTAGACCCGCCCCTCGCCGCCCTCGGCGACGAAGTCGCGGCTCGACAGGGCGACGGCGCGGCCGGTGTCGTCGAGGACGGTGAGCGGGCGGGTCATGGTCGGGCTCCTTCGAGCGTCAGGGTCACGGGGTCTGGAGGCGCGAGGGGCCGCCGGTCCCGAGGCAGATCGACTGCGCGTAGATGCTGCGCGACACGAAGTCCGCGAGGCCCGCGAGGGTCTTCGCGTCGGCGCGCGCGAGGTCGACGTAGTGGTCGAAGCCGGCCGCCGCCGAGAGCTGCATCAGGTACGCCCCCACCCCCGACGACGCCGTGTTGACGCCCACGAGCACCGTCACGACCGACTCGAGCGCCTCGCCGGACACGGCCTCCGCGACGGCGCGCGAGAGCGCCTTCGCGTCGAGCGTCGAGGCGTTGTCCTCGCCGTCGGTGATGACGACCACGAGCCCGTTCACGGCCATCCCGGCGCGCGTGAGCCCGTCGGCGTAGGTCGTCATCGCGGTGACCGCGTTGTGGGCGGCGTCGTAGAGGGCGGTCGCGCCGCCGATGGCGAGCGCGTCGTCGTAGTCGCGCGGGCCGATGTCGGAGAGCGGCTTGAAGCCGTGCACCTCGTTCACGCGGTTGTCGAAGCTGACCGCGCGCAGCATCAGGTGGTCGGCCCGCGGCGAGAGGCGGCACGCCTCGGCGACCGAGCGCATGACGCCCTCGATGTCGCGCTCGAAGCCGGAGACCGAGCCGGACACGTCGGCGACGATGGACACGAGCGTCCACTCGCTCGCGCCGAGCGCGCCGAGGCGGGTGCCGGAGAAGCCGTACGCGGAGCCGGCGAGGGTGAAGTGGGCGACGCGGGAGTTGGGGTCGAAGATCGGCATGGTGACGTGCTCCTTGGGGTGTCGAGCGGGTGGCGCGCGCGGTCAGTTGAGGAAGTCGCGGGTCGTCGCGAGGCGCATCCCGAGGCGGGTCATGTCCCTCACGAAGGCGTCCTGGTAGGCCTCGAAGCCCGGCACGGGGCTCGTGGCGTCCGTCAGGAGCACCATCTTCTTCACGTAGCCGGGGTCCGAGAAGGACGCCGCGATGTCGCGCACCGTGTTCGCGAGGCAGTGCGAGCCCGCCTCCCCGGCGAGGAGGATGGTGTCCGCGTCCTCGAGGGTCTCGAGGAGGCCGGCGTTCAGCTGCGTCGACGGGTCGCTCGGGTCGGGCACCTCGGCGCGCATCGCGGAGAAGTGCTCGGTGAACGGGTTCGAGCCCTTCGTGATGAAGTCGACGAGCGCGAAGCGCTGCGACCACTCGGAGAGCGCGTCGAAGAGCACCGGCGTCACGTTGTGGCCGGCCGAGCCGATGAGGCAGTGCTCGGGCCAGATCACGTGCGGGTAGCGGCCGGCCGCCTCGAGCGCGTCGAGGTAGGCGACCGTGCGCCCGTGGGTCGACGGCATGGTCGGCGTCCAGCGCCCGCCGCGCACGTCGGCCGCCGTGATGGTCGTGAACGGCGCCGGGTGCTTCCCTTCGGCGTCGCGGAACCAGACCGGGTGGCTGATGTCGACGCTCCGGTGGCTGTCGAGCGTGACGTGGATGTCGGCGAGCTTCCCGCGGAGCCGGTGCACCATGACGGCGAGCCGGTCCATGTCGCGGTCGGCGCCCGCGACCGCGAGGGCGCCGTGGGGGTCGCAGAAGTCGTTCTGGGGATCGATGACGACGAGGTGGATGCGGTTCATGTGGCCTCCGTGAGCCGGGTTGACGAGCACAAGATGCAGCACCGTCGTCAAAAGAGTCAATATGACTTTTTAACTTTCACACAAACTCTTGCCCGGAGCCTGGCGCCGAGCCGCTCTCGACCGCGCTCCTCCAGTGGGAGATCGACCTCCCCTGACCGCGCTCGCCGACCGCGTCGGCCCCGCCCGCGCCGCGCGCGCCTACCGCCGCTCGCGCGCCGCCGTCGACGCCCTCGCCGACCTCGTCACCCGCGAGCGGATCCGCTGCGGCTTCGCGCCTCGCCGCTCCCTCTACCTCGCCGGCGACACCTACGGCCACCGCGCCCTCGACGCCGAGGCCGCCGCCCGCGCCGAGCTCGGCCTCGAGAGCGCCTTCCTCGGCAAGCGCGCCCTCCGCGACCGCTTCGGCATCGACCGCACCGGCGCCATCCTCTCCGACGGCTCCGCCGCCGCCGACCCCGCCCGCCTCGCCGCGGCCCTCCTCCGCCGCGCCGCCGACCGCGGCGCCCGCGTGTTCTCCCCCGTCACCGTCACCGGCGCCGCGAGCGACCCCGACGGCGTCACCCTCCTCACCGACAGCGCAGGCCACGCCGTCCGCGCCCGCCACGCCGTCTTCTGCTGCGGCTACGAGCTCCCCGAGGGCGTCCCCACCCCGGGCGCGACGACCCTGTCCACCTGGGCCATCGCGAGCCGCCCGCGCGCCCGCCGGCCGCCCTGGCTCCGCGACACCCTCGTCTGGGAGGCCTCCGACCCCTACCTCTACCTCCGCATGGGCCCCGACGGGCGCGTCATCGCCGGCGGCGAGGACGAGGACGGCCGCGCCCGTCCCCGACATGCGCCACACCTGGGCGGTCATGGGCTTCGGCGGCAACGGCATCACCTACTCGGTCATCGCCGCGGAGATCGTCGCCGCCGCCCTCGCCGGCCGCCCCGACCCCGACGCCGATCTCTACGCCCCTCCCGCTTGAAGTCTCGCCTCCCGACGCGCCATCATCGCGCGTAACTCGCCGGAGAAAGCGGTCAAGTCCCCCTCACTTGCAGCCGTTGACGACGTCATGACGAACTGCGCTCGAACGGCGCCCGAGCCCCGCGCCGCTCACCTCGCGTCCACCCTCCTCGCGCTGGCCCTGCTCGCGCTGCCGGCCTGCCACGACTCGGCGCCGCCGGGCCTCGTCACCGACACCACCGTCGCGGACGACGCGCCCGACGCCTTCGAGATCGTGCAGTTCGACACGCTCGTCCCCGACACGGCCGCCGACACCACCCCCGACGTCGTCGACACCTCCCCCGCCGACACCGTCCCGAGCCCCGGGGAGCTCGGCTGGCCCTGCGCCTCCCCCGACGACTGCAACGGCGGCTGGTGCCTCGACGGCCGCGACGGCCGCGTCTGCTCGAAGGCCTGCACCGAGACCTGCCCCCTCCCCGGCTGGTCCTGCCGCCAGAACGTCGCCGTCCTCCCCGACATCGCCTTCGTCTGCATGCCCCCCATGCCGACCCTCTGCCGCCCGTGCACCGCCAACGCCGACTGCGTCGTTGCCTCCGACACCACCGCCCACGCCTGCGTCCCCCTCGGCGACGACGGCGCCTTCTGCGGCGGCCTCTGCGCCGGCGACGCCGACTGCCCCGGCGACTTCTTCTGCGCGACCGTCAAGGACATCGCCGGCAACACGACGCGCCAGTGCCTCCCCGAGTCCGGCCAGTGCGACTGCTCCGGCAGCGCCATCGCCGCGGAGGCCGCCACGACCTGCGTCCGCGCCAACGCCTACGGCCGCTGCGACGGCGGCCGCCGCTGCACCGAGTCGGGCCTCTCCGCCTGCGACGCCCCGATCCCCATCCTCGACGAGTGCGACGGCGTCGACTCGAACTGCGACGGCCAGACCGACGAGGCCTTCCTCGCCGCCCCCTGCGAGCGCGACAACGCCGACGGGCGCTGCGCCGGCGTCACCGCCTGCGGCCCCGACGGCGTCTTCTGCGACGCCCTCGAGCCCTCCCCCGAGCGCTGCGGCAACGGCGTCGACGACGACTGCGACGGCGCGACCGACGACGAGGGCGCCGCCGGCTGCGCGCTCACCTGGTACGACGGCGACGGCGACGGCCAGGGCACCGGCGACCCGCGCTGCCTCTGCGCCCCCGACGGCCGCTGGTCGGCGCCCGCCGCGGGCGACTGCGACGACGCCGCGCGCCGCGTCTACGAGGGCGCGGCCGAGCTCTGCAACGCCATCGACGACGACTGCGACGGCGACACCGACGAGGACGGCGCCCTCGGCTGCACCGTCTACCACGCCGACGTCGACGGCGACGGCTTCGGCGACGCCGACGACAGCCGCTGCCTCTGCGCTCCCGACGGCGTCTACACCGCGCTCTCGGGGACCGACTGCGACGACGGCGCGGGCGACCGGAACCCCGCCGTCGGCGAGACCTGCAACGGCCACGACGACGACTGCGACGGCGAGACCGACGAGGAGGGCGCCGCCGGCTGCGGCCTCTACTTCGCCGACGGCGACCTCGACCGCTTCGGCGCCCCCGGCGACTTCCGCTGCCTCTGCGGCCCGGGCGGCCTCTTCACCGCGACCACGGGCGGCGACTGCGACGACAGCGTCCCCGGCGGCGACGCGCGCAACCCGGGCCTCGTGGAGATCTGCGACGGCATCGACAACGACTGCGACGGCCTCACCGACGAGCCGGGCGCCGAGGGCTGCGTGCTCACCTACCGCGACCACGACGGCGACCACTTCGGCCTCGCGAGCGACGCCCTCTGCCTCTGCGGCGACGACGGCGAGTACCGCGCCGCGGTCGCCGGCGACTGCGACGACGACGAGGTGCTCGCCTACCCGGGCGCCGACGAGTCCTGCGACGGCGTCGACAACGACTGCGACGACGTCGTCGACGAGGAGGACGCCACCGGCTGCGCCACCTTCCACGCCGACCGCGACCGCGACGAGCACGGCGTCGCCGAGGCGCGCTGCCTGTGCGGGGCGGCCATCCCCTTCACCGCCACGACGACCGACGACTGCGACGACACGAACCCCTTCATCCACCCCGGCGGCGCCGAGGTCTGCAACTCCCTCGACGACGACTGCAACGACGAGACCGACGAGGGCGTCACCGGCCAGTGCTCGCCGTTCTACAAGGACGCCGACCACGACGGCTGGGGCGACGAGGCCGTCTCCGAGTGCCTCTGCGCCCCCGACGGCGACTTCACGAGCACGAAGCCCGGCGACTGCGACGACACGCGCACGGCCGTCTACCCGTTCGCGCAGGAGCTCTGCAACGGGCGCGACGACGACTGCGACGGCCACACCGACGAGCAGGACGCCCTCGGCTGCGTCGTCTACTTCAAGGACGCCGACGGCGACGGCGCCGGGCGGGCCGCCGACTCGCGCTGCCTCTGCGCGCCCGACGCGGCGCTGAAATACACGGCCCTCGCCCCCGGCGACTGCGACGACGCCGACCGCGACGCCGCCCCCGGGAAGCCCGAGGCGTGCAACGACAAGGACGACGACTGCGACGGGCTCACCGACGAGCGCGGCGCCATCGGCTGCCAGCCCTTCATGCGCGACACCGACCACGACACCTGGGGCGTGGCGCTCGACACGCAGTGCCTCTGCGAGCCGGGCCCGGTCTACTCGGCGCAGCGCGGCGGCGACTGCGACGATCTGCGCGACGACATCTCCCCCGGGCACGCGGAGGTCTGCGACGGCGCGGACAACGACTGCAACGGGATCGCCGACGACCCGGGCATCCAGGGCTGCGTCGACCGCTATCAGGACCGGGACGGCGACACCTTCGGCGTCGACGGCGACGTGCTCTGCACCTGCGCCCCCCTCGGCACCTACACCGCGACGCGCGGCGGCGACTGCCAGGACCTCCTCGGCGCCGTGAACCCCGACGCCATCGAGCGCTGCAACGCCGTCGACGACGACTGCGACCACGCGACCGACGAGGCCGACGCCGTCGGCTGCGTCGCCTTCCTGAAGGACGTCGACGGCGACCACTTCGGCATCGCCGGCGACAGCCAGTGCCTCTGCCAGCCCGGCCCCACCTACCGCGCGGTCGTCGGCGGCGACTGCGACGACGCCCGGAGCGACCTGAACCCGGGCGAGACCGAGGTCTGTAACGGCGCGGACGACGACTGCGACGGGCACACCGACGACGACGGCGCCGGCGGCTGCCAGCTCCGCTACCGCGACGACGACCGCGACCACTACGGGGTCGACGGCGACACGCGCTGCGCCTGCGTCGTGGCCGCCCCCTACGACGCGACCGCCGGCGGCGACTGCGACGACACGACGGGCGCCGTGAAGCCCAACGTCACCGAGGCGTGCAACGGCCACGACGACGACTGCGACGGGCTCGTCGACGAGGAGGGCGCCACGGGCTGCGCCGATCGCTGGCTCGACGCCGACGGCGACGGCTGGGGCGTCGTCGGGAACAAGCGCTGCCTCTGCGGGGCTCAGGGCGCCTACGCGGCGACGCAGACCCCCGACTGCGACGACGGCGACGCGCGGCGGGCGCCCGACGAGGTCGAGCTGTGCGACGGCTTCGACAACGACTGCGACAGCGACACCGACGAGGCGAACGCCGTCGGGTGCTCGACGCTCTGGCTCGACGCCGACGGCGACACCTGGGGGGTCACCGGGAGCGAGCTCTGCCTCTGTGGCCCCGAGGACGACTACGACGGGCTCCGCGGCGGCGACTGCGACGACGCCGCCCTGACGACGAACCCGGCGGCGGTCGAGGTGTGCAACAGCGCCGACGACGACTGCGACGGGATCGTGGACGAGGGCTGCGGCCTCCCGGCGGACGGCTGGCCGACGTTCATGCACGACAACCGGCGCACCGGGCAGCTCCTGAACGTGACGGGGCCGACCGCCGGGAACCTGAAGTGGCAGCGGACGCTCGCGAGCGGCGTCGCGTTCGAGGGGTCGCCGGTCGTGAGCTCGGACGGCTTCGTGTGGGTGGTGCTCGGGAGCACGCTCTACAAGCTCTCGCGCGCCGACGGGGCGACCGTGTGGACTCACGCGCTGCCAGCGGCGCCGTTCTCGCGGGCGAGCCCGACGCTGCGCCTCGGCGGGACGGTCGTCGTGCCGACGGGGAACCGGGTGCGGATGGTCGGCGCGGGCGGGCAGACGATCTGGACGCGCGACTTCGGCGGGGTCGCGGGCGACCGCGTCGTCGGGAGCCCGCTCGTCGACACCGACGGCAAGATCTACGTGATCTCGAACACGCACGTCCGGAAGCTCGACGAGGCCGGGACCGTGCTCTGGGCGACGCCCATCACGAACACGGCGTCGTTCCCGTCGGAGATAGCCCTCGGGGTCGACGGGCGCCTCTACTTCGCGACGGCGACGGCGGTCGTCGCGATGAAGCCGACCGGCGAGATCAACTGGAGCTGGACGCCCGCGAACGGGTCGCCGCCGGGCGCGTCGGTGGCGCTGACCGAGATCGCGCGCGTGCTGGTGCCGGCCGGCGACCGGCTGTACCTGCTCGCCGACGGCGGCACCGCCGCGAGCGTCGCGAAGAGCCTGCAGATCACGGGCGAGACGATCCGCGCGAACCCGGGGGTCTACTCGAACGGCCGCCAGTCGGGGAACACGAACCCGTCGGAGTTCCCGGCGGTCGCGCCCGGCTCGGCGAACGGGCTCCGGATGCTGAAGAGCGACTTCACGCTCAACTGGAGCGCGGCCGTGCCGCACGCGACGGGCAAGGTCGTGGCGCCGCCGACCTTCGACAACAACGGCGACGTCTTCATCGGCTCCGACAGCACGGTCGCGGGGCAAGGCGCCGACTTCTTCGCGCGCAAGGCCTCCGACGGCACGTCGCGCTGGAGCTACCGCGCCGCGGGCGCGGCCATCGACGGCGCGGCCGCCGTCGGCGCCGGCTGGGTCATCTTCGGCGACAGCGCCGGCAACCTCTACTGCGTGGGGAACTGAGGTGCGGTCGATGCGCGCGAACATCGTGCTCGGCGCGGCGCTGACGGCGCTCGCGCTCGGGGGCTGCCCGGCGAGCGACCAGAGCGGCCGGGACATCGGCGACAACGACGGCGGGGCCGACGTCGTCGACACGTCGGTCGGCGACACGGACACGGCGACCGCGGGCGACGCGGACGCGGAGGGCGACGCGGACGGCGGCGACGGCGCGGGCGACGCGGGCGACGCGGACGGCGGCGCCGACACCGGCCCGCGCGAGGGCGAGCTCGGCTGGCCGTGCGCGCAGAACGCCGAGTGCCTGAGCCGCTACTGCGTCGAGGGCTACGACGGGCGCGTCTGCTCGACCACCTGCGACGGCGACGGCTCGTGCCCGACCGGCTGGACGTGCCGGCAGGACCTCGCGCAGTTCCCGGACATCGTCTTCGCGTGCACGCCGAGCTTCCCGCACCTCTGCCGGCCGTGCGAGGGCGACGGCGACTGCCGCGTCGGCGAGGACCAGACGTCGCGCTGCCTCCCGACGGGCCCGGGCGGCGCGAGCGGGGCCTTCTGCGGCGGCTCGTGCGCGGGGGCGGCGTGCCCCGACGGCTACGTGTGCGCGCCGACGGCCGACCTCGAGGGGTCGGTGAGCCTCCAGTGCGTCCCCGGGGAGGGGGCGGTCTGCACGTGCTCGGCGTCGGCGATCGCCGAGGGCGCGGGGACGACCTGCGCCGCGGTGAACGGGCTCGGGCGCTGCGAGGGGCGGCGCTTCTGCAGCTTCGACGGGCTCACGGACTGCGACGCGCCGGCGCCGGCGGAGGACCTCTGCGACGGCGTGGACGACGACTGCGACGGGGAGACCGACGAGGCCTACGTCCCGCAGGCGTGCGAGCGCGAGAACGCGGTCGGGAGCTGCGCTGGGCTCACGGTGTGCGCCGGGGCGGACGGGCCGCGCTGCGACGCGCCGGAGCCGGCGGTCGAGGTGTGCGCCGACGGCGTCGACAACGACTGCGACGGCGGCACGGACGACGAGGGCGGGCTCGGGTGCACGGACCGCTACCTCGACGGCGACGGCGACCGCTTCGGGCAGGACGGGGCGCGCTGCCTCTGCGGGCCCGAGGGGGACTGGACGGCGACGGTCGGCGGCGACTGCGACGACACGACGGGGGCCGTGCGGCCAGGCGCCATCGAGGTCTGTGACGGGCTCGACAACGACTGCAACGACGCGACCGACGAGGAGGGCGCGCTCGGCTGCACGACCTTCTACCGCGACGGCGACGGCGACGGGTACGGCGTCCCCGGGGCGCCGCGGTGTCTCTGCGGCCCCGACCCGGCGAGCGGCTACACGTCGAAGTCGCCGACGGACTGCGACGACGAAGTGAACGCCGTTCACCCCGGCGCGGCCGAGGTGTGTAACGAGGTCGACGACGACTGCGACGGCGCGACGGACGAGCAGGGCGCGGGCGACTGCACGCTCTTCTTCGCGGACGCCGACGCGGACACGTGGGGCGATCCGACGGTGTACGCGTGCCTCTGCGGGCCGGACGCGGGGCACCCGGTGAGCCGGAGCGGCGACTGCGACGACCACGAGGAGGCGCGGAACCCGGGCGAGACCGAGCAGTGCGACATGCTCGACAACGACTGCGACGGGCAGACCGACGAGATCGGGGCCGAGGGGTGCACGGTCTGGTACCGCGACAGCGACGGCGACGACTACGGCGTGCTCGCGGACAGCCGCTGCCTGTGCGCGGCGGCGGCGCCCTACGACGCGGCGGTGGCGGGGGACTGCAACGACGCGGCGACGACGATCCACCCGAACGCGGCCGAGAGCTGCAACGGCAAGGACGACGACTGCGACCTCGAGATCGACGAGGCCGGCGCGACGGGCTGCTCGGAGTACTGGCAGGACACGGACCTCGACAGCTTCGGCGTCGAGGGGGAGAGCCGCTGCCTGTGCGCGCCGGCGCCGCCGTACGTGGCGCGGAACGACGACGACTGCGACGACGGGAGCCCGTTCATCAACCCGAACGCGCACGAGGTCTGCAACCAGAAGGACGACGACTGCAACGGGCAGACCGACGAGGGGGTGCAGGCGACGTGCACGCCGTTCTACTACGACGCGGACGGCGACGACTGGGGCCTCGCGAACGACAGCCGCTGCCTGTGCGGGCCCGACGGGCTCTATCGCGCGACGAACCCCGGCGACTGCGACGACACGGTCGCGACGACGCACCCGTTCGCGGCGGAGCTGTGCGACGGCGGCGGCGTCGACGACGACTGTGACGGGGCGACCGACGAGGAGGGCGCCACGGGCTGCGTGACGTACTACCTCGACCACGACGACGACGGCGTCGGGCAGCTCGCGATGCAGCGCTGCCTCTGCGGGGCCGAGGGGGAGTACCGGGCGACGGTCGGCGGCGACTGCGACGAGGACGAGCCGGCGGTGCACCCGGGAGCGCCCGAGACGTGCAACGACCGAGACGACGACTGCGACGGGGTCGTGGACCCGGCGGGGGCGGTCGGGTGCGCGGTGCAGCTGCGCGACAGCGACCAGGACGGCTACGGGGTCGCGGGGGACACGCTGTGTCTGTGCGACCCGACGGCGCCGTTCAACACGACGACGCCCGGGGACTGCAACGACGCGGATCCGAACGTGAACCCGGCGGGCCACGAGGTGTGCAACGGGAAGGACGACGACTGCAGCCTCGTCGCGGACGACCCCGGGACCGAGGGGTGCGTCGGATTCCACCGCGACGACGACGGGGACACCTGGGGGATCACCGAGGACGCGCTCTGTCTGTGCGCGCCGAGCGGGCCGTACCGGGCGACGAGCGGCGGGGACTGCGACGACGCGGCGGTGGGCGTGAACCCGGCGGTGACCGAGGTGTGCAACGGCAAGGACGACGACTGCGAGGGCGGCACCGACGAGGAGGGGGCCGCGGGCTGCACGATCTTCTTCAGGGACCACGACGGCGACCTCTTCGGCGTGGCGGGCGACTTCAAGTGCCTGTGCGCGGCGACCGGAGAGTATCGGGCGGGGCAGGACGGGGACTGCGACGACGACGACGCGGACGCGCACCCGGACGCGGAGGAGCTCTGCGACGGGAAGGACGACGACTGCGACGGCGAGACGGACGAGGAGGACGCGCTCGACTGCGTCGAGCACTACCGCGACCTCGACCACGACACGTACGGGGCGGCGGCGAACGCGCGCTGCCTGTGCGGGGCCGAGGGGGCGTGGTCGGTGACGCGCGCGGGGGACTGCAACGACGCGACGGACCTCATCTCGCCGGCGGCGCCGGAGTACTGCAACGGGGTCGACGACGACTGCGACACGGCGACGGACGAGGCGGACGCGATCGGGTGCCAGAGCTTCTACGTGGACGTCGACGGCGACGGCTGGGGGACGGGGGCGGCGCAGTGCTTGTGCAGTGCACAAGGGACGCGGAGGGCCACGAAGGCGGGTGACTGCGCGGATGATGTTGCAGCGCAAAACCCGGGGAAGCCGGAGCTCTGCAGCACGGTGGGGGTGGACGACGACTGCGACGGGGCGACGGACGAGGCGAACGCGACGGGGTGCACGGACTACTACCTCGACGCGGACTCGGACACGTACGGGGTGACGCTGTCGCGGCAGTGCCTGTGCGCGGCGAGCGGGAGCGTGAAGGCCACGCGCGGCGGGGACTGCAACGACGGGTCGAACGTGGTGCATCCGGCGCGGGCGGAGGTGTGCAACGGGGTCGACGACGACTGCGACGGGCTCTTCGACGAGGGCTGCGGGATGCAGAGCGGCGGGTGGCCGACGGCGAAGTACGACGCGCGCCGGAGCGGGCACGGGAAGGGCATCACGGGGCCGCGGACGAACACGCTGCGGTGGAAGCGGCAGATCGACGCGACGCTCGACCTCGAGACGTCGGCGACGGTGGACCTCGCGGGGAACATCATCTACGTGGCGGGGACGAAGCTCTACAAGCTCAGGGCGAGCGACGGGGCGACGATCTGGCAGAAGACGTTGCCGGCGGCGATGAGCTCGGCGGCGAGCCCGACGCTCCGGACGGGCGGGACCATCGTGGTGCCGGTGGGGAACGGGGTGGCGCTCTACGACAGCGCGGGGACGCTGCTCTGGCACAAGGCGTTCCCGGCGGCGACGGCGGACGAGGTGACGGGGGCGCCGCTCGTGGACGCGCAGGGGAACGTGTACGTGGTCGGGTACGCGAAGGCGACGGCGCTCGACGCGGGCGGGAACGTGATGTGGACGATCGCGGTGCCGAACCTGCAGTACGTGCCGGCGCACGTGGCGATGAGCCCGACGACGGGGCGGATCTACTTCGGCTGCTCGAACCACACGCTGTTCAGCGTGGAGCAGACGGGGTTCGTGGCGTGGACGTACGTGGTCGACGGGCAGGACGTGGACGCGGCGTCGGCGATCTCGGAGTCGGGGGTGATCTACCAGAGCTTCGGGAGCTCGGCGTACCGGGTGGTGGACAACGGGACGTCGGGGAGCGGGACGTCGGGGAACGCCGGGGGCGACATGGACGCGCACGTGGCGGTGTGGCGCGACTCGCAGGGGAAGGACCACGTGATGACGAACGCGAACGGGACGAGCGGGCTCCGGAGCTTCAACGGGGCGACGATGGCGCTCGAGTGGACGTTCGCGATGACGAAGAGCCAGGCGAAGAACTCGACGCCGATCATGGACGACGCGGGCTACACGTATGTCGGCGACGACGCGCGCCACTTCTACTGCGTGAAGCCGGACGGGACGCAGCAGTGGGTGTTCGGCGAGGCGCAGGGGCTCTCGGCGACGGAGGTCGACACGCAGGCGGCGCTCGTGCCGGGCGGGGTGATCTTCGGCGACGACGACGGCTGGATCTACTTCGTCGCCGATCCCTGAGAGACCGAGAGAGGCGTTGGCCGGCAGCGCGGGGACTCGGTATCCTGGCGCGGGTGCGCAGCTGTGCTAGACGGAGATGGCGCGCCACGCTGCTGACGAGGTCCCATGGGTGACGACAAGACCATCCTCGAGCTCTCGGTCGAAGACTTCGGCCGCGTAAAGCGCGCGGATCTGCGTCTGAAGCCGCTCACGTTGCTGGTCGGGGAGAACAACACCGGGAAGAGCTGGCTCGCGTCGCTCGTGTGGGGGTTGTTTCGATTCGGCGGCCAATTTGGAACCCAAAGCGATTCACTTGAAGAAGCTCGGCTGCTCATTGAGCAGCGTGCGAAGGCTGCGCCATCCGTTCTCTCTGCGAACGACCAAGTGGCGATCGTCGACGCGCTCTCGGCTCATGCAAGCAGCACGATTGGCTCGCTGGTTCGGCGCATTCTAGGAGAGACCGCGTCAATCGGGACATCAAGCGTCCGATACAGACGAGGAGCGTCAACCGACATCGCCGTCACCGTACCTTTCAGAGAAGAAAGCCCAGCGTTCGGATTGTCGCTTGTGAGTGAGCCCTTCTCGCTCACTCCACCAGCGCTTTCGCGCTGGGAGACCAGTGCGCATGCCTTTCTTGAAGTTGCCATGGGCGTCGCTGTCGGAGCTCCATTCGCCCTTCCTGAACCGCTCTACCTTCCGGCATCCCGCACGGGCTTCGTCCTCCTTCTCGAGCGAATAGTCAGTGAAGGTCTGAGGTCTTTGGGGCCTGCCCCGCGCCAGCCCGCGGCCTTGACCGCTCCGATGATTGAGTTCGTCGAATGGTTGTCCCTAGCCAACTTCGAAGGGAAGTCTCGACCGCCCGGCCGTCTTCGCTTGGAGAAACTGCT
>JACKFA010000012.1 GCA_020632715.1 Deltaproteobacteria bacterium
ACCGCCGGATCCGAAGGCGTAGCCGAACTGGAGCAATCAAGTCGTGTTGAGGATCCGTGCTTCGAGCGGCGCCACTTCCGGTGATGGCGAGCACCCACGTATCGCCACGGTGACCAACCATCGCCCAAGAGCGTCGGCACCGAGCCCTGACCGCGCCGCACTACCCTCCTACGCCGCGGCCTCTCCCCCATCCAACGCCGCGCGCACCACCCCGATCCGCGCCGACAGCTCCTCGAGCACCTCCGCGAGCTCCTCCCGCTGCTCCGACGAGAGCTCCGCCACCGGCACCTCGTCCTCCACCCGCGTCAGGATCCGGCGCGCCGCCCGGAATTCTTTCAACACCGGCGGCAACGGCCGCCGCCCCCGGTTCGACGCCGGCCGCCTCGCCCTCACCGCCACCTCGAGCTCCTCGCTCGACCACCCCCTCTCCAACGCCTCCCGCGCGAACGCCGCCTTCTCTTCCACGTCCTCGAGCACCAGCAGCGCCCGGTGATGCCGCACGCTCAACCGCTCCGCCACCGCGAGCGGCAGCTCCGCGAGCTGACGCCCCACCCGCACGAACGCGTACAAGCTCGCGTGTGACCACGCCAGATCCGCCCGCCGCACCAACGCCATGAAGCTCAACGGCTTCGCCCGCGACGGATCCGCGAACGCCTCGAAGCTCCCCCCGAAGAAGCGGTCGAGCACGTACGCGCTCACCACCGCCGCCAGCTCCAAGCCCGACCGCAGCGCCGCCCCGTTCAAGAACGCCACCGCCTCGTCCAACAACGCCTCGTCACCCGCACCGCCGCTCTCGCTCGCCTGCGATGACATCATGTCCGTATCCATGGGTCTCCACCGAGAACGCCCTGCCGTTGCGACGACGACAGCGCTACCTGCTGGTCCCAGGACACGCGGAAGTGGCGAGACGCAAGCTGCCAGAAGGCTACGGCGATGACAACCCATTCGAGCGGGCGAATTCGCACGCCCGCGACGCCGACGACAGCGCTCCCACCTCGCTCCCCGCCATCAGCACCCGCCGCCCCACCGCGCGCGCCGCCGCCCGAGCGCCGCCAGCGCGCCGAGCGACGCGAGCCAGAGCCACGCCCCACCCTCGGCCCCCCCGCCCGCGCCACAGCCCCCGCCCTTCGCGAACACCCTGTCCCGCAGCACCTTCGCGTAACACTGCCCCACCGTCTCGTTCCCCGCCTCGTCCGTCGCCTTCACGCTCCACTCGACCAGGTTCGACCGCTCCCCCAGATCCACCACCGTCAACTTCGCCCCATCCGCCGCGAACAGACAGTCCCCACTCACGTCCGTGAGCCCCTCCCCGTCCTCGGCCTTCACCAGACACCGCGCCGCGAACACCTCCGCCACCGCCGGCCCACACGCGTCCGTCGCCGTCACCGCGTGCGTCACCGGCAAGAGCCCCGTCTGAAGCTCCACCGCCGCCAGGTCCCCACAGTCGATCTCCGGACCCGTCCGGTCCTCGATCACCACCGTCGTCGTGCAGCTCCCCTCGTTCCCCCACGGGTCCACGATGTCCAACGCCACCCGCGTCTCACCGAGCGCCATCGTCGCGTCCCCCCGCGGCGTCACCTCGATGGCCCCCACGCACGGCCCCTCCACGTGCTGCGCCCACACCGGCGCCCCACGACACGTCTCCGCCTCCGCGATGTCCCGCATCTCCGCGTCACACGTGTACTCCGCCCGCGCCGGCGGCCGCAGCACCTCCACGTCCCCCTCCCCCGCCGCGTTCCCCGCGTGCACCAGCAAGAGCCCCGCCCCGCCCTCCGGCCCACACGACGGCGCCTCCTCCAGCAACAGCTGCCGCGACGTGTCCACCGACACCCGCCCGCTCTCGAACCGCCACTCCGAACACGTCGTGTCCCAGTGCATCACCTCCCCCGCCCCGAGCAGCTCCGCCGCAGGCCGCGCCGGCGCCGTGTCCAGCACCGCCCCCGACTCCCCGAACACCGCCACCCAGAAGTCGAAGTCCGCCCCGTCACCGAGCCCCAGATCCGCCCGCGACACGCTCATCACCCGCGTCGTCCCCACCAGATCCGCCACCGTCCACGCCTCGCTCACGAGCGCCATCCGCCCGAGCGGCGTCTCGTACGCCCCCTCCGCGTCCGGAGCGAACAGATACGTCCGCCCCGACCCCGTCGCGTGCCCCCCCGCCGTCACCGCCGCGTCACCGCTCAGCGCCACGAAGTCCGCCGCGCCATCCCCGTCAACGTCGACGATCACCGCCACCGGCCAGCGCCCCGGCAGCACATCCCAGCTCGCCATCGCGATCGCGAAGGACAACACCCGCTCCTCGCCCCGCGCGTCCTCCCTCACCCCGACCGCCACCACGTCGTGCGAGTCCAGCGTGCTCGGCTCCGCCGGGTCCACCCCCGCCAGCGAGAACACCTCCGTGTCCCCCCGCACGACGCTCGCGTCGTCCAACCACACCGAGAAGTCCTCGACCGCCAGGCACACGTCCCGCGACGACACCGCCGCCACCGGCCTCGGCAGCACGTAGAACGGCACCCGCGCCGCCTCCCCGTCCGTCGCCTCGAGCTCGATCCACCCGTCCCGCTCACTCCCCGCCACGAGCGCCGCGTCCGCACGCCCGCCGACCTCCCACGACGGCGGCAGGTGCGGCCACGGCAAGAGCCCCGTCGGGTCCAGCTCGAACGTCACCACGACCTCGCCCCACGCCCCGACAGGCACGCTCACCGTCGCCGGCTCCACCGTCACCCGCAGCCCGCCACGCTCGCCCTCCGCCTGCCGGAACGCCGCCCGCGCCGACACCGTCCGCACCGCCGCCCCGTCGTTCCGCACCCGCAGCGTCCGCCGCACCACCGTCGGCCCCGTCACCGACACGAGCCCGAGGTCCAGCCACCGCTCCGGTACCAGCGTCGCCGCCACCGCCGCCGCCGCGTCCACCCGCCCGGCTCCGCCCGACGCCAGCGGCGCCCGCGCCCCGTCACCCCCGCCCGCCGGGTTCGCCCCGACCAGCTCGCTCGCGCCCTGCCACGCCCCCGACGCCGTCGTCACCACGGCCGCCGCTACGTCCTGCGCCGTCCACCCCGGGTGCGCCTGCCTCACCAGCGCCGCCACCCCCGCGACGTGCGCCGCCGCGAAGCTCGTCCCGTCCCAGCTCGCGAGCGCCGCCCCCGGCCCCGCGAGCGGCGCCGACACCGCGTACCCCGGCGCCACCACGTCCGGCTTCGCCCGCACCGCGTGCCCCGCCTCGCCGAACACGTGCGCCGGCCCCCGCCCGCTGAACCCCGCCACCGTGTCCGACAGCGCCTCCGCCGGCACCGCGTCAGCCCCCGCCGACACCGTCACCGACACGTCCTCCGCGAGCGCCGCCGCCAGCGCGTCGGCCGTCTCCGCCGACACCACGAACGCAGGCGCCGCCGCGCTCGACGCCTCCCCGACCCGCCACGTCTCGAGCTCCCCGCTCGGCGCCGTCAGCAACACCGCCGCCGCCCCCGCCGCCGCCGCCGCCTCGAACGCCTCCCGATACCCGCACGACGGCGCGCGCAAGAGCGCCACCGCCCCCGCCGTCGCCGCCGGCCAGCCCGCCGCCGCGCACGGGCTCGCCGTCGTCACCACAGCACCACTCACCGTCGCGCCCGCCGCCAGCTCCGCCCCGAACCCCGGCCCCGCGAGCCGCATCGCCCGCGGCCCCGCCACCGCCGGCGGGTCGTTCACCCACAGGATCCGCTGCGACATCCCCGGCGGGAACGTCGCGCCCACGCAGAGCACGTCCGCGATCGCGCAGGGCACGCCCACGCCGAAGGCCCGCCCACCGTCGTTCCCGCTCGGCGCCACCACCGTCGTCCCGAGCGCCTCGAGCGCCGACACCGCCGCCGTCAGTGGCGCGAGCCGCCACGGCTCCTCCGGATCCGGCGCCCCCTCGAGCGGCAACAACACCACGTCGAGCGCGTCCGCCGTGCTCCCGTCGCCGTCCGGATCCGCCGCCCACTCGAGCGCCTCCACCACCCTCGCCGTGTCCGTCTCCCGCGCCCCCGCGCCGAACACCTTCAGCGCATAGAGCCGCGCCGCCGGCGCCACCGCCGACACCACCCCCGCCACCGCCGTCCCGTGGTGCGCCGGCAGCGTCGCGTCCGCGAGGTCCGCCACGTCGCCGTAGTCCGGCGCCGGGTCGCCGTCCGGGCTCGCCCCGTCCGCGCCCGCGAAGTCCCACCCGCCGGCGACCCGCGCCGTCGGGAAGTAGCGCCCGCCGTCGTCCCCGTCGGCCGCCTGCGTCCGATCGTTCGCCGCGTAGCGCGCCGCGTCCCCGCTCCCGCCGAGCGCCGGCTGGAAGTAGTCGATCCCGCTGTCCACGATGCCGATCGCCACGCCGCGCCCGTCCGCCCCCGTCGCCGCGGCCGCCGTCGCCCCGATGTGCTCCGGATAGCCCACCGCCGCCGCCCGCAGCGCCGTCGCCGGCGTCGCCGCGTGCACCCCCGGCAGCGCCAGCAGCGCGGCGCGGTCGAGCGGCCCGCCCGACTCCACGATCAGCCCGCAGAGCGCCGTGTGCAATGCCACACCGGGCACCGCCCCCAGACGCCGCAGACCGGTCATCAGGCGATTCCCGACCGCCTCCCTGGCCGCCGAGATCACGCCGCTCGCCGCGCCCTCCGGCCATTGTGCACCGCACATCCCGGCGGCGGCGTCGTACTCGATGATCCAGCGCTCGGACGGCGCCGCGAGCGCATGGGGAGCCAAGGCGAGCGCCGCGACGACGCTCGCCCCCGTGAAGAGGGCGCGAGGATTCATGGGGTCTCCGCGGTCGCGAGGGGCGACGCACGGACCACCTTACCCGGCCTCGTGGGCCGGGGGGAACCGCCACGTGCTGACCGCAAGTGCTCAAGTGACAATTTTTGTCACCGGCGCTCACGTTCGGCTCTCGATAGAGCGGCGGGGTTTGCTACCATCGACGAGCGCTCGGCAGCTCCGCGTCCGCCGCGCGCCCTCCATGCCAATCAGCTCGACCAACACGTCGTCCTCGACGAGAGGGGGGCTCATGCTCCGTCTCATTAGGCTCCTTCCGATCACGATCGCGGCGCTGGCGCTCGCCGCCGGCCCGATCGGCTGCGGGAGCGACACCGGCAGCGGCTCCGATCAAGACGGGACCGGGTCCACCGACCCCGGGATCCGGAAGCTCCGGATCCTCTCCCTCGAGCCCGGCGAGGGCCCGCTCTCCGGCGGGCAGCTCATCGCCGTCACCGGCACAGGCTTCGAGCCCGACATGGTCGTCACCTTCGGCGGCGTCCAGGCGCTGCAGGTGGTCGTCGGCGCCGACGAGCTCGCCGTCATGCACGTCCCGCCCGGCGCCCGCCCAGGCCCCGTCGACGTCACCTTCACCCTCACCGACGGCCGCGACGCCACCGTCAAGCAGGGGTTCACCTACCTCCCCGACGACGGCGTCGTCAGCGAGGACCTGCTCCTCATCGGCGTCACCCCCGGCACCGGCACCGTCAAGGGCGGCCAGCTCGCCGTGATCGAGGGGCGCGGCCTCATCGACGGCGCCCGCGTCTGGTTCGGCGCCCAGCCCGCCACCGACGTGCGCGTCGTCGGCCCCAACGCCCTCACCTGCCTCACCCCCGCCGCCCTCGAGGCCGGCCTCGTCGACATCCGCGTCGAGACCCCCGAGGTCGCCGCGCGCGCCGCCATGCAGGCCACCCTCCGGAGCGGCTACGAGTACGTCCCCGACACCGTCGTCACCCCCGACGAGGTCGCCCTCTTCGGCGTGATCCCCCCCGAGGGCGGCCGCTCCGGCGGGAACCTCGTCACCCTCCGCGGCCAGGCCTTCCGCCCCGGCACCGCCGTCTACTTCGGCGCCGTCCCCGCGACCGACGTCGAGGTCCTCGGCGACGCCGCCATCGTCTGCCGCGTCCCCGCCGGCGCCGTCGCGGGCGCGGTCGACGTGCGCGTCGAGGTCCCCGTCCCCGGCACCGGCGCGCGCGACGCCGCCACCCTCTCCGACGGCTACCGCTACTTCGAGGACACGACCCCGCTCAGCGTCCTCCGCGCCATCCCCGCCCACGGCCCGACCGGCGGCGGCACCGTCGTCACCCTCGAGGGCACCGCCTTCGTCCCCGGCGCGAGCGTCTGGTTCAACGACGTCCCCGCCACCAACGTGCAGGTCCTCGCCCCCGAGGCCCTCGCCTGCCGCGCCCCCGCCGCCACCGCCCCCGGCTTCGTCAACGTGCGCGTCGAGCTCCCCGGCGTCGACGGCCTCCCGGGCGACTCGCGCACCGCCATCGGCGCCTTCGAGTACACCGACGAGGGCCAGGGCACCGGCGCCCTCGCCATCGCCGACGTCATCCCCGCCTCCGGCCCCGCCGCGGGCGGAAACCTCGTCACCGTCACGGGCGACGGCTTCGCCGCCGGCGCCGTCGTCTACTTCGGCGGCGCCCAGGCGAGCGAGGTCACCGTCCTCGGCCCCGGCGCCCTCGTCTGCCGCGCCCCCGCCGGCGTCGCCGGCCTCACCGACGTGCGCGTCGAGGTCCCGGGCGCCGGCTCCCGCACCTTCTCCGGCGGCTACAGCTACGTCGCGGCCGACGACGGCGGCGCCCTGCTCGTGCTCTCCGCCATCCCCGCGAGCGGCCCCCTCTCGGGCGGGAACCTCATCACCATCGCCGGCCAGGGCTTCACCCTCGGCGCGTCCGTCTACATCGGCGGCGTCGCGGCGAGCGAGGTCTCCGTGCTCGGGCCGACCGCCATCAGCGCGCGCGTCCCGGCGGGCGTGCAGCCCGGCGCCGTCAACATCCGCGTCGAGCTCCCGGGCGCGAGCGGCACCGCGCACACGCTCGTGAGCGGCTACACCTACATCGACGACCGCGTCACCCCCGAGAGCCTGCTCGTGCTCGGCGTGATCCCGACCTCCGGCCCCCTCGACGGCGGCAACGTCGTCACCGTCGCCGGCCAGGGCTTCGCGACCGGCGCGCGCGTCTACTTCGGCGGCGCCCCGGCGACCGAGGTCAACGTCATCGGGCCGAACGCGCTCACCTGCGTCGCCCCGCCGGGCGTCTCCGCGAGCCGCGTCGACGTGCGCGTCCAGCTCGACGATGGCGCCGCGAACGTGCTCCCGAACGGCTACGAGTACGTCGACGGCGGCGGCGCCACCGACGAGCTCCTCGTCCTCGGCGCCGTCCCGACCCAGGGCCCGCTCTCCGGCGGGAACCTCGTGACCATCGCCGGCCAGGGCTTCACGCAGGGCGCCACCGTCTACTTCGGCGGCACCCCGGCGACCGGCGTGACCGTCCTCGGCAGCACGGCGCTGACCTGCCTCGCCCCGCGCGGCGCCGCGGCCGCCTCGGTCGCCGTGCGCGTCGAGCTCACGAGCGGCAGCGCCCACTCGCTCCCCGACGCCTACACCTTCGTCGACGACGCCGTCGCCTCCGATCCGCTCCTCGTGCTCGCCGTCACGCCGGCCGCCGGCCCCGTGACCGGCGGCGGCACGGTCGTTGTGTCCGGCCAAGGCTTCGCCGCCGGCGCGCGCCTCTACTTCGGCGGCAACCCGGCCACGAACGTGCAGGTCCTCGGGCCGCGCGCGCTGACCGCGAAGGTCCCGGCGGGCGCCGCGCTCGGGCGCGTGAGCGTGCGCGTCGAGCTCTCGGGCGCGACCGCCGCCGCCTACACCCTCCCCGACGCCTACGAGTACGTGAGCGACCCCGGCGTCGAGACCCTCGCCATCGACGCCGTGACGCCCGCGCAGGGCCCGGAGGCCGGCGGCAACGTGATCGTCCTCACCGGGCACGGCTTCCTCGCCGGGAGCCTCGTGTACGTCGGCGGCACCGCGTGCTCCCAGGTGCAGGTCATCTCCTCGACCGCCATCACCTGCGTCGCCCCCGCGGCCGCCGCGCCCGGGCTCGTGAACGTGCGCGTCGAGCTCCCGGCCGGCGGCGACGCGGCCACGCGCCCGAGCGCCTACGAGTACCTCGACGACGGCGTCGCCGTGCAGGACCTGCTCGTGCTCTCGGCGGTGCCGGTCCACGGGCCGCTCGCCGGCGGGAACCCCGTGACGATCGCCGGGCAGGGCTTCGAGGCCGGCGCGCTCGTCTACTTCGGCGGCGTCCTCGCGACCGAGGTCGACGTGCTCGCGCCGACCGCGCTCACCTGCCGCGCCCCGCGCGGCGTCGCCGCCGGCGCCACCAACGTGCGCGTGGAGCTCCCGGGCGGGAGCGGTGCCGCGCACACGCTCTACAACGGCTACACCTACGACGAGGCGCCCGCCGCCGAGCAGGTCTCGGTGCTCGCGGCCATCCCGAGCAGCGGCGCGCTGTCCGGCGGGAACAGCGTCGTCGTCTCCGGCACCGGCTTCGCCGCCGGCGCGACCGTCTACTTCGGCGGCGTCCCCGCGACGGACGTCGTCGTGCTCGCGAGCACCGCCATCAGCTGCAAGGCGCCCGCGGGCGTGGCGGCCGTCCCGACGAGCGTGCGCGTCGAGCTCCCCGGCGACGGCGGCGCCTACACGCGCCTCGGCGCCTACACCTACGTCGACGACACGCCCGACGATCAGCTGCGCGTGACCAGCGTCACGCCGGGCTCGGGGCCGCTCGCGGGCCTGAACTTCGCGACCGTCGCGGGCAAGGCCTTCGAGGACGGCGCCACCGTCTACTTCGGCGCCCTCCCGGCCACCGGCGTCACCGTGCTCTCGCCGCAGGTCCTCACCTGCACCGTGCCGCCCGGCGCCGTCGAGGGCGCCGTCGACGTGCGCGTCCAGAACCCCGGCGACAGCGGCCAGACCCACGTCCTCCACGGCGGCTACCGCTACGAGCCCGCCCCCGCCGGGGCAGGCCCGCTGCGCGTGCTCGCGGTGAACCCGACCAGCGGCGCGCAGAGCGGCGGCGAGGTCGTCACCATCGAGGGCACGGGCTTCGAGCAGGGCGCGGCGGTCTACTTCGGCGGCGCGCCGGCGTCGTCGGTGCAGGTGCTCGGCCCGGCGGCGATCGTCTGCCAGTCGCCGCGCGGCGCCGCCCCCGGGCGCGTCGGCGTGCGCGTCGAGAACCCGGGCGCCGAGGGCGCCGCCTACACCCTCCACGACGCCTACGAGTACGTGTCCGACACGGTCACGGCGCTCGGGATCGCCTCGGTCTACCCGGTGCAGGGGCCCGTCGAGGGCGGCGGGCTCGTGCTCATCACGGGGTCGGGCTTCGACCCGGCCATGCAGCTCCGCTTCGGCGGCGTCGCGAGCCCGCTCGTGCAGGTGCTCGGCCCGTCGTCGGCCACGGCGCTCGCCCCCGCGCACGCGGCCGGTACGGTGACCGTCACCGCCGTGAACCCCGACGGCGAGGAGGCCGCCCTCCCCGGCGCCTACGTCTACGTGGACGACGTGGTCGTCGACCCGACGACCGCCCCGCGCATCGGCGCCATCCTGCCGGCGAGCGGCCCGACCTCCGGCGGCACGCTCGCGCGCGTCGTCGGCACGAACTTCGGCCCCGGCGCGACCGTCACCATCGGCGGCGCCGCGGCGAGCGACGTCGTCGTGGCCTCGTCGACCCTCATCACGCTGCGCGTCCCGGCGGGCGCGGCCGGCCCGAAGGCGGTCGTCGTGCGCAGCGCCGGCGGCCTCACGGCGACCCTCGCCGGCGGCTTCACCTACGTCCCGCCCGCGTCGGCGCGGCCGTCGATCGTCGCGACCTGGCCCTCGAGCGGCCCGACGACCGGCGGCACCTGGGTCACCCTCGACGGCGCCGGCTTCACGCAGGGCAGCACGGTGTGGTTCGGCCTCCGGCCGGCGACCTCGACGCGCTTCGTCTCGCCGACGCGCGTCATCGGCGTCGCGCCCGCCGGCGACATCGGCGCCGTCGACCTCAGCGTCGTGCGCCCCGACGGCGAGACCGCCGTCGCCGAGGACGCCTTCGCCTACTACAACGCGGGCGACCTCCCGAACGCGCCGCCCGTCGTGGCCGAGGTCTTCCCGCGCGTCGGCAGCACGGCCGGCGGGCAGCAGGTCTCCATCACGGGCTCGGGCTTCCAGGCGGGCTCCCGCTTCTACCTCGGCGAGCGCGAGGTCACGGTCACCGCGACCCCGATGGGCTCGCAGCGGATCGTCACGACGCCCGCCCACGACGCGGGCCCGGTCGACGTGACCGTCGTGAACCCGGACGGCCTCTCGCACACGCTCGCGGGCGGCTTCATCTTCATGGCGCCGCCGCCGCTCGTGCGGGACGTCGTGCCGGACGTCGGCGCGGCCACGGGCGGCTACCAGGTGACCCTCCGCGGCAAGAACCTCGGCGCGAGCTCGGTCGTCCGCTTCGGCGGGGCCACGGTGAGCACGTTCCTCGAGGTCGACGACGACCGGCTCGTCTTCTGGGCGCCGCCGGCGGTGCCGGGCATGGTGACGGTCGGCGTCACGAACCCGGACGGGCAGCACGACGAGCTCGGCGACGCCTTCGAGTACGTCGCGGCCACGGCCGTCGGCGACCCCGTCGTGCTCTCGGTGGAGCCGACGGTCGGGCCCTCGACGGGCGGCTTCCTCGCGCTCGTCCACGGCGCGAGCTTCGCCGAGACGGCGCGCGTCTTCTTCGGCGACGCCGAGGCGACGGGCGTCCTCTGGCTCGGCGACGGGATCCTGAAGTGCGTCGTCCCGCCGGGCGTCGCGAACACCGTCGTCGACGTGACCGTGGAGAACTCGCCGTTCTCGGTCGGCACCCTCGACGGCGCCTTCACCTACCAGGCGCAGAGCGTGCCGCCGCTCCGGATCTCCGCCGTCACGCCCGGCACGGGCTCGACCGCGGGCGGCACGGTCGTCACGATCGAGGGCGACGGCTTCCTCCCCGGCACGCAGGTCTCCTTCGGCACCGAGGCCGCCGCGATCGTCAACGTCGTCTCCTACACGACGCTGACCGCCGTGACGCCCGCCGGCGACCCGGGGCTCGTCAGCGTGCGCGTCGAGCGCCCGGACATGCAGTCGTCGACCGCGTTCAACGCCTTCGGCTACATCGACCCGGCGCGCCTCGCCGACGCCCCGCGCATCGACTCCGCCGACCCGGGCCTCGGGCCGCTCACGGGCGGCTCGCTCGTGCTCCTGAAGGGCCTCCGCTTCGGCGACCCGGCGCAGGTCTTCTTCGGCGCGCAGGCCGCGACCGAGGTGACGGTGCTCGGCGGCGAGCAGATCGTGGCCCGCACCCCGCCGCGCACCGAGCCGGGCACGGTCGCCGTGGCCCTCATCAACCCGGACGGCCTCGTGGCCGTGCTCCCCGGCGGCTACACCTACTACGACGCGACCGGCGCCACGCGCCCCGAGGTCTTCGTCGCGCAGCCCGCGACGGGCTCGACCTTCGGGAGCGACGCCGTGAACCTCATCGGCGACAACCTGAGCCCCGGCGTGCGCGCGTACATCTGCGGGCGCCCCGCGACCGGCGTGCGCCTCGACGGCGACTCGCAGCTCGGCGTGCTCACTCCCGCGCACGTGCCGGCGACCTGCGCCATCGCGGTCGTGAACCCCGACGGCCTCACCGCCGAGCGGCAGGGCGCGTTCACCTACGTCTCGCCGGCGCCGACGGTGTCGGGCGTCGTGCCGTCGCTCGGCCCCGTCGCGGGCGGCATCGACATCGTCGTCCAGGGCGACAGCTTCGTCACGGGCGCGCTCGTCCGCTTCGGGCCGACCTACGCGACGCTCGTCAACGTGGCCGACCGCCACACGCTCACGGCGCGCCTCCCGCCCGGGAGCGAGGGCGCGGTCGACGTGACCGTCATCAACCCGGGCGACGGCGACCAGGCGGGCACGCTCCCGAACGGCTTCACCTACGTCGAGAGCGTGTCGGGCGTGCCGCCGACGGTCACGACCGTGGCGCCGTCCGCGGGCCCGCTCGAGGGCGGGACGCCGGTCGTCGTGCGCGGCGATCACTTCGACCCGGCCGCGCTCCTCATCTTCGAGGGCGCCATCGTCGCCGGCGCGCAGGTCGCCTCGCAGCAGGAGATCCGCTTCGTCACCCCGGCGCGCGCGACCGCCGGCACCGTGCCGCTCACGGTGCTGAACCCCGACGGCCTCGGCGTCACCGTCGCCGCCGCGTTCACCTACTCGCCGCCCGCGACGCCCCCGCCGACGGTCGGCGCGGTCGTGCCGGCGACCGGCCCCGAGGCCGGCGGGAACACGCTCACCATCACGGGCTCGAACTTCCGCGCCGCGGGCACCTGGACGATGGGCGGGCAGCCGCTCGGGAGCGTCGCGACCATCACGCAGAACCTCGTGACGGCGCAGGCGCCCGCGCACCCGCCGGGCTCGGTGGACGTGACCTACGTCGGCCCCGACGGGCAGGTCGCCGTGCTCGTCGACGGCTACCGCTACCTCGCGGCGCCGACGCTCACGAGCGTGGTTCCCGGGCTCGGCAACGTCACCGGGCTCACCGAGGTCACGCTCATCGGCAACAACTTCACGTCGGGCATGAAGGTCTACTTCGGCGGCGTCATCGGCGAGGTGCTCTCGGTCGGCTCGGCGACGACGGCCACGGCGCGCACGCCGGCGATGAGCGCGGGCGGCTTCGTCGACGTGCTCGTGCGGAACCCCGACGGGCAGGAGGGCCTCCTCCGGAGCGGCTACGAGTACCTCGTGGCGCCGACGATCTCGTCGATCTGGCCGCCCACGGGCCCCACGACCGGCGACACGCTCGTCGAGATCCGCGGCACCGGGCTCCACCGCCAGTCCGCGGTCGACTTCGGCGCGCTGCACTCGGGGCGCGTGATCTACGCGAGCTCGACGCTCATCTACGCGCTCACGCCGCCGGCGACCGCCGGCCCCGCGGTCGGCGTGAAGGTGCTGAACCCCGACGGCCAGACCACGACCCTCGCGGGCGCGTTCACCTACGTCGACGCCGGCACGCTCGGCGCGCCGCCCGCCATCACCGAGTTCTTCCCGCCCGCCGGCCCCTCGAGCGGCGGCACGCGCGTCGGCCTCGACGGGTCGGGCTTCCACAAGAGCGGCCGCGCCGTGCTCCTCGCCGCCCCGGCCACCGTCGACTACGTGCGCGACGACCGCGCCGTGGTCGTCGCCCCCGCGCACCCGGTCGGGCCGGCCGAGGTCTACTGGGTGAACCCCGACGGGCAGACCGCCCGCGCCGACCGCGACTTCGTCTACCTCGACCCGAGCTCGGTGGGCGCGGCGCCGCAGGTGACGAGCCTCCAGCCCGACGCCGGGCCGACCGCCGGCGGGCAGACCGTGCGCGTCCTCGGCGTGCGCTTCCAGAGCGGCGCGCGCGTGCGCTTCGGCCCCGACGACGCGGGCGCCGTCTCGGCGTCGACGACCTCCATCGACGGGACCACGCCGCCGCACGCGCGCGGGACGGTCGCCGTGTGGGTCGTGAACCCGGACGGCACGCAGGCGCAGGCCGCGACGACCTACCTCTACATGGCGCCGCCGACCATCATCTCCGTGGTCCCGGCCCGCGGGCCGGCGAGCGGCGGGACGCTCATGACCATCGAGGGCTCGGAGCTCCTCGAGGACCCCGACGGCCTGCTGCCGACCGTGCTCTTCTGCGACTCCTACCCGGCGCTCACGGGCTGCGTCGCGGCGGACGCGGGCGACGTGCACGTCACCGCCAACGGGCGCACGCTGACGGCGGCGACCCCGCCGCACACGCCGGGGCGCGTCGACGTCGCGGTCGTGGCGCCCGACGGGCAGGCGGCCTACTCGGTCGGCGCGTTCGACTACTCGGCGCTGCCGACGATCACGGAGATCGTGCCGGCGTCCGGGCCGACGGTCGGCGGCGCGACGGTCACCATCCGCGGCGTGGCCTACCAGACCGGCGTGCGCGCGCTCATCGGCGGCAAGGACTGCAAGGACGTGGTCGTGCTCGTCGGCGAGGGGCTCCGCTGCACGACGCCCGCGGGGACCACCGGCACGGCGGACGTGCTGGTCGTGAACCCGGACGGCGGCACGGCGCTCGTGTCGGCCGGCTACACCTACCTGCCGCCGCCGATCATCAGCTCGGCGACGCCGCGCGTGGCGACCGAGGAGGACGCCGCCGCCGGGCTCGTCGACATCACCATCTCGGGGCTCAACTTCAGCCCGTCGGTGCGCGTGCTCTTCGACGCCGCCGAGGCGGACGTCCAGTCGGCCACGTTCAACCAGATCGTGGCGACGGTGCCGGCCGGGGTCGGCTCGGTCGACCTCGTGGTGCGGAACCCGGACGGGCAGGAGGCGCGCATCGTCGACGGCTTCGCGTACATCCCGCCCGAGCCGCCGCCGACGGCGCTCTACATCACGCCGCGCGCCGGGCAGACGGTCGGCGCGGACAACTTCCGCATCACCGGCGCCAACTTCCAGGACGGCGTGGTCGTCGAGTTCGGGCAGGGCGACGACTGGGCCGCGGCGACCGGGCTGCGCGTCGACGCCGACGGGGGCGCGGTCGACGGCCTGACTCCCTTCCACGAGGCCGGCCAGGTCGACGTGCGCATCACGAACCCCGACGGCCAGGCGACCGTGATGCCGGGGGCGTTCGAGTTCGTGCTGCCCCCCGAGGAGCAGCCGCTCAGCATCGTGAACGTCGACCCCGCGCGCTCGATCCTCGCGGGCGGCGCGTGGGTGACCGTCGCGGGCACCGGCTTCCGGACGGGCATCACGCTGAAGTTCAACCAGGGGTCGACCACGGTGCCGGCGCCGGAGATCCAGCGCTTCGGGCCGACGCTCATGCGGGCGCGCGTGCCGGCGGCGCCGGTGGGCGCGGGGCCGGCGCGGCTCATCGTGACGAACCCGGCGACCGCGGGCGAGCCGGCCGAGACCTTCGAGGTCGACGGCTTCTTCGAGTACCTGAACGGGCCGGTCTTCGAGCGGCACCCGGGCGACCGCCTGCCGAACGAGGACGACACCTACGGCACGGACGGCGCGCTCGTCTTCGACGCCAACGGCGACGGGCTCGAGGACGTGCTGGTCTACAAGAACAACGGCCCGGACAAGCTCCTCGTGAACGGCTACTCCAACCGCCCCGGGTGGTTCAGCCGCCGCGAGTTCTACGTGGACTCGACGTCGTCGCACCGCACGCGCTTCGCGAAGGCCGTGGACCTCGACGCCGACGGCGACCTCGACGTGCTGCGGATCATCTACGGCTCGTCGAGCGACCGCATCGACCAGTGCTTCAACGACGGGTCGGGCGTGTTCTCGTGCTCGCAGATCGTCGACTACGGCAACTCGTGCCGGATGCGCCGCATCGAGGTCGCCGACCTCAACTGCGACGGGCGCGAGGACATCTTCGTGCCGATCTACAGCGGCAACTGCTACAACCAGATGCTCTTGAACCTCGGCCCCGGGCAGTGGCGCAACTCGAACGCGCCGCTCCCGGCCATCGACGAGGACACGCGCGACGCCGCGGTCGCCGACGTCGACGGCGACGGCGACAACGACATCATGCTCGTGCAGGACGGGTCGACCACGACGCGCCTCCTGCTGAACAACTGCGCGGATCTCCAGCTCCAGCACACGAGCGGCTGCCTGCTCGACATCCCCGACTTCGCGATGTCCTCGTACAACGGCCGCCCCTACGCGCGCTCGAACTACCAGACCAACTGGGACGCGGCGCGCGCCCACTGCCAGGCGTTCGGCTACGACCTCGTGACCATCGAGGACGCCGACGAGAACGACTTCGTCCGCTTCCAGGAGCCCAACGCCGGCTACCACATGTGGATCGGGCTCCGCGACACCGACGGCGACAACCACGACGAGTGGGTGCCGGGGACCCAGAACTTCCCGGACAAGCCCTACGTCACCGAGGTCAACGAGCCCGGCTGGTTCTACCAGCGCTACTGCGACCTCCCGTCGGGCCCCTACCGGCCGAACACGAACCCGTCGCAGCCGAACAGCACGAACGACCGCTGCGTGTACTACTGGTGGGACACGTCGACCTGCTGCAACCGCGAGCGGAGCTGCTGGGACGACGTCCCGTGCACGAGCAGCTACTACTTCCTGTGCGAGGGCCAGGGGAAGGCGCCCTGCGCCAACACGTGGCAGTTCGTGGACGTGCAGTACAACGTCACCTTCCCGCTCTCGGGCGGCGACGGGTACGCGGCACTCCTGTTCGACATCAACCTCGACGGGCTCCCCGACGCCGTCATCGGCTACGCCGACCGCACGTCGCGCGTGTTCATGAACACGGGCAGCGTCGGCACGAACGGGCGCCTCTTCCTCGACGACACCATCACGCGCTGGCCGGCCGAGAACCCGGCGGCGTCGTTCCGCACGGCGCGCGCGGTCGACCTCGACGGCGACGGCGACCTCGACATCTTCGCGATGGTCTGGAACGGCCACTGGGAGGTGCGGGTGTACCTGAACGACCGCTACGTGCGCTCCTACGTGAAGGAGGGCTGCGACACGGACACCGAGGACTGCACGTGCAACACGCACGTGGACTCGTGCCTCGAGGTCGTGCAGGAGGGCGTCGGCGTGTTCACGCAGGCGACCGGCGACCGCTGGGGCCCGACGGGGGACCCGGCCGACATCCGCACCGACGCGAGCACGCTCACCGACCCCATCGGCGTCGGCGACCTCGACGCGGACGGGCTCCCCGACATCTACATCAGCGGCTCGAGCTACTCGGACCGCATGGTCATGAACGACGGCTTCGAGGAGGGGCAGCCCTGGACCGACGCCTACCGCGTCGGGATCGGCAGCTTCCGCTTCAACGCGTACCGGGCGCTCCCGGAGATGCAGCACGGCACGGACGGCGTGCAGTTCGCGGACGTCACGGGCGACCACGTGCCGGACATCCTGATGTGCGGCCAGGAGCAGCGGCTCCGGCTCTGGGTCGCCACGGGCCAGGGCAACTACGTGGACGTCACCGACCAGGCGTTCCCGAACGCCTGGTACTACCGCTGCCGCGCGAACTCCATCGGCGTGGCCGACATCGACGAGGACGGCGACAACGACGTCATCTTCGAGGGCACGGACTACAACAGCTGCTCGTCGGGCGTGTCGTGCTGGGGCTATCTGCAGCTCGTCAACGACGGCACGGGGCACTTCCGCGACGTCACGAGCCCGAACTTCACCTCGGGTCACCAGTCGTACGGCGGCGAGGGGGTGCACTTCGCCGACGTCGACGACGACGGCGACATGGACTGGTTCGTCGGCTACAACTACTCGAACTGGGGGAGCCGCTTCTACGTGAACTCGGGCGACGCCTTCAACGTGGGCGGCGCGTTCGGGCTCAACCGCACGAGCGAGTGGCTCTCGCAGGTGTCGAACGCGAACATCGTCGACGTCGTGATCATCAGCGTGAACGGCGACCGCTTCCCCGACTTCTTCGTCGGCACGACGGGCGCGAACCGCGCGTGGCTGAACCACGACGGGCAGTACTTCGAGGACGCGACGTCGAACACGGTGCCGCCGGGGCCCTTCATCTCGGCGAGCGGGACGGACACGCGCGACCTCGTCGGCGACGACTTCGACAACGACGGCGACATCGACATCATCGACCTCATCAACGGCCGCAACCGCTACTTCGTGCGGAACGGCGGCGACGGCTTCGTCGACGTCACGAACGACACGATGCCGACGACGAGCTCGAACTCGATCGGCGGCGACTCGGGCGACCTCGATCAGGACGGCTACATCGACGTCGTCATCTCGAACTGGCAGCAGCAGAACGAGCTGCTCCTGAACCTCGGCGGCACGGGCTTCCAGGACCTGTCGGGGAACCTGCCGTTCGACCGGCACCAGTCGCGCCGCCCGTTCCTCTACGACTTCGACGGTGACGGCGACCTCGACCTCTACGTGCCGAACCGCTTCGACCAGCACCGGATCTACGTCAACACGATGGTGTCGCCATGATGGACCGCGCTGACTACCGACGGGCGCCCTGGCGCGCGCCTCGCCTCCTCGCCGCCGCGGCCGTGCTCGGCGCGCTCGGGCTCGCGCTCGGCGCCTGCGGCGACGCCGTGAACGAGGGCGGGAACCTGACGTACCTCTCGGACGCGAGCGCGTCGGAGGGGGCGCGGAGCCTGCGGGTGCTGTCGATCCTGCCGCCGAACGGGGCGGTCACGGGCGGGCAGCTCGTGCTCATCTCGGGCACCGGCTTCGAGCCCGACATGGAGGTCGCGTTCGACGGGGTCGCGGCGCTGCAGGTGCTGGTCGGCGGCGACGAGCTCGCGGGGATGCGGGTGCCCGCCGGCAAGGCCGAGGGGCCGGTCGACGTGACCGTGACCTTGAAGGACGGGCGCTCCTTCACGGTGAGCCGCGGGTACACCTACCTGCCGGCGCCGGGCGCGTCGAAGCTGCAGGTGCTGGGCGTGATGCCGCCGCGCGGCTACGTCTCGGGCGGCGACCTGGTCGTCGTCGAGGGGACGCGCTTCGTCGACGGGGCCGAGGTCTTCTTCGGGAACGTCGCGGCGACCGAGGTGCGCGTGGTCGGGCCGCAGGCGATCACGGCGCGCTCGCCGGCCGGGTTCGCCATCGGGCGCGTGGACGTGCGCGTGACCGTGCCCGAGACGGGCGACGGGCCGGCCGCCGACGCGACGCTCCAGAACGGCTTCGAGTACGTGCCGGACGAGGTCGTCACGCGCGACCCGCTCGTGGTGCTCGGCGTGCTGCCGGCCGAGGGCGCGCTCGCGGGCGGCGAGCTCGTGACGGTGCAGGGCCAGGGCTTCGCGGCCGGGGCGGCCGTGCGCTTCGGCGGCGCGCCCGCGACCGAGGTGCAGGTCATCGGGAGCGGCGCCATCGTGTGCAAGACGCCGCGCGGCGCGGCCGCGGGCGTGGTCGACGTGGAGGTCACGCTCCCGCCGGACCCGGGCGCGGCGGTCGGCGCGAAGGCGACGCTGCCGGCGGGCTTCCGCTACCTCGACGACACGCGCGAGCTGCGGCTCGCGCAGGCGCACCCGGACTACGGGCCGCTCTCGGGCGGGACGGACGTGACGCTCGAGGGGCAGGGCTTCGTCGAGGGCGCGACCGTCTTCTTCGGGGACGTGCCGGCGTCGCAGGTCGAGGTGCTCGCGGACACGGCGCTCAACTGCCGCGTGCCGGCGGGGGTGACCCCGGGGCACGTGGACGTGCGGGTCGAGCTCCCGGGGACGGGCGGGCAGCCGGGGCCGGTCGTGACGCTCCCGAACGGCTTCGAGTACCTCGACGACGTGCCCGACGAGCTCGTGCTCCTCGAGGTGCTGCCGCGGACGGGCCCCATGGCGGGCGGAAACCTGGTGACGCTCGCGGGGCGCGGCTTCGAGCTCGACGCGGTCGTCTACTTCGGCGGCGTCGCGGCGACCGAGGTGTCCGTGCTCGGGCCGAACGCGATCTCGTGTCGCGCGCCGGCGGGCGTCGAGCCGGGCGCGGTCGACGTGCGCGTGGAGCTCCCGGGCGGGGCGAGCAGCACGCGCGCGGACGCCTACGGCTACATCGCGGAGGACGACACCGAGGAGCTGCTCGTCCTGAACGCGCTCCCGCCGCGGGGCGGCGTCTCGGGCGGGGAGATCGTGACGCTCGCCGGGCAGGGCTTCGCGACCGGCGCGACCGTGACCATCGGCGGCGCGCCCGCGACCGAGGTGCACGTGCTCGGTGCGAGCGCGCTCACGGCGAAGACGCCGGCCGCCGCGGCGGTCGGCTACGCGGACATCACGGTGTCGCTCCCGGGCGGGGCGCAGCACACGCTCGTCCACGGCTTCGAGTACGTCGACGACACGGTCGCCCCCGACGCGCTCGCGCTCATCGGCGTCATCCCGACGGCGGGGCCGCTGTCGGGCGGCAACATCGTGACGCTCGCGGGGCGCGCGTTCGCGCCGGGCGCGGCGGTCACCTTCGACGGGGTCGCGGCGACCAACGTGACGGTCATCGGCACGAGCGCCATCACGTGCCGCGCGCCGCAAGGGGCGGCGCCGGGCGCCGTGACCGTGCGGGTCGAGCTCGGGGGCGGCGACGCCGCCGAGCTCGCCGACGCCTACACCTACCTCGACGACGTGGTGCTGCCCGACGCGCTCGTCGTGTCGCGGGTGCAGCCCGCCGAGGGCTCGCTCGCGGGCGGCACGCTCGTGACGGTGTCCGGGCAGGGCTTCGCGCCGGGGACGGTCGTGCGCTTCGGCGGGCGCGCCGCGACCGACGTGAACGTGCTCGGGCCGACGGCCATCACGCTGCGCACGCCGCCGGGGGTGGCCGCGCAGGCGGTGGACGTCGCGGTGACGCGCGCCGACGGCGAGGCCGTGACCACGCCGAGCGGCTTCACGTACGTCGACGACGGTGTTCAGCCCGAGGTCCTCGGGGTGACGCGCGCGATCCCGGCGAGCGGGCCGCTCGCCGGCGGGGGCGTCGTGGCCCTCGCCGGGACGGGCTTCGCGGACGGGATGACGGTGTCGATCGGCGGCGTGCGGGTGAACGACGTCCAGGTCCTCGGGACCACCGCCGCGATGGGCACGGTACCCGCGGGGGCGGCGGCCGGGCGCGTGGCGATCGTGGTCACCCTCGACGGCGAGACGGCGACGCTCGCGGACGGCTACGAGTACCTCGAGAGCGGCGTCGTCGGCCCGCAGGACCTCGACGTGCTCGCGGTGACGCCCGCGAGCGGCCCGCTCTCGGGCGGCAACACGGTCGCCGTGGCCGGGCACGGCTTCGTGGCCGGCGCGACTGTGCGTTTTGGCACAGTGGCGGCGACGGACGTGCTGGTGGCCGGCGAGAGCGTCATCACCTGCCGCGTGCCGGCGGGGGCGGCGGAGGGCGCGGCGAGCGTGACGGTGGCGCTCCCGGGGGGCGCGACGAAGACGCTCGCGGGGGCGTACGAGTACATCGACGACACGGTGGCCGCCGATCCGCTGCGGGTCGGCGCGGTGCTCCCCGACGCGGGCAGCGTCGCGGGCGGCGAGGTCGTGACCATCACGGGCACCGGCTTCGCGGCGGGCGCGGACGTCATGTTCGGCGACGCGCTCGCGACCGACGTGCGCGTGCTGGCGGCCACGGTCATCACGGCGAAGACCCCGGCGGGCGCCGCCGCGGGCGCGGTCGACGTGACCGTGACGCTCCCGGGGGGCGCGAGCGACACGCTCGCGACGGCCTACCTCTACACGCCGCTCGTCGCGCCGACGACGCTCGCGGTGACGCAGATCATCCCGCACACGGGCTCGATCGCGGGCGGCGACGTCGTGGCGCTCGGCGGCACGGGCTTCCGCGCCGGCGCCACCGTGACCTTCGGCGGCGTCGCGGCGACGGCCGTCCAGGTGCACGCGGGCGAGGCGCTCACCTGTACGACGCCGCCAGGCGTCAACGCGGCCGCGGTGGACGTGGTCGTGTCGGTGCCCGCCGCGGGCGAGCTCGCCGCCGAGTCGGTGACCCGCGAGGACGCGTTCACCTACGTCGACGACACGGTCACCCCCGAGACGCTCCACGTCTCGGGCGTGCAGCCGGCGCGCGGCGCGCTCTCGGGCGGCACCACGGTGACGCTCCTCGGCTCGGCTTTCGCGGCCGGTGACCGCGTCTACTTCGGCACGCGCGAGGCGACCCTCGTGAACGTGCTCGCCCCCGAGGCGCTCACGGCGCGGACGCCCGCGGGCGCTGCCGCCGGCGACGTCGACGTGCGCGTGGTGCGCGCCGACGGGAGCGCCGAGCACTCGCTGGTCGCGGGCTTCCGCTACCTCGACGACAGCGTCACCGCCGAGCCGCTCCTCGTGCTCGAGGCGATCCCCGCGACCGGCCCGCTCACGGGCGGCAACGTCGTGGCGCTGAGCGGCAGCGGCTTCGCGCCAGGCGCGACCGTGTCGTTCGGCGGGATCCCGGCGACCGCCGTGCAGGTGCTCGGCTCGACGGCGATCACCTGCCGCGCGCCGGCGTTCAACCAGGCGCGCGCGGTCGCCGTCACGGTGACGCTCGCGGGCGGCGCCTCCTACACGCTGCACGACGGCTACGTCTACACGCCGGTCGCGAACGAGACGCTCGGCCTCGCGGCGATCTACCCGGGGTCAGGTACCGTCGGCGGCGGCCAGCTCGTGCTCCTGACGGGGTCGGGCTTCGACCCGGCGATGTCGGTGAAGATCGGCGGCGCGCCGAGCCCGCTCGTGCAGGTGCTCTCGTCGCACTCGGCGACGGCGCTCACGCCGGCCCACGCGGTCGGCGTCGTCGACGTCGTCGCGACCAACCCGGACCAGGCGACCGCGACGCTCACGGCCGCGTTCGGCTACGTCGACGACGGCGTCGTCGGCCCGAGCACCGACCCGACCGTCGGCGTCGTCTCGCCGGCGACCGGCCCGACGACCGGCGGCACGCTCGTGCGCATCGCGGGCGCCGCCTTCACGCCCGGGATGGTCGTCTACTTCGGCGGCGTCCCGGCGACCGACGTCACCGTGCTCTCGCCGAGCACGGCGACCGCGCGCGTGCCGGCCGCGACGGCGACGGGCCCGGTGGCGGTGCGCGTCGAGACGCCGACCGGCGGCGCGGGCACGCTCGCGGGCGCGTTCACGTACGTGACGCCCTCGGCGACGCCGCCCACGGCGACGTCCTCGTGGCCCGCGACCGGCCCGCACACCGGCGGGACCTGGGTCGTCCTCGAGGGCACGGGCTTCGACGACGCCACGACCGCGTGGTTCGGGATGCGCCCGGCGACGACCACGCACGTCGTGTCGCCGACGCGCCTCATCGCGGTCGCGCCGCCGGCGGCGGTGGGCGCGGTGACGCTCACGGTCGTCCGCAGCGACGGCGAGACGGCCGCGCTCGCGGACGCGTTCGCCTACTACGACGCGGCGACGCTCCCGGCCGATCCGCCCGTCGTGGCCTCGGTCTTCGCGAGCAGCGGCGGCGTCGGCGGCGGCGAGAGCGCGTCGGTCATCGGCTCGGGCTTCAACGACGCCGCGCGCGTCTTCTTCGGCACGACCGAGGCGACCGTCGCGAACACGAGCGGCGGCGCGACGGAGCGCACGATCGTCACGCCCGCGCACGCGACGGGCTCGGTCGGCGTGACCGTCGTGAACCCGGACGGGCTCACGCACACGCTCCGCGACGGCTACGTCTACTTCGCCCCCCCGCCGCTCCTGCGCGCGGTCGCGCCCGCGGTGGGCGGCGCCGGCGGCGGCTACGAGGTGGTCGTGTCGGGGCGCAACCTCGGCGCGCACCTGACGGTCGACTTCGGCGGGGCGCTCGTCACGAGCTTCAACCGCGCGAGCGCGGACGAGCTCGCGTTCTTCGCGCCGCCGCACGCCCCGGGCCTCGTGGACGTCGCGGTCGCGACCGGCGACGGGCAGCACGACATGCTGCCGGACATGTTCCTCTACGTGGACGACAGCGCGCTCTCCGACCCGCGCATCACGACGATCGAGCCGACGTCGGGGCCGCCGGCCGGCGGCTACCTGATGCACGTCCGCGGGGCGAACTTCGCGCCCGACGCGCAGGTCGCCTTCGGCGACACGCCGGCGCTCTCGACCGAGTGGCTGAACGACGGGCTCCTCGCGGTGCTCGTGCCGCCGGGCCCGCCGGAGACCGCGGTCGACGTGTCGGTGCACAACTCGCTCTCGGCGGTCGCGGTGGCGCCGGCGGCGTTCAGCTACGAGTCGACGTTCATCGCGCCGCTGCGGATCGGCGCCGTGCGCCCGGGCGTGGGCCCCACGGACGGCGGGACGGTCGTCGTCATCGAGGGCGACGGCTTCGTCGCCGGGTCGACCGTCACGGTCGGCGGCGCGGACGCGACGAACGTGACGCTCGTCTCCTCGACCATGCTGACCGCCGTGACGCCGGCGGGCGCGGGCGGCCTCGCGGACGTGGTCGTGCAGCGCCCCGACGGCGCGCAGACCGTCGCCGCCAAGGCCTTCGGCTACGTGCCGGCCGGGCTCATCGGCGCGTCGCCGACGATCACGGCGGCGAGCCCGCCGCTCGGCCCGAAGGCCGGCGGGGCGCTCGTGCTGCTCCGCGGCGAGCGCTTCGGGACCGGCGCGACGGTGTGGTTCGGCGGCAACCAGGCGCCGAGCGTGACGTTCGTCGACGAGACGACGGTCGCCGTGCGCACGCCGGCGCGCGCGGCGGCCGGCACGGTGGCGATCGCCATGGTGCTCCCGAGCGGCGCCATCGGCGTGCTCCCGGGCGGCTACACCTACTACGACGCGACCGGCGCGACGCCCCCGACGGTGCTCGGCGCCTCGCCGACGACCGGCAGCACCTACGGCGGCGAGGACGTCGGGATCGCCGGGAGCGGCTTCGCGGGCGGCGCGCGCGCCTACCTCTGCGACCGCCCGGCGGTCGTGCGCTCGCTGACGGGTGACGGGCTCCTCGCGGTGACGACGCCGTCGGCGGCGCCCGGCGCCTGCTCGGTGGCGGTCGTGAACCCGGACGGGCTCACGGGCGAGAAGAGCGAGGCGTTCGAGTTCGTCGCGCCGACGCCGGTCGTGACGGGGGTCATCCCGGCCGTCGGCCCGACGGGCGGCGGCGTGGACGTCGTGATCCAGGGGCAGGACTTCGTGCCGGGCGCGAGCGTGCGCTTCGGGAACGCCGCGTCGCCGCTCGTGACGGTCGCGAACCGCACGACGCTGACGGCGCGGATCCCCTCGCACCCGCAGGCGACGGTGTCGGTCACGGTCGTGAACCCGGGCTCGCAGCAGGCGCTCGGGACGCTCGACAACGCCTTCACCTTCCTCGACGAGATCAACGGCGATCCGCCGCAGATCGACGTCATCACGCCGGGCACGGGCCCGGTCGGCGGCGGCACCCCCGTCCGCGTGCTCGGCGAGGGCTTCCTGCCAGGCGCGGTCGTGGTCTTCGACGCCTCGGTCATCCCGGACGCCGAGATCGTCTCGGCGTACGAGCTGCGCTTCGTGACGCCGCCGCGCGCCGCCGCGGGCGAGGTCGACGTGACCGTGCTGAACCCGAACGGGCTCGGCGCGACCGTCCCGAGCGGCTTCGCGTACCTCGACCCGTCCACGCCGCCGCCGACGATCACGACGATCGTGCCGAACGGCGGCCCGGAGGCCGGCGGGAACACGATCTCCATCGCGGGCACGAACTTCCGCGCGACCGGCACGTGGACCCTCGGCGGGCAGGTGCTCGACTCGGTCGCGACCTTCGGCGACACCGTGACGGCGCGGGCGCCGGCGCACGCGCCGGGCCCGGTCGACCTCGTGTACGTCGGCCCCGACGGGCAGGTCGCGGTGAAGGTGGCGGCCTACGAGTACCGGCCGGCGCCGGTGCTCGACCGCCTGCTGCCGGCGATCGGCGGGATCGCGGGCGACACGCGCGTGACGCTCGTCGGCGAGAACTTCGCGCCCGGCATGTCGGTGCTCTTCGGGGGCGTCCCGGGCAGCGTGATCCTCGTGGCGTCGTCCACGACGGTCGACGTGAAGACGCCGCCGGCCGCGGCGCCGGGCTTCGTGGACGTGACCGTGCGGAACGCGGATCTGCAGTCGACGACCCGCGCGCAGGCGTACGAGTACATCGCGCCGCCCGTGGTGACCTCGCTCTGGCCGCCGCAAGGCCCGGTCGCGGGCGGGACGCTCGTCGAGCTCACGGGCACGGGCTTCCACCCCGGGAGCCGCGTGTGGTTCGGCCCGAACCAGGCGACGGAGGTCGCGTTCGGGAGCTCGACCAGCCTCTTCGCGTTCGTGCCGGTCGCGACCACGGCGAGCGTCGTGTCGGTGCAGGTCAAGAACCCGGACGACAAGGAGTCGACGCTCGCGGACGCGTTCACCTACCTGAACCCGGGGCAGCTCGGGCTCACCCCGTTCATCACCGAGATCTTCCCCGTGCGCGGCCCGTCGTCGGGCGGCACGCGCGTCGGCTTCTCGGGGGCGAACTTCGTCGCGGGCGGGCGCGCCGTCTTCCTCGCGAAGGTGGCGACCCTCGAGGAGCGGCGCGGCGACCGCGCGATCGCGGTGGCGCCGGCCCACGAGGTCGGCGAGGCCGACGTCTTCTGGGTCGGGCCGGACGGGCAGACCGTGCAGGCGCCGAGCGCGTTCACCTACGTCGACCCGGCGTCGCTCGGGGCGGCGCCCGTGATCTCGGCGGTGACGCCGTCGGAGGGGTCGACGGCCGGCGGGCTCGAGGTGGCCGTCGTCGGGCAGAACTTCCAGGCGGGGGCGCGCGTGCGCTTCGGCGGCGACGACGGGACGGGCGAGAGCGAGGGGGCGAACGAGCTCCACGTGCGGACGCCGGCCCACGCGCGCGGGCCGGTCAGCGTCTGGGTCGTGAATCCGGACGGCACGCAGCGGCAGTGGGGCGGGTCGTTCCTCTTCCTCGCGGCGCCGCGCGTCACGAAGATCACGCCCAAGCAGGGCCCGACGGACGGCGGGACGCGCGCGACCCTCGAGGGGACGTCGCTCCTCGAGGACCCGCAGGGGACGCTGCCGCAGGTGCTCTTCTGCGCGGGCTTCGCGGCGCGCTCGAGCTGCGCGGCGGTCGACCCGACGACGATGACGGCGGCGACGGACGGGACGTCGCTCACGTTCGACACGCCGCAGCACGCGGCGGGGCTCGTGGAGGTCGGCGTCGTGGCGCCGGACGGGCAGGAGCACGGGCTCGCGGCGGCGTTCACGTACACGCTGGTGCCGACGATAACCGACGTCACGCCCGACGCGGGCTCGACGCGCGGCGGGGACCTCGTGACGCTGACAGGGACGGGCTTTCAGCCCGGGCTCGCCGTGACGTTCGGCGGCGTGTCGTGCACGAGCATCACCGTGAACGGGCCGACGTCGCTCACGTGCGTGACGCCGACGGGGGCGTCGGGGACGGTCGACGTGAAGGTGCGGAACCTCGACGGCGGGCAGGTGACGGCGGTCGAGGGGTACACGTACATCGCGCCGCCGACGATCGACCGGGTGGTGCCGAACCTCGCCGCGGAGGGCGTCTCCGGGATCGAGGCGGTCGTGAACGGGCACAACTTCGGGGTCGGCGCGCGGGTGTTCTTCAACGCGACCGAGCTCGACATCGTGAGCCTGACGTCGACGAACATCCGCGTGGCGGTGCCGGACCTCACGGGGACGGTCGACGTCATCGTGCGGAACCCGGACGGGCAGGAGTCGCGGCTCACCGACGGCTTCACGTACATCCCGCCGCTCCAGCCGCCGACGGCCGCGTTCATCTCGCCGCGGACGGGGTCGACGCTCGGTGGGGACACGTTCCAGATCGCGGGCGCCAACTTCCTCGCCGGCGCCATCGTCGAGTTCGGCCACGACAACGTGTGGTCGCCGGCGACGAACGTGGGCGTGCGCAACAACGGGACGCTCGTCACGGGGAACGCGCCGGCGTACCCGGCGGGCACGGTGAGCGTGCGCGTGACCAACAGCGACGGGCAGGCGGCGACGCTCGCGAACGCGTTCGAGTTCGTGCGGCCGCCGGACGCGGCGCCGCTGAACGTGATCAACATCGAGCCGGCGCGCGCCATCGTGGCGGGCGGCGTGTGGATCACGGTGGCGGGGACGGGCTTCCGGGCGAACGCGCAGATCACGTTCACGCAGGGCACGGAGACGGTCGGGGCGCTCGACGTGCAGCGCTTCGGGCCGACGCTGCTCCGGGCGAAGGTGCCGCAGGCGCCGCTCCGGATCGCCGGGCCGGCGACGCTGACGGTGACGAACCCGCAGACCTTCTCGCTCCCGGCGGAGGTCTACAGCGTGACGGACTTCTTCGAGTACATCGACGGGACCGTGTTCGTGCGGAGCCCGGGCGACCGCCTGCCGCACGAGGACACGACCGCGGTCACGGACGGCTCGCTCGTGTTCGACGCCGACGGGGACGAGCTCGAGGACGTGCTCATCTTCAAGCGCGACGCGGACGACCAGCTCCTGATGAACGGCTTCGAGGGGCGCCCGGGGTGGTTCAGCCGGCGCACGTTCCACACGGACGCGACCTCGTACCACCTGACGCAGTGGGCGGCGGCGCGCGACTGGGACGGCGACGGCGACCTCGACGTGTTCCGCGTCATCCAGCGCAACAGCGACAACCTCCTCGAGTACTGCGAGAACGACGCGGCCATCTTCTCGTGCCGCGGGATCTACGCGTCGGGGACGACGTGCGGGACGAGCTACCAGCGCTGGAACCGGGTCGAGTTCGGCGACCTCAACTGCGACGGGCGCGACGACATCTTCGTGCCGATGAACTCCACGTCCTGCAAGAACGCGATCATCCTGAACCTCGGCGACTCGCAGTTCAGGGCGACGACGGACCCGCTGCCGGACGACCTCGAGTACACGCGGGCGGCGGCGCTCGGTGACGTCGACGGCGACGGCGACGTCGACATCATCCTCGGGCAGGACCAGAGCACCATCAACCGGCTCTACCTGAACAACTGCATGGACTTGCAGGTGGCGGCGGAGCCGAACGGGTGCGCGATGGACCTCCCGTGGGCGGTCACGACCGTGTACGGCGGCAAGCGCTACGCGCGCTCGACCTACACGACGAACTGGGCGGACGCGCGGCACACGTGCCAGGCGTTCGGGATGGACCTCGTGAAGATCGACGACCGCGACGAGGACGCGCACGTGCGGTGGCACGCGGACAACCGCGGCTACAACATGTGGATCGGGCTCCGCGACACGGACGGGAACAACGTCGACGAGTGGGTGCCGGGCACGACGAACCTGCCGTCGCCGCCGCGGATCCTCGAGAACAACGACCCGCCGGCGTTCGTGAACAGCTCGGGCGGCGTCGCGGGGACGTCGGGCAAGTTCGCCAACAACGACGGGCGCTTCGGGGGCCCGGCGCACCCGGACTACGTCTACCAGCGCTTCTGCACGCCGGGCGCGTTCACGTTCCCCGAGGACATCTCGTACGGCTTCACGCAGGTGGGCGAGCCGACGCTGTGCACGTACAACCCGAGCGAGCCCAACAACACGTCGCAGGACTGCGTGTACTACTACTGGAACAACTCGGGCGACCAGCGCGGGAGCTGCTGGGACGACGTCGCCTGCACGAGCAACTACTACTACCTGTGCGAGGACGACACGCTGCGGAACCCGTGCGGGAACGCGTGGGCGTTCACGAACGTGCAGTACCCGACGACGTTCCCGCTGTCGGGCGGCGACACGCGCGACGCGCTGCTCATCGACGTCGACCACGACGAGGACCACCGGCTCGACGTGGTGTTCATCAACCACGGGGAGCCGTCGAAGGTGTTCATCAACGGCGGGCCGCAGGCGGGCGGGAAGCTCTTCACGGACAAGAGCGGCGACTTCTGGCCGGCGGACGCGCCGAACCTGCGCGGCGCGGTCGCGACGGACATCGATCTCGACGGTGATCTCGACCTCATCGGCTTCTCGACCATCTACTCGAGCGGCACGAGCATCGACCACTGGTCGCCGCGCATCTACCTGAGCGACCGCTACGGGCTCAGCTACCGGCAGCCGGGCTGCTCGGTGTCGACGGGGAGCTGCCGCTGCAACCCCACGTTCGAGACGTGCGAGACGGTGCAGGAGCCGGAGGGGACCGGGCGCTTCACGGAGGTGTCGGGGACGCGCTGGGGTCCGCACGGGCGCGACGACTCGACGGACGACGTGCGCACGAACGGGAGCGGGCAGTACATCCCGTTCTCGGTGGGCGACCTCGACGCGGACGGCTACCCCGACGTGTACATCGCGGGCTACTCGTACTCGGACCGGATGGTGATGAACAACGGGTACGAGGAGGGGACGGCGTGGGTCGACGAGAACCGCGTCGGGATCGGGCACTTCCGGTTCAACGCGTACCGGTCGCTGCCGGAGCTGTACGCGCACGACAGCACGTCGTTCGCGTTCGGTGACGTGAACGGGGACGGCGCGCCGGACCTGATGATCGCCGGGTACGACGACCCGCTGAAGCTGTGGCTGAACGACGGCGCGGGGAACTTCGCGGACGTGAGCTCGACGCACCTGCCGGGCGACTACCGGTACCGCACGCGGCGGCACTCGATCACGCTCGTCGACCTCGACGACGACGGCGACAACGACTTCGTGCTCGAGGGTACGGACTACCCGTACAGCTGCCCGAGCGGGGTGGACTGCTACAACCACCTCGAGCTCGTCAACGACGGCACGGGGCACTTCGTGGACCGGACGAGCCCGAACTACACGGTGACGCGCGAGTGGGGGACGGAGGTGCTCCTGCCCATCGACCTCGACCTCGACGGGGACATGGACTGGCTCATCGGGTCGAACTACAGCAACTCGCAGAACTCGCGGGTGGCGATGAACGGCGGGAACGCGCTCGGGGTCGGCGGGGCCTACGTGTTCGACCAGACGAGCCCGTGGATGAGCCAGGTGGACCGGGCGAACATCACGGACTTCGAGATCATCGACGTGAACGGGGACGCGTTCCCGGACGTGTTCGTGGGGACGTCGGGGGCGAGCCGCGTGTGGACCAACTTCCAGGGTCAGTTCTTCGTGAACTCGACGCTCGAGCGGGACCACGTGACGCCGTTCTTCTCGGCGACGAGCACGGGGACGCGCGACATCGTGACCATCGACATCGACAACGACGGCGACCTCGACATCATCGACGTGGTGAGCGGGGTGAACCGGCTCTACGTGCGCGACGGGGCGAACGGCTTCGTGGACCGCACGGCGTCGATGCCGCAGGTGAGCGCGGACAGCGTGTGCGCGGCGGTCGGGGACCTCGACCTCGACGGGTTCGACGACCTCTACATCGCGAACTGGAACACGAAGAACCAGCTGTTCACGAACCTCGGCGGGTCCGGGTTCAGCGACACGTCGGGCGGGCTCCCGTGGGACGCGCTGCGCTCGCAGTGCGTGTTCCTCTACGACTTCGACCACGACGGGGATCTCGACGCGCTGGTGCCCAGCAACAACGACCAGAGCCGGATCTTCATCAACACGATCCACAGCCCGTGACGCCGCAGGCGCCGCTGACCGGGGCGCGAGCGCTCGACGCGCCGGCGGCGGTGACCGTGCACGAGGCGCTGTCGGCGCCGGAGATCGGCGCGCTGATCGTGGCGGGCCGCGTGGCGCCGAACCCGCGCTGGCAGGAGGACTTCGGCGTTCAGCGCATGGGATCGTAGGGCCCCTGCGGCCCGATCCCGTCGCGGTTCTCGCGCCGCGGCACGCAGCTGCACTCCTCGCAGCCGTCCTCGGTCGTGTGGCAGACGGACTGGAACTCCATGCTGCAGGCCGGCATGGGCCGGTAGTCCGTGCACTTCCCTTCGCGCTCTCCCGCCGAGGAGGTCGCGCACGCCGGCGCGCTCAGCGGGAGGGCGAGGGCCAGGATCAGGGCCAGGGCGACTCGGTGGGACATCGGCTCACCTCCTGGGCCGATTCTATCCGAACACGACGCCCGCGCCGAGCCGGCCGAGATGACCGCCCTACACCGCTCCCACACCCGCCCGCGGGCGCTTCCCCGGCGCTCGCGGCCGTGCTACGCCTCGCGCCCAGGAGGTTCCCCATGCATCGACACCTGCTCAGCGCCGCGGCCGCCGCGGCGATCACCCTCGCCGCGCCCGCGTGCGGCTCGAAGAAGGACACCCCGCCGGAGACGCCGCCCCCGGCGACGACGACGGCCGCGCCGGCCCCGGAGACCACGGCGCCACCGGCCGAGACGACCGCGCCTCCCGCGGAGACCGCGGCCCCCGCCGCGGACGTGGCCGACGCGCCGCCCGCCGAGCCCGCCGTGGACGTCGTCGTGTGGAGCGCGTCCGGCGACGGCGCGAAGGCCACGTGGTACCAGGTCGCGGGCGACGAGGTGACCGAGGTCGCCACGCGCCCGGAGGCCGCGCTCTTCGACGGCACCACGCTCTTCGCGCTGCAGACGCGCTGGACGCGCCAGAACATGATGCCGTGCGAGGCCCTCGACGACGAGGGCGGCGAGCACGCGCCGAGCGGCGCGGTCGACCTGCCGTCGCTCGTCGCGCGGCCGCTCGGGAGCGAGGCCGCGGAGAAGGTCGTCGTCGCCGCCGAGAGCGCGGGCGGCGGCTTCGGCGACGTCGACAGCAACACGATCTCCCTCGAGGGGAGCGCGGGCGCGGTCGTCGTCTTCGAGCACGTGGACACGGGCTACGGCTGCGGCGCCCACGGCTACGACGAGAGCGGACACGGGGCGTTCGACGTGGCGGCGGGCGCGCCGGTCTCGCGCGATGGGCTCCGCGCGGCCGTCTCCGACCTCGCGGACAAGGCGCGCGAGCCGATCTTCGCGGCGGCCGTCAAGGACGAGTGCCGCTCGGCGGAGGAGCCGTACGCGGCCGACGACATCTCGCTCGACGGGACGAGCCTCCGCCGGACGGGCGACGGCGTCGAGGTGGTCTACCACTTCTACGTCGAGCCCGAGGCGGAGTGGGCGCGCAACTGCGAGATCGGCGAGGACGTCGGCGGCCCCTTCCGCGCCGAGACGCGGCTCGTCGCGCCGACGGACGCCGAGCAGAAGGCGCTCGCGAAGCTCGGCGCCGAGGGCGTCGTGGGCTACTCGACGGTGACGCTCACGGGCGAGGCGCGCGACGCGGCGCTCACGGCGTTCAAGGACGCGGCGACCCTGGCGCCGCCGAAGCCGGCGCCGCCCGCGGCCCCGGCGGTGGCGGACGGCGGCGGCGACGACGGCGGGGCGGCCCCGGCGGTGGCGGACGCGGACGCGAGCGTGGTCGCGCTCATCAAGGACGCGCGCAAGGCGACGGCCGAGAAGCGCTACGACGACGCCATCGCGGCGTTCAGCGCGGCCATCGAGAAGGACGCGAAGGCGGCGCGGGCGTGGTCGGGGCGCGGCTACGCGAAGCTCCTCGCGGGCAAGGTCGACGAGGCCGACCAGGACTTCGACAAGGCCCTGCTCCTCGACAACGACGACACCTTCCAGGCGGCCGTGTGGTTCAACAAGGGCCTCGTCGCCGAGAAGCGCGGCGACAAGGAGACGGCGCGCTCCCACTACGAGACGGCGAAGTCGAAGAAGCCGTCGAAGGCGGTGGAGCTCCGGCTGAAGGCCCTCGGCGACGAGCCGTCGCGCTGAGCCTCTCGCGGCGGGTCGGGGCGCGCTCGCCACGGCGAGGCGCCCCGGCGCCAGAGGCTCCTATCTGACGATGGTGACCGGCACCTTCGCGTGGCGCGCGATGCCGTCGCTGACGCTCCCGAGGAGGAGCTCCTTGATGGGCGAGAGCCCGCGGTTGCCGACCACGATGAGGTCGGCGCCGACGTGCTCGGCCTGGTAGACGACCTCGCGCACGGGGTCGCCGTAGGCGTGGAGCTCCTGCACCGGCGCGGACACCGGGCCCATCGCCGTGAGGGTGGCCTTGATGATGGCGTCCTCGACGTCGTTGGGCCCGCTCCCGCCGTTGGCGGAGGCGCGCCGCTCGGCGTCGACGCGCGCCTCGCCGAGGGTCGCCACGTGGATGAGGACGAGCGAGGCGTCGATGGACGCCGCGAGCGCCGCGGCCCAGCGGGCCGCCGTGACCGACGCGACCGAGCCGTCCGTCGGGACCATGATCTTCTTGATGGGGATCGACATATCGCTGCCCCTGCTCCGAGGTTGCGACGGCGAGCGGAGCAAGCGCCGTGCCTCGGGGACGATGGAGCGAAGCGGCGCGATCTCGGCACCTTACGAAGCGACACGCGCCGACACGGGTCATTCGACCCGCGCGCGCCTGGCTCGCTGGGCGGCGTCGCCCACCCCGACCCGGCGGCGATGGATTGCCGCGGGCCGGGAATCGCGTCACCATCCGCCGCATGCCTGACCTCTCCCCGCGCGAGCTCGAGCTCGTCGCCCTCGCCCGCGAGAAGTGCCGCGTGCTCTACGAGGGCGTCCGGACCCCGCACCGCTCCTGCGGCATCGCGCTCGCCGAGACCTTCGGCCTCCCGACGCGCCCCTACCAGGCGCTCCGGCGCGGCGGCGTGACGGGCGCCGGCGAGTGCGGCGCCATCGTCGCGGGGCGGCTCGTCCTGGGCGAGCTCCTCGGCGACCCGGACCCGACGGCCCCGGTGACGCCCGCGCTCGTGGACGCGATGGCGGAGTACGAGGGGCTCTGGCGGGAGCGCGTCAGCCGCCGCGACGCGCCGGGGTCGGACGTCGTGTGCAACACGCTCACGGGGCAGTTCGTGCAGTTCCGGTCGGCCGAGCGCCACGGCTTCTGCACCGATCTCGCCACGGAGGTCGCGACCTGCGTCGCCGAGGTGCTCGCGCGGCGCGGGCTCCTCGGCGAGGTGGCGCCGATCGAGGGCCTCACGGACGACGCCGCCGACGGGGGGGCGCGCTGATGCCGGTGCCGACCGCTGGGCTCCTGATGTTCCGCGAGGTGGCGGGGGGCGCGCTGGAGGTGCTGCTGGTGCACCCCGGCGGGCCCTACTACTGGAAGAAGGACGACGGCTGCTGGTCGATCCCGAAGGGCATCGTCGACGAGCCGCAGGTGGACGAGGCCGTCCTGCGGGCGACGGCCTGCCGCGAGCTCACGGAGGAGACGGGGCTCGCGCCGCCGCCGGAGGAGGCGCTGGTGTCGCTCGGGAGCCACAAGGCGAACAACAAGATCATCCACATCTGGGCGTTCCGGGGGGAGCTGCCCGAGGGCTACGTGCACACGAGCAACACGTTCGAGCTCGAGTGGCCGCCGCGGTCGGGGAAGATGGAGGAGCACCCGGAGGTCGACCGCGCCGAGTGGTTCGACCTCGAGACGGCGAGGCGGAAGCTCTCGAAGAACCAGCTGCCGTTCATCGATCGCCTGGCGGCGGCCGTCCGCGGCTGACGGCGCGGCGGCTACCGCGCGGCGCGCGAAGAGGTGCTGACGGCGCCTCGCGACCCGGGTATGGTCCGCCGCGAGAAGGAACCCGGAGACGCGCCATGTCGAAGCCCGCCCAGACCGCCATCACGCCGACCCGCGCCGAGGACTACCCGGAGTGGTACCAGCAGGTCATCAAGGCCGCCGACCTGGCCGAGAACTCGCCGGTGCGCGGCTGCATGGTGATCAAGCCCTGGGGCTACGCGATCTGGGAGAACATCCAGCGCGTGCTCGACGGGATGTTCAAGGAGACGGGGCACGTCAACGCGTACTTCCCGCTGCTCATCCCGAAGTCCTTCCTCGAGAAGGAGGCGGAGCACGTGGACGGCTTCGCGAAGGAGTGCGCGGTCGTGACGCACCACCGGCTCGAGGAGGGGCCGGAGGGCGGGCTCGTCCCGGCGGGGCCGCTCGAGGAGCCGCTCATCATCCGGCCGACGAGCGAGACGATCATCGGCGCGATGTTCGCGAAGTGGGTGTCGAGCTACCGCGACCTGCCGCTGCTCATCAACCAGTGGGCGAACGTGATGCGCTGGGAGCTCCGCACGCGGCTCTTCCTGCGGACGGCGGAGTTCCTCTGGCAGGAGGGGCACACGGTGCACGCGACGGCCGACGAGGCGGTCGCCGAGACGAAGCAGATGCTCGACGTGTACGCGCGCTTCGCCGAGGAGACGATGGCGATCCCGGTCATCCGCGGTGAGAAGACGAAGGCCGAGCGCTTCCCGGGCGCGGTGTCGACGTTCGCCATCGAGGCGATGATGCAGGACCGGAAGGCGCTGCAGGCGGGGACGTCGCACTTCCTCGGGCAGAACTTCGCGAAGGCGCAGGAGATCAAGTACCAGTCGGCGCAGGGGCAGCTCGAGTACGCGTGGACGACGTCGTGGGGCGTGTCGACGCGGCTCGTGGGCGCGGTCATCATGACCCACAGCGACGACGACGGGCTCGTGCTGCCGCCGAAGCTCGCGCCGCAGCAGATCGTCATCGTGCCGATCTACCGCGACGACGCAGGGCGCGCCGAGGTCATCGCGTACTGCGAGTCGCTCAGGGACGAGCTGCGCGCGCTCCGCTACGACGACGAGAAGCTGCGCGTCCTCATCGACGACCGCGACCTCCGCGGCGGCGACAAGGTGTGGGAGCACATCAAGAAGGGCGTGCCGATCCGCCTCGAGGTGGGCCCGCGCGACGTGGCGTCGGGGTCGGTCTTCATGGGGCGGCGCGACCGCTCGCCGAAGGAGAAGGGGCCGGTGTCGCGCGCGGACTTCGTCGCGACCGTGGTCGGGACGCTCGAGGAGATCCAGTCGACGCTCTACCAGCGCGCGCTCGCCTACCGCGAGGAGGGCACGGCGCGCATCGAGTCGCGCGAGGCGTTCGAGGCGTACTTCGCCGAGGACCAGCCGGGCGGCTTCGCGTGGTGCTTCGCGGCCGACGACGACGCCTACGCTGATCTCCTGAAGGACCTCAAGGTGACGGCGCGCTGCATCCCGCTCGCCGACAACGAGGAGCGCGGGCGCTGCATCTTCACCGGCAAGGACGGTGTGCAGCGCATCATCTTCGCGCGCGCTTACTGAACCCGACCGGCCTCCCAAGCCATCACCGCGCGTTGTGCACTGCACAACGCGGAGGCGCCGCGCTCCGCCGGTCGCTGGGCGACCGCTCGGCTCTCGAGCGCGGGCTGCCCCCGGAGATCCGGCCGGGTGTCGAACTCGACTGATGTGGTCGGCGGAGCTTCTTGACACGCCTCCCGCGATTCCGCACGTTCTGCGGCCGCCGTCCCTGGAGGCTCCCGATGATCCACCGCTTCTCCGCCCTCGCGCTCGCAGCGCTCGCAGCGCTCGGCCTCCTCGCCTGTCCCGCCGACGAGCCGGCGCCGAGCCAGGCCGGCAAGGTCACTATCTCGGGCGGCGTGAAGGGCGCGGACCAGCCCCAGGGGGAAGGCGCCGAAGCCGTGGGCGTGACCGTGGGCGCCCTGGCCTCCTCGGGCCTCGCCATCGTCGCGCTCGACACCGTGGGCAACACCGTCGTCGCCCCGCTCGCCGAGGACGGCACGTTCAGCCTCGAGGTCACGGCCAACGCCTCCTACACCCTGAACCTCCTCGACACGGCGCGGAACGTCTACATCGCGTCGTTCCTCTACCGCGCGGGCTCGAGCGTGGAGGTCGCCTTGCAGGTCGGGCTCGAGGACGTCGCGCTCGGGCAGTGCCAGGTGATGAACGGCGAGGTGTGGTGCGACGGGGCCTTCTTCGACCCCGCGGACAACGCCCAGGTCGAGCTCCCCGACGACATGTTCGGCCACGTGCGGATGGTGGTGCACCCCTCGGCCGGCACGGAAGAGCTCGTCGTCTCGATCCTCGGCGGGACGACCCTCGACTACGAGATCGCCCCGAACCCGCTGAACCGGTTCCACGTCGCCGTGACGCGCGTGGCCGAGGGCGGCGTGTGCCAACCGGCGCTCCTCGGCGTCGCCGAGCGGATCGGCGACGAGCGCTACCTCTACACGGACAAGACCTACGCGAACGACACCTGCCAGGCGACCGTCCGGTTCCAGGCGATGTGCACGATGGAGAGCGCCGACCGCTGCGTCGGCTTCCTCCGGGTCGACATCGTGTCGAGCGGCACCGACTGCACCGAGTACCCGCCGACGCACGTCGCTGAGCCCGTGAACATCGAGATGGTCGAGAAGGACGTCGTTCGGTGCCCGCTGCCGGCGACGTGCACCGACCACACCGAGTGCGAGAGCGGCGTCTGCAACACGGACGTCGGCTTCTGCGCGATCGTGCCGGCGACGAACGCCCTGCGGTTCCACATGTTCGACGTGGGCAACGGGCAGGCCATCCTCGCCGTGACGCCGTCCGGCAAGGCCATCCTCCTCGACGCCGGCCGGCCGGCCTCGGGCCGCATGGCCGCCGCGATGGTCCGCCGCATCGTGCCGCACCTGGACATGATGGTGCTGTCCCACTTCGACGCGGACCACTCGGGCGGGGCCATGCCGCTCATCCTCGGGCCGGACGGCTATCCCGGCTTCCGCGGCGTGGACGACGACCGGAACGGGACGACCGACGACGAGAGCGAGATCGGCTACGTCGGCAGCGACGACCTGCTCCCGGACCTCGTCATCGACCGCGGCCTCGTCCCCATGCCGAACGGCTTCGACGACTACGCCCGGGTGCTCCAGACGCGCCGCCGCGACGCCATCGCGGGCGAGGTGTTCGACTTCGGCGACGGCGTCACGATGACGGTGCTCACCGCGAACGGGCGGATCGCCGGCGCCACCGGCATCGTCGTCGACGAGGAGAACGCGCGCAGCGTCGGCGTGATCTTCCGCTACGGCGAGTTCTCGTTCCTCGACCTGGGCGACCTCCCCGGCGGCGGCCTCGGCACCGACAAGGTGGAGCAGGAGGTGATCCCCGCCCTCGCGAGCGACATCCCCATCGACGTCCACATGTTCAGCCACCACGGCTCGAAGGCGTCGAGCCCGGTCGAGTTCCTGAAGGCCATCCGGCCGCGCGTGGGGCTCATCTCCGTCGGCGACAGCGACCGCTGCGGGGCCGGGTTCAACAGCTACGGCCTGCCGGCGCAGGAGGTGCTCGACGCCATCGCCGAGGTCGGCACCGTCCAGCGCATCTACCAGAGCGAGGAGGGCGGCGCGTCCTTCCGCGGCGAGTGTCAGATCGAGAACAACCAGCTCTACCCGCGCGACTACGGCGAGACGCCCGTCTCGTTCGCGTACTCGGTCTTCACGATCGACGCGTACCCGGAGCGCTTCCGCGTGAGCGGGCTCACCTTCGACGACAGCTACGACGCGGCGGGCTGCGGCGGCGAGGCCTGTCCGGCCTGCCCGCTCGGGTACGTCGAGAGCCCGGAGCTCGAGGGCGCCTGCATCATCGACCCGTGCCTGCCCGATCCGTGCAGCGGGCGCGGGCACTGCGACTTCGTCGGCCCGGGCGCCTTCACCTGCGCGTGCGAGGGGAACTTCGCCGGCGAGACCTGCGCGACCTGCGCCGAGGGCTACACCGGCGGCGAGTGCGCCGCGTGCGACGACGGCTTCGTCGAGGATCCAGCCGCGGCCGGCGTGTGCGTCGACGACGGCTGCGACCCGGACCCGTGCAGCGACCACGGGACCTGCACCGTCGGGGCTGGCGGCGCCGGGACGTGCGCGTGTGCAGGTCACTGGGCCGGCGCGGCGTGCGACGCCTGCGACCCCGGCTACGCCGGCGACGACTGCGCGGCCTGCGCCGAGGGCTTCGTCGAGGACCCCGGCGCGGCGGGGGCGTGCGTCGCGGACCCGTGCGTGGGCGACCCGTGCGGTGACCACGGGAGCTGCGTGGTCCTCGGCGGCGGCGAGCGCCGCTGCGACTGCCAGGGCAACTGGGGCGGAGAGGTCTGCGCGAGCTGCGTGACGGGGTACGCGGGCGAGGCGTGTGACCTGTGCGACGCGGGATACGTGGTCGACCCGACGAACGCGGGGGCCTGCATCGCCGATCTCTGCGACGCGGCGAGCTGCAGCGCGCGTGGCGCGTGCGCCATGGTCTCCGACGGCGTGACCCGCTGCGCGTGCGAGGGGCACTTCGGCGGCGAGAGCTGCGAGGCGTGCGCCGAGGGCTACGCGGGCGCGACCTGTGAGGCGTGCGCGGCCGGCTTCCACGACGAGGGCGGCGTGTGCGCGCCGGACCACGTGGTGACGGGGTGCGCGGTGCAGACGCGCGAGGCCTGGGGCGAGCCGGGCGAGGCGGTGCCCGTGGTCGGCGTGGTCGAGGTCGGGGCCGAGACGGCGGCCGAGGGGCGCCTCCCGGGCATCGACGTGCAGGTGTGCGCCGGTCCGGCGGGGCTCGCGGCGCCGCTCGAGCTCGCGGCGCTCGACTGCGCGCCGGCGGCGTACCTGGGCGACGTCGGGGCGACCGACGCGTACGAGGGGCTCGCGCGCTTCCCGAGCGTGGGGCTCTGGGACTACGTCGTGATGGTCTCGGGGGACGGCGGCCAGACGTGGACGGCCTGCGACGCCGACGGGTTCGTCACGGACAGCGTGAACCCGGGCCTCGGGGCGGCGCTGAACATCGACAACGGTGGCTTCGAGGACGTCGACGGGCCGGCGACCGCGTGGACGACCGACATCGGCGTCGAGGCCGAAGCGGAGACGGAGGTCGTGCACAGCGGCTTCCGGGCGGCGCGCCTGACGCGCGCGTCGACGGTCAACGGCGAGACGGACTTCGGGTCGAATGGCACACCCGTCGTGGCGGGGCAGTCCTACACGGTCTCGATGTGGTTCTTCGACGACGACGCCTCCGCCCGCGCCAACGTGATCTACGCGTTCTTCGACGAGAACGAGGCGCAGATCGGCGCGACGAGCTACGGCGGGACCTACACGGCGGACCTGGATGTCTGGCAGAACATCACGCGGGACGTGACCGCGCCGGCGGGCGCCGTGACGCTCAAGGCGTCGACGCGGGTGTACGCCCAGTCCGGCGGCCAGGCGACCGGCGGGTCGGTGGTGCTCGACGACGTCGCGGTGTACCCGAAGCCCTGACGGGGCGCGGATGGCCGCGCCCCAAAAGGACGCGACCGCCCCCAGCCCTCAGCCGGGGGCGCCGAGGATCCGCCGCGCCTTCTCGGCGCCGTCGACGCCGAGGAGGTCCATGGCGTCGGGGCCCGTGAGGGTCGCCGCGTCGTAGCTCCCGTCCGCGACGACGCCGCGGAGCAGCGCCGCGAACGCCGCGTCGTGGTCCTCGAGCGCGCTCGCCACGAACTCGAGCTGCTCCCGGTCCGCCGCCACCGCGGCGCGCCCCGCCGCGACCGTCCGGTCGAGGTCGAGCCGCGCGAGCGTGTAGACGAGCCCGGACACCGCCACGCCGCGCCCGAGCGCGCCGAAGGCCGCGTCGACGAACGCGTCGTCCTTCACCTTGCCCGCCGCGACCTTGGTGAGCCGCGCCTGCGCCGCCTCCGCGAGGTGCGGCCCGGCGTCCGCCGGCGGCGCCGCGAGCGCCTTCGCGAGCCCCTTCTGGCGATGCAGCTCCGGCGTCCAGCGCAGCGCGTTCAGCGCCGCCGGCGCCGTCCCCGCGCGCGCCGCCGCCGCGCTCACCACCACGCCGAGCGCCTCCTGGTCCTGCGCGTCCGCCAGGCGCCGGTAGAGCTGCGCGAGCCAGAGCCCCGGCTGCCGCGCCCCGAGCTTCGCCGGGATCCCCGCGTCCGGCGGCGTCGCGCCGCGCATCACCCCGGCGAGCGTGTCACCGAGGGCCTGCCGCCCGAGCGCCACCCCGTCGAGCACGGTCGGCAGCGTCACCCGCTCGTGCCCCTGGCACCGCCATGGGAGCGGCTCCGCCCGCGCGTGCGGCATCTCCGCGTGCGTCGGGTCGCACGGACGCGCGCTCAGCACCTCGACGTCCTGGCCGCAACCGCACGTGTAGCGGCGCCGCCCGTCCTCGACCACCTGCGTCACGTCCTCGCCGCACACCTCGCAGCGGAGCCGGTTGCACCCGATCGGCAGCGCCGCCGACCACGACGCGTGACGCGCGTCCTCCGGGAGCCACAGGTCCACCGGGACGAGCCAACCGCCGAGGTGACAGACGTCCGCCATCACGCGCCCGCGCCGCCCGTCCCGGACGTCGCCGGCGTCGTCTCCGCCGCCGCCTCGGGCGCCTCGTCCGGCCACTTCCCGCCGCCGAACGCCTTCGCGCTCTCACCCCACGGCGTGATGCTGCGGTACATCGCCGGCCCCGGCGTGTACGGCAGCCCGAACGGCGCCGCCGCCGCCATGATCTCCGACAGCGAGTGGTGCCACAGCGGCAAGAGATAGCCGATGCACGCGAGGCGCGCGTCGCTCGTCGACACCCCGCCGATCGCGGTCGCCGCCGTCATCAGCCACTTCGTCGTACCGGAGGGGCCGGCCGCGACGGGCATGTTGAGCTCGTGCTGCTTGGCGACCCAGGCGTTCGCCTCGTTGACGGCCCACACCTTGGCGCCCTGGTTCCACGCGAGGAAGCTGCTGTCGATGTCGAAGCCGGTCTGGCCCTTCTCGGCGGCGTGGTCCTTCTGCGCCTCCTTCTCCGCGTCGTGGAGCGGCATCCCTTCCGTCGCCATCTGCGAGGACGTGGCCTTCATGTTGGCGTCCTCGCCAGTCCACACGCGGGCGCCCTTCTGGCCGCTCACCTCGCTCTCGAGCGCGGCCTTCTCCTTGGCCTTCTTGAAGTCGGCGACGCGGATCTTGGCGGCCTTGAGCCACGCCTCGTACTCGGTGTCCTTCTCGTTCAGGACGTCCTTCTCGAGGATGTTCGAGTAGAAATTACCGATGTGGTTCATGCGCATCCGGACGTTGCCGGAGTCGAACACGGCCATGAGCCGCCCGACGTCCTTCCCGACGGCGCCGCACCACGTCGCGTCGCTCCCGAGCGACTCGAGCATCGTCTTGAGCTCGGCGTTGTCGGCCTCCCACTTGCCCGCCTTCGCGGTGAGGTAGGCCTTCGCGCGCCCCGCGAGGGTCGCCGCCGGCCCGTCGGCCTTCCCGTAGGCGTCGCGCCCGAGGGCGAGCTCGAAGGCCTTCGCGCGCTCCTCCTGCTTCGCGTCGACCGCCGCCGACGCGCCCACCGCGCGGATCTGCCCCTCGGCGTTCGGCGCGCTCATGGTCCCGCCGCCCGCCTCGACGCGCGCCGTCGCGCCCTCGACCTGCGTCGGCGTCGCGGGCTGCGTCGACAGCGTCTCGCGCTGCACGACCTGCTGCTGCACGCCCCCGCCGCCGCCGCCGCCGCCGCCCGTCATCTCGTTCAGGATGGGCGCCGCGTCCTTCCCGGCCACCACCGCGTCCGCGACCGCGTCCGCGTGCTGCTCGTAGCGATCCCCGACCGCGCCGACCCCGCCCGAGAGCGACACCCCCGCGCGCTGCTGCACGACGTGCGCCGCCTCGTGCGCGGCCGTGTGCAGGCTCGGCGAGCTCCCGAACGCCACGTGCGAGCCCGTCGCGTACGCCTCGGCCCCCATGGCCTTCGTCGCGCCCGCGGCCGCGCCGCCGACGTGGGCCTGGATCCCCGACACGTCGTGCCCGCCGAACGACCTCTGGATCGCCGCCGCGTGCGGGATCGCCCCGCCCGAGCCGGCGATCCCCTCCGCCGCCGCCGCGTGCACGTCGGCCTCACCGCCGCCACCCCCGTGCATCTGCACGGGCGAGAGCAGCGCCGCCTGCGACGCGAAGTCGAGCCCGCCCATCGCCGCGCGCAGCTGCACGCTACGCCGGCTCCCGCCGGACGACGACGACGGTGTGCTCGACGTCGGCTGGCCCGAGGTCTGCTGCTGGGAGGGCGTCGCGCTCTGCGTCTCGGTCGCGGTCTCGCTCACGGTGCCTCGCGGAGGGGGTCAGGCCGGCGCGGCGTGAACCGCGCGGCGGAGGTCGAGTGGGGGACCGACAGAGATCCCAAGATGCGGCTCATCGGCCGGAAAAGCAAGCGGCGGCCCTGCGACCGCGCCAGCGCCGCCACAGGAGCGCGCCGACGAGCGCCGCCTCGAGCCCCCCGACGCCCGCTCCGGTCGCGCACCCGGATCCGCCCGCCGGCCGAGGCGACGGCCCGACCGGGCTCGGCGCCCCCACGGACGCCACCCCCGTGAGCGTGTACGGCGCGTCGTCGGACCGCGTGGACACCACCGCGAGCTCGACCGCCGCCGTCCCCGCGGGCGTCGCGATCGCGACGACCCAGCCAGGCCCCGCGTCGAGGGGCGCGGACCCGCTCGCGACCACGCCCCGACCCGCGTCCTCGGCCCGCCACCCGAGCGCCAGCCCCGCGCCGCCGCCCGTCCCGCTGACCCTCAGCACCGCCGCGCCGGGGACCTCCGCGCGGAACCGGAGCGGGCCCTCGACCGCGTCCACGCCGAACCGCCGCGTCCCCGCCGCGACGCGCTCTCGCCCGCCCGCGCCATCGACCGCCGCGGCGTCGCCGCACCGCCGGAGCCCGCGCGCCTCGGCGAGCTCCGCCCAACGCATCGCGAGTCGCGGCGCCTCCGCGGCGAGCCGCGCCGACACCGCGCCCACCCAGGTCGCGACGCGCTCGGTGTGCTCGGGGCCGACGGCCCGGACGGCGTCGAGGACCGCGGCGAGGTCGGCCGGCTCGCCCCCCGCCCCGCTCAGCTCCCAGAGCGCGCTCGACACGACCGCCGCGTCCGCGTACGGCGCCCCCACGAGGTCGTCCGGGCAGCGCGCGGCGGCCCGGAGGTCGCGGACGGCGCTCGGCTCGCCGAGCCCGTCGCCGACGAGCGGATCGCCGGTCAGCGCGGCCGCGACGAAGTCGGCCACGCCCTCGTGGACGACGGCGCTCTCGTGGTTGGCGCGGCCCCCGGCGAGCACCCACCGCGGCGGGTTCCAGCCGCGCGCGCGCAGCCAGACGTGGGTCAGCTCGTGCACCACGACGTCGAGCTCGGGCTCGGTCGGCGCCTCCTGGAAGAGGATCGCCGGCCGCCCCGCGTAGGCGCGGAGCCCGGCCGACGCCGCGTCCGCCACCGACAGCGCCACGGCCGCGCCGATCGGCGCGTCCAGCACCACGACCGGCGCCTCGCTCCAGAGCCCGGCGGCCGCGAGCCGCGCCCTCGCGGCGTCGATGACCGCGCGCGCCGCCACCGCCCGCTCGGGCAGCACCGGCACCACCCCCTGACAGCGGGGGGCGCCGGGGTTGCACCCGACGACGACGACGCCCGCGCCGACGTCGTCGGGACCCGGGCTCAGCGGATCCAGAGGTAGACGACGTGCTTGCTCACGTTGCCCTTCGGGACCCCGTTCCCCGCGGTCCCGGTCCAGCCGCCGCCGTGGCACGCGCACGTCGTGCAGCCCTTGCTCGTGCCGCCGTAGTACGAGCCGACCCCGGCCCAGCCGCCGCTGTTGCAGCCGCACTGGAAGTTCGACTCGCTCGCCCCCTTGACGCCCCAGCTCGTGTCGCCGGGCTTCGCGGTGCTCGTCCGCGCGCGGCAGAAGCGCGCCGCGTCGGGGTTCGGGATCTGCTGGTTCAGGACGGGGTCGTTGCTCTGGAAGTGGTGGAGCACGATCGTGCCGGCGCCCGTCTTCGCGCCGTCCGCGAAGAGCTCCTCGGTGGTCGAGAACGTCTGGTAGAGGTTCTTCGGCGCCGCCGGGTCGCACCAGTTGAGGCGCACGTGCGAGTACTGCCCGCGCGCGAACGAGAAGCGCGGCCCGAGGAAGCCGGACCCCTCTCCCGCCGCGACCTCGGAGGGGCTCCCGGTCTCGGCGAAGAGCGAGGCCATCACGCCGTCGCCGTTGTTGGCGGGCTGCCCGGCCGTCTCGTAGCCGACGAGCGTCCAGCCGCCGCCGTCGCGGGTCATGTCGCAGCGCACCTCGAACGGCGGCTTCGCCGGGTCGGGCTGCACCATGTAGATCCCGCTCTGCGAGCTCGGGTCCTTCTCGCGCTGCGCGCGGCAGCTCGCCGGGCACGACCCCGCCTCGCACGTGTTCCGCTTGTCCGTCGGGAACGCGATGCAGGTCGGCGCCGGGTCGACGCAGGCGTCGTTCTCGCAGAGCTGCCCCGCCCCGCAGCACGCGCCGCCGCAGACGACCCCCTGCCCCGCGCCGCACTTGCAGAGGCCGTCGGCGCACGAGAGCCCGCTGTCGCAGCCCCCGCCCGAGCAGCAGCCCTGCCCGAACGCGCCGCACGTCGCCTTGGTGGCCGCGGTGCAGACGCCGCCCGTGCAGTCCGCGGTGCCGACGCAGTCGCCCTTCTCGCGGCACTTCTTGCCCACAGCACAGCGGTTGCAGTCGGTCGGCCCGCCGCAGTCGACGTCGGTCTCGGCGCCGTCGAGCTTCCAGTTCTCGCAGGAGCGCGTGCACTGGTAGCCGTTGGTCTGCCCGCTCTGGCACTGCCTGGCGTCCGCGCAGAGCGCGCCGTCCGCGCACTTGGCGCAGCTGCCCCCGCAGTCGGCGTCGCACTCGCCCGGCGAGCGCTCGCCGTCCTTGCACGGATCGGCGGCGCAGTGGCCGTAGGGCATCTTGATCCGATGGGAGGAGATCTTGATGTACTTTGGCGTGCAGGCGCCGGATGCGCAGTCGTCGGCGCGGACGCAGATCTTGGACGCCGCGCAAGGGGCGCAGAGCCGGCCGCCGCAGTCGACGTCGCTCTCGGACCCGGACTTCACACCGTCCCCGCAGGTCGTGGCGCCGCACCTCCCGCCGACGCAGAAGAGCCCGCTCGCGCAGTCGCTGTTGACCTTGCACTGCTTGCTCTCACCGCAGCCGCGCGTGCACTCGCCGCCGCAGTCGAGGTCGGTCTCGGGCTCTCCCTCGCCCTGGCGCCCGTTGCTGCAGGTCGGCGTGCAGTAGCCGAGCCCCGGCACATCGAACTTCTTCTCGACGATCGAGAACTCCTTGTTCCAGACCTCGAACGGGCCGATGTCGGCGCCGAGCTTCTGCGCGTCCTTGCCGCCGAAGCTCGACCCGGGCGTCTGCAGGCGCGCGCCGACCGGGAAGCCGAGGCCGGCCGACAGCCCGAGGCTGACCTCACCCTTCGGCCACTTCGAGGTCGCAGCACAGCTCGACGTGTACTTTGCCCGCGCGATGATCGAGCCGCGGACGCCCAGGTTGAGCCCGATCGCGTCGTAGAGGAACACGTTCACGCGCGGGATCACGCTGCACGAGACGACCGCCTCGCCGCCGCCGAGGACCTTCATCTCGAAGCGCGGCGTGTGCTTGTAGGTCGGCTTGTTCTTGAGCATCCCCACGCCCTGCACGTACTCCGCGCGGTACTTGAAGGTGTGGACCGACTCGAGCGTGGCCTCGGCGTTCAGCTGCGCCTTCAGCTCGAAGCCGCAGTCGACGTCGACCTGAACGGTCCCCGTGAACACGACCGGCACCTTCCCGAGGATGACGACCTTGGTCTTGGGCTTGCTCAGGTAGATGGTCTTCTTCCAGTTGCCGGCGGGCTTCGCGTCCTCGTCGCCGAGGAGCTCCTTCCGGAAGGTGTTCAGCACCGGGCCCGCGAAGTCGCTGACCTGATTGAGCGCCGCTTCGAGCTCGGAGCCCGCCTTGCCGCCCGCCGACGCGAGCGACGCCATCAGCGCGAGGTCGAGCGTGAGCTTCGCGGTGAGCGAGGCGTCGACGTCGAGCCAGATCTTGAGCGGCGGGAGCGGGTCGACGGCGATCGGGTTCGGGATCTGCCCGCCGATGGAGAGCTTCGGTTTGAAGGTGATGAGGCCCTTCAGGTTCGAGTCGCCGGACAACGACGCCTGCATCGGGAACTTGCCGGTCTCGTTGAAGTTCTTCTTGTAGTCGAACTTGAAGATGGAGAGGTCGATCGCATCGAACTTGAACTCCGGGTCGAAGGTCGCCTCCCCCGAGAAGCTCTTCGGCATGATCGCGCCGTAGAGCGCCTTCGCGTCATCGTAGAGGGCCTTCGCGATGTAGCCGACGCTCCGCGCGGTCTCGCTCACGGCCCCGCCGACGGCGTTCCCGGCGCTCACCGCGACCCCGCCGACGGTCTTGGCCGCCGAGACGACCGCCGCCTTCGTGGTCTTCGCCACCGTGACGGCGGCGTTCCCGACCGCCTTGGCGGCGGTGACGGTGGCCTTCGCGACCGTCTTGGCCGTGTTCTTGACGACGTTCACGGCCGCCGAGACCTTGCTCGTCACGGCGCTCGCGGCCTTCTTGATGAACGAGCAGCAGAAGGGGTCGCCCTCGACGCCCTCGTCGTCCGCGCCGTCGGCGGGCGCGTCGTCGCGGAGCCCATCCGGGAGGTGGTCGAGCTCCGGGAGCGAGTTCGTGTAGAGGTTGTCGGCCGCCCAGTCGGCCTGCGCCTCGAACGCCGACCACGGCACCTCCTTCGCCTCCTCCGGGTCGAAGGTGACCTGGAAGTCGCCGGTGATGATCTCCTGGAGCGCCGCCGCCCCCGTGGTGACGACGATCTCGTCGCCGACGGTCTCGACGCGCTGCACCTTGCGCGCGAAGCCGAACGGGTTCTGGCCGGGCGCGCCCTCGTCGGACGGCGCCGACACGAGCACCTTGCCCCGCTCCCAGGTCAGCACCTCGGGGTGCGCGGTGGCCGAGAAGCGAAGCTCCCCGGGGGTCACCTTCACGTCGTTCCGGGTCGCGTCGTCCGCGACCTCGAGCCCGACCGCGGCGGTGATCTCGTCCTTCTCCGGCGGGAGCTCCGGGTGCCACGCGGCGAGCGCCTGCTCGAGCTCCTCCGGCGTCGCGCCGCCCGTGACGAGCTCGCCCTGCGGCGCCGGGGTCGGGTCGTAGCAGAGGCGACCGTCGAGCCCGAGCGCCTGCCCGTCGGGGCAGCCGCAGGCGTAGGAGCCCTGCGTGTTCGTGCAGGTGCCGCTGCAGCCGCCGTTGTCGGTGGCGCACTCGTCGACGTCCTCACAGCTCTTGCCGTCGGCGCCGAGCGTGAAGCCCGCGCGGCACGTGCAGGACGTGTCGCCCGCGGGCGACGTCACGCACGTCGCCTCGGCGCGCTCGGGTGCCGGCACCGGGGGCGTGGGCGGCGCCTCGGGCTCCGGCGGGGTCACGACCGCGCTGGCCGCGTCGTCGTCGGTGGCCGCCGTCCCGGCGGTCGTCTCGGCGCCCTCGGCGGGCGTCGTGGGCGGCGACTCCTTGCTACAACCTGCGCAGATCAAGGCGACGAGCGCAGGCGCGAGCCAGGCGTAGGAGCGATGGTGCATGAGCGAGCCTTTCGATGTGGAATCGCCCGCGATACACGGGCGAGAGAACCCTCGCATCGTTGACGGCCGCCCACAACCCGGTCCCGGCGAATGTGCCAAATGACACGATATCGCCCGGTCCAGTCCGGCGTCAGCGCATCTCCTCCTCGAAGTCGTAGATCTTCTCCATCAGCTGCTCCGCCGGCGCCGGCGCCGCGGAGCGCGAGGCCTTCGGCGGGCGCTGCTGCGCGATGCCCGTCGGGTACTCGAGCTCGTACTCGATCCGCCACGTCTCGCGCTTCCCGCCCGCGAGCGTCACCGTCCAACGCACGAGCCCGTCGCTGTCCCGCTTGGCCCCCTTGGGCACGCTCACGTCGCTCACCTCGATGTCCTCGGTCTGCGACACCGGCACGCGGTCCGTCAGCTCGATGGTCACGGGCGCGTCGCCCAGGTTCTCCGCCGACAGCAGGAACGACACCTTCGCCTGCGTCCGCTTCTTGCCGACCTCGAGCGAGCTCTTCTTCCGGTCGATGGTCCGCGTCAGCTTCACGCGCTCGTTGACCCCGAGGAACACCGAGAACGTCTCGCCCGGCGACACGAACTGCATCTCGCTCGTCCCGACGAACGCCCCGTCCACGAAGAGCGCCGCCTTCCCCGGGAGGAGCGGCTGCTCGCCCGCGTTCACGAGCTCCGCCGTCCGCACCACGTTCAGCGACACCTCGGGCACCGCCACCTGCCGGAGCGTCATCGGGAACGTCGCCGTCGCGATGGGCACCCGCACCACGTTCCCGTCGGTCCGCACCGTGCGCGTCGCGAGCGCCTCGAAGTGGGCCGTCGTCCCGCGGCTCGCGAGGCGCGAGAACGTCTCCCGCGCCCGCGCCTGAACGACCTCCTGCTGCGCCACCTGCGCCTGCCACGCCTCGCCCTTCTGCATGTTCGAGCTCGAGTACGCGCTCTGCGCCTGCTCGAACGACTGCCCCATGCGCTGCACGGTCGCCGAGATCCCGCTCCCCCCGGCCCCGAGCAGCATCGCCTGCGCCTCCGGCACCGCCAGCATCTCCGTCGGGCTCTGCGTCGCGAACGAGAGCGCCGCCTGCGTCCAGTCCTCGCCGGTCGTCTGCGCGACGCCCGCGAACTGCGACACCGTCACGCTCCGGTCCCCGTCGGCGCGCAGGTCCGCCACCGGCTCCCAGGTCGCCCCCGGCGTCAGGTAGCTCACGACGAGCTGCGCCCGCACGACGCTCCCCTGCACCTCCACGACGACGTTGCTCTGCTCGAGCTGCGAGCGCGCCCGCAGCTCGTTCCGCGCCGCCATCCGCCGCGCGAGCTCCGGCTGCAGGTCGCGCCGCTTCGCCGCCGCCTCGCGCAGGAGCTTCCGGTCCGCCCGGAGCCGCGTCGACACGAAGTCCACCGTGTCCGCGTACGTCGCGACCTTGATGTCGCGCGTCGCCATGTCCTTCGGGAGCTTCTCGAGCGAGAACGCGCGGATCGCCTCGAGCTGCGCGATCTCGGCGTTCACGACGCGCTCGTCGTCCGCGATGGCGGCGAGCTGGTCCTCGATCTCGCGCACGGCCGCGTCCGCCTTCCGCACGGCCTCCTCCGAGGCCTCGGCGAGGAACGTCTTCGTGACCGTGACGTCGAGGATCTTCCCGGCGGTCACCGGCACGAGGTTCGCCCGCACGGACGCCTGGTCGATGAAGCCGGGGAGCCCGCTCACCACGAAGCGCGCGGGCTGCGCGGGCGGGTCGATGGTGCCGGTGCGCGTCACCTGCGCGCGGTCGGCGTACACGGTCACCGCCGTGATCTTCGTGGGCACGTCCTGCGGCTCGGCGGCGTGCGCCGCGCCGGCCGCGAGCCACGGGGCCACGAGCGACGCGAGGAGGGAGGCGGCAGCGAGATGGGTCTTCACGGTGAGCTCCGGTCCGGGGGGCGATCTCCCCGCTACGTCCGACACGCGTTTTCGGTCTACGGGGCACCCGTTTTCTCGGCCGCGCCGCCGCTACCGCCGCCGCCACGCGGCGCCGCCTTGCAGCGCTCCTCGGCGGTGAAGCCGTAGCGCACGGCGGTCGCGTCGCACGCGGTCGGCGCGACGAGCGACACGAGGAGGTGGAGCTTCGCGTCGACGAGGAGGCGCACCTTCTGGTGGTCGACGGCGCCGACGAGCGGCTCGAGGCGCACGAGGCCGGCGATCCCCTCGGGCGGGATCGCGCGCTGCCCGTCGAGATCGACGAGCACGAGGCCGGGGAGCGCGTCGCCGCCTTGCTTCTCGAGGTCGAGGTCGATCCACTGCCCGGGGAAGAGCTTCGTCTCGTAGGCGTGCGCCGCGTACGCGCCGGAGCGGAAGTCGTCCTCGACGGCCCACGCGCGGCAGGTCGGCACGACGAAGCGCTTCCGCCAGACGCGCGCCCCCTCCGGCACCACCCCCTGCTCCACGAGCACGACGGGGGTCCGCAGGAGGTCGACGGGCTTCAGCGCGAGCCCCGCGCGGTCCTTCCCGGGGCCGGCGCCGACCGGCGGCTCCCACGCGCGCGGCCGCCACGCGAGCCCCTTCGCGGCCTCCTCGAAGGCGGCCTGGTCGGCCTTCCCGCGCTCGAGCGCGGGCCCGCACCAGGCGCTCCGGTGGAGGCCGATGAGCGGCGCCACGTCGACCGCGTTGCCGTCGGGATCGTGGACGTCGATGTGCACGTGGGGGGCGCTCTCCTGCACGGCCGTGCCGCCGAGGACGCCGAGCTCCTCGCCGGGCTCGAGGACGTCGCCGCGCTTGAGATCGGGCCGCGCCGCGCCGAGGTGCATGTAGCGCACGGTGTGGCCGGCCAGCGGCCCGTCGAGGACCTCGGTGATGACGACGTTGCCGGTGCGCCAGGCGCCCTTGTGGCGCGTGAAGAAGGTGACGAGCCCGTAGCCGGCGAGCCGCATCTGGCGCGGGTACTCGAAGCGCCCGCGGCGACAGCTCCCCTCGCGCGTGTCGGGGTAGCCGTACTTCCCGGGCTTCTTCGCGCCGAGCCCGATCTCGACGACCCGCGACCGCGCCATCGCGCGCACGGCCGTCCCGAGGCCGCCGTTCGGGCCGACGCCGCCGAGGTCGATCGCCTCGTGGTTGTGGCGGCCGTTGCCGCGGCACTTGCCGAACGCGCGGTACACGTCGAGCGTGGGGTACGGCAGCGCGAGCCCGTTCGGGAGCAGGACGGCGCCGGCGCGTGGGTCGTGCGCGGTGGCGGGGACGGCGGGAGCGGCGGGCGCGGCGAGGGTCAGCGCCGTGAACAGGACGAGCGCGAACATGCACCGAGGGAAGTGCCACGTTCCGGACGGCCTGTCGCGCGGTTTTGCGACGCTCGTTACGAATTCCTTTGACACCGGGTGTGCGATTTCGCCAGTTTCGCGCCGTCGGGCGCACGAGTCGCCCGCGAGGAGTTTCGATGTACAACCCGAATATCACGATGGGCTGGACCGAGATGGGCCTCGCGGTGGACTACACGACGACGCGTCAGGATCAGGCGTCACGACCGCGGGTCGCCGCGTTCGGTGGGGTACGCGTCGGTTGAACCGGCGCGACTGACCTCCGAACGCTCCCTCCGTCGAGTCGCCGCCTCCCGCGCCACCGCGCGCGGCTGAGCGGTCGTCTCGTCCCGCGCTGAGCGCCCGTCGCCGCCCGAGGTCCTCCTGACCTCCGTCGCCTGGCGCTCCGCCTCAGCCGTCGTCGCCCCGCCCTCCGCGGCCGCGACGTCGGCGCCGAGCCTCCCGACACCCGACGCCAGCGGCCGAGCGCCGCGGGCTCGTCCTTCGAGGACACGACCCATGCACTCCGGAAACAGCAGCAAAGCGAACCGTCTCTCGTTCGATCACATCGGCAGCCGCGAGGTCCTCGGCCTCGCGTGGCCCATCATCGTCTCGATGCTCTCGTACACCGCGATGACCGCGGTGAACGCCATCTGGGTGGCGAAGCTCGGCATGACCGAGGTCGCCGCGGTGGGCCTCGCGGCGGTCGCGGTGTTCATCCTCCAGGGCTTCGGCGCGGGCGTGCTCGCGGGCGTGAAGATCACGGTCGCGACGGCCACGGGGGCCGGCGACGACGACGACGCGCGGGCGCTCGGCCTCCAGGGCGTGACGGTCGCGCTCGCGCTCGGGCTCGGCGCGGTGGCGCTGTCGCCGGCCGGCGACCTCGTCATGAGCGCGCTCGGCGCCTCACCGGCGACCCACGAGCACGGCGCGACCTACTTCACGTTCCGGGCGCTCGGCCTCCCGTTCGCGTTCGTCATGTACGCGCTCACGCAGTACATGCAGGGGCGGGGTGACACGCGCGGGCCGATGATCGCGATGATCGCGACGAACGTCGCCAACGCGCTGCTCGACCCGGCGTTCATCTGGGGGTTCGGGCCGATCCCGGCGATGGGTGTGAAGGGCTGCGCCATCGCGACGAGCCTGTCGTTCGGGCTCGGCGCGCTCTGGCTCGCGGTGGCGGTGTGGCGCGATCTGGGCGGGCTGCCCAGGGTCGTCGACCGCTCGCGCGTCGGGCGCATCGTGGCGCTCGGGGCGCCGCTCGGGCTGCGGGCGGCGCTCGAGATCACGAGCTTCGCGGTGTTCGCGGCGATCCTCTCGTCGGTCGGCGACGACCACGTCGCGGCGCACGTGATGGTCGTGCGCGTGCTGTCGGTGAGCTTCCTGCCGGGGCACGCGGTCGGCGAGGCGACGGCGGTGATGGTCGGGCAGGCGATGGGGGCCGGGCGGCGCGACGCGCTCGCGGCCATCCGCGCGGCGGCGAACCGCGTGGCGATGACGGCGATGGGCGTCTGCGCGGTGGTCTTCGTGCTGGTGCCGGGGGCGCTGCTCGGGATCTTCGACCCGACGCCCGAGGTGCTGGCCATCGCGATCCCCGTGATGTACGTGGCGGCGGGCTTCCAGATCGTCGACGCGGTGGCGATGGTGGCGCAGGGCTTCCTGAACGGGGTCGGCGACACGCGCTACGTGATGCTCTCGGGGGTGGTCGTGGCGTGGCTCGTGAAGCTGCCGCTCGGCTACGCGCTCGCGAACACGCTCGGGATGGGGGCCGTGGGCGCGTGGGTCGGGCTCACGGCGGAGGTGGTCGTGATCGCGTGGCTCGTGCGGCGGCGGATCGTGCTCGGGCGCTGGGAGCGTGCGGCGGCGCCGGCGCGGCAGCCCGAGCTCGTGGCGGCGTTCGAGTAGCCCGGGTGTCCGGTCGTGGGGGCCGCCCTCTGCCGCGCGTGGGGGGCGGCCTCCGTGGGCCGGGGCCCACGGACCCGAAGATCAGCGTGCGCCGCCGTTGCCGCCGTTTCCGGGGCTCTTCGGCGCGGGCTTGGCGCGCGGGGGCCGCGGCGCGGGCGGGGGCTCGGGTTTCATGGGGCGGGCGGGGAGGAGCTCGGCCTCGCGCTCGAGCTTCTTCGCCATGAAGAGGGCGGCGTCCATCTTCTGGAAGCGGCGCTTGCGGTAGAAGGTAAGGGCGGTGTCGTTGTTCTCGGCGACCTCGAGGACGAGGTGGGTGCAGCCGCGGAGCTTGGCGAGGTGCTCGAGCTGCTCGAGCATGAAGGTGCCGACGCCGCGGCCCTGGTAGCCGGGGTGGGTGGCGAGCTCCTCGACGAACATGGGGCGCATGTCGCGGCTCTCGAAGTAGCGCGGGTTGATCCAGTTGTCGGAGCCGGTGACCTCGTAGGCGCACTCGGCGTAGCCGACGAGGTCGCCGTCCACCTCGAAGAGGAGCTGCTCCACGCCCTCGTCGTCGTAGCTCTCGATGAAGCGCTGCTTCGACCGCGGCCGCTGGTACTCGACGGTCTTCTTGTTGACGTCGCGGAAGACGCGCTTGAGGAACTCCCACGCGCGGTTGATGTCGCGGCGGTGCATGCGGCGGACGCGCATCTGGCCGCGCTCGGCCTCGACGGCGGGCGACGCGGGCTCGACGGAGGCGGGCGGCGGCTGATCGCGCGAGTGCTTGGGGGCCATGACGTAGCGATAGCCGGGCCGCGCGCCGGGCGCAAGGTCGATGACGACGTTGGACAGGACCTCGACAGCCCCAAAAGCGACTTGAGCCTTATTTCTTTTCCTCAAGTCCTGGCTGTCACCGGACGTTGAGGGAGACATGGCCTCGCGCAGCCACGCGCATCGGCCACCCGAGAAGCCCGAGAGATTCCACGCAGGGGGAGCGAGAGCGCCCGGACGCGGGGGAGCGAACTGGCGCGCCACGCAGCTTTGACGATCCCGCGGCGACCGGACGGAGACCCCGGACGCCGCGGGATCGTGTTTTGCTAGCCATCGGGCCGGGGGCCGCGCGCGTCCGCTTGGCGGCTTCGCGACCTGGCGCGACTCCCCACCGGCGGCCGCGCCATCCGATCCGCGCGAGCGACGCCCGAGAGCCTCGCGCCAGGACGCCAAGCCGCGCAGGCCACCCTCTGCGCCTTGGCGCCTCTGCGCGAGCCCCCTCTCCTATCTACCGCCGAAAAGGTCTGCCTCACGGAGCTCCTCCTCCGTGTACCGCGGCGTGATGTACGCCGCGCAGTTCCAGTCGTAGGCCACGACCGCGATGCGCACGACGCGCTCGACGCGCCGCCGCAGCTCCGGCGGCGCCACCGCGTCGGCGAGCCCCGGGTGCTCCCGCGCGTCGAGCGCCTCGGCGCGCCCCATGACCTTGAGCCGCCGCCTCGCCGGGTAGTCGACCGCGATGAGCGCGACGCGCGCCTCGTCGACCAGGTTCCCCGTCGTGATGAGCTGTCGGTTGCCGCGCAGGTCCGCGAACGCCAGCGTCCCCGCGTCGACCACCTTCAAGAACCCCCGCGGCCCCCCGCGGTGCTGCACGTACGGCCACCCGTCCGCCGTCACCGTCGCCAGGTAGAAGCTGTCGCGCCGCGCGAGGAACGCCATCTCGTCCTCGCCGAGCGCGTCCGCACCGCCCCGCGCCGGCAGCCGGAACGTGCCGCCGTGATACCGCTTCTCCTCCGCGACGATCGCGGGCGTCAGCATCTCCGCGAGATAGCGACCGGTCATCGGGCCCTCCTCACCTCGGAAGCCGAGCGTCTGCCGACCCTCGGCGCCAGGAAGCGACGGGACCACCCCGCCGACCCACCCACCATCGCCACCCCCGGCGCGAACAACAATCCACCGCGCGCGGAAGTCACCATTGCGTGATATGAAACAGCCGTGGATCGCGTCGACGCCATGCACGCCTTCGTGGCGGTCGCGGAGCAGCGCAGCTTCCGCGGCGCCGCGCGCCGCCTCGGGCAGTCCCCGCCCACCGTCACGCGCCTGGTCGCGGCCCTCGAGGAGCACCTCGGGATCCGCCTCCTCGCCCGCACCACCCGCTCGGTCGCCCTCACGGACGCCGGCCGCCGCTACCTCGAGCGCGCGCGCCGCGTCCTCACCGACCTCGCCGACGCCGAGAACGACGCCCGCGCCGAGCGCACCGAGCCCTCGGGGCGCCTCGTCGTCGCCGCCCCCAACGCCTTCGGCCGCCGCGAGGTCGCGCCGCTCCTCTCGGAGCTCCTGACGCGCTACCCCGCGCTCACGGGCGAGCTCACCCTCGCCGACCGCAACGTGAACCTCATCGAGGAGGGCGTCGACGTGGCCGTCCGCATCGGCGTCCTCGAGGACTCGACCCTCCGCGTGCGCGCGGTCGGCGCGACCCGCCGCGTCGTCGTCGCGAGCCCGGGCTACCTGGACTCCCACGCCCCGCTGCGGCGCCCCGCGGACCTCGCCGCGCACGCGGTGATCCTCGCGACCGGCCTCACGCCGCTCCCCGAGTGGCGCTTCGAGAGCCGCGGCCACGAGCTGCGGGTCGCGCTCCGGCCGGGCTTCGTCACGAACAGCGTCGACGCCGCCATCGCGCACGCCGAGCGCGACGGCGGGCCGGCGTTGGCGCTCGCCTACCAGGTCGTCGATCAGGTGCGCGCGGGCGCGCTCCGCGTCGTGCTCGAGGCGTTCGAGCCGCCGCCCGTGCCGATCCAGGTCGTGCACCCGAGCGCGCGCCTGCCGTCCGCGGCGGTGCGGGCGTTCATCGAGCTCGCGGCGGCGCGGCCCTGGACGTTCGTGGACCTCCCGGGCGCCGCGCCGCCCCGCGCGTGAGCCGCGCTACTCCCCGTGACAGGCGGTCGTCTCGCCGATCACGTTCTGGCAGTTGTCGAAGGTCGTGTCGCGGACGAGCGGCGCCGACATCGACACCGAGCGCTCCGCGCCACCAGCGCGGTAGGTGACCTTGATCGACGCCGGTGACGACGTCGTCCCGGCCGGCGGCGCCGCCATCGTGAAGCCGTTGACGCAGCTCACGGTGACCTGCTTGCTCGGCTCGACGACCGCCGGCGCGGGGAGCGTGGCCTCCCCGCTCACGTACTCGCTCCCGACGATCTCGATCGACTCGACCGTCACGGGGTCGTCGCCGTACCGGTTCACGACGTCGACCGACACCCAGAGCGTCAGCGTCGACGGGTTCTCGTTGCAGATGGAGATGTGGAGCGACGGGTCCACGAGGGTCACCGGCGCGGCCTCGAGGTAGGGCTCGCAGGCGACGGCGCCGGCGGCGAGGGTGAGCACGCTCAGGATGACGTGACGAAGAAGCATGGAGGACTCCAGGAGGACGGTTCGTTCGCCCCGGGGACATCGCAAACGCCGTGCCACGCGGGCTCGGCGCGGGGCACCGCGCCCGAGGCGGGCGCGCGCCCGGCGCGGTGTGGCGTCCCTGCCGCCCCTGTATAGCGAGTAGCCACCCCCAACGCCACCGCCGCCCGCGCGTGGGCGTGGCGCGCGTCTCTGCTATCCTCGCCGGAGGAGGTCGCCCCATGGCTCGACAGCGCCCCGACGGCGAACGCCCCGTGGTCCTGCTCACCGGCGCCAGCACGGGGCTCGGCCTCGTCATCGCGCGCCAGCTCCTCGCGCGCGACCGCTACCGCCTCATCCTCACGGCGCGCCGCGAGTCGCTCGGGCGCTTCGCGGCGAGCGGGATCCACGAGTCGCGCCACGTCCACCTGCGCCCGCTCGACGTGACCCTCCCCGCCGAGCGCGAGGCCGTCGTCGCCGAGGCGGACGCGCACTGGGGCGGCGTGGACGTCCTCGTCAACAACGCCGGCGTCGCCTACCGCGCCGTGGTCGAGCACGTCCGGGACGACGAGCGCTTCGCGCAGCTCGACATCAACTTCCTCTCGCCGATGGAGCTCGCGCGGCTCTGCCTGCCGTCGATGCGCGAGAAGCGCGCCGGCCGGATCCTCAACGTCTCGAGCGTCGGCGGCATGATGGCGATGCCGACCATGTCCATCTACAGCGCGTCCAAGTTCGCCCTCGAGGGCGCCACCGAGGCCCTCTGGTACGAGGTCCGCCCCTGGAACATCCACGTGAGCCTCGTCGAGCCCGGCTTCATCAACTCCTCGTCCTTCCAGAACGTGCGCTTCACCGAGCTCGCCAAGGAGGCGCGCGACCGCCCGGACGTCCCCTACGCCGCGCACTACCACTTCATGGGCTTCTTCATCGAGCGCGTCATGCAGCGCGTGAAGGCCACGCCCGAGCGCGTCGCGAGGAAGGTGCTCAAGACCATGGAGCGCCGCCGGCCGCCGCTCCGCGTCAGCGCCACCCTCGACGCGACCGCGTTCTCGCTCCTGCGGCGGCTCCTCCCGCGGCGCCTCTACCACTGGCTGCTCTACCGCAACCTGCCCAACGTCAGGAGCTGGGGACCGCCCCGATAGCGCTCGCGCCGCCCCGGGTTACGGTTACATGGCGAGCCGCGGGATCTCGCGCCACGGTTACAACGAGGCGCCACCGAGGGCCTCGCGCTCGCCGAGCCGAACCGCGACCCGCCGGTCGCGCTCCGGGCTTTCGTCTTTCGGAACCCCCTTGCAAACGGCGGTCGAGCGGCGCATAACGCGGCGCGTCACGACCCGGGTCGGTCCTGCCCACCGAACGATCTGCCACGTCGTCTTGCCCAACCGATCGCGACGGCCCTCCATGAGCACTCCCACCATCATCGCCCGCGTCATGCCGAGCCCCACCGAGGCGCCGGCGATCTCCCTGCCCGTCGGGGGGACGCTGCACACCTGGTACTGGATCGCGACGCCCTTCGGCGCCGAGCCGCTGACCCTCGCCCACATGGTGAAGCACGGCCTGTCGCTCGCCGCGGTGCAGCGGGCGGCCGTCGACCACCTCTGGGCGCGCCTCGAGGACCACGTGAGCGTGTTCCGCGAGGACGAGCGCGAGCCGTATCGTCTCCACGCCCTCCCCGGCTTCGCGGCGAGCACGCTCCTCCTCCGCAACCTCTGGGACGAGCTCGCGAGCGAGGTCTGCGGCGCGCTCGTGCTGCGCGTGTCGAACCAGAACCAGGTGCTCTTCGCGGGCACGGACGAGCGCGAGGCGATGGCCAAGCTCGCCGGCGGCCGGCGGCGGCGCCCGCTGCTCCTCTGGACGAAGGACGGCTGGGCCCCCTACCGCGTGACGCCGACGCTGGTCGCGTCGCTGCACGCGGCATAGCGCGCGCGGCGAGGGGGTAACCCCGCGCCACGAGAGCGTTGTGTCGGCGCCGCGACGGTGGCAGAAGGTTCTCGTGCCTCGTCACCCCTCCCCCATCGTCGCGCTCGTCGCCGCGCTCGGTGCGCTCGTCACCGCCTGCGGCGAGGACGCGCAGTCGACCGCGACCGGCTCCTGCTTCGCCGGGGCGGTGAGCTGTGACGGGCGCTGGGTCGTCACCTGCGACCCCGGGACGCTCACCTTCCAGCACACGAAGGAGTGCGCCCTCGGGACGACCTGCCTCGACGGGGAGTGCGCGCTGACCGGCTTCTCCGACGTGGTCGGCGGCGACACGGTCGCGCCGGACACGGTCTCGCCGGACACGCTCACCCCGGACACCGTCGTCGCCGACACGCTCGCGCCGGACACGACGCCCGCCGATACGTTCACGCCGGACACGACGCCCGCCGACACGACGGTCGCGGACACCGCCGACACCAGCGTGGCCGAGGACACCGCCGTCGCCGACACCGCCGACACCGCGGCCCCCGAGGACACCACCGTCGCCGACACCGCCGACACCGCCGTCCCCGAGGACACGACCGTCGCCGACACCGCCGACACCGCCGTCCCCGAGGACACCACGGTCGCCGACACCGCGGACACGGCGGCCCCCGAGGACACCTCCCCGGCCGACACCGTCGTGGCCGACCCGTTCTCGCAGGGGCTCCTGAGCTACCAGCGGATCACCAATGTCGCGGCCATCGGCGATCTGTCGCGCGTCCGCTGGGCCGCCGACGGCACGCACGCGCTCATCGTCGGGACCTCGGGGAAGCTCCTCCGCTACGACGTCGACACGCGCCAGGTCACCTTCCTCCAGGCGCTCGGCCTCACGGTCACGGACCTCGCGGTCGGTCCCGGCGGCGACGGCTTCTTCGTGGTCGGCTCGGACGGCGGCGGCGGCAAGCTCTGGCACGTCCGCGCCGCGCCCTTCGAGGTCGTCGACACCATCCCGCTCTCGCTCGGCGCCCCGATGGCCATCGACCGCGAGCGCGGCAAGGCCTCGCCGCGCTACGTCATCGGCGCCCGCAACACCGGCACCGACTACATCGGCTACTTCTACATCTGGAGCGAGGCGGCCGGGCTCGCGCCGGTGAAGGCGTTCAACACGTCGGCGGGCCTCCTGGGCGTCATGTGGGGCGACCCCGCCATCATGGGCGGCGCCGACTTCGTCATGAGCGGCGAGGGGGTCAACGGCGGCGGCAGCCACAGCTGGGTCGTCGGCGCCGCGGACGTCGTGACGAACGGCTGGTCGGGCGGCTACGGCAACGGCGGGCGCGCCTCGTGGCGGCCGGGGCCGGGCGGCTACGGCGTCGTCATCGGGTGGAGCTCGAACCACATCCTCGTGTTCGACGGCACCTGGCACAACTCGCACTGGCCGGGGCCGAACGGCAACACGCCGCAGGACATCGCGTGGCGCGCGGACGGCCGCCGCGCCCTCATCGTCGGGCGCGTGAACGGGCCCGTCCCGATCCACGCCACGGTCATCGAGATCCCGGCCGGGAGCTTCTCCGGCTGGACCGAGACCTACGTCGACCAGAGCATCCCGAGCTTCGCGGACGCGCCGTGGTACGGGAACTCGTCGAGCATGTACCTGAGCGCGGCCGACTGGCGCCCGGTCCCGTGCGACGAGGGGCTCATCGTCGGGACCGACAACGTCTCGGGGACGAGCTCGAGCTACGGCTACGTCATCCGCTTCTACGACAGCACCGACCCCGCCTGCGTCGAGTAGGCGCGCCGCCCCCGCACCCCAGGAGCTCCGCCATGCGGACCGTCACGCTCGCTACCGCCCTCGCGCTCGCCGTCGCCCTCACCGCGGGCGGCTGCTCCGACGACAAGTCCGGCCAGGTCGGGAGCGGCGGCGACGCGACCGGCAACGCGGACGTCGTGGGCGATGCACAAGGGGCCGACACGGCCTCGGACGCGGTCGGGAGCGATTCCGATGGTGCAGTGCAACAAGACGGCGGCGACGCGACGACGCCGGAGGACACGGCCGCGGTCGACGCGGCGGACACGGCGTCGCCGGCGGACGCGGACACGTCGACGCCGGCGGACGCGGACACGACGCAGCCGGGGTCGTACTGCGTGCCGCTCTCGTGGCGGTGTGACGACCTCACGCACCGGGTGCAGTGCAACTCGCAGGGGCAGGCGTACGACGCGCCGGTCGCGTGCGGGAACGAGGAGATCTGCCGCAACGGCGCGTGCGTGGTGCGCTGCCCGAACGACCCGAAGTTCGGCGTGTACGTCGGCTGCGAGTTCTGGGCGACGGACCTCGAGAACTACCCGGATCCGACGCTGAACCCGACGCCGGAGAACCTGCCGTGGGCGATGGTGGTGTCGAACCCGGGGGCGAACGCGGTGCGGGTGGGGTTCGAGATGCCGCCGCTCTTCACGTACGCGCCGGCGGACGACGTGGTGCCGGCGGGGGAGTCGCGCTCGTTCCAGCTGCCGAACATCAACGTGCAGGGGACCTCGGTGCGGCCGAAGGGGGTGCACCTGACGGCGAGCGGGCCGGTGCTCGCGTACATGTTCAACCCCTGGGACAACCGCTTCTCGAACGACGCGTCGCTGCTCCTGCCGGACCCGCTGCTCGGGACGGAGTACGCGATCCTGTCGTGGCCGACGTCGCCGATCGGGGTCGTGCAGATCATCCCGGGGGTGACGCCGCCGGCGAACCAGAACGGCTACTTCACGGTGATCGCGGCGTACGACGACACGCACGTGACGTTCCAGGTGACGGCGAAGGTGAAGGCGAGCGGGTCGATCCCGGCGATGTCGCCGGGGCAGACGCACACGGTGACGCTGCGGCGCGGAGACGTGCTGAACGTGGAGGCGGACCCGGACCAGCTCTTCGACCCGATGGACATCACGGGCTCGCGGGTGACGTCGGACAAGCCGATCGCGGTGTTCGGCGGGCACGAGGAGGCGGTGATCGGCGACCGGATCCCGGACGGCGAGAACGGGCAGCTGACGTCGCCGTGCTGCGCGGACCACCTCGAGGAGCAGATGCTGCCGATCGGCGTCCTCGGGACGCACTACTTCGCGGTGAAGTCGGCGCCGCGCGGGACCTCGGTCATCGAGCCGGACGTGTGGCGGATCCAGGCGGTCGAGCCGGGCGTGACGGTGACGACGACGCCGGCGCAGCCGGGGGCGGGGAGCTTCACGCTGCAGAACATCGGCGACTTCAAGGAGATCAGCACGAACCAGAGCTTCGAGATCGACGCGACGGGGAAGGTGCAGGTGGGTCAGTACCTGGTCACGCGGGACAACACGGAGGCGTTCACGGGGGACCCGAGCCTGGTGCTGCTGGTGCCGGCGGATCGGTTCCGGAAGGACTACGTGATCTCGGTGCCGGACGGGTACTCGAAGCTGTGGGTGAGCATCGTGCGGCCGGCGGGGGCGTCGCTGACGCTCGACGGGGTCGCGGCGGGGGCGACGGGGTTCGCGCCGCTCGGGGCGAGCGGGTGGAGCACGGGGTACCTGCCGCTCACGGCGGGGCAGCACGTGATCTCGGGGGATCAGGACTTCGGGCTGACGGTGTACGGGTACAGCAACGCGGTGTCGTTCAGCTACATCGGCGGGCTGAAGGGTCCCGGGGAGTGACGGCGCGGCGGGGGGGTGACCCGGGGCGCAAGTCAGGGATTGCAGGACGGGCGCGGAAGCGGTAGCGCTTGCCTCGGTGCGCGGCAGGAGGCGGCGCGCCGACATCGCCGCCGTCGGGGTCCGCGCGTGCGCGGGTGGCGGAGGCCCTTGCCAGCGCGGAGCGCACAGCATGTCCACGATCCAGAAGGACCACGTCGTCACGATCCACTACATCCTGCGCGACGACGACGGTGACGTCATCGACGCGTCGGAGGCCGGCGAGCCGATGATCTACCTGCACGGCCACGAGAACATCGTGCCGGGGCTCGAGAAGCAGCTCGAGGGCAAGAAGGTCGGCGACAAGCTGACGGCGGTGGTGGAGCCCGAGGACGGCTACGGCGAGCCGTCGGTGGCGGAGCTCGAGCCGCTCCCGCGCGAGGCGTTCCCGGAGGACATCGAGGCCGGGATGCAGTTCATGGTGGAGGACGACGACGGCGACCTCTGCCCGGTGTGGATCGTCGAGTTCGACGACGAGGTCGTGCACGTCGACCTCGACCACCCGCTCGCGGGCGTGCGGCTGCACTTCGAGGTCGAGATCGTCGAGATCCGCCCCGCCACGAAGGAAGAGCTCGCGCACGGCCACGTGCACGGCGAGCACGGTCATGAGCACTAGGCCGAGGCGCTGAGCGCGGCTGCGTGGTCGCGGGTCCCGAGGACCGCGAAGACCACGCGGAACGCGACCACGGAGACACGGAGACACGGAGGGAGCACGGAGGGAGCGAGTCGGAGCGGTTCACTCCGGGCTCCTGGTCTCCGTGTCTCTCTCGGCGCGTGCTGGGGAAAAGCTCCGCAAGTCTCCGACTTCGTGGGGACAACCACGGAGGCACGGAGGCACGGAGGGTTCAGCGGAGCGACCGGCGACCGCGCCCGATCAGGCGCTGACGCCGGTCGCGTGCACGGTCCCTCCGTGCCTCCGTGCCTCCGTGGTCCGCCCTGCAGATCCCGTAACGATCCGAACTCAGACCCGAACGAGAGAAGGGGAACGGCACGCCGTCCCCCTCCTCCGTGCTCCTCCGTGCTCTCCGTGTCTCCGTGGTGAGAGCGCTCTCATCACGGCGACTTCGCCATGAGCGGCGCCGCGCCTTCCGGCGTCGCCGCCCGCTCGGCCGGGCCTACTCCTCGAGCTTCGCGCCCACCAGCTCGAACGTCGAGCTCGTCGCGTAGCCGTCGACGAGGACGTAGATCGGCGCCTCGCTCCCGAGCTCCACCTCGCAGACCTCGTTCGAGCTCCCGAGGTACGGGCGGCAGTCGTACAGGCTCAGCGTCGGCTCGCCGCCCACGCGCACGTAGATGTCGGCGTCGCCCGAGCCCTTCAGCTCGAAGCGGTAGCGCCCCGCGGGCAGCGTCGGCGTCTCGTACTTCTGCTGCTCGCCGCGCTTCACCGTCGCGCCCTCCGCGAGCCCGGCCCACGCCTCGGCCGGCGGGTCCTCGTGCTCGCCGTAGCCCGGCACGTAGACGTTGTCGTTCTCGCCCGTCACGAGCACCACCTCGGCCGAGTCGATGCCGCCGAAGATCTGCTCGTAGGTCTTCGGCGCGTCGTACGACAGGAGCCCGCGCACCATCGCCATCGTCGCCGCCGGCATCGACCGGAAGAAGCTCGGCTGCGCGTTCGACACGAGGTCCACGTACTTCGTGCCGATCGGGTCGTCCTCGTTCACGTCCGCGTGCGCCTCCGCGAGCGCCGAGTCGATGTACGCGTACGTGTCGCACCCGTTCATGAACACGATCACGTACTGACCGGTCTTCCAGTCCCCCTTCTGCGCGAGCGCCCGGATGTTCGCCCCGAGCCCCGCGTGCCCGTTGTAGATGATGAGGTCCGCCCCGCCCGACAGCGACTCGTAGCGCCGGTCGAACGTCGCCCCCGCCGTCCGCACGTTGTCCACGAGCAGCGCCACCACGTGCACCGTCCGGCCGTCCGCGAGCGTCCCCGTCAGCTCCACGTCCGGGTTCGCCACCCCCGGGTTCGTCGGCAGCGTCGCCGGCACCGTCACCAGGCTCCGCGTCTTCAGCTCCGACCGCACCGCCTCCACGAAGCGGTTGTAGCCGTCGATGCCCACGTCGCCCGAGGTCTTCCCGTCCTCGTACTTGCCGAACACCGCGACCACCTCGAGGCGGTCGTCCTCCCAGACCTTGTGGTACTCCGGGTACTTGCCCGTCGTCTGCAGCGGCGACGGCGACACCGTCGCCGTGATCTCGTGGATGTCCTCCGCCGCGATCCTGCAGCCCGAGAGCGCCGGCCGGTAGTAGTACCACATCGAGCCGGTGTCGACGTCGTGCGCGCCCCACTCCACGCAGTCGTGCTTGTACGCCTCCGTGAACTTCTGCTGCCCCGAGTAGCTCACGTTCCGCGGCAGCTTCAGCACGTACTTCGACGGCACGCTCGACTTCTTGCCCCACGCGACCGGCATCCGCGCGTGGTAGCTGATCGTGCAGCTCCCGCCCGCCGACGACGACTTCACGTCCGTGAGATCGAGGTGGTCGAGGCGCCCGAGCGAGCGGTCGCCGTTCAGCTGGCCGATCGTGTACAGGAGCTGGTCCTGGATCGCGTCCTTCGTGCTCCAGCAGTAGTCGGTCGTCAGCTGCGCGTCGAACTCGAAGCGCAGGAAGACCGCCTCCGCGCTCGAGTCGGCCTTGCCGAGGCTGCCCTTGTAGCCCGCGACGTCGTCCGTCGTGGTCGTGCCGGTGTCGCCGGCGTCACAGGCGCCGAAGCCCACGGTGAGGATGCTCGCGGCGGTCATCGCCGCGAAGACGGTGCGATTCATGGAACGGCTCCGCGATCTGAATCTGGATGGATGGGGTTCGATGACCCCCGCTCTCCTGGGGGACGCGCTCTATACTGCAACACCCCGGCCAAGCGGATACATTTATTCATTCCGTTGCGATTACAACGCCTTGAAAACGACACACGCCGCGCCGCCGGGGTCGAGTGACCCCGCCGTCGCGGCGTGAATGTCGTTCACATTTGCGCGAACGCGCGGCTCGTCAGCCGGCGAGCTCCTGCTCGAGGGTCGCGATCTTCACGCACGTCGCGAAGATGCGCGTCGCGAGCTCGAGCTCGTTCACCGGCGGGAGCGACGGCGCGATGCGGATGTTCCGGTCGCGCGGGTCCTTGCCGTAGGGGAACGTGTTCCCCGCGGGGGTGAGCTTCACCCCGCACTCGGCCGCGAGCGCCACGACCCGCTTCGCGAGCCCGTCGCGCGTGTCCACGCTGATGAAGTAGCCGCCCTTCGGCTTCGTCCAGGTCGCCCAGTCGCCGCCGCCGAGCTCCTCGTGGAGCACCTCGTCGACCTTCGCGAACTTCGGCCCGAGGATCGCCGCGTGCTTGTCCATGTGCGCGCGGAGCCCGCCGATGTCGCCGAAGAAGCGCACGTGCCGCAGCTGGTTCAGCTTGTCCGGGCCGATGGACCGGCGCGTGCCGTGGTAGCGCATCCACGCCACGTTCGGCTCGCTCGCCCCGAAGAGGGCGATGCCCGACCCCGCGAAGCTCACCTTCGACGTCGACCCGAAGAGGAACGGGCGGTTCGGGTTCCCGGCGGCCTTGCAGGCGGCGAGGATGTTGTCGACCTGGTCCTCGCCGGCGCCGAGGTGGTGGTGACCGTAGGCGTCGTCCCAGAAGATGCGGAAGTCCGGCGCGGCCGTCTTCATCGTCGCGAGGCGGCGCACCGTCTCGCTCGAGCACGAGTAGCCCGTCGGGTTCGAGTACTTCGGGACGATCCAGATCCCCTTCACGGCCGGGTCGTCGGCGACGAGCGCCTCGACCTGGTCCATGTCGACGCCGTCCTCGGTCACGTCGACCGTGACCATCTGGATCCCGAGGTTCTCGCACACGAAGAAGTGCCGGTCGTACCCGGGCGACGGGCACAGGAACTTCACCGCCGGCAGCTCGCGCCAGGCGACGTCGCTGTCCGCGTTCGAGTGGAGGTAGCAGCGCGCGACGCAGTCGTGCATGAACGCGAGGCTCGAGTTGCCGCCGACGAGCAGCTCCTTCGGCCCGACGCCGAGGAAGGCCGCGAACAGGCGCGCCGCCTCGGGGATCCCGTCGAAGCCGCCGTAGTTGCGGCAGTCCGTCCCGTCCTCCGCGCGGTAGTCGCCGCTCGACAGGCAGTCGAGCATGCCGTTGGCGAGGTCGAGCTGCTCGCTCGAGGGCTTGCCGCGCGTCATGTCGAGCGCGAGCCCCATGTGCTTGAACTCGTGGAACCGCTTGAGCTGTGCTTCGAGGTGCTCGTTCATCGTCCGTCCCTGGTCCGTCCGGGACGGAGAACTAGCGGGAATCCGCGCCGTTGGCCATGAAAAACGCTGGCGCCCGCGCGCCCCCCGGCCCTCGCGCCGTCGACGGAACCAAGGTTCTCGTTGACAGCCGGGGCCCCGCCCTTTAACCGTCAAAAGTCCTGGCACCGCCGCCCCCCGCGCGGCGCCGCTCAACCGTCATCCCCGAGAGGTCGCCCGTGCCGCGACTCCTGGCCGCCCTAGCCGGCGTCCTGCTGCTCAGCGTCAGCGCCTGCGGCGGCGACGACTCCTCCCGCACGGACCGGGACACCGCCGCCGACACCAGCGCCGACACGGCCGTCCCGCAGGACACCGTCGACGACACCGCCGACACCGCCGTCGCCACCGACACCGGCGACGACGACACCGCCGCCGACACCGCCGACGCCGACACGACCCCCGACGACACCGACACCAGCGCCCCCCTCGCCCCGGCCGGCTCCCCCTGCAGCGCCCCCGCCGACTGCGCCTCGGGCGCCTGCCTCGGCGGCGACGCCAAGGTCTGCGTCGACCTCTGCGACGGCGCCGCCGACTGCCCCGAGGACCGCCCCGCCTGCCTCCCGACGAGCGACGCCGCCGTCAGCGTCTGCGCCTCCCGCGACGACGTCGCCGGCCTCCCCTGCGCGGGCGACGACGCCTGCGCCGCCGGCGCCACCTGCGTCGCCCTCGACGACGGCGTCTCCCGCTGCGTCTTCGCCTGCTCGGGCGGCGGCGGCTGCGACGGCGACGCCACCTGCGACGACGGCGTCTGCGTCCCGCCCGGCGGCTTCGGCTGCACCCTCCTCGCCGCCGCCACCGGCGCCACGAGCCCCTGCGCCAACGCGAACGAGCACGGCACCTGCCAGGGCGCCTTCCGCTGCACCGCCGAGGGCGCCGGCAGCTGCGACGCCGCCACCCCCGCCGTCGAGGTCTGCGACGGCGCCGACGACGACTGCGACGGCACCGTCGACGACGTCGACTGCGACGACGCCGATCCCTGCACCGTCGACGCCTGCGACCCCGACGCGCTCGGCCAGTGCAAGCACACCCCGGCCGCCGGCGCCGCCTGCGAGGACGGCGACACCTGCACCCAGGGCGACATCTGCACCGCCGACGGCACCTGCGTCGCCGGCTCCCCGTGCGCCTGCGACACCGCCGCCGACTGCGTCCCCACGGGCGTCCTCCACCCGGGCTGCGTCGTCGCCACCTGCGAAGGCACCCCCGGCCGCTGCGTGCTGACCCCCACGAACGCCGGCGGCGCCTGCGGCACGCCGGACGCCTGCCGCGTCGGCGGCACCTGCGACGACGGCGGCGTCTGCGCCGGGCTCACCGACACCTGCGACGACGGCAACGACTGCACGACCGACGTCTGCGCCGGCGGCGCGTGCACGAACCGCCCGGCCCCGGTCGGCCTCGGCTGTAGCGATCACGACGCCTGCACGACCGGCGACACGTGCGTCGCGGGCGGGCTCTGCATCCCGAGCGACTCCATCCCCTGCGACGACGGCAACCCCTGCACCGACGACGCCTGCGACCCGGCCACGGGCTGCGTCCACACGAACAACGCCGCCGCCTGCGACGACGGCGACCTCTGCACGACCGGCGACGTCTGCCAGGCCGGCGCCTGCCACGGCGAGGACCTCGGCTGCGGCGCCCTCACCACGGCCTGCGCCACCGGGACCTGCACCGCGCGCGGCTGCGTGGCCGTCCCGACCGCTGGCGCCTGCGACGACGGCGATCCCTGCACGCTCGACGACACCTGCGCCGACGGCCGCTGCCACGGCACGGCCCTCGACTGCTCCGACCTCGACACGACCTGCGGCGAGGGCACCTGCGTCGCGGGCGCCTGCGTCGCGCCGACGCGCACCTGCGACCTGCTGCTCCGGACGCAGCAGGTCTCGGCCGCCGTCGAGCGCGCCCCCGCCGCCGGCTCGCACGGCCTCGACCTGAGCGTCGGCCACACCGGCCCCGTCGGCCGCGCGGCCAACGCGACCGGCCTCCTCGCCATCTTCGGCTTCCACACGCTGCGCCTCGAGTAGGCCACCCGCTCGCTCGAGCATCCTCGATCTCCGCTCCCGGAGGACCCGGACATGAAGACGCGCTCCCCCATGCTCAGCCCTCGCGCCGCCTCGCGGCTCCTCGCGGCCCTCGCGCTCGCCGCCGTCCTCGGCGCGGCGTCCGCCGCGAGCGCCGTGCCGCGGCAGCTCACCGTGCAGGGCTACCTCTCGGACACCGCGGGGACGCCCGTCACCGGCGAGTACACGCTGCTCTTGAGCCTCTACGCGAGCCGGACGGCGCCGACCTCGTTCTGGGACGAGTCGCACACGCTGTCCGTCGTGGACGGGATCTTCGACGCCGCGCTCGGCTCCGACGTCGTGAACCCGCTGACCGTCGAGGACTTCGCCGGCCACGACGAGGTCTGGCTCGGCGTGACCGTGCTCGACGGCCCCGGGGTCGCCTCCGGCGGCGAGAGCGAGGTCCCGCGGAAGCAGCTCTCCGCGACGAGCTACGCGTTCGTCGCCGGCTTCGCGGCGACCGCGGACACCGCGACCCACGCGACCACCGCCGACTCGGCGGCGACCGCGACCACCGCGACCACGGCGACCAGCGCGCAGGGCCTCACCTGCAGCGGCTGCGTCCAGCTCGCCCAACTCGGCTTCGACCCGGCGACCCAGGCCGAGCTGCAGTCGGCGCTCGCCGCGCTCGCCATCCCGACGAGCGTGAACGGGCTCGGTGGCGGCACGATCTCGAGCGGCGTGACCGTCCAGGGCTCGATCACCGCGTCGAGCTACGCGCTCGCGGGCGGCGGCACGCTCTGCACGTCCTCGGGGAACTGCGGCGCCACGCTCGCCGCGCTGTCCTGCGTCGCGCCGGCCTCGGTGCCCAAGTACGTCGGCGGCGCCTGGGTCTGCGCGGACGTGAGCGGCGGCAGCGCGTCGACCGCGAACGACCTCACCTGCACCGGCTGCGTATCCGAGGCCGAGCTCGGCTTCGACCCGGTCACCGCGGGCGAGCTCGCGACGGCGCTCCAGGGCTACGTGACCGCGGTCGACGTCGCGTCGACGCTCACGGGCTACGTGACGGTCGGCGCCCTCGGTGACGCGCTGTCGGGCTACCTGACCGGCGCCGAGACCGAGGCGCTCCTCGGCGACTACGCGCGCCTGGCAGACCTCCCGACCTCGGTCGACGGCCTCGCGGGCGGCACCATCACGAGCGACGTGACCGTCAACGGCGCGCTCGACGCGGCGGTGGTCCGCCAGGACGGCCACATCGTGTGCGACGAGACCGGCAACTGCGGCCCGACCCTCGCGGACGTGACCTGCACGCCCGGGCAGGTGCTGCAGTACGTCGACGACGGCGGCGGCGGGCGCTGGGCGTGCGGGCCGGCGGCCATCGACACGCCGCCCGTCTGCGCGGGCGCGTACAAGAGCCTCCAGTGGGACGGCGCCACCTGGAGCTGCGTGGACGTACGCGCGAGCGGGCTCTCGGGCGGGAAGGCGCGCGGCTTCGAGGTCATCGACGCCTGGGGCTACGCGTGGGACGGGCAGATGCGCCCGCTCAGGACGTGGGCCCTCGCCGAGGCCGACTGCGAGAGCGACGGCGGGCGCCTCCCGACGGTGACGGAGCTCTGGCGCGTGAACGCGACGACCGGCGACGGCGGCGTCGGCGACGGCCTCGAGAGCAACTGGCACTGGGCCATCACGCCGCTCTACGCGGGCGACCGCTACATGGTCGCGCGGATCGACACGGGGGCCGTCTCGTGGAGCTCGAACGCGAGCAGCGAGAACCGCTACCGCTGCGTGTGGCCCGACCACCACTCGGAGGCGTTCGACGGCAACAACTGCTTCGGGCCGCCGGGGGAGGAGTGCTTCGGGACGACCGCGCAGGGGGCGCGCTACAACATCGACGCCTCCGACCGGCCGGCGGTGCCGTGGTGGGTCGCCGCGAACGAGTGCGCGTTCTACAACGCGCGGCTGCCGATGCCAGGAAGGCTCGTCGAGGCCATCCAGACGGGCCTCCCGAACGGCTCGGGGGCCAACGTGTGGACGGGCGACGGCGGCGGCTACAACACCACGAACTTCCTCATCGAGACGTTCAACTGGAGCGGGACGCAGGACGGGAGCTACGACGCGAGCTACGCGGCCGGCCACTCGACGTGGAACTACAACACCGCGAGCTACAGCTACAACTTCCGCTGCATCGGGCTGAACTACGACCCGCCGGCGAGCCTCGCGACGGTGACGGATCCGTGGACCGACGAGCAGGCGCGCCTCAAGACGACGGTGGTCGACGGCCCCGTCGGCACCTGGGCCGCGGCGCTCGACGCCTGCTACGCGCAGGGCGGCCACCTCGGGCGCCTGGCCGACTGGACGCGGCTCGTCCAGAACGGCCTCCCGCGCGGGACCCCCGCCGCGAGCTACATCTGGACGGCGGACGGCGAGGAGGGGTCGCAGGGGAGCCCGAACTGGGCGGCCGTCCTGCGCTGGACCGGGACGGCGCCCGACTTCACCACGGTCTGGAACACGTGGCGTACCTGGGACCCGCGCACGACCTCGACGTACGCGGCGCGCTGCGTCTGGTACCCGGTCGACGAGACGTACACGGGGCCGACGGACGAGACCTGCAACGGCGGCTGCTACACGGTCGACCGCACGATCGGCGTCGCGTCGCAGAAGGTCTGGGTCGACAAGTTCGACCGCAGCCCGCTGTCGATCTCGGCCGCCATCAAGACGTGCTACGAGCTCGGCGGGCACCTCCCGCGCTTCAGCGAGCTGGCGGAGCTCATCCGGGCGGGCCTCCTGAACGGCTCGAACGCGCTCAACTGGACGAGCGACTGGGTGCGCTACGAGTACGCGATGGGGGTGCAGTGGACCGCGGCCGCGGGGACCGCGTGGGACGCGACGTCGGGCACGGGCCGGCTCGAGACGAAGGCGTCCGTGACGGCGCCGTTCCGGTGCGTGTGGACGAACGAGCTCATCGACTGACCGGGGCGAGGACGCGGCGCGGCGTGAACGCCGTTCACGCGCGTGAGGCCGGCTGCGACGTCGTGTGAACGCCGTTCACGCGCGACGGGCGGGCGGAGCGCGTCAGGCGAAGGTGTGGCGGATCCGGCGGCGGCTCTCGGCGGCGCGCCGCTTGAGCGCCGGGCTCGCCTCGATGGCCTCGCCGAGGCGCGCGACGCAGGCCTCGTGGAGATCGTGGAACTCGCAGACGAGGAGCTGGTCGCAGCCGGCGGCGAAGGCCTCGACGCAGTTCTCGGCGAGCTCGCCCTGGGAGAGGGCGCCCTCCATGCCCATGTCGTCGGTGAGGACGACGCCGGCGAAGCCGAGCTGGTCGCGCAGGAGGTCGTCGAGGACGGCGGGCGAGTAGGTGCCGGGGCGGACGGGGTCGATGGCGGTGTAGACGATGTGCGCGGGCATGATGACCGAGACGTTGGCCTCGTCGATGACGCGCGAGAAGGGGTGGAGCTCGACGGCGTCGAGGCGCGCGCGGTCGTGGCGAATGGTCGGGAGCGTCAGGTGCGAGTCGGTGTCGCTGTCGCCGTGGCCGGGGAAGTGCTTGCCGCAGGCGTGCACGCCGTGGCGCGAGAGGCCGCGGATGAACTCGACGCCGATGGCGGCGACGAGCTCGGGGTCGCGCGAGAAGGAGCGCACGTTGATGATGGGGTTGTCGGGGTTGGTGTCGACGTCGAGCACGGGCGCGAGGTCGAGGGTGATGCCGAGGCCCGCGAGCTCCTGGCCCATGCGGGCGCCGACCTCGAAGGCCTCGCCGAGCTTGAGGTCGCGCGCGGCGGGGTAGGTGCCGAAGAGGGGCGGCGGGAGGCGCTGGAAGTCGCCGCCCTCCTGATCGGTGGCGATGACGAACCAGGGCTCGGGGCACATGGCCTTGAGGGAGCGGGTGAGGCCGCGGATCTGCACGGGGCCGTCGACGTTGCGCGCGAAGAGGCAGACGCCGCCGAGGCCGTAGCGCTCGGCGAGGCCGCGCAGGCGCGCGACGGGCTCGTGGAGGCCGTCGAATCCGAGCACGAAGAACTCGCCGGGGCGGAAGTCGGTCATGGGCGTGGGCTCCTCGTCGTTCGCAGGGGGCGAGCGGCGCGCGCCGCGGTGCCCGTTACAGCGCCTACGGTCGTTTACGGCTAAAACTCGAGCGGTTTCGGTCGATCACGGCGGGCGTGCTCCGGCGCCTCGCGCTCGCGCGGCTTGCCTCGCCACGACGACCATGCGACCAAGGGGCCACGGACAGGTGGCGGAATTGTCGACCCCGAAGCCAGCCAGGGAAGCGCTCCTCGACGCGGTGGCCGTCGTGCTCGGCCGGGACGGGATCGGCGGGCTGTCGCTCCGGCAGGTGGCGCTCGCGGCGGGCGTGTCGCACGGCGCGCCGGGGGCCTTGTTCGGCGATCGCGCGGGGATGCTCGCGGCGTTCGCGGCGCGCGGCTTCCTGCGGCTCGCGGAGGCGATGGCGACGGCGGCGACGGGCGCGGCCGACGGGCGCGCGGCGCTCGCGGCGACGGGGCGGGCGTACGCGAGCTTCGCGCGGGCGGAGCCCGAGGCGTTCCAGCTGATGTTCCGCGAGGATCTGCTGCGCATCGACGATCCCGAGCTGTCGCGCGCCCGCGAGGTCGCGTACGGGCCGCTGAAGGGCGCCATCACGCGCGCGGTGCGGGAGGGCTTCTGCCCTCCGGAGCGCGCGGACGCCGTGCTCTATGGGGCGTGGGCGATGGTGCACGGGCTCGCGTCGCTGATGGCGGGCGGCCTCGTCCCGAACCGCTTCGCGGGGCGCGACCAGGCGGACGTGGTGACCGCGCTCACCGAGATGTACGCGCGCTCGCTGATGCCCGGGGGCGACGCGGGGTAGGCGGGCGCGGCGCGCGGCCTGGCTCAGTGGAGGAGGATCCACAGGAGCATCGTCGCGGTGAGGCAGCCGCTGATGCGCTGGCGGGCGTCGAGGTGCCAGGCGTCGACGATCTGCTGGCAGGAGCAGCCGCGGGTCTCGCGCAGGGTGACGCGGGGCAGGAGGGCGGTGAGGCCGCGGGTCTCGAAGACGCGGTCGCCGTCGATGTCGGCCCAGCGCAGGAGCCCGAGGTCGCGGATGGTTTCCGGGAGGATGGTGCCGGGGCAGGCGTCGAGGGGGGCGCAGACGCCGTCGCGGTCGGGGTCGGTGCAGGGGTCGCAGGCGTCACCGAGGCCGTCGTGGTCGGCGTCGGCCTGGTCGGGGTTCGGGCGGATGGGGCAGTTGTCGGCGACCTCGCAGACGCCGTCGCCGTCGGCGTCGTTCTCGGCGTCGAGGGGGCAGGGGTCGATGTCGTCGCAGGCGCCGTCGCCGTCGCTGTCGCCGGTGGCGAGGCAGGGGTCGGCGCTGCAGTGGCCGAGGGCGTCGCGGAGGTCGAGGGGGTCGAGGGGACAGGGGTCGTCGCTGTCGCAGGCGCCGTCGCCGTCGGAGTCGTTGGCGTAGTCGACGGGGCAGGCGTCGCAGAAGTCGGCGAGGCCGTCGCCGTCCTGGTCGAGGTCGTCGCGGCCGCCGGGGCACTCGTCGAGGTCGTCGGGGACGCCGTCGTCGTCGTCGTCGGGGTCGCACGCGTCGCCGAGGCCGTCGTGGTCGGCGTCGAGCTGGTCGGGGTCGGGGACGAGGGGGCAGAGGTCGGCGGCGTCGGGGACACCGTCGTCGTCGTCGTCGGGGTCGCAGGGGTCGCCGAGGCCGTCGCTGTCGGCGTCGGCCTGGTCGGCGTTGGGGGTGGCGGGGCAGTTGTCGTCGTCGTCGTCGACGCCGTCGCCGTCCTGGTCGACGACGCAGGGGCCGGCGGTGGCGGGGTCGGCGGGGCAGCCGTCGACGCAGTCCGCGGCGCCGTCGGCGTCGCCGTCCGCGTCGGAGACACCGCAGCCGCAGACTCCCGCGGCGACCTTGTTCCCGTCGTTCGGGCAACCGTCGACGCAGTCCGCGGCGCCGTCGCCGTCGCCGTCCGCGTCGGAGACGCCGCAGCCACAGATCCCCGCGGCGACTTTCCTGGCGTCACTTGGGCAGCCATCGACGCAGTCCGCCGCGCCGTCGCCATCACCGTCCGCGTCGGAGACGCCGCAGCCGCAGGCCCCAGGAGTCACCTTCCCGCCGTCCGCCGGGCACTCGTCCTGGCAGTCCACCGTTCCGTCGCCGTCGCCGTCCGCGTCGGAGACGCCGCAGCCACAGACCCCGGCCGCGACCTTGCTCCCGTCGCTCGGGCAGCCGTCGACGCAGTCCGCGGCGCCGTCGCCGTCGCCGTCCGCGTCGGAGACGCCGCAGCCGCAGACCCCCGCCGCGACCTTCCCGCCATCCGCCGGGCACTCGTCCTGACAGTCCACCGTCCCGTCGCCGTCGCCGTCCGCGTCGGAGACGCCGCAGCCGCAGACCCCGCCGCGACCTTGCTCGCCGTCGCTCGGGCAGCCGTCGACGCAGCAGTCAGCGGCGCCGTCGCCGTCGCCGTCCGCGTCGGAGACGCCGCAGCCGCAGACCCCCGCCGCGACCTTCCCCGCGTCCGCCGGGCACTCGTCCTGGCAGTCCACCGTCCCGTCGCCGTCGCCGTCCGCGTCGGAGACGCCGCAGCCGCAGACGCCCGCCGCGACCTTGTTCCCGTCGCTCGGGCAGCCGTCGACGCAGTCCGCAGTCGCCGTCGCCGTCGCCGTCCGCGCGTCGGAGACGCCGCAGCCGCACGTGCCCGCCGCGGTCTTCGCCGCGTCCGCCGGGCACTCGTCCTGGCAGTCCACCGTCCCGTCGCCGTCGCCGTCCGCGTCGGAGACGCCGCAGCCACAGATCCCGCCGCGACCTTGTTCCCGTCGCTCGGGCAGCCGTCGACGCAGTCCGCGGCGCCGTCGCCGTCGCCGTCCGCGTCGGAGACGCCGCAGCCGCAGACCCCGGCCGCGACCTTCCCCGCCGTCCGCCGGGCACTCGTCCTGGCAGTCCACAGTCCCGTCGCCGTCGCCGTCCGCGTCGGAGACGCCGCAGCCACAGATCCGGCCGCGACCTTGCTCCCGTCCGCTCGGGCAGCCGTCCACGCAGTCCGCGGCGTCCCGTCGCCGTCGCCGTCCGCGTCGGAGACGCCGCAGCCACAGACCCCGGCCGCGACCTTCGCCCCGTCCGCTCGGGCACCGTCCTGGCAGTCCGCAGTCCGTCGCCGTCGCCGTCCGCGTCGGAGACGCCGCAGCCACGCCACACGCCCCCGCAGCCGGCCGCGACCTTCCCGCCATCCGCTGGGCACTCGTCCTGACAGTCCACCGTCCCGTCGCCGTCGCCGTCCGCCGCCGCAGCCGCGTCGGAGACGCCGCAGCCGCGACGCCGTCCGCCGCGACCCGCGCTCCCGTCGCTCAGGCAGCCGTCGACGCAGTCCGCCGCGCCGTCGCCGTCGCCGTCCGCGTCGGAGACGCCGCAACCACACACGCCCGCCGCGGTCTTCGTTCGTCCGTCGCTCGGGCACTCGTCCTGGCAGTCCGCCGTCCCGTCGCCGTCGCCGTCCGCGTCGGAGACGCCGCAGCCGCACACCCGCCCGCCGCGCCGTCTTCGTTCCGTCCGCTCGGGCAGCCGTCGACGCAGTCCGCGGCGCCGTCGCCGTCGCCGTCCGCGTCGGAGACGCCGCAACCACAGACGCCCGCCGCGGTCTTCGCCGCGTCCGCCGGGCACTCGTCCTGGCAATCCGCCGTCCCGTCGCCGTCGCCGTCCGCGTCGGAGACACCGCAGCCGCACACCCCGGCCGCGACCTTGTTCCCGTCGCTCGGGCAGCCGTCGACGCAGTCCGCGGCGCCGTCGCCGTCCCCGTCCGCGTCGGAGACACCGCATCCACAGATCCCCGCGGCGACTTTCCCGGCGTCACTCGGGCAGCCATCGACGCAGTCCGCGGCGCCGTCACCGTCACCGTCCGCGTCCGCCACGCCGCAGCCACACACCCCAGGGGTCTGCTTCCCGCCGTCCGCCGGGCACCCATCCTGGCAGTCCGCGACGCCGTCACCGTCCCCGTCCGCGTCCGACACCCCGCACCCGCACGCGCCCTCGCTCACCTTCCCGCCGTCCGCCGGACACCCGTCCTGGCAGTCCACCGTCCCGTCCCCGTCACCGTCCGCGTCCGCCACCCCGCACCCGCACACCCCCGGCGCCACCTTCCCCGCGTCATACGGGCACCCGTCGAGGCAGTCCGGCTCGAGGTCCGAGTCCGAGTCCACGTCCACCACGTAGCACCCGCACCGCCCCGGCCCGATCTTCCCCGGATCCCCCGGACACCCGTCCAGGCAGTCCGGCGTCATGTCCCCGTCCTCATCGTCGTCCGCCACCCCGCACCCGCACGCCCCCGCCGTCACCTTCCACACGTCCGCCGGGCACCCGTCCACGCAGTCCGCGACGCCGTCCCCGTCCCCGTCGTCGTCCGCCACCCCGCACCCGCACACCCCCACCGACGCCTTCGCCCCGTCCCCCGGGCACCCGTCCACGCAGTCCGCGACGCCGTCCCCGTCACCATCCTCGTCCGCCACCCCGCACCCACACGCCCCGGCCTCCGCCTTCGCCCCGTCCGCCGGGCACCCGTCCACGCAGTCCGCCACCCCGTCCCCGTCCCCGTCGTCGTCCGCCACCCCGCACCCGCACACCCCCGGCGCCGTCTTCGCCGGGTCCTCCGGGCACCCGTCCGCGCACGCCTCCCCCACCACGTTGTCGACCACCCCGTCACAGTCGTCGTCGACCCCGTTGCACGTCTCCTCCCCCGGCGACCCCGGCGACGCGCTGCACGTCGCCCCGTCGCCGAACACCGAGCACGCCCACGCCCCGCTCGCCGCGCACGCCCCCTCCCCGTCCGCGCACGGGAGCCCCAGCTCCGGGAAGTCCTCGTCCGTCTCCCCGTCGCAGTCGTTGTCCTGCCCGTCGCACCGCTCCTCCTCCGGGTCGTACGGCGTCCCCTCGCAGTGCACCCCCGCGCCGTCCGCGTCGCACGCCATCCACCCGCCGACCGTGCACGCCCCCTGCCCCACGAAGCAGAAGTCCCCGACCCCCTCGAAGCCGTTGTCCGTGACGCCGTCGCAGTCGTCGTCCTCGCCGTTGCAGGTCTCCGCCACCGCCGCGGTCGCGACGCACGCCCCACACTGCATCACGCCCTCGTCGCACCGCCCCCCGAGCCCCGTCGCGCACGCCGCCCCGTCGCCGTCCGTCGGCAGCACGACGTCATCCGGGCACGCCATCCGCATGGCCGACCCACCCCCGACCGCCTCGCACCGCTCCTCCGGGTCGCACACCCCCGCGCTCGGCCGGCACACGTCCCCCGCCCAGCGCTGCGCGTCGCCCGGACACAGGACGTCGACCCCGTCACACGTCTCCGCGAAGTCGCACGCCCCCGTCGACTCCCGACACACCACCCCCGCCGCGAGCGGCGCGCACACCCCGTCCGCGAGCCCCGTCTCCGCCCCGAGGCACGACTGGCAGTCGTCCGGCGCCCCGTCCCCGCAGCGGCTCTCGCAGCAGATCCCCGTCACGCACGTCCCGCTCGCGCAGTCCGCGTCCTCGACACACCCCTCGCCGTCGTCCGCCCCGCTGACGTGCCCGTCGCCCCCGTTGCAGTCCTCGTCGACGTCGTTGTCCGGCACCTCGTCGACCCCCGGGTGGATCGCCGGATCGAAGTCGTCGCAGTCCCCGTCCCGCGCGTCGAACCCGTCGTCGTCGACGTCCGGATCGGGCGGCACCACGGGGACCCAGCCCCCGACGTCGGCGTCGAAGGTCTCCACCGTGTAGAGCGAGGCGTAGGGCCAGCGCGGGTCGACCTCGACGCTCGGGTCGGCGATCGCCTCGCCCTCGTTGTGACAGTTCGCCCAGACGTAGTTGCCGTCCTCGTCCCGCGTGTACGTGCAGCCCCGGCAGGTCACCGTCGCCGCCACCTCGTTCAGGAGGTTGTCGCCGCTCTGCGAGGTGGCCGAGATCACGCCGCTCAGGCTCCCGCGCTCGACCTCGATGTGCTTGTCCCCGATCCCGACGTACGCGCCGCCCGAGCACTGGGGCTTGTTGTAGCGAACGCTCACCGCCCAGTGGACCGTCGTGGGGACGGGCGTCCCGTCGGGGCCCGTGATGCGCAGCGTGGCCGACGTGCCGACGGTCGCCGTGACACCGCCCGTGTCCGTGGCGCAGCCGACCGCGCCGAGCGTCGGTGACGGCGACCACGACACGTGCGTCAGCGCGTCCGCCATCGTGTTGCCGTTGTTGTTGTACCAGGACGAGCACATGATGCACTGCGCCGACAGCGTCCCCTGCTGGGTCGAGAAGTCCCAGCAGCGCGAGTTCGCGGTGAAGTAGGTCTTCGGGTCCGCGCTCCGCGCGGCGCCCGAGAGTGACAGCAGGAGCGCGCCCGCGACGGCGGCGCGAACGGCGAACGATGGCGAGGTCATGGCCTACCCCCGAGGGTCGTCGCCCGCGCGGACGCCGGCCTCGCCGAAGACACCCCGGCACATCGGGTCGCGCAGGCTCGAGACGGTACGCCCCAGGCTGAACCCAGATACCGGGGTCCGGCCATAGTCATTTCTTCACGCGGCGCGCAAACCCGCGCCAAATGGTACTGAGCGCCTATTGAAAGGTGCGCGGTGACACTATCGGCCCGCGCCACCGGATGATACAGTCGAGTCCAGCCCGCACTTCAGAGCGTTCCACCCGCGCCTCGCCCGAGGTCAGCCATGGGTCGTTCCATCGTCCGTGAGCGCTGCGACTTCGTGTCGGTCATCGAGACGCTGTATCGCCCAGAGCCCGACCTCGAGGCGTGGCTCGCGGCCGTCGCGACGAGCGTCGACGCCGTGCTCCACGTCGACAACGGCGTCGGCTTCGGCGTCCTCACCCACGACGACGACCTCGAGAACCGGAACCTCCTCGTCACCGCCGTCTCCGGTTCGAACGTCGCCGACGTCATCGCGTCGATCGCCGCCACGAGGGAGATCGAGCGGATGCCTCGCGACCTCTTCCGGCTCTTCTATTACCCCCGGACCCCGGTCGTCACGAAGGAGAGCTTCAGCCGGGAGCTCGACCGGCACGAGATCTCCGCCTTCGAGGGCTACCACCGGGACTTCGGCCTCGGGAACTCCATGGCGCTCTTCGCGTTCCCGGCGCCTGGCGTCATCGTGCTCTGCTGGGCGCCCATCCGCGCGAAGCAGGCGCTCTCGCGCCAGGAGCTGCGCCTCTTCCACCGCTTCGTCGCCCACTCCGACAGCGCTTTTCGCCTCCGCACACAACCCGAACAACTCGTATCTGCTGTCGTTTCACCATCGGGGCGGCTCCTCCATCTCGCACCCGCACACGAGCCCCAGCAACACCGCGAGCGCCTCGCGGCGCGCGTCGTCTCCATCGAGAAGAGCCGCCTCCGCGCGCACCGCGCCGGGCTCGACGGGGCGCTCGGCTGGGAGGCCCTCGCCGACGGCCGCTTCAGCGTCGTCCCCATCGACGACACCGACGGCAAGCGCTACTACCTGCTCATCCAGAACGCCCCGAGCGCGCGCCCCCACGCCCGCTTCACCCCGCGCGAGGCCGACGTCCTCCGCCTCACCGCGCGCGGCTTCACCGGGAAGGGCATCGGCTACGCCCTCGGCCTCTCGCCGGCGACCGTCTCGGCGGCCCTCGCGCGCGCCGCCGCCAAGGTCGGCCTCCGCTCGCGGGTCGCGCTCACCCAGGTCGCCTCGGCCCTCTTCGGCGCGACCGCCGCGAGCGCCGCCCCCGACACCCTCACCGCCGCCGAGCGCGACGTGCTCGAGCTCCTCCGGCGCGGCCTCTCGAACGCCGAGATCGCCCAGCTCCGCGCGCGCTCCGCCCACACCGTCGCGAACCAGGTCGCCTCCATCCTCAGGAAGTCCGGGAGCCCGTCGCGGCGCGCCCTCGCGAGCGGGCGCCGCGACCCCGACGGGTGACGACGCCGCCACGCGCGGCTTGGCTCGCCGACACCGCGGCCGCTATGCTCCGCGACCATGCGCCGCCCCGACCTCACGAACGCCCTCCTCGCCGCGTCCTGCGCGCTCCTCCTCGCCCTCGCCCCCGCCTGCGGCGACGACGGAGGCGCCGCCGCCCCGGCTCCCCTCGTCACCGCCGACGGCGCCCTGAACGTCGCGGTCGTGGCCCCCGCGGGCGTCGGCCCCGGCCTCGCCGACGCCGTCACCGACCTCCGCGACACGCTCCGCGCCGCGCTCGGCGCCACCGTCGACGCCGCCGACCCCGCCCTCTCCGTCACCGTCGCCCTCGACGGGGCCGCGGCCGAGCTCGGCGACGAGGGCTACCGCCTCGCGACCTCCGCCCGCGGCGACGTCACCGTGACCGCGCGCACCGAGGTCGGCGCCATGTACGGTCTCTACGACGTCGCGGCGGACCTCGGCGCCCGCTGGATCCACCCCGAGGAGGCGCACGTCATCCCCTACGCCGCCGCCGCCCTCCCCGACTACGGCGCGGCCGGCGTCGCGCGCGCCCCCGCCTTCGCGCGCCGCGGCTACCACCACCACACGCAGCACCCCATCGTCGCGAGCGACGTGCTCCTCCGCCCCGGCGACCCGAGCCGGCGCGAGCTCGCGTCGCACCTCATCCGCTGGATGGCGCGGAACCGCCAGAACACGCTCAGCTTCCACATGCTGAAGACCGTCGACCTCGCCGCGTGGGCCCCCTACATGGCCGACATCGCCGCCGAGGCCGGCGCGCACGGCGTCGAGGTCGGCTGCGTGCTCTCCTTCGTGGACCAGCAGCAGAACAACTTCCGCCTCGTCGAGCCGACCTCGGAGCTCGACGCGCCCGCGCAGATCGCGGCCAACCTCGACCGCGTGCTCGCGGGCGGGCTCCGCTTCGTGACGTTCCAGATCGGCACGAGCGAGTTCACGAAGCCCGACGACGACGCCGTCGTGACCTGGCTCGACGCCGCGATGGCCCACCTCCGCGAGCGCTGGCCGGGCGTGCGCGCGGGCGCCTGGATCCACATCCCCTGCGACCTCCTCGCCGACGACGGCGGCTACTTCTATCACCTGCCGCTCCGCGCCGACCTCGGCGTCGCCGGCTGGGTCCACACCACCATGTTCTACGCGTTCGGCCGCCCCGCCCCGGTCTACTCGTGCGAGGACTTCGACCACCAGCTCGAGTTCGTCGCCGCCGCCGAGCAGCAGGGCCGCGAGCAGGTGTTCCTGCCCGAGACGGCGTGGTGGCTCGGCTTCGACGACAACCTGCCGCTCGCGCTGCCCATCACGGGGCGCTCGCGCGAGGAGGACATCGCGCGCTTCACGGCCGGCGCCGCGCCCCACGCCGTCACGGGGCACGTCACGTTCACGACGGGGCGGGAGTGGACGTACTGGCAGTACGACCACTACCTCACGCGGGCCACGTGGGACGCGTCGCTCACGTGGGACCAGTACGTCGCGTGGCTCGCGCCCGTCTACGGGGCGCGCGCGGAGGCGGTGAAGACCGCCGTGAAGGCGTTCACCGACCGGCAGGTGCACGATCTCTACGACACCGACGCGCTCCTCGTGTTCTACCTCGCCGGGGAGCTGCCGCAGGACGAGCTCGGCGAGGCCGCCGGGATCCTCGCGCGCCGCCCGAAGCTCTCCTTCCAGAAGGTGCTCGCGTTCGACGACGACGCGCACGCCGCCTGGCTCGCCGGCGACATCGCGAACCTCGGGGCGATGCGCGACGCGTACGCCGCCATCGTCGCGGCGATGCCGGCGCCGGACCCCGGCGAGGCGCTCTACGCCGAGCAGTACCGCGTGTTCGACCTCTTCGTGAAGCGCATCGAGCAAACGCTCGCGCTCTACGCGGGGGTCGACGCCGCGCGCGCCGGCGACCGGCCGCTCGCCGAGGCGAAGCTCGCCGAGGCGGAGGCCATCACGGCCGACGTCATGGCGGAGATCCACGCCGAGGAGGCCCACTACCGCGACGCCGCAGAGCTCCTGTACGAGGAGAAGCCCGAGTCGCTCACGAGCTACCCCTTCGGCTATCTCTGGGAGACGCACACCGGCTACTTCTGGACGCGCCGGAACGAGCAGCTCGCGCGCGTCATCGCGCAGGTCTTCGACGGCGAGGTCGAGGCGTGGGTGACGGCGCCCGACGCGCTCCTGCTCGCGAGCGCGGACGACCTCACGGTGCTCGTCCCCGAGAGCGACCTCCTCTCGACGCTGCTGAAGGGCTTCGTGCCGCAGCTCCTCGTCGGCCTCACGGGCTGGGACGAGGGGACGAAGGCGCTGACCGTGGTGCTCGCGCAGGACCGCAACCTGAACGCGCTGCCCGACGCCGGCACGGAGCTCGCGCTGACGGCGCACGTGGACGCCGACGGCTGGGCGCAGACCGCCGCGAGCTACCCCATCGCGGTCTACGGCACCGACGGGACCAAGGTCGCAGACCTCCCGCTCCTCGCGCCGGAGCTGCGGCTGACGCCGGCGGCGGGGCTGCCGGCGGCGGCGGAGACGGCGGACCTCGCCGGGGAGATCGCGAGCGAGACGCTCACGGACATCATCGTGGCGGTCGCGGGCATCGATCGCGACGGGATCGGCGAGCTCATCAAGGGCGTCTGGGGGATCCCGACGGAGGCCCCGCTGCCCGAGCGGCTGCCGATCCACCTGCGCTTCGCGCTGCACGCGGCCGAGGCGCGCTGAGAGGCTGGCGCCCCGGCCCAGCTTTCGATTGCGCCCGCGCGTCGCGTCGGGTGTCCCTCTCGACCGGACGTCACAAGGAGCACGACCATGACGATGAGCACGCGCCGCCACCTCCTCGCCCTCCTCGCCGCGAGCGCCCTCGCGGGGCCCGCGTGCGGCGGGAAGGCCGCCACCGGACCCGCGCCGGAGAAGATGACCGCAGCGCCGCAGGACGAGGCGGCGCCGCAGGCCGAGGCGCCGCGGGAGGCCGAGGCGCCGGCGGGCCCGAAGCACACGCTGGTCATCGGGAAGAAGGCGGACGGCAGCCTGAAGTCACAGCTCGCGGCCGCGCAGAAGGCGGCGAAGGAGCGCGGGCAGCGGCTCTTCGTCGAGCTCCACGCGGACTGGTGCGAGCCCTGTCAGGCGCTCGCGAAGTCGCTCGGCGACCCGCGCATGGCGAAGGCGTTCGACGGCACGTACATCGTGCGGTTCTCGGTCGAGGAGGCGTGGGGGAGCGAGCTCAGCGACGCCGGCTACGATGGGAGCGCCATCCCGGTCTTCTACGAGGTCGGCCCGGACCTCGCGAGCACGGGGTACACCATCGGCGGCGACGCCTGGGGCGACAACATCCCGGCGAACATGGCGCCGCCGCTCGACCGCTACTTCCACGGGAAGGCCGCGGCGGACGAGGACGACGAGTAGCGAGGGGGCAGATGGCAGGACCGTCGCGGCGGATCGTGTCACATGCACTATTTGGCAGGTGACATCGCGCCGCGATCCCCTGGCAGAACGATCGGTCTAGCTGCGCCAGGCGGGCATGGCGAGCACCGCGCTCCCGGCGGCGTCGTCGGAAACGTTCCAGCCGTTGTAGGGATGACGGGGAGTGTGCTACCGACCGAGACGTCCGCGTCGCCCCCGCGCGGCGCGCGTCTCCCCTCGCCGAGGGGGTGACGCGCCGATCGTCGGGCGCGCCGGTGTCCCCACTCCAGCGCCAGGAAGTGCCATGCCCCGCGTTCTCGACGAGCTCGTCCACGGTGCCGCTGCCGCCCCGAAGCAAGAGGACGTCCAGTCCGCCGGCGTGCAGCTCAAACGCTCCCTCGCGGGGCTCGACGTGGGCGCGCAGGAGGCCGCCCTGCAGCCCGTCCAGCAGAAGGGCGACGGGGCCGGCGGCGGCGCGGCGGCGGTGCACCAGGCGGCGGCGCGCGGGGTCGCGGGCGGCGGCGGGCCGTTGCCGCACCAGGCGCGGATCCAGGCGGCGTTCGGCGCGCACGACGTGAGCTCGGTCGAGGCGCACGTCGGCGGCGAGGCGTCGAAGGCCACGGCGGCGATGGGGGCGGAGGCGTACGCCACGGGCAACCACGTCGTGTTCGGGGCGGCGCCGGACCTGCACACGGCCGCGCACGAGGCGGCGCACGTCGTGCAGCAGCGGTCGGGCGTGTCCCTGGCGGGGGGCGTCGGGAAGTCGGGCGACGCGTACGAGCAGCACGCGGACCGGGTCGCCGACGCGGTGGTCGCCGGGCGGTCGGCGGAGGGCCTCCTCGGCGCCGCGGGGAGCGCCGCCGGGGGCGCGATGGGGCCCGTGCAGCGCCTGAGCAACGTGAAGTTCAACCAGTGGCGGAACCGCGTCGGCGGCCAGAAGGTCTCGGAGGCCAAGCAGAAGCTCCCGCAGAAGCTCGGGACCGAGGCCGACCGGATCCTCGAGGAGATGGCGTCGTCGAACCAGCAGGACACGCCGGAGGAGACGCTGACGGAGCTCCTGATCCAGCGGCTCGAGGCGCTCATCAACCAGACCTCGGTCCAGAGCGAGCCGACGATCACGCCGAAGGAGCAGGAGAAGGTCGTCGAGAGCACGCCGAAGGAGGTGCCGAAGGTCATCGCGAAGGAGGTGCCGAAGGTCGTGCCGAAGCGCGAGCCGCAGGTGACCTCGAAGCCGACGCCGACGCCGAAGGAGACGCCGCCGAAGGACACGGCCCCGAAGGAGACGACGCCGAAGGAGACGACGCCCACGCCGAGCTCGCAGAAGCCCGAGCCGCGGAAGATCGTGCAGCGGCCGCCTGTGAAGCCGAGCAACGAGAAGAAGCCGAGCGTCGAGCAGGGCGGCAAGGAGACGTCGGGCACGACGGAGAAGCCGAAGGGCACGGGGCAGCCGCTGAGCGGGATCCGCTACGTGCGGTGGAAGAACGACGTCGGCAAGGCGAAGGTGGAGCAGGTCACGAAGACGCACCCCAAGCTCGCGCGCGACGCGGAGAAGATCCTCGAGAACCTCGTCTCGGCGCTGCAGCCGACGTCGACGGCGGAGGACATGGAGAAGCTCCTCGACGAGCGGCTGAAGGCGCTGGTGCTCGAGAACACCGTGCAGCGCGTCGGCGGCGTGGAGGGGCCGGCGAAGCTCCCGAAGACGCAGCAGCAGGGCGACGAGGTCACGAAGCGCTTCGAGAAGATGGACGGCAAGGGCGGGCTCCTGATGCGGGCGGTGGCCTCGCACAGCGAGCTCGACACGTTCCTGAACAGCATCCCGAGCGAGAACGCGACGCAGGAGGAGCTGAAGCAGCGCCAGTTCTACCTCGAGAAGTACTCCTACATCCGCCAGGACGCGTCGATGCGCTGCTTCGGCGGGCGCAACATGGGGTTCCTGCTCGACCCGTCGAAGATGGTCGACAACGTGCTGACCAACGAGGACAGCTCGATGTTGATGGCGCCGGGCGACGTGATGAGCGGCAACCAGAAGCCCATCACGACGAAGGACCGCGGCATCAAGGAGATCGACGTCGAGAAGGGCTTCCACGGCGTCGTGACCGACCAGAACTCGCTGAAGCAGAAGGGCGAGGCGCTCGGCAACTGGAACGAGCTGCAGATGCTCACGGCCAAGCCCAACGCCTACATGGGGCTCTTCTACGCGTGGCCGACGCCGACCGACTACGGGAAGGTCTTCACGGAGGGTCGCAAGCAGGAGCTCGCGAAGAAGTGGTTCGAGAAGACCGGCCAGAAGACGCTCAACATCTACCTCTACAAGCACCGCGGGAACCCGGGCGCGAAGGACGACCCGAAGGAGTTCGAGCAGGCGAAGGCGGCGCTCGGGCAGGCGAAGGCGTCCGAGATGATGCTCATCGAGACGGTGACCTACCAGGGCGACTCGGGCGGCGGGAACAAGAAGTAGGCCGCGCGGGGGACGGGTTGCGCGCGGCCTGGAGTCCCGAGTAGCTTGGCGGGAGCGTGGTCGTCGGGGGCCCGCGTCGTCACGCGCGAGGGAACGTGAGCGCCGGAGATCGGATCAGCGTCGTACTCGTCGTGGTCTTCGCCGCCGTGGCCGTGGCCGCGCCGTTCGTGGTCGCGGCCGTCCGCGGCGCGGCCACGCGCCGGATCGCGGCGCTGCTCGCGAGCGGTTACTGGCGGGAGGCCGCGCAGGCCGCGCGGCGCCTGGTCCCCCCGGTCGAGGCGCGGCGAGTCGGGTTCGCGATGCAGCAGACGCGGCTCACGGCGCTCGCGTGCGCGGGCGCGACGCGCGAGCTCGAGCGCCTGGGCCACGAGCTCGGCGGCCCGACGGTCGAGCGCTGTCAGCTCCAGATCGCGGCGGCGGTCGGGCTCGTCGCCCGCGGCGCCGCGCCGGAGCGGGTCGAGGCGCTCCTTTCGTCGGCGGGGCAGCGCGCGATCGCGGTGCCGCCGGCGCTCGGCGCCCGGGTCGAAGCGCTCATCGAGGGGGCCCGCGCCCTCGCGCGCGGGGAGGCCGCCGACGTCGACGCCGCCTCACTGCGCGGCCTCGCTTCGACGATCGGCTCGGCGCGCTCGTGGTCGCCCGCGCGGCGGCGCGCTCGGGCGTCGAGGCGCCCGTGGCGGCGGAGGTGGCGGGATCCTTCCGCGACCCCGTGACACCCGAGGAAGAGCGGGAGCTCGCGGAGGACGCGGCGCGCGCCCGGCGACCCGCGCGGGCGGCCCTCGGGCGGCTCCGGCTCGCGACGCTCGCGGCCGTCGCGCCGACGACGCTCGTCGCGGCGATGGTCGCCATCACCGTGGTGGGCGTGGATCTGTCGCTGAACGACGCGCTGATGGCGCCGCTCGGCCTCTTCTCCTGCGTCGCGGGAGCCGCCGTGGCGGTCGCGCGCGCGGGGCGCCCCGTGAGCGCCACCATCGAGGCGACGGGGCTCCTCGGCGGCGGCGTGGCGGTCTTCGCCGGAGAGCTCGCGGGGGTCGCGCTCATCTACTTCGGGCTCATGGCGGCCTCGCGCGGGGCGGTCGTCGCGGCAGAGCTCCGCGCCAGGGCCGCGGCCACGATGGCGCGCCGCGCCTTCTGGTGGAACGCCGGCGCGACCGTGGCGGCCATCCTCATCACGCCGCGCGCGACGGCCGGCCTCGCGCTGCTGGTGCGCGCCGTCTCGATCACCGGCCTCCTCGCCGTCGGCGTCACGCTCGTCATCGCGTGGCGCACCCTGGGCGCCGTCAGCCGCCGCCAGGCCGCGGACGACATGGCCCTGAACGAGCTCGGCTGAACGCGGTGAGCAGAGGTGCTCAAAGCGCGCGCAGCGCGGAACGAGCATCACCTCCGACGAGGCGCCCCGGATAGCTTCGGAGATCACTCGCTCCCGGAGCCGCCCTTGGTCGCCTCAACCGCCGTGACCTCATCGCAGAGTGAGCGCCGCGCCTCCCCGTCCGCGCCCGCGCCGACCACCACGACGCCCGCCGGCGCGAGCGGCGGACCGACCCGCGTGCAGCTGATGGGGATGACCTTCGAGGAGGGGTCGCGCGCGCTGACGCCGCCGCCGGGCGAGGGCGGACCGGGCGCGGCGAGGGCCGGGGCGGGCAAGCAAGCGCCGGTGCAGGCGAAGATCACCGGGGCGCCCGCGCGGACCGCCGAGCTCCCGCAGGTGGCGCTCGCGCACGAGCTCAAGGAGGAGCTCCTCGACGCCCATCACGAGGGCAAGAAGAAGGAGCTCCAGACGCTCCTGTCCGCGGCGAAGAAGGTGAACGCCCGCTTCGGGGCGCTCTGGATGTCGACGTGGAGCGCGATGAACCGGATGCAGGCCGAGGCCGGCTTCCTGCGCGGCGAGGTCAAGAAGTCGTTCTACAGCGAGGCGACGATCGTGAGCCTCAACAACTGGATGCAGTCCTTCGACGAGGTGCTGGTCATCTACGACGCCGCGAAGTCCGTCGCGTCGATCGACGTGAAGAAGCTCATCAAGGACGTGCAGAAGATCCGGAGCGGGGTGAAGGGCACCTGGAAGCAGGTCCAGAAGGGGAACGTGAAGAAGACGGAGAAGGGCGTCGACGCCATCAAGAAGCACTACGGCGCGGTCAAGGGCGTCTACGACGACCTCGAGAAGAACGGGCAGTCCCTGGGCACCGCGTTCGGCGACGTGTCCGGGATGCTCCAGAGCGCGACCATCGCGCCGACCGAGGCCCAGGCGCTGGCCGACCTCGACGCGTTCGCCAAGGCCTTCGACCCCGGCGAGCTCGTCAAGGACAAGAAGAACATCGTCGCGAACCTCACCAAGACCGGGCTGAAGTCGTATCAGCTGCTCATGCAGTACGCGACGGCCAAGGGCGTCGAGAAGATCAACAGCCGCCGCGAGGCCCTCGAGGCCGCGCTCCTCGACGTCAACGCCGCGGAGATCCACGCGTCGAACAAGCACCGCGCCGTGAACCACGGCTACTGGTCGCTCACCGACACGATCCAGGGCTACGACCCGCGCTATCAGCCGCCGCACAAGATGCCGCGCGTGAAGTGATCGATGCCCCCCGGGTCACTCGGCCACGGTCGCGCCGTCGTCCGTCACCACGAAGGTGCCGGTCAGGTGCTGCTCGGCGCCGCCGGCCTCGAGGGGGGTGAACGTCGCGTCGAACGCGACGGCGACGCTGCCCGGGGCCTCCGGGACGGCGGTGACCTCGATGGTGACGACGTCCGCGCTGGTGTCGACGTCCCAGTCGTAGAGCTGCGACCCGGCGCAGCCGGTGACGTCGACGCCGTCGGCGTAGCCGCGGAAGGTGTAGACGCCCGGCGCGAGGGCGACGAACGGCACGCCGTCGTAGGTCTCGAAGATGGCCATCGCGGCGCCGCGCGGGCCCTGCGCCCACACCTCGACCGAGCCGCCGCCGTAGTCGGAGGCGTAGCCGTCGCCGCTCCCGCCGCGCCCGGCGTAGCTCGTGGCGCCGCCGAGGTCGCCGTCGAGGCCGACCGACGAGACGCGGAGCCCGCGCCCGGACGCGTCGCCGGCGCCCCAGCCGTCGTCCCAGGTCCAGTCGTCCTCCCAGCCGCTGTCGTCGAGGCCCCAGTCGCCGAAGGCGCCGGCGGCGACGAGCTCGCAGCCGGAGGCGACGGCGGTGGGGAGGGCGAGGGCGAGCACGGCGAGGGCGACGCGGGTCATGGGGGTCTCCTGGTCTTCGTCGTTGTGGGGGGACGGGGTGGAACGGCGGGCTCGAAACGCAATCGCCGTGCCACGTCGGGGACCGGCTCCGGAGGCCGACACCGGCGCGTCCGCCCGCCCGGTGGGTGGAGTAGCGGCACTCCGGCTGGACAGTGGCTTGCCACCCTGGGGCGCGAGTGACGCGGTCCCCCGCGCGCGTCGCGGTCGGGCGTTGACTTGGGGGGGCCCGTCGAGCCAAGGTCTCGCCTCCGACGAACCCCGGAGAAGACCGGATGGCGACGACGACCCGACTCCCGCTTGGCTCCCTCATCCTGGCGCTCGCCCTCGCGGCCCCCGCGGCCTCGTGCGGGGGCGGGAGCGGCGGCGGCGGCAGCGACACGGCCTCGACGGTCGACACGGTGGCCCCCGGCGACACCGGCGGCGACGGCGACGCCGACACGGGCGCCGGCGACACGGCCGTGGCCGGCTGCGGGATCGCGAAGCCCACGGGCGCCTCGTGCAACCCCTACCCCGGGTGCGACACGGGCTGCGCGAGCGGGCAGGTCTGCACGAACGTCGAGACGGTCGGCAGCGAGGCCGTCGCGTGCCACGCCTCCGACGCGGTGCCCATCGGCGGCGTCTGCGACCACGCGGCGGGCCCCTTCTGCGCCGACGGCGCCTGCGTCGCCGGCACGTGCCGCCAGTTCTGCGACACGAAGGCGGACTGCGACAACGGCACGGAGTGCCGGTCGTACCAGTCGGGGAGCTTCCGGGTGAACGTGTGCGGCGCGTCGAGCGGCACGATCTGCGACCCGTTCCAGCCGGACGTCGAGTGCGGCGAGGGCACGAGCTGCTACCGCAACGTGGTCACGGCGAAGTCGAGCTGCCTCTCGGACGGGACGGTGCCGTTCGGCGGCGCGTGCGACTGCGCGGAGTGCTGCGAGCCGGGGCTCACCTGCACGCGGAACAGCGAGACGGAGACGGGGGTGTGCGGCCAGAACTGCGTCGCGGGCGGCCCGGCGGACCGCGGGTGCGCCTCGCGCTGCGAGGGGCTCGTGCCGTGGCGCCCGCTGCACGACGCGAACACCGTGGCCTTCTGCGTCCCCTTCGAGTCGTACGACGTCGGGGCGGTGAACGTGGGCGGCTCGAGCAGCGGGGAGCTCACGAACGTCGGCGAGTACGACGTCTACCGCTTCTCGGGCACGGCGGGGCAGGTCATCCGGGTGACGCTCTCGACGCCGGGCGCGGCGTTCAACACGGACGGCATCGACGCGGTGGTGTCGATCCACAAGGTGACCGACGGGAAGACGGTCGCCATCGGGGACGACGCGCTCTTCGCGAACGACTTCGACAGCGACGTGCTGACGATGCTGCCGGAGACGGGCTCGTACTACATCCTGGTGCGGGACTGCTGGACGTACCAGGGTGAGCGGCCCGACCAGGACTTCGGCTGCTACCTGCCGATCGCGAAGACGCAGCGCTCGTACACGATCGCGGTGGGCGACCTGTCGACGTCGGTCACGCGCGACGCGGAGAACGGGGACGACGAGCAGAACCCGACGGCGCTGGCGTTCCCGCGCTCGGGGGGCAACTACGCGGGGGTCGTGGCGCTCGGGACGTACGAGGACGCGACGGACGTCGACGTCTACGCGATCACGGTGCCGGGGGACCTCGGGATCAGCGGGCTCGCGGGGCAGTCGTACCGCGCGGAGATGGTGGTGCGCGGGTTCCGCGGCGGGGTGACGGGCCCGTACGGGAGCGGGTCGGCGGCGGAGATGGGCGAGGTGCGGCTGACGACGGCGGACGCGCCGGGGCGGATCATCGCGCGCCTGTCGGAGGTGGACGAGGACTCGGTGCTGCACGTGCCGGTGGTGCGCGGGACGGACTACCTGCTGTGGGTGACGGCGGGGAACGACCCGGCGCCGACGGGGAGCGAGCGCGACTTCTACTTCGTGGGCGCGGCGCCGGACCGGTCGTTCCTGCTCGAGCGGGCGACGAACGACTCGCTCGAGACGGCGGAGGAGGTGAAGGAGGTCTACACGGACGACACGCAGCTGGTGTTCCAGTTCGCGGGGGACCTCGACCCGGTCGAGACGGACGTGGACTACTACAGCTTCCCCATCGCGAACCCGAAGCGGAAGATCGACGTGGTGTGCTGGGCGGCGAGCCTGGGCTCGGGGCTCCAGGGGCTGACGGCGACGCTCTACGAGACGAACGGGACGGCCATCCAGAACGGCTCGGCGACGGACTCGCAGTCGCGGCCTGCGGTGATCTCCGGGATCTTCCCGTCGGCGACGGCGACGGCGGTCATCCTGAAGGTGTCGGCGACGGGGGGCGCGGCGGACACGACGTCGCGGCACTACGAGTGCCAGGTGGTGCTCGGCGTCCCGACCCCCGACGACGGGGGCTGAGCCCGCCCGACCTGGGCCGGAGCCTCCTCCGCGAGGAGGCCCGGGGCGAGGCCCCACCGCGAGCTCCGTGGCGCGACAGACCCTCCGTGCCTCCGTGCCTCCGTGGTTTCTCCAGCAGATCATCGAGTTACAGCGGAGATCAGCAGGCGACGCGAGGACGCTGCGGCTCCGGAGGCCGAGGCCCGATGGCTAGAAAATGAAATCCGTCGACAGGAAGCGGGACCTCCGCCCGACGACCACGTCGCTCACGAGCTGCTTGTGCTCGTCGGTCGCCGTCGTGGCGACGACCGCGCGGATCGAGAACGACCGCAGCGCGTCGGTCACCGACAGCGTGCCCTCCGCGGAGTCCTTCCGCCCCGTGAACGGGAACGTGTCCGGCCCGCGGCGGCACTGGCTGTTCAGGTTGATGCGGCACACCTGGTTCGCGAGCGCGTCGATAAGCGCCCCGAGCCGCGCCGGGTCGCGCCCGAAGATGGCGATCTGCTGCCCGTACTCCGACTCGCGCATGAAGTGGTCGATCTCGGCGTCGTCCCGGAACACCGCGACCGGCACCACCGGCCCGAACTGCTCCTCCGTGTAGAGGCGCGCCCCCGGCGTCACCGGGTACACGACCGCCGGCCGGAAGAACGTCGCGAGCGAGGCGCCACCCGCGTTCACGACCCGCGCGCCGTGCGCGACCGCGTCGTCCACGAGCTCCCGGAGCCGCGCCGCCTTCCCGTCCTCCGGGAGCGGCGTCAGCTGCGCCCCCTGCTCCCACGGCATGCCTGCGCGCAGCGCGTCGACCGCCGCCGCGAAGCGGGCGACGAAGCTCTCCGCGACGTCCTCGTGCACGAACACGAGCTTGATGGCCGTGCAGCGCTGCCCGTTGAACGAGAGCGCCCCGGAGACGCACTCGCGCACGGCCACGTCGAGGTCGGCGTCCGGCAACACCACGGCCGGGTTCTTCGCCTCGAGGCCCGTGATCGACCGCAGCCGGTTCGGGTGCGGGTGCTGCCGCTTCAGGATGTTCGCGACGCGGCTCGTGCCGATGAACGCGAGCACGTCCACGTCGCCACTCTCCATGATGGGGCCGACGGTCGTCGCGCCGTCGCCCTGAATGACGTTCACCACGCCCGCCGGGAACGCGTCGATCATCGCCTGGAACAGCGGCACCTGCGCGAGCCCGCCGTAACGCGGCAGCTTCGAGACGACCGTGTTCCCCATGATGAGCGCCGGGATGAGCGTCGTGTACGTCTCGTTCAGCGGGTAGTTGAACGGGCCCATGCAGAGGACGACCCCGAGCGGGGAGCGGCGGATCTGCCCGAGGAAGCCCTCCTCCATCACGAAGCGCGAGCTCTGCCGGTCGAGCTCCTTCACCGCCTCGATGGTGTCCGCGATGTACTGGACGGTCCGGTCGAACTCGGTCTCCGCGTCCTTCCGGGTCTTGCCGATCTCCCACATCAGGAGCCGCACCACGACCTCGCGCTGCGCGCGCATCCCGACGACGAAGCGCTCCATCGCGTTGATGCGCCCCGCGACGCGCATCGTCGGCCACGCGCCGCGCCCCTCGCCCCACGCGCGCTTCGCCGCCGCGAGGGCCTCCATGGCGGCGTCCCCGGAGAGCATCGGCATCCTGCCGACCACGGCGCGCGCAGGCTCGCCGCCACCCGCGGGCGCCGTGCACACGGGCGACAGCACGTCCGCCCCCGGCCCGTCCCACACGCGCACGGCGCCGTCGACGAGCCAGCGCATCGACCAGCTGTCTTCGGGCAGGCGGGCGTCGGCGGGGAGGGCGTCGGCGGCGGGGAAGGCGATGACAGGGGCGTCCATGGCGGGCTCTCCGGCTCGAGGCGAGGGCGAGGCGCGTTCGTCGCGTCGCCCCGCTCCTACCATGGTCCGCGCCCGGACGTCAGAGGAGGACCTGCCAGTAGCCGACGTCGATCCAGCGGTCGTGCTTGAACCCGACCTCGCTGAAGGTCGCGACGCGGCGCATCCCGAAGCGCTCGTGGAGCGCCACGCTCGCCGGGTTCGGGAGCGCGATCCCCGCCATCACCGCGCGCTTCCCGAGCGCGCGGAGCTCGGCGAACAGGGCCTCGTAGAGGCGCGTGCCCACGCCCGCGCCGGTCGCGTCGGGGTCGAGGTAGATGGTCGTCTCCGCGCTGAAGCGATACGCGAAGCGCAGCTTCCACGGGCCCGCGTAGGCGTAGCCGACGACGCGCCCGTCGCGCTCGGCGACGAGCCACGGGTGGCCGAAGCCCGTGACGTCGGCGACGCGCTGGGCCATCGCGTCCGCGCTGACCGGCTCCTGCTCGAAGGTGACGACCGTCGCCACGACGTAGTGGTTGTAGATGAGCGCGATGGCGCCTGCGTCGTCGCGGGTCACCGGGCGCACGGTGAGGGCGTGGTCGGTCATCGCGGGGAACCTACCATGGACCCCAGCGGGCGCTCACGTCGTGAGCCCGCGCGCGAAGTAGTCGACGACGTCGTTCAACCGCGTCCGCGCCTCGGTGATGTCATCGGGCTCCTGCCGGTCGAGCGCGTGCAGGAACGCGGCGATCTGGACGCCCACGAAGTCGCGCGGGTCGCCGAGCAGCTCCGCGTAGCAGGCGTTCGCGCGCTCGAGCGCGGCGCGGTTCGGGAGGTGCTCGCGCGGGTGCACCTTGAGCCGCGCCATGCGCCGCCGCGCCTCCTCGACGAAGCCCGGCGTCAGGTCCGACCGCGCCTCGTGGAAGGCGCGCGAGACGGTCTTCCCGGTCGCGACGACGGTCACCTCGACGTCGAGGATCCCGTTGAGATCGTAGGTGAAGCGCACGTCGATGGCCTGCTCCTCGACCGTCCCGCGCGGTAGCGCCACGTCCACCTTGCCGAGCGCGGCGTTGTCCTGGCAGAGGGCGTTCTCCCCCTGGAAGACCTCGACGAAGAGGCGCCGTTGCCCAGGTGCGATCGGCAGGTAGCGCTCGACGCGGCTCGCCGGGATGGTGGTGCCGCGCTGGAGGATGGGGCTGTACAGGCCGCTCACGTAGGCGGCGCCTTGGCGGAGGCTCGTCGCGATCCCCATCGTGAACGGGGCGATGTCGGTCACCACGAGGTCGGCGACGCTCGCGTCACGGGCCTTGAGCGCGGCCTGGACGGCCGCTCCGAGCGCGACCGCCTCGTCCGGCGGCAGCGCCGCGTTCGGCGCCTTCCCGAAGATCGCGTGCGCCGTCCTCGCGAGGCACGGCATGCGGCTCGCGCCGCCGACGAGCAGCACCTCGGCGATCGCCCCCGGGAGGACGGCGCCGTCGCGCAGGGCGCGGCGGATGATCGCCGCGATCCGCGCGAGCAGGGGCTCCCAGAGCGCCTCGGCGGTCTCGCGCGCGAACGTCAGCGAGCGCGCCCCGGCGTCGCCGGGCAGGGGCGGCGCGGTCGTCGTGGCCTGCTCGGCCGTGGACAGCGCGCGGACGAGGCGCTGGCAGGCCTCGCGGAGCCGCGCGGCGACCTCCTCGGTGGCCGGCGCGACGCCGTCGTCGGCGACGACCGCCGCGAAGATGGCCTCGACGAAGTCGTCCCCGCCGAGCTGCACGTCGCCGGCGGTGGCCTGGATCTCGACGATCCCCTCGATGATCTCGAGCACGGTCACATCGAACGTGCCGCCGCCGAGGTCGATGACGACCACGCGCCGCTCGACGTCGCGCGCGTGCAGGCCGTACGCGAGCGCGGCGGCCGTGGGCTCGTTGATGATCCGCTCCGCCTCGAGACCGGCGATCTCCGCGGCCGCCCGCGTGGCGCGCCGCTGGTGCTCCCCGAAGTAGGCCGGGACCGTGATGACGGCCTCGCGCACGGGCACGCCGAGGTACGCCTCGGCGTCGGCCTTGAGCGCCGAGAGCACGAGGGCCGAGAGCTGAACGGCGTTCACGCTCCCGAAGCCGATGTCCCACGCGCGGTCCGTGCCCATGGCGCGCTTGAAGCTGCGCGCGGTGCGCTCGGGGGCCGTCGTGGCGCGCGCGAGGGCGGCGGCGCCGACGAGCACCTCGCCGTCGGGGCCGACGCTGACGACGCTCGGGGTGAGGACCTCGCCGAGCGCGTTCGGGATGAGGCGCGGCGCGCCGTCGACGAGCACGGCGACGAGCGAGTTCGTGGTGCCGAGGTCGATGCCGACGATGGGGGCGCGAGGGGGCGTGCTCATGGAGGCGTCGTGTCCCTTGTGGTGGAGGGAGAATCGCGGATTGCGCGAGGATCGGGCGGCGCGGCGGCGGGGACCTGTCGCTCGTTGCAGAGGTCGCGGAGCTCTCCCGTGAGCTGCCCCCGCCGGAAGAGGAAGGCGTCCCACGACCGCCCGAGGGCAGGGCCGATCGGATGCGGCCGCACGAGCAGCGCCAGCGCGCCCGCGCAGTCGCCAGCGTCGAGGCGCTCGGCGGCGGCGTGGAGCTCGGCACACATCCCGGGCACGGGGATGTCGCATGCGCCCGCGAGGAGGCCGAGGTCCCGGTGCACCTCGCGGAGGCTCGGCGCGTGAGGCATCGTGAACGACGGGACTCCCGCTCCGCCGAGCGCGCGCGCGAGGGTCGCGAGGAACACGACGAAGAGGACACCCCCGACGGCCCCGCCGGCGCCACCGCTGCCGCCGTTCAGCGCGCGGCTCCCGGTCGCTGCCGCCTCCACGAGCTGACCGAGCACCGGGGCCGCCTCGCTGAGCGCGCGGCGGCGCGCCGCGCGGGCGTAGCCGTTCCGATGGAGCACCCAGCCGACCTCGGCGAGGGTGTCGCGGTCGATCGCCGAGAGGACGGCCTCGCGCGCTGGCTCGCCGAGGTCCGCCCAGACCACGGGGAGCTCGCGCGTCACGAGCCAGGCGAGGTGGCCCGCTTCGCCGTCCCTCGGCTCCGGCGCCTCCTGCGCGACGGCGGCGAGGTCGTCGGTGGCGTCGCGCCGATACGCGTCGGACGCGAGGTCCGCGGCGCCCGCCTCGCTCGTCGCCGGCTCGGCGGTCTCGGCGGCGCCGGCCGCCGCGCGGTCGAGGGTCTCCCAGGCCTCGCGGACGCGCCGGAAGCCCTCGGGGTCCCGCTCCGGCGGGTGGGCCTTCACCGCGCGCAGGTAGGCGCGGCGCGCGGTGTCGCGGTCCGCGTCGGCGGCGACGCCGAGGACCTCGCGGGCCTCGCGCGGCGTCATGGCGCCGCCCTCCGGTCGCGGAAGCGCTCGGCGCAGTAGCGCGAGAGCTTCGTCTGCGCCGCGATGACGGCGCGCTCGCGGGCGGTCGGCGGGCGCGCGCGCCAGGCGCGGGCGGCGTGCTCGAGGATCGACAGCGCGCTGTCGCAGCGCCACTGGATGTGCTCGCCCCGCGCGCTGTCGACGGCGTCGCAGAGGGCGCGGTCCGCGGCGGCGCACCCTCGGGTCGCCTCGGCGAGGGCGACGTCGGCCGCCTGCCAGGCGGGATCGACCGAGGCGACGTAGCTCGCGGGCCGTCGGGCCCGGCGCGGTGGCCCGTCCCCCTGGCGGCTCCCCCGGTCCGCGACGAGGCCGACCACGACCAGCATGGCGACGAAGGCGCCGAACCACCACCCGGCGTGGCTCCGCGGGCGGAGGTCGAGCCGGGTCGCGGCCGTGACCGCGAGGCTGCGGAGGAGGGGCACGCTCCCGCGCATCGCGTCGATGTCGAGCCCCGCCCCCTCGAGCGCCATGAAGAGCGTCGACCCGGCCGCGACGCGCTCCCCGAGGTAGAGGCGGCGCGCGATGAGGCGCCACGCGTCGTCGCCGACGCGCTCGCGGACGACGACGAGCTCGCGCGCGAGCAGCCAGTCGACCGGCGCGACCCGCTCGGGGCCGATCCGGCCTGCGCCCGCGGCGTCCCCGAGCGCCACGAGGCGGGCCGCGGCGTCGCCCGCGCCGATGCCGGCGAGTCGCATGACGACCCGGCCGAGGAGGTCCGCGGGCACGTCGTCGAGCTCGACCGGCGCCGCGGCGAGGCGCGCCTCGATCTCGGCGACCCGCGCCGCGAGCGTCTCGAAGGGCCCCTCGGCGGCGTCCCGCACGAGCTCCGCGAGCTCCGGGCGACGCATGGCCCCCGGGACGGGCGTCCGCGCGAGCTCGTCGGGCGGCGCCTCCGCCACGACGTCGCCCTCGCGCGGGTCCGGCGGGCCGGCGGGCGCGGCGGCCGGCGCGCGGCGCGGGGTCGCGGCGACGCGAGCCGCCGAGACGCCGCCCGTGAGCAGCTCGTACGCCTCCCGCACGCGCTGGAAGCCCGCCGGGTCGGCCTCGGGCGGGTGCCGCCTCACGGCCCGCAGGTAGGCGCGCCGGAGCACGTCGCCGGCCGCGTGCGGCGCGACGCCGAGCACCTCGGCGGCTTCCTCTCGGGTCACGTCCTCGCTCCCGCGCTCGAAGGCTCCTGAATGCCACGGCCTGGAGCGCGCTTCAAGCTCGCTCTCGACCACCCCCCGGGCCTTGCCGACGACGGCGGCGCCCCCGTATCCTCCGGCGGCACCGACGCCCGTCGCGCCGCGCGGCGCGTCCTCCCGAGCCCCCGACCGGAGCCGCACGACCATGGCCTCGACCGACATCCCGACGCTCGGCGGCGGGCTCCCCGTCCTCGGCTGCCTGCCGGAGCTCGGCCGCGACCGCCTCGGCCTCCTCGAGCGCGCGTATCGCGAGGGCGGCGAGCTCGTGCGCGTGCCGGTCCCGGGCCGCACGCTCTTCGTCGGCACCTCCCCCGAGGTCGCGGCCGACGTGCTCAAGCGCGAGGCCGCGAGCTTCGTGAAGTTCTACGGGCTCGCGCGCTTCTCGCGCCCGGTGCTCGGCGACGGCCTCATCACCGCCGAGGGCGCGCGCCATCGGCGCCAGCGGAAGCTCGTCGCGCCCGCGCTCGGGCGGAAGGAGATCGGCACCTACGTCGACGCCATGGCGCGCCACGCCGACGCGCTCCGCGAGCGCCTCGCAGCCCGCGCGGGGGCCGGACCCGTCGACATCCACGCCGAGATGACGCGCCTCACGCTCGCCATCGCGACCGAGACGATGTTCGGCTCCTCCGCCGAGGAGCACGCGCGCGCCGCGGGCGCCGCCATCCACGCCGCCACCGGCTACATCGCCCACGAGGTCGGCGCGCTCGTCCACCTGCCGCTCTCGTGGCCGCTCCCGCGCCACGTCCGCATGCGCCGCGCCGTCGCGACCCTCGATCGCATCGTCGCCGACCTCATCGCGGAGCGCCGCCGCGGCGAGAACGCAGCCGGCGACGACCTCCTCGGCCGCCTCCTCGCCGCGCGCGATGAGGACGACGGCCGGGCGATGAGCGACGAGGACGTCCGCGACGAGGTCATGACCCTCTTCGTCGCGGGTCACGAGACGACCGCGAACGCGCTCTCGTGGTCGCTCTACCTGCTCGCGCGCCACCCGGACGTCGCCGAGCGCCTCGCCGCCGAGGCGCGCGCGGCCCTCGACGGCCGGGCGCCCACGCTCGCCGACCTCCCGGCCCTCCCCTATGCGCTGCAGGTCTTCAAGGAGGCGATGCGCCTCTACCCGCCGGCCTACATGGTCGGCCGCGAGGCCACGGCCGACGTGACCGTCGCCGGCCACGCCATCCCGAAGGGCGCCACGATCCTGCTCAGCATCTGGGGCCTCCACCACCGCGAGGACTTCTTCCCGGTCCCCGAGCGCTTCGACCCCGACCGCTTCGCCCCGGACCGCGAGGCCCAGATCCCGAAGGGCGCCTACCTCCCCTTCGCCGACGGGCCGCGCGTCTGCGTCGGGAACCACTTCGCCCTCATCGAGGGGCAGGTCGTCCTCGCGCACCTGGCGCAGCACCTCCGCCTCGACGGCCGCCCGGGCTTCCCCGTACCCCCCGAGCCGCGCGTGACGCTGCGGCCCGGGAGGAAGATCGAGCTCACGGTGGCCACGCGCGGCTGAGCGCGCCGCCCCCCCGCGGAGACGCCGCCCGCTACCCCTCCGCGGGCGCCGCCGCCGCGACCTCCCGCCGCGCCCCGCGCGCCGCCCGCCAGAGCGCCAGCACGAGCGCCACCCCGAGCGCCGGCAGCGCCCACGCGAGGCTCGCCCCGAGCACGAGCGCCCCGACCAGCACGGCCGCGAGCCCGGCCACCGCGACCACCGCCGCCGTCGCCCGCCCCGTGCGCGCCCCGCGCGCCGTCAGCCGCAGGGCGAGGAGCCCGAGCGCGAGCGCCCCGAAGAGCACGAGCGCCGCGCCCGCCCCGCCCGCGCCCTCGCCCCGGTACCGGATCGAGAACGTCGCCCGCTCCGCCCCCTGGTTCGCGAGCAGCTTCCGCAGGACGAGCCGCTTCCCGCGCTCCGGCACGTGGATCCGGAGCGGCGACACCCCCGCCTGCCCGCTCACCTCGCGCGCGCCGTCGCCCGCCGTCGCCGTCACGTCGCTCGGCGGCGCCGCCGACGCCCCCTCCTCGGGCCGCGCCACCACCGTCATGTTCGTCTCGACCTCGCCCCACGCGAGGTCCTCGGGCAGGTACACGTCCCACGTCGCCTCGGTCTCGACGAGGTCGGGCGCCGGCAGCGTCGCCTCGACGCGCCCCGCGAACCCGAGCGGCTCCCCCTTCACGAGGTAGACCAGCACGACCTCGAAGGGGTCCGTCGCGTTCAGGAGCGGCACCAGCACGGTGTCCTCGTCGTCCTTCGCCGGCTTCACGGGCTGCCCCGCGAGCTCCGCGCTCCACACGCTCGCGCCCGGCGGCAGCGCCACCCGCAGGAACTGCTTCCCGCGGTTCCGCACCACGTAGCGCGCCCGCGTCAGCGCCACCCCGTCCCGCGTCCAGAGCGTCTGGTAGTCCGCGCGGTCGATCGCCGCCACCTGCACGGCGATCTCGGCGTGCCGCTTCACCGACAGCACGAGCTTCGCCGGCGGGTCCGCGTGCACGTAGTGGTAGGCGAGGAGGATCGGGTTCGTCGTCCGCAGCACGAGCTTCTGCGGCAGCTCCTGCACGTCCATCGGCAGGAGCCGCTCCGCCTCGGTCGGCCGCACCTCGACCGCCGACAGCGCCTCCACCCCGAGGCGCCCCTGCTCGACGACCGCGCCCGGCACGTGCAGGAGCGGCACCTCGAGCGGCCCGTCGCCCGGCGCGAGCACCTTCTCCCACACGACCTCGATCCGCACGGTGCCCTCCATCTCCCGCGTGAACGCGAGCGCGAGCGTCCGCGCCCCGCCGGCCGCCGCCGGCTCCACCACCCGGTGCTCGCGCAGCGACGGCGCCGTCGCCGAGAGCACGTTGATCCCCGCCGGCAGCGCCACCTCGAGGTCCGCGAAGCTCCCCGCCTTCACCGTCACCTCGATGGTCGCCGCCGCGCGCAGCACGCCCTCGCCGAGCGAGTAGAGCGTGTCCACCGCGGCGTCGAAGCGCGCGAGCTCGCGCTCGAACGGCGAGAGCCTCACGAGCAAGGCGCCGCCTGGCTCCGCGTACTTGTAGGTGTGCGTCACCTTCTGGTCGATCTGCTCGCGCACGCCGACCGGGAGCTGGTTCTCGCCGACCGCCGCGAGCCCATCGACCCGCGCCGGCGCGATCTCGAGCTCCGTCCCGCGCACGAGCGCCACCATCCCGCGCTGCCGCCCCACGTTCTCCGCGGTCAAGAGCGGCACCGCGTGCGCCTCGGCCGACGCCGGGTCCACGAGCAGCTCGTACTCGACGCGGCACGCGTACGACCCCGTCACCTCGCGGTCGAGGTAGAGCGACAAGGTCCGCTTCCCGTCCACCGGATCGCTCATCCGCCAGTCCGTGATCCCGTCGCCGTGAACGGCGTTCACAGCCGCCGCCTCGGGCACGGTCAGCGCGAACCCGTGCGCCTTCCCGCGCGCCACCTCGAACGTCACCCAGGCCGCGATCTGCAAGACCCCCTCGTCCGCGCGCACGACGTGCACGATGTCCGCGTTGGCCCGCAGCTCCCGCTCGCCGCCCTCGGGCAGCGCCTCCGTCCAGTGGAACGCCACCTCCTCGGTCGCCGGCAGCCACACGCGCGCGGTCGTCTGCCCGTCCTTCACCGTCCGCTCGACGCCGCCCGCCGGGTCCGCCGTGACCTCCTTGTCGCCCTCGAGCACGAGCGTGAACGCGAGCACGGGCGGCGCCGGCGTCCAGAGGTCGGTCCCCGTGGGGCCCTCCCCGCGGCGCGTCGGCGTGTCGAGGACGAGCCCCACGACGTGCTTCCCGCGCCCCCGCACCCGCGCGAGCAGGTAGCCGCCCTTCGCCTCGAGCCCGGTCGGCGCCCCGTCGAGCGTCGCCGCGACCACCGCGACGTCCGCCCGCGCTACCGCCACGGCCGCCCCCTCGGCGCCCGCCTCCACCGTGAGCGTCGCCTCCCAGCGCACCGTGTCGCGCCCGACGCGCCCCGCGTACGTCGCGGCGGTCACGCGCGCGCCGCCGCCGTCGCCCGCGCCCCAGCGGATCCGCGCCCACCCGCTCCGCGGCAACACCGCGCGCACCTCGGTCGCGGCGCCGCCGTCGACCTCCGACCGCGCGACGACGCTGCCCGGCACGACCTCGACGCCCATCCCGACCCCCGGGAGGGTCGCCGTGAGCGTCGTCGCCGCGGCCGGCGGGAGCGGCACGTCGAGCGCCTGCCCGTCGCCGCCGCCCACGAGCGGCGCGCGATAGCGGAGCGAGAGCCGGTGCGTCCCTGCCCCCTTCACGACCCACACGAGCGCGTCGCCTCGCGGCGCGAGCCCGAGCGCCGAGCCGTCCGCCGTCGCCGACTCGATGGCCGTCCCGGCGGCGAGGATCGGCACCGCCACGGGCTCGTCGCTCGTCACCTGCACGACGACGTCGGCCGTGACGACCGCGCCGCCCACCGCGTCCCCGCGCGCGTCGACGCGCACGTCCGCCGACGCGACCACGCCGCCGACCGGCAGCGCCGCGAGCGCCTCGAGCCGCCGCCCGAGCGCCTCGTACTCACCGAGCGGCAGCCGCACCTCCGCGCCGTCCGGCGCCGCAGCGCGCGCCGTCGAGGCCGCCCCGTACCCCACGAGACCCGCCAACAGCGCGGCCCCGAGCCACATCTTCCCGTCCCTGTTCCCGAGCATGACGAACCCCTCCGCCAGGGCCGAGCCCTGCCGTCGTGTGAAATCCCCTGTCTTCCCGTGTGCTTCGGTGCCGCGCCCGCCGTAGCCCTACGGCGGCCCGGCGCCCATCTCGATCCGCGCCGCGAGCGCCATCGAGCTCGCGACGCGCGCGGCGAGCCCGGGATCGCCGACCCAGCCCGCCGCCTCGTCGAGGAGCCCCGCGTAGGCCCGGAGCAAGGTCATGTCCCCCTGCACGCCGGCGTCGGTCTGGAGCCCCGTCACCGTCGACGCGATCCAGCGCACCTCGCCCTGCGCCGCCGCCACCGCCTGCGCCGCCGCCCCGGCGTCGCCCCGCCGCACCGCCGCCGCCGCCGTCGCGAGCGCCGCGCTCGCCCGCTGCGCCGCGAGGTTCCGGCTCACGTTCAGGTTCTCCGCCCGGAGCGGCGCCCGCCCCGACGCGAGCGAGAGGCTCGCCGACGCCTCGCCGTTCTGCATCGTGACGAGGTCCTTGAAGCGCGCCCGCACGTCCATCACCGGCCCCGGCCCGGGCACGACCACGTCGAGCAGGATCGCGTGGTCGTCCCCCGCCATGAACGCGGGGATGACGATCTGGATCCCGTCCTCGTCCTCGCCGCGGTCGGCCGCGATCCCGGTCGTCGCCGCGACGCGCTGGTCGATGGCCTTCTCGGCCGCCCGGACCTTGCTCGCGTCGACCTCGTCGAGCCTCCGCGACCCGACGACGCCCACGAGCTTCACGCCCTCGGCGAGCCGGATCCGCAGCCGCACCGCCCGCGCCACCGCGCGCCCGGCCGCCGCGAGCTCCTCTCCGACGACCTTCCGCGCCTCGTCCGGCCGCGCCGCGACGTGCCGCCGCCCCTGCCCGGCCGCCGCGAGCGCCGTCAGCTCGGCGCCGTCGACGCGCCCGCCGATCCCGACCGTCGAGAGGTGCACGCCGCCGACCGCCTGGCCGTGCGCCACCTCGAGGAGCGCGCGCACGCCGGCGTCATCGAGGTCCCGCGGCGTCATCAGCACGACCGCGTTCTCGCCGACGGCCGCGTCCTCCCGCATCGCGCCACGAACCAGCGCGTATGCCCGCGTCACCGCCCCGCTCACGTCGCCGCCGCCGCCGCTCGACTCGACGAGCGCGTCCGCGAGGAAGCGCGTCACCGCCGCCGGCCCGGTCGCGTCCTCGGCGGCCAGCACCCGCGGCCCGGCCGCGGTCACCGCCACCACCACGAGCCGGTCGCCCGCCTGGCGGTCCGCCGCGACGGCCTCGGCCGCGCTCCAGAGGGCCCGCCGCTCCTCGTCGCCCACGACGCCGGCCACGTCCACCACGATCCCGAGGTTCAGCGGCGCGCGCCGCGCCGGCGCCTGCTCCGCCGCCGCGAGCCCGACCTGCAGCGTCACCCGCGCCGGCCCGTCGACGGCCGGCGTGTCGCTCGCGAGCACCACGGCGAGCGCGGCGTCCCGCGGGCGGTCGAAGGGCTGCTTCACGGGCTCCGCGAGCTCGTCGAGCGCCACGCGCCGCCCGTCCCGCGCGATCCCGCCCATCACGGCCTCGCGCAGCCAGGCGAGCTCCCCGTCGCCGGGGTGATAGGTGTTCTCGAAGTAGCCGCGCGCCGGCACGAACGTGAGCGCGTCGAGCGCGGGCCGCGGCGCCACCGGCGTCTTCAGGTCGCGGCTCCACCACAGGTCCTGCCCCGCGACGCGCTGCGCGAGCGCCGGCTCCGTCGTCCCCGCGGCGCCGGCCGGCGTCCCGTTCGTGACGACGGTCGTCGTGAAGCGCCCGTCGTCGCCGCTGTCGAGGTCGACGAGCCCGCCGTGCGCGACGTCGTCGCCGTTCTCGAAGCGCTCGCCCGCCGCGATCCCATCGGTGCCCGCGAGCTTCCCGTCGTCCAGGCCCGACTTCTTCTCCTCCTTCGACTCGCGCTGCGCGAGCACGCCGGTGTCCGGCTGCGCCACGCGCCCCCCTGCCGGCCCCATCCGGTCGCCGAGCGCCACCTCGCCCCCCGTCTCGTCGGGCGGCGGGGGCGCGTCGACGGGCCGGTTCTCGATCTTGTCGGTGGCGACGACCGTGTGCTCACCCGACGCGACCTGCCCGTCCTGCGCGGGGATCAGGTAGCCGCGCTTGCTGTCGACCACCACCTCGGCGCCGTCCCCGTCGCGCAGGTCGCCCCCGGACACGGTCTCGCGCCGGGGCGCGTTCTGCGCCTCGTCGCCGCCCACGCCGAAGGCGAGCGCGACGTCCCCGTCGCGGTCGTCGTCGGGGCACCCGTCCTCGTCGTCGAAGCCGTCGCGGTCCTCGCCGCGCGTCGGGCAGCGGTCGGTGCTGTCGGGGATCCCGTCGGCGTCGCGGTCGGCCTCCGCGTTCTCGCCGTCGAGCGACGAGAGCACCACCACGGGCAGGTCCGCCCCGGTCGGCACCTCGAACGTCCCGCCATCGAGCCAGCCGCGGCGCGTCACGTCGATCGTCGCGTCCTTCTGGTTCGCGGCGAGCTCCGACCGCTCACCGTCCCGTTCCTCGAGGTTCGGGAGCTTCCCATCGACCGCCACGAGGTCCTTCTTCCCGGCGAGCCCCCGGAACGCGGGCGCCCCGTCCCTTCCTCGGTAGTCCCCCTCGACGGCGCTGTACCGCGCCCGCGCCGCGGCCGCCTCGTTCTGCGCGATGGCCGGCGCGTCCGGCGTCGTCGCGGACACGGGCCCCCGCGCCGGGGCGCGGTTCGCGACGCCGCCCGGCTCGGCCTTCTTCCCCACGAGGAAGCCGCCCACGACCGCGAGCAGCCCCGCCGCCGCGAGGAGGCCGTACCCCCAGCGCGGCGCGTGCCGCGCGCCCTCGCTGGCCTCCCGCACCCGCTCGACCGCGCGCGCCACGGTGCTCGCGGGCGGCTCCACGCCGCCGAGCCCGGCGAGCGCGGCGTCCACCGCGGCGAGCTCCGCCTCCGAGACCTCGTCCACGCCCAGGTCGTCCTTCATCGTCCTCCGATCGTCGCGCGTCATGCCTCCGAACCTCCCGAGCGCGCGCGGCGGGCGAGCGCGAGGTCGCGCCGGCCGCGGTGCACCCACGTCTTGACGGTGGCGACCGGGACGCCGAGCACGTCGGCGGCCTCGGTCAGCTTGAGCCCCTCGACCTGCGTCAGCAGGAGCGCCTGCCGCGGCCCCTCGGCGAGCGCGCCGAGCGCCCCCTCGAGCCACGCGAGCGTCTCGCCGGTCTCGGCGGCGTCGGCGGGGCTCGGGCCGCCGTCGGGCGGGTCGAGCGGGCGGCCGTCGTCGGGGCTCCCGGCCCACCAGTCGACGAGGATCCGCCGCACCGCGCGCTTCCGCCAGTGGCTCCGCAGCAGGTTGTGGGCGATGGTGAAGAGCCACACGCGGAACGGGCGCTCCGGGGCGTAGCTCGCGGCGTGCTGGTGCACCCGCAGGAACGTGTCCTGGAAGAGGTCGTCGGCGACCTCGGGCGCGAGCCCGTTGCGCCGGTAGAAGCCGTAGATCGAGCCGCGATAGTGCCCGACCAGGGCCTCGAACGCGCCGCGCTCACCGGCGCGGTGCCGCGCGATCAAGCCCGCGCCTGGGTCCGCGGGCGCCTCGGCGACCACGACGAGGTCGGGCCCGCCGCCGCCGGCGCCGCTCCGAGCCACCCCCTCTGGGCGCGCTTCCGTCATGACGGGATACTGCAAGACGTCGGCCTCCGCTTCCACGACCACCGCGAACGCGGCTCGTCGGAGAAGGTTTCAGCCGGCGCCGATTTTCTCGCGCGACGGCGCGGGAGGCTCCCCTGCGCCGCCCCGAGCGCCGCTACTTCTTCGCGAGCACGCGCTTCGCGGTCGCGTAGAGGGCCTTCCGGTCGGCGAGCCCGTTGGTGCCGCCGTTGATGACCTTCGTCTGCGCGGTGATGGCGCCCTCGTCGGACTTGTCGTTCAGGTTGTGCTTCGTCCAGTACCACTCGGCGATCTTGAACGCCCACTGCGGCTCGGCCGCGAGCTCCGGGTTCTTCACGAAGTCGACCCCGAAGTGCTCGCTCGCCTCCTTGTAGTTCGCGCGCCCGGTCAGGTGGATCCCGCCGCGCCCCTTGAACTTCGGGCCGTCGCCGCGCTGCGTGTTGCCGAGGTCCTTCCGGTTCTCGTAGCCCTTGCCGCTCGCGTACTCGGTGAGGCCGTTGAAGCGGTCGCTCTCGTGGGCGATCTGCGCGATGTACATGGCCTTTCGCTGCGCCGTGTTCATCCCGCCCTGGTACATCGACTGGTTGATGTACTTGATGTTGGCGCGGATGTACGCCTCGGGCGCGGTCGGCAGGATCTCGATGAGCTGTGCCGCCGACACCGAGCACTGCACGGCCATCTCGAGCGCCGCGAGCGTCTGCGGGCCGACCGTGCCGTTCGCCTGCACGCCGAAGAGCGTCTGGAACTCGCTCACCGCCCCGGAGGCGGCCGAGCCGAAGGTCTCCGCGAGGGGCGCCGTGAACCCGAGCCGCGCGAGCATCGCCGCGATGGACGCGACCGCCGGCCCCGTCTGCCCCGGGCGCAGCACGGCGCCCGAGCGGATGGCGGCGAGCGACGGCGCGGCGGTGCTCGGCGCGGCCTGCCGCGCGGCGCCCGCGCCCGCGCCCGGCGAGAGCTTCTCCTCGCCCTCGGCGAACGTCGTGCCCTTGAGCGGCGGCGCGTCCTTGCGCGGCCCCGCGGCGTCCTGCTGCGGGTCCGTGGACTTGCCCCCACCGAGGGCGCCCGTGATGAAGTCCGTGAAAGAGAATCCCATCGCGACCTTGTCTTCGCGTCACGGGCCGACCCACCCGAGAGGCAGGTTAGCGCAAGGTCGGCGCCCATCGCGACCGGTTCGCCCGAAAAAACGACCCGACGCCAATATCCGTTCATCCGGATGAACGGCTCGACCGCTCCGGGCGGGCGCGCCGCCCCCCGCGAATTTCACGCGCCGCGACGTCGCCCTTGACGCGAGCGGGTCGATTTTGCGATTCGCCGACCATGCACAAGCGCATGGCACTCGCCCTCATCACGACGCTCTCCGCGGTCGGCGCGGTCGCGTGCTCCGGCCCTGGCGGCAACACGACGTTCATCGGCGGAGACACGACCACCATCGACGGCGTCCTCTTCCCGGACGCGTCGCCGGCGGACACGCTCGCGCCGGAGGACACGGAGCCCGCGCCCGACACGGCGCAGCCGGTGGACACCGCGCAGCCCGTGGACACGGCGTCGCCCATCGACACGGCGGCGCCGGGGTGCGTGAACGGCACGGGGTGCAACGACTTCGACCCGTGCACGGTGAACGACCAGTGCGTCGACGGGGCGTGCCGCGGCACGGCGCTCAGCTGTGACGACAGCATCCCGTGCACGGTCGACACGTGCCTCGGCGGGCAGTGCCAGCACGCGATGCAGCCGGGCTTCTGCTACGTCGGCGGCACGTGCTGGACGAACGCCCAGTACAACCCGCAGAACGACTGCCAGAAGTGCGTGAGCACGGCGAACGACTCCGCCTGGACCGACGACGACGGCCGCAAGTGCGACGACCACGACGTGTGCACGACGGGCGAGGAGTGCCAGGCGGGCGTGTGCGGCGGCGGGGTCACGCCGCGCGAGATCTGCGACGACGAGATCGACAACGACTGCAACGGCAAGACGGACGCCGCGGACCTCGCCTGCGGCGCCTCCTGCACGAGCCACGGCGACTGTTACCCCGACCGGGTCTGCGCGACGTGGGTGACGACCGGCGAGAACGCCTGCAGCGACCCGTGCATCGGGACAGCGGACTGCCCGCCGGGACAGATCTGTTCGAAGCTCCCCGGGAGCGCCCAGGTCGGGTTCTGCCAGCCGTCGCCCGCCGGCGGCCTCGCGAACGGCGTGGCGTGCTCGGTCGACGCGCAGTGCCAGAGCCTCCTCTGCGCGGACGACGTGTGCCGCCCGACGTGCCTCTCCGAGGACCGCTGCCCCGGCGCGGACACCTGCCACCCGGTCGGCGACCTGGGCCTCGGCCTCGTGTCGGCGGCGTGCGCGCCGAACACGCCCGGCAGCGTGGCGATCAACGGGGTGTGCTCAGACCCGAGCGGGTTCGAGTACGACGGGAGCTACTGCGCCTCGGGGCACTGCGACCTCATGCCCTATCCGCGGGAGCCCCTGTTCTGCAGCAAGCTCTGCCACAGCGAGACCGACTGCAACGTCGGGCAGGAGTGCAACATCGTGCTCTACGCGGCGGCGACGAACCCCAGCACGCTCCCGGCGTCGGCGCTGCACCCGATCTACGGCCGCGACGCGCTCGCGGCGTGCTACACGCCGACGACCCCGGGCGGCACGCTCGAGGCCGGGGCGCCGTGCAACCCCGTCAACCACGCGCAGTGCAAGAGCAACAAGTGCCTCGCCATCGGCGCCGAAGGCGACCCGCAGACCTACTGCACCCGGTACTGCGAGTTCGACCAGGAGTGCCCGAGCGGGATGGGGTGCTTCACGTCCCTCGTGACCCTCGCGAGCGACTGGCTCCAGAACCCGAACGTGAACCCGCCGAACGTCACGCCCTATCCGGCGACGACGACGCTCTACAGCTTGATCCGCGTGTGCCAGTGGCAGTAGACTTGGGCAGTTAGACGACTACACAGGCCGCATCCGTCCGGGATCCTGCACACCGGCGGCGCCGAGCGTCCAGGATCCTGGACACCGGGCGATATCGCTCCATGTGATCTCGGAGACTTGCGCCGACGCCGTCTGGCACGGGCTTTGCTTCGCGTCGGCGCCATGTCGCCCCTCCGGAAGACCACGTCCGACCTCCCCCACGACCTCGCGCTCGCGGCCTCCCTGCGCCCGGAGCGCGCGGACCGGATGCGCCGGCGCCTCGTCTCCGCGGTGCGCAGCTTCTTCGACTGCGCGGCGGCCATCTACCTCGGCTTCGCGGCGGCCCCGGGCGAGGTCGTCTCCACGAGCGTCACGGCGGCCTCGAGCGACGAGGGCGGCACGTTCGGCCACCTCGAGGGGGTGCGCCTCCCGCTCGAGCGCGACGTCGTCCGCTACCCGCTCGACCGCGGGAGCGACGCGTTCCACGCGTCCGGGGCGCTGCTCGGGTTCCGGCACTCGGTCACGGCGGTCGTCTTCGACGGGGCGTCGGCCGTCGGCAGCGTGTCGGCGCTCTTCGCGCGGGCCCGGCCCCACCCGGGGCTCGTCGCGGCGCTGAACGAGTCGCTGCCGGAGGTGCGGCACCTGGTCCTGCGCGCGGCGGAGCTCGACGAGCAGGCGCTCGGCGCCGACAAGCACGCCGTCGCCATCGCCGAGGGCGACGGGCGCCTCGCCGCGATCTCCGAGACGGCCGAGACGTGGCTCGACGACCGGCGGCGCGCGCGGCTCGAGGCTCGTCTCCAGACGGCGCTCGCGGCGGGCGGGCCGATGGAGCTCGTGCTCGACGGCGCCCTCGTGGCGTGTGAGCCCGAGGCGCGCGGTGGGCGCTACATCGTGACGATGCGGGCGGCCCCGCGACCGCGTCTCCCGCGCGATCACGTGCTCACGCAGCGGCAGCGGCGGATCTGCACCCTCATCGCCGGCGGCACCTCCCACGGCGAGGTCGCCCGCGCGCTGGGCGTCTCGGACAAGACCATCGCCCGGCACGTGCACGACGCCTACGCGGCCCTCGGCGTGAGCTCCGTCGACGGCCTCCGCGCCGTGCTCGGCGGCTCCGAGGCCGCGACCTTCGGCAAGGGGCGGGGCGCCGCGAGCGCCCCGTTCGACGCCACCTCGCGCGCCTGACGTCGAGCCTCAGCTCGGCTTCTTCTTGGCCTCGGGCTCGGCTGCGGCCGCAGGTGCGGGCGCGGCGGCGGCCTCCGGCGCGGTCGGCGCCTTCCCCGCGTCCTGCGCCTGGTCGGCGCGCACCGCGGGCACGACGTTCTTCTCGAAGAGCGCGGCGTCGTCCGTGAGCGCCCCGTGCTGGGCGCGCCCGCGGGGGTCGAAGATGCCGCCGGCGACGTTGGGATCGGGGTTCCCGGTCGGCCCCTCCCCCTCGGCGAGGGTCCACTCGTGCTCGTGCACCTTGTCGCGCGGCGCGCCCCCCTCGGCGAGCCGGTTCCCCTGGTCCCCGCTGCGCTCGTGCGCCGCGGCGACGACGGGGTCGACGGGGTTCTGGAAGTCGTGCACGCCGTCGGCCTTCTCCATGAAGGTCCCCTGCTCGTCCGCCTCCGGGTGCTCGTCCATGTAGGGCGTGTTGAGGAGGATCACGTCGCCGAGGTCGAGGCTCCGGAGGAGCTCGAGCTCGCGCGCGACCTCGCTGTCGTCGCACGCGAGGAGCGCCTGGTGGTGCCGCTCGACGGTGGCGATCTCCCCGTCGAGGTACGCGAGGAGCTCGGCCTTCTTCGCGCCCGAGCGCTTGTGCGCCGCGTTCTCGGCGCTGAAGCTCCAGTCCGCGGCCTCGACCTTCGCCTTCTCGGCGAGCAACTTCGCGAGCCGCGCCTCGAGCCGCTGCACGCCCTGCGCGAACTCCGGCGAGTCCTTCGGCGCGCGGGCGCCGGCCTGCACGTCGCCGAGGTAGCCCTCCTGCTCGTCCATGTGGGCGCCCATCTCGCCGACGACGTTGCCGCCGTGCGAGTGCGCGACGAGGTTCAGCTTCTGGCCGCGCTCGGCCGCTGGCAGCGCCTCCTCCTGATACAGCTTGCGGCCGGCGACGGCGCGCGCCGTCTCGTCGTTCGGGCCGCCGAAGTACTCGAAGTCCGAGCCGCTCGTGGAGCCGAGGAGATCGTGCGCCTGCCCCTTCACGTCGTCGCTGTAGTAGCCGGGATCGTCGTTCGAGAAGGTGCCCTTCACGAAGGTCGTGTGCTCGGTGCCGGGCGCGCCGCTCGCCGCGGGCGGCGCCTCGCCCTCGGCCTCCTTCAGCTGCACCATGCCGAGGTTCCCGCCGGCCGCCATGAGCGCGCCGAGGTGCGTCGCCGCGCCGGGCCCGCTCCCGACGACGGGCAGCGGCGACCCCGCAACGTCGCCGTCGCCGCGCATGCCCTCACGACGAGTGGCGGCCTGCGGGGCCACCGCCAACGGCGCTCTCTCGGTCATAGGCGCCTCACCCACACACCACGAGTTCGTAACGAACTGTATCGCACTCTTCGCCCACTTCACCGCAAGAAACAAGGGCGAACCCCGACGACGTCGTCAGCGACGGCGTGATCACGGTCCCACATAGCGCGCGCGGGGGCGCAGCAGGTGGCTCGCGCTGCGCTGCTCGAGGGCGTGGGCGATCCACCCGACGCTCCGCCCGACCGCGAAGATGGCCGCGGCGCTGCCGCGCGGCAGGCGCCCGGCCTCGGCGACCGCGACGAGGCCGAGGTCGAGGGTCGGCGCCGGCAAGCCGGCCGCGGCCATGGCGTCCACGATCCTGGACACCGCGCGGACGCCCGGCGCGTCGCCACCGAGCGCGACGGCCCAGGCGATGAGCGCGCGCCCGCGGGGGTCGCCGCCGGGGTAGAGCGGGTGGCCCATCCCGGGGATGGTCTCGCCGCGCGCGTGGCGCCGCTTCACGACCTGCGCGGGGTCGGGCAGCGCGGCGGCCTCGTCGAGGAGCTGCTCGACCTGGGCGCACACGCCGCCGTGGCGCGCGCCGGAGAGCGCGGCGGCGGCGGCCTGGAGCGAGGCCGTGAGGGTCGCCCCCGTGGACGCGACGACGCGCGCGGTGAAGCTCGACACGTTGAGCTCGTGGTCGGCGGTCAGCACCAGCGCGCGGTTCACGGCGGCGACGACGTCCGCGCGGGCTGCGTCCTCGCCGCCGAGGGCGGTGACGAGGACCCGCGCGACGCCGTCGTGGGCGAGGGCGCCGGCGGCGCGCGGCGTGCGCGGGCGGCCGGCCGCGGCGGCGAGGCGCCGGACGAGGGCGCGGGCGCGGTCGTGCTCGACGCGAGGCGCGAGGGGCCCGTCGAGGGCGCCGTCGACGTCGGCGAAGGCGAGCGCGAGGCGGACGGCGTCGAGCGGGGTCGAGCCGGCGCCGAGCTGCGCGCGGACGGCGTCGAAGGGGAGGCCGCCGAGGTCGCGCGCGCCCCAGCCGTCGCCGTCCTCGGCGTCCCAGAGCCAGTCGGCGACGGCCTCGAAGGTGGTGTCGGCGGCGGCGAGCGCGGTCGCGAGGCGGCCGCGGTAGGCGGGGCCGTCGGGGGTGATGGCGGTGAGGGCGCTCTCGATGACGGGCTCGCCGAAGCGGAGCGCGCCGGCGGCGACGGGGGCGTGGCCCGCGCGGGCGGCGGCGCGGATCCTGAGCCGCTCCACGTCGGCCGCGAGGTAGTGGTGCTCGCGGCCCTCGCCCGGGAGCGACGTCAGGAGGCCGCGGCTCACGTACGCGTAGAGGGTCGCGCGCTTGACGCCGAGGCGCTCGGCGGCCTCGGCGGCGGTCACGAGTCGCCCGGCGTCGTCCCTGGTTGATTCATCGATCAATGTATGCCGACCCCATGTCTCTGATTCAGCGTGCCTTTCAGGATATATTGATGATTGATTCAAGATGGATCAACCCATATCGCGCCGCTACGGTCTCGTGGCTCGCCGCGCTGGAGCGGCGGGCTGACGGAGGTCGAGAGATGGCGGCGAGCGGGCTCGAAGGCGTGGTGGTGGCGGACACGTGGCTCTCGGAGGTCGACGGGGAGCGCGGGCGGCTCTTGTATCGCGGGCTCCCGCTCGAGCGTCTCGCGGGGCGCTCGTTCGAGGCGGCGGCGGCGCTGCTCTGGCGCGGCGGGGCGCTGCTCGAGCGCGGGAGCGGCGAGGAGGAGGCGCTCCGGGCGGCGCTCGGCGCGGCGCGGGTGCGGGCGCACGCGGCGCTCGCGGGGGTCGGCGACGCGCTCGCGGCCGACGACGGGATGGCCGCGGTGCGGGCGGTGGTGGCGCACGGGCGCGCGGCGAACGTGCTGCCGGGGACGCGCCGGCCGGGGAGGCCGAGGCGGTGGCGGTCACGGCGGCGGTCGGGGTGGCGTTCGCGGCCTGGCTCCGGGCCCGCGCGGGCCTCGCGCCGCTCGCGCCGGATCCGACGCGCGGGCACGCGGCGGACCTGCTCCGCCTCGCGACGGGGCGCGACGACGACGCCGCGGCGCGCGCCTTCGAGGCGTACCTCGTGACGGTGATGGACCACGGGATGAACGCGTCGACGTTCACGGCGCGGGTGGTGGCGTCGACGGGGTCGGACCTGGTGAGCGCGGTGACGGCGGCCGTGGGGGCGCTGAAGGGGCCGCTCCACGGCGGGGCGCCGGGGCCGGTGCTCGACATGCTCGACGCGGTGGCGGCGGACGGTGACGCGGAGCGCTGGCTGCGGGCGGAGCTCGCGGCGGGGCGGCGGATCATGGGGATGGGGCACCGGATCTACCGCGTGCGGGACCCGCGCGCGGAGGTGCTCGAGGGCGCGGTGCGGGCGCTCGCGGACGCGGCCGTGGGGCGTGGGGCGGAGGGCGAGGCCCGCGCGGCGCGCCTCGGGCTGGCGCGCGAGGTCGAGGAGACGGCGGAGCGCCTCCTCGCGGAGCGCCACCCGGACCGCCCGATGCGGGCGAACGTGGAGCTCTACACGGCGCTGGTGCTCGAGGCGGCGGGCCTCCCGCGCGAGGCGTTCTCGCCGTGCTTCGCGGCGGGGCGCGTGGTCGGCTGGTGTGCGCACGTGGCCGAGCAGCGCGCGACGGGGCGCCTCATCCGCCCGGCGTCGCGCTACGTGGGCCCCGCCACCCCGTAGGGGCGGCCGCCGCGCCCGCCGTCACCCCTTAGTGACGGCCCTAGTGGCCGCCCGCCGTCACCCCGTAGGGGCGGCCCTCGTGGCCGCCCGCCGCCACCCCGTGGGGCGGCCGCCGCGCCCGCCGTCACTCCGTGGGGCGGCCCTCGTGGCCGCCCGCCGTCACCCCCGTAGGGGCGGCCCTCGTGGCCGCCCGCCGTCACCCCGTAGGGGCGGCCGCCCGCCGCCACCCCGTGGGGCGGCCGCCGCGCCCGCCGTCACCCCGTAGGGCGGCCCTCGTGGCCGCCCGCCGTCACCCGTAGGGGCGGCCGCCGCGCCCGCCGTCACCCCGTAGGGACGGCCGTAGTGGCCGCCCGCCGCCACCCCGTGGGGACGGCCGCCGCCCCGCCGCCACCCCGTGGGGACGGCCGCCGCCCCCGCCGTCACCCCGTAGGGGCGGCCCTCGTGGCCGCCCGCCGCCACCCCGTGGGGCGGCCGCCGCGCCCGCCGTCACCCCGTAGGGCGGCCCCTCGTGGCCGCCCGCCGTCACCCCGTAAGGGGCGGCCCTCGTGGCCGCCCGCCGCCACCCGTTGGGGGCGGCCGCCGCGCCCGCCGCCACCCCGTAGGGACGGCCCCAGTGGCCGCCCGCCGCCACCCCGTATGGGCGGCCCTGGCCGCCCGCCGTCACCCCCGTAGGGCGGCCCTCGTGGCCGCCCGCCGTCACCCGTAGGGGCGGCCCTCGTGGCCGCCCGCCGTCACCCCGTGGGGGCCGCCGCCCCGCCGCCACCCCCCGTGGGGCGGCCCTCGTGGCCGCCCGCCGCCACCCCGTGGGGCGGCCCTCGTGGCCGCCCGCCGTCACCCCGTAGGGGCGGCCCTCGTGGCCGCCCGCCGCCACCCGTAGGGGCGGCCCTCGTGGCCGCCCGCCGTCACCCCCGTAGGCCGCCGCGCCGTGCCGCCCGCCGTCCCCGTAGGGGCGGCCCTCGTGGCCGCCCGCCGTCACCCCGTAGGGCGGGCCCTCGTGGCCGCCCGCCGTCACCCCGTGGGGCGGCCGCCGCCGCCGCCGTCACCCCGTGGGGCGGCCCTCGTGGCCGCCCGCCGTCACCCCCGTGGGGCCGCCGCCGCGCCCGCCGTCACCCCGTAGGGGCGGCCCTCGTGGCCGCCCGCCGTCACCCCGTGGGGCGGCCCTCGTGGCCGCCCGCCGCCACCCCGTAGGGGCGGCCCTCGTGGCCGCCCGCCGTCACCCCGTAGGGGCGGCCCTCGTGGCCGCCCGCCGCCACCCCGTGGGGCGGCCGCCGCGCCGCCGCCCGCCGTCACCCCGTAGGGGCGGCCCTCGTGGCCGCCCGCCGTCACCCCGTGGGGCGGCCGCCGCGCCCGCCGCCACCCCGTAGGGACGGCCCTCGTGGCCGCCCGCCGCCACCCCGTATGGGCGGCCCTCGTGGCCGCCCGCCGTCACCCCGTAGGGCGGCCCTCGTGGCCGCCCGCCGTCACCCCGTGGGGCCCGCCGCGCCCGCCGCCACCCCGTAGGGGTGGCCCTCGTGGCCGCCCGCCGCCACCCCGTGGGGCGGCCCTCGTGGCCGCCCGCCGTCACCCCGTAGGGGCGGCCCTCGTGGCCGCCCGCCGCCACCGTTGGGGCGGCCGCCGCGCCCGCCGCCACCCCGTAGGGGGCCCTCGTGGCCGCCCGCCGTCACCCCGTAGGGGCGGCCCTCGTGGCCGCCCGCCGCCACCCCGTAGGGACGGCCCTCGTGGCCGCCCGCCGTCACCCCGTAGGGGCGGCCCTCGTGGCCGCCCGCCGTCACCCCGTAGGCCGGCCTCGTGGCCGCCCGCCGCCACCCCGTAGGGGGCCGCCGCGCCCGCCCGCCGTCACCCCGTAGGCGGCCCTCGTGGCCGCCCGCCGTCACCCCGTAGGGCCGGCCCTCGTGGCCGCCCGCCGCCACCCCGTAGGGGCGGCCCTCGTGGCCGCCCGCTGTCACCCCGTAGGGGCGGCGCGTGCGTCAGTGCTTGCCGTACGCGAGCGTCTTCCCGGCGCGCTGGCTGATGATGTACGCCTCGAGCGCCCGCATCTTCGGGTCGTCCGCGGAGAGGGCCTCGGCGCGCACGGGGTGCACGAGGCACCAGTTGATCATGTCGCGGAGCAGCGCCACGCGCCCGAGCTGCGTCTGGTACTTCGGGTACGTCTCGGGGTGCGTGTTGGCCGCGTTCGGGTGGCACATGTCGCACGAGACGGCGATGGTGCTGCCGAGCTCGTCGCCGGAGTGGAACACGCGCGACCCGGCGACGACGGCCTTCTCCGTCTCCCGCTTCCAGAGGAGCGTGTCCAGCTCGGTCACGTTCCGGTACGTGTGCCCCTCGGCCTGCGTCGCCTCGCCGATGAGGTCGCTGTTGTCGTGCGCCGGCACGAACGTCCGCGACGCGCGCTCGTCGGCCTCCCAGTCGACGTCAGGGTGCTCGGCCTGCCACTTCGCCATGAGCGTCGACGCGATCGACTTCGCCACGCCCGTGTCGATGGCGACCCCGGCTGGCACCGTGGTCGTCGTCTTGCCGTCGCAGAGCGTGACCTCCGTCCCGCCGCCCGCCGGCCCCGGCGCCGCCGCGGCCTCGCCAGTCGGCCCCGCGTTCGCGTTAGGGGTCCGCCGGCGCCGCGGTCGCGGCGGGCGTCCCGGCCGCCGACCCGCCGTCCGCCGCGGCCTCCGGCGCCGGCGCGGTCGACGACGCCGGCGGCGCCTGGTTCATCTTCTTGTCGCAGGCCGCCGCGCCGAGCGCGACGCCCGCGATCAGAGCGGCCGAGAGCACGAGAGAGCGCTTGCTCATGGGGTTCTCCTGGGTCCTGTTCCGTGCGGGGCAGCGGTCAGTAGCTCTTGGCGTTCGGGACCTTCGGCCGGTCCGCCTCACCGCCGCTCGTCATGTACTTCGCCGACACGGTCATGGGGTTTCGGTTCCAGAGGCCGTAGACCTTGTCCACGAGGCCGTCGGGGTGGACGATCACGCTGCCGTCGCCGCAGCCGTCCTCGGGGTTGAACGGGTCGGGGCGGTTCATCTGGATGGTCATCTCCGGGAGCCCCTCGGGCGCGTAGGGCCACGGCCACGCGGTCGACAGCATCCCGTGGAACGAGATGTTGCCGATGCGGTTCGTCAGCACCTGGTGCGTGTGCCCGTGGATGACCGTCACCGTCTTGAACGGGCGCAGCAGCGCCTGCACCTCGTCGGCGTCGTCCGTCCAGAAGTTCCAGTTCTTGTAGAGCTTGTAGAGCGGCGAGTGGCTGAAGACCACGAGCGGCGTGCCCTTGTCGACCTTCGCGAGGTCGCCCGCGAGCCACGCGCGGTTCGCGTCGCCGACGGTGAAGGAGCTCTGCTTGCCGTTGTCGAGCCCGGCGACGGTCTTCATGCGCTCCATCGGCGACATGCCGCGCGCCGTCCAGAAGTCCTTCTCGACCACGCTGTTGATGACGACGAAGTGCACGCCCTTGTGGTCGAAGGAGTAGTTGTCGTCGCCGAAGTGGCGGCGCCACCGCTCGCCCATGTCGAAGTACCAGTCGTGCTCGCCGACCATGACGTGGAGCGGCGCCTTCACGCTCTTCAGGATCTCGGCGCCGAGGTCGAGCTCCTCCGGCTGCCCGAGCTGCGCGAGGTCGCCGCCGTACAGCACGAAGTCGGGCTGCGGGTCCATCGCGTTCACGTCGTCGACCGCGCGGAGGAGCGAGCGCACGAAGCGGTCGTTGAGCTCCTTCTTGTAGAGGTGCGAGTCGGAGATGTAGGCGATTCGGAACCCGCCGCCGCCGACGTCGCCCGCGGCCGCGCCCGGCTCGGCGGCGCGCGCGCCGGGGACGAAGCGGATCGGCTGGAAGCTGTGCGGGTTGATGGTGACCCCGGCCGCCGCCGCGGCGCCCATCGCCCCGAGCGACACCTTCATGAAGCCGCGGCGCGACAAGCGCGGCAGCGCCTGCATCACCGCCGCCCGCTCCTCCATGTAGACCGTCTCCACCGACCTCGGCCCACGCCCGCGGCGCGGCCCGTTCGTCTGGTCGTCGTCGTTCGTCATGGCGTGTTCTCCTGCTTGGGGGCGGGTGCGGGGGCGGCGCCCTCGACGCGGCGCTCGAAGCCGAGGACCTTGCGCTGCGCGAGGGCCTCGTCGCGGAAGGGGCGGGTCGTCATGGCGCGGTCGCGCTGCGTGGTCATGGCGGCGGCGTTGTCGCCGGCGAAGCGGTCGTCCGTGAGGGTGAAGAGGAAGGCGACGACTTGGTCGATCTCCTGCTCGCTCAGCGCGAGGGCCTCGATGCCGCCGTCGAGGTAGCGGTTGTCCTCACCGCCCTTGTTGTAGTGGTCCACGACGTCCCAGAGGGTCTGCATGGAGCCGTCGTGCATGTAGGGGCCCGTGACGCCGACGTTCCTGAGCTGCGAGGTCTTGAAGGCGCCGATGTCGCTGTAGTTGCGGGTCACCATGAAGCGGCCGAGCTCGGAGAGGTCGGTCGCGACGGCGAGCGCGTCGAGCTTCTCCATCGACGCGTCCGCGCTGAGCGCGGCGAGGGCCTGCTTCGCGAGGGCCTCGAAGTCGTGGGCGTGGGCGGCGACGCCGATGTTGTGGAAGCGGTTGTCGGTGCCGAGCGGGAGCGTCACGTTCAGCGTGTGGCAGGAGGCGCAGCGAGCCTTGCCGTTGAAGAGGGCCCAGCCGGCGCGGGCGTCCGGGGAGATGGCGTCGGCGTCGCCGCGGAGGAAGCGGTCGAAGGGCGCGTCGAGGAAGATGAGCGTCCGCTCGAAGGAGGCGATGGCGCGCTCGATGCCGGCGTAGGTGACGGGCTCGCCGTAGGCCTTCCGGAACATCTCCTGGTAGCCGGGGTCGTCCTTGATGGTGGCGACGGCGGCCTCGCGGCTCGGCTGCCCCATCTCGACCGGGTTCAGGATGGGCTGGCCCGCCTGCTCCTCGAGGTCCTTCGAGCGGCCGTCCCAGAACTGCACGCGGAGGAGCGCGGCGTTCATCGTGGTCGGGGCGTTGCGGCGGCCGAGCTGGCCGCGGATCCCCTCGGAGACGTTGCGCTTGTCGGTGAAGTGGCGCGTCGCGTCGTGGCAGGTGGCGCAGGAGACGGTGCCGTCGGCGGACAGGCGCCGCTCGAAGTAGAGGGCGCGGCCGAGGGCGACGCGCTCGGGCGTCATGGCGTTGTCGTCCCGGATGAGCGCGCGCCAGATGGCGTCGTCGACGTGGGCGGGCGCGCCGGGCGCGGTGGCGTCGGCGCCGAGGAGCTTGCCGAGGGCCTCCATCTGCGCGTCGGGGGCGGCGGCGCCGTGGAGGTCGCCGGCGGCGGCGCCGCCGGGGGTGTCCGGCGCGGCGAGGACCCAGCCGGAGGCGGCCGCGATGGCGCCCAGGCCGAGGATGAGGAGTCCGGAACGCGGGATCATGCGCGCCTCCTTCGGTGTGACGGTTGCTCGCTGCCAGCTTAATCCACTCGAAACTTGTTGCGCTACCAAAGTTAGAAACTTTCTAACAAAGGGATCGCGTCGAGGTCACGGCGGTTGCGGGCGCGGCGGCCTTCGGGGCGGAAATGATTGGAATGGCTGGCGGCGCGTGCCTATGCTGCGCCCATGTCCGCGGAAGCCCACGAGAAAGACGCCCCCGAGCTGTACGATCGGCTGGTCGCGCGCGGCTGGCGGATGACGCCGCAGCGGCGGGTGGTCGCGCAGACGCTCCACGGGCTGCACCTCCACCTGACGGCGGAGGAGGTGTTCCGGCGGGCGCAGGTGGCGCTGCCGGAGATCAGCCTCGCGACCGTGTACAACACGTTGAACGACCTCGTGACGATGGGCGAGGTGCGCGAGGTCGTCGCGGGGCGCGGCCCCGTCCGCTACGACCCGAACACGGTCGGGCACCACGATCACCTCGTGTGCGTCGACTGCGGCGAGCTCTGGGACGTGGCCCCGGTGCCGTCGAGCGTGCGCCCACGCGAGGCGGACCTGCGCGGCTACGACCTCGTCGAGGTCGACGTGGTCTTCCGCGGCCGCTGCGGCCCCTGCCGCGACGCCGCCGAGGGCTGACGCGGAAGAGACGTGCGCCTCCGCGTCACGCATCGGGCGGCGACGCCGACGCCGACGCGCTGACGCGCCCCGAGAACGCGAGAGGGGCGCCGCAGCGCCCCCCTCGTCAGTCACCGCGTCAGCGCGCGACGAGCGCGCTCCGGACTACATCTTCGCGCGCACGATCTGCACGTCGGCGAGGTAGTAGCCGCTGTTGTCGCCGAACGTCCCGCGGAGGTCGTTGAACGCGAGCTGGAGCTTGCCGTCCTTGCTCGCCTGCCCCTGGTAGCTCGTGCCGACCATGAAGCCGCTCTTGTCGCTCCCGACCCGCCCGACGAGCGCGAACGCCGGCGCCGACGCCGACATGAAGTTGCTCTTCTGCGGGTGCTTGTAGCCCGCGTCGCCGGCCGGCGTGCGGTTCAGCTTGTTGCCGTGCTCCGTGGCCGAGCCCTTCGCGGCGATGAGGATCTTGTCGCCCTTCTGCACGTCCACCGAGGCGTCCACGTAGCCCTCGGCGCCGGCGCCCGGGTTCGCGTTCACGAGGACCGTGCGGCGCACGAGGCGCTGATCGTCCACGTTCGCGTCGAGCCCGCCCTTCGAGTGGGCGCCCGTGCCCTTGCCGAAGATGCCGCCCGCGACCTCGTAGTCCGTCACCTTCCCGGCGATGGCCCCCTCGCCCTGCGCGTTCGCGCCGGTCTTGCCGTTCTTCGCCTTGTTGTCGGCGTCGAAGGTCTGCCCGAGGAGCCCGTCCGGGTCGCCGCCGGCGCCGACGCCGCGCGCGCCGGTCTGCACGTCGCAGTCGACGTAGTTGATGCCGGAGCTCGTGCGCTGGAAGAACGTGATCTTGTAGCCCTCGCGCGTGTCGACGATGAGCTGGTCGCCCATGTAGAGGAGCGAGCCGCCGTCGGCGGTCGGGACCATCTTGCCCTTCGGCACGGCCTTGCCGTCGATGAGGGCGACGCCCGGGCGGAACTCGATCTGGTTCGAGCCCACGCCCTTCGCGGTCTTGCCCGTCAGCGTGGCGCCGCACTTGTCCATCACGGTGACGCCCTGCTTCGTGTACTGCTTGAAGAGCGCAGTCACGCGGACCCCCGAGTCGGACAGGAGGTTGTAGACCCCGCCCGGCTTGCCCATGATGTCGTACTTGCCGCCGTCGCCGCCGACGAAGTGCGGGTCGCCCCAGACCTTGCCGGTCTCGTTCGCCGCGATGGTCGGCTCGATGTTGACCGTGTACTGCGCCTCGGCGTGGAGCCCCTGCGCGTCGGTCGCGTGCACGACGCCGACGCTCTGCACGCGCGCGTTCGTCTTCGGCGCGGTGAACTCGATGGCGTTCGTGCCCTGACCGGCGAGCGCCTCGAGCTTCGGCCCCTTCTGCTGCCGCCACTCGACCCGCGGCCCGCCGAGCGCGCCCTGATCGGGGTCGACCACCTTCGCCTCGAGCCGCCCGCGCTCACCCGCCTGCAGCGACTTCGGCGCCGGCGCCGACACGATCGGCGGCTTCGCCGGCGGGAGCACCGGCGGACGCGGCACCTTCGGCGGCTTCACCGGCTCGTTGTTGTGCGGCATCCCGCCGCCCGGCTGCGCGAGCTTCCCGAGCTCGTCCATCCAGTGGCGGATGTGCGCGAGGATGTGGTGCAGCTCGCCGCGATGCTTGTGGTGGTGGTGCCCGTGGTGCCCGTGGTGGTGGTGGTGGGCGTGCTTGTGGTGATGGTGCCCGTGCTTGTGGTGCTTGTGCTTGTGATGGTGGTGGTGGCGGTGCTTGTGGTGGTGGTGCTTGTGCTTGTGATGATGCGGCGCCGCCTTCTTCTCCGGCACGGGGGCCTTCGGCGCCTCCGTCTCGGTCGAGGTCTCCGCCTTCGGGCTCGGCGTGGGCGCCGGATCGGCCTTCTTCGGCACGGGCGCGGGCGCGGGCGGGTCCTCCTCCTTCTTCGGGCCGGCCATCCCCTTCAGGAGCGCGAGGAGCATCGCCTCCATGTCGTCCTGACCCGGCTTCTTGACCTCACCGGGCTTCTGCGCGGCCTGCTGCTCGCCGTCGTCCTTCGTCGCGCCCGGCTTCTCCGCCTCGTTCGAGGTGGGCGCGGGCGCCGGCTTCTCGACGTTCTTCACCTTCATGGAGAAGGGCTTCGTGGTCGCGACGCCCTTCGGCGCGACGAAGCCGCGCTTCGTCACCGTGACCTCGCCCGTGATGACGTCGTCCTTCTCGACCTCGGGGGCCTGGAAGCCGAAGTCCTGCTTGTACATCCCCGACGTGTTCAGCCACTTCGGGCCGCCGGTCTCCTTCCACTCGAACCATAGCTGGCTCGTCTGGCCGGGGGCGTCCGGGTCGACCGCGTCGACGTGGAGATTGCCGTTCTGGTTCTCGTCGACGGACTGCTCGTCCTTCATCGAGACCTTGACCGCGGACACCTTCTTGACGCGGCTCGAGGGCTGCTCGTAGCGCGTGACGGTGGTACCGGGGCCGCCGTCGTCTCCCCCCTTGTCGGCGGCCGCGGGCTTCTCCTGCGCGTTCGCGTTGGCCTCGGCGCCCGGGGCGAGCTTCTCCTGCCCCTGCTCGAAGCTCATGGAGCGCAGGTCGCTCGTCGGCTGCGCCTGCTCCTGAGCGGCTTCCTTCGCCTGGACCGGTGCGGCGGCAGACTCGTCCTGCCGCTCCTTGAGTTGGAGAATCATGGGGGACTCCAAATAGGGGGAGTGGGGGAGGACCGACCGCACCGCACCGCGAGCACGAGACCTGTACGCGGCCATTCATGGATAGCAAAGTCGCGCGGCGTTTCGCAAGTGACTTGGCGGGTCTCCGTAACGGGTGGCCCGCGACGGGGCTTTCACGTTTGGCGACGGCGCGGGCGCGTTTGTGACTGAACGACCAGTTTGATCTGTGGGGTGAATTGGCACATCGGATAACGCACATTCTGAAGTGCCATATCGAGACCGATCGGTCTCGACGTCGCGTCTCGCCCCACGTCGCTGGTCCGACCGCGGACGGCAGGAAAATTGCCGACCTCCGGGCCCGGCCTATACTCCGCGCGGACCACCACTCTCGAGCGGGCACGCGCGTGGACAGCTTCGAACGACCCCCGGACCTCGCGATCCAGCTCGCCCTCGAGCCGCTGCAGAGCCTCGTGAGCCACGGGCTCGGCTCGGTCGAGCGCGAGCTCAAGGCGCTCCGCCGCGAGGCGAACAACGTGCAGGCCGTGAAGGCGGAGCTCACGCAGGCGCTGTCGGAGCTCGCGCAGGTCCACGCCCTGCTCACGCAGCGCGTCACGCGGCTCGAGGGGACGGTGCAGGGGATCACGGCGGCGGCCGCGGTGAAGCCCGCGCGCGAGACCACCGCCCCCGCGCTCGCGCCGCACCGCGAGCCGACGCCCGTCTCGAAGGGCCCGTGGATCGTCGCCGCCGTCGCCGCCGTCGTCACGGCGGGCGTGCTCGGCTACGCCCTCCCCCGCCCGGGGAGCGGCAGCGTGCGCTACGTCGCCGTCCCGACGGCCACCGACGGCGCGACCGCGGCGCCGTCGGAGGTCCCGCCGCCCGCCGCCGTCGTCGTGGCGCCCGCGGGCGGGCTCCGACCGAGCGAGGCGCGGGACGAGGCGGCCGCCGGGCAGCCGCCGATCGCCGCCGCGGAGGCGGCGCCCGCGCCGACCTCGCTCCCGCCGACGTCATCGGCTACCCGGCGGCCGCGATCCTGCCGCCAGCCCACGTCGCCGCGCCCGTGGCCGCCGCGCCCGTGGCCGCCGCGCCCGTGGCCGCCGTGCGGACGACCGCGAGCGCCTCGACCACCGCGGCCGAGGTCGCCGCGGCCGCCCCCAGCGCCGGCCGAGGCCACCGCGCCCACGAGCGCGACCGCCGAACCGCCGCCGATCGCGCCGGCGCAAGCAGCCGCGGCGGCCGCGAACGCGTGCGGCCCGAACCTGCCCTGCGATCTCGAGCAGGACCCGCGGATCTGGACGCGCGTGAGCGCGCCGCTCCCGTCGGCCCCGCCGGCGCCTGCACCCTCGGCCGCCGAGGTCGCCGCGCAGAACCGCGCGGGCTGGCTCGACGCGAGCCTCGTCACGGGCCTCTCGCCGACGGACTACTGCCGCGCGGACATCGAGGCCCTCCCGGGCGACGAGTTCCGCCTCCGCGACTACGGCGACTGCAGCCTCGACTGCCGCGTCGCCTTCGGGGCGAGCGGCGATCCCGAGAGCCTCGAGCGCTGTGCGGGCCTGGGTGTTCGGCAGGTCGGCCTCGACTGCGCGGACGCGAAGCGCGGCTCCGCCTGGTTCCGCATCTGCCGCAGCGCCTACCTGAGCGTCGACGGCGAGGCGATCCAGATCCGCGTCTCGAAGAAGCTCGCCAGGGCCATCGACTGACGCCGAGGCCCGGGCTCACGCGCGCGCCCCGGCCCCGACCACCCATGAACACCTTCTCAGGCCGCGACGTGCAGCGCGGCGACGCGCGCGCCGAGCACGGTGTCCGCGTAGCCGACGGTCACGGGCTCGTCTGCGGCCGCCGCCCCCGCCACGACCATGAGCGGCAGGAGGTGCTCCTCGCGCGGGTGCGCCGCCCGCGCCCCTGGCGCCTGGCTCCACGCCCGGAGCCGCGCCTCGCGCTCGCTCGCGGCGAGCCCGGCCGTGGCGCGGAGCCAGTTGTCGAACTCGACGCCCATGGGCCCGTCGTCGGCGACGCCCATCATCTTCGCGCGGAAGGCGCCCATGTTGTGGAAGCTCATCCCGCTCCCGACGATGAAGACGCCCTCGTCGCGGAGCGGCGCGAGCGCGCGCCCCATGGCGAGGTGGGTCGCCGGGTCGAGGCCTCGCACGAGCGAGAGCTGCGTCGTCGGCACGTCGGCCTCGGGCCACGCGAGCTTCAGCGGCACGAAGGTGCCGTGGTCGAAGCCGCGCGCGGGATCGGCCGCGGTCTCGAAGCCGGCGGCGCCGAGGAGCTCGCGGACCCGCCCGGCGAGCGCGGGCGCGCCGGGCGCCGGCCAGGTGATGCGGTACGACTCCGGCGGGAAGCCGTAGTAGTCGTAGAGCATCGGCGGGCGCTCGGCGGTCATGACCGTCGGCACGGCCTCCTCCCAGTGGGCGGACACCATGAGGATCGCGCGCGGCGGCGTCGGCGGGAGGGACGCGATGCCGCGGAGGTAGGCCGCGAGGCGCTCGAGCTCGCCCGGATCGCCCATGTCGAGCTTCACGAAGGGCCACGGGCCGCCGCCGTGCGGCAGGTAGACCGCGGGCATCCGCGCCGGCCGGGCCGGCGTCTCCGTCGTCGTCATACGCACCTCCGTCTCCTTCGTGGTCTCGCCGCCGGGCGCGGACGCGGCGGCGTTCGGCCGCGAGCAAGCGCCGAGCGCGAGCGCGGCGGCCGTGGCCCCGGCGGTCACGAGCGCCTCGCGCCGCGACACCGGCGCGCCGCCCTCGAACCTGTCATCCCGTGACGTCATCGCGTCGCCTCCCAGCGCCTCTCCGCCGACGCGGCGGCGCAGCTCGAATCAGTGCCCCGTGCCGTAGTAGAAGCGCTCCTTCACGACCTTGCCGTCCTTCCAGGTGCGCACGGCGACCTGGTTCATCTGGACGCGCCCGGCGCCCTTGAAGGTGAGGTCCCAGGACCACTGGGAGAAGGCGGTGTCGCCGCTGACCGCGCTCGCCTGGAGCTCGGCGCCGTGGAACGCCTCCACGGATCCGAAGAACTGCTCCTCGCGCTTTCGGTTCGCGTCCTTCCCGACGCACGGCTCGTCGTCGTTCTCCTGCATCACCACGCCGTCGGCGTAGAACTCCTCGAAGGCCGCCATGGCCTGGCCGGAGAGGATCATCTCGTTGACCTTCGCGTCGTGCTGGTTCGTGCTCATCGTGGCGTTCTCCCGTCGTCGTCCGGAGTCTCGGGCGGCGTCCCTCCGCCGCGTGAGGACGACCATGCGCACTCCCATCGTCCACGTACAGGGCCAGGGCGGCACGTGACAGTTTCCCAGGGAGGACAATCCCGGCGCCGCGGCGCGCGTTGGCGACCGGAGCGCGCCTGCGGGGCGGCGTCAACGCCCCTTACACGCGTGACGTAAAGAGAACTTACGACACACCAGAAAGATGCAAATCCGCCTTACACTGGTCGAGTTTCAAGGCGTTGATTTCACTGGACGAATTCCGTGGCACGAGGCTTGCCCTGAGAGGCTGGGTCCGGTCAGATGGACCACCGGCGGAGGACCCATGCGCTCGATCCGAACGAAGAACAGCCCCACCCGCGCCGCGTCGCTCGCGATCGGCGTCGCGCTCGCCCTGACGCTCGGCGGCTGCCTCGCCGATCAGGACGCCGGCGGGCGCGCTCCGGAGACCCCGAGCACGCCGGAGACGCCCGACACCCCCGACACACCGGACACGCCCGACACCCCGGACACGCCGGATACGCCGGACACCCCCGACACGCCGGATACGCCGGACACCCCCGACACCCCCGACACGCCGGCGCAGCCGCTCGCCTGGTGCCAGCCCCACGCCGTGTCGGCGACGCCGAGCGTGAACCTGCCGGAGATCCCCGCCGAGGTCCTCGCCCCCGAGTGCCCCCTCCGCCAGGTCGCGCTCACCTCGACCTCCGGCTCGTGGTCCCGCCGCACCTCCTACACCCGCGACGGCGAGTCCGTCTGGGTCGTGCTGCCGGCCGGCGGCTACGCGAACCTGCTCCGCGTCGACCTCGAGGGCGGCGCGCGCGTCGCGGCCGAGTACGGCACGCAGTCCTTCCTCGGGGGGCTCCGCTTCGACTTCCGCGAGCCGCGCGACCGCATGCGCTGGGACACCGCCGGTCACCTGCTCGAGGTCGCGCGGATCGAGGGCGACGCCGTCGACGTCGTCCTCACGCAGACCTGGGACGGCGACCGCCTCGTCGCCCGGCAGGAGGCGCGAAACGTCTGGATCGGTGGCGAGACGGTCCGGAAGAACGTCGCGACGACCTGGTCCTACGACGCCTCCGGCCGCCTCACCGGCGCCGCCGTGACCGGCTACGGCGCCCCCTTCACGACGAGCATCGCCCGCGACGACGCAGGGCGCGTCGTATCCGTCGAGCGCCGCCGCGCCGACGTCGTCGTGGAGCGCCTCACCTGGACCTTCGACGCCCAGAACCGCGTCGCCGCGCGCACCGTCCTCTACGACCGCGCCGCCGAGTCCGAGGACGGCTTCTCGCCCTCGTCCCTCGACGACCTCGGCGCGACCGCGAGCACGACCGACTGGCTCGAGAACCCCTGGCCCTTCTCGCTGCCGGTCGCCGACGACGCCGACGGCTGCCTCGTCCTCCCGCACGCCGTCTCCCACGGCTACCCGGCCGGCGAGCACGAGTTCGACCTCGGCATGCCGCGGGACGAGCGCCCGAACGGCATCGGCTTCGCCTACGGCGCCGACACCTACGGCTGGAACTACGGCGACCTCTCCTGGTACTCGCACGTCGGCGCCGCCGGCTTCGAGCCCGACTGGGGCTACGGCACGCGCTACGAGGCGACGCTCACCTACAACGCCGCGGGGCGCCTCGTGCACGAGCACGCGACGAGCGGCGGCGGCGCCGAGCGCACGAGCGACCGCACGCGCGCCTACGACGACGCCGGGCACCTCGTCGCCGACCGCGTCGAGCTCGAGGTGACCTACCCGGCGTCGGGCGACGTGCCCGAGACGACCGTGGTCGTCGGGCGCGACATGACCTTCGCGTGGGAGGGCGGGCACCTCGTGACGCGCGAGCTCCTCGACGACGACCACGGCCTCCTCGAGCGCCAGACCTGGACGTACGACGCGGCCGGGCGCTGGGCGTCGCACGAGGTCGGGGCGCCCTCGCCCATCACGCGCATCTACGGCTGGGCCGCGCCGGCGGTCGCGTGCGGCGAGCACGGGGTCGTCTGCGGTGAGCCCGTCCCCGAGCGGCGCTACGAGCAGGACGTGGACGCCGCCGGCCGCCAGACCGCGCTCCGCGTGTTCTGGCTCGGCCAGGCGCAGGGCGGGGAGCCGCAGGTCGACGAGCGGCGCTTCGTCTACGACGACGCGGGGCGGCTCGTCGAGGAGCGCCAGGGCGGGAGCGTGCAGCGCTACGCCTACGACGCCGACGGGAACCTGATCCTCGAGAGCTACGACTACACGGACGACGGCACCCCGGACTACCGCACCGAGACCGACTGGGACGCGCTCGGCCGCTGGACGGAGAAGCGCTCGTACAACGCCGAGGCGCTCGTCCAGACCGAGCGGCGCACGTTCACCTGCGAGTGACGGTGAGATGAGCGAGCCGGGCGGCCCTGGTGGCCGCCCAAAGGCGCGGCGGCGGTCACGGGAGGCAGCCGCCCGCCGGCCCCGGCGTCGGCTCGCGCGGCGTCGGGTCTTCGTACCAGCCACCCTCGACGACCGCGGCGCCGTCGACCTCGCCGGGGGTGAACGTCCCGGTCGCGCCGTCGAGGACGCCGATCTCCCACAGGTCCCCGTCGCAGAGGCCGACGTCGCCGCGGTCGAAGAGGACCTCGCCTGCGCCACCGTAGACGCGCACCGTCGCGAAGCTCGGACCCCACGCGCCCTCGCGCCAGACGTGGACCGCGAGCGCGACCCTCGCCCCGCCCAGGTTCCTCAGCTCGAGCGACTCGGCGCCCGCCCCGCCGCGCCACGCGAGCTCGGCGCGCTGCTCCCACGGGGCCTGGACCGGCCAGGCGACGGCCGGCTGCACCTCCCACGCGTCGTCCGGCCCGAACCACGGCTCCCGCGCGCCGTCGCCGTCGTAGTCCCACGGGCCGGTCGCGCCGACAGGCGCCGCGTGGAGGTCGAGGTCCGGCGCGTCGGGCTCGCTCGCGGCGGCGTCGTCGGGATCCCCCGGGGTGCGCCAGACGAGCTCGACCCGCGCCTCGGGCTCGCCGACCGCCAGCTGGAGCCGCGCCGGCGCGCACGAGCGCCGCCCCGACGCGTCCACCACCGCGAGCCGGAGCTCGTAGTAGCCGCGCCGCGGGAAGCGCACCGTCGGCGCCGCGACGAACGCGCTCGGGACGAACGTCGGCCGCGCGGGCCCGACGGCGTCCCACTCCCAGCCCGTGACCGCGCTCTCGAACGCCCGGCTTCCGCTCCCGTCCGCGTGCACGGCCGCGGCGACGGGGACGTCCTCGCCCTCCGCCACGGTGATCGCCGGCACGGGGCAGGTGTCCGCGAACACCGTGATCGCCACGTCCGCCGTGAGCGCGGTGGAGCGCCCGGCGAGCGCCACCCAGAGGCGCGCCCGCGCCGGCGTGACCCCGACCGCGGCGCGCAGATCCGCCACCACGGCGAAGGGGAGGCGGTCGCCCGGCGCGATCGCTGCCGGGAAGGCCGGCGCGTCGACCCGCACCCAGGCCGGCTCGCCATCGTAGCGGCCGATCCCCGTCACGATCACGTCGGCGTCGGTGTCGTTGCGGATCCGGAGCGTCGTCGAGCGGGTGGCGCCCGCGAGCGCGTCGAGCGTCGCCTCCCGCGGCTCCACGCGCACGACACCCGCCGGCAGCGCGGCGTCCGTGTCCGTGTCGACACCCACGTCGACGCCCGCGTCGCCTGCTGCGTCCTGCTCCGCCGCGTCGCCCGCGTCGCTCGCGTCCGGGGCGGCCGCGTCGGTCTCGGCGCCGGCGCCGTCGTCGCCGTCGCTCGCGCACCCAGGCGCCGCCCCGAGGGCGGCCGCCGCGCACACGGACAGGATGAGCAGGGTGAGCTTCATGAGCCACTCTCCAGGGGTCGGTGAGATCACGGGGAGGAGATTGGCGTAGCGTCGCCGCTTCCGTCACGACGTCGGCGGCGACGCGCGACCCAGGAGCGCTCGGGGGTTCCGAAAGCGCCCCGTTTCGGTTAGAGGGCTCGTGTCGCTCGACACCGAACCGCGAGGCCCCGATGCGCCCCACCCTGGCCCTCCTCCTGGTCGCCGTCGCCGCGTGCGGCGGTGACGGCGCGAACGGCGGCGGCGACGCGATCGGCGCCGACACGGACGCCGCGGACACCGTCGCGGACAGCGTCGGCGACACCGCCGCGGCGGACACCGCGGCTGACGCGGACACGGGCGCCCCGGGCCGCTCCGACCTCGCGTGGGACCCGGCGAAGGACGGCCCCTACCGCGTCGGGCACCGGGTGATCGCGGCGCGCTGGGACACGGGCGGCCTCGAGCCCGGCGGGGAGCGCGAGATCGCGCTCGCGATCTGGTACCCCACCGAGGACACCTCGGGCCCGCCGACCGCCTACCTCGACGGCGCCATCGCCGACGCGACGGTCTTCCGCGGGGCGACGCTCGCGGGGCCGGTGGGCGACCTCTTCCCGCTGCTCGTCTACAGCCACGAGCACGGCGGCTACGCGGGCGACTCGCTCGCGCTGATGAAGCGCTTCGCGAGCCACGGCTGGGTCGTGGCGGCGCCGGATCACGTCGGCGACCGGCGCGGGGACGGTCCGCGCGGGACGGCCGACTACGTGGTCCGCGGCGGTGACCTCGCGGCCGCGCTCGACGCGCTCGCGGCGCTGCCGGCGGAGGACCCGCTCGCCGGGCTCGTCGACACGCAGCGCGTCGTCGCCGCCGGGGTCGGCTTCGGGGCGAACGCCGCGCTCGCCGTGGGCGGGGCGAGCTACGACCTCGCGCGCATCGGCTTCTCCTGCGTCGACGACGGCGGGCCGGGCGGCGACGGCTGCAGCGAGGCCGCGCTCGCGGCGTTCGGGCGGGGAGCGCGCGACGCGCGGGTCGCGGGGGTCGTGCTGATGGGCACGACGGACCTCGCGCTGTACGCGGGCGCCGGCGTCGGGGACCTCGACGTGCCGAGCCTCGTGATGACGGCGAAGGAGGACGCGGTGGCGCCGGACGACGGCGGCGGCGACCTGCTCTGGCTCGAGGTGCCGGGGCCGGCGGTGCGGGTGTCGATCGACAAGGCGTGCCACGACGTGTTCCTCGGCGGCGGCTGCGCGCGGATCCTCGACGCCGAGGGGCAGCGCGTCGTGACGACGTACGCGCTCGCCTGGGCGCGGCGCGAGCTGCTGGGCGACGAGGGCGTCGCGGGCGTGCTCGCCGGGCACGACGTCGTCTCGGGGCTCGCGGCGGTCAGCGTGAAGGGGGTGCCGCGCTTCCCGTACGCGGAGCGGCTCGCGGCGTGTCTCGGGGCGTCGGTGCCGATGCGCGTGGAGCGCGGGCTCCCGTTCGGGGAGGTCGCGATCGGGGCGGCGCGTGGGTGGTTCCTGCTCGACTACGCGACGACGGCGAGCACGATCGACCCCGAGGGCTTCGTGGGCGGGACGCCGGAGCCGGTGCAGGGCACGGAGAACCTGTGGGCAGACTTCACGTGGTTCGGCGGGTGGGCGCCGGTGGTGCTGTCGCCGTTCCCGCACCGGATGGTGGGCGGGGTGCACGAGGCGGGGATCCTCGGGACGGACTTCCTGGCGCTGAACGTGTACGCGCTCGACTACGGCGGCGGGCAGGTGTTCCGCGCGGACGGGGCGGGGTGCGACGAGCTGACGCTGCGGGGGGCGGGGCTCGCACCGCTCACGGTCGAGGGGCGGTTCTCGAGCGACCCGTCGTCGCTGCCGGGGTTCCGGCCGAACGTGCCGGCGGTGCCGATCGCGATCGGCGGGGCGCGGGCGGTGGCGCAGCTCGACACGGGCTTCGAGGACGGGGTGGTGCCGCACGCGGTGAACGTGAACCAGGCGCTCTTCGACGCGATCGAGGCGGCGGGGGTCGCGCTCGAGCGGGACTTCGAGAAGGACGTGCTCCTGACGACGTGCGTGACGGGCGTGGCGGAGCCCGCGTTCGCGTTCCGGCTGCCGGAGGGCGTGAGCGTGGAGCTCGTGGGCGAGGACGGCGCGGCGGTGGCGAGCTGGGCGGACGCGGAGATCTACCTGAAGCAGACGCCGGCGTCGGCGACGGTGTGCGGCGGCATCGGGACGTGGGAGGAGCCGGGCGCGCAGATCGGCGCGAGCCTCCTCGGCGAGGGGGGCTTCCTGCTGCTGGACCCGTTCCGCGCGCGGGTTTGGTGGCCGGCGGCACCGGCGGAAAACGTCGTGAATCCATGAGGTAACCACGGAGACACGGAGACACGGAGGGGGCACGGAGGGAGCGCGGTGAGCGCGGCGCCCTCCCTCCCCTCCCCGTGGCCCCGAACACCACCGGGCGCGAGCCGTCCACCTAAGCCTCGGAGATCACTGAACCCTCCGTGCCTCCGTGCCTCCGTGGTCACCTCCCACGAGCGTCTGCGCCATGCCGTCGCCTGACCCGAACGCAAGAACGCCGCGGCCCTCGCGGGTCGCGGCGCTTTCGTGCCCTCGGCCGACGGGGCGGGCGCGTGGCAAGTCGCGCCCGGGGTGCCCCCGTCGCCCGGAGTCGGGCGTCGCGTCGTCAGGTCAGATGTGGATCGTGTCGGTCAGCACCATCACGAGCAGGACGACGAGCACGATACCGACGAGGCCGCTCGGGCCGTAGCCCCAGTTGCGGCTGTAGCCCCACGCCGGGGTGATGGAAACGAGCAGCACGAGCAGTACGATCATGAGTAGCCAGAACATCTGAGTCCTCCTGGGGTCCGGGTTCGGCGTCCGCAGGGGCACTTGTGCAATGGCGGGGCCAGATCGGCCCCGCGGCGCGGCCACCCTCGCCGATCCCGCTCCCGCCGCGGTCCCCGTGGGATCACCCGGCCACGGCACAGGCGCCACCGCCGCCCGCCCGCGCGCGGCATTTTGCCGCGGTCCCCGTGGGGCGCCGTGGCCCGACGTCCCGCGCACCCGATCAGCCGGCCGCGACCTCCGCCGCCCCGCCGTCCGCGGCGGGCGGCGTCACGCGCGGCCCGCCGAAGAAGCAGTAGAGCGCGAACGCGATGCCGAAGCCCGAGAACCAGGCGTAGGTGTACATGTCGAGGAAGAAGCCCGGCACGTCGTCCTTCGCGACCACGTCCGCCGACGCGAGGAAGCCCGGCACGTTCGGCAGCACCGCCACGAGCAGGATGAGCATCGAGCGCCAGTTCACCCGCTCGTACGCGCCGCCCTCGCGGTAGAGGTCGTCGAGCTCGAGGTGCTGCCGGCGCCGGATGAAGTAGTCGGCGATCATGATGCCGCCGATGGGCCCGAGCAGCGCCGAGTAGCCGATGAGCCACGTGAAGATGTAGCCGCCGAGCGAATCGAGGAGCTTCCACGGCATGATGACGATGCCCACGACGCCCGTGATGAGCCCGCCCGTCTTGAACGAGATGTACTTCGGCGCGAGGTTCGCGAAGTCGTTCGCCGGTGACACCACGTTCGCCGCGATGTTCGTCGTGAGCGTCGCCACCGACAGCGCGAACATCGCGATCGCCACGACCACGGGGTTGCCGAGCTTGCCGATGAGCTGCACCGGGTCCCACGGCGCGTCGCCTGGCACCAGCACGTCCCCGAACACCACGAGCGACGCGCTCGTGACCGCGATGCCGATGAACGAGTAGAGCGCCATCGTCGGCGGGAGGCCGATCGCCTGCCCCGCGATCTGCTCCTTCTGCGACTTCGCGAACCGCGTGAAGTCCGGGATGTTGAGCGAGAGCGTCGCCCAGTAGCCCACCATCGCCGTCAGCGCCGGCAGGAGCACCCCGAAGAGGAAGCCCGGCCCCGCCGCGGCCTCCGACGGCGCCGCCGCCGTCGCCTGCGAGAGCGTCGTCCCCTCCGCCACCCCGGGCGCCCGGAACTGGAACGTGACGACGCTGTCCTTCGCGACGGCGCCGACCTCCGCGGTCGCGGCGAGCGGGCGCCACGGCGCCGCCGCGAGCTCCTCGGGCTTGTCGTGCTTCCCGGCGAGCCAGCGCACCTCCGTCGCCTTCGGCGCGCCGTCGACCGTCACCGGCGTGAACGTCGCCACCGCCGGCTCCCCCGCGACCAGCGTCACCGGCGCGCGCCCGAACTGCTCGGCGTGCGCGAGCACCTTGCCCGGCCCGCCGCCGGCCGCGAACGCCCACACGAGGAGCGCGAGCCCCATCGCGATGAGGACGGGCGCCGACCAGCTCTCGAAGAACTTGATCGACTCCATCCCGCGCACCACGAAGAACATCTGGAGCGCCCAGAAGAGCAGGAACGCCACGAGCTGGGCGAGGTTGAGCCCCAGGAACTCGCCGAGCGACGGGCTGTCGGCGAGGCCGGGCGCGAGCGCCACGCCGAGCGTGTAGAGCGCGAGCCCGCCGAACCACGTCTGGATCCCGAACCAGCCGCACGCGACGAGCGCCCGCAAGACCGCCGGCACGTTCGCGCCGCGCACGCCGAACGACGCGCGCGCGAGCACCGGGAAGGGGATCCCGTACTTCGCGCCCGGGTAGGCGTTCAGCACCATCGGGACGAGCACGATGGCGTTCCCGAGCAGGATGATGAGGACCGCGCCCCACCACGGGAGCCCTTGCCCGAGGAGCCCGGCCGCGAGCGTATACGTCGGGATGCAGACCGCCATCCCGACCCAGAGCGCCGCGATGTGCCAGCGGTTCCAGGTGCGCTGCTCGGGGCGCGTCGGCGCGAGGTCCTCGTTCCAGAGGGTGTCGTCGGCCAGGGCTGGCTTCGGCGGCGGCGGGATGTCGTGCTTCATCCCTCCGTTGTGCCGTCGTTTCCGGCCCCTCGCAAGGCGACCACCCTGGCGCGCCCTGGCTACTCGGCGAGCTCGGCGGCGATCTGCGCGCGCATCCGGGCCTCGCGCTGCTGCCCGCGCGCGGTCGCCCGCTCACGCTCGACGCCGCGGTCGCGCGGGGCGGCGCGCGTCTCGAGCTCGTCGAGCAGGAGCCGGGTCGTGATGGCGGTGATCTCGTCCACGGCGCGATCGAACGCGGCCTTGTTGGCGCCGGTCGGGCGCTGCTGGCCCGAGACCTTGCGCACATACTGGAGCGCCGAGGCGCGGATCTCCGCCTCGGTGGCGGGCGGGGCGAAGTTGTAGAGGAGCTTGATGTTGCGGCACATGCCGACGCTCATAGCGCCCCGCGCGGCGCCGACGCAATCGCGAGGCCCGCCGCCGCGATACCGGATGGTCTGGGCCGCACCCCGCGACCGCCAGACCGGAGGCGGCGACGGGCGCGATGAGCAGCGCGGCGAGCAGAGCGTTCGATCGGTCGGGGACCACGTCGGCGACGGTGTCGGCGCCCGCTCGCCCGCGCAACGCCCCGGCCCGCCGCCGTCCTTTTACGGTGACCTTACTGCCCTCGCGGGGCGTTCGGGCGTCTCATGGGGGCACCTCAACGAGCCGTGGAGTCGCCGATGGAGACAACCCCGTTCCGCTTCACCCCGGGCCGCGTCGCGGCCCTCGTCCTGGCCGTCGGCGCCGTCAGCGCCTACGTCGTCTGGCAGCAGACGCGCTCGAGCCCGCCCGCGGCGCCGCCCTCGCCGGCCCCCGTCGCCGTCCCCTCGGAGCCCGCGCCAGCCGCTCCGGGCGCCGCCGTGGCGTCGGCCCCCGAGGCCCCGGGCCCCGCGCTCGCGCCGCCGCTCCCCGGCGACCCCGGCACCGGCTCGGACACGACCCTCCTCCCGCCCGAGGAGCTCGAGGAGATCTACTTCTCCACGAGCAAGTCCGCCATGGCGCCGCCGCTGTCGCCGCCGCGGAAGGCCGCGGGGATCTCGCCCGAGCCGAAGCGCCAGGTCGGCGCCGTGAGCCCGCCCGCGCCGGGTCAGGCCGTGCCCGATCGGAGACTGCAGCTCGTCCCCGTCGCCCCCGGTCAGCCGTCGCACCAGGTGCCGGAGCCGTCGCCCGACGACCGGCGCGTCTACTTCTCGACGAGCAAGGCGATGATGGCCCCGGACCTCCGCCCGCCTTCCGACGCCGACGCCACCGACGGAGGCGACGCCGATGCTCGCTAGCGCCGCGCTCTCCGCCCTCTTCATGCTCGCCTTCCTCGCGCTCGTCTTCGCCCCGCTCGAGCGCCTCTTCCCCCGCCGCCGCCAGCGCGTCATCCGCCCCGAGTGGTGGACCGACCTCGCCTTCTACGCAGGGCAGCAGCTCCTCTGGCGCTTCCCCGCCCTGCTCGCCCTCGGCGCGCTCGCCGTCTGGCTCGACGGCGTCGCCCCCGGCGGCCTCCGCGCCGACGTCGCCGCGCTCCCGCTCGCCGTTCAGATTGCCCTCGTCGTCGTCCTCTGCGACGTGACCGTCTACTGGGGCCACCGCCTCTCGCACCGCTCGGCCTTCCTCTGGCGCTTCCACCGCGTCCACCACACGAGCGAGCACCTCGACTGGCTCGCCGCGTACCGCGAGCACCCGGTCGACGGCCTCTACACGATGACGCTCGAGAACCTCCCCGCCCTCCTCCTCGGCTTCCGCCTCGAGGCCATCGCCGGCTTCGTCGCCTTCCGCGGCGTCTGGGCGGTCTTCATCCACTCGAACGTGCGCCTGCCGCTCGGCCCGCTGAAGGTCCTCTTCGGCTCCCCCGAGCTCCACCACTGGCACCACGACGCCGAGCGCGGCGGCACCTGCAACTTCGCGAACCTCTCGCCGCTCATGGACAAGCTCTTCGGCACCTACTACGCGCCGCCCGGCCGGGATCCCGCCTGGATCGGCACCCCCGAGAAGGTGCCCCACGACTACCTCGGGCAGCTCGCCTACCCCCTCGCGGAGCTCGGCCGCGACGGCGTCCGCGCCGCGCGCGCCATGGCCCGCCGCGCCCGCGGCGCGACGCCGCAGCCCGAGCCGCCGCCCGCTCCCGCCGAATGACGCGGCCTCAGCTGCCGCCGCAGGCGTCCGTGCTGGCGGCGCGCTTCAGGATCCAGGCGATCCCGAACGGGCGCTGCATCGCGTAGGTCAAGAGCGGCTCGGGCCACCCGTCGGGCAGCTGCGCGACCTCCTCGGGCAGCGGGAAGCCGCGCTGGCGCCACTCGTCGCCGACCTTCGCGTAGAGCTCCGGGAAGCGCGCGACCGTCCCGTCGGCGTTCCGCGACGCGAGCAGCACCCACGCGAGCCGCGGCCCGATGTGCTGCACGCCCTCGACCCGGAGACCCAGGTGGAGCCGCGATCGCAGCCGCCTCGGCTCGCGGTAGTCGCCCTCGAGCGAGCCCTTCTCGGCCTCCGCCGCCTTCATCGTCGCGATCGCCTTCGCGAGCGCCTTGCCGACCACCGGCGGCAGGTCCTTGTCGCGCGGGTCGAGCTCCTTCTGCTGGAGCTTCGCGCGCGTCGCCGCGTGCTCGGGGTCGAGCGCGTGCACGACGTGCTCGCGCCGCTTCTCGAGCCACGCCTCCTTCGCCTTCGCCGACTTCCCGCACGCCTCGATGCGGTCGCGCACGAGCCCCGACGTCGCCGCCCGCTGCGCCTCGTCGAGCAGCAGCAGGTGCGCGTGCCACTCGGCCTCCCAGTCGAAGCAGTCGGCGGCGTCCGGGAGCCCGAGCTCCTGCGCGCGCCAGCACGAGAGCGCCGTGCCCTCGGGGGAGCTCTTGTCGACGACCTCCGCGCCGAGGCGCGACCCGAACGACGCCGCCACCATCGCCATCGGCCGCGCGAACGACAGCCCGAGCGGCCGGTTGATGATGTGCGCCACGTTCACGCCGACGACCTCGCCCCGCATGTTGAGGAGCGGCCCCCCCGAGCTCCCGGGGCCGACGACGGCGTCGTGCTGGATGATCCCGTATTGGAGCGCGCCGACGACCCCCTCGGAGAACGACCACGCCGTCTCCTGCGGGTGCCCGAGCGCGACCACGCGCTCCCCTGGGCGGATGGGCTCCGCCGCCCACGGGAGCTGCGGGAAGCCCGAGGTGTCGGCGTCGAGCGTGAGGATCGCGAGGTCGGTGACGCCGTCCTGCGCGAAGACCGCGGCCTGGATGAGCTCCGACTGGTTCTCGAAGAGGAAGCGGGAGAGGCCGCCGTCCATCGGGGTGTAGGTGGCGCGGCCGGCGCGGTAGGGCATCGCGTAGATCGCCCCCTCGCCGCGCACGACGTGCAGGCTCGTCAGGACGCGGCCGTGCTCGATCACGAAGCCGGCGCCATAGGTCATCGTGCCGTCGCCGTGCTCGTTGACGATGAGGACCACCGCGGGGAGCGCGGCGCCGACGACGTCCGCGAGGGAGCGCGGCGCCACCGGCGCGGGCGCGGCGGGCTCCGGCGTCACGGCGGCGCTGGCGACGGCCGGGGTCACGCCGAGCGGCTCGGCCTCCGCGAGGTGGGGCGCGAGCCCGGACGCGCAGGCGCCGAACCAGAGCGAGGCGCCGACGATCACGGCGAGCGCGACGGGGGCGCCGGACAGGTTGGCCCGAAGGAAACGGCTCATGGAGCTCACCTCCGAGGTGCTGCCCGAGGCCGGAGCCCCGGGACGAGACGCGACGAGTTCCTTTCCGGGATAGCGTACAACAGGAAGAACCTCCGCGTGTCCGCGATCGTTCATCCCGCCGGCGCGACCGCGTCGAACGCGCCGCGACCGGGCTCTGTGCGCTGTCGATGACAGCCGCACGTTACTGCACAAACGTTCACGCGGTCAACCGCGCGGTCGTGGCGACGGGAGCCGCCAATCGAGAGCGTGGCGCTTCGGGTTGACAATGTCAACCCGGAGGCGCGGACCCCCCGGGCGGTGCCCCGCCTCGGGGGCTGGCGGCCCGCTCGGCCCGATCACGACGGCGCGCGAGGCGCTGGCCGTCGTCAGTCCCACCACGGCGTCGGCTCGGGGTTGGGGTCGGTGCCGATCACGACCTTCCCGCCGCTGTTCTCGGTGGGGATCTGGTCGTAGGGCACCTGGTTGACGGGATCGGCGACGCTCACGTCGGCGCTCACGAAGGAGAGGTAGCCGTCCCAGAACACGGTCGCGGCGGCGCGGCCGACGTTGTCGGCGATGGTCGCCCAGTCGAAGAAGCACCAGGCGCCGGCGCAGTGGATGGCGTCGTCGCCGTACTGCCCGCCGCCGCCGTTGAAGGTGACGACCGAGTGCACGGCCTGCAGCACGGAGAGCTGCCGCCCGACGAAGCCGTGGGCGCCGTTGTGATCGGCGGTCGCGAAGTCCGCCTCGATGGTGCCGCTGAGGTTCGCGGCGTAGCCGCTCTCGCTGTTGTAGGTCGAGAGGGTGCCGGGCGCGTTGACGAAGCTGTCGCCGTCGGCGGCGTAGCCGGACGCCTGGTTCAGGGTCGCGACGGAGCCGAAGGCGTCGAGGCCGCTCGAGCCGAACGCGGAGAAGCCCGAGCCGGCGTTGCCCTGCGACGTCGCGTTCTGGAGCCAGCCGCCGCTGCCGTACCCGATGGCGAAGCCGTCCCAGCCGCTGCCGGAGACCTGCGCCCCCTCGGCGACCACGCTGCTGCCGATCTGCGCGGTGATGCCCCCCTGCTCGCTGTCCTCGACGACGGCGCCGTTGGCGTTCAGCGTGGCGCCGTTCCAGCCGCTGATGCCGGCGCCGCCGTTGTTGCGCGCGGTCGCGCCGTCGGCGCGCAGGACGGCGCCGTTGCCGGCCGCGAAGCCGAAGCGGTAGCCGTCGGTCTCGGTGCCGTTGTCCTCGGCCGTGGCGCCGCGAGCGTCCATGACGGCGCCGCCGCCGACGTCGAAGCCGCCGCTCGTGTTGTCGTGGGCGCTCGCGCCCTGCACGCGCATGAAGCCGCCGTTGTAGGCGCCGAACCCGACGTCGTTGCCGGTGGCCTCGGCGTTGCGGGCGCGGATCTGGCCGCCCTCGAAGAGCTCGGCGCCGTAGAGGCCGTTGCTCGCGAGGCGCGCGAAGTCCGCGACGATGAGGCCGCCGCGGTACGCGCCGAGCCCGGTCTCGCCGAAGCCGGTCACGACGATCGACGGCGCGGTGTTGGCGCCGTCGCTGCGGCCGGCGCGGAAGACGCCGCCGTCGCGCGCCTCGACGCCGAAGGTGCCGGCCGTGCCGTCGCCCTTGATGGTGACGCCCTCCATCCAGCCGAGCGCGCGGTTGTTGCGGACGAGGAGGCCCGAGGTGCCGGTGGCGTCGAGGACGACCGCGGCGGGATCCGCCGGGTTGCCGAGGATCGAGACGCGCGCGCCGTCGCGGTGGGTGATCTCGAGCTGCCCGCCGAGGTCGTGGTGGCCGTCGGCGAGCTGGATCACGACGCTCGCGTCGCTCGCGATGGCGTAGCCGTCGAGCCAGCGGAGCGCGGCGCGGAGGGTCGGCTGATCCTCCGGGACGCGGATCGTCAGGGGCTCGGTGATGAGGCGCACGACGCCGTCGAGGTCGGCGCTCGCGGCCAGATCCGCGATGTCGTCGAGCGTCGCGTAGCCGTCGAGGTCGGCCGCGACGAGGAAGCCGTCGAGGTCCGCGGTCTTCGCGTAGGGCGCGAGGTCCGACGCCGTCAGGAAGCCCGCGAGGTCCGCGGTCTTCGCGTAGGGCGCGAGGTCCGACGCCGTCAGGAAGCCCGCGAGGTCCGCGGTCGTGGCGTAGCCCGCGAGGTCCGACGCCGTCAGGAAGCCCGCGAGGTCCGCGGTCGTGGCGTAGCCCGCGAGGTCCGACGCCGTCAGGAAGCCCCCGAGGTCCGCGGTCTTCGCGTAGTCGGCGAGGTCCGACGCCGTCAGGAAGCCCGCGAGATCCGCGGTCGTCGCGTAGCCCGCGAGGTCCGACGACGTCAGGAAGCCCGTCAGGTCCCCCGCCTTCACGCACGACGCGAGGTCCGTCACCGTCGCGTAGTCGGCGAGATCCTCGCTCGTCACGGCCTCCTCGACCGCGGTCGTGAGCGTCGTGTTCGCCGCCTCGAGCTCGCTCACCCGCGCCGCGAGCGCCGTGTTCTCCGCCTCGAGCGCGTCGAGCCGCGCCACGACGCTCCCGTCCGCCTCGACCTCGCTCCCCGAGTCACACCCGGCGACCGCCGCCAACATCGCGAGCCCGAGCCCGAGCCCGACACCCCAGTGCGCGTTGCGCATCGTCCCCTCCGCACCTGTCGCGTGAAAAGGAGGCGATGGTACACCGCGCGCCACCGGAGCCCAACCGCACCACGCGCCCCCCGCGCCGACCACGGCGCACGTTTCATCGCCGTTGCAACGCAATTTGTTTCATTCTGAAACGAAACACGCTTCACGACGTTTCACGCGCGGGCCGCGAGGGCGGCGCCCGCCGCCATTCCAGGCGCGATCGCCGTCCTGGCACGGTCCCTGCTCAAGCCCGGAGCACAGGCGCGCGGCGCCGCGAGCGCGCTCCGCATTTCCCTGCCAGCGACCGCGCCGTCGGCTCGCCGCGCGCCGGCCCTACGAAGGAGACCCGCGATGCACATCAAGCACTTCTACGATCCCGCCACCTACACGCTCACGTTCGTCGTCTTCGACGAGAAGACCCGCGACGCCGTCGTGATCGACCCGGTGCTCGACTACGATCCCATCGCGTCCGCGACGGCGACCCGGAGCGTCGAGGAGGTCGAGGCGTTCCTGAAGGAGGAGGGCCTGAGCCTCCGCTTCGTGCTCGAGACGCACGCCCACGCCGACCACCTGAGCGGCTCGCTGCACCTGAAGCGGCGCTTCGACGCGCGCGTCGCGATCGGCGCGCGGATCACCGAGGTGCAGGAGACCTTCGCCGGCCTCTTCGCCTTCGGCGGCGACTTCAAGACCGACGGCAGCCAGTTCGACGTGCTCGTCAAGCACGGCGACGTGCTCGACGCCGGCGCCATCCAGGTCGAGGTCATCGAGACCCCCGGCCACACGCCGGCCTGCGTGTCCTACCTCATCGGCGACGCCCTCTTCACCGGCGACGCCCTCTTCATCGAGGACTACGGCACCGGCCGCTGCGACTTCCCGCGCGGCGACGCGAAGGCCCTCTACCACTCGATCATGGACCGCCTCTACAAGCTGCCCGACGCGACGCGCGTCTTCGTCGGCCACGACTACCAGCCGAACGGCCGCGAGCTGCGCTGGGAGACGACCATCGGGGCCTCGAAGGCGAAGAACATCCAGCTCCGCGCCGAGACGCCCGAGGCCGAGTACGTCGCGTTCCGCCAGGGGCGCGACAAGACCCTCGCCGCGCCGCGCCTGCTCTTCCCGAGCATCCAGGTCAACATCGACGCCGGGCGCCTCCCGGCGGCCGCCGCCAACGGGATCCGCTACCTGCGCGTCCCGATGAACCTCAAGTCCCCGACCGACGAGGACGGGACGCCGCGCGCGTAGCGTCGCCGCGGCTCACTCGCGGATCGACGGGTCGCCGGGCGCACCAGCCCGCCCGCGCGACCCGCCCGATGTCGGGCGCGCGCTGACGCGCCCGGCGTCCGGTGCTATCCTGATCTCGCCGCCGCGGAGCGCTCGGAGGCGCCGATGCGAAGCGAAGACGTGGACATCCTGGTCGCCGAGGCCATCGGGGCCGTCGCGGGGCCCGCCCTGGTCCTCGACGCGGACCTCCGCGTGCGCTTCGCGTCCGACGAGGCCGCCGCCGTGCTCGGCTCGCGCGTGCCGATCGGCGCGTCCGCCCCCGCGCTCCTCTGCGGCGACCGCAAGGAGCGCCCGGTCGCCGAGGCCCTCGCCGCCGGCCAGGCCGTGCAGGCCGTCATCCCGCGGCTCGGCGTCGCCGTCGCCCCCGGCGAGGACGCCCGCGCCTGCGTCCACGTGCGCTCGCTGCCCCTCAGGCACGACGATCGCGTCGTCGGCTGGCTCCTCTTCCTCTCCGCCGCCCCGGACTCGAGCGACGGCCCCGAGCTCTTCCACGGGCTCTGGAGCCGCGACCCGCGCATGAAGCGCCTCTTCCGCACCATCGAGCGCGTCGCCCAGGACGACGTCCCCGTGCTCGTGCGCGGCGAGACCGGCGCCGGCAAGGAGCTCGTCGCCGCCGCGATCCACGCCGCCTCCCCGCGCCAGAGCGGGCCGTTCCGCGCCATCAACTGCGCGGCGCTCCCCGGGAACCTGCTCGAGAGCGAGCTCTTCGGGCACGCGCGCGGCGCGTTCACGGGCGCCGTGAAGGACACCCCCGGCCACATCCAGCTCGCGCACCGGGGCACGCTCTTCCTCGACGAGGTCGCCGAGGTGCCGCTCGAGCTCCAGGCGAAGCTCCTGCGCGTGCTCGAGACGCGGCAGGTCGTGCCGGTCGGCGGGCGCGAGCCGATCTCGGTCGACGTGCGCATCGTGTCCGCCACGCACCGCGGGCTCCGGAAGGAGGTCGAGGAGGGGCGCTTCCGCGGCGACCTCATGTACCGCCTCCGCGTGATCCCGCTCTTCCTGCCGCCGCTCCGCGACCGCGTCTGGGACGTGGAGCTCCTCGTCGACCGCTTCATCGCCGAGATGAACCCCGGCAAGCGCCGCAAGATCGAGCGCGTGAGCCCGGCCGCCATGCGCGCCCTCGAGCGCCACGACTGGCCCGGCAACGTGCGCGAGCTGCGGAACGTGCTCGCCTACGCCTACGCCATCGGCGACGGGCCACAGCTCGAGCTCGCCCACCTGCCGCCGGAGCTCACGGACGCCGAGCGGGCGCCGGTCGTCGAGATCGGGCGCGGCGCGCGCGAGGAGGTCGCCGACGCGCCCGAGAACGCGACCGTCGTGCGGATCCGGAACGCCCTCGCCCGCACGAACGGGAACCGCGAGCAGGCCGCGCGCCTCCTCGGCTGGAGCCGCGTCACGCTCTGGCGGCGCATGCGCGAGCTGGGCATCTGACCCGAATCGGCGTATGCGTCCCGCCCCCCGCGACCCGGATGGCCGTCCCATGCGCGCTCACCTCGCCCTCGCCTCGCTCCTCGCCCTGCCCCTCGCCGCCTGCGGCGACGACGGCGGCGCCACCACGACGACCTCCGACGGCCCCGTCGCCACCGTGACCGCGAGCCTCGCCTCGGGCGGCGACGCCGCGGCGGGGAGCGAGGTCCCGGCGCTCGTCCTGACCGCCACCGACGCCGGCGGCGCGCCCGTCGGCGGCGCCGCGCTCACGCTGACCGTCGCGGCCGGCGGCGGCCGCGTCGCGAGCGCCACCGTCACCACCGACGACCGCGGCGAGGCCGGCGTGAGCTGGGTCCTCGGGGCCGCCCCCATCCCGAACACGCTCCACGTCGCGGCGGGCGAGGCGGCGCTCGACCTGACCCTCGTCGGCGCGATCGCCGACGGCGCCGAGCCCACCCCGGAAGACTTCGCCGACGTGCACGGCTACCTCACGACCGCGCTCGTCGAGGGCTCGACGGAGGATCTCTCCTTCGGCCCCGGCGGTGAGCTCGTGCTCGGCGTGCCGGGCGGGCTCCTCGAGGTCGGCGCCGACGGCGCGATCTCGCGCCCGACGCTCACGGGGGACGCCCTCGTCGGGCCGCTCGGCGTGGCCCACGACGCCGCGGGGCGCCTCTTCGTGGCGGACGGCGCGGGGAACGCGCTGCGCCGGGTCGGGCTCGACGGGGCGGTCACGACGCTCGTGACGGAGGACGCCGACGGCGCGCTCGAGGCGCCGAACCACGTGGCGGTCGGCCCGGACGGCGACGTCTTCTTCAGCGACCCTTGCAAGGGGCGTGTGTACCGCGCCGACCAGGAGACGGGCGCCATCTCCGGGGTCATCACGATGGATCTGCCGACGCAGGGCGGGCCGAACGGGATCGCGCTCGCGGACGACGGCGCCATCTACTTCACGACGGAGAACACGGCCCTCCTGTGCGGCGACAGCGACGTGCCGCTGACGGCCCCCATCGCGAGCCTGTTCCGGACGCGCTGGGACGCGGGCGCCGGCGCGTTCGACGCGCCCGTGGCGGTCGCGAGCGGGGTCGGCCTCTTCGGCGACGGGCTCGCCTTCGACGCCGAGGGCAACCTCTACGTCATCTTCGACACGGTCGAGGAGATCGCCCTCGACGAGAGCATCGTCTTCGTGTTGCCGCGCGGCGGCAGCGCCCTCCGGCGCTTCTTCGCGCTCGACGACGGGCGCGTCCTCGCGAACGCCAACTTCGGCGCGGGCGCCTACGGCGAGACGACGCTCTACCTGACCCTCCTCTCCGTGCCGCCGTTCACCGCCGACGCGTCGCGCGGGCTCGTGCGGATCCCCGTCGGCGTCGCCGGAAAGCCCCTCCCGGCCGAGTAGCCGCCCGCGGGCGCGCGGCGCGGCGCGTCCGATGACACGGCGCGCGCGACCTGCTAACCCTCTCGGGTGGAGGTCCGTGCACCGTGGACAAGGTCAACCTGAAGGACAAGCTCGCGCGCTTCTCGGAGCGCTGGAGCCCGCGCGTCGTCGGCGAGCTCAACGGGCAGCACGTGAAGCTCGCGAAGCTCGAGGGCGAGTTCGTCTGGCACCACCACGAGCACGAGGACGAGCTCTTCCTCGTGCTCGAGGGCACGCTCACCATGCGGCTCCGCGAGCGCGACGTCGTGCTCGCGCCCGGAGAGCTCTTCATCGTGCCGCGCGGTGTCGAGCACCAGCCCGTCGCCGGCGAAGGCGAGGTCCACGTGCTGCTCTTCGAGCCCGCGAGCACCCTCAACACGGGCAACCTCCGGAACGAGCGCACGGTCGACGACCTCGAGCGCCTCTGATCCGCGCCCGCGCGCGCTGCCCCCCCGACCACGGAGCGAGAACCACCCCATGACCTCCGACCGCGTCGCCTTCGTCGCTGGCGCCACCGGCTACACCGGGCGCGCCGTCGTCCAGCTGCTCACGAAGAGCGGCCTTCGCTGCATTGCACACGTGCGCCCCGACTCGTCGCGCCTCGATGAATGGCGGGCGCGCTTCGGCGGTGCCGGCGCCGAGTTGTGCACTGCACCATGGACCGGGCCCGAGATGGGCGAGGCCATCCGCGACCTCGGCGTGACCGAGGTCTACTCGCTGACGGGCACCACGAACAAGCGCGCGCGGTCGCTCGGGAAGGCCGGCGGCGACGCCGCGAGCGCGTCCCACGAGGCGGTGGACTACGGGCTCACGAAGCACCTGGTCGACGCGAGCCTCGCCGCGGGGACGGCGCCGTTCTTCGTGTACCTCTCGTCGCTCGGGGCGGACGCGGACAGCCGCAACAGCTACCTGCGCGCGCGCGGCCGCGCGGAGGACGCGGTCGCCGGGAGCGGGCTCCCCTTCTGCGCCGTGCGCGCCTCGTTCGTCACGGGGCCGGACCGCGGCGAGTCGCGGCCGACGGAGCGCGTCGGCGCCGTGGTCACGGACGGGCTCCTCGCGGTCGCGGCGGCGCTCGGCGGCAAGCGGCTCAAGGCGCGCTACGGCTCGGTCGACGCGGAGCGGCTCGCCGCCGTGCTGGTGTCGCTGCCGCGCGACGAGGCGCACCGCGGGCGGGTCGTCACGCTCGACGAGGTGCTCCCGTGAGGCGCGCGCTGCTCGCGGCGATCGGGCTCGCGGCGGTCGCCGTGGGGGGCGGCTGCAGGCAGGGCGAGGTGCCCGCGGACCCGGCGAAGAGCGCGCTCATCGCGGAGATCGCGGCCGACGCGGAGCGCGTGCGCGACCTCTTCGCGGACGACGCCTTCGTGCAGCGCTTCCTCGACGCGGCGTCGACGCTGAAGCCGCGCGCCACGCGGCGCGTGCTCGTCGACGACGTCGAGCGGGACTTCGACGAGGCCGACTACTACGTCGCGCGCTGGGGGACGCCCGTCGCGTACGCGCGGATCCTCGACATCGCCGCCAAAGCCGGCGCGACGACCGACGAGCACGCGCGCTGGCTCGACTTCGGGTTCGGCGCGCCCGGGCACCTGCAGATGCTGTCGCGGGCGGGGCTCGACGTCGTGGGGGTCGACGTGGACCCGGTCGGCGAGGCGCTCTACTCGCTCCCGGAGGACGCGATCGCGCCGCCCGGGAGCATCTCGCTCGTCTACGGGCGGTGGCCGGGGACGGTCGTCACGAAGGCGAAGATCGCGTCCGGCTACGACGCGATCGTCAGCAAGAACGTGCTCAAGCGCGGCTACATCCACCCGGCGCGCGAGGCCGATCCCAAGCACCTCATCGATCTCGGGGTCGACGACGTGACCTTCCTCCGGGAGCTCCACTCGGCGCTCAAGCCCGGCGGGATCATGGTGATCTGGAACCTCTGCCCCGCGCAGTCCGCGCCTGGAGAGCGCTACATCCCGTGGGCCGACGGGCAGAGCCCGTTCTCGCGGGGCGACTGGGAGGCGGCCGGCTTCGAGGTGCTCGCGTTCGACGTCGACGACACGGCGTTCGCCCGCAAGATGGCGTACGCGCTGCGTTTCGACGCCCCCGACGCCCCCGACGGGCAGGGCTGGGACCTCGAACACGATCTCAGGGCGTGGTACACTACGGTTCGTCGCCGTTAGCACCTGCCCAAGCCACACCGCGGCGCGTTCCAGCACACAAGGTCTGCGATGGACCGCCACACCATCCCCGTCCAGGGCGTCCGCGTGCCGCGGCTCCTGTACGGGACCGCCTGGAAGGAGGAGGCGACGCGCGAGCTCGTCGCGGCCGCCCTCCGCGCCGGCTTCCGCGGCGTCGACAGCGCGAACCAGCGCAAGCACTACGACGAGGCGCAGGTGGGGGAGGCGCTCACGGAGGCCCTCGACGCCGGCGTCATCGAGCGCGAGCGCCTCTTCGTGCAGACGAAGTACACGTTCGTCGCCGGGCAGGACGAGCGGCTCCCGTACGACCCGCGCGCGCCCATCGCCGAGCAGGTCGCGCAGTCGCACGCGAGCTCGCTCGCGCACCTCGGGCTCGCCGCGGTCGACGCGTACCTCCTCCACGGCCCGTCGCGGCGGGTCGGGCTCGGCCCCGACGACCTCGCCGCGTGGCGGGCGATGGAGGCCATCCACGACGCCGGCGGGGCGCGGATCCTCGGGGTGAGCAACGTCTCGGCGGCGCAGCTGCGCGAGCTCCTCGGGTTCGCGCGCGTCGCGCCGGCGACGGTGCAGAACCGCTGCTACGCGGCGCGCGACTGGGACGCCGAGGTGCGCGGCGTGTGCGCGGAGAGCGGGATCGTCTACCAGGGGTTCTCGCTGCTGACGGCGAACCCGCACGTGTGGCAGAGCGCCGCGGTCGCCCAGATCGCGCACGCGCGCGGGCTCACGCCGGCGCAGGTGGTGCTGCGCTTCGCGCTCGAGCGCAACATGGTGGCGCTCACGGGGACGACGAGCGCGCAGCACATGGCGGAGGACCTGGCCGCGCTCGAGCACCCGCTCGACCCGGCGGAGGTCGCGGCGATCGCCGAGATCTGCTGAGAAGGTGTTTCCGAATTCTCCCGTCGCCCGGCTTGCTCTTGTGGTTCCAGGCACTTCCGCTCGTCGGTCGCGTACCTCGGGTACGCTCCTTCCTCGCGTAAGCACCTGAAACCACGACGCCGCGCCGAGGCTCGGTCCGAATTCGAAAACACCTTCTGAGAGCAGCGCGGGCGATCTCGCGGATCAATGCCCGAGCTTCGCGAGCTCGTCGACGATGGCGCCGAGCTTGTCGATCCCCTGGACGTACTTCGAGATGGTCCCGAAGTTCGGCTCCCACCACGCCTCGTAGCCCGCCTCGCCGAGCATCGCCTTCACGGCCTGGTCGCCGCCCGCGACGAGCGCCGACACGGTGCCGAGGTAGTCGACGAGCTCGAGGTTCTTCCCGGCGTGCCACTTCCCGAAGCTCCCGGCGAGCCCGCCGAGCTTCACGACCACGCGGGCGTACTCGGCGGTCGACGCGTCGAGCATCTTCACGTCGACGAGGCTGCCGATGACGGCCTCGCCGCCGGCGTCGAAGGCGCAGGCCACGGCGAGGGCGACGCGCTCGGCCTTCGAGAGGTCCGGGAGCCCCTTCGCGCCGAGCATCTCGGCCCCCGCCTGCAGGAACTGGAGGGTGCGCTCGCCGCCCGAGAGCTTCTTGCCGAAGTCGTCGTCGAAGACGTTCAGGTTCCGCCCCGTCGCGCCCTGGATGAGGTTGTCGGCCGGGTTGAAGAAGCTCACGACGCCGTAGAGCACCTGCTGGGCGCGGTAGGCGCCGTACTGCGGCGTGAGCCCGCCGCCCTCGGCGCGCAGCATGTCCTGCATGTACTCGGTGCGCGACTTCTCGCGGGGCGCCGCGTAGTCGACGATGAAGTAGGTCCCGACGCCCGTCGCCTCGTCGACGTAGGCGCCGTGGTAGACGCCGTTCTGGCCGCCGAGGACGTGCCAGCCGCCCATCACGTAGCCCTGCCCGCGCTTCAGGTGGCCGATGTTCCGCGCCTCACCCTCGCCGAGATACCAGCTCGGGGCCTTGCCGTCGCTGCGCGTCTCGACCTTGAGCACCCGCATCGCGTCCGGCGTCTTCCCCTCCTTCGTGCTCCGCACGGCCCACGGCGGCTCGCCCATGAGCGCGACGATCGCCGCGGCGCCGTCGCCGCTCACGCGCGAGGCGCCGACCGGCGGCGGGGGCGGCGCGCTCTCGCCGGCGCCACCCTCGGCGCGCTCGCCGGCGTCGGGCGCGAGCATCTGGACCTGCTCGGCGTAGCTCGCGCCGCGGAGGGCCCGGCGCTGGATCGAGGCGCCCGCGCCGGGCTCGGCGGCGGCGCTGGGCGCGGTGGTCGTGGTGCGGGCGAGGGCGGTGGCGGCGGCGTGCATCGTCGGCGTCTCCTGGGTCGGCTCGAGGCGGGCGGTGTCCCGACTGTCGTCACGTAGACGCCCGAGCGCAGCTGCCAGTGCCGCCGTGTAGGAGATGTGTGAGATCGGTGAATGACGTTCACGACGCCGCGGGCGTTGATCTGAGCGCGCCGTTCGAGGCAAATGTCGCGCCGTGATCGCCTCGCCGGGAGCCAGACCCATGTCGCGCGTCGCCCTCGCCCTCTCCTTGCTCGTGGTCCCCGCCCTCGCCGCCTGCGGCGACGGCGCGAAGAAGCGCCCGATCGGCGCCACGTGCGACGTGTCCTCGCAGTGCGAGTCGGGGATCTGCGGCGGCGGGCAGTGCCTCGACCCCGAGGCCGACGAGGACGGCGACAACCTCGTGAACCGGGTGGAGGCCGCGCTCGGGACCGACCCCGTGCGCGCCGACAGCGACGGCGACGGCGTGGCCGACGACGTCGAGCTGGGCTCGATCACAGCGCCCGTGGACAGCGACGGCGACGGCAAGATCGACGCCATCGAGAGCGCGGTCGCCGACGGCGACGGCGACTGCCTCCCGGAGCAGGAGGACCCCGAGGACGACTTCAGCAACGCGCCGAGCGACGCCTTCCCGGACGCGTGCGGCGACGGGCAGCCCGTGATCCCCTGCGCGTCGGTCTCGTCGTCGGTCGGGAAGAGCTGCGTCGCGCCGCTCGTGACGTCGCTGCGGTGCTTCGACCCGGCCGGCTGCTTCTCGGTCGACGGCGACGACGCGACGACGCTCGCGACGTGGGGCAACGGCGCGAAGATCGTCGACCGCGACGACGGGCGCGTGACCTACGTCGGGTCGAGCGGCGCCGACTGCTTCGCGGTCGGGACGGACTCGGTCGACCCGTCGGTGCAGGTCACCTACTACGTGGGGAGCGCGGCCTTCGAGATCTCGCAGGCAGGCGACAGCCAGCCGCTCGTGATCCGCTGCCCGAGCGGCGCGCGCGTCACCCTCGAGCCGCAGGACATCGCCGCCATCACGGTCTGCACGGGCGGCAGCAGCGGCACCTGGGAGCCCTGCGCCGAGCAGCCGACCCCGCGGTGAACGCCGTTCACGCCGACTCGCGCGCGAAGGTGCGGGTGGCGAGCCAGAGGCTCACGGCGGCGAGGAAGGCGGCCGCGACGAGGCCGGCGGCGAGCGAGGTGGCGCCGAAGTCGCCGCGGAAGGCGGCGCGCGCGCCCTCGACGACGTGGCTGAAGGGGTTCGCGCGGGAGAGGCTGTAGAGCCAGTGTGGCGCGAGGGTCATCGGGAGGAGGATCCCCGAGAGGAGCAGGACGGGGACGGACACCATGTTCAGGAGCGGGGCGAGCGCGTCCTCGCTCTTGAGGCGGAGCGCCGCGGTGTAGGAGAGCGAGGAGAGGGCGACGCCGAGGAGCGCGACGATGCCGAGGGTGATGAGCGCGCCGCCCGGCACGAGCTCGAGGCCGAAGGCGAGCGCGACGAGCGTGAGCACGACGGCCTGCACGAGGAGCACGAGGGTGTCGCGCATGACGCGCCCGAAGAGGAGCGCGAAGCGGCTCGCCGGGGAGACGCGCATGCGCTCGACGACGCCGGCGCGCATCTCGCCGAGGAGGCCGAAGCCGACGAACATGCTGCCGAAGATCCCGAGCTGGATGAGGAGCCCCGGGACGAAGACCTGCCACGCGTCGCCCGGCGGGAAGCCCGGCGTCGCCTTGGCGATCGGCTCGAGCAGCGGGCCGAAGAGGGCGAGGTAGATGAGCGGCTGGATGAGGCCGATGACGACCCACACGGGCTCGCGGAGGATGAGGCGGAGCTGGTAGCCGAAGACGACGAGGGCCTCGCGGATCGGGCGGGTCACGGGGCGCCTCCGGGGGCGGCGGCCGGCGCGTCGTCGCGGAGCGAGCGGCCGGTCATGGTGAGGAAGACGTCGTCGAGGCTCGGGCGGGCGACGGAGAGCGAGGCGACGCGGACGCCCGCGCCGTCGAGGACGCGCATGAGCGCGATGGCCTCGGCGTCGCCGCGCTCGACGGTGACGCGGACGCCGCCGTCGACGGGCTGGACGGCGCGGACGTTGGGCTGGGCGGCGAGCAGGGCCGCGGCGGCGGCGGGGTCGCCGTCGAGGGCGAGGGTGACGACGTCGCCCGAGACGCGGCGCTTGAGGGCCTCGGGGGAGCCCTCGGCGACGACGCGCCCGTGGTCGATGACGAGGATCCGGTCGCAGAGGGCGTCGGCCTCGTCGAGGTAGTGGGTCGTGAGGAACACGGTGGCGCCGTCGCGGTCGCGGAGGCCGCGGATGTGCCCCCAGAGGTTCGCGCGGCTGTGCGGGTCGAGCCCGGTCGACGGCTCGTCGAGGAAGACGAGGGGCGGGCCGTGGACGAGGCCGAGCGCGATGTCGAGGCGGCGGCGCTGGCCGCCGGAGAGGGTCTTCACGGGGCGCGCGTCGAGCCCGGCGAGGTCGAGCTCGGCGAGGAGGCGGCGGGCGCGCGCCTCGGCGTCGGGGCGGGGGATCCCGAAGAGGCGCGCCTGCATGACGAGCTCCTCCGCGACGAGCGCCGTGGGGTTCGTCATGCCGCCCTGCGCGACGTAGCCGATGCGCTCGCGCACGCGGCGCGGCTCGCGCCGGAGGTCGGCGCCCGCGACGGTGGCCTCGCCGGCGGTGGGCGCGAGGAGCGTCGCGAGCATGCGCTGCGTCGTGGTCTTCCCCGCGCCGTTCGGGCCGAGGAAGCCGACGATCTCGCCGGCGGCGACCTCGAAGTCGACGCCGCGGACGGCCTCGACGAGGCCCGCGCGGGTCTTGAAGGTGCGGGCGAGGCCGCGGGTCGTGATCATGGGCGTCGGGCTCATGGTCACGATTGATTAGTCAAATTTGACCAACGTGCAAGAGAAGAGATCGTCGGTCGTGGGCGACCGCGATGATCAGCGCGCGGTTGGCTCGGCCGGCGCGCGCTCGTCGGCGAAGGTGTACTCGCCCGCCCGCAGCTTCGCGACGAGCTCCTCGGCCCACGGCAGCTCCGCGGCCGCGCGGCGCGCCGCGAGGTCGAGCATGAGCGCGACCTGATCCCGCGAGTGCGGATCGTCGAGCCGCGCGATCTCGAGGCGCGCGCGCTCCGCCTCGCCGCGGAGGGCCTGGATCCGATGCTCGAGGGCCGCGATCGCCTCCTCGCGCCGGAGCGTCCAGATGAACGAGAGCGCCGGCATCAGCGGGTCGACCGAGGGCGCCACCGCCCAGAACGCCTCGCGCACGAGGCGCCCGAACTCGCGCTCCCCCTCGGCCGTCAGCCGGTAGCTCGTGCGCTCCGGGCGCCCGCCGACCTGGTCCGTCCCGACCACCTCGACGAGCCCGTCCCGCGCCATCGACTTCAGCGCGTTGTAGATCGACCCCGGCGCCACGTTCGCCCAGCTCTCCGCCCGCCACGAGCGCAGCTCGCGGCGCACGTCGTAGCCGTGCACGGGCTGGAAGATCCGCACCACCCCGAGCACGAGGAGCCGCGTCGGTGACGACACGCGCGCGACCTCCTCAGAAGGGGATCTCGTCGTCGTCGAGCCCGGGCGCGTCGTCGTCCCCGGGCGGCGGCGCGTCCGACGCCGGCGGCGCGCCGGGGTCCCCGCCCCCGAAGATCGCCTCCTCGAGGTCGGGGTCGGGCCCACCGCCCGCGCCCTTGCGCGCGATCCCGACCACGTCGAGCCCGTTGAAGTAGCGCGCCTCGCCGCCGCGCCCCGTCCACTCGCGGCCCTTGAGCCGGAACGTGAGCACGAGCTCCTCGCCGAGGTCGAAGCCGTCGATCATCTCGCACCGGTCGCCCGTGAGCTCGAAGCACACGAGCTGCGGGAAGCGCCCCGGCAGCTCCAGCACGAGCTCGCGCTTGCGGAAGCGGGGCGTGATCTGCTCCGCTTCCATCTTCTTGTAGAGGATCCCGGTCGCTTCGTACTCGTCGGTCGCCATGCGGTCTTGCTACCGCCCCGCCGCCGTTTCCGCAACCGCGGCGCGCCGCCCGACCCACACCCGGTGCCGCGCCCCGCCCGCGCCCCGCGCGGCGACCTCGTGCTCCACGACCTCGAGCCCCGCCGCCGCGAGCCCGCGCGAGAGCGCGGCGTCGCGCGTCGTCCCCCAGACCCCGAGCGCCCCGCCGGGCGAGAGCGCCGCGTAGAGCGCCGCGAGCCCGCCCGCGCCGTAGAGCGCCCCGTTCGCCGGCCGCGTGAGCCCGAGCGGGCCGTTGTCCACGTCGAGGAGGATCGCGTCCCACGCGCCCGGCGCGAGGCAGTCCGCGACGTCGCCCTCGAACACCGCCACGCGCGCGTCGCGGAGCGGCCACCCCGCCACCGCCCCGAGCGCGCCCTGCCCCCAGCGCACCACCGCCGGGACGAGCTCGGCCACCACGACCTCCGCGCCCTCCCCGAGCGCCGCGAGCGCGGCCGCCAGCGTGAAGCCGACCCCGAGCCCGCCGACCAGCACGCGCCGCGCGTCACCCGCCACCGCCGCGAGCGTGAGCCGCGCCAGCGCCTCCTCCGAGCCGTGCGCCTCGCTCCCCATGAGCGGGCGCCCGTCGACCGTCACCACGAGCTCGCCCAGGGGCCCCGCGGCGAGCGTCAGCTGCCCGCCGCCCGGGACCGGCGCGCGCTCGATGGTGCGATAGCCCGCTCTCCCCGCCACCGTCAGGGGACGCGGATCTCGAGCCGCACCCAGCTCTCGCCGAGGCCGTTGCAGGCGGGGGTGCCCCACCACACCATCGGCGCGCCCGCGTCGCGCATCGCGGCGACGGCGGCCGTCCCGTACCAGTTCGTCGCGGTGCACACGAGCGGCGAGAACCAGATCGCCGTGCTGTCGTCGTAGGCGCGGTCGCGCCAGGTCACGCCGAACTGCGCGGCCGGCGCGGCGGCCGTCATGCGCCAGAGGTCGCGGTTCGTGCCCGTCGCGTACTTCTGCACGCCGTCGACGAGCACGCGCCCCTGGAAGCCCGACACCACCTGGTGGAGGTCGGTCGCGTGCACCGCGAGCACGTGGCAGCCCTCGGCGAGCTGGTGCGTGGACGTCTCGACCACCGTCCAGCCGTCCTGGAGGGGCCCCAGGCTCGCGCCGTCGAGCCAGCCCTCCCAGCCGTCGTCCGCGTTGAGCGAGATGGTGACGGTGTGCGTCGGCGCGCCCGGCGCCGGCGGATCGCAGGTGTCGTGCGGGCCGGTGCCGGTGCCGCCGCCGCAGGCGATGTCCCCGTTGCCCGAGGGGTCGACGTCGTAGCTCCACTGCGCGACGGGGTAGCCGTTCCCGGGGTAGGACTGCTTGTCGCCGGTCTGCGCGGGGTCGTCGACCGCCCAGCCCTCGGCCACGAACTGGCAGAAGTTGCCGTTCTGCGCGAGGAAGGCGGGGTCGAGCTGCCAGTCGGTGTCGTGGTGGATCTCGCCGCCCTGCGTCGCGCGCGTCGACGTGACCGCGACGAGCGCCGGGTTGTGCGACGGGTCGGTGTCGCGCCCCGAGCCGGCCGACCAGTCGCCGTAGGCCGTGCAGTAGAGGTGCTCCTCGCTCGCGTCGTAGCAGCAGAGGTCGCCGTAGAACTCGACCACGCGGTTCTGCGAGCCGCCGGGGGCCGCGCAGGAGAAGGACGTGACGAGGTGGTCGTCGTCGGCGCACGCGAGCCCGACGGAGCAGCACTCCGCGGGGTCGATGGGGCCGCCGCCCGCGCACGGGTCGACGACGCACTGGTCGGCCGGGAAGCCCTCGGTCGTGGCCGTCCACGCCGTCGTCGACGCGCTCGGGACGCAGCGCTCGCACGCGCCGGAGGGGTTCGCGGCGCCCGCGGCGACGCACACGCCGTCGATGAGGCAGCGGTCGGCCGCGAGCTCGTGGGCGCAGCGCCCGACGCCGACGCAGCTGTCGACCGTGCAGGCGACGCCGTCGTCGCAGGTGCCCTCGTCGGTCTGCCCGTCACAGTCGGAGTCGACGAGGTCGCAGGCCTCGGGGAAGGCGGAGGGGCCGTGGCAGACGGGCGCCCCGCCCTCGCACGCGAGGGTGCCCGGGCAGGTCCCGAACTGGTTGGCGACCTCGCAGGCGACGTCGTCGCCGATGTCGTCGGTCACGCCGTCGCAGTCGTCGTCGACGCCGTTGCAGACCTCGGCGGACGGCGCGCCCGTGCACTCGGTGAGCCCGTCCACGCCGCAGGTGCGGGTGCCGGGGCAGGTGCCGAAGGCGTTGGTCGTCTCGCAGTCGGTGACGAGCCCGTCGTCGGCCCAGGCGGGGCGGCAGTCGCAGGTGCCGTCGGTCGGGACGCAGTGGGCCTCGGTGGCGCCGCCGAAGGGGAGCTGCGCGCAGCGATAGCCGTCGGGGCAGGCGCCGTCGGCGTCGCAGGGGGTGGTGCAGAAGCTGCCGTCCTCGGGGTGCGGCGCGGGGATACAGCGCTCGCCGCCGCGGTACTGGCAGGAGGCGTCGCCCTGGCAGGGCTCGCAGAGGTGGAGGTAGGAGGGGAGGCAGGCGCTGACGGGGTCGACGGTGCCCTGGTCTAGGACGCGGCAGTCGAACTCCGCCTGGGTGCAGCTGTCGATGCAGAGCTCGGTGCAGCGGCGGCCGTCGGCGGTGTCGACGCAGAGCCCGGAGTCGCAGTCGTCGGCGGTCGCGCAGCCGCAGCCGACCGCGCCGCAGAAGGGGGCCTCGGTGTCGACGGGGCCGGCGGCGTCGCTCGCGGTGTCGGCGTCGCCGGCGGTGGCCGCGTCGGGGTCGGGCGCGGTGGTGGTCGTCGCGTCGGCGGGGCCCTCGACGGTGGCGCCGTCGGGCAGGGTGATGATCGAGTCCGCGCCGCTGACGACGTCGTCGTCGGAGGTGGCCGTGCCGGTGCCGACGTCGCCGCCGACGCTCCCGAGGTCGTCGGCGCCGCCCTCCTTGACCTCCTCGCTGCACGCGGGCGCGGACGCGGCGAGGGCCAGGACGGCGGCGAGAACGAAGGCGAGGCGCGAGAAAGATGCACCGAGCGACTTGGTCATGGGTCTCCGCGTGTCCCGGGGGCTCCCTGCCGCCGACGCCCCCCCGAGGTCGGCCGCGCGAGCCCGTCGTGTCCCTGTTCGAACGGTAGCGGGTCAGCCGGCTCGAGTCGAATGGGAGGACGTCGCGGTGTCGAAACCCGTGGAGATCAGGGGTGAACGAGGTTCACGACGGCGCGGCGACGGGGGGACGCCGGTGAGGGCGCCCGGATCGCCGGGGCCGCTACCAGAGGATCTCGACGTCATGGGCGCATAGGCGCGCGCGAACGCTGGCGCGCCATCGACCGGAGAGAGCGCGACATCGGGCTCGAAGAGGACGGGCACGGCTCAGCGCGACGCGAGCGGCTCGATCGGGCCTTGATCGATCGCCGCTTCGAGGTCCGCCAAGGGGTCGTCGAAGTCGTCCGCGAGCCGGAGCTGGCCGGCGAGCCGCCCAGGGACCCGACGAGATGGCGCGGGGCGGATCGGCACGAGTCTCGCGACGGGGACGTTGGCGTCGAGGATGATGATCTCTTCGCCGGCCGCGGCTCGCTCGAGGAGTCGTGAGAGATGCGTCTCGGCCTCGGTGATTTCGACCAGCGTCGCCACGAAACGGAGCGTAGGCTCGACCGACGTGCGGGTCCAGCCTCCGCCCTCTCGAGCACCGTTCGTGCTCGGAGCCTGTAGCGCATTAGGGCTTCGAGCGGATTCGAGGCGTTCTCGGAGCGGATCGGCGAGGCGACGCGGAGCGTCGCCGGTTCCAAAACCCGAGGCGAACCAGCAGGTTCGCCGCAGCGGTCTTGGAACGCCGAGGCGCCCGAGAACGCCCGAAGACGCCGAAGCATCGATGCGCTACAGGCTCCTAGTCAGTCCGCGAGGGAGTCGGGGCGCTCGAGGCCGACGAGGCGGTAGTCGCTCCGCCCCACCTGGTAGAGGTGCACCCGCAGCCGCGACCGCTTCGTCGCGCGCCCGCCGGCGAACACGTCGACGAGGACGTAGCTCGCGGCGTCGTCCGCGGCCTTCTCCGCCGCCGGCAGCGAGACGCAGGGCCCCGTCGGGCCCACGTGCACGCTGACGTCCGTCTCCGCGCGCTCGAGGCCGAGCCACCCGAGGGCGTCGTAGGCGCGCGCCTCCGCCGGCTCGATCCCCGCCTGCACCGCGAGATCCCGCACGCACAGCACCGCGCCGTCGCCGTCCTTCTTCACCACCGGGAACGCGAGCGGCGAGAGCTCCGAGAACCAGCGCCGCAGGATCTTGTCGCGCCGCCCCAGCAGCACCCGCACGAGCTCCTCCTCGACCGCCGGCTCGAGCTCCCCCGTCTTCACCACGGCCTTCACGTGCGCGGGCGTGATCTGCGCGAGGATCCGCGCCATCCACGCGCCGTCCGCCTCCTGCCGCCGCCCGAACGCCGGGTTCGGGTACTCGTTCACCCACGCGTCCGGCTCGAACGGCTCCACCTGGAAGTAGCCGAACGTCTCGCCCGTCGGCCCGTAGTGCGCGCGATCCCACGGCCGCACGATGAACCCGAGCGAGAAGAAGTCCCCCAGGATGTGACCGATGTCGAAGACGTAGCTGTGCCCCCAGCGTCGCGACAGCGCGTCCCACTCCCAGAGCGAGCCGAAGCAGTCGCCGAAGTCGATGTAGTAGTGCCGCACGTAGCCGCGGTCGCCGTCGACCTTCATCCAGGCCGAGAGCGTGTTCTGCTCGCGCGAGTCGAAGTGGTTCACCCAGGACGCGATGACGCTGGCCCCGCGCAGCTCGCGGCGCTCCTCGTGGGCGACGACGTCGTTGGCGTCGTCGTCGCGCGTGCCCTCGTAGCGCCACGGCCCGATCGGCGCGCCCTCGATGAAGAGGCTCGCGTTCCCGCGGTAGCGCCCGTCCGGGAGCCGGAGCGCCCGCTCGAACGCGGCGTCCACCATCTCCTGCGTCATCGGCTCCTCCGAGCCGTTCGAGCGCTCGGCCGTCGCGTCGGGCGCGAGGTGGAGGATGGACTTGTCGAAGAAGACCACGCGGTTGCACGGCGTGAAGTAGCCCGCCGCCCAGTACAGGCGCGTCACGATGACGTCCGCCGCCGTCGCGCGCGGCGCCTGGTGCGCGCCGTCGAACTTCAGGAGGTAGCGGCTCCCGTCCTGCATCTTGATGAAGAACCCCGGGTTCTCCCCATCGGGCTTGCCGCCGGTCACCGTCCACGGCCCCGCCGGGTCGGCCGGCGGCGCCCCCTCGCACGGCCCGACCGCGAGCCGCTCCGGCGTGATGGCGCCGTCGCCGAGCCCGATCCGGTTCGTGAACCACGAGCTGTCCGGCACCTCGTCGACCGCGTTCACGTTGATCGCGGCGCCGGCCGGGTCGACCGCGAGCAGGTTCGAGAGCGGCCGGAAGACGGAGTTGTCGGCGCCGTCCCAGACGAACGGCGAGAAGTAGGTCTCGGGCTTCGGCCCGAAGGGCTGCCGGTCGTCGTCGACCGCCATCGGGGCCTGGTTCGGGAACGCGCGGAACGTCGAGCAGCCGGACACGGCCGCGGCGACGACGAGGAGCGCGGGCAGGAGCGCACGGCGCGCGGCGGAGAGCACGGTCAGTCCTCCTTCGCGCGCTCGTGGAAGCGCTTGCCGGCGTAGCGCGCCGCGAAGAACCAGACGACCGCGCCCGCGATGGCGATGAGGGAGAGCCAGCGGATGTCCCCGAAGTCGCTGAAGATGATGGTGATGAGGAGCGCGAGCCCGACGGCGAGCGCCTTCGCGAAGCGCTGCACGAACATGTCGATGAACGCCTTCGCCTGATACTTCTCGCGCCGCGTGGTCACCGTGTACAGCGCCTCGCGCGCCGACTGGTTCAGCGAGTAGTTGAGGCTGTTGTCGCTCACCGAGAGGAGCCCGCCCATCAGCACCACGGGCGCGATGAAGTAGCCGAGCGACGACGCGGCGACCACGATCGGCAGGATGAGGATCACGCGGCGCACGCCGAGCCACTGGAGGAGCCACCCCGTCAGGAAGAGCTGCACGACGAGCGCGACGGCGTTCGTGACCGCGTAGACCGTGGAGAAGGCGTCGCCCTGGTCCGCCTTGGGCACGAGCGCCTCGATCGTGGCGGTCATCTGGAAGTCGAGGATGGTCGAGACGAGCTCGTAGATCCCGACGATCGTGACGATGGCGAGCAGGTAGCGCGAGCGCGCCACGAGCCGCGCGCCGGCGAGCGCGGCGCTGCCCTCCTTCTTCGGCGCCTCCGTGGGAGGCGCCTCCTCCTCGGCGACCGCCTCCGGGGGCGGGTTCTTCGCCACCACGCGCCCCGCGGCCCACGCGACGACGATGATGAGCGCCGTCAGCCCGAGCCCGATGAAGAGCCACTGCTGGTTCGTGAGGTCGTCGATCTTCACGTTCACGAAGAGCGAGCCGAACGCGCCGCCGACGACGCCGCCGAGGACGATCGGGCCGTACGTCCGCTTGGCGCGGTCGGGGCTCATGCTGTCGTTCAGGAACGCGAAGAACGTCGCGAGCATCAGCGTGTTGAAGAGGTCGCCGAACAGGTAGAAGAGCCACACCGTGACGGCGCCGCGCGTGCCGAACACCGCGAACGCGGTGAGCGCCGCGGCCGAGAAGCCGCCGAACACGAACGTCAGCTTCTCGCGCCGCAGGTTCTTCGCGAGCCCCGAGAACACGAGCGCCGCGACGAACGCGACCACCATGTTCAGGACCTTGGCGATGAGCTCGGCCTGCGCGCCCGTGAGCGTCGTGCCGAACAGATCGAGGCCGCCCGTCTCCGTGAAGTGGCCGATGAAGGCCGTCTTCTTGATCGGCTTCAGGATCCAGAAGGTCGTGATGACCAGGAAGAAATACCCGAACATCAGCGCCACCAGGGGGATGTCCCGGCGCTCGACGTTCATGAGGGCTCTGAGCGGGCTTCTCGTCGCCATGTCGGGCGACCATAGCAGCGTTGTCGCCGGCGCGCGATGGGCGGGCCGTGTCTTTTCACCCGCTGAACGGGCGCGCGCGACCTTTCCGCCAGCACTTCGCGGGCGTACCCTGGTCCCTTATCGCGATCGGAGCCGCCCCCCTTGGTCGACCTGCCGAACATCCGCACCGAGGAGCGCAGGAACGTGCTCGGCGCGTTCATCACGCTCTTCGGGGCGCTCGCCGCGCACGTCGTCACGGAGACCGCCCGCGACGCCATCTTCCTCACGCGCGTCCCGGTCGCCCACCTGCCGTGGATGTACCTCGCCATCGCCGTCGTCGCCGCCTTCCTCGTGCGCCCGCGCGACCGCGAGCGCCACGTCGGGCGGCACCTCCTCGGCTGGTGGCTCGTCGTCTCCGCCGGCGTGGACGTCGCCTTCTGGCTCCTCGGCACCAACGACCGGCCCTGGGTCTCGTACCTCCTCTACGTCTGGAGCGGCGTCTTCGGCACGCTCACGCTCACCTGGTTCTGGCTGCTCCTCGGCGAGCTCTTCACGGTCACCGAGGCGAAGCGCCTCTACGGCTTCATCGGCGCCGGCTCCGTCCTCGGCGCGGTCGCCGGCTCCGGCATCGCGAGCGGCCTCGCGCAGGTCCTCCCGACGCGCTTCATGCTGCTCGGCGCGGCCGTCCTCCTCCTCATGACCGCGGCCGTGCCGGCGCTCGTCATCCGCCGCCCCGCCGACGGCGCCCCGCGCGCGGCCGCGAAGAAGCGCGAGCGCCGCCGGAAGCGCGTGAAGGGCTCGTCGCTCGGGCGCGGCGGGATGAAGGCCACGCGCACCGTCAGCTCCGCCCGCGCCGTGAACCACGACCCCTACGTGAAGCGCCTCGCCCTCTTCGTCGTGGTGTCGACCGTCGCCCTGTCGCTCGTGGACTACGTCTTCAAGGCGACCGTCGCCGACGCCGTCCCGAAGCGCGACCTCGCCTCGTGGCTCGCGAACTTCTACCTCGTGCTGAACGCGATCGCGCTCGTGGCGCAGGTCCTGCTGACCGGCGCCGTGATGCGCCGCCTGGGCGTCCACCGCGCCGTGCTCTTCCTGCCGTTCCTCATCGTCGGCGGCGGCGTGGGCGTGCTCATCGGCGGCGGCTTCACCGGGGCGCTCCTCCTGAAGGGCGCCGACGGCGGGCTCCGCTACTCGCTCCACCGCACCTCCGTCGAGCTCCTCTACCTGCCGATCCCCGAGCGCCTGCGCCGGCGCGTGAAGTCGTTCATCGACGTGCTCCTGCAGCGCAGCGCGCAGGCCGCGGCGTCCGTGCTCATCCTCGTGATGGTCGGCCTCGGCGCCGGCATGCACGCGCTCGGCGTCGCCATCGTCGTGCTCGCGGCGCTGTGGTTCGTCAACGCCATCGCGCTCCGCGGCTACTACCTCGACATGTTCCGCGCGACGCTCCGCGCCGGCAGCCTCGAGACGCGGCGCGAGCTCCGCGACCTCGATCTCTCCTCGCTCGAGGTGCTCATCCGCGCCCTGAACCACGACGATCCCGAGGTCCTCGCGGCGATGGACATCCTCGCGCGCGAGAAGCGCACGCACCTGATCCCCGCGCTCGTCCTCTACCACCCGAACGACGAGATCGTGCTGCGCGCGCTCGAGCACTTCGCCGCAGCCGGCGTCACCGACTTCGTGCCGGTCGCCGACCGCGTGCTCGCCGACGGGCGCGCGGACGTCGTGCGCGCCGCGGCGCTGCGGGCGCGGCAGCAGGTGAGCCCCGACCCCGAGCAGCTCCGGCGCTACCTCGACGACGGGAGCCCGCTCGTGAGGATCACCGCGCTCGCCGGGCTCCTCGCGGCCGGGGAGCTCGAGGACGCCGCGCGCGACGCGGCCCTCGCGAAGCTCCGCGCCGTCGACGACGCCGCCGAGCGCATCGCCGCCCTCACCGCCATCGCGACGCAGCCCCTGCCGGAGTTCGAGCCGGTCGTGCTTGCGCTCGCCGAGAGCGACGACCGCGAGGTGCGCCTCGCCGCGGCGGACGCGATGGGGGCGCTCGGGACGCCCGGGGTGCGCCCGGCGCTCATCGCGATGGTCGGGCAGCAGGCGGCGCGCCTCCGCGCGCGCGCGGCCATCGTGAAGCACGGGCCGCCCGCGCTCGCGACGCTGCGCGAGGCCCTCTGGGACGAGGACCTGCCGCTCGCCGTGCGGATCCACGTGCCGCGCACCATCAGCCGCTTCCGGAGCCAGGAGGCCGCGGACATCCTGCTCGAGCGCCTCCTCGAGGAGCCGAAGGGGGCCGTGGCGTTCAAGATCCTGCGCGGGCTCGGCGGGCTCGCGGCGGACGTCCCTCGCGTGCAGCTCGACCGCCCGACGCTCCGGAAGGCCGTCGAGCGCGAGCTCGCCCTCGCCTTCGAGCTCATGCACCGCGAGGAGGTGCTCGCGAGCGGCGTCCGCGAGGACCCGGCGCGCGACACGACCGGCCACGAGCTGCTCGCGACCCTCGTGCACGACAAGCTCGTGCACTGCAAGGAGCGCGTCTTCCGCCTGCTCGGCCTGCTCCACCGCGACGAGGACTTCGAGTCGATCTACCGCAGCACGCGCAGCGGCTCGCGGTCGCTGCGGTCCACGGGCCGCGAGCTCCTCGAGCACGTCCTCGCGCCCGAGCTGCGCGAGCCGGTCGTGGCGCTCGTGAGCGACGACCCGCTCGAGGAGCGGCTCGCCGCGGGCGCGGGCTACCACGACCGCCACGAGCTCGGCTACGACGCGCTCGTCCGCGCGCTCGTCGCCGGCGAGAGCGAGGCGCTCGCGACGATCGCGGCCTACCACGCCGGGGAGCTCGGCTTGTCCGACGTGGCGGCGCCCCTACCGTCTCCGCTGGGCGTGCAGCAGAGCGCGCCCCCGACCCGGCGGCGCGGCCTCATGGCGGCGTTCGCCCCCCGGAGGCCAGCCCATGCCGGATAGATCGCTCGTCAACCCCATGGAGCGCGTGCTCGCGATGCGCGCGTCGCCGATCTTCCACGATCTGCCGGCCGTCGAGCTCGACACGATGGCCGAGTACGCGCGCGAGGTCGTCTACCGCCGCGGCGACGTGCTGCAGTCCGCCGACCGCCCGCCCGCGGCCATCCACCTCATCGTCGAGGGCGACGTCGAGGTCGTCCGCGACGACGCCGTCGCCATGCGCCTGAGCGCGCCTGCGGGCGTCGGCGCGCTCGACCTGTTCGCGCGCACCGACGGCGGCACGCGCGTCACGGCGCTCACGGAGGTGCTCGCGCTCAGCTTCCCGGTCGACCTCGTGCTCGAGATCATCGAGGACCAGTTCGCCGTCCTGCACGCCATCCTGAAGCGCAGCGCGGCCCAGCTCATCGAGACGTACGCGAAGATCGAGGGCGATCGCGACATCCCGGACGCCTCCGAGCGCCCGCCGTGCCGCTGCGTCGGCGACATGATGAACCTCGTGGAGCGCCTGGTCTTCCTGCGCCGCATGCCGATCTTCGCGCAGTCGAGCCTCGACGCGGTCACCGAGATCGCGCGCGCCTTCCGCGAGGTGCGCGTCCCCGCCGGCGAGACGCTGTGGCGGGTCGGAGACGAGGCCAAGACCCTGCTCGCGCTCGTCGACGGCCAGGCCCTCGCCACCATCCCGGGGACGTCGAGCAAGGTGCGCTACCACCGCTACTCGATGCTCGGCGCCATGTGCAGCCTCGCGCAGGTGCCGCGCTACCACGACATGGTCGCGGTGACGCCCCTCGTCCTGCTCGAGGCCGACGGGAGCCGCCTCCTCGACGTCATCGAGGACAACCACGAGATGGGGCTCACCATCCTGAGCGGCCTCGCCCGCGAGATGATCGACGTGCAGCGTCGCCTCCGCGACGAAGGCGCGCGCAGGCTCGACTGGTCGTGGATGCCCTCGCGCGAGGCCGCGGACGAGGGCGCCGTCGAGGACGCCCCGGCGCCGATGCTCTGATTACGGCGCGCAAGCGCTCAGTCGGTCGCCCAGCGGTAGCGCACGCCGACGAGGAAGGCGTCCGCGCCCTGGAGGCCGAGCGAGTCGCGCGCGTCGACGACCGGCACGAAGGTGCCGCGCAGCTCGAGGTCGTCGTAGAGGCGCATGCGGACGCTGAGCCCCGCGCGCCATACGACCGTGCCGCGGTCGGGGCTGCCGGCCACCTCGAGCACGGGGCCCGCGCGCAGGCGGGCGCGGCGCCCGAAGTAGAAGGAGAAGCCGAGCCGGTTCCGGTACGCCCAGGGCGGGTCGACGATGATGCGCAGGTGGTCGTCGTAGACGAAGTACCCCTCGGGCACGCTCATGATGTAGGCGAGCTCGTGCTCCCCGTAGAGCTCGCCGACGCCGACGTTGACGGACCAGCTGAGCTCGGCCTCGAGGTCCATCGGGGTCGAGCGCGGGCCGTCGCGCACGTCGAGCTCGGAGCGCGAGTAGCTGTGGCTCGGCTCGAGGTAGCTGTGGTCGAAGTCGTAGAAGTAGCGGGCGCCGACGCGCAGGTCGAGGCCGGGGATGGCGAAGCGGAGCCCGCCCCAGGCGCCGACGCCGCGCAGCGAGACGATGGGGTTCGTCTCGATGCCGATCCAGTTGTAGTGCGGCTGGCCGTAGCCGAAGCCGATGCGCGGGCGGAAGTAGACGACGCCGAGGTCGATGGCGGCCATCATGAACCAGCGCGGGACGCCGCGGGACCAGACGCTCGAGCCGAACACGTCGACCGGGACCGGGGTCTTCTCGACGCCCTCGGGCTCGGGGCCGGTGGTGCCCTCGTCCGCGGGCGGGTCGAGGGTCACGGTCTTCGGCTTCTCGCCGGGCTCGTCGGGCGGGATCTCGACCTCGTCCGGGACGGGCGGCGCGGCCTCCGTCGAGGGAGGCGCGCTCGGGTCGGCCGCGGGGGGATCGGGCTGGCGGCCGCGGGCTCAGGCGCGGGCGCGGGCTCGGCGGCGCGCGCGGCGGGCGCGGCGCGGCGAAGAGCGCGCCGGCGAGGAGCGCGGCGAGGGCTTGCGGGGCGAGCCGACGACGGAGCCGGCGTGGTGGCGTGGTCGTCTCCATCAGAACGTCCCGATGATGGCGGCGCCCTGGCCGGAGGGCACGACGGTGAGGTTGACGCCGTCGTCGACGCCGTGGGTGAGCGCGTCGTCGGAGCCGTCGTCGCGGTAGTGGAAGAGCCAGGGCACGAAGAAGCCGACGAAGGTGCCGACCCCGGCGCCGGTGAGGACGTCGGTCAGGTAGTGCTGGTCGCCCGAGATCCGCAGGTAGCCGGTGAGACCGGCGACCACGAAGCCGCCGACGCACGACATCGCGTCGGCCGTCGGGTCCTGGTAGAGCGACAGGTTGATGTGGTGCGAGCAGCTCGCCGCCGCCATCGCGAACGCCGTGCTCGTGTGCCCGGAGAAGAAGCTGCGGTAGCGGTTGGTGCCGACGCAGTCGTTCTCGAGCCCGGTCTTCTCGTCGCCGCACTCGCGCCCGTAGGGCCGCTCGCGGCTCACGGTGACGTTCGTGATGCCCTGGATCGCGAGCGTGATGGCGATGACCTCGGCGTTGATGAGGCTCGTCTTGAGCGCGATGTCCTTGTTGCCGCGGTACCAACCGGCGACGAGGAGGCTGTCGATGAGGATGGGGTAGCCGACGGACACGGTGAGCGTGATGTCGCTGATCTCGCGCGACACGCGGCGGCCGGTCTCGGTGGGCAGCCGGAGGTCCTCGCGGACGTCCTCGTCGGGGCCCCAGCCGCCGGTCGCGTGGCTGCTCGACGGGCTCAGGAGGCGCGCCGCGAGGATGGTCGCGGCGCCGGCGCCGGTGAGGGTCCACTCGACGGCGCTGAAGTCGCCCCAGGCCGGGTTCCAGTGGAGCGGCGCGCCGAGCTCCTCATCGAGGACGATGACGGGCTCCACGGGCTCCTCGGTGGGTGGAGGCGTGGGCGGGTCTGACAACGCGGCGCCGCTCGGGATCAACGCGAGCAAGGCCGCCGCGCCAAGGCTGGAGAGGCGCGTGCGAATCATCTCTTGAGCCTAGGTCCGAGCCGGTGGTCGGGCAAGTCGCTGATACGAAAAGACTCGTAGAAGCGCGGCGACGATCGCGCGCCCACCGGCGTGAACGCGCGCGGCGCCGGGGGTTCGGTCAGAAGCCGCTCGTCGTGCCGAAGACGACGCGGACGGACGTGATGTGCGCGCCGTCGCCGAAGGGCTCGCTGCCGGCGGCCACGAGGAGCTCGAAGGGGTGGTCCTCGCGGGAGGTCGGGCGGATGCCCATGCCGAAGGAGAGGCGCAGGGCGTCGGTGTCGAAGTCCTCGAGGTGCTCGCCGAACACGCTCCCGACCTCGACGAAGAGGGTGCCGTCGAGGAAGACCCAGATGGGCCAGCGGTAGTCGAGCGTGAGGGCGATGGCGGAGTCGCCGCGCAGGCGATCGGAGGAGAAGCCGCGGAGGGGCTCGGAGCCGCCGAGGAAGACGAGCTCGGAGAAGGGGATCGTGCCGCTCACCGTGGACTCGAGCTCGGTGTGGAGGCGGAGGCCGAGGGTGCGGTTGTTGTACATGTCGACGTAGCCGCCGACCGCGGCGCCGTAGCGGAGCCAGGTGGCGTCGTCGTCGCCGATGCCGGCGTAGAGGTTGCCCCAGAGCTCGGCGCGCACGCCGCTCTCGTCGCCCGGGCGGATGGCGCGCGTGTCGACCGCGAGGCGGACCTGCGGCCCGATCGTGCCGTGGGCGTGGTGGAGCCCGGGGGGCTCGTCGTAGTAGCCCTGCTCGAGGCGCGTCTCGAGGGACGGGTCGTCGCAGCACGCCGCGCGGAAGTAGCTGAAGTGGGCCGCCTCGACGCCGACGTCGAGCGCGCCGCGCTCGCCGAGGTCGAGCGTCCAGCCGAGCGTGCCGGCGACGCGGTCCTCGCCGTAGCGGCCGAGGTGGTCGTCGTCGAACTCGCCGCCGATGCCGGCGAAGATGTGATCCTTCCGGCGATCGTAGTCGAACGCGAGGCTGAGCCGCGAGCGGTCGGAGAGCGCGTAGCGGTTCGTGAAGTCGAGCTGCCACCAGTCGTCGCCGCCGCTCGCGAAGCGGAGGCGGATGTCGTGCCCGGCGGCGATGGCGTCGTCCCAGAAGAAGTAGAAGCCGGCGCTCGGGAGCGCGCCCGCGCCGAGGCCGAAGTCGAAGAGGAAGGTCGGGACGATGCCCGCGTCGGTGCCGCCGAAGGTGAAGAACGTGATGAGGAAGTGCGGGAGGTCCGCGCGCTCGGCCTCGGTGATGAGGAAGCCGAGCGGGCGCCGCAGCAGGTACTCGCTCACGAAGTAGGCCGGCGAGAGCACGACGCGCGGCACCCAGAGCAGCACGTCGCCGGCGGTCGGCGGCGCGTCCGGGCGGCCGTCGTAGTCCGGGACGGCGCGCTTCACCGGGTCGGGCGCGGCGCTGGCTGGCGGCGCGCCGAGGCACGCGGCGGCGAGGCCGATGGCGACGGCGAGAGACGCGACGGCCCTTGTCGCGCGGGGGCTGGATGTCCTCAAGCGGCGCTCCTGGCGCTCTCGGTTCACGAGGGGACCAGCTTCCCACACCTGCTGGGCGCGGGGAAGCCGGGGCGATGGGTGCGGCGGGCGGCGAGCGGGTTCAAAAGGCGCTCGTCGAGCCGAAGACGAAGCGGAGCGAGGTGATCTCCGCGCCGTCGGCGAAGGTCTCCGTGCCGGCCGCGAGGAGCAGCTCGAAGGCGTGGTCCGTGTGGACGATGGGGCGCATGCCGAGCCCGAAGGAGAGGCGCAGATCGTCGCCCCCGAGCCCCGAGAAGCTCGGCCCGAAGGCGTTGCCGACCTCGACGAAGGCGACGCCGTCGAGGAAGACCCAGATCGGCCAGTGGTAGTCGAGGGTCAGCGCGAGCGCCGTCGCGCCGCGGAGCCGCCCCTCGGTGAAGCCGCTCATCGGCGCGTTCCCGCCGAGCACGGCGAGCTCCGTGAACGGCATCTCCCCCTCGACGGCCGCCGCGAGCCCCGCGAAGAGCCGGAGCCCGAGCGTGCGGTGCTGCCAGACGTCGACGTAGCCGGCGACGGAGGCGAGGGCGCGGAGCCAGGTGGCGTCGGCGTCGCCGAGGCCGACGCGGGCCGCGCCCCAGACCTCGGCGCGCACGCCGCTCTCGGGGCGCGGGCGGGCGTCGCGGGTGTCGAGCGCGAGGTGCGCTGTGGCGCCGACGTAGGCGTACTGCGCGCGGTAGCCGACCGGGCGCTCCCAGGCGCCGGCGGCGAGGGCCTCGTCGAGGGTCGGATCGCCGCAGCAGCCGCCGCGGAAGAAGCCGACGTGGGCGACGTCGGCGGCGACCGAGAGGCCGCCGCGGCGGCGCAGATCGTAGTCGTAGCCGAAGGCGGCGCCGAAGCGCTCGAGCCCGAAGCGGGCGAGGTGATCGTCGCTCGTGTGGTCGTCGACGCCGGCGAAGAGGTGGTCGCGGCGCCGGTCCCAGTCGAGGGAGAGGCGGAGGCGGGCGTCGCCGTCGTCGCCGAGGCGCACGCGGTTCGTGAGGCCCACGCGCCACCAGTCGGCGCCGCCTGTCTCGACGCGGGCGCGGACGTCGTGCCGGCGGGCGAAGGCGTCGTCCCAGCCGAAGAAGAGGCCGGCGGTCGGGAGCGTGCCGCCGCCGTCGCCGAGGTCGAGGTGGAACGTCGGGAGGAGGCCGATCTTCGGGGCGCCGCCGGGGTCCGAGGAGGCGATGGCGAGGCGCTCGCCCGCGGTGATCATCGCGCCGAGCGGGCGGCGGAGGACGTACTCGGCGACGATGTAGCCCGGGGCGAGGAGGGCGCGCGGTACCCAGAGGAGCACGTCGCCGACGGTGGGATCGGGGTCCGGGCGGCCGTCATAGTCCGGCACGGCGCGCTTGTCCGGCGACGCGGCCGCGGACCGCGGCGGCGCGAGCAGGGCGCTCAGGGCGATGGCCGCGACCAGGGCGCGGCGGGCGGGGGGTCCGGGCTGGATGGACGCTCCTCGGTGTCGGCGGGAGCCTTTCACGAATGGGGGGTGACTGAAAAGTTCCGGACCGGGGTGTCCCAGGGGACGCCCCATGGGACGCGAGCGCGACGTCGCGGCGCTGACCCGCCTGGATGGCGGTCGCGCGGGTTGGCATCGGGCTTGCGATGGGGTCTCTCCGTCGCGAGACACGAACGAACCCGAGAAGACCCAGGAGACACCATCATGCGCTTCGCCACCCTCCGCCGCCTCGTCCTCGTCCCCGCCCTCGCCCTCTCCCTCGGCGCCGCCGCGTGCGGCGGGTCGCCCGACGCCGGGAAGGCGGCCGC
>JACKFA010000013.1 GCA_020632715.1 Deltaproteobacteria bacterium
GGGGCGCCGGGAGCGTGCTCGGGACGAGGTCGGCGACGGCGTCGGGGAGGCCGTCCCGCGGGTCGCCGGGCGGGCTCTGCGCGAGGCCGACGAGGGCCTTCCGGGCGAGCGGGTGGCTCATCGGGCGCCCTCCGGGGCGGCGCTCAGCACGTGGTAGACGCCGTCCGCGAAGGCGCCGAGCGGGAGCAGGCGGTCGCCGGCGAGCTCCCCCGAGACGACGAGCGGGTGGCCGCCCGAGAGCGCGACGAGGGGCCAGGGGTCGACGCTCGGCGCGAGCGCGAGCCGGTCTCCGGTCGCGGGGTCGACGAGGAGGCCGCCGCCGTCGTCGTCGACGGTGGCGACGGCGCCCGCGACGCTGACTCCCACGACCTCGGTCCACGGTACCGCCGCGAGCGCGCGAGCGGCCTGCTCTCTCACGGCCGCGATGGGGCGGGCCCCGCTCGGCGGCCCCTCGAGCGGGGCGCCGAGGCCGCGCTCGCATAGGGCGGCGCGGCGCGGCGCGCGGCCCGGGAAGAAGGCGAGCTCGCCGTCGAAGGCGAGGCCGGGCTGAAGCGCGTGCTCGAAGGGGCGGGCGCCGAAGGCGAACTGCAGGATCAGCGCCTCGCGGCCGCTCGCCTCCTCGATGAGCCAGGCGCGCTCCCAGCGGAGGTTCTCGTCGTCCGTGTCCTGGCGGACGGCCACGACCTGCCAGCGCCCGCGCACGCGCGGCCCGCCGGCGAGGACCTCCTCGGGGCGCGCGCCGAAGCCGACGGCGTCGAGGACGTCGGCGGCGAGGTCGTCCGGGAGGGCGTCGAGGCGGCGGACGGCGTGCGTCAGGAGAGCGAGCTGGCCGAGGCCGGCGAGGAGCGCGTCGGGCCAGCCGGGGCCGGCGCCGGGGAGGCCGCCGAGGGCCTTCACACGGCGGGCGAGGCCGGGGGCCTGGGCGTCGACGAGGCGGGCGGCCTCGCGCGCGAAGGGGGCGAAGCCGGCGGCCTCGAGGGCGGCGAGCCCGCTCGTGACGACGTCGTCGAGCCAGCGCTCGAGCCCCTCGGCGCCGGCGACGACGCGCGCGAGGCGCTGGGCGCGGCGCGCGGCCTGGGCCTCGGTGTCGACGGGGCGCTCGGCCTTGGCCTCGGCGCGGACCTTCGCGGCCTGCGCGCGCGAGTCGCGGCCGTCGAGCCACTCGGTCACGGCCTCGGGGGCGGCGGGGGCGGCGGGGACGCGGCCCTCGGCGGCGATCAGGAGCAGGGCGAGCGCGTGCTTGCAGGGGATCTTGCGGCTCGGGCACGGGCAGCGCCCGACGCGGCCGTCGAGGTCGACGGCGACGGCGTAGTCCGCGGAGCCGGCGCAGATCCCCCAGAGCGCGCGCTCCGAGCGCCCGAGGCCGCGCCAGAGCCGCGCCGCCGTGGCCTTCCTCGCGGCCGCGACCGAGCTCGCGTCGGGCGCGAGGGCGAGGATCTCGTCGTGGGTCGGGAGCGGGAGGATAGGGCGCGCCTCGCGAGCGGGGACATCGTGGACCCCGGGAGCACACCCCAAGCGCGCGCCGCGCGCAATCCGGAAGGCGGCGACCGCGTCGGGAGCCGCCCGGATCGTTACAGCGACACACCAAAGGGCTTGCCCGTGGCGGCCTTCTGGGGCGACATCACAAGCGCGGCCCCGTGCGTCGTGCACACGTCCGGCCGCGCTCCCCATCGACATGCATACGAGGCTCGCATGCGGCTCGCCATCGCGCTCACCGCGCTCACCGCGCTACTCCCCGCGATCCCGGCCTGCGTCGACGGTGGCGCCCCCGGCACCGACGGCGGCGGCCGGCTCGATCTCGCGGTCGCGGCCCTCTCCCTCGACGACGTCGGCGACGCCGTCTGGGACGTGCAGGTCGACGACGGCGACCCCGCGCACGTCGTGTGGACCGCGCGCCTCACCGCCTCGGGCTACGGCGCCGGCGGGTCGCTCTCGTACGTCGGCCCCTGCGACGCGTCGGTCGCCGAGAACACCGTGCGGCTCAGGCTCATCGGGATCTACGCCGACGCCGTCGCCGACGCCGGCGCCTTCGACGCCGCCGCGCCCGACGGTACCCTCGCGTTCCGCGACCCGGGCCCGCTCTCGAGGGCCTTCGCGTGCGATCCCAACGGCGACACGGCCGTCCGCTTCGACGTGACCGTGCTGCGCCCCGCCGAGCAGGGCTTCTTCGACATCGGCGTCGACTTCGACGACGTCTTCTGCTCGGCGAAGTACGACTGCGACGCCGGCGACCTCCTCGACGACGGCGCCGGGCGCGCGGCGACCCAGGTCCTCGGCTTCACGTGCTTCGCGGGCGACGCCGCGAGCGGCGCGAGCGCGGCCCTCTACCTCGACGACGTCGTCATCGACTGCGGGAGCGGCGTCACGGCCACCGTCGACCCCGGCGCGGGCCCCGGGAACCTCCGCGACCTCGGCGCCGACGCCGGCAGCCAGTGGTCGGGCGTCACCTTCGCGGGTGGCTTCGACAAGCTCTTCCAGGTGGGCGTCAGCCGCGCGGCGACCGGCGGCGGCGGGCTCTTCTGGAACGTGGCGCTCGGCGTCGGCGACGCCGATCTCACCGGCTGCACGCTCACCGCGCGCGGCACGGCCGACGACGCCGCGAGCCCGGGCGGCGCGCAGGACGGCGTCGTCCCCGACGAGGCCGTCTACCCCTACGTCCTCTGGCAGGTCGACCTCGGGACGTGCGCCGGGAACCACGCCCTCGACGCCGCGACCGACGTGACGACCGAGTTCTTCGACGTCGGCGAGGGGTGGTCCTTCGCGCACGGCTACCCGCCCGTCGAGGGCGGCGGCGGCGGCGGCGGCGGGCTCGCGATCACCTCGCTCACAGCGGACAGGACGTCGGAGGCCAACGCGATCGCCGTGGATCCCGAGGGCAACGTCTACATCGCGGGCTTCTTCGACACGACCATCGACTTCGGCGGCGGCGTCACGACGAACGCCTTCGGCGGGCTCGACGGCTTCGTCGCGAAGTGGAGCCCGGTCTCGGGCTGGGCGTGGGTGGCGCGCCTCGGCGGGAGCGGCCAGGACGTCGCGCAGGGCCTCGCCTGGGACGCCGACGCGGGCGATCTCGTGGTCGTGGGCTACACGATGAGCACGACGGCCCACTTCGACGGCGCCGACTCGGCGCCCCACGACATCGGCAACGCCGGCGGCGCCGACGCGTTCATCGCGCACCTCGGCGCGGACGGCTACTGGCGGTCCGCGGCGGGCGGCGGCGGCACCGGCTTCGACGGGTTCCGCTCGGTCGTGACGAGCGGCGGCAACGCCTACGTGACCGGGCACTTCTCGAGCGCCGACGCCGTGTTCGGCGGGTTCACGCCCTCCTGGTCGGCGGGGCAGGACGTGATCGTCGCCTCCTACGACGCGCAGCTCGGCGGGCGCTGGATCGCCGCCGCCGGCTCGACCGCGTCGGACGACGGCTACGCGATCGCCGCGCACGTCGACGGCCGCGCGGTCAGCCTCGCGGTGACCGGCACCATCGGCGCCTCGCCGACCGGCTTCCTGTCGGGGCTCGGGACCGGCGCGACGGGCTTCCTCGCGGTGCTCGACGACACGGGCGCCGCGACCTGGAAGTACCGGGGCGGGGCCGCGACGACGACCCCTCGCGCCGTCGCGTTCGACGACGTGGGCGGCGCCTTCATGGGCGGGAGCTTCACGGCGAGCGCCGGCTTCGGCGGCACCTTCCTCAACAGCGCCGGCGGCGCCGACATGTTCGTGGCCCACGCGACCTCGCTCGGGTGGACGGGCGCCTGGCGCGCCGGCAGCGACGACACCGCCACGGGCGACCAGATCTACGGCATGACCGCCGACGGGCAGGGCGGCGTGCTCGTCGCGGGCTTCGTCGGCGCGACCGCCTCCTTCGGGGCGGCCGGCTCGCTCACGGCCGCCGGGAGCCTCGACGCGTTCGTCGGTCGACTCGACCCCGACCTGACGAACGGCTGGGTCTGGGCGCGCGCCGGGGGCGGCGAGCTCGCCGACGGCGCCTACGCCATCGCCGGCGACGGCGCGGGCGGCGCCTGGTTCTCGGGCTTCTACCACTCGAACCCGGCGACCTTCGGCGGGGCGACGCTCACGCTCGACCGCCAGTTCAACGCCGGCCTCGCCGTCCACATCGGCGGCGACGGGAGCTGGTAGCCGGGCCGAAGTTTGCCACGCGCCGGACTCGGCCCGATGCTGCCGGGACCATGGCCGCGAAGAAGTCAGACGCCGAGATCCTCGAGGTCGCCGGGCGCGAGGTGCGCGTCACGCACCCCGGGAAGATCTACTTCCCCGACGCCGGGCTCACGAAGATGGACATCGTCCAGCACTACCTCGCCATGGGCGAGGGGGCGCTGCGCGGCGTCCGCGGGCGCCCGGTCGTGCTCAAGCGCTTCGTCAACGGCATCGCCGGCGAGGCCTTCTACCAGAAGCGCGCCCCGGACCCGAAGAGCCGCCCCGACTGGCTCGACACGGTCGTCCTGCGCTTCCCGAGCGGGCGCACCGCCGAGGAGGTCGTCCTGAACGACCTCGCGCAGCTCGCGTGGACCGTGAACCTCGGCTGCATCGATCTCAACCCGCACCCGGTGCGCGCCGACGATCTCCTGCACCCGGACGAGCTGCGCGTCGACCTCGATCCCGGGCCGGGCGTCCCCTGGGACGACGTGCGGCAGGTCGCGCTCGTCGTGCGTGACGTGCTCGACGAGCACGGGCTCCGCTCCTGGCCGAAGACCTCGGGGTCGCGCGGGATGCACGTGCTCGTGCGGATCGCGCGCGAGTGGCCCTTCGAGGAGGTGCGCCGCGCCGCGATCGCCGTCGCCCGCGAGGTCGAGCGGCGCGCCCCCGCCATCGCCACGGCGAGCTGGTGGAAGGAGGAGCGCCATGGCGTCTTCCTCGACTACAACCAGAACGCCAAGGACCGCACGACCGCCTCGGTCTACTCGGTGCGACCGCGCGAGGACGCGCGCGTCTCCTGCCCGCTCCGCTGGGACGAGGTCGCGACGTGCGACCCCGCCGCGTTCACCGTGAGGACGATGCCCGCGCGGCTCGCCGCGGTCGGCGACGTCGAGGCCGGCATGGACGAGGCGGTCGGGCGGCTCGACGGGCTGCTCGCGCTCTCGGACGAGCAGGCCGCGGCGGGGGCCGCTGACGCGCCCTGGCCGCCACACTACGAGAAGAAGGACGGCGAGCCGCCGCGCGTGCAGCCGTCGCGGGCGAAGAAGAAGGCGGCGGGCGACGGCGACGGCGGCGACGAGAGCGGCGCCGAGTCGCCTACCGGGCGCCGGAAATCGCGCTTCCCGCTACTCGTCATCGCGAAGGCGCAGCACAAGGAGGAGGCCGAGGCGGGGCTCGCGCGCTGGAAGGCGAGGTACCCGAAGGCGGCGGCGCTGCTGCACGTCGACGACGTGCTCGTGGACTCGATGCGCGGGCGCTCGTCGACCTGGACGCGGATCCGCGTGAACCTGCGCCACGTGCCGGTCGCGCTGCGGCCGCCGAAGGAGGCGCCCGACCCGGACTACGACCCGTGGCACGGCTACAAGCCGCCGAAGCGCGGCGACACGCCGGTGGGCGCGCGGCGGCCTCGCGGTGCAGCGGGCGCGGGCGAGGAAGAGGAGTAGCGATGGACCTCCCCGTGAGCCCGCCCGTCGAGCCGATGCTCGCGACGCGCGCCGACGACATCCCCGACGGCGACGGCTGGTGCTTCGAGCCGAAGTGGGACGGCTTCCGCGCGCTCGTCTTCCGCGACGGCGCCGAGTGGTACCTCCAGAGCCGCGACAAGAAGCCGCTCGCGCGCTACTTCCCCGAGCTCGAGGCCCCCGTGCTCGCGGGACTGCCCGAGCGCTGCGTGCTCGACGGGGAGATCGTCATCGCCGGCCCCGACGGGCTCGACTTCGAGGCGCTGCAGATGCGCCTCCACCCGGCGGCGTCGCGGAACGCGAAGCTCGCCGCCGAGACGCCCGCGTCGCTCGTGTTCTGGGACTGCCTCGCCCTCGGCGACGCCGATCTCACCGGCGTCCCCTTCGCCGAGCGCCGGGAGACGCTGACGCGGGCGCTGTCCGCCGCGAAGGCGCCGCTCCACGTGACGCCGCTCACGACCGATCGCGAGGTCGCGCGCGAGTGGTTCCACCGCTTCGAGGGGGCCGGGCTCGACGGGCTCGTCGCGAAGCGGGCCGACGGCGTCTACACGCCCGGGCAGCGCACGATGGTGAAGGTGAAGCACGCGCGCACCGCGGACTGCGTGGTCGCCGGCTTCCGCTGGCACAAGGGCGGCGAGGGCGAGCGCGTGGGCTCGCTGATGCTCGGCCTCTACGACGGCGCGGGGCGCCTCCAGAGCGTCGGCGTCGCGGCGAGCTTCACCATGAAGAAGCGCGCCGAGCTCGTGGCGCTCCTCGCGCCGTATCGGGTCGACGCGCTCGAAGGGCACCCGTGGCAGGCGTGGCAGGAGGTGACCGAGGGGCCGCCGACCCAGCGGCAGCCGGGCATGTCGAGCCGCTGGAACCCGGGGAAGTCGCTCGACTGGGAGCCGATCCGGCCGGACCTCGTCTGCGAGGTCGGCTACGACCACATGCAGGGGAGCCGCTTCCGCCACACGGCGCAGTTCAAGCGCTGGCGCCCCGACAAGGCGCCAGCGGACTGCACCTACGCCCAGCTCGACGTCGTGACGCCGATGGAGCTCGAGCGGATCTTCGGGATCCGGCGCCGCGGCGGCTGATCGCGACGACGCCGACGCGGGCTACTTCGTGAAGCCCGGGAGCGCCACGACGTGCCACACGCTGTCGGGCTCCCAGCACGTGTCGGTGCCGTAGTACGCGACCTTCACGAGGAGCGCGCCGTGCTCGGGCGAGAGGCGCGCGTCGTCGAGGTAGGCCGGGTTCGAGCACGTGCAGTCCGACGCGATCTCCTCGGGCGTCATCTCCTGCATCTCCTCCTCGCCGCACATGTGCTCGATGGGCGCGACCCAGCCCGGCCGGTCCGCCGCGACGAGCGCCTTCCCGCGCTGCGTGACCGCGATCCGCGGCTCCTTCCACGTCACGACGAGCCCGCGCTCGGCGTCCTCGAAGGGACCGCGCGCGAAGGGCAGCTCGTCGTCGGGGACGGTGTCCTCGCCAGGCTCCTTCCCGACCAGCATCTCCGTCACCGGGATCCAGCGCCGCTTCGCGAGCGCCGCGTTCGCCTCCTGCACGCGCTGCGCGACGACCGGCCCGAGCTGCGCGTCGATGACCGCGGCCTCGTCGCCGCCGCCGCTGCTCTCGGCGAGCACCTGCTCGACCTCCTCGGGGCCGAGGATCGGCAGCGTCTCGATGACGAGGTCGTCCTTCACGCGCCGGAGCTCGATCGCCATGTTGGCGTTCCCGCGCGCGCCGTCGTCGTCGGCCGCGGACACGGCGACCACCTCGCCGTCGGCCGAGATGGCCGGGAGCGGCAGCGCCGTCGCCCAGTCCGTGAAGTGCTCCTCGATCCCCTTCAGCGGCGCGGGCGGCAGCACCAGCGGCTCCCCGGCCGGCGCCTTCGGGGCCTCGACGGGCGGCGTCTCCCCGGTCGGCTTCGGGGTCGTGCCGCAGGCGCCCGCGGCGAGGGTCAGGCCGGCGGCGGTGGCGAGGGCGAGGGTGAGGTTCCGCACGGGTTCTCCTGGGGTCGGGTGGTGCCCGGGCGAAGGCGCGACCGCGCGCCGCGATTCCCGGGCCACGATGACCTTGCACCGCGCGCGACAATTCGCCAACGTCACCCGCCGGGAGGGGAGAACGCATGGACGACGACGCCGTGGGTTTCGACGCGGAGCGGCTGATCGGGCTCGGGCGGGTCACGGCCGTCGTGCCCGCCCCGGACGGCACCTGGGCGGTCGCGGTCGTCGAGCGCCTCGATCGCGACGGGCAGAAGTACGTCTCGAACCTCCACCGCGTCGCGCTCGACGCGCCCTACACGCCGCCGCGCGCGCTGACCGTCGGCGAGTCCAGGGACAGGGCGCCGACGTTCCGCCACGACGGCGCGCTCCTCTTCCTCTCCGATCGCCCGCTCCCGGGCGCGGCCCCGGACGACGACAAGCGCGCGCAGGTCTGGCTCCTCCCCGACCAGGGCGAGCCGCGCCCCGTCACCGACGAGCCCCTCGGCGTGCGGGAGCTCCGCGCGGCCGCGCACGCCGACGTCCTCGTCGTGCTCACCGACGTCCTCCCCGGCGTCCCGCACGAGGAGCAGCGGGCCGCCGCGAAGGCGAAGAAGAAGGAGACGTCGCTCCGCCACTACCACGCGATGCCGGTGCGGTTCTGGGACCACTGGCTCCCCGAGGCCGAGATCCACGCGGTCGCCTACGTCGCGGGCGCCCGCGTGGACCTGACGCCCGACGCCGGCCACGCCCTCCGCGAGGCCGAGTGGGACCTGTCCGCCGACGGCGCCGTCGTCGCCGTGGCCTGGGCGGTGCCGAACCCGGCCGACCGCATCGACGACCGCCCGCTCGCGCTCATCGACGTCGCGGGCGGGGCGCGCCGCCTGCTCGGCGCCGAGCCGGGCAACGTCCACGGGCAGCCGCGCTTCTCGCCCGACGGGCGCCTCGTGGTCGCGTCGCGCTACACGCGCACGCCCGAGCGCTACGGCTCGCGGTCGATCGTCCGCTACGGCGTCGGGAGCGGCACGGCGAAGTCGCTCACGGACGCCTGGGACCGCTGGCCGGAGGCCGTGGCGTTCACGCCCGACGGGCGGCAGGTCCTCTGCGACGCCGACGACGAGGGCCACCACGCGCTCTTCCTCGTGGACATCGAGAGCGGCGGGGTCGATCGCGTCTCGCCGGCCGCGGACGGCGGCAGCTACGACGCGACCGCGGTGGTGCCCGGCCAGCGCCTCGCCGTGACGCTCTGGCACGACATGCTGCGCCCCCCCGAGCCGCACCTCATCGAGCTCGCCGCGCCCTCGGCGCCCCGCGCGCTCGCGCGCCTCTCGGGCTTCGACGCCGCGCGGGCGAGCGGCCTCGCGACGCGCCGCAGCGTGCGCGTGGACGTCGGCGGGGGGCGGAGCGTCCAGACGTTCGTCGTCGAGCCCGTGGAGCCGCCGGCCGAGCAGCGCGCGTTCTTCTGGATCCACGGCGGCCCGGTGTCGGCGTGGAACGACGGCTGGCACTGGCGCTGGGCGCCGCTCGCGCTCGCGGCGGCGGGCTACACGGTGGTGCTCCCGAACCCGGCCGGCAGCACGGGCTTCGGCAACGACTGGGTCAACGACATCTGGGGCAACACCTGGGGCGGGCGCTGCTACGACGACCTGATGGCCGTCGTCGACGGGCTCGAGCGGCAGGGCGTCTTGCGCGCCGCCGACACGGTCGTGATGGGCGGCTCGTTCGGCGGCTACATGACGAACTGGATCGGCGCGAACGAGGCGCGCTTCCGGCTCCTCGTGACGCACGCGAGCATCTACGGGATGGCGACGTTCCACGGGGCGACGGACGTGCCGGCGTGGTGGGCGCTCATGGTCGGGCACACGCCCTGGAGCGACCCGGCGGCGTTCGATCACTACGCGCCGAGCAGGCTCGTCTCGCGGTGGCGCACGCCGACGCTCGTCATCCACGGCGAGAAGGACTACCGCGTGCCGATCGGCGAGGCGCTGGCGCTCTTCGAGGCGCTGCAGGCGCACGGCGTGCCGTCGGAGCTCGCGATCTACCCGGACGAGGGGCACCATGTCCTGAAGCCGCGGAACATCGTGGCCTGGTACCGGACGGTGCTCGACTTCGTGGCGCGCCGGTGGGGGTGAGCGGGGGAGGGGGCGCCCCGTGGACGCCGCCCGCGCCGACGTCGGGGGGGCTCCGCGCCATCGTCCGCGAGAACCGGAGCTTCCGGCTCCTGTGGATCGGGAGCCTCGTGTCGCTCTTCGGCGACTGGTTCAACACGCTCGCGATCTTCGCGCTGGTGGAGCGCCTGACGCCGTCGCCGCTCGCCATTGGTGCCGTGCTCGCGATCAAGCTCTTCGGGCTCGCGGTGGCGAGCGTCCCGGGCGGGCTCCTCGCGGACCGGGTCGACCGGAAGCGGCTCATGATCGCGATGGATCTGTCGCGCGCGCTGGTCGTGCTCGGCTTCCTCGTGGTCGACACGGCGGAGGAGCTGCCCCTCCTCTACGCGCTCGTGCTCGCGCAGACGACGCTCGGCGCGGCGTTCGACCCGGCGTTCCGCGCGTCGCTCCCGAACGTGGTGGCGAAGGCCGATCTGCTCGGCGCGAACACGATCTTCGGCACCACGTGGTCCGTCCTGCTCGCGGTGGGCGCGGCGGTCGGCGGGCTCGCGACCGCGGGGCTCGGCGCGGAGGCGGTCTTCGGGCTCGACAGCGCGACGTACCTGGTGTCGGCGTGGTGCGTGTCGCAGGTGGCGCTCCCGCGCGGGGCGAAGCGGGCGCCGCGGGGGCCGCTGCTCGTGGTGGCGGCGCGGGACGTGCGCGAGGGGTGGTCGTACCTGGTGCGGCACCGCGCGGTCGGGCGCGTGGCGCTCGCGAAGGTGGCGTGGGAGGTGGGCGGGGGGGCGCTCGTGTACGCGCTCACGCAGATAGGCTCGGCGATGACGCCGCTCTCGCCGTCGATCGGCATCGGCGTGCTCTACGCGGCGCGCGGGGTGGGGACGGGGATCGGCCCGCTCGTGGCGCGGCGGGTGTTCACGGACGAGCGCCGGTGGCCGGTCGTCATGGGGGCGTGCGTCGTCCTGTCCGGCGCGGGCTACCTCCTCGGGGGGCTCGTGGGCTGGACGGCCGCGATGGTGCCGTTCGTGGTCGTGGCCCACGCGGGCAGCGGCGCCAACTGGGTGCTCTCGCTGGTGTGGCTCCAGGCGCGCGTCCCGGACGAGGTGCGCGGGCGCGTCTTCGGCTCCGAGATGGTGATGGTCGCGGGGCTCGAGGGGCTCTCGACGCTGACGGCGGCGGTGCTGCTCGAGACCGGCCGCGTCGGGCTCGCGCCCGCGGTGTTCCTCTTCGGGGGGCTCCAGGTGGCGGTCGGGGCGCTGTGGCTCGTCACGATCCGGCGGTCGGCGGCGATGCGGGAGGCGCCGTGACGCGATAGGAAGGCGCCAGCTGGGAGTCCCCTTTGCGGCTCTGCGCCTCTGCGCCTCTGCGCGACCTTCCTTCCAGCGCCTGGACGGGGGCAAGTCTTTGAGCTGGAAGGGGAAACCACGGAGGCACGGAGGCACGGAGGGATCGATGAGGTGATCGGTCTTCTCGCCCCGATCGGGCGCCGGCGGTGGTCGCGAGCAGGTCCCCTCCGTGCCCCTCCGTGCCTCCGTGCTCCGTGTCCGTTCCCGCTCCGCCGCGACGTGAACGGTGTTCCCGCTCTGCCGCGACGTGAACGGTGTTCACGACCGCCGGCGCCCCCCAGAGACGACGACGCCCGAGCCGAGGGCCCGGGCGTCGCGCGTGTCTTCGGGCCCGAGGGGCCGAGGGCTCAGCCCTCGACGGCCTTCACGACCTTGCCCATCGCGTCCTTCGCGTTCTTCTCGAGCTCTTCCTTGGTCATCTTGGTCTTCACCTCGTCGAGGCTCTGCGCGCCCGAGTAGCCCGGCGTCGCCGACACCGTGACCATGGTCTTCCCGTTGTGCCAGAAGAGATCGTAGCTGTGCGCCGAGACGCGCGACTTCCCGCCGTCGGCCGTGTCCTTCTCCATGTAGCCGAGCGTGTACACCGCGATGGCCGGCTTCCCGTCGACCGTCGTCTCGCTGATGTCGAACGTGAGGCCCGGGCTCTCCGCGAGCTCCTTCGAGAGCTTCATCTTGAGGTTCGCCTCGTTCTGCTTCCAGACGTCCGCCTTCAGCTCCTTGCAGGTCGCCGGGAAGCAGCGCATCGCCGTGATCATCACGTTCTGCTTCACCTTGTTCGCGTTCTCGGGGCCCGCGAAGGTCACCATGAAGCCGTCCGACGACGCGTTCTTCATGCCCTTCGTCCAGCCCTCGCCGAGCTCGAGCGACTCCGAGATCGACTTCGCCTTCTCCGGCGTCATCTCCGCCGCCGACGACGCAGCCGCGCCGCCGCCCTCGCCGGTCCCGCCGCCCTCACCGGACCCGCCGCCGGCGTCGCCGCCCTTGCCGCACGCGGCCATGAAGCAGATCGAGGTGATGGCGATGATCGTTGCGTAGCGCATCTTGGGGCTCCTTCGTTCCATCGTTCGTTCACGCGCGTCGCTGCGCCCTGGGCGCTCCTCGCCCCGGCGCGGCCGGAGTGCGCGCGACGGAGGGTCGCACCGACCGCGCGCGCTCGCAACTTCACCGGGGTCAGCCCACCTCGCGCCGCCGCGTCACCCGCGCGAGCGCGAGCCCCAGCAGCGCGAGCGCCACGAGCCCGCCCACGTCGGCCCCGCCGCCGCCCTCGCAGGCCCCGCCCTGGAGGACCACGTCGCAGGCGTCGCCCACGCCGTCCCCGTCCTCGTCCGCCTGGTCCGTGTTGGCGACCGCCACGCAGTTGTCGATCGCGTCGGGCACGTCGTCGTCGTCCATGTCGCCGCAGTTCTCGACGTCCTCGTCGGTGATCCCGTCGCAGTCGTCGTCGAGCCCGTTGCAGACCTCCACCTCGCCGGCCCCGCTCTCGTCGCACATGAGCCCGCCGCTCGCGTTGCACACGAACGTCCCGTTCGCGCACGCCCCGGGATCGTCCCCGTCGCACGCCGTCCCGAGCGCCGAGAAGTCCTCGTCCGTCTGCCCGTCGCAGTCGTCGTCCTCGCCATTGCACGTCTCGGCCGCCGCCCCCGCCAGCGGGTCGCAGCTGTCGCTCTCCACGCCGCCATCACAGCTCGTCGTCCCCGTGTTCGAGGCGCACGCGCCGACCCCGCAGCTCGTGTCCTGGCTCACGTAGTCCTCGTCGGTCGACTCGTCGCAGTCGTCGTCGACCCCGTCGCACGTCGCGTCGCTCGCCGCCGGCGTCCCCGGGGCGCAGCTGTCGCTCTCGACCCCGCCCGCGCACGTCCGCTGCCCGGTCGCCGCGCACGCGCCCGTCCCGCACGACGTGTTCGCCGTCTGGTACTCCTCGTCCGTCGACCCGTCGCAGTCGTCGTCGACCCCGTCGCACGTCGCGTCCGTCGCGCTCGTCGCCGTCCCGGCGACGCAGCTGTCGACCGGCGCCCCGTCCACGCACGTCACCATCCCCGTCGCCGCGCAGGCGCCCGTCCCGCAGCTCGACGCGGTCTCCACGAAGTCCTCGTCGGTCGACTCGTCGCAGTCGTCGTCCACGCCGTCGCAGGTCGCGTCGTCCGAGCTCAGCGGCGTCCCCGCCGTGCAGCTGTCCGAGAGCTCGCCTCCCGAGCACGTCACCGTCCCCGTGCTCGCGCACGCGCCCGTCCCGCAGCTCGACTGCGTCGGCGCGTACTCCTCGTCGGTCGCCCCGTCGCAGTCGTCGTCGATGGCGTTGCAGGTCGTGTCGCTCGTCACCACCGGCGACAGCGCCGCGCACGTGTCGACCGCCGTCCCGAGGACGCAGCTCACGACGCCCACCGAGGCGCACGCGCCCACGCCGCAGCTCGACGCCGCCTCGACGAAGTCCTCGTCGGTCTCGCCGTCGCAGTCGTCGTCCACGCCGTCGCAGGTCGCGTCGTTCGCGGCCCCCGTCCCGGCGACGCAGCTGTCGTGCGTCTCCCCGCCGGAGCACGTCAGCACGCCCGTCGACGCGCACGCCCCCTGGCCGCACGTGGTCGCCGTCGCGACGAACTCCTCGTCCGTCGCCCCGTCGCAGTCGTCGTCGATGCCGTTGCACACCGTGTCCGTCCCGACGCGCGGCGTCAGCGGCTGGCAGCTGTCGTGGGTCGTCCCGCCCGAGCACGACACGACGCCCGTCGTCACGCACGCGCCCGTCCCGCAGGTCGACGCCTGGTTCGTCCAGTTCTCGTCGGTCTGCCCGTCGCAGTCGCCGTCGCGCCCGTCGCACGTGACGTCGCTCTCCTCCTCCTTCGCGCCGGGGACGCAGGTGTCGTCGAGCTCGCCGTCGACGCACAGGTTCTGCCCCGTGCTCGCGCACACGCCCGTCCCGCACGTCGTCGGCGTCGGCACGTAGTCGTCGTCGGGCGTCCCGTCCTGATCGTCGTCGACCCCGTCGCAGTCGGGATCCGTGCAGTCGTGGAGGCCGTCGCAGCGGAAGGCGCCCGCGTCCGTGCAGCCGAGCGTGCCGCAGAGGCCGTCGCTCGCGCAGTCGTCGCCGACCACGATCGTCGCGCCGCCGCCGAACGCGACCTCGTCGGTCTGCCCGTCGGCGTCGTTGTCGAGGCCGTCGCAGATCTCGTCGAGCGTGCTGTCGCCGTCCTTGCAGCAGAGCACGCCGCCCTGCTGGTCGGGCAGGGCCTTGACGAGGTTCGCGAGCTCCTCGCCCGCGACCTCACCGCACGACCACGCCCACGCGGCCGCCGTCTCGTAGCCGTAGTCGGTCGCCGGGTTGTCCGCCGGCAAGAGCTTCTGGTCGCGCAGGTAGCCGCAGAGCGCGGCCGAGCTGCGGTCGAGCCCGCCGCACTCGAAGGAGAACGCGTCCTCGCCCAGGTTCCCGCAGCCGAAGACCTCGCCGCCGAAGGGCGCCGCGTTCACGGTGTCCTCGCAGCCGAGGAGGTCGCTGCTCGCGTTCGACGCGAAGAAGGCGCCGCCCGGCGGGATGTCGATGCCGAGCGCGAGGTCGCCCGTGCCGTAGTTCGGGTAGTTCGGGTCGACCGCGTCCGTGCACATGTCGCCGCCCGTCCGGAGCGCGACGTCGTCGGGCCCGCGGCACACGTGCCACCCGACGCTGCAGAGGTCGCTCGCCGAGCACCCGACGCCGCTGTTCGGCGTCGCGTGGTTGCCGGCCACGCGCCCGCACGTCGGGTCGCCGTCCGTGCCCGGCACCGTCCACGCGCCCGCGCACGACGCGATGAGGCGGTAGTCGGGCCAGTCGAGGTAGCCCTCGCGCGTCCCGTCCGAGCAGCCGATGACGGAGCGGTCGAAGCAGTCCGGGAACGCGGGCAGCCCCTCGTCGGTGTCGCCGTCGCAGTCGTCGTCCTGGGCGTTGCAGAGCTCGGCCCGCTCGGGGTGCGTCACCTGCGCGAAGGTGCAGAGGCCGTTCGCGCAGGTGTCCCCGGTGCAGGCGTCCTGATCGTCGCAGCCGCAGGAGAGGAGGAGCGAGAGGAAGAAGCGCTCGACGGGCTGTCCGCCGCTCGTCTCGTTGACGGTGAAGTTGAACGTGAGCGCCGAGGGCCAGCTCGCCTCCGCGTCGTACGGCGACGGCGTGGGCAGCGTCAGCCGCACGGAGTAGGTCGCGTACCCGACGCAGAAGTTGGTGCCGCCGCTCCCGCCGTCCCAGACCGTCTGCCCCTCGGAGCCGGTCGTGCCCGTCGCGAGCAGCGTGCCGGTCCCGTTCGGCCCGCTGAAGAGCTCGACCCCCCAGCACTGGAGCCCGAGCTCCCCCGGATCCTGCGTGCACGCGACCCCCGTCGTGCCGCCGCAGCCGTCGAAGCTCTCGAAGCGGGCCTTCACGAAGAGGTCGATCTGCGACGAGTCGAAGTCGCAGTCGCCGGCCTGGGCGCCGGGGTCGGTCGTGCAGGACTGCGCCCGGGCGTCACCGCCGGCGGCGGCGGTCGCGGCGAGCGTCGCGAGGCCGAGGAGACACAGGAGGAGCGGCGAGTGACGGCGTGCGCGCATGGCGGACCTTCGTTCGTGGCGGGCGTTCAAGGCTCTCGGCCGCGCTCACCGGCTCGGTGGGCGCGGGCCCGCGCGCGGGCTGTGCGCGCGGACGTTCGCGGGACTCTCGGGTGCAGGAGCGCGCGCGGACGCTCTGGAGAGGCCGGGCGGTCCCCCCACGCGTGTGTGCGCCCCCGTGTGTCCCCCAAGCCTAGACTCGGTCGTCCGCCGACGCAAAAGCCTGGCGCTTCGCGGGTCGAATCACCAGGCGTCGAAGGCGCCGTTGTCGCACTCGCCCTGGCTCGCGCTGTCGTCGTCGCAGCCGCTGACGGTGTCGTGCCCGCCGAGGAAGCCGCCGCCGCGGCAGGTGTCGCCGTCCCAGCCGCCCCAGAGCGTGTCGTCGCCGCCGTTCCCGCAGAGGCGGTCGAGGCCCGTCCCGCCCGCGAGCGTGTCGTCGCCGTCGCCGCCGCGCAGGAAGTCGTCGCCGTCCTCGCCGTCGAGGCTGTCGGCGCCCGCCTCGCCGTCGAGCTTGTCGCGCCCCGGCCCGCCCCAGAGCGTGTCGTCGCCGCCGTCACCGATGAGGCTGTCGGCGCCCGCGCCGCCGTCGAGGGTGTCGTCGCCGCCCCGCCCGTGGAGCTCGTCGTCGCCGTCGCCCCCCTCGAGGATGTCGTCGCCGCCGCCGCCGTCGAGGGTGTCCCGCCCGGGGCCGCCGTAGAGGGCGTCGTCGTCGGGGCCGCCCTCGAGGAGGTCGTCGCCGTCCTCGCCGTAGAGCTCGTCCTGCTCGCCGTCGAGGATGATCCAGCCCGAGCCCTCGCCGTAGAGGCGGTCGTTCCCCGGGCCGCCGTGGAGCTCGTCGTAGCCCTGGCCCCCCTCGAGGACGTCGTCGCCGTCGAGCCCGACGAGGCAGTCGTCGCCGTCGCCGCCGCGCAGGGCGTCGGCGCCGGTGCTGCCGAGGATGAGGTCGTCGCCGCCGGTGTGATCGTCGCCCGACGCGGTGTCGAGCACGCACGGGGCGCCGTCCGCGCAGCGCCACCGGGCGCCGTTCGTCCAGATCGTGGCCTCGCCGCGGTAGGCGGCGTCGAGCCAGGAGGCGAAGCTGCGCCCGCAGAAGCGGCGCCCCACGTCGGCGGCGACGCAGGCGGCGGCGGGATCGTACGTGGCGCCGGCCGGGACGGGGGCGCTCGTGAGGCGGTCGAGGCCGAGGAAGTCGCCGCAGGCGCCGGCGGGGGGCTTCGGGGGGGCGAAGCCGAGGTGGCCCTTGCGGTAGAGGTAGTACGCGTCGAAGAGGGCCATGTAGTCGAGGCCGTTGAACTCGGCGGACGGGTAGTGGCGGCTCCCGCCGCGCTCGTCGGGGCTCCAGGTGCGGTGCTCGGTCTTCCAGCCGGGGGCCTCGGCGCAGCCCGCGGTGTGGCGGCAGGGGCCGCCGCAGGGGGCGCCGTCGAGCATCGACTCGACGCGCCACGGCGCGAAGGCCGCGCCCGGGGCGACGTCGTTCAGGAGGGCGTGGGTGAGGGCGTAGAGGTCCTTCCCGTCGCCCACGGCGCGGCGCGCGGTGGTGTCGGCCGACCAGTCGTTGGTGATGGCGTTGAGCTTCAGCGCCATCGTGCGGTTGTAGTTATGGGTCTCGCCCCATATCACGACGATGCCGGCCCAGGCCGCCTCGCCGACGGTGCGCGAGGCGAGCGTGCGGTAGTCGTCGACGCCGAAGTCGGGCGCGGCGATGGCGTTCGCGGACTTCGCGAGCTGGTTCGAGAAGCCGATGGCGTTGCCGCCCCAGGCGTCGGGCGGGTGGTCGCCGTTCGGATCGGTGACGCGCCAGCCGCCGTCGCGCAGGAAGGCGACCATGCGGTGCACGATCTCGCGCGCCTTGTGGCGGAGGTCGACGCCGTCCACGACGACGCCGTCGGGGACGAAGCGCGCGACGAGCGCGAGCCCGTGGAGGAGCCCGATGACCTGATCCTGGCTCACGAAGCTCCCCTTCTCGACGCTCGGCGGCTCGCAGGAGATGTCGGAGGCGACGCACTCGTAGCCCGCGATCCCGGGCTCCGCGCGCGGGAAGCGCCACGCGCCGGCGGCGGTCGTGACGAAGTCGCGCGGGACGTCGTCGCGGAGGAAGAAGCCGTCGAGGGTCGCGGGCTTCGGGAACGTGTCCTCGGCCTCGAGGTCGAGGCGGTCGAAGGCCATGAGGGCGAGGAAGAGGTCGCGCTCGGTCTCGGCGGTGTCGAGGCCGAGGTCGGCGAAGACGGCGCGCTCCATGCCGAGCACCTCGAGGTAGCCGCCGAGCCAGATCGTGCCGTCGCCCCACTTGTAGAGCCCCTGCGCGTCGGGGAGGTCGGCGCGCGGGCACTGCTCGAACTGCCAGTTGCCGGCGCAGTGGGTGCCCGGCTCGCGGCGCGAGGCCGGCATGCTCTGGCCGGGAGCGGCGCCGATGGACACGAAGCCGGGGTAGGCGGCGGTGCCGTCGCCGCGGAGGCGGCGGCGGTAGCGCAGGTACTTCGCGAGCCAGTCGTGCTCGTCGCAGGTGGCGCCGTCGCGGAGCGTGGCCGCGGCGGTGGTCGTGGGGGTGACGGGCCAGGGGAGCGAGCGCCCGCCGCAGTCCGCGCGGCACTTGCCGGGGACGCCGTTGTCGTCGCCGTCGTCGCAGACCTCCTCGGGCGCCTGGGTCACGCCGTCGCCGCAGTGGGGGCCGAGCCCGGCGCAGTCGGCGGCGCAGTGGCCGTAGGTGCCGTTGTCGGCGCCGTGATCGCAGGCCTCGCCGAAGGCGCGCTGGGCGACGCCGTCGCCGCAGGCGGGGCCGGGGCCGGCGCAGTCGGCGGCGCAGTGGCCGTAGGTGCCGTTGTCGGGGCCGTCGTCGCAGGCCTCGGCGCCGCGGATCTCGCCGTCGCCGCAGCCGGGGCTCTTGCCGCAGCCGGCGGCGCAGTGGCCGGCGGCGCCGTTGTCGGGGCCGTCGTCGCAGAGCTCCCACGGGGTGTCGACGGCGCCGTCGCCGCAGGCGGGGCCGGGGCCGCCGCAGTCCGCGCGGCAGAAGCCGTAGGCGCCGTTGAGCTCGTCGCCGTCGTCGCACGCCTCGCTCGCGTCGTCGACGAAGCCGTTCCCGCAGCGGGGCGCGAGGCTCGTGCAGGCGGCGCCGCAGTGGCCATAGGTGCCGTTCACGCCGTCGCCGTCGTCGCAGATCTCGCCCTCGTCGTCGTCGGTGACGCCGTCGCCGCAGCGGGGCCCCGGGCCCCCGCAGCCCGCGGCGCAGTGCCCGTAGGTGCCGTTGTCGGCGGCGCCGTCGTCGCAGCGCTCCGGCGCCTCGGTGACGCCGTCACCGCAGACCGGGGCCGCCGCGGTGTCCGGTGGGGCGCCCGTGTCCGCGAGCGTGTCGGCGACGTCGTCGAAGAGGGCGTCGGCGGCGGTGCCCGTGGCGGCGTCGTCGCCGCAGGCCGCGAGGAGGAGCGAGCAGGAGCAGGCGAGGGCGGCGAGGCGGCCGAGCGGCGTTCGAATGGCGTTCATGGCCGCGATGATAGCGCGGCCGGCGCTCGTGAACAGCATTCACTTTGCCGAGGTAGGGCCGGCGTAGGACGGGGCGCGAGCGAGCGCCGCGGCCCGCCGCGCCGCGTCACGGGCAGCTGTAGCCCACCGGCAGGCACTGATGCCCGGTGATCCGCCCGCCGACCGCGATGTCCGCGCAGGTGTAGCCGCCCGGGCAGCCGTCGTCGGCCGTGCACTCGGCGGCGCAGCGCTTGCCGCTCTTCCCGAGCGACACGCAGAGGTTCCCGGAGCCGGGGCAGTCGTTGTTCGAGCTGCACGTCCGGCAGAGGCTCGCCGGGTCCGCGTAGGGGTTCAGGTGCGGGTTGTCGTCGATGCCGTGGACGCCGTAGTACACGTTGTAGTTGGCGCGCTGGTTCACGCGCGTGAGGATCTCGGTCCACGTGCGCGGGTCGTGCTTCTTCTGGTCGAGCGCGAGCAGCTCCGTCAGGAAGCCCGACGTCGTGAAGGTCTGCTGCGAGAGCCACGAGAAGTTCACCGTCGAGACGACGTCGAGGTTCGCGTAGTCCTTGTTCGCGGCCTTGTAGACGGCCTCCGGGTAGGCGCCGTAGGTCTTGCAGCCGTTGAACCAGAAGATCTGGTACTTCTCGGGCAGGTCGAGCTTCGCGAGGTCCGTCGCCGAGATCGCCCGGCGCGGGTTGTAGTGGTAGACGACGCCCGAGTAGTCGGGGTCGAGCCCGGCGTGCCCGTCGTAGATGACCACGTCCTTCGTCTCGTAGCCGGCGATGACCGCGGCGCGCAGCCGGTCGAGCTCCGCGTCGGGGACGATGTCGGGGAAGAGGAGCTGCACCCGCACCTCGACCTTCGCGCCGTTCATGTCGATGGTCTTCGTGAACGGCGCCGACTCGAGCGTGAGCTCGCTCACGGCCTTCGCGGTGTGCGAAAAGCCCGCGTCCACGAGCCACTTGAAGTGCTTCTCGGCGGACTGCTGGTCGTAGCGGGCGTCGTTGTAGTCGCCGCCGATCTCGATGAGCACGTCGACGACGCCGTCCTTGGCGAGCTCCGCGTAGAGCGGCCAGCCGTCGTTCGAGCGCTCCTCGGGGGTGATGTGCACCTCGAGCTCATCGAGGTCGGCCGCGTCATACTTCGTCGGGTCGAAGGACTCCGGGTACGACTCGCTCCGGAGCGCCGCGGCGTCGAGCTTCGGGAGCTGCACGAGGAAGGTGCTGTCGCCGTCCGCGCCGGTCGTGATCGGCAGGCGCTTCATGATGTCGGCCGGGCCGCCCATCTCGAGCTCCCAGATGAAGGCCCACTCGAGCTCGGCGTCGTCGACCGGGTCGACGACGAACTCGAGCGTCGAGCCGCGCACGAGCCCGGCGAAGCCGCCGTAGCCCCGGTTCGAGTCGTGGCTGTCCTTGTCGGCGACGTACTGGTTGATGAAGTGGGCGTACGCCTTGAAGCGGAGCGCGAGCAGCTCGCGGACCTTCGCCTCCTTCTCGTCGTGCGTGAGCGCCTCGTCGGCCGCGTCGAGCGACTCGGCGCCGAGCCCCCAGAGGCTGTACTCCTGCGACGTCGGCGACAGGTAGTTGTCGGCCTTCCCGGGGAGGACGGCCTCGGCGGCCTCGTCGTCGGAGGTGGTGCCGGCGGCGTCGTCGCAGGCGGCGGCCCCGAGGGCGAGCGTCGCGGCGAGGGCGCAGGTGGCGAGGGCCTTCTCGAGGGAGGAGGTCGCGGGACGGTGCATCGGGCGCATCGTTCAGGCTCCGGTCGGGGACGTGTCGAGGACGCGGCCCCTGCTACCCGGTCTCGCTGGCGCTGTAAAGCACGCGGTCGCGCGCGCGCGTCACCGAGCACGGCTGCTCAGGCTCGGGTGCCGTGCCCCGAAACGCCGAAGGGCCCGCCTCCCGGCGAGCCCTCCGCGATCGTCGCCCCGCGGCGAGGCTACTCGCGGGCGCAGTCGCCGTTGCGGACGATGTAGTCGCCCGTGCGGAGGTCGATGGTGACCGAGCGCGCCGAGCGCGTCCCGACGCGGCGGGCGACGCAGACCGAGCCGGCGCGGGTCGAGAGGTTCACGTCGGGCGTCGTGCGGCCGCGGCCGAGCTTCGCGACGTAGGCGCAGACGGCGCGCATGCCGAGGTCGCGGTCGTAGAAGGTGTAGCTCGCGTGGTCGGCGGGGGTCGGGGCCTCGATGACCTGGGCGTTGCGGCTGCACTCGTAGATGTACTTCTCGCGGTCGCGGCCCATGTAGACGACCTCACCGACGCGCTGGACCATGCCGCAGGCGCTCCGGAGCTTCTGGAGCTCGCCGCCGGCGCGCACCTTGCGCACGCAGGTGCCGCGCGGGCAGGAGGCGAGGAGGTTGTCGCTGAAGCCCTCGAAGGGGGAGCGCATGTAGTCGCGCACGACGGCGGCGTAGGGGCCGGAGTCGTCGAGGCGGACCCAGTCGGTGATGATGACGTCGTTGCCGGCGTCCTCGACCACGGTCGTCACCTCGGACGAGGCCATCGCCGAGCCGGACACGAAGAGCAGGGCGAGGGTTCCGATGATGGCGCGGGTCATGAGTCCTCCGAGGTCGCGTGCTGCGGCGCGCAGCGTGAACAGTCGCATGTCGTTCACAGAGACAGTTCGGACGCCCCGTGGGGATCTTGAGCGCCATCTCGGCGCGTGATCATTTGCTTACAAAGGCGCGGTCGGGTCGCGCGGACCACGCGCGGAGGTCGGCGCGGAAGGCCGCGGCGGCGGCGGAGAGGCGGCGGTCGGCGCGGTGGACGAGGGCGAGGGTGCGGGTGAGGGAGCCCTCGGCGCAGCGGAGGCCGTCGTCGTCGTCCGCGAGGGCGTAGCGGCTCACGAAGGCGGCGCCGATGCCGGCCTGCACCATCTGCTTCAGCGACTCGATGGAGCGGAGCTCCATGACGATGTCGACGCTCGTGCCGGAGGCGGCGAGGCGCGCGTCGATGAGGTCGCGGACGGCCGTCCGGGCCTCGAAGAGGACGAGCTGCGCGCCCTCGAGATCGGCCCAGGCGAAGCGGGCGCGGCCGCGGAGGGGGTGGCCGGGGGGGACGATGAGGCGGAGCTCGTCCTCGACCCAGGGCTCGACGACGAGGCGCCCGCCGCGGTCCTCGATGGGCAGGGTGACGACGCCGAGGTCGAGCTGGCCGGCGACGACGGCGTCGACGACGGCGCGGCTGCCCTGCTCGCGGACGAAGATGCGGATGGCGGGGTAGCGGGCGTGGAAGTGGCCGAGGAGGGGCGGGAAGAGGTAGGTCGTGGCGGTGGCGCCGCCGCCGATGGCGAGGGTGCCGCGCTCGAGGCCGGCGAGCGCCTGCACGGCCTCGGTGCCGCTCGTGAGGCGGACGAGGGCCTCCTCGACGAAGCCGCGGAAGAGGGCGCCGGCGGCGGTGAGGACGAGCCCCTTCGAGGTGCGGTGGAAGAGCTCCTGGCCGAGCTCCTCCTCGAGCTTCTTGAGCTGCGTCGAGACGGCCGGCTGCGTCAGGTGCAGGCGCTCGGCGGCGCGCGTCATGTGGCCCTCTTCGGCGAGGACGAGGAAGCTGCGGAGCGGGGAGAGTTCCATCGCTTCAGTTTATCGCGACGGTCGTGGCAATCAATGCTCGTGATGGTCAGGTCCGCGGAGCCACTTGAAGGCCCCGCGGGCGAACGCCGGGTCGCTCTTCGGGGCGGCGAGCGCGCCGGACTCCACCGCGGTGACGTAGGCGTCGAGGGCGTCCTCGGAGGTGGCGTCGAGGGCGCGCTCGGCCGCGAACGCGAGGACCCGACGCATCACGCGCAGGTAGCTCTTGGCGGCCGAGGCGCCGAGGGTCCCGGCCGCCACGGCGTCGTCGAGGCGGCTCGCGAGGCGGGCGAGGGCCGGGTCGTCGGCGTCTGTCGCCCGGGGGGCGGCGGCGCGGCGGCGGCGCGCTGGGGGCTCGGGCGGGGCGCTCACCGGCGCGGGCTCGGCCGGGGCGACCTCGGCCCCGTCGTCGTCCTCGGGCTCGTCGTCCTCGTCCTCGCTCGCGACGGCGCCCCCGCCGGCGATGAGCGCCACCATCTCCTCGTAGCCGAGCGCCTCGGAGGAGCCGGCGCCGGCGAGGAGCGCGTCGGCGAGCTCACGCTTCTCGGCGTGGAGCCTGACGATGCCCTCCTCGACGGTGTCCTTGGCGATGAGCCGGTATACGGTGACGGGCTGGTCCTGGCCTATCCGGTGCGCCCGGTCGGTCGCCTGGTCCTCGACTGCCGGGTTCCACCATGGGTCGAGGTGGATGACGTAGGTCGCGGCGGTGAGGTTGAGGCCCGTCCCGCCGGCCTTGAGCGAGAGCAGGAAGACGTCGGCGCCGCCTGCCTGGAAGCGGTCGACCTCGGCCTGGCGCGCCTTCGGTGGGGTGCTGCCGTCGAGGTAGCAGGCGGTGAGCCCGAGCTCGGCGACTCGCGCGCGGGCCTTCGCGAGGAAGGAGGTGAACTGGCTGAAGACGAGCGCCTTGTGGCCCTCGTCGCGGAGCCGCTCGAGGAGCTCGGCGAGGGCGTCGAGCTTCCTCGAGCCGTGGCCCCACGCGGGGTCGAGGAGGCCCGGGTGGCAGGCGAGCTGCCGGAGGCGCGTCAGCGCCTGGAGCGCCTTGAAGCGGCGCTGTTGCGCCGGGGTCGACGGATCCTCGCCGTCGAGGACCCGGAGGGTGGCGCGCCGGATCTCCTCGTACCGCTCGCGCGCGCGCCGACCGAGGACGACCTCGTGCTCGACCTCCGTGCGCGCGGGGAGCTCGCGCGCGACGTCGCGCTTGAGGCGCCGGAGCACGAAGGGCCCCACGAGCGCGGCGAGCGCGCCGCGAGCGACCTCGTCGCCGCGCTGGATCGGCGTGGCGAGCTCCTCCCGAAAGGAGGCGGCGCTCCCGAGGAGGCCCGGCGCCACGAGGCGGAAGAGGCTCCAGAGCTCCTCCGCGCGGTTCTCGACCGGCGTCCCGGTGAGCGCGAGCGTGAAGCGCGCCTCGATGCCGTGGAGCGCCTTCGCGCGCTGGGTCGCCGCGTTCTTCACGGACTGCGACTCGTCGAGGACGAGCGTCGCCCACGCGGTCTCGCCGAGCCGCTCGGCGTGGCGCGCGGCGAGGCCGTAGCTCGTCACGACGACGTCGCCGGGGCCGAGCGGGCCGAGCTGGGCGAGCTCCGAGCCGGAGCGGACGAGCGCGAGCGTGAGGCCCGGCGCGAACTGCTGGGCCTCGCGGGCCCAGTTGAATCCGAGGGAGGTCGGGGCGACGACGAGCGCGGGGCCATCGGGGGCGCGGCGAAGCAGGAGGGCGAGGGCCTGGACCGTCTTCCCGAGGCCCATGTCGTCGGCGAGGCAGGCGCCCGGGGCCCAGGCGGCGAGGCGGGCGAGCCACGTGAAGCCCTCGCGCTGGTAGGGGCGGAGCTCGGCGCGGAGGCCGTCCGGGAGGTCGACGACGAGGGAGCGCGCTGCCTCGAGGCGGGCGAGGCCGTCGAAGAGCTCCTGGACGCCTCGGAGCTCGGCGCCGGCCTCGCCGAGCTCGGCGACGAGGGGCGCCATGACGGCGGGCAGGTTCCCGTCGCGCTTCGCGAGCGCGGCGAGCTTCTGCGAGAGCGTCGCGTCGATCTCGACCCAGCGGTCGGCGTCGACGCGGACGTAGCGCTGCCGCTCGCGGATGGCGCGGAGGAGGTCGTCGAGAGGCACGGCCCCGCCGCCCGGGGTCCGCGCCTCGCCACCGAGGGCGAACCACGCGCGGGCCTTGCCGGCGCGCGCCTCGATGGTGAGCGCGCCCGCGTCGAGCGGCTCGCCGACGTGGAGCCGCCGCGCGTCGCCCCACTCGATCTCCACGCCGTCGAGGGCGCTCGCGGCGCGGACGAGGTCGAGGGCGCCCTCCCCGAGCGCCGCGCGGTCGGAGAAGCCGTCGGCACCGGGCTCGAGCCCGAGCGCGCGCCAGACGGCGTGGGCGGAGTCGCGCTCGGCGGCCAGGTCGCGCGTGAGCGTGACGAGCGCGCCGTCGCGCGCGAGCGTGATCGTGCGCTCCCCCTCGCCCGGCGGGAGCGCCGCGAGCTCGGGCGCCGGCTTCACGACCGCGGCCACGGAGACGCCCTCGCCGTCGTAGGTGAGCCGCAGGCGCACCGCGCCGTCGGCGGGCCGGCTCGGTCCGGTGAGCCGCTCGCTCAGCGCGACCGACACCGTGGCGGTGGCGGTGACGGCGAGCTTCACCAGGCGCGCGGCCGCCGCGGCCGGGACCTCGGCCGGGCGCTTCGCGACGGCGACGATCGCCTTCATCAGCGCGGGTGGCGCGTCGCAGAGGGTCGCGACCCGGCGCTCCCGGTCGACGAGCAGGATGGCGCGCGAGAGCGGGAGCGCGTGGGCCGCGTCGAGCAGCGCGCGCGCTGTGACGGGGGCGCCGTCCACCTCGAAGCCGAACGCGAAGCCGCCGCCCGGCGCGTCGCGCGTCGCGAGCGCGAGGCGGCCACGCGCGAGCGCGAGGTGAAGGTCCTTCGCGTCTCGGAGGAAGAAGCGCGGGTGCCCGACGAGCGTGCGCAGGATGGTCGTCATGAAGGCGACCCGCGCCTCGCCGCCGCCGTGGCTGCCGTACTCGTATTTCAGCGAGCGCCCGACGCGCGCGAGGCCGAGGAGGCGCGCGTCGACCTCGTCGAGGGCCGAGTTCTCGAGCGCGGCCTCGTCCTCGTCGTGGATGGCGGCGGTCTTGAACGACGTGCGGCGCCGATTGGGGCGGCATTTGAGCGGGCTCAGGGGGCCGCGCGCGCCGATGGCCTGCGAGAGCCGCCACCCGAGCTCGAAGTCGCGCGGCTCGGGCGACGCGTCGTCGCGGAGCGCGCGGTCGAGGTCGGCGATGAGTCGCTCGAAGGGCGCGACGGACAGCTCGTCGGCGATCCGCGCGGCGAGGCCCGCGTGCGCGGGGGCCGTCATGGCCGTGAGCGCGTCGTGCAGCGCCTCGGCGGTCTGCCGGGGCGCGGGCGAGCTCGGCGTCGTCCCGACCTCGATCACGCCGCCGGGAGCGAGGCGGATGACGGTCGTCACGGTCGAGCGGAAGTACCCCGTGCCACTCTGCGCCTCGACGGTGAACGCCGTCGGATCGGCCACGAGCTTCCAGGCGCGCTGCGAGCGCTCGTCCTCGGGGCGGGGCGCTGCGCCACGCGCGACCGCGGCCATGAGGGCCTCGTGGAGGCTCCGGACGTACGGAGCGAGCGCCGCGAGGGTCGGCTCGGGGCACGGGCTCGCGGCGAGCGAACGCGCGTAGGATCTTCGCGCGGCGACGCGCTCGACGAGCCACCGGCGCACCGCGAGCTTGAGCGGCTCGCTCGCCCGATACCGCAAGTTCGTGACGAGCTCCCGGAGGTTCGCGCCGCGCCGCGAGGACCTGCGGAGCGCCTCCGCGAGGTCCGGCGCCGTCGCGCGGAGGTGCTCGACGAAGGCCTCCGGGACGTCGCTCGCGAGGTCCTTGACGCCGTGCTCATCGAGCCAGCGGCCGAAGCCCTGCGAGCTCTCGGGTGGGGGTGGCGGGGTGTCGTCGGGGCGGCCGACCCCGGTAGCAGGCGGGGTCGGCGCGCTCGGTGTCCTCGGGGCGGCGGGCACCGCGGGGGCTCGTGCGACGATGGGCCGGCTGCCGTGCTCCCGGTGCCAGGCCGGGCTCGCGTCGCGGACCGCGAGGACGAAGGCGGCCGCGTGGGCGCAGTCGTCGCCCTCGCAGAGGCCGCATCTGACGCGCTCGAGGCCGTCCTCCCAGGCCGCGACGACGCAGCTCCCGCGATCCTCCTCCTCGAAGTCGGCGACGACCACGGCCGGGAGGTCGTCGAAGTCGACCGTACCCATGCGGCCCGCCGCGAGGAGCTCGCGCCCGGCGCGAAGCGCGTCCGCGGAGAAGCTGGTCGCGAGGTCCACGGACTCGATGTGGTGGACGAGCGCGAGCATTCTGCCGTGCTCGCGGTCTCCTCGGCGGTGGCGGTGGACGCGTCGACGCATGCGATGGCCTTAGGGCGTCTCGAAGGTGCGCGCAAGGGGGAAGATGGGGCCTCTCGTCGCGCGTGACATAAGCGCGATCTATCACGCGGATAGAATGAATCAACTACCGTTATCGCCACCCGGGCGTTATGGTCCGCCCGACTCACGGCACAGGAGGCTCGCGCATGCCGCTCCAGGACCAGTTCGGCACCAAGACCACGCTGCTCGGCGACGCCGGTCAGCTCACCATGTACAACGTGCAGGCCCTCGAGGGGATGGGCGACGTCGACGCGCTCCCCTACTCGATCAAGGTGCTGCTCGAGGCGTGCCTCCGCCACTACGACGGCTACGTCGTGACCGAGGAGCACGTGAAGGCGCTCGCCGGCTACGACGCGAAGAACGTCGGCGAGCAGGAGATCGCCTTCATGCCCGGGCGCGTCGTCCTCCAGGACTTCACGGGCGTGCCGGCGGTCGTCGACCTCGCCGCGCTCCGGAGCGCGATGGAGCGCCTCGGCGGCGACGTGAAGAAGGTGAACCCGCTCATCCGCGCGGACCTCGTCATCGACCACTCGGTGCAGGTCGACGCCTACGGCGACGCCGGCGCGATGGGCACGAACACGCGCCTCGAGTTCGAGCGCAACCAGGAGCGCTACGAGTTCCTGAAGTGGGGGCAGAACGCGCTCGACAACTTCACGGTGGTGCCGCCCGCGACGGGCATCGTCCACCAGGTCAACCTCGAGTACCTCGCGGGCGTCGTGCTCACCGAGGACCGGGACGGCGAGAAGGTCGCGTTCCCCGACTCCCTCGTCGGCACGGACTCCCACACGACCATGATCAACGGGCTCGGCGTGGTCGGCTGGGGCGTCGGCGGCATCGAGGCCGAGGCGTGCATGCTCGGGCAACCGATCTACATGCTCATCCCCGAGGTCGTCGGCTTCGAGCTCAAGGGCGAGCTCCGCGAGGGCACGACCGCGACGGACGTGGTCCTCATGGTGACGCAGATGCTCCGGAAGCACGGCGTCGTCGGGAAGTTCGTCGAGTTCTACGGCGAGGGGCTCGCGCAGCTCACGCTCGCCGACCGCGCGACCATCGCCAACATGGCGCCCGAGTACGGCGCGACCATCGGCTTCTTCCCGGTCGACGACCAGACCCTCGACTACCTGAAGCTCTCGGGGCGCAGCGCCGATCAGGTGCAGCTCGTCGAGCGGTACGCGAAGAAGGCCGGGCTCTGGCGCGACGACAGCCGCAAGATCACCTACTCGAGCGACCTCTCGCTCGACCTCTGGGACGTGCAGCCGGCGCTCGCCGGGCCGAAGCGCCCGCAGGACCGCATCCTCCTCGCCGACATGAAGAAGGCCTGGGACGCGATGCTCGACAAGGACTTCGGGCGCGAGTACCCGGCGGACGCGGTGCCGACCGAGTACAAGGGGGAGAGCTTCAACCTCGGCGACGGCGACGTCGTGATCGCCGCGATCACGTCGTGCACGAACACGTCGAACCCGGCGGTCATGATCGCGGCCGGGCTCGTCGCGAAGAAGGCGCACGCGCGCGGCATGAAGGCGAAGCCGTGGGTGAAGACGTCGCTCGCGCCGGGCTCGCGCGTGGTGACCGACTACCTCACGAAGGCGGGGCTCCTCGACGACCTCGAGGCCGTCGGCTTCTACACGGTCGGCTACGGGTGCACGACGTGCATCGGCAACAGCGGGCCGCTCGCGGACCCGATCATCGCGAGCGTCGAGAAGGGGCAGCTCGTCGTGGCCTCGGTGCTCTCGGGCAACCGCAACTTCGAGGGGCGCGTGTCGCCGCAGACGCGCGCGAACTACCTCGCGTCGCCGCCGCTCGTCGTCGTGTACGCGCTCGCCGGCACGGTCGACGTGAACCCCTACAAGGACCCGATCGGCGAGGACGCGGACGGCGAGCCGGTCATGCTCGCGGACATCTGGCCCTCGAACGAGGAGGTCGCCGAGGCGATGCGCGCGAGCGTCACGAAGGAGCAGTTCGTCGAGCAGTACGCGAACGTGTTCCAGGGCCCCGAGGAGTGGCAGAAGCTCGGGGCGCCGTCGACGCCGGTCTACGCGTGGAGCGAGGCGTCGACCTACATCCAGGAGCCGCCGTTCTTCGTGGACATGGCGAAGGAGCCGGCGCCGATCCAGGCGATTGAGGGCGCGAAGGCGCTCGCGTACCTCGGCGACAGCGTGACGACCGATCACATCAGCCCGGCGGGCTCCATCGCGAAGGACGGGCCGGCGGCGCGCTACCTGATGGCGCACGGCGTCGAGCGGAAGGACTGGAACAGCTTCGGCAGCCGGCGCGGCAACGACCGCGTGATGGTGCGCGGGACGTTCGCGAACATCCGCATCAAGAACAAGCTCGTGCCGGGGGTCGAGGGCGGCTACACGACGTACCTCGGGCCGGCGGAGGACAAGGCCGGCGCCATCCCGGGGCTCGGCTACGACAGCGAGGTGTCGCCGAAGCCGGGGGAGCAGGCGTTCATCTACGACGCGTCGGTGAAGTACCAGAAGCACGGGGTGCCGCTCGTGGTCATCGCCGGCAAGGACTACGGGATGGGCTCGTCGCGCGACTGGGCGGCGAAGGGCACCTACCTGCTCGGCGTGAAGGCGGTCATCGCGGAGAGCTACGAGCGGATCCACCGCTCGAACCTCATCGGGATGGGCGTCTTGCCGCTCCAGTTCAAGCCGGGCGAGAGCGGGGCGAGCCACGGGCTGACCGGGCGCGAGACGTTCTCCATCGCGGTCGACGACGGCCTCCAGCCGCTCCAGGACGTGACGGTGAAGGCCGTCGCCGAGGACGGCGCCGAGACGTCGTTCACGGTGACCGCGCGCATCGACACCCCGGTCGAGGTCGAGTACTTCCGCAACGGTGGCATTCTGCACACCGTGCTGCGGCGCCTCGCGAAGTAGCGGGGAGCGGCGCGAGCCGCGACGACGCGCGGCGCCGCGGGCGCTGACGCGGTGAAGAGCCAGGCGGGGGCGACGTGATGTCGATCCCGACCTGGCTCTTTTCGTATCTGGCACTTGGGTGGAATGGCACATTCGATGTGCCGAGAACCCCGGGAGTGCCGGCCCCAAGACGAATCAATGTCGACTCGACTACGCGGTCTATGTTGATCGGGACAGCGTCCCCGCCATCGCAGCTTCTGCCAGGCGCTTTTGACAGAATGTGCGTCGCTGCGACAGATCCGTCGCGGCCGTGGCGAGGTCCGGAGCGCGCTCCCGTCGCGCCCGCGCGGGACGAGGGGGAGGCACACAGCGCCTTGAAGGTCGGCGGCGGTCGCTCTTTGCTATCACCGTCCTTCCTTCCGACGCGACCAATCCTCACACCCCGGAGTAACCATGACCGCCATTCGAGGCGCGCTCCTCGTGGTGCTCATCCTCGTCGGCGCTGGCTCGGCGAGCGCCTACAACCTCCACGGCCCCGCGGTCTGCAGCGGCACGCCCATGGTCGGCGCGACCATCGAGGCGATCGACACCACGCTCCAGACGAGCGCCGGCGTCAGCGTCACCGACGGCGGCGGCGAGTACGCGCTGAGCCTCGCAGCGGGCTTCTACGACCTCGCGGTCACGCCGCCCGAGGGCAGCCCCTGCGACGCGACGGTGATCCGCAACCGCCACGTCACCGCGGACGAGCTGTACCAGATCATCCTCGTCATGCAGGACCCGGGACCGAACCCGACGATCACCTTCACCGGGAGCATCGTCGACGACCTCGGGAACCCCATCCCCGAGATCCAGGTGACGCTGAGCGGTGTCGGCGACAACTACCGCGAGTTCCGCGGGTACTCGAACGCGAGCGGGCAGTACGCCATCACGGTCGAGGTCACGTCCGAGATGACCTTCCACCTCGAGCTCCGCAGCGAGTACAACAACATCCCCGCGTTGCCGCAGTACTTCAACTGCTCCGGCGAGACGCTGACGCTCACGGGCAGCTCCATCTACGACATCACGCTGCCCTTCGAGGCGATCGGCGGGCACGTCGCCCTGAACGACACGGGCACGCCCCCCATCGCGGGCGCCTACGTCAACGCCTACGGCTCCGGCACGGCCGGCACCTTCAGCTGCTCGAGCTACGGCGGCTCGGCGGCGACCGACGCGAACGGCGACTACGGCCCGATCTACGTGTTCGGCAACGGGTCCGCGACCGTCGGCGTCGGCGCCGTCGCGCGCTCGTACTACGGCGCCTCGCAGGTCGTCGACACGACGCCCGTCGGGCCGTCGGTCGCCGACTTCGTCCTCGAGCCGGACGCCACCGTCTTCGCGCAGGTGAGCGGCACCATCACGGGGTTCGGCGGCGCGCCGCTCCAGGGGATGCGCCTCGAGTGGGAATCGGACAGCGGCTACATCAACGCGACGACCGACGCCGCCGGGCACTATGCGGTCGAGGTCCCTCCCGGTGACTACTCGCGCCTCACCATTCGCGACGACTACGGCGGGCTCGCGAACGCGCCGAACCAGTACCTCAACTGCGGCAACAACGTGACCTACGCCTTCACGGGCGTCCACGTCGTCGATCTCGACATCCCCGTCAGCGTCGTCGCGGGCCACGTCAGCGTGGCGCCGGACACGCCCGCCGCCAACGCCAGCATCAACGCCTCGAGCTCGGTCACCGTCGGCGACATCGGGTGCAGCGGCTCCTCGCGCGCGACGGCCGACGCCAACGGCGACTTCTCCGGGCTCTACGTGTTGTCGGGCGCGAGCGTGACCCTCGGCAGCAGCGTGCCGTTCGGCGGGCCGTACTCGGGCGGCACGGCGACGGTCACCGATCTGGTCGCGGACGGCAGCGTGAGCGGCGTCGAGCTCGTCCACACGCCGCTTCAGACCTACCCCGTGTCGGGCACCGTCACCGGGTACGGCGGCGCTCCGGTGAGCGGCCTCAGCGTGCGCATGGTCGGGCCGAGCGGGTACGTCTCGGCGGGGACGGACGCGGCCGGGCACTACACGATGAACGTGCTGCCCGGGACCTACTCCGAGATCGAGCTGCAGTACTATGGCGGCGGCTCCTCGAGCCTGCAGAACCCGCAGGACTTCTCGTGCTCCTCGTACTCGACCCAGGTCGAGGTGACGGGCGACGGCGAGGTCGTCCAGGACTTCGCGCTCCCGATCCGGCGCGTGACGGGCACCGTGACGACGTCCGCGAGCATCCCCATCGAGGGGGTGTCGATGTACGTCAACACCAACGGCAGCGTGGGGGGCCTCGGCTGCAACGGCAACACCAACGGCGTCGTGTCCGACGAGAACGGGCACTACGAGCTCTACGTGTTCGCCGGGAACAGCAACTTCTACTTCTATCCGCCCTCCGGGAGCGGCTTCCTGTCGACGAGCTTCGGCTCGCCGACCCCGGAGGATCTGAGCCAGCAGCTGGTGCTGCCGCTGCCCGACATCGTCGCGCCGACCCTGACGGGTGAGCCCGTCGTCATCCACCACTCGAACACGTCGGTGTCGATCCAGTGGGGCACGAACGAGGCGACGAACACGCGCCTCGAGTACGGCCCGGGCAGCACGCTGCCCGGGGCGCCGACGGTGCTCACGAAGCCGGCCTACGTCACCGACCACGTCGTGACCTTGACGGGGCTCGACACAGAGACGCAGTACGCGTTCCAGGTGACCTCGAAGGACGCGGCCGGGAACGCGGTCACGAGCGGCGTCATCACGTTCACGACCCTGGTCGAGGCCGACGCCGACGCGCCCGTCATCGTCTCGGGGCCGACGGTGACGTACCTCGCGCCGACGCAGATCCGCGTGTCGTGGCAGACCAACGAGCCCGCGACGAGCTACGTCGATTGGCAGGTCGCCGGCAGCGGGAACGTGGTCACGTCGGGGAACGGCGAGTCGGCGCTCCTCCACGACGTGCTCCTGACGGGGCTCTCGCCGCTCACGACCTACTCGCTCACGGTCGCGTCGAGCGACCCGGACGGGAACGGGCCGACGGTCGAGGGGCCACTCGACGTCACGACGCCAGACGTCCTCGACACCACGCCGCCGGCGGTGTCGGCGCTCAGGACTGAGTGCGTGACGGACACGCGCATGGCGGTGTGCTGGGACACGAGCGAGGCGGCGGACAGCAACGTCGCGTACACGAACCAGTCGAGCGGGGCGGCGTCGGCGCTGTCCGCGTCACCGCTCGTGACCTCGCGCTGCATGTCGCTCCAGAACCTGTCCGCGAACACGACCTACGCGATCTCGGTGTCGTCGCGCGACGGCGGCGGGAACGCCGGGACGGGCGGCCCCATCACGCAGACGACCGCGGCGAACGCGTCGGTCGGGGCGCCGGTCATCAGCGGGTTCACGGCCGAGTACGCGAGCCCGACGTCGGCGCTCGTGCGCTGGACGACCGACGTGAGCTCGTCGTCGTTCGTGCGCTGGGGCACGAACCCCGCGAACCTCGACCGCACCGCCGGTGACGTGGCGTCCTCCGAGACGAGCCACGCGGTGCTCGTCACCGGGCTCCCGGCGGGGACGACCGTGTACGTGCAGGCCTCCGCGACGAACCCCTGCCTCCAGACGACGACCGTCGGGCCCGACGCCGTGGTGGACGTCGACGAGTGCGAGACGCCCGATCTCTGCGGCGCGGGCGGCGAGTGCTTCAACACCGTCGGCAGCTACCGCTGCGAGCGCCCGCCGAGCGTGCGCGCCGGGCAGACCTTCGCCGCCCTCGTCGACCTCGGCGCGGGCGGCGTCATCGGCCAGGTCATCGGCGACGATGCCGACGGGGGCGCGCTGACCTTCGCGCTCGTCGCCGGCAACGACGACGGCGCCTTCGCGCTGTCGGCGAGCGGCGGCCTCACGGTCGGTGACGCGGCGGCCTTCGCCGCGCACGTCGGCGGGAGCGTGGCGCTCACGGTGCAGGTGACCGACAACACCGCGCGGAGCGGGGTCGGCGACGTCACGGTCACGGTGAACGCGGCGTTCGACCCGTGCGACCCGAGCCCATGCGCTCACGGCGCGTGCAGCGCGGTCGGCGAGGCGGCGTCCTGCGACTGCGCCGGGACGGGCTACTCGGGGACGCTCTGCGACGCGGACGTCGACGAGTGCGGCACCGCCAACGGCGGCTGCGACCAGACCTGCGAGAACCTCGACGGGACGTTCGCCTGCGGCTGCGACCAGCCGGGCTACGTGCTCGGCGACGACGGCCACAGCTGCGTCGTGCTCGGGGCGTGCGGGGCGGCGGCCTCGTGCGACCCGGCGCTCGACGTGCTGGTCTTCTACGGCGTCGTCGAGGACGCCGACGGGAACGCGGTCGGGAGCATCCGCTGCGAGCGGGACAGCGACGGCGAGATCACCTGCGACGCCGACGAGGACGGGGTCCTCGCGGTGTCCGACACCCTCTGGTGCGAGTGAGGAGGCGGCGATGAAGACGATGCATCAGCTCCGGTTCATCGGGTTCTCCGCGGCGCTCGCGCTCGCGGGGTGTGGTCAGGCCGAGGTCGACGGGCCGCCGACGGGCGACGACGGCGGCGCGCACGTGGTGATCGGCGTGGCGCCGCTGACGCTCTCGGGGGTGACGGACGCGTGCTACACGCTGTCGGTCCAGGCGGGGACGGCGGCTGCGGCGCCGGTCGTGTGGACGCGGCGGGTGTGCTCGTCGCAGTACGGCGACGGGCAGGGGGCGTTGAGCTACGTGGGGACGTGCGACGCGAGCGTGTCCGGGCTCAGCACGGTGCGCCTCGTGATGGAGGACCTGTGCACGGGCGGGGCGTGCGGCGAGACGACGCCGGGGCCGCACTCGCTGTCTGCGAGCGCGTGGCGGAACCCGTGCGCGGGGCCCGACGGCTGCACGCGGCAGGCGCTCTGCGAGCCGCAGAAGGACACGCCGGTCGACTTCGACCTGACGGTCGCGCGGGCGGCGAACCAGGGCTTCTTCGACGTGGCGGTCGAGTTCGACGACATCTTCTGCTCGGCGAAGCTCGACTGCCTCGACTCGCAGGGCGGGCCGCTGAAGCTCCTCTTCGACCCGGACACGGGCGCGCGCGGGCAGACGGTGGTCGTCGCGTGGGCGTGCACGGCGGGGATCGGCGCGGAGACGTGGCTCTACGAGGACAACCTGGTCGTGAGCTGCTTCGACGAGGACACCGGTGAGCCGCTCGGGAGCTGGGCGTACGACCCGTCGCTCGGGCCGGGGAACGCGGGGCCGGGGCAGGCGCCGTTCGTGTTCGAGACGGGGATCTACCGGACGGTGACGGAGTCGACTGGGGTGTCGTCGTGGAACGTGGCGCTCGGGGTCCGCCCGGAGGAGCTGCCCGGCCGGTGCGTGCTGGCGGGCCGCGGGACGGCGAGCGGGACGGCGTTCGCGGACGGCGAGACGCCGGACGGCGCGGTGTACCCCTACGTCTCGTGGAACGTGACGCTGAGCGAGCAGGCGGCGGCGCTCTCGTGCGGGAAACACGCGCTCGACGTGGCGGACAGCGGGGTCACGACGGAGTACGTGCGAGACGGGGCGAAGAAGTTCTCGCACCAGATGCGCGGGACGCCGGACGCGCCGGTGGCGAGCGTCGGCCGCAGCGCGTGCACGGCGACGATCGCGAGCCTCGACGGGCAGGTGAGCTTCGCCACCTCCCCGGAGGGCGTCACCGCGCGCATCGGCCGGAAGCAGTCGGGCTTCTACAAGCTCCCGGCCGGCCGCTTCCTCGGCGGCTGCTGCGGCGACCCCTGCTGCGAAGCGCCGTAGGCGTGTGAACGTCGTTCACGCCCCCGTGAGGAGGTGTGAACGGCGTTCATTCTCGCTCGCGTCGTCCCGACGCTCAGCCGTCGCTCGGCGGGCTCGTGAACCGCTTCAGCAGCACGAGCCCCACGATCCCCGCGACCGCGCTCGCGACCAGGATCGCGAGCTTCGCCGTCGCGAGGAAGCCGGGCGTCGACTCGAACGCCAGCCCGCCCACGAAGAGCGCCATCGTGAAGCCGATCCCGCCGAGCACCGACACGGCGAAGACCTGCCGCCACGTGACGCCCGCCGGCAGCGCCGCGACCCCCATCTTCACCGCGAGGAACGCGGCGAGGAAGATCCCGAGCGGCTTCCCGATGACGAGCCCGCCCATGATCCCGAGCGCCGGCGCGCTCCCGAGGTCCGCGCCGCCGTCGCCCCCGAGCCCGACGCCCGCGTTCGCGAGCGCGAAGACCGGCATCACCACGAACGTGACGAACCCGATGAGCCCGTGCTCGAGCCGCTGGAGCGGCGGCGTCGCGTGCTCGATCGCCACCTCGACCACGTGGAGGGCGTGCGTGTCCTCCGGGGTCAGGATCCCCTCCGTGCCGCGCTCCTCGTCGTCCCGCAGCGCCTCGAGGGCCCCGCGTATCCGCGCCCCCAGCGCGCGCGTGTCGATGCGCCGCGTCGCCGGGATGGTGAACGCCATCACGACCGCCGCGAGCGTCGCGTGGATCCCCGACTTCAGGAAGAGGAGCCACACGATCGCCCCGAGCACGAGGTACACGAGCGAGTGGCGCACCCCGAGTCGGTTCGCCGCGAACGCGAGCGCCACGACACCGACCGCCGCGCCGAGCAGCGGCAGCGCGATGCTCTCGGTGTAGAACACGGCGATCACGACGATGGCGGCGATGTCGTCGGCGATGGCGAGCGCCGTCAGGAAGATCTTCAGCGCCACCGGCACGCGCGACCCGAGCACCGCCAGCGCCCCGAGCGCGAACGCGATGTCCGTCGCCATCGGCACGCCCCAGCCGCCCTGCGACGGCAGCCCGGCGTTGAACGCGAGGTAGATCCCCGCGGGCACCAGGACCCCGCCGAGCGCCGCGATCATCGGGAGCGCCGCCTTCTTCGCGGTCGCGAGCTCGCCCGCGAGGAGCTCGCGCTTGATCTCGAGCCCCACGACGAAGAAGAACACGGCCATCAGCGCATCGTTGATCCACAGGATGAGCGGCTTCTGGAGCCCGGCGGCGCCGATCCCGACGCCGACCGGCGTCTCCCAGATCGCCGCGAACTCCTCGCTCCAGGGCGAGTTCGCGAGCACGAGCGCGAGCACGGCGGCCGCGAGCAGCACGATCGCGCCGGCGGCTTGCCCCTGCGCGAAGAGCTGGAACGGGCGCAGCAGCACGTCGACCGGACGGCGTGGCGGGGCGTGGGCGGTGAGGTGGTCCTTCATCGTCTCTCCCTGGTTCTCTCTACGTGGTGGGCGTGTGCTGCGTCGCGCTCACGCCATCGCCCGGCGTCGCCGGGTGAGGGGGCGCCGAGCTAGGCGCCGCAGCACTTCTTGAACTTCTTGCCGCTCCCGCAGGGGCACGGATCGTTCCTGCCGACCTTGGGCGCGTCGCGGCGCACGGTCTCCCCGCGCGTGCCGCCGGCGTAGCGCCAGAGGCCCTCCTCGCGCACGAAGCGCGACCGCTCGCGGAGGACGCGCGCCTTGCCGGCCTCCTCCCAGGTCGCCGCGAAGTCGACGACGCCCTCGTCGTCGCCCTCGCCGCCGGCCTCGGTCGCGAGCACGTCGAGCCCGGTGAACGTGGCCGCGCGCGCCCACGCGGCGGCGTCGGCGTGCGAGAAGCCGCGCTTCACGTCGGCGGAGCTCGTCTCGTAGAGGTAGTCGACGTGCTCGCGCGCGTAGGCCGTGTAGCGCGAGCGCATCAGGGCCTCGGCGGTCGGCGGCGTCGCGCGCCCGCTGAGGTAGGCGGAGCAGCAGCCGTCGTACGGGCGGCCGGAGCCGCAGGGGCAGGGGGTCTGCATCCGGCGCGTTATAGCATGGTTGGCGCCGCGCCGCGCGAGGAACGACGGGGTTGCCGTAGTCGTCTTGGTGGTTCATCCTGGGCTCGTGACGCAGCCGATCACAGCGGCTCCGACGACGTCCGCGCCGACTTGCGCGCGCTGCCGCGGCGCCGTCGCCACCGGCGCTTCTCTCGGCGTCGAGCGTTGGTGCTACGACTGCCTGGACCACGCCCGCGTCATGCGGGGGCTCACGGGGCTCGCCTTCGGCGTGGTCGGGCTCTTCTGCGCCGCGATGGGCTTCGCCTTCTCGTCGGACGATCGGGTCGCCTGGCATTTCCTCAACGCGTCCTTCGCGCTGCTGCTCGCGCCCGTCGCCTATGTCGTCCACGAGCTCGGCCACGTCGGCGCCGCGCTGGTCGCGGGGATGCGCGTCACGCGCGTGGAGCTCGGCGACGGGCCGCTCCTCGTCTCGCGACGAATCGGAGGCTGCCGGGCAGCGCTCGGGGAAATTCTCCCGTCGCCAGGCTTGCTCTTGTGGTCTCAGGTGGCTCCGCTCGTCGGTCACGTACCTCGGGTACGCTCCCGCCTCGCGTAGCCACCTGCGACCACGACGCCGCGCCTGGCTCGGTCCGAATTTCCCCGAGCGCTGCCAGCTCACCGTCCGAGCGGTCCTCGCGCGCGGTGAGGTCGGCGCGCGCTTCCGCAGCCTCGGCGGTCGTCGCGGCCGGCGCGCACGCCACCTCCTCTACTACGCGGGCGGACCCGCCGCGAACGTGGCGCTCGCGGCCCTCATCGTGTTCGTGACGCACACCTCCGACCCGCTCCGCGCGGCCGGCCGGGGCGTCACCTTCGCCCTCGATCTCGCCGCCGCCAGCGTATTCGTCGCCGCGTCATCCCTCTGGCCGGCGCTGCACGTGAGCCCTGGGGGCGCGCGGCGTCCGAGCGACGGCCTGGCCCTCCTCAGGCTCCTTCGCGGCCGCGACGAGATCGTCGACGCCGCGGCGCTCGCCCTCCAGTTCGCCTCTCGGGAGCTGCTCGACGGTCGGAGGCGCGCCGCCCTCGCGACCATCGAGGCCGGGCTCCGGGAGCAGTCCGACCACGCGCCCCTTCATCTCCTGCGGGGGACCGTCCTGCTCGGGGAGGGCGAGCTCGATGCCGCGCGCGCCGCGCTCATCGCGGCCCGCGAGCTCCTCCCCGAAGGCGACGCGCGCCGCGCCCTCGCCGCCGGGCTCCTCGCCCGCGCGGACCTCCTCCTCGACCGCCCGGAGCTCGCGGGCGAGGCCGCCGCCGCCGCCGAGGAGGCCTTCGCGGCGCGCCCGTGGAGCCCGGGCGTCGCGGTGAGCCACGCCCAGATCCGGATCCTCCACGGCGACGTCGAGGCCGGGCGCCGCCGCCGCCCGCGCGCGCGCTCGCGCGCTTCCACGACGACGCCGCGCGCGCCGCCCAGACCTGCCGCGTCGCCCGCCACCTCGCCCGCGTGGGCGCCCTCGCGACGGCCGCGGAGCTCGTCGCAGAGGCCGCCGACGCCGACCCCGGCTGCCCCCTCCTCGCCGAGACGCGCGCCGCGCTCACCGCGCCCGCGTAGCCCGGGCTACCAGCCGCAGCTGCCCCAGCCGCCCCGCTGCTCGGCCTTCGCGGCCGCCTGCATCGCCTTCGCCTGCGGCTCGTAGACGCGACCGTAGGCGTAGGGATAGTAGACGCGCGCGTATCCGAGGCGCACGAGGCGCAGGTTCAGGTTGATCGGGGCCTCACCCGCGGCCGGGTCCCTCACGTAGACGTAGCGCAGGAGCCGATCGTAGAGGTCGCGATCCTCGGCGGTCGGGTCCGTCACGAGGCAGACGCGCTCGCCGCTCTGCGCGATCGCCGCGCGCGTGAAGTCCTTCGCCGCGTACGCGTAGCAGTCGTCGCTCGACGTCTCGGGCGTGTTCATCACGAGGAAGCGCACCGCCTCGCCGTTGTCGAGGTCGACCGTGTCGCCGTCACGCACGTGGGTGACCGTGTGCCAGTCGGCGTCGCTCGCGCACTCGGAGCCCTGCGCGGCGAGGTAGTCGGTCGCCGTCGACGGCGGGGCGCAGAGGTCCGCCCAGTCGGCGCAGCAGTTCCCGTAGCGCGCGCAGCTCGCGTCGCACTGGCAGGGCCGCGTCTGGTCGTAGTCGTCGCAGCGGCCGGCGCAGCTCAGCGCGCTCGTGACGGTGTCCGTGTCCGCGGTCGTGTCCGTGGCCGCGTCCGTGTCCGTGGCCGTGGCCGCGTCCGTGTCCGTGTCCGTGTCCGTGTCCGCGTCCGTGTCGGTGCCCGTGTCCGTCGGCGCGACCGTGTCCTCGACCGCGGCGCCGTCGACGAGATCGAGCCCCCCCTCGCCATCCAGCGCGACGATGGCGTCGCCTCCGCCGGCCGCGCCGTCGTCGAGGCAGCCGGGCCCGAGGCCGGTGAGCAGGGCGAGAGCAACGAGAGAGAGCGCCGTCGTGCGAGCGTGACCCATGGCCCGCATGCTCGCACGGCTGCAGGCCACCGCCAGCCCCGAATCGTCACCGCGTGTCGCCGCCGCCGGCCGGCCGTAACCGAGCCAACCGGGGTCGGCCGACCCCGGCGCCGCGCGCCCGAGCTCGCCCGCGGCCGCTCGGGCCCCACTTGGGACGCCCTCGGGGCCCCTCCGCCACGGTCGCACGCGGCCGAACCAACGCTCGGGATGGCCCGCGAGGTGGATCGCTTCTTGCCTCCCAGGCGGGTCGGCCCGAGAGACGGCAGGGGGTAGCCATGGCTGACGCAGCGCGCGAGTCGACCACGACCACCGCGACCACGAGCACGACCACGACCACCGGGACGAGCACCCAGAGCGGCGGCTCGTCCTCGGGCGGCGGCGCGCCCTCGCGCGGCCACAGCCTCATGCGCTCGCTCGCGGGCGGCGGCTTCGCCGAGCAGGCCGCGGCGCTCTCCCCGGTGCAGGCCAAGGGCGACGCGAGCGGTCCCGACGTCCACGCGGCCGCGGCCGCGGGCGTCCAGGGCGGCGGCGGCGCGCTCCCGCACCTCGGCGCCATCCAGGGGGCGTTCGGCCGTCACGACGTCTCCGGCGTCCAGGCCCACGTCGGCGGCGAGGCGCAGAAGGCGAGCGAGGCCATGGGCGCCTCGGCCTACGCGACCGGCAACCACGTCGCCTTCGGCGGCAGCCCCGACCTCCACACGGCGGCCCACGAGGCCGCGCACGTCGTCCAGCAGCGCGCGGGCGTGTCGCTCTCGGGCGGCGTCGGCCAGGTCGGCGACAGCTACGAGAAGCACGCGGACGCGGTCGCCGACGCGGTGGTCGCCGGGAAGTCCGCCGAGGGCCTGCTCGACTCGCAGGTCGGCGGCGGCGGGGGCGGCGGCGCCGTGCAGCAGAAGGTCGTCCAGCGCGACGCGATCTCGTCGGGCGGCAACGTCGGCGCGACCGAGACGGAGAACGTCCGGCAGACCTCCTCGGACCGCGGCGGCACCCTCGGCACGGGCGAGATGATCGTCCGCGGCAACAGCGAGGGCGTCGCGACCGTCGTCGACGGCGTGTCGATGGCCGAGAACCCCGAGTTCGAGAAGGACGCCATCGCCTTCGAGACGCAGCTCGGGATCAGCGCCTACTCGCGCGGCAACGGCCCCGCCGGGGCGATGGCCGCGAAGGGCAAGGCGTACCTCATGGAGAAGACGGGCGTCACCGAGTGGAAGGCCTCGGAGACGAAGCTCGCCGAGACGCTCGTGAAGCTCGGGTCGGACAACCCCGCCTGGAGCGGCACCGTCGGCAAGGCCGTCGAGGACCTGCTCGCCGTGTTCGACAACGGCAACGTCGCGACGCGCATGTGCCACCTCGAGAACCTGTGGAACATGCTCGCCGGAGACATCGCGCTGAACAGCGACTCGATGGACGAGATGCTCGAGCGCGCCGGGATCCTCGAGACCGACCTCGCGAAGTTCCGCGACGACAAGGGCGGCAACAAGTTCCACATCCCCGAGGGCTCGGAGGTCGCGGGGCAGGGCAAGACGCGCTTCGAGAACCCGAACAAGAACGAGCACCGCACCGAGATGACCGTCGGCAGCTCCGGCGTCGAGATGGGCGGCGCCGAGGCGGAGCTCCAGGTCCCGAGCTACGATCGCAGCTCGGGCGCGCCGCCCGAGACGGCTCGCCTCCAGTGGGAGGAGGGCGCGCGCATCTGGATGATGAACGAGACGAACAAGTGGGTGTACCTGATGCGGCAGCTCAGCATGCCGCTCGCCGCGGGGCCGTCGGGGACCACGAACAAGCTCATGAACCTCGGGCAGGTGCTCGGGATGAGCCCCTACGACACGCGCCTCGCCTGCATCGGCTACCTGCTGCCGGCGCACCACCACAGCCTCTGCGAGATCATGGAGGCCGCGCAGCCCCACGGCGCCGCCGACTTCATCCGCGGCCGGCAGATGTACACGTCGATCCAGCCGTGGAGCCAGTCGGAGCTCAAGGGCTTCGGCGGCGGCAAGTTCCCGCACGAGTCGCACCGCGAAGCGCCGGTGGACGCCCCGCAGCCGACCTGAGCCGCCGCCGCGACGCGAGACCGCCGGGGCGCCCAGGGGGGCTCCGCAGGTCGCGCTGCGCGCGCGCCACCCCGAGGAATGCTAGACTCCCTCCGCGCGGCGCGCGCGCCGCAGCGACATCGAACGCACCGAGGTGAGCGATGAGCGACACCAGGCACTGCCTCGACGGCGGGCGTCTCGTCGGCATGGACGGCTGGCTCCCGAGCCTCGCCGCGCACCACCGCTGGAGCGACCGCTACCCGCGCCCCGGCTGCAACCACCTCACGTGCGAGAGCTGCGGCGGTGACGTGCGCGCCTGGCCGGACCTCGACCTCGCGCCGAGCTTCGCCGGGCCCGGGGCCTCGAAGCCCGTCGCCGACGCGCTCGCGGCGGGCGGACCCGACGCGGCGCTCGCCCAGGGCGGCGTCGTCGCGGCGCAGGGGTCGCGCCTCTACGCCTGCGCCTGCACGGTCGCGGGGGAGCGCGGCGAGCGCCCGCTCCGCTCGCGCGAGGGGGAGGACCACCCCCTGAAGGCGCTCCCGTGGCGTTGCGCCGGGCACCCGCCGCTCGGGACGCCGGCGGAGCTCGACGGCGAGACCGTCGATGACGCCGCCGCGGCCGGGCTCGCGGCGCGCGCGCTCGCCGGGGCGGCGCCGGCGGACGGCGTGCCGTGGCCCACCTCCTTCATCGACGCCGAGCTCCCGGCCGCGTGGATCGCGGACGTCTACGCGCTGCTCCCCGCGGGGGCCGCGCGCGAAGGCATCGCCGGGGCGGCCACCGCCGCGCTCGCCGCCGACGACCCGAAGGAGCGCGCCGCCGGGCTCGACTTCTACCTCTTCCACCCGGGCGCGCCGGGCGCCGAGCGGATCTCGGCCGCGCTCCGCGACGAGCCCGCGCGCTTCCACGGGGTCGCGCTGCCCTGGTCGAAGAAGAAGGACCTCGCCCACCTCGCGTGGAAGGTGCTCGCCGAGCGCCTCCAGCCCGGCGACGACGGCGGCGTCGACGCGATCGCCCTCGAGCTCGCCCGCGGGGACGCGCTGACCGGGCGCGCGGAGCTCGCGGCGATCCTCCGCCTCGGCGCCCTCGAGCCGGCCTGGTACAAGGAGCACGTCGGTGAGGTCGCGGCGGCGAACCCGAAGGCGCTCGCGAGCGTGGTGGACGCGCTCCGGCGCTTCGGCGACGCCGATCTGGAGGCCGCCGTCGCGACGCTGCGCGCGGCCGACGGCGTCGACGGCGAGGCTGTCGAGCGGGCGCTGCGCGAGCGGCTCGCGGGGCGGGTGACGCGATGACCGATCTCTTCGCGGACAAGGCGGCGGACTACGACGCGCGCGACGTCCCGCAGCGCCTCTCGGCCGCTTTCGGCGCGCGCCTCGCGGAGGACATCGCGCTCGACGCCGGGATGGAGGTCCTCGACTTCGGGGCCGGCACCGGCCTCGTGACGGGCCACGTGGTCGGGCGCGTGCGGCGCGTGACGGCGGTCGACGTCTCGCCCGCGATGCTCGCGAAGCTCGCGGCCAAGCACGGCGATCGCGCCGACCTCGAGATCCTCTGCCACGACATCCTCGAGGCGCCGCTCGAGCGCCGCTTCGACCTCATCGTGAGCGCGATGGCGATGCACCACGTCGCCGACACGGACGCGCTCCTCGCCGCGTTCGCCGCGCACCTCGCGCCTGGAGGTCGCGTCGCGCTCGCCGACCTCGACACCGAGGCCGGCACCTTCCACCCCGAGGACACCGAGGGCGTCTACCACCACGGCTTCGACCGCGACGCCTTCGCGGCGCGCCTCGCCGCCCACGGCTTCGAGGACGTCGTGATCGACACGGCCGTCGAGGTCGAGAAGGAGGGCCGCCCCTACACGATCTTCTTCGCGACGGCCCGGAAGCCCGCCTGACGCCGGGACGAGAGGCCGCGACGCGCGCCGCCGACCACGCTATGATGGCCAGGATGAGGGGCCACGAGGGACGCGTCGGCGGAGCCAGTCGGCGATCGCGGGTCACGCGGTGGGCGCTGACGGGAGGCGTCCTGGCCGTCGTCCTCGTGCGCCTCGCCGGGCTCGACCTCTTCGCGCGCCCGGACGCCTGGGCGTACGACCACGTCCTCGTGCCGCTCATGCCGACCCCCGAGAAGCGTGATCAGGTCGTGCTCGTCGAGGTCGACGACGCCTCGCTCCGCGCGCTCGGCGAGCGCTGGCCGCTCTCGCGCGCGACGTGGGCGCGCTTCCTCGAGCGCACGCGCGCGCTCTCCCCCGCGCTCGTGGTGCTCGACGTGGTCTTCGACCAGCCGAGCGACTCGAGCGCCGCCGAGCTCGGCCAGAGCGTCGCCCTCCGGCTCCAGGCGAGCGGCCTCGGCGAGACGGGCGCGGGCACCGCGCTCGCCGAGTTCATCGACGACGAGCTCGGGCGGCACGACGCCGACCGGGCCCTCTCGATGGCCGTCGCGGAGGCCGGGAACGTCGTCCTGGGCGCGATCTTCACCGACGACGACGGCGGCGATCCGGGCGCCGCCCTCGACGGCGCGCTGCCGCCGCTGTCCTGCGCCTCGGACGGGCTCGCGCTGCAGGCCGCGTCGGTCACGACCTGCCAGCCGGAGCTCACGGTGGCCGCGCGCGGGAGCGGCGCGATGAACGTGCTCGTCGACCCCGACGGGGTCGTCCGGCGCTACCCCTACGCCGTCGCGATGGACGGCGCCGCCTACCCCTCGCTCGCCCTCGCCGCCGCGATGATGATGGCCGAGTCGAGCGAGGAGGCCGACGCCACCGTGGCCCGCGCCCTGTCGATCGACGGGGGCGCGCCCCACCTGCGCATGTCCGAGGCCACGTCGCGCTTCCCGCGCGTGGGCTTCGCCGAGATCGTGATGAGCGAGGATCCCGCGCCGGCGACGGTCGCCTCGTTCGCGGACAAGATCCTCGTCGTCGGCGCCACGGCGCCCGGGGCGGCCGATCAGCTGCGCACGCCGGTCGGATACGGCGTGCCGGGCGTCGTCCTCCACGCGATGGCGATCGACGACCTCCTGTCCGGCCAGCGCCTCGCCTCGGACGGCGCGCCCGCCTGGGTCTCCGTGCTCGAGACCGCCCTCGTGCTCCTCGCCTTCGGGGGGCTGCTCCGCCTCGGCGCGCGCCCGCTCGTCCTCGTCGGGGCGGCCGTCGCCCTGACCGCCGTCCACGGCGCGCTCTGCTACGCGGCCGCGGCGGGGCCGCTCTGGCTGCTCGCGCTCACGCCGGCGCCGGTCGGGCTCGTGCTGCTCGGCGCGGGCGAGACCGCGGCGCGCTGGCTGGGCGCGCGCGACGCGCAGCAGGCCCTCGCCGCCCAGGCGGCCCTCCTCGAGGCCGAGCGCGTCGCCCTCGAGCGCTTCCAGCTCGTCGTCGAGACCGTCGCCGACGCGATCGTCACGGTCGACGCGGAGGGCTGCGTGACCTGGATGAACCCGGCCGCGGAGACGCTCTTCCTGCGCCGCCTCGCGTCGGCGCGCGGGCTCCACATCGGGGCGCTCGTGCCCAGCTGGCGCGACGAGGGCGTGCCCGTCGCGGCGCCCGGCGGGACGGAGGCCGGGAAGGGCGCCGTCGGCGAGACCGAGGCGCGCCTCCCGAGCGGAGAGCGCGTCCCCGTCGAGGTGAGCGTGACGCCGGCGAGCGCGAGCGCCGCCGACCACCACACCTGCGTCTTCCGAGACATCGCGGCGCGGAAGGCCCTCGAGCGCGCCCGCGAGGAGCTCCACGCCACCGTCAACCACGAGCTCCGGACGCCGGTCACGTCGATCATCGGCGCGCTGAAGCTCGTCGGGAGCGGCGCGATGGGGCCGGTCGACGACGGCGTGCGCCCGCTCGTCGCCGTCGCGCAGCAGAACGCCGAGCGGCTGAGCGCCCTGATCAACGAGCTGCTCGACCTCGCGAAGCTCGAGTCGGGGCACGGCGGCTACGACTTCCAGCCCATCGCGCTCGGGCCGCTGTGCCGCCGCGCCGTCGAGGAGACGCGCGGCTACGGCGTCGAGTACGGCGTCGCGATCGCGGTCGAGGGGGCCGAGGGGGCCGACGACGCCGAGCACCTCGTGCGCGGGAGCGAGGGGCGCCTCGTGCAGGTCGTGAAGAACCTGCTCTCGAACGCCGTGAAGCACTCGCCCGAGGGCGGGACCGTGCGCGTGGGGGTCGCCGCGCGCGCGGGGGCGGTCCGGGTGAGCGTCGCCGACGACGGGCCCGGGATCCCCGAGGCGTTCCGGGAGCACCTCTTCGAGCGCTTCGCGACCACGGACGCCGCGGACGGCAAGAAGCGCCCGGGCACAGGCCTCGGCCTCAGCATCGCCCGGCGCATCGTCGAGGATCACGGGGGCCGCATCGGGTTTGATTCGACCGTCGGCGCCGGTACAACGTTCTGGTTCGAGCTACCGAGGTTGGCATGACGCGAACGGGGTTCCTCACGATCTGGGCCATGACGGCGCTGTCGACCGGCGGCTGCGGCTCCAACGGGTGCGGGCCCGTCGTGCCCGACCCGTGCGAGCAGGACCGCCTCGGCTGCGACGATCCCATCGACGAGGAGTTCCCGATCCGCGCCGACTGCGGCCTCACCGACCCGCTCGAGGTCACGCTCGGCGAGGGCGAGGAGAGCTTCCACGCCCTCGGGGCGGCGGGCGACCAGCCGACCATCCACTATGGCGTGCAGGGCGGGCAGCACACGTTCCTCGCCTTCCGCGTGGAGAACCCGGCGCTCGAGCTCTACGATCGGCTGCGCGTCACGCTCTGGGTCGCCCAGGGGCCCGACTGCGCCGCTGGCGAGCCGCAGGGCGCGGTGCCGACCACCTGCGCGAGCACCCTCGGGATCCGGCAGGTCATCCTCGGCGCCCCGCCCGACACGCTCCACACGGCGGACGGCGCGGTCGAGGAGAGCGGCCTCCTCGTCTTCCTGAGCTACCCGGACTTCACGCAGCGGACGGTGTTCGCGGTCGAGGTCGAGGATCCCTGCGGTCGCGTCGGGAGCGCGTCGTTCACGGTCCCCGAGGACGGCTGGACGAACCAGCAGTAGGCGCGCTCGTCGCGGCGCGTCACCCGGCGACGGTGTCGGCGAGGGCCGCGCCCGGCGGCATCGGCGCGGCTGGAGGCGCCGGGGCGGGCCCCTGGCCCTGGGTCGCCTCGTCGCGCGCCTCCCACCAGGCGCGCGCTCGCTCCGCCGTCCAGGGGGTGGCGAGCGGCACGGCGGCGAGGCGCTCGGCGAGCTCGGCGGCCGAGCGCGGCCGGTCCTCGGGGCGCTTCGCGAGGCAGGCGAGCACGATGGCGTCGAGCTCCTTCGGGATCGGGTGCGGCGCGAGCGCGCTCGGCGGCTCCGGCTCGGATTGGACGTGCGCGAACATGACCTGCGTCGCGACGCCTCCGGTGAAGAGGTCGCGCCCGACGAGGAGGAACCAGGCGACGCAGCCGAGGAGGTAGACGTCGGCGCGGCCGTCGATGTCCCAGCCCATCACCTGCTCGGGGGCCATGTACGCGGGGGTCCCGCTGACGCTCCCGTCGCTCGTGAGGCGCTCGTCGCCGGGCTTCGGCTGCGCCGCCTTGGCGAGGCCGAAGTCGAGGACCTTGATCCAGTCGACGTCCTGGCCGTAGCGGCAGAGGAAGAGGTTCGGCGGCTTCACGTCGCGGTGGACGAGCCCCGCGAGGTGGGCCTCGTGGAGGGAGTGGCACGCCTGCCGGAGGATGCTCACGACGCGCTCGGGGGGCTGCGCGCCCTCGCGCTCGACGAGCGCGTCGAGATCGAGGCCGTCGAGGAGCTCCATGACGTAGTAGAACTGGCCCTCGTCGGTCGTGCCGAAGTCGTAGATGGCGACGGTGTGGGGCGACTTCAGCGCCGCGGTCGCCTGCGCCTCGTGGGTGAAGCGGCGCGCGGCGAGCTCGCGCTCGGCGGGCTCCATGAGGGTCTTCGGGCGGATGACCTTGACGGCGGCGGGGCGCCGCAGCATCCGGTGGTCGGCGCGCCAGACCTCCCCCATGCCGCCGCGCCCGAGGAGCGTCGTGAGCTCGTAGCTGCCCATCTCCTGCGCCTTCACGATCGTCTCCTGGAGGCGCCCCATGAACCACGCGACGAGGGCGGAGATCGGGATGGCGAGGACGCTCGGGCCGAGGTCGAACGCGGCGTCGGTGAACGTCGGCAGCCCCCCGCCGTCGGCCGCGCGGAAGGCGAGCTGCGCCGCGATCTCGAGGGCGAGGGAGAAGACCATCGCGCCGACGGTGACGCGCACCGGCGTCATCAGGACGAGCAGCACGGAGAAGAACCAGATCGTGATCGGCGACCACCCGGGGATCGCGACGCCGACGGCCCAGGGCGCCTGCTCGATCACGAGGGCGACGCCGACGCCGCAGGTGGCGACCCCGGAGAGGACGACGGCGCGAAGCGCGTGATCGGGGACGCGCGCGGTGAAGCCCGCGAGCGCGAGCAGCGCCGCGCCGATGGCGAACACGGCGCAGCCGGCGGCCGCGACGGCCGGGAAGGGGAAGGGGGCCCCCTTGAAGCCGGTCACGTTGACGAGCGCGAGCGCCGCCACGCCGAAGAGCGCGACGGCGGCGACGATCTTGAGCCGAGGCCGCGCGGCGAGCAGCGGGTCGGCCGTGAAGTGGCGATCGTGCGCGAGGAGGCGCCGCGGGGCGGCGCTTGGGGGTGTGGACATGCGGCTCAAATACGATCGACCGCCGCCGCTCGCAACGGGCGACGCGGGGGCGCGGGGAGACCTGGATCGCGAGGCCGGATTCGGCGATGGTCACGGCATGGAAGACACCCCGACGCCCCGCCGTCGGCGCGCCCTGCGCGTCGTGAGCGCCGTGGCGGGCCTCTACTGCGCGGGGCTCATCGCGGCGCTCGTGGCCTTCGCGTCGAGCGCGCCTGGGGGCGTCGGGCTCTCGCGGGGCTCGTCGCCGGCCGAGATCGTGGCCGCGGCCCGCGCCGAGGAGGCGCGGAGCCCGCTCTGCGGCCTCATGGTCCCCTTCGAGCACCTGCGCGTCGCGCAGTGGGCCCGGACGGAGGCCGGGGTGGCCGCGGAGCGGCTCGCCGACCCGGAGGCGCGCCGCGACGCCGCGTCGGCGATCTACGTGCACGCCGTCGTCCTCGAGGAGATGACGATGCTGCTCGCGGCGGCGCTCGCGGGCGGGCTCATCGCCGCCATCCTCGGGTGGTTCGGCGTCGCCATCGGAGGCGGCGTCCTGATGATGCTGTGCGCGCCGGTGCCGATCGTGAGCGTCGGCCCGGGATCGGCGCTGCTCACGGCGCCGCTCCTCGTGCTCGGGATCCTGATGATCGTGTTCCGCGAGCGGCGCTCGCGCGCCGAGGTCGAGGCGGCGGCGGCGGCGGCGGTGCTCGGGCCAGGGGGCGCGGCGCCGCGGCCGTACCCGTACGCGACCGTCGGGAACCCGAGCGACGACGAGCCCGGCTGGAAGATGATCCTCGCGGGCGTCGGCCTCCTCCTGCTCGGTGGCGGCGGGGTCGCCCTCGGGGCGAGCCTCCGGGGCGCCGTGAAGCTCATCGCGAGCAGCGTCGTCGCCGGCATCGTCGGGCTCGGCCTGATCGGCTTCGGCGTCGCGCGGGAGGTCAGGCGCAAGCGCTGATCGGACCTTGCCGGCGCGGGCTCGCTGTGTGATCTCCTCGGGGAGCGCGCCGCCACGCCCAGCGCGCCGGGAGGAGAGCGAACGATGGACGAGCCCCGCCCCACGCACCGCACCGCCGCCGAGCTCGAGGCCGGGCTCGGCGAGATCCTGCGCTCGCCGCCAAGCGCCGGCGACGTGCGGATGATCGTCCGCAGGCCGGCGCGAGACGAGCGCGAGACCGTCGCGGTCGGCCAGCTCGACCCCGAGGAGGGGCTCGTGGGCGACTCCTTCCGCGCCCGCGAGCTCGCGAAGCGGCCGGCGGCGCGGCCGGAGATCCAGCTCACGCTCATGAACGCCCGCGCCATCGCGCTCATCGCGGGCGACGAGGCGCGCTGGCCGCTCGCGGGCGACCAGCTCTACGTCGACCTCGACCTCTCGTGGGAGAACCTCCCGCCAGGGACGCGCCTCGCGGTCGGCGACGCGCTCGTCGAGATCACCGCGGAGCCGCACACGGGCTGCAAGAAGTTCGTTCAGCGCTTCGGCATGGACGCGATGACCTTCGTGAACTCGGAGGTCGGGCTCCGCCACAACCTGCGCGGGATCCACGCGATGGTCGTGCGGCCGGGCGCCGTGCGCGTCGGGGACCGGATCGCGAAGGTCGCGGCCGACGACGAGAAGGAGGCGCGCGCGTGCTGACCGTCCACCACCTCGACAACTCCCGCTCACAGCGGGTCCTCTGGCTCCTCGAGGAGCTCGGCGTCCCCTACGAGATCGCCTTCTACAAGCGCGATCCGGAGACGATGCTCGCGCCGCGTGAGCTGCGCGCGGTGCACCCGCTCGGCAAGGCCCCCGTCGTGACCATCGACGACGGCGGCGAGCGCGTGGTGCTCGCCGAGTCGGGCGCCATCCTCGAGGAGCTCGTCGACCGCTACGGCGAGGGGCGCCTCCGGCCGGCGCCCGGGACGCAGGCCGCGCGCGACTACCGCTACTGGATGCACTACGCGGAGGGCTCGGCGATGTCGCCGCTCCTCCTCAAGCTCATCTTCGGCGAGCTCCCGAAGCGCGCGCCGTGGCTCGTGAAGCCGCTCGTCGGCGCCATCGCGAAGAAGGCGCAGAGCGCGTTCATCGACCCGCAGCTGAAGACGCACATGGGGTGGTGGGAGGCGTCGCTCGAGGGGCGCGACTTCCTCGCCGGCGAGTTCACGGCGGCCGACATCCAGATGAGCTTCCCCGTCGAGGCGGGGCTCGCGCGGGCCGCCAAGGCGGGGACATACCCGCGCGTCGAGGCGTACCTCGCGCGGCTGCACGCGCGTCCGGCCTGGAAGAAGGCGCTCGAGCGGGGCGGCCCCTACGCGATCCTCGGCGGGTGAGCGTCGCGCGCGGGCGCGCGGCGCGGGCTCGGCGCCGCGGGGCGGCGTTATCGGCGCCCTCGCGCCCGGTTCGGCTTGTGGGAACGGGGCGGCTTGCGTAGGGTCGCCGGACCATTCGTCATCGTGGAGCTTACGCTATGCTGCATCGCAACATGATTTTCGCGCTCGCCCTCGCCACCAGCGGCCTTGGGGTGAGTGCGCTCGCACAACCGGCGCCGCTCTCGCTGCCCGCGCCGAGCCCGCACGCGTCGGTCTCGCAGACGGTCGGCGTGACGGACATCACGGTCGACTACTCGTCGCCGGGCGTGAAGGGGCGGAAGATCTACGGCGGGCTCCTGCCGTACGGGGAGCTCTGGCGCACCGGCGCCAACGGGGCGACGAAGCTGACCGTGTCGCGCGACGTGTCGATCCTCGGGCACGACGTGCCGGCCGGGACCTACGCGATCTTCACGATCCCGGGCGCCGACTCGTGGACGTTCATCGTGAACAAGAACCCGAACCAGGGCGGCACGGGCGACTACGACCAGAAGCTCGACGTCTTCCGCGCGCAGGTGAAGCCGGAGGCGGCCCCGAGCCGTGAGCGGCTCACGTGGCTCTTCGCGAACACGACCGACGACGGGACGCGCCTCGACCTCGAGTGGGAGGCGACGCGCATCTCGGTGCCGATCGCGGTGAAGACGCAGGCGTTCGCGAAGGGCGACATCGACGCCTACATCGCCGGCTCGTGGCGGCCGCTCGCGAACGCCGCGCGCTACACGGCCGAGACGCTGAAGGACGAGAAGCGCGCGCTCGCGCTCGCGGACGCGTCCATCGCGGTCCAGGAGACCTGGTACAACGTGTGGGTGAAGGCGACGATCCTCGCCGGCACGAAGGACAAGAAGGGCGCCTACAAGCTCGCGCAGCGCGCGCAGGAGCTCGGCTCGAAGGACCCGAACTTCTTCTACAAGGATCAGGTCGAGAAGGCCCTCAAGGACTGGCCGAAGAAGTAGCGACGGCGCAGGCGGAGGCGGGGAGGGATCGCACGAGGAGCTCGCCCAGAACCCGTTCGGGCCCGAGGTGGGTCGCGCCGTTGAACCGTCCGTGCCTCCGTGCCTCCGTGGTTGTCCCCACGGATCACGCCCACCTGGTTCAGACCGCCGCGAGGACCCTGCGGTAGCAGGCCTCGTAGCGATCGACGAGGGGCGTGTCGCGGAAGAGCGCGCACGCCCGCTCTCGCGCCGCGCGACCGGCCTCGTCGCGGGAGGCGACGAGATCGAGCACGGCGCTCGCCATGCCCGCGACGTCACCGCAGGGGACGAGGCGCCCGCCGACCAGCGCGCCAGCGGCGTCGTCGCGGCCGAGGAGCTCCGGGAGCCCGCCGACGTCGGACGCCACCACCGGTACGCCGCAGGCCATCGCCTCGAGGGCCGCCACGCCGAAGCTCTCGGTCTCGCTCGGGAGCAGGAAGGCGTCCGTGTGCTGGAGCGCGTGCGCGAGCTCGTGCGCCTGCCCGAGGAAGCGCACCCGATGGTGGAGACCCAGCGCGCGGACGCGGGCCTCGACGCTCGAGCGATCGGGGCCGTCGCCGATCATGAGGAGCCGGCAGGGGAGGGCGGCGTTCACCCGCTCGAAGACGGAGAGCACGTCGTGGACGCGCTTCACCGGCCGGAAGTTCGAGACGTGGACGAGCGTCGGCGCGTCGCGCACGGCGTCGTCGGGGGCGCCGTCGAGGCGGGCGAAGAGCTCGGTGATGCGCGCGCGGTCGCGCTCCGCGGGCGGCGCGAAGCGGGCGCAGTCGACGAAGTTCGGGATGACCTCGATGGGGAGGTCCGGGAGGTCGAGGCTCGCCCGCGTCGCGTCGCGCAGGAAGTCGGACGGGACGGTCACGGCGTCCGAGCTCGCGACCGAGAAGCGCGTGATGGGGAGGTAGCTCGGGTCGGCGCCGACGATTGTGATGTCGGTGCCGTGGAGGGTCGTGACGACGCGCGGGCGGCGCGCGCCGAGCACGGCGCCCGCGAGGAACGCGCTCGCCGCGTGGGGGAGCGCGTAGTGGACGTGGATCACGTCGAGCTCGGCCCAGGTCGCGACCTCGACGAGCTTCGACGCGAGCGCGAGCGCGTACGGCGGGTGCTGGAAGACCGGGTAGTCGCGCACCTCGACGGCGTGGAAGGCGACGCCGGGCGTCGGCTCGAAGCGGCGCGGCGGCTCGGTCGAGACGAAGTGCACGCAGTGTCCGCGGCGCGCCATCGCGAGCCCGACCTCGGCCGCGATGACGCCGCTCCCGCCGAAGGTCGGGTAGCAGACGATGCCGATCCGGAGCTTGCCCTCGGCGGGTGGCGGCGGCGGCGTCACGGTGGGTCGACCTCGACGAGCTCGGGGTTCCAGGGCTCGGCGGCGGCGAGGAGCGCGTCCACCAGCGCGCGCGGGCCGTGCTGCCCGGCGAAGAAGGGGAAGCCGAGGACCCGCTCCTGGGGCGCGTCCTCCGGCCACGTCAGGCCGCGCAGGCGGTCGAGGCGCGCGACGCGGACGGCGTCGGCCTCGGCGGCGGCGCGGCGGGCGCGGTCGGCCACGCGGTCGAGCTCGCGCGCGACGCCGTCGTGGGCCTTCCGGGCGACGCGCTCGAAGCCCGCGTCGAGCGGCGCGACGCGCCGCGCGGAGCTGGGCGAGGGCCGCGTCGACCGCGGCGCGCGCCGGGGCGAGGGCCTCGTCCGGGTCGACGGGGGCGTCGCCGGCGGCCGCGGCGAGCCCCGCGAGGAGCTCCTCGCGCGAGGCGCCCGCGGCGAGCGGGGCGAGGCCGAGCTGCTCCGAGAGGCGGCGGACCGTGGGCCCCGCGATGAGGAAGCGCGCGCGCGGGACGGCCAGCGGCATCGGGCGCTCGAAGAGGGCGTAGACCGGCGCGAGCTCGGCGAAGTAGGCGAGCTCGCCGGGGCCCCCGAGGTACGCGGCGGTCGGGAGCCACATGTCCTGGAGGAGGGGGCGGAGGAGCGCCGTCGTGGAGAAGGCGCGCGGCTCGGCCGCGAGCGCGTCGGCGACGTGGGCCGCGGTGACGCGCCTCGGGTCGCCCGCGAGCTCGTAGCCGTCGTCCGTCGGGAGGAGGCGGAAGCGCGGGCCGGCGGCGCCGTCGGGGTGAAAGCAGGAGAGGGCGGCGCCGTCGCGGATCGGGACCTGGACCTTGAAGCCGGCCTCGGTGAGGGCGTCGGCGCGGGCCGCCAGCGCCTCGGCGAGCGAGCGCGCGTGCGCGATGGCGCGGGCGTGGACGCGGGCCGACAGCGCGCCGAGCTCGGCGGCGCGCGGGTCGACGAGGACGAGGCCGGCGTCCGCGAAGAGCTCGGCCATGACCCCGGCGAAGGCGTCGCCGAACGTCGCCTCGGGGACGTAGTGGCGCTGCAGCAATCCGAGGGCGTCGTCCGCGTGCGCGAGGCCGTGCAGAGCGGTCGCGAGCTCGTTGTGCACTGCGGTAAGCCCGGGGCCCAGCAGCCGCTCGGAGAGCGAGACGCGGGCGCCCTCCGGGCCGAGCGCGTCGGCGATGGTGAGCCGCGTGGTGCCGCCGGTCTCGTGATCCGGGAGGGCGGTCGCGCGGATCTCCTCGAAGTCGGCGTCCTCCGTCTGGAGCCAGAAGACGGGGATCGCGGGGCGCCCGGTCTCCGCCTCGAGGGCGCGCGCGGTGGCGACGGCCGCGGCGGCCTTGTGGAGCGTGTAGAGCGGGCCGAGGAAGAGGCCGACCTGCTGCCCCGTCACGACCGCGACGGCGCCGGGCTCGGCGAGGCGCGCGAGGTTCGCGGCGCGGGCCGGGCTCTGCGGGCGCCGGGCCTCCTGCGCGGCGATGGCGGCGTGGACGGCGGGATCGATGGGGCGGCGCGCGGCCTCCTCGACCGCGGCCCGGCGCGCCGCGGGGTCGCGGAAGGCGAGCGGCAGGAACCCGGTGGCGCGCGGCTCGCCTCGGAGCCAGGCTGGGGTGAACGCGTCGGACATCGGTGCGGGCTGGACCTCCTCCGGCGGCCACTGTAGACGGGCCGCCGCGCGAGCGACACCAAGAAGGCACGGCGGGGCGCGAATTTGTCGGTGCCGCGCTTTCGGATAGCGCTCCCGGTCTCGTCCGGTATGCTCCGGGGCATGATCCAGCCGTTCGCGAGGCGCCTCGCCCCAGCCTTCGTAGCCGTCATGCTCATCGCCCCCTCGCTCCGCGCCGCGCCGCGGGAGATCGACCCGCCCTCGGCGGGGCGGCTCCGGCTCGCGCTCGAGCGGCTCTCGACCGTCGGGACGGTGCTCTACGTCGCCGCCCACCCGGACGACGAGAACACGCGCCTCCTCGCGTGGCTCGCGGGGGAGCGCAAGGTGCGCGTCGCGTACGCCGCGCTCACGCGGGGTGACGGCGGCCAGAACCTCGTCGGCGCCGAGCTCGGCCCGCTCCTCGGCCTCGTGCGCACCCACGAGCTGCTCGCGGCGCGCGCGATCGACGGCGCCGAGCAGTGGTTCACGCGGGCGATCGACTTCGGCTACTCGAAGAGCGCGGAGGAGGCGCTCCGGATCTGGGGCAAGGACGCGATCCTCGGTGACCTCGTGCGGATCATCCGCACCGTGCGCCCCGACGTCATCGTCACGCGCTTCGACGACAAGCCGCCGAACCACGGGCACCACACGGCGTCGGCGATCCTCGCGCGCGAGGCGTTCACCGCGGCGGCGGACGCGAGCCGCTTCCCGGGGGGGCCTGCGCCCTTCCAGGCGCGTTACCTGCTCGAGAACAAGTCGTCGTGGCGCTTCACGGGCGATGAAGACCTCTCGGTCTACCTGAGCGTCGACACCGGCACCTACAGCCCGCTGCTCGGCGTGACCTACAGCGCCATCGCGGCCGCGAGCCGCACGATGCACAAGAGCCAGGGCTTCGGCACGGCGGCGACGCTCGGGCCGGCGCCCGAGTACTTCGAGGTCACGGCGACCGCGCCGGGCGTGGCGGCGCCGACGAAGGACCCGTTCGAGGGAGTCGCGACGTCGTGGGCGCGCTTCCCGAAGACCGGCGCCCTCGAGAAGGCCCTCGCGGCGGCCGAGAAGGCGCTCGATCCCGAGCACCCGGAGGCGGCGCTGCCGGCGCTCGCGCGGGTGCGCGCCGAGCTCCTGAAGCTCCCGGACGACAACCCCGCCAAGGCCGAGAAGCTCGCGGAGGTCGAGGCGCTCCTCGTGGGCGCCGCGGGCCTCGTGCTCGCGCCCCGCGCCGAGGCGGAGGCGGTGGTGCCGGGCGTCGCGAGCCCCGTGACCGCGTCGATCGTCGCGAACGGGGCCGGCGACGTCGTGGTGAACGGGATCACCTGGCCCGACGGCGCGCGGGACGGCGCCGCGAGGAAGCTCGCGAAGGGCGCGCTGGTCACGGCGTCGCGCGACCTGACGATGCCCGCGGGCACGCCGTTCTCGACGCCGTTCTGGCTCGCCGAGCCGCCCACGCGCGCGGCCGGGGGCGGGCCGCCGGCGCTGTTCTCGGTGAAGGACGCGGACCTCGCCATCCGCCCGGTCGGGCCGCCCGACCTGCCCGTCGTCTTCGACGTGACGATCGGCGGCGCGCGCTTCGACGTCGTGCGCGCGGTCGAGACCGCCGCGGTCGATCGCGTGAACGGCGAGCGGCTACGCCCGACGGAGGTGCTGCCGCCCGTCACGATCACGCCGACGGCGTCGGTCCTCATGATGCCGAACGGGGCGGAGGCGGTCCTTCGCACTCGCGTGATGGCCAACGCCGACAAGCAGTCCGGGACGGCCAGTATCAGCGTCCCGAAGGGCTACCGCGTTGCACCATCGTCGGCGCCGTTCTCGCTCGCGAAGGCGGGGGACTCGGTCGAGCTCGCGTTCACGGTGACGCCGCCGAAGGGGGCGAGCGCGCCGGCCGAGCTCGAGGCGCTCGCGCAGGTGGGGGACTGGTCCGTCGCGCTCCGCCGCGACGCCATCGACCACCTCCACATCCCGGCGCGCACGATCCTGTCCGCGGCGCGGGTCGAGGCCGTCCCGTTCGCGATCGCGCGCGGCAAGGCCACGCGCGTCGGCTACATCCCGGGCGCCGGCGACGACGTCGCCGAGAGCCTGCGCCAGGTCGGCTACGACGTGACCGTGCTCGACGACGCGGCGCTCGCGACGGGCGACCTCGGCCGCTTCGACGCGATCATCGCGGGGATCCGCGCCTACAACGTGAACGAGCACCTCGGCGGCTTCCACGAGCGCCTGATGCGCTTCGTCGAGCAGGGCGGCGTCTACCTCGTCCAGTACGTGACCTCGACCAGCCGGCGCCCGCTCGGCGACGTGCCGATGGGTCCGTACCCGTTCGTCATCGACCAGGACCGCGTGACCGACGAGACGGCGACCATGACGGCCGTCGACCCGAAGGCGCCCGCGCTCACGACGCCGAACGCGCTCGGCGCGGCGGACTTCGCCGGCTGGGTGCAGGAGCGGGGGCTCTACTTCGCGCGCACGTGGGATCCGCGCTACCAGACGCTCTTCTCCGCGCACGACCCCGGCGAGGACGCGCTCCTCGGCAGCACGATCGTCGCACGCCACGGCAAGGGCGCGTTCGTCTACACCGGGCTCGCCTTCTTCCGGCAGCTGCCGGCGGGCGTCTCGGGGGCGTACCGGCTCCTCGCCAACCTGCTCGCGCTCGGGGGCGCGAAGTGAGCGGGGCGCGCGAGAGCGGAGCGGCGCCCGAGCCCGAGCCCGGGCCCGAGCGCGGCCAGGAGACGCCGCCTCCGTTCCTCGGGCGGTGGCGCAACGTCTACCTCGCGCTCCTCATCGCGCAGGCCGTCGTCATCGGCGGCCTCGCCCTCCTGACCGCGCTCGCGTCGAGGTGAGCGGCATGGCGACCCTCGACTGGCTCGTCCTCTTCGCGACGACCGCGTTCATCGTGGGCTGGGGCATCGTGCGCTACCGCGGCGCGCAGACGATGGACGGCTACCTGCGCGGCGGGAGCACGCTGCGCTGGCCGACCATCGGGCTCTCGGTCATGGCGACGCAGGCGAGCGCCATCACGTTCCTCTCGGTGCCCGGGCAGGGCTACGAGGACGGGATGCGCTTCGTGCAGTTCTACTTCGGGCTGCCGATCGCGATGGTCGTCGTGTCGGCCGTGTTCGTGCCGATCTACTACCGCCTCAAGGTGTACACGGCCTACGAGTACCTCGAGAGCCGCTTCGACCTGAAGACGCGCCTCCTCGGGGCGAGCCTCTTCCTCGTGTCGCGCGGGCTCGCCGCCGGCATCACCATCTACGCCCCGGCGATCCTGCTCTCGTCGATCCTCGGCTGGCCGCTCTACTGGACCAACATCGGCATCGGCGTCGCGGTCGTGCTCTACACCGTGGCGGGCGGCTCGAAGGCCGTCTCGCAGACGCAGAAGCAGCAGATGGTCGTGGTCCTGCTCGGGCTCGTCGCGACGGGCTTCGTCGCGTGCTCGAAGATGCCGAGCGGCGTGGGCGTCGACGACGCCTTCTCGCTCGCCGGCGCCCTCGGCCGCGTGAACGCGGTCGACGCCTCCTTCGCCCTGACCGACCGCTACAACCTCTGGTCGGGCCTCACCGGCGGCTTCTTCCTCGCGCTCGCCTACTTCGGCACGGACCAGTCGCAGGTCGGGCGCTACCTCGGCGGGCGGTCGGTCGCCGAGAGCCGCCTCGGGCTCCTCTTCAACGGGATGCTGAAGATCCCGATGCAGGCCGGGATCCTCTTCCTCGGCGTGATGGTCTTCGTGTTCTACATGTTCGCCTCGCCGCCGGTGTTCTGGAACCAGCCGACCCTCGAGGCCGCGCGCGCGTCGGCGGCGGGGCCGCAGATCGCCGAGATCGAGGGGCGCTGGACGGACGCCGTGGCCGCGCGGGCCGAGGCGGCGAACGCCTTCCTCGCGGCGCGCGACGCGGGCGACGAGGGGGCGCTCGACGCAGCGACGACGCGGCTTCAGGCCGCGCAGGCGCAGATGGACGCGACGCGGGAGACGATGAAGGACGCCATCGTCGCGGCGGTGCCGAACGCGGAGCGCGAGGACCGCGACTACATCTTCCTCGGCTTCGCGCTCGCGAACCTGCCGGCGGGGCTCCTCGGGCTCCTCGTGGCGGTGATCCTCGCGGCGGCGATGTCGAGCATCGCGGGGGAGCTGTCGGCGCTCGGCTCGACGACGACGGTCGACTACTACCGGCGCGTCCTGCGACCCGACGCGCCGGAGCAGCGCACCCTCACGATGTCGAAGCTCTTCACGGTCGGCTGGGGGCTCGTCGCGGTCGCGTTCGCGACGTTCGCGACGCTGGTCGACAACCTCATCCAGGCCGTGAACATCCTGGGCTCGCTCTTCTACGGGACGGTCCTCGGCATGTTCCTCGTGGCGTTCTTCCTGAAGCGCGTCGGCGGGACCGCGGTCTTCTGGGCCGCGATCGCCGCGGAGACCGGCGTGGTGCTGGTCTTCGCCCTGACCGACGTCGGCTACCTGTGGTTCAACGTCATCGGCTGCGTCGGGGTCATCGTCCTCGCGACCTTGCTCCAGGCGGTCGGCCTCGGGCGGCGCCCGGCGCCGGCGGGGTGAGCCACGCGCGCGGCGGGGCGGCCGTGAGGTCGCCACGCAGGGACCGGCGCGGTATGTAGGGGACGGCCTGACACCAGCCGGAGGGACCCATGGCCTCAGATTCTTATCACGAGCCGTTCGAGCTCCTGCCCGACGAGGTGCGCGACCGCCATCGCGCCATCTCGTCCTTGATGGAGGAGCTCGAGGCCGTCGATTGGTACGACCAGCGCATCGCCGTCACGAAGGACGCCGCGCTGCGCGAGATCCTCGCGCACAACCGCGACGAGGAGAAGGAGCACGCCGCGATGGTGATGGAGTGGCTCCGCCGGAACGACGCGACGTTCGCGGGGCACATGGACGACTACCTCTACAAGGAGGGGCCGATCCGGGAGTCCGGCGGCGGCGAGGGCGGCGGCGCCGCCGCGGCGGCCGGCGACGGCTCACTCGGCATCGGGAGCCTCAGGAAGAGCGGAGGGATCGAGGAATGAACGACCTTCATCGCGAGCTCGCGCCCATCTCGGAGCGGGCGTGGGAGCGGATCGAGTCGGAGGCGCGCGACGCGCTCAAGGTGTACTACGCGGCGCGGAAGCTCGTGGGCTTCAGCGGGCCGCACGGGTGGGAGAAGGCGTCCATCGCGACGGGCGAGGTGCGAGGGCTCGACGACGTCGGTGAGGGCGTGATCGGGAACCTGCGGGTCGTCCAGCCGATGGTCGAGCTGCGCGTGCCGTTCACGCTCGACCGGCGGGAGCTCGACACCATCGCGCGCGGGAACCCGAAGCCCGACCTCGACCCGCTGACGGACGCGGCGAAGAAGCTCGCGCTCGCCGAGGACAGGCTCGCGTTCCACGGGAACAAGGCGGCCGGGGTCGTCGGGATGGTCAAGGGGACCGGGCTCGCGCCGGTGTCGCTGCACGAGGACTACCTGAAGTATCCGGGGTCGGTCGTGACGGCGCTCCAGCAGCTGCGCGAGGCGGGCGTCGGCGGGCCGTACGGCATCGCGCTCGGGCCGCGCTGCTTCAAGGGGCTCATGACCACGGTCACGGAGGGGGGCTACCCCGTGTACAAGCACGTGCGGGACCTCGTCGAGGGGCCGATCGTGCACGCGCCGGCGGTCGACGGCGCGGTGGTCCTCACGATGGAGGAGGGCGCGTTCGAGCTCGTGGTCGGGCGCGACGCGTCCATCGGCTACCTGAGCCACGACAGCGAGACGGTCTCGCTCTACTTCGAGGAGAGCCTCACGTTCCGGCTGTACGAGCCGGACGGGGCGGTCTGGCTCAAGTACTGAGCGGTGGCGGGGCGGCGTGCTCCCCGGCAGGGGACGCGCCGCTCTCGTCGTGGATCAGTCGGCGAGCGCGTCGGCGACGCTCGCGGCGGTGACGGCGCGGACGAGCCAGCGATGGAGCGTCGCGGCGTCGGCGCAGGCGCGGATGCGGGCCTCCTCGGCGGCCGTCACCGCGAGCCCGCGCGTGGCGAGCACGGCCAGGAGGCTCTCCGCCTTGCCCTCCGCCTTGCCTTCGACCTTGCCCTCCGCCTTGCCTTCGACCTTGCCCTCCGCCTTGCTCTGGGCGGCGGTCTCGGCGAGCGCCGCGGTCAGGACGGGGTTCGCTTTGGCGAGCAGCGCGCGCGCCACGGCGTCGTCGGCTCTCGCGGCGCTGACGAGCGCGTGGACCGGCAGGGGCACGACGAACGCCTCGTCCTCGATGACGGCGTCGCCGTGGAGGAGCGACCACGATCCGGTCTCGCGCGACCACTCGAGCGCCCGCTGCCGCTCGACGTCGAGGGCGAAGATCCGCCGCACGCCGCGCTTCGCGAGCTCGGCGGCCTTCTTCCCGGCGTGGGAGAGGGACTCCGAGCTCACGACCTCGAACGCGAGGTGCTCGAGCTGCCGGCCGCCGGTCTCGGGGTCGGGCGTGGCTGGGTAGACGCTCCCGTCCGGCGCGAAGTCGTTCTTCTCCGACGTGCGGGTGAGCATGTCGGCCGCGGCGTCGAAGTCGTCGTCGACGTAGGCCTCGAGGAGCGCCGAGAGCTTCGAGTGGCGGCTCCCGTGGGGCTGGTCGGCAGGGCTCACGTAGACGACCTCCCCACCGACGACCTCGTAGCGGGTCTCGGGCACGATCAGCCGCTCGTCGACCGCGAATCGGCGCTGACCGCGCGGCTCGTCAGAAGTGCTCATGCGGCGGAGCATAGCAGGACGCGGAGGGGGAGATCACGCGTCGGCGCCATACCCGCCGCGGAGCGCGAACCGCGAGACGACGCGACCCCGCCCGGGAGGCCCGGCGCGGGGTCGTGAACGTCATTCACAGCTCGCTCTTGCAAGGCGCCCCCGCGCCGATCGCTCAGCCGCGCTCGGCGTAGGCGCTCGGGAAGCGCGCGAGCATCGCGACGGCGAGCTGGAGCTCGCGGTCGTCCACGCACTCGCCGATCTTGTGCGTGTTCTGCTCGATGCCCGGGCCGCACCCGAACATCGCCGGGTGCTTCACGACGCCCGACGTCACCCAGCGCTTGCCCTTCGTGTCGATGCTCGTGTCGTCGGCCGGGATCGGGAAGCCGACGCCGTCCGTCGAGAAGATCCAGCGGTCGATGCGCGGCTCCTTCCGGAGCTGCCCCTTCGCGCCGCCGTCCGGCACGCTCGGCGCCACGACGCGCCGGTACACGTCCGCCGCCGTCTGGATGGCGGGGTGGTCCTCCGGCGTCATCCAGCCCGGGTAGATCTGCGGGTTCCCGGGCTGGTAGCCCGTCCACGTCAGCTCCTCGTAGCGCGGCACGTACACGTCGACCTGGAGCCCCGCCGCGCGCGCCTTCGCCACGCTCGGGAGGTTCTCCACGTCCGCGACCGCCTGCTCCGCCGACTCGCCCACCGTGAGGCGGCGGTCGAAGCGCACCGTGAGCTTGTCCGGCACGGCGCAGTCGCTCGGCGTGTCGAGCTTCGCCCACGACGCCGTGCGCGTCCCGTGGCCGAGGAACTCGTGGTCGAGGAAGCCCTCGCGCGCGTCGTACTTGGCCGCCGCCTCCGCGACGATGGCGCTCCCGAACTCCATCGGGTTCAGCCCCTCCCACGGCATCGAGCCGTGGCACGAGCGCCCGGTCACCACCATCTCGATCTGCATGCGGCCGCGCTGCCCGCGGTAGATCCCGAGCGCCCCCTTCGCCGAGTCGCCCGTGCCCTCCGTGAGGATGACCACGTCGGGGACGACGCCCGCCTCGGCGCCCGGCCACACCTTCTGCGTCATGAACATGGGCCCGGCGCCGTCGTTGTCCTCCTCGGCCGCCGTCGCGTAGGAGCGCACGATGACGCCCTTCAGCGCCCCCTCGCCCTTGAGCTCGAGGAGGATCTTCGTCGCGACGACCTGGCAGCACACGCCACCGAGCTGGTCGGCGGCGCCGCGCCCGAAGACGAGGCGGTCCCACTCGTCGTCGACCGGCAGGTGGCCGAGCTCCCGCCGCAGGAAGCCGCGGTCGACCTTCGACCAGTCCTTGACGCCGTCGTAGGCGTGGATCCCGCCGCCGATCTTCTGCTCCCACTGGGAGCGGAGGGCCATGACGGTGTCGGTGTGGCCGTCGTAGTAGACGACCTTCTTGTCGGCGAGCGCGACGCCGTCGCCCTCGTCCATCACGTGCCAGACGAGGTTGCCGTACTCGTCGAAGCCGACGTCCTCGGGCTTGTCGACCGCGCCGAGCTCGATGATCTGCGACTTCAGGTACTGGAGCCGCGGCCCCTCGTGGTTCGAGAGCCCGCAGCGCGGGTCACCGCCCTGGTCGGCCGGCTTGTCGACGTAGTCGGCGGGGATCCGGATGGCCTCCTTCAGGAGGCGCACGGCGATGGGGCGGTACTTCTCGGCGAGCTCGGCCACGCGGGCGTCGAGGTTCTGCATGCTCTCGTGCTCCTGCGGGGCGTCCCCCCGCGGCGGCTGGGGTGATTCTCTCGGTTCGTGTTCTGCGGCGCGCCGGCCGCCTCAGCCGAGCTGCGCGCGCAGCCGGGCGGCGAGGTCGGGGATCTTGGCGCCCGCGAGGAGCGCCATGATGACGTAGACCTTCTTCTGGGCCTCGCGCGCGACGTTGACCTTGTGCTTGTCCATGACGCCCGGCGAGACCTCGGCGCCGATGTCGGCCGGCAGGCAGTGCATGTAGAGGGCGTCGCCCTCGGCCGTGAGGCCCATGCGCCGCTCGTCGCAGATCCAGTCCGTGTGCGCCTTGTTGCGGGCGAGGGCGCGCTTCTCGATGTCGCCCATGGCGGCCTTGTCGCCCGCCTTGTTGGCCGCGACGCGCTCGAGCATGAGGTCGTAGGGGCCCCAGCTCTTCGGGTAGACGACGTCGGCGCCCTTGAAGGCGTCGTCCATGTCGTGGGTCACGCGGAAGCTGCCGCCGCCCTTCTTCGCGTTGTCGTGCGCGTGCTGCACGGTGTCCGGGATGAGCTGGTAGCCGTCCGGGTGGGCGAGGGTCACGTCGGCGCCGTAGCGCGTGAGGAGCATGATGAGCCCCTGCGGCACGGAGAGCGGCTTCGCGTAGCTCGGCGAGTAAGCCCACGACACCGCGATCTTCTTGCCCTGGAGGCCCGTCGGGAAGTTCTCGCGGAGCCACAGCAGGTCCGCCATGGTCTGCGTCGGGTGGTCGATGTCGCACTGGAGGTTCACGACGGGGACCTTGCGCGTGTCGTCCGTCGCCGTGAGGTAGTCGTCGATGCCCTGCTTCACGTCGCGCATGAAGCTGTTGCCCTCGCCGAGGATGAGGTCGTGGCGGACGCCCATCGCGTGGCTGTTCATGCCGAGCATGGCGCCCGTCTCGGCGGCGGTCTCGCCGTGGGAGACCTGGGTCGAGCTCCCGTCGACGATGACGGGCGCCATGCCGAGGCGCGCGGCGGCGCCGGCCCAGGCGCTCTTCGTGCGCGTCGAGTTGTCGAAGAACATGGCGTAGGCGAGCTCGTTCGGGCAGAGCGCGAGCGAGTGGCCGGCGCGGTCGGCGGCGGCGAAGAGCTCGGCCAGCGCGGTCAGCGCGGCGATCTTCTCGTCGGACCAGTCCTGCGTGAGGAGCAGGCTCTCACCGTGGAACGAGGTGGCGGTCGCCTGGGCGATCAGGGCGTCGAGCTGGGTGTCCATGGGTCCGTTCTCCGCGGGTCGGGACGAGCGCCGCGCGCGGCGGTCCACCGCGCGGGGTCGGTCGGGCAACCTAAAGGAAAGTGCCAGGGCTGTCACGCGGGGTTTTGGCGGGCTCGCGTGCGCCGCGGGGGCGCGCGCGCCGCGGCGCGATCACGCCCCGGCGTCGGGCCCGCCGCGGCGCTCGCGGACGACGCGGTCGAAGAGGCTCACGCGCCGGTCGGCGAGGAAGCGCCACCAGAGGCGCGTCCACGAGCGGTGCGACGCGAGGGCGTCGTAGACCTCGGGCGCGGCGCGGCGGACGCGCGGGAGGCGGTTCCAGGCGACGAAGGGGAAGTCGTGGTGCTCGTTGTGGTAGCCCAGGTTCAGCGCCACGAGGTTCCCGGGGCCGTAGTAGCTGAAGGTCTCCTGCGCCGAGCCCGGGCCGCCGAGGGCGGTGTGCTCCTGGACGTAGCGGGCGCTGATGGGGTGGAGGGCCGCGCCGAAGAGCGTGCTCGCGAGCAGGTAGACGACCGGCCACGGGCCGAGGACGACGACCAGGGCTATGTCCGCGCCGAGCTGGAGCGCGGCGTTCGCGGCGAGCCAGGCGCGGGAGGGGCCGCGGCCGCTCGCGCCGGCGCGTGCGGTGCGGGCGAGCTGCAACAGCGGGAAGGCGAGCTGCCAGCCGAGCTTCCCGAGGGGGGAGGCGCCGACGAGGCGGGCCTCGCGCGCCGAGGGGAGGTCGGCGTCGCCGTCCATCACGCCCTGGAGGCGGTGATGCTTCAGGTGGTAGTGGGCGTACTCGACGGCCATGGGCGCGCCGAGCGGTAGGTTCGCCGCGAGGGCGAGGAGGCGGTTCGCGGCGCGGCCGCGGAAGACGAGGCGGTGGGCGCACTCGTGGATGACCGCGAGGAGCGCCTGGTTCGCGAGCGCGCCGACGAGCCAGGCGACGAGGAGCGAGGCCGGGCCGAGGTCCGCGGCCCACACGGCGAGGGCGAGCTGGACCGCGACGAGGCCGAAGGCGACCGCGGCGGTCCACGGGTTCCGGCCCTGGAGCGCCTTCACCTCGGGGTGGGCGGCGAGGACGCGGCGCGCCTGCTCGCGGTGGGGCTCGGCGTGGGCGACCCGGATGAAGTCGGCGCGGGGCGAGCGCGAACCGGGGGATGGGGTGGAATCTGCCATGAAGTCGGTGCAGTCGACGTCGTTGCGTGAAAGAGTCTGGCTGGTCGGTATTACGCGATCCGGGCGGGCGCGGTCAAGCGGCGGAGCGGGTCGCGGCCTTGCGCGCGCCGACGTCGGTGGGATGCGGATCGCGCGAGGAAGTCGCGACCACGAGGTTGCAACATTCGTTCTGCTCGGGTGTCATCTCCGCATGGGGGGAGAGCTCTGGGCGAGGCGGTTGGGTGCCTCGCGCGGGCCGGTCTCGTACGACCGCGCACGTCGAGGCGCGCCGAGAGGTCGAAGATGGGGTTCGTGCAACAGCAGAAGCCGGGGGCGGCGACGACCGCGCCCCTCGACAAGGCCGAGGCGCCGCAGCAGGGCAAGGAGCTCGCCGGGAAGGACCTCGCCGAGCAGGACGCGATGCTGAAGCCGGGCGCCGGCGGGCTCGCGTCGGCGCGCTTCCAGAGCCAGGCCGACTTCGGCAAGGCGCTCGCGGGCGCGCTCTACCTGAAGCCGGGGCACGGCAACAAGGAGGCGGTGTCGGTGCTCCAGGAGTCGCTGACGAGCATGGGCTTCGCGCTCGGCACGATCGACGGGCTCTGGGGCAACGCGACGACCGGGGCGCTGAAGCAGTTCCAGTCGACGCAGGGCGCGAAGGCCGACGCGATCATCGGGCCGAACACGATGGGCGCGCTCGACAAGGCGGACGCGGCGAGCGGCTCGAAGCCCGTGCCGAAGGCGAAGGAGAAGGAGAAGGAGCAGGCCAAGGCGAAGGGGGGCGGCGGCGACGCGGCCGGCCCGGCGCCGGTGTCCGACAAGACGAAGGGCGCGCCGCCGGCGAAGGGCGGCGGGCAGACGGACAACCTCGAGGAGAAGAAGGCCGAGACGAAGTCCCAGGTGAAGGAGAAGCCGACGCCCGAGGTGATGTCGAAGAAGGAGTCGGAGTTCGCGAGCGAGGGGCAGGCGGCGCTGTCGCAGGTCGAGGCGGCGGGCGGCGGGTCGCTCACGGGCGGAGGCGACACGAAGGGGGCCGGCGTCGAGGGCTACCCGCAGTGGTTCGTCGACCTCCAGGACAAGCTCGTGAACAGCGCGTCGTGGAGCGACACCCACGAGAAGGCGCAGAACGTGCTGTACCGCTACGCGATGTGGAAGACGGAGGCGGACCTCGGGTACGTGCCGGCGTCGGTCGAGTACTTCTTCCGCTACATCGGTAAGAGCGACGGCAACAACGCGGCGGCGAAGAAGGCCGGCAAGAAGGGCGCCGAGGACCTCGGCGGGTACGGGAACGCGAAGAACTGGTGCGCGCAGGCGACGACGATGGCGGCGGAGAAGTCGCTGAAGGAGCGCGGGCTCAAGTTCAAGGGCGGCATCGGGGCGTGGATCCAGGCGCACGCCGGCAAGAAGACGGCCGGGTCGTACTGGTGCACGCGGGCGAACGGCGTCGAGCTCACGGCGGGCGACCAGGTGAGCTACCTCGGGAAGAACCACAACAACACGACCGGGCACCGGGTGACGGTGCTCGAGAACCTGGGCGGCGGGAAGTTCCTGCACGTGTCGGGCAACGCCGGCGGCGGCGGGAGCGGGAGCGTGCGCATCGGGACGTCGACGCGCTCGGACGTGCCGGCGGACTTCGTGCCGGGCGGGAAGCTCACGCAGGCGCACGCGAAGCCGACGGACGACACCGTGTGGGTGTACTCGCTCCAGAAGACGGGCGACGTGTTCTCGGAGCTCGCGAAGCTCGACGGGATCCCGGCGACCGACCCGCGGTACGACGGGCTCCTGAAGGAGCTCGGGCTCGAGCGGACGACGCCGAGCAAGTAGCGGGCGTGGGGGCGAGGTCGGGCTTCGTGTTAGTGGTTGAACCGAAAGGGGAAACCACGGAGGCACGGAGGCACGGAGGGGGCGGCGGAGCTTCGGCGGCGCCGGCCCCCGGTCGGGGCGTTGCTCTTGGGGTCCAGAACGAGACCACGGTAGTCCGGAGCGGGGGGAGGGGTGGGGCAACTCCACTGAACCCTCCGTGCCTCCGTGCCTCCGTGGTTGTCCCCTTTGAGTTCGGTATCTTGTGGGAGTTTTTGGGTAAGGGGCTTCGCGCCGACGGGCTCGGCGCCCTGCGACTCCGGCCCCCCGAGTCGGCCGCTTCGCGGCCTTGGTCGGGGGGGCCTGCGTCTCCGGTCGCCGAGCCCCGATTGCTAACGGGCCGCGCTGCGGATTCGGTACCAGCTGTCGTGCCACGCCGTCTGGTTCAGCTCGAACCCGATGCGGCCGTCGTTGTCGGCCATGCCCGGGTCGTCCGCGCGCCACGTGATGCTGAGCTGGTCGAACGGGACGCCGCGGTTGATGAGGTAGTCACGCACCGCGCGGGCCCGCGCCGACGCCACGAAGCGCCCGAACTGCGTCCCGTCGTTGTGCGCCACGATCGCGACCTGCGCGCCGTGGAGGTTGCCGCTCGTGAAGCAGCCCGCGAGGAAGTTCAACGGCGCCTTGTCGTGCACCTCGAGCGCCGTCTCACGCGGCAGGAAGTACACGTCCGTCCCGAGCGCGTTGCAGGCCGCTCCCACGTCGCTCGTGAAGGTGAAGCCGTCCGCGCGGACGTACTCGGCGTCGTTGTCGCCCGCGAGGGCCGCGCCGGACGCGGTCAGCAGGCCGGCGAAGATCAAGGTCGAGAGGGCGCGCTTCATGAGGTCCTCCTTCTCTGGGGTCGAGTCGCGCCACCAACAGCGGCTCGCGCCGCTCGGTGTATGGCAACCCACTTCGCGAGAACCGTGCCATGTCCCGGGCCTTCAATGTTTTCAGCGCCTTGGCGCCTCCTCCGCGCCCCCGCCCCCCGCACCTCCCGTGGCGACTCGCCTCACCTCGGGCGCCCGCGCCTCATCTCGCCCCACCTCTGGTGACCGCCCCCGCGTCCCCGAGCTTGCGCCCGACCCCTCCCGTGCCTCATATCCCGCCGCGCGCGGGGCGCATCGCCCCGCCCGACCCCGACCCGAGGCAGAGCCGACCCGATGCACGCGACCGAGACCCCCCGAAAGACCGCCGTCATCGCGGCCGTGCAGCTCCCCGACGTCGACGACGCCGACCACGCCTCGAACGTCGCCGAGCTCCGCCGCCTCCTGACCACCCTCGGCTACGACGTCGTCGGCGCCGTCTCCCAGAAGCGTAACGGCCTCGGCGCCGGCGCCGTCTTCGGCACCGGCAAGCTCAAGGAGCTCGCCCGCTACACCGGCGGCACCGGCGTCATCCCCTCGCCCGCCCCCAAGGCCAAGAAGAACGCCGCCCCCGACGCGGACGACGACGGCGCCGACGAGATCGAGGACCCCGAGCCCGTCGAGCCCGACCCCGACGACGCGAGCGACGGCGACACCCCGGCCGACGGCGACGTCCCCCACGCCGACGTCGTCGTCCTCGACCACGAGATCAGCCCCCGCCAGGCCCGGAACCTCGAGCGCGCCACCGACGCCGAGGTCATCGACCGCACCGGCGTCATCGTCGAGATCTTCCACCGCCACGCCAACACCCGCGAGGCCCGCCTCCAGGTCGAGATCGCCCGCCTCAAGTACGTCGTCCCGCGCCTCCGCGCCGGCGTCCGCGGCGCCGGTGACCGCCAGCGCGGCGGCGTCGGCGGCAAGGGCGCCGGCGAGTCCGCCCTCGAGCTCGACCGCCGCAAGGTCCGCGACCGCGTCGCCGAGCTCGAGGCCGAGCTCGAGGCCATCGCCAAGGAGGAAGGCCAGCGCCGGAGCCGCCGTCAGGGCGTCGCCCGCGTCGGCCTCGTCGGCTACACCAATGCCGGCAAGTCCTCCCTGATGCGCGCCCTCACCGGGAGCGAGGTCTACGTCGAGGACAAGCTCTTCGCCACCCTCGGAACCACCGTCCGCGCGCTCCACCCGGAGACCACGCCGCGGATCCTCGTCTCCGACACCGTCGGCTTCATCAAGAAGCTCCCCCACGACCTCGTCGCCTCCTTCCGCTCCACCCTCGACGAGGCCCTCGAGGCGTCCCTCCTCCTCTACGTCGTCGACTGCTCCGACCCCGGCTTCCGCGGGCAGCTCGCCGTCACGCGGCAGGTGCTCGGCGAGATCGGCGCCGACAGCGTCCCGAGCCTCCTCGTCCTCAACAAGATCGACAAGGTCACGGACGACGAGCTCCTCGCCCTCCTCGCCGAGTACCCCGACGCGACCGCGCTCTCGGCGCACGACCCCGACGACGTCGCCCGCCTCCGCGACCTCATCATCGCCTTCTTCGAGGCGGACATGGAGGAGACCGTCATCTCCATCCCCTACACCCTCGGCCGCGTCGTCGGGCAGGTCCGGAGCGCCATGCGGGTCCTCGCCGAGAGCTACGACGAGCACGGCACCCACCTCACCGTCCGCGCCCCCGCCGCCGAGGTCGCCCGCGTCCGGACCCTCCTCGCCGGCTGATCCGCCACGTCCCCTCCCGACGCGCCAGCCGATCCCGCCGCCCCGTCTTTCCGGCTGTACGTCCGTTATTTTCCTCCGCCTCCTGCGCGGGTCTCCGGCGCGCCCGTCCGGCGCCGCGTCAGCGCCTGGTTGACGAGCGATCCCGGCCATGTTGGAAGGGCCTCCCCGAGCCAGGAGAGACCCGATGAACCGACATCTGATCGGCGCCGCCTGCGCCTTCGCCCTCGTGGTCGCCTCGCCATCGCCCGCCGCCCGCGCCGCGGCGCCCGGCCTCGCCCCCGGCTTCGACCACGTCTCGATCCCGGTCCCCGCGCAGCGGCTCGACACCGACCCCGCGCGGCTCGGCATCCCGCGCACCTCCAACATGATGGGCTGTCACAACGACAACCTCCTGCTCGCCTCGAAGCCCTCGGCCACCTTCACCGTGAAGGACAAGGTCTCCGCCGTCCTCACCATCCACGGCGACCCGAACGTCGACGTCCGCGGCTACGCGCTGATGCTCCCGGACCAGAAGATCCGCTGCATCGCGCCGAAGAAGAGCTGGGCCTCCTACAACTGGGACCCCGGCACCTACGAGCTCTACGTCGTCGCCTACGGCAAGCTCACCTACCATGCGCTCGAGCCCGTCACCCTCGAGGACGGGAAGCTCCACCTCGAGCTCACCGACCTCACCGCGAAGCGCGCGCCCCTCCCGCTCGACGGGCCCAACCCCGTCCGCTTCGACCACCTCCGCCACGACGCCCGCACCTGGAAGGTCGACAAGCTCGGCGTCCGCTGCTTCGACGCCTCCTCGACCACCGAGGATCCCGCGCTCGTCCTCACCGTCCCGAAGCCCGTCGCGAAGCTCCGCGTCTGGGTCGGCGACAACACGCCGGCCATCGTCGTCACCGACGCGAGCGGCAAGAGCGCCTGCACCCAGGACGGGAAGCGCGGGCGCCGCTTCGTCGACCTCACGGACGTCCCCGCGGGCGAGCTCCTCGTGCGGCAGGCCGCGAGCGACGGCGGCCGCTCCTACGACGACCAGTCCCGCGGCCTCCACCTCTGGACGGGGAACCCCTTCGCGCACCCCGAGTTCTCCGTCGCCCTCGAGGACCTGTCGCGCCCGCGCGACCTCCCCTGGGCCGCTGGCGACGAGCCGCTCACCGTCCGCCTCGCCGGCCCCCTCGACGCCGCGCTCACCCACGTCGTGAAGGCGGCTGGCGCCCGCGGCGAGGCCCTCCCCGACGTCGACTCGGCGCGCCTCAAGGTCACGGCCGGGCAGACCGATCGCGTTGGCGGCTCCTGCCGCGGCTTCACCCACGCTGCCCGCCCGGACGTGCTCCTCGACGTCGCGCGCCCCATGACCGACGTCTGGTACCGCGCGACCACGAACCCGGCGCTGCGCGTCGTCCTCGAGGGGCCCTTCGGCGACGACGGGCGCGAGGTCGAGGCCGAGTACACCTGGCGCTGCCTCGCCGGCGGCGACCAGCCGCGCGCCGCCTTCCCGCGCCTCGAGATGGGGCGCTATCGCGTGTACTTCGCGTTCCCCGACAAGGCCGAGAGCGACGACGTCGCCTTCGTCCTCGGCACGGAGAAGAGCCCGGAGCGGCCGCTCGAGCGCCTCCGCGAGCCCGCGGCGTCCCTCGCGGTCACCGACAAGCGCCTGCTCCCCTACTACCCGATGCTGCCGATGGACTCGAACGCCTGGCTGCGCCTCGAAGACCTCCACCCCGACGAGCGGCAGGCCCTCTTCCTCGACGCCCCGCGCTCGCTCTTCGCCTACCCGAAGTTCGACCTCGACAAGGCGACGGCCCAGCTCTCCGGTATCGACCCGCGGAAGCTCGAAGAGCTGGGTGTCGAGATCGCCTGGCCGAAGACCGACGAGCCGCTCCTCGTCGTGCGGCAGGACCGCGACCGCGTCGTCGCGCTCACGGCCGACGCGACCGTCGTGGTCGTCGAGGCGAAGTACCTCGTCGCGGCGCCGGCCGGCGCGCCCGTCGTGCCGACCGAGATGCGGAACCGGATCCTCACCTGGGACGACGTCGTGCGCTGGGCCGCCGACGAGGACAGGAAGGAGATAGACGCCGTCGACAAGGCCAACGACAAGGCGGAGGCCTGCTATAGCGACTACTGGGACGCCCACCACGGCGGCGTCTCCGGGCGCCTCTCCCTCATCACCTACGTCAACGGGCGCGTCGCGAGCGTGCGCGACTACACGGCCATGGTGAAGGACGCGGCCGGCAAGAAGTGCGGGCTCGCGGCGGTCGAGAAGAAGAAGGAGAAGGCGTTCGGCAAGCTCGACGCGCGCTTCCGGAAGCGCGGCGCCGAGGCGCTCACGCAGATCGCGGCGCGCTTCGCGGCGCCCTGAGCTTCGGAGACGCCGACGCCCCGGCCCTCGTCGAGGGTCGGGGCACGCGCGATGGCGGGCGGCGCGCCGCTCGCGTCACGCCTGCGCCGGGAGCGCCGCGGCCGACACGCGGCGGGCCGGCACCGCCGGCGGGAAGACCAGCGGGCGCACGGCGGCCGCCTCGATGGCGCGCAGGCAGCGGCGCAGGTGCCAGTCGCGGATGGCCGGGAACGGGGCGATGAAGCGCGAGCGGGCGCTCACCGCGATGACCGTGCCGCCCCCCGCCTGGGGCGTGAACGTGGCGTGGTAGAGGAAGCCCCAGCCGAAGAAGGTCGGGTTCGACGAGAACGCGACGGCGAGCTGGTCGAAGCCCGCGTCGTCGACGCGGAACGGGGAGCCGACGCCGTCCCGGGCGCGCTCGAAGGCGGCGACCGGCCCGACCGGGACCGTCGCGGTGAGCGGCACCTGGCCAGCGTGGCCGTCGGCGACGCGGCCCTTGCGGGTCAGCGAGACGGCGTAGCCGACGACGGTGAGGACGGCGCCGACGATGAGGAGGACGAGCGTGGGGTTCATGGAGGCTCCTGCGTGATGTCCGGGTAGGGGCTTGTCTTGCGCCGCGCGGCTCGCGGCGACGGAGACACCCATCGCAAGCGCGATGCCAACCCGGAGAGCCGCCTGGATGGCCGTCGAGACCGCGTGCGGCCGCGACCTGTCCCATGGGTCGTCCCAGGGACCGTCGCCCGCGGCTCAGCGCGCGACGAGCCCCCGGAGCCGGCGCCACGCCGCCCGCGCGGCGCGGCCCGCCCGGCTCGCCTCCACGTGGCGCCGCGCCAGGCGCACCCCCCACTCCGCCGCCGTGGCCGACTCGCGGCGGAGGCGCCACACGCGGCGCGGGTCGCGCCAGTCCGGCTCGCGGGCGGCGAGGTCGTCGTGGATGCGCGCCGCGAGCTCCCAGAGCCGTCCCATCATCGCCGCGTGGCTGACCGTCAGGAGGCGACCGCGCCGAGACGCGACGAGCTCGGGCACGCCCTCGCGCTCGGCTGTGACCACGCGCGCGGCGAGGGCGGCGCCGTCGAGCCCGGTCGCGTCGACCCAGCTCCCGGGCGCGAGCCAGTCCGCGACGTCCGGGGCGCCCTCGTAGATGGGGACGGCCCCGGCGAGCAGGGCGTCGCCGACCTTCTCGGTGAGGTAGCCCGGCGCGGCCTCGTTCTCGAGCGCGAGGTTGAAGGTGAAGCGCTCGAGGAACGCCTTCTTGCCGGCGCCGCCGGGGCCGACGTCGTGGAAGCGGATCGGGGCGTCCGCCGGGAACGCGCCGCGGAGCCCGGCGCTCGCGTGGACGGGCACGTGGCGTGCGAGGTCGAGGGCGAGGGCGACGCGGCGCCGCGCGAGCTCTCCACGCGCGTGGTTCGACGCGACGAAGCTCACGCCGCGCTCGCGGGGCGCGGCCGAGCGCGGGGTGAGCGCGAGGTGGGCCCAGCCGAGGTAGAATGACGGCAGGAGGAACGCCCGCGGCGAGTCGACGCGCGGCGTGCCGAGCAGGAAGCGCGCGGTGCCCTCGCGCCCCCACACGCGCCAGCGGAAGCGCTCGCCGTCGTCCTCGACCGCGACGCGCTCGTTCGTGACGAGGAGATCGCAGTCCGTCGCGCGCGGGTCGAAGAAGCTGCCGACGCGGATCGGCAGGTGGTGGAACGGCGTCAGGACCGGCATCGTCGGGTCCCACGCGGGGTGGAGCCCGTCGATGACCGCGCGGTGGACGTGGTGCGTCGCCATCGCCTCAGCTCCGGTCCCCGGCGCTCGCCTGTGCTCGCGCGGCCGCGCTCCTCGCGCGCACGCGATCGAGCTGCCCGCGGATGTGCGCCGCCTCCGCCGCGCTGTTCGCGAGCGCGATGGCCCGGTCGAAGCTCACCGCGGCCTCGCCGTCGCGCCCGAGCTCGAGGAGCAGCCCGCCGCGCAGGCCGTGGAAGTGGAAGTAGTTGGAGAGGCGCTCCGCGAGCGGCTCGACGAGGGCGAGCGCCGCCTCGGCGCCCTCGGTCTTCGCGACCGCGACCGCGCGGTTCAGGGTGATGACCGGCGACGGCGTCAGCGCCTCGAGCGCGCCGTAGAGGAGGGCGATCTGCGCCCAGTCCGTGTCCTCGGGGCGCCTCGCGCGCGCGTGCAGCGCGGCGATGGCGGCCTGCACCTGGTAGGGCCCGCGCTGGCGGTGCCGGATCGCCTTGTCGAGGAGGGCGAGCCCCTCGCCGATGAGCGCCTGGTCCCAGCGGGCGCGGTCCTGATCGTCGAGGAGCACGATGTCGCCTGCGTCGTCGAGGCGCGCGGCCGCGCGCGAGTGCTGGAGGAGCATCAGCGCGACGAGCCCCATCACCTCGGGCTCCGACGGGAAGAGGCGGAGGAGGAGGCGGCCGAGGCGGATGGCCTCGTCGGCGAGGTGGGCGCGGGCGTCGTCGCGCGCCGTGTAGCCCTCGTTGAACACCAGATAGAGGACGGCCGCCACGGCCGCGAGGCGCTCGGCGCGCTCCGGGGCGCCCGGCGTCTCGAAGGGCACGCCGGCGGCGGCGACGCGGGCCTTCCCGCGCGTGATCCGCTGCTCCATCGCGGCCTCGCTCACGAGGAACGCGCGCGCGATCTGCGGCACCGTGAGCCCGGCGATGAGCCGCAGCGCGAGCGCCACCTGCTGCGTCGCCGGGAGGTCGGGGTGGCAGCAGACGAACATGAGCCGCAGCATGTCGTCGCGGTAGTGGGCCTCGTCGAGGCGCTCGGCGAGCGGCGTCTCGGCGTCGTCCACGTCGGAGAGGGCGTCCTCGCCTGGCAGCGCGGTCAGGCGCTTCGTCTTCCGCGCGGCGTCGAGCGCGACGTTGCGCCCGACCAGGATGAGCCACGCCGCCGGGTCGCGGGGCGGGCCGTTCTGGGGCCACGTCCGCAGCGCCCGGAGGCACGCCTCCTGGAACGCCTCCTCGGCGGTGTCGAGGTCGCGGAAGTAGCGCAGGAGCGCCGCGAGCGCCCGCGGGCGGGCGGCGGTGAGCGCGGGCTCGAGCCAGGTGAGGTCGTCGGTCATGACACGGTGGGGGTCCCGGGGAAGTAGAGGGCGAGCGGGCGGACCTCGTAGGCGCCGCTGCCCGGGTTCGCGACGGCGAGGTCCCGCGCGACGGCGAGGGCGTCGTCGAGCGAGGCGCACTCGATGACGTAGAACCCGAGGAGCTGCTCCTTGGTCTCCGCGAACGGCCCGTCGAGGACGAGCGCGTCCTTGCCCTTGCGGAGCGTCGTGGCCGTGGTCGTCGGCATCAGCCGCGCCACCGGGCCGAGGCGCCCTGCGGCGGCGAGCTCGTCCTGCACGGCGATGAGGCGCGCCATGCAGGCGTCGTCTTCCTCCTTCGACCAGGTGCCGACGAGCTGTTCATCGTTGTAGCAGAGGATGGCGTAGAGCATCGCGGGGTCTCCGTCGTTCCGATCCGAGGACGCGCGACGATAGCGCGGCCCGACAACGGCCGCGGGATTTTTGTCGCGTCGCCCGGCCGCCGCCGGTCGGGCTCAGGGCTCGGCGAGGCGCGCGGCGCGGCGGAGCAGGTAGTCCCGCTCCGGCACGCTCGCCGTGCGGGCGGCGGCGCGGCGGTAGGCGGCGCGCGCGTCGTCGCGGGCCCCTGCGCGCTCGAGGAGGTGGGCGCGGACTGCGTCCACACGGTGTCCGCGGGCGAGGCGCGGGTCGCGCGCGAGCTCGTCGAGACGCGCGAGCCCGTGCGCCGGGCCGTGCACCATGGCCTCGGCGACCGCGTGCGACAGCGCGACCGCCGGGTTGTCGCCGGTCAGGCGGCGGAGGACGGCGTAGAGCGCGGCGATCTGCGGCCAGTCGGTCGCCTCCGCGCTCGGCGCCGCGTCATGGAGCGCGGCGACGGCCGCCTGGAGCTGGTACGGGCCGACCGCCCCGCGCGCGAACGCCGTCTCGACGAGCGCCGTCCCCTCGGCGACGAGCGCCCGGTCCCAGAGGGCGCGGTCCTGCTCGTCGAGCGGCACGAGCTCGCCGCTCGGGCCGGTCCGCGCCGGGCGCCGCGCGTCGGTCAGGAGCATCAGCGCGAGGAGCCCCTCGACCTCGGGGTCGCCGGGCGCGAGGCGCGCGAGGAGGCGCGCGAGGCGGATGGCCTCACGGGAGAGGTCGACGCGCGCGAGGTCCTCGCCCTCGCTCGCGGCGTAGCCCTCGTTGAAGACGAGGTAGAGCACGTGCAGGACGCCGTCGCGCCGCGCGGCGAGCTCGGCGCCGCCTGGGAGCTCGAGGGCGACGCCGGAGGCGCGGATCGTCTCCTTCGCGCGGCTCACCCGCTGCGCCATCGTCGCCTCGGGCACGAGGAAGGCGCGCGCGATCTCCCGCGTCGTGAGCCCGCCGACCGCGCGCAGGGTGAGCGCGATGGCGGACGGGCGCGTGAGCGCCGGGTGGCAGCACATGAAGAGGAGGGGGAGCGTGTCGTCGACGAGCCCGGCTGTGCCGTCGTCGTCGGGGGCCGGGGCGGCCGGCGGCTCGCCCGGGAGCTGCGACACGACGAGCGCCTCGCGGCGCCGCCGCGCGAGCTCGGCGCGCACGTGGTCGGCGACGCGCCGCAGCGCGACGCGGACGAGCCACGCGCCTGGGTTCTCCGGGAGCCCCGCCGCGGGCCACTGGGTCGCCGCCGCGAGGAGCGCCTCCTGAACGGCGTCCTCGGCCGTCGTGAGGTCGCGCGGGTGCCGCCGGAGGACCGTCGCCAGCACCTGCGGGGCGAGCTCCCGCAGGCGCTGGGCGATCGCGACGCTCGAGGTCACGCCGCGGCCGGGTCGGGCGGGGCGCTCATGACCTCGCGCACCTCGACGGGCAGGTAGAGCGGCGCGCCGCCGGGCCCCGGCGCGAGCGAGACCTCCGCGGCGATGGCGAGCGCGCGGTCGAGCGACTCGACGTCGACGATCCAGAAGCCCGCGAGGAACTCCTTGGTCTCGGCGAACGGGCCGTCGGTCTCCGGGGCGCCGTCGGGGCGGGCGCGGACGAGGCGCGCCTCCCCCGGCGACCCGAGCCCCTCGGCGGTGACGAGCTCACCGGCCTGAACGAGCCCGTGGTTCACGGTCTTCATGTAGTCGATGTGGGCGAGCAGGTCCTTCGCCGGCCAGCTCATGACGCCCCAGTCCCCGTTCCCGCGCGGCGCGTTCATCATGATCATGAACTTCATCTCGGTCTCTCCTCGGTCATCCGTTCCGTGGTGTCACCCCGCTCGGCGGCGGGTTCACGGGGGAGTCGGAGCCGAGGCGCGGTTCTCGACATGGGCGCGTCGCTTTTCTCGCTTTTTCTCTCTCGCCGCCTCGGCGCCGCCTCCTCGTAGCGCGATCCGGGCCGGCGGTCGACGGGCGAGCGCGCGCGTCAGGGCGTCGGCGTCGGCGGGATCCGCTCGAGGATGGCCTTCGCGCGCGCCTTGTCCTTCGCGTTGTAGCGGAGCTCGTTCGTGATGAGGCCGCCGACGGTGTCCGTGCCGCCCCGGCAGCCGTCCATCGTCTCGATGACCGCCGGATCGGTCGCGAGGGTGACGAGCGTCGCGTCGTCGGCGGAGAGCGGCGCGTCGCCGCGGATCTGCCGCTGCGCGACGTACGCGCGCACGTTCGGCGCCACGTGGCGCACGAGCGAGGCGAGCTCCCTCGGGGTCGCGGCCGCCACGACGGCCTCGAACGCGGCGTAGACGGGGCTCGGCGAGCCCGCGTAGCCGACGTGCGAGCTCTCGACGCGCTTCATCGCCGCGAGGGCGTCCACCGCGGCGGCGGCGCGCGGCGAGAGCCCGAGCTCGGCGGTCGTGAGCAAGCGGGACGGGACGTGGGTCTTCATGGTGGGCGCGGGCGCGGGCGGCGCCGCGAGCAGCGGGGCGGGCGCGCCGAGGGTGAAGGCAGCGCAGCCGGCGATGATGGTGTGAATGACGTTCACGCGAGCCTCCTGGTCGTCGTCGCGCCCGGGCGCGGGCGGCTGGACCCTCTGGAGTACGCGCGTCCTCGCGAAAGGTTCTGCCGGCCCCTACGGGCAGCTCCCGCTGAACGAGTAGTCTGGCTTGTAGGCGCAGAAGTTCGCGCAGGCGGCGCCGGTGTTGTACCAGCGCTCTCCCGAGGCGCAGTTCGCGTTCGAGTTCGGCGAGCAGCGGTTGTTCACGCACGTCTGCCCGAGCGGGCACTCGGCGCTCGACGCGCACCCGCAGCGCCCGCCCCGATTCGGGCACGCGGGCGGACCGCAGCTCGTCTCGCCGAGACCGTGGCACGCGCGCCCCGCCGCGCACTGGATCCCGCAGCCGCCGCAGTTGTCGCTCCGCGTGGCGAGGTTCAGGCAGGTCGGCCCGCAGCAGACCTGGATGTCGGTGTTGCCGCACTTCGTGCCGTCGAGCTGATACCCCCCGGCGACGCAGGCGCCGCCGCCGTTACAGTGATCGCCGGTCGTGCAGAAGTTGCCGTCGTCGCAGCCGTTGCCGCTCGGGTAGCTGACGTTGCAGCCGCCGACGCCGTTGCACGACCGCACGGCGCCGCACTGGACCTGGTCGTTCACGCAGCTGTACGCCGTCCCGACGCAGGCGCCGCCGCCGTTGCAGTGGTCGGAGTAGCTGCAGGCGTTGCCGTCGTCGCACGCGGTCCCCGACCCCGGGTAGGTCGCGGTGCACGTGCTCGTGCCGTTACACTGCCGCACGAGCCCGCACGGCCCCGGGTCGCTCGCGCAGGTGATGGCCGTCCCGACGCACGCGCCGGCGCCGTCGCAGTGGTCGCCGTAGGTGCAGTCGTTCGCGTCGCTGCACGCCGTGGCGGCGCCCGCGTAGGTCACCGTGCAGCTGTTCGTGCCGTTGCAGACCCGCTTCGCGCCGCACGGGCCGGGGTCGTCCGCGCACACGACGTCGCCGCCGCCGCGGCAGCTCCCGGTCCCGTCGCAGGAGTCGCCGAAGGTGCACGCCTGGCCGTCGTCGCAGCTCGTCTCGCCGGCCGGGTAGGTGACCGTGCAGGTCGCCGTGCCGTTGCACGCGCGCCTGGCCCCGCAGGTCGCCGGGTCGTCGTCGCAGGTGACGGTCGTCCCCCCGCACGCGCCCTGGCCGTCGCAGTGATCGAGGTATGTGCAGGCGTCCCCGTCGTCGCAGGCGACCTCCGTGCCGGGGTAGCTCGCGGCGACGCAGCCCAGCTCCGTATCGCAGACCATGTGTCCGCCGCACGGCGCGGGCCCGTCCTCGCAGGTGATGAGGTCCCCGATGCAGGCGCCGGCGCCGTCGCAGTGATCGCCCGTGGTGCAGGCGGAGCCATCGCTGCAGGGGGTCTCGTCGCCTGCGAAGGACAAAGCGCAGGTGTCCGTGCCGTCGCAGCGGAGCGCGGCGTCGCAGGTCGCCGTGCCGCCGACGCAGGTGAGCGGGGTCCCGCCGCAGCTCCCGGCGCCGTCGCAGCGGTCGGCGTAGGTGCAGAGCTCGCCGTCGTCGCACTGCGTCTCCATGTCGGGGTAGGTCACGGCGCACGCGGCGGTGCCGTCGCACGCGCGCCGCGCGCCGCACGTGCCGGCGTCGTCCTCGCAGGTGATGGGGGTCCCGGCGCAGCCGCCCTGGCCGTCGCAGCGGTCGTCGTAGGTGCAGGGATCACCGTCGTCGCAGGTCGCGGCGACCGACGGGTAGGTCACGACGCAGGCGCTCGTGCCGTCGCAGGCCCGGCGCGCGCCGCACGTCGTGGGGTCGTCGACGCAGGTGATGGCGGTGCCGGCGCAGCCGCCGTCGCCGCAGGCGTCGCCGAAGGTGCAGTCGTCGCCGTCGTCGCAGGGGCCGGTGCGCGGCGTGTGCACGCAGGCGGCGCCCTCGTCGCAGCTGTCGGTCGTGCACTGGTCGGCGTCGTCGCAGGAGGTGGCGTCCGCGCAGCCGTTGCAGGTCTCGTCTTCCGTGCACTCGTCCGAGAGGCACTGGCGGTCCTCGGCGCACTTCGCGCCGCCGACCTTCCGCGGCTGGCACGTGAGGCCGTCGCACCACGCGAGGGGGCCGCAGTCGTCGGGGGGCCCCGCCGTGCAGGTGGCGCCGCATACGTGGGCGTAGCAGGTGCCGCTCGCGCAGGCGGCGTCGCTGTCGCAGGGCTGCCCGTCGCCCTCGAGCGAGACGCAGAGGCGGTCCTTGCAGTAGGTGCCGTCGCCGCAGAGCGAGGGATCGGCGGCGCAGTCGGGGGTGCACTGGCCGGCGTGGCAGAAGCCGGAGCTGCACTGCGTGTCGCGGAGGCAGCCGTTGCCGTCCGGGTGCGGCGGGCCGCAGCGGCGCCCGTCGCAGACCTGCCCGGAGGGGCAGCGCGCGTCGCTGTCGCCGCAGTCGGGGCCGCAGTGGCCGTCGTCGCAGAAGGCGGAGAGGCAGGCGTCGTCGGCGTCGCAGAGGGTACCGAGGTCGCCCTTCGGGAGGCAGCGGCGGTCGACGCAGCGCGTGCCGTTCGGGCAGCCGGCGGTCGCGCAGTCGGCGGCGCAGGCGCCGTCGTCGCAGAAGGCGGAGAGGCAGTCGTCGTCGACATCGCAGGGGGTGCCGTCGGCGCCGCGGCAGGGGAGCTGCTGGTGGAGCGGGCCGTCGAGGCTGCAGTCGAGGACGGGGGCGCCGCCGTCCGTGGCGGTGCAGGTGGCGGACCACGAGGTCATGCCGACGTCCTCGCAGGGGCCGGTGCAGCAGCAGGCGTAGTTCGCGAGGGCGACGGGGTCGGTCTCGGCGGCGGCGTTCTGGGGGTCGCGCTCGTCGGGGATGCAGTCGCCGTCGGCGTCGTCGACGGCGCTCTCGACGGCGTCGATGAGGCCGTCGCCGTCGAAGTCGGGCGGGTCCGCGACGCCGCCGGCGGTCTCGGCGAGGTCGCCCTTGCCGTCGCCGTCGGTGTCGGCGGCGAGCGGATCGGTGCCGTGCTCGACCTCGTAGGCGTCGGTCAGGCCGTCGGCGTCGCTGTCGAGGTCGGCGCTGACCGTGAAGCAGACCTGACGCAGGCAGAGGCCGCTCTGGCACTCGTCGTCGGAGGTACAGCTCGCGCCGTCGACGCGGCCGGTCTGCGCGTCGCTGCCGGAGCAGGTCGCGACGGCGACGCCGATGAAGAGGACGCTCGCGGCCAGGAGAGCTGAGGCTGTGGATGTGCGCATGCTACGAGCGTAGGCGGCGCCCCCGCGAGGGGGCAACGCGCCGCCCGCGCCCGTGACAACTTGTAACAAGCTCCGGCTCGCCGATGAGAGCGGCTCCCAGCGCGCCGGCGCGCCGTCGTCAGAAGCCCGCGTCGGAGCAGGACGGCGAGGTCACGGCCTCTTCGCCGTTGTAGCCGTAGCAGAAGGTGGTGGGCGTGTCCGCGGGCGTGTAGGTCGACACGACGTGGCCGCTGCCGTCGTCGAGGCCGTCCTTCCGGCAGACCACCGCGCCGCCGGCCGTGAGCGGGGCGTCGAAGACGATGACCGGGTAGCGCGCGCCGGCCGGCGTGGCGCCCTCGGGGAAGCCGGGGGCGTCGGTCGCGGTGGCCTCGAAGTGGAGCGTGCAGTCGTCGACCGCGGGGTCGAAGCCGACGGCGGCGTTCCAGTAGAGCTTGTCGCAGCTCACGCCGTCGCACTGGAGCGCCTCCGAGCCGCGGTAGATGGCGTAGCCCCAGACGCCGTCGGTCGGGTCGGGGTCGGTCGTCCAGCCGTTGCCGGTGACGGTCGGGTCGAGGTGCGCGACGGTGGCGGCCGGCCCGAGCGGCGACGCGAGCGGGGTCGCGGCGAGCGGGGTCGCGGACGAGCCGCCGGCGAAGGGCTCGAAGGCCGAGGCCACGCCGCCGCCTCCCTCGGGGATGGTGGTCCCCGAGATGGCCGTGACGGCGCGGAGCGGCGCGAAGGTGTGGCCGAAGAAGTCGGTCATCGAGACGGCGTCGGCGTCGAGCGCGACGTGGTCGTCGACGACGAGGGCCGCGCCGGCGACGTGGACGCGCCAGACCGCGTCGTCGCTCCCCGCGACGCCTTGCAGGTCGTAGAACGTCGCGGGATCGCCGCCGACGATCCAGAGGTCGCCGCCCGCGTCGACGCCGAACCCGCCCATGGCCTGCAGGTTCGGGATGGGCGTCGTGAGCGGGAGCTCCTGGAGCGCGATCGCCGTGGCGGTGGCGCCGAGGACACCTGCGGCGGGCACGCCCTCGCCACCCTTCTCGGCCACGCCGACCACGATGGGGGCGCTGTCGTAGCCGACGACCACGCCGTTCAGGTGGAAGCCGGCGGTCGCGCCGCCGTCGAGCGTGCCGGTGGCCCAGCTGTCGAGGCCGCCGCTCCCGTCGGCGCGGTAGAGCGTCTGCTGGCCGGCGCCGGCGGTGACGGCGACGTAGCCGCTCTCGGCCCAGTCCATGACCATGCCGGCGGCGCCGTCGTCGACGATCGTCGTCGCGAGCCAGGACTTCACGCCGTCGTAGGTCCAGCGGACGAGGATCGCGGTCGCGGCCGGCTGCTGCAGCACGCCGAGGAACGAGCCGTCGGACAGCACCGCGCCGCGCGTCAGGCTCGACGCCGTCGGGACGCCGGCCGGGAGGGGGAGGGGGGCCTGCGAGCCGGCCCCCGCGTCGAACATCGTCGGCCCCCCGCCGCAGTCGCCGATGGCGAGGTCGCCGGAGAAGTCGTGCACGGCGCACTGGGCGCCCTCGATCGACGGGAGGTTCACGACCTCCGAGCCGATGTCCCAGTAGCTCACCAAGGCCGCGGCGGAGTCGCCGATCCAGAGCCGGTCGTGCGCGGCGTCGTAGCGCACGTGAGACGCCCCGAGCGCGGTGTTCGCGATGGTCGTCTCGATGCTCCAGGCGCCGCCGCTCCGCTGCCAGACCGTGAGCCCCGAACCGCCCTCGGGGTTGGACGTGTCGAAGCTCGGGCCCGCCACGCGGTTGGGGCCGAGCGGCCAGAGGAGCTCACCCGAGGTGAAGCTGCCGGTCGGGGCGGCGACTCCGGTGGCCCACGTGTCGGCGCCGGTGCGCTCCCAGTACATCGGCACGAGGGTCGGGGGCCCGGCGCTCCCCTGGTGGACCTCGAAGCCCACGGCGGAGCCGTCCTCGAGGGTCGCGTAGGCGATGGACGCGGCGAGCGACACCGAGCCGGGCGTGCCGCAGGCGACGGAGATGTCGCTCGCGTAGAGGATGGTGCCGGCGCCGCCCGGGCCGCCCGTGCACGCGAAGCCGACGACGGCGGTCTGGCTCCGGACGCCGTCGCGGAAGAGGAGCTCGATAGGCTCCTCTCCGGCGTCGTCGTAGGCGCAGTCGAGCTTCGCCGAGCAGAAGATGTCGTCGAACTCGACGGCCACGTCGAAGAAGCCCTGGTTCGCGGCGCGCATCACGGTGAGGTCGAACGTGACGGCGGTGTCGGCGTTCGCGTCGCAGTGGGCGGGCTTCGTGCAGCCGCCGGGGGCGCCGTCCTGGCCGGGCGGGCAGGGGTCGCGCCAGTCGGTGAGCGGCGCGCCGTTCTCGTCCTCGATGCTGTCGATCCAGAGGCGGACGGTGTGCTCGGGGGCGCTCGCGTCGCAGGTGCCGACATAGGCGACGCCGCCGCCCGCGCCGTCACCGTAGGCGTCGGAGCAGATCGTCGTCGTGTCACCGCCCGCGGCGCTCGTGCCGACGACGCCGCGGGACCAGACCGTCTCGCTCGCGCCGCTCTCGACGCGCACGTCGTAGCAGACGCGGCCGACGCCGGGGAGCGAGAGCGCGCCGACGTGGAGGTCGAGGCGGGCGCCGGCGACGTCGGCGGGCGCGGGCTCGCCGCCGGCGCACGCGGCGAGGAGCAAGGAGAACGCGAGGAAGGAGGCGCGCGTCGGCGCCCGCTCGGGGAGCGTCATGGTGGGTCCTGGGTGGGGATGGGCTGGAGCTCTGGAACAGCGGCCGGCGCGCTCGCCGACCGCGCGGAGTCAGTCGCCGCCGCAGAGGGCGGCGGTGGCGGTGTCGGCGCCGTCGAAGGCGTAGCAGAAGAGGTGCGCGGCGCCGTCGGTGTACGTCGAGGCGACGCGGCCGCTGCCGTCGTCGAGGCCGTCCTTCCGGCAGACGACGCTGCCCGCGCCGGTGAGCGGCGCGTCGACCACGATGTAGGGGTAGTGGGCGTCGGCGGCGATGGTGCCGCCCGTGAGCCCTGGCGCGTCGGCGGCGGTGCCCTCGAAGTGGACGCTGCAGTCGCCGAGCGCCGGGTCGATGCCGAGCGCGACGTTCCAGTAGAGCTTGTCGCAGCTCGCGCCGCCGCAGGTGAGCTGCTCGGCGCCGCGGTAGACCGCGTAGCCCCAGACGCCGTCGTCGGGATCGGGGTCGGTCGACCAGCCGTTGCCCGCGATGGTCGGGTCGAGGCGCGTGGTCGAGCCCGAGCCGTTCGTGACGCCCTCCGGCAGCGACGGTGGGGTGGTCGGTGCCACCGTCGCGGCGGCGAACGGCTCCCAGGTCAGCGGCTGGGACGTGCTCAGGTCGATGCCGCCGAGCGCGGTCACGTCGCGGAGCGGGTAGCGGAGGCCGTTGTTGAAGTCCTTGATGCTCCTCTCGCCGGAGGTCGTGAGCATGGTCTGGGCCACCTCGGTGAGCGTGCCCTCCGCGACGTTCACGGCCCAGATCACGGTGTTCTCGTCGGCGTTGATGTTGATGAAGAAGCCGTAGTAGCCGCTCGCGGCGAGCCAGAGGTTGCCGGCGCCGTCGACGCCGACCCCGAGCCTGAGGCGGATGTCGCCGGCGCTCACCGGCGGCGCCGAGAGACTCACGAACGCGATCCGCTCGCCTGGCGCGGGGAGGAGCCCGACGATCGGTCCGCCCGCGCCGCCCGTGCCGGCACCGCCGAAGACGACGGGCGTGGCGCCGTAGCCGACGACGACCCCGTAGACCTCGAACGCGGTCGCGTCGACGCCGTCGATCGACGCGGTCGACCAGCTCTCGAGCGCGCCGTCCGCGCCGCCGTGGTAGAGGACGCGGCCGTCGAGGACGGCGTAGCCTGCCGCCGCCCACTGTCGGTCGGTGAACTGCAGCGCCGTCGGGGTGATCGCGCCTGAGGTCCAGGCCCCATCGCCGACCCGCTGCCACAGCACGTACTGCTCGGAGCTGTCGTTCGGGATGCCGTAGGAGCCCAGCAGCACGCGATCGTTCAGCGCGACGCCGCGGGTGAAGGTCCACGGCGCGCCGGGAGCCGGCAGCGGCGTGCTCACGCCGGTGGCGACGTCCAGATAGAAGGCGCCGGTGTCGCAGGCGCCGATGGCCGCGTCGCCTTCGACGTCGTGCACCGCGCAGCCCTCGCCGACGAGCTGCCCGACCAGCGCGATCCCGGCGCCCGGATCGGCGAGGTCCCAGTAGCCGACGTACTCGACGTTCTCCTCGGTCACCTGGGGCGGCGTCACGTCCTGTGGGCTCGGGCCTTGTCGCGGGTCCCCGAGCCAGAAGCGGTTCGTGGCCGCGTCCAGGCGCGCGAAGGGCTCGCCGGTCGCCGGCGGCTGGAGGTACGGCGTCGTCGCGGTCAGCGACCACGCGCCGTTCTCGTGCGTCCAGAGCGCCAGCTCCGGGTTGGAGAACGCCGGGATCGTGTCGAAGACGAGGCCGGCCACGCGCTCGTTCCCCGAGCCGTCGGTGCCCGCCGGCCACATGACCCACCCCATCGGGTGTGCGCCCGTCGGGAGCCAGCTCCCGTTCGCCCAGGTCGAGGGCGCGGTGCGCTCCCAGTAGGTCGGCAGCACGATCCCGCCCGAGTTGTCCGCGAGGAGCCGATACTCCATCCCCACCATCGAGCCGTCGCCGAGCGTGAAGGTCCCGAAGCCCGCGGCGACCGCGCCGACCGGCGTGCCGACGCCGCCGTCGCCGCAGACGACCTTCACGTCGCTCGCGTGCAGCACGGTCCCAGCGCCGCCGGCGCCGCCCGTGCAGGCGAAGCCGATGACCGCGGTCTGGCTGCGCACACCGTCGCGGAAGAGGAGCTGGATCGGCTCGGTCCCGGCGTCATCGTAGAAGCAGTCGAGCTTGGCCGAGCAGAAGATGTCGTCGAACTCGACGGCGACGTCGAAGAAGCCCTGGTTCGCCGCGCGCATCACGGTGAGGTCGAACGCGACGGGCGTGTCGGCGTTGGGGTCGCAGTGGGCGGGCTTCGTGCAGCCGCCCGGGTCGCCCTCGGTCCCCGCCGGGCAGGGGTCGCGCCAGTCGGTGAGCGGCGCGCCGTTCTCGTCCTCGATGCTGTCGATCCAGAGGCGCACGGTGTGCTCGGGCGAGCTCGCGTCGCAGGTGCCGACGTAGGCCACGCCGCCGCCCGCGCCGTCGCCGTAGGCGTCGGAGCAGATCGTCGTCGCGTCGCCCTCCGCCGCGCTCTGCCCGACCGCGCCGCGCTCCCAGACGGTCGCCGTGGCCTCGTTCTCGACGCGCACGTCGTAGCAGACGCGGCCGACGCCCGGGAGCGAGAGCGCGCCGACGTGGAGGTCGAGGCGCGCGCCTGGCGTCGATGGGGCCGGGGCGGGCTCGCCGGCGCAGGCCGCGAGCGCGAGGGTCGCGAGCGCGAGCGGGTAGACCGATCGGTTCACTTTCATGGGTTCCTCGGGGAGAGACGCGAGCGCGCGCGTCGACGAGCTTGTCGATGACAGGACACGACCGTGGCGCCTCGTCCCAAGCGCGGTCAAAGATGGCGCGGCCGCCTGGCGTCACCGGTCGTCGAGATCCGAGCGCGTTCCTGAGTCTTTCTAGCGTGTTGCGGGCGTCGGTCCGTCGCTCGCGAAATGGAATGAACGTTCGGATCTGGCGACCGAAGCCGGCCGGCCGGTCGATCGCGGCGCGAGGAGGTCAGCGCGGGGCGAGCGCCGGATTGGCCAGCGTCGCGAACGGCCGCGGGATCACGACGCGCGTGCCCGGGGAGCAGCGCGCGACCTCGGCGACGAAGGCGCGGACGTCGTCGCCGGGATCGGCGGTGTCCGCCGGGGCCGCGCGCCAGTCGTCGAAGTGGTTCGCGATGACGAGCGGCGGGCCCCCGAGCGCGCGCATGAGCCGGCAGGTGTAGTCGTGGACCTCCTGCCGGAGCCCGGTCGCGACGACGGCGACGTCCGGGCGGAGCCCGTCGAGCTCGCGCTCGATGAAGTTCGCCGTCGAGAGGAAGAGCACCTCGCGCCCGCCGGCGCGCACGAGGAACGCGAGCGTGCCGCCCTCCTCGTAGTCGCCGAAGCGCATCGGCAGCTCGGGCGCGGGCGGGATCTCGCCGCGGACCGCGTGCTTGTGGTCGAGGAGGGAGTGGAGGCTCGGGATGACCCGCACGGAGAAGCCGTCGAACGCGAGGTCCTCGCCGCCCGTGACGATGATGACGCGGTCGCCGCCGAGGCCGCTCGCGCGCGCCACCCGCGCCGTGCTGAGGGTCCCGAGGAGGTCGGCGCCCGTCGCCGCCGCGACGGCGGGCGCGTCGAGCAGGTGGTCGGCGTGGGAGTGCGACACGAGGACGAGCTGCGCGCGCGCCGGCGCGTGGGCCGCGATCGCGGCGGGATCGGAGACGAGCGGCGCGTCGAGCGCGGGCCGCGAGAGGTAGGGGTCCACGAGGACCGTGACGGGGCCTGCGTCGAGGCGCCACCCGGCGACCCCGAGCCAGGTGAGGGCGAGCGGCGAGGGGGCGGGTGTCGCCCGCTCGGTCGGCGCGCGTTCGCCTCCGGGGGCGGAGGCGCAGGCGGTCCAGAGCAGGGTCGTCAGGAGGGCGAGTCGGAGCGTGGGCATGCCGCCCAAGCGCCCACCCGGCCGGTCTATTCCGCGGCTGTCGCCTCCCGGCACGCGTCTACCCGGTTCCGGGTATGGCCAAGGGCGGCCATCGCCCCCCACAATGGTCGTCATGAACGACACGACGGCCCGGCTCGAGGCCGTGGAGCGCGCGCTCCACGAGGTCCTCACGGTCGACGAGCTCGGCGGGGCGCCGCTCGCCTTGCTCGAGGACGCCCTCGGGAGCTCGCAGTCGCTCCTCTACGCCTACGGCTTCCAGGGGCAGCCGCTGATGCTCGGCGGGCGCCTCCGCGAGCGCGCGCTCGCCGACTACGGGCCGGAGATCTTCCTCCGCGACCCCCTCCACCCGTACATGCGCGCGAAGTCGCCCCGCTTCCTCCTCCGCCCCGACGGCCACACCCACGAGGAGGTCGCCCGGAGCGACGCCTACGCCGCCTTCTACGGCCCCGCCGAGGCGGACCACTACCTCGGGATCTGGCCGACGTCGCTCCCCTACGGCGCCCCCGGGATGTTCGGCGTCTTCCTCGCGCGGAGCCGCCGCAGCGGCACCTTCGACGACCGCGCCCTCGACGTGCTCACGCGCCTCGAGCCCGCCTTCCGCGTGATGGCGCGCCGCGTCGCCCGCGTCGCCCGCCTCGAGCGCGACCGCGCCGCCCTCCTCGCCGCCGCCGGCGAGCCGCGCGGCCCGCGCGCCGCGACGCTCGTGTGGGACGCCCTCGGGCGCCTGCACGCGAGCGCCGACGTCGTCAGCGCCTGGCTCGCCGAGTGCCGGCTCACCCCGGCGACCCTCTGGGCGACCGCGCAGAACCTCCTCTCCGACTGGCGCCGCCACGTGCGCGGCCCGTCGCGCTGGGAGCGGCGCTACCGCGGCCCGGAGGCGGAGCTGAGCGTCTCCTTCGCCATCCGCGAGGACGTGTGCCTCGCCGAGCCGCTGATCGTCGCCATCGTGGAGCGCGTCCCGCACGCGCTCGCGCGCGCCCGGGACCTGACGCCGGCCGAGCGCCGCGTGCTCGGCGAGCTCGCGCGCGGCCTCCGGAACGCCGACATCGCGGACGAGCTCGGCGTCTCCCTCGACACGGTGAAGACCCACGTCAAGCACGTGCTCGCCAAGCTCGGCGTGGCGTCGCGCGCCGAGGCGGCGCTCCTCGGCGCGACCCTCGACGACTGATCGCGCCATTCGCCCCGGTCTCACCCTTTCGGGTGACGCGCCCGCCCGGCGGACCTGGGACGCTGGGCACGCAACCGGGAGCGACGGCTCGCGCCACGGCCCGCGTGGCCGCGGGATCGCCGCTCCGAGCGACTCCACCGAGGAGGAATCACCATGTCGTCCCGTCTCTCCGCGCTCTTCGTCGCCGCGTCCGCGCTCGCGCTCGCGCCGCTCCCGGCCCTCGCCCACGGCGGCGGCGGCGGCTCCACGTCCCAGCTCGCGGCGTCCATCCCGGGCAACCCCGGCTACCCGGAGGGGGTCTTCTTCTACGGCACGCGCGCCTACGTCACCGGGCCCGCGGCCTTCGTGACCGCCGGCAGCGCCGCGTCGCGCGTGTGGGTCTACGACACGATCTTCAAGCGCATCGTCGACGAGATCCCGCTCGTGGGCGAGGACCTCGCCGCCGAGCACGCCGCGAGCGGGCTCGCCGCCGACGTGTTCGGGCGCCTCTACATCCTCTCGACGCAGCTCGGCGTCGTGCGCGTGACCCCCTATGGCCGGAACCGGCAGGAGATCTACGCGCCGCCGCTCCCGGATCTCCCGCCCTGCATCACCTCGCCCGCGCCGTGCTCGCCGGCGCCCTTCGACGCGCCGCCCCTCCCGAACGACATCGTCTTCGACCGCCTCGGGCGCGCCTACGTCACGGACTCGCTCCAGGCCACCGTCTTCCGGATCCCGTATGGCGGCGGCACGCCGGAGATCTGGCTCCAGGACCCGCGCTTCATCGCGAGCTTCGGCACGAACGGCCTCGCGCTCTCCCCCGACGGCCGCACGCTCTACGTCGGCGTCACCGGCGATCCGCAGCCGGGCGCGATCTACAGCGTGCCGATCATGGACCACCCGACCCCCGCCGACGTGACCCTCTTCCACCAGTACGAGTACCCCGACCCCGACGGGATGGCCTTCGGCGCGAGCGGCAAGCTCTACGTGACGCTCGCTTACAGCAACGCCATCTCGGTGCTCCGCCCCGACGGCACCGAGGAGCGCCGCATCACCGGCCCCATGGACAGCCCGGGCGGCCCGATCCCGTGGGACAACCCCGCCGTGCTCTCCTTCAACTGGTGGGCGCCCGAGGTGTTCGTGACGAACCACGCCCTCCTCTCCAGCGACCCCGCGCACTTCTCGGTCTTCACGGTGCAGGTCGGCGACCGCGCCTCCGTGCCGGCGCTGCCGCTCATCCTGCCGTAGCGGTCCTCGTGCGCTCGGGCGCGCCCCGCGCGGGCCCGCCCGGGCGGCCAGTCCTCGCTCAGCTCGGCCGCCACGCCCCGAAGTGGGCGGAGCTCCGGAACATGATCGACAGGCGCGCCCCGGCGCGCGCCACCTTCGGGACCGCGTGCTCCCACGTGCGCTGGCAGCTCCCGCCCATCACGAAGAGGTCGCCCCAGCCGAGTTGGAAGGCGCGCGACCGGCCGCCGCCGGCGGGGCGCAGGAGGAAGCGCCGCCGCTCCCCGAGCGAGACGGTGGCGACGAGGGCCTCGTCCTGCGTTCGGCCGACGTAGTCGCCGTGCCAGGCGACGCTGTCGCGCCCGTCGCGGTAGCAGGCGAGCCCGACGCGATCGAAGGGCACGCCGTAGCGCAGCGAGAGCGCGCGGCCCATCGCGTCGACCAGCGGGTGGCCCGGGCCGTCCGCCGGGAGGCCGGCCGTGAGGCGCGGGACGGCCACCACCCGGTCGTACATGGGGCGCTCCTGCACGCGCCAGCGCGTCGACGCCCAGAGCGCGTCGAGGAGCGCGCCGTCGCCGAGGAGCCAGCGCGGGAGGCGCTCGATCCAGGCGCCGTCCGCGAGCTCCTCGCGCGCGACGCCCTGGAAGCCCGGGTCGAAGGAGGGCGGGCCGATCGCGAGGAGCGACGGCTGCCAGCTGGGGCCGGTGATGCTCATGACCCCAACTTGCCTGAACGGATTTTCAGGTCAAGCGGCAACGTCGCCCCGCGCAGGCCGCCCGCGGCTACTCGCCCGAGCGCGCCGTGTCGGCCTCGCTCTCCGCCGCGACCGCCGCCTGCGCCGCCGCGAGCCGCGCGATCGGCACCCGGTACGGCGAGCACGACACGTAGTCGAGCCCGAGCGCGTGGCAGAACGCGATCGACCGCGGGTCGCCGCCGTGCTCCCCGCAGATCCCGGTCTTCAGATCCGGCCGCGTCCCGCGCCCCTCGCGCACCGCGAGCTCCATGAGCCGCCCGACGCCCTCGTGGTCGAGGCTCTCGAAGGGGTTCCGCGGCAGGATCCCCTGGTCGACGTAGCGGCCGAGGAACTTCTCCTCGGCGTCGTCGCGCGAGAAGCCGAACGTGGTCTGCGTCAGATCGTTGGTGCCGAAGCTGAAGAACTCGGCGTCGACCGCGATGTCGCCGGCCGTGAGCGCGGCCCGCGGGATCTCGATCATCGTGCCGACCTTGTAGGCGAGCTCGACGCCCGCGTCCTCGAGCACGTCGCGCGCGACGGCCTCGAGGCGCGCCCGCACCACGGCGAGCTCGTTCTTGTGCCCGACGAGCGGGATCATGATCTCCGGCTTCACGTCGACGCCGTGGCGCCGCACGCGCACCGCCGCCTGCATGATGGCGCGCGTCTGCATCGCCACGAGCCCCGGGAACACGATCGACAGGCGCACGCCGCGGAGCCCGAGCATCGGGTTCTGCTCGCGCATCCCCTCGACCGCCTTCAGGAGCGCCTGCTTCTCCTCGAGCACCCCCTCGAGCGCGTGCCCGCGGAGCACGTTCGACGCGAGCCGGAGCTCCGTCACCTGCTTCACGAGCTCCTCATAGCTCGGCAGGAACTCGTGGAGCGGCGGGTCGATGAGGCGGATCGTCACGGGCCGCCCGCCCATCGCCTCGAAGATCCGCTCGAAGTCGCCCTGCTGCACGGCCTGGAGCTTCTCGAGCGCGGCCTCGCGGTCGTGCTCGTCGGTCGCGAGGATCATCTCGCGCACGATGGGGAGCCGGTCCTTCTCGAAGAACATGTGCTCCGTGCGGCAGAGGCCGATGCCCTCCGCGCCGAACGCGAGCGCCTGGCGCGCGTCCGTCGGGTTGTCGGCGTTCGCGCGCACCCCGAGCTTCCGCCGCTCGTCGCAGAGCGCCATGAGCTCCCCGAAGTAGCCGGTGACCTTCGCCTCGACGAGCTTGAGCTTGTCGCCGTAGACGGCGCCCGAGGTGCCGTCGATCGTGACGTAGTCGCCCTCCCTGTAGACGCGCCCGCAGATCTGCATGGTGCGCGCCTCGACGTCGATCTCGAGGTCCTCGACGCCCGCGACGCACGGGATCCCGAAGCCGCGCGCGACGACCGCGGCGTGCGACGTCTTCCCGCCGTGCGCCGTGAGGATCCCCTTCGCGACGAGCATCCCCTTCACGTCGTCGGGGTTCGTCTCCTCGCGCACGAGGATGACGGGATCGCCCGCGGCCGCGCGGACGACGGCGCTCTCGGCGTCGAAGACGACGCGCCCGACGCCCGCGCCCGGCGACGCCGCGAGCCCGGTCGCGCAGGGGGCGACCCCCTTCTTGCCGAGCGCGTCCTCGTCGATGCGCGGGTGGAGGAGCTGGTCGAGCTGCGCGGGCGCGACGCGGCGGATGGCCTCGTCGCTCGTGATGAGCCCCTCGCGCGCCATCTCGACGGCCATGCGCACGGCGGCGGGCCCGGTGCGCTTGCCCGCGCGGCACTGCAGCATGTAGAGGCGGCCGCGCTCGATGGTGAACTCGAGGTCCATCATGTCGCGGAAGTGCTTCTCGAGGCGCTGCCCCATGTCGACGAACGCCTCGTAGATCTGCGGGTTGTCCTGGCGCAGCGCGTTGATGGGGACGGGGGTCCGCACGCCGGCGACGACGTCCTCGCCCTGCGCGTTCATCAGGTACTCGCCGTACATGTGGTTCTCGCCGGTCGCGGGGTCGCGCGTGAAGGCGACGCCCGTGCCGCAGTCCTCGCCGAGGTTGCCGAAGACCATGGCCTGCACGTTCACGGCGGTGCCGAGGTCCTGCGGGATCCCCTCCTTCTTCCGGTAGACGATGGCGCGCTCGTTGTTCCAGCTCTCGAAGACGGCCTCGATGGCGAGCTCGAGCTGCTTCCACGGGTCGGCCGGGAAGCCCTCGCCCGTCTCGTGGAGGACGAGCGCGAGGAAGTCGCGGGTGATGGTCTCGAGGGCGTCGGCGGGGATGTGGGTGTCCTGCTTCACCCCGAGGCGCGCCTTGTGCTCGTTGAAGATCTTCTCGAACTTCTGGCGCGGTACGCCGAGGACGACGTCGGCGAACATCATCACGAAGCGCCGGTTCGCGTCCCACGCGAAGCGCGCGTCCGCGCTGTCGCTCACGAGGCCGCGCACCGTCACGGCGTTCAGGCCGAGGTTCAGGATGGTGTCCATCATGCCGGGCATCGAGATCGCGGCGCCCGAGCGGACGGAGACCAGGAGCGGCCGCTCGGGGTCGCCGAAGCGGCGCCCCATCTTGCGCTCGACCTCGTGGAGGGCGTCGCGCACCTGCTTCATGAGCCCCTCGGGCAGGCGGCCCGTGGCCGTGTGCGAGCGGCACGCGTCGGTCGTGATGGTGAAGCCCGGTGGGACCGGCAACCCGAGGCGCGTCATCTCGCCCAGGTTGGCGCCCTTGCCGCCGAGGAGGTTGCGCATGGAGGCGTCGGCCTCCTCGAAGAGATAGACGAGCTTGTCGGACATCGTTGGGTCTCCCACATCATCGGCGCGCGCCGCGCCGCCTGCCGCGGGTTTGCAGCGGCCGTGCCATGGGGCGACGAGCCGCGCCGGAGGCCGACGGGAGGCCGCGCTCGCCGTCGCGGCGGGGGCGCGGGCGGGCTCTAGCGCCCGCGCCACGACACGGGAGTGTGTGAAAAGGCACAGTGGCGGGCGATGACCCCCGGGTGGCGTGGCTCGCCGCTTGCCTCCGGGGCGGGTCGCGGGCGATACCGGGCCGATGAACGACGTGAACGACCCGCTCGAGCAGCTCGCGCGTCTCCGCGACGCGGGGCGTCGCGCCGCGCTCGCGACGGTGGTGGCGACCTGGGGCTCGTCGCCGCGGCCCGTCGGCAGCCGGCTGACCGTGGACGACGCCGGGGCCTTCGTGGGGTCGGTGTCGGGGGGCTGCGTCGAGGGCGCGGTCGTCCGCGAGGCGGGCGAGCTCCTGCGCGAGGGCGGCGCGCCGCGCCTCCTCGAGTTCGGGGTGTCGCACGAGGACGCGTGGGCGGTCGGGCTCGCCTGCGGTGGGCGGATCAGCGTGCTCGTGGAGGCTGTCGCGCCGCCGCTCGGCGCGGCAGTCGACGCGGCGCTCACGGCGCGCTCCGCCCGGCGCTCCTTCGCGCTCGCGACGTCGCTCACGGGCGGCACGGTCGCCTGCGTCGCGCTCGACGGGAGCGTCGGCGCCGACGGCCCGGTCGCGGCGGCGGCGCGCGAGGCCCTCGGGCGGGGCGCGGCGGAGACCCGGGACCTCGCCGGCGAGACGTGGCTCCTCGCGCCGGAGCTCGCGCCGGCCCGGGTGCTCGTCGTCGGCGCCGTGCACATCGCGCAGGCGCTCGTGCCGATGGCGCGCCTCGTCGACCTCGACGTCGTCGTCGTCGACCCGCGGGCGGCGTTCGCCACGTCGGCGCGCTTCCCGGGCGCCGACGTGCGGGTGGCGTGGCCCGAGGAGGTCATCGCCGAGATCGGCGTCGACGCGCGGACGGCCGTGGTCGCGCTCAGCCACGACGAGAAGGTCGACGGGCCCGCGCTCGTCGCGGCCCTCCGCTCCGACGCCTTCTACGTCGGCGCCCTCGGGAGCCGGAAGAACCAGGCGGCGCGGCGCGCGCGCCTCCTCGCGGCGGGCTTCGCCGAGGCCGACGTCGCGCGGATCCACGGGCCGATCGGGCTCCCCATCGGCGCGCGCTCGCCCGCCGAGATCGCGCTCGCCATCACGGCGGAGATCGTCGCCGCCCTGCGCCGCCCCGGCGAGGCGCGGGCGTGACGCCGCGCGTCGTCGGGCTCCTGCTCGCCGCCGGCGCCGCGCGCCGCATGGGCGGGCCGAACAAGCTCCTCGCGCCCATCGGGGGCAGGCCGATGGTCGCGCGGGCGGCCGCGGCGCTCGCCGAGGCGGGGCTCGCCGAGGTCGTCGTCGTCCTCGGGCACGACGCCGACGCGGTTCGCGCCGCCCTCGCGGGCGTGGCGGCGCGCGCCGTGGTGAACCCGGACCACACGAGCGGGCTCGCGTCGTCGATCCGCGCGGGGATCGCCGCCCTCGGCGCCGACGTCGAAGGCGTCGTCGTCGCGCTCGGCGACATGCCGCTCGTCCGCGCGGACACCGTCCGGAGGCTCGTCCTCGCGGCGCGGGAGGGCGAGGAGATCGGCGCCGCCGCGCCCTACCACCGGGGGCAGCGCGGGAACCCGGTCGTCTGGGGGCGGCGCCACTTCCCGGCGCTCCTCGCGCTGACGGGCGATCGCGGCGCCCGCGACCTCCTCGCCGCGCTCGGCGACGCCGTCGCGCGGGTCGAGGCCGACGACGATCCGGGCGTCCTCCGCGACGTCGACACCCCCGAGGACCTCGCCGCCATCGGCTTCTCCGCGTCGGGGGCGGCGCCGCCGCCCGGCGACGCCGACCTGCGCGCGCTCTACCAGGCGACCATCATGCGTCACGCGCGCGCCCCGCGCGGGCTCGGCCCGCTCGCCGACGCCACGCACCGCGCGCGCGGCGAGAACCCGCTGTGTGGCGACCGCGTCGCGCTCGCGCTCCGCTGCGACGGCGCGCGCGTCGTCGCCGCCGGCTTCGAGGGCGCCGGCTGCGCGCTCTCGATGGCGTCGGCGTCGCTCCTCGCGGACACCGTCCCCGGCCTGACCGTCGCGGACGCCCGCGCCACGCGCGCCCGCGTGCTCGCGCTCATCGCCGGGTCGGCGGGCGACGACCCAGGCGCGGGCTCGCTCGGCGACCTCGCCGCCCTCGGGAGCGTCCGCGCCTTCCCGGCGCGTCACCGCTGCGCCACCCTCGCCTGGGACGCGCTCGACGCGGCCCTCGAGGGCGTGTAGCTACTTCGCCGGGCAGACGTCGCCCGCGACGACGCCGCCGCCGTCGATCGGCATGCCGCCGATGGGGCGCCCGCGGAGGGCCGCCATCACCGCGTCGACGCGGGTGTTCAGCGCGCGCTCCTCGGGGGTCTCGCCGGCCGTCCGCGGCTTCGTCGCGCCGAAGCCGACCGCCACGAGGCGCCCGCAGTCGACGCCGGCGGCGACCACGGCCTTCGCGACGGCGAGCGCGCGCTTCTCCGAGAGGGCCTGGGCCTCCTTCGCCTCGCCCGCGACGTGCCCCTCGACGCGCAGCGTGGTGACGGCCTCCTTGATCTGCAGGTAGCGCGCGATGTGCGCGACGGCGCGCCGTGAGCTCGGCGTGAGCTCGGCCGTGCCCGCCTCGAACGCGATCGGGACCGGGAGCTTCAGGACGCCGTCCTCGACCTGGAAGCGCTCGGGCTCGGGCGGCGGCGCGAGATCGGCGCGGGACGGCGAGGCGGCGAGGAGGGCGCCCGCGGCGGCGAGGGCGAGGGCGACGAGGGCGGCGGCGGGACGGGACAAGGCGGCTCCTGGATCTCGGGGTGGCGGACGCCGGGAGAGACGGCCCGGTGCGTCGCGCTCGAGACGACGCGGAGTCTGCCCGCGCCGCGCGGCGGCGTCGACGTCGAAGACGCGCGCGTTGCGTCGAGCCGCGCCGTCCCCCATGCTCGAGGCGTGCGGGGAGGGGAGGGGACTCGGACGTGCGCGCCTTCGGCCTGATCGTCGCGGTGTGGTTCTGCGGGGCGCTCGGCGCCTGCGCCGACGCCGAGGCGATCCGCGCCGACGCGGACGGCGCCGGGGTGAGCCCGGACTCGGCGTCGGACGGCGAGGGCGTCGGTGACTCCGACGCCGACCCCGACGCCGACGCCGACGCCGACGCCGACCCCGACGGCGACGCCGACCCCGACTCCGACGGCGACCCCGACGCCGACGGCGACTCCGACGCCGACGCCGACGTTGACGCCGACGCCGACCCCGACGCCGACCCCGACGCCGCCGACGTCGGCTGTTCCCCCGGCTGCGGGCCGGGCGAGGTGCCCGCTTGCGCGGGCGTCGGCGCGGCCGCGCTCGTCCTCCAGAGCGGCGGCGGCGGCGCGCTTTGCGCTGGCGCCGAGGCGCAGAACGCCTTCCGCTGGGGGCTCTGCGCCTGCGAGGACGCCGCCTTCTCCAACGCCGTCACCGTCGACGCCTTCGACAGCCGCGCCGGCCCCTTCTCCGCCGGTGGTGCCGGCGGCGGCCTCGGCGCCAACGGCGTCGTCACGACCACGAACCGCGTCGCCGTCAGCGGCGACCTCTTCTGCGCCGGCGCCGCCGGCCTCACCGCCTACAACACGCTCACCGTCGGCGGCGCGCTCGCGCTCGGCGGGCCCCTCGTCGCCTACCAGCGCGGCGACGTCGGCGCCGACGCCCTCGTGTGGGGCGATCTCACCGCCTACAACGGCTTCGACGTCGGCGGCACCCTCCGCCAGCCCGCCGGCGCCACCGTCACCGGCGCCCTCGCCGCCGGCGCCCGCGCGGAGGCGCCCGCCCCGCCCCAGCTGCCCTGCCGCTGCGAGACCAAGGCGCTCGCGCTCCCGACGGCCCTCGCCGCGGCCCACGCGCCCCCGAACAACGACAACGGCGCCATCGGCCTCGCCGCCGACGCGCTCCTCGATCCGCCCGGCGCCGTCGCGCTCGAGCTCCCCTGCGGCCTCTTCTACCTCGACGGCGTGCGCTCGGGCGCCCCCGTGACCATCACGGCCACCGGGCGCGGCGCGCTCTTCATCGGCGGCGACGTCCGCACCTCCGGCCCGCTCACCATCGCCACCAGCGCCGACGGCGAGCTCGACGTCTACGTCGCCGGCACCATCGAGGCCACCGGCGCGCTCGCGCTCGGCGCCGAGGCGCACCCGGCGCGGCTCCGCGTCTACGTCGGCGGCACCGAGCCGGTCGTCGTGTCGAACAGCGCCCGGATCGCCGCCTTCCTGCAGGCCGGCCGCGCGGAGGTCTCCCTCGGGAACCACGCGGACGTCTTCGGCGGCGTCGTCGCGCGCCGCCTCGTCGCGCCGAACGTGCTCACGGTGCACTACGATCGCGCCGTCCTCGCGGCCGCCGCCGGCTGCCCCGACGACGCGCAGATCTGCGCGAGCTGCGCCGACTGCGAGGGCCAGGCGTGCGTCGCGGGGACGTGCGGCCCCTGCGGCGCGGACGCGGACTGCTGCGACCCGCTCCGCTGCCGCCTCGGCCGCTGCGAGCCCCCCTGAGTGACCTCACGGCGCCGCGCGGCGGCGCGGGAGCAGCGCGAGGCCGTCCTCGCGCGCCGTCTGCGGGGGCTCCGCCTCGGCGCGCGCGGTCGTGGCGCTCGCGCGCACGAGCGAGGGCGGGCGGCGCACGTGGGACACGCGCTGGTCGCGGCGGTGCGCGCGCCGGAGGAGGTCGAGGAGCGCCCGGTCGCGGGCCGCGTCGCCGAGCCCGCGCGCGAGGAGGGCCGACGGGGCGCAGAAGACGCCGTCCTGGTAGGCGAGCTCGTCGCCGTCGCCCTTCCAGCCGCCGACCCAGCAGCCGCCGGCGACGCCCGCGGACAGCACCAGCGGCACGCTGCCCGTGCTCGTGTAGCGGTCGTGGACCGCGGCGAGCAGGGTCTCGTTCGTGTCGACGCGGTTGACGGACATCGGGTCGCACACGCCGGAGACGAGGTCGTCCTGGGCGCAGGGGGCGCCGGAGATCGCGGCGAGGTGGTCGTCGCGCGCGACCTCGGCCCCGGCGAGGGTGAAGCGGAGGTCGCCCGGCTGGCCCGGGAGCCTCGCGATGCCCTCGAGCACGTCGCGGAGCGCGGCCGTGAGCGCCGCGTCGTCGAGGTCGGGCGAGCAGGCCCCGGCGCCTCGCTCCGCGGGCGTCGCCGGGCAGAGGAGCACGGCGCGGACCGTGACGGTCTCGCTCGCCGCGGCGGCGGGCGAGCCGCCCAGCGCCGTCAGGGCCGGGAGGAGCGAGAGGAGGGCGGCGATGGAGAGCGGGGTGCGCATGGTCGTCCTCGGGCGAGCGCGGCCGGTGGTCGGAACCGCGAGAACCAACCTACGCGGCGCGACGACCGACGCGCCCTTAACCCTCCCTTAATCGGCTCGCGCCCGCCTGCAACGCGGCGCTCGTCGTCGTGTATCCGGGCGCGACCCGGCTCGCGCGACGGCGGGCGGCGTGCTAATTAGCGAGGCCCCCCGCTTCCCGGGCCCGGAGCGCGCATGTGCGAAAAGGCACAGTCCGCGACGTCGAGCTCGCCCGTCGCGCCGGAGACGGCGACGTTCGGGCGCGGGCCGGAGCTCGCCCGCCTCGGCGCCTGGCTCGACGGCGGCGAGCGGCTCGTCACGGTGATGGGCGGCGGCGGGATCGGCAAGACGCGGCTCGCCTCGGAGCTCGCGCGCGCCCGCCGCGGCGGCGCGGAGGTCGTCTTCGTCGCGCTCGGCGAGGCGCGTGACGCGCTCGACGCGATGAGCGCCGTCGCGCGCGAGCTCGACGCGGGCATCGGCGGCGCCGGGCTCGAGCAGCTCGGCCGCGGCGTCGGGCGCGCGCTCCGGGCCCGCGGTCCGCTGCTCCTCGTGCTCGACGGCCTCGAGCGCGTCGTCGCCCCGCTCGCGCCCTTCATCGACGGCTGGCTCGACGTGGCGCCGGACGCGCAGCTGCTCGTCACCTCGCGCGAGCGCCTGCTGGTGCCGGGCGAGCGGGTGCTGATCGTGCCGCCGCTCGCGGTGGGCGCCGACGCGCGCGGGCCCGCCGTCGCGCTCTTCCGCGCGCGCGCCGCGACGGCCGGCGCCGAGGTCGCCGCGTGGGATGACGCCGAGCAGCGCGCGCTCGTGGAGCTCGTGTCGCGCCTCGACGGTCTCCCGCTCGCCATCGAGCTCGCCGCGGCCCGGGCGGCCTCGGCGCCACCCTCGCGCCTCCTCGTCGAGCTCGAGCGCCGCTTCGAGGTGCTCGGGCCGGCCGCCGGCGACGCCCGCGCCCCCGGCATGGAGGAGGTGCTCGAGGCCTCGTGGGCCCCGCTCCCGGCCGACGCGAAGGACGCCCTCGCGCGCCTCTCCGTGCTCGCGTCCCCCTTCGACCTCGAGGCGGCCGCCGCCGTGCTCGGCCGGGACGAGCTCGCCGCACTCGACCTCGACGCGCTCCTGCGCCGGCGCTCCCTCGTCGTCGCCGGGCGCGCGCCCGGCGATCTGCAGCTCCTCGAGACGGTGCGCGACTTCGCCCGCGCCCGCGCGGGCGCCGCCGGCCTCGACGTCGAGGACGACGCCGTGCGGCGGCGCGACGACTGGGTCCTCGGCGGGCCACGGCGCTCTCGACGCGCGGCGCGGGCCTGACGGGCGCGCGCGCTCCGGGCGCTGTCGCGCCTCCACGAGCAGCTCCTCGCCGTCGTCCGCGACCACGCGGCGGGCGGGGCGAGCAGCCTCGAGAGCGCGCTTCGCGCCGCCTACGCGCTCGCCATCAGCGTGCGCGTCACGGGCGCCGCGGCGTCCGACCACGCCGGCCTCGCGGCGCTCGCGGAGCGCGCGGTCGCCGCCGGGGTGGCCCTCGCTCACGTCGCCCCAGCCTTGCTCCTCGTCGCGAGGATCGACTACGACCACGGCCGCCTCGAGGCGGGCCTCGCCGTCGCGCACCGGGTCCTCGAGCTCGCCGGTGAGGCCTCTCCCTGGGCGCCGGAGGCCATCCTCCTCGAGGCGCGCCGCGCCTTCGTGCTCGGCGAGTTCGCGCCCTCGCTGCCGCTCTGGGAGCGGGGGCGGGACGCCGCGATCGCCGCCGGCGACGCCGAGATGGAGGCGATCGCCCGCCTGAACCACGCGCTCACCCGGGTGCGGCTCGGGGAGCGCGACGGCGTCGAGGCCGAGGTCGAGCGCGCCCACGCCCTCCTCGTCGGCGTCGGCGCCCACCACCAGCTCCCCATCCAGCGCGGCTACGCGTTCAACGTGGCCACGGCGCTCGGCGATCGCGAGGGCGCCCGCGCGAGCCTCGTCGACGGCCTGCGGGTCGCCCGCGAGGTCGGGAGCGCCCGCGACGAGATCGGCTTCGGCGTCTACCTCGCCCTGGTCGAGCTCGACGCGAGCCGTTTCGCGCCCGCCGCCGTCGCGGCCGAGGCGGCTTTTCGCCGGGCCATCCTCGCGCACGAGCACCTCGCGGGGCACAGCGCGCGGCTCGCGGCGCAGATCGCCGTCGAGCGCGGAGAGCTCGACACCGCGCGCCAGTGGACCGACGAGTGCCGCGCGCTCCTGCGCGTCACCGGCCGGGAGATCGACGGCGCCCTCGCGGAGGCCGTCGAGGTCGCCCGGCGCGCGCTCGCGGGTGACGTCGCCGGGGCCCGGACGCTCGCCCGCAGCGTCGACGCCGCCACCCTCGGCGCCGACAACGGCGTCGCGATCGCCGCCCGCGGCGTCGCCTCCGTCGCCCTCGCCGCGGAGGCCCTCGCGGCGCGCCGCGCCGGCGCCGACGCCGCGGCCGACGCGCTCTCGCCGCGGTCGACGCCCAGGCGGCCCGCCTCCGCGACGCGAGCGGCACGAGCGACGACGCGCGGCGCGCCCTCTCGCTGGTCGCGCGCGCCATCGGCGCCGCCCGTGGCGACGACGGCGTCCTCTGCGTGGCGCCGGATCGGAGCGCCTTCCGCCTCGGGCGCCGCCCGTTCGAGGATCTCGCGAAGAAGCCCACCTTGGCGCGGCTCTTCGCGGCCCTGCTCGCGGCGCGCCTCGACCGCGGCGGCGCCCCGCTCGACCTCGCCGAGCTCGCCGAGGCGGGCTGGCCCGGCGAGCGCATGCTCGACGCCGCGCGCGACAACCGGCTCTATGTGACGCTCTCGAAGCTCCGGAAGGCCGGGCTCGAGGGGGCGCTCGAGCACGACGGCTCCGGCTGGCGGCTGCGCCCCGACGTCGGCGTGCTGTTCGTGGAGCCCGCGGCGTGGAGCGTGGTCGATGGGCCCTAGCGCGACCCTACGCCGGCCCCGGACGCGGCTCTTCGGGCGCGCCGAGGAGCTCGCCACGCTCGCCGCCTGGGCCGCCGAGGGGGCGCCGCTCGTCACGATCACGGGGGGCGCCGGCGTCGGCAAGACCCGGCTCGCCATCGAGCACGTGCTCCGTGACCCGGGCGGCGCGGGCCCCGCCGCGCTCATCGACGTCGGCGGCGCCGCCTCCGCCGGGGAGGGGCTCGCGAGCGTCGCGCAGGCCCTGGGGTGGAGGTCGCGGGCGCGCCGCCGACGCGGGCGTCGCGGCCGCGCTCGGGGCCTGGCTCGCCGCTCACGACGGCGCTGTCGTGGTCCTCGACGAGGTCGACCGCCACGTGGCGGCGCTGGGGCCGCACCTCGTGGCCATCGCCGCCGCGGCGCGCGCGCGGGCTCGTCGTCACGTCGCGGGAGCGGCTCGCGGTGGCTGGCGAGCGCGTGCTCGAGCTGGGGCCGCTCATCGCGGCGGACGGCGGAGAGGCCGGCGTCGCCGAGGCCGTCGCGCTCTTCCTCGACCGCGCCGAGCGCTCCGGCGCCGACGGGCGCTTACGACGCCGACGAGCGGCGCGCCCTCGCCGAGCTCGTGCGGCGGCTCGACGGCCTGCCGCTCGCGCTCGAGCTCGCCGCCGCCCGGGCGGACGTCCTCCCCCCGACGCGCCTCCTCGCGCTCGCGGCGCGCCGCCTCGACGCGCTCGCGGCCGCGGTCGCGCCCGGTGGTCGCCGCGTGAGCCTCCAGGACGCCGTCGCGCTCTCCTGGGAGCTCCTCCCGGACGAGGGCCGCCTCGCCCTCCTCGGCCTCGCCGCCCTGAACGGCCCCTTCGACGCGGCGGCCAGCGCCGCCGTGCTCGGCCTCGAGGGGGCCATCGCCTGGCGGGTCGTCCTCGACCTCGCGCGGCGCTCCCTCGTCGTGACCCAGGGCCCCGATCAGGCGCGCCTCTCCGACCTCGTCCGCCGCTTCGCGCGCGCCGAGGCGGAGCGGCAGGGGCTCCTCGTCGCCGCCGCCGCCCGGCGCGACGCGCACCTCCTCGAGCTCGCCGAGGGTCGCTACGCGGTGAGCCGCAGAGCCGGCGGCGCGGCCGCGCTCGCCGAGCTCGGCTTCCTGCGCGAGGCGCTCGGCGCGACCGTCGCCGAGGCCATCGCCGGGGGCCCGGCCATCGCCGAGGCGGGGCTGCGCGCGGCGTTGGTGCTCGCCCTGCACGCCCGGCGCGCGTGCCTCCCGCCCTGGGGGCTCGGCGAGCTCGGCGTGCTCGAGGCGCGCGCGGAGGCGGCGCCGCTCGGGCTCAGGATCGACGCGCTCCTGCTGCTCGCCCGCCTCGAGACGGACGCCGGCCGCCCCGAGGCGCTCTCGCGGCTCGAGCGCGCGCGCGGCCTCGCCGACGCGGCGCACGGCCCGGAGGCGGCGGCCTACCGCGCGCGGGTGGCCGTCCATCTCGGTCGCTGGGCGTTCGATCGGAGCCGCTTCGACGAGGCGGCGCGACACGACGCCGAGGCCCTCGCCGACGCGCTCGCCGCGGGCCCGGTCGCCGACGAGGTCCGCGCCATGGCCCTCACCAACATGACGATGGCCGCGATCCGCCTCGGCCGCGCGTCGGCGCCGGGCGTCGCCGGCGGCGAGCCGGTGGACGCCCTCGCGCGGCTCGCCGAGGCGCGCGCGCTCTTCGTGTCCGCCGGCGCCCTCGATCGGGTGCCGCTCCACATGGCGATCGTCTTCTTCGTGGCGAGCCAGCTCGGCGAGCTCGAGCGCGGGCGCGAGGCGCTCCTCGACGGCCTCGCCGTGGCGCGCGACGTCGGGGCGCCGCGCGACGCGATCGTCCTCGGGAGCTACCTCGGCGTCAGCGACCTCGACCGGGGCGAGCTCGCCGCCGCCCGCGCCCACCTCGAGGGCGCCTACGACCGCGGTCGCCGCGGCTTCGAGCGCCTCGCGGGGCAGTGCGCCGTGATGGTGGCCTGGGTCGAGCTCGAGCGCGGCGACCTCGCGGCGACCGCGCGCTGGTGCCAGATCGCGCGCGAGCAGCTCGGCCCCTTCGGCTCCACCTGCGAGCTCGCGTTCGTCGGCGCGGTCGACGCGGCGCGAGCCGCGCTCGGCGGGGACCTGGTCGCCGCCTGGGAGCAGCGCGCGCGCCTCGATCCCGCCATGCTCGCGCGCGACGACGGCGTCAGCGCGGCCGCGAGCGGGCTCGGCGCCGTGGTCGAGCTCGCTGCGCTCGCCGCGGCGCGGGCGGCCGGCGACGAAGGCGCCGCCACGCTCGCGCGCGACGCCGCGGCCGCGCACCGGAGCACCTCCGCGCCGCGGCCGGCCACGGCGACGACGCGCGGCGCGCCTCGGGCTCGTGGAGCGGGCCTGGGCGGCCGCCGAGGAGGGCGCGGGCGAGGTCCTCTGCGTCGCCCCGGCGGCGCCGCCCTGCGCCTCGGCGGGAGCGGCCGCCCGTGGGAGCCGATGGCGCGGCGACCGACCCTCGCGCGCGTCCTCGCGGCGCTCGTCCGCGCGCGGCTCGACCGCCCGGGGGAGCTCCTCGACGGCGCCGCGCTCGGCGAGGCGGGCTGGCCGGGGGAGCGGATGCAGGCGGAGTCGCGGGACAACCGGCTCTACGTCGCGCTCTCGAAGCTCCGCCAGGCGGGCCTCGACGACGCGCTCGAGACGCTGCCGGGCGGCTGGCGGCTGCGCCCGACGCTCGGCGTGCTCTGCGTCGAGCCGGCCGCGTGGCCAGGCCCGTCCGCGGCGCCCGCGCCGCCGAGGTCGGCGCCCGGGCGCGCTCGCGGGCGAGCCAGCCGGCGCCGCCCGTGATAGAAGCGCGTTGAGACGATGAGCGAGGAGACACACCGTGATCGACCATGAGCTCCCCTGGGAGGGCGGCTGCCGCTGCGGCGCCCTCCGCTTCCGCGTCAGCGCGCCCGAGATGCTCGCGTCCGCCTGCCACTGCACGGGCTGCCAGCGCATGTCCGGCAGCGCCTTCTCGCTGACGCTCACCGTGCCGGCGCAGGCGTTCGAGGTGACGAAGGGCGAGGCCGTGCTCGGCGGGGCCAAGGGCCCGATCGCGCATCACCACCACTGCCCCGAGTGCCTCTCGTGGGTCTACACGACCGCCGAGGGCATGGAGGACCAGTTCGTCAACGTCCGCGCGACGATGCTCGACGACGCGCGCGGCTTCGAGCCCTATCTCGAGGTCTGGACCTCCGAGAAGCTCCCGTGGGTCACGACCCCCGCGGAGGTGAGCTTCGAGCGCGAGCCCGACTTCTCGCAGTACGGGCGCTTCCTCGCCGACTACGCGGCCTGGCGCGCCGCGCGCGCGGGGGGCTGAGAGGGGGGCGCGCGGACTGGGGGGGCGCGCGACCGGGCTCGGGAGCGCGCCGCAGGCGGGCGACGTACCCGTCTGCCGTGTTCGGGGTATGTGCCCGGCCGCCTGCGGTGGCGCAGGGTCGCGTCGTGAGCCGGCGGGCGCCGCGGTGGCGCCGGTCGGGCTCGACTCGTCCGACCCTCATCCCGCGAGGTCCCCCCATGAGCTCCCGCCCGCCCACCCTCGGCACGCGACGGCGTCACGCGCTGCTCGCGCTCGCCGCGGCGCTCGCTGCGTCGGCGTCCGTCGTCGCCTGCAACGAGGACGCCTCCATCCCCGGCACGACGCCCGCCGCCCCGACCGGCGGCCTCGCCGTCACGGTCTCCCCCCTCGACCTCGCCGACGTCGGCGACGTCTGCTACGCGATGACGGTCACGTCCCGCGCAGGTCTCGTGTGGTCGAAGTCCGGGCTCTGCGCCGACGAGCTCGGCGACGGCACCGGCAACGTCAGCGTCATCGCCCCCTGCGACGCCTCGGGCGACGGCGCCAACACGGTGAGCCTCGTCGTCGAGAACCTCTACGCGGACGGCGAGCGCGCGGTGCCCCTCGACCGCGCGAGCTGGCTCAACCCCTGCGGCGATCCCACCGAGGCCGACTACGACGGCAACCCCGCCTGCGTCCAGGCCGCCCGCTGCGTCGCGAACAGCGACACGCCGGTCAGCTACGACCTCACCATCCTCCGCAGCTCGGCGCGCGGCTTCTTCGACATCGCGGTCGCCTTCGACGACATGTTCTGCGCCGCGAAGGTCGACTGCGAGGGCCCGGACGGCGATCCGCTGCGGCTCGTCTACGATCCGACGACCCACGAGGCCGTCGAGAGCGTGGTCTTCGCGCTCGCGTGCACCGACGGCGACGCCACGAGCGGCGCCGACGACGCGACCCACCTCTACCTCGACGACCTCGTCCTCCGCTGTGGCGACGCGACCTTCGCCATCGACCCCTCGCGCGGCCCCGGCTTCCTCTGGCCGGACGGCGCCGGCGCCCCCGATCCGCTCGTCCAGGGCGTCGTCTACACGGGCGTCGACACGATGCCGGTCGGCGACGTCGCCGCCGACGACGTGTACTGGAGCGTCGCCCTCGGGCTCGATCCGACCTACCTCGCCGCGCTCCCGGACGGCGTCGGCTGCGTCCTCGAGACGAAGGCCACCGCCTCGCGCGGGCCGCTCGCGGGCGGCCGCACCCCCGACGGCGCGATCTACCCGTTCATCTCGGTGTCGGTGCCCCTCGCCGACCGCCGCGGCCGCCTCTGCTCGCGCCACCCGCTGAACGGTGACGCGCCGAACGACGGCGTCCGCACGAGCTACACGCGCCCGAGCGCCGACGGCGCGCCGCCCGCGCCCGTGGGCTTCCAGTACGAGGCGAGCGCGGACGTCGGCGTCGTCACCGTGCGGCCGACCGGCGACGGGCGCGGCTTCGACCCGTGCGCGGGCGTGGTCTGCGGCGAGAACGAGCGCTGCGTCGGCGACGCGCGCGTCGGCCACTGCGAGTGCGCCCCCGGCTTCGCGAGCGTCGAGGGCCGCGGCTGTCAGGATATCGACGCCTGCGCGCTCTACCCGTGTCCGGAGGGGTTCACGACGTGTCAGGATCTGCCGGCGCCCGCGCTCGGCGACGTGTACGGGCGCGTCTGCGGCCCGTGGCGCGACGTCCCGCGTGACGCGGAGCCGATCTCCGAGGAGGAGCTCCAGGCGCTCGCCGAGGTTGGCACGCTCGTCCCGATGTCGGCCGACTGGCGGAACCAGGCGCAGGTCGCGGACGCCGAGATGGACGCCGCCGACGCCGCCACCCTCGCGCCGCTCGTCGCGAACGACGAGGCCCTGCGGCGCCGGATCTACGACACGCGCCTCGACGAGGGCAGCGTCGTCCTCGCCGACGGCAACGTCGAGACCCTGCTCCCCGTCGGGCGCGACGGCCACCGGCCGATCACGCTGAACGCGGGGCGGACCCGGCTCCACGAGATCGCCGAGGCGCACCGCCGCTTCAACACGAAGGAGAACCAGATCCGCATCTACGCGGCGCTCTACCCGCGCCTCTCGTCCGATTGCGTCGCGAGCCGCCCGCTGCCGGCCGACGCCGCCGATCTCCCGCTCGCCGCCCTGAAGCGGCTCAACAAGGAGCTCGCCCGCTGCTGGCGCGACGCCATCGCGGATCTCGGACCCACCCCCGAGCGCGAGCCCGTGCTCCCCGCGCCCGCCGACTATGTGGGCGCCGCGGACCCGCCGGGAGACAGCGAGTACCACGGTGACGTCTCCGGCGATGAGTGCCTGCCGTCTACGAACGGCTACTACAAGTCGCGGAACTGGACCGGGAAGTCCCTCGAGACCGGCGTGAAGAACCAGGGACGACGCGGCGCGTGCGTCGCGTTCGCGACGGTCGGGGCCATGGAGCGAGGCGTTCGCTTCAGCGAGAACCGCTGGGTGAACCTCTCCGAGCAGGCGCTCTACGCGTACGCGAAGCTCACGCTCGAGCCCGGCCCGCAGAAGGACGGGCTCGTGACCTCGAAGCTCCTGCCGACCCTCGCGGAGGTCGCGTTCAAGGTGCCGTTCGAGCAGATCTGGCCCTACAACGCCTCGCCCTCCCGGGAGGACTGCCTCATCCACCCGGAGCTCTGCGATCCCATCGCGCACCGCTGGGTGGACTCGTGCGTCGACCGGGTCACCCAAGAGGACTACGACGGCCCCGCGTGCAGCGATCTCTCGCACCAGGCGAAGCTCGTGACCGTCGCCGGCGGCGTCTACTCCTGGGTCCCCACCACCCCGCAGAACGGCGTCTACTCCATCTTCGCCACCGCTCAGCTCGACGACATCGAGGACAGCGACTCCGCCTCGCTCGTGACGGCGGTCGCGGGGCTCGGCTTCGGCGTCGTGATGGGCTTCGACGTCTACCCGAGCTTCAAGGCCGTCGCCTCCACGGATCTCCAGCCGTCCTCGCAGTACGCCGGCGTCTGGGACGGCATCCGCTGGAACGAGGAGAAGGAGGGCTCGCACGCGATCGAGGTCTCCGGCGTCATCTCGACGGGGAGCAGCTATGGCGGCGGGCTCATCGTCCTGAAGAACAGCTGGAGCACGTGCTTCGGTGACGGCGGCTACGCGTACATCGCGTTCTCCGCCGCGGGCGACGTGACGACCTCGGTCACGGCGCTCTTCCCGAAGCAGACGGGGTACAACGAGGCGCCGAAGGTCGCGATCACGAGCCCCACGACGGCGTCGTCGTACTCCGTTCTCGCCGGCGAGCAGCTCCACTTCGCGGGGAGCGCGACGGACACCGAGGACGGCTCGGCCTGCTGCGGGCTCAAGTGGACCCTGTCGCCCGGCGGCCAGGTGCTCGGCAACGGCACGTCGGTCGACGTCTCGTTCGCGACGACCGGCACGCGCACCGTCACCCTCACGGCGACCGACAGCCTCGGCAAGAAGACCTCGAAGAAGGTCACCGTGGCCGTGACCAACGCCGACCCGGAGGTGACCATCGACACGCCGTCGAACGGGCAGATCCTCTACCGCGACGTGCCGTTCATCGCGACCGGGCACGCGACCGACCCCGACCACCTCGGCGGCGTCCCGTGCTCCGCCCTGCACTGGTCGAGCACCGTCGCGAGCGACTCGCTGAACGGCGCTGTCGGCTGTGAGAAGCAGGTGACCTTCACGACGCTCGGCTACCGCGTCCTCACGCTGTCCGCGGCCGACGGCTACGGCGGCGCCGACTCGGCGACCGTCATCGTGCAGGTCGTGGACGTCCCCGCCGGCGCCCCGCCGCAGGTGACGATCACCCACCCCTACGGGACCGAGGCGGCGCCGTACTCCGTGGCCAACCCGAGCGCGACGCTCACGCTCTCTGCCACCGTCTACAGCCCCGGCGGCTTCTTCGACTGCCCGGCGGGCGCGCCGAGCTGCAAGAGCTACGCGTGGCAGGCGCGGAAGGTCGGGACGGCCGCGTGGACGCCCATCGGCACCACGAAGAACCTGGTCTGGACGCCGACCTCGACGTTCTCGTTCTACGGGTGCAGCCCGACGACGGTCGAGGCGCAGCTCTGCGTGACGGACCCGAACGGGACGACCTGCAAGAGCACGTTCCTGTCGATGTACCGCCCGCCGTGCTGATCGCCCGGCGGTGAGGCGTCTCCCGGGGCGCGGCGCAGGGGTGCGCCGGGTCCCGGGCGGCGACGTGCCGCCCCTCCGCGTCGGCGGTGGTCCACGCGGAGGGGCGACCTTTCTCCGGCAGCCCCGGTGTCTCTCTCAGCGCGTCAGCTCGGACAGCCGGATGTAGATGCTCGTCAGCCAGAGCACGAAGGGATCGCCATCGGGCCCATACGCGAGGGCGGCCTCCTCGCCGCTGTTGGCGACGGGGGTCGCGGTCGCGCTCCAGCGCGTCCCGTTCCAGAAGTAGAGCGTCCCCGGCACGTTGAAGGTGCCGAGCACGAAGGCGCGCACGTCGCCGGCGGCGTCGACGGCGATCGCGACGTTCGTGCCCTCGCCGACGGCGTCCACGGTCCACGAGCCGTCCTTCGTCGCGCCGTTCACGACGTCGTCGTAGTCGGCCCACAGGATGTGCGGGTGGTTCGCCGCGTCGAAGGCGAGCGTGAGGTTCGTCTGGAAGACGAAGCCGCTGTCGGCGACGACCGGCTCCATGGCGAACGCGCCGCCCGCGAGGCAGCCGAAGGAGAGCGCGCCGTTCGCGACGAACGCGACGCACGGGGTGCCGGTCCGATCGAGGGCGATCGTCTCGGCGATGGCCTCCCCGGTGCCCGGGATCGCGATCTCCGAGCCGAAGCTCCCGTTGGCGCGGAGCTGGCGGTAGCGGAGGGGCGCGCCGCCGCCGTTCGACACGCCGTACAGGAGGTGCGCCCCGTTCGCGACCCGGTCCGCGACGACGTGACCGATGATGGTGTTGGCGTCGACCGACGTGGTCTTGTCGGTCCAGCTGCTGCCCGTCTTCCACGAGACGTGCAGCGTCTTCGACGAGAAGCCCGTCGTGAAGACGGTCAGCGGCACGCCGTCGCGGTCGAAGGCGACGTTGGCGCCCTCGTAGTCGGCGCTCCCTGGCACGGCCTCGGGCGTGAGCTCGCCGCCGGCGCGGCGGAAGAGGGCGACCGCCGGATCCGAGAGCGACGAGCCGCCGGTGTAGTAGCGGTAGTCGGTCGTCATGACGCGGACGTCGCCCGACGCGGTCACGCCGACCGCGAGCCTCGGGAACGACGCCGTGTCGACGTCGGCGGTCGTCCAGTCGCAGCAGGCCGAGGCGTTGTCGCACTGGAGCTGGTTCTGACCGCACGGGCGCAGGCACTGGCCGTCGGTGCACGAGGCGCCGCTCGGGCAGGGCTCGCAGCGGCTCCCACAGGTCGCCGGGGCGTCGTTCGACGCGCACGTCCCGCTGCAGAGGTGCCAGCCGCTGTCGCAGATCGTGCCGCAGGTGGTAGCGCCCTCGCAGACGCCGATGCCGTTGGGATCGTCGGGGCACGCGTCGCAGCGCGCGCCGCACGTCGCGGACGAGTCGTTCGGCACGCAGGCGTTCCCGCAGCGGTGGAAGCCCTGGTTGCAGGTGAAGTCGCAGGCGCCGCCGTCGCAGGTCGGGGCGCCGTTCGCGACGGTGGGGCACGGCGAGCAGCGGTCGCCGCAGGTGGCGACGGCCGTGTCGGACGCGCAGGTCCCGCCGCAGTCGTGGAAGCCCGCGTTGCAGCCCGAGCCGCAGACGCCGGCGTTGCAGGTCGGCGACCCGCCGGGGACGTCGGGGCAGGGCTCACAGCGGTCGCCGCAGGTGGCGACGGCGTCGTTCGAGACGCAGGCCTCGCCGCAGAGGTGGGTGCCCGCGCCGCACGCGAGGACGCACTGCTGCGCCTGGCAGGTGCGGGTGCCGAGGCCGAGCGCGGGCTGGTCGCAGCCCGTCGCCTCGCCGGCGAGGTTGTGGAGGACGGCCGCGAGCTCGTCGCCGTTGGTCGCGGCGTAGGTGGCGCCGCCGCCCGCGAGGGCGAGGCGCTGGAGGAGGGTCGCGTCGAAGGCCTGCCCGAGCCCGATGGTCACGAGCCGGCCGCCGCGGGCGCGGATGGCGCGGGCCGCGGCGAGGGCGTCGTCGACGGCGCCGCAGCTCTCGGAGCCGTCGGTGAGGAGCACGACGAGCTCGCCCTGGTTCGGGTCGCCGAAGGCCCCGCCGAGGCCGTCGAGGGCGGCGGCGATGGGGGTCGAGGTCGCGCCCTCGACGGGGGCGCCGAGGGCGGCCACGGCGGCCTCGGGGCTCGAGGTGAGCGCGGGGACGGCGGTCGGCTCGCAGCTGTTGCCGTCGGGGAAGGCGCGGACGCCGACCTTCGCGCCGGGGGCGAGGGCGCGGAGGAAGGCGGAGAGCTCGGCGGCGGTGGCGTCCCAGAGGGGGCCGGCGAGGCTCGCGGAGCGGTCGACGACGAGGAGGACCTCGGGGACGGTGCAGGCGCCGTCGCAGACGCCCGCGGCGCAGGCGTTGCCGGCCTGACAGCCGATGAAGTAGCTGGTCGCGGTGCAGCCGCGCGCGAGGTCGGGGACGCAGAGGGTGTAGCCGTTGTTGCCGGAGCAGGTCGGCGCCCAGAGGGTGCAGTCGGGGGCGCCGGTGCAGTCGACGGGGCACTTGCCGCAGTCGCCGACGCAGGTGTTGCAGTCCTCGGCGCCGGTGCAGACGCCGTCGCCGCAGCTCGCCGGGCAGAGGCCGCAGTCGGGGCCGCAGGAGGCGCAGGACTCGCTCGCGGCGCAGGTGCCGTCGCCGCAGCCGGGCGGGCAGAAGCCGCAGTCGCCGCTACAGGTCTTGCAGTCCTCGACGCCGTTGCAGACGCCGTCGCCGCAGGCGGGTGGGCAGGCGCCGCAGTCGCTCGCGCAGGTCTTGCAGCTCTCGTCGCTCGCGCAGACGCCGTCGCCGCAGTTCACGCTCGCGATGATCTCGGAGTCGACGGTGTCGGTCTGGCCTGGGCCGCCGTGGCCGGACGAGCCGCCGCAGGCCGCGAAGGCCAGGAGCAGGGAGGTCAGGGCGGCGAGCGCCCAGGGCGAGCGGTGCGACATGGAGTTCTCCTCGTGACGTGGCGCGTCGGCGACTGGCGACGCGAGGGCGGTTGTGTGACGCGATCGGGCGCCGAGGTCCAGCGCGCGATCGGGAGGAGACACCCATCGCCACGGGATCGGGGGCACCCGTGAACGCGGGCGGGGTAGGCGCGGAAGCGCGGTCGCCGCGGCGCTCGGGGCGATCCTGCGACGGGTACCCGAGAAACGTGAACGCTATTCACCAGCACGATCTGGCGCGGCGTCCGGTCACGCGCGGTCACGCGGCGTCACCCGCGCGCGGGCGGCGGCGAGGAGCGGGAGATCGGCGCGAAGAGCGGCTCCGCGGCGCGTCGCCGCGGGTGGCACGGCCGTTGCGATGGGCACCGTCGCTCGCGGTGGTGCGAGTTGGCGAGGAGAGGTTCATGCGGTCCTGGATCGTGGTGCTCGGCGTGGTGGCGGTATCCGTGGTGGTGGGGCTCGGCGCGTGCGGCGACGAGGGTGGCGGCGGCTCGCCCGACGGCGGCGGCGACGCCGTCGCGGGGGCGGACACTGTTGGAGACGTCGGTGTCGCCGACGTCGTCGGCGACACGGCGGTCGCGGACACGGACACGGCGGTCGCGGACACGGACCCGGACACGGCCACGGTCGCGGACACGGCCGCGGACACGGCCACGGTCGCGGACACGGCCACGGCCGCGGACACGGCCACGGACACGGACACGGACACGGCCACGGCCGCGGACACGGCCGCGGCCCCGGACACGGTCACTTCCACGTGCACCGCGAGCTGCGTCGCCCTCGAGCGCTCCGAGGCCGCCGCCACCCTCGGCGTCCACGCGACGGGCGCCCCGGGGGACGGCGCCCTCGCCGCCGACCCCATCGCGGGCGTCTTCGAGGCGACCGCCATCGACCTCTACACGGACGGCGCCTTCCTCGACGAGGTCCCGCTGACGATCGGCACCCACGGCGACAACGCCGCCGTCGCCTCCGTCGCGGACGGCGTGTGGGCCCTCCGCCTCGACCTCCGCCTCGCCTTCGGCCTCGAGGGCGTCGCCGCCGGCGGCGGCACCCTCGACACCATCCTCGAGCTCGCCACCTGCGAGGCGGGCGGGGAGCTCGCGCCGCCCACCACCTGCGGCGACACCTGGCCCGACGACGTCGTCGCGCCCGCGGTCGCGGTCACGCGCTGGGACGCCGACAGCGGCGCGCTCACGCTCGGCTTCGACCTCGCGCCCGCGCTGATCCTCGCCTACGTCGCCCCCGAGTACCGCGACGCCGCGGAGGCCCTCCTCGTCGGGCCGGTCACGGTGCGCGTCGCGTTCGCCCGACGCTGACCGCCGGCCGCGCGCCACCTCGCTCCGCGCGCGCCGATTGGAGCGATGGTTACAATACACCGGACGCCGCCCGCCGCCGCGCCATTGTGGTGCCCTGTCACGCGCGTTAGGGCTAGGTCGGGGCGCCTCACGGCCGAGCGCGCCCGGGACCACCTCCATGAAGAACCTGCTCCTCGCGCTGGGCGCCTGTGCGTCGCTCGCCGCCTGCGCCGCCGACACGACGCCTGCCGCCGACCCCGGCGGCCGCGTCGCCATCGACGTCCAGGCGCTCTCTCTCGACGGCGTCGACGACGTCGTCTACACGCTCGCCGTCCGGAACGAGTCCGGCGACCTCGTGTGGTCGCGCCAGGTCGACGCCGACGGCTACGGCGACGGCGTCGGCTCCCTCACCTACGTCGGCACCTGCGACGCCGAGGACGATCCGAACGGCGACGACGTCGCTCTGAACTCGGTCTCCCTCGTCATCGACCGCGTCGTCGCCGGCGGCGTCGAGCTCACCGCGGGCGTCGACTTCATGAACCCCGCGCCCACGGGCGATCCCCTCGTGCGCGCCGTCCCCTGCACCCCGAACGCCGACGCCTCCGCCGCCTTCGACGTCACCCTCGCGCGCCGCGCGAACCAGGGCTTCTTCGACATCGCCATCGAGCTCGACGACGTCTTCTGCTCGGCCAAGCTCGACTGCGAGTCCGCCCCGGGCACCCCCCTCCGCCTCCTCACCGATCCCGTGTCCGGCGCGCGCGGCGTCACCGCCGTCGTCGGCTTCGCCTGCACCGCCGGCGGCGGCCAGAGCACCTGGCTCCACCTCGACGACGTCGCCGTCAGCTGCACCGGCGGCGGCGGCTTCTCCGCCACCGTCCCCGTCGCCGCGGGTCCAGGCCAGCTGAACCCCGCCTACGCCGGCGCGAGCGACGAGCTCCTCTTCCAGACCGCCATCTACCGCGACGTCGAGCAGCTCGCCGGCTACGCGAAGGGCTACTGGAACGTCGCCCTCGGCCTCAACACCGGCGCCTTCACGACCCTCGGCCCCTGCACCCTCACCGGCGCCGGCACGGCCTCGAGCGAGCCGCTCGACAACGGCCACACCCCCGCCGGCATGCGCTACCCGCTCGTGCGCTGGAGCGCCCCGCTCGTCGCCGCGGGCGGCGCGCTCACCTGCGCGAGCCACGGCCTCGGCGAGGGCAGCGAGGTCGTCGTCGACTACACGCCGACCGCCGGCCACGGCTTCTCCGCGAGCTGGGAGGTCGGCGCGGCGACGCCGTCGTCGCCGGTCCTCGCGGCGCCGACCATCACCGGCGCGACCGCCACGACCGAGGACGTCGTCGGCAGCGCCACCATCACCTTCACGAGCGTCGCGGGGGCCGACGGCGCCGTCGTCTCCTGCGACGGGGGCGCCTCGGGCGGGGTGCTCACGGCGACCGTCGGCGCGGGCGTCACGAGCGCCACGGTCACGGGCCTCGCCCTCGGCGTCGCCTACGGCTGCACCGTGAGCGCGACCGCCGGCGCGACCACGTCGGAGCCGTCCGCCCCCGCGACCGTCACCGCCACAACGAACGCGCCCGAGTTCCTCACGGCCGCGACCGTCGACGGCAACGGCTGGTACGACGGCGCGCTCTACCCGGGCGATCTCCGCGGCCTGAACTACGAGCTCGGCACGCGCGGCGGGCGCTTCACCTACGTGAACCCCGCGACCGACGTGAACACCGGGAGCCACGACTACACGGTGGTCGCGAGCGACGCCCTCGCGGGGTCGTTCGGCGTCGACAAGGCGACCGACCGCGACGGCTACGCGGGGCGCCTCGAGGACGACGACGCCGCCGGGCTCACCGTCACCTGGACCTTCGCGCCCGGGCTCGCCGCCACGCTCGACGGCTACTGGCTCAAGTACGCGAACTTCGGCGCCGGCACCACGCTCGAGGCGCAGACCGCGGGCGGCTGGGAGGTGCTCCGCACCTGGGCCGCCACGACGACCACCAACCGCTACGGCGAGGCCTGGGGCGCCGCGGCCCCGAGCGGCCCGGTCAGCGCCGTGCGCCTCGTCATCGCCGCCGCCCCGGGCGCGACGCGCCACCGCCTCGCGGAGATCGAGCTCTTCGGCGCCTGGAGCTACCCGGCGCAGCCCGGGCCGGTCGAGTCGTCGCCGACCACGCGCTTCCTGAGCCCGCTCCACGGGATCTTCTGGGAGCTCGGCACCCTCGGTGGCACCGAGACCTACGCGAACCCGACCGGCCGCGGCTCGGCCGTCGCGTCCGCGGACGTCATCGTCGCGGGCTACCTGCCCTACACGACGCTCGTCGGCGATCCGCGGGCGAACGCGGGGACGACCTGGACCTCGACGAACGGCGCCGCGACGATCACGTGGGAGCTCCTCGGCGGGCGCGCCGTGGTCGATCCGACGTTCTTCTGGGGCAACCTCGCGAACGTCTCGGCCGGCACGACCCTCGACGGGTGGAACGGCACCTCCTGGGTGACGCTCCACCAGTGGGTCACGTCGCCAGGCGAGGGCGGCTACGAGGCGTGGTTCCCGATCACCGCCACCGGCACGTTCACGAAGCTCCGGATGGCGTTCCCGTCGTGGGCGGGGACGAGCCAGAAGTTCCACGCCGTGCGCGAGATCGAGCTCTTCGGGACGCTCATCGGGAACTGACGAGCCGCGCGCCGCCGCCCCGGCTCAGAGCGCGACCTTGCCGTGCTCCTGGCGCGTCACGTTCGGCGGCTCCTTCGTGACGACGGCCTTCACGAGCTTCAGCGCGTAGCCGACGCCGTGCACGCCGCTCGCGTCCCAGTACTCGCCGCGCTCGGCGGTGAAGCGGAGGAGCGTCGCGTCCTTCTTCCCGTGCTGGAACCACGCGTCGTACTGGGCGCGCCAGAGGCTGTCGAGCTTCGCCGGGTCCGAGACGCGCTCGGCGTGGCCGGAGAGGCTCACGTACCGCGTCTTCGACTGCATCGTCACGCCGGAGCGCTCGTCCTTGTCGATCTCGTCGGCCTTCCCGCCCTCCTTGCCCGTGACGAACCAGAGGACCGCGTCGTCCTCGTCGAGGTCCGCGACCGCCATCGGCCGCGCGCGCGGCCGCCCGTCCTTGTCGTGCGTGACCAGCATCGCGAGGTCGAACTTCCCGACTACGTCCTTCAGCTTCTCGAGCTTCTCACCCATGTCGTCGTCTCCTTGGGCCCCGCGTCGCGCGAGGCGTCTTCGTCTTCGTCGTCGTCACCCGCCCGCGCGGCTCACCACGCGGCGCGGGCCGCCATCACGGCGTCCGGGGTCAGCGGGAAGCGCCTCACGCGCGCCCCGCAGGCGTCGTACACGGCGTTCGCGATCGCCGCGCCGAGGCCGCACAGACCGAGCTCGCCGACCCCCTTCGAGCCGAGGAGCCCGCAGCGGTCGTCGCGCTCGCCGATCATCACGACCTCGAGCGCGGGCACGTCGCGCTCCGTCGGCAGGTGGTAGCCCGCGAGGTCACGGTTCATGTAGGCGCCGACGCGCTCGTCGAGGTGGAGCCCCTCGGTCAGCGCGCCGCCGATCCCGAAGACCATCCCCCCGTAGAGCTGCGAGCGCGCCGTCGTCGGGTTGAGCACGCGCCCGAACGAGAAGGCGCCGACCGCGCGCCGGACGCGCACCTCGCTCGTGACCTCGTCCACGCCCACCTCCACGAAGTGGGCGCCCGTCATGTACTGCGCGTACTTCTCGAAGTCCTCGCCGGGCTCGATGTGCCCCTCGGCCTCGCGCCCGCCGCCCGCGCGGAGCTGCCCGCGGAGGCGCCGGCACGCCGAGAGCAGCGCGCCGCCCGCGCTCGCCGCCCCGAAGGAGCCGCCCGAGCCGGCCGTCTGGGGATACCGCGAGTCGCCGAGCCTCACCTCGACGCGGTCGAGCGGGAGCTCGAGCGTGTCGGCCACGATCTGCGAGAGGATCGTGTACGAGCCCGTGCCGATGTCGGTCATGTCGAGCTCGGCGACGGCGCGCCCGTCGTCCTCGAGGCGCACCCGCGCCTTGGCCTCCATGAGGAAGTTCGGGCGCGTGGCGCTGGCGACGCCGTGGCCTAGGAGCCAGCGCCCGTCGCGCCTCCCGCGCTCGGCGCGCCGCGACCAGCCGTAGCGCTCGGCGCCGACCTCGAGGCAGCGCCGGAGGTCGAAGCTCGCGAAGGGCTTGCCGCTGATGGGCTCGGTCTCCGCGACGTTCGCGAGGCGGAAGGCGACCGGGTCGCGCTCGAGCGCGCGCGCGAGCTCGTCGACCGCCGACTCGAAGGCGAGGGAGCCGACGGCCTCGCCGGGGCCGCGCATGCTGTCGATCCGCGGGAGATCGGCGCGCACGACGCGGTGGCGCGTGAGGATCCCGTCGCAAGCGTACGACGCCCGCGCGCTCGCCGCGCACGGCTCGGCGAACTCGTAGCCGCGCGCCATCGGCATGACGCTCTCGTGCGCGACGGCGAGCAGGCGCCCGTCGCGGCTCGCGCCGAGGCGCACGCGCTGCGTCGAGCAGCCGCGGTGCGGGGCGCTCGAGAACAGATCGCGGCGGGTCTGCACCACGCGCACGGGGCGGTCGGTGGCGATGGCGCCGAGCGAGGCCAGGACGGCGTCGTCGTGGATCCCGAGCTTCGAGCCGAAGCCGCCGCCGATGAACGGCGAGATGACGCGCACCTTCTCCTTGTCGAGGCGGAGCGTGTTGGCGAGCGCCTCGACGGCGCTCCCGACGATCTGGATCGCGACGCGCACGACGAGCTCCTCGCCGTCCCACGTCGCGAGCGTCGCGTGGGGCTCCATCGCGCTCGCGTGCTCCGCGAGCGTCTCGTACGTCGCGTCGACGCGCACCTCGGCCTTCTCCCAGGCGAGGTCGAAGTCGCCGTGGGACATGTCGGCCGGCATCCCGCCGTCCACGTCGTCCGGCACCTCGAGCGCCTCGTCCGGCTCGTCGCCCGTGACCGCGTAGCGCCCGGGGAGCGGCGTCAGCGCGACCTCGACGAGGCCGGCGGCCTCGCGCGCCGCCTCGAGCGTCTCCGCGAGCACGAGCGCCACGGGCTCGCCGTAGCATGCCACCTCGGGGGCCGCGAGGAGCGCGTGGGACTGCGAGAAGCGCCCGGCGTCGCTCGGGGTGCCGCGCGGCGCCTGCTTCGGCGCGTTCCGGTGCGTCAGGACCGCGACCACGCCCGGCACGTCGAGGGCGCGCGCCGTGTCGACGGCGTCGACGCGCGCCCGCCCGGCCCTGGACGGCACGATCCAGCCGATGAGCGGCGCCTCGTCGAGGCGGTGGTCCGCGGTGTAGGGCGCGCGGCCGGTGACCTTCTTCGGGCCGTCGACGCGCGGGACGGCGTCGCCGATGGCGGCGCGACCTCCCTCGCGCGGGGTCGTCTGGGGTGTGTCGCTCATGGGGTCGCCCTCCTGCCGCCCGTCGGCACCTCGGGCGCGATCCCCGCGGCCTCGGCGAGGGTCCCGGCGATGGCCCGCCGCGCGAGCGGGATCTTGAAGTCGTTGTCGCCGTGGCCGCGCGCGGGCGCGAGCTCCGCCTCCGCGGCGGCGCAGAAGGCGCGCCACGTCGCGCGGGCGCCGGTGAGGGCCGCCTCGACGGCGCGGGCGCGCCACGGCTTCGGCGCGACGCCCCCGAGGGCCACGCGGGCCGAGGTGACGACGCCGTCCTCGACGGCGAGCACCACGGCGACCGAGACGAGCGCGAAGGCGTACGACGCGCGGTCGCGGACCTTGGTGTAGACGTGGCGCCCGGGCGGCGGCGGCGGGAGGCGCACGGTCTCGATGAGGTCGCCGGGCGCGAGGTCGTGCTCGCGGTCCGGGCGGTCGCCCGGGAGGCGGTGGAGCGCGTCGACGTCGAGCCAGCGCAGGTCGCCGTCGCCGCCGCGCACGCCGAGGCGCGCGTCGAGCGCCACCATCGCGACGGCCATGTCGGAGGGGTGCGCGGCGATGCAGTGCTCGCTCGTGCCGAGGACGGCGGCGTCGCGGCTCCGGCCGAAGCGGGCGCCGCAGCCGCTGCCCGGCGCGCGCTTGTTGCAGGGCAGGCCGACCTCGTAGAAGTAGGGGCAGCGCGTGCGCTGGAGGAGGTTCCCGCCGACGGTCGCCTTGTTGCGGATCTGTGGCGTCGCGCCGGAGAGCAGCGCGAGGGAGAGCACGCGGAAGCGCTCGCGCACGCGCGGGTCGTTCGCGAGGGCGGTGTTCGTGGCGGCGGCCCCGATGGCGAGCCCGCCGTCGTCGGCGTCGGCGATGTCCCGGTTCGGGAGGCGCGACACGTCGACGAGGCGCTCGGGGGTCATCACGCCGAGCTTCATGAGGTCGACGAGGTTCGTGCCGCCGCCGATGAAGGTGGCGCCGGTGTCGGCGGCCCGTCGCGCGGCGGCGACGGCGCTCTCGGCGCGCTCGTAGCCGAAGGGCCTCATGACGCGCCCTCCTCGCCTTGGCCCGCGACCTCGGCGATGGCCGCCACGAGGTTCGGGTAGGCGCCGCAGCGGCAGAGGTTCCCGGCCATGCGCTCGCGGATCTCGTCGCCCGTCACGCGCACGGTGTCGTCGTCCGGCGTCACGACGCTCAGATCGCCGCGCGCGAGCTCGGCGAGGAGCGCCGTCGCCGAGCAGAGCTGGCCGGACGTGCAGAAGCCGCACTGGAAGGCGTCGTGCGCGACGAACGCGGCCTGTAGCGCGCCGAGCGCCTCGGGGGCGTCGCCCGCGCCGGCGCGCGCCGCGAGCCCCTCGACCGTGGTGATCTCGTCGCCGTCGTGCATCACGGCGAGCGCGAGGCAGGAGAGCACGCGCTCCCCGCCGATGAGCACCGTGCAGGCGCCGCACTGGCCGTGGTCGCAGCCCTTGTGGGTGCCGGGGAGGTCGAGGTGGTCGCGGAGCGCGTCGAGGAGGGTCGTGCGCGGGTCGAGCGAGAGCTCGCGCGCGCGGCCGTTCACGACCAGGGTCGTCTTGGGAGCGCGGTCGCTCATGGCGCTCCTCCCGCCGGATCGGGACAGAACGCCCCAGTCCCGGCAGGCGTGGGACCTCCTGGCGCGATCCGTCGCTCGTCCTGCGGCGCGGCGCGTCGGCCGCCCGTGCTGTTCTCGTCTTCCATGGCTCGCTCCGGCTCCGTGGCGGCCACGCTGGTCTGCACGCCTCGTTCCACCCGGCCATCGCCGCGGACGTCGCCAGCCGACGCCGGACGTGGCATCCTGCTCGCCATGCGCACCGCCACCCACCTCGTCGTCGCCGCCCTCGTCGCCACCTTCGCCCTCGCGCTGCCCGCGCCGCGCGCGGCCGCGGACGTCGTGCCTCCCGACAAGGCCGAGGAGAAGGCGACGCCGGAGACCTTCGACAGCCCGACCGGCGGGAAGGTCACGCTGGATCTCAAACACCTCGAGCGGCGGACGCTGCTCGTGTTCGCGGCGAACTTCTGCCCGATCTGCCGCCGCGAGACGCCGAACTTCCTGAAGCTCGCCCACGACAAGAAGGGCGAGCTCGACGTGGTGGGCGTTGTCATGGACTCGGAGCGCGACGCCGCCAAGGCCTACGTCGACAAGCAGAAGCTCGACTACCCGACCATCTGGGATCCCGAGTGGCGCTTCGCGATGCGCTTCAAGGTGAAGTCCACGCCGACCCTGGTCCTCCTCGCGAAGGACGGCACCGTCGAGCTCGTGGCGCCCGGGCTGACCCCCGAGCTCGAGAAAAAGCTCTGACGCTGCCGACGGCGCTCGGAGCCGCCTCCCGGGCGGTCGCGGCTAAGCACGGGGCGCCCCGCGTCGAGCGATTTCGGTGCCGGCGACTGTAACCCCTGCGAGGGCGGGGTCGTAGAGCCTGCCAGATGGCACGGCGCGCCGGCGGGTGCGCCGCAACACGGAGGCTCATCATGCGTTTCTCACCTGTTCTGCAGGTCGTCGCACTCGTCTGTCCGGCGCTCGCCGGGCTCCCCGCGTGCTCCGACGACGACGGCGGCTCCACCACCACCGACGGCGCCCAGCGCTTCAAGGTCACCATCGAGAACGTGGCGCCCTTCACGAACCGGAAGGCCGGCTCGTTCGCGGTGAAGGTCGGCGCCACCGACCCAGGCCCCATCGCCCCCGGCGAGGCCTACGAGGTCACGTTCACGGCGGGACCGGGCCACCGGCTCGTCTTCGCCACGATGTTCGGGCAGTCGAACGACTGGTTCTTCGCGCCCGATCCGATGGGCATCGCGCTCTTCGACAGCGACAAGAACCCCGTCACGGGCGACGTCACCGCCCAGGTGAAGCTCTGGGACGCCGGCACCGAGGTCGACGAGGAGCCCGCCGTCGGCGCGCACACGGGGCCGAAGCAGAAGGACTCGACCGACGGCCCGGGCGCGGCCGACCCGGACACCGACGTGCGCGAGGTGCCGCTGACGACCACGCTCACCGACGGGTCGTCCTTCACGCGCCCCGCCGTGGCCGACATGATCGCGGTCACGCTCTCCGCGGACGCCGCGACGCGCACGTTCACGCTGCGCATCGAGAACGTCTCGGAGGACGGCGTGACCCTCATGACGAGCGAGGGCGGCAAGCCCGTGCGCGTCTCGCCGGGCGTCTGGGCGCTCGGCACCACGACGGAGCCGATCTTCAGCGAGGGCGCGCCCGACCGCGGCGAGGGCCTCGAGGGCATCGCCGAGGGCGGCGACATCGCGGCGCTCGCGGCCGCGCTCCCGATGCACAGCGGCGTCGCGACCCCGCTCTCGCCGGCCGTGTGGCTCGTGCACGACGGCGGCATGCCGTTCTTCACGGTGGGCGAGCCCGACTACGGGATGGGGCTCGAGGCGGTCGCGGAGACAGGCGACGTCTCGGTCCTCGCGGGCACCTACAGCGACATGCTGCCGGCGGGCGGGGTCCTCTACGGGACGGCCGCCGTGCCGGTCGGGAAGTCGGACCCGGGCCCCATCGGGCCCGGCGGGTCGTACGAGCAGGAGATCACGGCGTCGCCGGGGGACATGCTGTCGTTCGTGATGATGTACGGCGCGTCGAACGACTGGTTCTTCGCGACGCCCGACGACGGGCTGCCCCTCTTCAGCGGCACGACGCCGGTCTCCGGTGACGTGACGGGCGGCGTCGCGATCTACGACGCCGGCACCGAGGCCGACGAGGAGCTGGCGATCGGCGTGCACGGCGGGAAGCCCGAGGGGCCGGCCGACCCGGACGACACCGTGCGCGAGGTCACCGCGGCCGAGTACGGCACGCCTGTGACGCAGCACATCAAGGTCACGGTGACCCCGCTCGGGCCGGCGCAGTGACGAGGTGAGCGCGCGCTGACCGAGGCGGCGACGACGCGGCCGGCGAGGGCGGGGCAGGGTGGCCCGCTCCCGCCGGCCGCCCGCGTGCTCAGCGGTCGCGCTTGACCCGCTGCACGTCGTAGAGCGCGATGCGGCGCCGCTCGCCGTTCGGGAGGGCGAGGCCGAGGCGCTCGATGCCGCGGGCCTCGATGAGCTCGCCGGTGACGCTGGTGCCGTCCGCGAGCGTGACCGTGACCGACCGGCCGATCCAGTACGGGAGGATCTTCTCGCACTCGGTGAGGTCGCGCGGCAGCTCGAGGACGGAGACCTGCTCGGCGCGCTCGCTCCGTGAGGCGCCGACGGTGGCGTCCCCGACGCCCGTGGCGAAGTCGACGTCGCGGTCGGCGGGGAAGTCGACGTCCTTCGCCTCCTCGCGGCTGCCGATCTGCGTGCGCACGTGGTGATGGCCCGGGGTGACGACGAGGAGGACGCGCGGGCCCTTGCCGACGAGGGCGTCGTCGACGAAGACGGGGGCGTCGACGCGGGTGCGGACGACGAGGCAGTCGTCGCAGGCCTCGGCGAGGCTCTTCAGGTGCTTGAAGGCGGCGTCGACGCGGATGGCGAAGTTCACGTTGTTGGCGCCCTCGATGTAGGCCGTGACGATGGCGATGACGCGGCCCTCCTTGTCGAGGACGGGGCCGCCGGAGTTGCCGGGGTTGATGGGGATCTGGGTCTGGATGACCGGGTCCTCGTGGTCGATGGCGTAGAGGTTCGAGATCATGCCGGTCGTGAAGGTCCAGCCGCCGCCCTCGCCGTGGCCGATGGCGGCGACCCAGCTCCCGACGCGGAGGGTCGACATCGGGGCGAGGCGGAGGGGGCGGACGGAGGGGACGTCGACCTTCACGACGGCGAGGTCGAGGCTGCGGTCGGCGTGCTCGACGACGTGCCCGCGGAGCTCGACGCCGTCGTAGCGGACGACCTTGACGTCGCGCTCCGAGCCGACGACGTGGCGGTTCGTGAGGATGAGGCCGCCCTCGGTGATGAAGAAGCCGCTGCCGAGCTTGCGGCCGGCCTTGATGAGGACCACCGAGGGGGCGGCGGTGCGGAAGAGCTCGACCTGGAAGCGCTCGAGGTCGTCGACGGCCGAGTGGGTGGCGGGCGGCGGGGGCGGCGCGGCGGGCGCGGGGGGCTCGGCCGCGGCGGGGGCGGCCGGGGGCTCGGCCGAGGCGCGCGAGGCGAGGGCGGCGACGGCGGCGAGGAGCAGCGTGAGGGTGAGGGCGGCGATGCGTCGCGACATGGAGCCTCGAAGGCGCTCAAGGGTTTTCAAAGGGCATCATGACCAGCGCGGCGTCGCCGCACAACCACGGCGGCGACGAGATCGTTCTGGCGGACGTCCCGCGCCTGGCGTAGTGTGAATGACGTTCACGTACAGCGAAGCGCAAGCGAAGAGGTGTGGCGATGCGTCGTGGGGTGGTGTTCTACCTGGCGGTGGCAGCGGTCGTGGCGTTGGTCGCGTGCGGCGACGACGGCGGCAGCGCGGGCGCTGACGCGGCAGGCGGCGGCGACACCGTCGCGGCCGATGTCGGGGGGGACGCGGTCGCGGAAGCCGACGCGGACACGGACGCCGCCGCGGACGCCGACGCCGTCGCCGACACCGACCCCGACGCCGCCGCGGACGCGGAAGCCGACGCCGACGCCGACGCCGACACGGACGCCGCCGCGGACGCGGACGCCGACGCCGACACGGACGCCGCCGCCGACCCGGACGCGGACGCCGACCCGGACACGGACGCCGACCCCGACACGGACACGACCGCGGACACCGTCACCCCCGAGTGCACGATCGACGCCCAGTGCGCGGGCACCGGCATCGTCCCGCCCAACGCCTGCCTCGTGCCGCGCTGCCTCGACGGCGCCTGCGTCATGGCCGCCCCCGACTGCGACGACGCCGATCCCTGCACCGTCGACGCCTGCGATCCCCACGCCGGCTGCGTCCACGTCGAGCAGCTCGTCGACCTCGGCGCCCGCCGCGTCCGCCTCTGCCCGGGCGCCACGCCCGGCACCGACGCCGCCGCCGCCTGCATCGACCGCGGCGAGGACCCCGGCCTCGTCGAGACCCCCGAGGACGCCGCCCTCTACGCCCAGATGCTCTCCGAGCTCGGCCTCGGCACGGCCTGGGTCAGCCCCGCGAGCCCCGAGGGCTGCCCCGCCGACAAGCGCGTCGTCCCGGCCCTCTGCCGCGCCTTCGGCGCCGCCGACGGCTGCGTGCTGACCGCCGACTGCGCCGAGGCGCTCCCCTTCTTCTGCGAGATCCGCTGCAACGACGGTGACCCCTGCACGAACGACGTCGTCGGCGCCGACGGCCTCTGCACGACGGACGACCTCGGCTGCGACGACGGCGACCCCTGCACCGTCGACAGCTGCAGCGAGCGCGACGGCTGCGTGCACGTCGTGCCCGCCGACCTCTGCGACGACGGCGTCGCCTGCACCACCGACACCTGCGGCGCCGACGGCGCCTGCCACCACGACCTCGTCCGCAGCGCCTGGGACGCGACCCACGAGCTCCTCGCCTGCCCCGGCCCCCTCACCTGGAGCGAGGCGCGCACGCGCTGCAGCGTCGAGGGCGCCGTGCTCGCCATGCCCACCACCGCCGCCCACGAGGCGAGCCTCGCCGCGATCGCGCAGTCGCTCGGCGCCACCGGGACCCTGTGGGCGCCGCTCCGCCAGGCGGACGGCGGAAACCAGCCCTGGGCCTGGGTCGACGCGGGCGGCGCGGGCGATCCGCCCTTCTGCGCGAGCGTCCAGCCCAACTTCGACGAGGCCGGGCGCTGCGCCGCGTGGGTTCCCGCCGACGCCTGCCTCGTCGACGCGCCGTGCGTCGAGGCGCGCAGCTTCGGCTGCGTCGTGGACGTCTCGATCCCCTGATCAGTCGGTCGGGGGCGGCGCGTCCAGGAGCCCCTCGGCGAGCGCGTAGGCGACGAGGTCCGCCACGCTGTGGCGCCCGAGCTTCCGCCGCACGTTCGCGAGGTGGTTCGACACCGTGCACGAGTGCACGTCGAGCTCGGCGGCGATGTCGGCGACCGGGAGCCCGCTCACGAGGCGCATGAAGACCTGGTGCTCGCGGGCCGTGAGCGTCGTGTGCGGCGCGGCGGCGTCGGCCTCGTCGGCCTCCGGGGCCTCCACGAGGCCGCGCGCGGCGCGCTCCACGGCGAGGACGAGGTCGCCGGGCGGCCGCTCCTTCGAGACGTAGGCGGCGGCGCCCCCCTTGAGCACGCGCGCGGCGAACTGGTCCTCGGGGTGCATCGAGTGCACGACCACCGGCAGCGTCGGGTGCTTCCGGCGCACGCGGCGGAGGACCTCGACGCCGTTCACGATGGGGAGCGAGAGGTCGAGCACGAGCACGTCGGCGCGCCCGAGGTCGGCCGCGTTCAGGACCTGGCGCCCGTCGGTCGCCTCGCCGATGACCTCGAAGCCGCCGAGCTCCGTGAGGACCTGCTTGAGCCCGACGCGCACGACGCCGTGATCGTCGGCGATGAAGACCCGGATCGTCACGGTCGCGCCTCCGTCGTCGCGACCTCGCCGATCGTCGCCGGCGCGATGGCGGCAGGGACGGGGGCGAGCGGGATCTCCGCCGCGAGGCGCGCCCCCTGGCCCGGGGCCGTCGTGACCGTGAAGCGCCCGCCGCAGGCGTGGACGCGCTCCCGGAGGCCGAGGAGCCCGAAGCCCTCGGTCGCGGCGGCCGCGTCGAAGCCCAGCCCGTCGTCGGCGACGCTCGCGACGAGCGCGTCGCCCACGAGGTCGAGGCCGAGCGTCAGGTGGCCGGGCGCGCCGTGCTTGAGCGCGTTCGTGCTGCCCTCCTGGAGCACGCGGAAGGCGACGAGGTTCACGTCGGCGTCGAAGGCGTGGCCGTCGTCGGCGGCGACCGCGGCGCGGAAGGCGTCGGAGGCGACGAGCTCGCACGGGAGGCCGGCGGTCTTGACGACGTAGTCGCGGAGCCACTCGGCGGCGGGGAGGAGGCCGAGATCGTCGAGGATCCGCGGCCGCAGGGTCGAGACGAAGCCGCGCACGGTGCTCGTCGTGCCGTCGATGAGCGCGGCGAGGTCCTCGATGAGGGCCTGCGCCTCGTCGGGGCGGCGCGCGACGCGGTCTTCGAGGCGCGCGACGGTGTAGCGCATCGCCGTGAGCCCCTGCCCGAGGTTGTCGTGCAGCTCGCGCGCGATGCGGCGCCGCTCCCCCTCCTGCACGCCGTCGAGGTGGAGCGCGAGCGCGCGGAGGTCGCTCGTGCGCTCGGCGACCGTGGCGGAGAGGGAGTCGGTCAAGGCCGCGAGCTCGGCGCTCGTGGCGTCCGCGGCGCGGCGGTCGAAGAAGGCGCGGCGCATGATGCGGAGGTAGAGCTCGCCGATGGCCACCGTGAAGAGCGCGGCGAACACGAGGAAGCTGACCTGGCCTTGAGCCGTCGGCGCGGCCCAGTTGGCGGGGAAGGGCAGGAAGAAGGCGAGCGGGAGCGCAGCAGCGATGATGGCCGTCCCGAGGAGGCGACCCGGGAGCCGCAGCGGGATGAACGCGGCCGGGACGACGCCGAGGTAGGCGTTCGCGAGCCACGTGAGGTCCGGCCCGCCGAGCTCGCCGAGGGAGTAGCCGAAGGTCGCCATGAGGGCCGCGTAGAAGAGCGGGGCGGCGACGAGCGGCACGCGGCCGCCGGGGCGCCAGACGGCGAACACGAGGAGGGCGGCGACCTCGACGACCACCGCGCGGACGCGGAGGTCGAAGAACACGGCGACGTGGCGCTCGTCGGGCATGACGAGCGGGTCCGTGGGCCACCAGATCACGGTGAAGAGGAAGATGATGACGGACGCGAGCACGCCGAGGTGAGTCGTCATCGTCGTGCGGTAGGCGTCGAACGCGGCCTCGTCCTCGGCGGAGCCGTGGACGGCGCGCAGCATGGGGGGCACGAGGCGGGCGAGGCGTTCCCGGAGCAAGGCGCGGTCCTCTCTCGATGGCGCGGGTGGCTGTGCTGGGTGAGCGCGCTCGATTATACCCGGGCGAAGGCGGCGCGCCAGCGGGCGAGGCGTTGCCGGGCGCGCGCCGGCGTGGCAGCGTCGGGGCCATGGACGCGGCGCTCGAGGCGGCGGTGGCACACTTCGCGGAGCACGGCTGGGCCGTGGTGCGAGGGGCCGTGGCGGCGCCCGCGGCCGCGGCGCTCGCGGCGGCGTCGGAGGCGCTGCTCCCGACGACCGTGGCCGCGTCGATGGTGGGCGACGAGGGGGTCCCCCAGGTGACGGAGCCGTCGCGGCGGCACCCGGCCCTCGCGGCCTGGCTCCGTGAGCGGCGGCCCTTCGCGGCGGCGGCGGCGATGCTCGGGGCGCGTCGCGTGCAGCTGCTCCAGGACGTGCTGCTCGTGAAGCCGCCGCGCCCTGGAGCGCGCCTCGCGTGGCACCAGGACGCCGCCTACTTCGGGTTCGTCGCGGGCTTCGCGACCGCGTCGGTGCGGCTCGCGCTCGGCCCGTGCACCGTCGCGAGCGGCTGCATGTGGGTGCTCGACGGCACCCACCGCGAGGGGCTCGCGCGCAGCGACGAGGGCGACGCGCTCGTGCGCGACGGGCGCCCCGAGGCCCTGCGCGCGCGCGGCATGGCGGGGGCGGTGGCCGTCGAGCTCGCGCCGGGCGACGTGAGCGTGCACCACGCCCTCACGTTCCACGGCAGCTTCGAGAACACCACGGACCTGGCGCGCCGCACGCTCGTCGCCCACGTCGCGAGCGCGGACGCCGCCATCGACGCGGCGCGCCTCCCGCCGGGGGTGCCGCTCGGCGCCGACGGGCGCCTCGACCGCGCGCGCTACCCGCTCCTCCCGGTCGCCTGACGACCGGAACGAGACGCGCGCCGTCGCGATCGAGATCAGGCGCGCGGGAAGTCGCCCACGGCCGCCCGCAGCTCCTGCTTCGCCGAGGTCATCAGCAGGTCCTCGAGCTCGCTCAGGAGCGCCGGCGCCTTCCCGCGGCAGGCCGCGTAGAAGCGCTGCTCCTCGTGGCCGAGGCCGGCGGCGCCGTAGAGCTCGTAGAGCGTCATCACGTCGTTCGCGTCGCGCACGAGCTGCTCGAAGGCCGCGAGCACCTCGGGCGTCGTCCCGGGCGCCGCGAGCACGGCCGGCGCGAGCTTCACCTGCTCGCCCGGGTGCGCGAGGAAGTAGTCCATCAGCCGCTCCGCGGCGGCCTCGGAGAGCGACGCCCCGAGGTGCCCGGCGAGGAGCTGCGCGAGCCGTTCGCTCGGCGCCTTCACGTAGAGGTCGGCCACGCGGTCGGCGAAGCTCGCTGGCGGCGGGATCGCCCCCCACACGCGCTCCCCGTAGGCGCGCTCCTCGGCGTCACCCGACGACACGAGCGCCCACACCGCCTCGTGCGCGGCGGCCTGCGCCCCCGCGTCGGCCGCGGCGTAACCGTCGGCGAGCGGGGCGAGCCCGTCGCTGTGCTTCGAGTAGCTCTCGTCGCTCTCGAGATCACGGAGGCGCTTGCGCGCTTCGCTCGGGGTCAAGGTGCGCCTCCCTGCCTATCCGTTGATCTTCCGCAGGATGGTGCAGGCCGACAGGTTCGTCGGCGCGATCACGACCTCGGGCGCGCCGCCGCTCGTCACGCCGTAGCACTTCGACGGATCGTCGATCGCGGCGAACTGGTCGAAGGTGATGCCGTCCCACATCGTCGGCCGCCGCACCTTCCCGTCGAGGCCCGGGTCCGACTTCGGGAGCTCGACGATGCAGAAGCCGTGGTTGTACTCGGGCGACTCCTCGATCGCGCAGAGCTGCACGATGTCCTGGCCCGACGTCGCCGGGTCCACGAGCACCGCCTTGTCGCCGCCGTACATCCAGTAGGCGCCCGCGGCGCCGCGTCCCTGGATCGTCGCGGCCGGCGTGTGGACCTGCGGGTTGAAGACCCCGCCCTTCTTCTTCCACTCGGTGAAATAGGCCTCGGCGCGGTCGCCCTTGTGGGCCGCCCAGTCCGCGCGCCCCGCGGCGTCGTCCTTGCCGTTCGCCTTCAGGAGATCCGTCACGAAGGCCGGCGAGGGATCGCTGTACTTGATCATGTTGATGTACGGCACCGCCTTCATGAGCGGCACCGTCGGGAACGCGCCGTCCCCCTTCGTGAGCTTGCCCTTGAGCACCCACGTGTCCGTCGCGTCGCGCATCGCCTGCCACGCGTCCGCGCCGCCCTTCACGCGCGTCTGCACGTCCTTGAGCGAGTCCTCGCGGTGCGTCGGCACCTCGAAGCCGGTCTCCGTCACGAGCCGCCGCAGGCGCTCGCCGGCCTTGCCCGACGACAGCTTCCCGACCTCCTCGGCGAACTTCAGCGGGTCGTCCGGGTTCACGCCGAGCGCGGCGCAGACCGTCGGATCCTCCTTGATGACCGCCACGTTGCGCCAAGTGCGCCACTCGGCGAGCGCGTTCGGATCGGTCAGGAGCTGCGCCACGTAGGTCGACGCGATCGGCACCATGTCGCCGCGCTCGTCCGGCGTGAGCGCGCGGTACGCCGGGCGGTGCGCCGGGTTCAGCCCCGCGTACTGCGCGAGGTGCGTCGGGTTCGCGACCATGACGGTCACGGCGTTCTGGTCCGGCCACGGCGCGAGCGTGAAGAACTCGGGGCGGAGCGCGGGGCTGATCGCGCCGAACGTGCGCTGGCTCGCGGGGTTCAGCGCCTTGAACTTCTCCCGGTCGCCGCCGGTCAGGGTCCCGGCCGCCGCCTTGGCGCCGGGATCCGCGATGCCCGCGACGAACGACCGCCACTCGGCCTCGGGGTCCGAGCCGGCCGCCCCGGCACCGCTGGGCGCGGGGGTCGGCGTCGGGCCCGTCGTCGGCCCGGGGGGCGCGTGCGCCGGCGTCACGGGAGCAGGACCCGCCGTCGGCCCAGGTCCGCGCGGGGCTCCCTGGGGCCCCCGCGCCGCTCGGCGCCGGCCCGGGCGGCGTGTCCTCGCGCTGCACGGCCTTCTTCTGCACGCCGCCGCCGGCGCCGCCGCCCGCCATCTTGTCGAGGATGGGCTCGGCCGACTTCCCGGACACCACGGCGTCCGCGACGGCGTCCGCGTGCTGCTCGTAGCTGTCGCCGCTCTGCCCGACGCCGCCCGCGAGCGACACGCCGGCGCGCTGCTGCACGACGTGCGCCGCCTCGTGCGCGGCCGTGTGGAGGCTCGGCGCGTCCTTGAACGCGACCGAGCTCCCGGTCGCGTAGGCCTCGGCGCCGATGGCGCTGCTCGCCTCGGCGGCCTTGCCCCCGACGTGGGCCTGGATCCCGCTCACGTCGTGGCGGCCGAACGCGCTCTGGATCGCGTCGCCGTGCGGCATCGACGAGCCGCTGCCCGCGACGCCCTCGGCGGCCGCCGCGTGGACGGCCTCGGTGCCGCCGCCGCCGCCGCCTTCGCGCTGGACGGCGGCCCACGAGGCCATCTGGATGTTGCCGCCGGCAGCCTGGAGCGCGGCGAGCGACGTCACCGCCACGCCGGGCATGACGTGGGCGTCGATCGGCGCCTGAGCGCCGTCGTCACCACTCTCCCGCAGCTGGACCTCACGCGCCTCTGCAGCGCGACCGCTCTGATGATCTCTCATCGAAACGCTCTCGTGTCTCTCGCCGACCCCGGAGGCAGCACGATACCCCATCGCGGCGCCGAGAAGAAACCCTTCAGTCGGAAGCGTCAGCCGATCGCGACGGGGCTCGCACGCCGGCTCTTCTTCGCCGCCCCGGCGCCGTCCTGTTCGGCCGCCTTGTCGAGCACCTGCACGATCGCGGGCCGCAGCTCCGCCGGCGCCACCACCGCGTCGAGCGACCCCACCGCCACCGCGCGCTGCACCGTGTGCACCGCGTCGAACTCGCGCGCGACCGCCCCCTGGTGCTCGAGCACGAGCTCCGCCCGCAGCACCTCGAGCTCCGCGACGAGCCCCTCGCGCGCGGTCGGCGGCGCCGCCTCGATGGCGTCGCGCAGCGCCTGCATCCGCGGGTCGCGCTCGGCGCGCCGCTGCACGTCGCGCGGGAACACGACGGCCGCCGCCGGCGCCCCGCCGATGACGCTCGCGTAGCTCCCCTCGACCGCCATCGCCACGAGGCGATCGTTGAGCGCCTTCGAGAAGACCACGTAGGCGCCGCCGTGGTAGCGGCTCACCACCACGAAGACGATGCTCCCGTCGAAGTCGACGACCGCCCGCCCGATCTCGGCGCCGAGCTCGAGCTGGAGCCGCCGCATCGACTCGGGGCTCCCGTCGAAGCCCGACAGGTTCGCGAGGCACACGACCGGCCGGTTGCCGCTCGCCTGCCGGATCGCCCGCGCGACCTTCTTGCTGCCGGTCGGGAAGAGCGTCCCCGCCGTCCACGCGTCGGGCCCGTCGAGCGGCACCGCGCCCCGCCGCGTGAGCGAGCGGCCCTCGAAGCCGATGACGCACGCCGCGTGCCCGCCGACGTGCGCGTCCCAGACGAGCGCCGTCTCGGCGCCCTCCATGTCGGCGTAGCGCTCGAGCACGCCCCCGTCGGCGTCGACGACCGCCTGCATCACCTCGCGGATCGCGAACGGCTTCTTCCGCCCGGGGTTCGCCTCGGCGCTGAAGATGTCGCCGACCGTCTCGAAGCTCTCGCCCGCGGTCGCCCGGTACGGGCTCGCGAGCACGCTCCGCGCCACGGGGTCAGCCGTCGCCTGCCGCCGCACGCCCTTCTCGCCGGGCACGACGTAGGTGTAGGCGTAGTGCTCGAAGAGGATCCGGTACGCGTCGCCGAGGTTCCGCGCGCTGTACTGCGCCTGCCCGTTCGGCCCCATGATGCGCTCGTAGCCGCCGATCCCGCGCTCGTCCTCGGCCGCGACGCTGCCCGAAACCTCGAGCGCCTTCTTCCCGGTGAGCACCATGCTCCCGTCGGTGGTCATGATGAGGACGCCGCGCGTGTGCATGAGCATCGTCGCCTCGGCGTTCCAGTAGCTCTGCGCTCCCACGTTCACGCCGGCGACGACGATGTTGATCTCGCCCCCCGCCTCCGTGAACGTGACGATCCGCCGCAGCACCTTCGCGGTCCAGTCGAGGTTCTCGGTGCCGCTCTCCATCGAGATGAGCGCGCCCGCGCTCACCGGCAGCCACTCGAGCGGCACGCGCCGCTCCGCCGCGAGGTCGATGGCGGCGATGATCCGCCGACACTCGGGCTCCGCGAGCGCGCCCATCGCCTTCGTCGGGTCGCTCGCGAGGAAGACGCGCGTCATCCCCTCCGGGTGCTTCTTCGTCGTGTGCGTCACGAGCCCGCAGACGATGCCCGCGACGTTCTCGCCGAAGGGCCGCTCCACGGCGACGAGGCGCGCGCCGCCCGCGTCGAGGTCGAGCTCCACGAAGCGCCCGTTCGCCATGTCGGGGTGCGGCGTCATCGCCGCGTCCGCGCCCGCCGTGCCCTCGAGGGAGCGCACGATCTCGTACGGGTAGATGACGCCGAGCCGGCGGCACTGCTCCGCGCGCACCTGGTACTCGGTCGCCGGCCGCATCGGCGCGCACGACGGCGTCCCGTCGTGCACCTCGAGGCGGTGCCGCCCGCGCTTCGCGAACGAGAGCACGCGCCGCTCGACGACCCCGTCGCGCACGACCCGCGCCTGCACCGTCACCTTCTGGAGCCCGAGCCCGCGCGTCGGGCCCTCGAAGCGCCGCGCCACCGCGGCGAGCCCCTTCGTCGTCGCCGTGATCGGCTGCTCGAAGTGGAGAATGATTCGATTGAGATAATATCGCCGGCGGGCGTCCCGCTCGGCCTGCGCCTCGCGCACGGCGCGGAGGCACTCGGCGAGGACCCAGTCGAACTCGCGCCGATCGCTGCCGGCCGCGAAGCCGCCGTCGGCGATGGCCGGCACGGAGCCGACCTCCGCGTACACGACGATGCGCTCGTCCTTCGCGTTGGTCTTCGCGCGCACGCGGTAGACGAGCACCGGATCGGCCGCGTCGAGGCGCTCGAGGTCGAAGCCGTCGAGGCGCCACAGCTCGAGCCGCCGCGCGCGCTCCGGGTGGACGCCGCCGAAGCGCGTCTCCTCCTCCCAGCGCCCGCTCCCGTCGGCCGCGGGGATCCAGCTCCGGTGCCGCGCCGTGACGCCGTCCTCGCTCCAGGACACGGCGACCCGCGTCACCTCCGGGAGCCGCGGCAGCGCCGGCAGCACGGCCGCCACCCGCGCGTCCGTCGCGACGCCGCCCGCGAGCACCAGGTGCACCTCGAAGCGCCCGCCGGCCGCCTGCTCCTGCATCGCGGGCCCGAGCGCGCGCACCGCCGCCGGCACGAGCGCGACCGGCACGAGCGCCGCGAGGCTCCTGACGCCGCTCTCGCCCACGATCGCGCGGCATCCCACGCCGAGGACCGTCGACGACACCGGCGTCATCGACGCCTCCGCCCCATAGAGGCGCCGCAGGAGCGCCTCGATCGGCGGCTGCTCGGCCGTGCCCCCCGGGGCCGCGAGCTCGACGCCGAGCGGTCGCGCCCGCCGCGGCGCCTCGGCGCGCGCGCGGCGGAACATGAGGTAGCGCGCCTGCTGCGCGTTGTCGCGGAGCATCGGGTAGTCGGCCCGCGCGGCCTCCGCCGTGCGCGCGAGGTAGAGCGGGAGCTCGCGCATGTCCTCGAAGTTGTCGCCCGCGGCGTGGAGCGCCATGAGCACGCGCAGGAGCCCGTTCGTCACGCGCTGCCGCTCGGCGTCGCCGTGGGCTACGGCGAGGCGCCAGAGGGCCTCCTCCATGGCCGGGCCGGTCGCGTCGGCGGCGACCGCGTAGTGCGCGAGCGCGGTCGCGAGGAAGGGGCGGATCTCGGCCGTCGCCTCCTTCTTCCCGCGGTGCCGGCAGTGGTCGTAGAACGCGCGCTCCGCCTTCTGCGGGCCGCCGCTCTCGCCGAGGGCGAGGTCGCGCACGAAGATCTGCTCGACGTCCGAGAAGAGCCCGACGAGCTCGGCGAGCGGCCGCCAGCGCTCGGGGCGCCGGAGCTTCCGGAAGCGGGCCTCGGCGAGCAGCACCTCGTCGGCCTGCGCCGCGAGCGCGCCCGGGAGCTCCCAGCCGAGGAGCCGCGCGCGCACGATGGCGGCGACGTCCTCGACGACCGCGCGCGCCGCGGCCTCGTCGAGGTGGTCGGTCACGCTCGGATCGGCGCCGCCGTCGGCGAAGAGGTACGCCATCGGGCGCACGGCCGTCTCGCGCTGCGTCCCGCCGCCCGACTGCGTCGCCTCGGCGCCGTCCGCCTCGAGCACGAAGAGCGTCTGCCCGGCGAGCACCTGCGCGTTCGCGCGGCAGGCGACCGTGCGGATCGTCCCGGCCTCGCGCGCGAGCACCGGCACCTCCATCTTCATCGCCTCGAGCGTGCACAGCCGGTCGCCGACCGCGACCGTGTCGCCCTCGGCGACGTGCACCGCCACGACGAGCGCCGGCGCCGGGGCCGCGACGCGCCCGCCCGCGGCGAGCTCGATGCGGTGGGCGTGGCCGTCGAGCTCGACGGCGATCCCGGTCTTCCCCTCGCTGTGGAGGACGGCGTGCTCGACGCCGTCGAGCGTCAGCACGGCCGAGCGCTCGCCCGTCGCGTGCCAGCCGGCCTCGAGCCAGACGCCGTCGACGCCCACGAGGTAGCGCTCGGGGCCGGTCACGTAGACCTCGAACGTCCAGGTGCCGCCGCGGAGCGCGAGCTCGACGGGCGCCGGCGCCCCCATGAAGCGGTACGGGATCCCGCCCTGGACGTCCGCGAAGAAGACCTCGATCGCCCCGCCGACGACGCGCCGCCGCGCGAGGATGGCCGCCGCGCAGAGCGCCTCGAAGCTCCCGGGGACGTCCTTCTGGGCGCCCTTGTCCTTCTGGCGCCGGTCGAGGTAGCCGGTGTCGGCGCTCGCGTCGATGTACGCGGGATCGTCGAGCAGGTTCGCGAGGAACGCCTTGTTCGTGGCGCCGTCCTCGACGACGACCTCGAGCTCGCGCAGCGCCCGCGCGAGCCGCGCCCGCGCCTGCGCCCGGTCGCGCCCCCAGGCGATGACCTTCGCGATCATCGAGTCGAACTCGGGCGCCACGGAGAGCCCCTCCGAGACGCCGCTGTCGACGCGGATCCCGGGGCCCATCGGCGCCTTGAAGACGCGCACGACGCCCGGGCTCGGCTGGAAGTCGCGCTCGGGGTCCTCGGCGTTCAGGCGCACCTCGATGGCGTGCCCGCGCGAGGGCCACGTCGGGCGCTGCCACGGGAGGCCGCGCGCGATGTCGAGCTGCACCTCGACGAGGTCGACGCCGGCGATGCTCTCGGTGACGGTGTGCTCGACCTGGAGGCGCGTGTTCACCTCGAGGAAGTGCGCGAAGTCGCGCTCCGGGTCGACGAGGAACTCGACCGTGCCGACGCCGCGGTAGCCGACGGCCTCGCCGAGGCGCACGGCGGCCTCCTCGAGGCGCGTCGCGAGCTCGCCCGAGACCACCGGCGACGGCGCCTCCTCGATGACCTTCTGGTGTTTCCGCTGGAGCGAGCAGTCGCGGAGGCCGAGGCTCGCGCCGCGCCCGTCGGCGCCGACGACCAGCTGGATCTCGATGTGGCGCGCGGACGTGACGCACGCCTCCACGTAGATCCCGCCCTCGCCGAAGCTGCGCGCCGCCTCGTCGCGCACGGCCGCGACGGCCGGGAGCAGCGCCGCCTTCTTGTCGACCACGCGGATCCCGCGCCCGCCGCCGCCGTTGCTCGCCTTCACGACGAGCGGGAAGCCGATGCGCTCGGCCTCGACGACGAGGCCGGCGTCGCCGAGCTCGGCGGTGACCTGGCACCAGGGCGCCATCGGGACGTCCGCCTCGGTCGCGAGCCACTTGGCGGCGATCTTGTCGCCGAGGCGGCGCATGGCGTCGCTCGGCGGCCCGATGAAGAGGATCCCCTTCTGCTCGAGCTTCTCGACGAAGTCGGCGTCCTCGGAGACGAACCCCCAGCCCGGCCAGACGGCGTCGCAGCCGGCGCCCTCGAGGGCGGCGATCACGCGGTCGTGGTCGGTGTAGGCGCTCGCCATCGCCCCGTCGGCCTTCTTCCGGAGGGCCGCCCCGAGCGAGACGGCCGCGTCGGCGGCGCGCACGAAGGGCGCCGAGCGGTCGGGCTCCGTGTAGAGCGCCACCGCCTCGATCTTCGTGCCGCGGTCGCGGTTGTAGTCGCGCAGCGCCCGGATGAAGCGGACCGCCGGCTCCCCGCGGTTCACGATGCCGATGCGGCGAATGTCGGTCACTTGCGTCGAGGACATCTACCGTCCCTCCAGGGAGACGAACGCGATGGCGTGGTCGCCATCGTGCGAGAGCGAGACGTGGGCCGCTTCTACACCGAGCGCCCCGAGCGCGGCCCGCACGGAGCCGTGAAAGCGTAACTGCGGCCGGCCCCAGGCGTCGGCGACGACCTCGATCTCGCGCAGATCCGCGCGCTCCATCGTCGGCGCCTGCCCCCACCGCGACGAGGACCACGCCTTCACCGCGGCCTCCTTGGCCGCGAAGCGCGCCGCGAGGTGGCGCGCCGGGTCGTGTCCGGGCCGCGCCTCCGACGCGAGCACCTCGGCCCGCGTGAACGTGGCCGCGGCGAACCCCGACGCCGCGTCGGCGAGCTGCTCGCGCAGCCCCGGCACGTGCACGAGGTCGACGCCCACGCCGAGGGTCCGGACGCCGTCGCTCACGCGTCGCCGCCCGGCGCCACGAAGCGGCCGCTGTCCGGCGAGAGGCGGGCCTTGGGGTCGAGGAGCATGGCCGTCTCCTCGGCGCGCTGCGCCTCGGTGCCGTCGGCCGCCGCGAAGCGCCGGTCGACCCGCTTCTCGTAGAGCGCCTCGCGCCCCATGAGGACGCGCGCCCAGCGCGAGCGCGCCGCCGCCTGCCTCGCCGTGGCCTTGTCCTGCCACGACGCCCGCTCGGCCGGCGTCAGCGCCCGCGCGAACGCGGTCGGGTGCACGACGCAGAGGAGCGCGCTCACGTGCCCGAAGCCGAGGCTCGTCGCGAGCCCGGCGCGCATCGGGTAGGCGCGGCCGGGGGCGAGCGGCTCGTTCGTGAAGAGGAGGTGGCGGTGCGCGGCGAGGGCCGGGTCGATGGCCTCGAGGTTCCGGTTCGGCGGGATGGCGCCGCTCGCCAGCATCTGACAGAGGCCGATGGTCTGCCAGGCCGCAGCGCCCCCCTTCGCGTGGCCGGTCATCGTCTTCTGCGAGACGACCATCAGCGGGTTCCCCTCGGTGCGGCCCAGGGCGCGCTGGATCTGGTCGTGGAGGCCCGCCTCGTTCGGGTCGTTCGCCTGCGTCGACGTGTCGTGCTTCGACACGACGGCGATGTCGTCCGCGCCGAGGCCGAGGCGCGCGAGCGCCCGCCCGAGCGGGGAGCGCGCGCCGCCGAGCGCGGCCGCCGTGGCGCCGATGCCGGGGGCCGGGATCGAGCGGTTGATGCCGTCGCCGAAGGAGCCCGCGTACGCGACGACGCCGTAGACCGGGAGCCCCATGTCGCGCGCCACGTCGCCGCGCGCGAGGAGCAGCGAGCCGCCGCCCTGCGCCTCGACGAAGCCGCGCCGCCGGCGGTCGTTGGCGCGCGACATCTGGTCGGGCGAGAGGCCGAGAGCGAGCATCTTGTCGGTCTCGCAGGTGGCGTTCATGTCGCCGAAGCCGAGCACGCCCTCGAGCGAGAGGTCGTCCCAGCCGCCCGCCATCACCACGTCGGCCTTGTCGACGAGGATCTTGTCGCACGCGTCCTCGATCGACAGCGCCGCCGTCGCGCACGCGGCGACCGGGTGCGCCATCGGCCCGTAGCTGCCGACGTAGGTCGCGGCGACGTAGGCGAAGACGACGTTGATGAGGGTCTCCTGGAGCATGTCGGTCTGGCGCTCGCGGCCGAGCAGGTGGTCGACATAGAGCCGGTGCAGGCTCTTCATGCCGCCCATGCCGGCGCCCTGCGTCGTCGCGACGCGCGCCGGGTGTACCCAGGAGAGGAGCTCCTCGGGCGTCGTCCCAGCAGAGACGAACGACTCGACGGTCGCCGCGAGGTTCATGAGCGCGACGGGGTCGACGTTCTCGAGCATCTCGCCCGGGAAGCCGAGCCGCCCGAGGGTGAAGCCCGTCGGGAGCTGTCCCGCGACGCGGCGCGTGAGGCGCACCTCGCGCGGGACGCGCACGGCCGTGCCGCCCTTGCGCGTGACGAGCCAGGCGTCCTCGGCCTCGTCGTAGCGGGTCGTCGTGCCCTCGGGCTCGGCGGCCGCGAACGAGCGCGCCTCCTCCTCGGAGCCGACGCGGAACGTGAAGTCGCGGTCGAGGTAGACGGTCTCCATGACCGCCGAGCGCGCCGGATCGAAGCCGACCGTGGCCGGCTCGATGAAGCGGACGCCCACGCGCTCGCGCAGCGCGTCGTGGTAGCGCGCGACGATCTCGTCCTCGGCGACCTTCTCGCCGGTCTCTCCGTCCACCCAGCCGCCGCCCTTCGCGGTCTCCTCGTAGCGGATGAGCCCGGTCATCCAGGCGAGCTCGAGCACCGCCGGCGCGGACAGGCGCTCGCCGACCTCGAGCTCGTAGCGCGTGCGCGCCGTGCCGCCCGGCGAGAGCTCGCCGAAGCCGACGATGCACACCATGCTCGCGAGGTCCTGCGTGACCTCGCCCGGCCACGCCATCTCGAGGTCCGCGGCCGGCGCCGGGGCCACGGGCCACGCCGGGAGCGCCGTCGCCGTCGCGTTCGTCAGGGCCTCGGCGCCGCCGAGCAAGGCCCGCTCGGCGTCGGCGAGCGCCGCGACGCCCGCGGCCTCGCGCGCCTCGGCCTCGAGCCGCGCCCGGATCCCGTCGACCGTGCCCTTGAGGTCGACCACCCCGCCGAGCCCGCCGGTGAGGTCCGCCTCGACCGGCGCCTTCGCCGCCGCCGCGCGCGCCCCCGCGCCGAGGAGCCCCGTGAGCAGCCGCCCCATCTCGTCGTTGTCGAACGTGCGGATCCCGGCCTTCGCCTCGAGCGCCGGCGCGACCGCGTCGTTCCCGGCCATGAGGTTCGTGCCGCGGACCCAGCCGATGCGCGCCCCCACGAGCCCGACCGCGCGGCCCCAGGCGTGCTGCTCGCTGTGCCACTTCGTGAGCAGCACCTCGAGCGCGGCCTTCGACTCGGCGTAGGCGCCGTCGCCGCCGAAGATCCCGTGGTTCGGCGAGAGCGGGAGCAGCACGTGGAGCGGCTCGTAGCCGCCGAGCGTGAGCTTCTTCCGGGCGATGGCGCCGAGGAGGCGCTCCGTCCCGAGCACCATCGCGCGCATCGCGCCCTCGGCGCGCCCGCCGAGCTGGTCGAGGGTGCCGAAGTCCTTGAGCGCCGCGAACGGGACGAGGAGGTCGGGCACCATCGCGGGCTTCAGCACGCGGACGCTGGCGCCCGCCTGCTCGGTCTCCTCGCGGGAGAGCCAGTCGATGAGCCCGTCGACGTCGCCGAAGCTCGCCTGGTTCATCGGCACGACGTGGAGCTCGGCGCCCGGCGCCGCCGCGCGCTCGTAGGTGCGGCGGTAGTAGTCGAGGCGCCTCCGGTCGTAGGTCGTGGTCGTGACGACCACGCGCGCGCCGCCGCGGAGGAGGTGCTCTACGATGGCGATGGCGATGCTGCCGGGGCTGGCGCCCGTCACGAGCGCGGTCTTGCCCTGGACGGCGAGGTCCGCGCGGTAGAGCGCGCGGAGCCCGGCCGGCACGGCGTCCTCGAGGCCCGGGCCCACGAGCGGGCCGTCCGCGCCGAGCTCGCCGCCCGCGAGCGCCGCGAAGGCGCCGGCGAGCGCCGCGTCTCCGGCAGCCTCGGCCCGCGCCGCGAACCAGCGCGCCGTCGCCTCGACCCGCGGCTCGTGCGCCCAGGGCGCGAGCCGCGCGAGCTCCGCGCGCGCCGTCTCGGTGGTGATCCGCCCGTTGAGCGCGTCGAACGCGACCTTCGCGACGTCGCGCTGCGCGGCCGCGAAGCCCGTCAGGAAGGCGACGTGCTTCTTCGCGTCGAAGGCCGGCTCGACGAGCGCCACGAAGTCCGCGCCGAGCTCGGCCGTGAGCGCGTCGAGGACGCGCTTGGCGCCATCGTCCGCGGCGGCCGGCAGCGGCTCGAGCGAGTGCCCGAGCGCCTCGGCCATCGCCTTCGCGCTCTGGTAGAGGGCGCCGTCCTTCCCGAGGAGGCGCTCCTCGAGGGCCTTCACGGCCGCGGCGTCGACGACCCCGCCGCCTCCCGCGGCGGCGCCCCCGCCGAGCCGCCCGTACGGGGTGCCGCGCCGCGCGCCGAGCGCCGCGACGACCCCGTCGAGGAGCTTCTTCGCGGCGTCCTTCGTGGCCGGCGACTGCTCGCCGAGCCCGCCGACCTCGCCGCCGCGCGCCGACGCCCCGCCGCGCGCCTCGAGCGCGAGCGTGGTGATGGCGGCGCCCGTGAGGCCCGGGCCGAAGCCGTACGTCTCGCCGAGGTAGGCCGCGACGTCCTTCGCGCTCATGCCGCTGCGCCCGAGCACGCGCCGGAGCGCCTCGTCGTTCGCCGCCTGCAGGTAGCCGCCCGGCCCCCGGTAGCCGCCGGCGCGCTTCCCGAGCTCGGCGGCGAGGTCCTTCATCGGGGTCTCGTGGGCGCGGTCGATGCTGCCGACGTCGAACTCGGCGCCCATGTCGACGAGCACCTGGTTCCGCCGCGACGACACGCCGTCGAAGAGCGCGTCGATGGTCTCGGACGGCCCGATCTGCTCCGGCCGCACCTTCGCCTGCAGCGCGAGCAGCGCCGTGAGCGACTCCGCGTGCGTGAGCCCCTGGTCGGCCGGCTTCTCGGTCGCGGGCGGGGCGGCCGGTCGCGCCTCCACGACGGGCGCCGCCAGGACGGGCGCCGCGGCGGCCTCGACCGGGGCCGCGGGCGCGGGCTCCTCCTTCGCACCTGCGAGAGCGGGCGCGTCCGCGTTCTCCGCGTAGACGACGGCCCGATCCGCCTCGACGTTGAGCACCTGCACACGGTCCTCGGCGCCGAGGAGCGAGAGCGTGTAGCGCGCCATCCCGGAGAGGGTCGGCTGGTAGCCCACCCCGACCTCGATGATCGTGCGCACCCCGAGCCCGCCGCGCGCGGCCGGCGCGAACATCGACTCCTGCGTCTTGATCCACCGCACCGGGCTCGCGAACTGCCACGCGAGGAGCTCGACGAGGAGCAGCCGCGCGAGGGCGTGCGTGTCGGCCATCGCCGCGTCCCAGTCGCCGAGGACCGCGTCGAGGCGGGCGCGCGAGGCGCCCTCGACGACGTCGCGGATCGCGGTCACGAACGCCGGCTCGAGGGCGAAGGGGAGGGCGACGAGGTTCGGGATGTAGCGCCCGATGAGCCGCTCGGGCGCGATGTCGTGCGGGAGGTGCTTCTCGAGCGCGGCCCGGAAGTCCTCGACCCCGCCGCGGAGGCAGCGCGAGTGGAACGGCACGTCGATGCCCGGCACCTCCACGTACGCCGGCTTCCGCCCGGCCGGCGTGCGCGCGGCGAGCGCGGCGGCGAGCGCCTCGAGCGCGTCGACGTGGCCCGTCACCGAGTACTGCCGGCCGCGGACGTTGTAGTTCACGATCTCGAGGAAGCGGCCCGTGCGCGCCGCGACCTCGGCGACGAGCGCCTCGGCGCCGACGTCGTCGAGCCCCGCGTAGTGCGGCCGGATGACCCCCATCGCGAAGCCGCTGTCGCCGTGCTCGTCGCGCGGCACGAGGCCGTGCATGACGCGGCCGCGCTGGTAGACGATCTCGACGACCGCCTCGAGCGGCAGCACCTTGGCGGCGGCCGAGAGCGCGTTGTACTCGCCGACCGAGTGGCCGCAGAAGATGGCGTCGTCGACCCAGACGCCCGCCTCCTCGAGCTCGGCGACCTGCGCGTAGGCGAGGACGGCCATCGCGACCTGCGTGAGCTGCGTCAGGTGCAGCACCCCCTGCGGGTGCATGAGGCGCTCGCCGAGGACGACGAGCTCGCGCGGGTTCTCGCGCACGACGCGCAGGATCGAGAAGCCGAGGACCTTGCGGGTGTGGGCGTCGGCGCGATCCCAGACCGCCTTCGCGGCGACGCAGCGCGCGTAGCTCGCCATGCCCATGTCGCGCTGCTGGATCCCCTGCCCGGGGAAGACCCACGCGCGCCGCGCGGGGCGTAGCCGCATCGTGACGGTCGCGGCCGGCACCAGCGCGCCGCCGCGGGCGACCGACGCCTTCGCCTCGACGCGGAGGGCGCCGTCGCGCTTGCCGACGCGGGCGACCTCGAGGCGCACGGTCTCGCCGGGCATCACGGGGGTGGAGAAGCGCGCGCGGAGCCGGTCGACGCGGCTCGCGTCGCCGCCGGCCGCCTCGTCGACGACGAAGGCGTGGAGGCGCGCGGCGGTCCACATGCCGTGGACGATCGGCTGCTCGAGCCCGGCGAGGCGCGCGATGAGCCCGCTCCGGTGGATGGGGTTCATGTCGCCGCCGACCTCGGCGAACGCGTCCATCGCGGCGGGCGCCGTGACGTCGGCCGCCGCGAGCGTGAGCCGCGGGGTCGGCCGCACCTCGGCCTCGGCGCCGGCGCCGAGCACGTCGAGGAGCGCCGTGAGCGGGTGCGTCGCGAGGTCGCCGCGGGCGTCGACCGCGATGGCGCCGATGCGCTCGCCGCCGCGGCAGATCGTGGCGTACGCGGTGAAGCTCGCGGGGCCGCGGACGGGGCGCGTCTCGGACAGGGTCCCCACGATCCGCAGGCGCATGCCCGCGTCGAGGGAGACGCCCGCGTCGAGGGAGACGCCCTCATGGCCGGCGAGGAACGCGGCGGCGGCGGCGTCGGCGAGCACGACGCGCGCGAGGACCGGGGCCTGGGCGCGCACGCGGTGGGTGCGGGCGCCCGGGACGGGGCCGCGGATGAAGAAGCCGGCGTCGAGCGAGGCGACGAGCGTGTCGCCGCGGTAGAGGCCCGCGCGGCAGGAGAGCTCGCGGTGGCCTTCGTGATCCTCGACGCGCACGACGCTCGCGCGCGCCGCGACGGTCTCGCCGGGGAGGAGCGGCCACCCGGGGCCGGTCGTGACGGCGTGATCGAGGTGCACGAGGCGGAGGAGGCCGCCGCCGAGGGCGTCGCAGGCGATGGTGCGGTAGAGCGTCGGCCAGGCGAGGCTGAAGACCTCGTTCAGCGGCGGCGTGGCGCTCGTCGCGCGGAGCCCCGTCACGCGGCCGTAGGCGCGGGCGCGCTCGCCGTCGACGACGACCGCGTCCTCGGCGGTCGCGAAGAGGTCGACGGGCGCCGCGGGCGTCGCGAAGAGCGTCGCGCGGTAGAGCCCGGCCACGGCCGCCTCGGCGTCGGCCTCGGTCGTCGCGAAGACGACGTGCGCGCCGAGGAAGCGGTGCGCGAAGCGCTGGGTGAACGCGGGGGCGGTGACGCCGGTCGGCGTCAGCGCGAGGACGACCGCGTCGCCGTCGAGGCCGACGGTCGCGACCTCGCGCGTGGCGCTCGTGTAGACCGCGCGGTCGAGCTCGTCGTGGGCGCCGATGTGGAGCTCGAGCTCGGCGTCGAGCTCGGCGAGAAGGAGCCGGCGCGCGGGGTTCGCGACGGCGCGGGCGCCCTCGGTCACGCGGGCCGCTGCGAGGAAGGCGGCGACGGGCCCGCGGCAGCGGGCGGCGGCCCAGTCGAGCCAGGCGTCGGCGGCGCCGACCTCGACCACCTTGAGGGTGAAGCGGCCGCCGCTGCCGGCGAGGCGCACCCCCTCGGGGAGGGGGATGGCGCGGGCGGGGCGGGCCGTGAGGCGGTCGGCGTCGCGCGGCGGGGCGCCGCCGGCGAGGGCGTCGAGGAGCGCCTGGTTCATGCGGCCGAGGAGCTCGGCCACCGGCTCGTCGGCGCGGGTGATGCCCGAGACCGCCTCGGGCCCGGGGATGACCAGCACCTGCTCGGCGTCGTAGCGGTCGTCCTGGGCCTGCCAGAGCGAGTCGGCCTTGTACCAGCGGCGCACGTCGGCGTCGACGACGGGCACGAAGGGCACGGGCTTGCCGGGGCGCGCGCAGACCTCGCGCACGAACCAGGTGGCGTCGTGGGGGTGGACGGTGACCGACCGCGCGGTCGGCCAGGCGTCGAGGAAGCGCGCGACGGCGGCGGCCGGGTCGTCGAGGTCCGCGAGCGATTGTGCGGTGCACACGAGCTCGTCGCCGCCATCCATGAGCCCGGCGAGGCGACGCTCGCTGCGCTGCAACACGTCGAAGGCGCGCTGGCGGAACGTGACGTCGGGCCACGCGCCGTCCTCGTAGCGGGTGCCGCGGCCGGTCGCGAGGAGGGCGACGAGGCGCTCGACGAGCTCGGCGTAGGTCATGGCCTCGAGGTCGCCGAAGTAGGGCTTCGCCGTGAGGTTCAGCGCCGCGATGACCTCGTCCCGGCGCGCGGCGACCTTGGCGGCGTCGCCGGCGACCTGGTCGAGGAGGCGCCCGCAGCGCGCGGCGGCGTTGTCGAGGTAGTGGATGTCGGCGTCGAGCTGGCTCTGACCGGAGGTCATGCCGCCGGCCGCCTGCCCGCGGTGGACCCAGCCCTCGGAGCCGCCGGCGGCCACGAGCGCGGCCTTGACGGACGGCGACGCGGTCGCCTCGGCGCAGGCCATGGCGAGCGTGCCGATGAGGATGGCGTCGACGGGCATCCGCGGGAGGCCGTGGCGCTCGGACCAGGCGCCCGTGAGGAGCGAGACCGCGCGGGCCTCGTCACGGACACCGCCGCCGACGCAGAGGACGAGGTTCGGCTCGGCGCGGACGAGGTGGTAGCTGTCGAGGAGGAGCTCGTCGAGGTCCTCCCAGGAGTGGTGGCCGCCGGCCTTCCCGCCCTCGAGGTGGAGGAAGATCGTGTGCTGCGGCGCGGCCTTCGCGATGGCGACGACGGCCTCGACCTGCTTCTTCGTGCCGGGCTTGAAGGCGTTGACGCGGCCGCCGACCGCGGCGAGCTCGTCGAGGAGGCGCACGGCCTCGTCGACCGGCGGGATCCCGGCGCTCACGGTGACGCCCGCGATGGGCTGGCCGAGCGCCATCGCCTTCTGCACGAGGCGCCCCTTCCCGAGGTGGAGGCCCCACAGGTAGGCGTCGAGGAGGAGGGCGTTGAAGACGACGGTCGCGCCGGGCTCGAGGGTCTCCTCGAGCTCGCGGAGGCGCTCGGCGAGGATCTTCTCGGACACCTGCCCGCCGCCGGCGAGCTCGGCGGTGAAGCCGGCGTTCGCGGCCGCGGCGACGATCGGGACGTCGACGGTCGTCGGCGTCATGCCCGCGAGGATGACGGGGGGCGTGCCGGTCGCGCGGGTGAAGGCGTTGTCGACCACGACGCGGCCGTCGGCGAGGCGCGCCGTGCGCGGCGCGAAGGCGTCGTAGCGCACCGGGCGGGCGAGCGGCTCGGCGAAGAGGCGCTCCCGGTCGAGCTCGTCGGCCACCGCGAGCACGGCGACGCCGGTGCCGCGCAGGGCGCCGGCGGTGAGGCCGGCGATGGCCTTGCCGGGGCCGCAGTCGAGGAGGACGGCGTGGGGTGCGGCCTTCTCCATCGCGAGGAGGGTCGCCTGGAAGCGGCCCGGGCGCGCGAGGATGGCGCGCACCATGGCGGCCGTGGGGTCGGCGTCGTCGGCGAGGGGGGCGCCGGTGGCCGGGTCGAAGACCGTGAAGACGGCCGGCCCGACGTGGAAGGCGAGGGCGTCGCGGCGGGCGAGGGTGGCGGTGACGGCGTCCTCGAGGAGCGGCGCGTGGAAGGCGGCGCTCGTGGGTACGGCCTCCCAGGTGACGGTCGTGAGGCGCCCGCCGTGCTGGCCGACCTTGCGCGCGGCGGTCTCCTTCTCGGCGTGGGCCTCGAGCCCCTTCCGGAGCGCGTCGAGCGCGGCCGGGGCGCCTGAGACGACGTGGCGGCGGCGGTCGTTGTAGAGCGCGATGGCGACGGTCTCGCCGTCGGGGTGGGCGCGGCGGACCTTCCGCACGGCCGCCTCGAGCACGGCGGTCGTGGGCCCGATGACCGCGGCCATGGGGCTCGACCCGCCGGTCGGATCGAGGCCGAGGGCGTCGCGGGTCACGCGGCCGGCGTGGAAGCCGAGCCAGGCGAGGAGCTCGACGTAGGCGCCGACGCGCTCCACGTCGAGGGCGGCCGGGGCCTCGGCGACGAGGGCGGCGGCGGCGAGGCCGGAGGAGTAGCCGGTGGCGGCGACGAGGGCGCCGGCGTCGGCGGCGGCGCCGAGGCCGCGGCGGACGAGGCTCTCGAAGCGGGCGACCTGGGTGAGGAAGACCATCGGCATCGCGATGGGGGCGGACGCGAGGTAGGCGGCGCTCGGGCGGGCCTCGCCGGCCTTCACCCAGCGGGTGACGTCGGTGCCGGCGTCGAGGAGGCCGCTCCAGCGGACCTCCTGCTCGGCGCCGAGGCGGCGGAAGGCGGCCTCGGCGGCCTCGACCCAGCCGAGGGCCCAGGGCTCGGCCTCGCAGAGGGCGGTGAGCTCGGAGAGCCAGTCGGTGCCTTGCCCGGCGAAGCCGAGGGCGGCGCGGAGCTCGCCGCGGGCGAGGCGGCGGGCGAGGGCGGTCGGCTCGCTCTGGAGCGGGCTCAGCGTGTGGGCGGGGCGGAGCTCGCTGTGGCGCGGGCTGACCAGATCCTTCTGCTCGTTGAGCATGAGCGCTCCTCTGAAACCGACTGCGCAGTCTACGGGGCCGCTTTTAGCGCTCGAGGGCGGCATGTCAACACAAGTGCGCGTAGCGAAAAACCATTCGCGGCGCGGAACAGGCTGCGCATCTCGGCGCGGAGGGCCGCGGATCCGCCGCTGGAGCCGACCCGGCGGTCCGAACAGGCGCTCGGTCCGCGAAACCGGCCGGTAACGGCCGAACGCTCGCTCTGCGCGGGGCGATCCACGACCGAACGTCCGCTCCGGTCAAAAGCGGCCCGCGGGGCCGTGAACGCCATTCACGCGAGGCGTCGAAGGAGTACCGACCGAGCGGTCGGGTCATCGCTGGGCCCCGCGCGAGAGCGCTCGTGGCGAGATAATGCGCATTATGTCGGGTCGGTCCTCGCGGCGCGCGGGCCGTCGGGCTCAACCCCTTGACAACGCAGCCGTTCGCCCTCGACAACGGAGGACGCGCGCCATCTCGCGCGACGTCAGGAGAGCCATTGCCCGTGCGCGCCGCAGAGACCCGGGAGAGCATCGCTCGCGCGGCCTATGGCTGCTTTCGGGAGCACGGCTACTACGAGACGTCGGTGGACGCGATCTGCGCGACGGCGGGGGTCTCGAAGGGGAGCTTCTACTACCACTATGCCTCGAAGCAGGAGTGCTTCGTGGACATCCTGGAGACCTGGACGCGGGAGGTCATCAGCGAGGTCCAGAAGCAGTTCGAGTCGGCGACGTTGGCGGAGCGGCCGTTCCTCTCGCTGCAGGCGGCCTTCCGCCGGGAGAACGTGCGCGGGAGGCTGATCGTCCCGCTCTGGCTCGAGTTCACGGTGCTCGCGCGCCGCGAGCCGGCCATCCGGGACGTGTTGGCGCGCTTCTACCATCGGGCGCGGCTCGCCATCGGGGAGATGTTGCGGCCGTTCGTGGGGGACGTCATCACGGCGGGGGACATCGACGGGCTCTCGGGGGCCATCCTGGGGGTCTTCATCGGGGTGCTGGTGCAGGAGCTCCCGGACCCGGGCCACTCGGAGGCGAACCAGGCCTCGGACGCGGTGTTGGCGGTGATGGACCGCATCATGGAGCAGACGCTACCGACCGCGCGGTCGACGCCGCCCCTCCACGCGGCGGTGAATCGCCGACCGAGGTCGGCGGCGACGGCGGAGCCCTCCTCGGAGCGGGTGACGGACGACGCCTTCGCCTCCTTCGTGGCGCAGCAGTCGGGAGCGGTGAGGAAGTGCGCGGCGGACCTGCGGGAGCTCATCCTGCAGGAGCTCCCGATGGCGAGCGAGAGGGTCATCAAGGGCTGGCGGGTCATCGCCTATGATCTGAGCGGGCTCCTCTGCTACCTGAAGCCGCAGCGAGGCGGCGTGGACGTAGGCTTCTACCAGGGCGACGAGCTAGAAGGCGCCGAAGAGCTCACGGCCGGCCGAGGCAAGCACCTCCGCCACCTGAGGGTGAAAGCAGGAGCCATCGACCACGCCCGCGTGACCGCCCTCCTGAAGAGCGCCCTGGCCGTAAGGCAAGCGACCGACCGGCCCTGACGAGATAGACCGCCCGGTCCAGCAACAGTCCCCGGGGACTATGGGGACCAAGGTCGAGAGCGCAGCGCCGGGCAATCGCTATACTGAACGGTCCAGGCACAGTCCCCGGGGACTGTGCGAGCGACGGCCACGGATGTTGCGCCAAACCCGCGGTATACGGAGCAGTCCAGGCACAGACCCCGGGGACTGTGCGAGCGACGGTCACGGATGTTGCGCCAGGCCCGCGGTATACGGAGCGGTCCAGGAGCAGTCCCCGGGGACTGTGTCTCTACGAACAAAGGGACAACC
>JACKFA010000014.1 GCA_020632715.1 Deltaproteobacteria bacterium
CACGGAGGGTCCGGTGACTCGACAGGCACGTGGCCCCGGTCGGAGTTCTGCAAAACTCGCGAGGGAGGACGAGCCATCGCTCCTATCCTCTTCCTCCCCTCCTCCCCGGACACGACGGCGCAGGGAGCGGAGACGCAAGCCCCGAGGACCACTGGACCCTCCGTGCCTCCGTGCCTCCGTGGTTTCCCTTCGGCGCCAGCGACCAGCCCTGGATGAGCCCCGTCCCAAGAGCCCCCCCTCGAGCTCGTCGCGCAGCTTCCGTCTAGAGCCCCGTGAGCCGCGCGCTCTCGTCCCACAGGCGCTGCGCCGCCTCCGCGTCCTGCCCGCGGCCCTTGAGCGCCTTCGGCTTCGACCCCGAGAAGAACCCGCCGTCGTGCGCCTCGACGCCCGGCGCCGTCGCGCAGTGGATCGACGTCCGCGCCCCCTGCTCCGGGCTCTTCAGGAAGAGCCGCCCGAGCACCTTGTAGAGCCCCTCGACGATCTTCGGGAGCCCGCGCGTGAGGTCCGTCCGCACCACCCCCGGGTGCAGCGCCACGCTCGTGACCCCGCTCCCCGCCCAGCGCCGCGCCAGCTCCCGCGTGAAGTACACGTTCGCGAGCTTCGAGTCCGAGTAGACCGCCATCCCCGCGTACTTCCGCCGCTCCACCATCAGGTCGTCGAAGTCGATCCGACCCCGCGCGTAGAGCGCCGACGACACGTTCACCACGCGCCCCCCGCCGCCCTCCGCGAGCCGCTGCTTCAAGAGGTTCGTCAGCAGGAACGGCGCGAGGTGGTTCACCCCCAGCGTCTTCTCGAACCCGTCCGGCGTCTCCTGGCGCGACGTGAGCCACACGCCCGCGTTGTTCACCAGCACGTCGATGCGCGGCACCTGCGCGAGCAGCGCGCTCGCCAGCGCCCGCGTCGACGCGAGGCTCCCGAGGTCCCCCTGCACGACCTCCACGCGCGCCCCCGGCGCCGCGGCGAGGACCTCCTGCCGCGCCGCTTCACCCTTCGCCGCGTCGCGGCTCACCATCACGACGTGCCCGCCGCGCGCGGCGAGCCCCTTCGCCGTGGCCTTCCCGATCCCCGTGTTCGCGCCGGTGACGACGTAGGTCTTCTCAGCTTCGCTCGCGCCCATGACGTGTGCCTCCCAGGCTGGCAGTGGCAGTGGCGCGGCCCTTCTACACCGAGCGCGCGCGCCTCCGACACGCGAAAATGACGCACAGCGTCATGAGCGCGTCAAAAACCAGCCCGCCGCTCCCACCGCCCGCGCAGCCACCACAGCCCTCCCCCGGCGACGCCGACGGCGGCGGCTCAGGCAGCGGCACCTCGTAGAGCGCGCAGACGCCGTCTATGTCGTCGTCCTCGAGCGTGCGCGCCTGCAGCCGCCGCGACGGCGACGAGCCATAGTCGTAGACCATCGTCGCGCTCGGGTCGGCGCTGTGGTCTAGCCCGAAGAAGTGGCCGAGCTCGTGCGTGAACGTCGACAGCAGATCGACACCGCTCGTCGCGTCGTCGCTCGTCGTGAACGCGAACGCCGCGTCGTTCACCGCGATGTCGGCGTCGATGATCTCCCCGGTCACGCTGTTCGCCACGACGAACGTGAGCGCGATCATCGAGTTCGTCGCCCCCTCGTGGGCGAGCCACGTGTCGCCGTCCTCGATGAACACGACCAGGTTGTCGGGCTCGTCGTCGACGGTCTTCGGGAGCGTGACGTCCGCCGCGTCGACCGTCCCGACCACGTCCACCTGCGGGAGCCTGCACCCCGGCAGGTCGAGCCAGCTCCCGAGCGCCTCCTCGTAGAGCGCCTCCATCGTCTCCCACGGCACCTCGGCCGGCGCCACGGTCGACACCCGCACGGTCAGCGCCTCGCGGAACCACCGCTCCGGGCGCTGCGTCTCCTTCGTCGCGAACCACTCGTACGCCCGCGCCACGCCGCCCGCGGCGACGACCGCCAGGGCCGCGAGCACCGCGGCCGCGACGCGCCCTTCGCGCGGCGCGCGCTCACGCACGGCGGGCGGACACCGCGACGCGCCGCCGACGCACCGCCACGAGCCCGAGGAGCGCGAGCACCCCGGCGAGCCCGGTCGCGCCGCCGTCGCCGGCACCCGCGCAGCCGCCGCCGTCGCTCCCGCCGGTGCCGCCGGTCGTCGGGTCCACGTGGGGCGGGACGTTCTGGTAGAGCGAGCAGATCCCCTGCACGTCGTCGGTCGCCGGGTCGCGCGCCTGGATCCGCCGCGACAGGTCCGAGCCGTACCCCGGCGCCATCGTCGCGTCGACGTCCTTGCTGTGCGCGAGCCCGAAGAAGTGCCCGGCCTCGTGCGTGAGGGCCGACAGCAGGTCGACCCCGGCCGTGGCGTCATCCTCGGTGGTAAACGCGAACGCCGCGTCGTTCACGGCGATGTCGGCGTCGGCGATCTCCCCGGTCTCCGGGTTGTGCGCGATGATCGTGAGCGCGATCTGCGTGTTCGTCGCCCCCGGGATGTCGCGCCAGCGCTGGCTGTCCTTGATGAACACGACGATGTTGTCGGGCTCCTCGGCGAGGGTCGTCGGCGTCGTGATGGCCGTCGACGCCGTCGTCCCGACCACGTCGACCTGCGGCACGTTGCACCCCGGGAGGTCCACCCACGCGTCGTACGCCTGGTGCACGAGCGGCTCCATGACGTCCCACGCGACCTCCTGCGGGACGGTCGTCGACACCTTCACCGTGAGCTCCGTGCGGAACCAGCGCGTCGGCGTGACGCAGCCGCCGTGGTGGCAGATCTGCCCGCCGCACTCGCCGTCACCCGAGCACGTCGTCAGGCAGAACTTGAGCGAGTCGTGCATCTCCATGCACGTGAGCCCCGACCCGCAGTCCGCCTGGCTCGTGCAGCGCGGCGCCGTCGTGTACCAGAAGTACGCGCTCGCGCTGTTGTCGAAGGCGAACAGGCCGAGCAGGGCCGCGCAACACGTGAGGAGCTTCGTCATCATGGAGGGTTCTCGTCTCGAGGGAGGCTCTTGCGCCGTCGTCGCGGCGCGACAGGTCGAGAGGGTGGCGCCGACGCGATGGGCGCCGGGACAGGGAACCCGGTCGGGGTACGTCCCGTCAAGGCGCGGGTGCCGCGCGGGTAACGCTGGCACCCGAACCAGAAATGGCGAAGGCGGCGCCCCCTTCGGGTCACGCCGCCTCCACGCTTGTCATCCCTGGAGCTTCTTCAGCTCACGGGCCCAGTCAGAGCTCGCAGTTCGACGCCGTCGCCTGCGTGCAGATGTCCCCGTCGCCACCCTCGCCGTCGGCCGTGTTCGTGCCGGCGCCGCCGTCGATGTAGTCGTCGCCGTCGCCGCCCGTGAGGGTGTCGTCGTCGTCGTCGCCGAAGATGTTGTCCGCGCCGCCGCCGCCGTCGATGATGTCGTCGCCCGCGCCACCCTCGAGGGTGTCGGCCGAGGACGCGCCCGTGATGTCGTCGGCGCCGTCACCCGCGATGATGTGCTCGCAGTTGATGATCTGGTCCTCCTCGGAGGCCAGGCCGTCGTTGTGCGTCGCGCAGTCGCCGACATCCGAGTCGCCCGTCACGTTCGAGGCGATGCAGAGCGTGATGGTGAGGTCGCCCGTACGCGCCGAGTAGTCCACCGTGTCGACGCCCGCGCCGCCGTTCATGACGTCGCCGCCGTCGTCCGCCGCGCCCGCGATGAAGGTGTCGTCGCCGGCGCCGCCGTTCAGGGTGTCGTCGCCGTCGCCGCCGTCGAGGATGTCGGCCGCCGTGCTGCCCGTGATGGTGTCGTCGCCCGAGCCGCCGATGACCTTCTCGCAGTCGGTCTTGACGTTGTCGAGCTCGCTCGCCTCACCGTCGTCGGCCGTGTTGTCGATGTCGATGACGAGGGGGTTCGTGCGCGAGCCGTAGGTCACGACGTCGCTGCCGGCGCCGCAGACGTAGGTGTCGCCGCAGTCCGCGGCCGCCCCGGCCGAGAAGGTGTCGTCGCCGTTGCCGCCGTCGAGGACGTCCACGTCGAGGGTGCAGTCCGAGCTGTTGCCCGCGCCGCCGTTCAGCGTGTCGTCGCCGTCGCCGCCCTTGAGCGTGTTCGAGACGTCGCTGCCCGTGATGGCGTCGTCGCCCGAGCCGCCCGTCACGTTCTCGACCGAGACCTTGATGTTGTCGGCCTCGCCCGAGAGCCCGTCGTTGGCCGTGTCGTCGAGGGTGACCGTGAGGTCGCCCGTGCGCGCCGAGTAGTCCATCGTGTCGACGCCGCCGTCGCCCTCGACCACGTCGGAGCCGTCGTCGTTCGCCGCCGACTTGATGGTGTCGTTGCCCTCGCCGCCGTTGATCGTGTCGTCGCCGTCACCGCCCGTGAGCGTGTCGGCGCCGTCGCCGCCGTTGATCGTGAGATCGGCGGTGATGGCGGTGAGCGAGGTGACGCCGTCCTTCAGGTGGCTGGCCGAGATGGCGCCGCCCTGGCCGGTGAAGACGTCGGCGCCGCCGCCGAGCGCGAAGGTGTAGGCCTCCGCGTTCGAGACGATGACGTCGGCGAACTTGTCGCCCGAGAGCTCGAAGAAGTCGTCGGTGCTGTCGGTGCCGGCCGTGATCTTCTCGGCCGCGTCCCCGCCCCTCACCTTGAAGGCGTCGCCGGTGCCGCCGGCCATGTCGACCGTGACGCCGCCGGTGGCGGAGAAGATGGCGCCGAAGCTGCCCTGCGCGAGGTCGATGATGACCTCGTCGTCGTTCGCCGTGCCGTTCACGACGATCTTCTTGACCGAGGTCGTCGTGAGCGCGGCGCCGGCGCTGTCGACGCACGGGTTGTGGTTGACCGCGATGGTCTTGTTCGGGACCGCGATGACGACCGAGCTGACGCTCGCCGTCAGGTCGAGCGTGAGCGTCTTGGTCACCGAGTCGTAGCCGCTCGAGCCGGCCGTCGAGCACGACGCCAGGACCGAACCGAGCTCGCTGGTGTTGAGGTCGATGTTGCTGTCGGGGGTCTTGTCGCCCGTCGTCGGGGTCGGCTCCGCCGTGTTGGCGCAGGCGCCGAGGAGCGCCACCGACAGAACCGAGAGCGTGCGGGGCAAGGCACGAAGGAAGAAGAGTTTCAAAGCAGCCTCCAGGGGGTGAACGTCCTCGTTCTGAACTGGCACGGCCGAGGGATCGCCTTGCCGTCTCGCGAGGGGAGAACGGGACATCCACGGAAGACTTGAGCAGCGCTCACAAAACGTGACCTTGGGGCGCCGCGCCGGCGGGGGGATCCGAGGGCTCGGAGCCGCCAAGGGCGCCGGTTACCGGCGTTGTGATCGGAATGTAAGCCGCGGGGCCGCCGAGGCGGCGCGAGTTACAGCCGACGACGCGGGCGGGGCCATGGGACGAGGAGCGCGGTGCGCGCAGCGTGATCGGCATACGCCGGCCGCCGCGAGCGCGAGCGCCGCTCCATCATCGGGAGGGACACGCCGAGGAAGAGCGCGGTGATGGCGAGCGCTCCGACCGCGGTCCACGCGAGCGCGGGCGAGGCCGCGAGGGCGAAGAGCCAGAGCCCCCACCAGAAGAGCACCTCGCCGAAGTAGTTCGGGTGGCGCGAGAGGCGCCAGAGGCCCGTCGCGCAGATGGCGCCGGCGGGCGGGCCGCCGCGGAGGAAGCGCCGGAGCTGCGCGTCGGCGACGGCCTCGACGGCGATGGCGGACGCTGTGACCACGGCGGCGACGACGTCGAGGGGGCCGAGGGCCCCGCCGGGCCCGGTCAGCACGGCCCAGACGGGCAGCATGCCCGCGAAGACGAGCGCGGTCGGGAAGAGGTGGATCCCGGTCAGGCTCACGAGCCAATAGGCGCGCCCCGAGCGCGCGCGGAGGTCACGGTAGCGGAAGTCCTCGTCGCCGAGGCCACGCCAGCGGCGGAGGAAGTTGAGCGTCAGGCGCCCGCCCCAGACGCAGACGAGCGTGACGACGAGCACGACGCGCGCGGGATCCGCGGCGCCTCCGGCCGGCGCGCGCGCCCAGAACGCGGCGAGGGCGATGGGCGCGACGCTCCAGTAGGGGTCGTACATGCTCGAGTTGTTCGCGAGCACGCTCGCGAGGAACACGACGCCGGTGGCGACGAGGTCGCCGACGAGCGCGCGGGCGAGGACGTCGTCCACGCCGACGAGATCGTCGACGAGCACCGCCACGACGACGGCGACGACGTACGTCGCGAGCATGAGCGCGCGGTGCGCCCAGAGGCGGCCCGGGCGCGCCGGAGCGGCTCCCGCGGCCTCGCTCAAAACGCCCCGACGACGCCGAGGTGCACGCCGACCTCGTCCTCGAAGTCCGAGAAGTCGTAGAGCTCGCCCGAGAGCTTCACGCGCCACGAGCGCTCGAACTGGAGGTTCATCCCGGCGGTGTAGCGGAGGACGGCGCTCTCGGAGCGCAGCGGGCTCGTGACGGGCACGTTCCCGAGGCGGCGGAGCCCGTCGACGCGCCCGACGAGCTCGACGACGTCGCCGATGGGCGCGGTGAGCTCGGCGTAGAAGCCGTCCTTCAGCATGTAGGGGTCGTACTCGCCGTCCTTGCCCGGGCCGTAGCGGAAGGTGGCGGCCGGGTCGTCGCCGAGCGCCATCTTCGTGCGCCGGAGGAGGTACTCGGCGCGGAAGGCCCAGCGGTCCACGCGCACGACGAGGTCGGCGCCGAGGACGAGGAGATCGAGCTCGTTGTCGGGATCGTAGGTGCCGTACATGCCGCTCGCGCCGAGCGTCACGCTCGCGCCGCTGCCGAGGTAGACGCGCCCCGAGAGGCGCCCGCCGACGGTCGGGCGCGAGTTGTTGTCGACGTAGTAGAGGTCGCGCGAGCGGGACTGGATGAAGTCGACGTCGACCGCGCCGCTGCCGGCGCGGAGCCCGCCGACGACGTAGGCGTGGGCGTCGAGATCGACCGTGTCGCCGAGGGTCGCGTGGGCGCTCGCCTGGAGCCCGCTGTCGACGTACGGCGCCGGCAGGATGCTCATGTTCCAGTCGCGGAGGCGCACCATGCGCCCCATGTCGTAGGGGAGCGGCTTGTCGCTCGTCAGGTGGTTCGCGGGGTCGTGGCGCTCGGGGAAGTCGCCGAACGCCGGCACGAAGCGGCCGGCGCGGATGCTGAGCCAGTCGGTCGGGCGGAAGTCGATGAAGGCCGAGCCGATCTCGAACCCGTGGCAGCCGTAGCAGGTCTTCACGCGGCCCGAGATCCCGTCGCTCACGTCGAGCGTGACGGTCATCGAGAGCTCGGTCGTGAAGCCGTCGAAGGTGATGTCGCGGCCGGTCTCCTCGGTCGGGAGCAGCAGGTAGTCGAGCTGCACGGAGCCGGCGAAGCCGAGGTCGGCCCCGCGCCCGTCGCGCGCGACGGCCACCGCGGCGACGGCGAGGGTCGCGGCGAGGGCTGCGGTGAGGGCGCGGCGGCGGGAGGGGGTCATGGCGGGGGCCTCGTCGGGTTCAGTTGTTGCGCGCGCCCTCGGCGATCCAGTCGTGCACGAGGTCGAGCTCGTCCGGGAGCAGGAACGGCGGGCCGTCGCGCGGCATCCGCTCGCCGAAGGGCGGGCCGGCGGAGACCTTGAGGTAGAGCACGCTCGCGCAGGGCGCGCCCGCGACGACGATGTCGGCGCCGCTGCGAGCGCCGCCCGCGAGGAGGGCGTCGTAGGAGGTGAGGTCGAGGCCGCCGAGCGTGAAGCCGACCGGGTTCGCGGCGCGCGGATCGTGGCACTTCGCGCAGCCGCCGAGGGTGCGCTCGAACATCGGCTCGATGTCGCGCGCGTAGCTGACGTCGTGGCCGGGGTCCGTGTCGCCGTTGATGCAGCGCGCCTGCGTCGCGGGCCCGACGTCGGGCTCGAGGTCGCACGCCGGGAGGAGCGCGACGAGCGCCCCGAGGAGGAGCGCTGCGCGGAGGTGCGCCGGCGTCGTCATCACTCGCCCTCCGTCGCGGCGAGGGGCCAGTTCATCACGACGTCCGCGCGCGGGTAGGCCGCGACGACCGTGGCGCTGTCGTAGTCGCCGCCGATGGCGCCGAAGCGGAAGAGGGTCGCCGCGTGCATCACGTCGGCGACGGTCTCGTCCTGCGACGTGTCGATCGACGCGTAGTCGGCCGGCACGACCACGTCCACGACGCGCACGAGCCCCGTGTAGCCGCTGCTGCTCGCGGTCGCCGCGAAGACGTCGTTCGTGTCGCGGAGGTCGCCGTCGCCGGTCATGTCGACGCCGCGCGCGGGCTCCGAGAGCGGCTCCCCGCCCTCGCGCCGCAGCACGAAGGCGAGCGGCGGGTCGTCATCGAAGCGGTCGACCGGGACGTGGTCGAAGAAGAAGTAGTCGACGAGGTAGCCCTCGTAGTAGCCGGTGCTCGGCTTCTTCTGCGTGACGCCGCCCGAGCCGAGCTGCTCGAGGCGCGCGGTGCTCGACACGATGGGGCAGTTGATGACGTCGAAGGTGCGGAGCGGCGCCTTCACGAGGCCGAGCTGCTGCGCCTCCTCGATGGCGTCGATGGACGCGAGCACCTCGCCGTCCCAGGCGTCGGTGACGACCACGAGGAAGACCTGCCAGAAGGGGCTGTACGCGGGGTCGCCAGGGACCGTGCCCACGATGGACTTGCTGCCGAGGACCTTGTCGTAGGTCGACCCGTCGGCCGCGACGTACTCGCCGCCCTCGGCGGGGGCCACGACGACGTAGATCGGCGCCACGGCGTTCGGGGCGGGGCCGAAGTCCCAGAAGCGCGCGGGCGCGCCCTTCGCGAAGCCGGAGAGGAGCGGGACCACCTCGCCCACGCCGTCGTTCTCGGCGATCTGCCGCGCGATCTCCGGGGCGTCGGAGACGGGCGGGATGACGCTCCCGGCCGGCAGGACGTGGGCGCCGACGGCCACCTCGTCGCTCACGAGCGGGTCGAGGCAGGCGGGCGCGGCGAGCGCGGTCGCGACGAGGGCGGCGAGCGCCGCGGCGGGCCTCATCGGGGCGGCCTCGGCGTGACCTTCAGGTGGAACGACGCGGCGACCGTGCCCGTGTCGGGCCGCTCGCGGGTGCGCACGCGGGAGATCGCGCTCGCGACGCAGTCCGAGAAGCCCGGGAGCCCGAAGGCGCCGACGTGGACGTCGCGCGCCTGCCCGTCGACGTCGATGACGAACGACACCTTGATGGTGCCGCCGTGGTCCTTGTGCGCCGCCTGCGCCGCCGACGCGTAGCAGGCCTCGATGGCGTCGCGCTGCCGGGCGACCGCGCGCTGCACCGCCGACGACGGCAGCGACCCGTCCACCGACCACGTCCCCTCGCTCGCGTCGGCCGCGAGCGCCGGGATGGGCGCCGGCTTCGGGATCTCGACGGGCTTCTCGACCGGCTTCTCCACGACGGCCGCCTTCTCCGGCTCGACGGGCTTCACCGCGTGCTCGTCGACGGCGCCGGAGCCCGGGGCCACCGCGTCCCCGGTCGCGGGCGCCTTAGCCGCCACGACGGCCGCGTCGGGCGCCGTCGCGACCAGGGTCTTCGCGGCGTCGGGCGGCGCGGAGGCCGTGGCGTCCGCGGCCTTCGCCGGGGTGGTCGTCGTCGGGTGCGTCGCCTTCGCGACGGGCTTCTCGACCGGCCTCTCGGTGGGCTTCTGCTGCGCGACGGCGACCGGCTCCACCCCGCGCGGGGTCGGGGCCTCGGTCGGCTCGGTCGGCTCGGCGGCGGCGATCTGCGCGGCCGTGTCGGGCTCCGCGGCGGTGTCGGCCTCGGCGACCGCGCTCGCGGCGGTGTCCTCGGGGGCGACCCCGGCGTCGGGCTCGGCGGTGGCGGCCTCGGCGACCGCGCTCGCGGCGTCCACCTCGGCGCTCCCAGCCGCGTCTGGCGCCGCCTCGACCACCTCGACCTGCGCGGGCGGCGGCGCCGTGGCGGCGGCGGTCTCATCGGGCAGCGCGCTCGCGGCGAGGGCGCGGCCGGCGGTGGCGCCGGGCACCTCGTCACCCGCCCGCGGCGGCTGGAGGAACGCGATGGTGACCCCGGCGGCGATGGCGAGCGCGGCGATCCCACCGACGACGAGGCGCGCGCGCCCACGCCGCGGCGCGACCGCGGCCTGCACCCCGGCGAGCGACGGGCGCTCGTCCGTCGCGGCGCTCGTGACGTTGACGGCGCGCGGCGTCGTGGTGACGGGCGCCAACGCCGAGCTCGCGGCGACGCCGACGGCGGCGGCGCCGAAGGCCTTCCCCGAGGTGAGGAGCGCGAGGAGGTCGGCGCGCAGATCGCGCGCGGTCTGGTAGCGGTCGTCGCGCCGCTTGGCGAGGCACTTCGCGACGATGGCCTCGAGCTCGGGCGGCACGGTCGGGTTCGCCGCGCGCACGGGCCGCGGCGCCTCGGTGACCTGCATGATCATCGTCGCGAGCGGCGTCTCGCCGACGAAAGGGACGTCGCCGGTGAGGAGCTGGTAGAGGACGATGCCGCACGCGTAGATGTCGGTGCGCGGGTCGAGCTCGCGCCCCTCGGCCTGCTCGGGCGACATGTACTCGGGGGTGCCACAGACGTCCCCCTCCATGGTCATCATGGCGCCGCCCTCGGGCGCCTCGAGCTCGTTCTGGATGAGCTTCGCGATGCCGAAGTCGAGGACCTTCACGACCTCCACGTCGTTGCCGTCGTCGTCCTTCGTGGGCACGAGCATGATGTTGCTCGGCTTCATGTCGCGGTGGACGATGCCCTTGTCGTGCGCGGCGCCCAGCGCAGCGGCGACCTGGGCCATGATCGTGACGGCGCGCAGCGGGTCGACGGCCCCCTCGGCGAGCGCGACCTCGGCGAGATCGCGGCCCTCGAGGAGCTCCATGACGAGGTAGAAGACGGGGCCGTCGTTGCCGAAGTCGAGGAGCTGGATCGTGTTGCGGTGGCGGAGGAGGCTCGCGGCCTTGGCCTCGCGCCGGAAGCGCTCGGCGACGAGCGGCCGCTCCATCATGTGCGGGTGCAGGAGCTTCACGGCGACGCGCCGCTCGAGCGCGACGTGGACGGCCTCCCACACGGTCCCCATGGCGCCCTTCCCGATCGGGCGCTTGAGGAGGTAGTGCCCGTTCGCGATCGGCTGTCCGGCCGTCGGGGGGCGGGTCGGAGGAGGGGTGCTCATCGTCTGGCTGTCGCCTCGGCTAGCCCAGAGAGTCGGCGAAGTCGCGCGGGTCGCCAAGATATACGGTCGCCGCGCGCGAAGGGTCACAGGGGATTCGCCGCTTAGTACGCCGGATCCCCGCGCTCAGATCAAAAGAGACGTCGCGTCTCATGCGATCTCGGTCGCGCGGGGCCGCGACTTGAGCGCGCAGCTCGAAGTGTGTGTGAGAAAGCCCACCCACGCGGCGCCGCCGTCGTGTCAGCCGCCGAGCGCCGCGATCACCTCGGGTGGCGCCTGCACGAGCTCGATGAGGACCCCCTCGCCGCCGCGCGGGGCGGCGTCGTCGCCCTTCGGATGGATGAAGCAGACGTCGTAGCCGGCGGCGCCGGGGCGGATCCCGCCCGGCGTGAAGCGCACCCCCTGCTCCGCGAGCCAGGCGACCGCGGCGCGGAGGTCGTCGATCCAGAGGCCGAGGTGATTCAGCGGCGGCGTCTGCACGCGCGGCCGCCCCTCGGGGTCGATGGGCTGCATGAGGTCGATCTCGACGGCGTAGGCGCCGGGCCCGAGGCGGAGGATGTCCTCGTCGACGTTCTCCTTGTCGCTCCGGTAGCTCGACGCCCGCGGGACGCCGAGGAGATCGCACCAGAGGCCGGCGAGGGCGCCCTTGTCGAGGCCGCCGATGGCGACCTGCTGGAGGCCGAGGACGCGGAAGGGACGTTCGCTCATGGCTCCTCTCCGGGTGGCGTGGTGAGCGCGCGAGGCGCGCGTCGCGCGGCCCCGCGGCGGGAGACTACGGCGCCGCCGCGCGGTTGGCTACCGTCACCACGCCCGAGCAGGTGAACGACGTTCACATCGCCCCGGGCGCGCTCGAGACGCGCGTCAGTCGAAGGCGCTGCGCGCGTCGGCGTCGTGCTCGATGGCCCGGGCGAGCGCGAGCAGGAGCCGCGTCGCCGAGAACCCCGCGATCCCGCCGATGACGCTCGCGACGAGCCCGAGCAGCACCGGCACGATCGGCGCCGGGTGGAGGGGCAGCCGCTCGCTCGCGGTCATCAGCACCACCACGAAGCCCGACGCCGCCGCGAGCCGGAGCGCGCGCTCCGCCTGCTCGATGAGGTCGTCGCGCCGGAGGTGCCCGGTGCCGTTCGCGACGGCGGACAGCACGACGAACGGCAGCGCCACCGCCGCCACCGTGGCGAGGAGCGTCGCGATCGTCACGGCCCAGGCGGCGCGGTGGAGCTCAGGCATGTCGGCGACCCCGCGCCGGAGCGCGTCCGCGACGCCCGCCGTGTGGCCGAGGAGCGCGAGCTGCGCCACGCTCGCGACGAGCAGCAGCGCCACGAGCGCGATCGCGAGCCGCGCCGCCCGCAGGTCGGCCGACGGCGCGCGCCGCCAGAGGCGGAGCCCGGCGCCCACGAGCACGGCGACGACGGCGCCCACGGCCCCGCCGACCCAGCTCGCGGCGAGCGGCCCGTCGGCGGCGCGCATGATCGCGGTCCCGAAGAGCCCCGCGATCCACGCCGCGGTCGCCCCGTAGGCGAGCCAGCGCAGCCCGCGCGCGGCGTCCCGCCACTGGCCGAGCTCCACCATCGGGGAGGGCGGCGCCTCCACCACGGGCGAGTCGAACCAGTCGTGAGCTGCGCCCAGAGCGCCTCCCGTGCGTGTCGTCCCGGCGCGCGCGAGCGTCGCGGCGCGGGTGGTCCTCGAGTCCACCGGATCCTTCGACAGTGCTGGGCAAAACCCGAGGGAAACCTGCTATCGTCCCGCCATGTTGTTGCCGCGGGACGAGCCGACGCTCATCGGGATGGTGCATTTGCTGGCGCTGCCGGGCTCCCCGGGCTGGGGCGGGTCGATCGCCGCGATCCTCGAGCGGGCCGAGCGCGACGCCGAGGCGCTCCTCGCGGGCGGCTGCGACGCCCTCCTCGTCGAGAACATGCACGACCTCCCCTACCTCCGCGGCCGCGTCGAGCCCGAGACGGTCGCCACCATGGCCGTCGCCGCGTCGCGCGTCGCCGCCTTCGGCGCCCCCTTCGGCGTGCAGGTCCTCGCGGCCGCCAACCGCGAGGCCCTCGGCGTCGCCGTGGCCTCGGGCGCCCGCTTCATCCGCGCGGAGGCCTACGCCTACGCCCACGTCGCCGACGAGGGCTGGCTCGACGCCTGCGCCGCCGAGCTCGCCCGCGCCCGCGCCGCCCTCGGCGCCGACGTCGCCTTCTGGGCCGACGTGAAGAAGAAGCACGCCGCCCACGCCGTGACGGCCGACCTCTCCCTCGCCGACGTCGCCCGCGGCCACGCCTTCGCCGGCGCCGACGCCCTCGTCGTCACGGGCTCCGAGACGGGCCGCCCCACCTCCCTCGACGACGTCGACGCCGCCCGCGAGGCCGGCCTCCCCGTCATCGTCGGCTCGGGCGTCACCCCCGAGAACGCCCGCGCCTTCGTCGGCCGCGCCGACGCCGTCATCGTCGGGAGCTGGCTCAAGGAGGGCGGCGACTGGCGCGCCCCCGTCGACGTCGCGCGCGTCCGCGCCGTCGCGAGCGCCCTCCGGGGGAGCGCTTGAGCGACGAGGGCGCGCTGAGCTCGCTCCTCGACCGGGTCGGCCGCTGGAACCTGCGGCGCCTCGGCGCGCGCGGGCGCATGGTCGACGGCCCCGGCGGCGCCGCGCTCCACCTCTACGAGCTCCCGGGCGGCGGCGACGTGCCGCTCGTCCTCCTCCACGGCGTCGGCTCGAGCGCGAGCACCTTCGGGCCGCTCGTGAAGCGCCTCCTCCCGAGCTTCGGCCCGATCGTGCTCCCGGAGGCGCCGGCGCACGGCAAGTCGGCGGCGCCCGCTGGCGGCCTCGACGCGGAGACGCTCTTCACCTCGGTCGCCGCGGCCCTCGACGGCCTCGACGCCGCGCCCTTCGTGCTCTACGGCAACTCCCTCGGCGGCGGCGCCGCGCTGCGCTACGCCATCGAGCGCCCGGAGCGCGTCCGCGCCCTCGTCCTGCTCTCGCCGGCCGGCGCCCGCACCGACCAGGACGAGCTCGACGCCCTCGTCGCGACGTTCCGCCTCGAGACCACGGGGGAGGCGCGGGCGTTCATGCGCCGCCTCTTCCACAAGAAGCGCTGGTGGCAGCGCCTCGCCGCGCGCGACCTCCGCCGGCGCCTCGCGCACCCGCCCGTGCGCGACATGCTCGCGCAGGCGGAGGTCGGCGATCAGCTCGATCCGCGCGACGTCGAGGGCCTCCCGATGCCGGTCCTCTTCATGTGGGGCGAGGCCGAGCGGGTGCTGCCGGCGAGCCACCTCGCGTGGTTCCGCGCGCACCTGCCGCCGCAGGCGCGGGTCGTCGAGCCGCCGCACTTCGGACACTCCGCCTACATCGAGTACCCGGCCGACGTGGCGCGCGAGATCATCGCCTTCTGCGCGCCCGCGGACGCCGTGTCGGCCGCGTGATCGCGAAACGATCCCACCCGCCCGGGCCGGTGTGCAAAAATTGCACACCCGACGCGCGCCCCGAGATGGCGACGATCCCGCGCTCCACGCCGTCGTCGCCCCCCCGACCGCGCTGGCAGGCTCCTTGCTCGAACACCCGGTGGAGCACCACACCCAACGCCATGAAGGACCACCCGTGAACAGAAGCCCCTTCCTGCGCGCGGCGACCGCGCTCGGCCTCGGCGCGCTCGCGCTCGGCACCGTCGCCACGACCTCGACGCCCGCGAGCGCCTGCGGCGGCTTCTTCTGTAGCCAGGTCCCCATCGACCAGATGGGCGAGGACATCATCTTCGGGTACGGCGCGAACGGCACCGTCACCGCGCAGATCCTCATCAACTACACCGGCGAGGCCAAGGACTTCGCGTGGATCCTGCCGGTCCCGTCGAAGCCGGAGATCTCCATCGGCTCGAACGCGGCCTTCCAGGTCATCCGCGGCATGACCCAGCCGAGCTGGTACCTGCAGTGGAACTACGACAACGCCGGCCAGTGCGGCGGCTGGTTCTACTACCCGGAGGCCGCGGCCGGCGGCGTCGACGACGACGGCTCGAACCAGGGCGGCGTGACCGTGGTCGAGTCGAAGGACGTCGGCCCCTTCGCGACGGTGATCCTCGAGTCGTCGAGCACCGAGGAGCTCGTGCAGTGGCTGAACGACAACGGCTACGACCAGCCGGCCGAGTCGACGCCGCTCATCGACCACTACGTCCGGCAGCACATGATGTTCGTGGCGCTGAAGCTGAAGCAGAACGAGTCGAGCGGCAGCATCCAGCCCATCGTGCTCGAGATGCAGGAGGACGACCCCTGCGTCCCGCTCGTGCTGACGCAGATCGCCGCGACCCCGGACATGCCCGTCCGCACCTACATCCTCGGTGACCACCGCGTCGTCCCGACGAACTGGATGCACGTGGTGCTGAACGAGAAGAAGATCGACTGGCTCCACTACGGCCAGAACTACACGGACCTCGTGACCCAGGCGGTCAACGAGGCCGCCGGCCACGGCTTCGTCACGGAGTACGCGGGCTCGAGCGGGCTCCTCCACCAGCAGCTCTACCGCGAGGGGCAGTTCGACCTCGCGCGCCTCGCCGCGCTCACCTCGCCCGCGGCCTTCGTTGACGAGCTCCTCCGCCAGGGCTTCCCGCGCGACACGACCATGCAGGGCCTCCTCCGGAAGTACATCCCGATGCCCCAGTCCCTCGTCGACCAGGGCGTCGACGAGCGCAGCTTCTACAACAACCTCGACGGCTACGACCTCAGCGGCATCGAGTTCGACGCGCAGGGCTTCGTCGACGACCTCGAGGAGCGCGTCATCACCCCGCTCCGCGAGACGCAGGACCTCTTCGACGCCTCCCCCTACCTGACGCGCCTCTTCACGACCGTCTCCCCCGAGGAGATGGATCGCGACCCGGTCTTCGTCCAGAACCCGGACCTCGGCGACGTCTCGAACCAGCACACCGCCATGGCGCAGGCGGTCTGCGACGACGCGAACCCGCAGACCATCGACCAGGTCGTCATCACGTTCGCGAACGGCGACACGGTGACCGTCGACGGCCCCTTCGACAACTTCTGCCCGTACTGCGGCGGCGACCCCATCGACCTCGCCCCGACCGAGCCCGCCGCCGCGCGCATCGAGCTCATCGGCCGCACCGGCCAGCCCGTGCTCGTCGACCCGGGGATGGTCGCCGAGGTCGACAAGGCCCTCGGCACGAAGAACCCCGAGACCGTCCTGAACGAGGTCGTGACGGGCGTCATCACCCCGCCGCCGACCACCACGTCGACCGGCCGGAACGGCGACGGCTACGGCTGCGCGGGCGGCGGCGACGCGACGGCCCCGCTCGCGGCGGCGCTCGGGCTCTTCGGGCTCGCCGTCCTGCGGCGGCGGCGCGCGGCGACGACGACGCGGGGCTGATCGTCGGGATCAGCGCGCGGGCGCGTCGCGGAGCGCCTTCAGGGCGGTGGGCCGCCTCCCGTCGTAGCGGAGGCGGGCCCACACCGCGTCGAGCCCGCCGCGCGCGAGGTCGTCGGCGAGGCCGGCCGCGACCTCGTCGTGGGGGAGCCCGGTCCAGCCGGGCCGCCACTCGAAGTGGAAGATCTCGTCGGCGTCGCGGCGGCCGAGCCAGTAGAGGCCGAGGCGCTCGCAGGTCTCGGCGAAGGCGACCCAGGCGTCGTGCTCGGCGCCGCCCGCGAGGTAGGCGCGCGTGGCCTCCTTCAGGCCGCGCCGCCCCGCGATCTGCACGTCGACCGCGAGGCCGAAGGTGTGCCACGACGGCTTCCCGGCGGGGCGCGTGCCGCTGATGACGAAGAAGCGGTGGCCGTCGGCGGCCGACTCGGCGATGGCGCGCAGGATCACGGCGCGCATGAACGGGTGGATGGTCGCGAGGTAGTCGCGGCGGTCGTACTTGCCGGCGCTCGCGAGGGCGTCGCCGTCGAGCGGCGCCCAGACGTAGCAGCGGCCGACGTCGCGGTCCTCGTAGGGGATGAAGAGCTCGGGGTGCGCGTCGAGCGTCGGGTCGGGCGCGTAGGGGCAGACGCGGTAGACCTGCGCGAGCTCGCTCGGGACGACGAGATCGCGCGCCTTGCCCAAACGCGGCGCGGCGGGGGCGAGCTCGAGGGCGGGCGCCTCGGCGGCGAGGTCGACGGTGGCGCGCTCCTCGCCATGGCAGACGACCGCCGCGCGGAGCTTCAGCGAGCGGCGCTTCTCGGGGCGGCAGTCGGTGGCGCGGCGGAGGGTCACGACGTGGCCGCGCGGGCGCTTCGCGGCGGGGGCGACGCGGGCGGCGGCGACGACGGGCTCGGCGACGGGCTCTGGGGCGTCGACGGCGCGCGGCGCGACGATCTCGGGCATCGCGCCCTGGCGCGGGCGCAGGATCGGCTCGATCCGCACGGTCGAGGTGCCGCCGACGGGGGCGCTGACGGCGCCGCCGCCGGGATCTCCGGGCGCGCCATGGGCGCTCGCCGGGACCGCGCCGGCCATCGCGAAGAGCGCGAGGCGGGCGAGGAGCAGGCGGGGTCGCGGGCGCGGCATCCCCGGGAAGGTACACGAGGGGGGCGGGATCACCGAAATTCGCGGCCCCGACGGCGGCGGAGCGCGACGAGCCCGAGCAGGGCGAGCAGGACGACCGGTGAGGCGCCGGGGCCGGCGGCGCCGCAGCCGCCGTCGTCGCCGCGGCGGGTGGTGCCGGTGTCCGTGTCCGCAGCGGGGGCCGTGTCCGCGGCCGGGGCCGTGTCCGGCGCCGGGACCGTGTCCGCGGCCGGGGCCGTGTCCGCGGCCGGGGCCGAGTCCGCGGGCGTCGCCGTGTCCGTGTCCGGCTGCGCGGTGTCCTCGGCGGCGTCGGCGTCGTCGCCCCCGTCCCCGTCGGCGACGTCGGCGTCGCCGTCGTCGTCGCCCGATCCCGTGTCGCAGGCCGTGGTGCAGGCGCCGTCCACGGCCGGCACGCCGCCGCCGGGATCGCAGAGCTCGCCCGTGTCGATGACGCCGTCGCCGCACGCGGCCGACTCGCACGAGGTCCGGCAGGCGTCGGGCGCCGTGTCGGAGCGCGCCTCCCCGTCGTCGCAGCCCTCGTTCGGCCCGACGACGCCGTCGCCACAGACCTCGGCGCACCCCGTCGTGCCGGCGACCGGGGTGTAGCCTGCCTCGCAGTCGCACCGGAACGCGCCCAGGAGGTTCACGCAGACCGTGTGCTCGCCGCAGTCGGCGAGGCCGCGCACGCACTCGTCGACGTCCACACAACCGCCCGCGGTGTGCCCCTGGAGCGTCGGGTGGTTCTCCCAGGCCGGGCCCGGGCACGTGCAGGTGAAGTCGTTGAGCGACGCCGGCGACGGGTTCGGGTCGTTGCAGACGGCCGCCGGCGACCTGTCGCAGTCGTCGGTGCCGTTCGTGCACTCGGACGCGACGACGCACGAGCGCGGTGAGCCGCCCTGCGCGTAGCCGGGCGCGCACGAGCAGATGTAGCCGGGCGCCTGCCAGCTCGACGAGAGGGGGATCTCGAGGCACCCCTGGCCGTCCTGGCCGTTGTTGTCGTCGTGGTCGCCGCTCGCCGCGCAGGGGTGGCTCGCGCACTCGTCGACGTTCGCGCAGCCGCTCCCGGACGCCCGCCCGTCGCCGCTCGTGCCGCCCGGGCAGGCGCAGGTGAACCCGGGCGGAGAGGCGGCCTCGCCGCAGATCGCGCCGGCGACGCAGTCGTCGCTGACGCCGCAGCTCTCGGCGTGGGCGCGCCCGGAGGCGAGCAGGAGCAGCGCGGCACTGGACAACACGACGACGACCCTGACCATCGGCCACCTCGAGGCGATTGAGCCCGGTGAGTATCGGCGCGCGATCGCAGGCTCTCCACAATTTCGACGGCCTATGTGCAAATATTGCACACGCTCGCGCCGGGCCCGCCGCCGACGACGCCGCGCAGGACGCGATCGTCGGCCGCCTAGGCGGCTGGCAGGGTCCTTGCTCTCGCACCTCGTGGGAGCACCACGCCCGAGAAAAACGCACTGGAGGAAGGCCCTTGAAACGCATGATCACGCGCGCGGCGACCGCGCTCGGCCTGGGCGCGCTCGCCCTCGGCACCGTCGCCACGACCTCGACGCCAGCGGCCGCGTGCGGCGGCTTCTTCTGTAGCCAGGTCCCCATCGATCAGATGGGCGAGGACATCATCTTCGGGTACGGCGCGAACGGCACCGTGACCGCGCAGATCCTCATCAACTACACAGGCGAGGCCGAGGACTTCGCGTGGATCCTGCCGGTCCCGTCGAAGCCGGAGATCTCCATCGGCTCGAACGCCGCCTTCCAGGTCGTCCGCGGCTACACCCAGCCGTCGTGGTACCTGCAGTGGGACTACCAGAGCGGCAACACCTGCGGCGGCTTCTGGCGCTGGGACCTCGCCGCCGAGGCCGACGGCCCGCCGTCCGACCCGAGCGGCGGCGGCGTCAACGTCGTCGAGTCGAAGGACGTCGGCCCCTTCGCGACGGTCATCCTCGAGTCGTCGAGCACGGCGGAGCTCGTCGAGTGGCTGAACGACAACGGCTACGACCAGCCGGCCGAGTCGACGCCGCTCATCGATCACTATGTCCAGCAGGGCATGATGTTCGTGGCGCTGAAGCTGAAGCAGAACGAGTCGAGCGGCAGCATCCAGCCGATCGTGCTCGAGATGCAGGAGGACGACCCCTGCGTCCCGCTCGTGCTGACGCAGATCGCCGCGACCCCGGACATGCCCGTCCGCACCTACATCCTCGGTGACCACCGCGTCGTCCCGACGAACTGGATGCACGTGGTCCTGAACGAGAAGAAGATCGACTGGCTCAACTACGGCCAGAACTACCAGGACCTCGTGACCCAGGCGGTCAACGAGGCCGCGGGCCACGGCTTCGTCACCGAGTACGCCGGCTCGAGCGCCCTCCTCGACGGCGCCCTCTACCGCGACGGCCAGTTCGACCTCGCGCGGCTCGCGCAGATCACCTCGCCGGCGGCCTTCGTCGACGAGCTCCTCCGCCAGGGCTTCCCGCGCGACACGACCATGCAGGGGCTCCTCCGGAAGTACATCCCGATGCCCGCCGAGGTCGCGGCGCAGGGCGTCGACGAGCGCAGCTTCTACAACAACCTCGAGGGCTACGATCTCAGCGGCATCGAGTTCGACCCGCAGGGCTTCGTCGCCGACCTCGAGGAGCGCGTCATCACCCCGCTCCGCGAGGCGCAGGACCTCTTCGACGCCTCGCCCTACCTGACCCGCCTCTTCACGACGGTCTCGCCCGAGGAGATGGACCGCGACCCGGTCTTCGTCCAGAACGCCGACCTCGGCGACGTCTCGAACCAGCACACGGCGATGGCGCAGTCGGTGTGCGACGAGGACGACCCGCAGAAGATGAAGCAGATCATCATCACGCTCGAGAGCGGCGAGACGCTCACGGTCGACGGCCCCTTCGACGACTACTGCCCCTACTGCGGCGGCGAGACCATCGACCTCGCCCCGACCGAGCCCGCCGCCGCGCGCATCGAGCTCATCGGGCGCACCGGGCAGCCGGTGCTCGTCGACCCGGGGATGGTCGCCGAGGTCGACAAGGCCCTCGGCACGAAGAACCCCGAGACCGTGCTCAACGAGGTCGTGACGGGGGTCATCACGCCGCCGCCGACGACCACGCCGACGACCCGCAAGGGCGGCTCCTACGGCTGCTCGGGCGGCGGCGAGGCGGCCCCGCTCGCGGTGGCGCTCGGCTTCCTCGGGCTCGCCGTCCTGCGGCGCCGGCGCGAGGCGGAGACGCGCGCGTAGCGGTTCCCGCGGCGCGAATGACACCCGAAGGCGGCCTCCACGGCCGCCTTCGGCGTATCGGGGGTCTACGCTGGCGCGGCGAGCTCGTCGACGGCGGCGAGGGCGCTCTGGACGTCGCCGGGATCGGCGCCCCAGCCGAGGAGGAGCGCGCCGAAGGCCGCCGGCACGAGCGCGGAGACGCGGCGGCGCTCGTCGACGATGCGATCGCGCTTCCGGAAGTGGTCGAGCCCGTGGATGGCCGCCCAGCCGACGAACGTGCGCACGGCGGCGTCGCCGGGGGTCAGGGCGCCGGCGGCGACGGCGTCGTCGAAGCGCGCCTCGACGCTCTCGAAGATGGGCTCGAGCACGGCCTCGACCTCGCGCGCGGCGCCCTCGGAGAGGGTGTACGACGGCGACGAGAGGAAGGCGTCGACGAGGCGGTGCCGGCGCGAGGCCGAGCGCGCGTCGTCGAGGTAGGCGACGAAGGACATCACGACGCGGGCGAGCGCCTGCACCTTCGGCGGCTGCTTCGCGAGCGCCACGGCGTGGGCCTCGGTGCGCTCGGCGAGGTGGTTGCCGAGATCGGTGATCGCCTCCTGCTGGAGCGCGGCGACGAGCGCGTCCTTGCCGTCGAAGTAGCGGTACATGGCGCCGACCGCGACGCCGACCTTGCGCGCGAGGTTCGCGATCGTGAGGGCTTCGAACCCGTCCTGCACCACGATGCTCATCGCTGCCTCGAGCAGCTCGGCGCGTCGTGCTTCGCGGCGCCTAACGCGGGCTTCCATCGGACCTCCAGTGGGATTTCGCCCGAAACGTGAACGTCGTTCACTTTTTCGAGTTGCGTCTGCTTCGCGCTCGAAGCTATGACACAATGGGCTGTAAGGGGAGTGAGGTAGGAACCAATGTACGATCTGTTGATTCGCGGCGGCCGGGTCGTCGACGGTACGGGCGCTCCGGCGCGTACGGCTGACGTGGCGATCACGGGGGACCGGATCGCGGCCGTCGGGAGGATAACCGCTCCCGCGCGCGACGTCATGAATGCCGATGGTCTCTTGATCACGCCCGGCTTCGTCGACCTGCACACGCACTACGACGCGCAGGTGACGTGGGACCCCTACCTCACGCCGTCGAGCTGGCACGGCTGCACGACGGTCGTCATGGGCAACTGCGGCGTCGGCTTCGCGCCGGCCGCGCCCGACAAGCACAAGTGGCTCATCGAGCTCATGGAGGGGGTCGAGGACATCCCCGGCACCGCCATGCACGAGGGCATCCAGTGGGAGTGGGAGACCTTCCCCGAGTACCTCGACGCCATCGCGCGGAAGGCGCACGTCATCGACTTCGGGGCGCAGGTGCCGCACGGGCCGCTGCGCGCCTACGTCATGGGCGAGCGCGGGGCCGCCAACGAGGACGCGACCGACGCGGACGTGGCGCGCATGGCCGCGCTCGTGCGCGAGGGCATGGTCGCCGGGGCGCTCGGCTTCTCGACGTCGCGCACGATGCTGCACAAGGCCATCGACGGGCGGCCGGTGCCGGGGACGTTCGCGAACCAGCGCGAGCTCTTCGGGATCGGGCGGGTGCTCGGCGAGCTCGGCGCGGGCGTCTTCCAGACGGCGACCGACCACCTGAACGTGCCGGACGAGCTGAAGATGTTCGAGCAGCTCGCGAACGAGATCGGGCGGCCGGTGCTCTTCAACCTCTCGCAGACCGACGCCGCGCCGGGCCTCTGGCGCGAGGTGCTCGCCGAGCTCGAGCGCATCAACGCGCGCGGGGGGCAGGTCTTCGGGCAGGTCGCCGGGCGCGCGATCGGCGTGCTCATGAGCTTCCGCACGACGGGGCACCCGTTCGTCGCCTACCCGAGCTGGATCCAGATGATGGGCCAGCCGTGGGAGGTGCAGCGCGCGAAGCTCCTCGACCCGGCCTTCAAGGCGAAGCTCCTCTCCGAGAAGCGGGTCGACCTGCGGCAGTTCGCGGCGATGGTGTCGCGCGCCTACGACTGGGACTTCGTCGACTTCCTCACGACGTCGTTCGACAAGATGTACCCGCACGGCTCGGGCATCGAGTACGAGCCGCGCGAGAGCGAGAGCGTGGCGGCGATCGCGGCGGCGACGGGCAAGCGCCCCGAGGAGGTCGCCTACGACGCGCTCGCGGCCAACGGCGGCGAGGGGATGCTCTACTTCCCGCTCTTCAACTACGCCGACAAGGACCTCGAGCTCCTGCGCGAGCTGCACGCGCACCCGTCGACGCGCATGGGGCTCAGCGACGCGGGCGCCCACTGCGGCGCCGTGTGCGACGGCGGCATGCCGACCTTCATGCTGACGCACTGGACGCGCGACCGGACGCGCGGCGACCGGCTCCCGCTCGAGCACATCGTGCGGCGCCAGACGATGGACACCGCGCGCACCTACGGCCTCCTCGACCGCGGCGTCCTCGCCCCCGGCTACCTCGCCGACGTGAACCTCATCGACTACGACAACCTCCGCTTCATGGAGCCGGGGATCGCGTTCGACCTGCCGTCGAACGCGCGGCGCCTCGTGCAGCGGGCGACGGGCTACGTCGCGACGGTGAAGCGCGGCGAGGTCATCCTGAAGGACGGGAAGCCGACCGGGGCGCTCCCGGGGCAGCTCATCCGCGGCGCGCAGGCCGCGCCGAAGGACTGACCGGGGCCCTCGCGCGGTCGGGCCGCGCCGGAGGACTGACCAGGGCCCTCGCGCGGTCGGCCGCGCCGCAGGGCCGTTCTCCGCCGCGCGCGGTCGGACGGCGCCGCGCGCCACCTCCCGACCTGAGCTCGGCAGGCGCGGGCGCGCGAACCGTGAACGGCGTTCACGCCGAGGTCGCGATCGGGTCTCCCGGGTCGTCGCTGCCCCGGCTCGCCCCGTCGCGTGTCCTGCTGCGTGAGGCGAGAGCCGGCGTGGCCGGTCCGCGCCCCGTCGGGGCCTCCCCGCGCCGGGATTTCTTGAGAATCTCGGGCGAGTCGGAGAATATGCGCCGTCCCCGTTGCGCATTGCCCTGCGCAGCGGGCAGCGCGCGGGTGCGAATCGGGGTTCGCACCTGGCGACTGCAGGCACAAGATATCGATGAGTTACGCCGCGGCACGGGCCTTGCTTCACCGAGCAACCGTTCCGGACACAGGTGGATTACCGTGAAAGTCGACGACGCGACCCAGATGCAGCTCGATGAGCGATTCGACATCCTGGTGAGCCGCCCCCTCGCAGGCCGCATGGCCCGCACGTTCCACGGCTGGGGGTTCTCGGCCGACCAGGTCTCGATGGTGGCCATGCTCTCGGGCGTCCTCGCGGGCGTCTGCATGACCGGCCCCTCGGCCTGGCCCGTGCTCGGCGCGCTCCTGCTCGTCACGATGGTCGTCGTCGACTGCGCCGACGGCGCCGTCGCGCGCCTGAACCCGCCGAGCGACCGCCCCTGGCGCGGCCGCATGATCGACGGCTTCGCGGACCTCGGCACCCTCCTCTCCGTCCACATCGCCATGGTCATCGTGCTCGCGCAGCGCGGCATCACCATCGGCGGCTACACCCTCGGCGGGTTCGAGATCTTCCTCATCGGCGTCGCCGGCTTCCTCTCCTTCACCTGGAAGTCGAGCGTGCTCGACGACATGAAGCAGCGCCTGAAGCCGTCGAGCTGCGACCACCGCATCGAGGAGTACCGGAGCCAGAAGAAGAACCTCTTCGAGAAGTTCCTGTTCTTCTTCTTCGTTTGGTACGTGAAGAACAGCGAGAAGCTCACGGGCCCGGGGCGCCCGGGTGGCTACGAGACGTTCCGCCAGGTCGCCGTCACGGGGCCGACCCACCACCTCGTCGCCATCGCCCTCTGCGCGCTCGTCGCGCCGATCGCCCCGAGCGTGTACCTCACGTACTTCCTGCTCACGATCGGCCCGGGGAACCTCTACCTGTGGTTCATCCTCGCCCGCGCCCGGCGCCACGCCGCCGACGAGGCCGTCGAGCACGTCCGCCGCTGATCCCCGCTCGGGCCGCCGCTCGCCGCCGGGTCACGGCGTCGCGAGCGGCAGCGAGCACACGTAGGCGAGCTTCCGGCCGCAGTCGAGGTCGTTCCAGAGGCCGCCCGACCACGGCGTGAGCTGGACGCAGTCCTCGTTGCCGCCGGCGTCGTTCGGCTCGCCGTTGGACCAGCCCGTGAAGCCGACCGCGGTCCCGTCGCTCCAGACGAAGCGGCCCTCGGTCTCGCGGTCGTTGAGGCCGATCCAGAGCCCCTGCCAGCCGATCGTCAGCGCCGCGTCGCGCACGGCCGCCCAGGTCGCGGCGTCGCGCGCCGACACGAGATCGCCGCCGCGGGCGACGCAGTCCTCGCGGGCGTCCGCCCACGTGCGGAGGGGGAAGCAGACGGCGACGCGCCCGCCCGTCGCGAGCGCGCGCTCGACGCAGGGCTCGCAGCCCTCGCCGTTGTCGATGACGCCGTCGCAGTCGTCGTCGCGGAGGTTGCACCGCTCCTCGGCGCCGGGGTGGACGAGCGGATCGTCGTCGTCGCAGTCGTCGAGGCAGGCGCTGGCGCCGTCCTGGTCGCGGTCGACCGCCGCCGGATCCGTGCAGTCGAGCTCGAGCCGGAGCCACGCGTGCCGGTCCTCGAGGGCGCGCAGGAGGGCGAGCTGCGCCCCGAAGAGCGCGGCGTCGTCGAGCTCGCGCCGCGGGTCGGCCGCGGACCAGAGGCGCACGGCGCTCGCCGCCGCCCACGCGTCGTAGAGGAGGCCGTCGGCCTCGACGCGCCCGAGGAGCGCCTGCACGCGCTCGCCGAAGGCCCGCCGACACGCCGTGTCGCCGAGGCAGAGGTGCTGGAGGCGGCCGGTCTGCCACCACACGCCCTGCCAGTCGGCGAGGGCGCCGTCGAGCCCGTCCGCCACGAAGCGCCAGGGCGCGTCCTCGGCCGGCCGCACGAGCGCGTAGCGGCGGCTCCCGCCCGCGTAGCCCGTGCGCGACGCGACGAGGTCGGCCGCGACGAGGTCGAGGTAGCTCTCGACGTCGACGACGTCGGCGAGCGCCTCGAGGAAGGGGCGGTCGCCCTCGACGGGGTCGGTCTGGGCGCGGTCGAGGTCACCCAGGGCGTCGACGAGCGCGGTCAGGGCCTCCACGGTGGCGGTCTCGTCGCCACGGAGCACCGTGAACCACGGGACGCGCCAGCTGTAGAGGTCGGCGAAGTCGTAGGGGCCGAGGTTCGCGCGGGGGCGCGAGGCCGCCACCAGCGGCGCGGCGCCGGCGCCGACGCGCGCGAGGTAGCCGTCGCTCTCGAGGGGCTCGGTGGCGCCGTAGAGGCCCCAGTCGGCGCCGTTGACGCGCAGCCACACGTAGCCGCCGCGCGGGACGGGGACGCCGAGCGCCTCGTAGAGCGCGCGCCCCGCCTGCGCCTTCAGATGGCTCGCGTCGTGGGTGAGGCCGTCGAGGTCGACCCAGGGGGTGGTCGCGAGGTCGAGGGGCGCCGGCGGGTCCGTCGGGAGCGCGACGCGGAGCCCGGGCTTGCCGAGGAGCCCGTCCGGGCCGAGGTCCGTGACCGAGAGCCGCACGGGGATGACGACGTCGTCACCCGGTCGGGAGAGGACCGCGTCGACGGGTGGGGCGCCGAGCGCCAGACCGTCCCAGCTCGCCCCGGTGATGGCGAGATCGAGCGTGGGGAGCGTCGTGGCGCCGAAGATCCACGGCGCGGGCGGCGGCGGGGACGTGTCGAGCGCGACGTCGGCGGCGTCGGGCTCGGCTATGTCATTTCGCCCATCGGCGGCGTCGTCCGCCGCGTCGACGGCGTCGTCCGCGTCCGAAGCCTCGCCGTCCGCGGTGTCCGCGGTGTCGGCGGTGTCTGGGGCGGTGTCATCGGCCGCCGGTGGGCGCACGTCGCTGCCGCACGCGGCCGTCATGGTCAGGGCGAGCGAGGCGGCGAGCGCCCCCCAATGCGTGTGGAGCCGGCTCATCGGGGCGACCCTACCGAATCCGCCTCGCCGGGCATAGCGCGTCGACGGCGGTGGTGAATTCCGCCACACCCCGTGACACGGCCGCGCCACGCGCGCCTCATCGCCACCTGCAGATCCGGATCGTCGGGTCCCAAAAGGAAGGACGCCCCGGTTGGCGGTGCCAACCAGGGCGCGGGGGCCAGGTGGGATTAACTGAGGGTCGTAAGGTGGGAGCCCCGGGAGGGGCCTGGTGGGATAGGAACAGTGCAAGGATAACCACCTGCACCCGCTGTGCCAGAATCTTCGGCGCTGGTCCGTAACTACGAACTCGGCGCGGTTGGCGGGAATGCGGGGAATCTGTCCGTGTTTCGCGGCGGTCGGGGCGCGGGGCGGGTGTCACAAGTTGCGACACCGGTCGGCGAGAGGGTGTCGATTTGGCACGTCGCCGCCGCGAAGGCGTTGCACGGCAGGGCTCGCGCGCGCGGGTGGATCCTGATAGGAGCCCTCTGCATGGACACGCAGTACGGCCCGCTCAACGGTCACAGCGTCGGCACCCTCATGAAGGAGGCGGTGCGGCGAGCCATCGAGGCGATCCGCGGCCACCGCTTCACCTTCGAGGCGACGGCCAAGGGGCGCCGCGCCGACGGCAAGCACACCTTCGTCACGACGGCCGACCACGCGGCCCAGCGCGTGTTCGTCAAGCTCCTGCGCGAGTGGTTCCCGACCTACGGGATCGTGGCCGAGGAGGGGGAGCTCTCGGTGCCGTGCACGCACCCGAAGCACGACCTCTGGTTCACGGTCGACCCGCTCGACGGCACGCGCGCCTTCATGCGGCGCCAGTCCCACGGGATCGGCACCATGATCTCCCTCGTCCGCGACGGCGAGGTCGTGGGCGCCTGCGTCGGCGACGTCATGACCCAGGAGGTCTACTCCGCGCGCCCCGACGGCCGCTCCGTGCACCGCGTGAGCGAGTTCGGGATCGCCGAGCGCCTCTACATCCTCGAGGGCCGCACGCTCGCCGACCAGTGGCTCCTCCTGCGCGAGCGGCCGCACAACCACTCGACGCTCGTGCGGTCGATGGTCGACAACGAGGCGAGCCCCCTCTTCGCCGCGGTCGAGTCGAGCGGCGGCGGCAGCATCGGCATCGCCATGGCCCGCCTCTGGAAGGGCGAGGTCGGGGGCGCCATCCTCGGCCCCATCCCGCGCGCCACGCCGTGGGACTTCTACCCCATCATGGCCCTCTGCGCGCGGCTCGGCTTCGACTTCTGGGCCATCGAGGGCACGCGCGTCTGGCGCTGGCTCCCCGAGGTCGACAAGGCCGGGACGCCCGTCCCGCACGAGGTCCTCGTGATCCACCGGAGCCGCGCCCCCGAGCTCGAGGCGTGGCTCGCGCGCAGCTTCCCCGTGGAGCCCCCGTGAGCGCCGTCCGCGGCGCGACGCGGCACGACGCCCCACCGAGGGGCGTTCTGACCCGTCAGCCCGGGTCCTTTGACCCACGGAGGCGCTTCGCCTCCGCCGCCGAGCGCTTCCCGCGGCACTCCGGGAAGCGGACGCACGCGTAGAACGGGCCGAAGCGCCCGGACGCGAGGCGCGTCGGCGCGCCGCACACGGGGCACGTCACGAGCGGGTCGATCTCGACGACCTCGCCCGCGAGCTGCTCCTTCGGGCGGAAGACGAGCGCCACGTCGCGGGCGGCGCCCTCGTCGGGCACCGCGAGGCCCGCGCCGGCGAGGAGCGCGGGCAGGGGCTCGCCCGCGGCCACGCGCGCGCCGAAGGGCCCGCCGCCGTCCTCGAGCACCTCCGCCCCGCGGGCGGCGAGCTTCTCGAGGAGCCGGCCGCGCTCGTGCACCTCGTAGGCGCAGACGTCGCCCGCCTCGAGCACCGTCGTCACGCGCGCGGCGAGCTCCTGCGAGAGCACGGCGCCGAGCTCGTCGGGGACGGCCTCCGGCGGCGACGGGAGGACCCAGACGGCCGCGCGCGACGCCGAGCGCAGCGTGAGCTCGAAGCCGTCGAGCGGGCGCTCACCGCGCCCGGCGAGGACCCAGCCGCGCGCGCTGAGGTAGGCGCGGAGCCGCGCCGCGAGGCGCGCCGCGGGCGCCTCGACGTAGAGCGAGAGGCGCTCGTCGGCCACGGTCTCCTCCGGTCCCGTCACTCGGTGACGCAGAGGCCCTCACGCCAGCCGCAGTTGCGGCAGCAGAAGCCCTGGCAGCAGTCGGTGTCGGTGGTGCAGTACTTGGTGAAGTCCTCGAGCGCGATGCAGTGCGTCTGGCAGAGGGTCGGCTCGAAGAAGCCCTGGGACGTGGCCTTGCCGTAGCAGAAGCCCGTCGAGCACTGATCGTCGCGCTGGCACTCGTGCCCCGGGTAGATGACCTCGACCGTGTCGGCCTCGGCGTCCTCGTCGACGTCGGGCACGAGCGTGTCGGGGAGGTAGGGGCTGTCGACGTCGCCCGAGGTGACGTCGGCGTCGGTGCCGGGGGCCGACTCGTCGTCGCACGCGGGCGCGGCGAGGGCGGCGATGAGCAGCAGGAGCAGGATGAGCGCGGTTCGCATGAAGACGGCCTCGGTTCCGCCACGAGCTATAGCACCCGTGGCGACGCGGAGGACGTTCTCTAATCGAAACGCGGCGCGGGATCCAGTCTGTGGTCCGCGCGCGTCTACTGCGCCTGGCAGATCGGCCGCGCCCCGCCCGACGACGGCGTCGCGCACGAGGTCCACGCCGGGTCGACCGCCGTGCAGTCGGCGACGCCGTTGCACTTCAGGACGACGTGGTGCTGCGACCCCTGGTTCCCGGGCGGGTAGAGGCAGCTGTAGAAGTCCTTCTCGTCCTCGGGGATCCGCGAGTCCGTGTTGTCGTCGCAGTCGCAGCCGCGCGTGCAGAAGCCGAACTGGCTGTTCGTGAGGTTGCCCGTGGCGCCCGGCTTCAGGCACACGCCGTACTCGCACTCGCTGTCGCTCGTGCAGGAGACGCCGAGGTCCTTGCCGCCCGCGTTCTTCACCTTGTAGCTGAAGTCGCACTGGGTGAGCGGGCCGCTCGAGCCGTCGCTCGTGCTGTCGCAGCTCGCGACCGCGAGCGGGGCGAGCGGGAAGAGGAAGAGGCCGACGGCGAGCAGGAAACGTCGAGGGCTCATGGGCGCGCTCCGTGTTGGGGTGCCCCGACTATCCCGGTGCGGCGCGGTCGCGTCAACCCGCGGCAGCGTCGGCGCGCACGCCCCGGGGCTCGGTCAGTCGCCGCAGCCCACGACCGCGACGTCGTAGGCGATCGGCTCGCGCGCGCCGCTCACCTCGACGTGGTAGGTGACGCCCTCCGTCGTGTGCCAGCCGACCGGCGTGAAGCCGAGGCCGAACTCGCTGCCGTAGCCGCGCGCGAGCGTCCACTGCGACACGGGCATCTCCTCGCCGTCGACCGTGACCGTGACCGTGGCCTGCCGGAGGTCGATCCGGTCGCTCTGGACGGACCAGCCGGCCTCGTCGACGCCCGCCCACCACACGCCGTGGAGCGCCGCCAGGGGCACCGGGCCGGGTGGCGGCCAGGCCGTCCACGCGGCGCCGGCCGAGCCCTCGCCGCCGATCACGTGGAGGCACGAGAACGCGTTGGTCGAGCCGACCCCGATGGGGCCGAGGCTGTTGCTCAGGATCCAGCGCCGGTGGCCGAGCGTCTCGACGCCGTTGTCGACCATGTAGAGCGCGATGGAGGCCACGCCGGGGGTGGTCGCGAGGTTCGAGAGGCCGGCGGCGTCGACGCCGGCGGCGCTGCGGCAGTCCCAGGAGGTCGGGATCTCGTGGAGGATGTCGTCGTTGGCGTCCATCATGAGGGCGCACGCCTGCGCGTCCGCGCTCTTCCGCGCGTCGAGCTCGACCGGCGGGAGCCCGGCCAGGAAGCGGTGCAGGTTCACCTGCCGGAGCGTGTTCTCCGGGCCCGGGCTCGGCCACTCGCCCGCCTCGCAGGTGCTCGCGCGGCCCGACCAGCGGCCCTCCGTGAGGAACGCGCGATCGGCGATCCAGCGCTCGCAGACCGCGGACGCCGCCTCGTCGAGGCCGGCCGTGTCGGCGCCGGCGGCCGCGTCCGTGCCCGTGTTCGCATCCGACGGCAGCGCGTCCGGGTGGAGCGCGGCCTGGAAGGCGTCCGCGTCGCTGTGCCCGCCGGGCGCGTCGCAATTTGAGACAGCGAGTCCCAGAGTGACGATCCCGACGGCGGCGAGGATCGTCGTCCCCCCGCGTCGCGCCCTCGCCCCCCTCGTCTCCCCTCGCGCCAGCAGCATCTCGACCATCGCGCCCCCATCGAGCCTCGCCGGGGCACGATAGTGAAGCGGCGCCGGGCGGGTCAACGTCGGTGACGCGGGCGGGTCACCGGCGTCCTTGCGCCCCCGGCCGCGCCTTCGGCATGATGCGCGGCGGGAGGATCATGAGCGCGCTCCGGTGGTTTTCGAGCACGATCGCGGCCGTCGCCGTCCTCGGCGTGGGCGGCTGCCTCAGCGTGGACCCGTTCGAGCCGAGCGCGGACGCCACGGCGACCGCGGACGCGGACGCGGTGGTCGTCGTCGACACCGTCGAGCCCGACACGGCCGACGCGGCCTGCGTCCCGCAGTGCACAGGGCTCGCGTGCGGCCCGGATGGCTGCGGTGGGACGTGCGGTGTGTGCGATGCACACGACACCTGCAGCGCCGGGCGGTGCCAGCCGTCGCTCGGCGACCGCTGCGCCGCCCCCATCGTCATCGCGCCGACCGCCCTGCCCTTCTTCGCGAGCGGCTCGACGGCCGCGCGCGAGGTGCACGCGGACCTCCCGAGCACCACCGTGTGCGACGCGAGCGCCACGGCCGACGCGATCGTGGGGCGCGCCTCCCCCGACCAGGTCTACGCCTTCACGCCGACCGTGACGGCGGTCTACGAGATCCGCCTGAGCGCCGAGTTCGACGCGGTGCTCTCGCTCCGCGACCGCTGCGACGAGGCGCTCGCGGCCTGCGTCGCGGCGGCCTCGGCGCCCGAGCTCGACGACGTCGTCGTGGCGACCCTCGACGCCGGGACCCCCTACTGGATCGTGGTCGACGGCTACGGCGACGACGTCGTCGCGGCGGGCGCCTACGCGCTCAGCGTCAGCGCGCCGTGCGTCCCGAGCTGCGGCGAGGCGCGCTGCGGCGACGACGGCTGCGGCGGGAGCTGCGGCGCGTGCGAGGCGTCGCTCGTCTGCCACCCGACCTCGCAGCTCTGCGTGCCGCCCTACGACGTGGCGGGCAACACCTGCGCGGCGCCGCTGCCGATCGACGCGCTCCCCTTCGTCGCGCGCGGCGACACGCGCTACGCGAGCGACGACGCGGTCGCGACCGGCGACGCCTGCGACATCGCGTCGAGCGAGCTCGGCGCGGGCTCCCCCGACCACGTGTACCTGCTCGTCGCGCCGACCGCGGCCATCTACCGCGTCGAGGTCGACGGCGACTTCGTGATCGCCGTGTACCGGCGCAGCGAGTGCGACGGCTCGAGCGCCTGCCTCGCCGTCGCGAGCGACTACGGGCACGCCTCGCTCGACCTCTGGCTCGAGGAGCAGGAGACGGCGTGGCTCGCGGTCGACGGGGCCGGCGCCTCGGTCGTCGACCGCGGCCCCTACACGCTGACGGTCTCGTCGCCCTGCCTCCCGGCGTGCGGCGGCGCCGAGTGCGGCCCCGACGGCTGCGGCGGCTCCTGCGGGGACTGCGGCGCGGGGAGCGCGTGCGACGGCCAGGGCGTGTGCCGCGCGCCCGTCGAGGTGCCCGGGAACCTCTGCGAGAACCCGTTCGCCTTCGACGCGGCGCCCGCGCAGGTGCGCGGCGACACGACGCTCCGCACGAACGACTACGCGGCGCCCGCGGGCGCCTGCGCGGGGCTCGACGCCGCGGTCGGGGCCGGCTCGCCCGACGCCGCCGTGCGCTTCGTCGCCGACCACGCCGGGCGCTACCTCGTCGCGCTCCACGCGACCTTCGACTCGGCGCTCTACGTCGTGGGCGACTGCGGGGCCGTGGCCGGCTCGTGCGTCGGGGGCGACGACCACCTCGGCGTCGGCACGGAGCGGGTGACCTTCGACGCCGACGAGAACGAGACGCTCTACGTCATCGTCGACGGCTACGACAACGGCGACGGCGCAGGCGTGAGCGGGCTCTTCACGGTGACCGTCGAGGAGGTGCAGGCGGATCCGAGCCCCTGAGCGGGTCGGATTCGCTCCTCAGAATCCGAGGCGCAGGGACGCGCCGCCGCCGTCGAGCCCGACGACGGGCACGACCTCGGCCGCCGGCTCGTCGTCCTCGCTCGCGACGAGGACGACGCCGGTGACGAGGAGCCCGGCGCCGACGGCGTAGAGCACCCAGGTCGCGGTCTCGAGGGAGTCCTTGCGGTCGACGGCGTCGTCGTAGCGCGCGCGGCGGGCGACGTCGTCGCTGCCGGCGTCCCCGCGGGCCGCGGCGTCGGCGTCGCTCGCGGCGCCCGCGGCCGCGATGTGCGTGCCGGCGCCGACCGCCATGAGCACGCCGCCGCCGACCGCGAGGACGAGCCCCGTTGGGAAGGAGCCGCCGCCGTCGTCGTCGTCGTCGACCGGGGGGACGAGCGCGGCCCAGGGATCGTCGGGATCACCGCCGCCCGGCCCGCCCGCGAGCCCGCCGGGGCGCGGCTTCGCGAGCTTCACGTCGCGCACGACGCCCTTCCCGGCCTCGACGACGAGCTCGACGCGCGCGGGCGCCTTGCCCTCGGCGCGCACGGTCGCGACGTAGCGCCCGGGCGCGAGGCCCACGGCGCGCCGCCCCTGCCAGGAGCCGCCGGGGACCTCGATGTCCGCGGTCTTCGGCTTCGGCGAGAGCACCGCCCAGCCGCGCCCGATGACGGCCCCGTGGCGCGCGAGGCCGGTCGAGGCGAGCTCGGCCTCCTCCTTCGTGGGGTCGAGATCGAGCGCGAGGAGGTAGGCGTCGAAGGCGTCGGCGTCGCGCGAGAGCGCCGCGAGGACGGTCGCCCGGATGAGCGCCGTGCTGCTGTTCGGGACGGCGCGGTAGGCGGCGTCGGCGTGCTGGAGGGCGGCGTCGTAGCGGCGCCGCTGGTAGGCGCGGCTCGCCTCGCCGTAGGCGCGCTGGGCGCGCTGCTCGAGGCGCTTCGTGAGCTCCTTCTTCGGCGGGCGCTCGGGGACCCACACGGTCTGCGCCGGCGCCTCGGCCGGGGCCGGCGCGGGCTCCGGCGCGGCGGCGCGCGCGGCGGCGCCGAGGGGGCCTGACGAGCGGGGCGACGCCGAGGGCGAACGCGACCCCGGTCGCGACGAGCGCGGCGCGGCCGCGGTGAGCGCGCATCAGTGGCCGTCCAGCCTCAGCGCCGGCAGCGCCGGCGCGCTGGGCGCGGGCTTCTTCTCCGACCCGGTGGCGGGCTTCGCCGGGGCCGTCGCGGCCGGCTTGAGGCGGCGGAGCGCCACCTCCCGCGAGACGGTGGCCCCCGCGGTGAGGTCGACGTCGACGACCTCGTCGGCGTACCCCCAGCGGCGGACGAGGAGCGCCTGGCGCTCGGCCGTGGGCTCGAGGTTCACGTCGCACGGGCTCGTGCAGATCGTGCGCGCGCCGAGGCGCACGCTCGCGCCGGCCGGCTCGGTCGTGAGGAGGAGGCGCGCGGGGCGCGGCTTCTCCGGGGTCTCCGCGCGCACGGCGACCGCGCTCGGCGGCGGCAGGGTCGCGCCGGGGAGGAGCGCCGCGGAGGCCGGCTCGGTCGCCGTGGGGCCGGGCGCCGCGGCGGTCTCGGCGGCGGCGGGAGCGGCCACGGGGACGGCGCTCGGCGCGGGGAGCTCGGTCGCCGCGGGGGCTCGGCGGCGGGCGCGTCGTCGGCGACGACGAGCGGCTCGAGGTCGACGGCCTCGGCGTCCGCGGCGGGCGCCGCCTCGGGGGCTGCTCCGGCTCGGGCGCGGCGGCCTCGACGGGGGGCTCCTTCGCGGGCTCGGGCGCGGCGGCCTCGACGGCGGGCGCGCTCGCGGGCTCGGGCGCGGCGGGCGTCGCCGTCGCGGCGACCGGCGGTGGCGCGGGCGTGGGGCCCGCGCCGGCCACGGGGGCGGCCTCGGCCGCGGTGACCGTGGCGGTGGCGTCCGCCGCTTTGCGGGCGCCGTCCTGCGCGACGAGGAGGTAGGCGACCGCGCCGCCGAGCGCCATGAACAGGAGCGCGGCGATGGCGATGCCGACGCCCCCACCGAGCGCCCCGCCGCGCGGCCGCTCGACGGTCACCGTGTGGCGCGGGCTCGGCCCTTCGTAGGTCGAGGGCGGCTCGCCGGCGGCGGCGAGGGAGCCGGTCCAGGTGCCGGTGGCGCGCCGCTCGCGGTAGCGCCGCGCGTCGCGCTCGAGCTGGTCGAGCCAGACGGCGACGTCGCCCGCGTTCTGCGGGCGATCGCGCGGGTTCTTCGCGAGGAGGGCGCCGATGAGGCCCTGCCAGGCGGTGCCGAGCGAGAGCGGGAGGTCGCGGAGGACGATGTGCGGGATGGGCTCGTGGATGTGCGCGAGGGCGAGACCCATGGGGCTCTCGGCGTCGTAGGGCGGGCGCCCCATGATCATCTCGAAGAGGATGACGCCGAGGGCGTAGAGGTCGGCCGCGGGGGTGACGCGCTTCGCCATCGCCTGCTCGGGGGCGATGTACTTGGGCGTCCCGATCATCATGCCGGTGCGCGTGACGTCCTGGCCGTTGTCGCCGGTCACGAGGCGGGCGATGCCGAAGTCCATCACCTTCGTGAAGTCGGGATCGCCGTGGTAGTCGCAGACGAAGACGTTGTCCGGCTTGAGATCGCGGTGGACGATGCCGCAGGCGTGGGCCTCCGCGAGGGACTTCGCGATCTGGCGCCCGATCGCGGCGACGCGCTCGGCCGGCAGCGGGGCGCTCTCGCGGATGACGGCGGAGAGCGTCTTGCCCTCGAGGAGCTCGAGGACCATGTAGAGCACGCCGTCGTCGGTCTCGCCGAAGTCGTAGACGCTGACGGTGTTGGGGTGGCGGAGGCGGCTCGTCGCGAGGGCCTCGCGGCGGAAGCGCTCGACGAGGGCGGGCTTGTCCTGCTCCGGGACGTGGGGGCGCAGGACCTTGATGGCGACGGGGCGCTGCACGGCGAGCTGGGTGCCGCGGTAGACGGTGCCCATCCCCCCCTCGCCGATCTTCGCGTCGATGCGGTACTGACCGCCGATCTCCCTGCCCAGCAGGCGATCAGCGAACCGAATCGGCGGTCTCGGCGAGGTCATTCGGGGCAGCGCTCCTCGGGGCCAGGGGATCGGTGCGGCGCGAGCGATGCTACGCCCGCCCACGCACGCCCCCGACAACGATTCTTCTGATCCTCGCGGCGGATTGCAACCGCCAAGATCGGTTCGCGCGCGCGGCGCGCGGGGAGCGGGGCGCGAGAGGCCCGAAGAGTCAGGAGAAAGCGGGGTCCTTGCCGAGCTCGCGCATGATGGCGTCGTAGTCCTCGAAGAAGGTCGAGCCGTCCTTGTGGCGCGGGAGGCGGAGGCCGAGCACCTGCGCGGTGAGCAGGCCGGCGTAGGCGGCGGCGCGGTCGAGCTCGTCGAAGGCGCCGTCGTAGCGCATGCGCTCGAGGGCGACGCGCACCTTGCGGGCGACGAGATCCTCGAGGCGCTGCGGCACGTTGGGGGCGCCGAAGTAGGCGGGGAGCGCGTCGAGGTGGGCCTTCACGTCGACGGCGCGGCCGCCGACGACCTCGCGGCGGGCGGCGGCGACGCGCTCGGCCTCGAGGGCGACGTAGCGGTCGACGACCTCGAGGAGCTCGTCGACGTCGAAGGGCTTCCGGATGACGCGGATCCCGTGCTCCTTCGCGAGGCGGTCGACGCCCGGATCGGAGCTGCCGGTGACGAGCGCGACCTGCATGTGGGGGTTGTTGTGGCGCAGGTACTCGCCGAGGACGAGCCCCTCCATGCCGGGGAGGTTCTGGTCGAGGAAGGCGACCTCGAAGGTGTAGTAGGGGAGCTGCTCGAGCCCGCGCTCGGCGGTCTCGACGGCGACGACCTGGTGGCCTGCGGCGATGAGCACGCTCGACATGAGCTGGCGCATGTCGGGGTCGTCGTCGAGGACGAGGATGTTGAGGTAGCCGGTGTCCTGGAAGGTCACGCGCCGCTCCTGCTCCTGCTCCTGCTCCTGCCCGGGCTCGCCGCGCGGTCGGCGCGCCGCGGCGAATTCCTACGAGATCGTGAACATGGCCCGTTGGTCTGGCATACTACGCCGCGAGGGAGCCCCATCCAAGTCGGGAGAGAGCGATGCGCACCGTCCGGTCGACCGAGCCGCGTGCCCCCGAGACCCACGTCGAGCAGCTCGCCACCATCGGCGAGCTGATGATGGGCGCCGCCTACGCGGACGGCGAGAAGCAGGGCATCGAGGTGGTGGCGATCTGCGAGCAGCTCAAGCAGTTCGTGGAGGCGGAGCTCCTGCCGAACGCGGTCAAGCGGCGGCTCGACCACTTCGACCCGGACGCGTTCGACCTCGAGGCGGCCTGCCGGCGGCTCGACGTGCACGACGACGACGACCGGCTCGCGGTCATGAACCTCATCGCGACCGTGACGGGGGCGGACGCCGTGATGCACACGTCCGAGCTCGCGTACATGCGGCGCGTGGCGCAGAGCATCGGGCTCGACCCGGACTCGCTGAAGATCAGCTTGAAGCCATGAGCCCCGCGCGGTAGGGGCAGGAATGGGCGCGCGAAGCGGCGTGTTCGTGGCCACCGCCACGAGCGCGCGCGACCGTGGCGCCACCGCGACTCACGGACCCCAGGGAGCCAGTCCATGCGCCTTCGTATTCGTACCCTCCTCGCGAGCCTCGCCACCTTCGCTCTCCTCGGCGCGGGCGGCGCCGCCCTCGCCAACGCCCCGGGCCCGACGCCGGTCAAGGTGATCAAGGGCGGCCACGTCGAGAAGGCGGACGGCACCACGAAGACCCGCGTCTCCGTGAAGACGAAGACCGGCAAGAAGGTGACCAAGACGAAGGTCACGAAGCCGGACGGCACGGTCAAGAAGGTGCGCCGCGTGGAGCGCCCGAACGGCGTCACGACGCGCAAGCTCTCGATCAAGCGGCCGGTCCACACGAAGTAGCGCAATGTGAACGCCGTTCACGCGGCGTTCGACGCGAGCCGTGAATGACGCCGTGAATGGCGTTCACGAGCGCGCCTCCCGGTCCCCCGCGGCCCGCTCAGTGCGGCGAGTAGCGCTGGGAGAGCGACTGCGACGCGGCCGGGTCGGGCGCGAGCGGCATCCACGAGCCGACCTCGACGTGGCAGCGGTCGGCGTCGGCGTCGACGATGACGTAGTTGCGGAGCCCCTGCGCGAGCTTCGAGGGGTCCTTCCGGCTGAAGGTCGGCGCCCACGTCCCGGTGTTGGCGAACATCACGCCGCGCGCGAGGGGGACGGCGTTCGGGATGTGGGAGTGCCCGAAGACCACGGCGCGCACGGGCAGGCGCGAGGCGATGGCGTGCGCGTACTTGTGGCTCGCGAGCTCGACGGTCTGCGCGTTGTCGGTGCCGGCGAGCCACTGGTAGAGGAACCAGACGAGCGGGAAGGCCGTGAGCGGCACCATCAGCTTCACCCAGAGCGGGATGGGCGTCAGCGCCAGCGTGATCGTGGCCCCCGTCATGAGCGCGGCGAGGATGACGCGGTCGATCCAGAACTCGCGCACGATCTTGAAGAAGCGGCTCGTGATGGGCTCCATCTTCAGGCTGTCGAGCGACTTCACCGTCTCGAGCGGGAGCTCGTAGCGATCGGCGGCGTCGCGGAGGTGGCGCTCGTAGTCGCGCGGCGGGTGCCGGTGCAGCGCGCGGCGCGTGCGGAGGAGCGCGAACAGCGCGCGGATGCTGCCGACGAGCCACGTGATGATGATGGAGCGCCGCGTGAACGCGTAGTAGCGGAGCCAGTGCTTGATGTAGCCGATGCCGCTCAGGATGAAGTCGGTCGCGTGCGGGTTGAACGTGCCGATGTTCGAGAGCAGGTAGCGGTTCGACAGGTTCCCCATCGGGAGGGCGAGGTGGATCCCGTCCTTCTTCCGCACGAGCGGCTCGAGGTTGTAGCGGAAGGCCGAGTAGAAGTCGTACTGGTGGCCGTGCTCGACGTAGACGTCGTTCGGGACGTAGTAGAACCACGCCTCGCAGAGGATCCGGTCGCGCGCGACGGCGAGGCCGAGGCGCTCGCCCGCGGCGATGATCGCGTCCTTGAACGCCTCCTGCACCGCCGGGAACCAGCACTCGCGGTCGTGGTTGCCGTAGATGAGGACGACCTTGTGCCCCGCGGCGCAGAAGGCCGCGAGCGACTCGAGGAAGACCGGGTGGTCCGCGAGCATCCGCTCGAGCTTCCACACGGACTTCGGCTCGGTCGCGTCGAGGCCGTAGAGGCGCTCGAGCGAGTTCAGCGGCCAGGGCGGGTCCTCGGGGACGACCGTGACCAGGTCGAAGTCGAAGATGTCGCCGTTCAGGAGGAACGTGAGCGTGTCGCCCTCGTCGGCGCGGTCGACGAAGGCCTGCAGCATGGCGCCGAGGTCGGCGTCGAAGACCCACGCCGAGCCCTTGTGGCGCTTCCAGCCGTCCGGGTGGTCCTCCACGTCGGCGATGTGGAGGTCGGACACCATGAGGTAGCGATTCGTCGACATGGGGCGGAGTGTTCGGACGCGAGCGCCCCTTGGCAAGGACGCTTTGCGCGCGGGCCGTCCGCCGAGGCGGCGCGCGGTCACTCCTCGGGCGGGAGCCAGGGCACCGGATCGGGGATGGGCGGCGTCGCCATCGAGAGCTCGCGCGGCGTCGCCGCGTGGGCGCCCTGGATCGTGAGCCCCGGCGCGGCCACGCGCGGCGAGCCCGCGAAGTCCAGCGTGACCGCGGCGGGCGTGAGGTTCAGGACCACGAGATCCCACGTGGCGTCCGGCGCCGTCAGCGCGAGCGCCGCGACCCCGCTCGGGGCGCTCACGCGGGTTATCGTCGGGGCGTCGTCGCCCGCGCGCGTCGGCGCGAGGACCGCGAGGAAGCCCGCCGCCGGCCCCATCGTGGCGTCCGCCGCGAGGCGCACGTGCTGCCGGAGCCCGTCGACGTTGAGCGAGTCCTCGAGGGTCGTCGAGAACGCGGGCGCGCCGACCGTCGGCACCACCGCCGCCTCGAGGCTCGCCTTCGCGCGGACCCAGACGCCGCCGAGCTCCGTGGCCGCGTAGGACGAGCTCGGCACGGTGCCGCCGGCGGCGCCGTTGAGCTGCCACGTCCACGTGCGCGGCGCGGCGCTGAGCAGGCTGTCGGCGACGATGACCCAGCGGTTCGCGACGCGCACCACGCGGCGGCGCACCTCGGCCCCGGCGTACTTCGACGAGGCGATGAGGGTCGCGAAGGTCGCGTCCACGTCGTGATCGTGGAGGAAGGCGTCGCAGTTCGGCTGCGCCTGCACGAGGTCGTCGAAGGGCGAGAAGTCGGGGCCGGCGCCGTCGACGAGCACGAGGTTGTGGTCGGTCGCGTAGCGGACCTTCTTGTGGTTCGTGTAGTCGATGTAGCCGGGGTCGATGACGAGCGGCTCCCCGAACGCGTGGAGCACGAGGGAGAGGTTGTCGGCGTGCTCGTGGGAGAAGCCGGCCTCGCGGACGACGCCGCGCTCGTGGTTCACGTGCAGGTAGAGCGCGTCGGGGCCGAAGTCGCTGCGGAGGACGGAGAAGCCGGCCTCGGGGAGGAAGGTCTCGAGCGGCCAGTCCGGGTCGGCCGCGGTCATCGCCGGGTCGAGCGCGGCGAAGGTGGCCGTGGCGCAGCGTGGGGTCGCGTAGCCGGCGGCGTCCCAGCGCCAGAGGAGGTGCGGGTCGTCGAAGAGGGCGGCGAGGAGCCCGCCCGGCCAGGTCGAGGGGTTGCCGTCGTCGGTCGGGACGGTGCGCGCGTTCGGGGTCGTCGCGACGAGGAGGTTCTTGAAGATGGCGCGCGTCGTCGGGTGCGTGGCGAAGTCGCGGTAGGTCGCGATGTCGCCGGCGCGCGGGTCGCTCGGGGTGACGGCGCCGAGGCCGTGGAGCGGCCACTCGGCGCCGGGCGCGAGGCGGTGCCACGCGAGCATGAGCTGGAGGAAGCTCTGCCCGGCGTAGACGAGGTAGTTCCAGCCCTCGGCGTAGCCGCCCTCGGGCACGCCCTGGCGCACGTTCAGGAGCCAGTCGAGGCTCGCGACCGCGTCGTTGAAGTCGGCGGCGGCCTCGGGGCGGTCGGGGACCGCGATGGCGCAGAGGCCGAGGGCGCCGACGGGCTTCTCGGTGTGGTTGTTGCGCTCGTTGACGATGAGCGCGCGGCAGCCGCCGGGCTGGAAGCACATGCGCCGGAAGGTGTCGATGCGCGCGACGACGCCGGCGCGGGCGGCGGCGAGGTCCTCGGCGGCGACGCCGGGCGTGCCCGCGACGTAGTCGTACGCGGTGCAGAAGCCGACGAGGGCCTCGGACTCGATGAGATCGTAGTGCGCGCCGACGTCGAAGGCGCTCTGCTGGTTCAGGTAGGTCGGGTCGGGGAAGGCGGCGGCGAGGAGCGCGACCGCCTTGGCGGTCATGGCGGCGTCGCCCTCGAGGAGGCCGCGGAAGGCGGCGGCCTCGGCGATGTCGCCCTGCGCGGCGGCGACGGAGGGGTCGTAGGTGCCGTCGGTCGGCTGCTCGGGGGGCGCCTGGTTCGCGCGCGACACGATCCGGGGCCAGATGGCGGCGTGGGCCGGGGCGCCCTCGGCGCCGACGCGGGCGGCGACCGCGGCGACGTCGTCGGGGCGGAGGAAGAGGCGTGGGTGGCCGGCGATCTCGGGGTGCCAGGCGCGGCACGAGCGGGGGTCGAAGGGGTCGGTGCCGTCGTCGACCTCGTCGAGGTCGAAGACGCCGTCCTTGTCCGTGTCGCCGTTCGGATCGAGGACGGGCGCCGTGTCCACGAGGTCGGCGGTGTCGGCGTCGGCGGCCTGCGAGTCGACGTCGGGCTCGGCGTCGACGGCGTCGGCGGCGGTGTCGGGGTCGACGACGTCGGCGGTGGCGGTGTCGTCGACGGCGTCGTCGACGGTGTCCGCTGGCAGCGTATCGACGGCCGCGGCGGTGTCGCCGAGCGCGTCGGTGACGGTGCCCGCGCCGCCGTCGTCGCCGCACGCGGCGAGGCCGCCGAGCGCGAGGGTCCCGAAAGATAGGCTGAGGGTGACGATCGCCCGCACGGATCGTAGCATGGGTCACCTCTATCACAGCCCCGCGCGCGCCGCACGCGGGACCGAGGAGCCTCTCCCATGCCGTCATCCACGGGGACTCCGCCGCCACCGGGCTCGCCCATCGCCATCCTCTCGAGCGGCGGCGACGCGCCGGGCATGAACGCCGCGATCCGCGCCGCGACCGCCGTGATCGCGTCGGCCGGCTACCAGCCGATGGGCGTCCGCTACGGCTACCGCGGGCTCATCGCGGGGGACCTCGTGCCGCTCGGGCCGGACCAGGTCGCGACCATCCTGCGCGAGGGCGGGACCATGCTCGGCTCGGCGCGCTGCCAGGAGTTCATGACGCTCGAGGGGCGGGCGACGGCGCGCGCGCGGCTGACCGCGGCCGGGGTGCGCGGGCTCGTCGTCATCGGCGGCAACGGCTCGCTCGCGGGCGCGATGGCGCTCACGGACCCCGCCGAGGCCGGCCCGGACTTCGCGTGCGCGGTGATGGGGGTGCCGGCGTCGATCGACAACGACATCGGCCTCACCGGCATGGCGATCGGCGTCGACACCGCGATGAACACGATCGTCGAGGCGTGCGACAAGATCAGCGACACGGCGTCCGCGCACGACCGCACGTTCATCGTGGAGGTCATGGGGCGCGCGTGCGGCTACCTCGCGATGACGGCCGCCGTGGCCGCGGGCGCCGACGCCGTGCTCTTCCGCGAGGCCGAGAAGACGCCCGACGAGGTCGTCGCCTCGGTCGTGAAGACGGTGATGCACGCGCGGGCGCGCGCCGGGCGGCCGAAGCGGGTGCTCGTCATCAAGTCCGAGGGGACGCCCATCTCCAACGACGAGCTCAAGACGCGCGTCGACGCCGAGCTGCGCGCGCGTCTCGGCCCCGACACGCCGCCGGTCGAGACGCGCGTGACCGTGCTCGGGCACGTCGTGCGCGGCGGGCGCCCGTCGGCGTTCGACCGGCTGCTCGCGAGCCGCCTCGCGAACGTCGCCGTGCGCGGGCTCCTCGCGGGGCACCACCGGGAGATGGCCGCGTGGCTCCTGCCGGGCGACCTGCCGCCGGACGTCGGCGTGCGCTCGACCGACGACCCGTACTGCTTCCTCGTGGGCCTCGACGCCGTGCAGCGCGAGACGGCGCGGCTCCTCGAGGGCACGAGCGACCTCGCGGTGTGGCGGCGCACCGTATTTCATGACGTCGAGGACATTTTGCCCTACTGATCGCGGACGAAACGGCCGTTGTGTTCCGGAAATCCGTCCCGAGGTCGCAGATGTCGCGTCGAGCTCTCGCGCTGGGTGTTCTCTTGGTGTTGGGGGCGACGGCGGTGGTCGCCGCGTGCGACGACGGGGGCGGGGCCGCCGCGGACACGAGCGCGGGGGACGCGACGGCGGGCGACGACAGCGCCGCGCCCGACACGGGCGGCGGCGACGACACCGAGGACAGCGCGGACAGCGGCGCGCCCGACGTGGATGACGCCGACGCGACCGCGGACAGCGTCGCGGACGCCGACGCCGACGCCGACGTGCCCCCGGATACCGACGGCGACGACGCCGGCGACACGGCCGAGCCCCTGCCCTGCGACCTGGCCCCGTGCGCGCACGGCGCGTGCGCGAACACCGACGCGGTGACCGGCTTCACGTGCACCTGCGACGACGGCTGGGACGGCGACCGGTGCGACGTCGACGTGGACGAGTGCGCCGCGACCCCGGCGCCGTGCGACGCGCACGCGAGCTGCCGGAACACGCTCGGCGGCTACTTCTGCGAGTGCGACGGCGGCTGGGAGGGCGACGGCGTCCACTGCGTCGACGTGGACGAGTGCGCGGACACGCCGTGCGGGGGCGCCGAGGCGTGCACCAACAGCGACGGCGGCTACGCCTGCGACTGCGAGGCGGGCTACCGCCGCGACGCCGACGGCGCCTGCGTCGACGTCGACGAGTGCGCCGAGGGCGCGTGCACCGGGCTCGGCGAGACCTGCATCAACGGCCTCGGCGGCTTCGACTGCACCCACAGCGGGTGCTACAGCACGTGCGGGTTCCCGGTCTCGTGCTCCGGGCCGAACGTCGACGAGTGCCCCTTCACGACCACCTGCACGATGGACCCCGACCCCGACCTCCGCTACTGCCGGTGCGCGCCGGGCTGGGAGGAGGGCGAAGGCGGCGGCTGCTTCGACGTCGACGAGTGCGCGCGCGGGCTCCTCGCCCCGATCCGCTACCAGTTCTGCGTCAACACCGCCGGGAGCGCCCACCTCGAGTGCTTCGTCGGCTTCGAGCCGGCGGCCGACGGCGGCTGCGACGACATCGACGAGTGCCTCGACCCGAGCTTCTGCGCGGCCGACTCGGACTGCGTGAACCGCGAGGGCGGCGCCAACTGCGTCTGTCGCCCCGGCTACGCCCGGGAGATCGGCCATACGACGTGCGACGACATCGACGAGTGCGCCGCGATCACCTCCCCCTGCGACCCCCACGCGACCTGCGCGAACACGCCCGGCGCCTTCACCTGCACCTGCGAGGGAGACCTCGTCGGCGACGGGCTCCGCTGCGGCCTCCCCGCCGAGAGCGCGGCGGAGTGCGGGCCGCTCGCCGAGTTCCTCGACGACGCGCCCTCGCGCTGCGCCTGCCTGCCGGGCCTCGTCGGGGATGGTCACACGTGCCGGGTCGACCTCACCTCGACGGGGGCCGAGGGGCCGTTCGAGCCCACGCGCAACATCACGCTCGCGCCCGGCGTCCACCACTTCACGACGATCCACATCCCGGGCGGCGTGGTGGTCTCGACGCGCGGCTCCGGGGTCCTCGAGCTGCGGGCGACCGGCGACGTCGTCATCGAGGGCACGATCTCGCTCGCCGGGCAGTTGGGCACGCCCGCGCTCGGCCCCAGCGCCACGGGGTCGAACGCCACCGGCGTCACCGGGCTCGGCGCGCGGGGGCTCGACGGCGGCGTCTCCACGGTGCGCGTCGGCGGCACCCTCCGAACGTTCGTCGCGGTCGGCGGGCGGAGCGGCGGCGGCGGCGGCGCCTTCGGGGTCGTGGCCGCGGGCGCGAGCGGCGGCGGCTACGCCGGCGGCGGCGGCGCGGGGCTCGTGTCGACGACCCAGAGCTACGCCTCGCTGTATTTGGTGCGCACCAACGCGCGCCGCGGCGGCGGCGCCGACGGCGGCGAGGGCCTCGCGAACGGCGGCGCGGGCCCGGGCCCCTACGCGGGCTTCGCCGGGAGCACGATGACGACCAACGCGGGCGACGTCTGGGTCGCGGGCGGCGGCGGCGGCATCGGCGCCGACGCGGCGGCGGACCTCCAGGTCACGACCACGTTCCGCCCCGGCTCGGGCGGCGGCGGCGGCGCGAACCCGGACCCGACCACCTCGGGGACCCAGACGTGGTCCGGCGGCGGCGGCGGCGGCGCGCTCCGCGTCGGCTCGCCGACCTCCATCACCGTGAGCGGGGTGCTGACCGTCGCGGGCGGCGCGGCGCGCTCGGGGAACACGCGGTCGCTCGGCGGCGGGAGCGGGTCGGGCGGCGTCATCTATCTCTCGGCGCCGGCGATCGCCGTGACGGGGCAGCTCGTGGCGGCGGGCGGCGGGCGCCTCGAGGGCTCGCCACTCGCCTCGGGGCAGCCCGGCGACGGCGGCCTCGGGCGGATCCGGCTCTCGGTCGACCCGACGTCGTGCGAGCTCACCGGCGCGTTCACGCCGCCGCTCGTCGACGGGTGCGCCGTGACGGAGGCGCCGGGGGTCGCGGGGCACGCGTACATCGGCCCGTGGCCGGACTGAACGCGGACGCGGGCGCGGAGACGCAGGCGCGGCCGCGCTCCGCGGGCGCTCAGCCGTCGCAGAACGCGGTGGGGCCGCGGTAGAAGAAGAGCTCGTCCACGTCGCAGGTGCCGGGGCCGACGAGCTCGAGGCGGACGCGTTCCGGGGTGCCTCCGGAGGCCTCGGCGCCAGCGTCGTCGAGGAGCGGGCCCTCGAAGCGCGTGAAGAGGCGGGCGTCGGCGGCGGGCGCGTCGGCGGTGGCCGAGATGATCGTGTCGGAGGCGCCCTCGTGGGTGAGGGCGAGCGAGAAGCGGACGGTCGTGCCGGCGTCGCAGCGCAGCAGCGCCTCGACGGCCTCCTCGGACGAGCCGATGTCGCGGCCTGCGACCTCGAGCGAGAGCACGGCACCGCTCGCGAGGTGGAGACCGCGCTCGCCGGGGTGGAGGGTCGCGACGGAGGCGACCTGCCCCGCCTCGACCTGCCAGCCGCACGGGGAGCCCGTGCAGGTGCTGTCGAAGCCGTCGTAGGCGAGCACGGGGCGGCCGTTGTTGCACGGGCAGCCGGCCGCGGTCAGCGCGAGCGCCGCGACGAGCAGCAGGCCGAGGAGGAGGCGGTTCGTCGTCACCATCGCGCGAGCACCCGGAAGGCGAGGGTCGGCGACCAGATGAACGGGGTGCCGACGTCGAGGGGGCCGAGGCCGCTCTGCCAGACGAAGCCGTAGCCGATGCGCAGGCCGACGCCGAAGTGCTCGGCCATGAGGTCCCAGAGGAGCGCGGGCTCGAGCACGACGTGGGCGCCGGTCGTGGCCTCGCCGCGGAGCGTCCACACGGTCGGGCCGGCGCCGGCGCCGAGGCGGAGGCCGAACTGGATCCCGAAGTCGCGCTCGCAGTGCCCCTCGATGCAGAAGGTCGCCTCGGCGTAGGCGAGCGCGGTCACGCGGGTGAGGCGCGTCTCGACGGGGTCGCGGATCCCGCGCCGCTCGGTGCCGACGGTGTCGACGACGAGCGTGCCGCCGACGCGGAGCCACGAGAAGAAGGCGCGATCGAACGTGACCGCGCCGTGGAAGCCCGGCTCGCTGAGCTCGTAGCCGAAGCGGATGAGCTGGTCGCCGAGGTCGGTGTCGTCGAGGAGCGGGAAGCCGAAGCCGAGCTCGAGGCCGAGGCGCCAGGGGCTCGGGATCTCGCTCGCCTCGGCGGGCAGGGCGTCGGCGGGGGCGGCCACGGCGGGGACGTCGGCGGTCGGCGCGTCCGCGGCCGGCGGCTCGGCGCGCGCGCCGCGCGGGGCGAGCCCCGCGAGCCCGAGGAGGGCGGCGGCGCTCAGCGCGACGGCGAGCGGGCGGCGGGGGCGAACCATGGCGCGCAGGTTAGCAGCCCCCGCGACTCAGCTGAACCGCTGGATAAGGAATCGCGCGCAGGGCGAGGCCACTGCGCGCGATGGATCGGAGATCCGCCGGCGACGATCACGCCTCCGGTACGCTCGCACGCCTGCGACGCGTGACGGCGACCCCCACGATGAGCAAGCCCGCCGCGATCCCGAGCGGCAGCGGTGAACCACCGCCTTGGCAGCCGGCTGCCCCGTTGTCCGTGCCGCTGTCGAGCGCGGCGCTCACGCTGAAGGTGACGGTGTGCTCGGCCGTCGCGTTGAGGCGCCCGGAGAGGCGGTCCTCCCAGACCGTCTCCACCGCCACCCGCAGCACGTACTGGCCGGGCACGTCGGGCTCGAACGAGGCCACGCGCCCGTCGAGGTAGTGGTACTCGAACGGCGTCGACGTCGTGACCACGCCGTGCGGGTTCCGGACCGCCGCCCGCGAGCCGCTCGGCGCCGTGATGACGTCCCAGCGGTACGTCGTCGCCTGGCTCTCGCGGTTCATGAAGAGGCGCAGGCGCTGCGCGACGCCCGTGTCCACCGCGAGCGGCGGGCTGTACACCGTGAGCGGCGCGCCCGGGTCGAGGCAGCTCGCCACGTCGTTCAGCACGACGAAGCAGTAGCGCGCGTCGCAGGCGTCGCCGAGCGCGTCGCGGTCGCCGTTCAGCTGGTCCGGGTTCGCCACGCCGACGCAGTTGTCGCGGGTGTTCGGGATCTCGTCGCCGTCGAGATCGGCGTCGCAGGCGTCGCCGATGCCGTCGCCGTCGGTGTCGAGCTGGTCGGGATCGAAGACGCTCGGGCACTTGTCGGGCGCGAGCGGGTCGACCTCGCTGACACCGTCGCCGTCCGCGTCCGGGAAGCACTTGTCGCGCTGCGCGCTCGTCGGCTCGTCGATCGACGCGTCGAGCGGGCACGGGTCCGAGAGGTTCGGGAGCCCGTCGCCGTCGATGTCGTCGTCACACGCGTCGCCGTAGAGGTCGCCGTCGAGGTTCGGCTGAGCGCCGTCCACGACGCGGTTCGGGACGCGCGGGCAGTTGTCCGTCCCGTTCAGGACGCCGTCGTCGTCGATGTCGGGGTCGCAGGCGTCGCCGATGCCGTCGCCGTCGAGATCCTCCTGGCCCGGGTCCGGGCTCGCGAGGCACACGTCGCAGGCGTCGCCGACCCCGTCCCCGTCGGCGTCGGCCTGGTCGATGTTGCCGGCGCGCGGGCAGTTGTCGTACGCGTCCTCGACGCCGTCGTCGTCGAAGTCGTCCGCGTACTGGTAGGTGTCACCGAGGTCGGTGTTGTTGATGAGGATGCTCCCCCCGCCTCCTCCACCGCCCCCGCCACCGCTCTGCTCCGGCGTGCCGCACTGACCGAACTGGTCGTCGCACTCGAACGCCGGCGCGTCCTGCCCGCGCGCATGGATGGGAACGAGGGCCACCGCAATCCCCCCCAGGACGGCGATCCACGGAACCCGATTCCACGCCGATGTCCCTGCCCTCGTCCCCATCATGACGGTCTCCTCAAGCAGTCCGTCCCGGCTCTCGACGCCCCTCACTCCCCTGATGGCGACGAGAGCCCGCGACGCAGATGAAGTGTCCACGCCTCCGGCGATCGGCTCAGATTTTTTTGCGACCGCGAAGAGGCGCTCCCCGCCTCGGCGCGGGGGCGCCCCAGACCTCGCTCCTGTCGGCCTTCGCGCGATATCGCCCCGAGGTCGTCACTTTCGTGAGCCATTCCGAGGCGCTCACTACACTATGGATCCGAGCCTGTCGGTGCGAGCCTTCGGCCGCGTCGGCGGGTCCCGCCAACGATCCGCGATATGACGACCCTTCCTGACGAGAGTCCGCGACCAGACGCCTCCCCGCAGCAGCGGGGGGGCGTCGTTCGCCACCTGCCCATCGGCGCCGACGACGCGGCCCTCGCGAACGCCCTTCGCGACGGCCACAGCCGGGCCCGGGCGGAGCTCTACGATCGCCACGCCCCCCACGTGAGGCGCGTCCTCGTGCGCGTCATCGGCTTCTCCCCCGATCTCGACGATCTCCTCCAGGACACGTTCGCCGCGGCCTTCGCGAGCGTCGGCTCCCTGTCCGACGGCTCGAAGCTCCGCGGCTGGCTCACCTCCGTCGCCATCTACACGGCGCGCGGGTGGCTCCGGAAGCACAGCCGCCGCCGGTGGCTGGTCTTCACCGACGCGACGCCCGAGCGCGAGGCGCCCGTCGCGTCCGGCGAGGTCCGCGAAGCCCTGCGCGAGACCTACGCCGTCCTCGACCGCATGCGCGCCGACGAGCGCGTCGCCTTCGCCCTCCGCTACATCGACGGGATGCAGCTCGAGGAGGTCGCGGCGGCCGCGCGGTGCTCGCTCGCGACCATCAAGCGCCGGCTCGCCCGGGCCGAGCGCACGTTCACGACCCACGCGAAGAAGAACCCGGCGCTCGCGAGCTGGCTCGCGGCCGGCGCCCGATGGGGGAAGCCATGACCTCCGCACTCGAAGAGCTGGGGCGGCAGATCGCCGCCGAGCAGGACGCCATCCTCGCGCGCGACGGGGCCGCCGGCCTCGCCCGCGTGCGCCACCGGGTGCTGAGCCCGCCCCCCGCGCGCGTGCCGCTCGGGCGCGGCTTCGCGCTCGCGCTCGCCGCCCTCGCCGTGGGGGCCGCGGTGGCCGTCGCCGTCGCGCTCTGGCCGGCCGGCGAGCCCGACCTCGGGTACGCCCTCGCCGACGGCACCCCCGGCCACGCCGGCGCGACCGTCGCCGCGGCGGACGCGCCGCTCACCCTCGACTTCACGGACGGGTCGTCCGTGACCCTCGCGCCGACCGCGCAGATCACGGTGGCGTCCCTCGACGAGCGCGGCGCGAGCCTCGTCCTCGACAGCGGGCGCGCCTCGTTCGCCGTGACGCCGGGGCACGCGACGCGCTGGAGCGTCGGCGCGGGGGCGTTCACGGTGCACGTCACGGGGACGCGCTTCGACGTCGCCTGGTCGCCGCGCCACGGGGAGTTCGTGCTGGAGCTGACCGAGGGGCACGTGCTCGTGACCGGTCCGTCGCTCGGGCAGGGGCGCCACGTCATGGCCGGTGAGCGCGTGCGGGTGTCCATCCCCGAGGACCGGGTCGAGTTTGGTGCCGTCGCGGCCGCCGCGGCCGACGCGGACCGCTGGGGCGACGGCGCGGCGGCGGCTGGCGCGCCCCGGGGCGACGACGCCGTCGCGGAGGCCGCGGCGCCGCGCGCTCACCGGGCCGCCGCCGCGCCGAGCGCCGCCTCGCCGCGCGAGGAGCGTGGCGCGGGCGAGGTCGTCGCGAGGTCCCAGCCGGAGAACGACGCCGCCGTCACGCCCGGCGTCGGCATGCCGGCCGCCCCCGCGGAGGCCCCGGCGCCGCCGCGCGCGCGACTGGCGCGAGCTCTCGGCCGACGGCCGCTACCGGGACGCCATGGCGCAGGTCGAGCAGCGCGGCTTCGCGGCGCTCGTCGCGGAGGCCGGCGCCGACGGGCTCTCCGCCCTCGGCGACACCGCGCGGCTCGCGGGCGACTGGGAGCGCGCGCGCGTCGCCTACCTCGCCCTCCGCGAGCGCCACCCCGGCACGCGCGAGGCGCAGGCGGCCGCCTTCTTCCTCGGGCGCATCGACTTCGACCGGCGCCGCGCCTTCCTCGAGGCGGCGAGCTGGTTCGAGCGCTACCTCGGCGAGGCGCCGGAGGGGAGCTTCGCGCCGCAGGCGCTCGGCAGGCTCGTCGAGGCGTGGCAGCGCGCCGGCGAGCGCGACCGCGCCCGCGAGACGGCGCGCACCTACCTCGACCGCTACCCCTCGGGCCCCCACGCCGGGCTCGCGAAGCGGGTCCTCACGCAGTAGCCATCGGCGTCGGCGGCGCGCCACGTCGCGCGGCGGCGCCCCGCTGGTTCGGACAACCGAACCCGGGGAAGGGAGCCGCCCGAGTGGCCTCAGAGCCGCATGGATGGCCGGCGTAACGCAATGTATCGCCACGGCGGTGACGGAATACGGCCCTGGGGGGTGGGGTTTCACCCGACTGGACGCGCCAGCCCCAGGAGGCCCAGTGACCCATCGCGCACCCCGTTGGAAGGACCATGAGACCTGGATGTGCATCAACCACATCCCGCCCGTGTCGCTGCCCGTGACGGCGACGCGATGCTGGTTCGGCGCCTGCAAGTCGACCCGCCCGGAGATGGAGAACCGCCCCGCCCCCGAGGAGCGGATCATCGTCCGGCCGCGCGCCGCCACGCTCCTCGACGAGGGCGTGCAGCTCTGCGCCTGGGACGAGTGCGATCGCCCGGCGCGCCCCGGCTCCAAGTACTGCAGCCGCAAGTGCTCGAACAAGAACGCGCGCAAGCGCTTCCGCGCCCGGGCGTCCGACGGAGACGAGGCGAACGAGGCCGCGGCCTGAGCGGGCGCGCGTCCTCTCCCCTCTCTCCTCGGTCGAGAACCTGAGGGCCGCTCGCGCGAGGTGTTCCCCCCTCCTCCCCGTCGCGCGAGCGCGCCCCCCGGGTGTGCGGGCCCGGGTCTCGACGGTCTGGCCTGGCGCGCGGCGCGAGCTGCGCGACCTCGCGGTGGCGCGCCGACGTCGACGGCGGTAGACCTGTCCGGGTCCAGCCGACGAGGAGGTGACCGCGTGGCCGACGAGCAGCTGCAGAGCGAGCCCCCGAGACCCTGGCGCGGCGTGGGCCCGCTCCTCGCCCTCGCCGGGCTCGTCCTCTTCGGCGTGGGCGCGCTCCTCGGCCTCACGCGCGTCGTGACCGGCCTCCCGCCCTTCGTCGTGAGCATGGGGGGCGCGGCGCTCTCGGCCATCGGGCTCCTGCTCGGGCTCGTGGCGCTCGCGCGCGGACGCCGGCGGCGCGCGCGGCGCGCGGTGTCGGTCGGCCTCGTGGCGCCCGTGGTCGTCGTCGCGTTCTGGCTCCACCTCGGCGGCGCGCCCGCCATCAACGACGTCACGACCGACCTCGACGACCCGCCGCGCCTCGTCACCGCCGGGGACGCCGCGGTGCCCTTCCCCGCGGACACGGCGGCCGTCCACCGCGAGGCCTACGGCGACCTCCGCCCGCTCATCACCTCGATCCCGCCCGCGCGCGCGCTCGCCGCCGCGGCGACCGCCGTGCGGCAGGGCGAGGACGACGGCCTCGCGCTGATCGCCGTGGACGAGGCGCGCGGCGAGGTGCGCGCCACCGCGACGAGCGGCGTGTTCGGCTTCGTCGACGACGTCACCGTGCGCGTCCGCGCCCACGACGGCGGCGGCGCGCGCGTCGACGTGCGGTCGCGCTCGCGGCAGGGCCGCGGTGACCTCGGCGTGAACGCGCAGCGCGTCCGGGCCTTGCTCCAGGCCATCGCGAGCCAGCTCGCGCCGGAGATCTGATCCTTTTTCGCGGGCGATGTCGGCGCGCCGCCGCCTCGCGCGTCCTCGGGGGCGAACCCTGTCCCGGAGGACCCGATGAACCCGACCCGCACCGTCTCCACCGCCCTCGTCGCCGCCGCCCTCGCCACCGCCGGAGCCGCCGCCCCGGCCTCCGCGCGCCCGAAGACCCCCGCCGCCCAGGCGCCCCTCCGCGACGGCGCGACCGGCGTCGTCGACCGCGGCGACGGCGTCGCCATCCACTACGAGGTCCACGGCGGCGCCGGCGAGCCGCTCGTGCTCCTCCACGGCGGCCTCGGCGCGACCGGCATGTTCGGCCCGGTCCTGCCGGCGCTCGCCGCGCGCCACCAGGTCATCGGCGTCGACCTCCAGGGCCACGGCGCCTCCACGCTCGGCGACCGCCGCATGGACAGCGACGCGATGGCCGACGACGTCGCCGCCGTGCTCGACGCGCTGGGCGTCCCCGCCGCCGACGTCGCCGGCTACTCGCTCGGCGGCGCCATCGCCTACCGCCTCGCCGTGCGGCACCCGGAGCGCGTCCGGCGCCTCGTCGCGGTGTCCGCCCCCACGAGCAGCGCCGGCTGGTACCCCGACCTGCGCGCGCAGATGATCACCGTGAGCTCGGCCGCGGCCGAGGCGATGAAGCCGTCGCCCATGTACCAGCTCTACGCGCAGCTCCAGCCGCGCGTCGGGGACTGGCCGCGCCTCCTCGACGCGATCGGCGCCCTCATCCGCGAGGAGTACGACTGGACCGCGGACATCGCCGCGCTGCCGATGCCCATCATCTTCGTCGTGGGCGACGCCGACGCCGTCCGCTTCGACCACCTGCTCGCCGTCTTCGCGCGCTTCGGCGGCGGGAAGCGGGACGCCGGCTGGGACGGCGCCGGGCGCCCGCGCGCGCAGCTCGCGGTGCTCCCGGGGACCACGCACTACGACATCGGCGTCTCCCCGGCGCTCGCCGACGCGGTGAACCGCTTCCTCGCCACCCCCGCGGCGCCCGGCGCCGGCGTCAGTACGGACCGCGCGGGGGCGCGATGACGCACTGGAAGCAGGCGCGCGTGAGCGACGTGCGGAGGTAGGTGTTGAGGCCCGACACGCCGCTCACCGCGGCGGCGATGTCGGTCGCCGCGGCCTCCTTGTCGGCGTTCAACGCGGCGAGCCAGCGGTCGAGGGCCTCGGGTGTACCGCTCGGCAGGCGGTCGCGGTGGGTGAGGAGGTTCTCGATGGCGTCCTTCAGGTGCGCGACGTGCGGGTTCCCGCCGCCGGCCATGACGCGGTCGACGTCGTCGGCGAGCTCGACCACGTCGTCGGCGAAGTTCCAGGTCATGATGGAGGGCAGCCAGCCGAGCAGCATGGGCGCCGCGCGCAGGCCGCTCTCGCGCATGACGTTCTTCGGCTCCTTCAGCTTGTCCGGGTCGTCGAGCGCGTACATCGCCCAGTCGTCGGGGAGCTTCACGTAGTCCGACGAGACCACGATGTAGGGGATCGCGTCGGTGTTCGCGGCGGCCTTGGTCTTGGCGAGGAACTCCGTGTACACGTCGCCCTTCTCGCCGTGCATGAGGACCGTGCAGCCGGCCGACCAGTCCTTCGCGAGCGAGGCCGTCGACGGGTAGTCGAAGCCGTAGTGGATGTGGATCGTGTCGTTCGCCTCGGTGGCGACGAACTCCCAGCGCTTCGGGCCGGTCCGCGTCGGCGGCACGAGCGCGTTCTGGACCCCCGTGAAGACGCGCTGCGTCTTCGTGGCCTCGCGCGCGAGCATCACCTGCTCGGCGGCGCCCGTGTAGACATGGAGCGCGGTGTGCGTCTCGTGGTGCGGCCCCTGGAAGCACTTGTAGAGCTTGCCCTCGAGGAGGTACGGGCTCCCCGTCGTCCCGCTCGACTCGATGCTCGGATCGATGGTGCATGGGTAGACGATGGCGCTCGTGCCCTCCTCCGGCGTCGTCTCCGCCCACACCATGAAGAGCAGGTCGTTGAACGTCGTGGTCGTGTCCCCCTTCGACGCCGTGAAGGGGCCGCGGTCCGCGGGGCGCGCGTTGCGCGTGTAGCTGTCCTCGTCCTGGTTCGCGCCGGCGGTGCGGCTCGACTCGCGGACGCCGAGCAGCGCGAGCTCGTTCGGGCCCGTCGGGAACGCCTGGCGGAACGCGCGATAGACCATCTCCACCCAGTTGTGGACGGTCGGGAAGGTGACGTCGGTCGCGTTCGCCTTGGCCGCGCGGATCCGCGCCACCCGCGCCGCCTCGGTCACGCTCGCGGGCCGCGCCGGCGGCCGGACGGTCATTCGGTCAACCATTTCACCTTCTCGACCGCGTGGGACACGACGAGGTGTGCGAATTCACACAGCCCCGACACCGTGGTCGTCCCGCTGAACGTGATCTTCCGGTCGGCCTCGTGCGGGCAGCTCACGGTGACCGTCGCCTGCTTGAGCTCGCGCCCGAGGGCGTCCATGAGCTTGATCGTGTGCGACAGGTCGTGCGGCGCGGGCGCCGGCGGCGGCGAGTCGTCGATGGTCTTGTCGGTCTTCCCGCCGCCCGTGAAGACGTTCGGGCTCCCGGCGACCATCTTCCCCGCGCCCCCGCAGTGGTCGTCGTCGTCGTCGACGCGGTGCGCCGGCCGCCCGTTGATGAACACCGAGTCCGAGCCCTTCACCGCGACCCAGGTGTTCGACCCGCAGCACGCCGCGTGGATCCCCGTGTCCTGGTAGCGGAGCGCTGGGAGCGCGTTGACGTAGACGTCCGGCGAGCCGGCCGAGCCCGGGCCGATGCAGCCGTGCGGGCACGCCGGGCAGCCGTGGGAGTCGGCGCCAACCTGCGAGTTGTCTCCGATGCGGCTCTGTGCGGGCACGAACCTCTCCCGAGCGGGGCAGGAGGAGGCTAGACCAGCCGAGCGGGCGATCGCGAGGCCAACCGGCCGACGCGGGACCGGACCCTGTGGTCCAGTTCGGGCCGAGATACGCGCCCCGGCGACGCTTTTCGGCGTTACAAGGGCCGCAACAAATCGTCGGGAACGATCGGTCTACCAGCCGCCACCAGAGCCGCCGACGGTCATGGTGCAGTGCAACATGGATCGAGGCAGCAGCCCTCGAGCGCGTCCCCCGCGGGGAGCGGCATCGCCGCCGAGACCTGGCTCCCGACGCTCACGACGACGCCGTCGGCGGTGTCCGCGAAGACGACCTGGTCGGCGAGCCCGGGGATGGTGCCGGCGCAGATCTCGCCGTTCACGGACGCCGTCGGCGTCGGCTCGCAGCCCATGCGGTACGCGAAGCGCTCGGGCGCGCCGCGCACGTAGTCGGTCGCGACGCCGCTGCCCTGGACGTCGAGCGCGTGCTGGTCGCAGCTGAGCGCGCCCGCGGTGACCACCTTCACGCTCCACGTCAGGTACGGGTAGACGGCGCCCGCCGGCGTGAAGCCGGACGGCCAGAGCTGCGAGCTCGCCGTCGCCTTGCCCGTGAGCGTGCAGTCGAGCGTCGCCGGCATCGCGTCGAGGTCGAGGCCGATGGCGTGCGTCCAGCCGCACTTCTGGTACGGCGCGAGCTGCTCGTAGGTGCGGTAGCTGGCCGTCTCGAAGACGTAGGGCGCGAGCGGGCCCTGGTTCCCGGGGCCGCCGCTCGGGACGTGCACCATGTGCGTGGTCGCGCCGGACTGCGTGTCGACGCAGTCGAGGTCGAGCGCGTCCATGTACATGATCGTAGGCTGGCTGCCGCCCGACGTGCACGCGAACGCCGCGACGATGGTCGTGCTGCGCGCGTCGCCGTCGAAGAGGAGGTCGATGGGCTGCCCGTCGCGCTTGCAGTCGAGCTTCGCCGAGCAGAACACGTCCTCGAAGGAGACCGCGACGTCGAAGAAGCCCTGATTGGCGGCGCGCGCGATGGTCAGGTCGAACGCGACGGGCGTGTCGCCGTTCGGCGTGCAGTCGGCCGGCTTCGAGACGGGCGTCGGGTTCCGGTAGTCGCTGATGGCCTGCCCGTCGACCTCGAGGCGGTCGAGCGTGAGGGTGACGACGTTGTCGGTGGCCTGCGCGTCGCAGGGGCCGACGTAGGCGATGGCCCCCTGCCCGTCGCCGTACGCGCTCGAGCGGACGGTCTTCGTCCAGACGGTCGTGGCGCCCGCGTTCGTCGTGACCTCGAGCGTCCAGACGGCGTCCGTCACGCCCGCGAGGGTCAACGGCGCGACGTCGATCTGGAGCCGCGCGCCGGCGGTCCCGCTGGTTTGGGCGTCGGGGCCGCGCCCGGCGCAGCCGCCCGCGACCAGGGCGAACGCCGCGGCGGCCAGCGCCCCGCGACGACGGGCGGTTCGGAGCGCGCTCACTCGCATACCGGCTCTCCCACGAGAAGCTCGTTCCCGTCCATGTCGCACGCGATGCCGCCGGCGTCGCGCCAGCAGCGGATGCTGCCGAGCGTGCCGCCGCTCCTCCGGATGACGCCGAAGAAGTAGACGCGGTCGAGCGCGCACGCGCGGTCCTGCTCGACGCACATGTTGAGGCTCTCGTCGCAGACCGCCTCCTGGCAGTCCGTCCAGACCGTGGGCTGCGAACAGGAGATCGTCACGCCGCCCGAGCAGACGCCGCCCGCGTCGCAGGTGGTGCCCGACGTGCAGAAGTCGCCGTCGTCGCAGCTCGCGCCCTCGGCGAGCGCCACGACCTGGCAGACGCCGGTCTCGAGGTTGCACGAGTCGGTCGTGCAGCCGTTCGAGTCGTCGCAGTCGCCGTCGACCGTGCAGCGAGCCACGCAGAGGTGCGTCTGCGCGTCGCAGCGGCCGTTCGCGACGCAGTCCTCGTCGGTGTCGCAGACGCCGTGGCCGAGCTCGATGCGGCAGGCGCCGCTGCAGCCGTCGCCGTCCTCGACGTTGCCGTCGTCGCAGCCCTCGCTGTCGTCGAGGACGCCGTCGCCGCAGCCCGGCACGCGGAAGCGGTTGTAGTACGCGAAGAGCCCGGTGCCGCCGGCGGCGGTGCTCTCGGACACGAGGCCGAGCTGGAAGTCGCCGGTCGCGCTCACGTAGTGGTTGCCCGAGAGGCCGGGGATCCGCACCCGCGTGACCGAGCCCGGGCCCGACGTCGGGAGGCCCGGCACGAGGACGCTCGTGGCGCCGGCCGGCGCGCCGCCGTCGAGGAGCACGCTGGCGGCGTTCGCGGTCGGCAGGAAGACGCTGACCTCGCCGGTGCCGAAGACGTTGAACGCGACGTAGCCCGTGGCCGCCGAGGACGAGAACGTGAGCGGCGGGATGACGCTCAGGCCGTGCTCGCAGTTGGACTGGCCGTCCTCCTGGAAGACGTAGGCGGGCGCCGAGGTCTGGATGAGCGTGAGCTCGCGCACCTGGAAGCGGTGGATCCCGCCCGCCGCGAGCGGCCCGGCGCTGGTCGTGCCCGAGGCGGTCGTCAGCGTCACGGTCGTGCCGGCGGTGTCGGCGACGATCGAGACGCGGTCGCCGTTGTCGGCCGGGTAGGCGTCGATCGCGTAGAGCGTGCCGAGCCCCGTGGTCGGGATGATGTTGTCGAGGCCGTCGTCGCCGCACGCCGTGGCGCCGTTCGGCGTGCAGGTCGGGCTCGTGCCCCAGCCGCGCCCGCCGGAGACGACGGCGATCGGCTGGTCCGAGGTCACGAGGGCGCCCGTGAGGTCGAAGCCGCACCCGCTCTCGAGGGTGCGGAGGAGGATCGTCTGCTGCGCCGTGAGCGTGACGGTCAGCGTGCCCGAGAGGCCGTCGTCCCACTGGAGACCGGCGGGCGGCGTCACCGTGACGGTCGCGCCGAGCGGCGCGTAGAGCATGAGCACGTCGTGGCCGGTGCCGGCGCCCGAGACCGCGTCGAGGCCGTACCCGGAGACGCGGAACCGCGTGCCGAGCGCCGTGTTGTGGTCCTTGATGGAGGCCGAGCTGTTCCAGGGGCCCGTGATCTCGCGCGCCACGACGCTGAGCCCCGCCGAGTCCGCGACGACGAAGACGCCGCGCTGCTCCTTGACGTTGTACCCGCTCGCGACGCCGTGCGCGGCGCTGTCCGAGAGGGGCACGACGACCGGCGAGCCCACCTGCGCGGTGAACGCCGTCGCGGTCCCACCGCCGAACGCGTACGTGCCTGTCACCGGCCCGCTCGCGGCGGAGAGCACGAGCTCCCAGGTGACCGGGTGCGGCGGCGACGGCATCTGCGGCGGCACGTAGAAGCACGTCTTGTTCTGCGGGCAGTTCTGCGCGCGCGCGGCGGGGGCGGCGACGGCGAAGACGAGCGCGCAGAGCGCGGCTGCGACGACCGTCGCGGCCGCGCGGGGGAGCGAGCTGTGCATGAAGGGACCCCGCACGAAAATCCAGGGGACCCCAGCATGCCCGAACGCGGCAGGCGCGGGGAGGGGGAATCGCCCGCGCCCGCGCCAGGACGTAACCTCAGCCGCGGAAGGGCTCGCGCTCGACCTTGGTCGGGGTCGCGAGGTCGTTCTTCTTGACCTGCGCGTGCCAGTACGGCGGGAAGCAGGGCCGCTCGACGTAGCGCCCGCGGCCGCGCGTGGCGCGGACGTCGCCGTCGTGCCAGGTGATCTCCCCCCGCGAGAGCGTGGTGCGCGCGAGGCCCATGACCTCCATCCCCTCGAAGATGTTGAAGTCGATGTTCTGGTGGTGGGTCTTCGCGCTGATCGTCTTGGTGGCCGCCGGATCCCAGACGACGACGTCGGCGTCGGCGCCGGGGGCGAGCGAGCCCTTGCGCGGGTAGATGTTGAAGATCTGCGCGGCGTTCGTGGAGGTGACCTTCACGAACTCGCTCGGCGTCAGGCGCCCCGTGTTGACGCCGTGCGTCCAGAGGACGGCCATGCGGTCCTCGACGCCGCCCGTGCCGTTCGGGATCTTGCGGAAGTCCTCGTCGCCCATCGCCTTCTGCGCCGTCATGAAGCAGCAGTGGTCGGTGGCGGTCGTCTGCAGCGTGCCGGCGGCGAGCGCGCGCCAGAGGGCGTCCTGGTGCTCCTTGCTCCGGAACGGCGGGCTCATCACGTGGTGCGCGGCGTAGCGCCAGTCCTCGTGGCGGTAGACGCTCTCGTCGATGAGGAGGTGCCCGGCGAGGACCTCGCCGAAGACGCGCTGCCCCTCGCTGCGGGCGCGCGCGATGGCCTGGAGGGCGTCGATGCAGGACGTGTGCACCACGTAGACCGGCACGCCGAGCACCTCGGCGATGCGGATGGCGCGGTTGGCGGCCTCCCCCTCGACCTCGGGCGGGCGCGAGAGCGGGTGCCCCTCGGGGCCGCGGATCCCGCGGTCGTAGATCTCCTGCTGCAGGCGGAAGACGAGCTCGCCGTTCTCGGCGTGCACGGTGCACAGGGCGCCGAGGTCGCGGCAGCGCGCGAAGCTCGAGACGAGCGTCTCGTCGTCGCACATGATGGCGTTCTTGTAGGCCATGAAGTGCTTGAAGCTGTTCACGCCGTAGTCGCGCGTGAGGATCCCCATCTCCTCGCTCACCTGGTCGCTCCACCAGGTCACGGCGACGTGGAAGGTGTAGTCGCCGGCGGCCTTCTGCGCCCACTCGCGCCACGTCTTGTAGGAGTCGAGCAGGCTCTCGCCGTTCCCGGGGATGGCGAAGTCGATGATGGTCGTGGTGCCGCCGGTCATCGCGGCCGTCGTGCCGGTGTAGAAGTCCTCGGAGGCGACCGTCCCCATGAAGGGGAGCTCCATGTGGGTGTGCGGGTCGATGCCGCCGGGCATCACGTAGCAGCCGGCCGCGTCGATGACCTCGGCGCCGTTGGGATCGATGTCGGCGGCGACCTGCGCGATGCGCTCGCCCTCGATGAGGACGTCGGCGCGCGCCTCGCTCTCCGCGGTGACGACGGTTCCACCCTTGATGACGACGGCCATGACGTGCTCCTGGACGAGGGACGACGGCACCTTAGCGCGGTCGCGTCGCGGCGTCACGCGCGCTCGCGGCGCGGCGGCGCGGCAGGCCGACGAGCGGGCGATCGCCGGGCTGTTTTCGCCGGTCCGGAGGTTTCGCGGCGCGGCGGGCGTGATATGCTGTGGATCGCGTCGTCGTCGGCGATTTTCTGGGTCTCGCCGGGCGAGGGCGCCCCATCTCTTCGTGCGGTGCCGCGTGGACGAACCGGACACAGCCGACGAGCCCCCGACCTCGGCGACGCGAGCGCGCGAGGGGGCGCTCCTGTGCGCGACGCTCGACGTCGTCGGCGACGGGGTCATCGCCGTCGACGAGCGCGGCGTCGTCACGCTCGTGAACCGCGCCGCGGCGGCGCTGACGGGGGTCGCGGCGGCGGACGCCGTGGGGCGCCCGCTCGACGAGGTGTACCGCGCGCGGCTGCGGCCGGCGGCGGTGCCGGTCGCGGGCGACGCGGGCGACGGGCGGCGCCGGACGCGCACCGTGACGCTGTCGCGCGGCGAGGGCCCCGAGCTCGACGTGGTCGAGACGGAGGTCACCCTCGAGGACGCAGGCGGGCGCGCGGTCGGGCGGGTGCTCGCGCTCCGGGACGTGACGTCGCAGCTCGCGATCGACCGGAACCACGAGCGCGCGCGGCGCCTCGAGAGCCTCGGCGAGCTCGCGAGCGGCGTGGCGCACGACTTCTCGAACATGCTGACCGGCATCATCGGGGCGGCCGACCTGCTCGCGCTCGAGGTCGGCGGGAGCTCGGCCGAGCTCGTGGAGATGATCCTCGAGACCTCGCAGCGGGCCGCGGACCTCACGACGAAGCTCCTGTCCTTCGCGCGCTCGGGGCGGCACGAGCGCGGGTCGGTCGACGTGCACCACGTCGTGCGCGACGTGTGCGCGGTGCTCGCGCGCGACCTCGACGCCCGCGTCGCGCTCGTCACGCGCCTCGACGCCGAGGAGACGAAGCTCGTCGGCGACCGGGCGGAGCTCGTGGCGGCGCTCCTGAACCTCGGCTTCAACGCGCGCGACGCGATGGAGGACGGCGGGACGCTCACCATCGCCACCGAGAACGTCGTGCTCGACGAGCACTACTGCGCGGCGAGCCCGTTCGCGCTCACGCCCGGGGAGTACGTGCAGATCACGGTGCGCGACACCGGGCACGGGATGGACCCGGCGACGCTCGAGCGCGCGTTCGAGCCGTTCTTCACGACCAAGCCGACCGGCGTCGGGACGGGGCTCGGGCTCCCGGCCGTGTACGGGGCCGTGTCGCGGCACCGCGGGGCGCTCGCGGTCTACAGCGAGGCCGGGACGGGGAGCGTGTTCCACGTGTTCCTGCCGGTGCGGCGCGGGCTCGTGATCGCTGCGTACCAGCCGTCGGAGGAGGAGCGCGGTCACGGCGAGGGGGTGCTCGTCGTGGACGACGAGGAGATCATCCGCGAGACCGCGCGCTTCCTGCTCGAGGCGCTCGGCTACCGCGTGTTCCTCGCCGCGCACGGCGAGGAGGGGATCGAGCAGTTCGTGGCGCACCAGGCGGAGATCGACGTCGTGTTGCTCGACATGATCATGCCGCGCATGAACGGGCGCGAGTGCTTCGAGCGGCTGCGGCGCGTCGACCCCGGCGTGCGCGTGCTGATGTCGAGCGGGTTCACGCCCGAGGCGGTGCTGCGCGACAGCGTGACGAGCGGGGTCACGGGCTTCCTGAAGAAGCCGTACCGGATGAGCGAGCTCGGGGCGGCGCTGCGCGCGGTGCTCGAGCCGCGCCGGTCGACCACTTGAGGGCGGCGCGCGGCGCCGGGGAAATCGTCGCGGGAGGGTGACGCGGGGCCTCGGCGGGCGGTGTCAATCGCCGCGGGCTCTGCTAGCATCCGCCGCGCAGGCAGAACACCACGCCATACGAGGCAGCGATCATGGCAGCTCAGCACGTCGTAGGCATCATCGGTGGGGCCGTCGCCGGCTCGGAGGCCGCCGCGCTCGTCGCCGAGCGCGGGGCCCTGGCGGTCGTCATCGAGCAGAACCACCGCCCGTACGGGAAGATCGAGGACGGCCTCCCGCGATGGCACTCGGCGCTCCGCGACAAGGAGTACGGCCGCATCGACGAGAACCTCGGCCGCGACAACGTCCTCTTCGTGCCGGGGACGGCCGTCGGGCGCGACGTCGGCTGGGACGAGCTCACCGCGGAGCTCGGCCTGAACGCCATCATCCTCGCGAACGGGGCGTGGCGCGATCGGCACATCACCTCGGTCGAGGGCATCGACCGCTTCGAGGGCAAGGGCCTCGTCTACCAGAACCAGTTCGTCTACTGGTTCAACCACTACCACGAGGCCGGCTACGACGGGCCGCGCTTCGAGGTGAGCGACGGGGCGGTCGTGATCGGCGGCGGGCTCGCGTCGATCGACGTCGTGAAGATCATCAACCTCGAGCTCTACGCGCGGGCGCTGCGCGAGCGCGGCGTCGAGATCGACGTGGTCGAGCTCGAGCACAAGGGGATCGCCGAGACGCTCGAGGAGAACGGCATCGCGCAGGGCGACCTCGGGCTCAAGGGGGTCACGCTCTTCTATCGGCGGCGCGCGGAGGACATGCCGCTCGCGACGACGGACGACCCGAAGCCGACGCCCGAGCAGCGCGCGAAGCTCGAGAAGGTGCGGCTCAAGATCCTCGACAAGGTGCTGCGGAAGTACCTCGTGAACTTCGAGGGGCAGACGGTCGCCACCGGCTATCACGAAGAGAACGGGCGGCTCGTCGGGCTCGAGTTCCACCGCACGGCGCTCGAGGGGCGCGACGTGACGATCGTCCCGGGGAGCGCGTTCACGGTGCACACCGACCTCGTCGTGAGCTCGATCGGGAGCATCCCCGAGCCGATCCCCGGGGTCGCGATGCGCGGCGAGCTCTACGGGTTCGCGAGCTGGGACACCGGCGAGCTCGACCGCTCGCGGGGCGTGTTCGGGCTCGGCAACGTGCTGACCGGCAAGGGGAACATCAAGGACAGCCGGAAGAACGCGCGCGACATCACGGGGCGGATCCTCGACCACGAGCTCGGCCTGTCGGGCGCGGGGGCGACGAGCGAGGCGGTGCACGCGGAGGCGCGCGGGGAGGCCGAGGCGGTGGTGGCCGAGGCGCTCGCGCGGCCGGCGCTCGACGAGGCGGCCGTAGAGCGCGTGCGCGCCTGGGTGAGGCGCCGGTGGGAGGCCGTCGGCTACGGCGGGGACTACGCCGCGTGGATGGACCGGCACCGCCCGGGCTGAGGCGCGGCGCACGGAGGGGCGGATGGTCGGGATGAGGTGGCTACTGCTCGTGGGCGCGCTCGGCGCGCTCGCGGCGTGCGACGAGCAAGGCGGGATCGAGGGCTCCACGGACACGGGGGCCGTCGACACGGCGACCGCCGTCGACACCGTGGTCGTCGCGGACACGGCGGACACGAGCGAGGCCGTGGACACGGTCGCGGACGCGGGCCCGGACGCGGAGGACGTCACGGACGACGTCGCGGACGGCGTGGACGCCGCCGACACCGCCGACGCCGCAGACGGCGACGCGGACGACGCCGACGACGCCGAGGACACCGTGTTCCTCGAGGACGTCGCCGACACGAGCGACGTCGCCGACACCGCCGACACGACCGACACGACCGACACCGCCGACACGGCCGACGCGCTCTGCGGCGGCGCGTGCCCGACCACGGCGGCGACCCTGAGCGAGGTGAAGGCGCTCGTCATCGAGGCCGTGCGCTTCGGCGCGAGCACCGACGCGGTCGTGCTGCGGAACGTCTCGGGCGCGACGGTCACCGTCACGCCGTCGTGGCAGGCGTGCAACCGCCCTGCCTACGGCGCGCTCACCGCGACGAACGTCGACATCGCCGCCGGCGCGCGCCACACCTTCACGGTGCCGTTCGCCATCAGCGGCAACGACGAGCTCGCCATCTACACGTCGTCGTCCTACGGCAGCGGGGACGCGATGATGGCGTTCGTCGCCTGGGGCGCGCCGACGGGGAGCGTCTCCCGCGAGTCGGTCGCGGTCGGCGCGGGGCTCTGGGCGACCGGCGACTTCGTGCCCGTCTGCCCAGGCCACGACGGGCTCTTCGCGACCGGCGACGCGGCGACGTCGAGCAGCGCGGGCTACGTGAGCGTCGGCGCCGCCTGCGCGCTGCCGTGAGCGACGCCGAGGCACGCTGGGCCGCCTTCCGCTGGTGCCTCGTCCGCGGCACCGGCTTCCCCTTCGACGCGCTCGCCCGGCTCGGCGGCGGCGCCGACGTGACAGGCGAGGCCGCCATCGCCGAGGCGCGCGCGGCCCTCGCCGAGCTCGCCGCGACCCCGGCCTTCCGCGAGGCCGTGTTCCTCTCGAACCCCGGCCTCGACGCGCACCTCGACGCCTACCTCGCGTCGCTCGCCGGCCCGCGCGACGCCACCGCGCGAAAGCGCGAGCGCGCGCTCCTCCGCTACGCGCAGCGCCTCTTCGCGAAGAACGACAGCACCTCGTTCTTCGGGGCCGTCGCGCCGGCGACCCTGGACGCGCCGCCGTCGGCGGGCCCGGTGCCCGTGGTGACCGCGCGGCGCGCGTTCGTCGCGCACTGGGCGGCGCAGGCGCTGATGGACGCGGCGCGCGCGGCGTTGGGCGACGCGCCGACGGCGGCCCGGCCGCGGCGAGCGCCGGCCACCATCGCGTACGACGACGCCGCCGCGGCGCGGGTGAAGCTCGGCGCGAAGGCGGTGCTCGAGGAGGTCGCGGTCGTCGAGGGGGGAGGCCGCGGGCGCGCCCTCGGGCGCGCGACGGGCGAGGCGGAGGCCGACGACGCAGGCGCGGCCGAGGCCCTCGCGGACGCGGGGTCCTCGCGGCGTGGTCGGAGCTCCCGACGGGGCCGGCCGAGCCGCTCGCGCACGCGGCGGCCCAGCTCGCGGCGCTGCCGGCGTCGCCTGGGCGCGAGGCGTGGCTCGCGCGGGTCGCGGGGCTCGAGGGCCACCGCGCGGCGTTCGAGGCGGCGGCCGGCGACGTGCCCGCGCGCCGCGCCGCGCTCGACGCGGCCGAGGCGGACTTCGCCGCCTGGACGGGCGCCGACGCGCGCCGGAAGGCCGGGAGCTTCTACGCGTCGCGCGGGATCTTCGTCGAGATGGGCGACCGCACGGGCGCCCCGATGGGGCTCCCGGAGGGCGTCGCCGCCGCGCTGCCCGGCGCGCTCGGCCCCTACCTCGAGCTCGGCCTCTTCGAGGCGGCCGCGTCGCGCCTCCGCATGCGCGCCTGGTTCGACCGCGCGGTCGGCGGCGTCGGCACACGCGCGCCGTGGCGGGCCGTCGCGGCGAGCTTCCACGCGGATCGGATGGGGGTCGAGCTCGCGACGCCGCCCGCCGCCCGCGAGCTCCGGCGCCTCTCGCAGACCGTGCGCGACGCGGCGCGCGCGGCCGTCGACGCGCACCTCGCGCGGCACGGCCAGGACGTCCCCTGCGACCTCGACCCGGCCCTCGCGCGCGACGCGCTCGCGGCGGCGGCGCCGATCTTCGACGAGGCGGGCGTCGCCTTCGCGAACCCCGACGTCATGCTCCTCCGCCGCCCGGGCGGCGGCTTCCGCCCGCTCCTCGGCGAGGCGCACCACCTGCCGACCCTGACCCCCTGCCTCCTCGTGGCCCTCGGCTGTGAGGACGACGTCGTCGCCGCGACGCGCGCCCACCTCGCCGACCTCGCGGGCGACGCGCGCCCGGCGCTCGTGACGAGCTACGCGCACTCGTTCATCTCGGTCGGCGTGGACGTCGGCGAGATCGCGCTCGAGCTCTCGGGGACGGCGCCCTACCCCGCCGCGCGCCGCGCCTCCTTCGCGGAGCTCGAGGTCGAGCGCACGGCCGACGGCTTCCGCGTCCTCGCGACCACGCACGCCGGCGACGTCGTCCCCGTCGCGCCGTTCTCGCGCGTGACGCGCCTCGACCTCGTGGCGCCCGCGTTCCCCGTGGGGGCGGTCGACCTCCCGACCTTCCTCGGCAGCGACTGGCGCTACGCGACGGCGCTCCCGCGGCTCGCGTGGGGCGATCTCGTCGTGCACCGCCGACGCTGGCGCGTCGCCTCGAAGCGCTGGGCGAACGAGCCGACGACCGCGGGCGCGCTCGCGCGGCTCCGGAAGGCCGTGGGGCCGGCGTTCCCGCGCTTCACGTTCGCGCGCGCCGACAGCGAGCCGAAGCCGCTGCTCTTCGACTGGGAGAGCCCGCTCTCGGCAGAGATGGCGATCTGGCAGGCCAAGCGCGACGAGGTGCTGGTCTTCTCGGAGATGCTGCCCGGCCCGGGCGACCTCTGGCTCGAGGGCCCCGAGGGGCGCCACACCGCCGAGGTGCGCATGGTCTGGACGCGGCGGCCCGCCGGTTGAGCGGCGGCCGACGCGGCGGTCAGAAGGGGAGCTCGTCCGGGTCGTAGCGCCAGATGTCGACGTAGTCGCTCGCGAAGGCGAACGGCGCCGGCAGCACCTGCCGCGAGAGGACGACCGCGTAGTCGCCGCTCGGGGCCCAGAGGATCCGCGCCACGCTCGCGTCGGCGCGGCGGTCCTTGTCGACGAGCCGCGGCAGCCGCAGCACGGGCACGGCGCGCTCCCCCTCCTGCGCGTAGATGACGAGCCAGTCGCCGTCGTCGGCGCCGAGGAGCGCGAGATCGCCGTCGGGGCGCTTCGCGGAGCCCTCGGTGAGCTCGACGACGGCGTGCTTCTTCAGGAGCTTCTTCAGCGCCGAGGCGCGCGTGAACGACGTCGTGACGAGGGAGTCCACGATGCGGCCGGCGGAGGCGTCCCACACCTGCAGCACGTCGCCCATGAACTCGTCGTTCGCCTCGACCATGAACTTCGCGCCGTCCTTCGTGAAGCCCACGAAGGCGAGGGTCTGGCGGCGGTCGGTCTGCCGCGCGGCGGCGTCCCGCGGGGGCTTCGCGGGCTTCGGCTTCGTCGCCTCGGGCGGCGGCGTCGTGACCGGGTCGGGGCAGCGCGGGCAGTCGACCGCGGCGTCGCTCGCGCAGGCCGCGACCGCGACGGCCGCCGCGGCGACGATGAGCATGACGCGGCGCGTCACGGCTCGTCCGCGGTGCCGGGGAAGTCGCAGCCCTCGACGCGCGAGAGCGCGTTCCGCCACGCCTCGGGGATGGCGACCTTGCGCTCCTCGTCGTAGTCGTAGGCGACGACGATGGCCTGCCCCTCGGCGGCGACCTCGTGGAGCGCGACCGACACGATGCGGAACTCCATCTTGAAGCTCGTCCGCCCGACGCTCACGACCTTCGCGCCGACGTTGACCTCGTCGGGGTAGGCGATGGGCGCCTTGAAGCGGCACGAGGTCGACGCGAGGATGGGGCCGACGCCGGTCGGGCGCCCCTCGCTCGCGGCGATGCCGGTGCGCTCGAAGTAGGCGATGCGCGCGTCCTCCATGTAGCGGAAGTAGCGCGTGTTGTTGACGTGCTGGAAGGCGTCCATGTCGCCCCACGCCACGGGGAGAGCGACGACGACCTCGAAGCCGGCGAGGAGCCCGTCCATCATGCGTTGTGCTCCGGTGCGACGGCGTCGCGCGAAGCGGCGCGGCGCGGCGGATCGGACTGTGGTGCACCGGGCCCCGACCGTCAACCAAAGCGCCCCCCGGCGAGCGCGGCGCTGGCTTTCGCGCCGCCGCGCGGCGTGCGACGCTCTCGGCGTGGAGACGCTCACCGTCCTCGTGGCCCCCGCCTTCGCGCGCTACGCGTGCGAGCGGAGCCTCGTGTGCTGCCGGGCCCCGATGATCGTGCCCATCGATCCGGGCGAGCCCGAGGCGGTCCGCGCGGCGCTCGCGCGCGCCGGCGGCGACGTCGCCCTCGCGGACGAGCTCGAGGCGCGGCTCGAGCCGCACCGGGACTTCAAGATCCTCGCCCACCCGGCCGGGCGCTGCGTCATGCTCGCCGACGCCCCCGCGTGCCGCCTCCACGCGGCCGGCGGGCTCGCCGCCCTCCCCGACGGCTGCCGGGTCTTCCCGCGGTCGATCGCCACGCGCCCCGACGGTCAGGTCGAGGTCGCCTTCACGCTGCGCTGCACCACCGCGGCGCGGCTCCTCGCCGAGCGCCCGACCGCGCCCGGCGCGCCGTTCACGCTCGCGGCGACCGAGGCCCCGGCGTGGCCCTATGGGCGCGGGCGCGTCGTGGGCGAGACCTTCTCCGTGTGCGGCGCGCGGCGCGCGCTGGCCGACGTGGACGCGCTGCGGCGCGACTGGTGGGCCATCCTCGCCGAGGCGACCACCGGAGAGGCCGTCGTGGACGCGCTCGGCGCCATGCTCGCGGCCCCGGACCGGCCGGCGCGGGCGCCCCGGGAGGCGTCGACGGAGCTCGGGCGGCCGCTCGGCGGGAACGACCTCCTGCTCCTCGACGAGGCGCTCCGCGGGGTGCCCGAGCGCGGCGCCCTCTACGAGCGCTTCGGCTGGACGATGCACGCGGCGGCGCGGGCGCGGTGGACGCTCGGGCGCCTCACGAGCGAGGCGGACACGGCGCCTTCGCGGGTCGCGGCGGCGGCGGCGAGCTGGCTCCAGTGGGCGGGCGTGCACGACGAGCGGCCGTTCGAGGCCGCGATCGCGATGGCCGTGCGGCGGAGCCTCGGCGCGCTCCGGCTCGCGCGGACGTTCGCCGGGGTCGCGCGGACGGCCGACGAGGCCGCGCTCTGGCGCGACGCGTACCTGGTCTCGGCGCTCCTCGACGTCGTCTGGCAGTAGGCGCGAGAGAACATCTCGGCGCGGTGACGGCGCCCGGCCCCTCCACCCCGCGACGTTGAAGAGAGCTGGCTCTTGGAGTCGTGACATGGTCCCGGTCGCCGCCCCCGCGCCGTCCCCCTCCTGCTGGTCGAGGACGCGCGCCGACGGTCGCCCCCCATGGGCGGCCTCGGCGTCTCGCGCGATTGCGATGCACTGCACCATCGCAAGCGGCGTGCCACCCGGCGCACGACGCATTTTCAGCGACTTACGGCGCGTCGGCCCATGTTGCACCGCAGCGCGACCGTACTGGACGGTCGCCCTACCGTAGCGGCGAAACCAAACGCTTCTTGCATTAAGGCGACGAATCGCTAGGGTCCATCGCGATTCCACCCGCCGAGAACCCGGAGAACAGCCATGCGCCACGCGTTGTGCGTCACGCCCATCCTCGCCCTCATCCCGCTCCTCGTCGCGTGCGACGACGGCGGCAAGAAGCGCCCCATCGGCGCGACCTGCACGACGAGCTCGGTCTGCGAGAGCGGGATCTGCGGCGGCGGCGTCTGCCTCGACCCCGAGGTCGACACCGACCTCGACGGGCTCGTGAACCGCGTCGAGGCCGCGCTCGGGACCGACCCGACCCGCGCGGACAGCGACGGCGACGGCAAGAGCGACAGCGACGAGACCAACGGCGGCTCGTTCTCGAACCCGCGCGACTACGACGGCGACGGGCGCAACGACGGCATCGAGAGCCTCTACGTCGACTCCGACGGGGACTGCATCCCCGACGAGCGCGACGGCGCCGAGGGCGTCGTCGAGACCGATCTCGCCGTGGTCGCGGACCTCTCGTGCTGCTGCGACGGGCCCTGCTCCGACCTCGGCGCGAGCGACGTCACCGCGCAGTGCGTCCCGGTCGAGGGCGGCGGCGACTTCGGCTGCCGCGCCGACACCGATTGCCCCGATGGAGCGACCTGCAACACCGACAGCGGCGTCTGCGAGGGGGCGGTCACCGATCCCGGCGGGAGCGGCCAGCAGGGGAGCGGCGAGCTGCCGGCCGGCGGGAGCTCTGGCGCGGTCATCGCGCAGCAGCAGGTGCAGCTCATCTGCTCGGGGACGCCCGCGAGCGGGGCGCTCTGGCCGAGCTGCCGCGGCGGCAGCGACACCGGGGAGCCCGTGCCGACGGGCGGCGAGTGCACGACGGCGTGTGAGATCGGCTTCGCGACGTGCGGCGACGACCCCGCCGTCATCAGCCGCTGCTCGCCGGTCGCCGACACCGACGGCTGCTACGCGATGCAGGACGAGAGCTGCCCCGAGGGCGAGGTCTGCACGGCGAGCCTCGACGGCACCGCCGAGTGCGGCCTCATGCCGTGAGGTCGAACCAGCCGAAGAAGACGTCGAGCTGCGCGCGGCGGTCGGGCGAGAGGTAGTCCCAGTTCGAGTCGCGGTTGGCGACCTCCCACCACTCGGCCTCGTGGAGCGCGGTCAGCTCCTGCCAGATCGAGCGGAGGCGCGTGGGGGTCTCGTCCTTCATGTCCTCGTAGACGCGGCGCGCGCGCTCGGTGGCGCCGACGTTCAGGTAGTACGTCGCGAGGCGGACCTGCGCCTTCCGGACGCCGCGGAGCGAGGCCTCCTGGTGGTCGTCGGAGCGGAAGGGCTCGCGGTCGATGTCGAGGAGGACCTCGAGGGTCGGGTCGTGGCAGGGGGAGCCGACCTTGTGGGCGATCTGCAGCACCTCGGAGACGTCGTGCGCGATGGTCTCGACGACGAAGGTGTGGCCGCGCGCGAAGGCGAGGTTGGCGTAGTACTTGAGGTGCTCGGCGATGCGCACGACCTTGTCGTCGTGGCGCTGCCGCATGAGCTCGACGGCGAGCTCGCGGTACTCGTTGAGCACGTTGTAGGCGGAGCGCAGGTCGCCGGCGTTGATGGCGTGGCGGACGAACGTGTTGAAGTAGCGGATCCCGAGCTGAAGCGCCGGGGCGTCGTTCGCCTCGACGGCGTGGATGGCGAAGTCGCGGCAGTGGATGGCGATGAGGTGGTTCACGTCCGTGAGGCGCTTGAGCGCGTTCCGGAAGGTGGTCTCGAGGCCGCGCAGGACCTTCATCTCGACCCAGGTGCGGCGCTGCTCGATGGCCTCGATCATGTCGGGGTCGAGGGCGACGAAGTCGGCGTCGTGGGTAGCGAGGAAGGTCGTCGAAAACCAGCTCTTCGGGAGGCCCGTCTTGTAGCCGGCGTAGGCGTGGAGGACGCCCGACATGGCGCCGATGGTGCGGATCGCGATGGCCTTGTCGTCCTTCTTGACGGCGTCCTGCGTCATGTCGTCGAGGTGCTCGATGGAGAGGAGCAGCTCGCGGCGGGAGCGCTCGACGGTGCTGTCGCCGAGGCGGGAGGCGCGCTCGAGGGCGTGGACGGACTCCTCGCGGATGAGGCGGATGATGTGGCTCGGGGTGAGGAAGTAGAAGATGTAGGCGAAGTAGGGGAGGAGGCCGAGGATCGCGAGGGAGACCATGGCGACGAGCGCCATGACCATGACGGAGGGGCCCGTCAGGCCCTCGAGGCTCATGTTGATCCAGAGCACGAGGACCGAGGTCACGACGAAGAAGCCGACCGCGATCATGTTGACCGGGTCGCGCACGAAGAGGTCGGTGATGCGGGCCGTGTAGCGGTAGGCGGCGAGCTGCACGAGGATGGCGACGACGGTGAGCGCGATCGCCATGACGCCGACCGTGACCTCGGCGAGGTTCGACAGCATGTTGGTCGCGTGGGGGGACGACCAGAGGGCGATCAGGTCGGGGGCGGTCTCGCCGGCGAACTCGGCGACCCAGAGGAGCCCGTAGACGAGGGCCGTGCCGAGCGTCAGGCCGATGAGCGAGGCCAGGACGATGAAGCGGGGGCCGGTCTTCTGGGGGATGAGCGGCATGGGCTTTCCCTGGGCGCCATGACGGGGGTGACGGCGGAGGCGTCGGGGTCGAGGACCCTGTCTTAGCCTGGTTCGGCGCGGTCGTCTGGAAATGCGCCACGGAATGCGGGGCCGATCGTTGACTCTGACTTAGTACTAAGTAAGTTGGAGGGGATGATGACGGCGACCCGAAGAAGCGACACGAAGTCGGAGATCCTCGACATCGCGGAGCGCTACTGGCTGCGCCAGGGGTACAACGGGTTCAGCTATCAGCACATCGCGCAGGATCTGGGCGTGAAGAGCGCGGCGATCCACTACCACTTCCCCGCGAAGGGGGACCTGGGCGTGGCGCTCGTGGAGCGGATGCGGCGGCGGTTCGTGCGCTGGGCCGAGCGGACGGACGCGGAGATCGTCGGGTTCTGGCCGCGCTTCGACGCGTTCGTGGCGATCTACGAGGCCTACCTCGACGACGGGAAGAAGCTCTGCCCGTCGGGGATCCTCGACGCCGAGTACCACACCATCCCCGAGGGGATGCAGGAGGCGGCGCACGGCCTCACGACCGCGATCCTGCGGTGGCTCACGCGCGCGCTGCGCGCCGGGCGCGAGGCCGGCGAGGTGAGCTTCAACGGCGAGCCCGAGGGCGCCGCGATCGTCGTCGGCGCGACCCTCCAGGGGGCGGTGCAGATCGCGCGCTCCCTCGGCCGCGACGCCTTCCACACGACCGTCGAGCACCTGAAGAAGCTGCTCCACCCGTAGCACGGGGCACATCGGCGCTGCGCCCTCGTGGGAGGGCCCGGCGCTTCGCGACGCCACCCACTTACTTATTGGTAAGTAACCCATGAATCAGAAGCACGCCGCGACCACGACCACGACGAAGAAGAAGGCGGCGGCCGCGCGCAGGAGCGCCCGCCGCGCGGAGCTCGCGCTCGCGCTCCGGGTCTCGCGCCTCCGGCTTTTGAGCCGCGTCGCGCCGGCCGAGGCCGCGCGGCGCGCGTTCGCGCTCTGGGTCACGCCGAACCGCCTGCCGTGGCCCGAGCGCGAGCTCGCGGTGCGCGAGGCGGCGGCGGTGTCGCGCGTCCCGCACGCCGGGCGCGAGGGCCGGATCGAGCTCGCGGTGTACCGGTGGGGCGCCGAGCGCGCGGACGCGCCGCTCGTGCTCCTCGTGCACGGCTGGGAGGGGCGCGCGACGCAGCTCGGCGCGCTCGTCGGGCCGCTCGTGGCCGCGGGCTACGGGGTCGTCGCGCTCGACCTGCCGGGGCACGGCGCGTCGGGCGGGGTCACGACGGACCTCCCGGACATGGCGGCCGCGGTGCGCGCCGTCGGCGACGGCGTGCTCCCCGAAGGTGCCGCGCTCCGCGCGATCGTCGCGCACTCGCTCGGCGGGCCGGCGGCGCTCCTCGCGGTGGGCGCCGGGCTCGCCGCGGAGCGGGTCGTGACCATCGGCTCGCCCACGAAGATGACAATCGCGCGCGACACCTTCCTCGGGCGACTCAAGCTCGCGCCGCGGGCGACCGATGGGGTGATCAGCGCGATCGAAGCGCGGCTCGGCGACGACTGCTGGGAGCGCTATCGCGCGGAGACGACCGCGGCGGCGCTGGAGGTGCCGGGGCTCGTGGTCCACGACTCCGAGGATGGCGAGGTGACGCACGGGCACGCGCTCGAGCTCGCCGTCGCCTGGCGCGGCGCCCGCGTGCTGCTGACGCGCGGGCTCGGACACCGGCGGATCCTGCGCGATCCGGGCGTCGTCGACGCGGTGTCCCGGTTCATCGACGCCCCGCTCGAGGGGCTCACGAGAGGAGAGAAGCCATGGTACGCGAGCTGGTCCGCAACGTCGTCCACCGCCTCTTCGGCCGGATGATCCCGAGCTACGACCTCGGCGACATCACGTTCACCCAGGAGGAGATCCTCGAGGACCTCACCTTCCACGGGCGCCGCGGCCTCGTCGCGCCCCAGGCGAACAAAGCCCGGTCGCGGGCGCTCTTGAACTGACCACCTGGTCATGAAATGTTCGTGAGCGGACGCCCCCAGATGTGGTAGCACGGTGCCTCCCCATCCCTGGAGGCTCCGATGCTCCGCGCGAGGCTCTGGCCCATCGCTGCCGCGCTCTCGGTCACCGCGCTCGCGTGCGACGCGGCCCCGGGCGACGTCCTCTCGACCACGACCACCGTGCGGCCGGGCACAGCCGCCGTCGCGAGCGCCATCGACCCGCCGACGGAGACGCCGCCCGACCCCGATCCGGACCCCGTTCCGGATCCCGATCCCGATCCCGATCCCGACCCGGATCCCGATCCCGAGGCGCCGCCGGAGATCCCCGAGGACGACGAGCCGCCGGCGACGCCGCCCGACGCCCCGCCCGACCCCACCGACGCCGTCAACGCCGGCTTCATCGGCGGCGCGTGCGCCACCGACAGCGACTGCGCCTACACGGGCGGCGTCTGCCTCGGCGCCTCGCTCGGCCTCCCGAGCGGCCTCTGCACCCTCCCCTGCGACCGCCTCTGCCCGGACCGCGCCGGCGCCGCCACGACCTTCTGCGTCGCTCCCGGCGACCTCGGCGTCACCGCCGACGCCGGGCTCTGCACCATGCGCTGCGACTTCGGCGCGAGCGTCACGGGCTGCCGCGCCGGCTACCGCTGCGAGCTCCTCGGGCGCCACGGCGAGCCCGACACCACGCAGTACGCCTGCGTCCCCGGCGAGCCCGACGACGCCCTCCTCTCCCCCTGCCAGGAGGAGCTCCTCGCCCGCGGCGCGGACTTCGCCCTCGCGCAGAACCCGATGGACCACCCGGACGGCCACCCCGAGCTCACCTGCGACGTGGAGGACCCCGTCTGGCTCGACCCCGTCATCCGCGGCGTCACCTTCCGGTACGCGTCGGCCACGGCGACCCCGAAGAAGCTCTTCGCCTCGTGCCCGCTCGCGCTCGCGCTCGACGATCTCGCCGCGATGCTCGCCGAGCAAGGCGTGACCGACGTCGTCGACCTCGGGATCTACAACTGCCGCTTCATCGCGGGCTCGACGAAGATGAGCCAGCACGCGTTCGCCAACGCCATCGACCTCGCCGGCTTCGTCCGCGCGGACGGCAGCGTCGCGACCGTGCTCCACGACTTCGAGGCGGGCGTGGCCTTCCCGGTCACCGAGCCCGGCGCCTTCCTCGCGTGGGTCGCGGGCACCCTCTACGAGGACCGGATCTTCAACATCATCCTCACCCCGAACTACAACGACGCCCACCGCGACCACTTCCACTGCGACCTCACCCCTGGGAGCCACTTCCTCGAGTAGGCCCGGACATTGCGCGCTGCGGCCGGCGGCGCGAAGATCCCGCTCATGAAGCCGCTCCAGATCCTCGCCGTCCTCGCCCTCGCCACCGCCGCCGCCCTCCTCGTCATCCCCGCGAAGCCCGCCCGCGGTTGAGGCTGCGGCACGCCCACGGGTCCCGCGGGCAACGACGGCTGGGGAGCGCGCGGACGCGGCGTCACCGTCGGCCTCACCGGCGGCTACTTCGACGCCCACCTGCGCTTCGACGACGGCCTCGAGGCCGACCTCCGCCAGGCCATGGTCCTCGGCACCGCGCGCTTCCGCCTCGGCCCCGCCCTCACGCTCGGCGCCGCGGCCGGCGCCATCCTCGGCGGCCACGTCGACGCTGGCCCGCGCCGCTTCGAGGTCACCCCGGGCGCCCACCTCTCCGCGCAGCTCACCTGGACGCCCCTCCGCGCCCCCGGCTCGCCGCTCACCGTCGGCCTCACGGGCGCCGTCGCCGTCGGCCTCAGCGGCACCCGCGACCGCGACACGGGCGCCACCGCCGCCTTCACCGCCGTCGACGTGCGGGTCGGCGTCACGGCCTCCCGCACCATCGCGGAGGTGCTCACCCCCTACCTCGCCGCGCGCGCGTTCGGTGGCCCGGTCTTCTGGGACGCAGGCGCAGGCGACGTCGTCGGCAGCGACACGAAGCACGCGCAGCTCGCGGTCGGCGCGTCCGTCGAGCCCTACCGCCGCCTCTATTTACGGCGCGCAAGCAGCTGGAGCCGTCCACCGCCGGCCTCCTCACCGCCTGCCGTCGTCGTCGATGCTCGGCGCACCTATGGGTGCGCCTCCGCTCTCCTCCTTGGCAGACGGCGAGGATGCTCGACGGCGACCGGGCTCCAGCCACTCGCGCGCCTCCATCTGGGCGTCGAGTGGGCCTTCTTCGGCGAGACCGGCGTCATGGCCTCGCTCGGCTGGGACCTCTGACGAGCCCGCGCCGGACGCGCGGCGCCCCGATCCGGCGACGGCTCAGTTCAGGACCTGGTACTCGTAGTGGACCACGCCGAGGATCGAGAGCTCGCCTGCCTCCCCGACCCGCCGCTTGAAGAGGAAGTCGGCCGCGTCGTAGCGGTAGGTCCACGGCTTCATGAGGCGCTTCACCACGATGCGCTCGAGCCGGCTCAGCGACGAGAGGTCGTCCTGCTTCTTCGTGAGCTCGTTGACCCGCACGACGCCCTGGAAGCTCTCGAAGTCGTTCGGGCGCAGGAAGAAGATGTGCTCGGGCACCTCGTAGCCGGTCTCGTCGTCGCGCGTCGCCTGCTGCGGGTTCACGAGCACGTCGGGCTCGTAGATCTGGATCTCGTCGCCCTCGACGACCAGCACCCAGCCCTGGATCCCGCCCCCGAGCTCCTCCGTGCGCTCGAACGCGCTGATGGCCACCGTGCGCTCGGCGGTCACGTCCGACACCTTGAACCAGCGCGTCGCCATGCGGTACGGCGCGAGGTTCGTCGCGCGGTGCTCGACGTACCCCACCCCCTCGAGCTCGTGGACCTCCTCCTCCTCGGTCTGGGCGCGGTCGACGCCGCCGTCGTCGCCCTCGCCCTCGCCCTCGGCGGGCGCCGCCGGGCCGCTCGTCCCGGGCGCGCCGTCCGGCACCCCGGCCGCGATCGCCTCGACCGCGGGCGGCAGCGGCTTCGACGGCGCCGCGCCCTCCTCGGCCGCCGGCTCCTCGTCGCCCTCGCCGCCGTCCTCCTCGTCCTCGTCGTGCTTCACCGCGAGCGCCTGCACGCGGAGCGTGGCCTCGGCCGCGCCGCGCGGGATCGGGAGCGTCGTCGCGTAGAACGCCCCGCCGCGGTCGAAGGTGCCGCCGCCCGGGCGGAGCGGCGGCAGGTCGCTCGTGATGGTGAGGTCGAGCACGAAGTCGTCGCCGACCACGTGGAACACGGCCTTGCCGACGTTCACGTCGACCGTGGACTCGCCGACCTTCGCGTGGAAGTGGTCGTCGGCGTACTCCCACTCGTCGCGGTCGCGCGCCGTCTTCACGCGGAACGTGCGCCCGTCCGCGAGCTCGACCTTGCCGAGGAGCTCGGCGCGGCCGTCGTACTTGGCGACGTTCGTCACGGAGAGGCGCACGTAGACCTTGCCGCCGTCGGGCAGCATCACGATGGCCTTGAGCTGCTCGGAGAAGTCGCCCGAGTCGCGGTTGTCCGCGCGGCTCCACGCCATCGCGAGGTCGCGGTCGGTGAGCGGGCGATCCGTGATGACGACGGCGCGGTTGGCGCCGCACCCCACCACGGCGAGGGCCGAGGCGACCACGGCGAGGGCGACGGCGAGCGAGGCGGCGGCGTGCTTCATGGCGCCGCAACCTAGCACCGACGTGGGCGATTCGCCACGCCACGGGCCGCGCGGCGCCACCGGCGCCCCGTCAGCAGCCCACGTAGTAGGAGTAGCTCGAGCTCGAGTCCGAGGGGCTCGTGCGCCCGCTGACGGCCGTGCAGCCGCTCCCGACGAAGACGCTCGAGTGGCTCGCGCGGTCGCTCCGGTAGTAGCTGCCGCGCGACCGCTGCCGCGACTGCACGAGCGCGACGAGGTTGCCGTACCGCCCGCCGCCCTCGGGGCCGAAGTCGCCGCGGCCGTCGACCCACCACCGCCCGGGCCACGGGGCCTGCCCGAAGAGCTGCGTCAGCCCCCGCACGTCGAGCGGGTGGAGCTCGCGCCCGTTGACGAAGATCCCGGTCAGCCGCCCGCTGCCGCCGCCCGAGGCGTTCGCCGGGACGCGCCCGCCGCCGAGCCCGAGGCCCGGGCCGAGGAAGCCGCGCGTCGGGCCGCCCCAGAGGCCGCCGGCGCCGCTCACGTCGTCGTACCAATAGTCGCCGCTCGGGACGGTCACGCCCCAGGACGCCTCGAAGCGCGCGAGGATCGCGAGGTCGCGCGCCGTCGCCGGGTGCTGGTTGAAGGTGATCCGGCGCCCATCGGCGCGCGGCGCGGCGCTCGCGTCGGCGGCGGCGCAGCCGAAGAGCGCCGCGGTGACCGCCAGGGCGGCCAGGGCTCGGGTCAGGGACGAGGACAGGGACAGGGACAGGGTCATCGCGACTCCGGGTCTCGGGTTGGACCCCGATCCGAAGCAAGCGAGCTGCCAAGCGATGATCGCTCTGAGATCAAGCACTTGGCGCGCCGATCCTGGCCGCTGACACCGGTGACCCTGGCCGCGTCACCCGGTGACGCGGCGCTTCATTACGGTGCGCAGAGCGGCGCGTCGGAGCGCGCGCTGCCGCTCTCCCCGAGGCGCACGACGTCGAGCGCCGGGTGCGACACGAGCGCGACGATCTCGCTCACGCTCTCCACGCCGCGGCACGGATCGCCGTCCTGCGGCGTCCGCTCCGTGCGCGTCACGACCACGCGCAGCACCTCGCCCGCGTCGCGCACGCGCGCCGAGAGCGTGCGCCGCGCCCCCGCCCCGAGCGGCGGCCACACCGCCACATACCGGAGCCTCCCGGCCGCGTCCGCGACCGTGAGCGCCTTCTCGCCGAGCACCACGCGCACCCCCGCGACGACCACGAGCTTCGCCTCCTCGCCGGGCGCGAGCGTGAGCGTCGCGTCCGCCGGTGAGCCCGCCCCCGGGTCGCGCGGCGCGAGCGCCACCGCCTTGCCCTTGTCGCCGGCCGGGTAGAAGACCCAGGTCGCGCGCACCTCGGCCACCGCGGCGTCGTCGCCCGGGGCGGCGCCGAACTCGCCGCGCCCGTCGAGCTCGCCGCCCGGGAAGGTCACCGCGAGCGCGTCGGGGCGGCGCTCGCCGACGAGCTCCGCGCCGTAGGGACGCCTCCGGAAGCAGGCGCCGTCGACCTCGTAGAGCTCGGGCACGTCGGCCCCGAGCCAGAGCACCCAGCGCGCGCCGTCGGCCCCCGTGAACGAGAGCGCGTCGCCGTCGGGCACGTCGACGCAGGGACCCGCCGCGGCCCCGGACGCCGCGGGGAGCGGCATGACGGGCGTCTCCTGGCCGTCGTGCGCGAGCGCGAGCCAGCGGGCGCCGGCGTGATCGATGACCCGCCCCGTGACGCCCGCGAACGGCGCGAGGTCGCGGAGGCCGGCGTCGGCGAGCGGACCCGGCGCGGGCTGCGTGTGGGCGCAGGCGGCGAGCGCCGCGGCGGCGAGACAGAGCGTGAGGACATCAGCGCGCATGGTCGCTCAGCCTCCTTCGGGGGCGCCTCGCCCGAAGCGCTGGGCGAGCCAGGTCGAGAGGATGATGAGGGCGGGGAGGATGGCGACCGACGCGATGAACGCGAAGGTGACGCCGATGACCGAGCTCCACGCGAGGGAGAGCAGGCCGCGGTGGTTCGCGAAGAGGATGCCGCTGAAGCCGATGACCGTCGTGAGGGTGGTCATGAAGACGGCGCCGCCGGTCTCGCGGAGGACGCGCCGCATGCGCCCGACGCCGTCGTGCGTGTAGCGGTGGTAGAAGTGGACGGCGTAGTCCTGTCCCATCCCGAGGAGGAGCGGGATGGTGATGATGTTGAAGAAGTTCGCCTTCCAGTCGAGCACCTCCATCACGCCGATGAGCCACAGCACGGCGAGCACGATGGTGAGCGTGACGGCGCCCGCGCCGGCGAGCGTGCGGAAGAGGGCGAACGCCGTGAGCACGACGACCGCGAGCGCGAGGCCGATGACGGTCGGCGCGTCGGCCGCCACGGAGTCGAGGAGCTCCGGCATGATGTAGACGTTGCCCGCCGACGGGACGGGGCCGCTCGGGCCGGGCAGGTCGAAGAAGGTCTCGTGGATCTCCTTCGCGACGAGGTAGTCGTCCTTCGAGCCGTGGTTCCGGAAGATGACGAAGCGGCCGAGCTCGCCCTGATCGTCGCGGAACTGCACCTTCACCCAGTCCGGCAGGTCGTCGACGCCGATCGGCGCGTCCACGACGAGGTATTTGTCGACGTCCACGAGCTTCTTCTTCGTGTCCGCCGTGAGCTTCGCGCGCTTCGCGTCGATGCGGCGCCGGATGTCGCGGATGACGACGAGCTTGTCCTCCTGCCGCTCCGGCACGAACGAGAACACGCTCAGCACCTGCACGAGCGAGCGGTTCATCACCCGGACGCGCTCGTCGCTGTAGGCCGAGAAGCGCGCGAGCGCCTCGGGGGTGAGCCGCCCCTCCTGCGCGGCCTCGGCCGCGAGCTTCGCGAAGACCGGGTCGTCCTCCTCGACGTCCTCGTCCTCGTCGTCGTCGTCACCGTCGTCGCTCGCCGGCGTCGCGGGCGCCGTCGCCGCGGGCGGGGCCTCCGCGGCCTTCGGCGGCGCCACGTACTCGCCGCGCCGGACCGCCCCGAAGTGCTCGGCCTGGTCGCGCGTGAGCCCCTTCGCGTCGGACAGGAGGCGGTGGACCCACTCGGTCTCGGCGAGATCGCGCGTCAGCGCGACGACCGGCCCGAACGTGTTCTCCTTGCCGATCGCGTCCTTGTAGGTGACCTGCGTCTTCGCGTCCTCCTCGGCCTTCTCGTCCGCGACGGGGCCGAGCTTCCGGAAGTCGTACTCGAACTGGATGTCCGGCACGTGCGCGGCCGCGAAGGCCGCCCACCCGCCGCCGACGGCCAGCACGAGCGCCGCGTAGACCGCCCAGCGCCCCGGCGGGCGCACGCGCGGCGGCGGCGGGACGTCCTGGACCTGCTTCCCGCGGCCCGGCTTCCACGGGCGCCGGCGCTCGATGAGCGTGATGAACGCGGGGACGACGGTCAGCACGCAGATCGCGGCCGCGATGATCCCGACCGCCGCGAGCTCGCCGAACTGCGCGAAGCCCTGGAAGTCCGCCGTCATCAGGACGAGGTACACGCCGATGGTCGACGCGGCGCCGGTCATCGTGGACATGCCGGTCGAGGCGATGGTGATGCGCATCGCCTCGGGGCGGTCGTGGCCGCGGTAGCGCTCGGCCTCGTAGCGCCCGAGGATGTGGATCCCGAAGTCGATGCCGAGCCCGAGCAGGACGGCGAAGATGAAGGCGGACACGAGGTTCAGGTAGCCGTAGCGCAGCTCCGCGTAGCCGAGCGCGACCACGATCGACATGAGGAGCGGCACCATCACGATCGGGACCGCGCGGATCTTCCGGAAGTAGATCCCGAGGCAGAAGAGGAGCAGCACGAACGCCGCGAGCGTGCCGCGCTGCGAGTCGCCGGCGACCGTGCGGACGTCCTTCGAGCGCGTCGCGTAGCTCCCCTCGATGGTGACCGTCATCTCGGGGTGGAAGGAGGTCGGCTCGAGCGCGGCGATGTCGGCCTGCACGCCCTTCAGGAGCGCCTTCGTGAAGCTCACGTCGGTCGTGCCCTTCTTCGGGCGCGCCTTCACGACGATGAGCCGCCCCTCGTCGGCCTCGAAGTACTCGGGGAGCTGCTTGTCGACGCCGTAGCGCTCGCGCAGCTCCTCCTCGGAGAGGTCGAAGTCGTCCTTGTCCTTGCCGACCGGGGCGGGCGCGGCGTCGTCGTCCTCGAAGCCCTCGTTGAAGGCGGCGGCGACCTCCTTCTTGATGCGCTTGATGACGCGCTCGCGGAGGTCGAGGAGGTCGTGGATCGAGAGGAAGAGGAGCGCGTTCGTCTCGAAGAAGGCGCGGTCCTGGTGGAAGAGGCTGAAGCGGATGTCGTCGCGCGCGGCGAGGCGCGCCTGGATCGCCTCGCCGTAGCGCAGGTTCGCCTCGCGCGACGGCGACCGGATGGCGACGATGAGGTCGCTCAGGTTGCCCATGCGCGACTCGAGCGCGTCGAGGCGCTCGAGCGCGGGGGCGTCGGGCGGGAGCAGGATCTTGAGGTCCTGATCCACCCGCAGCTGCGACGCGAGCCACACCGCGATCACGGACACCGCGAGCCCGACGAGGACGATGGTGCCCGCGCGGCGCTCGATGAGGCTCACGAGGCGGGCCGCGAACCGGTTCCCGAATGTGTTGTCGCTCTCGCTCACGCCCCCTCCGCGTGGGCCATCCTGCACGAGCGGAGGGCGGCTGCAAAGCGGATCACCGCGCCGACGACAGGTTCGGGAGCGCCGCGCGCAGCTCCACGCGGAGCGCGTCGGGGCCGATCTCGAGGGCCGTCGCCGTGAGCTCGAGCAAGGCGCCGCCGACGTCGACGCGGGTCCGGCGCGCCACGGCGAGGTTCAGCGCGACGCTGTCGCCCCAGAGGCGCTTCGTCCACGCGAACGCCTCGGTGAGGCCGGGGCCGCGCACGACCTCGTACTCGCCGTCGCGCACGCGGAGCGCGGCGTCGTCCGCCTCGAGCCGCGGCTCGGGGGTGCCGCCGACGCGCGCGTAGACGCACTCGTCGCGGGTGCGCCAGAGGTGCACCTTGAGCGGGCGGCGGCCGGGCTCCCAGCCGACGCGGGCCTCGAAGGGGCCGTCGGCCGCGGGCTCGCCGTCGCTCGTGTAGCGCCCCGGGAGCGCGCCGCGCGCGATCGCCTCGTTCGCGATCTCGGCGGCGGCGTCGCCGGCGATCCGGAGGTCGATGACGCCGGGGCGCACGACGCCCGCGCGCGGCGGGAGTCCGCGGCGCACCGGGAGCGTCGTGACGAGGTCGACGACGAGCGCCGGGTGGCGGCCGGCGACGGTCGTGAAGTCGGCGCGCGCGAGCGGGAGGTCGCCGGGGACGACGAGGTCGAGGAGGGGGACGGCGTCGAGATCGTCGAGGAGGTTGTCGCGGATGAGGGGCCAGCCGTCCTCGGCGAACCAGGCGAGCGCGACGTCGGAGAGGGCGTTCAGGAGCTCGTCGGGGGCGGCGGCGGCGATCGCGTCGGGGAGGACGTCGCGGAGCCAGGCGCGGACCTCGGCGCGGCCACGCTCCTCGAGCTGCGGGGCGACGCCGACGAGGTCGGCGGGGCGGAGCCAGACGACCGCGCGGCGCGAGGCGAGGTCGAAGGCGGGGCGGACGCGGGCCTCGAGCGAGAAGGAGACGATGTCGCGGAGCGGCGGGCCGGCGGCGGGATCGGCGGGGGCGTCGTCGACGACGGTGACGTCGATGACGACGCCGACGAGGCCGGGCTCGGCGGCGGGGACGAGGCGCGCGCCGCGGATCTCGAAGGCGACGCGGGCGCCGGCGTTGGCGAGGGCGGCGACGGCGAGGCGGGGGCTCCGGAGGCGCTGGAAGCGGCGGGCGGCGAGGTCGTTCGCGAGCTCGAGGGGGAGGACGAGCTCGGCGTGCGGGGCGTCGGTGGCGTCGTGGCGGGCGAGGAAGCGGTCGCGGTCGGCGCGGATCTCCTCGCAGCTCGTGCCGCAGCCGCCCGTGACGGCGGCGAGGAGCGCGCCGACGGAGGCCGCGAGGGCGAGGGCCGCGGCGCGGTGGGCGCGCGCGGAGAGGCGCGGGAGCTGGCTCGTCGACATGGCGACATCCTGTCGTGGCGGGAGGCGCGCCGCAAGCGGGCGCGGGCGGGTGAACGCGCCGCGGTGCACACCGCTTCCCGGTGTGATAACTAAGGGTTGTGGCGGCTATCGAACGCGAGTCAGTACTGAGGGCGGTCTGGGAGGCGGGGCGGTCGGCGTGGCCGGAGCTCGCGCTGGACGCGGACGCGTTCGTGGCGTGGCTCGCCGGGCGGATCGGGCCGGCGGACGATCCGACGCGGCTCGTGGCGGCGGATCTCTATCTGGTCGCGGCGTGCCTCCTCGACGTGCCGGGGGCGGTGCGGGCGTTCGTGGAGGGCCCGCTCGCGGCGACGGAGCGGAAGGTCGGCGGGATCGTGAAGAGCCCGGAGGCGCGCGGGGAGCTCCTGCAGGAGATGACGGTGGCGCTGCTCGCGCCGGGGCCGGACGGGGGGCCGCCGAAGCTCGCGCAGTACGCGGGGCGGGGGGCGCTCGCGGTGTGGCTGCGGATGACGGCGACGCGGCGGGCGCTCAACACGGAGCGCGGGAAGACGCGCTCGGTGAGCTTCGAGGAGGTCGCGTTCGACAAGGTCGCGGACGCGAACCCGGAGCTGTCGGTGCTGCGGCGGCGGCACAAGGGGGAGATCGCGGCGATCTTCCGCGAGGCGACGGCGGCGACGCCGCGCGAGGACCGCGTGCTGCTGCGGCTCCACTACGTGCAGGGGTCGACGCTGAACGAGCTCGCGGCGATCTTCCGGACGAGCCGGTCGTCGATCCACCGGCGCATCGACCTCGCGCGGGACGAGCTCATGACGCGCATCGCGGGGCTCGTGCGGGGGCGGATGCAGCTCGAGACGCACGACCAGGCGAGCATGCTGCGGATCTTCCAGAGCGATCTGCGCGAGAGCCTGCGGGACCTGCTGAAGGACGAGCCGAGCGGGAACGGCTGACCGCGGTGGGACGGCGCGCGCGAGTCGGCGGCGCCCCCCGTTCACGCGCGATGACGTCGGAGATCCGCATCAGCGGCTCGTCTCCGCGCGTCCGCTCACTTTTCTTCACAATTCCGTGGGACGCCGCGTGGGCTCCGTGTCCCCCAGAGGAGAGCGAAGAACGCCTCACCAGATCCCCGACAACCTGCGCGACGGAGAACCACGATGAAGGTGAAGACTGGCATCAAGAGCGGCGGCCTCAAGTCCGTGAACCACAACCAGGCCCTCGTCGTGAAGTCGGGCGTCAAGGCCGGCGGCCTCAAGTCCGTGAACCACAACCAGGCCCTCGTCGTGAAGTCGGGCGTCAAGGCCGGCGGCCTCAAGTCCGTCAACCACAACCAGGCCCTCGTCGTGAAGACCGGCGTCAAGGCCGGCGGCCTCAAGTCCGTGAACCACAACCAGGCCCTCGTCGTGAAGACCGGCGTCAAGGCCGGCGGCCTCAAGTCCGTGAACCACAACCAGGCCCTCGTCGTGAAGACCGGCGTCAAGGCCGGCGGCCTCAAGTCCGTGAACCACAACCAGACGCTGGCCTGAGGTCCGGGCGATGGCGCGGCGACGACGCGACGCCGAAGAGGCTCTGAGCCTCGGCGAGTCCCTGCTGGCAAAGGCAGCGGAGGCCCACGCCTCAGGGAACCTCGCCGAGGCCGAGCTCGAGGGCAAGCGCGCTCGCCGCGTCCTCGTCACGGCGCTCGGGCCGCGCGACCCGAACCTCGCGCCCGCGCTCGTGACCCTCGCGCGCCTGCGCTCCGACGCCGGCGACCCCGACGGCGCGGCGCGCCTCTACCTGAAGGCCGCGGCGCTCCTCGTCCGCCACCGCGGCGACGCCGAGACCCTCGCCTTCGAGGTCGACGCCCGCCGCGGCGCCGGCTACGAGCTCATCGCCGTCGCGCGCTACGACAAGGCGCAGAACTGCCTCGAGAACACGCTGCGCCTCTGCCGGCGCCTCCCGGACGAGCTCGAGACCGCGAAGACCCTGAACGCCCTCGGGATGCTCTGCAAGTACACCGGGCGCTTCGTCTCCGGCCTCCGCTACTACCGGCGCGCCCTCGAGATCCTCGAGCGCCTCGCCCCGGACAGCGACGAGCTCGCGACGCTCCACCACAACCTCGGCGGGATCCACCACGCCGCCGGCGACCTCGCCGCGGCCCTCCCGCACGCCCGCGAGTCCGTCCGCCGCCGCGGCGCGATCGACGGCCCCGACGCGCTGACTACGGCCATCGAGCGCGCCGCCCTCGCCCCCATCCTCGACGGGCTCGGCGAGCAGGACGAGGCCGCCGCCATCTATCGCGACGTGCTCCCCGTCTTCCGCGCCGCTGGCCGCGACTACGACGTCGCCGTCACGCTCCACAACCTCGGCGCCTCCCGCGCCGCCGCGGGCGACCCAGCCGGCGCCGAGTCCGCCTACCGCGAGGCCGCCGACCTCAAGGCCCGCACCCTCGGCGCGGCGCACCCGGACCACGCCCTCACGCTCCACAACCTCGCCGTCCTCATCGCGGACACGCGCCCCGGCGAGGCCCGGAAGCTCGCCGCCGACGCCGCTCGCGTCCTGAGCGCCGCCTTCGGCCCGGAGCACCCCCACGTCGTCGCGGCGCGCGAGCACGCCGACGAGCTCGGCGCTGGCTGAGTCAGGGGGCCGGGGGCGCCTCCGGCGCGATCCGCGCGCGGAGCCGCGCCGCCCAGGGGTACGGCGACCCGGCGAGGCGCTCCCTCGCCGCCGCGATGAGCGCGTCGGCGCGCGCCGGATCGGCCGCGCGCACGACCGCGGCGAGCCCGATCTCCGCCTCCGCCGCCGCGAGCGGGTTCGACGGCTCCGCCGCGAGGATCGCGAGCACCTTCTCGAACGCCGCGCGCGCGTCGCCCTCCCGGCCGCTGGCCGCGAGCGCCTGCGCGAGCGAGGTGCGGCTCAGCACGGTCTCGAGGTTGTCCTCGCCGTAGCGGCTCACGCTCATGGCGAGCGCCGCCTCGTGCTTCGGGATCGCCTCGGCCGCGCGCCCGGCGCGCGTCAGGTCGCGGCCCGCCAGGTCGAGCGCCATCGCGAGCTCCGAGCCCTCGCCGATCTCGGTCCGCACGTCCTCCTCGAGCTTCGCGAGCCGCCCCGCGAGCCCCTCCGTGCGCCCGTCGCGCTCGAGCGCGAGGCCGCTCAGGAGCTCGAAGATCAGCTTCACGACCACGTTGCCGCCGAGGTTCGCGTCGTTGATGGCGAGGCCCTCCGCGATCGTCGCGAGGGCGCCCTCCCCCTGCCCCGCCATCGCCTGCCCCTGCGCGAGCATCGTGTCGAAGATCGCGACCAGGCCGACGTCGTCGCCGAGCGCCTCGCGGGCCGCGACGCGCGCCTCGCGGATCGCGGCCTCCCCTTCGTCGAAGCGGCCGAGGTTCCAGAGCGCGTAGCCCCAGCGCGCGATCAGCATCGCCAGCGCGCGCGTCGGCTTCGGATACACCTCGCGCGCGAGCGCGAGCGCCTCGCGGAGCCGCGCCTCCGCCGCCGCGTAGTGTCCCGCCGACGCGAGGCAGCCGCCATAGTCGGAGGCGGTCGCGAGCGTCTTCGGGTGGCGCGGCCCGAGGTCCCGCGTGTCGGCCGCGAGCGCCTTCTCGTAGGTCGCGAGCGCCAGATCGTAGCGCTCCACCTGCTGGTAGGCCGCCGCGAGGCGCTCGAGCAGCTCCGAGTCGCCCGCCCCGTCCTCCCCCGCGAGCGCGATCGCGCGCTCGAGCGTCGCGAGCGCCTCCTCGCTCTCGAGCGCCGAGAAGTGCGCCTCCGACCGCGCCCGCAGCGCCGCTACGGCGAGGTCGCGCTCCCCGCCGAGCCGCTCGTTCTCGGCCTCGGCGATCCCGACCCAGCGGAGCGCCTCCTCGGCCGTCCGCGTCGTCGACCCGACCACGTCCGCGAGGCCGAGCGCCGCCTCGGCCACGACGCGATCATCGCCCGCCGCGAGCCCGAGTCGCAGCGCCTTCTCGTAGAGCGCGCGCGCGTCCGCCGGCGTCCCGCCCACGAACGTCAGCCGCGCGAGGAGCACGGTCGCGTCGGCCTCGAGCGGCCCGTAGCCGGCCGCCGAGGCGAGCTCGGCCGCCGACCGCGCGCGCGCCAGCCCCTCCTCGAACCGCCCCGTGAGCTCCGCCGCCTCCGCCTGCGCGCGCAGCGCCTGCGCCGCCTCGACCTTGGCCGCCGCCTCGCGCTCGACGGGCGGCGGCACGCGCGCCTCGAGCCGCTCGACCTCGCCGCAGATCCGCGCCTCCGGGAGCCTGCTCACCGCCTCCGACGCGCGCTCGACCGTCGCCGCGTCCGCGCGCTCGAGCGCCCCGGCGAGGGCCTCCGCCTCGGCGAGGCGGTCGTCGAGGCAGCGGAGCCGCCGGTCGAGGAGCGCCTCGCTCTGCTCGCCGCGCTCGTGCGTCGCGTCGCACGCGTCGACCCGCGCCGCCTGCCACCGCGCGAGGTGCGCCTCGAACCCGGCCGACGCCAGCGCGAACGCCTCCGGCGCGTAGGCCTGCCCGGTGGCCGTGAACGCGGCGCGCGCGACCTCCTGGCGCTCGGGGGACCACACGAGCGCGGCGCGCTCGGCGCCCTCGCGGCACGCCCGCGCCGGGGCCGTGGTGATCTGCCAGATCGCGAGCACCGACCCCGCGAGCAGCGCGAGCGCCACGAACGGCACCGCGACGCGCAGGAGGCGCCGCCGCGGGTCCGCGCGCAGGGCCTGCAGGAGCGCCGGCATCGTCTGGTAGCGCGCCTCGGGCTTGCCCTGCAGCGCCCGCGTGACCACGCGCCGCACGAACGCCGGCACCTTCGGCGCCGCGGGCGGCTCCTGCGGCTCCCCGGTCGCGAGGGAGCGCGCGAGCTCCTCGAGGGTCGCCCCGGCGTAGGGCCGCGCCCGCCAGAGCGCCTCGTAGAGCGTGGCGCCGAACGCGAAGACGTCCGCCCGCGCGTCGACCGCGCCGCTCTCGACGAGCTGCTCGGGCGCCATGTAGGCGGGCGTACCGATGACGGTGCCGGCGCGGGTCTTGCGCAGATCCGAGCTCGGCACGGCGCTCGTGACCCCGGGGAGCTCGCGCATCGCGACGCGCGCGAGCCCGAAGTCCGTGACGAGCACGCGCCCGCCTCGCTCGATGAGGACGTTGTCCGGCTTGAAGTCGCGGTGGACGATGTTCGCCGCGTGCGCCGCCGCGAGCCCGTCGCCCGCCTGCAGGAAGACGTCCACGATCTCGCGCCAGGTGTGCGGCGCCTCGTCGAGCCAGGCGCGCAGCGTGCGCCCGACGACGAGCTCCATCGCGATGTAGATCCCGGCGTCCACCGTGCCGATGTCGTGCACGGTGACCACGTTCCGGTGCGACAGGCGCGCCATCGCCTGCGCCTCGGCGAGGAGCCGCGCCTCGAGCTCGCGCGCGTCGGCGCTGATCGGGCCCTCCACGCGCACGAGCTTGAGCGCGATCCGGCGGTCGAGCTCGGGGTCGTAGGCGGTGTAGACCACGCCCATCGCGCCGCGCCCGAGCACCTCGATGACGTGGTAGCGGCCGACCAGGTCGCCCGGCTCCGGGAGGCGCCGCCGCGCCGGGGGCGCGTAGGCCTCGTCGACCTCGTCCCCGTCGGGCTCGTCGCCGTCGCCGCGCTCGTCGGCGAGGGCGCGCCCGACCTCCGCGAGCATCGCGCAGCAGAGATCGCAGCCGCCGACGTGCGACGCGACGAGGCTCGCCTCGGCCTCCGGGAGGTAGCCGCCGGCGTACGCGAGGAGGATCTCGTCGTCCGGGCAGGCGGCGGGGTCGTGACTCGGGGTGTCCATGGGTCGGCCCGGGGGGATAGCATATCGCGACGCCGCGGTCAGGCCTTTCACGCGCGCGCCCGCCCGCCGTTGACGGACGCGCCGCGCCTGGGGAGGATCGCGCGATGGCGCTGACCAACTTCGAGCGCACGCTGCGCGCCGTCCGCGTCGAGCGGCGCCGACGCCCGCTGGCCCTGCTCGTCGCGATCGCGGTGCTCGCCGCGTGGGGCGCCTGGGCAGCGCTCGCGCGCGTCGGGGTGCACGTCACGTCCGTCAGCGGGCGCCTCGAGGTCGTCGAGCCCGTGCAGGTCCTGCGCGCCGAGGTCGCCGGGCGCCTCGTGGCCGTGCACGCGCGCCTCGGGCAGGTCGTCGCGGCGGGGGACGTGCTCTACGAGATCGACGCCGCCGAGCAGGAGCTCGCCGTCGCCGACGCCGCCGCGCGCCGGGAGGCCGTCCTCGCCGAGCGCGACGTGCTGCTCGCGGCGATCGACGCCGCGGCCGCCGCGAAGGCCACGGGCGCCGACGTCCTCGAGGCCGCCCTCGCCGAGGCGAAGGCGCGCACGACGCAAGCGCGGAGCGCCCTCCTCGCGGCCGACCGCGAGGCGCGCCGCGTCGCGACCCTCGGGAAGACCGGCCTCGCCGCGACCGCCGAGATCGAGCAGGCCCGGCTCGACGCCTCGCTGCGCCGCGCCGAGGTCGCCGCCGCGCAGGCACTCGCCGAGCGCCTCCTCGCCGAGGAGGCGCGCGCCTCGTCCGACCGCGCCACGACCGTCGAGCGCCTCCGGCAGGAGCGCGTCCGCCTCGACGGCGAGCTCGGGGCGCTCGACGCCGCGCGCCGCGCCGCCGAGCTCGCGCGCGAGCGACGCCTCGTCCGCGCCCCGACGGCCGGCCGCCTCGGCGAGCTCCCGGAGCTGCGACCGGGCGATCTCGTCGCCGTCGGCGCCGCCCTCGGCACCATCGTCCCCGACGGCGAGCTCCGCGCCGTCGCCTGGTTCCGCGCCGAGCGCGCCCTCGGCTGGCTCCGCCCCGGCGCGCGCGCGACCGTGCGGCTCGACGCGTTCCCCTGGACCTGGTTCGGCGTCGTGGGCGCCGAGGTCACCGAGGCCGCGCTCGAGCCGAAGGACGGCCTCGTGCGCGTCGAGCTCGCCATCGCCGACGACGCCGGCCTGCCGCTCCGGCACGGCCTCACCGGCGAGGTGGAGGTCGAGGTCGACCGGGCGAGCCCGCTCGCGCTGCTCCTGCGCGCCGCGGGCCGGAAGAGCGAGGCGGGAGCACCGTGAGCCGCCGCCTGCTCGCCCCAGAGGTCATCCAGACCTCCGCGATGGACTGCGGCCCGGCCGCGCTCCGCGCGCTCCTCGTGGGCCACGGGATCGAGGTGTCCTACGGGCGCCTCCGCGAGGCCTGCCAGACCGACGTCGACGGCACGAGCGTCGACGTGCTCGAGGCGGTCGCGGGCCTCCTCGGGCTCGAGGCGCAGCAGGTCCTCGTGCCGGTCGACCACGTGCTCCGGCCCGAGACGGAGAGCCTGCCGGCCATCGCGGTCGTGCTCCACCCGGACGGGATCACGCACTTCGTCGTGCTCTGGCGGCGGCTCGGCCCCTTCGTGCAGGTCATGGATCCGGCGATCGGGCGCCGCTGGATCCGCGCCGACGAGCTCGAGCGCACCCTCTACCGCCACACGATGACGCTCCCCGCCGACGCGTGGCGCGGCTGGGCGGGGGGCGACGACGCGCGCAAGAGCTGGGCCGCCGGCCTCGACGCGCTCGGGCTCGGGCGGGCCGCCCGCGAGCGCCTCCTCGACGCCGCCGGCGCCGACGGGACGTGGCGCGGGCTCGCCGCGCTCGACGCCGCCACGCGGCACGTCGGCGAGATGGTGGGCGCGGGCGTGCTCCGCCGCGGGCGCGAGGCCGAGGACGCCGTCACGAGCTTGCTCTCCGCCGGCTACGAGGGCGCGCTCGCGCGGATCCCCGAGCGCGCGTGGAGCGTGCGCCCAGCCGGCCCCGACGACGACGGCACCGCACAGGTCGACGTCACGGGCGCCGTGCTCGTGCGCGCGACGGGCGTCGCGTCGGAGGCGGAGCGCGCCGAGCGCCGGAAGCAGCTCCCGCGCGAGCTCGCCGCGGCGGCCGACGAGCGGCCCGTCCCGGCCTGGCGCGCGCTGCTCGCGGCCCTCGCGCGCGACGGCTGGCTCGCCCCGGCGGCGCTCGCCGCGACGGTCCTCGCGGCCGCGCTGGTGACGCTCTTCGAGGGGCTCGTCTTCCGCGGGCTCGTCGACGCCGAGCGGATCCTGACGTCGCCGTCGGAGATCTGGGGTGGCTGGGCGCTCGCCATCGCGCTCGTCGTCGCCGCGGGTGTGCTCTCCTGGAGCAACGCCCGGCGCGCGCGCCGCCTCGGGCGCCACCTCGAGGCGCGCCTCCGCGTCGCCTTCCTCGAGAAGATCCCGCGCCTCGGCGACCGCTACTTCCAGAGCCGCCCCATCTCCGACATGGCCGAGCGCGGCCACAGCCTCCACCTCGTGCGCGCCGTCCCCGACCTCGGCGCGCGCGTGCTCGGCGCCGCCGCGGGCCTCGTCGCGACCAGCGCGGGCGTCCTCTGGATCGACCCGGCCGCGGCCCCGATCCTCCTCCCCTGCGCCGGCGTCTCGCTCGCCCTGCCCTTCCTCGCGCACCCGGCCGTCGCCGAGCACGATCTGCGCCGCCGCACCTACGTCGGCGCCCTCTTCCGCCTCACGCTCGACGCCCTCCTCGGCCTCGTCGCCATCCGCACCCACACCGCCGAGGACGCCATCCGCCGCGAGCAGGAGGGCCTCCTCGCCGACTGGCAGCGCGCCGGCCTCGCCGCGCAGCGGGTCGCCGTCCGGGTCGAGCTCGCGCAGGCCCTCGTCGGCGCGGCGCTCGCGGTCGGCCTCGTCGCGACGCACCTCGCGCGCGAGGGCCCGGGGGGCTCGAGCCTGCTGCTCGTCTGGTGGGCGCTCGAGATCCCGGTCTTCGCGCAGAACCTCGCCGTCGCCGCGCGCCAGTATCCGCTCCTCAGGAGCACGCTCCTCCGCCTGCTCGAGCCGCTCGGGGCCCCCGAGGACCCGACCGTCGGCGACCCCGCGGCGACCGACGCGAGCGCGCCCCCCGCCCCCGTCGCGCTGCGCCTCGACGGCGTCGGCGTGGTGGTCGGGGGCCACGCGATCCTCGAGGAGATCACGCTCGACGTCCCCGCGGGCGGCCACGTCGCGATCGTCGGCCCCTCGGGCGCCGGCAAGTCGAGCCTCACGGGGCTCCTCCTCGGCTGGCACCGCCCGGCCGCGGGCCGGGTGCTCGTCGACGGCGTCGACCTCACCGCCCCCGGCGCGCTCGCCGCGCTCCGCGCGCGCACGGCGTGGGTGGACCCCGAGGTCCACCTCTGGAACCAGCCCCTCCTCGACAACGTCCGCTACGGCGCCGACCACCTCGGCGGCCGCGAGGGCGACGCGCTCGCCGCCGTCATGGAGACCGCCGACCTCCGCGGCGTCGTGGAGGCCCTGCCCGCCGGGCTCCAGACCCCGCTCGGCGAGGGCGGCGGCTTCCTCTCGGGCGGCCAGGGGCAGCGCGTCCGCCTCGCGCGCGGCCAGTACCGGCCGGCCGCCGGGCTCGTCATCCTCGACGAGGCCCTCCGCGGCCTCGACCGCGACCAGCGCCGCGACCTGCTCACCCTCGCGCGCGAGCGCTGGCGCGGCGCGACCCTCCTCTGCGTCACGCACGACGTCGCCGACACCGCCGACTTCCCGCGCGTCGTCGTGCTCGACGGCGGTCGCCTCGTCGAGGACGGCGCCCCCGCCGAGCTCGCCGCCGCGGGCGGCGTCTACGCCGCGCTGCTCGCGGCCGAGCAGGAGACGCGGGCGCTCCTCTGGGGGAGCGCGGTGTGGCGGCGCGTGCGGGTCGACGGCGGCGCGATCACCGAGGAGAGCAAGGCGTGAGCGCGGTCGACGCCGCGATCACGTGGCCCGCGGCGTCGGGGGCGGAGGCCGTAGCCGCCGTCGCGCGCGCGGCGGGGCTCCCGATCGCCGGCGCCGCCGAGCCGGCCGCGGGCGAGGCGCTCGACCACGCCGCGAAGCGCGTCGGGCTCGAAGCTCGCGCGCGTGGCCTCGACCTGGAGCAAGGCGCCGGGGCTGCTCGCGGGCGGGCCGCTCGTCGCGGAGACGGCCGACGGGCGCCTCCTCGCGCGTCCTGCCGGCGCGGCGCGGGCGGGCGCGGGCGCTGACCCCCGAGGGGCGCGTCGTCACGCTGTCGGCGGCGGCGGCGGCGCGCGACGCTGCGCACGCCCGAGGTGGCGGCGATCGCCGCGGACATCGAGGCGGGCTCGACGCGCTGGGCGTCCCGGCGCGGCGGCGCGCGGCCGGGCGGGAGCTCCTGCTCGACGGGCGGCTCGGGCGGCGGCCCGCGATCGAGGCCTGGGTCGTGCGCGCGGCGCCGACGGCCTCGGTCGGGACGCAGCTCCGCGAGGCCGGCTTCTTCGGCGCGCTGCTCGCGTTCGTCGCGGCGGTGGTGCTGAGCCAGGGGGTCGCGCTCGCGGGGTGGCTCCTGCTCGCGGCGGGGGCGCTCTCGGGCGGGGTCGATCCGGGGTGGCTCGTCGCGTGGGGGCTCGCGCTCGCGACGCAGGTGCCGCTCCGGGCGGTGGCGCTCGCGGCCGCCGGCGACGTCGCGCTCCGCGGCGGGGCCACGGTGAAGCGGCTCCTCCTGCTCGGCGCGCTGCGCGGCGACCTCGACGCGATGCGCGCGCAGGGGATCGGCGGGCTCATGGGGCGCGCCATCGAGTCGGAGGCGTTCGAGTCGCTCGCGCTGAACGGCGGCATGCGGCTCGTCATCGGGGTGGTCGAGCTCGCGGTGGCGCTGGTCATCGCCGCGCAGGGCGCCGGCGGCGGCTGGCTCGTGGGGATGGGCCTCGCCGCGCTCGCCGCGACGGCGCTGGCGGGGCGCGTGTACCTCGCGCGCCACCGGCGCTGGACGCGCGCGCGCCTCGACCTCACGGGCGACCTCGTCGAGCGCATGGTCGGGCACCGCACGCGCCTCGCGCAGGAGCGGCCGAGCGCGTGGCATCGCGGCGAGGACGCGGCGCTCGCCCGATACCTCGCGACCTCGCGCGCCCCCGACGAGCTCGAGGCGGCGCTCATCGTGTGGCCGGGGCGGGCGTTCCTCGCGCTCAGGGCTCCTCGCGGTGGCGCTCGCCACCGGCACCGCGCCGACGCCGCTCGGCGTCGGGCTCGCGGTCGCGGGGCTCCTCCTCGGCGCGCACGCGCTCGACGACGCGGCGGCGGGCGCCACATCGCTCGTCGGGGCGCTGGTCGCGCGCGGCGTGGTGGCCGATCCTCGCGGCGGCGCGGCGCCCCGAGGCCCTCGGCGCCCCACCTCCCCGCGGCGGCGGCCGAGGACGCAGGTGCCGCCGGCGTGAGCGCCCCGCGCCGCCCCGTGCTCGAGCTCGCGCGGGTCGGGTTCGCGTACCCGGGGCGGCCGCGCGCGGTGACTCGACGACGTCGATCTCGCGCTCTACCCGGGCGACCGCGTGCTGCTCGAGGGGGCGTCGGGGAGCGGCAAGTCGACGCTCGCGGCCATGCTCGCGGGGCTCCGGCGGCCGTCGCGCGGGCTCGCGCTCCTCCGCGGGCTCGACCCGGCGACGTGGGGCGACGCGCGCTGGCGCCGCCGCGCGGTCGCGGCGCCGCAGTTCCACGACAACCGCGTGATCGCCGGCACCTTCGCGTTCAACCTCCTGCTCGGGCGCGACGGGCTCGCGACGAGGAGGCCCCTCGCCGAGGCGCACGCCCTCTGCGTCGAGCTCGGCCTGGGCCCGCTCCTCGAAGCGCATGCCGGCCGGGCTCCTGCAGCAGGTCGGCGAGTCCGGCTGGCAGCTCTCCCACGGCGAGCGGAGCCGGCTCTACCTCGCGCGCGCTCCTCCAGGGCGCCGACGTGGTGCTCCTCGACGAGCTTCGGCGCGCTCGATCCGGAGAACCAGCGTCGCTCCCTCGCGTGCGCCCTCGCGCGGGCGCCGACGCTCGTGGTCATCGCGCACCCGTGAGCCCGCGGTGACCGCGAGGGTTGTCGTCGCGCCGCGACCCGTGCACACTCGTGGAAAAAATGTCGCATCCGCACTACGATGACGTCGCGGCGGGCTGATGGCCGCGCTGCGGCTGCTCCGTTGGGCGCGGTCCTGCTCGATGGCGACGGGCGGGTCGTGTCCGCGAACGCGCGCGCGTGCGAGCTGTGCCGGGGCGGCGGAGGGCGCGCTCGTAGCGCCCGGCGAGCGCGCTCTGGACGGCCGCGCCGGGCGCGTCCAGCGCGGCCTGGCGGCGACCGGTGAGCTCGTGCAGCTCGCGACGGCGGCGGTGCCGGGGAGCGACGGGCTGACGATCGCCTGGGTGCGCGTCCGCGAGGCGGGGCTAGCGCCGCCGAGCTCGACCGCCAGCTGCGGACGCTCCTCCAGAGCCTCCCCGGCATGGCGTATCGCTGCGCGAACGACCGCGACTGGACGATGACGTTCGTGAGCGACGGCGCGCTCGACCTCACGGGCTACGCGCCGGCGGAGTTCGTGACGGGGAGCGTCACGTTCGCGAGCGTGATGCACCCGGACGACGAGCCGGTGGTGTGGGAGCAGATCCAATCGGCCATCGCCCAGCGCGAGCCGTTCCGGCTCGCCTACCGGATCCGCACGCGGCACGGGCAGGAGCGGTGGTGCTGGGAGCAGGGCGAGGGGGTCTACGACGCCGACGGCGCGCCGATCGCCCTCGAGGGCTTCATCGTCGACATCACGACGGAGCGGCACGCGCTCGAGGCGGCGCACGCGAGCCGCGCGTACCTCGCGACGGTGCTCGACAGCCTCACGGAGGCCGTCTGCGCCATCGACCGCGACGGGCGCGTGGCGCTCTTGAACCCGGCGGGCGCGGAGATCACCGGGGTCGCGGCGGACGAGGCCATCGGGCGGCGCCCCGAGGAGCTCTTCGCGTTCGTCGGGCCCGACGGGGAGCCGCTCTCACCGAGCCCGTTCGCGGCGGCGCTGCGGGGGCGGCGCCGCGACGCGATCCTCGACCGCCGGGTGGCGTCCACCTGCTCTCCTACGCGCTCGGCGAGCTGCGCGACGGCGGCGGCCCGGGGGGCGCCCCGCGCGGCAAGGTGCTGGTGGCGCGGGACATCTCGCAGCAGGCGAGCCTCGAGGAGCAGCTGCGTCAGGCGACGAAGATGGAGGCGATCGGGCGCCTCGCGGGCGGCATCGCGCACGACTTCAACAACCTCCTGACCGGCATCATAGGGTACGCGGATCTCCTCCACGAGGAGCTCGCGGAGCGGCCCGACCTCGCGGAGTACGCCGCGCTCGTGCTCGAGACGTCGCGCCGCCGAGCTCACGGGGCAGCTGCTCGCCTTCGGTCGTCGGCGCCGGCTCGCCCGCGAGGTCATCGACGTGCACGGCGTGATCCGCGACGTCACGGCGCTCTTCGTGCGCACGGTCGACCCACGGATCGTCGTGGAGACGCGCCTCGAGGCGCCGTGCGCGCTGGTCCTCGGCGACCGCAGCCTCCTCCAGAACGCGCTCCTGAACATCGCGCTCAACGCGCGCGACGCGATGCCCGAGGGCGGGACGGTCGCCTTCGCGACGGCGCTCTGCGAGCTCGCGCCGGGCGATCCGCGGCTCGGCGGCGAGCTCGCGCCGGGGCTCTACCCGAGGTGCGGATAAGCGACGACGGCGCGGGGATCCCCGCGAGCGCGATGGCGCGCCTCTTCGAGCCCTTCTACACCTCGAAGGAGGGGCACGGGACGGGGCTCGGGCTCGCGGCGGTCTACGGGACGGTGGTCGCCCACAAGGGGCTCGTCCGCGCTGAGAACCTGCGCGGGCGCGGCGCGGCGTTCATCGTGCTCCTGCCGGTGCTCGCGGACGACGGGGCGCGCTCCGGCGGGCGGCAGCGGCGACGTCGGGCGGGTCGTGCCGGGGCGGGGCGGATCCTCGTGGGTGAGGACGAGCCCATCGTGCGCTCCTCCTGACGACCATGCTCAGCCGCCTCGGCTACGACGTCGTGGCGCACGGCGACGGGCGCGCCGTCGTGGACGCGTTCCGCGAGGCCCCGCAGCGCTGGGACCTCGTGATCCTCGACGCGCGCATGCCCGTCATGTCCGGCGAGGAGGCGTTCGACGCGATCGCGGCGGTGCGCGAGGGCGTGCGCGTGCTGATGTCCTCAGGGCACCGGCGCGACCTCCCCCGCGCCCGCAGATGAAGGGCTTCCTGCCAAGCCGTACGACCTCGCGCGCCTCTCGCAGATGGCGCACGCGATCAACGACTGAGTCACTACGACGCTGGCGAGCCCAGGGTTCCAGGCGGCTCGTCGATGGCGCGGGCGAGCGCGTCGAGGAGCTGCGCGGCCAGCTTCACGTCGAGGCTCTCGGGGACCGTCGTGATGGCGGCGAGGAAGGTCCCGCGCGGGCCGCTGTGGCAGGCGGTCACGCCGCGGACGCCGGTCGGGTAGCGGAGGACCGGCCCGGCCTTCCACCCTTCGGCACGTGCCGCGCGGCGCCCGGCGCGCGCGGCACGCTGACGGCGACGAAGAGCTCGGCGCACGGGACCTCCGCGGGGCGCGCACCACCTTCACCAGGAGCTCGGGCATCGCCGGCGCGAGGCGCACGATGTCGTCCTCGCCCCGCGCCGTCCCGGCAGGCGCCCACACGTAGCCGTCCTCCGGGACCGGGACCACGAGCCCGACCCCGCCGAGCCGCAGCGGCCACCCGTACTCGTCACCGCGTCCGGGCGTCACGAGCGCCGGCGACGCGTCGACGGTGCGGCGGCGCGCGTAGGCGTCCCAGACGGCGGCGAGCACCTTCGACCGCCCGAGCGCCGCGATCGCCGCGTCCTCGTCGGCGGGCGGCGCCCCGTCGTCGAAGAACTGGATGAGCACGAGCCCCTGCCGCTCCCCCGGCGTGCAGAGCGCCACGAACGGGGACTCGGGGAAGCCGACGCGGTCGGCGAGCGTGCCGCCGCCGCGCACCACCCAGGACGCCCCCCAGAGCGTGACGCCGTCGCGCTGCCACGCCGAGTCGGCGGCGATCCCGCCGACGACCTTGCCGCACGCGTCGCCCGGGAACGGCGCGACCTTCACCCAGGTCGTGCGGTAGCTGTCGCCGAAGTGCTCGACGATCTCGTCGTGGCCGTCGGCCTGCTCACCCGGGTGGGTGTGCCAGTAGGCGAAGACGTCGTAGCGCACCCCCTTCTGAGCGGGCAGCCTCACGCGGAGCCCGGCGAACTGGAGCGTCTGCGGGCCGGCCGGCTGCTCCATCGGAGGGTAGGCGGACGCCCCGTCCGCCGGGGCCGGGGCCGCGGCCGCGACGACCAGCGCGATCAGGGAGCCGAGGAGAACACGGACACGCGAGAGCGACCTCATGACGCGACCTCCACACGCAGAAGTGAACGCCATTCACATCGCGCGCGCCCCTCACATCGAGGGCGGCGCGTTGTCGACCGCCGTCGCCAGCGCGTCGAGGAGCGGCGCGTACGCGGTGACGTCCGGGTCGGACGGCGTGACGAAGATCCCGACGAGCAGCACGCTCCACTCGGACGCGTGGCAGAGCGTCAGCTCCGGCACGTTGTCGACGGGGTGGATCATCGGGCCGGCCACCCACCCGGGCGGCACGCGCGTGGCCTTGCCGGCGACGCGCGGCGCCGTCAGGCGATCGAACACGCCGCTGCAGGTGTCGGCGCCGTCGATCCGGGCGACCTCGACGGTGACCTCGGGCAGCGCGGGCGCCATGCGGTCGATCTGGTCGACCTCGGCGGAGCTGCCGCCGCGCGTCCACACGAAGCCGTCGTTCGGCAGGAGCGGCTTCAGCCCCGTCGCCGGCAGGCGCAGCGTGCGCATCGCCGCTTGCTCGCCGCGGTTCCGCACGGTCGGCGCGAAGAGGGGCGCTGTCGCCGCCGCGATCGCGTCCCCGACGAACGCCCGGAACGCGCGGCGCGGCACCTCGGCCGTCACGAGCGCGCTCCGCATCGCCTCCTCGCCCATCGACGTGGGCTGGTCGAGGAAGAAGCGCATCAGGAGGAGCTGCTTCCGGTCGCCGCGCGGGAGGCAGAGCGCCACCGCCGGCCGGGCCCCGAGCGGGCCGTCGAACGTGAAGACACCGCCGCGCGCCGCCCACCGCGCGCCCCAGAGCGGCATCGACGCGCGCTCCCAGCTCGCCTCGATCGGCGCCGCGTGGACGACCGCCGCGCAGTCGCCCGCGGTGAACCACCCGACGGAGACCCAGGTCCCGGCGACGAGATCGCCGCCCCGGATCTCGTCGACCACGTCGCGACCGTCCCAGAGCCCGTCGCGGGTCAGCGCCCAGCTCGACGAGAGCTGGTAGGTCGTGCCGTCGCGCGGCGTCGGCAGCGCGAGCTCGAGCCCGGCGAGGGGCAGCGTCGCGGGCGCCACGACGACGCGCGCGGGCGGATCGGCGCCGGGCGCGCCCGAGGCCGGGCCGACGAGGGACAACGTCGCGAGCGTCGAGAGGGCGGCGATCGAGAGGGTGCGGGTGAGCGCGTTCATGGCGCCTCCGGGACTGACGGGGAGATCGCGTCGTCCGGCTGCATCGCGCATGCCGCGCGCGACGATCGCGTCGCGGGCTGCGTCCGCGCCCACCGCGCGCCCTCGGTGCGGGGGATCCCGCGCAGCGCCGGTGGGCCTTCTCGCACGCCGGCGGGGGCTCCCGTAAGGTGGGCGTAGGGTTGCGAACGACGCCGTCGCGCGTCTTCTTGGAGCACGTTCACCCACACGCCCGTTGGAGCCCGCATGACGCCGAACGCCACCCGCCTCCGTCCGCGCCTCGCCGCGGCCCTCGTCACCAGCTTGGCGCTCGCGGCCCTCGGGGATCGCGCCAGCGCCGTCCCGGCGCCCGCGCCCGGACGCGCCGTCGCCATCGTGCTCGGCGCGCACCCGGCCTACACCTTCGACCCCGGCAACGGCGCGCCCGTGCCCTACGGCGCCGCCCGCGACGGGGCGCTCGCCCTCCTCGACGGCCTCGGCGCCGGCGACCGCGTGGCGGTGTACCGCTACGGCGAGCGAGGCGCCGAGCGGATCGCCGCGTGGTCATCGCCCTGGAGGCTGCGGTGGCCTCCGCGCCGCGAAGGCCCTGGAGGCCGGCGGCCTGATGGCGCCCCGGCGCTGGCGAAGGCGCTCGAGGCGGTCGCGGCCGACGCCGAGGCTGCGGGCGCGAAGCTCCCGGGCGACCGTGCGGTGCTGCTCGTGACGGACGGAAGGACGGAGCCTGGCGGGCGGCGATGGACCGCGCGGGCCGGGGTCGAGAAGGCGCTCGGCGCGGCGCGGGCGCCTCGACGTGGTCGGGCTCACGTCGACGTGGCGGAGCCGCTGCTCGCCTGGGAGGACCTGAGCCGCCGCACGGGCGGCCAGCGGCGCGGCCCGAGGTCGACGACGCGCTCGTGGCGTTCTGGGAGGCGATCCTGGCGATCGAGGCGGGCCCGCGGCGGCGCTGAAGCCTGCGCGCGCTCGCGGTGGTGTTGTCGGCGACGCCGGGCTTCCTCTGGGAGGAGAACCAGGTGGAGAGCCAGTACGCGTCGTCGGTGCGCGGGCGCAGGTGCTCATGAAGCAGCTCGGCGCGGACACGCCTGTGGCGGTGTGGCGGGTCGACGGCCAGGGCGCGGAGCGGCTCAGTGAGCTGGCGGACGCCGGCGGAGGCGGCGCGCGCGCTGGACGCGGCGAGTCGCCCGGGACCGGCCGAGCGCGGCGGCGGCGGCGACCTTCGCGGCGGTGGAGTCGGTGTTCGCGGCGGTCGCGGCGGACGCGACGCTCCTGGCGACGCGGGCCGCGCTGGTCGTGACGGATGGGAAGGACGCCGCGCAGGACGATCCGAAGGCGATCGCGGCGCGCCAGGCGTCGCTCGCGGCGGCTGCGAAGCAGGCGCGCCTGACGATGGGCCTGCCGGGTTCAGCTCGACGTGGTGGAGCTGCTCGCGCCGTGGGAGGCGGTCGCGATGGGCACGGGCGGCCTGGTCGAGCGCGCCGTCGAGCTGGGCGCGGGCGGGCTCGCCGTCATCCGCGGGGAAGGCGCTGACGCGCTAAGCGACCTCGAGCGTGACGCCGGCGGCGCGGAGGCGGCGGCGAGGTGGTCGCCCATGGCGACGGACGGGGTGGTGAAGCCGGGCCCGAGTCGAGGTCGTCGGGGCGAGGCAGAGGGCGGCCTCGGCGAGCATGCGCGAGGTCGAGGCGTAGCTGGGGTCGCCGCGGTCCTCGACGCGGTAGGAGCGTCCGCCGCCGCCCTCGACGACGACGCTTGAGCTTCCAGAAGCCGCGCTCGCGCTCCGCCTCGGACGGGCCGTCGCCGGGCTGCGGGATCCGCGTGGCGATCTGCTCGCGGAGCCAGGGTTCTGGGTCGCGATCGCGAAGGCGCCGAGGCCGAGCGTCATGCCGGCGGCCAGGGCGGCGCCCCGGAGGCTCGGCGGGAAGGTCTTGACCTCGCGGTAGACGAAGTCGTGGCCCCACGGGAAGCCGGCGAGAGCGTGGCTCCGGCGGACGACGCGGGTGTTCGAGGCGGCCATGACGAAGGGCGCGGTGATCCGACGCTCGCGCGCGTCCCATCCGAGCGCGGTCTCGTCGGGCGCGGGCGGCCTCGGCGCGGTGGGATCGGGGTCGAGGGCGAGTGGGTTCGCGAGGACGCGGCGCACGGCGCGGTCCTCGGCGGCCTCGGCGATGGCGATGGCGGACGCGAGCGTGCTGCCGGAGACGCCGCCGCGCTGCGCCCGTAGTAGGCGGTGACGCGGTCGCCGTAGCGGCCGTGGCGGGCCTTCATGGCCTTCTGCGCGAGCCAGGTGCCGAGGTCGGAGGGGATGGAGTCGAAGCCGCAGGCGTGGACGACGCGCGCGCCGCTCTTCTGCGCGGCGACGTGGTGCGCGTCGATCATGGCGCGCATCCAGTGGACCTCGGCGGTGAGGTCGCAGTAGTGGGTGCCTGCGTCGGCGCAGGCGGCGACGAGGGCGGTGCCGTAGCGCGAGAAGGCCGACGGTCGTGCAGACGAAGTCGCGCGGCGAGCGACGCCGGCCATGGCGGCGGGGTCGAGGGCGTCGGCGACGATGACGGGGACGCCGAGGCCGAGCGCGTCGAGCTTCTCGCGGTTTCGCCCGGCGATGGCCCAGCGCCCGGCGTGCGGGGCGCGCGCGAGGTAGTCGGCGACGAGGCGGCCGGTGAAGCCGGTGGCGCCGAAGAGGACGAGGTCGAGGTCGCGGGGCATGGCGGTGTCCTTGTCCGGCGGGGTCAGGCGGCGGCGCGGTCGGCGGCAGGCGCGGCCGCGGGGAGCTCCGCGGCGAGCAGGTCGGCCCACGCCGCGAGGTAGCGTAGGACGTCCTCGCGCCGCCGGAAGTCGAGGTCGCGGTCCCCGCTCGGGAGGGCGCCGAGGACGCGCGGGTCGGAGAGGCGCTCGAGGTGGACGAGGTCGTCGCGGGTGAGGCCGGCGCCGAGCATGGTGTCGATGACGTGATCGATGGGGTAGCCGCTCGGGCAGTGGTCGACGGCGTGCTGCGCCCAGTCGCCGGCGCGCTCGAGGGCCATCGCGTGGATCTCGGCGGGCGACAGGGCCGTCAGCGTCTGCGCGAGGTGGCCGCAGTTGCAGGCGCCCTGATGCGTCCAGCGGTAGGTCGCGCCGCTGGCGAGGCGCGCCACCGTGGCTCTCAGGGCCGTCACGAGCTGCACCGTCGGCTTGGCCATCGCCTCCTCCCGATCATCGCGTGGGGGGGAGCATAGCGGAGGACGGCGGCGCGCCCAAGGTCGCCGCCGGGCGCACGCTACCCGAGCGGTACCCCGCGGTCGACGGCGCGCGGCGATAGGGTGAGCGCGTCCCACGACCCCGGAGTGACCATGGGCTCACCGTATCGCGCGATGATCGGGCACGGCCTCGCCATCGTCTTCATCGGCCTCCTCCTCGGCATCGGCCTCCTCGCGAGCCTCATCGGCGGGGCTCGAGCCGGTGCCGGGGAACATCGTGGCCTTCCAGCTCCCCGGCACGCCCGCGGCGTGGGCGCGGGCGCACGTCGGGAGCCTCCTGAACGGGGTGCTCATCGTGGTGGCGGCGCTCGCGGCGCACCACGTCGGGCTCGCGGAGAAGACGCGTCGGCGGGTGACGTGGATGCTGCTCGTCACGGGCTACGGCAACGCGATCTTCTACGTCGCGGCGATCTTCGCGCCGAACCGGGCGCTCACCTTCGGCGACAACCGCTTCGGCGCGTCGAACGCCGCCGCGGTGCTCGGGCTCCTGCCGGCGCTCGTCGCGGCGGTGGTCGCGCTCATCGCGATCGGGACGCTCGCCTGGGCGGCGCTGCGGCGCGCGCCGGCGCCGACCTGACGCGCGCCCAGTCCACCGGCACGAGGAGCGGGCCGGCGCCGGGAGCTCGACCTCCACGGCGGGCGGCACGCGCCGGGCGAGGTGCTGCCGGAGGGCGTCGCCGTCCATGTCGGCGACGGCCGCGAGGGCGGCGGCGACGGTCGCGCGCGTGACCGGGCCGCGCAGGAGCGGGCGCGTGGCGCCGGGGAGGCGCACGGCGGCGGCGCGCGCGGCGGGGTCGGCGGCGGTGAAGAAGTCGGCGCCGTAGTCGAAGCCGGCGCCGGGGAGCAGGGAGGGGGCGGCGACGACGACGGCGTCGAGGTCGGCGAGGGCGCCGACGAGCTCCGCGCTCGCGCCGTAGCAGACGTCGAGCACGACGAGGGCGGGGCGGAAGCAGCGCACGGCGGCGGCGACGTCGGCGGCCGACCGCGAGAGGTAGGTCGGCGGGGCGCCGTGCCCGGCGACGATCACGGTGCCGGCGTGGGCGTCCTCGGGGCAGCGGAGGTCGTCGAGGGCGTGGTAGGCGCAGCGTCCGTCGGGGCAGCGCGTGCGGAGGGCGCTCGCGGCGCGCTCGTAGAGCACGACGACGTCGGGGCGCGGGCGCGGGGGCGGGGGCGCGCCGGGCGTGATGGGTCGCCCCAGAAGTCGACGCCGCGCGGCCCGCCGACGGGGTCCCACGAGAGGAAGCCGCTGCGGTCGCGGCCGCTGACGGCGAGGACGGCGCCGTCGGCCGCGACGAGGCTGGCGGCGCTGCCGTAGGAGCTGCGCGCGGAGGGCACGCCGAGCTCGACCGAGCGGAGGACCTGGATGGCGAGGAGCTGGCGGAGCGGGCGGTCGCCGACCATCATCTGATCGCGAGACGGGACGACGAGGAGCTGGCCGCCGGCGTCGACGCCGCGGCGGACGAGCGCGCGGGACATCACCTCGCCGCAGATGAGCGGGATGACGGAGACGCCGCCGGCGTCGAGCGCGGGGGCGACGCGGCCGGGGACGAAGGCGTCGGCGCCGATCCCGAGGATCCGCCGCTCGCCGATGGGGAAGAGGAGGGACTTGGCGCGGCTCGCGGCGACGGCGCCGTCGGCGGCGACGATGAGCACCTGGTTCTGGCGTCCGCCGAAGGGGCGCTGGCTGAGCGCGCCGACGACGTGCGTGGCGGGGCTCCCGGGGAGGGGCGGCTGCACGCGCGCGCTGCGGGTCACGCCCTCGGCGAGCAGGGGCCGAACCCCGAGCGCGCCTCGGGCCACACGACGAGGGCGGGCGGCGCCGGGCGGCGGGGTGTGCGGGAGGGCGGCGAGGGAGTCGGTGTGGACGGCGAGGACGCCGGCGAGGCGGTCGGTGTGGGGCGCGAGGGGCGGCATGGCGAGGAGGGCGGCGGGGACGAGCAGCGCGGGCAGCGCGACGCGGGGGAGGTAGGTGGTGACGGCCTCGCCGAGGCTCGCGGCGGCGACGAGGCAGGCGAGGAGGGTCGGGTACCAGCCGAGGTGCCTGAGGGCGCGGAGGACCGGGCCGACGGTCCACTGGGTGGCGAGCCAGTCGTCGAGGGCGAGCGAGAGGATGTGGAAGCGCGCGAGCTCGGCGAGGGCCCAGGCGGCGGGGAGCCAGAGGCAGACGAGCGCGCGGCCGCGGAGGGCGCGGTGGGCGAGCGCGAGGGCGACGGCGTGGGGGAGGGACCAGATGAGCCACTCGCCGACGAGGAGCCAGAAGGCGTCGGCGCCGGTGTAGCCGAAGGTGATCCGGTTCATCTCCGGCACCCACGGAAGGCGATGGCGCGGGCGAGGGCCTGCGCGAGGAAGACCCAGCCGAAGGCGGCGAGGGAGGAGCGGGTCCAGGTGAGCGCGGCGGCGAGGGCGGCGATGGCGAGCCACGCGCACCACCAGAGGGCGGGTGGACGAGGCGAGGCCGAAGAGGGCGCCGCTCGCGAGGTGGGCGGCCGGGGCGCGGAGGCGCGGGCGGGTCACGGGCAGCGGGCGCGCGGCGGTAGGCGAGCCGAGGAGGGCGGCGAGGAGGGCGAGCGGCGCACTGGGGCGTGGCTGCTGGCGCAGCCGGCGGCGCGGGCGCTGGTCGCGGCCGGTGGGGCGGGCGTGGAGGGGACGCTGGCGCAGTCGGGGTCGTCGGGGCCGCAGGCGCGCGGGGTGAAGCCGCAGTGACGCAGGTCTGGCAGGCGGCCTCGTCACGGCCTTCGTAGCTGAGCTTCTGGACGACCCAGCCGTCGACGCGGCCGCCGCCGCAGCCGGTCCAGGAGCCGACGGGGGCGCCGGGGCAGGTGAGGCCGACGAAGGTGTCGCAGGGGTCGGCGCAGTCGCCCTGCCCTTCGCAGGCGCCGTCGGCGGCGCAGGGGGCGTAGCCGAGGAGGGCGTCGGCGGTCTCGACGAGCTCGTGGAAGGCGATCTGGGTCTCGGTGCGCAGGATGTCGCCGGTGGCCCAGCAGGGGAGCACGTTGCGGACGCGCGCGACGCCGGCGTGGCGGCCGGCGACGTCGCCGGTGCCGGCGAGGCCGCAGGCGCTGACGGCGAAGGCGGGGGGCCCGCCGAACAGGAGGTAGAGGGGGATCTCGCCGGCCGGGGGCGCGGGGAGGTCGCCGGCGGCGACGCGGTCGCCGAGCCAGGAGGCGACGGCGGCGGGGTCGTCGGGGAGGGTGGAGCCCGGGGGCGCGAGGAGGTGGGAGGGGTGGGCGACGAGGGCGGCCTCGCCGCGCCAGTAGCGGTTCGTGTCGGAGCCGTGGACGACGCAGTCGAGGAAGGCGTCGATGGCGTCGCGGTCGGCGTCGACGACGCCGGCGAACCAGATGGGGTGGACACCGATGGCGACGGGGTCTGCGAGGGCGCGGGCGCCGGGGAGGGCGAGCGCGACGGCGACGGCGAGGCGCGTCAGCGTGAGGGCGGAGCGCACAGGTCGCAGTTCTCGCCGGCGCCGGCGGCGTGGCACGCGACGCAGTCACAGAAGGCCTTGAAGGTCTGGCACACGGCGGGGGCGGTGGCGCGCGTGTAGTTGCACGGGTAGACGCACGCCTGGATGCTGCGCGTCGCGAGCGCCGGGGCCTGGGCCATGGCGTAGGCCATGAGGAGGCTGAACTTCGAGGTGGTCTGGAACCGTTGTATTGCTGGACGAGCTCCCAGGCGGCGTAGCCATCGTCGGCGAACTGGTAGTCGGCCTCGTCGACGGGGTCGTCGAAGAGGGAGGTGACGACGCCGTAGGAGCCGTCAGGGTTCTGAAGACGAAGACGCCGCCGTACTCGTCGCCGATGACGACGGCGTTGTCGCCGGGTCGTAGTGGAATTCAGCGGACTCGCCGGTGGCGAGGTCCTCGGTGATGAGGGTCTGGCGGGCGCCGGAGGCGACGTTCTGAGGTCCCCGGTGACGGCGACGTGGCGCGACTCGCTGCCCGCGAGGGCGACGACGCCCTCGACGTCGAAGGTGATGCTGCCGTCGTCGTTGTAGCCGAAGACCTGCGGAGTCGGGGTGAGGGTGACGGTGACGCTGAGGGCGGCGCTCCGAGGATGGGTCGTCGGTGAGGACGAGCCACTGGCCGTCGTCGGCGCTGTCCGCGCTGTCGCCGCAGCCTGCGGTCGTGAGGGCGGCGGCGAGGAGCGCTGAGGTGAGGGTGACGCGCAGGTCGCCTGCGCGCCCCTGCGGCGCAGAGGGCGCAGTTCTCGCCGGAGTCGGCGGCGTAGCAGGCGACGCAGTCGCAGAAGGCCTTGAAGGTCTGGCAGACGGCGGTGGTGGCGGGGCCGTTCCAGTTGTCTCGACGCTGCCGCTGTGGCGGGGCGGTGGCCTGGGCCACGGCGTAGGCCATGAGGAGGCTGAACTTCGAGGTGGTCTGGAACTCGCTGTACTCACGGACGAGCTGCCAGGCGGCGTAGCCGTCGTCGGCGAGCTCAGTCGGCCTCGTCGACGGGGTCGTCGAAGAGGGAGGTGACGACGCCGTAGGTGCCGTCGGGGTTCTGGAAGACGAAGACGCCGCCGTACTCGTCGCCGATGACGACGGCGTTGTCGCCGGGTCGTAGTGGAATCAGCGCACCTCGCCGGTGGCGAGGTCCCCGGTGATGAGGGTCTGGCGGGCGCCGGAGGCGACGTTCTCGAGGTCCTCGGTGACGGCGACGTGGCGCGACTGGCCGCCCGCGAGGGCGACGACGCCTCGACGTCGAAGGTGATGCTGCGTCGTCGTTGTAGTCGAAGACCTGCGCGGAGTCGGGGTGAGGGTGACGGTGACGCCGAGGGCGGCGCTCGAGGATGGGGTCGTCGGTGACGACGCGGAGGGTGCCGGTGCCGGTGTCACTGGAGCCGCTTGCTGCTGCAGGCGCTCAGGGAGATGGCGAGCAGGGCGGCGGGAGGGGGGGCGGTAGGGCTCATCGTGGGGCCCTGGAGATGAACGCGGCCCGTCGCCGCCTGGAGGGCGCGGCGCGGCGAGGGGTCACGAAGGGTTGGGTTCGTGGACTTACGGGGTGGGGGCGCGAGGCGCCATCGGGCGATGTGCGTAACACATCGTCGTATGCGGGCGCGCGCCTCCCGAGGGGCCGGCTGGCGCGCGGAGCGCCGGCTGTGGGCGTGCTCGCGGAGCCGGTCGAGCATGGCGCGCGTGCCGAGCCGGGGAGCCTGCGGTGGCGAGCGCGGCGCTTCGCGGGTGAGCGCGGTGCGGCGGTTTAGCAGTGTTTCAGATTCTCCGTCGCCTGGCTTGTTTCAGGATTCAGGCGGTTCCGCTCGTCGGTCACGTGCCTATGGGCACGCCCTCCCTCACGTAACCACCTGGAATCACGACGCGTCGCCGGGCTCGGTCCGAATACTGAAACACCTTCTTAGGGAGGGGGTGGCCGCTGGGGGCGAGTCCCCGAGGGTGCTACTGACCGTCGGGGGGTTGCCAGAGCTCGACCTTGTTGCCTTCGGGGTCGATGACCCAGCCGAACTTGCCGAAGTCGGAGTCGTCGGTCTTGTCGAGGACGTCGCAGCCTTCGGCGCGGAGGGCGGCGAGGAGGGCGGCGAGGTCGGCGACGCGGTAGTTGACCATGAAGGGGGCGGAGCTCGGGGCGAAGTGGCCGTTGTCGGCGGCGCCGATGGACCAGACGGTGGAGCCGTGCGGATCGTTGGCCCACGGGAAGGCGGTCCCGCCCCAGGTCTGGACGTCGATGCCGAGGTGCTGCTGGTACCAGGCGCGCAGGGCGGCGGGGTCCTTGGCGTGGAAGAAGATCCCGCCGATGCCGGTGACTCGCTTCATGGGTGCTCCGATGGGTTGCGGCGCGCGTGGGAGTCGACGGCGGCGCGCGCGGGTCGTCTCGTGACGTACTGCCGCGGGGCGGGGAACGCAAGCCGTCGTGGCGTTTGGCGAGATGGTCGCGTGCGGGCGCGGGGCGGTCAGCGAGGCGTTGGGGTCGGCGAGGGCTGCGCGAGTGTTTACCGCGGTAAAAGGTCGCGAGTCACCAGGGCTGGAGTCTGCGGACCCCACGGCGGGGGGGGCCGAGTGTGCACACGGTGGCGTGTGGAGGCCGGGAGCGCGGGCGTGCGGCGGTGGGAGAGATGCCTGGCTGGACGGCACGCTCCTTGCCGAGTGGCGGGCGCGGTACTGATGACGAGGAGGCGGTGGTGAGGGATGGGCGTGGGCCGAGGTTGATGGAGGTGGTGGAGAACGCGCTGCGAGTGCGTCGGTACAGCCGCCGGACGGTGGAAGCCTACACGTCGTGGATCCGGCGGTACGTCCTGCACCACGGGAGGCGGCACCCGAGGGACATGGGCGGGGAGGAGATCAACGGCTTCCTGACGCATCTGGCGGTGGCGGAGAAGGTCTCGACGTCGACACAGAACCAGGCATTGTCGGCGCTGCTTTTCCTGTATCGGCACGTGTTGGGTCGTGAGGACGAGGCGTTGGGAGAGGTCGTGAGGGTGCAGAGACGTCGCCGGCTGCCGGTGGTGCTGACGCGGGGCGAGGTGCGCGTGGTGTTGGACGCGATGCCGCCGGACAAGCGCCTGATCTGCTCGATGCTGTACGGAACGGGTCTGCGTCTCCTCGAGTGCCTGCGGTTGCGGGTGAAGGACGTGGATTTCGTGCGGCACGAGGTGACGGTGAGGTGCGGAAAGGGTGGGAAGGACCGGGTGACGATGTTGCCGCAGTCATTGGTACCCGCGCTGAAGGAGCACCTGAGGGGCGTGAAGTCGACGCATGAGGCAGACGTGGGGGAGGGTTGGGGGAGAGTCACGCTGCCGGATGCGGTGGAGAGGAAGTACCCGTCGGCGTCACGGGACTGGCTGTGGCAGTGGGTCTTCCCGCAGGAGCGGCGGTGGCGGAGTGAGGCAACGGGGGAGCAAGGCCGCCATCATGTAGACGAGTCTCTCGTGCAGAGGGCGATGAAGGAGGCGGTGATCCGCTCGGGTCTCTCGAAGCCGGCGTCATGTCACACCTTTCGCCACTCCTTCGCGACGCACCTGTTGGAGAGCGGCTACGACATCCGGACGGTGCAAGAGCTCCTGGGCCATAGCAACGTGAAGACGACCCAGATCTACACGCACGTATTGAGCAAGGGTCCAGGCGCCGTCCGCAGCCCAATCGACCACCTCTAACAACGAACAGCCGAACTCCCCCGTGCCATATCCCCCACCCCCCTCCTACCAGGAACCCCACAACCTCCCCCAGTCGCCCAACAGAATCGCCCCCCAAGCCCTCAAAAGGGGTCTCTCAGCCGCGTCATAACCACCAAGCACACACTACCAAAATCGAATATCACTTCCCCCCAAGCCGATTACCCACCCACCGCCACCCGACTGCGCAGCCAAAGCCCCCAGTCCCCCCAACGCCCGT
>JACKFA010000015.1 GCA_020632715.1 Deltaproteobacteria bacterium
TCGAAGGTGCGCCGCGCGCTGTCGTGGAAGGGCTTGTCGGGCCCGAGGAGGCCCACGAGGAAGGTCACGCGCTCGCCGCCGCGCGCGCCGCGCGCCCACACCGAGAGCACCTGCGCCCCGGAGAGGTCGAGTCCGCCTGGGCGATCGCCCCAGTCCCCCGCGGGCGACTGCCACACGACGCCCCCCCAGCCGCCGCCCGTCCTGTAGTCGACCCGCAGGCTCGTCGCGCCGAGCGCCGGGTTCGACGTGTCCGCCGGGTCCATCGCGATCGCGCCGACCTCGCCCATCCAGCCCGACGGCGCGTAGGGGGCGTCGCGCCCGGCGCCGTCCCCGTAGACCACGAGCGGCAGCTCCGCCTGCGGCGCCGGCGGCGGCGCGTCCGGCCCGTCGACCGTGAGCGGCAGGGTCGCGACCGCGGCGCCCCCGCGCCCGTCGCGCGCCACCGCGTAGAGCCGGTAGAGCCCGCCGCGCCCCGCCGGGAGCGCCACCTCGACCGCCGCGCCGTCCGGAGTCGCCGCGAGCGCCTCGGGGTAGGCGCGCGTCGGCGGGGACTCATCGCCCCCGGGGGGCCCGTCCGGCGCCTCGCCGCGGAGCTCCCAGGTCACGGCGAGCGCGTCCCCGTCGGGATCCTCGGCGGTCACGCGCGCGGTGACGCGGTCCCCGGGCGAAAGCACGCGCTGGCCGCCGTCGAGGCTGATGTCGCCGATGGTCGGGCAGCGGTCCTCCGGCGGGCGCCCCGTCCAGAGCTCGGTGAGGGCGTCCACGGCGCCGAGCTTCTCGCTGCTCGCGAGGAACATCCCGTACCAGGTCGCGGTCACCTCGCGCTTCGCCCCCCACGTGAAGGCGTACCCGCCGAGGCTCCCGGGGGCCGCGGCGATGGCCTCCCAGCCGCGCCGGTAGGCGGCGGCCTTCGCGGTGCTCGTCGGCTCGGCGGGCCCGCCGAAGGGCGGCTTCGGGAGCTCCCAGACGCCCGGCGGGCCGAACTCGGTCACGATCCAGGGCTTCGTGCCGCCGGCCGCGCGGTAGCGCTCGGCGAGGGACGGGAGACCGCCGTAGCTGTTGATCCCGTGGATCGCGACGTGCGGGCAGCGCTTCTCGACCATCGCCACGCGCTCGCCGCCGATCTCGGCCGTCACGACCATGGGCGGGTGGTGCGGGTCCTCGCGGGCGATCATCGCGGCGACGGCGTCGACCGCGTCCCAGACGCGCGGATCGTCGCCCTTCTCGAAGCCCTCCATCTCGTTGCCGACGCCCCAGAGGAGGAGCGCCGGGTGGTCCTTGAGCCGCAGGACGTCGGCCCGCGCGCGCTCGAGCTGCGCGCGCACCGCGGCCTCGTCGCCGTAGTCGAAGCCGTGGCGCGGGTGCCCGAGCCAGAGCCCGACCGTGACGGTGAGCCCGAGCGCGGCGGCCTCGTCGAGGAGCGCCGGCGTGTCGGGCCCGACGCCCCAGGTGCGCACGCTGTTCCCGCCCGCCGCGGCGAGCGCCTCGAGCGAGCCATCGCCGCCCGCGCCGCGGATCACGTAGGGCGCGCCGTCGCGGAGGAGCGCGAAGCCCCCGTCGCGCGCGACCACCTCGACGTGCGCCGGCCCCGGCCGGGCGCCCGCCGGCCCCGCGGCGAGGGCGACGACGGCGAGGACCACGGCGAGGGCGGCCTTCACGGCACCTCAGCCCTGCCAGAGCCGGGCGACCGGCAGCGTGACCTCGACGCGGTCGAGCGCGCCCGTGCGGCCGAGCAGCGCGGCGCTGGCCTCGGCGTCGAGCGCGCCGTCGGAGGCGCCGGCGCGGCCGTCGCGCCACCACCAGCGGCAGCGGACGGGGGCGTCGCCCGTGACCGCCTCGTAGACGACCGGCACCTGGCAGAGGGTGAAGGCCGCGCCGGACGCCGGCACCGGGACGCGCCGCTCGCGCCCCGACACGTCGACGACATCGAGCGCGCCGGGCTCCGCGAGGAGCTCGGCCGCGGGGAGCAGGGCCGGATCGAAGCGGACGACGCCCCCTTCGACGGACACGCCGAGCTCGCGCCAGCGCACGAGGACGGCCTCCTTGGCCTGCCCGGTCATGCCGGGCTGCTGCGCGCCGCGGTGCGCCGGGGTGTGGGAGTGGGGGTCGGTCGGGAAGGCGCCCTGCTCGCCCGGCGTCTTCGCGGGGCCGAGCCCGGCGCGGATGTCGTGGTAGCGGGCGGCGAGGCGGGCGCGCAGGGTGTCGTCGCCGCGGGCGGCCGCGAAGGCCTCGGCGGCGGCGAGCTGGAGCTTCGAGACCATGTGCCAGTAGATGCTGCCGATGCCCTCGTAGGCGTGCATCGTGGCGGCGCGCCCCGGGTAGGTGCGGTGGTGGAAGACGCGCTCCCAGAGCGCGAGGACGGCGTCGCGGTCGGCGGCGACGCGCGCGGCGAGCGCGGGCTCGGTCGCCGCGAGGGCGTCGAGGGCGGCGGCGAGGTCCTCGGCGTTCGCGAGGTCGCCGGCGAAGCGCACGCGGCCGGCCGCGTCGCGCGCGACGACGCGGCGGTCGCCTGCCTCGAGGAGGCCCGCGAGGAGCGGGATCGCCTCGGCGTCGGCGGCCGGCACGGCGTTCCGGTCGAGGAAGGCGGGGCGCGCGGGCGGCGGGTAGAGGACGAAGCTCCGCTGGTCGGGGCGGTAGAGGTCGCTCGCGAAGAGGGCGTCGAGCAGATCGGCCGCCTCGACGGCGGAGAGCACGCCGCTGTCGAGCACGGCGACCTGCCCCTCGAGCATGAGCGGGAGGCGCTCGAGCCCGATGGCGGCGCCGCCGTCTCGCGGCACCATGACGTTGTAGCCGTGATAGAGGCCGTCGGCGCGGCGGTTGTCGCGGACGGTCTGCGCGCAGAAGCGGCGCGCGAGGTCGAGGACGGCGACGACATCGGCCGTGGCGCGCGCCACGGGGGCCGACAGGCCGGCGCGGTAGAGCGCGGCGCGGTGATCGCCGAACGCGCGCCCCACGGCGCCGAGGACGCGGCCGCGCGCGAGGTCGTCGGCCGGGCCTGCGGCGAGGTGCGGGGCCTCGGCGGAGAGCGCCGCGCGGACGCGGTCGAGCCAGGTGGCGACCTCGGCGGACAGGGAGAGGTCGGGGCCGGCGCCCGCGAGGAGGTCGGCCACGACGGCGCAGTAGCGGTGCAGGTGCGCGGCGGTGACGACGGAGAGGCCCCAGCCGACGAGGGCGTTGTTGGCGTCGTTCCACTCGGGGCGCTGCGTGTTCATCCAGACGCCGCCGCCCACGACGAGGTTCGAGAGCTTCGCGAGCGCGGGCACGAGCAGCTTCTCGGCGAGGGTCACGCGGACGAGGCCGCCGCGGGCGTCGTGGAGGAGGCGCCCGTCCGCGCCCTCGTCGGCGACGCGCACCTCGGTGGCGTGCTGGGCGTCGTGGTCGAAGGCAATGGTGTGGTGCGGGTCGGCGAGGAGCGCCTCGAAGGGGGCGATCCGATAGGGGATGTCGGCGTACGTGAAGAGGGGGCGCGCGAGGAGCGCCTCGAGCTCGCCGGGGCGCACGCGGCGCGCGAGCTCGACGAGGCGCAGGAGGTAGACGATCTGGTGGTCGCCCCAGTAGCCGATGTGGCTCCAGGGGTCGTCGGGCTCGGGCACCTCCCAGTCCATGCCGGCGCGCGTGAGCCGGTAGGGGTTCCCGCCGTCGGCGGTCGAGGCGTCGACGAAGGCCGTGACCGCGGCGGTCGCGAAGGCCGGGTAGCTCGCGCAGAGCGCCTCCCAGTTCTGGAAGATGTCGCGCCAGTTGCCCTCCCAGTCGAGGCGGCGGCGGCCGTCGGGCTCGACGACGCGGATCGCGAAGCGGTTCCAGGGGCGGCTCGGGTCGCCGTGGCGGCGGCTGAACCAGAGGGGGAGGTGCTCGAGGGCGAGGCGCGTGAGGTCGGGGTCGCCGAGCGCCTCGACGGCGGCGAGGACGTCGTCGCGCTCGCGCACGCCGAGGCCGGCGAGGAAGGTCGCGTGCGCCGCGAAGGCGGCGTGGTTCCGGGCGCGGACGAACATGGCGACGTCGGCGCCGTGGAGGCGGTGCTGGTCGGCCGGGACGCCGCCGCGCATCGCGTTGAACAGGGCGCTCGCGGCGTGGGCGGCGGTCACCTGCGGGGCCCCGCCGAGCTGGAGGCCGTCGACCTCGCCGACGAGGCGGCGGAGGCGCGCGGCGCCGTCGGCGATGTCGGCGTCGACCGCGGCGGCGAGGGCGTCGGGGTCGGCGAGGGCGGCGACGACCGCGGCCACGGCGAGGTGATCGGCGTGGACCTCGCCGACGACGTGCCAACGGAGCGGCTCGCCCGGGCGGAGGCGCACCTCGGCCTCCTGGAAGAAGGCGCCGCGGCGGCCGGTGACGAGCGCGCGGGTGTCGAGGGCGGCGCCGCGCAGGAAGCGGGCGGGGGCGCTCTCGACGAGGGAGCGGGCGGCGCCCGGGAGGCCGACGCTCCAGACGAGGTTGGCGCGGAGGGCCTCGGCGGGCTCGGGGCGGTCGACGATGCGCGCCTCGAGGGAGACGAGGGCGAGCGGGAGGTCGGCGACGAGCTCGCAGCGCGTGTAGGCGTCGACGAGGCAGCTGTGGGTCTGGGTGGCGGCGAGGTGGACGAGGGCGGGCTGGAGGTCGAGGAGGCCGTCGAGGATCTCGACGGTGACGGGGTCGCCGTGGCGGAGGAGGGTGACGGTGCGGACGAGGCCGTAGGCGCGGCTCGTGGCCCAGCGGCAGCGGAGGGTGAGGCCGAGGGGGGCGTGGATCTCCTCGAAGATCAGGCGATCGCCGAGCGCCGGCTTGTAGAGGTTGCGCGCGACGCCGGGCGCCGGGTCGCCGTGGAAGGGGCGCCAGAGGCGGGTCTCGCCGCCGGGGAGGCGCACGCGGAGGGCCGTGACGGGGCCGCGGAGGCCGCCGAGGCGGTGGAGGCGGTCGTCGGTCTCGTAGGGGAGGAGGGCGCGGTCGGGGGCGACGCGGCCGGCGGTGAGGGCGCCGGTGGTCGAGGCGAAGAGCCAGTGGTCGTCGGGGCTCGTGACCGTCACGAGGAAGGGCTCGAGCGCGTCGTAGCCCTCGATGACGTAGAGCGGCGCGCCCTCGCCGGGGAGCTCGACGAAGCGCCCGGTCGGAGACGCCGGCGGGCGGCGGTGCGCGAGGTCGAGCACGTGGGCCATTTGTTTTGTCACAAAACAAACGATGGGCCGTGTCGGGCCCCGTGTCAACTGGGAGTTCCGTTGAGGTTTCGCGCGCTACGGCCGCGCTACGGTTCCGGACGGTAGCGGGGGCGCGCTGCGGCGTCGGCCCGATCGCGGGAGCGGGCGGGCTACCGGCCGACGACGCTGGCGGCGCCGGCGTCATCGCGATCGGGGCCGACGCTGGCACGCGCCTTGCGATGGTCTCCGTCGTCCCCAGCAAGCACGAACCGCCTCGCACCCAGGAGACCCCATGCGCCTCTCGCACCTCGCCGCCGCCGCCTTCTGCTCCGCCGCCCTCCTCGCCTGCGTCGGTGACGACGGCGGGACCGCGACGACCTCCGGCGCCGCCCTCGGCGCCCCCGACCAGCACGGCGTGCTCGGCAGCGGCCCCACGGCGCCGGAGCAGCCGGGGACGCAGCTCGGGAGCGGCCCGACGCTCCCCTCGGGTGGCGGCGACGACGGCGGCACCGACATCGCCGACCCGCCGACCGCCCCGGAGACGCCGCCCATCGTGGTCGACCCGAACGAGCACCTCTTCTGCGACGAGGCCGACGCGTTCGCCGGCGAGATCAAGGCCGCGGCGCTCGCTGGCAGCACGGCCTGCCAGGTGGACGCGGACTGCACGGTCTCCCACGCGATGACGAGCTGCAGCGTGCAGGGCGAGGTCACGGCGGTGAGCTTCGCGGGGCTCGCGCACTTCGACGCGCAGATCGCGGCGGTCCGCACGGTGTGCGGCAACGCCCTCGGCACGTCGAGCACGGACGGGCCGGACGAGGCGATCGGCTGCCCGGTCGCGATCATGGACTGGTTCACGCCGCCGGCCGCGGTCTGCGACGCCGGCACCTGCGTCCTCGAGGCCGGCGACAACACGTGCTGGGCGGCGCCGGAGGACGCGGACCCGGTCGCGGACACGGTCGAGGGCTGCCTCGACTGCGACCTCGCCGCGCAGAAGGCGGACGCCGCGATGCGGGTCGCCGTCGAGACCGTGAACGCCTGCAGCACGGACGCCGACTGCACCATCGGCAGCGACTTCACGGGCTGCGTCGGGACCTGCGGCGTCGGCATCAACAAGGCGTACGCGGCCGACTGGTCGCAGGCCCTCGACGACATCGCCGGTGACTACTGCACGGGCGGCTGCCCGGTGGCGATGGCCGGCTGCCTGCCGCAGCGCGCGGTCTGCGCCGAGAACCGCTGCACGGTGGTCGTGGAGGAGCCGCCGGTCGCCATCGACTGACCGCGGCGCGCCGCGCCCTCGAGACCGGGGAGCCCGGATCGCCTCGCGCGGTCCGGGCTCTCCGCGTTCGGGGCCCGCCGGTTACCCGGCGACGCGCGGCGGCCTGCGCGGCCCCGAGGGCCGTGCTACCGTCGCGGCACCTCGTCAGAACAGGGTCACCGGCATGACGCACCGCTCCCGGCTCGGCGCCGCCACGCTCCTCGCGCTCGCCTCCGTCCTCGCGCTCGCCCCCGCCTGCGGCGACGACGGCGCCGGCGGCACCGCGGACACGCTCCTCGCGGACACGGCGGCCCCGGCGGACACGCTCCCGCCGGCCGACACCCTCTCGCCCGCCGACACGCTCACCCCCGCCGACACCGCCCCCGCCGACGTCCTCGACACGGACACGGCGGACACCTCGCCGCCCGACCCGACGCCCGTCTGCGTGGCCATCCGCGGCAACGGCGAGCTCATCACGGCCCACTTCGCGGCCCTCGCGCGCATCGCCGAGACCTACGGCCCCTTCGAGGGCGTCGCCGGCGGGAGCAGCGCCTCGATCACGAGCTTCCTCACCGAGAGCATGCACATGCACCCGCTCCTCCGGCGCTGCGGCGAGCGCGACTGCACGCGCGCCGAGGCGGGGGCGCGGCTCGGGCTCCTCTACAAGTCCCTCTTCGGCTACCTCGGCGCGATGACCGAGCGCGACGAGGCCGTCGCCGTCGGGCGGATCCTCGCGGTCGTCGAGCTCGCGCAGGAGCGCGGGATCGGCGAGCTCATCGCGAGCGGGAGGTTCACGGAGGCCTTCCAGGCGCTCGTGACGCTGCTCGAGTCCGACGACGTGAAGGACCTCGTGAACCCCGAGGTCCTGACGCTCCTCCGCGACAGCCCCGACAAGACGAAGCACGTGACGGACGTCTGGAACGCGCTCAAGTCGTTCGGCGGCTTCTCGGCGGCCGATCCCATCATCTTCGTGCGCCCCGGGCTCGTGCACTTCGCGGGGCTCGCGCGGCAGATCGGCCGCATCGGGAGCTTCTACGCCGGCTACGGCGCCTACGACGAGGCCGCCTGGAGCGCGTTCCTCGACGGGTGCGCCGGCCCCGGGGTCGGCCTCCTCTGGCCGTCGGTCGCGGCGCTCGACGCCGGCGGGGAGACCTGCGGCGCCCGCTTCGCCGCGCTCCTCGCCGCCTGGCGCGCCGACTTCATCCCGCGCGAGGGCACCGCGCAGAACCGCCTCGACGACCGCGTCGGCGCGCACCTCCGCGCGCTCGTCGTCACGAGCGTCCTGACCGGCCAGGCCGCGACCGCCTTCGCCACGGCGCGCGCCGCCTACGTCCAGGCGGGCGAGTGGACGCTCCCGGTCGCCTTCGACGACGTGAAGATCGGCTACTGGGGCCGCGCCATCGACGTCTCCGGGGTGGTCGCCAACACGAAGGGCTTCCCGGACCTGCGCTCGTCGAAGGCGATGTCGCTCGGCCAAGCCACCTGGCGCGAGGTGCTCCCGCTCTCCCCGGCGGAGCCCGGCCTCGCGCGCGCCTACGAGCTCGACGGGACGCGCGTCTCGGCCGGCGGCTGGCCCGATCTCGAGCCGGTGCTCGCCCTCGAGAACGCCGGCTGCGAGCGGGTGATCTACCTGACGCGCCGCGGCGGCGAGTCCAGCTTCGCGCAGGCGGTCGCGGGGCTCCTCGGGATGAGCGAGGCACAGCGCGGGCAGCTCTACGACCTCGCGGACCCGGCGAGCAGCTTCTCGCTCTCGCTGTCGGAGGCGGCGGGCGTCTGGTGCACGACCTGGGACGCGTTCGGCGCGACCGACCTCGCCGGGATCATGGCGGACGCCTACGGCGCGCCGCTCGAGATCCACGACGCGACCTTGGTCCCGGCGGGCCCGGCGTACTCCGGCGCCACGACGAGCGCGTCGCTGCCGGGCTGCACGCCGGGCGTCCTCCCCGCGACGCGCTGATCGCCGCGCGTCGGCGCCCCGCGCGCGCCCGGCGACACCGCGCCCGAGTTTCCGCTGGGAATCGTCGCCGCGGCGACTATGTTGCCGCCGCGCGCCGAGGGAGTGCGGCGCGACCAAGGTGACCGCCGCATGAGCCTCGTCGACACCCTCGCCCCGCTCGTCCCCGCCCGCGTCCGCGCCCTCGTCGCGCGCACCGCCGACGCCACCCGCGACGCCGCCTACGACGCCTACGAGCGCCGCCTCGCCCGCGCCATGCGCGGCTGGCGGAAGCCCGTCCACATCGGCATCGTCATGGACGGCAACCGCCGCTTCGCGAAGAACCTGCGCCTCGCCGCCGTCGCCGAGGGGCACAGCGCCGGCGCCGACAAGCTCGAGGAGGTCCTCGACTGGTGCGAGGAGGCCGACATCGACGTCGTCAGCGTCTGGGGGCTCTCCGTCGACAACCTCTCGCGCGGCCCCGAGGAGCTCGAGGGGCTCATGCGCCTCTTCGAGGCGCGCCTCATGGACCTCGTCGACAGCGAGCGGATCCACCGCAACCGCGTCCAGGTGCGCGTCGTCGGCCGCCGCGAGCTCCTCCCCGAGCACGTCCGGCAGGCCGCCGAGCGCGCCGAGCGCGCCACCGCCCACCACCGCCGCCGCACGCTCAACATCTGCCTCGCCTACGGCGGGCGCGAGGAGATCGTCGACGCCCTCCGCGCCTGGCACCGGGCCGCCGTCGCCGCCGGCGCCGACCCCGCCGAGGCCGTCGCCCGCCTCGAGCCCGACGACCTCTCGCCCTACCTCTCGACCGCCCCCGCGCCGAACCCCGACCTCATCATCCGCACGAGCGGCGAGGTGCGCCTCTCGGGCTTCCTCCTCTGGCAGAGCGCCCAGGCCGAGTTCTACTTCTGCGACACCTACTGGCCGGCGTTCCGCAAGATCGACTTCCTGCGCGCCCTCCGGAGCTACGATCAGCGCCACCGCCGCTTCGGGCGCTGATCTCGCCGTATCTTCGTTGAGGCGAGCCCGGGCGCGCGCTATCGTCCGCGCCATGCGCACCGTCGTGACCCGCGTCCTCATCGCCGCTGCCGTCGTCGCCCTCGTCCCCGCCGCCCTCGGCGCGGGCTGCGGCCGCGACACCACCGGCGAGACCATCGGCAGCAACGTCGACGCCCTCTTCGGCGACGTCCTCGTCCCCTCCGACGTCGTCGACGCCACGGGCGGCGACGACGGCGACGTCGCGGACACCGAGTTCACCGGCACCCTCCCCGACGACTTCGGCCACCCCTGCCGCGACAACCGCGACTGCAGCACGAACTGGTGCGTCGAGGGCCCGAACGGCTTCGTCTGCACGCGCGGCTGCGACCTCAACTGCCCCGCCGGCTGGGGCTGCAAGGGCGTCACCGGGGCCGGCGCGGACCTCGTGTTCCTCTGCGTCCCCGAGGGCGAGCCCGACACCGACACCGTCGGCGGCGACACCGGCGGCGGCGGGGACACCGGCGGCGGCGAGGACACCACGATCGTCCCCGACACGATCGGCGGCGACACGGGCGGCGGCGAGGACACCGCCATCGCCCAGGACACGGGCGGCGGCACCGACACCGTGACGCCCCCGCCGGCGTCGCTCTGCGACTACGATCCCGGCGTCGGCGTCGAGGCCTTCGTCACCGAGCCGAGCGGCGACTTCGCCGACTGCGTCACCGGCTGCCCGCACGCGGGCCTCGTCGGCATCGGCGAGCTGAACCTCGGCGGCCCCGGCACCTACACCGGGGTCCTCGGGCAGCTCGACGACCTCGACCACGAGTACGCCGTCGGCGTCGGCCCCGACATCGACGTGCTCACGATCCGCGCCCAGCCGCGCACGATGATCGAGATCGCCGTGCAGTCCGCCGCGACCGGCCTCCCGATAGACCCGGTGGTCTATACGAGCGACTCGTTCGCGATCCGCACCTACTCGAGCGACGTGTCGCCCACGAACAGCTGCGCGCGCACGGCCATCGCGTTCCCGTTCGTCAGCGAGTCGCCGATCTTCATCGTCATCGAGGACGCCGTGAACTACGACGCCTGGACGCCGAGCGGCTACGGCGCCACCGTCGGCGGCAACGGCTACCGCTACACGGTGCGGATCCGCACGACCCCGTTCGCGCCGACGCAGCTCGGCGCGGTGTCCTCGGGCACGCCGGTCACCGTGTCGGGGCAGCAGCTCGGCCTCGGCGGCGACATCCGCTACTACTCGTTCTTCGCCCCGGCGAACACGACGCCCACGGTGCGCGTGCAGAAGACGGGCGGCGGGGCGGCCTTCGAGCCGGCGCTCGCGGTCTTCAAGTCCGACCAGAACCAGATGGTCTGGCAGCAGGCCATCTCCGACGCCGACGGCGACGGCGTCGTCTCGAAGACCGGCGGCTTCGTCGCCTGCGCCGGGTGCGGCAGCGAGGGCGTCGAGTACTTCTTCGCCGTGTTCGACTGGAACGGCGCGAGCGGCAGCGCACCCTTCACCTACGATCTGCGCGTCTCGATCCCGTAGCGAGATACAAAGATCGTCCCGGGCACGGTCTCCGCGCTTGTCGCTCCGGGGGGGCCTGCTATCGTGGCGTGAACGCGCGGCCGCCTCGTCTCGGGCGGCGTCGTCGCCTCCTCCTTCGCTCCTGACCCTCCTGGTGGCCATGCAGCGCCACACCATCCTGCTCGTCGAAGACAACGCGGCGACGCGCGCCGTCGCCAAGGCGGCCCTCGAGGACCGCGGCCACGCCGTGCTCGAGGCGAGCGACGGCGCCGCGGCGATCGCCCTCATGCGGGAGCACCGCCCCTCGGTCGTCGTGCAGGACTTCGTGCTCCCCGACACGAGCGGGCTCGAGCTCGCCCACGCGCTCCGCGCCATCGCGGGCGACGACGGCGTCGCCATCCTCTGCTGCTCGGGGCTCGTGAGCGCCGACGACGAGGTGAGCATCGCCGCCGCGGGCTTCGACGACCTCGTCTCGAAGCCGGTCGAGGCCGCCCGCCTCGTGCCGCTCGTCGAGGCGCACCTCCCGGTCGGCCGCCTCGTCGGCGCGCGGCGCTCGACGGGCCGCGGGCGCCGCGTGGTCGTCTGCGACAGCGATCCGCAGGAGCTCAAGCTCCTCCGCGTGCGCCTCGCCGCGCACGGCTTCGAGGTGGAGGCCACGACCCAGGCCGGCGAGGTCGCCGAGCTCCTGCGAGCGAGCCGCGCCGACGCGCTCGTGGCGGACGTCCTCATGCCCTCGAAGAGCGGCTACGATCTCGCGCTCGAGCTGCGGCGCGAGGCGGCCTTCGAGGCGCTCCCGATCGTGCTCGTCACGGCGGGCTACGTCGACGACGTCGACCACGGGCTCGCCCGCCAGGCAGGCGCGCACGACGTCGTCCAGCGCACCCCGGACATGGCGCAGCTCCTCGACGCGCTCGACGCGGCGATGGCGAGCTCGGCCGTGCGCATCGTGCCGGACGCCGCCGAGCGCGTGCACGCCCACGAGCACGAGCAGCAGCGGCGCGCCCTCCGGCGGCTCGAGCGGCAGGCGGCGGTGAACGCGGGGCTCGCGCGGCGCTGCTCGGCGCTCGCGTCGGAGGTGACGGTGCTGAGCCGGATCTCCGCCGCCATGCTGAGCCACGGCGACGTCGACCGCGCCCTCGACGAGGCGGTCGCGGCCATCTTCGACGCCGGCGGCGTCGCGGTCGGCGCGCTCTACATCGTGCGCCCCGACGGCGGGCTGCGCGTCCGCAGCGTGGGCGTCAGCGACCGGGCCGCGCTCGGCGGGATCGAGGGCTTCTACGGCCACGAGGAGCTCCTGCGCGCGCTCATGGCGCGCCGCGAGCCCTCGTTCATCCCGGCGCCGGACGTCCCCGAGGACGCCGCCGAGGCGCTCCTCGAGCGCTCGGGGGCGCGCGAGATCCTCGTCGTGCCGCTCGTCTACGTCGACCGCGAGCTCGGCGCGCTCGCGATGCTCTCGCACGGGGTCGACTTCCACCGCGGCGACTGGACGGCCTTCGCGAAGGGGGTCGGAAACCAGATCGCGCAGATGCTCGCCCTCGCCGACGCGCTCGTCGAGAAGGCGGCGGCGGAGCGGGAGGCGCGCGAGAACGCGGCGGTGCTCTCGGCGCTGCTCGCGTCGGCGCCGGACCACGTGCTGCAGATCGATCGCGACGGCCGCATCGTGTTCATCAACCGGGGGACCCCCCAGGGCACGCGCGAGGAGCTGCTCGGGAAGCCCTGGATCTCGCTCGTCCCCGAAGACCAGCAGGAGCGCGCGCACGGCGTGCTCGGGCGGGTGCTCGAGCGCGGCGAGTCGACGACCCACGAGCTGGTCTCGACGGGATCCGACGGGCGGCCGCTCTGGCTCTCGAACCGGATCGGCCCGGTCAAGCGCGACGGCGTCACGATCGGCGCGGTCATCGTCGTGCGCGACGTCACCGAGGCGCGGCGCGCGGAGGCGCAGCTCATCATGTCGGACCGGCTCGCGTCGGTCGGGATGCTCGCGGCGGGCGTCGCGCACGAGATCAACAACCCCCTCGCGTCGGTCGTGGCGAACCTCGACCTCGCGCGCGCCGAGCTCGCCACGCTCGCCGCGCGCACGGCGGTCCCGGACGACCTGCGCGACGAGCTCGACGACGCCGCCGAGGCCGCCGCGCGCGTGTCGCACATCGTGCGCGACCTGAAGGTCTTCTCGCGGGCCGAGGAGGGGACGCGCGCGCCGCTCGACGTGCGGGCGGTGCTCGAGTCGACGCTGCGGATGGCGTGGAACGAGATCCGCCACCGCGGGCAGCTCGAGAAGTCCTACGCGGAGACGCCCTACGTGCTCGCGAGCGACGCGCGGCTCGGGCAGGTCTTCCTGAACCTCATCGTGAACGCGGCGCAGGCGCTGCCCGAGGAGCGCACGACGGACAACGTCATCCGCGTCGCGACCTTCACGGACGACGACGGGAACGCGGTCGTCACGGTGTCGGACAACGGGCCGGGGATCCCGGTCGCGCACCGCGGGCGCGTGTTCGATCCCTTCTTCACGACGAAGGCGGTCGGCGTCGGGAGCGGGCTCGGGCTCAGCATCTGCCACCGCATCGTGACGTCGTTCGGCGGCGCGATGAGCTTCGACACGAGCGACGCGGGGACGACGTTCCGCGTGACGCTGCCCCCGACGCGCGAGCGGCCCGCGGCGCCCCCGCAGCCGGCGGCCGTCGCGGCGCCGGCGGAGCCCGACCGGAAGCGGGCGCGCGTGCTGGTCATCGACGACGAGCCCATGATCACCTACGTCGCGCGGCGGATCCTCGCCGACGCGCACGACGTGACGACGGTCGCGAGCGCGCCGGCGGCGCTCGAGAAGCTCGCGAGCGAGCCGCCGTTCGACGTGATCCTCTGTGACCTGATGATGCCCGAGATGTCGGGCATGGAGCTCTACGAGGAGCTCCGGCGGCGCGACCGGGCGCAGGCCGAGAAGATGGTGTTCATGACGGGCGGCGCGTTCACGGCGAGCGCGCGCGAGTTCCTCGAGGACCCCGACCGGCGACGCGTCGAGAAGCCGTTCAAGCCGCAGCTCCTGCTCGCGCTCGTGAACGAGCTCACGGCCGCCTGATCCGGCGGTCGCGAAGGAACCGAAAGGAAGCGTAAGGTGCGGTGACCGGCCCCGCTCGGTAGGTAGGCGGCGAACGTGAATGGCGTTCACGAACCACCTCTCGACCGGAGCACCGTCATGCGCCGCCACCTCGCCCTGCCCTTCGCCCTCCTGACCCTCGCGAGCCCGGGCTGCGCCGCCCTCGGCGTCGGGGTCGACGCCACCGCGACCGACGAGCTCGAGGTCGGGAGCGACCGCCCCGCCGGCTGGCTCGATCCGGGTCCCTGGCTCGGGGGGGCCCACGAGGCGCACGCCGGGCAGGTGCTGTTCTCGACGCGGCCGATCGCGGCGGCGGCGGCGGCGGCGACGGGGGTCGTCACGGAGGCGGCGCTCGGCGACGCGCTCTACGTGCGCTTCTTCGGGCGCGACTCGCTCTACAACGCGGTGGGGCCGGAGTGCTCGGAGTCGTGGCTCTCGCTGGGCGTGAGCGTGAACGGCGGGGAGCGCACGCAGATCTGGGCGACCACGCCGCGCGCGGCGGCGCCGACGGAGCTCGCGGCCGGGGAGCTCGGCTCGCGCTACGACGTGCCGACGACGACCGCGACGGAGCTCGACCCCGACAAGACGGCGCGGGATCCGGAGCGCGGCGTCGCGCTCTGGAACGGGCGGATCGTCCCGCAGCTGCGGGACGGCGTGAACGACGTTCACGTGGTCGTGACGGCGGTCTGCCGGCGGCGCGACGAGGCGCCGGTGCTGGCCGAGGGGACGCTGCGCCTGACGGTCGCGCCGGGGGCGCGCGCGAAGTACGCGAAGCGCTACGGGCCGAAGCTGCCGAAGGCGACGCTGCGCGAGAGCAAGGCGGTCGTCGCGGGGCTCACGAAGGCGGTCGAGAAGGAGTGGCCGGGGCGCGAGGTCGTCGGCGGCGTGGTCACGTCCGAGGACTGGATCGTCGGGCGCGACCAGGTGACGGGCGCGCCGCTGAAGCGGAGCGTCGCGACGTTCCTCGTGGTGCGCGAGCGGTCGGAGCCGAACCCGGCCATCTGCCGCGCGTACCGGGTGTGGGCGAAGCAGGCGAAGACCCAGGGCGGCTGGGCGCGGGAGATCGCCTACGCCGGGATGGACGGGAGCGAGGAGGTGTCCTGCGACATCGCACGGTGATGCCGACGACGACGCCGATGTAAGGCGATGCAAGGTGCGCCTCGCGCCGCGTTCCGGCAGGGTGCCGGGGGACGTTGGATCGAGCGGAGCGAGGCGTGATGAGGATCTTCGAGGGATGGCGCGGGATGGGGGTCGCGGCGTGGCTGGTCGTCGCGCTCGCGGCGTGCGGTGACGGCGGCGGCGGCGCGGCGGCAGACACGGCGCGCGGCGACACCGTCGAGGCCGACGCGAGCGACACCGTCGAGGCCGACACCAGCGACACCGTCGAGGTCGACACCAGCGACACCGTCGAGGCCGACACCAGCGACACCGTCGAGGCCGACACCAGCGACACCGTCGAGGCCGACACCAGCGACGCCGTCGCGGCCGACACCAGCGACACGGCCGAGCCCGCCTGCGTCGGCGGCTGCGCGTCGCCCCCCGCGCCCGCCTGCGACGGGGCCGCCCAGCGCCTCGTCTACGAGGACGTCGGGGCCTGCGTCGACGGCGCCTGCGCCTACGACGCGACCACCGAGCCCTGCCCGTTCGGCTGCGCGGCGGGCGCCTGCGCGCCCGATCCCTGCGCGGACGTCGTCTGCGACTCCCCGCCCTCCGCCTGCCACGCCGCCGCCGGCACCTGCAGCGGCGGCGTCTGCAGCTACGTCCTCGACGACGGCGCCGCCTGCGACGACGGCGACGCCTGCACGACCGGCGACGCCTGCCTCGCCGGCGCCTGCGGCGGGGCCGCCGTCAGCTGCGTCTCCCCGCCGCCCCCGACCTGCAGCGACGCCGCGACGCGCGTCACCTACGCCGCCACCGGCACCTGCGGCGCGGGCACTTGCAGCTACGCCGCGACGGCGACCACCTGCGCCCACGGCTGCGCCGGCGGCGCGTGCGCCATGGATCCCTGCGCGGGGGTCGTCTGCGCCTCGCCGCCGCCCGCGGTCTGCCTCGACGGCGGCGCCACGGCGCGCACCTTCGCGGCGACCGGGACCTGCGCGGACGGCGACTGCGGCTACGCCGCGACCGACGCCGCGTGCCCGTACGGCTGCGCCGCCGGGGCCTGCACGCCGCCCGCGGGCTTCCTCCTCTCCGAGGTCCGCTACGACACCGACGGCTCGCCGGACGTCGGCGCGTTCGTCGAGATCGCCGGGCCGCCGGGCGCGTCGCTCGCGGAGCTCCACCTCGTCGGCGTGAACGGCAACGGCGGCGCCGACTACAACGACCTCGCCCTGAGCGGCGTCGTCCCGGCGGACGGCCTCCTCGTCATCGCGCACCCCTCGGCGCCGGCGGCCCTCCTCGCCGTCGCGGACGTGACCTCCTCGAAGGCCGACCTCCAGAACGGGCCCGACAGCGTGCAGCTCCGCTGGCGCGGGCACGTCCTCGACGCGCTCGCGTGGGGGAGCTTCGGCGCCGGCGACACCCCGGCCGGCGAGGGGACGCCGCACCCGGGCCACGCGGTCGACGCGTCGCTCGCGCGCGACGCCGCGCTCACCGACACCGACGACAACGCGGCCGACTTCACCGCCGGCCCGGCGACGCCGGGAGAGCGCGCGTCCGCCTGCGTCGGCGGGGAGGTCGCGTGCGGCGACGGCTGCATCGGCGCGGACGACGTGTGCCCGGTGCCCCTCCCGGAGGGCGCGTGCTCGACGACCGCCGAGTGCGGGGACGGCGGGACGTGCCACGCGAACCTGTGCGTCTGCCGGACGACCTATCTCCCGTGCGACGGCGGCTGCTGCCCGCGGCGGAAGGAGAGCCACGACGTCGCCGGCGTGTTCGGGCGCGCGACGGACGCGGTGCTCGGCGCGGACGGGCGGGTCTACGTGGCGGTGCGCGAGTCGAGCGCGGCGCGCGTGTACGCGGTCGGGGCCGACGGCGCCTCGCTCACGGCGACGCCGCTCGGGGGGACCGCGAAGACCTCGGACGTCGAGCTCGCGGCGCGCAGCGACGGCGCGATCCTGTTGGCGCGGGTCGACACGGCGGGGCGGCTCGGGATCTGGCACGCGACGGGCGACGGCAGCGTCGACACCGTGTACTTCCCGGCGTCGACCCAGTCGAGCACGCAGCTCGCGCTCGGCGTCGACGCCGACGACACCGCCTGGGTCCTCGCCGCCCCGAACCAGGACGCGTTCGCGAAGCCGACGGTCGTGGTGCCGCTCGTGGGCGCGTCGAGCACGCTCGACACGACCTACGGCTCGCGGCTCGTCCAGGCGTCGCGCCTCGCCCTCGCCCACGCCCCGGACGGCGCGGGCTACCTGTACGTCCGCACCTCGGGCGCCAGCGGGACCGCGCACAACATCGTCCTAGACCTCGAGACCGGCGCCGACGCGCCGTCCAGCTGCAGCGGCGAGGCGGCCGCCTTCGACGCCGGCGGGCGCCTCTGGACCGTGAGGACGGGCGGAGCGTACGGCGACACCTTCCTGTGCCTCGATCCGGACCTCACGGCCACGGGGGACACGCAGTCGCGGCGGCTCAGCGACCTCCCGACGGTGAGCGACACGACGCCGGCGCTCGCCGACCCGCGGGTCGTGGTGGCGGCCGACGGCACGGTCTTCGTCGTGCTCGCGGAGAGCAGGACCTACGGCGACGGGTCGCGCTACACGGTCGCCACGTACCGCGCGAGCCGTGACGGCGTGCGCTGGACGACGTCCGCGGCGGCCGGGATCCTGAGCGAGACGGCGACCGGCACCGCGGGGAGCGTCGCGGCGGCGCCGGGGCCGGACGGCGGGGTCGTGATCGTGCTGGTCCCGTCGTCGTCCGCGGACGCGGCGGTCGTCACGACCGTGCGCTGAGAGGCTGTGAAGAAATCCCCTCCCGTCGCCGGCATCGCCGATACGCTTCGCCGGCCTTCGTCGCAGCCCCTTGAAATACCACGAGGTATTCCCGCGGGGCTGCTCCTTGGGCGGCTCGCGCCTCGGCGCGCCGGCTCGGTCCGGGTATTTCTTCACAACCTCTGAGCGCCCCCCGCGGCCCTCGGCGAGGGCGGGCGCTCGGTGACAATCCGTGCGTGCGCCCGCGACTCGGCCGATGACGCGCCGCGGGTCCTCGTGTGAGGGTTCGCCCGCGCCGGGACGGCTCCGGCGGATCCGCAGGAGGACACCCATGAAGACGATGATCGGCGCTTTGTCGTTGGCCGCGCTCACCATGCTCGCCGCGGCGCCGACGCCCGGCCGGGCCGACACCCTCGGGCCGCGCGACCGCGACGACCGCGGGGAGATCACGCGCCTCGGCAAGGGGCTCATGGAGATCGGCCTCGACAGCCTCTTCGTGTGGACGAGCCGGTCCGTGGAGGTCGGGGGCACCACGACGAAGGCGTCGACGTCGACCGTGAGCGTCGGGCCGACCTTCCGCTACTTCCTCATCGACAACCTCGGGCTCTCGCTCAACGTGAACGCCCTCGTCTCGCACGACGCCGCGTCGACCGAGACGGCCGGCGTCACCGACGAGGTCTCCAACACGGAGCTCGGCGTGCTCGGCCTCGTCGACGTGGACTACTACGTCGCGCTCGGCCACGGCTTCTTCCTGAAGCCGGGCCTCGGCGGCGGCGGCTTCTGGAAGAGCCGCGACGAGCCGCTCGCCTCGGATCCGTCGCTCAAGCGCACGATCACCACGACCGGCGGGGCGTTCCGCGTCCAGCTCGGCTTCGTCTACTACGCGTCGCCGAAGTTCACGATGCGCGCGAGCGTCGACTTCCTCGGCCTCTTCGGGACGCGCACCTCCGACGGGAGCCCCGACGAGAGCCTCCTCCAGATGGACCTCGGCTGGAACGTCGGCGCGGGCTACGTCTTCTGAGGGCCGTCGCGCGCGACGACGACGGCGGGATCGAGCAGGTAGCCGTCGCCGTCGTGGCGCACGAGGTCGCCGAGGCCCTGAGCGCGGAGGCGGGTCACCGCGACGTAGAGGCGGTTCGAGCGGTGGGGCTCGGGCGTCGCGTCCCCGGGCCACGCGGCGGCGATGAGCGCGTCGGCGGCGACCGCCGCGCCCGGGCGCGCCTCGAAGGCGGCGACGAGCGCGTCGACGATGCCGCGTGAGCGCGGGCTCCGGGCGAGGTCGCAGCGGGTGCCGTCGGGCAGCTCGAGCCAGCGCGTCGCGGGCCCGATCAGGAGGCGCCGCGCGGCGGGCTCGGCGGCGGCGGTGGGCGGCTCCTGCGCCCGCTCCTGCTCCTGCTCCTGCCCCGCGATGAGCCGGAGCAGCGCCTTCGCCGTGACGACGTGGCTCGCGAAGAGCTCGGCGCCCTCGCCGTCGCCGCCCTGGATGCCCGCCGCGGCGGCGAGCGCGGCGCCCGGCGCGAGGCGCCCCGACGCGACGGCGGCGGCGAGCCGGTGGAGATCGGAGGCCGCGGAGAGCGCCGGGTTCGCGAGCGCGTCCAGCACGGCGCGCGCGCGCTCGAAGGCGTCCTCCGAGTCGGCGCGGCGGCCGAGCTGCGCGAGCGCGAGCGCCCGCGCGGAGAGCACGAGCCCGCGCGTCGGCGCGTCGTCCCAGCCGCCCGCGACGACGGCGAGGGCCTCGTCGTAGCGGCGGAGCGCGCTCGCGGGGTCCGCGCGGAAGTGCGCCACGGCGCCGAGGTAGGCCGCCGCGAGGCGCGCGTGGCGGCGGTAGCCGAGGCGGCGGGCGACCGCGAGGCTGCGCTCGAAGGCGTCGCGCGCCGCGACGAGGTCACCGAGCTGGAGCGCGGCCTCCCCGAGGCTGCAGGCCGCCGCGCACTCGAGGAGCGCGTGCCCGCCTCGCTCGGCGATGGCGAGGGCGCGGAGGAGGGCGTCGCGCGCGGCCGCGGCGCGACCGCGCAGGCTCTGGTGGACCGCCCAGTTGTTGAGCGCGCGCCCGATGGAGGCGCCGCCCTCGTCCGGCCCGAGGAGCGCCATCGCCGCCGCGAAGCGCTCCTCCGCGAGCCCGTGGTCGCCGAGGCGCCCGAGCGTGAAGGCGAGCGTCGTCAGGGCCTCGGCGCGGAGCGTCCGGTCCCCGCGCGGCCCGAGGACCGCGAGGGCGTCGCGCATGTGGCCGGCGGTCTCCGCGGCCGTCAACGCCTCGACGAGCAGCGTGTGGTGCACGAGCACCCGCCCCTCGAGGGCGCGGCTCCCCGCGGCGCGCGCGACGTCGAGGGCCTCGGTGAGCGCGGCGCGGGCGGCGTCGGCGGCGGAGAGGCGCGCGAGGGCGGCGACCCGCACGAGGATGAGCCCGACGCGGCGCCCGGCGTCGAGGTCGGACGGGACGTGCACGCTGGCGGCGAGCTCCTCATAGGGGAGGCGCGCGCTCAGCGCCGGGGCGAGCGCGAGGACGGCGTCCGCGGCTCGGGCGCGGGCGCGCGCGCTTCGCTGGGGCCCGGAAGCCACGGCGAGCGCGTTGCGCAGGTCCTCGACCGGGATGGCGGCGCCGCGCGCGGCGTCCTCGGCGAGCCCCTCGAGCCAGGTGAGGAGCGCCTCGTCGAGGGCGCCCGCGGCGCGCCCGCGGGAGCGGCCCGGGCCGAGAGCCCAGGCGCGCACGACGTCGGCGACGACGAGGCGCGGCGAGGCGTCGGGCGCCGCGTGGTCCGCGCGCCCGGGGGCCGCGAGGAGGACCGAGCGGTGCACGAGGCCGGCCGCGAGGTCGGCGAGCCCGAGCGCGCCGGCGAGGCGCCGCTCGGCGGCGGCGACGTCGAGGCCCTGCGGGAGGCGCGCGACGAGCTCGACGACGTGGCGCTCGCCGTCCGAGAGACCCTCCCAGGCGCTCGCGACGGCGTCCTGGACGGGGTCCGCGGCGGCGCGCGGGGCGGCGAAGCGGGCGCGGAGCGCGGCGAGCGGGGTCACGGGCGCCCAGGCCGCGGCGAGCTCGATGGCGAGCGGCAGCCCGCCGAGGGCGCGCACGAGGTCCGCGACCGCGGCGAGGTCGGCGGGCGTCGCCCCGATCCGCGCGCCCAGGTTCGCGGCCAGGCGATAGAAGAGGCGGACGCCCGGGTTGGCCTCGGGCGGCTCGCCGGGCTCGGGGCGCCGGAGCGGGCCGACGGCGACCGCGCGCGCGCCCGGGAGCTCCGGCGCGACGCGGGCGCACACGAGCGCGTGGAGCTCCGGCACCGCCGCGACGAGCTGCGCGACGCCGGCGGCCGTGTCGCCCGCGAGCTGCTCGACGGTCTCGACCACGAGGAGGGGGCGCGCCGCGCGCCGCAGGTGGTCGGCGGCGGTGGCGAAGAGCTCGTCGTGGGCGCCGTCCTCACCGAGCGGGACCCCGAGGGCGTCGAGGAGCGACGCCGCGAGGACCGCGCGCGAGGTCGCGGCGGCGGCGGGCACGGTGAGGACGACGCGTCCGGCCGCCGCGACGCCCCGGGCGACCTCGCGGGCGAGGCGCGACTTGCCGACGCCCGCGCTCCCGACCACGGCGACCACGCGGCCCTCGGCGAGCGCGGCGCGGACGGCGGCGAGCTCGGCGTCGCGCCCGAAGAGCGCGGTGCGCTCGGTGTCGAACTCCCCCAATGGCGCCTCGCGCGTCGGTCACCGCGACGACAGGCTGGTCCGCGTCGTCCGGGCGTCGCTCCGTTGTAGGGGGCGCCAGCGCGGTCGCGCAAGCGCGGCGATGAGCGGGGACGGCGGACGCGCGAGATGTAAGGGCATGAAAGGCCACCCGCGCCAGGGCGGCGTGCGAGGGTCCGCGTGAACGCCATTCACGAGCGCCTCGCCGCTCCCCGGAGGTCACGATGCCCGCTCCCCGCCACACGCTCCTCCTCGCGCTCGCGCTCGCGCTCGCGCTCCTCGCCGGCGGCTGCGGCCACACCCAGGGGGCGAGCTCGGGCGCCGGCGCGCCCCTCCCGCTCACGCCGGCAGAGCGCCGCGCGGTCGCGGACAAGCCCGCGCGCTGGGTCGATCCGGGCCCGTACTACGGCGAGGTCCAGCGGGCCCACCTCGGCGAGGTGCTCTTCTCCTCGCGCCCCGTCGCCCTCGACGCGCGCCACGCCGACGATCTCGTCACGACCGTCGCGCTCGGCGATCCGCTCTACGTCCGCTTCTTCGCGGACGAGTCGCTCGTGAACCTGCGGGGCGCGGGCTGCGCCGACCCGCGCTACCTGATGCGCGCCCGCGTCGGCGACGGGGAGCCCGTCTTCCTGCGCGGCGTCGAGGTCACGGCCGAGAGCGCGCGGCGGCGCGGGGCGTCGGTGCTCGGGGCGACGCCGGACGTCGCGACGACGACGCGCTTCGTGCTCGACGCGGTCGCGTTCGGCGACCCCGCGAAGGGGAAGGTCGGCTGGGACGACGACAACGAGGGGATCCGCGCGTGGAACACGCTCCTCGTCCCGCGCCTCGCCGAGGGTGACAACGTCGTCCACGTCACGGTCACCGGCGACTGCGGCCTCCGCGACGACGGCCCCTCCCCGGTCCTCGCCGAGGGGACCCTCCGCGTGACCGTCGCGCCCGGGGCGAAGGTCGCCTACGCGAAGCAGTACGGCCCGGCGTTGCCGGCCGCCGCGCACCCGGAGAGCGCGGCGATCGTCACGGGCCTGAGCGCCGCGATGGCGCGCGAGTGGAAGGACGAGGACGTCGTCGGGGGCGTCGTCGCCTCCGAGGACTGGACGCTCGTCCGGCACCGCGTGAGCGGGGCGGTCCTCGCGCGCGACGTCACGACCGTGCTGGTCGTGCACCCGAAGGCGGGCGCGCACCCGGACATCTGCCGCGCGTACCGCGTGGGCGCGAAGCAGGCCAAGACGGCGAGCGGCTGGGCGAGCGAGACGACGTTCGCGGGCGTCGCAGGGCGCCCGGTCGAGGTGCCCTGCGACGTCGCGCGCTGACCGCGCGACGCCGCGCTCGCCTCGCGGTCACTTCAATCAGAAGCACTGCTGATTCGAGGGCTGGCAGCCGTCGCTCATGCAGGTCCCCCAGACGCCGTTGTGGCAGGTCTTGACCATCACGCCGCAGTGGCAGCTGCCGCAGAGCTGCTGCGCCCCCTCGGTGCACGTGCAGCTCGTGTTCGTCGTCGACCACGTGCCCTGGCTGCACGACGCCGTCGCCGAGCCCGAGGTGCTCCCCGAGCCGTCGGTGAGCGTCCCGCTGTAGCCGTGGCTCTTCGCCGTCTGGCTCGCCGAGCAGCCGCTGCCCCACGAGAGCGTCGCCGTGTCGCAGCTCCGGTTCGCGCTGCAGCTGGCGTTGCCGCCGCCGTTCGAGCCCGAGCAGGTCCACGTGTACGGCCCCGAGCCCCCGACGGCGCTCGCCGAGCCGGCGTTGCAGAGCCCCGACGACGGCGCCGCGAGCTGGCTCGTCCCGTTGGCCGACCCGCAGGCGCCCGTGATCACCTGCGCGCACGACGCGCCGCTCTGCCCCCACGAGCCCTCGCTGCAGGTCGTGGTGACCGACCCCGTCCAGCCGCCGGCGCCGTTGCCGAGCGACGCCGAGTAGCCGTGCGACTGCGCCGAGCGCGACGCCGAGCAGCCGCCGCCCCACGAGATCGTCTGCGACCCACAGCTCTTGTGGGAGCTGCAGCTCGCGTTGCCGCCGCCGCCCTGCCCGCTGCAGGTCCAGGTGTACGGCCCGTTGCCGCCGACCGCGCTCTGGCTGCCGGCCGCGCAGAGCCCGGACGTCGGCGCCGAGGCCGTGCTGCCGCCGTTCGCCGAGCCGCACGCGCCCGTGATGATCTGCGTGCACGACGGGTTCGTGACGCTCCACGTCCCCTCGCTGCAGCTCGACGTCGCCGAGCCCGTCCAGCCCGACGCGCCGTTGCCGAGCGACGCCGAGTAGCCGTGCCCCTGCGACGTGCGCGAGGCCGAGCAGCCGCCGCCCCACGAGAGCGTGGTCGCCGCACAGCTCTCGTGCGAGCCGCAGGTCGCGTTGGCGCCGCCGCCCTGGCCGGCGCAGGTCCACGACCACGGCCCCGTCCCCGTCACGGTCCCCGGCGAGCCCGCCGCGCAGAGCCCCGTCGTGGGCTTCGTGAGCGAGGTGCCGCCGTCCGCGGGGCCGCACGACGCGTTGACGATCTGCGTGCAGCTCGCCCCGCTCTGGCTCCACGCGCCCTCGTCGCAGGTCGCGGTCACCGAGCCGGTCCAGCCGGACGCCGTGTTCGTGAGGCCCGCGCTGAAGCCGTGCGACTGCGCCGAGCGCGACGCCGAGCAGCTCCCGCCCCACGACAGCGTCTGGGTCGTGCAGCTCTTGTGGGAGCCGCAGGTCGCGCTCGCGCCGCCGCCCTGGCCGGCGCAGGTCCACGACCAGGGGCCCGCGCCCGTCACGGTCCCCGGCGAGCCGGCCGCGCAGAGCGACGTCGTGGGCGCGCTCGCCGTGCTGCCGCCGTCCGCCGTGCCGCACGCGCCCGCGATGATCTGCGTGCAGCTCGCCCCGCTCTGGTTCCACGCGCCCTCGTTGCAGGTCGCCGTGACCGAGCCCGTCCAGCCGCCGGTCGCGTTCGTGAGGCCGGCGCTGTAGCCGTGCGCCTGCGCCGTGCGCGAGGCCTGGCAGCTCGCGCCCCAGGTGAGGGTCGCGGCCGCGCACGACTTGTGCGAGGTGCAGCTCGCCGTGGCGCCGCCGCCCTGACCGGCGCACGTCCAGGTGAAGGGGCCCGCGCCGGACACGCCGCTCGGGGCGCCCGCCGCGCAGAGCCCCGTCGCCGGCGCGCTCGTCGAGCTGCCGCCGTCGGAGGCGCCGCACGCGCCCACGATGATCTCCGTGCAGGTCGCCGCGGACTGGACCCAGGCGCCCTCGCTGCAGGTCGCGGTCACCGAGCCCGTCCAGCCGGCGGTCGCGTTCGTGCTCCCGGCGCTGTAGCCGTGCGCCTGCGCGGTGCGCGAGGCCGAGCAGCCCGCGCCCCAGGAGAGCGTGGCCGCGCCGCAGCTCTTGTGCGCGCCGCAGGTCGCCGTGGCGCCGCCGCCCTGGCCCGCGCAGGTCCAGGCGAACGGCCCGCTGCCGGTGACCGCGCTCGGGGCGCCCGCCGCGCAGAGCGCGGTCGCCGGCGCGCTCGCCGTGCTGCCGCCGCTCGCGGCGCCGCAGGCGCCCACGATGATCTCCGTGCACGTCGCCGCCGACGTGGTCCACGTGCCCTCGTCGCAGGTCGCCGTCGCCGAGCCCGTGTAGCCCGCGGTGCCGTTGGCCATCAGCGCGCTGTAGCTGTGGTCCTGCGCGCTCCGCGTGGCCCCGCAGCTCCCGCCCCAGGCGAGCGTGGTCGCGCCGCACGAGCGGTGCGCCCCGCAGGTCGCGGTCGCGCCGCCGCCCTGTCCGGCGCAGGTCCACGCGAACGGCCCGTCGCCCGTGACGGCGCTCGCGGCGCCCGCGGCGCAGAGCCCGGAGGTCGGGGCGGCGAGGGTGCTGCCGCCGTTCGCCGTGCCGCAGGCGCCCGCGACGATCTCGACGCAGGTCGCGCCGCTCTGGCTCCACGCGCCCTCGGCGCAGGTCGTCGTCACCGAGCCCGTCCAGCCGGCGGCGCCGTTCGCGACCGCGCCCGAGAAGCCGTGGGGCTGCGCCGAGCGCGCGCCGGAGCAGGCCGCGCCCCAGGTCGCCGTGGCGGCGGCACAGCTCTTGTGGGAGGTGCAGGTCGCGCTCGCGGCGCCGCCCTGCCCGGCGCAAGTCCAGGTGAAGGGCCCCGCGCCGGCCACGGCGCTCGGGGCGCCGGCCGCGCAGAGCCCCGTCGTGGGCGCGCTCGGCGAGCTGTCGCCGTCCGCGGCGCCGCAGGCGCCCGCGATGATCTGGGTGCACGTCCCGCTCGGGGCGCTCCAGGTGCCCTCGCTGCAGGTGGTCGTGGCCGCGCCGACCCAGCCCGCGGCGGCGTTCGTGAGCGAGGCGCCCGCGCCGTGATCGGCCGCGGTGGCCGACGTCGAGCAGGCGGCGCCCCACGAGAGCGTGGCCGCCGGGCAGCTGCGGTGCGCCGTGCAGCTCGCCGTGGCACCGCCGCCCTGGCCCGCGCAGGTCCAGGTCCAGGGGCCGCCGCCGAGGACGCCGCTCGCGGTGCCGGCGGCGCAGAGGGCCGCGCCGGACGGCTTCGCCGCGAGGCTCACCCCGTCGGCGGCGCCGCACGCGCCCACGATGACCTCGGTGCAGGACGCGTTGCTCGTGGTCCACTCGCCCTGGGCGCAGGTCGTCGTGGCCGAGCCCGTGTAGCCGACCGCCGCGTTCGTGACGGCGCCGGTGAAGCCGTGCGCCTGCTCGGTGCGCGCGGCCCCGCAGCTCGCGCCCCACGAGAGCGTCGTGGCCGCGCAGGAGCGGTTGGCGCTGCAGGTGGCGCTCGCGCCGCCGCCCTGGCCGGCGCAGGTCCAGGTGAAGGGGCCCGCGCCCGTCACGGCGCCCGCGGTGCCGGCCGCGCAGAGGCCCGACGTCGGCGCCGCGAGGACGCTCGCGCCGTGCGAGGAGCCGCACGCCGCCTGGATGATCTCGGTGCACGACGTCCCGCTCGTGCTCCACGCGCCCTCGGTGCAGCTCGTCGTCGCCGAGCCCACGTAGCCGCCGGCGCCGTTCGCGAGCGCGCCGCTGAAGCCGTGCCCCTGCGCCGAGCGCGCGGCCGAGCACGCGCCCCAGGTGAGCGTCGTGGCGCCGCAGCTCTTGTGCGCGGTGCAGGTCGCCGTGGCGCCGCCGCCCTGACCGGCGCAGGACCACGTCCAGGGGCCCGTCCCCGCGACGCTGCCCGCGGCGCCCGCGGCGCACAGGCCCGTCGTCGGGGCGGCCGCGCTGCTCGCGCCGTCCGCCGCGCCGCAGAGGCCGTCGATGGTCTTCGTGCAGGTCGCGCCCGAGACGCTCCAGACGCCCTGGGCGCACGCGGTCGTGGCGGCGCCGACCCAGCCGGCGGCGGCGTTGTCGAGCGCGGCGCTGTAGCCGTCGTTCGCGGCGGCGCGCGGCGCGGAGCAGCTCCCGCCCCAGGTCAGCGTGGTCGCGGTGCAGCTCCGATCGGCGCTACAGCTCGCGGTGACGCCGCCGCCCTGGCCGGCGCAGGTCCAGGTGAAGGGGCCCGTGCCGGCGACGGCGCTCGCGGTGCCGGCCGCGCAGAGGCCGCTCGTGGGGGCGACAGGGGCGTCGACGCCGGCGGCCGCGCCGCACGCGCCCGCGACGGTCTGGACGCAGGAGGTGCCGCTCGCCGACCAGGCGCCCTGCGTGCAGGTGGCCGTGGCGGCGCCGACCCAGCCGGCGGCCTCGTTGTCGAGGGCGACGCTCGCGCCGTGCGCGGCGAGATCGGTGGCCGCGCCGCAGCGCGTGTCCCAGGTGATGGTCGCGGCGCCGCAGCCGCGGTTGGCGCTGCAGCTCGCGCTGGCGCCGCCGCCCTGGCCGGTGCAGGTCCACGCGAAGGGGCCGGTGCCCGTGACGGCGCTCGCGGTGCCCGCGGCGCAGAGGCCCGTCGTCGGCGCGGAGAGCGGGCTCGCGCCGTTCGCCTCGCCGCAGGCCGCGTCGACGATCTCGGTGCAGGAGGCGCCCGAGGTGGTCCACGCGCCCTGCTCGCAGAGGGCCGTCACGGCGCCCGTAAGCCCGCCGCGGTGTTGGCGAGGGCGCCGCTCGCGCCGTGCGCGGCCGAGGCGCGCGGGGCCGAGCAGCTGCCGCCGCCCCAGGAGAGCGTCGCGGCCGCGCAGGAGCGGTTGGCGCTGCAGGTGGCGTCGGCGCCGCCGCCCTGGCCGGCGCAGGTCCACGCGAAGGGGCCGTCGCCGGCGACGGCGCTCGGGGCGCCGGCCGCGCAGAGGGCCGTCGCGGGCGCCTCGAGGGTGCTCTTGCCGGCCGCCGAGCCGCACGCCGCCTGGATGATCTCGACGCAGCTCGCGTCGGTGACGGCCCAGGCGCCCTGCTCGCAGGTCGCGACGGCGCCGCCCGACCAGCCGGCCGAGCCGTTCTGGAGCGAGGCGCTCACGCCGTGATCGCCGGCCGGGCGCGAGGCGCTGCAGTGGCCGCCGCCCCAGGTGAGGGTCGAGGCCGCGCAGCTCCGGCTCGCGGCGCAGACGGCGTCCGCGCCGCCGCCCTGGCCGAAGCACGTCCAGGCGAAGGGCCCGGCGCCGGTGACGGCGCTCGGGGCGCCGGCCGCGCAGAGGCCCGCCGTGGGGGCGGCGGGGGCGCTCTGGCCCGCGGAGGGGCCGCAGGCGCCCGCGATCGTCTGGGTCGCGCTGCAGGAGGCCGTGGCGCCGCCGTTCTCGCCGACGCACGACCACGTGAAGACGCCGCCCGCGGCGGTGACCGCGGTGGCGGCGCCGCTCGCGCAGAGGCCGGTCGCCGGGGCGGTCAGGGTGTCGCGGCCGGCGGCGGCGCCGCACGCGCCGTCGACGATGGCCGCGCAGGTGGCGCCGGAGAGCGACCACGTGCCCTGCGCGCAGAGGGCGGTCGCGCCGCCGACGTAGCCGCTGGCGGCGTTGGCGACCGCGCCGCTGTAGGCGTGGGCTGCGCGCGCGCGGGCGGACCAGCAGCCGGCGCCCCAGGTGAGGGTCGTCGCCTCGCAGGCGCGGTTCGCGGCGCAGCTCGCGCTGGCGCCGCCGCCCTGCCCGGCGCAGGTCCAGGTGAAGGGGCCGTTGCCGGCGACGGCGCTCGGGGCGCCGGCCGCGCAGAGAGCCCGTCGTGGGCGCGGCGGCCGGGCTCGTGCCGTCCGCCGAGCCGCACGCGGCCTGGATGATCTCGACGCAGCTCGCCCCGGAGGTCGTCCACGCGCCCTGGTCGCAGACCGCGGTCGCCGCGCCCGTGTAGCCGGCCGTGGCGTTCGTGACCGGCGCGGTGGCGGCGTGCGCGGCGCCTGCGCGGGTGGCCGTGCAGCGGTCGCCGGCGCCCCAGGTCAGGGTCGCGGCGTCGCAGGCGCGGTTCGAGGCGCAGGAGGCGTCGGCGCCGCCGCCCTGGCCGGCGCAGGTCCACGTGAAGGGCCGGCGCCCGTGACGGCGCTCGCGGCGCCCGTGGCGCAGAGGTCGGCCGTCGGCGCGGCGAGGGTGCTCTTCCCGGCGGCGGCCCCGCAGCCGGCCTGGATGACCTCCGTGCAGGTCGCGCCGGTCGTGCTCCACGCGCCCTGGGTGCAGGTCGCGGTGGCCGCGCCGACCCAGCCGGCCGAGCCGTTCGTGGCGCTCACGGTCGCGCCGCTCGGCTGGCCGCTCGCCTGCGCGGCGCAGCCGTCGCCCCAGGTGAGGGTCGCGGCGGCGCAGCTCTTGTCGGCGCTGCAGGTCGCGTCGGCGCCGCCGCCCTGGCCGGCGCAGGTCCAGGTGAAGGGGCCGTCGCCCGACACGGCGCCAGGGGCGCCGGCGGCGCAGAGGCCGACGCGGGCGGCGAGAGCGCGCTCTGGCCGGCGGCGGTGCCGCAGGCGCCGGCGATGATCTGCGTGCAGGTCGCGGCGCTCGTGGTCCAGGTCCCCTGGGCGCAGGTCGCCGTGGCGCCGCCGACCCAGCCGGCCGCGGCGTTGTCGACCGGCGCGCTCGCGCCCCGTGCGCGGCGGCGGCCTGGGGGCCGAGCAGCTCGCGCCGGCGCCCCAGGTGAGGGTCGCGGCAGGGCAGCCGCGGTTCGACGCGCAGCTCACCGTGGCGCCGCCGTGCTCGCCGACGCACGACCAGGTGAAGGGCCCGGCGCCCGCGACGGCGGTCGGGGTGCCGGCGTCGCAGAGGCCGCTCGTCGGGGCGGCGGCGGTGCTGCCGCCGTGGGCGGCGCCGCAGAGGCCCGGGACGACGGCGTCGCAGCTGCCGTCGCCCGTGATCCACGCGCCCTCGTCGCAGGCGAAGCTCGACGTGCCCGTGTAGCCGCTCGCGCTGTTCGGGAGCGTGCCGGCGTAGCCGTGGGCGGCGGCCTCCTGGGGGGCCGAGCAGCCGCCGGCCCAGTTCAGGGTGGCCGCCTGGCAGCTCTCGTGGGCGGTGCAGGTGGCGGCGGCGCCGCCGTTCTGGCCGCTGCAGGTCCACGTCCAGGGGCCGGCGCCGGCGACGGCGCTGGCGGTGCCGGCGGCGCAGAGGCCCACCGTGGGGGCGGCCGTGAGGCTCTGGCCGTCGTTCGCGCCGCAGGCGCCGGCGACGACGGTCGCGCAGGTGGTGGCGCTCGTCGACCACGTGCCCTGGGCGCAGGTGGCCGTGGCGGCGCCGACGAGGCCGGCGGTCGCGTTCTCGAGGGCCGCGGTGGCGCCGTGCTCGGAGACGGCGACCTCGGCGGCGCAGCCGTCGCCCCAGTTGAGGGTCGCCGCGACGCAGCTCGCGTCGGCGCTGCAGGTCGCGTCGGCAGCGCCGCCGACGCCGGCGCAGGTCCAGGTGAAGGGGCCGTCGCCGACGACGTCGCTCGGCTCGCCCTCGGCGCAGAGGTCGGCCGCGGGGCGGCGAGCGCGCTCACGCCGGCGGCCGGGCCGCAGGCGCCGGCGCAGGTGACGGTGGCGGCGGGGCAGGCGGCGCTGACGCCGTCGCAGACCTCGGCGACGTCGCAGTCGCCGGCGGCCTCGCGGCAGGTGGCGCCGGCGTTGCCGGGGCGTGGACGCAGCTCCCGGCGCCGTCGCAGGTGTCGACGGTGCAGACGAGGCCGTCGTCGGCGCAGGCGGCGCCGGCGGCGGCGGGGGCGAGCTCGCAGGCGGCGCCGGCCGCGCACTCCTCGGCGGTGGCGGGGACGCAGGCGCCGGCGTCGTCGCAGACCTGGACGACCCAGCAGCCGGCGCTCTCGTCGGCGACCGCGCAGGGGGCGTCGCCGCCGCGGGCGGCGGGGTCGCAGGCGCAGCGGTCGGCGGCGGTGGCGCACTGGAGGGAGCTCTGGCCGGTGAGGAGGCTCGTCGTCTCGGTGCAGGCGAAGCCCTCGGGGCACTGCGCGCCGTCGGTGCAGGGGCGGGTGCAGGCGGGGTGGCCGGAGGGGTCGAGGACGCAGTAGCCGTCGGCGCAGTCGGCGTCGACCGCGCAGCTGTCGCAGAGGCGGTTCTCGGGCGGGAAGCAGAGGAAGGAGACGTCCACGCCGCTCGTGGCGACGCCGACGCAGCGCCAGTCGCCGGGGCAGCTCGTCTCGCAGGCGCGGGTGCAGACGTCGCCGTCGTCGGTGCGGATGCACCAGCCGGAGAGGCAGTCGCCGTTGGTCTCGCAGGGCCAGCCGAAGCCGCCCTCGGTGGGCGTGGTGTCCTCCGGCGCGGTGTCCGCGGAGGTGGTGTCCGCGCCGACGTCGACGATGGCGGTGTCCTCGCCGGGGATGACGACGTCGACGACGTCGCCGCCGCCGACGTCGCCGGACTGGGGATCCTCGCCGCTACAGCCAGCGGCGGAGAGGGCGAGGCTCACGGCGAGCGCGAGGGTGAGCGACGAGGCGATGTGGCGCATGGGACCGACCTGGAAGGCGCGCGTCGACACCGCGGCGCCGCGCCGGCGGTGGCCGGCGTGGCGGGTGACACGGGGACCGTGTCGGCTGGATCCCGGAGCGGAGACGCCGGGTGCGGACGCGTGGAGCACGGACCCGACGGAGCCGCACGCTCCCGCCCAGGTCAGGCGCGTGACGCTAGCGGAGCGGGGTCGGCGGGATCCACGTCTGCGTCGCGGCGCAACAGAGAGTTGTAACCAATCGTCACAGATTTCGCTCAAGGAGCGGTCGCGACGCCTTTCGCAGTTGCGAGATACGGGGCGCCGGAGCGATCGCCGCCGCGTTTGGGCTCGACGGGAGCGAGAGAACACCGGACTCTCGAGCCCGGAACGCGGACACGCCAGAGGAGGCTCCATGACGCTGCGCGCCCTCGCCGTCGCCCTGATCGCCACCCTCGCGGCCGGGTGCGGCAAGGAGGCCCCCGGGCCAGCCGGCGACGCCCCGGCAGCGCCCGTGACGGCCGCGCCACCCGCCGAGGCCGACGCCGCCGAGCCCGCGGCGGCCGAGCCGCCTGAGGCCGACGCCGCCGCGCCCGCCGCGCCGCTCGAGGCCGACACCGCGGCCGCCGCGCCGATCGAGGCCGACACCGGAGCCGCGGAGCCGGGCGAGGCGGACACCGCGGCCGCCGCGCCGAGCGAGGCGGACAAGGACACCGACACCGACACCGACACGACCGCGGCCCCCGACCCGACCGAGGCCGACGTCGCCGCGGGCGCGGCGCTCGCGTCGGTGCCGGGAGCGGCCTTCGCGGCCTGGCTCGGCGCGCAGGCCCCCGGCGCCGCGTCCCCGAAGGCCCTCCCCGACGGCGCCCGCGGCGAGCTCGAGGCGCTCGGGGCGGCGCTCGGGCCGGGCGACGACTGGACGGTGCGGGAGCTCACCGTGCTCGGGGCGCCGGGCGGCGGGGCGCCCGCGGCGCTCGTGGTGCTGCGGACGGTCGTGAAGGGCGCCCGCCGGAGCGCCGACTGGCGCTGGGCGGTCGCGGAGCCCGACGGCGACGCGGTCGTCGCGCGCTCGGCGGCGCTCGTGGTCGGGCCCGATCCGCGCCCCTCCCCGAAGCCCGCAGACGTCGACGGCGACGGCGTCGTCGACGTCTTCGCCCGCGCGCAGGTGCGCCACCGGGACCCGGACGACGGGGTCTACCGCGACGAGCTCGTGGTCGCCACGACGCGCCCGCCGCGGGTGGCGATCGTCGAGCTCGGGCGCATGTTCAGCGACCCGTCGGCCGTCTGGAGCGACACGCCGCAGGAGCAGACGGAGGCGCTCCAGATGGCGTGCTTCACCGAGCTCGGCGGCGCGCTCACGCTCTTCCGGGTGCACAGGGACGTCTTCGTCGACATGGCCGGGGACGCGGGCGAGAAGACCCGCGGCTACGGCCTCGCCGTGCTCTCGTGGGGCGCGGACGGTGGTTTCGCGGCGCCCGCGGCGCCCGTGTACGCCGTCGCGACCGGCGAGACCGACCGCTACCTCTCGAAGCTCTTCGGCCCGTGGCGCGCCCGCGCGGGCGTCGCCTCGGGGGCGCCGACCCTCGGCGACAGCGACGGCCCCGGGCGCTGCCCCGCCTCGGGGGCCATGATCCTCCCGACCTCGCGCCTCGCCGACGCGGCCACGGGGGAGGCGCTGGGAGCCGCCGGCTTCCACGTCGTCGTCGGCCCCACGGCCGACCGCGCCGCCGCCGAGCGCGCCGCCGCCGAGCTCGCCGCCGCGTCGCCGGGCCAGGAGCCCGCGCCGCGCGTCGTCCGCCTGGTCCCGGGCTCCGGCTTCGCGCCGCCGACGCGCCGCTGATCCGGCGCCGCGGCGCGATCAGGCGCCCACGACCTCGACGTCGTCGCGGAGGCGGTAGCCGTCCTCCTCGCTCACGAGCACCTCGCCGAGCCCGAGCTGGCGGAGGCGCCAGAGGGTCGTGTGCACGCGGGCGAAGCCGGACTCGGCCATCATGCGCTCGCCCGGCCAGCCGATCTCGAGCAGCTCGTCGCGCGTCACGACCGTGGCGGGCGCGTCGCGCGCGATGCCGACGAGGTGCTGCAGGATCCGGCGACCGGAGTTCCGGCGCGTGAGGCTCACCGGCGGGTCGTCGCCCACGCGGAACCAGCGCCAGTCGGGCCCGATCTCGAGGCGCGGGCCGTCGGGCGAGAGCGCCCCCTCGTCCGTCGGCGGGCGGTCGGCCGCGGCCGCGAGGCGCCGGATGGCGCGCTGCGACCAGCGCTCGCGCCCGTCGAAGGCCGGGAGCGGCGCCCCCGCGACCCAGGCGTCCGCGAGGGCGAGGCTGTGGCGCAGCCAGAGCGGGCCCGCACCACGCGGGACGCCCGCCGGGGACTGGGCCGGCCACGCCGGCATGCGCTCGGGCAGGCCCGCGAGGTGGGCGACGACGCGCGCGACCGCGTGGAAGGCGAGCAGGTGGGCGATCATCCCGTGGGCGTGGGCGTCGGCGAGGGCGCGCTCGAGCTGCCGCCAGCCGGCGCGCGGCTGCCCGGCGAGCGCGAGGGCGACGCCCCAGTGGAGGCGGGCGCGGGTGGCGAGGAAGCGCCAGTCGCCGGTCTCGTAGTAGCGCGTGAGCTCCGCGAGCGGGAGCGGGTCGACGGCGCCGCCGTCCGCCACGGCGCGCGCCGCGGCGAGGCCGCCGGCCGTGGCGCGCGTGAGCCGCACGTCGTGCCGGAGCCCGCTCTCCTCGACGATGGCGCGGTAGGAGCGCTCGGCCTCGGGGAGGTCGCCGAGCGCGAGCATCGTCTCGGCGCGGCGGTGCCAGTACTCCGCGATGGCGCGGGGCGATGCCCCGACGCGTGGCGAGGCCGTGAGCTGCTCGACGGCCTCGGTGAGGGCGACCAGGCCGAAGGCGAAGGCGTCGGCGAGGGCGAGCTCGGCGGCGCGGCCGCGCCACTCGGCGTCGCGCCGGAGGGCCTCGTAGGCGGCCTGGGCGGCGGCGGCCTCGAGGCGCTCGGCGTGGAGGAAGGCGAGCACCCCGCCGGCCTCGACGCGGCTCGCGGCGTCCTCGGGGTCGGCGAGCTCGAGCGTCCGGGTGGCCTCGGCGTAGGCGGCGTCGAGGTCGCCCGCGAGGAGGCGGGTCTGCGCGAGGGCGCAGCTTACGCGCGCCCGGAGGCCGGCGGCGCCCGTCGCGGCGAGGGCGGCGGCGTGCTCGAGGGCCTCGAGGGCGCCCGCGGCGTCGCGCGCGAGGAGGTGCCCGCGGCCGATCGCGTGGTAGAGCTGCGCCACGACCTGCTCCTCGCGGTCGGGGCTGTCGACGGCGCGCTCGAGGGCGAGGCTCAGCTGGCGGAGGCGGGCGGCGAAGGCGTCGCCGTCCTCGGCCATGGAGAGGCTCGCGAGGGCGAGGCGCGCCGCGAGCGGGACGCGCGCGACGATGGCCCAGTCGAACGCGGCCTGGAGCGTCAGGGCCTCGGCGCGGCGGACGTCGAGATCCCAGGTCTCGAAGTGGTCGGCGAGCCAGCGCGCGGCGCGCTCGCGCGCGTCGTCGAGGACGGCGGGCGCGGCGCTCTGGAGGCCGTAGCCGCGGACGGCCATGTAGACGGTGAAGCGCCGCTGGCCGCCGTCGGACGAGGCCCAGACGAGCGAGAGCCACTGGAGGCGGCGGAGGCGGCGCGCGGCGGCGACGAGGCTCGTGCCCCAGACGGCGGCGGCGAGCTCCACGGAGAAGTCGGTCTCGAGCGCGCAGAGGGCGGTGATCGCGGCGCGGTCCTCGGCCTCGGCGCGGGCCCAGGTCTCGGTGAGGGCGAGCTGGAGGCCGCTCGCGTGGTCGTCTTCGGCGAGGAAGCTCGCGTGGCGCGCGAGGGCCGCGGAGAGCTGCTGCGGGGTGAGGGTCGCGAGCCACTGGCCGCCGAGCTCGAGCGCGAGCGGGATGTTGTCGAGCTGCTCGGCGAGGGCGGCCATCTCGCCGGGGGCGGCCTCGATCTGCTCGGCGCCTGCGCGCTGCGCGCTCTCCTCGAGGATGGCGACGGCGGCGTCGGGGTCGAGCGGGCCGAGGTAGATGCGGCGGTCGGCGATGCCGGTGGTGACGCGGGAGGAGAGGACCCAGCGGACGCGCGTGGCGTCGAAGACCTCGGCCGGGAGGCGCCCGCGGTCCTGCACGACGAGGGTGTCGACGCCGTCGAGGAGGAGCAGGACGCGCCCGCGCGCGGTGAGCGCGCCGAGGAGGCTCATGGCGGAGCGGATGACGTCGCCGACGTCGTCCGCGGCGGCGCCGGTGACGGCGGCGAGGCGCGCGAGGAGGCCCTCGAGGGTGGTGACGCCGCGGACGTCGCACCACCAGATCTCGTCGAGCTCGCCCGCGCGCTCCGCGGCGCAGGCGGCGCCGAACGCGCGCAGCACGGCCGTCTTGCCGACGCCCGGCGCGCCGATGAGGGCGGCCGAGGCGAGCGGCGAGGCGAACCAGTCGTCGAGCGCGTCGAGGGCGGTCTCGCGACCGTGGAGCGCCGTCTGGGTCGGGATGCTGTCGAGGTTGGTGCGCAAAGGGTCCGCTCGCGTAGGCCGAGCCCGGGTGCGTCGACTTTGAGCGGAGGGCGACGGCAACGCAAGCGTCATCGCCGCGCCGCGGCGCCCCCGCGACCCGGAAGTGTGAGTGGCTGTGTGTCGCGGTGAGCGCGGCGGCGGGTGTCCACTTCCCGAACCCCGCGCCGGGCGCGCGGACGAACCCGCTGGAGCCGACATGACGACCCGACCTGCCGCGACGACGACCTGGATCACCACCTGCCTCGGGGCGCTCCTCCTCCTCGGCGCCGCAGGCTGCGCCGGCGGCGGCGGCGGCGGGCTCGGCGGCGACGCGACGGGCGGCGACACCGTCGCGGACGACACCGTCGGCGGCGACACCGTCGGCGGCGACACCGACCCGAGCGGGTGCACGTCGACCTGCGACGAGGTCGGGCGCGCGGTGTGCGCCGCGGGCGGCGCGCAGACCTGCGAGCTCCGCGCCGACGGCTGCCTCCAGTGGGGGCCGCTCGTCCCGTGCGCGGCGGGGACGACGTGCTCGCTCGGGGTGTGCTCCGACACGTGCCAGGACGAGTGCGAGACCGCTGGGGAAGGGGTCTGCGACGGCGACGCGACGCGCGTCTGCGGCCAGTTCGACACGGACCCGTGCCTCGACCTCGGCGCGGCGTCGCCGTGCGCCGGGGACGGGGCGTGCATGACGGGGGTCTGCCGGGCGGGGGCGTGCGCGCTCGCGCCGGTCGGTGACGGCGTGGCGTGCGGCGACGGGGCGTGCTCGTCGGGCGGGACGTGCGTCGCGGGGCGCTGTGAGGGGGCGACGAGCTGCGGCCCCGACGAGAGCTGCGTCGCCGGGGCGTGCACGTGCGATCACGTCGTGGACGGGCGGAACGGCGCGGTCGTGGTGCCGCTGAACCTCTACGCGGCGGACGTGGTCTTCGAGGCGCGGGTGAACGGGCAGCCGGCGCCGTCGAACCTGCCGGCGAGCGAGCAGGGGATGCTGACGTACCGGCACCGGAACAGCGCCGAGTGGCATCTCCTCGGGGTTCTCGGCGGGGCGCTCGACGGGCCGTCGTGGCGCCTGATCCCGGGCGAGTACGACGTCCGCTACCGGCGCGGGGCGCAGTACGCGTGGCGCGACGGGATCCTCGCGCCCGAGAACCCGGAGACGACGTTCCGGACGGTGACGGTGCCCGAGGGCGGCGGGACCGTGATCGTGGACGTGGGCGCGGCGGACGTGACGTTCCGGGCGCGCGTCAACGGGCAGCCGGCGCCGACGAACCTGCCGGAGTCGGAGCGCGGGCGGCTCCTCGTGCGGCACCGGGGCGCGACCGAGTGGATCCTCGTGGGCGAGGTCGGCGGGGCGATGATCGGGCCGAGCTGGCGGCTCCTGACGGGGGAGTACGACTACCAGTACCAGCGCGGCGCGAGCTACGCGTGGCGCGACGGGGTGCTCGCGCCGGAGAACGAGCCGACGACGTGGGGGAGCTTCGAGGTGAAGGCCGCGGGCGGGCCGATCGACCTCGACCTCGGGGTGTCGACGGTGACGTTCCAGGTGACGCTCGACGGGCAGCCGGCGCCGACGAACCTGCCGGCGAGCGAGCAGGGGACGCTCTGGATCCGGCACCGCGGGGCGACGGCATGGACGCAGATCGGGGCGCTCGGGGGGCCGATGATCGGGCCCAGCTGGCGGCTCCTGCGCGGGACCTACGACGTGCAGTACCGGCGCGGCGGGAGCTACCAGTGGCGCGACGGGATCCTCGCGCCGGAGAACGAGCCGGTGGTGTTCACGTCGGTCGTGGTGCCCGAGAGCGACGGGGTGGTGAAGATCCGGCTCGACGCGGCGACGGTCACGTTCCAGCCGCGCGTGAACGGGCAGCCGGCGCCGACGAACCTGCCGGACACGGAGCTCGGGTGGCTCGCGATCCGGCACCGCGGGCAGACGGCGTGGATGGACGTGGCGGTGGTCGGGCGGCCGGCGGAGCAGTCGTGGCGGCTCGTGGCGGGGACGTACGAGGTGCAGTACCGGCGGACGGCGGCGCACCAGTGGCGGGCGGGGATCCTGACGCCGGAGAACGAGGAGACCGTGATCGGCACGGTCGTCGTGCCGGTCGGGGGCGGCGTGGTGCCGCTCGACGTGCGGGCCGGGACCGTGACGTTCACGGCGCGGATGGGCGGGCAGCCGGTGCCGACGAACCTGCCGCAGAGCGAGCAGGGGTGGCTCTCGATGCGGCACGAGGGGGCGACGGCGTGGATGGACCTCGGGCCGGTCGGCGGGGAGCTCATCGGGCCGGACTGGCGGCTCGTCGCGGGGCGGTACGACGTGCGCTACAGGCACGGGGCGTCCTACGAGTGGCGCGAGGGGATCGTGCTGCCCGAGAACCCGGAGACGGTGTTCGCGACGGTGGAGGTGAAGGAGGCCGGCGGGGTCGTCGCGATCCCGATGTCGGCGCTGGATCTGACGTTCGCGGTGCGGCTCAACGGGCAGCCGGCGCCGACGACGCTGCCGGAGACGGACCAGGGCTTCATGGACCTCACGCACGCGGGGGCGACGGAGGCGATGCGGGTCGAGCTCGCGGGCGCGGCGCCGACGGGGTGGGCGTGGCGGCTCCTCGCTGGGGACTATCGCGTGTCCTACGCGGTGACGACGGGGTACCGCTGGCACGAGGGGATCCTGACGCCCGAGAACGGCGAGACGGTGACGAGCTGCGTGAGGCTCATCGGCCGCTGACAAAATGTGACGAGCGCCACATTCACGCGACGGGCGCGCGGACCTCGTCGCGGCCGCGTTGACGGCGCCCGCGGAGTGGCGATACCGTAACTCCATGCAGCTACACTCTTGGGGTCACGACGCCGGGCGAGCGCTCCAGGGCGGTGGCGTGTGACGCGTGGCAGGGACGGCGACGGAGGCGGCGGCCGGGCGAGGCGCGCGGTGGCCTGCGACGCGCGACCGCGCGGGGCGAGGGCATGACCGCGGCGGCCGCTGAGGGAGGCGCCGGCGCCGCCGCGGACACGCAGACCGCGCGGCCGTCGGACGGGAGCCCGTGGCGCGACCCGCGCTATCGTTACCTGCGGCCGCTCGGCCAGGGGGGCTTCGGGGCGGTCTTCCTGGCGTTCGACCGCGTGCGCTCGCACGTGGTGGCGCTGAAGATGCTGCGCGGCTGGGGCGCGGAGCAGGACGCGCGGCTCCGGACGGAGTTCCGGATCCTGAAGGACTTCGATCACCCTGGTCTCGTCGAGCTCCACGAGCTGCACATCTCCTCGGAGGAGAGCTTCTTCACCATGGAGTTCGTGGCGGGGAGCGCCGCGGACGTTTGGGTGGCCGGGGACGATCGCGTGGAGCGCGCGCTCATGTGCCTCGCGCAGCTCGTCGACGCGCTGCTCGCGCTGCACGCGGGGGGCGTCGTGCACCAGGACGTGAAGCCGTCGAACGTGCTGGTCACGGACGAGGGGCGCGTCGTGCTCGTCGACGCCGGGCTCGCCCGCGAGACCGAGAGCGACCGCAGCTCGCAGCGCTACTTCGCCGGGACGGCGCGCTACGCCGCGCCGGAGCGGGCGGTCGGCGGGCGGCCGACGAACGCGGCGGACTGGTACGGCGTCGGGGTGACGGCGTTCGAGCTGCTGACGGGGGAGCCGCCGTTCTCGGGCAGCGCGATGGACGTGCTGCAGGCGAAGATCATGGCGGACGCGCCGCCGATCGCGACGCGGTGCGCGGGGCTCGACGCGGAGGACGCGGCGCTCGTCGACAGGCTGCTCGCGCGCGAGGCGAGCGCGCGCCCGTCGGAGGAGGAGCTGCGGGCGTGGGCGCGACGGCGCCTGCCGGCCGAGCGTGACGGCGCGGCGCCGACGCGGCGGGTGGCGGCGGGCGAGATCCCCTTCGTGGGCCGGAGCGGCGAGGTCGCGCGCCTCGAGGCGCTCTTCGAGGGCGTCGGGGCGGGGGTCCGCTACGCGCTGATCGAGGGCCCGTCGGGGATGGGGAAGACGACGCTCGTGACGGAGTGGCTGACGCGCGTCGCGGACGCCGGGCGCGCCGCGGTCTTCGCGGGCCGGTGCAGCCAGCGGGAGAGCCTGCCGTACAACGGGCTCGACGCGGTCATGGAGCAGGTCGCGGGGCTCCTCGCGGACGAGCTCGAGGCGGGCGAGGCGCTGCCGGAGGCGCTGCTCGACGCCATCGCGGGGGTGCCGTTCTGGCGCGAGCTGGTGCCGCGGGAGCGGCTGACGGGGGCGGGCGGCGCCGGGATGACGCTGCCACCGGATCCGCTCGCGCAGCGGCGCGCGGCGTCGCAGGCGCTGGTGGCCGCGCTCCGCCACGTGGCCGGGGCGCGACGGCTGGTGGTGTGGGTGGACGATCTCCAGTGGGGGCCGTCCGAGACGGCGTTCACGCTGGCGGAGATCGGGCGGCAGTCGTGGCCGGCGGGGGCGCTGGTCCTGTGCACGAGCCGGCCGCTGACGCCGGCGGACGGGACGTGTCGCGCGCACCTCGAGGAGGTGGTGCCGGGGATCACGCTGCTGCCGCTCGGGCCGCTCTCGGACGAGGAGGCGCGGGCGCTGGTGGGGACGGTCGGCGAGGCGGACCTGGTGGCAGAGCTGGCCGAGCGGCTCGTCAGGACGGCGGGCGGGCACCCGCTGCTCCTGACGCAGGCGGCGCTGCACGCCGCGGAGGGGGTCGAGGGCGTGGACCTCGCGCAGATCCTCGCGAGCCGGGTCGCCTCCCTCGACGACACCGCGCGGCGCGTGCTGCGCTCGGTGTGCGTCGCGCGCTCGCCGATCGCGGACGTCGTGGCGACGGTCGCGGCGGACCTGAGCTACCGCGGCGGGGAGGCGCGGCGGCTCCTGCGGAGCGGGCTCCTCCGGCGCACGGGGGCGACGGGGCACCTGCTCGAGCCGTTCCACGATCAGCTCCGGGACGCGGTCGTGGCGGCGCTCCCCGAGGAGGAGCGGCGCCGGACCAACCTGCGGCTCGCCGTGACGCTCGAGGAGCTCGGCGCGGGCGAGCCGGAGCACCTGGTCGACTACTTCACGGCGGCGGGGGAGAAGGCGCGCGCGTACGCGCTGGTGACCGACGCCGTCGCCGCGATGGACGCGCGGTACGCGTTCGAGCGGGCGGCGGAGCTCTGCCGGCTGGGGCTCGCGCTGGCCGAGGAGATCGCGCCGGGGGACATGGGGGCGCGGCGGATCGCGTACGCGGAGGCGCTCGTGAACTGCGGGCGCTGCGAGGAGGCGGCGCGGGTCTTCCTGGAGGCGGCGGACGCGGCCGGAGACGACGGCGGGGACGCGCTTCGCGGGCGGGCGGCGCTCGAGCTCCTGCACGGGGGCTTCATCTCGGAGGGGCTCGCGCTGGCGGCGACGACGTTCCGGCGGTTCGGGATCGCGATGTCGCGGTCGAGCCTGCGTGCGCTGCCGTCGATCGTGTGGCGCCGGCTGAGGCTCTGGCGGCGCGGCTATCACTACGCGCTGCGGTCGGAGGGGGAGATCGCGCCGGACGTGCTGAAGAAGATCGACTGGTGCCTCGAGGTGGCGACGATCCTGCCGCTCTTCGACACGCTGCGCGGGTTCCAGGTGCACAACCAGGGGCTCTACTGGGCGCTCGAGGCGGGGGAGCCGAACCGGCTGGCGCGGGTGCTGGCGACGGAGGTCGGGTACCGGAACGCGCTCGGGGGCGGCGGCGAGCTCGGGCCGCAGGCGACGCACCTGGTGGACGCGGCGGAGACGCTGGCGCGCGGCACGGACGACCCGCTGGCGCGGGCGATGGTGGACCTGATGCGGGGGTCGGCGCGGTGGAGCGTCGCGGACTGGCCGGCGTGCGTGGCGGCGATGGAGGCGGGGCTGAAGCGGCTCAGGGAGCGGTGCCGCGGGGTGTCGTGGGAGCTGAACTTCGCGTACTCGCACCTGCTCGACGCGCTCGTGTGGCAGGGGGAGTACGACGCGCACGAGCGGGCGTTCCGGGCGGAGCTGGAGGACGCGCTGGCGCGCGGGGACAACTACGCGCGGGTCATGTACCTCGTGCGCGACACGATGATGAACGGGCTCGTGCGGGACACGCTCGAGGAGGCGGAGGCGAAGACGCGCGGGGCGCTGGACGCGTACAGCGACCGCGGGTTCCAGGTGGAGCACATCGCGGCGCTGTACGAGCTGACGCACTTCGCGCTGTACCGGCGGGACGGGGAGGAGGCGTATCGGCTGTGCCGGGAGGCGTGGGGGCCGATGCGGCGGTCGCAGCTGATGCAGCTGAAGGCGTTCCGGATCGAGAGCCGGTCGGGGCGGGCGCGGGCGGCGCTGTTGCTGGCGTCGACGCTGCCGGCGGGCGGGCGGCGGCGGAAGCTGGTGAAGGAGGCGAGCCGGTTCGCGGCGAAGACGGACCGCGAGGTGCCGGACGCGCGGGTGCTGGTGCTGGGCGGGGCGTTCGCGGCGGGGGCGGCGCACCTGCGCGGGGAGCCGGAGGTGGCGCTGGCGCGGCTCGACAAGGCGGCGGCGGACGCGGCGCGGCTGCACATGTTCAGCCACCGGTGCGCCTTGGAGTACGTGGCGGCCAGGCTCCGTGGGGGGCAGGGGGGCGAGGAGGCCGCGGCGAGCGCGCTGGCCGGGCTCGCGAGCC
>JACKFA010000016.1 GCA_020632715.1 Deltaproteobacteria bacterium
CCGCCTCGCGGCCGGGATCCCGGAGCTCGATGCGGCGCTCGTCGGCGCCTGAGCAGGGGCGGCGATTCACCCGAAGAACGTTGTACGAAGGCACTTGCGGCCGCGCGCGGATTCGCCCAGGATGCCGCCGTGCGCACGAGATCCCGCTCCCTCCTCATCCTTGCGATCGCCCTCGCGCCCGCGGCCTGCGGCGACGACGGCTCGGGCGCGAGCGCGACCGACGGCGCGACCTCGACGACCACCGAGGGCAGCGCCGGCACCTCGCTCGCGACGACGACAGGCGCCGCGACGGCGACCAGCGCCGGCTCCTCCGGGAGCGACGGATCGGCGAGCGGCGCGAGCACCTCGACGAGCGACGGCACCGCGACCACCGGCGACGCGTCGACGAGCGACGGCACCTCGAGCGGTGGCTCGACGAGCGGCGGCTCGACGGGCGGCGCGGGCTTCTGCGGCGACGGCTTCGTCGACGAGGGCGAGGCCTGCGACGACGGCCCGAAGAACGCCGACGACGCCGCCTGCACGAGCGCCTGCGCGGTCGCGGTCTGCGGCGACGGCCTCGTCCACGCGGGCGTCGAGGCCTGCGACGACGGCGACGACGACGACGCGAACTACTGCGACAACGCCTGCGCGCTCACCGGCAGCCAATTCCTCTGGCAGGACCTGATCGCCACCGGCGGGAGCTCGAAGTCCGGGCGCGGGGTCGCGGTCGACGGGCTCGGCGACGGCGTCGTCGTCGGCTACCGCGGCCCGGCCAACGCCGAGCACCTCTGGCTCCGCAAGTACAGCCCAGCCGGCGCGATGCTCTGGGAGCAGGAGCACGACGCGACCAGCCAGGGCGAGGGCGTGGCGATCGGGCTCGCCGACGGGATCTGGGCGGTCGGCCGGACGAGCACCAACGGCGACATCCTCGTCCTCCGCTACAACACCGACGGCTCCTTCGTCAGCGCCGACGCGGTCGACATCGAGGGGAGCTACGACCGCGCCTGGGCCGTCGTCACCGACGCCGAGGGCCGGGCCTACGTCGCCGGCATGGGCGTCGTCGACATGAACACCTTCGAGCGCCTGGTGCTCCGGGCCTACGACGCCGACGGCGACGAGCTCTACACCGCGGTCGCGCCGGTCCCCTTCGTCACCCACGGGATCGGCATCGACCTCGCCGCCAACGGCGATCTCCTGGTCGCCGGGACCTGGGAGAAGAACGGCGACCAGGACCTCTGGGTCGGCCGCTTCACCTCGGCCGCGGCCCCCCTCTGGGGCTACAACGAGGGCGACGGCGCGGCCTGGGACACGGCCTGGGACGTCGCGGTCGCCGGCGACGGCTCGGTCTACGCGACCGGGGGCTACAGCGGGCCGAAGACCGACATCTGGGTCCGCAAGCACAGTCCCGACGGCGCCGAGCTCTGGACGGTGACCCACTCGAGCGAGGGGATCAACGCCGATCGCGGCCACGGGATCGCCGTCGACAGCAAGGGGGACGCGGTCGTCGTCGGCGTCGAGAACGGCAACGCGTGGATCCGCAAGCTGACCTCCTCCGGCGTCGAGGTGTGGACCGAGCTCGTCGACGATGACATGTGGGCCTCCGCCAACGGGGTGGCGATCGACGGCGACGATCGGATCTGGGTCACCGGGCAGCGCCTCGGCAATCAGATCTGGGTCGCCCGACTGATGCCGTGAAGAGAGCCGCGCGCGCCCGCCGACGGCGCC
>JACKFA010000017.1 GCA_020632715.1 Deltaproteobacteria bacterium
GCGGGCACTGCGCCACCCTCACGGCCGTCGCCGCCACGAGCGACGGGAGCGCGACCTCCTCGAGGCTCGGCAACCCGCCGATCAGCACGCGCCCACCGACGCGCGCGAGGCGCGGCAGCGCGAGCTGCCCGAGCGCGAGCAGCCGCGCGAACGTGAGGTCGCCCTCGACCTCCTCGAGCGCCCCGAGGTCCACCGCCTCGAGCGCCGTGGCGCCGCCGAGCGTGAGCGCCCGCCCGACCCGCTCGAGCGCCGGCAGCCCGAGGCGGCGCAGCTGCCCCTCGAGCCCGGCGGACACGCTGCCGCCGACGCGCCAGAGCCCGCGGAAGACGATCTCCGCGACGTCGACGCCGTTCTGGGTCACCAGGAGGTCGCCCGTGACCTCGGTCACGCGGTCGAGCAGCGCCAGCCGCTCCGGCGACGCCGCGCGCATCGCGGCGAGGTGCCCGCCGACCCGCAGGCGGGCGGGGAAGCCCTCCATGTCGATGTCGCGATCCCCGAGCAGGAGGTCGTGGTCGAGCGTGATCGTCGCGTCGCGCGAGTCGCTCGCCCCCTCGAGGACCTCGGTCGCCTCGCGGTCGACGGCGATCTGCCCCGCGAAGCCCGCGCTGTAGAGCGTCATCACGACCCGCCGCACGTCGCCGTCGGGGAGGCGCGGGCAGCCGCGGATCCCGAGCCGCCCGAGCGCCGTCAGGCGGTCCACCCGGAGCCGCGCGAGCGCCGGCAGCGTGTTCAGGACGAGCCCGTCGCCGACGCGCTCGAGGCGCGGCAGGTCGATCGCCGCGAGCGCGTCGAGCGAGCCGAGCACCACGCGCCCCGCGACGTGCCTGAGCCGCGGCCACGACACCGCGGCGAGCGCGCTCGGCCCCGCGAGCCCGACCTGGCCGCCGATGGCCTCGAGCGCCGGCGCGTCGAGCGCCGCGAGCCGCGGCACCGCGAGGAAGGTCAGCGCCCCGTCGACGCGCTCGAGCGCCGGCAGCGCGAGCCGCTCGAGGGCCGGCGCGTCGCGCACCCCGATGTCGCCGCCGACGACCCGCAGCGCGCCGACCTCGACGCGCGCGAGCGCGGGCGTCCCCACGAAGCGCACGTGCCCGCCGGAGGACGCGAGCGCCGGCGCGCGCAGGGCCTCGAACGCGGCGCAGTCGGCGACGCCGACGTCGCTCCCGACCGCGACGAGCGCGGGGAGGGCGGCCTCGCGGAGCGCGTGGCAGCGGAAGAGGCGCGCGCCGCCCGTGAGCGTCGTGAGCGCCGGCAGGGAGAGCGCCGTGAGCGCGGGGAGCTCGACGAGCGACAGCTCCGCGGCCGTCCGGAGCGCCGGGAGCGCGATCCGCGCGAGGTCCTCGGCGCCGCGCACCGCGAAGAGGCGCCCGACGTGGGCGAGGCGGGGCAGCTCGAGCGCCTCGAAGCCGCCGCAGCCGTCGAGCACGAGGTCGCCGTCGACCTGCTCGAGCGCGGCGAGCGCGGCGAGCGCGGCGTCGTCGAGGGTGAGCCCGCGGAGGACGACGTCGCCGCCGAAGCGCGCCTCCCCGCTCAGCGCCGCGAGCCCGGCCGCGTCGGTCACGCTCGGGCGCGGCTCGACCGTGATCCCGAGCAGCTCCTCGAGCGCCCGCTCCGCGAGCGCGTCCCCCTCGGCGCGCGTCGCGTCCGGGCGCGCCGCGAGCCGGTCGATGAGGTCGCGCACGGCGCCGACGTCCACGCCGCGCTCGGCGACCGCGTCCGGGAACGTCGTCGAGAGCTCCGTGAAGACGTTCTGCGCGAGATCCTGCCTGAACGCGGCGAGCTCGCGCTCGACCCGCACCGCGAGGAGGTCGATGGGGGCGTCGTCCGCGTCGCGCGCCGCCACGACGATCGTGGTGCGGCCGAAGCCGAGGCGGTCGCCCGGCGCGAGCGCGCGCTCCCCGAGGAAGAGGCGGTCGTTGAGCGTCGTCGCGCCGCGCGCCGAGAGCACGAAGCCGGCGCCCGCCACGAACGTGATGACGGCGCTCTGCGGGTGAGCGTCCGGGTCGTCGGGCGGGAGCGCCACGACGGCGTCCGGGGCGGTGCCGATGGTGATCGGCGCCGCGCCGTCGAAGCGCAGTCGGTGGGGCTCGCCAGCGCGCGAGACGTCGAGCTCGAGGGTGGGCATGGGCACTCCGACGCCGGTTCCGTCAGCCGCCGTCGAGCATGCCGCATTCGGCGGCGCGTGTCAGTCAGGGGAGGAAGCGCGCGCGCTCGTCGGGGGCCGGCAGGTCGCAGGCGTCGCGGCGCCCGAAGAGGCGGTAGCGCGTCTTCGCGACGACCCAGTAGACGGCGTCGGCGAGGAAGCGGGGCACGAAGCGCGCCCAGGAGAGCGCGCGCCAGGGGCCGCGGAAGAGGAGGGCGATCCGCGCGAAGGCGCGGCTCCGGAGGAAGACGCGCCCCGCGTCGACCACGACGACGCTGTCGAGCCCGTCGGGGAGCGCGCCGGGGAAGGCCGCGCGGACGCGGTCGGCCGTCGGGCCCTGGAGGGGCGCGAACGAGGCGCGCCCGGCGTGATCGCGGCGCAGGATGAAGCGGACGCTCCTGTGGCAGAGCCCGCAGGTGCCGTCGTAGAGCACGAGCGGCTCCGGGAGCGCCGCGCGGGCGCCCCCGGTGGCGTCGTCGTCGCCGGCTACTGGAGCGGGCACGCGGGCGCGACGCTCTCGAAGCCGCCCGGCCCTGCGGCGCTCGCCGCGCCGGTGGCGATGAAGCCGTCGTCGCCGGCCTCGATGGCGATGAAGTCGGCGTTCGCGGACCAGTAGCCCGCGGTCACGGCGGTGCCGACGCGCCCGCTCTGCGCGGAGCCCCACTGCACGAAGGCCTCGACGTCGGTCGAGCTGCCGTAGGTCGAGCTGTGGTAGAGCGCGAGCTCGTCAGCGGCGCCGATGGGGATCGGGAGCGTGAACTGCATGGACTCCTGCGGCTGCAGCGTGACGCTCGCGGCCGTGACGCCGCCGTAGTCGGGGATGCTGCACCACTGCCAGGCGCTCGTGATCGTCACCGGCGAGGCGCTCACGTTGCGCACGATCGCGACGTCCGTCGACGCGCCGAAGCGGACCGCCTCGATGACCACCTTCTGCCCGCTGCCGCCCGCGAGCGTCGTCGCGCGCGAGGCGCAGGCGGGGGCCGTGTCCTGGGGCGGCGTCGTGTCCTCGGGGGCGGCCGTGTCGGCGGTGTCGCCGGGCTCCGTGTCCTCGGGGGTCGCGGTGTCGGCGGTGTCGCCGGGCTCCGTGTCCTCGGGGGTCGCCGTGTCGGCGGTGTCGCCGGGCTCGGTGTCCTCGGGGGTCGCGGTGTCGGCCGTGTCGGCCGCGACCGTGTCGACCGGCGCGGCCGTGTCGGCGACCGCCGTGTCCGCGACGACGGTGTCGGTCGCGACCGCGTCGGTCGCGGTGTCCGCGATCTGCGTGTCCTGGACGGTCGTGTCGGCGCCGCCGCCGTCGTCGTCGTCGCCGCAGGCGCCGAGGATGAGCACGAGACAGCTGACGCCCGTCACGAGACGTGAACGCATGAATGACCTCCGGGTGAGTGGGACGCCAAGTCAGGGTGCGGGGACCGCGGGGTCATGTCAACGGCGAAAGGTGACAAAAAGGTCCCTACGTGGCGGGCGCGACGGCCGCGGCGCCGCTGCCGGTCGCGCCGCGCTCGAGGAGGGCGGCGGCGTCGCGGATGGCGTCGCGGGTGCCGGTGAGGGCGAGCAGGTCGCCCGCCTCGAGGCGGGTCCCGCCGCTCGGCAGCACCTCCGCCGCGCCGCCCTTGCGGTGGATGGCGACGACGGTCGCGCCGACGCGCGAGCGGAGGTCGACCTCGCGGAGCGTGCGCCCGGCGGCGTGGGCGGCCTCGCCGACGTAGACGAGCGCGGTGTCGGCGATGCCCGGGAGGAGCGCCGGGATCTCGGCCGTCGAGTCGCGCCGGCGACGCGCGGTGGGCGGCTCCTGCTCGGCCTCCGGGGGGGCCGGGGCGGCGGCGTGCTCCGCTTCCGCCACGGCGTCGGCGCCACCGGCGGTGGCGAGGAGCTCCGCGACGCGCTCGGCGCCCGTCCGGAGCTCGTCCTCGAGGCGCCCGGCCTGCCGCCAGAGGTACACGGCGACGGCGCCGACGGCGATGACCAGCACCAGCACGCCGTAGAAGCCGCCCGTGAGCGGCCGCAGGACGGCCATCGTCGGCACGCCCACGCCGAGCACGAGCCCGAGCGTCAGCATCACGCGGAGCGCGTGGGCGCCGACCTTCTCGGCGATCGACGGCTCGCGGTCGCCGGGCAGCACGCGCTCGCCGGCGCGCCGCACGAAGACGACCGCGCTCCGGACGAGCCCGACGAGCATCGGGCTCGCGACGAGCAGCGCCGCGGCGGCCACGAGCACGCGCGCGAGCACGGCGTCGAGCCCGGCCTTCGCGGCGAGCCAGTCGGCGGCCGCGGGGAGCCAGACGATGGTCACGGCGAGGAGCACGAGGAGGCCGACGAGGTCGAGCGTGACGCCGCGGGCGGCGCGCCAGAGCGGCACCTGGAGGCGCGCGTCGCGGCGGGTGCGCACGGTCTCGAGCCAGGTCTCGTAGAGCCCGAGGAAGTGCTGCAGGCGTCGCGGCGCGGCGCGGTCGACCCAGCGCACGACGGCGCCGGCGGAGCGCACGGCGAGCGGCGTCGTGAACGTCGTGATGACGGCGGCGGTCACGAGCACCGGCCCGAGCGCGACCTTCACGGGGCCCGGGGTGTGCGCGTCGCCGACGCCGATCGTCGCGATGATGAAGCCGAACTCGCCGACCTGTCCGAGCGCGAGCCCGGCTGGGATGGCGCGGCGGAGGCCGTTCCCCGAGATGACGGCGCCGACGCTCACGGCCCCGAGCTGCGCCGCGACGACGACGGCCGCGACGAGGAGCGCGATGGGGAGCGTCTCGAGGGCCGCGGCGGGGTTCACGCCCATGCCGATGGACACGAAGAAGATGGCGGCGAACACGTCGCGCACGGGGGCGATGGCGTGCTCGACCTCGTGCCCCTCGCCCGACTCGGCGACCGCGACGCCGGCGATGAAGGCGCCGAGGGCGACGGAGTAGCCGAGGAGCGCGGCGAGCTCGGCGTAGGTGAAGGCGAGGCCGACGGCGAAGACGACCGTGAGCTCGGCGCTCCGGAGGCGCACGACCGCGCGGGCGAGGCGCGACACGACGAGGAGGCCGACCACCACGAGCCCGAGGAGGACCCCGGCGAGCTCGAGGAGGGTCGCGCCGAGCTCGGCCGGGGACAGGTCGCCGCCCGCGGCGACGGCGGACATGGCCGCGATGAGCACAACGGCGGCGACGTCCTGGATGACGAGCACGCCGAAGACGAGCTCGCGGACGTCGTCCGGGACGGGGCGGAAGGCGAAGACCTTGGACACGACCATGGTCGACGAGATCGCGATCGAGGCGCCGAGGAAGATGGACTCGACGGTGCTCCAGCCGAGGAGCTGGCCGACGGAGAAGCCGGCCCAGATCATGACGCTGATCTGCACGAGCGCCGTGAGGCCGGCCGTCGGCAGCATCTTCAGGAGCTTCGCGACGCGCAGCTCGAGGCCGATGGCGAACATGACGAGCACCACGCCGAGCTCGGCGAGGGGCGCCACGCGCGACTGGTCCGCGAAGAGCGGGATCGGCAGCGATGGGCCCACGACGAGCCCGGCGAAGAGGTAGCCGAGGACGGTGGGCTGGTTCAGGAGGCGGAGCACGATGGCCGCGAGGCCTGCGACTCCGAGGACCATGGCGAGATCGGTGAGGAACGGTGATTCGTGCACCGCTCCGAAGATAGCACGAACGCCGTTCGGGCGAGAGGGCTACCGCGCGTTCAGGGCGCGGGCGGCGTCCAGCCCGCGAGCCAGGCGGAGCTCGCGAGCCACGTCGGGTCTGGGTACCAGCTGAACACGAGCGCGCCGCCCTCGATCGTGTCGACGAGCTCGGCGATGACGGCGGGATCGACCACCTGGCAGCCCCAGGAGAGCCCCATGCGGCCGTGCGCGGCGGCGAAGGCGTCGGTCGCGTAGCTGTCGCTGTGGATGACGATGACGCGGCTCCGGACGGCGTCGTTCACGCCGTCGTCGAGGCCGTCGAGGCGGAGCGAGAGGCCGTTGTCGGCGCTCTGGTAGCGGCTCGCCGTGCGCATGAGCCCGAGGCTCGACTGGTGGCTGCCCTCGGTGTTCGAGAAGGCGACGGCCCAGCCGGGGTCGGCGGCGTCGGCGCTGCCCTCGCCGTGGCTGACGCGCTGGTGGAAGAGCACGCTCCCGTCGCGCAGATCGAGGGTCCACAGGCGCCGGTGCACGGAGTGGAGCGAGAAGTCGATGACCGTGAGCTCGAGGCGGTCGGTCTCGCCGGCCTTCCAGGCGGCGTCGAACGCGTAGAGCGCCGCCGAGAGGACCTCGCGATCGAGGTCGAGGTCCTCGTGGTCGGCGGGCGCCGTGAAGCCGAGCGTGAGCGTGTAGGGGCCCGACAGCGCCGTGCCCGAGGCGTTCACCCAGGAGTCGACGACGACCCAGGCGTGTCCGGCCGGGAGGCGCGCGGCGGCCTCCCAGTGACCGCGGTCGACACAGGCGCTCGGGTCGGGCGCGGCGGCGCCGGGGGCGTCCGCGAGGATGTGCACGTCGACGTCCACCCCGGGCGGGAGGCCGTCCACGGAGGCGACGAGCAGCCCCTCGCTCGGGAGGGTGACGCGGTAGACGACCTCGGGGCCGCCCTCGTCGGTGCCGGGCGCGCAGCCGTAGCGGTCGATGACCGACGGGGCGAGCGTGGTGTCGCCGTCGTCGAAGAACGGGAAGGCGCCGACGCAGGTGACGCCCGCGGGGCAGGCCTCGGGCCCGGGCGGGACCGGCGGCTCCTCGGGGGCGACCGGGTCCGGCGGAGCGGGGTCGTCCGGGGTCGTCGGGTCCGCCGGGCCGGGGTCGGCGGGGCCGGCCGGATCCGTGGGCTCCTCGGGGTCGACGACGGCGGGCTCGTCCGCCGGGGCGTCGGGCGCGGGCGCCGCTGCGAGGGCGGTCGGTCGGGCGTGCTCGACGCTCGTGACGCGGTGCGTCACGGGGGCGTCACAGGCGATGAGCGCGAGCGTCGCGGCGGTGAGCGCGAGCGCGGGGCGGAGATCCATGCAGGCGTCCTCCGGGGTGAGGTCGCGGGAGGATAACCGAACGAGGCGGTCATTGTATCGAGAAAGTCGCCGCCCCCGCGGCCGGGGGGCGGCGGAGGGCTCGCGGCCGCCCGTGGGGCGAGGTCGGAGCCCCGACCCGGGGAAAAGCTCAAGACTTCCGGGGAACCGACGAACGGATCCTGCGTGGGGTGATTTGCGGCACCCCGCGAGGACGGTACACACGTGAACGTGCAATCGGCATCGTCGCGAGCGGGCGGCCATGTCATGGCGGCGTCGGTCGCGCCTACGAAACAGGCGGCGGAGACGCACGAGGTGCAGCGGACGCGGTCGTCCGTCGACGCGCCCGAGCGTGGCGGCGGCGGCGGCGGCGGGGACAAGGGCGACGGCGTGCGGCTCTCGGGGCTCGGGAGCTTCACGAGCAAGGTCCAGAGCCTCGTGAAGGCCGATCCCGACCAGGCGAAGCGCGTGCTCGGCGAGCTCGCGACGCGAGTCCGGGAGCAGGCGACCCACGAGACGGGGCAGGCGGCGGCGCACATGGCGCAGTTCGCCGACAAACTCCAGGCGGCGTCGGACACCGGGGACGCGAGCGCGCTCGCGCCGGACCGCGGCAAGCACGGTCGCGGCCCGGAGCGGGCACTCGGCGGGCACGGCGGCCAGGGCTCGGAGCGGGTCGACCCGGGGAGCGGGGCGTCGACGGCGTCGGCGGCCAACGGGGCGTCCGAGCAGGCGGCGTCGCCGCTCGCGAGCGAGCTCCCGCCGCCGGAGCCGCCGCAGGACGCGGCGCCGGCGGGTGCCGCGGCGAAGGGCGCCGCGGAGTACGCCAAGCACGAGCAGAGCGGCTCATCGCAGCAGGTCGAGGCGTTCTTCAACCGGCTCTCGGGCTCGCTCGACACGATCATGTCGGCGCACGCCATCGCCGGGCAGAACGCGGTCGGCTTCTCGCTGGTCGGCTGATCTGCCGGGGCCGGCCGACGACAGGACCCATCGAGACACGAGGAGAGCCATGTCCATCAAGAGCTCCACGAGCATCCCGAACCCGTCGCTCGCGGCGTCGACGCGCACGGCGCTGATGAAGGCGCGCTACGGCGTGCAGGAGGACGGGTCGGGGATCCCGCGCCTCACGACGCGCGACACGGTGTCGATCAGCGCCGGCGCGCGCGAGGCGGCGGCCAAGGTCGTCGCGCGGCAGGCGCCGAGCGAGACGTCGGAGGCGCGGCCCGAGCCGGCGCCGGAGGCGCCTCCGCAGAGCGAGGCCGCCGCGCCGACGAGCGAGGCGGCGCCGCCGTCCGGCGAGGGCGAGAGCGCGAGCGCGCCGGCGGTGTCGACGGCGCTCGAGGTGAGCAAGGACATGTCGGAGCAGGCGATCCAGAGCCGGAAGGGCATGATCGCGGCGCTCGCGTCGCTGCCGGACACGCGCCAGCAGTCGGTGCTGCGCCTCATCGCGTGATCATCGGCGGAGGGCGCGCCGCTCACGGCGCCGCGGCCATGCTCCGCGCGGCCGAGAGGTCGTCGAGCCCCTTGGCCTCGAGGATCGCGAGGTCGGCCACGACGACGTAGTACCAGCCGAGCGCGTCGACGCGGTGCCAGGCGACGAGCACGTCGCGGCCTTCGTCCGTGAGCTGGATCCAGTCGGCGGACGCGCCGGCGAAGAGCGGCGGCAGCACCTTCGTGACGAGGGCGCGGGCGCTGTCCGCGGCGCTCCCGCCGTGGGAGACCCAGCCGGCGACGGTGCCGTCGCGCTCGAGCAGCAGCGACTCGACGACGGCGGAGCTCGCCGGGACGTCGAGGTCGTCGCGGAGCGAGGCGGGGCCGACGTCGAGGACGACCGCGCCAGCGGCGGCGCCGCCGGGGAGGCGGGCCGGGGCCTCGTAGCGGATGGCGAGGTCGGCGCCCTCGTGGTGGGTGGTCCAGGCGGGCGCGGCCGCGGACGGCGTGGTGGCGTCGGCGTCGGCGTCGGGGAAGGCGAAGTCGAAGCGGCCGTCGGCGGAGCGGAGGCGCAGGCGGGCGACGCTGCGGGTGCCGGGCTCGGCGCGGACGAGGTCGGCGACGTGCTCGGCGAGGTAGCGGCGGGCGGGGCCGTTCTCGGCCTCGTCGGCGACGACGGCGGCGAGGGCGGAGAGGGCGCCGGCGGCGTTGGCGGCGACGCCCTCGTAGGCGTGGAGCTCGGCGTCGAGGTGGGCGGCGCGCTGGGCGACGGCGGAGACGAGGGTGGTGAGGGCCTCTTCGCGGCGGTGGAGGGTCTCGACGCGGGCGTCATGGGCGAGGAGGCCGGCGATGACGCCGCCGGCGGGGACGACGACGCCGAGGACGAAGAGGAGGGCGAGGGCGGCGCCGCGGTGCTTGGCGAGCCAGCGGGCGGCCTTCTGGAGGGGGGAGTCGGGGCGGGCGAGGACGGCGTCGCCCTTGAGGTAGCGGCGGACGTCGTCGGCGAGGGCGTCGACGGTGGGGTAGCGGGCGTCGCGGGCGGGGGCGGTGGCCTTGTCGACGATGGCGGCGAGCTCGCCGGGGACGCGGCGGCCGTGCTTCGTCTTGTGGGGGACGGGGGCGCGGCGGCCCTCGAGGGCGGCGAGGAGGACCTCGCCGAGGCTGCCGCCGGTGCGGGCGCGCTCGAGGGTGACGAGCTCCGCGAGGATGAGGCCGAGGGTGAAGACGTCGCTGCGAGCGTCGAGGGCGTCGTTGTCGCCCTTGGCTTGCTCGGGGGACATGTAGACGGGGGTGCCGAGGGCGTCGCCGACGCGGGTGCGGGTGATGTCGGCGAGGTCGTCGTCGCCGGCGTGGAGGACGACGCCGCCGTCCTTGTCCCAGGTGGCGCCGGCGGGGCCGATGAGGCGGGCGATGCCCCAGTCGACGACGTAGACGGCGCCGTGCTCGCCGACCATGACGTTGCCGGGCTTGAGGTCGCGGTGGAGGACGCCCTTGTCGTGGGCGAAGGCCATGGCGTCGCAGACCTTGACGAAGATCTCGAGGCGGGCGGGGAGGTCCTCGTGCTCGTCGACGGGGCGGCCGTCGGCCTCGGCGGCGCGGGCGCGCTTGATGATGTCGGCGAGCTCGACGCCGTGGATCATCTTCATGGCGTAGGCGAGGGAGCCGGACTCGGTGACCTCGAGGCCGTAGATCGGGACGACGTTGGGGTGGTCGAGCTGCGAGGTGATCTGGGCTTCGCTGAGGAAGCGCCCGAGGATGGCCTTGTTGGCGGCGGCCTCGGGGAGGAGGCGCTTGAAGGCGACGAGGCGGCGGAGGCCGCGGTCGCGGGCGGCGAGGACCTCGCCCATGCCGCCGGCGCCGAGCTTGCCGACGAGCTCGTAGCGGCCGTCGTTGCCGGGGGATGAGGCGGCGGCGGGGCGCGGGGGGCGCGTGATGGGCGGGAGCGGCGGGGCCTCGTGGCCGGGGAGGGGCGGGGCGAGGGTGGCGTCGAGGTCGGTGTCGTCGTCGAACGCGAGGTCGTCGTCGTTGGTGGCGACGAGGAGCGTGCGCGGGTCGAGGGCGGCGGGGCGGCGCGCGTCGAGCATCAAGGTGGCGGCGGCGTCGGCGACGCTCGTGAGCTCCACGGTCCTGTCGGCCCGCCCGGGTCGGTCGTGTCGTCCCGTCGCCACCATCGCGCACCTCCGCCGTCGTCGTCGTACTCGTCGGGAGAGGAGTCGGGCGCGCGGCGCGGTTTCTGAAGCGCGGGGTGGGCGAGGGGCCGAAAAAGGCGAGGCGCCTACTCGAACGGCACCGGGCCGGGCGGCATCGTGCCGGGGACCGCGCCGCGGTCGACGCCGTCGCCATAGCCGGTGAGCGTCGCGAGCCCCCAGCAGTTGAGCTCACCGCCAGCGACGATTGCGCACGCGGCGGCTCCGGCACCGTTGACGGCGATACTGTGGGGGGCGTCGCCGAGCGGCACGAGGGGCACGCTGTCGACGCGCTCGTCGTCGCCGAGGTTCTCCTCGTCGCCCTGTCCGTTGATCCCCGTATGTCCCCAACCCCAACAGCGAACGCCGCTCGCGAGCACAGCGCACGCGTTGAAGCCACCGGCGGCGATCGCGAGCGCGGGCTCGCCGAGCTCGACGCTGATCGTCGAGGATGGGGCCTCGTCGTCACCTATGTCGACGACGCGGCGGTTGCCGAGCTGGCCTTCTGCGCCGCGCCCCCAGCAACGCACCGCGCCGCTCTGGGAGAGGGCACACACGAAGCCGAGGCCGATCGCCACGCGGCGAACAAGGAAGCCCACGGGCGTGTCGCCGGCCGTAGCAGGCGTCTCACCCGGATCATCCCCGAAAGAGTCCAGATGACCGTTCCCGAGCGCTCCGTGAGCCCCAGTTCCCCAGCAGCGCAACCGACCGTCGTCCGTGACGGCGCAGGTGGCGCCGTAGCCCGTCGCGACGTGGACGAAGTGGAGGTCTCCGACATCGAGCGGCACATCGGCAGGCGCTTCGTCGTCGCCAATGCTCGAGATACCCCCCGCGCCGAGCGCTGCCCCATCGTATCCCCAACACCTGAGCCCCCCATCGACGAGGCTTGCGCACGCGACGTAGCCCGCCACCGAGAGGGACGTCGCGGAGCCTCCGAGGCGGATGTCGGCGAGCTTCGCGGGGTCCGTCGGATCGTCGACCGTGATGGGACCCTGTCCGAGGATCGCCGGATCGACGCTATCGCCCAGGCTCCAGCATCGGACCCCGCCATCGACGAAACGCGCGCAGGCTGACCCGACCCCGGTGCCTATCTCCGCGATCTCCCGTTCGAAGCGCCAGAGCCTGCCGCCGGACGCGAGCTGACCGATCCCCCAGCAGCGCACAGCGTTGTCGAAAAGCACACACGGCGCCCCTCCGAGCGCGACCTGCCTCCTGAAGCAGGTCCCCTCGCTACAATGGCCTGTCGCCTCACCGAGCGGGCACTCAAAGCCCTTTCGCCTCACGGGCGTCGAGCACACACCACTCGTGTCGTCGCACACGCCGGCGTCGTGGCAGGCGGAGAGCGGCTCGCAGACCACGTCCTCATCGCCTTCACAGGTACCGGCGTGGCACGAGCTCGCGGTCGTGCAGGGATCGTCGTCGTCACACGGCGTCCCGGTCTCGGGGCGCGGCTGACACGTCCCGTTCGCCGGGTCGCAAGCGAGCGTCCAGCACGTGACGGTCGAGGTGGCGCATTCGACGGGCGCCACGACGCACGCCCCCTCGACGCAGCGCTCGGGGGCGCAGAGGTCCGTCCGGTCGCACTGGTCGTCGCGCACGCACCGCACGCTGGCGTCTGCGTCGTCGCGCGACGAGGTGTCACTCACATCGACGCCGGCGGCGTCCTCGCTGTCGGTCGTGGCGACGAGCGTGTCGCTCGCGTCCGCCGACTTCTTCGGCGCGTCGGGGAAACACCCCGCCATCGCGCCTCCGGCGGCGATGACGAGGATCCATGCGAGAGCTCCTGACGCGCGACTCATGCGCCCCCCGGGTTGCAGGCCACCAGAGGCTACCGGTGGCCTGCGACCCGCACAAGGCGCCGCGAGGTCGCGAGTCGCGCTACTGACCGACCGTGAACTCGGAGGCCTGCCCCGACGCGAGGTCGAGGACGATAGAGCACATCGTGTCGCCGTCGTTGCACTGGAGGACTGCGGCGATGGCGTCCTTGAAGCTGCAGAAGCTCGGCGGATCGTCGACCGAGCACGCCTCGTTCAGAGCTTGCTGCAGCACCGCCTTTGGGATGCTGCCGCAGAGCTTCCCGTTGGTGAGCGAGAAGCCGTCGGCCACCGTGCCGGACAGTTTGCCCTCCTCGACGGTCACGTTGAGGGTGAGCTCCCCGAGCGGGAGAGTCAGCGCGAAGGTCTCGGGCCCGGCAGCGAGCGCCGTCCCGGTCATCTTGGCGCGCGGGATCGTGATGATCGGGCAGCCGTCCGCCGCGAACGACTTCGGATCGATCTCGAAGGGGCACATCGTCCCGTTCCAGCTCGTGGCGACGACCTTGCCACCGCTCATCGTCGCGTCGACGTCGTTGCAGTCGCTCGGCGGGCCGTTCCCGAGGTACAGATTCACGAAGAAGTCGTGCGGGTCGGCGACGCGTCCGTTGAGGTCGGCGCCGAGATGGATCGAGCCCGAAGCCAGGCTCTCCGCGATAGTCTGGTTGATATCCACGAGATTGAGGCTCTGCGCGAACTGGACGAGGGCGTTGACGTTGCCGTCCTTGTCCGTGACCGAGCCGTCGCCGTTGGAGTCGCAGCCGTAGCTGGCGACCTCGGTCGGGATCCGGAGCGAGGTCACGTGCGTGATCTCGCCGAACACCGGCGGCTCCTCGCAGGCGCCGTTGCCCGTGAGCGGCGTCACCGTGTCGGTGCCCGTGCTCGTGTCCTGCGCGACCGCCGTGTCCTCGGCCACCGCCGTGTCCTGTGCGACCGCCGTGTCCTGCGCGACCGCCGTGTCCTGCGCGACCGCCGTGTCCTCCGTCGACGTGTCCGCGCCGGCCGTCGTCGTGTCCGCCTCGGCCGTCGCGTCGCCGCCCACCGCGTCGCTCGTGTTCACGTCGTTGCCGACCGCCGTGTCGGCCGTCGTCCCGCCGCTCGAGCCGCCGCTGTCACACGCCACCACGCCCATCATCGCCACAGCGCCAACCAGCGCCGCTACACGGTATCGCTTCATTCTACCCCTCGCCTGCCAAGATGTGTCGGAACCTCGCGGTCCCGGGACTCTGGCGGGCGCACGCCATCGCGTCAACGGGATTACCGTCACCGACCTCCTAGCGCGCTACCCGGCGGCCACAGCAGGTTCGCCGCAGCGGTCTTGGAACGCCGAGACGCCCGAGAACGCCCGAAGACGCCGAAGCATCTATGCGCTACAGGCTCCCAGGTGCTCCCTGAGCGACGTCGCCAGCTCCCCCCACCAGAGCGCCACCCGCCGGAGCGCCCGCCCCAGCGCCTCCCCGTGGAACACCGGGTGGTCCGGCCTGAGCCCCGCCCAGCCGCCGTGCGTCACCGTCACCATCGTCCCGCGCGCCGTCGCCGCGAACACGACCTCCACCCACGTCGTGTCGCCCGGCCCGAAGTTCACCGCCCGCCACTCGAACGCGAGCCGCCCCGGCGGCTCCCAGGCCGTCACCACCCCGCGCACGAAGGCGCGCTCGCCGTCGTCGCCCTCATACGTCTCCACGATCCGCCCGCCGACCCCCGGCTCGACCGCGATGATCCCGCCGCGCCCACCCCCCGCACGGAACGCCGGCCCGCGCCGCCACCAGAGGTCGATCTCCTCCGTGAACACCCGGAACGCCTCCGCCGGCGGCACCGACACCGACACCGACACCCGCGCCTGGTCCGCCGCCCGCGCCTCGCTCATCGCCCCCTCCCGCGCGCGCCCGACTCCACGTGCGCCGCGAACGCCGCGAGCTGCTCGCCCCAGAACGCCTCCACCTCGTCGACGAAGCCCCGGAGCGCCTCGAAGGGCTCCCGCCGCAGGCGGTACACGCGCCCGCGCCCGTCGTCGGCCAGGATCTCGTCCGTCACGACGCCCGCGTCGCGCAGCGCCCGCAGGTGCCGGCTCATCGCCGGCCGGCTCACGTCGAGCGCCGCCGCGAGCTCCCCCGAGCGCCGCGGCTCCGCCCCGAGCGCCCGCACGATCGCGAGCCGCGTCGGGTCCGCGAGCGCGCCGAGCAGCGCGTCCACCGGCTCCGCCTCAGGCAACCGGCTTCCCACCCGTCCGCATGCGCTGCATGAACCACCAGTGGTGGCCCTCCGGGTCGATCGCCCGGTAGCTGCGATCCGCCCAGTAGTCCTCGCCGTAGTCGTTCGTCGTCGGCTCGTCCGCGATGGAGGCGCCGGCGGCGCGCGCGTGCTCGCAGTGCGCGTCGACGTCGTCCACGAAGAGGCAGAGCGTCTGCGTCGAGCGCCCGCCGAGCTGCCGCGGGCTCACGAGCGGCATGCTGGCGCCGCGATGCGAGCCGCCGCCCGAGCTCGACACCATCACGAGCCCGTCGTCGCCGAACGTGAGCTCCGAGTGCTCGATGCGCCCCCCCTCGCCCTCGATCCGGAGGCGCACCTCGAAGCCGAACGCCGCGCAGAGCCAGTCGATCGCGGCGCCCGCGTCGTCGTAGAACACCGAGGAGGAGATGCGGGGCCATCCGGCGGGCGTGGGCTTCATGTCGTCGTCTCCGGGTTTTGGTTTCCAATCTTGGAAATCATTTCTCGATATCGAAATCAAAGTCAAGCCCCCACGGCTTGGCGGATCCTCCGGGGAGGGGCATCCTCGGGTCTCGCGATCCGAATCAGGATGACAGGAGGCCCACCGATGGCAGTCGCGTTCCCCGTCCGGCTCACCGACATGGAGGCGATCGAGACCGTCTATCGCGACGCGACCGCCGACGCGCGGCTCCAGCTCCACGGGCGGCTCATCTTCCACGACCTCCTCGAGGACGGTGAGCGCATCGTCCTCGAGCGCCGCTTCCCGAACGAGCTCGCCGGCGATCCGCGCGGCGACGACGCGACCTTCGGCTGCCGCGTCGCCTGGGACTTCCGCGCCCGCGAGCTCGTCGTCGCCATGCTCTGCTACGGCGACGAGGTCCTGAAGGGCCGCCTCGACCTCGTCGGCGCCGTCGAGCCCGCCGAGGACACCGCCGTCCTCGCGCTCACCGCCACCGGCTCCATCGTCGAGCTCGGCCGCCCCGACGGCGACGGCAAGCGCCCCTGGGTCTACCGCCCGAGCGCGCGCCAGCGCGGGAAGCGCCGCTCCGGGCGCGACGTCATCGACCGCATCAAGACCGGCGACCGCCTCCAGCTCGGGCGCGTCCGCACAAGCGAGACGCTCGCCATCGCCGCCGGCCCGGCCCTCGCCCCGTCCGACGACGTCACCCTCCGGAAGGGGGTCCTCCTCTTCACGCCCGAGGAGGACACGGGCCACAGCGAGCCCGTCACGGACGAGCTCCGCGTGAAGGCGACCCGCTACCGCGTGCTCGTCGACGCCGCCGGCAACGCCACGACGGACGCCGATCGCGCCGAGCTCCAGCTCCGCGCCCGCGCCCTCGCCCTCGAGATCCAGGACGCCCTCGCCGACGGCGGCGGCCGCGCCCTCGCCGACGTCGCGCAGTTCAAGACGAGCTCCGGCTCGCGCTACGACGTGAGCGTCGCGGGCGACGGCACCATCGACGTCACGCGCCACGCGGCCGTCGGCGACGGCATCACCACGCGCTACGGCGACGCCGACATCGGCGAGCAGAAGGTCGTCCTCGGCGCGCCCCTCGTCATCGAGCACGACGGCGCCGGCGGCCTCCGCGTGAAGTCCTTCATCTACCGCGTGGCGGCGCTCTCGGGGCGATAGCCCCTCATTTTACTTCACCTTCGCCCCGCCGCCCGCTGCGCGCACCGGCGCGTGGTAGCCGTCCGGGCGGTCGCCGACGCCCGCGCCGCCGTGCACCATCGCCTGCATGGCTGGCTCGAAGAACACGTACGGCGAGCGGCGCTCGGGCGCGCTCACCGCGTCGAGGCGCGCGCGCAGCTCCGGCGGGAGCGCGAAGTCGAGCGCGCCGAGGTTGTCGTCGAGCTGCGAGAGCTTGGTCGCCCCCACGATCACCGAGGCGACCCCCGGCTGCGTCGCGACCCAGTTCAGCGCCACCTGCGCGGGCGTCCGGCCGAGCTCGCGCGCCACCGCCTCGACGACCTCGAGGATCGCGAAGTTCGCGGGCGTGAGCTTCTCGAACACCGGGTTCCCGCTGTCCTTCATCACGGCTAGCCGCCCCTCCCCGGCGCCGCCCGGGCGGTACTTGCCCGTCAGCACCCCGCTCCCGAGCGGGCTCCACGCGACGAGCCCCATCCCGAGGTGCTGCGCCGCGTCGGCGTGCTCGAGCTCGAGCTGCCGCTCGACGAGCGAGTACTCGAGCTGGAGCGCCGCGATCGGCTCCCAGCCGCGCAGCTCGGCCAGCGTCTGCGCGCGCGCCGCGTACCAGGCCGGCGCGTTCGAGAGCCCGACGTAGCGCACCTTCCCGGCCCGCACGAGGTCGTCGAGCGCGCGGGCGACCTCGTCGACGGGCGTCAGGCGGTCCCAGATGTGCGTCCAGAGCAGGTCGATGTAGTCGGTGCCGAGGCGCGCGAGCGAGCCCTCCACGGCGCGCACCAGGTTCTTGCGGTGGTTGCCGCCCGTGTTCGCGCTCGCCGGCGCCCCGCCGAGCGACGCGCTGTAGCCGTACTTCGTCGCGATGACGAGCCGGTCGCGCGCCCCGGCGTCCGCGACGAAGCGGCCCAGCATCCGCTCGGACTCGCCGCCGCAGTAGAGGTCGGCCGTGTCGACGAAGTTGCCGCCGGCGTCGAGGTAGCGGTCGAACAAGGCGCGCGACGCGGCCTCGTCGGCGCCCCAGCCCCAGTCGGAGCCGAAGGTCATCGCGCCGAGCGCGAGGCGGGTCACGCGGAGGCCGGTGCGGCCGAGGGTGTAGGCGGTGTCGAGGGCGGTCATCGGTGAGGCTCCTGGCGCGAGGGATGGTCCGACCGTAGGGCTTGCGATTGCGCACGAAAACGGCGACCTTCTTCATGGACCATGAAGCCAGGCTTCAAGATCGACGGGCGCGCGCTCGAGCCCGACGTGCTGCGGCTCGCCGCGGTGTTCGCCGCCGTGGCCCGCGAGGTTAGCTTCACGCGCGCGGCGACGGCGCTGCGGGTGTCGCCGTCGGCCGTGTCGCAGGCGGTGCGAGCGCTCGAGGAGCGGCTCGCGGTGCGCCTCCTCGACCGGACGACGCGCAAGGTCGGGCTGACGGAGGCGGGGCGCGTGCTGGTCGACGCGCTGGAGCCGGCGCTCGGCCGCGTGGGCGCGGCGCTCGGGGCGCTCGAGGAGGCCGCCGACGCGCCGCGCGGGACGCTCCGGCTCACGGTCCCGAAGCTCGCGGTGGCGACCCTCATCGCGCCGCGGCTCGACGCGTTCGCGCGCGCCTACCCCGACGTCGTGCTCGACGTGACGGCCGAGGATCGGCTCGTGGACCTCGTCGCCGAGGGGTACGACGCCGGGATCCGGCTCGGTGAGATGCTCGCGCGCGACACGATCGCGGTGAAGCTGACGGGGCCGCTGCGCGCGGTGATCGTGGGCGCCCCGGCCTACCTCGCGCGCCGCGGGACGCCGCGCGAGCCGGCCGATCTGCACGCCCACGACTGCGTTCGCTTCCGCATGACGAGCGGCGCCGTCTACCGCTGGGAGCTCGAGCGCGACGGGCGCGCGGTCGAGATCGACGTGGGCGGCCCGCTCGTCACGAACGACAGCGCGCTCATGGTCGCGGCGGCGGTCGCGGGCGTCGGGCTCGCCATGGCGATGGAGGAGCAGGTGGCCGATCACGTCGCCGCGGGGCGCCTCGTCACGGTGCTCGACGCCTGGTGCCCGCCGTTCCCCGGCTTCTACCTCCACACCCCGAGCCGCGCGCAGATGCCGGCGAAGCTGCGCGCCTTCATCGACCATCTCACCGCGCGTGGCGCGAGCGCTTGAACCAGGCGCTGGGGTCGACTACGTTCCGCGGCTCACAACGAACGTCACGGAATCGAGGTCCCGATGCGCTCCCTCCCCGTCGTCACGCCGCTCCTCGCCCTCCTCGCCCTCGCCGCCTGCGGCGACAGCGGCGGCAACGGCTCGAGCACCCCGGTCATGCAGCGGCTCGCGTCGCTGAACGACCAGGCCACGGCCTTCTACTGCTCCTGCGAGGTCGCGTCCGGCGACGCGCCGAGCCAGGCCCAGTGCGTGGCCGAGTCGAGCGACCCGATCGACGCCTCCTACATCACCTGCATGACGACCTACTTCGACGGCAACGCGGCCGACAAGGCCTACGCGGAGTGCCTCTACGGCGTGGAGTCGAACTACATCTCGTGCGCGAAGCGGCAGGGATGCAGCTACATCCAGGGCGAGCGCTTCACGTGCTCCGACGGCACGGACATCCCGCTCCACTTCAAGTGCGACGACGACCCGGACTGCGCGGGCGGCGAGGACGAGGTCGGCTGCGTGGCGTTCGTCTGCGACGGCGGGAGCACCTCGATCCCGCAGGGCTACAAGTGCGACGGCGAGGCGGACTGCGAGGACGCGAGCGACGAGGCCGGCTGCCCGACCGATCCCTGCGGTGATCTGTCGGACAACATCGTCGCCGCCTGCGGCGAGTCGCCCGACTCCATCGACGAGCAGGCGTCGGTCTGCCGCGGCACCTCGGGCCAGTAGCGGCGCGCCCCGAGGGCGTCGGCGCGCCCGCGTCGCCGCCCTTCACCAACCCTACATCGCGCGCCTCGTCGTTGCGGGCCGCCGCCGCACCTCGCGATGCTCTCCTCTCCGGGCACGGCGAGGAGGCGGGCATGACGGCGGCGGCGCGCGAGCAGCGAGCGGGCGAGGATCGGACCACGAACGGCGGCGCGGGCGTCGCCGTCGGGGCGGGCGGTCGAGAGGGCGGGGAGCGCGCGCGGAGCGAGCTCCGCGGGGCGTCGTTCGCCGAGGGCGAGGAGGCGCTCGCGCCCGGCGGCGCGCTGACGCACCGCTTCACGGTGGACGTGCAGCCCGGGCAGGCGATCGGCGGGGTGCTGCTGCCGCGCGTGCGCGGCGCGATGTCGTTCGAGCCGCCCGCCGGGAAGCCGCGGAGCGTCCGGAAGGACGCGGGTGAGGTCATCGTCCCGAGCCTGACGGGCGCGATCCAGAAGCGGGTGCAGGGGCTCGTCCCGGGGCCGGCGGCCGAGCTCCCTGCCGCGGCGGCGCTCGACGGGGCCATCCGCGAGGCGGTCGGGGCCTACGCCGCGGCCGGCGTCGGCGGGTACGCGGCGCGCCCGACGATCGAGGAGGTGACCTGGGGCCTCACGGACCCGGGGGACGCGGCGTGGGCGAAGCTCGAGCCGAACATGGACGCGCGGCGCGAGAACGTCGTGTTCCAGGCGCCCGACGGGCGCCGTGTGTCGGTCGCCGTGGCCGCGACCGGGACGTTGACGCCGGCCGACGGCATGAAGGACGCCGGGCCCCGCGTGGACGGCGCCGAGCTCGCGGGCCTCGAGAGCTGGCTCGGGGTGCTCCTGAACGGCGCGGCGTCCGCGCAGCTCTCCGAGGGCAAGACCGGGGGCAACTACGACAGGGAGCGCATCGGTCAGGCGGTCTGGCCGCGGCTCGGGAAGACGCTCGCGCCCTACGGTCTCGGGGCGGCGACGCTCAAGCTCTTCGTGACGAAGGACGGCAAGGCGTACGAGCCGGAGCCGGTCAATGCTGGGCGCCTCGCGGCCGACCAGGAGCTCGCGACCGGCAAGGGGGCGCTGACCGTGATCGCCGCGGCGGACGCGAAGCAGTACGCGTACGAGGGGATGGTCGAGAAGGAGGGAGCCCCGGACGCGAAGGAGGAGGCGCCGCCCGAGGCGAAGCCCGAGGTGACGCCCGAGGAGGTGCCGACGCTCTGGCAGCGGCTCAAGAAGGCGTTCGGCGGGAAGAAGAAGGGCGACAAGGGGGGCGCCGAGACGGAGGATGCGAAGGGGCCCGTCGTCGAGTACGAGAAGCGCGGGTTCTTCTCGAAGCGGCTGACGGAGCTCATGCGCGCGAACCCGGAGCTGTCGCTCACCGAGTGTGCCGCCCTCCTCATCGACGGCGACCAGCTCGACCAGAAGCAGCACGCCGAGATGTTCGCCCTCCCGGGGACGGACGCCGAGGTCGACGCCGACAAGGACGAGGCGGGGGCGACGGCGCTCGGGAAGAAGCGGGCGCTCGTGGTCGGGTGTCATCGGTACGTCAGGGCGTCGTGGCTGCCGGGGGCGGAGAACGACGCGGCGAGCATGAACGCGGTGCTCACCGCGCGCGGCTATGAGGTCGAGCACCTCGTGGACCCGGGCTTCACCGCGTTCCACGGGGCGATGAAGGCGCTGCACGACGGGGCCGCCGCGGGCGACCAAGTGGTGATCTACTTCGCCGGGCACGGGACGCCGCCGGGGTACCCGGCTGGTGAAGGGCTCCTGCTCGCGGACGGGAAGGTGTTCCATCACGCGTCGACGACGACGTGGATCGCGTCGCTGAGGGCGCAGGGGGTGGCGGTCGAGCTCGTGCTCGACTGCTGCCACAGCGGGCAGAGCCCGGACCTCGTCGCGGACGGGCTCGTCGACCAGGCGCACCTCATGGAGCTCAGCACGCACCAGGCGTTCCTGATGGAGCTCCGCGGGGAGCTCGAGCGGATCCACGCGCTCGCGCGGGCGCACTACCTCGGCGCGACGAAGGGGAAGGGGTCGGTCGCGGTCGGGAGGGACTCGCAGGTGCGCGCGGACGGGAAGACCGTGTCGTGGGACGCGCACCATGACCCGGAGATCGAGGCGCAGGTGCGGGCCGAGCTGACGCAGTGGTCGGCGCTCTACGAGGAGCGCCTGGGGCGCCCGCTCGTGACGCCGTCGGAGCTCGCCCCCGACGCGAAGAGCCCGCTGCGACCGCTCTTCTTCGCGAGCTCGTGGGCCGAGCAGCGCGCCGAGCGCGCGTTCCTCGCGAGCATCGACGCCGTGCGGGCCGAGCAGAAGAAGGCCTGACGACGCGCGGCGGGCCGCGGTGGCGCCGGGGCGCGCGCTTGGCTATCGTGGCCGCGCCCCCGCGCACGAGGTCCCGATGCCCCGCCGCCCCGCTCCCGTCGCCGCCCTGCTCGCGCTCGCCCTCGTCGCCCCGCTCCCGGCGGCCCGCGCCGGCGCCGCCGACCCGGGCCCCGGCCCCGGCCCGAGTCCGAGCAAGATCGACCTCATCGAGCACATCTTCGGCGCGAGCAACGTCAACGCCATCGCCGGCCACGGCACCCTCACCCTCGGCGTCTCCCCGCTCGGGGACCTCGCCGTCCTCACCTGGCCCTCGCCCTCCTACACCGACCAGCTCCTCCACGTCGGCTCGAACGCCCTCGACGTGCGCCAGCGCCGCCTCCTCATGGCCGACCCCGCCATGGGCGCGTCGGTCGGGATCGCCTGGACCACCGCCGCCGGCGGCGGCTTCGGCTGGGTCCGCGACGAGCCGTGGACCGTCGCGCAGGGCTACGGCGACCCCGAGGCCCCCGTCATCGAGACGACCTACACCCGCGCCGACCTCGGCCTGACCGTCGTCGTCACCGACCTCGTCCTCGACGGCCGCGACGTCTGGGCCCGCCGCGTCGACGTCCGCGCCGACGCCGCCTCCCCGGTCACCGGCGTCACCGTCATCGACTACGCGAACCTCGCCCCGACCCTCTCGCGCGTGCCCCAGCTCCCCCTCGCCGACTGGGCCCTCGACGCCCACAACGACTTCGCCGCCCTCTTCGACCGGAGCCGCGCCGCGGTCGTCCACTTCCACCCCGCCCTGAACGGGCAGATCAGCTCCATCGCCGACATCCTCGCGCCCCCCGCCCCCGACTACGGCCCCATCGGCGACGAGCTCCGCCGCGGGCCCCTCACCGAGAGCGCCGCCGCCGCCTTCGTCGCCGACCTCGACACCACCTACGGCCCCGGCGTCTACCTCGCCCTCGGCGCCGACCGCCCCCTCGCCGGGCACCAGATCGGCTTCGACCCGACCGACATCTGCGCCGTCGCCGACGAGCTCATCGACAACCTCACCGCGCTGTCGACCGTCTTCCCCGACGTCACGCTCCCGCTCGACCCGGCGATCGCCTCGGTCCTCCGCTGCGACACGACCCTCGCCGGCCTCATCGCGAGCGAGGGCTTCACCGATCCCGCCCAGGACGCCCGCGCCGACGCCGCCGACGGCGTCCTCTCGGGCTCCTTCGGCGCCGCCGGGCGCGTCAACGAGGCCCTCGCCGTCGCCCTCGACGTCGCCCCGGGTGGCGAGGACGGCGTCACCTTCTATCTCGCCGCCGCGTCGGGCGCCGACGACGCCCTCGCCGGGCTCGACGTCGCCCGCGAGAAGGCCTTCGCCGAGCACCGCGCCGCGGTCGTCGCCGAGTCGCGCGCCTGGCTCGCCCGCGCCCGGCTGCCGAAGAAGGGGAGCGACCGCCTGAAGGCGCTCTGCAAGCGCGTCCTCCTGAACCTGCGCGTCGGGACGGACGCCGAGAGCGGCGCCATCGTCGCCTCCATCGCGCGGCAGGCGCCCTACGGGCTCGACTGGCCGCGCGACGGCGCCTTCTTCGACGCCGCGCTCGACGTCGCCGGCTACCCGGAGATGGTCGAGGCGCACGGCCGCTTCTACGTGCGCACCCAGCGCCACGAGCCGGTCCCGGCCGAGCTCATCATCAACGGCGAGCCGCCGCCCGATCCCGACGACCCAGGTGCGACCACGTTCCCCGCCGGCGCCTGGGAGATGAACTACTACGCCGACGGCCTCGTCGGCGGGAACATCCGCTTCGAGATCGACAACACCGGGCTCACCGTGTGGGGGCTCGTCGACCACGCGCGCTACCTCGAGGGCGACGCCGCCGCCGCGTGGCTCGCCGAGGTCTGGCCCACCGTGCGCGAGGCGGCCGACCTGCTCGCCCGCTGGAAGGACCCCGCGACCGGCCTCCAGGCGCCTGCCAACGAGGACGACAACCTCGCCTACACGCAGACCCTCCACGGCGCCATCACGACGTGGCTCGGCCTCGCGCAGGCGACCGTCGCGGCCGAGGCGCTCGGCCACGCCGCCGAGGCCGGGCGCTGGAGCACGCGGCGCGACGAGCTGCGCGCGGCCATCGACGCCCACTTCTACGACGCGGCCGCCGGGCGCTACGTCGAGGAGCTCGACACGGCCTCGAACCCCGGGAACGCGCCGGGCGGGGCGACGTCGTGGATGGTGTGGCCTGCGCGCTTCCTGCCCTGGGACGACGCGCGCGTTACGGCGCAGCTCGAGGCGAACCTCGCCTACGCGGCGGCGGCCGTGGACCCCGCGAACGGCGGCGGCGCCTACGTCACGAAGATCCTCGTGCCCGCGGCGCTCGCGCTCGACGACGCCGGCGCGCGGGCGCAGGTCCGGGCCGCGCTCGACGCCATGGTCGACCTCGCGTCGACCCCCGACACGATGGTCTTCGGCGAGACCTTCGTGAGCGTCGATCGCGACGGCGACGGCGCGTACGACGGCTTCTCGGCGCGCGTCTCGAACCCGCACCTCTGGGCCGGGACGCTGGTCTACCTGACGGCGATGGCGCTCGAGCAGCCGGAGCGGATCACGGCGCCGCTCGCGCCCGCGAAGTCGGACGACGGCGGCTGCGTCGGCGCCGGCGGTGGCGACGTCGGCGGGGCGCTCCTGGTCCTCCTCGCGCTCGCGGCGCTCGGGCCCACGCGGCGGCGGCGCGCGGGAGCGCCGGCGTGAGCGGCCCCGACGCGGTGGCGCTCGCCGACAACCTGCGCCGGCTCGAGCTCTTCTACGGGCCGCGGCTCGCCGAGCACGGCACGACGCACAAGGCCGTGGGCTGGCTCCGCCCGGAGTCGCAGCGCGTGCGCTTCGAGAACCTCGCGGTGGTCGCCGGGCTCGACGCGCTCTCGGTCCTCGACGTGGGCTCGGGCCTCGGCGACCTCTACCCCTTCCTGCGCGCGCGCGGGCACCGCGGCGACTACCTCGGCCTCGACGCGCTCCCCGAGATGGTGGCGCGGGCGCGGGCGCTCCACCCGGACGCGCGCTTCCTCTGCGCCGACGTCAACGACGACGAGGTGCGCGTCGAGGCCGACGTGGTCTTCGCGAGCGGGGTCATCACCTTCAGCGAGCCCGAGGTCGCGCGCCACACCATCGCGGCGCTCTTCCGCTCGGCGCGCCAGATCGTCGGCTTCAACGCGCTCTCGACGTGGGACCCGGCGCCCGCGCAGCCGCCGGTGCGCCCGCACGACCCGCTCGAGATCCTGGCGTTCTGCAAGACGCTCACGCCCTACGTGATGCTCCGGCACGACTACAGCGTGCAGGACTTCACGATCCACCTCTTCCGCGGGCCGCACACGCCCGCGTGAGCGCAGGCTCTGGCGGCCTCGCGCTCAGCGCGCCGCCCAGGCCGGCGCGTACGACGGGTCGACGAGGCGCTCGTCGCGGTTCAGGTCGCTGATGTCGTGCATCTCGAGCTCGCTGAGCTCGAAGTCGTCGATGGCGAGGTTCGCGGCGCGGTGCTCGGCGCTCGCGGCCTTCGGGATGGCCGCGACGCGGTCCTGCTGGATGAGCCAGCGGAGCACGACCTGCGCGGGCGTCTTCCCGTGGCGCATGGCGGCGCGGCGCACCGCGGGGGCGCCGAAGACGTCCTCGTGGCCGCGCGCGAGCGGCGCGTAGGCCGTCAGCATGACGCCGCGCTCGCGGCAGAGCGCGAGGAGCGCCTCCTGCGCGAGGAGCGGGTGGTACTCGACCTGGATGCAGGCGATGGGCGCGAAGGCGAGGGCGTGCTCGAGCTGCTCCGGCGTGAAGTTCGACACCCCGATGTGCCGCACGCGGCCGTCCTTCCGCGCGTTCAGGAGCCCGCGCAGCGGGACCTCGATGGGCGCGACGTGCTCGAGGGGCCAGTGGACGAGCGCGAGGTCGATCCAGCCGGTGTCGAGGCGCTCGAGGCTCTCGTGGAGCGAGCGCTCGGCGTCGCGGTGGCGGTCGTTCGCGACCTTCGTCGTGATCCACACGTCCGCGCGCGGCACGTCGCTGTCGGCGACGGCGCGCCCGACGGCCTCCTCGTTGCCGTAGGACTGCGCGGTGTCGATGTGGCGGTAGCCCTGCGCGAGGCCGTCGCGCACGGCCTCGTGGCACGCGTCGCCGCGGAGGCGCCAGGTGCCGAGGCCGAGCGCGGGGCAGCGGTCGTCGCCGATGGGGATGGTCTTCATGAGGGGTCCTCCTGGGCCGGGGCGGCGCGAGGTCGCGCAGCGCCCGATGGGGTCGCAGGTCCTGTCGATGCAGGGGCGGTGCCAGCCGCGCCCTCGACGGCGACGTCGAGCGGGTCGCGGAGGTCGCCGACCACGGCCTCGAGGGCGTTCGTGATGGTCACCCAGCCGACGACGTCGTCCCCGTCGACCACGAAGGCCGCCTCGCCGTCCGCGGCCTGCATCGCGTCGATGGCGTCGCTGATCGAGAGCGTCGCGGGCACGCTCACCGTGTCGTGCGCGAGGGCGGCGAGGTCGAGGTCGCCGCGGCGCAGGGCCGCGACGTGGCGGAAGAGCTCCGGGACGTAGAGGACGCCGACGAGGGCGCCGTCGGCGGCGCGCTCGACCGGGTAGCGGGCGTGGAGCGTGGCGCCCATGAGCGCGAGGTTGTCGTCGAGGGGGCGGGCGTCGCCGAGGGTGGTCAGGCGGTCGCGGCGCACCATGATCTCGGCGACCGGCCGCTCGCCGAGGTCGTAGGCCCGCACGACCTCGCGGCGTCGGTCGGCGGGCACGCCCGCGCGCGCGAGGATCTGTCCCATCTCGCGGCGCACGGCGACCGGTCCGAGGCGGTCGCCGCCCTCGTCGCCGTCGTCGCCGTTCTCGCGGTGCACCCAGGAGCGGCTCATCTCGACGCCGACGAGGCGGAGGAGCGCCTTCGCGGCCCAGTCGGAGGCGGCGATGACGGGGCGCATGAGCTGCGTCCAGCGGCGGTGGATGGGGGCGCAGACGCGCGCGACGCGGCGTGCACGCTCGACGCCGAGGTAGGTCGGGGTCTGCTCGCCGATGATGATGTGGAGGAGGTTCAGGAGCAGGAAGCCGAGGCCGACGGAGATCGCGTGGCTCGTGGCGCTGCCGTCGGGGAGGAGACCGCCGAAGAGGGCGGCGAAACCGGGCTCGGCGACGACCCCGAGGCCGATGGAGCAGATGGTGATGCCCACCTGGCAGCCGGTGAGGTAGATCTCGAGCCGGTCGAGCATCGCGTAGGCGCGCTCGAGGCGCGGGTCGCCGGCGACGTCGGCGCGATCGAAGGCGGAGAGGCGCGTCAGCGCGAACTCCGTGACGACGAAGAAGGCGTTGCCGACGAGCAGGGCGAGCCCCGCGACGACGCGGAGGACGATCTCCCAGGTCGCCACGGGGTCTCAGCGCTGCGCGGCGGCGGTCACGACGACGCCGTCGCGAGCGCGCCGTACTTGTGGCAGGCGTGCACGAAGGCCTTGCGGTCGCGCTCGTCGTGGACGCGCACCGCGAGGAACGCGCCGGCGTCGGGGCAGGCGCGCATGAGGCGCTCCCAGCGCCAGTTGACGGTGGCGCTCCCGAAGAGCCAGCCGAGGAGGCCGCCGGCCATGGCGGCGAGGAGCCCGACGCCGAGGAGCAGGATCCCGAGGTCGGCGACGAAGCCGGCCGCGCGCGCGGCCAGCACGATGACGCCGGCGAGCAGGACGCCCGCGCCGAGGCCGACGCCCGTGGCGCGCAGTGAGCGGCTCCGGACGAAGGGGCGGCGCGCGGCGAGCTCGGCGAGGTCCGCGGGGCGGTCGATGACCGGGCGGGTCTCGACGGTGGCGTCGGTGTCGCGCTTGAGGGCGCGGCGGGCGCTCATCGCCTCGAGGCGGGTCTTGAAGGCGGCGATGTGGACGTGGGGAAGCATGGGCGAGCTCCTGGGTCTCGGGGCGTTGCTGGGGCGGTCGTGGCGGCGCGCGATCGTGGCGATCTGTCCCGGCGCCGCGGCGGGATGGGGCAGGGCGCCCGCCGGGGAGGCGGGCGTTCGTGGGTTCACAGCGGGCGGCAGGTCGAGCGATCCGGGTCGAGCCGGACGTCGACGCGGCGCGCGATGGGGTAGGCGGACTCGGGGAGCGCCTCGCGCCCGGCCTCGCCGTGGCTCACGACCTCGACGCAGCGGGGCGGGACGCCCTCGCGCTCGAGCTCGTTGGCGACGGTCTCGGCTCGCTCGCGCGCGAGGTCGTGGTTGTAGTCGGCGGTGCCGCTCGGGTCGGTGTAGCCGACCACCTCGATGGCGCGGCCGACGAGGGGGCCGGCGGAGAGGCAGCCTGCGAGGTTGTCCATGCGGGACTTCGACTCCTCGGAGAGCTTGGCCGAGTCGAACTCGAAGTAGGCGCGCGGGACCGGGGCCGCGACGCACGTGCTCGAGATGTCGGGGGCGACCCAGACGTCGGTGACGGTCCAGGCGATGGGGCCGCCAGCGGGCTCGGCCTCCTCGGGCTGGGCCGTGGCGGTGCGGGTGTCGGAGGAGGCGCAGGCCGCGAGGAGCGCGGCGCCGGCGAGGGCAGCGAGGATGGGGCGGGTCATGGATTTCTCCTTGCGGTTCTTCGGGTTGGAAGGGCCTGCCGCAAGGGTGCGAGCGCGGGCCGCAGCCGCGGGTCAGGCGCGGCGCTGCGGGGTAGCGGGCGATCAGCGGCAGGTGAGCTCGTCGGCGTCGAGTCGCACGTCGACGCGATGAGCGATGGTGAGGGCGCCGGGCTGGATGTCCTCGAGGCGCGGGTCGATGGCCTGGACCTGGACGCAGCCGCTCTCGACGCCGTGGCGCGAGAGCTCGGCGGCGACGGCCTGGGCGCGCTCGGCGGCCATGCTCGTGTCGTACTCGGCGGCGCTGCGCGGGTCGGCGTAGGCGACGAGCTCGACGCGGCGGCCGCGGAGGGCGCCGTTCTTCAGGCAGTCGGCCAGGTCGCCGAGGTTGCGGTTCGCCGTGTCGGAGATCTTCGCCGTGTCGAGCTCGAAAGCGGCGTTCGCCTCGTGCACGCCGCAGGCGTCGCGCACGCTCGGGTCGACGAGCACGTGGGTCGTCGGCCACGAGGCGGGACCGGTCGCGGTCTCGAGGGGGGCCTGCTCGGCCTGGTAGTCGTAGGCCGTGTCGGACGAGGCGCAGGCGCCGGCGGCGACGAAGGGCAGGGCGAGGAGCGAGGCGTAGACGGCGTGGCGGAGCAGTCGGCGGTGGGCGGGCGTGTTCATGAGGTCCTCCTGGCGCGGGGCGCGCGTTCCGAGCGAGGAGGTTGCAGGACGCGTTCCAGATCGGCGCGGCCGGCCCGAGCGCGGTCGGACGACGGCTCGGTCAGCGTCCCCGGTGGGCCCTCTTCCGCTTCTTGCTGAGCTGCCAGATGGGCTTCACCGCGTCGCGGAGGCGCAGGAGCTCGGGCGGGACGGTCGCGGGCGAGTCGTGCGCGCGGACCAGCGCGCGACACGAGGGTGGGAGCCACTCCCCCGAGCCGTAGAAGAAGGCGTCGAGCCAGCGCTCGGTCTCGAAGGCGTAGCCGTAGCTCGCGCCCGGGACGTTCATCATGGCGACGAAGCAGTCGCGGTCGCCCCAGAGCTGGAGCTCCGGCGCGGACGCGGCGGCGGCGCGCATCGCCGCGAGCTGGTGGCGGTCGAGGGTGCCGGCGCAGAAGCGCTCGAGGTACGGAGCACAATCCCGGTAGCTGCGGGGACACGTGTCGTACCCCGGGCACGCGTCCCGGAGGACGGGGTCCGCGGCGAGCGGGATGGCGTCGTCGGCGTGGTCGCGGCCGACCCGGAGGGGCACCCAGCGCGGCGGCAGGGTCTCGGCGACGCTCTCGTAGGATATCGCGGCGAGGAAGCCGTCGCCGCTCGCGTACACGAGCGCCGTGACGAGCCCGGCGGGGTCCTGCCGAGCGGGCTCCGGCTGCCACGGCGCGCTGTCGATGACCGCGCCGTCGCGCCGGAGGGCGAGCTCGTCGGGCGTCGCCGTCAGCGTCAGGAGTCCCCGACGCCAGGTCCGCGGCAGGTCGGCGGCGCGGAACTCGACGTGGAACAGGGCGCGCGCGGGCTCGGCGCCGAGGCGCGCCGCGCGGGCGCTGAAGCGCGCGACCGCGGCGGTGTCCACGGCGCTCGCGACGAGCGGGTTGCAGGTGAACGTCTCGACCCATCCGCGCGGCGCCTCGCCGGGCGCCGCCCAGGCGAGCGCGCAGGGACCGCCGCCCGTGCAGGGCCCGAAGTCCGCGTGGCTCGTGCAGAGGAGCTCGCTGGTCGCCGGGACCACGGCGACGCAGGCGGTAGGGCACTCGAAGTCGTCCGCCGCGAAGTCGAGCGGGACGGGCAGCGTCGGGCTCGGCGGCATCCAGGAGTCGAGGTGCGGCGGGAACGCGGCGCGCGCGGGCGCCGGGAGGACGAGCAGGGCGACGAGGCAGGCGAGCGCGACGCGAGGTACGCTGAGCATCCCGGCGATGTAGCGCGCCACAGGGTGCGCGACAACCTCGGGGCGTGCTCCGGATCGGCCGTCCGCCGCCGCCCGCGGCTCACGCCGCGACCCGGGACGCCCGCGCCGGCCGCGTGGCGACGTCCACGATCACGACGCCCTGCGCCTCCCCGGACTCCACCCGCGCGTGGGCGTCGGCGACGCGCGCGAGGGGCACCCTGGCGTCGATCACGGGGCGGAAGGCGCCGGCCTCGGCGAGCTCGCGCACGTCGTCGAGCTGCTGCGGGGTGCCGAGGGCGACGCCCGCGATGGCGCGGCGGCGGCGGACGAGCGCCGTCCCGAGCGCCATGAGCAGGAGCCCCGCGGTGGCGATGAGCGACAGGTAGCGGCCCTTCGGTGCCAGCACCCGGCGGCAGCGCAGGAAGCTCGTGGCGCCGAGGGTGTCGAAGATCACGTCGTAGCGCTCGCCCGAGCGCGTGAAGTCCGTGGTCCGGTAGTCGATGACGTGGTCGGCGCCGAGGCCGCGCACGAAGTCGTGATTGCGCGCGCTGCAGACGGCCGTGACCTCGGCGCCGAGGTGGTGGGCGAGCTGCACCGCGTGGTGGCCGACCCCGCCCGAGGCGCCGACGATCAGCACGCGCTGGCCCGGGGCCACCGCGGCCCGGTCGCGCAGGAAGTCGAGCGCGGTCAGGGCGCCGTAGGGGAGCGTGGCGGCCTCGGCGTAGTCCATCCCGGCGGGCATCCGCCCCACGGCGCCGTCCGCGGGCACGACGACGTGCTCGGCGTGGGCGCCGCGCATGGCGGTCCCGAAGACGTCGTCTCCGACCGCGAAGCGGGTGACCGCGCGGCCGACGGCGACCACGCGCCCGGCGAAGACGGTGCCGGGGATCGGGCGGCGCGGGCCGGTCAGCCCGATGGCGAGGCGCCCGGGGAGCCAGGAGATCCCCGGGAAGTCGCCCGCGCGGAGGCGGCGGTCGCCCTGCGTCACGGCGCTCGCGCGGACGGCGACGAGGATCCCGCGGTCGCCGACCGCGGGGAGCGCGACGTCGGCGAGGGAGAGGACGTCGGGGGTGCCGTAGGTGGTCTGGGTGATGGCCTTCATGGGGTGCTCCTCGGGTTCGGCGGCCAGGGCGTCCGGCCGGTGTGAGTGCACCCTACCCATGCGTCGGCGCAGTGACTATGCAGTGATTCGTAGTTGTATTATGCGTTTGTGCATGAATTGGCGAAACGTGGCGTTCGACTGGAACCAGGCGCGGGCCTTCTGGGTCACGGCGGAGGAGGGCTCGTACTCGGCGGCGGCGCGGGCCCTCGGGACGGCGCAGCCGACGGTCGGGCGGCAGGTGGCGGCGCTCGAGGAGGCGCTCGGCGTCGCGCTCTTCGAGCGCGTGGGGCGGGGGATCGCGCTGACGGCGGCGGGGCTCGACCTCCTCGAGCACGTGCGCGCGATGGGGGACGCGGCGGCGCGGGTGTCGCTGACGGCGGCCGGGCAGGCGATGGCGCTCGAGGGGGTGGTCTGCATCACGGCGAGCGAGGTGATCGCGGCGCACTTGCTGCCGCCGATCATCGCGCGCGTCCGCGCGGCGCACCCGGGGATCGAGATCGAGATCGTGGCGTCGAACGCCGCGCAGGACCTGCGGCAGCGCGAGGCGGACATCGCGGTGCGGAACTTCCGCCCGCGGGATCCGGAGCTCATCGCGCGCAAGGTGCACGACAGCGGCGCGCGCCTCTACGCGGCGCCCGCCTACCTCGAGCGCCTCGGCGGCGTGCGCGCGCCCGAGGACCTCGCGCGCGCCGAGATCTTCGGCTTCGACCGCACGACGATGATGGTCGACGGCCTGAAGGCGCTCGGGGTGCCCGTCACGGCCGCGAGCTTCCCGATCGTCACGAGCAACCACCTCGTGCAGTGGGAGCTCGCCAAGCAGGGGCTCGGGATCTGCGTGATGATGGAGGAGATCGGCGAGCGCGAGCCGCGCGTCCGGCGCGTGCTCGACGCGCTGCCGCCGCTGCCGGTGCCGGTCTGGCTCGTGACGCACAAGGAGGTCGAGACGTCGCGCCGCATCCGGGTCGTCTTCGACCTGCTCGCCGAGGGGTTCCTCGCCGTCCGGGACGAGATGGCCGCGCTCGCGGCGAGCCGCGCCTGACCGCTCGCGCGGCGACGGCCGTGCGCCGGCGGGCGCTTTGCGCTATGACCGCCGCATGAGCGACGCCGCCTTCAACTACGCGACCTACCTCGAGCTCGACCGCCTCCTCTCGCTCCAGGACGCCGCGTCCGCCGAGGAGCACGACGAGCACCTCTTCATCGTGGTGCACCAGGTCTACGAGCTCTGGTTCAAGCAGATCCTCCACGAGGCGCGCTACCTCACGGCCTCCCTCCGCGCCGGCGAGGCCGCGCGCGCCGAGGCCACGTTCAACCGGATCCTCACGATCCTGAAGACCCTCGTCGCCCAGGTCGACGTCCTCGAGACGATGACCCCCGTGCAGTTCAGCTCCTTCCGGTCGCGCCTCAAGACCGCGAGCGGCTTCCAGTCGTTCCAGTTCCGCTGCCTCGAGGTCACCCTCGGGCGCCGCGACCCGGCCCTCGTCCGCCACTTCGGCCACGACCCCGCCGCCGTCGCCACCCTCGAGCGCCTCCACGCCGAGCCCTCCCTCTACGACGCCTTCCTCGCCTGCCTCGCGCGCGGCGGCGTCCCCATCCCCGACGACGTGCTCGCGCGCGACCCGGGGGGGCCGATCCCGGAGGATGAGCGCGTCCGCGCCGCCCTCGTCGACCTCTACCGCGCCCAGGCCCCGCTCCACGCCATCGCCGAGCGCATGGTCGACCTCGACGAGGGCCTCCAGGAGTGGCGCTACCGCCACGTCAAGATGGTCGAGCGCACCATCGGCCGGAAGATGGGCACCGGCGGCTCCGCCGGCGCCGAGTACCTGCGCTCGACCCTGTTCCGGCCCTTCTTCCCCGACCTCTGGGCCATCCGCTCGGAGCTCTGACGGCCGCCCCCGCGGCCGCCGGGAGTCGAGAACGCCATGCTCACCGTCGCCTCGCTCGCCGCCTCCCCGAACGCCCTCTGGCCCCACTACCGCGCCTTCCGCGTCGCCGAGCGCCTGCTGCTCACCGGCCACTCCCACCAGGCCTGGCCCGACGTCGCCCGCTTCGGCCTCCTCGCCGCCTTCGACGACGCCGCGGCCGACGTCGACCACAAATGGGGCCGCGCCTTCGAGAATGCCGAGCGCGTGCGCGCGGGCTTCCGGGCGCTGCTCGACGACGACGACGGCGCCATCGCGCTGACGCAGAACACCCACGACGCCGTCGTGCGCCTGCTCTCCGCGCTCCCGCTGCGCTCGCGCCCCCGCGTCGTCACGACCGACGGCGAGTTCCACTCCCTCGACCGCCAGCTCCGCCGCCTCGCCGAGGAGGGGCTCGAGGTCGTGCGCGTGCCGGCGCGGCCGGTCGTCACGCTCGCCGAGCGCCTCGCGGCCGTGTTGCGCGCCGATCCCGCGCGGACGTCGCTCGTCGCGACGTCGTCGGTGCTCTTCCAGACGGCCGAGATCGTCCCGCACCTGCCCGAGCTCGCCCGCGCCTGCGACGATCACGGCGTGCCCTTGCTCCTCGACACCTACCACCACCTCGGCGCGGTGCCCTTCACGCTCCGCGGCGGCCTCGAGCGCGCGTTCGTGACGGGCGGCGGCTACAAGTACCTGCAGCTCGGCGAGGGCAACTGCTTCCTCCGGGCCCCTGCCGAGGCCGCGCGCGCGCTGCGCCCTGTCGTGACCGGCTGGTTCGCGGCGTTCGGGCACCTCGACGCGGCGCGCGACGGCGACGCGCGCGTCCCCTACGACGACGGCCACGCCCGCTTCGCAGGCTCCACCTACGACCCGTCGAGCCACTACCGCGCCGCGGCCGTGCTCGACTTCTTCGACGAGCAGCGCCTGACGCCGGCCCTCCTGCGCGAGGTGAGCGTGCACCAGACGACGCGCCTCCGCGACGGGCTCGCCGCCGCCGGCCTCCTCGGCCGCGCGTTCGACCTCGCGGCGCCCGATCCGGCGCGGGTCGCCGGCTTCCTCGCGCTCCGGACGCCCGCCGCCGACGTCTGGTCGCGCCACCTCGCCGACCGCGGCGTGCTCACCGACTCCCGCGGCGAGATCCTGCGCCTCGGCCCCGCCCCCTATCTCAGCGACGCCCAGCTCGACGAGGCCGTCGGCGTCATCGCCGACGTCGCCCGAGAGCTCGCGCCGACCTGAGCGGCGGCGTCGAGCCCGGCCGCCTCACCAGGCGGTCATGGCCTCTTCCCAGCGCTGTCCGGCGGCGATCGCGGCGAGGCAGAAGCGCGCGCCGACCCGGTCCGTCGGGTCGAGCCAGAGGAGCCGCGTCAGGACCGCCCGCGCCTCGTCCAGGTCGCCGAGCCGCCAAGCGGTGTTCCCGAGCCCGTGGAGGCAGCGGTGGAAGGGGCGGTTGTCGACGTCCCCGGAGGAGAGGACGCCGCCGAAGCCGTCGCCGAGCGACAGGTCCCCGATGGCGGCGCCCACACGGTAGTGCTCGCGCGCCCGCGCCGGGTCGCGCTCGAACGCGAAGTTGCCGAGGTGGGCGTGCGCGTCGAGGCACCGCAGGTCGGCCGCGAGGAGCTCCATCAAGAGCGCGGTCGCGCCGGCGCGGTCGCCCCCCTCGAAGCGCTCGCCCGCGGCGATGATGGGGTCGCTGTCGAAGTCGTCGGGGTCGGCGCCGGGGATGACCTGCTCCATCTCGTAGGCCGGGCGCGGGCCGCGGGCGATGATCGCTCGCACGACCGGCGCGAGCGGCTCGCCCGGCTCGCCCCAGTACTCCTCCCGCGGATCCCAGGTCCCGACCTCGAGGAGG
>JACKFA010000018.1 GCA_020632715.1 Deltaproteobacteria bacterium
TCCTTCATGGCGATCCTCGGCGGCACCGTCACCCTCATCGGCACCTCGACGAACCTCGTCGTCGCCGGCATGGCCCGGAACCGCGGCATCGAGCACCTCGACATGTTCACCTTCTCCGTGCTCGGCGTCGCCTACATGGGCGTCGGCGCGGTCTACATGTTCACCGTCGGGCGCTGGCTCCTGCCCGCGCGCGACCACGCCCGCGACCTCAGCGACCGCTACGGCGCCCGCGACTTCGACATCGAGCTCAGCGTCGGGCCCGACACGGCCGCCATCGGCGAGACCGCCAAGACCCTCGGCTGGGACGAGACCTTCGGCGCGAGCGTCATGTCCATCGCGCGCCCGGACGGCACCCACCGCCGCGTCTACGCGAACCGCACGCGCCTCGCCCAGGGCGACCGCCTCGTCGTCCGCGGCGAGCCCGAGAAGGTGCTCGCCCTCGCGCGCGACCACGGCCTCCGCACGCTCGCCGAGGACCCGAGGCTCGTCCTCGACGCCGACGACGACCGCGTCGCCGAGCTGCTCGTCGTGCCCGGCTCCCCGCTCGTCGGCCGCACGCTGCGCGGCCTCCGCTTCCAGGACGAGCACGAGGTCGTGGTCCTCGGCATCAAGCACCACGATCGCAGCGTGCCGCCCAGGCTCGCCGAGCTGCGCCTCGCCGTCGGCGATCTGCTGCTCGTCCACGGCCCGGCCAAGGCCCTCGACGCGCTCGCCGACCAGCCGGGCCTCGTGCCGCTCCGCGAGCGCGCGCAGCCGGCGTCCCGCCCGCGCGCGTGGGTGGCGGTCAGCATCCTCGTGGCGGTGGTCGCGGCGGCCGCGACCGGGGCCGTGTCCATCCTCGTCGCGGCGATGAGCGGCGCGGTGCTCATGATCTTCGTCGGCTGCGTCCGCCTCGAGGAGGTCTACCGCGAGCTCGACTGGCGCGTCGTGGCCCTCCTCGCGGGGCTCCTGCCGCTCGGGCTCGCCCTCGACGACACCGGCGGCGCCAAGCTCGTCGCGGGCGCCCTCGTCGACCTCCTCGAGGGCGCGAGCCCCGCCGTGGCCGTGCTCGGCTTCTACCTCGTCGCCTCCGTGCTCACCGAGGTCATGTCCAACGCCGCCGCGGCGGTCGTGCTGACGCCGGTCGCGCTCGAGGCGGCGCACGGGCTCCACCTGAACCCGCTCGCGATGGTCGCGGCGCTGATGTTCGGCTGCTCGGCGTCGTTCATGACGCCGACGGGCTACCAGACGAACACCATGATCTACGGCCCGGGCGGCTACCGGTTCGCCGACTTCCTGCGGGTCGGCGTGCCGCTGAACCTGCTCATGGCCGTGGTCGCGACGCTGCTCATCCCCGTGCTCTGGCCGTCCTGAGCGCGTGGTGGGTCAGCCGCCGAGCGCCTTCAGGAGCGCGCCCGCGGCCTTCTTCACCGCCCCGCTCCCGCCGGCGCGGAGCGCGGCCACCGCGGCCTCCTGGGGCGCGAGCAGGGCGCGGGCCTCGGGGCGCCCCTTCGCGACGCGGGTGAGGAGCGCGAGGAGCCAGGCCAGACGCGCGTCGTCGCCGGTGGCCGCCGCGAGGAGGGGCGTGGCGATACGCGCGAGCTCGTCGGCGTCCTCGCCCGGGTGGATCGCGAGCGCGTCGAGCGCGCGCCGGCCGCGCTCGCGGTCGCCCGCGCCGCGCGAGGACAGCGCCGCGATCGCCCCGGACAGCGTCGCCTCCCACGCGAACGGCTCGGAGAACGCCGGCGGCGCGGCGTCCGGCAGGCTCAGCGCGAGCCGTGTCTTCCCCGGGCCCGGGCAGCGATAGGCCGCGTGGAGCGCTACGCACTCCTCGTTCCCCTGCCACCACGTGTGCCCGAAGCGCGTCGCGCGCTCGCCCTTCTTCGCGGGCTCCCACGCGCTGCCGTCGCTCGGCGCGCCGCGGTAGTCGTCGTGCCACGCGTCGGCGACGGTCTCCTGCTCGTTCAGGAGCCCCTCGAAGCCCCAGCCGTTCGGCTCGCGCGCGGGCGGCGCGAGCGTCGGCCGCAGCGGGTGGGCGTTCGGCGGGAGGCCCACGAAGCGCACGGCCCCGCCCTCGCGCGCGATCCACTCCCACTCGGCCTCCGACGCGAAGCGCCAGCCGAGGGCGCTGACGGCCGCCGCGACGCCCTGCTTCTTCGGGAGCCCGGCCGCCGCGAAGAGCGAGTCCTGCGTGGTCGGGCGGCGCGCGAGCAGGAAGGGGCGGAGCGTGACGAGGTGCGCGGGGCGGGCGCGGCGGAGCTCGTGGTCGAGCTCGCCGGCCTCGATGTCGTCGTCGTCGTCGTCGCCGGGCATGGGGATCGCGAGCCACACGGCGAGGGCGTCGTCGGCCGTGTACCCCATGACGAAGCGGCCGCCCGGCACCGCGATGACCTCGGTGCCGCTCGGGCGGTGCCGGAGCGCGCCGAGCCCGGCCGCGCCGACGCGCGCCGAGAGCACCTCGAAGTCGTGTCGCGGGTCGGCGGCGGCGAGGTCGTGCGTGAGCTCGTCGAGGGCCTGCCGGCGCGGCGCCTCGGCGAGCCCGCGCCAGGTGTCGAGCGAGGCCAGCGCCTCGCGCCAGGGGAGCGGCACCTCGGAGAGCGCGGCGGCGCCGCCGCGATCGGCGGCCTCGAGGTCCGCGACCGAGGGCCCGCGCGGCGTCGGCGGCGGGCCGGCCGCGGCCGTGAGCGAGCGCTTCTTCCGCGGCTTCGCGGCCTCGATGTCGAGCATGGCCGCCTGGAACGCGGCGCCGGGGGACGGGCGGGCGGCGCCGCGGAGGCGCGCCTCGTCCTCGGGCGTGAGCTCGCGCGGCGTCTGGAGGGACATCGCGAGCGCGCCGGGCTTCGGGGCGAGCCCCTTGCCGGTCGCGAAGCGGAGGGCCGGGATGAGCGCGGTGACGTCGCGGAGGGGGGTGGCGTTGGCCTCGGCGAGCCAGGCGTCGCGCTCGAAGCGCGGGCTCTCGAGGATCGCGACGAGCCACAGGCGCTCGTCGGGGGGGCGCACCGTGACGAGGAAGAGCGCGCCGCCGTCCGCGAGCTTCGAGAGCGCCTTGTTGGCGCTCGTGTAGCGGTCGAGCGGGGCGACGTCGCCCTCGCCGAGGTCGCGGCCGGCGCGCTTCGAGAGCTCGTCCCAGGCCGCCTTCGCGACGATCGCCATGACGCTCGCCATCCGCTCCTCCTCGCTTTCGTCCGGAGCCGCGAGCGTCGGCGGCGGCGCCGCGCGCGTCAAGCCGACGGGGTCGCGCCTACCGCTCGCTGCGGTCGCGCTCCTCGGGCTCGCCGGGGTGCTGCCGATGCGGCGGCGTGTACGACGGCGGGTCGCTCGCCGGGAAGGACTCCCAGCTCGCCTCGTCGACCTCGTCCCAGCCGCGGCGCGTGGGCTTCGCGGGGATGATGGGGCGCTCGGGGGAGCAGTCGTCGGGCTTCTTCGTCTTCTTGGCGTCGGTCACGTCGGCCTCCTGTTCCGGGGTTCGGCGCGGGAGAACGGAGCAAGATCGGGGCCAGCGCCCCGCTCACGGCTGGAGGGACGTCGGGACGAAGACGCCGTCTCCGCCGCGCTCGTAGCGCACCCGCCAGTGGAGACGCGCCGGGTGCCCGCGCCAGAGCTCGATGGCGTCCGGCACGACGGCGAAGCCGCCCCAGGTGTCGGGGCGCGGGATGGGCTTGTCGTCGTAGCGGGTCTCGAGCTCCGCGACGAGCGCCTCGAGCTGCTCCCGCGAGGCGAGCGGGCGGCTCTGCTGCGAGGCCGCGGCGGAGAGGCGGCTCTGGCGCGGGCGGCGCGCGAAGTAGGCGTCGGAGGCGTCGGCCGAGAGGCGCCTCGCGACGCCCTCGACGCGCGCCTGCCGCTCGAGCTCGCGCCAGTGGAAGACCAAGGCGCAGGCGGGGTTCTCGGCGAGCTCGCCGCCCTTCCGCGAGCCGTAGTCGGTGTAGAAGGCGAAGCCGCCCTCGACGAAGCCGCGCGCGAGCACCATGCGCGCGGAGGGGCGCCCACCGGGCCCCACGGTGGCGAGGGCGCAGGCGCTCGCCTCGCGCACCCCGGCGGCCGCGGCCTCGTCGATCCAGCCGAGCAGGCCGGCGATGGGATCGGCCGGGAACCCCGGCGGGAGCGATGTCGTCGTCATGTCGTGCTGACCTCGAGCGCCTCGCGGACGACGCCGAGGGCGCGGCGCATGTCACCCTCGGTGAGGAAGGCGTAGCTCACGCGGAAGCCGTTCAGGTGGGGGGCTCCGGCGAACTGCGCCGAGGACGCCTCGAGATGCACGCCGCGCGCCAGCGCCGCGGCCCGGAGGCGCGCGAGGTCGACCTCGGGCGGCATCTCGAGCCACAGGGTGGGCCCGCCGCCGGGCGTCGTCCAGCGGACGCCGGGGGGCATGAGCTCGGCGAGGGCGGCGAGGCAGGCGTGGTAGCGGCGGTCGAGGGCGGCCTGGAGGGCGGCGAGGTGGGTGTCGTAGTAGCCGCGCTCGAGGAACTCGCAGAGGGCCTCCTCGGTGAAGGGCGGCGTCGCGAGGGTGGCGAGGCGCTTCGCGGCGATGAGCGTGGGCATGAGCTCGGGCGGGGCGACGAGGAAGCCGAGGCGGAGGGCCGGGAGGACCTTCTTCGTGAACGAGTTGACGTAGAGGACGTCGCGCCCGCCGAGGGCGCGGAGGGTCGGGCGGACGTCGCTGCCGGAGAGCATGTCGGAGCCCCAGTCGTCCTCGAGGAGGCCGACGCCGTGCCGCTCGGACCAGGCGAGCATGGCCTCGAGCTCGTGCGTGGCGTAGGAGTTGCCGGTCGGGTTCTGGTAGCTCGTGATGGCGTAGAGGAGCGCCGGCCGGAAGGCGGCGATGGCGCGCTCCCAGGCGTCGAGGTCGACGCCGGCGGCGAAGGGGTCGAGGGGGAGGCCGAGGACGCTCGCGCCGTGGTTGTCGAACATGAGGCGCGCCTGGGCGTAGACGGGGTCCTCGAGGGCGACGCGCTTTCTGGCGAGGGTGCGGCCGACGAGGTCGAGGGCCTGCTGCGAGCCGCTCGTGATGAGGACGTCGTCGGGGGCGACGTCCATGCCGCGGGCGACGAGGCGGCGGGCGATGGCCTCGCGGAGGGGGCGGTGGCCGCGCGGGTCGTAGAAGGGGCGGAGGCCGGGCTGGGCGAGGACGGAGCGGAAGCAGTCCTGGAGGCGCTCGATGGGGAGGAGCGCGGGGTCGATGAAGACGGTGCTGAGGGAGAGGACGCCCGGGGGGACGGGGGTCGTGTCGAGGCCGATGGGGGCGAGCTCCGGGCGGCGCGGGTGGAAGGCGGGCGCGGCGGGGGCGTGCTCTGCGGTGGGGGCGGCGACGAAGACGCCGTCGCGCTCGCGGGCGAGGAGGAGGCCGCGGGCGGCGAGCTCGTCGTAGGCGGCCTGGACGGTGTTCTTCGAGATCCCGAGCTGGTGCTCGAGGGCGCGGACGGGCGGGAGGCGGCAGCCGGCGGGGAGGCGCCCGGCGGCGACGGCGTCGGCGACGGCGCGGACGATGTCGAGGGCGACGGCGCGGCGGCCGTCCGCGGGGCGGACGTTGAGGCCGACGAAGGGGGGGCGGGCCATGGGCGAGCTCCGGCGGGCGTGATGGCGGCGAGCATAGCGCGGCGGCGGGCGGCGCGAAGGGACAGCGCCCGGTTCGCGGCTGGGACAGCGCGGAGGCGCGGCGGGGGCGGGCGCGGGGGGGCGGGGATCGTCCAATCCGGCCCCGCTCCGGGGCGGGCCGCCCCACGACGCCGGCGGCGGGTCGAGCGGGTGACGAGGCGCTGTTGGCCTACGTGATCGCGCGGTCACTGCGAGCCTGGCAAGGGGCTTGCTCTGTCTCTCGGCAGCCACGAGCCGCGACGTGCGCGGCCCCTGACTGGAGGAACGAGACATGACACGCCTGCTGACGACGCTCTTCGCCCTGCTCACGCTCGGCACCGCCGGCTCGGGCTGCCTGGTCCACGAGGTCGGTCCCCACCGTCACGCGCACGTCCACGCCGTCGCCGTCACGCCAGCCCCGGTCGTTGTGGTCCACGAGCGCCACCGCTGCCGCCGCGGCCACTATTGGGACGGCCACCATTGCCGCCACCACGGTCGAGCGCGAGGACACTACAAGCACTAGCTCGACCACAGCGGTCGCGGGCCAACTAGCTGTTACGAAAGGACAACCACGGAGGCACGGAGGCACGGAGGGCGAGCACGTGGCCCCTCCATGACTCCGTGGTCCCCCGCTAGATCTGGCAGAGGCTCGCGCCCGTCGACGACCGCAGCACGATCGCCTTCCACGCGAGCATCGCGCCGTCCGCCTGGCGCGCGTACTCGAACGTGTAGTCGTCGACCGACGACGCCTTCATCACCGTGTCGCTCGTGTTCGTCGTGTCGCGCGCGCCGCGGTCCTTGTAGAGCGGCTGGTTGTTCACGATCTCGTCGTCGAGCGCGTCCGGGAAGACCAGCTGCGACGTCACGTACTCCGTGCCGCCCACGCGGATCGTGAAGTGGATGTGGATCGTGCGGCTCGAGTACCAGCCCGGGAAGCACGTGTCGAAGTCGACGCGGCCTTCGTCATCGGTCGTCTGCACCCCGCGGAACCAGCGCGCCGCGCGCGCCGTCGCGTCCCCGCTCGTGCAGAAGTTGCTCGCGTCGCTGCCCGAGTAGAGCCCCTCCGGCCCGCAGTGCCAGATGTCGACCGTCGCGCCCGCCACCGGGTTGCACGACGTGTCCACGATCTTCAGCGCGAGCCGCGTCGGGAGCCCGTCGTGCCCCTCGCTGATGTCCTGCCGCTCGACCGTCTGCGCGTAGCACGGCCCGAGGGTCGCCGCGCACGTCAGCGCGCACGCCGACCCGAGCCCGCTCGCGAAGGGGTCGGCGTAGTCGCCGCTCATCACCGCCGTCCCGCCCGTCGCCCACGACGTCGCCGCCGTCGTGTCCGCCGACGTCCCGGTGTCGCCCGCGAGGCTGTCGCCCCCGACGTTCGTGTCGGCCGCGCCCGTGTCCGCGCCCGACGTGTCCGCGGCGACGCCGCTGCCGCCGCCGTCGTCGCACGCCGCGAGCAGCTTCGCCGCCGGCCACGCGAGCGCCAGCGCGCCCATCCGCTTCAGCACGTCGCGCCGGCTGGCGCCCCCTTCGTCCGCTCGTCGCTTCGTCACCACGCCTCTGCACCTCCGTCCCGGTTTCGCGTCTCGTCGCCCAGGATAGAGCCTGCCCGCGGTCATCGTCAGGTTCCGTCGCCTTTGAGTACCACTCGGTCCCGCGCTCGTGCCGCGCATGTCTCGCGCGTGTCACGCGCTCGTCATTGGCACCCCGGCGACGGCGCGTTCGTCCGGTCGAAGGACACCGACGGGCACGTGAACACGACGTGACTCGAAGCACCCGACACGTTCGACGCCGCCGACCGCACGAGGACCGTGCTGCCGCCGCTCGTGCCGGCGTAGGTCCCGCCGTCCGCCACGTACACCGTGTAGGACCCGCCGCCGGTGCGCGTGTACGTCCCTCCCGGCTCGACGAAGATGCTGTAGGAGCCGCCGCCCGCGCTGTAGCTGCCGCCGTCGCACACCCACACGTTGACGCCGCCACCGCCGCCGCTCCCGGTCCCCGTCACGACCTGCGCGTTGCCCGGCACCTTCGGGTGGCAGCTCAGCACCGTCACCTGCTTCGTCACCGTGTGGAAGCAGCCGCCCGCGTTCCCGACCGTGAGCGACACGCTCTTCGCGCCCTCCTCGGCCCACGTCACCGAGCCCGGATCGGCGTCCGCGTACGTCGCCGGCTCCCCGCCGCCGCCGAAGGTCCACGCGTACGAGGTCGCGCCGGTCGACGCGTTCGTCATCGTCACGGCCGTCCCCTCGAGCACCGTCGCGGCGCTCATCGTGAACGCCGCCGTCGGCCGCGCGGCCACCTCGAACGTGCCCGCCGCCTCGCCGTCGACCGCCGGCCGCGTCGCGTGCACACGCAGGCGATAGCCGGTCCCCGGCGGCGTCCCCTGCGGGATGGTCGCGGAGAACGTCCCGCTCGCGGAGAGCGGGTCGCCGAGCGTCGTCGGGCTCGCGAAGCTGCCGCTCGCGTCGGAGAGCTGGAGCGTGAAGCGGTTGTCGCCCGCGAACGCCCCGTGCGCCGTGAACGGCACCTCGACCGCCGCGCCCGGGCACGACGAGGCGAGCGTCACCGCGCCGGCCGTCACGCTCGGCGTCGGGTCGTAGGCCGGGCACTGCGCGCTCAGGAGCGACGTGTCGAACGTGACGCCGTCTGGGCACGAGCGCACCTGCACGCCGCCGAGGTAGGTCAGGAGCGCCCCCGCGCCGGCCACGACGACGTCGCCACCGCCGTTGACGCTCGGCCCGTCGAAGACGCCGCCGCCCTGCACGTAGAAGGTCGCCCCCGACAGGTTCCCCGTGACCATCCGCACCTTGCCGCCGGGCATCACGTAGTAGGTGCGCGCCGCGTTGAAGACCGTCAGGTCCGCGCCGCCGCAGACGAGCGTGTCGCCAGCGCCGTTGAAAGCGTTGTCCTGGCCCGTCACGAGGGTCGTGGTCGCCGGTAGCTGGGCCGTGCAGCCGATGACCGTCACGTTCGACTTCGTGCGGGAGATGGGGCAGCCGCTCGCGTCCGTCGCGGTGAAGGTGATCGTCTTCACACCTGGCGTCGACCACGTGACCGACGGGCTCGCCGCGGTCGAGGTCGCCGGGGTCGCGTCGGCGCCGAAGTCCCAGTGCACGGCCGAGTGCGCGCCCGTGGTCGTGTCGGTGAAGGTGACGGCCTCGTCGACGAACGGCGCGCCCGCGCTGCGCGAGAAGTCGGCGGTCGCGAGCGCCGGCACCGCGAGCGGCCCGACGGGCTCGCTCACCGAGACCGGGTCGGTCGTGATCAGGCGGACGTAGTAGGTGCCGTCCGCCTCGAGCGCGTCGGGCAGATCGACGGCGATCGTACCGGAGACCGCGGCGCTCGCGAGCTGCGCGACGATCTCGCCGCCCGCGAAGTCGCCCGCGTCGTCCGAGAGCTGCACGAGGTAGCGGTTCGCCGTCTGCGGGGCGGCCGACGCGACGAACGCGAGCTCGAGCTCGCCGCCGGGGCAGTGCGGGCCCGCGCCGACGGGGCCGAGCGTCGCCGTGACGGCCGGCGCCCCCGCGGTGACGCAGCCGTTCGCCGGGGCCGCAGAGAGGTCGACCGTGAGGGTGTCGCACTCGACGGCGTCCGCGATGGTCGCGTCCGGGCGGACGTCCGCGCCGGTCTCGTAGACGAGGGCGACGCGCTCGCTCCCGCGGTAGGCGCCGCCGGCGCGGACGACGACGCCGTAGGTGCCGCCGCCGCGGTAGTCGAACGTCGCGCCCGGCTCGACGTGGACGAGGCGCCTGCCGCCGCCGTCCTCGACGCTCGAGCCCGCGCAGAGCCAGTGCTCGGCGCCCGTGTCGAGGCTCCCGTCCACCTCGCGGTGGACGGACGCGCCCGCGCCGATCGCCGAGTCGCAGCCGAGCACGGTGTTCGCGGCCGGGAAGGTCTGCGTCGCCGAGCAGCCGTCCGCCGTGGTGATGGTGAGGGTCACGTCCTTCGAGCCCGACGTGGCGTAGGTCCATGTGGGCTCGGCGTCGTCGGAGCTCGACGGCGTCGCGTCGGGGCCGAGGTCCCAGAGCCAGCTGTCGCCGGTGCTGTCGTTCGAGACGGTGTAGGTCGTGCGCACCGTGCCGTACGACTTCGGGAAGAACAGGTCGAACTCCGGGCCGGCGAACACCACGAGGTCCTCGCCGTCGTCGCCGAGGGCGCCGACGCCGCCCACGCGCACCGCGTAGCCCGTGCTCGCCGTGACGTCTCCCGGGAGCGTGACGGTCACCTCGCCGCTGCCGCCCGTGATGGTCCCCGTGCCGAGGTCGCGCGGGGAGCCGAAGCTGCCGCCCGGGCTCGAGAGCTCGACGCGGACGGTCGCCGGATCCGGGTAGTCCCCGACGAGCGTCGCCGTCAGCGTGATCTCCGCGCCAGGGCACGCCGACGTCGGCGTGAGCGCGCTCGTCGTGATGGACCACGTCGGCGGGGACGTGTCGGGCGGCGTCGACGTGTCGACCGGCCCCGTCCCGTCCGGGCTCGCCGTGTCGGCGACGGTCGCGTCCGTCGGCGCGGTCGTGTCACCCCCGCCGCCGGTGTCCGTCGGCGCGGTCGCGTCGCTCCCGCCGGTGTCCTGGAGGACCGTCCCGTCGGCGGAGCCGCCGCCGCCGTCGTCGCCGCAGCCGAGCGCGGGCGTGAGAGCACAGACAAACGTAGAGCAGACGACGAGCGCGAGCCGGCGCGACATGCGGACCTCCGGAGACCCCGGACGGGGCGGGCGGGACGGTCTGACTCTCGACGGCGCGGCGCGGCGTGTCAAACGCACCGCACGATCGGCAGATCCAATAGGCGAGAGGCGCCTCGTCGGCGCCTCTCATCGTGTCCCATCTCGCGATCGCACACAGGCCGGGCGCGCGGCCGCCCGGCGCGCTCGTCAGCGCGGCGCCGGAGACGGCTCGGTCGGCTCCGTCTCCACGGGCGGCGCGTCGACCTCGACCGTGCCGCC
>JACKFA010000002.1:0-357500 GCA_020632715.1 Deltaproteobacteria bacterium
AGCTCGGCGTCACCACCGCGCCCTCCGTGCCCTCCGTGTCTCCGTGTCTCCCGATCCCGCTCCGACGGCGCCCGGGACCCGGGCGTCACCACCGCGCCCTCCGTGCCCCTCCGTGTCTCCGTGCCTCCGTGGTCCGCTCCGACAAGGCCCCGGAGCCAGGCGTCACCACCGCCCCCTCCGTGCCCCCTCCGTGTCTCCGTGTCTCCGTGGTCCGCTCCGACGGCGCCCCGAAGCCCGAAGCCCGCGCCCGCCGCCCGAGCTACGCCCGCTCGCCCCGGTAGAACGCGAGGTACTCGTTCACGCAGTGCGGGCTGCCCGTGATGACCGGGACGCGCTGGTGGAGCTCCTCCGGCACGATGTCGAGGATGGCCTCCTCCCCGGTCGTCGCGATGCCGCCCGCCTTCTCGACGATGTACGCCATCGGCGCCGCCTCGTAGAGGAGGCGCAGCTTCGCCTCGCCGCGCCCGCTCCGCTGGAACATCTTCGGGTAGAGGAAGATCCCGCCGTAGAGCAGCGTGCGGTGCACGTCCGCGATCATCGACCCGATGTAGCGCGCCTTGTAGGGCCCCGCCTCGCGCGACTTCACCCACGCGATGTACTTCCGGGTGCGCTCGTCCCAGTACGCCTCGTAGCCCTCGTTCGTGCTGTAGATCGTGCCCCGCTGCGGGATCCTGATGTCCGGGTGCGAGAGCAGGAACTCGCCGAGCTGCGGGTCGAGCGTGAACCCGTCCACCCGCGTCCCGGACGACAGCACGAGCATCGTGCTCGACCCGTAGATCACGTAGCCCGCCGCGACGAGATCCCGCCCGCGCTGGAGCACGTCGTCGAGCGTCCCGTCCGTCCCCTCGGCCGTCCGCCGGTGGTGGATCGAGAAGATCGTCCCCACCGACACGTTCGCGTCGATGTTCGAGCTCCCGTCGAGCGGGTCGAAGGAGAGCACGTACTTGCCGCGCTCATAGCGGCGCGGGATCGGGATGATCTTCCCCTCCTCCTCGCTCGCCATGCAGCACAGGTGCCCACCGTGCTCCATCATCCGCACGATGGTGTCCTGCGAGAACCGGTCGAGCTTCGTCACGTCGTCGCCCGTCGGGTTCTTCTCGCCCTCGTAGCCGAGGATGTTCTCGAGCCCCGCGCGGTTCACCGACGACGCGATGAGCTTGAACGCGATGGTCAGGTCCCAGAGGAGCCCGGTCAGCGCCCCGGTCGCGTCCGGGAGCGCCTTCTGGGTCTCGACCAGGTAGCGCTGGACGGAGACGATCTTGCCCATGATGCGTGCCCTCCTCGCCGCCATCCCGGCGGCGCGGCCCACATTCTACCAGCCCGACGCCGCCGCGACGATGGCCGACCGCCGACGATCGAGACGGCCGACCCCGGTCGACCCCCGAGCCGCCGCCCCCCGAACCACCGTCGCGGATACACAGTCCACGATCCCCGTCACCAGGGGATCTTCAGCGGATGTAATCAGCCGTCGCACTTTCGTAAAACTTTTGTCTTTCATCGGATCGGAAATCTGATAGCTTCTGCTCACCGTCACTCTTCTCTTTCCTAACACAACTGAAGAAGACACAGCGCGCGCGGGGGCCAGGTACTCTGCGAGTGGGTCGCCACGCTGTTCTGTCGTCCTGGGCTCCCGTCACGCCACGCGCGCGGGCAGCGTCCCCCGACCGAGGTCGGGCCGGCGTTGACCGCCGCGCGCCGAGCGCGTCGTCGAATGTCGCGCTGAGCGCGTCGTCGACCGCCGCGCCGAGCGCGTCGGGCGCCCAACCGGCCCCGCGAGATCGCGGCGCGCCGACGTGCGGGCTCGCGTCGCCCTCGACGACGACGTCCCGACTCGCGCCCCGGACCCGCTGCCACCGCGCCTCTCCGCCTGATCGGCGGCCGCGCCGGAGCTGTGGAAAACTTGGCGCGCCCCCGCGGATCCCGGATGCTCCCGTTATGGTGCTCGGCCGACCTCCCGTTGTCCGGGCATGGGGGACCAGAGCCAGCGAGGCCGGGTGTCGCTCGGAAAGCCTCAAGCAGATCGCGTTGCCGTCGATGTCGGAACCGTGACGACGCACGGAAACGGTGACGTCCGCGACGAGAACGCGGCGGCCGACGCCCTCGCCGAGGCCCCGACCCACTCGTGGATCGACCGCTACCTCCACCCGCGCCTCGTCCACGGCGAGCTCCGCGAGCGCCACACGGCGCGCGGCATCTTCATCGCGACCCTCAGCGCGCTCGTCGCGCTCGTCGGCCTCCTCGTCGTGAGCGTCGTCGAGGACCAGCCCAACGTCGTCGTCCTCCGCGTCATCGGCGTCGCCCTCTTCGCGCCGATCCTCCTCGGGCTCCGCCTCGGCTCGCTGCGCTTCTCCACGCGCTACGGCTCGCTCGCGGTCTTCGTCGTCATCACCGGCGCCGTCGCCCTCTCGGGCGGCACCCACTCGAAGGCGCAGTACCTCTACACCGTGATCCCCTTCCTCGCGGCCGTCTTCGACTCCGTCGCGATGTGCGTCTTCTGGATGGGGCTCTCCCTCATCGCGACCGCAGCCTTCCTCGTGCTCGACCTCTACGGCTTCCACTTCGTCTCGTCGACGCAGTCGTCGCGCCTCATCGAGATCAGCGGCTTCGCGGTGGTCCTCGTCACCGTCCTCGTCGTCGCCATCAGCTTCGCGCGCTCGCGCCGCACCAGCTACCGGCGCCTCCGCGAGATCGCGCGCGACCTCTCCGACGCGAACGGCGCCCTCGCCGACGCCCGCGCCCAGGCCATGCGCGCCGACCGCGCCAAGTACACCTTCCTCATGCGCATGAACGGCGACCTCCAGCACAGCTTCGACGGCGTCCTCGGCGCCCTCGACGGCCTCGTCCGCACCCTCGAGCGCTCCGAGCACGCGGAGTACGCCCACATGTTCCGCCGCTCCGGCACGGCCCTCTGGACGATGGCGCGCAGCGTCGCGCAGTACGTCGAGTCCGACGACCTCTCGCTCGCGAGCGAGCAGATGGCGCCGCGGATCTCCCTCCCCGAGGAGCCCGAGCGCCCGCCGCTCCCGCGCCCCCAGCTCGAGTCGCGCCCGGAGCTCCACTGATGCTCGCCGCCATGATCGAGAGGCTGACGCCGCCCGCGGTGCTCGCGCAGACCGGCTCGAACGCCATGCGCGGCCGCGTCCTCGTCGCCGCGAACGGCGTCGCCTGCCTGCACGCCTTCGGCTGGCTGCCGGCGCTCGTCTCCGGCCACGACGTGCGCTCCATCATCGCGGCGCTCTTCGTGCTGCTCTACTTCACCGGCGTCATCGCCTACTTCCGCGTGCGCCAGCTCATCGAGCCGGTGGCGACGCTCTTCACCCTCGGGCTCGCGCTGAGCCCGATCATCGGGATCCTGAGCGGCGCCCGCGTCGAGCTCGTCGTGGCCTGGCTCGCGCTCGTGCCGCTCACCGGGCTCGTGCTCGAGCGCGCGCTCATCCCGGTCGCGCTCACCCTCGGCGCCGTGGCGCTCATGATCGCCTACCTGCCGGACGCCCGCAGCGCGCCCGTCGGGCTCGAGCCGCTCCAGGTCATGCCGCTCGTCGTCACGATGGGGCTCTGCACGCTCGTGCTCCTGTCGGTGCGCGACGCCACCGAGGAGCGGCAGCGCGCCGCCATCGACGAGCTCCAGAGCGCCAATCAGGCCCTCCAGGAGGCCGTCGAGCGCGCGAGCGCCAAGGCGCGGGCGCGCGAGACCTTCCTCGCGTCGGTCAACCACGAGCTCCGCACGCCGCTCAACGGCGTGCTCGGCCTGTCGCAGCTCCTCGAGAGCGAGGAGATCGACGACGACGTGCAGGGCGCGCTCGGCAACGTCCGCGTCGAGGGAGAGGCGCTCCGCCTCGCCATCGAGAGCCTCATCGAGATCGTGCGCGCCGAGGCGAGCGGCCTGCGCTCGGCCTTCCCGTTCGACCTCTACGAGCTCCTCCAGCGCGTCATGGCCGAGGCGCACCGCTCGCTCGGCGCGAGCACGAGCGACAACCGCCTCGCCCTCGAGATCGCGCCCACCGTCCCGCGCGTCGTCCTCGGCGACGCCGCGCGCGTGCGGGCCCTCCTGCACCACCTCTTCGTCATCGTCGCGCGCCAGCAGGGGCAGCTCATCACGTGGCGCGTGGAGCGGACGCCGCGCGGGGTGCAGCTCCGCGCCACGAGCGAGGCGAACACCCCGGCCGCGGCCGGCGCGCCGCAATCGGCCGGCCTCGCGCTCGTCGTGCACCTCCTCGGGCTCCTCGGCGGCAACATCCACGAGGACGCGCAGCAGGGGATCCTGCACATCGAGCTGCCGCTCCTGCCGGCGCCCGCCGAGGTCTCGAGCGGCAAGCCCGCGGAGCCCCCGGCGCGCTGACGCGCGAGCGCCCGGTCAGCCCCCGCCGAGACCGCGGCGCATCTTCCGGTGCGGGATCCCCGCGTCCCAGAAGCGCTCGCCCTCGGCGACGTAGCCGAGCGCGACGTAGAAGGGGATCGCGCTCTCCTGCGCCGCGAGCGTCACCTCGCGGGCCCCGAGCCGCGCCGCCTCCGCCTCGAGCGCGTCCATCACGCGCCGACCGACGCCGAGCCCGCGCGCCGCCCCCGCCACCGCGACGCGCTCGACCTTCGCGAGCGCGGGGGCGACGAGGCGGACGCGCCCGGTGCCGAGGGCCTGCCCGCCGCCGTCCTCGACGAGCACGTGGCGCGCGGTCGCGTCGTTGTCGTCGCGCTCGAGGTCGAGCGGCACGCGCTGCTCGACGACGAACACGGCGTGGCGGAGCGCGAAGGCGCGCGCGAGCGCGGCGGCGTCGAGGTCGGTGAGGAGCCGGAGGTCGTCCATGGGCGCGATGCTAGTGGGATCGCGGCCGCCGATCCACCGGCCGTCAGCGCGTCCAGGCCGGCGGCGCCGGGCGCCCGAGGAGGTAGCCCTGCAGGAGGTCGCAGCCCAGGTTCACGAGCACGTCGCGCTCGGCGGCCGTCTCGACGCCCTCGGCGACGACGGCGATGCGGAGGTCGCGGCAGAGGTCGGTCATCGAGCGCACGATGCGGCGCTTGACGCGGCTCTTGTCGATGTCGCGCACGAGGCTCATGTCGATCTTCACGAAGTCCGGCTCGAGCAGCGTGAAGTTCGTGAGCCCGGAGTGGCCGTTGCCGAGGTCGTCGATGGCGACGCGGTAGCCGAGGGCGCGCAGGTCGTGGAGGCGCCCGCGGACGTCGTCGACCCCCGTGAGCCCGGCGCGCTCGGTGATCTCGAGCACGACGCGGTCGGAGATCGCGGCGAGCGGCGCGTCCGCCGAGTAGAGCTCGTCGTCGAGGAGGTCGAGCGGGTGGAGGTTCACGAAGAGGGCCCCGCGATCCGGGTGGGCGGACATCACCGCGGCCGCCTTCGCGCGGATGAGCCGCCCCAGCTCGTGCAGGCGCCCGAGCTGCTCGGCGGCCTCGAGGAGCGTCCCCGGGTTCGGGAACTTCGGGTCGTCGGGGCGCATGAGCGCCTCGTAGCCGTAGGGGCGGCCGTCGTGCCCGAGGATCGGCTGGAAGGCCAGCCAGAGGGTGCCGAGCGCGCGGGAGAAGCGGGCGGAGAGGCCGTCGTCGGCGACCTCGATGGCCTCGCGGCGCGCGACGACGCTCGCCTCGCGCTCGAAGCGGGAGAGGCGCGCGAGCCCGACGGCGCGCTCGATGGTCTCGCGGAACTTGGCGAGGTCGAGCGGCTTCGTGAGGTAGCGGAACGCGCCGAACTCGATGCCCTGGATGGCGCTGTCGAGGGAGGGCGTGCCCGTGAGGAGCACGATGGGGACGTCGCGATCGCGCTCCCGCACGCGGCGGAGGAGCTCGACGCCGGACATCGACGGCATCTGGATGTCGGTGAGCACCGTGTCGAAGGGGGCCTCGCCCGCCTCGAAGAGCGCGAGCGCGTCGAGCGGGTCCTCGACCGCGACGGCCTCATAGCCCCACGAGCGCAGCATCGAGGAGATGAGCGTCAGCGTGGCGCGCGAGTCGTCGACCACGAGCACCCGCCCGCGGGCGCTCGACCGCGTGGCGTCGCGGTCGTCGGTGTCGGGTCGGGCTGGTGGGAGTCGAACGGTCACGTGATCCTCGCGGTCCGCATGGGCTCCCCTCTATACGGGCGCGAAGACGTCGTCCTGCAGCGCTTTGTCGGCCCCAGCTGTAACTCCCTCGGGGGCTCGGCCCGGCCCGACCGCGATCCTCCCCGCGGAGGGCGGGTCAGATCGGCTCGTTGAGCTCGGGAGGCGGGACGATCAGCACCACGAGGCGGTCCTCGCTCGAGGTGAGGCGCACGTCGACCCCGTCGATGCGCGTCACGAAGTAGCCGTCCCCCTCGAGGGCGTTGGCGATCTCCGGCGCGAGGTTCACGCGGTCGAGGCGGATCTTGGCGATGAGCGACCCCGTCTCGCGCTCGTTGCAGCGCGTGTAGGCGACGGGGACCACGGTCGACTCCGGGGCCGCCGGGAGGAGCCCGGCCGGCAGGATGTCCGGGTTGCCGTCGAGCGCGCCGGCGTCGCGGAGGTCGCGGAGCGCCATCGGCGAGTCCTCGAGCCGGTAGGCGCGGACGAGCTCCTCGAGCTCGGGCACGCCGAGGTCCACGCGGGCGCCTCTGCCAACGATCGCGTCCCGCCCGCCGTCGGCGACCACCGGCAGCGCCGACGGCGCGGACGGGCCGAGGCTCGTGAGGACGACGGTCGCGACGAGCGCCGCCGTGGCGACGAGCGCGAGGCCCGGCACGAGCCACCCGACGCGCGAGCGCGCGGCCTCGCGGGCGCTGGCGAGGCCGCCGACGTGGGCGCGGAGGCGCGTCTCGAGCCCGACGGGGGCGACCTCCTGGCGGCCGGCGAGGTGCACGGCGAGCTTCAGCCGCTCGAGGCTCTGGCGGTCGGCCTCGAGGTCCGGGCTCTGGCGCACATGGCGGGTGAGCGCGATGGCCTCGAGCGGCTCGAGCTCCCCGTCGACGAGCGCCGACAGGTGGGCGCGGAGGCTGTCATCCCGCGTGTTCGACATCGTCGTATCCTCGTGCGGTGGCGTAGCCGGCGAGCGTCTGGCGGAGGCGCCGGCGGGCGTGGTGGATGCGGCTCCGGACCGTCCCGATGGGGCACTCGAGGACGACCGCGATCTCGTCGTAGCTGAGGCCCTCGACGTCGCAGAGGACGACCGCGGTGCGGTGGGCCTCGGGGAGGGCCTGGAGCGCCTCGAGGACCTCGTCCTCGAAGCCGTGGCGGAAGCCGTCCTCGGCGCGGACGACGACGTCGTCGACCGGGTCGGCGCCGAGGTCCGGGACGAGCTCGGCGTCGTCGAGCGGCGCCTCGCGGCCCGACTTGCGGGTCTTCGAGAGGAACGTGTTGCGGAGGATGGTGAAGACCCAGGCGCGGTGGCGCGTGTCCTCACGCAGCCTCTCGTACGCGGTGAACGCCTTGGTGAGGGCCTCCTGGACGAGGTCCTCGGCCTGGTCGGGGCTCCCGGTGAGGCGCAAGGCGTACCGGTAGAGGCCCTCCCAGTGGACGAAGACCGTCGCCAGGAACTCGCGCGAGAGCTCCTCGGTGGGTCGCTTGTCGCGGCGTGACAACCAGGCCACGGCCTCTCCTCCCTGCTCGCCGGTCCCACGGCGACGCTCGACTCATCCACAACGCCCGACCGGGCGATTCGGTTCAACCTTCGGGGCGAAGAACGACATCGGGGGGCGATGGTCTTCCGCCGGAGGGCTCGCGCGCCGCGGTTTCCACCCGGTTCGCCCCGTTGCTTTACTTCATCATTCGGCGTGTTAGAAGCGCGCCCCGACGCGATCCCGCGTCCTCGTCCCCACCGTTCTCCCGGAGCGCGCCATGACCCACCCGACCGGTCCTCGTTTCGAGGGCAAGAGCTACGATTTCGCGAAGTACGTCGACTGCCAGAACTGGATCGGCGGCGAGTGGGTGGCGGCGTCGACCGGGGAGTCGCAGGCGGTCGTGAACCCGCGCCACGGCGAGGTCATGGGGCGCGTGGTGATGGGCGGCGCGGCCGACGTCGACGCCGCGGTCGCCGCCGCGAAGGCGGCGTTCCCGGCGTGGCGCGCGACGCCGATGCGCGAGCGCGCGCAGATCCTCTACCGCCTGAAGGGGATCATGGAGGAGAACATGGAGGAGCTCGCGTGGCTCCTCTGCCACGAGAACGGCAAGCTCTGGGGCGAGTCGAAGGCGAGCGTCGACAAGGCCATCGAGTGCCTCGAGATGGGCTGCTCCCTCGCGAACATGATGGCGGGCGGCCAGCTCGACGTGAGCCGCGGCGTCAACTGCGAGGTGAGCTACGAGCCGCTCGGCGTCGTCGCCGGCATCGTGCCGTTCAACTTCCCGACGATGGTCCCGATGTGGATGCTCCCGCAGGCGCTCGTGAGCGGGAACACGTTCGTCCTGAAGCCCTCGGAGAAGGTGCCGTTCGGCGCGCAGAAGCTCGCGCACATGTTCAAGGCGGCGGGCCTCCCGGACGGCGTCCTGAACCTCGTGAACGGCGCGCAGGCCACGGTCGAGGCGATCTGCGACCACCCGGACATCAAGGCGATCGGCTTCGTCGGCTCGACGAAGGTCGCGAAGATCGTCTACGAGCGGGGTGCCGCGCACGGGAAGCGCGTTCTGGCGCTCGGCGGCGCCAAGAACCACCTCGTGCTCGTCAACGACGCGGACCTCGAGCTCGCCTCGGAGAACATCCCGGCGTCGGCGTTCGGGTGCGCGGGGCAGCGCTGCATGGCGGCGTCGGTGCTCGTGGGCGTGGGTGACGTGCAGAAGTACGTCGACCGGATGGTCGAGCTGACCAACCAGATGGAGATGGGCAAGGACATCGGGCCGGTCATCGATCAGGCCGCGGTGGACCGCATCACGCGCTACATCGACGACGCCGAGAAGCGCGGCGCCAAGGTCCTCGTGGACGGGCGCGGCAAGAAGGGGCCGGGGAACGGCTTCTGGTTCGGGCCGACGATCCTCGACGGCGTGACGCCGGACATGCCGGCCGGCTGCGACGAGATCTTCGGGCCGGTGCTCTCGATCATCCGCGTGAACACGCTCGACGAGGCGCTCCGCATCGAGAACAAGAGCCCGTACGGCAACGCCGCGGCCATCTTCACCTCGAACGGCCACACCGCGCGCTACGCGGTCGAGCGCTTCCAGGCGGGCATGTGCGGCGTGAACATCGGCGTGCCGGTGCCGCGCGAGCCGTTCAGCTTCGGCGGCTGGAACGACTCGAAGTTCGGCCACGGCGACATGACCGGCGAGGACGGCTTCCGCTTCTGGACGCGCCCGCGCAAGGTCACGACGAAGTGGGCGAAGCAGGCCGATCAGACCTGGATGGGCTGATCGCCCCGGCCCCGCGGGTGGGGCAGGGAGCGACCGACGGCGGTCATGACGCGGTGCGTCATGGCCGCGTCGCGCGGGCCGAAATAGGACCCTCGCGGTCCTACATGTTGCACGCGGTGCGTTCGGGAGTATCTTCCCGGCCGGCGACGAGACGGGGCGCCGTGGGGTTGGAGCGCTGATCTGATGCAGAACGACGGGATCGCCTTTTCGAGCGACGTGGAGACCATCCAGATCCCGGATGGGACGCCGCTGCTCGTGCCCGAGGGGACCGAGGGCTGGGTCATCCAGGTGCTCGGCGGGAACTTCACGGTGCGCCTCGACACGGGGCACCTCGTGCGCGTGAACGGGCTCGACGCGGAGGCCATCGGGCGCGAGATCCCCGAGGAGGCGAGGCGGCCGTCGAACGACCCGAGCGCGTTCGACGAGGAGCTCGTCTGGAACCAGCTCCGCACCTGCTACGACCCGGAGATCCCGGTCAACATCGTCGATCTCGGGCTCATCTACGGCTGCGAGGTGAGCGATCTGCCGACCGGGAAGCGGGTCATGGTCGAGATGACGCTGACGGCGCCGGGCTGCGGCATGGGTCAGGTCCTGAAGGACGACATCGAGTTCAAGCTCCGGACGATCCCGGGGGTCGAGGAGGTCGAGGTGGAGCTCGTCTTCGACCCGCCGTGGACCCCCGAGCGCATGACCGAGGCCGCCCAGCTCGAGATCGGCTACTACTGAGGCCGCGGGCTCGCCCCGCGGGGCGCCCCGGCCGGTTACGGCGCGCTCCCGGCCTCGCCCTTCGCAGGGCCGAGCGGTCGTGGCACCATCACCTCTCGATTGGAGGCGTGCCGTGCAAGGTGCCCAGACGAACAAGCCCGCGGACCCGAGCTTCGTGACGAGGCCGTCGCCCGAGGCCGCGTCCGCGCAGGCCGCCGGCGCCGGCGCTGGCTCCGCCATGAAGCAGCAGCTCGCCGGCAAGGACTTCGCCGAGCAGGAGCAGGCCCTCGCGCCGAAGCCCGAGCCGAAGCCCGGCCCGACCCCGATGCGCATGGGCGGCAGCTGACCCGCACGCGGGGAGCGTCAGATTCTTTCGCCCTCGCGCAGCGCGCGTAGACTCGCCGGATGACCGTCCCCGTCATCGTCCAGGGCCTCGGCCCCATGGGCCTCCGCATCCTCGAGGGCGCGCTCCGCGACCCGGCCCTCCGCGTCCTCGGCGGCGTCGACGTCGACCCCGACCTCGTCGGCCGCCCCCTCGCCGACCTCGTCCCCGGCGCGCCGCCCGGCCTCGTCCACGGCTGCCTCGCCGAGGCCGCCGACGCGCACCCGCCCGGCACCGTCGTCCTCCAGGCCATCGGCTCGCGCGTCGCCGCGGTCGTCCCGGTGCTCGACGAGGCCGCCGGGCTCGGCCTCCACGTCGTGTCGACCTGCGAGGAGCTCGCGTGGCCCTACGCCCGCCACGACGGCCTCGTCGGCTGCGTCCACCACGCGGCCCTCGCGAGCGGCGTCACGCTCGTCGCGACCGGCGTGAACCCGGGCTTCCTCATGGACCGCCTCGTCGTCGCGCTCCGCAGCGCCACCCACGACGTGCGCCGGATCCGCGTCGAGCGCGTCCAGGACCCGCGCCCGCGCCGCCTCCCGTTCCGCGAGAAGGTCGGCGTGGGCCTCGCGCGCGCCGCGTGGGACGACCTCGCCGCCACCGGCACCTTCGGGCACGTCGGCCTCGAGGAGAGCGCGCGCCTCGTCGCCGCCGGCTTCGGCTGGGAGATCGAGCGCTTCGAGGGGCGCCTCGAGCCGGTCCAGCCCGACCCCGACGGCCCCGTCCTCGGCACCCTCCAGGAGCTCTGGGGCGAGACCGCCGACGGGCGCCGGCTGGAGCTCCACTTCGCCGCCCACAGCGGCGTCGCCGCGAGCTACGACGCGATCCGCCTCGACGGGACGCCGCCCATCAGCCTCCGCTTCGACGGCGGCGTCTTCGGCGACGACGCCACCGTCGCCGCCGTGCTCGCCGCGGCGCGCGTGATCCCGCGCGCGCCGCGCGGGCTCGTGACCGTGCTCGATCTGCCGCTCCGGTAGCGGCGATCCCTGGCGGGCGCAGCACCACTCGGCGGGGACTCCCCTGCTATCACGGCGTGTTTCTCGTCGCCGGCCCGCCCCCGACCCGGCTGTTTCCGCCCGGCTGCTTGGCGGCTCCCGGGCCGTCGCTATCGTCTTCGATGGAACTCGCGACGGAGATGGAACATGGACCGCAGCCCACGCAACCTCGAAGCCCTCGTCGAACACCAGGTACGGCGCTGGTCGACCGGCTCTTCCCCGGCCGTCTCCCGCGGCGCGAAGGTCGCCCACCGGCCCGTCATCACCATCTCGCGCGAGTATGGCGCGCGCGGCGCCGCGCTCGGCCGCCTCATCGCCGACCAGCTCGGCTTCGATTTCTGGGACCAGAAGATCGTCCACGCCATCGCCGAGGACGCCGGCCTCGCCGACCGCGTCATCGAGACGGTCGACGAGCACCGCCAGAACGCCATCGCCTCGGCCCTCGCGAGCGTCATCGAGAACCCGGGGCTCACCCGCAGCGAGTACGCCGCGCGCCTCGGGAAGGTCGTGAAGACCGTCTCCGAGCACGGCGCGGCCGTGCTCGTCGGGCGCGGCGCCCAGTACATCCTCGACCCGAAGCACTGCCTGCGCGTGCGCGTCGTGATGCCGCTCGAGGAGCGCGTCGCCGGCCTCCGCGCCCGGAAGGGGCTCGACGATCGCACCGCGCGCGCCGAGCTGCGCGAGGTCGACGAGGACCGCGCCGCCTTCATGCAGCAGACCTACGGCCGGGCGATCGCCAACGCCGCGGACTACGACGTCGTCGTCAACACGAGCCAGCTCGGGCTCGAAGGCGCCGCCGCCGTCGTCACCGCCGCGTACCGCGCGCGCTTCGGCGCCGCCTGAGCCTTCGTCGTCTCCTTCGTCCCTCGGTGATGGGCCGCGGCGAGCGCCGCCCCAACGGTCCTGGCGGCGATTGCGCACCGCGCCCCGCTGCGCTTACGATGGCCGCTCCACCGAGCGAGACGGAGGCCGGATGGCCACTCAGCTTCCCGACAACCGCGGCGAGGTCGTCTTCGAGGACTTCAAGCCCGCGTACACCGACGCGCAGGCGGTCACCGAGGCCAACCGCTGCCTCTACTGCCTCGACGCGCCCTGCATCGACGCGTGCCCGACCGGCATCGACATCCCGACGTTCATCCGCAAGATCGCGACCGGCAACGTGCGCGGCGCGGCGAAGACCATCTTCGACTCGAACATCTTCGGGATGAGCTGCGCGCGGGTCTGCCCGGTCGAGGTGCTGTGCGTCGGCGACTGCGTCTACAACCGCTTCGACGAGTCGCCGCCCATCCAGATCGGCAAGCTCCAGCGCTACGCGACGGACATCGCCTACGCGAAGGGCGAGCAGTTCTACGAGGCCGGGCCCGACACGGGCAAGCGCGTCGCGGTCGTCGGCGGCGGCCCGGCGGGGCTCGCGTGCGCGCACCGGCTCCGGCGCTTCGGGCACGCGGTCACGATCTTCGAGAAGCGGGACGTCCTCGGCGGGCTCAACACGACCGGCGTCGCGCCGTACAAGATGCGCGCGGACAAGAGCCTCGAGGAGGTCGACTGGGTGCTCGCCATCGGCGGCATCGAGGTGAAGACCGGCGTCGACGTCGGCGCGAGCCCGTCGCTCGGTGAGCTGCTCGCCGACTACGACGCGGTCTTCGTGGGGATCGGCCTCGGCCCGGACAGCCCCCTCGTAGTCGACGGCGAGACGCTCGACGGCGTCATGGGCGCGGTCGACTTCATCGAGGAGATGAAGCTCCAGCCGAGCCGCTTCGGCGGCGTCCGGCACGCGGTGGTCGTCGGCGGCGGCAACACCGCCATCGACGCCGTCCGCGAGGCGCTCGGCCTCGGGATCCCCGAGGTCACGATGCTCTACCGCGGCACCGAGGGCGGCATGCCCGGCTACGCGCACGAGTGGAAGGCCGCCAAGGTCGAGGGCGCGCGCGCGCTCTGGCAGCGGCAGCCGGTCGGCTTCGAGGGCGCCGACGGGAAGGTCACCGGGATCCGCTGCGTGCGGCTCGACGACAGGAAGCAGCCGGTGGCGGACAGCGAGCACGTCGTCCACGCCGACCTCGTGCTGATCGCCATCGGGCAGTCGCGCCTCCTCGACCAGGTCGCGGCGCTCGAGGGCGTCCGCGCGGACGGGCGGCGCATCGTCGCCGACGAGGCGGGCTTCACGGGGCACCCGGGGCTCTACGTCGGCGGGGACCTGAAGAACGGCGCGAAGGAGGTCGTGAACGCGGTCGCCGAGGGGCGGGACGCCGCGGTCGCGATCGACGCACATCTCAGCACGAGCGGGCAGGGGGCCTGAGTCATGGTGGATCTGACCTCGAACACGGGCGGCATCATCTCCCCGAACCCCTTCTGGCTCGCGAGCGCGCCGCCGGCGAACTCGGGCGACCAGATCATGCGCGCCTTCGACCACGGCTGGGGCGGGGCGGTCTGGAAGACGCTCGGCTCGCCGATCCAGAACGTGTCGAGCCGCTTCGGCGGGCTCAACTACCGCGGCACGCGCGCCATCGGGTTCAACAACATCGAGCTCATCACGGACCGGCCGCTCGAGGTGAACCTGCGCGAGATCGCGGAGGTCAAGAAGCGGTACCCGAAGCACGCGGTCATCGTGTCGCTGATGGTCGAGACCGAGGAGGAGTGGCGGGACATCATCGCGCGCTCGATCGACGCGGGCGCCGACGGGCTCGAGCTCAACTTCGGCTGCCCGCACGGCATGTGCGAGCGCGGCATGGGCTCGGCGGTCGGCCAGGAGCCGACGGTCAACGAGCGCATCACGGGCTGGGCGAAGAAGTACTCGACGGTGCCGGTGCTCGTGAAGTTGACGCCGAACGTGTCGGACATCGTGCCGCACGGGCTCGCCGCGAAGCGCGGCGGGGCCGACGGGGTCTCGCTCATCAACACCATCAAGAGCATCATCGGGCTCGACCTCGACCGGCTCGTGCCGGAGCCGCGCGTGTCGGGGCTCTCGACGAACGGCGGCTACTGCGGGGCGGCCGTGAAGCCCATCGCGCTGCACATGGTGGCGTCGCTCGCGCGGGAGCCGATGTTCGGGCTCCCCATCAGCGGCATCGGCGGCGTCGCCAACTGGCGCGACGCGGTCGAGTTCCTCGCGCTCGGGAGCTCGTCGGTGCAGGTGTGCACCGAGGTCATGCTGCGCGGCTACCGGGTCGTCGAGGACATGATCGAGGGGCTCGAGGGCTACATGAAGCAGCAGGGCTTCGAGAAGCTCGATCAGCTCGTCGGCGCCGCGGTCCCGAGCTTCTCGGAGTGGGGCAACCTCGACCTCAACTACGAGACCGTCGCCAAGATCGACGCGGACAAGTGCATCGGCTGCCACCTCTGCGTGGTGGCCTGCCACGACGGCGCGCACCAGTGCATCCACCCCGACCCCGCGGGGCAGACGTTCGTCCCGCACGTCGACGAGAGCGAGTGCGTCGGGTGCAACCTCTGCCAGATCGTCTGCCCGGTGCCGGACTGCATCTCGATGGTCGAGGTCGACAACGGCTTCGCGCCGGCGACCTGGAACGAGCACGTCTACGAGGGCGCGAAGCTCCGCCCGAAGAAGGGCGTGCACTGAGCTCGGCCCCTTCGTCGACGGCGAGGGATGGGGCCGACCCGACCGCGGACGTGCCTGCGTCCGAGCGTCATGGTAGAAAAATGCCATGAGCACTGCCATCGACGCCGCCGGTCGGCTCGTGATCCCGAAGGCGGTCCGCGACGCGGCGGGCCTGAGGCCCGGTGTGCCCCTCGAGATTCGCTACCGCGACGGGCGCATCGAGATCGAGCCGGCTCCGGTCGAGGTGACCGTAAGCTCGTCCGGCGGCGTCGCCGTCGCCACACCGACGACCGACGTCCCCGTGCTCACGACGGACATCATCGAGGGCGTGCGCGACGGGCTCGACCGTGAACGAGGCTGAACGAGCCGCCACGGCGCTCGACACGAGCGTCGTGGTAGCCGCGCTCCTCGGCTGGCACGAGCATCACGGCCGCGCGCTCTCGGTCGTTCAGGAGGCGCTCGCTACGTCGTGCGTGCTGCCGATGCCCGCGCTCGTCGAGGCGTTCGCCGTGATGACGCGGCTGCCGCCTCCGCACCGCGTGCGTCCCGGGGACGCCCTCCGCCTGCTCCACGAGACCTTTCACGGCCGCGCCTCGGTCGTCGCGCTCGACGCCGACGAGGTGTGGGCCCTGCTCGCCGGGCTCGCGGGCGACGCGGTCGGCGGTGGCGCCGCCTACGACGCCCAGATCGCCGCGTGCGCCAAGAAGTCGCGCGCCGCCCGTATCGCGACCTTCAACCGACGGCACTTCGAGCGCTTCGACCTCGGCGACCTGGTGCTCGTCGTCCCCTGACCGGCGCCCGTCACGCGGTTGTTGCGCAATTGTCGAATCCCGCAGCTTGTGTGACGGACGGGGCCGCGGTACGACCCGGGTCCAGAGCTCACGGTGCGCTCGCACCCCAAGCGCTAGTACCCCCTAGCCCAAGAGAGCCCAACATGCTGCCCCTCGAGGACAGCCGATGAGCGTCAAGGCCGCAGTCCTCCACGCCCCCGGCACGAACCGTGACCGGGAGGCGGCGTGGGCCTGTGAGCTCGCGGGCGCGACCCCCGAGATCGTCCCGCTCGGCGCCCTCGTCGCGCGCGAGCGGCGCCTCGACGACTACGGCCTCGTCATCCTCCCGGGCGGCTTCTCCTACGGCGACGACCTCGGCGCCGGCAAGGTCGCGGCGCTCATCCTCCGCACGCGCCTCGGCGACGACCTCGACGCCTTCATCGCCTCCGGCCGCCCCGTCATCGGGATCTGCAACGGCTTCCAGATCCTCGTCAAAGCCGGCTTCCTCCCCGGCACCCGCAGCGACGGCCGCCCGACGGCGACGCTCTCCCACAACGCCCGCGGCCGCTTCGAGTGCCGCTGGGTCACGCTCGAGCCCGTCGCCGGCACCACCTGCGCCTTCCTCGACGACCTCGCCGAGCCCATCCTCTGCCCGGTCGCCCACGGCGAGGGCCGCGTCACCTTCACGAGCGACCTCGCCGGCCGCGACGCCGCCCGCCGCGGCCTCGTCGCCCTCCGCTACGCCCCGACCCCCGACACGGACGACGGCTACCCCGGCAACCCCAACGGCTCCGCCGGCCACGTCGCCGCGCTCACGAACCCCGCCGGGAACGTCCTCGGCCTCATGCCCCACCCCGAAGACCACCTCGTCCCGACGCAGCACCCGCGCTTCCACCGCGGCGAGCGCCACGGGAGCGGCCTCACCCTCTTCACGCGCGCCGTCGCGTACGCCGCCCGACGCTGAGGCGCGGGCAAGGAAAGGTCAGCCGACATGCCTGTCACCGCCATCGTAGGCGCCCAGTGGGGCGATGAGGGGAAGGGACGCATGGTCGACTGGCTCGCTCAGGAGGCGGACATGGTCGTCCGCTTCCAGGGCGGCGACAACGCCGGCCACACCGTCGTGAACCGCCTCGGGAAGTTCGCGCTCCACCTCATCCCGTCGGGGATCTTCAACCCCGCGACCGCCTGCATCGTCGGCACCGGCACCGTCGTGAACCCGGAGACCCTCCTCGAGGAGATGGCCGCGCTCGAGGCCGCCGGCGTCGCGCTCGACAACCTCTGGCTGTCGAACCGCGCGCACGTCATCCTGCCCTACCACCGCCAGCTCGACGGCCTCCAGGAGGCCGCCCGGAGCGGCTCGCGCATCGGCACCACCGGCCGCGGCATCGGCCCCACCTACGCCGACAAGGCCGCGCGCTTCGGGATCCGCCTCGGCGACCTCATCCGCCCGGCCTACCTCCGCGAGCGCCTCCAGCTCCACCTCGAGCAGAAGAACCGCACGCTCGCGCTCTTCGGGGCGCCGCCGCTCGACCTCGAAGAGGTCACGGCCGGCTGCGTCCGCTACGGCGAGATCCTCGGCGCCCGCATCGTCGACACCCTCCCGCGCGTGCGCGCCGCCGTCGAGCGCGGCGACAACGTGCTCCTCGAGGGGCAGCTCGGCGTCATGCGCGACGTCGACTGGGGGACCTACCCCTACGTCACCTCCTCGAACCCCATCGTCGGCGCCGCGTCCGCGGGCGCCGGGATCCCGCCGACCCGCGTCGACAAGGTCATCGGCGTCGTGAAGGCGTACTCGACCGCCGTCGGCGCCGGGCCCTTCCCGTGCGAGCTCGACGACGCGAACGGCGAGCGCCTGCGCCTCGTCGGCGCCGAGTACGGCGCGACCACCGGCCGCCCACGCCGCTGCGGCTGGTACGACGCGGTCGCCGTCGGGCACGCCGCGTGGCTGAACGGCTTCACGACGCTCGCCGTGACGAAGCTCGACGTGCTCGACGGGATGCGCGAGCTCAAGATCTGCACGGCCTACCGCCTCGCCTCGGGCGAGGTCATCGACTGGGTGCCCGACACGCCCGACATGCAGGACGCGACGCCCATCTACGAGACCTGGCCGGGCTGGAGCGAGCCCACGACCGGCGTCCGCGCCTGGGACGACCTCCCGAAGGCCGCGCGCGCCTACCTCCACCGCATCAGCGAGCTCGCGGGCGTCCCCATCGAGACCGTCTCGGTGGGCGCCGAGCGCGAGCAGCTCGTCACCGTGCTCCCCGGCGAAGCCGACGCCGGAAGGACCGCGCCCCGCCATGCCTGAGCAGTTCGACCACGAGGGCTACCTCTCGCCGTTCACCTGGCGCTACGGCTCCGAGGGCATGCGCACGCTCTGGAGCCAGGTCTACCAGCGCTGCGTCTGGCGCCGCCTCTGGGTCGCGCTCGCCGCGGCGCAGGCGCGCTTCGGCCTCGTCACCGACGCCGACCTCGCCGAGCTCGAGGCCCACGTCGAGGACGTCGACATCGCCGCCGCCCACGCCATCGAGGCGGAGATCCGCCACGACCTCATGGCCGAGCTCAAGGTCTACGCCGCGCAGTGCCCGAGCGCCGGCCGCGTGCTGCACCTCGGCGCGACCTCCATGGACATCGAGGACAACGCCGAGGCCCTGCGCGTCCGCCGCGCCCTCGACCTCGTCCTCGCCGAGCTCGAGCACGTGCTCCGCGGCTTCGCCGCCCGCGCCCGCGAGCTCGCCTTCGCGCCGACGATGGGCTTCACCCACCTGCAGCCCGCCGAGCCGACCACGACCGGCTACCGCATTGCACAATACGCGCAAGACTTGCTCGATGATTACAGGCACTTGCAGGATGTGCGGCGCAGCATTCGCGGCAAGGGCTTCAAGGGCGCCGTCGGCACGAGCGCGAGCTACGTCGAGCTCCTGGGCTCCACCGCGGCCGCCCGCGAGATGGAGGAGCACGCCCTCGCGGCGGTCGACCTCGAGGCGTTCCCGGTCGCGACCCAGACCTACCCGCGAAAGCAGGATCTCACCGTCGTCTCCGCCCTCGCGTCGCTCGCGCAGTCGCTCTACCGCTTCGCCTTCGACGTGCGCCTCCTGCAGTCGCCCCCCATCGGCGAGTGGGCCGAGCCCTTCGGCCGAAAGCAGGTCGGCAGCTCCGCGATGCCCTTCAAGCGGAACCCCATCGTCGCCGAGAACATGGACAGCCTCGCGCGCTACGTCGCGACGCTGCCGCGCGTCGCCTGGGACAACGCCGCCCACTCGCACCTCGAGCGCACGCTCGACGACTCCGCGAACCGCCGCAGCGTGCTCCCGGAGGCGTTCCTCGCCGTCGACGAGCTCCTCGTGCGCGCGCGCCGCCTCATCGAGGGCCTGACGGTCGACCGCGCCGCCTCCGCGCGCCTCCTCGCCGCCTACGGCGCCTTCTCGGCCACCGAGCGCCTGCTGATGGCCGCCGTGAAGGCCGGCGGCGACCGCCAGGAGCTGCACGAGGTGCTGCGCGAGCACGCCCTCCGCGCGTGGCCGGAGGTGCAGGCCGGCCGCCCGAACCCGCTCGTCCCGAACCTCGCCGCCGAGCCGCGCCTCACGCGCCTCGTCCCCGCAGCGTCCATCCCCGCCCTCCTCGACGGCGAGGCCCACGTGGGCGACGCCGCCGAGCGGGCCGTCGCCATGGCCGATCTCGTCGACGCCACCCTCGCCCTGAGCCCCAAAGGAGACAGCTGATGCTCGCACTCACCGACATCCAGCGCGCCATCCCCGGTGCCCTCGACGCCGTCGACGACGTGGGAGGCGGCTACGAGCCGCTCTTCCGCGGCAAGGTGCGCGACGCCTTCCGCGCGCCGAGCGGCCACCGCGTCCTCGTCACGACCGACCGCGTGTCGGCCTTCGACCAGGTCCTCGGCACGATCCCCTTCAAGGGGCAGGTGCTGAACGAGCTCACCGCGTGGTGGCTCCGGAAGACCACCGACATCGTCGCCAACCACCTCGTGTCGGTGCCCGACCCGAACGTCATGGTGTGCCTCGAGGCGAAGCCGCTGCCGGTCGAGGTGATCGTCCGCGGCTACATCACCGGCGTCACGTCGACCTCGCTCTGGACGCTGTACTCGCGCGGCGTCGAGCGCCCCTACGGGCTCGACCTGCCGCCGAACCTCGAGAAGAACGACCCGCTCCCGGTCGCCGTCATCACGCCCACGACGAAGGCCGAGGCGGGGCAGCACGACGAGCGCCTCACGAGCGAGGAGGTCGTGTCGAGCGGGCTCGTGGACGCCGCGCTCTGGGAGCAGGTCACGACCGCCGCGCTCGCGCTCTTCGCGCGCGGCCAGAAGGAGGCGCGCAAGCGCGGGCTCATCCTCGTCGACACGAAGTACGAGTTCGGCCTCGTCGACGGGCGCCTCGTCCTCATCGACGAGGTCCACACCCCCGACTCGAGCCGCTACTGGGTCGCCGACAGCTACGCGCGCAGCCGCGACACGGGGGCCGCCCCCGAGCACTTCGACAAGGAGCTCCTCCGGCAGTGGCTCTCCGAGCAGGGCTACCGCGGCGACGGCCCGTTCCCGGGGATCCCGGACGCCGTCAAGGTGCGCCTCGCCAACCACTACATCGCCGTCTACGAGCGGCTCACCGGGCAGACGTTCGTCCCCGGTCGGCAGCCCGTGCTGCCGCGGATCCAGGCCGCCCTGGGCGGGCTCTCCGCGGCGTCCGAGGTGAGAGGTCACGCTTCCATCCAGCCCTGAAGCGAGTAGAAGGAGTCACGACATGGGTCTCGTCGTCATCATCATGGGGTCCCGCTCCGACATGGAGCACGCGAACAAGGTCGCGAGCGCGCTCGCCGTCCTCGGCGTGAAGAGCGAGCTGCGCGTCGGCTCGGCGCACAAGTCGCCCGAGCACGTCATCGCGCTCGTCCGCGAGTACGAGGCGCGCGACGAGCCGAAGGTCTACCTGACCATCGCGGGGCGCTCGAACGCGCTCTCCGGGCTCGTCGACGCGATGGTCTCGTCCCCCGTCATCGCGTGCCCCGTGTACAGCGATCACTTCGGCGGCGCCGACATCTTCTCGTCCCTGCGCATGCCGTCGGGGGTCGCCCCGGCGCTCGTCCTCGACCCGGGGAGCGCGGCGCTCCTCTGCGCGAAGGTGCTCGCCCTCGGCGACCCCGAGGTGCGCGCGCGCATCGCCGTCGCGCAGCGGGCGAACACCGAGCGCATCGTGAGCGACGACAAGGCCGTGCGCGCCGAGAGCCAGCACCGATGACCACCCCGCGCGACGCCCGCGCCGACGGCGCGCCCCCCCGGGACGACGCGGACGACGCCCCGAAGGAGGCGTGCGGCGTGTTCGGGATCTGGGCGCCCGGCGCGGACGTCGCGCGCGTCAGCTTCTTCGCCCTCTACGCCCTCCAGCACCGCGGGCAGGAGAGCGCCGGCATCGCGACCGTCGGCGAGAGCGGCGAGGTCTTCAAGCACAAGGGGATGGGGCTCGTCACGCAGGTCTTCAACGAGGCGAACCTCGCACCGCTCGTCGGCACGCACGCCGTCGCGCACACGCGCTACTCGACGACCGGCAGCTCGTCGCTCCGGAACGCGCAGCCCTACCTCCTGCACACGAGCGCCGGCCCCCTCGCGGTCGCGCACAACGGCAACCTCGTGAACGCCGCGGCCCTCCGCGCCGAGCTCCTCGGGCGCGGCGTCGGGCTCGTCGGCGAGAGCGACAGCGAGGTCATGACGCAGCTCCTCGCGGCCCCCGCGGAGGCCGCCCTCGGCGCCGCCGCGAACAGCTGGGAGGCGCGCCTCGCGAACCTCATGCGGCGCTGCGAGGGGGCGTTCTCGGTCGCCGTGCTCACGAAGGGCGCCGTGTACGCCCTCCGCGACCCGCAGGGCTTCCGTCCGCTCTGCATCGGGAGCATCGAGTACGAGGGCGGCGCCGGCCGCGGCTTCGTCGTCGCGAGCGAGTCGTCGGCGTTCGGCACCATCGGCGCGAAGTTCCTGCGCGACGTGGCGCCGGGCGAGATCGTGCGCCTCGACAAGGACGGCGTCACCTCGCTCACGGGGGCCGTCGAGCCGCGCACGCGCGCGCTCTGCGTGTTCGAGTACGTCTACTTCGCGCGCCCCGACTCGCTCTTCGAGGGGCAGATGGTCCATCAGGCGCGGCGCCGCCTCGGCCGCGAGCTCGCGCGCGAGGCCCCCGCCGACGCCGACCTCGTCATCCCCGTGCCCGACTCCTCGGTCGCCGCGGCCATCGGCTACGCCCACGAGAGCGGGCTCCCCTACGACGAGGGGCTCATGAAGAACCGCTACATCGGGCGGACCTTCATCCAGCCGTCGGAGGAGCTGCGGCGCGCCGGCGTGCGCCTCAAGTTCAACCCGCTCCGCCACAACCTCGACGGGAAGCGCATCGTCCTCATCGACGACTCCATCGTGCGCGGCCACACCTCGAAGAAGATCGTGGAGCTCCTGCGCGAGGCGGGGGTGCGCGAGATCCACCTGCGCGTGTCGTCGCCGCCCGTGCGGCACCCGTGCTTCATGGGGGTCGACATCCCGACGCACGACGAGCTCATCGGGTGGCGCCTGTCCGTCGAGGAGATCCGCGATCACCTCGGCTGCGACTCGCTCGCCTACCTGTCGCACGACGGCATGATGCGGGCCGTGCGCGAGGGCGCGCGCGGACCGGGCGGCCACTGCACGGCGTGCTTCTCGGGGCTCTACCCGCTCGCGCTCCCCGAGCACATGCCCGACGAGCAAGGAGGACTCGCGTGACGGACAGGGCGACCGTGCTGGTCGTGGGCGGCGGCGCGCGCGAGCACGCCATCGCCTGGAAGCTCGCGCAGAGCCCGCGGGTCGGGCGCGTCGTCGTGTGCCCGGGGAACGCCGGGATCGCGCGCCTCGCGGAGACCGTGACGGGCTGCGTGATCGCGCAGGCGTCGGGGGTCCCGCTCGCGCCCGCCGCGCTCGTCGCCCTCGCGCGCGCCGAGGGCGTGGCGCTCACCGTCGTCGGCCCCGAGGCGGTGCTCGCGGCCGGGCTCACGGACGCGCTCGCGGACGCCGGGATCCCGTGCTTCGGGCCGACGCGCGCGGCCGCCGAGATCGAGACGAGCAAGGCGTTCGCGAAGGCGTTCATGGCGCGCCACGGGATCCCGACGGCGCGCTTCGCGACCTTCACCGACCTCGCCGCCGCCGAGCTCTGGATCCGGCACGCGAAGTTCCGGCTCGTCGTGAAGGCGTCCGGGCTCGCGGCCGGGAAGGGGGTGCTCGTCTGCGAGAACGACGCGCAGGCGCTGGGTGCCGTGCGCGCGATGCTGACCGAGGGGGCCTTCGGCGACGCCGGCCGCGAGGTCGTCGTCGAGGAGCGGCTCGTCGGCGAGGAGCTCTCCGTCATGGCGTTCGCGGACGGCGAGCGCTTCGTGCTGATGCCGGCCGTTCAGGACCACAAGGCGGTCTTCGACGGCGACGCCGGCCCCAACACGGGCGGCATGGGCGCCTACACGCCGGTGCCGGCGGCGACGCCCGGGGTGCTCGCGGAGGTGTCGCAGCGGGTCATCGGGCCGGCGCTGCGCGGGCTCGCCGAGGAGGGGCGCCCCTTCCGCGGCGTGCTCTACGCGGGCGTGATGCTCACGGCCGAGGGCCTGCGCGTGCTCGAGTTCAACGCGCGCTTCGGCGACCCGGAGACCGAGGTCGTCCTGCCGCTCCTCGATGGCGACCTCTACGACATCGCGCGGAGCTGCGTCGCCGGCGCGCTCGACCCCGCGCAGGTGCGCTTCCGCGCGCAGGCGGCGGCGACGGTCGTGGTGGCGTCGGGCGGCTACCCCGGCGAGCACGCGGTCGGGAAGCCCATCGCCGGGCTCGCGGCGGCCGAGGCGCGCGCGCTGGTCTTCCACGCCGGCACGCGGCGCGAGGGGGAGCGGGTCGTGACGGCCGGCGGGCGCGTGCTGGCCGTGACCGGGGTCGCCGACGGGCTCGAGGACGCGCTCCAGCAGGCGTACGGCGGGGTGGCGGTGGTCGCCTTCGACGCGATGCACATCCGCCACGACATCGGCCAGCGCGGCGTCTCCGCGATGAGCTACGGCGACGCGGGCGTCAGCATCGACGCGGGCGCCGAGGCGGTCGAGCGCATGAAGGCCGCGGTCAAGGCGACGTACACGCCGCACGTGCTCGCGGGGATCGGCGCGTTCGGCGGGCTCTTCGACGCGGCGGCCTTCGCCGGGCTCGAGCGGCCGGTGCTCGTGGCGTCGACGGACGGCGTCGGCACGAAGACGCTCCTCGCGACGAAGGTCGGGCGCGTGCGCGGGCTCGGCGCGGACCTCGTGAACCACTGCGTGAACGACATCCTCGTCCAGGGGGCGCGGCCGCTCTTCTTCCTCGACTACGTGGCGTCGGCGAAGCTCGACCCGGCCGAGGTGGCGGACGTCGTCGGCGGCATGGCGGACGCGTGCCGCGAGAACGGCTGCGTGCTCCTCGGCGGCGAGACGGCGGAGATGCCGGGGGTGTACCGCGATCGCGCCATCGACGTCGCCGGGACCATCGTGGGCGTGGTCGAGCGCGGGCGGATCATCGACGGGAGCGGGATCCGCGCGGGGGACGTGGTGCTCGCGCTGCGGTCGTCCGGGCTCCACACGAACGGCTACTCGCTCGCGCGGCGCGTGCTCGAGCGCGACGATCTCCTCGCGTGGGAGCCGCCGGGCTTCGACGGGAAGACCGTGGCCGACGCGCTCCTCGCCGTGCACCGCTCCTATCTCCCCGATCTCGAAGCGCTCTGGCGCGCTGGCGTCCAGCCGCGCGGGCTCGTGCACGTGACGGGCGGCGGGCTCGTCGAGAACCCGCCGCGGATCCTGCCGGACGGGGTCGCGATGCGGATCGACTGCGCGAGCTGGGAGGTGCCGCCGCTCTTCCGGCTCATCCAGGCGCGCGGGCGCGTGCCGGACGCGGAGATGCGGCGCGTCTTCAACCTCGGCCTCGGGATGCTGGTCGTCGTGGCCGAGGCGGACGCCGAGCGCGCGCGCGCCGCGGTCCCCGAGCTCCTGACCGTCGGCGGGATCGTCCCGCGCGGGGCGGCTCCCGTGGAGCTCGTCTGATGGGAGCGCCCCGCGAGACGTCCCGCCTCGCGGTGTTCGCGAGCGGGAGCGGGTCGAACTTCGGGGCGGTCGTCGCGGCGTGCCGTGAGGGCCGCCTCCCGGCGGAGGTGGCGCTCTGCGTGTGCGACCGGGCGCGGGCGGGCGTGCTCGAGCGGGCGCGGGCGGCGGCGGTGCCGTCGGTCGTCGTGACGCCGCGGAGCTACCCGGACCGGGAGGCCCTCGACCACGCGCTCGCGGGCTTCGTGCGGGCCGTTCGGGCGGAGCTCGTCGTGCTCGCCGGGTGGATGCGGATCCTCGGGCCCGCGTTCCTCGACGCCTTCCCGGGGCGCGTGCTGAACCTGCACCCGGCGCTCCCCGGCGAGCTGCCGGGGGTGAACGCGATCGCGCGGGCGTGGCGCGAGGGGCAGGCGGGCGCGCGGACGCGGACGGGCGTCATGGTGCACCACGCGGTGCCCGAGGTGGACGCCGGGCCGGTGATCCGGCAGGAGGAGGTCGCGCTCGTCGCGGGGGAGCCGCTCGAGGCGCTCGAGGCGCGCGTGCACGCCGTCGAGCACCGGCTGCTCGTAGCGGCGATCGGCGACGTGCTCAGTGGTCGGGGTAAGTGACCGCGATGAAATCCATTTTTACCACGGAGACACGGACGAGGGGGAGGAGCACGGAGGGGAGAGATGGGCGTAGAGCCTCCTCCTCCTCCTCTCCGTGCACCTCCGGGTCTCCGTGTCTCCGTGGTCTCGTCCTCGCGGGGCGGAGGGGGTGAGGAGATGCTGAGGCGCGCGCTCATCAGCGTTTACGACAAGACGGACCTCGTCGGCTTCGCCGGCGGGCTCACGGAGCTCGGCGTGGAGCTCGTCGCGAGCGGCGGCACGGCGCGGGCGCTCCGCGACGCCGGGCTCGACGTGACCGAGGTCTCGGCGCTCACGGGCTTCCCGGAGGTGCTCGGCGGGCGCGTGAAGACGCTCCACCCGGCCGTGCACGCGGGGATCCTGAGCCGCCGCACGGCCGCCGACGACCGCGAGCTCGGCGGGCTCGGCGTCGGGCCCATCGACCTCGTGGTCGTGAACCTCTACCCGTTCGAGGCGACCGTCGCGCGCGGGGCCGCGGAGCCCGAGGTCATCGAGGAGATCGACATCGGCGGGGTCGCGCTCCTGCGCGCCGCCGCGAAGGCGTTCGAGCACGTCGCGGTCGTCGCGTCGCCGGCCCGCTACGGCGACGTCCTGTCCGCCCTCGGCGGCGGGCGCGACCTGCCCGCGCTCCGGCGCGAGCTCGCCGCCGAGGCGTTCCGGCTCACGGCGAGCTACGACCGCGCCATCGCCGCGTGGATGACGGGCCCCGCCGCGGAGCGCGTCGACCTCGGCGTCCACGAGCGCGTGCAGACCCTCCGCTACGGCGAGAACCCGCACCAGTCGGCGGCGCTCTACCGCGCGCCCGGAGGGGCGCCGGGCTTCGAGCAGCTCGGCGGGAAGGAGCTCTCCTACAACAACCTCGTCGACCTCGACGCCGCGCGCGCCATCGTCGCCGACTTCCCCGACCGCCCGACGGTCGCCATCGTGAAGCACACGAACCCCTGCGGCCTCGCCGCCGGCGCGTCGGTCACCGCGGCCTTCGAGGCGGCGCTCGCGAGCGACCCGGTGAGCGCGTTCGGCTCGGTCATCGCGGTGAACCGCCCGGTCGACGAGGCGTTCGTCGAGATCCTCGGCAAGCTCTTCGTGGAGGCGCTGGTGGCGCCCGCGTTCTCGGACGCCGCGCTCGCGCGGCTCGAGGCGACGCGCAAGGGCTGCCGCGTCGTGCGCGCCGCGGTCGCGCCGGACCCGGCGCCGGTCGTGAAGCCCGTCTACGGCGGCGTCCTCGTGCAGTCGCCCGACGCGGCCGTCGTCGACCCCGGCGCGTGGCGCGTCGTCTCGAAGCGGCGCCCCGACGACGCCGAGCTGGCCGCGCTCGCCTTCGCGTGGCGCGCCGTGAAGCACGTGAAGTCCAACGCCATCGTGCTCGCGCGCGGCGAGGCGACGGTCGGCGTCGGCGCCGGGCAGATGAGCCGCGTCGACGCGGTGCACCTCGCCGTCCGGCGCGCCGGCGACCGCTCCGAGGGGGCCGTCATGGCCTCCGACGCCTTCTTCCCCTTCGCCGACGGCGTGCAGCTCGCGGCGGTGGCCGGGGTGACCGCGGTCGTGCAGCCCGGCGGCTCCATCCGCGACGAGGAGGTCGTCGCGGCGGCGGACGCGGCCGGGATGGCGATGGTCATGACCGGCTTCCGGCACTTCAAGCACTGAGCGGCGACTCGGACGGGGGCGCGATGAGCGGGACGATTCGGCTCGAGGTCGAGAGGAAGCCAGAGGCGGGCGACCCGCGCCGCGAGCGCGCGACGGCGGCGCTCCGGGCCGCGGGCCTCGGCGCGGCCGAGGTCGTCTCGGTGCACGACGTCTACGTGCTCGGCGGGACGCCGTGGAGCGGGATGGTCGCGCAGCAGGTCGCGGAGCTCCTCGCCGACCCGGTCACCGAGAAGGTGCGGGCCGCCGCGCCCGCGGGGCCGCTCACGGTCGACGTCGCGTATCGGCCGGGCGTGACCGACAGCGTCGCCGAGACGGTCGTCACGGCCGCGGCGCTCGTGGGCGTCGGGGTCGAGCGGGTCGCGACGGGGACGCGCTGGGAGGTCGCCGGCGACGTCTCGCCCGAGGCGCTCGAGGCGTTCGCGCGCGGGCACCTCGCGAACGGGATTGTGCAGCGCATCATGGTCGGCGCGCTCGTCCCGGTGGCCTTCGAGGCGGCGTCGGCGCCGGCGGCGGTCGAGTCCATTGTGCTTTGCACAATCGACGACGACGGCCTCCTCGCGGTGTCGGCCGAGCGCCGGCTCTCGCTCGATCTGCCCGAGATGCAGGCCATCCGCGCGCACTTCCGCGAGCTCGGGCGGGAGCCGACGGACGTCGAGCTCGAGATGCTCGCGCAGACGTGGTCGGAGCACTGCGTCCACAAGACCTTCCGCGCCCACGTCGACTACACCGAGCGGCGCGCCGACGGCACGGTCGACGAGGCCGCGAGCGGCGTCGTCGACGGCCTGCTCAAGACCACGATCCGCGCCGCGACCGAGCAGCTCGCGCGCCCCTGGGTGCGCTCAGCGTTCGTCGACAACGCCGGCATCGTCGCGTTCGACGACGCCTACGACGTCGCGATCAAGGTCGAGACCCACAACCGCCCCTCGGCGCTCGAGCCCTTCGGCGGTGCGGCGACCGGCGTGGGCGGCGTCATCCGCGACATCATGGGCGTCTCGGCGCGGCCGATGGCGGTGCTCGACGTGCTCTGCTTCGGCCCCGAGGACACCCCGGCGGACGCGCTGCCCGCGGGCGTCCTGCACCCGGCGCGGGTGCGCGCGGGGGTCGTCCACGGCATCGAGGACTACGGCAACAAGATGGGGATCCCGACGGTCGCGGGCGCCATCCACTACGACCCGGGCTACGTGCGGAACCCGCTCGTCTTCGCGGGGTCGGTGGGGGTGCTCCCGCGCGGCGCGCACCCGACGACCCCCGAGCCGGGGGACCTCGTCGTGGTGGTCGGCGGGCGCACGGGGCGCGACGGGCTCCGCGGGGCCACGTTCTCGTCGATGGGGATGGACGCGGGGACGGCCGAGGTGTCAGGCGGGGCCGTGCAGATCGGCCACCCCATCCACGAGAAGCAGGCGCTCGAGGTGCTGCTCGCGGCGCGCGACGAGCGGCTCTACCACGCGGTCACGGACTGCGGCGCGGGCGGGCTCTCGTCGGCGGTCGGCGAGATGGGCAAGGAGCTCGGCGCCGAGGTCGAGCTCGACCTCGTGCCGCGTAAGTACGCCGGGCTCGCGCCGTGGGAGGTGTGGCTCAGCGAGGCGCAGGAGCGGATGGTCTTCGCGGTGCCGGCGAGCGCGCTCGGGCGGATGCAGGCCATCGCGCTCGTGCACGGCATCGACTGCGTCGCCATCGGGCGGTTCACGGGCGACGGGCGCGTGCGCGTGCTCTCCGGCGGCGAGGTCGTCGCGGACCTCGACGCGGGCTTCCTCCACGACGGGCTCCCGCGGAAGCGCCTCGTCGGCGAGTGGCGGGCGCCGGGCCCCGTGGGCGAGCGGGCGTGGCCGCGCGCGGACGAGCTCGGGCGGGCGCTGCTCGCGCGGCTCGCGGACCCGAACGTCCGGAGCCGCGAGGAGGTCATCCGGCGCTACGACCACGAGGTGCAGGGGGGCACCGTCGTGAAGCCGCTCGTCGGGGTCGACGGGGCCGGTCACGCCGACGGGGCCGTGCTCGTGCCGTTCGAGGCGCGGGCGGGCGTCGCGGGGGTGGCGCTCGGGGTCGGGCTCGCGCCGACGGCGGTCGGGGCGCGCGACCCCTACGCGATGGCGTGGGTGGCGGTCGACGAGGCCGTGCGGAACGTGGTCGCGGTGGGGGCGGACCCGGAGCGGGTCGCGATCCTCGACAACTTCTCCTGGGGCGACTGTCGCTACCCCGACCGGCTCGGGGCGCTCGTGCGGTGCTGCCGCGGCGCGCGCGACGCGGCGCTCGCGTACGGGACGCCGTTCGTGTCGGGCAAGGACAGCCTGAACAACGAGTGGAAGGACGAGGACGGCGTCAGCCACCCGATCCCGCCGACGCTGGTGATCACGGCGATGGGCCACGTGCCGGACGTCACGCGGACGGCCACGAGCGACCTCAAGGCGCCCGGGAGCGCGCTCTACGTGGTGGGCGAGACGCGCGACGAGGCGACGCCGCGCTGCCCGGAGGACGCGCCGGCGACGTTCCGCGCGCTGCACGGGGCGATCCGCGCCGGGTTCGTGCGCGCCTGCCACGACTGCAGCGAGGGCGGGATCCTCGTCGCGGTCGCGGAGATGGCCATCGGCGGCGGGCTCGGCGCGGAGCTCGACCTCGACGCGATCGCGGCGCCGAACGGCACGTCGGCGGGGGCGCGGGCGCTCGCGGAGTGGCCGTCGCGCTTCGTCGTGGAGGTGGCCGCGGACGACGCCGTGGCGTTCGAGGGGGCCATGGGCGCGGCGGTCCTCGCGCGCGTCGGGGAGACGACGCCGGTGCCCGCGATCTCGTGGCACGCGGGGGAGGGGAGCGGCACGCTCGGGCTCGCCGAGGCCCGCGCGGCCTTCTGCGGATGAGAGGCGCCAACGTTGACCGCGCTGCGGCCCCGGCCTAGCCTCCGACGACCGCCGTGGAGGCGACCGTCTCGAAGTACAAGCTCTCGTTCTACAAAGGCAAAGAGGGTAAGGTCGACCGTGTCGACACCTCGAAGTGACGCGCGCGCGGCCCTCGTCGCGCTCCTCTCGCTCCTCGGCGCGTGCTGCAGCGCGCCGCGGGGCGGCGGCGCGACGACGACGGCGGCGGGGCGCGGGGACGCGGCTCTCCAGGAGGCGGCGGTGACGGAGACGGAGAAGGCGACGACCGGCGGCGCGGACGCGGCCTGGACCGTCGTGACCGACGAGAAGGACGGCGACGACGCGGTGAGCGTGACGGTCGGCCCCGGCGAGGGCGGCGCCGCCGCGGCCCCCGAGTCGGCGCGGCGCTTCGGGCGCGGCTCGGCGTGGCTCGCGCTCGGGCGGCAGGCGCTCGACGCGGGCGCCGTGGACGCGGCGATCGCGCGCGCGCAGCGCGGGCTCGAGATCGTCGGCGACGACTACGCCTCGCCCAGGGTGGACGACGACACCGAGCTCAAACGCTACGCTGGCGAGGACCGGATCGCGCAGGGGCACCCCGAGGACGGCGCCAGCGTGCTCCTCCGGGTGCTCGACAACCGCCTCGCGCTCCTCGCCGACCGCGACCGCCTGCGCGTCGTCGTCACGCGCTGACGCCGCTGTTCGGGGCGTCTCGGCGGGCTTCGGGCCCGTCGGGCGCCGTGATCAGCCCGCCGGCGGCGGGACGGCCTTCCAGCGCACGGTGCCGGGCGCCCCCCGAGGGCCGGGGGCCCCGGTCGGGCCCGGGTACCCGGGCGGGCCGTCGGAGCCGCGCGGGCCCCCCTGGAGCTGCTTCCCTTCGCAGGAGACGCCGCTCCCGCCAGGGCCGCCGGGGCCGCCGCGCCCGCCCTCACCGCCGGGGCCGCCGGGGCCGCCCTCGCCGCCGAGGGCGCCGACGCGCGCCGCGACCAGGTCCTGGAGCTCGTTGCAGCGCGTGCCCGCGCAGACGAGGGTCACCGTCACGACGCCGCCGGGGCCGCCGGGGCCGCCGTCGCCGCCGCGGGCGCCGCGCTGCCCCTGACCGCCGCGCCCGCCGGACTGGGCCTGCTGGCCGGGGCAGCTCGCGGGCAGCCCCTCGGGGCCCGTCATGCCGTCGATGCCGCGCCGCCCTGGGCTCCCCGGGCGCCCCTGGCCGCCGGCGCTGACGACGCGGAAGTCGCCGAGCGCGTTCTCGTCGACGGCGAGGTCGTAGCGCTGCCCGCCGGTCTCGACCGTGAGGATCAGCACGTGGCGCGCCTCGCGCGCGGTGATGGCGAGGTCCGGGCCGGGGCCGCCCTGGTCGCCGATGAGCTCGAACGCGGGCGCCTGGAGCTCGAGCGCGAGCGGCGCGTCGCAGGTGGCGTCACCCACGGCGAGCGTGGCGGTGACCGTGTCGCCGCGCTCGAGCCAGCCGAGGAGCGCGCTGGCCGGCACGTCCTTCGGGAGCAGGAGGCCGCCCGCGGGGCCGATGGCGGCGCCCGGGAGGTCCGCGCCGCCGGCGGTCACGGCCGCGGGCGGGACGCAGGGGCGCGGTGACCAGTCGGGCGCCGGCGGGCAGAGGGCGAGCGGGGACGCGAAGCCGTCGACCGTGACCCGCAGCGCGTCGCGGAGCGGGAGCGGGGCCCCCTGAGCGCCGCCGGCGGGCGCGAGCTTCACCTCCTGCGCGCCGACGTCCTGCACCACGTGGACCGCGGGGAGCCGCGCCCCGTCGACGCTGCAGCCGGTGGCGAGCCTGCTCGGGCCGACCTCGACGGCGTAGACCCCGGCCTTCGTGAGCGCGATCTCGGCCTCGCCGGCGTGGGCCTTCACGTCGGGGTCGTCGCTCCGGGACACGACGAGGTGCGCGGCGCGCGCGCGGGCGGCGCCGCGGAGGCCCGCCGCGGGGAGGCGCCGGCCGAGGAGCCTGAGCGCGTCGACGTCGTCGAGGGTCGCGAGGGCGGCCTCGTCGACGGGGCGCCCGGCGTACTCGCCGCGCTCCATCGCGAGCACGGCGAGCGCCTCGGCCGCGATGGCGCGGACGCGCGGGTCGCTCCCGGGGTCGGTGTCGCGCAGCTCCTCCTCGGCGTCGGCGCGCGCCGCCGCGGGGGTGGTCGCCTCGACGGGCCGCGCGAGGAAGACGGCGTGGAGGGCCTCGAGCGCGGGCATCGCGCCGGGGCTCGAGCCGCCGGCGGCGGCCTCGACGGCGTCGGGGTAGGCGCGGGCGAGGGCGCCGGCGAGGGGCGGGCCGAGGGGCGTCGCGCCGACCGAGGGCGAGAGGTGGTCCATGCACGCGCGCCAGGCGGCGGCGGGGACCTCGCCGTCGACGAGCGCGTCGGTCAGGTCCTCGAACGCCTCCGGATCGGTGATCGTGACGTGCGGGCCGTCGCTCCGCGCGGTGTCGCACGCGCGCGGATCGGCGTCGGGGGTGGCGAGGTAGCGCACGAGCGCGTCGCCGCCGCCCTCGCGGGAGTCGCGGGCCAGATCGGCCGCGGAGTAGGGCCTCTTCTCGGTCGACCCGCAGGCGACGAGCGAGGCGGCGAGGGCGCCCGCGAGGACGAGCCGCGCGATGAGCGGGGGCGGTGGCGGGCGGTGGGATCGGGCCGACAGGACGTGCATGGGACGACCTCCGATACGGCCGATCCCCTCACATCCCTTCGTCGGGCGCAAGCCGCTGGCGCCGGTGCCGGCGCGGACCCCGTCGCGCGCGGCGTCAGCGCGCCTTGCACACGTGGCAGTTGTCGGCGCCGCACCACGCCTGGGCCTGGCCGGTCAGCGGCGCCGTGCCGACGTCGTCGAAGCCCGCCGGGCACGCGGCCGCGAGGAACGCCGCGTCCACGGGGAGCGCCGACGCCGTCGCGGGGCTCTGGCAGCGCGCGCAGGTCGCGTCGGGGCACCAGGCCTGGCCTTGGCCCCCCCCGGTCGTGCCGATCGTGGTCCAGCTCGCCGGGCAGGCCTGCATCACGAACGTCGTGCTCGGCGGGACGGGCGCGCCGCCGCTCGGGGCCGTGCAGAGGCGGCAGGACACGGTGTCGCAGTTGACCTGCTGCTGGCCGCTCGCGACGTTGTCGGCGTCGCCCCAGCCCGCGGGGCAGGCGTCGGCGACGAGCACCATCCCCTCGGGGAACGCGGGGCCACAGCCGGCGCCCGGGCCCGTGCAGGCGGCGGCGACGCCCTCGCCGAAGCGCCGCGCGAGGACCGTGGCCTCGCCGCTCTCCGTGCTGGTGTAGGCCACCGCGACGGGGGCGTCCGGGTCGTCGAACGAGAGCCCCTCGGTGCCGCAGCTCGCGAGGTCCACGTCCCACGTGACCAGCGGGTAGACGGCCCCCGCGGCGATGACGCCGTCGTCGATGGCGTCGCCGTCGTCCGCGTGATCGGCCGCCGTGGCGCGTGTCCTGAGGCGGCACGCCGAGATCCCCGGCTTCACGCCGAGCGCCACGTTCCAGTAGGCGACGCGCCCGCCGCCGGCCGCGCCCGACAGCGCCTCGAGCCCGCGGAAGGCGGCGACCTGGAAGAGGTAGTCGTCGGGCGAGCCCGCGAGGCCGCGGCGCACGGCCGGGCAGGCCGCGAGGTCACCGGCCGCGCACAGGTTCCCGCCGCCGCCGGCGGCCGGGTCGATCCAGACGGTCGTCGTGTCGACGCCGTCGTCGCCGTCGCAGTCGAGGGCGATCGGGTCGAGGAAGAGCTCGGTGGCGGCGCCGTCCGCGGCGCCCGTGGCGCACGCGAGGCCGAGGACGAGCGTGCGCGCGCGCTGCCCGCCCCCGTCGAAGAGGAGGTCGATGTCCTCGCAAGCGCCGCCGCCCTCGGGCACCTTGCAGCAGTCGAGCTTCGCCGAGCAGAAGACGTCGCCGAAGGTGACCGCGATGTCGAAGAAGCCCTGCGACGCGGGGCGCATGAGCGCCACGTCGAAGCGGACCGCGGCGTCGCCGTTGGGCGTGCACGGCACGTCCTGCACGAGCGGCGCGCTCTCGGTCGGGTTCCGGAAGGCGAGCGACGTCGCCGGCACGGCGCTCGCGTCGCCCGCGGCGAACTCGCCGGGCTCGTCGATGTCCTCGGCGTAGAGGCCGACGACCCACACCCGGACCTCGTTCGTCGCCACCCCCGGCGACGCGTCGCACGGGCCCACGAGCGAGGCGGAGCCGCGGCTGTCGCCGTAGCGGCTCGAGCTCACGCGCCGCTGCCAGACCACCTCGGGCGTCTCGGCGCCGTTCCGGACCTCGACGTCCCAGACGACGTCGTCCACGCCCTCGAGCGAGAGGGCCGCGATGTCGATCGTCACGCCGCGCGCAGCGTCGTCGTCGGTCGCGGGAGAGCCGTCGGCGCAGGCGCCGCCGAGGGCGAACGCGAGGGAAGACACCGCGAGCGCGGCGCCACGGGCGCGATTGAGCATCGTCTTCTCCAGGGAGTCCGCGGCTGCACTGCGCCGCGATCCCCATCGTAGCCCACTTCTCGCCGATCCGCAGCGCCCGTGGGCGCTTTCGCGCACCCCGTCCCGGAGGGCCGCGACGCGAGGCGCTGGCGAGGCGGCGCGGACGCGCGTAGTCTCGGCCGGCACCCCCCCGAGGCACCCATGGACTTCTCGTTCCGCGCCACCATCCACGGCCCCGTCGATCGCGTGCTCGTCATGCTGCGCGACCGCCTGACCGATCTCGTCCCGTACCTCGAGACGGTCGACCACATCGAGGAGGTCGAGCGCCGCGAGGAGGGCTCGGTCGTGCACATCACGAACGCGTGGCAGGGCAACTCGCAGGGCGTTCCGGCCTTCGCGCGCCCCTTCGTGACGCGCGCGATGACGTCGTGGCGCGACCACGCCGCCTGGGACACCGCCGCGCGCACCGTCCGCTGGTCGTTCGAGCCCAACCGCTTCGGCAAGCTCTACACCTGCGGCGGGCTCAACCACATCCGCGCGCTCGACGCGAACACGACGGAGCTCGAGCTCAACGGGAGCCTCGTCATCCACCCCGAGCACCTGCCGCTGCCCGGGCCCATCGCGCGCCGCTTCGCGCCGAAGATCACGACGTGGATCGTCGGGAAGATCCAGCCGAACCTGCTGCTCGTGCCGAAGGCCATCGAGGCGTTCTTCCAGCACGAGGCGAGCGAGGCCGGCGCGGCCTCGCCGGGGGATGGCGAGGCGCCGGCGCCGGTCTGACCGCGGTCGCCGCGTCGCGTCAGCGCGACGGCGGCGGCACCCAGCGATCGTCCTCGTAGTACGGGTAGTCCGGCGGGTCGGGCACCCAGCGCCGCGGCTCCTCGTAGCGCGGCGTCGGCAGGAGCCCGCGGCGCGCGAGGCCGGCGCGGTCGTCGTAGCGGATCGTCGTCACCTGCGCGGGCCGCGAGCTCGCCCGCGTGAAGTCGCGCTCGGTCACCGGCGACCAGCGCGACTCGCCGAACTGCGTGCCGAGGTTCTGCCCGCCGTCGACGCCGAGGCAGCGCGCCGAGGCGCAGCGGCTGTCGGCGCTCGCGCGCGGCGCGGCGGCCTCTCCGGCGCTCTTCCCGGCGTGGTCGCGGCGCGCGCCGTCGCTCTCGAGGTCCCACGGCACCGGCTCCTCGGGGATCCACTGCCGGCGCGGCGCCGACTCGGGGAAGAACTCGACCTTGATGACGCCGAGGTCGCGCGTGTCGCCCACGCGCCCGGCGTAGGAGTCGCCGCGCGAGGTGAAGCGGAAGGCGGCGACGTCCTGGCTCGACGTGCGCCAGCCCTCGATGGTGATGGTGTCGTGCGGCGGCACGAGGTAGCCGCGGCTGCGCGTGCTCGCGCGGTAGCCGTCGAGGATGTTGCGCCCGTCGACCGTCACGACGGCCTCCACCCAGAGGTCGCTCGGGTTCCCGACGACGATCTCGTAGCGCGCGCCGAAGTCGGCGAGAACCCAGCGCGTGCTCCCGCCGCGCGTGATCTCCGGGCAGCCGCCGCCGTCGCAGGTGAGGTGCGCGGTGAAGCCGCGCGGCGCCGGCACGATCGGGCGCGAGCGCGCCGCGGCGGCGAGCGGCGTCGCGGCGACGAGCAGGAGGCCGGCGGCGGCGAGGAGCGGGAGGGTCGAGAGGGTGGCTTTCTTGGGCTTCATGACGCGCTCGCGGTCTTCGGGATCGGTGCGGACCGACCTCCTCGGACGCGCGGGCGCCGAAAAGGATCTGCGAACGCGCGTTTCGCGCCTCTTGCGGGCGCCGCGGGCTCGCGTATCGTCCGCCGCCATACCCTCGATGTAACGAACCAGGAGATCCCGATGCGCCTCGCCCTCCTCATCGCCCCCGCCGCCGCCCTCCTCCTCGCCGCCTGCGGCAGCAGCGGCGCCTCCGTCACCGACGGCGGCGCGAAGGCCGCGAAGGGCGCCGTCAGCGCCGCGACCTTCACCCACGAGACCGAGGTCGCCGACGATCCGGACGACGAGACCGCCATGGTGCCGCGCACCGACTGCCTGAGCGTCGAGCCGACCGGCGACGGCGCCCTCCGCTACAGCTTCCTCCTCAACTTCGACTTCGACCACGCCTGCCAGATGGACGGCACCGCGGTCGCCGCCGGCCCCGGCGTCTGGGTCGACACGAAGGAGGACGGCTGCAAGCTCACCATCACGTTCGACGACCACGGCGTCACGCTCGGCGACTCGGGCGAGCCGGCGTGCCGCGACAACTGGTGCGGCGCCCGCGGCTCCATCGACGGAAACGGCTTCCAGGCGTCCGAGGCTGGCGCGCTGACGGCGTGCCCGGCGGGGCGGTAGCGGTCCCCCCGGCGATCAGGGCGCGGGCGCCTCGGTGCCCGCGGGCTCGTCCCCCGGCGACGGCGCCGCGGGCTGCGTCGGCGCCGCGTCGGGGCCGTCCGTCATGGCGACCTCGAGCGCGCGCCAGTCCATCCCGGGGCCCGGGTCCCAGCGGTCGGCCGACGTGTGCCAGTGGCCGACCACGCCCTCGAGGGCGTCGGGGTCCTCGACCACCGCCGTGATGATCTCGCCGCGCGCGTCCCTCGGGACGCCGTGGCCCACCTTCGGGAAGACCGACGCGAGCGCCCGCGCGAGCGCCCCGAGGGAGCGCCTCTGGGCGTCGGTGTAGCCGTAGCTCTGCACCCTGCCGCCGTTGATCCTCATGACGGCGCTCCGCGCGCGCGGGTGCTTCGCCATCTCCGCCGCTCGCGCGTGGTTCGGATCGAAGGGCGGCGCGTCCGGCTCGCGGACGAGGTTCGGCTGCGCGCTGATGAGCGTGACGCCCACGCTGCTGTTGTTCTGTTCGGCCGCGTGGAAGGCCATTCGCGCGACGTCGACGGTCTGGTAGATGGTCCCGTCGAAGTCGATGATGAAGTGCTCCGACAGCCCGCGCGCGACCATGGCGCGCTGCGACTCCGCCGCCGTCTGCGTGAGCGAGGTGTGGAGCAGCATCGTGTGGATCACGCCGACCCAGTGCGGGAGGCTGCTCGGCTCCGTGGGCGGCTCCCACGCGCGGTCGCCGATCCTCCGGACCCCGAAGCCCGGCGAGCCCAGGGGCTCCATCTGTTTCTGGACGCTCGGCGTCTCGTAGCTGAGCGTCCCGGGGTCATCGAGCCCGACGAACGGCACGTCGTCGTCGAGGGGCACCTCGAGCCCGCCGACGCGGACGCTGGCGGTCACCCGCGGATCGTACCAGGTGCGACGCCCCTCCTGGACGCCGAGGATCTTGCCCGACGGGAGCGCGTAGAGGCCGACCGGCACCCGCCAGCCCTCCGCCACGGTCACCGCCTCTCCGCCGCCGACCGGCTTCAGCGCCATCCCGACCGTGTCCTCGCCCCCGCGGCCGATGAGCCATCCCATCCCGGGCAGGGGCGACGTGACGTCGCGCGCCACCTCCCAGCGCAGCGTCACCCCCGCGCGCTCCGCGAGCCCGCGGGCGTCGTCCTGCAGGTACTCGACGTTCGCCTCCCACGGCGCCTGCCCGCTCACGGCGAGCGCGCCGTCGCCGAGCTCGACGCGGCCGTCGTGGAGGGCGAGCGCCGTCGCGACCACCCCGCGGATGACGTCGTTCGACGCCGCCCCGGCGTCCCCGCCGCCCGCCCGCAGCGCGAGCGCCAGGGGTTTGCCCGCCGTCGCCTCGTCGAGCAGCACCTTGGCCTCCTCGGGCAGCGCGCCCCCCGGGATCACGCCGGCCACGGCGAGTCGCCCGTCGGCCGGGCGGTCGATCTTCAGGCTCGCAGCACCACGCCAGGGGTTCGCCGGCGCGGCGGCCACGGCGTCCGCCACCCCGTCGGCGCCACCGCCGCCCTTCGAGCAGGCGGGGGCGCTCGCGAGGGCGCTCGAGAGGACGAGGATCGGGAGCCAACGGCGCGTCGCGCGGTCCATGGGGGCCTCCGTGGTCAGCTACGGGCACATCGTCTCGGGCGCGGCGCCGTTCGTCAACGGCAGGTGCCCTACGGTCGCCCTACACCACGTGGAGCAGCGCTACTCCGGGCGCCGTCGCGCGCGCCGCCCCGCTGGACGACGCGCAGCCGCAAGGATGGCGGCCCGGACGGGTGCGGAGCGAGCGCTCGGTCGGTGGCACGGGCGCTGCACTCCCGACCGCCACCCGACGCACCCCACGACGCCCCCGGAGCCTGACATGCGCGTCCTCACCGCCCTCGCCGCCACCCTCCTCTCCCTCGGCCGCGCCTGCGCCGCGAGCGCCGCCCCGCCCCCCGAGGTGCGGCCCGCCGTCGTCCTCGTCGACCCGGCCACGGTCCCGCTCCACGAGCCGCTGACGGTCGGCGACGGCTTCGCCCTCTTCGGCCTCGCCCTCGGCGGCGGCGCCCTCGCGGGCGGCGGCGTCGGCTCCCTCGCGACCCTCGGCGCCCTCTCGGCCTCCGGCGAGGGCCACTTCGACGACACCCTCGCCGTCGGCGTCGCCTTCGGCAGCGTCGCCGGCTCCTTCGGCGCGGCCGGCGCGATGCACCTCTACGGCACGAAGCGCGATCTCGGCGGCAGCTTCTGGGTCGGGACGGCGGGCGCCGCCGCGGGCGCCCTCATCACGACCTTCGCCGTGCGCCCCCTCCTCGAGGACGCCGAGGCGCGCCCCGCCGCCTACTTCCTGAGCTACGCCCTCATCCCGACGACGACCGCGTTCACCGCCTACGTCCTCTCCTGCGCCCTCGCGGACCACGGCGAGCTCGACGACGTCGGCGCGAGCGGCGGCCTCCTCGACGTGACCCCCGAGCACGGCGTGCGCCTCGGCGTCCCCGCGGTGGCCATCGCCCCTGCGCAGGGCGGCGACACCGTCCTCCACGTCGGCCTCCTCGGCGGCCGCTTCTGACGGTGACGGGCCATCGCGCCACGCCGGCGCGCGGAGCTTCCCCCGCCCGGCGAATCCGGGCAGACTCCGCGCGTGACCGACTCCGCGCCCGCAGCGACGCCAGAGGCAGGGAAGCCCGGCGGGCGCTACCTCGTCCTCATCCTCGGCGTCCTGACGGCGCTCGGGCCGCTGTCGATCGACATGTACCTCCCGAGCTTCCCGTCGGTCGCGGCGGACCTCCGGGTCGCCGTCGCCGACGTGCAGCTCACGCTCGCCGCCTACCTCGCGGGCCTCGCCGTCGGCCAGCTCCTCTACGGCGTCCTCTCCGACCGCCTCGGGCGCCGCCGCCCGCTCCTCACGGGGCTCGCGCTCTACGTCTTCGGCTCGCTCGTCTGCGCGCTCGCGCCGACGCTCCCGCTCCTCGTCGCCGCGCGCTTCCTCCAGGCCCTCGGCGGCTGCGCCGGCCTCGTCGTCTCGCGCGCCGTCGTGCGCGACCACTTCGACGTCGAGGACTCCGCCCGCCTCTACTCGACCCTCATGCTCATCATGGGCGTCGCCCCGATCCTCGCGCCGCTCCTCGGCGGGCAGCTCGTCCTCCTCGGCTGGCGCGCCATCTTCTGGGCGCTCCTCGTCGCGAGCCTCGCGCTCGTCGCGGTCGTCGGCCTCTGGCTCGCCGAGAGCCTCCCGCGCGAGCGCCGCGACCCGCGCCCCGTGCGGACGCAGCTCCGCGCGATGCTCACCCTCTTCGGCCACCTCCGCTTCGTGCGCCTCTCGGTCGCGAGCGGCGCCATGCTCGGCGCGATGTTCGCCTACATCTCGGGCGCCCCCGCCGTGTTCATGGAGATCCACGGCCTCTCCCCCACGGGCTTCGCCGCGGTCTTCGGCTGCACGGCCGCCTCGCTCATCGCCGCGTCGCAGGTGAACCGCTGGCTCGCCCCCCGCTTCGGCGTCGAGCGCGTCCTCCGCGCCGCCATCCGCGTCGCCGTCGTCGCCCTCGGCGCCTTCGCCGCGGGCGCCTGGGCCGGCGCCGGCCTCGCGCTCATCATCCCGTGCCTCGTCGTCACGGCCGCGTGCTTCGGGCTCGTCATGCCGAACGCCACCGCCGCGGCGATGGCCCCCTACGGGCGCGAGGCCGGGCGCGCCTCGGCCGTCATGGGGACGCTCCAGAGCCTCCTCGGCGCGGTCACGGCGACCGCGGTCAGCGCGCTCGCCGACGCCACCGCGCGGCCGATGGCGAGCGTCATGTGCGCCTGCGCCCTGCTCGCGCTCGCGGCGTTGCCGCCGGCGACCGCGCCCTCGCGCGGCGCCTCCGGATCCGTCGCGCCCAGCGCGTCGTGAAGGCGCGCGACCTCCACGCGCTCTGGCGCCGCTTCACGCGCCACGCGCCCCTCCGGCGCCCGCGCGACTACGGGCGCCTCCTGCGCGCGCCCGCCGCCGAGGTGCCCGCGCTGCGGCTCATCGGCTGGCTCGGGCACGAGAACATCGGCGACGACGCGATGTTCGAGGCCCTCCGCGACCACCTCGTCGCGGGCGCCGTCGTCCTCCCCGAGCGCGACCTCTCCCTCCTCACGGCGCTCGCCTTCGCGCGGCGCGGCGCGCTCCCGACCGTGCTCGGCGGCGGCACCCTCGTGCACCTCTGGGGCTACCTCCAGCCGCTCGAGGCGGCCGTCCGCGCGGGGCGGCCGACCGCGACCTTCGGCGTCGGCGTCGCGGACCTCGACTATTGGCGCGCCTTCCCGCGCCCCGGCCGCGGCCACGGGGACCGCTGGGCCCGCGCGCTGTCGCGCGCCGCCTACATCGGCGTGCGCGGGCCGCGCTCGCTCGCCTGGATGCACGCCCACGGCCTCGACCGCGCCGAGGTCCTCGGCGACCTCGCGCTCTCCCACCCCGCGGCGACGCGCGCCGTCTCGCGCCCGCGCGAGCCCGGCCTCGTCGGCCTCAACCTCGGCGCGCAGGACCCGGTCCTCGGCGGCCAGGACCGCGCCTTCGACGCCGTCGTCGCCGTCGCGCGCGAGCTCGCGCGGCGCGGGCACCGCCTCCTCCACGTGCCGCTCCACCGCGTCGACGCGGCGCTCGGGGCGCGCCTCGCGGCGGCCGTCGGGCCGGCCCTCGAGGTCGCCCCGCGCCGCGCCGACGTGGGCGCGGTGGTCGCCGACATCGCCCGCTGCGAGGTCTTCGTGGGGCAGCGCCTCCACGCGACCGTGCTCGCCGCGGCGTCCGGGGTGCCGCCGCTCTCGCTCGCCTACCAGCCGAAGTGCCTCGACTTCCTCGAGTCGATCGACGCCGCGGATCTCGCGGTGCCGACGGAGAGCGTCGACGGCGGCGGGCTCCTCGAGCGGGTCGAGGGGCTCCTCGCGGCCGCGACCGCCGTCCGCGAGCGCGTCGTCGCCGCGGTCGCCGCCCATCGGCGGCGCCAGGAGCGGCGCGGGGCCGAGCTCGTCGCCTGGGCGCGCGACCCGGCCGCCGGCTGGCCCGCCCTATAGGAGCGCGAGCGCCTCGCGGTGGGCGTCGCTCCGGACGACCCGCGCGAGCTCCCACGCGAGGACGGCGCCCATGCGCGCGGGATCCGGGGCGTCGCCGCGCGCGGGCGCCAGGGACTGCGCGCCGATGAGCGTCGGGACGTCCTCCTCGGCCGGGAACGGGCCCGGCGCCGCGCCCGGCCGCAGCGTCGCGATGGTCGCGAAGACGACGGCGTAGAAGGCGAGGGCCTGCGCGGTCGCGACGGCGAGACGCGCCCGCTCGGCGGGCGTCGGTGGGCGCTCGAGGTAGCTCGCGAGCAGGAGCGCGCGCTCCTCGGGGCCCGGGTAGGCGTAGACGCAGAGCGTCCCGAGGTCGTAGAAGGGATCCCCGGCGCCGGCGAGCTCCCAGTCGACGAGCCACAGGCGCTCGCCGTCGAAGAGCAGGTTGCCCGGGTTCGCGTCGTGGTGGCAGGGGCGCGGCTCGGCGTGGCGCGCGAGCGCGGCGGCGATGGCGGGGAACGCGGGCGCGGCCTCGCGGAGCGGCGGCGGCGCCACGCCGAGGTCCGTGAGCCGCGCGAGCATCGTCGGGAGCGCGTCGGCGACGGCGATGAACGGCGCGAACGCGGGGCCGCCGTGCAGGCGACGGAAGAGGGCGGCGACGCGCGCGATCCCGGCCGGATCGCGGAGCCAGCCGCGCCCCTCGGCGGGGGCGATGTAGTCCATGACGACGACGCCGCTCGCCGGGTCCGCCCAGCGCACCGGCGGCGCGACGCCGGCCTCGGCCGCGGCGGTGAGGCAGGCGATCTGCTGCGCCGGCGCGTCGAAGGGGCGCGCGCCGTCGACGTGGCGCACGACGTAGCGGCGCCCGCCGTGGTTCACCGTGACCAGCGGCGTCCCGGAGAGGCCGCCGCCGAGCGGCTCGCCGTCGGTCGGGGCGGTGGCGCCGAAGCAGGCGCGGAGGGCGGCGAGGATGGGTTCGGAGAGAGCAGGCACGGGGACCTCCGGTCGCGACGCGAGGTTTTTACCCGGGTCAAACGTCGAGCGCCAGGAAAATCACCCGGGTATAATCCGGCGGGCCCGCGAAGTGCCCGTTCCTCGCTATCTCGGCGGCCGGGCCTATGGTGCTTCGATGCAACGTCGAACCGCCATCGTCCTCGTCGCGCTCGCCGTCGCCGCCGCCGGCGGCGCGCTCGCCTGGAGCCTCACGCCCACCCCGCTCGCCCCGGCGCCGAGGCCAGGGGGTGCCGAGCTCGGCCTCTCGCTGCCGCCGGGCTTCCACGTGGCGCGGTGGGCCGAGGTGGACGGCGCGCGCTCGCTCACGCTCGCTCCCGACGGCACGATCTTCGTGGGCACCCGCGGCGCCGGCAAGGTGTACGCGGTGGTGCCAGGGGCGACGCCGGGCGCCGCGCCGCGCGTGCTGACGCTCGCGAGCGGGCTCTCGACGCCGAACGGCGTCGCCGTGCGCGACGGCGCCCTCTACGTCGCGGAGGTGAGCCGGATCCTCCGCTACGACGGCGCGCTGGCGAAGGTCGCGGCGTGCGTCGCGGCGGACGCGAGCGCGACGCGCTGTGCGCTCGGGAAGCCCGCGGTGGTCACCGACCGGCTGCCCCGCGACGGCGCCCACGGCTGGAAGTTCATCGCGTTCGGGCCCGACGGCGCGCTCTACGTGCCGGTCGGCGCGCCCTGCAACGTCTGCCGCCGGAAGGAGCCGATCTACGCGTCGATCTCGCGCCTCGACCTCGCGAAGGAGCCCGTGACGCCCGAGGTCTTCGCGAGCGGGATCCGCAACTCCGTCGGGTTCGCGTGGCACCCGACCACGAGCGAGCTCTGGTTCACGGACAACGGCCGCGACAACCTCGGCGACGACATCCCGCCCGACGAGCTCGACCACGCCCCGCGCGCGGGCCTCGACTTCGGCTTCCCGCGCTGCCACGGCGCGGGGATCCCCGACCCGGAGCTCGGCGGCGCGGGGGCCTGCGACGGCGTGACGCTGCCTGCCGTCACCTTCCCGGCGCACGTCGCGGCGCTCGGGATGCGCTTCTACACGGCGTCGATGTTCCCCGAGCGCTACCGCGGCGGCGTCTTCGTGGCGCAGCACGGGAGCTGGAACCGCTCGACCCCCATCGGCTACCAGGTCGTGTTCGTGCCCTTCGGGGCCGACGGGGAGCCGACGGGGGCGGTCGAGCCGTTCCTCACCGGGTTCCGGGCGGAGCGGGGGGCGATCCGCGGCCGGCCGGTCGACGTGCTGGTCGCGCCGGACGGGGCGCTCCTCGTGTCAGACGACCACGGCGGGGCGCTCTACCGCGTGACCTACGGCGCGCCGTGAGGGCCGGCGCGGGTCAGAACTGCCCGCTCACGATGGCGAGCTGATAGCGCGCGCCGCCGCCGGACTTCTTCACGCGGAAGTCGGGGAGGCCGAGCCGGACGGTCCCGCCGTAGACGACGAAGAGCGAGCCGACGGGCGGCAGGACCTCGTCGTCGAGGGTCGGGGAGTCGTCGAGCTCGGCGCTCGCGAGCCAGCCGGCGGTCGCGGCGGCCGGCGGCAGCGTCAGCATCAGGGCATACCAGGTGGCGTCCGTCTCGCCGCCGCCGTCGAGGGCGTAGGCGGAGAGGGTGCCGAGCGCGGCGCCCGCGAAGCCGGCCCAGAAGCTCCCGCGGAGGTGGCGCGAGCGGCCGTAGGTGTGCATCGCGAGGGCGGCGCCGAAGCTCCCGGCGAAGGCGCCCGCGGCGCGCTCGCGGGCGGTCGCGTCCTCGGGCTCGGCTCGCCGCGCCAGCGCGCCGAAGCTCATGGTCGCCGCCATGCCGCCCGTGGCGGCCGCGAAGTAGAGCGAGACGCCGTCGACGAAGGTCGCGTCCTCTGCGGCCCCGCCGCCCTCGAGGCCGAAGGCGTGGAGGTCGAGGTAGGGCAGGGCGCCGCGCTCGGGTTCGTCGGCGAGGGCCGGGGACGCGGCGAGCGTCAGGGCGAGCGCGGTGGCGATGGCGGTGAGGGCGCGGAGCATCGGGTCCGGAGGTCGTCTCGGGTGGGGCGCGGGCGTCGCCCGGGCCGCAGGGTTCGAGACGAAGAGGTTGCAGGCGGCGTGCCGGCCGGCCATCCCGCGCTCATCGGCCCGGGAGGCGGGCGCGCGAGCGTCGAGGGCGTCGCGAACTGTCCCGGGCGGGACCGAATGCACCAGGCGGCGGCGTGGCGGGGACGCAGGCGACGCCTACTTCGTCGCCGCCTCGGCGGGAGCGGGCTCGGGCCCGTCGCCGGCGGTCTCGAGCTGCCCGGCTGTGAGGTCGGCCTTGGCGTGGTCGCCGCCGCGGACGTCGGTCGCGTCGGGCGGGATGTGATCGGCGACGAAGGCGCCGCGCTGCCCCATGGGGCGGGGCTCGCCGACGGTGCTGTCCCGCATGGTCTGGAACTCCATCTCGGCGTTGAGTTGGCTCCCGATGAGCACGACGTAGACGCTGAAGTGGAGCCAGAGGAGGGTCACGACGACGGCGCCGAGGGAGCCGTAGGTCTCGTCGTAGCTGCCGAAGTTGGCGATGAAGAAGGAGAAGGCGGCGGAGCCGACGAGCCAGAGGAGGGTTGCGGCGACGGCGCCCCAGCTGACCCAGCGCCAGCGCGGCGGGCGGCGGCGGGCGCCGACGCGGTAGCAGACGGCGAGGCTCAGCATGATGAGGCAGGCGAGGACGGGCCAGCGCAGGACCTCGACGACGAGCTTCGTCTCGGAGGGGAGCCCGAGGGCGTCGATGAGGAGGGGGACGGCGACGACGAGGGCGAGGATGATGGTGACGCCGATGACGCCGGCGGCGGTCGCGAGGATGGAGACGACGTAGAGGCGGAGGGTCTTGAGGGGCTTGAGCTCGCGGTAGGTGATGCCGACGCCCTGGAGCAGGGCGCGCACGCCCTTCGAGGCGCTCCAGAGGGAGAAGAGGACGCCGATGACGATGCCGGCGCCGAGCTCGGTGTCGGGGCGGCTCGCGATGGTGGCGAGCTGCTCGAGGATGAACTTGCGGACCTCGAGCGGGAGGATGTGGTGGAGGGCGGCGACCTGGTACTGGACGTCCATCGGGTCGGCGACGAGCCCGTAGAGGGAGACGAGGGCGACCATGGCGGGGGCGATGGCGAGGAAGGCGTAGAAGGTGACGCCGGCGGCGATGATGTCGAGGCGGCTCTCGCCGAGGCGCTTGTAGACGCGGACGACGATGTCCTTCCAGCCGCGGAAGGGGAAGCCGCGCGGGGAGTCGGCGCGGCGGCCGCGCGGGTCGTGGTCGGCCGGGGGCAGGGTGGGCGGCGGGAGGTCGTCGACGCCGTCGCCGTCGGTGTCGCGGTCGACGACCTCGCCGGTCTGCCAGCTCGAGACGTGATGCGTGGGGCGCGCGTCGGGCATGTTGTCCGATCTCCGGGCGCGGGTGGGGCGCCGCGCCCCGATCGGGGGCGGCGCGCGGGGTCCGCACCACGGTGGTCGCAAGCCGCGTGCCAGGGCGCTGGGTCGGCTCGGGCGGCCTCTTGCGCCAGCGGTCGCTCCGGAGGAGGGTCGCTAGCAGCGCCGACCATGAGTCCGGACCGAGCACGGGCGCTTGCGCGTCGTGCCTGGCAAGGCGGGAGGAGGAGGCGTGCTGGCGGCACGCCGACGACGACGAACGCCGCCAGGCGCGATGCGCGAGCGGTCGGGCGACGGGAGGACTCGTGGTCGGCGCTCCACTAGGTGACCTCCACCTCCGAGCGGTCGTTCGACCTCCGGCGCGTCCTCGCCAGCGTGATCGCCGTCGGTACCGCGACGCTCGCCGCCCTGACGCTCGCAAGCGTCTTCCTCGGCGGCGTCTGGTGGGGCTTCGACGCCGTCGGGAGCTTCCGGTTCCAGCTCGCGTTGGCCTTGCCGCTCGCGGCGCTCGTCTGCGTGCTCGTCCGCCGCCGCGGCGTCGCGCTCGTCGCGGTCGCGGTCGCGGTCGCGCTCATCGCGGGTGTCGGTGTCGTCGAGGACTGCGCGCGGACCGCCCCGCTGCCCACCGGCGCCGTCGGGGGCGTCCGGATCGCGTCGGCCAACGTGCTCTCGACGAACGCCGACCACGCGTCGCTGCTCGCGTGGGTGCGCGCCGAGGAGCCCGACGTCCTCTGCGTCCTCGAGGTGTCGCCCGCCTGGGCGCAGGCGCTCCTCGACGGCCTCCCCGACTACCCCGTCCGGGCGCTCGTCCCGCGGGGCGACGACTTCGGCATCGCCATCTTCGCACGCAGCACCGCGGCGAGGCGCGTCGGGTGGACCTCGTCGCGGGCGAGCCGCCCGCGATGGCCGCGCGCGTCCCGTTCGGCGGCGGCGCGCTCGAGATCCTCGCCGTGGCGCGCCTTGCCACGCCTCGTCCTCGTGCTCGCGCTCGACGACCTCGGCGCGGGGTCCACGCCTCGATGATCGCGAGGGCCGCCTCAGCCCTCGAGCCGCTCGGCGCCGTCGAGCTTCGCGAGCGCCGCGTCGAAGGTGCCGAGAGGCAAGTGGCCGGCCTTCCGCGCGATCTCCAGGATGAGGCAGTCCGAGAACCCAGCCCGGGTCTGCGCGCGAAAGCTCCGCAGCGCGGCCGAGACGACGTCTTCGTCTTGCATCACCAGGGACTCGTGCTCGAGCAGCTGGCCGATCGCGTCGGCCAGCTGGGAGCGACCGCGCTCGTACACGGCCGACAGGACCCAGGAGGTCTCGGCGAGGACGAGGTGCGACACCCACGCGCCACTTTTGACGAAGGCGTCTGCTTCGCGCGCCTGCGCCTCGTCGTCGCGGGTGAGGAGCCGGACGAGGACGTTCGTGTCAACGGCGCGCATGGCGCTTCACGATGTCGTCGCGCAGCCCTCGGCGCAGCTCGTCGAGGGTGCGAGCCGCGGGTGGGCCGTCGGGAAACAGCGTCTCGTGGATGTCGGTCGACGCGTAGCGGGCGGCTCGACGGACCCGCACGACGTCGCCGTCGACCTCCCACTCGAGGATCGAGCCCGGAGCGAGCCCGAGCCGCCTGCGGATCTCGGCAGGTACCGAGATCTGACCTTGAGACGTGAGCTTGGATTCGGCGACCTTCATGGGAGTTGATTACCCGGGTAATGGGTGCCGTGGCAAGTGGCGGGCGGCCCATCGCGATTCGCGACGGCGCCGGCTTGAACGCGCTTGTCCCGCCCGGTAGCCTCTGGCCGTCATGCGCGCCCTCACCCGACTCGTCCCCGTGCTCGCGCTCGTGAGCGCCCTCGGCGCCTGCGCCTGCGACCTCCACGACGAGGTCATGGACTGGGCCGGCGAGGGCGCCGTCAGCTGCGGCCTCGTCCAGCTCGGCGACCCCGCCGCCGAGGCCTTCGCCTGCGCCCTCGACCACCTCGCCGCCCGCGAGCCGTTCGCCCTCTGGGTCGAGCTCCGCGGCGCCGACTCCCACGTCATCGAGGCCTGGGCCGGGCGCGACGACGGCAGCGTCGCCCACTTCTGGTACGACGGCGACCCCTCCGGCGGCGGCGGCGACGACGACCCCCACATCGCCCGCTGGTCCTGCGACGACCCCCACGCCGAGGTCGTCACCGAGGACGAGGTCGCCGGCCTCCACGGCCTCGCCCTCGTCGCCGGCGACGAGCGCCTCGTCTGCGGCGGGAGCACCTTCCTCGAGGACGTCTGCCCCTGACCGCGGTCAGGGCGCCGTCCCCTCGGGCGCCGCGCCCACCGCCTCACGCAGCCGCGCCACCTCCGCCCGCCGCGCCCCCTCCGGGAACGCCGCGTCGTAGCGCGCGAGCAGCGCCCGCACCTCGCTCGCCCGCCCCTCGCCGAGCCGCGCCCGCATGAGCCCCACGAGCGCCGCCTCCCGCCGCGCCGCGCTCCCGCCGTCGTCGACGTGCGCCGCGAACAGCGCCGCCGCCTCGCTCCAGCGCCCCGCGTCGAGGTGCGCCTTCCCGAGCCGGAGCAGCGCCGCCGTCGCCTCGTGGCTCGCCGGGAAGCGCGCGAGCAGCGCCTCGTCCTCCCCGAGCGCCGCCAGCGCCCGCGGCGCGAGCGGCCCGTCCGGGCTCCGCGCGAGCAGCTCCCGCCAGCTCGCCGCCGCCGCCTCCGCCTCGCCGAGCGCCGCCTGCGCCCGCGCGAGCTCCGCGAGCGCCCCGACGGCCACCCGCGCCGCCCCCCGCCGCGCCGCCTCCGCGTAGGCGTCCGGGCCTCTGCGAGCCGCCCCTCGAGCGTGCGCGCGTCACCCAGCACCAGCGCGAGCGTGGCCCGATCCGCGTCGTCGCGCGGTGACGCCCCGCGAGCGCGGCCACGGCGTCCTCCGCTCTCCCCCGCGCCAGGAGCCGGCGCGCCTCGCGCACCCGCGGCCCCACCGCGCCCCCGCCGCCAGCGCCGCCTCGGCCGGCGCCTCGACCTCCGCCGCCGCCGGCTCGGCTGCCCGCTCCGGCGCCGCCGCCGTCCGCGCCGCGCGCGCGTCCACCACGTCGCCCGCCCCGAGCGTCACCTCGCCGCCCGCCGCGAGCTCGACGAGCACGACGCCCTCCTGCACCGTGACCCGCGACCCGACGCCGGGCTCCCGGCTCACCCGGAACGCCGTCCCGACCGCCGTCGCCACGAGCTCGTCGGTCCGCACCACGAAGCGCTGGTCCCCGATCCGCGGCCGCACCGCCGCGTCCACCGCGCCCCGCGCGAGCACCACGTCCGCCGCGCCCGCGCTCCAGGTCGGCAGCGTCACGTCGCTCCCGGGCGCCACCGTCAGCGTCGCGAGCGCCGGGTCGTCCACGATGGCCGGTGCCTCCCCCGTCGTCACCCGGCTCGCCTCCACGGACAGCGGCGCGACCTCGTCCGGCGCCGTCACCGGCGCCTCCGGGCCGCCCCCGCCGCCCGCGAGCGGCGCCCCCGCGCGCTCCTCGGGCCCCGGGGCGGTCGCGAGCGCGATCCCCCCGACCGCGATCCCGGCCACGGCGACGCCCAGCGCGACCCGCATCGCCCACACCCGCGCGCCGACGCCCTGTGGCGCCCGCGCCGCCGCCACGACCGCCGCCGCCGCCGGGACGCGCTCCGGGATCGCCGTCGCCCGCGCGAGCGCGCTCACCCCCGCGCCGTAGCGCGCCGCGAGCCGCGCGCACGCCGCGCACCGCTCGAGGTGGAAGCGCACGCCGACCGGCGCGTCGCCGAGTTCCTCCCGCGCCCGCGCGAGGTGACGGCGCGCCTCGTCGCACGTCGTGCTCGTCGCCTTCATCGGACCTCCTCCTCGCGCCGCGCCCGCGGAGGGCTTGTCGCCATCGTCGTCAACGCGTCCTCACCGTCGTCACCCTCGTCGGGCGCCGCGGCGAGCGCCGCGAGCACCGCCTCCCGCGCCGCGAAGAGCCGCGACCGCACCGTCCCCTGCCGCGTCCCGAGCGCCTCGGCGACCTCCGCCGTCGAGAGCCCCTCGAGCTCGCGCATCACCCACACCGCGCGCTGCGGCTCGGGCAGCGAGAGCACCGCCCGCTCCACCACCGCGAGCGCCTCGCGCGCCGCCCGCGCCGGCTCCGGCGAGCGTGCCGCGAGCGGCCCCTCGTCCGCGAAGCGCTGCTCGCGCCGTCGCCGCCGCCCCTCGCCGCGCAGGTGCTTCGCGGTCACGCGGTGCGCGATCCCGTAGAGCCACGTCGTGAGCCGCGCGTCGCCCCGGAAGCGGCGGAGGCCGCGGAACACCTCGACGAACACGGCCTGGACGAGATCGTCGACCGGCCCGCCCGCGCCGACCATCCGCCCCACGAAGCGGGCCACGAGCGGCGCGTGCGCCCGGTAGAGCTCGTGCCACGCGCGCTCCTCCCCCGCCTGACAGCGCCGGATGAGCTCCGCCTGCCCGTCGCCGCTCACGGGAGCCTCACGCCGACGCGGAGCCCCGCCGCCACCGCCCAGCGCGGCGCGTCCGCGCGCCCGGCCGGCGCCTCGAGGTCCGTCCCGCCGAGGTAGCGGGCGCCCTCGGCCCCGATCGCGAGCCAGAGACCAGCGTCCTCGCCGCCCGCGTCCCACGCGAGCCAGAGCCCGCCGCCAAGCGCGGCCACGAGCTCGCCTCGCGTGGTGGCGCCGCCGCTCGTCGCCTCCGTCGCGCGCGCGACCCCCGTCGTCCAGCGGTAGGCCCCGCCCGCGAACGCCTCGACCGCCACCGCGGCCCGTGCCCCGAGCGCCGCGCGCGCCGTGACGACCGCGTCGGCCCCCGCCTCGACGTGCTGCGCGGTCACCGGCGCGGCCCCCGTCGTCGTCGGCGTCGCCCCGTGGATCCGCGCGCCGATCGCGAGCCAGCGGCCGACGACCGGCGCGGCCAACGAGACGTCGAGCCGCCCGGCGAGCGAGCCCGCGCCTGGGTCAGCGACCCCGAGGAGCCCCACGGCGACCCGCAGCGGCTCGCCCGGCGCCACGACGACGACCGGAGGCACCGGCACCGGCTCCGGCTCTTCCGGAGCGACCTCGGGCGCCGGCGGCAGCTCGCCGACGAGCGCGCCGTCCGCCGCGACCTCCCGCTCGGACGCCACCGCCGCCACGAGCCGCGCCACCACCGCCGCGCGGTCCGCCGGCCGCACCGCCTCGAGCCCGACCTGCCGCGCGTCCGCCCCCGCGCCGACGCGCGCCGTCGCTCCGAGCACCACCGGCAGCGCCCCGGGCTCGCAGCCCGCCTCCTCGGGGGCGACCCCGACGCGCGCCACCCGACCGCGCTTCCGCGCCTCGACGACCACGGCGTCGCCGACGTCGCCGACCTCCGCCCCATCCACGGGGCCGGCCGCCACGAGGCACACCGGCCACGGCGGCGCCGGCTCCGGCGCGCCGAGGAGGAGCGCGAGGAGCGCCAGGGCGTCCCCCGTCACGGCGGCCCGCTCGTCGCGTCCGCGCCGTCCTCCCCGAGCCCGTCGCTCGCCGCGACGTCCTCCGGGCCCGAGTCCCCCTCGTCCGCCGCCACGTCCAGCGCGTCGCGCGCCTCGGTCGGCGGGTCGGCGAAGCGCACCACGTCGTAGCCGCAGCCGCTGCCTGCCGCGAGCGGGAGCGCCAGCGCCAGCGCCAGCGCCAGCGCGAGGCGACCCCGCGTCCAGCGAGCTCGGAGCAGGCTCATCGGCACCTCGTGCACCTCCGTGGGCGAGCGTCGACGCGGGCGCGCCCCCGAGCGCGAGGTTGCGCTCGGGGGCGGCTCGAAGCAAACCCGGGACCGGGCTCGGCGCGACCATCGTGCACCTGCTACCAGGCGCAGTCGCCGGGGGACGTGCCGTCGCCGAACGACCAGCCCGACGTGCAGTACGCGCAGTCCGGCTGCTCGGCGGGCGTGACGACGTGCACCGGGATGAGCGTGTGCGTGCGCACCTCCTCGCCGTTCGGGCAGACGGTCGCGCCGATCGGCACGGCGCCGCCCCCGATGAAGCGCCCCCAGGCGTAGTCGGCCGGCGCCTCGCGCTCCCAGCGCAGCACCTGCGGCGGGTCGGTCGCGACCTGCCCGGTCCACGACTCCCCGTAGGCGAGGTCCTCCGCGACGACCTCGCAGCCGTCGAAGTCCTCGGCGTCCGCCGGGCAGAGGAGCGCGCTCACGGGCTCGTGCCGGTCGTCGAGGTTGATGAGGCGCGCCATGCCCTGGCCTTCCGGGAGCTCGGCGCCCGGGTCGTCGAGCCTCATGACGCGCGGATCGTCGGCGCTGCCCCAGTAGAGGAGGTCGCTGACGCGGTTCGCGGCGAGCGTCTGCGCGCCGAAGCTCCACACGACCTGCCCGTCGGCGGTCGCGAGGTCGACCGTCATCGTGCCGGCCGCGATCCCGAAGCCGAGCCCGCTCCCCTCGGACGCGATGAGCGCCGGCTCCCCGATCACCCAGCCCGCCGGCTCACCGTCGATGAGCACGTTCAGCGCGAGCGGCGCGCGCCCCTGCCCCTGCCAGTCCGTGGCCCCGGTGATGCGCACCGTCGCCGTCCCCGCCTCGCCGGGCGCCGTGATGAGCGCGCTCGCCACCACGTCCGGGCCGCCGCCCCCCGTCCCCGCGTCCCCGTCCGCGCAGCCGCCGGCCACGAGCGCCATCCCGAGCGCCGCCACACCCAGCTTCCAAGCACCCCGATTCGTCTCGAACGTCTTCCCCACGGCTCACCTCCCATTGTGTCGGTGGGTCTCGAGCGTGGGTACCCGCCGCCGCGTCGGGCGTTCGCCGGCGTCCGATCTTTTTTCTGCCGGGAGCGCGCGCGCGAGCTCAGCCGCGCAGGAGGTGCTCGCCGGGCGCGTTGCCGAGGGTCGCGAAGGCGTGGCGCAGCCCCTCGTCGAGGCGCGAGACGTCGTCTTTCGACCAGCGCTCCTCGGGCGCGCGCACGAAGGTCGTGAGGTCCTCGCGGTTGTCGAAGACGGCGACCGGGAGGTGGAAGTCGGCGAGCCGGAAGCCGTCGGCGTGCTCGACGATCTTCTCGACGCGCACGGTGTCCGGGCGGTCCGACTGCGCGACGAGCCAGGCCATGTCGTCGCAGCCGTACTCGCCGAGCATGACCTCCATCGGCACCGAGTGGTTCAAGATGGAGCCCTGCGCGTTCGGGAGCCCGCGCTCGATGTTCTTCCGGCGCGACTCCTCGGGCGTCACCTGCACGTAGAGGATCGAGGCGCGCGCGAGGATGGTCTCCGAGAACTGCCCGATGGAGTACGCGTAGCCGCGCGGCGGCGTCAGCGGGAACGAGGCGCCGTGCGGGCCGCCGCGGGCCGCCTCCATGACGATGGTCTTCCCGGCGCGGTCCTGCGAGGTCGTCGCGTTCAGGAGGTCGAGCTCGCGGCGCGCCTCGGCCTCGACGGCGCGGGCGGCGGCCTTCCAGACGCGGTGCGGGAGGTGGTCGAGCGCCGGCATGAGCCCGACCTTCGCGCGCGCGCCCTCGAGGCGCTCGAAGAGGATCTCGGCGGCCGACGGGCCGTCGAGCGTCTCGCGCGCGAGGAGGCGCGCGTAGTCCTCGTTCAGGAGCTCGATGAGCGTGCCCCACTCGAGCGGGTCGCGGAAGGGGCGCGTCGGGCCGTGGTAGAAGGTCGGCATGGCGCCGAGCGCGATGAGGGCGTCGTCGATGGCGTGCATGAGGTGCACGTAGGGGTAGTCGTCGAGCTGCAGCGTCTCGCCGAGGTGCATCTCGCCGCGCGAGCGCTCGGGGGAGAGCGACGCGAGGTAGCGGCGCACCTCGGACTTGCCGGAGGCGGGGAGGGCGAGGAGGAGGACGGTGTCGAGGATCATGGGCGGGCCTCCTAGGGGGTCCACGGGGTCAGGAGGAACGTGAGCTCGGACTCGGCCCAGAGGTCGACGTCGTGCTCGCCGGCGCGGACGCGGGTGCGCCGGTAGCGGATGATGGCGGACGCCGGGCACTTCCCGCAGGTGAAGAGCTCGGGGGCGCTGTAGGCGTCGCGCAGGGCCTCGGGGATGGTGACGCTCCCGGTGTCGGGGACGTCGCACTCGACCATCGAGGCCGGGAAGCGGCCGTGCTGGCCGCGATCGGCCATGAGGCGCACGAGGACGCGGGTCCCCTCGGTGCCGGCGGGGGGCGGCGTCCAGGTGATGACGAGCGGGCCGTCGCCGTCGAGGTCGAGGCCGCTGACGTCGGCCTCGATGGGCGGCGGGAAGGCGACCGCGCCGGAGAACGCGGGGAAGTCGGCGCCGCCGGGCGCGCTGACGGTGATGACGTCGTCGCCCGCGAAGGGGGTCTCGTCATAGGCGGCGCCATAGCCGCTGACGGCGTGGCGGTAGCTCCAGTCGGCCGCTCCGCCGGCGACGCGGAGGTCGCCGGCGGAGGCGTTCAGCGGCCAGGGGGTGCAGACGTCGGGCGCGGTGCAGAGGCCGTCCTCGCACGGGGTCGAGCAGAAGGGGTTCACGCCGAAGGAGAGGCGGCAGGCGCCGTCGGTGGCGTCGAGGGCGAAGCCCTGGGGCGGATCGGCGGCCCAGAGCGTGCCGACGACGACGGTCTGCGCGGGGTTGTCGGGCCAGTGGCGGGCGGCGACGCGCACGGAGGCGGCCGCGCGGTCGAAGCCGTCGAGCTCGGCCGGGGCGCTGGTGTCGGCGGCGTCGGGGGAGGTGTCGTCGGCGGCGTCCGGGGGGCTCGCCGTGTCGCTCTCGGTGTCGGCGACGGTGTCGTCGGGGGCGGTCGCGTCCGCCGTGTCGGTGACGACCGTGTCGGCGACGAGGGTGTCGCTCGGCGTGGCGGCGCCGTCGTCGCCGCAGGCGGCGAGGGCGAGGAGGGCGACGGCAGCGAGGCGGGCGAGCGGGCGTAGGACCTTCATCGGCGCGAGGTTAGCCGCCGCGCGGGCCGCCAGCAAGCCCCGTCGCCGCTCGTGGACCGGGGAAGCGGTGGACCGCCCCGTCCGTTTGCGCGCGACCCGTCTTTCGGCGAACCTCGCCCGACATCAGGAGCTCGAACCATGCGCCGCATCGCCCCCGCTCGCTTCGCCGCCCTCCCTGTCGTGGTCCTGCTCGCGCTCGGCGCGTGCGGGAAGAAGGAGACCCCGCCCCCCGCGCCGGAGCCCACGCGGGCGCCGCCGGCCACCGTGGCGCCCGAGGCGGACACGGCCGAGGCGCCGGCGCCCGAGGCGGACACGGCAGAGGCCGCGGCGCCCGAGGCGGACACGGCGGCGCCCGCGCCCGCGCCCGACGCGGAGACGCCAGCGGCGGCGGCGGCCGACGCCGAGAGCGCGGCGGCCGTCGCGAAGGGCGACGGCACCTGCGTCCCCTCGGAGGCGGCCACGCCCTACGCCGCGACCGCCTGGGTCGCGCCCGCGACGCCGGAGCCGGGCTGCCTCGCGATGACGCGGGACGGGAAGATGGCGGCCTTCCTGCTCGCCCGCGACGACTTCATGCCGGGCGACGACGGCGAGGCGCCGGCGGGGAAGAGCCGCCGCGTCGACTGGTACGGGCCGGAGGGGGACGAGCCCGAGGAGGGCGGCCCCGTCGATCTCTCCTGCCTGGCGAAGGGCTGCGACGACGCGCAGCGCGAGGCGCTCGCGGCGGCGGCGGCCAAGGCGGACCTCGTCGCGTGCCGCGACGCGCTCGCGGGCGGGGTCGTCGCGAGCGATCGGCGCGCGGCGCTCACGGTGACGAAGGACGGCGAGCCGGCCGCGGAGGAGGTCGTCTTGAAGCGCGGCAACGGCGAGGCGAACGTGCTCATCTCGCTCACGATGACCGACGGCGACGGCGGCGACCACCAGATCCTGAAGGGCGCCTACCAGCTGCCGGGCGGCTCGCTCTTCGTCCTCTGGGACAACGGCGACACCGGCTTCATCGACATGGGCGTGACCGCCGTCGGGGCGGCGAAGCTCGGCCTCTGCGCGCCCTGACCCTACTCGAGCACGCGCCACGGCTTCGGGAAGAAGGCCCAGTGGCCGTTCACGTAGGCGAGGCCGTCGTAGGCCATGCCGACGTCCTTGCCGGGCGCGACGAAGCGGAAGCGCGCGACGACGTTGCCCGGGCGTAGGCGGCGCGCGGCCTCGCGGTAGGCGCCCGGGAACTTGTTCGTGTTGCCGATGCCGGCGCGCAGATTGTCGGTCGACTCGACCCAGACGAGGAGCTCGGTCTGGCCGTCGCGGGGCGCGATGAGCACGTCGCCGCCGTCCCATGCGCGGTCGTAGAGGCGCCTCGCGGCCGCGACGGCCTCTGTGCCCTCGAAGTAGGCGGCGTAGTCCTCCTCGCGGGGGCGGAGGGCGGCGGTGAGCGCGGCGGTGTCGGCGCCGGCGACGAGGAAGGGCGCGAGGACCTCGCGGGCGCCGTCCTGCGTGCCGGGGGCCTCGGGGGCGCGCGGGCCGCACGCCGTGGCGAGGACGACCGCGGCGAGCCCGAGCGCGAGCGCCGCCTGCTTCCCGATCTGCTGCACCGCCGTCTGCATGTCCGCCTCCCGCCGGCCCACGGCGCGGCCCTCCGCGCGTCGCGTCGATCTTGCCACACTTCCCCTTGACCGCGGACGCCTACGGGACTATTTCGAGCGCGCTCAAAAATGAGCACGCTCAAAAATCGATCGAAGGAGCCTTCGTTGACCGATCGCCCCGAGGCCCCAGATGCCGCCGCGCCCCTCTCGCTCCGCGAGCGGAAGAAGCGCGACAAGCTCGCCGCGATCCGCGCCGCCGCGCGCGAGCTCTTCGCCGAGCACGGCGTCGACGGGGCGACGACCCGGGCGATCTCGGAGCGCGCCGGCATCGGCGTGGGCACGCTCTTCAGCTACTTCCCCGACAAGCAGTCGCTGCTGACGCACCTGTTCGTGACGGAGATCGGCGAGGTGGCCGACGCCGCCGTCGTCGCCGCGAAGGGGAGCGCCGCGCCGCTCGTCGACCGTCTGCTCGGGATCTTCCGCGCCGCGTTCGCGTGGTACGCGCGCGACGAGCGCCTCGCGCGCGCGGTCATCCGCGAGTTCCTCTTCCTCTCGCCCGACAACAAGCGGGCGTTCGAGGCGTCGAGCCTCGGCTTCGTGACGAAGCTCGCGGCGCTCGTCGACGACGCCCGCGAGCGCGGCGAGATCCCCGCGGCCTCGCCCGGGATGCTCGTCGCGACGGCCTGCTTCGCCCAGTACTTCTTCGCGCTGACGAGCTGGCTCGGCGGCACGGTCGCGCCGTCCGCGCGCGACGCGGTGCTCCGCCAGCTCCTCGAGCGCACCGTCCACGGTCCACCCCGGACCGAGCAGGAGAGCACGCCATGACGGCGATCACGATGACCACGGCTTCGTCCCCATCGACCTCCGCCCCGGCGCCAGCGCCCGCCGAGACCCTGCGCGCCGCGCGCGCCGCCTACTTCGCGGCGAGCGGCTTCGATGAGCGCACCTACACCGACGACTGGGTCGACGTCCCGCTCGGCCCGCTCCCGCTGCGCTTCCCCAACACGGCGGCGCGGAAGGCGGTGGTCCCGCTGCACGACCTCCACCACGCCCTCACGGGCTACGCGGCCGATCTCGCCGGCGAGGGCGAGATCGCCGCGTTCGAGACGGGCGCCGGCAACGGCCCGCACGCGGTCGCCTGGTACCTGAACCTCCTGACGATGAGCTACGCGGCCTGGACGCGCCCCGCGCGCACCTTCCGCGGCTTCGTGCGCGGGCGCCGCGCGCGCGGCCTCTACACCCACCCGCTCGACCCGGCCGAGCTCGACCGCGACGTCGCCACGGTCCGCGCCGAGCGCGGCATCGAGCCGGCGCCGGCCGCCCGCTGGCGCGACGTCCCCGTCTACGCCGCGGCGGTGGCGGGCGCGACGGCGGTCGGCCTCCTGTCGGTGCCGACCGTCCTGCCGCTCATGATCGTCCTCGGCCTCGCGAACCGGCGCCGGGGCGCGACGGGCCCGACGGGGTGAATGCACGCCAAGTGGCGGTAGCGACAACGCATTCTACCACGGAGACACGGAGACACGGAGGGGGCACGGAGGGAGGAGAGGAGCTCGCGCTCATCGTGTCTTCCTCCCTCCGACCTCCGTGTCTCCGTGTCTCCCGGACAGGTCTCCCCGGACAGGTCAGCCGCCGGAGACACGGAGGGGGCACGGAGGGGAGGAGAGGAGCACGCGCTCATCGTGTCTTCCCTCCTCCGACCTCCGTGTCTCCGTGTCTCCGTGGTCACGTTCTCCCCGGACAGGTCAGTGCAGCACGCCAGAGACACGGAGGGGGCACGGAGGGGAGGAGGAGCACGCGCTCATCGTGTCCCTCCCTCCGACCTCCTCCGTGTCTCCGTGGTCACGTTCTCCACCGGACAGGTCAGCGCAGCACGGAGGGGGCACGGAGGGAGGAGAGGAGCTCGCGCTCATCGTGTCTTCCCTCCCTCCGACCTCCGTGGTCACGTTCTCCGTGGTCACGTCCTCCCCGGGCACGTTCTCCGTGGTCGGGCTCCGACCGACCCCACCGCTACGGCGCGACCAGGCTCGCCGCCCACGCGGGCTGCGCCGGCCGCTTCGAGTCGCTCAGGAGGCCCATCCACGACTCGTCGGTGAGACGGTCGCCCGCCGGCCAGGTGAACTCGTACCAGCTGAGCGCCGGGCCCACGTAGACCGCGGTGTCGCCGTCGTTGTCGATGGCGACCACCGCGAAGCGCGTGCCGCCGACGCCCTCCTCGAGCACGCGCCCCGCGTCCGGATCCGTGTGCACGTCGGCGATGGTCGGCTTCCACTCGACGACGTCGGTCGAGTCCTTGCCCATCTCGCGGAACACGAGGTCCACGTACCAGCCGTTGTAGGTCGGCACCGGCATGTAGCCGCCCTTGCCCGCCGTCTTGTCGATCGCGCGCTCGAGGAAGTCGGCCTGCGCCTTCGTGAACGGCTTCCCGTCGAGCTCGCGCTGCGCCATGTCGGCGAGCGTGGTCATGGTCTTGGCGAAGCCCTCGAAGTAGCCGACGTAGCGGCCGACGTCGTTGCCCGGGAGGCCGTCGAGCGCGCCCAGGCGCGTCGCCGCGGCGGTCGCGAAGCGCGCGAGCTTCCCGAAGAACGCCGGGTAGGGCTCGACGAAGCCGTCCGGGTAGGAGCACCCCGCGGACGCCGTGTAGCTCTGCTTCGCGTAGAGGATCGTGTCGTGGCGGAGCTGCGCCCAGCTCGCGAGCTGCGTCTGCAGCATCTTCTTCGCCCACGGCGAGCGCTTCATCACCTCCGGCACGAACTTCCCGGCCGGCGCCTTCGAGAGCTCGCGCAGCGCGTCGAGCCACAGGTTGTAGAGGCTGTCGCTCCAGGTGGCGTCCGTCCAGGCGCCGAGGACGTCGCGCAGCGTCGCGAGGTTCGCGCCGTAGTGCCACGCGTCGAGCTCGCCTTTCAGGAGCCGGACGGCGGTGTCGTTGCCGAGCGCGGCCATCACGTCGAGGCCCGAGGGCATGCGGCGCTCCTGCTTCTTGCCCTGGTAGATGATGTCGTCGAAGACGACCTTCGAGAGGACGAAGCTGTCGACGACGAAGCGCTGCCCGAAGAGCTGGAAGACCGGCGGCGGCGGGACCTTGTCGGCCGACGCCGGGTCGGACACGACGAGCTGGCTGCGGATCCGCTGCTGGCCGAGGCCGAGCGCGCCGAGCTCGGCGCGGACGCGCTCGAGGGGCGCCGACTTCGCGAGCGCCGCGGGCGTGCCGAGGCCGAGGCGGAAGAGGGTCGCCGAGAGCTGGGCGGGCGTGAGCTCGTCGGAGCGGCCGACCATGAGGTCGACGACGTCGCGCAGGACCTGGAGCTTCTTCCCGGCGCCCGTCTGCTCGAGCATGAGCGAGAGCAGCGAGGCCGCGCGGAGCTGGCGGATCTTCGCGAACTCGAAGCCCGTGTCGGCGCGGCCGAGCCACATCATCGCGCGAAAGTAGCGCGTGAGCTGCGGCGACCGCGTGTAGTGGCCGCGCGGCTTGAACTGCGACCAGTCGACGGCGCGCTCGGCGCCGTAGAGCGTCGTCGAGCCGCCCCCCATGCCCGGGTTCTCGAGCTCGAGCTTGTCGACCTTCGCGAGGATCGCGAGCACGTCCTTGTCGTCGACGATCGACGGCGAGTAGAGGAGGCGCCCCGTGCCGGGCTCGCCCTCGAGGAGCGCGAGGGCGACCGTCAGGTAGAGGTCGAGGTCGCGGGCGGCCTCGGCGAGGGCGGGCTCCTTCGCGGCGAGGGCCTTGAGCGGCTCGCGCGCGGTCGCGAGCGCGTCCTTCGCGAGCTTCCGGAGCGTGGTCTCCTCGAGCTCGGCGAGGATGGTGTCGAAGCTGCGGTGGACGGCGTCGAGGATGGCGTCCGTCGTGACCAGCAGCGGCAGATCGGACGTGAACGTGCGGTGCATGACGCCCGCGACGCTCATCCCGCCCGCGTCGAGGAGCACGACGCCGTCGCGCTCGAGCTGCGCGAGGGCGGCCGGCGAGAGGCCGAGCTTCTTCGCGACGAGATCGTGGAAGCGGGCCTTCGCGGGCGAGAAGGAGAGCGGCTTGTCGGCGGCGTCCGTGACGCCGAGGTGCTTCCAGAGGCCGGCCGTGTCGAGGTCGGTGTAGCGGCCGACCCAGGAGTCGAAGAGCTCGGCCTCGACGGGGTCCGGCTCGGCCTGCGCGGCGACGGGTGCCGCGCCGAGGGCGAGGGCGAGGGCGAGGGCGAGGGGGCGATGGCGTCTCATGGGGCGAGTCCTCCGGGCGTGTTCGTGGCGGCGTCTTCGGGTTCTACGCCCCACGTCGGCCTTTGATCTCTCCGCGCCGAAAAAGTTCCGAGCCGGGATGCGGCTACAACGCCCGTTACGCGCTTGCATGTTTCGGCGCGGGGCCATAGGACCGCGGACCATGTCGAATCCGTCACGCGGCGTGCAGCTCCCGCCCGGCGAGTCCGGGTCGCGCTTCTTCCACCACCTGCTCCTCGACGCGGTCGGCGCCTTCCCGCCGCTCGCGGCGGCGGAGGTGCCGGCCGATCCGAAGGCGTTCAAGCGCTCGTACGGCGACGCGCTCGTGCGCTTCGAGGCCGTGCGCGTCGGGCTCCCGGAGCGGGCGGAGGTCGCGCGCCACCTCGCGCGCGGGCTCGTCGGCGGGCTCCGCTTCGGCGAGGAGGAAGGCGCCGCCGAGCCGCTCGCGGAGCACCTCTCGCGGCCGGCGACGGCGAAGCTCGAGCGGCGCGAGGGCGGCGGCAAGGGGCCCGGGCTCCGGCCGACGGTGCCGCACGGGAAGAAGGTCTACGTCGGGCGCGAGGTCGTGCAGCTCGCCGAGGAGCTGCACGCGACGCAGTACATGACGGCGGCCGCGCTCGCGGGGATCCGCTGGATCATCGACCGGGCCGAGGCGGGCGGCGGCACGCTCGACCTGCGCGGGCAGCGCTTCGCCGTGCTCGGGTCGAGCGCCGAGCTCGCGCCGACGCTGATGCTCCTCGAGGGCGGCGCGGACGTGCTCTGGGTCGACGTCGCGAGCCACGAGACGGGGCTCGCGATGGTCGCCGGGACGCCGGGCGCGCTGTCGTGGGTGCCGGGCGTGGGCAACATCATCGCCGACCCGCGCGGCGTGCTCGCGGCGGTCGAGGCGTTCGCCGGCGATGGTGCAGTGCACATGGGGATGTTCGCGTACGCTCCAGGGCGTGGGCGCGAGCTGAGATTGGCCGCGACGATGGACGCGATCGCGCGCCATCTCGCACCTGCACAATTGGCCTCGGTCGGGTTCTACGTGTCGCCGACGACGCCCGGGCACATGCAGCCGGACACGGTCGCGTACGTGGCGGAGCGGCTCCGGACGATGCCGCGGTGGCAGCGGGCGCTCGAGGTGGCGCGGGCGCTGCCGCGGCCGGGGGCGTACGAGCGGGGCGACGTGTCGATCGCGCGGGCGGTCGTGGCGCTCCAGGGGCTCGGCTACCAGGCGACGCAGTACATCGCGAAGATGATGGTGGCGGAGACGTGGGCGACGGCGGGCCGCGCGCTCGACGGGGAGGCGGCGGCGCCGGTGACGATCTCGGGGAACGTGGCGGGGATCACGAACACGCGCTCGCTCGAGCACCCGCTGTTCCAGGCGGGGTTCCTCGGGGCGCCCCACTACGGCGTGAAGATCTTCGAGCCGGCGACGACGCGGGCGATGAGCGGGCTCCTGATGCTGCACGACCTCCTGAACCCGGACGCGCCGGGGGCGGCGGGGCGCGCGTACGCGACGCCGGCGGCGAAGGCGGCGGCGGTGGCATCGCAGCAGGTCCACGGCGGGTGCTACAGCCTGCCGTGGATCTTCGACGCCACGATCCGGGCGTCGGCGGTGGTGGGGCTCGCGAAGCGGCCGTCGCTGCTCCTGAAGCTCGCGCCGAAGAAGCGGAAGAAGAAGCCAACGCGCTGAGGGGCGGTTGCCCCGGCGGCCCTCGCGCGGGGTGTAGACGGTCGAACGAGCGCGCGCGGCGGGCGGCGCGCCATGGAGGAGGCGACGATGGCGACGATGATCCCGGCTCAGCTGCGCGTGCCGAAGATGAAGCTCGAGGAAGGCGAGGAGATCGAGGCGACGATGGAGGCCCTGCGGAAGAAGGGGATCTTCGGCAATCGCTACGGGCACCTCGTGCTGACGAACAAGCGGGTCGCGTTCGTGAAGGCGGTCGCGGGCGGGCTCGTGATGGCGGTCGCGACGAAGGGCGGCGCGAAGCCGATGCTCTCGTTCGAGCGCGACGCGGTGAGCGGCGCCGAGAAGCTCACGAACAAGAAGATGCACCACCTGGTGCTCTCGTCGGGGGCGACCGCCGAGAAGTTCTGGATGGACGAGGCGACGATCGACGCGCTCATCCCGAAGGTCGCCCCGCGCTGATCGCGGCCGCGAGCCGCGCGCGCGGGATCGCGATCCGGCTCAGTAGGTCGCCGGCACGATCGTGACGGCGTCGTCGAGGTCGAGGCTGTCGTACGCCACGAAGTCGACGGAGAAGCCGTTGTAGAAGCAGTCGAGCCCCTGCTGCTGATCGGGCACCTCGGCGTACCAGATCGCGGGATCCTCGGTGGGGTTCAGGCCGAACTGGGTGACGAGCTCGCCGCCGGCGCGCTCGTCGTAGATGTGGACGTCCACCGCGACGACGTCGAGGTAGCCGTTGGGGTCGGTCACGTCGGCCTCGAAGTACCAGTAGTCGAAGCCGGCGTCGGTGAAGCAGCCGGCGTCGGCGCTGCGGATGCGGGGGTTGCCTTCGCGGCGCGCGCTCGTCGTGCAGGCGCTCGCGGCGAGCGCGGCGCCGAGCGCCAGGGCGGCGAGGATGATGCGGGTGGTGCGGCTAGCCATGGTCGTTCTCCCAGGATCCTTCAGGGCCAGGTGCGGTTGCAGCATGACGCGTGCCAGCGCTCGACGCGAGCCCTCCGTGAGAAACGCGCTCGATGAGCGGGGTGGCGCGCCCCAGGGGCCGGCAGAATGTCCCGGTCGCTCTCACACCCGGTCCCCGGGTCGATCGCCAGGGACGTAAGCCGGGGCCCCGGGCCTCCGCGTCCCCGAGTCGCGCGCTGCGCGCGCTTGGTCGGGGCCGCTGCGTCCCCGGTCCCCGGCCCGATCGCTACAAGTTCGCACACCACCCGAAGCTCGTGCCGCGCTCGGCCTGCACCTGCGCGTTCCACGCCTCGCCCCGGAAGCGGCGCCGCCCCTCGCTCACGTCGTCGGACACGGCGTTCCAGACCGTCGTGAGGCTCCCGGGCGCGTCCAGCACGAGCTCCCACGTCACCGTGCCCCCCGTCGGGTTCTGCACCTCGACCTGACGGCAGTACCCCGAGCCCCAGTTCGTCGTCTCGTGCACCGTCACCGTCAGCGCGTCCGACCCCGCGCCCACGGTCGGGTCCGGCTCCGTCACCACCGGGTCCGGCGGGTCCTCCGGCACGCTCCACACCCCGTCCGCCAGCGTGTCCATCTCCCCCACGCCGCCCCGCCGCCGCGTGAAGCCCGGCGCCTCCGCGATCACCCGCGGCGCCGCCGCGAGCGCCCCGCCCGCCGCCTCGAACCCAGCCCACAGCGCGTCCACCTGGCAGGCCCCGTCGCGCGCCCCCGTCCCGAAGCGCACCCACTGCCGCAGATAGCAGCGCGCCGCCACGTCCGACCCCGCGAGCAGCTCCGAGAGCCCCTCGACCCCGGTGAACGGCACGTCCCCCGCGTCCGGCATCTCGCGCACCACCCCCGCGTCGTCGATCGCGTGCCCGCCGTCGTCCGCCCGCCACCGGCCGATGCCGTCGAAGCGCTCGAACCCGAACCCGATCGGGTCCATCAGGTGGTGGCACGTCGCGCACCGCTCGTCCGTCGCGTGCGCCTCGTACCGCTCCCGCGTCGACTTCGTCGGGTCCGCCGACGGCGGGTCCGCCACGAGCCCGGGCGGCGGCGGCTGCAGATCCACGCACAAGAGCCGCTCCCGCACGAACTTCCCGCGGTGGATCGGCGACGAGCTCGCCGGCAGCGCGTGCACCGTCAGCACGCTCCCGAGCCTGAGGAGCCCGCCGTACGCGCTCTCCGAGAGATCCACCGGCACGAACCCCGCGGCGTCGCCCCCACCCTCGGGCAGCGTCACCCCGTAGAGCGCGGCGAGCTCGGGGTCGAGGAAGCTCCGCCGCGACAGGAGCAGGTCCGCGAGCGTCTCCCCGTCCGCGTACGCCGCCTCCATCACCCGCGCCATCTGCCCCGCCATCGCCTCCCGCACCGCCGGCGTCAGCGCCTCGTACGCCACCGGATCGCGCGCCACGAACGCGAGCCGCCCCGTCCCGAGCCACTGCTCCGCGAAGCGCGCCATCGTCGCCTCCGCCCGCGGATCCGCCGCGAGCCGCGCGAGCTCCCGCGAAAACCCCGCCTCCGTCGCGAGCTCGCCGCGCCCCGCCGCCTCGAGCAGCGCCTCGTCCGGCGTCGTGCCCCAGAAGAGGTAGGAGAGCGCCGTCGCGATCTCCCAGTCCGTCAGCGCGAAGACCCCGTCCCCCGCGGCTTCGTCGCGCTTGCCGAGCTCCGACCGGTAGAGGAAGCCGGGCGACTGCAGCATGGCCGTGATCACCCACGCGATCCCGCTCCCGAAGCCGTCCTCCGCCGCGAGGTCGTAGATCGCGAGGTAGCGGCCGATGTCCTCGTCCGTCAGCGGGCGCCGGAACGCGCGCAGCCCGAAGTCCGCGATGAACCCGACCGCGCACGTCCGGTCCCGCGCCGCCGGCCCGCACGGCACCAGCGCGTCGAGCCGCTCCGCCACCGCCGCCGCCCCGAGCGCCTCCGCCGCCTCCCGGTACTGGTCCGCGAGGAGCCCCTTCACCGTCAGCGCCGCCGCGTTGTTCGTGTAGCCGTCCTCGACCTCGTCCGGCGCGAGCCCGTCGAGCACCGCCACGTCCACCCCGAGCAGGTCCCGCACCGTGTTCCGGAGCTCCGTGTGGTCGAGCCGCCGGAGGAGCCGCGCCCCGAGCACCGGCCCCGCCTCGCACACCGCCGGCGCGCCCCCGCAGTCGCCCGCGACCTTCTGCGCGAACGCGGCGAAGTCGGCGTAGAGCGCCGTCCCCGCCTGTACGAGCGCGCCCCCCGTGTGCCCGCGCGGATCGAGCCCCGACGGCTTCAGGAGCAGGAGCGGCGTCCCGTCCACGTCCTCCGTCGCGAGCCGCGCCACCGCCGCGAAGTCGTGCTCGAGCCAGCCCTCCCGCGTCTCGTCCCAGAGCACGAGGCGCGTGTGCCCGGCGAGCCCGTCCTCGTGGTGGCAGGCGACGCACTTCGTCGAGAGGATCGGCCTCCAGAGCCGCTCCTCGAAGAACGCCGCCGCGTCCGGGCAGGCCCCGACGATCCCCTCGAGCAGCGCGCCGTCTCCGCTCCCCGCGTCATCGGCGCCCGCGCAGGCACCGCCGCCGAGCGCCACGGCGGCCACGAGCAGCGCGAGCGCGCTCCGGCGGCGCCGCGTCACGCGAGCTCCGAGAGCGGCCCGGAGCCGTTCTCCGGGTCGCCGAAGGTCTGCATCGGGATCCCGAACGCCTGGCACACGCTGACCAGCAGGTGGCTGTGCGACCGCCCGCCGAGATCGAGGTAGCGCCCCGGGCGGAGCGCGCCGCCCGCGGGCCCGATGAGCACCATCGGCACGGAGGTGCAGACGTGGAGCCTGCTGTCGCCCATCTCCTTCGCCCAGAGCACGAGCGTGCCGTCGAGGAGCGTGCCGTCGCCGTCCGGCGCGTCCGGGTCGGGATACGAGAGCAAAAGCTCCGTCATGAACGCGACCTGCGCCGCGAACCAGCGCTCCGCGGCGACGAAGCCGGCGACCCCGTGCGCGTCGCCGTCGCCGCTGTGCGAGAGGCTGTGGTGGCCGTCGCCGAGCCCCTCCCACGTGAACACCGTCGGCGCGATGGTGTGCGCCATCTGGAGCGACACGACCTTCGTGAGCCCGCAGGAGAGCGCGGTCGCCGCGAGGCGCATCTGCGCGCGCGTGAGGTCCGGGAAGCGGTCGTTGTCGTAGGTGCTCCCCGCGGGGACGTCGGGCGCGGCCGGCGCGTCGCAGGCGGTGAGCTCCCCGAGGACCCCCTTCTCGACGTCGCGCAGCGCCTCGAGGTGCGCCTCGAGCTTGAGCTGCTCGGCGCGCCCGAGGCGCCCGTGGAGGTCGACGAGCTCGCCGTTCACGAGGTCGAGCACGCTCTTCCGGCGCGCGCGCAGCTTCGCCGCGTCGCCGCCGACCACGTCGCCGAAGAGCCGGTCGAAGACGTGGCGCGGGTCGTCGTCGGGCGTCACGAAGGCGCCCGGGCCCGAGTAGCACATGCGGGTCTGCACGCCGCCGCCCCAGGCGCTCGTCTGCACGCCGAGCTCGAGCGACGGGAAGCGCGAGCTGCCGCCGATCGCGCCCTTCACGACCTGATCGACCGACATCCCGCGGCTCTCGGTCTGGAGGCCGCCGCCGCCGGTCAGCATGGCGGCCATCCCGCCCTCGTGGTTCGTCGCGTTCCGGAAGTCGAGCCCGTCGAGCACGAGCAGGCGCTCCCGGTGCGCCGCGAGCGGCTCGAGGATCGAGCCCGCGCCGAGCTCGAAGCCGCCTCCGGCGGTGCGCGTCGGCCGCCAGTGGGCGTGGATCGTGCCGTTCGGCGAGAACAGGACGAGGAGCCGCTTCGCCCGCGCCGGCGGCGCCGCGGCCCGCGCCGGTGACGCCGCGCCGGCGAGGAGCCGCGCGAACGGCCCCGCCACCGCGGACGCACCGAGCCCTGCCAGGAACGTGCGCCGGCTTACCCCCTTCATACGGGAGAGCATGGGAAAAGCCGACGCCGCGCGCAAGCCCGGAGACGAACTCTCCGGCGCCGCCTTTCGCGACGGCGCCGCCTGCGCCATAGTGCCCGCATGAGCATCACCCAGCCCCGCTCGCGCCGGCTCGCCGTCGCCCTCGCCACCGCTCTCACCCTCCCGCTCGCCGCGGCGTGCGCGTCGTCGTCCTCCCAGGAGGTCGCGGTCGTGACCCCCGGCGCCGCCGCGCCCGAGGCGCCGCCGCCGACGGTCACCCCGGCCGAGGACCCGCTCGCCGCCGCGCGCGCCGCCCAGGCCGCCGTCGCCGCCCCGGATCGCAGCGAGGCCGACCGCGCTCTCGACGCCGGGCGGCACCCCGCCGAGACGTTCACGTTCTTCGGGATCCGCCCGGGCATGCGCGTCGCCGAGCTCGGCGCGGGCGGCGGCTACACGAGCGAGCTCCTCGCGCGCATCGTCGGGCCGAAGGGCGTCGTCTACGGGAACAACTCCCCGTTCATCCTCGAGCGCTTCGCCCAGAAGCCGTGGACCGAGCGCCTCGCGAAGCCCGTCAACGCCCGCGTCGTGCGCCTCGACACGCCGTTCGACGCGCCCTTCCCCGAGGGCTTCCCCGACGCCGGCGAGCTCGACGCCGTCGTGAACATCCTCTTCTACCACGACACCGTCTGGCAGGGCGTCGACCGCGCCGCCATGAACGCGGCCATCTTCGCGGCGCTGAAGCCCGGCGGGATCTACGGCATCGTCGACCACGCGGCGCGCCCCGAGGACGGCGTCGCCGTCACGCAGACCCTGCACCGCATCGCCGAGAAGGCGGTGATCGACGAGATCACCGCCGCCGGCTTCGTCCTCGACGCCGAGGCGGACTTCCTGAGGAACCCGGACGACCCCCACGACTGGAACGCCGCGCCCGGCGCCTCCGGCGACCGACGCGGCACGAGCGACCGCTTCGTCCTCCGCTTCCGGAAGCCGTGAACGCCGTTCACTCTCGCGGCGAGGCGCGCGGCGCCCACCGCGTGAGGCGGAACGCGCGCACCGTCGTCACGGGGCCCGGGACGCGCTCCCCGTCGAGGTGGGCCGCGACGACGTCGGCCCCCGCGGCGCCCGCGCCGGCCAGCGCCACGATCCACACGGCGCCGCCGGCGTCGCTCTTTGCGAGCGCCGCGTCCAGCGCGTCGAGCTGCGCCTCGGGCGGGTCGGTCGAGGCGACGTGTGGGTCGGCGATGTTCGCCGCCGGCAGGTAGTGACGGAGCGCCGGCGCCTGCCACGCGGGCAGCACGGCCACGACGTCGCCCGGCGCGAGCTCGGGCCCGACGAGCGCGGCGACGCCTCGCCAGTCGGGGCGCGGGGCGTCGCTCTGCTGCCGGAGCGCGGTCGGTGCGAGGAGCGCCACGAGGGCGACGGCGGGGATCGCGAACCAGCTCGCGCTGCGCCCCGCCGTGAGCCGGGCGAGCCCGCCCGCGGCGAGGACCGGGAGCAGCACCGCGGCCGCGATGGTGTAGCGGCGGATGAGCAGCGGCTGCGCGACGAGCGACGCGACGAAGGGGATCGCGACCGAGCAGCCTACGATGAGCGCGATGAGCAAGGCGGCGGCGCGCTCGTCGGCTCCCCACGGCGCGACCGCGTCGTCGCTCGCGCGCTCGGCGGCGCGGCGCGGGAGGAGTGCCGCGAGCGCGAGGGCGGCGAGCGCCGGGAAGGCCCACCCGGCCCACCACGCGGCCATGTGGCGCAGGACGTCGAGGTCGGGGCGGCCGATCCAGAAGCCCGCCTGCACGGCGCTCGCGCGCGTGAGGAACGTCCCGAGCCACGGCGCGAACGCGGCCGCGACGAGCCCCCCGAGGGCCGCCCAGCGCGCGAGCGGCGGGGCGTCGGGGCGCCCGCGTCGCGCCCAGAGGAGCCCGCCGAGCCAGAGCGCCTGCGCGAACGCCACGAAGAGCGCGTAGTAGTGCGTGTAGAGCATGAGCGCCGTCCACCCGGCCCACGCGAGCCCGGGGCGCCACGAGCGCCAGGGACGCAGCGCCGCGCGCGTGAGCGCGCCGGTCGAGAGCACCGCGAGCAGCGCGAAGAGGGCGTAGGGGCGCGCCTCCTGCGCGTAGTAGATCGCGATCGGCGAGAGCGCGACGAGCCCCATCGCGGCGAGCCCCGCGCGCTGGCCGTAGAGGTCGCGGGCGAGGCGGCCGACCGCGATCACCGTGAGCACCCCGAAGAGCACGGACGGGAGGCGGAGCGCGAGCTCGCCGTCGCCGAAGAGGGCGATCATCACGGCGAGGACGATGTTGTGGAGCGGCGGATAGTTGTCGGCCGCGACGGCCGCGAGCATGTCGCCCGGCGGGAGCGAGGACTGCGCGCTCGACACGGCCTCGTCGATCCACAGCGACTGCATGAGGTGCCCGGAGACGCGCAGCGCGAGCGCGGCCGCGACCACGGCGAGGGCGACGAGGAGCGCGCGTCGGGCGAGCGGCGTCGCCGCGCGGGGATCACTCACCGGGGGGCGTCGGCTGGCGGCGGAACACGCGGTAGAGCAGCACGAACGACGGCAGCAGCACGGCCGAGCCGATGGCGAGCGCCACGAGCATCGGCTCCACCACGCTCGCCGGGGCGAGCGCCCCCTCGAAGGTGAGGTCGGGCGCGACCACGTGCGGGTACTGCGTGAGCCCGAGCCCGAGCACGATGAGCCCGACCTGCGCCGCGGCGACGAGGCGCGCGAGCGCGAAGCGGCGCGTCCAGAGCGCCCAGATGGCGAGGAGCGCCGCCGCCCCCGTCGCGACGTGGACGGGCAGCGCGAGGGCCGAGCGCTTCAACGTGAGCGCGCTCTCGGCGGGCGTCTCGAGCCCGGCGACGAAGGTCGTGAGGGCCAGCGCGCCGACCGCGACGGCGCTGGCGAGCGCGCGGCGGCGGAAGTCCTCCTGGACGGCGTCGTCGCCCGCCGCCTCGACGCAGAGGTAGACCGCGGCGAGGTAGGCGAAGAGGGCGAGCACGAAGAGCCCGACGCACACGGGGAAGACGTCGACCCAGGGCGCCCAGAAGCCGACGAGCGGGCGCCCCGTGGCGGGGTCGACGCGCAGCGCGCCGCTCGCGACGGCGCCGAGCGTCACGCCGAGGAAGAACGGCGTCACCGCGCTCGACACGGCGAAGACGCGGCTCCAGCGGCGGACCGCGACGCCACCGTGCGGATCGTAGGCGCGGAACACGAACGCGGAGCCGCGCAGCACGATCCCGACGAGCATGATGAAGAGCGGCACGTGGAGCGCCGTGGTGATCGCGGCGAACGCCTTCGGGAGCGCCACGAAGAGGAGCACGACGACGAGGATGAGCCAGACGTGGTTCGCCTCCCAGATGGGCGCCACGACGCGCGCGATGAGCGCCCGCTGGCGGTCCTTGCGCGGGCCGGAGGCGAGGAGATCCCAGACCCCGCCGCCGAAGTCGGCGCCGCCCGTGACCGTGTAGGCGACGAGGGCCACGAGGATGATGGCGGCGACGAGGTCCGCGAGCATGTCAGCCCTCCGCCGGCGGCGCGGCCGCGGTGGTTGGCGCCTGGAAGACGTGGCGCCGGAGGAGCACGATCACCGTGACGGAGAGCACGAGGTAGAGCCCGGAGAGCAGCGCGAACGGGAGCCCGAGCCCGGGCATCGGGGTCACGGCGTCGGCGGTCTTCATGACGCCCTGGATGATCCACGGCTGGCGCCCGACCTCGGTGACCGTCCAGCCGGCCTCGACAGCGAGGAAGCCGAGCGGCGACACGAACCCGAGGAGGAGCAGGTAGCGCCTGCCGAAGACGAGCCCGCCGGGGCCGGCGCGCTTCCGCCGCCGCAGCCAGAGGACGAAGCCGAGGAGCGCCGTCCCGGCCATCGTGAAGCCGAACGCGACCATCGCCTGGAACGCGAGGTGCGTGACGAGGACGGGCGGGCGGAGCTCCCGAGGGACGTCCTTCAGGCCCATGATCTCGGCGTCCGGATCGAGGTGCGCGAGGATCGACAGGCCGCAGGGGATCTCGATCCCGAAGCGCGTGACCTCGTCGTCCTCGTCGGGGATCCCGCCGATCGTGAGCGGCGCGCAGCGCTCGGTCTCCCAGTGCCCCTCCATCGCCGCGAGCTTCACGGGCTGCGTCTGCGCCACCATCTTCGCCGAGAGGTCCCCCGAGAGCGGCTGCAGGAGCGCCGCCACCCCACCGACGAGCAGCGCGATCCGCAGCGCCGCGCGGTCGAGCTCGCTCTCCGGGCGACGCCGCAGGCGGAGCGCGTGGATCCCGGCGACGGCGAAGCCGACGGCCGCGAACGCCGCGATCACCATGTGCAGGATCTCGCTGAACGCCGCCGGGTTGAGCATCGCCGCGAACGGGTCGATGTCGACGAAGGCCCCATCTTCCATGCGGAAGCCGGCCGGCGTGTTCATCCAGGCGTTCGCCGACACCACGAACACCGCCGAGAGCGTGCCGCTCGCGAGCACGACCCAGCCGGCCGCGAGGTGCGCGCGCGGCGACACGCGATCCCAGCCGTAGAGGTAGATCCCGAGGAAGATCGCCTCGAGGAAGAAGGCGAACCCCTCGAGCGAGAAGGGCATCCCGATGACGGGCCCCGCGTGCGCCATGAACTCGGGCCAGAGGAGCCCGAGCTCGAACGAGAGCACGGTGCCGCTCACGGCGCCGACCGCGAAGAAGATGGCCGTGCCCTTCGCCCAGCGCTGCGCGAGGTCCCGGTGCACGGGGGCGCCCGTCTTCCGGTAGCGCCGCTCCGCGAGCACCATCAGGAGGGGCATCGCGATGCCGACGCACGCGAACACGATGTGGAAGGCGAGGGACATCGCCATCTGCGAGCGGGCCGCGAGGAGATCGCTCATCCGCAGAACCTAGCCCAGCTCCCCGGCGCCGGCCAGAGCACCCTCGCGTCGTGCCCATCGCGCATCGCGCGATAGCCGTCGGGCGCCGTCGGCGTTGCGAAATCGATCGCGTTGGCGTAGAGCGCCGATGAGCGCCCGGGCGCGTGCCCCATCGCGTGGCGCTCCCGCTCGGGAGACGCCCGAGCGAAAACCCAGCCGCGAGGCTCATGCGCGTTCGCCCCCTGACCAGCGCCACGGCGCGCGGCGCCCTGTTCGCCGCCGCCCCTGCGCCCATCGCCCTCATCGGCTGGTGGCGCGGCGCGGCGGCCGCGACCGCCGGCGCCGAGGTGCTCATCCCGGCCGGGTTCGCGGCCTTCGGCTTCGCCGCCGCCGCCGGGCTCCTCGCCGTGCGCCCGGCGTTCTCGCGCACCATCGCCGGGCTCGCCATCGCCTGCCTCCTCTACGTCGCCGGCCCGAGCCTCGTCGTCTCGCCCGCGATGACGCTCCTGCTCGGCGTCGTCCTCCTCCTCGCCTACATGGCGCTCCGCACGGTCACCGCGCCCGGGATCGTCACCTCCGGCACCAACGCCGACCGCGCGCGCCCCTCCGGGCAGGCCGCCCGTGGCGCCGCCGGCGCGGCCCTCGCGCTCTGGCTCCTGTCGCGCCTCGCGGGCGCCGCGAACGACGACGACCCCATCGGCTACATCGCCATCGCCGTGTCGCAGGGGCTCGCGAGCCTGCTCGTCCTGCGCTGGGCCATCGTCTTCCGCTGGGTCTACCCGCGGCGCGCCCTCGTCATCATCTTCGCGCTCGCAGCAATCATCTTCGTCATGTGGCAGCTATCGCACGACTGGTGGCGGTACAGCGGCATTGCTGCACTGCACAGTATCGTCGTGCTCCTGGTGGTCCCCGGGACCTCGGCTTCCGACGACAGCCACACCGGCAACTGGTGGGACCCGATCTTCGGCCACCCCGAGCGCCTCTTCGTCGCCACCTTCGCGGTCCTCTGCACCATCGGGGCGCTCCTCCTCGCGATCCCCGCGAGCAGCGCGGACGGCCTCCCCATCGCCATCGAGGACGCCGCGTTCACCTCGGTCTCCGCCGTGTGCGTCACCGGCCTCACCGTCGTCGACACCGGCCACGCCTTCTCCCCGCTCGGACAGGGCTTCGTCCTCCTCCTCATCCAGGCCGGCGGCCTCGGCATCATGACCTTCTCGACGGCCGCCATCCGCCTCCTCGGCCGCCGCATGAGCCTCCGCCACGAGGGCGTCGTCGCCCGCCTCGTGAGCTCCCAGGACCGCTCGCAGGTCTTCAACACGACGGTTCGCCTCCTCCTCTTCACGTTCACGGTGGAGGCCGTCGGCGCGCTGCTCCTCTTCATCGCCTTCACCCTCCAGGGGATCCCCCTCGGAGAGGCCGTCTGGCACGCGGTCTTCACGGCCATCTCCGCGTTCTGCAACGCCGGCTTCGCGCTCCACTCCGACAGCCTCGTGTCGATGAACGGCGACCCCATCGTCCTCCACACCGTCGCGATCCTCATCATCCTCGGCGGCCTCTCGCCGGCGGTCGTCCTCGCCATCCCCTCGAGCCTCCGCCGCCGCCGCCCGATCCCGCCGCAGGCGCGGCTCGCCCTCGTGACGACGGGCGTGCTGTTGCTGGTCGGCTTCGGCACCTACCTCGCCGTCGAGTGGTCCACCACCCTGAAGGGCCTCCCCATCGGCGACCGCATCCAGAACGCCTGGTTCCAGTCGGTCACCCTCCGCACCGCGGGGTTCAACTCGGTCGACTTCAGCGCGCTCCAGCCGGCCACCCTCGTCATGATGATGACGCTCATGTTCATCGGCGGGAGCCCGGGCGGCACCGCCGGCGGCATCAAGACGACCACCCTCGGCGTGCTCGTCACCGCCGTCGTCGCCGCCATCCGAGGTCGCCACGAGATCGTCATCTACGGGCGCCGCGTGTCGATCCGCACCGTCTTCCGCGCGGCCGCCAACGTCGCCGCCAGCGTCGCCGTCGTCCTGCTCGGGCTCCTCCTCCTGACGCTCACGCAGAACATGTCGCTCCGGCACGCGAGCTTCGAGACCGTGTCCGCCTTCGGGACGGTCGGGCTCACCATCGGCGGGACCTCCGAGCTCGACACCGTCGGCAAGGTCATCGTGATGGCGATCATGTTCATCGGGCGCGTCGGGGCGCTCACGATCCTCGTCTTCCTCTCTCAGGGCGCGCGCGACGACGCCGACTGGCGCCGCCCCGAGGTCGACATCGACGTCGCGTGAACGGTGTTCACGCCCCGCGCCACGGAGGCACGGTCCCGCCATGAAGAAGCAAGCCATCATCATCGGTCTCGGGCAGTTCGGCATGGCCCTCGCCCGCGCGCTCACCGACCGCGGCGTCGAGGTGCTCGCGGTCGACATCTCCGAGGAGCGCGTGCGGCTCGCCGCCTCCTTCGTGACCGAGGCCGCCTGCTTCGACGCGACCGACGAGCAGGCGCTCCTCCGCACGGGCCCCGAGCGGCGCGAGGTCTCCGTGTGCGCCATCGGCGACGAGGCGCGCGACGCCTCGATCATCTGCACGGCGCTCCTCCGGCAGATGGGCGCGCCCAAGGTCGTCGCCCGCGCGAACACCGAGGTGCAGGGGCGGATCCTCAAGCTCGTCGGCGCGCACCACGTCGTGAACCCGGAGCGCGAGTACGGGGAGCGCTTCGCGAGCCAGCTCATGCACGAGAGCATCATCGGCGAGCTGCCGCTCGGCGAGGACCTGCTCATCACCGAGCTCCGCGTGCCGCCGAGCTTCGTCGGGCACACGGTGCTGAGCCTCCAGCTCCCGCGCCGCTACGGCGTCACGGTCGTCGCCATCCGGCGCGCGAGCGGCGGCAAGGTGCTCACGCAGGAGGCGGGCGAGCGCCTCCAGGAAGGCGACGTGCTGGTCGTCGTGTCGCGCCAGGGCGCGGTCGACCAGCTCGTCGAGAGGAGCTAGGCAAGATGGAGATCCGCCGCGACATGACCTACGCGCTCGGCGCGCTCATCATCGCCGGGCTCCTCCTGTCGTTCGGCTCCATCGGGCTCTTCATGCGGATGGGGCCCGCCATCGAGCGGATCCGGCGCGACAACGTCGTCACGATGGACGCCGCGCGGCAGATCCTCGCCGTGTTCGCCGCGACCTGCGGCGAGGACCTCACGAGCGACGAGCGCGAGAAGATCGAGACGGCGCTCGCCCGCGCGAGCACGAACCTGACCGTCGACGACGAGGAGGCCCTCGTCCAGGCCGTGACGGACGCCGTCTCGCGCGCGATGACCGGCGATCGCGGGGCGCTCCGCGAGGTCGCGCGCACGGCCGACGACCTCGCGCAGGCGAACTCCGACGCCATGTGGGAGGCCGACGGCGACGCGCAGCGCCTCGGCGAGGCGGGCGCCTGGACCGCGGCGCTCGGCGGGCTCGCGCTCGTGCTGCTCGGGGTGTACGCGCTCGGCCGGATGCGGCGCCGGGTCATCGCGCCCCTCGCGGAGCTCGAGCGCGTCCTCGACGCCGTGCGGCGCGGCGACGAGCACGCGCGCTGCAAGCCCATCCGCGGCGCGGTCGAGCTCGAGGGGGCGATGAAGAACGCGAACGCCCTCATCGACCGGCTCTACGGGATGGACGCGAAGGTGTCCGGGCTCGCCGACGCGCACTCGTCGGCGCTCGTCGCCATGCTCGACCGCGAGCCCGCGCCGATGTGGCTCGTCGCCGTCCCGGACGGTGTGCTCTCGGCGAGCTCGAAGGGGCACGAGGAGCTCTCGGGGCGGCAGGCGGCGGGGCTCCGGCAGCGCCTCGACATCGCGGTCAGGAACGGGCGCGCCGACGGCTTCGAGGTCATCGCCATCGAGCGGGGGAAGCTCGCGCTCGTGCGGCAGGTGTCGCCCTGGGCGCGGACGCAGCGGCCGACGGGCGAGCTCGCCGCCGTGTCGCCCGAGGGGGAGGGCGAGCCGAGCGCGCCGCGCCCGGAGGCGCCGGGAGAGGCTCCGGGGGCCGCCGCCAAGAGCGCGCCGCCGGTGCCGGGGAGCGAGCCGGCGAAGGTCGCGGCCGGCACGAGCGACGCGGCGAAGGCCCCGTCCGCCGCGAGCGGGCCGCCGCCGGCCGTGTCCGCCGCGGACGACGACGTGATCGACTTCGCGGACCTCGACGGGGAGGATCCGCTCGGCGACGTCGATGACGAGGACGAGGACGACGAGAGGACCTGAGCGGGCGCCGGGATCTCGCGCTCGGATCTCGCTTCATTTGTTTAGCGCTTCAATTCCCGGCGACGCCCCGGTAGGCTGCGCACCCCGACGAGGAGCGCGACGTTGACGAGGTCCCTGCCCATCCGCCCGACGCTGGTCCTGGCCCTGCTCCTCGCAGCCTGCGGCGGCGACGCCGCCGGCCCCGGGACCGACACCTCGGCGGCGGACACCGCTCTCCCCGCCGACGCCGACGCCGCCGGTGTCGACGCCACGCTCCCCGACGTCGAGCCCGACGTCGCCGACGCGCTCGTCACGCCCCCCGACCGCGCCGCCGGCGCGCGGGCCGTCCGCCCCGCGACCTGCGCGGATGACGGCGCCGCCTGCCTCCTCCCCTGGCCGTCCAACGCGCACGTCGCCGTGGACCCCGCCTCCGCGACCGGGCTCCGCGTCGCCGTCGCGCCGAGCGCCGCCCCCGAGGGCGAGGACGTCTCGGGCGTCGTCCGCGCCGACGGCTTCTCGCGCGTCTCCCCCATCGTGCTCGCGCTCCCCGCGGCGCCCGCCGAGCTCGCCCCGGGCGACGCCCCAGTCCTCGTCATCGTCGCGGAGCCGGGGGCCGCGCTCGGGCGCGTCGAGCCCGTCTGGTACGCCACCTTCGCGGCCGCCGACGACGGCGCCGGCAGCGCCCTCGTCACGTACCCGGCGCGCCCCCTCGCGGCCGCCACCGAGCACGCGGTGGTCGCCCTCGACACCCTCGCGCTCACCGGCGGCGGCCACCTCGAGGCGGACCGCGCGACCCGCGTCGCCCTCGGCCTCGACGCCCCCGCCGACGCCGACGAGGCCGCGCTCTTCGCCTACATGGCCCCCGAGCGCGCCGCGCTCGCCGAGGCCGGCGTCGACCCGGCCCACGTCGCGCGCCTCTGGGACTTCACGACCCGCTCCGCCGGCGATCCGCGCGCGGACCTGCTCGCGATGCGGGCCGCCTGCCTCGCGGCGGTCGACGACGGCGCCGCGACCGTCGTCGTCGACGAGGTCACGCGCCCTGACGACGGCCCCGTGGCCGCCATCGTGCTCGGCCACCTCGCGGGCCTCCCGTCGCTCCTCGACGGCGACGGCCGCGTCGCGCGCGGCGCCGACGGCGCGCCCGCCGCGAGCGGCACCTTCTCCGCCCCCTTCCGCGTGGTCGTCCCCGCCGGCGACGGCGACTACCGCGTCGTCATGTACGCCCACGGCACGGGCGGCGACGTCGGCGACTCGAGCTTCGACGGGCTCATCGCCGAGCACGGCGCCGCCAAGGTCGGCCTCGAGATCGACGGCTGGACCGACGACACCCTCGGCGGCACCATCGCCGACCTCTTCACGCCGCTCCTCGGCGCCGAGCGCGTCGCGAACCGCGTCATCCAGGCCGAGGCCGGCGGGAGCGCCGTCCTCCACGCCCTCGCCGGCCCCCTCGGCGACGCCCTCGCCGCGGCCACCCTCGGCGACGCCCCGAACCCGGCCGCCGGCCGCCGCCCCGACACGCGCGCCCCGCTCTGGGCCGGCGGCTCCCTCGGCGGCGTCGTGGGTCTCGTCTTCGGCCACCTCGAGCCGACCATCGCCGGCGGCCTCCTGAACGTCCCCGGCGCCGGCCTCACCCACTGGCTCCCGCGCTCGAGCCTCTACGGCCTCCTCGAGAGCACGCTCGCCGACCGCTTCCCGACCCCGGCCGAGCTGAACCTCGTGGTCGCCATGGCGCAGCTCCCCTTCGACGCCATGGACGGCGCCGTGTGGGCGGACGCGCGGGCCGACGACCCGCCGTTCCTCGTGCAGGAGAGCATCGGCGACCCCGTGCTCCCGAACGTCGGCAGCGAGCTCGTCGCGACCTCGCTCGGCGCCGTGCAGGTCGGCGCGGTCCTGCACCCCATCGCGGGCGTGGCGCGGGTCGACGAGGGCGTCGGTCGCAGCGTGGTCACCCAGTTCAAGGTGCCCGACGACCCCCAGACGGACGCGCTCGCCGTGCACGGCTTCGCCGCGCGCGACGGCCTCGCCGGGCAGGCCGCCCGCGAGCAGCTCATCGGCTTCCTGACGAGCGTCTGGGACGGGGCGCCGCGCGTCACCGTGCCGAGCCAGTGCGCCGCCAACACGCCGGCCGGCTCGTGCGACTTCAGCGCGCCCCCGTCGCGCTGAGGGGCGGTTGACGGCGGGCGCGGGCCCGGCGCATGCTCCCCGGGCTTCACGCCCCCCCGAGAGGAGCTGTCCCGTGAGCGACACCCAAGCCCGTTTCGAAGCGGCCGTCACGCGGTCGAAGAGCCTCCCGAGCCAGCCGCCGAAGGTGCAGCTCAAGCTCTACGGCCTCTTCAAGCAGGCCACCGCGGGCGACGTCATCGGCAAGCGCCCGGGCCCCCTCGACATCAAGGGCCGCGCGAAGCACGACGCCTGGGCCGAGCTCGAGGGCACGAGCGCCGACGACGCCATGGCGAGCTACGCGGACTTCGTCGACGAGCTCGCGGGCGGCCGCTGAGCGCGACCCCGCCCGGGCCGACGAGCCCCCGAGAGCCCGGCCTCCACCCCATCGAGGCGTCGCGGCTCCACGCCCGCCGTGAGCGCGTCTTCCTCGTGCTGGCCGGGCTCTTCCTCGGCTCGCTGACGATGCTCAACATCCTCGGCGTGACCCGCTTCGTCGACCTCTCGTTCGACGTCTTCGGGCTGCACGTGCCGATGGTGCTCGCGGTCGGGGTGCTGCCGTACCCCGTGACCTTCCTCTGCACCGACTTCATCAGCGAGCTCTACGGCAGGAAGCGCGCGAACGCCGTCGTCTGGATGGGCCTCGCCCTCAACGTCTGGGTGATGTTCGTCCTGTGGGCTGGCGGCGCGCTCCCGGGCGCCCCCTTCGGCTCGGACGTCTTCATGGACGTCCGCGGGCTCGCGATGGGCGGCGTCACGGCCTCGATGGTGGCCTACCTGACCGCGCAGTTCATCGACGTCTGGCTCTTCCACTTCTGGAAGAAGCTCACGCGCGGGCGCCACCTGTGGCTCCGCAACAACGGCTCGACGATGGTGAGCCAGCTCGTCGACTCCGTCGCCGTCATCCTCATCACCTACTACCTCTCGCACGGCATCACGCTCGACCCCGCGAAGGGCTCCGAGGGCGCGCAGCTGCTCACGCTCATCCTGTCGAGCTACGTCTTCAAGTTCGTCGCGGCCTTGCTCGACACCGTGCCCTTCTACTTCGGCGTGCGCTGGCTCTCGCGCTGGCTCGAGCTCGACCCCGCGCGCGAGCACGACGCCGACGTCGAGCTCGCCTGACTGCGGCGCACGACCGCGCCGAGCGCCGTCGTGGCGAGGGCCGAAATCGGGGGCTGCGGTTGCCAAGGGCGAGCACTTCCCCCATAAGACTCTTTCCCCTGTTCGGGTTGAAGCGACCGCCAAACCCGGGTAGGAACCAGTGATTCCCAATCGAGACCGCGCGCCCCGGCGCGGAGACGCGCCCTGCTTGCGGCGCGCGGCGTGATCCCGGGACGTGACGCCGAGTCCCCCCGCATTGCTGAGTAGTGGAGGTTTTCAATGAGGATGCGCAGCGTACTGATGACGATCCTCGCCGGCAGCGCCCTCGCGCTGGCAGGCTGCCCCGAGGACGGCGCGACCGGCCCGCAGGGCGCGAAGGGTGACACCGGCGCGACCGGCACCCAGGGCGACAAGGGCGACACGGGCGCCAAGGGCGACACCGGCGCCAAGGGCGACACGGGCGCCAAGGGCGACACGGGCGCTGCGGGCGCGGACTCCGCCTGCGCCGGCAAGGAGAAGCTCACCATCACCGGCATCACCGGGCTCCCGGCGGCCGACAGCTACCTCTTCGCGGGCAACTCGATCGAGCTGACCGTGGGCGTCGCGGGCGCCGGCGGCGGGACCGTCTCCGACGCGAACATCGAGATCATCGGCGTCGGGCCGAGCTTCTCCGAGGGGAGCGCGTTCAACGTGTTCACCGCGGACACGGACCCGACCCTCGAGGGCGACTACGAGTTCCTCGTCGTCGCGTCGGACGGCTGCAGCATCGACGTGGACAGCTTCGTCCTCCCGGTGCGCGTCTTCCAGGCGTTCGTGAACGTCATTCACGTCTCGCCGACGGCCGGCACGGTGGTCGTCTCCACCGAGGCCGATCCCGGGAACCAGCTGACCCCCGGCGCGATGTCGAGCTGGCTGCTCCTCGACTCGCCGACGGGCACGGTGACGGTCACGAACGCGGCCGGCGACACCGAGCTCCTCGCGGTCTCGGACATCATGCCCGAGTACTTCGGCACCTACGTGGTCGTGCTCTACGACAGCGAGGGCGCGACGGACTACGCGGTGCTCGACGCCTCGCTCGAGCCGCCGACCGACGGGACCTACGGGCTCCGCGTCTTCAACGCGGGTGACGGGCTCGGCACCTTCAACGTCACGAACGAGGACGAGTCGAACCTCACGAGCTACTTCGCGGACGTCGCCGAGGGCACGGCCTCGGACGTCGTGGAGTTCGCCCCCGAGGCGAAGACCTTCTACCTCGACCTCGGCCAGGACGGCGACACCGACTTCTCCGTCGCGATCGCCGACACGATGGTCTTCGACGGCAGCAACGAGCTGCTCATCGTGTGGAAGGCCGCCGACGGCTCCATCAAGTCGGTGCTCGCCGAGCTCGAGACCTCCACGGCCGACTGGTACTCCTACACGCCGGCCACGGTGAACCTCAACTCGGCGCTGCTCGGCATCGTGCACGTCGCGACGACCGCCCCCGCGTCGGTCAACGTCCGCCTCGCGGGCGCCGAGGCGAACCTCTACTCGTCGGCCACCTCCTTCGGCAGCGCCTCGAGCATGGTCCGCGTCGACACGCTGAACGCGCTGTCGCTCGAGATCATGGACGGCGGCACCGTCGTCGACACCATCTCGGTGGACGTCGCCAAGAACACGCGCTCGACGCTGGTCTTCTACGACGACGCCGGCAGCCTCGCCTGGACCGTGCAGGAGAACGATCCGACGCCGATCGAGAACAGCGCCACCGACTGCCGCGCGAACTTCTTCAACGCCCTCGACGGCACGACGATGATCGACGTCGCCGACGACACGACGGTGCTCTACGACGACATCGCCTTCGGCGACGTGAGCGACAACCACATCTTCGACTACGCGAACGACTACACGCTCTTCGTCGACATGGACAACGACGGCGAGGCGGACTTCCAGTTCGCGATGCCCACGAGCTTCAACTCGGGCGACCTCTACCACGGCGAGCAGGGCACGGGCTACGTCTACGCCGACGGCGACGGCAACCCGAAGGTGCTCTACGTGAGCTACTCGGCGGCGTCCGCGCTCACGTCGACGACGACCTTCAAGGGCATCCACAGCACCATCGCCATCCTCGGCTCGCCGGACTTCACCATCGCCCTCGACGCCGGCCCGTACTCGATCCCGGACGACGACCCGGGCTACCTCGACATCCCGGTGGACGTCGCCGCCTACATGGCGACGAACAGCATCACGTGCGCCGAGGTCGACTACGTGTCGTTCACGTTCACGGACCTCCACCACACCTGGCCGAGCGACATCACGTTCTACCTCTCGTCGCCGACGACGTCGGACGTCGAGGTCGGCTACGGCACGGGCTCGGTCGAGGCCACGCAGAGCGGCGACTCCGGCGCGCTCGGCGACTGGTCGGGCGAGGACCCGGCGGTCACGTGGACCATCACCGCCGAGGACATCGCGAGCCCCGACAGCGGGACCGTCGCGAGCATGACGCTCAACTTCTGGTGCAAGTGAACCCCCCAGGATTCGAAAGGAGATCAAACGCATGAGGATGCATTTCATCATGCCCGCGCTCCTCTCCCTGGGGCTCGCCCTCGGCGCCTGTGCGAACGGCGCCGACGGCCCCCAGGGACCGAAGGGAGTGACGGGAGACGCGGGCGCGACAGGCCCGAAGGGTGACCAGGGTGACCAGGGCGCGACGGGCGACAAGGGCCCGACGGGCGACCAGGGCGCCACGGGCGACGCCGGCGCGAACGGCGTCGACGGCGTGTGCGACGGGAGCGACCCTCTCGTCATCACCGACGTGAGCGGCGTGCCGACGAGGATGTTCACGCAGGACACCTCGCCGAAGTTCACGGTCGCGGTCGCGCGCGAGAGCGGCGGCACCGTGGGCGACTACGACGTGACCGTGGTGACCAACGGCTACCCGGCCGACATGGGGACGGCGGCGAACGAGTTCACGGTCACGCCGCTCTCGGCGGGGATCTGGACGTACGCCGTGGTCGTGACCGACGGCTGCACCGTCGCCTCGAAGTCGTTCGACCTCAACGTCGTCGACTTCGAGGCCGACATCGCGGTCGTCAACCTCGCGACCGAGCTCGGCGAGGCGTACCTCGCGGTGCCGGAGGCCGGCGTGCTCGGGCTCATCGGCGCGCCGGAGTCGACGGGCTACTTCCACGACACCGGGATCAAGTCGGTCGAGTTCCTGTTCCTCGACGACACGGGCGCGGAGCTGGCCACGACGGGCCCGCTCGAGCTCGCGTACAACGAGGTCTACACGGTCGTCGTGACCGATGACGGCAACGGCGGCGTGGTCGGGTCGCTCCTGAAGGACGATCTCTCCGAGGCCACGGCGGGCACGTCGCGCACGATGTTCTTCCACGCGGCGCCCGGCGCCGGCGTGGTGGACGTCACCGACGGCGCGGGCACGGTGTGGTTCAACGACGTCGCGGAGCGCAGCCTCTCCACGGAGGCGCCCGAGCTCGACGTCGACACGGCCTACACGGTCGGCCTCGACGTGGGCGGCGACGGCAGCGACGACTTCGTCTACGACGTCACGCTCGACGTGACGGGCGACGGCGGGTTCTCGCAGATCTTCGCGTACAACCAGGACGGGCAGCCGGCGCTCTTCGTGCGCTCGGTCGACGTGACCTCGCTCAACGAGGTCGCGGAGATCGTCCGCGCGCCGGTCATGTACGACGTGTCCGTCGGGAGCGGGAGCCTCGCGGAGCCGGCGGCGCCGTACGACCCAGCCATGGTCATCGACTCGACCCACGCGGACATCGAGAACACCATCAACGTGAGCGAGTCGTGCACGATCACCGACGTGGCGATCGGGGTCGACATCACGCACGCGTACCGCGGCGACCTCACCCTCGACATCGTCGGCCCCGACGACACGACGGTGCGCCTCCGCGCGTACGAGTTCGACAGCACCGATGACTTCGTCGGGATGTTCTTCGACGGCGCCGTCGACAGCGCCTCCGAGTTCGCGCCCGACGAGGCGCTCTCGGCCTTCGCCGGGAAGTCGGCGACGGGCGCGTGGAAGCTGGTCATCAACGACCACTACCCGTCGTCGGACAACGGCCAGTTCAATGGCTGGAGCGTGAACTTCTTCTGCGAGTAGCGAGGGCTCGTGACCTCGCGCGCGCGGCCCCGGTGGCGCGCGCGAGGGGCACCTGACCCCGAAGGATGAGCGAACGCCTCGGCCCCGGCCGGGGCGTTCGTGTCTCCGGCGGCCGGCGGGCGCGGCGCGCGCGGGGGCCGCGCGCGGGGGGCGCGCGCGGTGTGTCTTTTGGCCCACCCGGCGCCCGGCGTTTTCTTCCGCCCGACTTCAGGGGGTTACCCGATTGCGGCGACCCTGCCGTTGACCTCGACCGGCCTCGCGACATATCAGGGGCCAACCGCTGGCAGGGAGGAACGTCATGGCTGTCTACCGTCCACCCGAAGGGCGCCCCGTGAGCCCCCACCTGCCGTTCGGCGAGCGCCGCGATGGCGCCTGGTACGGCAAGAGCATCATCTCGGTGAAGCAGTTCAGCCGGGACGACCTCGAGTACGCCTTCGGCGTCGCGAAGGAGATGCGCGAGATGGTCGCGCGCGTCGGCTCCTTCGACCTCCTCAAGGGCAAGGTGCTCGCGAACCTCTTCTACGAGGCGTCGACCCGCACGGCGTCGTCCTTCGTGGCGGCGATGGCGCGGCTCGGCGGGAGCACCATCCAGATCCACGAGGTCCACTACTCGTCGGTCTCGAAGGGCGAGTCGCTCCCGGACACCATCCGCACGCTCGAGTGCTACGCCGACTGCATCGTCCTCCGCCACCCGCAGGTGGGCGCGGCGGCGCAGGCGGTCGAGGTGGCGTCGAAGCCGATCCTGAACGCCGGCGACGGCATCGGCGAGCACCCGACCCAGGCGCTCCTCGACCTCTTCACCATCGAGAGCGAGCTCGGGCAGATCGACGGCAAGACCATCACGATGCTCGGCGACCTCCGCTTCGGGCGCACGGTGCACTCGCTGTCGCGGCTCCTCGCGCAGTACGACGTGAAGCTCCGCTACGTGGCGCCGGACATCCTCCAGATGCCGCGCGACATCGTCGACGAGCTCGCCTCCCTCGGCGTCGAGCAGGTCCCACACGACCGCCTCGACGACGTGCTGCCCGAGACGGACGTCCTCTACGTCACGCGCGTCCAGAAGGAGCGCTTCGAGGACCCGGCCGACTACGAGAACGTGCGCGGCGCCTACGTCGTCGACGGCGAGACGATGCTCGCCGCGAAGGAGCACATGGTGGTCATGCACCCGCTCCCGCGCGTCGGCGAGATCGCGACCGAGGTCGACGCCGACCCGCGCGCCGCCTACTTCCGCCAGATGGAGAACGGCATGTACGTCCGCATGGCGCTCCTCGCGATGGTCCTCGGCAAGGCGTGAGCGGCCGCCCGAAAGCGCTGTTCTTCGACCGCGTGGAGGCGCGCGCGCAGGCCATCGACTCGCTCCTCTGCGTCGGGCTCGACCCGCACCAGGGCGAGCTCGAGCGTGACGACGCCGAGGAGGCCTTCGCCTTCTGCAAGCGCCTCATCGACGCCACGGCGGAGGTGGCGGTCGCGTTCAAGCCGAACTCCGCGTTCTTCGAGCGCCACGGCGGCGCCGGGATCGAGGCGCTCCGGCGGGTCATCGCCTACATCCCGGACGAGATCCCCGTCATCCTCGACGTGAAGCGCGGCGACATCGCCTCCACCGCGGACGCCTACGCCGACGCCGCGTTCGCCGGCCTCGGCGCCGGCGCGGTCACGGTGAGCCCGTACCTCGGCAGCGACGGCGTGAAGCCCTTCCTGAAGGCCGACGAGCACGGCGTCTTCGTGCTCTGCCGCACCTCGAACGACGCGGCCGCCGCGATGCAGGACGTGAGCGTGCTCCTGCCGCTCGGCGTGCAGCGCTACTACGAGTACGTCGCGATGATGGCGCCGACCTGGGGGATGCCCGGGCAGGTGGGGCTCGTCGTCGGCGCGACGCAGCCGGACGCGCTCGCCGAGGTGCGGGAGGTGGCGCCGGACCTGTGGATCCTCGCCCCCGGCGTCGGGGCGCAGGGGGGCGACCTGACCGCCGCGCTCCGGGCGGGCCTGCGGGACGACGGCAGCGGGCTCCTCATCTCCGCGTCGCGCGCGATCTCGCGGGCGAAGGATCCGGCCGCCGCGGCGCGGGCGCTGCGCGACGAGGTCCGTCGCGCGCGTGACGCCGTGGTCGCGGGGGAGCACGGCCTCCACGACTTCGCGGACACGCGGGCGGCGCTCGCGCACGCGCTCTTCGAGACCGGCTGCGTGAAGCTCGGCAAGTACACGCTGAAGTCGGGGCTCGAGTCACCGATCTACCTGGATCTCCGGCGGCTCGTCGCCTACCCGCGGCACCTCTTCACGGTGGCGCGCGAGTACACCCAGCTCCTCGCGCGGCTCCACTTCGACCACATCGCGGCGCTCCCGTACGCCGCGCTCCCCATCGGCACGGCGGTGTCGCTCGTCGGCGGGTGGCCGCTCATCTACCCGCGCCGCGAGGCGAAGGACTACGGCACGAAGGCCATGGTCGAGGGGGTGTTCGAGCCGGGTGACGTGGCGGTCGTCCTCGACGACCTCGCGACGACCGGCGCGAGCAAGGTGGAGGCCATCGCGCGGCTCGAGGCGGCAGGCGTCGAGGTGCACGACATCGTCGTCCTCGTCGACCGCGAGTCGGGCGCGCGCGAGGAGCTCGAGGCGCAGGGGTTCCGCTTCCACGCGGTGTTCACGCTGCGGGAGCTGGTCGCGTTCGGCCACGCCGAGGGGCTCGTGGGCGACGACGACGTCGCGCGCGTCGAGGCGTTCCTCCTGGCGAGCGTGAAAGCGCCGTGATCTACGAGCTCGTCCGCCCCCTCCTCTTCCGCCTCGAGCCCGAGCAGGCCCACCACGCGAGCCTGCGGGCGCTCGCGCTCCTCGGGCGCTCGCCGCTCGCGGTGGCGGCGGTGCGCCGCGCGCTGACGCCGCCGCCGGCGCCGGTGCGCGTGATGGGGCTCGACTTCGCGCACCCGGTCGGGCTCGCGGCGGGCTACGACAAGGACGCGGTGGCGCTCCACGGCGTGGCGGCGCTCGGGATGAGCCACGTCGAGGTCGGCACGGTGACGCTGCGGCCGCAGGCGGGGAACCCGGCGCCGCGGATCTTCCGGCTCCCGGAGGACCGCGCGCTCATCAACCGGCTCGGCTTCCCGTCGGCGGGCGCGGACGTCGTGGCGGCGCGGCTCGCGTCGAAGCGGCCGGCGGGCCTCGTCGTGGGCGTCAACATCGGGAAGAACAAGGAGACGCCGCTCTCCGAGGCGCCCGACGAGTACGCGGCGCTCGTCGACCGCTTCGGGCCGCTCGCGGACTACCTGGTCATCAACGTGTCGTCGCCGAACACGGTGGGGCTCCGGCGGCTGCAGGCGCGGGACGCGCTCGAGAAGGTGCTCGGGGCGGCGTGCGCGCGGCGGGCGGCGCTCTCGCGGCGGGTGCCGCTGCTCGTGAAGCTCTCGCCGGACCTCGACGAGCAGGCGCTCGACGACGCGCTCGGGGCCACGCTCGACGCGGGCCTCGACGGCGTCGTGGTCACGAACACGACGATCTCCCGGGAGGGGCTCCGGCCGAGCCCGGTGACCGCGGAGACGGGCGGGCTCTCGGGGGCGCCGCTCCGGCAGCGCGCGACCGAGATGGTGCGCGCCGTCGCGGGCAGGGTGGGCGACAAGCTCGTCATCATCGGGGTCGGAGGCATCATGCGCGCCGAGGACGTGCGCGCGCGCCTCGACGCGGGCGCGAGCCTCGTGCAGGTCTACACGGGCCTCATCTACGCGGGGCCGACCTTCGCGCAGCGGCTCGTGCGCGGGCTCGCGGCGCGATGAGCCGCGTCAGTGGCTGATCCGAGAGGACAACCACGGAGGCACGGAGGCACGGAGGGAGCGCGCTCGGCGCGGCCTTCTACGCGTCTTCCCCTCCCTCGGGGACCACGCCCGTCGCGACCCACGCCTCGAACGCCCGCTGCGCCGCGGCCTTGCCGCCAGCGCCGAACGTCCGCGTGAGCGCCCGCGCGATGGTCTCGCGCCGCATCTCGAGCGCGTCGCCGATGGCCGCGACCTGCCACTGGTGCGCCTCGAGGAGGGCGAACCACTCGAGCGGCGTCGGCGGCCAGCGCACCGTCGCCGCGGTCGGGGCCGCCGGCAGCGCCCGCGCCGCGCCGCGCGGGGCCGTGGCCTCCGACGAGCCAGGCGCCGCCTGCGTCCGCTCCGGTTCGATCGCGCCTTCCGCGTGGCCGCGGTCCGCGTGCGCGCGGATGAGCTCCGGCGTCGGGCTCGCGCCATGGACGAGCTGCCGCACGAGCGACTCGAGCCCGCGCACGTTCTCGGTCCAGCGCGACAGGAGCAGCGCCTCGGCGGCCTCCACCGAGAGCGCCGCGCGGTCGGCCGGGAGCTGCGCCCGCGCGACGGCCGCCTCGTAGAGCGGGACGATGTCCTCGCGCCGTTCGCGCAGCGGCGGCACCGCGAGCTGCCCGACCGCGAGCCGCGACACGAGGTCGCGCCGGAGCTCCCCCTGCGCGGCGAGCGCGAACACGTCGCGGTTCGTGGCGCACACGAGGCGGCACTCCGTCGGCACGCGCTGCGTCGCGCCCACCGGCAGGAAGCTCCGGTGCGTCGGGTCGAACGCGTCGAGGAGCTTCGCCTGCGCGATGGGCGGCATGTCCGCGAGCTCGTCGAGGAAGAGCGTGCCTCCCTTCGCGAGCGTCAGGAGCCCGGTCTTCTGCTTCACCGAGGGGATGAAGCCCGGAACCACGCCGAAGAGCGTGGCCTCCTCGAGGTGGAGCGGGATCGCGCTCGAGTTGAGCACGATGAACGGCCCGCCCGCGCGCCGGCTGTGCTCGTGGAGCAGGCGCGCGACGAGGGTCTTGCCGGTCCCGGGCTCGCCGAGGAGGAGCGCCGGATCCTCGGTGCCGGCCACGGCGCGGGCGCGCCGCCACAAGGTCCGCATCGCGGGCGCCCGGGCGTGGAGCGCGGCGGGCACGTCGCTCGCGGGCTCGTCCCGGCGGGCGGCCCCCACGACGAAGAGGCTCGAGCCGACGCGCAGCACCTGCCCGGGCCGGGCGACCGTCTGCCCCGCGACGGGCGCGCCGTCGAGGAAGGTCCCGTTCGACGAGCCCAGGTCCTCGACGAGCACGCCCCGCTCGTCGCCGAACGCGAACATGCCGGCCGAGGCGTGCCGCCGGCTCGCCCAGGCGTCCCACGGCAACGCGACGTCGCTCGCGCCGTCGGGTCCGCGCCCGAGGACGTGGCGCTGCCCCTTGTCGAGCCAGCGCACGCCGTCGACGAGCGCGCCGCCGCCGCCGTCGCCGAGCGGTTGCCGCCCCTCGGAGAAGACGAGGCGCAGATAGAGATCGGGCGCGGCGTCGGCGCCGTCGGCGCCGGGGCCGTCGCCGGGGCGGCGCGGGCGGGTCCTGGTGAGGTCGTCGTCCAAGCGGGCCGAAGATAGCACGGCGCGCGCGGGTGGGCGCGTCGGTCGTCGCGCCGCGCTCCAACGCCGCGCCGGGGTCAGAGGAGGAGGCGCAGGGAGCCGATGATCGTCTCGGCGTCGGTGTAGACCCGCGTGATGTTGAGCTTGTCCCACGCGATGCTCGCGTAGCGGAGCCCGGCGGCGACCGAGCCCGGCACGATCCAGTAGGTCGCGCCCACGTTCACGTAGGTCGTGTCGACGGCCGTGTTGTCGCCGAGCAGGCGCCGCACGGAGTGGATCCCGCCGCCGATCCCGAAGTCGCCGTAGTTGAAGTCCACCCCGACGTTCCACGTGCGCCCCTCGAAGTCGTCCTTGTACTTCGTGAGGTCGGGCACCGCGAGCTGCCGGTTGCCGCGCCGCGAGTAGCCGCCGAAGACGCGCACCATGTCGTCGAGGAGCCCGACCTGCGCCGAGAAGCGGTAGTTGAAGCCGTCGAGCGGCTGGTCCTTGTCCTGCGTGACGTCGGCGTCGATGAAGTAGTACTGCGCCGCGGCGCGCACGCCGAGCGAGAAGTCCCCGAAGTCCTTCTGGAACGTGACCGACGGGCTCACGATGTCGACCGAGATGTTCGACCCGGGGAGGCCGCTCGAGAGGTCGCGGAGCGGCGCGTCGTAGAGCGAGCCCGCGGCGGTCACGTCGCCGCCGAAGGAGCCGGAGAGCGAGGTCACGAGCGGGTTCCCGCCGGTGTAGGTGAGGCCGATGGAGACGCCGGCGATGTCGTAGCGGAGCATGACGCCCTGGCCGAGGTTCGCGCCCGACTGGAGGAGCGGGTCGCGCACGAACGGGTCCATGCCGAACATGTCGAGCACGTGGGCGGAGGTGAAGTCGACGCTCGCGGGCTCCGAGAAGATCCCGGCCGTCAGGGTGAAGCCCCACTTGCGCACGTCGATGAAGGTCTCGCGCGTCGAGAACGAGGCGGTGCCCTCCCAGATCGAGGTCCCGAGGGGGCCGTTGCGGTTGATGTTGTAGCCGAGGTTCCGCTCCCAGACGGTCTTGAAGCGGACGAGGTCGAACGCGCCCCCCTCGATACCGAAGCGCGAGATGAGGAGCGTGCTCGAGCGGTCCGCGAGCGCGTCGTTGCCCTCGCTGTAGGGGTAGTAGCCCACGACCGACGAGGAGAGCTGCAAGACCGGCTTCACGTACGAGCCGGTCGGCGCGTCGCGCCAGGTGAAGATCTCGGAGAGCGTGCGCTGGGCGGGCTCGGCGGCGGGCGCCTCGGCGGCGAGGTCGACGCGCGCGTCGTCACCGGGGGCCGGCGCCGGGTCGGCCGCGCGCACGGCGGGGGCGAGCCCGAGGGGGAGGGCCACGAGGGCGAGCGCGAGTGAGGACGTGTGAATGGCGTTCACGTTACGGCTCCGGCCGGTTGGGCGGGGTTCGCGATGGATAGGGATGTGTGCTGCGTGCGGCGCCGAGTCCGGCAGGGCCTGAGACCCTCCGTGCCTCCGTGCTCCGTGGTTGTCCCCGGGGGACCCCGCACGAGCTCCGGTCGGCCGGAGGGATCAACACGAGCTAGTCCGCGAGCTTCTGCAGCACGAGGTCGATGCCGGCGGGCGAGCGCGCGCTCCCGAAGTGGCTCGCGAGGAACCCGGGCCGGCCGGTGAAGAAGTAGCCGGAGCTGTCGAAGTCCTCGAGGCCGATGAGGGCGTTGTCGACGCAGCCGTCGAGGTCGATGCGCGAGGCCTCCTCGGAGACGAACTCGTCCTGGTAGTCGCCGGCGTCGATGTCGACCATGGTGACGGTCGTGTACTGGACGACGTTCCCGCCGCACTGGTCGGCGCGCCCGAAGGCGTAGCTCCCGTCGGCGCACGGCGTGGCGAAGAGGTCCTTCGGGCCGTTCAGCGGCTTGTGGAAGTAGGTCTGCACGTAGGCCGCGCGGTCGCCCATCTCGCAGCAGACCTTGCCGCGCATGTGCGGGAAGACGTTGCAGAGCGGGCCCGTCGACACGCCGTGGTTCGCGCCCGAGAGCAGGATGACGTCCTTCACCTGCGGGAAGGGGTTGAGCGCGTCGGCGTCGCCGCGGCGCCACGCGAGGTAGAGGCGACGGAGGGCGTCGCGGATGACGGTGACGCCGAGGGAGTGCCCGACGAGGCTCACCTTGCGGCCCGGGTTCTGCTTCATGACGGCCCAGATGAGGCGCTGCGCCATCGGCACCTGCCAGCCGTGGTCGGTGTTCATGAAGGGGTTGCCGGTCTCCGAGGCGCTGTCCCAGTCGTCGAGCGCGGCGACGCGGTCGGTGCGCGCGTCGAACGCGATGACGCGGTAGCCCTGGGCGACGAGGCGCCCGGCGAGCTGCTCCCGGGGCTGCCCGTCGACGAGGAACGAGAAGCCGGCGAGGTTCTGCTGCTGCGTGCCGGCGAGGGTGCCGTTGCCGTAGGGCTCCCACGCGGTGACGCCCGAGGAGTTGCCGTGGATGAGGATGACGATGGGCTTCGTCGTGTCCTCGCTCGGCTGCGTGTACTCCTTGGCGGCGCAGGGGTAGCCGGGGATCTGCGCGGGGGCGCCCGGGGTGCCCTGGGCGGTGTTGTCGGTCGAGAACGGCTCGCTCGTCGCGGGGCCGTAGGAGGCGCGCGGGAGACAGCCGGGGTGGGCGGCGAGGTCGTCGCGGTACTTGCCGGCGTAGTCGGCCTCGAGGGCCTCGGAGCCGCCGGCGGCGACCATCTCGGGGGCGTCGTCGATGGACCAGGACTGCTCGGTCGCCGAGCCGACCTGGGCGGTGACGGCCTGGATGGCGGCCGTGCACTGGGCGTTGCCGGTCGGGGTCGAGGTGCCGCCGGTCGTGTCGGGGAAGAGGGTGCCGGAGGTGTCGTGGGTGGCGGCGTCGTCGCAGGCGGTGACCGGGTCCTCGGAGGGGCCGCCCATGCCGATGTTGCAGCCGGCGCCGCCGAGGGCGACGGCGGCGACGGCGGCGGCCGCGCTGACGGCGCGGCGGCGGCGGAGGGCGAGGGCGAGGACGACGAGGACGCCGAGGAGCGCCGGGAGGCTCGCCGAGAGCGGCGCGCCCTCACAGCCGAGGGTCGCGACCTCCGGCTCGGCGGCGGGGCAGTCGTGGGCGTCGTCCGTGGGGGGCTGCTGGATGATGATGCTGCCGCCGCCCTGGTTCTGCGTGGTGTCGGTGCCGCTCGTGTTGCCCGTGTCGGTGTTCGTTCCCGTTCCCGTTCCCGTTCCCGTTCCCGTTCCCGTGCCCGTGCCCGTTCCCGTTCCCGTGCCCGTTCCCGTGCCCGTGCCGGGGTCCGGGTCCGTGCCGGTGCCGGGGTCCGTGCCAGTGCCGGGGTCGGTGCCGGTGCCGGGGTCGGTGCCGGGGTCGGTGCCCGTGCCGGTGCCGGGGTCGGTGCTGGGGTCGGTGCCCGTGCCGGGGTCGGTGCCCGTGCCGGGGTCGGTGCCGGGGTCGGTGCCGGGGTCGCTACCAGGGTCCGTCCCCGTCCCCCCCTCGTCCCCGAGCAGCCCGAACCACTCCGCGATGTGCCACGACGAGCAGATCCCCGCGTCCACGAAGTAGCTCCCCGTGGCCCCGCAGCCGTTCGCCGGGTCGACGAACACGTAGTGCCCCTTGCCCGTGATGGTGTAGGTCTCGACGAGCGCGTTCCCGCCTGCGTCCGCGTAGACCTTGTGCGGGTAGCCGTCGACCTCGTCCTCGACGTCCGCCGTCTCGTCGATGCCCATCAGGTCCGTCCACTGATCCACCAGCTCCTGCTGGTTCAGCGGCGCCACCGTGAAGTCGCTCGTCCCGTGCCAGATCGAGAGCCGCGGGTACGGCCCCGTGTACCCCGGGTAGCCGCTCGCCGCGCGGTCGCCCCACGTCGCCGCGTCCAGGTCCTTCCCCGGCGACATGCAGTTGAAGACCTCCCCGTAGGATCCCGGGCACTTGTACGGGATCCCCCCGATGGTCGCGCCCGCCGTGAACACGTCCGGCCACGTCGCGAGCAGCACCACCACCATCGCCGCGCCCGACGAGTGCCCCGTCGCGAAGACCTGGCCCGGGTCCACCCCGTACTCGGCCTGCATGTGGAGCGCCATCGACACGATCGACTGGTTCTCGTCCTTCGCCCGCTCGATGCCCGCGAAGTTCCCCCAGTCCCCGGCCCAGTTGAAGCACATCGCCGGGTTGTTCGACGTCGTCGTCTGCGGGTAGACCACGTAGAAGCCGTACTGGTCGGCGAGCGCCTCCCAGCCCGCGTTCCGGTAGTCCGCCGCCGACGACGTGCAGCCGTGCAGCGCGAACACGACCCCCGGCTCCGCGGCCGGCGTCGGCGGCACGTAGACGAACATCTTGAGCCCGCCCGGGTTCGAGCCGAAGCCGGTCACCTCGGTGTACGTGCCCTGGCCGGCCGCGCCGGCGCGCGCGGCGGGCGCCGACGCGAGGAGGCCGAGCGCGAGGAGGGCGCTCGCGAAGAGGGGGCGGGTCGTGGACATCATCGGCCTCCGGGGGACATGGCGCTACGCTGTGACGGTGCGCCCGGCTCCGAGAGCACGAAGCGTGCCACGCGCGCTCCCCCGCGCGGCGCGCAGATCCGCGCCCCAGGCCGCCCTGCCGCCGATCACACGTGCGCCGGCGATCACGCCGCGTGATCCCCCGATCACGCCCCGCAGGTCACCTCAGAGGCAGCCGCTCGCGCCGCGCTCCCACGCCCCGGCGTCCCAGCCACCGCCGCTCGGCCGGCAGCGGAGCCCCGCGTCGAGCCGCCGCCCCGGCGCCGGCGCCCCCGCGTCCACCGCCGCGCTCCCGCTCGCCGGGACGAAGTCCCCCCGCGCGCTGGGCGTCGCCACCTCGAAGAGCCCCGCCGCGTCCGCGCGCACGTTGCACGCCCCGCAGGTCACGGTGCCCGCGCCCTGGTCCGCCACGGCGACCGACGACGACGGCGCCGCGAGCAGCGTGTTCACGACCTCGGCCCCCGTCGAGCCCGCCGCTACCCGCACGCACGCCCCGCCGCCCTCCGGCTGCCAGCACGTCACGTGCGCCACGCGCGCCTCCGCGCTCGCCACCACGACCCCGCTCCCGCCGGCCCCGACGACCGCCACGTCGTCGTGCACGAGCGCCTGCGCCGGCCCGAGGAGCCTCGCGCCGTCCGCGCCCTCGAGCCGGCTCCGCGCGACCTCCCAGGCCGCCGGGCACCCGAACCCCACGATGGCGCCGCCGCCCGCGAGCGCGACCTCGCTGTCCACTATCGCCGCGTTCCCCGCGCACGTCGTGTTGGGCCCCGCGAGCCCGCCGCCGAGCCGCGCGTGCGCGACCGCGACGGGCCCCGCGCCCACCGTCACCGCGCCGCCCAGGACCCCGCCGAGCACGGCGCCCGACGAGAACGTCGCCGCGGCCGTGGTCGCGTCGCAGTCGACCAGCACCGCGGGCGCCGTCGACGCGACGAGCCGCGCGCCGCCGCTGTGGCGCACGCGCACGAGCGTGACGGGCGCCGTCGCGCGCAGGAACGCGATGTCGTCGTCGCCCCCCTCGAACGCGACGTCCACCACGCGCCAGTGCCCCTGATCGGCCTTCATCACGTCGAGATCGTGCGCGACCACCACCGGCGCCGCGCTCGCCCCGCCGTAGGCGCCGACGACGCCGTCGACGTTCGCGAGCGCGGTCGTCGAGTAGGCGTCGAAGCGGTCGCCGCGCCGGAGCAGCACGCGCTTCCGCCCCGCGCTCGACTGCAGCATCAGCACGTCGAAGAAGTTGCCGACCACGGTGAGCCCGCCGTCGGGACACGCAGCACCCCCGGCCGTGTTCGCGAAGCAGACCGGCGCGCCGAGCGCGCTCGCCGCCGTCACCTCCACGTCGGTCGAGCGCGAGGCGGTCTGCCCGGCCGCGTCGCGCACCGTGACGGTCACGCGGTGGACGCCCGCCGCCTCGAAGACGTGACCCGCCGCGATGGCGAGCTCGCGGTCGCGCGGGAGGCCGTCGAGCGGCCACGCGCCGGCCCCCGCGTCGTCGAAGTCCCACCGCACCTCGAGGTCGGGGTCCACGTTCCCGACCGCGAAGACGACCCCGAGCGGCGCGACGCCGCCCGCCGCGCTCGCCGCGATGGCCGGGGCCACGAGGACCTCGTGCGCGTCGCCGTCTTCGGCGTCCTGGGCGTCCGCGGTGTCCGTCGCGACGCTGTCCGTCGCCGCGGTGTCGCTCGCGGCGTCCGCGTCGCTCGCGTCCGCGGCGTCGCTCGCGTCCGCGCCGGCGAGCCCGCCGCAGCGCGTCAGCAGGTCCGCGCCGGGCGGCGCGCAGACGCTCGCTCGCGCGTTGGCCGACTCGCCCGGGCACGCCTGACACGTCTGCCCGGCGCCGCACGGCGCGACCGCCGAGCAGAAGAAGACCGCGTCCCCCACGACGTCCTCGGCGCACGACCCGGCCGCGAGCGCGGCGAGCGCGAGCCCTACGACGAGCGCCGTCGCCCTCACCACCGGACCACCCACCCGCCGGCGCCCGCCGTCCCGACGACGTCGAGGCGCGCGTCACCGTCGCCGCCGCCGTCGAGGGCGAGCCACAGGAGCGCGCCCACGGCGGCCGCCGCGCCCACGCCGAGCGCGACCCCGCCGATCGTGGCCCGCCGGTCGGCGTCGTCCTGGCGGCTCAGCGCGTCGGCGCGCGAGAGGCCGCGCACGGGCCGTCGCCGGCGAGGTCGTCGCGCAGGTCGTCGCGCCGCCCGCTCGCGTCGAGGGTCAGCCCCACGCCGACGCCGAGCGCCACGACGCCCGCGGCGCCGAGGACCAGCGGCCCCACGCCGGGCCCGTCGTCAGGCGGGCGTGGCGCGAGCGTCACGACCTCGCCGCGGTGGAGCGCGACCTCGCGCTCGGCGCCGTCGGCCGCGCGGACGCGGTGCGCGCCGGGGCGAGCCACACGCGCGCGACGCCGGCTGGCGCGCCGACACCGTCGATGGCGACGGGGGAGGGCAGGGCGCTCACGTCGACCGCGCCGAGGTCCGCGCGGAGGTTGGCCCAGCGGAGGTCGACCGCGACGCGGCGCCCGGCCGGCGCGTCCACGGCGACGCAGGCGGCGGCGGCGTCTCCCACGACGTCGATGACCACACGCCCGGCGGGACCTCGGCGTCCGCGTCGGGGGAGAGCGCGCGCCCGCCGTTCGCGGCGGTGGCGCCGGGGTCGAGGGCCACGCGGAGCCAGCCGCGCGCGGCCTTCCCGGCGAGCTCCGCGGCGAGCGCGTCGACCTGGTCCTTCCGGCCGGGCGGGACGTCGGGGTGCGCGGCCAGCGACGCTGCGGCCGCGGCGGCGTCGCCGTAGCGTCCGAGGTCGGCGAGCGTGACGGCCACGTTGTTCAGGACGGCCGCGCTCCCCGACAGCGCGTAGGCGCGCTCGAGGGCGGCGAGCGCCCGCTCGAGGTCGCCGGCCGCGCGCGCGACGCGGGCCTCCTCGACGAGGGCGTCGAAGGCGGCGCGATCGTCGCCCACGGGCGCGGGCTCCGCGGCCCACGCGGCGGGCCCCGGCGCGGCCATCGCGAGGGCGACGGCGAGCGCGGCGAGACGAGGCCGGCGGCAGCGGATCACGTCGGGGGAGGCTCCGGATCGCGGGAGGGCGGGGCGGCACGACCGCGCCCCGCGCCGTCACTTGGCACCACGGGCGCGTTGAAATCAAGTCGCGCGGCGCGCCGACGGGTCGCCCGGCGCCACCGGCGGTGACGAGCCGGGGCGCCCTCGTCCTTCGCGCCGCGGCGGGAAGGCTGCTACTGTCGCGGCGCCTTGGAAGACCCCGTCACCCCGGAGCCCACCCGCTACTGTCCGCTGTGCGACAGCCCGACGGACGCCGAGGTGTGCGACGCGCACGGCGTCCCGACGGTCCCGCTCGCGCGGCTCGACACGAGCGACGTGCTCGTCGAGGGCACGACGCTCCACGGCCGCTACGTCGTCGAGGCGCCGCTCGGGCACGGCGGCATGGGCGCGGTCTACCGCGGGCGGCAGCTCCCGTTCGGGCGGCCGGTCGCGCTGAAGACGCTCCTGCCGCGGCTCGCGGGCTCGTCGCACCACCTGCGCCGGTTCTACAAGGAGGCCGACGCGCTGCATCGCCTCACGCACCCGAACGTGGTGCGCGTGTTCGACTTCGGGCTCGACGAGCCCACGGGCGTCGCGTTCCTCGCGATGGAGCTCGTGGACGGGGAGCCGCTCGACTCGCGCTTCGGCGCGCACGGGCTCCCGGAGCGCGCGGCGGCCGGGCTCCTCGCGCAGGTCGCGTCCGCGCTCGCCGAGGTGCACGCGGCGGGCGTCGTCCACCGCGATCTGAAGCCCGCGAACGTGCTCGTGACGCGCCTCTCCGACGGCGACGACGCCGTCAAGGTCGTGGACTTCGGGCTCGCGCGCACGGCCGACGACGCCGCCGGCACGGGCCAGACGACCGCCGGCTACGTCGTGGGCACCCCCGGCTACATCAGCCCCGAGCAGATAGCCCAGGGCGCGATCGACCACCGCGCCGACGCCTACGCGCTCGGCTGCATGCTCTTCCACGCGCTCACGGGCGCGCCGCCGTTCCGTGGAGAGGCGATGGTCGTGCTGTCGCAGCACCTCGGGACGCCCGCGCCGGAGCTCCCGGCGCGACTCGCCGACGGCGCCGCGCCGAGCGACGCGATGCGGGCGCTCGTGCGCGACCTCCTCGCGAAGCGGCCGGCGGAGCGCCCCGGGACGCTCGGTGAGGTGGCGCGCCGGCTGAAGGCGCTCGCGGCGTTCGGGTCGGCCGAGGTGCCCGTCGCGCCGGCGGCGCCCGTCGGGACTCCGCCGGTCGCGTCGGCGCCGGTCGGGGAGACGCTCCGCGCGCGGCCGCTCGCCGTGGTCCCGGCGCCGGACCTCGACGCGACGCTCGACCGCGGCGCGCGGCTTCGTGCGCCCGCAGCAATCCCGCCGCCGGCGGAGGTCGAGCGCCGCCCGAGGTCGAGGATCCCGTCGCGACCGACGTCATCACGGACCTCCCGGCCACGGAGGCCGCGCCGCGCCGGGTCCGCCGCGGGGTCGTCGGCGCCGTCGCGGCCGTCGCGGTCGCCGCGGGGGCAGCGCTCGCGCTCTGGCCGAGCGGCGGGGCGACCTCGACGCGCGGGGCCGCGCTGCAGGCGCTCACGGCGCCGCCCGGTCCACCGCTCGCGCGCGCGGAGCGCCGGTCGCCCAGGCCGGGCGCGAGGCCGCTCCAGGGCCCGACGACGCGGCGCAGGGGCCGCGCCGACCGAGGCGGCGACGCTCACCGACGCCGCGCCGAGCGCACGACGCCGGCGCCCGACGCGCCCGCGGGCGACGGCGGGGCGACCGGGAAGCCCCCGCGCCCGACGACGCCGAAGGCGCCGCGGCAGGACCCGCCGAAGGCGACGCAGCCGAGCGGGGACCCGATGAACATGGAGTGGTGGGACCCGAAGCGGGGGCGCTGAGCCCTCGCGCATGCTGCGTCTGCGTGAGCGCGCCGCGGCGCCGCGGCCGCGCCGCGAGTCGGCCCGCTCCGGAGCGCGCTCGGCGCGGCAGGCGGCGAGACGTCGTCGTGCTGCGATTGCAGCATTCGGTGGCTTGACGCCCCTCTCCCGCCGCGCTATCCACGGGGTCGCGGCGCCGTCTCTGCGCATGTGCAGCATGCTCGACCCGGCGTCCGCGGTTCCCCCGTCGCGGAGCGCATCATGACCGGCGTTCGTCACAGCGAGATCGTCGCCACCGGCGTGCACATCCCGTCCCTCGAGGTCCCGAACGACGTGCTGCGCGAGCGATTCGCGGCCCTCGGCGACCGGATCGACAAGCTCGAGGGCAAGACGGGCATCGCGCGCCGCTTCTACGCGCCGGACGACCAGGCCACGTCCGACCTCGCCGTCGCGGCCGGGCGCGCGGCGCTCGAGCGCGCGGGCCTCACGCCGGACGACGTCGACCTCATCCTCGTCGGCACGGACACCCCCGACTTCATCACGCCGTCGACCTCGGTCGTGGTGCAGGAGAAGCTCGGCGCGCGCCGCGCGGGCACCTTCGACATCGGCTGCGCCTGCGCCTCGTTCCCGACGGCGCTCGCGACGGCCGCTGGCCTCATCGCGACGAACCGCGCGCTCGAGAACGTGCTCGTCATCGGCGCGTACATGATGCACAAGCTCGCCGACCCGAGCGACGTCAGCATCTTCTTCTACGGCGACGGCGCCGGGGCGGCCGTCGTGCGCCCGAGCGCGGCGCCGGGCGTCCTCGGCGCGGCCTTCCAGGCGGACGGGCGGCTCGCCAGGAGCTGGGGGATCTACGCGGGCGGCACGGTCGAGCCGGCGAGCGTCGCGGCCATCGAGGCGGGGCGCACGCAGGTCCGCATCATCGAGAACTACCCGCGCGAGGTGAACGAGGAGGGCTGGGTGAACCTGACGCGCCGCCTCGCGGCGGAGAACGGGTTCACGGTCGAGGACATCGACCTCGCCATCTTCACGCAGGTCAACAAGACCACGATCGAGCGCGTCGCGGGCTCGCTCGGGCTCCCGATGGAGAAGGCGCACCTCACGATGCAGAAGGTCGGCTACACGGGGTCGGCCTGCATCCCCATCGCGCTCCACGACGCCATCGAGGCGGGGCGGCTGCGCGCGGGCGATCTGGTGGTGCTCGTCGGCTCCGGCGTGGGGTACAACCAGGCGGCGATCGCGTTCCGCGCGGGCGAGGCGATGCTGCGCCCGGCCTGACGCGGGCCGCGACAGGCGACACGAGTCCGGTCCGCGGCGCCGTCACCGCCGCGAGGAGAGAGCCCTTGGACAAGCAGACCATCGCGTGGATCGCGTTCAGCGTGTACCTGGTCGCGACCATGGCGCTCGCGATCCGGGGCATGCTGAAGACGAAGGATCTCGAGGGCTTCGCGCTCGGCAAGCGCGACATGGGGCCGGCGCTCGTGGGCGTGGCGCTCGCGGCGGCCATCGCGTCGAGCGCGACGTTCATCATCAACCCGGGGTTCGTCTACACGCATGGGCTCAGCGCCTTGCTGCACTTCGGGGTGGCGGCCTCGGGCGGCGTGTCCATCGGGCTCATCGTGATGTCGAAGGGCTTCCGGCGGCACGGGCAGGAGACCGCCGCGCTGACGCTCCCCCACTGGATCGGCGCGCGCTACAAGAGCCCGGGGCTCCGGCTCTACTTCGCCATCCTGAACCTCGTGCTCGCGATCACCTTCGTCGTGCTCATCATCAAGGGCTCGGCGCTCGTGATGCAGTTCACGCTCGGCGTCGACTACGTGCCGGCCGTCGCGATCATCGTGGGCTTCGTCTTCAGCTACATCCTCATCGGCGGCACCTACGCGCACGTCTACACGAACGTGCTGCAGGGCATGATGATGGTCGCGGTGGCCATCGCGCTCGTCGCGAGCGGCTTCCACCTCCTCGGCGACGGCTTCTCCGCGTTCGGCGACCGGCTCGCCGCGCAGGATCCGACGCTCCTCGACGCGTTCCGGCCGAAGGGTGGGCTCTTCACGGACGGCTGGGACGTGCTCATCTGCCCGTTCCTCATCGGCTTCGCGCTGGTCTGCCAGCCGCACATCCTCACGAAGTCGCTCTATCTGAAGAGCGATCGCGACGTGAACACCTACCTCTTCGTGGCCGTGCTCGTGGGCTTCGTGTTCGCGGCGATCCTGGTGGTCGGGCTCTGGGCGCGCGTCTCCGTGCCGCCGGGGACGCCGCAGGACGCGGTGATGTCGGTGTACATCCAGGGCGCGTTCCCGGACTGGGCCGCGGTGCTCATCAGCGTGGCGCTGCTCGCCGCGGGCATGAGCACGATGGACGGGATCCTCGTCGGGGCGTCGGCGATCGCGGGGAACGACGTGTTCCTCGGCGCCATCGGGCGGCGGATGATGAAGAACCTGCCGAAGGCGGAGCAGGAGCGGCGCGCGCTCGCGATGAGCCGCTACGTGCTCATCGCGATGGGCGTCGTGTCGTTCTGGATCGCGCTCGACCCGCCGAAGTTCGTGGGGCTCTTCGGGCAGATGGGGATCTACGGGCTCGTCGCGGCGTCGCTCGCGCCGCTGGTGCTCGGGATCTTCGTCCGCGACATCAACAAGTGGGACGTGGTCGTGGCGGCCGTGGTCGGGCCCGGCGTGCACTTCGCGTGGTACCTCGCGGTGACGTCGGGCGGCGGCGCCATCAACCCGGCCGTGACGGCGGCCGCGGGCATCGTGGCGGCGCTGGTCGTGCTCGGCGGCGCGACGATCGCGCGGCGGGCGCTCGGTCAGCGGCCGGCGTCGGCCCCGAGGGCCTGACCGCGGCACGAGACGCGACGAAGCCCGCGGCGAGCGGGCTCGGCGCGGGCTTCACGGGGGCGCGGCGGCGGAGCGCTCAGCGGGCGTCGGTGAACGTCCCGGCGTAGTCCACGACGCACGCGAGGCGGTAGGTCGGGTGCTCCTCGCAGGCGACGCCAGCGACGTGGACGTCGTCGGCGAGCATCAGGTCGCGGTGCCCGCGGTCGGAGACGCCGTCGTCGACGAGCAGATCGATGACCACGTCCTCGGCGGTCTCCGAGCCGAACGTGATGTTCTCGGCGATGACGCCGCCCCAGGTCCCGAAGCGGCGCGCGCGCGAGTCGGGCGTGCTGCCGTCGGTGCCCTCGTGGCCGACGAAGTCGTTGTCGCCGAGGTCGGCGGCGTGCGAGGCGGCGGCGCGCGCGAGGCCGGCGCTCGGCCGGAGCTGCCCGACCGGGCGGCTCTTCTTCAAGACGGCGATGGCCTCGTCGAGGGCGGCGACCCCCTCCGTGGTCATGACGGGCGCCATCCCGGGCACGCGGAGGATCTTCCCGTCGTAGTAGGGGCGCAGGCGCTCGAGCTTGCGGGCGTAGCCGACGGGGTCGGCGCGGAAGCGGTTCATCTCGTCGAGGATCGCGCGCTCGATGCCCGCCGCGCCCTGGGGCGCCGCGGGCGCCGGGTCGGCGCCCGGCATCTCGGGGCCGAAGAAGTCCTCGAGACCGGGCTCCGCCGGGGCCGCCGGGGCGCGCGGCGCGCTCGGCGGGGCGGGCAGCATCTCGACGCTCGCGCCGGGCGGCAGGCCCGCGTCGTCCTCGTCGTAGGCGGCGCCGCCGTCGTCACCCTCGGAGCCGTCGAAGAAGTCGGCGGCGTCGGGCTCGTCGGCGGTGGGCGGGGCCTCGCGCATCGTCTCCGGCGGGGCCATCTCGAGCTCGGGAGGCGCGTAGTCGTCGCTCGGCGGGGCGACCTCGGCGTCGGGCGCGTAGATCTCGGGCGGCGCGACGTCGTAGCCGTCCGGCGGGTAGCTGTCGGCCGGCGGCGGCGCGACGTAGTAGCCGCGCGGCGGCCCGTAGGCGACGCCCGGGCGCACGACGACGCGCGGCCCTGGCCCGTAGCCGGGGCCGGGGGCGACGCGCACGCGGTAGGCGTAGCTCGGGACGCGGGCGGGGCCGCGGTGCCGCCGCCAGCCGCCGCCGTGGCGCGCGACGGGGCCGTGCGGGCCGCGCACGACGCGGACGTGCCCGTGGCGCCCGGGGGGGCGCGCGGAGGCGTCTGTCGCGAGCTGGGGAGCAGCCGTCAGGAGGGCTGCGAGTCCAAGAATTGTCGGTGTCGTCCAGCGCGCCGCCATCGATGACCTCCGTGACCCGGTCCGGTGCGGGTGGGAGCGAACGACGGGTGTTTATTCACCGTATTCAGCGAATTTTGTTATGGTGCGCATACGTGCGGTCCAGAGGACTGCGCCCGGGGATCCCGCCCCCACTTCCACGGCGAGTCAGGGCATGAAGCGACCGACCAGGAGTCCTTCATCGAGCGCGCGTTTCACGCGCCCGTCCACCTCGGGTGGCGGGGGCGCGGGCGGCGGCTACTCGCCCGCGCCGTCGCCGCAGCCGATCGTGCGCGGCGGGGCCGCGGCGGAGCACCGCGTGGAGCCGGCGGACGCCGCGGCGCCCGATCCCTCGTCCGGGAAGATCTTCGCCGGGCGCTACCGGCTCGAGCGGAAGATCGGCAAGGGCGGCATGGGCTCGGTCTACGTCGCGACGCAGCTCGCGGTCGATCGGCTCGTGGCGATCAAGGTCCTCGACAACTCGTCGGCCGACTCGGTGCTCGTGCAGCGCTTCCAGCGCGAGGCGCGCGTCATCGCGCAGCTCCAGCACCCGCACGTCGTGAACCTCATCGACTTCGGCGAGAACGAGGAGGGGCGCCTCTTCCTCGTGATGGAGTACATCGACGGCGGCTCGCTGAAGGACATGCTGAAGCGCGAGCCGCGGCTCGACGCGCGGCGCGTGGTCAACGTGGCGCGGCAGATCGTCGAGGCGCTGGTGGCGGCGCACGAGATCGGCGTCATCCACCGCGACCTCAAGCCCGACAACGTCATGCTCACGGAGCTCGCGGGGCGGCGCGACTACGTGAAGGTGCTCGACTTCGGCATCGCCAAGGTCAAGAAGAACGACCCGGGCCAGCAGGAGACGGTGCAGACGCGCGCCGGGCTCATCGTGGGCTCGCTCCGCTACATCTCGCCCGAGCAGGTCGAGTCGCGGGAGATCACCCCGCAGACGGACCTCTACTCGCTCGGCGGGATCCTCTACGAGATGCTCGCGGGGAGGCGGGTCTTCGACTACCCGTCGCCCGCGGACTGCGCCATCGCGCACCTGACCGAGCCACCGAAGGCCCCGAACGTCGACGGCGTCCTGCTCGAGGGCCCGCTCCCCGACCTCATCATGCAGTGTCTCGAGAAGGACCCGACGAAGCGCCCCGCGAGCGCGAAGGTCATGCTCGCGATGCTCGACGCCTGCGCGAACCAGCCGCTCCTGTCGAGTGACGTGACGCTCCCGCACCACGTCCCGAGCGAGCTCCCGACGGTCGAGGAGAAGGATGTCCACGCGAGCGCGACGATGGCGTCGCTCTCGCCGCCGCCCGCCGCGGCGATGAGCGCGGCGCCGTCGCCGTCGCGGGCGCAGGCGCAGACGCAGGCGCAGTCGGCGCCGTCGCCCCTCGAGCGGGCGCAGCAGGCGCTCCAGCGCTCGGAGGCGGCGACCTCGTCGATGGCGCCGGTCGGGGACGACGTGCCGCTCGTGCAGCGGCCGATCACGCGCACGGGCACGTCGCGCCCGGCTGTCCAGGCCCTGCCGGAGACGACGAGCACCGTCACGGCGAACGCGCTCGACTGCGCGCTCGACACGCCGCGGAAGCTGATGGAGGTCGCGCCCGGGGCGACGGGCATCGTCGACACGGCGCTCCGCCCGCGCGTGCCGACGCGGCAGCAGGGCTACGAGATCGTCGCGGGCGCGACGGGCCTGCGGCCGCGCGCGGAGGACATCGCGCAGACGCCGAGCCAGCCCGGGGGCGTGCGCCTCGCGGTGTCGCAGAAGCCGCCATCCAAGACGAACCCGCTCGTGATGGCGCTCGCGTTGATCGGGCTCGCCGCGGTGGGGGCGGCGATCTACATCTTCGTCATCCACCCGGCGTTGACGGGCAAGAAGGCGGAGCAGGCGAGCGCGCCACCGGCCACGGTGGCCACCGAGGCTCCGGAGTCCTCGCCTGCGGCCCCGACGACCGCGCCCGCCGACAAGACCGCGCCCACCACGGCGGAGGGCCCGTCGTTCACGGTGAAGGCGCCCGAGCCGGTGCCGGTGGACAGCGTGCGGGTCACGACGGACGTCGACGGTGTGGCCGTGTTCCAGAACGGCTCGCGCATCGGCACGGCGCCGGTCCTGGTGACGTGGGGGGCGAGCGAGAAGCCGCCCGAGCTGCGGCTCCAGAAGGTCGGCTTCAACGACGAGCTCCTGCAGCTCACCGAGGAGTCGCTCGGCACGGAGAAGGCGGTCAAGATGACCGCCGCCACGCCGTAGCGCATCTTCGGTGCCTGTTGGGCGTGGTCGTCGCGATCGAGACCTCGACAAGGGCGCGCGCGAAGTCGCCGGGAGGTCCGCGCCTGGCAGCGCTCGGGGAGATTCTCCCGTCGCCACGCTGGTCCCTAGCAGCGCTCGGGGAAATTCTCCCGTCGCCAGGCTTGCTCTTGTGGTCTCAGGCGGCTCCGCTCGTCGGTCACGTACCGCGGGTACGCTCCCGCCTCGCGTAGCCACCTGCGACCACGACGCCGCGCCTGGCTCGGTCCGAATTTCCCCGAGCGCTGCTAGACTGACACCGACTGCTCGGTCCGATTACTTGATCGGTGCTCGAGCGGCTCCGACGTCGCGACGACGCCGGTGAGATGTGGCGCAGGCCCGCGTCTGCGCCTCCGCGCCTCTGCGCGAGCCATTGTCCTCGCGCCCGGTCCCCGGGGCCGACCGCCTCGCGCGAGCTCGCGTCGGTCTCGGGCCTCGGGCTCCTCGCGCACGCCACCGCTGGGGCGGCGCTCCTGGAACGCGCCACCCGAGGTGGCGGCGCGCGGCCCCGCGCTCAGGCCGCGGCCATCTCCGCGCAGACGGCGCGCAGGATCTCGAGCACCTCGTGGTAGCCGGGCGACCTCTGCACGAGGGCCTTGCTGAGCACGACGCGCGCCTCGTCCCGCCGCTCGAAGAGGTTGATCTCGGGCGGCACCTCGCCGGCGCGGACCTTGTTCTTCGGCGTGTCGGGGAAGCCGGCGCGCGCGAGCGACTCGTAGACCAGGCGCCGCAGGTCGCGGTCGACCATGCCCGTCACCGAGACCTTCTGCGCGTCGGTGATGATCTCGAGCCGCGACTCGCCGTTGCCCCAGATGGAGAGCTCGTGCTTTCCGCCCTCGTCGTGCTCCTCACCGTCGATGAAGAGGATCTCGAGGTCCTCGCTGCGGTTGTCGAGGTGTCGGATCCAGACGTCCGCCTGCTCGCTCCGGTACTCCGGCGAGGGCGGCTTCCGCTCGCTCGAGCAGCCGCGGACGACGTGGATCCGCGCGCGGCCGACGACGATGACGTCGCCGTTGCGGACGGACTCGTCCTCGATCGACTCGTCGTTGACGAAGGTGCCGGTCTCCGAGCGCAGGTCGGTCACGACGAGGACGCCCTCGTCCCAGTTGAGCTCGCAGTGCTCGGGCTCGACGTCGCGCGTCTCGATGCTGAGCTCGCAGCCCTGGCTGCCGACGGCCAGCACGCGCTCGTTCTCGCCCATCGTGAGCGAGGTGAGCTCCTTGCGATCGCTCGTCCAGATGAGGTGGTAGCGGGGCGGCCCCATGTCCTGGTCGTCCGCCCAGTCGTCGTCGTCGCCCCACTCCTCGTACTCGGCGTCGGCGACGGCCTTGTGGGCGACGAAGCTCACGCGGAGGTCGAAGCGGCCGCAGCGGACGACGTCGCCGTCCTCCACGCCGCCACGGCGCACGCGCTCGTTGTTGATGAACGTGCCGTTGCTCGAGCCGAGGTCGCGCACCACGACCTGGTCGTCCGCCCAGCCGATGGTGCAGTGCTTGCCGGAGACGCTCGGGTTGTGGACCTTGATCGTGGCGCCCGAGCGGCGCCCGATGAGGACCGGGTCACCGTCCCGCGGGACCTGCACCTCGGCCTCGCGGCCGTCGTCGTCGACGTAGAGCAGGTAGCACGCCATGTGCGGCGCGCCGCGCGACGGAGCCGGCGCCGGCTCGGGCTCGGGGAGCGGCTCGGGCTCGCGCCGCGGCTCGGGCGGCGGCTGCCAGTCGTCGAAGCCGTCATCGGATCCGAAGAAGGCGTCGGGGTCGAAGCCGCCGCGGCCGCCACCGCCGCCGCCGCCGCCACCACCGCCGCGGCTCCGACGCTCGGAGCGGGGGGCCTCGGGCTCGGGGAGCGGCTCGGGGGCGGAGGAGGAGAAGAAGTCGTCGACGCCGCCGCCGCGGCCACCGCCGCGCGACGGCTCGGGGAGCGGCTCGGGGGCCGACGGCGAGAAGAAGTCGTCCGGATCGACGCGCGAGGGCCGCTCGGCGCGCTCGGAGCGGCGCGAGCCCGAGTCACCCCCGCGGGAGCGCCGCGACGGCGGCGGATCGTCGAAGAGGGCGTCGAGGTCGTCGAGGTTCCGGCGCGACGGCGCGGGGGCCGGCGGCTCGGGCTCGGGGGGCGGCGCGCGCCGCGAGGGCGGCGGCTCGGGGGCCGAGCGGCCGCGGCCCGACGAGCGGCTGACGCCCTCGTTGAGCACCACGACGACGCCGCCGCAGTTGACCTCCGTGCCGACGCTCAGGCGCGCGCGGTCGATCTTGCGGCCGTCGATGAACGTCCCGGCGGTGCTCTGCTGGTCGGTGACCGTCACCTGGCCGTTGTTCCATTGGAACAAGGCGTGACGGCGGCTCACCGTCGGCCGGTTGACGTAGATGGCGCAGTCCTTGTGACGTCCGAGCATCACCTCGGGCTGGCTCGGACCCAGCTCGACGCTGTTGCTCCTGCCGTCCTCTTCCCAAACGAGTTCCATCGACCCTCGATCTGCCTTGACGTCGCCGATTCTGTTGAAAAGGGCGCGTGCCGTCAACGCCTGCCATGACGGCCTGCCGTTGGGCGCCCCCGCGAGACCTCGGGGGCACCCAAGCTTGAACGGCTCTCGGCACACGAACCTAAAGCATGAGCACCATCACGGCTTCGGGAAGATGAGCACGCGGGTGTAGTTCGGGGCACCGGTGATCAGGTCCATCGCGCCGTCGTGGTCGACGTCGCCGACCGCGAAGTTCTGCGGCGCGGCGTCGAGGAGCGGCGACACGAGCGACACCGGCTCCGAGAACGCGATCTCGTCGTCGGCGCCGACGCGGTAGAGCACCTCGAACCCCGAGTACCGGCCGTTGTCGTAGGAGGTGACGATGTCCACGCGCCCGTCCTTGTCGACGTCGACGAGGCGCATCGCGGTCGCGGTCCCCTCCCGACCGTCGATGTAGGTCGGCGAGAAGAACGAAGGGGCCTTGCTCGGGTCCTGGAGACGCACCTGGTAGCTGTGGTAGCCGTTCGCGCCGACCATCGTGACCACGTCGCTGTAGCCATCGAGGTTCAGGTCCGCGACCCCCATGCCCGTGATCGCGAAGCCCGGCATGTTCGTGGTCCCCGACGTCTTCGGCTTGTAGCAGAAGAAGCTCCCGTCGCAGCTGGCGAGGTTGCTGACGACGAGGCAGGGGTACGCGCTCACCGTGCCGCACGTGCCGGCGACGATCGGCTCGCGCACACCCGCCGCTCCACCGAAGTAGCCGAGCTCGACGAAGTTGATGCTGCTCGGCTGCGATGAGCTCGTGTACTTGTAGAACGCCATGGGTGCGAGGTGGACGAAGACGTCGATGCCCGACGTGTGCGCGACGATGACGTCGGAGACGACCCTGTCGAAGATGTAGCCGGTCGTGAGCGCGCGCGGCGCGCCCGAGAGGGTCATGCTCGCCGTCGGGGTCGTGGGGAACGTCCCCGGTGATGTCGGCGCGAAGACACGCATCACCCCGGTCTGGGACGACCCTTGGGCCACGACGAGATCGGTACGACCGTCACCGTCGAGGTCTCGCGGAAGGAGGCCGACGATCGGGGTGGGCGAGCCGAGCGAGATCGTGCGCGGCGCCTCGAACGAGCCGGCCCCGTCTGCGTAGAGCCCGGTCACGTTCGAGCTCGAACCCCACCACGCGAGGACGTCCGAGAGGCCGTCGCCGTCGATGTCGGCGACCTCGTAGTGGTCGCGGTAGTTCAGGATGTTCACGACCCCGGCGTCATCGAAGGTCCCCGAGTCGTCGCCGCGGGCGTGCGCGACGCCGTTCCCGACGACGAGATCGGGCCGGAGGTCGCCATCGACGTCACCCTCGCTCAGGGTGGGCGCCTGGTAGCTGTAGGTGCCGATCCCTGCCGACGCCGCAGTCGCGAACGTCCCATCGCTGCGCTGGTAGTAGACGGTCGCGGTGCTCGGGGTCGGTCCGCCGAGGTCGGTCCCACAGCCGACGCCGATGTCCACGCGGCCGTCGAGGTTGAAGTCCGCCGCCACCGCGTCGCCCGCGCCCGCGCAGATCGACGTCGTCTTGTCCTCGTCGAAGATCCCGCTCCCAGGTGTCGACATCTTCATGACGTGCATCACGTAGGGGGCGTAATCGACGGCCTCGACGTAGACGAGCTCGACGTATCCGTCGCCGTCGAGATCCACGAGGGTCGGCGAGCCGTCCGCGCGGACCGCCGCGAAGCACCGGCTCGCGTCGACCGTCGTCGGCCAGGTCGGGCCGGCCCCGGAAAGGACGGTGCAGATCTGGCGGCTGCCGCTCGCGTCGCGCACGAACGACGCGTCGAGGTAGCCGTCGTGGTTCACGTCGGCGAGCGTCAGGCCCCAGACGTCGTTGATCCCGAGGTTCGTGGGCGTCGGGCTCGTGAACGTCTCGTTGCTGCCCTGCAGGTAGAGGCGCAGGTACGCGACCCGCGACGCGACGGCGATGTACGCGAAGTCGTCCTTCCGGTCGTTGTTGATGTCGCCGCTCGCCGCCGTCCGCCCGTAGTAGCTGTACGGGGTCGCGAAGGTGGTGCTCGACGGGCGCCAATCGCCGTCGTACCCCGTGTCCCGGTAGACGACCGAGACGTTCGGGGCGCCGTCGACCAGCACGGCGTCTGTCAGCCCGTCCCCGTTGAAGTCGCCGAAGACACCGTCCCGGCCGTCCTGATACTGACCGTAGTAGGTGTAGACCCCCGGGAGCAGCCCGCCCGCGCCGTCGCCGAGGCCGACGGAGACCCCGGCGCTGCCGCCGTCCTGGCCAGTGATCCACAGGACGTCGGGCTTGCCGTCGGCGTTGAAGTCACGCACCGCGCTCCGGAGCGGGATCATGGGCTCGTGCGACGGCGCCGGGCCGCTGAAGCGCGGCTCGCAACGGGTCGACGCGGAGCCGTCGATGTCGATCCAGGCGGCGCTGGTCCCGGCCTGGCCGCGCGCGACGACGACGTTCGGGCGCCCGTCCTGGTCGAGGTCCGTCACCGCGAGGCCGACCGCGCCGGCGGCCGACGAGCCCGTCGACACCGTGGCGAGCGCGCTGAAGCCGAGGTTCCCGTCCCCCTTCAGGTAGAGGACCTCGTCCTCGTCGTACGAGCCCGCGATGATGTCCATCACGCCGTCACCGTCGACGTCCGCGACGGCGACGCGGTACGCTTTCACCGACGCGGTCAGGTTGATCGGGCTCGCGAGGAATGGTGACGCGCCGCCCTTGAGGATGGCGATCTGGTCGTCCCCTCGCGCGACGACGACGTCCTGGTAGCCGTCGTTGTTGAGGTCCGCGACGGCGAGGTCCTTCGCGGCGCCGTTCAGGTTGATGACCTGTGCACCGCAGCCGGTTCGGCAGAACCCGTTGTCGCCGTTGTTGATGATGGTCTGGACGCCGGTCGCCGTGCCGACGACGACGTCGTGCTTGCCGTCCCGGCCGAAGTCGATGGTCTCGACCGCGGTCGGCTCGGCGCCGATGTCGTAGCTGTCGACCTGCGTGATGCTCTGGGAACCGAGCGAGAGGCGCGTCAGCTTGTGGCCACCCTGGTTGTTCGCGTCACGGCAGATGGTCACGGCCTGCTGTGCGGTCGTGGCGTTGAACTTGCCGACCGTGAAGTCGACTGCCTGGTCCCCGGTGTCCGAGCACGCGCTGCCCCCGATGAAGCCCCACGACACGTCGGCGACGCCGTTGCGCGTCCCCGGGAACGCCCACATATAAGGCGTCGAGCGGCGAAGGGCGGCGAAGTCGTACCATCCGTCGGCGCCCGCGGTGACGGTGCGGATCGCGACGAAGTCCTGGCTCCCGCCGTCGACGACCAACGCCTTCTCGGTGAACGTGCCGACGCCCGTTTGGAAGAAGGTCGTGATGAGCCCGTTCGTCGCGGGGCCACCGGCGATGGCCACGTCCGTCAGCCCGTTCCCGTCGTAGTCACCGACGGCCACGGCCCTGGAGGTGAACGAGCCCGTCCCGATGCGGTGCGACTTCGCCTCGAAGGTGATGCCGTTGCCCACGGTGAAGGCCGCCGTCTGGCCGGAGGTTCCCGTCGTCCCCCCCGTCCGCGGGGTGAAGCGCAGCACCACGCTCGCGAGGTCCGCCGCGCCGACGTCGGTGTAGCTGTCCCAGACGAAACGGTAGCTCTTCCCCGCGGCGCTCGTCGGGAGCTGGTTCACGCCCTCGGCCGCCCCGACCGCCGTCGGCGCCTGGGTCGCCGGGAAGAACGTCCCGTTGCGCCGGTACTCGACGAGCACGTCGGTCGGGGCCGCGTTGGCCTGGCTCACGGTGAAGTTCGCCGTGATGCAGCTGCTGCCGCCCGTGACCGTCGGGGTGCCGATGATCTTCGGCGCCCGCCACGTCGTGTCGAACGGGTCGCTCGTGGCTGGAGTGAGCTGCCCGGCGCTGGCGACGAGGGTCCAGTCCTTCCCCTCCCTGTCGAGGATCACGTTCGAGAACGTCGCCTCGCCGTTGCTCGTCGAGACCGCGGTCGTCCCGGAGAGGCGCCCCTGGTTCACGTTGTTCCCGATGGCGAGGCTCACCGAGGTCGCGGCCGCGTTCGTCGCCAGGTTGTTGTAGAAGTCGTAGAGCGCGACCTTGAAGGTCGGGAGCGCGAAGCCCACCTCGCCGTCGGTCGGCTGCGTCGAGAAGGCGGCCTTCGTGACCGTCCCCGGGACGATCGTGAACGACGCCTGCCCCGTGACGGCCTCGCTCGTCGACGTCGCGGTCACGGTCGCCGTGCCCGCGCGCGTGAACCGCACCAGGGTCAGCGTGCCGGTCCCCGTGAACGTGAGGGAGGACGGCCCCGTGCCCGTCGTCGAGTAGGTCACGTCGACCGTCCGGCTCGCCGCGAACGGGTTCCCGTAGGGATCCTTCGCGGCGATGCCGACATTGAACTTCGCGCCCGCGCCGGGCGACGTCGTCGGCGGCGTCAGGACCAGGCTCCCGAGCGTCGACGACGCCGACACCGTGCGCGTCAGCGTGGCCGAGCTCGTGCCGGGGAGCGACGAGTCCGACGCCCCGATCGTCTGCGTCCCGGCCGTCGCGAACGTCGCGGAGAACGTGTGGCTACCTGCGTCGCCGGCCGTGAAGCTGTAGTTGCCGGGCGTCACCGACTGCGCGGCGTTCGGATCGCTGCTCGTGAAGTGGACCGTGCCCCGGTACCCGGTCGCCGGGTTCCCGTACGCGTCCACGACGGCCACCGTGAAGTTGAACGACGTGCCAGCGGTCGCGCTCCCCGTCGCAGGGGCCACGCTGATCGCGTTCGCCGCGGCGGCCGTCACCGTCGTCGAGGTCGACGCCGTGTTGCCGGGGGCGGACAGCGAGGACACCGTGAAGGTCAGCGTGTTGGCCCCGACCTTCTTGAAGGTCACGGGCACGGACTTCGTCGCCGCGCCGGAGGCGGGGAACGTGACCGGCGAGGTCACGTCCGTGTCGCTCGGGTAGGTCGCGGTGACCGTCGCCGTGCCCGCGAAGGCGTTGACGACGTTGTCGTTGGCGTCGCGGATCGAGACGGTCACCGTCTGCTGCGCGCCCGCGACGACGCTCGTCGGGAGCGAGGTGGTCGTGACCTTCGTCGCCGCGCCCGGGTTCACGATCGCGGAGAGCACCGCCTGCCCGAGCGTCCCGTGGCTCACCGTGACCGTCTGCGCCGTCGGGGACGCCGTCTTCAGGGTCACCGAGAAGGTCTTGCTGCCGCCGGCGCCCGCCCCGATGGTGAGCGAGGTCGGCGAGAAGGTCGCCGCGGCGTCCGACGAGGTGAGCGAGATCGTCCCCGAGGCGCCGCCGGTCGCGACGTTCTGGAAGGCGTCGTAGAGCGTGACCGTCACGGTCTGGGCCGTGCCCGCGGTCGTCGGCGAGGTGAGCGCCGAGGCCCCGAGCGTCGCCGCCGCTGCCGGGGTCACCGACGTGGAGCGAGACGCCGAGCGCCCACCGCCGGCGTCGACCGTCACCGTGCGCGTCCCGACCTTCTTGAACGTCACCTGGAACTGCTTCACGCCCTGGTCCGCCGCCGCGAACGTGATCGTCGTGTTCGTCGTGTAGGGCGAGGGGTCGTCGGTCTTCACCGTCGCCGTCCCCGTGAATCCGGTCGCGACGTTCCCCTGAGCGTCCTTCACCGTCGCGGTCATCGTCTGCGCGACGCCTGCGACCACGCTGCCCGGCAGGGTCGTCAGCTCGAGCGTGGTCGCCGAGCCCGACGCGACCGCGATCGTCGCCGTGTCACTCTTCCCGCCGGCCGTCGCGGTCACGGTCTGGCTCGGCACGGTCGCCAGCACGAAGCCGCTGAACGCCTTGGTCCCGGCGATCAGCGCGCCGGCCGCAGGCAGCGTCGCCGACGTGTCCGACGAGGTGAAGCCCACCGACGCGGTCGACCCGGTGGCGACGTTTTCGTACGCGTCGTACGCCGTCACCGTGAGACCGAACGCCTGGCCCGCGTCCACGGTCGCGGGCGCGCCGGAGATCGCGATCCGCGAGAGCCCGGCTGGCGTGACGGAGGTCGACCGCGACGCCGTCCGGGTGGAGCCCGCGTCCACGGTCACGGTGCGCGTGCCGACCTTCTTGAAGGTCACCTGGAAGATCTTCACGCCCATGTCGGCGGCTGCGAAGGTGATCGAGCCGCTGTACCCGAAGGGCGCGGGATCATCGGTCACCACCGTCGCCGTGCCGGTGAACCCGGTGGCGACGTTGCCCGCCGCGTCGCGCACGGTCGCCGTCATCGTCTGGGCGGTCCCCGCCGTCACGCTCGCGGGCAGCGTCGTCAGCGCGAGCGTCGTCGCCGCGCCCGGCGTCACCTGGATCGTCGCCGTGTTGGTCTTCCCCGAGGCCGTCGCCGTCACCGTCTGGCTCGGCACCGCCTTCAGCGCGAGGCCGGTGAACGCCTTCTGGCCCGCCACGAGCGCCGCCGCCGCCGGCAGCGTCGCGCCGGCGTCCGACGAGGTCAACGACACCGACGCCGTCGACCCCGTCGCGCGGTTGTCGTACGCGTCGTAGGCCGTGACCGTCAGCGCGAACGTCGCCCCGGACACCACCGAGCTCGGCGCGCCCTCGATGGCGATGCGTGAGAGCGCCGCGGGCTGCACGGTCGTCTGCTTCGACGCCACCAGCGGACCGCCCGCGTTCACCGTCACCGTGCGGGTCGTCGGCTTGTACCACGTCACGCTGATCGTCTTCTGGCCAGCGTCGGCCGCGGCCAGGTCGACCGAGGTCGACGTGGTGTAGGGCGCGGGGTCGTCCGTGACCACCGTCGCGCTCCCCGTGAAGCCCGTCACCCGGTTCCCCTGGGCGTCGAGGACCGTGGCCGTCACGCTCTGCGCGACGCCCGCGACCACCGTCGCCGGCGGGTCGCTCAGCGACAGCGACGCCGCCGCGCCCGGCGTGACCGCGATCGTCGCGACGTCCTGCATGGCGCCGTCCGCGACGGTGACCGTCTGGCTCGGCGTCTTCGTGAGGACGAGCCCCGAGAACGACCGCCGCCCGTTCGTGAGCGCGGCGTCCGCCGGGAGCGTCGGCGACGGGTCGCTCGACGCGAACGACACCGTGCCGGCGTAGCCCGTGGCGAGGTTGTCGTAGCCGTCATAGGCCGACACGCGCAGCGTGAAGCTCGCGCCGGCTGTCACGGTGCTCGGCGCGTTCTCGATCGCGAGCCGGCTGACGGCCGCGTGCCCGACCGTCACCACCGCCGACGACGTGATGGCCGGCGTGCTCGCGTCGCTCACGCGGAGCGTCGTGCTGCCGGCCTTCCGCAGCACCAGCCCCGTGAACGTCCGCTGGCCGCCGTCCGCGAGCGTGAAAGCCGTGTCCGCGGGCAGCGTCGCCCCCGTCACCGCCTGACCGGTCGTCGTGTCGGTCGCCGTGAAGTGCGCCGTCCCGACGTAGTCGTCGATGCGGTTCCCGAACGCGTCCTCCACGGTCACCGTCACGGACAGGCTCGCGCCGGCGGTGGCCGTCTCCGGGAGCCCCGACAGGACGTAGCGCACGCTCGACCCCTGCCCGACCTCGATCGCCACGCTCCCCGTGATGCTCGCCGTCGCCGTGTCGGTCGCGGTGACCGTCTGCGCGCCGACCGTCCGGAGCGTGAGCCCCCCGAAGACCCGCGCGCCCGCGTTCTGCGCGGTGAACGTCCCGTCCGCGGGCAGCGTCGCCTGCGCGTCGCCAGCGGCCGCGATGCGGACCGTGCCGCGGTAGCCGTCGGCCACGTTGCCGAACGCGTCGCGCGCCGTCACCACGAGCGACGTCGGCGTGCCGGCGGCGATGGTCTCGTCCGCGGCGGTGACGTCGAGCGACGTCGCCGTCGCCGCCGTGACCGCGACGGTGGCCTGCTGCGAGAGCGTCGCGTTCGACGTGTCCGCAGCCCGGACCGTCTGGCTGCCGGCAGTCTTCAGCGCGATCCCGGTGAACTGGTAGGTCCCCGCGTCGCCCGCGACGAAGGCGCGCGCGCCCGGGAGCACGGCCGCCGCGTCGCCCGACGTGAGCGCGATCGTGCCGGTGTAGCCGGTCGCCACGTTGTCGTAGGCGTCGTAGACGGTCACGCGCGCGGAGAAGGACGAGCCCGCGGTCGTCGTGCTCGGCGTCTGCGTGAGCGCGAGCCGGCTCGCCGCGGCCGGCGTCACCGCGAGCGTCAGCGAGGCCGTGAGCCCGGCGTCGCCGCTGTCCGCGACCGTCACCTTCGCCGCCGCCGCGGCCGTCTCGAGCGTGAAGCCGGTCACCGTCCGGACACCGGTGGTGCTGTCGAACGTCGTGCTGCCCGGGAGCGTCGCCGCGGCGTCGTCGCTCGTGAAGAGCAGCGTCCCCGCGTAGCCCGTGGCCGGGTTGTCGAACGCGTCGAACACGCGCACCGTCGCCGAGAACGGCGTGCCAGCCGTCACGGACGCAGGCCCCGTCAGCGTCATCCGCGCCGCGGCCGCCGCCTTGACCGTGGTGCTCACGGTCCTCGAGACCCCCGCGGCGCTGTCGGCGACCGTGAGCGACTGCGCGCCGGCCGTGCGCAGCTCGACGCCCATGAACATGCCCTGACCCGCGTCCGCGGCGGTCAACGTCAGCGCGGCCGGCAGCACCGCCGCGCCGTCGGTCGAGGTCAGCCCGAGCGTGCCCGCGTAGTCCGTGACGACGTTCCCGAACGCGTCCTTGACCGTCACCGTCACGTTGAACGCCACGCCCGCGGTCGTCGTCGCGGGCACGCCGACCACGTCGAGCACGAGGTCCGAGCCCGAGCCGACGGAGATGGCCGTCGAGCCGGCCACGCCGCTCCCCGCGGCGCCGACGCTGTGCTGCCCCGACGACACGAGGACGACGCCCGTGAAGACGTGGACGCCGCCGTCGGCCTCCGTGAAGGTGTAGCTGCCCGGCAGCGTCGCCCCCGAGTCGGTCGAGGAGAGCGCCACCGTCCCGGCGTAGTCGGTCACGAGGTTCCCGAAGGCGTCGACCACGCGCACCTCGACGGACAGCGGCTCGCCCGCGACGATCGGGTCGGTCAGCACGGTCACGACGAGGTTCGCCGCGTCCGCGTGGACGACCATCGTGGAGGCCGTGGCGGTCATCGTGTGCGTCCCGACGTCGTCCACCGTGAGCGTCCGCGCGCCGGCCGTGCGCGGGATGAAGGCGCTCGTCGTCGCGACGCCCGCGTCGGCGGTCGTGAAGGTGTAGTCGGCCGGCACCGCGCCCTGCGGGTCGTCGCTCGCGAACGTCGCCGTGCCGGCGAAGTCGGTCACGACGTTGCCGTAGGCGTCGAGCGCCTCGATCGTGAGGGTCGGCGCGACGCCCGCGACCGCCTGCTCCGGCATCCCGAGGATCGCGAAGCGCGACGCGCTCGCCGGCGCCACCGCGATGGTCGCGGTCGCGAGGACCGCGTCGTCCTCGGCGTCGACGACGGAGATCGTCTGCTCACCGGACGCCCGCAGCACGAGCCCATCGAAGCGGTGGGCCCCCGCGTCGGCGGCCGTGAACGTGAAGGCCTCGGCCGGGAGCGTGGCGTTCGGGTCGCTCGAGACGAGCCGCACCGAGCCATCGTAGGTCGCGAACACGTTGTCGAAGGGGTCGAAGGCGCCGATCGTCGCCGAGAAGCTCCCGCCCGCCGTGACCGCCTCGGGCGCCGAGGTGAAGCGGAGCTCGCCGAGCTGGTCCGAGCGCGCCGTGAACGCGTCGCCGACCGCCTCGGCGAGGTCCCCGCTGGTCGCGTGCAGCGCGAGGTCCGCGCCCGGGCTCGCGACAGCGAGGTCCGAGAACGTCGCGACCCCGTCCACCGCGGTCAGCGTGCGCGTCCCCGAGAGCGTCGGCGCCTCGCCGGCGGCCGCGGCGAGCGTCACCACCACGTCCCCGTGGAACCGCGTGACGACGGCGCCGTCGGCGTCCTGAACGGCGACCTCCGCGCTGAAGGGCGCTCCGACCGCGACCGTCGTCGGCGGACCGGCCCTGAAGGCGAGCGTGAACGCGCTCGCGCAGGCGTCGCCGATGCCGTCGGCCTGGGCGTCCTCCTGGTTCGCGTTCGCCACGAGGGGGCAGTTGTCCTCGTCGTCGTCGACGCCGTCGCCGTCGACGTCCGTGTCCACACAGTCCGCGACACCGTCGTCGTCGAGGTCGTCGAAGCCCTCGTCGGCCGCGCCGTCGCAGTTCTCGTCCACGCCGTCGCAGGTCCCCTCGGGATCTGCGTACCCGGGGACGTTCGTGAAGTCGCACACCGCCTCGCCGGCGGGGCAGAGCACGCCGAAGAGGCTGCGGTCGACGTCCGCGCACAGCCCGACGGTCGGGCAGACGACGTCGCGCATCGGCGAGAGGTCGCTGTTCGGCGTCGTATTCTCGGCGTCGTACTGGTCGGTGATGCAGTCGCCGTCGGCGTCCGCGGTGGCGCTCTCGATGATGTCCGCGAGGCCGTCGCCGTCGGTGTCGACGTTGGCCGTCCCCTGGACCTCCTGACCGTCGTCGATGCCGTCGCCGTCGGTGTCGGGGCTCGACGGGCTCGATCCGAGCTGAACCTCGATGCGGTTGATGAGGCCGTCGCCGTCGGAGTCGATCTCGGGGTCGACGCACGTGCCGTCGCTGCTGCAGATCCCGGATGGGCACTCGCTGTCCACGGCGCAGGCGCCGATGTTCCCGGGCTTGTCCTCCGGACATCCCCCCAGGACCAGGACAAATGACACAAGTATCCCAAACGCTAGGCGCGTACGCGTTTGCATTGGCTTTTTCCCCTCAAGCTCTCGGACTGCGCCCTGCTTCTCGCAGAGCGCAACGAGCGTTGCAAGCTCGGAGCAAACCGAAATCGACCGGGTCATGACAAGACCCGCGGCGCACGCGGTCGCGACCGAGCGATCGCTCGGTCTACGTCTCCTGCCGGCGTTGTGGTACGGAAGGCGTCGCGGATCGCGCCGAACCCGGCCGCCGGATCCGCCGCGCCGCCCGGCGTGCCGTTCACCCGCCATGGACGCGAGGCTTCGACGATGACCGACGCGCTCACCCGTCTCCACGACTTCGCCGTCGAGCTCGCCTGGGCTGGCGGGCGGCGCACGCTCGCGCACTACAACAACGCCGTCGCCGTCGAGATCAAGGACGACGGCTCGCCGGTCACGATCGCCGACCGCGACGCGGAGCAGGTCATGCGCGGCCTCATCCGCGCGCGCTTCCCCGACCACGCCATCGTCGGCGAGGAGTTCGGCGCCGACGAGGACGTCGCTCCCGGCGGGGTCCGCTGGATCCTCGATCCCATCGACGGCACCAAGGCCTTCGTCCACGGCGTGCCCTTCTACGGCACGCTCGTCGCCGCCGAGGTCGACGGCGAGCCGCTCGTCGGCGCGATGTACTTCCCGGCGCTCGACGAGATGATCGTGGCGGCGAAGGGCCGCGGGTGCCGCTGGAACGGGCGCCCGTGCCGCGTCACGGAGGGTGTCCCGCTCTCGCGGGCCCTCGTGACGACGACCTGCATCGACTCGCTCGCGGCGCGCCTCGGCCCCGAGCGGTACGCGGAGCTCTGCGCGCGCACCTGGCTCCGCCGCACCTGGGCCGACTGCTACGCCTACGCGCTCCTCGCGACCGGTCGGGCGCACGTCGCGGTCGACGCCGAGGTCACGCTCTGGGACTGCGGCCCGCTCCTCACCATCGTCGAGGAGGCGGGCGGGCGCTTCACCTCCTGGGCGGGAGAGCGCACGATCGGCGGCGGCGACGCCGTCGCGTCCACGGCCGACCTCTACGACGAGGTCAGGGAGATCATCCGATGACAGCCCTCGAGACGACGCGCCGCCTGCCCGGCCTGCTCGCCGTCGCGCTCGCCGCGATCGCGCTCTCCATCGTCGCGCCGCCGGCGCGCGCCGCGGACGCGGCGAGCGTCTGCGTGCTCTACTTCGACAACAACACGGGGGACCCCGAGTGGGAGCCGCTCAAGAAGGGGCTCGCCGACATGGTGGTGAGCGATCTCGCAGGCGTGGACGGGCTCGTCGTCGTGGAGCGCTCCCGCCTCGAGGACGTGCTCGGTGAGCTCGATCTCCAGCACACGAAGGCGTTCGACCAGGCGACGGCGCAGAAGGTCGGGAAGCTCGTGGGCGCGCGCTACGCGGTGACGGGGGCGATCGCCGCGGTCGCGCCGAAGATCCGGCTCGACGTGCGGCTCATCGACGTGCAGACGGCGCAGGTCGTGGTGGCCGAGAAGATCGTCGGTGAGCGGGATCGCTTCTTCGAGCTCCAGGAGCAGCTCCTCGGCGTGTTCGCGAAGGCGCTCGGGCGGTCGCTCCCGGGGAAGGCGTCGGTGGCGCGGGTCGAGAAGGTGGAGACGGCGCTCGAGTTCGGGCGCGGGCTCGAGCTCGCCGACCGCGGCGAGGTCGAGAAGGCGGAGAAGGCGCTGAAGGAGGTCGTGAAGGAGGCGCCGCGCTTCAAGCTCGGGCAGACGCGCTACCTCGACGTGATGCGGGCGCTCCAGGCCGCGAAGGAGAAGCGCGCGGGGGCGATGGAGTCGGGGGCGGAGGCGCTGCTCGCGAAGTGCGACGCGGAGCTCGCGGGGAAGGACCCGGCGAAGCTGAGCGGGAGGAAGCTCGAGCGCTACCTCGCCTATCGGGTGCTGCGGGGGAACCTGTTCGCGGGGGCGCTCGCGAAGCTCGCGGGGGCGGACAACCCCATCATCGCCAAGAAGATCCCGGCGGGGCGCGAGGGGGACGCGAAGAAGCTCATGGCGGCGCATGTCGAGAACCAGGCGAAGCTCGCGGCGGAGCTCGCGCGGATCGGGCGCAAGAAGATCCCGTCGTTCCCGTCGGTGGACGACGACGACAGGAAGGCGGGGCAGGAGCTCGGGCTCGGGCCGAACCCTGAGCGCTTCCCGTTCATGTCGGCCCAGACCGTCGCGCGGAGCCTCGCGCGCTTCATCGTGCTCGGCGCGCCGGACATGATGGCGAGCGTGAACGCGAAGGTGGTGCCGGCGCTCGCGACGCTCGACCCGAGCTACGGCGACAGGGCGACGGCGCTGCTCGACGGGGCGCTCGCGGACATCGCGCAGAACGAGCGGGCCGAGCTGAAGGAGCGCGAGACGACCCGGACGCTCGACCTCTACGGCGACGTCCTGCTCGCGCTGGGCCGGCCGGTCGAGGCGATCGCGAGGTGGCAGCAGATCCTCGACGACTACCCGCGCTCGTCGCAGTTCGCGGCGACGGAGAAGAAGATCCGCGCGGCGCTGGAGCACGCGGAGTAGCTGCGGTCGGGCCGCTCTCCGGGGCGCGAGGCCCGATCGCTTCAGCCTCCGCGTCCTCGAGTCGGCCGCTGCGCGGCCTTGGTCGAGGCCGCTCTGGCTCCGGGGCGCGAGGCCCGATCGCTTCACGTAAGCCTCGCGACCCTGCGCCTGCGCGTCCCCGAGTCGGCCGCTGCGCGGCCTTGGTCGGGGCCGCTCTGGCTCCGGGGCGCGAGGCCCGATCGCCTTACATCGCCACGTCGTCGACCGTGCTGCCCTGGTTGCCGCCGCCGGTGAGCGTCACGTGCTTGCTCATGATCACGAACTCGCTCGGCTTGTCGACGCGCGAGCTCGTCTCCGCCGTGATCTGCACGAACACCTGATCGTTCGGCGTCGTCACGCGCAGCGTCCCGCGGCGCGCGTCCGGATCGTACGCGAGCCGCCCCGCCCGCACGGGCGCGCCGTCCTTCGCCGTCAGCCACACGACGAACGCGCGCAGGTTCTTCTGGTGGCGCTCCGGCGGCGGCAGGTTCACCACCACCACGTTCACCACGTTCACGTCTTCCTGATCCCGCGTGATCTCGATGACGCCGTCACAGCCCACCGACTTCTCGGTGCCCTGGACCACGTACTCGCTCGACGTGGAGCAGGCGCCCACAGGGACCGCCAGGGCCGCGACGACCCCCGCCAGGACGAGCCTCTTGCGCATGTCTCTCTCCTCTCGTGCGCCGCACCGCGACATCGGGGCGCCAGGTTCGGCTCCCTTATGCGCTCACTTCCGCGCCCCGCCAAGAAAACCTGCCCCCCGACCCCGCGCCACCGGCCGGCCGCCGCCCCGTCACCCGGCCGCCGCGACCGGCCCGCGCCCCCAGCTCCCGCTGTCCGCGCGCAGCCGCGACCGCCCGTTCCCGAGCCGCTCCACGTGGATCCGCGCGCCGATCCTCTCTCGCATCGCGTCCACGTGGCTGATGATCCCGACCTGGATCCGACCACCCCCGTGCAGCTCCTCGAGGCTCGTCAGCGCCTGGTCGAGCGACTCCGGATCGAGCGTCCCGAACCCCTCGTCGAGCAGCAGCGTCTCGATCGGCATCCCCGCCGTCCGCAGGTCCGACAGCCCGAGCGCGAGCGCGAGCGACACCAGGAACCGCTCGCCGCCCGACAGCGTCGTGATCGGCCGCTCGCGACCCGCGAGGTCCGCGTCCCGGATCGCGAAGTCGAGCCGCGGCCGCCCCTCGCGATCGAGCGCGTGGATGAGCCGATAGCGCGGCGCCAGCGTCTCGAGTCGATGGTTCGCCCGCTCGATCAGCTCGCCCAAAGACAGGATCTGCGCGAACTCCTGGAACGCGCGCCCGTCACGCCCACCGATCAGGCGATGGAGCCGCGACCACAGCGCGTGCGTCGCTCGCTGCTGCTCATATGTGCGGTGCACATCGCGGTAGCGCCGCTCATTCTGCTCCTGCTCGGCGATCTTTTGCTGCACTGCACCCAAGGTCTGGTTCGCGTCGTCGAGCTCTCGCCGCGCGAGAACGAGCCGCTCCTGCCACCCCGCCGTCGTCGCCGCCGGTGACAGCGCCTCCGGCCGCGCCGCCCCGTGCTGGGCCCGCTCCGTCCGCGCCCGCTCGAGCCGGTCCTCCGCCCGCTCCCTCGCCCCGACCAGGGCCTCCTCCCGCGCCGCGAGCGCCGCCCGCGTCGCCTCGTCGAGCACCCGCGCCGCGAGCGCCTCCGCGTCCTGCAGACCCAGCGCCGCCAGCGCCCGCGCGAGCTCCGTGTCCGCCTCCGCCCGCCGCGCCGCCGCCTCCCGAAGCACCGCCCGCGCCTGCGTCAGCTGCCCCGCGAGGTTCTCCTCGCTCCGCGCCATCACCGCCAGCGTCCGCTCCGCGCGCTCGGCCCGCTCCCGCGCCGCCGCCAGCTCCGCCTCGAGCCGCGCCGCGTGATCGTCGGCCCGCTCCCCCCCGAGCACCGCCCGCGCCGCCTCCGCCGCGCCCTGGAGCGCCGCGCTCGCCCGCGCCGCCTCGCTCTCGAGCCCGGCGAGGCGCGCCGACGCCGCCTGCTGCAGCGTCCCCGACCGCCCGAGGCCCTCCCGCGCCGTCGCGGCCTCCTTCTCCGCCGCCGCGAGCGTCGCCGTCGCCGCCCGGAACCGCGTCGCCCGCGCCGCCGCGAGCTCGATCGCGCCCCCAGATCGCCTGCCGCCGCGTCCCCGAGGCCATGCGCGGTGAGCGCCGCCACGAGCCCCGCCCGCGCGCCGTCGAGCAGCCGCGAGAGCTCCGCCGCGCCACGCTCGCGATCCGCGAGCGCCTCCGTGAGCCGCTCGGACTCCGCCGCCGCGCGCCGCCCTCTCCCGCGCCGCCGGGGCCTCGCGCGCCGCCTCGAGCAACGCCGCGAGCGCCGCTCGCGCCGCGGGTAGCGCCTCCTCCGGCGGCGCCTCCGGCACCCCCGCGAGGATCTCGTCCACCGCCGCCCGCTCCGCCGCGACCTCCACGAGCGCCCGCGCGTGGCGCTCGCTCAGCGCCTCGTCGCGCGCGACCGCCGCGTCGAGCGCGGCCTCTCGCCGAGCGTGCGCCTCGATCGCCTCCCCGAGCTCGTCGGCCTCGCGCCGCAGCGCCTCGGCCCGCGCCCGGAGGCGCGCGTCACCCGACGAGACGTCGGGGTCGCGCTCGTAGGGGTGGTCCTCGGCACCACACAGCGGGCACGGCTCGCCCGCCGACAGCGCGCTCCGATGCGACGTCAGCGCCAACGCCAGCGTGAGCTCCTCATGCCGCGCGACGAGCTCCGACCGCCGCGCGGTCGCCTCCGCGCCTCCGCCGCCACGGCACCTCGCGCCGCCCGCGCCGCCGCGACCGCCGCCACGAGCGCCTCGCGCCCCGCCGCCTCGCGGGTCTCCGCGTCCCGGAGGCCGCCGCCCGCTCCCGCGCCGCCGCGAGCGTCGAGAGCTGCGCGCCCCGCGCCTCGAGCGCGCGCACGTCGTCCGGCGCCCCCTGCCACCGAGCCGCCTCCGCGGTCGCCGCGAGCCGCCGAGCCACCGCCGCGGCCGCCGCGTCCGCCACCTCTCGCGCCCGCGCCGCCTCCTCCGCCGCCGCGCCAGCGCCTCCCGCTCCGCGACGACGTCGGCGAGCCGCGCCTCGTCGGCCACGAGCCGCGCCCACGTCGCCTCGAGCCCCGACAGCGCCTCGCCGAGCGCGGCGCCGTCGCCGAGCGTCGCCACCTCCTGCGCCGCGGTCGCCCGCCGCAGCTCCGCGCGGTCGAGCCGCGCGCGATCGTCCTCGGCGCCCGCCCGGAGCCCGTCGAGCTCCCCGCGGACCTCGTCGCGCTCGGCGACGACTCGTCCCCACAGCGCGCGCGCCCCCCGCTCTTCCTCCTCGAGCCGCCGCGCGAGCTGGAGCCGCGGAGCCGCCTCCGTCACCGCCCGTTGTGCAGTGCACAACTTCTCGCGACCAGATTCGGCGACCTTCTGCGCCATCTCATGCTGCGTTGCAGCAAACGCGTGCTCCTCGTCCAGCTCGGCGACCCGCGCCGTCGCCGCCGCCTCTCGCGCCGTCGCCTCGCGCAGCGCCGCGAGCCGCCCCGCCGCGGGCCGACAGCGCGCGTCCTCGGCGAGCCGCCCGAGCTCGGTCGCCGCGTCCTCGATCGCGGCGCGCGCCAGGTCGGCCTCCGCGGCCGCGTGCTCCTCCTGCGCCGCGAGCGCGTCCGCCCGCGCGAGCCACCCGACCTCCCCCTCGAGCGTCCGCGCGTGGCGTCGCGCCTGGTCGAGCCGCCCCCGCGACGCCTCGAGCGTCCGCACGAGGCTGGCCGCCTCCTCCGGCGCGAGCCGCGCCACCCCCTCGAGCTGCGCGGCGAGCCGCTCGAGCTCCCGCTGCGCCGCGATCCGCCGCTGGTTCGCGCGCTGCCCGACGTCGAGGTACACCGACGTGTTCGTGAGCCGCTCGAGGATCGCGGCCTTCGCCTCCGGCGGCGCCTCGAGGAGCGCCGCGAACTCCCCCTGCGGGAGCAACATCGACCGCTGGAAGTCCTCGACCGTGAGCCCGTCGAGCGCCTCCGCGAACGCCGGCTCGTACACCTTCTTGCGCTGGTCGTCGGCGAGCACCTCCCACACCCCGCGCGCCTCGCTCCACCGCTCGAGCCCGCGCCGCGGCGTCTGGAACGCGCCGTCCGCCCGCGTCCCCGCGCGGTGGCAGTACCACGTGGCGCGGTACCGCGCGCGCCCGCCGCCCTCGACGCGCCGCGACAGCTCGAGCACCGCGCGGCACTCCCCCGCGCCGCGGCTCATGATGTGCCGGACGTCGTCGTCGTCGCCCCGGTTCCTGGCGCGGCCGCTGGTGAGGCGCGGGGTCTCTCCGAAGAGCGCGAGGCTCACGGCGTCGAGGACCGTGCTCTTGCCGGCGCCGGTCGGCCCGACGATCACGAAGAGCGGGGCGCCGCCGAGGTCGTTGTCGAGGTCGAGCTCGTGCGACCCGTAGAGCGAGCCGAGGTTCTCGATCGTCACGCGGTGGAGCTTCACGAGCGGCCCTCCTCCGCCGAGAGCGGGAGGAGCTCCTGCTGGCGCGCCGGTCCGGGGCGCGTCGTCGCCGCCTCGACGGCGCTCGCGCTCGCGGCCGAGCCCGCCTCGTGCAGGAGCTCGCGGAACGCCGCGAGCAGCGCGTCGTCGACGCTCTCCGCGGCCTGGTCGCACACCCTCCGGAAGACGTCCTCGGGGCTCAGCTCCCGGAGCCGCGGGAGCGCCGGCGTCGCCTCCTCCTCCGCCCCCTCGGCGGGCGCGGGCGCGTCCTGTCGCACGCTCACGAGGCGTGGCCGGCGCGCGTCGTCCTTGTGCGCGTCGAGCGCCGCGTAGAGCGCCGCTGGGGCGCCCGGATCGTAGCTCTCGACGGCGAGCCGCGCGTAGACCAGCGGCGGCAGCGGCGCCGTGCTCGACAACGCGCGCAGCGCGGTCGCGACCGCCTCCGGCGGCCCCGCGAGCTCGACGAGATCCCGCGCCGGCGGCACGAGGAGCGGCGTCACCTCGGCGCCCTCGCCCGGCGCCGGCAGCTCGACCCGCAGGACCCGTCGCGGCTCCGCCGTCTCGTTCAGCCGCAGCGGGATCGGCGAGCCCGAGTACCACGCGTTGCTCGCGGCCACGCGGAAGGAGCGGTGCAGGTGCCCGAGCGCCACGTAGTCGTAGCGCGGGTCGAAGATCCCGCCGGGGAGGGTGCCGAGGCGGTCGAGCTGGTGGATCGCCGCGCCGTAGTCGCCGGGCGCGACGCCCGCCGCCGTCAGGTGGCCCGTGGCGACGAGCGGCACGCCGGGCCAGCGCGCCGCGGCGGCCGTCGCGAGCTGCTTGTAGAGGGCCTTGAACGCCTTGTGCAGGTCCCGCCGGGTCGCCTGGTTGTCGCCCGCCGTCGGGCGCACGCCGAGCCGGTACTCGTGCACGTAGGGCACGGCCACGACGACGCCGATCACGCGCCCGTCCGCGTCGCGCAACGGGCAGAGCGCGCGATCCTGCCGCGCCGCGTCGTCCCCGGTCTCGATCCCCCCGACGACGTGGATCGCGAGCGTCCCGAGGAGCTCGGCCGGCGCGTCGAGGCGCGACGCGGAGTCGTGGTTGCCGCCGATCACGATGATCGCGCGCACGCCGGTCCGCGCGGCGTTCGCGAGGAAGCGGAAGTAGGCGCGCTGGGCCTCCGCGGACGGTTGGGCCACGTCGAAGACGTCGCCCGCGATCACCAGCGCGTCGATCGCCTCGCGATCCAGCGTCGCGACCAGCCAGTCGAGGAAGAGCTGGTGATCCGGCTCGCGCGAGACGCCGTCGAGGCTCGCGCCCAGGTGCCAGTCGGAGGTGTGCAGGAGCCGCATGCCGGTGCGTTACCATATATGGCACCATGCCACCACGGCCGAGACGCATGCCCTCGATCACCCGCTCCCGGCCGGCGTCTCCGCGCCCTCGAGCGGCTGGCAGCGCGGACACCAGTAGGTGACCCGCAGATCCCGCCCCAGCACCTCCCGCGCGATCGGCCCGCGACACCGCAGGCACGGCTCCCCCTCACGCTCGTAGACCCAGCTCCTGAGGTGCGCCGGGATCCGCCGCCGCAGCGCCTTCAACGCCTTCGCAGACGGCGCCTTCGCGTCAGCCTCGCGGAAGTGCGCCGCGGTCGTCGTGCGTGGCCCCCCGAGCGCCAGGTTCTCCTGCATGAGCGCCCGCGCCGTCGCCCAGCACGCCACGAGCTGCGCGTCGCTCACGCGCGCGGCCGGCGTCCGCGGCGCGAGCCCGTGCAGGAACAGCACCTCGCACTTGTACACGTTGCCGATCCCGCAGGCGACGCGCTGATCGAGCAGCAGGTCCGCGATCGGCGCGCCGCCGTCCCGCGTCCTCGCCCGCGCGAGCGCCGCCTCGGCGTCGAACGTCGCCGCGAGCAGATCCGGCCCGAGCTTCCCGAGGATCCCGCGCTCGGCGCCCCCGCGGTCGAGGTACAGCTCGGCCTCCGCGGGCTGGAAGCAGACCGCGACGTGCTGCGGGGTCTCGAGGATCACCCCGGCCGTCCCGGCCGGCCGCTCCCAGGGCTGCCCCGGATCGTAGCGGTGCCAGCTCCCCTTCATGCCGAGGTGCACGCGCAGCACGGGCCCCGCGAGCGTCACGACGAGGTGCTTGCCGCGCGCCTCGACGTCCGTGACGGTGCGGTCGCTCAGCGGGATGGGCTGCCCGAGCACGACGAGCCGCTGCACGGGCTCGCCGATGAGGCGCGGAGCGAGCGCCCGAGCGACCGCGTGGATCGTGTCTCCCTCCGGCACGCCGCGTCAGGCCGCGACTGGCTCGACGCCGATGAGCGCCGCGAGGAGGCGCGTGAGCTGATCCTCGAGCGCGCCCGTGATGCGGGGGTCCACGCCACCCGCGCCGTTCGTCCCGTCGCCGTCGACCCCGACGAGCCCCGCGAGCTCCTCGGGCGCGGTCAGCGTGAAGCGGCTCACGATGTGGTTGAACGTCACGGCCATCAGCCGCACGTCGCCCACGCTGCGCCCGAGCATGCTCGCGATGAGCGTCCCGAGCCGGTCGAGCGACTGCTCGGCGAGGCGCTCGATGAGGTGGCCCGGGAAGTGCCCCGACGACACGGCGGCGGTGGCGACGACACGCACGAACGGCTGGTTCTCGAACCCGAAGGCGAGCGCCGTCCGGACGATGGGGCCGATCGCCTCGCGCGGGGAGACGACTCCCACGAGGGCCTCGCCGAAGCGTTGGCGCAGCGCGACGACGCGCTCATAGGTCGCGTCGAGGCACGCCTCGAAGAGGCCCCGCTTGTCGCCGAAGTGGTGCATGACGGTGGACATCGAGACGTCCGCGTCACTCGCAATCTGCCGCAGCGCGGCGCCCTCTTCGCCTTGGCGCCCGAAGTGCTCGATGGCCGACTCGAGGATTCGCCGGCGGGTCGCCGCGGGGTCGCCGTTGGGCGGCCGTCCCACGGAGCGTCCTACCTTCCTGCCGCGCGGACCCGGGCGCCGCGGCGGGCTCACGGTGGTCCTCCAGCGGTCGAGCGGAGCACGACGCTCGGGCCGCGAGGCGCGGGTGGGGGGGGAGCCATACGTGGCAGGTGCGGGACCGGCTTCATCATGGCCGCGCATCTTAACCACACTTCCCTAGGACTGCGAGCGACATTGCGTGGCCTTTTACCGCGTAAGTGACCGATAAAGGAAGAAGATGGTCGGCATGGCGGCGCCCATGGCGGCTCTGCCGGGCCCACACCGAAACAACTGTGACGGGTGGTCGATTCGCCACCGTCATATAGTGCGAATGTGCCGTTTTGGCACCTAAGTTGGTGAACGCGGCCGAAAATAGTCGCGATTGTCGTCGGATCTGCGGCAGCACGGCGCGGGCGACGGGACAGCGAATACCGTCTACGGGGCCGGGATCGGCTCCGTCGGGATGTCGCGGAGCCCGCTCGGAGCACGCCGCGCGGCGCGTATCCAGGTCGCGAGGATGCCGGTGTCCGGGAGTCGGGAACGCATCGGAGTGCCAGCCGTCGCCGCCTGCAGGCGGGACAGGAGGTCGGCCGGGTCGGCGTGCGCGAGCGCGTCGGATTCGGCCACGCCGGCCTTCTGGAACGCGGCCATCATGGTCGGACCCACGCCGTCGAGGCGCAGGAGGTCGCACTGGGTCGCGAGCGAGGTCAGCCGCTCGAGCGCGAGGCCCGTGGCGCGCGAGAGCCACACCCGGTCTGCGAGCGTCTGCACCCGCGCGAGCAGGGCGCGGGTGTCGTGGATCCCGACCCGCGCGAGCGCCTTCTGCTCGGGCTTCGAGAGGAGCTCGATGCGCTCGAAGCGGTAATGCGACGCGCGCGCCGCGCCCGGCGCCGCGAAGGCGACCAGGATCGCGACGAGCGCCAGCGCGACGGGGAGGGCGACCGCCCAGCGCCCGCGGGCGGTCAGGCGGCGGGGTGGCGACGGCGGAGACTGCGAGCGGTGAGCGACGGCGTGCGGCATGAGAGGTCGAGACGTGACCGCCGCCGGGAATATTCTCGCAGCGCGAGGACCGTCAGCAACCCGGCGAGGGCGACCCACGGCGAGCCGCCAGGAGAGCCGCCTGCGCAGCCGCCGCCGCCCCCTCCGCCGCCCCCTCCGCCGCCGCCGGTCACGGCGCCCGCGCCGGGATCCTCCGGTAGCGGTGGCTGCTGCGCGAGCGCCACGAGCGCGCCGTCCCCGCCGACCCGCGAGATGTCCGAGCGCGTGAACTGCGTCGACATGGCGATGTCCGCCACCTGCCGGTCGAGGACCCCCAGCGTCGGGCTGTAGAACCACGTCGTCTGCGACACGGTCGTGCTCTGCTGCAGCACGATGTCGCCGTCGTCGGCGCGCGCGAGCAGGAGCGTCGCGCCCGTGATCGGGTCGGTGTCGAAGACGACGCCCGCCGGGTCGAGCGGCGCCGCGAGCGCCGTGACCGGCAGCCACAGCGCGCCGACCACCTGCGCCTGCCCCGTCGCGATGACCCCGGTCCCCGACGTGATGCCCGAGAGCCGCTCGGTGAGCGTCGCGAAGCTCCAGCGCGCGCCCGCCTGCGCGATCTGCCCCCCGATCTCCTGGCTCTGCTGAATCGGGTTCGTCCCGCCCGTGATGTTGATGGTCTTCGTGCCCTGGTAGGCGAGCTGCGCCCCCGGGCGCACCCAGTTCGGCGCCCGCCCGAGCCCCCACGGCAGCTGCACCTGCCGCACCCCGAGGAGCGAGACCTGCGAGTCCGTCCCGGTGCCGGAGACGCTGCTCAGCACGAGCAGACCCGTCGCGGCGTCGAACTCGTAGACCGTGTTCCCCGTCGTCGTCTGGGTCTGGAAGCGCACGACCGTGGTGTTCGTCCCGGCGACCGCCTTCTGATAGCGCGAGACCGTGAGCCCGCCGCCCGCCTTCGACTCGGCCTGCCCGAGCAGGCTCGGCGAGATCCAGAACGGGCCGATCCCCGGGTAGCCGCGCGCGAACGTCGCCGAGAGCGGGAACCAGCCGTTGCCCTCGGTGCTGTAGCTCTGCAGGTAGAACAGGGCCTGCCCGCCGTCGCGGGTCACCAGGTCGAACTGGTTGATGCCGCCCCCGGACGCCGGCACGTCGCTGCCGATCACCGCCCCCGCCGCGGAGTACGAGATCCTGACCCCGGGTTGCAGGAACGTCGGCGCGGGCGCCGTCCGCGCCGTCGGGAACAGCGCGAGGAACGACGCCATGTCCCCGAGGTCGTCGTCCGTCGCCTGCGCGCGCGCTGCCCCGCCGATCCCGGCGAGCGCCAGCAGCGCAGCAGCGACCACCCACGGGCCGAGCGCGACGGCGCGGCCCCTCCCTACGCCTGTCGTCGTCTCGTCCACGTCGCTCGCTCCTCCCTCGTCGGTAACCCGGTCGAGCTTCCGGGCCCGCCCCGTTCGCGTCAAGGCCCGGACAGGACGCCGCCGCGCGCGTCCGCCCACGCCACCGGCGCTCGCTCCTGCCTTGGAGGTTTACATCGGGATCCCGGATCTCTACATTCCGCCCCCCTCCGCACACCCCTGGGAGCCACGCCATGACGACCCGAGCGCTGCTCGCGGCCTCTCTCCTCCTCGCCCTCGGCCTCGCCCCGGCCTGTGACGACGCCGGCGCCGGCGGGGCCCAGGCCCTCTCCCAGGTCGACGCCGACCCCGGCCTCAGCGGCGCCGACCTCTGCCGCGCCGTGTCCGACGCCTGCGACGACGAGGGCGCCACCGAGTGCACCGCCGCCGGCCTCCGCCGCTGCGTCGAGTCCAGCGGCTGCCTCCACTGGTCCGTCGCCGCGTCGTGCCCTGCCGGCACCGCCTGCGATCTCGCCGCCGGCGCCTGCGTCGCCGCCTGCCCCGGCCAGCCCTGCACCCAGGCCGGCGCGCGCCGCTGCGACCCGACCGACGCCCACACCGTGCTCACCTGCGGCGACAGCGACGGCGACGGCTGCCTCGACTTCGGCGCCGCGAGCGCCTGCCCCGACGCCGGCTTCTGCAACGTCGGCGGCGTCTGCGCCGCCACCTGCGTCGACGAGTGCGACGCCGACGCGCGGAAGTGCGAGGGCGACGCCGTCGTGACCTGCGGCGACAGCGACCAGGACGGCTGCCTCGAGTGGGGCGCCCCCGCCGCGTGTGAGGGCGCCTGCGTCACCGGCGCCTGCGTGGCCGCCTGCCAGGACGAGTGCGGCGCCGTCGGCCTCGCCTCCTGCGACGGCGACGGCGTCCGGACCTGCGTCCTCGGCGGCGACGGCTGCCTCCGCTGGGGCACGACCGTCGCCTGCGCCCACGGGAGCACCTGCTCCGCCGGGCAGTGCGCGACGAGCTGCGTCGACGAGTGCCCCGCCGACGGCGCCGCGGCCTGTGACGCCGGCGGGCGCGTCGTCTGCGGCCAGCGCGACGCCGATCCCTGCCTCGAGTGGTCGCTCCCGATCCCCTGCGAAGGCGGCGCCACCTGCAGCGACGGCGTCTGCGGCGCCGCCTGCCAGGACGAGTGCACGACCTCGGGCGCCCGCGCCTGCGACGCGAGCGGCCACGCCGTCCGCGAGTGCGGCCAGCACGACGCCGACGCCTGCCTCGAGTGGCAGACGGTCGTCCAGTGCGGCGCGAACGAGTCCTGCAGCGCCGGCCAGTGCAGCGCCACCTGCGTCGCCGAGTGCACCGCCGGCGAGCGCCGCTGCCGGGCCGGCAGCACCGTGAAGGTCGAGGTCTGCGGGAGCTTCGACGCCGACCCGTGCCCGGAGTGGGGCCCGGCCGACGACTGCCCGAGCGGGCAGGTCTGCCAGGGCGGCCAGTGCGTCGCGAGCTGCCAGGACGACTGCCAGACCGCGACCTGCGTCGAGGGGGCGGCCGTCGCCTGCGGCCAGTTCGACGCCGACGCCTGCAAGGACCTCGGCACCCCCGTCCCCTGCGGCCCGGCGCAGGTCTGCGAGGCCGGCGCCTGCCAGGCCGTCGCCGCGCCGCCCGACCGCCGGATCTCCGAGCTCCTCGTCAACGCCGTGGGCGACGACAACGACGTCTTCATCGAGGTCCACGGCCCCGTCGGCGGCTCGCTCGCCGGCTTCAGCCTCGTCGCCATCAACGGCGCCGACGGGCAGATCTACGCGACCATCCCGCTCTCGGGCGCCCTGAACCAGGCCGGCTACTTCGTCGTCGCCCACCCGAGCGCCGCCGCGTGGATCCGCATGACCGCCGATCAGCTCGACGTGAAGGCCGACCTCCAGAACGGCCCCGACAGCCTCCAGCTCCGCTTCGGTGAGGCCGTCGTCGACGCCGTCGGCTACGGCGTCTTCGACGGCAACACCGCCTTCCGCGGCGAGGGCAGCCCGCACCCCGGCGTCGTCCCCGGCCACAGCATCGCGCGCGACGAGGCCGTCACCGACACCGACGACAACGCCGTCGACTTCCACGACCTCGCGACGCCGACCCCGGGCCGCGCCACCGGCGGCACCGTCCGCCCGAGCGCGCAAGGCCAGCTCCTCATCTCCGAGTTCATGGCCGACCCCTACAACCGCAGCGACTCCGACGGCGAGTGGTTCGAGCTCTACAACCCCTCCGAGACCGTCGGCTACCGCCTCGACGGCTGCGTCATCACCGACGACTACAACGACGCCCACGTCATCGACGAGCTCCTCGAGGTGCCGCCGCGCGCCTGGGTCACCCTCGCGCGCAGCGCCGACCCCGGCTTCACGCCGACCTACGTCTACGCGGGCTACATCCTGAGCAACAACGGCGACGCCATCAGCCTCGAGTGCGACGGCGTCGCCATCGCCACCATCCACTACACGGGCGTCGCCCCGACCGGCGTCGCCATGCAGCGCGACCCGGCCACCTTCCCGCTCCAAGTCCCGCCGTCGAACGCCTGGTGCCGGGCGACCGCCTCCTACGACGGCGACCTCGGCACGCCGAACGCCGCGAACGCCGCGTGCCCGGGCAGCGGCACCTACGACGACACCCTCGGCGACAGCGGCGCCGGCTACTGCCCCGACCTCGGGTCCTGGCAGACGTTCACCTTCGAGCAGGCGCCCGCGCCGAAGGGCGACGGCGCCCTCGAGCTGTCGTGGATCACGGCCGTGTGCGGCTCCTCGAACCTCGACGGCACCCTCGAGGTCGAGCTCCAGACGGGCGAGGCGTGGACCCCCATCCTCGCGGCGACCGCCGGCTCGGCCAACGAGAGCTGCACCTGGCTCGGCGAGAGCGGCGCCATCCCGGCGGCCGTGCTCGTCGCCGCGCACACCGCGGACGGCAAGGTCCGCGGCCGCTTCCGCGCCACGACCGGCTGCTCGAACGGCGCGCGCTGCGGCGGCGTGTTCCTCTCCGGACCGACCGGCTGCGTACGCGACCTGCGCCTCACCTACCCGTGGTAGGCGGCGGCAGCGCCGCGTCGACCCGCGCGAGCAGGAGCTCGTGGAGGGCGCGCGGGCTGAAGACGTCGCTGCGCGCGGTCACGACGCCGGTCGCGGTGTCCCGGAGGCGCGGCGGATCGAGGTCGTAGCGGCGGACGACCGGATCGGTGAGCTCCGGCGCCTCCGGCAGCCGGAGCCAGGCCCCCTCGAGCTCGGCGGCGGCCTCGCGGTTGTCGGCGAGCGTGGCGCCGTTCTGGATGACGAGCCCGCTCTCGCACGCGAGGCGCGAGCGCACCTTGCCGCCGAGCTGCCCGGCCGTCTTCAGCGCGCGGAGCTCCGTGAAGCGCGGCGTCGCGGGCGGATCGTCGACCGGCCCGACGCGGACGAGGCAGGTCCCGTGCCGCTCGCCGTCGCGCGCCCGGTGGAGCCCGGCCTCGCGCGCGAGCAGCCCATAGGCGAACGGGCCGCTCACCCGCAGCAGCGCGGGCTCGTCGTCGCTCAGCGGGTCGGCGACCCAGCGCGCCTCGAGGTCGCGGAGCTCGGCCCACCCCGTGTAGAGCCGCGCGAGCAGGTCGCGCACGAGCCGTGGCTCGCCGCCCGGGACGGGGCGGATCCACACGAGGGCGTCGTGGTCGCCGGCGCGCCCGAGCCGCAGGAGCTCGCGCTCCGCGTGCCCGAGGAGGCGCTCGAGGCGCGCGAGGTCGCGCCCGACGTGCTCGCGCTCGCCCCGCGTCACGGCGGCCGCGTGCGCGTCGCGCAGATCCTGCTCGATGGCTCGCAGGTGCTCGACGCGCGCGAGCGTCGCGGTCACGTGCGAGAGCTCGCCGAGCGCCTGCGCCGCCGCCGCCTCGTCGCGCCAGAAGTCGGGCGCCGCCTTCGCGAGCTCGATCTCGCCGCGCCGCGCGACGAGCGCCGCCTCGCGGACGCCGGCCGCGAGCGCCTCCACGCGCGGTCCCATCGCGGCGACCCGCGTCCCGAGCTCCTCGTCGGAGGCCCGCTGCTCGTCCGCGGCGCGCGCGACGTCGGCCGCCCGCCGCTCGGCGCGGCTCTCGGGCGTCTCGTGGACGGTCGCGCGGATGGCGCCGTCCTTCACCGTCACGCGCAGGAGCGTCCCCGGGAGGATCGGGCGCTCGAGCAGCGTCATCGCGAGCGGGAGCGCGATCTGCCGCTGGATCTCCCGCTTCAGCGCCCGCGCTCCCCAGCGCCCGCTGCCCGTGCCGGCGATCACGACGTCGAGCGCCTCGTCGGTCACGTCCACGACGAGGTTCCGCTCCGTGAGCCCCGAGCGGCCCAGCACGCGCTTCAGCTCCTGCCGCGCGACCCGCTGCAGCTCGTCGCGCGTGAGCGGGTGGAACACCACGAGGTGCTGGAAACGATTCAGGAACTCGGGTCGGAACGCCGCCTCGAGCGCGCCCCGCACGCGCGCGTCGCGCGCCGACCGCCCGGCGGCCACGTCCGCCGCGAACCCGAGCGAGCGGTCCCCCTCCTGCGCGCCGGCGTTCGACGTCGCGATGACGATGGTGCTCCGGAAGTCCACCGCCTCCCCGCCCGGCGGCGTCAGGCGCCCGTCGTCGAGGAGCTGGAGGAAGAGGTCCCAGACGTTCGGGTGCGCCTTCTCGAGCTCGTCGAAGAGCACGACCTGGAACGGCTGCGCGCGCACCGGATCGATGAGCGCGGCCGGCTTCTCGGGGTGCTTCGGGTCGCCGACGAGCATCTCGAAGGCGTGGTAGTCCTTGAACTCGCTCATGTCGAAGCGGAGGAGGCGATCGCGGCTCCCGAAGAGGAGCTCCGCGAGGAGCCGCGCGAGCTCGGTCTTCCCGACGCCCGTCGGCCCGACGAAGAGGAAGCTCCCGAGGGGCTTCCCGGGGTCGTGGAGGCCCGCCTTGAAGAGGGCGATGGTCTCGACGACGGCCTCGATCGCCTCGCGCTGGCCGACGAGCCGGTCCTGGAACCAGCTCCGGAGCTCGTGCGCGGGCTTCGTCTCGCTCGCCGAGACGACGAACTTCGGGAGCCCGCTGTAGATCGAGAACACGTGCTCGATGAACGCGGGCGTCACGCGCGTCGGCTCGCCGACCCCGGCCTTCTCGCGCTGGTAGTCGAGCACGCGCGCGAGCAGCGTCAGCGCCGGCCCCGGCGGGTGGCTCGCCGGCATGAAGCGCGCCGTCACCTGGTTCAGCGTGCGCGTGCACGCCTCGTCGAGCGGCGCCCCGTGGGCCTCGGCGTGGGCGCAGACTATGGCGTCGGCGTCCTCGGCGGAGAGCGGCGGCACGAGGACCTGCGTGAAGAGGCTCGTGAAGCGCGGCGTGCGCCCCATCGCGCGCACCTGCTCGGGCGTCGCCTCGCCGATGAGCACGAGCGACCCGTCCTCGAGGCTCGGGCGCAGCGCGTCGAGGAGGCTCGCGCTCGTCTGCGCGGTGCGGCCTACGCTGTCGAGGTTCGACAGGTCGCTCAGGTAGACGGCGCCGCCCTTGTCGCGCGCGCTCCTCACGAGCTGCGCGACCTTGGTCTGCCACTCGCCGAGATAGCGCGTCCGGCTCATCACGCGCGTCGTCGACGTGGCGAAGACGTGCCCGCCGCCCGCGCGATCGGCCATCGCGTAGGCGACGCCGTGGAGGACGGCGGTCTTGCCGACCCCCGAGGGCCCCACGAGGAGCACGCTCTTCCTCGCGTCGACGAGCTTCAGCACGTCGGCGACGAGGCCGTCGCGGAACGAGGGGGCCGTGATCCGCCACGCCTCGGCCTCCGCGACGAGGTCGGTCGTGTCGAGGTCGAGGACGTCGGTGTAGTCGGTCATGCGCGGCGCGAGGATGCCACCGCGCGTCGCGCCCGTCGAGGGCCGCCTGCGCGGCCGTCAGCCGGCGAGGCGCTGCCGCTCTTCGCGCGCGGCCTCGACGCGGGGGAGGATCCGCGCGTTCGCCCGGGCGAGGTGGTTCGCGTCGTCGATCTCGCACCAGGCGAGGCCGTCCACGCGGTGCACCGGGATGGCCTTCGCCTTGCCGACCTCGACGAACGCGCTCTCGTAGTCGAGCTTCGGCTGCGTCTCGAGGCGCGCCTCCATCACGTCGCACATCGCGCGGTAGGTCGCGTCCGACACCTTCGAGATGCCGACGAGCTCGGCGTTCACGCGCGCGAGCCTGGTCTTGTCCTTGCTCATCGCGACGAGGTCCCCGCCGTCGGTCGTCTCGATGTAGACCTCGTCGCCCGAGTGCGTGGCGTCGCTCGCGAGGATCACGTCCTCCGCGGGGTGAGCGAGGAGCTCGGCGATGGCGCGCGGCTCGTAGAGGAGGTCCGACTCGAGCAGGATGAACGGCCCCCGGAGCGCGTGGCGCAGGTTCCAGAGGGTCACCATGCTGCTCGTCGTCGCGTACTGCTCGGAGAGCACGGTCACGACGTCGCCACGGCGCTCCGCGAGGAGATCGTAGAAGTGCGCCTGGAAGCCCGTGCCGATGACGACGCGCTCGACGCCGAAGCTCCGCAGCGTGTCGAGCGAGCGCTCGACGAGGCTCTGCCCGCCGATCTCGAGGAAGCCCTTGGGCATGGCGGCCGTGAGCTCGTTGAGCCGGCTCCCGAAGCCGGCGGCGACGATGGCGGCGGTGCGAATGGGGCGTTCTTGGGTCACGAGGGCTCCCTGGGCGGGTCAAGCTGCGCGTGCGTACCGGATTTCCCGCTGATTGGGAAGCATTCGACGCAGCGCGCGACGTGGCTGGCGGCTCTGCGGCGCGCCGGGGCATGAACGAAGCAAGACGCGGGCCAAATCCCACGCCGCGCGCGCCGTCCCGCGCCTCCCGACCGGGCTACGACCCGGTCGGCGTGAGCGTCATCCCGCGGTAGTCCCCCGCGAAGCCCGCCGCTGCCAGCGCCTCCTGCCACGGCCCGCCCCGCGCGGGCGCGCCGTCGATCTGCTCGACCTGCACGAGCCGCGTCCGCCGCTCGCGCGCGAGCCCGGCCAGCGCGCGGAACGCCGCCGCCGCGATCCCCGGGTCCTCCATCGCCGGGAACGTCGTGACGCGCTTCGCCTTCGGCCCGGCGAAGAGCGCGCAGCGGCCATCGACCAGCACGACCGACGTCCCCGCCGCCCGCCGCGGCTTGAGCGCCCCGTCCTTCGGCGTCGGCCACGGGAGCAGCGCCCCGTACGGGTTCGCCGGGTCGACGCTCGGGAGCAGCCGCACGTCCGGGTCGGCGCGCGGCTCGCGCTCCGCCCGCAGGCGGTCGACCACCCCCGACAGCGCGAACTGCGAGCCCGAGAGCCCCTCCACGAAGTAGCCGCGGCGGATCTTCCCCATCTCCTCCATCGCGCGCAGCACCGGATAGATGGCCGAGAAGCCGCCCGCGAGCCCCTCGGCGTCGGCCGCCTCGCGCGAGACGACCCCGTAGCGCTCGAGGAACGAGGCCGCGACGGCGTGGGCGCGCTCGGTCGCCGCCGGCTGCCCGAGCCGCAGATCCGCCACGGGCGACCAGCGCCCGCCGCTCGCGATCGACGCGACCCCGCCCACGCCAGCCGGCCGCACCCGCAGCGAGCCCGGCGCCGACTTCTTCTTCACGGGCGCGCCCAGCGAGCGCAGCGGCCCGAACGTGTCGTTCGTGGCGAGCCCCGCCCAGACGAGGTCCCAGAGCGCCGCCACGAGCTCGCGCACCGGCGGGCTCCCGACCCGGAGGCCGAGCTCCGTCAGGAACGACGCCCCGCGCGTCGCGAGCACGTCGAGGAGCGCCGCGTGCAGCGCCGACGGCGCCTCGTAGGCCGCGCCGTCGCCGAGCAGCGTCGCCGCGCGCTCCCGGCGATAGAGCACCACGCGCCCGTCCTTCGGCCCGAGCGCGCCGGCCCCCACCCACACGACGGCCCCGATCGCGCCGAGCTCGTCGAGCATCCGCGGGTGATAGCCGGGAACGCGCGCCGGCAGGATCCGCTTCTCGAGCTCGCTCCACGGGAGCGCCAGCCCCTCGAGCTGCGCGATGACCTCGAGGAGTCGCTCCGGCCCCCCGCGCGGCGGGCGCCCGTCGGGCGTGGCGAGCCCGTGCCAGCCGAGGAGGAAGCGCCCGAGGACCGAGGCGTCCACGGGCTCGACGGCGTGCCGCAGCGCCGCGAGCGTGCGGCGCCGGATCCGCCGCAGCACCTCGGGCTCGCAGTACTCGTGCCCGCGCCCGTCCGGCCGGAACGCCCCCTCGAGGAGCCGCCCGCGCGCGACGAGCGCCGCGAGCACCGCGCGCACGGGCTCGGCGTGGAGCCCGAGCCGCGCCGCCAGCGCCTCCGCCGTGAACGGGCCGTGCGAGCGCGCCCACTGCTGCGCGAGGTCCTCGAGCGGCCGCTCGCGCTCGGCCACGAGCGCCGCCGGGAGCCCGCTCGGGAGCATCGTCCCGAGGGCGTCGCGGTAGAGCGCGACGTCCTCGGCGGCGACCCAGCGCGGCTCGCCCGCGATCCGGAGCGGCACCGCGCGCCGCGTGCGCTCGAGCTCGGTGAGCCAGGGCAGGGCGTCGCCCTCGACCACGCGCCCCGCGGCCTCCGCGGGGGTGAGCGCCCCGACGCGCCTGAGGAGATCGTGCAGATCGGCGGCGTCGCGCGCGCGCCGATCCTCCGCGAGGCCCTGGAGCTCGGCCTCCACGGCGTCGATGACGTCGGCGTCGAGGAGCTGCCGCAGCTCGTCCTGGCCGAGGAGCTCCTGCAGGAGGTGCCGGTCGAGGGTCAGCGCCTGCGCCTTCCGCTCGGCGAGCGGCGCGTCGCCCTCGTACAGGAACGCCGCGACGTAGGCGAACGCGAGCCCGCGCGCGAACGGCGAGGCCGCGCCCGTGTCGACCTCGTCGACGCGGATCTCGCGGCGCCGGATCCCCGAGAGGATCTCGCGCAGCGCGTCCACGTCGAACACGTCCTTCAGGCACGCGCGGTACGTCTCGAGGATGATCGGGAACGCCGGATACTGCCGCGCGACCGCGAGCAGGTTCGCCGAGCGCAGGCGCTGCTGCCAGAGCGGCGCGCGCCCGTCGGCCCGGCGCCGCGGGAGGAGCAAGGCGCGCGCGGCGTTCTCGCGGAACCGCGACGCGAAGAGCGAGCTGTTCGCGAGCCGCTCGATGAGGAGGTCCTCGACGTCCTCGGGCTCGACGGCGAGCTGCTCCCATCCCGGCGGCTCGTCGGCGTCGGCGAACCGGAGGCAGATCCCGTCGTCGCTCCAGAGCGCCTGCACGTCGAAGCCGACGTCCCCCGAGAGCAGCGCCTCGAACACGAGCGCCCACGGCGCGTGCACCCGCGCGCCGAAGGGCGTCAGCACGCACACGCGCCACTCGCCGAGCTCGTCGCGGAAGCGCTCGATGGTGATCGCCTGGTCCGTCGGGAGCGTGCCCGTGACCTCCTTCTGCTCGCCCAGGTAGGCGAGGAGGTTCTTCCGCGCGAGCTCGTCGAGGGGGTAGCGCTTCGCGAGCCAGGCGTCCGCCTGCCGCTCGCCCATCCCGCCGACCTCGCGCGTGAACGCGCCGATGGCCCGCCCGAGCTCGAGCGGCCGCCCGGGGCCGTCGCCGTGCCAGAACGGCATCTTCCCGGGCTCGCCGGGCGCGGGCGTCACGAGCACGCGATCGCGCGTGATCTCGGCGATCTTCCAGGAGCTCGCCCCGAGGAGGAACGTCTCGCCGGCGCGCGACTCGTGCACCATCTCCTCGTCGAGCTCGCCCACGCGCGGCCCGTCCGGCGCGATGTAGACGCCGTAGAGCCCGCGGTCGGGGATGGTCCCGCCGTTGACCATCGCGATGAGCTTCGCGCCCTTCCGCGCCGTGAGCCGGTCGGTCTCGCGGTCCCAGTCGATGCGCGGGCGCAGGTCGGCGAAGTCGGTCGACGGGTAGCGCCCCGACAGCATGTCGAGCACGGCCGCGAGCGCGTCGTCGGAGAGGCCGCGGTAGGGGAGGGCGCGCCGCACGAGATCGGCGAGGTCGGCCACCGTGATCGGCCCGACGGCGCAGATGGCGACGATCTGCTGGGCCAGGACGTCGAGCGGGTTCTGTGGGATCCGGAGCGACTCGATCTCGCCGCGCTGCATGCGCTCGGAGACGACGGCGGCTTCGAGCAGATCGCCCCGGTGCTTCGGGAAGATCCGCCCGCGCGACACCTGCCCGACCCCGTGCCCGGCGCGCCCGACGCGCTGGAGGCCGCGGGCGACCGAGTCCGGCGCCTCGACCTGCACCACGAGGTCGACCGCGCCCATGTCGATGCCGAGCTCGAGGGAGCTCGTCGCCACGATCCCGCGCAGCTCCCCGTGCTTGAGCGCGTCCTCGATGACGTTCCGCTGGGCGTGCGCGATGCTGCCGTGGTGCGCGCGCACGAGCTCCTCGCCGGCGAGCTCGTTCAGGCGCCCCGCGAGCCGCTCGGCGAGGCCGCGGCTGTTCACGAACACGATCGTCGCGCGGTGCCCCTGCACGAGCTCGAGGATCCGCGGCTCGATGGCCGGCCACACGCTCGTCCGCTCGCGCGCCGTGACCTCCGCCTCGTCCGTGAAGCCGAGGACGGCCCCGCTCTGCTCGCGCCGCGCGGCGAGGCCGAGCTCCGGCCGCGTCATGTCCTCGATGGGGACGATGATCTCGACGTCGAGCCGCGGCGGCGCCGAGGCGTCCACGATGTGCGCGAGGGCGCCCCCCGTGAGGAAGCGCGCGACGTCCTCCGGCGGCCGCACGGTCGCCGAGAGCCCGATCCGCTGCGGGCGCGCCTCCGGCAGCGCCGAGAGGCGCTCGATCGAGAGCGCCATGTGCGCGCCGCGCTTCGTCGGCGCGAGCGCGTGGATCTCGTCGACGATGATCGACTCGACCGTCGCGAAGTGCGCGGCCGACGCGCTCCCGAGCATCAGGTAGAGCGACTCGGGCGTCGTGATGAGGATGTCCCCCGGGTCCTTCGCCATGCGGCGCCGCTCGTCCTGCGGCGTGTCGCCCGTCCGCACGTCGACCCGCACCGGCGCGATGGGCTCGCCGAGGCGCGCCGCGGTGAGCGCGATGCCGGCGAGCGGCGCGCGCAGGTTCTTCTCGATGTCGTAGACGAGCGCCTTCAGCGGCGACACGTAGACGGCGCGGTAGCCGGGGAGCGCGTCCGCGCCGCGCCGCGAGAGGCGGTCGAGGCAGAAGAGGAAGGCGGCGAGGGTCTTCCCGCTGCCGGTCGGGGCGAGGAGCAGGCAGTCCTCGCCGCGCGCGATGGCCGGCCAGCCGTCGCGCTGGACGCGGGTCGCCTCGGCGAAGGCGGCCTCGAACCAGGTCCGCGTGGCGGCGCCGAAGGACGCGAGGGGGGAGGGGCTCGGGGCGCTCAATCGTTCTCCTTCCGGCGTGGGGAGCCGTCGGTGTATATCCGGGCGCGAGCCGATCCCTCAACGCCGAGGCCGCGCCCGTGCCCAACCCGCCGAACCGAATCGTCGCGAAGAACATCCGCTGGCAGCCCGACCTCGTCGGCCGCGCGCGCCGCGAGGCGCTCGCCGGCCACCACGGCGTCGTGCTCTGGCTGACCGGCCTCTCGGGCGCCGGCAAGACCACGGTCGCCCGCGGCGTCGAGGAGGCGCTCGTCGACCGCGGGCTCCGCGCCTACACGCTCGACGCCGAGAACGTCCGCCACGGGCTCAACGCCGACCTCGGCTTCTCGCCCGAGGATCGCGCGGAGCACATCCGGCGCCTCGGCGAGGTGGCGAAGATCTTCGCCGACGCCGCCACCATCTGCATCGTCGCGTGCATCGCGCCGTACCGCGAGGCGCGCGCGAAGATCCGCCAGCGCATCGGCGCCGACTTCCTCGAGATCCACGTCGCGACGCCGCTCGCCGTCTGCGAGGAGCGGGACCCGCGCGGCCTCTACGCGCGCGCCCGGCGCGGCGAGATCCCGAACTTCACCGGCGTCAGCGCCCCCTACGAGGCGCCGCTCGACGCCGAGCTCGAGCTCCACACCGAGGGCCGCCCCGTCGCCGCCTGTGTCGACGAGATCGTCGCCTTCCTCGAGGCGCGCGACCTCATCCCGATCGCGAGCGACGAGGGCTGAGGGGCCATGCGGATCGTCGACCGGCTGAAGCGCGCTCGCCCCGTCTCGCTCGGGCTCACCGCGCTCGACGTCGGCCTCCGCCGGGCCCTCTACGCCGACCGCGGCCGGCGCCCGGTCGTCTCGCCGGCCGCTCGCGACGTCGTCCGCGCCCTCCGGCGCGACGGCGTCGTCTTCCTCCCCGGCTACTGGTCGCGCGACCGCTGCGAGCGCGCCCGCGCCGCCGTCGACCGCCTCATGGCGGCGCACCCGGAGCGCGTCTGGCAGGACCCGGTCGACGCCGACCACCGCCTCTACGGGCTCGAGCGGGTCGACCCGGACGCGCGCGCGTTCCTCGACGATCCGCTCCTCGCCGAGGTCGCCGCCGTCTACCTCCGCGCCCGGCTCGAGCCCCGCATGGTCTCCGCGGGGCGCCTCGACGCGGCGCCAGGGAACATCGGCTCGGGCGCGCAGAGCTGGCACCGTGACGGCGTCACGCAGCCGCTGAAGGGCATCCTCTACCTCTCGGACGTCGGCCCCGAGGACGGCCCGATGGAGTACGTGAAGGGCACGGTGCGCCTCCGCGACCAGCTCCGGCACATCGCCCGCTCCGGGGCCGTCTTCCGCCAGCTCAACTGGGACGACGCCGGCGTCGCGCGCCTCGAGCGGACAGCTCCCGGCTCGGTCGTGACCTGCACGGCCGCGGCCGGGACGCTCGTGCTCGCGAACACCTTCGGCGTGCACCGCGGGCGCCCTGCGACCCGGGGCCCGCGGTACGCGCTCACGAGCTACTACTTCGCGCCGCGGACGCTCCCGATGGTCGCCGCCTACTACGACCGGCAGCTCGTGCAGGTCGACGGGGGGACGCTGGGAGAGGCGCTCCGCGGCACCGAGCGCGCCCCTCACTGACGGCGGCAGCGCCTACCTCAGGAGCCCGGCGACCCCGCCGTGCTCGTCCTCGAGGCGCTCGCGCGGGGTGCCGTCGACGAGCTCGACGCGCGTCCCGAAGCGCTCCGCGAGCCGCGGCAGCGCCACGCGCGCCGGCAGCTCCTTCACCGTCACGTCGCCGTTCTGCGCGGAGAACGGCGCGCGCGCCTTCTTCGCGTCGGTCGCGACGAAGGCCGTGTCGGCGTCGAGCTGCGCCCAGAACACCGTCGCCTCGTTCCGGAGCCCCATGAGGAGCGTCCGGACGCGCCCCTGCTGGAGCTGCTCGAGGCAGGCGTCGAGCCCGCTCACGCCGCGCTCCTGCGCGGTGTCGAGGAGGGCCTCCTCGCGGGCGACCTCGCTCTGCCGCAGCAGATCGGCCACCTTCCTCCGGATCTCGTCGGGCGGCGCGTCGCTGCGCGACGCCGCGGAGACCGTGCCGAGCACGCGGTCGCGGAGCGGCTTCGGCAAGAGCGGCACGAAGTCGTGCGCGTCCTTGTTCGGGCTCACGACGACGAGGCCGCTGAGGCCGCGCTCGTCACAGAGCTCCGCGATCTGCCGCGCCGCGTCCTTGCGGAAGCGGTGGCGGTGGTCGTCGACGTAGGCGGCGTGCAGGTCGCGGGCGGCGTCACCGCGGTCGGCCTTGTTGGTCGGCACGCGGTCGCTCGTGCCCTGCTGCTCGATGGGCCAGCGGTCGCGCTCGTCGCTCGCGAGCTCGGTGATGCTCCCGGGCGTCGCCTCGAAGAAGCGCCAGTGGTCGCCGTCGACGTAGGCGACGCCGGCGCGGCGGTGCTCGTCGATGGCCATCAGGAGCGGCGCCGTGAACGGCTCGCCCCAGTGGGCGAGGGCCTCCTTCTCCTGCGGATCGTCGACCGGGAGCTCCACGTCGAGGCCGATCATCTCGATGGCGCCGGCGTCCTGCGTGGCGAAGACCGCGAGCGTGCGGGCGGGGAGCGGGTTGTTGTCGATCCGCGCGCGGATGGCGTTCACGACCTCCGCGGGCGCGCCCGCGTGTTTCATGCCGTTGACGGCGCGGATGGCGACGCCGCGCGGGTTGTTCTCGGCGCGGGCCGGGTTGGACTGGACGAAAAGGGACAGCATCGGGGCCTCGAACGCGCGCACGCGCTCGAGAAGCTGCTGGATCTCGCTCCGGTCGAGCATCGGGACTACCTCCTGGGTCAGGCCCGGAGGCGGTGCAAGTCGCGTTCCTCGCAGGAGGCGCGGACGAGTGGCCATCCACGTCGGGGGAGCGTCGCCGGATGCCCCTCTGTGGGGCATCCTGGGTCACCCGGAGACGCGGGCCGTCAGCCCTCGGCGCCCTGCTCGACGACGAAGACCACCACGCGCACGCCGCCGACCTCGGCGACGCCGACGCCGACCGCCGCGCCCTGCGCGGCGAGGAGCACGTCGCGGCGGGCGTCGTCGTCGAGGAGCCAGGCGACGACCGCGTCGGGATCGTAGTCGCCGCGCGGGTCGAGCAGGAACGCGGTGTGGAGCGCGCCGCCGAGCGCGTCCTCGGCGTCCTCGATGGCGGCGACGCCGCGCGCGTCGGGTTGCTTCCGCTCCGCGGCCGCGAGGGCCTCGGCGTAGCGGGCGGCGAGGGCGTCGAGCTCCGGGTCGCTCGCGAGCTCGGGCAGGCGGCGCCACGCGCGCTGCTGATTGAGGGCGTCGCCGAACGCGAACGCGAGCATGCCGCCCGCGCTCGGCGGGGGCGGGGCGACGAAGTCGGCGGGGGCCTCGGCGGCGGGCGCGGAGGGCTCGGGCATGACGTCGGCGTCGGCGTCGGCGTCCGGCGCGGCCACGACGGCCGGCGGGCCGAACGGGTAGGCGGGGAGCGACGGGGCCATCGGCGGCGCCTCGACGACGTAGCCGTCCGGGTGGCGCGCCTCGAGGGCGAGCTGCTGCTTCTCCCAGCGGCGGCGGAGCTTCTCGGCGCGGGCGGCCTCGCGGGCCTCGAGCTTGGCGGCGCGTCGCGCCTCGCGGGCGGCGATCTTCTCCTGGCGGCGCATCTCGCGGGCGTGGAGCTTCGCGGCGCGGGCCTCCTCGCGGGCCTGGAGGCGCTGGGCGCGCGCGACGTCGCGGGTGAGCTCCGGGCTCTCGACGAGGTAGGTCTCGCCGTCCTCGCCCTGGACGGGCACGTAGACGGGCTCGCCGCGGTAGCGGTGCGCGCAGCCACCGGCGCTCACGGTGAGGAAGGCGCCGGTGAGGGCGAGGGCCAGGAGCGAGGACATGCGCGTCATGGAGGCACCGCCAGACGTCATGGTGAGGGTTTGGGGGCGTTCGAGGTCGGCTTGGATGGCCGACTTCCGAGAATATTCAGCGAATCGGATCGTCTCAGCCGATTTTTCCCGGAGGCCGGCGGGCGACGCGGCTCAGGCTCAGTCGCAGACGAAGCAGTAGATGCCGAAGGGCTGGCAGAGCCCCTCGCAGCAGACGCCCTCCTCGCCGCGGCACGCCGCGTTCGCGGGCAGGTCGACGCCCTCGGCGCCGCCGACGCAGAGGCGGGTCTCGGGCGAGCAGATGACGTCGCACGCGCCGGCCTCGTCGGTCGCGCCGCAGTCGGACGCGGTCGCGCAGGGCCGCCGCAGGAGCGGGCTCACGGGGATCCAGGAGTACTCGGGCGCGAGGGGGAAGCCCGTGTCGCGCGTGACGAGGTGGCTCCCGACGCGCGTGACGAGCGCGCCGGAGAGCGCGACCTCGTCGCCGCGCGCGGCGTCCCCCGCGCGCCACGCCGCCGGCAGCCCGCGCGCGAGCCGCCAGCGGCCCTGGAGCGCGAAGCGCGCCATGAGCACCGCGTCATCGAGGGCCTCGCGGAAGACGCGCGGATCGTCGCGAGGGAAGCGCTCGCTCGGGATGAACCGATAGGTGCCGCCCGAGGCGCACGCGACCTCCTGCTGCAGCGCGTCGGGGCCCGGGTAGCCCGGCGACTCGAACTGGACGACGTGGATGGCGACGCGGGGGCCGCTCGCGTCGGCCTGGTCGGCCTCGACGCGGGCGAGGACGTCCGCGGCGGAGACCGCGCTGCAGGTCGGCTCGCACCGCGTCGCGGCCTCGCCGTCGCCGCAGGTGTCCGGGCCATCGGAGATGACGAGGATGTCCTTGCTCGCGCCCGCGACCCCGGTCGCCCCGCGGCCGTCGCGGAGGAAGCCGTAGGCGAGGTCGACGGCCTGCCAGAGGCTCGCGCGCCCCGCCGAGCTGCCGCCGACGCGGTCGAGGCCCTGCTCGCCCAACCAGACGTCGGGGTGCTCGCCGCCGAAGCAGGCGCCGAGGTCGGCGACGGCGTCGCCCGTGGCGCGGGCGCAGGGGACGGCCACCCCGCCGGGATACTGCTCGCTGAAGAGCACGATGCCCACGCGGTCGCGGGGGCGGAGGGTACGCAGGAGGCGAAACGCGGCCCCGATGCGGGCATTGGCGAAGTCGGACGCCCGCTCGGGGAAGTCGCTCGGCGGAGGGAACGAGCTCGGGCGCGCCTCGGCGCCGTCGCGCGCGGCGTCGACGAGCCCGAGGGTCGACCCGCTCATGTCCACGAGGACGAGGAGGTCGTGCGGCGTCTCGCGGTCCGGGGTCCGCGAGACCCACGCGACCTCGTCGAGCGCGCCGGCGTCCTCGTCATCGAAGGCGAGCGCCAGGGTGGCGGCGGAGACGTCGGGGTCGTTCGGGCCACCACCGCCGAAGACGCGGCTCCGCGGCTCGGAGCCGAGGCTGAGCTCGGCCAGCGCCCCGTTGAGCGCCGGCACGTTCGCGCGCAGGAAGCGCGTGACGTCCGCCTCATGGAGGTCTGGGGGGAGCCCGGGCGGCGTGACCTCGTTGGCGAGGAGCAGCGTGCCGGGATCGAAGCTGAGGTCCGCCTCGCTCAAGCCCTTCACGAGCCCCGAGTAGACGGGCGCCATCCCGACGAGCCGGCAACCGCCCTCGTCGAAGAAGGAGGTCGTGCCACGGCAGCCGGGCGCGAAGAGCTCGAGCGTGATCGTCACCTCGTCGAGCCGGTCCCCGGGGCGCATCCCGGCGTCCTCGGCGTCGCTCGAGCGCGCGGTGCTCGCGAGCACGACGTCGGTCAGCACCCCGTCGACGGGGCCGACCCCGCACTGGCGCGTCCAGGCGCCGTCGGCGCCCCGCTTTGCCGGGAACGCGCTCACGACGCTGGCGCTGTCGAGCTGCAGCGCGCGCGGGAGGATGCGGAGCCCCAACCTCGGGTGCGTGGTGGGCGTCGGGTCGCCGATGACGACCTCGCGGCTCGGCGGGGGCAGGGCGCCGCTCGAGCCGTCACCGCACGCCGCCGCGAGGGCCGCGAGCGGCAGGAGCGCGAGGTCCCAGCGGCGTCGTCGCGTGGTCGGCTCCCGAGGGACGGCGCCCGCGTCCCGTCGCGGCGCGCCGGCCACGCCGTTCACTCGGCGCAGGCCGCGCAAGCGCTGCTCGCCTGGCACACGCCCTCGCAGCAGGAGCCGCTCTCGCCGCGGCACGCGGCCTGGTCGGGGAGGTCGACGCCACCCGCGCCGTTCGTGCACAGCCCGGTCTCCGGGGAGCAGATGACCCCGCAGCTGCCTGCGTCGTCGCTCGCGCCGCAGTCGGCGGCCGCGGCGCAGGGCTTCCGGAGGAGCGGGCCCACGACCACGCTGGAGTAGGCGGGCGCCACGGGGAAGGTCTGGTCGGTCGCCGCGAGCTGCGCTGCCGCGCGCAGGGTCAGCGTGCCGCTCAGCGCGTGCTCGACGCCGGCGGCGGTCGCCGTCGACTGGTACGCCGGGAGCGGCCCGCCGACCTCCCAGCGGCCCTGGAGCGCGAAGCGCGCCGTCATGACGGCGTCGTCGAGCGCGCTCGAGAAGAACGACGTGGCGTTCGTCGGGAGCGACCGGCTCGGGATGAACTGGTAGGTGCCGCCCGAGGCGCAGGCGACCGCCTGCTGCCGCGCGTCGGGGCCCCGGTAGCCCAGGGACTCGAACTGCACGACGTGGACGGCGACCCGCGGCCCGCTCGCGTCGGCCTGATCGGCCTCGACGCGGGCGAGCACGTCCGCGGCCGAGACCGCGCTGCACGCCGCCTCGCACCCCGTCGCGGCCTCACCGGCGGCGCAGGTGTCGGGACCGTCGCTGATGACGAGGATGTCCTTGCTCGCGCCCGCGACCCCGACCGCGCCCCCGCCGTCGCGGAGGTAGGAGTACGCGAGGTCGACGGCCTCCCACAGGTTCGCGCGACCCTCGGCCGTGCCACCCTGCGCGTCGACGCCGTCCGGCCCGGTCCAGAGCGTGTGCTCGCCGCCGAAGCAGGCGTCGAGGTCGGCCGCGGCGTCGCCCGCCGCGCGGGAGCAGGGGATGGCGACGCCGCCCGCGTACTTCTCGCTGAAGAGGAGCACGGCGGCGCGGTCGCGTGGGCGGAGCGTGCGAAGGAGCCGCTTCACGGCCGTGAGCCGGATGTTCTGGAAGTCCGAGGCGAGGTTCCTCAGGTCGGGCGCGGGCGCGAACGAGCCCGGGGCGGCCTCGAGGTCGTCCCGCGCGGGGTCGACGATCCCCGTCGTCGAGCCGCTCATGTCCACGAGGACGAGGAGGTCGTGCGGGGCCTCGCGATCCGGCGTGCGCGCGGCGAAGCGCACGGCGTCGAGCGCGGCGGGCGCGTCGTCGTCGGCGCAGCCCTCGCACGCGAGGTCGAGCGCGACGGTGTCCGTGGACACCTCGGGATCCTCGGCGCCCCCGCCGCCGATGACGCGGCCGCGGAGGTCCGGGCGCTCGAAGAGCTCGGCCATGGCGCCGTTGATCGCGGCGACGTTCTCGCGCAGCCAGCGGTGGACCTCCGCCTCCGTGACGCCGCTAGGCATCGGCGCCGAGGTCGTCTCGAATGGGGTCTTGAGCCGCGCCGGATCGAAGGCGAGGTCCGCCTCGCTGAGCCCCTTCAGCGGCCCCGAGTAGAGCCCCTCGATCGCGACGACGTCGCAGCGCCCGTTGTCGAAGAGGGTGTCCGTCCCCTCGCAGCCCGGCGCGAACAGCGTGAGCTGCACCAGGACCCCTTCGAGCGCGTCGCCGGGGCGCATCGCGATGTCCGGGTCGTCGGCCCCGTCCTGCCGCGTCGTGCTCTCGAGCACGACGTCGGTCAGGACGCCGTCGACGGGCCCGCCGCCACACTGGCGCGTCCACGCGCCGTCGGCGGCCCGCTGGGCCGGGAAGGCGCTCGCGACGCGCGCGTCGGAGAACGCGACCATGCGCGGGAAGATCCGCGCCCCGATGCGCGGGTGCGCTGTCGGCGTCGGGTCGCCGATGACCACCTCGGTGCTCGGGACGTACGCCCCTCCCGACGAGTCACCGCACGCGGCAGCGAGGGCGGCGAGCGGCAGGAGAGCGAGTTCCCAACGGCGTCGTAGCATGGTCGGCTCCCGGGCGAGCGGCCATGGTGTCGACTACGACCTCTCGGCGCAAGGGCGATCCGCGGAAACGTCGCCTCCGCCTCGCAGAACCGCTATTCGAGCCGCTCCTGGGCGGTCGTTTCGACCTCGAGCTGATAGCCGAACCAGCCGTTTTCGAGCACCGCCCGCGCCGGCGCGGCCATCCCGGGCGCCCAGCCCTCGTACGACACGCACAGGCGCCCCTCGGGCTGGTGGTCGAGCCTCACGAAGCAGCGCTCGACGAGCTCCCCGTCGTGCCAGGTCTCGACGACGTGCTCCCCGCCGACGTCCCCCTCGCGCGCTCCGTCCGCCGGCGGCTCGCCCTCGAGCCACGGGAAGAGCACCCGGTGCACGTCGAGCATGATGTAGCGCGGCTGGAACGGCAGCTCTTGGCCGCTCTGGTTGTCGATGGTCACGACGAGCCCCGTCTGCGTCACGACGAACGCCTTCGTCCCCATCGGCGTGAGCCCGACGAGCGTCAGCACGTCCCCCCGCTTCTGGAGCGCCGCGTCGAAGCCGCGCTTCTCGCCGCTCCCCCACGTCGCCGTCACGCGCTGCTGGTAGAGGAAGTCGCCCGGCACGTCGCTCGGCGCGCGCAGGTAGCCGGGGTAGCCGGGGCCGCCGCCGTCGGTGGCCTCGACGGCGCGCGCGAAGCAGCAGCCGGCGAGGAGCAGCGTGAGGGCGGCGCAGGCGCCGACGCGCCCGAGAGTCGAGGTCGAGATCGGGATCACGTGGGCTCCTTCTGGCGCGTCAGCACCAGCACCGTCGGCGCGAGCAGGAGGGAGAGCAGGACCCCGACGCCCGCCGTGAGCCCGAGGCTCCGGAGCGCGGGGTTCGAGGAGAGCGCGAGCAGGCCGAAGCCGAGGACGGTCGACAGGCACGCGAGCACGAGCGCCACGAGCGTCGCGCCGAGCTCCGCCCCGCCGCCCCGCGTCTCCGCGAGGAAGACCCCATAGTCGACGCCCATCGACACGACCATGAGCAGCGCCGTCAAGGACAGCACGTTCAGCGGCTGGCCGACGAGCGCCAGCACCGCCACCGTCGCGACCGCCGCGAGGATCGCCGGGAGGAACGCCGCCGCCGTCGGGAGCGCGCGCCGGTAGCGCAGGAAGACCAGCAGCAGCACGACGAGGAGCCCGGCGCCCAGGAGCTCCACCATGCGCTCGCGGTAGCGCGCGTAGCCGCGCGAGAGCACCTCGCCGACGTCCATCAGCCGCGCCTCGCCGCCCGGGAACGCCGCGGCGAGCCTGGCCGCGAGCGCGTCCGGCGCGTTCACCCCCGCGACGAACGCGAGGATGGCGACGCGATCGCCGAGGCCCACCCGGAACGAGCGCACGAACGGCGCGAGCGGCGACGCCGCGAGGTCCGCGAACGTCAGCGGCGCGGGCGCCGGCTCGGCGAGCGCCTCGTGGAAGCCCGCGAACGCGCCGGGCGCGAAGCCCGCCGCCTCGAACGCCGCGTCGAAGCGCGCCCCGAGCCCGGGCGCGGACACGAACGCCTCCCGCACCGCCGCCTGCCTCGCGGCGCTCGGGAGGAGCGCCGCCAGGGCCCGGTAGCCGTCGACCTCGCCGGCCCCCTGCGCCGCGGCGAGCACGTCCGCGACGCGATCGTCGACCGCGAGCGCGGCCTCGTCCGTGTCGCCGAGGGCCACGACGAAGCGCCGCTGCTCGTAGCGCACGACCTGCTCGCGGACGGCGTCGTCCTCGCGGAGCAGGTCCGGATCGCGCTCGGCGAGCTTCGCCATGTCGTCCTCCCAGGTCGCCTGCGGCAAGCCCACCGCGGCGAGCGCCACGACCGCGAGCAGCAGCGCCCACGGCAGCGCCCGCCGCGCCCGGAGCGCGCCGACCGCGCGGTCGAGCGCCCCCGCGAGCCAGCGCGACGCCGCCACCGGCTTCGGCGCCCGCGGCACGAGCACCGGCAGGAATACCCGCGTCGCGACGAGGGCCCCCGCGATGCCGAGGGCGCCGAAGACGGCGAGCTCGCGGAGCCCGGGGAAGGACGAGATCGCGAGCGACACGAAGCCCGCGACGGTCGTGGCCGCCCCGAGCAGGAGACCCGGCCACACGCGCCGCATGGTCGCCCCGGGCCCGCCGTCGTCCGGGTCGAGCGCGTGGTGGCTGTAGAAGTGCACCGTGTAGTCGATGCTGACCCCGATGAGCGCCGCGCCGAACGCGAGCGTGAGCCCGTGCACGGCGCCGAAGACCGCGAGGCAGCCCGCCGTGCCGACCAGCATCCCGGCGCCGATGGGGAGCCCCGTCAGGAGCACGAGCCGCGGCGAGCGGAAGAGCACGAGGAAGAGCAGCACGAGCCCCGCGAGCGAGAGCGTCGTGACGCGGGTGATGTCGGCCTTGATGGCGCTCTCGGCGCGCACGGCGAAGCGGTTCGCGCCGCTCTCGAGGAGGGTCAGCTCCGCGCCGACCTCGGCCCGCGCGCGCTCGAAGGCCCGGTCGATCCCGGCGAGCACGCCCTTCTGCGCCGCTCCGTCGAACGACGCGGCGACCGTCCCGAGGAACACGACCGCCCCCTTCCCGTCGCCCGTCACGAAGCGCCCGTCGACGACCGCCACCCCGTCGCCGCGGCTCTGCGCCGCGCGGTCGAAGAGGTCGGGCACCACGAGCAGCGGGTCCTTCGGGGCGACGCGCGAGAGCAGCGTCGACATGGGCGACGCGAGGCGCTCCTTCAGGCGCTCGGCGGCCGCGGACAGCGCCGCGTCCGTCGTGAGCGCCCGCGCCGCCTCCGGCGACGGCGCCACGAAGCCGAGCCGCCGCGGGAGGTAGAGCTCCCAGAGCGCCCGGTCGACCCCCTCGGGCGGCCCCGCCTCCACGAACGCGAGCTTCCCCGCGAGCGTCGGCTCCGCGCGGAGCGCCGCCTCGAGCGCCCGCGACGCGCGCACCGCCGTCGCCTCGTCGGGCGCGCGGGCGACGAGCACCATCGTGCGCGAGAGCTCGCTCGTCGTGATCTCCTGCGCGAGCGTCACCTCGTCCCGCGCCTCGCCGGCCGGGAAGAAGCGCGTGATGTCGGTGGTCACGCGCATCTCGAGCGCGACGTACGCGCCCAGGGCCGCCATCACGAGGAGCGAGGCGGCGACGGCCCGAGCGCCCGACGTCACGGCTTCGGCGCCCCGAAGAGGCGCGCCTTCTCCTCGTCCGTGAACGCGCGGTACGGGTCGGCGTCGCGCACCGTGATCTCCGACCAGTCGCCGCTCACCTCGTCGACCCGGACGGTCGTGACATGGAGCCCGTGGCCGCGGAGCGTGAGCCCCTTCACGAGGCGCGAGAGCGGCTCGCCGCGCGGCGTGAGCGTGAGCACCCAGCCGGCGCGCACGTCCTCGGGGTCGGCGGCCGCGATCTCGAGGCGGTAGACCTTCGCGAGCCCCCGCTCGTCCCCAGCGAGCACCATCAGGAACGACTCGACGAACGTCTTCACGTCGGGCCGGGCGCGGAGATCGATCGCCTGCTTCCCCGTCGCGTCCGTCATCGTGAGCGACGTCGCCGTGATGACGACGGTCGACCTCTGAGGCGCCTCGACGACCCGCGCGAAGCGCCCCGGCGGCGCGTAGTAGAGCTTCCCGCTCGACTTCAGCGGGGCTGCGAGGAGGGCGAGGTGCTTCTCCTCGGTGAAGCTCGCCTCGAAGCCCTTCATGACGGCGAACGACGCCAGCAGCTCGCCGACGGTCTGCGTCTTCGCCGACGCCGCCGCGGGGGCCTCGGCCGGCGCCGCGGCGAGGGCCGACGACGCAGGCGCGAGCAGCGTCAGCGCGAGCAGCGCCCTAACGGTTGAAGCGCGCCATGACATCGTCGGGCACCCGCTTGAGGAGGTTGTTCTCGTGGTCGGTCAGCGCGATCACCGTGAAGGCGCGCGCGCTCTTCCGCCCGCGCGTCTCGTTCTCGACCTCGTAGGCCACCCGCAGGAGCGGCCCCAGCTCACTGAACCACGCCGTCACCTTCGCGACTTCCCCGTACGAGAGCGGGTAGAGGTAGCGGCAGCGCGCGTCGGTCACGAACATCTTGAAGCCGAGGCCGCGCACGTCGGGCACGTCGAGCTCGAAGCTCTGGAGGAGCGCCGTCCGCGCCGCCTCGAGGTACTCGAAGTAGCGCCCGTGCCAGAGGATCCCGAGCGGATCGCAGTCGTGGAACGGCACGGGCAGCCGCACCGTGGTCGCGTGCGCGGGACGCATCTACGCGAGCTCCGCGGAGCCCATCGGCAGCTCGTCCGCCCGCAGCATCGCGAGCACCGCCTGGATGTCGACGTCCATGCGCCGGTCGCCCTCGAGCCCCGGCACGCGCTCGCGCAGCGCCTCGAGGAGCGCTGTCGTGCGCGGCCCGCGGTGGTGCTGCGGCGTCCGCTCGGCGCGCAGGTCCGCCGCCTGGCAGGCGGCGATGAGCACGATCGCCGCGACCTGCTCGGTGAGCTCCACGACGCGCGTGAGATCGCGCGACGCGATGGTCGCCATCGGCACCTTGTCCTGGTTGTGGAGCTCCGTCGACCGCGAGAACGCGCTCGCCGGCATCGTGAGCTTCAGCGCCTCCGCGGCGAGCGCGGAGGTCGCGATGCCCATCGCCTTGAAGCCGTGGTGCGTCGCCGACTCGCTCGCCGGCACGCCGACCAGGTTCTCGGGGAGACCGCCGTTCTCGCTCGGGTTGCAGAGCAGGAGGAGCTGCCGGTCGAGCACGTCGGCGACGTTCGCGACCGCCGTCTTCAGCATGTCCATCGCCTGCGCGACGTGCCCGCCGTAGAAGTTGCCGCCGTGGAGCACGAGCCCGCGCTCCACGTCGACGACCGGGTTGTCGCTGACGCCGTTCAGCTCGGTCTCGAGGACCTGCTCGGTCCAGAGGAGCGAGTCCACGAGCACGCCCACGATGTGCGGCACGCAGCGGACCGAGTAGCGGTCCTGGAGGCGCGTCGGCGGCGGCGGGGGTTCGAGGTGGGGGCCGAGGTCCTGGCTCACCCAGCGCGCGACGAGCTCCTGGCCCGCGTGGGGCTTGAGCGCGTGGATGAACGCGTCGAAGTGGGCCGGGTTCCCGCCGATGGTCTCGCTCACGACGGCCGTGATGGCCGACGCGAGGCGCGCGAGCCGGCGCGCGCGCTCCCACGCGAGGATCCCGAGCGCCGTCGCGACGCTCGTGCCGTTCATCAGCGCGAGCGCCTCCTTCGGGCCGAACACGAGCGGCTCGAGCCCGAGCGCCTCGAGCGCCCGCGCCGCCGGCACGACGCGCCCGTCCTGCAACACCTCGCGCTCGCCCACGAGCACCGCGGCGACGTAGGAGAGCGGCGTGAGATCCCCGCTCGCGCCGACCGAGCCCTCCTCCGGGATGACCGGCACGACGCGCTCGTTCAGGAGCGCCGCGATGCGCTCCGCCACGACCGGGCGGACGCCGCTCGCGCCGCGCGAGAGCGAGGTGAGGCGCGTCGCGAGCACGGCGGCGGCGGCCTCCTCGCCGAGGGTGCGCCCCGTGCCGCAGCCGTGCATGCGCAGGAGGTTCAGCGACAGCTCGGCCGACCGCTCGGGCGGCACCGCGGTCACGACGGAGGCGCCGACCCCCGTGGTGATCCCGTAGAGCGCGCCCTCCTCGGCCATCTTGCGCGCGATGAGCTCGGCGCTCGCCTGCATCCGCGCGAGCGCGCCCTCCGTGACCCGCGCGTGGGCGTGTCCGCGGGCGAGGGCGAGCAGGTCGCCGAGCGCCAGCGGGGCGTCGCCGATCTCCGTGAGCACCGGCTCGCTCGGCGCGCCGGCGGCGATCGTCAGGTGGTCCCGGATCACGGTGAGCTCCAGAAGTCGAAGAAGTTGAACCAGTTGTCGGGCGCCTTCCGGGCGTGGTCGGCGAGGCGGTCCGCGTAGCGCTGGACGAGCGCCTTCAGCGCTTCTTCACGCGAGGAGCGCGGCAAGATGACAGATTCCGCAAAGGTTTCGCAGTACAAATCGTAGCGGTTCGGCTCGGAGTAGATCCCGAAGACGAGGTAGACCGGGCACTTGAGCACCGCGGCCATCAGGAACGGCCCGGCCGCGAACGGGGCCTCCTCGCCGAAGAACTCGGCCTTCACGACGCGCTCGGAGAGGCCCACGCGGTCGCCCATGACGGCCACGAGCTCGCCGGCCGCGACGCGCTCCTTGACCCGCACCATGACGCCGACCGGGTCGTCGCCGATGTGCACGACCCGCGCCGCGCTCTCGGGCGAGAGCTTCTCGAAGAGGGCGTTGACCATCTTCGCGTTCGCGAAGTAGCCGAGGATGTTGATGGGGACGTTCGTCGAGAAGCCCCCGTAGCGCATCGCCTCGTAGCTCCCGAGGTGCGCGCCGAGGAGGATGGCGCCGCGCCCCGTCGCGAGCTGACGCTCGAGGTTCTCGTGGCCCGTGCGCGTGAAGCGGAGGGAGCGGACCTTGCCCTTGAGCAGGAAGATGCGGTCGAGCGTGACCTGCGCGAAGCGGAGGATGTGGCGGTAGACCGCCCAGAAGCCGGGCTTCTCGCCGGTCACGCGCTCGAGCCAGGCGCGCGAGGCGCGGACGGCCTTCCGGTCGAAGAGGCGGTACCAGAGCGCGATGAAGCGCACGAGCACGCGCGCCGGGAAGCGCCCGAAGACGGTCGCCACGAAGAAGCCCGCGCGGATCCCGAGCAGCGCGCCGCGCTCGCCCTTGTTGAGCCAGGTGACGGGCTCCGGCGGGGGCGGGGCCGCGGGAGGCGGCGCTGGCGCCGGCGTCGTGGCGGGCGCGTTCTCGGCGTGCGCGCTCACCGGCGGATCCTGAAGAGGCGGAGGAAGAACGAGACGGCGCCGCGCGTGCACATCCGGCTATGGAGCCAGAACAGGCGCAGGTTGTCCCGGAGGGGGCGGAAATGGGACACGCCGCCGGCGGCCGCGTCGGGGTAGTGGACCGACACCGGGAGGTTCGTGACGGGGCCGCCGTCGCGGGCCATGAGCACGGCGATCTCGACGTCGAAGTCCATGCGATCGCCGCGGACGCCCGCCGCGATGGCGCGCGCGAGCGGGTAGACGCGGAAGCCGATCATCGCGTCCTTGATGCGCCCGCGGCCCACCTCGAGCGCGACCCAGAAGTTCGTGATCTTGCGGGCGATCTTGCGCCCGCGTGGCGCCGTCTCGTCGTACTCGGGGTAGGCGATGACGAGCGCGTCGGGGGCGGCCGCGCCGGCCTCGAGGAAGCCCGGGATGCGCGCGAGGTCGTGCTGGCCGTCGGCGTCGACCTGGAGGGCGTGGGTGTAGCCGAGCTCCCGCGCGAGCGCGAAGCCCGCCTTCACCGCGGCCCCCTTGCCGCCGTTCGCCGGCATGCGGTGGACGCGCGCGAGCCCGGCCGCCGCGACGTCCTCGCACGCGGCGCGGCCGGCGTCGCCGCTGCCGTCGTCGATGACGAGCACCTCCGGCAGGTAGCGGCGCGCCTCCTCGACGACGGCCCGCACCGTGAGCGGGTTGTCGTAGGTCGGGATGAGGACGACCGGGCGGAAGTCGGCGCTCACGGGGTGGTCGCCTCCTCGCCCGCGGCGGCGGCGGCCGCGCGGAGCGTGAGCCGCCCCGACGAGCACGCGCGCTCGCCAGCGGTGATCGTGAAGTCGACGACCGCGCTCTGGCCTCGCTCCCAGTCGAGCGTCACCGCGATCGCGTCGCCCGGGGCGATGCGCCCGAGGAACTTCACGCGCGCGAGCGACGCGAGCGGCCCCGCGGCCGGGAGCGCGCGGCGGACGCAGGGGAGGACGACGTCGTGGAGCTGCACGGCGCCGGCCATCACGGGGTAGGTCGCGAAGTGCCCGTCGTACCAGGCGTAACCCTCGGGCACGCGCGCGCGGAAGACGCGGCGCTCGGCGCTCTCGCTCGGCGCGGGCGGGGCCTCCACGGCGCCGTCCCAGGCGAGCGAGAACGCGCGCGGCTGGCCGTCGGGGCCGAGGCCGAGCGCGCGCAGGGCGCGGGCGCGCTGGAGCTTGCCGTTGGTCTCGCGCGGGAGCTCGCGCACGAGGTGCACGCGGCGCGGCACGCTCGAGGCGTCGAGGGTCGCAGCGAGCGCGGCGCGGAGCTCGCCCGCGTCGACCCCGGGCGCGACGGCGAGGGCGAGGAGGCGCGTCTGGCGGCCGCTGGGGTCGTCGATCGCGAGGACGGCGGCGTCCTCGACCCCGGGCTGCGCCGCGAGGGTGGCCTCGACGGCGCGGAGTGACACGCGCCGCCCGGCGATCTTCACGACGTCGTCGGCGCGGCCGCGGTGGACGAGGCGCCCGTCGGCGTCGAGGTCGGCGAGGTCCTGCGTGCGGTAGGGCCGCGGGAGCGCCGGGTCGACGAACGGGGAGTCGACGAGCAGGCGCCCGCCGGGATCGACGGCCACCGCCACGCCGGGGAGGGGCGTCCAGGCGACGTCGTCGGCGTCTCGCGCCGCGCGCCACGCGACGCCGCCGGTCTCCGTGGAGCCGAGCACTTCGAGCGGCGTCAGGGCGTGGCGCTCGCGCAGCATGGCGGCCGTCTCCGCGGGCAGTGGCGCCGTCGACGTCACGACGCGGCCGACCGCCGCGAGCGCGCCGGGTGCCAGCGCCTCGAAGGCCCGGAGGTGCGCCGGCACCGTGACGAGCAGGGCCCCCGGCACGAGCCGCGCCACGACCGCCTCGGGGAGGAGCGGCGTCTCGCGCAGGAAGGCGCCGCCCGACACGAGCGGGAGCAGCACCGACCAGAGGAGCCCGTAGATATGGGTCGGGCCGACCGTCGGTACCACGCGGGCGCCCGCCGCGAGCGCGAGCAGCTCGGTGAGGGCGAGCGCCTCGCCGACGAGCTGGCCCGCGGTCTTGGGCCACGCGGTCGCCTGGCCGGTCGTGCCCGAGGTGAACGCGGTGGCGACGACGCCCTCGGGGGGCGTCACCGCGGCGAACGCGGGCGGCGCGGCGTCGTCGGCCGGCGGGGCCGCGAGGAGCTCGGGCACGCGCACGCCGAGCCCGGCGCCCGTGTCGTGGAGCAGCGCCCGCGCCTCGGGGCGGGCGAGCACCTCGCCGACCGTGTCACGGCGCGTGTTCGGCGGGAGCGCCACCGCGTAGCCGCGCTGCCAGGCCGCGAGCGCCGCGACCGCGAAGGCGTAGCGGTCGCTCTTCATGACGAGCACGACGTGGTCCCCGGGGCGCGGATCGTCGAGGGCGGCGGCCACGCGCGCGGCGTCCGTGACGAGGTCCCGGGCCGTGCGCTCGCCGGCCGCCCCGAAGGCGACGAGGTCGCCCGGGGCGTGGCGCCCGAGGAGCGCGCGGGTCAGCGTGTCGGCGCTCATCGACGCGCCCTCCAGGCGGCGAGCCGCGCGATGAGCCGGTCGACGAGGCCCGACCCGAGCCGCCCGAAGCGGAGCTTCCGGAACACGTACTCGAACGAGAGCATCATCCCCATGAGCACATAGGAGATGAGGCCGTTGTAGAGGGCCCAGGGCTGGAGCTCGCCGGCCGCGGCGAGCACGCCGGCGATGGTCCCGTTGACGACGAAGAACGCGCACCAGCCGACGGTCCACGCGCGGCACCAGGCGAGCTCGTCCGCCGAGAGGTCGTCGACCTGGAGGCGCGCGAAGCGCTCGATCATCGGCGGCGGCCGGAACAAGGTCGCGCCGAAGGCCGCGAGCAGGAGCGCGTTGATGGCGATCGGCACGGCGAGCACGAGCCCCGCGGCGTTCAGCGCGGCGGCCGCGCCGAGCGCGAGCACCGTGACCACGGGCACGAGCGCGAGCGCCCGCAGCGCCCCCTTGTTCATCTTCCGGAGCCGCCCGATGGCGGCCGGCAGGAACAGCGCGAGGAGCCCGAGCGCGGCCCAGCGCGGGCTCCACGCCGCGAGCCCCGCGTAGACGAGGAGGGGGTACGCGATGAAGGCGACCGCGGTCACCACGCGCCAGGCGATCTTGAGGACGGCGAGCGCGCGCCCCCCCGGGGCAGGCGCCGTCGTCATCGCCCTCGCGGCGCCCGCGTCGGGCGGCGCGACCATCGTCACGCCTCGGGCGCGGCCTCTGCCGGGGTGGCGGCGGCCTTCGCCTGCTCGGTGCGGATGAACTCGGCGAGGCTCTTCACGGAGTGGAAGTGCTCGCGGTTCTTCTCGTCGTCCTCGCGCGTGCGCACGCCGAACTCCTTGTGGATCGCGAGCGCGAGCTCGAGCGCGTCGATCGAGTCGAGCCCGAGGCCCTCGACGAAGAGGGGGGCCTCCGTCTCGATGTCGGCGGCGTCGACGTCCTCGAGCATGAGGGTGTCGACGATGAGGTGCTTCAGGCGGTCCTCGAGGGATGCGTCCGTCATGGTGCAGTCTCCTGGTGGGGGGCAGGCGGCCCGTCGGTCGGCGGCGGCGGCTGGAGCGCGCGCCGGTAGTCGCTCTCGACCGCGAGCCGGAGCGCGCGGCTGTCGAGGTCGAAGTCGGTGGGGTCGTAGTGGTTCAAGAGCTCCAGGCTCAGGCGCGACGCGGGGTGGGGTGGCCGCATGAAGCCCGCGCCCTTCCAGAGAAACCGGGGTTCCGAGCGGAGGAGGACTGATATCAGCGGGACCCTGGAGCGGCAAGCGATCTCGAAGGCCGAGCGGCCGAAGGGATAGAGGCCGTCGCGCGGTGAGCGGGTGCCCTCGGGGAAGACGAGGAAGCGCATGCCCTGGCCGAGCACGGCGCCCGCCTCGTCGAGGAGGCGCTGCACGCTGCGCGGGTCCTGGCTCGCGCCGTTGACGTAGCCGAGTCCGCGGAGGAGCGGGCGGATGAGGGCGCGGCGGTAGACGACGGGTTTGGCGACCATGCTCAGGTTCGGGACGACTGCGCCCACCATCAGAGGGTCGGTGAGCGTCGGGTGATTGGCGACGATGACCGCCGGGCCCGGCGGGAGATTCAAACCGGCCCGGGCGGCGCGCCAGTCGAAATGCATGATTCGGACCAGCGACGCCCAGCTGAACATGGCCCGGAAGGCGACCTGGACGATGGCCTGGAGGCGGCGCGTGCGGCGCGAGGGATCGCGCGTCGGGATGAGCAGCACGACGGCGCAGAGGACGTAACCGAACGGCGAGAGCGCGAAGTAGAGGCCGACCGTGAAGACGATCAGCACCACGCGGAGCGCGCGCTGGACGGCGTGTCCGGCGTGCGCGGGATCCGCGGCGGCGGCCGCCGCTCGCTCTCCGCTGGGCGGCGCGTCATCGGGCCGCCGCTCGGCCGGGGTCGTTCCCAAGACCATTCTCCTCTTCCCTCCGCGCGGGCGCTGTATACTCTCACGCGCGAAAACGCGGAACCATCGACTTGGAGCGGACATGAGCGGCGGCGCGCGGCTGAGTGACAACGAGGGGCAGTTCTGGGACGTCGTCATCTGCGGAGGCGGGCTCGCCGGGCTCCTCCTCGCGATGCAGCTCAGGCAGGAGGCGCCGGAGCTGACGGTGGCCGTCCTCGAGCGCACCGAGCGGCCGCTGCCGGACGCGGCGCACAAGGTCGGCGAGTCGAGCGTGGAGCTCGGCTCGCAGTACCTCGAGCGGCTCGGGCTCGAGCCGTATCTCCTCGAGCGGCACCTCATCAAGTTCGCCCTCCGCTTCTTCCCGGGCGGCGGCGATCGGCCGCTCGCCGAGCGCACGGAGATCGGGCCCAACGGCGAGCCCGTCGTGCGCAGCTACCAGCTCGACCGCGGGCGCTTCGAGGAGGACGTGCGCGGCATGATCGTCGACCGGGGCGCCTCCCTCTTCGAGGGCGTCCAGGTGAAGGACATCGCGCTCGCGCCGGGCGAGGAGCCGCACACCGTGACGGCCGTGCAGGCGGGCGAGACCCACACGCTCCGGTGCCGCTGGGCGGTCGACGCGACGGGGCGCACGGGGCTCATCCGGCGCGACCTCAAGCTCAAGCGCGGCTCGCCGCAGGTCGCGAACGCGAGCTGGTTCCGCGTCAAGGGCAAGCTCGACATCAACTCGCTCGTGCCGGCCGAGGAGACGACGTGGCACGCGCGCCCGTACGCGAGCGAGCGCTGGCGCTCGACGAACCACCTCATGGGCGCGGGCTACTGGACGTGGATCATCCCGCTCGGGACGGGCAACACGAGCATCGGGGTGGTCGTCCACGACGCGCTCCACGGCTTCGACGAGATCCGCACCCTCGAGCGCACGCAGGCGTGGCTCGCCGAGCACGAGCCGGTGCTCCACGAGGCGCTGAAGTCCTACGAGATCATGGACTTCATGTGCCTCAAGGGCTACAGCCACCAGGTCGCGCGGGCGTGGTCGGAGGACCGCTGGGCGCTCGTCGGCGAGGCGGGGGCGTTCATCGACCCGTTCTACAGCCCCGGCACCGACTTCATCGCCATCGCGAACGCCTACACGGCCGAGCTCATCAAGATGGATCGGCGCGGCGAGGCGCTCGCGGACAAGGTCCGGAGCTTCAACCTCACCTACCGCTCGCTCGTGTCGGGCGCCATCGACGTGTATCGGCAGGCGGCGCACGTGTACGGCCACGGCCGCGCGCTCTCGGCGAAGATCTACTGGGACAACTTCTCGTACTGGAGCTTCCCTTGCCAGTACTGGCAGCAGCGCCTCTACGAGCTCCCCGTCGCGGAGCACGACCAGTTCGCGATGGCCGGCGCGCGCTTCGTGCAGCTCTCGAACTACGTGCAGGGGCTCCTCGCGGCGTGGGCGGAGCTCGTGCCCGTCGCGGCGCCGGAGGCGCAGTTCGTGGCGATGCCGTCGTTCCCGTCGCTGCTCGTCGACGCGCACCTCGCGCTCCAAAACAAGATGACGACCGCCGAGACGAAGGCGTACGTCGAGCGGCGCGCGCGCGAGGGGGCCGAGGTGGTGCGGGAGATCGTCCTGCGCGTGGTGCAGGAGGTCGGGCCGGAGATCGGCGCCGAGGTGCTCCGGCGCGCCGGCTACTGGGACTGGGACCTCGCCGTCGACCCTGAGCGGCTCCCGCTCGAGGAGCTGCGCGGCATGTCGCGGCGCCACGGGCTCTCGGCCATCGCGCGCGACGTGGAGCGCACGCTCGGGCCGCCGGTGCGGCACGACGACGCCGCGGCGGCGCGGGCGCTGCTCCTCCGGAAGAGCGCGGCGGCGTGAGCGACGGCGGCGCGGACGCGCAGCGGCTCCTCGAGCTCCTCGGCGGCAAGTGGATCGCGCAGGCGCTGTCGACGGCGGCCGCGCTGGGCGTCGCCGAGGCGCTGTCCGACGGGCCGCTCGCGGCCGGGGAGCTCGCGGGTGCGCTCGGCTGCGAGGCGGACGGCGTCGCGCGGCTCATGAGCGTGCTCGCGGGGCTCGGGGCGGTGGCGCGCGGCACGGACGACCGCTTCACGCTGACGTCGCTCGGGCGGGAGCTGCGGCAGGACCGGCTCGGCGCGCTCGCGGCGCACGTCGGCGAGCCGTCGCAGTGGGACCCGTGGGCGCGGCTCCGGGACGCCCTTCGCAGTCGCGAGACCGCGTTCGAGAAGACCCATGGATCCGGGCTCTTCGACTATCTTGCAGTGCACCATGACGCGTCGGCGCGCTACGACGCGGCGGTCGACGCGTTCACGCGGGTCGAGGCGCGCTCGCTCGCGGAGGCGGTGCCGGAGCTCGCGGGCGGCGGCACGGTGGTGGACATCGGCGGCGGGCGCGGGACCTTGCTCGCGACGCTGCTCGCGCGCTGGGAGGGCCTGCGCGGCGTGCTCTTCGACCTCCCGCACGTCGCGGAGCGCGTGACGGAGCGGCTCGTCGGGCGCTTCGGCGGTCGGCTCTCGGCGGTCGGCGGGGACTTCCACCAGGCCGTGCCGGGGGGCGCGGACTTCTACGTCGTGCGGCACGTGCTCCACAACTGGGGCGACGACGAGGCGGCGGCGCTGCTCGCGCGGTGCCGCGAGGCGATGGCGCCGGGCGGGCGCGTGCTGGTCGTCGAGGGGGTGCTCCTGCCGGGAGACGTGCTCGACACGGTGCGGCTCCTCGACCTCGAGATGCTGGTGCTGACGCGCGAGGGGCGCGAGCGGTCGAAGCCGGAGCTGCGGCGGCTGTTCTCGCGGGCGGGGCTGAAGCTCGAGCGGGTGGCGCCGCTCGCGGGGTTCAGCCGGCTCCTCGTGGGAGGGGCGGGGTGACGGTGCGCTCGGGCTGGATGGTGGTGGTGGCGCTGATCGCGGCGCTCGGGATCGGGTGTGGCGACGGCTCGGCCATCAGCGGCGCGCGGGACGTCGCGGACGCCCGGGACGCCGTCGTGGTCGACGTGATCGACGTCGTGGACGTGGTCGACGTCGACGCGCGCGATGTCGTGGACGCGGACGGGGACGCGGACCGGGACGCCGACGCCGACGCGGACGCGGACGCGGACGCCGACGCCGACGCGGACGCCGACGCCGACGCCGACGCCACCGATGCGGACGCCGACGCCGACGCCGACGCCGTGACGGACGCGGACGCCGACGACAGCGCTGACGCCGACGCCGAGCTCGATGGGAACACGGAGGACACGGAGGGCGACGCGGAGGACACGGAGGGAGACGCGGACGCCGACGACGCCGCTGACGCCGACGACGCTGACGACGCCGAGGACGTCGCCGACGCCGCTGACGACGCCGCGGACGGCCTCGACGGCGAGGACGCCGACGCGGGCGACGTCTCAGAGCCCTCCTCGTTCATCGTGCGGGTCGTCTCCTCGAACCTCACGACCGGCAACTTCCAGCGCTACGAGGCGCCCGGGATCCGGATCCTCATGGGTCTCCACGCCGACGTCGTGCTGATGCAGGAGATGAAGTACCAGAACGAGGGCACCTTCCGCTTCGGCGACGTCGCGGGCTTCGTCGCCGGCACCTTCGGCCCGGAGTTCGACTACGTCGTCGGCGACGGCTCGCTCCCGAACGGCGTCGTGAGCCGCTTCCCCATCCTCGAGAGCGGCACCTGGGACGACACCTCCATCCCCGACCGCGGCTACACCTGGGCGCGGATCGACGTCCCCGGCCCCATCGACCTCTGGGCCGTCTCGGTGCACCTGAAGGCGAGCTCCTCCGACGCCTCGCAGCGCGTCGGCGAGGCCAACGAGCTCCTCGCCTACCTCGCCGCGAACGTGCCGGCCGCCGACTACGTCGTCCTCGGCGGCGACTTCAACACCTACTCGCGCGGCGAGGGCGCCGTCGTCGCGCTCGGCGCCTACTTCGCGACCGGCGCGCCCTGGCCCGTCGACAACCTCGGCAACGACGGCACGAGCACGAACCGCGACCACCCCTACGACTGGGTCCTCCCCGACGAGGACCTCGCTCCGCTCGCCATCCCCACGGTCGTCGGCACCTCGACCTGGCCCGACGGCGTCGTCGTCGACACGCGCGTCTACACGCCGCTCTCGGACATCGCCCCCGCCCTCGCCGGCGACTCGGGCGCCGCCTCGATGCAGCACATGGCCGTCGTCCGCGACTTCGAGATCGCCTGCCCGTGCGGCCGCGCGCCCGACGGCGCGCTCGAGTGCGCCGCCTGCCCGTCGCGCTGAGCCGGCGCGAACGCGCCGCCTGGATCGCGCTTTGCACCATCTCCTCCCCGCGAGGCGCCTCGGAGGCCGCTCTCGCCCGCGAGCGACGCGTCCTGCCCCACCCCTGGGGCGTCCTGGCCCACCGGCCGCCCGCGCCGCCCGCCTCACGGACCCAGGAGGAACCATGGCTACGCACACGCACCACATCGTCGGCCGCCACGACACCGACGACGAGCTCACCCCGCCCCCCGCCGTCAAGAAGCCCGCGATGCTCGTCGGCATGGCCGTCTTCGGCGTCGTGCTCGTCGGCATCGTGATCTTCGCGCTCGTGTCCCTGCTCGGCCCCGACCGCTACGATCGCGTCACGGTGCAGGACCTCGTCGAGCGCCCGGCCCCGGCCATCGTCGTCCCGACGACGCCCGCGACGCCGACGACCGTGCAGCCCACCGAGATGGAGCCCACGACGCCCGAGAGCACGCCGCGACCGTAGCCCTCAGCGGTCGGCCCGCGGAGGCCACGGGAAGAACGTGCTCGTCCGGCGTATGTAGGCCGCGTACGCCGGGCGGCGCTCCGTGATCGTGCTCTCGAGGAGCGCCACGCCGGACACGCGCAGGAGCAGCGTCGACATGACGACCGGCCCCACGAGCGTCCACCACGCGAAGGCGCCGCCCTGGGACACGAGGAAGAGTCCCCACCAGACGCAGAAGTCCCCGAAGTAGTTGGGGTGGCGCGTGTACCGCCAGAGGCCGCGGTCCATGACCTGCCCTCGGTTGTCCGGGTCCGCCTTGAACGCGGCGAGCTGCGCGTCGCCGACGGCCTCGAAGAAGAGGCCGATCGCCACGATCGCGGCGCCGACGACGTCGACGAGCCCCAGGGGCCCCACGGCGCCGGCGGTCAGGCCGTGTTGGACCGGGAGCGAGACGATGGCCACCAGCGCGCCCTGGAGCAGGAAGACGGTGCCGAGGCTCACGAGCGGGAAGCGGTCCCCCCAGCGCTCGCGCATCGCGCGGTAGCGGTAGTCCTCGCCCTTACCGCGGCTCCGCCACAGGAGGTAGGCGGTGAGGCGCGCCGCCCAGGCGGAGACGAGCGCGAGGAGCAGGAGCGGGCGGCCGGAGATCGGCGTGCCCGCGAGCGCGGCGACGCCCCAGGCGACGAGGGCGAAGGCGGCGCCCCAGAACGGGTCGACGACGCTCGCGTCGCGGCGGGCGAGGCTCACGAGCCAGAGGAGGGTCATCGCGGACAGCGCGATCGCGAGGCTCGCCCCGAAGGCGTCGAGATGGGACACGGCGGGTTCCCTCGGTGGAAGCGGGGTGGCGGGTCGTCGGTTGGCGTGGGCCTCGGGGTCGCTCCACGCGTCGCGGCCGGTCGCTTGACGGGCGCGGGGCGCGGGGCGAGCCTCGGCCCACACCCGGAGGCAGAAGAAGATGCGCCCCACCGTCGCCAGCATGCTCGCGTCGCTCGCTCTCGTCACGCTCACGGCCGCGGCGGCGCTCGCCGACCCGCCCGACCCCGGCGATCCGAAGGCGCCCACGCGCGCGCAGGTCGTCGCGGGCTTCGTCGCCGACTGCCGCGCCTCCTTCGAGATGCCGCGCGACATGGACGGCACGGTCGAGCTCGCGCCGGAGTGCGACGCCTACGACTACTATCAGAACTGCAGCCCCGACGTGTTCGGGTGCGGCTACGAGGAGTGCCGCGCGGGGTGCACGCCCGCGTGCGACACGTGCCAGGCGGCGTGCGGCGGCGGGTGCGACGGCTGCAAGGCGAAGTGCAAGGCGGGGGACGGGGCGTGCGTGACGAAGTGCGCCGAGGCGCGGGCGGACTGCCGCGACAGGTGCCTCGCCGCGGCGACGACGTGCCGCGACACGACCTGCGTCGAGAAGGAGAAGACCTGCGGCGCCGCGAAGCGCGAGCGCTTCATGAAGGAGTGCGACGCCAAGCGCTGCAACGCCTTTACGGGCTGCGTCGCGACCCGCAAGAGCGACGACTACGACGGCACCCTGGCGCGCTGCATCAAGAAGGCCGGCTTCAAGGACGACTTCTGCGCGGGCATCTGCGAGATGGGCTGGGACATGATCGACATGTTCGCGCGCGAGGCGCGGAAGCCGGCGGACGAGGCGCTGGGCGCGGCGTGCACCGACGCGAAGGCGTGCCCGGAGGGTTACGCCGCCGTGGCGCCCTACCTCGACGCCTTCTGCAAAGGGAGCCTCTCGGACGACGACGTGCTCTCGCTCTCGATCATCGCGCGCGACGGCGACGCGAGCCGGCGCGCGGTGTCGCTCGTGTACAACGCCCACGGCGCGCTCTACGGCTACACGTTCAAGACCGAGACCTGGATGAACGGCTTCTTCTACACGGGCGGCGCCTGGCTCCCCGCCTCGTGCAAGGCGAAGATCAAGAGCGTGAAAGCCGCGCGTGACGTGCCGATCGCGATGACGAAGCTCCGCGACAAGGTGAAGGCGATGTGGGACGCCCTCCCGAAGGAGAAGTGAGCGTCGGACGCGCCGCGGCCGCGGGCGGGCTCGTCGCGGCGCTCGCGCTCGCCGCGCTCGTGGGGTGCGGGGCGACCGGAGGCGCTGACACGACCTCGGCCGCCGCCCCGAGGACGGGCGACGACGCCGACCTGATCGCGATCCCCGCGGGGCGCTTCGTCCTCGGGCACGACGGGGCGACGGCGGATCTGACCGACGAGGGCCCCGCGCACGTCGTGGTGCTCGACGCGTTCGAGCTCGAGCGCACGCTCGTGACGGTGGCGGCGTTCCGCGCGTTCGTGGCGGCGACCGGCTACGTGACGAGCGCGGAGCGCGCTGGCTTCGGGAAGACCTCGGTCGTCGGGATGAAGGACTGGGCGTGGAAGACGGTGCGCGGCGCGTCGTGGCGGGCGCCCTGGGGGGAGGAGACGCCGCGCGTGGCGCCGCAGCGGGACGACCTGCCGGTGACGATGGTGTCGTGGGACGACGCCGACGCCTACTGCCGCTGGCGCGGGCGGCGCCTCCCGACCGAGGCCGAGTGGGAGTACGCGATGCGCGCGGGCGCCACGACGCGCTTCCCGTGGGGGGACTCGCCGACGCGGCCCGACGGGCGGCCGGGGCTCAACTACTGGGAGGGGAGGACGCACGAGGAGAACCTCGCGCGGGACGGGTGGGTGTACGCGTCGCCGGTCGAGACGTACCCGCCGAACCGCTGGGGGCTCCACGACCCCGCGGGGAACGTGTGGCAGTGGGTCTCGGACTGGTACGCGCGCGACGCGTACGCGCAGGACGCGGCCGCGCACCCGGAGGGGGTGAGGAACCCGCAGGGGCCGGTGTCCGGGGTGTTCAAGGTGGCGCGCGGCGGGTCGTGGTGGTGCTCGGCGCGGAGCTGCCACGCCTACGGGCTCGTCACGCGCGGGAAGACGCGCCCCGACGCGGCCTTCTCGAACAACGGCTTCCGCTGCGCGCGTTGAGCGCGCCGCGCGGCTCAGGCGCCGCTACTCCGGCGGCTTCTCGGCGTGGACGAGCGTCATCGTGGCTGTCGCGAGCACGGCGTCGCCGTCGGCGGCGCGCACCTCGGTGTCGAAGTGGGAGAGCACGTCGTTGCCGCGGATCCGCTTCGCGAGCACGCGCAGCGTCGTCCCCGCCGCGATGTGCGGGACCGCGAGCGCCATCTGGCGGACCGCCACGATCATCCCGACGCGCACGCCGACGCCCTCGCGGAACGCCTCGTAGCCGAGGCAGGCCGCCACGCACTGCGCCATGTACTCCATCGTCAGGACCGCGTCGACGCGGCCCTCCTCGACGAACGGTGCGTCGTCCCGCACCGTCATCCGGCACTCCGCCTCGCCCGGCGCCCAGCTGACGAGCTCCTCGAGCATCAGCATCGGCGGCCCGTGCGGTACGAGGTCCGCCATCGGCGGGAACTCGCTCACGGCGCGCCGAGCTCCACCGCGAGCCCGCGCCCGCGCCCGCGGTCGAGCCGCACCACGCCGCTCCGCCCGCGCAGCACGGCGTCGACGACGTCGAGGAGGCCTATCTGCGGGTTCCGCGCGAGCTCGTCGCGCGCCGGCGCCCCGACGATCGTCGGCGCCTCGAACACCGGCCCGCGCATCGTCGCGAGCGCGTTCGCCGCCGCCGGCGAGCCCGGCCGCGCCAGCACCAGCGCCACCGCGAGCAGCTCGAAGCGCTCCGCGTCCGGCACGAGGTCCCTCGGCGCCGCCTCGTCCGCGCACGCCACGACCACCGGCAGGTCGTCCGCGAGCGCGAGCCCGACCGCCTCGAGGAGCGCCGTCCCCGGCGTGTCGTAGTCCGCCGCGAGCGACGTCGTGAAGCCGCGGTTCCCCGCCGCGATCGAGATGAGCCCCGACGCCGCGTTGTGCACGCTCATCGCGAACGAGGTCGGCGAGAGCGCCGCCTTCTCCCGCCACATCGTGTCGAGGAGCCCGATCATCGTGTCCGCCTCGCCGAGCGCCGAGCCGAACACCGTCGGCACCACGGAGAGATCCGCCCCCGCCTGCGCCGCCGCCTCCGCGACCACGTCCGAGAGCGCGCGCGTGAGCCGGCTCGCCCGCCGCCGCGAGCGCTTGTCGAGCGCCTCGCCCGTCGGCGCCTCGACCGTCGCGTCCGGCGCGCCCGCCGACCACGCCCCCGCGTTCGCGAAGCCAGCCGCGAACACGCCGACCCCCGTGATGATGGTGTGAATGGCGTTCACTACACCCCCCTCACGATGACCGAGACGTTGTTGCCGCCGAACGCGAAGGAGTTCGAGAGCACGCGGCGGAATCGCCCGCGCGTGGTCGCCGTGGGGATCGTCAGCGCGATGGCCGGGTCCTTGTCCTCGGCGCCGAGCGACGCCGGGACGAAGCCCTCCTCGATGGCGAAGAGCGCCATCGCGACCTCCGTCGCGCCCGCGGCCCCCAGCGTGTGGCCCGTGTAGCCCTTCGTCGACACGACGGGGACGTCGCCGCCGAAGAGCCCCGCGATCGCCTTCGCCTCCGCCGTGTCGTTGAGCCGCGTGCCCGTGCCGTGCGCGTTCACGTGGTCGATGTCGCCCGGCGCCACGCCGGCCTGCGCGAGCGCCCGCGCCATCGCGTCCGTCGCCCCCTGGCCCTCGGGGTGCGGCGCCGAGATGTGGTAGGCGTCCGAGCTCTCGCCGACCCCCTCGACGAGCGCCCGCGCGTCGCCATCGCGCTCGACGAGCACGAGCGCGCCGCCCTCGCCGATGCTGATGCCCGCGCGCTCCGTCGAGAACGGCCGGCACGGCCGCGAGTCGAGGGCGCCCAGCGAGTGGAAGCCCTGGAGCGTCATCGCGCAGAGCGTGTCGATCCCGCCGACGATGGCCGCGTCGATGAGCCCGGCGGCGATGAGGCGCTGCGCCGACGCGAAGGGCTTCGCGCTCGACGTGCAGGCGGTCGACACCATCCACGCGGGCCCCCTCGCGCCCGCGAGCTCGCCGACGACGTGGAGGACGGCGCCGTAGGTGTGCTGCCGGCGGAAGTCGTAGTCGGCCGGGAGCGCGCCCTCCTCGACGTAGGTCTTGTACGCCTGCTCGGTCGCCTCGGCGCCCGCGGTGCTCGTGCCCATGAGCACCGCGATCCGCTCGGGGCGCCACCGCTCCCGCGCCTTCGCGAGCGCGGGCTCGATGCCGGCCACGAGGTGCGCCGCCATGCGCGCGACCTTCGTCGACCACGGCGCGAGCGCCGCCGGCAGCTCCGGGAGCGCGGCCGTGACCGCGCCGGCGGCCGTCTCGAAGGGGAGCGGGAGCGTCGCCGGCGCGAGGCCGGTGCGCCCCGCGGCGAGCGCGTCGAGCACGGCCTCGCGCGAGGCGCCGAGGGCGTTCAGGACGGAATAGCCGGTGATGGCGAGGGGCTTCGCGCTGGGCATGGGCTGGCTGGGCTCGGGTGGGCGCTCGGTCAGGACGCGGCGGCCTCGCCGGGCGCCGGCCGGCGGCGCGCGCGGAGCAGCATGTCCTGGAAGGGGTTGTCGTCGCGCCAGGCGTCGCCGCCGAGGAGGCTCACGACGCCGCGGCGCATGAGCGAGTCCTCGCTGTCCGAGAGGAACACGGTGTCGGCGAAGCGCGAGTTGTAGAAGCGGTCGATGAGCGAGCCGAACGTGGCGTAGCCGCGCTCCAGGTGGGCGGAGACGCCGGCGGCGAGGGCCGGATCGGCCTCCGTGCCCGCGGCGAGCGCGGGGACGAGGCGAAGGGCGAGCTGCTCGGCGGCGATCATCGCGAGCGCGACGCCCGACGAGAAGACCGGATCGAGGAAGCAGGCGGCGTCGCCGATGGCGGCGTAGCGGGCGCCGTGGGGGGCGGAGTTCTTGTAGCTGAAGTTGCGCACGACGCGCGTCTCGCGGCGCTCGGCGCCGGCCGTCCAGGCGCGGACGATGGGCGAGTCGGCGAAGGCGGCGTCGAAGAGCCCCTCGTCGACCCCCTGCGCCTGGGTCACGATGCCGACGGAGAGGCGCGCGCCCGGGAGCGGGATGGCCCAGCCCCAGCCGCCGGGGCGCACGAGCACGCGGATCTCGTTGCCCGGCCCGATCTCGTCGAGCGCGTCCCGCGAGAGGCCGTCGAAGTGCGTGAAGACCGCGGCCTTCCCGAAGCGCTTGTACGGCACCACCGCGCGCGCCTTGCGCGCGAGGAGGCGGTCCTGCCCGGTGGCGTCGACGAGGTAGCGCGCGTGGACCTCGCCGCTGTCGGTCGTGACGCGGGCGCGGTCTCCGTCGATGGCGACGCCGCGCACCTTCTCGCCGTGCCGGACCACGGCGCCCGCGCGGACGGCGCAGTCGCGGAGCGCGGTGTCGAAGGTGGCGCGCTCGACCTGCCAGGCGGAGCGCGGCGGCCCGGGGAGCGCCTCGTCGAAGCGGAAGACCTGACGCCGCCCGGTCGCCTCGCAGCGGAACTCGGCGCCCCCCTTCCAGACGAAGACGTCCGGGTCCGGCTCGAGCCCGAGGCGCTCGTGGAGGACGCACCCGGCGGGGAGCAAGGACTCGCCGATGTGGAAGCGCGGGAAGTGCTCTTTCTCGAGGACGACCACGTCCACGCCGCGCTGCGCGAGCAGCGTCGCGAGCGAGGACCCGGCGGGGCCCGCGCCGACGATGACGACGTCGTGGACGCGGTGGGCGCGCGCGCGCTCGATCGGCTCGGTGCTATCGACGGGGGTGCTCATCCGGCCGCGCATGATGCCCGTGAGCGCGCGCCGCCGCAAGGGTGGCGCGCGGAGCCGCGCTGCGCGCCGCGCCGTCAGCCGAAGCCGCCGTCGATCCCGATGACCTGGCCGGTGATGTAGGCGGCGTCGTCGCTCGCGAGGAACGCCACGAGCGCCGCGACCTCGTCGGGCTTGCCGACGCGCTGCATCGGGATGGCCTTCCGCACGAAGTCGGGGACGCCCGCGATCATCTCCGTCTCGATGAGCCCCGGCGCCACGGCGTTCACCGTGATCTTCCGCTTCGCGAGCTCGATGGAGAGCGCGCGCGTCGCGCCGAGGAGCCCCGCCTTCGCCGCCGCGTAGTTCACCTGCCCGCGGTTGCCGCGCAGCGCCGTGACCGACGACATCGTGATGATCCGCCCCCACTTCCGCTGCACCATCGGCATCACGAGCGGGTGCGTGACGTGGTAGAAGCCGTCGAGCGACGTGCGCGTGACCGTCTCCCAGTCCTGCCAGGACATCGTCGGGAAGTTGTTGTCGCGCACGACGCCGGCGTTGTTCACGAGGACGCCGATGGGGCGCGGATCCTCGAGGAGGCGCGCCATGGCGGCCGCGGTGTCGTCCTTGTCGGCGACGTCGAAGCGCGCCGCGAGGGCCTCGCCGCCGGCCTCGCGGACGGCCTCGCACACGGCCTCGGCGGCCGCCTCGTCGCTGCGGTAGTTGACGATGACGGGGTGACCCGCGCGCGCGAGGCGCTTCGCGACCGCCGCGCCGATGCCGCGGCTCGCGCCCGTGACGAGCGCCCGGATCCCGCTCATGTCCCTCATGCCTCGCTCCCCTCGTCCTCGACGTCCTCGGGGCCGCCCACCGCGCGCACGCGCCACGGGAGCCGCAACCGCTGCACCATCCGCGCGAGGCTCTTCCCGGAGCCGAGGACCCACGCCTCGTCCGCGCCGCTCGCCGCGAGCGCCCCGACGCAGGTCTCCCAGAGGACCGGCGCCACGAGCTGCGCGACGAGCGCGTCGCGCACGGCCGCCGCCGTCTCGAGCCAGGCGTCCCGCGCCGTCGAGCGCACGCGCACCCGCGGCGCGCGCACCGCGACCCGGTCGAGCGCGCTGCGGAGCGGCTCCTCGACCGGCGCCATCAGCGGCGAGTGGAAGGGCGCCGACACCTCGACCGGCAGCGCGCGGGCGCCCGCCGCCGAGGCCCCGGCGAGGAAGCGCTCCACGGCCGCGCGGTGCCCGGAGACCACGATGTTGCCGCCGCCGTTGAAGGTGGCAGGCACGACGATCTCGTCGCCGACGCTCGCCGCGGCGCACAGATCGGCGACCTTCGCGCCGTCGAGCCCGAGGGCGGCGGCCATGGCGCCGACGCCGACGGGGACGGCGTCCTGCATGAGGCGCCCGCGGAGGTGCACGAGCCGCACGGCGTCGTCGAAGTCGAGCGCCCCCGCGACGACGAGCGCCGTCCACTCGCCGAGGCTGTGGCCGGCGGCGCCGTGGAAGACGACCGGGCCGTGCTTCGCCTCGATGGCCGCGAGCGACGCGACGGCGTGGGTGAGGAGCGCCGGCTGGGCGATGGCCGTGGCGGTCAGGGCCTCCGGCGGGCCCTCGAAGCAGCGCCTCGTGAGCGGCAGGCCGAGGGCCTCGTCCGCGCGCGCGAACACAGCTGCCGCCGCCGGGTGGGCGTGGGCGAGCTCCTTCCCCATCCCGACGGCCTGGGACCCCTGACCGGGGAAGAGCAGGGCGCGCACGGTCATTCTCGGCTACCTCCGGCCGGCGTTCGCGCCGGCTCGCGCCTGGATAGCCCGACGCCGGGCGCGTCGCAAGCGGCGTTACGGCGCGCGCGACGCCTCGGGCTTCAACGCGTGCGCCGCTTCCGGTAGGCTCCCGGGGTCGCCCCGACCGAGGTCCCATGCGCCACGTCGCCCTGTCAGCCCTCCTCCTCCTCTTCGCGCTCGCCGCGCTCCCGGCCGGGGCCCGCGCCGCCGAGCCCACGCCGCCGCGGGGCGCCGCGCCGCGGGCGGGCGTCCCGACGGTAGACCTCGCGCGTCACCGCGGCGACGTGGTGGTGCTCGAGTTCATGGCGACGTGGTGCGGGGCCTGCAAGAGCGCGATCCCGACCGTGAACGGCTGGCACGAGCGCTACGGCTCGCGCGGGCTGCGGATCATCAGCGTGTCGAAGGAGGACGCCGACCTCCTCGAGCGCTTCAAGAGCGAGGCGGGCCTCACCTCGGAGCTCGAGCAGGACGAGGACGGCGCGCTCGCCGACAGGTTCGGGGTCCGCGCGCTGCCGACCTTCATCGTCTTCGACCGCGATCTCGGCGAGGTCGGCCGCGTCGTCGGCGCGGGCCCGGACCTCGCGCGGGTCGAGGCGACGTTCAAGCGTCTCCTCGACGACGCCGGCCCGAGCGACCCCGGGAGCCCGTCGTTCGAGGCGACCGCGGCCGCGGGGGCGGCGCGATGACCCACGCGGTCACGAGCCCGCCGGGCCCCGTCACGATCGCCGGCGGCGCCCTCACCGTCCACACGCTGCCGGCCGCGTCCGACAACCTCGTGTGGCTCCTCGTCGCCGAGGATCGCGGCGAGGCCGCCGTCGTGGATGGGCCGGGGGCCGAGGAGGCGCTCGCGGCCTGCGAGGCGCTGGGCGTGCGGCTCACGACCGTGGTCAACACGCACACGCACCACGATCACATCGGCGTGAACAAGGATCTCGCGCGCCGCGGGCGCCTCGAGGGGCTCCGCGTCGTCGGGCCGCGGAAGGTCGCGGGCGCGGTGCCGGGGCTCACGGATCCCGTCGACGACGGCGACACCATCGAGATCCTGGGCGTCGAGGCGCGCGTGATGCTCACCGAGGGGCACATCGACGGGCACGTGAGCTACGTCGTCGGCGACGCGCTCTTCTGCGGCGACACGCTCTTCGCCGGCGGCTGCGGCTACCTCTTCGACGGGCCGCCCGCGAAGATGCACGCGTCGCTCGCGCGGCTCGCGGCGCTCCCGGGCGACACGCGGGTCTTCTGCGCGCACGAGTACACGCAGGACAACCTGCGCTTCGCGTGGTCCGTCGAGCCCGACAACGAGGCCCTCGCCGAGCGGATCCGCCGCGTCTGGGCGACGCGCGCCCAGGGCGGCGCGACCGTGCCGTCGACGATCGCCGTCGAGCGCGCGACGAACCCGTTCCTCCGCGGCGACTCGGAGCCGCTCCGGCGGCGGGTGGCCGAGGGGATGCCGGGCGCGCCGATGGGGACGCCCGTCGAGGTCTTCGCGGCGACGCGGGCGCTGAAGGACACGAAGCGCTACCGCGAGCGCGGCGACGAGGGCCTCCCCGTTTGACCTGCACGCCGTCCAGTCGGCGGCAAGTTGCCGGACTCGATAGGGAAACCACGGAGGCACGGAGGCACGGAGGGATCGTGCCAGGAGCTCCCTCAGCGCCCAATCGGGGCCCGGGGCGGGTCGCTCCACTGAAACCTCCGTGCCTCCGTGCCTTGTACGTTGAGCAGGACCGAACCGGGGAACCTGATCTGTGCCCGAGGCCCGCTCGCGCCTAGCGTCAGAGAGCCTGTCACGGAGATGAGGCCGGAGAGGTCTATGTGTATCGTTCCCCGTGCTCCGGGGCGTGGATCTGTCCATGCCCGAGGCCACGAGCCTGAGACGGAAAGGAAGAGCCCCCGCCCTCGTCCGCGTAGATGACACCGAAGAGCATCTGGGGCCATGAGCCCGCGTTTACAAGCACGGTGTCGCGGATGTTCAGGGTCGGGAGCCCCGGAGCGGACCCCTATCACACCGAGAGGACAGCCGTGAAGAAGCGCACTGAGATCGCAGCGGGCATCGACACCTCCCGCAGCACGCTATGGGTGATGGCCGAAGGGCAGAGTGAGGTTCGGCAGTACGGCAACGACGACGTAGGCCACCGCGCCTTGATCGCCGACCTGACTCGTGGTGGGCGGCGCGTCCGCGTGGTCGTGGAGGCGACGGGGACCTATCACCTCGACCTCGCGATGGCGTTGTCGAACCACCGACTCTGCCGGGTCAGCGTCATCAACCCGCGCTCGTCCAAACACTTCCATGAAGCCCAGAACCGTCGCGCGAAGACGGACACGGTCGACGCGAAGTCCCTGTGCGAGTACGCGCGCCGCATGGAGTTCGTCGAGTGGACGCAGCCTGACGAGGTGGCCCTGACGCTCAGAGCGCTCACCCGCCATCAGGCGCAGCTCACCAAGGAGCGCACCCGCGCCAAGAACCACGCGCACGCGCTCGACGTCTCGAAGACGACGCCCAAGGTCTTGCACGATATGGTCGCGCGGCAGCTAGCCTTCATCGACAGCGAGCTCGAGCAGGTCAAAGCCCTGCTCGACCAGTTCGTCGCGGACAACGCCTCGCTGGCGGGTCAGGTGAAGCTGCTCGAGACCATCCCGGGCGTCGGACGAACCACCGCGCTGCACCTCCTCTCCGCGTTCCTCCTTCTCGACCAGGAGATGGGAGCCAAGGAGATCACCGCCTGGGCAGGCCTCGACCCCCGCCCTCAAGACTCCGGAACCGTCGAACGGCGTCGCGCCATCAGCAAGCGAGGGAGCTCGCGGATCCGCGCTGCTCTCTACTTCCCCGCCGTCACTGCGGCGCGGATGGAAGGCCCTCTCCGACAGTTCCACGAGCGAATCGCGGACCGCAAGGGTCTCCCGATGACCGGCATCGTCGCCCTGATGAGAAAGATCCTCACCGTCTCGTGGGCCATCCACCGAACCGGCAGCGCCTGGGACGCGACAAAGGTCATGCCGGCAGGGAGGTCAAACCCCATCACAGCTTGACCTCCAACAGAGCATCTCCGTGGTTCCAGCCCGAGTCGACTGGCGGACTCCGCACTGGTCGCCGGGAACCCGACCGTCGTCAGCACTCCCTCGTGCGACCGCGAAAGCGAGTGCTTGTCCGAGTCGAGCCCCACGGTCTGCTCAGGTGGGTAGTAGTTTTCATGCGGTTGGCCTCCCCGCCCTTCGAGCCCGCCTCGTCCCCCGCTCTACGGACTGCGCCGGCGGTTCACCGGCCTCATCCCACTCCGTGGTTGTCCCCTCGAATCACGCGTGACGGCCAGGTCCGTCATGGAGGCGCGCTTTTTTCCGCAGCGACTTCGCGATGATGCAGGCGGTTCCACGCTTTTCGCTGAAGCGCGCGCCTCGCCGGGGCGATGGATCCCCCCATGAGGACCGCACCCCTTTCCGCCGTGGCCGCCGAGCTCCAGCTCGGCCCGAGCCGCTTCTGCCCGCGCTGCCGCGGCTCGTTCGCGAACGACGTCGCGACCTGCCCGAACGACCAGACCGCGCTCGTCGTCGACCGCACGGGCGAGGTCATCGCCGACGCCTACGCGCTCCGCCGCCTCATCGGCGTCGGCTCCCTCGGGAGCACCATCTGGGAGGCGACGCAGCTCGCCCTCGGGCGCGTCGTCGCCGTGAAGCTCACCCCCGGGCACAGCGACGCGCAGATGCGCCGCTTCGAGCGCGGCGCCCGCATCATGGCGGCGATGGCGCACCCGCACATCGCCGTCGTCCACGACTTCGGCGCGCTCTCGCACGGCGAGGCGTTCCTCGTCATGGAGCGCCTCCGCGGGGCGCCCCTCGACCGCCTCCTCGAGAACGGGCCGCTCGACGTCCCGCGCGCGCTCACGATGGCGAGCCAGCTCCTCCGGGCGCTCGCGCACACCCACCGCCACGGCGTCGTCCACCGCGACGTGAAGCCCGGGAACGTGTTCCTCGCCGCGAGCGACGAGGGGGACTTCGCCGTGAAGCTCCTCGACTTCGGGATCGCGCGCGCCGCCGACGGCACGACCGACGAGCCGCTCGAGGGGCCGAGCCGCGGGCGCGTCACGATGAAGGATCGGATCTGCGGCACCCCCGAGTACATGGCGCCCGAGCAGGCCCTCGGGCGGCCGGTCGACGCGCGCGTCGACGTCTACGGCGTCGGCGCGACGCTCTTCCGCGTGCTCACCGGCGCGCTCCCGTTCGAGGCCGACTCGCGCCACCAGCTCGCCTTCATGAAGACCCGCGAGGACGCGCCGAGCATCGCCGACGCGCTCCCCGAGGCGCGCTTCGCGGCGCCCCTCGTGGGGATCGTCGCGCGGGCCCTCGCGCGCGACCCCGCCGAGCGCTACCCCAGCGCCCAGGCGATGCTCGCCGAGGTCGATCTCCTGCGCCGGTAGCCGCTCAGCGGCCCGTCCGCTATGCTCCGCGGGGCGCCGACCGTCGGCGTTGTGCACTGCACACGTCGCGACCACGGCAGCCGCCATCGAAGCGGAGATAGGGCGATGTGCAGTGCACAGCGAGGCGAGCGGCTCGCGCTCTCGGTCGAGGAGCTCGGCGCGTTCATGGCGACGCACTTCCCGGTGGCGGTGCCCTGGGTCGGCTACGTCGAGGCGCTCGAGCCGGGGCGCGTCGTGATGCGCCTCCCGTTCAGCGACGAGCACCTGCGGCCGGGCGGCACGATCTCCGGGCCGTCGCTCATGACGCTCGTCGACACGGCCGTCTACTTCCTGATTCTCGCGCACCGCGGCCCCGTCGGCCTCGCCGTGACCTCGAGCCTCCACATCGACTTCCTCCGGAAGCCGCGCCCCGCCGACGTCGTCGCCACGGCGACCTTCCTGAAGGACGGCCGGCGGCTCGTGGTCGGGCGCGTCGAGATGGTACAGGACGGGGACCCGCGGCCGGTGGCGCACGCGACCGCGACCTACGCCATGCCCGACGACGCCGGGGAGGGGCCATGATCGACGGCCAGGAGAGCGACGTCCGCTTCATGCTCGACGAGGGCATGAGCTACCTGAACCACGGGAGCTTCGGCGCCTGCGTCGAGCCCGCCTGGCGCGCCCAGACCGCGCTCCGGGAGCAGCTCGAGCGGCAGCCGGTGCGCTTCATGACGCGGGAGCTGCCGGCGCTCCTCGACGCGTCGCGGGAGCGGCTCGCGGAGCTCGTGAACGCCGACGTCGCCGGGCTCGTGTTCGTCGAGAACGCGACGACCGCGGTGAACACCGTGCTCCAGCGGGTCGCGCTCGGCCCGGGGGACGAGCTGGTCGTCACCGACCACGGCTACGGCGCGTGCAACAACGCCGCCGAGTACGTCGCGAAGACGACCGGCGCCGAGCTCGTCGTGGCGCGCGTGCCGTTCCCGGTGTCGGGCGACGACGAGGTCGTCGCGGCCGTGCTCGGCGCGGTGACCGAGCGCACGCGCCTCGTGCTCGTCGACCACGTGACGAGCATGACCGGGCTCGTGCTGCCGGTCGGGCGGATCGTGGCGGAGCTCTCGGCGCGCGGCGTCGACACGCTCGTCGACGGGGCCCACGCCGTCGGCATGCTGCCGCTCGATCTGCGGGCGCTCGGCGCCGCGTACTACACGTCGAACGCCCACAAGTGGCTCTGCGCGCCGAAGGGCGCCGCGTTCCTCTACGTGCGCGAGGACCGGCGCGACGCGCTCGAGCCGCTCGTGATCTCGCACGGCTACCACCCGCCGGCCGGGAGCGCCGCGCCGCGCCTGCACGCGGCGTTCGACTGGCCGGGGACGCGCGACTTCACGGGCTGGGCGGCGGTCGGCGCGGCCATCGACGGGCTCGAGGGGGCGCTCCCGGGCGGGCTCCCGGCGCTCATGGCGCGGAACCACGCGCTCGCGTGCGCGGCGCGGCGCGTGCTCGCCGAGCGCCTCGATCTCGAGCCACCGTGCCCGGAGTCGATGCTCGGGGCGCTCGCGGCGCTGCCGATCCCCGACGGTGACCCGCGGCGCCTCCACGACCGCCTCTGGGACGAGCACCGGATCGAGGTCGTCGCGCTCTGCTGGCCCCGCCCGCCGCGCCGGATCCTGCGCGTCTCGGCGCAGCTCTACAACCACCTCGGCGAGTACGAGCGCCTGGCCGACGTGCTCGCGGCGACCGGCTTCGACTGACGGCCGGGGGGCGCGCGCTGAGCGGCCGCCGGCGCGGGCGCGGGCGCGGTCGACGAGAAAAGCGACGAGGGCGGGGCGGGTCCCGGCGGTGGTTTGCGTGAAGGGGAGAGAGCTTCCCGAAACGCCCTCCCACCGGAGCCCCCCGATGGCCCACACGTCGCCCGTCTCCTCCTCGCTCACCTCGTCGCGCGCACGCTCGTCGGCACCGGAGGGCGCCACCGCGCCGCCGGGGCGCGACTCCGCGGCCACGCTCCAGCTGAAGGCCGCCGTGCGCGGCGCGGACGGGCTCGCCGCGCAGGAGGCGATGCTCTCACCCGCGTCGGCGGGCGGCGTCGGCGGCGGCGGCGGGCGGCTCCCCGCGCCCGTCCAGGCGAAGATGGAGCGCGCGTTCGGCGCCGACTTCAGCGGCGTCCGCGTGCACCAGGGCGGCGAGGCGGGCGCCATCGGCGCGAAGGCGTTCGCGCGCGGCGACGACCTCCACTTCGCCCCGGGGGCCTACGACCCCGCGAGCACCGCCGGGCAGGAGCTCCTCGGGCACGAGCTCGCCCACGTCGTGCAGCAGCGCGCCGGGCGCGTCGCGCCGACCTTCCAGGCGAAGGGCGGCCTCGGCGTGAACACCGACCCCGGGCTCGAGGCGGAGGCCGACGCGCTCGGCGCGCGCGCGGCCCGCGGGGAGGTCGTCGGCGGGGGCGGCGGCGCGGGGCGGGCGTCCGGGCCGGGCGTCGTGCAGGGGCTCTTCGTGGTGTCCCCGGAGCAGGCGCTCGCGGCCTTCGGGCACGACTTCGGCGGCGTCGCGATGCGCGTTGCCGACGACGGCACGCTCGCGGCGCCGGCCGGGGAGGACGTGAAGCACTGCTACGCCACGAAGGACCAGCTCAAGGCGAGCAACAAGGTGCTCGAGACGAACCGCTCGCAGTTCCGGCTCTCGGCGGAGGGCGGCGCCGACGTGACGGTGCGGAGCGCGAAGAACAAGGCCGTGAACCTCCACAAGGTGGTCGGGACGGCGCCGTCGCGGAACGAGCGGGGCGACGACCTCACCGGCGGGCCGAACTGCAACCAGATGGGGCAGGCCGTCATGGGCAAGGGGAAGGTCAAGGACAAGAAGGAGGCGGTGCGGCAGGTGAAGGGCACCGGGATGACGCTGACCGAGGCGTCGTCGACGGGGCTCGACATGATGCGCTACACGAACGAGCTCGCGGGCGGCTCGTCGCGCAAGTCGGCCGAGAAGACCGTGACGCGCCACAACGCGCGCCGGGAGTCGACGCCGCAGGTCGAGAAGAAGGAGCCGACGCGGGCGTTCCGGATGCCCTACGCGGCCGACGTGCAGAACGTCAAGACGCGCGTCGGCGACGTCCTCATGCGCTGGGCCGGCGAGAACCGGAACACGGGGATCTACAAGCTCGAGGGGGACCACGCGACCGCGACGGTGCGCGACGACGCGGCGGGCGCCTTCGCCGACCAGATCCGCCACATCGAGGACGACATGAAGCGCGACCGCCCGCGCTGCCTCGCGTCGATCGACGACGTCGGCGCCGGCGCGCCCACGTTCTTCGGCGAGTACGACACGACCGCGCAGGAGGACGAGGATCGCGACGCCATCGACACGTACGACAACCTCGACCCCGTCGCGAAGGAGAAGGCGCAGAAGAAGGCCGGGCTCGACGTGTACGCGGCGCCCGAGGTCGGCGAGGCCTTCTCGATCGCGGCCGTCGCCTACCCGGGGCGCGACGAGGACGTGCCGTTCCCGTACCACTGGGCGGGCGTGGTCGCGAAGGCGGGCGCCGACACGGTGACGCTCGAGAACTACGCCGGGCGCGACGCCTCCGGCGTGTACTTCACGATGTACGGGCCGCAGACGAAGGTGACCGTCGGCGACGGCAGCGTGACGAAGGCCGACGACCAGGGGACGAAGGAGGACAAGGAGTCCACGACGTTCCACGGCCAGTGGAAGGAGACCTTCCCGGGCGTCCACACCGTCACGCACGCGGCGAAGATGGTGGAGAAGAAGTAGCGGCGGGGCGGCGGCGCCGGGCTGTCGGCGCGCGCGGGGCCCGCGCGGCGCTCAGAAGGTGTTTCAGTATTCGGACCGAGCCCGGCGACGCGTCGTGATTCCAGGTGGTTACGTGAGGAGGGAGCGTGCCCATAGGCACGTGACCGACGAGCGGAACCGCCTGAAATCACAAGAGCAAGCCAGGCGACGGGAGAATACTGAAACACCTTCTCAGCCGGGGTCGACCCAGGCGAGGTCCGAGACCCCGGGGAGCCCGCGCAGGGCGCCGTCGAGGTGGGTCTGGAGGAGGGCGAGCTCCTCGGTGACGGCCTCGCTGAAGCTCTTCTTCTTGATGAGCCCGGAGCGGGGCGCCGCCGCGACCTGCCAGTGGCTCGGCTCCGTGCTCGTGCGCCGGAGCTCGACGTCGTAGCGCTGGCTCGAGCGCTTCACGTCGAACGCGCGGCCGTAGGGGGTGGTCCAGCGGTTGAGGACCGTCCAGCCCTCGGCGCCGAGCGCGGCCGACAGGGCCTTGCTGAGCTTGCGGCCGACGGGGCCGTGGACCTCCTCCTCGCCGGAGCCGTCGGCGGGAGGCGGCACGAGGAGATCGTCCTCCTCGTCGTAGCCGTGCGCCACGAACGTGGCCTTCGAGTCGAGTTTCATGGGGTCCTCTCCTTCGGTGTCAGCTCGATCGCCTCGTCGACCACGACGCCGCCCGCGCGGACGGGGCGGACGCGGCCGAACGTCGGCGGTTTCGCCGCCTCGTCGGGCGGCCAGAAGACGGTCGCGTTGGCGGCCTCGCGCTCCGGGACCGACTGCTCCGCGGTGAACGCGAAGCGGCCGCCCGGCGCGACGCCGACGACGCGCCACGCGCGCGTGACGCGGGCGCCGGCCTTCGGGGGCGCGAGGAGCTCGCGGGCGTCGCCGTCCGCGAGGCGGGCGCCCGGCGGGAGGCGCAGCGTGAGCGCGAGCGGGGCCGCGAGCGGGCGGCGCACGTCCACGCGGGCCTCGAGGGCGGCCTCACCGGCGCCGAGCCAGCGCCCGTCGAGCTCCGCGAAGAAGGGGGCGGCGTCGACGCCGCGGTCGACGCCGTGATCCCCCGCCTCCCAGCCCGGGGCGGCGTGGGCCGACGCGGCGGGGAGGGAGCTCGACCCGCGCGGCGCGCAGCCGAGGGCGAGCAGGGGGAGGGCCAGGACGACGAGGTGGCGGGCGACCATCACCGCCGCACGTTAGCGCATCGGCGGGGGAGGGCGAAAGGGCAGGGCCGGCGCGCGTCAGGCGGCGACGCCGAGGCGGTCGCGGTCGAGGGCGAACTCGCCGGCGCGGAGCGCGCGCCAGGTGGCGGCTGGCGACGCGGGCTGCGCGGCGCACCAGCGGAGGTAGGCGAGGAAGGAGACGTCGGGGTCGGCGGCCTCCTCGGGGGTGAGCCCGTGCTCGCCGTCGAGGGCGGCGCGCACCGCGGCGACGAGGCGCTCGTGGTAGCCCTCGTACACGACCAGGTCCTTGAGCCAGGCGGCGCGCGGGTCGTCGCCCGAGGCGACGGCGCGGGCGCGGGCGAGAAGCTCCTCGAGGGCGCCCGGGTGGGCGGCGAGGATCTGGAGGTCGTAGACGAACTGGCGGCGATCGTGGTGGGCGCCGAGGAGGTGCGCCATGACGCGGTCGCGCGGGCTCGCGAGGCCCGAGAGGTCGAGCGGCGTGACGGCGCCCGCGGCGAGGAGGAACGGGAAGCGCAGCGGGCGGACGCGCAGGAGGCGCGCGCGGAGCGAGGTGCGCGCGGGGGCGTCCGTGGAGAGGCCGACGGAGTCGGGGCGGAAGAGGAGGCGGTGGACCATGCGCGCGACGCCGAGCGAGACCTGCCAGAGGTTCGGGACGTCCGGGACGAGGCCGGCCGCGCGGATGCGGTCGAGGGAGGCCGCGACGGCGCGCGGGTCGACGAGGAGGTAGGACCAGAGGGGGAGGGGGCGGGGCGTCGTCATGGCGGGGCGTCCTCGGCGGCGGGGTGGGTGGCGAGCTTCCGGAGCGTGGCGGCGTCGCGCTCGGCGAGGAGGGCGGCGACGCGGTCGACGGCGGCGGCGGGGGCGCCGCTCGCGAGGAGGGCGAGGAGCGCGCGGTAGGCGGCGACGTTCGTCTCCGGGGCCGCGTAGATGGCGGCGCGGAGCGGGGCGAGCGCGCGGATGACGCGCTGGACCGGGTTCAGGCAGAGCTTCAGCACCGTGGAGCCGGTGGCGTCGAGGAGGGCGCCGACGACGGCGAGGTCGGCGTCGGCGAGGGCGCGGTCGTCGGCGCGGGTGGCGGCGAGCGCGGCGAGGCGGTCGATCGCGCGTTGCACCGGGGCGAGGTCGACGCCGTCGGAGGCGGCGCGCGCGACGAGGCGCTCGAGGGCGGTCCGCGCGAGCTGGCGGCGGACGGCGAGGAGGTCGGCCACGACGTCGAGGCTCGCGGCGAGGGGCGCCGCGTCGGGGAAGAGCTCGGGGATGAGCTCGGGGCCGCCGACGGCGCGGAAGTCCTGCACGACGTAGCCGCTGCCCTGCCGGACGCGCAGGAGGTTCGCGGCGGCGAGGCGCGAGAGGGCGGTCCGGACGGTGACGCGGTTGACGCCGAAGTCCTCGGCGAGCTTCCGCTCCGGCGGGAGGCGCGTGCCAGGGAGGGCGGCGCCCGTGACGATCGCGTGGCGGATGGCCGCCTCGCACTCGTCGACGGCGGAGGGGCGGGGCTCGAGGGGGTCGAACATGATTGATGGATTGGCACGACCAATTGGTTGGGGTCAAAGAAAAGCGCCCTGGGGCGGGCGCTCGCGGGGGCGGGACCCGGCGCGGAGCGCGCCGGCCGCGGATCAGCTCGCGGCTGGCCCGGTCTGCACGGCGCGATCGAGCCGCTCACGCAGCTCGCGCCTCTGCCGGAACGCGTACCAGGGGAGCGAGGCGACGCGCTCGGCGACCTCGCGCCGGCCCCGCTCGCGCTCGAGCGCGTCGCGGGCGCTCCTGAGCTCGGTCGCGAGGCCCTCGCGCTCGCGCTCGGTGAGGTTCGCCATGACCTCGGCGGCCCGGAGGTCCGCGCGGATCCGCTCGGCGCCCTCGCGCGCGGTCACGAGGCGCTCGACCGTCGCGACGTGGTCCTGGTGGACGCGCTCGAGGCGGGCCATCGCGAACGCGAGGGTCGCCGCGAGCGAGGGGGCGCTCTCGAGGACCGCCTCCGGGTCGATCGGGACGTCGTCGCCGCGGAGCGACGGGTGGGCCGCGAAGGGCTCGGGCTCGGACTCGGACTCCGACGCGGACTCGGACTCCGACGCGGACTCCGACTCCGACGCGGACTCCGACTCCGACGCGGACTCCGACTCCGACGCGGACGCCGACGCCGACTCCGACGCCGACTCCGACTCCGACGCCGACTCCGACTCCGACGCGGACGCCGACTCCGACTCCGACTCCGATGCCGCCTCCGCCTCGGCCTCGGCCTCCGCGCTCTCGAGCGTGTCGGGTCCCTTGACACCCTCCTCGGCGGCCGAGGTGTCGGTTTCCCTGACACTGTCGGTTTCGCTTACAGCCTCCGGCGCCGGCGCCTGGGCGGCCTCCATCAGCGTCGCGAGCTGCTTCTGGGCCTTCACCAGCTCGGCCGTGAGCTGGTCGATGGCGCCGTCCTGCTCTTCGAGCGAGCGCTCGGCGTCCTCGAACTGGCCTCGGAGCCCGTCGAGCTCCCCGCTCAGCCGCGCGATGAGGGCCTCCTTCTCCGCGACCGCCCGCGCCGGCGCCGCGCTCGCCTCGAGCTCCGCGATCCGGCGCTGCGCCTCGAGCAGCGACTCCGTGAGCTGGTCGATGGCCCCGTCCTGCTCGGCCATCGCGGCGGCCGCGTCGGCGTGCTCCTGCCGGAGCGCGTCGAGCGCCTTCTGGAGCGTCGCCGTCTCCGCGTGCCGCGCCGCGAGCTCCGCATCCCTGGCCGCGAGCGCCTCTTCGCGCTCCCGGAGGTCCGCGTCCGCCTGCGCGAGGGCCTGGGCGATCGCGTCCGCGGCGTCGTCCGTGCCCGCGAGGGCCTCCGCGATCGCGAGGGCGATGGCCTCGTCGACGGCCGCGCCTTCGCCCGTGAGGTCGTCCTCGCCGGTGTCGTCGACGTCGGTGTCCTCCGCGAGGGCCGCGACCTCGAAGGCCTCCATCACCTCGGGGACGGGCGGCGGCGGCCCCGCCTCCGCCGCCTCGACCACGGCGATCGCCTCGACGACCTCGGCCTCGGGCTCGGCCGCCACCACCTCGGGCGCCGCGGCCGGCGGGCTCGCGATGGTTCGCTGCGCCTGCACCTCCTGCTCGTGCTCGAGCGCCGCGATGCGGTAGCGGGCCGCCTCGAGGGCCTCGAGCGCCTCGTTGCGCGCGGCCCGTGACCCCTTCACCTCGGCTTCGAGCGCCGCGATGCGCGCGTCGCGCTCCTCGATGCCGCTCGCGAGGCCGTCGCGCTCGGCCATCAGCGCGCCGAGCTGGGCGTCGCTCGCCGGGAGCGCCCCCTTCTCGGCCGGCGGCGCCGTCTTCGCGTCGCGCGCCGTCGCCGTCGGCGCGGAGGTCGCCGCCGTCCCCGCGGCCGCCACGGCCGGTCTCCTGCCGAGGCCGCCCAGCGCCCAGCCGATGACGACGCCGAGCGCCGCGGCCGCCACGAGGAAGAGGCTCAGCTCGCCCAAGAGGAATCCCATCCCGCACCTCGAAGAACCATCGTCGGTGGCCCCATTGTTGCACAAGTGGCCGCCCATGTCGCGCGGCCCGGCGCCGCCCGACACCAGCGCCCGGCTCGTCGACCGGACTTTTCGAAGATTCACTGAACCGCGGAAACCTTTCTGACGTACCAGGCGTTGTCCGACAGGTGAGCAGCCACACGAAGGGGGACCCGATGAGCGACAGCCAGCAGAAGGACGAACGCTTCCGCGACAGGCTCATGGCGCTTCTCCAGTGGGTCGCGGATCGCGACCCGGTCGCCGCCGCGCGCCTCGTCTCCGACTTCGCCGACGAGCTCTTCGAGGAGCTCGCGGGCGGGCCCGAGCCGACGCCGAGCGTCTGACCGTCACCGCGCGGGCGACACCAGCCAGCCCCGCGCGACCCACCGAGACAGCGCCACCACGGACGAGCGCGATGAGCGCCGGACCGCGGCCTCCTCCGCAGCCACAGCTTCAGCGGAGGAGGCGCGGCAGGAGCTCCTCGGCCCGCCCGATCACGTCGATCATCGCGGCGCGCCCGAAGCCCTGGTGCTCGTAGGGCGCGATGTTGACGTGGAACGCGGGGATCCGCCGGCGCGCGGCCATCTGCTGCGCGATCTCGGTGACCCCGACGGCGTGCGACGTGCCGACGAAGACGATCGCGTCGGCGCGCTCGAGCGCCCGGAACGCCTCGTCCGCCCGGTAGAACGGGTGCGAGTCGTAGGTCTCGTCGAAGAGCAGCACGAGCGGGCGCACGGGGGCGCCGCAGACGCCGCACGTGGGGATCTCCCCGCGCGCGACCACGGCCAGATCGACCTCCGCGTCGGTCGCCGGCTCGAAGAAGCCGCGGCAGCCGGCCTCCGTGCAGCGGTAGAGCCCGTGCCGCCCGTGGATCTCGATGAGCTGCGCCGCGCGCACGCCGCTCCGGGCGTGCAGCGCGTCGACGTTCTGCGTCACGACCACGTGCCCCGGGCGCCCGCCGACGAGCGTCGTGATCGCGTCGTGGCCGAGGTTCGGGCGGCGCCCGCGCGGGTCGAGGTCGTGGAGGCCGAGCCAGAACTCGCGCCACCAGGCGAGCGGGTCGCGCCGGAAGCGGGCGTTTGTGCCCCACTCGGTGACCATGCGGTCCCAAACTGCCTCAGGGCCCGTGCGGTAGGCCGGGATCCCGCTCGCCACGCTCAAGCCCGCGCCCGTGAGCCACACGAGCCGCTCGGACTCTGCCACCGCGCGCGAGAGCGCCTGGAAGCCGCGATCCATGGCGTCTGTATGGCATGGCGGGACCGCCCGGCTCAAGCGCCGGGGCGCGCGCGCGACGCCGTTGGAAACCCGGCCCGGCCGCCCTATGCTGGGCGCGATGCCTACCCCCGACCCGCCCACCCCGCTCGCGGCGCCTCCGGAGGCGCCTCCCCCCTCCGCGCGCGCGCGGCGGCGCGAGGCGCAGGTCCGCGCCGCGGAGGCCTGGCTCGCAGCCGGCCTCGCGGGCGCGGTGATCGCCGCCGCCGAGGTCCCGCTCGGCCTCGCGCTCGACTGGTGGGACTTCGAGGACGTCTCCGGCGTCATGAACGTCGCCCTCACCTTGCTGATGCTGGTCGCGGCCGCGCGCCTCCCGCGGCTCGGGGAGATCGGCCCCGTCGACGCGGGGGCCGGTCGCCCCGGCGGCCTCGCGATCCTCTTCGCCCTCGGCGGCCTCGCCTGCTGGCTCGGGCGCACCGCCATCGCCCTCGACCTCGTGTTCCTCGGCTTCACCGCGCGCACGACCCTCCAGGTGCTCGGCGGCCTCTTCGTCCTCGGCGGCTTCACCATGGCGGCGCTCGCGTTCGTGCGCGCGCGCCCGCCCCGGGTGGGCGATCCCGTGGCCGTCAGCGGCAACTGGGCCATCGGGCTCCTGCTGCTCGGCGCGACGCTCGAGCTCATCCTCGCGCTCGTCATCGGCTCGCTCGCAGGGCCCTTCGACGGCCTCCCGAGCGTCGTCGTGCGCGTGCCGATCGTCGCCGGGCTCGCGGCGCTCACGGCGACCGCGGCCGCGACGCGCCGGTCGGCGCTCCACGACGTCGACGTGTCCGACGTGTTCTGAACGCGCTATCCTCGCGCCCATGAGCGACCCCGCCCCGCCCCTCGAGGGCTTCAGCGTCGAGCCCTTCGCCTTCGAGGGCCGCGAGTACCCCGTCTACTGGGGCGGCGCCGGCCCCGGCGTCGTCGTCGTGCACGAGATCCCCGGGATCACCCCGGCCGTGGCGGCGTTCGCGCGGCGCGTCATCGCGGAGGGCTTCACCGTCGCGATGCCGTCGCTCTTCGGGACGCCGGGGAAGGCGCTCTCCGCGGGCTACGCGGTCGGCCAGATGGCGATGTCCTGCGTGCGGCGCGAGTTCCACGTGCTCGCGGCGCGCGGATCGAGCCCGGTCACGCACTACCTGCGCGCGCTCTGCCGCGAGACGCACCGGCGCTGCGGCGGCCCGGGCGTCGGCGCCATCGGCATGTGCCTCACCGGCAACTTCGCGCTCTCGATGATGGTCGACGAGAGCGTGATGGCGCCGGTGTTGTCGCAGCCCTCGCTGCCGTTCGGGTTGACGCCGGCGAAGCGGCGCGGGCTCCACGTCTCGGACGCCGACCTCGCCGTCGTGAAGCGGCGCGCCGCGGCGGGCTGCGGCGTGCTCGCGCTGCGCTTCACCCACGACAAGCTCGTCCCGGCCGCGCGCTTCGAGACCCTCCGCCGCGAGCTCGGGGCCGGGGTCGAGACGATCGAGATCGACTCGGGCCCCGGGAACCCGCACGGGATCCCGCGCGTCGCCCACTCGGTCGTCACGAACGACCTCGTCGACGAGGCCGGCCACCCGACGCGCGCGGCGCTCGAGCGGGTCCTCGCCCTCTTCCGCGAGCGCCTGAAGTAGCAGGCGCCGCCTGCGTCAGCCGCTGACCCAGGCGCCGCCTGCGTCAGCCGCTGACCCAGGCGCCGCCTGCGTCAGCCGAGCTTCGCCTTCAGGAGATCGCGCACGAGCTGCGGGTTCGCGGCCCCGCCGCTCTCCTTCATGACCTGCCCCACGAAGAAGCCGAAGAGCTGCGTCTTCCCCTCGCGGTAGCGCGCGAGCTGCTCGCTCTCGCGGTCGAGGACGGCGGCGATGGCCGCCTCGAGGACGCCCTCGTCGTGGACCTGCTCGAGCCCCTCCCGGCGCGCGAGCGCGGCCGGATCGCCGCCCTCGCGCAGCATGACCTCGAGGACGGCCTTGGCGCCGCTCGCCGACACGTCCCCCGCGTCCGCGAGCGCGACGAGGCGCCCGAAGGCGGCGCCGTCGAAGGGCAGGTCCTCGACCGGCCGCTCCTTCACCTCCGCGAGGAGCACGTTCACGACCCACTTCGCGACCGAGGCGACGTCGGCGTGCGCGGCGCGCGCGGCGTCGAAGAAGTCGGCGAGCGCGAGGTCGCCGGCGAGCACGTCGGCGTCGTCGTCGGCGAGGCCCAGCTCGCCGTAGGTCGCGAGGCGCGCGGCGAGGCGCGGGTCCTCGGCGCGGGCGGCCGCGCGGGCCTCGGCGCGGGTGCGCTTGTCGGGCCGCTTGTCGCCGTCCGGGACCTTCTTCTCGAGGCGCACGACCTCCGTCGGCACGTCGCCGGCCTTCTTGCCCCAGGTGTCCTTGAGCGTGACGACCCGGTTGAAGACGAGGCGCCCGGCGCCGTGCAGCACGGGGTCGGCGAAGAAGTAGCCCTGCCGCTCGAACTGCCAGTGGGAGCCGGCGGCGGCGCTCGCGAGCGACGGCTCGAGCATGGCGCGCACGTCGACCTTCGAGGTCGGGTTCAGGTAGGCGCGGAAGTCCTCGGCGGCGTCGGGGTTCGCGATGGTGAAGAGGCGGTCGTAGAGGCGGACGTCGGCTGGGACGGCGTGAGCGGCCGACACCCAGTGGATGGTGCCCTTCACCTTGCGCCCGTCGGCCGGGTTCCCGCCGCGGCTCGCCGGGTCGTGGCTGCAGCGGAGCTCGAGGACCTCGCCGTCGTCGCCGCGGACGACCTCGTCGCAGCGGATGACGTAGCCGTAGCGGAGGCGCACCTCGCCGCCCGGGACGAGGCGGTGGTAGCCGGGGGGCGGGTCGGCGGCGAAGTCGGCGCGCTCGATCCAGAGCTCGCGCCCGAACGGGACCTTGCGCGTGCCCTCCTTCGGGACGTCGTGCGGCCAGTAGCTCGCGTCGAGCTCGTCGACCTTGTCGGCCGGCCAGTCGGTCAGGACGACCTTCAGCGGGTCGAGCACGGCCATGACGCGCGGGGCGCGCTGGTTGAGGTCGTCGCGCACGCAGAACTCGAGCTTCCCGAGGTCGACGACGCTGTTGGTCTTGGCGACGCCGACGAGCTCGGCGAAGGCGCGGATGGCCTCGGGCGTCACGCCGCGGCGGCGGTGGCCGGCGATGGTCGGCATGCGCGGGTCGTCCCAGCCCTCGACGTGGCCCTCCTCGACGAGGATCCGGAGGCGCCGCTTCGACATCATCGTGTAGTCGAGGTTCAGGCGCGCGAACTCGTACTGGTGCGGGCGCGGCTCCTTGAAGCCGGTGTTCTCGAGGACCCAGTCGTAGAGCTCGCGGTTGTTGTCGAACTCGAGGGTGCAGATCGAGTGGGAGATGCCCTCGAGCGCGTCCTCGAGGCAGTGGGCGTAGTCGTACATCGGGTAGATGCACCACGTGTCGCCCGAGCGGTGATGCGCCGCGTGCACGATGCGGTAGAGCAGCGGGTCGCGCATGATCATGTTCGGCGCGGCCATGTCGATCTTGGCGCGGAGGACGTGGGCGCCCTCCGGGAACTCGCCTTTCCGCATGCGCTCGAAGAGGTCCTTGTTCTCGGCGACGCTGCGGCTCCGGTAGGGGCTCTCGCGGCCGGGCTCGGTGAGCGAGCCGCGGTGCTCGCGGAGCTCCTCCTTCGACAGCGAGTCGACGTAGGCGAGGCCCTTCTCGATGAGGCCGACGGCGAGGTCGTGCATCGTCTGGAAGTAGTCGCTCGCGAAGTAGAGGTGCGGGCCCCAGTCGAAGCCGAGCCAGCGCACGTCGGCCTGGATGGAGTCGACGAACTCCTGCTCCTCCTTCGTGGGGTTCGTGTCGTCGAAGCGGAGGTTGCACTGGCCGCCGTAGTCGCGCGCGAGCCCGAAGTTGAGGCAGATGGACTTCGCGTGGCCGATGTGGAGGTAGCCGTTGGGCTCCGGCGGGAAGCGGGTGACGACCCGCTGGTAGCGCCCCGCCGCGAGGTCCCGGTCGATGATGTCGCGGATGAAGTTGGTCGGGGCGGTGTCGTCGGCCATGGTGCGCGCCTTTTCCGAGCGTGGATCGACCTCGATCGGGTAACGCAGCGCGTCGTGCGGCGCAATCATTAGCAGCGCGGCCCGGCCTGTCGCGCGCGGCGCGGCGCTGGTACGCTCCGCGTCATGAGCGACGCCCTCGAGCTCGGGACCCCCGACGATCTGCACGTGCACCTGCGCGACGGGCGCGCGCTCGCCGACACCGTGCGCGACGTGGCGCGGGTGTTCGGGCGGGCGCTCGCCATGCCGAACCTCGCGCCGCCGGTCGCGAGCGCCGAGGCGCTGGCCGCGTACCGGGCGCGGATCCTCGCCGCGCGGCCCGCGGGGGCGGCGTTCGAGCCGCTGATGGCGCTCTACCTGACGGACCGCGTGACGCCCGCGGTCGTGCGGGCGGCGCGGGCGGCGGGGGCGGTCGCGGCGAAGCTCTATCCGGCGGGCGCGACGACCAACAGCGACGCGGGCGTGACCGACCTCGGCGCGCTCGACGCGACGCTCGCGGCGATGGCCGACGAGAGGCTCCTGCTGCTCGTGCACGGCGAGGTCACGGGCGCCGACGTCGACGTGTTCGACCGCGAGGCGCGCTTCCTCGACGAGGTGCTCGCGCCGCTCATCGCGCGGCACCCGCGGCTCAAGGTGGTGCTCGAGCACATCACGACGGCGCGGGCGGCGTCGTTCGTGGCCGCGGGCCCGGAGACGCTGGCAGCGACGATCACCGCGCACCACCTGCTCCTGAACCGGAACGACCTCCTCGCGGGGCGGGTGCGCCCGCACCTCTACTGCCTGCCGATCCTGAAGCGCGAGAGCGACCGCCAGGCGCTCGTCGCGGCGGCTACGGGCGGGAGCCCGCGCTTCTTCCTCGGCACGGACTCGGCGCCACACGCGCGCGACGCGAAGGAGTGCGCCGCCGGCTGCGCGGGGACGTACACGGCGCACCGCGCGCTCGAGCTCTACGCCGAGGCGTTCGACGCCGCGGGCGTCCTCGACCGGCTCGACGGCTTCGCGAGCCGCTTCGGGGCCGACTTCTACGGCCTCCCGCGGAACCCGGGGAGGGTGCGGCTCACGCGCGAGGAGGTCGCCGTGCCCGCGACGCTCGCCTTCGGCGACGACGTGGTCGTGCCGCTCCGCGCCGGGGAGCGCGTGCGCTTCAGCGCCGAGCGCGTCGCCGCCGGGGCGTGAACGTCGTTCACGGCGAGGTCGAGCCCGTAGTCCCGATCATGAGCAGCAGTGCTCATTCCGGCCTCCAGGGCCGGTGAGCGGTTCACCTCCGGGCGCTCGATTCGTTACCGTCACGAGCCACGCACGCACGAAGCCGACACGGAGGGTGCCCTTGCTCACGACGAGAGCCGACGTCCCGCGCCGCGACGCGGGAGCTCGCCCGGCGGAAGCCGACGCCGGTCGCAGCGTCCAGCGCCGCGCCCTCGCCGCGGGCGGCTACGAGGCCGCCGTCCAGCGCCTCGCGCCCGGCGGCGCGGCCGAGGCGGCGACGGACGTCCACGCCGCCGCCGCGCGCGCGGCACCCAGGGCGGCGGCGGGCCGCTGCCCCACGCCGCGGCGATCCAGGCGTCGTTCGGGCGCCACGACGTGGGCGGGATCGCCTCGCACGTCGGCGGCGCCGCGTCGGAGGCGTGCGACGCGATGGGCGCGCGCGCCTTCGCGAGCGGCGACGCGGTGGCGTTCGGGGCGGCGCCGGATCTCCACACGGCGGCCCACGAGGCGGCGCACGTCGTCCAGCAGCGCGCCGGTGTGTCGCTCGCGGGCGGCGTCGGGCAGGTCGGCGACCGCTACGAGGGGCACGCGGACCGCGTCGCCGACCTCGTCGTCCAGGGCAAGAGCGCCGAGGGTGAGCTCGACGCCATGGCCGGCGGCGGGAGCCGCGGCGTCCAGCGCGCGGCGGTGCAGCGCGACATGGTCGACGGCGCGATGGACCTGCCGCGCAAGGCGGCCAAGTGGATCCCCGGCGCGAGGGAGGCGTGGCGCGCGGTGACGTGGGCGGCGTTCCCGGCCGGGCTCCCGCAGACGCTCATCAGCCACTACATCTACGGCGGCGGCAAGAACCTCGACCTGACGGTCGCCCAGATGAAGGAGGTCGTGTCGGTCGCGTCGTCGGACTTCTCGCTGACCGCGCTCCCGGGGTTCAACGGCTTCCTGAAGCAGGCCAAGCAGCACGGCTCGGCCAAGATCCCGCCGAACGCCGTGCCCGTCTCGGTGGTGAAGCCACTCACGCTCGGCGGGTTCACCGCGCGCTTCAACGGGACGCTGAAGTCGAACAAGGTCGGCGACTGGACCTTCGCCGGCACCGTGAGCTTCTACGACGAGTGGGACTTCGACGTGATCCAGAAGGGGCCCGAGGGGAAGGCCCTCCTCGAGCAGATCCGCTCCGCCCCCGAGCGCTTCGCCAAGAAGTGGGACTCCCGCGGCAACGCGGGGCAGCTCAAGACCATGATCGGCGCCGGGATCCCCGGCGATCCGTTCAAGATCCTCGGCAACGCGACGTGCTCGCAGACGCTGCGCGGCGGCGGCCCGAAGCTCAGCTGATCGGTGTGGTGCCGCGTGAACGGCGTTCACGGGGCATGGCGGCTCGCCCGCCGGGTCGCGACGTGAACGCCGTTCACGCGTCGATCTCGCAGGCGCCGATGGGGCGCGCCTGGCACGCGAGGATGACGCCGCGGTCGCGCTCGTCGGCGGTGAGGGCGTCCTGGACGGGCATCGCGACGCGGCCCGCGCGGAGCGTCGCCTTGCACTGGCCGCAGATCCCCGAGCGGCACTCGTAGGGGAGCGAGAGCCCCGCGTCCTCCGCGGCCTCGAGGATCGTCTCCCCGGGCGGCACCTCGGCCGTCACGCCCGAGCGGGCGAACGTCACGCTCGCGGGGGCGCCGGCGTCGAGCGCCTGGCGGTCGGCCTCGGAGATCGTGCTCTCCGCGGCGGCCTCGCCGACGGGCGACACGAACTCCTCGGTGGCGACGTCGTCCTCGGGCACCCCCAGCCGGAGGAGCAGCGCCTTCGTCGCGGCCATCATCGCGTCGGGGCCGCACAGGAGGACCGGGATCCGGCGCTCGCCGAGGTCCGGCGCGAGCCCGCGCAGGAGCGCCTCGTCGACGTGGCCGCGCGCGCCGTCCCAGGCGTCGCCGGCGCCCGAGAGCGTGATGGCGACGCGCAGGTTCGGGTGGCGCCGCGCGAGCCAGGCGAGCTCGTCGGCGAAGATGACGTCCTCGCGCCGGCGGACCCCGAAGGCGACGAGGATCTCGCCCGGCCAGGCGCGGTCGGTCAGGTCGCGCACGACGGCCATGATCGGCGTCACGCCGACGCCGCCGGCGATGAGGAGCACGCGCTCGGCGCCCTCGCCCGTGAAGACGAAGCGCCCCGCGGGGGCCGAGACGCGGAGCAGATCGCCGGCGCGGACGGCGTCGTGGAGGTGGTGCGACGCCCAGCCGCCGCCCGTGCGCTTCACGGTGATCTCGACGTAGCCGCTGCGACCGGGCGCCGACGCGATGGTGTAGCTGCGGTTCACGCGCTGCCCGCCGATGTCGAGCGCCACGTTCAGGTACTGGCCGGGGACGTGCTCGAAGGGGAGGGGGCCGCCGTCCGGCGGGACGAGGCGGAAGGTGCGCACGTCGGGCGTCTCGTCGAAGACGCGCGCGACGCGGAGGTCCCCCGTCCAGAAGCGGCGGCGGCGCGGGGCGGCGGCGGCAGGGGCGGCGGTGACGGCGCGCGGGGCGCGGTGGGCGCGGGCGCGGAGATCGAGGTAGTGGCGGACGGCGCGGAAGAGGAGGAGGGCGCCGAGGACGAAGGCGAACGCGCGCGGCGCGCGGATGTCGCTCTTCACGAGGAGGAGGAAGTGGACGACGCCGAGGATGGCGGCCACGTAGACGAGGCGGTGGAGGAGCTTCCAGCGCTTGGCACCGAGGCGGGCGACCATCCTGTCGGTGGAGGTCGCGGCGAGGGCGGTCATGATGACGAGCCCGATGAAGCCGAGGAGGAGGTAGGTGCGCTCGCCGATCTCGTGGACCGTGCTCGACACGCTCGCCTCGCGGTCCCAGAGGAAGAAGATCGCGAAGTGGACGGCGAGGTAGGTGAAGGCGAGGAGGCCGAGGGCGCGGCGCGCGCCGAGGATCATGGCCCAGCCGGTGAGGCGGCGGAGGGGCGTCACGGCGAGCGTGAGCATGAGGAGCACGAGGCCGACGAGGCCGGTCGTGCGGATGGCGAAGTTGACGTCGTTCGCGCCGAGGTCGTCGTGGAGCGCGTCCCAGGCGAGGAGCGCGAGCGGGACGAGGCCGCACGCGACGACGAGGCGGACGAGGAGGGCCTTGTCGAAGAAGGGGCGCGGCCGGGCCGCGCGGGCGTCAGAAATGCTCACGGAGGTCCATCCCACGGTAGAGGCTCGCGACCTGCTCGGCGTAGCCGTTGAAGAGGAGGGTCTCCCGGCGCCCGGACTCGCCGATGCGCTGCTCCGTCGCCTGCGACCAGCGCGGGTGCGCCACGTTCGGGTTCACGTTCGCGAAGAAGCCATACTCGTCGGGGGCTTGCAGGTTCCAGGTGGTCGGCGGCTCCTCGTCGGTGAGGGTGATCCGGACGAGCGACTTGATGGACTTGAACCCATATTTCCAGGGCACGACGAGGCGGATGGGCGCGCCGTCCTGGGGCGGCAGCGCGCGCCCGTAGAGGCCGCTCGCGAGGAGCGTCAGCGGGTGCATGGCCTCGTCGAGGCGGAGGCCCTCGACATAGGGCCAGTCGAGGACGGCCGTCGACTGGTTGGGCATGCGCGTCGGGTCGAGGAGGGTCTGGAAGGCGACGTACTTCGCCGAGCCGAGCGGGCGGACGGCGTTCAGGAGGACGGAGAGGGAGAAGCCGGCCCACGGGATGACCATCGACCAGGCCTCGACGCAGCGGAGGCGGTAGACGCGCTCCTCGGGCGGGGCGAGGGCGAGGAGGTCGGCGAGGTCGAAGGTCCTCGGCTTCTCGACGAGGCCGCCGACCTCGACCCTCCAGTCGGCGGTGGAGAAGCCGCGGGCGGCGCTCGCGACCTCGTCCTTGTCGGTCGAGAACTCGTAGAAGTTGTTGTAGTGCGTGATGTCCCGGAGCGAGGTGAGCGGCTCGTCGACGGTGTAGGCGGTGGGCGCGCCGGTGGCGGCGGGCTTCTCGAGGCCGGCGAGCTTCGGCTGCTCGGGGGTGGGCTCGTCGGTGGCGACGCCGTTCAGCGCGCGGTAGAGGAGCCCCGTGCCGACCGCGCCCGCGGCGACGAGCCCGCCGCGGAGGAAGCGGCGGCGGTTGAAGAAGACCTCGGGCGGCGTGATCTCGCGCTCGAGGTCGCGGTCCTGTCGCGTCATGGGCGGTGCTCCTCGCGCCGTGGTGGCTCGGAGACCCTATGCCGGAGCGGCGCGAACGGACACGGCTGGGCGCGTCGGCCCGCGGCCGGCGCGTTGTGCAGTGCAACATGGAATCGGCCGCTGGCCGCGTGTGGCGCGGGCGTGGTCCCGTGTGCGATGCACCGTCCCGTCGCCGCTCAGGCCTCGAACTTCCCCGCCGGGACGCCGAGCAGCGCCGCGGCCGCCTTCCAGCGCTTGGCGTGGCTCCCGCGCGCGGCCTTCAGCTTCGCCTTCACGGCCGCCGGGTAGTCCGGGTTCGCGAGCCCCTTCTCGACGCCGGCCGCCGCGGTCTCGAGGCGCGCCTTCACGGCGTCGCCGACGCGCTGCGCGAGCGCCGCGTCGTGGGCGCCGATCGCGCGGAGGACGAGCTCCGACACGGGCTCCCCGAGCCCGAGCACGCGGTCGACCAGCGGCGCCGCGTCGCCCGCGTTCGACAGCGCGTCCACGAGGCGCCCGATGGCCTTGGCGCGCCCCTTCCCGCCCACGATGATCGCGACGAGCGCCGTCTCCGGGAACCCGCGCGGCGCGTCGCCCACCTCGGCGAGCGCGGTGGAGAGCTCGCTCGGCGCGCCCCCCTTGCCGACCCCTGACGAGAGCAGGAGCAGCTCCGCGACGTCGGCGAGCATCCGGCGCCCCTTCTGGCGCGGCGAGGTCCGCGCGCCCAGCTCGCTCGCGTGGTCGGCGGCGAAGCCCGCCACGACGGGCCCCACGTCCCAGGGCGCCGAGCGCAGCGCGTCGAGCGCCGCGAACGCGATGTCGTCGTCGCCGTCGAGGAGGAGCTCCGCGCAGGCGAGCGCGACGTCGTCACGCCAGGAGGGCTCGAGCTCGCCGAAGCGCAGCGCCCACGTGAACGGCATCGGATCGCGCGTGCCGTCGCGCGGCTCGACCCAGACGCCGGGCCAGGACGCGCGCAGGGCCTCTCTCAGCGCCGCGCGATCGTCGAGCTCGTGACCTTCGAAGTCCATCGCTCCTCATCATCACTCGTGCTGCGGGCTCGCCGCCCGGCCCCCGCTCACAGCTCCGTCACCTTCCCAGTCGGCGAGATGAGCGTGATGACAGGCTCGAGCCCGCCGAAGGTGACGTGCACCCAGCGGACGTCGGCCGCGTCGAGCTCCGCGAGGGTCTGGGCGTCCACGCCGGGCTCCCGGCGCGGCTCGAAGACGAAGTCCTCGCTGAAGTTGTGGTGCTGCGGGCGGTAGGTCTGCGACCAGTAGCCGTGGAGCACGATCGGCGCCGTCGTGAGCCCCGTGATGGTCGTCCCGATCCAGCGCGCGAGCGGCGCCGTGTACCCCGCCACCGCCCCGAAATCCGCCGACGGCCACGCGAAGTCCACCGCCACCGTCACCGCGCCCACCGTCCCCTCGCGGTGGACCGGGATCTCCCCCGGCACCGTCCCCGTCTCCGGCGGGCACGGCCCGAGCCGCACGTAGTCCTCGCTCGTCGTCGTCCACCCCTCCCACGTCTGCTCCGGCTGCGGCGTCGCGTAGCTCGCCGTCAGCGTCGCGTAGAGGTCGTCGAGCCGCACGAGCGGGCTCCCCGACGGGCTCGCGAGCCGCACCACCTGCGTCGTCAGCGCGAGGTCCCGCGCCGCAGCACCGCTCCCCTCCTGCCAGCCGTCCGTCACGTCGTCGCCGCTCACCCGGTGCGTGTAGCCCGGCCACGCCGTCGGGTCGCCGCTCCGCGTCGTCGTCTCCCCGCTCGCGAGGTCCGGCAGGACCGCCTCCGCCTCGCTGAGCCAGGTCGCGTCAGGCCCCTCGGCGAGCCACGTGCCCTCCGCCGTGAGCGCGAGCCGCACCTTCAACCGGTGGTTCCCGAGCGCCGTCCCCGCCTCGCCCTGGAACGTGCACAGCGTGAGCGGCGCGTCCGTCGGCAGGAGGTACGTCCCGACGCTCGGCGTCCGGTCGGGCAGCGGCAGCGGCCGCACCTGCTTCACCACGAGGTCACCCGCCGGCGCGACCTTCTTGTACTCGAGATCGAGCACGAAGTTCGTGCTCGGCGGGAGCGGCGCGCCCCACGCCTCGCCGACCGCGTCGAGGAGGTCGCAGAGCGCGTCGTAGTCGTCCTGCCACACGAGGACGTGCTGCCCGAGCGGCAGGAGGCTCGACCCCTCCTGCGGATAGAAGTAGCGGCCGAAGCTGTAGTTGTCGCCCGTGACGACCTCGGGGCGCGCGCTCCCGTCCGGGTTCGTCACGCTCACCGCGCCGACCTGCGAGACCAGGTCGTAGTGCGAGGAGTAGCCGCGCTCGGTGAAGGTCGCGACGCCGTTCGCGAGCTCGATGTCGTCCGGGAAGCTCGGGTGCACGAGGAGCGCCATCCCGACCCGGCTCTCGGCGATCCCGTAGCGCAGCCGCTCGAGCACCGCGTTCAGGTTGTAGAAGCTCGCGTAGACCTTCTGGATCGCGCGGAAGACGCCGCGCTCCTTCGACTCCGTCGCGTCGCAGCGGCTCGGGCCGGTCGCGTCGGCGTCGGTGTCGTCGGCGAGGCAGCCGCTGTAGCTGTCGTAGAGGCCCGCACCCACGAACTGCTCGGTGTCTTCGAGGTTCGTGGAGCTCCGGAAGCGGATCTTCGCGGTCGGCTCGAAGCCGGCGCCCTCGAGCGCCGCGAGGACCGCGGACTGCTCGGTGGCGCCGAACGTGACGTCGTCCGTGATGAGCGCCTTGATGGCCGTCAGATCCGCGTCGAGCGCGGCGATGTCCGGCGGCCACGCGTACCCCGCGAGGCGCGCGGCGATCGCCGCCCGCAGCGTCCCGCCGCTCGCGACCGGGCGGTCGAGGAACGCGTCCCAGAGGTCGAACGACAACGCGATGGCCGGGCTCGGCGAGTTGTCGGGGAGCGTCCGCCGGAGGAGCCCGAAGTGCGACGCCTTCCCGCCGTAGCGGGCGACGTCCGCCGCCGTGAGCGTCGCGGCGTCGGTCGAGAGCGCGCCGGCGGCGGCCTTGTCGGCGATGTCGAGGGTCGGCGGGTCGTGGAGGCGGAGGAGCGCCGCGAGGTCGCCCGCGTCGAGGCGCCCCTCGACGTCGGTGAGGTCCACGTCGCACGCGCCGAAGCCGCCCACGCTCCCTGCGAACCCGCGCAGCGCCACGAGGCGCCCGGTCAGCGCGAGCGCCGCGTCGCGCTCGGCGGCGTCCGTCAGGTGCACGAAGGGGATGCCGAGCGTGTGCGCGAGGATCGCCACGTGGGAGCTCGGCGAGGACGGCGTCAGCGACACGATCCCCGCCACGTGCGGCACCTCGGCCGGGACCCCGTCGGTGAGCAGGATGTCCGTCGGCAGGAGATCGCCGGCCGTCCAGGCGGCCGCGATGTCGCCGCCCGCGACGTGGACGAGGCGGCCGATCGCCCACCCGTCGGCGTAGCAGAGGTCGCCGCCGGCCCAGCGCGCCGCGGTGTCGACGCGGATCCCGAGCGCCGCGTAGTCGTCGGCGAGGGCCTCCACGGAGGCCGCCTGCTCGTAGGTCGGGAAGTAGAAGAGCTCGGGCTCGGCGGCGTCCTGCGCCGGGACGATCGCGGCGCGCACGAGGTCCATGACCGCGTCGACGACGCGCGGGTCGTACGGGTCGCTGCCGACGAGCTGCACGGCGGCCTCGTCGCGGCCGGCCACGCGCGGCGCGTAGAGGACGGCGCCGAGGATGGCGCGCTTCCCGTCGTTCGGGAGGGTGACGGCGTCGAAGGCGCTGGGCGTCAGGCCCTCGAAGGCCGGGATGCGCTCGGACGCGAAGGCGTAGTGCAGCACGTAGGTCTTGCTGTCCTGGAAGATCACGCGCGTCGGGTCGCCCGTCGCGACGAGGAACTTCACCCAGCGCGGGCCGGAGAGCTCGCCGTCCGGCGGGACCGCGAAGAACGGGTCCGTCGGGTAGGCGACGGTCGTCTTCCAGCTCGCGTGCGCCGGGATCGCGAGGGTCTCGGCCGGCCACGGCCAGCTCCACGGTCCGCCCGTGTCCGCCGTGTCCCGGGTGTCGGCCGCGTCCGCCGTGTCGGCCGTGTCCGAGCCGTCGCTCGCGTCGGCGGTGTCGACGTCGTCGCCGCCCGTATCCCCGGCCGTGTCGCCGCCGCCCGTGTCGCCGGGGGCGACGGTGTCCGTGACGTCGGCGGTGTCGCTGCCGCCGCCGCCGCCGTCGTCCGGGCAGGCGGCGAGCGTGAGGGCCAGGATGGCCGGGACGGCGAGGGCGATGGGCGTTCGGCGGGCGGTGCTCATGTCCCCGGGGTAGCGTCGCCGCCGGCTCGAAGCAAGCTCCCGAATCCCGAATCCCTCAATAGAAGTCGAGGCCCACGGTGAGCGCGAGGCTGTGGACGCGCGAGTCGCCCTCCGCCCAGAAGCCCGTCCCGTAGCGGAAGGCGAGCGAGAGGCCGAAGTACTCGGTCGCGAGGGGCTCCCAGCCGACGGCGGCGTGGAAGGCCATGACCCACTGCGACTGGTCGTCCTCGAGCCGCGCCGTGCCGTCGTACTCGTGGCCGGTGCGGCCCGCGCCGAGACCGCCGGCGAGCCACAGGTGGTCGATGGGCCAGAAGCGCATCGTCAGCGTCATGATGCCCTGGCTGATGGTGAAGTCGGCGTCGTTCCGGAACATCCACCAGATGTCGAGGAGGGCGGCGAGCTTCGGGCCGAGCATGGCGCCCGCGTGCAGATCGAACGAGCCGCTCGAGAGGAACGAGCCGCAGCCGGTGCCGGAGCAGATGAGGCCCCCCGTGCCGACCTCCACGCCGAGCAGGATCCCCTCGCGCTCGACGTACTCGAGCGACTCCTGCGTGCCGCCCTCCGACGCGCGCGCCGCCGGCGGCGCGAGCCCGCCGAGCGCGAGCGCCGCGAGCGCGACTCGGACCTGCCCGACCCGCCCCACGGCCCGCCTCACTTCGTCCTCAGGCGCGCAGCCGGCACGCACTCGTCCCACTCGGGGCCCCACCCGACGTAGTGCACACAGGTGAGCTCGCCCTTCTTGCCGGTGACGTCCGCGACGTACCAGGCGCCCTGCCACTCGACGCGCACCTGCCCCGCCGCGAGCGCGGGGCCGGCGGGCTCGGCGCCGGCCGGGCGGTCCGCGTGCGCGCCGACGATGCGGTCCGGGCCGACCCACTCGTCCCAGCTCGCGTCCCAGCCGGGGTAGGTCACGAGGTGGAGCCAGCCGTCGACCTTCTTCACGACGGCGAGGTAGGGCTGCCGCTCGTAGAGCACGTCGATCTTCGCGCCGACGGGCCAGGTCTTGCCGCTGAGCGGGCGCACGGCGCTCGCCGGCACCGTGACGCGCTCCTCGTCGGCGTAGTGGTAGAGGCTGACGACGAGGTCCGCGCCCTTGCCGCCGAGGATCCGCCCGACCTCGGTCTTGCCGCCGCGCTCGAGGGCAACCCACTCGCCGCGGCGCCCCTGTCCGGGCTCGAGCGCCGGGTCGTCGTGGCGGGTCGTCGCGAGGACGAGCCCGTCGCCGACGCCGTGCGGGGCGTAGCCGACGCGCTGCTGCTCGCGGTACATGAGGGCGTCGCCGGCCTCGGCGTGGACCTCGCCGAGGGTGATGCTGCCGTCGCCGTCGACGTCGCAGGTGGCCTTGCCGCCGAGGCAGTCGATGAGCGTCTGCGTGAAGGTCCAGTTGCCGGTCGAGACCTTCGACGCCTCGGCGGAGGTGAGGGCGACGGCGTCGATGCCGGCCTTCGAGAGCGCGGCGGCGACGGCGCCGAGGCCGCCCGAGTGGCAGCAGTCCGCGAGGAGCACGACGCGGCGCCCCTTGAAGGCCCTGCCCTTCGTGAAGAGGGCGGGCAGCTCGTCGAGGTGGAGGCCGCTCTTCTTGCCGGCGCGGGCGTCGCTGCTCGCGAAGATGATCCGGCCGCCCTTGTGGAGGATGCCGTGGCCGTCGAAGTAGAAGACGAGCGTGTCCTCGGGGCCCGCCTGGGCGATGGCGCGGACGAGGGCGGCCTTGATGGCGTCGGAGGTGGCGTCGGCGTCGAGGAGGAGGGTGCGGCGCTCCTTCGGGACGCCGAGGGTGCCGAGGAGGGCGTCGAGCTCGACGTCCTTGCGGTGGTGGTCCGAGAAGGCGGGGAGGCCGGGCTCGTCCCACTTGAGCACGCCCGCGATGACCGCGATCGTGTGGGCGGGCTCGAGGCGCCCGGCGTCGGCGGCGCGCGGCGGCTTCGCGTGGGCGACCGGGGCCGCGGCGACGGCGAGGCTCAGGGCGGCGAGGGCGGCGAGGGCGTAGCGGGCGACGCGCATGGGGCCTCCGATCGGCGGGCGGGATCCGGATCCCTCCGCTAACACAGGCGGCGGCGGAGCGCACTCCACGGGCGCGGCGAGCCTCGGTGATTGCTCTCGGGGCCCGAGATGCGCTACGTCCCCTCAGCTCATCGGTCAGCCCCCGAGGTGACGTGACCACGACGACGACGCTCCGCTTCGACGACCGCGACGCATTCCAGCAGCTCTGCGGCCCCAACGACAAGAACCTGAAGATCGTGGAGCAGCTCCTCCAGGTCGAGGTGAACGCGCGCGGCAACACGCTCGCGCTCTCCGGGGAGGACCACGACGTCACCGTCGCCGGGGAGACGCTCGACCAGTTCTACGAGCTCGCGCGGAGCGGCTTCAAGGTGTTCTCGGCCGACATCCCGCGCGGCGTGCGCATCGTCTCGACCGGGCACGGCACGCGCCTCGCGGACGTCTTCCTCGACACGGTCTTCGTCGCCGGCGGGAAGAAGAAGATCGCGCCGAAGAACCTGTCGCAGAAGCACTACATCGACGCCATCCGCGAGCACGACCTCGTCTTCGGCATCGGCGCGGCCGGCACCGGGAAGACCTACCTCGCGATGGCGATGGCGGTCGCGGCGCTCGCCAACCACGAGGTGAAGCGCATCATCCTCACGCGCCCGGCCGTCGAGGCCGGCGAGAAGCTCGGGTTCCTGCCCGGCGACATGGCGGAGAAGGTGAACCCCTACCTGCGCCCGCTCTACGACGCGCTCTACGAGATGCTCGACATGCCGCGGGTCCACAAGTACCTGAGCGAGCAGGTCATCGAGGTGGCGCCGCTCGCGTTCATGCGCGGGCGCACGCTGAACGACGCGTTCGTCATCCTCGACGAGGCGCAGAACGCCACGCGCGAGCAGATGCGCATGTTCCTCACGCGCCTCGGCTTCGGCACGAAGACGGTCGTCACGGGCGACGTGACGCAGACCGACCTCCCCGACCGCGACCGCAGCGGCCTCGCGCACGCGGCGCGCCTCCTCGGCGACACGCCGGGCATCGAGGTGTGCCAGTTCCACCCCGAGGACGTCGTGCGGCACCCGCTCGTGATGCGCATCGTGCGCGCCTACGACCAGGACGACGCGCGACGCGCCGAGCGGGCGCGCGCGCAGGGCGACGGCGCCGGTGGGAACGGCGCGTCCGAGCCGCGCGCGCCGGCGCGGGAGGTCGCGGACGAGACGCTCGTCGCGGCCGAGCGCGAGGCGGCCGAGGGGACGGAGGGATAGCGATGCCCAGGCTCATCGAGGGGGCGACCCGCGTCGAGGCCGCCGGGAACAAGCCGAAGCTCATCGACGAGTACGTCGGGCGCGTGAACACCGGGGACGCCGCGGTGTCGGTGGCCCACATGCGCTCGCCGGGCGGCTGGGTGGAGCCCGGGCAGCGGCCCGAGTTCCGCGAGGTGACGGTGGTGCTGCGCGGCGCGCTCGACGTCGAGCACGAGGGCGGGCGGATGACGGTCGCGGCGGGGCAGGCGGTCGTCTGCGAGCCGGGCGAGTGGGTGCGCTACAGCACGCCGGGCGACGACGGCGCCGAGTACATCGCGGTGTGCCTGCCGGCGTTCGCGCCGGGCACCGTGCATCGGGACGAGGGGTGAGCATGGAGCGCGTGGACGTCATCCTCGAGGGGGCGGCGGAGGCGCACGAGGCGCTCGGGGAGCGGCTCGCGGCGGTGGCCGAGGCGCTGCTCGTCGCCGAGGGGCTCGAGGACCGGGAGCTCTCGCTCGTGCTCACGGACGACGAGAACATCCGCGAGCTGAACTCGGAGTGGCGCGGCGAGGACAAGCCGACCGACGTGCTCTCGTTCCCGATGGACGAGGGCGAGGAGGTGGTCGGCCCCGAGGAGGGGCTCGCGCCGCTCGGCGACATCGTGATCAGCGTCGAGACCGCGGCCATCGAGGCCGGGAAGACCGAGCTCGACCTCGACGGGATGGCGGTGTTCCTGCTCGTGCACGGCTTCTGCCACCTGCTCGGGCACGACCACGGCGAGCCCGAGGAGGCCGCGGCGATGCGCGAGGCCGAGGACCGGCTGCTCGCGGCGGTCGCGCCGGGGCTGAAGCGGCCGCCGACGCCCTACTGATCAGGCTGGGCGCCGGCGAGCCCGCGCGAGGGCGAGCAGCGCGAGCAGGAGCAGCGTCGCGAGCGAGCCCGCGGGCGCGCCACCCCCGGAACAGCCGCTGCTGCGGCTCGTCTTCGTGACCTGGCGGCCCGTGTCCGCGCCGGCGACCGCGTCGCTCGCGGCGTCGGCGGCGGTCCCGTCGGCGGGCGGGGCGGTGTCGGGCGCCGCCGCGGTGTCGCCCGGGCCCGTGTCCGTGTCCGGCGAGGTGATGGCGGTGTCGGGCTCGACGACCTCCTCGACGACGTCCGGCTCGGGCTCGACGACGTCCGGCTCGGGCTCGACGACGTCCGGCTCGGGCTCGACGACGTCCGCGTCGTCGGCGTCGCTCTCGACGACGTCCGCGTCGTCGGCGTCGCTCTCGACGACGTCCGCGTCGTCGGCGTCGCTCTCGACGACGTCCGCGTCGTCGCCGTCGGGGCTCCGGCAGCCCGCGATCTCGACGCTCACGCAGCGCCCGTCCTCGCAGGTGTCCGCGGTGCAGTCGTCGTGGTCGTCGCAGGCGGCGTCGTCGTCCTCGCACTCCGGCGCCCACGGACACGGCCCGGGCGGCTCGCCTGCCCCGCCGCAGGTCGCCGCGCCCGCGGCCTCGTCCCACCCGCACGCGCTGTCCGCGCCGTCCGGATCCGCGCAGTCCTCCGCCACGACGCCCCCAGCGCCGCACCGCACGCGCAGGCTCCCGTCGCAGCAGCCGGCCTCGCCGAGATCCGGGCAGGGATCGGGCACGCACGACCCGATCACGCACGCCTCGCCAGCGTCGCAGGCGCCGCAGGACGCGCCGCAGACGGGATCGGCCCCGCACTCGCGCGTGCCGCACACCGGGACGCACGCCGCGCAGCCCGGCGCCGAGGACGGCGCGTGGGTGCAGCCGACCCCCGCGACGCAGGCGTCGACGGTGCAGGCGTCGCCGTCGTCGCAGTCCGTGGGGGTGCTCCCGACGCAGGCGCCGTCGACGCACGCCGCGGCGCTGTAGCAGTCGAGCGCGCACGCGCCGGTCGAGGCGGCGTGGACGCAGGCGCCGCCAACGTCGCAGGCGTCCTCGGTGCAGGGGTCGCCGTCGTCGCAGCCCCACGCGGGCGCCGCCTCGCACACCCCGGCGACGCAGAGCCCCGCCGCCCCGCACGCGTCCGCCACCGCGCAGGCGAGCCCGTCGCGTCCCTCGATCACGCAGCCCGCGACCGGGTCGCAGGTGGCGCCCACGCAGGCGCCGCCGCCCTCGCAGGGGTGCGCGTCGCAGTCGCGCAGCGCGCGCCAGGTGAGGCTCGCGGTCGGGTGCCCCCCGAGCGGCCCGCGCTCGATCCGCGCGGCGATCCCGGCCGGGCCGGCGTCGTCGGTCAGGACCTCCACGGCGATCTCCGCCGTCGCGCCCGCCGCGAGCGGCCCGAGCTCGCACACGCCCTCCGCGGCGGCCGCGCCGCACGTCGCGCCCGCGGACGTCAGCGTCCGGAGCGACGCGCCCGCGCCGGCCACGCTCACCCGACCGCCAGCGACCGCGCCGCCCTCGGCCGTCACGACGAGCGTGAGCAGCGCCGGCTCGCGCGCCTCCGGCGCGGTCACGAGCGGGTCGAAGGCGACGGACAGCGCGCCATCGCCCGCGACGGTCACCGCGAGCGGCGCCTCGGGACCGGCGAGCGCGCCGTCGAGCGACCCCACGACGACCCAGGCGCCGTCGGCCTCGCCGGCCACCGCGACCGGGATCGCGGCGCTCTCGCCGGGGCCGAGGAGCGCGACCGCGCAGGCGAGGTCGAAGCCGACGGGCGCGCAGCGCGGGTCCGGCGACGTCACCGCGAGGCCCGGCTCGCCGCGGACCCGCGCGAGCCCGCCGGGGAACACGCCGCCCCCGTCCCCGGTCACGAGCAGCGTGGCCGCGCCGGCCTCGCCGGGGGCGAGCGCGAGCGCCGGGACGGTCCACCCGAGCGCCCCGCGCTCCCCCGCGGGCTCGCCGAAGCGCCAGACCGCCTCGGCTCGCGCCGCGTCGGGATCGGTGACGGGGGCCAGGACCCGGGCGGCGAGGTCCACGCGGGCGTCGCGCGCGCTCGCGCCGCTGACGACGACCGCGACCGCCTCCCCCGCGGTGAGCGGCGGGAGGACGCAGGTGGCGCCGGCGTCGTCGAGGGCACACCAGCCCCCGGCCACGGCGGCCGCGAGCAGCGCGTCGGGATCGGAGACGGCGATCCGCAGCGCGGCGTCGTCGAGATCGACCCCGCTCGTGACCGAGAACGCGGTCGCCGCCTCGCCGTCGAGCGCAGCCGCCGCGAACGCCGGGCTCGCCGTCACGGAGAGCGGCCGCGCCGGCCCGCTCGGCACGCACGCCGTCACCCGCGCCGCGCCGAGCGCGAAGGCCCCTGGCTCGGCCGCCTCGGCGACCCAGCGCAGGGACAGCGCGCCCTCGTCCCCCGGCGTCACCTCGACGACCGTCTCCTCCCACGGCGGCGCCGTCGGATCCCGGGGCTCGAGCGCCTCGAGCGCGGTCCAGTCGCCGTCGCCCCGCGCGAGCTCGAGCGCCGCGCTGTCGCCGTCGCCGAGCGCGCGCGCGTCGCGCCACGCGACCCGGACCCTCTTTGTGCCCGCCGGGAGCGCGAGCGCCGGCGTCGTCAGCGCGCCGCTCGCGTCCGCGAGCGCCCAGGCCACCGGCGTCGCCGCCGCGCCGGCCGGCTCGAAGCCGTCCGCGTCGAGCGCCGCGCCCTCGCCGTCGACGAAGAGCGGGACGGCGTCGTCCGCGCCGCACTCGCCGGCCGCCGACACGAGGAGGAGCGCGTCCGCGACGTCGTTGTCGGGGTTCGCGTCCGCGGGATCGGCGAGGCGCGCGGTGAGCCGGAGCGTCGACGCGGCTCCCGGCACGAGCTCGAGCGCGACCTCGGCCACCCCTCCCGGCGCGAGCGCCGGGACGTCGCACGTGAGCGCCGCCCCGTCGCGCGCGCAGTCCGGGGCGAGCGCGTCGTCGAGCGGCCCGTCGGCGGTCACGGCGAGCGTCGTCGCCGCGGCCCCCGTGGCGCTCGCGACCCGGAAGACGAGCGGCGCGAGCGCGCCGCGCTCGATGGCGACGAGCGGCGTCGTCGTCGTGACCGCGCGGTCGACGGCGCTCACGGCCACCGACGCGCTCGCGCAGGCCTCGTCGGGCGGGCCGGCGCCGACGTCCCGGCGCGCGCAGGCGGCGACGACGCCGCTCGCGGGCGGCGCGTCGAGGAGCACGGTGACGACGCGCTCCCCGCTCGCCGGCACGGCGTCGAGCAAGCACAGGACGGCGTCGTCGACGAAGCCGCAGGCCGCGTCCGCCCCGCGGTAGACCGCGCCCGGCGGGACGTCGAGCGCGAGCACCACGCCGTCGAGCGCGGTCGCGCGGGCGTTGCCGACGGTGGCCGTCCACGCCTGGGTCGTCCCGGCGGGCGCCGCCGCGGGCGGTCCGTCGAGGGCGAGCGAGAGCGCGGGCGCCGCGGCGAGGATGGTCGGGTAGACCGTGGCGAGCGCGAGCCCCTCGCGGTTCGGCCCCGCCGCCTCGACGCGGACGGGGACCTCGTACGCGCCCGCGCTCGGGAAGGCGAGCTCGATGGTCGCCGTCAGGGTCGGCGCGCCGGCCGCGAGCGTCCCGAGCGCGCAGGTGACGGTGGCGCCGTCCTGGGCGCACGGGTGCGTCCCGCCGACCACGACGGCGCCGCCGGGGACGGTCGCCGCCGCCGTGAGCCCGTCGATGGCGCCGGCGAAGTTCCAGCGGTGCACCGTGAGGTCGATGGGGACGGCGCTCCCGGCGGGCCACTGGCTCTGGTGGTCGCGCAGCTGACCCGTCAGGAGGTAGCCGACCGAGCCCACGGTGAAGCCGACGCTGTCGACGTCGTCGCAGCTCGCCGGGTCGCTCGCGTCGCTGTCGGCCGTCACCGCGAGGTCGTAGCGGCCGGGGACGCTGCTCCGGACGGCGTAGACGACCTGCCAGAAGGCGCCGCTCGGGAGCGTGCCGAGCTCACAGGTGGCGCTCGCGGCGTCGCCGGCGCAGCTCCCGCCCTCGATGTCGAGGATCGCCCCGAGCTCGACCCCGGCCGGCGCCGTGAGCGTGGCGGTGGCGTTCGGGGCGGCGTCGGGGCCGGCGTTCTCGACCGCGACCACGACATAGCCCCACGCGCCGGTCGCGGCGGGCTCAGCGTAGAGGGACAGGCGCAGGTCGGCCACGCCGACCGCGTCGGGGCGCGCCGCGGGGCCGAGCTCCGAGCTGCCGTCGGGGCCGGTGGCGATCGCGGTCAGGCGCTCGCCCGGCAGGAGCGCGCGGGCGAGGGCGACGGTGACGGCGCCGTCGCCGGCGGCGTCGGTCGTGACGGAGGCCTGCCCGAGCCACGCGTCGGCCTCGCCGTGGCCGCTCGGATCGGGGGCGGCGACGGCGTAGACGTCGATGACGTAGGCGGTGTCGGCGCGCGAGCCGAGCGTCGCGACCGCGCTCGGCGGGTCGGCGACGTAGCCGCCCACCCGCGGGTGGTTCTGCCCGCCGTTCGCGCCGCCGTCGGTGTCGCCGGGGTCGTTCGGGAGCGGACAGTCGCCGCCGCCGAGGGAGACGCCGAGGCCGCCGTTGTCGGCGAGGACGTCGCCGCGGACGACGACGCCCGCGACCTGCCCGACGGCGATCCCGGCGCCGCCCGCGCCGACGATGACGTTGCCCTCGCCCGGGCCGACGCCCCCGATGGTCGCGTACGAGCCGACGGCGAGGATCCCGTGCCCGCTCGGCGCCCCGCGGCGCGCGCCGTCGGGGTCGACGCCCACCCGGTTCCCGAGGAGCACGGCGCCGTCCTCCGGGTCGGCGTAGTCGCCGAAGAACGAGGCGCGGTCGTACACGGCCCACGGCGCGCCGCCGAGGAGCGTGTTGCCGACGAGCCGCGTGGCAGGCGCCTCCTCGAGGATCACGACCGGGTTCGGGTAGGCCACCACCTCCCCCCACGTCCCGGCGTCCGGGCCGCCGAGCAGGCCGAAGACGTTGTCGGTGAGCGCGGTCCCGCGGGCGCCGCCGCCGACCGAGGTCCCGCCGACGCGGGCGCACGCGCGCCGGAGCTCCGCCGAGGCGTCGACGCCGCAGGCGCCGAAGCGGTTCCCGCGCGCGACGGCGCCCGTCGTGCCGCCCTGGACGAGGAGGCCGCCGTCCTGGCACACGGTGACGGCCCGGGCGTCGCGCGTGAGGCCGACGAGCGCGTCCTCGACGCCGGGGTCGACCGCGCCCTCGAAGACGACGCAGGGCGCGCTGGCGCTCGCGATGACGCCGCCGACCACGCGCGTCCGCGGGGCGCCGTCGCGCACGATGACGCCGCGCGGCCACGTGCGCCAGTAGGTGTCGAAGCCGCCGGTCGGCGCGGGCAGCGCGAGGCCCGAGGGGAGGAGGCCGACGCGGTTGTCGAGGAGCAGCGTGTCGGCGGTCGCCGCCCCCTCGACGACGACGCCGGAGAGCGTGTTGTCGACGATCCGGGTGCCGCTCGCGCCGCCCATCACGTGCACGGTCGCCGCGGCGAGCGAGGTGAACCCCGGCAGCACCGGGGTCACGTGGTCCGAGAAGAGGCCGAGCCAGTTGCCCTCGACGCGGGTGTCGGTCGCGCCGGCGCCCGTGACTCGGAGCGCGGCCGCGCCGAAGGTGTTCCCGGCGCCCGGGAGGCCGACGAGGTTGTCGGGGCTGTCGGCGATGAGGACGCCGTCGGCCGTGTAGAGGCGGCAGAGGCCGTCGTAGAGGGTCGCGACGCCGAGGTCGGGGGCCGGCTGGCAGGTCCCGTCGGCGGCGAGCCCGATGAGGTTCCCGAGGACGCGGTTCCCGGAGCTCCCGCCGACGATCTCGATGGCCGTCGCGTGGTTGCCGAACGCGTTGCGATCGCCCGGGTCGAGGCCGCCGACCGTGAAGCCGTGGGCGTCGTCGAGGGAGACGCCCACGTAGGTCTGATCGAGGCAGGGCCCGCGCCCGGTGGCCGCCGGGCCGGGGTCGTCGCGGGTGAAGGCGTGGCAGAGGCCGTCGGCGCCGAGGCCGAGGACGCTGTCGCGGAGGACCGCGCCCGCCGCGTCGCCCGTGACGCGGACGCCCGTCTGCCCGCCGCCGATGGCGAGGCGCTCGAGCAGCGCGCGCGGCGCGTCGCGGAGCTGCACGCCGACCGGGAGGTTCCCCATCGGGCGCTCACCGTCGAGCGGGCTCAGGTTCACGCGCACGTCCTCGACGACGACGTCCGCGCCGGACACGTCGAGCCCGTAGCGCGCGCGGTCGCCCGTGAGGCCGAGCCAGGTGGCGGTGACCCGCAGCCGGTCGGCGCCCTCGCCGCGGAGGGCGGCGTGGACCGGGGGGGAGCCGAAGCCGGAGAAGTAGGGGCGGCCGAGCCAGCTGTCGGCGACGCGCGCGCCGGGGGCGGTCACGAGGAGGCCGTCGCCAGCGACGTCGACGAGCTTGACCCCGGCGAGGCCACAGCCGGGGACGGCGAACGCGAGGAGGCTCGTCACGGCGCCGGCGCTGGCTCCGGAGAGCGTGACGCCCGGGCCGTCGCCCGCCGCGACGCCGGTGGCGTCGACGACGATCGGGGTCGTCGCGGGCGGGAAGGCCGCGCCGGGCGCGATCGTCGCGGGCGCGTCGAACGCGAGGACGACGTAGCGGGCCTCGCCGAGGGCGTTCACCTCCTCGAGCGCGGCGCGCAGGGTGCAGCCGCCGCCCGTCTGCGCGCAGAGCCCGTCGCCCGGGGCGGCGTCGCCGCCGTCGCCGGCGTCGTCGACGCGCAGGACGAGGAGCGTCGGGGCGCCCGGATCGACGACGACCCCGTTCGCGACACCGTCCTCGTCGCCGCGGCCGCCGTCCCGGATGACGAGCTCGAGCACCTGCGGCGACACGACGCGGGCGCCGGTGGTCCCGTCCCACGTGAACTCGCTCCACTGCGCGCCGACGAGCTTCCACCAGGAGCCGGCGGGGACGCCCGACGGGAAGGTGAAGCGGATGGTCGTGAGCCCGCCCGGGGTGACGCCGAACACCTTGAACGTGAAGGTCCCGATGGGGCCGGTCACGCTCTCGGGGAGCGGCACGGACGTCGTCGCGGCGGTCAGCTGGAGGAGCGTCCCGGCGGCCGACTCGGCGATGAAGGGGCCGTACTTCGGGATGGCGACGGACGTGACGTTGCCCTGACTTCCGTCGGGGACGCCGTCGCCGTTGGCGTCGCCGCCGTTCGGCCCCTGGTCCTCCTGCGCGTCGGGGACGCCGTCGCCGTCGCTGTCCGGGCCCTGGATGACGAGGGTCGCGACGTCGCGATCGTTGCTCGCGTCCGTGTCGTCGCCCACGCGCGCGATCTCGGCGACCAGCGTGTTCGCCGACGGGGTCGCGCCGGCGATCTGGAAGTTGAAGGTCACGCCGTCGCCGACGCTGAGCGGGGCGACGGGGCAGCGCGCGACGCCCTGTGAGGCCGTGCAGCCGGCGCCGAGGCTCTGCACGGCGAGGCGCGCGCCGAGGGCGAGGCTCGCGGTGGTGGCGGGGGCGTCGGCGTCGCCCACGTTCTGCACGGTGAGCTGCACCGTCACCGGGGCGCCCGGCGCCGCGAGGTCCGGGAGGGCGGCGACGCCCACGGCGTGGTTCGGGCCGCGGACGCGGGTCTCGAGGTTCCCGGCGTTGTTCGTCGGGACCTCGTCCGGCTCGTAGCGCGAGGTGACGCGCGCCGGGATCAGCACGTCGCCGGCCCGCCGGAAGCGCGCCCCGAAGGTGACGGTCGCGCTGCCCCCGGCGGCCTCCACGGTGGCCGGCAGGCGACACACCCGCCCGCTCGTCGTCGCCGCGCAGGAGGTCACGCCGTCGACCGTGACGGCCTCGATGAGCGCCGACGGCTCGGTGATGGCGATGGCGGGGGACTCGGCGGCGCCGGTCCCGAGGTTGTCGACCCGGAGGACCCACTCGCCGCGCTCGCCGGTGAGCTTCCCGCTCGGGGCGCTCACGACGGTCAGCGCGAGGTCCGCGCCGCGCGCGCGGAGCGTGCCGCGGCCAGTCGCCGGGTCGCCGCCGGGGGGCGTCGCGGTGACCTTCAGCTCGCGCACCGCGGGGCCGGCGGTGGACCGCGCGGAGATCGCGATGGTGGCGCTCCCGTTCGCGGGGAGCGCGCCCAGCTCGCAGCTCACCTTGCTCTGGGAGCCGCTGCAGGAGCCGCTGCTCGGGGTGGCGGAGACGAGCTCGAAGGGGGCCGGGAGCGGGGCCTCGACCTTGATCGCCTCCCCCGGGCCGACGCCGACGCCGGCGCCGCCTGCGTCGGAGACGGTGATGGTGCCGGTCAGGGCCTGCTCGTGCGGGCCGCTGATGGGAGCGGGCGTCACGGCGACCGCGAGCGCGGGGGCCTCGACCGCGACGGTCGCCCACGCCCGGTTGTTGGTCGTGTCGGCCTCGGGATCCTTCGGCGTCGCCTCGAGCGTCGTCTTCTGCGAGCCCGCGCACGCCGCGCGCATCGCCACCTTCACCGTCGCGACCTCGCGCGCGGCGAGGTCGCAGCGGAAGCTCGCTCCGCCGGCGGCGACGGTGCAGGGGGCGTCCGCGGCGAGCGTGATGTCCGTGAGCGGCGCGGCGCAGTCCCCGACGCCGGCCGCGGCGTGGGTGACGGCCACGACGACGCCGCTCGCCGCGGCGTTCTCGGAGAGGTTCTGCACGCGGAAGCGGGCCTCGACGTCCTGTCCACGGGTCACCACCGCGCGCGGCGTGACGCCCGCCTGCTCGACGGCGACGTCGGGCCCGGTGACGCTGACGGTCCGCTTCGCGTCGAGCTTCGGCTCCCACGGGTCGCCGCGCTGCGCGAGCGCGAAGCTCAGGACCTTGTCTCCCGCGGCGAGGGCGGTGAGCTCGATCGGGTAGATGACGACCTCGCCGTTCAGCGCCGGGCGGTCGCAGCGGAGCTCGGTCTTCGCCGGGTCGCGCACGATCGTGCAGCCGCTCGCGGTCGGCTCGACCGGGGCGAGGTCGGCCGTCGCGAACGAGAGCGTGAGGCGCGGGTCGGCGGCGTCGGCGGGGCCGGCGTTGTCGATGGCCGCGGCGACCGTGAAGCGCGCGCCGCGCTCGGCCGTCTTCGGCACCCCGAGCCCGAGGCTGAGATCGGCGCCATGCACCGTGAGAAAGGCGCGCTGCCGGTCGTTCGCGGTGTCCTCGTCGTTCGGATCGGCCGCGTCGAGGGTGACGTAGGTCGAGCCGACGCGCGTCGGGGTGACGGCGACGCTCCCGACGAAGGCGCCGCCCGGCCCGCCGGGGAAGGCGAGGGCGTAGCCGAGGGTCTTGCCGGCGGCGGCGTCGCCGGGGACGCCGAGGGGCAGGTCCGTCGCGGTCGGCGTGCCGGCCGTGCCGCTGCTCGCGCCCACGGTCACCGGCAGCGGGATCGTCAGCTTCAGCGGGCTCCCCGTGGGCGGCGACGCGCCGATCTCGTCGGAGGTCACCCCGAAGTCGACGGAGGTCGGCTTGCCGCGGACGACCTCGGGGCTCGCGAGGGCGAGCGTCGGGCGGAGCTCGGGGCCGACCGCCGTGAGCGAGGTGAGCACGACCGCGCGCGAGGCGTTGGCCTCGCGGGTCGCGACAGTGACCTCGAGCGAGACGGAGCCGCGGCCGAGCGCCTCGAGGCGCGTTTCGAGCGGGGTCGACTGGTGGGCGGCGAGGGTCGGGAGCGTGCAGACGACCTTCGACGAGGTCGCCGCCGGCGTCACGGCGCAGTCGCTGCCGAGGGCCCTGGCGCGGCTCACCCTGACGCCCTTCGGGTGGCCGAAGGTGCGGGTCACGACGACGTCGTGGGCGTCCTCGTCGGCGGCGTTCGAGACGGTCCAGACGAGGTCGATGGGCTTGTGGGTCGGCAGGCGCGGCTCCGGGTCGGGCCCCGCGACGCGCACGTCGACCGTGTGGATCGCGATGGTCACCTTGCCCGCGTTGTCGCGCGGGGTCGGGTCCTTGGCCGGGTCGCCCACGGTGAAGGGCAGGTCGAAGGTGCCGGCGGCGACGCCGGCGTTCGCGGCCGGCGCGACGAGCGGCACGTCGAGGAGGTAGACGGCGCCGACCTCGGGGGCCTCGGGGGGGCGGGCTATCGTGCAGGTGATTTTCACCGGCGAGCCCGCGGCCTGGCAGGTCGCCGGCAGCGCGCCCGGGAGGAACGGTGTGGGCGTCAGCTCGAAGCGCATCGCCGCGAGGTGCCCGGGCCCGAGATCGGTCGCGACGAGCTTCGCGACGGCGGCCTTGCCCCACGCGACGGTCTTCGGGTCGGCCGTGCCGGCGGCGGCCACCGCGTCGGGGCGGCGGAGATCGATGACGAGCGTGTCGACGTCGTTGCCGGGGAAGGCGTCGGTGAGCCCGTCGAGCGCGGTCGTCGTGACCGTGACGCGGGCGGTCACGCCGCCGCCGTCGACCTGCGCCGGGTCGCGGTGCGAGAAGGCGAAGACGCCGACGACCCCGTCGGCCTCGGCGCTCGCGCGGCTGAGGCTCGGGGTGTCGCAGGTGAGCGGCAGGCAGCTCGCGCCACCGCAGCTCGCCGCCTGGCACGGCGACCCCGCGGGGAGCGTCGCGCGGAGCGGCGTCGTTGACGCGATGGTGACGCGGGCGCGGGTCGCGGTGGTCGCGGCGTTCCGCACGCTCACCCGCGCGTGGACGGCGCCGTCGACCGGGGCCACGGCGCGCTTTCCGCCGCTGTCCGTCGCGATCGACGGCGGGGCGATGACGACGGTCGGCGCGAAGTCGATGCCCCCCACGCGGAGCTGGGCGCCGGCGCGCTCGTTGGCGTGGTTCGGGTCGTAGCTCGCGGCGGTGGCGACGCCGTTGACGAAGTAGATCCCCTCGGTCGCCGGGGCGGTGACCCCGAGCTCGAGGACCGCGCTCGCCCCCTCCGCCACCACCCCGCCGGGCGGGCGGCAGACGAGCGACTCGGGGGTCGTCCCGGGCTCGCAGGCCGCGTTCGCCGTGAACGTGAGCCCGCCGGTGTCGAGCTCGACCGCGACGCCGCGCGCGTCGACGGTGCCGGCGTTCGCGATCGTGAGCGAGAGCGTCGTCGCCTGGCTCGTCGGGACCACCGGCTCCGCGAAGGCGAGCGTGAGCGAGACGTCGGCGACCTCGAGCGGCATGCGCGCGACGACCGCCTGGCCGCGCTCCGTCACGGGGTTCAGCGGCGCGTGGAAGCCGAGCTCGCGCGCGAAGTCGAGGAAGGTCGTGCGCGTCTCGCCGACCACCACGGCCTCGCGATCGGCGCTGACGGCGACGCCGCGGAGGACGTCGTCGGAGGTGAGCACGTCGCTGAGCGGGCTCGGGGCGCCGCCGAGGTAGGTGACGACGCTCGCGCCGCCCTTCTTGAGGTCGACGACGGCGAGGAAGCCGTCGACGCCGGCGCCGACGGCCTGCCCGGCCTGTGGCTGGGCGGCGGCGCGCACCGGCAGGTCGCCCGACCCGGTGCGCCCGGCGAGGACGAGGAGGTCGCGGTCGTCGAAGCGCGCGCGGGCCGAGTCGAAGAGCACCTCCGGGCCCGAGCCGCCGACGTGGAGCGCGGTCGCGCAGTGGTCGCCGACCATCCAGAGCACGTAGGCGTCGGAGGCCTTGCAGGTGCCGTCGTCGCAGCCGGCGCCGACGACGTTGCCGCAGGGCTGCCCGTCGAAGCCGCGGAGCGCGCCCGCGGCGGTGCCGACGAGGATCACGGCGGCCCGGCCGGCGGCGTCGCGGTAGATGAAGTGCGCGTCCATGAGCTCGGCGCCGGCGGTCGCGCCGAGCCAGTCGGTCACGGGCGCGGGGCGGCCGGGGCCAGCCGGGCGCCAGCGCAGCGGGGCGAGGTCGTTGGCGCCGAGGAACCAGCGCTCGCCGCCGACGTCGACGACCCGCTGGAAGAGGGACTGACCGGCGGGCTGCACCGCGACGAACGGGGCCGCGCCGTAGACGGGGGCCGCCTCCCAGCGCTCGGGGGCGCCCGCGGCGCGCTTCACGGTGTACGCGAACGCGTACAGGCCGCGGTGAGCGGCGGGCGGCGCGCCGGCGGCCGGGCCCCAGGGCGCGCTGTTGGTGCCGCCGGCGACCGCGATGGTGTCCGGCGCGTCGAAGAACACGTCGTTGACGAGATCGTTGTCGTCGCCGGCGAGGTAGGTGCTCATGACGGGGGCGCCGCTCGCGCGGTCGAGGACGAGCAGGAAGCCGTCGCGCCGCGAGCGCTGCGTCGGCTCGGGGCCGAGGGCGGGAGCGGCCATGATCGGGGCGGTCACGGGGAAGTCGACCGAGACGGTGCGCCCGACGACCGCGAGCCGGTCGCCGGCGACCGCGATGGCGACGCCCGCGTCCGCGCCGCCGGCGCCGACCGGGTGCGCCTGCCAGGTCTTGCAGTCGCTGTTCGGATCGGACGGGACGACGAGCTCGGCGCAGGTCGGCGGCAGCAGGTGGTCGCGCGTGCCCCCGAACCACGCGAGCCAGGCGAGCTCGCCGGCGCGCGTGAGGGCGAGGACGAAGGCGTCCTCGCTGCTGCTGCCCGCCTGCCGCCCGCCGCCCGTGACGTAGCTCGCGCCGTCCGGGGCGACGACGACGGCCGCGGCGGAGTCCTCGGCGCCGGTCGGGCCGAAGAGGCCGCCGACCGGGAGGACCGGGTCGACGAGGAGGGGGCGCGTCGGGTCCCAGGGGGCGAGGTCGAGGCCGACGACGCCGCCCTCGACGACCCAGGCCGCCGCGACCATCTCGCGCCCCAAGGGGCCGTCCTGCCAGGCGACCGGCGGGGCCTCGTCGAGCGGGCAGGGGGCGCCGTCGAAGGCGAGACCGCCCGCGGCGGTGACGCGCGGCGTGGCGCCGGTCACGGCGAAGCGGACGAGGGTGGGATCGGCGCCGGGCGCGACCAGGAGCTCCCGCTTCAGGCCGGCGGCGGTCGCGCTCAGCGTCATGTCCACGCCGGGGAAGGCGTCGCGCCAGGCGACGCGCGTGCGCCCGAGCCGCTCCTCGCGGGTCGCGCCCACGCTGACGCTGATCGGGACGCGGCCGTCGCCCTCGAGCGGGGCGCTCGCGCCGCCGCCGACGAGCGCGACGCGGACGACGGCGCCCGCCGCGTCGGCCCAGGTCGCGCCGCCGCGGTCGAGGCGGAGCGCGCAGCCGCGGTGCTGCGTCGCGAAGCCGTCGCCCTCCTCGGCGAAGGGCAGCGAGATGGCGCGGGCGTCGGCGGCGGGGCCGAGCACGGCGAGCGCGGCGAGGAGCGCGCAGGCGGGGCCGGGGGCGGGCCGGCGGCGGGTCGGGCGGGCGGGAGCGTGGATCACCGGGAGCTCCAGGTGCGGCGCTCGGGGCCTCGCGCGGCGCGCGGCGGCCCCTGCGTCTTCGGGCAGGGGATCGCGCGGCGAGCGCGCGGGCGTCGCTCGCTCGACCCGTGACGGCCGCGTTCGGGCAAGCCCCGCGTCGTTTTTACCGACGCGCGGAGCGCGGACCGCTCAGGTCGGCCGCTCGCGCGCCCAGCGGAGCTCCTCGAGGGCCTCGTCGCGGAGGGCGGCCAGCGCGGCCCGGTGCGCGCGCGGTGCGTCGGCCTCGAGGGCGAGGTAGGCACCGTCGTCGAGGGTCTTCAGGAGCGCGACGACGTCGGCGACGTCCTGCCGGCGCCCGGCGTCGAGCTTGAGCCCCATGAGCGCCGGCAGCGCCGCGACGTCGCTGCCCTCGGCGACCGCCGGGACGTCGGCCACCGCGGGCACGGGCCTCCCCGAGCGCCCGGGGAGCACGTCGCCCGTGACGAGAAGGTCGACGAGCACCCCCGTCGCCTCGTGGCGGAGCCGCCGCGCGCCCTCGCGCCGGAACCCGTGCGCCGCGAGCCCCACGTCGAGCCGCGCGGCGTCCTCGGGGCCGAGCAGCACGTCGACGTCGACCGTCAGGCGCTCGTAGCCGTGGTGCACCACGGCGACCCCGCCCACGACCCGGTAGTCGGCGCCGACCGCCGCGAGCAGCGCGCGCGCGGCCGGGAGCGCCACGTCGACGGCGGGCAGGTCGGGTCGCACGGCGGTGGCGAACCTCCGGAGGGTCGAGAGCGTCGCGGTCGTCGCGTCCACGCCCCGAAGCTACCGCGCGCCGCGCGACCGGTCGAGCGGCCGGCCCGCCTCGAATCCGCTCGAAGCCCTGACGCGCTACAGGCTCCTACTGCTTGATGAGCACCTTCTCGGGGCCGATGAACGCGTAGGTCCACCCCGTCGCCGCGAGGCGCGACCACACCGCGAGCAGCTTGTCGCCGTCGACCTCGATGGTCGCGTGACCGGTCGTCTGCTTCGCGAACGACGGCAGGAGCTCCGTGTGCCGGAACGCCGGCTGCTTGTAGTTCTCGACGTCCGTGAGCCCCTTCTGCGTCGAGCGGATGACGACCTTCCCCTCGGCGTCGATGAGGAACGCCTCCCCGTACCCGGAGAGCTCGTCGGGCTCGAGTAGCTCGTCGATGATGTAGCGGAACGCGAGATCGAGCGCGACCACGCCGAGCAGCGTGCCCGCGTCGTCGTGGAGCGCCATCGAGCACGTGAGCAGGAGCCCCATGCCGCTCTCGTCGGCCTCCGCCGCGCCCCACTGCGGCCCGGGCTTCGCCTTCGCCTGCTTGTACCAGAAGCGCTCGCGCGGGTCGTAGCCGTCCGGGTAGACGCCGAGCCCGGGGTAGCCGATGAGCACCCCCTCGGGGATGGCCGCGTAGGTGAAGACGAAGGGCACGCCCTTGTCGATGACGAGCGCGCGCTGCTCGGCGCGCGGCTTCGACAGCGCGTCCGGCCCCGCGCTCCGGAGGAGCGTCGTCACGAGCGCCGGCGTGAGCGACGACATCTGGTTCAGCTTCGGCTCGAGCGCGGCGATGTCGACGCCCGGCGCGGCCACGAAGTCGGGCTCGTCGAAGCTCACCTTCGACCCGTGGAACGCGCGCGACTCGGTGAGGTCCGGCGGCGCGCGCGACGCGTCGGCGAAGTCGTCCGGGAAGTAGCGCTTCACCGCCGGCGCGTCGGGCTGCAGGAGCAGGTACTCCGACACCACGGCGAGCCCGGTCAGGTGCGCCTCGTAGGCGTAGAAGCGCGAGTCCATCGCGTGCGCCTGCTCGTTCACGACCGAGGACAGCTCCACGAGCCGCTCCTCGCGCGCCTGCGCCGCCACCCGCTGCGCGTCCTCGCGCGCCTGCGCGGCCGCCTTCTCCTCGTGGAGCGCGACCGCGCCGCGCCACATCACGAGCGCCGCGACGAGGAAGACCATCATCACGAGGCCGAGCACGAGGCCGAGCGTGAGCCCGCGGTGGCGGCTCACCCAGCGCTTGAGCTTCTGCGTGAACGTGTCCGGCGCGGCCAGCACCGGCTCGTCGCGCAGGTAGCGGGCGATGTCGTCGGCGAACGCCTCGACGCTCGGGTAGCGGTGCGCGGGGTCGAGGGCGGTCGCCGTCTCGATGATGCCGCGCAGCTCGCGCGGCACCTTGATCTTCGGGTTCACGTGCTCGAGCGCGCGCGTCTCGCCGCCCGCCGCCTTGATGACGACGTCGATGCTCGACTCGCCCTCGACCGCGCGGAGGCACGTCACGAGCTCCCACAGGATGAGCCCGAGGGAGTACTGGTCGCTCGCGGCCGTGAGGTCGTCCGTCTCGCCGCGCGCCTGCTCGGGCGAGAGGTAGTTCGGCGTGCCGACGACCATGCCGGCGCGCGTCTTCTCGGAGACGTCCCCCTCGGTGACGCGCTCGCGCGAGCCGATGGGGCGCGCGATCCCCCAGTCCATCACGAGCACCTGGCCGAACGCGCCGACCATGATGTTCTCGGGCTTGAGGTCGCGGTGCAGGATCCCGCGCCGGTGCGCGTAGGCGATGGCGTTGCAGACCGGCAGGAAGAGCTCGAGCCGGCGCTTGAGCGACATCTCCTTCGGCGGCCGCTGGCCGGCCTGATAGGTGTTGCGCAGGTCGCGGATGATGTCCTTCAGCGTCTGCCCGCGCACGAGCTTCATCGTGTAGCGCAGGAAGCCGCCCTGGTCGTCGCGCTCGATGCTGTAGATCGGGACGATGTTCGGGTGGTCGAGCTGTGCCGTGATCTGCGCCTCGGCGTAGAAGCGCTGGAGGATGCTCGGCTTCTTCAGGTGGTTCGCGTCGATGCGCTTGACGGCGACCGTGCGCTCGAGGTCCGGGTCGCGCCCGATGTCGATCTCGCCCATCGCGCCGCGCGCGATCTCCGTGATGAGGCGGTGGCGCGGGGCGAGGCGGTCGACGCGCGGGTCGGGCGGGGCCGTGAGGGTGACCTCACCGAGCGTCAGGATGTCGCGCAGGGTCTCGGTCTTGATGACGCCCTGCTCGTGGAGCTGCGTCACGAAGGCGACGACGTCGTCCCGGCCGGTGGAGCGGCGAAAGCGCTGGTAGGCGCGGTCGACGTCGTCGTGGCGCTCGGGGGGGAAGAACTCGCGCAGTTGCCTCAGAAGCACGGGTCGAACCTAACCGGTCTCGCGGCGGCGCGAAACCCCTGCCGCGACACGTTCTGTGACGCGGCGCGCGGCCGCTCGCCGGGCCGGTGCGAGCGGGCGACCCCGCAGGCGGATTGAGCGGCGCGCGCGTCCGTGCGACCGTCGGCCGCCCGACGTCGCGCAGGAGCCCGCTCGCGACGCGCTCGGAGCCAGCCCCTCCGCCTCGCCTCGCCCGGAGCCCCCATGGATTGGGACGACTACCGCTTCGACCTCGGCCACGCCTTCGTGGACGGCATGCCGCCCGTCTTCGCGCTCGAGGTCGTCGGCCGCACCGTGCTCCTCTTCCTCTTCGCGCTCTTCCTCGTGCGGATGCTCGGGAAGCGCGCGCTGGGGCAGGTCTCGCCGTACGAGTTCGTCGTGCTCATCGCGATGGGCTCGGCGCTCGGCGACCCGATGTTCTACCCGAACGTCGCGCTCCTGCCGCCGATGATCACGATGGCCGTCATCGTGGGCATGCAGCGGCTCGTGTCGCGGATCTCCGAGCGGAGCGAGCGGGTCGAGCGCTTCGTCGAGGGGGAGAGCCGCGCCTGCGTGCGCGACGGCGAGGGCGTCCACGGCGCGCTCAGCCACGAGGTCGTCGCGTTCGACGAGCTCGCGATGATGCTCCGCCAGAAGGGCATCGAGAACCTCGCCGAGGTGCGGCTCGCCATCCTCGAGACCTCGGGGCAGCTCTCGGTCTTCCCGTACCACGACGACGAGGCGCGCGACGGGCTCCCGCTCGAGGCGCTGCTCCGTGAGTCGACGCGGCCGCGGCTCCGCGCCGGCGAGCCCGTGACCCGCGCCGGGCGCTGGGCGTGCCTCGGCTGCGGCTGGCGCCGCGGCTACGAGGCGGGCGCGCGGCTCAAGCCGTGCGCGGTGTGCGCCGGAGAGCACGCGACGCCGACGGAGCCGGCGTCGTCGTAGCGTCGGGGCGCCCGCGGGCGCCTCGGGGGCGGGCGCGGGGGCTGTCTACCCGCTTTGCGCAGGTGTGGCGAAATTGCACACGGCACCGCCCGGAAGGTCCGGAATCCAGGGACTTGCGCTGCGCCGGCCGTGGCACGATGCTTGCGATGTCCCGCGCCACCCGATCGCCTTCCCTACCGGAGTCGCCACCCGTGACCGCTCGCCTTCGTCCCTACCTCGCCGCGCTGAGCGCCCTCGCCACCTTGTCGGTCCTCGCCCCGGCGGCCCTCGCCGACCCGATCCCGACGCCCGACGACGCGAGCGGCGGCGCCAACGCGGCCGACGCCTCCGGCGCGGCGCCCCAGGTGGACACGGCCATGCAGGCCGACACCGCGCCGTTCATGCCGTGCACGCAGGACAGCGAGTGCGAGGGCGGCTGGATCTGCTTCTTCAACGGCTGCTCGCCGCCGCAGGCCTGCAGCGGCGATCTCGACTGCTGGACCGACAACTGCGTCGACGGCACGTGCCGCGAGACGGCGTCGTGCGCGACCGACGCCGAGTGCCGCGAGACGCAGATCTGCGCCTTCGGGAGCTGCCAGCACTGCGGCGAGGGCTGCTGCCGCACCGACGCCGACTGCGGCGCCGGCCTCCGCTGCGATCGCGGTGGGTTCGCGGCGGAGGACCCCGGCGGCGGCGCGGACGTCCCGGCGCCCGGGAGCCAGCCGGGCGTGTGCCGCGTCGACCCGGACCTCCCGGTCACGCCGGACTGCGCCTCGCTCTGCGACGCCATGGCGCCGTGCTCCGTCGCCGCGGCTACCCAGCAGGGCTTCGGCGTCGCCATCGAGACGTGGCTCTCCGCCTGCGAGACCGCGTGCAGCTACGTCGCCGGCACGGGCGACGCGGCCGCGACGCTCGTCGACCGCGCGGACACCTGCGTCGCGACCGAGACGACCTGCGCCGCGATGCAGGCGAGCTGCGGGAGCGAGGTCGCGGCCGTCCGCGTGCAGATGGAGCAGGCGGGGGCGGCCATCCTGCTCCCCGATACCATCCGCTTCGCGCCGCTCGCCTTCCCGGTCCCCGGCGGCGGCCCGTTCCCCGACACCTTCGACAGCGGCGACGCCTTCGGCGGCGACGTCGGCCCGGAGCCCGGCACGAGCGGCACCCAGGACGAGGGCTGCGCCGCCGGCGGGGGCGCGGGGGCGCTCGGGCTCCTCGCGGCGCTCGCGATGATGGTCCTGCTCGCCCGTCGCAGGGCGGGGGCGGCGTGAGAGGCGCGCTCGCCGGCCTGGTCCTCGCCGCGGGGCTCCTCGCCGGCCCGGGCGCGGCGCTCGCCGACGCCGCGGGCGCGCCGCCGATGTGCAGCTCGGACGAGGAGTGCTTCGACGGCGCCGTCTGCGTGCAGCAGTTCTGCCAGACGCCCACGCCGTGCGTGGACGCGAGCGAGTGCTGGACGGGCTACTGCGACGGCGAGGTCTGCCGGGAGCCGCCGCCGTGCGTCGCCGACGACGAGTGCGGAGGCGCCGATCGCTTCTGCGTCGTCGGGGCCTGTCAGTGGGGCGGCCAGAGCGCCTGCCGCGACGACGCGGGCTGCCCGGAGCTCGCGCGCTGCGGGCCGATCTTCGAGGGCGCGCGCGGCCCCGAGCCCGCGCCGGGCGTCACCGGCGTCTGCCGGGTCGACGGGGACGCGCTGCCGACCTCGGTCGCGTGCAGGAACATCTGCGACGCGCTCGCGCCGTGCAGCGTCGTCGCCACCGGCGGCTTCTTCCGGGACGTGGATCTCGGCGCGTGGATCCGCGCGTGCGGCGAGCTCTGCACCTACGCGGTCGCGTCCGGGCGCGACGACGAGGGGATCGTCGCCGAGCTCGGGGCGTGCCTCCCGCCGCAGGGGACCTGCGCCGCGGTGCGGGACGCCTGCGGCGAGCCGATCGTCGAGCGCTTCGCGGTGCTCGTCGTGAAGCTCGATGACGAGGTCGTCGTGGCGCCGGAGCTCCAGATGTTGCTGCCGAGCGTCCACGAGACGGTCGTCCGCGTCCCGACGCAGGCCGACGAGGGCATGGGCGCCGACCAGATCGGGGGCTCGAGCGGTTGCGCCGGGGGTGGGCCCACGCCACCCTGGGGGATGTTCTCGGCGCTCCTCGCCGCGGCGCTCGCCGCGGGAAGCAGCCGCCGGCGGAGGTCCCGATGCCCCTCGCCCCGATGACGCGCGCCGCGCTCGCGACGCTCGCCCTGTCCCTCCTGACGGTCTCGGCGGCGGCCGAGGCGAAGACGCCCCAGATCCCGGTCCAGGTCGACTTCTGCCAGCTCGACCTCGACTGCGAGGACCCCGCGAGCGTCTGCGTCTTCGACACCTGCCAGCCGGCCACGCGCTGCACGTCGGACGACGCCTGCTCGGGCATCGGGCGCTGCGCCCCGGACGGGGTCTGTCGCGAGCTCGCCGGCTGCGCCGCCGACGCCGACTGCGACGACAGCGCGCTCTGCAGCGTCGGCGTCTGCGCCATGGACGCGACGCTCTGCCGGTCGCAGGGCGACTGCGACGCCTTCTCGGTGTGCCAGGGGCGCGACGGCGAGCCGCCGGCCGCCGAGCCCGCGGCGGGCGGGCGCTGCTTCGTGGCGGGGCCGGCCTCGGTGCGCTGCCGCGCCATCTGCGATCCGCTCGGCCCCTGCACCGCGGCCGCGGCGCAGCTCCGCTTCGGCGCCTCCTTCGACGTGGTCGCCTGGACGGCCTCCTGCGAGGACGCGTGCACCTACGCCGAGGCGGCGAGCGCGGACGACGCGACGCGGATCGCCGACCTCGCCGCGTGCATCGGGCCCGACGCGCACTGCGCGGACATCCAGGCGACCTGCGGCGAGGCGCCCGTGCTGGGCCTCCAGGACGTCTTCACGCGGGCGAGCGCGCACATCCGCCTCTCGAGCGACCTCCTGTCCTTCCCGCCGGCGCTGCCGGGCCAGAGCGGGGGGAGCGGCGTCGAGCAGCCGCTCGGCGACGACGTCGTGTTCATCGACGACGGCCCCTGCCAGGGCGGGCGCGACGGCGGCGGGGGCTTCCTCCTCGGGGTGCTCGCCGCGACGGCGCTCGGCGCCGGGCTCACCCGCCGGCTTCGTCGGGCCCCCTGAACCGGTCGAGCCAGGTGACGATGGCGTCGACGGTGGCGTCGACGCGCGGCGAGCGGAAGAGGTCGAAGGCGTGCTGGGCGCCCGGGATCTCGAGGAGCTGCGCGCGACCGGGGACCTCGCGCTCCATGTGGCGGACGAACGCCCGCGCCTCGGCGACGGGGACGACGGTGTCGTGGCTCCCGTGCACGACGAAGAAGGGGGGCGCGTCGGCGTCGACGTGGTCCCAGGGGCTCGCGGCGCGCCAGGCGTCGACGTCCGTCCGCGGGAGCTTCAGGACGGCGCGCGCGAGGAGGCGCTCGAGCCCCTTGTGGGGCCACTGCCGCTCGCGGTGGAGCAGATCGTAGATCCCGTAGCAGGGGACGCAGGCGACGACGCTCGTGTCGGCGTGCTCGAAGCCCGGCTGCCAGGCGCCGTAGCGCGGGGTGAGCGCGGCGAGGGCGGCGAGGTGGCCGCCGGCGGAGTTGCCGGAGAGCACGATGCGCGCTGGGTCGCCGCCCCACTCGGCGGCGTGCTCGCGGACGACGGCGACTGCGCGCTTCACGTCGACGACGTGGTCGGGGAAGGTGGCCCACGGGGAGAGGCGGTAGTCGACCGAGACGCAGAGCCAGCCCTCGCGGGCGAGGCGGTGGAGGAGGGGGCGCCCCTGGAAGCGGCGGAAGCCGAGGATCCAGCCGCCGCCGTGCACGTAGACGAAGATGGGGCGCGGGCGCGCGGCGGGGGCGGCGCCGCGGGCGCGGTAGACGTCGGCGACGAGGCGCGCGTGGACGTCGGGCGCGTAGGGGTGGGTGACGACGCGGGCGACGCCGCGCATGGAGCGCCACCAGGGGTAGAGGCGGGTGAGGCGCGAGGGGGGCTCGGCGCGCAGCGGGAAGCCGGCGCGGGCTTCGATGACGGCGCGCGCGGCGACGGCGTCGCGCCAGGTGAGGCCGAGGAGGAGCCAGCTCACGATGGCGAGCGCGAGCCCGGCGAGGCCAGGCCAGGCGGCGAAGGCGCCGGCGGCGCCGAGGCCGGCGGCGATGACGAGCTCGAGGACGACGGCCTGGAGCGGCAGCTCGCCGAGGAGCCAGCCGGCGGCGAACGCGACCATGGCGACCGGCATGGGGCGGGTCGGTGGGCGGCGGACGTTGACCGCGAGGAGGAGGGCCACGACGCCGAGCGCGAGCGCGAGCCAGGCGAGCGTCACGGCGCGGGCGTCAGCTGACGAGCTCGCGGATGAGGCGGATCGCCTCGGACTCCTCGGGGTCGATGCGGCCGTCGGCGGCGATGACCTGGGTGAACGCCTCGAGGAAGGCCTGCCGGTGGGCGAGCGGGATGTCGTAGGGATCGAAGTCGGGCGGGCCGTTGGCGAGCCAGGACTTCACGCGCTGGGTGTCGTCCTCTCCGAGCTCGAGCTCGCGCGCGAGGTTCAGCACGACCTCCTTCTCGACGTCCGCGAGGTTCATGTCGGACCAGGCGGCCACGCAGGCGAGCTGGATGAGCCGGCGGCGCGTCGGCAGGTCCATGTTCTTGATTTCCACGTCGTCCTCCTGACCTGGGGCGACGCTATCACCGCCGCGGGCGCGGGTCTACCGCGGCCGAGCCGGGCCGGCGGGGGGCCGCCCAGCCGAGCGCTCGCCCGGTTTCCCTTCTTGCGGGCGCCCCGGCGCGTCTCCATAATCAGGCCACCTCGCGCCCGGCGGGCCGTCGGAGACGGCGCTGGTCGCGGGGGTGCCCCAGGAGGACAGCGATGGCGAAGGGCCAACGGGAGATCGGCGGCTACGCGATCAAGCCCCACCAGGAAGCGCGCTACTTCGAGAGCGACTTCCTCGAGCGCTTCAGCAAGTGCCCCGGCTGGCTGCCGCTGGTGGTGTGGGTGCCGATCTTCTTCGTGCTGATGTGGCTCTCGGCGACGCGCACGGAGCTCGCGGGCGGCTCGATCGCGCTCTTCGCGGTGCTCGGGCTCTTCTTCTGGACGTTCGCCGAGTACTGGCTCCACCGGAAGCTCTTCCACTTCCGGCGCTTCCCGCGGCTCCACTACATCCTCCACGGCGCGCACCACGAGTACCCGGACGACCGCGGGCGCGTCGTCTTCCCGCCGACGGCGAGCCTCGCGCTCGGCGCGCTCATCTTCGGGCTGATGGTGCTCGTGTTCGGGCTCCACCGGGCGATGCCGTTCTTCGCGGGGTTCGTGGTCGGGTACCTCTGGTACGACATGACACATTTCTGGACCCACGTGGCGAAGCCGAAGACGCGCTACGGCAAGTTCCTGCGGCGCCACCACATGCTCCACCACTACTCGGAGCCGGATAAGAAGTTCGGCGTGTCGAACCCGATGTGGGACTTCGTGTTCGGCACATACGGGAAGCCGGCGAGCAAAGGGCCGCGAACCAATTGATTGCGGCCTGTGCGGCGGGCGCGCGCTGTAACCGTGAACGCCCGGCGGGGCAGGCGGCGCCTGGGTCGTCGCCGGCGGTGCGCGTGAGGGCGGCCTGGAATGCGGCTGTGCGCGCGCATGTGTGACAACGCCCAGGCGCTCCGGGTTGCGTCAATGGTTCGTCAAAGGCGTACGCCGAGTTGCGAGTCGTTGCCATTCCGGGGTAGTGCGGACCCCGCGCGCGCCCGCTCCCTGGTCGGCTCGGGGCGAGCGAGCGCTCTGTCGAAGTGACGACAAACGACGAGACGAGACGAGAGAGGTCGATCGTGGCGATGCAAGCGAGACGGACGGAGGCGCAGGTCGGCGACGCCGCGCCCAGGATGGCCGTCGTCGGTTCACGTACCGGTTCCGAGCTCAACCAGGCGACGCGGCCCTACGCCGAGGAGGACCGCGCGAAGAGCTGGCGGCTCCTGTTCGTGACGGTGGGGCTCTGGGCGGCGGCGCTCGTCGGGACGGCGGTGGCGCCGTGGTGGCCGCTGAAGCTCGTGCTGAGCGTGTTCGCGGGCCTCGTGGCGATCCGCTGGTTCATCTTCTATCACGACTACCTCCACACGGCGATCCTGCAGGACTCGAAGCTCGCGAGCGCCATCTTCGGGGTGTGCGGCTTCTACACGCTGGCCGTGCGGTCGGTGTGGCGTGAGACGCACAACTACCATCACAAGAACAACGCGAAGCTCGTGGGGTCGGCGATCGGGTCGTACCCGGTGCTGACCATCGGCATGTGGCGCTCGCTGACGCCCGCGCAGCGGCGGCTGTACAAGACCATCCGGCACCCGCTGTTCATCTTCTTCGGGTACTTCACGGTCTTCATGATCGGGATGACCTTCTCGCCGGCGAAGCGCGACATGAAGAAGCACTGGGGCGGGCCGCTCGCGGTGGCGCTGCACATCGGGGCGTTCGTGGCGCTGGGGCTCCTCGCGGGCTGGGTGACGGCGTTCTTCGTGGTGTCGTTCCCGCTGATCGTGGCGCTCGGGGCGGGGTCGTACCTGTTCTTCGCGCAGCACAACTTCCCGGAGATGCAGCTCAAGGACCGGCGCGGCTGGGACTACACGTTCGCGGCGCTGCGCTCGTCGAGCTACTTCGTGATGAACCCGGTGATGCACTGGTTCACGGGGAACATCGGCTACCACCACGTCCACCACCTGAACCACCGGATCCCGTTCTACCGACTGCCGGAGGCGATGGCGGCCATCCCGGAGCTGCAGGACCCGGGGCGGACGACCTGGAAGCTCTCGGACATCGTGGCGAACCTGAAGCTCGCCGTGTGGGATCCGGAGGAGAACCGGATGCTCACGTACAAGGAGCTCGAGGCGAAGTCGTAGCGCTCCCAGGAGAGACGAACGCAGAAGCCCGCTCAGTGAGCGGGCTTCTTGCTTTCTGGGGTACCGCGGGCTTCGGGGCACCGTGGGGGCGGACCACGGAGACGCGGAGACACGGAGGGACGGAGGGCGCTGGACGCGGGGCTTCGGGGCACCGTGGGGGCGGACCACGGAGACACGGAGACACGGAGAGGACACGGAGGGGACGGAGGGGGACGGCGGCTGCTTTCGGGCCTTGGGGGCGCCTCAATCAGGGGACAACCACGGAGGCACGGAGGCACGGAGGGATCGGAGAGTCACAGGGCTTCTCCCTCCGCTCTCCCTCCCTGCTCCGTGGTGCACCCGAACGCTACGCCGGATGCTGCTTCCGGTACTTCTTCAGCTCGCCGTCGATGACCCAGCGCACGACCCACGGGGCGTGGCGGTTCATGAAGTGCGTGAAGCGCCCCATCGCGCCCGGCACGACGTGCAGCTTGCCCTTCGCCATGCCTTTGAGCAGCGTCAGCGCCACGTCCTCCGCCGACATCGTCTTCACCTCGCCCGAGATCGCCTTCGTCTCCGGCGGCTTGATCCTGTTCTCCTCGGCGAGCTGCGGCGTGTCCGTGTCCGGCGGGTACAGGATCGTCAGCCGGATGCCGTGGTCGATGAGCTCCTGCCGCAGGCAGTCCGCGAAGCCCACCTGCGCGAACTTGCTCGCGGCGTAGGCCGTGTAGCCGTAGATGCCCATGAAGCCGAGCATCGACGACACGATCCCGATGCTCCCGCCCTTCGCCGCGATGAGGTGCGGCAGGTACGAGCGCACCGTGTGCACCGTGCCGAAGTAGTTGATCCGCATCATCTTCTCGAAGACGTCCACCGGCGTCTCGAGGATCCGCGCCGGGTGCGCCACCCCCGCGTTCGCGATCACCACGTCGACCCCGCCGAGCGCCGCCACCACGTCCTTCGCCGCCGCCTCGCACGCCACCGGATCCGACACGTCGTGCGGCGCGATCATGAAGCGCTGGTCGCTGCCCTGGGCCGCCGCCTTCACCTCGGCGAGCGCCTCCTCGAGCCGCTCCTTCCCGCGCGCCGACAGCGCCACGTGCGCCCCCCAGCCCGCGAGGAGCTTCGCCGCCGCGAGCCCGATCCCGCTCGAGCCACCCGTGATGTACACCCGCTTGCCCCGGTAGAACTCCATGGCCCGCTCCTCCTGCCTCTATCCGATCGATGCGTTGCGTCCCGTCGACGCGAGGCGTCAAAACACACTTCGCGCCGCGCGTCGAGCGCCACCGCGACCTCCCCTGTGGCAGATCGGATTCGCACCATGCGAACCACATTGCGCACATCCGAGCGAGCGCTCGGCTTGCGAATTCGCCGGTTTCCCGCGATCGCCAGGTCGACACCCCGAAATCGCGCCGGAATTGCATGGCAGATTCCGACGAACGAGCGATCGCTCTCTCCCCCGGTAAAGACGCGCCCCTCCCTCTCGTTGCCGATTGGTTGACCCCCGGGATCGAATGCGGTAACGGCGTGCGTCCCGAGCGGCCCTCCGGCGCATCCGCACCTGCGCAGGCGGCGGTCGAGCGATTCGAGCACGAACGATGACCGACAACGAGGCTGATTCCATGCGCAAGGTTCCGACGGGCCGGCAACCGACGCCCTACGTCTCCGACTGGACCATCCGCCAGGGGCTCGCCGAGGCGCCCACCCTCAACCTGAAGCCCGGCGCGGGCATGCTCTTCGTCGCCGACGACGGCAGCGAGAAGAAGTACCCCTTCGCCGAGGTCGAGTCCGAGGCCCTGCGCCGCGGCCGCTGGCTCCTCTCCACCGGCCTCCGGAAGGGCGACCACGTCGGGTTCGTCATCCCGGACCCCGAGGAGTTCGTCCTCACCTTCCTCGGCGCCACCTGCGTCGGCATCGTCCCCGTCCCGCTCTACCCGCCCCTCGGCTTCGGCAAGCTCGACGCCTACGTGCGCGACACCGCGCGCACGCTCACGACCGCCAAGGTCAAGGCGCTCGTCACCCAGAAGAAGGTGCAGCCCATCCTGTGGTCGCTCGTGGACCAGGTCCCGACCATGAAGGAGCTGCTCCTCACGGAGAAGATGGTCGGCCCGCCGCCCGCGCACGCGCCGCAGCCCGAGACCGTCCACCCCGACGACGTCTGCTTCCTGCAGTTCACCTCCGGCTCGACCTCGTCGCCCAAGGGCGTCGTCGTCACCCACCGGAGCCTCGGCGCGAACGCCTACGCCATCATGCACCACGGCCTCGAGACCGAGCCCGACGACCTCGCCGTGAGCTGGCTCCCGCTCTATCACGACATGGGCCTCATCGGCTTCGTGATCTCGCCCCTCCGCGTGGGCCTCGAGACCGTCTTCATGCCGACCATGAGCTTCATCAAGCGGCCGTCGGTCTGGATGGAGGTCATCTCGAAGCACAAGGGCACCATCACCTTCGCCCCGAACTTCGCGTACGGCCTCGCCGTGAAGCGCACGTCCCCCGAGAAGCTCGCGAAGATGGATCTATCGCGCCTCCGCCTCCTCGGCGCCGGCGCGGAGCCGAACAACCCGGCGACCCTCCAGGCCTTCGTGGACCACTTCGCCCCGGCCGGCCTCAAGCCCGAGGCGATGGTCCCGGTGTACGGCATGGCCGAGGCCACCCTCGCCATGACGTTCTCGCGCCTCGACGAGCCCTTCCAGACCGACGTCATCTGCGGCGAGACCTACGCCGGCGAGGGCAAGGCCAAGGCCCCGACGGCCGAGACCGCCTCGCAGCTCGAGTTCGTCTCGTGCGGCTACGTCTTCCCCGACCACGGGATCCGCGTCGTCGACGACGCCGGCAACACGCTCCCCGACCGCACGACCGGCGAGATCGTCTTCAGCGGCCCGAGCGTCGCCGCCGGCTACCTCGACAACCCCGAGGCCACCGCGGCCGCCTTCCGCCCCGACGGCCTCCGCACGGGCGACCTCGGCTACCTCGCCGACGGGCAGCTCTTCGTCACCGGCCGCAAGAAGGACCTCATCATCCTGAACGGCCGCAACTACGACCCGCAGTCGATCGAGTGGGTCGTGGCCGAGGTCGACGGCATCCGCATGGGCAACGTCGTCGCCTTCTCGCGCCCGGCGCAGACCACCGAGGAGCTGGTCGTCGTCGCCGAGACGAAGGAGACCGCCGACCTCGAGGAGCTCGTCTCCAAGGTGCGCGCCGCCGTCCGCGCCGAGCTCAACCTGTCGCCCGCGGACGTCGTGCTCGTCGGCCCCGGCATGCTCCCGAAGACCACGAGCGGCAAGCTCCAGCGCAACAAGGCGCGCGCCCAGTACCTCGAGGGCTCCCTCGGGGCCGAGGGCGTCCGCACGATGGGCGAGCGCGGCGCGAAGATGACGCTCGCGAAGCACGTCGCGAAGTCGGCGATGAGCCGCGTGCGCCACAGCGTGAAGAAGGGCGCCTCGGGCGTCTTCAAGCGCATCAACCAGCTCCGGCGGCGCGGCTGAGCGCGCGCTGCACCCGATCGAGCGGGGAGCGTCTCGTCCTTGACCGCGGACGAGCGACTCAGTAGACCCCCGCAGCGAATTTTCCCGGTCGCTCGAGAACGATCCAGAGAACCCCGGAACGAAACCGCGAGAAGCGAGGGCTGAACGTGTCGACGCAAGACGAGGTCGAGGTCTCCTACGATGTCGGTAACGACTTCTTCAGGCTGTGGCTCGACGAGAAGATGAGCTACACCTGCGCGCTCTTCGAGGGCACGGACAACCTCGAGCAGGCGCAGATCAAGAAGCACGAGTGGCTCTACGAGGCCGCCCACATCGATCAGGACAAGCGCGTGCTCGACATCGGGTGCGGCTGGGGCGCCAACGCCGACTTCCTCTCCGCCATGAAGGGCGTGAAGGACGTCTACGGCATCACGCTCTCGCGCTCGCAGTACGAGGAGTGCGTCCGCCGCGAGCTCCCGACGGCGAAGTTCGAGGTCACGGACTACCGCGACTTCGTGCCGGAGAAGAAGTTCGACGCGGTCATCTCCATCTGCATGATGGAGCACATCGCGACCCCCGACGACGTCCGCGAGGGGCGCCACATCGGGATGTACCGCGACTACTTCCGCCGCGCGTGGGAGTGGACCAACCCGGGCGCCTACTTCGGCCTCCAGACCATCCTCCGGAACCGCGTCCCCCGCATCAAGGAGGACCTCGCGGACATCGGGTGGCTCACCTACCAGATCTTCCCGGGCGGCCTCTCGCTCCGGCTCGAGGACATCGTCAAGGCCGTGAACCCCTACTGGGAGATCATGGAGATCAAGACGCGCCGCGAGCACTACCAGAAGACGACCGCCGAGTGGCTGCGCCGCATGCGCCTCCACGAGGACCACATCCGCAAGACCTGGGGCGACCAGGTCTTCGACGACTACGACCGCTACCTCCGCACCTGCGTCCGCGGCTTCGAGATGCACTACCAGTCGCTCGCGCAGTACTCGCTGCGCCGCATCGACTGAGCGAGCCTCCAAAGGCCCAAGGCAAGATTCACTCTGGCCCCATCGCGATAGCCGCGGACAAGGGGCTCACCATTCGGAGAGCATTCACATGAACGAGAACGAGATCCTCAGCCTCATGAAGTCGAGCCTCGACGAGGTCGCGCCGGGCTGGTCGAAGAACATCAAGGAGTTCGGCCCGCAGGTGCGCTTCCGCGACATGGACGTGGACAGCGTCCAGATCATGGAGATGGTCGGGGTCATCGAGGAGAAGTGCAACTGCCAGTTCGCCGACGAGGACCTCGCGCAGATCGCGAAGGTCGGCGACATGATCGCCCTCGTGAAGAAGGTCGCGGCCTGATGAGCGGGGCGCCGGGGGAGCGGCGGGTCGACGGTGGCGCCATCGCCATCGTCGGCATCGGCGCGAGGTTCGCGGGGGCGCGTGACCTCCAGGAGCTCTGGAAGGTCACCGTCGAGGGGAAGGACTCGTTCGGCCCGGTCCCGGCGAATCGCTGGGATTTCGAGGCGTTCTACGACCCGAACCCGCGCTCGCGCGACAAGAGCTACGCTCCCACCGGCGCCTTCATCGACGACGTGAAGAGCTTCCCGGCCGTGACGCTCCAGATCCCGCCCCGGCGGGTGGAGGTCATGGACCCGCAGCAGCGCTTCGCGCTCGAGGTGTGCCTCGAGGCCGTCGAGGACAGCGGGCGGAAGCCCTCGGAGATGCCGCACCGCACCGGCGTCTACATGGGCGTCACCGCCGTCGAGTTCCGGACGCTCACCGCCGCGCGCGTCAGCGCCCAGCTCATGGCGACCGGCAAGTTCGGGACGGCGCCCGAGGACCTCGAGGCCCTCGGTCGCGCCGTCGAGAACGTGCTCACCGTGCGCCCCTTCTCGGCGCCCGGCGTGCTCTCCAACATGATCGCGGCCGCCGTCGCCCAGGAGCTCGGCCTCCACGGCCCCGCGTTCACCACGGACGCCGCGTGCGCGTCCGGCCTCGTCGCGGTGTCGGCCGCGGTCGACGGGCTCCGCGCAGGCCACATCGACGCGGCCCTCGCGGGCGGCGTCTACCTCTGCCTCACGCCCGAGCACCACATCGCCTTCTCGCGCATCGGCGCCATCAGCAAGAGCGGCGTGTGCCGCCCCTTCGACACGCGCGCCGACGGCTTCGTCCAGGGCGACGGCTGCGGCGTCGTGATGCTCAAGCGCCACGCGGACGCCCTCCGCGACGGCGACCGCGTCTACGGCCTCATCCACGGCGTCGGGATGAACAACGACGGCGGCGGCACCGGCCCCATGGCCCCCGTGAAGGAGGGGCAGGTCGAGGTCGTGCGCACCGCGTGGGAGCGCGCGATGGGCGGCGGCGTCGATCCGAGCGGGCTCGGCTACGTCGAGACGCACGGCACCGGCACGCACGTCGGCGACAAGATCGAGTTCGACGGGCTCTGCGAGGCCATCGGCGACCGCGCGAAGCGCGCCGCCCTCGGGAGCTCGAAGGCCAACTTCGGCCACACGATGAGCGCCGCGGGCGTCCTCGGGCTCATCCGCGCGACGCTCGCGCTCCACCACGAGACCATCCCGCCGATGGCCGGCTTCGAGTCCCACAAGGAGGACCTCGAGATCGAGAAGTCGGCGTTCTTCATCCCGCAGGCCGCCGAGCCGTGGACCGGCCCCGGGCGCCTCGCGACGGTGTCGTCGTTCGGCTTCGGCGGGACGAACGTGCACCTCGTGCTCGGCGCCGCCGACGCGCGCGACGCGGCGCTCGCGCAGGTCGAGCTCGTGCGCATGAGCGCGCCCGACCTCGACCGCCTGAAGGACCTCGCCGGCCGCACCGCGCGGTCGCTCGAGACGAACCCCAAGGCCACCGTCGCCGGGGTCGCGCGCGCGTGGGCCAAGCGGCGCGAGCAGGCGACCCGCGTCGGCGTCGTCGCCGGCACGGTGTCCGAGCTCGCCGCGAAGCTCGCCGCGTTCGCGCGCGGGGAGATCGCCGAGGGCGTGGTCGTCGGCACCGCACCCGCCGAGGGCGAGCCGGCGCCGCGCGTCGCCTTCATGTACCCGGGCCAGGGCGCGCAGCGCACCGGCATGATCGCCGGCATCAAGGCGCGCTTCCCGGTCGTCGCCGAGACGCTCGCCGCCCTCGACGGCGCGTCCGCCGGCGAGATGGCGCTCCCCGTCCAGCAGTACCTCTACCCCGAGCTGCGGGCGGCCGCGGTCGACGCGGACACCGCCACCGCCGAGCTCACCGACACGCAGAACTGCCAGCCGGCGCTCCTCGCCGTCGGGACCGCGCTCACGAAGCTGCTCGCGCAGGTCGGCGTGAAGCCGGCCGTCGTCGCCGGGCACTCGGTCGGCGAGTTCACGGCCGCCGTGACCGCCGGGATCCTCTCCGCCGAGGACGGCCTCCGCTGGACCGCGCGCCGCGGCGCGGCGATGGCTGGTATCGCCGGTGATACCGGCGCCATGGCCGCCATCGTGGCCGACCGCGCCACCGTCGAGTCGCTGCTCGTCCCGGGCGCCGTCCTCGCGAACGTGAACCACCCGCGGCAGATCGTCGTGTCGGGCGCGAGCGACGCCGTCGCCGCCGTGGTGCGCGCGGCCGAGGCCCGCGAGATCAAGGCGGTGCCGCTGCGTGTCTCGCACGGCTTCCACTCGCCGGTCTTCGCCGACCTCGATCTCGCCGCGGTCGTCGACGCCCTCCCGATGTCGGACGGCGCCGTCCCCGTCGCCTCCTGCATCGCGAGCGCCCCGTACATGCAGGCGAGCGCCGCGCGCGACGTCTTCAAGCGCCACGCGACGTCGCCGGTGCTGTGGACGGACGCTCTCGGGCAGATGAAGGCCGCGGGCGCCGACCTCTTCGTCGAGGTCTCGGCGGGCGGCCCGCTCGTGTCCTTCGCGCGCGGGACCTTCCCGCAGCTCGGCCAGAGCGTGCTGCCGCTCGCGGGCAACGCCGACGACGACGGCGGCGCCTCGCTCCTCGCCGGGTTGGCCCAGCTCTGGGTGCGCGGCGTGGCGCTCGATCTCGAGGCGGTCACGGGCCCCGCGCAGGTGGTGTCCGTGCCGCCGACCGTGCTCCCGCGCGAGCCGTACTGGCCGATCACCGAGGCGCCGACGCTCAAGGTCGAGCTCACGGCCGGGAAGGCGCCGGCCGCCGGCGAGGCCGCGTCCGACAAGGCCCCGGCCCCGGTCGACGCGAAGGCCGACAAGGCCCCGGCGAAGGCCGCGGTCGTCCAGGACGACGTCTACAACGCCGTCATGGCCGCGGTCGCCCGCGCGAGCGCCTACCCGCGCGACGCGCTGCGCGCCGAGATGCGCCTCCGCGACGACCTCGGCTTCGACTCGATGATGGTCGCCGACCTCGTCGAGGACCTCACGAAGTCCATCCCGGGCTTCGCGGGGATCCCGCAGGAGGTGCTCGCGAACCAGCCGAGCATCCTCGACATCATCGACTACGCGCGCAACCCGACGATGGGCGGCGCCGGCGGCGGCGGCAACGACGACGCCCCGCTCAAGCGCTTCGGGCTCCGCTGGGTCGAGGCCCCGCTCCCGACGTGGGGCGCGCGCGACCTCGCAGGCGGCTCGCTCCTCGCGGTCGGCGACGTCCCCGAGTCGCTCGTCGCCGCGTTCGCCGCGCAGGGCTACGCCCGCGTCGCCGACGGCGCCGCGGACCTCGTCCTCTACGTGGCCCCCCTCGACGAGCCCGTGCCGGTCTCGGCCGTGCTCGCCGGCGAGGCCACCGCGCCCGACTACGCGGCCGATCTCATCGCCGTCCTCGACGCGCAGGCGAAGGCCGGCGCGCGGCCGGACGTGCTCGTCGTGCGGCGCGACAGCGACCCGTGGAGCGAGGCGCTCTCGGGTGTCTGCCGCACCGTCGCGCGCGAGTGGCCCGAGGTCACCGCGAAGGCCGTGCGCGTCGAGTACGTCGACGCCGAGCGCCTCCTCGCCGAGTACCGCTCCTTCGACAAGAGCGTCGACGTGCGCTGGTCGAACGGCACGCGCCTCGTCCCCGGGACGGCGCTCCTGCCGGTCGCCGAGCCCTGGATGCCGACCCCGAGCGACGTCGTCGCCATCACGGGCGGCACGCGCGGCATCGGCCTCGCGCTCGGGAAGAAGCTCGCCGAGGGCGGCACGACCGTGCTCCTCGTGGGGCGCTCCGCCCCCGAGCCCGCGATCGACGGGCTCGCGAACCTCTCCTGGGTCCGCGCCGACGTCACCGACCGGGGCGCCGTCCGCCGCGCGCTCTGGGGCAAGTCGGTCACGACCCTCGTGCACTCGGTCGGCTTCCTCGCCGACGGCGCGCTCGGCTCGGTGGATCCCGCGCGCGGGCGCATCGCGCGCGAGGTGAAGGTCGAGGGCTTCCTGAACTCGGTCGCCGCGGCCGGGCCGGAGCTCAAGCGCGTCGTCGCCATCGGCTCGTGGGCGGGCCGCTTCGGCAACGCGCACCAGGCCTACTATGCGGCCGCGAACGCGCTCATGGCCGAGGTCGCGACGCACCTCCCGGGCCACCTTCAGGTCGCCGTTCCGGAGTTCGGCCCGTGGACTGGCTCGGAGATGGCGAAGTCCATCCCCACGGCCGTCGCCCGCGCGATGCGCGCGGACGGCGTCGACTTCGTGTCGGAGGACGTCGGCCAGCTCGCGCTCCTCGAGGAGCTCGGCGACGGGCGCGGGGTCATCGTCCGCGGCCGCCGCGTCGCGGGCACGACGCGCCGCGGCTACCGCGCGGAGCGCCTCGCCCCCGACACGCACCCGTACCTCGTCGACCACGCGATCGACGGCGTGCCGATCTTCCCGCTCGCGAGCGCGACCACCGCCATCGTCGAGGTCGCGGGGGTGCGCGCCCCCTTCGAGGTCGTGAACCTCACGCTCTTCCAGGGGGTCGCCGTCCAGGAGCCCCTGGACATCGAGATCATCACGACCGGCGAGCGCGGCGAGATCCGGCAGGGGCCGAAGCGCACGCTCAGCTACCGCGCCGAGGTGCGCGAGCTCCGCGAGCGGCCGATGCCGCCGGCGCCGGGCACGGGCGGCGAGGCGCCGACGGGCCTCTCCCTCGCCGACTTCTACGCCACGGCGACCTTCCACGGGCCGCTCCTCCAGGGCATCCGCAGCATCGACGCCATCGGCGACGGCTTCATCCGCGGCCACGTCGTGACGAACCGGCCGGCGGACTGGGTGCCGGGCACCGAGCAGCCCGCGTGGGGCGTCGACCCGCTCGCGTTCGACTCGGCGATGCAGCTCGCCGGCTACTACGGCTTCACGCGCGTCGGGCGCGCCGGGACGCCCATCGGCTTCGAGCGGCTCGTCGGGCTCCGCCCGTGGCCGCAGGGCGCGCTGGTCGCGGCCGAGGTGCTCATCAGCGAGCCCGAGGCCGACCGCTTCAAGGCGGACATCGTCTTCCGCGAGGCCAACGGCGCCGTCATCGCGCTGGTCTACGGCGTCGAGGCCGAGCTCCGCAAGGTCGAGAGCGAGGAGGCGGCCCCCGAGGAAGAGCCCTTCGAGGTGAAGCCCGAGTGGGTCGATGTGAAGCAGTGGAAGGGCTACAAGGACCTGGCGCTGCGCCTCTACGGCGTCGAGGCGGTGGGCCTCAAGAACCCGTACTTCGACCTCCACGAGGGGACCGCGCGCAACACGACGCAGATCGGCGGGCGCGAGATCATCAACTACTCGTCGTACAACTACCTCGGCCTCTCCGGGGATCCGCGCGTCATCGACGCCGTGTACGCCGGGATGAAGCAGTACGGCACGAGCGTGTCGGCCTCGCGCATCGCGAGCGGTGAGCGCCCGTTCCACCACGAGCTCGAGCTCGCCCTCGCGCACGCCCAGGGCGTCGAGGACGCGGTCGTGATGGCCGGCGGCCACGCGACGAACATCAACACGATCGGGCACTTGTTCAACCCGAGCGACCTCATCCTCCACGACGAGCTCATCCACGACAGCTGCCTCCAGGGCATCAAGCTGTCGGGCGCCGCGCGGCGGAGCTTCCGCCACGAGGACATCGGGCACCTCGAGTCGCAGCTGAAGGAGCTGCGGCGCCACTACGAGAAGGTGCTGATCCTCGTCGAGGGCGTGTACTCGATGGACGGGGACATCGCGAACCTCCCCGAGTACCTGCGCCTCAAGCGCGCCTACGGCTGCATGCTGATGGTCGACGAGGCGCACAGCTTCGGGACCGTCGGGTCGACGGGCTTCGGCGTCGGGCAGTACTGGAAGGAGCAGGGGCTCGACTTCGACCCCATCGAGGTCGACCTCTGGATGGGCACGATGTCGAAGTCGCTCGCGGCGATGGGCGGCTGGATCGCGGGCCGGAAGGAGCTCATCCAGTACCTCCGCTACACGACGCCCGGCTTCGTGTTCGCCGCGGGCGTCCCGCCGCAGCTCGGCATCGCCTCGCTCACGGCCATCCGCCTCTGGACGGAGGAGACCTGGCGCGTCGAGCGGCTGCAGGCGAACTGCCGCCGCTTCTACGAGCTCTGCAAGGAGCGCGGGCTCGACAACGGCCCCGCGAAGGGCGAGTCGCCGGTCATCCCGGTCATCACGGGCGACTCGATGCACGCGCTCAAGCTCTCGCAGCGCCTGCTCGAGGACCACGGCATCAACGCGAAGCCGATCATCTTCCCGGCGGTCGCGAACGACGCCGCGCGGCTCCGCTTCTTCCTGACGTCGCTCCACACCGAGGAGCAGCTCGTCTACACGTGCGACAAGATCGCCGAGACGCTCGCGGACATCCGCGCGCAGGCGGCCGCGAAGAAGCGGAAGTAGCGTCGCGCGTCGCCTCGGGCGTCGCGCGGTGACGAAGGTCGCACATCCCCGGGTTGGAACGGCCGTTCCAGCGCGGTATCCTGCGTGGGCTCGCGGCGGGATCATCGCCGCCGGCCGAACGGCAGGGGCTCGGGGGGAGGCCGGTTGTCGCGATGAGGCGCCTCGACATCGGCGTGGAGGACCGCGCGCTCGTGACCGTCCTCGGCGCGGACCCCGGGTGGAACGCGCTCGTCGCGGGCGCGCTCGGCGTCGCGGGCGCGGTCGTCGACATCGCCGGGCCGGAGCGCTGGGACGACGTCGTCGCGGCGCTCCGTCGCGGCGAGCTCGGCGCCGTCGTGGTCCTCGCGCCCTCGCTCGCCGCGCAGGCGCGGGCGCTCGCGCGGGTCGAGCCGGACGTCGCGCGCCGCGTCGTCTGCCGCGATCCGGGGCTCACCGCGACGGCCGAGTGGCCCCCCGGCGCGCTCCCCGTCGAGAGCACCCTCGACGACCTCGTCGTGGCCGCGCTCGGCGCGGAGCGCGTCGGCCCGCCGGTGTCCGTGGAGCTCGAGCTCGGTCGCGACGCCGTCCGCGCCTTGCTGGGCGCGGCCGCGGTGCTGCGGCCGACCTTGAAGCTCGTGCACCTCGGCGCGGGCGCCGCGACCGCCGTGTGCCTCACCGACGGGCTCGTGCGCGCCGCCGGCGCCGCGGGGGAGAGCCTCGTCGCGAACGAGGAGCTCGCCCGCGACCCGTCGCTCGCCATGTTGCTCCAGCTCTGGGGCGACGCGCCGCGCGCGAGCGCCGACGAGCAGCTCCACGCCGAGCTCGAGCTCGTCTGCGAGTATGGCGACCTCTTCGCCGCGTCGGAGGCGCACGGCCGCCACGTGACGCGCGTCGTGCGCTCACTCCTCGCGGACGGCGGCGGGCACGTGGTCATCGAGGGGCACGACCCCGCCTCGCGCGGCGCGGACCTCGCGGTCGTGCTGCGCGACGCCTGCGCAGCGCTGCCGGCCGCGGCGCTCGTGCCGGAGGGCGCCCGGGCGCGCGCGAGCGCCGGCCTCCCGCCCCGCCTCCGGGAGGCGTTCCCGGCGAGTCGCTTCGGCCGCCTCTTCTTCGTGCTCGAGGAGGAGGCCGGCGTCGACGACGCGATCGCCACGGCCCGGCTCCCGCGCGACGAGGCGCTCGTCGCGCTCGCCGTGGGCGCGCTCACGGGCGCGGTCGGGCTCGTCCTGCCGCGGCCGCCGCCGCCGCCGCTGCTCTCCCGGAGCCCGTCCCGACGCGGCCTCGCCTGCGTCAGCGCGAGCGCGTCGCGACCGAGCTCGCGACCGCCGGGGGCGCGCGGCCGCCGCGTGCGGCAACGCGCTCCGCTTCCTCGATCGCCTCCGCCGCGCGGCCGAGCAGACGCGCGCCTCGGGCCAGCGGGTGCGGCTCCGGGGGACGCGCTTCGAGCCGGTGGGGGAGGTGCCGCGCGGAGACCTCGTGCTCGGCTACCACATCGGGCGGGGCGGCATGGCGGAGGTCCTGCTGGGCGCGCTGCGAGGGGTCGACGGCGGCCCGAAGATCGTGGCGGTCAAGCGGCGCCGCGCCGGCGCCGGGCGTCGAGGAGGAGCGGCGCGCGATGTTCGAGGCGGAGGCGCGGGCGTCGGTGGGCCTCGTCCACCCGAACATCGTCCGCACGCACGAGCTGCTGATCCTCGGCGCCGACGGCGAGTTCCTCCTCGTGATGGAGTTCGTCCACGGGCTCTCGCTCGCGGAGCTGCGCGATCGGCGCGGCGACGAGCGGCTGCCGGTGCCGGTCGTCGCGTGGATCGGGGCGGAGGTGGCGCGCGGGCTCCACCACGTCCACCGGCGCGTGTCGGAGGACGGGACGCCGAGCGGCCTCGTCCACCGCGACGTCGCGCCGCCGAACGTGATGCTCGGGCTCGATGGTGCGGTGAAGCTCATCGACTTCGGCGTCGCGGGCGCGCTCTCCGGCGTGCACCAGAGCATCGACCGCTCGCGCCGCGTGGGGCGCCCGAGCTACATGGCGCCCGAGGTGCTCGTCGGGCAGCCCATCACGGCGTCGATCGACCAGTACGCCCTCGGGGTCACGCTCTACGAGCTGCTCGTCGGCGAGCGACCCCACGGCGCCGGCGAGGACGCCGTCGAGGCCACGCTGAGCGGGCGACACCGGCCGCTCCTCGCGGCGCGGCCCGACCTGCCGCCCCCGTTCGCGCTCGCGGTGGAGCGGGCGATGTCGGTGCACGTCGCGGAGCGCTTCCGCGACTGCGGGGCGCTCGCCCGCGCGCTGCTCGCGGCGATCCCCGGCACGCTCGACCCGCGCCTCGCCCTCGCCGACCTCGTCTACGGCGCGGCGAGCGACGTGCTGCCCCACGAGATCGAGGCGGTGGCGCGCCTGTCGCGCGCGGCGACCGAGCTCTTCGCGGCGCGCGAACAGCCTTGATCCGGCCACGGTTCAGCGCGCGCTGAACCGTCTCTGACGCCTCGCGGGGGTGCCTCAACCCTCGCCGACGTGGGGGGCCTTCGGATCGAAGTTCATCATCCACTGAACGCCGAAGCGGTCGGTCAGGTGACCGAAGTAGGCGCCCCAGAACATGTCCTGGAGCGGCAACCCCACCTTGCCGCCCTCGGCGAGGGCGGTGAAGAGGCGGTCGGCCTCCTCGCGGGAGTCGGGCTCGAGGTTGAGGCTCGAGGTGTTGCCGGGTCGGTGCTCGTGGCCCATCGACGCGAGGGTGTCGGTGCCCATCAGCACGTGCCCGCCGAGGATCGGCACGGAGACGTGCATGACGTAGCTCTTCTCGTGCTCGGGGAGCGCGGGCATGCCGGGCGCCGAGGGGACGTCGCCCATGCGGGCGATCGGGGAGAGCTCGGTGCCGAAGACGCTCGCGTAGAAGCGGAACGCGGCCTCGGTGGTGCCGGGGAAGTTCAGGTACGTGCTGGTGCGCGCCATCGTGGACTCCGGAGGCGGTGGGTGGAGGTGCGCGCGACGATCGCGCTCCGCCCGCGACCGTGTCAACGGGGGAACCGCGATCCGGAGCGCGCGGTCAGCTCGCCCCGCGTGCGGTCTCCTCGCGAGAAGACGCCGCGGTCCGGCGCGTCGGCGTGCTGGTCCCGGCGCGGCCGCCACTGGCGCGGCTGACGCGTCCGGAGCTCGGCGACCGGTTACTGCGACATCCGGTGACGCCGTACCGAACGGTCTTCTCACCCAGAAGCAGGCGGTCTATCTAGTCGAGTGCCGGTAGTGCACTGGCAGCTAATCCATCTATGTCAAGCCGTGAGGAGCCGCCCATGGGACACCATCGCGCGTCGCCGCCTTCCCTCGTCTTCCGCCTCGCCGTCGCGCTCGCCCCGAGCCTCGCCCTCCTCGCGTGCGCCGGCGCCTCCGATCCCGGCGTCACCAGCAAAGAGGGCGCCCGCGTCGCCGTCGCCGTGGCGCCCTTGACCCTGCCGGGTCTCACGAACGCCTGCTACAACCTGCGCGTCGACAACGGCCACGGGCAGACCGTCTGGTCGAAGACCGGCGTCTGCGCCGACGACTACGGCGATGGCGCCGGCGCCGTCAGCTACGTCGGCCCCTGCGACGCCTCGGCCGGCGAGACGCAGAACCACGTGATCCTCGAGGTGGCGGCGCTCTACGCCGGGAGCACGACCCCGCTCGCCGCCGACCGCTGGCAGAACCCGTGCCCCGTCGGCGCCGAGCAGTGCGCGAAGCCGCTCACGTGCAAGGAGAACCAGGACGTCGGCGTCTCCTTCGACATCACGATCATGCGGGCCGCCGACCAGGGCTTCTTCGACGTCGCCGTGAACTTCGACGACATCTTCTGCTCGGCGAAGCTCGACTGCCTCGCCGAGCCCTTCCTCCACCGCCCCGGCGGCGGGCGCGACAGCACCGCCGTCTTCGGGTTCGCGTGCACGACCGGCGAGACCGGCGGCACGACCCTCCACCTCTCGGACCTCACGATCTCGTGCAGCGACGGCACGCGCCTCGCGGTCGACCCGACGGACGGGCCCGGCAACGGCGGCGCGGTCGGCGCGATCCTCTTCGAGCACGCCACCTACCGCGGGAAGGAGGCCATCGGGGGCGCGGCCTTCGACAAGTGCTACTGGAACACCGCGCTCGGCGTCGACGACGTCGAGATCGCGAAGCACGGGACCTGCACGGTCTCCGTCCACGGGACCGCCTCGAAGGGCGCGTTCACGGGCGGCTTCTCCCCGGCAGACACGCGCTGGGCCTACGTCGACGTGAGCGTCCCGCTGAACCCGGGCGGCGGCGCGATGAGCTGCGGGAGCCACGGCCTCGACGACTCCGCGCAGGTCGCGACGCGCTACACGCCGTTCGACGGGCCGAGCCACTTCGACCACTTCATGACGTGCGCGACCGAGGCCGTCGGGGACTACCCGCCGGCGCCGGAGTGGGCCGTGGGCGGCATCGAGGTCGTGTCGTACGACCGCGAGACCGGCGCGCTCACGCTCCGCGACGCGACGCGCACCTCGCTCGGGAACCGCGTGGTCAGCTCGCAGTGGGAGGTCGTCGACTCCGCCTACGTCAGCTCGGCCTTCCCGACGCTCGCGCTCACGGGACAGACCGCGCCGCGATCCGGCGCAGGCGCTACGTTCACCGTCACGTCGCGGAGCGGCGCGTACGGATACTCGGGCTGCGCGCAGCCGGTCGGGCTCCCGAGCGCCATCACCGCGGTCTACAGCTCGCTGACCCGCCTCACGATCCCGGGCATCTACGTGAACCAGACCTACTACCCGTTCGCGGCGCCGATCGACGCGATCTCGGGCGGCGTCGTCCACGAGGTCGACGCCGCGGTCGCAGCCGAGATCGACCTCGCGCTGACGGCCGCGGGCGTCCCGCACGGTGCCGTCGGCACGAACACTGGCCTCCCCGCCGTGTTCGCGCAGCTGACGGGGCTCGGCCCGGTCGCGGGCGGGGACCGCTACCCGACGATCACGCCCATCTGGACGGTCGATCCGCCGCTCGACGACTACGGCGCCGTGATGGTCACGATCTACCCTGAGCCGGCCGCCTCGAACTGCCAGGTCGACGGCGGTGTCGTGGGCGTCGACCAGGGCTTCAACTTGCGCCTCACCTCGACCGACGCCTACGGCCGGTCCGTCGTGAGCCAGGCGCTCGTCTTCCTCGACCCGTTCGACGTCGGCGCGCTCGTCCCGGGCGCAACGCTCGCCCCGAGCGGCACGAGCGTCACCGTGACCGCCGCGCCCGGCGCCGCGCTCGACTACGAGAGCCCGTACACGGTCTACGACACGTTCTCGCTCGACACGAACCGCGACGGCACGGCGGACAGCACGAACGCGACCGGGAGCTTCTCCTACGACGCCGGCGCCGCCGGCCTGAAGACCGGGCGCCTCTCCTTCGACGACCAACCGTGGTGGTGGCTCGGCGTGGACGAGGTCTACAGCGACTACTACTTCGTCGCGCGCTGAGCGCCACCTGAGGATCGGCGGCCCGCGTCGCGCCCCGGGAGCCTCGCGCTCCCGGCGGCGCGGCCAGGTGCTTCCGGTGGCGCGGGGGACGTGGCAGGGTCTCGCCATGTCCAGCCAACACATCGGTACCTGCACCCTCTGCGAGGCCGCCTGCGGCATCGTCGTCGAGCACGACGACGCCCACGTCATCGCCATCCGCGGCGACGAGCGCGACCCCTTCAGCCAGGGCTACATCTGCCCCAAGGCGACCGCCCTCGCCGACCTCCACGACGACCCCGACTGGCTCCGCACGCCGCTCCTGCGCGACGGCGACGGCTTCCGTGAGGCCACCTGGGACGAGGCCCTCGACTACGCCGCGCGCCGCCTCGCCGACATCCGCGATCAGCACGGCGCCGACGCGATCGCCACCTACCAGGGCAACCCCGGCGCCCACAACCTCGGGATCCTGACCTTCGGGCAGCTCTTCCTCCGGAAGCTCGGCACGCGCAACGCCTTCTCCGCAACCTCCGCCGACCAGCTCCCGCACATGCTCGCCTCCCTCGAGATGTTCGGCGACAGCGTGCTCATGGGCGTCCCCGACATCGACCGCGCCGAGCTCTTCCTCTGCTTCGGCGGGAACCCGCTCGTCTCGAACGGCAGCATCATGACCGCGCCCGACATGAAGCGCCGCCTGAAGGCCATCCAGGCCCGCGGCGGGCGCGTCGTCGTGGTCGACCCGCGGCGAACCGAGACGGCCGCCCTCGCCGACGAGCACGTGCCCGTCCGCCCAGGCGGCGACGCGCTCCTCATGCTCTCGATGCTCCACGTGCTCTTCGCCGAGGGCCTCACGCGCCCGGGCCGCGTCGGCGCCTTCACCGACGGGCTCGACACGCTCGCGGCCGTCGCCCGCCACTACGCGCCCGAGGACACCGCGGCCCGCACGGGCGTCGCGCCCGACGCCGTCCGCGCCCTCGCCCGCGACTTCGCCGCGCGGCGCGGCGTCGCCTACGGCCGCATGGGGATCTGCACCCAGGAGTTCGGCGCGCTCTCGGCCTGGCTCGTGGTCGCCCTGAACCTCGTGTGCGGCCGCCTCGACGAGCCCGGCGGCCTCATGTTCACGACCCCCGCGGTCGACCTCGAGCAGCTCACGCGCCTCGTCGCCTTCGACAACGGCTTCGATCGCTACCGGAGCCGCGTGCGCGGCCTCCCCGAGTTCAACGGCGAGCTCCCGGTCGTCACGATGGCCGAGGAGATCGAGCGCAAGGGCCCCGACCGCGTCCGCGCCCTCGTCACGGTCGCCGGCAACCCCGTCCTCTCGATCCCGAACGGCGCCCGCCTCGAGCGCGCCCTCGGGCAGCTCGAGCTCGTCGTCTGCGTCGACCCCTACCTGAACGAGACGACGCGCCACGCCGACGTCATCCTCCCGCCGACCTCGCCGCTCCAGCGCTCGCACTACGACCTCGCGCTCATGGCCTTCGCGGTCAGGAACGGCGCCAAGTACGCGCCGCCCCTCTTCCCGCGCGGCGAGGATCAGCGCCACGACTGGGAGATCTGCCTCGAGCTCGTCACGCGCATGGGCCTCCCCGGCTTCGGCCTCGGCGCGCTCGGGCCGCTCGCGGCGAAGGTGCTCGGGCCCGTGCTCCACAAGGTCGGCCCGGACGGGATCCTCGACCTCGCGCTCCGCGCCGGCCCGCACGGGCTCCGGAAGGGGCGCGCCGGGCTCTCGCTGAAGAAGCTGAAGGCGGCGCCCCACGGCGTCGACCTCGGGCCGCTCGAGCCGCGCCTCCCGGAGCGCCTCCGCACGCCGTCGAAGCGCATCGACGCGGCGCCGCCGCGGATCCTCGCCGACCTCGGGCGCCTCCGCGCGACGCTCACGGAGCCCGCGCCGGAGCTCGTCCTCATCGGGCGGCGCCAGCTGCGCTCGAACAACTCGTGGTGTCACAACAGCTACCGGCTCGTGAAGGGGAAGCCGCGCTGCACGCTGCTCATGCACCCGAAGGACGCCGCCGCGCGCGGCCTCGTCGACGGCGACGAGGCGACGCTCACCTCCCGCGCCGGGAGCGTGCGGGCGCCGGTCGAGGTGACGGACGCGATGATGCCGGGGGTCGTGTCGCTCCCGCACGGCTGGGGGCACGGGCGCGAGGGGACGCGGCTGTCCATCGCGGCCAGGGTGCCCGGGGTCAGCGTGAACGACGTCACCGACGAGCGCTTCTACGACCGGCTCTCCGGGAACGCCGGCTTCAGCGGCGTCGCCGTCGAGGTGGCGCGCGTCCCGACGGTGGTGACGGCGTGAGGGGCGCCGCGCTCGCGGCGCTGGTCGCGGGCGCGCTCCTCGCGGGCTGCGGGCGCGAGGAGGCGCCGAGCGCCGTCGTCATCGCGTTCACCCCGCGCGATGACGCAGGCCGCCTCATCGCGCGCGCCGACATCCTCGACGTCACCCTGGCGGTCGACGGCGTCCCCGTCGCCGGGGCGTGGGAGCTGGTGCAGCGCGACGAGCCGGTCGCGGTCGCGGTGGCCGTGCAGGAGCTCGACGACGACGCCGCCCACGAGCAGGCGTGGCGCGGCGCGGAGCGGGTGCTCGAGGGCCTCCGGGACGGCGTCGACTGGTCGACCCTCTACGTGGTCCACGGCGACGTCGAGCAGCGCCTCGCCCCATGGAGCCGCGACCGGCTCGCGGCGCGCAGCGCGATCGGCCACGTCGGGGGGCCACCGTCCGAGGCCGTCTCGCGGCTCGTCCCGATCCTCCGGCGCCTGGCGCGCGACTTCGAGGAGAACGACGACGCGCTGCCGCGGCGCCGGCTGGCCGTCGTCGTCACCGACGGCCGCGACGGCTCGCGCGCGCCCCGGCGTGCTCGCGAAGCACGTCGAGAAGATCGCGGAGATGGCGCGGCCTCGGGCTTCACGATCCTCGTCATCGTGAGCGACGGCCGCGATCGCCCCGACGCGCCTGCCGAGGCCCTCGAGCGTGGCCTGGGCGAGCTCGCGGACGTCGCGCGGTCGACCGACATCGACGTCGTGGTCGTCGCGCTCGCGCGCGCCGCCTCTCGAGAGGCGGCGCGCCTCGAGGCGCTCGCGCGCCGCACCCGCGGGCGGCTCATGCTCGTCACGGACCTCGGTGACGACGCCCTCGCGGCGGCGATCGTGGCCGCGTCGCACCGACCCAACGGGCCCTGATCGGCGCCGTCGTCAGTCGATCTTCCGCGCCCCGTACGCGGTCGCCGGCCCGCGCCGCCAGAAGCACTCCGGGTGCGGGAAGCCGGCCGCGCGCAGCGCCGCGAGCTCGTCCGCGAGCGGGAGGTAGGTGTCCTCCTCGGCCCACGCGGCGAAGTAGCCGCGCGCCTCCGCCTCGCCGACGCCGCGCGCGCCCATCTCGCGGAGCCAGTGGTCGTAGGCGAGCGCGGTCAGCGCCGGGTCCGCGCTCATCGTCGCGTCGAGGTTCAGGAAGAGCCCGTCGTCGTAGAGCACCTCGTTCACGGCGCGGAAGATGGCGGTCTTCTGCGCGATGTCCGGCACGTGGTGGAGGGCGAGCGAGGAGACGACGACGTCCGAGAGCGGGAGCGCGTCCGTGAAGCGCCCCGCGACGAAGACCGCGCGCCCGCCGAAGCGCGCGAGCCGCCCGCGCGCGACCGCGAGCATCTCCGGGTCGACGTCGAGCACGGTGACCGTCGCCTCCGGCAGCGCCTCGAGCACCGCCTCCGCGAGCGCCCCCGTGCCGCCGCCGAGGTCGAGCACGCGCGGCGCCGGCGGCGCGAGCGCCTTCATGACCGCGACCCCCTCGCGCAGGAGGTCCCCGTAGTAGGGGACGAGGCGCCGGATCTGCGCGTCGTAATCGGCCACGTCGAGCGCGAGGTGGCGGGAGGCGGAGTGGCTGGGCTCGTTGCTCACAGCGCCAGCATCACAGCCACCGGCCTCGGGCGTCAACGAAGCGCGCTCCCTGCCTGGCTCATGACACCTCACCGGTCGGTCGCTACAGTGAGGGCGCTCACCCCGTGCCCCCCCACCGCGCCACCGAACCGGAGCCCCTGATGCGACCCCTCGCCGCCCTCGCCGTCGTCGCCCTCGTCCTCGCCCCCGCCTGCGGCGGCAGCAGCGGCCGTGGCGGCGGCGACGCCGATACCACCTCGGGCGACACCGCGCTCCCGGTCGACGTCGTCACCCCCGCGGACCCCGTCCCCGCCGACTGGCAGCTCCTCTACGGCTACGACAGCGACGGCACGACCTGGGATCAGGAGGGGCTCATCGGGCTCGCGGCGACGAGCGACGGCGGCGTCGTCGCGCTCGCGGAGCGCCGCTTCCGCACCGACCCCGGCGCGCGCGACCTCCTCATGCTCTCGGTCGGCTCGGACGGCGCCCTCGCGAGCGCCCAGCGCCTCCGCTTCGACGACGAGGTGACCCCGGTCGCCTTCCGCCGCTTCGCCGACGGCGACCTCCTGCTCGTCTTCGACCGCGCGGAGCTCGCCCGCGTCACGAGCGACGGCACGGTCACCTGGGCGACGAGCGTCGACCGCGACCCCTACGCCTTCGGCGGGCTCGAGGTCACGGACGTGGCCCTCGCGGACGGCGGCGACGTCTACCTCGCCGGCGGCTTCAACCCCTCGGAGGACGGCCCCGACCGCACCTTCGTCGCGCGCGTCGGCGCGGCCGACGGCGCCGTCGCGTGGATGCGCTCCTGGCCGCGCGACCAGGAGACGAGCTTCGGGGCGCGGGTGGCCGTCAGCGACGCCGGCGTCTTCGTCGCGGACCTCGTGCAGGGCGCCAACGAGATCGACCGCCGCGTCGCCCTCGTCGGCCTCTCCCTCGACGGCGCCGCGCTCGGCTCGGTCGCCTTCACCATGACCACGACCGATGGCACGCTCGGCGCCTTCCGCGAGGTCGCGCTCGCCCCGCGCACCGGCGGGGTCACCGCGGTCGGGCTCCGCGCCACGGCTGCCAACGGCTTCGCGTTCCACGTCTACCGCCTCGATCTCGACGCGAGCCTCGCGGTCACGGGCCAGGGGGTGACCCTCGTCACCGACGTCGACTCGCCCTTCGCGAGCGACACGCGCGCCGCGGTCGGCGCCGACGGGCGCCTCGTGGCCGTCATGAGCCGCGACAGCGGCGCCGGCTGGCTCTTCGACTGGGCCCCCGGCAGCGGCGTCGCCCTCGCCTGGCAGCTCGGCGACGCCGACGGCGGCCCCCTCTTCGTCGACGACGCCGATCTCGCGCCCCACGTCGTCCTCACGGCGGGCGGCGTCGTGGTCGGCGGCACGGCGGACACCCCGGGGGCCGCGCGCCTCGTCCCCGCCGCCGTCGGCGCCGAGTCGGCGCCCCTCGACCTCCTGCGCGACGTGGTCACCGTCGGCGCCGAGACGGTCGTGGCCGAGGACGCCACGCTCGGCCTCACGGCGCTCGACGCCGACGATCTCGGCGCCCAGGGCGAGGCGAGCGACGGCGATCAGGACGTGCTCCTCTTCGGCGTGAGCCCCTGAGGCCCCGGCGCCCGCGCCGCCCGCCCGCGCTACCCCGCGCCTACCCATAGCTCCCTGGTCATCGCCGGGCGGGCAGGGCATTCTCACCCACACCGCCCAACGCCCCTCCAGAGCCCGGAGCCGCCGATGAGCACCGCCCTCGCCACGAACGCGGAGTCCGACGCCACCGCGCGCCCCCGCTACGGCACGCGCGGCCGCGTGCTGCACGTCGACCTGAGCACGCGCACCTCGCGCGTCGAGGAGGTCCCCGAGGAGGTCTACAAGCGCTTCCTCGCGGGCTACGGCCTCGGCGCGTGGCTCATGTGGCGCAACTACCCCGCCGGCGCCGACCCGCTCGCGCCGGAGAGCTGCTTCGCCATCGTCTCGGGCCTCCTGACCGGCGTGAAGACGCCCTTCTCGGGGCGGATCCAGATCGTCGGGAAGTCGCCGCTCACCGGCACCTGGGCGGACTCGAACTCCGGCGGCACGGTCGCCGTCCACCTCCGCCGCGCCGGCTACGACGCGCTCGTCGTCACGGGGCGCGCCGAGACGCCGACCGTCCTCGTCGTGCGCGACGGCGAGGTCCTCTTCGAGGACGCGGGCGACCTCTGGGGGCAGCAGATCCCCCCCGCCTTCGACGCGCTCAAGGCGCGCTACGGCGGCAAGCGCGACGTGGGCGTCTCCGCCATCGGCCCGGCCGGCGAGCGGCAGACGCGCATCGCGAGCGTCATGAACGACCGCTACCACGCCTTCGGGCGGCAGGGCTTCGGCGCGGTCTACGGCGCGAAGAACCTGAAGGCCATCGTCGTCGGCGGCACGGGCGAGGTGCCGATCGCCGATCCCAAGGCGTTCAAGGCGCTCTGCGACCAGGTCAACCGCGAGTACAAGAAGAGCGTCGGCCTCTTCATGCGCTTCATGGTCTTCATGTCGAAGCCGAAGCGCTTCCTCGGCTGGATGTACCGCCTCTTCCCGAAGCTCGGGATGAAGGTCGTCGTGCCGGTCGCCGCGATGCGGCAGCTCTGGTCCGACCGCGGCACGACCGCGGCCGTGTCGCTCTCCATCGAGAACGGCGACGCGCCCGTGATGAACTGGAAGGGCGTCGGCAGCAAGGACTTCCCGCTCTCGTCGAGGGGCTACAAGCTCGACGGGAAGGAGGTCGACAAGATGATCACGAAGAAGCTCTCGTGCGGCGACTGCCCGGCACCCTGCAAGGGCATCGTGCGCGACAAGGCCCGCGGCCTCTCGGACGTCCGGCGGCCCGACTACGAGACCATCTGCGGCTTCGGCGCGAACCTCCTGAACGACGACCTCTCGCTCGTGACCGCCTGCCACGACGCGTGCAACCGTTACGGGATGGACGCCGTGAGCTCGTCGGCGACGCTCGGGTGGGTCTGCGAGGCCGTGGAGCGCGGGATCCTCGGGCCGGCCGACCTCGACGGCGTCGATATGCGCTGGGGGAACGGCGAGGGCGCGCTCGCGCTGACCGAGCGGATGGGCACCGGCGAGGGCTGCGGCGCCTGGCTCGGGCAGGGCGTCAAGCGCGCGGCCGAGCACGTCGGCAAGGGGAGCGAGGCGTTCGCGGTGCACGTCCACGGCGGCGAGCCCGCCTACCACGACACGCGCTTCACCTCGCTCATGGGGCTCACCTACATCTCGGACCCCACCCCCGGCCGCCACACCGCGGGGTCGGCGAGCTGGAACGAGACGTTCGGCGCCGGGTTCGCCCTGCCGGAGGCGCGCGACAAGAAGGAGACCAACGTGAAGTGGAAGGGCACGGCCGGGAAGGGCCTCGCCCAGGCGCACTTCTCGAACAGCCACCAGGTCATGAACGGGCTCGGGCTCTGCATGTTCACGTCGCTCACGGGGCAGCTCCCGTGGCTCGCGCTCGTCAACGCCCTCACGGGTTGGGGGATGACCGAGGCCGACCTCATGGACGCGGGCGAGCGGATCCAGAACCTGCGCGCCGCGTTCAACCTGCGCGAGGGCATCGCGCCGGCCTCGTTCGCGCCGCACCCGCGCATGCTCGGGCAGGGCGACGGGAACCTCGCCGCGGGGCCGCTCAAGGGGGTGACGGTGCCGCTCCTCGAGCTCAAGGCGGACTACTACCGCGCCATGGACTGGGACGTCGCGAGCGGGAAGATCTCGCGGGCGCGCGCCGAGAAGCTCGGTCTGACCGAGCTCCTCGACGGGTACGTGGCGGCCTGATGGGGCTCTTCCGGCGCGGCGGCGCGGCCGGCTCCGTGCGCGTGAGGGTGCTCATCAAGGGCCGCATCGGCGACGGCTGGCTCGACGTCGACCGCACGCTCAAGGTGCCCGCGGGCACGACGCTCACGGGCTTCATCGCGCTCGCCGCGAGGAAGGGGGTGCCGCTCGACCGCGCGGTGGCGGAGAGCCCGCACCTCCGGCACACGCTCATGTGGAACGGCGACCGCTGCCCGGTCGACGAGCACGCCGAGCGCGAGCTCGCCGACGGGGACGAGCTCTACCTGCTCGCGCCGCTCGCGGGCGGGTAGGGGGGCCGCGTCCGCCGCGCCCGGCGTCAGCGGGGATACCCCCGCCGGCCCTGCCGCCAGCCCGTCTGCCCGAGGAGGGCGGCGCCGAAGCCGCTGTTGTAGCAGAGCCCCTGGCTCGACACGTAGCTCGCCGCGTGCGGCGTGGCGGGGCCGCCCGGCGAGCCCAGGTAGAGGCGCACCGTCGCGCGCGTGCTCTGCTGACAGGTGCCGACGTCCCGGAGGTAGCGGGACGCGATCACCACGTCGCCCAGGGCGTCGCCGTCGCTGTCGCCGACGACGGCGACCGTCGCGCCGGGCTCGGAGAGGTCGGGGGCGGTCACCGAGCCGGTCGCGACGAGCACCTGGCCGCGCGCCCGCCCCGGGTAGAAGAGCACGCGGTAGTCGTTGTGCGAGGCGGTCCCGTAGTGGACCGTCAGGAAGAGGTCGCTGCGCCCGTCGCCGTCGACGTCGCCGCCCCCGGCGAGGCGGCCGATGGTCACGGCCTCGCAGCCCGAGGCCGTGCACAGGTCGTCGGGGTAGCTCACGGCCACCCGCGCGGCGCCCGGCGACGGCCCGCCGTGGATGAGCTCGGCCGACGGCTCGGTCGGCCCCCCGGACCCGACGACGCCCGGGTAGCGCTGCACGACGAGGTCGGCGTAGCCGTCGCCGTCGACGTCGCCGGCGGGCGTCACGAAGTCGGCGGTGCCGAGCGCCACGACCTCCCACGGGAGGGTGTCGCCGTCGCCGCGCGCGCCCCCGAGGACGAGCGCGATGGTGTCGTCGTCGCCGCGGGCGACCAGGTCGGCGTAGCCGTCGCCGTCGACGTCGCCGGCGACGTGGAGCTCCGCGAGGTGCTGGCCGCCGAGGAGCGTCGGCAGCGGCGTCGACGGGATCGGGTCCCCCGGCTCCGGGAAGCCCGCGAGCGGGCCCCAGTGGACGCGCGGCGGCTCGGCGAGCCACGCGTAGGCGGCGTCGGGATCCAGGGACTCCTGCGCGACGACGACGTCGGCGTAGCCGTCCGCGTCGAGGTCGGCGCCCGCCGCGAGGACCGCCACGCGGCCGGGCGCGGGCAGCGGGATCCGGCGCTTGCGGGCGCTCTCGACGCCCGCGTAGCCGCCGGGATACACCACGAGCGCGGGCGTCGTGAGGTGCGACCAGTCGCTGAACGGCGGGAGCACGAACCGCCCCTCGAGCGTCACGAGGTCGACGAAGCCGTCCCCGTCGATGTCCGCCGCGTTCGTGAGATCGTCGACGAACGAGGTGTCGCTGAGGCCGTTGTTCGAGTAGCCGCCGACGAGCGTCGCGGGGTGCGCGGAGACGACGCGGATCGTGGCCGTCCCGACCGCGATCGGCGGCGACGTGTCGCCGATGACGAGGTCGGCGGCGCCGTCGGCGTCGAGGTCCGGCACGACGCCGAAGCTCGCGCCTGGCTGGGCGGCGCGGTGATCGATCACGACCTCCCACGTCGGGCTCGGGTCGCGGCTCGACACGAAGTCGTCCGGGCCGAGCTGGCGCTCGCCCCAGAGGCGCCAGAAGAGCGGGCCGGGCGTGAGCGGGCCGAGCGTGAGCGACGTCGCCGTCGTGCGGGTCTCGAGGAGCGGGCCGTCGACGCAGGCGCGGGTGCGGCAGACGACGACGCGCGTGTGGTCGGCGTGCTCGCCGGGGATCCAGGTGAGCGTGAGCTCGCGGGCCTCGACGCTCGCGCTGATCGGCGAGACGGGGCGCGGCGGGGTCGGCGCGAGGAGGCAGGCGCCGCCGTGGCAGACGTTCGGTCGGCCGCACGCGCTCGGCGTCTCGACGCGGCAGCCGAGGGCGTCGGCGGCGCAGGTGAGGACGCGGTCGGGGTTGTCGCACACGGCCTCGCCGATGACGTCGCAGGCGTGGTCGCAGGTCCCGCAGGTCGTGGCGCTCGCGCAGAAGCCGTCGGCGCACGGGACCTCCGGGCCCCAGCTGCGGCAGCCGTGCGCGTCGGCGACGCAGGCGCGCGTGGCGCCGTCGACGCAGCTCACGGCGCCCCCGGCGCACTGGTGGTCGCACGTGCCGCAGGTCTCGGCGTCGCCGCAGAAGCCGCCGGGACAGGCGGAGCCCGCGCTCCACGCGCGGCAACCGTGGGCGTCGCTCTGGCAGACGCGCACGACGCCGCCCGCGCACTCGGCCGCGCCGACCGTGTCGCAGCCGTGATCGCAGGTCCCACAGGTGGCGCCGTCCTGGCAGAACCCGCTCGGGCAGGGGGTCGCCGGGCCGCGCACGTGGCAGCCGCGATCGTCCGCGACGCAGGTCCGGAGCGCGCCGCCGGCGCACGTCGTGTTGCCGAGCGCGCCGCACGACGCGCCGCAGCTGCCGCACCGCTCGGCGCTCTGGCAGAAGCCGTCGGCGCACGCGACGGGGGCGCCGAAGTCCCGGCAGCCGGTCGCCGCGTCCGCGACGCAGGTGGCGACGGCGCCGTCGACGCACTGCGTGGCGCCGACCGCGAGGCAGCCGTGGTCGCACGCGCCGCAGGCCGTGCTCGTCGCGCAGAAGCCGTCGTCGCAGGGGACGCCGGCGCTCCACGCGCGGCAGCCGTGGGCGTCCGCGGCGCAGGTGCGGAGCGCGCCGTCGCTGCACGCGACGGCCCCGACGGAGGCGCACCCGTGCTCGCACGCGCCGCAGGTCGTCTCGTCGGCGCAGAAGCCCTCGCTGCAGGGCGCCGCGTCGCGCCACACGAGGCAGCCGTCCGCGCCGGCGCCGCACGTCGCGAGCGCGCCGTCGGCGCAGCGCGTGGCCCCGGCCGCGCACGCGTCGTCGCAGCTCGGCGCGGCCGTGTCCTCGCTGCTCCCGTCGGCGTCACCGCCGACGTCGGCCACGGCGGAGTCGACGGGGGCGGTGGCGCCGTCTGCGGCGTCGCCGCACGCGGCGACCAGGAGGGCCCAGCAGAGTATCAAGCGCCCCGACCAGGGCTCACGCGTCGTCATCGTTGCGGCCTCGCTCGCGGGCGGCGCGCCGGTCGGTCCCGCGCCGCCCCGCAGGCCGCGACCGCCGTTCCGGCGCGGACATGCTGGACCGCCGGTCGGCGTCGCGCAACCCCCGCGTGTCGACGGTCGGGCGGGCCGACTCGGGCGGCGCCGAGCGCCTCGGCGCGGGGTGTGAATGGTGTTCACACCTCGCGTCGGAGCTGGGCTACTGCTCGCTGCCGCGGGCGTCGCCGTCGCCCGCGTCGTCGATGGGCGCGAGGCAGGACTGCGTGCACGCGGCGCCGTCCTCGCAGGTCCAGACGGGGCAGCCGTTCTCGTCCATGCCCTGCGTCCAGCCCTGCGGGGCGGCGTCGCAGATGGACCCGCAGGTGGCCCCGCTGCCGCTCGGGCTCCCGCCCACCTGGAAGCAGTCGCAGGACGGCGTCTCGATGGGGCAGCACTCGGTCGACGCGTCGCCGGTGTCCCCCGGGACGACGTCGGTCGGCGAGATGATGACCGTGTCGGCGCCCCCCGTGTCCGCGGGGAGCGTGTCCTGGACGACGGCCGCGTCGGCGTCGCCGGTGTCGTTGTCATCGTCCCCGCACGCGCCGAGGAGCGCGACGGGGAGGGCCAGAGCGATGATGAGGGCGAGGTTCTTCATCCGGGGACCGTAGGAGCGAGAGCCGCGCGGTCGACCCCGTGCCGAGCGGGGCGCCGCCTGCGTCCTCGTCAGAGGACCGCCGCCGCGACCACGAACGCCGCGCCCCAGGCGAGCTCCGTGAGCCCGACCCGAGCCGCGTCGCGCGCGCTCGCCGGCGCCCGCGCCGTGAGCACCCGCAGCGGGTAGGCGAGCGGCAGGAGCCCCACCGCCAGGTGGCCGGTCGCGGCGCCGACCGCCACGCTCGCCGCGACCGCGAGCCCACCCCAGAGGGGCGCGGTCCGCCACGGCGTCCGCCGCGCGAGCACGGTGGCGAGCTGCCGCTTCACGTAGCCGAGGCCCAGGAGGAGCCACGCGAAGAGCGCGGTCGCGGCCGCCGCCGCGTGCGGGACCGCCGCCCCCGCGCCGACGGCGACGCCCGCGCCGAGCGCCACGAACCCCGTGATGGCCGCCGCCTCCGCGCCCACCCGGCGCGGCGCCCGCCCGCGGAGCGCGAGCTGCGTCAGGAGGCCGGCCGCCGCCCCCGCGACGGCGAAGGTCGCGGCGAGCACGCCGGGGCGGCTCGCCACGAGGAGCGCGCCCCGCCGAGGCCCGCGCCCAGGAGCGCGGCCGCGACGGAGGCGCGAGCGGCCCCGGGCGCCCCCCTCCCGGGGGCGGTCCTGAGCGCCTTGCCGAGAGCCTCGGCGGCCGAGCCCGGCGACCGCAGCGAGGGCGCCGAGCGCCGCGGCGCCCGTCGGCGCGAGCCCCACGGCGAGCGCGAGGGGGAGGCCGACCCAGGCCCAGACGCCGTGCTCCTTCGGGAGCAGCGCCCGCCACGCGATGGGCGCGCGGCGGCGAGTCGGCGGTTGTGTGTCGGAGGGAGCGGACATCGTCAGGGCCTGGGTCGTCATGGCAAGACCTCGCGATCGGATTCAGAGCGACGCGCGCGCGGCGGCCGGCGCCTCGAGCCCCGGCGACACCGGCGGCGCCACGACCTCGGCGGCCCGCGTCGGCTGCCGGCGCGAGCGGCGCCACGCCGTCAGCGCGAAGAGCGCGAGCCCGACGACGCCCACCGAGAAGAGCACGTCGCCCGGCACCCGCAGCCAGCGCAGCGTCTGCATGACCGGCTCCTGCAGGAGGTCCGCCGAGCGCGCGTACCAGAGCCCCTTCGACACGCTCGCGCCGGCCTGGATGATGCCGACCGGGAGCAGCGAGAGCAGCACCATCGCGAGGAGCCCGAGGTTGAACGACCAGAACGAGAGCTTCAAGAGCCGGTCGCTCCAGGCGGAGCGGTCGACGAGCCCGCGCAGGCAGAAGAGCATGAGCCCGATGCCGAGCATGCCGTAGACGCCGAAGAGCGCGGTGTGGCCGTGGACCGACGTCGTGTTGAGCCCCTGCACGTAGTAGAGCGCGATCGGCGGGTTGATGAGGAAGCCGAAGACGCCGGCGCCGAGCAGGTTCCAGAAGGCGACCGCCACGAAGAAGAGGATCGGCCAGCGGTAAGCGCGCACCCACGGCCGCGCCGAGGCGTGCTTGTAGGTCTCGTAGGCCTCGAAGCCGATGAGCACGAGCGGCACGATCTCGAGCGCCGAGAACACGGACCCGAGCGCCAGCACCGACACGGGCGTGCCCGTGAAGTAGAGGTGGTGCGCCGTGCCGATGATGCCGCCGCCGAGGAAGATGATGGTCGACCAGAGGACGGCGCGCGTGGCGCTCGCGGCGCGCACGAGCCCGAGGCGCGAGAAGAGGAACGCGATGACCGCCGTCGCGAAGACCTCGAAGAAGCCCTCGACCCAGAGGTGCACCACCCACCAGCGCCAGTACTCGGCGACCGCGAGGTGCGTGCCGCGCCCCCACATGAGGCCGGCCCCGTAGAAGGCGCCGATGGCGATGGTCGACAGGAAGAGGAGGATCGTGATCTGGCGGTGCTGGTCGCGGCGGCGGAGGGCCGGCCACAGGGCGCGCCCGACCATGAAGAGCCAGATGAGGAGCCCGACGAAGAGGAAGAGCTGCCAGAAGCGCCCGAGGTCGACGTACTCGAAGCCCTGGTGGCCGAACCAGAACGTCGTCCCGAGGCTCATCTTCTGCTGCACGGACAGCCACTCGCCCGCCATCGAGCCGACGACGATGACGAGGAGGCACACGTAGAGGACGTTCACGAGGAGCTTCTGGTGGCGCGGCTCGTGCCCCGACACGGCGGGCGCGATGTAGAGCCCCGTCGCGACCCAGGCGGTCGCGATCCAGAAGATCCCGAGCTGGGTGTGCCAGGTGCGGGCGACCGCGTAGGGGAGGATCCGGTCGAGCGGGATCCCGAAGAAGCCGCCGCCCTCGACGCCGTAGTGCGCCGTGACGGCGCCGAGCCCGACCTGCGCGAGGAAGAGCCCGAGCACGGTCCAGAAGTACTTGCGCGTGGCGCGCATCGACGGGGTCGGCGTGAGGCCGAGGAGCGGGTCGCGGTCGGGGATCTCGGGCGCCGGCTCCTCCTTCTTCTTCGCCGCCATGTGCCACGCGAGGGCGCCGATGCCCGCGAGGAGCACGACGATGCTCGCGATCGACCAGAGCACGCTCGCGCTCGTCGGGGCGTTCCCGATGAGCGGCTCGCCGGGCCAGTCGTTCGTGTAGCTGATGGTCTCGCCGGGGCGGTTCGCGGCGCAGGCCCAGCTCGTCCAGAAGAAGAAGGCGCCGATGTCGGCGCGCCGCGTCGCGTCGGCGACCGCGTCCGTCGGGATGGCGTAGGCGAGGCGCAGGTCGGCGAGCGCCGGGTCGTGGCCGAAGAGGCCGTCGTAGTGCGCGGCGACGGCGCGCACGGCGCGCGCGCGGTCGGCGGAGAGCACGATTGCGCCGGTGTCGGCGTCGTAGGTGTTGGTGCGGAGCTCGCCGCGGAGGCGCTCGCGGAGAGCCGCCTGCTGCTCGGCCGGGAGCGCCTCGTAGGAGGCGACGCCGCCCGCGCGCGCCCAGCCGTCGAGGAGGGCGACGGCCTCACGGTGGAGCCAGTCGGCGGACCAGTCGGGGGCCTGATAGGCGCCGTGGCCCCAGATGGAGCCGAGCTCCTGGCCGCCCATGGCCTGCCACGCCTCCTTCCCGGCCTGGATGGCGGCGCCGTCGAAGACGACGGAGCCGTCCGCGGCGACGACGCGCGCGGGCATCGGGGGGGCCTTGCGGTAGATCTCGCCGCCCATGAAGCCGAGCACCGTGAAGGAGCCGATCATCACGAGGGCGAGGCCGATCCAGAGTCGTCTGTTGCTCACGGTCCTGTGTCCGTGTGTGGGAGGTTCGCTCAGCGGGCGGCGAGCGCGCGCGGGAAGAGCACGTTGTTCTCGAGGTGCATGTGCTGGCGGAGGTCCGCGTCGAGCGCCTCGAGGCCGAGCCAGAGCGCGCGCCAGGTGACGCAGGCGCCGGCGGGCGGCGTGAAGTCGTCGGTGAGCTCGTGGAGGCGGCGCAGATCGCGCGCGACCTCGTCGTGCTCGAGGTGCATGACGCGGATGGGGCCGCCAGCGCTGCGGCCGTTGCCGGCGACGATCCACGGGAAGAGGACGGCCTCCTCCTTCTTCATGTGCTCGGCGAGGTCGGCGAAGAGGCGCTCGCATAGGACGGCGAGCTCATGGAGGCGCACGGGGTCCTTGTCGCCGTGGACCGCCTCGACCTTCCGGGCCATCGCGAGCAGGCGCGGCAGCTCCTCGTCGAGCGGGCGGTGGTGGGCGGTGACGATGTGCGCGACGAGCTCGCCGAGAGGGCGCTCATCCCAGCGGGCGCCCTCGGCGAGCGGGTGCTCGAGGGTGATCTCGTCGAGGAGGTCGTCGGCGACGAGCCCGCGCTCGGCGCAGACGTCGGCGAGGCGGCGCTGGCCGCCGCAGCAGTAGTCGATGCCGTGGCGCATGAAGACGCGGCTCGCGGCGGGGACGCGCACCGCGAGGCGGGCGACGGTGTCCTGGGTGGTGAGGCGTTGGTTCACGGGATGCTCCGAGGGCTGCGATCCGGCCCCCGGCGTGGGGGCGCGCCAGGACCCGGAGCACGCGGCGTGCCAGGGGTGGCTTCGTCGTGAGATCAGCGGGTTACGGGGTTGTTGTTGTCGAATTGACATCGGGGCGGTGTTGTCATAGTGACATCGGTCGTCGTCGCTTCGACAACGACGCCCTGGAGCCACGCCCATGCTCAGCGCCCTCGCCGACGTCGCGCTCGACCTCACGACCAGCCTCGACTCGTCCGCTCGCTACGAGCGCCTCGTGGCCGCCGTCCACCGCGTGGTCCCCTGCGACGCGGCGGCGCTCCTCCGGAACGAGGACGGCGCCCTCGTCGCCATCGCGACGGAGGGGCTCTCCCCCGAGGCCCTCGGGCGCCGCTTCGCGCTCGCCGACCACCCGCGCCTCGCCGCCATCGTCGCCTCGCGCGCGCCCGTGCGCTTCGCGGCGGACGATCCGCGCCCCGATCCCTACGACGGCCTCGTCGCCGGCGCCCCCGACCTCCACCCGCACGTCCACGCCTGCATGGGGAGCTCCCTCTACGTCGGCGACGAGCTCGTGGGCGTCCTCACCGTCGACGCCCTCCGCCCCGACGCCTTCGGCGTCGTCGACGACGCCACCTTCGCCACCTTCGCCGCGCTCGCCGCCGCCGCGATGCGCACGGCTGGCCTCATCGACGCCCTCGAGCGCGCGGTCGAGCGCCGCGGCCGCGTGGCCGAGCACCTCGTCGCCGCGGCCCTCCAGCGCCACGGCGGCGAGCTCGTCGGGCCGAGCGAGGCCATGCAGGCGCTCCGCCGCGACGTCGGGCTCATCGCCCGCTCCGGGCTCACGGCCCTCGTCACCGGCGAGACGGGGGTCGGGAAGGAGCTCGTCGCGCGCACGCTCCACCGCGGCTCGGACCGCAAGGACGAGCCCCTCGTCTACGTGAACTGCGCCGCGCTCCCGGAGAGCGTCGCCGAGAGCGAGCTCTTCGGGCACGTCCGCGGCGCCTTCACGGGCGCCGTCGACGATCGCGCCGGCCGGTTCGACCTCGCCCACACGGGGACGCTCTTCCTCGACGAGGTCGGCGAGCTCCCCCTCGCCATCCAGGCGAAGCTCCTGCGCGCCCTCCAGTCCGGCGAGATCCAGCGCGTCGGCGCCGACCGCGAGCTGCGCGTCGACGTGCGCGTCATCGCCGCGACCAACCGCGACCTCGCGGCCGAGGTCGCCGCCGGCCGCTTCCGCGCCGACCTCTACCACCGGCTCGCGGTCTACCCGGTGCACGTCCCGCCGCTCCGCGACCGCGGCGACGACGTGGTCGTCCTCGCCGGCCTCTTCGCCGACCGCGCGCAGGTGCAGCTCGGCCTCGGCGCGGTGCGCCTCACGCAGGCGGCGCGCGACGCCCTCCGGCGCTACCCCTGGCCCGGCAACGTGCGCGAGCTCGAGCACGTCGTGACCCGCGCGGCCCTCCGCGCGTCGGGCGGGAGGGCGCGCGGTGAGGCCATCATCGAGCCGCGCCACCTCGCGCTCGAGGAGGCCCCCCTCGCCGCGGGCCCCGCGTCGGCCGCCGCGCCCGCCCCGCCGGCGGCCGCGGAGCTCGACGGGCGCACGCTCGCCGACGCGACGGACGCCTTCCAGCGCGACCTGGTCACGCGCACCGTGGCCGCGAGCGGCGGCAACTGGGCGGAGGCCGCGCGGCGGTTGGGCGTCGACCGCGCGAACCTGCACCGCACGGCGCGGCGGCTCGGCCTCAAGTGACGCCGCCTGGCGCGCTCGGCAGGAGCCTGTAGCGCATAGATGCTTCGACGTCTTCGGGCGTTCTCGGGCGTCTCGGCGTTCCAAAACCGCTGCGGCGAACCTGCTGGTTCGCCTCGGGTTTTGGAACCGGCGACGCTCCGCGTCGCCTCGCCGATCCGCTCCGAGAACGCCTCGAATCCGCTCGAAGCCCTAATGCGCCACAGGCTCCTACGGCCTCTTCGGCCCGAGCGTGAGCGTGAGGGTCTTCGTCTGGCTCGGGATGACGTGCACGCCGTGGTCGCCCGGGGCGAAGCCGTCGGGGTAGGTCCCCGTGAAGTAGCTGAGGTCGTCGATGGTGACGGTCTCGATCTTCCCGGCGTGGCCGCTGTTCGTGTCGAACTCGACCCACACGGCGTGGCCGCAGCCGTCGTAGCGGAAGCCGCCCTCGTCCGGCCCGAGCTCGGTGACCTTCATCTCGCCGCAGGAGAACGCGACCTCGTCGCCGACCTTCACCTCGAGCGACGGCCCGCCGCCGCCGCCGCACCCGAGGAGCGCCAGCATCGGGGACATCGCCAGCGCGATCGCGCAGAACCTCGTCATCTCCGCCTCCGATCAGTCGCGTCAGGTTCGCCGCCGAGGCTCGGCTGCGCCAGTTTTTCCGCCGTCGCCGCCCGCCGCCGGCACCCGGCGGGTTGAGCGGACGCCGTCCTGGGCGTAACGTCCGGGCCATGGGCCGTCGCCGCGCCGAACACGAAGACCGCGTGCGCTTCTGCGTCGCGCACCCCGTCGGAGATCTCCGCGAGGACGACGTCCGCCTCCTCCTCGGCGCGCTCACGCGCGGGCCGGAGGGGGAGCTCGACCTCAAGGATCCGCGCACGGGCGCGCGCCTCGTCGCCGCCGTCATCGAGCGCGCCGACAACGAGGCGAACACGGCGGAGCTCGTGCCGCTCGGCATCGAGGGCCCCTCGACCGGCTGGGCGGAGCTCATGGGCGAGGCCGTCGACAGCGCGATCTGCCTCGCGCGGACGGGCCCGCGCGAGCGCTTGCAGGTGCCGCTCCAGCCGCGCCTCCAGGCGCTCGCGCCGATCCTCGAGGCGCGCCGCCTGAAGTCGGCCTTCGCGAACTACACGATGACCACCGACGACGCGAGCTACGACGAGACGCCCGTGCCGCGCGGGATGCGCTTCGACGACTGGAGCCCGCGCTACGCCCCGGACAAGGTCTACGCGCTCATCAAGCGCGCCTTCCAGGGGATCCCCGGGCTCATGCTGCTCCCGCAGGACCAGCTCAGGAAGCGCCTCGAGACGGCCTCGCCGCCGGCGCGTCTCCTGCTCGACGGCGACCGCATCATCGGCGTCGCGCGCCTGAAGCTCCTCGACGACGACGCGCCCACGGGCTTCGTGAACCTCATCGCGCGCGAGCCCGCGCTCCGCGGGAAGCGCCTGGGCGACCTGCTCCTCGGCGAGGCGAAGCGGGTCCTCGCGGCGAGCGGCGCGCGCCGCTTCGCGCTCGAGGTGGTGACGACGAACGTCGCCGCGCTCGCGCTCTACGAGCGGCACGGCTTCCGCGTGGCGAGCGTCGAGCACACCTACCAACGCCGCCTCGAGGAGTGACCGTCATGCCGAGCCCCATGACCGGCGCCGACATCGTCCGCGCCTTCCACCACGCCATGCAGGCGCGCGACTGGCAGCGCGCCGCCACGTTCCTCGCGCCCGACGTCGTCATCGAGTGGCCGGCGACGTGCGAGCGCCTCGAGGGGGAGCGCTTCCTCGCGATGCAGCGCGACTACCCCGAGGGGTGGGAGATCACGGTGCTCGAGGTCGCCGGCGACGCGCGCGTCGCGAGCCGCGTGCGGGTCGATCAGGGCGACGTCTCCTACCTCTGCGCCGGGTTCTACGACGTCGATGGGGGCTTCATCACGCGCGGCGTCGAGCACTGGGTGACGGTGGGCGGCGACCCGGCGCCCGCGTGGCGCGAGGGCTACGCGAAGCGCCTGAAGCCGAGCGAGCTCGGCCTCGCGCTGGCGCCGCGCTGACAGCGCGCCCGCTCATCGGCGCCTGTCAGGCACCGAGCTGTCGCGAGAACCGCGTTTACCACGGAGACACGGAGGACACGGAGGGGCACGGAGAGCTCGGTCGTGCGATGGAAGCTGTCGCCTCCGCTCTCCCTCCCTCCTCCCTCCGTGTCTCCGTGTCTCCGTGGTTACCGAATGGAATCAGCGCGTTGGCTCCGCGTGCACCGCGTGACCGCGTCGCCGCCAGGCTACCGCGGGAACGTGAGCCGCAGCTTCCGGATGCACGGGTCGCTGTAGGACGCGCACCCGGTGCCCGCCGCGCAGTGGTCCGTCACCCGCGCCTTCACCTTCAGCGTGTGGCCGGCCGTCACGGCCGCGTCGAGGTACGCCTCGGGGATGGTGAACGTGGCGCTCGCGTAGCCGCAGTCGCCGCCCGACGCCGACCCGACGTCGACCCAGCCCGAGTTGAGCGTCCAGAGGGTCACGGCCACGCTCGGCGAGCCGCAGCCGAGCCACTGCAGGCTGAACGAGCCGTCGCCACCGGCCGTCGGGACCCCCTCGAAGGTGAGCTCCGTGCCGTAGAGCTGCGCGCACTTGCCGGCGTTGCTGTCGATGAGCGTGTAGTCGTAGGGCGCGGTCGTCGAGACGCAGCCCACGCCGAGGTCCTCTTCACCCGGCGGGCAGAGGAGGCAGGACGGGCAGTTGTAGTCGAGCGAGAGCTGCGTGCAGTTGTCGGCAGCGCCGCTGTACACGGCCGAGTGGCGGAAGCGGATCCAGCCCATCGTCGCCATCGCCTGGTTCAGCAGGTCCGCCGACACGATGAAGCGCTGCTCGCGCCACGTCCCGATGGCCTCGCGCGTCTGCGCGACGTCGACCCAGGTGTTCTGGCCCGTCTGCAGCTGGAACGTGTACTTCCCAGGGCCGTACGGGTTCGTCCCCTTGAAGCGGATCATCAGCACACCGTCGGTCGTGGCCGGCACCGGGTTCGACATCACGTCGTAGAGGTACGCGCCCGACCCCGAGCCGAAGCACTGCTCGGCGCCGCGGTAGCTCGCCGGCGTCTCGGCCGGCGCGAGCCAGAGCGTGACCGCGTCGCAGTCCTCGCCGCCCGCGCCCGCGAGCGCCGCCCGCCGCACCACGAGCTCGCCGACCGCCGCGAGCGCCCCGTTGAACGTCGCCTCCGGCACCTCGAACGTCACCGTCAGGAAGCCGCCCGCGGCCGCCGCGTCCGCGCCCTCGCCGAGCGACGACCACGCCCCGGGCGCCGTCTCGAGCTCCCACACGAAGCGCTGCGACGACGGCGTCGACGCCGGCGCCTCGTAGCGGACGCCGACACGCACCGGCCCGTCGGCCTCCACCGCCCCGGCGAGGTGGTGCTCGACGTAGCCGCCGCTCGCCGCCGCCCCGCAGAGCTCGCTCCCGCCGAGCTCCGTCGCGGGCGCCGCCACCACCGTCACCGCGCAGCTCGCTGCGTCCGTCGCGCCCGACGGGCTCGTCGCGGTCGCCGTCACGACGTAGGCGCCCGGCGCGTCGAAGCTCCGCTCGAGCCGGAAGCCGACGGCCTCACCCGCGCTCGCGCCGCCCGCGCCCAGCGTGAACGCGAGCGTCGCCACGTCCCCGCGGGTCGGCGTCGCGTCGAACGCGAGCACCTGGCCTACGACCGCGTCGCCGGTCGGGCACGAGAGCACGACCTCCGGCGCCGCCTCGGCGGGGGCGTTCGGCGCGCCCGGCGTCCCGGCGCCAGCCGTGAAGTCCGCGGCGTTCTCGCCCGTGTCGGCGTAGGTCTCGTCGCGGTGGAGGCTCTCGCCGACGTCCGCGCCCGGGTGCGGCGCGCCCTCGCCGGCGGCGATGGCCGGGCCCGAGAACGTGCCGTAGGCGAGCGCGTCGAGCACGACGCCGCGGTAGCGGAGCTGCACGCTGTCCGGGCCGTTCTGGAGGTCGATGCCCTCGTCGAGGAGGTCGGCGACGAGCGCGATGCCGTCGGCCGCCTCGGGGTGCGCCACGAGGAAGAGCCCGTCGCTGTCGAGCTGCCCCTCGAGCGCGATGGTCACGTAGTCGCCGCCGCCGTTGCCGTTGACCGCGACGATCGCGACGCCCGCGAGGTCGAGCCCGGGCGGGCCGTGGATCTCGAGGTAGCTGTCGGTGTCCGGGAAGCCGTCGGAGTTGTAGAGGAGCTCGGAGATCACGAGCCCCGCGGGCGGCGTGCAGGCCGCGCCCGCGCAGCCGTGCGGGCAGGTGGTCGTCGTCGCGGCGTAGCTGCAGGCGCCGCCGCTGCAGGTGCCGGTCGCGGCGCGCGTCTCGAGCGTGGTGGCGTCGACGCAGCGCGGCGCGGGAGGGGTCGCGCAGGTGACGCCGGCGCAGGGATCCCCGGCGCAGGCGCCGCCCTCGCAGCCGTGGGCGCAGCTCACCGCCTGCGTCCCATAGGTGCAGGTCCCCCCGGCGCACGTGCCCGGGCTCGTCGGCGCGGCGAGGGTGCTCGCGTCGCTGCAGGTCGCGGCCGGCGGGGTCGTGCACGCGACGGCCGCCCCCTTGCACACGCCGTTCTGGCAGGTGTCGCCGGTCGTGCAGGCGTCGCCGTCGTCGCAGCCGGCGCCGTTGTCGAAGGCGTAGGCGCAGACGCCGTTCTCGCAGGTGCCGCTCGCCTCGTGGCAGGCGGTGGGCGGCGCGTCGCAGGTCACGCCCGCGCAGGGATCGCCGAGGCAGGCGCCGTCGGCGCAGCCGTCCGCGCAGGAGACCTGCGACTCGGGGTAGCCGCAGGCGCCGTCCGCGCAGGTGCCGGTGGCCGCCGCGACGATGAGCGTCGACGCGTCCGCGCACCGCGGCGAAGGCGGCGCCTGGCACGACCTGGGAGCGCCGCCGCAGGCGCCGCTCGCGTCGCACCGGTCGCCGGTCGTGCAGGCGTCGCCGTCGTCACAGGTGGCCCCGGTGAGCACGGCGTAGCTGCAGACGCCGCTCTGGCAGGCGCCGAACGCCGCGTGGCAGGGCGACGGCGGCGCGTCGCACACGACGCCCGCGCACGGATCCCCCTGACAGGCGCCGTCCGCGCAGCCGAGCGGGCAGGCGACGTCCGACTGCGCGTACTGGCAGCTGCCGTCGGCCTGGCAGAGCCCCGGCGAGGCGAAGACCCGGAGGGTCGAGGCGTCGGCGCACATGGCGGCCGGCGGCGCGTCGCAGGCCGTCGCGCACGGGGACGACGGGCCGCCGCCCGTGTCGGAGTCGCCGCAGGCCGCGAGGGCCGCGGCCGCCAGGGTGAGCGCGACGAGCGCGCGCGAGAGCTCTCTCATGACCGGTCCTCCAGCCCCGCGAGTCGGGGGGCGGACCGTATACCCACATCGAAATTGTCTGGGGCAACAGTTTTCGCGCGGCGCGGGTCCGATCGGCGCGGGCTCAGCCGCGCGTCACGACGAGGCAGCGCCCGGCGAGCGCGTAACCGTCGCCGTCGCGGACGATGTGGTCCGCCGCCGCGGCCGCGTCGCCGGCCCCGGCGAGCGCGCGCCGGAGCTTGTAGACCGCGACGTGCAGGCGGTTGTCGTGGACGTGCGGCTTGTACTTCTCGACGCCCCAGACGGCGCTCACGAGCGCCTCGTTGTCGGCCCAGCCGTCGCCCTCCCCGAGGCGCTCGAGGAGGCGCCAGCCGACGCCGTCCGCGGGCAGCGCGAGCCAGCCGGCCGCGGCGCTCCAGACGTCGCGGCGCCCGAGATCGAGCCCCCAGCGCGGGCCCGCGGCGACGTCGCGCCCGATGACGCGCCTCGCGGCGGGGCCGTGGTCGCGCGCGACCCGCGCGAGCACGAGCTCGTCGACGCGATCGAGGGGGACCTCGTCCCAGGCGAGCAGGGCCCGGGCGCGCCGCGAGCTCACCGGCGACGGCTCGAGGTCGGCGGCGACCCGCTCGAGCGCGGCCCAGTCGAGGCCGTCGTCGGGGGCCCCGATGGCCTCGTAGAGCGCGGCGTCCGCGGCGAAGCGCGGGGCGCCGGTGGCGGTCGCGAGGTCCGCGAGCTCGCGCGCGGCGGCCACCATGTCGGCCCAGCGGCCGTCGATGGCGTGGAGATCCGCCATGAGCCCGGTGAGCTCCCCCTCGACGATGCGGAGGCCGCCGTTCCGCGCCTCGCGGAGGGCCTGCTCGGCGTGTCGCAGGGCCGCCGCCGTGTCGCCGGCGAGGAGCGCGTGCTCCGCGCGGAGCTGGAGCGGCAGGGCGCGCCGCGTGCGGCGGTGCGTCGTGAGCCAGCGCGGGAGCGTGGGCCACGAGACGCGCGGATCGTGGCGGAGGTGGTGCCGCGCGGTCGCGACCGCGAGCTGCGACGCGACCTCCCCGAGCTCCGCCGGGGCCGGCGCGGTCGGCGGCTCGGCCGCGTGGAGGGCGCGGAGCGTGTTCACGAGCGTCACGTGCTCGTCGTCGACGCGCCGGCGCGGCACGTCGCGCGCGGCCTGGAGCGCCGCCTGCGCCACCCGCAGCTCCCCCTTCGCGAAGGCGAGCTCGACGCGCACGATGAGCTCGTGGAAGTCCGCGTAGGTGGCCACGCCGTCGTGGCCGGTCGGGGCGAGGCGCGCCGCGAGCGTCGCGGCCTCGTCGAGCTGGCCGTTCTCGATCGCGCAGAGCGCGGCGTGCACGAGCGCGAAGCGGACCGGGAGGAGGCTCGCGGAGAGGGCCCCGTCGATCTCGGGCGCCACGAGCCGCCGCACCCAGGCGCGCTCGTCGAGCACGAAGCAGGCGCCCGCGATGCGGTGCCGGACGCTCATCGGGAGCCCGCCGAGCTCCTCGGCGTGCGGCTCGAGGGCGCTCCGGAGGAGGGCCGCCGCCTGATCCTCCTGATCGAGGAACGCGAGCGCCGTGGCGCGGTAGCTCGCGAGGGAGAGCCGGTCGTGGAGCGTGTCGGCGCGCAGATCCTCGAGGAGCGTCGCGACGCGGCGGTGCTCGCCTGCGTTGATGAGGCTCGGCGCGAGCACGAGCGCGGCGCGCACCCGGCCCGCGGGATCGCCGGCCGCCGTCGCGTCGTCCCAGACCCGTTGTGCAACTGCGAAGGCCGCTGCGTGATCTCCCCGTAATCCAAGGAGCTTTGCCCGCGCGATCCGCAGCGAGACCTCCTGCGCCGCGTCGTCGTCGAGCTCGTCGATGGCGCCGACGTCCACCGCCACGACGTCGCGCCAGTCGGTCACGAGGCTGTCGGTGAGGGGCTCCATGAGCTGCCAGAGGGCGACCCCGAGCCCCGTCGCGAGCATCCGCGCGCCGCTCGCGTCGAGGAGCTCGCGCGCGACGGGCAGATCGCCGCGCCGCAGCGCCACGCGCAGCGCCGCGAGCTGGCTCGTCGGCGCCGGGTCCGACCGCCACGCCGCGAGCTGTCGCGCGAGATCCTCGGGCTCCGGCGCGCCGAGGGCCTCGCGGGCCCAGAGCGCCACCGCAGGCGCCAGCGCGAGCGCGCCGTCGTCGTCCGCGCGGACGCGCCCGCGCGCGATCCCCGCCTCCCAGGCGCCATCGGCCCCGACGAGCGCCTCCGCGACGGCCCGCGGCGCGGGCTCCCGCGCGTCGGCGACGAGGCGGGTGAGGGCGCGCAGCGGCGGGCTCGAGGAGCTGCGCGAGCCCGACCGGGCGCGGCGCCGACGGGGTCAGGCGCGCGAGCATGAGCCAGGGGGCGCGTGCGCGCGGGCGGCCGCGGCGTCGGCGCGCGCCGGATCGAGCCCCGCGGCGGTCGCGACGAAGCGCGCGAGCTCGATGAGCTCGTCGGTGGCCATCGGGCCCAGCGGCACCGGCACGAGCGCCGCGCTGGGCGCCGGCGCGAGGCCGCGGCTCGTGATCCACCAGGCGCTCCGGCGGGCGTGGCGCCCCAGCGCGGCGACGAGCGCGTCGGCGCCGGCGTGAGCGCGCTCGAGCCCGTCGAGGACGACGGTGAACGCGCCGGCCTCGGCCGTGTCGACGAGCCACGCGTCGCGCGCGCCGTCGTCCGCGGGAGGGGGCGTCGCGTCGGGCGCCGCGGCGAGCAGCGCGTCGAGCAACGGCCCGCGGGCGCCGCCCTCGGTCGGGGCGGCCCCCATGTCGACGAAGATCACGCGCTCCACGGCCTCGTGCCGACCGAGGTGCTCCGCGAGGAGCGCCGTCTTGCCGACACCCGGCGCCCCGGTGAGCACGATCACGCGCGCGCCGGCGTCGCGCGCCGAGCGCAGCCGCGCGAGGTCCGCCTCACGCCCGACGAACGGCCGCGGCGGGCTCGGCAGGCGCACATGAAGGGGGAGGGATTTCATCGGGCGGGGAACGTATCACGCGCCGCACGCCACGCGAGGCCCGATGTTCGCGCGGGCCCGCAAACCCGCGGTCGCGGCGCGCGCCCCCGGCGTCCCGGGAGCGCCGACGCCGCCTCGCTCCACGAGGAGAGCGGGCGGCGCCGTGGGGAGGGGGCCCGGAGGGCCGCGACAGATCGCGCACCCTCCGGACAGGAGGCCCGGCTACCGCGTCCAGATCTCGCCGTCGCCCATCGCCCCGTAGGTCACGACGTCGAGCGCGACGCCGTCCGCGCCCGTCAGCGTGATGGTGTCGCCGGTGTTGTTGAGCGACAGCGTGCCGGTCGAGCTGACGATGGCGTCCGCGACGTCGCCGTGCTCCCCGCGGTCGAAGATCACGACGCGCGCGCCGGGGGCGAGGGTCGCGCCCGCCGCGAACACGTGGCGCTCGAGGTTCTGGAGGTCGCCCACCGCGACGCCCGCGAGGTCCGCCGGCGCGTTGCCGACGTTCTCGATGACGACGTACTCCTGGCCGAGGTCGGTGCCGACCGGGTTCGCGAGGAGCTCGGTGATGAGGAGCTCGGCGGCGAGCCACGGCGTCTGATCGGCGCGGAGCCCGGGGCTCATGGCGCCCACCGCGTCCGCGGCGGCCGTGTGGTCGACGAGCGGCGAGGCCGGGTCGGCGTCGACGGCGCGGTTCTTCGCGACGCCGCTCGCGCTCGACTCGTAGCTCACGACGTCGGCGACGACGCCGTCGGCGCGGGTCAGGGTCACGGTCTCGCCGGTGTTGTTGAGCGAGAGCATCGCGGTCGAGGCGAGGAGGGCGCCCGGGTGCTCGCCGCGGTCGTACACGACGAGCGCGCCGCCGGCCGGGAGGATGGTGCCCGCCGCGAAGACGTGGCGCGCCGGGTCCATCGCGTCGCCGAGCGTCCAGCCGGAGAGGTCGGCGTCGCTGTCGCCCGTGTTCACGAGCTCGACGTACTCCTGGCCGAGGTCGGTGCCGTCCGGGTTCGGGAGGAGCTCGTTGATGATGACGGTCGGCGCCGGCGCCGCCGGGGGCTCGGCCTCGGGGACCGCCGTCCACGCGCCGCCGTCGACGCGGTGACCCGGCGACGACCCGGCGCCCGTCGGCGAGAGCGCCGAGTGGAGCGCGAAGTCCGGGCCCTCGCCGCCGTCGTCGACGCGGTTGAAGGCGTCGCCAGGGGCGGCGGCCTGGTAGGCGACGTGGTCGACGACCGCGCCGGCCGGGGACACGAGGAAGACGTCGCCGCCGGCGGTCGGGAGCGAGAACGCGCCGCCCGTCGAGGTGAAGCGCGTCGGCGTCGCCGCGGAGGTGCCCGACCAGATCACGACGGCCGCGCCGGGCTCGAGGACGAGCGAGCTCGCGAAGGTGTGGCGCGTGGGCTCGTCCGCGTCGCCGAGGCGCCAGCCCGCGAGGTCGACGGCGACCGCGCCGGCGTTCACGAGCTCGACGTAGGCGTCGCCCGCGACGCCGCTCGCGGGAGCCGGCATGACCTCGTTCACGCGGATGAGCTGGCGGCGCGCGCAGACGTCGGGCGCGGCCGGCGCGTCGGGGCGCGGCACGCCGAGCTCGAGGACGCGGCAGAACTCGGCGACGAAGGGCTCGACGACCTCGGCCCCGCGGAGGACGAGCACGTTCTCGTCGTTGTCGTTCGTGGCGCCGGCCGACCAGTTGTAGGAGCCCGAGATCACGAGCGGATCGGAGTCGGTCCCGGCGTCGACGATGGCGACCTTGTGGTGGAGCTTCCCGCCCTGGTTCTCGTTGCCGTCCTTCAGCACCGGGATCCCGTTCGCCGCGAGGAAGCCGTCGCGCGAGTACGACTGGCTCGAGTTGAGCTTGTCGAACACGCCCACGACCTCGACGCCGGCGGCGTGGAGCGCGACGAGGTCGTCGGCGACGTCCTGCCGCGTGAACGAGAAGATCATGAACCAGATCGAGTGGTTCGCCGTCGCGAGCGCGTCGCGCAGCACGACCGAGTTGTCGGTCTTCGGCGAGAAGGTGACCTGCACCGACGCCGCGTCGCCGAGGGGCTCGACGGTGCTCGGGAGCGCGACCTTGCGGCGGCCGAACTTCGCGTCCGTGAACATCTGCTCGAACTCGGCCGTGTACTGCGCGGCGAGCTCGGGCGAGAGGTAGATCGCGGTGTGGTTGTCGTTCCGCATGACGCCGTTGTCGCTCATATTGAGCGAGCCCGAGCACACGGCGACGCCGTCCACCACGATGAACTTGTCGTGCATGATGGTGGAGCTCGGCGGGCGCAGCGACATCGGGATCCCGTAGGCGAGCAGCGTCTGGTAGCCGAGGTCGGCCGACTCGTCGGCGTCGCCGACGAAGCGCACCTGCACGCCGCGATCGGCCGCGGCGAGCACCGCGTCGATGATGATGTCGCGGTTGAAGTCGTAGAGCGCGAGGTCGAGCGTGGTCGTGGCGCTGTCGATGAAGGCGGCGACCGCGTCGTCGACGAGCGGGTCGACGCCCGTCTCGGCGGAGGCGCCCGGGTCGGTCGCGTAGAACGAGAACGACCCGTCGAGGGTGCGGTACGGGTCCTTCGCGGCGCTCCACGCGGCCGGGGTGGGCCCCGGGTCGACGCTCGCGAGCGCGAGCGGCGTGGTCAGGGCGAGCGCGGTGGCGCTCATGGCGAGGGCGGCGATACGGCGGACGACGGCGAGCATGGACTGGACTCCTGGTCGACGCCTCTCTCTCGCGTCGACGCACCGAGGGACCAGCCCCTCGCTCGAGGTAAACCAGACGCACGCGGTTTTTCCGTGCGCCCGCCGGGGCCGCCTCGGCGCGGCCCCGCATGGCCCGCCGCCCGCACCCGGTGATTTCTGGGCCCGTCCATCGGCCCCGGCGCGTAAAGCTCGACGGTGCGCGCGGTCATGTTTTGTAACGCCCGCCGCGCCGTGCTACCGGGGGCCATGGCCACCCCGAGCGCGCCCCCCGTCCGCGTCGCCGTCCGCCTCGCCGCGCCGACGGCCGAGCTCGAGGCGCTCGCCGAGCCGCTCCTCGCCCCCGAGGAGCGCGTCCGCCGCGACCGCTTCCTCCACGACGGGGCGCGCCGCGAGTACCTCGTCGGGCGCTGGCTCCTCAGGACCACGCTCGCCGCGGAGCTCGGCGCGGACGCGGCCTCGCTGCGCTTCGTCGAGAACGCGCACGGCGCGCTCTCGCTCCCCGCGCCGGCGACCCTCCGCTTCAACCTCTCCCACACGAAGGGGCTCGTGGCGGTCGCCACCTGCGACGGGCACGACGTCGGCGTCGACGTCGAGGACCGCCTCCGCCGCGGCCGCACGACCGAGATCGCGCACCGCTTCTTCGCGCCCGCCGAGGTCGCGGCGCTGCGGGCGCTCCCCGAGGAGGCGCAGCGCGACCGCTTCTTCGCCATCTGGACGCTGAAGGAGGCCTACATCAAGGCGCGCGGCCTCGGGCTCGCGCTCCCGCTCGCGACGTTCGCCTTCGATCTCGACACGGACCCAGGCGCCGTCGGGCTCTCCCTGACGCCCGCCGCGCGCGACGACGCCACACGCTGGCGCTTCGAGCGGCGTGATCCCACGCCGCGTCATCGGCTCGCGATCGCGGCGGCGACGGGGTCGTCACCGATCGACCTCGACGTCGTGTGGTGCGCCGGGCGATGACAGCCGCCCCGGGTCGGGGTACATTGTTCGGCATGTGTCACAACCCGACCTGCAGGGCGGCGCGCCATGCGCGCTGACCACGTCCTGCGCGCGGTCCTCGAGAGCCCTCGGGACCTCGTGATCTTCGCGCTCGATCGCGAGTATCGCTACCTCGCGTTCAACGAGGCGCACCGGCGCACGATGCACGCCATCTGGGGCGTCGACATCGCCGTCGGCCAGGTGATGCTCGACGTCATCGGGCGCGAGGACGACCGGGCGCGCGCCAAGGCCAACTTCGACCGCGCCCTCGCCGGCGAGTCGTTCACGGTCGTCGAGGCGTACGGCGACGAGACGATGGGCCGCCGCTACTACCAGGATCTCTACAACCCCATCTTCTCCGAGGGCGCCGTCGCCGGGCTCACCCTCTTCCTGCAGGACATCACCGACGCCCGCGCCCGCGACGAGGAGCTCGCCGCCTACCGGGAGCGGCTCGAGCAGCTCGTCGAGGCGCGCACGCGCGAGCTCGCCGTCGCCGAGCGCCGGATCCGCGACGCCGAGCGCCTCGAGAGCCTCGGCCTCCTCGCCGGCGGCATCGCGCACGACGTGAACAACCTCCTCGCCGGCATCCTCGGCTACGCCGACGTCGCCCTCGAGGAGCTGCCGCCGAGCGTCCCCGGGCGCGACGCGGTCGAGCGCACGCGCGACTCGGCGCGGCGCGGCGCGGAGCTCACCGACATGCTCCTCGCCGCGACCGGGCAGCGCCGGCGCGACGCCACGCCCACCCGCGTCGACCGCCTCATCGCCGACCTCGAGCCGCTCCTGCGCGCCGAGCTGCCGCCGCTCGCGGAGCTCGCGCTCGCGCTGACGCCCACGGCGGTCGTCGGCGACCGCGCCCAGCTCACGCAGGTCGTGACGAACCTCGTCTCCAACGCGGCGGAGGCCCTCGGGCGCGGCGCGGGCGAGATCCGCGTGACCTGCCGGCGCGCCGACGTCGACGCGCGGCGCCTCCGCGCGGCCTATGGGGGCGAGGAGCTCGCGCCCGGGCCGTTCGTCGAGCTCGTCGTCACCGACGACGGCGTCGGCATGGACGACGCGACGCGCGCCCGCGTCTTCGACCCGTTCTTCACGACGAAGCTGCAGGGGCGCGGGCTCGGCCTCGCGGCGGTGTTCGGCATCGTCCGCGGGCACCGCGGGGCGATCGAGGTCGAGAGCTCACCGACCGGCGGCACGCGCTTCACGGTGCTCCTCCCGGCGGTCGCCACGCCGGCCGAGGAGCAGCCGGCGCCCGCGCGGACCGAGCCGTCGGCGCCGTGGTCGGGGGAGGGCACCGTGCTCGTGGCCGACGACGACGCCGTCGTCCGCGCCGTGGCCGCGAGGATCCTGCGCTCGCGCGGCTTCTCGGTGCTCGAGGCGGCGGACGGCCCCGAGGCCCTCGAGCGCCTCGAGGCGGCGGCCGGCGACGTGCGGACCGTGCTCCTCGACCTCACGATGCCGCGCCTCACCGGCGCGCAGACGCTGCGTCGGATCCGCGCCATCGCGCCGCGGATGCCGGTCGTCCTCTTCAGCGGCTTCAGCGAGCACGACGCCGAGGAGCTCCTCCAGAGCGAGCGGACCTACTGGCTCAAGAAGCCGTTCGAGCTGACGGGCCTCGTCGACGCCGTCCGCCACGCGATCGAGGGCTGACCGCGCCGTGATCAGACCGCGGCGGCCGCGCGCTCCTCGGCGCGTTGCGCCGTCAGGGCCTCGAGCACGACGTGCGCGGCGCGGGACGGGCGGATGGGCTTCGCGAGGCGGAGCGCGCCGGGCTCGGCGGCGACGTCGCGCGCGGCGTCCTGCGCCGAGGTGAGGAGCACGAGGGACGCCTGGATGAGCGCGCCACGGCGGCGCGCGTCGGCGACGAGGGCCCCGTCGGCGACGAGCACGTCGACCCCCTCGAGCTCCTGCACGAGCTCCTCGGTCGTCGTGGCGGTGCGGCACTCGGCGCCGTGGCCCGCGAGGTTCGCGGCGAGCGCGTCGCCCTCGACGCGGGCCATCGTCGCGACGAGGACGCGCCGCCCACGCAGGTCGGGGCCGGCGGCCGCCGTGCCGATGCGGAGCGAGCAGGTGAAGGTGAAGGTGGAGCCCGTGCCCGGCTCGCTCGCGACGGTGATCTCACCCGCCATGTTGCGCGCGAGCTCGCGCGCGATGGCGAGCCCGAGCCCGGCGCCGCCGTAGCGCCGCGACATGCTGCCGTCGACCTGCCGGAAGCGCTCGAAGATGACCTCGAGGTTCTCGCGGGCGATGCCGATGCCGGTGTCCTCGACGGCCACGGAGAGCGTGGCGCGGCCGTCGTCGTCGCGCCGCGTCGCCACGCGCGCCGTGACGTGGCCGCGGCGCGTGAACTTGATGGCGTTGCTGACGAGGTTGTTGACGATCTGTCGCAGCCGCCCGGCGTCGCCGACGACGTTGCGGTCGAGGTCCGCGTCGGCCGCGACGACGAGGCTCACGCGCGGGTCGCGGCGCGCGTCGTAGAGCAGCGCGCAGACGTCCTCGACGATGGCGAGCGCGTCGAACTCGACGGACTCCATCGGCACCGGCGCCCCCGAGGTGAGGCGCGAGATGTCGAGGAGATCGTTGACGATCCCGAGCAGCGCCGTCGCCGAGCGGTGGGTGTGGTCGACGAGCTCGAGCTGCTCGGGCTGGAGGCCCTCCTCGCGGAGGAGCGCGAGCATGCCGAGCACGCCGTTCATGGGGGTCCGGATCTCGTGGCTGATGTTCGCGAGGAACTCGGCGCGGACCTGCGCGGCCTGGAGCGCCTCGTCGCGCGCGGCGTCGGCGGCGCGGCAGGCGTCCTCGACCTCGGTGCGGTCCTGCAGGACCACGACATGGCGCGGCCCCTCGGGGGCCTCCCAGGCGCGCGTCTCGATCCAGGCGACGCGCTGGCGGGCGCCCGCCGGGCTCGCCGTGAGCCGCGTCTCGGGCCAGGGCCACGGCGGGAGCGGCGCGCGGCCGCCGACGAGCAGCGCCTCCACCGAGCGCCCGACGGGGTCCTGCTCGCCGAGGATGGCGCGGGCGGCGTCGCTCGCGGCGAGGACGCGGCCCGCGGCGTCGAGGATGAGGACCCCTGCGAGGCCGCTGTCGGTGAGGATCCTGGCGAGACCGCCGTCCTCGGGCTCGGCGCCGGCCGCGCGCGCGCGCTCCCCGGCGGCGCGGTCGGCGCCTCCCAGCGGGCGCGGCCGCGCCGGGAAGCAGAGCCCGGCGACGGCGAGCGCGACCCCCACGGCGCAGGCCGCCGCGCGGGCGGCGACGTCGTCGAGCCCGACCTGCACGGCCAGCGCGACCACCGCGAGGAGGTAGAGCCAGCCGGTCCGGTCTTGGGGGAGGAGTTTCAAGCGCGAGAGCACCGGCGAGAGCGGATGGGTCGGGCACGGCAGCCGCCGGCCCGCCGGCGGGCGCGAGCCAGCGGGCCACCCAGGTGGCGGACCCGGACGGACCATACCATCGGCCGGTCGAACCGCCGACTCCAGCGCCTTTTGTTCGGTGACGGGAGTTTTGGCGCGGTCTTCGTCGCGGGCGCTCCGCGAGCCGGCGCGAGCGGTCGCGAACGGGCGCGGCGGCGGCGAGGGCGCGTGGTCGCCGCGGGTCCGACGGGCCGCCCGGGCGGGTTGCGTTTTCCGCGTTTCTGGCCCTTGATCACCGAATCGACCGGCAGGAGACGTCCATGCGAGCTGGAGCGGGTACGTGGTGCGGGATCGGGGTGGCCGCCGGCCTCCTCGCCACGCTGGTGGCGGGTAGCGCGGCGCAGGCCGAGAACCCGCGGGTGAACACGCAGACCTTCCGCCCCTCGAGCCACCCGGGGGACGCGCTCAGCGTGCGCAGCTCCGACACGGAGGGCGCGGGGATCTTCCGCGTCGACGCGCTCGTGAGCTACGGCAAGAACCCGCTCGTCTTCGTCGACAGCTCGGGGCAGCTCCCGGATCATCGGGTCATCGAGGATCAGCTCTCCATCGACATCCTCGGCGGCGTGCGCGTCCTCGACTGGCTCTCCATCGGAGTCGCCGTCCCCATCTTCCTCATCAACGAGGGGCAGGACGCGGGCTTCATCCCGGTCGACCCCGTGTCGGGGGCGGCGCTCGGCGACGTCCGCCTGTCCGCGAAGGTCGGCATCCTCACCCGCGACGTCGGCGGCGACGGCTTCGGCCTCGGCGTCGAGGCGCTCGTCGGCCTCCCGACGGGCAGCGCCGACAAGTTCGTGTCCGACGGCTTCTCCTTCACGCCGACGGTCGTGCTCGACTACCGCGTCGGGCCGCTCCTCGTGGCGGCGAACCTCGGCGCGCACCTCCGCCAGAGCGAGCAGCTCGCGTTCAACACGAACGTCGGCACCGAGTTCCTGTGGCGCTTCGGCGTCGGCGTCGACATCGTGCCGGAGCTGCTCAAGGTCTTCGGCGAGGTCTACGGCTCGAGCCATAATTATGGGGAGTCGAACAACACCTACGTCGAGGCGCTCCTCGGCGGCCGCGTCGGCATCGGCGACACCGGGCTCGCGCTGACCCTCGCGGGCGGGCGCGCCTTCACGACGGGCTACGGCTCGACGAAGTACCGCATCGTGGGCGGGCTCGGCTACCAGACGCCGCCCGAGCGCGACCGCGACAAGGACGGCATCGTCGACGAGGCCGACAAGTGCCCCGACGAGCCCGAGGACTTCGACGGCTTCGAGGACGGCGACGGCTGCCCCGAGCGCGACAACGACAAGGACGGCGTCGACGACGCCCGCGACAAGTGCCCGCTCGTGCCGGAGGACTTCGACGGCTACCAGGACGACGACGGTTGCCCCGAGGACGACAACGACGGCGACGGCATCGGCGACAAGGCCGACAAGTGCCCGATGGAGGCCGAGGACTTCGACGGCTTCGAGGACAGCGACGGCTGCCCCGAGGCGGACAACGACGGCGACGGCGTCCCCGACAAGGTCGACGGCCCGCCCGACGCCCAGGGCTGGGGCTCGTGCATGAACCAGCCCGAGGACCGGGACAACTTCCAGGACGAGGACGGCTGCCCCGACGGCGACAACGACGGCGACGGGATCCTCGACATCGAGGACGACTGCCCGAACGACGCGACCAACGCGTGCGGCGTCAAGTTCAACCCGTGCGAGATCGTCATCACGCAGGCCGTCTACTTCCAGTACGACAAGGACATCATCAAGGAGGAGAGCTACGCGATCCTCGACGCCGTCGCGGCGGTGCTGCTCTCGCGCACGCAGATCGAGCTCGTGCAGGTCGAGGGGCACACGGACAGCGACGGCCCCGACGACTACAACCTCGACCTCTCGCAGCGGCGCGCCGAGGCCGTCGTGCGCTACCTGACCGAGAAGGGGGTGGACGCCGCGCGCATGACGCCGAAGGGCTACGGCGAGACGCGGCCAATCGCGTCGAACAAGGCCCCGTCGGGGCGCGCGAAGAACCGGCGCGTGCAGTTCATCATCCTGAAGCCGTCGCAGGAGACCTGCGTGCAGGCGCCGGCGAAGTAGGCTCGCGCGGCGCGCCCGGGGGGCGCTGGGGCGGTCGGTCGCCGCGCGCTCCCGGGCGTGCGTCGAGCGACGCCGTCGTGTATCGTCCCGGACCCTCGCCCCACGCCGGAGCCTGCCGCATGAACCGCACGCCCTCCCTCGCCGTCCTCGCCCTGCTCGGCCTCCTCGCCCTCGCCCCCGCCTGCGGCGACGACGGCGGCGGCGGCGCGTCGGACACCGGCGCCGCGGACACCGTCGGCGGCGGCGACACCGCGGCGGGCGACACCGGCGGCACGCCTGGCAACCGCTTCGCGGACCGCACCCCGCCCTCCGGCCAGGCCGCCCTCGGCGGCAAGATCGTCGACCAGGACGGGAACCCGGTCGCCAATCAGCGCGTCGCCGCCTGCTCCCAGCAGGAGTGCCCCATCGTCCAGACCGACGCCGACGGCATCTTCTTCCACGCCTCCCTCCCGCCCGACCGCCCGCGCGCGATCTACTCGCACGGCACCCACTCCTTCCGGAACCCCGGCCCCACCTACGCGACCGTCGTCGTGCGGCAGGCCCCCGCGGCCGACACCGTCGTCGACGTCGGCGACCTCGTGCTCCCGGTCCTCGAGGGGGAGCCCGTCGCCGTCGACCCCGCCGTCGGCGGCACCTTCCTCCTCGCCGACGGCGCCTTCGAGGTCACCATCGCCGCGGGCGCCCTCGACTTCGCGATCGGCACGCCCGAGGAGAGCGAGAAGCTCCAGGCCGGTCACGTCGCCGTCGCCGACCTGCCGATGTACGCCTCGCGCCCCTGGGCCGGGAAGGAGGCCCGCTCGGTCGCGTTCTCGACGGCGCCGTGGGAGGCCCACTCGGCCGAGCCCGTGGCGTTCGTGGTCCACGGCTCGACGGAGGCCGCCGGGACGGTCTTCGACGTCTACCAGGTCGAGCCGTTCACGACCGACGTCGAGGTGGTCGCGGAGCCCGAGAAGGTCGGTACGGCCACGGTCGACGAGAACGGCGACATCGTGAGCGACGCCGGCGGCACGCTCGAGTCGCTCATCGTCGTCGTGCTGGTGCCTCAGACCTGAGCGGTCGCCCCGGCCGCGAGCGAACGCTCGCTCGCGCGGCGGCCTCGACAGCGGCATTGACCCACCGGCCCCTTTGATCGATGGTCCCCCATCCGCCGCTCCGGGGAGGCAGGCATGGTCGCGACCCTCATCGTCATCGCCGCACTCATCGTCGTCCTGACGCTCCTGAACCTGAAGACGTCGCGCTCCGACGGGACGTACATGGGCCGTATCCACCCGTTCCGTAAGCTGATGTTCTACATCATGCCGACGCGCTCGGAGTCGATCGTGCTCTACGACGACTACGCCTCGGTCGAGGAGCTCGAGCGCTACCTCGAGCAGGTCAACAAGCGCTTCCACGTCGACGTGACCCACGCGATCGTCGCCGCCATCGCCAACGGCATGAAGAAGGCGCCGTCGATGAACCGCTTCGTCGTGGGGCGCCGCCTCTACCAGCGGAAGGGGATCTGGATCACCTTCAGCATGAAGCGGAAGAAGCTCGACAAGCAGGCCAAGCTCGCCGCCGTGAAGCGCCTCATCCCCGAGGACCAGAGCTTCTTCGGGCTCTGCGCCGGCCTCGAGGAGAACATCAAGGTCGAGCGCTCGGACACGAAGACCTACCTCGACAAGGAGCTCGGCCTCCTCTCGAAGATCCCGCGCCCGGTCCTGAAGGTCGGCGTGAGCCTCCTCAAGTGGCTCGACTACAACAACCTCCTCCCGGCCGACTTCATCAAGAACGACGCCATGTACACGGGCGTCTTCGCGGCCAACCTCGGCAGCCTCGGCATGAACGCCGGCTACCACCACCTCTACGAGTGGGGCACCTGCCCCCTCTTCATCATGATCGGCGCCATCGAGGAGCGCCCCGTCGTGGTCGACGGGCAGGTGGTCGTCAAGCGCGTGATCCCGCTGCGCTTCACCTACGACGAGCGCATCGACGACGGGCTCAACGCCGGCCTCGGCATCAAGGGCGTCGTCGACGCGCTCGAGCACCCCTTCGAGCTCCTCGGCTGCGTCGCCGCCGACGGCAGCGACGACCACCCCATCGGCGACCCGCCGGCCTCGAAGCCCATCCCGGCCGGCTGCCTCGGCGCCGACGGCTTCGACCCGAAGAACGCGCGCGCCCACGCCGCCTGACCTCGGGGCGGGCGCTAGGCGCGCCCTCGCCGCGCCTCCCTTCTATCGGCCCGACGCCCCTGCTATGCTCCGCCCGCGCCGCCAGTCCCGCGGCGTACTGGGGGATGTCATGGCGATGGTTCGTAGGTTCCGGGCCCTGCTCGTGTGCTCGCTCTCCGTCTCGCTCGCCGGCCTCGGCGCGTGCGGCGACGGCTCGGCGGTCGACACCGACACGCGGGACGCCGCGTCGGACGTCACGGACGTCCTCTTCCCCGACGTCGCCGACACGCTCGTCCCCGACACGGTCGTCCCCGACACGGTCGTCCCCGACACGCTCGTCCCCGACACGGTCGTCCCCGACACGAGCGACACCGAGACCCCGGACGTCGCCGACACCAGCGACACCGAGGTCCCCGACACCACGGACACCACCGACACCGTGGCCACCCCCCACGTCGACTGGTGCCGCCTCCAGGCGCCGCTCGACGTCACGGTCGGCACGGCCACCCCCGTCACGGTGTACGGCCGCGTCTACGTCGAGGGCCTGACGGATCTCACGACCGGCAACGACACCGACGCGAGCCTCGTCGCGCGCGTCGGGCGCGGCGGGCACGGCACGGACCCGGCCACGTGGTCGAGCTGGGCCGTCGCCGCGCCGAACACGAGCTGGGACGGGTCGGTCGCCGGCGAGCCCAACAACGACGAGTACGTCGCGACCCTCCCGGCCGCGCAGACGCCCGGCACCTACGACTTCGCGTTCGCCTTCTCCCTCGACGGCGGCGCCAGCTGGACCTACTGCGACCGCGACGCCGGTGACGGCGAGGACGGCAGCGAGGACGGCTACCAGATCGCCAACGCCGGCACGATGACCGTCGTCCCGAACCCGTGCGTGCCGAACCCGTGCTCGACGCCGCCCGTCGAGTGCGTGGGCGCCTCGCTCCGGGAGTACCAGGCCCCCGGCACCTGCGCGGACGACGGCGGCGCGCCCGCGTGCACCTACGCGACGTTCACGGACACCAACTGCGCGGCCGACGGCAAGTCCTGCGACCCGATCGCGCTCGCCTGCGTCGAGTCGGGGTGCGACCCGAACCCGTGCACCGTCGGGCGCGCGCCGACCTGCGACGGCGCGACCGTCGTGACGTACGCCGCCAACGGCACCTGCGACGACGCCACCGGCTCGGTCGTGTGCACCTACCTCGAGTCGGGGCGCACGGACTGCGAGGGCGCGACGCCCTACTGCGCCGGCGGCGCGTGCGTCGCCTACCGCGACGCGGGCGTCGGCGACGTCGTGATCTCCGAGGTCATGCCGCACCCGAACGCCGTGACGGACCTCGTCGGCGAGTGGTTCGAGGTGCAGAACGTCTCCGACGACGCGGTGAACCTGAAGGGGCTCCAGTTCACGAACGCGACCGGCGGCGAGGCGTTCACGGTCGGGACGGACATCGTGCTGAACCCCGACGACGTCGCGGTCTTCGGGCGCTCGACCGACACGGCGCAGAACGGCGGCGTGCAGGTGGACTACCTGATGGCGCCGATGACGCTCACGAACACCTCCGACACGATCCGCGTGCTGAAGGACGGCGCGCTCGTCGACGCCGTGTCGTGGACGTCGTCGTGGCCCTTCGGCGACGGGATCGCGATGAGCCTGCCGCCGTCGAAGGCGACCGCCGGCGACAACGACGCGGCGGCGAGCTGGTGCAAGGCGTACGTGACCTACGGCGACGGCGACTACGGCACGCCCGGCACGCCGAACGACGTCTGCCAGCTCGAGATCGGCTGGTGCCGCCTCCAGTACCCGACCGCCATCACGGTGGCGCCGGGTGGCTCCTTCGACGCCTACGGGCACGTCTACGTGGCCGGCCTCACCGACCAGAGCACGGCCGCGAACCTGCACCCGCTCCTCCGCGCCGAGCTCGGCCGCGGCGCCACCGGCAGCGAGCCGTCGACCTGGACCGGGTGGCTCGCGGCGGCCGTGAACACGGACTTCGACGCGAGCGCCGAGCCCAACAACGACGAGTACATGGCGACGATGGTCGCGCCGGCGACCGTCGGCGGCTACGACTACGCCTACCGCTTCTCCGGCGACGCAGGCGCGACCTGGGTCTACTGCGACACGAACGCCGGCGCCGGCAGCGACGGCAGCCAGGACGGCTACCAGCCGGCGAACGCCGGGAAGCTCACGGTCAGCACGGCCGGCCCGTGCTCGCCGAACCCGTGCACGACGCCGCCCGCGGCGTGCGTGGGCGACGTGCTGCACGCCTACCCGAACCCCGGGACCTGCACGGTGAGCTCGGGGTCGCCGAGCTGCGCCTACACCGAGACCGGCACGACCGACTGCGCGGCGACCGGCAAGGTGTGCGACGAGACGACGCGCGCGTGCGTGACGCCGACGAGCCCGTGCTCGCCGAACCCGTGCACGGCGATCCCGGCGGCGTACTGCGAGGAGAACGACCTCGTCACGTACGCGGCGAGCTGCGACGCGGCGACCGGCTCGCCGGTCTGCACCTACCCCGAGACGCGGGTCACCTGCCCCGGGTTCTGCGACCAGGGCGCGTGCGTGACGTCGCGGCCGGCGGGCGTCGGCGACCTCGTGATCACCGAGGTGATGGGCAACCCGGCGGGCGCCACGGGCGCGGTCATCGACGACAACAACGGCGAGTGGTTCGAGCTCAAGAACATCGCGAGCGTGCCGGTGAACCTGAACGGCCTCACGTTCAAGGACGCGTCGAGCACGTCGAACACGCTGTCGACGGACCTCATCGTCGCGCCCGGCGCCTACGTGCTCTTCGTGCGCTCGACGAACACGGCGCTCAACGGTGGGCTCACGGCCGACGCGACGTTCACGTTCAGCCTCAACAACAGTGGCGGGGACGAGCTGAGCGTGTCGCGGGGGGGCACGCTCATCGATCGCGTCGACTTCGCGGCGACCGGCCTCAACCTCGCGTTCCCGGTCGGCGTCTCGCTCCAGCTCGCGCCCGGCAAGACCACCGCGGCCGACAACGACGTCGCGACGAGCTGGTGCGTCGGGACGACCACCATCTCCGGCACGAACCCCGACAAGGGGACGCCGAAGGCCGCGAACACGCCGTGCGGCGTGACGATCGGCTGGTGTCGCCTCCAGGCGCCCGAGAGCGCCACGGTCGCCGCCGGCGGGACGGTCGACGTGTACGGCCGGCTCTACGTCGGGGGCGTGACCGACGTGAACCAGACCGGGAACGACGCGAACGCCTTCATCAAGGCCGCGGTGGGCGTGAGCCCGCTCGACCCGGCGACGTTCGACGCGGCCGCGTGGACGTGGACGGCGGCGACGGCGAACGCCGGCTACGGCACGGCGTCGCCGTCGTTCGAGGCCAACAACGACGAGTACAAGGGCACCATCACGGCGCCCGCGGCCCCCGGCGGCTACCGCTACGCGTTCCGCGTGTCTGGTGACAGCGGCGCCACCTGGACGTACTGCGATCTCGCGCGCGGCGTGGGCCACGACGGCGCGGAGGACGGCTTCGCCCTCGCCGACGCGGGCGCCCTCACCGTGACCACGCAGTGCTCGCCGAACCCCTGCACGACGCCGACGGCGGCGACCTGCACGGGCGAGGTCTACCAGACCTACGCCGCGCCCGGCACCTGCACGCCGGGCGCCTCCGCGCCGACCTGCGACTACGCTCCGAACGCGCCGATCGACTGCGCGGCCACCGGCGAGCGCTGTAGCGTCGCGGGCGGCGGCTGCGTCGCGTGCGTCGGCGACGACGACTGCGGCGTGCCCTTCGAGGCGTGCGACCTCGGGACCCACGCGTGCGTCGCGGCCTGCATGGACGACGGCTACGAGCCGAACGACACCTCGGCGGCCCCGAAGGTGCTGACGGCCGACGTCCTCGCGACCGACCTCGTCATGTGCGCGGGCGACCCCGACTACTACGCGATGGACCTCATCGCCGGGCAGACGGTCGACGCGCTCATCGAGTTCGACCCGGCCATGGCGGACCTGACGCTCGCGCTCCTCGACCCGAGCGGCGCGACGGTCGCGGAGTCGGCGACCAGCGCGGACTTCGAGGAGCTCTCCTACACGCCGACGGCCGCGGGGCGCTACGTGCTCGCGGTCACCGCGCCGGCCGCCGAGCAGGCGCTCTACGACCTGACCGTCACCTTCGGCGCCGACGCGTGCACGGGGGTGACCTGCGACTCGCCGCCGGCGACGTGCAGCGCTGGGCGCTACCGCGTCTACGACCTGCCCGGGGACTGCACGCCCGTCGGCGGCGCGCCGAGCTGCGAGTACACGGCGTCGATCGACGACGACTGCGCCGGGAGCGGGTTCCTCTGTGACGAGGCGCTCGGCTGCGTCGAGTGCCTCGCGGCGTCCGACTGCGCGGTGCCCTTCGAGACGTGCGACGGCGGCGGGAGCTGCGTCGCGCAGTGCACGGACGACGGCTACGAGCCGAACGACGCGATCGGGACGCCGACGGTGCTGACCGACGACGTGCTCGCGACGGACCTCGTGATCTGCGACGACAACGGCGACTACTACGCCGTGGACGCGATCGCGGGCCAGGCGCTCGACGCGCTCATCGAGTTCGACAGCGCGCAGGCGGCGCTGACGCTCTCGCTCTACGACCCGACCGGGGCGCTCGTCGCGGAGTCGTCGGGCAGCGGCGACGCCGAGGAGATCTCGTATACGGTGCCCGCGGGCGCCGACGGGCGCTACGTCCTCGCGGTGACGGCCCCCGCGGGGGAGCACGCGGTCTACGATCTCACCTACCTCTTCTCCCTCGGGCCGTGCGCGGTGAACCCGTGCACGAGCCCGCCGGCGGCGAGCTGCTCGGCGGACCACCTCATCACGCCGGCGAACCCGGGCCAGTGCACGCCGACGGGGACCGACACCTACACGTGCGACTACACCGTCGGGCAGACGGACACGACGTGCCCGGGCGGCTGCGCGAACGGAGCGTGCCTGACGCCGCTCACGTTCGGCTTCTGCCGTCTCCAGTACCCGGAGACGATCGACGTGCAGGCGGGGACGGCGACGACGGTCTACGGGCGCCTCTACGTGGCCGGGCTCACCGACCAGAACCAGAACGGGAACGACCCGGACGCGCGCGTCATCGGCGCGGTCGGCTACGGGCCGACCGGGAGCGACCCGAACACCGACGGGACGTGGGTGTGGACGAGCGGCGTGGCCGATCCGGACTACGTCGTCGCCGGGAACCCCGTCATCGAGCCGAACAACGACGAGTACAAGGCGACGCTCACAGCACCCGCGGCTGGCTCGTACGACTACGCCTTCCGCTTCTCGGTCGACGGCGGGGCGACGTGGCACGCGTGCGACAAGGACGGCGTGACCGGCGACGGCGGGCTCGCCTACGACCCGGCGCAGGCGGGCAAGATGACGACGACCGCGCCACCGCCGCCGAAGCTCCTCATCACGGAGTACGTGGAGGCGGGCAACAGCCGAAAGGCCATCGAGGTCACGAACATCGGGACGACGACCCTCGATCTGACCGCGCTCAGCTGCAAGATCCAGTTCTACTCGAACGGCTCGTCGAGCCCGACGCAGCCGCAGACGATGTCGGGCACGCTGGCACCCGGCGCGAGCTGGACGTGGTGTCACTCGACGGTGACGGCGCCGACGGCGTGCTCGCTCACCAACAGCTCGACGCCGTTCAACGGTGACGATCCGGTCGAGCTGGTCTGCGGCAGCCACGTCATCGACGTCCTCGGCCAGAAGGGCGCGTCGGTGACTTCGGCACGGACAAGACGTTCCACCGCAAGTGCAGCGCGACGGGCGGAGACGAACCCTGGGGCGACGCCTTCGACCCGACCATCGAGTGGGACGTGCTCGCCGCGACGACAACACCGGCCTCGGCAAGCACGCGCCGGTCGTGCCGTCGACCGTGACGGCGGCGGGCGGGCGGTCCCTCGTCATCGAGGCGCTCGACCTGGTCTCGTCGCCGCGGAAGGTGCGGGTGCGGAACCTGTCGACCGCGCGGTGACCATCACGTCGGCGTGGCGCTGGTGCCAGTACCCGAACTACCAGCCGGTCGCGTCCTCCGACACGCCGATCGCCGCGGGCGCCGCCATGGTCTTCTCGTTGCCGCTCTCCTACGGCTTCGCGGCGACCGACAACTTCGAGCTCGCGCTCTACTCGAGCTCGAACTTCGGGACGTCGACCGACATCCGCGCGTACGTCGAGGGCAACGCCGGCGGCGCCATCCGCGAGACCGTGGCCAACGGCGCCGGGATCTGGGGCACCAACGACTTCGTCGCGATCCCGGCCGGCTCGGGCGGGCTCGTGCTCAAGTCGAGGCGTAACCGTGAACGGGTCGGCCGCCTACACGACCTACGGGGGCCAGTGCCGCCTCTGAGTCTCTGAGCGGTCTCCGGGGCCCTTCCGCGTTCCCGCCCCGCGGCGGACGTGGTAAGTGCCCCGGACCATGGATCTCAAAGGCAAACGGGTCGCCGTCACCGGCGCCACCGGCTTCGTCGGCTCGCACATCGCCCTCGCGCTCGCCGAGGCCGCGCGCGCAGGTCGTCGGCGTCGTGCGGACCCCGGCGAAGGGCGCGTGGCTCCGCGATCACGGCGTGGAGCTCGCGGCCGGCGATCTCACCGACAAGGCTCCCTCCTCGCGGCGCTCGCGGGCGCCGACGCCGTCGTCTCCAACGCCGCGCTCGGGTCGCGGCAGGGGAGATGGCGGACTTCGAGCGCGTCAACTGCGACGGCGTGCGGGACCTCGTCGACGCCACGGGTGAGCTCGGGATCCGGCGCCTCGTGCACATCTCGTCGACCGGGGTCTACCGGACGCAGCTCTACAAGCGCATGACCGAGGACCAGACGCCGTACCCGACCGACGGCGCCGCTTCTCGGTGAGCGATCTCTCGACCGACTGGCGCTATATGCGCACGAAGACCCTCGCCGAGCGCATCGCCCTGGGAGCGCGCCGCGGCGCACGACATCGCGCTCACCGCGCTCCGCCTGGGGCCCGTCTACGGCTCGCGCGACCCGAAGGCGACCGCCGAGCTCGTCGAGAAGCTCGAGAAGAGCAAGGTCCGCGCGGTGCCGACGGTGGGGATCCCCTGGGTCCACGCCGGCGACGTCGCGCTCGCCGTGGTCGCCGCCCTCCGGAACGACGCGAGCGCCGGCCGCGCCTACACGCTCGCGGGCGAGCCCGTGAGCCTCTACCGCTTCATGAAGACGCTCCGGCGCGCCCTCGGCCACGGCGCCGTGGTCCTCCCGGTGCCCATCCCGGCCTGGGTCCGCTACGACACGAGCCGCGCGCGCGCCGAGCTCGGCTTCGCCCCGCGCGACGTGGACGCGGGCATCGCCGAGGCCGTCGCCGACCTCCGCCCGAAGCTCGACCGGTGAGGCCCGTCATGCTCCGCGCCGCGATCGTCGCCGCCACCGCCCTCGCCTCGGCCCTCGGCGCCTGCGCGAGCGCGCCCTCGGCCCCGTCGGGCGCCGAGGGAGGCCACGCGGTCGGCCACCTCGTCGCGCCGCCGGCCGGGAGCGACGTCTGGACCTGGGTCTCCGGGCCCTGGGCCTTCGAGACGTCGACCTACTTCATCGAGGGGCCGACCGGCCTCGTCGTCATCGACACGCAGTTCCTGCCGTCGGAGATCGCGCGCGCCGTCGACGCCGTCGAGGCGCGCACCGGGAAGAAGGCGGCCCTCGCGGTGGTGCTGCACGCGAACCCGGACAAGTTCAACGGCACGGCGACGCTCCAGGCGCGCGGCGTGAAGGTCGTCACGAGCCGGCAGGTCGCAGAGCTCATCCCCGAGGTCCACGAGCTCCGGAAGTCGTGGTTCTACGCGCGCTACAAGCCGGACTACCCGGAGGACGCCGCGCGGCCCGAGGTCTTCGGCGACGCGACCACCGACGTCGAGGCGGGCGGCGTGTCCGTGCGGCTCCACGTGCTCGGGCGGGCTGCAGCGGCGCGCACGTCGTGGCGCAGCACGGCGGCGACGTCTTCGTCGGGGACCTGGTCGCGAGCGGCGTCCACAGCTGGCTCGAGCTCGGGCTCCTCGACGAGTGGCGGCGGCGGCTCGACGAGATCGCGGCGATGAAACCCGAGCGCGTCCACCCGGGACGCGGCCCGTCCGGCGGGCCCGAGCTTCTTCGCGCAGAGCGCGATTACCTCGACGTGGTCGAGGGGATCGTCGCGGCGGCGCGCCCGGCGGGGGAGCCCACGCCCGAGGTCATCATCCCGCTGCGAGCGCAGGTCGAGGCGCGCTACCCGGGCTACGACTACGGCGTGTTCCTGAGGAGCGGCCTCCCCGCGGTGTGGCGGGCGCTCGCCGGCGGCCCGCCCGAGGCGCCGGCTCCCTGAGCCACGGGCCGCGGCGCGCGATCACGGCCCGCCGTAGATCCTGCGCGCGCGCTGCGCGAGGTCGAGGAGCTGCCGGCGCGCGTCGTCGGCGCCCCACCAGGCGAGCGAGCGCCTGACGAGGTCCTCGACGAGCCCCCAGCTGACGAGGCGCGACGGATCGGACCAGCCCTGGAGCTTCATGCCGAAGGCGGCGGCGCCGGCGCTGAAGAGGAAGTCGGGGCTCGCGGTGTCGAGATGCTGGCCGTGGTCGACCACCGGCACGTCGAGCCGCTCGCTGTGGCCGCCCTTCGGCGGCACCCAGCGCACCTTCACGACCATCAGCTCCTGCGCGACGCCTTCGTCGTCGTCGCCGCCGGCGGGGCCCTGCTCGCGCACGCTGCCGTCGGCGGCGTAGCGCGGGGCGTCGACGGCGCTGTGTTCGGTGCCGGGGACGGGGATCACCTCGTAGAAGGCGACCACGGACTCGCCGGCGCCGAGGTCGCCCGCGTCCTTGCCCTCCTGGTTGAACTCGCTCGCCGCCATGCCGCGGTTCTCGTAGCCGATGAGGCGGTAGCCGAGCGCCTGCGCCGGGTTGAGCTCGACCTGCACGCGCACGTCCTTCGCGGCGGTGACGAGCGTCGCGTCGAGCTCGCGCCCGAGCACGCGGTTGGCCTCCTCGAGGGAGTCGATGAACGCGTAGCGGCCGTCGCCGTGCTGCGCGAGGAGCTCGAGGCGGTGGTCGTCGTAGCCGGTGCGGCCGAAGCCGAGGACGGACAGCATGACGCCCGAGCGGGCCTTGTCGCGGATGGTGCGCTGGAGCGACCAGTTGTCGGTCTCGCCGCTGTTGAAGTCGCCGTCGGTCGCGAGGATCACGCGGTTCGCGCCGTCCCGGAGGAAGCTCCGGCGCGCGAGGTCGTAGGCGACGTCGAGGCCGGCGCCGCCGTTCGTGTAGCTGGCGGCCCGGAGCTTCGACAGCGCCCGAGGATGGCGTCCTTGTCGGCGGCGGAGGTCGGCTCGAGCACGACCTTCGCCTTGCTCGCGTAGCTCACGATCGCGACGCGATCGTCCTCGCCGAGGTTGTCGACGAGCTTCCGGAGGGCGTCGACGAGGAGCGGAGCTTCTCCTTGGCCCGCATCGAGCCGGAGGTGTCGACGAGGAACACGAGGTTCGCCGGGGCGCGGTCGCCGTTCTCGACGGGGCGCGAGGTGATCGCGACGCGCGCGCACGAGCCGGTTCGCGGGCTGCCACGGCGCGTCGGCGACCTCGACGTGGACGGCGATCGGCGCGTCTCCCGTGGGCGCCGGGTCGCCGTAGTGAAAGGCGTTCACGATCTCCTCGACGCGGACGAGGTCGCTCGGGACGCCGCGCGCCCAGCGGTGAGGTAGCGGCGCGCGTGGCTGAGCGAGGCGGTGTCGACGTCGATGGAGAAGGTCGAGAGCGGCTGCGCGGCGGTCGGGCGGAACGGCCACGGCACGACGGGGCGCGCGGGCTCGGTGACGACGTAGCCGTCGGGGGGTAGAGGACGTCGCGCGGGTAGGGGGGCACGACGATGACGCGGTCGCGCACGACGACGAGGCCGGCCTTGCCCCTGCCGACGCCGTGGTAGCCGATGTGGCCGGCGGTGTCACCGCGCGCGACCCGCCCGCCGCCGACGTCCTCGGCGTCCCCGAGGGCGTTGTTGGCCTCGCCGCCGGCGAGGGGCGTCGCGGTCGCGGTCGCCGCGTAGCGCGAGCCGGAGGAGCCCTGGGGCGCGCGGTCGGCTCGAGGGAGGCGGTGTTGTCGAGGGCGGCGAGCGCCTCGGAGCCGCTCCGGACGTCCTGCTGGGCGTTCAGCTGCCGGCGCGTGCCGTCGCTCGAGCCGCTCGCCGTGCTCGGGCCCTGGGCGTAGCGGAGGCCGTCGCCGCCGTCGTTCCGGTGGGAGCGTCGCGAGGGGGGCGGTCGACGTCGGCGTCCGTGTCCGGCGCGTCCTCCGCGAGACCGCCCGCGACGCGCGCGGCGTCGCCCTTGGCCTTGGGCGCGGCCTCGGTCGTGGCGATCTCCGTGGGCGTGGTCGGCTGCGCGGGCGCGGCGCTCTCGCCAGCGCGGGCGCCGTCTCCCGACGGCGCGGTCGGCGGCGCCTCGGTCGACGCGACGGAGGCCGTCCTGGGCGCGCTCTTCGGAGGCGCGGGCCGCGGCGCGACAGGCTCGCCGGCGGCGATGGCGGGGCCGGGCGGGGCGTCCGCGGGCGCGGTGTCGCTGGGCTGCAGCGCGACCACGAGGAGCGCGGCGGCGGCGGCCAGGGCGCCCCCGCCGATGGCGAGAGCCGGCCAGCGGCGCCGCGCGGCGGTGATGGGGATCACCGCGGCGGGGGGCGTGAGGATCTCGGCGCGCGCGGCGGCGTCGAGCGGCGCGACGTCGGCGCCGCCGAGCTCGGCGGCGAGGGCGGCGTCGAGGGCCTTGAGGGCGGCGATCTCGTCGGCGAGGGCCGGGTCCTTGGCGACGGCCTGCGCGATGGCGCGGCGCTCCTCGGCGGACAGGGTGTCCTCGGCGCCGATGGCCCAGGCGGTGACGCGCGGATCGTCGGCGTTCATCGTGGTGTTGTCGTCGTGCGCGCTCATGCCTCACCTCCGAGCCCCTCGCGCAGCGCCCGCAGCGCCACGTGGAGCAGGTAACCGACGTTGCTCTCGCTGATCCCCACGAGCTCGGCCATCTGCCGGTACGACAGGCCGCTCTCGTAGCGGAGGCGCACGAGCTCGCGCTGGCGCTCGGGGAGGCGCGTCACGGCGGCGCGCAGGAGGTCGCCGCGCTCTCGCCGGGCGACGGCGTCGAAGGGGGTGGCGTCGCCGCCGCCGGCGGCGGCCGCGACGGGGATGGCCGCGAGGGCCTCCTCGGCGCGGGTCTTCACGGTGCTCTCGAGCTGCATTCGGCCCTCCCGCCGCGCGACCTCGATGGCGCGGTTGCGGCATACGGTGAAGAGCCAGGGGGCGAGGCCCTCGTCGGCGCGAGCGCGGCCGTCGGCGCCGGTGGCGGCGGCGGCGGGCTCGTACTCCCAGAGGCGGAGGAAGGCGTCCTGGACGACGTCGCGGGCGCGCTCGGCGCCGACGATGCCAGCGGCGAAGCGCAGGAGCGGCGCCTCCCAGCGGTCGAGCGCGTCGCGGATGGTCCGCGCGCGCTCGCTCTCCCTCGTCTCCGTCACTCGGTGGCCTCCCATAGCTCATTGCGGACACGCGGGAGCCGGGAAAGTCTTAGGACGAATTCGCGAAAAAAGTGCGGCCTCGCGCGCGGCGCTGGGTGGGCGGCGCGCGGTGGGGCTCGCCGAGCGCGGGCGATGCGCGTAGATTCGGTCGCGACGACGCGGCGTGACGCCGCGGGACGGCGACGACGGAGGAGCCCGTGGACTGGAAGCGCATCGAGAGCCTCGTCGGGGCGGATCTGGAGAGCCTGCTCGGGCGCGCGGCCGACCCGCGGGCGACGGCGGCGGCGCTCGAGGGGAAGCTCGCGGCGGCGGTCGAGGAGCTGACGTCGGCGATGGACGCGGCGGGCGGCGTCATCGACGCGGTGCCACCGCAGATCGAGGCGGCGCGCGCGACGGTCGTGAAGTGCGACGCGATCATCGCGAAGGCGGAGGCGGACGGCCGGGCGGACCTGGCGTCGGCGGCGCGGGCGCGGCAGAGCGCGGCGGCGCAGAAGGTCGACGAGCTCGAGGCGACGCTCGGGCAGGCGGGCGAGGTGATCGACCGGGGCGGCGACGCGCTCGAGCAGCTCGAGGCGAAGCGGGACGAGGTCGCGGCGCGCGTCGAGGCGTTGGGGCCCGCGCCGATCGAGGCGGCGCCGGCGCCGGCGCCTGTCGCGCGGGCGGCGGCCCCGGTGGCGGCAGCGCCCGCGCCGGCGGCGGCGGCGAAGAGCGGCGACGCGCTCGACGACGAGTTCGCGGCCCTGATGGCGGAGATGGGCGAGGATCTGCCGGCGCCGAAGCGGGCGAGCGGCCCGACGATGGCCGACGACGACGACGAGTTCGTGATCCCTGACCTCGTCGAGGTCGGCGACGACGAGCTCCCCGAGGGGGAGGAGCTGCCGCCGCTCGAGGGGCCCGCGAAGGGGAAGGGCGGGGCGCCGGCGAAGGGCGCGCCGGTCCCGAGCGTGGCGGCGAAGGCGGGCGCGAACGCGGCGCCGGGCGGCGCGAGGCTGCCGGTGCCGGCGAAGAGCACGCTCCCGGCGAAGTCCGGGGGCGCCGACGGCGCGAAGAAGGGCGGCAAGGGCGTCTGGATCGCGGTCGGCGGCGCCGTGGTCGCGGTGGGCGGGACCATCGCGGCGCTGCTCGCGTTCGGCGTGCTCTGATCTCGCGGCGCACGCGGGACGACGTGCTGCGCCGTCGCGCAACCACGGAGACACGGAGACACGGAGACGAGAGGAGGAGGATGAGAGGCCGCTGGGCCGTTCCCTCCGTGCCCCCTCCGTGTCTCTGTGTCTCCGTGGTCACGTTCTACGTGACCACCCGCAACTCGCGCGCGCGCACCGCCCCTCAGCCCTTGAGCGCCGCCTCCACGAAGCCGCGCGCCGCCTGCCCGTCGTACTTGCCTTTGATCTTCGGCATGAGCGCGCCCATCACGCGCCCCATGTCCTTCATGCCGGCGGCGCCGACCGCGGCGATCACCTCGGCCACGATCGCCTTGACCTCGTCGTCGCCGAGCTGCTCGGGCAAGTAGGCGCGGATCACCTCGAGCTGCGCCTCCTCGGCCTTCGCGAGCTCCTCGCGGCCGCCCTTGTGGAACGCCTCCGCGGCCTCCACGCGCTGCTTCGCCTGCTTCGACAGGAGCGCGAGCTCTTCCTCCGGCGACAGCGGCCCCATCTTCTCGATCATGCGGTTCTTCACGTCCGCGAGCAGGAGGCGCACCGTGTCGAGGCGCACGCCGTCCCGCGCCTTCATCGCCGCCTTCATGTCGTCCTTCAGCCGATCTTCGAGCGCCATCCCAGGTCTCCGGTTGGTATAAGGGCGGCATGAGCATGCCGACGCATTCGTGGATCGTCGATAGCCAAGGTGTCGCGGACCTCGCCGCCCGCCTCGCCGACGCCGCCTGGACCGCCCTCGACACCGAGTCGAACTCGTACTTCGCCTACCGCGAGCGCGTCTGCCTCCTGACCTTCAACGTCGCCGGGCACCTCGCCCTCGTCGACCCCTTCGCCCTCGCCGGCGACGACCCCCTCGGGCCCCTCCGCGCCCCCCTCGAGGACCCCGCCCGCCGCCTCCTCCTCCACGGCGCCGAGTACGACGTCGCCTGCATCAAGCGCGACTTCGCCATCGCCCTCCGCGGCGTCTTCGACACCCAGCAGGCCGCCTCCCTCCTGGGCTTCCAGCGCACCGGCTACGGCAACCTCGTCGCCGACCTCCTCGACGTGCGCCTCCCGAAGGAGCACGCGCGCTTCGACTGGGCCCGCCGCCCCATCCCCGAGGACGCCCTCGCCTACGCCCTCGACGACGTCGTCTACCTCCCCGAGCTCGCCGATCGCCTCGCCGCCTTCGTCGCCGAGGCCGACATCGCCGACGAGGTCGCCATCGCCTGTGAGGCCGTCGAGGACATCCCCGCCCACGACCCGAGCGTCGATCGCGCGCGGATCTGGAAGCTCAAGGGCGCCCGCGACCTCGATCGCCGCGGCCTCGGCGTCCTCATGGCCCTCTTCGACTGGCGCGAGGAGGCCGCCGCCGACGCCGACGTCCCCTCCGGCCGCTACATCGCCCACGAGGCCCTCGTCGCCCTCGCGCGCGCCGCTCCCACCGACGCCGCCGCCCTCCGCGAGGGCCGCTGGCCGAAGCCCGTCAAGAAGGCCGCCGACGCCGTCGCCGACCGGGTCCGCGCCGCCCTCGACGCCCCGCCCGAGATCCCGCCGCGCCCGCGCGGCCGCCGCGGCCCCCCCGAAGAGCAGGCCCGCTCCCAGCGCCTCCGCCACTGGCGCGACGAGGAGGCCCGCCAGCGGGGCGTCACGACCCAGGTCGTCCTCCCGGCGCGCGCCCTCGAGCACCTCGCCGAGCACGGCGCGGCCGGCTTCGCGGACTGCCCCCAGCTCGGCGAGCGCCGCCTCGAGCGCTACGGCGACGTCCTGCGCGGGCTCCTCGAGGGCTGAGGGCTCGCGCGGGTCTCGCCGGCCGTGGACCCCCTCGCGCCCCTGCGCTACAACATCCTCGTGGCTCCCTCGCCCGCCCCACACCGACGCCTCGCAGCCCTCGTCGCTCTCGGCCTGACCGCGCTCCCCGCGGCCTGCGCCCGCGATCGGCAGGCCACGCCGCGCGACGTCGCAGAGGCGAGCGTGGAGGCGATGATCAAGGGCGACATCGACCTCACCCGCGCCCTCCTCGCCCCGCCGGACCTCCTCCGCGAGCGCCTCGAGTGCCCGCCGGGCGGCAACGACATCGTCACGCAGCTCATCGACGACGCGCCGCTCGTCGCCGAGCGCGTGCGCCTCACGCGCGAGGCCCTCGCCGGCGCCAAGGGCACCCTCCGCGAGTTCGATCGCGCCGGCAGCCGCGACTACGTCATCCCCGCCGGCGAGCCGTTCCGTGGCTGCACCACGGCGACCGAGCTCCACCTCCACGACGCCGAGGTCGTCGTGCGCCTCACGCGCGCCGGGCGCCCGTCCGACGACCGGCAGACGCTCCACCTCGTCGAGCTCGACGGGCGCTGGTACCTGCTCGAGTAGCCCGGACGGCCCTCGGGCGCCGTCGGAGCGAGACCACGGAGACACGGAGACACGGAGAGGGCACGGAGGGAGAGGAGGGAGCGCGAGACGCGCGAACGCCCAGCGACCCCGAGCCGCACCCGGTTACACGTTGCGCATGTGGTCGGCGATGCGCGCGAGGGTGCGTTGCATCATCCCCCGCACCTCCACGTCCGGGACCGTGTCCTCGAGCGCGCGCGTCATGCAGAGCATCCACTGGTCGCGCGCCGCGTCGCCGATCGTGAACGGCAGGTGTCGCGCGCGCAGCCGCGGGTGCCCGAAGCGCTCGACGTAGACCTGCGGGCCGCCGCTCCAGCCCACGAGGAAGAGGTAGAGCTTCTCGCGCGAGCCCTCGAGGGTCTCGAAGTGCAGCGCGCGCACCTCGCGGGCCTCGGGGAGCGTGTCCATGAGGTCGTAGAAGCGGTCGACCAGGGCGCGGATCCCCGGCTCGCGACCGAGGAGCTCGTAGAACGTCGTCTCCATGGCGCGGACGTTGGGCGCGAGCCGCTCCGGTGTCAATCGCGCTTCGTGAAGATGTGTGAAGCGGGTTCACGTGTGCAGTGCACAAGAACGGCCTGTATAGCGGGTTCTGCGAGCCCTGGACGCGCTCCGGGTGACCGCGGTGAAGAAACCCGCTTCAGGTTTACACCGCGGCAACCGACCCTTGCTGTAACCGAGCCCAGCGGCTCGCGCCCCCACGAGAGGACCTGTGGCCGAACGGATGGGAAGCACCGCGGTAGACGAGGCGAGCACGCGCACGCTCGCGGCCGAGCCATCGGCGGCGATCCTGCGCGTGATCCACCACGTACAGACCGCCTACGACGACCGCGTGAGCCCGAGCGAGCCGCTGCGCTTCGTCGTCAAGGAGCTCCTCGCCATCACCGGGAGCGCGGGCGGCTTCGTCGCCGAGGCGAGCCCGGGCAACGGCCGCGCCGAGCTCACCGTGCGCGCCGCCATCGGCGTCCGCGTCGCGCCCGAGATCGCGAACGCCTGCTTCAAGAAGGTCCTGACGACGGGCGGCCCCGTCCTGAGCCCCGAGCCCGGCGTCGCCGGCCTCGTCGGCGGCGATCCGGCCGTCCGCAGCTGCGTCGCCGTCCCGCTCACGAGCGGCGCCGGCATCGAGGGCCTCCTCGGCCTCGTGAACCGCCCCGGCGGCTTCGACGACGCCACCCTCGACCTCATCGCCCCGCTCGCCGCCACCTGCGGCGCGCTGCTCGCGAAGGCCCGCGTCGTCGCCGAGCGCGAGCTCTCCGAGCGCCGCCTCCGCGAGGCGCAGGACGCGCTCGCCCACTACGTCGTCCACGACCACCTCACGGGGCTCGTGAACCGCCGCGAGTTCGAGCGCCAGCTCGTCGAGGCCGTCGTCTCGGCGCGCCGCGGGCGCACGCACACCCTCGCCTACGTCGATCTCGACCAGTTCAAGCTCATCAACGACACGCACGGCCACGTCGCCGGCGACGTCGTGCTCCGCGAGGTCACCGCCCGCCTGCGCCTGCACGTGCGCGGCTCCGACACGCTCGCCCGCCTCGGCGGCGACGAGTTCGGCATCATCCTCTGGGACTGCGCCGCCGCCGACGCCGCCGCCATCGCCGCCCGCTGGACCGAGGAGATCGCCGCCGGCTCGAGCGAGTGGAACGGCAACCGCCTCCGCGCCTCGATGAGCGTCGGGCTCGTCGAGCTGAACCGCCTCACGCGCGACGCGACCGAGGTCCTCTCCTACGCCGACCGCGCCTGCCTCGCCGCCAAGGAGGCCGGCGGCAGCCGCGTCTGCAACTACCGCGACGACGACTCCTACCTCGCCGAGAAGGGCGCGCAGATGCGCTGGGCGACGCGCCTCAAGGAGGGCCTCGCCAACGATCAGTTCGTGCTCTTCGCGCAGGAGATCGTCGGCACCCGCGGGCGCACCGGCCCCGGCAAGCACTTCGAGGTGCTCGTCCGCTACAAGGACGACGACGGGCGCCTCGTCGCCCCCGGCTTCTTCCTCCCGGCGGCCGAGCGCTACGGCATCATCCCCCAGCTCGATCGGTGGGTCATTTCGCACACCATCGCCTGGCTCGGCTCGCTCGATCACCGCCTCGAGCGCGTCGGCTCCTGCGCGGTCAACGTGTCGGGGCGCACGCTCGACGCCGGCTTCGCCGAGTGGCTCGTCGACCAGATCGACCTCCACCGCGTGGAGCCGTCGATGCTCTGCCTCGAGCTCACCGAGACGGCCGCCGTCGAGGAGCTCCCGCGCGCCGGCGCGAGCCTCGACCGCCTGCGCGCCTCGGGGGTGCGCGTGGCGCTCGACGACTTCGGCAGCGGCCTGTCGTCGTTCTCCTACCTGAAGCGCCTGCCCATCGACATCGTGAAGATCGACGGGCAGTTCATCAAGAGCCTCGGCAAGAGCGAGGTCGACCGCACCATCGTGCGCTCGGTCGCCGAGATCGCGCGCAGCATGGGCAAGGTCACGGTCGCCGAGTGGGTCGAGGACGAGGCCACCCTCGAGCTCGTGCGCGAGCTCGGCGTCGACTTCGTGCAGGGCTACCTCTTCGGCAAGCCCGGCCCGCTCGCCGAGCTCTTCACGAGCCCCTGACGGGCCCGCCGGCTCCGGATCGCGCTCAGCGCCGCGTCGGCAGCTTCCCGAGCTTCCGCTGCAGCGAGCGCCGGTGGATCCCGAGGAGGCGCGCCGCCTGTGACACGTTGCCGCCGCAGTCCGCGAGGACGCGGTGGATGTGCTCCCACTCGACCCGCGCGAGGGACGGCACCGCGTCCGGGCTCGTCGGCTCCTGCCCGAGCTCGTTCGCCGCGCGCTCCTCGGCCGCCGCCTCGGGCTCGCGCAGGGCGCGCAGGATCTCGTCGGCGTCCGCCGGCTTCTGGAGGTAGTGCACGGCGCCGAGGCGGATCGCCTCGATGGCCGTCGCGATCGACCCGTAGCCCGTGAGCACGAGGATCCGCGTGCTCGCGTCGATGGCGCGGAGCTCCTTCACGACCTCGAGCCCGCTCGGGCCGGGCATCCGCAGGTCGACGACCGCGAGCTCCGGGCTCTCGGCGCCCGCGAGCGCCACGGCCTCCGCGCCGTCGGCCGCCACGCGCACGGCGAGCCCGCGCCGCTCGAGCGCCCGCGCGAGGCGCCCGCGGAAGACCTCGTCGTCGTCGACCACGAGGATGGTCTCCGAGAGCTCGCTTCCCCCGACCTCGGTCATGCTCGCGTCTCCTGCGGCGCTGCGGTCGCCGCCATCGCGCGCGGTACGGTGAGCGTCGCCACGGCGCCGCCGCCCTCGCGCGCCCCGATCACGAAGGTGCCGCCGACCTTGTCGGCGTACGCCATCACGAGGTGCAGCCCGAGCCCGAGCCCGTCGGCGCCCGGCCCCTTCTCGGTCACGAACGGCTCGCCGAGGCGCGCGAGGACCTCGGGCGGGAGCCCCGGGCCGCGGTCGAGCACGCTGAGCGCCACGCCCTCGGGCACCGCGCGCGCGCTCAGGACGACGGCCTCCGCGGAGGCGTCGAGCGCGTTCCGCCCGAGGTTCACGAGGCTCTGCACGAGCCCGCGCAGCGGCAGCGCGACCGCGCCGAGCCCCGGCGCCACGTCGATCGTGAAGCGCCCGCCCGCGAGGCCCTCGAGGCGCTCGGCCACCTCGCGCGCGACCGCGTCGACCTCCGTCGGCGCCGGGGTCTCGCCGACCCAGACGCCCGCGCGCTCCGAGAGGTCGCGGAGGAGCCCGCGGCAGCGCTCGACCTCGCTCCGGATGAGGCGCGCGTCGTCGCGGATCCCGTCGAGGTCGGCGCGCGTCGGCGGGGCGTCGCCGGCGAGCGACGACGCGAGGTCCGCGGCCACGACCGCGATGGTCGAGAGCGGCGTCCCGAGCTCGTGCGCGGCCCCCGCCGAGAAGGCGCCGAGGGCGCCGAGGCGCTCGCTCTTCTCGGCGCGCTCCCGGAGCCGGACGAGCTCGCGCTCGCGTCGGGCGAGCGCCCCCGAGATCCCCGACACGAACGCGGCCACGAAGCCCGCGGCCATGACGTACGCGATCCACATGCCGTGGAGGTGCGACGGGCTCGCGCCGTGCGCGTGGTGCGCGTGCGCGCTCGCGCCGCCGGGCGTGAGGAGGAAGAGGAGCCCGAAGCCCATGGCGGTCCAGAGCACCATGAGCCACGCGCCGAGCGCCCCGAGGAGGACGCCGGCGAGCGCGACCTGCACGAGGAAGAAGACCGAGAACGGGTTCATCGGCCCGCCCGAGGCGAGCAGGAGGCCGGTCAGGATGGCGGCGTCGGCGGCGAGCACGCCGGCCACGAGCCGGAGCCCCGCCTCGCGGGAGAGCCGCCGCTCGAGGCGCGGCACCGCGAGCTGGAGCGCCGCGTTCGACGCCGCCTCGACGCCGACGAGCGCGAGGAGCCAGGTGAGATCGAGCTCCATCTCGAGCGCCGCGGCCGCGACGACGGTCGCGCCGAGCTGCCCGAGGACGGCGAGCCAGCGGAGACGGACGAGCCAGGGGAGGCTCGTCACGACCCCGGCGGGTTGGTTCACGGTCGCGGGGAGCGTCGCCATCAGTCGATATCGTAGGCGACCCCGACGAACATGACCACGCCCTCGTCGTGCCAGCCGGCGAGCGCGTTCCAGACGGGCGCGCGCCCGCCGATGGTCAGGACGAGGTCGGTCGCCGGCGAGATGACCACGTCCGCGCCGATGAAGGCGATGGCGCCGCCAGAGTCGCGCTCGGTGACGCCGTGCTCGGTCGACTTCCCGTCGACGCGCCCGTCGACCGCGACGCGCAGCGCCAACGCCGGCGCGAGCTGCGCCTGCGCGGCCACGGAGAGGCGCGCGGAGAGCCCGGCGTCGCCCGTCGGCGCCGTGAGCCAGGCGCTCCCCGTCAGCGAGAGCGGGTAGTCGTCGAGGGTCCCGGCGACGCCGAGCGACGGGTCGACGCTCCCCGAGCCCGGCTGGAGCTCGCGCGGGAGGGCGCTTCCGTCCGCGCGGCGCGCCGTGGGCGCCGTCGGGAGCGAGACGCCGGCGGTGGCCGCGAGCCCGCGCGTGAGCTGCCAGCGCGCGCGCAGCTCGAGGTCTCCGGTGGCGAGGAGCGAGGTCTCCGCGAGGTTCACCTCGCGCAGGTGCCTGAAGAGGACGGGCAGGGCGAGCTGCAGGAAGAGGTCGTCGGCGGGGGCCCAGGCGGCGCCGAGCTCGGCGCGCAGCTCCTCGAGGGCGACGCGGTCGACGCGCGCCTCGCCCACGGCGTCCTCGCGGTAGCGCCCCTCGAAGGTGAAGCGCAGGCGGCCCTCGTAGGGGCGCTCTGTGCCGAACGCGGCGAGCGTGGGGTCACCGAGCGAGCAGGCGGCGCAGGCGCGCGCGCGCTCAGGCGCCGCGGCGGCGGCAGCGCCTGCGACGGCGACGAGGAAGGCGGCGGCGCGCGCCAGGGTCATGGGGCCTCGAGGCCTATCGAGAGCGAGGCGCGGACGCGCTCGAGGACCGCGCGCCCGGCGCCCTTGGCGTCGAGATCGACGCCCTCGAACCACGCGCTCGGATCGGACGCGACGTTCACGGCGAGCGCGCGCGTGGTCGCCCCGAGGACGACGCCGTCGAGAGGGGCGTCGAGGTCGAAGGCCGCGGTCTCCGCGACGTGGAAGGGGCGCCACGCGCCGCCCACCGGGCGCCAGAAGCCGTCGATGACCAGCGTCTTCCCGGCGAAGTCGACGTCCGCCGGCATGGCGCGCGTCCCGGCGACCGCCCCGTCGACGCGGAGGATCACGCGGCAGTACGTGTCCGGGGGCGGCCGGAGCGTGCCGAGCGCGGTCGGGGCGCGCCGGAGGAGCCAGTCGACCACGCCCGCGTCGAGCCGCAGGGGATCACCGCCCTCGGTGTGCGCGTACGCGACGCCCGCTGCGCGCTCGCGGGGCGTCGCTCGCTCGCGGAGCGCCGTGGCGCAGGGCTCGAGCTCGACGGACGCCACGGAGAGCAGCGCGCGCTCGACGAGGACCTCGGCGCCGCTCGGGAGCGTGACGAGGCCGAGATCGTCGGGCGCGTCGGCGTTCGGCCACGCGGGCGCGGCGAGGGCGACGCGCACCTCGGCGCCCGGCGCGTCGTCGAGGACGACGGCGCAGCGGGTCGGGGCGGCGCCGAGCGCCAGCGCTGCGAGGGCCACCATGAGAGGGGGCCGTCGCATGGGTCACTTCGCCGAGAACGCGGTCTGGCCGGCCTTGGGCGAGCCCGTCGTGAGGTCGATGCCGAGGTGGTCGAAGACCATCCCGCACTCGGGGTCGTCCTTGCCGCTCATGCAGCCGGGGGCGCCGCCACCGTCGGCCGTGAGGTCGAGCCCGGCGACGATGGCGCCGTAGTCGACGGCGATGGTGTCGGTCGCCATGTCGTAGTCGGCGATGTCGATGACGGCGCGGTTCGGCGCGGAGCAGGTCGACACCTCCTGCGTGGTCGCGTCGAGCTCGCAGCCGGTCGAGCCGATGTGCACGTTGTAGCCGTTGGCGCTGCCGTCGAGCTTGCTGTCGATGCGGAGGAACTTCCGCCCGCCCTGCCACGACCAGAACATGCCCGAGAGATCGAGGGGCGAGGCGGCGGTGGCGGCGTCGCTGTGGTTCTCGTCGAAGGGGACGCCGAGGGTGAAGCGGAGGCCGGTGAAGTCGGTGCCCTTGGGCGCCGTGACCATGCCCTTGATGGTCGTGTTCACGTCGGTCGTGCCGTTCGCGCAGGTGCCGGACTTGTCCTCGAGGTCGACGAGGGCGACCTCGCCGTCCTGCCACTTGCCGTCGGCGTCGAGGGTGACGGCGTGCTCGGCGCCCGCGGCGTCGACGAGCTTCACGTCGCTCACGTAGAAGCGGAAGTCGAGCGGGGCGATGGTCGAGTCGCTCGCGCCGACGTGGGCGAAGGTCTTGTCGCAGGCGAAGTCCTCGCCGTTGACGTAGCCCGCGAACTTCACGGCGACCGCGGTGGTCGCGTCGCCGCTGCTGCCGCCGCCGTCGTCGCTGCAGGAGGCGGCGGTGAGCGGCAGGGCCAGGGCGAGGGCGAGCGGGGCGAGCGTGAGGTTCCGGAGGATCATCGTCGGGGGCTCCTGAGCAGCAGATTGCGTCAGGGGCACCATGCCGGGATCGGGGTCTCGGGTCGATGTGGCAAATCGTCGCACGCGCGGTCGCCGCGCGCCGCCGACGCGATCGCGTGGCGCGCAGGTCAGCTGCCGGGCGCCGTGAAGCCGGCGGCGCGGTGGCTGCCGTCGCAGAAGGGCTTGTTCTTCGACTGCCCGCAGCGGCAGAGCCAGCACTGCGTAGCGTGGTACGCCTCGCGGCCGGTGCCGGCGTGGACGGTGAGGTTGCCCGTGACCTCGTTCGGGCCGTCGAGGCAGGGGCTCACGACGAGCTCGCCGCCGGTCGCCGTGAGGGGCTCGCCGGTCTCGCCGACGGCGCCGACGTCGATGAACTTGGCGGCGTGGTGGGAGTTGTCGCAGTAGGGCGGGTTCTTCGTGGCGCCGCAGCGGCAGAGGGCCATCCGCGTGCGCTTCGTGCGCGCGCCGTCGGGGCCGACGACGGTGATGTCGCCGCGGAGGTAGGTCGGGCCGTGCGACGAGACGTGGGCGGTGTTGGCGGCGGCGGGGGCCTCGCCGGAGCCGTCCTTCCGCGTGTACTGGAGCGCGCCGCTCGGGCAGCGCTCGACGACGGCGGCGGCCTGGTCGGCGGGCACGGCGTCGGGCTGGCACCACGGCTCGCGCTTGCCGACGAAGAGCTCGCCCTGGGAGCGACCGCACTCGCCGGCGTGCATGCAGAGGCCGCGGTCGTAGCTGATCGTGATCGCGTCGCCCTCGTAGGTGGTCACCTTGTCGCTCGCCATGGTCGCTCCTGGGTCGTTCCGGTGTCGCTCGCGCTGGACGCCGACGGTAGCAGGCTTCGTCGCCGCTCGCACGCCCGCCGCGGCGCTGTATCTGGCGCGGATACGACGATTTCTTGGAAATGGTCCGGTGGACCGCGCCACCCTCGGGTGAAAATCGCGACACGCACCTCGGAGTCACCATGCGCGCCCTCTTCGGCCCAGCGACAGCCTCTCTCCTCCTCGCCCTCGGCGCGCTCGGCCTCCTTGCGCTGGCCGCGCCACTCGGCGGGTGCGGCTCCGATGGTGGCGGCGGCGACGACATCGGCGAGGTGCCGGACGGCGTGGAGCCAGGCGCGCCCGCGGTCGTCGCGGCGCCGGACGCCTGGCACCCGGCGCCGGGGACGTCGTGGCAGTGGCAGCTCACGGGCGCCATCGACATGAGCTACGACGTCGACATGTACGACGTGGACCTCTTCGAGACGACGGACGACGAGATGGCGGCGCTGCGCCGGGCGGATCGCACCATCATCTGCTACTTCTCGGCGGGTTCGCGCGAGGAGTACCGCGACGACGCCGGGGACTTCCCGGCGGCGGTGGTCGGTGAGGTGCTGGACAACTGGCCGCACGAGCGCTGGCTCGACGTCCGGGCGGAGAGCGTGCGGGCGGTGATGCGGGCGCGGCTCGACTACGCGGCGGCGCGGGGTTGCGACGGGGTCGAGCCGGACAACGTCGACGGCTACCAGAACGCGACGGGTTTCCCGCTGACGGTGGCCGACCAGCTCGACTTCGACCGCTTCCTGGCGAACGAGGCCCACGCGAGAGGGCTCTCGGTCGGCCTGAAGAACGCGGTCGACCTCGTCCCGGCGCTCGAGCCCTACTTCGACTGGGCGCTGAACGAGGAGTGCTTCGCCTACGACGAGTGCGACACCCTCGCGCCCTTCATCGACGCGGGCAAGGCGGTCTTCCACGTCGAGTACGTCGACAAGGAGGCGGACGCTGACGCCGAGCTCACGAAGGTCTGCGGAGCGGCCTCCACCACGGGCTTCTCGACCCTGGTAGCCCTCTACGACCTCGCGGGCTGGTCGGTAGCCTGCCCCTGAACACAAGGGGACGGTGACGCGAGCGAGCAGTCCCCGGGGACTGTCACACGAGGGGAATCCGATAGGGCGGCCGACGCGAGCGAACAGTCCCCGGGGACTGTCCGCCCGTCTCCCCCGAAGGGACAAAGCAGCCGCAGCAGGCGCCGTGGAGATGTGGGAAACCCCGAACCCGGTCGGCCGCAGGCCGGCCGGGTTTCGGGGTTTTCCAAGGCGATGGGCAACTCGGCGGTCGGCGCCCGGAGGGCGACGACTGTCGAGTTGTCCAAGGGGGCGGTGTGGGCGGACTCGTGGGCGGGCCGCGCAGCGGGCCGTCCACAGGCCGTCCACGCCCCCGTCATCGCCGGCATCTCCACGGCGCGGTAGCGCCGCGTACCTCCCGCGCGTCGTCGCGACGCGAGCACTCGCCAGCGCCGTCGCCAAGCGACCGCCGCGCGCCTCGACCCGGCTCCGAACGAGCTCCGCCCCGAGCACGCGCGCGCGCCGCCGCCTGGTTGTGCGCACAACACAACACCCGGCCGTTGTCGGCGACGCTCTCCCCCGCCATGGGCCCAGGGCTCCACGTGGTCGAGCGTCAGCCAGCGCGTCTCGCTGCACCGCGCGCCGGTCACGCTGTCGACGTGGCTGCACTGGAGCCCGTCGCGAGCGACGATCGCGCGCCGGTCTGCCTTCGGGAAGGTCCGTGGCGTCTTCGTCGTCGTCGCGGCCTTCGTCGTCCGGGCCTTCCGCGGCTTCGCGCCCACGCCGAAGCGCTCTTTGACGAGCTTCGCCTCGAGCAGCGCGAGGGCGGCGTCGAGCAAGCCCTCGACCGACCGCGCGTCCGGGCTCCGGTGGCTCGTGAGGGCGGCGAGTCGAGCGAGGCGATCGCGCGTGGCGGCGCTGATCGTGACGGTCAGCTTGTGACGCTCGGCCGAGAGCGGCTCGACGGCGGCGCGCCGGCCGATCGCCGGAGCGGGCGTCGGAGCGGGCGTCGAGGTCTCTCCGAGGCGCGGGTGCCTCCTTCACGACGGGAGCGGCCGGCGACATCGGCAGCGACGGCGTCGCCGCCACCACGGGCGCGACGACGCTGGCAGCTTCCGGATCGACGGCGCGACGTCCGGCCGCGGGAACCGGGCCGCGAGGAGGGCCTCGATCTCGCGCTTCGACTTGCCGCAGGCGGCGTCGATGAGCGACGGCGCGTTCGCGTCGGTGAGCTTCGGCGCGAGGAGCACGACGCCGGCGAGGTGCAGTCGCCCGGCGCGCACGCGGTCGAGCAGGAGCGGGAAGCGCCGGGCCGCCCGCGCGGCCTGGATCTTCTTCGCCGCCTCTCCCTCCGACCAGTTCAATTCTCCGAGGCAGTAGGAGAACAGGGAACCGAAGGGCCTCTCGGACCACGCCTCGGTCCGGTCGACCTCACCGAGGAGTCGCAGGACGTCGGCGGTCTTCTCGAACGACGACGCGCGCGTGGCGCGCGAGCGCGGCGAGGAGCGCGCGGGGCTCCGTGGCGATGGGTGTCGCGGGACGAGTCGTCGCGATGGGCTCGAGGTGGTTGGCGACGGGTCGGTTCTGGGGCGTCACGTGGGCGTGCATGGCTTCGTTCCGGGGGCTCTCGATGTTGTAATTCCCTTATAACACAGGCCCTTCCGAGCGAGATTTGCCCCTCCAGGACGCTCCAGGATCGACGAACGACGCCTCGTCCACCTCGGGCGGTGGCTTGGCCTGGATCAGCGCGCGGTCTGTGGGCTCGTGGGGCTCACCTCGGCCATTCTGGCGCGATGCGCCGCGCCTTCGGTGGGGTGTGTGCTGGAAACCCGTCAAGCGAAAAGTGGCCTGGTTCTCGATTGTTCGGCCGGGTGCAGGCCTCCGTGGGCGCCGTGGAGATGCCGGCGATGACGGGGGGCGACGGCCAGGACCGCCTGGGGACGGCCCTCCGGTCGCCAGGGGCTGCGCCCCCTGCGACCTCCGGCCCGCCCCCCGAGGCCGCCCCACCCTTTGACAACTCGGCGGTCGTCGCGCCTCCGGGCGTCGACCACCGAGTTGCCCACATCGCCTTGGAAAACCTGGGGCGCGGCCGGCCTGCGGCCGCCGCGCCCCAGGTTTCCCACATCTCCACGGCGCCTGCGGCTGCTGGGTTTCCCGGGGAGGCTTCGCGGGCCCGACCTGGCATCGCCAAGTTTGCCGTCGCTCGTTCTCCGCGGCTGGCCCCGTCCCCCGTCCCAACGACGCCCGCGGCCGCTGGTTCCCGCCAGAGCCGCCGCCGTGGGGCGCCGCTTACATTCCTTTACATCGCAGTCCCCGGGGACTGTGAACGTCGTTCACTTGCGCTGGACCTTTCGCGCTGGGCTCGCTCCGAATTCTCTCATTGACTTCCTTTCGACAGTTCGACATTTATAAAACTGTCAGAACGTCGAACGGAGCTTGGGGCTCCGGGCGAGTTGGTGCGCGGGGTGGCCCGCGTGGAGCGCGTTGATGGACGAGAACCGGCTGTCGAAGATGTTCAAGGCGCTGTCGAACCCGAACCGGCTTCGGCTCTTCGAGCAGATCCGGCAGGGGGGCGACGAGGGCGCCGTGCCCGCCGACGCGCGGCCCTCCCGCGGCGTCGGGGGGTGCCTCCTCCAGCACGTCATCGACGCCCTCGACGTCGGCGCCCCCACCGTGAGCCACCACCTGAAGGAGCTCGTCAACGCCGGCCTCATCGAGACCGAGAAGCACGGTAAGCAGCTCCGCTGCCGCGTCGCCCCCGCGGCGCTCGGCGAGCTCGCCCGCTACTTCGGCGGGGCCAGCGGCCGGTAGGCGACGTTCCGACACGGCGGGCCCGCCCGGTCCCGCCCCTTCCAACTTTTTGCGAGGCTCGAGAGCGAGCAGGGAGCAGTGCGTCATGGTTGCGACGGCGACGAACGACAACGCGAAGAAGACGGCGAAGAGCGCGAAGCGCGCGGCCACGGGCGCGAAGACCGCCCCCGCCGAGGTCCGGAAGGTCCTCATCCGCCGCGGCGGCAGCTACGACAAGCTCGAGCAGGTGTCCGAGCCCCCGAAGGCCCCCGCCGCCGGACAGGTCGCCATCGACGTCCGCGCCATCGGCGTCAACTACGCCGACGTCATGGTCCGCATGGGCCTCTACTCCTCCGCCAAGGAGTTCATCGGCTGGCCCATCACCCCCGGTTTCGAGGTCTCCGGCGTCGTCTCGGCCATCGGCGACGGGGTCGACGACCTCGCCGTCGGCGACGAGGTCATCGCCGTCACCCTCTTCGGCGGCTACACGTCCCACCTCGTCGTCGACGCGCAGTACGTCTTCCCGAAGCCCAAGGGCGTCTCCTTCGAGGCCGCCGCCGGCGTCCCCGCCGTCATGCTGACCGCCTGGTACGCCGTCCACGAGCTCGCCCACCCGCGCCCCGGCGCCGCCGTCCTCGTCCACTCCGCCGCCGGCGGCGTCGGCGGGAGCCTCGTCCAGATCCTCAAGCGCGCCGGCTGCAAGGTCGTCGGCGTCGTCGGCGGCTCCCACAAGGTCGAGACCGCCCGCGCCCTCGGCGCCGACGTCGTCATCGACAAGTCGAAGGTAGGCAAGGGCCTCTGGCGCGAGGCCGAGCGCCACGCCCCCGACGGCTACGACGTCATCTTCGACGCGAACGGCGTCGCCACCCTCAAGGACAGCTACGCCCACGTCCGCAAGGCCGGAAAGCTCGTCGTCTATGGCTTCCACACCATGATCCCGAAGGAGGGCGGCCGCCCCAACTGGGTCAAGCTCGCCGCCGACTTCCTCCGCACCCCGCGCTTCTCCCCCCTCGAGATGACCCAGAGCTCGAAGAGCGTGCTCGCCTTCAACCTGAGCTACCTCTTCGATCGCACCGAGCTCTTCCGCCCCGCGGTCGCCGAGCTCACCGGCTGGCTCGAGGACGGCACCCTCCAGGCCCCGCCGACGACCGTCTACCCCCTCGCCGACGTCGCGCGCGCCCACCGCGACATCGAGTCCGGGAAGACCGTCGGGAAGCTCATCCTCGTGCCCTGACGGCGCGACGACGACGGCCGCAGCGCGCTCCTCGCGTCATGTGAACACCGGGGTGAGCACATGTGCTCAGCCCGGATGCTCTTTCGCGTTTTCAAGAGTCGTGGCCAGATGCGTCCCACACGCATCATCGCGCCGCTCCCACGGCGCACACTCCCCGACCTGGAGAACCCATGACCTCGTTTGCTCGTCTCGTGGTGCCGGCGTTCGCCGTCCTCGCCCTCTCGCTCGGCGCCGCCGCCTGCGGGGGCGCCCAGCGCTGCCCGACGTCCGGCGACACGGCCCGGATCTACGACAACAACACGCTGATGGCCGCCTACCGCGCCGACGGCGCCTCCCCCGAGGACAAGGGCGGCGGCACCATCGCCGTGCGCTACAACGACCTCGGCATCGTGCTCGTCGTCCGCGCCAACGCCGACCGCGAGCTCGTCCTCCTCTCGTCGATCTGGACCCACGATCCCAGCGTCGAGCTCACCGCCGACTGGCTCATCCAGATCAACAACCAGAACAGCAACGGCATCGTGAAGGTGTACCTCGACAGCGACACCGATCTCGTGACCGAGCAGATCCTCCACGTCTCGAACGGCATGGGCCCCGAGACCGTGGCGGCGCAGACGCGCACCTTCGCGATGCGCTCCCTCGAGGTCGTCAAGGCGCTCTCCGGCTACATCAAGTAGCGCCGGCCCTACCGGCGGCGCGGAAAAAGCGAAGGCGCGACCCCCGCGAGGGGGCCGCGCCTTTTTGCCATCGGCGGTGGTGGGAGACATCACCCCGACGATGGCGTCGCGACTCGTAGGACTCCGCCCGAGACTACGAGAGCGACAGGAAGAAGCGCACCTGGACCGGGCTCAGGAAGCGCGCGAGCGCGAGGTGGTAGGTGCGCGTCAGGCTCACGAGCTTCTGCTCGGCCGCGTTCACGCGGCGCTGCGCGGCGAGGATCTGCGAGGCGCGCGGGTGGCGGGTGCGCATGAGCTTCGCGAGCTTCGCCTCCGCCGTGGCGAGGGCCTTCTTCGCGGCCTTCATGTCGCGCGTGTAGCGCAGCTCGAGGGCCTGGGCCTTCTTCATCTCGGCGCGGCTGATGCCGACGTCGCGGTCGTGGTCATCGCGCCGGTCGCCGCGGTAGCCGTCGTTCGAGCCGGGGCGCGTGGCCTCCGGGTGGTACGCGGGCGCCGGGGCGCTCGCGCTGTGGTCGCTGCCGCGGTTGCCGGCGTAGCCGCCGCCGGGGCCGGCTGCGAGCACCGGGGCGGAGGCGAGGGTCGTGAGGGCGAGGGAAGCGATGGTGAGGAAGCGGCGCATCAGGAACCTCCGTGAGGAGCGGGTTGATGCAAACCCCTTTCGCAACCCGCGTGCCAACCGCATGTTGGGAATTCAAGTTATTGAAATAACTCGTGGTTCCTCGGTGGGGCGCCGCTCCGCGCAGACATCGCGCCGCGGCCTCTGCAGGCGCCGCAGCCACCGTCTGCAGAATCGGCAGCTCCCGACCCGGCGCGGCGCTTGATCGTTGAAGGCGCGCCCCGTTCCACGTAGCTTGGAGGCCGCATGCACAGCGAGTCGCCAACCTCGCGCGCCCGAGCCGCCGCCCGCGCGGTCCCGGAGCGGCTCCTCGCCGGCGTGGCCCTCCGCCTCCCGAGCGGCCAGGTCGTGCTCGCGACCCACGGCGCCATCGTCGGCCGCCTCGCGAGCTGCGCCGTCCACGTCGACGAGCCCGGCATCAGCGAGGCCCACGCCCTCGTGAGCCTCCGCGCCGGCGCCTTCCGCCTGCTCGCCCTCCGCGGCCGCCTCGCCATCGACGGCGCGCTCGTGAAGGACGCCCCGCTCGTCCCCGGCCGCGAGATCCACCTCACCCCGCGCGACACCCTCCGCGTCGAGCGCGTGCAGCTCCCGCGCGCCGTCCTCGCCATCGAGGGCGACGGCCTCCCGCGCCAGGCCCTCCCGCCGTCCTGCGCCATCGTCACGAGCCCGCGCCTCCAGGTGACCCCGCAGTACCGCGACGACGCCGGCGCCTGGATCTGGTCGAACGGCACCGAGTGGAACCTGCGCCTGGCCTCGGCGAGCGGCGCGCGCCCCCTCCGCGACGGCGAGTCCTTCGAGGTCGACGGCAAGACCCTCACCACCTCCCTCATGGAGCTCGAGGACGCCGGCGGCGCCACCACCTTCGGCCCGGTGCTCGACCTCGAGCCGCTCGTCATCGAGGCGCGCTACGACGTCGTCAACATCCGCCGCGGCCAGCTCCCGCCCGTTACGCTCGTCGGCAAGCCCGCGCGCATCGTCTGCGAGCTCGTCCTCCTCGGCGGCGCCGCCGACTGGGACGTCCTCGCGAGCGAGGTCTGGGACGACACCGATCGCGACTCGCTCCGCCGCAAGTTCGACGTCAGCATGGTGCGCCTCCGCCAGAAGCTCCGCGCGAGCCGCCTCCGCCCCGACCTCGTGCGCCCCCTCGGCACCGGCGTCGTCGAGCTCGTGCTGCACCCGCGGGACCAGGTCATCGATGCGTCCTGACGCGCCGCGCGCCAAGGCGGCGCCGGCGTGAAGGACGGCGGCCCCCTCGATTGGGGCGGCGGCTCCATCGCCGGCGACGACGCGCACCTGGGCGACAGCGCCTGGTCCCCCGCGCCCGCCGACCCGCCGCCCCGCGACGCCCCCGCGGGCGCCGCCGCCGACCGCTACGCGGCGGCCGGCCTCGTCGGGCGCGGCGGCATGGGCCACGTCTCCGTCGCCTGGGACCGCGTCCTCGAGCGCGAGGTCGCCCTCAAGATCGTCCGCCCCGACCTCGCCGCCGGGGCCGCGGCCGCCGCGCGCCTCGCGAACGAGGCCCGCGTCACCGCCGCCCTCGACCACCCCGCCATCGTCCCGGTCTACGACGCCGGCCGCACCCCCGACGGCGAGCCCTTCTACGTCATGCGCCTCGTGCGCGGCCACGCCCTCGCCGAGGCCATCGCGACCCGCCCGGCCCTCGAGGCCCGCCTCGGCCTGCTCCGGCAGGTGCTCGCCGTCTGCGAGGCCGTCGCCTACGCGCACCACCACGGCGTCGTCCACCGCGACATCAAGCCGCAGAACGCCATGCTCGGCGAGTTCGGCGAGGTGCAGGTCATGGACTGGGGGCTCGCCGAGCGCGTCGGCGCCGAGGCCTCCGGCGGCGTCGGAACCCCAGCGTACATGGCCCCCGAGCAGGCCGCCGGCGGCGTCGTGAGCGCCGCGTGGGACGTCTGGGGCCTCGGCGTCGTCCTGCTCGAGCTCGTCGCCGGCGCCCCGCCGCGCCCCGGCGAGGCGCGCGCCGAGCTCGCCCGCGTCGCCGCGCGCTCCGGCGCCGACCGGCCGCCGCCCGAGCTCCTCGCCGTCATCGAGCGCTGCCTCGCGCCCGACCCGGCCGACCGCTACACCGCCAACGAGCTCGCCCTCGACCTCGAGCACTACCTCGACGGCCGCCGCGTCGGCGCCTACGACTACCCGCTCGGCGCGCTCCTCCGCCGCGCCCTGCGCGTCTGGCGCGTGCCGCTCGCCGTCGGCGCCGTCGCGCTCGCCCTCCTCATCGCCGTGCTCGTCGTCGGCAACACCCGCCTCAAGGACGAGCGCGACCGCGCCTCGGCGAGCCTCGCGCGCGTGCTCGCCGCGCAGGCCGAGAGCGCCTTCGAGGACGGCGACCTCCCGCGCGCCGAGGCCGCCGCCGCCGACGCCCTCGCCATCGACGTCGTCGGCGACGACCCGGCCGCCCGCCGCGCCCGCGCCTCCGCCCGCGGCGTCCTCATGGCCCGCTATGCGGCCCCGACCCTCGTCGCGCGCCACCCGCTCCCGAGCGGCTGCCCCGTGCCGCGCCTCGCCCCCGCGGGCGACGTGCTCGTCTGCGCCGGCGGCGGGCGCCTCGCCGCGTGGTCGCTCCGCCCGGAAGCCGCGAGCGACGACGTCCGCGCGCTCCGCCTCCTCTGGGAGGCCGTGAGCGACGCGGTCGAGGCGCGCCCGCTCCCCGCCGCGTCCCGCGTCATCGCGATCGGCCGCGACGAGGAGCTCCGGAGCTACGATCTCCGCACCGGGCAGATCCGCGAGCAGGTCCCGTGGAGCGGGACGACCCTCGCGCCGACCGAGCGCCACGCCGTCGCCCACAACTCCTCCCGGATCCTCGCCCACGGCCTCGCGGGCGACGTCGGGCCGCCGCTCTGGCACGAGCACCCCTGCCGCGACCGCGTGCAGGCGCTCGCCGTCGATCGCGACGAGCGCCGCGTCGTCGTCGCCTGCACCGACCTCCGGCTCCTCGTCGGGCAGCGCGGCGTCTACGCGATGACCCCCGCCGTCCCGACCGGGCCCGCCGCGTTCGGCGACGCGAGCCCGACGAAGCTCGCCTTCGGGCGGCGCGCCGGAGACGCCGACCTCCTCGCCTGGGGCGACGCCCGCGGGCGCCTCGGCCTCATGCGCGTCGCCGACGACGGCGCCGTCACGGCGATCTGGCTCCGCAGCGTCCCCGCGTCCGTCGTGGGGCTCGTCTTCGACGACGCCGTCTACGCCGTGCTCGAGGGCGGCGGCGTCGCCATCGTCTCGCGCGACGGCGACGATCTCGCGGCCCTCCCGAGACGCGTCGCCACGCGCGGCCTCGGCGTCGCGGCGGGCGGGCGCCTCGTCGCGCTCTCCGACGACGCCCTCACGATCTGGCAGCGACCGGCCGTCTGGACCGCGCACCGTGTCATCGTCGCCCCCTCCGGGCTCACGGGCGCCACCCCGTCGCCCGACGGCGCCCGCCTCGCGGTCGCGACCGATGCCGGCAAGGTCGTCGTCTGCGGCCGCGACGGGGCGCGCGTCGCCGAGGTGAGCGCGTCCCCGGAGCTCGTGAAGCCCGTCGCCTGGACGAGCGACGGCGGCGCGATCGTCGGCACCTGGATGTCCCCCGAGTGCGGCGTCCAGCGCTTCGACGCGCGCACGTGGCAGCAGCTCCCGCGCCTCGAGGCCGGCGCCACCCGGCGCGTCGTGACGCTCGCCGGTGGCCTCGTCCTCGCCGTCGTGTACGGCGGCCACTCGCGCCTCTACCGCGGGGACGGCGAGCTCGCCGTCACCGGGCTCTGGGACGAGCCGCTCATCGACGCCAGCACGAGCGCCGACGGGCGCGTCGCGGTGCTCGTCCCCGAGGCCGGCGCGTACGTCGCCCTCCTCCGCGCGGACGATCCCGGGCGCATCGAGCGCCTCGCGACCACCGCGCCGACCTACGCCGCCGACATCGCGATCGACGGCCGCGTCGCCCTCGCGCGCCCCACGTCGCTCGCCCTGCGCGACCCCGCCACGGGCGCCGAGCGCGAGGTCGAGGAGGCAGGCGCGCGCGTGCTCGACGTGGCCTTCAGCCCCGACGGCGCCCTCCTCGTCGGCGGCGGTGACGACGGCACGGTCGCCGTGTGGGCGGCGGCCACCGGGGAGCTCCTCGCGCGCATCCGCGGTCACCGCGAGCGCGTGCCGCACGTCGCCTTCTTCCCCGATGGGCGCCTCTTCACCACGACGAGCTGGGACGGGACGGTCCGGGCCTGGGATCCGGCCGCGCTCACCGCGCCGCCGATGCTCCTCGCCGCGCGGGTCGCGGGCTGGGGCGGGGACGGCGACGCCCGCTGACGCGCTCCCAGCCGCGCTCTGCGGCCTCCGTAGGGTCCATGAAGGGTGGCGCCGCCGCGGCCGACCGCTACGGTCGCATCATGCACGCACACCGTCTCCGCCTCGTCATCGTCGCCGGCCTCGCCGCCTCCGCCGTCCTCGCCGCCTGCGATCAGCAAGGCGGCGGCGAGCCCTGCATCCCCGGCAACCAGTACTGCAGCGACGACGGCCTCCAGGCCCTCGAGTGCAACGCCGCCGGCGACGCCAAGGAGGTCATCGCGACGTGCTCGGCGGACCTCCCCTGCCAGCGCGTGAGCGGCGCCGTCGCCGCGTGCGGCGAGGGCTCCTGCGAGCCGAACAAGCGCTTCTGTCAGGGGCTTCAGATCCTCGGCTGCTCGGCGGCGGGCGTCCCGACCGGCGTCGTCGAGACCTGCGGCGCGAACGAGGCGTGCCGGATCGAGGCCGGCGTCGCGACCTGCGTCGGCTACGAGCCGTGCACCCCGGGAGCCGTGCGCTGCAACGCGACCGCGTCGGCGGTCGAGCAGTGCCGCGCCGACGGCCAGGGCTTCGAGGTGCAGCTCGGCTGCGACAGCGGCGAGCGCTGCGTCCCCTCCGGGTCGCTCGCCGGGTGCGAGGCGATCGTCCCGACCTGCGAGGACGACCTCGGCTGCCGCCTCGGCGAGTACTGCGACCTCGCGACGCACCACTGCGTGGCCCAGGTGTGCACGCCCCTCGCGCGCTCCTGCAGCGCCGACGGCGACATCCTGCAGTGCGACGGGCACGGCGCCGGCACGGTCCTCGAGACCGAGTGCACGGACGGCCAGACGTGCACGGGCTCGGGCGCGTCCACCGCCTGCCGCTGCATCACGGCCGCGTCCCAGGCCTGCTACGACGGCGACGTCTACGCGGTCGACAGCTGCGGCGCGCGCGGTCAGCGCGTCCAGAACTGCGCCGAGCCCGAGACGTGCTCCGTCGTCGGCGGCGTCGCCGACTGCCGCCTCCGCGCCACGTGCGAGGTCGACGCCCACTGCCCGGCGGGCAACTACTGCGACACGGCGACGGGCGCCTGCGCGGCGCGCACGTGCACGCCGTCGTCGCGCGAGTGCCAGGGCGGCGACGTCTGGGCCTGCGACAACCACGGCGCCGCCTTCGCCCTCGAGACCGAGTGCGTCGGCGGGCAGGCGTGCGCCGTGGTCGGCGGCTCGGTGAGCTGCCGCTGCGGCGCCGGCCAGAACGCCTGCTACGACGGGGACGTCTACGCCTTCGACAGCTGCGGGACGCGCCTCCAGCGGGTCGAGAACTGCACCGAGCCCGAGATCTGCGGCGTCGTCGACGGCGCCGCGGCCTGCGCCCTGCGGACGACGTGCTCGCAGGACGCCCACTGCCCGACCGGGAACTACTGCGACACGGTCGCCGGCGAGTGCAAGCCGCGGGTCTGCACGCCGGGCGCGACCTCGTGCCAGGGCGGCGACGTCTGGCAGTGCGACGACCACGGCGCCGCCGCGGCGCTCCTCACGGACTGCGCGGGCGGTCAGGTCTGCACGACCTCGGGCGGCCCGCACTGCGCCTGCACCTCGTCCGGCGCGCGCGGCTGCTACGACGGCGACGTCTACAACCTCGACAGCTGCGGCAACCGCCTGAACCGCTACGACGCCTGCACCGAGCCCGAGACGTGCGTCGAGGACGGCGGCACGGCCACCTGCCGACTGCGCCCGACGTGCACCTCGAACGCCGAGTGCTACTCGAGCCAGTTCTGCGACGTCGCGAGCGGCGCGTGCCGCCCGGACGTCTGCTCGTTCACGGGCGCTTACTGCAACGGCGCGCTCGTGCAGCAGTGCCGCCCGGACGGGAGCGGCGTCGACACGAACGACACGTGCACGGGCGGCGAGGTCTGCGTGACGCTGTCGACGACCTCCGCGCAGTGCCGCTGCGCCCCGAACGCGTACCTCGGGTGCTCCGACACCGACATCTGGTGGTTCGACTCGTGCGGCGCGCGGAAGACGCGCTCCGAATACTGCACCGAGCCCGAGGTGTGCCAGACGGGCGGCGACGGGCAGCCGTTCTGCAGCGTCCCGCTCACGTGCGCGGCCGACACCGGGTGCGCGAGCGGCTACTTCTGCCAGGACGCGACCTGCACGCCGTGGCTCTGCACGCCCGGGCAGCGCGTGTGCGATGGGGCGCGGGTGCTCGCCTGCAACGCGCGCGGCTCGGCCTGGGAGGCGTACGACGACTGCGTCGGCGGCGAGGTCTGCGACGCGTCGGGCGGGGCGGCGGTGTGCCGCTGCACGCCGAACGCCTACCTCGGCTGCTGGAACGGGAACGTCGAGCGCTTCAACAGCTGCGGCGTGCCCACGAGCGTCGCGCAGTCCTGTCCGTCGGTGAGCCCGTGTGCCGAGCGGGCGACGGGGCCGGAGTGCCGCTCGCGCGAGGCGTGCGACACCGACGAGGAGTGCGACGCGGGCGACTTCTGCGACAACGAGGTGTGCGTGCCCCAGGTGTGCGCGCCGAGCGAGCGCTTCTGTAGCGGCGAGACCATCCGGGAGTGCGACGCGCGCGGCTCCGAGAGCGCGCTCGTGACCGACTGCGGCGCGGGAGAGCTCTGCGGCGCGGGCGACGGCGGGCCCGAGTGCGGCTGTGTCGACGACGTGGCGCTCGCGTGTGGCGCCGACGGGAACGTGCACCACGTCGACTCGTGCGGCCGCGAGGGCGCCGTGGCCAGCGTCTGCGCGGCGCCGCTCGTCTGCGTGCCGAACGGGATCGGCGCGATCTGCTCGGGCGCCGGCTCGTGCGGCTCGAGCTGCGTCTGCGCGGACGAGGGCGAGCTCGCGTGCGCGTACGGCGACGTCTACGCGGTGTCGTCGTGCGACGAGCCCATCGCGCTGGTCGAGCAGTGCGCGGGGCAGATCACCTGCAACACGTTCGGCGGCGGCCCGGCGTGCCGGAGCTCGGTGGCGCGCGAGGACGCGCCCTACTACGAGCGCTCCTGCCCGCTCGTGCACCAGATCGAGCACCCGACCACGCTCGACGCGGACTGCCGCTGCTCGAGCAACCGCCCGCCGACGAGCGGGATCGCCGAGTGCGTGAGCTCCGAGTACCTCGGTGACAGTGTGTCTTTTGGCACAGGTCCGCGCGTCCACGGGCTCGCGCAGGCGCACATCAACGGCGGCTTCGTGGACGAGGCCGCGCGCGAGCTGATCGTCGGGGTCGACTTCTCCTCGTCGGCGCACCCGGCTTCCGGGCTCGTGATGGCGGTGAACCTCGACAGCGGGGACCGGCGCGTGGTCTCGGGCGGCTACGAGGGGGCGAGCGGCTTCACGACGACCGGCACGGGGCCCGCCTTGAACAAGGTCATCGACGTGCGCCCGGCCGGCGACGGGACGTGGCTCGCGCTGTCGGTGCCGTCGTCGAGCGTGTCGCTCGAGGTCGTGCGGATCGCGCCCGCGACGGGGAACAGGACGCTCGTCTGGCGCGCGCAGGACGCGGCCTTCGCGCAGTGCCCGAGCGGCGATCCGCAGCGGCTCGGCGTGCAGGTGAACGACCGCGGCTTCGCCGTCGACGGCGAGGGGCGCTTCTACCTCGGCTTCGCGAACACGAGCGCGTACGGCGAGGGGCTCGGGATCGTGCGCATCGCGGCGAACGGGCAGGCGTGCACCGTGATCTCGCGCTCCGGGACGCAGAGCCTCAACGCGAACGCGGGCGAGGACGTCGGCGGGGGCTACGTCTTCGACCGGGGGCGCCTCCAGGGCTTCCTCTTGCGCGACGGCAAGCTCTGGGTCGTGGCGAACGCGTACCTCTCGGTCGCGACCATCGACCTCGCGACGGGGGCGCGGGCCATCGTGTCGAGCGCGTCGACGAGCTGGGGCGTGGTCGGCGGCGGACCGACGAACGCGTCGGGCATCGGCCAGCGCTGGCTCGTCTGGGACGCGGCGCGCGCCGTCCTCTGGGCGTCGGGCAACATCAACCAGCGCGTGCTCACGGCCATCGACGTGGCGACGGGCGATCGCACCGAGGCGTACTGCCTGAGCTCGAACCCGGAGCGCCCGTGGCGCGACCTCTGCCTCGGGGGCGCGCTCATCGCGGGCTACCAGAACGAGGGCGGCATGTGGCTCGACCCGGCGAACGGCGATCTAGTCATCGCGCACGAGAACGAGTCGCTCGTGCGGGTCGACGTGCGCAACGGGAACTCGATGAAGTTCAGCTTCTGATCCCGGCGCTCGCGGGCGGGGGCGCGTCGCCCGCGCGGGCGCCGGCGCGCTGCTAGGTCGGCGCTCAGCTCGCCTGAATCGGGGCGACCTTGCCGCACGCGCGGTTCGCGGGCACGGCGACGTCGAGCTTCTTCGGGCGCGGCAGGTTCAGCGCGGCCATGAGCTCGATGAACGCCGCGCGGTCGCGCCCGGCGACACGCGGGTTCACGCGCTTCTCCTCGCCGATGGTCGAGCTCGTGAAGCCCTTGTAGTCGTGCCCCGGGAGGACGACCGTGTCGTCCGGGAGCGCGAAGAGGACGCCCGTGATGCTGTCCCAGAGCGCGCCGGCGTCGCCGTTCTGGAAGTCGGCGCGGCCGCAGCCGCGGATGAGCAGCGTGTCGCCGGTGAGGACGTAGCGCCCGACGTGGAAGGACATGCCGTCGTCGGTGTGCCCGGGGGTGGCGAGGGCCGTGATGGCGACGTCCCCGACGCGCACGACGTCGCCGTCTTTGAGGTGCTGGTCGACGCAGGGGGCGCCGGCGCCGCTCGCGCAGGTCCGGGCGCCCGTGCGCTCGCGGAGCTGGCCGGCGGCGGTCACGTGGTCCGCGTGGACGTGGGTCTCGAGGACGTAGCGCAGCTCGAGGCCGAGCTCCGCGAGGAGCTTCAGATCGCGCTCGACGTGCTCGAGGACGGGGTCGACGAGGACGGCCTCGCGGGTCGTCGGATCGGCGATGAGGTAGGTGTAGGTCGAGCTGTCGCTGTCGAAGAGCTGGCGCAGGATCATTCGGGTCTCGCTCCGAGGGGGTCGCGGGGCGGCGGTCTGGTGCGCGCCCCGCCGTTTCATTGTGCACCGTTGGTGCCAAGCCGGAAATGTGCGGTCGAGTCCGCCTGCGACGCGGATCTCCGCGCGTCGGTCCGGCCGCTCGCGCCGTGGCGATGAAACGTCATGAAGCGAAACGGGCGGCTCTGTGAAACGGATCCGGCCTGCGTGAAACGGCTCCGCGGGCCCTCCGGGCGCCACGAATCCCAAGGAGAACGGCCTCCTGAGCGCCCGGCGTGCCCATGGCACAGTCCTGGCAAACACCTCCGGCATGACCGTGCCGTACCCGTTCCGCAAGATCCTCGTCCCGACCGACTTCTCGACGTGCTCGGACTCCGCGCTCACGCTCGGCGCCCAGCTCGCGCACGACGTCGGCGCGGAGCTCGTCGCGCTGCACGTGGTCGATCCCGGCCACGTCCCGCTCTCCGCGGTCATCCACCCGTCCACGCACCCCGAGGGCGTCGACGTCCGCACCCACACGACCGAGCTCGCGACGCGCGCCATCGAGCGCCGCCTCGAGCGCCTCCCGGTCACGGTCGTCGCCCGCAGCGGCCACGTCGTGTTCGGGCGCCCCGCGAAGATGATCTGCCAGGCCGTCGCCGACCTGGGCGCCGACCTCGTCGTGATGGGCACCCACGGTCGCACCGGCATCGCCCACCTCATCATGGGGAGCGTCGCCGAGAAGGTGCTGCGCGTCGCGAAGGTCCCGGTCCTCACGGTCCGCGAGGCCACCTGCGTCGACCGCCCGCTCGACCCCGAGCTCTCGTTCGAAGACGAGGGCTGAGCCCCACCTGACACCGTCCCCGTCGCCGTCCTCCGGCGGCCGAACCCGAATGACCCTGGAGTCCAGCCCATGATCGCCCTCGCTCTCTCCTTCGCCGTGCTCATCGGCGTCTCCCTCGGACTCCTCGGGGGCGGCGGCTCGATCCTCACGGTGCCGATCCTGAAGTACGTCGTCGGGCAGGAGGCCCACGTCGCGGTCGCCTCGTCGCTCTTCGTCGTGGGCGCGACGAGCCTCTTCGCGCTCATCCCGCACGCGCGCGCCGGCCGCGTGCGCTGGAAGACGGGCTTCGTCTTCGGCGCGGCCTCGATGGTCGGCGCGTACGGCGCCGGGCGCGTCGCGAAGCTCATCGCGCCGGAGATCCTGCTCGTCCTGTTCGCCATCATGATGGTGGTGACCGCCATCGCGATGCTGCGCGGCAAGAAGCAGATCAAGGAGTCGGAGTCGCACGAGATGCGCGTGCCGCTCGTGCTCCTCGAGGGGCTCGCGGTCGGCGGCGTCACCGGGCTCGTGGGCGCGGGCGGCGGCTTCCTCGTCGTGCCGGCGCTCGTCATCCTCGGCGGGCTCCCGATGAGCGTCGCCGTCGGGACGTCGCTCCTCGTGCTGGCGATGAAGTCGTTCGCCGGGTTCGCCGGCCACGTGAGCGCGGTCACCATCGACTGGCCGCTCCTCCTCGGCATCACGGGCGCGGCGCTCGTGGGCAGCGTGTTCGGCGCGAAGGCGGCCGGCGTCGTCCCGCAGGAGAAGCTCCGCCGCGTGTTCGGCTGGTTCGTGGTCGTGATGGGCGTGTTCATGCTCGCGCAGGAGGTGCCGCGCATCTTCGGCGAGCCGTGGCCCATCGAGATCCCGGCGGCCCTCACGCTCCTCGCGACGGTGGTCGTGGTCGTCCTCGAGAAGCTCCACAATCATCGCGCGGCGGCGGCCACGGGGCTCGGCCAGGGGGTCAGCGGGGTGACGCCATGAGCCCGCGCCGCGGCGTCGGCCGCGCGCTCGTTGCGCTCGCGATCATGACCGGCGCGCCTGGCGCCGGGGCGTTGCAGGCGTGCAACAGCACGAGCGCCGCCGAGGTGCAGAACGCGCGGCAGGCGGTCGCGAACGGCGCCATCCTGCTCGACGTGCGCACGCGCAACGAGTTCGCGGGTGGGCACATCGAGGGCGCCGTGAACATCCCGGTCCAGGAGCTCGCGCAGCGCCAGGGTGAGCTGCCCGCGGGGCGCGACGTGGTCGTGTACTGCCGCTCGGGGAACCGCAGCGGGCAAGCGGCCACGATGCTCCGGAAGAGCGGGCGCAAGGTGATCGACATCGGCCCCATGTCCGCGTGGTGACCGACGCGTGACGAGCACGCCGCGCGCCGGGGGCCTCTGCTCCGGCGCGCGCGGACGGCCCAGCCACCGTCCCGATCGAAGCCAGACGACGACTGTTCCATTCAGCCACGGGTGCGCGCCGCGCCCCGCGACAACCTCTCTCGGAATCAGCCGGAATGACGCCAGAATTCACCCCAGTCTCCTCCCTCGTGGGGGGCCTCCTCATCGGCCTCTCCGCGTCCCTCCTCCTCTTCTCGCACGGCAAGGTCAGCGGCATCAGCGGCATCTACGGCGGCCTCTTGACGCCGCCGACGCCCGACCGCAGCTACCGCGTGTCGTTCCTCGGTGGCCTCGTGTCGGCCGGGATCGTGCTCTATCTGCTGCGGCCGGACCTGTTCCCGGCGGCCGACGTGACGGCCCCCGCCGGCCTCACGGCGCTCGCCGGGATCCTCGTCGGCTACGGCACGCGCCTCGGCAACGGCTGCACGAGCGGCCACGGCGTGTGCGGGCTCGCGCGCTTCTCGCGGCGGTCCCTGGTGGCGACGGTGTCGTTCATCGCCGCGGGCGCAGCGACGGTGCTCATCGTGCGGACGCTCGGAGGGGTGGGATGAAGGGCAACGTCCTCGCGTGGCTCGCCGGCGCCCTCTTCGGGGTCGGGCTCGTGGTGTCGGGCATGACGGACCCGGCCAAGGTACAGGGATTCCTCGACTTCTTCGGCGCGTGGGACCCGAGCCTCGCGTTCGTGATGGGCGGGGCGGTGACGCTGCACCTGGTGCTCCTGCGGCTCGTGACGCGGCGTGCGGCGCCGCTCTTCGACACGCGCTTCCACCTGCCGACGCGGACCGACGTGAACCAGAAGCTCGTGGTCGGCGCGGTCGTGTTCGGGGTCGGTTGGGGGCTCGCCGGCTACTGTCCGGGGCCGGGGCTCGTGAGCCTCGGGACGGGGGGCGCGACGGCGATGATCTTCGTGGGCGCGATGACGATTGGGATGGTGTTGCAGCACCAGGTCGCGCACATGCACACGGAGCCGGGCGGCGGGCTGACGACGGTGGTCGGCAAGTCGTAGAGCGCGACGGTGCGTCAATTTGCCGCGCCACATCGCGGAGCCGCGGCGTCGGCGCGCCATCACCCGATAACCCGCGCCGTTACGGAGTGAGACTTTGATTGGGCGGTCGCCGTGAGGAATGCAGGGGTGTCACTCTTCTCCTACGGAGGTGGATCATGAGGTCTCGCTGCAGCACATGTCTCGGCGCGTTGGCGATCATTCTCCTCGGTGGCGCGTGCGCGAACGCAGCGTCCCCTGGTGGGCAGGGAGGCCCGGGCGACGTCGGCGGCGACGCGCTCGCGGCCGACGTGACGGCCGAGGGCGCGGACACGGTCGCGGTCGCGGCGGCCACGTCGGCGCAGGAGAAGGACCTGCTCAGGCTCCGGGAGGAGGAGAAGCTCGCGCGCGACGTCTACCTCTCGCTCCGCGACCGGTGGGGCACGAGCGTGCCGGTGTTCGACAACATCAGCGGGTCCGAGCAGACCCACATGGACCGGGTGGCGACGCACCTGACGGCGCTCGGGATCCCGGACCCGGTGACGGACCCGGCGGTGGGCGCGTTCACGGACCCGGAGCTGAAGGCGCTCTACACGCAGCTCGTGGCGAGCGGGCAGCCGTCGCTGGTGGCGGCGCTGACGGTCGGCGCGACGATCGAGGATCTCGACATCCACGACATCGAGGCGATGCGGGCGAACACGACGGACCCGGCGATCCTCGCGACGTACGCGGCGCTCGAGTGCGGCTCGCGGAACCACATGCGGGCGTTCTACGGCTTCCTGACGGCGAACGGCGGGAGCTACAGGGCGCAGTTCATCACGCAGGCCGAGCTCGACGCGATCATCGCGGGCGCGCACGAGCAGTGCGGGATGGGCACGGGGCCGGGGCGGCGCGGCATGGGGCCGGGTCGCGGTGGCCGCGGCGGTGGCTGGCGGTGAGCCGGCGGCTGTCGTTCTTCAAGGCGTGACGGCCGCCGGGTCGATGGCCCGGACGGCCGCGCGCAGGCGCGCCCAGTCGATGGGCGCGTCGCCGTCGAGGCCGAGGCCCGGGGAGTCGACGCCGACGGGCGCGGGCCCGAGCGGCGGGATCCGCGGGTAGAGGCGCTTCACGGTGACGAGGACCGAGGCGAGCGTGGCCTCCTGGAGCGGCGTCAGGGCGTCGACGGCGGCGGCGGCGGGGTCGGCGACGACCCAGATCGTGACGGCGGTGTCGCGCGTGGTCCCGGCGGGGGGGCCGGCGGACTCGACGGGGAGGATATTCGAGATGGCGCCGCGGCCGTCGATGATGACGTGCGGCGGGCCTGGGAGCGTGTCGACGTCGGCGGCACCGACGCGCCGAACCCGGAGCGCGTCGACGCAGAGGAGGGAGCGCTCGACGAAGCTCGTCGGCGGCAGGTCGGCGCCCGCCGGGCACCAGTACGGGCGAACTGCGCCTTCGACCTTCAGCGTGTCGTAGCGCACGTCCACCATCGGGACCTCGGACGCGCCGCTCGGCGCCCCGATCAGCTCGATCGCCCCGGGTACGGAGAAGATGGTGGGACCGACGCCCGCGTCGGCGAGGTCCCATATTGCGTCGTCACCCGCGGCAAAGTAGCGGCATCGGTGGCGGCCCTGGGTCCGCGCGCACGACCAGCCGGGCGAGACGACGAAGCTTCCGGGGAGTGTCTCGGGGGCACCGAGGCCGAGCTCGCCGAAGCGCCACGGAAAGACGGTCGCGGCGTCGGCGCCGGTCGCTCGGACGGTGACGCGCTCTTCGCGCGTCGGGCAGCCGTCGAGGGGCACGCCAGCGCGCTTCGCGGCGTCGCAGAAGCGCAGGACGTCGAAGAGCGCTGGCTCGTCGTCGCGCGTCGCGGCGACCGCGAGGCCGCGGGAGAGCTCCGCTGGCTCCGCTGACGCGAAGCGCGCGGGGATGGCGGGGTAGGCGCGGCGCGCCGCAGAGAAGAGGGTGGCGAGCGCGGCGTAGGCGGCGTCCGTCGGCGGGACGGGGTGGCCGGCGTCGTCGCCGCTCAGCATCACGACGAGCAGCGTGTGCCAGCGGCCGGTGACGGCCTCGGCGCCGGTGAGGTCACCGTTCCCGACGAGGTGGATCGCGCCGTCGGGCGCGATGACGGCGTGCTCGTACTGGGGAAGCGGGGTCGGCCAGTCCTGCCGCCCCTGGATGGCGGCGGCGACGGACGGATAGGGCACCAGGAGCACCGACACGCGGTCGACGCAGGCCGCCGCGCGGTCGCGGAGCGAGGTCGGCGGACGAGACGCGGCCGCGGGGCACCAGAAGGGCCGCGCGCCGACGGACTTCGCGAAGGGGGCGTCGTCGTCGAGCGCGGCGCTCTCCACGACGTGCGCGCCGAGGGCGACGCGAAGGTCGGGAGCTGCCGTAGGCTCGGTGGTCGGCGCCACCGGCGTGGTCGCGCACGCCACGAGGCCGACGAGCGCGGGGAAGACGGCAGCAGCCGCGCGCTTCAATCGAACCACCCGCGCGGCGAGCGCCGCGTCGCGGTGCTGAACGTAGGTCCCCATGAGCTCCGTCTCCCCCGGCCCGCGCGAGAGCGGGCCTCGAATTGCCGCGGCCGTGGTGTGATGGCGTGCGGCCGCAGGTTGCTATGGTCTCCGGATCGGTGGACTCGAGCGGAAGCGACGCGCGCCGGCTGGCGGTGAGTCAGGGCGTGACGGCCGCCGGGTCGATGGCCCGGACGGCCGCCCGGAGGCGCGCCCAGTCGATGGGCGCGTCGCCGTCGAGGCCGAGGCCCGGGGAGTCGACGCGAACGGGCGCGGGCCCGAGCGGCGGGATCCGCGGGTAGAGGCGCTTCACGGTGACGAGGACCGAGGCGAGCGCGGCCTCCTGGATGGGGGTGAGGGCGTCGCCGGTGGCGGCGACGGGGTCGGCGACGACCCAGATCGTGACGGCCGTGTCGCGCGTGGTCCCGGCGGGGGGGCCGGCGAGGTCGATGAACGTGGTCGGCGTGACCGTGCCGACCGCGTCGATGACGACGTGGGGTTGCCCAGGCAGGGCGACGAGCTCGGCCGGGGTCACGCGACGGATCCGGATGGCGTCGACGCAGGCGAGGGCGCGGTCTGTGGACGCGGTCGGTGGCAAGCTCGCGCCGCGCGGACACCAGAACGGTCGAACGGCCCGGGCCCAACCGAGCTCGTCGGCGAAGTCGATCTGCCACTCCTGACCTGCCACAGCGCCTTCGGGTGGGGCGATGAGCGCGAAGCGACCGGTAAGCCCATCGAGGCGGACCGACGGCGGTCGGCTCGCGTCCCAGACCTGCGGTTCGCTGCCGTCGATGTACCTGCAGTCCGGTAGGCCCTCAGTGCGCGAGCAGGACCAGCCAGGCACCATCCGGATCTCGGCGGGGAGGGGGCGCGGGACGCCCACGCCTGCCTGGACTGCCGGCCACGGCGCGAAGATCGCTGAGGGGGCGCCGCTCACCTGAACGGGGACCCGTGCGCCATCCCCGGGGCAACCCTCGAGGGGCGTCCCTGCCGCGCGAGCAGCGTCGCAGAACGTGAGCACGTCGAAGGGCGCCACCGCTGTGAGGCTGTGGGCGCTGACGACGAGGCCCGCGTCGACCTCGGCTCGCTCGACGTCGATCATTCGGGCCACGATCCGCGGGTGCGACCGCCGGGCCGCGGCGAACATCGCGGCGAGCGCGTCGTACGCTGCTGGGGTCGGCGCCCCGCCGTTGGTCGAGTCACCAGTAAGAATCCAGACCACGAGGCTGTGGAAGCGCCCCGGTGTCTCCTCCGGACCGGTGAGATCGGCGGACGACGCGAGATCGATGGCCCCTTCGGGCGTGATCGCCACGTGGGGATAGGACGGCAGATGGCGCTCGAGTCGCGGGTAGTTGAAATTCTCGCGGACCGCGCCGAGCGTCGGGAGCGGCACGAGCAACACGCGCACGGTGTCCACGCACAGGGCCGCGCGTTCTCGCTCGGCGTCGTACGGGAGCGTCTCGGCGGCCGGACACCAGAAGGGCCGCGCGAAGTAGGCTCGCTCGAGCGAAGCCCCCAGCGCGTGGACCGTCACCGCGTGGTCACCGGGCGCGAGCGTCGCCTCGAGGGGTGGCGGCGTCTCCACCGGGGCGAGCGACGGTGCCGCGGCTGACGAGGCACAGGCCGCCGTCAGGAGAGGCATGAGGGCGATGAGCCCGCTGCGGCCGATCACTTCCCGAACCACGCGGCCGGGAGCTTGGGCTTCAGCTGGGCCAGGACCCGCTGATTCAGCCGCGTCACGTCGACGGAGCTGAGCCGGTCGGCGACCACAGCGCGCAGCGCGTCGCTGAGCGTATTCGGGAGCCTGGAGGCTTCACGATCGCCCATGACCTCGAGGCGGTGCGTCTCGACCTTCTTGCCGACCCCGACGCGGACCGTGATCTCGAAGTAGGCCCCCTCGGCCGGCGCCTTCGGGACCTGACTGACCTCGACGACGCCGAGCGGCTCGGGCCGATCGGGGACGACGACCGCGTCGCGGTGACCCTTCGCGATGAAGCGGTTCGGCTGGTCGGCGGCGCCGCCATCGGCGGGCTTCGCGGCGTCCTTGTCCGGTGCGGGGCCGTCCTCTGGCCGCTCCTTGCCCTCCTTCACCCAGTCCGGGAGGCCCTCCCATCGCACGGTCACGCGCGTGAGGAACGCCTTCCCGACTACGGCTGGGATCTCCTTCCCGTCGACGACGGCGATGAAGTGCTGACCATCGCGAGCCCCGTTCGATGTGCCGAACTTGGTGAACACGATGGTGTCCCTGCCGGACTTCATGAAGTGGCCCTTGATCCGCGGCGGGCTCGCTGGACCTTCCTTCCCGCCCTCAGCGCCGTCGCCCTCGGTCTTCTCACCACCGCCGAGCCCCCGGAACTGGATGGGCGCGTACTTGGCCGTGCCGGCCTCGTAGCTCTGGTTCCCGGGCGCGAGCGCGGCGACCTGCTGCTGGTAGCCCATCGCGCGCAGCGGCGAGCCTGGCGCCTTCGCCTCGCCCTCCGGCGCGCGGTCCATGGCGAGCGCCGCGTCGCGGCGCTGAACGTAGGTCCCCATGAGCTCCGTCTCCCCCGGCCCGCGCGGGAGCGGGCCTCCGAAGTGCTGCGGCCGCGGGTGTGACGGCGCGCGACCGTAAGTTGCTACGGTCTCCGGATAGGCGGACTTGAGCGAAAACGACGCGGCGCGGCCCGGTGCGCGTGAACGACGTTCACATGCGCCGCGGGCCGCGCCGAAGCGGAAGCGCGGACGCCGCGGCCTCGGGGTGCGAGGGCCGCGGCGTCGCGGAGCCGGGCTACGAGAGGCTCAGGAAGAAGCGCACCTCGGCCGGCGTCAGGAAGGCCGCGAGGCGGGCGCGGTAGGTGCGCTCGAGCGCGGTGAGCTTGGCCTCGACGGCGTCCACGCGCTTCTCGGCGGCGACGATCTGCGAGCGCTTCGCGTTGCGCGTCGCGCGCAGCTTCGCGAGCGTGCGCTTCTCGGCGCTGAGCTTCTTCATGAGGGCCTTCTTGTCCCTCTCGAACTTCACCTCGAGGGACTTCGCCTTCTTCAGCTCGGCCTTCGTCAGCGTGACCTTCTGCTCGCGCCGGCCGCCGTCGCGGTCGAAGCCGTCGTAGGGCGCGGGGCGGGACTCCGTCACGTGGTCCTTCCCGCCGTAGCCGTTCCCGGACGACGGGCCGGCGGCGAAGACCGGAGCGGAGGCGAGGGTCGTGAGGGCCAGGGTCGTGATGGTGAGGAAACGGCGCATCGCTCTTCTCCTTGGTGAGCGGGTTACGTGAGGACCCCATCGCAAGCGGTGTGCCACGTCGGGGAGACGGCGTAATGTGTTGGAACTGTTAGTGTTTGTCTCTCGCCCCGCGTCGCGCCACGGCGGACGCTGCGGCCTCTGCAGCGGCGCCTGCGGAAACGGCAGCCGCCGCAGATCCCGCGCCGCCGACGACGTGTCCCGGACAGCTCCCGCGGGGATCGGACGCCCTCGACCCTCCGCGCGTTCGCCGAACGGCTCGTCGATCGCGGCTCGATGGCCAACGAGGAGGCTCTCCGGCGCAGCCTCGCCGCGCTCCCCGGGTTGGCAGGCGGCGTGCAATCACCCCTCGCCGCGACGCGCGCGCCGAGTCTGGTAGTGTGCCGTCGATCCCGCCAGCGCCCGTGTCCTCTGCCTGTGGAGCGTTCCATGCGACGCCACCGACTCCTCCATCTGTCCCTCGCCGTCGCGCTCGCGGCGCTCGCCCCGCTCGCGGCGTGCTCCGGAGACTCCGGCGCCGGCGGCGACGACCTCGCCGACACCGCCGAGCGCGTCGACAGCGGCGCCGCCGACATCGACGCGACCAGCGGTGACACGGAGGGCGCCGCCGACGCGGACGCCGACCCCGACGCGGACATCGCCCCCGACGCGGACGCCGACCCGGACGCGGACACCGCCACCGACGCGGACACCGCCACCGACGCCGACGCGGACACCGACGCCGACACCGGCCCCGACCCGGCCTACGTCGAGGCCTGCGGCGCGCTCTCCGGGCTCGCCATCAGCCCCGCCGCCCCGGACACGACCGTCGAGCTCACCGCGGTGACCGACCCCGCCACGGACACTCTCAGCGCCGCCGCGCAGGCCCTCATCGCCAGCGCCACCGTCACCTGGACCCGCGACGACGCCGTCACCTCCTACGTCACCGCGACCGTCCCGTCCGACGCGACCGCGAAGGGCGAGGTCTGGGCGGTGGACGTCACCCTGACCTCCGGCGCCTCCTGCGCCGGCCACGCCACGGTCACCATCGGCGACGCGCCGCCGTCGATCGCGAGCGTCAGCGTGCCGCTCCCCGACGTCTGGGTGCCGTGCACGGACACCTTCTTCTGCCTCTCGGCCGTCTCGGACCCCGACGCGGGCGACGTCCTCTCCGCCGAGGTCGCCTGGCGCGTCAACGGCGAGCTCGTCGCCGGTGAGACGGGCGTCCAGCTCGTCCGGACCCTCGCCGAGGGGGACACCGTCGCCTGCGACGTCACCGTCAGCGACGGCGCGCTCTCGGTGTCCGCGAGCTCCGAGCCCGTCACGGTCGGCGCGATGCCCGACGACGACGGCGACGGCGTCTGCAACGCGCAGGACCCCTGCCCGGAGCCGGTCGCGCTCGCGGCGGCGACCCTCCCAGAGAGCGTGCGCGCGGGCACCGTGCTCGCCTGCGAGGTCGCGGGCGTCGCGCCCGAGTGCGCCGATGACCTCCAGGGCGTGGCGATCTCCTGGCTCGTCGACGGCAGCGCGACCGGGACCGACGCGACCTTCGACACGGCCGGCCTCGACGTCGGCGCGACCGTCACCTGCGAGGCGACGCCGACCCTCGTGGACGGCTCTACCGGCGCGGCCGTCACGTCGAACGCGGCGATCGTCGGCGCCGACACCTGGACCTTCTACGGCACGGACGCGCAGGAGTTCGCCGGCGCCTCGGTCGGCGTCATCGGCGACGTCGACGGCGACGGCCTCGCCGAGCTCGCCATCGGCGCGCCGAACAAGACGGCCCCCGGTGACCTGACCAACGCCGGCGCCGTTTACGTGATCCGGGGCCGCGGCGCGGGCGGCGACACGCAGCTCGCCGACATCACGGCCGAGGACGGCGGCTTCACGATCTTCGGCGACTCGGGCGGCTGGGACCCCTACGAGACCATCTGCTTCGTCTCCAACTTCAACATCCACGTCTCCTGCCACCCGGGCCTCGGCGGCGTCGCGGCCCTGAGCGGCGACAGCGGCGCGCTCGGTGACGCCCTGGGCGTCCGCATCGCGGGCCCCGCGGACATCGACGGCGACACGATCCCCGACCTCGTCGTGTCCGCGCCCAGCGCCTACGCCCACGGGCAGTACCAGGCGGGCGCCGTCTACGCGATCCCGGGCGCGCTGCTCGCGACCGCCGGCACGGAGTCGGTGAGCGCGCTGACCGTCTCCGGGGCGCTCGAGATCTCCGGCGCCACGGGGACGTGGCCGAACCGCCTCCACACGCTCGACGGCTCGAACTACGACTGGAACGGGCACCTCGCCGGCTGGGGGCTCTCGACCGGCGACGTCGACGGCGACGGCCTCTCCGACTACGTCGTCGGCGCGCCGAACGCCGAGGGCTGGGGCGTCGACTCCGGCCGCACCTACGTCGTCACGAACCAGGGGCTCGGCGAGGAGGCGTGGCTCGGCGACATGGGGGCCACGGTGCCCGGCTACGAGCTCTCGGGGCGGAACCAGGTGAGCTACTTCTCCGTGCAGTGGGGCGGCCACGTGAGCGTCCTCGGCGACCTCGACGGCGACGGCTACGACGACATGCTCGTCGGCTTCTCCTCGTTCGGCTTCAAGTTCTACCTCGTGCGCGGCGGCGCGACGCCGCTCGCGAGCGGGCAGCTCGTCGACCGCGCGGACGGCCTCGTCGACGGCGGCAGCTCGTGCTCGTTCAGCTCGAGCGGGACCAACCTGAACCTGTGGAACGCCATCACGGCGGGGCGCTGCGGGCTGAACTCGCGGCCGTTCGCCATCGGCGACGTGAACGGCGACGGCCGCGCGGACCTCGCGGTCCCGTGGATCGAGCGGCCCGCGAACGCCAAGTCCGTGCGGGTGAGCGTCTTCTTCGGGGGCGAGCTCTCGGGCGGCACCCTCGACGACACGGCGCCCGACGTGGGCGACGGCGGCTTCGTCGTGACCGGGGTGCCCCCCGAGGGGCGGGCGGACGGCGACCTCATCGCCGCGGGCGTCGGCGACGTCGACGCGGACGGCTTCGACGACTTCGCGCTCGTCATGAACGGGCACGTCTACGTGGTCTTCGGGGACGAGGCGCCCTCGGCGCGCACCCTCGACGGGCTCGAGCTGGGCGTCGGCGGCTTCGTGCTCGACGACGCGGCGCACGTCGACGCGGTGACCGGGGGCGACGTCGACGGCGACGGTCTCTCCGACGTCTTCTGGGGTGTGAAGCTCGCGGACGACGAGGCGGCCGACGCGGGGCACGCGCGGCTCCGCTTCGGGTCCGATCCGCGCGGGCGGCTGACGGCGCGCGGGACGACCGGGCCGGACGTGCTGACCGGGACGGCCGGCGTCGACCGGATGGCGGGCGGGCTCGGCGACGACGTGCTCGACGGGCAGGGCGGCGCGGACGCGCTGTCGGGCGGGGCGGGCGACGACCGGCTCGTCGTGGGCGACGCGGGCTTCCAGCGGGTGGACGGCGGGGCGGGGCGTGACACGCTCGCGCTCAGTGGGGACTTCGACCTGGACCTGGCGGCGACGCGCGGTCGGATCCGGGGGGTCGAGGTCGTCGACCTCGCGGCGGGGTCGCACCGGCTGTCGGCGCTGCCGCGGGACCTCGCGGCGCTGTCGCTGAGCGGGAACCGGGTGCGGATCGAGGGCGGGGCGGATGACGCGGTCGATCTGCTCGGCGGGGCCTGGGTCTTCGAGGGGTCGGCGACGCTCGATGGGGCGCCGTACCGGCTCATCCGGGCGGGGAACGTGCTCGTGGAGGTGGCGGACGCGATCACGTCGCACACGGCACCGACGCTCGACACGACGGCGCTCGCGGTGGCCGAGGACGCGGGCGACGGCGCGCTGATCGGGACGATCGAGGCGACGGATCCGGACGGGCCGGCGCCGCTGGTCGAGGTGGACCTCGGGGCGTGGCCGCAGCTCGCCTTCGACCCGGTGACGAACGCGCTGACGGTGGCTGATGGGGGCGCGCTCGACTTCGAGACGGAGCCGGAGATCGCGCTGACGGTGACGGTGACGGACGCGGATGGGCTCGAGACGGTGGGGACGCTGACGGTGACGGTGACGGACGTGCCGGAGGCGCCGTCGTTCCCGGCGGAGCTGCCGTCGTTCTCGGTCTTGGAGCAGGCGGAGGCGGGGACGCTGATCGGGGCGGTGCACGCGTCGGATCCCGACCAGAACGAGACGCTGACCTACGCGATCGTGCAGGGCAACGCCGACGGCGCGTTCGCGATCGACGACACGGGGGCGCTGTCGGTGTCGGACGGGCTCCAGCTCGACCACGAGACGGCGCCGGTGCGGACGATCGGCGTCGCGGTGACGGACAAGACCGGGTTCGGCGCGGCGACGATGGTGACCATCGACGTGGACGACGTGGACGTGTTCCGCAGCGACTTCACGCTGCCGTTCCTCGCGACGGGGCAGAAGATGATCGACCACGGGACGGCGACGTCGTCGACGACGCCGGTGGCGACGACGCAGAACCTGACGGGATCGGCGGACGAGGGGGACATGCAGCTCTGGATGCCGCTCGACAACCAGCCGCGCCGGTTCCGGGCGACGACGGGTGGGTCGGTGGCGGCGGGGTTCTCGGTCGAGCTCACGGGTGGGGACGTGAACGCGTCGCTGCCGGTGGCGATCCACATGGAGCGCCCGGACCAGGTGACCTCGGGGGAGGCGTTCGACATGCCGATGACGTGGCGTCTGTCGGACGCGGCGCGCCTCTGGGGGCACACGCCGGGCGGGGCGATCAAGGTGGGGCTCGACTTCAGCAACATCGCGGGATCGTTCACGGACGACAACGGGAACCTGCTGTTCGGGATCCCGAGGTGGAACGCGCACGATCTCACGCTGAAGCTGTCGGCGCCGCCGCGGCAGTTCGACGGGGCGCCTGTGGACCTCATGTTCACGAGCGACGTCGAGCTCGACGACGAGCAGCCCGGGGACATCTCGTTCCAGACATACAGCCAGGCGCTCGAGAAGGTGTTCCCCTCGCTCGACAAGGTGGTGCCGAGCGCGAGCCACAACATCGTGACGGTGCCGACGCTCTTGAAGCAGAGCATCGTGGATCTGCCGCTCACGCTCGCGAACCTGATGGAGCAGCTGCACCTGCCGTACGCGTCGCTCTGGTATGGGAGCTTCGAGTACTCGGTCGGGTCCATCGGGTACGCGAAGATCCGCTACGACGTCTGGAGCGCGCTCTACAAGTTCGTGATGTACAACTACTGGCTGCCCGTGGTGACGGTCGACGACGTCGTGGCGACCATCGTCTTCGAGAACGGCACGACCTACACGGCGTCGGCGGACGGGGGCTTCACGGGCATCACGGTGCCGGCCTCGGAGGACGCGAACGACGACGGCGCCATCGACTACACGGTGACGTTCGCGATCGACGCGACGTTCGCGCGCTGGATGGGGCAGCAGGCGTCGGTGCACGGCGAGAGCAAGATGATGTTCTGGTCGGCGAAGCAGTACACCTACAACTCGGACGCGAGCCAGGCGTACCTCACGGGGCGGGCGCAGTGGGGGCCGCTCACGTCGAGCAGCTCCGACTACGACCTCGGGACGACGCACGAGGTGAAGCGCTGGGCGATGGACGGCTTCGACGCCCTCCCGCCGACGACCGGGAGGCTCCAGCTGACGCCGTGAGCGCCTACGTCGTCGCCCTGCTCACACGTTGAAGCGGAAGTGCATGACGTCGCCGTCGTGCACGACGTACTCCTTCCCCTCGACGCCCATCTTGCCGGCGGCCTTGGCGCCCGCCTCGCCCCCGAGGCGCAGGAAGTCCTCGAGCTTGATGACCTCGGCGCGGATGAAGCCGCGCTCGAAGTCCGTGTGGATCACCCCGGCCGCCTGCGGCGCCTTCATCCCGCGCCGGATGGTCCACGCGCGGACCTCCTTCACGCCGGCCGTGAAGTACGTGATGAGCCCGAGCAGCGAGTACCCCTCGCGGATGAGCCGGTCGAGCCCGCTCTCCTCGAGCCCGAGCCCGTCGAGGAAGTCCTTCCGCTCCGCCGGGTCGAGGCTCGCGATCTCCGCCTCGATCGCCGCCGAGATGATGACCACGCGCGCGCCCTCCTCCTCGGCCCGCGCCCGCACCTTCTCGCTGTGCGCGTTGCCGTCCGGGAGCGCCCCCTCCTCCACGTTGCACGCGTAGACGACGGGCTTCGACGTCAGCAGGAAGAGCGACCGGAACGCCTCCGCCGCCGCCTCCTCGTACGCGAACGTGCGCGCCGGCTTCCCCTCGCCGAGGTGCACGTCGAGCGCCGCGAGCATGTCCGCCTCGGGCTTCAGCGCCTTGTCGACCTTCGACTGCTTGTCGACCTTCTGCCGCCGCTTCTCGACCGTCTCCATGTCCTTCAGGAGGAGCTCGGTCTCGATGATCTCGATGTCTCCGATGGGATCGATGCGGTTCTCGACGTGGACGATGTTGTCGTCCTCGAAGCAGCGCACCACGTGCACGATCGCGTCGGTCGCGCGGATGTTCCCGAGGAACTGGTTGCCGAGCCCCTCGCCCTTGCTCGCGCCGCGCACGAGCCCCGCGATGTCCACGAAGTCGACCGTCGTCGGCACGATGTTCTGCGGCTTCACCACCGCCGCGAGCTGGCCGAGGCGCGCGTCCGGCACCGGCACGACGCCCACGTTCGGCTCGATCGTGCAGAACGGGTAGTTGGCCGCCTCCGCCCCCGCCGCCGAGAGGGCGTTGAAGAGCGTCGACTTGCCCACGTTCGGGAGGCCCACGATGCCGAGCTGAAGCGCCATCGCGCCACTCCTTCCGGTCGCCGCCGGTGTCTTGCCTGAACTCGCGCGCCCGCGTTCCGCAGGCGGCGCGCCTCATAGCAGATGCGCCCCCCGGAGGCCAGACCCCACCGCCCGCGCGGGCGTCACCGCGTCACCCCACGCGCGACAGGATGCTCTCGCGCCCGAACGTCCGCACCGCGAGCCACCACACCCCGACGTCGAGCGCCGCGAGCACCGCGCACGCGACCGCCATCACGCCCACCGTCAGGTAGATCTGCCCGACCAGCACCGCCACCCCCGTCGCCACCACCGGCAGGATCACGAGGCTCGCGATCGCCTGCGCCGTCCGCACGTCCGCCACCCGCGCCGACACCACGACCGCGAGCAGCGTGCTCAGCGCCGCGAGCAGCGGCATCGCCCCGAAGATCCCCACGATCCAGAGCGGCCGCAGCGCGTGCTCGACCACCCCCGGCGGCGACAGGAGCGCGATCGTCCCGATCGCGAGCGCGAACTGCACGAGCCCGATGACCACGGCCGGCACGAGCGCCGCCACCGCCTTCCCGAGCACGAGCTCCCCCGTGCGCAGCGGCGTCGCGAGCAGCGGCTCGAGGCTCTTCGCCTCCTTCTCGCCGATGATGCTGTACGCGCCGATGACCACCGGCAGGAGCGTCGGCGTGAGGATGAGGTAGAGCATGTTCTGGTCGTTGATGAGCACCGCCACCGCCGCGCGCAGGTCGACCCCGGCGAGCTCGGGCGGCGGCACGAACCCCTTCGCCGCGAGCTCCCCGGAGAGCATCCCGCCCACCGCGAGCAGGCTCGCCGCCACGATCGCGACCATCAAGAGCGGCAGCAGCAGCATCGACACGAGCACCATCTTGTTCCGCCGCAGGTCGAGCACCTCGCGCTCCACCACGGCCCGCACGCGCGCCCCGTTCACGCCGCTCCCTCCCGCGCCCCGTCCGCCCCGACGAGGTCGAAGTACACCGCCTCGAGGCTCGGCCGCGCCGCCTCGACCCGCACGACCTCGCCCCCGGCGAGGACCACCGCCCGCACCACGTCCGGCGCGATCCCCTCCGGATCCTCCGTCACCACCGCGATCTCCGGCCCGTCACCGCTCACCGACGCCGGCCCGAGCAGCGCCGACGCCGCCTCCCGCGCCGCTGCGCTGGGCGCCCGCAACGTCACCACGAGCCGCGCCCCGGCGAGCGCCCGCCGCAGCTCCGCGGGCGTCCCCATCCGCAGGATTGTGCGCTGCACAATGGCGATCCGATCACACAGGCGCTCCGCCTCATCGAGATTATGTGTGCAAAGCACAATCGCCCGCCCGTCGGCGCGCAGCTCGGCGACGAAGTCGCGCACGACCCGCGCCGCCGTCGGGTCGAGCCCGCTCGTCGGCTCGTCGAGGAACACGACCTGCGGCTCGTGCAGCAGCGCCCGCGCGATGGCGAGCTTCTGGCGCATCCCCTTCGAGAACGAGCCGGCCTTGTCGTCCTTCCGGTCGCCGAGCCCGAGCAGCGCGAGGTAGCGCCCGATCCGCGCCTCGAGGTCGTCGACCCCGTGGAGCTTCCCGAAGAAGCGCAGGTTCTCGGCGGCCGTGAGCCGCGCGTAGAGCCCGGGCGTCTCGGTCAGGACGCCCACGCGCTGCCGCACGCCGTCGTCGTCCTCGCCGATCCGGCAGCCCGCGACGGTCGCGCGCCCCGCCGTCGGCGCGATGAGGGCCGTCAGCATGCGCACGGTGGTCGTCTTCCCGGCCCCGTTCGGCCCGAGCAGCCCGAACACCTCGCCCGCGCGCACGTCGAGGGACAACCCCGCGACGGCCACGCGCTCTCCGAACCGCTTCTCGAGCCCCTCGGCGACGATCATGCTCCACCCATACCGCGCGCGCCCCGTTCGCGCGACTCGGCCCGACCCGAACGCGGTCGTCGCTCGCCCGGATTCCCCTCGCTCTGCTATAGCAACCCGTCGCCGCGTCCCGCGGCCGCTCCCATCGCCCGCCGCGAGGCCGCTCCGTGGACGTCGTCACCTCCCAGCTCATCTCCCGCGTCGTCGCGCGCCCCGCCGCCCACCGCCCGCTCGGCTGGGCGCTGCGCCAGATCCTGAACCGCGGCGCCGTCCCCTTCGCCGCGCGCGACATCGAGCGCCTCGCCCGCCGCCGCCCGCGCACGTCGCCGCCCGCCGCGCCCGATCCCTTCCTCTGGCGCGACCCGGCCGTCGACCCCGCGGCCGCCCCCGACGGCCGCGGCCTCCTCGGCGGCGAGCTCGTCGCCGTGAAGGACAGCCTCGCCGTCCGCGGCGCCCCGCGCACCGACGGCACCGTGGACACCTCGCCCCCCGCCGACGCCGACGCCGCCCTCGTCGCCCGCGTGCGGGCCGCCGGCGGGCGCGTCGCGGGCGTCGTGCAGATGACCGAGCTCGGCGTCTGCGGCGTCGGCACGCAGCCGCACCAGGGCGTCCTCGACAACCCGGCCGCCCCCGGCTTCCACACGGGCGGCTCGAGCTCCGGCACGGCCGCCGCGGTCGCGGCCGGCCTCGCGCGCTACGGCGTCGGCACGGACGCCCTCGGCTCGGTGCGGATCCCCTCGGCCTTCTGCGGCCTCGTGGGCCTGAAGCCCACCCACGAGGCCCTCCCGCGCGACGGCTACGACAGCCTCGCCCCCTCGGTCGACATGCCGGGCCCGATGGCGCGTACGGTCGCCGATTGCGCGCGCCTCTGGCACGCCCTCGCCGCCACGCCAGAGCCCACCGACCCCGCGCCCGCCTCGGCCCTCCGCCTCGGCGTCGTCGACGAGCTCGCCGCCGTGCCGGTCGCAGACGCCGTCCGCCGCGCCGTGGCCGCCCGCCTCGGCGCCGTCGGCGCAGAGCTCGTCGCGGTGCGCGTCCCCGCCGCCACCGAGGCGCCGTCGCTCTGCGCGCTCACGGCCGCCTTCGAGCTCGCGCGCCACCCGGACACCCCGCCGCGCGCGCCGTCGCCGCTCGTGCGCCTCGTCTACGGCCTCGGCTCCGCCTTCACGCGCCTCGACTACGAGCGCGCGATGGCCCGCCGCCACACGCTGCGGGTCGCGGCCCTCCGCGCCCTCGAGCGCGTCGACGCCCTCGTCATGCCGACGACCGCCATCCCCGCGCCGGCGCGCACCCGCGACCTCGCGAAGGGAGGCATCGACGTGCCCCTCCTCCTCGCGGTCGGCGCCTTCACGCCGCTCGCCAACGCGACCGGGCTCCCGTCGATCGCCGTCCCGGCGGGGCGCGACGCCTGGGGGCGCCCGCTCTCCGTCATGCTCGTCGGCCGCCCGGGGGAGGAGGAGCGCCTCTTCGAGCTCGCCGCGGCGCTCGAGGCCGCCGCCTGACCCCGCTCAGGGCGCAGGCGGCGCGTCGCCCGTGCTGAAGACGAACGGGTACTGCACGGTGAGCTCGTCCGCCTCGGGCGGGTCGAACTTGAGCCCGCTCGTGACGTTCATGACGCAGCCCTCGAGGAGCGCGTGGTCGACGGTCGAGTCGGCGACGCTCACCCGGGTCACGCGCGCGATCCGCTCGTCCTCGCGCCCGGCCTCGGCCTCGCCCTCGGGCTGCGCGATGGTGAACGTGAGCTTGAGCTTCCCGGCGAGCTCCGGGCGCTCGCGGATCCACGCCTCGTAGCAGTCCTTGATCTGCGGCGTCGCCTCGGCCATCGCCGCGCGGATCCCGGTCGCGTCCGGCGCGTAGACGAGGCCCCCCTCCTCGCCGTCGCCGCCGGCCCCCGCGGTCGCGCCAGCCGAGTCGTGCGCGGCCTCCGCGGTCGCGCCCACCCCCTGGGCGAGCTGGACCCGCGGCATCAGCGAGCCCTCGCGCGCGAGCCGCGCCTCGACGGGCGGCATCGCCGTCGCCACCTGCGGCGCGCGCGCCGCCACGACCTCGCCTGGCGCCGCCTCCGCGGGCGACCCACCCGCCGGTGACGCTGCTGGCGCCGCCGTCTCCGAGGGCGGCGACGGCGTCGGCGTCGCGCGCGCGCCCACCGGATCGGGCGCCGTCGTCTCCCCGCCCGACGTCGCCGAGACGACGATCCCGACGGCCACCGCCACGGCGACGACGACCCCCGCGAGGAGCCACCAGACCGCGTTCCCCTGCTTCGTCGTCTCGTCCACGTCGCCCCCCATCCGCCGCCTACGCCGCGAGCCCGGCGAGCCGCCGGCTGAGCACATCCGACAGCGCCATGATCGTCGCCTGCGGGTTCACCGCCGAGCCGCTCGGGAACAGCGCCCCGTCCATCACGTACACCCCGTCGACCCCGCGCACGCCGCCGTCGAGCCCGACGGGGCCGCGCCGCGGATCGGCCGAGATCCGGCACGAGCCGAAGAGGTGGTTGAACGTCATCTTGACCTGCCGCGGCCGGATCCGCCGGTCGAGCAGCGCCTCCGCCTCCCGCGGCGTCCCGAACCGCTCGGGCACGCCCGTCATCCCGGCGGACACGTAGCGCGCCCCGACCCCGAGGAAGCCGTCGACCGCGACCTTGAGCCCGCGCATGAGCGTGTGCACGTCGGCCGTCGGCACGCGCAGCGAGAGGCGCGGCCCCCCGCCGAGCCCGACGCGCACGCGCCCCCAGGCGTTCGCGCGGTAGACGAGCGCGACCACCGCGGCGTGCTTCATGTCGCCGAGCTCTCGCAGCCAGGGCTCCCCGACGCCGCCCCAGTTCACGCCGATGAGGCTCGGCGCAGCCCAGAGCGCCTCGTACTTGAGCCCGCGGATGTCCGGGCTGATGGCGCCCCAGCCCTGCGTCGCGCCGACCCAGGGATCGACGACCTCGTCCATGATCGCGAACGCGCCGACCGAGATGTGCGCCGTGAGCGTGCCCCCGACGAGCCCGCGCCCCGAGATCCCGCTCCGGAGCAGGATGACCGGCGTGTGCGCCGCGCCCGCCGCGAGCACGACCCGCTTCGCGCGCACCCGGAAGCGCCCGCCGCGCCGCCAGGTGACCGGGTCGACGACGTGCCCGGAGACGCCCACCGCGCGGCCGCCGCGGAGGTCGACGCGATCGACGTGGCTACAGGTCATGACGTCGATGGCGCCGCGCTCCGCGGGCTCTCGAAGGTGCGACCGGTCGACCGACTGCTTCCGCCCCTCGTGGCAGCCCGTGATGCAGTCCGCGCACCCCTCGCAGCCGTGGACGGCGCGCGGGAGCGGCCCGTTGGGGACGCGCTGGTGAGACAGCGCGCGCTGCACGATCTCGTTTCGCCGCCCCATGACCGCGAGCGGCGTCGGCGCCACCCGGCACGCCCGAAAGACGCGCTCGAACGCGCGGTCGAGCTCGGCGCCGTCGAGCAATGGGCCGAGCCCGTCCTCGCGGGACCAGATCTCCCGCACCCACTGCGGGAGCTTCAGCATGATCGCCGAGTTCACGACGCTCGACCCGCCGACGCAGCGCCCGCCCATCGCGGGCCCCGGCGCGTCGCCCGCGACCATCCGGAGCCCGCCCTCCCAGTAGTAGCGCGCGAGGAAGAGCGGCGCCGCGCGCGTCATGTCCTCGGGGCGCACGACCGGGCCCGCCTCGACCACGATCGTCCGGAGGCCGGCCTCCGCGAAGTTCGCGGCGGCGACGGCGCCCCCGGGGCCCGAGCCCACGACGACCACGTCGCAGTCGACGTCGTAGCCGCTCCGGACGTCCTCGAGGCCGGCGATCACGAGGTCGCCCCCGGGGCGCTGCGCAGCGCGTCCGCGCGCACGGGGACGAGGCCGGCGCCGGGGTGATCGCAGCTCTTGTAGACGCCGAGGTGCGCCAGCACCGCCGGGTGGGAGAGGTAGATCATCGAGGTCGACTGCTTGAGCGCGTCGCCGAGGAACTTGAGCGGCGCGATCGGCGACGCGCGGAGGCGCTCGACGACGCGCAGCCGGCGCGCTGCCGAGAGGCGCGAGAAGCGCCCGAGCGCGGGCGCGAACCCGGCGCCGAGGAGCTCCATCGACGCGAAGAGCGCGAGCAGGAGGCGCCGCGACTCCGGCGGCAGCGTGAGGAACCATGAGCGCGCGCGGGCCACCATGTCGGCGTCGCGGTGGCTCGGCGCGCCGCAGTCGCTCTCGGGATAGAGCGCCTCGGACACGGCGCCGAACCCGGCGAGGGCCACGTCAAGCAGGCTGTCTTCGAGTCGGGCCTTCATCGCGCTGCTCCCTCTGGCCCGCGAAGTATAGGCGGTTCCGCCGGTTTGGCGAGCCGGCGGTGACGACCACGCCGTGCACGCGAGGTTGCGCTCGCCGGGCTCATCGAGTAAACGGCGGCCAATCGTTGCCGCAGCAATGATTGTGTTTGCATTCAACGGCGCCATCCCGGCGCGCTCCCCGGAATCAGGAACCTCATGTCTGCCGACCCCGACAGTCGTTGGCTCGTCCTCAAGTTCGGCGGCACCAGCGTCGCCACTCCGGCCCGCTGGCGCCGCGTCGCCGCCGCCGCCCGCCGCGCCCTCGCCTCCGGACACCGCCCCATCCTCGTCTGCTCCGCCGTGGCCGGCGTGACCGACGCGCTCACCGCGCTCGCCGACGCGATCGCCCGCGGAGACGACAGCGCCTCCGCGCTCGCCCGCGTCGAGTCCCCGAACCGTCGCCTCGTCGCCGCCCTCGGCGTCGGCTCCCTCGAGGACATCGCGCCTCGCGAGCTCGCCGCCCTCCGCGCCGCCGCGGCGGCCCCCACCCTCGACGCCCCCGCGCGCGCCGAGCTCCTCGCCCTCGGCGAGCTCTTCTCGACGCGCATCGGCGCCGCCTTCCTCGCGACCGCCGGCTTCACGCCGCGCTGGGTCGACGCGCGCGACCTCCTCCGCGCGGCCCCGCCCCACGACGGCGCCACCGAGGCCGACGTCTTCCTCGCCGCGCGGGCCGTCCCCGATCCCGACGACGCCCTCGCCGCCGAGCTCGCCCGCGGTGACCACGACGTCGTCATCACGCAGGGCTTCCTCGCCCGCGACGACGCCGGCCGCACCGTGCTCCTCGGGCGCGGCGGCTCCGACACGTCGGCCGCCACGATCGCCGCGCGCGTCCGGGCCGCGGGGCTCGAGATCTGGACGGACGTCCCCGGGCTCTTCACGGTCGACCCGCGCCTCCACGACGACGCCCGCCTCATCGGCGCCCTCGACCACCGCGAGGCCGAGGTGCTCGGCGCGCTCGGCGCGAAGGTCCTCCACCCGCGCTGCCTCGCCCCGCTCCGCGCCCAGGCGATCCCCGTGCGCATCGGCTGGACCGACCGCCCCGACGTCCCCGGCACGCTCATCGCCTCGCGCGGCGCCGCCGCCGATCCCGGCGTGAAGGGCATCGCCACGCGGCGCGGCCTGTGCCTCGTCACGGTCCACCGCGACCCCGAGTGGCAGCCGGTCGGCTTCATGGCCGCCGTCGCCGGCGTCTTCCGCCAGCACGGGCTCTCGATGGATCTCATCGCGAGCTCGCCCGCCACGATCCGGGTGACCGTCGACCCCGCGGCCTTCCCGAGCGCCGAGGACGGGCTCGACCGCCTCCTCGACGACCTCCGCCGCCTCACCGATCACGTCGAGGCCGAGACGGGCCTCGCCTCGGTCAGCATCGTCGGGCACGGCGCCGCCGCCGACGCGCCGCACTTCGCGGCCGCCTTCGTCGACGCCGGCGTCGAGCGCGCCCACCTCACCTGCCACGCGGGCGACGACACGCACGTGACCTGGGTCGTCGACGCCGACGCCGCGGCGCCCCTGGCCGCCGCCCTGCACGACGCCCACCTCGCGCGCGTCGCGCTCTCGCCGGGCTTCGGGCCCGCCTGGCGCGCGCTCACGACGCCTGCCGCGAGCCCGAGCCCCGGCCCGAGCCTCGTGCCGGCGAACGCGGCGACGCGGCGGGGGGCGAGCGCGTGATCGCGCCGAGCCCCCACGACGACGGCGGCGGCTTCGGCCTCCGCGCGGCCACGGCGCGCGACGGCGTCGCGATGTGGCGCCTCGCGTGCGCGAGCGGCGCGCTCGAGCCGAACACGCCCTACGCGTACCTGCTCCTCGCGACGCACTTCGCGTCGACCTGCCTCGTCGCGACGTCGCCCGAGCTCCCTCCGGGAGAGCTCGCGGGCTTCGTCGCGGCCTACCGCCCGCCGTCCCGCCCGGACGCGGTCTTCGTCTGGCAGATCGGCGTCGCCGCGGCCGCCCGCGGGCGCCGCCTCGCGAGCCGCCTCCTCGACGCGCTCGTCTCGCTCCCCGCCTGCCGCGAGGTGCGCTTCCTCGAAGCGACCGTCGCCCCCTCCAACACGCCATCCACGCGCCTCTTCAAGGGCTTCGCCCGCGCGCACGGCGTCCCCTGCGAGGTCGGCCCCGGCTTCACCGCCGACGACTTCGCCCCCCTCGACCACGAGGCCGAGCCGCTCTTCCGCATCGGCCCCCTGAAAGGAACCACCCCAGCATGAACGCCACCATCGAGAACCTCGAGTCCAACGTCCGGAGCTATTGCCGCTCCTTCCCCGCCACCTTCGCGCGCGCCGAGGGGGCCCACCTCTACGACGCCGCCGGCCGCTCGTGGCTCGACCTCTTCGCCGGCGCCGGCGCCCTCAACTACGGGCACAACGAGCCCCACCTCCGCGACGCCCTCGTCGGCTACCTCCAGTCGGGCGCGCCGACGCACACCCTCGACCTCACGACCGAGGCCAAGGTCGCGTTCCTCGACACGCTCGACAAGGTCATCCTCGCCCCGCGCGATCTCCGCTACCGCGTCGTCTTCCCCGGCCCGACCGGCACGAACGCCGTCGAGGCCGCGCTGAAGCTCGCCCGCAAGGTCACCGGCCGCACGAACGTCGTCGCCTTCACGAACGGCTTCCACGGCATGACCCTCGGCGCCCTCGCCCTCACCGGCAACGGCGGCAAGCGCGCCGGCGCCGGCGTCCCGCTCGGGCACGTCACGCGCGTCCCGTTCGACGGCTACCTCGGCGACGGCGTCGACACGCTCGACTACCTCGCCGCCATGCTCGCCGACCCGTCGAGCGGCGTCGACGCCCCCGCCGCCTTCGTCGTCGAGACCATCCAGGCCGAGGGCGGCGTCAACGTCGCGCGCCGCCAGTGGCTCCAGCGCCTCCAGCGCCTCGCGCGCGCCGCGGGCGCCCTCCTCATCGTCGACGACATCCAGGTCGGCTGCGGCCGCACCGGCCCCTTCTTCTCGTTCGAGGAGGCCGGGCTCTCGCCCGACATCGTGTGCCTCTCGAAGTCGCTCTCGGGCTACGGGATCCCGCTCTCGGTCGTCCTCGTGAAGCCGCAGCTCGACGCCTTCGAGCCGGGCGAGCACAACGGCACCTTCCGCGGCCACAACCTCGCGTTCGTCACGGCCACGGCGGCGCTCGAGCGCTACTGGCGCGACGCGTCGCTCAGCCGCGCGGTCGTCGCGCGCAGCGCCCAGGCGCGCGCTCGCCTCGAGGCCCTCGCGGACGCCCACGGCGGCGAGGTGCGCGGCCGCGGGCTCATCCTCGGGCTCGATCTCCGCGAGGCCGGCGCCGGCAACGCCGTGAGCGCCGAGGCGTTCGAGCGCGGGCTCATCATCGAGACGGCGGGCGCCCACGACGAGGTCGTGAAGCTCCTGCCGCCGCTCACCATCACCGAGCGCGAGCTCGCCCTCGGGCTCGACATCCTCGACGCCGCGGTCGCCAAGGCGCGCACGCGCCGGCCCGCGCGCGCCGGGCACCGGAAGGCGGTCGCGGCCCCGGCGACGCAGGAGGTGCGCTCATGATCGTCCGCCACCTCGCCGATCTCGCCCGCGCCGGCCGCGTCATCGACGCGCCGACGTGGTCGAGCCGCCGCCTCCTGCTCGCCCACGACCACATGGGCTTCTCGCTCCACGACACCATCATCCACGCCGGCACGCGCACGCCGATGTGGTACCGGAACCACCTCGAGGCCGTGTACTGCGTCGAGGGGCGCGGCTACGTCGAGCTCGCCGAGACCGGCGAGCGCTGGGACGTCGCCCCCGGCACGGTCTACGCGCTCGACAAGCACGATCGCCACGTGCTCGTCGCCGAGACGGAGCTCCGCCTCGTCTGCGTGTTCGACCCGCCGGTCGTCGGCCCCGAGAACCACGACGAGCACGGCGGCTACGAGCTCCTCGACCCGGCGAGCGGGCCGCCGGCGCCCCCGTCGGCCCCGCCGCGCGCCGAGGTGACCGACGAGGCCCCGCCGACGCCGCGCGCCACGGCCGCCGACGACCCGTACGCCTCGCGCACGGGCGACCCGGCCGGCGTCGCGCCGCGCCCCGACCCGAGCGTCTGGGACCGCGCCGCGAAGGGCCCGCTCACGGCGGCCCAGGTCGAGCGGTACGACCGCGACGGCTTCATCGTGCTCGAGCGTGTCCTCGACGAGGAGGCGGTCGCCCACCTCCGGCGCGACCTCGACGCGCGCGTCGCCGCGGCCGACGTCTCCGCCCCGACGGTCGTCGCCGAGCCCGGCAGCGACATCATCCGCTCGATCTTCGACGTCCACCGCGGCGCGGGCGCCCTCGGCCTCCTCGCGGAGCACCCGACGCTCACGGGCGCCGCGCGCCAGCTCCTCGCGAGCGACGTGTACATCCACCAGTCGCGCGCGAACGTGAAGCCGGGCCTCGACGGCCGCGAGTTCCAGTGGCACTCGGACTTCGAGACCTGGCACGTCGAGGACGGGATGCCGCGCCCGCGCGCGCTCACGGCCGCCGTGATGCTCACGGACAACACGCCGTGGAACGGGCCGCTCCTCGTGGTCCAGGGCTCGCACGCGCGCTACGTCCGCTGCCCGGGGCGCACCCCCGACGCGCACTACCTGACGTCGCTCCGCGCGCAGCGCTACGGCACGCCCCCGAAGGAGGCGCTCGCCGAGCTCATCGACGCCGGCGGCGGGATCGCGCAGGCGACGGGCCCCGCCGGGAGCGTCATCCTCTTCGACAGCAACGCGCTCCACGCCTCGGGCGGGAACCTCGACACGCGTCCCCGCGCGAACGTGTTCATCGTCTACAACAGCGTCGAGAACCGCCTCGTCGACCCGTTCGGCGGGCTCGCGCCGCGGCCGCCCTTCCTCGCGGAGCGCGACCCCGTCCCGGCGCTCGGGCGCTAGGGCGAGGTGACGCCGCCATGGCGTGGCTCAACGCGTTCCTGACCGTGCTCGCGGTGGCGAACGTGCTCCCCATCCTCCCGCTCGTGCTCGACTTCGGCCGCGATCTGCCCGAGGCCGACCGCGGGCGGGCGATGGGGCTCTCGCTCGCCGCCGGCACCGGTGTGGCCATCGTCTTCGCGCTCGTGGGCGCCGAGCTGCTCGGCGTGCTCGGCATCCTCGTCGACGACGTGCGCATCGCGGGTGGCCTCGTGCTGCTCGTCTTCGCGATCCACGACCTCCTCTTCTCGCGCGAGCACCGGAAGCAGCCGCTCACCGAGCTCGACTCGGGCAAGGCCACGATCCCCATCGTGCCGCTCGGGATCCCGCTCCTCGTCGGGCCCGCCACCCTCGCGACGACGCTCGTCGTGGCGCAGCTCTACGGGCGCGCCCCGGCCGCGGCGGCGCTCGTCGCGAACGGCGCCCTCAACTGGCTCATCCTGGCCTTCGGCGAGCGCGTCTACGCGCGTGTTGGCCACGGCGCCATGCGCGCGGTCGGCAAGGTCATGGGCCTCATCCTCGCGGCGCTCGCCGTCGCCATGATCCGGACGGGCATCGCCCACGCCATCGAGGTCGCCGCGTGATCGTCGCCACCTTCGTCGCCTCGCTGCTCGTGTTCGTCGTCATAGGCGCGCTCTCGATGCGGAAGAGCCAGGGCACCACCGAGGACTACCTCGTCGCCGGGCGCGACGTGCCCGCGTGGCTGACCGCGCTCTCGTCGGCCGCCACGAACAACAGCGGCTTCATGTTCATCGGGCTCATCGGCTTCGCGTACCGCTTCGGCGTGCAGGCGGTGTGGCTCCAGATCGGCTGGATCGTGGGCGACGTCGTGCTCTGGGCGGCCGTCCACCGGCGCGTCCGCGAGCGCAGCGGCGAGGTCGGGGCGAGCTCGGTCCCGACGCTCATCGCCGGCGGTCGCGCGGTCGCGGTCGTCGCGGGCGTGCTCACCTTCGCGTTCCTCGGGAGCTACGCGGGCGCGCAGCTCCAGGCCGGGAGCGCCGCGCTCCACAGCCTCTTCGGCTGGGACATGGCCGTCGGCGCCGTCCTGGGCGCGGTGATCGTCGTGACCTACTGCTTCTCGGGCGGCCTCCGCGCCTCGATCTGGACCGACGCCGCCCAGGCGCTCGTGATGCTCGTCGCGATGGCGTGCCTCCTCGTCGTGGCGCTCGTCGCGACCGGCGGCCCCGCGGGGCTCGTCGACGCGCTCGCCCAGCAGGACCCGGCGCTGGTCCAGTGGGTCCCGGACGACCTCGCCTTCGGCTTCGGGCTCTACCTCCTCGGCTTCGTCTTCGGCGGGCTCGGCGCGGTCGGGCAGCCGCACATCCTCATCCGCAGCATGGCGATCGAGTCGCCCGAGGCCATCACCCGCGCGCGCCGCGTCTACTTCGCCTGGTACGTCCCGTTCAGCGCGGCGGTGGTGCTCGTCGGCCTCGCGAGCCGCGTGCTCCTGCCCGACCTCACGGCGGGCGTCTCGCCCGATCACGTCGCGAAGGCCGCGGAGCTCGCCCTCCCGAAGCTCTCGCTCGCCCTCCTCCCGGACGCCCTCGTGGGCGTCATGCTCGCGGGCCTCTTCGCGGCGACGATGTCGACGGCGGACAGCCAGATCCTCGCGTGCTCGGCGGCCGTCACCCAGGACATCGCGCCGCGCTTCCGCGAGCGCACCTGGGTCGCCAAGGTCGCGACGCTCGCGGTCGCCGTCATCGCGCTCCTGGTCGCGCTCTTCGGCGGCAGGGGCGTGTTCGAGCTCGTGCTGATGTCGTGGTCGGCGCTGGGTGCCGCGCTCGGGCCGCTCGTGGTCCTCCGCGCCTTCGGCGTGGTCGTGGCGGGCCCGGTCGCGCTCGCGATGATGGCCGCCGGCCTCGTGACGGTGATCGCGTGGCTCTCGGCGGGCCTCTCGGGGGCGATCTTCGAGCTCCTGCCGGGGATGGCGGCGCCGTTCCTCGTGTTCGCCGTGGCGCGCGCGCTCTCGGCGCGGGCCGTGGTCACTCGTCCCGCAGATCCGCCTCTGGCGTGAGGAGCGGGGAGGCGTCGAGGTCTTCGGCGTCCATCAGGCGCGTGACGCGCTCGAGCGAGCTCAGGAGCACCTCGCGCTCGTCCTCGGGGAGCGCCATGAGGCGCGCGAGGAAGCGCTCCTGGAGCGGGACGGGCAGGGCGGCGAAGCGCGCGCGCCCGCTCGCGGTGAGGGTCAGCACGACCTGACGCCGATCGCGCGCCGAGCGCTCGCGCGCGACGAGATCGGCGCGGACGAGGCGGTCGACGATGCGCGACGTGGTCGGCGCGGAGAGCGCGACGTCCGCGGCGAGCCCCGCGACGGTGAGCCCGCCGCCGCCTTCGTCCTCGGCGTCGCCGATGGCCTTCAGGCAGATGAGCTGCGGGACGGTGAGGCCGCTCTCCTTGGAGAGGGTCTTCGAGTGCTCGGAGATCTGCCGCACGATCTGGCGGATCGTCCTCAGGACCTGATGCGCGAACTCGCGCTCACCGCTGCGCTCCACGAGCGTTGGCCCTCCCGCGCGCAGGCTCAGTAGTCGTCGTCGTGATCGTGGCCGTGGTCGTGGCCGTGCTGGTCCTCGTGGTGCGCGGTCCCGGCCATGTGCGCCTGACGGTGCGACCACGCGGCGTCGTAGCTCAGGACCTCGCGGAGGAGGCGCCCGAGGAGCGGCCAGGCGCTCCCCTTGCCGGAGAAGGCGCGGCAGGCGTCGGCGGCGGCGAGGGCGCCGAGGGCGCGGTCCTTGGCGCCGGCGGCGAAGAGGACGTCGGCGTCGGCCTCGAGCCAGCCCGCCATGCGCTCCTGCATGCCCTCGGTCTCGAAGAGCGAGTCGGCGACGGCGTCGAGCTCGGCGTCGATCCTGGCTTTGAAGCCGGCCTCGTCGATCTCGCCGGCGTCGTGGAGGAGCGGCCCCATGCGGTGCTCGATGGCGTCGATGGTCGGGCGCGGCGGCGTCAGGAAGGCGACGCGCGGATCGCCGAGGAGATCGGTGAGCGCGGCGTCGCTGACCTCGCCGGGCACGTCGCCGAGGTGCGCGCGGGCGTCGGCGCGGCTCGGGTCGGCGCCGAGCTCGACGGCGCGGTCACGCCAGCGCACGAGGTGGTCGAACGCCGGCGGCGCGCCGCCCGGGAGCCCGCCGACGACGCCCTTGGCCTGGTCGATGACGCGCACGGCGAGGTCGGCGTGGGCGAGGATGGGCCGCGCGCTGCCGGTGGTCTCGAGGTGCTTCTTGAGGCGGGACTTGCTGAGCTCCTCGTGGACCTCGGCGCGCGGGGCGGCCTCGAGGCCGCGGATGTCGAGCTCGCCGCCGGCGACGCCGCCGAGGTCGGAGAGCACGAGCCAGACGTGCCCGTCGAGGCCCGGGGCGCCGACGATCGCGACGCGCTCGAGCGACACCTCGGGGGCGGCCATGGTGAAGGTCGTGCCCTTCTTGACCTCGCCGGCGACGCCCTTCGACTTGAGCTTGTACGCGGCGGCGCCGGCGGCCTTCTTGACGGCCTTCCCGAGGCCCGCGTCGGCGAGGGTCTCGAGGTGGGCGCGCTTGCCGTCGGCGGTGAGCGCGGCGACGAGCGCGAGCAGATCGGCCTCGGCGGCGCCCTTGAGGGCGCGGGCGGCGCTGAGATCTGCGTCGGCGTCGGCGAAGGACTGGAGGGACGCGGTGAGGTTGCTCATGAGGGGCTCGCTCGAGGCCAGGGGTGGAGCTAGCGCGTTGCTACCCCATTTCCGCGGCCGCCGCTATGGCGTTGACGCGCCGAGGCGCGCCCCGTCGGGCACGCGGAGGGCCTCGCCGTCGGGGGCCTCGACGCGCGCGTCGCCGACGCACACGACGCCGGCGCCGAACGTGACGTCGCCGCGCACGGTGAGGTGTCGGCAGCCGAGGAGCGAGGGGGCGCCGTGGGGGAAGCGGCGCTCGAGGTCGCCGATGAGCTTGTAGAAGCGCGGATCGAGGTCGACGATCACGGGGGCGCCGGCGCGCTCCGGCGCGAGCGCCACGCGCTCGCCGGCGTCGCGGACGTAGGCGTCGGACCACAGCGCGAGGAGGTCGCTCGTGGCCTTCACGGGGGCGAAGCGGGCGCGGGAGACGCGCACGGCGCCGGCGCCCTCGAAGACCTCGATGGCGGCGCCCATGGCGGTCTCGAGCTGGTAGACGGCGGGGCTCGCGGGGTCGACGGGGTCGAGCGTCTTCCGGTTCCGGATGAGGGGCAGCCCGAGGACGCCGTCGCGCGCGTCGAGGAGCGCGGCGAGGGCGTCGAGGTCGACCCACAGGTTGTTCGTGTTGAAGTAGGCGTGGCGGCGCCAGTCCTGGAAGGCCTCGGCGTCCTCGGGGGCGCACTGGGCGCTCTCGCGGAGGACGAGGCCGCCGGCCCGCCGGCGCGCGAGGTGGCCGCCCTTCTTGTCGGCCTCGGTGCGGTCGGCGACCTCCATGAGGAAGGGGAGGCCGCGGTCGGCGAGGTAGCCGAGGATCCCGAGGTCGACCGTGGCGCCGAGGTTGTCGGCGTTCGAGACGAAGGCCCAGCGGAAGCCGCGCTCGCGGAGGCGCGCGAGCGTCCCGGAGGTGACGAGCGCGGTGTAGAGGTCGCCGTGCCCGGGGGGGCACCAGGCGACGTCGTCGTCGCCGTCGGCGGGGGCGAGCCCGTCGACCAGCACCTTGGGGACCTGGTGCTGGAGGAAGTCGAGCGGGAGGCCGGCGTCGAGCTCGGGGTAGCGCGCGAGGGCGGCGAGCGAGTCTTCGCGTGTGCGAAAGCTATCCATCAGGAGCAGCGGAACATGCGCCCCCGAGGCGTTGTGCAGTGCAGCAAGTTGGCGCGCGACGAGGTCGAGGAAGGAGAGGCCGTCCTTCACGGGGAGGAGCGACTTGGCGCGGGTCATCCCCATGCCGGTGCCGAGGCCGCCGTTGAGCTTGATGACGACGGTGTGGGGGAGGGCGGCCTGTCCGGCGGCGTGGTGGTCCCCGAGGTCGGTGTCGGCGTCGGGGAGGCCGGTGACGGGCTCGATGTCGGCCTCGGGGAGGAGGCCGGTCGCGCCGGCGCGGAGCTGCTCGTAGTAGGTGGCGAAGGTGCGGATCGCGAGCTCGGGCTGGCCGAGGGCGCGCATGCGCGCGGCGAAGGGGGCGAAGGCGTCGGTCACGAGGGGCTCCGGCGTCGTGGGTCGTGCTGCGCGAGGGGCCCGCACCCCTCGGCGGGGACATGCGTAGCACGGGCGCCGGGGAGGGACGAGCCCTTGGGGGAGGGCCGAGACCCCACCTCGCGAGGCGGCGCTGGCGCGGCACGCGGCGGAGACCGGCCTCGGAGGCGGCTCTCCGGGTCGGCGACGCGCGAGTCCCCAGCGCGGGGCCTGCCGACCGCGGGTGAGCGCCGCAAAGAGCGCGAGAAAGATTGAATTTCCATGAAGTTGCGAGCTGGCGCGGGTCTCCGCGCGCGGCCGCCGGTGGCACGCCGGTTGCGATGGGCGCTCCCCGTCGCCCACGCCGGGCCACCTCACGGAGACCGCCGAATGCCAGTGCCGCTGCCTCTCTCTCGCTCGAGCTCGATGTCGCCCGCCAAAGATCCCCACCACCGGGCGCCGGCCGACGATCCGCGCCTCGCCCCGCGCCGCACGACGGCCGCCGACCACGCGACGAGCGAGGCGGCCCTCCGCCCCGGCAAGGACGGCCAGTCCCCGGCGCTCGCCCCGCCGAACGCGGCGGCCCTCGCGAAGGTCGCCGCGACCCGGGCGTCGCTCGCGAAGGACATCGCCGACCTGCGCTTCATCGCCGAGACGAACGTCGGCACCTCCCGGCACCCCCTTCAGCGGGGGCCCCTCGGGAAGCTCACCGAGCCGATCGTGCACGCCGTCGACGGGGTCGACACCCCAGCGATCGAGCGCGACGCCATCCTCGCCGAGCGCAACTACATGCGGGCCCTCGGGCTCCTGGGCGCCGCCGAGGCGCTCCTCGCGGCTGACGAGCCCAGGTCGCTCGGCAGGGCGGTCGACTTCGCTGCCGCCGCGGGCGACCTCCTGCTCGCGACATTCTCCGCCGAGCTGGACGCGGGGCCCGAGAGGCAACGCTTCTACGCCGCCGAGAGCCAAGCGGCCGCTGACGTCGGGAAGGTGTCGCGAACGGTCGCGAAGATCGCGATGTACAGCGCCTTCCTCGCGGGTGGCGGGGCGGCCATCACGGTCGAGTCGGCCCTCGTGCAAGGCATCGGGAAGGGCGTCCTGACGTCGATGGCGAAGGGCACGGTCTCCGCCGTCGTGGACGGCGACGACGCGCTCATGGGCGGCATCGAGGCCGCTCCCGGCGGAGCCATCGGAGGCGCTCTGGGCGCGATGGCCTCGCCGATCACGGGCCCCCTCGTCGAAGCCGTCGCTCCGAGCGGCACCGGCGCCCGCTTCCTCGCCGAGATCGGCCTCGACGCGGCGGAGGGCGCAGGCGCGGACGCTGTCCTCGACGCGCTCGGCCGCTCGGTCCCGACCGCCCGCTGAGCTCGACCCACACAGACGGAGACACCCCATGCCGCGAATCCTCGATGACTACGACCACGACATCTCGAACGACGAGCTGCCGCCAGAGACCCCCGAGGAGCTGGAGCAGCGCGAGCAGGAGCGGACACGACGCGCGCAGCGCGCCAACCGCCGCGCCGTCATCGCGCTCGTGATCCTCGGCGTCATGTCGATCGCGTGGCGGTTCTTCTCGCGCGAGCTCGACGCGAGGGAGGCGGAGGTCGTGCCAACCCCCGAGGTCGCCGCGACCAACGAGACGCTGTGGCAGGTCCACCTCGAGGTGAACCGCTACATCCGCATCTACAGCCGCGCCCCCGAGGCCATCGAGGACCTCGTGCGGACCGGGCTCATGGGCGACGCCGACGTCCGCGACGGCTGGGGCGCGGGCGTCGACTACCGCTTCGACGGCGAGCGCCACACGATCTGCTCGGCGGGCCCCGACCACCGACACGGGACGCGCGACGACATCTGCGACAGCTACCTCGGCGCGAGCACCCACCCGACCGAGCCGATCCGGATGCACGACGGCGTGGACGACGCGGAGCGCCTGCTCGACGCGCTCGAAGGCGCCGAGGCTGCGGACACCGCCCAGGTCCCGAAGTGACGGCGACGCCGCCGGTGAGCGCCCCGCCTCGCGAGCCTCGCGTCCATCACCCTGCGGCCACGTCCCCACCGATCGCGACGCCGCGCCTCACGACGGTCGCGGCCCACGCGCGAACCAGCGCGCGGCTCGGCCCCGCGGCCCCTCTCGGCGCGGCGCGCTGACCGAACCAACCCACCGCGAACCCACGACCGCCACGAAGGAGTCACCCCATGATTAAGAAGACGCTCAGGATCATCGGCGCCGTCGTCCTCGTCCTCACGGCCGGGCTCATCGTCCTCTACGTCGTCGGCCGCGCGGAGCTCCGCGCCGAGGCCGCCCGGAACGCGACGGACGCGCAGCTCTACACGATCCGCAAGGCCGCCGACACCTACGTCATCAAGCGCCACGAGACCCCGCCGTCGCTCGGCGTGCTCGTCGACGGCGGATTCCTCCCGCCCGACCTCCTCATCGACTTCTGGGGTGAGCCGCTCGCGTTCACCCGCGACGGCACCCGCGCCGACGTCTGCTCGGGCGGCCCCGACCACGTCGTGGGGACCGCGGACGACCTCTGCCTGACCCTCCGGTTCCGCCACTGATTCCAACCCACGATCGCGAGTGATCCCGAAGCCTTCCACCACAGGAGACCACACCATGACCGTCGCCATCAGCGTCCTCCTCACGAGCCTCGCCCTCTGGGGCCTCAGCATCCTCGTCCGCCGCCTCGTCTGGGCCTACCGCGTCCGTCGCGGCCAGGCCGTGCCGGAGCCCACGGTCCGCGCGCTGACCGGGAGTCGGCGGCGCAACATCGTCCTCGGCGTCGTCCTCGCGATCTCGGTCGCGATCGCGACCTGGTTCGCCGTCGAGAGCGAAGCGATGATGTCGCGCTACGCCAAATCGCCCGAGGTGAGCGCGACGCTCGACGCCATGGCCGAGGTGCACCGCGCCGCGGACGCCCAGGCGCGCGCGACCGGCGTCGCGCCCGACGCGATCGCCGCCCTCGTCACCGACGGGCGCATGGCGAGCGCGTTCGAGCGGGACGGCTGGGGGACGCGCCTCACGTACCGCGTGGTCGGCGATCGCTACACGATCTGCTCGGCCGGCGAAGATCAGCGACACGGGACGGACGACGACCTCTGCGACACCTACCCGACGCCGCGTCGTCGCGCGTCGGGCCCGGATCGCGCGCAGAACCAGGGCGACGCCGAGGCGTCCGCGACACCTGCCGGTTGACCGCCGCCCCCCCGCGGCCCCTATGGTGTGCGCTCGCGAGGAGCGAGCGATGCGCAGGGCAGGGCGGGGCACGTGGCGAGATCAGCGAGGGCGGCGCGGGCTCATCCCGGCCGCGCTCCTCGCGTTGTCCGTCGCCGCCTGCGCGAGCGACGGCTCGGGCGGCCCGGCGGACGCCGCCTCCGACGGCGACACCCGCCCCGACGTCATCCAGCCGGGCCCGGATCTCGTGCGCGTGGGCACCTGGAACGTGCACCTCTTCTTCGACGACGTGTGCGACAGCGGCCACTGCGGCGGATCGAACTTCGAGTACGCGCCGACGACGGCCGAGTTCGAGGGGCGGGCGCAGCAGATAGCCCTCGCGATCGAGCGGCTCGAGGTCGACGTGATCATGCTCGAGGAGGTCGAGAACCAGCGCGCGCTCGACGCGATCGTGAGCTACCTCCCCGACGACTGGGTCACGGAGGTCCTCGGCGAGACCGGCTTCGACGCGTCGATCGACGTCGCCGTGCTCGCGCGGATCCCGCTCTCCGAGGTCCGGACGCACCGCAGCGAGACGCCGCTCGTCCTGCCGAACGGCGACACCACGACGTTCGCGCGCGAGCTCCTCGAGGTGCGGCTCCAGAACGGGATGATCGTGTTTGCCGCGCACTTCCGCTCGAAGGTGAACGACGAGCCGGAGCGGCGCCTCGCGGAGGCGCGGGCGGCCCGCGCGATCGTGCTCGACGTGGCGGCCGAGGAGCCAGGCGCGACCGTGGTCCTCGGCGGCGATCTCAACGACGTGCCCGACTCGCCCCCGCTCGACGCGTTGACCTCCGGCGACGACGGCCTCGTGCGCCTCGCGGCGGAGCTCTTCCCGGGCGCCGACTGGACGATCCGCTTCGAGAGCGAGCACCTCGCGATCGACCACCTCCTCGTGCCTCACGGGGCGAGCCTCGCCGCGTTCGTGCCGCGGACGGTGGGCGTCGCCCGCGAGAACTCGAACGGTGGCTACGGCGGCTCAGATCACGGCGCGGTGCGCGCCATCTTCCGGCCCGATCCGGCCGTCACCTTCCCGCCGAGGACCGCGCCATGATCGTGATCTACGAGGTGAACCTCAGCGTCGACCGCGCCATCGCCGACGCCTACGCGGCGTGGCTCGCCGATCACATCCGCGAGATGCTCAAGATCCCGGGCTTCTTCCGCGCGCGGTGGTACGAGCGGCGCCCGGAGGACGAGGGCCGCGATCCGGCCGAGGTCGCGCTCTGGACGGTCTCTTACGACGTGTACTCGCGCGACGACCTCGACCGCTACTTCCGCGAGGACGCGCCGCGGATGCGGGGAGACGGCGTCGCCCGCTTCGGCGGCCGCTTCGAGGCGAGCCGCCGCATCCTCGAGCCGCGCTCGCTCGGTGGCGAGCCGCTCGGGCTCGACACCTGACGACGAGCGTGGCGGCGCGCGATCAGCCGACGCCCTCGAGGGCGCTCTCGATCCGGAGCGCGACGTCCTCGGGCGCGCCGACGCCGTCGACGCGTACGACGAGGCCCTTCGCGTCATAGAAGGGGAGCACCGGGGTCGTCTCGGAGTGGTACTTCGAGAGGCGCGCCGTGACGGCCTCGACGGTGTCGTCCTTGCGCTGGGTCACGCGATCGGCGACGGCCGCCGGCGGCGGGCT
>JACKFA010000002.1:362500-1349711 GCA_020632715.1 Deltaproteobacteria bacterium
CCAGCTCTCGAACGTCGTGCGCTCCGGCGTCGGCGGCTCCGACATCGACGACGACGGCGTCCCCGACGTGAACGACAACTGCCCGGGCGTCTACAACCCCGATCAGGCCAACCACTACGACGTGTCGGGCTACAACCCCGCCGCGACGGATGAGGGCGACGTCTGCGACGACACCGACGGCGACGGGCTCCTCGACTCCCAGGAGGATCTCGACGGCGACGGCTGGGACCAGGGCATCGAGACGGACGCGACGCGCGTCGACACGGACGGCGACATGCTGTGCGACGGCGCGATCACGGTCGCCCCCTGCGTCGGCCCCGAGGATCGCGACGGCGACCGCAGCCGCGCCGACTGGGGCTTCACGGAGACGAGCCCGATCAAGTCCGACACCGACGGGGACGGCCTCTGCGACGGCCGCCTCAACGGCGCGACGGACTGCCGCGGCAGCGAGGACTACGACGGGGACGGCGACATGACCGACTTCGACGAGCCCGCCGACACCGAGACCAACCCGCTCGCGAAGGACACCGACGGCGGCGGCGTCGAGGACGGTGTCGAGCGCGACGCCGGCACGAACCCGACGGACCCGTGCGAGGGGGACCTCATCCACTGCGAGGGGCCCGACCGCGACGGCGACGGCGTCGAGGACGCCCTCGACAACTGCCCGGACACCCCGAACCCGGACCAGGCCGACAACTACCCGGCGCCGGGCGGCAACGGCGTCGGCGACGCCTGCGACGACGTCGACCGCGACGGCATCATCGACCTCGGTGAGGACCTGGGGCCGGACGGTGTGCGCGGGACCGGCGACGAGACCGACCCGCAGAACCCCGACACCGACGGCGACGGGCTCTGCGACGGAGCCATCGTCGTCGCGCCCTGCATCGGCGCCGAAGACCGTGACGGGGACCGCAACTCGGCCGACTGGGGCAGCGACGAGACGAGCCCCGTCAACCCGGACACCGACGGGGACGGGCTCTGCGACGGGCTCCGCGCCACCGCGACGACCTGCGTCTACGGCGAGGACCTCGACGGCGACCACGACCCGACCGACTTCGACGAGGTCGGCGACAACGAGACGAACCCCCTCGATCCGGACACGGACCACGGCGGCGTGAACGACGGGCAGGAGTTCGCGAACCAGACGAACCCGCGCGATCCCTGCGACGGTGACAACACCTTCTGCGGCCAGGATCTCGCGCTCCAGGGGGGCGCGTGTCAGGGCGGCGGCGCGGCCGGTGGCCTCGCGGCGCTCTTCGGGCTGATGGCGCTCCTCGTGCTCCGCAGGCGCTCCGCGCGATGACGACGCACATCGGTCGCAGCTGATCCGGAGGGGGCGTGGACGCCGCGCCCCTGGCCGGCGATCGGCGAGACGCCAGGGCGACGGCATGGCACGTGGCGGGTTGCGACTTTCCGCGGCCGTCGCGATAATCCGCGCCAACGCATCGGATGACCTCGATGCGGCCCTGGAGGCGCCATGAAGACCTACGACTCGGCCGATATCCGTACGTTCGCTCTCGTCGGGCACGGTGGTTCCGGAAAGACCAGCGTCGGCGAGGCAATTGCTCTCATCACCGGTCTCAACACGCGTCTCGGCTCCGTGACCGATGGCTCGTCGCTCCTCGACTTCGAGCCCGAGGAGCGGGAGCGAGGCGGCTCGCTGACCACGTCCTTCCTGACCGCCGAGCACGACGGGCTGAAGCTCCACATCGCGGACACGCCCGGTGACGGCGACTTCCTCGACGAGGCGATGACCGCCCTCAACGCCGTCGACGGCGTGGTGCTCGTCGTGAGCGCCGTGGATGGGGTCGAGACGATGACGGAGCGCATGAGCCACGCCGCCGCCGAGCGGGGGCTCGGGCGCGTCGTGTTCATCAACAAGCTCGACCGCGAGCGGACCGATCACGAGTCCGTCCTCGAGGAGATCCGCGCGCAGCTCGGCGTCGAGCCCGTGCTGCTCGAGCTCCCCATCGGTCGTGGGCCCGATCTGCGCGGCGTCGTCGACCTCATCGGCGGGAAGGCCTACGCCTACGAAGGCGACGGCGGGCGCGGGCAGGAGGTCCCCATCCCGGACGACCTCGCCGGCGTCATCGGCGCCGCGAAGGAGGCGCTCGTCGAGGCCGTCGCGACCGTCGACGACGAGCTCGTGGAGAAGTACCTCGAGCACGGGGAGCTGACCGACGAGGAGTTCAACGCCGGGCTCCACAAGGGCATCGGCAACGGCGCGCTCCTCCCGGTGCTCGTCGGCTCCGCGACGCGGAACCTCGGCATCGACCGCCTGCTCTCCTTCGCGAAGGCGATGCCGACGCCGCTCGAGCGGGTGGTGAAGGTACATCCGCCGGGTCGGCCCGAGGCGACGGTCGAGCTCGAGGGGGGCGCCGGGACGATGGTCGCGTTCTGCTTCAAGACCATCGTCGACCCCTTCATGGGGCAGCTGTCCGTCTTCCGTGTGTTCCGCGGGGGTGCGTCGACGGACTCGCACCCGACGAACGCGCGCACCGACGCCGGCGAGCGCTTCGGCGCCCTCCTCCACCTCGACGGGAAGAAGACGGTCCCCGCCGATCGCGTGGTCGCGGGCGACATCTTCGCCGTGGCGAAGCTGAAGTCGACGCACACGGGCGACACCCTGTACGAGGGCGAGGCCGTCGAGGTCGACGCGGGGCCGGCGCCGCAGCCGATGATCTCGTACGTCTTGAAGCCGGTGACGCGGGCGGACGAGGACAAGGTCCGCGGTGCGCTCGAGAAGCTGCTCTCCGAGGAGGCCGGCCTCGTGCAGAGCTTCGACGAGGTCACCAAGGAGATCGTGGTCGGCGGGAGGGGGGCGAATCATGTGACCGTCGCCGTCCACAAGCTCAAGCGGAAGTACGGCGTCGCGGTGGAGCTCGGGACGCCGACGATCCCGTACCGCGAGACGATCAGCGGCACGGCGGACGTGCGCTACCGGCACAAGAAGCAGACGGGCGGCGCCGGCCAGTTCGGTGAGGTCGCGATCCGCGTGCGCCCGGCCGATCGGGACGCCGGCTTCGAGTTCGAGGACAAGACGGTCGGCGGCGTGATCCCGCACTCGCTGATCCCGTCGGTCGAGAAGGGGGTCCGCTGGGTGCTCGCGAAGGGCGCGCTGGCGGGGTTCCCGGTGGTCGACGTGCACGTCGAGCTCTACGACGGGAAGTCGCACCCGGTCGACTCGAAGGACATCGCCTTCCAGATCGCGGGTCGGCACGCCTTCCGGGAGGCCGTGATCAAGGCGCGCCCGGTGCTGCTCGAGCCCGTCTATCAGCTCGAGGTGGTGGCGCCCGAGGCGAACGTCGGCGACATCATGAGCGATCTGAACACGCGTCGGGCGCGGATCCAGAGCATGGAGGGGCGCGGCAGGAGCTCCGTCGTGAAGGCCTCGGTGCCGCTCGCGGAGGTGCTGACCTACGCGCCGTCGCTCAAGTCGATCACGGGCGGCAAGGGCTCGTACTCCATGGAGTTCTCGGGATACGAGCCGGTGCCGACGTCGCTCCAGCCGAAGATCGTGGAGGAGGTGAACCGCCTCCACCACCACGACATCGAGGCGTGACGTTCGAGGCGAGCGCGCGCGGCTCGCGAGGGCTGCGCGCGCTCTTCCGCGGGGCAGGGCGCGCTCTCGGGCGACCCGTTGTCCTCGCGCGCGGTGGTCGGGAGCCACGTCGCCCTGGGCGACGCGACGTCATCGTGACACCCGCAAAAAAATCGTTGACACCCCCGGGCCACTGGAGCAATCTCCGCCCTCGCCGAACGGGGCCAACGCCTCGAACGCGGCTGCCGGGGGTGCCCGGCGGCGCTCTATGACAATTGGATATTTGAGCGTGTTCTTAGAGCGGTGCTCGAGTTTTGAGCACTGGTGAAGAGCGCGTTGGGATAGAAGACAAGGCGAGCGGAAGGTCAAGCTAATAAGGGCTTTCGGTGGATGCCTTGGTACCGGGAGGCGATGAAGGACGTGGTATAGCTGCGATAAGCTTCGGAGAGCCGCTGAACAGGCATTGATCCGGAGATTTCCGAATGGGGCAACCCGGCGGGCTTAATCGCCCGTCACCTCGAAAGAGGGGCAAACGTGGGGAACTGAAACATCTCAGTACCTGCAGGAAAGGAAAGCAACATGCGACTCCCCTAGTAGCGGCGAGCGAACGGGGACCAGCCCAAACCGTAGGACCACGGTCCTGCGGGGTGCGGGCGTGCGACAAAGGTAGCTTCAGAACTAGCGGAACCGTCTGGAAAGTCGGGCCAGAGAGGGTGAAAGCCCCGTATGCGAAAGTTCGAGAGCGCCGAGCACGACCCCGAGTAGGACGGGACACGTGAAACCCCGTCTGAATAAGGGAGGACCACCTTCCAAGGCTAAGTACTACCCGGTGACCGATAGCGAACCAGTACCGTGAGGGAAAGGTGAAAAGCACCCCAGCGAGGGGAGTGAAATAGTACCTGAAACCGAAAGTCTACAAGCAGTGGAAGTACTATGGTTTCGACCAGTACGACCGCGTGCCTTTTGCATAATGAGTCGGCGAGTTACTTTACGTGGCAAGCTTAAGCAGTGATGCGTAGGCGAAGCGAAAGCGAGTCTTAACCGGCGACAAGTCGCGTGGAGTAGACCCGAAACGAGGTGATCTACCCATGGCCAGGGTGAAGCGCGAGTAAAATCGCGTGGAGGCCCGAACCCACCAAAGTTGAAAATTTGGGGGATGAGCTGTGGGTAGGGGTGAAAGGCTAATCAAACCTCGAAATAGCTGGTTCTCCCCGAAATATATTTAGGTATAGCCTCGAGTATTACCATCGGAGGTAGAGCACTGACTGGGCTAGGGGCCCCACCAGGTTACCAAACCCAATCAAACTCCGAATGCCGATGAGTACAGCTCGGGAGTCAGCCCGTGGGTGATAACGTCCGCGGACAAAAGGGAAACAGCCCAGATCGCCAGCTAAGGTCCCCAAGCACATGCTAAGTGGTAAACGTTGTGGAAGCGCATTGACAACCAGGAGGTTGGCTTAGAAGCAGCCACCCTTTAAAGAAAGCGTAATAGCTCACTGGTCTAGTGAATCTGCGCGGAAAATATAACGGGGCTCAAGCATGTCACCGAAGCTGCGGGTTCTTGCTTTGCAAGAGCGGTAGGGGAGCATTCTAGCGGCGTCGAAGCACGACCGACAAGGACGTGTGGAGCTTCTAGAAGAGAAGATGCCGACATGAGTAGCGAATAAGCGGGTGCGAAACCCGCTCGCCGGAAGCGTAAGGTTTCCTGGGCAAGGCTCGTCCGCCCAGGGTTAGTCGGGTCCTAAGCCGAGGCCAATTGGCGTAGGTGATGGAAATCAGGTTAATATTCCTGAACCAGCTTGTATTTGTTGAAGCCAGCAGGGACGGAGAAGGATAGCTCAGCCGGATATTGGCTACCGGTTCAAGCCCGTAGGTAGATCCCCTAGGACCGTGACGGACAAACGGGGGGTCAATACCGAGAGGTGATGAGTGGCGGACCACCACGTGGAAAGCCAAACTGAGTGACTCCATGCTTCCTAGAAAAGCTGCGGGTCGAGAATGCAGGCTGTCCGTACCGCAAACCGACACAGGTACGCAGGGAGAGTATCCCAAGGCGCTTGAGAGAACCCTGGTTAAGGAACTAGGCAAATTAACACCGTAACTTCGGGAAAAGGTGTGCCTCCAAGGTGAACCGACTTGCTCGGGGAGTCAGCGGAGGTCGCAGCGAAGCGGGGGTAGCGACTGTTTACTAAAAACACAGGTCTGTGCGAAGTCGTAAGACGACGTATACGGACTGACGCCTGCCCGGTGCCGGAAGGTTAAGAGGAGATGTCAGCCGCAAGGTGAAGCATTGAATCGAAGCCCCGGTAAACGGCGGCCGTAACTATAACGGTCCTAAGGTAGCGAAATTCCTTGTCGGGTAAGTTCCGACCTGCACGAATGGCGTAACGACTTCCCCACTGTCTCAACCAGGGACTCAGTGAAATTGAATTCTCGGTGATGATGCCGGGTTCCCGCGGCAGGACGGAAAGACCCCGTGAACCTTTACTACAACTTGGCAGTGGTCTTCGGGTTAGTCTGTGTAGGATAGGTGGGAGGCTGTGAAGCTGGGACGCCAGTCTCGGTGGAGCCAACCTTGAAATACCACCCTGGCTAGCCTGGATGCCTAACCTCGGCGTGTATATCCACGCCAGGAACACTGCCTGGTGGGTAGTTTGACTGGGGCGGTCGCCTCCCAAAGAGTAACGGAGGCGTGCAAAGGTTCCCTCACGCTGATTGGAAACCAGCGGTAGAGTGCAAAGGCATAAGGGAGCTTGACTGCGAGACCTACAAGTCGAGCAGGTGCGAAAGCAGGTCTTAGTGATCCGGCGGTTCCACGTGGAAGGGCCGTCGCTTAACGGATAAAAGGTACTCCGGGGATAACAGGCTGATCTCCCCCAAGAGTTCACATCGACGGGGAGGTTTGGCACCTCGATGTCGGCTCATCGCATCCTGGGGCTGGAGCAGGTCCCAAGGGTTTGGCTGTTCGCCAATTAAAGCGGTACGCGAGCTGGGTTTAGAACGTCGTGAGACAGTTCGGTCCCTATCCGCCGTGGGCGCAGGAGTTTTGAGAGGAGCTGTCCCTAGTACGAGAGGACCGGGATGGACCGACCACTGGTGCTCCAGTTGTCTCGCCAGAGGCACGGCTGGGTAGCTACGTCGGGATCGGATAACCGCTGAAAGCATCTAAGCGGGAAGCCGACCTCAAGATGAGAACTCCCGAGGCTTATGCCTCCTGAAGGCCCCTTGAAGACTACAAGGTTGATAGGCTGGGTGTGTAAGCGTCGGAAAAGGCGTTTAGCTTACCAGTACTAATAGGCCGTGAGGCTTGACCATTCGCCTTGTCCCTTCCCACGCACTCTTCACCGGTGTTCAACGCTCGAGACGCTCTTCAGCCCTGCCGGCCACCTGGTCGGCTCGGCGACTCGCTCAAATATCCAACAGTTTTCGCTTTCCGGTGGCTATAGCCGAGGGGCCACACCCGATCTCATCCCGAACTCGGAAGTTAAGACCTCGCGCGCCGATGGTACTGCAGGGATTCCTCTGTGGGAGAGTAGGTCGCTGCCGGATTCTCTGAAGCCCCGTGGGGAAACCCACGGGGCTTCTTCTTTTTCTGCGCCCTGTCTCCCGCTGCGGTTCCGAGTGGCACATCGGCGATGTGGCGTCGCGTCGCAGACTGGCACATGGGCTTCGTGCCGCAGCGCTCGCGCGCGCATACCAGCGCGCGTCGCTCGGCGCCGGCGGGTCGCCCCGCGCCTGCCAGGTGGCGAGTCGGTGGCCCGCGAGGCGCGACGTCGTGAGGTCGAGGTGGGGGGCGTCGCGGGCCCAAGCCGCCCGCGGTCCGCGCGCCGAGCCACGGTGGCGTGAGGTCGAGCTTCGTCCCGCCGGGCTCCTCGGCGAGCGCTCAGCGCGTCGACGCGGCGCGCGCCACCGACCGGAAGTCGACGAGGCCGTCATCAAACCGGATCCGGAGGTGACGCGTGACCGTGGGCTACGGGATGCCCGGGAGGCGCACCAGCTCCCTCCCGGCGCGCTCTCCGCCGCGACTACGGCAGGGCATCGGCGCGACCAGGCTGCAGCCACGACGGAGCGCGAGCCGCCTGGTCGGCAGCGTCAATCAGAGGTCGCGTCACCAGCCGCAGGTCTGGCCCTCGTTCTGCTGGTCGAGCCAGCGCGACAGCGGCTCGAAGTAGTCGAGGATCGCCGTCGCGTCCATCTCCCGCTCGCCTCCCGTGAGCGCCGCGAGCGAGTCCTGCCATGGCTGGCTCGAGCCGGCCTCGAGCAGCGCCTCGAGGCGCTTCCCGGCCTCGACGTCGCCGTAGATCGAGCAGGTGTAGAGCGGCCCCTCGTGCCCCGCCGCCTTGCACAGCGCGCGGTGGATCTGGAACTGCAGGATCGCCGCGAGGAAGTAGCGCATGTACGGCGTGTTCCCCGGCACGTGGTACTTCGCCCCCGGGTCGAACGCCCCCTCCGGTCGCGCCTCTGGCGGCGCCACGCCCTGGTACTGGCGCTTCAGGGCCCACCACGCCGCGTTGTAGTCCGCGGGCGTCGTCTTCCCCGAGAAGACGTCGAACCGCCACTGGTCGATGAGCCGTCCGAACGGCAGGAACGCCACCTTCTCGAGCGCCCGCTTCATCTGCTCGTTCAACATCGCCTGCTCGTCGCCCGGCGCCTTGTCGAAGAGCCCGACCTTCACGAGGTACTCGGGGGTCACCGAGAGCGCCATCGCGTCGCCGATCGCCTCGTGGAAGCCGTCGTTCGCGCCGTCCTGGAAGAGCGTCGGCGCGTCCTTGTAGGCGAGGTAGTAGTAGATGTGGCCGAGCTCGTGGTGGGCCGTCAGGAAGTCGTCCGTCGACCCCTGGATGCACATCTTCAGGCGCACGTCCCCGCGGTATGTCAGGTCCCACGCCGACGCGTGGCACACCACCTCGCGGTCGCGCGGCTTCACGAACATCGACCGCTCCCAGAACGTGTCCGGCAGCTTGGGGAGCCCGAGCGACACGAAGAATCCCTCGGCGTAGCGCACCACCCCCTGCGCGTCGACGTGCTTCCGCGCGAGCGCCGCCGCGATGTCGAGCGGCGCGTGCTTCGGATACGGCGCCACCAGCGGGAAGAGCGACGACCAGTCCTGCGCCCACATGTTGCCGAGCAGGTGCGCCGGGATAGGCGCCCCCGGCGGCACCTTCACCGCGCCCCACCGCTTCGTGAGCTGGCGCCGCACGTAGCAGTGGAGCTTCTCGTACAGCGGCCTCACCTGCTGCCAGAGCCGCTCCACCTCGGCCTCGAACGCCGCCGGCGGCATGTCGTACCCGGCGCGCCAGCTCTCACCCAGGTCGCCATAGCCGATTTCGCGCGCCCCCTGGTTCGCGAGCTCGACGAACCGCGCGTAGAGCGGCTTCGTCTCGGCCGCCGTGTCGTGCCACCCCGTCCAGGCCGCCTCGAGCTCGTCCCAGCTCGCCTTCGGGTCCTGGAGCGCGCTCGTGAGCTCGTCGAGGTCACGACACTGCTCCTTCCCCGCGACCGTCCGGCACGCCTTCGCCGCGCCGTAGTGCCCGTCGAGCCGCGACGCGAGCGTGGCGAGCTCGTCCCGGAGCCCCGGATCGGCCGGCGCCGGGAGCGCGATGCGCGACTGCAAGAGGGCGAGCTGACGCTTCTCCTTCGCGTCGAGCGCGAGCCCGCCGAACGTGCGCGAGAGCGGCACCGCCGCCGAGATCCACGCCATCAGCGCCGAGTCCGCCGCCGCCGAGATCGTCTCGGTGTCGTGCGTGATGTACGTCTGCGACACGAAGCCGGCGCGCTCGGCGTCCGTGATGAGCTTCCGAAGCTCGCCGTCGGCTCTCGTGAGGAAGGCCCGCGCGTCGGCGACCGTCGGCGCGGTCGCCGCGGGAGGCGCCGCGGCCGGCGCCGGATCCGGGCAGCGCGTGGCGGCCTCATGGGCGCACGCGGCCGCTGGGAGGACCGCGGCAGCGGCGAGCAGCGCGAGCGCGCGGGGCGTGGAAGATGGCATGTCCTGGGCCTCCTCGGGCGGTCGAGCCGTCGTCATAGGCCGCGCGCGCCGCGTCTGGCAAGGCGCGCGTGCGCCCGGGAATGCCGCGCCGCGCGCGCGTGTGGTAGGACGGGGCACGCCCGACCGAGGAGATGCCAACATGACCCGACGCCACCGCCTCGCCCGCCTCGGCGCCCTCGCAGCCCTCGTCGCCGCCCCCGGCCTCGCGGGCGCCGCCCCCGGCTGCAAGAAGGGGCAGGTCGCCGACGCCGCCGGGAAGTGCGTCGACGCGTGCCCCGCCGGCATGCAGTACGTCCCGGGCGGCACCTTCACCATGGGCGATCCCAAGGCCGACGACGACCGCGGGCCCGCGCACGAGGTCACGCTCTCGCCCTACTGCATCGACACCTACGAGGTCACCGCGAAGGCGTACGCCGCCTGCCAGAAGGACGGCGCGTGCTCGGAGACGCAGACCTACTCGGGCTGCAACGTGCCGCGCGAGAAGTTCGCCGACCACCCGGCCAACTGTGTCACGTGGGAGCAGGCGCGCGACTACTGCGCGCACGTCGGCAAGCGCCTCCCGACCGAGGCCGAGTGGGAGATGGCCGCGCGCGGCACGGACGGGCGCAGGTTCCCGTGGGGCAACCAGAAGCCGACGCTGTCGCGGGCGCACTGGTCGACCGGCGGGCACCTCTACATCGACACCGTGAAGCCGGGATCGAAGAAGGGCGGGGCGTCGCCCTACGGCGTGCAGGACATGGCCGGGAACGTGTGCGAGCTCGTGAGCGATGTCTGGGCGCCGCGCTACCCGAGCGGCGCGCAGACGGACCCCCAGGGTGCTGCGAGCGGCGAGTACCACGTGTGCCGCGGCGGGTCGTACAACAACCGCGACGCGGACGCGATCTCCGCCACCATGCGCCGCCACGGCTACTCGACGGGCTCGACCGACGAGCTCACCGGGTTCCGCTGCGCCATGGCCTGCACGGCGGGCAAGTAGCGCGGGCTGCTCCTTCGCCGGAGCCCCGAGACGACGAGAGCCCCGGGATGGTGGTCATCCCGAGGCTCCCGAACGCGGTCGGCGCGGCGGCGGTTCAGGCCGTCGGCGTCTCCACCGTCTCGCCGTGGCGCGGGTCGGCCAGCGCGTCGCGGATCTTCTCGGCGATCTCGGCGAGCTTCGCGTGAACGGTGTCGCGCGCCTCGCCGTAGAGCTCCTGGATCCGGCCGAGCAGGCGGTCGAGGTCTCCGTCGATGGTCGTGAGGTCGTCGTCCGTGAGGCGGCCCCACTGCGCCTTGACGGCGCCCATCAGCTGCTTCCACTGACCTTTCAGCGTGTCGGCGTTCATTCGATCTCCATCGCTTCGTTCGTCGGGGGGCGTGCTTCGACGCGCGCGTCACAGAGGGCGTCGGCCACGCACGATGTCGGCGAGCAGGCTCACCACGAAGAGGACGAGGAAGATGAAGAACAGGACCTTCGCGATGCCCGCCGCGCCCGCGGCGATGCCCGTGAAGCCGAAGAGCGCCGCGAGGATCGCGACGACGAAGAACAGGATGGTCCATCCCAGCATGAGTCTCTCCCGGTCTGAGGGTTACCGGCGCGCGAGGCCGACTCGGACCTCGGGGCGCCCACCCCGGCTCGCGGGGCTCGCAGCGCTACGGTCGCAAACGGCGTGCCACGCTCGGCAAAGGCGCTTGCGAGGCCGTTGAGACGCCCGCGCGTGGCGCTCGCCCCGAGCTCGCGGCGGGACCAGACGGAACAGTGTCGAGCCGGCGCGGGGCAACTTGCCTCACGGTCCCGGCGTCGCCTGAGGCGCGCCGGTGGCCGCTCATCGCGCGCACGCCGCGCTCGGCGGCCGCTATCGCCCGCGCGGGCGATCGTGGCACGGCCGTTGCTCTACTCCTCTCGCGAGCCCGCCCCGAGCGGGCGCACCATGGAAACGAAGAGGAGTCATCGTATGAACACCCCCTACTGGACGCTCGAGAACTGTCCGCCCGCCATCACCTCGCTGCCGTCGAAGGTTCGCGGCCTCGCGCTCGACTACGCGAACACCGAGCTCAAGGAGGGGCGCCACCCCGACCGCGCCATCTCCTACGGCATCGCGCGCGCCTTCGCGCTCGACGAGAGCGAGCTCGGCAAGAACGCGACCGCCCTCTATGTCCACGGCGAGGACGGCCAGTGGACGCTCATCTCCGACAAGACCGACAAGGAGAAGGGCTACACCTTCGACAACTACGAGGACGCGCTGCGCCGCGGCAGCGAGCTCGCCCGCTCGCGCTCGCTCCCGCTCATCGTGCTCTCCGACGAGGGCGCCGTGCTCGAGAAGTGGGAGGTCACGTCGGACACCGGTGGCCCCGTCTTCCACGTGCAGCCGAGCCTCAAGGGCTGGGTCGTGCGCGGGCCGGACGGCCACAAGGAGTACGGGACCAAGAAGGAGAGCCTCGAGGCCGCCAGGAAGCGCGCCAGGAAGGCCAACGCCGACCTCGTCATCCACTACCAGGACGGCACGATCCAGTCGCGCCAGAAGCACACCGCCTGATTGAGGCGAGCGCGCGCGACGCGCGCACCGCACGATGGCTCCTCGATGGCGGAGCCCGGGCGGCCCGACGTGGCCGCTCGGGCGCGCCGACGCGCGCGAGCCGAGCGCCGGCCCCCGCCGCCGCCGGACGCGCGCGCTCCATCGCCCCCGCGACGTCGACGCTCCGCGAGCGACCCCGGTCCCGTCAGGGCGCCGGCGCCACCTCGAACGTCGGCTCCGCGGCCGTGCAGACGATGCCGAGCCCCTGGACGACCGGCCCGTCGAGCGTGTCGATCCCCGTCGCCACGCTGCCGAGGGGGCACAGGAGCGTGTCGGACGGCGCGCCGGAGTTGTTGCCGATCCCCACGATCGTGGTCTGGCCCGTCATGAGCCAGACCCCGTCTGCGTCGTCGCCGTCGACGCGCAGCGGCGCGCAGGACAGCACGACGCGCCGGATGTGCGGCACCTCGTTCACGCCGGCCGTGATGAGCCCGGTCTTCACGCGGATCCCCGTGACCACCTGGCCCTCCGGGCAACGCGCCTCCGGCTTGTCGCCGAGGAGCGCCGGGTCGTCCTCCTTGCCGCGCCACGGCAGCTGGAGCGAGGGGGCGTCGGCCGCGCCCGTGTAGGTCGCGCCCGCGTCGGCCGTGGTCGCGTGGTAGTCCGCGCACCTCGCGGAGACGCGCATCATCGCGGGGTAGTAGAAGGTCGGCTGGCCGCTCTCGTCGGCCGCGCGCGCGAGGTGCCCGACGAGGCCGACGAGGACCTGCCCCGGGTCGCAGAGGTCGCGTGTCCAGTGGTCGCTCGCGAGCGCGGAGACGGTCAGGGTGGCCGTCACGGCGCCCGGCGTCATCCCCACGACGTGGGGGACGAGCAGGGCGGAGAGCGTGTAGGCGCCGATGTCGCCGGCACCCTCGGCGTCGACGATGACGTGGTGGACGCCCGGGTCGAAGAAGGCGGCCAGCGCGTCGCCCGGCGCGCACGCGCTGCTCGCGTCGCCGCAGGCGCCGCGGGTGTGGAGGAGCGGAGTCGCCGCCTCGGACGCGAGGGCGAAGCGGACGGCGCGCCGCTCGGCGAGCTCGAAGCGGTGCTCGGCGTCGGGCCCGGGGGCGCCGGCCGGGCAGTCGGCGGCGGCGAAGTCGTCCGGGCGGTGGCTCGTGTCCCCCGTCACCGACACCTCCTCGCCGAGCACCAGCGGCGGGAGGGCGCGCCGTGGCTCCCCCACGCAGACGTCGCCGTCGGCGCAGTGGTCGGTCGTGCAGACGTCGCCGTCGTCGCAGGTGGCGCAGACGCCGCCGCAGCCGTCGTCCTGTCCGCACGCCTCGGCGTCGGCGCAGCGCGGGACGCAGACGCAGGTCCCGCCGTCGCAGGCGAGGCCGTCGCCGCACTCGCCGCAGCTGCCCCCGCAGCCGTCGTCGCCGCAGGTGCGGTCGCCGCAGTCGGAGATGCACGTGAGGACGCTGATGTCGACGTCGGGGACGCCGGCGTCGGCGTCGGTCGCGGTGTCGGCGTCCGGATCGGCGTCGCTCGCGTCCTCGACGTCGGCGTCGGCGGCGTCCACGGCGTCGGCGGTGTCCACGTCGTCCGGCTCTACGTCGTCCGCGCCGTCGGCGTCGTCGGCGTCCTCAGCCGTGTCGGGCCAGACGAGCCCGCGGGTGTCCTCGTCGGCGTCGTCGGGGAGCGTCTCCGGCGCGACGTCGTCGACGTCCGGCGGGGCGCTCGCGTCGGCCGCCGCGTCGTCCGCGGCGCCGGAGCCCGTGTCGCCACACGCGCCCAGCGAGAGCGCCGCGCCGAACGATAGCGCGGCCGCCACGACGACCACGAACGCGGACGCGGACACGGACACGAACGGCGACGACTCGCGACGCACCGGCAGCACCTCGTTGACTCTGCGACGCCCCGAGGGAACGCCCCGGGGCTCCTCGTGTCAACGACCTTCTCGGGCTCGCGCTCAGCCCCGCCGCTTCCTCAGCTCCCGCAGCGCGTCGCCGACGCTCCCGCGTCCCTCCGCGGCGCCAGGCGGCGACGACCCCGGCGGCGGCGCCGTCTCCGTGCCACCGCCCGCCTCGGCTCGCGGCGGCTCCGGCGTCACCGCCCGCCTGCGTCGCCGCGACCACCGCGCGCGCAGCGCCGCGCCGAGCCCGCGCCCGAGCCGCGGCCACGCGAGCGCGAGGCGTCGCGTCGCCACCTCCACCACGAGCGCCAGCAGCGCGAGCGCGACCAGGAGCGCCGCGAGCTCCGTCCGCTGCCCGCGCGACGGCGGGTTCTCGAAGACCCCGGTCAGATCCGCGCGCACCACCCCGCCGCCATCGCGCGCGAGCGCCGTGAGCGCCGCGAACCCCGCGCCGACCCCGCCACGCGGCGCCGCCTCCGGGCTGTACGGCAGCGCCACCGCCGGCCCGACCACGGGGCCCGTCGGCAGCGCGACCGCGGGGATCACGACGCGATCGTCGGGCAAGGTCACGCGCGCCTCGTAGACGCCGTCGTCGACGGGCTCCATGCGCACCGTCAGCGGCTCGCCGAGCCGCCCCTCGGTCGAGAGCGACGCGCCGGGCGCCGCCGCTGGCCACTCCGCGCGCCGCGCCGGGTCGAGCTCGAGCGTGAGCGTCACCTCGCGCCCCTCGCGCGTGGCCGTGAGCACCCCCGGCCCGCCGTCCCCGGCGCCGGCCGTCCAGCGCGCGAGCCCCGCGACGAGCGGCCCGTAGCCCGCCCACGCCGCGAGCGCCGGGTCGTCCGGCGGCTCCGTGTCGAACGCGACCACCGCCGAGCGCCCCGTGCCGGCCTGCCCGACGACCACCGCCGGCGCCTCCGGGTCGCCCGGTGCGCGCGCGAGCACGAGCGCGTCCGGCTTCGGGTAGGTCAGGTTGTAGCCGCCGATGGCCGGCCACTCGGCGAGCGCCGGGTCGCTCCCGAGCACCGTCGGCGCGAGCGCGGTCGGAGCCATGCCCACGCGCTGCGAGATCCAGGCGTTGTGCGCGACGAGCAGCGTCTCCTGCGCGAACACCCGCGGCAGGTCCTCGGCGCGGTCGGTGAACCACACGCGCCCGTTCCCGCGCGCCGCGACGTCCTTCAGGAGCGCCGCGTCCGAGTCCGACTCGGTGCCGAGCCCGATGACGCTCACCGTGACGCCGGCCGCCGCGAGGTCGCCGACGAGCGTCACGTAGTCGCCGGGCTGCTCGGCGTCGGACGCGTCGGCGAAGAGGACCACGTGGCGCGCGCCCTGCGACGCCGAGAGCACCGCGGCGCCCGCGGCCTTCAGCGCCTCGTACACGTAGATCCCGCCGCCCATCGCGCGGATCCCCCGCACCTGCGCGGCGATCGCCGCCGGATCGACCGCGGGCGTCGCGGCCACGACGACGTGCACGGCCTCGTCCACCGCGTGCACCGTGACCTCGTCGCGCGGCCCGAGCAGCTCGATCGCCGCGACGGCGCCACTGTTCGCGAGCGACATCTTCGTGGCCCCCCCGGCGACGGTCGCGCCCATCGAGCCCGAGCGGTCGAGCGAGAGCGCGATGGCGAGCGCCGCCTTCCGGTGCTCGTCGCGGAGCTCGAGCGACACCGGCAGCACCGCCTCCACCTCGCTCTTGTAGTAGCCGCCCGTCCCGAGGCTCTGCCGCCCGCCCGTCATCACGAGGCCGCCGCCGAGCTCCGAGACGTAGTTGCGCACCGCCGCCATCCCCTCGACGCCCAGCGCCGCCGCCGGCACCTGCTCGAGCACGAGCGTCCGCACGCCCGCGAGCTCGCCGAGCGTCAGCGGCCCCGCGGCGCGCGTCCCGACCTCGAGGCCGGCGGCCGCGAGCGCGCGCGAGAGGTTCGTCTCGCCGCCCGCCTGCGACATCACGAGCACCGTCTCGCGGCCCGCGACCAGCACGGCCGCGCGGGCGCGGTTGTTCTCCGGGACGCGGTCGCCGGCGGCGTCGAGGCGCACCTCGTAGCGGACGACGCCGCTCCCGACGGGGCGATCGGCGAACCGCACCACGGCCGGCGCGCCGGGAGCGAGGCGCGCCACGCCCTCGGCGACCACGAGTTCGGCGCCCGCGCCGCCGAGGCGGACCACCCGCCACGCGCGCTCGCCGCCGTCGTCGCCGACGAGCTCCGCCGTGCCGATGAAGCTCTCGCCGCGCTCGAGGCGCCCCGGGAGCTCCACGCGCGCGACGGCGGCGTCGGGCCGCGGGGGGCGCGCGACCGGGAGCGCGTCGACCGCGAACCCGCGGAGCGCGAGGCGCGCGGCCTCACGGCGGGGAGACGCGCCCGTGAGCTCGCCGTCCGACACGACCACCACGCGCGCCGAGCGCCCCGGCGGGACCACGCTCCCCGCGAGCGCGAGGCCCTCGGCGAGGTCGCTCCCGTCGACGGCGACGACCGTGTCGCGGACCTGCGCGACGCCCTCGGCGCTCGGCGCCTGAACGAGCCGCGCGTCCTCGCCGAACGCGACGATCGCGAGGCGATCGCCGTCCCCGCGCTGCCCGCCGACGAGCGCCGCGATCTCCTGCGCCCGCTCCTTCTCGCCGCCCATCGAGGCCGAGCGGTCGAGCACGAGGACGACGTCGCTCCCGCCGTGATCGCGGACGACGCTCGGCGCGGTCGCGGCCAGGCCGAGCAGCGCGAGCGCGGCGAGGCGCCACCAGCGCGCCCGGCCGCGGCGCGCGAGCGCGAACCACGCCACCGCGAGGAGCGGCAGGAGGACCAGCGCCTCCGGGAGCTCGAGGGTCAGCCCCACGCCGCCTCCTCCGCGCCCACCGACGCGCCGCCGGCCTCGCGGCGGGCGAACCACCACGCGCCGAGCGCGGCGGCGCAGGCGACGACGAGGTAGAGGAGCTGGGTGACCGGGTCGCGGCGCCGTGCGACGCGGGCGTCGTCGCGGGCGACCGGCTCGCGGGCGAGCGCGGCGGCGTCGCGCAGATCGCCGAGGTCTGCGTCCATGACGGCGACGGTCAGGCGCTCCCAGGGGCGCGGCGCCGCGGCCGTCCCGAGCGCGAGCGTCGCCTCGCCCGCGCGCTCGAACCCGGGGAGGAGCACGCGCCCGTCGGCGTCGGCGGCGATCTCGACCGGGCCCTCCTGCCCCGGCGCCGTGACCACGAGCTGCCGCTCGCCCAGGGGCAACGTCACCGCGACCTGCTCGCCGGCGCCCACGTTCCGCCGCTCGGGGCCCGGGAGCGCCGCGCGGCGCGCGCGCACGAGGTTGTCGATGAGCGCGGGCCACGCCGGGTGCGCCGTGAGCGTGCCGGCGCCCGCGTCGAGCGCGAGCGCGACCGCGCGCTGCCCGCGGGGGCGCGGGAGGTCGCGGAGGAGCACCTGATCCCCCGCCACGAGCAGCGCCTGGCCGGGAGCCGTCGCGTTCGCGTCGCCGCCGACCCAGACGGCGCCCGTGAAGTCGAGCCCGGCGAGCAGCGCGTCGCCGCGCGCCGCGAGGAAGGGGCCGAGCGCCGGGGGGCCGCCCGCGCCCGCGATCGCGACCTCCCAGGCGCCGGCATGTTGCAGTGCAACATCGGTCAAGTGGTCGACAAACAAGAGGTTGGCGTCATTCTCTTGTGCAACGCGCACGCCGGTCGCGGCGCCGAGCGCGCGGAGGACCGGCGCTCGCGCCGGGCCGGTGAGCGCCACCGTCGCGGTGATCTCCCGCGCGTCCGGGCGGATGAGCTCGACCGCGTCGTCCTCCGCGAGCGGATCCGGCCCCGAGAGCGCGATCCGCAGGCGCTCGGGTCGCGCCTCGGCCGGGAGCGGGAGCACGAGCGTCGCGCCGGCCTCCGCCGCGAGCTCGATCGTCTGGCGCGCGAGCGCGCGCGCGCCGCTCGAGACGACGAGCTCCCGCTCCCGGGCCGTGCCGCCGTGCGCCGCGACCCGCACGAGGAGCCGCTCGCCGCCGCGCGCGTCCGGCAAGAGCCAGCGCGCCTCGGCGACGCCGCTCGTCGCGAGCGGCCGCCCCGTCGCCAGGAGCCCGACCCCTCGGGGAGCCCGGGCGGCTCGCGGTCGCTCACGAGGAGCACCGCGCCCGCGGGCCCCGTCGCCGCCGCGGGCCGCGAGCTCCGCGGCGAGCGAGGCGCAGCGCGGGCTCGAGATCGTGGGGGCGCGTCGCCGGCGCGAAGCCACGCAGCGCCTCCAGCGCGCGCTCGGGCGAGGTCGCCGGGCCCGCGAGCACGCGGGCGGGCGGGCCGCTCGCGACGAGGGTCACGCGGGCGTCGCGCGGGGAGCGCGTCGAGCCGGGCCTCGAGCGCCGCGCGCGCCCGGTCGAGCGCGGTCCCGTCGGCGCCGGCGCGCGCCGCCATGCGGAGGCTCTCGTCGAGCACGATCACCTCGTGGATCGCGGCGTCGTCGCCGTCGAGGTGCGGGTCGGCGAGGAGCGCTGTGAGCGCGAGCGCCGCGAGCAGCTCGAGCCAGAGGCTCGCCTCGCGCCGGAGCGGGGCGCGGCGACGGCCCGGCGCGGCCGCCTCGACCGCCGGCCCGAAGAGGAAGAGGCCGGTGACCGGCGTCGGCCGGTAGCGGCGCCGGAAGAGGTGGATCGCCACGATCGCGGGCAGGGCGAGCAAGCCCAGGAGGCCGAGGGGAGCGCCGAACGTCACGCGGGCCCTCCCGCGACGACGCCCGCGGCGACGAGCGCGCGCGCGGCCCCCTCGAGCCCCTCCTCCACGGTGACCGCGACGAGGCCTGGCCCGCGGCCGAGGAGGGCCTCGCGGAGGCCGGCCTGGTGCCGCTCGTAGCGGTGGCGGTACGCGGCGCAGGCGCGCTCGTCGAGGACGAGGTCGCGGGCGCCCCCCTCGACGTCCTCGAGGCGCACGGGGCCGAGCGGCCGCGGCTCGCGCTCGACGCGCGCGAGCACCTCGATGACGCCGAGCGAGCCGGCCTCGCGGCCGAGGCGGCGCGTCAGGGCCGCGGCGCCCTCGGGGTAGAGCCCGTCCGTCACGACCAGCCGCTCCGAGAAGGCGGGCAGCGCGGGCGCCGGGTCCGCCAGGAGCCCCGCGCGACCGTGCGGTGCACAATCGCGGAGCGCGGCCAGCCAGGCGGCTGGTCCCGGTGGGGCATGCTGCATTGCAGCATGAGCGAGCCAGAGGTCGACGCGCGCCTCCTCCTTCCGCCCGAGCTGCACGAGGAGCGCCGCGATCCCGGTCGCGAGCGCGAGCTTCGCGGGTGAGGCGGCCATGCTGAGCGACAGGTCGAGGACGACGACGAGCCGCGGGCTCACGAGCGCCTGGCGCCGCCGCAGCACGAGCTGGTCCGTGCGGGCGTAGACGCCCCAGTCGATCCGGCGGAGGTCGTCGCCGGGGAGGTAGGCGCGCGTGTCGTGGAGCTCGAGGCTCGCGCCGGCCGCGCGCCCGAGGCGCCCGCCGACCGCGCGCGGGGCGCCGCGCTGGCCCGTCAGGAGCCGGAGCCGGCTCGCCTGGGCGAGCACGGCGGCCTCGTCCCAGGCCGGCACTCAGCGGCCCCCGGGGGCGCCCGCGTGCGGGTCGCGCGTGAGGGTCTGGCGCGCGCCGAACGCGATCATCGTGATCCAGGCGACGACCCCGGGCACCAGCACGATGGCGACGTAGTCGCTCCCGCGATCGCCGAGGAGCCAGAGCCCCGGGAGCGGCGAGAGGAGGCCGAGCGGGCTCTTCGGGCCGAGGCCCATCCCCGCGACGGCCAGGAACGTGAGGACCGCGAGCACGATGACCGTCGCCACGCGCCGCCCGAACGGCGTCGTGACGGTGCTCCGGTAGAGGCGCCGGCCGACGAGGTCGCCGAGGGCCATCACGATCGCCGCGTAGGAGGCGAGGCCCAGGGTGACGGCGAGGACGTCGTCCTGCTCGGAGAGCGCGCCGAAGACGACGGCGAGGGCGCTCAGCACCGCGAAGGCGACGCGCCCGCGGGCGCCGCCCGGCGCGAAGAGCACCGGCAGCTGGAACCAGCGCATGCGCGCGGTGTCGCGCGCCTGGCGCGGCGTGACGGCGAAGTCCTCGGCGACCGCGAAGATCCCGAGCACGAACGCGCAGAGCCCGGCGACGATCCCCGTGACGCCGAAGAGCTCGTGGCTCGCGAGCGGGTCGGAGGCGAAGGCGACGACGGCGACGTCGAGCGGGATGAGGAACGCGAGGACGCGCGGGCCGGTCGCGCGGTTCGCGCTCGGGTGGCGGAGGAGCGCCGCGCCGAGCACGAGGCACGTGGCGACCCAGAAGACCGCGAAGTCGAGCGCGATGAAGACGCCGTCCTCGCCGATGCCGAAGAACACGAACGCGAAGCCGATGTGCTCGAAGTTGAGCCACATCGTGAGCGACATGAACCAGATGATGCCGCACGTGACGGCGACGAGCGCCGTGAGCGCCGTGCGGAGCCCCTTCGTGTAGCCGAGGCAGGCGAGGCCGATGGCGCCGGCCGAGGCGCACCAGCCGGCCACCGGGATGAGGACGAGCGCGAGGGCGACGGTGACGAGATCGATGCCGCGGAGCAGGTACGCCATCATGAAGAACGGCGCGATGGCGGCCATGTAGAGGAGGCCCTGCAGCACCGAGGCGAGCATGATCCCGCGCAGGAAGCGCCCGGGCGAGAGGCCCGTGAGGCGCAGGAGATCCCAGGTGTTGTCGTCGCGCTCGCGAGCGACCGCGCGGAAGACCGACACCGGCTCGAACACCCAGACGGCGAAGGTCCACGTGGCGGAGAGGAGGCCGAGCAGCGCCGGGGCGGCGCCCGTGTCGCCGAGCGAGACCTGACCTGCCACGGACAGCGCGCAGAGCGTCGCGATCGCGAGCACGAGCGAGAAGACCACGATGAACGCGCGGCTCCGGAGCTGCTGGCGCACGTAGCGCACGAGCACCGGGTTCGCGCGGTCGAGGAGGCGTCGGACGATGCCGGGGCGTCGCGTGACGACGGCGGCGGGGGCGTCGGCGGTCGTCACTGGACCCTCCCCTCGGTGAGGTGCATGAAGACGTCCTCGAGGCTCTTGTCGCGCGCGGCGAAGTGGGAGACGGCGAGGCCGCGCCCGATGAGGCGCGCGAGGAGCGCGGCGCGCGCGTCCGGGTCGGCGCTGCAGGTGAGGGTCACGCGCTCGTCGTGGATCTCGACGTTCGCGATCTCCGGCTCCTCGGCGAGCACGCGCGCGAGCTCCGCGTGCGGGCGGGCGAGGCGGACCTCGACGACGACGTGCTCGCCGGCCTCGCGCGCGGCGTCCTCGAGGCGCGCCTGCACGCTGCGCTTGATGTCGCGCACGGTGCCGGTCGCGACGACGCGGCCGAGCTCGATGATGGCGACCGCGTCGCAGATCTCCTCGAGGTCGGCCAGGATGTGGCTCGACACGAGGATGGCCTTCCCCTGGCGCGCGAGGAGGCGGATGAGCTGGCGCAGCTCGACGCGCGCGCGCGGGTCGAGGCCGGCGGCCGGCTCGTCGAGGATGAGGAGGTCCGGGTCGTGGACGAGGGCGCGGCCGAGCCCGAGGCGCTGCCGCATGCCCTTCGAGAGCGAGGTGACGAGCTTCTCGCGGAGGTCGCCGAGCTGACAGAAGTCGACGACGTCGGCGACGGCGGCGTCGCGGCGGTCGCCGCCGAGGCCGTAGGCGCGCGCGAAGAAGTCGAGGTACTCGGCGACGGTCATGTGCGGGTAGGTGCCGTAGTCGTCGGGCATGTAGCCGATGCGGCGCGCGACGAGGTCGGCGTCCTGGACGGTCGAGCGGCCGTCGAGCGTGCAGTCGCCGGCGCTCGGCTCGTCGAGGCCGGCGAGGATCCGCATGGTCGTGGTCTTCCCGGCGCCGTTCGGCCCGATGAAGCCGAAGACCTGCCCGGCGGTGAACTCGAACGACACGTCGGCGACGGCGGTGGTGGCGCCGAAGCGGCGCCAGAGGCGATCGATGCGGACCTCGGTCACGGCGTCGCCTCCGCGGTCGTGGGGGCGAGCGGGCCGATGAGGACGGCCGCGGTCGGCTCGACGTCCTCGGCGGAGGGGCCCGGGAGCGGCGTCAGCGGGGCGGCGAGGGTCGCCCGGACGTGGAGCGGCTCCTGCGCGCGGCGCCAGGCGCGCTCGGCGCCGGGGCCGGCGCGGACGACGTCGGACGGGGCGAGGCGGGTGCGGCGCGGCCCGTAGAGCGTGAGCGGGACGCGCTCGCCGGGGCCGGCGCCGGCGGCGACCCACTCGGTGCCGCCGCCGTCGATCCAGGTGATGTCGGCGAGCGCGACGTCGAGGCCGTTCTCGAGCTCGAAGCCCGCGCTCCCCGCGGGGTGGACGAGGAGGCGCCGGCGCTCGGCGCGCGGGGTCGCCACGACGAGGTGCGCGCTCCGGCGCGCGGGGACCCAGCCGCCGCCGAGGATCTGCTCGGCGCCGCTCCACGTGACGCGGCGGCCGCTGTCGACGGCGCTGATGACGTCCGCGTCGATGTACTCGCCCTCGCTGAGGTCGTAGGTCTCGAGGGTGGCGCGGACGTTCGCCTCGGCGGGGGCGCGGAGCTCGCTCTCGCCGAACGCCGTGTAGAGCGTGAGCGCGTCCCAGGTGAACGCCTCGTGGCGCGCGCTGTCGAGCCAGGTCAGCTGCGTCGCGACGCGCTTCGCGTCGAGGCCCTCGGAGGCGAGGTTGAAGCCGATGAGGAGGAGGCAGGTCGCGAAGGAGAGGAGGGGCGTCGTGACGAGGAAGAGCGCGCGGCGGCGCCTCCGCTTGATGACCCACCAGAGGTTCAGCGGGCCGGCGAGCACCGCGAAGAGCAGGACGAGGACGAGGAAGCCGCCGACCGGGACGACGTTGGTCCCGGGGACGCCCAGGGAGGGGAGCTCGTCGCTCTGCGAGCGGCTGTCGAGGTCGTCGAGGGCCGCGCGGACGGCGAGCTGGCGGTCGTCGGCGTGGGCGGTCGGGAGGGCGCCGGCCGCGCGGAGGGAGGCGTCATCGCCGGAGGTGAAGAGGCGGCCGCCGGCGACGGTGAAGCGGGCGATCGCCTCGCGCTGGGCGGCCGAGAGGCGCGCGGCGGCGGCCCCGTCGACGACGAGCGCGAGCGACGTCGGGTAGCCCTGCCAGCGGTCGGGGAGGTCGGCGATGGTGACGCCGGCGAGGCGGTACTCGGAGGTGTCGTCGAGGTCGGCCGGCGGGTCGACGACGATGACGGAGGCGCCCTCCTTGCCGCGAAAGGGCGCGGTCGCGACGCGCTCGACGTCGCCGGGGTCGCGCCAGCGGACGCTCGCGGAGCAGCTCCCGAGGTAGCCGATGGACGCGGGGACGAGCACCGTCGTGCGCGTCGTCGTGGTGGCGGAGACGTCGATGGTGGCGCGGCCGACGTCGTCGCCGCAGCGGGCCTCGACGACGACGCCTTGCGCGTCGACGCCGCCCGCGGTGATGACGACCGGCGTGGTCTCGTGCCGGGCGTACCAGGGGACCGCCGCCGAGAGGCGGATGGCCTGGGCGCGCGCCGCGCCCGGCGCGGCCGCGGCGGCGACGAGGGCGAGGAGCGCGGCGACGGCGGCGCGGAGGGCGAGGGGGGAGGCGATCACGCCGGCAGCTCCGGGACCGCGTCGAGGAGGCTCCCCACGATGTCGCGCGCGGTGAGCCCGCGGAGGCTGGCCTCGTAGCTGCGGATGAGGCGGTGCGCGATGACGGCCGGCGCGAGGGCGCGGACGTCCGCGAAGCCGACGGCGGGGCGGCCGGCGAGGAAGGCGGCGGCGCGGGCGCAGCCGGCGAGGGCGATGGCGGCGCGCGGGCTCGCGCCGAAGCGGAGGTTGTCCTTCACCTCGGCGCGGGCGCCGGCGACCTCGGGGCGCGTGGCGTGGACGACGCGCGCGATGTAGTCGGCGACGGCGGGGGGGAGGGCGACGCGGCGGACGAGGGCGACGAGGTCGCGGAGCTCGCCGTCGGCGAGGACGGCGGCGGGGGCGTCGGGGCGGCCCTCGGGGCGGGTCGTGAGGATGCGCGTGAGCACGTCGGGGCCGACGCCGAGCACCTCGAGCTTCACGTGGAAGCGGTCGAGCTGCGCCTCGGGGAGGGGGTAGGTGCCCTCGAGCTCGACGGGGTTCTGGGTGGCGAGGACGAAGAAGGGATCGGGCAGGGCGTGGGTCGTGTCGAGGACCGTGACCGAGCGCTCCTGCATCGCCTCGAGCAGCGCCGACTGGGTCTTCGGGCTCGCGCGGTTGATCTCGTCGGCGAGGACGATGTGCGCGAAGAGGGGGCCGGGGCGGAAGGTGAGGGCGCGGCCGCCGCCGGGGCGCTCCTCGAGGATGTGGTTGCCGGTGATGTCGCTCGGGAGCAGGTCGGGCGTGAACTGTACGCGCTTCCACGGGAGGCCGACGAGGTGCGCGAGGGCCTTCACGAGCTCGGTCTTGCCGAGGCCGGGGAGGCCCTCGAGGAGGACGTGGCCGCCGGCGAGGAGGGCGGTGACGACCTGGCGCGTGAGGGCCTCCTGGCCGTAGAGGACGGCGTCGAGCCCCGCGAGGAGGCGCTCGGCGGCGGCGTGGCGGGGGGCGAGCTCGCTCTCGGGGATCACGGAGACTCCTCGGTCGTCGGGGGGCGGGCGCGGGGAGGGCGGCGCCTCCGGGCGCGTCTCGAAGTAGCGGCCCACGGCGCCGGGGTGGCGCGGGGCGACGTGGGCGCGGCGGGCGTCGGCGTCGAAGGCCTCGAAGCGCTGGGCGGCGGCGCTGGCCTGGGGGCGCCCTCGGTGACGTCGGGGCGCGGCGCGTCACCGAGAGGGTGACGGAGCCGTCCGGGTTCACGACCGCGCCGTCGGGGAGCGGGGTCGTGGCGCCCGGGGCGACGGCTGGGTCGGCGCCGCCGCGGACGAGGGGGGCCGGTCCGCCGCCCTCGCTGTGGCCGGCGCGCCCGGCGCCGAGCGCTTCGCGAGCGCCTGCGCGAGGGCCATCGCGCGCGCGCCGTCCGCGCCGCCGCTCGTGAGCCGGGCGGCGCCGGCCTCGAGGCCCTCCTCGAGCGCCTTCGCGAGAGCGTCGATCTGCTCGGGCGTGAGCCCCTCGCCGGGCTCGCCGCCCTCGCCCTCGCCCTCGCCCGGTCCCGCCTTCGCGGCGGCCTCGAGGAGCTCCTTCAGCTTCTCGAGCGCGGCGTCGTCGAGCCCGTCGAGCCCCTTGGCCGCGTCGAGGAGGCGCTCGAGCGCCTTCAGATCGCCCGGGTCGAGCGCGGGGAGGAGCCCCGGCGCCTGCTCCGCGAGCTTCGACAGCGCTCCGGCGAGGTCGCCGAGGCGCTCGCGCTCGCGCTCGTCGCTCAGGCGCTCCATGAGGCGCTCGCGGGCCGCCTCGCGCGCGGCGGCGGCCTCGCCGGGCTCGGGCGCGTCGGGGTCCTTCGGCTTCAGGCGGTCGCGGTCGCGCCGGCGCCGCTCGCGCTCCTCGGCGGCCTGCCGCTGCGCCTCCTCGGGCGTCGGGTCCCCGGCGCGCGGGGCGTCGAGCGTCTTCGAGGCCGCGAGCGCCTGCGCGAGCGCCTTCTCGGCCTTCTCGAGCGACTGCCGCTCGCTCGCGTCGAGGCGGTCGAGGCCGTCCCACGCGGCCTGGCTCATGCCGTCCTCGCGGGCCTCCTCGCGGAGGCGCTCGAGGTCCTGCCGGAGCCGCGCGACCTCCTCGGGCGTCGCGAGGCCGAGGCGCTCGAGGCGGTCGAGGCGGCGCTCGACTGGGGCGAAGTGGGCGTCGACCGGTGGCGGCGCGACGGGCTCCGGGGGCGTGTGCTCGGGGATCACGAAGGCGAGGGCGAGCACGGCGAGGGCGACGCACGCCGCGAGGAGCCCGCGGCGCGGCCAGGGGGCGTGGCGGGCGTCGGCGAGCCCGGCCGCGGCGCGCGCGGACCACGCGGGGTCGCGCTCGCCCTCCGGCAGGTCGGCGAGGGCCATGACGAGCCCGTGGGCGCCGGCGTCGCGGTCGAGGTGGGCGGCGACGAGCCCGCGCGGCTCGCGGCGCGCGCCGCGGCGACGGCCGCGAGGGCGAGCGGGATGGCGCCGCAGAGCGCGAGCACGAGCGGGAGCGCGGGGCGGAGCGCGACGAGGCCGACGCGGGCGAGCACGACCGACGCCGCGGCGGCGCCGGCGGCGACCGCGAGGGCCGGCCAGAGGGCGGCGAGCGCGGCGGCGGCGCGACGTCGACGCGAGAGGCGCGCCAGGCGTTGGTCGAGCGGGTTCGGCATGTCATGAGCTCCGGACGGGGCAACGTCCGGGAGCGCCGAGATTAATCCCTTCGACCGTGAAGCGCGACGTCACCGCGGAGAGGGCGGCGCGACGGGCTACTCCGGCGAGAAGAAGCGCCGCCAGCCCGGCGGGAGGCCGTTCTCGAGGATCCCCTCCATCTTGTCGGCGTCGGCCATCGCGAACGAGACCTTCGCCATGCAGCCGGCCTTGCCGTCCTGCGAGAGCGTGACGCGGAGCGTCGCCGTGTTCTCGCCCTCGGTGAGGATCTTGCCCGTGCCGAGCACCTCGCGGCCGAGGTAGAGCGAGCGGATGTAGCGGACGTTCATCGACGTCGTGAGCCCGATGCGACCGCGCAGGCCGACGAGCGTCCAGCCGGCGAGCTCGTCGGCGACCATGGCCTGGAGCCCGCCATGGAGGATCCCGGGCGGGCCGTCGTAGCCGGTCGCGAGCGTGAAGCGCGTCGTGACGGTGTCGCCCTCGCGCTTGAAGCGGAGGCGGAGCCCGACGTCGTTGTGCGGGCCGCAGCCGAAGCACGTCTGATCGCGGCCGAAGGTGTAGGGATCGAGGTGATCGTGGTGCTCGTGGGCGTCCGACATGGGCCGGATCTCGCCTCCGCGCGGGGGCGGGTGTCAAGCGCGACGCGGCAACCGGCGGGCCGCGCGCGTCACCCGCGCGGCGGAGGGGCGCGGCGAGCGCGGGGCGGACGCGGGTTCAGGCTTGAGAAGGGGGGCGCGAGGGCCGATGATGGCGGGATGGGATGGACGAAAGAGCTGAACGAGGGCGACTGGTATCTCCTGCACACGCTCGTGCACGTGGCGCGCGCCGACGACGAGGTCGTGCCGATGGAGGTCGCGTTCATCGACACCGTCATGAAGGCGCTCGACGTGGGCGACGCGGATCGCAGGACCGTGAAGGCGATGCTGCGCGGTGAGGGCGCGATCCCGCCGGTCGACGCGCGGCCGCCGGCGAGCCTCACGTACGAGCGGAAGCTCGACGTGTTCCGCGAGGCGATCTCGCTCGCCTTCGCCGACGGGGTGTTCGCGCACGAGGAGAAGGCGCTCGTGAACAAGCTCGTCCAGCGCCTCGGCCTCCACCCGGGCGACATGCAGCCGATCTGGGACCGGGCGAAGCGCCACTACCTCGACGGCTGACGACGCGAGACCGGCAGGCGAGGCCGACGCGAGAGAGCTCGTAGGTCGATCGGCGGATGCCGCTACGTCGAGCGACGGATGGTCGCCTGCCGATGAGGCGCTAGGCTCGCAGACTCAGCCCATGCGCGCCGAGCTCCCCCCCTCGCCGACATCCGTCGCGCGGAGGCCCCGGCGCGTCCGCTCCCTGCGAGGCCCATCATGTCGGTCTTTGTGCAACGAAGTGCTCGCGGCGCCACACCTGCGGCGCCGGAGCGCGAGTCGCTCCGCGCCGATCCCGCCCGACGCGCGCCCCGAGCGCTGCCGGACGCCGGCTTCGCGCGAGAGGCCGCGGCCCTCGCGCCGGGCGGGGCCGTCGACGCGGGGCGGGCCCCGGTCCAGCTCATGGCGAGCGGCGGCGCGCCGGTGCAGATGAGCGCCATCAACCTCGGCAGGGGCCACACGCTCGGCGGAGGCGGCTTCAGCAAGTGGTCGAGCCTCGCCGAGCAGAGCGCCGAGGGCGGCGACAGCAAGGCGCACTCGCTCGGGATCAGCGACAAGGCCTACGACTTCGGCGACATGAACGAGCGCCTCGACGACGCGAAGGAGCGGCGCGACAACGGGGAGGCGCCCGACCCGCAGAACGGTGACGTGCGCGACGGCGACGAGATCGTCGGGATCGGCACGGCGATCGCCGCGGAGTCGACGCGCACGAAGGGCCCCGAGGACCGCGCGAAGTCGAACTCCGACGCGAGCATCCACGGCGGCGCCGCGGTGGAAGCCGCGAGCTACACCTCGGGGAAGGACGCCGACTGGACGAAGGGCGACAAGATCGGCGCCGGCGGGCGCGCCGAGGCGTTCGCGGGCGCTCGCACGGGCGCCCACGTGAGCGCCGAGCGCGACCTCGGCCCGCGGCTCGGCGGCATCGATCCGCGGACAGGCGAGCGCGGCAACATGCTCCACGCGGCCACCCAGGCAGGCGCCGACGCGTCGATCGGCGTGAAGGGGGCCACGCAGGGCGAGGCGTACGCGGAGGGGCTCAGCGCCGGCGCCGCCGGCGAGGCCAACGTCAGCGCGCTGGCCGAGCTCGGGATCAACGGGGCCGCGGGCGCCGGGATCGACGTCGGCGGCTACCAGATCGTGGACGCCGGCATCGGCGTCGACGCGCACGCCGACGCCGGCGCGGCGGGGGGCGCCGAGGGCGAGGTCCGCGCCTCGCTCGCGGGGGGGCTCCTCGCCCGCGGCGCGGCCGAGGCGCACGCCGGCGCCTCGGCCGACGTCGAGGGCGCGGGGCGCCTGGCCGTCGGGGGGCTCGGGCTCTCCGGCAAGATCGGCGCCGACGCGTTCGCCGGCGCGCGCGCAGGGGCGACCGGGCAGGTCGCGGTCGGGCTCAGCTCGATCGGCGTCGCGGGGGGCGTCGAGGCGTTCGCCGGGGCGCGGGCGCAGCTCCACGGTGGGGCGGCGCTCGATCTCAACGGCGTCGACGCGATCGGCTTCGACGTGACCGGCACCGCGGCGGCGGGCGCCGGCGGCTCGGCGGGCGGCGGCTTCATGATCCGCGACGGCGTCCTGACCATCGACGCCCACCTCATGGGCGCGGTGGGCGTCGGCTGCGGCCTGTCGGGCTCGTTCCACATCGACTTCCTGTCGCCGTTCAAGGCGGCCATCGGCCTCCTCGAGCAGAACGGTGTCATCTCGTCGAACCCGGACACCTGGATCATGGAGATCATCGAGGACGTGAAGATGGGCGGCGCCAAGGTCGGCGAGCGCATGGCCGGCAGGCCCGAGGCGGCGGACGACGTCGACGAGACGCGCGTCGACCGCAGCCAGGTCGTGGGCGGCGGGCGCTTCGAGCAGTCCGAGGTCGTGCAGGCGAAGGCCGCGCCCGGGGGGGCGCCGGCGGGCTTCGGGTCGACGACGGGCGCCGCGGCGGCACAGAGCGACGTCGCGCCGCTCTCGAGCGCGCTGCCGGCGCCGCCGGCGCTCCTGTCGGCCGCGGGGCCGGGCGCGGCGAAGGCGGCGGACGGGTCGATCGACGTCGCGACCGCGACGGAGAAGCTGCGCGGCGTCCACGCCGGCATGGGCGCGGTCCAGGACCTGTTCCTGCCGACGCTCACGCAGGCGATGAGCGCGCTCTCGGCGCGCCTCGCGAAGCCCGCCGAGCTCATCCAGGCCATCCTCGCCGGGGCGGCGCAGGCGATCGTGTCGATGGCGCCGGCGGGGGCACGATCGGCGCTGCGGTTCGGCAAGGAGCTCCTGTCCGCCGCGTCGTCGGTCGTGAAGTACGTCGCGGAGCTCGTGTTCTCCTTCTTCAGCGCGCTCTTCGGCGGCAAGGTGAACGACTACGTCAGCGGCTACGACGGCAAGGCCGCGAAGCTGAAGCAGGAGAACGACCTCGCGCTCGGCGAGTTCCAGTCGCAGATCGGGGCCATCGCGGACGAGCAGAAGGCGAGCCTGCGGCAGGGGATCACGGGCGCCCTCAAGGCCATCGCGTCGTCGTTCGCGAGCGAGTCGCTCGCCGGCACCGAGAAGGCGGAGGTGCAGGCGGCCGAGGCGCAGAAGGTGATGGCCGAGCTCGCGGTGACGCCGATCCGGCGGGCCGACGGCACGACCGCGATGCTCCGGCCCGAGGCGAAGGCCGAGGTGGACGAGGTCGTCTCGACCGTGCGCGGCGTCAAGGGTGCGCCGGCCGAGGCGCAGGGGCGCATCGAGGGCGGGGCCGGGCAGGCGTCGGAGATGCTGTCGGCGAAGGTCGACAAGGACGCCGGGAAGGCCACGGGCGACGTGGCGACGAGCATGAACGGCCAGTTCGCGGCGGCGAAGGAGAAGGCCGACGCGAGCGTGAAGAAGCAGAAGCAGGCGGGTTAGCCGCGACGGAACTTGTCCAGGCGCGCGATTCCTGTTTCGCTGCGGCCCATGGCCTCGGACCCCAACTGGACGGTACGTCAGCCGAACCCGCAGTACCCGCCGCCGCTGCCGCGCTCGCGCGAGCTCGGCCTCGGGTTCGTCGTGATGTTCTCGTTCCTCGTGTCGCTCATCGGCGCGGGGCTCCTGCTGCTCGTGCTCGACGTGGTGCGCGGCGACGCGCGCAAGAACGCGTCGCACGAGCCGGTCACGGTGCCAGAGCTCACCGACCTCACGTTCGCCGACGCGCGCGCGAAGGCGCTCGACCTCGGGATCGCGCTGCACGTGGTGGGCGCGCGCCCCGAGGGGAGCCTCGACGCGGCGCCGCTCCTCGACCAGTCGATCCTCCCCGGGTCGGTCGTGGCGCGTTGGACGGTGGTCGAGGCGCACCTCGTGGCGCCGACGCCGCCCCCCGCGGTGGTGGCGGTCGCGGCGACGCCGGTGGCGCCGAGGTTCGCGGCCGAGCCCGACCCGGACGGCGGGCCTGCGCCTGGGGAGACGGCCGCCGCGCCTGCCGAGGAGGTCGGCGTGCCCAGCGTCGTCGGGCTCAAGGTGCCGGCGGCGAGCCGGGCGCTGAAGGCGGCGGGGCTCGCGGTGGGAGAGATCTCGGAGGTCCCGGCCGAGGGTGACGACGTGGTCGTCGGCAGCGTCGTCTCGCAGGAGCCGGCGAGCGGCGCGCTGCTCGCCGCGGGGGGCGCGGTGGCGCTGCGCGTGGCGCGCGGGAAGGCGTCGGTCGAGGTGCCGTCGACGGCGCGCCTGCCGGCGAGCGAGGCGCGGGCGCGGCTCGACGAGGCGGGGCTCAAGGCGCGCGTGCTCGAGCGCTTCAGCCCGAGCGTGCCGAAGGGGCACGTGATCCTCACGAAGCCGGCGGCCGGGAGCGAGGTCGAGCCGGGCGCGTGGGTCGAGGTCTACGTCGCGGAGTAGCGGCGCGCGCGCGGCCGATTCGGTGGTTGAGGTCGCGCCGGGGCCGGGGCAGACTCACGCGCCTTCATTGGGAGCGAGGACGGCGATGAGCGACACGACGACGACGAAAGCGGCGGCGGCGCAGCGGCGGAAGCGGAGCCTCTCGGGGATCAAGCCGACCGGCTCGCCGCACCTCGGGAACTACCTCGGGATGGTGGTGCCGGCGATCGCGCTGCAGGAGACGCACGACGCGTACTACTTCGCGGCGGACTATCACGCGCTCACGTCGGTGCGGGACCCGGAGGAGATGCGGCGCTCGACGTACGAGCTGACGGCGACGTTCCTCGCGTGCGGGCTCGACCCGGAGCGGACGGCGTTCTTCAGGCAGAGCGACGTGCCGGAGGTGTGCGAGCTGACGTGGCTCCTGTCGTGCGTCATCACGATGGGGGAGCTCTCGCTCGCGCACGCGTGGAAGGCGCGGAAGGCGGAGGGGGACGAGGGCACCGCGCTGCACGGGCTCTTCGCGTACCCGGTGCTGATGGCGAGCGACATCATCATCTACGACAGCGACGTGGTGCCGGTCGGGAAGGACCAGATCCAGCACGTCGAGATGGCGCGCGACATGGCGAAGCGGTTCAACTACCACTTCGGGGAGACGTTCCGGCTGCCGGAGCCGCTCGTGCGCGAGGAGGTGATGACGATCCCCGGGCTCGACGGGCGCAAGATGTCGAAGTCGTACGACAACGGCATCGACATCTTCCTGTCGAAGAAGAAGCTGAAGCAGCGGATCGCGCAGATCGTGACGGACTCGACGCCGCTCGAGGCGCCGAAGGATCCCGCGACGTGCAACGTCGTGGCGCTCTACCGCTACTTCGCGACGCCGGAGGAGCTCGCGGAGATGGAGGCGGCCTACCGGCGCGGCGGGTATGGCTACGGCCACGCGAAGATGGCGCTCCTCGAGGCGATGGACCGGACGCTCGGGCCGCTGCGCGAGAAGTACGACGCGCTCATCGCGAACCCGCGGTACCTCGACGAGGTGCTCGCGGCGGGGGCCGACAAGGCGCGCGTCGTGGCGCAGGACGTGATGGGCCGGGCGCGCGAGAAGGTCGGCTACCCGCGGACGCCGCACGCGCCGCGCTGAGCGCGCGACGCTACTCGACGACGGGGACGGCGCGCCTCCTACTCCAAGCGGCTGTCCAGGTTGCGGCACGCCTACTCCGCGTGGACCTGTCCAGCGCCCGCCGGAGGTCGCGGCGAGGCTCGCGTTCGGCGGAAGTGCGCCGTCCCGCGCCTCTGGCCCGGCGCTTGCTTCGGTCGGCTCCACACCCAGGAGCCCCCATGTCCCTCTCAGCGCGCTCACGCCAATGTCTTCGTGGTCTCGTCGTCCTGCTCGTGGCCTCGTTCGCCGCCTGCGCGTCCTCGCAGCACGCCGTCGAGAGGCCTGCCCCCGTCGCCGGGCTCGTGACGATGGGGATCGGTCTCGGTCTCACGGCGGTCAGCGCGGCGAGCTTCGACGATTGCTCATCCGATGGCGCGGAGGATCTCTGCGGCATCGGCAACATCGGCCCCACGATGGGCTTGGTCGTCGGTGGCTCGGCCCTCGCCGTCGGCGCGGTCGTGACGGCGATCCAGGTCAGCGCGCGCCGCTACGAGGTGGCGCAGGCGGCGACGCGCGTCGAGCCACCGGGGCCCGTCGAGCCCACCTTCTCGGTGACCCCGACGGGCGCCGCGCTCACCTGGTGAGCGGCACGAGGACGTCGAGGCGACGGGGCGTCGCCTCGAGGACGCCGTCGTCACGTCAATTGCAGTAGCTGTCGCTACCGCGCAGGAACGCCTTGCACGGGTTCGTGTCGCAGTAGCTGTCGCTCTTCCGGAGGTACGCCTTGCAGTCCCCCGTGTCGCAGTAGCTGTCGCTCTTCCGGAGGATCGCCTTGCAGTCGCCGCTGTCGCAGTAGCTGTCGCTGCCGCGCAGGATGGCCTTGCAGTCCCCCGTGTCGCAGTAGCTGTCGCTGTTGCGGAGGATCGCCTTGCAGTCGCCCGTGTCGCAGTAGCTGTCGCTGTGGCGCAGGAACGCCTTGCAGTCGTTCGGGCTCCAGTGGCGATAGCCGATCTTCATGATGTCCACGCTCTGACCCATCTGCACGTCCACGGCCGAGGCCGGGGATCCCATCAGCATCGTCAGCATCAGCGCCATCAGCATCTCGATTCCTCCTTCGCGTCCACGTCGCGCGCGCTCGCGCCCCGAGCCTAACACCCATCCGCGGGCGCCGGCCATCGACCCGCTCGGTAACGCCGACCGGCGCTTCGTCTCTCAAGCTTTCCGGCCGCAGGTCGAACGGATCCACGACGGGATGACGCGGAGGATATTCTACATGACACCCGGCAAGCTCACCTGGCGCCTCCTCCTCGGGGTCGGCGTCCTCGGCTACCTCGTCGGCGGCGCCGTCGCCGCCGCGCGCGCCGGCGGCGCTCCCTCGCAGGAGGCCACCGACCGCTACTACGACCGCGCCGTCCAGGCCGCCCGCCACGGCAAGGCCGACGAGGCCCTCGAGCTCTTCGAGCGCGCGCTCCCCGGCCGCGCCGACACGAGCGACATCTTCTTCAACCTCGTCCAGGTCGCCGAGGCCGCGCGCCAGTGGCGCAAGGTCATCCTGTACGCGCAGGGCTTCCTGAAGCTCGAGTCGCGCAGCGCCGACGCCGCCGAGATCCGCGCCGCCCTCGACCGCGCCAGGCGCACCCTCGAGGGGCGCGAGACCGCGCTCACGACCGTCAGCTTCGAGGTCGACCCGCCCGGCACCCTCCTCTTCCTCGACGGCGTCCCCGTCGCCCACAGCGGCCGCGGCGACACCGTCCTCCTCGCCCCCGGCCGCTACAACGCGACCGCCTCGCGCGACGACTTCGCCGCCTGGAACCAGCGCGTCGACGTCGGCACCGACGGCCGCGCGCAGACCGTCACCGGCGCCCTCACCGCCATCGTCTACCAGGGGCGCCTCGAGATCGTCACCGACCCGCCCGAGGGCGTCGAGGTCTTCCGCGACGACGAGCACATCGGCACGACCCCGCTCGAGCCCCTCTCGCTCCAGGCCGACAAGCGCTACCTCTTCCGCTTCGAGAAGCCCGGCTACGACAAGTGGGTGCGCTACATCACCGTCGGGCGCGACGAGTCGCAGACGCTGAAGCCGCGCATGGAGACCCTCGAGCAGTCGCTCCGGATGAAGTAGCGGCCGCGCTCCGCGGCCACCTCCTCAGCGCGCCGTCGCCAGGAACGCCTCGGCGCGGGCGGCGAGCTTCTTGTCCTTGCCGTAGCGCGCCATCGCCGCCGCGAAGGCGTCGCGCGTCTCCGGGGCGCGCGGGAAGTGCGTCGTCAGCGCGTCGAGCGTCTGGTCGACCTCGACCGCGCTGTGGAGCTGTGGGATCCGCGCGAGCAGCTCCGCCGGCACGAAGTCGCGCAGCGCGAGCACCTCGGCCGCGATCTCGAGGCGGCTCACGAGCGTCGCGATGGAGTCCTCGACCTGCTGCTCGTTCACGACCGAGAGCTCGAGCTCGTCCTTCTTCACCGCCGCCCCGTGGTCGGTCAGCCGACCACGCAGGTAGCGCGTCCCGAAGCGCCCGAGGAGCTCCTCGTAGGTGAGCACGGCCTCGGGGAGGGTGACCGTGGCGGTCAGCAGGTCGTGGCCGACGTGCACGCGCGTCGGGAGGCCGTTCAGCGTGCCGGTCGCCTCGTCGTGGCTCGTCGCCTTCACGTCGCTCATCACCTCGGACAGCGCCTTCTCGAGGTGCTGGCGACGGCGCTCCTTGAGCTCCTTCTGCGCGCCGGCGATGACCGCGGCGAGCACCAGGACGGCGGCGATACTGATGAGCAGTGCCCCGAGGATCATCGCAACTCCTACGTCGTCATGGGCGGCGCGCGGGCCGCGGACGTGACAGGGCGCTTCTATAGACGCTCGCGCGCCCCTCGTAAACAGCCGCGTCGGGCTATCGCGCCCAGTCGAGGATCGGCCAGCCGCGCCGCCGCGCGAGCCGCCGGAGCCGCGGATCCGGGTTCACCGCGTACGGCGACCCCACCGCCGCGAGCATCGGCGCGTCCGAGAGCGAGTCGCCGTAGTAGGCGCTGCGCGCGAGGTCCACGCCGTGCGCGGTCGCCCACGCCCGCGCGCGCTCGAGCTTCCCGGGCCCATAGCAGAGCGGCGCCTCGAAGTGCCCGGTCAAGCGGCCCTCGGCGTCCGTCGGGAAGATGTTCGCGAGCCAGTGGTCGAGCCCCCACACCTCCGACACCACGGTCGCGAGGTAGCTCGACGTGCTCGAGAGCAGGACGAGCGCGTCCCCCGCGGCGCGGTGCGCGGCGATGGCCTCGCGCGCCGGCGCGAGCAGGGCCTCGGCGATCTCGTCCGCGAACCACGCGCGCGTCCGGTCGTCGAGCTCGCGCGCCGGGACGCCGCGGTAGTGATCGAGCGCCTTCTCGTAGGCGCGCGTCATGTCCACGAGCGAGAACCGGTAGAGCGCCATCCACACCGCCGACTGCGCGAGCTGGAGGCGGCTGATGCGCTTGTCGCGGTACTCCGAGCGCGCGAAGCGGACCCCCGAGTTGAACGGGATGAGCGTGCCGTCGAGGTCGAAGAACGCGGCGCCGCGCGCGCCCGCGCCCGCGGGGAGCTCGGCCGCCACTACCTCTTCCCCGCCGCGGTCGCCTTCGGATCCGGCGTGAACACGTCCTCCGCGGGCTTCTCCCCGGCGAGCTCGCGCGCCGTCGCCTCGGCGCCCCGCAGCGCGCGCAGCACGTTCAGCCCCGCGATCTTCCGGAGCTCCTCCTCCGTGTAGCCGCGCCGCAGGAGCTCGGCGAAGAGGTTCGGGAAGCCCGACACGTCCTCGATCCCGGCCGGGCCGATGGGGCCGCCGTCGAAGTCCGAGCCGATGCCGATGTGGTCGACGCCGATGCGCTTCTTGATGTGGTCGATGTGGTCGGCCACGTCGCGCACCGTCGCCTTCGGCGTCGGGTGCTTCGCGCGCCACGCGTCCATCTCCGCGTCGACCGCCTTCGGGTCGCCCGGGTAGAGGCTCTCGAGGCGCGAGCGCTCGGCCTTCCCGTCGGCCCAGTGCTGGCGGATCCGGCAGTTCACGAACCCCGTGAGGAACGTGACCATCACGACGCCGCCGTTCGCCTTCACCGCGTCGAGCACGCGGTCCGGCACGTTCCGCGGGTGCCCGCACACCGCGCGCGCGCTCGAGTGCGAGAAGATGATCGGCGCCTGGCTCACCGCGAGCGCGTCGAGCATCGTCTTCTCGGACACGTGCGAGAGATCCACCAGCATCCCGAGCCGGTTCATCTCGTGCACGACCTTCTTCCCGAAGTCGGTGAGCCCGTCGTGGACGGGCGGCCCGGTCGCGCTGTCCGCCCAGTCCGTCGGCTGCCAGTGCGTGAGCGTCATGTAGCGCGCGCCGAGGTCGTACATCGCGCGCAGCGTGGCGAGCGAGTTCCCGATGCTGTGCCCGCCCTCCATGCCGATGAGCGAGGCGATCTTCCCGCTCTTGAAGATCCGCTCGACGTCGTCCGCCGTGAGCGCGAGCTCGAAGACGTCCGGGTAGGCGGCGACGATCCGGTGCACGACGTCGATCTGGTCGACCGTCGTGTGCACCGCCTCGTCGAGGCCGAGCTCCACCGGCACGTACACCGACCAGAACTGCCCACCGACCTGCCCCTCGCGGAGCCGCGGGATGTCCGTCTGGATCCCGCCGTCGACGAGCGGGTGCTTCACGCGGAGGTCGACCGCGCCGACCTGCCCGTCGTGCTTCTCGTGGATGAACCAGGGCAGATCGTTGTGTCCGTCGATGAGCGGCACGGACGCGAGGATCCGGCGCGCCTCGGGCAGCAGGTCGGCCGCCTTCAGCTTCCCGCCCGGCTTGGCGAGCGCCGCGGTCGGCACCATGGCGAGGGCGGCGACGGCCGCGAGGGCAGCGGTGCTTCGGCGCATCATTCGGCTCCCGGTCACGGGCGGCGCGTGGCGCGCGCGCGTCGTCAAAAGCTCGCGCTCACGGCTTCGGGGTGGGCGCGGACATAGTCGCGCGCGGCCTTCGCGCTCATCCCGCCGCTCTCGACGAGGTAGCCCACGGCGACCTGCCCGAGCAGCGTGAAGGGGCGGTAGGCGCGCGCGAAGGTGACGCCCGGGTGGCCCTTCGCGTAGGCGAGGGCGTCGGCGACCTCGTCGACGATGGCGCCGAGCTGCCGCGACTGCGCCTTCTTCGTGGCGGCGTCGCCGTCGCACACGAGGTCGCCGTCGAGCTTCCGCGGGACCCGCGCGTTCCCGGGCTGCATCAGCCGCGCGGGGTTGTCGTCCACGATGATCGCGCGCTCGAGGGACTCGTCGAAGAGCCGCAGGTCCTTCGACGCCTCCATCACGGGCTCGCCGCGGCTCGGCTTCTCCTTGCCGGGCCCCTCGTGCTTCGACTGCCGCACGAGGTAGCTGTTGGTCATGACCGCGGCGATGTCGGGGTGCCCGAGGAGCGGCTTGCCCTCCCACGTCCAGGCGGCCAGGTTCTCGCGCGACGGCGCGTCGAGGTTCGCCGTGAAGATGGCGATGGCGACGCCGAGCTTCCGGAGCCGCGCGAACGCGTCCTCCCAGCCGGGCGCGAGCGCGATGTGGCGGGCCCCGTCGCCCTCGCCGACCACGAGCTGGGCGCACGCGTCGCGCGCGACGCGCTGATCGTAGAGCGTGTCGTCGAGGTCGAAGACCACGATGGCCGGCGCCGCCGCGAGCTTCGCCGCGTCGTAGCCGCTCTCGTACTCGCCCGCGCGCACGCGCCGGAGCGCCTCGGCGTACCAGGCGTCGGGCCCACCTTCGGCGGCCGCGCGGCTGAGGTCGCGGTAGTGGTTCTGGAGCTCGACCGCCTGCCAGCGCGTGAGCCCCTCCCGGCGCATCACCTCCTCGATGAGGAAGAAGCGCACGTCGCCTTCGTCGTAGGCGGCGTAGCGGTTGGTCCAGTCCGGGAGCGGCGGGATCGACACGTCCCCGAGCGGGTCGGCCGGGGCGGTGGTCACGAGGTCGACCGCGGGGCAGGGGGGCGGCGTCGGGCACGGGGTCGTCGGTGGGGGCGGCGCCGAGGCGCACGCCCCGAGCGTGAGCCACGCCAACGCGGCGACCGCGACCAGCGCGCGCGCCTCCCCCTCTCGTCGTGCGGCGACCATCCGAGCTCCCTCCTGCTCTCCCCTGGCGTCTACCAGACCGGACGCGCGCCCCGCAACACGCGGTATGTCCTCAAGGGATGGCACACCCGGTCGATAACCCGTCTGTCCGGGGCGTTCCCGCCCGGCGACGGAGGCTCTCCATGGGCGATCACGACGATCACGAGCGGATCCCGACCGTCTCGTGCGAGCGCTGCGGCTTCAACAACCCCGAGGGCACGGTGTCCTGCTTCGGGTGCGGCCAGGCGCTCCGCCCGGACGCCATTCGCCGCCTCGTGACCGTGCGGCGGCGCCGCCAGTCCGCCGAGCGGCTCCGGATCCAGGACCTCGCGCAGCTCCGGATCCGCGTCCGGCCGCGCACCGAGGAGGTGCTCGCCCGCCCGCGCACCGCGCGGAATCGGCGCCTCGCCGACACGGAGCCGCAGACGCCGGGGATGTAGCCCGCGCCGCCGCGCGCGCCGCCCCCGCGGGTTGACGACGCTGGCGTGGTGCGGTTCCTTCCCGTCCCTGGAGCCGGACGCGGAGGAGACAGCATGGCCCCACAGCGCATCCCCACCATCATCCTCGCCGGCCTCGCGCTCGTCCTCGGCGGCGCCGCGTGCGGCGGCAAGGGCGGCGGCCTCGAGAGCCCCGAGGCCGTCGCGAAGGCGCTCGCCGCGGCCGGCGAGGCGAACGACCCGAAGGCCGTCGAGGCGCTCTTCCCGACGAAGGAGCAGCTCGACGAGGCGATGCTCTGCAAGGAGGGCAAGGGCCCCTGGGAGCAGATCGAGAAGCACGCGAAGGCGATGGTCGCCGACCTCGACGAGATCCGCGCGGAGCTCGGCGAGGTGATCCGCGTCGAGACCCGCGAGCCCGAGATCGTGAAGCCCGGCGACGGGAAGAACGGCTGCCGCGCGCTCGTCGAGCTGACCGGCCACCGCGGCAAGGTCTTCTTCAAGAACAAGAAGAAGGGCGGCGAGGAGGACAGCGAGGGCCTCCAGTTCATCAAGCTCGGCGACCAGGGCTGGTTCCTCCGGTAGCAGCGCTCGGGGAGAGACCGCCAGGACCGCCTACGCCGAGCCGCCGAGCCAGCTCGACTCGGCCGCCGTCTCCTCGAAGGAGAGCTCGCCGCCGAGGAGCTTCATCAGCACGTCGTAGCGGTGACCGGCCTCCTCGAGGTCGGCGGCGCCGAGCTCGTTCTGGCGCGCGGCGCCGATGAGCGCGTCGGCCTCGTCGCGGATCGCCTGCCGCTGCCGCTCCTCCTGGAGGTGCGGCGCGATGGCGGCGAGCGTCTCGAGCTCGTGGAAGAGCGCGTTGCGATCGGCCGCGACATAGGGGCGGAGCTGCCCGAAGGCGGCCTCGACGAACTCCTCGAAGCGGGTCGGGCGCGCGATGACGCGGATGGCGCCTTCGTCGTCGCGGCGGAAGGAGTCGGGCGTGCCGCGCCCGCCGAGCCGCGCGACCGCCGCGCCGAGCCAGTCGAGGCAGCTCATCGCCGTGAAGGGGTCGTTGACCCCCGGCGAGAGCGCGCGCGCCGCGATCTCGACGAGCTCGTTCACGAGGAAGCGCAGGTCCTGTAGCGCCGTGCGCTGCGTGCCCCAGTTGAAGGCGTAGCGCACGTCCTCGGTGAGGTCGTCGTCGACCTTCTCGCCGGGGTGGGCGAGTGCGAGGGTGTCGCCGGCGCGCACGAAGTCGCCCGGGCGGAAGCGGAGGCGGAGGACGACGCTCCGCGCCTTGGCGGCGTCGATGAGCGAGTCGCCGTCGATGCCCTGGAGGTAGCCCGTGACGTCGCTCCGCACGGGGCGTGCCTGGGTGTAGAAGTCGTCCGGCATGGCGACGTCGGCCCCGTGGCCGTCGTCGGCGTCCGGGTCCGCGTCCGCCGCGCCGTCGGCGTCGCTGCCTTGGCCGATGCGCTCCGGGAAGACGCGCTCGACGCGCCGCTCGAGCTCGCGCCCGATGCCTGCGACCACGTTCGACACGTGGATGCTCTGCGGGATGTGGTGGATGAAGTAGATGAGGACCGCGATGCTCGCGAGCGCGAGCAGCACGGCTGCGAGGATGGCGACGTGGGGGACGAACGTGCCGCCCGCGAGGTCGCCCTGCTCCGAGGCGGCGGAGGCGACGGCCGCGACGGCGTTGGCGCTCCCCTCCTCGGCCGCGTGCACGGCGCGCAGCACCATCACGCAGTAGATGAACGTCGCGATGAAGGTGCCGAGCGTGATCTGGTTGCCCGTGTCGCGCATGAAGTTCGTGAGGAGCCGCGGCCCGTATTGGCCGGACGCGTACACGACGGACGCGATGGTGATCGAGAACGTGACGCCCGCGACGCCGATCATCGAGCCGGCGACGGTCTGGAGGAGCGCGCGCGCCCCCTCGGGCTTGTTCGCGTGCAGGAAATCGATGCCGCGCGCCCAGTCCTGCCCGATGGCGTCGTCGAGCGCGACGAAGCCGAGCGAGAGCCCGAGCGCGAGCAGGGTCATGAGCGTCGGGATGAACCAGTAGCTCGACCTGAGCCGGTCCCACAGCGCGTAGAGCTTGCCTCTCACGCGCTCACCGCCGCGTCGTCCTTCGCGTCCACCCGAGCAGGGTGGACGAGACCGCGCGCCCTGCCAAGATCCGTGGTCAGGCGCCGATCTTGTCGCGCGAGCTGCCGCGGCCCGCGTTCTTCTCGACGAACTCGTAGATCTTGCCGGCCACGTCGACGCCCGAGGCCGCCTCGATCCCCTCGAGCCCGGGGGAGGCGTTCACCTCGATGACCACCGGCCCGTGGTTCGAGCGCAGGAGGTCGACGCCCGCGACGTTGAGCCCCATCGCCTTCGCCGCGCGCACGCTGATCGCGCGCTCCTCCGGCGTGAGCTTGATCTTCGTGGCCTTCCCGCCGCGGTGGATGTTCGCGCGGAACTCGCCGGGCTTCGCCTCGCGCATCATCGAGGCGACGACCTTGCCGTCGACCACGAACGCGCGGATGTCGCAGCCCTTCGCCTCGGCGATGAACTCCTGCACGAGGATGAAGGCGTTCAGCTGCCGGAACGCCGCGATGACCGACTCGGCGGCCTCGCGCGTCTCGCACTTCACGACGCCGATCCCCTGCGTGCCCTCGACGAGCTTCACGATGAGGGGCGCGCCGCCGACGAGGTCGATGAGGCCGTCGACGTCTTTGGTGGAGTGGGCCATGCCGGTGACGGGGAGCCCGATCCCGGCGCGCGACAGGAGCTGCAGCGAGCGCAGCTTGTCGCGGGCGCGCGCGATGGCCTGCGACTCGTTCGTCGTGAACGTCCCCATCATCTCGAACTGCCGCACGATGGCCGTGCCGTAGAACGTCTCGGAGGCGCCGACGCGCGGGATGATGGCGTCGAACTCGAGCGTCTCGCGCGCGAGCTGCACCATGGGGCGGTGGCTCTTGATGCCCATATAGCAGCGCGCGTAGTCGATGACGCGCACGTCGTGGCCGCGGCCGAGGCCGGACTCGACGAGGCGCTGCGTGGAGTAGAGCTCCGGATTGCGGCTCAGGATCGCGATCTTCATCACACCCAGGGACCAGAGGGGGCTTGCAGCGGGGCGGAGATTACACCGAAATGGTGTGGCGTCATCTTGATTCGCCGAGCCGCCAACCGCCACCTCCGGGACCCCAACATGTCCGAGCCGATGCTCATCCGCGACGTCGTCATCGGGCCCGGGGAGTCCCACACGGTGCGCCTCCCCATCGCGCGCCTGCCGATCGGCGCGCTCATCGACATCCCGGTCTACGTGTTCCGCGGGAAGACGCCAGGGCCGACGCTCCTGCTGCAGGGCGGGCTCCACGGCGACGAGCTCAACGGCGTCGAGATCCTGAGGCGCATGCTGCGCCGGCGCATGGTCCGCCCGAAGCGCGGCGCCGTCATCGTCGTGCCGCTCCTGAACGTCTACGGGTTCCTGCACATGTCGCGCGAGACCCCCGACGGGCGCGACGTGAACCGCATGTTCCCGGGCTCGAAGAAGGGCTCCCTCGCGGGTCGCATGGTCTACGAGTACATGGAGCACGTCTTCTCCCACGTCGACTGCGCCATCGACTTCCACACGGGCGGCAAGAGCCGCGCGAACCACCCGCAGATCCGCTACAGCGCCGAGCTCCCCGAGAGCCGCGCCATGGCCGAGGCCTTCCGCGCGCCGTTCGCCTTCGCGACGAAGCTCATCCCGCGCTCGCTTCGGCAGACGGCCTATCGGCGCCGCGTCCCGGTCATCGTCTACGAGGCCGGCGAGAGCCTGCGCTTCGACGAGCGCTGCGTGGAGCACGGGATCGCCGGCGCCCAGCGCGTCATGGCGCACCTCGGCATCATGGGCGGGCGCGGGCTCCCCGAGTCGCCGCCGTCCATCCACCTCGGCGCCGTCGAGTGGATCCGCGCGCGCCGCGGCGGTCTCTTCCGCGCGGCCGTCGAGAACGGCGAGCGCGTCGTCGCCGAGCAGCCCGTGGGCTACCTCGCCGACCCGTTCGGGCAGTACAACCGGCCCATCAAGGCCACCGCGGACGGCTGGGTCATCTCCGTCAACAACATGCCGGTCGTGAACGTCGGGGATCCCCTCGTGCGCCTCGGCTTCGAGGGCGCGGGCGACGCGCCCGTCGACGACGGCTGACGGTCGGCGCCCCGCCCACAACTCGGTCTCACCTGCGCCCCCACGGCGTCTGCGGCCTGCCGACCATCGCCGCGCCCCGCCGTCGTGGTTGACCGGACCTCGCGCGCGCCGTAGTTCCACGAGTACACACTCGCCACCCATCGAATCCGAGCTCTCCGCCGAGGTCCGCGATGTCCAGGCTCCTCTCGCTCTCCGCCGCCGTGCTCGCGCTCGCAGCCGGCCTCACCGAAAGCGCGCCGGCGCAGGCCCGGTCACGCCACTACGACGTCTGGAACTTCGGCACCCACTGCCGCCTCGAGTGGAACGCGGACGGGACGGACTTCACGTTCACCACGGACCCGAGCATCGCGACCGGTGAGGGGTGCGCGTCATTCTCCGACCCGGAGACCGGCCAGCTCCTCATCTACACCGACGGCACGACCGTCTGGAACGGCGCTGGGCAGGCGGTCATCAGCAACCTCCCGGGCAACTCGTCGTCCCTGCACTCGGGCGTCATCGTCCCGGTGCCCGGCACGCCCGGCCAGGTCTACGTCTTCGGCCACAGCGCCAGCGCGACCGCCGTCGTCCAGTACCAGCGCTTCGCGGTGTCGCCGAGCGCCGTCACGACGGTGGGCTCCATCGGCACGGTGACGCTCGAGGGCGGCGCAACGAGCGGGCGCGAGGGGATGCTCGTCATCCAGCACCAGAACAAGGTCGACTGGTGGCTCGTGGTCAACGGCGACACCAAGATCTTCGTCATCCCGATCACGGCGGCCGGCGTGGGCGCCCCCGCGGCGACGTCGTCGGGCGTGTCCGTCTGGACGAGCGGCTGGAGCGTGTTCAGCGCGTCGCACCAGGGCGACCGGATCATCGTCTCCGGGAACAGCAGCGCGGCCACCGGCGACGTGTCGGGCGACATGCGCTCGTTCGACTTCGACCCCGCGACCGGCGCGCTCTCGAACGGCACGCTCCTCAACGCGAGCTTCCGCCACCCGCAGTACTACGGCGGCGTCTTCTCGCCGAGCGGGCTCCGCTTCTACTTCTCGACGCTCACGGACAGCGACGGCTCCGGGCGCTTCTGGCAGCTCGACCTCGAGACCGGCGACTTCACCGAGCTCGGCTCCGACTCGGTCCTCTACACCTTCGGCGACGCTCGCCTCGCCCCCGACGGGCGGATCTTCGTCGCGGGCTCCGGCGGCAGCACGCACGCGAACCAGGCGCTCCACGTCGTCACCTCGCCCGACCTCGCCGGCCTCGACTGCGGCTTCATCCACGACGCCTACCCCGAGCCGCAGGGGTGTCAGATGGAGCTCGGGCTGCCGCAGAGCCCGAGCGCGCTCGCGCGGGTCAACCTGAACCTCGCGGTCACGATCAACGCGCCCGGCACGGAGCTCGTGACCTCGGCGGTGACCCCGGCCGGCTCCGCGCAGGCGCCCGACGGCGCGGTCGTCAACGTGAGCGTCGGCGGCCCCGACGGCTACAGCGCGAGCTGCACGGCGACGGTCGCCGGCGCGGCGTGGGCCTGCCCCGCGGCGGTGACGGGCCTCGTGCTCGGCGGCGCCTACACCTTCACGGCCACCTTGACGTATCCGGAAGAGGAGCCGGTCACCGACGAGGTCGTCGCGACCGTGGTCGTCTGCAGCGACACCGCCACGAGCGGGGTCGACGCGGGCTGCAGCGCCGGGCAGCCGGCCTGCGTCGACGGGCCGTCGGGGCGCCTCTGCACGAACTCGGTGGGGTGCTCGGACGGGACGCGCGAGGGCTACACGAGCCTCGGCACCTACCCGGCGATCGCGTCGTGCGGCGGCGCGTGGTCGGTCGGCGGCATGTTCCACGACGAGCCCGCGTGCGATCGGCAGGGCGGGAACGACGGTGAGAACGCGGCCGGCACCGGCTGCAACGTGCAGGACCTGTGCGCCGAGGGGTGGCACGTGTGCTACGGCCCCGCGGACGTCCGGAGCCGCGTCGGGGACGCCGGCTGCGCCGACGCCGTCGCCGCGACCTACCCCAACACGGGGACCGGGCCGCTGAACGGCGTGACGGTGCCGCCGGGCGGCGCGTTCTTCGCGACGGCGACGGCCGGGCCGGGCAACGGGATCTGCGACGACTTCGTCAACGGCGTGGCCACGCAGTTCAACGACGTCTTCGGGTGCGGGAACCTCGGCGGGAAGCCGACGGGCGCGACGTGCGCGCCGTTCAACCGCTTCTCGAACAACAACTGCGCGTCGCTCCAGAACCAACCGTACGTCACGCCCGGCGTCGACCACCCGGCGACCGACTACGGCTACGAGGACGCCACTCAGTGGGCGTGGACGTGCTCGGGGGCGACCGTCGAGTCGCAGAACATCGTGAAGACGATGCCCGGGGTGCAGGGCGGCGTCATCTGCTGCAAGGACGCCGATCCCTCGCTCCCCGAGATCTGCGACGGCGTCGACAACGATCTCGACGGCGCGACCGACGAGACGACCTTCGCCGACGGCGTCGAGGTCACGGTGGGGCGGCGCTGCGTCGTCGACGGGCAGTGCGGCGTCACGGACTGCACGCGCGACGGCGGCTTCGAGTGCACGAACCTCGGGCCGTGCGAGCTCGCGATGTGCGCTGGCGAGGAGCCCGCGCTCGGCGAGGTGATGGTCGACGACACCTGCGAGCTGCCGCCGGTCATCGGGACGATCGACCCGGTCGTCGAGTGGGAGAAGCACGCGTTCACGGCCTCGCCGAGCTACGATCAGGTCATGATGCAGCCGGTCGTCGCGAACCTCACCGACGACAACGCCGACGGCGTCATCGACGACGACGACATCCCGGACGTGGTCATCACGCGGTTCACGGGCAACGCATACGCCACGACCGGCGTGCTCACGGCGCTCTCGGGCGCCGACGGGAGCGAGCTCTGGTCCGTCCCGTCGTTCGAGGACCTCGGCGTCACCTACTACTTCTACGGGAGCGGCGGCGTCGCCATCGGCGATCTCGACGGCGACGGGCGGCCGGAGGTCTGCGCGCCGCTCGTCGGGGACAACGCGGGCATCGCGTGCCTCACGGTGGCCGCGCCCGGGAGCGGCGCGACCGCGCCCTCGCTCCTGTGGCGGTCGGCCGCCTGCGGCTCGCAGGCCTACGGCATGCCGGCGCTCGCGGACGTCGATCACGACGGCCTCTCCGAGGTCGTCTTCCGGCGCTGCGTCTTCAACTACGACGGCACGGTGCGCGCGAAGGCGAGCGACTACGCGTCGGCGTCGGTGACCTCGTTCGCCGTGGACATGGACGACGACCCCGAGCTCGAGATCGTCGACGGCAACGCGGTCTACGACCTGCCCGCCGCCGGGGCCACGGCCCTCGTCCTGAAGTGGGCCATCCCCACCGGGAGCGCGGCGAGCCTCGACGCGGTCGGCGACTTCGACGGCGACGGCTACCCCGAGATCGTCCTCGTGACGGACGCCGCCAACGCCGTGGCGCTCTGGGACCCCGACGGGTCGAGCGACGCGGACGCGCTCGATGGCTGGTCGGCGGTCATCCTCGGCGGCGGCGGCGGCGCCCCGACGGTCGCGGACTTCGACGGAGACGGCGAGGTCGAGGTCGGCGTCGCGGCCGCGGCCTTCTACGTCGTGTTCGACAACAACGGGACCGTGCTGTGGCAGAGCGCGACGCAGGACGGGTCGAGCCACAAGACCGGCTCGTCGGTGTTCGACTTCGACGGGGACGGCGCCGCCGAGGTGGTCTACGGCGACGAGAAGGTGCTGCGGATCTACGACGGGAAGACCGGGGAGGTGCGCGCGGCCATCGACGACCACGAGTCGGGCACGCTCTACGAGTACCCGGTCGTCGTCGACATCGACCACGACGGCGAGAGCGAGATCATCCTCGCCTCGAACAACTACGGCGGGCGCGTCGGCTGGACGGGCGTCACGGCGCTCGGGAGCGAGACGCACTCGTGGAAGCCGGCGCGGCCGGTGTGGAACCAGTTCGCGTACTCGATCTCGAACGTGAACGACGACGGCTCGATCCCGCAGAACCAGGCGCCGAACTGGGCGCGCTGGAACAACTTCCGCGCGGGGGCGCCCATCGAGGGGCTCGCGAACTGGCTCAGCGACGTGTACGTGGCGGGGACGAGCTATTGCGAGGCGGGGTGCTCGGCGGACACCGACGGGACGGCGCTGGTCGCGGTGACGGTGGTGGTGTCGAACCGCGGCAAGCTCGACGCGAGCGACGTGGACGTGAGCCTGATGCTCGGCGGGGTCGCGGGGACGGAGATCGGCCACGGCGTCATCGACAGCGTTCCGAGCGGCGGTCAGGCGTACGTGACGATCACCGTGCCGCACACGAGCTGGACGGCGGGTGACGCGACGGTGGTGGTGACGCCGGGTGCGAACACGCCGGAGTGCGACACGAGCAACAACACGGCGGTGATCGAGCACCCGATCGTGCTGGACTTCGACGACGACGGCATCGACGACGTGTGCGACGCGTGCGTGGCGATGGGTCAGCCGGAGGTGTGCGACGGGGTCGACAACGACTGCGACGGCGCGACGGACGCGGCGGACGCGGACTTCATCCGGCCGCCGTGCGAGCTGCAGGAGGGCGTGTGCGAGGGCACGACGAAGCCCGACGACCTCTGCATGGGGGAGGGCGGCTGGGCGCCCTGCGACGACGCCGTCTACGCGAGCGCGACGACGGGGGGGCGTGACCCCGAGCTCGACGCGTGCGACGGGGGGTCGACAACGACTGCGACGGCACGACGGACGCGGCGGACGCGTCGCTCGACGTGGTGCTCTGCGAGAACCAGGCGGGGGTGTGCGCCGGGACGACGACGACGGCGGCGCAGTGCGTGAACGGGTCGTGGCTGCCGTGTAGCGACGACGTCTACGCGACGCAGACCGAGGGTCTCTACGGGTCGGACGCGAACTGCGACGGCTACGACAACGACTGCGACGCGGTCGCCGACGACGAGTTCCCTTCGGAGGGGACGAGCTGCGGCGTCGGGGCGTGCGCGAGCGAGGGCGTGACGGTCTGCGTGAGCGGCGAGGTGCGCGACACCTGCGTCGAGGGGCAGCCGACGGACGAGACGTGCGATGGCCAGGACAACGACTGCGACGGGCTCACGGACACGGCGGACCCGACGCTCGTGCACCCGCCGTGCGAGCTGCACACGGGGGTCTGCGCGGAGGCGGTGAAGCCGGACGGGCTGTGCGTCGACGGGGCGTGGCAGGCGTGCACGGATCAGGTCTACGCGGCGGCCGCGTACCCGGCGCAGTACAGCCACGTGGACGCGTCGTGCGATGGCCAGGACAACGACTGCGACGGGGCGACGGACGACGACTACGAGGGCGAGGCGACGACGTGCGGCGTCGGTCAGTGCGCGGGGTCGACGGGCGTGATGGCGTGCCAGGACGGCGAGGTGGTCGACACCTGCGACCCGACGGGCGAGGCGGGCGTCGAGACCTGCGACGGCGTCGACAACGACTGCGACGGGCTCACCGACAACGCCGGCGAGGGCAGCGTCTGCGCGCCGGTCGACACGGAGGCGGTCTGCCCGGACGCGGTCATCGCCGAGACGACGGTGACCATCACCTTCTCGAACCCGGAGAACGGCGAGCAGGGCTACTTCGAGGTGCGCGTCGACGGCGGCGACTGGGTCGGCGTCGAGGACTCGAACGCGACCATCGAGGGCCTCGAGAGCGGCGACCACACGGTCGAGGTGCGCGCGGTCGACCCGGCCGGGAACCCTGATCCGACGCCGGCGATCTGCGTCTTCACGGTCGATGACGGGCCCCCGGACACGTTCATCCCGGTGCACCCGGGCGATCCGACCGCGTCCACCACGGCGAGCTTCGCGTTCGACAGCGACGAGGACGACGTCGTGTACCTGTGCGTGCTGGACCCGGCGACGACGCCGCCGAGCGCGGAGGACTACGCGCCGTGCGAGCCGACGATGGTGTACGAGGAGCTCGGCGAGGGGACGCACACGATCTGGGTGGCGGCTGAGGATCCGGCGGGGAACGTGGACCCGACGCCGGCGAGCTACACGTGGACGGTCGACACGAGCGTGCCGGACACGGTGATCACGTCGCAGCCGCCGAACCCGCAGGCGCAGGGGGGCGACTCGGAGTTCGAGTACGCGGACCCGAACGACGCGGAGCACGAGACGTTCGAGTGCCGGCTCGACGACGGCGCTTGGGAGCCGTGCGACGGGGGCGCGGACAACCTCGGTCAGCTCGGGCTCGGGCACCACGTGTTCCAGGTGCGGGCGTGCAACGCGGCGACGGGGGCGTGCGACGACACGCCTGCGAGCTACGAGTGGGAGGTGGTGGACTTCATCTGCACCGAGCCGCTCACGCTCGTCTGCGACGAGACCTACGAGGTGGACGCGCCGTCGGACGCGTGCGAGTGGGCGGGCGAGGTGACGGGGACGGCGACGATCGACTGCCGTCGTGAGCTGTCGGTCGCGGCGGAGAAGGACCACTTCCCGGTCGGGACGTCGCTCGCGCTGTTCTCGACGCAGAACGACGACAACGTGACGGCGACGTGCGAGACGCAGGTCATCGTGAGCGACGTGACGCCGCCGGAGGTCACGTGCGGGACGTACGACGAGGTGACGGGTCGGATTCGCGCGAGCGCGACGGACGCGTGCGGGGTGACGGTGGAGATCACGTCGGTGTCGTGCGAGCGCGTGGTCGGCGACGACCGGTCGGCGCTGGACGAGTGCCCGACGCTGGTGCAGGGGGACCTCCTGACGGTGACGGGCGGGGTGGGTGCCGTGCTCGGGCTCACCTGGACGGTGACGGCGACGGACCCGTCGGAGAACGTGACGACCGAGGTCTGCACGGTGGACCTCGACCTCGACACCGACGGGGACGGGGTCGTCGACAGCGCGGACAACTGCCCGCTCGACGCGAACACGGACCAGACGGACATCGACGTGGACGGGATCGGGGACGTGTGCGACGAGTCGCCGGGCGACGGGATCGTGGCGCAGGGCGGCGGGGGCTGCGCGGGCGGCGGCGCCGGCGGGGCGGCGGCGGGGCTCGGGCTCGCGCTGGCGCTCGGGGCGGCGATGTGGCTCCGGCGGCGCCGGGCGGTGGCCCGCGACCTGTAGGGGCGGTCCCGGGCGGCCACAAGGGCCGCCCCTACGGGGTGTCCCGCGATGTGGGGCGGCCGGTGTGGCGACCTGTGGGGCGCCGCGAGGCGCGGCGATGTGGTTCCGGCGGCCCCGGGCGGTGGCCTGGCCCGCGTGGGGGGCGGCCCTCGTGGCCGCCCGCGAGGCGCGACGAGGGCGGCGATGTGGGTCCCGGCGGCCCCAGGCGGTGGCCTGGCCCGCGTAGGGGCGGCCCCGTGGCGGCCGCTGAGGCCGCTACGGGGTGTCGATGTGGTTCCGGCGGCCCGGGCGGTGGCCTGGCCCGCGTAGGGGCGGCCGAGGCGGCCACAAGGGGGCCCCGGGGGGTGTCGGCCTGGCGTCCACCGAGGGGCGGCCCTCGTGGCCGCCCGCGAGGCGCGACGGGGCGGCGATGTGGTTCCGGCGGCCCCAGGCGGTGGCCTGGCCCGCGTAGGGGCGGCCCTCGTGGCCGCCCGCGCGACCGGGTTCGCTGCGACGCGCCAGGCCGTGCTCCGCGCAGGACGTCCCGCGCGGGGAGATCGCGCTCAAGTCTTGCGCTGCGCGCGCCGAGGGAGTTTTTGACCTCACTCACCTCTCGTCGCTATGTCAGAGCGCACACGCCCTCATCACCACCACGGTCACGGCGCGGTGCTCTCTTCCAAGGGAAAGGCCATGAACAGGCAGCCATCGCCAAGCGCGCTCCTCGGCTCGTCCTCGGCGTCATCACCGTCACGGGGCTCGCTCCGGGCGCGGCACGCGCGCAGACCTGCCGAGCGGCAAGTCCTGCTTCTACGTCCCCCCCGCTCATGAAGAACCCCGGCGGCAACTACCCGAACCCGGGCTGGGACATGGTCCTCGCCTCACCGGGCGGCGCGATCACGGGCACCTACACGATCGGCACCGCCGCGGCCGTCCCCTTCGACGTCTCGAGCGGCACGCCGCTCAACGTCGCCCTCGCCGCGGGTGTCGGCGTCTCGACGAACTACGCCGTCGCCGAGAAGCAGGGGATCTTCATCGTCGCGGACCGCGCAGACCTCGGCGTCGTGCAGCGCTTCGTCGGCGGCCCCTGGAACAGCTCGGCGACCATCAAGGAGGCGACCTTCTCCCTCGGGACGCGCTTCCGCCTCGATGGCTACATGCTCGACGGCGCCAACATCAACGCCCCGGATACGGGCCACGACACCGTCTCGATCTACGCGCCCTTCGGCGCCGACGTGACCATCGATCCCCCCGGCGACGACCCGACCTTCTGGGCCGACGGCTGGGCCGCCAACGTGCGCACGGTGTCGCTCACCGCGGGGCAGACCATCGTCCTCCGGACGAAGCAGGCCTGCGGCTTCGACCTCTCCGGCGCGCTCCTCACGTCGACGAACCCCGTCTCCGTCATCACGGGCGGCCGCGGCTGGGCCGGCGTCTGCTCGGGAGACGGCACGTCGAGCACCTGCGGCGACGACGGCGTCGACCACGCCATCCCCGAGAGCGGCGTCGGCACGCAGTACGTCGTCGACAGCTACCCCGGCGCCAACGCCCAGCGCGTCGACGTCATCGCCACGGTCGACGCCACCGTCGTCACCGTGAACGGCACGGTCGCCGCCACGCTGAACGCCGGCGCGATCCACCGCTTCAACCCGACCGGCGTCACGTACATCGAGACGAGCGCCCCCGCCTACGTCTATGAGAACGCGGGCAACACGACCTGCGAGGCCGGCCTCAGCGTGATCCCGCCGCTCGCGCTCCGCGGCGGCACCGCGCTCGGCATCGACTTCAACGTCAACGGCTCGGGCGTCGCGAACGTCATCCTCGCGACGGCCGACGTCGCCACGATCACGCTCGACGGCAACACCGTCGCCGGCACCGCGACGCTCGTGCCCGGTCGCGCCGACCTGAGCGCCGTGCGCTTCGCCGTGGGCGGCGGCAACCACCGCGTCGCCGCGGCCGGCGACTTCCAGCTGGGCCTCGTCACCTACGCGAGCGGCACCGGCCTCTTCGCCTACTACAACCCCTTCCGCCTCCCGGGCTGCGGCGACGGCACGCAGAGCGCCACCGAGGCCTGCGACGACGGCAACGTCGACGACGGCGACAGGTGCAGCGCGACCTGCCGCCTCGAGATCGGCGAGGTCGGCTGCGTCGACAGCGAAGACTGCGTCGCGAGCGGCGCCTGCAGCGGCGGCACGTGCGTGAACCGCTGCCAGAGCAGCGCCGACTGCGCCGACGCCGACGACTGCACCATCGACGCCTGCGACCAGCAGACCGGCCTCTGCACGAACGAGCGCTCGCAGAGCGCGGAGTGCCTCCTGCGCAACGGCTGCGCGGACGGGTCGCGCGAGGGCTACACCAACGAGGGCACCTACCCGGCGATCGCGTCGTGCGGCGGCGCGTGGTCGGTCGGCGGCATGTTCCACGACGAGCCCGCGTGCGATCGGCAGGCCGGCAACGACGGCGCGAACGCGGCCGGCGCGGGCTGCAACGTGCAGGACCTGTGCGCAGAGGGCTGGCACGTCTGCTACGGCCCCGCGGACGTCCGGAGCCGCGTCGGCGACGCCGGCTGCAACGACGCCGTGGCCGGGAACTACCCGAACAGCGGGACCGGGCCCCTCGCCGACGGCGTGACGGTGCCGCCCGGCGGCGCGTTCTTCGCGACGGCCACGGCCGGCCCCGGCAACAGGATCTGCGACGACTTCGTCAACGGCGTCGCGTCCCAGTTCAACGACGTGTTCGGCTGCGGCAACCTCGGCGCGCGGCCGACCGGGGCGACGTGCGCGCCGTTCAACCGGTTCTCGAACAACAACTGCGTCTCGTTCCAGAGCGCGGGCTACCTGACCCCTGGCTTCGACCACCCGGCCACGGACTACGGCTACGCGGACTCCACGCAGTGGGCGTGGACCTGCTCGGGGTCGACGGTCGAGTCGCAGAACATCGTCAAGACGATGCCGGATGTGCAGGGCGGCGTCATGTGCTGCAAGAACGCCGATCCCTCGCTCCCCGAGATCTGCGACGGCATCGACAACGACACCGACGGCACCGTCGACGAGACGACCTTCGCCGACGGCGTCGAGGTCACGGTGGGGCGGCGCTGCGTCGTCGACGGGCAGTGCGGCGTCACGGACTGCACGCGCGACGGCGGCTTCGAGTGCACGAACCTCGGCCCGTGTGAGCTCGCGATGTGCGGCGGCGAGGAGCCCGCGCTCGGCGAGGTGATGGTCGACGAGACCTGCGAGCTGCCGCCCGTCATCGGGACGATCGACCCCGTCGTCGAGTGGCACAAGGGCTCGTTCACGGAGTACCCCTCCTACGATCAGGTCATGATGCAGCCGGTCGCGGCGAACCTCACCGACGACAACGGCGACGGGGTCATCGACGAGGACGACGTCCCCGACGTGGTTCTCACGCGCTTCACGGGGTCGAGCTACGGTTCCGTCGGCGTCATCACGGCGCTGTCCGGCGACGACGGCCACGAGCTCTGGTCGATCGCGTCGTTCGTGCTCGACGGGACCACCTACCAGCCCTACAGCTCGAGCGGCGTCGCGATCGGCGACCTCGACGGCGACGGACTCCCCGAGGTCTGCTTCTCGACACCGAGCGGCCTCGCCTGCGTGACCGTCGCCGCGCCGGGCTCCGGATCGGCGGTCCCCACCGGGCGCTTCGTCGCCGGGGACTGCGGCACGAACCCGTACGTGCTGCCGGCGATCGCGGACGTCGATCACGATGGTCTGGCCGAGGTGATCTTCAGGTCGTGCGTCTTCGCCTACGACGGCACCTTCGTCGGCTCGCCCGCGTCGCTCACCAACGCCTCGATCACGTCGTTCGCGGTGAACATGGACGACGATCCGGAGCTCGAGGTGGTCGACGGCGTGCGCGTCTACGACCTGCCGCCGGCCGGCTCGACGACGATGCCCGTGCGGTACGCGCTCGAAGGCGTCGGGGCCGCGTTCGCCGCGGTCGGCGACTTCGACGGCGACGGCATGCCCGAGATCGCCGCGGTGGAGACCGCGACGGCCAAGGTCTACCTCTACGACCCGGACGGCGCCACGGACGCCGACACGAAGGACGGCTGGACGGTCACCATCGCAGACGGCGGGTCGGGCGCGCGCGGCGGCCCGCCGACGGTCGCGGACTTCGACGGAGACGGCGAGGTCGAGGTCGGCGTCGCCGCCGAGTACCAGTACACCGTGTACGACAACAACGGGACGCGGCTCTGGGGGACGAACACGCAGGACGCGTCGAGCCGCGACACCGGCTCGTCGGTGTTCGACTTCGACGGCGACGGCGCGGCCGAGGTCGTCTACGCGGACGAGCAGAACCTCCACATCTACGACGGGAAGACGGGTGCCGAGCGCGCGACCATCTCGGACCACGGATCCGGCACGATCGTCGAGTATCCGATCGTCGTGGACATCGACCACGACGGGGAGAGCGAGATCGTGCTCGCCTCGAACAACTACGCGTTCGCGGGCTGGACGGGGATCACGGTCCTCGGGAGCGAGAGCCGCTCGTGGACGCCCGCGCGGCCGGTCTGGAACCAGTACGCGTACTCGATCTCGAATGTGAACGACGACGGCTCGATCCCGCAGAACCAGGCGCCGAACTGGGCGCGCTGGAACAACTTCCGCGCGGGGGCGCCCATCGAGGGGCTCGCGAACTGGCTCAGCGACGTGTACGTGGCGGGGACGAGCTATTGCGAGGCGGGGTGCTCGGCGGACACCGACGGGACGGCGCAGATCGCGGTGACGGTGGTGGTGTCGAACCGCGGCAAGCTCGACGCGAGCGACGTGGACGTGAGCCTGATGCTCGGCGGGGTCGAGGGGACGGAGATCGGCCACGGCGTCATCGACAGCGTTCCGAGCGGCGGGCAGGCGTACGTGACGATCACCGTGCCGCACACGAGCTGGACGGCGGGTGACGCGACGGTGGTGGTGACGCCGGGTGCGAACACGCCGGAGTGCGACACGAGCAACAACACGGCGGTGATCGAGCACCCGATCGTGCTGGACTTCGACGACGACGGCATCGACGACGTGTGCGACGCGTGCGTGGCGATGGGTCAGCCGGAGGTGTGCGACGGGGTCGACAACGACTGCGACGGCGCGACGGACGCGGCGGACGCGGACTTCATCCGGCCGCGCCGTGCGAGCTGCAGGAGGGCGTGTGCGAGGGCACGACGAAGCCCGACGACCTCTGCATGGGGAGGGCGGCTGGGCGCCCTGCGACGACGCCGTCTACGCGAGCGCGACGGAGGGGCGTACGACCCCGAGCTCGACGCGTGCGACAGGGTCGACAACGACTGCGACGGCACGACGGACGCGGCGGACGCGTCGCTCGACGTGGTGCTCTGCGAGAACCAGGCGGGGGTGTGCGCCAGGACGACGACGACGGCGGCGCAGTGCGTGAACGGGTCGTGGCTGCCGTGCAGCGACGAGGTCTACGCGACGCAGACCGAGGGTCTCTACGGGTCGGACGCGAACTGCGACGGCTACGACAACGACTGCGACGCGGTCGCCGACGACGAGTTCCCTTCGGAGGGACGAGCTGCGGCGTCGGCGCGTGCGCGAGCGAGGGCGTGACGGTCTGCGTGAGCGGCGAGGTGCGCGACACCTGCGTCGAGGGCAGCCGACGGACGAGACGTGCGACGGGCAGGACAACGACTGCGACGGGCTCACGGACACGGCGGACCCGACGCTCGTGCACCCGCCGTGCGAGCTGCACACGGGGGTCTGCGCGGAGGCGGTGAAGCCGGACGGGCTGTGCGTCGACGGGGCGTGGCAGGCGTGCACGGATCAGGTCTACGCGGCGGCCGCGTACCCGGCGCAGTACAGCCACGTGGACGCGTCGTGCGATGGCCAGGACAACGACTGCGACGGGGCGACGGACGACGACTACGAGGGCGAGGCGACGACGTGCGGCGTCGGTCAGTGCGCGGGGTCGACGGGCGTGATGGCGTGCCAGGACGGCGAGGTGGTCGACACCTGCGACCCGACGGGCGAGGCGGGCGTCGAGACCTGCGACGGCGTCGACAACGACTGCGACGGGCTCACCGACAACGCCGGCGAGGGCAGCGTCTGCGCGCCGGTCGACACGGAGGCGGTCTGCCCGGACGCGGTCATCGCCGAGACGACGGTGACCATCATTACCTTCTCGAACCCGGAGAACGGCGAGCAGGGCTACTTCGAGGTGCGCGTCGACGGCGGCGACTGGGTCGGCGTCGAGGACTCGAACGCGACCATCGAGGGCCTCGAGAGCGGCGACCACACGGTCGAGGTGCGCGCGGTCGACCCGGCCGGGAACCCTGATCCCACCCCGGCGATCTGCGTCTTCACGGTCGATGACGGGCCTCCGGACACGTTCATCCCGGTGCACCCGGGCGATCCGACCGCGTCCACCACGGCGAGCTTCGCGTTCGACAGCGACGAGGACGACGTCGTGTACCTGTGCGTGCTGGACCCGGCGACGACGCCGCCGAGCGCGGAGGACTACGCGCCGTGCGAGCCGACGATGGTGTACGAGGAGCTCGGCGAGGGGACGCACACGATCTGGGTGGCGGCTGAGGATCCGGCGGGGAACGTGGACCCGACGCCGGCGAGCTACACGTGGACGGTCGACACGAGCGTGCCGGACACGGTGATCACGTCGCAGCCGCCGAACCCGCAGGCGCAGGGGGGCGACTCGGAGTTCGAGTACGCGGACCCGAACGACGCGGAGCACGAGACGTTCGAGTGCCGGCTCGACGACGGCGCTTGGGAGCCGTGCGACGGGGGCGCGGACAACCTCGGTCAGCTCGGGCTCGGGCACCACGTGTTCCAGGTGCGGGCGTGCAACGCGGCGACGGGGGCGTGCGACGACACGCCTGCGAGCTACGAGTGGGAGGTGGTGGACTTCATCTGCACCGAGTTGCCGCTCACGCTCGTCTGCGACGAGACCTACGAGGTGGACGCGCCGTCGGACGCGTGCGAGTGGGCGGGCGAGGTGACGGGGACGGCGACGATCGACTGCCGTCGTGAGCTGTCGGTCGCGGCGGAGAAGGACCACTTCCCGGTCGGGACGTCGCTCGCGCTGTTCTCGACGCAGAACGACGACAACGTAACGGCGACGTGCGAGACGCAGGTCATCGTGAGCGACGTGACGCCGCCGGAGGTCACGTGCGGGACGTACGACGAGGTGACGGGCCGGATCCGCGCGAGCGCGACGGACGCGTGCGGGGTGACGGTGGAGATCACGTCGGTGTCGTGCGAGCGCGTGGTCGGCGACGACCGGTCGGCGCTGGACGAGTGCCCGACGCTGGTGCAGGGGGACCTCCTGACGGTGACGGGCGGGGTGGGTGCCGTGCTCGGGCTCACCTGGACGGTGACGGCGACGGACCCGTCGGAGAACGTGACGACCGAGGTCTGCACGGTGGACCTCGACCTCGACACCGACGGGGACGGGGTCGTCGACAGCGCGGACAACTGCCCGCTCGACGCGAACACGGACCAGACGGACATCGACGTGGACGGGATCGGGGACGTGTGCGACGAGTCGCCGGGCGACGGGATCGTGGCGCAGGGCGGCGGGGCTGCGCGGGCGGCGGCGCCGGCGGGGCGGCGGCGGCGGGCTCAGGCGCGCTGGCGCTCAGGGCGGCGATGTGGCTGGCGGCTCGCCAGGGGCGGCGAGTCCGGCGGCGCCGAGCGGTGGCCTGTGGCTCCGGCGGCGCGGGTGTCGGGCGGATGGCTCCGGCCGCCGGGCGGTGGCCCGCGACCTGTAGGGGCGGTCCCGGCGGCCGGGGCCGCAGGGTGTCGGTGCGGCGATGTGGCTGGCGGCGGCGGCGGTGGGGGCCGCCGGCCCAGGCGGCGGCGATGTCCCGGCGGCGCCAGGCGGGGCGGCCCTCGTGGCCGCCGCGCGACGGGTGCGCGACGATGTGGTTCCGGCGGCCCCGGGCGGTGGCCTGGCCCGCGTAGGGGCGGCCCTCGTGGGCCGCCCGCGAGGCGCGACGGGGCGGCGATGTGGTTCCGGCGGCCCCAGGCGGTGGCCTGGCCCGCGTAGGGGCGGCCCCGGGCGGCCACAAGGGGCGCCCCCTACGGGGGGTCGGTGGAGCGGCCCCCCGTAGGGGCGGCCCTCGTGGCCGCCCGCGAGGCGCGACGGGGCGGCGATGTGGTTCCGGCGGCCCCAGGCGGTGGCCTGGCCCGCGTAGGGGCGGCCCTCGTGGCCGCCCGCGCGACCGGGTTCGCTGCGACGCGCCAGGCCGTGCTCCGCGCAGGACGTCCCGCGCGGGGGGAGATCGCGCTCAAGTCTTGCGCTGCGCGCGCCGAGGGAGTTTTTTGACCTCACTCACCTCTCGTCGCTATGTCAGAGCGCACACGCCCTCATCACCACCACGGTCACGGCGCGGTGCTCTCTTCCAAGGGAAAGGCCATGAACAGGCAGCCATCGCCAAGCGCGCTCCTCGGGCTCGTCCTCGGCGTCATCACCGTCACGGGGCTCGCTCCGGGCGCGGCACGCGCGCAGACCTGCCCGAGCGGCAAGTCCTGCTTCTACGTCCCCCCGCTCATGAAGAACCCCGGCGGCAACTACCCGAACCCGGGCTGGGACATGGTCCTCGCCTCACCGGGCGGCGCGATCACGGGCACCTACACGATCGGCACCGCCGCGGCCGTCCCCTTCGACGTCTCGAGCGGCACGCCGCTCAACGTCGCCCTCGCCGCGGGTGTCGGCGTCTCGACGAACTACGCCGTCGCCGAGAAGCAGGGGATCTTCATCGTCGCGGACCGCGCAGACCTCGGCGTCGTGCAGCGCTTCGTCGGCGGCCCCTGGAACAGCTCGGCGACCATCAAGGAGGCGACCTTCTCCCTCGGGACGCGCTTCCGCCTCGATGGCTACATGCTCGATGGCGCCAACATCAACGCCCCGGATACGGGCCACGACACCGTCTCGATCTACGCGCCCTTCGGCGCCGACGTGACCATCGATCCCCCCGGCGACGACCCGACCTTCTGGGCCGACAGCTGGGCCGCCAACGTGCGCACGGTGTCGCTCACCGCGGGGCAGACGATCGTCCTCCGGACGAAGCAGGCCTGCGGCTTCGACCTCTCCGGCGCGCTCCTCACGTCGACGAACCCCGTCTCCGTCATCACGGGCGGCCGCGGCTGGGCCGGCGTCTGCTCGGGAGACGGCACGTCGAGCACCTGCGGCGACGACGGCGTCGACCACGCCATCCCCGAGAGCGGCGTCGGCACGCAGTACGTCGTCGACAGCTACCCCGGCGCCAACGCCCAGCGCGTCGACGTCATCGCCACGGTCGACGCCACCGTCGTCACCGTGAACGGCACGGTCGCCGCCACCCTCAACGCCGGCGCGATCCACCGCTTCAACCCGACCGGCGTCACGTACATCGAGACGAGCGCCCCCGCCTACGTCTATGAGAACGCGGGCAACACGACCTGCGAGGCCGGCCTCAGCGTGATCCCGCCGCTCGCGCTCCGCGGCGGCACGGCGCTCGGCATCGACTTCAACGTCAACGGCTCGGGCGTCGCGAACGTCATCCTCGCGACGGCCGACGTCGCCACGATCACGCTCGACGGCAACACCGTCGCCGGCACCGCGACGCTCGTGCCCGGTCGCGCCGACCTGAGCGCCGTGCGCTTCGCCGTGGGCGGCGGCAACCACCGCGTCGCCGCGGCCGGCGACTTCCAGCTGGGCCTCGTCACCTACGCGAGCGGCACCGGCCTCTTCGCCTACTACAACCCCTTCCGCCTCCCGGGCTGCGGCGACGGCACGCAGAGCGCCACCGAGGCCTGCGACGACGGCAACGTCGACGACGGCGACGGGTGCAGCGCGACCTGCCGCCTCGAGATCGGCGAGGTCGGCTGCGTCGACAGCGAAGACTGCGTCGCGAGCGGCGCCTGCAGCGGCGGCACGTGCGTGAACCGCTGCCAGAGCAGCGCCGACTGCGCCGACGCCGACGACTGCACCATCGACGCCTGCGACCAGCAGACCGGCCTCTGCACGAACGAGCGCTCGCAGAGCGCGGAGTGCCTCCTGCGCAACGGCTGCGCGGACGGGTCGCGCGAGGGCTACACCAACGAGGGCACCTACCCGGCGATCGCGTCGTGCGGCGGCGCGTGGTCGGTCGGCGGCATGTTCCACGACGAGCCCGCGTGCGATCGGCAGGCCGGCAACGACGGCGCGAACGCGGCCGGCGCGGGCTGCAACGTGCAGGACCTGTGCGCAGAGGGCTGGCACGTCTGCTACGGCCCCGCGGACGTCCGGAGCCGCGTCGGCGACGCCGGCTGCAACGACGCCGTGGCCGGGAACTACCCGAACAGCGGGACCGGGCCCCTCGCCGACGGCGTGACGGTGCCGCCCGGCGGCGCGTTCTTCGCGACGGCCACGGCCGGCCCCGGCAACGGGATCTGCGACGACTTCGTCAACGGCGTCGCGTCCCAGTTCAACGACGTGTTCGGCTGCGGCAACCTCGGCGCGCGGCCGACCGGGGCGACGTGCGCGCCGTTCAACCGGTTCTCGAACAACAACTGCGTCTCGTTCCAGAGCGCGGGCTACCTGACCCCTGGCTTCGACCACCCGGCCACGGACTACGGCTACGCGGACTCCACGCAGTGGGCGTGGACCTGCTCGGGGTCGACGGTCGAGTCGCAGAACATCGTCAAGACGATGCCGGATGTGCAGGGCGGCGTCATGTGCTGCAAGAACGCCGATCCCTCGCTCCCCGAGATCTGCGACGGCATCGACAACGACACCGACGGCACCGTCGACGAGACGACCTTCGCCGACGGCGTCGAGGTCACGGTGGGGCGGCGCTGCGTCGTCGACGGGCAGTGCGGCGTCACGGACTGCACGCGCGACGGCGGCTTCGAGTGCACGAACCTCGGGCCGTGCGAGCTCGCGATGTGCGGCGGCGAGGAGCCCGCGCTCGGCGAGGTGATGGTCGACGAGACCTGCGAGCTGCCGCCGGTCATCGGGACGATCGACCCCGTCGTCGAGTGGCACAAGGGCTCGTTCACGGAGTACCCCTCCTACGATCAGGTCATGATGCAGCCGGTCGCGGCGAACCTCACCGACGACAACGGCGACGGGGTCATCGACGAGGACGACGTCCCCGACGTGGTTCTCACGCGCTTCACGGGGTCGAGCTACGGTTCCGTCGGCGTCATCACGGCGCTGTCCGGCGACGACGGCCACGAGCTCTGGTCGATCGCGTCGTTCGTGCTCGACGGGACCACCTACCAGCCCTACAGCTCGAGCGGCGTCGCGATCGGCGACCTCGACGGCGACGGACTCCCGAGGTCTGCTTCTCGACACCGAGCGGCCTCGCCTGCGTGACCGTCGCCGCGCCGGGGCCCGGATCGGCGGTCCCCACCGGGCGCTTCGTCGCCGGGGACTGCGGCACGAACCCGTACGTGCTGCCGGCGATCGCGGACGTCGATCACGATGGTCTGGCCGAGGTGATCTTCAGGTCGTGCGTCTTCGCCTACGACGGCACCTTCGTCGGCTCGCCCGCGTCGCTCACCAACGCCTCGATCACGTCGTTCGCGGTGAACATGGACGACGATCCGGAGCTCGAGGTGGTCGACGGCGTGCGCGTCTACGACCTGCCGCCGGCCGGCTCGACGACGATGCCCGTGCGGTACGCGCTCGAAGGCGTCGGGGCCGCGTTCGCCGCGGTCGGCGACTTCGACGGCGACGGCATGCCCGAGATCGCCGCGGTGGAGACCGCGACGGCGACGGTCTACCTCTACGACCCGGACGGCGCCACGGACGCCGACACGAAGGACGGCTGGACGGTCACCATCGCAGACGGCGGGGGTCAGGCGCGCGCGGCGGCCCGCCGACGGTCGCGGACTTCGACGGAGACGGCGAGGTCGAGGTCGGCGTCGCCGCCGAGTACCAGTACACCGTGTACGACAACAACGGGACGCGGCTCTGGGGGACGAACACGCAGGACGCGTCGAGCCGCGACACCGGCTCGTCGGTGTTCGACTTCGACGGCGACGGCGCGGCCGAGGTCGTCTACGCGGACGAGCAGAACCTCCACATCTACGACGGGAAGACGGGTGCCGAGCGCGCGACCATCTCGGACCACGGATCCGGCACGATCGTCGAGTATCCGATCGTCGTGGACATCGACCACGACGGGGAGAGCGAGATCGTGCTCGCCTCGAACAACTACGCGTTCGCGGGCTGGACGGGGATCACGGTCCTCGGGAGCGAGAGCCGCTCGTGGACGCCCGCGCGGCCGGTCTGGAACCAGTACGCGTACTCGATCTCGAATGTGAACGACGACGGCTCGATCCCGCAGAACCAGGCGCCGAACTGGACGCGCTGGAACAACTTCCGCGCCGGGGCGCCCATCGAGGGGCTCGCGAACTGGCTCAGCGACGTGTACGTGGCGGGGACGAGCTATTGCGAGGCGGGGTGCTCGGCGGACACCGACGGGACGGCGCAGATCGCGGTGACGGTGGTGGTGTCGAACCGCGGCAAGCTCGACGCGAGCGACGTGGACGTGAGCCTGATGCTCGGCGGGGTCGAGGGGACGGAGATCGGCCACGGCGTCATCGACAGCGTTCCGAGCGGCGGGCAGGCGTACGTGACGATCACCGTGCCGCACACGAGCTGGACGGCGGGTGACGCGACGGTGGTGGTGACGCCGGGTGCGAACACGCCGGAGTGCGACACGAGCAACAACACGGCGGTGATCGAGCACCCGATCGTGCTGGACTTCGACGACGACGGCATCGACGACGTGTGCGACGCGTGCGTGGCGATGGGTCAGCCGGAGGTGTGCGACGGGGTCGACAACGACTGCGACGGCGCGACGGACGCGGCGGACGCGGACTTCATCCGGCCGCCGTGCGAGCTGCAGGAGGGCGTGTGCGAGGGCACGACGAAGCCCGACGACCTCTGCATGGGGGAGGGCGGCTGGGCGCCCTGCGACGACGCCGTCTACGCGAGCGCGACGGAGGGGGCGTACGACCCCGAGCTCGACGCGTGCGACGGGGTCGACAACGACTGCGACGGCACGACGGACGCGGCGGACGCGTCGCTCGACGTGGTGCTCTGCGAGAACCAGGCGGGGTGTGCGCCGGGACGACGACGACGGCGGCGCAGTGCGTGAACGGGTCGTGGCTGCCGTGCAGCGACGAGGTCTACGCGACGCAGACCGAGGGTCTCTACGGGTCGGACGCGAACTGCGACGGCTACGACAACGACTGCGACGCGGTCGCCGACGACGAGTTCCCTTCGGAGGGGACGAGCTGCGGCGTCGGCGCGTGCGCGAGCGAGGGCGTGACGGTCTGCGTGAGCGGCGAGGTGCGCGACACCTGCGTCGAGGGGCAGCCGACGGACGAGACGTGCGACGGGCAGGACAACGACTGCGACGGGCTCACGGACACGGCGGACCCGACGCTCGTGCACCCGCCGTGCGAGCTGCACACGGGGGTCTGCGCGGAGGCGGTGAAGCCGGACGGGCTGTGCGTCGACGGGGCGTGGCAGGCGTGCACGGATCAGGTCTACGCGGCGGCGGCGTACCCGGCGCAGTACAGCCACGTGGACGCGTCGTGCGATGGCCAGGACAACGACTGCGACGGGGCGACGGACGACGACTACGAGGGCGAGGCGACGACGTGCGGCGTCGGTCAGTGCGCGGGGTCGACGGGCGTGATGGCGTGCCAGGACGGCGAGGTGGTCGACACCTGCGACCCGACGGGCGAGGCGGGCGTCGAGACCTGCGACGGCGTCGACAACGACTGCGACGGGCTCACCGACAACGCCGGCGAGGGCAGCGTCTGCGCGCCGGTCGACACGGAGGCGGTCTGCCCGGACGCGGTCATCGCCGAGACGACGGTGACCATCACGTTCTCGAACCCGGAGAACGGCGAGCAGGGCTACTTCGAGGTGCGCGTCGACGGCGGCGACTGGGTCGGCGTCGAGGACTCGAACGCGACCATCGAGGGCCTCGAGAGCGGCGACCACACGGTCGAGGTGCGCGCGGTCGACCCGGCCGGGAACCCTGATCCCACCCCGGCGATCTGCGTCTTCACGGTCGATGACGGGCCTCCGGACACGTTCATCCCGGTGCACCCGGGCGATCCGACCGCGTCCACCACGGCGAGCTTCGCGTTCGACAGCGACGAGGACGACGTCGTGTACCTGTGCGTGCTGGACCCGGCGACGACGCCGCCGAGCGCGGAGGACTACGCGCCGTGCGAGCCGACGATGGTGTACGAGGAGCTCGGCGAGGGGACGCACACGATCTGGGTGGCGGCTGAGGATCCGGCGGGGAACGTGGACCCGACGCCGGCGAGCTACACGTGGACGGTCGACACGAGCGTGCCGGACACGGTGATCACGTCGCAGCCGCCGAACCCGCAGGCGCAGGGGGGCGACTCGGAGTTCGAGTACGCGGACCCGAACGACGCGGAGCACGAGACGTTCGAGTGCCGGCTCGACGACGGGGCTTGGGAGCCGTGCGACGGGGGCGCGGACAACCTCGGTCAGCTCGGGCTCGGGCACCACGTGTTCCAGGTGCGTGCCTGCAACCCGGCGACGGGGGCGTGCGACGACACGCCTGCGAGCTACGAGTGGGAGGTGGTGGACTTCATCTGCACCGAGCCGCTCACGCTCGTCTGCGACGAGACCTACGAGGTGGACGCGCCGGCGGACGCTTGCGAGTGGGCGGGCGAGGTGACGGGGACGGCGACGATCGACTGCCGTCGTGAGCTGTCGGTCGCGGCGGAGAAGGACCACTTCCCGGTCGGGACGTCGCTCGCGCTGTTCTCGACGCAGAACGACGACAACGTGACGGCGACGTGCGAGACGCAGGTCATCGTGAGCGACGTGACGCCGCCGGAGGTCACGTGCGGGACGTACGACGAGGTGACGGGCCGGATCCGCGCGAGCGCGACGGACGCGTGCGGGGTGACGGTGGAGATCACGTCGGTGTCGTGCGAGCGCGTGGTCGGCGACGACCGGTCGGCGCTGGACGAGTGCCCGACGCTGGTGCAGGGGGACCTCCTGACGGTGACGGGCGGGGTGGGTGCCGTGCTCGGGCTCACCTGGACGGTGACGGCGACGGACCCGTCGGAGAACGTGACGACCGAGGTCTGCACGGTGGACCTCGACCTCGACACCGACGGGGACGGGGTCGTCGACAGCGCGGACAACTGCCCGCTCGACGCGAACACGGACCAGACGGACATCGACGTGGACGGGATCGGGGACGTGTGCGACGAGTCGCCGGGCGACGGGATCGTGGCGCAGGGCGGCGGGGGCTGCGCGGGCGGCAACGCCGGCGGGGCGGCGGCTGGGCTCGGGCTCGCGCTGGCGCTCGGGGCGGCGATGTGGCTCCGGCGGCGCCGGGCGGTGGCCCGCGACCTGTAGGGGCGGCCCCTACGGGGCGCGCGATTGTTCTTGTGGCAGGCGGCTCCGCTCGTCGGTCACGTACCTCAGGTACGCTCGCCTGCGCGAGTGGTTCCGGCGGCGCCGGGCGGTGGCCCGCGACCTGTAGGGGCGGTCCCGGGCGGCCACAAGGGCCGCCCTACGGGTGTGTCGGTGCGGCGATGTGGTTCCGGCGGCGCCGGGCGGTGGCCCGCGACCTGTAGGGGGCGGCCCAGGCGGCCATAAGGGCCGCGTTTTACTACGGGGTGTCGGTGCGGCGATGTGGTTCCGGCGGCGCCGGGCGGTGGCCCGCGACCCAGGCGGCCCCGGGCGGCCACAAGGGCCCGCCTACGGGGTGTCGGTGCGACGATGTGGTTCCGGCGGCGCCGGGCGGTGACCCGCGACCTGTAGGGGCGGCCCCTGGCGGCCACAAAGGGCGCCCCTACGGGGGTGTCGGTGCGACGATGTGGTTCCGGCGGCGCCGGGCGGTGACCTGAGGCGGCCCCAGGCGGCCACAAGGGCCGCCCCTACGGGGTGTCGGTGCGACGATGTGGCCCCGGCGCCTGGGGCTACGGGCGGCCCCTGGCGGCCACAAGGGCCGCCTACGGGGTGTCGGTGCGACGATGTGGCCCGGCGGCGCCGGGCGGTGACCCCGTACGGGCGGCCCCTGGCGGCCACAAGGGCCGCCCCTACGGGGTGTCGGTGCGACGATGTGGCCGGCGGCGCCGGGCGGTGACCCCGCACGGGCGGCCCCTGGCGGCAAGGGCCGCCTACGGGGTGTCGGTGCGACGATGTGGTTCCGGCGGCGCCGGGCGGTGACCCCTTACGGGCGGCCCCGGGCGGCCACAAGGGCCGCCCCTACGGGGTGTCGGTGCGACGATGTGGTTCCGGCGGCGCCGGGCGGTGACCCCTTAGGGGCGGCCCCGGGCGGCCCCAAGGGCCGCCCCAACGGGGTGTCGGTGCGACGATGTGGCCCCGGCGCCGGGCGGTGACCCCGTAGGGGCGGCCCTCGTGGCCGCCCGCGCGATCGGGGGCCGCTGCGAACGAGGGACAACCACGGAGGCACGGAGGCACGGAGGGATCGAGGGCGGTCCACGCTCCGTGCCCTGTCGAGCGTCCGCCGCCGACAGCGGCACGGCGTGAACGTGCCGCCCTCAGTCAGTCGTCGACCGGCTTCCGCCCGTTGTCGATGATGCGCTCCGGGTGGTGGCGCTGCTTCTCGATGTCCGTCGGCTCGATGCTCTGGTCGAACGGCGGCAGGAGCGTCGTGATCTCGACCTGCCCGATGGGGATCCGGTTCTGGCCGTCGTTCGGGCCCTGCTCGACCGCGAGCCGCTCCCCGGTGCTGCGGCGGTAGAGCCCCACGAACACCTTGTACTCACCCGCGTTCATGCCCGGCGGCACCTGCACGAGCACGCGGTGCTCGATGATGTCGCCCGCCCGCCAGCGGTTCGCCGGCCACATCCAGTCCCCCGGGATCGCGTCGTACGGGAGCCGGTAGCTCTCGTTCTCGACGTGGTGGAACACGTAGATGTCGGGCTCGAGCGGCCCCGCCACCCGCAGCCAGAGCGTCAGGAAGAACTCGTGCCGCTCGGTCGCCGTCGGCTCGACCTCCGTCCCGAGGAGCTCCACCCCGCGAGAGAGCTTCGCCGACACCCCGCCTACGCCAGCCGGCACCGCGTCGAGCACCACCTCGCCCGGGACCTGGTCCCAGAGGTCCTTCCGCCGGAAGAGCGACAGGTAGTACCCCGCCGAGCGCGGCCACGTCCGCACGTGCACGTAGCGCGACAGGAACTCGTCGTTCACGATGCCGAACTGGTAGCCGTTCTGCCGGAACGCCGGCCCCAGCGACTCCGGCACCGGGTTCTTCGCGAACCGCTCGCTCACCTGCTTCGTCGCGCCCCCCGAGATGTACGTCGTCAGGATCGTCCACTCCGGGTTCCGCTCGTAGAAGTACTCGCGCATCTCCTTGTCGAACGCGGGCTTGTTGCGCTGCGCCTCCGTCGCCAGGAACGCGTGCAGCCCATACCGGTAGCGCGCGTGCGCCACCGTCGCGTCGACGAGCCCGATGAAGTCGAGGAAGTCGATGTCCGGCGCGTAGTAGGGGGTCGACCCCATGTCCTGGAAGGCGCACAGGCCCCCTGGGCGCTCGTGCCGCACGAGGAACTTGCCCATGTCGGGGTGGAAGTTGCCCGACAGGTCCCCACGCCCGTTGAAGCCGCCCATCTCGCGGTACGTGAACCCGAACGACGCCGCCGCCGCGATGACCACCACGAGCCACATCAGCCCGAGCGGTACCCGCTCGGCGAGGCGCAGCCCGCCCCCCTGCCGCAGCTTCATGAGCCGCCCGAGCCCCACGAGCACCGCCGTCACGAGCCGCGCGAGGTTCACGAGCCCGCTCCCCGCGAGCAGCGCCAGGAACGGCAGCGCCGGGAGATAGAGTCGATGCCACTCCATCTCGTCGCGCCCGACTTTGACGAGGTAGAACATGAAGGAGAGCGCCACGGCGAGCATGAGCAGCTTCTCCATGAGCCGCTCCTTCCGCACGAACGCGAACGGCACGAGCACGAGCAGGACCCCCGTGTCGTTGAACGCGAACATGTCGTGGAGCATCTTGAGCCCCTCGACCATCACGAGGCTCGAGTCGCTCGTCTTCACGTAGAACGTGTTGGGGACGAGGCTCCCGTAGTACAGGTAGCGGAAGAGGTGCGCCGGCACGACGATGGCGAGCGCGCCCACCGACCACCAGATGATGTTCCGGTCGAAGCGCTTCTCGCGGATCCAGGTCATCACGGTGCGCACGAGCAGCGCCACGCCGAAGAAGAGCGCCACGAGGTGGATCTCCGGGCGCGTGAGCGCGCCGAGCCCCATCAGGATCCCGCTCTTGAGCCCGTCGCGCCGGTACTCCGGCGGGCGCTCCGCGAGCCCCCACGAGCGCCACAGGAAGTACGCGCTCGCGACGGGCAGCAGCATCGCGAGCGGCTGCTCCATGCCGCTCGTCGACCACTTCGCGACGCTCGACGACGTCGCGATCCAGAGCGGCGCCCAGAGCGCCGTGAGCCACGGGCTCTTCCCGTCGACGAGCTGCCCGATGCGCGTCATGTAGACGAGGCACCCCGCGAGGAACGCGGTCCCGAGCACCTCGCAGACCTGGAACATGTCGAGCCCGAGCGCCTCGAACGGCATCATCAGGAGCGTCCAGAGGAACGTCGTCGACCCCTCGACGCGCTCGCCCGGGTTGAACACGAGCCCGTGCCCCGTGACCGCGTTGTGCGCGTAGCGGAACGTGATGTAGGCGTCGTCCTTGATGAAGTCGAGCCCGGCGAGGATGCTCGCCGCGAGCGGGATCCCGACGATCAGCACCATCGCCCACTTGAGGCGCCGCTCGTGCCGCGGCTCCGCCGGCGCCCAGTCGGGGATGGGTGGCGGGCGCGACGCGAGCACGCGCGTCAGCAAGAGCAGCACCAGCGCGAACGCGAGCGCCCCGCCGACCGCGAGGAGCCACCCCTCCCACGGCCTCATCATCGCGAGCGTCTCCTGCGTCGACATCGAGCTGCCCTGCATCGCGACGAGGTCCGTGTCGGCGCCCTCCTCGACGATGTCGACGTGCCCGGCGTAGATCCGGTCCGACCGCGACGCCGGCTTCACGACCCGCACGCGCGCGCCCGTGCCGCGGTGGTAGAGCCCCGTGTAGATGTCGAGCCGCTGCGGCTCCGAGCACGGCCCGCCCTGCCCGAGCGCGAGCTCCACGTGGTGCTTGATGATCCCGTCGACCGGCGCCGGCGGCGTGCGGTCCTCGACGAGGCGGCACGTCGTCTCGCCCGACTCGACGTGCAGGAAGTTGAGCACGTCCGCGGGCAGCGGCGCCGACGCCGTGAAGTAGAGGTCGATCTTCAGGACGCCGCCGACGTCGACCTCGTCGGTCGTCTCGAGGCCGACGTAGGTGATGCCGTCGTCCATCGTGACGGCGTCATCGACGTCGAGCCCGTCGGGCAGGGCCAGCGCGAGGGCAAGGCTCAGGAGCAGCGTCGGCATCGGGTCCCCGGCGTGTCGTTCGGAGGGGCTCGCGGCGGCGCCACGAGCGACCCCGCGCGACTACCAGAAGCGGCCCGCCGACGCCAGCCCGACCGGCGCCGGTCCGCCCCGACGCGCCGTCGGCCCTCGCCGCCGCGCCGCCGGGCACGCCGCGCCCGAGGCCGCGGGCGTCAGCCGCCCCAGCCCTCCTCCATCCCGACGCAGATCTTCACGAGCGACTGCAGCTGCATCTTGATGGTGTAGCGCGCGCTCTTGTCCTGGAGGGTCGCCTTCTCGGGGATGAAGTTCAGCGCGCCGTCCTCGAAGAAGATGCGGCCGCCGAAGGACTTCAGGATCTGGCTCGCGACCCCACGGGCGCCCGTCGGCAGCGCCTTCCAGAGCTCGGCCTGCTGCTCCGCGGCCCGCTGCTGCGCCCCCTCGGTGAAGATCCCGCTCGCGACCTGCACCTGCGCGCGCTCCTCGGGCGTCGTCGTCACGGCGAAGGCGATCTCGGCCTCGATCCCGGTCATCATCGCGACGATCGCGCGGCCGGACTCGGCCTCGCACAGGATCTTCACCTCGCGCCCATCGTAGGTCGACGAGAGCAGGTAGTTGTCGCCCTGCTTCTCGCGCTTCCCGCCGAGATCGCCCTTGAGCTCGCCGCAGACCCGCTCGGCGAGCTGCGTCTCGTTCTCCGGGGGCGGCTTGAGCCCGGCGATGTCACGGAGCTCCCGGTACAGCGTGCGAAAGATCCCCATGGTGACTCCCCTGGTGTGGTCTCACTCCGCCGGCATCGTCTCGCTCGCGCGCCCGAGGGCGTCGCGGACGTCGGCGTTGTCGAGGTCGTAGAGCTCGGCCATGCGCCGCAGATAGCGCATCTCGTGTTCGTTGGGGCGGCCGTCGGCCACCGCCATCATCGCCGCGTGCTCGAAGATGTACAGCCTCACGTCATACTCGGGCACGTCGTCCGCGGGCGGCGGCTCCGTCACGCGCCCGGCGCGCATCATCCCGATGAGGCGCGCCTTGGCGGCCTCGTCGACGCGCAGGAAGCGCAGGAGCTGCTCGACCCGGCGCTTCTCGAGCGCGTTCAGCTCGCCGTCCGACATGGCCGCGCCGACGACCGCCTCGATGAGCACGAGGCGCGCCTCGTTCGACTTCACGCGCTTGATGACCTCGACCGCCGCGGCGGCCCCGGTCGAAGCCGAGCCCTCGCTCTCCGTGCCGTGCAGCGACGCGCTCGAGGACGGGCGCGCCGGCGCCCGGCGGGGCGGCTCGTCGTCGTCCGGCATGGCGCGGACCATCTTCGTCGAGCCGTCGTCCTCGTCGTCGTCGTACGGATCGACCGACGCCGGCGGCGGCTCGGGCGGGCGGCTCGGCGCGGGCGCGGGTGCCGGCCCGCGACCGATCCCGTAGGAGCGCGCGGGCGCCGCGTCCGCTGGGGCGGGGGCCGCGCTGCGGCCGATGCCGACAGGGCGCGCAGGGCGCCGCCGCCGCCAGGGCGGGCGCGGGGCCGGGCCCCGACCGATGCCGGACGGGCGCGCGGGGCCGCGGCCGCCGGGGCGGGCGCAGGGGCAGGCGCAGGCGCCGCGGGGCTCGCCACCGGGCGGTGGCTCCCGGTGCTGCGCCCGGCCGGGGCGGGCGCCGGGGCGGGCTCCTCGTCGACGTACGCCTGCATGATCATCGTCGTGCCGCGCGAGTGCGCGCGCACGAGCGGCTGCTTGCCGGACTCCTTGAACGCCGCGTTCGGCGCTCGCCGCCGCTTCCCGCTCGCCGCCGCCGGCGCCTCGGCGCCGCGACCGCCGCCAGCGGCCCCGCCGGAGAGGCGGGTGATGGCGTCCTGGATGGCGCGCGCGCGACCGGCCGGGTCGTCGAGCCAGGTCGGCGCGGGCAGCTCGACCTCGTCGGGCCCGAGCGTCGCGGCCGCCGCGGCGTCGGCCTGGGCGACCCCCGCGAGCCAGCGCGCCACGTGCTCGCCGACCTGCTGCGGCGGCGTCTCCGCGGTGAGGTCGCGCGCCGGGAGGCCGACGTCACCGCACACGGCGAGGGTCCGCGCGAGCGCGGTCAGGAGGTGGTCGCCGTTGCGCTCACGGAAGCCGACGACCTCGCTCACGCGCGGCGTCCACGCGGCCGTGAGCGCGATGAAGTCGGTGCGCCGCGTCGCCGCGCGCACGATGTCCCGCGACGAGCCGAGCCCCTGGTGGCACGCGTAGGCGAGCAGCGACACCATCATGGGGGCGAAGTGCTCGGGGTGGTCCTCCGGGCCGGCGCCGGCGTCGACCTGCGCGGGGTTCACGAGCTCCCGCACCACCTCGCAGACGAAGCCGGCGGCCTCCTGCTCGGGGAAGACCTCGGCGATCGAGGGGTGCAGCAGCCATTCGTTGCGGATTTCCCACGGCGTGACGCGCGAGGCCATGCCCCTTCTTAACCAGACCCCGGGCGACTTGTCGACCAGTCGTTGCCGTGTCATACGGCTCGTGGGCGCGCCCTGTCGGCCGATCGTCGCCCCGGCCCCCACGACCGACCCGCCGCGCGAGGTGCCAGCATGCTGAACCCCGATGAGCTCACGCGGGAGCAGAGGGGCCTCATGGCGGTCGCCGCGCTCGTCACCGCGGGCGGCGTCCTGGGCGCCGTCCTCGCCGTGCTCAGCTCGGTCCTCATCCCGCTCGTGATGGGGCTCTTCCTCGCGTACACCGTGACGCCCTTCGTGAACTCGCTCCAGATGCGGCTCCGCCTGCCGCGCGGCGTCGGGCTCATCTTCGCGCTGCTCATCGGCACGGGCATCGTGTTCGCGCTCACCTTCCTCATCATCCAGTCGGTCGACGAGGTCAGCGCCAACGCCGATCTCTACCGCCAGCGCCTCATCGACTTCGCGCACAACGGCGTCGACTGGCTCCGCGAGCAGGGGATCAACATCAAGCCCGACGCCATCGAGGGGGAGCTCGCCTCGCTCCCGATGAGCGACCTCGCGCGCCAGGCGCTCGGCTCGATGGTCGACATCGGCTCGAAGGCCGCGCTCACGCTCATCTTCTTCATCTTCATCGTGGTGGGCGGGAGCGCCTGGGAGGTGAAGACCGGCGTCTGGGAGCGCATCGACCAGAGCGTGAAGCGCTACCTCCGCACGAAGCTCCTGACGTCGACCGCCATGGGGCTCGCCACGTGGGGGATCCTCTTCGGGTTCCAGGTCGATCTCGCCGTGCTCTTCGGGGTCGTCGGGTTCATCCTCAACTTCGTGCCCACGGTCGGCAGCATCATCACGGTGCTCCTCACCGTGCCGATCGTCTTCGTCACGCTCGAGCCGCTGTCCGGGCTCGCCGTGGTCGGGCTCCTCATCGTCGCGCAGAACGTCATCGGCAACGCCATCGAGCCGAAGCTCATGGGCGCCGGGCTCGACCTCCACCCGGCCACGATCCTCGTCGGGCTCGGCGTCTGGGGGCTCATCTGGGGCCCGGTCGGGATGCTGCTCTCGCCGCCGCTCACCGCGGTCATCCGCATCGTCATGGCGCGCTACGAGACGACGCGCCCCTTCGCCGAGCTCCTCGCCGGGCGCATCGGCGATCGCGCGCGCACGACCGACATCGTGCTGTGACGGCGGCCGCGCCGGCGGTCCTCGCGGTCGACGGCGCGCTCTGGGCGCTCGCGAAACCGAGCGGCCTCGTTGTGCACCGCACAAACGACCCCGATCGCGATGATCTCCTCTCGTGGTGCGTGCGCGAGGCCGGCGCGCCGACGTCGCTTTGTGCAGTGCACAGGCTCGACGCGGAGACCTCGGGCGTCGTGCTCTGCGCGGCGGACGCGCGGCTCGCGGCCGAGCTCGGCGCGCTCTTCGCGGCGCACGCGGTGCGGAAGACCTACCTCGCGCTCGTCGTCGGGCGCCCGCACCAGCGCGGGACCATCGACCGCGCCCTCCCCGACGCGCGCCGTGGCGAGGCGCTGCCGGCGGTGACGCGCTACGCGACCGAGGAGCGGCTCGGCGGCTTCACGCTGCTCCGGGTCGAGCCCGAGACGGGCAGAAAGCACCAGATCCGCCGCCACCTGCACGGCGTCGGCCACCCGCTCGTCGGCGACACGCGCTACCGCCCCCGCCGCTTCCGGCCGGTGCCGGGCTTCCCGGGGCGCCTCTGGCTGCACGCGCTCCGCGTCGCGCTCCCGGACGGGCGCGCGTTCGAGGCGCCGCTCCCGGGCGAGCTCGCCGCGCACCTCGCCGTCCTCCGGGGCGGGGCGGGCTAGCGCGCCGCGGCTGGACGCATCGCCGCTCGGACGCTACGACGAAAGACACACCCCGAGGAAACGAACGAGGAGGGCCCATGCTCCGCTCGAAGGCGATCTGCCTGTCCGCGGCGTCGTTGCTCGCCGTCTCCGCGTGCCGCAGCGCGGCGCCGACCGCCCCGGACGAGCCCCCGGCCGACGCGCCGGCGCTCACCCAGCTGAACGGCGTCGGCGATGACGCGGCGGTCGTCGTGACGTGGCGTCCGAGCGCCTGGAGCGGTCTGAAGGAGGCGCTCGCGAAGGTCCCGGCGACCCAGGCGCCGCCGTGGCTCGCGGAGCTCGCGAAGGCGGAGTCACCCGAGGCGCCGCTCACCTTGCTCCTCGGGCCCGCGGCGGGGAAGGCGCTCGCCGGCCAGGGCGTCCGCGCGACGTGCGCGCTCGGCGTCGTCGACGCGGCGACCACGAGCCAGGCCGCTGCGCTCGTCGGCGCGGTGATGGCCCGGCTGCCCCTCGACGAGGCGCTGAGCGAGGCCCGCGGCCGCTGCCTCGTCGCTGGCGTCTCGCTCGCGGACGTCGCGGCGACGTGCGAGCACCTCGGGCTCTCACCGGCCGCGACGCAGGTCGCCACAACGAAGGCGTGGACGGGCCCCGGCGGCCTCGTCGTCGCGGCGCGCGAGGAGGGCGGCGGCGTCGTCCTCGGCGGGAGCCTGCCCGGCGCCGTCGGTGGCGCGGCTCGAGCTGTCGACGACGTGCTGGTCGAGCGGCTCCTCGCGCCGCCTGCCGAGACCGCGATGACGCCCGGCCTGCGCGCCCTCGCCGCGCCGGGGAGCGTCGGCGGCGTGCTCGTCCGATTCGACGCGGCGCGGCGCCTCGGGGTCTGGCTTGGGCTCCGCGAGGCGTCGGCGGTCTTCGAGGACATCGACGAGCGCTACTGGACGCAGATCGTCGGTCACAGCGTCTCGGCGGCGCTCGACGTGGACCGGATCGTCCAGGGCGCGCCGGCTGACGCCGTGGACTTCGCCTTCGTCCTCGGGGGCGACGGCGGTCGGCTCGAGGTGACCGCGACGCAGAGCCTGACGGCCCATGGCGCGGCCGTCGTGAACGCCGCGCTCGGCCAGGGCGCCAAGGTCCGTGGCCCGGCGGGTGCCACCCCGGGGGCCGGGATGACGCTGCGTTTCGACGCCGCCGCCGCGCTCGCGGCCGCCGGTGGGGCGCCGCCGCGGCCGTCGCTCGAGGCGGTGGCGAACGCCGGCGTCTGGGGGTACGTCGAGCTCCTCGCCCACGTCTGGTCCCTGCTCGCGGGAGCCGCGGACGCCGTCACCGCGGGCCTCGCGGAGGTCGAGGACGCGGCGGAGCTCGGGCCGGACGGGATCGCCGCGTGGTCTATCCACGGCGACGCGGCCGCGCAGCTCCTCGCGAGGAGCCCGTTCCGGCTGGGCGGGCTCGGCGTCACGCGCGTCGACGGCCTCCTGCGGCGGTCGGGGAGCGCGGTGGTCGCCCGCTGGGTGCTGAGCTTCACCGAGGAAGCGCCGGCCGTCACGACGCCGGACGCGGGCGGCGAAGCCGCGCCGGCGGCCGTCCCGACCGAGGCCGACCGCTGCTTCGAGCGCGGCGAGGCCGTGTTCGCCGGGCTCGTCGCGCGGGCTGGCGCCGACGACGCCGCCAGCGCCGACCTCACCGAGCCGATCGCCACCCTCGCCGCGACGAGGTCGTGTCTGGGCGGGTCCGAGGCGCTCGAGCGGCGGCTCGGCGAGATGGTCTGGGCCGCGAGGACGCTCGTCGCGAGCCAGGCGCGCGCGCGCTGGGATCGCGACGCCGTGCGGGCCGCCCTGCCCGGCGCCTGCGAGCCGGGCGGGTCGCGCGCGGCCTGCGCGATGCTGAAGGCGAACGACGCGGCGCCGCCGGTGAAGCTCCTCGAGCTCGACGAGGCCTGCGGCTCGGCGACGGCGGGGACGCTGGTCTACGTGGCGTCCGTCGACGGCGCGGCGGCGGCCTGGGTCGGCGGCGAGGAGGCCAAGGACGCGGCCGACCTCGCGGCGCGGGTCGCGAAGCGCGGCGACCACGATCCGCCACGCGCGATCCTCCTCATCGACCCGAGCCTCACGGTCGCGGCGGTGCAGCCGCTCGTCGAGGCGCTCACGAAGGGCGGCGGTATGGTGTTCCTCGGGGCACGTCACGCGGGCGCGCCGACGGCGACGCGCCTCAGCTGGGAGCCCGACGCCGACCCGGGCGACGCGGACGTGCTCGGGTTGCCGCCCGACGTGACCTGGGCGACGGTGGTGCCGACGGTCGGCACCGTGTGCGTCGCGCGGGTGCGACCGGCGGCGGCGAGCCAGGCCGGCGCGGGCTCGTCGGCCGATGGCTCGGCGGCGGAGGCGCCCGCGGACCCGTCCCCGGCGGTCGGGGTGACGCTCGCTGTGAGCGCCAAGGGATTCTGCCCCCGACAGAACGTGCGGGAGGTGATCGAACGTCGGGCCGACGCCTTCGGCAGATGCGCTGCCGAGGCTCGCGTCGGCGCCGGGAAGGTTGTGTTGGGCGTGACGATCGGGCTCTCGGGCGGGGTCGAGGCCGTCCGTGTCGAGGAGAACGCGACCGGCGCGCCCGACGTCGAGGCCTGCCTCGCCTCGCTGGCCCGGAAGATGCGCTTCGAGCGCCCCGAGGGCGGGATCTGCATCGTCCGGGCGAGCATGGAGTTCAGCCGCGCGCCTTGAGGGGCGTGGCGCTCAGCCGTCGAGCACGTGGCCGGCGAGGACGAAGCAGGTGAGCTCGCCCTCGAGCACCACGCGCTCGCCGACGCTCACCGTCACGGCGACGACGCGCTTCTTGCCCTTCTCCTCGCGGACCTCCGCGCGCGCGACCATGACCTCGCCGACGGTGACCGGGGCGAGGAAGCGCGTGCTCGCGCCGCCGAGGACGACGTTCGGGTCGTTGACCGCGAGCATGGCGGCGTAGTCGGCGAGCCCGAAGGTGAAGCCGCCGTGGACGAGGCCGCGGTCGTCGGCGGCCATGGTCGCCGTGGCGGTGAGCGTGGCCTCGGCGCGGCCGGCGGCGAGGGGGCCGGGGACGCCGACGAGGGTCGGGTCGATGGCGAGGTGGGTGCGCTGCGGCTCCATGCGTCGGGGCTCCTGGGGGCGGGAGGCGTCGGCGGCGCCGGGTTCCTCGAATGTCGGCCCTGCAGGATGACAGCCGGGGGGCGCCGTGTTCATGTGCGGGCAGTCCAGTACGCGGCCGGCGGCCGCGCTGCGTGTATACTCGATGGCTCCATGAACGAGCAGGAAAACCCGATGCGCCATTCGCTCCTGAAAGTCGGCGGCCTCGCGATCGTCGCGCTCCTGGCCGTGGACGGCGGCGCCAGCGCCCGCACGAACAACGCCCTCAGCTGCGGCGCGATGCCGGTGCTGATGGACCGCTACTCGCAGCTGCACATCAGCGGCAAGAAGCGCGACGCGGCCTTCGTCGAGCAGGTCGCCAAGACCTTCCTCGACCGCTACGACCCCTCGAAGTCGATGCTCACGGCCGAGCAGGCCGAGCGCCTGAAGGGCCAGGTGCGCGAGTTCTTCAAGGACGTCGACAAGGGCACGTGCTCGTCGGTCGCGGTCATCCGCGCCGAGCAGCTCGCCTACCAGCAGGGCATGGAGGTCTTCGTGAAGAAGACCCTCGGTGACCCGAAGTACAAGCTCGACAAGGCGATCCGCCTCGAGATGGACCCGGACAAGCGGGCGCGCGCGAAGTCGCCGGCGGAGCTCGACGGCCTCCGCACGAAGCTCGTGGCCTTCCAGGTCGCGAACCTCGTCCACGGCGGGACGACCATCGACGAGGCGAAGCAGAAGGTCATGAAGCGCTACGAGCTCGCGACGCGGCGCGTCAAGGAGCTCGAGGAGGCCGACATCTACACGATGCTCCTCGACGCCTACGCCGACGCGTTCGACCCGCACACGAGCTACTTCAGCGCGGAGGACCTCGAGGACTTCCGCATCAGCATGCAGCTCTCGCTCGAGGGGATCGGCGCGGTCCTGCGCTCGCAGGACGGCTTCACGACCATCGCGGAGATCGTGCATGGCGGCGCGGCGGACCGCGAGGGGACGCTCCGGCCGGAGGACAAGATCACGGCGGTCGCGCAGGGCGACGACGGTGAGCCGGTCGACACGATCGACATGTCGCTCCGCGACGTGGTGCGGATGATCCGCGGCAAGAAGGGCACGAAGGTGCGGCTCACGGTGCTGCGCGGTGGCGCCAAGACGCAGACCTTCAACGTGACGATCGTGCGCGACAAGATCGACCTCGAGGAGCAGGCGGCGAAGCTGCGCTGGGAGAACGTGGAGCGCGACGGGAAGCAGCTGAAGCTCGCGATCCTCGACCTGCCGTCGTTCTACGGCAGCTCCGACGAGGGCGGGCGCGACTGCGCGCAGGACGTGGCGAAGCTCCTGAACGAGGCGCGGAACGGCGGCGCGGACGGGATCGTGCTCGACCTGTCGGCGAACTCGGGCGGGCTCCTGCAGGCGGCGGTCGAGATCGGCGGGCTCTTCATCAAGACGGGCGGCATCGTGCGCGTCGAGGGGGAGGGCGGTCGCAACCAGACGCTCGAGGACACGGACGACCGGATCCAGTGGTCGGGGCCGCTCGTGGTGCTGACGTCGCGCCTGTCGGCGTCGGCGTCGGAGATCGTAGCGGGGGCCATCAAGGACTACCACCGCGGGGTCATCGTGGGCGACGACCAGACCTACGGGAAGGGGTCGGTGCAGAACGTGGTGAACCTGCCGGAGGGGCTCGGCGCGATGAAGGTGACGACGGCGCTCTTCTTCCGGCCGAGCGGTGAGTCGACGCAGCTCGATGGCGTGGCGGCCGACATCGTGGTGCCGTCGCCGTTCAACCTGCCGAAGTTCGGGGAGCGCTCGAACGACAACGCGCTGCCGCACCGGAGGACGATCAACTTCACGGCGGACCAGGCGACGTCGAACACGGCGACGGGCTGGACGCCGCTCACGGACGGCGTGGTGAAGCAGCTCGCGGCGGCGAGCGTGAAGCGCCAGAAGGCGTCGCCGGAGTTCAAGAAGGTCGCCGAGACGCTCGCGAAGGCGGAGAAGAAGGACACGTCGCTCTCGGTCGGGGAGATCCTCGACGGGAAGGGCGACGAGGGCGACGAGGACGCCGCGAAGAAGGACGAGAAGAAGGACGAGGCCAAGGAGAAGGAGAAGCTCTCGCCGGAGGCGCTCGAGGCGCTCCAGATCCTGGCGGACCTCGTGACGGTGGACGGCGGCGCCTACGGGGCGCGGGTGCCGAAGTAGCGGGGGGAGCGCGCGTGGCCGACGGGCGCGCGAGAGACGGATCCTTCGAGGCCATCGCGGCGAGCCTGCTCGACGCGGTGGCCTTGAAGCGTGTGGCGCGCGCGGGCTGGGTCAGGCGGGGCGTCGAGGCGCCGGAGTCGGTAGCGGCGCACAGCTGGGGCGTGGCGTGGCTCGTGGTGGCGTTGGCGCCGCCGGGGCTCGACCGCGGGCGGGCGCTCGAGTACGCGGTGCTGCACGACCTCGCGGAGGCGAGGGTCGGGGACCTGACGCCGGCGGACGGCGTGCCCGCGGAGGAGAAGCACCGCAGGGAGGCCGCGGGGCTCAGGGAGATCGTGCGCGGCCTCCCCGGAGGCGAGGCGCTGGCCGCGGTCTGGGAGCGCTACGAGCGTCAGGAGGACGCGGAGGCGCGCTTCGTGAGGCAGTGCGACCGCCTCGACATGGCGGTCCAGGCGGTGGCCTACGCGCGCGAGACCGGCGAGGACCTCGGCGAGTTCCTCGCGTCGGCGGCGAAGGTCATCGAAGACGAAGCCCTGCGCGGCGTCCTCGAGGTGTTGACCCGCTGGGAGCGCGACGAAGCCTGAGCGCCGACGCGCCCGGACCACGGTCGAGCCCGGTCGTTGGCACTCGTCGCCTGCGGCGACGGCTCTTCCCGAATGTGCCCTTACCTACCGTTCCATGGCAGTCCCCGGTGACTGTGATGAACGGTGTCCACCCCCGAAGGCACGGAGGCACGGAGGGATCGTGCCAGCGCGCGCCTCTCGTCGGCGATGGCCCCCGATGACGACGGACGGCGGCCCGTCGTCCAGCTGGCCGCACCCCAGTCGGCATCACCGTCGGCCGAGCCGCCGGCCGCGGAGCTCGTGCCGGTGACGCTCCCCGAGGGCGTCGTCGCGATGGAAGGCGACGTGGTGACCCTCCAAGTGGAGGTCGACGCCTTCCGCGCCATCCAGCACCTCGTCGGCGAGGTCCTCGACCCCGACCCTAGTCCTTCTCGACGCCGACAGGAACGAAGAGCGCCACCCATCGAGGGGTTGAAGGACCTCTATCGCCACGCCGCGGCGCTCAGGGCCATCGCGGCCTCGTACGCTCGAGTCGGCGCCGCCACGCGCGCGCTTACATTTCGTTACATTGCAGTCCCCGGGGACTGTGGTGAACGTTGTTCACGCGCAGCAGCGGCATGTTCGCTGAATCGGGAAGGAAACCACGGAGCACGGAGGCACGGAGGGATCGTGCCGGGAACTCCCCCAGCGCCCAGCCGGTGCCTCGAGGCGGGTCGCTCCACTGAACCCTCCGTGCCTCCGAGCCTCCGTGGTTGTCCCCTCGGATCACGCAGGACAGCCGGATCCGTCGCCTCCGGAAGAGCGTCTCACGGGCGAAACCACAGGCACTACGGCGGCTCAGAAGGTGTTTTCTAATTCGGACCGAGCCGCGGCGCGGCGTCGTGGTTTCAGGTGCTTACGCGAGGAAGGAGCGTACCCGAGGTACGCGACCGACGAGCGGAAGTGCCTGGAACCACAAGAGCAAGCCGGGCGACGGGAGAATTCGAAAACACCTTCTCAGACCTCAACTGATCGGCATTGGGGTTAGAACGCCTCGAGCACGTCCACGTAGAACTGGAACTCGCTCCCGTAGGCGAGGTCCACGCGCAGGTTCACGCGCTGCGGGCGGTTCAGCGCGAACCGGAGCCCGACGCCGCCGTCCGCGCGCAGGTCGTCCGTCCCGAGCGTGTCGACCCGCGAGAACGCCGTCCCCGCGCTCGCGAAGACCACCCCACCGAGCCGCCCCACCAGCGGGAACCGCCACTCCGCCTGCACCGCCATCAGATCCTCGTCACGGAGCTGCCCCCGAAACCATCCACGCATCCGGTCGGGCCCGCCGAGCTGCGGCAGGAGCTGGAACGGCAGCCGCCCCGACGTGAGCTGCACGAGCCCCTGCAGCGCCAGCACGTGCTCCCCGCCGAGCGGCACGTACCCGCGCAGATCGAGCATCATCTGCGCCGCCGTCACGTCGCTCCCCACCGCCCCGCCATAGAAGAGCACGTTCAACCGGTGCAGCATCCCCCGCGTCGGCGCCCGGATCGCGTCGCGCGAGTCGTACAGGAGCTCCGGCCCCACCCCCGACGCGAGGAACGGCGCGAGCCCGCGGTCCCCCGTCCCGTCGAGCACCCCGCCCGCCTTCACCGACAACACCTCGTTCAACCGCAGCCGGTAGAGCATCCCCACCCCGAGCCCCGGCAGCACGTCGTAGCCGACCTGCACCTCCGTCTCGAAGCTCTCCTCGTCGTAGCGCTCCCCCTCGTCCTCGACCCCGCTCCCGGGCGCGAAGTAGCGCGTCGGGTAGCGTTGGTACTTCACGGTCGTCTTCCCGAGGAAGCCACGGTACCGGAGCTCCGGCGCGACCTGCGTGATCGTCTGGTTCTCGAGCGTGTGCATCACCCCGACGGACACGTTGCTGCTCTGCGGCGCGTCGCCACCCGTCAGGTCGAACGTGTGGATCACCGCCACCCCGAAGCCGAGGCTCGTCTCGGGGTTGTAGAAGGCGAGCGGGATGAAGGTCCAGTCGTCCCAGATGCTCCCGATCTCGCTGTCCGACGCCTTCGGCATCTCCCCCGCGCCGGCCGCCCCCCGCGCGCCCCCAGAGGGCAGGGCGAGCGCGATGAGCGCGGCGGCGACGAGGCGGGCGAAGTGCATGCGGCGCCCCTTTTGCCCGACCCGCCCCCGACCGGTCAACGTCGGAGGCACGCCGCCTCCCGCCTCCCCCCGCCCCCCCCGCCCGTGCTATCTCTCCCCCGTGCTCGCCGCCCTCACAGCGCTCCTCCTCCTCGCCGCCCCCGCCCCGGCGCCCCCGGAGCTCACCTCGCGCCCCCCGCGCTGCCCCGCCGCCGCCGACCTCTGCTTCGGCCTCGTCGTCCACGTCGCCACCGATCCCGACGGCCGCCTCGCCCAGGACGCCGACTGGCTCGCCGAGCAGGTCGCCGCCGCCAACGACCGCTTCGCCCCGATGGGCGTGGGCTTCGAGGTCGACGCCGCCGAGCTCCTCGGCCCCGAGGCCTGGCACGTCGCCGACCGCGCCGCGCGCGACGCCCTCGGCCGCGCCCCCCACAAGAACCCCGGCCGCGTCGACGTCTTCATCACCGCCCGCCTCGAGAACGTCGACGAGCCCGGCGAGATCCGCGGCGTCCACTGGCGCGACCGCCGCCGCCGCGCCGACCGCTGGATCATCCTCTCAGCCATCGCCCCGCGGCACGTCCTCGCGCACGAGCTCGGCCACTACTTCGGCCTCCCGCACACCCTCGCCCTCGGGAGCCTCATGAACACGTCCGGCAACGACCCCACGCCCCGCGAGGAGCGCCGCTTCCTCCCCGCCGAAGAGCGCCGCGTCGCCGCCCGCGCCAAGGCCCTCGCCAAGCGCCGCGAGCTCGTCCCCCGCCCGCGCTGACTACGGCCCCGGCGACGCCGTCGCCGTCTGCCGCATCACCGCCACCGATCCGCGCTGCGCGTTCGCGACCACGACGTCCACGAGCCCGTTCCCGTCGACGTCCGCGAGCACCACCGCCGCCTCCGCCGCGTTCGCGAGCCCCGCCACCGCGTGCGCGTACATCACCCCGTCCGCGCCCTGGAGCAGCACCGTCACCGCGTCGCTGTCCGCCGCCGCCACTGCCACGTCGAGCTTCCCGTTCCCGTCGATGTCCGCGACGCTCGGCGAGCGCGCCCCCTCACCCACCGCGAACGGCCCGCGCATCGTCACCGCCGACCCCGACGTCGGCATGAGCGCCACCCAGACGACGTCGGCCTCGGGATCCACGAGCACCACGTCCGCCCGCCCGTCGCCGTTCATGTCCGCGACCGCGACCCCCGACGGCGCCACCCCGGTGAGGGTCTTCCACACTGAGAACGTGCCCGGCCCGTGGTCTTTGTTCGTGTACACCGTCGCCGTCCCGGCGCCCAGGTCCGCCGACACGAAGTCGACGTCCGAGTCCCCGTCGAACCGCCCGAGCGCCACCCCCGCCGGCGCGTCGCCCACCGGATACGACGTCGTCGCGTAGACGCCGAGCGACGTCTGCAGCGCCACCACCACCGCGTCCGCCCCCTCGCACGCGACCGCGAGGTCGAGCCGCGAGCCGTTGTCGAGCTGACCTATCGCCAACGCCACCGGCGCCGCGCCCACCGCGAGCGAGCTCGTCACCGAGAAGCTCCGCGACGACAGCGGCGCCGTCGCGAACCCGACCGACGACGACGCCGCCCGCGCGATCGCGATCGTCGCCCCCGCGCCCCCGAGCGCCCCCACCGCGAGCCCCCGCGGATCCCCGACGACGCTGACGCTGTGCTTGTCCCCGAACGTCCCCTTCGACGCCGGCGTGTTGAACCAGAGCGTGAGCTTGCCCTGCGGCGCCGGCGACGTCGTCGCGATGTCGACCGCCCCGTCCGCGTCGAGATCCGCCACCACCAGCTCCCGCGGGTTCGCGTCCACCGTGAGCTCGGTCGCCGCCGCGAGCGCGAACGGGAGGTCCCCCGGGTCCAGGGGATCCGTCGCCACCCCGATCTCCGTGCCGTCGAGGAACCCGTCCGCGTCGGTGTCCGCGACCAGCACGTCCGTCCCGACGCCGTACTCGTCGGCGTCCGTGAGCCCGTCCCCGTCCGTGTCGTCCTTCGTCGCGCCCCAGACGATCGCGAACCCCGAGGACGCGAGCGTCTTCGGCCGCCCGTTCAGCGGCAGGCTGTCGGCCACCGTCAGCACCGACGAGCTCCCCGCCGTCCCCGTCTCGACCCCCACGATGTAGTAGCCGTCCGGCCCCGGCGTCTCCGCGAACTCGAGCCCGTGCATCGTCGCGACGAGCCCCCGACCGTACACCGTGAGCCGCGTGTCGCTCGGCGCGAACCCGACGAAGGTCACGTCGTCGAACGCCTCGAACGTCCCGAGCGCCCCGTCGATGAGCACGCTCGTCCCGTCGAACGTGACCCCGCTCACGTCGACCGCGCCGACCTTCAGGAGGTGCCGCCCGCCGACGACCGCGTCCGCGCCGACCCCCTCGAGCGCGAGCGCCGTCACGTCGCTCGCGAGCACCACGCTCGCCATGTCCCCGAGCTCGAGCGTCGCGAACCGGTTCGCCGCCGGCTGCGCGAACGACAGCGTCTGCGCCCCGTCCCCCGCGAGCACCACCCGCGTCCCGCTCGGCGCGAACGCCGTCCCGGACCCGCTCGCCTGCGTGAAGCTCCCGCCGAGCTCGATCTGCCCGGCCGAGAGCAGGCTCGCCGCGCTCGCCCCGCCGACGGCGGTGAACTCCGCGTCGCCGCCGACGATCACGCGCCCGCCCGCGGCGCCCATCTTCAGCCCCGACGTCGCCCGCGCCGTGCGGGTCACGCGCAGATCCCCCGCCGTCGACAGCGTCCAGGCGCCGACGTCGAGGGAGCCACCCTGCTCGATCACCACGTCGTTCACGGGGTTCCTGAAGTACACGCTCCCCGCGAGCGCGACGTCCCCGATCACCACGGTCTCAGCGATCCCGTAGCTCCCGCCGCTCTGGACGGTCGGCAGCGCCCCCGTCACGAAGACCCGCGACGAGCCGGTCAGCGCCGCGCCGCCCTCGACCGTCAACGCGCCGCCGACCACGATGGCCGTGTCCACCTCGGCCGTCGCGCCAGCCGCCACGCGCACCGCCGCGAAGCGCGACGCCGCCACCCCGGCCCCCTCGATGCGCACCTTCTGCGGGCTCGTCCCCTTCAGCACGAGCGCCGTCCCGGTCATCACGAGCGCCCTCGACCCGCCGCTCGCCGTCACGTCCCCCGCGACCGTGAGCGTCCCGGCCGTGAGCTTCCCCTCGCTCGACGCCCCGCTCGTCGCGTTCGCCGTGAAGTCCCCCCGCACGTCGAGCGCGTCGGCCGCCTCGTCGAGGACGAGGCTCGACTGCCCGCTCACCCAGACGTAGGCGTCGTCCGTGACCACCACCGTCACCCCGGCGAGCGCGAGCCCGCCGGAGCTCTCGATCGTCAGCTTGCCGGCCACGGTCAGGCTCGCCGTCGCCGTCACCGTCCCGAACACGTGCAGCTCCGGCGTCCCGGACGCGAGCTTCGCGCCCGACCCCGTGAGGTCGACGCGCCCGGTCCCCGTCACCGCGCCGCCCGTCAGGTCGCCCGTGACCGTGAGCTTCTTCCCGCCGCTCGCGATCGACGCCCCGGGGCTCATCTGCACGGCCGCCACCGTCACGTCCGCGGTGAGCCGCGGGTAGTACCCGCCGCCGGCGCAGAGCACCACGCGCTCCGCGGCTCCCGGCACCCCCGCAGGCGTCCAGTTCGCCGCCACGCCCCACGACGTCGGCCCCTCGGGCGCGCCGCCGAGCCACTGCCGCGCCCCGTCGAGCCCGACCGCCGAGCAGTCGAGCAGCGTCACGTTCACCGGGAACGCGTCCGTCCCGACGCCGCCGTCGCCGTCGCTGACCGTCACCGTGACGACGTAGACGCCGCCGGTCGCGTACGTGTGCGAGAGCGTGAACCGCTTGTTCGAGCCGTACGGGATCGTCTGCGCCCCCGTCCCGTCGCCGAAGTCCGCCGTGACGGTCCACGTGTCGGCGCCCGGATCCGAGAAGGAGCCACTCCGCACGAGCGTCCCCGGCGCGTTCACCGTCGCCGCGTCGCCCGCGTCGACCCGCGGCGCCACGTTCCGCACCGTCACCTGCGTCGTCGCGGTCCCGGTCGCGCCCCACTGGTCGGTCACGTCCACCGCCACCTGGTGCACCCCCTCGTCCGCGTAGGTGTGCGTGCCGGTCGCGGTGCGCGCCGCCTCGTCGATCGTCGCCGTCTCGGTCCCGGCGCCCGTCCAGTGGATGGCGCCCGTGTGCGTCTCCGCCCCCGCGTCCGTGAACGTCGCGACGATCGTCACGGGCGTCCCCTCGTCGACGTCCTTCACCTCCGGCGCCGACACGACCGGCGTCACGTTCGACACGACCACGTCCACGAGGCGCACGTGCGTCCCGCCGTCGTCGTCGGTCACGCGGAAGCTCGCGTGGTACGTCCCCGGCGACGCGTAGGTGTGGTCGATCGCGAAGCTCCGCCCCGCGAGGACCTTCGTCGCGGTCGCCCCGTCGCCGTAGTCGGCCACGAGCGTCCACGTGTCGGCGCCCGGATCCGTGAACGTGACCGACGTCGCCCAGGCCTGCGCCACGGCGAGCGTCGGCGCCGCGATGGGCGCGATCGCGGGCGCCACGTTGCGCACGGTCACGCTCACCGTGGCCCCGCCGGTGTCGTCGCCGTCCCAGATCGCGACCGCCACGGGGAACACCCCGTCGTCGGCCCACGTGTGGCTCACCGCGAAGGCCGCCCCGTTGAGCCCGAGCGGCTGCTCCCCGCTGCCGTCGGCGAACGTGACGGTCGCCGTGTGAACGTCGTTCACGCCCGGGTCCGTGTACGACCCCGCCCGAGTCCAGACGGAGCCCTCGTCGATGGTCTCCGGGCCTCCCATCGTCACCACGGGGGGCGCGTTCGCCACCGTGAGCACGAACGAGTCCGACCCGCTCTCCTCCCCGTCGCTCACCGTCACGACGACGCTCGCGACAACGTCGTCCGCGAACACGTGGTCGAGCGTCGCGGTGCGCGCGGCCTGGTCCACCGCCGCCGCGATCGGCCCCTGGCCGTCGCCGTAGTCGACGACCGCCGAGAACGGCCCGGGGCCGTCGTCCGAGAACGACACGACGCGCTGGAGCCGCGCGCCCTCGACGAGCGCGGCGTCGTCCCCGGCCTCCACGAGCGGCGCGCTGTTCGACGCGCTGACCTTGAACGTCCCGACGCCGACCGCCCCGTCGTCGTCGCTCGCCGACACCGTCACCGTGTAGGTCCCGGTCGCGCCGTACACGTGCGTGAGCCGGAACGTGCGCGGCCCGATCATCTCGAGCGCGCCGATCCCCGTGTCGTCGCCGTAGTCGACCGTGCCGGTGATCGTGTCGTCGCCTGGGTCCGTGACCGTCCCCTGCCGCTGCATCGCGACCCCGAGCGGCACCGTGAGCGGCCCGCCCGCGTTCACGACCGGCGCCGCGTTCGTCACGGTGAGCCCGAACGCGCCGAGCCCGGGCGCGCCGGGCTCGGAGCTGTCCGCCACGCTCACGACGACGGTGAACGCGCCGTTGTCCGGGTAGCGGTGCGCGAGCGCGAGGGTCTTGCCGGGCCCGATGGGGAGCGCCTCGGCCGGCGCGCCGTCGCCCCAGTCGACGCTCGCGGTCCACGAGTCGGCCCCGGGGTCCGTGAACGACACCGTCCGCGTGAGCGTGCTCCCCTCGACGAGCGTCGCGGGTCCGCCGGCGTTCACGCTCGGGCGCACGTTCGTCACGGTCACCTCGAAGCCCTCGACGGTCGTCGCCGCGCCGTCCGTCGCGGTCACCACCACGTCGAAGACCCCCTCGTCGGGGTAGGTGTGCGCGAGGTCGAAGGTCCCGTCCGGGCGCAGCGTGAGCGTCTGCGCGGGCGCGCCGTCGCCCCAGTCCACCTCGGCCGTGACGACGTCGGCGCCGCCCGGGTCCGACCACGCCCCGACCCGCGCGAGCGGGCTCCCCTCGGGGAGCGTGGCGTCTGCGCCGACGTCGAGCGAGGGCGCGACGTTCGTCACGCTCACGATGAACGTCGCCGTCCCGCTCCCGTGCGCCTCCGTCACCGTGACGCGCACGACGTGCTCGCCCTCGTTCACGTACGTGTGCTGGAGCGCGATCGGCGTCCCCGGCGTCACGCCCTGGACGAGCGTGGGCGCGCTGCCGTCGCCGTAGTCGATCGCCGCGCTCCAGACGTCGCCGCCGGGGTCCGCGAAGGTGGCGGTCCGCGTGAGCGTGCTGCCCTCGGCGAGCGCGACGTCACCGCCCGCGGTGACCAAGGGGTTCACGTTGCGCACGTCGACCGTGAAGGAGTCGACGACGCCGGCGCCGAGGTCGTCGACGGCCGTCACCTTCACGACGAAGTCCCCGTCGATGCGATAGACGTGCGAGAGCGCCACGTCGCCCGAGCCCGTGACGGTCGACTGGACGTGCGGCGTGCCGTCGCCGAAGTCGATCGTGACGCTCACGACGTCGAGGACGCCCGGATCGGCGACCGCCACCGCGCGCGCGAGGGTGCTCCCCTCGTCGAGCGACGTGTCCCCGCCCGCGTCCACCGCGGGCGGCGCGTTCGCGACCTCGACCACGACGACGTCCCCGCCGTGGTCCCCGTGGCTGTCGACGACGTCGATGACGACGGTGTGCTCGCCCTCCTGGAGGTAGTCGTGCTCGAGCACGAACGTGCGGTCGTCCGCGAGCGGCAGCGGCACGGGGCCGTCGCCGTCGTCGTAGTCGACGGTCGCCGAGAACGTGTCGTCGGCGCTGAGATCCACGACGAGCCCCGCCTGCGAGAGGCGGTCCCCCTCCACGAGCGCGACGTCCGGGCCGGCGTCGACCACCGGCGGCGCGTTCCCGACGCCGAGCGCGAGCTCGACCGAGCTCGTCCCCGTCCCGTCCGCGACGCTGACGGTCGCGGTGTAGGCGCCCTCGCCGACGTAGACGTGCGCGAGGGCGAAGGTCTGCTCGGGGGAGATCGCCGGGTGCTCGACCTCGCTCCCGTCGCCCCAGTCGACGGTCGCCGTCCAGCTGTCCGCCCCGGGGTCGACGAAGGCGCACGCGCGCGTGAAGACCTGCCCCTCCCCGACGAGCTGCGCCCCGCCGCAGTCGACGGCCGGCAGCACGTTCTCGACCGTGACGACCACGGTCTCGGTCGTCGCGGCGCCGTCGTTGTCGCGCACGGTCACGCTCACCGCGGCCACGCCCTCCTGCGGGAAGGTGTGGTCGAGCGTGTAGGCGCCGGTCGTCGGGTGGACGAAGAGGCTCTCGATCGCGGCGTCCGCGCCGTACTGCACCGCGCCGGAGAGGAGGTCCGCGGCGCCCGGGTCGAACGCGACGGCGGCGCGCGTCCAGGCCGTGCCCTCGGGGATGGTCTCGGGCGGGCCGGCGTTGGGCGTCGGCGCGACGTTCGCGACCTGCACCTCGAAGCTCGCCGTGCCGACGGCCTCGCTGTCGTCGAGGACCCGCACGAACACGACGTAGTCGCCCTGGTTCCGCCACACGTGCGCGAGCGGCACGACCTCCTCGCCGGTGATCGGCCCCACGCGCTGGAAGCCGGTGCCGTCGCCGTAGCTGATCTCCGCCGACCACACGTCGACCGCGCCGCTGTCCGCGAACGCGAGGCTCGACGTCCACGGCGTCCCCTCGGCGAGCGCGACGTCGTCGTGGGCCGCGACGACGGGGGCCGCGTTCGTCACGGTCACGCTGAATACGTCCGAGTACGCGCCGCCGTCGTCGTCCTGGAGGTTCACGGTCACGACGTAGGTGCCGTCGTCGGGGTAGTCGAGCACGAGCGTCCCGACGCGGTCGTCGATCGCGAGGGGCCTGGCCGCCGCCCCGCTGCCGTCGTTGTAGGTGCCGCTCAGCACGTCCGCGCCTGGGTCGACGAGCGTCAGCGCCACCGCCCGCGAGGTCCCCTCGACCATCGCCTCGGGGGGCGGGCTCACGAAGGTCGGCGCCACGTTCGCGACGATCACGTCCCAGGCGCGCTCGCTCTCGAGCTCGCCGTCCCCCGCGGTCACGACGACGTGGTACTCGCCGTCGTCCGCCCAGGTGTGCGCGAGCGTCGCCTGGCCCGCAGGCCCGAGCGCGATCGGCTCCTCGAGCGAGCCGTCGCCCCAGTCGACGACCGCGGTGACGAGGTCGGCGCCCGGGTCGCGGATGTTGCCCGCGACCTCGTAGAGCGCGCCCTCGGTGGCGTCGGCGGCGGGCGTCATCGTGAGCGCGGGCGCCGCGTTGGCGACGGTCACCGTGAGCGTCCCCGTGCCGACGCGGTCGTGGGAGTCGACGACGCGCACCGTCACGTGGAAGACGCCGTGCTTGTCGTAGCGGTGGCTCAGCGTGAAGGCGCTGAAGGCGTCGAGGGCGAGCGGCGCCACGGCGCTCCCGTCGCCGTAGTCGACCGTGGCGGTGAAGGTCTCGGCCGTCGGCCCCTCGAAGCCGCCTTGGCGCGTGAAGGTCGCCCCCTGCGCGAGGGCCGCGTCGCCGCCGACGTCGACGGTCGGGCCGTCGCAGATGAGGTCGTGGACGCAGCCCAGCGCGGGGTCACAGCGGTCGGCCGTGCACTCGTCGTGGTCGTCGCAGTCGTCGGCCGCGTAGGTGCAGGTGACGTCGCAGGTCTCGACGGTGCACGGATCGCCGTCGTCGCACGCGGCCGCCGTGTCGCAGGGGAGACAGCCCGAGACGCGCCGCGCGCCGCAGCGCCCGTCGCACGTCGCCTCCTCGCACTCGCCGGCCGCGGGGCAGTCCGCGGTGGAGCTACAGGCGACGCAGTCGATGACGGCGGTCCAGGTGCAGACGCCGCCGGCGCCGCAGCGGTCCTCGGTGCAGGGATCGCCGTCGTCGCACGCGGCCGCGGCCGCGCAGTGGACGACGGCGTCGCCGCCCGTCGTGTCGGCGGCGGCGGTGTCGCGGTCGCCCGACACGCGCTCGGACGCGATGCACCCGCCGAGGGCGAGGCCGAGCAGGCACACCGCGGCCGCGAGGCCGGCAGCGCGCCTCGACGACACGACGTGGCGCGCGCTCACGTCGTCGGCTGGCATCCTTTCCTCAAAGCAGCGGGCTCCTCGTCGCACAGAGTGCACGATTCCTTTCGGTCGGGCCAAAAGCGCCGTCGATCCTTTTTCGGCGGCGCGGCGTCACCGAGACGGCGCCCGGGCGCTGGTGAGCGGGGCGAGCGCGACCTCGGCGACGGCGACGGCGCGCGCGACGGCCTCGCGGGCGGCGTTCTGCAGCGCGAAGGGATCGAGGCGGCGGTCGACCTCGTAGCCGGCGGCGTCGAGCCCCGCGCGGCGCGCGAGGAAGACGGCGCGCGCGAGGTGGAAGGCCTGGGTGCAGACGACGACGCGCGCCTCGGGCCCGAGGGCGGCGCGCGCGTTCCTCATCGTGGCGATGGTGCGGTGCCCGTGGGCGTCGGCGAGGAGGCGCTCCGCCGGGACGCCGCGCTCGCGGAGGAAGGCGGCCATGGCGCGCGCCTCGTCGTAGCGTCCGGCGTCGCGGCGGGCGCCCGAGACGAGCACGCGCGCGACGACGCCGGCGTCGAGGAGCTCGGCGGCGGCGAGGAGGCGCTCGCGGAGCGGCACGGAGGGGACGTCGCCGGGGAAGACGCGGGCGCCCGGCACGACGGCGACGTCGGCGGGCGCGAGGGCGTCGACGCGGGCGGTTCGCGCGGCGCGGGTGGACGCCACGACGAGGGCGTTGGCGGCGCCGACGAACGCGACGGGTCCCAGGAGCGCGCCGACGATGGCTGAGGCGGGCGGGCGCATCGGTCGGACGGTGCCACGCGGCCTCGCGGGTGTCACGCGGGGGGCCGCGCGCGGAGCCTGCGCCGGCCGACGTGAGCGCCGGATCCGCGGGCGGGTGGGCGCAAAACCCCTCATGCAAACGGGGAAGTCGCCGATAGGGCGGAGGTCGGGCTTCGCGTCCGGCGACGAACGAGGAGGAGCCCCTTGAACGACATCTTCAGCGAGCACGACGCCGGTTCGGCCCGAGGCCCGATCACCCGCCCCCCCGAGCGGCGCGCCCGCCGCGGCGGTCGGGTGGTGACGGACACCATCGAGGAGGAGTGGCGCTTCAAGGCGGAGACCGACAAGCCCGGGGTGGTCTTCGACGGCAGCCAGGCGGAGATCCTCCTCGCGAAGCTCGGCCTCGAGCTGCCCGCGCCCGACGCGGCCGCGGTCGACGACGACGACGCTGGCTGGGTCGGGGGCGACGAGCCCGCGAAGGACGAGGTGCCGGCCACGCTCGTCGCCGACGGGGACGCCGGCGTGCTCGTGTCGGGCTCGATCTTCGACAACCTCCGGAACGACGTCGCGCAGGCGAGGCAGAAGCGCTTCGAGACGCAGCGCGGCCTCGCGAAGCCGGGGCAGGCGAAGGACGTCGGCGCGGGCAGCGCGCGCGTCTCGCTCGCCGCGAAGGAGAAGGGGCAGGGGGCGGGCGAGGCGGCCGCCCGGCGACGCTGGGCGCCGGTGGCCGCGGCGGTCGTGGTCGTCCTCGCGGGGGGTGGCGCGGCCGCGCTCGCGATGGCGGGATCGGGCGCGCCCGAGAAGCCCGCCGCGGTGGCGGACCGGGGGCCCTCCGTCGAGGCCGCGTCGCCGGCCGAGGTCGCGCCGGCCGAGGTCGCGGCGGCGCCGGAGCCCGCGAAGGTCGAGACCCCGGCGGAGGTCGCGCAGCCGGTCGAGCCGGTCGAGCCGACGGCGGCGGCCGCCGAGGACGAGGAGGCCGTGACGCTCGACGAGCTCGTGCTCACCGACGAGGACGAGCCGGCCGCCGTGCCGACCGTGAGCCTCGACGAGCTCCTCGCGGCGCAGAAGGCGGCGGCGGCGGCCGACGCCGAACGGGGTCAGAACGCCCCGGCGGAGACGCCACACCCCGCCGCGGCGCTGGGGCACGATGCCCCAGCGGCCGAGGCCGTCGCCCCGGCCCGGGCCCCGAAGGCGGCGGAGCCGGCCGCCAAGGTCGCCGCCCCCACGCCGAAGGCCGCCGAGCCCGCGCCGAAGGCCGCGAAGGCCGAGCCCGCGCCAGAGCCCGCGAAGGCCGCGGAGCCCGCGCCCGCGAAGGCGGCGGGGCGGCTCAGCGACGCCGCCCTCGACGCCTACGACGAGGCGCGCACGCTCCACCGCAGCGACCCGCAGCGGGCGCTGACGCTCTACGCCGAGGCCGCCCGCCGCGGCAACGTCGCCGCGTGGCGGCAGATCGGCACGCTGCAGGCGCAGCTCGGCGACAAGCCCGCGGCCATCGCGGCGTTCAAGAAGTACCGCGCCGTGGCCCCGGGCGCCCGGGACTCGCAGATGGTCGCGGACGTGATCCGCCGCCTCGGCGGCACGCCGGAGTGACGTCCGACGGGTGCGCGCTCATCGTGAGACGCGCGCCCGGCGGCAGCGTATCGAAGTGAGACGACGCGTTCGCACCGCGCGACATCGATGTCGCGGTCGCGGGCTACGCGGCGCGACACGGAGAGCCCCGCGGCTCCGCGCCGGTGTCGTCGAACGAGGTCTTCGCCAGGGCGGGGCCGGTGGACGGCCCCGGGCGCCGCTCAGGTGCGGTGCCGCACCGAGCCCTCCCACGGGCCGAAGGCGCCGAGGGGGCGGATCCGCGTGTCGTAGCGCGACGGGTAGGCGCGCTCGAGGCGACGGAGGTTGTGGCGGAGCCGCGCGAGGTCGTGCTCGATGGCCACGATGACCCAGTCGCGCGGGTTCGGAGTAGGAGCTGTGCTGGTTTTGCTCATCGTCTCTGCTCGATGGGGGGGTGTGACGGCCCCATGCAGCCGGATTCACAGCAAGATTCGCGCCACCGTGCCGGACGTCGCGGGGGCGTCACCCCCGGGGCCCGACGGCGGCGGACCTTAGTCGGGAGCGTGAGGGCTCGCAAGCCTCTGCGCAAGAAACGACGTCCGGCTCGCTGCCGGCGCCGTCCTCGCGCGATCCCCGGCGTGGGGCGCGGTGACCGGCGGGGCGGCCGCGAGGGCACGTTCGGGCTTGCGCGAGGCGCCTCCCAGGTATATAGCCGCCTCGGCCACGGTGCTCGCTCGCCGGGTGATCGGGCCGCGAGAGATCGGAGGGATCGTCGATGAACCGTTTGAGCCTCTGGATGTGTGCGGCGCTGGGTCTGTCGCTGCTCTCCACCGCGGGCTGCCGCACGCGCGAGATCGAGCTGGCCGCCCGCTTCGGGCACCACGAGTCCACGCAGCTCCTCGCGGTCGCGAAGCTCGAGGCGAAGGGCGCCGGCGGCGCCTCCGGCGAGGTCACGCTCAGGCAGCTCGTCACCCCGCAGACGAAGAAGCACGACGCGTTCCCCGACGTCCGCGCCTACCTCGCGGTCGACGGCCTCGCGGCAGGCCAGTACACCCTCGGCCTCCACGACTCGAGCGACTGCAGCGGCCCCGTGAAGGGGCAGAACGGCCGCACCGTCGCGGTCGGCGCCGACGGCAAGGGCACGCTCATCGCGGGCCTCGACCGCTCGACCCTCGAGGAGGGCGACGAGCGCTCGATCCTCGGCAAGTCGGTCGGCCTGAGCGACGGCAGCGGCGCCCCGGTGGCCTGCGGCGTCATCGCCGCGGTCGCGGCGCCGGCGGAGCACCACGGCGAGGCCGCTGGGCACGGCGAGGCCCCCGCCGAGCACGGCGACGCCCCCGCCGAGCACGGCGAGGCGGCCCCCCACGAGGGCGGCCACCACGAGTAGCGCGCTCCGCGGCGTCCACGCCGCGGCTCACCGACTCAGAAGCCGATCACCGGGAACTTGAGCTCGCCGACGGAGCGCGTCACGAGGCCCGTCCCCGGGTCGGGCTCCTCGAGGCGACGCAGCCCCTCCCGGCGGGGCTCGAGGTCCGGCGCCCCGTACTCCCGCGCCGCGGCGGGGGCGCGCATGATGCCGTAGACCCGCGCGGCCACGAGCACCGTGACGCCGAAGATGGCGAGGACGAGGGCGCTGTCGTCCTCGGAGCCGATCCCGCCCTCGATCATGAGGAAGCCGCCGAGGATCCCGCCGTACTCGACCGCGAACGCGCCCCAGTCGCCCGCGTAGGCGAGGCCGGCGCCCGGGAAGAGGATCTCGAGCGTGAGGGCGACCGCGACGGAGCGGCTGCCCGTGCGCTCCGGGCGGGCGTCGCGCCGCAGCACCGAGCTCGGGAGCGGGGCGACCTCGTCGCGCGCGGTCGCGAAGAGGCGTCGCCCCTCGGTCGTGGCGAGCTCGACGAGCCCCTCCGGCGTGTCGGCCGTGCCGGCGCCCTCCGTCACGGGGCGCGTCTCGCCGGCGCGGCGGAGCGCGAGGTGGATGACGTAGCCGCCGTCCTCGCCGCGCGCGAGCGCCCCGGACAGCGTGAACGCCGCGCTCGCGGGCTCCGCGAGCCCCGCGAGGCAGCCCGGATCGCAGCGCTCGCCGGGGCCCACGACGACGGGGATCGTGTCCACGTCCTCGTCGATCGCGGCGCCGCGGAGCGCGAGCTCGACCGCGCGGACCCGCTCCGGGCCGAGCTCGGCCTGGTCCCGGAGCGAGACGAGCGCGACGCGGGCGCGCGGCTCGGGGGCGGCCCGCGAGGGGCCCGGCGTGGCGCCGGCCACCGCGAGGACCATCGCGACGCGCGCGGTGAGGAGGACGTCTCGGCGCATCTCGGCTCCCATCGCTCGCAGGGCGGGCCGCGGCTCGTCCGGGGCCCACACGTCAGCATAGGGCAGCCCGCGGGCCCGGGACAAACCCGGCGACCGCGCGCCTCGCGTCCCGCGGAGCGACGTGATACCGACGAGCGCGGAGGGACCGCGCTTGCCACGACTCCACTGGTTCAACGGCGCCGCCGAGGCCGAGGTCGCCCGGGGGCGCCCCGGCTTCCACCCTCGCCGCGAGACGGCCTCCCTCCTCGCGGACCTCGAGGCGACCCCGCTCTTCTACGCCGCCCCGGGCGACGCCGTGCTCGTGGACACGCTCCCGGGCACCGCGTGGCTCGGGTCGCTCGCGGCCGCGGGCTTCGCGCTCCCCGCCTTCGTCACGAGCGCCGCCGACGTCCCTGGGCTCGAGCCCGCCCCCTGGGGGCGGAGCCCCGACGCCGCGCGGCGCCTCGGCGCGCCGTGGTCGCCGGCCGATCGCGACCTCTACGCGAAGACGAGCTGGGTCGCGGTGCTCGCCGAGCTCGCCGCGACGGACGACACCGCCCTCGTCGACCCGGGCGACGTCGGGCGCGTGGCGCGCGACGAGGCCGCGCTCGCCGACGCCGTGGCGGTCGCGCGCCGCGGAGGCGCCGACGTCGTGTGCGTGAAGGCCCCCTGGGGCACCTCCGGCCGCGGCGCCACGCGCGTCCTCGGCGGCGCGCCCACCGCCGCGCAGGCCGGCTGGACGCGCCGGATCCTCGCCGAGCAGGGGGCGCTGCTCGTCGAGCCCTGGCGTCGGCGCGTGGCGGATCTCTCGGTGCAGGTCGCCGTCGACGACGGCGGCGCCGAGGTCCTCGCCGTCACGCGCTTCTTCACCGACGATCGCGGCCAGTACATCGGCACCCGCCTCGGCGCGCCGCTCGCCGACCTCCCGCCCGCCGACGCCGACCGGGTCGCGCGCGCGCTCGACCGCGCGGCCCGGCTCGTCGGCGCGCGCCTCCACGCGGCCGGTCACCGCGGCCACGCCGGCCTCGACGCCCTCCTCTGGCGCGACGACGGCGGCGCGCTCAGGCTGAAGCCCCTCCTCGAGGTCAACCCGCGCGTCACGATGGGTCTCGTCGCGCTGTCGCTCGCCCGCCACCTCGCGCCAGGCGTCACGGGCGACTGGCGCCTCCTCGGGCGGCGTCACCTCGACGCGGCCCGCGCCCCGAGCCTCGCCGCGCTCGCCGCCGCGCTCGGGGCCGCCCACCCGCTCGCGACGGACGCCACGGGCGCCCTCGTCGGCGGCGCCCTCTTCACGAACGATCCGGCGCGCGCGCAGGTCTGCCTCGGGGTCGCCCTGATCGGCGACGCCGCTGGGACGGCTGACCTCGGCCTCGCGTAGTGATCATCGCGGCGGCCGCGGGTGTCACCCGCCGCCCTCCCGCGGACCCGCCAATCGCGCGCTCAGCGGCCATTCTGGCGCGGGCCAGACGATTCTTTTACAACATCCGGCGTGTCCCGGCGTGGTCCTCGGCGTCGGAGTCGCTAGCCTGCATGGCGTCCACGACCCGGGCCCCGGAGCCGACACCTCGATGCGCGTCCCGCTGCTCAGCCTCACGAGCCTCCTCACCCTCGCCGTCGGCGCCCCCGCGCTCGCGGGCGGCGCCCCGCCGGTGAGCCTCGAGGTCGGCCTCGACCGCTCGGTCCTGCTCTCCGGCCCCGATCAGACCGCCTACCTGCGTGTCGCGCTCTCCGCCGGCAAGCTCCCGGCGAAGGCGCCGCGCCCGCGCGTGAACCTCGCGATCGTGGTCGACCGCGCGCACGGCCTCGGCCACCAGCACCTCGACGTCCTGCGCGCCACGATCGACGCCGCCGTCGCCCAGCTCTCTCCCGAGGACGCCGTCAGCGTCGTCGCCTACGACGGGACGGTCGAGCTCCTCGTGCCAGCGACCCGCGCCCGCGAGCGCACGACGATCACCTCGGGCCTCGAGCACCTCCGGCCGGGGGCCGGCTCCGCGCTCTTCGCGGCGACCTCCAAGGGCGCCGCCGAGGTCCGCAAGTTCCGCGACGGCACCACGGTCGATCGCGTGCTCCTGCTCTCCGACGGCGCGGCGAGCGTCGGCCCGACGACCCCGCAGGAGCTCGCGCGTCTCGGCGCGGCGCTGCGGCGCGAGGGGATCGGCCTCGTGGCGCTCGGGATCGGCGACGACTACGACGTCGACGCGCTCGCCGCCCTCGCCGAGGGCAACGGCGGCCGCTTCCTCGGCGTCGAGGATGTGGCGACCCTCCCGGCGGTCGTGCGCGACGGGGTCGGCAGCCTCGCGGCGGTCGTCGCGCAGAACGTCACGGTGTCGGTGAAGTTCTGCTCGCAGGTCGTCCCGAAGGCCGTCTACGGCGCGCGCGCCGAGATCTCCGGCGGCTCGGTCGACTTCACGCTCTCGCAGATCTACGCGGGCGAGGTCGAGGAGGTCGTCGTGGCCTTCGACATGGGGCAGCTCGACACGAACGGGGCCGTCGCCACCGTCGACGCGCAGTTCACGCCGCTCGGGGCGGCGCAGACGACGAGCCTGAACGAGCAGGTGCGCGCGCTCGTCACGCAGGACGCCGACGTCGCCGGGAACAGCCTGAACCCCGCGGTCGCGACCTCCGTCGAGGAGCGGCTCGCCCTCGACAAGAGCGGCGAGGCCGTGGCGCTCACGGACGCCGGCAAGGCCGATCAGGCGCGCGCCATGCTGCAGACGGCGTCGGAGCGGCTCTTCGAGCAGGCGGATCGCTACGGCTCGCGCCGCCTCCAGGCGATCGCGAGTGAGCTTGCGGTCGACGCCCAGACCATCGATGCTCCCGCTTGGCCCGCGCGCCGACGCGCGATCATCGAGCGCGCGCTGGCCCCGGTCACCTACAAGCAGCTCCGATTCTGAACATGCCGTCGAGCCGCCGCATGGTGGCGCTGCTCGTCGCGATGGTCGTCGTCCCCCTCGTCGCCCTCGGGGCCCTGGGGGCGCGGCTCGTCGCCGGGCACCGCCGCGCCGCCAAACACCAGGTCACGAACCTCATCGAGGACCGCCTCCGCGAGGTGGACGCCAACATCGGCCGCTTCATGGAGGACCAGGAGAACGCCCTCCTGAAGCTCGCCGAGGCGGTCCCGCTCGAGGTGACCGACATCCGCATGCAGCTCCGGCGCGAGCGGCGCGACGCCGACGTGCTCGTGACCGAGCTCGCGACCGGGCGCCTCGTGTACCCGCCCCCCGGGCGCCCGATCTCCGAGGACGAGCACGACCTCCTCGAGCGCACGCGCACCGTCTGGGAGGGCGGGGCGCTCGCGGACGCCGTGCGCTCCGGGCAGCGCGGCGGCGTCGACCACGGCTGGGTCGGCTTCTTCCACGGCGGCGGGCTCCACCTGCTCCTGTGGTGGGCGCACGGCGAACGCGTGGTCGCCATCGAGCTCCAGCGCATCCGGCTCCTCTCGGAGCTCGTCTCCTACCTGCCCGCCACGGCCACGGGCAGCGACGATCGCACGCCCTACCGGACGACCCTCGTCGACGCGAGCGGGGCCACCGTCTACCAGTGGGGCGCGTACGAGCCCGCCCCGGGGGAGGCGCCGGTCGCGACGTTCTCGCTGTCGCCGCCGCTCTCGGCGTGGACGCTGCGCCACTTCTCGCGCGTGAGCGACCTCCCGACGTCGCTGTCGAGCACGCTCGAGTTCAACCTCATCGTCATGCTCGTGGCGGTCGCGCTCGCGCTCGTGGCGCTCGCGGTGATCCTCTTCCGGATCCGCACGCGCGAGATGAAGATCGCGAGCGAGCGCGTGACGTTCGTCAACCAGGTCTCCCACGAGCTGAAGACCCCGCTCACGAACATCCGCCTCTACGCGGAGCTCCTGACCGGGCACCTCGGGCTCGACCCGGACCTCGACGAGGAGGAGCTCGCGGAGCTCGACGACCCCGACGTCGACGTGGTCGCGTCGCGCTACGTCGGCGTCATCACGGCGGAGAGCCAGCGCCTGTCGCGCCTCATCACGAACGTGCTGACGTTCGCGCGCGGCCAGGAGGGGCGCCTCGAGGTGCGGCCCTCGAAGCGCGTCGTCGACGACATCGTCCGGGCGACGCGGGCGACCTTCGGGCCGACGCTCGAGCAGGCGGGGGTCGCGGTGAAGCTCGAGCTCGCGGCGCCGGCGGTCGTGCACGTCGACGCCGACGCGCTCGAGCAGATCCTCGCGAACCTCTTGAACAACATCGAGAAGTACGCGCGCTCGGGCGGCGAGGCGCGCATCGCCACGAGCCAGGCGGGCGACACGACGACGCTGCGCATCTCGGACAAGGGGCCCGGCATCCCCGAGGCGCAGCGGGAGCGCATCTTCGAGCCCTTCCACCGGATCAGCGATAAGCTGTCGGACGGTGTCTCGGGCACCGGCATCGGGCTCGACATCGCGCGGCGCCTCGCGCGCCTCCACGGCGGCGATCTGCGCGTCGTGGAGAGCGCCGTCGGCGCCGCGTTCGAGCTGACCATCCACACCCCACGCGAGGAGGTTTCCCCATGAAGGTGCTCGTAGCCGAAGACGACGCCCACATCCGGCGCGGCCTGCGCGAGGTGCTCGAGGCCGAGGGCTACGTGGTGATCGAGGCGGTCGACGGCGGGCAGGCGCGCGAGCGGTTCGCGGCCGAGACGCCGGACATCGCGTTGCTCGACATCATGATGCCCGTCGCCAACGGGTACGATCTGTGCCGCGAGTTCCGGCGCGAGCGGCCGGACATGCCGGTCATCTTCGTGTCCGCGAAGTCCGAGGAGATCGACCGCGTGCTCGGGCTCGAGCTCGGCGCGGACGACTTCATCTCGAAGCCGTTCGGCGTGCGCGAGGTGATCGCGCGGATCCGCGCGGTGACGCGCCGCGCGTACGCGCGGATGAAGCCCGAGCCGAGCGACGAGGCGAGCATCGACCTCGGCCCGATGACGCTCTACCCGCGCGAGCTGCGGGCGCGCCGCGGCGACGAGGACCTCGAGCTCTCGCTCCGCGACGTGAACATCCTGAAGCTGCTCCACCGCGAGCGCGGCAAGGTCGTGACGCGCGAGATGCTGTTCAACGAGGTCTGGGGGATGAGCTTCCTCCCGAACAGCCGGACGATCGACCAGCACATCTCGAAGCTCCGGAAGCGGATCGAGACGGACCCGAAGGAGCCGGACATCATCAAGACGGTGCACGGCGTCGGCTACCGGATGGACTGACGGGGCGCGGGGCCCGCGCGCCGTCAGATCCCGATGCGGCGGAGGACCGGGAGGAGGCGGGAGACGACGACGTCGCCGCCCTCCGGGGTCAGGTGGATGCCGTCGCCGCGGCGCAGGTTGACGGTGTGGCCGCTCGCGTCGCGGCCGCTCCGGAGGGCGTGGCCATCGTCGTCGGTCGTGAACGGGAACATGTCGACCCAGGTGACGCCCGGGATCCCGCGCGAGGCGTCGCGCTGGACCTCGCGGACCCGCCCCATGCGCTCGCGAGCGATGCGCGGGCGGCGGTTCGTGGGCGACAGGAAGATCACGCGCCGGCCGTCGGCCGCGAGGAGCCGCATCAGGCGCTTCACGCGCTCGCCGTAGAGCCAGCGCCACTGGCTCTCGTTCTCCCACTTGATGCTCGGGAGTCCGGTGTCGCGGAAGCGCAGGCGCTGCCCGTCGTTGCCGCCGAAGAGGATGATGACGACGTCCGGGTGCTTCTGCGCGATGAGGTGCCGCGCCTCGTCGTACCAGTCGAAGAAGTCGAGGCGCGCGAGCCCGCTCGTGGGCTTGCCGCGGCGCTGCACGTCGTAGCCGAGGGCGCGCAGCTCGCGCTGGAGGGACCAGCCGATGGCGCCGAAGATGTTCGAGTCGCCGATGAGGAGGACGCGGCGGTGCGGCATGCTCGCGGCGGCTGCCGGGGCCGGCGGGAGCAGCGAGCCGAAGATCAGCAGCGCGCCGAGCGCGAGCGCGCCGAGGCGCCGCGCCGCCCTGTGCGCCAGGAGCGCCCGCCTCGTCCGTCTCTCGCTCCGCCCAGGGTCCACGCTCGCTCCGTGTCGCCCGCCTGGCGCGCGTCGCCGCGCTCGACAGCGCTCGCGCCGCGCCCGAGGCGCCTGCGTCCCCCTTTGTACGGGTGGATCCAGCCGCTTGACAAACTGTGAAATGCTTTCATAGTTTGAATCTCATTCGCGAACGGAGTCGCCCATGGTCGCAGCCCCCACCTCGTCCCCTCGCCGCCAGCGCCGCTGGGAGGCCCGTCGGCGGGAGCTGCTCGACGCGGCGGTGGCGCTCATCGCGCGCGACGGGATCGACGCCTTCTCGCTCTCGCGGCTCGCGGCCGAGCTCGACATCGCGGTGGGCGGGATCTACCGCTACTTTCGCGCGCGCGACGGGCTCCTCGCGGAGCTGCTCATCGAGGTCGCGGGCGACGTGCGGGAGCGCCTCTTCGCGGCCGGCGAGCCCGCGGGCGTCGCCTGGGTCCGCGCCGCGGTCGACGCCTATGTCCGCTTCGCCGACGAGGCGCCGGAGCGCTTCGCGTTGCTCTCGCGCACGCTCGCCGATCCGCGCCCGCTCGTCGCGGATCCCGAGGCGGAGAAGGTCCTCGAGGCCACGGCCCCGCTCATCGCGGCGATGTCCCTCGCCCTGGACGCGGGGGCCCGTCATGGCGAGCTCGCCCCCGGGCCGGGAGCGGCGCGCGCGGCGCGCCTCTGGGCTGCGCTGCAGGGTGCGCTCCAGCTCCGGAAGCTCGGGCGCTTCACGGTGACGGCGGAGATCGGGGGCGATCTCGCGCGCGACGTCGCCGACGATCTCCTCCGCGCCTGGGCCGCGGCACCCGCCGCGCGCTGACCGTCCACGAACGCCCTCCCTGACGACGAGGTCCCCATGCTCCCCTTCGCCATCGCGCTCGCCACGGGCGCCGCTCTCTGGACGCTGCTCGAGTACGTCCTCCACCGCTTCGGAGGTCACGTGCCGCGCGGCCGCATCGAGCTCTCGCGCGAGCACCTCGCGCATCACACGCGGCCGACCTACTTCACGCCCCCGTGGAAGAAGGCGCTCCTCGCGGTCCCCACGCTGTCGGCGTGCTTCGGTCTCGGGGCGCTCGCGGTGGGCGTCGTCGCGGGTGGCGGCTTCGCGCTGGGCGTCGCGGGCGGCTGGCTCACCTACGAGGTGTGGCACCGGACGATCCACGTGCGCGCCCCGCGATCGCGCTGGGCGCGGCGCATGGCGCGACACCACCTCGCCCACCACTTCGGCCACCCGAACGACGATCACGGCGTGACGGTCGCGCTCTGGGACCGCGTCTTCGGCACCTACGTGCGTCCGGAGCGCGTCCGCGTGCCCGCGCGGCACGTGCTCCCCTGGATGCTGACGGCGGCTGGCGAGCTCGACCCGCGCTGGGCCGACGACTACGTCATCGTCGGCCGCCGCGGGCGCGGCGACAGCGCGAGCTCAGGCGCAGGGGCCGCGGACCTGCCGCTCGCGTCCGCGCCCATCGCGGGCGTGTGAGCGCGGACGCCGCGTTTTCTCGCCGGTTGTGACGCAAGCCTCGGACCTGCGCCTGCGCGTCCCCGAGTCGCCGGCTTCGCCGGCCGTACCGTAAGCCTCGGCCCTGCGCCTGCGCGTCCCCGAGTCGCCGGCTTCGCCGGCTTTGTCGGGGCCGCTCCGGCTCCGGTCCGAGGCCCGATCGCTAGAGCTTTGTCGGGGCCGCTCCGGCTCCGGTCCGAGGCCCGATTGTCTGTGCCGTAAGCCTCGGCCCTGCGCCTGCGCGTCCCCGAGTCGCCGGCTTCGCCGGCTTGGTCGGGGCCGCTCCGGCTCCGGTCCGAGGCCCGATCGTCAGTGCCGACCGTTGCCCTCGATCTCCTCCCCGCCTCTGGTACACTTCGGGTCCAACCTCAGCGGGAGACGGTCGATGGATACGTCGATGATCAGCAAGATCCACAAGGCCCGCGAGTACGCCGAGGATCGCACTCGCTTCCTCTTCTCCTCGTTCGCGGTCCAGTTCCGCGGCACCAACTCCGACCACAACGTCGGCTACGACGGCGCCAACTGGACCTGCGACTGCCACTACTTCGAGGGGCGCAACTACTGCGCCCACACGATGGCTCTCGAGCGCCTGCTCGACGGGATGCTCCCCGTCAAGCCCGGCCCGTCGGCCTGAGTCACGGCTGGCGGTCGTCCGCGGTCGCCTGGACGCCCTCGCCTCGAGGGCACGCCGCAGCCTCGCCAGCGCGCGACCGCCCCGCCGCGCGGGTGACGCGTCGCGCCCGCGGCTCGCCACGACGCGAGCGCCTCGCGGCGGTTTCCCGCCAGCGCGACGTGGAGTAGCATCCCCCCGCGACGCGCGAGCCGAGGAGGACCGGATGCGCTGGAACACGATGCGAGGGGACATTCCGCGGGTCTGCGCCCTGTCGGACCTGCTCATGGCCGCCGCGCTCTCCGATCGCAAGTACGAGGAGGACGAGTGGCTCGTGGTCGCGAGCACCCTCATGAAGGTGCTCGGCGTCGCGGAGCTGCCCCCCGAGGTCGAGGACCGCATGCGTGGCTTCGATCCCGACGCCCACGACCTCGACGCCACCCTCGCCGCCATCCGCCCGGAGTCCGACAAGGACCGGCAGGACCTCCTCAAGGTCGTCGCGAAGGTCGTCCTCGCCGACCACGAGGTCCACGCCGACGAGCGCACCTACATCGACCGCGTCGCGGGGGCCCTCGGGATCGATGGCGCCACGGTCGAGGCCCTCCTGACGACCTGAGCTCGGCCCCGCGGAGGCGTCGCCCGCTCCTCCGCGCTCGACGACACCGCCTCAGCCGCCCTTGGGGAGCTTCTTCGGCTGGAGGAGCGACTCGAGTCGCCACGGGCCGTCGAGCGCCGCGTCCCACGTCGCGCCCGCGCCCGCGAGGAGCGCCGCGTTCCCCGTGGTCATCGTGGTCTCGACGCCCGAGAGCGCGGTCACGGCGTCCTCCCAGCCGGGGTTGTGGCCGATGACGAGGAGCGCGCCGACGTCGGCGGGCCACCGCGCGGCGGCGTCGCAGAGCGCGACGAGCCCGGCGTGGTAGAGATCCTCGTCGACCGTGTGCGGGAGCTCACCGAGGACCGGCTCCATCCGCGCCCACGTCGCGATCGCGCGCTCGGCCGAGCTCGTGACGACGGCCCCGGGCGCCCAGCCGCGCGCGAGGAGCGCCCGCGCCACGCGCGGGGCGTCACGCTTGCCGCGGTGGTTCAGCGGCCGCTCGTGGTCGGCGAGCCCCGCGTGCTTCCACGAGCTCTTCGCGTGCCGCATCAAGATGAGCCGACGCTCCATCGGGTGACTCCGTCGTCGTGGCTCCGAGCCGCGGCCACGCTACCAGACGCCGCGGCCGACCGCACGGCGAGAAGCGCGACGAGGGCGTCGCCGCCGGGCGCCCGGGAGGCTCGGGTTAAGAACCATCACGACCGTCACGTGACCGAGAGTTCAAACCGAGCACGATTCCGCCGAAGATGAGGGAGCGGAGAACCTCGTGACCAGAGCCACCCAGGACACGAACGCCGGAGAGGGCGGCGACGACGGCGTCGCAGGCGGCCACGAGCGCGCCTGGGACGTGTCGGACACCCTCGTCGAGCCGGCCACGATCCTGTCGAGTCAGCTCGTGACCGAGCCCTCGCCCCCACCTTTCCCCGGGTTCGTCGATCTGACCGAGGACACCGACATCGACGGCGTCGCGCCGTGGTTCGCGCGAGAGGCCGAGATCCTCACGAGCACCCCGCTGCCGCCGCGGCTCAGCCGCGACCGCACCCCGTCGCGCCGCTCGAAGACGCTCACGCGCCCCTACGACCCGCCGACCGGGCCACCGCCGCTCGACGACGTCATCGACGACGAGCCGCGCTGGGAGGACCTGAACGAGCTCCTCGCCCGCAGCGGCGACCGCTTCTGACCCCACGCGATCTCTCGACCGCTCACCCTCGCGCCGCGCAGCGGGCGGGCCGTCGACCTCCGCGCGGTCTCACGCGCGCTTCCGCGCCTTGTCCTTGGGCGGGATGGTCGCGAGCCACGCCTGCGCTTGCTGATCGACGCCCCCAGGCTGCGCCGCGAGCGTCGGATCGAGCCGCGTCACGAGCGCCGTGATCGCCTCCTCCACGGCGCCGCGCACGCTCGCGCGCGCGTCGTGGTGCCCGATCACGAGCAGCGTCTCGTAGGGGGTGACCCCGGGCTCCGCGCAGCGCCCGATGGCTCGCACCACCCGCACGCGGAGCCGCCCGAGCGGGTCCTCCGCGGCCTCGGCGAGGTCCTTCCAGGCGCCGGCGGCCCGCGGTCCCATGGCGGCCAGCAGGTCCGCCGCGATCGCGCGCGTCGTGTGGCGCGCCGGGCGGTGCAGGTAGCTCGCGATGGCCGGCACGAGCCCCTCCGGCAGCGCGGCCGCGAGGCGCTCGGCCGTCTCGTCGAGCACGAGCTGTCGGTCCGCGAGCGCCTCGAGCGCCGGCCCGACCGCCCCGGGCCCGTACGCCGCGAGCGCGCCCATCACCGTCACCTCGAGCTTGCCGTCCGCGTGCTGGAGCGCCTCCGCGAGGCGCGGGATCACGCTGGTCGGCGCTGGCTTCGCGGCGCCGAGCGTGGCGGCGGCAGCGGCGCGGACGCGCAGATCCTCGTCGCGCAGGGCGATCATGAGCCAGCGGACGAGCTCGTCGTCCCCCGCGACGTCGCCCGCGTGGAGCGCGAGCGCCGTGGCGGCGTTCGCGCGGACCTCCGCGCGGCCGTCGGTCAGGAGCGGCCGCAGCGCGTCGAGCGGCAGCTTCGCCGCGGCCTTCTCGATCTCGCTCGCCGCCAGCACCTTCGCACCGAACGCCGCGAGCGGGAGCTCCGTCGGCGGCAGCACCTTCGGCTTCGGCGGGCGCCCAGCGACCACGTCCGCGGCCAGCGCCGCGGCGCGGCGCGTCTCGAGATCCGTCTCACGCCCGGCGAGCGCCTTCAAGGCCTCCACGACCTTCGCGTCGCCCTTGACGACCTGCGCGAGCCCGCGCGCCGCCGTGCGCCTGACGCCCGGATCCTCGTCGTCGAGCGCCGCGAGCAGCGCGTCGCGGTCGGCCTGGGTCTTGCCGCCGAGGGTCACGAGGACGCCGATGGACGCGGCCCGACCGGTCGCCGTGCGCCCGCTCCGCACGTGGCGGAGCGCCATCTCGTGGGCCTCCTTGCCGCCGCCCTTGGCGAGCACCGCGACCCCGCGCTGTACGGTCTCCACGTCGCGCGCGTGGTCGAGCGCCTCGAAGACCTCGGGCACGAGCTCCTTCGCGGCCTTCTCGAGCGTCTGGAGGGCGCGCGTCGCGAGCTTCTTGTCCCGCTGCCCGGCCGCCGCGAGGAGGAGCGGCACCGCCTGCGCCCCGACGAGCGGGATCGCCCACGCGACCACGGCGGCGCGCACCCGCGCGTCCGCGTCGCGCAGGAGCGGGCGCAGCGCGGTCGCGATGAGGTCGCGCGGATCGCGCGGCCCGGCGACGAGCCCCATCAGGACGATGCTGTTGGCGCGCACGAAGTTGCGCCCGTCGCGGAGGTTCCAGAGGAGGTCCTCCGCGCGGAGCCCCTCGGTCGCGCCCTCGAGCTGCGCGGCGTCGAGCGCGCGCGTGTAGAACTCGGGGTGGGCGACCGTCGCGGGGCGCTGCCGGCGACGCTCGAAGACCTTCTGCATCGCCATGAGCACGCGCACCGCGGCGGCCTGGACGGCCTCGTCCGCGCCGCCCGAGAGCACGGCGACGGCCTGCATGTGCTGATCCTCGAAGGCGTCCATGCCCTCGAGCGTGCGGACGGCCGCGTCGCGCAGCGCCGGCTTCCTGAGGGCGTCGAGGAGCACGGGGATGGCGGCCCCGCCGAAGTGACCGAGCGTGTCGCGCGCCCACTTCCGGAGGTAGCCGTTCGGGTGGGCGATGGCCACCGTGAGCGTGACGATGGCGTTGTCCCCGAGGCGGCGGAAGATGTCCGTCGCGCGGATGAGCATCACGAAGCTGCCGTCCGCGAGGCCGTCGATGAACCGGAGGTACGGCTGCGGGCCGCTCCGGCGCAGCGCCCGCTCGATCCCGTCGGAGGCGAGCATGGCGACGCCCTCGTCGTCGTCGTTCAGCGCGCGGAGGAGCGCGCCGAGCGCGCGTTCGACGGGCACGGCCTGGTGGCCGAAGATCGAGACCGCGTGCCGTCGGACGACCGGATCCTCGTCCTTCCGCGCGATGTCCGCGGTGGCGACGACGTCGTCCCCTGGCGGATCGACGAGCGAGAGCGCGAGCAGGGCGTTGCGACGCACGGCGACGCGGCCGTCGGCCACGCGCGCGATCGCCGCGGCGATGACCTCGTCCCCGCCCTCACCGCCGACGAGCTCGCCCGCCTGCCGAGGCGACAGCTCGCGACTCTCGAGGGACTCCGCCGCTCCCGACATCCGCTCCTCCCGTCACGTCCGGCCCCAACATAGTCGAGACCCGGGGCGCGCGAAACACCCCGCGCGGCTATCGCGCCTTCGCCGCCTCGACGAAGCCGACGCTCTCGAAGAAGCGCTCGAACGCCTCGCGCGCGCCCTGATCGGCGTCGCAGCGGGAGCCGGCCTCCACGCGGACGCGGATCGCGTCGAAGAGATCGGCGTAGTACGCCTTCACGTCATCGCGATCGGCCTTCGCTTCCCAGGCGTCGATCGTGCGGATCGCGGCCCGGTACTCCCCGCCGTGCTCGGCGGTCCACGCGTCGAGCGCGTAGCCGATCCGGGGACAGCTCGCGCCCGCGCGCGTCAGCGTGCTCGCGAGGTGGCGCGTGAGCGTGGCGAAGTCCGTCGCCGCGGGCGGCGCGAGCGGGGCGGCCTCGGCGCTCGCCGGCTTCACGACCGGCGCGGGCTCGGCGGGTGGCGGCTCCGCGCCCCGGTGCCTGAGCGTGCCACAGCCCACGCCGAGCGCCGGCAGCAACGCCACCGCGAGCACCCCGAGCCCCCCGAAGACTGAACGCGTTCGCTCCACGGCGCGCATTCTGTCACAGGTCGCAGGCCGCGCGCACGGGGTCGTGGCGCGACCGGCGCCGGAAACGCCGACGACGCCCTCGCCGGCGCCCCACGCCACCGCCGCGATCAGGCCGCCTGCAGGGTCGGCCCGGCGGGCGTCGCCTTCGCCTTCCGGTCGGCCATCACCTGCTTGAGATCCCAGAGCGGCCCGACGAGGAACGCGAGCGGATCGTCGGCGAACGCGGGCTTGTTCTTCTCGTACTTCGCGTGCCCGAGGATGTTGAGGGCCCAGCCGGCGGTGAACGCGGCGGCGGAGGCCGCCCACACCGGGCGGAACGCCGGCGCGAGCAGGAGCCCGGCCGCGCCGCCCACGATCATCGGGATCCCGATGAGGTGGAGCTTCCGGTTCGTGGCGTCGCCGTGGGTCTCCTCGTAGAACGCGAGCGCCGCGGCGAGCCGCGCCTCGAGGCCGCCCTCGTGCTCGGGGTGCTCCGCGCGCCACGCCTTCTCGAGGAGCGCCACGCCACGCCCGAAGGCCGTCAGCGCCGCGGCCTTGCGGCCGGTCAGCAGCCCGGCCATGCCGAGCACGGCCAGCGTCGTCCCCTCGTTCTTGCCGCCGTCGCGCAGCTTCTTCAGCTTGTCGAGCATCCCGTCGTCTCCCGCGAAGTGTCGTTCGGTGGGTCGTGACGCGGCGCGTCAGGCCCGCGCCATGGTCATGACGCGGCGCGTCATAACCCGCCGGCGGGTTCACTCCAAGCGGTCGGTCACGAAAAATTCCGACCCGCGAGATGGCCGGGGCTGGGTCACGCGCGCGGTCGCGTCAGATGACCGCGTCGACCGCCCAGACGTGGATCTGCTTCTCGGCGGCGCACGCGACCCACTCGCCGTCGGGGGAGAAGGCCACGGCCTGCACGGCCTTCGACTTGATCGGCAGCTCGACGAGGCTCTCGAGCTGCTCGAGCGACCAGATCGCGACCTGCCGCTCGCTCGCGATCGCGAGGAGCCGCCGCTCGGGCGCGAGCGCGAGCGTCATCGCCCCGGAGGTCTCCGGCTCGAACGACACCTCGACCTCCCAGCTCTCCGTGGACCAGATCTTCACCTGCCCCTCGTAGCCGGCCGTCACGAGCCGCGAGCCGTCGGCCGTCACGCCGCCGAACCCGACCGCCGCCTTGTGGCCGGAGAGCGTGTGCACGAGCTCCCCCGAGGCCACCCGCCACACGTAGAAGTCGTCCCCGAGGCCGGCGGTCGCGATCTGCTTGCCGCCGCGCACGAAGGCGAGGTCGCTCACCTGCCGCCCGTGCCCCTTGAGCGTGTGGAGGCACTCGCCGGTCCCGAGCGCCCAGAGGCGCGCCGTCGCGTCCGTCGCGGCCGACGCCACGACGCGCGCGTCCGGCGCGACGCGCACCGCGGACACCGTGCCCTTGTGCCCCTTGAACGTGCCCTGGGGCGAGAGATCCGGGAAGGACCAGACCTTCAGGGTGCGATCGCTCGACGCCGTGACGAGGAGATCGCCCGCGGGCGACAGGTCGAAGGCGCTCACCCCCTTGTCGTGCCCGTCGCCCTCGCGCGCGAGCTCGAACTCGTCGTCGACGGACCAGACGCGGAGCGCGTTGTCCATGCCGGCGGACACGAGGTGCTCGCCGTCCGGGGTGAAGCGGAGCGAGCTGATCTGGCCCTGATGGGCCTGGATTGTGAAGGCGTCGTCCATCGCTGCTACTCCGAGGAGAGCTTGTCGTCCTCGAGGGCCGTGAGCGGCACCGCCTGGAGCGTGCCGAACGTCAGGAGGACCGTGAACCCGCCGGACTCGAGCGGCACCCCCGCGTCGAGTCGGAACGTGAAACGGTTGAACTGGGGGAAGAGCAGTCTTAGCCCAAGACCGACGCTTTGGCGAAAGTCGAAGGCGTCGACGTCCTCGTAGACGGCGCCGCCATCCCAGAACAGGACGGCGCCGATGTGCGCGCTCGCGACCACCACGGGCGGCGAGCGCAGCTCGGCGTTCAGGCGGAGCCGGCTCGCGCCCACGCCGTAGAGCGCGTCGGTCGCGTAGCCGCGGAGGCCGTTGTCGCCGCCGAGCGTGACGAGGGTGCGCGTCGTGTCGCGGCGGCGTCCCTCCCAGTCGGCGAAGAGCACGAGGCGGCCGAAGGGGAGGCGGGGGGTCGCGCCGCGGAGGCGGACCTCCACGACCTGATCGTCGACCTCGCCCTGCTGGAGGCGGCCGGTGGCGCCGACGACGCCGTCGATGAGGCCGCCGCCCGGGGTCGCGATCGCGCCGACCGAGGCGGAGACGACCAGCGCGTCGTCGGCCGAGCCGAAGGCCTCGAGCGGCGCCTTCACGGAGAGCGACCACCACGGGCCGAGGCGGACGTCCTCGCTGATCCCGTAGCCCGCGAGGTCGCGGAGGGTCGTGTACTCGGGGACGAAGCCCGTCCAGGTCAGGTAGGGGTACCAGTCGCGGCGGAGCTCGGGGAGCACGTCGCGGCGGAAGGCGCGCTCCTCGTCGTCGGACAGCGGGACGCCGGGCCGGGGGTCGTCGGTGACGTCGCTCGCGGCGAAGCCGAACTTCAGGCGGTGGATGACGTCGTGGCCCTCCTGGTAGATGCCCTCGACCGCGGCGGCCACGGCCAGGTGGTCCCACACCTCGGGGATGGCCTCGGTCTCGGCGGTCTCGGGGACGTCGTAGTCGAGGACGTCGGCGCCGAGGATCCGCCGGCCGACGCTGTCCTCGTAGCCGACGGCGAGGCGCCAGCCCCAGGTCTGGCGGAGGTTGCGGAGGGGGGAGCCGAGCTCGGCGGTGCCGCGCGTGCCCTCGAGGCCGGAGCCGTCGCGCGCGAAGATGAGGTCGAAGCTCTCCGTGAACGCGAGGTCGCCGCCGAGGACGCGCGGGTCGCTGAAGACCTCGCCGAGGGACCAGGTCTTCGGCAGGAGCTCGAAGCGGAGGGCGGCCTGGGTGTTCGCGCCGAAGAAGTTGCGCTCGATGAGCTGGACGAAGAGCTGGTTCAGGAAGCCGTCGGTGACCTGGAACGAGGTCTCGACGCGCAGGCTCCAGAGGTCGCGGGTGAAGACGAGGGCGTCGACGGCGCCTTCCTCGTCGGCCTGGACGGGGACGACGCGCGCGATGCTGAAGATGACGAGGCCGCGGAGGTTGCGCTCGGACTCGTCGACGCGCGCCTGGTCCCAGGGCTCGCCGACGTGGAAGAGGAGCTCGCGCGCGACGGTCGACTCGCGCGTGCGCCAGTGGAACGCGTTGAGGAACGTGGGGAAGGGCTCGTCGTCCGCGAGGACGTCCTTCCGGACGATGAGGATCCGGCGGATCCGCTTGCCGTCGGGCGCCGGGTCGATGGTGAGGTGCTCCTCCCCGAGGACCTTCTGGAGGCGCTGGTCCTCGTACTCGCTCGGGCGCGCGTCGTCGGCGCGCGGTGCCCCCGGGAGGACGAGCGCGGCGAGCACGAACGCGATGGCCCAGCGGCTCGGTGTCATCGCGGCGCGCGCCGGGGGATGGCGCCCCGGCTCTCGCTGTGGTCTCGCACGGGCGCGACGATACGCGCTCTCGGGGTCGGGTACAAGGGCGCCCCCGGAGGCGCTCCAGGCGCCGGTGAGGCGCTCAGGCGAGCCCGGCGCCGACCCGGGCGGCAACCGCGAGCGCGTCGCGGCGCGCGTCGGCGGGGGCGAGCGCCCCGACCCGCGCGAGCGCGGCGTCGACGACGAGGCCGTAGGCGACCTCGACCGCCGCGGCGTGGAGGGCGCGGCGCACCGGGAGGAGCAGCGTGTGGGCGCCCGCGAACTGCACGGCCAGCGCCAGCGCGGCCGCCCAGGAGCGCGGGCGGCGGGCGCCGGCGGCGACGAGCTCCGCGGCCGGGAAGGGGCGGGCGAGCGCGGCGGCGGCGAGCGCGGCGCGGGCGTCCTCGTCGCGACGGCCAGGGAGGAGCGCCCAGTAGCTGGCGAGCTCCTCGGCCTCGTCACCGTCGAGCGCGCGGGCGAGCGGCCCGAGGTCGCGGCGGGCGAGCGCGCGAGAGGGCGCCTCCGGCGCGGCGGAGAGCGCCAGCACCGCGCGGGCGACGGCGTCTCCGCCTCGCTCCGCGGTCTGGCCGAGGGCGCGCCACCAGGCCCGGCGGAGGCTCGAGAGCCGACCCCAGCCGAGGGTACGTGGGCTCTCGCGCTCCCAGATGAGGCGGCGCGGCGCGTCGCCCGTCGGCGGATACGGCCAGCCTTCGGGCGAGCGGCCGACGAGCGCGAAGGGCGCTCGATCCGCGTCGTCGTCCCGGGCGGCGACGAGGCGGGCCGCGGTCGGGCAGGCGAGGAGGAAGGCGACGTCGAGGCCGTCGGGGGTCGCGACCACGGAGCGCGGGAAGGTCCGGCACAGGGCGGGCATGGCGGCGAGGCCGGCCGCGGCGTGGAGCGTGCAGCCGCGGTCGGCGCGGAGGAGCGAGCACGCGCCGCCGCGCTGCGCGACCCAGCGGTCGTCGCCGCGACCATGGAGCGACGCGCGGAAGCGCGCTCCGACGGCGCGGCCGGCGCCGGCGTCGGCGAGCCCCGCCGCGACGGCGTCGGCGTCCTCCCGGGTGACCCTCGCGCGCCATGGTGCACTGCAGCATACGAGCGCTCGCTCACACGCGTACCGCTCGAGAACATTTGGGATCCAGACGCGTGCATTGCACACGTCTGCGGGTCTCGCTTGCGTCACACCGGCCCCCGCGGCATGGTCCGGCCGTGACTGGACCCGGCCAGGGAGACGGGGCGCCGCGCGGCGTCCTCTTCGTCGATCTCGACGGCACGCTCGTCGGCGCTGGCGGCGTGGCCGAGCGCGTGTGGCCGGCGCTCGCGGCGCTGCGTGCGGCGGGCTTCCGCGTCGCCATCTGCACGGGGCGCCCGGGGCGCGGGCTCGCGCTCGCGTACGCGCAGCGCGTCGACGTCGACGGCCTCCACGTCTTCGAGTCGGGCGCCGTCGTGATGGACGGTCACGGGCGGGTCCACGCCTTCGACGCGCTCCCGGGGCCCGCGGTCGCCCGCGTCGTGGCGCTCGGCGCCGGTCACGGCGCCACCGTCGAGGCGTATACGGCCGACGGGCGCTACCTCGCCGCCGAGCGCGACGCGCTCATCGCCGGGCACGAGGAGCTGCTCGGTTTCGCCGCGGACATCGCGCCGCTCCCGCCGGCGGAGCCTGTCGTGCGCGTGCAGTGGGTGCTGCCGCAGCCTGGCTGGCCCGCGCTCCGCGCGGCCGCCGACGCCGTCGACGCGCTCGCGGGCATCGCGCCGCACGAGGGGACGTCGCCGAAGATGCCGGGCATCGCCTTCGTGTCGCTCACGGCGGCCGGGGTCTCGAAGGGGCTCGGCGTCCGGCGCGTGCTCGACGCGTACGGCCTGACCCGCGAGCAGGCCGCGATGGCGGGTGACAACAAGAACGATCTCGCGGGCTTCGCCGCGGTCGGGCGCGTCTTCGTGGCGGCCGACGGCGCTCCCGAGGCGCTCGCTGTCGCGACGGACGTGATCCCGGGTCCCGCGGCGGGCGGCGTGGCCGACGCCGCGATGGCGTTGCTCGCCGGCTGACGCGGCCAGGCGCGCCATGACGCGGCGCGTCATTCCGGCAGGACGTCGACGACGAGCTCTCCGTCGAACATCCCGCCGACGCTCCAGGCGATCCGCCACGCGCCGGGCGCCCACGGCGTGAAGCGGAGGGTCGTCTCGGCGTCCGCGGCGTAGGCGCCGGCGCCGTCGGGGGCCGTGACGCGCCACGTCACGAGGGGCGTGCCCTCGTCGAAGGCGGCGCTCCAGTCGGCGTCGACGACCATGTCCACGCCGACGCGCGCGGGGTCCGGGGAGGTGAGCGCGACGGTCCCCCAGAGGTCGTCCGGGGCTGCGCCGTCGCCGCTGACGCCGTCGCGCCCGGGTAGGAGGGGGGCGCCGGCCGGGGCGGGCCAGAAGTCGTGGCCGAGGGGGTCGTCGCGCCAGTCGCAGTGGACGTGGGCGACGTAGACCTGGATGTAGCTCGCGTTCTGCGCGGTGCAGGCGCTCTCGATGGCGGCGAGGGTGGTCGCGCCCTGGGTCGTGACGTCGGCGGCGTCGCCGTACATGTGGCGCGAGAGGGGGGCGGAGCCGTCGATACCGTCGTTGTAGCCGGGGCTCCGGTAGCCTGAGTTGATGTAGAGCGGGGTCGCGAGCGCGGCGCGGATGGCCTGGAAGTGCTGCACGGCGGTGGCGCTGAGCACGGCCCAGCGCCCCTTGTCGATGGACACGAACTCGGACAGCGCGAAGTTCTTGGCGATCTTGGTGCTGGTCGCGAGCCCCTGGAGGTCGAGGTAGTTGACGGGTGGTGCGTAGCGCGGGTCGGAGGAGCTCGGGTAGACGTAGTCGGCGCCCATCGAGGGCGACGCCGGGACGAGGTCGAAGCAGACGTCCCAGGTGTTGTTCTCGCCTTGGTAGCAGACGGTCGGGTTCGTGGGGCAGACGCCGCCCTCGTCCGTCTGGCCGTCGCAGTCGTCGTCTTGGCCGTCGCAGATCTCGACGATGGAGGCGGCGTCGTCGTCGCAGCGGGTGGCGGTGCCGTCGGGCGCGCACCGGACGACGCCGTCGGCGCAGGAGTCGGCGTCGTCGCCGTCGCACACGGCGCCGAGCCCGGGGAAGCCCTCGTCGGTCTGGCCGTCGCAGTCGTCGTCCTCGCCGTTGCAGAGCTCGACGGCGGCCACGCAGGGGTTCGCGGTGTCCGGGGGGCTCTGGGTGTCCAAGGGGGGCAGGGTGTCGGCCGTGGGCAGGGTGTCGGCCGTGGCGAGAGTGTCGGCGGCGGACAGCGTGTCCGCCGCGGTCAGCGTGTCGAGCGGGCTCACGGTGTCGCCGGCGAGGGCGTCGTCGGTGGTGGCCGTGTCCGAGCGGACGTTCAGGATCTGGGTCTGGCTCGTGGCCGGGCCGTCGTCGCAGGCGGCGAGGGCCGGCGCGAAGAGGGCGAGGGCGAGGGAGAGGCTGAGCGAGGGGCGGTGACGTCGCACGCGAGCGGCTCCGGGGCGGGCTTCGGAGGCGGACGGCCGCCATCACGGCGCGCCCGGTTGACACGCTACCAGAGTCGCGAGGGTCGCGTCGCCCTCGGTGGGGCGGACGAGCAGCCTTGCTCAGCCGCCCGGCTCCGGTCCCCGAGGCCCGATCGCTAGACGTAAGCCTCGAGGCCCTGCCCGGGCGCTGCGCCCCGCGCCCCGCGGCGGTGCGAGTCGCCGGCTTCGCCGGCTTGGTCGGTCCCTGCCCGGCTCCGGTCCCCGAGGCCCGATCGCTAGGGCCCGGCTCCGGTCCCCGAGGCCCGATTGCTAGCTACTGCCTCGCCTCGGGCGGGAGCGGCGGCGGGATGGTCGCCGGGCCGCCCGCCGCGGTGCGGCGCTGGAGGTCGTTGGTCTTCACCACGATGCGCCGGCCGGGGTTCGGGCGCTCGATGCGCGCCGTGATGAAGCGCCCGCCGGTCTGGAACTCGTGCAGCGCCCCCGCGCGCACCGCGTGCAGCGCCTCGCGGAGCTTCGCCTTGTAGCCGTCCCGCTCGTTCCTCGCGAGCTCGAGCTCCTCGGCGAACATCGCCTGGTCCACGAGCTTCGTCTCGAGCTCCGTCACCCGCTCGTCGTGCTCGCCCAGCATCGCCGCGAGGCGCGTGATCTCCTGCTGGTCCGCGAGGTGCGTCTTCTCGGCCACGTCGATGATCTGCTCGAGCCGGCGCGTCTTCGCGAGCTCTCCCTCCGCCGACTTCGCGTGGCGCTCCTCGAGCTCGGCGAGCTGCCGCTCGAGCCGCTGCGCCTCGCGCCGCGTGCGGTCGAAGTCCTTCATCGTCTCGTCGACCCGGCTCTTCGCCCGGTCGAGGCTCTCCTGCAGCCGCTCCTCGCGCTTCTGCGCCATCTCGATCTCCGACTTCAGGCGCTGCAGCTCGCTCGGGTTGTTGGGCCGCTCCCGGATCCGCGTGCGCGCCGCGTCGAGCGCCTCCCGCAGCCGGTCGTTCTCGAGCCGGAAGCGCGACGCCTCCTCCTCGCGCGCCGCGACCACACGCATCGCCTCCTCGAGCTGGAGCTCGTCCTCGTCGAGCCGCTGCACGGCCTCCGCGAGCAGTTGCCGCAGCTCGTCGTTCTCGGCGGCCGTCGCCTCGATCCGCGTCTCGCGCTCGGCCTCCTCCTCCTCGAGCTCCGTCATCCGCGTGATGAGCTTCGCCCGCTCCGTGCGGAGCGTCGCGATCTCCACGAACGCCTCCGCCGGCGCGCTCACGACGTCGCTCGGGACGCCGCTCGCGGCCGCCTTCCCGGCGAGCTCGGCGCGGAGCCGCGCGTTCTCCTCCTCCACCTCGGCGAGCCGCCGCACCTGGCGGTTCAGGTCCGCCTGGAGCTCCATCACGCGGTCCCGCGCGACCTTGATGGTGCTGCTCGCCTCCTCGCGGGTGATCACGACCTCCTCGCGCGTGCTCGAGAGGTCGCGCTGATGGGCCTCGAGCGCCTCGCGCGCCTGCGCCGCGGCGCGCATCTCCTCCTCGGCGAGGACCATCGCCTCGTCGCGCTCCGTCGCGATGAGCTCGGCGTGCTCGCGCTCGTTGCGGAGCTCGTCCTCGACCGCCGCCACCTTCGCCTCGAGCTCGTCGCGCAGCGTCGAGAGCGCGCTCTCCGCGTCGAGGAGCTGCGCCTCGCGCGCCTCGACCTGGTCGGCGAGCTCGTCGCGCGCGTTGAGCGCCGCGTCGACCACCTCCCGGAGCTCGTCGATCTCGGCGAGCAGCGCCTCGGTGTCCGCGTGCCCAGCGGCCTCCGCGCGCGCCGTCACCTCCGCGAGCCGCGCCTCCGCGGCCGCCGCCGCGTCGCGCGCCGTCGTGAGCTCCGTCACGAGCGCCTCGGCCCGCGCGAGCTCCGCCCGGTGCGCCTCGTCCGCCGCCGCGAAGGCCTCGCGCGCGGTCAGGAGCTCCCCATCGAGCTCGGCGAGGCGGCTCTCCGCGGCCTCGCGGGCGAGGTCCCGCGCGGCGACCGCGGCGCCACGGCTCTCCGCGAGCCGCCGCAGCGCGGCGAGCTCCTTCCCGGCGACCTCACGGAACGCCTCGGCGTCCTCCCGGATCCCGTGCAGATCCTTGCGGGCGTCCGAGAGCTCGAGCTGCGCCTCGTTCAGCGCCGCCTCGAGCGCCGTCACCGACTGATGATGACGCTGCGCCGCCTTCGTCGCGTCGTCCTGCGCCCGAGCCACCGCGTCCGCCGCGAAGGCCCGCGCCGCCTCGGCGGCCTCGCGCGCCGCACGATCCTCGGCCGCCGCGTCCTCCGCGGCCGTGAGCGCCGCCCGCGCCTGACCGAGCTCGGTCTCGAGCCGGTCCTGGTCTCGGTCGAACCCCTCGCGCGCCGCGATGAGCGCCTCCTGCGCCGCGAGGAGCTCCGCCTCGAGGTGACCGCGCTCGCTCTCGGCCTGGCCATACGCGAGATCGACGGCGCTCCGGAGGCTCTCCACCTCCGCCTGCAGCGTGTCGTGGGCCGCCTCGAGCGAGAACGCCCGCTCCTCGGCCGCCGCGAGCGACGCCGAGAGGGTCTCGCGCTCCTCGCTCGAGCGGGCCGCGAGGTCGCTGAGCTCGGCGCGCACCGCCTGGAGCTCGTCCTCGAGCGTCGCTCGGACCGCGTCGGACTCGCTCTTCGCGATGTCGAGGGCGCTCTTGAGCGACTCCACCGTGCCCTCGAGCAGGGCCTTCGCCTCCTCGAGCCTCTCGAGCTGCGCCTCGAGCTCGCCGATCTCGGCGTTGCCGTCGTGATGCGCGGTCGTGAGCGCCGCCTCGAGCTCGCGGATCGCGTCCGACAGGCGAGTCCGCTCCTCGTCGCTCGCCCGCTCCGCCTCGGCGAGCCGCGCGTTCGCGGCCGCGAGCTCCGTCTCGAGCGTGCGATGCTGGGACTCGGCGCCGGCCTGCAGCGCCTCGAGGGTCGCCGCGTGCGACGAGCGCACGTCGTGCGTCGCAGCGCGCTCCGTGGCGAGCTCCTCGACGGCCGCCCGCGCCGCGTCCCGCGCGTCGCGGAGCTCCTTCCCGAGCCGCTGCTGCGCCTCCTGCGCCTCGGCCGCGCGCGCGGCCAGCGTCGCGCGCAGCTCGGCGAGCTCGGCCTCGAGGCCGCGCTGGCGCGCCTCCGCCTGCTCCCGGCCGAGGCGCACGGCCTCCTGCGCGGCGTCGTAGTCGCTCTCCGCGGCCAGCTTGTCCGTGAGCGCCGTGTCCACGGCCTTCCTCAGCGCCTCCGCCTCGTCGCGCCCAGCCCCCGCGGCCTCCTCGGCGGCGGCCAGCGCGACGGTCGCCGCGGCGATCTCCTCGCGGAGCCGGTCTCCCTCGGCCCGGGCGTCGGCCTCCGCGGCCGCGAGGCGCTCCTCGGCCGCCACGGCGCGCGCCTCGGCGGCGGCGAGCGCGGACCCGGTGCGCTCCTCGGACTCGCTCAGCTCGGCGTGCGCCGCGTCGCGGGCGCTCGCGACCAGGGCGACCTCGACGCGGACGCGCTCCTCGGCCACGGCCACCGCCGCGCGCGCCGCCTCGAGGGCCTCCTCGAGGTCCCGTCGCTCGGACGCGAACGCGGTCGCGACGGCGTCGGCGCGCTCCCGCTCACGGGCGAGCTCCGCCTCCCGCTCGGCCACGGCGGCGCTCAAGGCGTCGCGCTCGGCCTCGAGGGCCGCGGCGCGCTCGGCGGCCTGCCGTGCGCTCGAGGTAGCCTCCTCGTACCCCGCGCGGGCCTTGGTCAGCGCGCGCTCGAGGCGCGCGGCCTCATCGGTGCCGAGCTGCAGGGCGCCGTCCCGCTCAGCGGCCGCAGCCTCGAGCTCGGCCTCCCGCTCGGCGATCTCGCGGCGAGCGGCGTCCAGTTGCGTGTCGAGCTCGGCCGCGCGGGCCTCGGCCCCGGCGCGAGCGTCGCGCTCCTCGGCGCTCCGCGCCTCGAGGCCGGCGATGGTGGCGGCGGCCTCGGCTGCGGCGGCCTCCGCGCGGCGCTCGAGCTGCGCCAGCGTCGCTCGGAGCCCGTCGAGCTCGTCCCCGAGCCGACCGACGACGGCCTCTCGCGACGCGACCGTCTCCTTGTGGCGCCGCTCCTGCTCGCGGCGGGACTCCTCGGTCGCGAGCATGGCCTCGCGGGCGCTCTCGAGCTCCTTCCGGAGCCGCTGCCCGTCGTGCGCCGAGCTCGACTCGGCGGCGCTCAGCGCCTCCTGCAGCTCGGCCACACGCGCGACCCAGCTCGCGCGGTCGGCGCTCGCCTCGTCCTCGGCGGCGGCCACCGCCTCACGGGCCTTCGCGAGCTCGCCCTCGACGCGGGCCTCGCTCGCCTCGGCGTCTGCGCGGGCGGCGGCGAGGTCGGCGAGGGCCTCGGCGAGGCGGGCCTCGACGGCGTCGCGTGTCGCCTCAGCCTCGACTCGCGCCGCCCGCTCGGCCCCCTCGGCGCCGCGCGCCTCGGCGACCGCGGAGGTCGCGCGTTGCTCGGCGGCCTCGACGGCGACGGCCGCGCGCAGCTCGGCGGCCTCGATCGCGTCGTTCGCGAACGCCTCGGCGGCCTCGATGTCCGCGCGAGCCCGGCGCTCGGCGGCCTCCACGGCGTCCTGGGCCGCGCTCTCCGCGGCGGCGAGTCGCGCGGCGGCGTCGGCCTCGGCGGCCGCGAGGCGCTCGCGCCCCTCGGCGTGGGCGGCGTCCACCCGGGCACGCGCGTCGCTCTCGGCGGCCTCGACCCGCGTGCGGGCGTCGGCCTCGGCGGCCTCGACCTGCGCGCGGGCGTCGGCGGCCTCGGCGGCCTCGACCTGCGTGCGGGCGTCGGCCTCGGCGGCCTCGACCTGCGTGCGGGCGTCGGCCTCGGCGGCCTCGACCCGCGCCTGGGCGTCGGCCTCGGCGGCCTCGACCCTGCGCCTGGGCGTCACGACGCGCGGCCTCGATCTGCTCCTTCGCGGTGGCGAGCGCCTCGGCGACCGCCCGCTCGGACTCGAGCTCCGAGGCCTCGATCCGCGCCTCGGCGTCGGCGCGGGCGGCCCCTGCCGCCGCTCTGGCGTCCGCGATCTCGCGCTGGGCGCGCGCCTCGACGGCCGCGATCTCCTCGGCGCGGAGGCGCGCCGCCTCGCGCTCCGCCTCGACGTCGCCCCGAGCGGCGCGAATGGACGCCTCGGCGCGCGCCTCGGCCTGGGCGATGGCCTCCGCCGCCGCCCCCTCGGCGTGCGCGATCGCCTCCGCCGCCGCGGCCTCGGCCCTCGCGATCGCCTCGCTCGCGCCCTGCTCGGCCTCGGTGACGGCATCAGCGGCCCGGGTCCGCGCCACCGTGAGGGCGTCGGCCGCGTTCGCCTCGGCCTCGGCGATGGCGTCAGCGGCCTTGGCCTCGGCCTCGGCGATGGCGTCAGCGGCCTTGGCCTCGGCCTCCGCGATGGCGACTGCGGCCTTCGCCTCGGCCTCCGCGACGCGCGCGGCGGCGCTCGCCTCCGCCTCATCGCGCAGCCGCTTCCCGCGGTCCTCGGCGTCCGCGAGCGCCCTCTCGGCCAGCTCCTCGACGAGGAGCTGCTCCTCGGCGGCGCGGCGCTCCGCCGCGACGATCGCCTCCGCGGCTCGCTCCTCGGCCTCCGCGACCGCTCGCGCGGCCCCCTCGCGGGCCTCGACGACCTGACCGGTCGCCCGCTCGCGCGCCTCCGCGACCTCGCGGTCGGCCTCGCTTCGAGCGGCCTCGATCGCCGCCCGAGCCTCGCGCTCGGCCGCCTCGCGCGCGCGCGCCGACCTCGCGCTCGGCCGCCTCGCGCGCTCGCCGCGCCTCGCGCTCGCCGCCTCGCGCGCTCCGCGACCTCGCGCTCGGCCTCGATCCGCGCGGCCTCGATCGCCGCCTGCGCCGCGGCCTCGGCCCTCGCGATCGCCTGTGCCGCCCGCGCCTCGGCCGCCGCCGCCCGCCCGTCCGCCTCGGTGAAGCGCACGGCGAGCTCCGCGAGCGCCGTCCGCTGCGTCGCCCGCTCGCGCTCGACCTGCTGCCGCGCGCCCGCGAGCTCCTCCTCGGCCCGCAGGAGCTCCTCCTCGCGCGCCTCGTCGTGCGACTCGTAGTCCGCGACCCGGGCGACGAGCGCCTCGTGGACCGCGTCGAGCTCCGCGCCGAGCCGCGCGACCTCGTTCGCCTGCTCCGTCTCGGCGGCCTCGATCCGCGCCCGGAGCTCGCCCACGAGCGCCTCGTGCTCCTCGCGCGCCCGCGCCGCCGCCGCGGCCTCCGCCTCGAGCGCGGCCTCGAGCCGCGCCCGCTCCTCGCTCGCCTCGCGCCGCGCCGCCTCGAGCTGCGCCCGCGCCGCGTCGATCGCGGCGTCCCGGTCCCCGTTCGTCGCCGCCTGGTCCCGCGCGGCGTCCGCGCGCGCCTCCACGAGCTCGCTCTCGAGCCCCGCGATCCGCGCGTCGAGCGACGCGCGCGCCGCCTCCGCGGCCGCCCACGCCTGGCTCTTCCCGGCCTCCGCCGCGGCGAGCGCCGTCTCGAGCCGCGCGAGCTCGCCGTTCGCCGCCGCGAGCCTCCCCTCGACGCCCGCCCGCTCCGCCTGCGCGTCCGCGAGCGCCTGGCGCACCCCCTCGAGCTCCGCGCCCAGCGCCGCGCGCGTCGCCTCGAGCTGACTCCACGCCTCCTCGAACGCCGCGTCGGGGAGCGGAGGCGGCGTCGGCGACGCCTCGGACGCCGTCAGCGCCGCTCGCAGCTGCTCGACCTCCTGCTCGGTCGCGGCCAGTGTGCGGTGCAGCATGGAGAGCTCGCGCTCGAGCCCCGCGGCTATCTCTTCTGCGTGTGCGGGCGCATGCTGCGACTGCACAGCGGGGTCGTCCGGCCGCATGACGATGACGTAGCCGCGCGGCGTGTCGTCGGGCCGGCTGTCGAGCGCCGTGACCGAGCACGCGAACGCCTCCGAGGTCATCGTGGCGACGCCCCTCAGGTTCCGCCGGTAGCCGCGCCTGAGCGCCCCCGGGAGGCCCTCGAAGAGCCGCATCTCGTCGCTCGCGAGCGTGTGCATCGGCGCGCCCCGGAGGGCGTCGAGCGGCGCCCCGATGAGGCGCGTCGCGAGCGGGTTCGCGTTCGCCACGCGGCCCTCGCCGTCGAGCACGAGGAGCCCATCACCGAGCGACCACAGGAGGTTCTGGAAGTCCTCGCGGGCGCCCGTGAGGCGCTCGTCGACCACCTTGACCTGGTCGAGCATGCCGTCGATCCACGCGGTGTACTCGCGCGGGTTCTGGCGGAAGTAGTTGACGCTCGTCCGGAGGCGGACGAGGTAGCCGTGGATCGACTCGAGGTGGGCGTCCGAAAGTCGTGACCGCGTGCTCGTCATGGGCTTGCTCGCTCTCTGCTCGAGGGGCTCGGACGGCGCGCCACGGACTTCGGAAGGGGTGACGCTACGGGCGGCCGTCGGAGGAGATAGCGGCAGGACCGCGCTCCAGGTTGAGCGTAATTTTTGGTGAACGCCGCCGAACTCGCTTGCGCTGTGCTATATCGGCTGGCCGTGGTTCGCCCGAACGCCGTCCCCGCGCTCTCCACCCGCGCCGCCTGGGCGCTCGGTGCAGTGGCCGCGCTCGCGACGCTCGCCGCCTGCCCGCGCGACGCCCCGCCCGCGCCGGTCGCGCCGCCCGCTCTGAGCGCCTGGTCGTTCACCTCGGATGGCCACGAGCTCCGCGCCTTCGGGACCGAGGCGCCGCCCAGCGCCGCGATCCTCGTGGTGGCCCACGGCGGCCCCGGCGTCTCGCACGAGTCGGTCGCCGCGCTCGCGCGCCTCGCCGGGCCGAGCCTGCGCGTCGTCTTCTGGGACCAGCGCGGCGTCGGCGCCTCCGACCCCGTCCCGCCCGCGGAGCAGGGGCTCGACGCGCAGGTGCGCGACCTCGAGGCCCTCCGCGCCGACCTCGGCGCCGACCGCGTCGTCGTCGCCGGGCAGAGCTGGGGCGGCCTCGTCGCGATGGCCTACGCCGTCGCGCACCCGGACCGCGTCCGCGCCCTGCTCCTGCTCGACGCCATCCCGGCCTCGCGCGAGGAGCTCGACCAGGCCTTCGAGCGCTTCCACGAGCGCCGCCGCGCGCTCACCCTCGCCGGCGTCGTCCCCGCCGAGCTCCCCGAGGCCACGGGGGGCGACTGCACCGCCGCGACCGTGGCACTCGCCCCCGTCTACTTCCACGATCCCGCGCACCCGCTCGCGCGGAGCATCGGCGGCGCGACCTGCCGCGCCGGCGTCCTCGAGGCGACGTGGGAGCGGACGGGCGACTTCGACCTGCGCCTCCCGCTGCGCGCGCTCGCGATCCCGACGCTCGTCCTCGCCGGTGACGACGACCCCTTCGGCGCGAAGACGCTCGAGGACGTCGTCGACGCCCTCGATCCCGACGTCACCACCGTCGAGACCCTCCACGAATGCGGCCACAACGGCTTCGTCGAGTGCCCCGGCCCCTGGTTCGCCGCCGCGCGCGCCTTCCTCGACGGCGTGCTCACGCGCCCCTGAGCGGCGCCCCTGCGCTACTTCTCCGGGAAGTCCGCGACGACCTCGCCGAAGCGCGCCGCGCCGAGGGCCGCCTTCGCGACGCCCTCCGGATCGCCGACGTCCGCGCCCCAGATCCCCGCGAGCTTCGCCCCGTCCTGCACGAGCGCGCGCGGCGGGTTCTTCGTGGTCGCGAACCCGGCCTTCGCCTCGGCGGCGTCCTCCTCGCTGTCCCACACGCTCACGAGCACGACCGCGTCCGCCTTCCCAGGGGCGCCGAGGAGCAGCGCGAGGTCCCCGTCCCAGCCAGCGGCCGCCGTCGCGGCTGCCTCGGGGGCCATCGAGCGGCGGAGGATCGTGGTCACGCCGAGCTCCCCGAGGACGCTCGGCATGGCGAGCGTGAAGCCCTGCGCCGCGAGCGCCTTCGGCACCTCGAAGTCCACGCGCTGTGGCGGGTCCTCGGCGCCACCACCTTTGTATTTCTCCGGGTGGAGGATCTGCTCGGTCGAGCGAGGCAGCTCCTTGTAGGCGGCGTCGACCGCGGCGTAGCCGCCCTTGTCTTTCAGGAGGCGCGCGAAACGAAGCCCTCGCGCGTACGGGAAGATCATCGACTCCGCGATCACCGGGTCGATGTCGAGGTTCGCGATCTGCGCCTCGAGCTGCTGCTCCATCATCCCGAACGCGAGCTGCCGGGACGCCGGGCTCGACCCCTCCGGGAACATCCCCTCCGCCATCACGAGCGTCGCGTCGCCCTCGATGAGGGCCTGCACGGCGGCCTGGACGTCCTCGAGGCCCGCCTTGGGCGTCATGAAGCGCGCGAGGTGGAAGCGCGCGTCCTGCAGGGCGTGCGTGGCCTCGTGGACCATGATGGGCGCCTGCACGAAGGTCGGGAGCCAGTCGGCCACGAAGAGGGTGCGCTTCTCCCAGTCGTAGTAGCCGGCGATCTGCTCGGTCGCGGCCTTCTCGAAGGCCGACATCATGTCGAAGTCGGGCTTCACGGCGCCGAAGACGCGCAGCATGCGGCCGGTGTCGTCGATGAGCCGCGCGGAGTCGGTGGCGCGCAGGCGATCGCCGAGGTAGCGGCCGACGTCCGCCTTCGACGCGACGCTGCTCTTCACGGTGTGCCCCGCGGGGAGCGCGATGCCTCGGAGCGCGCTCGCCTTGGCCAGCGCGTCGCTCGCGACGGCCGCGAGGTCGGCGTTCGCGCCGCCCTCCTCGCCCGGCGGCTTCTCGCGCGCCTGGCACGCGGTGGTCCCGAGCGGGACGGCCAGGAGCGAGATGAGGGCGATCGTGGCGACGTGGAACGGGCGCATCGGCATCCTCCCTGTGCCGCGCGGGGCGGTCCGGCGGCGTGGGAGGGGAACCTAGCAGTCCTCGCCTCGCGGCGTCGACCCCCGAGCGTCGGGGGCTCGCGCCGCGCTGATCAGCGCAGGGTCGTCGCGATCGCGCGATCGTCGTTCACGTGCATCGTGTACGCCGAGGCGCCCTGGCGACAGACCACCATGACGGTCCACGTGCCGCGCTCGGCGGGGATGCTGCCGATGTTGTAGCTCGAGTGCTTCGGGTCGCTGATGATCTGCCGCACGAACATGCCGCTCGGGTCCTTCACGAGGAACTCGGCGCTCATCTTCTCGCCCTGCGCGATGTCCGCGCGGATGTCGAGGCGCGTCGGCTGGGTGACCTGGATCGTGTGGCGGATCGTGTGCGGCGCGCCATCGACGGCGCACTGACCCATCACGGCCTGCCCGATCGGCTGCGCGAGCACCTCGGGCGACCTCTCGGGCGTCGACGCCCCCATCAGCCCGCAGGCCGTCGTCGAGACCATCCCGGAAACCATCAACGCCGCCGCCATCAGAGCCCTCATGACCTTCTCCTCCGGCGCGTGGTTGCGCCGTGCTGACAAGGTGTATCGGCCGGTCTTCCGAAAACTTGCGTAACGCGTGGCAAAGCTCGGTCGTCGGCGCGCCCGGGCGCCGCCGTGGCGGCCGCGAAGGCGCGCGCCGGCGGGGCGAGCGGCCGCGGATCAGCGGCGGAGGAACGTCGCGACGCGCTCGCGGTCGTCGAGGCGGATGGCGCGCGAGAACTCGAGGCGGAAGCCCGCGCGCTCCTCGATGGCGACGATGCGCGAGCCGACGGGCAGGCGGAGCGGCTTCAGGAAGGCGCGCACCTCGCGCTGGTCGTGGTTCGGCACCGGGCCGAGGACGATCACGTCCTCCTCGCCGACGCGGATCTCGAAGAGGCGCTTCTTGCGGCGCATCCCGACGAGGAGGCCGACGACGGCGAGCACGATCACGAGGATGACGACGTTCCTGAACATGGCAGGCCGCCGCATACCACGCCGCGGCGCCCCCGGCGAGCGCCACGCGCCGAGGGCGCGGGGTTGACAAGGCCCGGGCGTTCCCGTGTCGTGAGCCCGCACCGTGGACGGAGGGGGACATGGGCAGCATCTCCTGGGAGAAGCGCGGCGCCGTCGCGCTCATCGGGCTCGATCGCGCCGCGAAGCGCAACGCCTTCGACCGCGCGATGCTCGCCGAGCTCGCCCGCGCGTACGCCACCGCCGAGGCCGACCGCGACGTGAGGGTGAGCGTCCTGTTCGCCCACGGCGAGCACTTCACGGCCGGGCTCGACCTCGCCGACGTCGGCCCCGCCGTCGCGCGCGGCGAGACCCTCTTCCCGCCCGGGAGCGTCGACCCGCTCGGCCTCCACGGCCCGCGTCGCGAGAAGCCCGTCATCACCTGCGTCCGCGGCTACTGCTTCACCATCGGCATCGAGCTCCTCCTCGCGGGCGACATCGCGGTCGCCGCGCGGGACACGGTGTTCGCGCAGATGGAGGTGCAGCGCGGCATCATGGCCTTCGGCGGCGCGACCTTGCGGATGCACCTCCGGACGGGGCTCGGCGACGCGATGCGCTGGCTCCTCACGGGCGACCGCTTCGACGCCGCCGAGGCGTACCGGATCGGGCTCGTGCAGGAGCTCGCGGAGCCGGGCGAGGAGCTCGCCGCCGCCCTCGCGATCGCCGAGCGCGTCGCGGCGCAGGCCCCGCTCGCCGTCCGCGCGACCCGCGCCTCCGCGCTCCAGGCCGTCGAGCGCGGCGAGGAGGCCGCCGCGGCCGAGCTCCTCCCCGCGGCTCGCGCCCTCATGGGCAGCGCCGACGCGCGTGAGGGGCTCATGTCGTTCGTCGAGCGTCGCCCCGCGCGCTTCACGGGCGAGTAGGCGTGATGAGCGCCCCGCCGCAGAAGGCGCGCGAGGACTACCTCCGCCTCGCGCGCGCCATGGCCGGGGAGCCGCTGCCGGCCGCCCTCGTCGACGTCGCGGCCTTCGACGAGAACGTCGCCGCCGTGCTCGCCCGGCTCGATGGCGCCGACGTGACGCTCCGGCTCGCCACGAAGAGCCTCCGTGTCCCGGCGCTCCTGCGGCGCGTCGCGAGCGTCGGCGGCGGGCGGGTGCGCGGCCTCATGACCTACAGCGCGCGCGAGACCGCTTGGCTCGCCGGCGAGGGCTTCGACGACCTCCTGCTCGCGTACCCGGCCGCCCGCCCGGAGGACGCCCGCGCCCTCGCGGACGCCGCCGCGCGCGGGGCGAGGGTGATCGCGATGGTCGACGACCCCGTCCACGTCGAGCTCCTCGCCCACGTGGCCGCGGAGGCGGGGGACCGGCTCGTCGTCGGCGTGGACGTGGACGTCTCCTGGCGCTTCCTCGGCGGGCGCGTGCACCTGGGCGTCCGGCGGAGCCCCGTCCGCGACCCCGCCGCCGCGCTGGCCCTCGCGCGGCGCGCGCGCCACGCCGGGCTCGAGGTCCGCGCCGTCCTCGCCTACGAGGCCCAGGTCGCGGGCCTCCCGGACCACACCCCCGGGAGCCGCCTCCTGGATCCGGCGCGCCGCCTCGTCAAGCGACGCTCCTCCGCCCTCGCCGCCGAGCGTCGGGAGGCGGTCGTCACGGCGCTCCGCGACGACGGCTTCGACATCGCCATCGTCAACGGCGGCGGCACGGGGAGCCTCGCCGCGACCGCCCACGACGGGAGCTGCACCGAGGTCACCGCAGGCTCCGGCTTCTTCGCGCCCCACCTCTTCGATCACTACGAGGGGCTCGGCCTGCGCCCCGCCGCGCTCTTCGCGGTGGCCGTCACGCGCTCGTCCGACCCGGGCTGGGTCACCTGCGGCTTCGGCGGCTACCCGGCCTCGGGCGCGGCGGGCGCCGACCGGCTCCCGGTGGTCCACCTCCCGGAGGGGCTCGAGGTGGAGCCGCTCGAGGGCTTCGGCGAGGTGCAGACGCCGCTCCGGGTGCCGTCCGGGATGGTGCCGCCAGCCATCGGCGCGCCGATCTTCTGCCGCCACGCGAAGGCGGGCGAGCTCGCCGAGCGCTTCGGCGAGCTGCTGCTCGTCGAGGGGGACCGCGTCATCGACCGCGTCCCGACCTATCGTGGCCTCGGGCTCGCCTTCGGGTGACGCGCCGCGCGCGGGGCGGCCCCAGCGTGCGGCGTCTCAGCCGAACGGCTTCTTGTTGTCGGCGGAGCCGTCGCCCCCGGACTCCCACCCGGACGCGCGGCGCTTCGGTCCCGCCGCCTTGGCCGCGTCACCCTCGGGCTCGGCGGGGGTGCTCGGCGGGGCGGCCTCGGCGGCGGGCGGCGCGATGGGCTCGAGGTTCGGCTGTGTGGCGGTGACGGCGCGGCGGCGGCCACCGTCGAAGTCCGCGCTGCGGAAGGTGCTCTTCTTCGTGGGACCGTCGGCGTAGCCGAAGTCCGCGCTGCGGTAGACGGAGCGGTCGGGCGGGGTCTTCCGTCCGTCGCTGTAGTCGCCGCCGCGGTAGTCGGTGCCGCCCTTCTCGTCGGGGGCGTCCTCGAAGACGCCGTAGTCGCCGCCGCGGTAGCCGGCGCGCGTGGTGGCGTCGGGCGCGGGCATCACGCGCAGCACCTTCCCGGCGAGGCGCGCGCCGTCCATCGTCTCGATCGCGAGGCGCGAGGCGGTGTCGTCGTCGAGCGTGACGAAGCCGAAGCCACGCGAGCGGCCCGTCTCCCAGTCGGTCATCACGCGAGCCTCGAGGACCCGGCCGAACGGCGCGAACGCGCTCCTGAGCGCGGCGTCGTTCACGCTCCAGTCGAGCCCCTCAACCAGGAGTCTGTTCCCCATCGCGCCCTCGCCCCGACCCGCGCCGCTGCGCACCGTCCTCCGACTCTACACCCCCGCGCGGGTGAGTGCATCCCCTCCGTTCACGGTCGCGCGAGTCGGTCAAAATGACCGATCGGTAAAGGCGACCTGACTGACGAGCTCCCTCGCGTCCGTGGTCTTGTGAACGAATGTAAATGAAATCAGGCGTCTCCTGGGTTGGCACGGGTCCTGCGATGGGGTCCGTCACGCAGCGGGCGAGCCAGAAGCGAAGCCCGAAGCGCGCGAGAGAGAGAGACGAACGAGACCACTCCAGCCACCGCAAACGAGAGACGAGAGGAGACCGACATGAAGAGCCTGAACACCCTGCTTGGCGCCGCTTTTGGAAGCTCGCTGCTCCTGTTCGGCGCCTGCGCCGACTCGGTCGGAGGACCCGCTCCGACCACCGCGAGTGACGTGCAGCTCCAGCACGTGACGATGGCGCTCTCGAACGACACGTCGGCGAGCGCCACCGCGCACGTCATGATCTGGGCCTCGGCCGACGGCTCGCTCGCCTACGACAACATGATCGACCTCGCCGCGAGCGCCTCGATCGAGCTCGACTTCGACCTCGAGAGCGGCACGCACATCGCGGACATCGAGGTCATGAACGACGACGGCGTGACGCTCGAGGGCAGCGGCACCGCCGAGTTCGACGTCGACTTCGGCGAGGACCTGAACATCATGATCTCGCTCGGCGGCAGCCTGTCGGCCGACGTCGGCGCCAACGGCGACGGCGAGGGTGACGGCAGCGCGAGCGTCGACGTGGGCGCCGAGGCCGGCGTGGGCGTCGGGATCGACGCGAGCGGCTCGTCCGACGACGGTGACGGCAGCGCGAGCGCGGACGTGGACGCCGAGGCTGGCGTGGGCGTGGGCGTCGACGCGAGCGGCTCGTCCGACGACGGTGATGGCGAGGGCAGCGCGAGCGCCGATGTCGACGCCGAGGTCGGCGTGGGCGTCAGCGCCTCGGGCAGCTCGGACGACGGTGACGACGACGAGGGCGACGATGACGGTGGCGACGCCGAGGGGAGCGTCACGGTGACGATCCACATCGGCCTCGGCCTCGGCCTCGGCGACTGATCGCCCCGATCACCCCGCGATGACGGCGACGGAGCCGGCGTCCTCCCCGAGGGCGCCGGCTCTTCGCGTTCTCTGGCCGCGCGTCGTGACGCGGGACCGGTCAGGCCGCCGGGCGGTGGTCCGCGGTCGCCTCTCAACCGCCCGGGAAGAGCTTCGGGAGCCCTCGCCAGCAGTCGAGGTAGTCGGCCTGGAGGAGCCCCCCGTGGAGGCCGAAGTCGGTCACGGCGAAGGGCAGGCTCGACTCGAACATGAAGGCGAGGGTCTGGTCGAGCTTCACCGGGGCGAGCGCCGCCTCGCGCGCCTTCTCGAAGACCAGCGCGTCCGGGCCGTGGCCGGCCATGCAGTTGTGGAGGCTCGAGCCGCCGGGGACGAAGCCGCCGCCCTCCTTCGCGTCGTAGACCCCGGTCACGAGCCCCATGAGCTCGCTCATGACGTTGCGGTGGTAGTACGGCGGCCGGAACGTGTCTTCCGCGACCATCCAGCGCGGCGGGAAGATGACGAAGTCGACGTTCGCGAGCCCCGGGATCGCGGTCGGCGCCGTCAGGACCGTGAAGATCGACGGGTCGGGGTGGTCGCGGTCGACCGTCCCGACCGCCTGGAAGTCGGCGAGGTCGTACTTGTAGGGGGCGTAGTTGCCGTGCCAGGCGACGACGTCGAACGGCGAGTGGTCGAGGTCGGCGCGGAAGAGGTGGCCGCCCATCTTGGCGACGATCTCGTGGGCGCTGTCGTCGTCCTCGAAGGCGGCGACCGGGTAGCGGAAGTGGCGCTCGCTCGCGAGGCTGTTCGAGCCGATGGGCCCGCGGTCGGGGAGCTGGAAGGGCGCCCCGTGGACCTCGCAGACCCAGCCGCGCGCCCGGCCGTCGTGGAGGTCGACCGCGAGCTTCGTACCCCGCGGGACGACCGCGATCTCCCCGGGCGCGACGTCGAGGCGGCCGAGCTCCGTCCTCAGCCGGAGGCGGCCCTCCTGCGGCACGAGCAGGAGGTGCCCGTCGGCGCTGTAGAACGCGCGGCGCCCCATGTCGCGGGTCGCGGCGTAGAGGTGCACCGAGGAGCCGCTCTGCGCGGCGGCGTCGCCAGCGACGGCCAGGGTGACGAGCCCGTCGACGAAGTCGGCGGCGGTCTCGGGGAAGGGGAGGGGATCCCAGCGCATCGGGTTCGGGCCCGCGGGCGGCGCGCCGCCGGTGTCGGGCGCGGTGCGCAGGCGCCCGGCGGGCCGCGGCTCGAAGGGGCCGTGACCGACGGTCGGGCGGATCCGGTAGAGCCAGCTCGTCAGGTTCTGCGCGCGCGGCATCGTGAACGAGGAGCCGCTGAACTGCTCCGCGTAGAGGCCGAGCGGCGGCCGCTGCGGCGAGTTGCCGCGGGCGGGGAGGGCGCCCGCGACGGCCTCCGTCTGGTGCGTCGCCCCGAACCCCGCGAGATAGTTCAGCTCATCGGCCATGTCGGCCCCCTCGGTCTACCGGTTCAGTGCGAGTCTTCGGTGATGGCGAGGAGCGTCCCGCGGTCGCCGACGATGTGCCACGTCCAGGTCTGCTGGATCCCGCCGGCGCCGACGTTGCACGAGGTCGTGCCGCCCTCGTTGGGCTCGCAGCCGATGTACATCGTGAGCGGGTCCCAGCCGACGTCGGGCCAGCCGCCGGCGGCCACCTGCGCGCGCGTGACGACCTGGTCGTCCTCCTTCAGCGTGTCGGTCTCGTCGACCCAGGCGAGCTTCACGGAGAGGCCGCGATCCTCGCCGACGAGCTCGGCGAGGCCGGCGTGATCGCGCGCGGCGCGGCGCTTCGCGAGCTGCACCATCCAGCCGGCGGCGTCCCGCGTGCACGGCTCCCCAGGGCAGCAGTCGACGCCGACGGTGCGGTCGTTCGTGGTGCGATCGTCGAGCGACACCTCGACGACCAGGGTCGCGACGCGGCAGGCGCGGCCGCGCGTCGTCTCGAGGACGAGCACGTCGGCGGCGTTCGAGACCTGCGAGACCGCGGCGACCTCGTGCGAGCGCCCCGTCGCGCCGCGGCGGGCGAGCCACTCGCCGAGGAGGGCCTTGGTGCCCGCGTCTTCGACCTGGTCGAGCCCGGTGACGGCGGGCGCGCCAGGGGCGACCGTGGTCGGGGCGTCGGGCGTCCCGAGCGCCTCGGCGGGCGCGGGCGCGGTCCCGCAGGCGTCGATGGCGAGGACGGCGAGCGCGGCGTAGGGGGCGAACGCGAGGGTCGAGAGACGGCGCAAGTGGGGCTCCATGGCGAGGTGGCGCGGGCGGACGCGCGCGGCGACCATACCCAAGTCGCGACGCGTCCGGAAGCGGAGGCGGTGCTCGCGCGTGTCGCGCCCGCCGCTCGGCTTCTCCTTGACAACGCCGACGCCGTCGCGCGATGACGAGGGCCGCCGCGACGGCAGGAAGCTGGTGGAAGACCAGCGCTGCCCCCGCAACTGTGACCGAGGACGAACCCGGGAGACCACTGGCTCGAGAGAGCTGGGAAGGGCCGGGGGAGGATGATCCGGGAGCCAGGATACTGACCGCGCGGTTTGCCGGCACAGCCTCGGGCGGAGGTGGTGGCCTGGCGGGCCGCACGGTGCGCCCGACCGGACCCCCATGCTTCGTCCCCGAGCTCACACGCTTCGGAGGGAAGCCATGGTCCTGTCCTCTCGCGCCGTCTCCACCTCGCTCCTCGCCCTCTCCCTCGCGCTCGGCCTCGGCGCCTGCTCCGAGGCCGAAGGCGACCCGGCTGGCCTCGCCAGCATCACCGGTCGCTGGCTGAACGCCTGGGGCTACGAGGAGACCATCTCCGCGACCGCCTGGAACGACGGCGCCATCGTCGCCTTCGACCCGGAGGCCCGCGTCGCCGTGGTCCAGAGCCCGGCCTGGGACCCGTACACCCCCGGGAAGTTCGCCCGCCACGAGTGGACCGCGCCCACCGCCGACGGCACCTTCTTCTACTGCACCGCCGCCTTCGGCCTCCCGACCGCCGAGGCCGCCCTCGCGGCCCCCGCCGCCGACGCGACCGACCCCGGGAACGGCGGCTGCGGCGGCTTCTCGTGGACGCACCTCACCCCCGCCATCGCGGTGAGCGGCCGCTGGGCCACCGACTTCGCCTTCGACGAGGTCGTCTCGAGCACCGCCTGGACCGGCGCCACCGTCGTCTCCTACGACAACGCCGCCCACGTCGCCATCTCGCAGCTCCCCGCCGACGACGAGTACAACCCCTCGAAGTTCCAGAAGACCGTCTGGATCGGCCCGACCGACGGCGAGGTCTGGTTCTGCACCGTCGCGTTCGGCCTCGACACCGCCGACGCAGCGGCCGCCGCGCCCGACACCAGCGACCCCGCCGACCTCGACGCCGGCTGCGGCGGGTTCGGCTGGACCCACGCCGTCCCGGGGCTCGCCATCGGCGGTGATTGGACCGGCGCCGACGGCGACGTGACGATCACCTCGCAAGCCTGGGGCGACGCCGTCATCGCGTCGTACGACAACGACCTCCGCAGCCTCGTCCTCGCCGAGGGCGACGACTACCGCGGCGTCGCCTGGCTCCTCCGCGGCGACACCCTCTGGGTGTGCGTGGGCGACAGCACCGCGGCCTCGTCGGCCGCCGCCCTCGCGGGCCTCGCCGCCAACGCCGCGACCCCGGAGGCCGGCGGCTGCGCGGGCCACGCCTGGACCGAGCTCTCCCGCCAGGACGCCCTCTGATGCGCGCCCTCCGTCACGCTCGGGCCGCGGCGCTCCTCGCCGTCGTCGCCCTCGGCGCGTGCGCAGGCGACGACGGCGGCGCTGACGGCGTCGTGGGCGCGCCGCTCACCGGTTGCCTCGTCCCCGTCGCGCCCGTCCTCACGCGCGTCCAGACCGGCGCCGAGCTCCACTTCGCCTCGCCCGACGGATCGCCCGTCTCCCTCGCCCTCGACGCCATCCCGGGCGGCGGCGCCCCCGCGGCCTGGGCCGAGGGCGACGTGGTCACCCTCGAACACCCCGGTCGCCGGCGCGTCGTCGCGCGCCTCGAGAGCGACTGCGAGCCCGCGGCCACGTTCGACGCGACCTACGACGTCGCGCCCGCCTTCGCCCCGGCCGCCGGCGAGGGGGGCTCGGACGCCGTCCCGGCCGCGAACGGCCGCGTCCGCGGCTGGGCCACGGGGATCGCCGACGTGACCTTCGGCGACGGCGTCGACGAGCGCTGGCGGGACGCGTCGGCCGCGCTCGGTGAGGCCGACGGCGCGATGGGCGTCGTGTCCCTCGGCGAGGGCGGCGTCATCACGCTCACCTTCGCGCGACCCTTCGGCGACGGGCCCGGCGACGACCTCGCGGTCTTCGAGAACAGCTTCTCGGACGACTTCCTCGAGCTCGCCTGGGTCGAGGTCTCCTCGGACGGGACGCACTTCGAGCGCTTCGACAGCGCCTACCTCGGCGAGGAGCCGCTCGGCCCCTACGACACGCAGCCCGCCGAGCAGATCGCGGGTCTCGCCGGCAAGTACCGGCAGCGATTCGGCACCCCCTTCGACCTCGCCGACCTGCGCTTCCGCGCCGCGGTCCGCGACGGCACCCTCGATCTCGCGCGCGTGACCCACGTGCGGATCGTGGACGTCGTCGGCGACGGGAGCGCGCGCGACAGCTTCGGGCGGCCGATCTGGGATCCCTTCCCGACGCGCGACAGCGCGGGCTTCGACCTCGACGCCGTCGCGGTGCTCGCGTCGCGGCCGTGAGCGGCTCCGGCCGCCGCGCCGTGCTCGCCGCCGGCCTCGCGAGCCTCGCGCTCGCGGCCGGCGCTGCGCGCGCGCCGACGAGCCCACCGCCGACCCCGCGCGCACGGTCGTCCCTGCCGGGCCCCGGACGGCGCTCTGGGGCGCCTGACCAGCGTCGTCGACCGGGGCGCCCTCGACGATCGCGCAGCCGCCGATCTCCCCGAGGTCCTCGACGAGCAGGCGGGCCTCCGCGTCACGCGCCTCGGGGGGCTCGGCAGCTTCTCGCTCCTCTCCGTCCGCGGCTCCACCGCCGAGCAGGTCCTCGTGACCCTCGACGGGATCCCGCTGAACGGCGCCGACGGCGCCCCCGTCGACCTCGGCTCGCTCCCGCTCGGCCCCGTCGCGCGCGTCGCCCTCTACCGGGGGCTCTCCCCCGCGCTCGTCGGGCAGAGCGCGATCGGCGGCGTCGTCGCGCTCGAGACGCGCGCCCCGCGCGGCCACTGGCTCGAGGTCGAGGCCGGCGGCGGGTCGTTCGCCACCCGCGAGGCGCGCGCCGCGTGGGCCTGGGGCGGCGCCGACGGGGGCGTCCTCGCGGCCGTCGACTACGGCGGCACCGCCGGCGACTTCACCTATCGGAACGACGGCGGGACGGCCTGGACCACGGCCGACGACCGGGACGTCGCCCGTGGCAACGCCGCGTCCGATCAGGTCAACGCCCTCGTCTCCGGCGCCGTGCGCCTCGGCGACCGCGTGCGGCTGAGGCTCCTCGACCTCGCGACCCGCAGCGATCGCGGGCTCCCCGGCGTCGCCCTCCACGAGACCCGTCGCAGCCGCCTCGCGCTCACCCGGAACCTCCTCGGCGCCCGCCTCGACGCGCGCCTCCCGCGCGCCGACCTCGCCCTGGGCGCGTCGCTCGCGTGGTCGCGCACCGAGCTCTCCGATCCCGACGCCGAGATCGGCCTCACCGCCGCCGAGACCCGCGACGAGAGCCTCGTCCCCGCCGCCATCGCCGGCGCGCGAGCGCGTCTCCTCGACGGCCCCGTCTTCGGCCTCACGGCCACCGCGACGGCCGCCTGGCGCTATGAGCGCTGGACCCCGGACCGGCGCGGCGAGGCGCCCCCCGCGGCGACGCGCCACGTCGCCTCGCTCGCGGCCGGGATCGAGGCCGAGGAGGCCGCGCTGGACACGGTGATCTCGGGGTCGCTCCGCTGGGAGGGGGAGCCCGGCGGGGCCGACGGCTGGTCCTTCCGCCTCGCGGCGGCGCGGGAGCTCGGCCCCGGGTCGCGCGTCGAGCTCTCGGTGGCGCGCGCCGTGCGGCTCCCGAGCCTCTACGAGCTCCACGGCGACACCGGCTACGTCGTCGGCAACGACACGCTCTCGCCCGAGCGCGCGGTCGCCCTCGAGCTCGCGGTCCATCACGAGCTCGACCTCGGCCCAGGCGACCTCGCGGCGGTCGAGGCCGCCGTCTTCTCGCGCTGGGTCGACGATCTCATCCAGTACGTCCAGAACGCGCAGAACGTCGCGCGCGCCGAGAACGTGGCGCGGGCGCGGGTGACGGGCGTCGAGGTGGGCGCCTGGGGCGACGTCCTCGCCCACCTGCGCCTCCGCGGGAGCCTGACCTGGCTCGACACCGAGGACACCTCCGCCATCGCCGCCCGACGCGGCGAGCCGCTCCCGTATCGCCCGCGCTGGAAGGGCTACGCGCGCGGCGAAGGGTATTGGCGCACCGGAGACGCCGCCGTGAGCGAGGTCGCCGTCTACGCCGACGTCGAGGTCCTCGGCGCGAGCACGCTCGACCCCGCCGGGCTCGTCTCCGTGCCCGGTCGCGCCCTCGTCGGGGTGGGCGCCCGCGCGCGCTTCGCGAGCGACGCGCTCCGCCTCGACGTGAGCGCGCGCAACGTCGCCGACGCCCGCGCCCAGGACCTCGCCGGCTTCCCGCTGCCGGGGCTCACCCTCATGGCGTCGCTCGCCTGGACCCCGCCGCTGGAGGCCCCGTGAAGCTCGCTCACCTCGCGCTGGGCGCGCTCCTCGTCGCGCCGTCCGGCTGCGACGACGCCGCGGGCGGCGCCGCCCCGGTCCCTGTCGGCGACGAGTGCGTCATCGCCGTCGTCGGCACCGACTACGCCTCGACGGCCGTGTCCCTCCTCGACGCGGACGGCGCGCTCTGCGCGGACGACGTCATCGACTCGGGGAGCGCGGCCGTGGGCGTGCTCACGGCGCTCTCGGGCGACGTGGTGCTCCCGACGAGCCCGAGCCCGACCGGCGAGCTCGTGCTCGTCGACCGCTACCCGAACGCCGTCCTGACCGTCGTCTCCTTCGCCTCGGGCCACGCCGAGGTGGCGCGCCAGATCCCCGTCGGCACCGGCTTCGACGCGAACCCCCACGACGTCCTCTTCCTCTCGCCGACCCGCGCCTACGTGTCGCGCTACGCGACGAACCCGACGCCGACCGCCGACCCCGGCGACCTCGACGACGGCGGCGATCTCCTCATCGTCGACCCCTCGACCGGCGATCTGCTCGGTCGCGTCGACCTCCGCGCCGAGGCCGGGGCCATCGGCGGCGTCGCGGTCGACCCGCGCCCGGACCGCCTCCTCGCGCTCGGTGGGCGGATCTGGGTGTCCCTCGGGAACCTCTCGCGCCGCTTCGACGCCGCCGCCGAGGGGGCGCTCATCGGCGTCGACCCCGCGACGGACACGGTCGTCGCGCGGCTCACCCTCCCGGGCCTCGCGAACTGCGGACAGGTGCTCGCCCCCGCCCCCGACGACAGCGGGTTCTGGCTCGCCTGCGTCGGGCTGCTCGAGGGCGGGCGGCCGGTCCCCGGTGACGAGGCGCGCGCGGGGCTCGCCTTCGTCGCGGTCGACGGCGCCACGGGCGACGCGCGCGTCGCGTGGCAGGCGGGCGCCGCCGCGCTCTTCGGCGGCCGGATCCCGGGCTGGGGCCTCGTCGCCGAGCGCGGGGACGTCGCCTGGATCACCGTCTTCGGCGATCCCGACGACGGCGTGCCCGACAGCCTCCTCCGCGTCGACCGCGGCGACGACGGCGGCGCCTCCGACGTCGACGTCACGACGGAGCCCTTCGCGCTGTCGGCCCTCCTCCGCCTCCCCGAGCGCGGCCTGCTGCTCGTCGGCGACGCGAACCGCGCGGCGCCTGCGCTGCGCCGCTACGTGGTCGGCGCCCCGGGCGCGCCCGACGCCCTCGACGCGCTCACTCCCACGAATACGAGCCCGAGCGTCGGTCTCGAGCCGCGCCACCTGCTGCGGTTTCGAAGATAGTCGATTCCCACCTCGCTATAATTAGCGTTATAAATGCAGGCGGAGGTGATTTCCGCGATGAACGCCCTCGGCAGCGCGATCCTCATCCTGACCGCCCTCTGGCACGGCCTCGCCACCTGGCACTTCGGCTTCCACCCCGCGAGGACCCTGGCGGTGACGACGTCCGAGCGCCCCGTGAGCCCGATCGCGATGGAGCTCTTCCGCTTCCTCGCCGGCCTCAACCTCGCGCTCGTGGCGCTCGCGCTGCTCTCGCTCACCCAGCCGCCGGGCGCCCGCCTCGTCGCCTTCGCGGTGCTCGCCCTCGCCAACGCGACGCAGCTCCTCCTCGACGCCCGCGTGCGTCGCCTCGGCCTCGCCCGCGGCGCGCTCTTCGCGCAGATCCTCGCCGGCGACGCCGTCTTCACGGCCGCCAACGGCGCCGCCGCCATGATCGTGCTCGCGACCGCCTGAATCCCCCGAGGACCGCGGTCGGGCCTCGATCAGTCGCCGTCGGTGTGCCGGACCTCTTGCCCGAACGCCCGGACCCCCTCGTGCACGACCGCGAAGTAGACGAGGTCCGCCGCGCCCGGGAGGGCCGTGAAGCCGTGCGAGCTGCCGGTCTTCATCACGATGGTCTCCCCGGGCCCATAGACTCGCCCGTCGTCGACCACGGCGAAGCCCTGGAGGATGACCATCTCCTCGTCGCCGAGGTGCTCGTGCTCCGGGAACGCCTCGCCCGCCGGCACGCGCAGGAAGCCGCGGATCGCGTTCTGCGCGCGCGGGCCGCCCTCGACCCAGCGCGTCGCGATGTGCGGCACGAGGGGGGCCGGGCCCCACGGGTCCGTCCAGAGGGCGTCGAGCAGCGCCTTCGCCCGCTCGGGGTCGATGTCCGCGATGCGGGCGACCGGCGCGATGAAGCGGTCGAAGCGCCCGGCGTCCGCGAGCGCGTCGAGGAGGCGCGCGCGCCCCTCCGGCGCCGGCGTGGCGCTGGGCAGACCGAGCCCGACGGCGGCGACGAGATCGCGCGCCTTCGGGGTCAGCTCCTGCGCCTCTGAGAGGAAGCGATCGTCCTCAGCCATCGTCCTCGGTCCTGTGACAGCCGCCATCCTGCGGTTCGCCTACAGTACGACCGCCCGGGCGCTTCGGATCGCCGCGGGTTACACGCGAGCTTAGGGGCCTCCCGCCTGGTCGACAACGACTTTTCCAGCGCGCCGCCGCGCGCCGCGCTATCCTGGGCGTCATGGCGTCGCCGTCCAGCCCTCCACCCTCCGCGGACACGCCAGTCCGCGCGTTCCCCGCGGGCGGAGGCGCGTCCCTCCGCTGGCGCCGCCTCGAGGTCCCGGGCGCGCGCGCCCTGATCCTCGTCCTCGGCGGGCGCGGCGAGCCGCTCGAGAAGTACGCCGAGGTCGAGCGCGAGCTCGTCGCGCGCGGGCTCGAGCCGTGGAATCTCGAGTGGCGTGGCCAGGGCGGCTCCGATCGCGCCCCGGGCCTCGAGGGCCTCGGCCACGTCGAGACCTTCGCCACCTATCTCGACGATCTGCGCGCCTTCGTCGACGGCGCCGTCGCCCCCGCGGCCGACGGCCGGCCCGTCGCGATCCTCGCGCACTCGATGGGCGGACACACAGCGCTCCGCTACCTCGCCGCCGATCCGCACCCCGGGATCGCGCGCGCCGTGCTGGTCGCGCCGATGCTGCGCCTCCGCACCGGCGCCCCGCCTTGGCTCGTGCCGCTGGTCGCGCGCTGGCAGGTCGCGCTCCGGCGCGGGCGCCGCCCCGCGCGGCGCGAGCGCGCCCCGGGCGGGCTCGCCGGGAACCCCTGGACCCGCGATCACGCGCGCCTCCAGCGGAACCTCGCCTTCGTGCGAGACAACCCCGCGCTCGCGGCGACCTTGCCGACCTGGGGCTGGCTCGCCGCCGCGCTGCGCTCGATCGACGCCCTCCTCGCGCCGGGCGTCCTCGAGGCCGTGCGCGTGCCCGTGCTCGCCGTCCTCCCGGGGGCCGATCGCATCGTCGACAACACCGTCGCGCGCCGCGAGCTCCCACGCGTGCCCGACGTGCGGATCGTCGAGGTGCCAGGGGCCGAGCACGAGCTCCTGATGGAGCTCGACGCCGCCCGCGCCCTCTTCTGGACCGCGTTCGACGCGTTCCTCGGCTGACCAGGTCCACCGATGCCCCCCGTCCGGATATTCGCGATCTCGGTGAGCGCCCTGGCGCTCATCAACATGGGCTGTGAGGCCCGCCCGCCGGCGCCGACGTCGCCGCCGCCCGAGGCGGTCCCGCCGCCGGCGACAGCGCCCGCCGCCATCACCGCGCCCGCGCCGCCAGGCGCCGTCGGAGCGCCGGAGGTCGTGCAGTACGCCGACGATCCGGTCCGTCGCGCCTACGTCTATCGCCCCTCGGGGGCGGGGCCGTTCCCCGCCATCGTCTACAACCACGGGAGCGAGGAGACGCCCTCGGACTTCCGCGGGCAGGCGCGCTTCTTCGTCCCGCGCGGCTACCTCCTCCTCGTGCCCCACCGCCGCGGCCACGGGCTCTCCTCCGTGGCCTGGCCCTACGCGCGCGACGTCCTCACGCGGGGCGCGGTCGAACCCGCGCCCGGCGCGCTCGTGGCGGTCCTCGATCAGCAGCTCGACGACGTCCTCGCCGCGGTCGGCTACGCGCGCGCCCTCCCCGACGTGGATCCCGCCCGGGTCTCGGTGATCGGCTGCTCGCTCGGCGGCGTCGAGACGCTCCTCGCGGCGGAGCGCGGCGACGGGATCCGGGCGGCCGTCGACTTCGCCGGCGGCTCGATGACGTGGGCGCGCGACGGCGCGCTCCGCGAGCGCATGACCGAGGCGGCGCGCGGCGCGAAGGTGCCCGTCCTCTTCATCCAGGCGGAGAACGACTTCGACACGACCCCGAGCACCACGCTCGCCGCGGCGATGCAGGGCCTCGGCCTGCCCGCGCGCGCCGAGATCTTCCCGGCCGCCGGCACCACCGCCCACGAGGGGCACGCCTTCTGCGCGGGCGGGACCTCCCCCGCCTGGGGAGACGCGGTCCTCGCGTTCATCACGGCGCCGCCGTCGCGCTGAGCGCGGGGCGCGAGCGCGGGCTCAGATCGTGAACGCGAGCGCGACGACGACCGCCGCGAGGACCGCGACGCTCCCGAGGATCCGGTTCCGGCGCGTCTTCTGCAGGCCCGACGCGTCGAGGAGGTCGTCGTCATCGACGTCGTCCCACCCGGCGTGGCCGACGGCCTCGGCCGGCGCGGGCTCGACGACCTCGGCGTGGGCGGCCTCGGGGGCGGGCGCCGTCCACGCGTCGAGCTCGTGCACGTCCTCGTAGCGCGCGTGCGAGAGGTCGAGGTCGGGCTCCGACGGGGGCGCCGGAGCGGGCGCGGGCTCGGCGTAGCTCGCCTCCGCCGGCGCGGCCGCGCGCGGGCCGGTGCTGCGCCGGAAGCTCGACGTGGTGCGCTTCAGCTTCGTGCGGCTCGTGTCGACGCGCGGCGCCTTCCGCGTGAGCGCCGCCTGCGCGTCCTCGGGCTCGCGCACGGCCACCGGGAGCACCGTCGGCGGCCCCGACGGCTGCGGCGCCGCGGCCCCGCCCCGGTACACGCGCGCGGCGCGGCGCGGGCGCGACCCCTCGGCGACGGTCGCGTCGTCGTCGTCGACGTGCTCGCCGCGGGTCGACGCCGCCACGCGGCGGGGGCGCGGTCGCGCGGCCATGGGGCTCCCACAGCACGCGCAGAAGCGCGCGTCGCTCTGGATGTTCAAGCGCCCGCAGGCGCTGCACTCCCGCCCTTCGCTCAAGACCACGATCACTCTCCCCGGACGAGCCACCACGACCGCGCGAGGGTGGCGCGGCGACGGCTTCACACGTCGTAGAACGGTGGCCCACGGCCTCGGCTTTAGCCGTTTGTCAACGAGCGTAACCGCGCTCGCCGACGCAGGCGGGTCCGAGCCGCGCGCGCGCGGGCTTCCCCAGCGCGCGCAGATCCCCCAGGATGCGGAGCCATGGAACTGCTGACGTCCGCCGACGCCTGGATCTCGCTCCTCGTCCTGACCCTCATGGAAGTGGTCCTGGGCATCGACAACATCGTGTTCATCACGATCCTCTGCGGTCGACTGCCCCGCGAGAGGCAGCTCCGCGCGCGCCGCATCGGCCTCGCCGTCGCGCTCGGTTCGCGGATCCTGCTCCTCCTCGGCATCACCTGGGTCATGAGGCTCCAGGACACGCTCTTCGAGCTCGTGCGTCCCTGGAGCGGCAAAGACCTCATCCTCCTCTTCGGCGGCCTCTTCCTCGTCTACAAGGCCACGAAGGAGATCTACGAGAACGTCGAGAACCCGGGCGAGCACCACGCGCCCGACACGGACGTCGCCGCGCCCGCCATGACCGCCGAGGCCGTCGGCAAGCTGATGCGCGCGATCATCATGCAGGTCGTCGTGCTCGACGTCGTGTTCTCGCTCGACTCCGTCATCACCGCGGTCGGCATGGCCGAGCACCTCGAGGTGATGGTCGTCGCCGTGATCCTCGCGGTCGGGATCATGATGGCCTTCGCCGGGCCCATCGGAGACTTCGTGCAGAACCACGCCTCGGTGCGCGTGCTCGCGCTCGCGTTCCTCGTGCTCATCGGCGTGATGTTGATGGTCGAGGCCACCGGCGGGCACGTCAGCAAGGGCTACATCTACTCGGCGATGGGCTTCTCGCTGCTCGTCGAGGTGCTGAACCTGCGCCGGAAGGCGCGCGAGCAGCCCCCCGCGCACGGCTGAGCCGGCCGCGCGCGGGCGCTCAGAGTATGAACGCCGCGAGCGCCGCGATCGCCGCGATCGCGATGACCGGGCCCAGCCAGACCGGCATCTCGCGCCGGCGCGGCGCGTCCTCGGGCCACACCCCGAGCACGGCCTCGGGATCGGTCTTCCGGCGCGCGCTCGTCGCGACCGCCACGCGCGGGTCCCGCACGAGCGGGGTCGCCGTCGGCGTCGGCGGTGGCGGCGGCGCCGCGGGCGTCGTGATCCCCGGGAGGTCCACGATCGGCACCGGCGGCTCGTCGACCGACATCTCCACGAACTCGAGGTCCGTCGTCGGCATGATGCGCGCGACCCGCAGCCGGACCCCCGTGCGCGGGCGCCGGTGGCGCGTGCCCGTGCGCGGCCCCGCGGGCCAGCGCGGGCCTAGCAGTCCTCGGGGAGATTCTCCCGTCGTCTGACTTGCTCTTGTGCTCTCAGCCGGCCCGTCTCGTCGGTCGCGTACTTCGAGTACGCTCCCTCCTCGCCGAGCCAGCTGAGAGCACGACGCTGCGCCAGACTCGGTCCGAACTTCCCCGAGGACTGCGAGCGGCTGCTCGCCGCCGCCCCCCGTCGTCTCTTTCGCGTCCAAGCCTTCTTCCATCGCCTCGCCCACTCGCAGACGTCGTCCCGATCACCCTCATCGGCAGCCCGTCGCGAAAGTTTACCGGCGATCACCGCGCCGGTTACGTGGGTGGCACCGCGCGGCCCGTCCGGGTATGACGACCGCATGAGCGACGACGCCGCGCCTCCCCCGCCGAACCCCTTCGACGACTTCGTCTACCCGGGCTACGCCTACTGGTTCACACACCCGGATCACCTCGGGCTCCTGGCGTGGCTCCACTATCTCGAGCCCGCCCCGGCGAGCGCGTGCCGCGTCCTCGAGCTCGGCTGCGGCGACGGCGGGAACCTGCTCTCCCTCGCGCAGGCCCTGCCCGAGAGCCGCTTCGTCGGCGTCGACCTCGCCGGAGAGCCCATCTACCGCGGCCTCGCCCTCGCCGGCGACCTCGGCCTCGACAACGTCGACCTCCGACAGGCCGACGTGCGCGATCTCCTCGCGTGGCCCGACGACGACCTCGGCTCCTTCGACTTCATCGTCGCCCACGGCCTCTTCTCGTGGGTGCCGGACGACGTCCGCGAGGCCGTCCTCGCCGTCATCCGCCGCGCCCTCGCTCCGAACGGCGTCGCCGTCGTGAGCTTCAACGCCTACCCGGGGATGCACGACTACGAGGCGCTCCGGCACTTCATGCGCTTCCACTCGCTCACCTACGCCCCCGAGGAGCGCGTGAAGGGCGCGCGCGACGGCGGTCTCTGGTACGCCGCGCAGATCGCGACGATGGCGCCCGAGATCAAGGGCGCGCTCATGCAGCGCCTGTACACGTCCCTCGAGCGCTCGTCGGACGCGCTCATCCGCCACGACTACCTCGCCGAGAACGAGCAGAGCTTCTGGTTCACGGACTTCATGGAGCGGGCGCAGCGGCACGGGCTCGCCTTCCTCACGAACGCGAAGCCGACGGTGCTGCGCCTCGCGCACTTCTCGCCGGAGCACGCCGAGCTCCTGCGCGGCGTGACCGACCCGATCCGCCAGCAGCAGTACATGGACTTCCTCGCGAACACGCGCTTCCGCGTGGTCGCCCTCTGCCGCGCGGAGGCGCGCCTCGAGCGCTCCGCGGACCTCGGGCGCTTCGCCGGGCTCGCCCTCGAGGACCGCGCGCACACCGACGTCTGGGCCGAGGAGCTCCGCGACGACGAGAAGGTCACGCTCGAGACGCCGCACGGCCTCGTCGAGCTCTCGGGGCGGCCGCTCCGCATCGCGCTCTCCGTCCTGCACGCCGCGGCGCCCCGGGCGCTGACGCTCGAGGAGCTGCTCGCCCGCACGATCCCCGAGCTCGCCCGCTTCGGCGCGGACGATGGGCTCGCGGCGAACGAGGACGGCCGCGCGCAGCTCGGGGCGTGGCTCACGCGCGAGCTCGTCGCCGTCTGGTTCCAGGGGCTCGTGCACCTCTGGCACGAGCCGCCGGACCTCGCCGCGGCGGTCCCCGAGCGCCCGCAGACGGGGCCCCTCCAGCGGGAGCGGGCCCGGGAGCGGGCGACCGTGCCGTCGCTCGCGCACCGCGAGGAGCCGCTCGACGCGCTCGAGCGCGCCGTGCTCGCGCTCTGCGACGGGGCGCGGACGGGCGTCGAGATCGCGCGCGAGCTCGGCGAACGCGACGTGGGCGAGGTGCTCGCGCGCCTCCACCGCCTCGCCTTCTTCGCGCCCGGCTGAGCGCCGGGCGACGCCGCGGTCACGCAAAATGACGCGCCTGGGGTCGAGTCCGGCGTTTGGAGCCCCTATGATGCGGGGGATGTCACGACCGCACGAGATCGGGGGGGCGCGGGGGGGGCGGGCGCGGTTCGCGCGCGCCGGGGCGCTGCTGGCGCTGCTCGCGCTCGCGGTGGGCGGCTGCTCGAGCGACGACGGCGGGCGCGACGCGGCCATCGCCGACACGGCCGACACGAGCGCGCCGGACACGACGTCGTCGGCGCTGCTCGTCGCGGACCCGGAGCGCATCGACTTCCCCGTGACGACCGTCGGCGTGCCGCTCATCGCCGACCTCGAGCTCGAGAACGTGGGCGAGGAGCCGATCGTCGTCGACCGCATCGCGTTCGTGAGCGGCGACGGCGAGCTCGGCACGAACCTCCTCGAGACGACGGTCGGCCCGGGCGCGAAGGTCGTCGTGAAGGTCACGTTCTACGCGCTCACGGCCGGCACCCACGCCGACACGCTCCGGGTGCGCTCGAACGCCCGCAACGGGCCCGTGCTCGACGTGCCCGTGCTCGCGATCGCGAACGTCGGCGTCTGCGAGGACCTCGACGGCGACCAGCACGGCGTCGGCTGCGCCGCCGGCGCCGACTGCGACGAGGACGACGACGCCATCTACGCCGGCGCCCCCGAGCGCTGCAACGGCGAGGACGACAACTGCAACAACCTCTACGACGAGTCCTTCGTCGGGCTCGGGGAGCCCTGCTCGGTCGGGCTCGGGCGCTGTGCGCGCGACGGGCACCGCGTCTGCGCGGACGACGGCGCCGGCACGAGGTGCGACACCGAGCCCGCGCCGGGCGCCGCGGAGCTCTGCAACGGCGAGGACGACGACTGCGACGGCCTCACCGACGAGGACTTCCCCTCGAAGGGCGGGCTCTGCAGCGTCGGCCTCGGCGCCTGCCGCGTCGTCGACAAGTACGTCTGCGCGCCGACCCTCGGCGGGCTCACCTGCCCGGTGACCGCGCGCCCGCCGTCGACCGAGGTGTGCGACGACGGCGTCGACAACGACTGCGACGGCGTCGTCGACGAGGGGCAGATCGAGGTCTGCGGGAACCGCGTCGACGACGACTGCGACGGCCAGACGGACGAGTCGGGCTCGCGCTGGGGCGAGGTCTTCTTCGCGCGCGACCAGGGCGACACGGTCGCGGTCTACCCCTCGAGCGGCGACGGCACCTTCGAGCCGCCCATCGTGCTCGACTTCCCGGGGGACGCCCGCTACTCGGTGCTCGCCGTGGCCGACATCGACGGCGACCGCTGGCTCGATCTGCTCGTGCGCGAGACGGTCCTCGCGGGGCGCCAGCGCTGCCTGACGGCGAGCCAGTGCGGCGCGGGCTACACCTGCGCCGAGGGGATCTGCCGGCGCCTCTGCACGAACGACGGCCAGTGCAACGAGTTCCCGCTCGAGCGCTGCGTCGACACGCGCTCGCACCCGGTCAGCCAGGACACCTACTGCGTCCCGCCGGCGAAGGTCTACCTCGCGCGCTCGAGCTGCACGGGCGCCCAGTCCATCGAGCTCACCGAGCTCTTCACGCTCGACCCGGGCGACGTCGCCGGCCCCGTGCTCGACGTCGACGGCAACGGCCACGTCGACCTCGTCGGGCTCCACCACTGGGCCGAGGGCAAGCGCGGCTTCGTGTGGCTCAACGACGGTCACGGCGGCTACGCGCGCGTCTCGCCGGCCTTCGACTACGGCCCGCTCTTCGGCCCCGGCGTGCTCGGGCACTGGCAGTGGGGGCTCTCGGCGAGCGGCAAGGACCTCGACGGCGACGGCTACGTCGACGTCATCGGGCAGAGCGTCGCCTCGACCGACGCCACGACCACCGGCTTCTGGTACCTCCGGAGCCGCGGCGACGGCACGTTCGACCCGATGGTCGCGCTCGGCGCGGACATCCCGTCACCGGCGAACCTGACCGCGGTCGGCGACTTCGACGGCGACGGCGATCAGGACATCGTCGGCGGGCTCGACGAGGACGGGCAGCCAGGCGCGGCCTGGATCCTCCTGAACCTCGGCGGGAGCCCGCTCCCCGCCTGGGTCGCGGCGTACGAGGTGTTCGACCTCGTGCCGACCTGGAACCAGGGCTCGGACAAGCCCGGCCTCGGCGACGGCGCGAGCTACGACTTCAACGGCGACCGGCGGCCCGACATCCTCGCGTCCTGGGTGCCGTCGGAGTGCGGGAGCTTCATCTACGGCTGCACCGACGTGCAGGACCCGGCGAACCTCTGCTTCGGCGGCGACTGCCGGAAGGTGGCGTTCCTGCCGAACATCACGGCGTCGCCGTGCCCCGTGGGGACGGCGTGCGTCGGCGGGCAGTGCGCGCCGGGGTGCGCGGCGAGCTGCGAGGCGAAGGAGTGCGGCAGCGACGGGTGCGGCGGGACCTGCGGCGCCTGCGCCGAGGGGGCGCTCTGCCAGCGCGGGCGCTGCGTCGTCGACTGCGTGCCCGACTGCGACGGGCGGCAGTGCGGCGACGACGGCTGCGGCGGGCGCTGCGGCGCGTGCGAGGTGGGGCTCGTGTGCGACGACGGTCACTGCAGCGACGACTGCGTGCCGAGCTGCGCCGGGAAGCGCTGCGGCGACGACGGCTGCGGCGGGACGTGCGCGGTCTTCGGGCCGCCGGAGCTCGTCGCGTTCGACAAGAACCCGCACACGGCGCTCCGCGCGCCGCTGAACGTGCCGCCGACGCGGCCGGGGATCGCCATCGAGCCGGCGAACCCCGGGCCGAACGCGGACCTCGCCTGCGTCGTGACGACGGCGAGCTACGACCTGGACCCGGTGGTCTACCAGACGCGCTGGTTCCGCGACGGCGTCTACGAGAAGACGCTCGGCAACGTGGCGCGCGTGCCGGCGGACCGCACGGACCCAGGCGCGCGCTGGCGCTGCGAGGTGCGGGCGAGCGACGGCAGCGAGCGCTCCCCGCCCGCGACGGCCGAGGTCGTCATCGGGCAGTAGAGGCCGCGCGAGGAGCCGCGCACCGCAGTCAGCCGGGGAAGAAGATCGGGTCGCGGCTCTGGATGAAGCGCTCGATCGCCTCGGCGGCGGTGCCCGAGAGGTTCACGAACTGCACGCCCACGCCGGCCGGCTGCGACTCGTCGTCGCCCGCGCGGCGGAGCCAGCGCACGACGCCGCGGCCGCGGATCTCGATGCCGTTCGGGAGGCGGAAGGCGAGGTCCACGTCGGCGCCCACGGGCACGACGCGCTCGGTCGCGATGAAGAGGCCGCCGTCGCTGATGTTCTCGCTGAAGCCGGCGAAGAAGTTGCTCGCGCTGTGGAGGTCGATCTCGGCGTCCATGCGGACGCGTGGCTGCTCGCGGCGCGGCGCGATCTCGGGAAGATCGATCTCGCGAACGGCGCGCGGCGCGGTCGCGGGCCGCTCGGCGCGGGCCCCGAGGTCCGCGAGCTCGGCGCGACCGTCGTCCATCATGCGGTCGAGGTAGTCGAGCTCGCCGCGGAGGTGGCGGAGCTCGAGGCGGAGCGAGCTCACCACCCAGGCGCGGGCGCGGACGGCGTCCTCGCGCACGGTGAGCGCGCGATCCTCGTGATCCTCGAGGTCGAGGGTCGGGGCGAGCGCGCCGCGCACGCGGTGATAGAGGTGCGTGAGCTCGTTCACGTCGCCGCGGGCGGCGGCGGCGTCGCGGACGCTCGCGACGAAGGCGGCGAGGGCCTCACCGACGGCGTCCACCCGGGCGCGCGCGGCCTCGAGCTCCGTCTCGACGGCGGCCTCGTCCTCGGTGACGGTCGTCTCGGCGCGCGCGAGCTCGGCGCGCCGGTGATCGAGGGTGCGCTCGACGTCCCGCGGCTTCCTCTGCGGCTGAGGCATGGCCTTCCTCCTCGAGCGTGGCTGACTGTTCGGGTCATCCATCGGCGCGCCGGGGTCACGGGTTGAGCGGTTTGTCGGGGGCGCCTCAGAATCTACCGCGCGCGGCCGCGCGACGCCAGCCACGCCGTAGGCGACGACAGTGTCCGGTGGCTGCTCGTCGCGCGCCGCGCCGCCGCGGGACGGCTCAGGACGGCATCAGCCGCCGCACGTCCGTCAGGAGCCCCGCGCTCGGCACGCCCCAGCCGGCCTCGTAGCCGAAGAGCTCGCGCGGCGGGCGCGTGCGGAAGCACTCGTCGACGATCTCGAAGTCGTCGAGCGTGACCTCCGCTGGGTGGTCGTAGCCGCAGGCGTGCGTCAGCCACATGAGCTCCTTCCGGAGCGACACGAGGTAGTTCGCGAGCCGGTGCGACTTCACCTCGGGGTCGAGCCCGCGCATGAGCCACTTGCTCTGCGTCGCGACGCCCGTCGGGCAGCGCCCCGTGTGGCAGCGCTGCGCCTGGATGCAGCCGACGGCCATCATCGCCTCGCGGCCGACGGCGATGAGGTCGCAGCCGAGGCCCATCGCGAAGAGCGACTCGGCCGGGAAGCCGAGGCGGCCGCTGCCGACGAAGGCGACGCGGTCGGTGAGGCCGTGGCGGGCGAAGATCTGGTAGACCCGCGAGAAGCCGATCTTGAAGGGCAGGGCGACGTGATCGGTGAACACGAGGGGGGCCGCGCCGGTGCCGCCTTCGCCGCCGTCGATCTGGATGTAGTCGACGCCGCGATCGCCCTTCGCCATGAGGGCCGCGAGCTCCTCCCAGAAGCCGAGCGCGCCGACGGCCGACTTGATGCCGACGGGGCGCCCTGTCTCGTCGGCGATGCGCTCGACGAGGTCGAGCATCTCGTCGGCCGAGCGGAAGGCCGTGTGCATCGGGGGCGAGATGACGTCGCGGCCGAGCGGGACGTGGCGGATCTCGGCGATCTCCTTCGTCACCTTCGCGCCGGGCAGGACGCCGCCGCGCCCGGGCTTGGCGCCCTGCGAGAGCTTGAGCTCGACCGCGCGCACCTTGTAGCGCTGGCACTTCTCCTTCAGCTTCTCCATCGAGAAGTTGCCGTGCTCGTCGCGCGCGCCGAAGTAGCCCGTGCCGAGCTGGTAGATGAGGTCGCCGCCGTGGTCGTGGTGCGGCGAGATCCCGCCCTCGCCGGTGTTCTGCTGCGAGCGCGCCATGACGACGCCGCGGTTGATGGCCTCGACGGCGGCCGCCGACAGCGAGCCGTAGCTCATGGCCGTCGTGTAGACGATGGACTCGGGGCGGTAGGCGTGGCGCCGGCCGCGCGGGCCGCCGACGACCTTCGCGCAGGGCACGAGGTAGAGCGGGTCGGTGTGGGCGTCGTCCTTCGGGAAGGTGCTCTGCTTGATGATGAGGTAGTTCGGCGAGTTCTCGAGGTCGTTGTCGGTGCCGAAGCCGAAGTAGTTGTTCTCCTTCTTCGCCGACGCGTAGACCCAGCGCCGCTGGTCGCGCGAGAACGGCCGCTCCTCGTCGTTGTCGGTGACGATGTACTGGCGGAGCTCGGGGCCGATGGCCTCGAGGATGTAGCGGAAGTGCCCGATGATCGGGAAGTTGCGCAGGATCGCGTGCTTCGTCTGCAGGAGGTCGTAGACCACCAGCGCGACCAGCAGCGCGAGGAAGATGATCAAGACCCACAAACCTGCGCTCATGCGAGACCCCCGTCGTTCACGCGCGGATCATGGCGCGAACGCGGCGCGAGCGCAAAGGCGCCGGGCGGGCCGGCCGGGCTCCGCTCACTCGTGGGCGCGGAGGGTCTCGCAGGACGTGGGGAAGCGCTGCGCGATCATCGGCTCGAGCACGAAGTCGTCGAGGATCGCGCGCTCGCGCTCGCCGAGCCGGTCGTAGGCGGCGTAGACGGCGCGCGCCGGCATGCGATCGGCCTCGGAGAGCCAGTTCGTCGCCCAGAGCCAGGAGCTGCCGAAGAAGCTCCGGCGCGGGAGCCCCGTCGCGTCCTTCGCCTCGGGGTAGAGCACGAGGAAGTGCTGCTCGTAGAGGCGCGTGATGCGGTCGTGCAGCGGGGCGAGCCCGGGGTCGACCCACCAGCGCCAGAGGCGACGGCGGAGGTACTTCCGCTCCTCGTCGGTGAGGTCGCGCGCGGCCTCGGCGAAGCGCGCCGGCTGCCGCTCGATCCAGTCGAGCCACGCGAGGCCCCAGACGGCCATGTGCGCCTTGTGGGTCGCGACGTCCTTCGCCTCCATGGCGAGGATCTGGTCGAGGATGGGCAGCGAGACGCCCACCCCGAGGAAGTCGAGGGCGTGCGCGATCTGGTAGGCTGGGCTCCGCATGAGGCGCGTCGTGTGCGCGACGCGGCGGAAGCAGTCGAGCTCCGGGGGGCGGTCGCTGCCCTCGCGGACCGCCCACTGCTCGAGGCACTCGGGGGTCGGCGCCTTCACGGCGGCCTCCTCCTGCGCGTGCTCGAGCTTCAGCATGTCGGGGACGGGGATGTCGACGAGCGCGCCGAGGCGCGCGTCGCTGAAGGGGTTCCGGAGGCCGGCGACCGCGGAGGGCTCCGTCGGGAGCGGGGCCGTCGGCGAGTCTCGGAGGGCGACGCCCGCCTCGAGCGCGGACGCCGGCAGCATCGGGTCCTTCCAGTGGGGCTCGCGCAGCGTGTCGAGGAGGGCGGCCTGCGCGATGAGCGCCTCGCGGACCGCGGGGCGGAGGGCGTCGGCGCCGCTCGCGGCGGCGTCGGGGAGGCGGCGGAGGACGCTGTCGACGGGGCCCTCGGGGGCAGGCGGCGGGGTGTCGGGGCCGCCGGCGCCGTCGTCGCCGCGCGCGACCCGCGGCGCGGGCGGGCGGGGGCGCGGCTTCGGCTGCCACAGGCTCCGCTCGAGGTCCGTTCTACGCACGGTGTCGCTGACGACCTGCTCGCTGCAGGTCTGGACGCTCGTCTGCCCCTCGCCGCCGACCTTGCTCGTGCAGACGACGCGGCGCGCGCCGAGGCGCACCTGCACCTCGAGGCCGCCCGGGCTCGGGACGACGGCGACGGCGTCGTCCTGGCCGTCCCAGCCGTCGAAGGCGTTGACGAGAGCGGCGCGCACGCGCGGGTTGTCGAGCAGTCGCTCCGTCTCGGCGGGGGTGAGCGAGCCCTCGCGCGCGAGCTGCGCCCGGACGACGGGCTCGATCTCGGGCCAGGGCGCGGCGGCGCGCGCGATCGCCGGCGCGGCGAGCGCGAGCAGGATCATCGCGAGCTGAGCGGCGCGACGCCTCGACGCGTGCACGGTAGGTCCCCGGTCCGTGGGCCAAACGATTCTAGACCGCGCCGCCGGGCCGGATATTCAAGAAATCGTGCCGGGGTCCGCGCGACGGCCACGTGGGCGGTCGAGCGGGCGATCGGGGGGGCCGCCGGCGCGTCAGTCGGCGAGCGTGACCACGACCGGGGCGTGGTCGGACGGGGCGAGGTCGTCCTTCTTCTTCCGCCACTCGCGCTCGACCCAGGCCTCCTGCACGCGCGCGGCGGCCGGCGGCGTCATGAGCACGTGGTCGATGCGCATCCCCTGGCGCTTGTGGAAGGCGCCGCCGCGGTAGTCCCAGAAGGTGTGCGTGCCGGCGGGGACGCGCGGGCGGACGACGTCCTCGAGGCCGAGGGCCTCGATCTTCGCCCAGCGCGCGTGCTCCTCGGGGTGGAAGCTCGGCACGTTCACGAAGAGCGCGGGATCCCAGACGTCCGCGGGCAGCGGCGCGACGTTCAGGTCGCCCATGAGGACCCAGGGCTCGGCCGGGTCCACGCGCGCGCCGAGCCAGTCGATGAGCCCGTCGTAGAAGGCGAGCTTGTACGGGAACTTGGGCGACTCGACCGACTGCCCCTGCGGACAGTAGAGGTTCACGAAGCGGACCCCGCCGATGGTCGCCGCGATCGCGCGGGCCTCGCCTTCCTCGACCGCGCCGAGCGGCGTCTCGACCGCGTCGATGGGGCGCTTCGAGGCGATGAGGACGCCGTTCCACTGGCGCTGCGCGTGGATCGCGAGCTGGTAGCCGCGCGCCGTGAAGAGGTCGCGCGGGACGAGCTCTTCCTCGAGCTTGAGCTCCTGGATGCAGAGAACGTCGGGCTCGAGCGCGTCGAGGAAGCGCGCGACGAAGCCCTCGCGCGCCTTCAGCGAGTTCACGTTCCAGGTGACGATCTTCATCGGCGGCTCCTCCGTGTGCGCGCCCTGGCTACCACGTCGGGCCGCCGATGTCGTGGTCTCCGCGGCGCCGCGGGACGGCCCCGGGCCCCGCGGCTGCCCGCCGCTCCGTTGACGAGGACGGGGCGAGCCCCGATGCTCTCCCGCATGAGCGACACGAAGGTCGGGAGCAGCCGTCTCGGGCGTTTGACGCGCCTCGGGTGGCTCGGCGGCCGCGCCCTGCCCACGGCGTGGAAGCAGCTGAAGGGCGTCGTCGACGCCCCGGAGGGCGGCCGCGGGCGCGCCGCGGAGCGCTTCGCGAAAAAGCACGCCGACCTCGCCGACAAGGCGTTCCGCACGCTCGGCGACATGAAGGGGGTCGCGCTCAAGGTCGGGCAGATGATCTCGTACATGGACGGGGTCGTGCCGCCCGAGCTCTCGGGGCTCTATCAGGACGTCCTCTCGCGCCTCCAGCACGCCGCTCCCGCGCTCCGCTGGTCGGCCATCCGCCCCGTGCTCGAGGCCGAGATCGGGCCGGTCGAGCGCACGTTCGCGTCCTTCGAGGAGGCGCCCTTCGCGGCGGCCTCGATCGGCCAGGTGCACCGCGCGGTGCTGCGCGACGGCGCGGCCGTGGCCGTGAAGATCCAGTACCCCGGGGTCGACCGCGCGATGCGCTCCGACCTCAAGAACGCCGAGCTCTTCCAGACGATGGCGACGCCGTTCATGAGCGTCATCGGCGCCGGGAAGGCCACGCGCAAGTACATGCGCGAGGTCATGGCGGAGGTGCAGGCGCGTCTCCTCGAGGAGCTCGACTACGAGCGCGAGGCCGCCATGCAGGAGCGCTTCCGCGCGCTCCTCGCGGGGGACGCCGAGGTCCGCGTGCCGCGCGTCTTCACGGCGTCGTCGTCGCGGAAGGTGCTCGTGAGCGAGCTCATCGTGGGGCGGAGCCTCCAGGACGTCGCCGACGCCGACGACCAGGCGGCGCGCGACCGCTACGGGCGGATCCTCACGCGGACGCTCCTCCACTGCCTCCACGTGCTCGGGCTCTTCAACGCCGATCCGCACCCCGGCAACTACCTCTTCCCGGGCGACGGCAGCGTCTGCCTCCTCGACTTCGGCTGCGTGAAGGAGATCCCCGGCTGGATGCGCGACGACATGGAGCGGAACCTCCGCCTCGCGCTCGCCGCCACGCGCAGCGGCGCCGACGCCGACTGGACCGCGTTCGACCGGCAGCTCGGGCGCGCGCTCCGCCTCGACGCCCTCGACCCGCAGCTCTTCCGGATCTACCGCGAGTTCTACCTCTACGTGCTGCGCCCGGCGCTCACCGAGGGCCCGTTCGACTTCACGAGCGCCTACACGCGCGAGTCGTTCGACCGCGTCTTCGAGGCCGTGCGCGACCAGGTCTTCGGGAAGGGCGTCATGCCGCGCGTCCCCGAGGTGCCGCCGATCCCGCCCGACTACACCTTCCTGAACCGCGTGCAGTGGGGCTTCTACTCGATCCTCGCGATCCTGCGCGCGCAGGTCGACTGGCACGCGCTCCTCCCGGCGACCCTGCGCGACGGGCTTCCCGAGGCGGCGCCCGCGCGCTAACGTCGGCGGCCGGTGCTCCAGAGGAGGCGGCGCGATGAAGTGGCAGCGCGGATATCGCAGCGAGAACGTCGAGGATCGGCGCGGCGGCGGCGGCGGCGGGGGCGTCCTCGGCGGCGGCCGGCGCGGCGTCGCGGTCGCGGGCGGCGGCGGCATCGTGGCGCTCGTGTTGGCGCTCCTCTTCGGGACGGACGTCTTCTCCGGGGGCGGCGGCGCGAGCCTCGGCGGCGGCGGCGCGCCCGTCGCGCCCGCGGGAGGGGCCCCGGCCGACGACGACGCCAAGGCCTTCGTGAGCTTCGTGCTCGACGACGTCCAGGGCGAGTGGGACAAGCAGTTCCGCGCCATGGGCCGCCGCTACGAGCCCGCGAAGCTCGTGCTCTTCACGGGCGAGGTGGCGTCGGCGTGCGGCGGGGCGACCGCGGCGGTGGGGCCGTTCTACTGCCCGGGCGACAACAAGGCCTACATCGACCTCAGCTTCTACGACGACCTGCGCTCGCGCTTCGGCGCGCCCGGCGACTTCGCGCAGGCTTACGTGCTCGCGCACGAGATCGGCCACCACGTGCAGACGCTCCTGGGCGTGTCGGCGATGGTCGACCAGCTGAACCGGAAGGACCCGCGGCAGATGAACCGCAACTCGGTGAAGCAGGAGCTGCAGGCGGACTGCCTCGCCGGGATCTGGGCCCACGGGACGAGCCAGCGGAAGCTCCTCGAGGCCGGCGACATCGAGGAGGGGCTGAACGCGGCCGCCGCCATCGGCGACGACACGCTCCAGAAGCGCGCCACCGGGAAGGTGATGCCCGAGCGCTTCACCCACGGCACCTCCGCGCAGCGCGTGCGCTGGTTCAAGCGCGGCTACGAGAGCGGCAAGGTCGAGGACTGCGACACCTTCGCCGCCTCGAGCCTCTGACGGTCAGCCGGCCGAGAGGCGCGCGAGCGCGGCCTCCCGCCAGGCGGCGTGCGCGACGTACCAGGCGACCGTCTCCGGGAGGGCGTCGACGAGGCGTCGGCGCGGCGTGACGCCGAGCTCGCGCGCGATCTTCGAGGCGTCGAGCGCGTAGCGGCGATCGTGCCCGGGGCGGTCGGTCACGTGGGCGATGAGCGACTCCGGGCGCCCGGCCGCCGCGAGGATCGCGCGCACGACCGCGAGGTTCGGGACCTCGTCGGGCCCGGCGACGTGATAGACGGCGCCTGGGTCGCCCGCGTCGAGGACGCGCTCGAGGGCGTCACAGCAGTCGTCGACGTGGAGCCAGGTCCGCACCTGCCGGCCGTCGCCGTAGACTGGGAGCGGCTCATTGTGCAGTGCACGCGAGATGCACAGCGGGATGAGCTTCTCGGGCGATTGATAAGGGCCGTAGTTGTTTGTGCAGCGCACAATCATCGCGGCGTAGCCGTGGGTCTCACGCCACGCGCCGACGAGGTGATCGGCCGCCGCCTTGGACGCCGCGTAGGGTGAGCGGGGCGCGAGCGGGGCGTCCTCGCGCCAGGGCGCCGCGTCGGGCGCGAGCTCGCCGTAGACCTCGTCGGTCGACATGTGCACGAACCGCGCGACGCCCGCCGCGCGCGCGGCGGAGAGCAGGGTCGCCGTGCCGAGGACGTTCGTCCGGAGGAAGGCGTCGGGGCCGGCGATCGACCGGTCGACGTGGGTCTCGGCCGCGAGGTGGACGACGGCCCTGACGCCGTGGTCGCGGAGCACGCGGTCGACGAGGGCGCGGTCGCCGACGTCGCCGACGACCAGCGTCACGCCGGGGAGGCCCGCGACGTTGTCGGCGCAGCCCGCGTAGGTCAGGGCGTCGAGCACGACGACGGGCTCGTCGGGGGCGTGCGCGCGCCGGCGCCGGACGAGGTTCGTCCCGATGAAGCCCGCCCCGCCGGTGACGAGAAGCGTCATGCCCGCGCCGCCAGCCGCGTCAGCGGCGGCTGTCCGTCGCCATGTTGGCGCGGACGAGGGCGGCCTTCGCGTCCTCGATGTAGAGGTCGAGGAGGTCGGCGAGCTCGCGCAGGTGCTGGTGCTCGCCCGGGGCGATGACGCCGTCGACGAGGGCCATGATGGCGGCCTGCTCGAAGACGTGCAGGCGGAGCTCGTAGTCGGGGAGCTCCTCGGCGGTGGGGAGCGGCGGTGCGACCTTGTCGCGCACGAGCGCGTAGATGTGCTGGCGCGAGCGCGGGTCGAGGCGCAGGATCCGCACGAGCTGCTCGATGCGGCGCTCCTCGACGGCGGCGAGGTGCCCGTCCGAGAGCGCCGTCGCGACCACGGTCTCGACGACCCGCAGCCGCTCCGCCTCCGGGCGCGACGTGAGCTGGACCTCCTGCGGCGCGTCGCTCGCGCGGTAGCTCCCGGTCGCGGTCCGCTGCCGCGCCGGGCGGTCGTCGCGCGCGTCGCGGCTCGTCTCACCGCCGCCTCGCTCCTCGCGCGGCGTCGGGCGGCGGGCCCCGTGATCGGTCGGCGGCCGCTCCCGGCGCGTCGACGCCGGCTCGGGGCGGGCGTGGTGCACGGGCTCCGGGCGCTGGTGGTGGCCCGAGCTCGGCCGCTCGTGGCGCGCCGAGCGCGGGGGCGGCTCGGGGGCGCGCGCGGTCTCGGAACGCCGGTCGTCCCGACGGGCGCTCCGATCGTCGTCGTAGCCGTGGTCGTCGCGGCGGCGGTCGTCATGATGACCGGGCTCGGGGCGCGCGGCGGCCAGCGCGGCGCGGCGGTTGCTGCGCCCGCGGCGCGAGAGCGGGTGGTCGTCGTCCTCGACGGGGGCGCGGCGCGGGGCGGGCTCGTCCTCCTCCTCGTCGACGTAGGCGCGGATGAAGCCGGTCTTGTCGTCGTCCTCGCCGCGGTCGCGCATGGCGCTCCGCGCGGCGGCCTGGCGGTCCTCGTCGGCGAGCGCCGCCTTGGCGTCGCGGAGCCGGCGCGCGCGCTTCGGCTTGTCGATGAGCCACTTCGGCGGCTCGCCGCCGCGCTCGTCGGCCCCGAAGCGCTCGTCGTCGGCGCGATCGGCGGCGCGCGCCGCCTCGAGCACCGCCTGCGCGGCCGCGGCGAGGCCGTCCTCGGGGACCTCGGCCGGGAGGCCGAGCTCGAGCCCGAGGCGGCGGCACATGCGCGTGAGCGTCACGTAGGCGTCGACGAGCACGGCCCAGTGGCGCTCGCGGAAGCTCTTGATGTCGTCGTGCTCGAGGTGCTCCATCGCCGTCAGCGCCATGAAGTCGACGCGCTGCTCGCACGCCCGCGCGATGCGGCGCGACGCGACGAGCCCGTCGGCCCAGGCGTAGAGGTGGAGCGCCACCATCATCGGCGCGTAGTGCGGCGGGTAGGCGAGGTTCCCCTCGTAGCTCGCGGCGATCGCGTCGAGGTCGAGCGCCTCGCGCGCGAAGTCGCAGAGGAAGTCGGCGAGGTGCCCGGGCGGGACCTTGTCGTGCACCGAGGGGTGCAGGAGCCACTGCTTGTCGACTTCCCACGGGCTGTACGCGCGCGCCATGCCGGAGAGCTTCCGCCAACGGCGACGGCCGCGTCAACCCGCTTCCCGGGCGCCGACGCGAGGGTCGACACCGGGCCCGCGCCGGGGCTATATGGCCCCCGATGCGCGTCGTGTCCTGGAACGTGAACGGTCTCCGCGCCATCGCGAAGAAGGGGTTCTCGCGGTGGCTGCGCGGCTCCGGGGCAGCCCTCGCCGCGGTGCAGGAGGTGCGGGCGCGTCACGATCAGCTCCCCGCCTCGCTCGCGAGGCCCCGCGGCCTCTCGTTCCACCTCGCGGCCGCCGAGCGCCCGGGCTACAGCGGCGTCGGGCTCTACGCGGCGCGCGGCTACGCCCCGGACCACGTCGAGACCGCGCTCGGCGAGCCCCACCTCGACGCGGAGGGGCGCTTCCTGCTCGCGCGCGTCGGGCGCCTCACGGTCGTGAGCGCCTATTTCCCGAACGGGAACGGCAAGGACCGCGACAACAGCCGGATCCCCTACAAGCTCGACTTCTACCGCGCCGTGTTCGACCGTCTCGAGGCCGCGCGCGCCGCCGGCGAGCCGGTCCTCGTCATGGGCGACTTCAACACGTCCCCCGAGGACATCGATCTCGCGCGCCCGCGCTCGAACCAGAAGACCAGCGGGTTCACGCCGCCCGAGCGCGCGGACTTCCGGCGGCACCTCGCGCGCGGCTGGGTCGACACGTTCCGGCACCGCCACCCGGACGCCGCCGGGCGCTACACGTGGTGGAGCCAGCGGAAGGGCGTGCGCGAGAAGAACGTCGGCTGGCGACTCGACTTCGTGCTCGCCTCGCCCGGCGCGATGCCGTTCGTGCGCGACGCGTTCATCGAGGACCACGTCCTCGGGAGCGACCACTGCCCGGTCGGCGTGGTGCTCGACCCGGCGGTCCTCGGTCGGGAGGAGACGAGCTCATGACCATGCACAAGGCCGTCGCGCGCGACCTCCTCAAGAAGGCCGGCTGGACGGAGCCGCAGATCACCATGGCGCTCCGCATCATCGCCTACGACGGCGCGCGCTCCGCCGCGCAGATCGCCCCGGTCGTGCTCGCGTTCGCCGACCGCAGCGAGGACGCGGGGGAGGCGGCGGTCTACCGAGCGCTCGCGCAGCGCCTCACCGACGATCCGCGCGAGGCCGACGCCCTCTGGGCGCTCCGCGGGTGGTGACTTCCCCGCGTGGGCGACCTGGTATCTAATGGCGTCTTGCGACGCTCCAACCGGACCTACCGCTGGCTGCCCCTGGTCATGCTGGTGACGCTGTCATCCGCGCTCCTGACCGGGTGGTGGTGGGCCATCTCCGCGGCCCGGAGCTCCGCCGAGCAGCGCGATCGCGTGCTGGTCGAGCAGACGGCGCTGCGCGTGTCCGACTGGGTCAACAGCCGCCTCGCCATCCTGAGCTCGCTCAGGACGCTCGAGCAGCTCGGCCACGACCGGGATCGCAGCGACTGGATCGCGCACGTCACCGTCACCATCGACCACCTCGGGGGCTTCCAGGCCATCAACTGGATCGACGAGCGCGGCGTGATCGCGCGGATCGCCCCCGTGGCGGGCAACGAGGCGGCGCTGGGGCGGTCCGTGCTGCGCCACCCGGGCGCCGGGCGCTACCTGGCCGCGGCCATCGACAGCGGCCAGACGCGCCTCTCCTCGCCCCTCGATCTCTTCCAGGGCGGGCGCGGGTTCACCGCCTACCTCCCCATCATGGGGGCCGACGGGCGCTTCCGGGGCGCGGTCAACGGCGTCTTCCGCGTCGACCGGCTGACGCAGGCGTGCGTGCAGGACGTCGCGCCGCGCTACGCCGTCCGGATCGCCGACGACGGCGCCCTGCTCACCGAGGTCGGCGACGTGGAGGAGGCCCTCGGGCCCGTCCTCTCCTCGCGCGTCACGATCGGCGACCGCGTTTGGGACATCCAGCTCGCCTCGCGCCACGAGAGCGTGCGCTGGTGGCCGTCCGCCATCGTGCTCACGATGGGGCTCCTCGTCATCTTCGCCCTCACGTGGCTCGTGCGGCTCGCGCTCCTCCGGCGCGAGCTCGACGCCGCGGCGCGGGTCGCGCAGCAGCAGATGGAGGCGCGCCTCCAGGCCGCCGAGCGGCTCGAGTCGCTCGGGCGCATGGCGGGCGGCGTCGCGCACGACTTCAACAACCTCCTGACGGTCATCCGCGGGCACGCGGACCTCCTCGCGGGCGCGCTCGAGGAGCTCCCGTGCAGCACCGAGGAGGTCGCGAGCGACGTGCAGGCCATCCGCGCTGCCAGCGATCGCGCGGCGCGCCTCACGGGGCAGCTCCTCGCGTTCGCGCGGCGCGAGCCGTCGGCGCCGGGGGCCGTGGACGTCGCCGCGCACCTGCAGGACCTCCTGCCGATGTTGCGGAACCTCGCGACCGAGGCGGTGGGCGTGTCGCTCGAGGTGCCATCGACGCCGCTCTGGGCGAGCTGCTCGCCAGGCGTCGTCGATCGGGTGCTCGTGAACCTCGTCGCGAACGCGCGCGACGCGATGCCCGACGGGCATGGCCACGTCTGGGTGAGGTGCGCCGCCGCCGCCGACGGCGCCGTCGTGGTCGAGGTGCGCGACGACGGGCGCGGGATGCCGCCCGACGTCGTCGCGCGCGCCTTCGAGCCCTTCTACACGACGCGGGCCGGGGGGACGGGGCTCGGCCTGTCGACGGTCTACGGGCTCGTGACGCAGCGCGGCGGGGACATCGAGCTCGAGTCCGAGCCCGGCCACGGAACGACCTTCGTGATCCGGCTCCCGGCGGCCGAGGAGGGGACGCGCGTCGAGCCCGCCCCGCGGCCGGTGCTGCGCGCCGAGGGCGCGGCGACCCGGGTGCTGCTCGTCGAGGACGAGGACGCCGTGCGGGCGACGCTCCTGCGGGCGCTGAAGCACGCGGGCTTCACGGTGACCGCGTTCGCGAGCGGCGAGGCGGCGGTCGAGGCCGATCCCGACGGCGACGTGCTCGTCACGGACTTCGTGATGCCGGGCATGGACGGGGCCGCGGTCGCGCGGACGCTCCAGGCCCGGCGGCCGGGGCTGCGCGTCGTCATCGTGAGCGGCTACGCCGGCAGCCCCGAGGCCATCGACGGGCTGCTCGCCGAGGGGGCGCGCTACCTCGCGAAGCCGTTCGAGGTGGCGGAGCTCATCGAGGTCATCCGCGAGCTCGCGCCGCGCGCGTGACGCTGCGCGTCATGGCGCCAGGACGCGCCCCGGGGCGTCGTTCAGGCCGTAGGCGGTGTGGCAGGAGTTGCAGTCGCCGCTGTACTGCGCGCCGTTCATCCAACGCGACGCGCCGTCGGCGCCGATGACGCGCGCGGTGTACGGCACGGTGAAGCCGTCGCCGGCGGCCTCGACGTAGAAGTTGCCGGCCTTGTTGGCCTTCCGCCGGTAGACGCGGCCGACGGCGTCGGTGATCTCGACCGTCACGCCGCCCCTCACGCCGTCGCAGTCGTCCGGATCGTGGGCGGTACCGAAGACCGTGCCGGCCGCGAGGAAGACCGGCGCCGAGCCGCGCCCGATGGTCGTGTGGCACGCGATGCAGGCGACGCCGGGGTGCATCTCCGAGGAGCCGCCGTTACCGCCGGTCCAGATCCGCCCGGAGGAGCAGGTCTGGGCGGCGGCGAAGGGATCGGGGGTCGCCTCACAGCTCCCCTCCGGCTGGCCGGCGGCGATCCAGGCGTCGAAGGCGGCGACGGCGGCGGGATCGAGGGTGTCCGCGCCCGCGGGGGGCATCGGCGCGTCGGCCGCGTGCATGCGGGCGGACGCGTAGGCGGCGACGGTCTCGGAGGGCGCGGTGGGGGCGGGGCGCGCGAGGTCGTCGTAGGTGACGAGCGGGACGAGGGCGCCGTTCCGGGGCGTCGCGGCGTGGCAGCCGCGGCAGCGCGCGGCGAGGAGATCCTCGACCTCGCAGGGGAGGTGGCCGAGCGGGCCGGAGGACGCGAGCGGGGTCGGCGCGACGTCGGTCGCGCAGGCGCCCTGCTGGGTGCCGCCGTCGAGCCAGGCGGTGAAGGCGCCGAGGGCGGCGGCGCCGACCGCGGGGGCGGGGCGCGGCGGCATCGGGTCGGTGGTCGAGCGCATGCGCTCGAGCGAGAGCTCGGCGGCGGTCTTCGTGGGGTCGGACGGGGACTTCGCGGTGAGGTCGTCCCACGTGACGAGCGCCATGGGGGCGCCGGCGCGCGGGGTCTCGCCGTGGCAGCTCTGGCACTTCGTGACGAGCAGATCGACGACGTCGCAGGGGAGCTCGCCGCGGTCGCCGACCGAGGGGGTGCCCGTCGACGCCGCGCCGAAGAGCCCGGGCGGCATCAGGGGATCGTAGTCGAAGCAGCCGCTGGAGAGCGCGGCTCCGAGGAGCATCGCGATCGCGAGGGTCGCGCGGCGGCCTCGCGGCGCGCTCGCGTGGTCGCCGGCAGGGATCCGTTCACTCATGGGTCCGCTCCTCGCGCGGTTCGTCGCGATCGCGCGAGGGCACGCTAGGCACGCGGCCCCGCGCGGTCTGTCGCGATCTTGTTTCAAGGCTCGGGCCGCGCCCGGGGTCTCGCCCTTGCCTCGGACCCCGATCGGGCCAATGCTCTCGCCCGACGAGGAGCGCGCGCGTGGGTTTCAGGGGCTCGAGCTCGGTTGGCAAGGCGAGGTGGCTCGCGATCGCGGCGGTCGCGCTCGCGCTCGTGGCCACCGCCGGCGCGTCGACGCGCGCGGCCTCGCCCGCGCCGGTCGCCGCCTCGGCCCCCGTCGCGGCGCGCGCCGATGGCGCGGCGATCCGCGCGGTCGTGGCGGTGTCGCCTGTCGCGTCGGAGGTGCGCGGCGATCCCAGCTTCGGGCGGATCCCCGAGGCGCCGCTCGCGGCCTCGCGGCGCGCCAGCGGCTCGCGGACCACGCGACGCGCCACGCGAGGCGTCCTCGCGCTCGCGCGGCGTGTCCGAGGCGCCCCACACCCCGCGCGCTGCGGGCCCACCGCGGCGCGCGCTCGGTCACCTGCGCGCCGGTCCCCGGCGGGAGGACCCCGAGTCGGCGTAGCCGGCAGCGCCCCGCGCGCGGGCGCCCACCGCTGCGCTCGCTCGGCGCGGGCTCGTCTCCGGTGGCGCGGTGCCCCGGCGGCGGCCCTCGTCCACCTGCTGGATCCTGGACCGGAGTCTCCTTCGATGAGTATCGATGTATCCGCCGCCACGCGCGGCGCCGCCCCGTGGGGGCACACAACGTCCTCGAGCCCGTGGGCGCCGTCGCCCTCGGCGCCACGTCCCTCGCCGCCGCCGCCGCGATCGCGGCCCTCGTCGCGGCCGGCGCCGGGCTCTCCGCCCTCGTCGCGACAGGGCTCTACGGCCTCTTCCTCGTGGCGGCGCCGCGCGCGCTCCACCGCGCCACGCGAGGCGCGCCGGCCGCGCGGGCCATCGTCCGCGGGCTCTCCCGGGCGTCCGGGGCGCTCGCGATCGCGCACGTGGTCTTCCTCGGGGCGCTCGGCGTCGCCGCGTTCGCGGTGACCTCCGAGGGGCTCGAGCCCGCGCGGGCCGCGGCCACGGTCTCCGCCTACGCGAGCGACGCGGTCGTCGCCGTGCTGGTGCTCGTCGCCGCCGGCGTCATGTTCCCCGGCGCGCTCGTGCTGATGGGGCGTCCCGGGCGGGCGCGCGCGCGGCTGGCTCCCGCTCGCGCTGGTCGCGGCCGGGGTCGCGGCCGTCGCGCCCGCGCTGCTCGACCTCCTCGCGCGCGTCGGGCCCGCGGAGCCCGTCGCGCCCTGGGTCGTCGCCACCGGGCTCGCCGCGGGGGGTGCTCTCGGTCGTGGGCGCGGAGCTGTTCCGGCGCGTCTTCCCGAGGCCCTTCGTCGCCGTCGACGTCGCCAGCGACGGCGCCCGCGCGGTGGCGGCGCGCCCGGGCGGCGCGTGGCTCGTCGACCTCGCCACGGGGGCGCGGGTCACGGCGCTCCCGGACGGGCAGGCGGCGGCGCGCTTCTCGCCGGACGGCGCGCTCCTCGCGCTCGACGGCGGCCCCGGCGAGGTGGCGCTGCGGCGCGCGCGCGACGGGGCGCTGGTGGCGGTGCTCGCGGGGGCGCCGGACGACGTGCGGGCGCTCGCGTTCGACGCGGAGGCCGCGCGGCTCGCGGCGTTCAGCGACGCGGCCGAGGTCGTCGTGTGGGACGTCGCGACGGGCGCCGCGAGGCGCTACGACGCGCCGCTCGCCTACGCGCCACGAGCGGGGCGTTCACGGCGGCGGGGACGAGCTCGTCCTCACGACGGCGGCAGGGGCTCACCGGGCGCGTGGCGCTCGGGGACGGCGCGCCGCGGGCGTCGCGACGCCTCGCGAACGGCGGCGCGAGCCGGCGGCGGCGGCGCGGGCGATCGTCGCCGATGACGGCGCGCGGCTCGCCTGGGCCCACGGGCGGGCGCCGCTGACCGATCACGTCGCGGTGCACGACCTCCGTGGGGGCTCGGCGCCGGCGCTGCGCTGGTCGGAGGGGCTCCCGGACGCCGTCCGCGCCGCGCGCTTCGACGCGACCGGCGCGCTCGTCGCGGCGGTGTCGGCGCGCTCGGACGTGCGGGTCTACGAGGCCGCGAACGGGGCCGTGCTCGCGGCGCGCGACGGCCTGGGCGACGCGGTCGGCGCGGTCGCGGTGCACGGGCCGAGCGCGCAGGTCGTCGTCGGCGGTCGCTGGTCGCTGCGGGCCTGGTGCTGGCGGACGGGGGAGGTGCGCGGGCTCGCGGGGACCGACGCCTGATGCCTCAGGGCCCGGGCGGGGCCGGCTCCGGGTAGCGGTCGAGCCAGGTGAGCCCGCGGTCGAGCAGGATCCGGCGGCCCACGCCGCCGGGTCCGCGCTCGAAGCGGAGGAGCTGCCCGTCGGCGGTGCCGGCGCGGAAGGCGTCGGGGCCGGCGGGGACGAGGGCCCTGAGGCCGTAGCGGACGGGGCTCCGCGGGTCGCTCGCGGGCTCGTACTGATAGAGGCCGTCCGAGAGCAGCACGATCTCGCGGTCCGGGATCCAGCCGGAGCCGTAGGCGCCGACGAGGCCGCGGAGGCAGGCCGGTGCTGGGTCGTCGGGGTGCGGCTCGCGGCGCGCGACGAGCGGCGCCTCGGCGAAGAGGAGGGCGAGGCGCTCGGCGATGTCCTTCGCGGGCGTGTCGTCGGCGCTGCCGAGCACGACGACGCCGATCTCGTCGGGGAGATCGAGGATGACGAAGCTCTTGTGGCCGGTGAACCAGCCACCGTGGGAGGCGGCGGCGCGGCCGTTCAGGGAGTCGGCGTCGAAGCCGAGGGCGCGGAGCTCGGGGCCGGGGCTCGGTGGGGCGCGCGGGCGGAGCATCTGCGCGACGCCGCTCTCGGAGAGGACGCCGGGGGTGGCGTCCGGGCGCTGGAAGAAGGCGATGAGGCGGCCGAGGTCGCGCGCGGTCGAGACGAGGCCGAACGCGGGGGCGAAGGCGCGCGGATCGCCGGCGCCGCGAGGGAAGCGGCCGCCGTTCGTCGCGACGTGGCTCGAGCGGGCCGACCAGGCGGCGGCGACGCGCGCGGCGGGGCCGACGCCGAAGCGGGCGGTGCTGTCGGCCATGCGGAGCGGGCCGAGCACGTGGCGGGCGACGTAGTCGGCGTAGGGCTCGCCGGAGACGCGCTCGACGACGCGACCGAGGAGGGCCATGCCCACGTTGGAGTAGGCGGTCTGGGTGCCCTCGGCGAAGTCGAGGGGCTGGCGGTCGAGGGAGGTGGCGAGGGCACGCCACGCGGGGAAGTCGTAGGTCATCCAGTAGGGGGTCGCCCCCTCTCGGGGGAGGCCGCTCCGGTGGAGGAGGAGGTCCTCGAGGGTGATCGCCGCGGCCGCGCGCCCGTCCGCGCCGAGGTGGAGCTCGGGGAGGTGCTTCGCGAGCGGATCTCCGAGGGCGAGGCGGCCGGCGTCGACGAGCTGGAGAATGGCGATGGTCGTCACGAGCTTCGAGAGGGAGCCGGCGTAGAAGGGGGTGTCGACCGTGGTGGGGGTGCGCTCCTCGCGGTCGGCGGCGCCGGTCGCGTGGGTGTAGACGGGCTCGCCGCGGATGACGACCGTGACGGCGAGGGCGGGGAGGGCGCGGAGGGCGGCGAGGTTGTCGAGCCAGCGCGTGGCGAGGGCGCGGCTGTCGTCGAGCGTGTCGGCGGTGAGCGCCGGCGCGGCGCCGGCGGCGGGAGCGGCGAGCAGCGTGGCGGCGAGCGTGATGAGTACCGCGTGGTTCAGGCGTGTCACAGGGCTCCTCCGGCTCGGGCGCGACGCGAGTCAAGCGAACGCGTCGGCGCGACGCAAGCGTCCCGCGCGTCGGTGGCGGGAGGGGGCGACGTTCGGATCGCGCTTTGATCTCGGGGTGTTGCGGTTGACTCGCAGCACCTGCGCGCGGCGTCGCAGCGCGAAGGTGCCGGCCTCAAGCGATTGATGTCATTGGCATGTTGCAGAGCTGTCACACAGTCCGAAAAAACCCGTTGCAAATGTGACGGCGCTGCGTAGACTGCCTCTCGGTTGTCGCTGCTACCGCTTCGGCGGAGGGCACACGGCACGGGTGATCCGAGGGGGTGCTTGCACCTGCCAACGACGGAGATCCCATGGAGGGAGGACCCACTCGAAAGAGTGCGTTCCGACCTCGCCGGTTCTTTGACACTCTGTAGAGCATGCATGTTGACGCCGGGCAACCGGTGGCAGCACGCAGAAGCCCATGAGAGGAGGCGCCGTGGAAGCACGGAGGCCAAGACCGACGAGGAAGATACCTCGAAGGGAGAAAAGACTAAGAGAGGCACGACCTATGGGACCCCGGGTAACACCGGCCTCGTAGTGAACGGACCTTACTCGACGGCTGACACCCTTGAAGTCGAGTGGACACGGAGAAGCCTGCCGGTGACGGCGGACAGACGACCGGCCACAACGGCACGAAGGGGACGATGGACCGAGAGGTGCATCGGGCGAGAGAAGGGGGAAATCTCTGGAAGTCGGAAGCCCAAGGGCGTTACCGGCATGAAACAAGGCTGGAACGGTTGCAGGTGGAAAGAGGCAGCAAGAGGCTGAGAAAGCCTGAAGTTGCAGCAGAGCCAGGCGAGGTAAACCTGGCGAGGGTCGCTACCTGCTACCTCAAGCGTCGAAGGGCACGAAACCTCAGGAGAGGACACGCGCCGAGAGCAGACAGCGGTCGTCACGCTGGCTGAATCGAGGCTGCGAAAGCGGCGGAGTCGAGACACTCTGAACGCGAGGCCAACGGCAAGAGAGGAGAGCCACCACCTCGGTGATGGCGAGGGCGAACGCTGAGATACCGCGCGAGCAGGTCGACGATGCAAAATGACCGAAGCACGGCGGGAGCGCTGAACCAATGATGCGCAAGGCGGTCGCCTGGGAGACTCTGGAGTCGAGCCGAACGCGATGAGAGGACGCGGAGAGTCTGGTGACAGGCTCCGAGCACACTCCGAACGTCAGGTTCTCTGAAGGGGAAGACCACGGGCTGGTGCTCTGCAGTGACAACCTTCCAAGGGCCCGATCTGGCGATGCCGGATCGGGCCTTTGGTGTTTCTGGCGGCCGGACAGGCGTCGGTGGCGGTGGAGCGCGGTCACGAAGCGCCGGCGACGCGGGCGGCCACGAGGGCCGCCCCGACGATGCCGACGGCCACCGGGTTCGCGACGATGTGCGTGGCGACCGGGGCCCGGCGACGCGGGCGGCCACGAGGGCCGCCCCTACGATGCCGTCGGCCGCGGGGTTCGCGACGATGTGCGTGGCGACGGGGGCCGCCACGAGGGCCGCCCCTACGATGCCGACGGTGACGCGGGCGGCCACGAGGGCCGCCCCTACAATGCCGACGTTGACGCGGGCGGCCACGAGGGCCGCCCCTACAATGCCGACGTTGACGCGGGCGGCCACGAGGGCCGCCCTACGATGCCGACGGCCGCGCGGGGTTCGCGACGATGTGCGTGGCGACGGGGGCCCGGCGACCGGGGCGGCCACGACGGCGGTCCCGACGATGCCGACGGCCATGGGGTTCGCGACGATGTGCGTGGCGACGGGGGCCCGGCGACGCGGGCGGCCACGACGGCGGTCCCGACGATGCCGACGGCCGCGGGGTTCGCGACGATGTGCGTGGCGACGGGGGCCCGGCGACGCGGGCGGCCACGACGGCGGTCCCGACGATGCCGACGGCCGCGGGGTTGGCGACGATGTGCGTGGCGACGGGGGCCCGGCGCGGCGACGGGGGCCCGGCGACGCGGGCGGCCACGACGGCGGTCCCGACGATGCCGACGGCCGCGGGGTTCGCGCGACGATGTGCGTGGCGACGGGGGGGCCCGGCGACGCGGGCGGCCACGAGGCCGTCCCGACGATGCCGACGGCCGCGGGGTTGGCGACGATGTGCGTGGCGACGGGGGCCCGGCGACGCGGGCGGCCACGACGGCGGTCCCGACGATGCCGACGGCCGCGGGGTTCCGCGACGATGTGCGTGGCGACGGGGGCCCGGCGACGCGGGCCGCCACGAGGGCGGCCCCGACGATGCCGACGGCCGCGGGTTGCGCGACGATGTGCGTGGCGACGGGGGCCCGGCGACGCGGGCGGCCACGACGGCGGTCCCGACGATGCCGACGGCCGCGGGGTCCGCGACGATGTGCGTGGCGACGGGGGCCCGGCGACGCGGGCGGCCACGACGGCGGTCCCGACGATGCCGACGGCCGCGGGGTCCGCGACGATGTGCGTGGCGACGGGGGCCCGGCGACGCGGGCGGCCACGACGGCGGCCGCGACGATGCCGACGGCCACGGGGTTCGCGACGATGTGCGTGGCGACGGGGCCCGGCGACGCGGGGCCACGACGGCCGCCCTGACGATGCCGACGGCCGCGGGGTTCGCGACGATGTGGCGTGGCGACGACGGGGGCCACCGCCCGACGCGCCGCTGGGTCCGCGACGATGTGCGTGGCGACGGGGACGACGACGCGGGCCGCCCGACGGCCGCCCGATGCCGACGGCCACGGGGTTCGCGACGATGTGCGTGGCGACGGGGGCCCGGCGACGCGGGCGGCCACGAGGGCCGCCACTACGGTGCCGACGGCCACGGGGTTCGCGACGATGTGCGTGGCGACGGGGGCCCGGCGACCGGTGCGGCCACGACGGCGGTCCCGACGATGCCGAAGGCCACGGGGTTGGCGACGATGTGTGTGGCGACGGGGGCCCGGCGACGCGGGCCGCCACGAGGGCCGCCCCTACGATGCCGACGGCCGCTGGGTCCGCGACGATGTGCGTGGCGACGCGGGCGGCCACGAGGGCCGCCCCTACGGTGCCGACGGCCGCGGGTTCGTGACGGCGGCCCCCCACGAGGCGGCGCCTCGCTCAGCGCACCTTCACGACGATCTTGCCCCGCGCGCGCCCCGTCTCGCTGTACCGGTGCGCCTCCGCGATCTCCGCGAGCGGCATCACCCGGTCCACCACCGGGACGATCGCGCCCGCCTCGCAGAGCCGCGCCAGCTCCGCCATCTGCTCGCCGTCGCTCCGCCGCGTCACGAAGCGCGTCTTCTGCCCGCGGCACACCCGCGATCCGAACATCTGGCCGGCGATCATCATCCCCGTCGCCGCGAAACCCAGCACCGCGCCGTACTTCTCCACCCGCTTCGGCGCCCCCGGGCTCACCCCGACGAGCCTCGCGCCCCGCTTCGCGACCTTCCGCGAGCGCTTGAGCGTGTCGTCGCCCAGCGCGTCCAGCACGACGTCGTAGCCCTCGAGCACCTCGTCGAAGCTCTCCTGCGTGTAGTCCACGACCCGATCCGCCCCGAGCCGCGTCACGAGCTCCGTGTTGCGGCCGCTGCACGTCGTCGCCACGTACGCGCCGAGGTGCTTGCCGATCTGGATCGCCATCGTCCCGACACCGCCGGATCCCGCCTGCACGAAGAGCCGCTCGCCCTCCTGCAGCTTCGCCGTGTCCACGAGCGACTGCCACGCCGTCAGGAACACGAGCGGCAAGCTCGCCGCCTCCTCGTGGCTCAGGTTCGCCGGCTTCTTCGCGAGGAACGCCTCGTTCACCGTCGTGAGCTCCGCGTACGTGCCCGGCGCCTTGTAGTGCGTCGACGCGAACACCTCGTCACCCACCGCGAACCGCGTCACCTTCTCCCCGACCGCCTGCACCACGCCCGACACGTCCATCCCGAGCGCCCGCGGCAGCTCGTAGCGGATCACGAGCCGCATCGCGCCCGAGCGGATCTTCGTGTCGATCGGGTTCACGCTCGTCGCGTGCACCGCCACGAGCACGTCCTCCGGGCCCACCGTCGGCTCCGCCACGTCCTCGACGTGCAGCACCTCGGGGCCCCCGTACTGATGGATCACCGCTGCCTTCATGCCGCCGACCATCGCCGACCCGCCCCCATCTGCCAAGCGCCGATGGACGCGCGCGCGCCCATGGGCTAGACAGGCTGACGCGACGCGAGCCAGGCGCCGACCTCGGCGCAGCCGACGTCCCGGAGCCAGCCATGCCCGTCGACTACCTCATCCTCCTCGTCCTCCACATCGCCTTCGCCGCGACCGCCTTCGCCGTGGCGATGGGCGGCCCGAGCGCCGTCAAGCGCGCGCGCGCCCTCCCGACCCCGGACGCCGCCCTCGCCGCCGCCCGCGAGCTCGTCCGCCGCGACACCTTCGCCGGCATCAGCTACATCGTGGCCTTCCTCACCGGGTTCGCCCTCATCTTCGTCGCGTACGGCGGCTTCAAGGGGCTCCACCCCGTCATGCACGCGTCGATGGGGCTCATCGCGCTCCTCATCGTCTTCGGCTTCGTCTTCCTGCACCCGCGCACGAAGGCCCTCGTCACGGCGCTCGAGGCCCGCGACGCCGCCGCCGCCGACAAGCAGCTGAAGCTCGTCAACATGGGCGCCGGCATCGCCCAGCTCGTCTGGTTCGTCGTCCTCGTCCTGATGGTCTGGAACGCGAAGCACGGCTGATCGCGCGCGACCGCGATCACCGCCCGCGGAGCACCCACGCCGCGGCCTCTCGCAGCGCCGCCGCCCCGCCGCGCTCGATCACCGCGCCGTGCGCCATGATCACGCGCTCCGGCTCGAACGCGAGCGCCCGCTCGAGCGACGCCCGGAACGCCGCGCGGTCCTTCGTCAGCCAGCGGATGTAGCGGTCGACCCGCGGGCCGCCCGCCGCGTCCAGCGCGCCCAGGACCACGCGCGCCCAGACACCCTCCGGACGCGCCAGGTTGAACAGCACGTCGGTCAGGACCAGCGTCCGCGACGGCCGATGGAAGAACGCCGTCTCCTGGAGCTTCGGCAACCCGTCGAGCGGGATCGGCGCGATGGCCCCGCCCCATGACTCGGGCGGCGACGCCGAGAGCGGCAGATCCACGCGCAGCTCGGGCTGCTTCTTCGCCGTGATCGCCGCGGGCGCCGCCACCCTCGCCGCCGGATACCGCGCCGCCGCCACCCGCGCGTAGAGGTGGTGGAAGAGGTTCGGCAGCACGATCCAGCGGACCGGGCCGAGCGCGTCGAGCTCGGCGGCGAGCGCGTCGTCGAGCGGCACCGCGGAGCACAGCCAGAGGCCGCCGTCCGCGAGCCGCACGACCGTCATGCGCGTGCCGACCTCGAGCCCGCCGAACCGCTGACCGCGGTCGACGGTCCAGAGGTTCGGCGCGCGCGCGACGAGCTCGGCCAACGGCGGGTCGCTCCCTCGCTCCCGCCTCTCAGCCCTTCTTCAGGTTCTCGGCCGCGAAGTCCCAGTTGGCGAGGTTGTCGATGACCGTGCCCACGAACTTCCCGCGGTCGTTGCGGTAGTCGATGTAGTAGGCGTGCTCCCACACGTCGACCGTGAAGAGCGCGGTCTGACCGTGCGCGAGCGGCAGATCGGCGTTCGCCGTGCTCGTGACCGAGAGCTTGCCGTTGTCGAGGACGAGCCACGCCCAGCCCGAGCCGAACTGGCCCGCCGCCGCCGACGAGAACTTCTCCTTGAACGCCGAGTAGCTCCCGAAGTCGCGCGCGATCGCCTGCGCGAGCTCACCCTTCGGCTCACCGCCGCCGCCCGGCTTCATGCAGTTCCAGAAGAACGAGTGGTTCCAGTGCTGCGCGGCGTTGTTGAAGACCTTCTTGTCGCCCTTCAGGATGATCTCCTCGAGCGACATCCCCTCCATCGGCGTGCCGGCGATCCCGTCGTTGAGCTTCGTGACGTATGCCCGGTGGTGCTTGCCGTAGTGGTACTCGAACGTCTCCGCGCTCATGTGCGGGACGAGGGCATCCTTCGAGTAGGGGAGGGCTGGAAGTTCGAAGCTCATGAGGACTCTCCGTGACTAGCGAGTTGCATCGCGCGGGCACCCGATGGGCGCCTCCTGCGCGCGCCACCGGTTCTATCGCGAGGGTCCGGCACGCGCAAGGCACGAGCCCGCGCGCGTCCCGGCCGCGCGTGAACGCCGTTCACACTCGCCGTCCGGCCTCGGTCAGAGCTCGGTCAGCACCCGGAAATAGACCCCCGTGTTGCTCCCGTCGCGCGAGTCGTCCTCCCAGAACACGACCGCGTTCGTCCCGCCGAGCCACACGACCTCCGGGTGCGACTGCTCGCCGAGCAGCTGCCGCGTCGCCACGATGTCCGGCCCCGAGAGCGCCCCGACCTCGTCGAGGGCGGTCGCCTTCACGCCCGCGCCGTCCACGTAGAAGCTGTCCATCTGCCACCCGACGACCGTCCGCCCGCCCTCGAGCGGCGCCATCCGCAGCGACCGCCCGATCTCCGTCACCATCCGCGCGCCCGGCCACCGATCCGTCACCGCCGAGTCGTCGCCGATCTGCGCGAGCGTCGCCGGGTCGTGCGCGCTGCACCCGACCGAGTACGCGCCCGTCCCCACCGTGCGCTCGAAGCACGACGTCAGCACCGAGCCGTCCCCCGACAGCGCCGCGACCACCCCGCGCCGCCCCGACGTCGAGTGCCAGCTCGCGAGCACGTCTCCTTCGAGTGACAGCCGCCGGAGGTAGATGGCGCCGGTGTTGTTGTAGTCCGTATACGCGATGACCACGTCGCTCCCGACCGCCACGACCTGCGGCGCGCGGTAGTTCGTCAGGTCCTCGTCGACGAGCGCCTCGTCCGTGAGCGGCGTCCCGTCCGCCGCGAACACGCGATAGATGGCGTAGGTCCCGCCGCCGCCCCCCGGCTTCGGGCCCTGCCACGCGACGACCGCGCGCCCGTCGGGCACCACCGCCACGCTCGGCACGGACTGCGTGCCCGTGGCCCACTGGTTCACCACGAAGTCGCCCGACACCGGCGTCCCAGCCTGGTCGAACATGCGCGCGACCACGCCCTCGCCGTTCCCGTCGACGCCGGTCGCCTGCCAGACGGCCGCGATCGACGCCGCCCCGGCCGCCACGTCGGGCCACGAGAGCAGCCCGTCGCTCCCCGCGTTCAGCGTGACCTCCGGCGCGATCGTCGGCCGCGCCCCGGCGACCGTCACGAAGCGCCCGACGATCTTCGCCTTCGACTGCCCGGCGACCGGCGTCTCGTACACCGCGAGCACCCGCCCGTCCGCCGTTCGCGCGGCCGCGACGTTCTTCTGGTTCCCCGTCGTCGTGCTGTTGAGCCGCCAGTCGAGCGCGCCGACCGCCGACTTCCCGTTCGCGAGGTAGCGCCGCGTGTACACCGTCTCCTGGTCGTCGACGAAGGCCACGACCCACTCGTCGGTGTCGAGCACCGCGAGCGTCGGCAGCTCCTGCGTCCCGGCGATGAGCGTGTTCACGAGCGTCTCGGGGCCGCGCGGCGCCCCGTCCGCGTTGAAGAGCCGCGCCTTCACGCCGTAGCCGGAGGTGTCGCCCAGGGAGTCGTCCCAGGTCGCCGCGAGCCCGTCGTCCGAGAACACGTCGATCTCGCCGAGCCGCTGGTCCCCCGCGGACGCCGCGTGCAGCTGCGTCGCCACGCCCCCGTCGGCCGCGGCGCCCGCCGCGTCGAAGCGCCGGAGCAGCGCGTCCCGCCCCGTCGTCGCCGTCTGCGCGTCGAGCGCGACGTAGAGCCCGCCGTCGTGGCGCGGCGCGAGCCGGACCCCCACGAGCGAGCCCCCGGCGGGCGCCGCGAGCGACAGCAGGTTGGCCCCGTCGTGGCGACGCGCGCCGTTCGCGCTGTAGCGGCGGACGACGGCGTGGTCACCGCCGAACGCGACCCACGCCGCGAAGAAGTCGCCCGAGCCGTCGTTCGCGAGCTTCACCACGAGGGGGAGGCCGGTCGCGACGCGATCCTCGCCCGCGTCATCCTGTAGGACGACCGGCGCGCCGACGCCGACGAGCGCCGTCGCCGGGTAGAGCAGCACGTTCCGGTCGGGGACCGAGAGCGACATCATCTCGACGAGGTTACCGGTGCGCGTCGCCTCCGCCGAGATCACGAACCCGAAGCCGGCCGCGCCCGGGACCGGGTACATCCGCCCCGCGGTGACGTCCATCCGGTTGTTCACGCTCTCGCAGGAGTAGACCTTCAGCTCGGCCGTGAGCAGCGCCTGCTGCGCGACGGACGTGTTGTAGAGCGTCCCGATGTAGTCGTACGCCCGCGCCGACACCGACGCGCTCGCGGTCTTCGCCTGTGGGCTCGAGCACGCGCCCGTGTAGGTCGTGTTCACCGTGGTCACGCCGTACCAGTACCCGACGATGAAGTCGCCCCCGGGCCGCGTCGCGAGCCCCGTCGTCCACTCGAGCGGGCGGCCCGGCGAGTTCACCTCGACCTCGTCGCTCTCGCGCCCGCCGCGCGCGTCCGAGAGGCGCCAGAACACGTCGGGATCCGTCGTGTTCTTCGCCCAGAGCGTGACGTAGCGCCCGAAGCCCATCGAGAGCACGCTCGGCCGCCGCCCGCCGCCGTCGACGTAGCTCAGCTGCTCCGCGACGCAGGCGTTCTCGGCGCCCACGCACGCGCCGTTCGAGCAGCGGTCGGTGAGCGTGCAGTCGTCGCCGTCGTCGCACGTCGAGTTCTGCGGGCGCGGCGTCCGCACGCACTTCGCCTGGAGCGTGTTGCAGGTCGCCGAGTTGCACTGATCACCGGCCTCCGCCTGGCAGTCGCGCGCCGTCCCGCCGACGCAGCCGCCCTCGCCGTCGCACTGCGAGCCGACGATGCAGAAGTCCGGGTTCGTGCACGCGACGCCCGCCGAGCGCGGCGAGAGGTCGCAGACGTGGTCGTTCGGGCCGAGGCTCCGGCAGGTGCCGGCGTTGCACTCGTCGCTCTCGCTGCCGCAGTCGACGTCGCTCCCGGGCAGGCACACGCCCGCGCCCGAGCAGTGGTCGCCGAGCGTGCAGCCGTTCCCGTCGCTGCAGGGCGCGTCGGCGTCCTTCGGGCCGCTGAGGCAGGTGCCCCCGATCTCGTCGCACGATCCGACGAGGCAGCTCGACGCCGGCCGCGCGCACGGATCCGCGCCCGGACGGCACGACCCGGCGCCGTCGCAGGTGTCCGCGCCCGTGCAGAAGAGGCCGTCCTCGCAGCTCGCGCCCTCGTCCGCGAAGCCCTGCGCCACGCAGAAGCCGACGTCGCACGTGTCGTCCGTCGTGCACGCGTCGCCGTCGTCGCACGGGAGGTCGCTCGCGAGGAGGAACCCGCAGCCGCCGGCCTCCTCACACACCGGGGGCTTGCAGACGTCGCCCGTGTCGCAGTCGTCGCCCACGGGCAGGAGCAGCGACGCCGCCGCGCTCGAGAGCGTCGTCGCCCCGTCCGTCGCCACCGCGCGGCAGGTCACGAGGTCGCAGTCGCTCGCGCTCGTCAGGATCGCGCCCGCCTGCGCCTCGGCGCCGCCGTTGACCGTCCAGAAGTAGGTGTAGCTCACGCTCCCCGCGAAGTGCTGCGCTGGCGTCACGAAGTCGCAGCGCACGTCGCCGTGGGCGCCGTCGGGCGCCGACACCTGCATCACGGGCGCCGTCGCCTCCGGCGCCGTCACGGTCGCGACGTTGCTCGTCACGGGCGCGCCGGTGTCCGCGCCGTTCTTCGGCGTGACCACGCAGACGACCTGCGTCCCGGGCGCGAGCGTGTCGGGCGTGAGCGTGCCGCCGCTCGCCCCGACGATCGGCGTCTGCGTCGCGCCGACCGTCACGAACCAGCCGTACGCCACCTCGAGCGCGTCGCCGTCCGGGTCGGCCCACCCCTGCGGCGTGCAGGTGAGCTGCCCGTTCTGCCCGACCGACGTCGGCGTGAGCGTCGCCGCCGCGAGGCTCGGCAGCGCGTTGCCGATGACCACGAGCGTCTTCGAGGTCTCGCTCGTGACGACGCCGCCCTGGCCGTCGTCCGCGACGATCGCGCAGGAGATCGAGTCGCCGCGCGCGAAGTCCGCCCCCGTGAGGTTCGCGCCGGTGACGCCGGTCACCTCGACGTCGTTCACGTACCAGCGGTACGTCAGCGTCAGCGCGTCACCGTCCGCGTCCTCCGCCGTGCCGGCGAGGCACTTCAACGTCGCCGTCTCGTCGAGCCGCGCCGAGCCCGGCGCGAGGCTCACGATGACGCTGTCGACGAGCGGCGCCGCGTTCCCGAGCACGACCGCGTTGCTGGTCCCCGCCGCCGAGCGCGCCGCGCCGTCGAAGGCGCGGAGCTCGCACGTGACGCTGTCCCCGCGCCGCGCCGACGCCCCCGAGGCGCTCGCGAGCGTCCCGGCGACCACCGTCGCCGCCGTGACCCCCGCGTTCGCGTGCCCGCCGACGAGCCACGTCACCTCGGTCTGGAGCGAGTCGCCGTCGGCGTCGGTCGACGCGAGCCCGACCGCGCAGGTGATCTCCGTCGCGGCGTCCGCCGGCTCGGGGCCGAGCGTCGCCGTCGGCGCCGTCGGCGGCGCGTTCGTGACGTCCACCGTGCCGGAAGACACGGCGGGGCCTGTGTCCTCGCCGTCGTTCGCCGCGACCTCGCAGCGGATCGCCATCCCCTTCTCGGTCATCGCCGCGGGCAGCGTGCACGCGCCGCCCGTGTCGAGGGCGGTGTCGCCGTCGAAGAAGGCGCAGGTGTCGGTGACGTCGTCGCCGTCGGCGTCCGTGCTCGCCGTGCAGGCGCAGGTGAAGTCCGCGGCGGTGTCCGCGCTGCTCGGGAGCAGGCTCGCCGCGGTGCACACGGGCGGCGCGTTGCCGATGGTGGCCGTCGCCTTCCCCTCGGCGCCGTCCGCGAGCCCGTCGTTGGCCCGGACGCGCACCTCCCACACCTCGCCGCGCGTCGTGCGCGCCGCCGGCACCGTGTCGCCGGTGATCCCCGTCGCCGGGGCGCCGTCGACGAACCACGCGTAGCTGTAGGTGAGCGCGGTCGACGCGCGGTTCGGATCGGTCGCGTCCTTCGTGATCGTCGCCTTCAGCGCGTCGGCGGTGGTCGGCGCGGCCGGCGTCACCGCGACCTCGGGCGCCGACGGGCTCGCGTTCACCGTGATCGTCACGCTGTCGCGCCCCACGAGCCCGCCGCTGTCGACGACCGCCATCGTGATGACGTGATCGCCCACGGCGAGGTCGCCGACGTCGAAGGTGATCCCGCCGAGCGAGTTGGGCGGCCCCGTGAAGAGCGGCTCGGTGCGCCGGTCGGTCGTCCACGTGACCGCGAGATCCGCCGGCCGGTCGCGGTCGTCCGTGGCGCTCCCCGTGAACGTGACCGGGGCCCCCGCCGCGACGATCGCGCCGTCCTGCGGTCGGTCGATGCTCGCCACGGGCGCCGCGTTGTTGCCGCCGCCGGTCGTGTCACCGCCGGTCGTGTTCGTGTCGGTGCCCGTCGTGCCGGTGCCGCCGCTGTCGTCGCCGCCGCACGCGGCGAAGGACAGGAGGAGGCCGGCGACCACGAGGACGTGGCGGGGTACGCGCGTCATGGCTTGCTCCGGGAAGGGCCGCCGGCTGGGCGCCGCGGCTCCGGAGAACGCTACCCTCTCGGGGCCCGTGATCGAAAGCGGCGGCTTCGGGCCCGGTTACGAACCGCGGGCCGGAATTCGTAACACGCGTTGTGGTGCGCTCCGCTGGCCGCGACGCGGCGTCGCCTCAGTCCGAGCAGCCGTCGCCGCTGCAGCTGAAGTCGCACGCGGCGCCCTCGCCGCAGAGCTGCACACAGCCGCCGCCGCTGCATTGGGCGTGGCACTCGGCCCCGGCGCCGCATTGCTGCGTGCAGCCCCCGCCGCTGCAGGTGAAGGTGGCGGTCGTGCCGTCCTCGGCGATCTGCGTGCAGCCGCCGCCCGCGCAGCTGAAGACGCACTCGAGCCCGTAGGGACAGGCGGTCGTGCAGCCGCCTGTCGTGCAGCTCGAGGTCTGGTCCTCCTCGACGAAGACGGGGTTGCCGTCGCCGTCGCGCGCGATGAAGCCGGCCACGGCGCAGGCGCCGACGAGGAGCGAGACGACCGCGGCCACGGCCGCGAGCACGGCGGTCTTCATGGGGTGTCCCTCGGGCGGACGGGGGTGCCGTCGGCGAGATCGACCCCGCCGCGGATGACGACGAAGTAGAGCGCGGGCTCGCCGCCGACCGCGATCGTCGGGTGCGTCGAGCCGGGGGCGGCGGTCGCGACCTCGCCCGGCCGGAGCGCGCCGCCGCCGCCGTCGGTCACGGCGCCCTCGAGCACGAGCAGCCGCTCCTCGCCGAGGTGGGTGTGCTCCGGGAAGGTGGCGCCGGCCGGTAGGCGGACGAAGCCGCGGATGCAGCCGGCGGTCGCGGGGCCCCCCTCGACCCAGAGCAGCTCCGTGCCGGCGGGGCCGGGCTCCCAGACGGCCGCGGCGAGCTCGGCGAGGAGCTCGCGCGCGCGGCTCTCGGCGAGGTCGGCGAGGCGCGCGACGGCGCCGGCGAAGCGGGTGAGGGGGCCCGGGCCGAGCGTCTCGAAGAGGCGGTCACGCGTCGCGCGCGAGGGCGTCGCGGGCGGCAGCGCGGCGGCGAGGGCCGCGAGGACGTCGGCGGCGCCGGGGTCGATCGCGAGCGCCTCCGTCAGGAACGCGTCCGCGCCGAGGTCGTCCCGCCGCGCCATCACGCCACCCCGAGCGCGGCGCGCAGCCGCTCGAGGGCGACGCGCACGCGCGACTTCACGGTGCCGGTCGGGATCCCGAGCGCCTCGCCGATCTCGCTGCTCGAGAAGCCGCGGAAGTAGCCGAGCTCGAGCACCTCGCGGAGCGTGTCGGGGAGCTCGGCGAGGGCCGCCTTGACCCGCGCCCGGTCGGGGGCGCCCTCGACGTCGGTCTCCTGCTCCGAGACGCCGTCCCGCCCCGGGAGGCCTCGCTCCTCGCGGGCGTCGAGGGACTCGCCGCGCGAGAAGCCGGCGGAGCGCACGCGGTCGAGGCAGCGCGAGCGCATGCGGAGGAGGAGCCAGGTGCGGACCGTGCCGCGGCGCGGATCGTAGTCGCCGACGTGGTGCCAGACCTCGACGAAGACGTCGTGCAGGAGGTCCTCGGCCTCGCGCTGCGAGCGCAGGATCCGGAGCCCGATGGCGAGCATGACGCCGGCGTGGCGGTCGTAGAGGGCCGCGAGCCCGCCGCGCTCACCCCGCGCGGCGAGCGAGACGTCGCGGGCGTCGTCGGCCTGCGTCGTCGCGTCGTCGCTGTCGTCGGAGGAGGGGCTCTGCATGGGGAGGACCGCGGTCATGGGGGCGGCGCCGCCTCGCGCTCGGGGCGGCGCGGTGGGGCGGGCGTTGAACGGGGTGCGGAGATGGTCATCGACCGCCCCCGCTCCGGTCAAGTCGCCACGCGGCGGGCCACGGTAGGCGGCTCATGAGCGGAGCCCGCGCTGCACGGCGCGCAGGATGTCGAAGCGCGTGACCACGCCGACGAGGCGGCCGTCGTCGACGACCGGGAAGCGCCGGAAGCGCGCGTTCAGGAAGAGCCCGGCGGCGAAGTACACGTCCATGTTCGCGGGGATCGTCTGGACGTCGGTGGTCATGTAGTCGGCGACCTTGCCGTGCGGCTCGTCGCCGTCCTTGCCGGTGGCGACGATCCGCAGGCAGTCGGTCTCCGTCAGCATGCCGACGAGCTTCCCGCGCGCGTCGACGACGGGCGCGCCCGTGACGCGCTTCTCGAGGAGGAAGTCGATGGCGTCCATCACGTCCCAATCGGGGCCGAGCGTGTCGACGAACCGGTCCATCGTCTCCCGGACGGTGGCGAGCTTCTTCATCGTGACCTCCGTCCCTGAATCTAGGCGTCCTCCGCCGCCGTGTCCAAAGCTGGCGACCGGCCACGGGGACCGGCGCCGACGCCGGACCGCTCAGATCGCGAGGACCCCGAGGCGCACGGCGCGGACGACCGCCTCGGTGCGCGTCTCCGCGTCGAGCTTCGCGAGCAGGGTGTTCACGTGGAACTTCGCGGTGTGGCTCGAGAAGCCGAGCGCGTCCGCGATCTGCTTGTTCGAGAGCCCCTCGGCCATGAGCTCGAGGACCTCCTGCTCGCGCGCGGTCAGCGGCTCGGCGAGCGTCGGCGCGGGCGTCGCGCTGACGGCCGTGTCCCCGCCGCGGGCGCTCGCGTCCGCGAGGGCCGGCCCGAACGCCTCGTCGACGACCACGAGCCCCGCCCCCATCGCGGCCAGCGCCGCGGCGACCCGGCCGCCGTCGCGCTCGCGGTGGAGCGCGCCCCGCGCCCCGCCGGCGAGCCAGGCCCGCGCCCGCTCCGCGTCGCCCACGAGGGCGAGGAGGGGCACGCCGGCGCGCGGCGTGGGGGCCGCGGCGGCGGTGGCGCCCTCGTCCCAGACGATGAGATCGAAGTCGTCGTTCTGCGCGCCGAGCTCGAAGGGGACCCCGTCGCCGGCGACGCCGATGACGTCGCTCACGTCGCCGAGGGCGAGCGTCAGCGAGTCGCGCGCGGCGTCGTCGGGCGCCACGACCAGCACTCGGGCGGGGGATCGCGAGTCCATGAGGCCTATCCATAGACACGCCGGGCCCCGCCGCCAAACCGCGACGCGCAGGTCCTTTATCGCGAACGGGGTTGCGCCGACCCGGCCCCGTCACGCTACCCTCGCGGCGCCATGATCCGCCGTCTGCCCAGCGCCGTGCTCTTCCCCCTCCTCCTCGGCGTCGCCGCGTGCGGGAGCGACGGCGGTGACGCCGCGGCGGACACCGGTGGCGCCGACGTCCTCGCCGACGCGACCGCCGGAGACGCAGGTGGCGACGGGACCTCTGCCGACACGGCCGAGGAGGACTTCGGCGTGTCCCTCGTCGAGGCCCCGCTCTGGACCCTCGCCGCGCCGGAGGACGATCCCTTCGTCGCGCGCGCGCCGGCCGAGCCGCGCTGCGTCGACGGCGCCTGGTACGTCGACATCGACCTCATCGAGATCGACACCGGGAAGTGCGACTACGCGACCCTCGTGCAGCCGCTCGCCGCGGACCTCGCGCCCGGCGACGAGGTGGAGATCATCGCCTGGAACGGGCGCCTCGCCGCGCCGGAGGTCGCGATGGCGCACATCGACGTCCGCATCGGCGACGCCCTCGTCTGGGGTGAGGAGGTCCCGATCCCGTCGGAGGGCGGCTTCTACACGCCGCGGCTCGCGGTGACGGCTGCCGCGCCCGCCGGGACGCCGGTGTACTTCCACGTCGACAACCACGGCTTCAACACCTGGAACCTCGTGAAGATCTCGCGGTTTCGTTGAGCGTCACGGCGGTTCCAAATCCCGAACCCGGTTGACCGCCTCCCCCGGGATCGCATCTCGTGGCAGCGTCGCGGGCGGTTGCCCGGGCGAACCCCACGCCGAGGAGCCAGCATGAGGACCACCGCCGCCGCCCTGGGCGTCGCCCTCACCCTGACCGCCGCGCCCGCCCTCGCCGGCGAGCCGGTCACCCCGCCCGAGATCGGGCTCGAGGACCTCCTCCGCCATGGCGACTTCAGCCCGAGCGCGCTCGTGCGCGAGGCGTTCGGCGCGACGATCCGCGGCCGCGTCGCCGAGCCGCGCGTGCGGAAGGCGAGCCCGGCGCCGATCACGGTGTCCGGCGAGATCATCGTCCTCGAGGGGGACAGCACCACGGTGAGCGACCTCGGGAGCGGGCGCTACGGCGTGCGCATCGACGATCAGGTGCAGAACCTGCCGGTGATCGTGGACCGCGTGCTCTCCGAGTACGGCGACGAGTTCGACTTCGTCGCGGTGTGGACGGACTTCTGGGACTACGGCGCCGACGGGCTCGCCTACTACATCGGCGCCCGGAACGACGTGCGCGGGCTCGGGCAGGAGGTCTACGACCAGTCGCGCTTCTGGGGCTCGGGCCCGAACGGGCGCCTAAAGGGCGTCCTGAACATGAAGTCGATCGACGTCTACGGCGGGATCGGCAACCCCAACAACTTCATCTACCCCGTGATGGGGCAGGAGATGAGCCACCGCTGGCTCGCGTTCATGCTCTTCGACGACGGCGGCGTCGCGTCGAACGGCATGCTCGGGCGCGACGAGGCGCACTGGAACGTGCTCATGGACACGGGGGGCTCCGTGCAGGACGGGCACGCCTGGCGCGACAACGGCGACGGCACCTTCACGGTGACCGGGAAGAACCTGAACTACTCGCCGCTCGACCTCTACGGGATGGGGCTCTACGACGCGAGCGAGGTGCCGCCGTGGTTCCTCATCGAGAACGCGACGTACCAGGGGCGCGCGCTCGGGAAGACGCAGGAGCTCCCGACGGGCCTCAAGGCGCGCGGCACGCGGAAGGACATCACCATCGAGCAGGTGATCTCGGCGAACGGCACGCGGCGCCCCGACCGCGCCGGCTCGCAGAACGAGTTCCGCATCGCGTACGTGCTGATCACGGCGCCGGGGACGTCGATCGACGAGGTGGGCGGCACGGTCTCGCAGATCGCGACGTTCAGCGGGATCTGGGAGCAGAAGTTCTCGGAGTGGACCCACGGGCGCGCGACGCTCTGTAGCCGCGTGACGGCGGACTGCGACCGGCCGAAGCTCGCGCTCACGGGGGCGCAGGTGACGGAGCTCGAGGGGGACGGCGACGGCGCGCTCGAGCCGGGCGAGAAGGCGGCGATCCGGGTGACGGTGAAGAACACGGGCGGCGGCCCGGCGGCCGCGCCGCGGGTGCACCTCGTGGCGCCCGAGGGGGTCGATCTCGCCGTGGAGAACACGCCGCTCTTCTTCCCGGAGCTCGCGGCGGGCGCGACGACGACGCTCGAGGAGCCGTTCGTGGTCACGATCGGGGCGGACGCGCCCTGCGGCGCGACGCAGACGCTCCAGCTCGAGCTCGTGACGGGCGATCTGCTGTCGGTGGGGCGCGTGAAGCTGCCGATCGGCTACGACGACCTCTTCTACGACACGTTCGAGGAGGACCTCGGGTGGATCGTGGACGCCGACGCGACGGACGACGCGGCGAGCGGGCAGTGGGAGCGCGATCGGCCGGACGGGGTGAACGCGAGCCAGGTCGGGGTCGACTTCCAGACGCAGCCCGACGCGGGCGCCGACGACGACAGCGCGCTCGTGACCGGGGCGCAGGCGGGCAGCGACATCGGCTCCTTCGACGTGGACGGCGGGAAGACCACCGCGTGGTCGCCGCTCATCGCGCTCGACGGGGCGGTCGACCCGCACCTCGCGTACCAGACCTGGCGCACGGGGCTCGACTTCAACGCGGGGAACCGGCAGGTCCTCCCGGACGACAACGACCCGCTCACGGTCGAGCTCTCGCCGGACAACGGCACCACCTGGATCCTCGTCGAGGAGGACCGCACGAACGAGGGGGCGTGGCGGCAGAAGGACTTCCGCCTGCGCGACCTGGTCGACCCGCTGCCGGCGTCGATCGTGCTGCGCGTGACGGCGCGGGACGAGGAGCCGCAGAGCCTGTCCGAGGCGGCGATCGACGACGTGCGGGTCTACGACCTGCAGAACGGCTGCTTCGAGCCGGTCGTGACGGATCCGGTGACGGACCCTACGGGGGACCCGACGACGGACCCTACGGGGGACCCGACGACGGACCCTACGGGGGACCCTACGGGGGACCCGACCCTCAACCCGGGCACCGGCGGCACGCAGGCGATCAGCGGCAAGTCGAGCAGCGGCTGCGCCGGCGGCGGCGTGGGCGGCGGGGCGCTGGCCTTCGCGCTCGCGCTCCTCGCGGTGATGGGCCTCGCGGGCCGGCGGCGCGCGAGGGCGCGCGTGGGTCGCCGCTAACCGCAGCCCGATCCCGAGCCTCAGCGCTCCGCGCCGCGCCCTCCGTGCCCCCTCCGTGTCTCCGCGTCTCCGTGGTCACGTTCGCGGGGTGCCCGCGTGCCCCCGCGGCTCGAAGTCCAGCCTACATGCGCGTCCGCCGCGGCAGCCGCGGGCCGAACTTGGGCGCGTGCGTCCCCGACACCTCGAGCCACTGCACGACGCGCCCGCGGTGGGGGCGGAAGGGCTCGAGGAGCTCGAGCATCCGCGCGTCGTCGCCGCGCGCCTCCCCGGCGAGGGCCCAGGCGACCCCGTTCGGCGCGTGGAAGTCCCCGACGGGGACGGCGTCCGCCCAGCCGAAGCCGCACCAGAGCACCTTGTTCGCCGTCCACGGCCCGACGCCGCGGATCTTCTGGAGCGCCGCGAGCGTCGCCTCGCCGGGCGGCTCGCCCGCGAGCGCCTCGAGGAAGCGCGCCCCCTCGGCCGCCCGCCTCAGCGTCTCGGCCTGCTTCCGCAGGATCCCGAGGTCCGTCAGGACGTGCGGCGCCGTGTGGCGCAGCGTCCGCGGCGTCGGGTAGAGCCAGAGCTCCCCCGGACCCGGCGCCGGCTCGCCCAGGCGCCGCGCCAGCGCTCGGCACCAGGCGCGCCCGTCCGCGCTCTGGACGAGCTGGTGGATGACCGCCGGGACGACGTGCTCGAAGACCGTGCCGCTCCGCGGCAGGTGCGCCCCCGCGTAGCGGCGCGCGAGGTCGCGGAGGGCCGGGTGGTCGGTGAGGTAGCCCGCGCCGTCGTCGTCGAGGCCGACCAGCGCGCTCGCGCGGGCCGCGACCCAGTCGGCGCCCTCGCCCCAGGCGTCGACGACCACCGCGTCCGGGAGGAGGCACGCGCGGTACGAGGCGGGCCCGTCCGGGGTGCGCGTCGCGCGCCACGCGATGGCGCGCTCGGGATCGAGGCGCGTCAGCGGATCGCCGGGGCCCCAGCTCGGCGCCCGGAACGTGACGCGGAGGTCGTAGGGGCGCTCGGGGCGGGGGAGGGTGACGCGGCGGTCGCCGTCGGCTGCGGGCTCCGTCATGGCCGGGACAGGTATAGCGCACGGGGCCGCGCGCGGCAGCCCCGAGGCACGGCGACCCGACGCGGACGGCGCTCGCGCCTGGGCGGAAAGGGTGATAGAGCCCGCAGCCATGGCGAAGAAGCGCATCTGCATCATCTCCACGGGCGGGACCATCGAGAAGACCTACGACGCCCTGCGCGGGATCCTCACGAACGAGGTGTCCGTGCTCGACGTCATGCTCGCGGGGCTCGAGCACCCGGGGCTCGAGATCGCGCGCGTCCCGCTCATGAAGAAGGACAGCCTCGACATGACCGCCGCCGACCACGCGCTCATCGCGAAGACGGCCGGCGCCATGGCCGAGAGCTTCGACGGCGTCGTGGTCGTCCACGGGACCGACCGCCTGACCGTCACCGGCGAGAAGATGGCCGCCGACCTCGGCACCCCGCGCGTCCCGATCGTGCTCACGGGCGCCATGCGGCCCTACGAGATGCGCGCGACCGACGCCCACCAGAACCTCACCGAGGCCCTCCTCGGCGTGCAGCTCCTCGAGCCGGGCGTCTGGGTCGTCATGCACTGCTCGGCGCTGCGCTTCCCGGGCGTCGTGAAGGACTACGAGCGCGGGCGCTTCGTGAAGCCCGTCGAGGACCCGGCCACCACGGCGGTGTGAACGCCGTTCACGCGCTGTGAGCGCTCACCACGACGAGCTCGCGCCGCCGCCTCCCGAGCTCCCGCCGCCGCCGCTCCAGTCCGACGACGAGTACGACGAGGACGAGCTCGACGACGAGCTCGACGAGGACCACGACGAGCTCGAGCTGTACGAGCCGGACGACCACGACGAGCTCGACGAGGAGCTCGACCAGCCGCCGCCGCCGTAGGTTCGCCCGCGCGCGCCGATGGCGGACACGTGGACCATCGAGACGAAGCCGCACACGAAGAACGCGGCGCCCGCGAGGATCGCGCAGTCCTGCGAGTCGACGAGGCCGTCGCCGAAGAGGCTCACGAACGTCGGCGCGATGATCCCGAGGTGCAGCGCGAAGACGATCCACCGCCCGACCGGCGAGGTCACCCACGCGAACGCCCACCACCAGCCGACGAAGGCGAACGCGAGCCACACGAACGGGTAGGCGATGGCGTTGTCGAGCGCGGGCGCGGTCGTCAGCAGCAGGAGCACCGGCACCGCCGCGAAGAGCGCGGTCGCCTCGAGCTTCCGGTAGGTCGCGAGCGCGTCGAGCGAGGCGCGGTCGGGCACCTCCTCGCCCGCCTTCCGCGCCTTGCGCCGCGCGGCCTTGCTCTTCACGGTCGGTCGCCGGACGCGCCACCAATAACCCCAGCCCGCCGCGAGGATCAGCACGAGCCACAGGAACCACGGCGTCCGCGGCAGCGACGGCGCGATGCTCTCCCCCGGCTTCACGTCCGCGGTCGCGTGCCAGAGCCCCTCGATGAGCTGGTTCGTCGCGTCCGCGTAGCGCGCGTCCCGGAGCGCCGGCCGCAGCTCGTCGAGCAGGAGCAGCGCCTCGCCGTCCGAGAGGTAGACCTCGAGGCCGTAACCGAGCTGGAGGCGGCTGCGCCGGTCGGAGACGGCCAGCACGAAGAGCGCCCCGTCGTTGCGCTCCTTCGAGCCGCCGCCCCAGAGGTCGAAGACGGCCTGCGCGTAGTCCTCGATGCCCTCGGCCCCCGTCGTCGGCACGAGGAGCACCGCGAGCTGGATCCCCGTCGCCTGCCGGTAGGCGACCAGGTTGGCGCTCACCGTCTCGCGCTCGGCCGGGGTGAGGTAGCCGCCGAGATCGGTCACCGGCTGCGAGAGGGTCGGGTGGTACGTGTCGGCGCGAGCCGCCGGCGCCGCGCCGAGGGTGAGGACGAGCGCCGCGAGCAGCAGCGCCGCCGCGCCTCGCCAGGAGCGGAGCGGTCGGGCGCTCACCACGTGCCGATCTCCGTCGAGAAGGGGAGCGTCTTCGGGAGCCCGTAGAGCGTGCGCGCGAGCCCCCCGGGGAAGCCGACGGCGCCCGCGTTGTACTCGGCGACCACGTCGTCGTAGCGCTTCCGCTCGACGCGCACGCGGTTCTCCGCCCCCGAGAGCTCGGCGTGGCGCTCGCGCTCGGTCGCGCCGCCGCCACCGCCGGCGAGGCCCGCGGTCGTCGCCGCCTGGCGCTGCATCACGTTCACCACCTGCGCGCGCTGGCGCGCCGCGTCCGTGACGAGCCCCGAGAGGCCTGAGCCCGTGACGACCACCCAGAGCGTGAGGGCCACGATCACGCCGCCCGCGACGGCGAACGCGAGCCGGCGCTTCCGCTGTCGGGCCGCCACCGCGGCGAGCTCGGCCGCCCGCCGCCGCCGGAGCTCGTCGACCGCGGGGCGCACGTACTCGGTCGGGATCTCGAGGTCCCGCGCGACCGACTCGAGCTCCTCCACCGAGAGGCGCTCGCGGGCGACGTCCTCCATCTCCGAGGCGATGCCGATGACGTCGTCGACGTCGTCGTAGTTCACCTCCCGCGGGGCCTCGCGTCGCGCGCTCATCCCATGCTCACCGTGTTCGGGAGCTCGTTCCCGGCGGCGTCCTCGCCGGGGCAGGCCACGCGGAGCAGCTCGCCCACGCGCTCGACGGCGCGGACGAGCCCGGAGGCCCGGTCGCCGCGCGCGAACCCGGCCGCGACCTCGCCGACCACGCCCTCCCAGAAGCCCGCCTCACCCGCGCCGTGCACACCCGGCCCCGCGAACACCGCCGCCTTCCGGTCGTCGACGGCGACGTAGAGCAGCACCCCCGTCCCGTCGCGCGTCGCGTCCATGCCGAGCTCGACGAAGAGCGCCGCCGCGCGCCCGAGCGGGCCGTCCCCCGGGTAGCGCGACTCGAGGTGCACGCGCACCTCGCCGCGGTTTCCGGCCTCGGCGCGCCCGATGGCGGCGACGACGCGCGCCTCGCCCTCCCGGGTGAGGTGGCGTTTGCGGAGGAGCTGCCAGCGTTCCATGACGCCCGTTCTACCCCTGTTGCGAGCCGTTGGCGAGGTGCCGCCGGAGGCGATCGCACGCGACGCGGAACGTGCGCGAGATCAGCGGCTTGAGCGCCCGCTCGAGCGGCCGCACGAGCAGTCGCGGCTGGTAGGCGATGGTCCACTCGACGCGCGTCTCGCGGCCGGCCGAGGAGAAGCGGAAGTCCTCGACCATCCGCCAGAGCAGCGGCAGCGAGCTCTCGACCACCGTGAAGGAGAAGCGCCGCCCGGGCTCCCAGACGAGCACCTTCTCGCGGACCGTGATCCCGCGGAGCGCCACGTCGCGCACGCTCCCCGCGCCGTGCGGCGCGTCCGTCACCCAGGCCACGCGCTTCGCGTCGGGGAACCAGCGCATGAAGCGCGCCGGATCCGTCAGCGCGTCGAACGCCTCCGACGCAGGCGCCGCCACCGTGAAGTCCCAGGTGAAGAAGGTGTCGGACTTGTCGGCGAAGCCGACGTCCGTGGGCTTCACGAAGAAGCGCATCGGAGCCCCCCCCGCGGGCGCGGCGCCCGGCTCGTCACGCGCCCTTCCCGCCGCCGAAGCGGCGCGGGCGGAGGCGCACCCCGAAGATCCGGGCGAACAGGAAGAGGAGGAGGAGGAAGACGCCGCCCGTCGCGGCGCCGACGACCAGCGTCGCGCGCTCGTTCTCCGCGATCTGCGCCTCGACCGCCTCCTGCGAGCGGCGCACCACGAGCACGCCGCGGATCTTGTTCTCCGGGTCGAACCCTGGCCCGGCCTCGTCGTCGTAGCCGTAGCCGTCGCCCGCGTGCGCGGGCTTGTCCCACGCGGGCTGCTCCGCGTCCGGGCCGGACCAGCCGTGGCAGATCTGGCACGCCTCGCCGTTCGGGATCGGCTTCATCAGCGTCAGCTGCTTCTTGCCGTCGATGACCTCCTCGCGGCTCGTCATCTCGCCCTTCGCGAGCAGATCGCGCCAGGTCGCGTCGTCGACGTCGAAGCGGGGCGGCTCCTTCGGCGCGGCCATCTCCTGCATCGCCGGCACCGCCACGCTCATCAGCATGTCGAGCTTCGGCGCCATCGCCGGCTTCTTCGCCTTCACCCAGTCGCGGAGCTTCTCGCTCGCCATGCGCGACTGCACCGCGCCCTGGGTAGATCGATCGGTATAGGCGAGCGTCTTGTCGACCCGCACGACCTCGATCCGCGAGAGCTTCGGGTCGCCGCGCAGGTTCGAGACGAGCTCGCGCACGACGTCGGCGCGCCCCTGCTTCATGTTCGTCGTGATGGCGCGCTCGAGGGTCGTCGCCTGATCGACCGCGGCCTGGTGGTCGATGATCCGGAGCGAGTCGCTCGTGCGGTCGATGTTCACCGCGAGCACCACGCCGAAGCCGACCGCGAGCAGCATCAACGTCGAGAACGCGACGAGGAGCCCCACGAAGGCCGCGCGGTTCCGGCGCACGAGCTTCTTCAGCCGCTCGGTCGCGCCGATGGGCCGCGCCGCGATGGGGCGGTCGTCGAGCCACGCCTCGAGGTCGTCCGCGAGCGCCGCCGCCGAGGCGTAGCGCTCGCTCGCGCGCTTCTCCATCGCCTTCTGGCAGATGGTGGCGAGGTCCGCGTCGACGGGCGGCCGCTTCGCCTTCTTCGCGGCGACCTGCGGCGGCTCCGGCTCCTTCTCGATGAGGTCGACGAGGATCTCGAGCGGGCTCTCGCCCTTGTACGGCGGGCGCCCGGTGAGCAGGTGGTAGAGCGTCGCGCCGAGCGAGTACACGTCGGTCAGCGGGCCGATCTTGTCCTTCGTCGGGTTCGCCTGCTCGGGCGCCATGTAGGCGGGCGTCCCGAGGAGCGCCCCCGACTTCGTGAGCCCGACCTCGCGCTCGACGTTCTTCGCGATGCCGAAGTCGGTGAGCTGCGGCTCGCCGTCGAGGTCGACGAGGATGTTGTCCGGCTTCACGTCGCGGTGGACGATGCCGCGCTTGTGCGCGTAGTCGAGCGCGCGCGCCGCCCGCGCGAGCACGCGCACGCCGTCCCGCACGGCCTCCTTCGTGCTCGCGTCGATGAGCGACTTGAAGCCCGCCCCCTCGACGAAGCCCATCGCGAAGTAGAGGTTCCCCTCGTGCTCGCCGGCGTCGAAGACCGGCACGATGTTGGGGTGCTGGAGCCGCGCCGCGAGCATCGCCTCGTTCTGGAAGCGCACGATCGACGCCTCGGAGGCGTGCCGCCCGGCCGTCAGCATCTTGAGCGCCACCGGCCGGCAGAGCCGCAGGCTGTAGGCCTTGTAGACCACGCCCATGCCGCCGCGGCCGAGCTCGTCGAGCACGTCGTAGGCGCCGATCCGCATCCGCACGTCGTCGCGCCCGTACGGGAGCGGCTGCGCCTGCGCGGTCGCGGCCCCCTCGGCCACCGTGTCCGCGCCGCCGATGGTCACGAAGCGGCCGTCCGCGTAGCGCCGGAGCGGCCCGGCCGCGGTCGTCTCGCCGCTCGCGCCGCGCCGCCCGGCGCGGCCAGGGTGGACGCCACGGGCGCCGCGTCGCCGGCCGTGGCCGCGGTCTGCGGGTCCGTGGCGCCCTTCGCGTCGGCCGCCGCCTTGGCGCGACGGACGGCGGCGCTCACGTCGTCCCCGAACGCCAGGGTCGCCGCGACCACGTGCGGCGCTCGCTCGCCGGGGCCTCCGGGGTCCATCGCGAGCGTCGCCTGCAGGTCCTCGCCGCTCGGCTCCTCGGCGATGGTCTTCGCCTCGCTCGCCCGCCGCGCCTCGCGCACGAGGTCGGCGAGCGTCGCGTCGGCGACGGTCGCGTCCGTGGGCGCCGCGTCGTCGGCCGCGCCGACGACGATGCCCTCGCCGTCGCCCCCCGCGTCCGCGGCGGAGTCGCCGCCGGCGCCCGAGGCCCGCTTGGCGACCGGTGAGCCGCAGTTCTGGCACGTCCCCCTCTGACGCGCCGCGTCATCGAGGAGAGTCGTGCAACGCCAACACCGATCCTGAGCCATGGGGCCCCCGAGCGCCGGGGTCGTCGAAACGCCGCGCGCTGACCGTCAGAGCTCGCCGAGCTCCTCCGCCAGCGCCAGGTACTCGCCGCACGCCGGCGCCGCGGAGACCGAGGGGAGGAGCTTCAGCTCCTCGAGGTTCGGCACGAGCACGATGTCGACGCGCCGGTTCTGCTGCCGGCCGTCCTTCGTGTCGTTCGTGCCGACCGGCTGGAACCAGGCGTAGCCGGCCGCCGAGATGCGCTCGCCGGGGTAGCCGGCGCCGCGCAGCGTCGAGAGCACCGTCAGCGCGCGGTCCATCGAGAGCTTCCAGTTGAAGTCCTCGCTGCCGACGTTGTCGGTGTGGCCCGACACCTGGAACTCGCGGTTCACGCTCGCGAGCACCGGCGCGATCTGCGTGAGCGCGTCCTTGCCGTCGGCCTTGAGCGCCGACTTGCCGGAGTCGAAGAGGATGTTCTCGGCGATCTCGACCACGAGGCGCCCGTTGCGGCGCACGATCTTGATCTTCCCGGCCGTGACCATCGACTGGAGCCCGCTCATCAGCGCGTCGAGCGTGGCCTTCTGCTTCGCCGCGATGTCGCGCATGAGCTTCAGCTGCGCGAGCGCGGCGTTCAGGTCGCCCTGGACGGCGCCCTTCTCGGTCGCGACCTTGGCGAGCTCATCGAGGCACGCGGTCTTCTCCGTCGTGAGCTGCGCGTTCTCGTCGGTGAGCTTCTTCTTCGCCTCCTCGAGCGACGCCTTCTCCGCGAGCGCGGCGTCCTTCTCGGTCTGACACTGCTCGGTGGCGGCCTTCCACTTGCCGACCTCCTTGTCGAAGACCTCCTGGCTGATGCCGCACGCGCCGAGCACGAGCGCGAGGCCGGGGACGATGATGCGGGCTGGACGCATGTCTCCTCCTGGGTGGGGGGTGATCTGAGCGGTCCGGACTATGCCACGCGCGGCTCGCGCCCGCCACCCGAGCCCCCGTCACTCGTCGACGAGGCGCAGGTACACCCGGAACGTGGCGCCGTGTCCCGGCGCGCTCTCGACCGCGATGACGCCGCCCGCGCGGCGCGCGATGGACTCGCACATCGCGAGCCCGAGCCCGGTGCCGCGGCCCGGGCCCTTCGTCGTGAAGAACGGCTCGAAGAGGCGCTCGCGCGCGGACGGCGCGACGCCGGCGCCGTCGTCGGCCACGGTGAGCACGGCGTAGCCGCCGCCCGCGGTGAGGCCGAGCGCGCGCGCCTCGTCCTGGCCGAGCTCGACGAGCTCCGTCGTGACGCGCACGAGCTCGCCGTGGCCACGCGTCGCGTCGACCGCGTTCGTGACGAGGTTCACGAGCAGCTGCCCGAGGTGGTTCGCGTCGACGGCGACGCCCGCGCCGTCCGCGTGGAGCTCGACCTCGAGGCGGACCTCGTCGCGCGCGATGCGCTCGAGGATCGGGAGCGCCCCCGCCGCCACCTCGTCGAGCGCCTGCCGCGCCGGTCGGCTGCCCGGCCGCCGGCCGTAGGCGAGGAGGCCGGCCGTGAGCTCGCTCGCCTGGTGCACGGCCGCGTCGATCTCGCTGCGCGCGCGCTGCCGGTCGTCCGCGGGGGTGGCGTCGTCGCCGAGCTCCTCGACCCCGGCCGCGATGACCGTCAGGAGGTTGTTGAAGTCGTGCGCGACGGTGACCGCGAGGCGCCCGAGGCTCTCGATCTTCTGGTTCTGCATCTGCATCGCCTCGAGCTCGAGGCGATCGGTGATGTCGAGGCCGAGGCTCGAGGTCCCGACGATCTCGCCGTCGGGCCCGGACAGGACCGTGTTCGTCCAGGCGATGCGCCGCTCCCGCCCGGCGCGCGGCCGGAGCGTGCTCTCGGTGCGCGTCGCGACCTCCCCGCCCCGGACGGCGCGATCGAAGGCGAGCCGCGTCGCGGCGCGCTCCTCGGCGGGCACCACGAGGTCGAACCAGCGCGCGCCGACGACCTCCTCGGACGAGAACCCCGTGAGGCGCAGGAAGTAGTCGTTCACGAACTCGACGCGCCCCTCGGGGTCGAGGATCACCGCGATGAGCTCGACGCTCTCGAGGAGCGTCCGGTAGCGGCGCTCCGCCTCGGCGCGCGCGCGCTCGGTGCGGTAGAGCTCGGTGACGTCGCAGAACATGCCCTGCACGGCGATGGGGCGCCCGACCGCGTCGCGCACGACGCCGACCGTGTCGCGGATCCAGCGGCGCCCGATGGCGAGGTCGACCGGGTACACGAGCTCCTCGACGAGCCCGTCGAGCTCCCCCGCGCCGAGGCGTCGCTCCACGGGCTCCCGGAACTCGGGGTCGATCGCGGCGACCCAGCGCGCCACGGCGCGATCGAGGGGCCACGCGTCCGCGGGCTCGCCGGTGAGCTCCTCGACGGTCGGGCTCAGGTACACGAGCTCGCCGGTGCGGGCGTCGAAGGCGTAGATCGTCACGGGGAGCGACTCGACGAGGTGCTTGTAGCGCGCCTCGGTGCCGCGCGCCGCGCGCTCCGCGGCGACGCGGCGCTCCGCCTCGAGGGCGACGCCCACGAGGGCCCCGACCTGCGCGGCGAAGTCGATCTCCTCCTCGTGCCACGCGCGCGGCCCGCCGACGTGTTCGTGGCAGACGACGCCGAGGATCCCGCCCGGCACGAGGAGCGGGATGTCGAGGAGCGCGCCCACGCCGTGCTCTTCGAGGTAGGGAGCGAGCTCCGCCGAGCGCGGATCGGCGCGCGCGTCCTGCACGGCGACCGCGGCGGCCTCGCCGAGCGCCTTCAGGTAGGCCGGGCAGGAGTCGGCGCGGATGGCCTCGCCGGCCGGCTCCTCGCGCCCGTCGACGAGGATGACGCGGCACACGATCTGCGTCCGGGCGTCATCGTAGAGCCAGACGCTCGCCCGGGCCACGCCGAGCGCGGTGGCCGAGAGGCGCGCGACGCGCGCGACGAGGCGATCGGGGGCGAGCCCGCGGGCGTCGCGGATCACGTCCCGCACCTCCGCGGCGGCGCGACCGAGGCGCGTCGCGAGCGCGCGCTGCTCGGCGAGGCGCGTGCGGTAGGTGGCCTCGCGGGCTCGCACCTGCGCGAGCTCACGGACGATGGGGCTCTCCTCGGGCGACATCCGAGTCGTTCCTTGTCGGTTCTCCGAATCATCCGCCGAACGTCCGGGGACCGCAACGCCGCGGGCCGCCCGCGCCGCGTCGCGACGCCGTTACATGAAACGACAGACGTTGACGATGCTGATCAAGTCTCGCTCGCGGGGCGCCGATCTCCCTACGGTCGCCGCGCCCCCGCCGGAGGTCGCCGGAGAGAGCCATGCTGCCGCGGATCCGAACCTACATCCTCGTGAGCCTCTCGGCGGTCGCCGGGACGACGACCGGCGTCGTCGGGCTCGCGGAGGCGTCGCGCGCGGAGGCCGAGGGGCTCGCGAACGCGCAGCAGCACCTGCGCCTGCTCGCGGGGAGCGTCGGCTCCGGCGTGGGGGAGCTGCTCGCCGAGGAGGTGCACGCGAACGAAGCGGCGGCCGAGCTCATCGCCGGCGCGCGCAGCGACGACGCCGAGCGGCAGCGCCTCCTCGACATCTACCGCGACAACTCCGACTGCGACATGGCGGTCATCACGGACGGCGCCTTCCACGGCGTGATGTCGTCCCCCCAGCTCATGCTCGGGCGGCCCGCCACGGGCGCGAGCTACGCGGATCGAGGCTACGTCGGGATCATGGCCCGCACCGGCCACTCCGCGATCGGCGGCGTGGAGCGCGGGAAGCGCACGCGCCGCCTGACGGTGCACATCGCCTCGCCGCTCCCCGATCCGTCCGGGCGCCACGCGGCCATCTTGAGCTCGCTGCGCCTCCAGCCCTTCGCGGCGCTCGCGCGGCGCATCGTCGGCCCCGTCGAGGGCGCGCGCGCCGCCGTCCTCGACCACAACGGGCGCGCGATCGTCGACACCGCGGCGACCGACGCCGTGGCGGTCGGAGACGCCCCCGTGGGCGGCATCTTCGCCTGGCATCGCCTCGAGCACGTCGTGCTGCGCGGGGTGGACGACGCGGGGCGCGACGTGCTCGGCGCCACCTCGGCCATCCGCGACGCGCGGACCCCGGGCTGGCGGGTCGTCGTCACGCTCCCCGAGGAGCCGATCCTCGCGGCGGCGGCGCACCTGCGCGCGCGGGCGCTGCGCGCCGCGGGGCTCGTGCTGCTCGTGTCGCTGCTCGTGTCGCTGCCGCTCTCGGGCTGGCTCGCGGGTCCGGTGCGGGCGCTCGCCGACCTCGTCACCGCCTTCGGAGAGGGCCGCCCTGGCGCCGTGGGCCGGCTCGCGCCGCGGCGCGTCCGCTTCCGGGAGGCCGCGGAGCTCGAGCGCGCCGTGCTCGACATGATGGCGAGCATCGAGGCGAACCGGCACGACCTCGAGCGGCGGGTCGCCGAGCGCACCGAGGAGCTCTCGGAGAAGGCGCGGGAGCTCGAGGAGGCGCGCCGCCGGGCGGAGGGGCTCGCGGACGCGAAGTCGCGGCTCCTCGCCACGCTCTCGCACGAGCTGCGCTCGCCGATGAACGGCATCATCGGGACGCTCGATCTGCTCGGCGAGGCACCGCTCTCGAGCGCGCACGCGGAGCTGGCGGCGGTGGCGCAGCGGTCCTCGCGGGCGCTCCTCGGGCTCCTCGATCAGGTGCTCGACGCGACGCGGCTCGAGACCGACAAGCTCGACTTCGAGGCCGTCCCGTTCGATCTCCCGCGCGCCGTGGCCGACGTCGCGACGCTCTTCGGGCCGGCCGCGGCCGACAAGGGGGTCGCGCTCACGTCGTCGGTCGCCGCGACGGTCCCGCGCTGGGTGAGCGGCGACGAGACGCGCGTGCGGCAGCTCCTCCACAACCTCGTCCACAACGCGGTGAAGTTCACGCACGTGGGCTCGATCCAGGTCGGCGCGAGCGCGGAGCGGGTCGGGAGCGACGTCCGCGTCACGCTGACCGTCGCCGACACGGGGGTCGGGATCCCCGCCGACCGCCGCCGCGTGATCTTCGAGGAGTTCGAGCAGGCCGACGCCTCGACGACGCGGCGCTTCGGCGGGAGCGGGCTCGGGCTCTTCATCGCGCGCGAGCTGTGCCGCCGCATGGGTGGCGACGTCGACGTCGTCACGAGCGTCGGCCGGGGCAGCACGTTCACGGCGACGCTGGCGCTGCCGGTCGCGGAGGCCCCAGCGGTCGCGGAGGCCGCGCCGAGCGCGCCGATCGCCGTGGCGCCCGCCGCGGAGCGGCCGCGCGTCCTGCTCGTCGAGGACGACGCCATCAACCGGCTCGTGTCGGAGAGGCTCCTCGCGCGGCTCGGGGTCGACGTCGACACCGTGGAGGACGGCGCCAGCGCGGTCGACCGGGCGTCGGCGCGCGACTACGACCTCGTCCTGATGGACTGCCAGATGCCGGAGATGGACGGCTTCGAGGCGACGCAGCGGATCCGGGGGCTCGACGGGGCGCGGGGGAGGACGCCGGTCGTGGCGCTCACGGCGAACGGCTTCGCGGACGATCGCGCGCGCTGTCTCGCGGCGGGCATGGACGAGCACGTCTCGAAGCCGATCACCATCGCGACGATGCGGCGGATCGTGACGCGCTGGGCGGGGCCGCGCGGCGCGGAGAGCTGAGGGCGGGCTCAGGCGGACGTGTCGAGGGCGTCGAGCAAGGCGCGCTCGAGGTCCTCGGGATCCTCGAGGCCGACCGAGAGGCGGACGAGGCTGTCGCGGATCCCGATGGCGAGGCGCTCCTCGGTGGTGAGCTCGAAGTAGCTCATGAGGGCGACCTGCTCGATGAGGGCCTCGACGCCGCCGAGGCTCGGGGCGATGCGGAAGATCCGGACGGCGTCGATGAAGCGGCTCGTGGCGTCGAGATCGGCGTCGAGGGCGAAGGTGACGACGCCACCGAAGCCGGTCATGAGCTCGCGGGCGAGGGCGTGCTGCGGGTGGCTCGCGAGGCCGGGGTACCAGACGCGGGCGACGCGCGGGTGGCGCTCGAGGGCGCTCGCGACGCGGAGGGCGCTCTCGTTCTGGGCCGCGACGCGGAGGGGGAGCGTCTTGAGGCCGCGCACGAGGAGCCACGCGGCGTGCGGATCGGGGACGGCGCCGAGCACGCCCTGGAGCTCGCGGATGGCGCCGACGAGGGGGGCGGGGCCCGCGATCACGCCGGCGAGGAGGTCGTTGTGACCGCCGAGGTACTTGGTCGCCGAGTGGATGACGAGGTCGGCGCCCTGCGCGAGGGGGCGCTGGTTGACCGGGGTGGCGAAGGTGGCGTCGACGACGAGCTTCGCGGGGTGGCCGGCGAGCGCCGCGGCGAGCGCGGGGATGTCGGCGATCTGGAGATAGGGGTTGGTGGGGGACTCGGTCATGACGACGCGGGTCTCGGGGCGCAGGGCGGCGACGATGGCGGCGGTGTCGGCGGGGACGACGGAGACCTCGATGCCGAGGCGCGCGAGGACCTGGCGGCAGAGCTGGCGGGTGCGGCGGTAGCCGTCGTCGGTGAGGACGACGTGCTGGCCGGCGCGGAGGAGGGCGAGGAGGGTGGTCGTGATGGCGGCCATGCCGCTCGCGCAGAGCAGGGCGTCGCCGGCGCCGTCGAGGGCGGCGAGCTTCTCCTCGGCGGCGCGCTGGGTGGGGTTGCCGTAGCGGCCGTACTCGAGGCGCTCGACCTCGCCGCGCATGTGGGCGGCGAGCTCGGCGGTGTTCGCGAAGGTGTAGGTGGCGGTCTGGACGATGGGGGCGGTGAGGCTCCCGAAGGGCTGCGCGGCGTCGGTGCCGGCGTGGACGGCGCGCGTGCGGAGGCCCGGGGGCGGGGCGGGGCGGTCGTTCTCGTCCATGGTCGCTCCAGGCTGACGCGTGCCGACGGTGTTGGTAGGATCGCACAGAACGACGCGCCATGGGAGGCGGCCATGAAGACCCAGCAACTGAAGGACGCTCTGGACGAGGTGCAGCGCGAGGCGGCAGCCGGCGGCGAGCTCGACGAGCGGACGCGGGAGCTGCTGGAGAGCCTGCGCGACGGGATCACCCGCCTCCTGACGACGCCCGCGGCGGAGCGCGCGCCCGAGGACACCGAGGGCCTCGTCGAGCTCGTGAAGGGCGGCATCGACCAGTTCGAGGGCGAGCACCCGCGCCTCACGACGGTGATGGGGCGGCTCGCGGACGCGCTGACGGCGATGGGGATCTAGGTCGCTCCCGGCGATCGGCGGTGCTTGCTTGGGTTCGGTGGCAACTCGCTGAACTGAAGAAGGAAACCACGGAGGCACGGAGGCACGGAGGGATCGCGGCGCGACCCGACCGTGGCTTTGCGTCTGGATCCTCGTGGCTAGCGAGCCTCGCGGGAGGTCTCGGGGAGGGCGTCGGAGTTGGCCGAGCTCCGCTGCTCCCTCCGTGCCTCCGTGCCTCCGTGGTGAGCTCCTGCAGCGGCACGAGGGCGCGCGCGCGGCCGCCGACCGCCGCCGAGCGCCTGCTCCCGCGCTCGGTCGGCGATCGCCTGCTCCCGCCGTCTCGAGCGACCTCTCGCTTTTTTGCTTGTTGATGATAACGATTCTCAATATCGTGTGAATCGCCGGGTAGCCAGTCACCCGACGTCGTCGAAGAACACCTGAGGGCCTGACTACATCGCGCGAGTTCGCGATGTGGCGGCCCTCTTTTGTCGTTGGTTCATGATGAGAATCGTTCTCATAATGGTCGCCGGCCTCGTCGCGGCCCACAGCGCCCGCGCCGACGCCCCCGCGCCCGTCGTCGCGCCGCCCGTCGTCGTCACCGGCACCCGCCACGCCGTCGCCCCCGACGCCTCGCCCGTCGCCGTGCAGGTCATCGACGCCGCCGACATCGCCGCCTCCGGCGCCCGCGACGCCGCCGAGGTCCTCGAGACCCGCCTCGGCCTCGACATCGAGCGCTCCTTCCGCGGCGCCGGCCTCCAGGTCGAGGGCCTCGACGCCCGCCACGTCCTCGTCCTCGTCGACGGCGTCCGCCTCGCCGGCCGCACCGGCGAGCAGCTCGACCTCTCCCGCCTCCCCGCGGAGGCCATCGCCCGCGTCGAGATCGTCCGCGGCGCGAGCTCCGCGCAGTACGGCTCCGACGCCCTCGCCGGCGTCGTCAACATCGTCACGAAGCGCGCCGAGCGCCCCGTCGAGGCGAGCCTCAGCGCCTCCTACGGCCTCGACGCCGCCTCGGACCTCCACGGCAGCGTCGGCACCCGCGGCGACCTCGGCGACATCGAGCTCGCCGCCGCCTGGCGTCACCTCGAGCCCTACTCCCTCGACGCCACCCCGGGCACGACCGGCAGCGGGCGCGACGACGTCTCCCTCACCCTCCACGGCGGCGTCACGGCCGGCCCCGACCTCCGCCTCACCTCCCGCCTCCAGGTCCTCCTGCGCCGCGCCGAGGGCACCGACGCCCAGACCCTCCCGCCCACCGTCGACGGCGACGCGCGCTACAAGATCACCGACCGCGTCGAGCACACCCGCACCCTCTCCGGCCTCGTCCGCGCCGACCTCGCCCTCGCCCCCGGCCACACCCTCGAGGCCACCGTCTCCGGCTCCTGGCACGCGAGCGAGCTCGCCTACGACCAGCGCGGCTCCGACCGCGAGGACCGCGCGGAGACCTCCGACGAGCTCGTCGCCGAGGCCGCCGTCGCCTGGCGCGGCCTCCTCGGGCTCTCACACCTCGTCTCCGTCGGCGTCGACGCCCAGCTCGACGGCCTCGAGAGCGAGCGCGTCGACGGCGGCGAGGCGTCGCGCGGTCGCGTCGGCGCCTACGCCCAGGACGAGTGGACCGTCGCCGAGGACCCCGCCCTCGTCCTCGTCCCGGCCGTGCGCCTCGACGTCGACACCCAGTTCGGCGTCGCCGTCACCCCGCGCCTCGCCGCGCGACTCGACGCGAGCGACGCCCTCGTCCTCCGCGCGGACGTCGGCCTCGGCTACCGCGCCCCCGGCTTCAAGGAGCTCGCGCTCCGCTTCGAGAACCCGAGCGTCGGCTACGTCGTCGTCGGGAACGCCGACCTCTCCCCCGAGCGCTCCGTCGGCGTCCGCCTCGGCGCCGAGTGGCGCGCCGCGCCGGCGCTGACCCTCGGCGCGCTCGCCTTCCGCCACGACGTCCGCGACCTCATCCTCACCGTCGGCCTCGACGCCTCGACCTACACCTACGTGAACGTCGCGAGCGCGACCTCGCAGGGCGTCGAGCTCACCGTCGGCTGGCGCCCCGCCGAGGGCCTGTCCGTCGACCTCGGCTACACCTTCACCGACGCGCGCGACGACGCGAGCGGCGCGATCCTCGAGGGGCGCGCCCAGCACCGCGGCACCCTCGGGCTCGCCTGGCAGCCGCCCGCCGTCGGCCTCCGCGTGGCCGCCCACCTCGCCGTCGTCGGCCCGCGCCCCGTCGCCGACCCCGACGTCGCCGGAGCCACCCGCGACGCCGAGACCTACGCGCTCCTCGACGCGCGCGTCGCGCAGGCCATCCCCGGGACGCCGCTCACCGTCTTCGCCGGCCTCGAGAACGCGCTCGACGCCGGCGACGCCGACCTCACCCCCCTCCGCCCCCGCCTCTTCTACGCCGGCCTCGAGGCCCGGCTCTGACCCCCACGGAGATCTCCGCCATGAACGCGCTCTCGCACCCCTCTCCCTCGCTCCGCCGCGCCCTCGCCGCGGCGCCCCTCGCCCTCGCGCTCGCGCTCGCGCTCGGCGCCTGCGGCGACGACGAACGGGCCTCCCCGTCCTCGGACTCGGCGGGCGGCGGCGACACCGGCGCCGACGTCACGGACACCGCCCAGATGCCCGATCTCGTCGGCGGCGACAGCGTCGCGACCGGCACCGACCTCGTGACCCACGCCGACCGCGGCGCCGGGGTCACCGCGACGACCGTCGACGCGAGCGACGCGACCGCCTGGGTCTACCTCGACCTCGCCGGTCGCGCGCAGGTGACGCCCGCGGACCCGACCGACGACGCCACCTGGGACCTCGCCTTCCAGCGCTTCCGCATCGCCGCCAACGGCGGCGTCAGCGGGACGGGCGGCGTCGCCGTGGCGATCCTCGACGACGCCGACTTCGACGCCCTCACCGTGGCGCCCGCCGACGGCTACCGCGAGGACGCCGCCGACGGCGACGACGAGGACACCGATCTCGACCTCGGCTTCCTCGTCGACGGCGGCTGGTACGCCTACGACGCCGTCAATCACACGCTCGCGCCGCGCGAGGGTCGCGTCTACGTCGTGCGCGACCGCGCCGGCGACCACTTCAAGGTGCGCGTCGTGGACTACTACGACGCCGCCGGGAGCCCCGGGGTGGTGACGTTCTTCTGGGCGCCCATCGACCCGCCGCCAGCGGTCGTCCCCGACGACCAGCTCGACCTCACGGCGCCGAGCGCCGGCGTGGCGTGGCTCGACCTGAGCGCGGGTGAGATCGCCACGCCGTCCGACCCGGCGACCTCGCCCGGCTGGGACCTCGGGATCCACGGCGGCGTCTCGCTCGCGACGAACGGCGGCACGAGCGGCGCGGGCCTCGGCGGGGCGCGCCTCGCCGACGGCGCCTACGACGCGCTCGTGGCCACGGACACCGTCGGCTTCGAGGTCGACGCGATGCTGCCCCTCCCGGGCCCGCCGGGCTCCGGTGAGATCTCCGCGAACCCCGCCCTCGCCGGCTGGTACGACTACGACCCCTCGAGCCACACGCTCGCGCCGAAGGCGCAGGCCTACGTCGTGCGCCGCGCCGATGGGAGCTACGCGAAGCTCGCCATCGTCGCGGTCGACGGCGAGGCCTGGTCCCTCCGCAGCGCCCCGCTCGCCCGCGCGCCCGAGGCGCACACGACGAGCGTCAGCGCGCCGTCGGGCGCCGATCCCGTCTACCTCTCGTTCCGCGCGGGCGGCGTCGTCGCCGTGGCGGACGCGGCGACCTCGACGGCCTGGGACGTCGCCATCAGCTACCTGACCTTGCGCACGAACGGCGGCACGAGCGGGAGCGGGGAGGGCGCCGCCATCCGCCTCGCCGACGCCGACTTCGACGCCGTGGACGCGGTCCCGGCCGGGGCGACCTGGGTCGAGGACGCCATGGCGCCGCGCCCCGGGCCGCCGGGCTCCGGCGAGGTCAGCGGCAACGCCGCCCTCGGGGCGTGGTACGACTACGACAGCACCGCGCACACGGTCTCCGCGACGGCCGGCGTCGTGTTCCTCGTGCGCGCCGCCGACGGCTCGCTCGTGAAGCTCGCCATCACGAGCTCGGACGGCACCGACTACGCGCTCCGCTGGACCTACGCCGGCCCCGGGCAGACGACGTTCGCCCCGGAGACCCCGTGACCCGCGGGCTCCTCGCGACGACGCTCGCCGTCGCCGTCGCGCTCGCCGCCGTCGCCTGCGGCCGAGGGGCCGAGGAGGCGCCCGCCGCCTCGGCCGCGCCGGCCTACGCCCTCACCGTGCAGAGCGCGACGCCCGGTCGCGACGCCCGCGACGTGGACACCTCGCGGATCGTCGTCGCCGGCGGCCCGCTCACGGAGATCGTCTTCGCGCTCGGCGCCGGCGATCGGGTCGTCGGCGTCGACCGGACGTCGATCTTCCCGCCGGAGGTGCGCGCGCTGCCGTCGGTCGGGATGTTCGGCGAGCTCGGCGCGGAGGGGATCCTCGCGCTCTCGCCGACCGCGATCGTCGCGACCACCGAGGCCGGCCCGGCGGCGGTCCTCGAGCAGCTCGCCGCCGCCGGGGTGGACATCGTGCGCGTCCCCGACCCGACGCGCCCCGAGGACGCCGCGGAGCGGGTGCGCGCCCTCGGCGACCTCCTCGGCGTGAGGCCACGCGCCGGGGAGGTGGCGGGCGCCCTCGAGCGCGGCGTGGACGCGGCACGCCGCCGCGCCGCCGCGCTCGAGGGCCGCCCGCGGACGCTCTTCGTCTACGCCCGCGGGACGAAGACCCTGCTCGTGTCGGGCCGCGGCACCCCCGCGGACCGGATGATCGCGCTCGCCGGCGGCGAGAACGCCATCAGCGGCTTCGACGGCTTCAAGCCGCTCACGGCCGAGGCGGTCGTCGCCGCCGCGCCCGACTGGATCCTGATCCCGCGGCGCGGGCTCGCGAGCGTCGGCGAGGTCGACGGGCTCCTCGCCCTCCCGGGCGTCGCCCGCACGCCAGCCGGCGAGCACCGGCGCGTCGTCGCCATCGACGACCTCGCGCTCCTCGGCTTCGGCCCGCGCGCCCCCGAAGCGCTCGCCGAGCTCCAGACCGCGTGGGGCGCCGCGCCGTGAGCGCCGCCGCCGAGATCGTGCTGCCCGCCGGCGCGAGCGAGCTCGTGCGCCGCGCCCGGCGCCGCGGGGTCGTCGTGCTCGCGGGGGCCGCGGGCCTCCTCGCGCTCGCCCTCCTCGTGTCCGTCGGGCTCGGCGCGCTCCCGCTCGCGCCCGGGAAGGTCGTCGCGATCCTCGCGCACGCCGTCGGGCTCGATCTCGGCGTCCCCTTCACCCCGGTCGAGGCCGACGTGCTCCTCGCGATCCGCCTCCCGCGCACCCTCGGCGGCGCCCTCGTCGGGGCCGGCCTCGGGGTCGCCGGCGCCGTCCTCCAGGGGCTCTTCCGGAACCCGCTCGCCGATCCCGGCCTCATCGGCCTCTCGAGCGGCGCCAAGCTCACGGCCTCGCTCTTCCTCGTCCTCGGCGCGACCCCGGCGCTCTCGTGGGCCGCCGACCTCGGCCCCGCCGCGCTCCCCGTCTTCGCCATCGCCGGCGCGTGGGGCGCGGCCTGGCTCGTCTACCGCCTCGGGCTCCTCCACGGGCGCGTCGACGTCGCGCGCATGCTGCTCGCGGGCGTGGCGCTCGCGGTCGTCGCGGAGGCGCTCGGGGGGCTCCTCGCCTTCGTCGCCGAGGACGCGCAGCTCCGCGCCGTCACGATGTGGCGCCTCGGGAGCCTCGGCGGCATGACCTGGACCGCGACCGGGATCCTCGCCGCCTTCACCGCGGTCGCGCTGCTCCCGACGCGGCGCCTCGCGCGGGCGCTGAACGCGATGCTCCTCGGGGAGCGGGACGCGGGGCAGCTCGGCGTGGACGTCGAGCGCACGAAGCGCGTCGCCGTCGGCGTCGCCACGATCGCGGTCGGCGCGGGCGTCGCGTTCGCCGGCGTCATCGGCTTCGTCGGGCTCGTGGTGCCGCACCTCGTCCGCCTCGTCGCCGGCCCCGATCACCGCGTGGTCCTGCCCGGCGCGGCCCTCCTCGGCGGCGCCGTCCTCCTCGGCGCGGACGCCGTCGCCCGCACGCTCGTCGCGCCGGCGGAGATCCCGCTCGGCGTCGTGACCGCCCTCCTCGGGGCCCCGTTCTTCCTCGCGCTGCTCCTCCGGAGGACCTCGTGACCACCCCGGCCCTCGACGCCCGCGCGGTCGGCGTCCGGCGCGGCGGGCGGCCGATCGTCGTCGACGTGGACGTCGTGGCGCGCCCCGGCGAGGTCGTGGCGCTCCTCGGGCCCAACGGCGCCGGCAAGTCCACGCTCCTCGAGGCCCTCGCGGGCGATCGCGGCGCCACGGGCGCGGTCCGCGTCGGCGGCGACGACGTGCGCGCGCTCGCCCCGCTCGAGCGGGCGAAGCGCCTGGCCTTCCTGCGCCAGGAGCAGGCGCTCCCGTTCCCGATGACCGCCCTCGACGTGGTCCTCCTCGGGCGCTCGCCGCACTGCCGCGGCGTCGAGCGACCGGTCGATCACGCCGTCGCCTTCGAGGCCCTCGCCGCGACGGGGGTCGCCGGCCTCGCCGCGCGCCCGCTCGGCGCGCTCTCGGGTGGCGAGCGCCGGCGGGTGCACGTGGCGCGCGTGCTCGCCCAGCTCTGGGGCGACCGCCCACCGAGCGCCGGCGGCCCCGAGCGCGGCCGCGTCCTCCTCCTCGACGAGCCGACCGCCGGCCTCGACCTCGGCCGCGCCCAGGGGCTCCTGCGCCTCTGCCGCGAGCAGGCCGCGAGCGGCGTCGCCGTCGTCGTCGTGCTCCACGACCTCAACGAGGCCCTCCAGGTCGCCGACCGCGTCGCCGTCCTCGCCGGCGGCCGCCTGGTCGCCGAGGGCGCGCCGCTCGGCTGCCTCACCCCCTCCCTCGTCGCCTCGGTCTTCGACGCCGAGGTGCGCCTCGTCACCGACCCGGGCGGTGGCGCGGCGGCCTTCATCCCCTGCACCACGCGCGCGGACCGGGCCGCGACGGAGGCTCGCGAATGACCACCGCCCTGAACGACGACCTCGCCCAGACGCCGCCGCGCCCCGCGGCCGAGCTCCTCCTGCGCGCCTGGCGCGACGCGAAGCGCGCGTCGCCCCGCGCCCACGCCCGCGACGTCGCCGCGGCCATGGGGGCCTCGGAGGCCGAGCTCGCCGCCGCGCGGGTCGGCGACGACGCCATCCGCCTGTCGGGCGACTGGAAGCGCCTCCTCTCCGAGCTCGGCGCCGTCGGGCGCGTCATGGGGCTCACCCGCAACGACTCCGCGGTCATCGAGAAGGAGGGCGTCTGGGAGCCGGTCTCCTTCGACGGCGCGGTGGGGCTGGTGCTCGACGAGGGCCTCGATCTCCGGCTCTTCATGACCCACTGGCGCCACGGGTTCGTGGTCGCCCACGAGACGCCGGGCGGCGTCCGCCACGGGCTCCACTTCTTCGACGCCCACGGCGACGCCGTCCACAAGGTCTACATGACCGCCGAGACCGACGCGGACGCGTTCTGGGCGCTGGTCGAGCGCTTCCGCGCGGTCGACCAGACCCAGGCGGCGCCGGCCCTCCAGCCGCGGCCCGCGCGCGCCGCCGAGCGGCCCGACGACGAGGTCGACGTCGCGGGCTTCCAGGCCGCGTGGCTCGCGCTCGAGGACACGCACGACTTCTTCCCGCTCCTCCGCCGCTACGGCGTCTCGCGGCGGCAGGCGCTGCGCCTCGCGCCGCCCGGCCACGCGCGCCCGGTGCCGGCGTCCGCGCTCGCCTCGGCCCTCGCGAACGCGGCCGCGACGGATCTCCCGATCATGGTCTTCGTCGGGAGCCCGGGGTGCATCGAGATCCACTCGGGCCCCATCGCGCGCGTGAAGCGGCTCGGGTGCTGGCTCAACGTGCTCGATCCCGGCTTCAACCTGCACCTCCGCGAGGACCACGTCGCCGAGGCGTTCGTCGTGCGGAAGCCGACCCGCGACGGGGAGGTGACGTCGCTCGAGCTCGTCGACGCGCAGGGCGACACCATCGCGATGCTCTTCGGGAAGCGGAAGCCCGGGCTCGCGGAGGACCCGCGGTGGCGGGCGCTCGCGCGCGGCCTCCTGTGAACGCGGTCGGCGTGGCCGTCGCGTGCTCGCTGGTGGCGCACGTGACGGTGCTCTGGCTCGCGCCCGACGCCCCGGACCGGCCATGGGTCCCGCGGATCGGACGCGAGCCGCGCCCCGTGGCGGCGGCGGTCGTCGAGAGGTCGCGGCGGACGAGCGCCGAGACCCGCGGTGAGGCGACGACCCAGGTCGCGCCTCGCCCCGCGCCCGCTGCCGCCCCGGGGGCGCCCTTGTCCCCTGTGTCTTCGCCGTCCCCGCCAGCGCCGGGCCCCGCGCCGCGCGAGCAGACCGAGAGGCCGCCCGGCCCGCGCCCCGGACGCCCCGGCCGCGCGCGCGGCGACCACCCGAGCAGGCCGCGCCCGCCCCGCGCCCGTGGCCGCGGCGCCCGCGGACCCCGCGGAGGTTGGGGATCCCGCGCCTGGCGACGCCCCGGGAGGCGAGCCCGCCGCCGCCCCGCCGCGGGCGACGGCAGCGCGACCGGTGGGCCATCGGCGCCGCCGCCGCCGCGTGAGCCGCCACCCGCGCCCGATCGCGAGGAGCGCGTGCGCGCCTACCTCGCCGAGCTGTCGCGCCGCGCGCGCGACGCCGCGAGCTACCCGCGCGCCGCCCGCCGCCTCGGGCTCGAGGGCGTGGCCGTCATCGCCGGGTCGATCGCCCCCGACGGCCGGCTCCTCGCGCCTCGTCTCGCGCGCTCGAGCGGGTCCCCCGCCCTCGACGAGGCGGCCCTCGCCGCGTGTCGCGCGCTCGCGCTCCCGCCGCCCGACCCGGACCTGCTTCCCGCCCTCGCGGCCGTGCAGGTGCCGATCCGCTTCGCCCTGACGGCGGCGGCGCGCTGAGGACCTCCTCGCCGAGCGCCGCGAGGAGCGCGGCGTCGCCGTCGCCATCGAACGCGAGCTCCTCGGGCGTGGTGTCGCCCTGCGCCACGAAGAGCCGCAGCGCCACGCCGCGCGCCCCGGGCGGTTGAGCGCGAGGAACCGCGCGAGCCAGCGGTCCCCCGCGGCCGCCGGCCCGTGGGCGAGCTCGCGGAGCGCCACCATCTTCGCCACGACCGCGAGGCGCCGCCGCGCCCGCGCGCCGCCGATCACCGAGAGCGCGCGCTCGCCCTGCGGGAGGCCGCGCACCGCCGCGCCGTGCTCCTTCCGGAACGCCGCCTCGAAGGCCGGCAGCGCCGCCGTCGCGAAGCCCGCGAGCGCCGTGGCCGCCTCGCTCGAGAGGCCGTACGCCGCGATCTCCGCCGCGAGGTCCGCGGCGCCCGTCGGCGGCGGCCCCACCTCCGCGCCGAGCACGTCGGGGAGGAGCCCGAGCCGCGTGTGGGCGACCGCGTCGTCGCCGGGATCCGCGTCGAGCAGCGTGTCGACGAGGTCGACGAAGCCCCCGTGGGCGAGGAAGCCGTCCTCCTCGGCGTCCTCGCGGCCGGTCTCCGCGAGCAGCGAGGACGGCGCGACCCCCACCGCGACGACCGCCCACGCGACCGCGTCCGCGACGGCGTCGCGGTGCAGCGCCGCCCAGGACGCGCGGACGAGGGCGCCCGGCGTGTAGGCGCCGGCCGTGCAGAGCTCCGCCGCGACGTCGTCGAGCGGGGTACCGGTCGCCCGCGCCGCCGCCTCGATGGCGGCCTCGAGGCGACGCCACCCGCGGGTGAGGCCGAAGTCGCGCGCGAGCGCCCCGAGGCGGGTCAGCGCCACGTCGGCGAGGCCGCCGGTGACGAGCACGCGGGCGGCCGCGATCTGGGCGCGGAGGAAGCCCTGGCCGAGGTCGCCGTCGGGGTCGACGGCGTCGGCGTCGGCGAGCGCGGCCTCCGCGAGGGGCAGCGTCTCCGCGAGGACGGTCGCGGCGGTGGCGGCGTCGCCCCCGTCGAGGAGGCGCTCGGCGCGGGCGGCGAGAGCGGCGAGCGAGGCGGCGCCGGCGGGGGCGCGGGACGGGTCGGGCATCGGATGGCTCCTCGCGGGCGGGTTCGGCGCCCACACCACCCAGGGTGGCGGGGCGCCGAACTCAACCGACAGTTTGGCGACGTGGGCGACAGGCGTGTCTCTCGCCTGTCGCGACGACCCTACGGTCGCCGTGTCGCCCACGAGCCACCTGAAAGCCCGGTCAGGGATCGAAGTCCGGCGTGTAGTAGATGCCCGGCGGCGCCGGCCCGAGGTCGACGGTGTAGCTCACGCCCGTCTCGAGCGCGTCCGCGGGGAGCGCCACGAGCTGGCAGTTCACCTCGCCGCCGCCGCCGTACGGGCAGCCGCCGCCGATCTTCGCGTAGTAGACGCCGGGCCACCGCGGGTCGGCGTCGGCCCAGTACGTGACCCCCTCGTGGAGGACGCCGGGGTCGAACGACCAGGCGCGGCAGCGGCTCCCGACGCGCTCGCCGCCGTTCACGCAGTGGCGGGTCGCCGGCGCGCAGGGGCTCGGGCGCACGACGCCGCCGTCGACGCAGCCGACGCCCTCGCTGAAGAGGCCGCCCTCGGGGCAGTACTCGGCGTTGTCGGCGCCGCAGGCGACGTAGCTCCGGACGTAGTCGATGCGGAAGGTCTGCGTCGCGAAGCCGGCCTGGGCTGCGGGCGGGACGTAGGTCGAGTGGTTCAGGATCCAGTAGAAGGGGCTCGTCGGGAAGTTCGACGACTCGAAGCCGGCGAGGCTCGGCGGGCTCCCGGCCGGGTAGAGGTTCGCCTGCGTGCCGACCGTGATGGCGCCGGTGTGAACGTTGTTCACGTAGTAGTCGAGGCGGTCGTCGGTCCACTCGACGCTGTAGAGGTGGTCGCGCTGCCAGAGCTCGCCGGTGGCGCGCTGGCGCGTGGTGTACCCCTTGTCGAGGTGCACGCTCCGGCCGCCGCGCGCGGCGCAGTCGGCGCTGTCGACGGCCTCGGTGATCTCGGCGTTCGTCGCCGGGTCGTAGCACTTGCCGTGGTGGTAGGTCTGATAGGCCTCGTCGGCGTTGTCGCGGGCCTCGAGGATGTCGATCTCGCCGCCGTCGTAGGGCCAGCCGCCCGACTCCGGCATGAGCCACGCGGCCGGGAAGGCGCCGACGCCCTTCGGGAGGCGCGCCTTGACCTCGAAGCGCCCCATCTTCTGCTGCTGCCCGCGGAGGTGGGGGTTGCCGTCGTCGTCGATCCACGCCTTGTTCGTGAAGTCGTGGCTCATGAGGCCGCCGTCGAGGATGGGGCACGTGAGGTTCCGGAAGGCGAGGGTGGGGGCGTAGTCGATGTTCTCGCGGCAGGCGTAGGCGGTGTTCGCGTAGTAGACGCCGGGCCAGCGCGGGTCGGCGTCGACCCAGTAGGCGACGCCGGTCTCCTCGAGGAAGTGCGGGGCGAAGGCGACGACCTGGCAGTTGGGGCCGAACGGGACGCCGCCGTGGGGGCAGGCGCCGCCGCTCTGGGCGTAGTAGACGCCGGGCCAGCGCGGGTCGGGGTCGGCCCAATAGGTGGTGCCGGGGTCGAGGACGCCGGCGTCGAAGGCGCGGACCTGGCAGTTGGGGTCGCCGCCGGCGCCGCCGAAGGCGCAGCGGATGTCGACGGGGGCGTAGGCGGCGGAGAGCTCGAGGGTGCCCTTGCCGGCGGGGTCGACGAGGACGCGGGTCGGGTCGAAGCGGGCGGACCAGTGGCCGGCGTAGTCGGTCGCCATCCAGTTGGTGAGCTGGTAGCTCGTCCACGTGCACTTGTTGAGGTGGCGCATGCGCGTCGCGATGAGCTCGCCGTAGAGGGCCTTCACGTCGGCGTCGGACAGCGCCGCGAAGTCGTGGGCCGGGTCGAGGGCGCGGACGGCGGCGACGAGGTTCTCGCGGGTCGGCGGGAAGAAGTGCTGGCCGGGGATGTCGGCGAGGTCGCAGTCGTAGCTCGTGCCGGCCCAGACGTGGCATTGCGGCTTCAGGGTGTCGAAGCAGTAGTCGTCGGAGGGGGCGCCGGTCTTGCCGCGGAAGTCGTCCTCGAAGGCGAGGCGCCAGTGGCGGGCCGAGACCGTGACCGGGCCCGGGACGGGGCCCGTGAAGACGTCGGCGGTGTCTCCGGCGGAGTCGGCAGCGGCGTCGGCGTCCGAGTCGGCGTCGGCGTCGGCGTCGGGGCCGGGGTCCGCGTCGGCGTCGGCGTCGGCGTCGGGGCCGGAGTCGGCGACGGCGTCGGGGCCGGGGTCCGCGTCGGCGTCGGCGTCGGCGTCGGCGTCGGGGCCGGAGTCGGAGTCGGCGACGGAGCCGGAGTCGGGGTCGGCGTCGGGGCCGGCGTCCGCGACCGTGTCCGCCGCGGCGACGACGGTGTCCGCGACGGCGCCCTCGTCCCCGCCCGCGTCACCGCACGCGACGCCAGCCACGAGCAGCGCCGCCGCCGCCAAGCCATGAACGATGTTCACCATGCCCCCGATCTACGCTCTCCGCGCCCCGCGGGGCAAGCCTCGCGCCGCGAGGCGCCCCTGTGCGAAAGCGCCCACCCGCGCGTCGCCCCGGCTTCCTCCGCGGCCCCGCGAGGGCCCCGCGCCAGGCGGCCGAGCGCTCGCCTCGGGCCGCGTTGGCAAGGACCTTGCTCTCCCTCTCGGCACGCCCCCTGCCAAGGAGCCGATCGCCATGACCGAAGCCCTCGACACGACGTCCCTCGTCGCGACGCTGAAGGGGCAGCTCGCCGTCCTCGAGGCGCGCCTCGAGCGCATCCAGCGACATCAGCAGAACGCCTCGACGGAGCCCTCCCACGACTGGATCGAGCGCGCCGCCGAGCGCAGCAACGACGAGGTCGTCGAGGCCCTCGCGCCGAAGACGATCCGCGAGATCGCCGCGGTCAAGCGCGCCCTCGAGCGCCTCGACGCCGGCGACGGGCTCCTCTGCGAGGGGTGCGACGAGCCGATCGATCCACGGCGGCTCGCCATCCTCCCCGAAGCCACGACCTGCGCGAAATGCGCGATCTAGGAGGTCTCCCCGGATCCCCCGCACACCCGCCTGTGTGCACGATCCTCCAAGAACCGGTGCCATTTGGCACAGTCCCCCAGGCGGCGCGTTCGCCGGCACGAAGCTCGACGGGGCGCCCCTGGATCGTCAGGATGAGCCCATGACCCCGACAGCTCTGCAGCCCGCCACGCGCGTCGTGGCGCGCTCGCGACGCCGGGTGGTCTTCACCGGTGGGCCCGGCGCCGGCAAGACCACGGCGATCGATCTGCTCCGCCGCGAGCTCGGCGAGCGCCTCGTCGTCGTGCCCGAGGCCGGGACGCTCCTCTTCCGGGGCGGCTTCCCGCGCGACGCGCACGTCCCCGAGGCGCAGCGCGCCGCGCAGCGCGCCATCTACTATGTGCAGCGGAACCTCGAGGACGCTCAGGCCGCGCTCTACCCCGAGCGGATCCTCCTCTGCGACCGCGGCACCGTCGACGGCGCCGCCTACTGGCCCGAGGACGGCGACTTCTTCCGCGCCGTCGGGTCGTCCTACGAGACGGAGCTCGCGCGCTACGACGCCGTCGTCTTCTTCGAGACCGCGGCGGCCGGCGGGATCTCCATCGAGGGCGGCAACCCCATCCGCAACGAGAGCCTCGCGCAGGCGGTCGCGCTCGACCGTCGGCTCGCGCAGCTCTGGTCGCGACACCCGCGTTTCACGTTCATCGCGCACGAGCAGAGCTTCTTCGAGAAGCTCGCGCACGGGCTCGCCGCGATGAAGGCGTGCGTCGCCGAGCTCGACAGGGAGGCGAGCCGGTGCAGCGCGAGCGCCTGAAGGACGACGACACCGTGCGGCGGCACGCGGGGCCCGCACCCCGCCGAGGACGAGGAGGACACGATGCGACCGAGCGAGCTGCGAACCAGGATGCTGGCCGAGCATGACGACTTGAAGCAGCGCATCGTGTCCATCCGCGGCGCGCTGACGACCCGCGGCGGCGAGCTCGCGCTGAGCGCCGAGCTGAAGGCGCGCATCGAGCGCTTCAGCGTCGCGCTGACCGCGCACATGGCGCACGAGGAGGCGTATCTCGCGCCGGCGCTCCGGCAGTCGACGAACTGGCGCGACCAGAACCTGAACGACCTGCGCGCGCACCACGACGCGCAGCGCGAGAAGCTGCGCGTGCTGATGCTCGCGCTCCGGGACCCCGAGGTCCCGGCGGAGGTGATCATCCACGACGTCTCGATGCTGCTCGAGGAGGTCGAGGCGGACGTCGCCGAGGAGGACGCGCAGGTGCTCACCACCCGGATGCTGCGCGACGACGTCGTCAGCATCGACGCGAGCGACGGCTGAGCCCGCCGCGGGGCCGGTGATTGCGTCGCGGGCGGTGGGGCCGCATCCTGGCCCCGCCATGCCCGACAACCGCTCCCATCGTGGCCCGCACCCGGAAGACGAGCAGCTCTTCGCGCCGGCCGCGCTCCCGACCCTCCGCGAGGCCGGCGCCGACCTCGCGTGGCTCCTCACGCGCGGCTACAGCCTCGACGCGGCGCTCGAGCTGGTCGGGAACCGCTTCCAGCTGCGGCGCCGGCAGCGGACGGCGCTGATGCGCTCGGTCGCGAGCGATCAGGCGCTCGCCTCGCGGCGCGCCCGCGAGCTCGCCCCGGACGAGGTCTCCGGCCGCCACCTCTGGGTCGACGGCTTCAACCTCGTCATGACCCTCGAGTCCGCGCTGTCAGGCGCCATCGTGCTCGTGGGGCGCGACGGCTGCGCGCGCGACCTCGCCTCCGTGCACGGGAGCTACCGCAAGGTCGAGGAGACCGCGCCCGCCATCGCCCTCGCGGGGGACGTCCTCGCGCCGCTCGCCCCGGCGCAGGTCACCTGGCTCCTCGACGCGCCGGTCTCGAACAGCGGCCGCCTCAAGACGATGCTCCGCGAGCACGCCGAGGCGCGCGGGCTCCCCTGGGAGATCGCGCTCGAGCCGCACGTCGACGCGACGCTCAAGACGAAGCGGCAGGACGGCGTCGTGACCGCCGACGGCGTCATCCTCGACGCCTGTTGCGCCTGGTTCGACCTCGCCCGTCACTGTGTCGCGCGCCTGTCCGACCCCTGGGTGGTCGCGTTCTTCGGCGCGCCGTAGCGCGTCGCCTGACCCCAATGCCGTTCAGTTAGGGGCATGTTCGCTGAATCGGGGAGGAAACCACGGAGGCACGGAGGCACGGAGGGATCGTGCCGGGAGCTCCCCCTGCGCCAAGTCGGTGCCCCGGGCGGGTTGCTCCACTGAACCCTCCGTGCCTCCGTGCCTCCGTGGTTGTCCCCTCCGGATCACGCGCTGACAGCCGGATCCGTCGCCTTCCAGAAGAGCGCCTGAGGCAACATTGCGTGAAGGTGTTCAGTATTCGACCACGCGCGCGTCGGATTCAGGTGTTGTGAGGGCGGCAGACGGTAATGACCTGGGAAGGCCCACGGACCCGCAAGATGAGGAGTCGCTACAGGTCCATACGACACATCGACCCCGAGCCGTGAAGCGGGGCCAGAAGGCATCCGGCGGCGCGTGACCGGCGGCGACCTCAGGTGGGCGCACGTGCAAGCGGTCGAGGGTGACGCCGCAGCGGCCCCCCGTTCTGTGCCTCGGAGACGAAATCTCACCGGCGGCATCGAAGGCTGTGCGTCTGCATCCGGCCGTGTGCGACGGCGCTCATCTCGGCGATTGTTTCGCGGTTCGCCGTGTGCGCTCCACCGCCGAGAGGGCTTCACGGTAGCCTGAAGATTCCTCCGATGACCGCCGGTCAACGTCGCGGCTGTCGATGTGTGAGCGTGTGATGCAAGGCGTGCAGCCGAGGCACGCCCACAGTTGACCGGTCGTGCGCCTCGAACGCCCTGATTCCGGACCGCAGGCGTCCCGGATCGTTGGTTCTGACGCGGCATCCGGTGAACGACGACGCGGTCGAGTCCGGCTCGGATCTGCCGAGGGCCGCATGGTTCAGAGGCCTGCGCGAAGATTCGCGATGGGTTCGCAGTTCCCTAGTAGCTCACCTTCACGGGTGGGTACGCGGCTACCGGCGGCTTCCCGTCATACGCGCGCAGGCGAACCCGCCCGGTACCACTCGACCAGGGACCGGCGCTGGTCGCCAGGCGACTCGAACGGGATCCCAGGGTGGGGGCGAGCACGCTTAGCGACGGTGACGACCGTCGTGAAGGCCAGGCGAACAACTGTCGGGAGGCAGCGCCCGGCACGTCCGACAGCAACCAACAACAAGCCAGGCGACGGGAGAATACTGAAACACCTTCTCAGACCTCAACTGAACGGCATTGCGCCTCATGGTGGTCAGCCGCGCTCGTCCTTCGCCATCGAGGCGTGGCGGTGCACCATGCGCCAGCCGCCCTCCTCGCGGCGGAAGACCTCGGTCACGCGGAGCCGCATCGGGACGCGCTTCTTGCCGTCCGCGAGCACGACCTCCGCGACCTGATAGCCGGTCCAGAAGGCGAGGTCGCCCGAGGCGCCGTGGTCCTTGATCTCGAAGCGCGTGGCCCCGCCCGGCGCGAAGCTCGCGGCGCCCTCGCGGTTGCCCGCGTCGATCGCCGCGGCGCCCTCGGTGAAGCCGCCCCCCGGGTCGAAGAAGGTCGCGGTGCCGGTCTCGGTCGAGAGCGCGACGACCGGCTCGGCGTCGCCGGTCACGAAGGCGCGCGCGGCGGCCTCGCGGCGCGCCATGAAGGTCTCGAACTTCTCGCTCATGTCGGGGTCGCTCCGAGGGTGGCTGGTCTCGATGCAGGGCAGCCCGCCCGCGCGCCGGGAGCGGTCCTCGGCGCGGGGGCGGGCTCGGCGCGCGGGCGGCTGGGCCGCCGCGCCGCGACGACTACAGCTTGCGCTGGATGGTGAACTCGACGCGGCGGTTCGCCTGGTACTCCTCGGGCGTCGTCGCGTCCGGGATGGCCGGGCGGTACTCGCCGTAGGCGACCGTGTCGATCTTGTCCCGCGGGATGCCGCGCGAGACGAGGTAGGCGGCGACGGCGTCGGCGCGGCGCTGGCTGAGCTCGACGTTGTAGTCGGCGGGGCCGCGCTCGTCGGCGTGACCGGCCACGATCAGGGCCGCCCACTTGTCGCCGTCCTCCTCCCAGTACTCGACGATCTCGTCGAGGCGCGCCTTGCCCTCCTCGCGGAGCTCGGACTTGTTGTAGTCGAAGAAGACGGTCTCATCGACGCTGAAGTTGTCCGGGCGCTTCGGGCGGACGGGCTCCGTCGGCGGCGGCGTCACGACGACCGGCGGCTCGGGCTCGGGCTCGGGCTCCGCGGCGGGCTTCCGCGAGTCGAAGAAGCCGATCGAGACGCCGAACTGCATCACGATGAGGTCCTCGCCGCCGAGCCCGGTGCCCTCGTCCTCGGCGCGGAGGATGTGCGTGACGCCGATGTACGGCCCGACGTCGATCGTGCCCGACTGGACGTGGTAGCCCATGCTCGCCTCGAAGGCGGGCTGGACGTCGACGCCGTCGCCGAGGAGGTCGTCCATCATGCCGACGCCGGCGCCGATCTCGACCCAGAACCCGTCGCCGCGGCTGTAGCCGTGGTTGCCGAGCGGGCGGAGACGGATGGCGGCCGTCAGGAGCCCGTAGCCGAGGTTGTCGGTCCCGAAGCCGTCGTCGCCACCGAGCATGCCCGCGTGGAGCCGCGCGCCCATCGACCACATGCCCTTCGGCGCCCAGTAGGCGCCGAGGCCGCCGTAGAAGCCGATGTTGTAGGCGCTGTCGAACGGGTCGCTCACCGGGAAGGCGAGCGCGCCGTCGAGCGTGAGGAGGAACTCCCCGTCGTCGGCGGCGCGCGCCTCCTGTGGCGCGGAGAGGGCGGCCGTGCCGATGGCCGCGGCGGCGACGATGAAGAGGGCGCGGGTCGAAGCGCGAAGCTCGCGTAGCGTCATGATGTTCCTTTCCTTGGCTCCGGCCGCCTCGCGCGTTCGTGCGCCGCGGCCACGGGACCTCCCCGGGCAGGGCAACGCGCGTGCCAGCGGCGGAGAGCGGCCATCCGGGCGGCCGCCGAGCCGCTGTGGGGCAGATTGACCCGATCGCGAGCGCGACAAATCGTCCCAGGCCCGAGCGGGCGCGGGAGCCTACGCCCCGGCTCGCCCCGACGCCCCGCGGCGTCACCGCGGCGAGATCGCGTCGGGACCGGTCAGTGCTTGCAGGCCCAGACGACGCGCACGGTCGCGCCGGGGGCGGACGCTGCCTCGCAGGCCGCGCCGTACAGCTGGAGCACCGTGCCGCCGATGAGGTCCCAGCCGTCGACGTGGGTCGCGTCCCGCGCGACCACGGCCCCGGCGACCTCGACCTGCGCGCCGGAGGCCCCCGCCGGCGGGTGCACCGTGGCGCTGCAGCTCGCGATGCTCCCCGCGATGGACGTGAGCGCGGCGGCGAGGGCGTCCCCGTCGGCGGCCTCGTAGTAGCGCGTCGTGCCCGGGAGCGCCGTGCCGCCGTCGACCGCGATGGCGTTCAGCGTGGCGGCGCCGGCCTCCGAGCCGGGCAGGCCGATGACGTACGTGCGGATCCCGCTGCTCGCGAGCCCGGAGACGGTGTCCGAGAGCTCGTGGTCGATGCAGGCGTCCTCGTTCGAGCACTGGTTGCAGCTGCCGCCCGAGCAGCCGCCGTCCGTCCAGGCCGTACAGCTCGCGCAGCTCGACGCGCAGGTCGGCTGCCCGTCGGTCGTGAGCACGATGGCCCGCGGGGCGCTCGCGTCCAGCGCGGCGAGGATCTGCCCAGCGGCGACGACGGCGCCACCCGTGGGCGTGCCGCGCATGAGCTGCGAGCCGTTCAGCGCGCCGTTGATGGCGTTCGCCTGCCCGAGCCCGACGGGGACGTGGGGCGTCGCGGCGAGGGTGCACCCCTGGTCCTCTTGCGGGAACATGAGGAGGCCGAGGCGGAGCGAGGACTGGAAGCCGCTCACGAGCGTCGCGATGGCGCTCTTCGCCGTCGTCCACTTCGCGCCGTCCATGCTGCGCGAGCGGTCGACCACGAGGAGCACGTTCGCGGGCGGCGTCGTGCCGAGCGTCATCGTCTCCTCGCCGCAGCCGGCGACCTCGGTCGCGCCGCCGTCGCCGGCCGCGGGGGGCGCGTCGACGGCGCCCGGGAGCGTGTCGGCGCCCGCGCTGCCGTCGGCCGCGCCCGGGAGCGCGTCGGCGCCCGCGGCGACGGCCGTGTCCGGGTCCGAGCCGCCGTTGCCGCCGAAGATCGGCGACTGCTCGCTCGCGTCGGCCTCGCGCACGACGAAGTGGGCGCCGCCCTCCTCCTCGCTCGCGCACGCCGCGACCGCGGCGGCGAGAGCGATGACGACCAGAGACGCGCGCGCGCCGAGGCGACGCCGACGCGCGGCGGGGGGCGTGAGCAGGACCATCGGGGGACTCCTCGCGAGCGGGCGCCGCGTAGGTCTCCGCGATCCCTCGGAGAGCCCGCGTACCCGACTCGAGGTAGCGCCGCGCTCGGCCTCGCGTCAAGCGGCTTCGCGCGCGATACAATGCGATACGGAGACCGCTCGGTCGCGACTACGCCGGGCGCGACTCGCCGAGGACGAAGGGGAGGTACTCGGGCTGCCAGAAGTGGCGGCGCACGTAGCCCTCGAGATCGTCGAGCGCGCCGGCCGCGACCCAGCGCTCGGGGAGCGTCGCGAGCCCCTCCGCGAGCGCGACCTCGAGGACGGCGACGGCGACGCGTACGCTCACCTCGGCGAGATCGGCGACCGGCGGGTAGACGAGCCCGTCCGGCACGTACTTCTCGGCCGTGTAGGCCGCGAGGGCCTCGGCGGCGGCGTGCACCATGCCGTTCGAGATCGTGCGGACGTAGCCGAGGATGGCGCCGAGCCCGAGCCCCGGGAAGATGAAGGCGTTGTTGCCCTGCCCGATGACGTGGCGCGTCTCGCCGCGGACGACCGGGTCGAACGGGCTCCCGGTCGCGACGATGGCGCGCCCCTCGGTCCAGTCGAGGACCTCCTCGGGGATGGCCTCGCAGCTCGACGTCGGGTTCGAGAGCGGGAAGACGACGGGGCGGTCCGTGTTCGCGGCGGCGGCGCGGACGACGTCCTCGGTGAAGGCGCCCGGCTGGCCCGAGAGCCCGAGGAGGACCGTGGCCCTGGCCTCGCGGACGGTCTCGAGCAGGTCCGGCACGGGGCCCGCGCAGGACCAGCCGGCGATGGCGGCGGCGGGCTGCACGAAGCGCGCCTTGTAGCCCGTGATGCCGCGCCCCTCGACCATGAGCCCGCCCGAGTCGAGGACGAAGATGCGCGCGGTCGCCTCGTCGCGCGTGAGCCCCTCGCGCTCGAGCCCCTGGCGGATGGCCCAGGCGACGCCCACGCCGCCGGCGCCCGCGCCGTGAACGACGAAGCGCTGGTCGGCGAGGCGCTCGCCCTTCAGGCGGCACGCGCTCATGACGCCGGCGAGGGCGACGGCGCCGGTGCCCTGGATGTCGTCGTTGAACGAGGGGTGGCGGGCGCGGTAGCGGTCGAGCACCTCGAAGGCGACGTCCTTCGCGAGGTCCTCCCACTGGATGACCGCTTGCGGCCAGTGCTTCTCGACCATGGCGACGAAGCGGTCGACGAAGTCGAGGTAGGCCTCGCCGCGGAGGCGCTCCTGGCGGACGCCGAGGTAGTCGGGGTCGTCGCGGAGGTCGGCGCGGCCGGTGCCGACGTCGAGCGAGACGGGGAGGGTGTGGAACGGGGAGACGCCGCCGCCGACCGTGTAGAGGGCGAGCTTGCCGATGGGGATGGCGAGGCCGCCGTAGCCCTGGTCACCGATGCCGAGGATGGCGGAGCTGTCGGTCACGACGATCATCCGCACGTCCTCCATGGGGTAGGCGCGGGCGACGTCGTCGGTGCGGTCGATGTTCTGCGGGGAGAGCGAGATCCCGCGCGGGTACTGGTAGAGCGCGTGGAACTTCTGCACGGCCTCGCCGACGGTCGGCGTGTAGACGACCGGCAGCATCTCCTCGAGGTGCTCGGCGAGGAGCGCGTAGAAGAGGATCTCGTGGCGCTCCTGGAGGGCGCGCAGGAACTCGTAGCGCGCGATGGGGGTCGCGCGCGCGAGGTAGCCCTTGTAGACGCGGGCGACCTGCTGCGCGAGCGTGTTCACGGCCGAGGGGAGGAGCCCGTCGAGGCCGAGCTCGGCGCGCTCCGCGAGGGTGAACGCGGTGCCCTTGTTCGTGAGCACGAGCCGGAGGAGCGCGATGCCCTTCAGGTAGACCACCATCGTCTGGCGGCCGTCGGCGTCCTCGAGGATGTCGAAGTAGGGAGAGATGGGGCGTGTGCGCACGGGTTCCCGCTGGCTGCTGGTGTGTCCGACCGGTCAGGTCGGTAACCACGGTGTGTCCGAACCGGTCAGGTCGGTAACCACGGAGACACGGAGACACGGAGGGGGCACGGAGGGCGTGTCATACCTCTGAACCCTCCGTGCTCCTCCGTGTCCTCCGTGTCTCCGTGGTAAAAAAAAGCATGGAATATCGATGCTTATGTCGGTGGCCGCGGCGACGCTGGTGTCAGCCCAGCTGCGCGAGCACCAGGTCCGTCACGGCGCTCGTGCCGAGCTCGCCGCCGAGGTCGACCGTGCGGGCGCCGTTCGCGATGACCGCGTCCACGGCGCGCTCGATGGCGGCCGCCGCCTCCTCCTGGTGGAGGCTGTGGCGGAGCAGCATCGCCGCCGAGAGGATGGCGCCGATGGGGTTCGCGATGCCCTTCCCGGCGATGTCCGGGGCCGAGCCGTGCACCGGCTCGTAGAGCCCGGGGCCGGCCGCGCCGAGCGACGCGCTCGGGAGGAGCCCGAGCGACCCCGGGAAGACCGCGGCCTCGTCGGAGAGGATGTCGCCGAACATGTTCTCGGCGACGATCACGTCGAAGTCCTGCGGGTGCGTCACGAGCCGCATCGCGGTCGAGTCGACCAGCCGATGCTCCACGACGACGCCCGGGTGCTCCGTCGCGACCTCGTCGACGACCTTCCGCCAGAGCCGCGACGACATCAGCACGTTCGCCTTGTCGACGCTCGTGACCTTGTTGCGGCGCTTCCCGGCCAGCTCGAAGGCGATGCGCGCGATGCGGCGGATCTCGTGCTCGGCGTACTCGAGCGTGTCCACGCCGCGCCGCCCGGTGGGCGTGTCCTCGATGAACTTCGGCTGCCCGAAGTAGATCCCGCCCGTGAGCTCGCGCACGAAGACGAGGTCGACCCCCGCGAGGCGCTCGCTCTTGAGCGGCGAGACCGCGGCGAGCTCGGGGTACGCCTTCACCGGGCGCAGGTTCGCGAAGAGCTCGAGCCCGCGGCGGAGCCCGAGGAGCCCGGCCTCGGGGCGCACCTTGGCCGTCGGGCCCTCCCACTTCGGGCCGCCGACGGCGCCGAGGAGCACGGCGTCCGCGGACTCGCAGGCGGCGACTGTCTCGGCGGGCAGGGGGTCGCCGACCTCGTCGATGGCGTGGCCGCCGACGAGCTGCGGGTCGAGGGTGATGGCGACATCGAACTTGCGCGCGGCGGCGACGAGCACCTGGCGCGCGGCCTCCGTCACCTCGGCGCCGATACCGTCGCCTGGGAGGAGAACGACTCGTGCGGTCATGTCAGGGAGCCTTATGGGGTCTGTGCTGCTTCAGGGATGCTTTGCTTCGAAAGCGGTGATCTGCGGGTCGTGGGCGAGCAGGTAGCCGAGCTCGTCGAGGCCCGTGAGGAGGCAGTGGTGGACGAAGTCGTCGAGGGGGAAGGCCGCGCGCTCGCCCGACGGCAGGACGAGCTCGCGCGCGGGCAGGTCGACCTCGAGCTCGGCCGCCGGGTCGGCCTCGAGCGCGGCCACGACGCGCGCGTGGACCGCCGGCGGGACGATGACCGGGAGGAGCCCGTTCTTGTGGGCGTTGTTCCGGAAGATGTCGGCGAAGCTCGTCGCGACGATGGCGCGGAAGCCCCACCCGACGAGCGCCCACGGGGCGTGCTCGCGCGAGCTCCCGCAGCCGAAGTTGTCGCCCGCGACGAGGATCCGCGCGTCGCGCGCGCCCGGCTGGTTCAGCGCGAACGCCGGGTCCTTCCGCCAGTCGCAGAAGAGCACCTCGCCGAGCCCGGCCTTGTCGGTGCTCTTGAGGAAGCGGGCCGGGGTGATCTGGTCCGTGTCGATGTTGTCGAGGAGCACCCGCACCGCGCGCGAGCGCAGCGGCACCGGGTAGCCGCTCGGGTTCTCCGCGCTCATCGCGCACCTCCCGCGTCGAGGAGGGGCCGCGGATCGGCCACGGCGCCCGCGACCGCGCTCGCGGCGGCCGTCGCCGGCGACGCGAGGAACGTGCGCGAGCCCGGGCCCTGGCGCCCCTCGAAGTTCCGGTTCGACGTGCTCACGGCGTAGCGCCCGGGCGCGAGCATGTCGCCGTTCATCGCGATGCACATCGAGCAGCCCGTCTCGCGCCACTCGGCGCCCGCGGCGAGGAAGGTCTCGTGCAGCCCCTCGGCCTCGGCGTCGCGCTTGACGGCCTCGCTCCCCGGGACGACCAGCATCCGGACGCCGTCCTTGACCTTCCGCCCGCGGAGGACCGCGGCGGCCTCGCGCAGATCGGAGAGGCGCGCGTTGGTGCAGGACCCCACGAAGACGACGTCGATGGGCTTGCCGAGGAGGGGCTTGCCCGCCTCGACCTGCATGTAGTCGAGGGCCTTCCCGAGCGCCGTCCGGCTCGCCGCGTCGGGCATCGCGTCCGGCGACGGCACCGCCTCGTCGACCCCCGCCCCCATGGCCGGGTTCGTGCCGAACGTGACCATCGGCGAGAGCCGCGCCACGTCGACCGTGATCTCGCGGTCGAAGGTCGCCCCGTCGTCCGTCGGGAGGGCCCGCCAGCGCGCGACGGCCGCGTCCCAGGCGGCGCCCGCCGGCGCGAGCTCGCGCCCCTGCAGGTAGGCGTAGGTCGTGTCGTCGGGGGCGACCATCCCGGCGCGCGCGCCCGCCTCGATGCTCATGTTGCAGAGCGTCATCCGCGCCTCCATGGAGAGCCCGCGGACGGCCTCCCCCTGGTACTCGAAGACGCTCCCCGTGCCGCCGCCGATGCCGACCTGCGCGATGAGGCGGAGCACCATGTCCTTCGCGCCGACCCCCGCCGGGAGGCGCCCCTCGAAGCGCACGCGCGCGGACTCGGGGCGGCGCTGGAGGAGGCACTGCGTCGCGAGGACGTGCCCGACCTCGCTCGAGCCGATGCCGAACGCGAGCGCGCCCATGGCGCCGTGCGTCGAGGTGTGGCTGTCGCCGCAGACGATGGTCATCCCGGGCTGCGAGAGGCCGAGCTCGGGGCCGATGACGTGGACGATGCCGCGCCGCCGGTCGCCGACCGCGTAGAGGCGCACGCCGTGCTTCCGGCAGTTCGCCTCGAGGGTCGAGAGCGTCTTCGTCACGACCTCCTCGAGCCCCTGCGCGTACGCGCCGGGGTCGGTCGGCGTGATGTGGTCCATCGTGGCGACGGTGCGCTCGGGGCGGCGCACCATGAGGCCGCGCTCGTCGAGCGCGAGGAACCCCTGCGCCGAGGTGACCTCGTGCACGAGGTGGAGGTCGACGTAGAGGACCGCGGGGCGGCCGGGCTCCTGGGCGACGACGTGCGCGTCCCAGACCTTGTCGAAGAGGGTGCGGGGCGCGCTCACGCCTGCACCCGCGCGGTCGGCTCCGGGCGCGCGCGCTTCTGCGCGTGCAGGAGGCGGTTCAGCGCCACGAGGTACGCCTTCGCGCTCGCGACGATGATGTCGGTGTCGGCGCCGTGCCCGTGGAAGACGCGCGGTTGCGCCGCGCCCTGGGCGGTGTGGCGCTCGTCGCCGCCGGCGCCCTCGCCGCGGATCCGCACGCTCACCTCGCCGATGGCGTCGATGCCGGCGGTGACGCCCTGGACGAGGTACTCGAGGAGGCGGCACTCCGCCTTCACGATGCCGTCGATGGCCTTGTACGCGGCGTCGACCGGGCCCGTGCCGACCTCGGCGCGCACCTCGCGCGCGCCGTCGGGGCCGATGAGCTCGACGGTCGCCGTCGGGAGGCCCATCGAGCCGCACGCGACCTGGAGCCCCTGGAGCCGGTAGAACGGCTCCGGCTGCGAGATCTCGCTCGCGACGAGGGCCTCGATGTCGGCGTCCGTGAGGGTCTTCTTCTTGTCGGCGAGGACCTTGAAGCTCTGGAACGTGCGGTCGAGCTCGTCCTGCTCGAGGGCGTGGCCGAGCTCCGCGAGGCGCGCCGAGAACGCGGCGCGACCCGAGTGCTTGCCGAGGACGAGCGTCGTCTGCGTCGCGCCGACCGTCTCGGGGCGCATGATCTCGTAGGTCTCGTGGTGCTTGAGCATCCCGTCCTGGTGGATGCCCGACTCGTGCGCGAAGGCGTTGGCGCCGACGATGGCCTTGTTCGCCTGCACGGTCATGCCGGTGATGGTGCTCACGAGCTTGCTCGCGCGCGCGAGCTGGCTCCGGTCGATGCCGGTCTGTAGCCCGAAGAGCGGCCCGCGCACGGACAGCGCCATCACGACCTCCTCGAGCGCCGTGTTCCCCGCGCGCTCGCCGATGCCGTTGATCGTCACCTCCGCCTGGCGCGCGCCCGCGAGGATCCCGGCGAGGGAGTTCGCCGTCGCGAGGCCGAGGTCGTTGTGGCAGTGCACCGAGAGGATGACGCCGTCGATGCCCGGCACGTGCTGCTTCAGGTAGGCGATGCGCGACGCCATCTCGTCGGGCGTCGTGTATCCGACTGTATCCGGGATGTTGAGGGTCGTCGCGCCCGCCTCGATGGCCGCCTGCACGGCGATCGCGAGGAAGTCGAGCTCGGTGCGGCACGCGTCCTCGCACGAGAACTCGACGTCCGGGCAGAGGCTCCGCGCGAGGCCGACCATCTCGCGGATCCGCGCGAGCACCTGGTCCTTGTCCATCCGGAGCTTGTGCTCGCGGTGGATGGGCGAGGTCGCGATGAACGTGTGGATCCGCGGGTGCGCGGCCGGCTCGACCGCCGTCCAGGCGCGCTCGATGTCGGTCTTCGTGGCGCGCGCGAGCCCGCAGATGATCGGGGGCTCGGCCTGCGGCCGCCCCGCCACCGCCTCGGCGCCGACGAGCTGGGCGATCTGGTTCACCGCGCGCCAGTCGTCCGGCGAGGCCGCCGGGAAGCCGGTCTCGATGACGTCCACCCCGAGGCGCGCGATGGCGCGGGCCACCTCGAGCTTCTCGGCGGACGTCATCGTGGCGCCTGGGGACTGCTCCCCGTCGCGGAGCGTCGTGTCGAAGATGCGGACGTAGTTCGGGTCCATCGGACCGTCCTCCCCTCCCGGCGCCGCGTCGCGAGCCCGCCGCCCGCGCCGGGTGTGAACGTCATTCACACTCAGAAAGGGTCCGGCCGGCGCGCGCCAGCGCGGCGCGCCCGCGGCCGGAGGAGCTCGCTCAGTCGACCTCGACCGCCTTCACGAAGCTCATCATGCTGCGGAGCTTCTTCCCGACCTGCTCGATCGGGTGCTCCTTGTCGGCGAGGCGCGCCTTCTTGAAGTCCGGCTGGCCGTTCCGGTTCTCCGCGATCCAGCGGTTCGCGAACGTGCCGTCCTTGATCTCGGCGAGGAGCTGCTTCATCTCGGCCTTGGTCGCGTCGGTCACGAGCCGCGGCCCGGCCGTGTAGTCGCCCCACTCGGCGGTGTCGCTGATCGAGTAGCGCATGTAGTTGAGGCCGCCCTGGTACATGAGGTCCACGATGAGCTTCAGCTCGTGGAGGCACTCGAAGTACGCGAGCTCCGGCTCGTACCCGGCGTCGGTCAGCGTCTCGAAGCCGGCCTTCACGAGGGCCGACACGCCGCCGCAGAGGACCGCCTGCTCGCCGAAGAGGTCCGTCTCGGTCTCGTCGGAGAACGTGGTCGTGAGGACGCCGGCCTTGCCGCTCCCGATGGCGCTCGCGTAGCTCAGGGCGAGCGCGTCGGCCGAGCCGCTCGCGTCCTGGTGCACCGCGAGGAGCGCCGGCACGCCGCCGCCCTCCTGATAGGTCTCGCGCACGCGGTGCCCCGGCGACTTCGGCGCGATCATGCTCACGTCGACGTCCTCGGGCGGCGAGATCGTCTCGTAGCGGATGTTGAAGCCGTGCGCGAACATGAGGGTCTTCCCGGGCGCGAGCGACGGCTTGATGGCCTCGGCGTAGACCGCCGGCTGCGCCGTGTCGGGCACGAGCACCATGATCACGTCGGCCTCGGCGGCGGCCTCGCGCGGCGAGAGCACGCGGAGCCCGTGGGCCGTGGCCTTCGGTCGGCTCTTCGAGCTCTCGGGGAGCCCGACGCGCACGTCGACGCCGCTGTCGTGCAGGTTCAGCGCGTGCGCGTGGCCCTGCGAGCCGTAGCCGATGATCGCGACCTTCTTGCCCCGGATGAGGTCGAGATCGGCGTCCTTGTCGTAGCGAATCGTCACCATCGCGCTGCCCCTGCTGTCGTTGGCCGGCGCCAACTGCTTGTTCGTGGATATGAAAGGCTTTTTTTCACCACGGAGACACGGAGGGCGCGGAGGTGCACGGAGAGCGACGATGCCCCCTCCGTGCTCCTCCGTGTCTCCGTGTCTCCGTGGTCTCGTTCATCGACCTGCACCGGTTGCGTCGCCGAGCCCCTGGGCTCACGCGACCTGGATCTCGCGGACCGGCCGCCGCCGCTCCGCCTTCGGCACGCTCCCGCGCGTCATCGCGATGGCGCCGCTCTGCACCATCTCCTCGATGCCGAACGGCTCGAGCACGGTCAGGAGCCCCTGGATCTTCCCGGGGGCGCCCACCGCCTCGATCGTCAGGCTCTCCGGCGCGACGTCCACGACGCTCGCCCGGAACATCTCGCAGAGCTGGATGAGCTCGGCGCGCGCCGCGCGGTCCGCCCGCACCTTGATGAGCGCGAGGCAGCGCTCGATGCGCGGCTTGTGCGTGATCTCGTCGACCTCGAGCACGTTCACGAGCTTGTAGACGTTCGCCTCGATGCGCTTGGCGGTGTCCTCGTTCGCGAGGCACACGACCGTGATGCGCGACACGCCCGGCTCGTGCGACTCCGACACCGTGAGCGACTCGATGTTGAAGTCGCGCCGCCGGAAGAGGGAGGTCACCCGGTTCAGGACGCCCGGGCGGTCCTCGACGAAGATGACGAAGGTGCGCTTGACGACGTCGCTCAACGGTCCTCTCCGGTCTCGAAGATCGGGTTGTGCTGCGCCACGCGCCCATCGACGCGGCGCGGGCGCTTGATCATGTCGCCGAGGTCGGCGCCGGCGGGGACCATCGGGTAGACCGAGTCCTCCTGCTCGACGCGGAAGTCGATGACGACCGTGCCCGGGTGGGCCTCGGCCTCACGCACGGCCGCGGCGAGGTCCGCGCGGCTCTCGACGCGCATCCCCTTGAGCCCGTGCGCGTCCGCGAGCTTCACGAAGTCGGGGCTCTTGATGGGCGTCGCGACGTAGCGCCCGCCGTAGAAGAACTCCTGCCACTGGCGGACCATCCCGAGGAAGCCGTTGTTGATGATGGCGATGTTGACCTTGATGTCCTCCTGGACGCAGGTCGTGAGCTCGCACGCCGTCATCTGGAAGCCGCCGTCGCCGACGACGACCCACACGGACTTGCCGGGGTCCGCCGCGAAGCGCGCGCCGATGGCGGCGGGGAGGGCGAAGCCCATCGTCCCGAGGCCGCCCGACGTGATGAGCGAGCGCGGCTCGTCGTGATGGTAGTACTGCGCCTCCCACATCTGGTGCTGGCCGACGTCCGTGACGACGACGGCGCGCCCCTCGGTGAGGCGCCAGAGGTCGTGGATGACGTGCGCGGCGTAGAGCTTGCCGAGGTCGGGGAGGTGCTGGATGTCGCGGACGGCGCTGTCGCCCTTGAGCTCGGCGATGCGCGCGGTCCACGCGGGGCGCTCGACCCCGGTGAGGCCCGGCTGCATGAGCTCGAGCACCTTCTTCAGGTCGCCGATGATGGGCACGTCGACCTTCACGTTCTTGTTGATCTCGCTCGGATCGAGCTCGACGTGCACCTTGCGCGCGCCGGGGGCGAAGGTCTTCAGGTTGCCCGTGACGCGGTCGTCGAAGCGCATCCCGAACGCGAGGAGGAGGTCGGCCTCCTGGATGGCCGTGTTGACCCACGCTTCGCCGTGCATGCCCATCATGCCGAGGTTCTGCGCGTGGCTCGCAGGGAAGCCGCCGAGGCCGAGGAGCGTGCAGGCGACCGGGATCCCGCTCGCGTCGACGAAGCGCGTGAGGGCCTCGGTGGCGCCCGACTTCACGACGCCCTGGCCGGCGAGGATGACCGGGCGCTTCGCCTTCGCGATGAGCTCGAGGGCCTGCGCGACGTGGTCGTCCTTCGGGACGTAGACCGGGCGGTACCCCGGGAGGGTGACCGGCTCGTCGCTCCACTCGAACGTCGTCGACTCCTGCTGCGCGTTCTTGCAGATGTCGACGAGGACGGGGCCCGGGCGGCCCGAGCGGGCGATGTAGAACGCCTCGCGCATGACGGGGACGATCTCGTCGACGCTCGTCACGAGGTAGTTGTGCTTCGTGATGGGGAGCGTGACGCCGGTGATGTCGATCTCCTGGAAGGCGTCGCTCCCGAGGAGGTTCGCGCCGACCTGGCCCGTGATGCAGACGATCGGGCTCGAGTCGAGCATGGCGGTCGCGATGCCCGTGACGAGGTTCGTGGCGCCGGGGCCCGAGGTCGCGACGCACACGCCGACCTGCCCGGAGGCGCGCGCGTAGCCGTCGGCCATGTGGGAGGCGCCCTGCTCGTGGCGCACGAGCACGTGCCGGATGGGGTACTGGATCATGGCGTCGTAGGCCGGCATGATCGCGCCGCCCGGGTAGCCGAAGACGACGTCCACGCCTTCGCGCAGGAGCACCTCCCAGATGATCTGCGCGCCGGTGAGCACCTCGCCGCGGCGGTCGGGCATGGTCTCGCGGGAGAGGGGCGCGGGCTCGGTCGGGTTCGGCGCGTTGCTGGACATCGGAGGACCTCGGCGGGTCGCGGGAGGGACGGCGCGGCGCGCGTCACCCTCCCGGTGCGAAAAACCCCCGCGCGGGCGGGGGTCGATGAGTGCTCGAAGGGGTGCTCGTCATCGACGTCCGCGGCGCATGCGCAGGCGTACGAGGGCGAGGAAGCGCGGGTCGACGTGCCGCGGCAGGCGGGCCGGGGCGAGGGGACGGGTGTCGGGAAACGTGCGCTCCACGCTGTCAGACTGAGGTTTATGACGCGCTGTGTCAACCTTCACAGCGGCCGCCTCCGCGCCCGAGGCGGGGGCCTCGGGCGGCGGGGCGGGGGGCGCGTGAACGTCGTTCACCGTGGGCGAGGCGGCCGCGGCGCGCGCGGCCCGACGCTGTCTCCGAAGCGAGGACTCACGCCCCAAGCGCGCCTCCGTGACCGGGTCAGCCGGTGAAGACCAGGTTGTTCAGGATCGCCGAGATGACGCCGATGATCGACACGCCCGCGATGAGGCCGGCGGCGACCGGGATGAGGTACGTCTCCGCGTGCTCCGGCGCGCGGCGCTTCCAGGCCCACGCGATCGCGGCGCCGAGGAAGATGGAGAACGGGTACTGGAACGGGAGGATCATCCCGAGGCCGATGCCGGTCGCGGACGGGATCGGGTTCCACTTCCAGCTCTTCGGCCGCACCTTCTCGAGCAGCACGAGGACGACGCCGACGAGGCCGCCCCAGAGCATGAGGCTTCGGTGGGTCGGGTGCATGTTGTCGAAGCCGAGGGCGAACACCTCCGCGACGGCCTTCCAGGCCTGCGCGGCGGGGGCCGGGAAGCGCGGCGCGGCCTCGCCGACGCCGGTGAGCGCGGTCGCGTCGGGGACGAGGAGGTAGAAGCCGCCGACCATGGCGGCCGTGCCGGCGAAGATACCGAGGAACTGGGCGACGAACTGGCGGCGCGGGTTCGCGCCGAGGAGGTAGCCGGACTTCAGGTCGGTCAGGAGATCGGCCGAGGACGTCGCGCAGTTCGACGTGATCGACGCGGTCATGAGGTTCGCGGCCGTCGACTGCGGGATGAGCACGCCGTAGGTGAGCTGCGTGATCTTCCCCATCGCGCCGATCGGGGTGATGTCCGTCTCGCCGGTGGCGCGGGCGGCGACCAGGGCGAGGAAGAAGGTCATGAGCACGGCGAGGATCCCGAAGTACCAGGGGATGCCGAACCACACCTCGCCGACGATGGCGATGCCGACGCCGAAGAGGGCGACGCCGCCGATGAACCAGCGCCCCGGAACCTCCGTGGCGTTGACGAGGTCGTCCGCGCCGCCGCCGCCGCCGAAGCCGCGGAACGCGCGCGCGATGGTGCGCCAGCCGAGCGCGAACGCGAGGAGCCCGGACGTGACCATCATCGGCACGCCGAACCAGATCCCGCTCTCCTTCCACGCCTTCCAGGGCTTCGACACGGCCATGACGGTCGCACCGGCGGCGTTCGTCCAGGCGTCGGTCAGGCCCTCGGGACCGAGCGCGTAGTTGAGCGCGAGGTTCCCGATGAGCATCCAGAAGGCGATGCGGATCCCGATGATCGCGCCGGCGCCGATCATGACGGGGTTGTGGTCCATGACGAGCGTCCAGTCGCTCGGCTTGTAGTGCTCGGTCTTGCCGTCGACGACGTGCGTCCCGAAGGCCGGGATCCAGTCGAAGAGCTTCGAGTCGGCGGGGAGGAGGGCCGCCCGGACGCGCTCGCCAGCCTCGACGGCCCAGGTGAGCTTCATGTCGATGAAGACCGGGAACACGCCGCCCGCGGCCATCGCCCAGAGGAGCGCCTTCGCCTTCTTCGCGGCGATGGCGCCCTGCGAGTATAGGGCCTGGAGCGTCGCGGCGGCGGCCGTGCCCGACGGGAAGCGGAGGCGCTCGCGGTTGATGAGGTTCCGCTTCATCGGGATGGCCATGACCGTGCCGAGCGCGCCGAGGAGCAGCGTCCAGAGCACGAGCGAGATCGGCTCGAGCTCGTGGCCGAGCATGAGCATGGCGGGGATCGCGGAGACCATCGTGCTGCCGGTCGCGTAGCCGGCGGCGCTCGCGGTGGACTGCATGCAGTTCGTCTCGAGGATGGTCATGGGCGAGCGCGCGATGCCGATCGCCATGAAGCCGTTCCAGAGCGCGAACGACAGGATGCAGGCGGTGAGCGCGACGCCGAGACCCCAGCCGGTCATGAGCCCGACGTAGAGGTTCGTGAAGGCGAGGAAGAACCCGAGGAACGTGCCGAGGAGCACCGCGCGGATGGTGAGCTGCGGGACGTGGGCGCCGCGGTAGACCTTCGCGTACCACTCGTCCTCGTCCATCTCGAGGACCTGGTCCGGCGGGATGTCGAGGGGGCCGAAGCGGGCGGCCTCCTCGGCGTTCTTCGGCGCCTTCTGGAAGAGCGGCTCGCGGCGCGGGCGGGTCGGCATCGGGGGGGATGAGGACATGGTGGCGCGGTCTCCTCGCCGGGGGAGACGATCCGATGCCACGGATGCGCGCCGTTGAAAAGGCGGTCCCGCGCCCGGCGCGCCGCGCGTCGACACCGGGCCGGGCCCGAGACGCCGCGAGGCGACCCGAAGGCCGCCTCGCAGGGGGTTCGATGTGGCGAACGGCGCGCCGCCTACGCGCGCCGCCTACGCGCGATCAGTCGTCGTCGTCGCCGCCGCCGTCGTCCTCGATCTCGCCGCCGTCGTCGTCGCCGCCGTCATCGCCGTCGCTGTCCCCGTCGCCGTCGCCGTCGTCGAGCGACTCGAAGACGCGGTCCATGTCGTCGAGCTCGGCCATGGCGATCTCTTCGTCGTCGAGGCCGCCGAGGATGCGCGAGCGCTTCTGGTCGTCGTCCTCGTCGCTCGCGTCCTTCGACGACGTCGCGACCCACTTGGCCGGCTCCGGCGGCTTGATGTCCGCGATGGCCGTCTTGCACTTCGGGCAGGCAGCGACCTTCCCGTTCAGGTCGTAGAAGCGCGCGCCGCAGTTGCAGACGTGCTTCGTGCCGAGGTCCTTCGAGACCTTGGATGCAGACGCGATGACCACTGTTCGGTTGCTCCTGGTGAGGGGCGGGTACGCTTTCGCGCGGCAGCCGAAACGCTCGAGCGGGAGGCCACCGCGACCCCCGCGCCCTGCAACGACGAGCATCGGGCGCCCGTCGTAGCTACTTTAGCGCCGAGCGGGGCTTTTCAAGCAAAAAAGGACACCGGGTGGCAAGTACTTACGAGCGCGAGACGAACGTTCGCGAGGCGGCGCCAGCGTCGTCGCCGAGGGACCGGGCGCTCGGCCGCCTGCGGAGCGGCCGCGCGACGTGTCGCCGCGCCGCGATCGCCGCGCCCTGGAGACCGGTCCGGGGAGGTTCTGCTTGCCTTGGGGCCCCGCGGTGTCGCATTTGACCCCCACGCAGTCGCCGGTCGCGCGGGGAGCGAACGGCGCGGGATGGGGAAAATGGCTCACGGGAAGCCCGACTACTACGCGATCCTCGGGGTCGCGCGGGACGCCGACGACGCGACGATCAAGGCCGCCTTCCGGAAGCTCGCGCGCGAGCACCACCCGGATCGGAACCGCGACGCCGGCGCCGAGGACCGCTTCAAGGAGGTCAACGAGGCCTACGCCGTGCTGTCCGACCCGGACAAGCGCCGCGCCTACGACCTCGGAGACCAACTCGGGGGCGGCTTCGGCGGCTTCGGGGGGGGCGGCGGCGGCTTCGGCGGCTTCGGCTCGTTCTTCGACGAGATCTTCGGCCGCGGGGGCGGTCAGCGGCGCCCGTCGGGGCCGCGCCCGGGGCGGAACGCGGTCGTCGAGATCGAGGTGCCGCTCGAGACGATCTTCGCGGGCGGCAAGCACGACGTGCACCTCCGCCGCGAGGAGGAGTGCCACACCTGCGGCGGCAATGGCGCCGCCCCCGGGACGTCGCCCGTCACCTGTGACGAGTGCGGCGGGGCCGGGCAGAAGGTGGTGCGCCGGCGCCAGGGGAGCGTCGTCTTCCAGCAGGTCTCGCCGTGCGATCGCTGCGGCGGCAGCGGGCACATGGTCAAGGACCCGTGCCCGAGCTGCGATGGCTCCGGGACCGAGGAGTCCGACCAGGAGATCACGGTGACGATCCCGATCGGCATCGACGACGGGACGGCGCTGCGCGTGCCGGGCCTCGGCGAGGCGAGCCCCGACAAGGGCGGGATCCCGGGCGATCTGCACGTCGTCGTGCGCGGGCACGACGAGCGCTTCGAGCGGCGCGGGCAGCACCTCATCGTGCGCGAGGAGGTGTCGGTGGTCGACGCGGCGCTCGGCGCGAAGCGGAAGCTCCAGACGCCGTGTGGCACGGTCTCGCTCGAGATCCCCGCGGGCGTGCAGCCCGGGCACACCATCAAGCTCACGCGCGAGGGGTTGCCGGGGCTCCACGGACGCGGGGGGCGCGGCGACCTCTACGTCGCGGTCGAGGTGAAGGTGCCGGAGAAGCTCTCGCGCGAGCAGAAGAAGCTCTACGAGCAGCTGAGGAAGCTCGAGAAGTAGCCGAATCGGCGCGCCTTTCCGGAAGGTTGGCGACGCCGTCCGGGGGGCTGTGTATCATGCCGACATGGTCCCCATGACGGCTCACCGGCTCACCGCGCTCGTGGAAGCGAACGCGGCAGGGCGGCCCCTCGACATCGAGACGTACCTCGATGACCTCGACGGGGACGGCGTCGCCGCCGTGGAGCGCGCCGCGCGGGAGCGGCTCGCCGAGCTCCCGACGCCGCTCCACGCCTCGGAGAGCCCGCTCGCGCTGAGGCGCGCGGCGCTCGAGCGGCTCGCGGCCTTCGCGGCGGATCGGCTCGGGCGGCCCGAGGGCCTGATGGACGTGCTGCGGCGCGACTGGCTGCGCGGGGACAGCGTGATCCCCTTGCTCCTCGCGCTCGATGAGCGCGGGCGCGGCGACGAGGCGCACTTCACGGCGCGGCTCGCGCTCATCGGCGCCGAGGGGGACGAGGAGGAGCGCATCGAGCGCTTCCTGTCGGAGGGGGGCGCGCCGCCGGACGGGTGGCCGGACGCGGTGCGGGCGTTCGCGCGGAGCCCGAGCGTCGAGCGGTTCCGGGATCTGCTGCGCTTCACGCCGCCGGCGGTGTACGAGGCGCGCGTGCGCGGGACGCTGCGCTACCTGCGGCGGCTCGGGGTGCCGTCGGACACGGTGTTCAAGCTCGCGACGGTCGACGGGATCCGCTCGGAGGCCATCGAGCTCGTCGAGAGCGGGCTCGTCTCGGTGGAGGCGGTGCTCGCGCGGATCGCGGAGTCGCCGCCCGAGACGGCGCCGTTCTGGTGGGGGCTCGCGGCGCGCGCGGCGTTCGCGCAGGGCGACCACTTCGGGACGGTGCGCTACCTCGCGGAGGCGTACAAGCGGCCGGAGTCCGAGTACCTGCCGACGATCCAGGCGTTCGACATCCGCGAGCAGGCGAGCGCCGAGCTGCACGAGATGCTCGACCGAGCCGGCGTGCCGCGCTTCGGGAGGTAGCCATCGGGCCTCGCTGACCAGCGCCGGAGCGCCCCCGACCAAGGCCGCGTCGCGGCCGACTCGGGGTCGCGCAGGCGCAGGGCAGCGAGGCTTACGTCAGCGATCGGGCCTCGCTGACCAGCGCCGGTCAACTGCCGTCTTGCATCCCCAGCGCCGCGTCGATCTCTGCCAAGGAGAGCGAGCGCGCTACGGAGGGCTGACCTGCGAAGAGCTCGTCGGGCTCGAGCCCGGCCGGGGTCACGACGAGCCGGCCCGTGGCGTCCGCATGCACGACGACCCGGTCCCCGGCGCGCAGGCGCATCCGCTCGCGCATGTGCCTCGGGATGGTGATTCGGCCTCTCGAGTCTATGACCAGGGGTTCCATGGTCAGCATGGTAGCCGGACCCGGGTCGGCGGGCGAGGGTTGGCAGGTCGACGGGGCGGCCATGCGTTGGCGCCGGCCGCGTCCATCCACGGGTGCCATCTCGTGCTCGCTCCGCCGCGGCCGAGCGAACGCGCTGGCTCGGGTGCGCTACGGCGCGCCCGGGCCCACCGTGAGCGCCCCGTCGGCCCCGATCCTCACGAGCGGGTGCACGTTCACGCGGTTCGCCCACGCGAGCGCCTCGGCCTCCGTGCCCTCGACCACGTAGAAGACCCAGCTCGCGCCTGCGCCCTCGGGGATCGTGCGGTCGATGAAGCGCACGCGGTCGTCGTCCGGCGCCACCCGCGCCGCGATGTGCGCCGTCCGCGTGTCCTTCACGAGCCACCGACCCCCGCCGAGCCCGATGAGCCCGTTCGCGAGCGGCAGGTACGCCTCGCCCTTCTGCAGCGTGAAGTCGGACAGCGCGTAGCTCCGCACCTCGTCCTCGATGAGGCCCGGGCAGTACGCGAGCGCGTCGCCCGCCCGCGCGAAGGCCGCCGACACGTCGCGCGCGTCGCAGGCGTCGTCCCCCTCCGCGCACGGGGTCGCCGCCGACCACGTGAGCGTCCAGCGCGTGATGGCGCCCGCCACCGCCGCCGTCGCGCTCGCGTCGCGGTTGTCGCCCGCGAGCTCGGGCGCCCCCGTCGCGGGCGTCGCGGCGACCCACTCGGGCTCGAGGGCCGTGGCCGCGTCGACCAGCGCGCGCTCCTTCAGGTCGACGACGACGTCGCCCGCGGCCTCGCCGAGGGCCTCCCGCGCCGCGGCGATGACGGCGTCGGCGTGCGCCGCGGCCGCCTCGCTCTTCTGGAGCCCGTAGCGGATCTCACCCTTCCACGGGTTCACGCCGCTCGCGTCGCTCACCTCGGCGTTCCAGAGCTCGCGCCACGCGTCGGCGAGGTCGGCCCGCCACGCGCTCGTCGCGACCCCGCGCGCGCCCGCGACCTCGTCGAGCACCTGCGCCGCCATCACGTGGAGCCGCGCCCGCGCGTTCGTCGTCCGGACGCGGTTGTCCTCGTCCTGCCCCACGAAGACCTGGTTCCGCCCGCCGAGCCAGCGGTGGATGCTGTCCGTGCTCGGCGGCTGCCACGTGCCGTCGAGGAGCGGCGGCGCCGGCTTCTTCTCGACGCCGAGCGCCGCGAGCTGCGCGACGTAGCTCCCGATCGTGGCGACGCTGTAGCCCGCGGCCTCCTGCGCCTCGACGGCCTCCTCGTACTCGGCGATGCGCGCCGGGTCGGCGTCGCCGAGGGGGGCCGTGTAGGGGTTCACGTAGTTCGCGACCGCGCGCAGCTCACCGTCGTCGAAGAACGTCCACGCGACGTCGACGCCGCTCTCGGGGTCCACGCCGCCCGGCCCCACGATGAGCGTGCCGCCCTCGCTCTCGTACCAGGGCCACCAGGCGCCGTCGCCGCGCACGTAGCGCCAGAGGTTCTTCGGGTACACGCCCACCTCGTAGCCCTCGGCGACCAGCATCCGCTGCCGCCCCTCGCCGGCCTGCCCCTCCTGGTTGAAGACCACCGCCGAGAGCGGGAGGCAGCTCTCCGCGAAGACCTCCCTCGTGCGCGCGATGGAGCGCGCGAGGTCCTCCGCGGGGAACGCGAGGAAGAGCTGGTCCGAGTAGTGGAAGCTCACGATCTCGGCCTGGCCGCGCTCGGCGAGGCGCCGGAGCTTGTCGAGCACGTCCGGGTGGCGCGCCGCCATGACCTCGACCATGTACGCCTGCATCTCGAGGTCGACGCCCCAGGTCGGGTGGCGGTCGTAGACGTCGAGGATCGGCTCGAAGGTCTGCCGGATGATCCAGTCCTCGACCTTGTCGTTGTCCCAGCCGGCGACGAGCTCGCCCGCGTCGGCGAGCGTCTGGAGCACACCGTCCTCGTCGGTGTACTCGAGCCCGCCCGCGACGTACTGCAGGTTGAAGTGGAAGAGCGCGAGCGCCATCTTCGTCTGCCCCGCCGGGAGCGTCACCGGCGGGACGCGCGAGTAGCAGACGGGGGAGCTGTCGGGCTCGGGGGCCGTGTCCGCCGCGATGTCGCCGGCGCCGTCGGCCCCGTCGACGTCGGCGGGCGCGGTGTCCGCGTCGGTCAGCGTGTCCGCGACGGCGTCCGCGCCGCCGTTCGCCCCGTCGTCGCCGCACGCGGCGCCGAGCGCGAGCCCGAGCCCGAGCGCCGTGAGCGCGACCTCAATCCGGGCAGCCATCGTCGTCGTCCTTGCCATCGTAGTTCTCCGGTTCCTCCGGGCACGCGTCCTCGGAGTCGTAGAAGCCGTCGCCGTCGGCGTCGACGTCGACGCAGCCGTCGTCGTCGAGGAGCCCGTCGAGGTCCTCCGCCTCGTCCGGGCACTGATCGAGGGCGTCGGGGATCCCGTCGCCGTCGTTGTCGGGGTCGGGGCAGCCGTCCTCGTCCTCGAAGCCGTCGACGTCCTCGGGCGCGTTCGGGCACCTGTCGAGCGCGTCGGGGACGCCGTCGCCGTCGTCGTCGGCGTCGGGGCAGCCGTCCTCGTCGCGGTTGCCGTCGCGGTCCTCGGGGGCGTCGGGGCAGCGGTCGAGGGTGTCGGGGATCCCGTCGCCGTCGTTGTCGAGGTCGGGGCAGCCGTCGTCGTCCTCGAAGCCGTCGATGTCCTCGGGGGCGTCGGGGCAGCGGTCCTCGCCCTCGAGGAGGCCGTCGCCGTCGCTGTCGCGGTCGTAGAGGAAGCGCCACGAGAGCGACGCGAACACGCGCGCGCTCGCGGTGCCTGCGCTCTCGACGAGGCGCCCGCCGCCGCCGATCATCACCGCGAGGCGGCTCGTCGGGTTGAAGGCGATGCCGCCCATGGCCTCGAGGGGCACCGTGGGCTGGCCTTCGGCGAGCCCGCTCGCGACCTCGACCGCGCCCTCGACGAGGCCGAAGAAGCGCGCGCGGGTGCCGGTCGGGAGCTCCACGGCGGCGGCGAAGCGGAGGCCTGGCGCGCTCACGTAGGCGACGGTGCGGACGGTCGGGCGGAAGGCCCAGCCGACGTTCAGCGTGACGGCGAGGCCCGAGCGGAGGTGGCGCCAGTCGAGGCCGAGGGTGGGCGTCACGCGGAGGGCGCCGTCGCTCGCGAGGTCTGCGGGCTCGCCGGTCGGGATGTGGAGCTGCGTCGCGACGTGGACGCCGAAGCCGGCGGCCTGCGCGGGGTCGAGGACGCGGAGCTTCAGCGCGGCGCGGACGTCGCCGAGGAAGGCCGCGGGCGGCGGGTCGGCGGCGAGCCCGGCGCCGGTCTGCGACAGCGCGAGGGGGGCGGTGACGCCGACGGAGACGAGGTCGAAGAGGCCGACGGCGAGGGACGGCTCGAGGAGGAGGCGGCGGCCGACGACGGCGCGCTCGCCGGCCTTGCTCGACGAGGAGCCGACGACCCAGACGTCCTCGGCGTCGTGGACGGTGAGGCCCGCCTCGACGTCGAGGTGCGTCAGGAGGTCGCTCTTCGAGACGCCGAGGAGGTTCCGGCTCGGCGCGGGGAGCGGGTCGAGGCGCTCGACGGAGAAGGTCGGCGTGGCCCCTTCCGCGCGGGCGGGCGGGGGCGGGCGCGGCGGCCGCGGCGGCGAGGGCGAGCAGCGCGGCGACGGCGCGGAGCGTCGGGGGCGACGCGGCGGGCGCGGCGCGGCGGGGAGCGGCGGTGGTCACAGGCGCTCGGGAGCATTCGCCAAGGAGTCCCGTGTTTCAACCGGCGTCACGGGCGGATGGGCGATTTTGGAATCCGGCCGGGCGACCGTGATAGCGTCGAGAGGCGAAGACGATCGGGGTGCCGCGATGGGCTTTTCATGGACGGTGCGGGGGATGGCGCTCGGGGTGGTGGCGCTCGGGGCGCTCCTCGCCGGGGCGGCGTCGGCGCGCGCGGGCATCGCGCTCGACCGGGTGATCGTGGACTTCCGGGCGGGCGGGGAGATCGCGCAGGACATCGTGGTGACCAACACGGGAGACGACCGGCAGTACGTGCTGGTCGAGCCGCGCGAGATCGTCGAGCCCGGGACGCCCAACGAGCACGAGGAGGTCAAGAAGGACCCGAACGAGCTCGGCTTGCTGGTGACGCCGAACCGGCTCGTGCTCGACCCGGGGCAGCGGAAGATCGTGCGGCTCGTGGTGGTGACGAAGGACCGGCGGAAGGAGCGGATCTACCGGGTGCGGGTGCGGCCGGTGGAGGCGCCGAACCGGGGGGACGAGAAGGAGGGGGCGCAGGTCCGGATCCTCGTCGCGTACGACGCGCTCGTGATGGTGAGGCCGCCGGGCGCCGAGGCGCGCGTCGTGAGCGAGCGGCGGGGGGACACGATCACGTTCCAGAACGCCGGCACGACGAACGCGCTGCTCACGGGCGAGCCGCAGTGCGACGCGAGCGGGAAGGCGTGCGCGCCGCCCGAGGCCGCGCGGCTCTACGCGGGCACCATCAAGAAGGTGACCGTGAAGCACCCGACGGCGGTGACGTATCGCGTGCAGTGGATGGACGAGAGCGAGGTCGTCACGATCCCGGCGGCGAAGTAGCGCGGCGGCGGGCGAGGGCGAGCGCGAGGAGCAGGGCGAAGGCGAGGGCGGCGAGGGGCTCGGCGCCGGCGCCCTGGCAGCCGCTGCCGACCGTGGTCGTCGGGCGGACGGTGGCGGAGGCGTCGTCGCCGCCCGCGCGCGTGTCTTCGCCTGTCGTGCCCGCGTCCTCGCCTGTCGCGCGCGTGTCCTCGCCGTTCGTGCCCGGGTCGGCGCAGACGCTCTCGCCGAGGGTCGGGTCGTACGCCGCGACGCTCGCCCGGCAGTCCTCGGAGCGGAGCGCGTCGATGTACACATCGAGCGGCAGCGAGACCCTGGCGGTGGCGCCGAACTGACCGCTCTCGCACGTGACCCCGGCGTCGGAGACGGTCTGGTGCGAGCGCGGGAGTGGGTCGTAGCCGCTCGTGACGACGACGAGGGCGCGACGCCCGACGACGTCGTCGATGACCGGCGTCACGTCGATGAGATCGCCCACCGCGACGAGCGAGTCGCCGTGGAGCGCGTCGACGCGGAGCGTGGCCGGGTGTGACGCGTCACCGAGCGACTCGAGCCTCCCGTCGGCGATGGCCGCGTCCGGTCCCGTCCCGGAGATGTTGCAGAGGCACGCCGAGCGCTCGACGAAGCAGTACTCGGGCTGGATGCGCGCGGCCTCGTGCCAGGAGAGGCCGGCGCGGGCGAGCCAGGCGTCGACCTCGGGGTCGCCTGCGAGCTCCTGGATGGTCGCGGTGAGGTGGGTCCTCCGGATGCGCTCGACGAGGGCGTCCTCGCCGTCGTCGGCCATGAGCTGTCCGACGGCGCAGTGGACGCCTCGCTCGTCGACGAAGATGGGCACGAGGCGCCCGGGGAACGCGGTGTTCTCGGGGAAGACGCAGGCCTCCCGATAGGCCCGGAGCGCGTCGATGTGGCGGGCGCGGCTCGCGCGCTGCGCGGGCGTGAGCGCCGAGACGTCGGCCGCGAGGAGCTCCGCCTCGACGACCCGCAGGTGCGCCTGGATCTCGGGCCGGTCGCAGGGCGCCGGGGCGGCGGCCTGGGCGGGCGCCGCGAGGAGGAGGAGCAGGGCGACGAGAGAGCGCGACGACACGCAGCGCAACAGGGCCTCCGCGGGGTGTGGTGGTAGTCGCCTACATGTCTCGGGGATCGCGCGGCCCGAGTCAACGCTCTGGCGGCGCGGTCTCGCCAGCGCGCGCGGTCGTGAACCTCGCGATCGCGGAGCTCGACTCCGTGCTCGCGAGGCTGGCCCCGCGCGCCGGCTGGCGCCCCGGCCCCCCGATCACGCCGGCGCGGGCAGGATCATCGTCGCCTCGTCGTCCTCCCCGTCCACGCTCTTCTGCGCCCGCCGCTGCGCGTCCGCGTTCATCTTCTTCCAGCCGTGGAGGAGCCGCGCGCACCGCTCCGCCCGCTCGGGCCCCGCCGTCTTCATCACGAACTCCACGTTCTGCGCGAAGTTCGACAGCGCCGAGTACGCGTTCCGCCGCGTCTCGAAGAGCTCGTGCACCGGCGAGACCAGCGTCGTCTTCGCGTCGAGATCCGCGAGCTTCGCGAGCTTCACCCGCATCGCCTCGACCGCCTCCCGCGCCTCCCGCTCGGCCTCCCGCACCTGCGGCACCGCCGCCTCCACGATCGCCATCCCCGGCCGCACCGCGTCGCCCTGGAGCCGGTTCGTGAACGCCGTCGCCTCCGCGACCTCCCGCTCGTACGACACCGTGATCGACGAGAGCCCGCCCGGGTAGAGCGTCGCCCGCGCCCGCGCCACCGCCGCCCGCTCCTCCGAGGTCCCGCGCGACTCGAACGCCGCGAGCACGCCGTGGATGAAGCGGTGCGCGTCGTCGTGCTTCGCGTCCTCGTACATGAGCTGCGCGCGCAGCGTGCGCCCGCCGTCGTCCTCGCGCTGCCGCCCGACGAGCCGCTCGAGGCTCTTCGCGTACTCCTCGAGCTGCGGGAGCTGCCAGGCGAGCCCGGGCTCCGCCTCCGCCGACGCGCGCGTCGGGCCGGTGGTCAGATCGCGCAGCACAGAAAGGATCTCCGTCGCCGTGGGCGTCGCCATCTCGCGCCTCCATCGCTGTGGTGGGGTCTCGACGCCCGTAGCTGGCCAGGCGCGTCCGTCGACTCTCGACCTTCCCGCGCCCCCGCGCAAGGGACGGCCAAGTTCGATCGGGGGCGGCGCCCCCGAGCTCAGCGGCAGGTGCGCGCCCCGACCGACGTGAAGCTCTCGTCGAGCGCGACCGCGCCGAGCGAGACGCGGCACCCGGCGCCCTCCTTCGGCTGCAGCACGAGGTCCACGCCCGGCGTCACCACGACCTGGAACCACCCCTCGTCGTCCGTGAGCGTCACGTCGCGCCCGCCCGTGACCACCGCGCCCGCGACCGGCCGCCCCTCGGGCGTCACCGCCTGCCCGAACACCGTCGTGTAGGCGCGCGCGTCCCACGTGAGCGTCTCGACGCAGCCCGGGAAGAGCGTGACCGTCCGCGGCGCGAGGTCCACGTCGACGAAGTGCGGCCCCGGCACCGGCGCGAGCGTGACCTGGTACTCGCGGTAGGGCAGGAGGTAGAAGATCCGCCGCTCGCCCGCTCGCAGCGTGCGGCGGTCGCCCCCGGAGACGCCGCCGGCGCCTGTCTGATCGCGGATCGTCACCGCGAACTCCGCGCCCGCCGGGTAGCGCTTCTGCTGCGCGTCCACCTCGACGATGAGCGCCGAGTCGCCCACGAAGCGCCCGCCGAAGAGGGCGCCGTCGCCGTCGATGGCGCCGGAGAGGCGGAAGCTCCCGAAGTAGCGGGTCGCGGCGTTGTCGGCCGCGAGGTCGCGGTCGACCGCGGCGTAGAGCTCGCCCAGGACGCCGCGGTAGGAGGCGTCGAGGTGGCCGTCGGTCTGCTCGGCGTGGCGGTCGGCGATGGCGCGGACGCGGATCTCGTCGTCGAGCCAGTCCCCGTCGTCGAGCTGGAGGTCCACGCGGGCGCGCGGGGTCACCTGGGGCTCGCTCTGCGCGACGGCGCCGTCGTCGTCGCGGTAGTCGGCGCCGCCGGCGAGGGTGCCGAGGAGGTGCGGGAGGCTCACGCGCAGCTGGAGGAGCGCCGAGCCCGTGATGGCGGCGTTCTCGGACCAGTCGGCGTTCGCGAGGAGCTCGAGGCCGGCGACGCGCCCCTGGGTGACGGCCCAGCGGAGGCGCCCGGCGGCGGCGAGGCGGCCGTCGTCGCCGAAGCGCTGGTAGCTGCCCTGGAGGTTCAGGCTCACGGGGCCGAGGGAGAGGCCGGCGGAGGCGCCGAGGGAGGTCCCGTCGGCCGGGAGGACGGGGGAGAGCGTGTCGGGGTCGTGGCGGGCGACGTGGCGGCCGTAGAGCGAGGCGTAGACGGGGCCGAGGCGCGCGAGGAGGGAGCCCGTGAGGCCCCAGTCGAGGTCGCTCGAGACGAGGCCCGTGAGGACGAGCTCGAGGGGCTCCGTGACGACGACGAGCTTCGGCTCGGCGGTGAGGGCGAGGTCCTCGCGGCCGACGACATCGGCGCCGAGGCCGAGCCAGGGGAGGACGCGGTGGAGGGTGACGGCGCGCGCGTAGGCGATGCGCTCGCCGCCGTCGAAGGTGAAGCCGAGCTCGCCGAGCCAGAGCGGGTGCGAGCCGGGCGGCATGCGGTACGTGCGGATGAGGAAGCGCTCCTCGTAGCGGGGCTCGCCGCCGGCCTCCTCGCGGATCTCGAGGGTGACCGGGTAGGCGCCGAGCGGGAGGGAGTCGGTGTCGAGGACCTGCGGGCCCTGGTCGTATTCGCGCGTGGCGTAGCGGCGGCCGTCCTTCAGGATGGTGACGACCGAGGGGCGCGCGAGGAGGACGACGAGGTCGTTCCCGATGGCCTGGCGCGGGCGGTAGAGCGTGTCGGTGGGGGTGGAGAGGGAGAGGGAGACGGTGCGCGGGAGCGAGGAGAAGGCGGTGCCGTGGGGGGCGATGAGGCCGGCCTCGAAGTGGAAGCCGTCGGCGTCGTGCTCGGCGGCGGCTTCGTCGACGCGGGGGTCGGTGCGCGACATGAAGGAGAGGTCGGCGCGGAGGCGCGAGGCGTCGAAGGCGAGGAGGGTGCGGCTCCGGAGGGCGAGGGTGGGCTCCTGCACGCCGCCGGTCGAGCCGTAGACGGAGCCCTGCACGGTCTCGAGGAGGGAGAGGCCGGTGTCGGGGCTGTCGAGGTACTCGCGCGGGCGGCCGGCGAGGGAGGAGAGGAAGACGGGGGCCACGAAGACCGTGACCTTGTACTTCGAGCTGTCGAAGAGGATGGCGGCGACCTCGGGCTCGAGGCGGCCGCAGCCGGGGGCCTTCGTGCGGGTGCCGCAGACCTTGCCCTCGTGGGCGTCGAGGTCGCCCGTGAGGGCCTGCGTGACCTCGGCCTTGCCGATGACGTTCGGGACCTTGGCGACGACCGCGGCGGGGTCCTCGAAGCGGAGGCGGCCTTGGCCGAAGGTGGCGCGGAACTGGCCGAGGCGGAGCCCCGCCCAGTAGACGTCGACGAAGGTGGTCTCGGGGCCGGCGAGGTCCTCGAAGCCGGGCGGGACGTCGCTCCGCGGCGGCGGGCCCGGCGGGGGAGGGGGCGCGTCGTCGGGATCGAGGGGGGCGTCCGGCGAGGCGGCGGGCGGGCCGGCGGCGCCGGCGGGAGGCGCGTGCGCGAGCCCCAATACGACGAAGAGCAGGGCCAGCGCTGGACCTGCTCTTCGGAGGGTGCCGCGCGCCGCGATGGGACGCGGCGCCGCGGGGTGAAGGGTTCGCGTCACGCGAACCGGACGTTAGATAGGGGCGACAGTAAGCGTCAAGGTCGTCGTGTAGTGACCAGTCGTGGCGGTATCCACGTCAGCCTGCACGGGTGTGATGTGGAGAGCGGCGTTGGAGGCAGAACAGCTCACGTCCGTCGTCCCGATGAACGGACCGGCGTTGGCACCGACGGTCACGGTGTTCCCGGTGGTGGTCGCGTCGTCCCAGGTAGCCGTGAAGCCGATGGTGACGCCGGTGTCGTCCACGTTGTCGAGCGTGAAGTCGCCACCGTTGGAGGTCGAAGCGATGTCGAGCGTGTACTGGGCTCCCGGCGACGAGCTGTACACGCAGATGCCGTTGGCGTCCGCTGTTGTCACACCGTTTCCCGGAACGAGCGTGAGGCTCAAGTTCGCGTTGACGCCGCTGATGCTGACCGCGGGGTTCACATCCCCCTGCAGCGTGATGGTGGCGTCGGGCGCAGCGAGCGCCGCACCAGCCAAGATCGTGACAAACGCGACCGCGATCCCCTGAACCGCACGCATCAGTGAACGCATCGTTTTCCCCCGCTTTTCGTTCTGTGACTGATGACGGTGGGAGGTCCCCCACCTGGTTCACCCACGGTAAGGGACCCCCGAGAGCCGGATCCATAGCCTTCCAGGCGGCCGCGCCGTACCCGGATACGGCCGATCGGGCGCTCACCCCGCTCTTTGGCGGCTCATCCGTGATCGGCGATAACGCAGCGATTACATTTTCTTACGCTTTCCGTCTTCAGCCGCGCGCCGTCGGCCGCCCGCGCCGGATCGTGGCGCGTCGTACTCATGACCGCGCTACGGGCCGCCCCGAGCCCCTCGGTCACCCGGTTCGAGCCCCGGTCCCAGAAAGCCGAAGGCCCGCCGGCGCTGACGCCGACGGGCCCTCCGTCATCTCACCGGGCGAACAGCCCGGACCGCGCTACCAGTTCCTGTTCGACGCCGACCCGTCCGCGCCCGCCTGGCCGGCCTGCCCGACGGACGTCCCGCCGAACCCGCCGCGCCCGCCGAAGCCGCCCGAGAGGAACGTGTTGAAGTTCTGGAAGGTCGGCGTCCCGCTGTAGTTGTGCAGGTAGATGCCGAACGAGGCGCCGCCCTGGCCGCCGCCGCCGCCACCGCCGTGGCCGCCGTCGCCGCCCTGGCCGCCGCGGCCGCCGAAGCCCATCGCGTAGGTCCAGCGCCCGTAGGTGAGGCCGCCGTCGCCGCCGTTGCCGCCGAGGCCGCCCTTGCCGCCGCTGCCGCCGGCGCCGCCGTCGCCGCCCGTGCCGCGCGTCACCGTGTTGCCCGTGATGACCGGCAGGCTCCCGATGGCCGTCGACGCCGTGTTCGTGATGAAGATGCCGAACGACCCGCCACCCGGCTGCCCGCCGGTGCCCGCCGTGCCGCCGCAGCCGCCCGCGCCGCCGCCACCACCCGACCCGCCGAGCGAGTCGTCGGTGTTGTCGCCGCCCGACGAGCAGTCGCTCGTCACGTCCGCGCCGCCGCCGGCGCCACCGCCGCCGCCGCCGCCGCCGTGCGTGCCCGCCGTGCCGGCCGAGCCCGCGTAGCCCTTCCACTCGAACGACGTGACCTGACCGTTGTTCGCCGCCGCGCCCGCGCCGCCCGACCGGTCCGTCCCGCGCCCGCCGTTCGCGCCCGGGAGACCCGTCGCCGAGTAGCCGCCCGTGCCGAACGTGCCGCAGTTCGTGCTCTTCCGGTCGTGGCCGCCCTCGCCGCCGCCGCCCGCCGTGCCGTTGCCGGTGCCGGCCGTGCTGCCGCCGCCGCCCGAGGGCTGCTGGTCGTAGTCGGTGCCGCTCTCGAGCGTGTTCGGGCACTTCGCCGAGGCGCCGCCGCCGCCCGCGACGCTCGTGCCGCCGCAGGTGTTGCTGCCGCCGCCGCCGCAGCTCGTCGCGTCCTTCGTGTTCGTGTCCGAGTTCCAGCAGTTCGGCACGTTGCCAGGGACGTCCGCGGCGCTCGTGCAGTTGTTGTACGTGTTCGTGAGGATCGAGCGCTCGCCGATCTGCCCGTTGCCGCCGTCGCTCCCGAGCGTCCCGTTCGAGCCGTTGGTGCCGACGCCGCCCGAGCCGCCGAAGATCACGTTGCTCCGGATCTCGAGCTTGTTGTTCGAGTCCTTCACCCAGATCGCGTAGCTGTTGCCGCTCGGCGCGAAGCTCGACTGCCCGTCGATGATGAAGCCCTCGAGGACGGTGGTCTTCGTCGTGATGCCCTGCGCGATGATGGTCTTCACGTGCGTCACGATGGACGACGCCCCGCGGATCGTCGTGTTCGTCGCCGCCACGTTCCGCTCCCACGTGTCCGCGCGGTAGCCGCCGAGGAGCGACACGCCGTCGACGAGCGACACCGTCTCCTCGTAGAGCCCGTCCGCCACGAGCACCTTCGTCCGGCCCGCCGCCACCGCGCGCGTGATGCCGTAGCCGATGGTGCGGCACGGGAAGTTCCCGCCGCCCGTGCCCGTCCCGACCGGGCCGAGGCCGCAGCCCGCCGTGTCCTGCGCGAGCGCCTGCGTGTTCGACACGTAGATCGCGACCGGGTCGAGCATGAACTCGCAGCCGTCGTCCGGGACGCCGTTCAGGTTGTAGAAGTAGTTCGTCACACCCGCGCAGCGCGGGTTCGTGCTCCCCGGCGCGCAGCACTGGAGCCCGCACGTCGGCGTGCCCGTCGCGTTGCACGTGCCGTAGCCGTTCGCCTTCGCGAAGATCGTCGTACAGTCGGTGAAGCAGTTCCCGCAGAAGTCATCGCGGTAGTACTTGCCCTGCGCGTTGACGAAGCCGTTGTCGGTGACGCCGTTGCAGTCGTTGTCGAGGAGGTCGCAGGTCTCCGTGCCCGCGGTGCCGGCCGTCGCCGAGCAGGACACGCCGTTGCCGCCCGCGTTGCAGATGTAGTTGCCGAACGCCTTGCACGTGCCGACGCCGACGCTGCAGAGCTGCCCCTTCGTCGGGTAGTCCTCGTCGATGGCGCCGTCGCAGTCGTCGTCGAGGTTGTTGCAGAGCCCCGTCTCGTTCGACACCGCCGGCGTCCCGCCGCTCTTGCTGCACTCCGTCGCGCTCCCGTTCGCCGAGCACTGGTAGACGCCCGTCTGCTGGCACACGCCCTGGCCCATCGTGCACGGCTGGCCCTTGTTCGCCCACGCCGCGTTCTCGTCGACCTGCCCGTTGCAGTCGTTGTCGACGCCGTCGCAGATCTCCGTCGACGCCGCCCCCGCGACCGCGTTGCACGTCGTGCTCGCGCCGTTCGCCGTGCACACGTAGAACCCGAAGCGCTGGCAGGCGCCGACGCCGTTGCTGCAGCTCTGGTTCAGGTTGCCGAAGCCCTCGTCGGTCGTGCCGTCGCAGTCGTCGTCCTGGTAGTTGCAGATCTCGGCCGCCGGGGTCTTGCCGACGCACGTGAGGCCCGACGACCCGCCCGCGCAGTCCTGGACACCGGCGCACGAGCCGAACCCGTTCGTGATGCTGCAGCTCTGGCCGCGCCCGGCGACGTCGTCGATGGCGCTGTTGCAGTTGTTGTCGACGTTGTCGCAGATCTCCGTCGCGGGCGTGAGCGCCGTGCAGGAGCTCCAGCCGGTCGACGGGTTGCACGTCTCGCTGCCGTAGCAGGTGCCGATCGCGTTCGACTTCAGGCAGGTGCGGGTCTTCCCGGTGTCACCCGCGAGGCACGTGCACGACGCCGACTGCGGCACGCACTGCTTGAAGCCGCCCGTCACGTCCTGGCACGTGTAGCCGCTCGGGCACACGCCCGCCGCCGTCCCGTGCAGGTTGCCCGCGCTGCAGTCGATGCCGCAGTACTGGCCGCCGTCGAGCGCGAGGCACTTGTCGCCCGGGGTCGGGCAGTTCGAGTCCGACGCGCACGACTGGCACGCAGCGCTCGTCGCCGGGAGGCACGTCAGCGGCCCCGCCTTGTAGTACCCGGCCGCGCACGTCGCCACCTCGCAGCGCGGGGCGCCGCCGTTCTCGACGCACGTCGCCGTCGCGTTCGGGATGGACCCGGCGCACGACACGCCGCACGTCCCGCAGTTCGCGTTGTTCACGTAGTAGCCGTTCGCGTTCTTGAAGGACTCGTCGATCTGCCCATCGCAGTTGTCGTCCTTGAAGTTGCACGTCTCGGCCGCCGGCGTCGCCGCCGGGCACTGCCAGCCGCCCGTGCCGCCGCACGTCCAGCTCGCCGAGCACGTCCCGTTCGCGTTCGTCACCGCGCACGCCGTCGTCGGCGCCGTCGCCCCCTCGTCGACGGAGCTGTTGCAGTTGTCGTCGAGGCCGTTGCACGTCTCGGCCGCCGGGACCTTGGCGTTGCAGCCCGTCCACCCGACCGACGGGTTGCACGTCTCGTTGCCGTAGCACGTGCCGTTGCCGTTCGTGCTCGAGCAGAGGCGCGTCTTCCCAGCGTCGCCCGCGAGGCAGTCACACGCCCCCGACTGCGGCACGCACTGGTTCGGCCCGCCCGCGAACGCCTGGCACACGAAGCCCGCGTTCTGGCAGCTCCCGGCCGCCGTCCCGTGCACGTTGCCCGCGCTGCAGTCCTGCCCGCAGAACTTCCCGCTCCCGATGGTGAGGCAGCGGTCGCCCGGGTTCCCGCAGTCGCCGTCGACCACGCACGGCGAGCACGCCGTCGCCGTCGCCGGGAGGCACGACGTCGCGCCCGCCACGTAGTAGCCGACGTCGCAGCTCTCGACCTCGCAGCGCGGGGTGCCGTTGTTCAGGCGGCACGTCGCCGTCGCGTGCGGGAGGACGCCCGTGCACGACGAGCCGCACGTCCCGCAGTTCTGGTCGTTCACGTACTTCCCGCTCTGCTTGAAGTCCTCGTCGACCTGCCCATCGCAGTCGTTGTCCGCGAAGTCGCACGTCTCGGCCGCCGGCGTCGCCGCCGGGCACACCCAGCCGCCCGCGCCCTGGCACTGCCAGCCCGCCGAGCACGTCCCGTACGCGTTCGTCACGGCGCACGGGTCCGTCGGCGCCGCGACGCTCTCGTCCGCCTGGCCGTTGCAGTTGTCGTCGAGGCCGTTGCAGGTCTCGGCCGCCGGCGTCTTCGCCGAGCACCCGTACCAGCCGCTCGTCGGGTTGCAGGTCTCGCTGCCGAAGCACGTCCCGCTCGCGTTCGTCGCCTGGCAGGTGCGGGTCTTCCCGCTGTCACCGGCGCGGCACGCGCAGCTGTGCGACGTCGGCACGCACACGTTCGCGCCGCTCGCCTGCGCCTCGCAGCTGTAGCCCGACGGGCACTGCCCCGCCGGCGTCCCATAGGCGTTGCCGGCGTCGCAGGAGCGGGCGCACACGTTCGCCCCGTCGAGCGCGATGCACTTGTCGCCGGGCGTCCCGCAGTTCGCGTCGGTGGCGCACGCGAGGCACGTGTTGTCCGTCGCCGGGAGGCACGTCAGCGCGCTCGCCTTGTAGTAGCCCGTCGCGCACGTCGCGACCTCGCAGCGCGGGGCGCCGCTCGCCGCCGAGCACGTCGCCGTCGCGTTCGCGATGCTGCCGGCGCAGGAGATCCCGCACGCGCCGCAGTTCGCGTCGCTCACGTACTGGCCGGACGCGTTCTTGAACGCCTCGTCGACCTGGCCGTTGCAGTTGTCGTCGAGGTAGTTGCAGGTCTCGGCCCCGGGCGTCGCCGCCGGGCACTGCCAGCCGCTCGCCCCGCCGCACGTCCAGCTCGCCGAGCACGTCCCGTTCCCGTTCGTGTTCGCGCAGGACTGCGTCGGCTGCACGGCGCCCTCGTCGACCTGGCTGTTGCAGTTGTCGTCGAGGCCGTTGCACGTCTCGGCCGCCGGGACCTTCGCGTTGCACGTCCCCCAGCCGCTCGTCGCGTTGCAGGTCTGCGTGCCGTAGCACGTGCCGTTGCCGTTCGCGTTGGAGCAGAGCCGCGTCTTGCCGTCGTCGCCCGCGAGGCAGTCGCACGCCCCGGACTGCGGCACGCACTGGTTCGGGCCGCCCGCGAACGCCTGGCACGTGAAGCCGCTCGTCGCGCACGTCCCGGCCGCCGTGCCGTGCACGTTCCCGGCGCTGCAGTCCTGCCCGCAGAACTGGCCGCCGCCGATGGTGAGGCAGCGGTCGCCCGGGTTCCCGCAGTCCGCGTCGACCGAGCACGGCGAGCACGCCGTGACCGTCGCCGGGAGGCACGCCGTGGCGCTCGCCTTGTAGTAGCCGACGTCGCACGTCAGCACCTCGCAGCGCGGCGTCGTGCCGTTCAGCTTGCACGTCGCGGTCGCGTTCGGCAGCACCCCGTCACACGACGCGCCGCACGTCCCGCAGTTCTGGTCGTTCACGTACTTGCCGTTGACCTTGAAGGTCTCGTCGACCTGCCCATTGCAGTTGTCGTCGACGAAGTTGCAGGTCTCGGCCCCGGGCGTCGCCGCCGGGCACTGCCAGCCGCTCGCCCCGCCGCACGTCCAGCTCGCCGAGCACGTCCCGTTCGCGTTCGTCGCCTGGCACGGGTCGGTCGGCGCGGTCACCGCCTCGTCGACGGCGCCGTTGCAGTTGTCGTCCTGGCCGTTGCACGTCTCGGCCGCCGGCGTCTTCGCCGAGCACCCGAACCACCCGCTCGCCGGGTTGCAGGTCTCCGTCCCGAAGCACGTGCCGCTCGTGTTCGCCTTCTGGCAGGTCCGCGTCTTGCCGTTGTCCGCCGTGAGGCACGAGCAGCTGTGCGAGCTCGGCACGCACACCTGCGCGCCGCTGCCCTGCGTCTCGCACGCGTACCCGGCCGGGCACTGGCCCGCCGGCGTCCCGTAGGCGTTGCCGGCGCCGCAGCTCCGGGCGCACACGTTCGCCCCGTCGAGCGCGATGCACTTGTCGCCGGGCGTCCCGCAGTTCGCGTCGGTGGCGCACGCGAGGCACGAGTTGTCCGTCGCCGGGAGGCACGTCAGCGCGCTCGCCTTGTAGTAGCCCGCCGAGCACGTCGCCACCTCGCAGCGCGGGGTGCCGCTCTGAGCCGAGCACGTCGCCGTCGCGTTCGCGATGCTGCCGGCGCAGGAGATCCCGCAGGCGCCGCAGTTCTGGTCGTTCACGTACTGGCCGGCCGCGTTCTTGAACGCCTCGTCGACCTGCCCATCGCAGTTGTCGTCCTGGCCGTTGCACGTCTCGGTGACCGGCGTCGCGGGGCTGCACTGCCAGCCGCTCGCCCCGCCGCACGTGTACGCCGCCGAGCACGTCCCGACGCCCGCGACCGTGTTGTCGCAGGTGGCCGGCGTGTGCGCGACGCCCTCGTCCGCCTGCCCGTTGCAGTTGTCGTCGACGCCGTTGCACGTCTCGGCCGCCGGCGTCCGCGCCGAGCACCCGACCCAGCCCTGCGTCGAATCACACGTCTCCGCGCCGTAGCACGTCCCCTGCGCGTTCGAGCTCGAGCACGTCCGCGTCTTCCCGTTGTCGCCCGGGAGGCAGTCGCACGTCCCGCTCTGCGGCACGCACTGCTGCATCCCGCCGCCGAAGTCGTTGCACGTGAAGCCCGCCTCCTGGCAGGTCCCCGCCGGCACGCCGTGGAGGTTCCCCGCCGAGCAGTCCTGCCCGCAGACCTGCTGCGTGCCGACCGTGAGGCACCTGTCCCCCGGCGTCGGGCAGTCCCCGTCGCCCGTGCACGTCCGGCACACGTTCGAGCTCGACGCCGCGCACGAGAGCGGCCCCGTCTGGAAGTAGCCGCTGTCGCACGCCATGACCTCGCAGCGCGGGTTGCCGCCGTTGTACGCGCACCCGGCCGTCGCGTTCGGGATGGCCCCGGCGCACGAGATCCCGCACGACCCGCAGTTCTGGTCGTTCACGTACTTGCCGTTCTGCTTGAAGTCCTCGTCGGTCGACCCATCGCAGTCGTTGTCCGCGAAGTCGCAGGTCTCCGCCGCGGGCGCCGCCGCCGGGCACTGCCAGCCGCTCGCCCCGCCGCACGTCCACGCCGCCGAGCAAGTGCCGTTCGCGTTCGTCGCCTGGCACGCCGTCGTCGGCTGCGTCGGCGACTCGTCGATCTGCCCGTTGCAGTTGTCGTCCGCGCCGTTGCACGTCTCGGCCGCCGGCGTCTTCGCCGTGCAGCCGCCCCAGCCCGTCGCCGGGTCGCACGTCGCCGTCCCGAAGCACGTCCCCTGCGTGTTCGTCGCCGAGCAGGTGCGCGTGTTCCCCGCGTTGCCCGGGAGGCACGAGCAGCTGCCGCTCGTCGGCATGCACTGCTGGCTCCCGTCGAACGCGCCGCACGTGTAGCCCGTCGGGCACTGGCCCGCCGCGTAGCCGTGCGCGTTCCCGGCGCTGCAGTCGCGGCCGCAGAAGTTGCCGCCGTCCATCGGGATGCAGCGGTCGCCCGGCGTCGGGCAGTTCGCGTCGGTCACGCACGGCGTGCACTGCGAGTCCACGGCCGGCAGGCACGTGAGCGGGCTCACCTGGTAGTAGCCCGGGTCACACGTCGCCACCTCGCAGCGCGGGGCGCCATTGTGCACCGCACACGTCTCGGTCGCGTTCGGGATCTTCCCAGAGCACGAGACCCCGCAAGAACCGCAGTTGTCGACGTCCGTGTAGAGCCCTTGTGCGTTGCGGAAGGACTCGTCCACCTGGCCGTTGCAGTTGTTGTCCTGGAAGTCGCAGCTCTCCGCGACGGGCGTCGCCGCCGGGCACTGCCAGCCGCTCGCCCCCTGGCACACGTAGCTCGCCGAGCACGTCCCGACGCCCGCGACCACGTTGTCGCAGGTGGCCGGCGAGTGCGTCACGGCCTCGTCGATCTGCCCGTTGCAGTTGTCGTCCTGGCCGTTGCAGCTCTCGGCCGCCGGCGTCCGCGCCGTGCACGTCCCCCAGCCGCTGTGCGAGTCGCACGTCTCGGTCCCGAAGCACGTCCCCTGCGCGTTCGCGACGCTGCAGGTGCGCTGCTTCCCGTCGTTCGCCGGCAGGCAGTCGCACGCGCCGCTCTCCGGCACGCACTGGTACACGCCGCCGCCCGTGATGTCGTTGCAGACGAAGCCCGCGACGTCGCACGATCCCGGCGTCAGCCCGTGCAGGTTCCCCGGGCCGCAGTCCTTGCCGCAGTAGCCGCCGCCGTCGAGCGGCACGCACACGTCACCCGGCGTCGGGCAGTCGTTGTCGGTCGCGCACGACGTGCAGAGCGAGTTCGTCGCCGGCGAGCACGAGAGCGGCCCGGTCTTGTAGTAGCCGCTGTCGCACTCGCGCACGACGCAGCGCGGCTGCCCGCTCGCGTTGACCTCGCACATCGCCGACGCGTTCGGGATGGCGCCGTCGCACGACACGCCGCAGCTCCCGCAGTTCTCGTCGTCGACGTACTTCCCGGCCGCGTTCTTGAACGACTCGTCGATCTGCCCATTGCAGTTGTTGTCCGCGAAGTCGCACGTCTCGGCGACCGGCGTCGCGACGTCGCACTGCCAGCCGCTCGCCCCGCCGCACACGTAGGTCGCCGAGCACGTCCCGACGCCCGCGACGGTGTTGTCGCACGTCGCCGGCGAGTGCGTGACGCCTTCGTCGATGGCGCCGTTGCAGTTGTCGTCCGCGCCGTTGCAGCTCTCGGCCGCCGGCGTCTTCGCCGTGCACGTCGTCCAGCCCGACGCCTCATGGCACGTGGAGCTCCCGAAGCACGTCCCGTCCGTGTTCGTGTTCGAGCACGTCCGCGTCCGCCCCTCGTCGCCCGGGAGGCACGAGCAGCTGTTGGTCGTCGGGATGCACTGCATGCCGCCGTCGAACGCCGAGCACTGGTAGCCGCTCGGGCACTCGCCGGCCGCGTAGCCGTGCTTGTTGCCGGCGCTGCAGTCGCGCCCGCAGAAGCTCCCGCCGTCCATCGGGATGCAGCGGTCGCCCGGCGTCGGGCACTGCGCGTCGGTCACGCAGGGCGTGCACTGCGAGTCCGTCGCCGGGAGGCACGTGAGCGCGCTCACCTGGTAGTAGCCGGCGTCGCACGACCCGACCTCGCAGCGCGGCGCCCCGTTCGTCACGGCGCACGTCTCGGTCGCGTTCGGGATCCGCCCGGTGCAGGAGATCCCGCAGCTCCCGCAGTTGTCGACGTCCGTATAGAGGCCGGCCGCGTTCCGGAACGGCTCGTCGGCCTGCCCGTCGCAGTTGTTGTCCTGGAAGTCGCACGTCTCGGCGACCGGCGTCGCGACCGGGCACTGCCAGCCGCTCGTCCCCTGGCACGTGTACGTCGCCGAGCACGTCCCGACCCCCGCGACCGCGTTGTCGCACGTCGCCGGCGAGTGGGTGACCTCCTCGTCGATGCGCCCGTCGCAGTTGTCGTCGAGGCCGTTACAGGTCTCGGTCGCGGGCGTCTTCGCCGTGCACGTGCTCCAGCCCATCGTCGACTCGCAGGTCTCCGTCCCGAAGCACGTCCCGCTCGTGTTCGTCGTGCTGCACGTCCGCTGCTTGCCCTGGTTCGCCGGGAGGCAGTCGCACGCGCCGCTCTCTGGCACGCACTGGAAGACCGTCCCCGCCCCGCCGATGTCCTGGCACTCGAAGCCGGCGACGTCACACGTCCCGGGCGTGAGCCCGTGGAGGTTGCTCGGGCCGCAGTCCTTGCCGCAGAAGCCACCCGTCGCGAGCGGCACGCAAACGTCGCCCGGCGTCGGGCAGTCGTCGTCCGTCGCGCACGGCAGACACAGGTCGCTCGTCGCCGGCTGGCAGCTGAGCGGCCCCGTCTGGAAGTAGCCGAAGTCGCACTCGCGCACGACGCAGCGCGGCTGCCCGCTCGACCCGACCGCGCACATCGCGACCGCGTTCGGGATGGCACCCTCGCAGCTGATCCCGCAGCTCCCGCAGTTCTCGTCGTCGACGTACTTGCCGGCGCCGTTCTTGAACGTCTCGTCGACCTGCCCATCGCAGTTGTTGTCCGCGAAGTCGCAGCTCTCGGCCTCGGGCGTCCCCGGGTCGCACTGCCACCCGCTCGCGCCGCCGCACGTGTAGCTCGCCGAGCACGAGCCGACCCCGATCACCGCGTTCGAGCACGTCGCCGGGTCGTGCGTGACCCCCTCGTCGATGCGCCCGTCGCAGTTGTCGTCGACGCCGTTGCACGTCTCGACCGCCGGCACGCGCGCCGTGCAGCCCGACCAGCCCGCCGCCGGGTCGCACGTCTCCGACCCGAAGCAGCTCCCGCTCGCGTTCTGGTTGATGCAGGTCCGGGTCTTCCCGCCGTCGCCCGGGAGGCACGAGCAGCTGTTCGACGTCGGCACGCACTGCGCCACGCCGGCGCCGAGGTCCTGGCACGTGAAGCCCGCGTCACACTCGCCCGCGGGGCGCCCGTGCACGTTCGTCGCCGAGCAGTCGCGCCCGCAGTAGTTGCCGCCGTCCATCGGGAGGCACTTGTCGCCCGGGGTCGGGCAGTTGGCGTCGGTCGCGCACGCGAGGCAGCTCGAGTCCTGCGACGGGAGGCACGTCGACGCGTTCGCCCGGTAGTACCCCTCGGCGCACGCGGCCACCTCACAGCGGGGTGTGCCATTTCGCACAATGCACTGCGTCATCGCGTTCGGGATGGCGCCGACGCAGCTGATCCCGCAGCTCCCGCAGTTCTCGTCGTCGACGTACTGCCCGCTCGCGTTCTTGAAGTCCTCGTCGACCTGCCCATCGCAGTCGTTGTCCTTGTTGTCGCAGACGTCCTCGGCGGGCGTCGCCGCGACGCAGCTCCAGCCGTTCGCCCCCTTGCAGCTGTAGTCGGCCGTGCACGTGCCCCAGGTGTTCGTCACCTCGCACGTCGGCGGCGAGTGCACGACGCCCTCGTCCGCCTGGCCGTTGCAGTTGTCGTCGACGCCGTTGCACGTCTCGGCCGACGGCTCGAGCGCCGTGCAGCCCTCCCAGCCGTTGCCGCTCCCGGCGCCGCAGGTCTCGGTGCCGAAGCACGTCCCGAAGTCGTTCTGCTTCCGGCACGTCCGCATGTCGCCGTCGTTCGGCTCGAGGCACGTGCAGCTCCCGCTGTCGGGGGCGCACTGCCGCGCCCCGCCCGCCACGTCGACGCAGCTGTAGCCGGGGGCGCAGACCCCCTCGGGCACGCCGTGCGCGTTGCCGGCGCTGCAGTCGCGCCCGCAGAACTTGCCGCCGTCGAGCGAGAGGCACTTGTCGCCCGGGGTCGGGCAGTTCGCGTCGGTCACGCACGGCACGCAGGTCGTGTCGGTCGCCGGGAGGCACGTGAGCGGCCCCACCTGGTAGAAGCCCTCCTCGCAGCTCGCGACCTCGCAGCGCGCGCGCGTCCCGCTCACGACGCAGTGGCTCGTCGCGTTCGGCAGGAGCCCGTCGCACGAGACGCCGCAGGTGCCGCAGTTCTCGTCGTCCACGTAGAGCCCGGCCGCGTTCTTGAACGCCTCGTCGACCTGGCCATCGCAGTTGTCGTCCTGGAAGTTGCAGAGCTCGGCGACGGGGGTCTGCACCGGGCACTCCCAGCCGCTCGCCCCGCTGCACACGTACTGCGCGGCGCACGTGCCGCTCGCGTTCGACTCGGTGCAGCTGACCGGGTCGTGCGCGACGCCCTCGTCCGCCTGCCCGTTGCAGTTGTCGTCGACGCCGTTGCAGGTCTCGGCCGCCGGCGTCCGCGCCGAGCACGCCGACCACCCGGGCGACTGCGCCGGGTCGCACTCGCTCGTGCCGGTGCACGCGCCGAAGCCGTTCTGGTTCACGCAGGGGCGGAGGCGCCCCTCCATGCCGGGGAGGCACGTGCAGGACTTCGTCTCGGGGATGCAGCGCCCGGCCTCGCAGGAGAAGCCGTTGCCGCAGTCGCTCGTGTCCGAGCAGCCGCGCGTGCAGAAGCTGCCGCCGTCGAGGCTCGTGCACTGGCCGCCGGGGAGCTCGGCGCACTGGGCGTTGTCGGAGCACGGCGAGCACGCCACGGCGCCGGTCGTCGGGATGCAGACGCGGTTCGTGTCCGGCGGGACGTAGAAGCCGTCGAGGCAGGAGAGGGCGACGCAGACGGGGACGCCGTTATCGACCACGCACTGGGTGCTCGACGAGAAGAGGATGGCCTCGTCGCAGCCGCGCCCGCAGATCCCGCAGTTGTCGTCGCTGTCGTAGGGGCCCGTCGGGCTCTCGCGGAAGTCCTCGTCCGTGGCCCCGTCGCAGTCGTTGTCGATGACGTCGCACACCTCGGCGGCCGGCGTCTTCGCGTCGCAGACCCAGCCGTTCGCGCCCGCGCACTGCCACTGCCCCGAGCACGTGCCGAACTCGTTCGTCACCTGGCAGGGCTCGGTCGGCGGCGTGACCGCCTCGTCGACGCGCCCGTTGCAGTTGTCGTCGATGCCGTTACAGGTCTCGGGCGACGGCACGTAGGCGCTGCACTGGCTCCAGCCGTTCGCCGGGCCGCCGCACGTCTGGAGGCCGGCGCACGTGCCGTACTCGTTCGACTCGGTGCAGGGGCGCGACTTGCCCTGGTCGCTCGTGCGCGAGCAGCTGCAGCTGTTGCTGTACGGCAGGCACTGGTGGCGCCCGTCGCCGAGCTCGGTGCAGGTGTAGCCGTTCGGGCAGCTCCCCTCGTTGTAGCCGTTGAGGTTGTCGGCGCCGCAGTCCTGGCCGCAGAAGAGGCCGCCGTCGAGCGGCACGCAGGCGTTGCCCGGGACGACGCAGTTCGCGTCCTCGGTGCAGGGGAGGCAGGCCGCCTCGATGACCGGGAGGCAGGTCGTGGGGCCGGCGAGGTAGAAGCCGGGGGCGCAGGAGGTCACGACGCAGCGGGCGACGCCGCTCTCGACGCGGCAGCCGCTGACGGCGTTCGGGAAGAAGCCCTCGCAGCTGTTGCCGCAGACGCCGCAGTCGGTGTCGAGCGTGTAGAGGCCGGTCGCCTGGTCGCGGAAGCCCTCGTCGATGTGGCCGTCGCAGTTGTTGTCCTCGTAGTCGCAGGACTCGTTCCGCGCCTCCTGACCGACGCAGGTCCACCCCTCGGCGCCGCTGCAGACGCGGTGGCCGGCGCACACGCCGAACTCGTTCGTCACCTCGCAGGGGGTGTCGTCGACGAGGTTCTCGTCCGTGAGGAGGTTGCAGTTGTCGTCCATGCCGTTACAGATCTCGGCGGTCGGGACGTGCGCGTCGCACTCGCTCCAGCCGTCCTCACCGAGGCAGGTGCGGAGGCCGAAGCAGGTGCCGGCGTCGTTCTTGGCGCTGCAGGGCTCCTGGACGCCCTCGTTGCCGACGGTGCAGGCGCAGGTGCCCGTGACCGGCACGCACTGCGAGCTCGACGCGCCCGACGCGCCCTCGGAGGTCACCTGCTCGCAGGCGTAGCCGCTCGGGCACTCCTCCTGCGAGTTGCACGCCTGGGTGCAGCGCTGGCCGTCCTCGAAGGTGAGGCACATGCCCTGGCCGCACTGCGTGTCGATGGTGCACGCCTGGCAGAGGCGGCTCGCCTTCGGGACGCACACGAAGGTGACGTCCTGCTGGCCCGAGATCCCGACGCAGCTCCAGCCGTCGGGGCAGTCCTCCTCGCAGAGCTTGGTGCAGACGGGGCCGAGGCTCGAGTCGACGCACCACCCCGAGAGGCAGTCGGTGTTCTCGAAGCACGGGGCGCCGAACTCGCCGGTGCCCGCGGTGGTGTCGCCGTCGCTCGTGTCAGCCTGCGTGTCGGGCTGCACGTTGATGTCGATCGGCGTGAACGTGTCCGCGTCGACGGCCGAGTCGACGGCCTCGCTCGTGTCCTTCGAGACGACGTCCGAGTCGGTCTCGTCCGCCGAGTCGTGGCAGGCCGCGAGCGCGCTCGTGAGCGCGAAGGCGGCCGCGAGGCACGCAATACGATGGCTGCGGGTCATCAGGATCCCCGAGTCTGCGAGAGAGGTCTACGCGCGAACGTGAGGGCGTCCGCTCGTCGGAATGTCGATCGTGAGGGCTGAAGGAAAACTTGAGGCTTTCTTGTAACGATCCTTCAGGTCATGCTCCCGGGCATGGCCGCCATCGAGGACGATCCCATCGGCTGTCGCGTGCTCCTCCACGTGTCGCCGCGCGCCAGCAGGACGCGCGTCGTCGGGCTCCACGACGGGCGCGTGAAGCTCCAGGTCGCCGCCCCCCCGGTCGACGGCGAGGCGAACGCCGAGGTCGAGCGCTTCCTCGCGCGGGCGCTCGACGTGCCGCGCGACCGCGTGGCGATCGTCGCGGGCGCGACGGGCAAGCGGAAGGCGGTGCGCGTCGAGGGCGTGACGGCGGCGGCGGCCGCGGCGGCGCTCGGCGTCGAGAGCTGAGGCGCGCGCGGCGTCGTCGCGCGGGCGGCGGGCGACGATTCCGTTCGGAGCGACGCCGTGGTACCACAGCCCCGCTCCGGAGGTGCCCCATGCGAATCGCGTTCACGCACAACCTGCAGAAGAAGGGCGGCGAGGAGGAGGCCGAGTTCGACTCGCCCGAGACCGTCGTCGCCATCACGCGGGCGCTCGAGTCGCTCGGTCACGACGTCGTCCCGGTCGACGTCGACATGTCGGTGACGCGCCTCATCTCGCTCCTCGAGGGCGCGCGCCCCGACCTCATCCTGAACACCGCCGAGGGGTGGCGCGGCGCCTTCCGCGAGGCCCTCTTCCCCGCGCTCTTCGAGACGCTGGGGCTCCCGTTCGTCGGCCCGGACGCGCACGCCTGCGCGCTCGCGCTCGACAAGCACGCCACGAAGGCGCTCGTCGCGGAGCTCGGCGTCCCGATGGCGCCGTCGGTGTTCGTGCAGCGGCACGTCCCGGCGGACCTCTCGAAGCTCGAGCTGCCGGTCATCGTGAAGCCGAACTTCGAGGGCAGCTCGAAGGGCATCGAGGACAGCTCGGTCGTCACGGACCGGGCCGACCTCGAGCCGCGCGTGGCCGAGGCGCTCGCCCGCTACCCCGACGGCGTGCTCGTCGAGGAGCTCATCCCCGGCGTCGACATCGTCGTGCCCTTCATCGCCGGGCTCGGCCCCGACGGCGGCGCGCTCACGCCCGCGACCTACCGCTTCTCGGAGGAGGCGCGCGCGACGTCGCGCCACGGCCTCTACGGCTACGAGCTCAAGAACCACTCGGCGGCCGCGGTGGACGTCGTCCCCGCCGCGCTCGACGCGGCGCAGGCCCGCGACGCGCGCGCCTGGACGCGGGCCATCGCGGCGCAGCTCGGCCTGCACGACATGGCGCGCATCGACTTCCGCCTCACGCCCGAGGGGCAGCTCCTCTTCATCGAGGCGGAGCCGCTCCCGAGCCTCGAGCTCGGCGCGAGCCCGCACGTGTCGGCGGCGCTCGCGGGCGCGACGACCACGGCCGCGGTGCTCGAGGCCATCCTGAAGGCGTCGTGCGCGCGGCAGGGGCTCGCGTACAAGGGGAGCGGGAAGGCGGCGCGGAGCCGCTCGTACAAGGTGGGGCTCGTCTACAACCTGAAGCGGGTGAAGCCGAAGAAGGACGGCGAGAACGACGCCGAGGCCGAGTTCGACGCGCCCGAGACCATCGACGCCATCGCGGGCGCGATCGAGGGCCTCGGGCACACGGTGGTGCGGCTCGAGGCGGACCGGACGCTCTTGAACCGCATCGGCCACGCCGGGGTCGACGTGGTGTTCAACATCGCCGAGGGGGTGCGCGGGCGCGGGCGCGAGGCCCTGGTGCCGGCGATCCTCGAGCTGCTCGACATCCCGTACACCGGGAGCGACCCGGCGACGCTCGCGCTGACGCTCGACAAGGCGCTCGCGAAGCGGCTCGTGCGCGAGGCGGGGGTGCGGACGCCCGACTTCGTCGTGATGACGGCGGTGAAGCAGAAGCTGCCGCCGAACATGACGTTCCCGCTGGTCGTGAAGCCGGTCGCCGAGGGGAGCTCGAAGGGGGTCCTGAAGACGAGCGTCGTGCGCGACGACGCGGAGCTGCGCGCGCTCGTGACGGAGATCCTCGCGCGTTACGATCAGGGCGCGCTCGTCGAGGAGTTCCTGCCCGGGCGCGAGTTCACGGTGGGGATCCTCGGCGGCACGGGGCAGAAGCCGCGCGTGCTGCCGCCGATGGAGATCGTGTTCAACGCGTCGGCCGGGGAGAACCCGGTGTACACCTTCGAGCACAAGCAGGACTTCACGCCGCAGGTGACCTACCAGGTGCCGGCGCACACGACGCGGGAGCTCGCCGACGACCTCGCGCGAGCGGCGCGGCTCGCGTGGGACGCGCTCGGGTGCCGCGACGTGTCGCGCATGGATCTGCGGCTCGACCACGAGGGGCGCGTGTCGTTCATCGAGTGCAACCCCCTGCCGGGGCTGACGCCCGACTGGTCGGACCTGTGCCTCATCGCGAAGGGGGCGGGGCTCGGCTATCAGGAGCTCATCGCGGAGATCCTCGCGCCGGCGGTGCGGCGCCTCGAGCGGCGGCTCGGGCGCAAGGGGCGCTGAGCGTGGTGCCGGGGGAGCCGCGGCGGCGGCTGCGGGAGCTCGGGATCGCCATCGGGCGGTTCGAGCCGGGGCCGTTCAACGCCATCACGGACGTCGAGGGGGTGCGGGTCGGGCACACGACGCTCCACACCGGGTCGGGGCCGCTCGTGGTGGGCGAGGGGCCCGTGCGCACCGGGGTCACCGCGATCCTCCCGAACGAGGGGACGGTGTTCAACGAGCGGCTCATCGCGGGGACGTTCGTCTTGAACGGCGCGGGCGAGCTCGCGGGGCTGACGCAGCTCAACGAGTGGGGGCTCCTCGAGACGCCGATCCTGCTCACGAACACGCTCTCGGTGGGGGCGGCGTCGCAGGGGATGATCGAGCACCTGCTCGAGCGGTTCCCGAGCATCGGGGTCGAGCACGACGTGATCATCCCGGTGGTCGGGGAGTGCGACGACTCGTTCCTGAACGACATCGGCGGCGGGCACGTCACGGCGGAGCACGCGCGGCGGGCGCTCGAGTCGGCGACGGGGGGGCCGGTCGAGGAGGGCTGCGTCGGCGGCGGGACGGGGATGGTGTGCTTCGATCTGAAGGGCGGGATCGGCACGTCGTCGCGGGTCCTGCCCGAGGAGCTCGGCGGCTTCAGGCTCGGCGTGCTGGTGATGACGAACTTCGGGCGCATCGCGGACCTGCGCGTCGACGGGGTGCCGGTGGGCGAGGAGCTCGCGTCGTACTTCGCGCGCGAGGAGAAGCGGCCGAACCTCTACGGGAGCATCATCGCGGTGCTGGCGACGGACGCGCCGCTGTCGACGTCGCAGCTGAACCGGGTGTGCAAGCGGGTGAGCCTCGGGCTCGGGCGGATGGGGTCCTACGCGGCGCACGGCTCGGGGGAGATCATCGTCGGGTTCTCGACGGCGAACACGGTGCCGCGCGGGAAGGCGCGGCGCATCCATCGGCTGCACATGCTGGCCGACTGGGCCATCGACCCGCTCTACCAGGCGGCCATCGAGTGCGCCGAGGAGGCCGTGCTGAACGCGCTCTGCATGGCGGTGCCGACCGACGGGGCCGACGGGCGCCATGTGAGGGCGCTCCCGCTCGCGGCGGTGACGGAGCTCTGGCAGCGGCACCGGGGTCGGCTCGGTCGACCCATCAAGTCGCTCCGCTCGTAGAGAGCGCGATCGTCGCGCGGTCGCCGTTCGCAACGGATGGAATTCTATCGTCTCGGTAGGTTTCTTCGCCGAGCGGACGGCGTCGGACGCCGCGGAGGCGCTCAGGATGACGTGGCGAGCCATGTCGGGATGAATTGGCACGACCATTATATAATGGTCGTGATCCCGCGAGCCTTTGCGTGACCTCCAAACAAAGGCGGACAGCAGAGGGTGGTTCATGACAAAATCGGTCATCTTTCGGCAACGGATGTCGCAGCGTCCAGCGCGGAAGGGAGAGAGCTTGCAGCCACGATCCCGGGAGGAGACATGATTCGGAGTGAGGAGCCGCAGGCGCTCTATCCGATGCGTGTCGTGACGCGGCTCACGGGGTTGCATCCGGACACGATCCGCGCGTGGGAGCGTCGCTACGACGCGGTGATCCCGCAGCGCACGAACGGGAACACGCGGATGTTCTCGGCGGGGGACGTGCGGCGGCTGTCGATCCTGCGGGAGCTCGTCGACCATGGGCACGCCATCGGCCACATCGCGTCGCTGAGCGACGAGGCGTTGGCGGTGCTGGTGGAGGAGCACCGGGCGGAGCGGGCGGCGGCGAGCGCGCGGGCGCTGGGTCAGGTCGTGACGGTGCCGGCGATCGTGAAGCCGTACCTCGGGGCCATCGCGCGGTTCGACGTGAGGCGGGCGCACGACCTGTTGTCGCGGGCGGCGGCGGTGTTGCCGCCGCGGGAGTTCGTGTTCGACGTGGCGCTGCCGATCCTGAGGACGGTGGGCGAGCGTTGGAGCAACGAGGAGCTCGGGGTGGCGCAGGAGCACCTGGTGACGGCGCACATCCAGGGGTTGCTCGAGACGTTCGGGCGCTTCCACCCGCACGACGCGGGGGCGCCGCGCATCGTGGCGACGACGCCGGGCGGTCAGCGGCACGCGATGGGGGTGCTCATCGGGAGCATGCTGGCGGCGGCGCGGGGTCTGGACGTGGTGTACCTGGGGCCGGACCTGCCGGCGGCGGACATCATCTGGGCGGTGGACGCGAGTGAGGCGCAGGTGCTGCTCCTGGGCCTGATGATGGATCTCGACGAGCGCGAGACCGAGCAGCTGACAGACCTCCTCGACCGCCTCCCGAGCCGCTGTGAGCCCTGGCTGGGCGTCCCGCCGTACCACACGTTCAGCCACCGTCGAGCCCGCCGGATGACGGACTTCGAGGCCCTCGAGGTCGCGTTGGTCGAGCTCGCCGCCCGGGCGCGTTAGCGGGAGCGCCCGCCTCCGCCTCCGCTTCCGCTTCCGCTTCCGCCTCCGCCTCCGCGCGGTCGGAGTTCGTGGGTGTGATGGGCTGACGTGCCCGCGTGCGGCGGTTCCGGTCAGGGATGTTGACGCGGCTGGGGCTTGGTCGCGTTCGAGGTTCGCGGCCGCGCCCACCGGCGCCGTCTCGCCACGCCGCTTCGCGTCGTCGGCGAGACGCCGCCTACGGGGAGGGCCGTTTCGTTGATGCCTGATTCTGGCAGCGTGCTCGGGCCCCGCAAGGCCGAGCCGTCCTCGCCGTCCTCGCGGCTTCGCCGCTCCGGGCGGCTCCGGGCGGTGGCCGCTTCGCGGCCAGCCTTGCAGGGCCCTGCGCGCGCTGCCCTTGGGGGTGCATCAACGGAAACCGCCGGGCACACCGGCAAAGGAAATCGCCATGTTGCGCATCTACTCGGACGCTCTCCAGGTCACCAAGGCCGCCGTCGCCCTCTCCCGCCAACTCGCCGCCAGCGACGCGACGCTCGCCGATCAGCTCCGCCGCGCCGCCATCTCCATCCCCCTCAACATCGCCGAGGGCTCCGGCGTCATCGGCGGCAACCAGCGCCTCCGCTACAGCACCGCGCTCGGCTCCGCGTGCGAGGTCCGCTCCTGCGTCGACGTGGCCGCCACCTGCGGCTACTGCGGCAGCCTCGATCCCGTCGCGGCGGACCGCCTCGACAAGGTCATCGCCACCCTCTTCAAGCTCACCCGCTGAGTCACCCGTGCCGGCGAGCGCCGGCACCCCTACGCACCGCGACGTGGCTCGTCCGCGGGCAGGAGCGCCATCGAGCCTCGTATGCATCCGCGCGGAGGCGGAGGCGGAGGCGGAGGCGGAAGCGGAGGCGGAGGCGGAGGCGGCCTACAGCTCGTACTCGATGACCATCAACTCCTCAGGAGGCAAATCCAGCATATCGGCGACCTCCTCGAGGAAGGCGTCCTCCTCGTCGACGACGACGCCGTCGGCGTCGAGCACGCGCAGCACCGCGCACAAGAGCGCCCGCCGCTGGGTCAGCCCCTGGAGGCCGAGCGCGTCGACCGCCGCCTCCACGTCGATGAGGCCCGCGTCGCGGTCCGCGATGTGCTTCGCGACCTGCGCCGGGAGCTCCTCCCGCCCCATCGCCTCGCGCACCGCAGCCTCGATGGTCCGCGCCTCGACCTCCTCGTACACGTGGTCCGAGTGGGCCGCCGCCAACAGGATGTCAGCCAGCGCGCACGCCTGCTCCGTGGTCTCGATGACCATCCGCCCCATCCGAACCTCCGCTCTCGATGGAGAGCCTACCCGACCCGCACCCGGCCTTCTACCGCCGCGTCGCCGCGTCGCCGGCCCCAGCGGCCACCTCGTGTGCGTTGCATCAAAACGGGCCCTCAGCTCGGCCAACTCGCCGCCTTCCGTGAGCCCGTCAGGCCATCTCGCAACCGCGAAGCGGCCGCGCCAGGGAGCCTTCTTCATACCCCGAACTACGGGACCCGCGCCCCATGGACGTAACTCCACGGTCCCGCGCCGGTAACCGCGCCCAGCGGGCGCTCACGCCGACGTCGACGCGCGCACCCCCGCCGCGAACGCCCGCAGCTCGCCCATCGAGTCGAGGCGGTGCACCCGCGCTGGCAGCGGCCCGAGCGGTGGCACGCCGCGACCCCCGACGACCACGTCCCCCCGCCACGGCGCGACCGCCGCGGCGAGGCTCGCGAGCTCCGCCTCGAGGGCGCGCGCGCTCGCCGGGGGCACCGAGCACGTCAGCCACAGCACGCGCGGACGGTAGCGCGCCGCGGCGTGGGTGAGCGCGGCGATCGGCGTGCTCGCGCCGAGGTTCCGGTCGACGAAGCCCGCCTCCGCGAGCACGAGGCTCGCCATGAGGGAGGGCAGCAGGTACGGGTCATCCGGGGACGCGCCACCGAGCGCGACCGGCGACCCGGCCGGCGCGGGCTCGAGGAGCGCCCGCAGCTCGGCGAACGCGTGGACGCACATGTCGGTGGCGCGGTGCTCGATGAAGATGCCGGCGTCGTCGTGGTGCCAGAGCTCGCCCACGCGCGTCATCACCTCGCGGACAGGGCCGTCGCAGAGGGCCGCGAGCGTCCAGCCCCCGACGTAGAGCGCGAGCAGAATCGCCCGCGCCGCCTCCGGCTCGTCCTCGTGCACCGCGCGCCACAGCGCCTCCGTCGCCGCGCCCGCCGCGACCGCGTCCTCGGGCGCGACGGACACCTCGGCCGGCAGCGCCGCGCCGACCAGGGCGGCCGGGAGCCGCACCGCCGCGCCCGTCCGACGCACGAAGCGCACCGCCTCGGCGAGCGCGATGCGGCGGTGGCCGCCGGCCGTCTTCACCGCGGCGAGCGCCCCGTCGTCGACCCAGCGCTTGACGGACGACTCGGAGACCCCCAGCGCCCGGCCGAGCTCACGCGGGGAGAGGACCGGCCCGGGCCCGCTCTGGGAGTTCAGGGTCATCAGGCGACTTCATCTCCGTGTCTGGACGTTTTGACTGTTTTTTGGCGCGCTACCCCGCGCCCCTCCGCCAGCGATATCGATATGACTAAATCAGGCCGATCCAGAAAACAAGCAGGTCGGCATTGACCAGCGAGTCCCGCGGTGCCAGATTCGTCGTGAACGTTTTGAACGTTTTCATCTCCAGCGCCTCTTCGCCCAGGATACCCGATGACCTTCGCGCTTGCTCCCTCGGTGACGTGTCCCCCCGATGTCCGCCGACTCCCTGGTCGCGCGCCCCAGGCAGACGCCGGGCCGCCGGAGGTCGATCTGCCGCGCATCGAGGCCGCCGTGCGCGAGATCCTGGCCGCCGTGGGCGAGGACCCCGACCGCGAGGGGCTGCTCGACACCCCGGCGCGCGTGGCGCGCGCCTACCGCGACCTCTTCGCCGGGCTCCGCGAGGACCCGGGCGTCCACCTCGCGCGCCAGTTCGAGCACGAGACGGGCGGCGACGACGCCGTGGTGCTCCGCAACATCGAGTTCTCCTCCACATGCGAGCATCACCTCCTCCCCTTCCTCGGCCGCGCGCACGTCGCCTACCTGCCCGCGGACGGCCGCGTGACCGGGCTCAGCAAGCTCGCCCGCACGGTGGACGTCTTCGCGCGCCGACCGCAGCTCCAGGAGCGCCTGACGTCGCAGATCGCGGACGCCCTCATGGGGCACCTCGGCGCCCGCGGCGCCGCGGTGGTCGTGGAAGGCGAGCACCTCTGCATGCGCTCCCGGGGCGCCAGGAAGCGCGACGCCATGATGGTCACCACGGCGCTCCGCGGCGTCTACCGCGACGACAAGGCGCTCCGGAAGGAGATCCTCGGCCTCCTCCGAGGCAAGTAGTCATCGGCGGCCGCCGCAGCCGCCAGATTGGTCAAGCGCTCCTGACAATCGGCGCGTCGCCGCAGCGACCTACGTCTCCCAGGGCGCCCCGTAGCGCGCGAGCCGCTCGCAGAGCTCCCACAGCGCCTGCCGCTCGTCCGCCGTCGCCCGCGTCCACGGCAGCACGTGCGTCCGCCGCGGCTCCCGGTCGAAGAAGAGCTGCCCTGTCACCCCGCGCACCTCGTCGCTCGCCGCGAGCCACACGATCGTGTCCGCGCCGCCCTCGCCGTCCCGGAGGAGCGGCTTCATCACCCGCCGGAACCGCGGCAGCGCCTCGGCCACCCCCGGCGTGTCCACCCACCCGGGGTGCATCGCGTTCGACGTGATCCCCGTCGCCGCGAGGTGCTCCCCCCACTGCTCCGACAGGACCACCTGCGCCCGCTTCGTCTCCGCGTACGCCTTCACCCCGTCGAACGCCCGCCGCTCCCACATCGGATCCCCGACCTCGAGCCGCCGCGCGTACATCCCGCCCGACGTCACGTTCACGATCCGCCCGCGCCCGGCCTCGAGCTGCCGCCGCAGCGCCCGCGTCAGCGCGAACCCGCCGAGCACGTTCGTCGCGAACGTGAGCTCGACCCCGTCCACCGAGAGCCGCCGCGCCTTCTCGAGCACCCCCGCGTTGTGCACGAGCGCGTGCACCGCCGGGAACCCGACCGCCACCTGCCGCGCGAACTGCCGCACCGAGTCGAGCGAGCTCACGTCGAGCTCGAGCACCTCGACCTCCGCCCGCGACACGGCCCGCTGCACCTCCGCGCGCGCCGCCTCCCCGCGCCCCATCTTGTCGCGGCACCCGAGCACCACCGTCGCCCCGCACCGCGCGAGCCCCTTCGCCGCCGCGAGGCCTATCCCGCGCGTCGCCCCCGTCACGATCGCGACCTTCCCGCGCATGTCCCCGGGCGGCCCGTCCCCGAACCGCCGCCGCCGCACGAGCCAGCCCGGCTTCCCGTAGGCGAGCGCCACCGTCCCCTCGAGCACCGCGTCCACCGCGCGCCGCCGCAGATCCCGCAGCTTCACGACAGGAGCCTCACGAGCACGAGCAGGAGCAGGACCAGCGTCACGACGTGCAGGATCAGGTAGATCGCCGACGGCCGCCGCGCCACCGCGTCCGCGAGCGCCGCCGCCACCTCCTCGAGCGACTGCTGCGCCGCCGCCTCGGCCGCCGCCTCGGCCGCCGCGTCCGGCGCCGCCTCCGCCCCCATCGCGGTGCCCATCACCGTCGCCGCCGGCGGCCGCTCCTTCCTCACGAGCTTCGCCTTCTCGAGCACCGGCATCGCCTGCGTCGCCGCCCCATGGAACCCGCGCGCGGCCTCGGCCTCGCGGATCGCCACGCTCGCCTCGAGCGCCACCGTCTTCGTCGCGTCCTCCACGTCGCCCGTCGGCGCCGCCCCGGGAGCTCCGCCCTCGAGGCCCGGCATCAGCATCGTCTGCCGCCCGCCCTCGGTCTCCGCGCGGAGCCCCGGCGGGTCCAGCCGCCGGTCGAGCGTCTCCTCGCGCGGGTCGATGTCGAGGAGCTTCGGGTCGAGGTGGTTCAGCGCGTTCAGGAACTCGCGCGCGCTCTGGAAGCGCTCGCTCGCGTCCTTCGCGCACGCCTTCTCGATGATCGCCGCGATCTCCGGCGCGAGCCCCGCCGACGGCGGCACCTTCAGCGTCGGCGACTCCATCACGCTCACCGCCACGTCGACCGCCGTGTCGCCCGTGAACGCCGGGATCCCCATCAGCATCTCGTACAGCACGAGCCCCGTCGCGTAGAGGTCCGTCGCCGGCGTGAGCTCCGCCCCCTTGAGCTGCTCGATCGGCATGTAGCGCGGCGTCCCGAGGGTGATCCCCGCCTGCGTCAAGCTCTCGCCGCCGTGCACCATCTTCGCGATCCCGAAGTCCATGACCTTCACGAACTCCGGGTCGTACCCGAGCGGCACGAGCATGATGTTGTCGGGCTTGATGTCGCGGTGCACGATCCCGCGCGAGTGCGCCTCCATCATGGCGTGCAGCACCTGCCGGACCACGTGGATGCTGCGCCGCACACCGAGCCGCCCCTCGCGCGCGATGACGTGCGTCAGGTCCTTGCCCTGCACGAACTCCATGATCAGGTAGAAGACGCCGTCGTCCGTCTCGCCGTAGTCGAACACGCGCACCGTGTTCGGGTAGTCGAGCGACGCCGCGATGGTCGCCTCGCGCCGGAAGCGGTCGACCGCGCTCGGGTCCTTCCGCGCGTAGGTCGCGAGCAGCACCTTCAGCGCGACCACGCGGTCGATGTCGAGGTGGCGCGCCTTGAACACGACGCCGAAGCCGCCGCGGCCGAGCTCGCTCTCGATGATGTAGTTGTGGCCGATGATCTCGCCGGGGCGGGGTTCCTGGACCTCCATGCTCAGCCTCCCGTGCCTGAATCCACCACGCGCGTCGCAGGCGCGCCCGCGGGCTCCGCGAGCCCGAAGACCGCCCGCGCGTTCTCGGAGAGGAAGCGCCGCCGCGCCGCGTCCGACAAGCCCAGCGCCGGCACCTCCGCGAGGCACGCCGCCGGCGCGAGCATCGGCGCGTTGCTCCCGAAGAGCACCTTGTGCGCGCGGCTCGTGCGCAGGTACTCGACGAGCGCCGCCGGGTAGCGGCTCGGCTTGTACGCGCTCGTGTCGATCCACACGTTCTCGTGCTTCCGCGCGAGCGCGATCATCTCCTCGGTCCACGGGTAGCCGATGTGGCCGCCCACGATGACGAGCTCGGGGAAGTCGAGCGCCACGCGGTCGAGGTACGGGATGGGCCGCCCCCACTCGCTCGGCGCGAGCGGCCCCGTGTGCCCGACCTGCAGGCAGAACGGGACGCCCAGGTCCACGCACGCCGCGTAGAGCGGGTAGTAGAGCCGATCGTCGGGCGGCCTGTCCCAGAGCCACGGCAGCATCCGCAGCGCCTTGAAGCCGAGCTCCCCGACGGCCCGCCGCAGCTCGCGCACGGCGGCCACGGGGCGCGAGAGATCCACGCTCGCGACGCCCGAGAGGCGCCCCGGCATGGCGGCGACGTAGGCGGCGACCTCGTCGTTGGAGACGAGCGGCCCGCGCGGCCCGTACCAGGCCGTGATGAGCGCGTGGTCGACCCTCCCGGCGTCGAGGAGGCCGCGCGTCAGCGCGAGCGGGAAGCCGCCCGGCGGGAGCGCGTCCGCGCCGATCCAGCGCCGGAGGCTGTCGAACATCGGATCGCGCAGCATCGCCGGGGTCGGGTGTTGGATCCAGGCGTCGATGACCGGATCGCGCGGGGGCTCGTGGGTCGCCATCGGCTCCGAGCATAGCGCCTCGCGCGGCGGGTGTCCCCCCGCGGTGAGCGGTGACCCGCGCGCCGGCGCGCTACCCTCGGCTACCCCTGGGCGCTCGCGGTCGCCGCCGCGGCACCCCCCTCCGGCGCGCCGATCGCGACGGCGGCGTCGCTCGCGCGGAGCGTCGCGCGGCGCCCGAGCAGGAAGCCGCCGAGGAAGAGCGCGCCGATGAGGCCACCGAGGATCGGCAGCGCGAGCGCGAGGATGCTCTCGAGGCCGGTCGCCCACACGACGCCCGCCCCGAAGACCCCGAGGATGAGCAGGGCGACGGCCACGGTGACCAGGTGGAAGCGCGTCACCGCGGGCGCCGAGCGCAGGTTGCAGGCGGGGCAGCGCGCGAGCGCGATCTGCGACTTCCCGAGGCTCGCCGCGTTCTTCTCGGCGTTCCGCTCGGCCCGCGCGAGGGCGCTCTTCATGCCGATCCAGAGGAAGGCCGTGGCCGATCCCTCGGCGCCCGCCACGACGCGCATCGGCGTCGCGGCCTGGCAGTGGGGGCAGGTGTGCGTGTCGACGACGGGGAGGGCGGCGGACGCGGTGAAGGTGGCGCCGTAGGGGATGCGCATGACTCGTCTCCTGGGGTTCTCGTGGTCGCGTTGAGGCGCCCGTCTCCCACACCAGGCACGCTAAAGCAACCCGCAGGTCATAAAAAATTACAACGGGTCGGTTTTGGTCGCTCAGCCTCGCGGTGACTCCTCCGCGCCCGCCTTCACCACGACCCAGTCGCCGATCGCGCACGCGTCGAGCCCGGTCGCGAGGAGGCACCGGAGCGCGTCCGCGGGCGTCTCGACGAGCGGCTCCCCCGCCGCGTTGAACGACGTGTTCAGCACCATCGGGACCCCGGTCCGCGCGAGGAACGCCGCGAGCAGCCGCGCGAACGGCGAGCCGTCCGCCGGCACGGTCTGCGGGCGCGCGCTCCCGTCGACGTGCACGATCGCCGGCACGAGCGCGCGCTTCTCGGGCCGCACCGGCACGACGCGCAGCATGTACGGGCTCTCCGCCGGCCCCCGCCCGAAGTCGAAGAAGGCCGCCGCGTGCTCGGCGAGCACCGCCGGCGCGAACGGCCGGAACGCCTCACGCCGCTTCACGCGCGCGTTCAAGTGGTCCTTCGCCTCGGCGCGGCGCGGGTCGCAGAGGATGCTGCGCTGCCCGAGCGCCCGCGGGCCGAGCTCCGAGCGCCCCTGGTGCCAGCCGACCGTGAGCCCGCGCTCGAGGAGCCCGGCGACCGCGTGGGCGACGTCGCCCTCGCGCCGCGCGACCACCCCCGCGCCCGCCGGCAGCGCCGCGATCGCCGCCGCGATCTCCGCCTCGCCGTACGCGCGCCCGAGCCCGTCCCCCACGAGCGGCCCGAGCGCCCCGCCGACCCCGAGCGCGAGCGCCCCGTGGACCCCCGCGCCGAGCGCCGTCCCCGAGTCCTCCGCCGCCGGGATCACGAACACCTCGTCGAAGAGCCCGCTCTGGATGATGGCCTCGTTCGCGATGCCGTTCAGCCCCACGCCCCCCGCGATCGCGAGCCGCCGCGCCCCCGTGAGCGCCCGCGCGCGCGCGGCGAGGTGCAGCATCCCCGCCGTGCAGGCCGCCTGCACGCTCGCGGCGAGGTCCGCGTACGCCTCCTGGTGCGCGGGCCACGGCTCCCGGAGCCACATCGCGCGCCGCGCGCCGTCGCCGAACACGAGCCGCGGCCCCTCGAACCCGAGCCACGCCTCGGCCGGCAGCCGCGCCGTCCCGTAGGGCGCGAGCCCCATCACCTTCCCCGCGTCGAACCACCCGCCGAACACGTGCCGCGCGACCGACTGGAACATCGTCCCGAGGCTCGCGAACGGCGCGAGCAGCGGCCGCGGGCGCCCGCGCGGTGTCGCGTCGGGGGCGAGCTGCCCGAGCTGCTTCTCGACCGCCGCGAGGCGCCCGCCCGACCACGCGTAGACGCTCGCGGTCTCGCGGCCCTCCCGGGGGCCGACGATCGCGGCGCGCTCGGCGTCGTCGAGGTCCGACACCTCCGAGCCCATGCCGTCGACGACCAGCACGGCTGCCTCGTCGTAGCCGCTCGCGAGCACCGCCGAGAGCGCGTGCGCCCGGTGGTGCCCGACGAACGCGCGCGGCACCCCCCCGAGCCGCGGGTGAAGCGCCACGCGGCAGTCCTCGGCCTCGCGCGTCCGGAGCGGGCACACCACCACCAGCTCGAGCGCCTCGACCCCGATCCCGGCCTCCCCGAGCACGTAGTCGAGCGCCCGGAACTCGCCGGCCGGCGCGAGCTTCGCCCGCTTCTCGCGCGTGAGCCGCTCCTCCTGCACCGCCACGACGAGCTCGCCGTCGCGGAAGAGGGCGGCGGCGCCGTTGTGGGAGGCCGCGAGCCCGAGGATCCAGGCGCTCACAGCGCGTGCTCGGGCTCGACCCACCACCCGGTCAAGGACCGCCGCGTCCCCGCGGTCACGGGCTCCACGCAGTGCCACGTGTCGTTCGCCGGCGCGAAGAGGCACGCGTCGCCGAGGTGCGGCAGGAAGCGGTCGGACACGGCGAAGCCCCCGCCGGGCGACGGCTCGCCGAACGCGATGGCGCCGCCCTGCGAGGCGGTCCACCCCTCGCAGAGCCCGAGCGAGAGCGTGCCGTGGTACTGCGGCCCGTCCGGGTGGACGCCCATGTGGTCGCCCGCGCCGAGCCGCCACGCGTTGACGACCGTCCCCGCGGGCAGCGCGCGCCCGAGCGCCGCCCCCATGAGCGCCCGGAGCGGCGCGCTCTCCATGAGGTCCCGCCACGCGCGCACCTCGTCGCCGGCGAGGAGCCGCCGGTGCGCCTTCACGAGGTCCGTCTCGAGCCGCGCCCACGGGAGCGCCTCGACGGCCTCGCCGATGGCCCGCGCCGCGTCGCGCGCGACGAGCCCCGGCAGGAGCAGGTAGCGCCGCCCCGCCGCCCCGTCCTCGGCGAGGCGCCGCCAGCGCTCCGGGTCGCGCCAGGGGGCGGCGATCGCGTCCGGCAGGCCCTCGGCGAGCGCCCAATCCGCCTCGACGGGCGCGCCGGCGCGCACGGGCGCGGGCTTCTCGCGGGTCCGCGCGGCGAACGCGCGCGCGCGCAGCGCCTCGGCGGCCGGGTCCTCGAGGAGCCCGGCCCGCGCGAGCTCGAGCTCCACGAGCCGGTCGCCGCGGTCGAGGCCGCGCCGCGCGCGCGGGCTCAGCTCGAGGAGGCGGTCCGTGAGGGGATCGAGGAGCGCGAGCCCGCCGTCGGGGCGCTCCTGAAGCAGCACCTCGCGGCGGAGGCGGTCGGCGAGGCGCGGCGGAGCATCTTCGGAGCCAGGGGCCATGGCGCGATCATGCCACAGCTCCCCGGGCGCCGGAACGCGCCGCGGCACCGCGGAGAGCGCGGTGGGGACGATACAATCCGACACGTTCGCGATCGCGAACCCGCCGTCCTTTCCGTTGCGAGCGCTTGCTCGGATGGCTACCGTTCCGCCGTTCGAAGCCCAGGAGACTCGATATGCGCCGGTCGGCAGCCCTCGCAATCCTCGTCCTCGCGCTCGGCGCGTGTCAGCAGCAGGGGCTCGACCCCGCCTCCGGCGGCGGCGCCCCGGTCGGCGTCGCCGAGCTGCCCATCGTCAACGGCCAGACCGAGACGGGCTACCCCGGCGTCGGCGCGTTCGTCTCGGTGCTCCCGTTCTGGGGCTACCAGGGGGCGTTCTGCACGGGCACCCTCATCGCCCCGCAGTGGGTCCTCACGGCCGGCCACTGCCTCTCGACGCAGAGCAACGAGGGCGTCGCCCCGTCGAACACGCGCTTCATGATCGGCAACGACGCGCGCCCGAACAACGCCGGGAACCCGACGAACGGCACGCTCTACGCGGTCGACGCGTTCTACGTGCACCCGCAGTACAGCGCGAGCCAGCTCACGAACGACATCGCCATCGCGCACCTCTCGCAGGCCGTGCCGAACGCGCAGACGTTCCAGCCGAACTCGACCTACCTGAACCAGACCGGCCAGACCGGCTTCTACGTCGGCTTCGGCGCCGTCGAGGGCGTCAACTCGAGCGGCTCGGGGCTCAAGCGCTCGACGTCGTTCCCGATCACCTGGATCTACAACGACAGCTACATCAGCGACTTCACGACCACGGGCACCTGCTTCGGCGACTCCGGCGGCCCCGGCTTCCTCAGCATCGGCGGCTCGCAGAAGATCATCGGCATCACCTCGGCCGGCGCGGGCTGTAACCCCAACACCGACCCGAGCTGCGACCCCGACCCCTGCCGCCGCCCCACGATCCACACGCGCGTCGACCACTACGCGACGTGGATCGCGCAGGTCACGAACAGCACGCCGCCGTCGTGCACGACGAACGCCTCGATCTGCGCCTGCGCGCAGGCCTGCCAGGCCAACGGCACCTGCAACGACGCCGTCTGCCAGACGAACGACTGCGAGGGCGCCTACGACTGCCTCGTGAGCTGCGGCAGCAACGAGGGGTGCCAGTCGAACTGCTACAGCCAGGCCACGCCGACCGCGCAGTCGCAGATCGACGCGCTCTTCCAGTGCAGCGACAGCCACTGCGCGAACGCGTCGGGCGACGCCTACGCGACCTGCATGGGCAACCAGTGCGGGAGCCAGATCGCGGCGTGCTTCCCGGTCGGCACCGGGCCGCTCAGCTGCCGCGACGCCTACGGCTGCATGTACGACTGCGCGGACAACGACAGCGCCTGCCAGAACGACTGCTACGAGCAGGGCACGGCGGTCGCGCAGGGGCAGCTCGACGCGATGTTCTCCTGCTTCGACGCCCAGTGCGCCAACGCGAGCGACTTCAGCGCGTGCGCGAACCAGAACTGCGCCTCGCAGATCGACACGTGCTTCCCGACCGTCACCGGCCCCGAGTCCTGCGAGACCGTCGCGGGCTGCCTCTTCGACTGCCCCGACAACGACTCGGCCTGCGGCAACGCCTGCTACGAGAGCGGCACGGCGCAGGCGCAGGCGCAGTACGACGCCATCGTCGACTGCGTCATCGCCAACTGCGACAACCTCACGGGCTCGGCCTACAGCCAGTGCGTCGACGACCACTGCGCGGCGCAGTACAACGCCTGCTTCCCGCCGGCGAACTGCCCCATCGTCGGCGGCGGCTGCCCGAGCGGCGAGGCCTGCTACCCGACCGGCGCGAACCAGACGGACTGCTTCCCGTCGAACAACAAGGTGCTCGGCGCCGCCTGCGCCGACACGAACACGACGCTCGACTGCGGTGACGGCGCCATCTGCGTCGACGGCACCTGCCAGCGCTTCTGCGCGAGCGACGCGAGCTGCGGCGCCGGCGCGAGCTGCGACATCCCGCTCGATCCGTCGACGCCGAACATCGGCGTGTGCGGCTGCGCCGACGCCGACAACGACGGGAGCTGCGCCGACGTCGACTGCAACGACGGCGCGTCGGCCGTGCACCCCGGCGCCGCCGAGGCCTGCGGCAACAACGTCGACGACGACTGCAACAACCAGACGGACGAGGGCTGCGCGAGCTGCGTCGACGACGACCACGACGGCTACTGCCAGCCGGCCGACTGCAACGACGGCGACGCGGCCATCCACCCGTCGGCGACCGAGAAGTGCGGCGACAACGTCGACAACGACTGCAACTCGCAGACGGACGAGGGCTGCAACGGCTGCGTCGACGGCGACAACGACGGCTACTGCGCGCAGGTCGACTGCCGCGACGGCGACCCGGCGTCGCACCCGGGGGCGGCGGAGATCTGCGGCGACGGCATCGACCAGAACTGCAGCGGTGCTGCCGACGAGGGCTGCGGCGGCACGGGCGACCCGAACGGCGACGTCATCGGCGGCGGGGACACGACCGGCGGGAGCCAGTTCACGGGCGGCGGCAAGAGCTCGGGCGGCTGCGCCGGCGGCGGGGCGGCGCTCCCGCTCTGGATGGCCGCGGCGGCCCTCGCGCTGCTCGCCCTCGCGCGCCGTCGCCGCGCGTGATAGAGCGTCGCGCATGAGCCCCCGCGCGACCAAGAAGACGAAGCTCGCGGCGGAGGTCGAGGAGCGCCTCGCGAAGGCGCTCCCGACCCCGGTCGTGGAGCTGGATTTCGACGATGCCTGGCAGCTGCTCGTCGCGACGATGCTCGCGGCGCAGAGCACCGACAAGCTCGTCAACACGGTGACCCCGAAGCTCTTCGCGCGCTGGGCGACGCCCGCGGCGCTCGCGGCGGCCGACCTCGAGGAGGTCGAGCAGGTCGTGCGCAGCACGGGCTATTACCGGCAGAAGGCCAAGGCCATCGTGACGGCCGCGCAGAAGCTCGTGGCGGACTTCGACGGCGTCGTGCCGCGCGACATCGACGCGCTCGTGACGCTCCCGGGGGTCGCGCGGAAGACGGCGAACGTCGTCATCGGCTGCGCCTACGGGCTCCCGACGGGCGTCGTCGTGGACACGCACGTCACGCGCGTCTCCGAGCGGCTCGGGCTCTCGACCGAGAAGAAGAGCGACCAGGTCGAGGCCGAGCTGATGCGCCTCTTCCCGCGGGACGCGTGGATCGCGATGAGCCACAGGCTCGTGCTCTTCGGGCGCTACCTCTGCAAGGCGAAGTCGCCGCAGTGCGCGAGCTGCCCGCTGAACGAGCTCTGCCGCGCGCGGGAGGCCGAGCCGGTGGGCCCGTGGGAGGCCCGCGCCGACGCGCTCGGGGCGCTCGTGCCGCCGCGGCCGGTCCGCGCGCCCGCCGCAGGCTGAGGTCGCTCGGATACGCCGCGACGGTCGAAATCGTTGACGCGAGCGGAGCGCTTTGGCGATGGTCCCGCGCGATGCGTACCCGACCCGCCGTGAAGCCCCTCCTCGCGCTCCTCGCGCTCGCCTCGCTCTCCGCCGCCGCCGCGTGTGGCGACGACGGCGGCGCGAGCGGCTTCGTCGCGGACACGGCCTCCGCCGCGGACGCGGACACGGCCTCCGCCGCGGACACCGCCGCCGCCGACGCGGTCGCCGACGCCGCCTCCGACGCCGACGCGGTCGCCGACGCCGACGCCGACGCCGACGCCGCCGCCGCGGACACCGCCACCGTCGCCGACACCGCCACCGTCGCCGACACCGCCACCGCCTCCGACGCCGCCTCCGACGCCGCCACCGACACCTCGAAGGCCGACACGAGCGCCACCGCCGACACGGACACCGCCGGCCCCGCCACCGGCTGCCCGCGCGCGCTCCGCCCCGCCGAGGGCGCCCGGTACTTCGTGGTCTCCTACCCCTACGACGTCGACGAGGCCCTCGGCTACGGCTACCGCGTCGGCACCCTCGCCGCCGACGGCGCGAGCATCGACATCGCGGGCGAGCGCTTCCGCCTCGGCGACCGCGCCTACTTCGGCAAGATCGTCTTCACCCCCGACGGCGAGATCGGCGTCGTCGCCACCGATCGCGGGAAGCTCGCGGTCTTCTCCCTCGACGCGGCCGGCCACCCGACCGTCGTCCACGCGGCGCTCGACGCGGGCATGTACGCCGGCACCCTCGAGATGGCCCCGGACGGCGCCCAGGTCTACGTCGCCGACACCGAGTGGCCGAACACCGGCGGCGGCATCTACGCGGTCCCCATCGGCTGCGACGGCACCCTCGGCGAGGCGCGCCTCGTGCTCTCGGCGAAGCTCCCGAACGGCTTCCGCCTCGTCCCCGGCGACCCGAGCCGCGGCGTCCTCATGGGCCTCGAGCTCGCCGGCGCCCCCGCGGGCGCCACGGCCCACCTCCTCGACGTCGGCGCGACGCCGACCGCGCGCCTCGCGAGCCTCGACGTCTTCGGCGACACCGCGTTCGTCCTCGGCGGCGCGACCTTCACGGGCGACGGTGCCTACTACCTCGCCGGCGACATCAACGAGCTCGAGAACGGCGACCGCCTCGCCATCGTGCCGCGCGACGGCGCCGCGCTCGGGCCCGCCACCGTCCTCACGGTGCGCGACCCCATCGACGTCGTCCCGTCGCCCTACGGCCGCGCCGCCATGGTGGTCAGCGGCTACGGGAACAAGGTCGTCTACGTGCATCAGGACGCCGGCGGCGCCTGGGTCGCCGACGAGCCGCCCGCCTTCGTCGGGGCCCGCCCGCAGCTCCCCGCCGCCGCCGCCGTCGTCACGCGCGGCGCCGCGAAGGGCGCGGTCGTCCTCGCCGAGAACGTCGCCGTCCGCCTCATGCGCTTCTCCCCCGAGGGCGGCGTCGTCGACGTCGGCGCCGTCGGCACGGGGGGCGGCAACGCCGGCATCGTGGGGATCCTCGGGCTCCAGCCGTGACCTGAGCCGCTCAGCGATTGTGCGCTGCACAATCGCCGAGCATTGCTCAGCAGGCCGCTTCGGGCTGATTCTATGCTGCGCTGCACAAGCGCGTCGACCTACCGCGCGGCGACCAGCCGCAGCGGCCCGCTGCTCCCGCGCCTCGACGGGTCGTAGTACGCGTAGGCCACCGCCGGGCGCTGCATCACGGTCGCCGCCGTCGTCGCCTCGAGCCGATAGTCGAGCACCACGGCCTCGCCGGCGTCGAGCCCGTCGAGATAGAGCGCGACGCGGTCGCCGAGGTCGTCGAAGCGGCTCACGCGGCGCGCCTTCACGAGCGCCTCGAGCGACGCCCGGTCGGGGGCGAACCCGGCCGGCACCGGCAGGATCACCGTCGGTGACGCCACCGGCTGCTCCCCCGGGTTCAGGACGCCCACCTTCATCGCCGCGAGCGCGCCGACCGCGGTGGGCCCGCTCCCCTCGGTCTCGAGGTGCACGACCAGCCCGCGGCTCTCGGGCGTCGGCTCCGACGTCCGCCGCCACGCCGCGCGCAGCTCCGCGCGGAGCGCGCCCGCGCCGCCCTCGAGGGTGACGACGTGCTTGCCGGGCCCGAGCGCGAGCTCGAGCGTCGGCACCCCGGCCTCCGACAGCGGCAGCGTCGCGGGCGGCCCGCCGTCGACCCGCACCACGAGCGGCGCGTCCGGCAGCGTCGCGGGCTCCTCGACGCCCATCGTCGCGGCGCGCAGCGCGAGCACCGTCGCCTGCGTCGAGCCCCAGCCGTACTTCGGGTCGCGGGCCTTCCAGAGCCAGGAGAGCGCGGTCTCCGCGTCCTCGAGGCTCCCGCCGAGCCGCGCCGCCGCGCTCGCGAGCGCCGTCGTCTCCACGTTCGCGGCCGCCCCCGTGCTCGAGAACGCGGTCGTCGCGCCCGTCGTGTAGAACGCCCCGTCCCCGTCGCGCTCCTGCAGCGCCAGCATGCGGCCCAGCGCCTCACCCGGGCGACCGTCGAGCCGCGCCTCGGCCGCCGCGAGCAACGCGGTGACGTAGCTGTTCTTCGCGGCGCCAGGCCCCCGCTCGGCGCGCCGCACCCACGCGATGGCGCGCCGCGCGGCCTTCTCCGCGTGCCCCGCCTCGGCGAGGGCGTAGGCGATGTAGGCCGTCGCCTCGAGCGTCGTGGCCGTCCCGTGCCACGTCCCGACCGGCGGGAAGGACCCGTCTCCGTCCTGCTGCGCGAGGAGCCACTTGCGCGTGCGCGCGATGAGCGCCGGGTCCACGGGATACACGGCGGCCATGTCCGTGAACTCGACGAGCCCGTACGCCGTCAGCACCGTGCTCGCCGGGGCCTGCCCGTACCAGGAGAAGCCGCCCGACGGCACCTCGTAGCCGATGAGCCGCTGGTAGCCCTTCGCGACGAGCTCCCGCGCCCGCGCGACGTCCTCGCCGCGGGCGTTCTGCGCGCCCTTCAGGAGGCGCAGGACGAGGAGGTTCGGGTAGGTGGTGCTGCTCGTCTGCTCGAAGCAGCCGTAGGGCTCGCGCAGCATGCCCTCGACGCCGTCGAGGGCGAGGTCCGCGGGGCCCCGGAAGGCGCGGATCCGGCCCGTGATCGTGTGCGGATCGGCGTCCGCGGGCACCTCGATCTCGAGCCTCGCCTTCCCCTTCGAGACGCGCACCGGCGCCACGATCCGCTCCTCGAGCCCACGCGCGGCCACGTCGAGCCGCTTCCGGAGGGCGTCGATCTCGCGGCCCTCGGCGTCCCGCACGCGCACCTCGACGGTCGCCTCGCCGGTCGCCCGCGCCGTGAGCGGGAGCGGCACGGCCCGCGTCGCCCCCGGCGCGACGTCGACGACGCTGGCCGCGAGCGGGCCCCCGAGGGCCACGGCGCCGACCGCCGACACCTCGACGGTCAGCCGCTCGGCGGCGCCGCGGTGGTTCGCGAGGATGACGCTCGCCTCGACGCGATCGCCCTCCGCGAGCCGCTCGGGGGCCTGGAGCTCGGCGTGCACGGGCAGCGCCGTCTCGAAGCGCCCGACGGCGCGCCCGGTCGCCCCGTTGGCCGCGATCGCCGCCACCTCGACCTCCCAGCCGGTGACCGAGTCCGGCACGCGGAAGCCGAAGCGGGCGCGCCCGTCGGCGCCGGTCTCCTCGCCGACGACCCAGAGCGCGGTCTCGTCGAAGCGCTCGCGCACGGCCGCCGGCCCGGCCTCGACGCCGGCCATCGCGTAGCCGCGGCTGCCCTTGAGGGACCCGATGCTCCCGCCGCCGCCGGCGCCCGAGCCGTAGCAGCCGATGCCGCTGCTCCCGTAGCCCACGACCCGCTCCTCGGCGAGCACGTCGTCGTGGAGGACGTCGTCCGCGGTGTCGAAGCGCCCGTCGGCGCCCGCCGAGCGCGCCACGAGCACCGCCGCGGCGCTCGTCCGCTCGAGCCGCACCGCCTGCCCCCACGCGTCGAGGGCGTGGTGCGCCACGAGGTCCGGCGCGCTCCAGGTGCCGCGCTTCTTCAGCTCGCGGCGCGCCTTGCCGCCGAGCGCGCGCACGGCGGTCGCGAGGAGGTCGAGGCGCCTCATCGTCACCTGGGCTCCGATCGCGTCCGCGCCGAGGTCCTCGCCCATCGTCGCGAGGTAGGCCCAGGTGCGCGCGCGGCCCCAGGGGTCGGCGAGGTCGATCGCGCGGCCCCGCTGGCCCTCGAAGAGCACACTCGGCTCCGGGGCGACGGTGCGCCCGCCGGCTGGCGCCGCGACGACCACGGCGTCGTCCCGCTTGGCGAGCAACGGCACGGCGCTGGCGCGGATCGTGCGGCCGGCCTGGAGCTCGGCGGCGAAGCGCGGCGCCGCCGGCAGCGACACGGTCGTCGCGCGCGGCGCGACGGGGACGCTCTCGATGAGCGCGTTCATGACGAGGAGCGCGTCGGGGCCGCCGTCACCGCGCGCGAGGAGCCGCCCGAAGAGGGCGCCGCGGTCGCCGACGGCCTTGATCTCCGGATCGAGGAGGGCGTCCTGCAGGTTCCGCTGCCGGTCGCCGAGCGCCAGCGCGCGCTCGTCGACGACGCTCACCGCGAGCCCGGCGCCCGCGACCGGCGCGCCGGCCGCGTCCGTGACGGCGACGCCCAGCGCCACGTCCTCACCAGGGCGCACCCGATCCGGCACGGTCAGCGCGACGTCGAGGCGCGCCGGGGCCACGAAGACGCTGGCCGCGGCGTGGCCCTCGAGCACCCGCCCCGGGGCCGCCCAGCCGACCGTGTCGACCTGCACCGCGGCGAGCCCGTACGCGCCGGCGGGCGGCGTGAGCGTCGCCGTGAAGCGCTCGCCTTCCCAGGTGACCGGCACGCTCACGAGCGGCACGTCGTGGACGAGCAGCGTCGCCATCGTCCAGCTCGCGGCGCCCCCCGGGCGGGTCCCCGTCACGGTGATCGGCTGCCCGGGCGCCACGAGCGGCGACGCCACGGCCACCGTGAACGCGTCGGCGCGCTCGCGGCCGCGCACGGGGATGGTGAGGCTCGTCTCGGCGCGGCGCCCGTCGGCCATGGTGGCCACGGCGCGCGCGGTCACGTGCCGGACGGGCTCCTCGACCTCGCTCTCGACGCGCGACCGGTCGAGGGCGACCTCGACGTCGATGGGCTTCCGCGTCCCGGCGCCGTGCTGGGCGAAGACGGGGCGGAGCGCGCGCGCCACGCACGTCTTCACGGTCGGGGTGGCGGTGACCTGGAACTCGTCGCGGTCCGCGAAGGGGTGGTGCGTGACGCGGGCGATCTGCCAGCGGCGGTCGCGGCGCTCGAGCCTGAGCGCGACCTGCTCCTCGCTGTCGCTGCACGAGACGATCGCGTCGGCGACGCGCCCGACGGACGCCACGAGCCCGTCGCGCAGCGGCTCGATCTCGGCCTCGTCGACCCCCGACACCGTGAGGCTCGCGACGCGGCCATGCCACGACGTGACCGCCTCGACGTGGGTCTTCGGCACGGCGAACGACACGCGCCCGACGCCGCTCGGGAGCGACTGCCCGCGTCGCTCCGTGGCACCCGCGGCCTCGAGCGTGACCTCCACGCTCACGGGCTGCGGCGTGCCGTCGTCGTCGGTCGCGATGGCGGTGAGCTCGAGCGGCGCGCCCGCGACGGCGTAGGGCTGCGCCGGGACGAGCGCGAGCGAGAGGCCCGCGCTCGCGCGCCGGACGACCGCGACGTCGGTGCCGCGGCGGCCGGCGCCGTCGGTGACGAAGGCGCTCAGGTGCCGCCCGGCCGCGGGGACCGGCACCTCGAAGCGGTACACGCCGTCGGGGTCGAGCTCGCCGCGGGCGACCTCGCGGGCGCCGTCCTCGCCCTCGTCCTTCACGACGACGGGGCCGCGGACGGGCTCGCCGTAGGGGTAGCGCGCGCGGACCTCGCCGCTCGCGACGCGGGCGCCGTGCCGCTCCTCCTCGCTCGCGGCGACCTTCACGAAGAAGGCGGGGCGCTCGGCGGGGCGCACCTCGACGCTCAGGCGCTCGACGTGGTCGCCGGCGTTGGCGCGGAGCTCGTACGCGCCGAGCAGGAGGTCGTCGGCGAGGGGGAGCTCGCCGCTCGCGAGGCCGTGCTCGTCGGTCGCGACGACGCCGCGCCAGACGACCGTCCCGCGCGGATCGGCGACGCTCACCGCGAGGTCGTGGCGGCCGACGGGAGCGCTCGTGACGCCGTGGAGCCAGGCGACGCGCCAGCGCACGACCTCGCCCGGGCGGTAGACGGGCTTGTCCGAGCGGAGGGTGACGACGCCGTGGGCGCGGAGGCGCACGGGCACCTCGAGCTCGGCGTCGCCGACGTCGGGGGAGGAGGCGCGGAGGCGGAGCGTGTAGCTGCCTGCCTCGACGCGGGGCACGCGCACGGGGAGGGCCACGAGCGCGTCGCTCGCGGGGACGCCGCCCTCGTAGACGCGCCAGGTCGCGCCGCCGCGCTCGAGGGTCATCGTGAGGCGGCCTGCGACGGCCGACGCGGAGGTGAGCCCGGTCGCGGCGCGGAGGCGCACGCCGACGCGGCCCTCGGCGTCGCTCGCGAGGGTCGGGTTGGCCTCGACCTCGAGGTCGAGGAGGGCCGCGCGCGGGGCGGGGGCGGCGGGTGTCGGGGGCGCGGCTGCCGCGCTCGGTGAGGCACCGAGCGCGAGGCAGACCGCGGCGCTGGCGAGGCGCGTCGCGTTCATGGGGGCTCCCTTCTCCGTGGGGGCGCGCGCGGGGCTTCCGGGTCGGGCGACCTCGCCGTCACGCGCGTGGAGAGGGAGACAGCGGCCCGCGGGGAAAGTTCCGACGCGCGGGGAATTTTCTGTCGGCGGTGGTTTCTCGCGCGGGCACTGCGGCGAAATCCATGGGGTAACCACGGAGACACGGAGACACGGAGGGGGCGCGGAGAGGACGCTCCGCGCGGCTCCGGAGGTCGCGCCTCTCTCTCAGGGGCAGGGCGCGGACGCGTCGCCGGCGGGCACGGTGGGTGAGTGTCGCCGGCGGCGAAGGCGGCGAGGAAGCAGCGGTACTCGCGCTTCGGGGCGGCCGTCTGGAAGATGACCTCGTGGCCGTCCTCGACGCCGTCCTCGGGGTGCTGGACGATTATTCGCGTGAGCGCCTCGCCGCCCGCCCCGGTCGCGTTGCCCGACGCCGGGAGCGGGATCGCGGCGCGCCCCGCGAGCCCCAGCAGCTCGCCGAGGGGGCGCATGCCGGCGAGGCGCGGGTCGTCGCGCGTGTCGAGCTCGTCGCCCGCGAGGTCGAGCCCGAGCGAGAGCGACGTCGTGTTGGCGATGGGCGGCAGGATGTAGGTGTCGACGATCCCCTGCTCCATGAGCACGTGGCCGGGGTGCGCGTTCGCGCGCGCCGCGTAGACGGCGGGGTCCGCGGCCTCGACGGCCCACTGGAGCAAGGTCAGCGCGGGATCGTGGGGGTGCACCTCGCGGTCGTCGTAGCCGAGCACGGCCTCGGCGAACGGCTTCGGCGGGACGGGGCGCTGCTTGTAGACGACGTTGGCGATCCAGCTCCCGCCGGCGCCCGAGAGCACCGCGGCGCGGAAGCGCGGCTCGGCGGCGAGCACCATCGGCGCGAGCCAGCCGCCCATCGAGTGCCCCATGATCGCGAGCCGGCCCATGTCGAAGCCGACGTCCGCGCCGCTCCCGTCGCAGGCGCTCGCGTCGAGGCGCAGCGCGGCGACCACGTCGGCCATCAGCGCGAGCTCGAGCGCCGACTCGCGGACGTTGTCCCGCATCGCCCACGGGTTCGTGATGTTGAACATCAGGAACTGCTCGTCGCCGCGCGAGACGTTCCGCGGGCCGCCGTGGGGGCCGTCGACCATGATCCCCGCCCAGCCGGCGCGCGCGAGCTCGAGCCCCGGCCCCGTCGCCGGCGTGATGACCTGGCCGTTCGCGTCGCGCACGCCGCGGTCCACGAGCGGCCGGTCGCCGCCCGCGCCCGTGCGGATGAAGACCATGGGCGGGAACCCCGCGGCCGGGGCCGCGCCGCGCGGGATCGTCACGACGAGGCGCGACGGCTCCTGGCCGAAGGGCTCCGGGGCCCCGTCGGCGTCGCGCTGCCAGGCGCCGCCGGCCGTGAAGTCGCCCGCGTAGGGCGGCGCGCCGTGCTGGTAGGTCGTGAACGCGAGGTCGGCGGTGAAGACGCAGAAGTCGTCGTGCGCCTCCGCGAGGGTGAGCGGCCCCGGCGTCGGCACGAGGGCGCGGGCGCGCGCGTCGGCGACGAACGCGTCGAGCTCGGCCGCGGGGTCGCCGGTGCGGAAGACCGTGATGGCGGCGATGTCGTCGGCTGGCACCCCGGCCATGACGACGGCGCGGAGGGCGTCGTCGTAGTCGGCGCGGGCGGCGGCGTCGAGGCCCGCGACAGGCCGCCCGGCGAGGAGGTCGGCGAGCACCGCCCCGCGGCCGAGCCAGGCGCCCCGGGTGTCGCCGAGGCGGCGACGGACGACCGCGGCGTAGCGCGTGTTCGCGGTGAGCGGGCGGCCCTGGAGCGGCAGCAAGGTGAGCAGGTTCGGCGCGCCGAAGGGGCCGGCGTCGGCGTGGAAGTCGGCGGTGAGGGGGAGGAGGTCGCCGAAGTCGGGCGCGTCGGCGTCGACGGCGAGGAGCAGGACCGGCGACGCCGCGGTGACGGACGTCGCCACGTCGGGCAGGGCGCCCGCGTCGATGGCGCCCGAGAGGGGGAAGAAGATCCCGGCCGTGAGCGGGAAGCCGTCGCCGCGCGCGCGGACCATCGCGAGGAGGCCCGCGACGTAGTCGTTGCCGTCGGGGTTGGGCCAGGCGGCGACGTCGGCGTGGCCGTCGCGCCAGAGCTCTGCCGCGGGGACGGGGCCCGCGAAGAGGCCGCCGGCGCGGGTCGGGTCCATGAGGGCGACGACGCCGTCCTCGGGGGCCGCGTCGGGGAGGAGCGCGGTGGGGCCGACGTCTTCGCGGGGTGCGGTGTCGGCGTCCGCGGCGAGGGCTGTGTCGGCGTGGCCCGCGTCGTCGCCGCCGCCGCAGCCCGCGAGCGCGAAGGCGACGGTGAGCGCGACGAGGGCGCGGCCCGCGCGCGTCACGCCTCTCGGCCTGGGCCGGAGCCGTCGGTGTCGATGCAGGCGCGGACGCGCCGCGGGAGGTCGAGCGGGTCGAAGGGCTTCTCGATGAGGCCGGCGGCGCCGAGCTCCTTGTACGTCGCCACGTCGCCTTCGCCGACGCGGCCCGTGAGGAAGATCACCGGGAGCTCCGTGAGGCGCGGGTGGGCGCTGATCTCGCGCGCGACCTCGGCCCCGGACATGCCCGGCATCGTCATGTCGAGCAGCACGCAGCTCGGGAGCGGGCCGCCCGCGTCGAGCGCGGCGAGCGCCTCGGGGCCGCTCGCGGCGAGCGTGACGTCGAAGCCGCCGACGCGCGCGAGGGCGAGCTCCGCGATGGTGCGGATGTCCGGGTCGTCATCGACCACGAGCACGGACAGGCGCGGCTTCGTCACGCCTCTTCCGCCCGAGCCCGCGCGGCGAGGCGCTCGAAGCCCTCGCGCGGCACCTCGACGACGCTCGCGGTCTTCGGGAAGCGCGTGCTCTCGCCGGCGGCGCTCTCGACGGCGACGTCGTCCCCGTCGGCGTCGTCGGGGACCACCTTGAAGACCATGCCGGGCTGCAGGATCGACTTGCCGTACCGGAAGCCGCCGGCGCCCTCGGCGTCGTCGTCGAGGAGCGAGGCGGGCTCGGCGAGCGTGAAGCAGCGGCCGGGGGTGAGTAACGAGAGCGGCGTGGCGCGGCGCAAGGGCGACCTCCAGAAAGGGAGGTGGATGATAGCGCGACGCGCGCCGGAGACAACCGCGGGGGCCGCGACGCCGGACGTCGTCGTCGGCGCCGTCGTCCTCGGCGGTCGACACGGGGACCCGGTCGCGTATCATCCGGGCGCACCGGACAGGCGAGGGGTCGAGATGGCGGGGAAGTTCGCGGACAGCGTCGTGTGGGTGACGGGCGGCGGGAGCGGGATCGGGCGCGCGCTCGCGCTCGAGTTCGCCCGCGAGGGGGCCGACGTGGCCGTCTCGGGGCGCCGCAAGGACCGCCTCGACGAGGTGGTCGAGGCCGTCGAGGCGCTCGGCCGGCGCGGGCTCGCCGTGCCCTGTGACGTCACGGACGAGGCGGCGACCGGGGCCGCCGTGGCGACAATCGTCGACGGGCTCGGCAAGCTCGACGTGGCCGTCGCGAACGCGGGCTTCGGCGTCTCGGGGCGCTTCGAGAAGCTCACGGCGGACGACTGGCGCCGGCAGCTCGACGTGAACGTGGTCGGCACCGCCATCACCATCAAGGCGGCGCTCCCGCAGCTCCGCGAGCACAAGGGCAGGGCGGTCATGATCGCGAGCGTCGCCGGGATGGTCGCGCTCCCGACGAGCACGGCCTACAGCGCGTCGAAGTTCGCGGTGCGCGCGATGGGCCTCGCGCTCTCGGCCGAGCTCCACGGCACGGGGACGACCTGCACGACGATCCACCCGGGCTTCGTCGAGAGCGAGATCAACCAGGTCGACAACCAGGGCCACTTCGACCCGACGCGCGAGGACAAGCGCCCGAAGAAGCTCATGTGGACAGCCGAGAAGGCCGCGCGCGTCATCGTGCGCGCGGTGCACGCCCGGAAGCGCGAGTACACGTTCACGGCGCACGGGAAGGTCGGCGGCTTCTTCGGGCGGCACGCGCCCGGGCTCGTCCACTTCGCGATGACGCGCGGCGCCGGGAAGCGGCAGGCGCACGGCCAGGCGAAGGCGTAGCCCGGAGCGGGCTCCTCACGACGTCGCGCGGCGCCGGTCGGCGGCGGTGGCCCGGGAGCGTCTCGGGCGCGCCCGGTCTCTCGCGCGCCCACCGGCGCTTGGGTCGTCTTTACGGTGGCGCCTCGGTCGTACTACGGTGCTGCCCATGGACTCGGGTCAGGAGTGGATCGTCAACCCGGGCGCGCACGTCGCCCGCCTCACCGGAGGCGACGTCGCCGTGGACGCGCTGACGGTCCGCGCGCCGGCGCGCGGGCGGGGCGTGCAGACCCTGGTCGTCGACCCCGAGGATCCGCTCCATGACGCGCTCGTCCGCATCCTGCTCCTCCGCGAGCCGCTCGCGAGCGTGCCGCTCGAGCCGAAGGTGCGCGATCGCCTCGTGCAGGCCGGCGTCCTCGTGCGGGCGGGCCACACGCCGTCGTCGGGGCCGCTCCGCTGTGAGGGGGATCCCGCGGCGAACGAGGGCTACGCGGCGGTCGCGCCGCCGGAGCTCCTGACGCCGGAGCTCTTCGCGGACGGGACGACCTGGTATCGGGACGCGCTCACCGGCATCCGCACGCCCTGGGTGGGAGGCGAGCCAGTCGCCGTCGACGTCGAGGCGGTGCGCGCGGCGCTCGAGACCGCGGTGCGCGGGCTCGACGCGCGGCACATGGCGGAGGTGCCCGGGATCGTGCCGGCCGCGCAGGTCGAGGCGACGGCGCGCTTCTTCGCGGGGCGGGCGAGCGACGGCGCCCTCGCGGTCGATCCGAGCCGCGGCCGCTCCGAGTCGCGCGACGATCGCCTCGCGGCGTTCTGGGCGCGGGAGCTCGGCGGGGCGTGCGAGCGCCTGACGGGCGAGCCGCTCGCGCCCGTCCTGGCGACCTACGTCTCGTTCCGGGCGGGCGCTCGGGTCGACGGGAGCGTCCCCGACGACGCGCTGCTCGCCGGGATGTGGTGCCTCACCTACGACGGGGTCGAGGTGGGGCTCCTGCCGCTCGCGACGCCCTCGTCGGGCGGGGCGGTGCCGACGGCGCCTGGGACGCTCGCGCTCTGGCGGCCGAGCGAGGTGCAGCTCGAGGTGTTCCGGGTGCCGCCGGGGCGCACGCTGGCGGTGCTCCTGATGGCCTGGGGCGCCCCCGCCGACGACGCCTGAGCGCCGAGGGCTGCTAGCGGAAGCTGCGGAAGACCACGTCGCCGTTGGTCGTGCGGACGTCGACGAGGCCCGCGCCGTCGCCGAGGTCGCCTTCGAGCTGCCCGGGCACGTCGTAGACCGGGTAGAAGTCGAGCCCCTGGATGAAGACCGTGCTCTCCGGGCTCGTGAGCGCCGCGAGCTCGGCGCCGAAGTCGAACGGCAGCCGCACCTCGACGCCGGCGTTCGTCGTGGCGAGCACGACCTCGCCCGCGTAGGGCGGCTCGGCCTCGCAGTAGACGAAGCCGTTGCTGGTCGTGCCGCGCACGTCCCCCACGACCCGCACGAGGTCGAGCTGGCCGTTCGAGGTGCGGACGTCGAGCGCGCCGAGGTGATCCTCGGCCGTCACCGCCGCGTTGGACGTCCGGATGACCGCGTCGCCGCGGGTCGCCACGAGGTCGACCTGGCCGTCGCTCGTCGTCACGTCGGCGACCGGCAGGCCGTCGATGAGCACCGGGCCGACCTCGTTGTCGGCGCTGACGACGACCCCCGCCGGGACCGCGAGGTCGAGGTCGACCGCGTAGCGCGAGATCGTGGCGTTCGACGGGAGGACCACCGCGAGGTCCATGACGCTCGCGTCGCCGGCCTCGGCGAGCGTGACGCGGCGGGCGGCGTCGCGGGCGGCCTTCGTCGAGTCGAAGCCCATGGTGCGGACGGTGTAGGTGCCGCGGACCGTGGTCCCGACGGCGTCGCGGTGGAGCGTGATGGCGCCGGCGAAGCCGGTCACGCGGAGCGCGCCGCGCGGCTGGATCTGCGACTCGAACGCGAAGGTCTGCTCCTCGCTGTGGGTGCAGGCTCCGAAGAGCGAGGTGACAGCGATGAGCACGAGCAGCGCCGAGCGGGCCATGATCTCCTCCGGGGGCCGTGAGCGGACGGGGGGCCTGGACCGCTCCGCCGCCGAAGATATTCACGCTCCGCGGGCCGCGTCCACGCCGCGCTCGTGCCCCGCCGCGATTCGCGCTAAAGAACCCGACCATGAATCGCGCCGTCGTCGTCGGAGGAGCCCTGGTCGTCGTGGCCGGGGGGATCATCGCGCTCGTCGCGTCGGGCTCCGGCCCGACCCCGAAGCCGGCGCCACCGCCGGCGACCACGGCGCCGCCGCCGCCCGCGGCGACCGCGCCCCCCGAGGAGCCCGCCGAGCCCGCGGCCGGCACGGTGCGCCCCGCCTCGGACCTCGCCGCGCGCGGCGTCTCGCCCGCCGTCGACGGCTGGCGGCGCGTCGCCCCCCCGGGCGAGCCGTTCACGGCCGAGCTGCCCGACGGGGAGATCGCCGCCGGCCTCCTGCCGCAGACCGACGCGAGCGGCGTGCCGATCGAGCTCGGCGAGTGGAGCTCGCGCGAGGCCGAGGGGCAGGTCGAGTTCGCCATCCTGCGCACGCCCTTCTGGCGCCTCACGGAGCCGACGCGCGGGCTCGCCGGCCTCCGCGACCTCGCGCAGGCGCACCTCGAGGGCGGGCCCGACCGCAAGGTGACGCGCCTCACCGACGTCGAGAGCCACGGCGTCGCCGGCGTCGAGGTCGTCTACGAGCTCGGCGGCGACGGCTCGGAGCCCATGCAGGCCACCATCCGCTGGTTCCCCGTCGGGGAGCAGGTCTATCAGGTGCTCGCCGTCGCGCCCGTCGGCAAGGAGGAGGCGCGGGTGCGCCGCTTCGTCGAGGGGTTCGCCTTCACGGAGGCCGCGCAGGCGCTCGCGGCGGAGAAGCCCGCGGCGTGGACGGCGTTCGCGGTGCCGGACACCGACGTCACGCTGACGGCGCCGAGCGTGCCGGCCGCGCCGACGGTGGAGACGCGCGCGACGCCCTGGGGCGAGCGGGCGGTGACCGCGTGGACGTTCCCGCTCGCGAAGCCGAAGGCGACGGTCACGGTGACGCGGGTGCCGCTCACCGCGGCGGAGCGCGGGCAGAAGCCCTTCGAGCTCATCGAGACGTGGCAGAAGGCGGTGAAGGCGGCGCTGCCGTCGGGGGCGACCCTGCGGGCGCCGCGCCCGCGGCCGGTCGGGGCGAGCGAGGGGCGCGTCCTCTCCTCGTCGCAGACCGGTGAGCGCCGCTACGGGCTCGTCCTCGCCGACGCCTTCCTCGAGATCGCGTGGGTGCCGGCGGTCGCCGACGCCGACCCGGAGGCCGCCGCGCGGCTCTTCGGCTCGCTGACGATGGTGCCCACGCCGGGCGGGGTGCCCGCGACGAAGGAGAACCCGTGATGGGCGGAGGCCGGCTCCTCATCTATGGCGCGAACGGCTATACCGGGGCGCTCGTCGCGCGCTACGCCGCCGAGCGCGGGCTCGACCCGATCCTCGCCGGCCGGAGCGCCGCCGCGGTCGACGCCGTCGCGCGGAAGCACGGCTTCGACGTGCGGATCTTCGGGCTCGACGTGCCGTCGACCCTCGACGCGAACCTCGACGGCGTCGGGTGCGTGCTGCACTGCGCGGGCCCCTTCAGCCGGACGTCGAAGCCGATGGTCGACGCGTGCCTGCGCTCGCGGGTGCACTACCTCGACGTGACGGGGGAGCTCGAGGTGTTCGAGGCGACGGCGCGCCGGCACAGCGAGGCGGAGGCGGCGGGCGTGATGCTGATGCCGGGCTGCGGCTTCGACGTGGTGCCGTCGGACTGCCTCGCTCTGCATGTGGCGTCGCTCGTGCCCGGGGCGAAGCGGCTCGAGCTCGCGTTCCGCGGCGTCGGCGGCGGGATGTCCCACGGGACGGCCACGACGATGGTGGAGAGCCTGCCGAAGGGCTCGTGGGTGCGGCGCGGCGGGAAGCTCGAGAAGGTGCGGCCGGGGTCGCTCACGCGGAAGGTCGACTTCGGGCGGGGGCCGACGCTCGCGATGGCCATCCCGTGGGGCGACCTCGGGACGGCGTGGCGGTCGACGGGGATCCCGGACATCACGGTGTACACGGCGGCCGACCGCGCGGTCGTGACGGGCGCCTGGGTCATGGGCTGGGTGCCGAGGGTCGTCGGATCGAAGCCGGTTCAGGCGTTCATGAAGCGGCGGGTCGATGGGCGGCCGGCGGGGCCGACGGACGAGCAGCTCGAGAGCGGGGTGTCGCTCCTCTGGGCGCGGGCCGAGAACGACCAGGGCCTCGCGGCGGAGTCGCGCCTCACGGGGCCGCAGGGCTACAAGCTGACGGCGCTCGCGTCGCTGAACATCGCGGAGAAGGTGCTCCGGGGCGAGCTCGTGACGGGCTACCAGACGCCCGCGACGGCGTACGGGGCCGACCTCGTGCTCGAGATCGAGGGCGTCACCCGCGACGACGTGCTCCGGCCCGAGTGACCGGGAGCAGGTCACGCCCCGCGCCCGCGGCTCATCTCCGTGAGAGGGCCAGCGGGTGCGGAGCGCGATGTGTCGTGTAAGGTGACGTAAGCCGGGGCCCTGCGCCTGCGCGTGCCCGAGTCGGCCCCTGCGGCGGCCACGTAAGCCGGGGCCCTGCGCCTGCGCGTGCCCGAGTCGGCGCCTTCGGGGCCTTGGTCGGGCCCGCTCCGGCTCCGGTCCCCGGCCCGATTGCCAGCGGCCTTGGTCGGGCCCGCTCCGGCTCCGGTCCCCGGCCCGATTGTAAAGCCGAACCACGGAAGGCCCCGGCGGCGAGCGATTTGCGCGAGGGGGAGCGGGTTGGGGAGACCGGTCTCGAGCCGTTCGTTCCGCCGAGGCCCCGTGGTTCGTGAGCGGTCAGACCGCAGGGTCGGGGACGGGATTCGCCCGGCTTCGTAAAACGAATGTCTCGCCGCGCGCCGCTCCCGTCGAGAGCGCTGGGATCTCGGACGCTTGCGCGAATTCACGCCCGCCGCGCGACCCCGCCCGCCGCGCCCGTTGCCCCGCCTCACGCGCTCGCGGGTCCTATCCCCCGAAGCGGCGGCGAGCCCTCCCGGGTTCTTCTCACACTCACCATGGAACGTTGCGCTCGGGTACTGCCCCGGGGGGCTCGCCGCGGTTTCGAACCACGGCCCGCGCGTCAGCGGCCGACGGTCACGAGGTCACCGACCTCGACCGCGGCGAGGCGCCCGGCCGGACCCTCGACCACCCGCGCCACGATGGGCTCGCACACGAGGGCCTCGTCGCGCGCCGGCACGCCCCTCAGCACGCGCGTCACGGCGCCCTCGCCGTCCACGAACGCCGCGTCGATGGCGTAGCCGACTGGCGCGTTGTGGATGCACGCCTCGCCCACCACGGGGAACTCGATGACGAGCACCTCGCCGTCACCGAGCGCCACGCCGGCGAGCCCCGCGCGCCGCGCCGCCTCCGTCCGCGCGATCTGCGCGCACACCGCGAGGTGCTCGGCCCCGTCCGCGCCGACCGCCCGCGCGACCACGCACGGCCCACCGTCGCCGTCGCACGCCGTCGCGCCCGCCGCGACGAGCGCGAGCGTCAGCGCGAACCCGCGCGCGAACCCGATCAGAGGCTCTTCAGGAACGCGAGGATCGCGTCCCGGTCAGCGTCGCTGAGCCCCTCGTAGCGCATCCGCGAGGTCTCCGCCTCGCCCGCGTGCGCCATGATCGCGTCGTCGATGGTCGTCGCGCGCCCGTCGTGCATGTACGGCCCCGTGAGCCGGAGCCCCCAGAGCGGCGGCGTCCGGAAGTCGCCCATCCCCGCGAGCCCGTCGACGATCCCCCACGCCCCGTTCGACACGTCGTGCAGCAGCACGTCCGTGTACGCGTGCACCGCGACGCCGTCCGCCGTCTTCAGCGTCGGCACGTGGCACGCGTCGCACCCGACCTCGCCGAACACGGCCTCGCCGCGCTCCTCCTTCGCGAGGTCGTGGTGCTCCCGCGGCGGCGGCGCGAGGTTCGAGAGGAAGAAGTTCATCGCGGTCAGATCGGGCAGCGACATCTCCGGATCCGGGCTGTCGTCGTCGTCGTGGGTCGCCCCGAACGTGAGCCCCGCCTGCGCCGGCAGCGTCAGGCCGAGCTCCGCGAGCCCCGCGTCGCGCGAGAACTCCGCGACCGACGGCACCTGCGCCTTCCACCCGAGGCGCCCGAGCCGCCCGTCCGGGAGGATCTGCGCGCAGCCGCTGATCCCGTCCCCGTCGGCGTCGTCGACGTCCTCCCGGGCGATGATGTCGGCCGCTGGGACGCGATCGATGAGCCCGAGCCCGAAGAGCGCGGGCGTCTGCCGCTGCTCGGTCACGTTCGCGTCCTCGAAGAACGGCGGCCGCGTCGACCCGTCCGTCGCGTGTCGCTGCGAGATCGTCCCGAACGGCGGCGCGATGAACGTCGTGCCGTCCACCACCTCGCCGTGCCGGATCACGTTCACGTCGACCGGCCCCGAGCCGCCGATGACCGGGTCGAAGTGGCAGCTCCGGCAGGCGTCGCCGTTGAAGACCGGGCCGAGCCCGTCGCTCATGAAGGTGTCGCGGTCGAAGACCTCGCGGCCCATGTCGAACTGGTCCTGCTCGGCCGCCGTCAGCTCGCGGATCGGCCCGCCGAGCTCGCCCACGCCCGGCGCCTTCGCCCCCGGCGGGAGGAGCCCCGGGCTCGCCTCGTCCGCGCCGCCGAGGCTCCCGAGGAACGCGATGAGCGCGTACTTGTCGGCCGGCGGCAGCGCGATGTAGCGGTCCCGCGCGCCCTCGCCCTCGCCGCCGTGCCAGCGGATGGCCTCGTCGAGCGTGTCCGCGCGCCCGTCGTGGAGGTACGGCCCCACGGCGACGATGCCCCAGAGCGGCTGCGTGCGGAACTCGGCCCCCGTCGCGAGCTTCATCCGGATGCCGTCGGCGAGCTCCGGCCCCATGTCGTGGAGGAGGAGATCCGAGTACGCCGGGATGAGCCCGCGCGGCCCCTTCAGCGCCGGCACGTGGCACGTGGCGCAGCCGATGTCCTCGAACGCCTTCTCCCCGCGCTTCGTCACCGGCGTCGGCGCGTCCGGGCGCGGCGGCGCGAGCAGCATCGAGAAGGACACGAGGTCGAAGAGGTCCTGCTCGGAGAGCTCGGGATCGGGCACGCCGTCGTCGTCGATCGTCGGCTCGTCGGGCGCCGCCGCCTGCGCGAACTGGCCCATCTCGAGCCCGCCCGAGAGCGTCGCCGCCGCGTCGTCCATCGGGAGCGTCTGGCTCGGCACGGGCAGCTTCGCCTTCATCGCCTCGCTCAGCGGGTTCGACGTGATCCCGAGGTGGTTGAAGAGCGGGCCGCGGATGAAGCCCTCGATCGACACCGTCTGCGCCTTCCGGCCGAAGCGCCCGACGAAGCCGCGGTCGTAGTTGGGCCGCCCGCTGACCCCGTCGTGGTCGGCGTCATCGGGGTCCGCGTTGGCGAGGATGGCGTCCTCGTCGATCTCCGCGAGGAGGCCGACCCCGAAGAAGGGGATGGGGTTCCGCGTCGCGATGATGTTCTCCGCCGGCGCCGTCGGGACGCGGTGCCCCTCGACGTCGAACTGGTCCTGCACGCCGTTCACGCCGACGTTCTGGAAGGAGCCGTCCGGGAGCACCTGCCCGACGAGCAGGAAGTTCCGGTAGCGCCCGGCGCTCCCGCCCGTCACGGGGCGCTCGTGGCAGCCCGCGCACGACGCGAGGTTGAAGTAGGGCCCGAGCCCCGTCTCGCGCGAGAAGCGGCGGAGCGCCACGGCGTGGCCGCGCTCGAACGTCGCGAGCTGCTCCGGCGTCGAGCGCTCGAGCGCCTCACCGAAGGAGTCCGCGAAGATCCCGGGCGCGATCTCGGCCTTCGGCGTCGGATCGTCCGGGCAGCCGCCGAGCCCGAGCGCCAACGCGAGCGCGCCGACGGCGGAGAGACCGGACCGGCGCGCGCGGTGGCGAGCCCCGAACGAAGCGATCTCATTCATCATCTTTCATACCCCGCTGAAACGCGATGCCGACGAAGGGGCCGGCGGGCTGCCTGAAGCTGCCGCCCACGGCGATGAGCTCGTCATCGCTCGTCCCGAAGACCGCGTGGAAGTCGTACGGCGTCGAGACCTCGGCGGTCTCGACCGCGAGGCTCGCGAAGTCGACGCGCGCGAGCGTGCCGTAGAGCCCCACCGTGTGGAACGCCCCGTCGGATCGCATCCAGACGCCGTTCAGGCCAGGAAGCGGCACGCCCCGGGCGTCCGTCGGGACGTTCGTTTTCCAGGTCGCCCCGTCCCAGGTCGTGATGAGCGCGTTGCCGCGGCCGCCCACGATCACCACGTGATCCGGCCCCGTCCCCCAGACGGAGATGAGATCGTCGCTCGCGCCGACGAGCTCCTCGACGAGCTCCGCACCGTTCCACCGCAGCACGACCCCCTTGTGGCCGACGATGAGCACGTCATCGGCCGACGAGCCCCAGACCTTGAAGAACGCGCGCACGTCGCCCTTCTGGAGCGCCGGCACCGCCACGCTCGTCCAGGTCGCGCCGTCCCAGCGCAGGATCGTCGGCACGCCCCCCGGGCTCGCGTTCCCGCCGACCGCCCAGAGGTCGTCGGGTGCCGCGCCCCAGACGCCCCAGAGGTCCTGATCCGTCGGCGACGCGACTTGCGAGAACGTCGTCCCGTCGCCGCGGAGGATCGTCCCGTCGTTGCCGACGACGACCACGTCGCTCGACCCGAAGCCGAAGACCCAGTTCAGGAGCGGCACGCCGGCCGGCACCGCCACCGGCGCCCAGCTCCCGTCGGCCTGCTCCTTCTCGATCCGCCCCTCGGTGGGGGTGCCGCCGACCGCGAAGCGCTGCCCGGGCGCGGGCCCCCAGACCGACAGGAGCCAGCCGGCGCCGCTCGCGTCGAAGGCCTCCGTCCACGTCGTGTCGACCACCTCCGGGTCGCTCGGGTCGGGGTCGCAGGCGGCGACTAGGGCGGGGACGACGAAGGCGGCGATGAGGCCGAGTTGGGCGTTCCTCACAGGATCCTGTCCTCTGCTCGTTCTTCCATCGGGCGGGCGCCGGGCCGTGCGGCTGGCTCGGCGCGCCCAAGCGCGACCATAGCAGCCGCCCCGGGTCGATGAAATGTTGCCTTTCGCACACTTCGTACCCGTCCCCCGAGCGACCCGACCATCGAAACCCGTGGTGCGCCCTGGCAGACTGGTGTAGTCGCCGGTCATGGAGAACCCGCGCGTGACGACCCCAGCCGCCGAGAACCCCCAGCCCCCGCCGACGCTCGCGACCGGCGCCTCCCAGGTCGAGCGCGCGGCGGACGGCATGTTCCGCGGCCTCGCGTGGCGGATCTGGGTCACCGTGACCCTCGCGTTCCTGCTGCTCGCGCCGCCGGAGACCGTGGGGCACCCGTTCTTCGCCGGCGTGCACGCCGTCCTCCTCGCGCTCGCGGCCGGCACCACGGGGGCCGTGCTCGGCGCCATCCTGCGCCTCCCGACGCGGCCGATCGCCCGCCTCGCCGCCGCGCTCGCCGCCGCCGCCCTCGCGCTCGAGCTCGCGCTCCTCGCCGCGGACGTCGGCCTCCTCGAGCTCGACGCGGCGCTCCTCTCCAGCGCGCGCGCGGCCGACGGCGTGCTCCTCTCCGCCGCCGTCGCCGCCTTCTTCGTCGCCCTCCGCGCCACGGCCCCGAACGCCACCGTGCGGCGCCGCTGCGATCGCGCCCTGCTCGCGCTCAGCGGCTTCGCGCTCGCGCTGGTCGCCGTCACCGTCGTCGACGTGACCGCGCCGGCCACGGGGGCAGGCGCCCGCTGGCTCCTCGCCCCGACCATCCTCGGCGCCGCGTTCTACGTGCTCATCGCGCTGCACGGCTACGGGGCGGCGCTCCGCGCGCAGCCGCGCACGAGCGCGCAGGGCGAGGACGTGCCGCTCGACGCGATCCTCACGCACCGACGCCGCGGCCCGGCGCTCCGCATCGTGATCGAGGACGAGCCGACGCCCGAGAGCGTCGCGGCCGCCGCCACGCGCCGACGGCCGCTCGCCGTGGTCCCGTCGCCGGCGGACGGCGCCGCCATCCGCCGCTGGGCCGCCCTCCACGAGGGGCTCGCGGGCACGGTCACGCCGTGGGGGGCGCGCCTCGTGACGGGCGTCATCGGCGCGATGTGGGCGCCCGGCACGTTCCCGGGGTCGCTCGGCCTGGTGGTCGCGCTCGCGACGGGGCTCGCGATCGTCGTGGCCGACGTGATGATCTTCCACCGGACGCGCCTCCTGCGCCGGGACGCGCCTCTGGGCGGCGCGCGCGGCTGGCTCGGCGCGAGCCTCGGGCTCGCCGTCGCCCTGCTCGTGGTCGACGGCCTCTTCCTCGCGGTCGCGATCGAGCTCTCGCGCCCGGACGTCCGGATCTACGAGCTCCTGACGCTGCTCGGCGTGGCGTCGCGCGTGCTCGCGATCCTCGGCGCCGCGATCCTCGTGATGGCGTCGCTCGCGACGCTGCCGGCGGCCCGCCGGGCGCGCCAGAGCCGGCGCGCGAACCTGGTCGCGGGGCTCGCCCCCGGGATCGCCGCGCTCGCGGCCGTGATCGGCTGGCTGCGCGCGAGCGACGAGTCCGACGTGAACTCGCTCCTCGTGCCGCTCGCCTTCGGGACCTTCATCCTCTTCAGCATCTTCGCCGTGCAGGTCGGCCGCGGGCTCGCGGACATCGCCGACGAGGCGGACGACGAGCGGCGCGCCGTGGAGCTCGCGGTCGCCGGCCCGCGCGGCGGCGACGACGACGACGACGACTGAGGCGCGCGACGGTGCGCCCCGAAAAGGGCGACGCCCGCCCAGGAGACCCGGGCGGGCGTCGTGATCCGCTTCCGCGGGCCGGCGCGAGCGCCGACCTCGACTAGAAGTGGTAGGTGCCGGCGATGTTCGCCGCGAGCTCGCCGTCGCCACCCAGGAAGTCCGGGCCCGACGTGAACCACGCGTTGTTCACCGAGATGTCGACGCGGAACTGGTCGAAGATGAGGCCGAAGCCGCCCGACCAGCCGAAGGACCCGGTGTTCTCGCTCTGCGAGTTGTTGTTCGCGTCCGACTGGCCGTTGATCATCCAGGCGTACTCGAGGCCCGCGCGGAACTGGAGCCACTCGTTGAGGTCGACCTCCATCGCCATGTGGACGCCCGGGATCGTGAGGCTCGTGGTCGACGAGTCGTCGCCGTCCGCGTCCGTGTTCGGATCCGTGCTGCGCGTCGCGAACGCGAGGAACGCGTAGGCGGCGAGGCGGGCGTGCTCGAGCTTGTAGACCGGGCCGACGCCGGCGCCGATGTTGAGCCCGAAGACCGACGAGTCGCCGCCCGGCGTCGAGATCCCGCCGAAGTTGAGGTCGATGCCGCCGAGGATGGCGAGGTCGACCTGCTCCTGCATCGGGAGGTAGAAGCGCGCGTTCACGCCGACGTGGATGTCGCTCCCCGTCGTCTCGTTGTCGACGCCCGCGGTCGAGTCGCTGCCGAGCCCGATGTTGAGGTTGAGCCCGAGGTCCATCTTCAGGCCCTCGCCGAGCATCGAGTAGCCGGCGCCGAAGTTGATGGACGTCTGCGAGACCCCCGTCGAGTCGCCGCCGTCCGGCGTCGTGCTCGAGCCGGCGTTCGCGATGCCGAGGCGGAAGCCGAGGGCCGCCGCGTCGCCCATGTTGAGCGCGAGCATGAGGTCGACGATGTTCGCCGGGGCCGGGAGGCTGCCGATGCCGCTCAGGATCGGGTAGGAGCGGGCGCCGCCGAGGAGCGCCCCGGCGTAGGCCTGCGCCGGGAGCGCGAGCGCGCCGAACGGGTCGGTGTTGTCGCCGCGGTGGGCGACGACGCCGAACGCCATCGCGTCCGTGCCGAAGATGAGCGTGCCGTCGCCGGTGTTGGCGTCGGAGCCCATCTCGATGCGGAGCAGGTTCCGGTACACGCCGAGCAGCTGCGGGAACGCGTAGACGTCCGTCACGTCCGGAAGGGTGAGAGAGCCGTTGAGCGAATCGCGACGACCGGCCTGCGCCTGCGTCACGACACCAAAGAGCATCGCCAGGGCCGCGCTGGCCGAGATGCAACGCGAGACAAAACGCATGACAAACCTCCATGGGTCAATGCGAGTTGGGCCGAAGATACAGTCCGGAAACAAACCGTCTAATTTTCCCACGGGAATTCTACTGGGCGTTGTGCGGTTGCGGTCGCCTCCCGCCCGGGAGGCCGGCGGCGCGGTCGGGCAAGTTGGGCTTTCGCTCGTGGCGCGCGGCTGCTATGACCGCGGCCCGTGACGCGCAAGGTGACCATCGAAGAGCTCGCGGCCGAGCCGCGCTGGTCGGAGGACCGCATCCGCGGGCTCGCCGGGCGGGTGCGCGGCAACGCCCTCCGCTCGTGGGGGCTGCACGTGGCGCGCCACTGGGGGCCACGCGCGCCCGACCTCGTGCGGTCGCGGCTCGGGCTCGGCGCGGACGCGCTGCCCGACGTGCCGACGAAGCGGCACTGGCTCCCCGTGTGGGCGCAGATCAAGCTCGCGCACGTCATCGTCGACGAGTGGCTCGACGGGGACATCCTCGCGTTCGAGAAGGTCTTCGGCGAGACGGCGGGCACCGGCGACAAGGTCATCCGCTGGGTCGCCGCGAAGCTCGGGCCGACGGCCGTGCTGAAGCGCGCGGACAGCTACCACGAGAGCGTGTGCGACGTCGGGAAGTGCCTGACGACGGCCAACGCGACGAGCGCGCGGCTCGACTTCCGCGGGGCGGACGTGTTCGGGAACCCGACGTGGCGGATCCTCAACATGATGGGGATGTCGACCATGTTCGACTTCATGAAGCGCGACATGGGCGTGCTCGTGGGGTACGACGAGGGGCCGCGCGACTTCGTGATCGAGATGGCCTGGAAGTGAAGCCGTGGGCGAGCGCCCGATCTTCGACCACCTGAGCCTCCTCGCCGAGCCCGTGCGCGTGCGGATGCTGCGCATCCTCGCGATGGAGGAGCTCACGGTGAACGAGCTCGTCGCGGTGGTGCAGCTCCCGCAGTCGAGCGTGAGCCGGCAGCTGAAGGTGCTGTCGGAGCTCGGCTGGATCGTGCGCCGGCAGGACGCCAACACGACGCGCGTGCGCTTCGCGGGCGACGCGCTCGAGGAGGGGGCGGCGCGCCTCTGGGACGTGGTCGGCGACGACCCGGCCGACGCGGCGGCCATCGCCGAGGACCGGGCGCGGGTCGCGAGCGTGCTCGCGCAGCGGCGGGTCGACTCGCGGACGTTCTTCGGGCGCGTGGCGTCGGGCTGGGAGGTCGTGCGCGCCGAGCTCTTCGGGCGGTCGTTCGTGCTGCCGACGCTCGTGTCGCTGCTCCCGTCGTCGTGGACGGTGGTCGACCTCGGGTGCGGCTCGGGGGACGTGCTCGCCGAGCTCGCGCCGGTCGTGGCGCGGGCGATCGGCGTCGACCAGGAGCCGTCGATGCTCGCCGCGGCGAAGGCGCGCCTCGAGGGGCAGGGCGCGGTCGAGCTCGTCGAGGCGGAGCTCACGGCGCTCCCGCTCGCGAGCGCGTCGGCGGACGCGGCGCTCTGCATCCTCGTGCTCCACCACGTCGAGGCGCCGGCGCGGGCGCTCGCGGAGGCGCGGCGCGTGCTGCGGCCGGGGGGCGCGGTCGTCGTGCTCGACATGATCGCGCACGATCGCGAGGAGTACCGCGAGACGATGGGGCACCATCACCTCGGCTTCGCGCCGGAGGACCTCGCGCGCCACGCGGCGAAGGCCGGGCTCCGGGTGACGACGCTGCGGCGCCTGCCGGTCGACGCGGAGGCGCGGGGGCCCGGGCTCTTCGTGGCGCGGCTCGTGCCGGCGGACAGCGCGGCGGCGTGAGGTAGGGGGCGCGCGCGGGGTGCTCGCGATCCCGCGCAGAGTCGCCTGCCGAGCCACTCTGCGGCTCTCGGTCACAAAAGATCGACCGCTCCCTTGCGGTTGTGGATCCAGTGCTATATCCGTTCATCCGAATCAACGGATGAACCACATCCCGGGAGTATCCACGATGTCTGCTGCGCACCTTTCCGACGCCCCGACCTTCATGTCCACGGGCCTCCCGCTGTTCGGCGGCGAGGCGTTCCGCGTGAAGGACTTCAGCCCCGAGAACGTGCGGTGGGGGCGGAAGGAGATCGAGCTCGCCCTCCACGAGATGCCCGGGCTCGCCTCGCTGCGCGACCAGTTCGGCGTCGAGAAGCCGCTCAAGGGCGCGAAGATCACGGGCTCGCTGCACATGACCATCCAGACGGCGGTCCTCATCGAGACGCTCGTCGAGCTCGGCGCCGAGGTGCGGTGGGCGTCGTGCAACATCTTCTCGACGCAGGACCACGCGGCGGCGGCCATCGCGGCCGGCCCGACGGGGACGGCGAAGGACCCGGCGGGGCAGCCGGTGTTCGCGTGGAAGGGCGAGACGCTCGAGGAGTACTGGTGGTGCACGCTGCAGGTGCTCGACTGGGGCAACGGCGCCGGGCCGAACCTCATCCTCGACGACGGTGGCGACGCGACGCTCGTGGTGCACCTCGGCTACGAGCACGAGCAGAAGGGCACGCTCCCGGACGTGGCGGCCGCCGAGTCCGAGGAGGAGGCGATCATCTACCAGCTCATCCGCGATGTGCGGGCGGCGAAGGGTGACCGCTACTGGTCGACGATGATCAAGGGGATCCGCGGCGTCAGCGAGGAGACGACGACGGGCGTGCACCGGCTCTACCAGCGGGCCGAGGCGGGGACGCTGATGTTCCCGGCGATCAACGTCAACGACTCGGTGACGAAGAGCAAGTTCGACAACATCTACGGCTGCCGTCACTCGCTGGTCGACGCGATCATGCGCGGGACGGACGTGATGATCTCGGGCAAGCGGGCGCTCATCTGCGGGTTCGGCGACGTGGGCAAGGGCTCGGCGCAGTCGCTGGTCGGGCAGTTCGCGCGCGTGGGCGTGACGGAGATCGACCCGATCTGCGCGCTGCAGGCGTGCATGCTCGGGCTCGACGTGCTGACGGTCGAGGACGCGCTGCCGACGTACGACATCTACGTGACGGCGACGGGCAACAAGTCGGTCATCACGGCCGAGCACATGAAGGGGATGAAGCACAACGCGATCGTGTGCAACATCGGGCACTTCGACAACGAGATCGACATGGCCGGGCTCGAGGCCATGAAGAAGCGCGGCGAGGTCGAGAAGATCGAGGTGAAGCCGCAGGTGCACGAGTGGCGCTTCAAGACCACGACGCACGGGCCGAACGGCGGCGGGCACTCGATCATCGTGCTGGCCGAGGGGCGCCTCGTGAACCTCGGCTGCGCGACGGGGCACCCGAGCCTCGTGATGTCGGCGTCGTTCACGAACCAGACGCTCGCGCAGATGGAGCTCCACAAGAACGCGGAGACCTACGGCAAGTCGGTGACGGTGCTGCCGAAGCACCTCGACGAGCGCGTGGCGCACCTGCACCTCGCGAAGTTCGACGCGAAGCTCACGAAGCTCACGCCGGTGCAGGCGGCCTACATCGGGGTCGAGGAGAACGGGCCGTTCAAGCCGGACTACTACCGGTACTAGCCTGTGCTGCGGTCACGCTCGGCAGCGCCGTCGGAGCGTGACCACGGAGGCGCGGAGACACGGAGGTCGGAGGGAGGGGAGCGGGTTGGCTCCTCGTCCTCCGGCCTCTCGCCGTTCTGGCGGCGCCGACGGAACGTGACCACGGAGACGCGGAGACACGGAGGTCGGAGGGAGGGGAGGGGGGCTCACCGTCCCCTGTCCGGGCTCCGCGGCGCCGTCGGAGCGTGACCACGGAGACACGGAGACACGGAGGTCGGAGGGAGGGGAGGGGGGCTCACCGTCCCCTGTCCGGGCTCGGCGGCGCCGTCGGAGCGTGACCACGGAGACACGGAGACACGGAGGTCGGAGGGAGGGAGCGCGTCGGCTCTTGTTCCGCGGCGCTCGCGCTGTTGGGGTTTGATTTCACTCGTTTTTTCACCACGGAGGCACGGAGGCACGGAGGGTTCGGTGGCTCGACCGGCCCCCTGCCTCGGTCGGAGCCGACGTGGTTTGGGTGAATCTGGCGGGAGGGGGAGGGCGGTGACGTGACCCTCCCTCCTCCTCCTCCCTCCCTCGAGTACGGCGGGACGCGAACCGGAGACGGATCTCCCGGAGATCACTGAACCCTCCGTGCCTCCGTGCCTCCGGTGCGCCAGGCAAAGCTTGGCCGGTCTAGTCAGCGGGAGGTGCTGACCATGTAAATTGCTCGTTCGACATGTAGTCCGCTGGGCAGCCGCAGGAGTAATCCGAAGGCTGAAGCCTCAGTGGCCGCCGCGAGGCGGCTGCCGGCGTGCAAACGCCGGGGACAATGGCGCGGGCCGCAACGCAAGTGAACCCGATTCGGCCTCGTTACACCAAGTGCAGTGCGACCCTCCTTCCGGAACCTGGGTGGTCTGTCACCGACGGCGGAGATAACGAGCATGTATACAGCCGTCGGGCCTGCCGGGGTGATTGGGGGCAGCGCGCGCCGAAAGACCGGTTAGGAACCTGGGAGATCCGATGTCGTGGGTGGAACCCGACGCCCCTCGCAAGAGGTCTTCGGCGGCATCGGAAGTCGGCGGGGCTCATAGTAGCGATGAAGCGGGTAATGACCGTGAAGCGAAGGGGCCCTACCGAGCACACGCTGACGCAAGACGAGGAGAGTTCCGCTTGGAACCCATAGGTCCCGCTACGGAAGATTCGGACACCTACATCGATCCTCTGGAGGGTCGCGTAGAGGTCCCGGAGAAACTCGCTTCTCTGAGGCGGAAGCTCGGCCAGAAGGCCAAGCAGGAGCCGAAGTTCCGATTCTACGTGCTGTATGATCGGCTCTATCGGCGAGACACGCTCGAGACGGCGTGGAAGCTGGTGGCCGCGAACCGCGGTGCACCAGGGGTCGACGGGGTGACGATCCACCAAATCGCCACCGGGGGCGGCCCCGCCGCGTTCCTGGATGCGCTCCAGGAATCGCTGCGCACCAAGACGTACCGTCCCGATGCCGTACGGCGCGTATACATCCCGAAGGCTGATGGAAAGCTCCGTCCGCTCGGCATCCCTACGGTTCGTGACCGTGTGGTGCAGACGGCGGCGCTCATCATCCTGGAGCCGATCTTCGAGGCTGATTTCCTGGACTGCTCGTTCGGGTTCCGGCCGCGCCGCTCGGCTCATGATGCGCTCCACGAGATTCGACGGAACCTCGAGGAGGGCTTCACGGAAGTGTACGACGCTGACCTGAAGGGCTACTTCGATTCCATCCCGCACGACAAGCTCATGAGCGCGCTCCGCATGCGCGTCACCGACGGCTCGGTCCTGAGGCTGATTCGGATGTGGTTGGAAGCGCCGGTGGTCGATGAGCAAGGCGGTCCGCCGAGGCGCAACGGGAAGGGGACCCCGCAAGGGGGCGTCATCTCGCCGCTCCTGGCGAACGTGTTCTTGCACTGGTTCGACCGGTTCTTTCACGTCGAGCCCGAAGGGCCGGCGAAGCGTGCGAACGCCCGCTTGATTCGCTATGCGGACGACTTCGTGGTCATGGCGCGCTGGATGGGCTCCCGGATCGTTGAGTTCATTGAGACGACCCTGGAGCATCGCATGGGACTGGAACTCAATCGCACGAAGACGCGGATCGTGAAGATGCGTGCGCCCGGCGCGAGCCTCGACTTCTTGGGATACACATACCGGTACGACCGCGACCTGAAAGGCCGGGGTCACCGCTACCTGTACATGGGTACGTCCAAGAAGGCCCTCGCTCGCGAGCGCGCGAAGATTCGCGAGATGACGGGTTCGCGCATGTGTTTCAAGCCCATCAAGGAGATGATCGCAGAGCTCAACGGCCACCTTCACGGGTGGGCGAACTACTTCAGGCTGGGCTACCCGCGTCGAGGCTTTCGCTCGATCATGGCCTACGTACGCGCGCGTCTCACCCGCCACCTCCGGCGACGGAGCCAACGCCCCTACCGTCCCCCGGTAGGGCAAAGCTACTACGCACACCTCGACCAACTCGGCTTGGTGAGCCTGTAGGCGCTGGTTCCCCTGTGCATGCCCAAGGCGACGTGTTCGGGAACGCCGGATGCGGGAGATCCGCACGTCCGGTGTGACGGGGGCGGGGAGCACGGCTAGGCCGGCCCCGCTACCCTACTGGTCCGCTCCTGCGGCGCCGAGAGAGCCTGACGCCGCCTCATCCGCGCCACCCCAACCGCTACGCCCGCGTCTCCTCGAGCCGGTCGTAGTGGCGGTAGCCGAGCATGTCGAGCGCGGCCTGCGGCGCGAGGCCGATGTCGACCAGCGTCTTCGTGCCGTACGTCCCCGCCAGCACCGGCGGGCTGTACGCCGCGATCGTCTCCGGCGACCGGAACGGCTCGAGCGGGTAGAGCACCTGGTGCCCGTGCACGTGGATGAAGTGCGCCGTCGCGACCCGCGTCCAGCCCGCCGCGAGCGGCGCCTTGATGACGTGCGGCGTCGCGAGGAACGTCCCCCCCGTCAGGATCTCGAGCTGCTGCCCCACCTGCGCTACCAGGCACCCCTCCGGCGCCGCCCCCCGCACCATCTCCCCGTGCGGGTGCGCCTCCGTCGGCCGCGTCCTCAGGTAGAGCCCACACTGCCCGTCCGGCCGCGCCGCCCGCTGCCCCGACGGGTCGAGGAAGCGCCCCCCCGGCAGGAGCGTCAGCAGGTTGAAGTCCGTGTGCTCCTCACCCCACAGGATCCCCGTCCCCACCTGCGTCTCGTCGAGCGCCAGATAGCGCAGCGCCCGCGTCACGTGCGGCCCGCCGTACACCAGCTGCTCGAACCGGTACGGCTCGAGCCCGAGCGCGAGCGCGCTCCCGCGCAGGAGCTGGAGCCCGATCTCGTGCAGCTGGTGCCCGAGCGCCAGGTACGCCTCCCGGAACCCGTCCGCCCCGCCCGGCCACACGTTCTCCGCGTAGATCTGCGGGTACTGCTGCCGCGCCACCGGGTCGAGCGGCTCCGGCGCCGCGAAGTAGCACTCCTTGAAGTCCGGCTGCCCCCCGGCGATCACCGCCTTCTCCGTGTTCGGCGGCGTCCACCCGCGCTGATACCAGATCCCCGGCCCGCCGAGCGCCGCCTTCTCCGCCTCCGACCGCGCCGTGAAGCCGAGGAACCCGTCGTAGAACGCGTCGAGCGCCCCCGGGTCGATCCGGTGACCGCGCACATAGACGAGCCCGAAGTGCCCGAACGCGGTGCGCAGCCCCTCCGCGGCCCGCGCCACCGCGCGCGCGTCGTGGCTCGCGAGGTCGTCGAGGTCGATGATCGGGATCTCGAGGTGGTGCTGGGCGTCCGCGGACATGCTCTCGGCTGCTCCTTCGTCGTGTCCGGAGAGCATAGCAAGCCACCCGCGTCGCCCGCTACGCCCCCGGCGCCGCCGCGCGCCGCCCGCGCCTCGTGAGCGCCCACCCCAGAGCACCCGCCGCCACCGCCGCCACCGCGATCGCCAGCGCCACGATCAGCCCGCCGCCCGCGTCGCCCACCGGCGACCCGTCCGCGTCGAGCACCGCGCGCTCCACCGTCGCCGTGACGTGCTCCCCGTCCGCCCCGTGGAGCGTCACCGTTTCGACGATCCGCGCCGCGTCCGACCCGCGCGCCACCAGCCCCCGGAACGGCAGCACGCTCGTGCTCGCGACGTCCGGCCGGTCGAGGAAGCGGCGCAGCGGCGACGGCTCCCGCCGCTCGGCGTCCGGCTCCCACGGCGTCGCCTCCGCCGCCTTCATCGCCTCGTCCTGCTCCGGCGTGAGCGCCACGAGGTAGCTCCGGTCCATGTAGCCCGACGGCACCGCGAGCGGCCCGTCCGCCGTCACCGGCACCGCGCTCGCCACGCTCCGCTCGCGCCCGTTCACCGTCGCGAGGTACACGTGCCGCCCGCCGAGCGACGCGAGCCCGCGCAGCTCCACCGCCACCGGCACGTAGCGCTGCCCGTCCGGCACCACGTCCGCGCGCGCCGCCCCGCCCGCCGCGAGCAGCGCCAGCAGCGCCCCCGCGACGCACCGCGCCACCGTCGTTCCCGTCACCATCAGCGCCTCCTCCCGTGCCGTCTCCCGAGAGGGACGGGCCACGGCCGAGGATTCAAACCACCGTCACGCGCCGCGACCGAGCGCGACCGCCTCGACCACGACCGACGAGGCCACGAGCCCGAACACCCCCGTGACGAAGCTCGCCGTACCATACCCCGTAGCGCAGTCGAGCCTCAACGTCCGGCCGCCCTCCTCCCGCCGCTCGCAGACGCCCCCGTCCTGCGACGGGAACACCTGCGGCTCGTCCGAGAAGACGCACGGGAGCCCCCACGGGCCCTTGCCCGCGAGGCCATGCTCGGTCCGGAGCACCTTCCGGAGCCGCCTGAGGAGCCCGTCGCCGCCGCTCTCCGCGAGATCGCGCACCGTCACGCGCGTCGGGTCGCGCCGCCCGCCCGCGCCGCCCACGACGACCACCGGGACGCCGACCTCGCGGCAGCGCGCCACGAGGAGCGCCTTGTTCGCCACGCCGTCGATGGCGTCGACCACCCACGAGAGCTCGCCCGTCACGACGCTCGCCGCCGACCGCGCCGTGAAGAAGTCGTGAACGACGTTCACGCGGCACGTCGGGCTGATGGCGCGCACGCGCGCCGCCATCGCCTCGACCTTCGGTTGCCCCACCGTGCCGTCGAGCGCGTGGAGCTGCCGGTTCGCGTTCGTCACGCAGACGTCGTCGAGGTCGACGAGGTCGATGGCGCCGACGCCCGAGCGCGCGAGCCCCTCGGCGACCCAGGAGCCGACGCCGCCCACGCCGATGACCGCCACGCGCGCCGCTCGGAGCCGCGCGAGCCCGTCCGCGCCGTAGAGGCGCGCGATCCCGGAGAAGCGGCGCTCGAAGTCGTCGTCGTCGTCGTGCTCGCGCTCGGGTCCGGGGTCGGCGGCCATCGCTCAGATCACCCGGACGTTGCCGCCGTCGATCGGCACCTGCGCGCCCGTCGTGGCGTGCCACTCCGGCGACAGGAGCCGCGCGACCACGTTCGCGACGTCGGCCGAGCGCACCTCGCGGTGGAGCAGGTTCCGCGTCTTGTAGACCTCGGCCGTGAGGCCGTAGCTCGCCGCGCGCGACGCGATCTTCGTCTCGTCCCAGAGGCCCGTGTCGAAGACGGCGTCGGGGTGGACGAGGTTCACGCGCACCCCCTGCTCCGCGAGCTCGATGGCGGCGACGCGCGCGAGCTGCGTCATCCCCGCCTTCGCGACCGAGTACGCCGCGACGCCGGCGCCCGGCGCGGCCACGTTCTTCGACGCCACGAACACGACCGCCGGGTCGAAGCCGCGCGACAGGTACGGGATCGCCGCGCGCAGCACGCGGTGGTGCGCGTCGAGGTTCAGGTCGAGCGTCGCCCGCCAGCGGCGGTCGTCGAGCTCCGCGATGGGCGCCGACGGCGGGAAGGTCCCGGCGTTGCTGACGAGCAGGTCGAGCCCGCCGAACGCCCGCACGCACGCCTCGATGGCGGCCGTGACCTGCTCGGAGTCGGTCACGTCGCAGGGGATCCCGATGACGTCGCGCCCCTCGAAGCGCGCCGCGATGCCGCGGTCGATGTCGAGCGCGGCGACCGCGCAGCCCATCTCCCGGAGGCGCGTCACGCACGCCGCCCCGATCCCGCTCGCGGCGCCCGTCACGAGCGCGACGTGGCCGGCCAGCGGGGCCTTCGCGCCGCCCTTCTTGAGCTTCGCCTGCTCGAGCTCCCAGTACTCCATCTCGAAGAGCTCCCGCTCCCCGAGCGGCGTCCAGCCGCCGAGCGCCTCGGCCTGCTGGATGCAGACCGCTGTGTGCCGCGCGATGTCCGCCGTGATGTCGGCGTCCTTCGCGCTCGCCCCGAAGGCGACCACCCCGTGCCCCTGCCAGAGCGCCCAGCGCGGCGCCGGGTCGAGCTGCGTGTTCGCGCCGTCGTCGTTCCGCCCGAAGTAGGCGCGGTAGTCCTCGACGTAGGCCGCGACGGCCTCGTCGGCGTCCCCGCCCGCGGCGAGCACGACCGGCACGCGCTTCGTGCGGATCACGTGGTCCGGCGTCACCGGCCCGCGCGTCGCGATCGCCGCGGCGTCGTCCCGGCTCGCGAACCCGGCCGACTCCATCCGGTGATCGAGCCGCGCCACGACCGCGCCGCCGAAGGCGCGCCCCACGGCCCGCCGGAGCGCCGCGAGCCCGACCACGTCGTCGCCGGGGACCGCCCGCGCGATGCGCTCGTTGGCCCCCTCGGCCGCGAGGTAGCGCTCGGCGTCGCTCACGAGCGCGATCATCCGCGAGTACGACTCCTTGGCCGTCTCGCCCCAGGTGATGACCCCGTGGTGCTCGAGGATCATGCCCTCGACGGCGGCGAGATCCCGCCCGGCCAGCGCGTCGCGCACGGCGTGGGAGAGCACGAAGCCCGGCATCACGTACGGCACGAGGATCACGCGCTCGCCGTAGAGCGAACGCAGGCGCGCCGTGCCGTCCGGGGTGTTCGACACCGCGACGACCGCGTCGGCGTGCGTGTGATCGACCCACGGGAACGGGAAGAGGGCGTGCGGGATGGTCTCGATGGAGGGCCGCGGCGCGTCGGGCTCGGTCATCGCCGCGCGCAGCTCGCGCACCATGTCGGTGTCCGAGAGCGACGCGCGCTCCGCGAGCCGCAGGAGCGGCGCCATCCGCACGGGCGCGAAGCCGTTCTTCCCGATGGTCTTGAGGTCGTGCCCGCTCCCCTTGATGTAGAGGAGCTCGACCTCGTCGCCGTAGAAGTCGGTCGTCCGCACCTTCACGCTCGTGTTGCCGCCGCCGTGCAGCACGAGCCCGGGCTCGGCGCCGAGGAGGCGCGACGTGTACGCGCGGAGGGCGAGGGGATCGCCCTCGAACGGGGCGGCTTCGGCGTCGTCGTAGCGGTTCTGCATGGCGGCCACCTACCGCGACTCCGGCGGCCCACGCAAGGACGCGGAACGTCGCGCGCGCGTTTTCGGGGGCGCTCGGAGCGTCTCTCCCTTGTCGCGAGAACGAGCGTTCGACTAGGCTCTCGCGCGTCGCCTCGCCCGCCGCGATCCGACGCCGCCGGGAGTCCCGCCCCGCGGCCCGTGAACGTCGCGGCCGGCCATCGCCCGCCCGCACCAAGGAAGGTCGCCATGCGCGTCACTACCGCCCACCTCGCCGCCCTGCTCTTCAGCGCCACAGCGCTCCTCGCCTGCGGCGACAGCGCCAAGAAGAGCCCCATCGGCGCCACCTGCGACGTCACGAGCGACTGCGCGAGCGGGCAGTGCCTGTCGGGCTACTGCCTCGATCCGCAGGCCGACAACGACGGCGACCAGCTCGTGAACTCCGTCGAGGGGGCGCTCAAGTCGAATCCGCTCAGCAAGGACACCGACTACGACGGCGTCCTCGACACCTTCGAGGTCGACGGGCTCACCCCGCGGGACACCGACGGCGACGGGATCCCCGACATCCTCGAGAGCGCCTTCGTCGACTCCGATCACGACTGCCTCCCGGACGAGGTCGATCCCGAGAACGACAACCCCTCGGCGACCCTCGATCAGGTGCGCGACAAGCTCTGCGCCCGGCGCGGCGTCTGCGCGGCGCAGCGCGAGCTCATCACCGCGAGCTGCCCCGACGACACGCGGATCCCCGCGTGCGACTACTCGCAGGTCGCCGGCTACGAGCCCGTCGAGGTCAGCTGCGACGGCGAGGACAACGACTGCGACGGCCTCACCGACGAGGTCGGCGGCCTCGCGGGCGACTGCCAGACCGGCGATCCCGACGGCGACGGGGTCACCGGCAGCGCCGACAACTGCCCCCTCGTCGCGAACGCCGGCCAGGAGGACGCCGACGGCGACGGCGTCGGCGACGTGTGCGACCCGCCGACCGCCCCGACCGTCACCGGGACCGACCCCGCCTCGCCCGGCTCGGGCACCACGCCCAAGGCCCTCGGCACGGGTGAGCCGCACGCGACCCTCACCTTCTATCGCGACGCCGGGTGCCACGTCATGGCGGGCGAGGGCAGCGTCGACGCCGCGGGCGCCTTCGCGATCACGGTCACCGTCACCGCGGACGCCGCGACGCAGCTCTTCGTGAAGGCCTCGAACCCCGCGGGCCTCGTGACCGACTGCCTCGCCACGGGCGTCGTCTTCGTCGAGGACTCGACGGCGCCGGCCGCCCCGGCGCTCGTCTCGCCGCCCGCGTCGCCGACGATGCTGCCGCTCGTGGGGATCGGCGGGAGCGCCGAGCCGCTCGCGACGGTCGAGATCTTCACGGCGGAGGCCTGCGCGACGCCGCTCCTGTCGGCGCCGGTCAGCGCGGGCGGCATGTTCGCCTTCACCCTCGATCTCACCGCCAACGCCGACGTGCTCGTCTACGGGCGCGCGGTCGACCGCGCCGGCAACGCGAGCAGCTGCGTCTACCTCGGCACCTTCCGCCAGGACACGGAGGCGCCCTCCGCGCCGACGCTCGACGCGGCGACCCAGACGTCGCTCGCCGTGCCCTTCACGACCACCGCCGTGCCCCTCTCCGGGTGCGCCGAGAAGGACGCCACTGTCCGCGCGTTCGACGCGGCCGGCTGCACGGGCTCGCCGCTCGGCTCGACCGCGGCGAGCGCGGCCGGCGGCACGTGCGGCGCGGGTCAGGCGGTGTTCTCGTTCACCGCGACCGTGCCGAAGGACGCGACGACGCCGCTCTTCCTGCGCGCGCTCGACAAGGCCGGCAACCCCTCGCTCTGCGTGCCGGCCGGCGCCGTCACGGAGGACGAGACGGCCCCCGCGCCGCCCGCGCTCAGCGACGCCGACGCCTTCATCTGGGGCACGTCGACCTACGGCTTCACGGTGCGGGGGAGCGGCGAGCCCGGCGCCACCGTGGTCCTCGGCAAGGACTCGGACTGCGCCGAGTACCTGAGCGACCCGATCACGGTCGACGCGAACGGCACGTTCTCGGGGGTGATCCTGCTCAACGACGTCGGCGACGAGGCGTCCGTCTTCGGGCAGCAGACCGACGTCGCGGGCAACGTCTCGGACTGCAGCGAGGGCTTCCCGGTCGTCGGCAACCTCGACGTCTGGGTCGTCGACCGCGGCACGGGCGAGGGGCAGGGCGGGTGGCCCGTCCAGATCTCCGACCCCTTCGGCGGCTACCTCGACGACAACGTCACCCTCGACGGCGGCCCGGCGACGTTCAGGATCTTCGCGGGGTGCAGCGCCACGGCCCAGGTGAGCGACAACGACGGCTACTACGAGCTGCGCTCGGCGCTCGACCTGACGCCGGGCACCTCGGTGCGCTTCCAGCTGAACGACGCCGGCTACTCCGAGGGCTCCTCCTACTACCCGGTCGCGCAGGTCGCGAACCTGCCGGACGGGACCGCGCGGGTCGAGTTCCGCACGAGCTGCGGCTCGAACACGCTCTACCCGGCCCCCGACTATGACGACGTCTCCCTCTACCTCGACTCCTCGTGCGTGCCTGACGGCCTCTACGACGTGATCGCCGAGGCGTTCGACGGCGACGGGGCGCGCATCGCGTGGGCCGCGGCCGCCGCGCTGAGCTTGAGCGACATCATCGGCGACGGGGTCGCGGACGTCGTGCTCGACACGTGGTCGACCGAGCTCGGCCAGCTCGACGTCGAGCTCCGGACCTCGGCCGGGCCGGTCCCGGCGGAGCTCGGCCTCCAGCTCTGGAAGGGGGCGCAGACCATCGCGACCAGCCTCAGCGGCGACTACGCCGACGGCATCGCGCTGCCCGGGCAGCCGCTCGTGGCCTCGTTCCTCTTCGGGTACGTCCCCGGCGTGCTCGGCGGCTACTACCTCGAGGCGAGCTACCCGGCCCTCGGCGGGCGCGTCGGCTCGTCGCTCCTCGACGCGCGCGACATCCCGCTCGGGACGCAGGTCGTCGTGAACGCGCCGGAGGACTTCCTGCCGCAGGTCTACACGACCGGCTACTACCCGTACGGCGAGCAGGGGCCGGAGGTCCGCTGGATCCAGCAGGCCGGGCTCTCGCAGGAGGCCGACGTGCAGATCGTCACGCTCTACGGCTACTCCGGCGGCTACTCCGTCAACTGGACCATCGCGGCGCGCCCGCGCGAGCGGCGCCGGCTCTACCTCCCGCGCCTCGACAGCGACTTCCCGGGCGCCTACGTCCAGTCGAGCGGGTACATGTACTTCAACAACCTCCCCGCGTGGTTCGACCTCGACGACGTCGACGGCTACGACGACGCCCTCGAGCTCGTCGGCGGCGACCTCGAGTCGCGCTACTACTACTCCGGCGAGGGCTCGCTCCTCCGACGGACGCAGTGCTGTGGGAGCGGGAACAGCGAGAACACGTTCTGACGCGGGTCGCGGCCGGGGCGGGCAGACCGCCTCGGCCCTCGCGGGTCGCGTGGATCGCGGCGCGCCCGCCGCGCCCGGGTCAGGGCGTGAACTTGGTGATGCTGAACGAGCGCTGGATGGCCCACATGAGGGCCTTCGCGACGTTCGTGCGCCAGGTGTCGTTCCCGTACTTGGCGGCGTCGTTCGAGTTGTCGAGGAAGCCGGGGAAGATCATCGCCGCGGGCGAGGCGCTGTTGTTCAGGAGCGTGAAGCCCGACGAGGACTTCACGCCGCGGTCTGCGAGGCCTGCGATGGCGATCACCTCGGCGTGGACGAGGCTCGTGAAGCTGTTCGAGCTCGAGTTGTTGCTCGTGTGATAGGTCTCGGCGCCCGTCGCCGAGTTCCCGCAGCAGCCGTTCACGTGGATCGAGATGACCCTGGTCGCGCCTGCGTTGTTGCAGGTCGCCGCGCGCTGCGCGTTGGTCGGATCATTGCCCGTCGAGCGCGTCAGCACCACGTTCCAGCGCCCGCCGCCGGCCGAGTTGGCCGTGTCCGCGTTGAGCCAGTCGCGCAGGTGGATGGCGATGCTCCACGTCACGTCGCGCGCGGTGAGCCCGTGCGCCACGGGGCCGCCGTCGGTCGAGCCGTAGCCCGGATCGATGCAGATCGTGCGCACCGGCTGCGGCTCGCAGCGCCCTCCCGTGCAGCCGTATTGGCACGTCGTGCACGACGGGTTGCCGCCCCCCGAGCACAGGTTGCTGCTGCCGCAGGCCTGGGTGTTGCTCCACCCCGACCACACGAGGTTCCCCGTGCCGCACCCGGCCGCCGACCCGGTGCAGTAACGCATCTGCGTGCGCTGCTGGATCGTCCCGCCGCAGGTCCCGCTGCAGCGCTTCTCGGTCGCGTTCGGGGTCGTGCTGCACTGGAGCGTCGACGCCTCGTACGCGCAGCCCGACGCCTTGCAGCAGGCGGCGCTCGGGTCGCAGAGCTGCGGCGCCCCGCTGCACGCGCTCCACGCCCCGGCCGTGCACGTGCGCGTCCCCGCGCCGCACGCCGCCTGGCAGCTCTCGGTCATGCCGTCGGTCACGCTGTCGCAGTCGTCGTCGACGTCGTTGCAGAGTTCGGCCGCGTTCGGGTGGATGGCGTCGTTCTCGTCGTCGCAGTCGCCGCCGCCGAGGTCGCACAGGGCACCCTCCGCGAGCGGCATGTCCACGTCGCAGTAGCGGTCGCCGTCGTCGTCGCAGCCCTCGTCCGTCTCGCCGTCGCAGTCCTCGTCGACGCCGTTGCAGATCTCCGGCACGTCGCTCAGCGCGCCCACGCACACGACGCCGGTCCCGTCCTCGCTGCACTCGTAGACCCCGTTCGCGCAGCCCCCCTCGGGCGCCGCGCACGGCTCACCGACCGGGAAGTCCTCGTCGACCTCGTTGTCGCAGGTGTCGTCCTTGCCGTTGCAGAGCTCGTGGTCGAGCCGCTCGCCGGCGTCGCAGACCGTGAGCCCGCTCTCGTCGCAGCGGCGCTCGCCGAGGCACGCCGGGCCCCCCTCCGCGTAACAGGCCGTGTCGTTGCCGAGCGACACGGCGGCCACGCTGCACGCGCAGGTCCCGGAGTCGGGGAGGCAGAGGTGGACGGCCTGCTCGCCCGCGCCGAGCGCCGCGCAGCCGTAGCCGCCGGGGCAGGCGTCGCCGGCGCCGCAGGGCGCGCCGCAGAAGCTCCCCTCAAATCCGAAGTCGACGCAGCGCGCGCCGACCTCGAGGCAGTCGTCGTCGGCGCGACACGGCGCGCAGAGGAGCGACCACTCCGGGAGGCAGATCCCGTACTGCCCCGTCGCGTGGTAGCAGCGCCGCGCGCCCGCGCAGGTGGTCACGCAGGGCTCGGCGCAGAAGCGCCCGAGCGTCGTGTCGGCGCAGGTGAGCCCGACCCGGCAGTCGCCGGGCACCTCGCAGGGGCAGCCCTCGGCGTCCGGCGCGTCCTCGGAGCAGCCCACCCCCCAGGGGTTCACGAAGACCGCGACGCTCGTGTCCTGCGCGGTGTCCACGGCGTCCTCGGTCGTGTCGACCGCGTCGAGCGCGTCGGCGACGGTGTCTTCGACGTCGTCGAGCGCCGAGTCGCCCGGCTCCGCGGTGTCCTCGGGGGGCGCGGTGTCCTCGGGGGGCGTCGTGTCCTCGACCGCGGTGTCGTCCGGGAGCGTCGTGTCCACCGTGCCCGTGTCGGTCGGCACGAGCAGGTCGAGCGGCTCGAGGGTGTCCATCTCCTGGACGTCGGGGAACACGACCGTGTCGAAGTCGGTGTTCGTGGTGAGCCCGGACCGCGTGGGGTCGTCGCTGCAGCCGGCGCCGGCGCCGAGCGCGCCGAGCGCGAGGAGGACGAGGAGAGAGGATGTCCTGCGCATGGGACGAGGATAGCTGCGCGCGACGGCCGCCGGCAAGGCGGACCCGCGGCTCCTTGTATCCTCGTTCGGCCGCCTCTCCGGCGGGCGCGCGGCGACCTCGGCCGGGCCAGCGTCGTCGGCGGTCGCTGGCGTCCTTTGCCGCGTCGTCGCATGATGCGCGCCGATGTCCGCGCCCGACGCCCCACCGCGCTACCCGGACGGCTTCCTCTGGGGCGTCGCGACCTCGGCCTACCAGGTCGAGGGCGGCCTCAACGGGCCCGGCGAGCCCGCGAACAACTGGGCGGTCTGGGAGGCGAGCGGGCGCGTCCCGCGCACCGGGCGCGGCTCTGCCGGCTGGGAGCGGTGGCGCGAGGACCTCGACCTCGCCGCGGCGCTCGAGGTGAACGCCCTCCGCATCGGGCTCGAGTGGGCGCGCGTCGAGCCCGAGCCCGGGCGCTTCGACGCGGCCGCGGTCGCGCACTACGCCGCCATCGTCGCGGGCGCGCGCGAGCGCGGGATGCGCGTCGTGCTCACGCTCCAGCACTTCACCCACCCGGCCTGGCTCGGCGCCGATCCCTGGCTCGACCCGGCCGGCCCCGCGCGCTTCGCCCGGTTCGCGGCGGAGATCGCGGCGCGCCTCGGCGACGCCCTCGCCGAGCGCCACGGGCAGCGCCCCGTCGACCTCTTCGTGACCGTGAACGAGCCGAACAGCCTCTGCCTCGCGACCTACGTGCTCGGGGCGCTCCCGCGCGGCCCCGGGCGAGGCGGGTTCGCCGCCGCCGGGCGAGCGCTCGCCGGGATCTTCGAGGGCCACGTGCGCGCCTGGCGGGCCCTCCACGCGCTCTACGCCGCGCGCGGCTGGCCCGCGCCGACGGTCACCTACAACGCCTGGGCCTGCGCCGCCTACGGCGCCGACCGCCTCTTCGTCGACCTCCTCCGCCCCGCGACGCGCCACCGCGTCCCCGAGCTGCGGCGCGCGTTCCGGCGCGCCCTCGGGCCGCGAGGCCTCAAGGAGCGGCTCGTGGACAGGCTCCTCGGCGGGCTCCTCGGCGACGACGCGCTCCGCCCGCTCCTCGCGACGCTCAGCGCCGACGAGGACCCGCTCGACGCCCTCGCGCTCGACTTCTACGGCCCCTTCCTCGGCGCCTACGTCGGCCTCCGCGGGCTCCGCGTGGACCCGTGGACGTGGCCCGTCCCCACCGACCGCCTCGCGCGCTTCCTCGCCGCGTGGATCGGGCCCCATGTGGACCGACCGGTCTATCTGCTCGAGCACGGGCTCGCGACGCGCCACCCGCGCGGCCCCGACGGGCGACCGCGCCCCGACGGCGTCACCCGCGGGGCGCTCCTCCGCGACGCCGCCGCCGCGCTCGACGACGCCGTCAGCGCCGGGCTCCCGGTGGCCGGCTACTTCCACTGGTCGCTGGTCGACAACTACGAGTGGGGCTCGTGGGAGCCGCGCTTCGGGCTCCATGGCGTCGACCACGAGGCGCCGGGCGCGCCGCGCCTCGCGACCGACATGGCGGGCGAGGACGCGGCGGCCGTCTACCGCGAGCTCATCAGGGCGCGTCGCCCTCGATCGGCTTGAGCGACCCGGCGAAGCGCCGGTTCCACGTCGCCTCGCACGACGACACCATCATCGGCGCGAGGCTCCCGCCGCGGAACACGTCGGCCTCGACCGCGCAGACCTTCGCGCGGAACGCCGCGAAGGCGGCCTCGGCGTCGGCGATGAGCTTCCGGCCTTCGTCGTCGGCGCGCGCCTTCGCCTTCGCGAGCTCGGCGTCGAGCTCGGCCTGGGCGAGGCGGCGGTCGAGCGCGGCGCAGTCGTTCATCTCGACCTGCGTCACGGCCTTCGCGAGGCACGCCTCGACGGGGTCGGTGGGCGCGGGGAGCGCGGTCGGCGCGGCGGGCGCCTTCTTCGGGGCGGGCGGCCCGGCGAGCGCGGGGCCGGAGGTGAGAGCGAGCGCGAGCAGGGTGAGGGCGAGGGCGATGCGAGACATGGAGGCTCCGTCCGAGGTGGGGACGCCCGCGGAACCAACCGCGGCTCGCGCCGATTCCGCGGGCCGTTCGGCGCGCGCGCGTCCGGCGCGCCCTGGTTCCGCCTGGGTCGCTGGCTTGTCCAATCCCGACCCCCATGGCACCATCGATCTCCAGGTTCTCCTCGACCACCCGCGCCGCTGCGGTCACGCAGCACCGTCAGACGCGCGCGGGACGGGGGCAAAAGCGAGATGCACATCCGTCGGCACGAGCCACGTTCGACCCCCCGCGGCGTCCTCCGCGCGGCGGCGGCCGCGTCGCTCCTCGCGCTCGCGCTCCTCGCCGGCCTCTCCGACGGCGACGCCCGCGCCGCCGGGCCGGGCGTCGAGCGCTACTACCCCGGCGAGGGCCTCGTCCTCACCGACCCAGGCGCCTACACGCTGAAGCTCTCGGGCTACATCCAGCCGGCCGTCGAGACCTACGACTTCCTCGGCGGCGGCCCGGACGGCGCCAACACCCGCTTCCGCCTCCGCCGCGGGCGCCTGAGCCTCGCCGGCTCCGCCCCGCGCCAGCGCGTGAGCTTCCGCTTCCAGCTCGAGCTCACCGGCCGCTCCGAGACGGGCGACGAGTCGGGCGGGCTCCTGCTCGACGCCTTCGTCAACTGGCGCATCACCGACACGCTCCAGCTCTCCTTCGGGCAGCGCTCGACCTACACCGACAACCGCGAGCTCTTCATGAGCTCGGACTCGCTCCAGCTCGTCGAGCGGAGCCGCCTGACCTCGCTCTTCGCCTCCATCCGCGAGTTCGGCCTGTTCCTGCAGGACCGGATCCGCCTCGGCACGAGCCAGCACTACCTCCGGCCCTACCTCGTGCTCACGAACGGCGACGGGCCGAACGTCTTCAGCGGCGACCACGGCGGGCTCAAGCTCGGCGGGCGCCTCGACTGGCTCCCGCTCGGCCTCTTCTACAGCCAGGGGCAGTTCCGCGGCGCCGACGTCGCGCGCGAGCTCGTGCCGCGCCTCGTCATCGGCGTGGCCTACAGCTACAACTGGGGCATGAGCAGCCGCCGCGGGCGCGAGAGCGGCTCCATCCTCTACCTGAACGACGACGACGAGGAGAGCCTCCCGGACTACGGCAAGCTCTGTGTCGACTTCCTCTTCAAATACCAGGGGTTCACAGCGCTCGGCGAGCTCGTCTACACCCACGCGACCGTGCCCGACGACATCACGCAGCGCGTGCGCACCGACGGCACCACCGCCACGAGCTTCGAGGGCGGCGTCGACGCCTACGTCCGGAGCCGCATGATGCTCGGGATGGGGTTCAACCTGCAGGCGGGCTACCTGTTCCCCTTCGGCACGTCCATCGACGCGCGCTTCACCCACTTCGAGGCCGACACCGACTCGTTCCTGACGAACGGCACGTTCTACAACCGGCCGAACTACTACACCCTCGGCGTGAGCCAGTATCTCTTCCCGAACTACAGCGCGAAGATCCAGGCGTCGGTGACCTACGTCGACACCGACCCCGGCAGCAACGACTTCTCCGGCACTCCCAAGGACGGCGACGAGCTCATCGTCCGCGTCCAGAGCACGCTGTCGTTCTAGGAGGGCCACGATGAGACGCACACGCACTGCCCCGGCCCTCGCGCTCGCCCTCGCCCTCGCGCTCGGCGCGTGCGCGTCGTCGCCGCAGCCCGCCGGGATCACGGCGCGCTTCTTCCCGGATCCGGAGGTCGCGCTCGACACGCCCGCCTTCCGGAAGGACGACGGCTTCACGACCCACGCCGAGCTCATGGCCTTCCTCGCGGAGCTCGCCGCCGCGCACCCCGACCGCGTGCGCGTCGCGTCGGTCGGCAAGTCCCAGGAGGGGCGCGAGATCCCCATCGTCTTCGTGAAGGCGCGCGGCGGCGGCGACGCCCCCCTCAGGGTCTTCTTCCAGGGCGGGCTCCACGGCGACGAGCCGGCCAGCACCGAGGGGCTCCTCCACCTCCTGCGGCAGCTCCTCGACGATCCCGAGGTCGCGGCCCTCCTCGACGGCGTCGAGCTCGCCGTGATCCCGTGCGCCAACGTCGACGGCTTCGAGCGGCAGTTCCGGATGGCCGACGACGGGCTCGACCTGAACCGCGACCAGACGAAGCTGATGGTGCCCGAGACGCGCCTCCTGAAGGCCGCGTTCAACGCGTTCGCGCCCGAGGTGGCGGTCGACTTCCACGAGTTCCGGCCGTACCGCCGCGACTTCGCGCGCTTCGCCGACTACGGCGTCACGCACCGCTTCGACGTGATGTTCCTCCACACCGGGAACCTCAATGTGCCAGCACCCCTGAGATCGCTCATCGCCGACACCTTCGTCGCGGACGCGGAGGCCGAGGTCGCGCGCCACGGGCTCGTGAGCCACGAGTACATCACGACGCACGACTACTACGGCGAGGTCGAGTTCAACCAGGGGTCGACCAACGCGCGCTCGAGCGCGACGAGCTTCGCGCTCGCGAACACCGTGTCGACGCTCGTCGAGGTGCGCGGGGTCGGGCTCGAGCGCACGTCGTTCAAGCGGCGCGTGATGACCACGTTCTGGATCGCCGCGTCGTACCTGCGCACGGCGGCGAGCCACGCGGACGCGGTGCGCGCGACGCTCGCCGAGAGCGCCGCGAGCCAGGGCCCGGTCGTGGTGACGAGCGCGCGGCGGGCGGTCCGCGAGACCATCCCGATGATCGACGTCACGACGGAGCAGGAGATCCCCGTCGAGGTCACGATCCGCGACGCGCTCGAGACGGCGCCGCGCCTCGTCCGCGCGCGGCCGTGGGCGTACGTGCTGCGCCCGGAGGCGCGCGATCTCGCCGAGCGGCTGCGCGTCCTCGGGCTCACCGTGAGCGAGCTCCCGGCGGCCGTGACGGCGACGGTCGAGACCTACCGCGTGACCTCGTACCGGCGCGCGCCGAAGGCCTACGAGGGGATGATCCGGCAGACCGTGAAGACGCGCGTCGAGCCCCGCCCGGTCGAGCTCCCGGCCGGGTCGTTCGTCGTGCGGATGGACCAGCCGCGCGCGAACCTCGTCGGCGAGGTGCTCGAGCCGGAGACGGAGAACGGCTTCGTCTCGTTCGGGGTGCTCGCGACGGACAAGGGCGAGGAGCTGCCGTACTACCGCGCCATGACGCCGCTCGTCGGGGCGGGGAGCGAGGGGAACTGATGCTCGAATCGACGCTCACCGTGTGGCTCGCCCTGATGACGCAGGCCCCGCCGCCCTCGCCGGCGCCCCCGCCCGCGGACGCCCCGATCCTCCTCGCCGCCGACGAGGGCGAGGAGCCCGACGTGGACGAGGGCTACGGCGGGGACGAGTCCGACGACCCGGGCGCCGAGCCCGACGAGGCCGGCGTCCCCGACGGGGCGGGTGGCGGCGACAACGTCTCGCCCGAGGCGCGCCCCTACGTCGACGCGCCGTACGCGCGCGCGCGCTTCGCGCTCGGGGAGGGGCTCTCCTTCGACTTCGCCGAGGGGCGGCACCACCTGTTCATCGGCGGCGTCATCCAGCCGAGCTGGGCCGTCGAGGTCGGCGAGGACGACACGAACCAGATCCTCTCGGCGCGCGGCGCCTACCTGCGGCTCGGGGCCGACCTCTACGGCGGCTGCGTGGCGATGTTCGTGCAGGCCGACTTCGTGCGCGCCGAGCCGCTCCTCGACGCCTGGGTCGCGTGGCGCCCGGCGCCCTGGGTGGCGCTGACGCTCGGGCAGCGGCTCACGACGACGCTCGGGCGCGAGTCGCAGCAGCAGGAGTCGCAGCTCGTCTTCCCGGACCGGAGCCTGCTCGCGCGGACGTTCTCGGACACCGGGCGCGAGCTCGGGCTGTTCGTGGACTTCGAGATCCCGCTCGGCCCCGCGCTCGTGCGGCCGCAGCTCTCGATGACCTCGGGCGACGGGCGCAACTCGTTCGGCGCGGACTCGCGCGACCGCGACATCGGCGGCCTCAAGTGGGGCGCGCGCCTCGACGTGCTGCCGCTCGGCGACTTCAGCGAGGCGGGCCGCGGGACGGTCGTCGACCTCGCCCACGAGACCACGCCGAAGCTCGCCCTCGGGGTGGCGTACAGCTACAACGACGGCGCGAGCGAGGCGCGCGGGCAGGGGCACGGCGCGTTCGCGCTCTACGACCAGTTCGGCGACCCGCAGCAGCCCGACTACCGGCAGCTCTACGCCGACCTGCTCGTGAAGTTCCAGGGCGCGTCGCTCCTCGTCGAGTACGCGAACGCGAGCGCGACGTCGCTCGAGGGCACGTTCGTCGACGAGGGGGCGAACACGTTCCTCGTGCGGCAGCAGATCGCCGAGTACCTCGCGCTCGGCGACGGCCTGAACGTGCAGCTCGGCTACTACTTCGACTTCGGGCTCGGCGTGGACGTGCGCTACGGCAGCGTGACGGCGGAGTTCGCGGACAACGGCGCCTCGGTCGTGAAGGACGCGACGAGCCTCGCCGCGAACCTCGCGTGGTACGTCTCGGGGCAGGCGCTCAAGGTGCAGCTCGGCTTCGAGCACCTCGACGTCGACGGCGGCGCGACCACCGACACGGCCGAGCTCCTCCTGCAGCTCGCGCTCTGACATGAGGCACCCGGCGAGCGCTCAGCGGTAGAGCATGTCCGCGGCGGCGCGCCCCATGGCGGCGCTGTCGTGGCCGACGCCCGGGACGGTGTCGCGCGTCCAGGCAAAGGTCGCGCCGCGCTCGGCGGCGAGGCGCGCGCTCTCGTCGTAGAAGTAGTTGCCGCGCTCGAAGCGGTTCTCGCCCTGCGCGTCGGCGCCGGGGGTGTGGCGGATGTCGGAGCTGTTGGGGTCGGTGTCCTTCTCGCCGAGGAGGATGGTCATCGGCACGGCGAAGTAGTCGTCGCCGGTGACGGGGGTCTCGCCGAGGCCGTAGGGGTAGTCGATGGCGGGATCGGGGAGGGTGTACCAGCCGGCGTTGGCGCTGACGACGCGGTCGTAGCGCCCGTCGGGCGCGAACATGACCATGCGGTGCACGAACTGCGCGCCCGCGGAGTGCCCGAAGACGTCGTAGCGCTCGGCGCTCACACCCGTGCGCGCGCGGATCTCGTCGAAGAGCGGCTCGATGACGCTGAAGGCCCACTCGTCGCGCGGGTTCAGGTCGGCGGCGCTCGGGTGCTCGGCGTCGCTGAAGACGTTGCCGAGGATGTAGCCGGAGCTGCCCTTGTACTGGTCGCTGTCGAAGAGGGGCGCGAACACGAGGACGCGGTATTCTTCGGCCTTCGCGACCCACTCGTCGCGCATGTCGGAGGCGTCGCGGCCGTTCCCGTGGAGCACGATGAGAACGGGCGAGGTCACGCGCGCGGAGCGCGGCACGTAGTAGAAGACCGTGACGGGGCGCGGGATCACGCCCTCGCCGAAGACGAAGCTGCCCTTGCCCGCGAGGCCGTCGTAGGGGACGTAGTCGTTCGTGTCACAAGCGACTGCGAGCAGCGCCAGGAACCCAATCACCGCGTATCGCATCGCTCCGAGCATGGTCGTCCCGTGGTCGAAATGGTAGGTTACGGATCCATCTCCGGGAGGTCCATATGAAATCCGGACATGCCTGGCACATGCTGGCCGCCGTCGCCGTCCTCGCCTCGTGCTCGACGGACGACGTCAGCGTCGAGGCCGACGCCGACACCAGCACCCAGAGCGACACCACCGACACGAATGTCACCGACACATTGGTCGGGATCCCCGACGACGCGTTCGGGGAGTATCTGAGCTATCTCTCCGTGCCGGGCGTGGTCGAGAACGACGCGGGCGCCGCGACGCGCTTCTCGCTCGACCCCGACCTCGTGAAGTCGGTCACCGAGCTCCCGCTGTCGAAGACGACGTCGGCGGTGACGGAGCTGACGAACGCCGGGCTCACGACGGCCGACCAGAAGATCACGAACCTCGAGGGGCTACAGTACTTCGTCGGGCTCGAGACGCTGACCCTCACGTCGAACGCGGTGACCTCGCTCGATGTGACGAAGCTCACGAAGCTGAAGGACCTCGAGATGAACTTCAACCTCGTGGGCTCCCTCGACCTCTCGAAGAACCCGGCGCTCGAGGTGCTGCGCTACGGGGCGAGCTCGAGCGCGAACGAGAGCCAGCGCCTGAAGAGCATCGACCTCTCGGCGAACACGGCGCTGCGGCACCTCTACCTGAAGGGGCACGACCTCACGGCCATCGACCTCAGCAACAACCCGAACATCGACGAGGTGCTCGACCTCAGCGACAACCCCGGCCCCGACGGCGACCGGTCGACGCCCGACATCCCGGTGCCGGACGCCATCTACGACGCCGTGCCCGAGGCGACGCGCCTCGGGGTGACGAAGGCGTCGGGGGCGCCTGTGCAGGTGTCGCTCAGCGTCGACCCGAGCGCCGTGGCCGAGGCCGGCGGCGTCGCGACCATCACGGCGCGTTTGAACCGCGCCGCAGACGAGGTCGTGACGCTCGACCTCGCCGTCTCGGGGACGGCCACGAGCGGTGACGACTACACGCTCGCCGCGACGTCGCTCTCCATCCCGGCGGGTGAGATGACCGCGACGACGACCCTCACGGCCGTGGACGACAGCACGGAGGAGGGCGCCGAGACGGTCGTCGTCACGGAGACGAACGTGGCCGGGGCGCAGGCGGGCGTCTCGGAGGTCACGGTGACGATCACCGACGACGACGGCACCATCGACATCATCATCAACGAGGTCCTCTACGACCCGCCGGACGGCGCCGACGGCGACGCCAACGGGGACGGCACGCGCGACCCGAACCAGGACGAGTTCGTCGAGATCGTGAACGTCGGGTCGACCGAGGCGGACCTCGGCGGGCTCGAGCTCTATGACACGGAGGCGCTCGACGCGGGCACGCCGCGGCACGTGATCCCGGCCGGCACGACGCTCGCGCCGGGCAAGGCGCTCGTCGTCTTCGGCGGCGGGACCCCCACGGGGAGCTTCGGCGGCGCCACGGTGCAGACGGCGAACGGCTTCGAGAACCAGCTGAACCTCAACAACAGCGGCGACGTGCTGACCGTGAAGCGGGCAGGGGGCGCGGTCATCGTCGCGTTCGACGTCGAGCCGCTCTCGAACAACCCGAACGAGTCCTACACGCGCGATCCCGACCTCACGGGCGACTTCGTGCAGCACCACACGGCGCAGGACGGCGTGCTCTTCTCGCCGGGTACGCGGGTGGACGGCACGGCGTTCTAGCGAGAGGGGAGCCCCGCCATGGACTACGTCGGGCCCATCGCCGCCTGCCTCTTCATCGTGGTCGCGGGCAGGAGCCTCCTGAAGGGGCGCTACCCGCACGCGGTGCTGCTCCTCTCGGGGCTCGCGATGATGGCGCTCGCGCTCGCCCTCGGCTACCGGCTGCCGCCGCTCTCGGAGCCGACGGGCGCGAGCTTCTTCGACTTCTTCCGCTACATCGAGGACTCGTTCGCGGGGACGCTCGCGGGCGTGGGGCTCATGATCATGGCGATCGGCGGGTTCGTCGCCTACATGGACGACATCGGCGCGAGCCAGGCGCTCGTGCGTATCGCGACGCGGCCGCTCAAGTGGTTCAGCAAGTACCCGTACGCGACGACGTCGATGCTCATCCCGATCGGTCAGCTCCTGTTCGTGACGATCCCGTCGGCCGCGGGGCTCGGGCTCCTCTTGATGGCGTCGGTGTACCCGCTCATCATCCGGCTCGGGGTGAGCCGGCTGTCGGCGGTGTCGGTGATCGTCGCGTGCACGAGCTTCGGGATAGGCCCGGCGTCGGCGATCACGGTGCGCGCGGCGGCGATCCTCGACGTGCCGGTGGTCGACTTCTTCTCGTCGGGGCAGATCCCGCTCGTCATCCCGGCGAGCCTCGTGATGGCGGTCGCCTTCTTCTTCGTGAACCGCATCGCGGATCGGAAGCTCCCGGAGGAGCGGCGCGAGGAGCTCGCGCAGGACGACGCCGACGCGCAGGAGAAGGCGCCCGCGTACTACGCGATCTTCCCGGTGTTGCCGCTCCTGATGCTGCTCCTGCTCTCGGGCGTGTTCTCGGTGCTGCCGGTGCCGCTCGAGCTCGACACGACGACGGCGATGATCGCGACGACGGCCATCGCGGCGGCCGTCCACGCGCTCCGGGTGCGCGACGTCGGGCGCTCCCTGAGCTCGCTGAAGATCTTCTGGAAGGGCATGGCGGACATCTTCGCGACGGTGGTGACGCTCATCATCGCCGCGGACATCTTCGCGAAGGGGCTCATCAGCCTCGATCTCATCGGCGGGCTCTTGCGGATCGCGAGCGGGCTCGGCCTCGGCGCCGTCGGCGTCGGGATCCTGATGAGCGTGATGATCTTCCTCGCGACGATCCTGATGGGGAGCGGCAACGCGTCGTTCTTCGCGTTCGGGCCGCTCGCGCCGAAGATCGCGAGCGGGCTCGGGGCGAACCCGGAGGGGCTCATCCTGCCGATGCAGCTCTCGTCGAGCATGGGGCGGAGCGTCTCGCCGATCGCCGGGGTGGTCATCGCGACGGCGGAGATCGCGAAGGTGCCGCCGATGGCGGTGGCGCGACGGAACTTCATCCCGCTGGGCGTGGCGCTCGTGACGGTGCTCGTGGTGCAGTACGCCTTCCGCTGATCGCGCCGACAGGAGCTCCCTCGCGATGGGCATCAACGCCGACTTGTACGAAACGGACGCGATGCGCGCCATCTGGTGCGACGAGAACCTCGTGCGCACCTGGCTCGACGTGGAGCGGGCCATCGCCCGGGCGCTCGACGAGGAGGGGCACCTCGAGCCGGGCGCGCTCGCCGCGATCGAGGCGGCGGCGGTGGTCGAGAACGTGCCGATGGACGTGTTCCGGCGGCGCACGCGGGTCGTCGGGATGCCGGTGAAGCCGCTCGTGGAGGCCATCGCGGCGGCGGGCGGGGAGCTCGTCGCGAAGTACTTCCACTGGGGGGCGACGACGCAGGACATCCTCGACTCGGCGCAGGCGCTGCGGGTGAAGGCGTCGCTCGCGGAGGTGCGGCGGCAGGTGGTGGCGCTCCTGGGCGAGCTGGTCGCGATGGCGGACGCGCACCGGGCGACGGCGATGGTGGCGCGCACGAACTCGCAGGACGCGAGCGTCACGTCGTGGGGGCTCCAGGTGGCGGGGGTGGCGGCGGAGCTCGTGCGGCACCTCGAGCGGCTCGGGCCTGCGGAGCGGCGGGCGACGATGGGGATGTTCGGTGGGGCGGTCGGGACGCTCGCGGTCTTCGGGGAGCGCGGCGTGGCCATCCGCGACCGGGTCATCGAGCTGCTGGGGCTCGAGCCGGCGGTGGGGGCGTGGAACGGGAGTCAGGACGGGGTCGCGGAGATCGTGCAGCTCGACGCGCTCCTGCTCGGCACGCTCGTGCGCTTCGCGAACGACGTGGAGATGCTCGGGCGCAACGCGGTGCGGGAGCTCTTGCAGCGGGGGCCGCGCGGGTCGTCGTCGACGATGCCGCACAAGGGGAACCCGCGCGACGCGAACATGGTGCAGACGCTCTTCGAGCTGGGCGCGATGCACGCAGGGCAGGCGGTGCGGATGATGGACCAGGTGGACGTGCGGTCGGCGTCGATGCGGATGTTGTCGTGGACGCTCGTGCCGGAGAGCTTCCTCGTGACGTCGGCGGCGCTCGACCGGAGCCTGAACATGGCGCGGACGTTGGTCGTGGACGCCGAGCGGATGCGGGAGAACTTCGCGCAGTCGCGGGGCTTCGTGATGTCGGAGGCGGTGATGTTCGCGCTCGCCGAGCACATCGGGCGGCTCCCGGCCTACGAGGCCGTGGCGGCCGCGCTCGCCGCGGACGACGGCGTCTCGACGATGGTGGAGCTCCTGGCGCGGGCGCCGGCGGTGTCGGCGCACCTGACGCGGGCGGAGATCGAGGCGGCGGCGCGGCCCGAGGCGTACCTCGGGGCCGCGGGGGCGCTCATCGACGAGGTGATCGCGGCGGCGCGGCCTTGGCTTCTGGGCGCGGAGTGACAGTCAGGTCTCCAGGCGCCGTCGGAGCGTGACCACGGAGACACGGAGACACGGAGGTCGGAGGGAGGGAGAGGAGGGCGAGGTCGGGACTCGGGGCGCCGTCGGAGCGGAGACACGGAGACACGGAGACACGGAGGTCGGAGGGAGAGGGGGTAGGGCGAGGTCGGGATTCGGGGCGCCGTCGGAGCGTGACCACGGAGACACGGAGACACGGAGGTCGGAGGGAGAGGGGGCAGAGTCTCTACCGGATCGGTTCCCTCTCTTCGCGTCCTGGTGCGTGACAGGACCCGTGTTTCTACCACGGAGGCACGGAGGCACGGAGGGTCCGGTGGTGTGACCCAGCCCTCTGCTCGGTTCGCCATGGCGCGGCGCCAGCGACCATCGGAGGAGGGTGGGCGGGTCAGTCACACGCCTCCCCTCCCTCCCCCACTCATGCGTCCCGACTAGGAGACGGAACTCGTTGAGAGCACTGAACCCTCCGTGCCTCCGTGCCTCCGTGGTCCGCTCCGACGGCGCCCCGGAGCCCGACTTCACCCGGGCCGCTCCTCCCTCCGACCTCCGTGTCTCCGTGTCTCCGTGGTCACGTTCGCCCGCCTACCGCGCGATCACCACCTGATCGCCCGTCGCGACGTCGATCGCGACCAGCGCGCCCGTGTCCTGCGCGACCGCGTAGAAGACGCCTCGCTGCGAGTCGAAGGCGAGCGCGTTCGAGTCGTTCCCGAGCACCGACAGGTGGTCGCCCGAGCCCGTCGTCGCGTCGGCGACGATGGTGCGCTCGAGCGTCGTGAGATCGATCGCCACGAGCGCGTCGAGATCCGCGTCGAGCACGTACGCCACGCCGTTGACCGCGTCGAGCACCACGCCGCGCGGGTTCGTCATGTCGACCCCCGTGCCGACCGGCGTCGTGTCCGTCGACTTGTTCGCGAGCACCGTGATCGCCCCGGACGTCAGATCCACCGCCAGCAGCGCGTCGAGCACCGTGTCGCTCGTCGAGCTGCTCGCCGTCACCAGCACCCGGTTGTTCGCCGCGTCGAGCTCGAGCGTCTGCACCCCGTCGAGGAGCGGCACGTCGTGCGCGAGGTAGGTGCGCGTCCCGTCCGCGAGGTCGATGCGGTACACCGCGTCCCGCGCCGTGTCCGCCACCAGCGCCGTCGTGCCCGCCGGCTCCACGACCACCGCGCCGCGCGGCGACCCGAAGTCGCTCGACGCGTCGTCGACCGAGCTGTCGTCCGACACGGTCGTCCCCATGCCCGTCGCGATGTCGATCGCGACGACCGCGTCGAGGGCGTTGTCCGGGACCAGGAGCCGCCCGTTCGCCGCGTCCCACCCGAGCCCGCGCGGCTCCTCGAGCACGACGCCGCTGCTCGTGCTGTCGGCCACCACCGTCCGCGCCCCGGTCACCAGATCGATCGCGAGGATCGCGTTGGCGCCGTCGTCCGCGACGTACACCACGCGCCCCATCGGGTCGACGACCACCCCCGACGGGTCCGCGAACGTCGGCCCGCTCCCGACCGCCGGCGGCGGCGGGATGGGCGGGTCGATGAACGTCCGGTCGCCCTCGCTGCCGCTCGCCATCGAGACCGCCACCAGCCGGTCGAGGTTCGAGTCGAGCACCACGAGGCGCTCGTTCGCCGCGTCGACGTAGACCGCGCGCGCGTCCGTGAAGTCCGCCCCCTCGTCGACCGTGACGCCCACGGTCTCGCCCGAGTACTCGCTGCGGTTCGCCGTGGTCAGGTCGACGAGCACGATCCCCTCGACGCCGGCGCTGTCGGCGACGTACACCCGCGTCCCGTCGATCGCGAGCGAGCGCGGCGTCGCGAGCGCGGGCCCGCTGCCGCCGTGCCCGTCGCCCGAGACGTAGCTCCGGGCGCCGTCCGTCAGGCTCACCGCGATGACGGCCTCCACGTCGTTGTCGCTCGTGGTGGTCGTGTCGTCCGCGCCGGTGTCGACGAAGAGCAGGCGGTTGTTCGCCGCGTCGAGCACGAGGTCGCGCGGCTGGTCGAGGTTCACGGGGTTCGACGCCGGCGTCGTGTCATCGGAGAAGATCGCCCGCATCCCCGTGGCGAGGTTCACGGAGACGACCGCGTCGAGGCCGCTGTCGAGGTAGTACGCGACGCCGCTTCCGGCGTCGACCACGATGCCGAAGGGCGACCCGATCGCCGGGTCGGGGTCGATGGTGTTGTCGCTCAGGACGGTGCGGTCCCCGGTCGTGAGGTCGACCGCGACGATGTTGTCGTTGCCGTCGTCCGTGACGAGGAGCCGGTTGTTCGCGGCGTCGACGGCCGCGCCGCCCTGGAGGCTCGAGCTGAACGCGGCGCCCGCGCCGTCGTCGGGGCCCGACAGGATGGAGGTCGCGCCGTCGTCGAGGTCCACCGCGATGATGCCGGGGAGCGCCGCGTCCACGACGTACGCGACGTGCGTCGCCGGGTCCACCGCCATCCCGAGGCCCTCGCCGATCTTCTGCGCCGCCGCCGGGTGCTGCTGCACCGTCACGGTCGTGGCCCCGTCGAGCGACGCCGAGCTCGTCGCCGTGACGACGAAGGTGTTCAGCGCGTCGGGCTCGAGCGTCACGCTGAAGCTCCACGAGACGACGTCGCCGCTCGTGGGCGTCGTCGTCAGGACCTCGGTCGAGCCGTCGATGAGCACCGACACGCCCGTCACCGTCGTGCCGCAGACGGCCATGGCCGTGCCGCGCACGGTGACCTCGTCGCCGTTCGTCGCGGAGACGAGGCCGGGGAACGCCACGTCGACCGTCGGCGCGGGCGTCGTCGTGTACTCCGGGTCGTCCGGGCACTCGTCGCTCGCGTTGACGGTGCCGTCGCAGTCGGTGTCGTCCGCGACCGCGCCGAGCGCGTCGTCGCTGTCGTCGCAGTCGTCGGCCGTGAGGACGCCGTCGCAGTCCATGTCGCCGGCGTTGCTGCCGACGGAGTCGTCGTTGTCGTCGCAGTCGTCGGCCGTGAGGACGCCGTCGCAGTCCATGTCGGCGGCGGTCGCGCCGAGGGCGGCCGACGTGTCGTCGCAGTCGTCGGCCGTCAGGACGCCGTCGCAGTCCATGTCGGCGGCCGTGGCGCCGAGCGTGTCGTCGTCGTCGTCGCAGTCGTCGGCGGTGGCGACGCCGTCGCAGTCCATGTCCCCGGCGTTGCTCCCGACGGTGTCGTCGTTGTCGTCGCAGTCGTCGGCGGTGGCGACGCCGTCGCAGTCCATGTCGTCCGCGTTGCTGCCGACGCTCGCGTCGTTGTCGTCGCAGTCGTCGGCCGTCGCGACCCCGTCGCAGTCCGCGTCGTTCGCGCTCAGGCCGACGGCGGGGTCGCTGTCGTCGCAGTCACTCGCCGTGGGGACGCCGTCGCAGTCGAGGTCGCCGGTGTTGTCGCCGACGGACGCGTTGGCGTCGTCACAGTCCTGGTAGAAGAGGACGCCGTCGCAGTCGCCGTCGGTGGCCTTCGCGCCGAGGGCGGCGTCGCCGTCGTCGCAGTCGTCGGCCGCGGGGACGCCGTCGGAGTCGGCGTCGACGACGGGGAGCACACACTCCCCGCCGGAGCGCACGAAGCCCTCCGAGCAGCTCGAGGTGCTCGAGTCACCGCAGGCGGCGAGGGTGAGAACGACGGGGAGACAGAGGTAGAGTGTGACGGCGGTTCTCATGCCCGCGATTTAAGCACCCTCGTCCGATCAATGCCACCTTGGGCGGGTGAAGTCGGGAGCGAGGTCCGCCCTTCTCCGCCGAGCGTCTCCTGTCACAGTGGCCACGGTGACCTGTCAGAGCGGCCACCCTCCGGCGGCGACGACCGCGGCGGCGACGCGCTCGCGCACGGCGAAGACGTCGATGGGGCGCCAGTGATCGAGGAGCGCCAGCTCGGCGAACGCGCGGTCGCGCTTGTCGCCCGAGAGCGCCGCGCAGAGGACCTGCTTCACGCGCGTGAAGACGCGGTCGCGCGCGCCCTCGATGAAGAGGGTCGTGGCGTCGGCGGCGAAGGCGGCGGCGGGGCCGTCCGCCGGGAGCTGGAGGGTGCGCGCGAGCGCGGAGTCGGCGCCGTAGACGTCGATGAGCACGTCGGCGAGCGCGCCGAGCACCTCCTGCTGGTCCTCGATCTGGAGCATCCAGCGCGAGACGGCCTGTTGCGTCGCGTAGAGCGCGGCGCACTTCATGCGATGCACCTGCTCCTGCTCGGGGACGAGCCGGTCGCCGGCGGGATCGAGCGCGGGCGCGGCGCCGCCGGCGAGGGCCTTGCCGACGGCCTGCATGGCCTTCATCAGCGGCACGCGCTGCTTCATGCCGCGCTTGAGCAGGGTGCCGGCGAGGAGGAGGCGGTTGATCTCGTTTGTGCCCTCGAAGATCCGGTTGATGCGCGCGTCGCGGCACACGCGCTCGATGGCGTACTCGGCCATGTAGCCGTAGCCGCCGTGGATCTGGAGGGCCTCGTCGCTCGCGGTGTCGAGGGCCTCGCTGCCGTAGACCTTGAGGATCGAGGCCTCGATCGTGAACTCCTCGACGGCGTTCTGGAAGTCGTCGTCGTCGGGGCCCGGGGAGAGGGCCTCGAGCGCGGCGTACTTCTTGTCGATGAGGCCTGCGGTGCGGTAGCCGAGGGCGTCGCCGGCGAAGATCCGCACGGCCATGTCGCCGAGCTTCGCCCGGATGAGGCCGAACTGGTCGAGGGTGCGGCCGAACTGGGCGCGCTCGGCGGCGTAGCCGGCGGCGAGGCGGAGGGCGTACTTCGCGGCGCCGATGGAGCCTGTGCCGAGGCGGGCGCGGCCGACGTTCAGGATGTTGAAGGCGATGCGGTGGCCCTTGCCGACCTCACCGAGCACGTTCGCCGCGGGCACGGCGACGTCGGTCAGGACGAGCGGGCAGGTCGACGAGCCCTTGATGCCGTGCTTGTGCTCCTCGGGGCCGACCTCGAAGCCGGGGGTGTCGCGCTCGACGAGGAAGGCGGTGAAGTGCTCGCCCGCGACCTGGGCGAAGACGACGAAGAGATCGGCGAAGCCGGCGTTGGTGATCCACTGCTTCGAGCCGTTCAGGACGTAGTGGGTGCCGTCGTCGGCGAGCTCGGCGCGGGTCTTGGCGGCGAGGGCGTCGGAGCCGCTGCCGGGCTCGGTGAGGGCGTAGGCGGCGATCCACTCGCCGGTCGCGAGGCGCGGGAGGTAGCGCTCCTTCTGCGCGACGGTGCCGAAGTAGACGAGGGGGAGGGAGCCGATGCCGACGTGCGCGCCGAGGGAGACGGCGAAGCTCGCGCAGCGCGTCAGGGTCTCGGTGACGAGCATGGTCGTCGTCTTGTCCTGCTCGAGGCCGCCGTACTTCTCGGGGATGTCGAGCATGAGGAGGCCGAGCTCGCCAGCCTCCTCGAGGAGGGCGCGCATGAGGCCCGGCTCCTTGCCCTCGATGGCGTCGATGCGCGGGAGGACGGAGCGATCGGCGAACTGGCGCGCGGCGTTCCGGATGTGCCGCTGCTCGTCGGTGAGGTCCTCGGGGGTGAAGATCCGGTGCTCGCCGGCGCGATCGAAGAGGAAGCTGCCCCCCTCGCGCACGACGAAGTCCTTCTGGAGCATGGCCTCGCGGCTGGACATGGCGTTCCCCTCGGGTGGAAGAGTCGGTTTTCCAAGGATCTACGCTTCTCGCGTGGCGCTGTCGACGGACGCGGCGGCAGGAGGCGAGGGCGAGGCGCCCATTCCGACGCGTTGGTCGGATCGTGAGCGCGATCGCCCCGGATCGTGCGTGATATCAAATGGTTGTGTTCGACCCGGGGCGCCGCCGATCCGGCACGCGGCGGGAGGCGAAGACTCGAGCCTGTGGAAAACTGTGTGGATGACTTCCTCGAAACGGCTTTGTGACAGACGTGTTACGCGATTCGGGCGAAAAGCCACTTTTCCACAGGAAAACAAGCGCTTGCGATTCGCGTCCGGCCACCCCATACTCCTTCTCGTGGTTGGCGCTACGGAGCGTCGGCCGGTCGAGAGACCCCACCCTGAAGACGTCGTTTGCGGTGTCCGACGGAGGGTCGAAATCCCATGGAGGGAGGCGCGGCGCGAAAGCGGCGAGCCAGCTCGACGGTTCTTTGACACGTTGCAGAGCAGTCACGGTGATGGGCGGTTTCGGCCGTCGGGCATCGTGGCGAAGCCCATGAACGGAGATTCCGCGGTCACTCGCGGGATCGAGGCCGACGAGGGACAGACCTCGAAGGGACGAACGTCATGAGCGGATCGGGCTCTGGTCACCGGGTAACACCGGCCCAGAGAGACGGATTCATCGGATGCGCAAATCCTCGGAGCCGAACGGCCGCAGCCCTCGGGCGGCGGACGATGAACGACAAGGGGGAAGAGCCCTGCTGGGAGGCAGGCTCGCTACCGGTGAGGGAAAACCGCTGTAGACGCTGAAGCCCAAGGGCGTCACCGGCATGAAACAAGGCCGGAAGGGCACGGAGCGGAGTAAAGCGTCAAGAGGGTGAGAAACCCTGGAGGCGCAGCACAGCCGAGGTTGGAAACTCGGTGTAGGTCGCTTCTCCATGCCTCATACGTCGAAGGGTACAGGAACCTCATGGAAGGGTGCATTCCGACGACCATCACCTCGGTGGTGGCGAATCGGGCGAGACGCGAGCAGCGCGTACTCTGAACGCGAGAGGAAGGGCATGAGAGGAGGATTCGGATTGGACTCGTCTTTTCCGGATCTACTCGGTGGCGTGAAGACCGCAGAGGTCCGCGGCGTGAGCCGTAAGACCAGAGCGGGAGCATCGAACCAATAAGGTGCTAGCGCGGCCGACGAGAGACTCTGAAGCACACGTCAACGCGATGAGAGGCAGACCGCCTCCCGGCAACGGGGAGCGGAACAGCAGCTCGAATAGCTCTTCGAAGGGGAGCGACGACTGGGAAAACGCTCTGTCAACCACATCACAAGCCCCGGAGGCGCAAGCTTCCGGGGCTTTTGTTTTCTGCGCTCGCCGGCTGGGCCGCTGTCGCCGCCCTCCCTTGGCTTGGGCGCGAGACAAGACCGCGCGGGCGTCGGCCTCTGCTGTCGAGCACGCATCGGGTGGGCTCGCGCCAAGGCGCGAAGCCGCGAAGACCCAGCGCGGGACCCTGTCGCCGCCTTCCGCGGCCTCGGCGCGAGACGAGCTCTAGCAGCGCTCGGGGAAATTCTCCCGTCGCCAGGCTTGCTCTTGTGGTCTCAGGCGGCTCCGCTCGTCGGTCACGTACCTCGGGTACGCTCCCGCCTCGCGTAGCCACCTGCGACCACGACGCCGCGCCTGGCTCGGTCCGAATTTCCCCGAGCGCTGCTAGCGCATCACCGCCGTGACGATGTCGCGCACCGCGACGTCGTCGAGGGCCTGGTTCCGTACCCAGGCGATGCGCTGGTCCTTCTTCACCACGAGGAACAGCGGCAGATCCACGCCCCGCGCCCTCACGAAGCTCTCCGGCAGCATCTGCAGGTGCCCCTGGTCCTTCTGCCACAGCGGGTAGACCCAGCGGTCTGCCCGCGGGTCCGACACGACCTTGTCGAGCCCGTCCACCGCGAGGAAGACGAGCTCCGAGCCCACCGCCTCGAGGTCCCGCGAGAGCCGCTTCAGTCGCGCGAGCTCCTCGTCCGAGGTGCACGGCTTGCACCACGTCGCCCAGAACGCGATCACGAGCCCCTTGTCCGTGCCCGCGAGCTCCTTCTGGAGGCTCCGCTTCCGCGCCTTGCCGCTCCGCGACTCGAGGATCTGCGCGTCCTGGAGCTTCAGCGGCATGTCCATCCGCTCGAGCGCCTTCGTGTCGAAGGGCGCGATGCCGAGCCGCTGCTCCGCCACCTTCAGCCGCTCGAGCACCGCCGCGTGCTCCTTCTCGAGCGCCGCGAGCCGCGCCTCGAGCGGCCCAACCCGCGCCGCCGCCGCCTCGAGCCGCGCGAGCTCCGAAGGCGCGATCCCCACCGGCTCATCGGCCGGCGGGGCCGCCGCAGCCGGCGCTCCGCACGAGCTCGACGCCACCACGAGCGCGCACCCCGCCACCGCGAGGAGCGCGCCCAGGGCGCGCCTCGACCAGGTCACCGTCCGGCGCGGGCGCAACCTCACGGCGCCTTGTAGCAGGGGTAAGTGAACACGAGCGCCGAGCGGTTCGCCTCGCGCGTCGACAGCTTCCTGTCCGAGAGCCGCTCCGCGTCGAGGTCCGTCAGGTACATCTTCTCGTGGCCGTAGGTGATGTAGCCCACCCGCGACGCGTCGATCCCCATGTTCTCCGTGATGAACTTCCGCGTCGACTCCGCGCGGTCGAGCGCGTACCGCAGGTTGTCGTTCCACGGCCCCTCGCGGCTCGCCCGCCCGACGATGATGATGAAGCCCTCGTCGCCGCGCACCGCCTCGAGGTACTGCTGCAGGCTCGCCTGGTCCTTGCGGTCGAGCGTCGTCTCCGCCGACTTGAACGTGATGAGCTTGTGCGGCAGGTGCGACACGAGCGTCATGTAGTCGTTCCGCGACAGGAGCTGCGCCTCGTCGACCTGCTTACAGGCGCCCTGATGGCAGCTCTTCACGATGTCGTCCACGTGCGACGTGAAGTTCGGGTCCTCGCAGAACGCCTTCCGCGCGAACTCCGCCTTCGCGTACTCGTCGCAGGCCGCGTGCTTCGGGTAGTCCGCGCACAGCACCTGCAGCCGCCGCCGCTGCTCGTCGACGTTGCCCTGCAGATCCTCGAGCTTCTCCGTCGCCTCGAGCAGCTCCTTCGTCTTCGCCTCGTACTCGACGACCTTCACGTAGCCAGGCGGCGTCGGCGCCTCCTCCCCCTCGCCGACCTCCGGCGCCGGCTCCTTCGCCTTCGGCTTCGACGTCGCGCACGACACCGTCGCGAGGAGCGACGCGCCCGCGAGCGCGAGCAAGGGTAGGTAGGATGCTCTCCGGTTCGTCATCATGGGTCCTCCTGATGGCACACAGACGCCGGCGGCAAAACCGGCGACCCCCCCGTAACGATCTCGACCGCCGCACCTTACAGCGTCGGCGGCGATTCGTCCCCGGACCGGGCCGAAAACGCCCCGGAGCGGCCCCGGAGGCCAGCGCGCGCGCCCGTCACAGCGCGAGCTCGAGCTCCGCCGCCGCCGGCCGCACGAGCTCCGGCCCGTCCGCCCGCACGTCGTTCACGCCCGGCCCCACGCGATGGTGAGCGAGCGCCCCCTCCCACGGCGCGAGGAGCCCCATGAGCCCGTCGAGGTCCGCCGCCGGGTCGAGCCAGCGCTCGCGGTCGTCCGCGCCGATCACCACCGGCATCCGGTCGTGCAGCACCGACACCGACGGCGCCGCGCTCGTCGTCAGGATCGTGAACGACCAGTGCCCGTCCGACCCCTTCGGCCCCCACCGCGCCCAGAGCCCCGCGAACGTCAGCATCTCCCCGTCCTCCGGGTGGATCCAGTGCGGGATCTTCCCCTTCTGCCCGCCCGGCTTCGCCGTCCACTCGTAGAACCCGCTCGCCGGCACGAGGCAGCGCGCCCCCTTGAACGCGTCGCGGAAGGCCCGCGTCGTCCGCACCGTCTCCGAGCGCGCGTTGATGAGCCGCGCCGCCCCCTTCGTGTCCGGCGCCCACCACGGGACGAGCCCCCAACGGTGCACCGCCGCGACGCGCGCGCCGCCGTCCTCCCCCGCGCGCACGATCGGCGCCGGATCCGTCGGGCAGATGTTGTACGTCGCGGCGTGGGAGGCGGCCGCCGCGTCCTCCGGCAGCGCCTCGAGCGCCTCGATCACGTCGTTCCAGGGCTTCGCGACCGCGTAACGTCCACACATGCCGCGAGGCTACCTCTCGAGGATCGCGTAGTCCACGGCCTGTCCGCGCACGCGCCGCGTCCACCCGGGCCCCGGCGCGCCCTCCGGCGGCGCCGCCATCCCCGGGAGCTTGAGCACCACGCGCCTCGCCGCCACCCGCCACGCCTCCGCGAGGAGCGCCGCGTCGACCGGCGCGTGGACCGCGTAGGCGCGCAGCAGATCGAAACCGGCCTGCGCCGCGAGCGGCGCCTCGAACATCGGGTCGAGGTAGACCGCGTCCACAGCACCCTCCTCGAGCCCCGACAGCGTCGCGAGCGCGTCCCCCGCGCGCAGCTCGACCCGCGCCGCCCCCTCGGACCAGCCGCGCCCGCCCTTCGCGAGCCGCGGCAGCCCCTCCTCGAGCAGCGACGCCAGCACCGGGCTCGCCTCACACCCGATGACCCGCGCCCCGAGCGCGCTCGCGACGTGGATCGCGTCGCCCGCGAGCCCGAGCGTCGCGTCCACGATCGCCCGCGGCGGCGGCTCCCCCTCGGGCGCGAGCGCCCTCAGGAGCGGGTGCGTCGCCCCGGCCTCGCGCTTCAGATAGAAGAGCCCCGGGTGCACCCAGAGGATCTCGTCGCCGCCACGCAGCTCGTCCCGCTCGCGCCCGACGATGTAGGCGTGGACGCGCCCCGTGTCGCGCAGGAGCCGCGTGACGCTCGCCCGCCGCGGCGAGAAGAGCGCCCCACAGCGCTTCGCGATCACTCGCGCGCGCGCGACGAGCGCCGCGGGCGCGTCGGGCGCCGTGGTCACGAGGAGCTCGGCCGCGCCGCGCTCGCCGCCCCCCGCGCCCCCCGTCACCACCAGTGGACCTCGTCGAGGTCGGGGGAGTCCGCCTTCGCCGCCTCCCAGGGCTGCGCCGGCAGGTACTTCCAGCCGCTGTCCGAGAACATCATCACGATGTTCCCGCCGCGTTCCCTCCGCCGCTCCGCCTCCTTGAGCCCCACGTGCAGCGCCGCGCCGGAGCTGATCCCGACCAGGATCCCCTCCGTCTCCGCCACGAGCTTCGCCGCGCGGATCGACTCCGCCGCCGACACGATCCAGCGCCCGTCGATCGCCTCGAGGTCGAGGAGCGGCGGCATGAACGCGTCCTCGAGGCTCCGGAGCCCCTGCAGGTACTCGCCCACGTGCGGCTCGAGCCCGACCACCCGGAGCCCCGGGTACGCCTCGCGCATCCGCCGCCCGACCCCCATCAGCGTCCCGCCCGTGCCGATCCCCGCCACGAGCACGTCCGCGTGGTCGAGCGCCGCCACGATCTCGGAGCCGGTCGTCCGGTAGTGGCAGTCGATGTTGAGCGGGCTCTTGAACTGCTGCACTGCGAAGCAGCGCTCGGGATCCTCGAGCATCATGCGCTCCGCCATCTCGATGGCGCCCTTCGTCCCCGACTGCGGCGGGCACCAGACGAGCTCCGCCCCGAGCGTCTCGAGGATCTGCGGCACCGAGGGCACGACCCCCTCGGGGAGCACGATGCGCACGCCGTATCCGCGCTGCCGCGCCACCATCGCGAGGGCGATGCCGGTGTTCCCGGTGGACGCCTCCACGAGCGTCATCCCCGGCCTCAGCACGCCCCGCTGCTCCGCCTCGTCGACGAGCCGCCGCGCGATGCGATCCTTGATGCTCCCGGTCGGGTTCTCCCCCTCGAGCTTCGCGAAGAGGCGGATCCCGTCCGGCCGCGGCACGCGCTTGAGCTCCACGAGCGGGGTGTTGCCGACGAGGTCGAGGGGGGTGAGGGGGGCCGCGGTCATGCGTCATCGCTCCGGTCGGAGGCCGCGACGGCCATACCGCGCGCCCGCCGGGCTCGCAACGGCCTCGTCGCGTGGTATGAGGGCGGCATGAACGCATCGACCCCCGACGCCCACGCCCCGAAGCACCACGACGACGCCGCCATCGCGGACATCGCCCTCGGCTACCTCGAGCGCGTCGTCGCGATCGACAGCCAGAGCGACGAGCGCTCGGCGAGCATCCCGTCCACGGAGGGGCAGCGCGTCCTCGCCGACGAGGTCGGGCGCGTCTTCACGGGGCTCGGCGCGACCGTCGAGCGCGACGCCTTCGCCAACGTCATCGGCACCCTCCCGGGCCGCGGCGCCGGCGCTGGTGCGCCCCCGCTCGCGCTCATGGTCCACCTCGACACCGCGCGCGGCACCGCCGCCGTCCCGAAGCTCACCATCGAGCGCGCGTGGGACGGGTCGCGCCTTACCTACAGCGACAACGACCGCCTGCACGTCAGCGTCGCCAACTACCCGACCCTCGATCTCTTCGTCGGGCAGGACGTCGTACACGGACCGGGCGCCGCCCCCTTCGGCCTCGACGACAAGCTCGGCCTCACCCACATGCTGACGCTCGCGCACCTCCTCGCGAAGGAGGACCACATCCCGCACCCGCCGCTCGTGCTCGTCGGCCGCCCCGACGAGGAGGTCGGCCGCATGGAGGCCGTCGTCGAGCTCGCCGGCCAGCTCGCCGCGCGCGGCGTCCGCTCGGGCTACACCGTCGACGGGCTCCTGCCCTTCGAGATCAACGTCGAGAACTTCAACGCCGCCCACGCGACGCTCACCTTCCCCGACCGCGACCTGGTCGTCCCGCCCGGCGCCGTGCTCCTCCCGGTGCGCTTCGGCGGCGTCAACACCCACGGCGCCACCGCCAAGGCCGAGGGCTCGCGCTCCGCGACCCGCTTCGCCGCCGAGACCGTCGCCGCCGCGTGGCGCGCGCTCCCCGACGGCCGCCGCCCCGTGCCCGTCTCGTTCCGCCCCGACCCCCTCCGCGACTGCGACGCCGACGTCGTCTTCCTCGTGCCGGACGGCGGCGACGTCGAGGTCGTCGCGGCCGTCTGCGAGCGTGTCGTCGAGCCGCACTTCCCGCGCGGCGCCTCGCTCGCCGTGGGCGCGGCGACCGCCGCCTCGGCGCCCCAGTCGGCCGCCGTGGCCGACGCCGTCGCGTTCATCGCGCGCTTCATCGACTCGCGCCCCGGCTTCGTGCTGCTCTGCGAGGAGTCCGACGGCCGCGAAGGCTACTCCGCGCCGTACCGCGTGCGCCCCGTCGACGGCGGCGTCGCGCTCGACATCCGGATCCGCGACTTCGAGCCCGCCGGCCTCGAGGCGCGGAAGGCGCACGTCGCCGACATGGCGGAGGCGGCCGGCGTCGCGGCCGAGCTCCACGATCAATATATCAACATGGGCCCGGCCCTCGCGTCGCGCCCCGAGCTCGTCGCGTGGGCGCGCGCCGCGGCGGGCGCCATCGGCATCGACGCCCCGGAGCGGCCGATCCGCGGCGGCACCGGCGTGGACCCGTTCCTCGAGCAGGGGATCGCCGTCGCGAACCTCGGCACGGGCTACTTCGCGCCCGAGAGCGAGAAGGAGCTCACGACCCTCGAGCTCATGGCGCGCCACGCGCGCTGGCTCTGCGCCCTCGTGGCGACCGTCGCGACCGCCTGACGCTCAGGGCGCGACGAGGAACGCGATGATGCCGCCGAGGGCGAGCATCAGGAACGCGAGCAGGACGATGAGCCCGGTCTTCGAGCCGCCGCCCTGGACCTCGCGCGCCTCGCGCGCCGCGGCCTTCCGCTCGCGCTTCTGGAGCTTCGGTGAGACGACGGGGGCCGGGACGCTCCCCGGGAGGGTCGCGTCCGGGAAGGCGCCCTTGCCGCCTCCGCCGCCTCCGCCGCTGCCGACGCCGACGCTGCCGCCCCGGGTCGCCGCCGCGCGCCGGGCGCGGTCCTCGGCGAGCGCGCGCTGGAGCTCGGCCTGCGACGGCCCCTGGTCCTCCATGAGCGTCTCGGGCGACGAGAAGAACGACTCCATCCCGCCGCCGGACGACGACGAGGACGAGGACGACGACGACACCGACGCCGCCACGGGCGACAGCAGGTCTCCCGGGGCGATGGTCGGGGCCGGCTCGGGCGCGTGGGCCCGCCGCGCCGGCGGGGGGGACCGCAGCACGTCGGGCACGGGCTCCTCGACGGTCCGCGCCGGCTCCGGGGAAGCGCGTGCGCGTCGCGGCGCCGCGCCCCGGGTCGGCGGGAGCCGGCCGCCTGAGCTGCGAGCGCTCGGGCGTCGGCGGGTCGCGCCGCGCCGAGGGCGCCGGGTCGCGCCGCGCCGGCGGGTTCGTGGGCGGGTCGTCGACGATGCCGAGCTCGGCCCGGATCCGCGCCATCTTCGCCGCGTAGAGCCGCTGCATGGCGGGCTTCAGCTTCTCGCCGTCGAGGTCCGTGACGTTCTTGTAGTACCAGCGCGTGAGCTCGCGGTTGAACTCCTCGACGCTCTTCTGGCGGTGGTCGCGGTCCTTCTCGAGCGCCGTCAGGATGATGTCGTCGAGCTCCTGATCGATGCCCGGCCGGAAGCGCGACGGCGGGTCGACCTCCTCCTTCAGCACCGCCGAGAGCGTCTCGAAGTCGCTCGAGCGCAGGAAGAGCCGCCGCCCGGTCAGCATCTCCCAGAGCACGGTCGCGAGCGCGAACAGGTCGCTCCGCCCGTCGAGGGGCTTGCCGCGCGCCTGCTCCGGGCTCATGTAGGCGACCTTCCCCTTGACCGTCCCCGCCTGCGTCTTCGTGCTGCGCTCGGCCGCCTTGGCGATGCCGAAGTCCATCAGCTTGACCTCGCCGTTGTACGAGATCATCGCGTTGTGCGGGGAGATGTCGCGGTGGATGATGTTGAGGGGCTTGCCCTTGAAGTCCTTCTGGTGCGCGTAGTGGAGCCCCTTCGCGAGCTCCATCGTGATCCACACGCACTGCGCGACGGAGAGGGGCCGCCCGGCGTCCTGCGCGTCCTTGACGACCGCGGCCAGGTCCTCGCCCTCGATGTACTCCATGGCGATGAAATAGGCGCCGTCATGGACATCGAACTCGTAGATCTGGACGATGTTGTTGTGCTGCAGCTTGGCGGTGATCGTCGCCTCGTCGATGAACATCGTGACGAACGCCTCATCCTCCGAGAAGTGCGGGAGGATGCGCTTGATCACGATGTCCTTCTCGAACCCCTCCGCCCCGGCCTGCTTGGCCTGGAAGATCTCGGCCATGCCGCCCGTCGCGATCCTGCGGATCAGGGCGTACTTGCCGAATTGCTGGGGAAAGGTGGTCGGGCGTGTCATGTCCCCGCCGTGCGCGCTCGCGGCCCGAGGCTAGCAGATCGCGTTCGGGGCGGCCACCCGACCTCATCACGGGGATCGGGCCCGGTCAAAAATACCGGCTCACCCGCCCGCCGCCCGCCGCGCGCGCCGTAGTCAGATCTTCGGCGCCCGCCCGAGCGCCCGCAGCGCCCCCTCGCGCCCCGTCGCGTCGCGGAGCCGCGCCGAGAGCACGCGCATCACCGCGAGCCCGATGGAGCCGTTGTCCTTCACGAGCAGCCGGAACTGCTCCGCGGTGAGCCGGTAGACGACGACGTCGGTCGCGCACACTGCGCTCGCCGTGCGCGTCGCGCCGTCGATGACGGCGATCTCGCCGAGGACCTCGGCGCGGCCGATGCTGTTGACCACCGCCCCGTCCACCGTGACGTTCACGCGGCCCTCCACGATGACGTAGAGGCTGTCGCCGTGGTCGCCCTGGTTGAACATGGCCGTCGACGCGCGGAAGGAGCGCTGCTCGCACGCCGCCGCGATGGGCAGGAGCTCCATGCCCGGCACCTCGCGGAAGAGGTCGACGTCCTTCAGGAAGTCGAGCCGCCGCCCGAGCTCCGCGGCGACCCCCTCGCGGTCCGCGTCGGGCGCCGTCGCGTGCGGCCCGCAGTACGCGAGCACGGCGTCGAGCCAGGGGTCGTTCCGCGACCCGCCCACGACGCTCTCCTCGGGCACGTAGGGGGCCGCCTCGCCGAGCCCCGCGAGCCGCCGCCCCTCGTGGATGACCGACGTCAGCGCGGCCTCGCCGACCTGCCGCAGCATGTCGGTCGCGAGGCGCTGGATCTGCCGGTTCGCCGGCACGCGCGCCGGGTAGAGGCGCCGGAAGACGCGCCAGTAGAGCTCGCCCACGCCGCTGTTCAGCGGCGGGTGGTGCGCGCCCGCGTCGAGCGCCTCGAGCCCGATGCGGATGGCCTCCTTGTAGGCGAGCGCGAGCGGCTCGCGCAGCTCCTGCAGGTCGCGCCGCCACTCGACCCCGCGCGCGCGGTCGAGCCCCTCGGTGTGCACGAGCTTCGTCTGCAGCGCGTCGATGACCGCCTCGGTGCCGAAGAGCTGGTCGAGCTGCGCGCGCATCTCGGAGAGCGCCTTCTGGCCGAGCTCCACGCGCTGCCGCAGGCGCCGCCGCCCGGCGAGGTGGTTCTCGACGTCGGTCATGAGCTCGGTGACCGTCTGGTAGCGGTCCTCCTTCTTCTTCGCCATCGCGCGGAAGCAGACGCGCTCGAGGCTCTCGGGCACGCGCCGCCCCGGGTTGCGCTCCGACGGCGCCTGGAGCTCGCCGTTGAGCACCATGTGGAGCGTGTCCTGCTTGGTCTTCCCGACGAACGGCCGCGCGAGCGTCAGCATCGCGTAGAGGAGGCCGCCGAGCGCCCAGATGTCCGTGCGCTGGTCGTAGGCGGTCACGTCACCGATGACCTGCTCGGGCGCCATGAACCCGGGCGTGCCGCTCCAGAACTGGCTCCGCGCCTGGAGCGTCCCGGCCTCGCCCATCACGTAGGCGAGCCCCCAGTCGACGAGCAGCACCTCGCCGTAGTGCCCGATGAGCACGTTGTTCGGCTTGAGATCGCAGTGCACCACGTGGCGGTCGTGCGCGTAGATGATGGCCTGACAGATCTCGATGAACACGGTCAGCAGGCGGTCGAGGTCGAAGCGCGCCTCCATCTCGGGGTCGCCCTTCCGGAGCCCCTGGAGCGCCGTCCCGAGCGTCACGCCGTCGAGGCGCTTCATGACGTAGTAGGGGCCGATCGCGTCGTCGTAGCCGAGCTGGTAGACCGGCACGATGTTCGGGTGCTCGAGGCCGCCCGTGATGATGGCCTCCTCGATGAACGCGCGCAGGAGGAGCGGGTTCGCGCGGTGCTTCTCGTGCAGCACCTTGATGGCGACGCTCCGGCGCAGGTCGCGGTCGACGCCGTGGAGGACGTAGCCCGCGCCGCCCTTGCCGATGCTCTTGCCGAGCGCGAAGCCGTGGATGCCGGCGTCGTCGAGGGCCGGGCCGTCGACGTCGAGGCCGGGGCTGATGGTCGGCTCGATCTCGTGGCGCTCGTAGAACGCGTTCAACGCCGTGTGCGTCGTGCGCTTCACCGTGCCGGCGCCCGCCGTCCCCGTGGTCGGCTCGGCGCGGCTCACGCGCCGCTGCATGATCGCCGCCGACGCGGCGCCGAGGTCGGTGCTGTCCTCCTGCAGCCCGTCGAGATCGGTCGTGTTGCTGACCGACATCGCCTCGAGGTCGTGCCACTCGTGGTCGTCGATGCCGGCGCCGCCGCCGTCGGGGCCGGCCGCCGCGGCGCCGCCCTTGAGCTCGGCCGGGTAGCCCCCCTGCAGCACCTCGGCGACGATGCGGTCGACCAGCTCGGAGGCGCTCGTGGCGCCCGCGTCGAGGAGCTCGCCGCGCAGCGTCCGCGCCCCGTAGACCGCCATGACGCGGCACAGCTCCGACAGCCGGAGCCGCCCCTGCTTCAGGAGCGTCAGCGAGTACTGGATGGCGTCGCGGGAGATGGCCAAGGGGCGTCGTTTTTCCGCGAGGGGGGCCGGGGGGAGCGCTGCGACGGAGGCGTCGACGGCGCGTCGTCCGGCGCGCGGGGAGGGCGAGGCCGGCGCGGCCTCACCCCGATCTTCTACCGCATGGCTCCGGCGCTAGCCACTCTCAGAGGAAGATGAAGAGCCGGATCATGAGCTCGTAGTTCCGGATGTTCACGTAGTCGCCGACGCTCGCCGACGCGGTCGTCGTCTCGAGCGAGGACGCGCCGCCGGCGCTCTTCTGCGCGGCCGCGGCCGAGAGCGCGAGCTGCTCGACGTGGCGCTCGATCGAGCTCACGCCGGGGATGACGAGGTAGAAGGACGAGTCGATGCTGATGTGGTCGGAGAGCGCGACCTCGAGGCCGATCCCGCCGTGGTACGAGTTCGTCGACGACGTGAAGCTCGCGAGGTCGCCGATCTCGCGCCCGCCGACGCCCACGCCGAAGTAGAGGCTCGCGGGCTGCGTCGGGATCGCGTAGAGCAGCGTCGTCAGGCGCATCTTCGCCGCGAACTGCAGCTCGTCGCCCGTCGCCACGAAGTCGTCGCCCTTCGAGAGGTCGACGGAGTAGTCGATGCCGAGCACGTAGAGCGCCTTCAGCCGCACGTTCGCCTGGTTCACGAACGTCGTGTCGCTGTTCTCGGCGGTCGGCTGCGTCGCGCGCAGGTAACCGACGCCGGCGCCCACGCCGAGGGTCAGCGCCGAGTCGCCGTCGGCGAGCGCCGTCGTCGGGATGGCGCAGAGCAAAGCGATGCCCGCGAGCCTTGCTGCCCACATGGTGATGCCCTCCGGAGCCCGCGCCCCCGCTCCCCTCGAGCGCGGCGTCCCGCTCCATGTCCGTGAGTGGACATCGGCCCCTCGGCCGATCACTTGAGCGCGAGTTTCACCCGGGGGTCTGTAACCGACGTCATAGGCCGGCGCGCGCGACACTTGACCGGATCCGCTGGCCCTCATAGACCAGTGCCAGATCGAGCGGACGCTGCCGCCCGGTCCCGCCCGCGCTCACCGCCGACCCGCCCGGATGGCGGCGCGCCATGGCATCACCCAGGCCCCTTCCGCGAGGTCTTCCATGCGCTCCATCTCGTCGTACGTCGTTTCGTCCGTCACCGCCGCCGCCCTGCTCGCGACGCTCGGGGGCTCCGCGCTGGCCGCAGCCGATCCGGGGTACCTGCCGAAGGAAGGGGAGGTCGTGAAGCCGCCCGCCGAGACCGGAGGTTGGGATCCGGCGCTCTCGCTCGGCGCGACCGTCGCCATCACGACGAACTCGAGCGTCGTCGGCCAGCAGGACGGCTCCTCCTGGACGTTCGGCCTGAACCTGCTCGGGCGGCTCGACTTCCTCGAGGACATCCACGACTGGCGCAACACCCTCAAGATAAACGAGGTCCTGACGCGCACCCCGGCGCTCGACGAGTGGATCAAGACCGCCGACCAGCTCTACTTCGAGAGCGTCTACTACCTGAAGCTCGCCGAGCACTTCGGCCCGTTCGTGTCGTTCAAGCTCGAGGCCCCGCTCTTCAAGGGCAAGGACGTCCGCGGCGCCGCCGTCGACTACACCCTCACCGACGGCACCGTCCTGAAGGAGGCGACGACCTCGCTGAAGCTCACGGACTCCTTCCAGCCGCTCACGCTCAAGCAGGCCATCGGCGTCTTCTACCGCCCGGTCGAGAAGAAGACGCTCGAGGTCGACATCCGCGCCGGCTTCGGCGCGCAGGAGACCTTCGCCGACGGCGGGCTCGTCCTCGCCGACGACGGCGCCACCGACGCCATCGAGGTCGCGCGCCTCGCCGACTTCGTGCAGGCCGGCGCCGTCATCGGCGTCGAGGCGAAGGGCGCCGCCGAGGACGGCCGCCTCTTCTACAGCGCCCACGCCGAGGTCATGTTCCCGGTCATCAACGACGATCCCGCCGGGCGCGACGTGATCGAGCTCACGAACTACGATCTCGGCGCGAAGCTCGGCTTCAAGCTCTTCGAGTGGGCCTCGCTCGACTACGAGATCAAGGCGTTCCGCCAGCCGGCCCTCGTCGACGCGTGGCAGATCCAGAACAACCTGCTCCTCACGTTCTCCTACTCCGTCATCGACTGACGGCGGCGCCGTCGCCGGACCTCCCGCGAGCGGGGGGCCCGGCACGGCGCCCTTTACGGGCGCGGCTCAGCCCGGCAAGGTGGGACGAGAGCCTCGGAATCGCCGCCGTGACGCGCCGCGTCATAGCCCGGCGACCAGCCCCCGAGGCCGCCCCCACCGACCCAGGAGCCCTCCCGTGGAAGAGACCCTCCGCAGCATCGCCGCGCAGCTGCCCGACTACGCCATCCGCGTCGTCGGGGTCATCGTGCTGTTCATCATCGGCCGCTGGCTCGCGGCGTGGTTCGGCCGCTTCCTGCGCACGAACCTCGAGAAGCGCCGCTTCGACCCGACGCTGGCGCGCTTCTTCGGCACCATCGCGCAGACGCTCGGCGTCGTGCTGGTCGTGCTCGCGTGCCTCTCGATCTTCGGCATCGACACGACGAGCTTCGCCGCCGTGCTCGGCGCCGCCGCGTTCGCCGTGGGCCTCGCGCTCCAGGGGAGCCTCTCGAACTTCGCCGCGGGCGTGATGCTCATCGTGTTCCGCCCGTACCGCATCGGGAGCGTCGTCACCGTCGACGGCATCACCGGCACCGTGCAGGAGATCGGCCTCTTCACGACCATCGTCGACACCCCCGAGAACCTGCGCCACTTCGTGCCGAACACGAAGGTCTACGGCAGCAGCATCAAGAACATCACCTTCCACGAGACGCGCCGCTGCGACGTCGCCGTGGGGGTCGACTACGGCGCCGACATCGACGCCACGCGCGCCGCGCTCGAGGCGGCGCTCGAGGAGGTGCCCATCCGCCTCCCGGACGGCGCCCACCGCGTCGTGCTGACCGGCCTCGGCGGGTCGTCGGTCGACTGGTCGGTGCGCGTCTGGTGCAAGACCCCCGACTTCCTGACGTGCTCGGAGCAGACCATCCGCGCGGTGAAGCGCGCGCTCGACGCCGCCGGCATCGGGATCCCCTTCCCGCAGCTCGACGTGCACCTCGACGGCGGGCTCTCGGCCGCCGCGCCGGCCTCGCCTCAGGCCCCGACGGGGGTGATCGCGCGCCCCGAGATGTAGACGAAGCGCACGAGCAGCGCGAGGCCGGCGGCCGCGAGCCCGGCCGTGAGCCCGTACCAGAGCCCCGGCGCCTCGAGCCCGCCCCCGAAGGCGAGCCCGTAGGCGACCGGGAAGCCGACGCCCCAGTAGGCGACCGCCGTGATGAGGAGCGGGCGCTTGAGGTCCCCCGCGCCGCGGAGGGCCGCCGCCATGACGACCTGGAGCCCGTCGAAGAGCTGGTAGAGGCCGGCGATGGCGATGAGCTCGCCCGCGAGGACGCGGATGGGCGGCTCGTCCGGGGCGAAGAGGGCGGCGATGGGCCCGTGGAGCGCGAGGAAGACGATGGCCGAGCTCGTCATGAGCGCGAGCGTGAGCGTCATCCCGACGAGCCCGGCGCGGCGCGCGCCGACGCCGTCGCCGCGGCCGACCGCGTAGCCGACGCGCGTGGTCGTGGCGCCGCCGATGCCGATGGCGGCCATGAAGGTGAGCGTCGAGCAGTGGAGGGCGATGGTGTGCGCGGCGGCCGAGGTCTTGCCGAAGGCGGCCGCGAGCACGCCGATGGTCGAGAAGACGAGGTACTCGGCGGCGAGCTGCGCGGAGAGCGGGAGCCCGAGGCGGACGAGGCGCCCGAGGGAGCCCTTGGCGGGCGGCGTCGCCGCGCCGGCGGGGCGGAGGGTGCGGAGGTCGACGAGGAGGATCGCGAGCATGATGGCCGTCGAGACGCTCGTCGCGAGGCCGGCGCCGACGCCGCCGAGGGCGGGGAGCCCGAGCCCGCCGGGGACCATGAGGACGTCCGTGATGGCGTTGAAGACGTTCGCGACGATGGCGGCGACGACGAGCGAGCGCGTGCGGCCGTAGCTCTGCAGCACGCTCCGCGCGGCGATGAACGGCAGGAAGACGATGAAGCCGGGGGCGCGGGCGTAGAGGAACTCGACGGCGCGCGCGGCGAGGGGCGCGTCGATGCCGAGCGCGGGCGTCTCGGCGCAGAGGAGGATGCCGGCGGCGGTGAGCGGGGCGCCGAAGAGGAGGCCCGCGCGGACGCCGGTCTTCCACCAGGCCCAGGCGCGGTCGGGATCGCCGGCGCCGAGGGCCTGCGAGACGAGGGTCTCGAGCACCATGACGACGCCGAGGCCGAGCACCATGATGCCGTGGCCGACGCTGATGCCGAGCGAGACGGCGCCTAGGTCGTCGGGGGCGAGGCGGCCGACGACGAGGGTGTCGACGATGCCCATGACCATGACGGCGGCCTGCGCGAGCATGAGCGGGAGCGCGAGCTTGGTCGTCTCCCGGATCTCGATGCGCCAGGCGGTGGCAGGGCGCACGGCGTCGCGCGGGCGCCGCCGGATCACGACTGCGCGGGCGCCGGCGGCGTCGCGAGCTTGTCGAGCTCGGCGAGGCTGTCCTCGACCTCGTCGCGCGGGAGGTTCCCGGCCTCGAGGGCGTCGTCGTCGAGCGCGAGGAGGCGCTGGTACATGGCGCGCCCGTGCGCGACGACGCGCGGCTCGGGGCCGACGAGCTTCAGCACGCGGAAGAGGGCGTCCTCGGCGGCGGCGAAGTCGCCCGCGGCCTCGGAGAAGGCGACGAGGTTCATCTGCGCGTTCAGGTACTGCGGGACGGCGCGCTGCTGGCCGGCCTCGGCGCGCGCCCACGCCTCGCTCGCGGCGCGCTGGGCGTGCTCGCGGGCGAGCCCGACCGCGCCGAGGTCGTTCCGGGCGAGGGCGGCGGTGAGGCGGAGCTCGGTGAGGAGCTCCTGCGCCTCGGCCTGGCCGGCGAGGTCGAGGCGGTCGCCGAGGGCGATGGCCTCGTCGTACGCGGCGACGGCCTGCTCCTTCCGCGCGAGCTGGCGCAGGATGACGCCGCGCGACTGGAGGCTCGCCATGCGGAGGAACCCGTTCTGGCGGTCGTCGAGGGCGCCGAGGGCCTCGAGGGCGGCGCCGTTCTCGCGGAGGGCGTCGTCGGGGCGCTTCATCTGGCCGTAGGTGGCCGAGAGGTTCAGGTGCGCGATGGCGAGATGGAGGGAGCGGGGTTGGCCCGTGCGCTGCTCGGCCTCGCGGTGCAGGACGGCGATGGCCTGGGTGAGCTGCGTCTCGGCGGCCGGGAGGTCGCCCGTGGCGAGGGCGATCTGGCCGCGCCCCTCGTGGATCGACGCGAGCAGGTTCAGGCGCTTGGGATCGGCCTCGAGATCCACCCCCTCGAGCGCGTGGGTGGCCTCGTCGAGCTTCCGCTTGGCGGCGCCGAAGTCCCCGCCGCGGGCGAGGGTGGCGGCCTGCTCCACGAGCTTCTCGGCGCTCGCGAGCCGCGTTCCGTTGTCGTCCATGCGTCGTCCTCGTCGCGCGGGGCCGGTGAGGGGACGCACGTACCGCAGGTGGGGGCCGCGCGGCAACGGCAACGTTGCCCGGGAGGGCGCTCGGGCGGGCGCGCAGGTGGCGATCGCGCCGCCGCCGCGGCCCGGGGAGAGGCGGCGACGGCGGCGCGATCGCGCAGGGACAGGGAGACCTCGCTCAGCCGGCGGTGGTCCCGTCGGCGCCGAGCGTGAAGTCGAGGGTCTTGAGCAGGGCGCCGTCGGCGTCGAGGACGTCGACCGACCAGTCGCCGGCGTCGCCCTTGCGGACCGTCTTCCGCGACCAGGTGCGCCAGCTCTTGCTCTGCCCGACCTTGAGCTCGTAGCGGAACGCGACCTCGTCGCCCTTCCGCCAGACCATCGTGACGGAGGTCGGCTCGCCCGTGTTCTCGAGCTTCACCCAGGCCCAGATCTTCTCCTCGTCGAGCGAGAAGCTCGTCCCGGCGCCGACCGGCTCGCGGTCGACGACGTCGCTCGCGAGCGCCGCCTCGACGACCCGCACGAGGCCGTCGCTCTTGGCGGCCGGGCGCGCCGGCGCGCTCGGCGTCGCCTTCGCCGGGGCGGCCTTCGCCGTGGTCGGCGCGGGCAGCACGTCCGCGCGGACGGCGGCGACCGCCGCGCTCGCGCCGGGCTTCGCCTGCCTGGCCTGCGGATCGCCCTCGATGACGGGGGGGATGGCGGGGCGCGCAGCGGCGGGCTCGGCGGCCGCGGGCGACGCGGCGACCGGCGCGGGCTGGGCGGCCGGCGGGGTGACGCTCAGGACGATGGGGTTCGCCGTGCGGACGAGCGCGGCGGCGTTCGACGGGACGGAGCCGAAGAGGTGAATGGCCGCCGCGATGAGCGCCGCGAAGGCGACCACGGCGAGGACGTAGACCAGGGGGCCGTTCGTGTGCTTCTTCAGGGACATCGCGTTCTCTCCTCGCTGCGTGTGGGGTGCCGCGCGCTCGCGGCGGCGGAGGGATCCCAGAGCACGGCCCGTGCCAGGCGCGGGCGTCGGCCTGGAGAGCGGGTCAGCGGCGGCCGCCGCGCCGCCATGACGCGCTTCGTGTCAATGGAGACACACCCCCGTGCGGCACTGGAGACACGCCGATCGTCGCGATGACGCGCCGCGTCATCCGCGTCGCCGCCGACGTTGACTCCCGGACCGGCGCCCGCTACGACGATCCCGTCCCCACGCGGAGCCGCCCATGCCCAGCCTCTTCACCCCGCCCCGGACCTTGAACGACGCCTCGTCGCTCCTCGCCTCGGTGCTCCGCGGCGGGCGCGGGCTCATCGCCTGCCCGCGCAGCGCGCCCGACCCGTCGCCGCCGCTCGTCCTCTACGAGTTCGAGGCCTGCCCCTACTGCCGGAAGGTGCGCGAGACCCTCTCCGAGCTCGACCTCTCCTACGTCTCCCGCCCCTCTGCCGCCGGCTCCGCGCGCCGCGTCGAGCTCGAGGCCCTCGGCGGCCGCGTCCGGGTGCCCTATCTGATCGATGAGGCCGCTGGCGTCGCGCTCTACGAGTCCGAGGACATCATCGACCACCTGCGCCGCACCTATGGGCGCCCGCGCCCGCGCGCCCTCCGCGCGCTCGGCGCCCCGCTCAACACGGCCACCGCCGCGGCCGCGAGCGCCGCCCGCCCGCGCGGCCGGAAGGTCACGGTCGGCCCGGACGCGCCCCGCCCGAGCGAGCCGCTCGTGCTCTGGAGCTTCGAGGCGTCCCCCTACTGCCGGAAGGTGCGCGAGGTCCTGTGCGAGCTCGACCTCGAGGCGAGGATCGAGAACGTCGCGAAGCGCTCCGCGCGCCGCCCCGAGCTCATCGCGCGCGGCGGGAAGATGCAGGTCCCCTACCTCGAGGACCCCGGCCGCGGCGTCGCGATGTACGAGTCGGACGACATCGTCCGCTATCTCCGCGAGACCTACGGCGGCTGAGCGTCGAGCGCGCCCCGGTCAGCGCCCCGGCACGGGCCGCGGCGGGGCGGGGCCGTCCGGGTAGCAGCCCTCGGGCCAGCCGAGCCAGCGGATGGCGTCGTCGAGGCGGTCGCAGAAGTGGGCGTTGTGCATCCGCGCGACCGTCATGACGGCCGCCGCGACCTTCATCTCGAAGGGCTTCCCGCCGAAGATCGCGACCTTCGCGATCTGCTTCTTCCGCCCGAGGAGCCACTTGCCGATGACGAACTGCGCCCGGAGCGGCGCGCCGTCGAGGTCGCGCATGTCGACGAGCGCCTCGAAGACCACGTCGTGACCGAGCTCGTCGCGCACCTGATCCATCATCTCCGTGACGGAGCGCGCGCCGTCGACGCTGCCGCGCCCGTTGAAGTGCACGAAGACGCGGTTGCCCTGATCGATGGCGATGCGCACGAGCTGCGCCGGCTCGCGGAAGTCGCGGAAGACCTTCCACCTCGGGTCGTCGCGGTCGGGTCCTCGGTACTTGGGCAGCTCGGGCAGGGGGGCCTCCGGGGTAGGGGAGAGCTGCGTCAGAGCACACGATCCGACCGCCCATGTCAACGCGGAGAGCCCGCGGTGACCGCCGACGGGCCGGCACGCGTTAAGGCTTCCGCCCATCCGACCGATGCAGGACTCGAGACGCGCTCGTCAGAGCCCCGAGCGAAGGAACGACCCTGCTTATCTGGGACGGCCGATATCAGGTGGAGCGGACGCTCGGTGAGGGCGGCATGGGACAGGTGTTCCTGGCCCGTGACCTCACCGCGCAGGACCGCTACGTCGCGCTGAAGCTGCTCCTCCCGGAGTTCCTCGACGCGACCGCCGACTTCATGCGCGAGTTCGTGCTGCAGCGCCAGCTCCGCCACCCGAGCGTCCCGCGCGTGTACGACTTCGGCTTCGGCCAGCACGCGATGGGCGAGGTCCCCTACTTCGTCATGGACTACGTGAAGGGCGTCCCCCTCGCGCGCGCCATGCAGAACCTCGACGACCTCTCGCGCGCCTGGCCCTGGGTCGTCGACGTGCTCCGCGCCCTCGACAGCCTCCACCGGCGCGGCTACCTGCACCGCGATCTCAAGCCCGGCAACGTCCTCGTCTCGCTCGAGCCGGGGCGCGAGTCCGCCGCCACGCTCATCGACTACGGCATCGCGATCCCGCTCGACGCCGAGCCCGAGGAGCTCTTCATCGGCACCCCGGAGTACAGCGCGCCCGACCTCATGTCCGGCGAGCCCTTCGACGTCCGGCAGGACCTCTACGCCATCGGGCTCCTCCTCTACGAGCTCGTCACGGGGCGCCGCCCCTGGCTCGCCGAGGACCCGACGACCCTCTGGGAGCAGCGCACCTACGGCACCTACCCGCCGATCGACCCGACCGCCTGCCCGCCCGCGCTCATCCGCCTCATCCAGGACCTCCTGCAGGCGGACATCAACCGCCGCCCGCCCACCGCCGCGGTCGTCATCGACCGCTTCGCGGACGCCGTCGGCCTCGGCGCCGCCTCGCTCGAGACGGACGACGCCTTCCGGCAGCGCCTCGACGCCGAGGCGATCGCCCTCCCGCCGAACTTCGATCGCGCGGCGCGCAACTGGCACGCCGGGCTCCGCGTCGAGATCGCCGAGGGCGGTGACGACAAGCACCCGGCCGTCCTCGTCTTCGACGACCCGAGCGGCTTCGACGGGCGCCGCGTCATGGACGACCTCTGCGACCGCGGCGCCGTCGGCGGCGCGCGCGTCGTCCGGATCTCGCTCACCCACCGCGCCTACGAGCCGCTCGAGTCGCTCGAGCCCGCGCTCGCGGTGTTCCGCCGCCTCCGCGAGCAGCGCTCGAAGGGGCGCTACACGCCGCCGCTGCGCGGCCTCGCGGGCGCCGCGACCATGCTGACGCGCCTCCACGGGCCGACCATCCTCAGCATCGAGAACCTGCAGCGCGCCGACGTCCTCACGCTCGAGCTGCTCGCGAGCGTGTTCACGGGCGCGGCCAACGCGAACCTGCGCATCGTCGCGACCGTCGACCCGGCGGAGTCGCCGGTGGCGCCGCACGCGTTCGAGACGCTCGTGACGCTCGGCCTCGTCGCGCGCGTGCAGCCCGAGCCGCTCGAGCTCGCGCAGGTGCGGGCGTGGCTCGACAAGGTCGTCGGCGCCGGGGTGGTCGAGGAGAGCGCCGCGCGCGCCCTCTTGATGCGCTCCGACGGCGTCCCGGGGCGCCTCCGCGCGCTCGTGGGCGAGGAGTTCGCCCAGGGCCGGATCCGCCGCGTCCCGCACGGCTACCTCGTCGATCGCGCCCTCGGCATCGGCCAGATCGTGCCCGACCTCGGCGCGACCCCGCTCGACGACCTGCTCGCCTGCCTCATCCACGCCTTCCCCGAGGACGTCGTCCGCGCCTACCTCGGCGACGCCGCGGACTTCATGCCGCACCTCTTCCAGTCGGGCGACCTCGTGCGCCACGACTCGGGCCGCATCAGCGTCGGCGACGCCGACCGCCTGCGCGAGCGCTATCGGCGCCTCGACAAGAACCGGCGGCACGCGCTCCACCGGCGCCTCGCCGAGGCGATCGCCGGCGCGCCGAAGTTCAGCGGCCAGGCGTCCGCGAGCGCGCGCGAGTGGCTCCGCACGGGGCAGCCCATCCTCGCGACGCCCTACCTCGTGGCGGCGGCCAACGACGCGGCCGACCGCATGGACGCGACCGCCGCCGCCGAGCACCTCTCGCGCGCGCAGAACCTGCTGACGGCGCACGCGACGACGTCCGCGCCCGAGCAGGCGTTCCGCTTCCAGGTGCAGGTGAGCCGCACGGCCGTGCGCCTCGCGCGCATCGCGGGCGACTTCGGCGCCTGGCGCGAGGAGGCGACCTCGCTCTTCGAGGCGGCGGTCCACGAGGGCCACGTCACGACCATGCAGGAGGCGCTCGAGGCGCTCATCGACCTCGCGGCCGAGACGCGCGACTGGGCGAAGCTCGCGCAGCACGCCGACGCGCGGGCGGCGCTCCACGGGGCGGCCCCGGCCGACGGGCAGGCGCTCCAGCAGTGGGCGTTCGCGGTGCGCGCGCTCGCCGAGGGGGATCTCGACGAGGTCGAGGCGCGGGTCGACCGCGGGCTCGAGCTCGAGCCGCGCGCGGGCGTGGCGCTCCGGCTCATGGCCATCGACGCCGAGTCGCTCGTCGCCTACCAGCAGGTGCGGCGCGCGGCGGAGGCGATCAGCGCGTTCGACAAGAAGGCGCGCGAGGTCGGGACGCTCACGGACCGCGCCATGGCCGTCCTGCTCGCGGCGGCGAACGCGCGGGAGCTCCAGCGCCCGGCCGAGGCGCTCGACCTCCTCGAGCGGCTGTCGACCGAGCTCGGCGACGTGCACCTCCGGCGGATCAGCGGCCGCGTCGAGCTCGAGTTCTCGCGCTGCCACATCGACCTCGGCTGGCTCCCGACCGCGCTCGACCACGCCGAGCGCGCGCGCGCCCTCGCCGAGCGCGACCGCGACCCCGAGGTCGCCATCGCGGCGCGCGTCGCCGAGGCCCGCACCGTGGCCCTCCTCGGGCAGCCGGAGGACGCGCTCGAGCTCCTCGGCGACGTGCGCGAGGACCTGCACGCGGAGTGCTCGCGCGCGCTCGCGTTCGACGTCGACTACGCCGAGACCGAGGTCGCCATCGTGTGCGTCCGGAGCTCGCTCCCCGAGGAGCTCGTCGACGTCGCGCGGCGGCTCGCCATCGAGGCCACGCGCCTCGACGCGCGCGCGGTCGTCGTGCGGGCGTGGGCCCTCGCGTGCCGCGCCGCGCTCGCGTGCGATCGGCCGCAGGACGCGGTCGACTGCGCCGAGGGGGCGCTCGAGCTCGCGGAGCGCTGGCACGGCGTGGGCCTCCCGCGCCACTACCTCCTCTTCCTGCTCGCGCGCGCCCAGAACGAGCGCGGCGACCCCGTCAACGCCCAGCGTCTCCTCCGCGAGGCGCAGAAGGCCCTCGCCGACTCGGCGAAGGCGTTCCACGACCCCTCGTTCCGGACGGCGTGGCTCGACCGCCCGCTGCACACGAACATCCAGGAGGGGCGCTTCGACACGGAGGGGCCGCAGGGGCGCCCCGGGTTCGCGGCGGCGCTCGCGCGCGCGGGGGCGGCGGCGCGGGCTGGCGCGACGGCGCGGACGGCGGCCGCGACCGAGAGCTTCAGCGCCCAGAGACGCTGAAGACGGCGCGGTCCTCGAGGCGCACGGCCGTGAGGAGGCCGCCCCAGACGCAGCCGCTGTCGAGGGCGAGCACGCGCTCCTCGATCCACAGGCCGAGGGCGGCCCAGTGGCCGAAGATCAGGGTGTGATCGGCGCTCGCGCGGTCGGGCGCGGCGAACCAGGGGCAGGCGCCCGCGGGGAGCTTCTCGGGGGCGTCGTCGAAGCGGTCGAGCGGGGCGCCGCTCGCGTCGAGGGCGCGGAGCCGGGTCATGACGCGGGCGGTCTCGACCGCGCGGGTCGGCGCGTCCGGGTGCGGGGCGCCGTCGTTGTGCAGTGCACGCAAGAGCACCGCGGCCTTCTCCGAGCTCAGGAGCGACTCGACTTCGCGACTGCGAGATGACGCCTCGGCGACGTTCCAGCTCGGCAGGAGCCCGGCGTGGAGCATCGCGCGGTCGCCGTCGACGGCGAGGAGCGGCTGGCGACGGAGCCACGCGACGAGGTCGCCCCGGTCGGGGGCGGCGAGCAGCTCCTCGAGGGTGTCGCGCTTGCGGGCGGGCGAGACGCCGAGGGCGCGGGCGAGGAGGTGGAGGTCGTGGTTGCCGAGGACGGCGGTGATGGCGTCGCTGTTGTCCATGACCCAGCGGAGGACGTCGAGCGAGCGCGGGCCGCGGTTCACGAGGTCGCCGGCGAGCCAGAGGCGGTCGCGCGACGCGCGGAAGCCGACCCGCCGGAGGAGCGCCTGGAGCGGGCCGTAGCAGCCCTGGATGTCGCCGATCGCGTAGGTCGCCATGACCCCGCGAGGGTCGGGGGCGGGCAGGGCGCTGTCAAGGTCGCGCCCGGCGCGGGCTACGCCGTGACGACGACGGGCGCTGCGCCGCGGGAGCCGACGACGCCGATCTCCGCGGCCTCGGGCGCCGGCCCGGCGCGGAGGGCGGCGAGGAGGGCGTCCGCGCGGTCGGCCGGGGCGGCGAGGAGGAGGCCACCGGCGGTCTGCGGGTCGAAGAGCAGGTCGAGCGCGGGGTGGGCGGCCGCGTCGGGGGCGATGAGCAGCGCCCTCGCGGCGCGGGCGTTGTCCGGGTGGAAGGTGCTCCGGATCCCGCGCCGGAGGACCGCGAGCGCGCCCGGGAGGGCGGGGAGGGCGTCGAGGTGGAGCGCGAGCGTGACGCCGCTCTTCTCGGCGGCCTCGAGCGCGTGCCCAGCGAGCCCGAAGCCCGTGATGTCCGTCGCCGCGGCGACGCCGTGGGCGCGCGCGAGGGCCATGACCTCGTCCTGGGTCGTCACGAGCGCGGCCTCGAGCGCGTCGACCCAGGGGCCGGCGGCGAGGCCCTGGCGGTGGGCCGCGAGGAGCGCGCCCGTGCCGAGGGGCTTCGCGAGGAGGAGGCGGTCGCCGGGGGCGAAGCCGCGGAGGGCGAGGGGGGCGGCGCCGCCGGGGAGCGCGCCGAAGACCGCGAAGCCGACGGCGAGCTCGGGCCCGACGGTCGTGTGGCCGCCCACGAGCGCCACGCCGAGCGGATCGAGGGCCGCGCGGGCGCCGGCGAGCACCTGCACGAGCGCGTCCTCGCGGGCGGCGGCGGGATCGTCCTCGCGGAGGGTGACGTTCGCGAGGGCCCAGCGCGGGACGGCGCCCTTGGCGTGGAGGTCGGTGAGGGCGTTGACCGCGGCGACGCGCCCGACGAGGAAGTCGTCGTCGCAGAAGGCGCGGAACGCGTCGACGCTCGCGACCACGGTGTCCCCGCCCGGGAGCGCGACGGCGGCGGCGTCGTCACCGTCGGCGGCGCCGAGGACGACGCTCGGGTCGGCGAGCGGCGCGGCGAGGCGCGCGAGCGCCCGCTCGAGCTCGGTCCGGCCGAGCTTCGCGGCGCACCCGCCGCAGACCATCGCGTCCGCCCCGGCCATGGGCGCGACGCCCGGGGCGAGGGCGCCGTCGTCCGCGAGCACGCGGAAGCGCTCGACGAAGCGGCGATCGATGCGGTCCTTCCAGCGCATCATCGCCGGACCCGCGGCGACGAGCCCCCACTTCGACGCGACGGCGGCGCCGTCGCCGAGGTTCAAGAGCGTCAGGAAGTCGCGCTGCGGGCGCCAGGTGAGGAGCGGCCGGCCGGCGGCGCGCGCGGCGAGGTTGTGGGCGAGGACGCCGCCCGCGCGTACGGCGTAGACGCCCGCGCGGGGCACCCAGGTGGCCGCGGCGGGGACGGCGCAGTCGCCGGCGGCGAAGACGTCGGGGTGGCCGAGGAGCGCGAGGTGGTCGTCGACGAGCGCGAAGCCGCGCGGGTCGGTCGCGACGGCGGGCGCGCGGAGCACGTCGTGCGGCGCGGCGCCGGTGGCCCACACCACGAGGTCGGCCGGGAGCGCCTCGCCGCTCGCGAGCAGGAGCGCGTCGGGCTCGACGCGGGCGACCTCGGCGCCGAGGCGGAGGGCGATGACGCGCGCGGTGAGGGCGTCGGCGACGCGCCGGCGGAGGCGCGCGGCCGGGCGCCGGGGGGAGCAGGGCGTCGCCGCGGTCGACGAGGGTCACGGTGGCGGCGAGGCCCGCGCGAGGCGCGCGCGGAGGGCGCAGGCGAGCTCCACGCCGGCGGCGCCGGCGCCCACGACGACGACGCGGGGCGCGCGCCCGAGGCCGGCGAGGCGCGCGTCGGCGGCGTCGAGCGCGGCGACGAGGCGCGAGAGGGGGCGCGTCCGGAGCGCGTGCTCGCGGACGCCCGGGAGGTCGTCGCCGAGGACGGTGGCGCCGATGTCGAAGCTCGCGACGTCGTAGCGGAGCGGCGGGCGGCCGCCGGAGAGCGCGATCTGCCGCGTCTCCGGGTCGAGCCCGGTGGCCGCGGCGAGGATGACGGTGGCGTCGGCGCGGCGCGCGAGCGGGACCGCGTCGATGGCGAGGTCGCGGGGCGCGACCTGCCGCGCGACGAGGCCGGGCACCATCCCCGAGTACCAGGCGAGGGCCTCGGGGACGACGAGCGTCAGGCGCACGCCGTGGGGCGGGTGCATGGCGAAGCGCTTGAGCACCTGCACGTGCACGTGGCCCGCGCCGACGAGGACGACGTGCGTTCCTCGTCGGGCGGCGCCGGGGTGGGCGACGGGGGTCGGGAGCCGGGAGCCGGTCAGCGGGCGGCCGCTACTTCTTCAGGTTGAAGTTGTCGACCGCGAGCTCGAGCTCCTCGAGGATCGTGGCGGCGCCCTTGCCGTCGGCGCGGAGGGCGGACCACTTGGTCGGCCACGCCTGGAAGAACTCGTAGGTGAGGACGGGCTTGCCGGTGTCCTTGTTGTTGTCGAGGACGTTGATGGCGCCGTTCTTCCGAAGGATGTTGCCGGCGCCGATCTGCTGGATCCAGCCCCAGAGCGCCTTGTTGTCGACCATGCCCTTCGTCAGCTTGATGTTGCCGAAGCGATGGAGGCCCGGGCGCTTGCGCGGGAAGGGATCGAGGCTGTCCTTGTACTCGATGACGTCGCAGTCCCAGGCGAGGCCGTCGAACTTCTGGAACGTGCCGCAGTTCACGCCATCGATGACGAGCTGGAAGTCGAAGTCGGTGAACGGATCGTGCTTCCGGCGGCCGCTGAGGGCGCCCTTCGCCGGCTGCCCCGGCGAGTGCGCGTCGTGGTGGGAGATCTGCAGGTTCTTCGTGGTCACGATGCGGATCGCGAAGAGGCCGATGACGCCCACGGCGCCCGCGATGCCGGCGACCACGAGCTTCATCGTGGTGACCTTGCGCGGCGTGAGCTTGCCGGGCTTGCCGGGGGTGTTCTGCGCGGTCGTACGCGACCAGGCGGCGAGGGCGCCCGGCGGCGGCGGGTTGTAGGGGCTCGGCGCGAGCTTGATGGGCTTATACGCCGAGCGGATGACCCCAAGCTTCTTGCCGATCGAAGTGTAGTCCATCGAGAGCTCCTGCTCCTGTGCGCCACCTGTGCGGGGCGCCGCCTATGATCGCCGTGATCCGAACCTAGCATTGCCGCGTCGGGCCGACAACGCGCCGGCACGACGAGCGTCTCGGGACCGGGCCCTCGGTGGGTCGAGAGGGCGCTTGCCGGCGGCCGCGCGTGGCGCGACGTGCCGGTGAAACCCCCCACGACTGAAGAGAGTGCAGCACCGGTCGGGCGATTGCAAGGGTGAGGATCGCTCGCGCGCGACCGGTGCGCGCTTGTCCAACGCGGGCGCGCCCCGGTACGGTGGGGCTGGAAGCGGGTCCGCGCGGGCCGGGTTCATGCCCGCGCAGGGACGGCGACGAAAGGACCACCGGAGGTCGACATGCGGAAGCTCGGAGGGATCGCGCTCGTGATCGGTGTCGTGGCGGGGCTCGCGGGCGACGCGGCGGCCGCGCAGAAGACGCGGGCGCAGCTCGAGGCGGGCTGCAACGCGGGCAAGTGGGGCGAGTGTGTCGAGCTCGGCGTGGCCTACGCGAACGGCGACCGCGGGCCGCAGGACATGGCGGCCGCGCAGAAGTACCTCGGGATGGCGTGCGACAAGAAGGAGGCCGAGGGCTGCCACGAGCTCGCGCGGCTCGTCGAGACGGGGAGCGGCGTGCCGGCGGACCCGGCGAAGGCGGTGAAGCTCTACGACGAGGCCTGCTCCGGGGGCTTCCTCGAGAGCTGCCGCTACCTCGCGCGGGTCTACCGCGAGGGGAAGGGGGTGCCGGCGGACCTCGTGCGGGTGCGCTTCATCCTCGGGAAGAGCTGCAAGCTCGGCGACGCCGTCGGCTGCTACGCGCTCGGGCTCATGTGGCAGCGCGGGGAGGGCGGCGACAAGGACTTCGGGAACGCGCTCGGCGCCTTCCTCGCGGGGTGCGACGTGCAGGACGCGCGGTCGTGCCTGCAGTCGGCGATCATGACGCGCGACGGGATCGGCGCGAAGCCGGACAAGGCGCGGGCGAAGGAGCTCTTCGCGAACGCGTGCAGCTACGGCGGCGAGCGCTTCTGCGGGCCGGACGCGGAGAAGGCGCTGTCCGGCAAGGGGGCGTGCTCGACGGGGGCGGACAGCCCGGGGTGCATCGTCGGGGCGATGCAGCGGTATCGGCTCGACAACCCGCAGAAGTTCGAGGCGTCGCGGGACTTCTTCACGAAGGCGTGCGGCGAGAAGCGAGGCGCGGCCTGCATGAAGCTCGGGTTGATGGCCGAGGCGGCGGGCAAGCTCGAGGAGGCGCGGGAGCGCTACAAGGCGGGCTGCGAGGCGCAGGCGTTCGACGCGTGCGTGAACCTCGGCGCGATGGTGGCGGCGGGCGACGGCGGCGACGCGGACCCGAAGGCGGCGTTCCAGCTGACGCGCCTCGCGTGCAGCGGCGACGATCCGATGGGGTGCGCGAACGAGGGCGTGGCCAGGGTGAACGGCCTCGGCACGGGCGAGGACATGGCGGGCGCCTACCAGGCCTTCACGAAGTCGTGCGCGGGGGGCGAGCCCATCGGCTGCCACGGGGCCGGGGTGCTGCTGAACGTCGGCGTGGGCGCGCCGCAGGACGCCGCGAAGGCGCAGGAGCTCCTGAAGAAGGCTTGCAGCTTCGGCTACGAGCTCGCCTGCCGCGCGGTCGCGCCGTGACGCGCGGTGGCGCTGCGGCTCCGGCGGAGCGTGACCACGGAGACACGGAGACACGGAGGGAGGAGGGAGGAGGGGCGGCGGGCGTTGCTTAGCCTCTCGCTGGCGGGTTCGAGCCTCGGAGCTTGATGGACTTCGTGGGGGAAACCACGGAGGCACGGAGGCACGGAGGGCTCGGTGGTCTCCGAGGGTCTCGTCTCCGTTCTCATCCGGTGGTGTTCGGCGCTCTGGTGGAGAGGGAGGGAGACGCTGAAATGGGTCTTCCTCCTCCTCCTCCCCCGGATAGCGCGGAACACGACCCGGAGACGGGTCTCGCGGAGACCGCTGAACCCTCCGTGCCTCCGTGCCTCCGTGGTGAAAAAAGCGGAGCCCCGCCAAACCCTTAAGGTTTCTCTGGGCCTCCGTGGTGAAAAAACGGAGCCCCGCCAATGCCTTAGGTGCCGTCGCCGGGCCCGGTCTCAGGCGCAGCCGGCGTCGCGGGCCCGGATGGCGGCTCGTCGCCCGCCGCCGCCGCGAACTCCGTCATCGCGTGCTTCTGCAGGATCGTCCCGTCGCGCTCGAGCTCCGTGCCGTCGAGGTCGTGCTGCGTCAGCATCGCCGCGACCAGCGCGTCGAGGCCGACCACGCTCAGCACGAGCACGTTCGCCCCGAGCCCCAGCACGAGCTCCACCACCTTCAGCGGCCCCACCGGGAGCGGGCTCGACACCACCCCCGCCACGAGGAAGACCAGGCCCACCCCGTTCAGGAGGCCCTGCACGAGCCGCGTCCGGCGCACCGCCGCGACCGCGTCCTCCAGGCTCGTCGGCTTCGCGAGCGCGCCGCCGCTCCGCCAGAGCCACACGGGCGCCGCGCAGAACGCGAGCAGCGCCACCACGAAGAGCGGGCTCCCGCTCACCTGGTACGGCACCAACATCACCACGAAGACCAGGAGCAGGTAGAACGGCGCCGCCAGCCGGATGAGCCACCCCGGCGCGCCGCTCCGCGGGAAGAGCACCTTCGCCGACACCGCCGCCCTCAGGAGACCCGGGATGAGCGAGATCGCCTTCGGCGCGAGCTCCGCGAACACCAGCGTCGCGCCGAGGAGCCCGATCAGCATCTGCGCGCCCTCGTTGCCTCCCCCCGCGAGCGCCCGCGCCGGGAAGAGCGCCGTCACGAAGGGCCCCGCGAACGCGAGGAGCCACGTCCAGAAGAGCACGCGCCGCGACCGCCGCCAGCTCGCCCAGCGGCGATACGCCGTCAGCACCCCCACCGCGAGCCCCACGTCGAGCGCGAGCAGGAGCAGCGAGAGCGCGTTCATCGCCGAGAGCGCGTCCGGGTCGACCCGGAGATCGCCGAAGTCCGAGTCCGCCATGTCGACGATCGTCGACACGAGGTTCACCACCAGCATCGGCACGAGCGCCACGAGCGCGAGCCACAGCACCGCGCGCCGCCACACCCGCAGCTTGAAGAACGCCCACTCCCCCTGCGGCGCGTCCGGGCCTGGCGCGAGCGGCGCCTCGTCCGCGAGGAGCACGCCCCCGTCGAGGTCCGCGGCGAGCGCCCGCCGGAAGCGCACGCCCGCGCCGCTGAAGAAGCCGCCCTCACCGGGGCGGTTGAGCTTCTTGTTTCCTCTCGGCGCGCCGCCGGGGGGCGTCGTCGTCATGAGCCTCGCCGCTCCTCGCCGGGACGCCGACGCAGAGCGCGCGGCCGACACCCCGGCCGCCGGACGTTCAGACCTCGGGGAAGAAGCGCTCGCCGCGCTCGGCCATGTCGACGAGGATCTTCGGCGGCGCGTACTGCTCGCCGTGCTCGTCGGCGAGCCCGCGCAGCGCCGTCACGACGTCCCGGATCCCGCGCCGGTCCATCCAGGCGAGCGGCCCGCCCGAGCTCGGCGCGAACCCGATCCCGAAGATGGCCCCCACCTCGGCGTCGTGCTTCCGGACGAGGATCCCCTCCTCGAGGCAGCGCGCGACCTCCGCGACCTGAACGAGCATCAGCCGGTCGGCGATGACGTCCACGCCGGTCTTGTCGGGCTTCACCTCGCCGAAGAGCTCGCGCACGAGCGGCCGGAGCCCCGACCAGATGTGCCGCTCGCGCCCGGCGTACTCGTAGAAGCCCTTGCCCGCGACCTTCCCGATGCGGCCGTGATCCTCGACCATCGCCTTCATGAGGCGGATGGCCGGGACCCCCGAGAGGTCCTCCCCGAGGTACTTCTCGCGCTGCATGATCCCCTTGATGCCGAGCCGCAGCGACACCTCGTCGTAGACCTTGAGCGGCGACACGACCATGCCCGCCTGCCGCGCGGCCCACTCGATGAGCACCGGGTCGTGCCCCTCGGCGACCATCGCGACGGCCTCCATCAAGTACGTCGCGAACGTCCGGCTCGTGAAGAAGCCGTAGCCGTCGTTCACGACGATCGGCAGCTTCCCGAGGTCGAGCGCGAAGCGCACGCAGCGGCCGACGACCTCGTCGGACGTGCGCTCCCCGCGAATGATCTCGAGGAGCGGCATCTTCTCGACCGGCGAGAAGAAGTGGAGCCCGATGAACGACTCCGGCCGCTCGGACGCCTTCGCGAGGTGGGTTATCGGGATGGCCGACGTGTTCGACGCGAACACGGCGCCCGCCGCGAGGAGGGGCTCGACGTCCTTCGTGACCGCGTACTTCACGCGGTCGTCCTCGACCACCGCCTCGATGACGAGGTCGGCGCCTGCGCAGTCCTGGTAGTCGAGCGTGTAGGTGATGCGGTCGAGGATCTGCTGCTGCTGCTCGGCCGAGAGGTGCTTCTTCCCCTTCGCCTCCGCCGCCGCGTGCGCCTTCGCCGCGTCGAGCGCCTCCTGCGCGATGTCCTTGACGACGACCTCGAGCCCCTTCGCGGCCGCGATGAAGCCGAGCCCCGCGCCCATCATGCCCGCGCCGAGGATCGCGAGCTTCTTGAAGCCGTGCGCCTCGGCGAGCGGCAGCCCCTCCGCCTTCAGCGCCGCGTTCCGGTGGTACCAGAACGTCCGGATCATGTCCTTCGACTGGTCCGACACGGCGCAGCGCACGAAGTAGCGCCGCTCCACCTCGAGCGCGCGGTCGAACTCGAGCGGGAGCCCCTCCTGCATCGCGGAGACCACGGCCTCCACCTGCGGCATCGTCCCCGCCGTCTTCTTGAAGATCATGGCGGTCGCCGCCATGAACATGTTGCGCGCGTCGTCGCTCCCCGGCTGCGGGCCGGGGATGGTGCTGCCGCGCTGGTCCCACGGCTGCTTCGTGTGGCGTGGGTTGTCGATGACCCAGCGCGTCGCGGCCTCGACGACCGCCTCGCGCGTCGGCGCGAGCGCCTCGACCATGCCGAGCTTGTGCGCCTTCTCCGCGCGCGCCGGCTGCCCCGCCGTGATCTGCTCGAGCGCCTTCTGGATCCCGATGAGGCGCGGCAGGCGCTGCGTCCCGCCGGCGCCCGGGATGACGCCGAGCCCGACCTCGGGGAGGCCGATCTGCACGCTCCCGTGGTCGAGCGCCACGCGGTAGTGCGTCGCGAGCGCCGTCTCGTAGCCGCCGCCGAGCGCCGAGCCGACCAGCGCACAGGCGACCGGCACGCCGAGCGTCTCCATCTTGCGGAAGACGCTGTTCAGGCCGGCCACGTACGCGGCCGTGTCCTTGGGCGTGCGCTGCGGGTAGAGCCCGTCGATGTCGGCGCCGACGCAGAAGTTCTTGTGCGACGACGTGAGCACGACGCCCTTGAGCCCGGCCTGCGCCTTCGCCCAGTCGAGCGCGCCGTTCAGGCCGCGCGCGAAGGTCTCGTCGACCTTGTTGGCGCGCCCCTCCATCGCGAGCGAGAGCGTCGCGACCCCGGTCGCGGCGTCGAACGCCATCTCCACGGCTTCATTGCGTGCGGTGGTCATCGCTACACCCTCTCGATGATGGTCGTGATCCCCATCCCGCCGCCGATGCAGAGCGTGATGAGCGCGGTGTTCAGGTCGCGCTGCTCGAGCGCGTCGAGCGCCGTCCCGAGGAGCATCGCGCCGGTCGCGCCGAGCGGGTGCCCCATCGCGATGGCGCCGCCGTCGACGTTGACCTTGTCGGGGTCGACCCCGAGGTCCTTGATGAACGCGAGCGGGACGGCCGCGAACGCCTCGTTGACCTCGAAGAGATCGATGTCGGAGACCTGCATGCCCGCCTTCTTCAGCGCCTTCCGCGACGCGGGCATCGGCCCGGCCAGCATCAGCACCGGCTCGTCGCCCGCGAGCGCCATCGAGCGGATCCTCGCGCGCGGCGTGAGCCCGAGCTCCTTCCCCTTGGCCGCGCTCGCGACGAGCACGGCGGCGGCGCCGTCGACGATGCCCGAGCTGTTCCCGGCGTGGTGGATGTGGTTCACGCTCTCGACCTGCGGGTAGCGGCGCTTCGTGATCTCGTCGAGCGCGAACTGCTTGCCGAGCATCTCGAACGACGGCCTCAGCGCCGCGAGCCCGTCGGCGGTCGTGTCCGGGCGGATGAGCTCGTCGCGGTCGAGGATGGTGAGGCCGTTCTCGTCGACCACCGGCACGACGCTCTTGGCGAACGCCCGCTTCTCCCACGCCATCGTCGCGCGCTGCTGGCTCCGGAGCGCGAAGGCGTCGGCCTCCTCGCGCGTGATGCCGTAGAGCGTCGCGAGGAGATCCGCCGAGATCCCCTGCGGCACGGTGCCGACGCGCCACTGGGTCTCCGGGTCCCAGATGGCGCCGCCGTCGGCGCCCATCCTGACGCGCGACATGCTCTCGACGCCGCCCGCGACGACGAGATCGAAGAACCCGCTCGCGACCATCGTGGCCGCGTGGTTCACGGCCTCGAGCCCCGAGCCGCAGAAGCGGTTCAGCGTGACGCCGGTCGCCTCGAACTCGTAGCCCGCCTGGAGCGCGCCGAAGCGCGCGATGCAGGCGCCCTGGTCCTCGGTCTGCGTGACGCAGCCCATGACCACGTCGTCGACCTGCTTCGTGTCGAGGTCGTTGCGGTCGCGCAGGGCGCGGAGCGCGCCCGCGAGGAGCTCGACGGGCCGCACCGTGTAGAGCGAGCCCGAGCTCTTGCCCTTGCCGCGCGGCGTCCGGACGGAGTCGAAGATCAGGGCGTCGGTCATGGTGTCATCTCCCGTGGGGGGTGATGTGAATGGCGTTCACTTCTGGGTTTTGTTTGGGATTCGCGCCGTATCGCTCGCTGCCGTGGCTACAACAACCCCTTCCGCTTCCGGCAGCGCGCGTCGAGGCGCTGCACGCGCTCGGGCGCGACGTGGAGCTTGGCCGCGAGCACGTCGACCTTGAGCCGCTCGGCGCTGTCGAGCTGCCCGTCGCCGTACGCCGCCTCGAGCGCCTGGTCGACGAGGTAGTCCGCCGCGAGCTGCTCGGCCTTCGCGAGGTCCGCCGACTGGAGCCCGAGCCCCTGGCAGAGCCGCGTCAGGTGCTCCCGCTCGGCGACCGAGTACTCCTCGTCGCTCATCGCGACCGCGGTCGTCACGAGGAGCATCACCTTCCGCACCTCGGGGCTCGTCTCCTCGAGCTCGGCCGCCGTGAGGCGCGGCTTCCGCACGAGCTCGTCGAGGCTCGGCCCCTCGCCGCCCATGATGCCGTGGAAGAAGTCGCGCTCGCTGTCCTCGACGTGCCCGTCGGCCGCCGCGACCTCGGCGAGCATGCGCGCGAGGATGTTCTTGTCCCACGGCTTGTCGAGCGGCTGCGACTGCACGAGCGTCGCGAACTCCGTCTGCAGCTCCCGGAAGACCTGCGCCGACACGAAGCGCTGCCCCGACGCGTCCCACGCGAACTGCTGCTGCACGTTCACGAAGGCGTCGACCGTGGCCTGCTTCACCTCGGCCTCGGTGGGCTGGTAGTGGCGGTAGTCCTGGCTCGAGAGCGCCGTGTCCGCGACGGCCGCGCCGACGTGGCCGGCGAGCCCGTAGCCGAACATCGAGCGCATCGTGCTCATCATCGACCAGCGCAGGTTCCGCCAGAGCGAGCGCTTCATCTCCTTGCCGATGGCCTTGCCGCGGTCCTCCACGACCTGCGCGGACGAGCGCACCTGCCGCCCCGACACCGGGCACTGGAAGATCACCGACACGGTGCGGCCGGAGACGTCCTCCTGGGCGACGAGGGGGGCGATGAGGTCGTAGGTCAGCTCCATGGCTCGCTCTCCGGGTCCGGGCGTCGCGTCTCGGCGGGCCTCACCGGCCCGCGGCCGCCGCATCTTGCCACCGCGGCGGGGGGACGACAAGGGCGGGCGCCGGGCCGCGGAGCGCGCTCTCGGCGGCCTCGCGCGCGGCTCTCCTCAGAGATACGGCACGAAGAGGCGCGCGAAGCCGTCGCGCAGGCGGCGGAAGATCGACCGCGCCTCGTGCTCCCTGAGCGTCACCTCGAGCGATCGCCCGCGCTTCTCCGCGACGAGCTCGCCGACGTCCCTCGCGAGCTCCTCGCTGTACGCCTCGAGGTTCAGCTCGAAGTTGAGGCGCAGGCTCCGCGGATCGAGGTTCGCCGAGCCGAAGAGCACCCAGTGCGCGTCGACCAGCATGACCTTCGTGTGGTCGAACGCGCCGCCGACGCGGAAGACGCGCACCCCCCACTCGAGCACCTGCGGCAGGAGCGCGTCGCAGGCCCACTTCACGAGCCACTGGTTGTTGTGCTCGGGGATGAGCACCGTCACCTGCACCCCGCGCAGGACGGCGAGCGAGAGCGCGGCGAGCAGATCGGCCTCCGGCAGGAAGTAGGGCGTCACGATGACGACCTCGCGCTTCGCGCAGGCGAGCGCGCCGAGCACCGTCCAGCGGAGCTTGTCGAGGTCGTCGTCGGGGCCGTCGATGATGGCGCGCGCGAACGTGCCGCCGCACGGCGGCAGCACCGGGAACCAGCCGTCGCCGTCGAGGCGCTCGTGCGTGACGAAGTGCCAGTCCTCGGCGAACGCGACGACCATCTGCTCGACGACCGGGCCCTCGACCTCGAAGTGGAGGTCGACGATGGGGCGGCGCGGGCGCGCGTCGACGAGGTGCCCGTCGCGGATGTTGAGCCCGCCCGTGAAGGCGCGCTGCCCGTCGATGATGAGGAGCTTCCGGTGGCTCCGGAGGTTCGCGTAGGTCCAGCGCCACGGCAGCACCGTGCGGTTGAAGCGCGCCGCGCGGACGCCGTGCTTCTTGAGCGGGCGCAGGACGGTCGGGAAGGAGTAGCGCGCGCCGACCGCGTCGATGAGGACGCGCACCTCGACGCCGCGCGCGACGGCGCGGCCGAGGGCCTCGACGAAGCGCATGCCGATCACGTCGCGGTCGAAGATGTACGTCTCGAGGGCGATGGTGCTCTGGGCCGAGTCGATCGCCTCGAGCATCTCCGGGTAGGCGGCGTCGCCGTTCCGGAGCGGGCGGACGCTGTTGCCGGCCGTCAGCGGGAAGACCGTGAGCCGGTCCATGAGGCGCGCGAGGCGCGCGAGGTTCGTCGTCGGGCCGAGCACCTCGAGGCCCGCCTGCCGCTCGGGCGGCGGCAGGTAGAGGCGCTTGTGCGTCCGGTAGAGGGCGCTCGCCTTCCTCTGGACGCGGTTGATGCCGAGGAGCCAGTAGAGCACGGCGCCGACGACCGGGAGCGCCACGATGACCGAGGTCCAGCCGACCGCCGCGCGCAGGTCGCGCTTGTAGAGCACCGCGTGGATGGCCGCCGCGACCACCACCGCGACCGCCAGGAAGGCGGCGAGCGCGGGGGCGAGCTCGCGGAGGGTCTCGAGCACTAGCTGCCCTCCGGGGACATCTAGGCGACCGCCGGGTCGAGCCCGACCGGGGGCGCGGGGCCGGTGTCGTCGTCGAGGTAGGCGTTGCCGAGGCTGTCGTCGTCGAGGAGGGGGAGCGCGCCGAGGGCGACGCGGAGCGGCGGCGCGGGCGGGTCGGTCGCCGTCCACGTGTCGACCCAGGTCGTCCAGGGGACGGGGCGCTTCTTGAAGAAGAGCTCGGCCGCGACGAGCGCGCCGTAAGGGACCGGCGGCGGCGGGCCCGTGACGCGCGGCTGGAGGAGGAGCGCGCGCTGCCGCAGCGGGTAGACCACCTCGGTCGTGAAGCCCTTCCCGGGCCACACGACGAGGCCGTTCTTGGCGACGTCGTAGGGGGGGCGGCCGGGGAGGAGCGAGACGATGTGCTCGCGGACGAGGTCGACGCCGGCGCGCTTGTAGAGGCCGAACACGGCGGACTCGAAGGCGGCGGCGGCCTCGGCGGGGAGGGCGTCGAGGAAGCCGCGGTCGGCGACGCTCGCGACGAGGAAGTGCGACTGCTCGTCGAAGGCGAGCGTCAGCGGCGGGCCGAGCGGCGGGCAGCCGACGACGACGCCGAGGTGGAAGGTCGTGATCTCGACCTTCTCGACGCGGAGGGCGTGGGCCTCGGGGAACCGGCCGGACTGCGTCAAAAGCGCGAAGAGCTCGCGGGTGACGAAGTGGGCGACGGCCTCCTCGACGTGGTGGAGCGCCTCGGACTGCTTCCGGACCTCGGCGGAGTGGCCCTTGCGCTCCGCCTTCCGGAGCTTCCGGAAGACCTTCGGCACGGTGCCCGAGTGGAAGCCGGGGCGGAGGAGGCGCGCGAGGGTCTCGCCGTGGCTCCCGACACGCACGGGCTTGAGCTCCCGGTGGCGGTTCGCGGCGTAGAGGCGCCAGGTCTCCTTGAACTCCCAGACCAGGAAGCCGAAGACGCCGGGCAGGAGGACGACCGTGGTGCCGGCGAAGGCCTTCGAGGCGACGTCACCCATGATGGGGGCGAGCGGCTTCGAGAGGATCTCGGTGAGCGTGATGCTCATCGGGAGGATGATCTTGTGGCTCACCGTGACCACGGGGAAGTGTTTGATGGGGTTCACCTGCGGCTCGATGAGCAGGTTCACGTAGAGGCGCACGAGGTAGGCGACGAAGGCCCACACGAGCCCGAAGACGGCCTTCACGGCGAGCGACACGGTGGACTCGCCGCGGCGGAAGCGGAGCCACTGGTCGACCTTGTAGAGGCCGATCTCGATGAGCTCGACGACGCGCTTGAAGAAGCGGAGCGTGCCCTCGAGGATGCCGGGGACGACGTTGTAGCGGATGTGGCGCCAGCCGCGGCCGACGCGGTCGACGGTGGCCTCCTGGAAGCGGCGGCCCGCGCGCGACGCGAGGAAGACGGCGAGCACGAGGAACGCGGGGCCCCCTGCCCAGAGCGCCCAGTGCCAGCTCCACGTGGCGAGGCCGACGGCGATGGGGATCGGGCTCGCGAAGACGAGCGGGCGCCAGACGGCGAGCCGGAACGCCTTGAAGGCGGGCGTCTTCACGAGCCAGCGCACCGCCGGGAGGCGGCGGATCGCGGTCGGCACGGTGACGAAGGCGAAGCGCAGGCCGCGGCCGACGCCGCGGAAGAAGCTGCCGAGGGCGCGGCGGAAGGCCGGTACGTGCAGCATCAGGAACAGGAAGACGCCGATCGCGAGGAAGAGCGTGTCGGTGAAGATCTCCGGGTGGTGCCCGGTGGCGAGCTCGATGAGGGGCCCGGCGATGTGGTGGATGCCGCTGACGATGACGTAGGCGCCGCCGAACGGGAGGATCGCGTAGAGCACGAGGAAGCGCCCGACGACGTTCGCGAAGCCGAGGGAGCTCATGCGCTGGAGGGCGCGGCGGTAGATCTCGCCGCGGCGGTAGACGCCGTCGAGGGCGCGGTCGAGGGCGCGGTCGACGCGGAGGAGGGCGTCGCCGACGAAGAACTCCTTCAGCGACGAGAGGTCCTGGAGCTTGAGCTCGTTGCGCGCGAGGGCGTCGCGGACGTCGCCGAACGCGATGAAGCCGCTGTCGAGCATGTGATCGAGGAGCTCGGCGGTGACCTTGTCGCGCGCGACGCGCTCGGGGACGTTCTTCGGCTCGAGCCCGGCGCTCGTGAAGGCGGCCACGATCTTCGCGCCGAGGTCGACGCGCACGGCCGCCTCGGCGGCGCGCACGGCGGCCGCGAGGGTCCGCCGGAGGCGCGCGCGGTCGGCCGGCTCGAGGCGCGCGAGCGGGAGGCGCTTCGCGGCGCGGCGGAGGTCGCGGGCGATCTCGACGAGGCGCTGGCAGGGGAGGGGGCGGCGGAGCGGGGAGCGGCCGAGCGTGCGGAGCCAGCGCGGGAGGCTCACCTCGAAGGACTCGCGCTCGGCGTGGTCGCAGGCGCGCTGGAGGTCGTGGAGGAGTCGCGCCTCGACGCGCTTCATGCCGGCGCGGGCGAGGCCCGTGAGCGGGGCGAGGGCCTCGCGCCAGGCGGCGGCGTCGTCCGCGGAGGGCGCGGCGGAGGGCGGCGCCGACAGGGCGGCGAGGCGGCGGCCGAGGGAGGTCAGCGCGCGCTGCTCGAGGGCGCTCGCGCGCTCGGAGAGGCCGTCGTCGCCGACGCCCGCGGTGCGGGAGCAGAGGATCGCGGCGAGCGAGTCGTCGCCGCGCTCGCGGGCGAGGACCGCGCGGTCGAGCAGGCGGCGGGCGCGGTCGGCGGAGACGGCGCGGGCGGCGAAGCGCGGGCCGCGCTCGGGGACGACGTGGGCCTTGGCGACCGTGGCGCCTTCGGGGCGGGTGGCCTCGAAGAGGGCGCGGGCGTCGAGGAGCCCGTCGATGATCTGCTCGACGTTCGCGCGCCCGGCGAGCGCCGGGAAGGTGACGCGCAGGAGCTCGGGGGTGAAGTAGCGCGTCTCCTGGTAGAGCGCGACGAGCTCGCAGAGCGCGGCCTCGGGGGTGGCCTCCTCGTCGACGAGCCCCTCGTCGGTGAGCACCGCGCGCACCTCGTCGAACGCGGTCTGGCCGACGCGATCGATGGTCTCGAGGACGCGGGAGCGCGAGAGCGACACGCCGTCGAGGCGGACGCGGAGCTCGCCGTCCACGCGGGCGTGGAAGAGGCGGCGCCAGGCGTCGCGGAGGGCGTCGGCGCGGTCGGCCTGGGCGAGCTCGTCCTCGTCCACGGCGATGAGGTAGCCGAGGCCGCTCCAGGTGGCGGGGTCGACGTCGCGCTCGTCGTCCTCGACGACCTTCCGGAGGAGCGCGGCGGGGGCGGCGTAGCAATGGGCGTGGGGGACGTGGCTCGCGATCCCGAGGATCCCGCGATCCTCGCGCACGACGCGCCGCAGGATCCGCTCCTCGACGAGCATGGTCTGCGGCTCGCGGGCGCGGAGGAGGCGCCCGAGATCGGCGCGGCTCAGGTGCGCGGTGCGCCCCTCGGCGTCCGCGGCGCGCGCTGGCGCGGTGGCGCGGACGTCGTCTGCACCGCCGTTCTTCGCGCCCGCCTCGCGCGGCGCCGGCGCGCGTGTCGCCTCGGGTCCTCGAGCTGCCATGATGTCCCCTTCATACGGCGGTTCGTGGACCGAGGTCCACCCGCGGCGGCCGGCGCCGCAGGGTGCAGAACGAGGTCATGTAGATAGCCACCGTCGCCGATGAATCGAGCGGTGACGCGCGCGCGCCGTGGCCGTGGATCCGGGCGGGCGCGCTGGGGTACGCTCGGAGCGGCGCGGCCGGCGCCGCCGCGGGAGGTGCGAGGGCTTGATCGGGACACGACGAGGTGGCGCGGGCGCTGGGCTCGCGATCGCGCTGGCGCTCGCGGTCGGTCTCGCGCTCGGGGCCTGCGACGCAGGCGAGGTCGCGACGCCGCCGCCGCGGTGCGTCGCGGGCGCGCCGGCGGTCGTGTGCTGCGAGGCCGACGGGAGCGGCGGGATCTGCATGGACCCCGGCTGCGGCGCGCGCGCTCGTCCTGGGTCGCCGCGTGCGCGCGCGGCTGCGCGAGGGCGGCGCGTGCGCGTGCGAGCCCACGGGCGAGGTCGCCTGCTGCGGCGACGCGCTCTGCCCCGTCGACGCCTGCGGCGGGGCCGGCGAGCCCGTCGCGGCCTGCGCCTTCGGCTGCTCGGACGGCGCGTGCCTCGCCTGCGACGCCCCCTGCGGCGGCGCCGAGTGCGGCGACGACGGCTGCGGGCGCTCGTGCGGGACGTGCGACGGCGCGGGCGAGGCCTGCGTCGGCGGGCGCTGCGCGTGCGTCGCGGACGATCACGACGCCTGCTGCGAGCTCGACGGGGGCGGCGCCGCGGTGTGCCGCTTCGACTCCTGCGGCGGTCGCGAGGCGGTCGTCGCCGCGTGCCCGAGCGGCTGCGACGGCGGGCGCTGCCTCGCCTGCGAGCCCGACTGCGCCGGCCGCGCGTGTGGGAGCGCCGGCTGCGGCGGGTCGTGCGGGAGCTGCGAGGGCGGGGCGGTCTGCGGCGACGAGGGCGCCTGCGCCTGCGCCCCGCGCGCCGGCGGCGTCGCGTGCTGCGACGGGGCCCTGTGCGCGGTGGACTCGTGCGGCGCCCCGGGTGAGGTGGTCGCGGCGTGCCCGGGCGGCTGCGACGAGGGCGGCTGCCATGGCTGCGCGCCCGCTTGCGAGGGGCGCGCGTGCGGCGACGACGGCTGCGGCGGCTCCTGCGGGGCGTGCGGCGCCCCGGGCGAGGTGTGCGACGCGGCGAGCGGCCAGTGCGTGTGCGAGCCGCGCGTGGGCGTCGCGTGCTGCGAGGGCGGGATCTGCTTCGTGGACGGCTGCGGTGGGCTCGGAGAGCGCGTGACGAGCTGTCCCTTCGGCTGCGCGGGCGGGGCGTGTCTCGCGTGCGCGCCGGATTGCGGGGGGCGCGCGTGCGGCGACGACGGCTGCGGCGGCTCCTGCGGGGCGTGCGAGGGGACGACCGTCGCGTGCGAGGAGGGCGCTTGCGTCTGCACGGGGGCGGCGAGCGTCGGCTGCTGCGGGGACGACGACGTGTGCGCCTTCGACGCCTGCGGGGTCGAGACGGCGCGCCTCGAGCAGTGCGAGCGAGGCTGCGAGGGCGGGGCGTGTCGGCCCTGCGTCGGGTCGTGTGCAGGTGCGGAATGCGGCGGCGACGGATGCGGCGGGAGCTGCGGAGAATGCCATGATGGCGAGGTGTGCACTGCACAACGCGTGTGCGCGTGCGCGCCGACGGTGCTGACCGGCTGCTGCGGGGACGCGCTGTGCGCGCTGGACTCGTGCGGCGGCGTCGGGGCGCCGGTCGAGGCGTGCCCGTGGGGGTGCGCGGGGGGCGCGTGCCTCCCGTGCCCGGCGAGCTGTGAGGGGGTCGAGTGCGGCGACGACGGCTGCGGCGGGAGCTGCGGCGCGTGCGCGGGCGACGACGTCTGCCTCGACGACGGGTCGTGCTGCGAGCGGGCCTGCGAGGGGCGCGTCTGCGGCGACGACGGCTGCGGCGGCGCGTGCGGCGCGTGCGCGGCCCCGTACACCTGCGACGACGCAGGCCAGTGCGAGCTCGTCGCCGAGGGGCGCCTCCTGCGCGAGCGGCGCGAGCCGAACGCGTCGCTCTCGGGCCTCACGGCGCCGGTCGCGGTGCCGGTCGTCGGGCTCGAGGTGGTGCTCACGGCGGGCGAGGTCGAGCTCGGGCGGGTCGTGACGGACGCGGAGGGGCGCTTCCGGCTGCCGCTCGCGGCGGCGCCGACGGGCACCGTGCGCGCGACGCTCGCGGCGGCGGCGCCGGACGAGGACGGGTACCCGTTCGTGACCCTCATCGACACCGTGGGGGTGTCGTTCCCGACGCAGGAGCACAAGGTGGTCCCGGCGACGCGCGCGTGGGCCTGGACGGTCGTGGCGCCGGCGGGCTCGCTCGACCTCGGCGAGACGACCATCACGCAGGCGCAGGGGAGCGGCGCGCTCGAGATCCTCGGCACGGTGCGCGACGCGCTCGACCGGGTGCTCGCGCGCCTCGGGCTCGCGCGGCGGGACGCGCCGTCGCTCGCGGTGGTGTGGGCGCCGAACACGACGCCGTCGTGCCTCGCGTGCTACTTCCCGGACAACTGGGGGCCGCTCGAGCTGCAGGGGGCCGCGACCACGTCGTTCGACCGGTTCATGTGGCTCTCGGGGACGACGCCGTACGCGCCGCTCCAGTGGACGCCGAGCCTGAGCCTGCACGAGCTCGGGCACTACGTGCTCGACGTGTTCTCGTACGCGCCGCAGGTCGGCGGGACGCACTCGTGGGCGGGGCGCACGAACGCCGCGCTCGCGTGGAGCGAGGGGCACGCGACGTTCTTCGGGCAGACGCAGGTGAGCGCGATGGCCGGGAGCGAGCAGGCGCGCTTCTTCGGGATCCAGGGGGGGACCAACTACTGGGTCGACCTCGAGGCGATCGGGAGCTCGGGGATCGACTCGAGCTACGCGCCGCTGACGTCGCTGCCGCTGCCGCAGCCGGGGCTCTCGATGACGCAGGACCTGAACGAGGGCGCCGTGGCCGCGATCCTCTGGGACGCGTGGGACGCGCACGTCGCCGCGGGCGAGGCGGACACGATGGCGCTCGGCGACGCCGAGTGGGCGATCGTGCGCGGGGCGCGCTATCGGGACGCGGCGCTCGACCGCGGCTACAGCGCGCCGGACCTGGTCGACTGGCTCGACGCGGCGCGCTGCGAGGGGCTCGCGACCGGCGCCGGGCTCGCGACGGTGCTGATGGGGTTCCCCTACGACGACACGCCGATCTGCCCCGCCGCGCCCTGACTGCGGCGCGCGGGCGGCTCCCTTGCGCGGGCAGGGGCCGCTCGCTACTCTCTCAGCGCTCAGTCCCGAGCTCCGTCACACGAGGATCCGATGCGCCAGAGCCTTCGACTCGCCAGCCTATGTGTCGCTCTCACCGCGGCTGCTCCCCTCGTCGCCTGCGGTGACGACGGCGGAGCGGCGATCCCCGCCGGGTGCGATCAGGCGCTCTCGCCCGAAGCCGACGACGTGACGTCGCTCCAGACGGCGTTCATCGACGCCCAATCCGGGGAGACGATCTGCTTGAAGGCCGGCACCTACAAGCTGAACCGCAAGCTCTCGCTCGCCAACCACGCGGACATCACGATCAAGGGCATCGGGGCCACGCGGGACGACGTCGTGCTCGACTTCGGCTCGCAGGCGGTCGGCGACGACGCGTTCGTGGTGACAGCCGACGGCTTCACCATCCAGGACCTGAGCATCAAGAACTCGCCTGGGAACGGCATCGTCGTGCAGGCGGACCAGTCGCGCTTCAGCAACATCAAGGTGAGCTGGGACGCGGGGAGCGTGACCGACAACGGCGCCTACGCCGTGTACCCGAACGACTGCTCGAAGACGATCATCGAGGACAGCGAGGTCGTGGGCGCGGCGGACGCGGGGATCTACGTCGGGAGCTGCGACTACGCGATCGTGCGACGCAACAAGGTGCACGGGAACGTGGCCGGCATCGAGATCGAGAACTCGCACCACGCCGACGTGTACGAGAACGAGTCGTACGACAACACCGCGGGGATCCTGGTCTTCGCGCTGCCGAACCTGAAGGTGAAGTCGGTCGGGAGCGTGCTCGTGCGCGACAACGACGTGCACGACAACAACCGGCAGAACTTCGCGGAGGCGGGGTCGATCGTGTCCTTCGTGCCGAAGGGGCTCGGGTTCCTGCTGCTCGCGGCGAAGGACGTCGAGATCCGCGACAACACGGTGTCCGGCAACGACGGCGCGGGCATCGTGATGGTGAGCTTCGGGCTCATGGAGACGCTCACGGGCGGGCAGGTCACGAACAACGATCCCGACCTCGACCCGTACCTCGAGCGGATCTACGTGCACAGCAACACGTTCACCGACAACGGGACGAACCCGACGGGCGCGATGCTCGCGATCGGCGCGTCGCCGCTCGAGAACGTGCTCTGGGACGGTGACGTGCGCGAGGGTGGGGACGCGGAGATCTGCCTCGGGGCGAGCCCGACGAGCTTCCGGGACTTCGCCGGGCTCGACGCCGAGAACGCCACGACCGACACGACCGGGCACACGTGCACGCTCGCGGCGCAGACCGAGTACGAGAGCTTCGACGGGGTGGGCAATTGATGAGCTGGTCTCGGCAGCTCGCGGGGAGCGCGGCGCTCGCGCTCGCGCTCGCGGCGACCGTCGCGGGCGCCTGCGGTGACGACGGCGGGAGCGGCGCGCCGACGGAGGTGAACCCGGCGCCCGAGGGCAAGCCGTGGGCCACGCTCGCCGAGTGGGGGATCTTCGCCGACGCCGCGACGCAGACGCCGAACGCGCGGGTCGTGCGCTACGACGTGATGTCGCCGCTCTTCAGCGACTACGCGTGGAAGCACCGCTTCCTGTGGGTGCCCGAGGGGAAGACCGTCGGGTACACGGCGACGGGGCCATGGGAGCTGCCGGTCGGGGCGATCGTGGTCAAGACGTTCGCGCTGCCGGTGGACGCGCGCGACCCGAGCAAGGGCGAGCAGCTCCTCGAGACGCGGCTCCTCGTGCACGAGTCGGGGGGCTGGGCGGCGCACACCTATGTGTACGCGGCGGGCGACCCGGACCCGGCGCACGCGAAGCGCACGGTCGCCGGGGCGATCCGCGCGGTGTCGTGGGTCGACGAGGACGGGGCGACGCGGACGAACGACTACACGGTGCCGAACACGAACGAGTGCACGGACTGCCACGGGACGGCGCCGAACACGCACCTCCTCGGGGTGCGGTCGCGGCAGCTGAACCACGACGCCATGTACGACGGGGTGAGCGAGAACCAGATCGATAGGGTCGGGGAGGTGCTGGGCTTCGCGTCGGCGCCGCCGCCGGCGGCCGAGCGGCCGACCATGCCGGATCCGTTCGGGGACGCGCCGCTCGTGGACCGGGCGCGCGCCTATCTCGACGCGAACTGCGCGCACTGTCACTCCGCCGAGGGGGCGGTGAACCAGAAGGCGCTCTTCTTCGACTGGGAGCACAGCGATCCGGCGTCGGCGACGCCGCTCGACATCGGGATCTGCAAGGTGCCGACGTCGGCGGGGGGAGCGACGTGCGAGCGGATCTACGACATCGTGCCCGGCGCGCCGGACGAGTCGATCCTGATGTGCCGCGTCGAGAGCGACGAGCCGAAGGTCATCATGCCGCCGCTCGGGAGGCGGCTCGTGCACGATGAGGGGGCGGCGCTGTTGCGGGAGTGGATCGCCGCGATGCCCGCGGACGATTGCCACTGAGGCGCCGCTGATGGTGCGTCGCACACATCGCGCGGGGCGGCTCTGTAGAGTCGTGTCACGGGTATGTGGCGGCGCGGCCTTCGCGATCGCAGCAGCGAGTGTGGGCTGCGCGGGGGATGTGCCGAAAGACCCACCGCCGTCGCCGTGGGAGGGGGTGTCGTGGCCGGCGGAGGTCGTGGCGGCGGACAACCCGACGACGGCGGCGAAGGCGGAGCTCGGGCGGCTGCTCTTCTACGACCCGGTGTTGTCGAGCGATGGCGAGACGGCGTGCGCGACGTGCCACAGCGAGATCTGGGGCATGGGGGACGGGCTCGCGAAGGCGGTCGGTGTCGGTGGTGGGCTGCTGACGGGGCCGGGGCGCGACGGGCCGGCGGTGGGGCGTCGGAACGCGCAGAGCCTGTGGAACGTGGCCTATCGGACGACGCTCTTCCGCGATGGGCGTGCATCCACGCTCGAGGAGCAGGCGCTGATGCCGATGCACGACGAGCGCGAGCTGGCGAAGGCACCGGACGACGTCGTCGCGGACCTGCGCGCGAGCGACGGGTACGTGGCGCGCTTCGCGGCGGCGTTCCCGGGCGAGGCGGAGCCCGTGACGGTGACGACGCTCACGCGGGCGCTCGCGGCGTTCCAGCGGACGCTGACGTCGCGGGGGGCGAGCTACGACGCGTACGTGGCGGGGGACGTGGGGGCGCTCAGCGAGGCGGCGGTCGAGGGGATGTGGCGCTTCGCGGAGGCGGGGTGCGACAGCTGCCACGCGCCGCCGCTCTTCGGGAGCGACGGCTTCTACGCGCGTGGCGCTGGGGCGACGCCCGGCGAGGACGGCGGACGGGGAGAGATCACCGGGGAGGCCGGTGACTGGGGCGCGTTCCGCGTGCCGAGCCTCCGGAACGCGCGCGACACGGGCCCGTACTTCCACGACGGCTCGGTCGAGGACCTCGAGGACGCCGTGCGGCACGAGCTCGCGCGCGACGCGCCGGGCGGTGAGGTCGATGAGGCCGACGTCAGCGCGATCACGACCTTCCTCGAGAAGGGGCTGACGGACCAGTCCCGGGCGCCGGCGCGCCCGGACGAGGTGCCGAGCGGCCTCGCCGTGCCGAAGGACGGCTTCCGGATCCCGCGGTAGCGGCGTCGGCCCGCCCACGCTGTCATCGGCTTCTCGGCCCCGTCGGAGGCGACCACGGAGGCGTGGAGGCCGCGGTGACGTCAGGCTTCTCGGCCCCGACGGAGCGGACGGTGGTGGCGCCGCAATCAGGCTTCTCGGCCCCGTCGGAGCGGACGGTGGTGACTTCAGGCTTCTCGGCCCCGTCGGAGCGGACCACGGAGGCACGGAGGCACGGAGGGTTCAGTGTGCTCCCGGCGGTTGGCCTCGGCTCTCGCTCCGCAGTGTCCGGGGGAGGAGGGAGGGGAGGGCGGAGCTCTCCTCCCTCCCTCCCGCCAAATCATCAAGCACCCGGAGGTCCCCACCGAGGCAGGGAGCGGGTCACACCGCCGCGCCCTCCGTGCCTCCGTGCCTCCGTGGTTTCCCCCTTTGAGATCAACGACTCGTCGCTCACGCCGCAGAGCCGAGCGCCCCCAGCCCGTCGCGAGCGAGACCCGCTGCCGGGAGGCCCCCCGAGGTCGCGTCGACCCGCCCGCAGAGCCGTTGAGATCCGCGCTCGCCCGCACACGGCGCCCGCCTGAGCGCGAAGCGCGCGCCTCTTTGCGGCCAAACTCCCGCGCCCGCGCGTCTGGATCGATCTCGGCCTCCGCAACCCGAAAAACAGAACGCCCCGGTCGCGAACGACCGGGGCGCCCCGTTCAACTCAGCCGAGCCGCTCGGCTACTGCTCGGTCGTCCGCCGCCGGCGGATGACGAGCCACACGCCCGCCGCGCCCAGCGCGAACGCGAGCGGGAGCGTCGCGCCGCCGCCGGCGTTGCACCCGCCGCCGCCCTCGAGGAGGGTCGCGCAGGAGCCGCCGAAGTCGTCGCAGGGGTCGAGCGGGTTGCGGTTGTTGTCGACCTCGTCGCCGTCGTGCTCGCCGCCCTTGTCGGTGTCCGGATCGTCCGGATCCGTCTCGCCGGGGTCGACCACGCCGTTGTGGTTGGCGTCCTCGGTGTCGTTGAGCAGGCGGTCGCCGTCGCGGTCGGGGTCACACTCGTCGCCGATGCCGTCCCCGTCGAGGTCGTGCTGCGTCGGGTTGGGCGTGATGGCGCAGTTGTCGATGCAGCCCTGGGTCTGCTGGTCCTGGCACTTGTTGCCCGGCGGGTCGGTGCCCGGCCAGCACTCCGCGGTCGGCTTGTCGACGACCTCGTCGCCATCGACATCGCAGTCGCAGTTGTCGCCGATCCCGTCGCCGTCCATGTCGGCCTGATCCGGGTTCGCCGTGTCGGGGCAGTTGTCGAGGCAGTTGGTCGTCTCGCCGCCCGTGCACTCGTTGCCCGGCGGATCGGTCCCCGGCGGGAGCTCCGGCCAGCAAGCCGGCGACGGGTTGTCGCGGATGCCGTCACCGTCGCGGTCGCACTCGCAGAGGTCGCCCTGGCCATCGCCGTTCGAGTCGGCCTGGTTCGGGTTCGCCGTGTCGGGGCAGTTGTCGAGGCAGCGCTGCGTCTCCATGTCGCCGCAGACGTTGGTCGGCGGGTCGGTGCCCGGCGGGAGCTCCGGCCAGCAGATGGCCGCCGGGTTGTCGCGGATGCCGTCACCGTCGCGGTCGCACTCGCAGGCGTCGCCGTCGCCGTCGCCATTGGAGTCGGCCTGGTCCTCGTTCGGCGTGAACACGCAGTTGTCGATGCAGAGCTCGGTCTCCATGTCCGCGCACGGCACGCTCGGCGGCGGATCCTCCGGCGGGAGCTCCGGCCAGCACGCGCGGATCGACTTGTCGCGGATGCCGTCACCGTCGATGTCGCAGTCGCAGGCGTCGCCCTCGCCGTTCATGTCGAGGTCGGCCTGGTCGGCGTTCGGCGTCACGACGCAGTTGTCGATGCAGAGCTCCGTCTCCTTGTCCTCGCAGGGGAGGGTGGGCGGCGGATCCTCCGGCGGCAGCTCCGGCCAGCAGGCGCGCGTGTCCTTGTCGCGGATGCCGTCGCCGTCGATGTCGCAGTCGCAGACGTCGCCCTCACCGTCGTCGTCGAGGTCGGCCTGGTTCTCGTTCGGCGTGACCTTGCAGTTGTCGATGCAGAGCTCCGTCTCGCCGTCGAGGCACGGCGTCGTCGGCGGCGGATCCTCCGGCGGGAGCTCCGGCCAGCAGACGCGCGTCGACTTGTCGACGATCCCGTCGCCGTCGATGTCGCAGTCGCAGACATCACCCACGCCGTCGTTGTCGAGGTCGGCCTGGTCGGCGTTCGGATCGTCCGGGCAGTTGTCGATGCAGTGCTCGTCGACGCCGTCCGCGCACGGATCCTCCGGCGGCGGCTCGTCCGGCCAGCAGGCCGGGTCGGTGCTGTCGATGACGCCGTCGCCGTCGCGGTCGCACTCGCAGGCGTCGCCGACGCCGTCGCCGTCGCCGTCGCCCTGGGTCGGGTTAGGCGTGACCGGGCAGTTGTCGATGCAGAGCGTGGTGTCGCCGTCGCGGCACGGGTCGCTCGGCGGCGGGTCGTTCGGCGGCACGTCCGGCCAGCACTCGCGGTCGGAGAGGTTGATGATGCCGTCGCGGTCCGGGTCGCAGTCGAGCGGGTCGCAGGCGTCGCCGATGCCGTCGTTGTCCCCGTCGAGCTGGTCGGGGTTGTAGACGAGCGGGCAGTTGTCGCTCGGGTTGTCGCACTGCGCCTGGTTCTCCGGCACCTTCGGGCCGTCGCACCAGCCGTCGTCATCCGTGTCGGGATCGGCCGGGTCCGTCTCGGTCGGATTCCCCTCGGTGTCGTGGTCGTTGACGCCGTCCTCGTCGATGTCCTCGCCGGACTCGCAGAGCTCGATGCCGTTCGCGTCGGACACGACGATGAGACCGTCGCAGAGCCCGTCGCCGTCGGTGTCGGGGTTCAGCGGGTTCGTCGGGTTGTCGTTGAACTCGTACTCGTCGCAGTCCTCGAGCCCGTCGTTGTCGGTGTCCTTGTCGTCGATGAGCGTGCCCATCTCGCAGGTCTCTTTCAGGTCGGAGCAGCCGTCCTGATCGGTGTCCTGGTCGGCGACCACGTGGAAGACGATGGGCGTGCTGTCGGTGACACGGGCCCACGTGTAGGTGTCGAGGACGGCCTTCTCGCCCTTGCCGAGCGGGTAGTCGTCCTGGCCGACCGGCGGCGTGATGAAGGCGCCCCAGGCGCGCGAGTTGCCGTCGCGGATCGCGGGGTTCGTCACGTTGTACGGCGGCAGGATGCCGTAGACGACGATGGGATCGCTGTACGGGCCGCTGTCGAGGCCGCCGATGGGCGAGAGCGCCGGCGAGAGGAGCCGCGGTCCGTCGGGCGCCGGGTCCGGCGGCATCCCGAGCGCGTTCGCCTGCACGAGCGTGTCGTCCCAGAACATCTTGAGGGGCAGCTTCGCGCCCGCCGACGAGACCTCGTACATGCGGAGGCCCTGGAAGATGGTCTCGACGTCGCGCGCCGCGAAGTGGAACTCGCCGACGCGGACGCTGACGATGCACTGGTACTCGTTCGGCGCCACCGGCACGCCGTCGAGCGTCGCGTTCCAGGGCACCGTGTTGATCTGGTTCGGCAGCGTCGCGCCGAGGATGTGGAGATCGCCGCGGCCCACCTGGCTGAAGAGCCCGTTGCGGTTGAGGTCGCAGACGATGTGGTAGGTGCCGTCGACGTTCGTGAAGAACTGGAAGAAGCCGTTCGGGCTCGGCGAGACGAGCGTCGAGCAGCCAGCGGCGTTGCCGGTGTACGAGAAGTTCGACACCACCGGCGTGACCGCGTTGTACTTCGCGACGGCCGGGACGTTGAGGTAGATCTCGTACTCCGGCACGACGTCGACGTCGCCCGGATCCGGCACGGAGCGGCCCGCGTTCGCGCCGAGGAGACCGAGGCGGTTGCCGCTGATCTCGTAGGTGACGCCGTTGATGCCGTCCATGCGCATCTCGATGACGACGTCGGTGTTGACGGCGCCGCCGGGCGCGAGGGCGAAGACGCTCGCGGTCGCGGCGTGCTCGGCCCCGTAGTAGCCCGTCTCGAAGACCCACTTGCGCGAGTGGAGCCGGCCGTCCTTGGCGACGCCGTTCGAGTCGTGGACCGTGATGTCCCAGCCGACCGGCACGTGGAAGTTGGTGCCGACGGTGTCGCGCTGCTTCGCGGTCACGTAGGCGCGCTGCACGGTCGGACCCGAGAACGGCGCGCTCTCCGAGCCCGCGAGGACCTGGACCGGCTGGCCGCCCCCGTCGAGCATGATCGTGCCGTCCGGGTTCAGGAACCCGAGCGCCCCGCGCCCGTCGAACGAGATGGTCTCGCCCGCGTTCAGGATGTCGATCGAGACCTCGGTGCCCTGCTTGAGGGGCTGGCCGATGCCCGGGTTGTTCACCGGATCGTAGCCGAACTGGGCCTCTCCCTCCGCCCGGACCTGGCCACCGGCCACGCAGAGCATCGCGACGGACGCGGCGCCGACGGTCAGGGCGTGGCGGAGATTCCGACCGGCGCGGAGCCGGCGCCCACCAGGGACCTCTCGAGAGCTTTGAGTCATGAAGGCTGGCATGTCGCCTCGCTTTTCCTATGGGGAGCTGACGAGCCCTACCAAGGGTCGCCATGGCCGTGCGCGAGCCGCACTACCTGACACGAGCGCCGCGAATCTGGGCGGTACGTCGCGAAGTGTCAAGGAAACCAGGGCGTGCTCTGGGAGGGCCACCAGCGGGGTGGCCAACGAGCGGCGTGGAGGGAGGAACGCCATTATGCTCGCGCGCGAGCGACGATGCAAGCCGCACCACGTCCGTCGCTCCCCCGCGCCGTCGCGGCGCGGCCCCGGAGCGTCGTGAGGGCCCCGGGGTGACCACGGCGGCGCCGCCGTAGGCGACAATAGGGTCTGCGGTGGCCGCGTCGCACGCGCCCGCCGTCGTTACCCCGCACGCGCGCTCAGGGAGCGGCTCGGAGGCGTGTCGCGTCCGACCGTCACAGAGGCTGTGACCGTCTTTGCGTTGACACCGGCGAGCGCGGAGACCTAGTCTCCAGGCAAGGTCTTCCGCCCCAGGCGAAACCCCACCCCTCCTCCCCATCGACATTCTCCGTTTCCACTTGAGGGAAAAAAGTGAACAACACCGATCCGCGTTCGGCGCGGCGCCGGCAGGGGGGCGCTCCGCGAGGCCCGATCTGTTGTACCGTGCTTCTTCTGGCCGCGATGGCGTTCTCGGGAGCCTGCTCCAGCGAGGACGACGCCGGCTCTGAGAGCCTCTCTTCCCTCTCGGGGGCGGTGACGGGAGATCCCATCCCGGCCGACCTCAAGGTGACCGTCACGGCGTCACCGAACCCCGTCGCCCTCGGGCGGACGAGCGTGTTCCACGTCACCGTGACGAACCAGAGCACCGACCCGACGCACATCGCGAGCGCCGCGCGCATCACCGGGACCTTCACCGGGACCGTGGCGCGCTGGCAGTCGTCGGTCGGCTCGTTCACCTGCAGCGTGGTCTCCGGTGGGGCGGGGATCACGTGCGGGCTCGGCACCTTGCAGCCTGGCGCCTCGGTGAGCGTCGACCTCGTCGCGCTCGGGGCCAACCAGGGGGTGGCGCCGACGACCGTGCAGGTCACGGACACGTCGATCAGCGACCCGAACCCGGCGGACAACACCGCGACGCTCGACCTGCGCGTGACGGAGGCGCAGGCCGATCTCGCGCTGCTCGCGCCGATCTACTCGAACGACACGCCGAACGTCGGCGAGGAGGTCACGGTCACGCTGATCGGCCGCAACTACGGCCCCGCGTCCGCGAGCAACCCCTCGGTGACGATCGCGCTCGCCAGCACGGTCGCCGGCCTCACGGCCGCGGGCGACAGCAACAGCACCTGCACGATCACCGGCACCGTGGTCGAGTGCGCGGCGCCCCTGCTGCAGGTGACCTCGACCCCCGCCTCGACGACGGCGGGGCCCGAGGACTGGACCATCGAGCTCCGCTTCACGCCCGCGGCGCCCGGCGCCATCAACGGCCTCGCGGAGATCACGTCGCCGCTCTTCGACAACGTCGAGCAGAACAACCAGGCCCCGCTCTTCGTGCGCGCGGTCTCGGCCCCGTCGAACGACCTCTACGTCTCGATCGTCGACACGCCCGACCCGGTGGCCGTGGGTGACGAGCTCACCTACGACATCCTCGTGGGCAACCGCGGCCCGCTCGCGGCGACGCCGATGAACCTGCAGATGGCGTTCGCGAACGCGCCGGGGCTCACGGTGCTGTCGGCGACGGCGCCGGTCGGGAGCTGCTCCGTCGGGACGTCGGGCGCGCCGTCGGTGAACTGCACGTGGACGGAGATGGCGGCCGGCGCGTCGACCCACGTCACGGTCAAGGTGCGCCCCGCGGCGCTCTCGCCGATCACGGCGGCCGCGGCGGTCGACTCGCCGGCGCTCGACGCGAACGAGGCGGACAACCAGTTCACGGCGGTCACGACGGTCGTCGGCGCGAACGGCGCGGACATGGGCGTCACCATCACCGACGACCCGGACCCGGTCACGGCGGGTGGTCTGCTGACCTACACCCTCGACATCAAGAACTACGGGCCGCAGACGGCCCATCACCCGTTCCTCGACTTCGTCATCGGGCCGCAGCTCTCGGCCATCGCGACCACCACGCCGGGCTGCTCGGTGGCCGGGCAGATGGTGCACTGCGACCTCGCGACGCTCGCGAGCGGGCAGGCGACCAGCGTGACGGTGACCGGCAAGGCCGGCGAGGCGGGCCTCATCATCTGGGCGGCCGCCGAGGTCGGCGCCGACGAGACGGACATCAACGAGGCGAACAACATCGACAACGAGACGACCGTCATCACCGGCGGCATCGGGGTCGACCTCGCGACGCAGATCTCGGACGATCCCGACCCGGTCGCCGCGGGGTCGGACTTCGCGTACACGGTGCTCTGGTACAACGCCGGTACGACGACCTCGCAGCACGCGGTCGCGCAGTTCGTGCTGCCGGCCGAGGTCTCGCTCGTGGGCTACACGCTCGAGAACACGACCGCGAACGAGAGCTGCACGTTCCAGGCGTCGTCGCGCTCCTTCCAGTGCGACTTCTACACGATGACGCCGACGCGCGCGGTCGTGCTGAAGGTGACGGTCAAGACGTCGGTCCCCGCCGACGCGCCGGACGGCCAGTCGACCTACGAGATGCTCGCGGCCGGGATCATCACGGCCGACGAGCTCGACTCGGTCGAGCAGAACGACGCGGACCAGGAGCGGACCACCGTCTACGTCTGCCGCTCGAACAACCCGTGCGTGGCGGGCGAGTTCGACCCGGACGCCGGGGAGTGCACCTTCGGGCCCAACAACGGCGTGCAGTGCGAGTCGCCCTGCTTCGAGCCGGGCGTGTGCGTCGAGGGGAGCTGCGAGCTCGGGCCGCCGGTCACCTGCGAGCAGGACGGCAACGTGTGCACGCAGAACGCGTGCAACCCGCAGACCGGGCAGTGCGAGGTCACGAACACGACGTCGCCCTGTGACGACGGCAACGCCTGCACGACGGGCGACGTGTGCTCGAACGGCGCGTGTGGCGGCTCGACGGTGACCTGCGACGACGAGAACGTCTGCACGACGGACTCCTGCGATCCGACGACGGCGGCGGGGGAGAGCCCCTGCGTCTACACGCCGAACTCGAACCCCTGCGACGACGGCAACCCCTGCACGACCGAGTCGCAGTGCAACCCGGAGAAGGGCACCTGCGACGGCACGGCCGTCGTGGACTGCAGCGCGCTCGACGGCGCCTGCTCGAACGGCGAGTGCGACCCGAGCACGGGTGAGTGCGTGGCGATCGCCGCGAACGAGAACGACCCCTGCACGGACGACAACGCGTGCACCGGGCGCCCGTGCGACACCGAGGCGCAGTACTACGGGGCGCCGAAGACCTACACCGTGAGCGACGTGACCCCGATCGACTCGTCGGAGATCCCGCACAGCCTGTGGCTGCCGGGCTTCTTCTGTGGGCCGGGCGGCGCCAACGCGATCACCTACCTGAGCTTCGAGGAGGGCGCGAAGCTCGTGGTCGGCGACGACCACAACGCCCATCTCACCGGCGTGGCCTACGTGAGCTCGACGGGCGGCGGCCCCGGGCAGGTCGGGCTGCGCTTCGCGGTCGACATCACGTTCGCGTACCGCGGGACGGGGCTCCAGGGCGTCGGCACGGGCGGCTTCAAGCTCCTGCTCGGGCCGCTCCAGACGCCGGACCTGTTCACGCACTGGGAGTTCTTCAACACGGTCTCGGCGAAGCTCACGAACCTGTCGGATCCGAACGACGTGGTCACGCTGCTCGAGCGGCCGGAGAACGGGGTGTTCCCGTTCCAGCTCGGCTGGGGCGCCAGCGGCAAGAACCTGAACTTCGGCGCGTCGGTGTGGTTCTACTACATGCGCAGCGGCGGCGGCTGCGTGCGCACGGGCGACGCGGACATCTTCGTGGACCTCGCGCTGCCGGGCTGCGACACGATCGATCACTGCGGCGGGGGCGAGTGCGTCCCGGGCGCGCCGGTGAGCTGCGACGACATGAACGCGTGCACGAACGACGCGTGCGACCCGGCGACCGGCTGCGGTCACACGCCGGTCACGTGCGACGACGGCAACGCCTGCACCAACGACAGCTGCAACATGCTGACCGGGTGCACGACGACGCCGGTCGACTGCGACGACGAGAACGCCTGCACGACGGACTCGTGCGACCCGCTCACGGGCTGCGGGCACACGCCGGTCGGCTGCGACGACGGCAGCGCCTGCACGAACGACAGCTGCGACCCGGCGACGGGGTGCACGACGACGCCGGTGAGCTGCGACGACGGCGACCCGTGCACGGTCGACACGTGCGATCCGGTCACGGGCTGCAGCCACTCCGCGGTCGAGTGTGAGCAGGACGCCGATCCGTGCACGGTCAACGTGTGCGACCCGGCGGCGAACGGCGCGTGCATGCCGAAGTTCACGACGGAGCACTGCGACGACGGGAGCTCCTGCACGACCTACGACACGTGCACGAACGGCGCGTGCGTCGGGACGCCGCTGACCTGCAACGACGGCAACGCCTGCACGGACGACTCGTGCGACCCGGCGTCGGCCAACGGGTGCGTGTTCACGCCGCGGAGCTGCGACGACGAGAACGCCTGCACGACGGACGCGTGCGACCCGGCGACGGGCTGCACGACGACGCCGGTGGTCTGCGACGACGGCAGCGCCTGCACGACCGACAGCTGCGACCCGCTGACGGGGTGCACGACGACGCCGGTCAGCTGCGACGACAGCGACGCCTGCACGACCGACAGCTGCGACCCGGCGACCGGCTGCGCGCACGCGCCGGTCGGCTGCGACGACGGCGACGCCTGCACGACCGACACCTGTGACGCGGTCACGGGCTGCGGCCACTCGCCGGTGAGCTGCGACGACGGGAGCGCTTGCACGGCCGACAGCTGCGACCCGCTGACGGGCTGCGTGAACGCGCCGGTGAGCTGCGACGACATGGACGCGTGCACGATCGACACGTGCGACGTCGCGACGGGTTGCACGCACACGACCATCTCCTGCGACGACCAGGACGCCTGCACGACCGACGCCTGCGACCCGCTCGAGGGCTGCACCCACGCGCCGGTCACCTGTGACGACGGCAGCGCCTGCACGACGGACAGCTGCGACCCGGCGACGGGCTGCACGACGGCGCCTGTCGACTGTGACGACATGAACGCGTGCACGACGGACAGCTGCGACCCGGCGACCGGCTGCGTGAACACGCCGGTCAGCTGCGATGACCAGGACGCGTGCACGACGGACAGCTGCGACGTGGCGACGGGCTGCGCGCACGCCCCGGTGAGCTGCGACGATGGGAGCGCCTGCACGACGGACAGCTGCGACCCGGCGACGGGCTGCACGACGGCCCCGGTCGACTGCGACGACGCGAACGCCTGCACGACGGACTCGTGCGACCCGATGACGGGCTGCGCGCACGCGCCGGTGGGCTGCGACGACGGGAACGCCTGCACGGACGACAGCTGCGACGCGGTCAGCGGTTGCGGCCACACGCCGACCGACTGCGACGACGGGAACGCCTGCACGACCGACAGCTGCGACCCGATGACGGGCTGCGGCCACCAGGCGATCAGCTGCGACGACGAGAACGCTTGCACGGACGACAGCTGCGACCCGGCGACGGGCTGCGTGAACGCGCCGACGAGCTGCGACGACGGGGATCCGTGCACGATCGACGCGTGCGACGCGGCGACGGGCTGCACGCACACGCCGAAGACCTGCGAGCAGGACGGCAACCCCTGCACGACGGACGTCTGCGATCCGACGCAGGGCGGCGCGTGCGTGACGCAGTTCACGAACGAGCACTGCGACGACGGGAGCAGCTGCACGACGTACGACACGTGCGTCGAGGGCGAGTGCAAGGGCACGCCGCTCACGTGCAACGACGGGAACGCCTGCACGGACGACACCTGCGACCCGGCGTCGGCCAACGGGTGCGTGTTCACGCCGAAGAGCTGCGACGACGAGAACGCCTGCACGGGCGACACGTGCGACCCCGTCACGGGCTGCGCGAACACGCCGATCTCCTGCGACGACTCGGACGCCTGCACGACCGACGCCTGCGACGCGGCGACGGGCTGCACGCACACGACGGTGAGCTGCGACGACGGGAGCGCCTGCACGGCCGACAGCTGTGACGCGGCGACGGGCTGCGTGAACGCGCCGATCTCCTGCGACGACTCGAACGCGTGCACGGCGGACAGCTGCGACCCGGCGACGGGCTGCGTGAACGCGCCGATCTCCTGCGACGACCAGAACGCGTGCACGGCGGACAGCTGTGACGAGGCGACTGGCTGCGCGAACACGCCGATCTCGTGCGACGACGGGAACGCCTGCACGGCGGACGCCTGCGACCCGATGACGGGCTGCACGCACGACGCGGTGGGCTGCGACGACGGGAACGCCTGCACGACGGACTCGTGCGACGAGGCGACGGGCTGCAAGTACGAGACGGTCGACTGCGACGACGGCAACGCCTGTACGGCGGACGCCTGCGACCCGATGACGGGCTGTACGCACGAGGCGGTGGGCTGCGACGACGGGAACGCCTGCACGAACGACTCGTGCGACCCGATGACGGGCTGCAAGAACGAGACGTTCTCGTGCGACGACTCGAACGCCTGCACGAACGACTCGTGCGACCCGGCGACGGGCTGCGTGAACGAGACGTTCTCCTGCGACGACGGCAACGCCTGCACGAACGACTCGTGCGACGCCGCGACGGGCTGCGTGAACGCGACCTTCTCGTGCGATGACGGCGACGCCTGCACGGCCGACGCCTGTGACCCGGCGACGGGCTGCACGCACACGACCATCGGCTGCGACGACTCGAACGCGTGCACGGCGGACAGCTGCGACCCGGCGACGGGCTGCGTGAACGCGCCGATCTCCTGCGACGACCAGAACGCGTGCACGGCGGACAGCTGTGACGAGGCGACTGGCTGCGCGAACACGCCGATCTCGTGCGACGACGGGAACGCCTGCACGGCGGACGCCTGCGACCCGATGACGGGCTGCACGCACGACGCGGTGGGCTGCGACGACGGGAACGCCTGCACGACGGACTCGTGCGACGAGGCGACTGGCTGCAAGTACGAGACGGTCGACTGCGATGACCAGAACGCCTGCACGACGGACGCCTGCGACCCGATGACGGGCTGCACGCACGAGGCGGTGGGCTGCGACGACGGGAACGCCTGCACGAACGACTCGTGCGACCCGATGACGGGCTGCAAGAACGAGACGTTCTCGTGCGACGACTCGAACGCCTGCACGAACGACTCGTGCGACCCGGCGACGGGCTGCGTGAACGAGACGTTCTCCTGCGACGACGGCAACGCCTGCACGAACGACTCGTGCGACGCCGCGACGGGCTGCGTGAACGCGACCTTCTCGTGCGATGACGGCGACGCCTGCACGGCCGACGCCTGTGACCCGGCGACGGGCTGCACGCACACGACCATCGGCTGCGACGACTCGAACGCGTGCACGGCGGACAGCTGCGACCCGGCGACGGGCTGCGTGAACGCGCCGATCTCGTGCGACGACCAGAACGCGTGCACGGCGGACAGCTGTGACGAGGCGACTGGCTGCGCGAACACGCCGATCTCGTGCGACGACGGGAACGCCTGCACGGCGGACGCCTGCGACGCGGCGACTGGCTGCACGCACGACGCGGTGGGCTGCGACGACGGGAACGCCTGCACGACGGACTCGTGCGACGAGGCGACTGGCTGCAAGTACGAGACGGTCGACTGCGATGACCAGAACGCCTGCACGACGGACGCCTGCGACCCGATGACGGGCTGCACGCACGAGGCGGTGGGCTGCGACGACGGGAACGCCTGCACGAACGACTCGTGCGACCCGATGACGGGCTGCAAGAACGAGACGTTCTCGTGCGACGACTCGAACGCCTGCACGAACGACTCGTGCGACCCGGCGACGGGCTGCGTGAACGCGACGTTCTCGTGCGACGACCAGAACGCCTGCACGAACGACTCGTGCGACCCTGCCACGGGCTGCGTGAACGCGACGTTCTCGTGCGACGACTCGAACGCTTGCACGAACGACTCGTGCGACCCGGCGACGGGCTGCGTGAACGAGACGTTCTCGTGCGACGACGGCAACGCCTGCACGGCCGACGCCTGCGACGCGGCGACGGGCTGCACGCACGACGCGATCGGCTGCGACGACGGTGACCCCTGCACCATCGACAGCTGCGACGACACGGCGGGCTGCGTGCACACGCCGAAGACCTGCGACCAGGACGACAACCCCTGCACGGAGCACGTCTGCGACGCCAGCGCGAACGGCGCCTGCGTCCCGCGCAACACGACCAACAGCTGCGACGACGAGAGCTCGTGCACGACGTACGACACGTGCGTCGACGGCGCCTGCGTCGGCACGCCGCTCACCTGCGACGACGGCAACGCCTGCACGGATGACACCTGTGACCCGGCGTCGGCCAACGGCTGCGTGTTCACGCCGAAGAGCTGCGACGACGAGAACGCCTGCACGGGCGACACCTGCGACCCGGCGACCGGCTGCGCGAACACGCCGATCTCCTGCGACGACGAGGACGCCTGCACGACGGACGCCTGCGACCCGGCCACGGGCTGCACGCACGCGACGGTGAGCTGCGACGACGCGAACGCCTGCACGAACGACTCGTGCGACGCGGCGACGGGCTGCAAGAACGAGACGTTCTCCTGTGACGACGGCGACGCCTGCACGACGGACGCCTGCGACCCGGCGACGGGCTGCACGCACGGGACCGTCAGCTGCGACGACTCGAACGCGTGCACCGCGGACAGCTGCGACCCCGCCACGGGCTGCAAGAACGAGGCGATCTCCTGCGACGACGGCAACGCCTGCACGGCCGACGCCTGCGACGCGATGACCGGCTGCACGCACGAGGCCATCGGCTGCGACGACGGCGACGCCTGCACGGCCGACTCCTGCGACTCGGCGACGGGCTGCAAGCACGAGACGGTCTCCTGCGACGACGACAACGCCTGCACGACGGACGCCTGCGACCCGGCGACGGGCTGCACGCACGAGGCGGTGGGCTGCGACGACCAGAACGCCTGCACGAACGACTCGTGTGACCCGGCCTCGGGCTGCAAGAACGAGACGTTCTCCTGCGACGACTCGAACGCCTGCACGAACGACTCCTGCGACCCGGCGACGGGCTGCGTGAACGAGACGTTCTCCTGCGACGACGGCAACGCCTGCACGGCGGACGCCTGCGACGCGGCGACGGGCTGCACGCACGACGCGATCGGCTGCGACGACGGCGACCCCTGCACGATCGACAGCTGCGACGACACCGCTGGGTGCGTGCACACGCCGAAGACCTGCGTCCAGGACGACAACCCCTGCACGGAGCACGTCTGCGACGCGTCGGCGAACGGCGAGTGCGTCCCGCGCAACACGACGAACCGCTGCGACGACGAGAGCTCCTGCACGACCTACGACACCTGCGTGGACGGGCAGTGCGTCGGCACGCCGCTCACCTGCAACGACGGCAACGCCTGCACGGACGACTCGTGCGACCCGGCGTCCGCGAACGGCTGCGTCTTCACGCCGAAGAGCTGCGACGACGCCGACGCCTGCACGGCCGACTCGTGTGACCCGGCGACGGGCTGCGTCAACGCTCCGATCTCCTGCGACGACTCGAACGCCTGCACCACCGACTCCTGCGACGCCGCCACGGGCTGCGCCCACGAGGACGTGAGCTGCGACGACGGGAACGCCTGCACGACCGACGCGTGCAACACCGCGACGGGCTGCACCCACGGGACGGTCGACTGCGACGACGGCAACGCCTGCACCGCGGACGCCTGCGACCCGATGACGGGCTGCACGCACGACGCGGTCGGCTGCGACGACAACAACGCCTGCACGACGGACTCCTGCGACGCGGCGACCGGCTGCAAGTACGAGACGGTGTCCTGCGACGACGGCGACGCCTGCACCGCCGACGCCTGCGACCCGATGACGGGCTGCACGCACGAGGCGATCGGCTGCGACGACGGCAACGCCTGCACGAACGACTCGTGTGACCCGGCGTCGGGCTGCAAGAACGAGACGTTCTCCTGCGACGACGACAACGCCTGCACGACGGACGCCTGCGACCCGATGACGGGCTGCACGCACGAGGCGGTGGGCTGCGACGACCAGAACGCCTGCACGAACGACTCGTGTGACGCGGCGACGGGCTGCAAGTACGAGACGGTCTCCTGCGACGACTCGAACGCCTGCACGAACGACTCGTGCGACCCGGCGACGGGCTGCAAGAACGAGACGTTCTCCTGCGACGACGACAACGCCTGCACGACGGACGCCTGCGACCCGATGACGGGCTGCACGCACGACGCGGTCGGCTGCGACGACAACAACGCCTGCACGACGGACTCCTGCGACGCGGCGACCGGCTGCAAGTACGAGACGGTGTCCTGCGACGACGGCGACGCCTGCACCGCCGACGCCTGCGACCCGATGACGGGCTGCACGCACGAGGCGATCGGCTGCGACGACGGCAACGCCTGCACGAACGACTCGTGTGACCCGGCGTCGGGCTGCAAGAACGAGACGTTCTCCTGCGACGACGACAACGCCTGCACGACGGACGCCTGCGACCCGATGACGGGCTGCACGCACGAGGCGGTGGGCTGCGACGACCAGAACGCCTGCACGAACGACTCGTGTGACGCGGCGACGGGCTGCAAGTACGAGACGGTCTCCTGCGACGACTCGAACGCCTGCACGAACGACTCGTGCGACCCGGCGACGGGCTGCAAGAACGAGACGTTCTCCTGCGACGACGACAACGCCTGCACGACGGACGCCTGCGACCCGATGACGGGCTGCACGCACGACGCGGTCGGCTGCGACGACAACAACGCCTGCACGACGGACTCCTGCGACGCGGCGACCGGCTGCAAGTACGAGACGGTGTCCTGCGACGACGGCGACGCCTGCACCGCCGACGCCTGCGACCCGATGACGGGCTGCACGCACGAGGCGATCGGCTGCGACGACGGCAACGCCTGCACGAACGACTCGTGTGACCCGGCGTCGGGCTGCAAGAACGAGACGTTCTCCTGCGACGACGACAACGCCTGCACGACGGACGCCTGCGACCCGATGACGGGCTGCACGCACGAGGCGGTGGGCTGCGACGACCAGAACGCCTGCACGAACGACTCGTGTGACGCGGCGACGGGCTGCAAGTACGAGACGGTCTCCTGCGACGACTCGAACGCCTGCACGAACGACTCGTGCGACCCGGCCACGGGCTGCAAGAACGAGACGTTCTCCTGCGACGACGACAACGCCTGCACGACCGACGCCTGCGACCCGATGACGGGCTGCACGCACGACGCCGTGGGCTGCGACGACGGCGACCCGTGCACCATCGACAGCTGCGACCCCGTGACGGGCTGCGCGCACACGCCGAAGACCTGCGAGCAGGACGACAACCCCTGCACGGACGAGGTCTGTGACGCCTCGCAGGGCGGCGCCTGCGTGTCCCGCAACAACACGCACGCCTGCGACGACGGCGACGCCTGCACGACCTACGACGTCTGCGTCTCCGGCGCCTGCCAGGGCACGCCGCTCACCTGCTTCGACGGGAACAACTGCACCGACGACGAGTGCGACCCCAACAGCGAGCACGGCTGCTACTACCCGCCGACGGACTGCAACGACGACAACGCCTGCACGACCGACTCCTGCGACCCGGCCACCGGCTGCAAGCACGAGACGGTGAGCTGTGACGACCAGAACGCCTGCACGACCGACTCCTGCGACGCCGCCACGGGCTGCTCGCACGAGGCGCTCGGCTGCGACGACGGCGATCCCTGCACCATCGACGCCTGCGACCCGACCGTCGGCTGCACCCACACGCCGAAGACCTGCGTGCAGGACTCGAACGACTGCACGGAGCACGTCTGCGACCCGACGCAGGGCGGCGAGTGCGTGCCGCGCAACACGACCAACCGCTGCGACGACGGCAGCTCCTGCACGACCTACGACACCTGCGTCGACGGCCAGTGCGTGGGCACGCCGCTCACCTGCAACGACGGCAACGCCTGCACGACCGACACGTGCGACCCGACCTCGACGAACGGCTGCGTGTTCACGCCCGTCACCTGCGACGACGGCGACCTGTGCACGACCGACAGCTGCGACCCGCTCACGGGCTGCAAGGCCGAGCCGGTCACCTGCGACGACGGTGACAAGTGCACGACCGACAGCTGCGACCCCGAGACGGGCGCCTGCTCGAACGAGGCGGTGGTCTGCGACGACAGCCGCCCCTGCAACGGCCAGGAGTTCTGCGACCCCGACTCCGGTGAGTGCGTCGACGGCGTGCCGCTCGACTGCGGCGACAGCGGCAACGTCTGCGTCGACCGGGTCTGCATCGACGAGGAGGGCGGCTGCGCCGACGTCGACAACACCATGCCCTGCGACGACGGCGACGCCTGCACGAGCGGCGACACCTGCGCGGCCGGCAGCTGCCACGGCGTGGGCGCCGTCGAGTGCGACGACCACAACAGCTGCACGACCGACAGCTGCGACGCCGCCTCGGGCTGCACGCACACGGCGGACGACAGCCTCCCGTGCGACGACGGTGATCCCTGCACGACCGACAGCTGCGTGAACGGCGCGTGCGTGAGCACCCCGGTCACCTGCGACGACGGCAACGCCTGCACGGACGACGCCTGCAACCCGGCGACCGGCGCCTGCGAGTCGACCAACAACAGCGCCCCCTGCGACGACGGCAACGTCTGCAACGACTGCGTCCTCTTCGGGAAGAAGGTCGCGCAGGCCTGGACGGTCACGAACTACCAGGGCGGCGCCGGCCCGCACGGGCTCTGGCTGCCGGGCTTCTACAACAACAACAGCGCGAACCAGGTCTCGATGACGTTCGTCGACGCCAAGCTCGCGTGGTTCGACGACGGGACGGCCACCCTCGCCGGCTCGCTGAAGACCACCGGCCTCGGCGGCGGCCCGGGCGTCATCGGTGACCGCTGGAACGTCGAGCTCCACTTCCAGTACCGCGGCCACGGCGCGGCTGGGCAGGGCTCGGGCGGCCCGAAGGGCTCGAGCGACGCGGCCCTCACCGCGACGTGGGAGTACTTCGACCTCGTCAGCGGCGACCTCTGGCGCGACGGCGACGGCAACGACCACACGACGTTCGTCCAGGCGCCGGCCAACAGCGTCTACCCGTTCCAGCTCGGCACGGGCGCGAACGACAAGACCGGCGCGTTCGGCGCGGCGATGTGGATGGTCTTCACCCACAAGGTCGACGGCGCCTTCCTCGCGTCCGCCCAGGGCGACATCAACGTCGACCTCGCCGCCTACCAGTGCGGCCAGGACCGCTGCGTCGACGGCGCCTGCCAGGGCGGCGGCGACACGACGACCTGCCAGGACGACGGCAACCCGTGCACGACCGAGACGTGCGACGCCGTCCAGGGCTGCGTCTCCGTCCCGAACACGGACAGCTGCGACGACGGCGACCTCTGCACCGTCGGCGACCGCTGCGAGGGCGGGAGCTGCCACGCCGGCAGCGAGACGCTCGTCTGCGAGAGCGACGACCAGTGCTCGACGGCGTACTGCGACCCGCAGCTCGGCTGCATGACCCGCAACGTCGCGGACGGGACGCCCTGCACCGACGGTGACACCTGCACCGGCGGGCCCTGCCTCCTCGACGACCAGTCCGTCTGGTCGGCCTGGACGGCGAGCACGGCGTTCGCCGACCCGACGGCCGGCGGCGCCACGGGCGGCCACGCGCTCTGGTTCGTCGGCCTCTACGGCGGCAGCGAGCAGACGCAGCTCACCTTCAACGAGGGCGACGCCTTCTTCGTGACCTACGCCGACGGCAGCGCGCGCCTCTACGGCACGGGCTCGATCGTGTCGGTCTCCGGCGGCACGGCGACCCTCGGCGAGAGCTGGAGCGTCGACTTCACGTTCCACTACCGCGGCCAGGGCGCGGCGGGGCAGGGCACGTCCGGCCCGAAGAAGGAGCTCGCCGACGGCTACCAGACCGCTCAGTACACCGATCAGTGGATGTACTTCGACATGGTGCCGGCCTCGTCGTTCATGACGAGCCTCGACCGCAGCGCCCTCGTCACCTTCGGCGAGTACCCGGGCGCGGGCGTCCACCCGCTCCAGGTCGGCTGGCGCGCGAACGGCAAGAACCTCAACTTCGGCGCGGCGGCGTGGTTCACCTGGACCCTCGGCTCGCGCACGGGCCACGGCGACATCAACATCGACCTCGGCACCTACGAGTGCCCCGATGGTGACCGCTGCATCGCCGGCTCCTGCGTCGGCGGTGAGGAGCTCATCTGCCGCGACGACGGCAACCCCTGCACGACCGAGTACTGCGACCCGACGCACGACGGCTGCATCTCCGAGCCGAACGACGACGCGTGCGACGACGGCAACGCCTGCACGGTCGGCGACATGTGCGGCGGCGGCTCGTGCGTGCCGGGGACCACGGCGCTCAACTGCGACGACGGCGACCCCTGCACGACCGACAGCTGCGACCCGACGACCGGCTGCAAGCACGAGGCGATCGCGGGCTGCGGCCAGTGCGAGACCTGCGAGGGCGTCTCGTCGGTGACGATCAAGGTCACGGGCGGGTCCTCGCGCGACCAGAACGAGACGATCCGCGTCCGCAAGAACGGCTCGAGCGGGGACATCATCTGGAGCGGCAAGGTCTCGACGGGCGCGTCGTTCACGGTGAACGTCCCGGCGGGCACGAGCAGCATCGCGCTGACGGTCCAGGGGGCGAACCACTACAACGAGACGCTCAAGGGCACCTACAACACGAACTGCAACCTCGCCTCGGGCGCCACGACCGGGAACTCGTACATCCAGTTCAAGGTGACGGCCGTGACGCAGCGCACGTCGGGCGAGAGCTGCGACGACGGCGACGAGTGCACGACCGACTCGTGCACCTCGAGCGGCTGCACGCACACGGCCATCCCGGGCTGCGGCGCGTGCCAGACCTGCGAGGGCGTCTCCTCGGTGAACATCAAGGTGACCGGCGGCACGTCGCGCGACCAGAACGAGACGATCCGCGTCCGCAAGAACGGCTCGAGCGGGACGGTCATCTGGAGCGGCAAGGTCGCGACCGGCAGCTCGTTCTCGGTGAGCCTCCCGAGCGGTACGACGAGCATCGCGCTCACCGTGCAGGGGGCGAACCACTACTACGAGACGCTCAAGGGCACCTACGCGACGGACTGCCTGCTCGCGGAGGGCGCGACGACCGGGAACTCGTACATCCAGTTCAAGGTCATGGGCGTCACGCAGAACCTGAGCGCCGGCACGAGCTGCGACGACGGCGACGACTGCACGACCGACACCTGCACGACCAGCGGCTGCATGCACACGCAGATCGCGGGCTGCGGGCAGTGCGAGGTGTGCTCGGGCGTCCAGACCGTGAAGTTCAAGGTCACGGGCGCCTCCTACCGCGACCAGAACGAGACGATCCGGGTCCGCAAGAACAGCACGAGCGGCACGGTCCTCTGGAGCGGCAAGGTCTCGACGGGCGGCACGTTCACGGTCACGGTCCCGAGCGGGACGACGTCGCTCAAGCTCACGGTCCAGGGCAACTACCACTACTACGAGACGCTGAAGGCGAGCTTCGCCGCCGACTGCGGCCTCGCGTACGGCGACCAGGACGGGAACTCGTACATCCAGTTCCAGGTGCGATCGGTCACCCAGTCGACCGAGTGGGGCGCCTGCCCGTGACGTGAAGCGCGCGCGCGGTGAGCTGCCGCGCGCCACCGTCTCATCGTGAGAGCCCGCCGGGAGACCTCGGCGGGCTCTCGCGCGTCTGGGGGCACGGGCGTATCACGCAGGCGCGAGCGCCCTCATCGCGACGGGGCGGTCTCGTGGGCGCGGGCGGCGGCGATCCTCGCGCGGTGGCGCCACGGACGCCCCGGGGCGTCGCCGGGATCGCGGGGCGATCGCGCCGCGCCGAGACCGCGCGCGGCCGCGCAGGGAGCGAGCCCGCGCATTTTCCCACACTGGGCCGACGTGCGTCCGGTTCCGCAGAGCGAACCGCGGAACCCCGTTGACTGCCATAGCGAACTCGCCCAATGCTCCCGCCTTCTCTAGTCTCGACGGCTCGGAGACACCGACCTGGGCGACTCGCCCGAGGAGGCAGCACATGCGCGGAGCTCTCGCGTTCTCGACCCTGTTGGCGCTCGTCGTGGCGCCCACGGTGGTCCGCGCCGAGGACGACATCACGCGGGTCGCCCCCGCGCCTCCCGGCGACGAGGACGCCAAGAGCCCCTTCCGCGGCTCGAGCCTCACGTACCGCAACGCCGCCTCGACGCTCTCCTTCGACAAGTCGGCGGAGCCGACCTACAACCCCATCTGGTCGATGGGCCTCGAGATCGCCCCGCGCTTCTGGTTCGACGACACCTTCAGCGTCTCGGCCGCGCTCTCCCTCGACCGCGAGATCACCGAGGCCGACGACACCACGTACGCCAACGAGACGCTCCTGAGCGACCTCGTCATCGGGCTCTCGGCCACCAAGTGGGCGACCATCCCGGTCGTCGACATCGACGTCTCCGGCGGCATGCAGATCATCCTGCCGACGAGCAAGGCGTCGCAGGGCGACACCCTCCTCTTCGCCGTCGCTCCGCAGCTGCGCCTCGCCCACACCTTCCCGGTCCTCTCCGGGCTCCAGCTCGCGTACGCCCTGCGCGTCGCGAAGTACTTCCACAGCTACACCACCGGTGAGCTCGACTCGCCGCTCATCTCCGGCTGCTTCGGGAGCCCGAGCTGTGACCGCCTGACGAGCACGGGCGTCCGCAACACGAGCTTCCGGGTCACGAACGCCTTCAGCCTGAGCCTCGCCTTCACCGACTGGTTCAGCTTCGACGCGCAGTTCGGCATCATCACGAGCTTCCTCTACGACGGCGTCGACGACGACCGCGTGAGCCTCGAGACGGTGGAGCCCACGAGCACCCGCCACGCGCTCCTCTACGACCTCGGGGTTACCGCGCAGGCGACGGATTTCTTCTCCGTCTCCCTCGGCGTGACAACCCTCAACCCTGAGCTCGCGCCGGACTCCAGCCGCTACGCGCCGTTCTTCAACCGTTACACCGCGGTCTATCTCGACCTGCGCCTCGACGTCGCCCAGCTCGTGGTCGACGCCACGAAAGACTGACGACGACCTCGTCGCCGACACGATCCCGTTCGAATGAAGCCCACTCCGGAGGACACCTACATGCACCACGACGAGCCCCGCCTCGCCTCGACCCGCCGCTCGCGCCTCATCGGCGCGGGGGTGCTCGCGCTCGCGTCCCTCGTGACGCTCGGCGCGGGCTGCGCGGAAGAGCGTCCGCCCATCAACCGCGTCCAGGCCGACGCGCTGCCGAAGGCCTTCTTCGTCGGCGAGGACCTCGTCGGCTCGGCCGACGACCCCGAGTTCTACGCGCAGGGCACGCTCATCGACGTCGGCTACGGCGCGTCGCAGGACGGGCTCTTCACGTCGACCTACGCGCAGCCCCTCTCGCGCATCAAGTGGGTCATCACCGAGGACTACCTCATCGGGCGCATCACCTACGAGCGCATCGAGGACTCGGACGGGCACGGCGCCGCCGGCGCGCAGAGCAGCGACGGCGTCATCGCCGCGATGTACAAGATCCGGTCGCACTTCGACATCGTGAAGGCCTACAACGGCACGACCGGTGAGCAGCTCAACATCCTCGAGGAGAACACCTCCGATCGGCCGTGGTACGAGCGCACGTACTTCCGCGTCGACTGGTCGAAGAACCTCGCGGTCGACACGTACGACTTCGACACGCTCTCGCTCATCGGCGTCTACGGCGGCGTCGACTACGAGCCGATGGAGTACTACGTCAACGACCCGGACGACCCCAACGCCCCGGTCTTCGACCTCGACAACGGCTACTTCGACGTCACGTTCAAGGCGTTCGCGAAGCCGCAGCAGATCGACCTCAGCATGTTCGACTGGGGCATCCCGAGCTTCCCGGCCTGCTTCCTCGAGAACGACTTCCTCGGCGGCTCCTACCCCTCGGGCAACTGCAACCCGTCGGAGCTCACCATCCGCCAGTCGTTCCGCAAGGTCCCGAACACCGACTACGAGCCGGTGCACTGGGACGGCTACCGCTTCCAGGCCTACGGCGCGTTCACGACCGACCGCCTCGGCTTCGCGCGCAACTACGGCATGAGCGACGACAAGTGGTACCGCTTCGTGTCGCGCTACAACATCTGGGAGCGCAGCCACTACTACAGCGACCCCGCCAACATGACGGGCGCCGTCGCCTGCTTCACGCCGGAGACCACGCCGTACGGCGCCGACCCGCACCGTGACCTCGACGGCGACGGCGTCGAGGACGAGTGCCAGGTCGTCGGCACGGGCTCGCACTGCGACACCTTCTCGCAGAAGTGCACTCTCCCCTACCGCGACCGCACGCCGAAGCCGGTCGTCTGGTACTTCGCGAACGGCGGCGACCAGCTCTACTACGAGCCGACCGAGTGGGCGACCCACGAGTGGGACGTCGCGATGCGCGCGGCCGTCCGCTCGACGCAATACGCCGAGTGCGTGAAGGCCGGCGACAGCGACTGCAGCTCGAAGTTCCCGATGTGGTTCGGGCAGCAGGACGAGAACAAGGACGCCATCGACCTCGCCCGCGAGGTGGACGACTGCCGCAACGGCCGCGCCTACCAGGACAAGAACCGCGACGAGGCCGCCTGCACCGCGCTCGCCGACTCCATCGGCGCCGCCCGCGGCTACTCGCCCGGCGTCATCTCGGTCGCGAAGATGCAGGAGATGGTCGTCCTCTGCCACAGCCCCGTCGAGGCGGGTGACTCGGCGGCCTGCGGCAGCCCCCGCCTCCCCGCGGGCGTGACCGCCGCGGAGTGCGGCGCGAGCGACGCGAGCGCGGACCTCGTCGCCACCTGCCGCGCGGCGCTCAACGTCCGCCGCGGCGACCTCCGCTACCACCAGATCAACGTCATCGAGGAGCCGCAGACGCAGTCGCCCTGGGGCATCATGACGAACTCGCACGACCCGCTCACGGGTGAGTGCGTCGCCGCGAGCGTGAACGTCTGGGCCTACGTCACCGACATGGTGAGCCAGAAGACGGTCGACATGGCGCGCTACGCGGGCGGCGAGCTCGCCGACGCCGACGTCACCGAGGGCACCAACATCCGCGACTGGGCGACCGCGAGCCGCGCGGCGCAGGGCGGCCTCATGCCGCGCATGGAGAAGGACGAGGTCGACGAGCGCCTCGCCGCGTTCGTGGGCTCGACGCCCGAGGCGATGCGCGAGAACCAGCCGCTCCCGGACTCGCAGTTCACGAAGGAGGCCCGCGCGCTCAAGGAGCAGGTCCGCGGCGTCCGCGCGAAGCTCGGCGCCCCGCAGATCAACGCCCCGCGCTACGCCGCCCGCCGCGAGCTCGCCAAGGGCACGCCGATCGAGGCCTCGCTCATCACGGGCATGGTGCAGTCGATGTACGGCGCGACCGGGCTCCCGCTCTCCGACGCGGTCATGAACCTCATCAGCCCGCTCCGCGGCGGGAACCCGAGCGTCCAGCGCGACCTCTACCAGATGAAGCAGCTCGCGCTCGCCGACCGCGGCGCCTGCGTCCTCAACGAGGCGCCGGCCCCGACGGCCATCCCGGTGCTCGCGAACGTCCTCGAGCGCAAGTTCGGCGCGTTCGACCCGAACCAGCCGAAGCCCGACCAGCAGGTCCGCGCCGAGAACATGCGCAAGTACGTCGCGATGCGCATGCACTACGCCGTCATCGCGCACGAGATGGGGCACTCCTTCGGTGAGCGCCACAACTTCATCAGCTCGGCGGACGCGTGGGACTACCGCCCGCAGTACTGGCAGCTCCGCACGCGCAACGGCAAGGTCACGAAGGACTGCACCGACCTCGTCAAGGACGGCAAGTCCTGCATCGGTCCCCGCTACTTCGATCCGATCACGGACGAGGAGGAGGACAACATGATCTGGACCTGGATGCAGTCCACGGTGATGGACTACCCGGGTGAGATCACGCAGGACATGATGGGCCTCGGCGTGTGGGACTTCGCCGCCCCGAAGGCGTTCTACGGCGACGTCGTCGCCGTCCATGCCGACGACAGCTACAAGTCCACGACGCCGCGCGGCGGCGGCATGCTCTACATCACCGACGACTTCGGCGGCATCCTCGGCCTCGAGTTCCAGACCGGCACGGGCGACTCCGCCACGCCGTTCCACTACTCGGCGCTGAACCGCGAGTTCGACCTCATCCACGACTGCTACGACGTGGATCCGATGTCGTACAAGCCGGCCGACTGGGACGAGGCCACGCTCGGCGCGTGGGACCCGGTCTTCGACGGCCGCATCGTCGCGGTCGACGGTCAGTACTCGCGCTGCAAGACGCAGCCCGTGGACTACGTCTTCTGGGATGACCTCCGCTTCCCGACCGCCGCCGAGGCGGGCCAGTTCTACCGCGGCGGCCCGGCCGTCGACGGCGCCGGCCGCACGCGTCTCCCCTACGGCTTCGCGACGGACAGCTGGGCGGACCTCGGCAACCTCTCGGTGTACCGCTCCGACAACGGCGCCGATCCCTACGAGCTCTTCGACTTCCTGACGACCCAGCAGGAGGTGAACCACATCTTCGACAACTACCGCCGCCGCCGTCAGGACTTCAGCGTGCGGAGCGCCGCCAACCGCGGGCTCGTGCGGTACGAGGAGAAGCTGCGCGACGCCGCGAAGGGCCTCGGCCTCTACGCGAACATCTACCGCTACGTCGCGCGCGACGAGGGCCTCGACTTCAACACGTTCTGGCCGGTCTACGCGCCGTACTGGTTCAAGGACCAGATCCTCGCGTCGGGCCTCGGCTTCGACCACTTCGCGCGGCTCGCGGCGCGCCCGGCCTCGGGTGACCACTACCTCCCGGCCGGCGACAGCGTGCTCCGCTCGTCGGAGGACACGTGGGGCACGGCGACGTCGACGCGCGTCACCGTCCCGAACGGCGCCACGGGCTACTTCGGCCAGATCACGGCCGGCGGTCGCCCGGTCGAGAACAAGCTCTCGGACTACAACGGCGAGTACGACAGCGAGTACACGATCAACGCCGGCTCCTACTACGACAAGCTCTGGACGGCGATGCTCTTCACGGAGTCCGTCGACAACTTCATCAGCTCGTCGCGGTCGGACTTCTACGACGCCCGTTACCGCTCGGTCTCGATGGCCGACCTCTTCCCGGACGGCTACCGCCGTTGGCTCGCGAACAACCTCACGGGCGACGACTCCATCAAGGGGCCGCGCCTCGCGGCGGACGCGAGCGGGCTCCCGGAGGTCGACGGGCAGAAGTGGCCGATGGGGCCGATCGGCTGGACGCAGTGGTGGACGAAGGACGTGCAGTCCTGCTTCCCGGACGCGGACAGCAACGTCTGCACCATCTACGGCACGGTCGACAGCGACCCGCTCAACGCGCAGGCGCCGGCGAACACGGCCATCCTCGACCCGCAGATCGGCTGGGAGCAGCAGAAGTTCTTCATCGCCTGGACGATGATCTACCTGCCCGAGAACCAGCAGCAGTGGTGGCTCGACATGATGCGTCTCTGGGAGCTCGGCGCCGACAACGACCCCGACATCCAGGCGCGCATCGAGTTCCACAACCCGACGGGCCGCACCTACGTGGCGCGCACGTTCGGCAAGGAGACGATCTACGGCAAGACCGTGCAGAAGGGCATCGCCGCCCGCGTGCTCGAGTACGCGAACGAGCTCCTCGCGCAGGCCTACGAGACGGATCCCGGTCCGGACGTCGACGGCGACGGCGAGCCCGACTGGTACCTGCCGCGCCTCGGCGCGACCGGGCAGCCGATCGTGAAGTGGGACCCGACCGTCAAGCAGATCAACGCCAACGGCGGCGAGGTCTCGGGGCGCCCGGGGTGCAACCAGAACGACAACTCGCTCTGCACCTGCGACGCGAACCGCGCCTGCATCACGCTCGCGGACTACGTGTCGATCCCGGCGTACCTGCGCGAGTCGCTCGCGACGTTCGGCTACTACGGCTTCGATCGTAAGGGCATCTATTAGAGCGCTCGCTCCGGGGGCGCCTGATTGCGACGCCCCCGCATCCCTCCGTCGTCGCCGCGCCGCGGCGACGACGGGGGAGCCCTCTGCGGGGGCGTCGCAGGGCGCCCCCTGCGCTCGCTTCCCCCACCGCCTCCGGCGCCCTCGCTGGCGCGGGGGGATGGGTCGGCTTCGCCGACCGGGCCGACAGGTGATCTGATGTGAAGGCGCGGCGAGCTTCGGCTCCCCGCGCCTTCGTCTTTTTCGCGGTCACGCGCTCATGACGCGCTGCGTCATGACTCGGCGCAGGTAGAATGGACGCCATGAGCGACCCCCTCGCCCCCGACCGGGCCCTCCTCGAGCGCTGGCTCGCCGTCGCCGGCGAGGCCGTCATCGCCCACGTCGAGCGCGCGGCCACCGCCCGCGCCGACGGCGTCGTCGGTCACGATGCCTGGTGGCGCGCCGCCGCGCTCAGCCGGCCGATCACCGAGGCGCCCGCGGCCTCGATCGAAGATGCGATGGCGACCCTCGAGGCCGCCTCTGAGCTCGCCCTGAACACCATCGGCCCCGGCTACCTCGCCTACGTCCCCGGCGGTGGCCTCTTCGCCTCGGCCCTCGGGAGCTTCGTCGGCGCGGCCTACAACCGCTTCACCGGCATGGCCGCCGCGGCCCCGGGCTTCGCGCGCCTCGAGGCGGACGTCCTCGCCTGGCTCGCCGCCGAGGTCGGCTACGACGACCGCGGCGCCGCCGGGCTCTTCACGAGCGGCGGCTCCATGGCGAACTTCAGCGCCGTCGTCACCGCGCGGCACGATCGCCTCGGCGACGACGGCGACCTCCGCGCCGCGACCGTGTACGCCTCCCGCGAGGCCCACCGCTCGGTCGCCAAGGCCGCGCGCCTCGCCGGGATCCCGCCGCACAACGTCCGCGAGGTCGCCGTCGACGCCGCCTTCCGCATGCGGCCCGACGCGCTCTCGGCCGCCATCGACGCGGACCTCGCCGCCGGCCGCCGCCCGTTCCTCGTCGTCGCGAACGCGGGCTCCACGAACACGGGCGCCATCGACCCGATGGGCGCGCTCGCGGCCGTCTGCGCGACCCACGGCGCCTGGCTCCACGTCGACGGCGCCTACGGCGGCGCCTTCGTCCTCTGCGACGAGGGCCGCGCCAAGCTCGCCGGCCTCGACCGCGCCGACTCCATCACCCTCGACCCGCACAAGGGCCTCTTCCTCCCCTACGGCCTCGGCTGCCTCCTCGTCCGCGACGGCGCGCGCCTCCGCGCCGCGCACTCCGAGGACGCCGCCTACCTGCAGGACCTCGCCGCGGCCGGCGAGGCCGTCCCGAGCCCCGCCGACCACGGCTCGGAGCTCTCGCGCGAGTACCGCGGCGTGAAGCTCTGGCTACCGCTCATGCTCCACGGCGCGGGCGCCTTCCGCGCGGCCCTCGCCGAGAAGCTCACCCTCGCGCGCCGCTTCCGCGACGGGCTCCGCGACCTCCCGCTCGAGGTCGCCGTCGAGCCGGAGCTAACGGTCGTCGCGTTCCGCTGCGCGCTGCGCGCTGGTGAGCCCCCGGGAGCGCGCAACCGCCGCACCCAGGCGCTGCTCGACGCCGTCAACGCAGCGGGCCACGCGCTCATGTCGTCGACCCTCCTCGACGCCGCCGACGGCCCCGCGCTGACCATCCGCTGCTGCGTGCTGTCCTACCGCACCCACGCCGAGCACATCGACCAGGCGCTCGCCGACGTCCGCGCCGCCGTCGGCGCCGCCTGACCCCGGGGCGGCGTCGGGTGACCCGAGCGCGTCGAGCGCGAGCGCCGCCGCGACGCCGACCACCGCGCCGAGCACGTCCCAGCCGAGGTCGCCGAGGGACGGGTCGCCGCTCCCGAGGGCGTCCGCGAGCTCCTTGCCGGCCCCGACGGCGACGGCCCCGCCGAAGCCGAGCGCCGCGCGCCCCCAGCGGTCGCCGGTCGCGACGCGCGCGCCGACGAAGCCGCCCGCGCCGAGCGCGACGCTCACACCGAAGTGCATCCGCTTGTCGGGCGCCGGCTGCGCCCGCGCGGCGGCGCCGAGCCCGAGCACCGCGAGCGCGGCCACCCCGAGGCGCGTGGCCATCTGCGCCACGCCGGGCTACTCGCGCTCGTCGTCGACGAGGCGCGCGCTGCTCTCGCCGCCGAGGATGCCGTCCGTGAAGTCGGGCGGGACGGGCCACGACCAGGCGCGGCGGATCACCTGCACGATCCCCTCGGCGGCGAGCCCGAGGAGCCGATAGAGCGGCCCCTCCGGGCGCTGCTCCGGGCGCTCGAGCGTCACGTCGGGGAGCGGGCAGACCACGGCCACGACGCCCTCCTGCGGGCGCGCCTCGGCGCCCGGGAAGATCGACTGCAGGAGCCCGAGCATGGCGTCGTTGTCGGCGAGGATGGTCACCTCGAACTCGCGCACGCCGCGCTCCTTGGCCGCCTCGACGAGCCGCTTGAACAGCGCGCGCCCGAGCCCCTTCCCCTGCGCCTCGTCGACCACCGCGACCGCGGCCTCCGCGCGCCCCGGGTGCGCGGCGTCGCGCACGAAGCGCGCCACGCCGAGCCCGGCCCCCTCGGCGTCCTCGGCGCCGAGGTAGCCGACGCCGAGCGCGAAGTGGTTCTCCTGGTCGATCTCCGTCAGGTAGGCGAGCTCGTGCGGCGACAGGTTGTCGCGGTGCGCGAAGAAGCGCAGGTAGCGCGACTCGGGGGACATGCGCCGGAGGCCCGTCAGGATCCGCTCCTTGTCCTCGGCGCGGACGAGCCGGAACCGCACGCGCGTGCCGTCGGACAGCGTCTTGTCCTCGTGGTAGGCGGCGTCGAAGCGCCTCTCCGTGCCGTTCGCCATGGTCCCAAGCTACCAGTCTTTGCCCGTTCTGCCAGCGCCCGGCGCGCGCGCGCTGTCGACGCCGCCGCTTCGGAGCATGGCGCCGGCATGTTTCCGCGCGGTAGCGCGCGCCCGCCGCCGGATTTGCGCGCGCCGCGCCGTTTCCGTAGCCTCGTGCCGTCGGGGGCCGCGCGGCGCCCGGAGTGAGGACGGGCGTGGACACGCTGTTGCTCGGACAGGGCTACGAGCCGCTCGGGCGCGTCGGCTGGCAGCGCGCGATGACGCTCTGGTTCACGGGGCGCGCCGAGATCCTCGAGGAGTACGACGACCGCGTCATCCGCACGGTCCGCGTCGCCTTCCCGATGCCGGCCGTCGTGCGCTTCTTCCGCTCGACGCGCGCTCGCCGCGCCGCCGTCCGCTTCTCGCGCGAGCAGGTCTACGCGCGCGACCACGGGCGCTGCCAGTACTGCAGCAGCGAGGTCACGCGGCGCGAGAGCACCTACGACCACATCGTCCCGCGCTCGCGCGGCGGCGCCACGCGCTGGGACAACATCGTCCTCGCCTGCCGCCCCTGCAACCAGCGGAAGGCCGACCGCACCCCGAGCGAGGCGCACATGGCGCTGCTGTCGCGCCCCGTCCAGCCGGCACCCCACGCCGACGGCTGGCGCATGGTCCTCGGCCTCGTCGGCGAGGCCCCGGCGCCGTGGCGGCCCTACCTCGGGCTCGAGTAGGTGCGTCTTACGCGGTAAGACGCGCGTCGCGCCCTACGCCCGGAACAGCGCGGTCAGCGGCGGCACGCGCAGATCGGGCTCGTCGCTCGTCACGCCGACCTCGTGGTAGAGCGCCTGCAGGATGTGCTCGGGGCGGATGATGCTGGTCTTCCCGAGCTCCTCGGGGCACGCGGTCACCATGTCGGCGTCGAGCGCGCACGCGGTGCCCGTCGCGAGGTCCACCGGCATCGGGTTCATGCCCATGTTCGAGCTCGCCCCGATGACCTTCCCGCCGGCGATGTCGCCGCCCGCGAGGAAGCACGAGTTCGCGAGCCAGTGGTCGCGCCCGCCGTTCGTGTTGAGCATCGGGGTGCGCATGAACTCGCTGAACCCGACGATGACCGTGCGATCGAGCCACGACGCGCCCGAGCCGTCCGGGTAGGGGACGCTCTGCAGGTGCTGCATCATCCGCGCGATGGCCGTGAACCCCGCCTCCTGCGCCGGCCCCTGGTCGGTCGACCAGTTGTCGAAGTGCGTGTCGAGGCTCACGCTGTTGATGCGCACCGACACCGCGCGGCTGACCCCCTTCATGATCGCCGTCGCCGCCATCGCGGCCATCGCGCCCGGGCTCTGGAGGCCGGCCGACGAGCTCGTGAAGCCGTAGTGGTCGCGGAGGGCCACGACGTCGGCCGCGTTCGAGCGGAAGTCGAACGGCGCGAAGAGGCCGCCCGACACCATCTGCGTCGCCTTCTGCCGCGACAGCTCCGCGCCCTGCCAGAAGCTCGACCCCTCGGCCTCCGGGCACGCCGCGGCCGCCGCGAGGAGCTCGTCGAGCTCGCGGTCCTGCGTGCTCCCGAGGAGCGGCCCGCTCGGCTGCAGCACGCGCAGGAGGTCGTCGAGCCCGTTCGTCTGGAGCGCGCTCGCGTAGTTCGGCTGGTCGCCGACGTTGAACGACTCGACCCGGATCGACAGGTTCGGGATGGGCTCGTCCGCCCCGAGCCGCGCCGCGAGCCAGGTGTCGGTCGACGAGCCGCGCGCCTGGAGCCCGCTCGGCGGGCGCCCCGTCAGGAAGCGCCGCCGCCCGACCTCGTGCGTGAGCGTGTCCATGCTCATCCCGCGCACGACGCAGAGGCGGCTCGCCTGCCCCGCGAGCTCGCCGACGTAGGGCCCGAGGTACATGGAGCCGTCGCGCAGGACGTCGCGGTACGGCGACGCGGGCGGCGTCGCGAGCTCCTCGTAGGCGGGCTGGATCCGCGTCGTCGCGAGGTTCCCGTTCGTGAAGACCTGCGGGTCGCGCGGGTCGAGCGAGAGCAGGAGGTCCCAGCCGCCGCTGAAGTAGCAGAAGATGTAGTGCCGGTCGGGCACGCCGGCCGCCGCGCCCCCCGTGGACGCCGCGCGCGCCAGCGTCTCGAGCGCCCGCACCCCGCCGAACGCCGCCGCGCCCAGGCCCAGCGCGCAGCCGCCCTTCAAGAACCCCCGCCGCGAAAGCGTGCGTGTCGTCATGTCGCTCCCTCGGCCGTGTTCAGTAGGTGTAGAAGTCGGGGTGCATGATGAGCCCGGCGCACACGGTGCGCCACGCGACCACGGGGTCGCTCGACACGTGGAGCGCCGACTGGAAGAGCCAGCGCCAGCGGTCGAACCCGACGTCCGCCGGCGCGAGGCGCCGCCCGTGGAAGCGCAGGAGCAGGCGCTCGAGGTTCGCCTCGATGGCCTCGGGGGCGCTCTCCCACGTGTCGGTCGGGCTCGCCTCGACCATGAGCACGGGCTCGGGGCGCGTCCCGGCGACCTCCTCCCGCGCGAGGCGCTCGCACACGGTGCGCGCGGCCTCCGAGAGGAACTTCTGGAAGAGCGCCGACGGGGTCAGATCCTCCTGGGTCTTCTCGATGAAGTCCGGCTTCCCGAGGGTCGACGAGAGCACCTCGAACTGGTTGTCCTCGCGCGAGCCGACCATCACGGTCCACGTGAGCCCGCCCGTGACGCGTCGGAGCGACGCGTCGAGCTGGTCGATGTCCATCCGCCGCCGTGGCCGGGTCGGCGCCTCGGGCGGCGGCGCCGGCAGGTCGATGACGACCGGCGTCTCGTCGCCCACCGTCACCGTGGTGGGTGTCACGACGACCGGATCGGGCTCCACGACCTCGGGGGTCGGGTCCGTGCCGATCGGCGGCGTCACGCCGGGATCGTCGGGCACGGTCCCCGGCGCCCGCGGGGTCGGCCGCGCCTGCGGCGCCACCCGCGACTCGTAGTCACACCCGCCGACCGCCATCGCGGCGGCGGCCACGACGAGAGCGAGCCCCGCCCGCCAGAAAGGCATCATCGGACCCTCCGGTAGGTCGGGTGCGTCACGAGCGCCTTCACGAGCGCGCGGTACTTGTAGCCGGACGCGATGAACTCGCGCGCGACGTCGTCGACGAGCGCGTCCTCGCCCTTGTCGAGCGCGCGCCCGAGGAGGTGCTCGGCGGCGGTCCGCACGGCGCAGCGCTCGAAGCGGCCGTCGACGAGGGTCGAGTAGACGAGCAGCTTCGGCCCCTCCTCGACGTAGTGCTCGTGCTCCGGGCGGCGGAAGAGGTAGGACTTGAGCCAGCCGAGGTAGGGCGCCTCGCGGTCGTCGAAGGCCTGGGTGACGTAGAAGTCCTGGCAGCGGCGGCTACAGGGGAGGCCGCTCGTGGCGCACAGCTCGCAGCTGTCGTCGAAGGGCGGGAAGGCGTCCTCGGCGAGGCGGCTCGCGCCGCGCTCGCCCCAGCGGCCCCAGTGCGACGCCGCGGGCTCGAGGAGGGCGTGGCAGTACTCGCAGCCGGCGCGGATCTGGAGATCCGGCTCGGCCGCGGCGCCCGCGACGACCGGGATCCCGCCGCTCGGCGCGTTGAAGGCCTGGCAGAGGAACGAGTTGTAGAAGCGGTTCGCGCGGGCGCGGTTCGTCTGGAAGCGCAGGAGGAAGGCGGGTGAGGTGAGGATCCCCGCCTGCTCGGGGCCCATCTGCACCTTCACCCAGGTGTCGACGTCGGTGAACGCGAGGTCCGGGAGGCGGTCGACGTCGATGGGCGCCGGCGACATCGACATCCGCGGGAAGGCCGTGAGGTAGCGCCAGTAGTGGACGAGCGGCCCGTTGACCCAGACGCCCGCGCTCGTGAAGAGGTCGAGGTAGGAGCCATCGGTCTCGACGAGCTCGGCGACGCGCAGGTCGATGTCCTTGACCATGGCGTCGGTGATCATGCGGAGCTGGGTCGACCCGCCCGGCATGCAGTTCCGGAGCGCGGGGCCGCAGCCGCAGCCGGGGTCCTGGAGGCCGGCCGGGGTGGCGCAGGCGGTGCCGCTGACGCTGACGGCGGCGTCCTGGGCGTCGAAGGCGCAGACCTTGATGGTGGTCGCGGGCGCCCAGTAGGGGCTCACGAGGACCCAGCCCTCTTGGCGCGCGCCGGTCGCGGAGGTGGTGGTCGCGATGTCGCCGTCGTCGCCGATCTCGGCGGGCTCGTCGAGGCAGGGGACGTTCTGGCCGCGGTAGCGGGTGGCGATGTTGTTCCGCCAGGAGATCCCGTTGGTCGTGCGGAACACGGCCGACGGGCTCACGAGCTGGATGTTGTCGAGGCTGTTCCAGAGGAGCTCGCGGTGGAGGCGCTCGAGGCGCGTCGCGAACTCGTCGGACTCGAGCCACTCGTCGACGAGGGCGTCGGGGACGTCGTCCCCAGGCTCGTCGGCGAGGGCCTCGTGCTCCTCGATCGACGGCACGACGCCGCGGATGTCGAGGCTCATCGCCCGGAAGAGCCGGTCGCGGCTCAGCTGCTCGGGCGGCTCCTCACAGAGGAGCGCGCCGTTCGTCGGTTCTGCTGCCGCGGCGACGCCGCCGGCCACGACGCTGCCGAGGATCAGGAGCGCAGCGGCGCCCACAGCCTCGCTGCGCGGCCGTCCCCAACGTCCGCGGAGGTCCCTCGAGGTGCGCCTCACCGGCCTCTCCTTGCCAACCAAAGGAGCTTCCCGTCGCCCCGTGGTCGGCCCCCCGACCACGGCTCGCCTCAGCGTAGCGCAGGTTAGCATCGCGGGCGGGGCGTCTCCAAACGCCGCGCGCGGCGCGCGGGAGTTTTCTCGGAGATCGTTGCTGCGGGCGGGGCTGGTCGAGCCGTCGGCTACCGAAGTCCATCCCTTCGCCACTCGCGGATGAGCTCCGCCTCCGACGACGGCAGCGGCCCCGTCGGCGGCATCGTGCTCGGCGTGTCGTCGCACGCGAGGCACTCCGCGAGGCTCGGATCGTAGGGGTACGACACGCGGCACACCACGCAGTCGATGCGCGACCGCCACGCCGCCGGCGTGTCGAGCACCGCCGTCGAGGCGCCGTCCACCGCGTTGTGGCAGTTCGCGCACGTCGACACGTAGAGCGGGCCGATGTCGTCGGCCCACGTCACGTGATCCACCGAGAACGGCAGCCGCTCCGCGAGCGTCGCGTCCGCCCACGTCACCGTCACCGCGAGCTCGTGCGCGCCGCTCTCGAGCGCGTGCGGGTCGACCGTCACCGTGAAGGTCCGCGCCTCACCCTCGCCCCCCTCGACCACCTCCGCCGCGGCCCCGTCGATCGTCGCCGCCACCGCCTCCACCTCGCCTGGCTGCGACGGCCTGACCGCCACCGTCGCCGTCGCCTCGAGCACCACCCCGCGCTTCAGCCCCTCGACCCGCAGGACCCGCCCCGGCGCCACCTGCGCGACCCCCGACGACCCCGCCACGAGCAGCGTCCCGTCCGGCCCGGGCCCCCAGAAGGTCCCCGCCGGCGCGTTCTCGATCTCGCTCAGCGCGGCCCCCACCGCGTGGAAGAGCCGCCCGTCCGCCGCCGCGAGCCACGCCCCGTCGGCGCCCCCCACGACCGCCACCGGCGCCTCCGGGAGCGCGAGCTCCCACCACACGGCCGCGCTCGTGCGCCGCCACGCCCCCTCGTCCGTCACCGCCCAGAGCGTCCCGTCCCCGCTCGCCGCGAGCGCCGTCGCCGCGAGGAGGGGCTGCTCCGGCCACGCCGCGAGCCCCGCCGCCCCGTCCGCGAGCGCGTACACGCCGCCGCCCGCGGCCACCCACAGCGCCGGCGTGCCGCCCGCCGGCGGGCCCCACGCGAGCCGCGCCGCCCCGCTCGCGAGCCCGCCCGGCGCCACGCGCGCGATCGCCCCCGCGCGGAGCCGCCAGAGCGCCTCGCCGCTCGCCACCCAGACGCTCCCGCCGCCCGCGCGCAGATCCTCGACCGGATCCGCCGCGAACATCGCGGCCAGCGGCGTCTCCGCGAGCGCCCGTCCGCGAGCAGCGCGAGCCCGCCCTCGCGCGCGACCAACAAGCGCCCGTCGTCGAGCGCCCGCGACCGCCCGCGGCGGCGCCGCCAGCGCGTCCCCCGCGTCCCCGGGCGCCGGCGTCACCTCGCGCGCGCCCCCGCCGTCGAGCCACCACCAGGTCGCCCCGTCCGCGACGAGCAGCGCGCCCGGCCCGGCCACGCCGGCCCAGATCGCCGCGCCCTCGAAGCGGCTCACCACCGTCGCGCGCTCGACCGGCAGGGGCTCGACGACCGGCGTCGTGTCCGCGACGGCGTCGGCTGCCGCGTCGGTCGTCGCGTCGCCGCCGATCGTGTCGGCGACCACGCTCGTGTCGAGCTCGCCGACCGTCGCCTGCGCGTCGAACGGGGCGCGCACCTCGTCGACGCAGCCACCGCACAGGGCGACGAGCCCGACCCAGAACAGCCCCCCGAACGCGGTCGTCGCCGAGCGCGCCGCGCTCTCTCCGCCCCCCGGTTTCGCGCCTCGCGTCACCATCCGCCCTCACAGTCTGGCGTCCCGAGCCGCGCGCAGGATAGACTCACGCGCGTCTCGGCGCCAAACGGAGCATTGAACCGCATGCAACTCGGTGTCTTCGCGCTCATCGTCGCGATGCTCCTCGGCGCCTGCGAGGCGGACGGCAACCAGGGCGCCGATCCGCCCCGCGACACCGCGACCCCGGCCGACACGGCGGACGCCGAGCCCGACGGCGACGGCGACGCCGACGGCGCCTCCGACGCGGACGCGGACGCGGACGCCGACCCCGATCCCGACCCCGACCCCGACGCCGACGCCGCCTCCGACGCCGACGCCGACACGGACGCCGACGCCGCCCCCGACGCCGACGCCGTCGACGCCGACGCCGCCGAGCCTGACGCCACGCTCCCCGCCTGCGCCCCCGCGCTCACGCTCGAGCCCGCGTCGTCCTGGATCTTCCCGCTCGACCCCGTCCACTTCGCGCCGTCCGGCGGCACCGGCGCCTACCGCTTCGAGCTCGCCGACGGCCCCTCGCGCCCGCTCCTGAACGCCCTCAGCGGCAGCTACCTCGCCGGCGCCCTCGACGGCACCGCCGACGTCGTCCGCCTCGTCGACCGCGGCTGCGTCGGCAGCGCCACCGCCACCGTCCACGTCGTCTCCCCGCTCGTCCTCACCCCGATGACCGCGACCGTCCCGCCCGGGACACCCCTCCACTTCACCATCGCCGGCGGCTCCGGCGTCTACGAGGTCTCCCTCGAGGCCGCCCCCTCCGGCGCCGTCCTGACCGGCGTCCGCGACGTCCTCGCGGGCGACGACGACGGCGACGACGTCGTCCTCGTCAGGGACACGCTCACCGCGCAAGAGGAGCGCCTCGTCCTCGCCGTCCGCGCCGGCGCGCACCTCGACGTCGACCCGCCGACCGTCGTCCTCCCCCTCGGCCACCCCCACACCCCCGTCGTCACGGGCGGCAGCGCCCTCGCCGACGCCCCCGCGCCCCCGGCCGGCCTCACCTGGGCCGACGGCGCCGTCACCGCCACCGCCCCCGGCACCTACGCCCTCGAGCTCGTCGACCGTCACACCGGCCAGGCCGTGACGCAGCGCGTCATCGCCCTCGACCCGCTCCACCAGGACGTCTTCCGCAGCGGCACGACCACGAACCTCTTCACCGCCTCGGGCCCCGGCGACCTCGACGGCGACGGCCACCGCGACGCCCTCGTCGGCGTCGGCGAGGCCAACGTCAACGGCTTCCAGTCGGGCGCCGTCTACGTCTACGCCGGCACCGCCGACGCCGGCCTCGACCCCGCCCCCGCCCTCGTCCTCGCCGGCGCCGCACGCGAGGAGGGCTTCGGCCGCGAGCTCGCCGTCGGCGACTTCGACGGCGACGGCGTGAAGGAGCTCGCCGTCGGCGCCTACCGCGCCGACACCGGCAACCAGGGCGACGACGGCCGCGTCTCGGTCTTCGCCCGCGGCGCCGCCCGCTTCTTCGAGCCCGTCCCCGTCTGGACCGCCGACGGCCTCTTCTCGTCCGACCAGCTCGGCTACGCCGTCGCCGCCTGCGACCTCGACCACGACGGCTACGCGGACCTCGCCGCCGGCGCCTGGCTCGCCGAGGACCGCGCGCTCTCGCCCCTCGTGAACAACCAGGGCGCCATCTACCTCTGGCGCGGCGGCCCGGACGGCCTCCCCGCCGCCCCGACGCAGATCCTCTACGGCGTCGCCCCCGCGCTGCCCGGCCTCGCCCCCGACACCGACAACCGCCTCGGCGCCGTCATCGCCGCCGGCGACCTCGACGGCGACGGCGCCTGCGACCTCGTCACGAGCGGCTTCACCTGGGGCGGCACCGCGGGCGTCGTGCTCGTCTACCGCGGCCTCCCGGCCGACGACGGCGGCGGCCTCCTCGTCACCCCCGCGCCCGTCCACGCCTTCTACGGCGACGACCCCCGGAGCCCGCGCCTCGGCGGGGCGCTCGCGGTGGGCGACGTCGACGGCGACGGCGCCGCCGACCTCCTCGTCGGCGAGGCGCAGTGGAACGCCGGCACCGGCAACGACCGCACGGGGCTCGCCGCGCTGTTCCTCGGCGGCCCCGCGATGACCGCGCCGGTCGAGCTCGTCGAGCCCGCCTCGGGCGCCGACGCCGTGTTCGTCGGCCGCTCCGGCGACCAGTACGGCTACGGCGTCGCGCTCGGCGACGCGACCGGGGACGGCCTCGCCGACGTCATCGTCGGCGGCTGGCTCGCGGAGTGCTCGGGCTGCCCCTCGACCGCGGGCGTCGTGCAGGTGTACGCGGGCGTCGCGGGCGCGCTCCCCGAGGCGACCGCCGCGCGCACGGTCTACGGGCTCGCGGGCGGCGACCGCCTCGGCACGATCGTCGCCGCCCTCGGCGACGTCGACCACGACGGCGTCGGCGACGTCGTGTCCGTCGCGGGCTACGACGACACGCAGGGCGCCGAGGTGCCCCGGCCCTACGTCGTCGGCCTCGACAGCGACGGCGGCGACGCGCTCTCCGCGCTCGACGCCCCGGGGGATCCCGGCGGCTGGCGCGTCGGCCAGGGGCTCGGCGTCCTCGCCGATCGCGATGGCGACGGCCTCCCCGAGCTCGCCGTCGGCGCGCCGAACGAGGCCGCCGTCTTCGCGAACGGCGTCGCCCACGCGCTCGCGGGCGCGGTCCACCTCTACCGCGGCGCGCCCGGCGGCTTCGCGGCCGAGCCCTACGCCACGCTCACGGGATTCCCGGGCCACAGCGACGCGGACAACCTCGGCTTCGACGTCTCCGACCTCGGCGACTTCGACGGCGACGGCGTCCCCGACCTCGGCGTCGTCGCGCGCCTCGAGGACCGCCCGAGCAGCTTCTCGGCGGGCACCTACAGCACGGAGGCCGGCTGCACGAACGGCGCCGTGTCGAACGGCGGCGCGCTCTACGTCTTCGCGGGGGTCGCCGGCGGCGGCGTCGAGCCCTCGCCGGCGTTCGTCTATTTCGGCGTCCAGGGGAGCCGCCCGCTCGATCACGTCGTCGGCGCCGACTTCGACGGCGACGGCCTCCGCGACGCCGTCGTCTCGTCGCGCACGTTCCAGGCCGGGGGCGGCTCGAACGTGGGCGGCTTCGCGGTCATCCGCGGCCGCGCCCGCGACGGCAGCGGTAAGATCGAGGTCATCTGCGCGGCCGGCTACGAGTTCTTCGGCGCGGCCGCCAACGACAACGTCGGCTCGGCCCTCGCCGCCCTCGGGGACGTCGATCGCGACGGCTGCGACGACGTCGCCGTCGGCGGCTACCTCGAGGACCTCGGCGTGTCGAACCAGGGCAGCGTGCGCCTCGTCCTCGGTGGCGGCGCCGCCTGCGCGACACCGGTCCCCCGCGGCGTCGTGCTCGTCACGGGCGCCTCGGAGGACCGCGCCGGCTGGGCGCTCGCCGCGGCTGACCTCGACGGCGACGGGAAGCGCGAGCTCGCCGTCGGCGGGCCGAACCACCGGAAGAGCGGCGTCGCGGTCGGGGCCGTCTGGCTCGTCGACGGGCGGCGGGTCGCGAACCTCGCGGACGACGCCACGGCGCTCGTCTCCGAGGTCGCGCCGACGGCCGGCACGGGGCTCCTCTCGGCGTCGGACCTGCTCGTCCTCCGCGTGGAGGGGGAGGGGGTCAACGCCCAGCTCGGGGCCGCGGTCGCGCTCGTGCGGCCGGCCGCTGACGGCGCGCCGGCCTACGTCGCGGCGATGTCCGCGGGCGGTACGACGTCGGGCGTCGCGGGGGTGTCCTTCGCGCAGCTCTTCGCGGTCGAGGCGGGGGACGCTGGCAGCCCGGGCCGCGCGCAGGCGATCCTGCCCCGCGCGCTCGCGGTCGCGGCGGCGGAGACGGCGCGCCCGAACGTCTACCGCGACCTCGCGATGGCCGTCGCGCGGCCGGCCGCCGGCCCGCCGGTCCTCGTGCTCGGGATGACCGAGTCGAGCGCGCTCGCGAAGGACTCGGGGGCGGTCTTCGCGTTCCCGGTCGTCGATCTCGCGTCCCCGGAGGTGTCCCGATGAGCGTCTCGCGCTCGCTTCGGCTCGCGGCGCTCCTCGCCGTCACCGCGCTCGGGATCGCCTGCGACGGCGACGGGGGCGGCACGACCGACGGCGCGGTCGGCGACGACGCCGCGGACGCCGTCGTCCTCGACACGACCGAGCCCGACGCCGCCGAGGACACGGCCGTCGCGGACACGGCCGTCGCGGACACCGCGGACTCCGCCGTCCCCGACACCGCCGTCCCCGACACGGCCGTCCTCGACACGGCCGCCCTCGACACCGCGCCCGAGGACACCACGCCGCCGCTCCCGGCGTGCGAGCCGCCGCTCGCGCTCGCGCCGGCCGAGGCGTTCGTCACGCCCTACGGCCTCGTCACCTTCACGGCGTCGGGCGGCACGGGCGCCTACCGCTACGAGCTCGTCGCGGCGCCGTCCGGCGGCAGCGTGAGCGCGGTCTTCGGCACCTACCTCTCGGGCCCCGGCGTCGGGAGCGTCGACGTCGTGCGGGTCACGGACACCGGCTGCGAGGGCGAGGCGCGAGCCACGGTCGAGGTCGTGACGCCGCTCGCGCTCCTGCCGCCCGCGGTCGACGTGGCGCCCGGCGGGAGCGTCGCGTTCAGCGCCGAGGGCGGCACGGGCGAGTACCGCTTCGAGCTCCTCGTGAACGCGACGGGGGCGACGCTCGACGAAGGCGGCGCCTACGTCGCGGGGCCCACGCCCGGCGTCGATCGGGTGCGGGTCGTCGATGTCGGGTCGCACGACGAGGCGGACGGCGTCGTGCACGTGGTCTCCGGCGCGGCGCTAGGCCTCGTCCCGGGGCGGCTCTTCCTGCTCGACGGGGAGAGCTGGGCGGTCCACGCGGTCGGCGGCAGCGGGAGCGTGACGCTCACGGTGGACGGCGCGGCGGTCGCGGTCGACGGCGCGACGCTCGTCGCGGTGGCGCCGGGCGACGCGGTCGTCACGGCCACGGATCGCTACACGGGGCAGGTCGCGACGGCCGCGGTGTCCGTCGTCGAGGGGCTCGAGGCGCCGGTCTACGCGGCGGGCGACCAGACGCTCTCGGCGAGCGGGGTCGCGGCCGACTTCGACGGTGACGGCCGCCTCGACGCGGTCATCGGGGTCACCGAGGCGGACGTGAGCGGGTTCGACTCGGGCGGGGCGTTCGTCCACCGCGGCGTCGAGGGTGGCGTCGACCCCGTGCCGGCGCGGGTCATCGCGGGGACGGGGCGCAGCGATCAGCTCGGGCGCTCGCTCGCCGTGGGGGACCTCGACAAGGACGGCCACCCGGACCTCGTCGTCGGCAACAACGGCGCCGACTCGGGCGCGGTCGACTCGGGGGCGGTGCTGATCTATCGCGGCACGGGCGACGCGGCGCTCCTCGCGGACGCGCCGGCGCAGGTGCTCTCGGGGCCGTTCGGCGGCGACCAGCTCGGCTACGGCGTGGCGGTCTGCGACTTCAACGGCGACGGCTGGCTCGACGTCGCGGCGGGGGCGCGCTTCGCGGAGGACCGCACGCAGTCGCCGCAGTCGGCGTCGCAGGGGGCGGTGCACGTCTACCTCGGCGGCCCGGGGGGCGTGTCGATGCAGCCGAACCAGTCGCTCTGGGGGGCCGTGCCGGACGGGGCGGGGGCGTGGGCGCCGCGCGCGGATCTGCAGCTCGGCTGGACCGTCGCGGCCGGGGACTTCGACGGCGACGGCCTCTGCGACCTCGCCGCCACGGCGATCAACTATGGCGCCGCGGCCGGGCGCACGCTCGACGGGGCGGTGTTCCTCTGGCGCGGGCGCGCGCCGGCGGGGCTGTCGCCGGGCGGGGTGAGCGCCACGCCGGAGCTCGCGTTCGCGGGGGCGGATGAGGTCGGCACGGCGTCGCGCCTCGGCTGGTCGCTCGCGATGGGGGATCTCGACGGCGACGGCAAGGCCGAGCTCGTGGTCGGGCAGCCGTACTTCACGAACGGTACGTACGGGAACAACGGTGCGGTGCGGATCGTGCGCGGGCGGGCGCTCACGGGCGGGGCGGCGACGGCGCTCGCGCCGCCCGAGGACGCCGACTGGACCTGGGTCGGCGGCAACGAGAGCGGCGACCAGATGGGCTGGTGGGTGGCGGTCGCGGACTGGGACGGCGTCGGGCCGGCGGATCTCTTCGTCGGGGACCTGCTCGACGAGGCGCCGGGGGGGACGAACAACACGGGGACGGTCATCGCGTTCCCGGCGCGCGCGGGTGAGCTGCCCGACGCGGAGGCCGCGGTGCGGCTCCCGGGGGACACGAACGGGCAGCGCTTCGGGATGGCGTTCGCGGTGGTCGGCGACACCGACGGCGACGGGCTCTCCGAGGTCGTGGCGCGCGCGGCGTACGACAGCGCGGACGGGCCGCGGCTCGGGCGGCACGTGCTGCGCCGGAGCGACGCGGCAGCAACGCTCGAGGCGCTCGAGTACCCGGTGGCGAGCGCGGGGAGCGAGCTCGGGGCGAGCGTCGCGTGGATCCCGCGGGCGGGGCGCGGGCCGGCGCTGGCGGTGGGGGCGCCGCGGGCGCAGGCGACGCCGCTCGAGGCGCGGTCGCGGGCGGGGGCGGTGTTCGTGTGGGACCTCGACGCGGGGGCGGAGGCGGCGCCGCAGGTGCTCGACGGCTTCCCGGGGCACTCGTCGAGCGACCGCTTCGGGGAGGCGCTGGCGCCGCTCGGGGACTTCGACGGGGACGGGATCGCGGACCTGGCGGTCGTCGCCCGCGACGACGACAGCGGGAGCGCGTGCGGGTCGAACCGCAACAACAGCGGCGCTGCCTACGTCTTCAGGGGGCAGGCGGACGGGACGCTCGCGGCGGCGCCGGCGTTCACGTACTGGGGCGATCAGGCGAACCAGAACCTGTACGTGGTGGCGGGCGCGGACCTCGACGGGGACGGGCTCACGGATCTGGTGGTCGGGAGCCGCACGTGGGACGCGGACGTCGCGGATCCGGGCGGCGACGGGCGCAACGTGGGCGGCGTCGGGGTGGTGTTCGCGGCGGGCGCGGGGGCGGTGGCGTGCGCGGCGAGCTGGCAGGGCTTCGGGACGGCGCGGGACGGTCAGCTCGGGTCGGCGCTGGCGCCGCTCGGCGACGTGAACGGGGACGGGTGCGAGGACGTGGCGGTCGGGGCGCGCCTCGATGATGCACCGCAAAACTCGTCAGGCAGCGTTCGGGTGCTGTTCGGATGGGGTTCGCGCTGTGATTTTGCTGCACCGCACACGGTGGCGCTGGCGCCGGGGGTCGGGAGCGCGCAGGTGGGGATCTCGGTCGCGGGGGGCGTGGACGTCGACGGGGACGGGAAGAAGGACCTCGCGGTGGGGGGCTTCGACTACCGGCTCGACGGGGTGAGCGTCGGGGCGATGTGGCTCGTGCCGGGGGACTACCTCGAGATGTTGGCGGCGAGCGCGGAGCCGTGGGTGGACGGCGTGGCGCCGACGTTTCGGCCGCTGGTGTCGCCGGTGACGACGCGGCACCTGGCGGTGACGGGGGAGTCGGTCGGGGAGCAGCTCGGGATGCAGGTGGCGCTGGTGCCGCCGGCGGCGGGGGCGATGACGGGGGCGGTGGTGGTGTCGCGTCCGAACGCGGCGCTGCCGGGGGTCGCGGGGGCGGGGGCGGTGTCGATCTTCGCGGCGGGTCCGGAGGGGCTCGGGGCGTGGCCGGCGGCGGGCCTCGGCGGTGAGACGCGGCGCCTCCAGGCGATGATCGGGGCGGCGCTGGCGACGGCGGTGCTGGACGGCGTGCCGACGCTGGCGGTGGGGTCGACGCGAGGGAGCGCGACGGGCGTGGACCAGGGCTCGGTGCATGTGCTGCCGATCGGGCCGCTCGGTCCGTAGGCGGAGCCGAACCGACCAAGGCAGCTCCGCTGCCGACTCGGTTCGGCGGAGCCGGAGGGCCGAGCGGCTTACGTCATGTGCTGACGATCGGGCCGCTCGGACCGTAGGCGAAGCCGGGTAACGTGTCGTTATGAAAGCCGCTTCTACCACGGAGACACGGAGAGCACGGAGGAGCACGGAGGGAGAAGGAGTCCAATGGCCTCCGCCGAACCCTCCGTGCCTCCGTGCCTCCGTGGTTTCCTCTGAATGCCAGTAATACCGACTAGTTGAGTGGTTGGCATGAGGCCGCGCGCCCTCTCCGCCCTCCCTCCGTGTCTCCGTGGTTACCGAAGGAGCCCGGAGGGAGGAGGAGCCCAATGGCCTCCGCCGAACCCTCCGTGCCTCCGTGCCTCCGTGGTTTCCTCTGAATGCCAGTAATACCGAATGGTTGAGTGGTTGGCATGAGGCCGCGCACCCTCTCCGCCCTCCCTCCGTGTCTCCGTGTCTCCGTGGTTACCGAAGGAGCACGGAGTGAGAAGGAGTCCAATGGCCTCCGCCGAACCCTCCGTGCCTCCGTGGTTCCCTCTTGATGCCAGTAATACCGGTCAGTTGAGTGGTTGGCATGAGGCCGCGCGCCCTCTCCGCCCTCCCTCCGTGTCTCCGTGTCTCCGTGGTTACCGAAGAAGCCCTGAAGGGCCGGGGATGCGTCCCCGCCCTCCCTCCGTTCTCCGTGTCTCCGTGGTTACCGAAGAAGCCCTGAAGGGCCGGGGATGCGTCCTCCCCCGCCCTCCGTCCGTGTCTCTGTGGTTACCGAAGGAGCCCGGCCACGATCCCCGCGCCCACCACGGCGTCCGCCACCTTGATCCCGTCGATCGCGCTCGACACGATCCCGCCCGCGTAGCCCGCCCCCTCGCCGGTCGGGAACAACCCCGGGAAGCCAGGCGCCATCAGCGTCGCCTCGTCCCGCTCGACGCGGATCGGGCTCGACGTCGTCGTCTCCACGCCGATGAGGATCGCCTCCTTCGTCACGTACCCGCTCATCCGCCGCTCGAACGCCTGCAGCGCCCGCGCGATCGCCCCGTGCACGCGCTCCGGCAGCACGCCGCGCAGATCCGCCGCCGCGATCCCCGGCCGGTAGCTCGTGCTCTCCGGCAGATCCCCCGCCTTCCCCGCGAGGAAGTCCGTCAGCCGCTGCGCCGGCGCCCGATAGCCGCCGCCGCCCGCCGCGAACGCCGCCGCCTCGAGGTGCCGCTGGAACGCGAGCCCCGCGAGCGGCCCCTCGTGGTCGAGGTCCCCGGGGCGCTCCACCCAGAAGTCCCCCGGCTCCACCGTCGCCACGATCGCCGCGTTCGCGAACCGCGACCCGCGCCGGTGGTTCGACATCCCGTTCACGTTCAGGTGCCCGAGCTCCGTCGACGTCGGGATCACGAAGCCGCCCGGGCACATGCAGAACGAGTACACGCCTCGCTCCCCGACCTTCGCCGTCAGGAAGTACTCGGCCGGCTCGAGCTCCGGGTGCCCCGCGTGCCGCCGGTACTGGATCCGGTCGATGAGCTCCTGCGGGTGCTCGCATCGCGCACCGATGGCGAACGGCTTCCTCGCGAGCCGCACCCCGTCCGCGTGCAGCCAGCGATACACGTCCCGCGCCGAGTGCCCCGCCGCCAGCACCACCGCCGGCCCCGTGAGCTCCGTCCCGTCCGCGAGCCGCACCCCCGCGACCCGCCCCGCGCCGTCGCGCAGGAGCCCCGCCGCCTTCGCGCCGTAGCGGATCTCCGTGCCCGCGTCCGTGAGCACCGCCTCGAGCCGCCCGAGCATCTTGATGAGCCGGTTCGTCCCGACGTGCGGGTGCGCCTCGACCAGGATCTCCGCCGGCGCCCCGAGCGCGACCAGGTCCTCGTAGACCTTCCGGATGAGCGGGTCCCGCTTCCGCGTGTAGAGCTTCCCGTCCGAGTACGTCCCGGCGCCGCCGATCCCGAAACACAGGTTCGACTCCGGGTCGAGCTCCCCGTGGCGGCGCAGCGCCCGGATCGCGTCGTTGCGGCCGCTGAGCCCGGCCCCGCGCTCGAGGACGAGCGAGGGCACGCCGAGCTCCATGAAGCGCAGCGCCGCCCAGAGCCCGGCCGGGCCCGTGCCGATGATGATCGGCATCTCGCCTGCCCGCGCGGGCCGCATCCCCTTCGGCGGGGCGAGCTCGCGCGGCAGCTCCGGCGGCACGTCCTCGCCCGCCCGGAACACCTCGACCGTGTAGACCTTGAGCGGCCGGTCCCCGCGCGCGTCGACCGAGGTCTTCCGGACGCGCACGTCGCCCACGTCTGCCGCGCGCCACCCGAGCTTCTGCGCCGCGAGCGCCCGCAGCGCCGACGGCGGCTCGCCGAGCGGCAGCGCCAGGTCGCGCACCAGCACCCCGCCGCCCTCGCCCCCGCTCTCGTCGTGCTCGCTCATCGCGCGCGCCCCTCCACCGCGGCCAACACCTTCTCGGTGAGGCGCGAGAGCGGCAGCGCCGCCACCTCGCCCGCCGTCACCCAGCGCGCCTCGGTGTACCACGTCGGGCGGGGCGCCAGGCGGTCCGCGCCGTCGACCGCGTAGATCTCGAGCGCGAGCCGCCGGTGCGTGAAGACGTGCGTCACCGACGCGACGTGGCTCCGCACGTCCACCGCGAGCCCGAGCCGCTCCGCGAACCAGCGCTCCACGGCGTCCTTCCGGCTCCCGTCCCCGCGCGCGTGCTCCCCGCCCGGGAGCTCCCAGAGCCCGCCGAGGAGCCCGCCGTCCGGCCGCCGCGCGAGCAGCATCGCGCCGTCGTCGCGCGTCGCGAGCCCGCCGACCGCCGACATCGCCGTCGGCGCCCGCTTCGGCGCGCGCCGCGGGTAGCTCTCCGGGTCGCCGGTCGCGCGCGCGCGGCACCCGTCGTGCCACGGGCAGGCCCCGCAGTCCGGGCTCCGCGGCGAGCACACGAGCGCGCCGAGCTCCATGAGCGCCTGGTTGTGCGTCGACGGGTCGACCGGGTCGACCAGCGCGTCCGCGAGGGCCCAGAGCGCCTTCTGCCCGGCCGCGCTCTCCTGCGTCGGCTCGAGCGCCGTCAGCCGCGCCAGCACGCGCGCGACGTTGCCGTCGACGAGCGGCGCGCGCAGCCCGAACGCGATGCTCGCGATGGCGCCGGCCGTGTAGCGGCCCACCCCCGGCAGCGCGAGGAGCGCGTCGAGCGAGGCGGGGAGGGCGCCGCCGTGGTCGCGCACGATCGCCTTCGCCGCCTCGTGGAGCGCGCGGCAGCGGCGGTAGTAGCCGAGGCCGGCCCAGAGGGCGAGCACGTCCTCCTCGGGGGCGGCCGCGAGCGCCTCGACGGTCGGGAACGTGGCGACGAAGCGCTCGAAGTACGGGATGACCGTCGCGACCTGGGTCTGCTGGAGCATGATCTCCGAGAGCCACACCCGGTACGGCGTCGGCTCGTCGCGCCACGGGAGGCGCCGACGACGGGCGAGGTACCAGCCACGCAGGCCGTCGCGGAGGGTCTCGAGGGTCGGCCGGTCCGGTTGCACGGGCGAGAGCACACACGAGTGGCTCTTCGTTGACAAGGACGATGCGCGATCGGCATGCTCCGCGCCGGCTCGTGGCGCGCTCGAACGCGGCTCGGGCCGTCCTGACGGGCGCCGCCGCGTGGCGCCGAAGCCATAGGGGACATCGCATGAAGCTCGTTCACCGTCTCGTCTCGACCCTGGGGATCGTCGCGGCGCTCGGCCTCGCGGCTGGCGCTTGCAGCAAGAAGGCCGAGGAGGCGCCGCCCGAGGCGGCCCCCGCGAAGGTCGAGGCCCCGCAGGAGGCGGCGCCCGGCGAGCCCGCCGCGGAGCCGACGATGGCGGCCGCCGAGGGCCCGAAGGACGAGGCCAAGGCCGAGCCCGCGGCCGCGCCCGCGGGCGGCTCGGAGGCCGACTGCCCGTTCGAGGAGAACCACGCGCACGCCGACGAGGCGGCCGCGGTCGCCGCGGCAGAGCCGGCCGGCGAGGCGGCGGGCGGCTGCGAGCACGGCGCGGCCCCGGCCGACGGCGTCGTCGAGGGCGGGAAGCTCCACCTCGGCGCCCCGTTCGCGCTGACGGAGGCGAAGTCGCTGTCGGCGGTGCTCACGGCGTCGCCGGACGGCACGACCGAGGCGGTGCAGTTCACGGGCACGATCGACAAGGTCTGCCAGGCGAAGGGCTGCTGGATGGTGGTGAAGGACGGCGACAAGACCGCCCGCATCATCATGAAGGACCACGCCTTCAGCGTGCCCAAGGACTCCATGGGCAAGGCCACGACCGTCGAGGGCACGCTCACGGTCAAGACCTTCACCGAGGCGCAGGTCAAGCACCTCGCGCAGGACGGCGGCGAGGACCCGAACGCTGTCCAGGGCGAGCAGAAGGAGTACGTCGTCACCGCGTCGGCGGTCGCGATTGGCTCCTGACGCCTGGCTCTGGCGTCGAGCGGCCGGCGCCGCCGTCCTCGTGGCGGTCGGCGCCGTCGCCTTTCTGGGGGCCTGCTCCGCGGACCGCGGCGCGGGCGCCGTCACGGACGCGGACACGGACACCGTCACCCCGGCGGACACGGCCGAGGAGGCCGACACCGCCGCGGTCGTCGACACATCGGGCGGCGAGGAGGTCGACACCGCCGCGCTCGCCGACGACACCGACGGGGGCGAGGTCGGCGCGGACGCCGTCGACCCGGACGGGCCCTACACCCGCTGCGAGACGGTGACGTCGATCGACTGGCTCGACGTGTCCGAGGCGAGCGGCGCCGCGGTGCTCGCGGACGGGCGCCTCGTGCTGGTCGGCGACTCCGGGAACGCCGGCGCGGGGCTCGTCGTCGACCTCGCCCTCGGCACCTCGACGCCCATCACCTTCCCGCTCGGCGACCTCGCGGGCGACGACCTCGAGGGGCTCGCGCTCGCCCCGGACGGCGCGCTCGTCGGCGTGACCTCGGCCGGCTTCCTCCGCGAGTGGCGCCTCGACCCGGCGACCCTCGCGCTCACGGTCGCGCGCGACGCCTACCCGGTGGCTGCGTCCGACGATCCGGCGTTCGTCTGCGCTCCGACCGGGGTCAACTGCGCGAAGAACTACGAGGGGCTCTGCCTCCACCCCGCGCCTGCGGACGGCGCCTGCGCCGGCTTCCTCGCGAGCAAGACCGACGGCCTCCTGTACTGCCTCCGCGCGACGGAGGCCGGCTACCGGGTCGACACGGCCGTCGCCATCGACGTCGCCGGCGCCCTGTCGTCCGGCGACCCCGAGGCGGGCGTGCTCTCCGGCTGCGACTTCGCGCCGGCGCCGCCCTACCGCCTCGTCGCCGCGGGCAACGTCTACGCGAGCTCGGCCCTCTGGGAGGTGACGGGCTACGACGCGCCGGCCACGGCGGTCGTGACGCGCCTCCCCGTCGACGGGGTCGCGAACCAGGAGGCCGTCGCCTTCCTCGCGGACGGCCGCCTCGCCTCCTTCGGCGACCTCCAGGGCTTCGACCCGCGCTCGCCCTGGATGAGCTTCACGTGCGCGCCCTGACGCTGGCACGCGCGCGCGGCGGCGGGGGGCCATGCCAGTTCAGGGGGCATGCCCGCTTAGTGGTTGATCCAAAAGGGAAACCACGGAGGCACGGAGGCACGGAGGGCTCGGTGCCGTCACCCGCTACCGGCGCTCGGTCGGAGCATCGCGCAGGGGGAGATGGGCGCGCTGCCCTCCTCCACCGGACTCCGAGAACCAAGATGCGGGCGTGGGAGCGCCGAACCCCACTGAACCCTCCGTGCCTCCGTGCCTCCGTGGTTGTCCCTTCGAGCCGCCACCAGCTCGCGCGCCACCAGCCCACGCGCGGGCCCGCGCTACACCCCGATACCGCGCCCGCGTTGCGCCGCGCGGGCCGCGCGGCTATCGTCTCCGCACCATGCGCCGCCGCCTCGCCCTCGCCGCCACGACCCTCGCCCTGACCCTCCTCGCCGGGCCCGGCTGCGTCGACGTCGGCGACCCCTGGTACCAGAGCGCCGAGGTCGCGCTCACCGTCCCGAGCGGGCCCCTCTCCTTCGATGCGGACGTCCTCACCATCTTCTCCCGCCGCGGCTGCATCACGTGCCACGCGGCCGGCGGCGGCGGCGAGGTCCACTTCGACATCACCTCGGCGGCCGCCATCGCGCGCGGCGGCGACGACGACCCGCAGCCGGCCGTCCCCTGCGACTCCGCGAACAGCCTGCTCGTCGAGTGGATCACGAGCTGCTACATGCCCTACGACGGCGGCCCCTGCCTGAACGACGTCGAGATCGCCACCGTCGCGAAGTGGATCGACCAGGGCGCCACGCAGACCTACCGCGAGGGCACCTGCCCGAACCCGCCGCTCGACTGACCCCCTCCCGGCCGGTGTAGGGTCGCCGTAAGGTCGCCCCGCGCCCGCGCGGGAGGCCGGCGCGCGCCCATTCCGCGGGCGCCCTCCGATCTCCCTGAATAAGCGCGTGAATGCCCGCTCGCCGAGGCCGTCTGCCCCTCATCGGCTCACCCGGTCGCGCTCGCCGCGCGCGGCCCCTCGCGAGGAGGCACCATGCACCCCATCACCCGCACGCTCGGCCGCGCCGCCGCCGCCCTCCTCCTCACCGCCTCCGCCCTCGCCGCGGCGCCCTCGCGCGCCGACTCCCCCGCCCCCGAAGACCGCGTCCTCGTCCCCGGCTTCGTCGCCGACGACGGCGCCTGGGTCGAGGTCGCCTGGCGCGAGCGCGCCCGCCCCGGGTTCTCCTGGGTCGACGGCGACGTCACCTGGGAGGGCGGCTACCTCCCCGGCCACTGGCAGCCCGACACGCTCCGCCCCGGCTACGTCTGGGTCATCGGGCACCGCGCCGACGACGGCGTCTACACGCTCGGCTTCTGGCGCGCCGCCCGCCAGGCCGGCGCCGTCTGGGTCCCCGGCTTCTACCAGGACGGCCGCTGGGTCGAGGGCGACTGGGCGCCGACCGAGGCGCGCGCGGGCTTCGTCTGGGTCCCCGGGCACGTCGACGACGACGACGTCTTCGAGGGCGGCTTCTGGCGCGACGTCGCCCGCGACGGCTTCGTCTGGGTCGACGGCTACTACGACGAGGGCGGCGCCTGGTACGGCGGCCACTGGGCCCCGACCGAGCCGCGCCCCGGCTACGTCTGGGTGCCCGGCTACGCCGTGAACGGCGTCTGGTACGACGGCTTCTGGCGCCCCGACGACCGCCCCGGCTACACCTGGGTCCCCGGCGGCTGGTGCGACGGCCGCTTCGTCTCCGGCCACTGGGTGCTCGGCGAGCTCCTCCTCGACCTCGCCTTCCGCGCGGCCCGCTACGCCGAGCTCGGCGGCCCCGGCCCCTTCGCCCGCGGCAGCGGCCGTCGCGTCCGCCACGTGACCGAGATCCGCAACACCCCGGCCCACGCGCGGCCCGTGGACGAGGCGCGGCCGGCCCCGCTCCCCACGACCCCCGGGCGCCCGGCGCTCGACCTCGGCTTCGCCCGCGACGATCACCCGCGCGGCGGCCACGTCGACCCCTTCGCGCGCCTCGACGGCCCGGCGCCCCGACCCGGCACGAAGCGCGCCGCGTCGCCCGCCGCGTTCAGCGATCCCTTCTTCCGGCCGTCGACGCCGTCGTCCGCCGGCGTCGGCGAGCGCGACACCGCGGCCGATCGCGGCGCCGCGCTCCGCCACTACGAGCTCCAGCGCGGCAAGAGCGGCTCGTCGTCCGCGTCCTCCTCCTACGGCGGCGAGCGCCGCGGATCGCACCGCGCGCTCGAGCGCGCGCCGTCGAAGTCGGACGACTCGAAGAGCGCCTCGTCGAAGACGAAGGCGAGCTCCGACGACGACGACAAGAAGTCCTCCCCGGACCTCGGCTCGAGCCGCCGCCGCCGCTGAGAGCGCGCCACGCGCGCGCCTCGCGAGTCGTCGTGGGGCCCCGCGTTGCCTCCGTCGGGGGGCGTCGTATACTGCCCGACATGAACGCCACCCCGCTCGTCCTGACCCCCCAGGAGCTGGCCCAGCTCCTCCGCCTCGACGACGCCACGGCGCGCCGCCTCGTCGACGACACGTCGGTCCCGCGCTTCACCGTCAACGGCGCCCCGCGCTTCATCACCGACGCCGTCATCGCCTGGCTCGCCGCGCAGGAGGGCGAGATCCTGCCGCCGCTCGTCCCGGTGCCCGTCCGCGAGGCGCCGCCGACGATCCACCTCCCGCCGGCCTCCGCGAAGGAGACCCCCTTCGTCGCGAGCGAGGCCCTCGACGCCCTCGCCGAAGGCGCCACCGATCCGGGGCGCAACCTCGACCGCCTGAAGCTGCGCGACGCCCTCCTCGAGCTCAACAGCGCCCTCCTCCCGGTCCTCGGCCGCCTCTCCGGCGGGCGCCTCCACCCGCACGGCGACGAGAAGGTCCGCACCTCCCCGTGGCGGCTCGACGAGGCCCCCGACGGCCGCATCGACGCGATCAGCATCGCCTGGGGCGGCGGCGAGCACCCGCCCGCCGGCTTCGTCGACCGCGCCCGCGTCGAGGTCGAGGTCGGCGCGGGCGAGCTCCGCGTCGCGCTCCTCACCCGCCGCGGCTTCGACGAGGACCTCACCGACGACGAGCTCGAGCACCTCCGCCAGCACGGCATCGCCGTCGACACGGAGCCGCCGGCCTCCGCCGCCAAGGTCTACCCGCTCGGCCACCGCGCGCCGAGCCTCGCCGCCCTCGCGCACGCGCTGTCCGAGGATCTCGAGCTGCTCGTGCCGCTCTGGGCGAAGAGCGTGTGACGGCGAGCCCATCCCAGCCAGAACGCGCCCCCCGTCGAGGAGGTGCCCGTGGACGAGCGTGACGAGCACCTCGGCGCCGACGACGTCGCCGAGACCCCGATCGTCTGGGACGGGCGCTATCGCATCGTCCGCACCCTCGGCGAGGGCGGCATGGGGCGCGTCGTCCTCGCGCGCGACACGCTGCGCGGCGACGCGAACGTCGCGGTCAAGATCCTGCTCCCCGAGTACCTCGACACCATCGCGGAGTTCCTCCACGAGTACGCCGTCCAGCGGCGCCTGAACCACCCCGGGATCCCGCGCGCCCTCGAGCTCGGCTTCGCGAACCAGCCGCAGGGCTCGATCCCGTACTTCGCGATGGAGTACTGCCGCGGCGTCCCGCTCCTCTCCGCGATGCGCCGGGCGCCGACCATCCGCCGCGCCTGCGACGCCATCGCCGGGCTCCTCCGCGCGCTCGATCACCTGCACCGCGCCGGCTACATCCACGGCGACGTGAAGCCCGGCAACGTCCTCGTCGCCGACGACGGCCAGGAGCTCGCGACCTGGCTCATCGACCTCGGCGTGGCCGCCCCCATCGGCGGCTTCACGGACGCCGAGATCTTCGTCGGCACCCCCGAGTACGCCTCGCCCGAGCTGATGCTGGGGGTCGGCGTCGACGAGCGCGCCGATCTCTACGCCGTCGGGCTCATCCTCTACGAGCTCATCGAGGGGAGGCGCCCCTGGGCGGGCTCCGACGAGGGCGATCTCCTGCGCGTGCGCCGCGCCGGCCCGCCGCCGCCGCTCTCGAACCCCGACTGCCCGCTGCCCCTCGCCGAGCTCGTCCGCGACCTCCTCCAGCCCGAGCCCCACCGCCGCCCCGAGAGCGCGGGCGTCGCGCTCGAGCGCCTCGCCGACGCCCTCGGCGCCGAGATGCCCATCGAGTCGCCGCGCGGCTTCATCCGCCGGCTCCTCACGCGCTCCCACCCCGCCGAGGCCGCGATGCTCTCGACGGGCCGCGGCTTCCTCGACGGGCTGGGCGTCGACCACGGGCAGGGCGTCGTCCGCGCCCTGGTCGTCGAGGGGGAGGCCGGCCGCGACGCTGGTCGCCTCGCTGCCCTCGTGGCCGATCGCGCCGCGCTCATCGGGGCGCGCGTCCTCCGCGTGCGCCTGCCCGACGAGCCCGACGCGACGCCGATGTCCGCGCTCACCCCCGTCATCGACGTGGTCGAGCGCCTCTATCCGGAGCTCCTCCCGCTCGAGGCGCGCACGGGGCCGGTGCGGGCGGCGCGCGCCCTCGCCGCCGTCGGGCGCCCCTTCGTGCTCTTCGTCGAGGGGCTCGAGCGCGCCGACGCCGAGAGCGTCTCGGCGATCTTCGCGGCGATCACGCGCTCGACGACGCGCTTCCGGCTGCTCGCGACGGTCGTCGCGGCGCCGGACGAGGAGCTGCCGGTCGAGCTCGCGAACCTGCTCGCCGCCCCGGAGACCGCGCACACCGTGCTCGACGAGCTCTCCGAGGAGGCGCTCGCCACCTGGATGGACGACGCCGTCGGCGACGACGTCGTCCGCGGCGACGACCGCGACGCCGCGCTCGCGGCCGCCAACGGCAAGCTCGAGGCGCTCATCCAGGGGCTCCACGACCTCTTCCGGCGCGGGCGCATCATCCGCGAGGCGCGCGGCTACGCGCCCGGCGTGGCGTGGACGGCCGAGGCGCCCGTCGCCGTCGAGCTCCTCGACCCCACGGGCCGCGTGGGGGAGGTCGACGCCCTCCTCGCCTGCGTCACGCAGCCCATCGCCGAGCGGCCGCTCCGCGTCTACCTCGGCGCCCACGCCGACGCGCTCACGCCGCTCGTCGTCCAGGGGCTCCTCCGCGCGCGCGACGACGGCACGTTCGCGGTCGACAACGAGGCGCGGCGCGCGGTCGTCTACGGCCGCCTCGCCCCCTCACAGCGGCGGCGCCTGCATCGTCGCCTCGCCATCGCCCTCGAGGAGTCGCGCACGCGCGACCACGAGCGCGTCGCGCGCGAGTACATGGCGTCGGACACGCCGCTCCTCGCCGTCCCGCACCTCGCGGCGGCGGCGCGCCGGGCGCCGAGCGAGGGCCGCGCGCACGTCGCCCGCGGGCTCCTCGACCAGGCCGCCGAGATCCTCGAGACCCGCGCCCCCGACGGCGGCGGCTCGCTCGACCTCTGGCGCTTCTGGTCGCTCCTCTGGCGCGCCGACGCGCAGGTCGCGCTCGACGTCGGCGACACGGCGCGCTTCGACTACGTCGTCGAGCAGCTCTTCCACCTCGGCACGGAGATGGGCCACCGCCAGACGCTCAAGAACGCGCTCGAGTTCCGGCTCGTCGTCGACGAGCGCAAGCGCGACTGGCACCGCATGCTCGACGACGCGGGCGCCCTCCTCGCGCTCGACCCGACGGGCCCGACGGCCGACGCGCTCGCCCGCCTCCGCCGCGCGAAGGCGCTGCGCTACCGCGCCGAGGGGGCCTCGCAGCAGGCGATCGAGCACCTCCAGCGCGCCCTCGACGACGGCGACAAGCTCTCCTCCGAGGTGCTCCTGCAGGTGCTCGCGAGCCGCGCGCGCGTCTTCGTCGACATGCAGTGGCACCACGAGGCCAACGAGGCGGTGATGGAGCTCCTCGAGGCCGCGCGCCGGCACGGGAGCTACCGCGTCGGGCTCGAGGGGAGGGCGCTGCGGGCGACGCTGCTCCGGCTCTCGGCGCGGCCGGACGAGGCGCTCGTCGAGGTGCGCGGGCTCGTGAAGGAGCTCGAGGGGGAGCGCACGCCGGGCGTCGACGGGCTCATCGAGTGGGAGCTCGCGTGCTGTCACCTCGAGTTCGGCTGGTTCCAGAGCGCGCGCGAGCACGCCGTGCAGGCGCAGGTCATGGCGTCGGACGACGGCGACGAGCAGCTCCGGCTCCGCGCGATGCTCGTCGAGGCGTCGGCGGCGCTCGCGCTCGGGGCGCGGGACGAGGCCTGGCGGATCGCGAGCCGCGCGCAGCAGCTCGCCGGGCCCGACGGCGACGACAGCGACCGCGTCAACGCGCGCCTCCTCGCGATGGGGCTCGCGGTGGACGTGCTCAAGCGCGCGCCGCTCGAGGATCTCGTGAAGGAGGTCTCGGAGATCGGCTGGCGCTCGCAGAAGCGGCAGGAGGGGGCGCGGGCGGCGCGGGCCTTCTCGCTCGCGGCGCGGGCGGCCATCGCGCGGCAGGACGCCGCGCTCGCCGTGCAGTTCGCGCAGCTCGCGCTCAAGGCCATCGAGCAGTACGCCGTCGAGCACGTCCACCGCCCCCGACACCTCGCCCTCCTCGCCGAGGCCTACGCGCTGCACGGCCAGGATCAGCAGGCGGAGTGGTACCGCGAGCGCGCGCGCGCCGAGCTCGAGCGGATCGCGGGGCGCATCGGATCGAGCGAGCTCCAGCGCGCCTGGCTCCTCCACCCGGCGCACCGCGCCCTCGGCGGGGCCGAGAGCCCGCTGCTCACGGCGAAGGAGCCGCGGTCGCCGACGGGTGAGAGCGAGGGGGCGCGCCCGCGGCGCGACCTGAAGGACCGGATCCGCGCGCTCGTCGGGCTCGAGCCGCGCTCGCTGGCCACGGTCGAGGTGCCGGTCGCGGTCGCCTCGGGCGACGTCGAAGACGAGCTCGATCTGGAGACGTGAACGCCGTTCACTCGCCCGTGCAGTTGTCGTAGTACGACTTGCACTGCGTCGGGTTCGCGACGGCGGTGACGGCGCAGGTCGCGGCCGGATCGAGCCCGCAGTACGTCAGGATGCAGAGCGTCAGCGTCGCGTAGTGGGCCTGGGCGCCCGGCTTCCCGGACTCGGGGCAGGCGGCCTTGCACACCTCGTCGTTGCCGCAGCGGACCGTGCAGTTGAGGATCTCCGAGCACGTGTCGGGGCCGGTCGTCTCGAAGAAGCAGGCCGCGAGGGGCAGACCGCAGAGCTGGTCGATGCAGCCGAGGTCGTCGCCGCACTGTCCGGCCTCGTAGCAGTCGATGAGGTCGAGCACCTCCCGCTGCCCCTCGGTCGTGCCGTCGAGGAAGCAGTCGCGCGAGCAGATGTCGCGCGCCTCCTGGTCGCCGTCGCAGCTGATGAGGCAGAAGAAGACCTCGTCGCAGGTCTGGTTGCCGGACGCCTTCACGCACTGCGCGGTGCCCTGCTCGAGGCAGACCCAGCCGCTCGCGCAGTCCTCCTGGACCCAGCGCCCGTTCTGGCACGTCAAGCTCGCCGTGTGGTCGGCGAGGCAGGCCGTGGCGCCGGGCGAGCACGCGCTGCCGCCGGTGTCGGCCGTGTCGCCGGGCCGCGTGTCGGTCGGCTGCGCGGTGTCGGCCGGGGAGGTCGTGTCGGCCGCGGTCGTGCCGGTGTCGGTCGCCGCCGCGGGGGCCCGGTTCGCCTCGAGGCAGCCGCCGCCGACGAGCGCGGCGAGCGCGGCGGCGACGACGGCGAGGCGGGCTCGTTCGTTGGGCTCGGTCATGCGCGGTTCCCCTCCGTCCGGCACGCGTGCGATGGAGGGCCGACGCCCCCACGCTCCCGAGCATTCACCGCCGCGCGGAACTTGCCAAGGGGTTGCGCCACCCGACCATATATGGTGCCATACGTCGCCATGACCAGGACGCTCCAGTTCGTGCTCGAGCAGGGGATCCAGGGGCACCACGCCCTCATCCCCGAGGACGTCATCCGGCGCGCGTTCCGCGGCCCCTCGTGCCTCGACGGCGGCCTCGACGCCGGCGTCGCGGCGGAGACGGACGCGCTGATCGACGCGCTCCAGAAGCTGAACGACCTCCGCTCGCAGCAAGCCTGCGTGGCGGACGCCCCGCGCGACGTGCAGGACGTCTTCGTGCACCTCTACTTCAGCTTCCTCGACCGCATGATCGTGCAGCGCGGCGCCACCTATCACTGACCGCGGCGAGGGCGCCCGCGCGCTCCGTGAACGCCGTTCACGCGCGCGCCGGGGTGGCGCTCAGCCCCGTGACAGCGTCTTCGCGAGGTACGTGACCGCGCGCAGCTGCGCGTCGTCGAAGCCGCCGCCCGGCGCGCCGCCGGTCGCGTTCACGAGGAGCAGCGTCGCGCTGCGTCCGTCGGCGACGATGAGCGGCGCGCACAGGGACGAGCGGACCTCGAGGTCGAGCCCGACCTCATCGCCGCACAGGAAGCGGAGCCGCCGCGACCCCTCCGGGTAGCGGGCCCGCCCGGGGCCGCGCAGGATCTGGCTCCCCGCGTCCTCGCTCGAGACGCGGCAGGCGAGCGCCTCGCGCTCCCCGAGCCCGCGCGCCACGACCACCTCGTGCTGCCCGTCGGCGCGCCGCTTCAGCGCGAGCGCGAGCTGACACGGGATGTGCTGCCAGACCATGTCGACGGCCTGCCGCAAGCTCATCACGCCGTTCGCGTCGGTCGTCGTCGTCTCCTCGCTCGGGATCGCGCGGAACATCTGCGGCAGCCCCGACCGCGCCGGCGGCGCGTCGGGGGCGGTCGACTCCTCCTCGCGCGCCTTCACCCGCGCCTGCGCCTGCGCGGGCGATCGCGGCGCCGCGAGGCCGAGCTGCGTCAGCTCCGGGCGCGCCTGCCGCTTGCTCGGCGGGTTCTCGGGCGGCACCGGCAGCGGCTGCGGGAGGCCCGTCTGCGAGGAGATCCGCATCGGCCGCGCGCTCAGGCGCTGCTTCTCGAGGTCGGAGAGCACGCGCGCGACGGGGTCGGGCTGCCCCTCCTCCTCGACCGTGCGCGCCGTGTCGTCGTAGACGGCCGGCATGTTCTCGGGCGAGTCGTCGAAGATCGCCGACGGCCGCCGCGAGCGCCCGGTCGGCGTGTCGAGCGAGACGGCCGCGGGGCCGAGGGGCGCGGGCGCGGCGGGTCCGAGCTGCGCCGGCCCGAGCGGCGCCGGGCGCGCGAAGGCCGCCACCGCCGGGCTCCTCACGAGCGGCTCCCGCGGGACCGCGGCGCGCACGATGGGATCGTGGCGGCGCAGGGCCTCGGTGAGCTCGCGGACGAGGGTCTTCCGCCCCGCCGCGAGCGGCGGACCGGGCGGCGCCGGGCCCTCGCTCGCGGGCGGGCGCTCGCGCACCACGAAGCGCCGCGGCGTGCTCTTGACGGTGATCTCGAGCGATCGGTCGGCGTGGAGCACGCACTCGGCGTCGGGCGGCGAGGTCGCGTCGCCCATGACGCGCAGCCCCTCGCGCCAGGCCTCGACCCAGCTCTCGGCGTCGACGAGGAGCTTGAGCGCCACGCTCGCGCTGCCGGGACTCTCGATCATGACCTCGAACGCCGCCATGCCCACCGCTTCCCCGTGTCGCGGGAGCATAGCACGCTCGGCCGAAACCTGTGCTAGCCTCCGCGACCTTCGAACGGGGGGCCGGTCGCGTCGCGTGCCTCCCCGGCCCCCTCGCCGCGCCTCGAGGTCGCTCGCCCGATGCTCTCGCTCACCGCATTCCAGGACGCCCCGCTCGCGGTCTTCGCGGCGGCCCGCGCGGCGGCGCTCGACGCCGAGGCGCGGCAGGCGCCGGAGCCGGCGGTGCGGCGCGAGCTCGGGCGCCTCGCGGGCGTCCCGAAGGGCGACGTCGCCGCGGCGCTCGACGCCGTGCTCGTCGGCGACCACGTCGTCGCCGAGCTGCGCGCGCTCGAGCGCTGGGGCGTCCTCGCGGTGCTCGTCCCGGAGGTGCAGGCGCTCGTCGGCTTCCACGAGTCCTCGCCCGCGCACCACAAGGACCTCTGGGAGCACACGCTCCTCGTGGTCGCGCGCATCCCGGCCGACGCGGACCTCCGCTGGGCCGCGCTCATGCACGACGCCGGCAAGATCGGCACGCGCCACATCGACGAGCGCGGCAAGGTCGCCTTCCTCCGCCACGAGAGCCTCGGCGCGCTGCTCCTGCGCGGCGTCGCGGCCCGCCTCGGCTGGTCGGAGGCGCGCACCGAGCGCGTCGCCTTCGTCGTCGAGCACCACGGGCGCATCAACGCCTACGAGCGCAGCTGGAGCGACCGCGCCGTCCACCGCCTCGTGCGCGACGCCGGCGGGCGCCTCGCCGACCTCCTCGCCTTCTCGAGCGCCGACTTCACCACCAAGCGCACCGCGAAGGCCCTCCGCATCGAGGAGAACCTGCGCCACCTGCGCGCGCGCCTCGAGCGCCTCGAGGCCGAGGAGGCCGCGGCGAACGCGCTCCCCTCGGACGTCGGCCACGCCATCGTCGCCGGGCTCGGGCTCGAGCCGGGGCCGCGCGTCGGCGAGATCCTGGCCTGGCTCCGCGCCGAGGTCGTGGCCGGGCGCCTCCCGCGCGGCGCCGACCCCGCCGTCTACGTGGCGGCCGCCCGCGCGCGATTCTGATGGCGCCGCGCGCAGCTCGAGGTCAGGGGGGCTCGCGGCTCCGCTGAACGAGAGAGGGAGACGCGGAGACACGGAGGGGCACGGAGGGAGCAGCGCGAGCGTGAGCGTCGTGGTCAGAACGGGTAGAGGAAGTCGAGGTGCACGGTGCGCGCCTCCTCGAGCGTGCACTTGCCGGCCTCGTCGCGCGGCGTCAGGCAGCGCCGCTCGAGCGGGAAGCCCACGTCGAGGCGCACGGGGAACTGCTGCCCGATGAGCCAGCGGAAACCGAGGCCCGCGGCCGTCCGGAAGCTCTGCGCGTAGAGGCTCTCGTGGTCCTTCGCGAGCGCGCCTGCGTCCACGAAGAACGCCGCCCAGAAGCCGAGGCGCGAGAGCAGCGGCACGCGCAGCTCGGCGCTCCCGTTGACGACCACGTTCCCGCCGAACTCGTCGGGGCAGCCGGCGGCGAGCTCCCCGTCGCGGTCGTAGCGGCACACGGCGTTGTCCGCGAACCCGCGGAGCCCGTTGCTCCCGCCGAGCGTGAAGCGCTCGTTCGCCGGCAGGAACGCCTCGCCGAACGTCGAGCTCCCGCCGTAGCGCACGAAGAAGGCGAGCACCGTCCCGAGCAGGTTGAAGTCGAGCTGCCCGCTCAGCTCCCACTTCAGGAAGTTGTTGAAGACCACGGTGCTGCTGTCGCGGTCGCGGTCGAGGATGAAGCTCGTCCGCGCGGCGAGCGCGAAGCCGCGTGTCGGGTGGAGCGGGTTGTCCTGCGTCTGCCAGCGCCACCGGAGCGCCACCGTGAACTGCGGCCGGAAGGCGTCGTCGGAGCACGCGGCCGCGCTCGCGTCGTCCGCCTCGCTGCAGATCGCCTCCTGCGCGAGCTCCTCGCCGAGCCCCTGCCCGAGCCCCGGGCCGAAGCCGACCTCCGGCGCCTCGAGGCAGAAGAGGCACGGCTCCGACGGCGCGCGCAGCTGGATCACCCCGCCGCGGAGCGTGAGGCCCGCGAGCATCCCGCGCGAGATCGGCAGCGAGAAGTCGAGCTCCCCGCCGAGCTCGAGGCGGTCGAGCGGGTCGGTCACGCGGTCGAGCTCGGCGATGACCCGCGCCTCGAGCTGCAGGTTCGTGTCTGCGAGGCGCGGCCAGACGTAGGTCGGGTCGAACGACGCGAGGCGCAGGAACGAGCTGAACGAGAGCCCCGCCGACACCGGGAGCCGCAGCTGGTGCCCGAGCCCCCACACGTTGAGGTCGAGGTACTCGAGCTCGAGCAGGAAGAGGACGTCCGGGATGTCGAGCGGCAGCGCCCGCCCGAAGCCGGTCTGCGTGCGGTCGATGTTCGAGATGAGGTGCCCGCTCGCCGACGCCGCCCAGCCCGGGACGCGGTCGAGGTTCTGCCGCTTGATGCTCCGCACGCCGGCCGCGAGGTCGAGGAAGCTGTGGTCGGCCTCCTCGACGCCCACGACGAGCGCCACGCGATCGCGCGGCGGGTCCTCGTCGAGCCCGATGATGTCGATGCGCACGGAGTTGAAGAGCCCGAGCGCGCGCATCTGCCGCATCGCCTCGTTGAGGCGCGCCTCGTCGAGCGGCTCCCCGGCCTGCGGCAGGTCGCGCGTGAGCGCGTGCGGGTCCGTCTCGAAGTTGCCGCGCCAGAAGTGCTCGCCCACGAAGACCTGCCGCCCCTCCGTCACGCGGAGCCCGAGCGTCACGTGCTGCGCGCGCACCGGCAGGCGCGGGTCGCAGAACGACGGGTCCCCCGAGCGCGGGTCCTCGGCCTCGCAGAAGGGCTCGATCTTCACGAGGTGATAGCCGCGCGCGCGGTACCACGCCGTGAGCTTCCCGATCCCCTCCTCGAGGTAGTGGGTCCCGTAGGGCGCCCCCGTCCCGAGCCCCGTGAGCGCCGCGATCTTCGCCTTGTCGGCGATGGTCGCGCCCACCGGCACGAGCTCCGCGACGCGGCTCTGCGGCCCCTCGTGGAGCGGGATCTCGAGCCGCAGGCTCGCCTCGCCTCGCCGCTTCTTCAGCCGGAAGCCGCGGTCGCGGAAGGTGTAGCGCCAGACGATCCAGTCGTCGTTCGCGAGCTCGAGGACCTTGAGCGGCACGACGTCGTCGGGCGCCCCCGTCAGCTCGAACGCGAAGTCGAAGAAGCCGCGCTCCTGATAATATCTGGCTATCGCCCCGAGATCCGCCATCGCCCGCTCGAGCTCGAAGAAGCCCGGCGCGCCGAAGAAGTCGTAGGGCTTCGTGTCGATGAGCTCGAGCAGCGTCCCGGGCTCCACGGCCTTCGCCCCCGGGAGCGCGATCGACGCGATGCGCCGCTCGTGGTTGAGCGTGATCTCGTAGTCGATGACCCCGCGCACGTCGCTGCTCTGCCGCTCTCGCAGCGGCGAGAGCTCGCGGTACTGGAGCGCCACGTCCGCGAACGCGTAGCCGCGCGCCCGCAGGACCGCCGTGATCGCGTCCACGCCGCGCGCCGCCTCCTCGCGGTCGAACGTGCCCGACTCCCCGAACGGCAGCACGTCGACCCAGTCCTCGAGCGGCGCCTGCACGAACGGCTTCTCGCGCCCGCGCTCGGCGGCCTCCCCGCCGCGCGGCGGATCGGCCGGATCGGGCGCCCGGAACGCGGGCTCGGCGGCGTCATCCGCGTCGGCGTCGTCGCGCACCCACACGCGGATGAGCCAGCAGCGCTCGGTCACGATGGTCTCGCGGAAGATGTTCGCCCCCGCGTCGTCCGGGCGCCCGCCCTCGAACGACGGCCGCACGAAGCCGACCGCCTGGAAGGCGCGCCGCAGCCGCTCCCGCACCTGCCGCCGCAGGTTCGTCGTCTGCACGTCGCCGTACTCGACCTCGGCGAGGCGCTCGAGGCGCCGCTGCGTGATGGTCGGGCAGCGCTGGCCATCCGCGTCGGGCGCGCCCGTGTGCTGGTGCGTGAGCAGCACGCGCTCGATGCGCTGTCGCTCTCCCTCGGCCACGCGGATCGTCACGTCGACCGCGCCGTCGCCGATGGCCTCGAGCTCGACCTCGATCTTCACGCCCTCGAGCCCGTCGCCGGCGTAGAGCCGCTGGAGCGACGCGATCTGCCGCAGCACGGGCTCGGAGAGCTCGGGGTGCGCGGGGTCCGCGTCGAGCACCGTCCCCGAGCGCAGGAACACGCGCTTCAGGAGGTCCACGCGCTTCTCGTACTGGTTGCCCTCGATCCGCACCTTCCGCACGAGCCGGTGCGGCTCGACGTGGAGCTCCACCGCGAGCCCGTCGGGCCCCGCGGCGCAGCGCAGCGACGACTCGCGGAAGAGGCCGGTCGCCGCGAAGCGCGCGTGGAGCTGCGCTATCGAGCGGTCGTCGAGCTGCTTCCCCGGCGCGAGCTCGGCGAGCGAGAGGAAGCGCGCCTCGTCGGCGGGCGTCGGGCAGGCGGTCGTCTGGCAGCCCGTCAGGTTCACGGTCGCGATGGGGCCGGTCGCGCAGCCGCCGGCGTCGTCCGCGCGCGCCGCGCCCGGCGCGGCCACGACCGCCATGGCGAGCGCCATGGCCGCGAGGAGCGCCGCCCTTGGGCCCGCCGACGCGATCACTCGAGCGGGATGCGGTAGCGGCACCGGGCCTCGTAGGTCTCGTTCGACACGGTGCTGCGCGTGGACGTGTCGCTCCGCCGGAGCGTCCCGTCGCACGTCACGTCGTCGCCGAGGCGCAGCCGGAAGCGCGCGCGCAGCGTCGTCTCCGTGGTCTCCTGGACAGCGGTGCCCGTGATGCAGAGGTCGGGGCCGAAGCACGTCCCGACGTCGGCGCGCACGTCGCCCTCGGCGCCGAGCCCGACCGAGACCGTCTTCACGAAGGGGGACTTCAGCGCCTCGTTCACGAGCCCGGCGAGGTCCGCGGTGAAGAGCGACGCGCCGCTCGCCCGGTCGAGCTCGCGCCGCGGCCGCCCCGTGAGCACGAGGCTCTGCAGGTCGTCCTGGTCGAGGGAGCTGTCGTCGCTCGACAGCGCGATGCTGAGGTCCGGGACGCGCCCGGAGATGCGGAGCGTGATCACGACGATCTTCTCGTCCTCGTCCTGGCTCTCCGACGAGGCGCGCGCGAGGTAGCTGACCTGGGTCTGCGCCGTCACGTCGATGGTCGGGTGGTCCGCGTCGCCGTTGAAGTCGACCCAGCCCCCCACGATCTCGAAGTCGCGGCGGAAGACACGGTAGGTGACGGTGCCGCCGGGCAGCAAGTCGATGCGGCGGTAGACCTTGAGATCGTCGACCGTGCCCGCGACCGACAGGTCGAGGCGCGCCTCCATGTCGCTCTTGCCGAGCGGGAACGCGCTCTGCACGCTGAAGTTGCTCGAGGTCACGTCGAGCGCGAGCTTCATCGAGCGGAGCCACGGGAGCTCCTCGGTGACCGGCTTCGAGTACACGTCGTGCGCGCCGCCGATGGCCGCGCCGAGCGCGCGCGCGAAGGTGTCGAAGCTCTTCGTGTAGTGCCCCTCGGTGATGTGCACGGTCCCCTCGAGCTTCGTGTCGGGTGCGGCGCTCCGGAAGTCGCGCGCCGTGACGTGCAGCGTCGGGTTGAAGGTCGCGCTGAACTCGCCCGGGCTCGCGTAGAAGAGGTCCGTCCCGACGACGCGCGCGTCGATCGTCTCGGGCGCCATGCCCACGAGGTCGATCTCGCCCGTGACGCTGAAGCTCCCGTCGTCGACCTCGCCGCGCACGGGCGCGTCCTCGGGCGCCACGAGGCGCAGCTCGCCCGCCCCCTTCCCGGGGCGCACGAAGACGCCCGCGCCGTCGGCGAGGCGCAGCTCGCGGCGCAGGTTGCGCGGGATGATCGTGACGCCCACGGGCTCGAGGCGCCCCGTGACGGCGAGGCCGCCGTCGCCGCCGAGGTCGCCGGCGATCCGCATCACCGCGTCGTCCTCGCCGTCGCTCGTCAGGCAGCGCGCGCCCTGGATCGCGCGCGCCGCCACCGGGTCGGCGCCGACGCGCACCTTCCCCTCGACGAGCGAGAACACGTCCTTCAGGCCGCGCAGGAGCGCGAGGTCGACCGTCCCGCGGAGCTGCGCCTCGAGCGCCCCGCGCGGCGACAGCGCCCCGCAGAGCTCGAGCGCGCTCGCGGTCGTCGGGCCGCCCCCCTCCTCCGAGAGCGCCCGCGCGCGCCCCACGAGCACCGGCGCGAGCACGAGCCCGCCGTCCTCGGCGCGGAGCTCGAGGCGCGTGCCGTTCACGTAGCTCAGGCGCTGCTCCTTGAGCGTCAGCTGCACCTCGCCCGGGTCGGCCGTCACGACCAGATCGTAGGGCCGCGCCCCGGCGCCCGGCACCGCGAGGGACGCCGTGCCGCTCGTCGTGAGCTCGACCCCGCCCGACGCGAGCGACGGCACGATCTGCCCGAGCCGCGCGCCCTTCGCGTGAACCCCGATCGAGAGCGCCGCGACCTTGCCGCGCGCGATCTCGAGCCCGCTCCCGTCGACGAGCTCGAACCCCGGCAGGAACCGCGTCGACGAGAGGTCGATGCGCCCGCTCGGGAGCGTCTGCACGTCGACGTCCGCGCTCCCGAGCTCGGCCGGCCCCACGCGCACCTGCGCGAGCTCGACGTGCCCGATGAGGCTCGGCTGGTCGAGCGTCCCGCCGAACGAGAGGTTCGCGCTGACCCGCCCCTTGAGCGTCGGCGCGGCGCGCCGGATCGCCGCTATCGAGGAGAGCGGCAGATCGCTCGTCCGGAGCGAGCCGTGGACGCGCCCCGACGCCCGCTCGAGCGCCACCGATCCCGTCAGCGCGCGCCCCTCGCGCGTCGTGAGCGCCACGCGGTCGAGGGAGACCCTGCTCGCGTCGGCCTCGAAGTCGCACGCGAGCTCCGTGAAGTGCTCCCCGGCGAGGTCGACGTTGGTCGCGCGCGTGGCGCCCTTGCCGGCGAGCGTGCCGGCCGGGTCGGCGAGGTCGCCGCGGAAGGTCGCGCGCTTCACGTCGAAGAGCGCCGAGAGCTCGAGGTCCGGGACGAGCCCGCCGAGGGCGAGCGACTTCGCCGTGAAGCGCGTGACCTCGAAGGGCATGCGCGGGTCGACGCCCGCGAAGCCGTCCGCGAAGAGGCGCACGTGCCCGTCGAGGTCGGCCACGCCGAGCGCCGACGCCGCGTGCACGTTGCTCATCGAGAGCGCGCCGTCCGCGAGCGCGAGCCCGCCGGTGACGCGCCCGAGCTCGACGCCCGCGACGCGCGCGCCGCTCCAGCTGAGGGTGCCGGTGAGGCGCGGGGACGCGAGCGTCCCGCCGAGGTGCGCGGCCTTGAGGACGAGCCTGCCGCCTGCCTCCATGCCGAGCCGGCGCGCCTCCTGCCGCACGTCGCCGAGGCGGGCGTAGGGCTCGAGGTCGAGCGTGCCGCGCGCGATGTCGATGACGCCCTGCACGTTCACGCGGTTGCCCTCGCCGTCGAGCGAGACGCGCGCGAGCTCGAGGCGCTGCGTGCCGAGGAGGTCCTCGTCGCCCGGGGCGGGGAGGGCGTCGTCCCAGCGGAGCGCGCCGACGAGGTCGTACTGGCCGGGGGCGACGACCCCGCCGCCCTCGGGGACGCCGATGGCGAGGCCGTCGCTCTGCACCTCGAGCGAGAGGCGCCCGGGCGCGATGGTGCCGGCGACCGTGACCGGCCCGCGGAGGCGCGCGCCCGCGAGCGGCGGCACGTCGGGGAGGTCGAGCCACTCGAGCACCGCCTTCGCGGCGACGTCGCTCCCGACGACGTTCGCGGTGACGGCGAGCGGGCGCGCCCCGGCGCCGCCGCCCTCGGGGCCGACGCTCGCGCTGACGACGTCCACGTGGCCGCCGCCGAAGGCCGTCGCCGAGAGCTGGTCGACGAGGAGCTCGTGGGCGCGCGGCTCGTCCGCGGTGCCGCGCGGGACGGCGCGCGCGAGGACGCGCACGTCGGAGAGCGAGGCGCCGAGCACGTTCATGGCCGGCGCCTCGAGCGCGAAGGAGGCGTAGGCCTGCTCGATGCTGCCGGCGCCGCGGAGCGACAGGTCGAAGGGGCCCGGGATGGCGTCGCCCGCGACCGCGCGCGCCCAGGGAGAGCCGCGCGGGGCGCGCACGTGGAGGTCGCCCTGCCAGGTCACGGGCGTCGCCGCGACGTCGAAGCCGCCGCTCCCGGTGTAGAAGAGGCCGTCGCCGCGGCCGGTGGCGTGGCGCCAGGTGAAGGTGAGCCCGTTCCAGGCGAAGCCCGCGACGTCGACGCCCGACGACTCGAGGCGCGCGGGCTCGAGCCCGCCGTCGCCGCGGAGCCAGGGCGAGAGCGCGAGCGTCGCGTGGGCGACGTGGGCGGTCGTCGCCTCGAAGGCGACGTGGCCGAAGCCCGAGATGCTGAAGGCGCGGACGCTCGCGTCGACGCCGTCGCCGTCGACGACGACGTCGGGCGTGGCGACGTGACCGGAGGCCTGCACCACGGAGACCGTGCGCGCGCGGATGTCGAAGCGGAGCGGCGGCCCGGTGCCGGGGGGCGCGTCGTGGTCGACGAATGCGCGCTCGATGCCGACGTTGCCGTCCTCGTCGACGCGCACGTCGACGTGGCCCCGCCCGACGTCGGCGTGGCGCACGAGGAGGCGGAAGGGCGCGTCGTCCTCGGTGGCGAAGCGGAAGAGGCCGACGAGGGTCGGCAGCACCTCGAGGTTCGCGACGAGGGCGTCGACGTGGAGCACCTCCTCGCCGTCCTTGCCGAGGACGCGGCCGTCCGCGATGCGGATCTGCCAGGGCGCCGGCCCCCACTGCACGGACGCGGCCGTGATGGTGCCGGGGATGGCGCTCGCGACGAGCTCCTGCGCGACGTCCTTGAAGGCGCGCGTGCCGACGAGGAAGTAGAGCAGCAGGTAGGCCGCGCCGACGAACGCGATGGTGCGCGAGACCAGCAGGTAGACGGCGAGGAGGAGCCGGAGGAGCGTGCGCGTGACGACGCGCGCGGCCCCTCTCGCGACGCGGCGGACCCGCGAGGTCATGGAGGCGCGACCGCCCCCGGGACCTCGGCGACGGCGCGCGCCCAGGAGGTGCCGTCGTAGACGTACGTCTCGGGATCCCCGGCGAGGCGGGCCTCGGTGACCTCGGTCTCCGCGCGCCACGCCTTCTTCCCGGTCTCCTCGTCCTCCCGCTTCGCGAGCACCGTCTCGAACACGGCGAGCCCGGAGAGCGGCGGCTTCACGGTCGCGCGGACCTCGTCGGGCACGTAGCTCATGACCTTGGTCGCGACGGCGCCCGCGACGCGCTCGAGCACGACCCGGAGCTCGACCTTGAGCGAGCCGCGGAGCGGGTTCACGCGGATGGTGCCCGTCGCGCCGAGGTCGCCGCTCGCGGTCTCGACGGAGCCCTCGAGGGAGCCGCTCGTGAGCCCCATCGACCCCGAGAGCTTGCCGCTCACGGCGCCCGCGTCGTCGTCGCCGAAGGCGAAGCTCGCGGCGCGGATCCCGGTCACGTCGACCTGCGAGCGCCCCTCGACCGTGACGGCCACCGACCCGATGGTGACGTCCTTCGCGACGACGTCGTCGGGGGCGTCCACGCGGTCGGCGTGGAGGTCGGCGAGCTGCACGCCGCCGCTCGGCTTCAGGACGCCGGGCGCGTAGCGGAGCGTCTTCACCGCGCCGCGGGCGCCCGCGAGGCGCACCGGGCCGAGCGCGACCTCGGGCGCCGCGAGGCCCCCGCAGGAGGCGTCGAGGGTCTCGCCGGCGAGCTTCATGACGAGCGTCGTGGCGGAGGCGCCCTGCGGGAGCACCTCCCCGAGCCCGAGCTCGGCCGCGAGCGCGCCCGGCAGCGCCGCGTCGCCGCTCGCCTCGAGGGCCGGCGCGTCGCCGAAGGTCATCTTCCCGCCGAGGCGCGTGGCGAGGCCGCCCTCGGCGGCGAGCGCGAGCTCGCGGACGGTGAAGCCGGCGCCCTCCCAGGAGAAGCCGTCGATCTTCACGGTGTCGGCGGCGACGCGGCGCTTCCCGTCCTTCCAGGCGCCGTGGCTCGCGGCGGCGGAGAGATCGGCCGCGATGGCGAGCCCGACGTCGCCGCCGAGGCGGACGCCGCCCCGCGCGGTGACGTCGTCGAACGCGAGCTCCCAGCCGGGGCCGGCGAGGCGGACCTCGCCGTGCTCGAGCTCGAGGTGGTCGAGGACCATGAGCTTCGGCGGCGGCTTCGGCGTGGCGGGTCCCGGCGGCTTGGGGGCCGCGCTCTTCGCGACCGCGCGCGCGACGTTGAGCGAGCCGTCGTCGGCCCACTCGAGGCGGACGAGGTAGTCGCGCACGCGGATCCCGGCGAGCCGGGTCTCCCCGCGGAAGACGAGGTCGTCGAGGGCGAGCTCGGCGGTGACGGCGTCGGCGCGGATCGCCGGGGCGCCGTGCTCGTCGGCGAGGACGACACCGAGGAGCTCGAGCTCCGCGGGCGCCGGGCCCCAGTGCACGGCGCCGACGGTGACGACGCTCGGCGGCAGTCGCTTCGTGAGGATCCTCATGAGCGCCTCGCGCCCGGGCGTGCTGTTCGCCCAGAAGTAGGCGGCGAGCCAGAGCGCCGGCAGGAGGAGCAGCACGGAGAGGAGCGCGAACGGCCAGAAGAGGCCGCGCCGGGCGTCGTTCGGGGGCTCGCTCTCGGGGTCTGTCGGGGCCGCGTTCGCCATTCGCGGGAGTATAGATACAGAGGCCCGCGCCCGCCACATCGGCGGGCTCCCCGGCCGTCGTGGGAGTCGTCGCGCATGGAACGCGCGGACTCCTGGACCGCTCGTTCTATTCGGACGCGAGCGCGCGCCCGCCGCTCACGACGAGCTCTCCCGCGACCTCGACGCGGTCGACGAGGCCGCGGTGGCCGCCGACGAGCGCGGCCGCGAGGGGATCCCGCGTCGCCTCGAGCGCGCGATCCCCGGCGCGCAGGTGGACGCGATCGCCGTCGGCCGGGAGGCCGAGCGCGCGGTAGCCGTGGTCGTGCCCGATCCGCGCGAGGGCCGGCGCGACGGCGCCGGCCGCGTCGGTGACGACGCAGCGGCGGCCGGTGCGCGCGCGGGCCTGGTACTCGAGCAGGCGCAGCTCCGCGAAGGGGTCGATGACGGCGTGGGAGTCGGAGCCGACGCAGAGCGGCACGCCCGCCGCGTGGAGCGCGGGGGTGTCGGGCACGCCGTCGCCGAGGTCGCCCTCGGTGGTCGGGCAGAGGGCGACGGTGACGCCGTGCTCCGCGAGGAGGGCGACGTCCTCCGGGTCGAGCCAGGTCGCGTGGACGGCGGTGAGGTCGGGGCCGAGGACGCCCTCGGCGGCGAGGAGGGCGACCGGCGAGAGCCCGTGCGCGGCGCGGCAGTCGGCGACCTCGCGCGGCTGCTCGCTCACGTGGGCGTGGAGGGGGAGGGCGCGGGCGCGGGCGAGCTCGGCGAGCGGGCCGAGCCAGGCGCGGGGCACGGCGCGGACGCTGTGGATGGCGAGGCCGACACGGGCGCGGACGCCGTCGACGTGGTCGTCGGCGGCGAGGCCGTCGAGGGCGCGCGCGACGTCGTCGAGGGCGTGGGTGGCGAAGCGGCGCTGGCGCGGCAGGAGCGGCGTCTCGACCCCGCCGCGGGCGTAGACCGTGTGGAGGAGGGTGACGCGGATCCCGACGTCGCGAGCGGCCGCGAGGTGGGCGCGGGCGGCCGCGAGGGGATCGGGGGCCCAGGGGGCGCCGTCGCGGTCGTGGTGGAGGTAGTGGAACTCGCCGACCGCGGTGTAGCCGGCCTCGAGGCACTCGGCGTAGCAGAGGCGCGCGGCGGCGCGCAGATCGTCGAGGCCGAGGGTCAGGGCGAGCGAGTACATCGCCTCGCGCCAGGTCCAGAAGCTGTCGTCGGCGCGGGCGGGGTCGCGGCGCTGGACGTCGCCGCGGAGGAGGCGCTGGAAGGCGTGCGAGTGGACGTTCGCGAAGCCCGGGAGGACGAGCTGGGGCTCCGGCGCGCTCACTGCTGCATGTTCACGGTGAGGGTCTGGGACTCGCCGCCCTTCACCGTGATGGTGCGCGACTTCGTGCCGTAGGTCGGGTGCGTGAAGGTGACGACCGCGCGCCCGGCCTTCACGGAGAGGCCCTTGATGGGGCTGTTGCCGACGTCGCGGCCGTTGACGCTGACGCGCGCGAACGGGATGGCGCTGAGGGTCACGTGGCCCTCGGCGGCCGCCGGCGCGACGCGGTGGCTGACGGTGTGCGTGGTCTTCTTCGCGGCGGCGACGGGCGCGGCGGCGGTGGTGTCGTCCGTGGAGGCGGGCGCGGCGTCGTCGGTGGTCTTGGCGAGCGCGGTGATCGCGGCGTCTGCGGCCTCGGGCTCGGGCTGCTCGACCTTCGCGACCTCGGGCTCGACCTGGGCGGGCTCGGGCTCGAGCTTGGCGGGCTCGGGCTCGACCTTTGCGACCTCCGCGATGGCCGGCGGCGTCTCGGGCGCAGGCGACTCCGGGGCGGGCCCTGCCGGCCCGGCCTGCGTCTCCGCGGGAGACGGCGCGACGACCGCGATCTGCGCTGGATCCTCGTCGCGCGCCGCCTTCAGGACGGCGAGCGTACCGACGAAGCCGAGGACCGCGAGCGCCACGACCCCGACGAGCCACCAGTGGAGGTTCCCGCCGCGCCGCGCGCGCTGGGGCTGCCCGGTCTCGCTCCGCGGGATGGCCGTGTCGACCGGCCGCGGCGTGGGCGTCGCGCGCAGGTTGCCGGCGCCGCCGCGGATCCGCGCGGTGTTGGGCGCCGCGATCCCCGGCGAGCCGCCCTCGGCCGCGGTCACGGGTCGCGCGAGGGGCGTCGGATCGCTCGCGGCGCGCGGGCGCGTCGGGCGGCGCGCCGTCATGACGGGGCTGCTCGGCTCGGGCAGCCCGGCCGCGCGCGCGAGGGCGGCGTAGAGGTCGAGCACGGAGTCGAAGCGCTGCGCGGGATCCTTGGCGAGCCCGCGCATCACGACGGCCTCGAGCTGCGCGTCGCGGACCCGCTCCGGCCCGATGTCGTCCATCGGCGGCGGGGCGTCCTGCACGTGCTGCCGCAGGAGCTCGAGGCGCTCGGGCGGGTCGAAGGGCCGGCGCCCCGTGAGGAGCTCGTAGGCCATGACGGCGAGCGAGTACTGGTCGGCGCGCCCGTCGATGGGGCGCCCGCAGATGGCCTCGGGGCTCATGTACTGCGGCGTCCCGAGGAGCATCCCGGTCTGCGTCAGGTGCTCGCGCTGGTCGCCGCTCGAGCCGTCGGGCGCGACCTTCAGGATCCCGAAGTCGATGAGCTTCACGAACAGCGGATCGTGGCTCTGCGGCACGATCATCGCGTTGGACCACTTGAGGTCGCGGTGGATGATGCCGCGCGCGTGCGCCTCGGCGAGCGCGGAGCAGAGCTGCCCGATGACGTGCAGGCACTCGGGGATCGTGGGGACCCGCCCGCCGTAGACGAGGTCCGTGCCGGGGAAGCCGGGCAGGTACTCCATGACGAGGAAGGGCCGCCCGCGGTCGTCGAGGCCGAAGTCGTGGTAGGTGATGATGTTCGGGTGGCGCAGCTGGCACACGGCGCGCGCCTCGTGCTCGAAGCGGCGCCTGAGCGTCGGGCTGTCGCCGTGGTCGGCGCGGATGACCTTGATGGCGACCTCGCGCCCGAGGGCCACCTGCTCGGCGAGATAGACGGCGCCCATGCCTCCGGAGGACAGGGCCTCGAGGATGCGGTAGCGACCAGCGACCAGCTCGTCGGGTTGGTAGAGGGACACGGTGTCGTCGGGCTCCGGGGGACGCCTGGCGGCACGATAGTGCCCGCGCTCGCGCGGCGTCCAGTCGGCGTGTCGGGAACGATCGGCGCGCGCGCCCGCGGGCTTGAGGAGAACCTCGGCTGCGCGCAGCTGGCTACGGCCTCCGGGGCTGTCACCGCCGCGTGTCCGGCGGCGGCTCACCCTGGCGGATCCGCGGCGCCCGTGCGATCGTCCGACCCCGACCCGGAGTGGCCGCGCGTGCTCTCGCAGATCCTGCTCGTCCTCGTCGCCTGGCTGCCGACGCCCATCGCGCGCGTCGCCTCGGAGACCCGCGACCGCCCGCCGACCCCGGCGCAGCACGCGACGGTCCTCTGGCTCGACGGGGAGGTCACGGTGTCCTCGCGCGCGCCGGCGCCGGCGCCGGCCCCTGACGAGCCCGAGCCCCCGGCGGCCCTGACACCGCTCATCGGCGAGGCCCTCGCGGCGCCGGCGACGATCCGCGTGCCGGCGAAGGGGTCGCTGGCGCTGCTCGTGGCGGGGGAGCGCCTGGTGCGGCTCCGCGCGGGGCAATACGCCCTCGACGAGCGCGGTCTGCGCGTGATCGCCGGGCCGACGCCGCGCGCGACGGAGCTCGGCGGGTACCGCGAGGGGAGCGCGCTCTCGGTGCCGCCGCCGACGTCGTTCGAGCCGCCGCCGGAGCCGGCGATCGGCGAGGTGCTCCGCATCACGGCGCCCGCGCCGACGGTGATCCTCACGCAGCGGCCGCTCTTCGAGTGGCGCTCGAGCGTCGCCGGCGGGCGGTTCGACCTGACGGTCCGGCGCGTGGACAAGGCCGGCGGCGCCCCGGCGAACGAGAGCGCCGAGGCCGAGCTCGTCGAGCAGTGGAAGGGGCTCGGCGGGCGCGCGCTGCTCGCGACGGCGACGCTCCGGCGCGGCGGGCGCTACCGGCTGACGATCGCGCTCTCGGGCGGCGCCGCGGTCACCCGCGCGACGTCGCGCACGCTCGAGTTCGAGGTGCTCGGGGCGGTCGAGAAGCGCGCGCTCGACGGGGCCCTCGAGGCGCTCGACGCGCTGCGGGAGGCGGGAGGCGGCGGCGCGGTCGCGCCGGAGCTCGAGGTGCTGCGGGCGCGCTTGTTCGAGAGCTATGGCCTCCTCGCCGACGCGGAGCGGATCTGGGCTGCGCTGGCGATCCTCGAGCCCGGCCACGCCGAGCTCCGGAACCAGGCGCGGCGCCTCGAGGGGCTCATCCGCGGCGGGTGAGCCCCGCGCGGTCCGCGCTCAGATGGCGCCGAGGTCCTCCATGTGCTCGAGGAGGATGTCCTCGTCGGCGGGGCCCACGAAGTCGTGCACGATGGCGCCGTCCTTGTCGATGATGACCGTCATCGGGATCGACGTGACCTGGTAGCTGTCGTGGACCTGCCCGGAGAAGTCGACGAGCACGGGGATGTCGAGCTTCTTCTCGGCGAGGAAGCGGCGCAGCATGCTCGGCGGCTCCTGAGCGACCGTGACGAGCGTGAAGCGGTCGCCGGCCTCGTGGTAGACGCGCTCGAGCGTCGGCAGCTCGGACCGGCACGGGCCGCAGTGGGTCGCCCAGAAGGCGATGATCACGGGCTTCCCGCGGAGCGCCTTGAGGTCGACCTTGGCGCCGCTGCGCGCGTCGGCGAGGTCGAACTCGGGGGCCTCGGCGCCGACGGTGAGCACGCCGCCGCCGCCGCGCTGCTTCATGAGCTGGAACTGTCGGAACGCGAACAACACGGCCGCGGCGATGGCCACCGTGATGAGCGCCTCCTTGAGCCAGAACTTCCACCCTCTCGACGAGCCCATGCCGACCACCTCGCGACCGGGAACGCGGCCGCCGCCTATCATACGCACCGCTCGGGGAGAGGGTTACCACCGCGTGCGTCCCGCGCGCCGTAGGTCGTCACCCGCGCTGGCGACGTAAGCCTCGGGGCCCGGTACCTGCGCCGGCCCGAGTCGCCGGCTTCGCCGGCTTGGTCGCGCCGGCTCCGGCGCCGGTCCCCGAGGCCCGATTGCTGGCGTCGGAATAGGCAGCGGCGCTCGCCGGCTGACACGGCTATAGTCCGCGCCGGAACGAGGAGACGCCATGATGCCCGAGACCGCCCCCACCTCCTACGCCTCGCGTCGCCTCGCGATCGCCCTCGGCGCGCTCGCGCTCGTCTTCGCGGCCTCCGGGGCCGCCTCCGCGAAGGGCCCCGCGACCCCCGCGGCGCGCGCGCAGGCCGCGCTCGATCGCTGGGTCGCGCAGAAGGATCTCGCGGGCGCCGAGGTCGGCGCGAGCGTCGTGTGCCTCGACGACGGCACGACCTGGGCCGAGCACGGCGCCGACGCCCTCATGGTCCCCGCGAGCGGGACCAAGCTCCTGACGACCGCGGCGGTGCTCGACACGCTCCCCCTCGACGCGCGCTTCGCGACGCGCCTCCGCGGCGTCCTGGGCGAGGGCGGCGTCGTCGCGGGCGACCTCGTGCTCGAGGGCGGCGGCGATCCGCAGCTGATGCCGGAGGATCTCGAGCGCCTCGCGGACGCCGCGGTCGCCGCGGGGCTCGCGCGCGTCGACGGCGATCTGGTCGTGGACGCCTCGCTCTTCGCGCCGCCGCTGCTCCCGCCGGCGTACGACATGAAGCACACGGACTCGAGCTACCGGCCGAGCGTGTCGGCGGCGGGCGTGAACTACGGGGCCGTGCTGGTCACGGTGCGCCCGGGGAAGGCGGCGGGGGACGCGCTCAAGGTCACGGTGTCCCCGGCGTCGGACGCGGTCGTCGTCGACAACGCCGGCACGACCGTCGCGGCGGGCGGCGAGGCGCTCACCGTGACGGCGATCGACCGGCCCGACGGGCGCACGGGCGTCGCGGTCCGGGGGAGCCTGAAGGTCACGGACAAGGGGTTCGCCGATCGGAAGCGCGTCGCGGACCCGGGGCTCCTCGCGGGCGCCGTGCTGAAGGCGATCCTCGGGCGGAAGGGGGTCGCGGTGAAGGGCGGCGTCTCGGTGCGCGCGACGCCGGCCGCCGGGGACGCGCCGCCGGTCGTCGCGTCCATCGACGGGAAGCCGCTCCCGGAGCTGCTCGCCGCGATGAACACGTGGTCGAACAACGCCATGGCGGAGACCTTCTTCAAGCACCTCGGCGGGAGCGGTGCCGCGGCGCGCACCTGGGAGGCGGCGCAGAAGGCGGTCGCGAAGGCGCTCGTGGCGCGCGGCGTGCCGGAGGGGCAGTTCGAGATCGTCAATGGTTCCGGGCTCTACGCGGCGACGAAGGTCTCGGCGCGGGCGATGACCACGCTGCTCGCGAGCTTCGGGGGCGACGACGCGCGCGCGGTCGCGTTCCGCGGGAGCCTCGCGGTCGCCGGCGCCGAGGGGACGCTCCGCTACCGGCTGAAGCGCGCCGACACGCGGGGAAAGGTGCGGGCGAAGACGGGGACGCTCGACGAGGCGTGGAGCCTGTCCGGGTACGCGCCGACGAGGTCGGGGTGCGAGCTCGCCTTCGCGCTCTTCGTGAACTCGAGCGAGGCGAAGCGCGCGAACACCTTGCGGCGGGCGCTCGACAAGCTGATCCTCGAGCTCGTGAGGCTCTGACGCGCGTCGGGGCCGGCTGAGCGCGAGCGGAGACGAGGTCCGGGAGAGCGGTGGAGACGCGGGCGGTCATCGGCACGGCGGGGCACGTCGACCACGGGAAGACGACGCTCGTGCGCGAGCTCACGGGCATCGACACGGACCGTCTCGACGCGGAGAAGGCGCGCGGGATCTCGATCGAGCTCGGGTTCGCCTGGCTCCCGCTCGGGGACGCGCGCGGCGGGCGCGCCGCGATCGTGGACGTCCCGGGGCACGAGCGCTTCGTGCGGCAGATGATCGCGGGCGCGGCGGGCGTGGACCTGGTGCTGCTCGTGGTCGCGGCGGACGAGGGCGTGATGCCCCAGACGCGCGAGCACCTCGACATCTGCAGGCTCCTCGGGGTGCGGCGGGGCGCCGTGGTGCTGACGAAGCGGGACCTCGTGGAGCCCGGCTTCCTCGAGCTCGCGCAGGACGACGTGCGCGAGGCGGTGGCGGGGACGTTCCTCGAGGGGGCGCCGATCGTGACCTTCGCGGCGGGGGCGCCCGAGGATCGCGCGCGCGTCGCGGCGCTCGTGACGGAGCTCGTCGGCGACGCCGAGGACCGCGGGCTCCTCGCGGCGCGGAGCGGCGACCGCCCGTTCAAGCTCTCGGTGGACCGGGCGTTCTCGATGCGCGGCTTCGGGACGGTCGTGACGGGGACGACCGGCGCCGGCGAGATCGCGGTCGGCGACGCCGTCGCGGTGTGCTCGGGCGCGGGCGAGATCGCGGCGCGGGTGCGGGGGATCGAGCTCCACGGGGAGGCGGTGGCGCGCGTCGGGCCGGGGGCGCGCGCGGCGCTGAACCTGGCCGGGATCGACCACGGCGAGGTCCATCGGGGCGACGTGATCGCCACGCCCGGGGCGCTCCGGGCGACGTCGATGATCGACGCGACGCTGACGGCGCTCGGGACGCTCCCCGGACCGCTCCGGGACGGGGCGCGGGCGCTCCTCCACGTGGGGACGGCGCAGGTGGAGGCGACGGTGGCGCTCCTCGGGGCGGCGGCGCTGGCCCCGGGGGCGACGGGCTGGGCGCAGCTCCGGCTCGCGGAGCCGCGGGTGGTGCTGCCGGGGGAGCGGTTCGTGCTGCGTGGGTTCGACGCGCTGCCGGGGCACGGGAAGACGATCGGCGGCGGGCGGGCGCTCGCGGCGTCGCAGCGGCGGCACAAGCGGCAGAGCGCGGAGGCCGTGGCGCTCTGCGCGGCGCTCGACGGGGAGGACGTGCGGGCGGCGGCGCGGGCGGGGGTGGCGTTGGCGGGGGAGGGCGGGGTGGCGACGAGCGCGCTCGGGCCTGCGCTCCCGTTCGACGGCGCGGCGATCGCCCTCGCGGTGACGGGGCTCGTCGCGGACGGGGAGCTCGCGGAGGGCGGCGGTCGCCTGTACGAGGCGGCGGCGCTCGCGCGGATCGAGGAGCGGGCGGTGGCGGTGCTGCGGGGGTTCCACGGGGAGCGGCCTGCGGCGCGCGGGCTCCGGGAGGAGGAGCTGCGGACGCGGATCCGCGCGAGTCTGCCGGCGGAGCTGCTCGCGGTGGTGCTCGCGCGGGGTGTCGCGAGCGGGCGTTTCGCGTGGGAGGGCGCCGGCGGGGGCGGGACGGCCGCGTTCGTCCGGCTCGGGAGCTACCAGCCGCGGCGGTCGAAGGATCAGGACGCGGCGACGGAGCGCGTGCGCGAGGCGCTCAGGCGGGGCGGGCTCACGCCGCCGCGGGTGCAGGACATGCCGGCGGAGCTCAGGCTCGTCCCGGCGCTGGTCGACGAGGCGGTGAGCTTCCTCGTGGACGACGGGGTCGCGATCCGGGTCACGCGGGAGCTGGTCTTCGACCGCGAGGCGCTCTTCGCCCTCGAGGCGAGGATGCGCGCGCACTTCGCGGAGAACGAGCTCCTCGACACGGCGACGTTCAAGGAGATCACCGGCGCCTCGCGGAAGTGGGTGATCCCGCTCAGCGAGCACTTCGACCGCGTCCGCCTCACGGTGCGGGTCGGCGACGCGCGGCGGCTCCGGGGCCCGAGCCCGGGCCGGGAAGATGTCAAGGACGCTTGACGTTTTCGCGCCTTCGCGGCTGCCCCGGGCGGACCGGCGCCTGTCCTGACCCGGCCCCGACCCAAGCCTGGCGAGAGCGAACCACGGAGACACGGAGACACGGAGGTTGCACGGAGAGGGCCTCGCTACTGTCTCGGGCGGACCGGCGCCTGCCCCGACCCGGACCCGACCCAAGCCTCGCAAGAGCGAACCACGCAGACACGGAGACACGGAGGTTGCACGGAGAGGGCGCTTTCGGGCGTCTCGGGGACCACTGTCTTGCCTGAGCCGAACCAGACCGGGGCTCTCCCGAGTCCGCCGGAGGGAACCACGGAGGCACGGAGGCACGGAGGGTTCGGTGGTGGCGCTGGCTTCTCGTCTGCGTCGACATCGCGGACGCGGCCGGGTCGCTCAGCGCTCGCTCACACCTCGGGGACCGGCACCCAGGTGTCCCAGGTGCCGTCGCCGTTCTTCACCCGGTATTTCACCGGCGCGAAGCCGCGATGCACCAGCTGCTTCGAGAACGCCTCGATCACGCCGTCGAGATCGGGGGCGTCGCGAATCACGAACTGGATCAGGTACTGGAGCGGGTCGAAGCATTGGGTCTCAGCGTAGAGGCGCGCTTTGTTGCGCTCCCTCTTCTCGAAGACCGTGACCTGGAAGACCACGTTCCGACCGAGCTTCGTCGCCTCCAGCTGGAAGCGGTTGTGTTCGGTGATTGCCAAGCTAACCCATCGAACATGCGTAAAATTTATGGGTGCCGTGCCCAGTGCTCGCTCATCATAGTCGGCGGTATGGCCCTGTCAACCCGGCGCCGGGCGCCCCGCGCGCGCCGTCGCGCCCCGCCCGGCGGGCCTCTCGCGGGCCGCCCGCCGCCATCTCGCGGCGCCCCGCCCGCGCGGCCCTCGCCAGGGCTCCGCGAGGTCATCGCCCGAGGTCCCGGAGCCATCGGTAGAGCGTCGACCGGCTGATGCCGAGCGCCGCCGCCGTCTCCTCGCGGCGCCCGCGATGATCGAGCAGCGCGTCGTCGATCACCTGCCGCGCCGACGTCGGCTCGGACCGTCCCCTCCTGAGCGAGGGCCGCCGTCGCCCGAGCGGCGGCTCCGGGACGAGCAGACGCGCGTCCCCACGGGCGACCGCGCGCTGCACGTGGTTCCTCAGCTGGCGCACGTTCCCCGGCCAGCTCGCCGCCTCGACCGCCCGCCACAACGCCGGGCTCGGCTCGAGGCCGCTCCCCGCGAGCATCGCCTCCATGATCGGGCCCACGTCCTCCGGTCGTCGCCGGAGCGGCTGCAGGTCGACCCGCAGCACCCAGAGGCGGTGCAGCAGATCGTGCCGGAACCGCCCCACCGCGGCCTCCGCCTCGAGGTCGCGCCACGTCGCCGCGATCACGCGCACGTCGACCTTCGTCGGCCGATCCGCCCCGACGGCCACCACCTCTCCCTCCTCGAGCGCGCGGAGGAGCTTCGCCTGGATCGTGAGCGGCAGGTCGCCCACCTCGTCGAGGAGCAGCGTCCCGCCGTGCGCCGTGACGAACGCCCCCGCCCGGTCGCGCGCCGCCCCCGTGAACGCCCCCCGCACCACCCCGAAGAGCTCGGCCTCGGCGATCTCCGCGGGCAGCGCCGCGCAGTTGATCGCGACGAGCGGCCCGCCCGCGCGATCGCTCGTGCCGTGGACCGCGCGCGCCGCGAGCTCCTTGCCCGTCCCGCTCTCGCCGTGGAGCCACAGCGGCGCCCGGGTGCTCCCCGCGACGGCGAGCTCCTCCCACGTCGCGAGCGTGCGCGCGCTCCTCCCGATCATGCCCTGCCACGCGAGCGCTCCGCCGTGCGCGCGCCCCACGCCCTGCGCCACGAGGAGCGGCGTCCGCCCGATCGACACGACGCCACCCACCGGCACCCGCGCGCGCTCGATCCGCGCTCCCCCCACGCGGATCGCCCCGTCGCTCCCGAGATCGTCCACCACGATCGCCCCCGGCTCGGCGCGGATCGCGACGTGTCTCGGCGCCACATGCGGGCCGCCGAGGCGCACGTCCGCCTCCCTCGAGCTCCCGGCGATCACGCGGCGACCTGGCTCGAGCCCCACCGCTCGCCCCTCGATCACGAGCTGGATCCCGGGCGGCGCGACTCGGGTCGCGCGCGCCTCCCGGGCAGGCGAGCGCACCCACGGTTCAACGAACGACATCTCGAGCGTCATGGGGTCATCTCCGTCGTGTGCAGGTTGGACGAGCCACCGGGCTCACCCATCCCAGGTCACGAGACGGCCAGATTTTTCACCCCGGCGTGTCGATTTCCGTCTTTTCCTCGTCGACCGCGCTCCCGCCGGCGTCCGCGGCGCACCCGCCGCGCCACCAGGCGGTGACCTCGTCCATCGTCGCCGCGCGCGCGGCCGGCGGCAGGCTCTCGAGGAACGCCCGCCCGTACCCCGCCGTGACGATCCGCGGGTCGAGGATCGCGACGATCCCGCGGTCGTCCTGGTGTCGCACGAGCCGTCCGAAGCCCTGCTTCAGCGTGATCACCGCGCTCGGCACCTGATAGCTCGCGAACGGGTTCTCCCCGCGCGCCCGCACCGCCTCCGACCGCGCCTCGACCATCGGATCGCTCGGCGGCGCGAAGGGCAGCCGGTCGATGACGACCAGCGAGAGCGCGTCCCCTACGACGTCGACCCCCTCCCAGAACGTGGCCGTCGCGAGCAGGACGGCCGACCGGGACCCGCGGAAGCGCTCGAGCAGCGCCTCCTTCGACCCGTCGCCCTGGACGAGCAGCGGGTACGGGAGCCCCGCGCTCCGGAGCACCCCGTGCACCGCCTGGAGCTGCCGGAACGACGTGAAGAGCAGGAGCGCCCGCCCCTCGGTGAGCGTTACGAGCGCCAGGATCCGCTCGGCGAGCGCCGCGGAGGCCGTGGGCGCCGTCGGCGGCGGCATGTCCCGCGGGAGGTAGAGGAGCGCCTGGCGGGGGTAGTCGAACGGCGAGTCGACCCGCAGCGTCGCCGTGTCCGGCGGGAGCCCGAGGCGCCCGCGGAAGTGGTCGAACGTCCCCGAGGTCGTGAGCGTCGCGCTCGTGAAGACGACCGCCGGGAACGCCGCGAGGAGCCGGTCGGCCAGGAGCCCGCCGACCCCGGTCGGCGCGGCGCGCAGGAACGTGGCCCGCGGCCCGAGCTCGACCCAGTGGACGTGATCCGCCCGCTCGCGGAGCACCAGCGCCGCGAGGTCGCCTCGGAGGAGCGCCGAGCGTTGCGCGAGGCGCTCGACGGTCTCCGGATCGTGCGGGGCGACCGCCGCGAGCCCGCCCTCGAGGGCGCGGAGCGTGTTGTCGAGCTTGTAGTAGGCGCCGAGGTGGTCCTCGCCGAGCGCGACGCCGTCGATACGGCCGCGCTGCGCGAGCGGCCGGAAGAGCGCGAAGAGCCGCTCGACGTCGCGATCGAGCTGCGCGAGGTCACCACCGAGCCCGCGGTCCGGCGCCCGGCTCGCGGTGAGCCAGCGCCGCACGTCGTGCGCGAGGCGCTTCACCCGGCTGTCGCTCACGACCACGCCGAAGTGCGCGGCGGCGACGTCCTCGATGTGGTGCGCCTCGTCGAAGACCACGGCGCCGGCGTTCGGCAGGAGCGAGAACCCGCTCGTCGCCCGGAGCGCGAGGTCCGCGAAGAAGAGGTGGTGGTTCACGATGAGGACGTCCGCCGACTCGGCCTCGCGCCGCGCCTTCATCAGGAAGCACGCGTCGAAGTCGGGGCAGCGGCGCCCGAGGCACTGCTCGGCGTCGACGGTGACGGCGCGCCAGACGGGCGACCCCTCGCTCACGTGCTCGAGCTCTGCGCGATCGCCGGTCTTCGTTCCGGCGGCCCAGCGCGCGATGCGCCAGAGCTCGGCGTGGTGGTCGAGGGCGAGCGCCGGCGAGCGCCGCGCGACCCCGAGCGCGTGGAGGCACAGGTAGCTCCCGCGCCCCTTGAGCACGGCCGCCGAGAAGTTCACCCCGAGCGCCTCGCGCACGAAGGGGATCTGCTTCTGCGCGAGCTGGTCCTGGAGCGTCTTCGTGCCGGTCGAGAGGATCACCTGCTCGCCGGAGAGCACGGCCGGGAGCAGGTACGCGAGGGTCTTGCCGGTGCCGGTCCCGGCCTCCACGACGAGCAGCTCGCGCTCCTCGATGGCGCGGGCGACCGCGCGCATCATCCGCTCCTGCCCGACGCGCCGCTGGAACCCGGGGACGACCTCGGCGAGCCGCCCCGCGGGGCCGATCATCGCCTCGAGCGCCGGCCACGACGGCAGCGCGAGCGGGTCCTGCGCCGTCGCCGGGACGCCCGCGGCCCCCGCCCGGGTTCTCGCCGAGGCGGGTGGATGGCTGCTTTCGGCCCGATCGTCCACGTGCTATATCCGCGCCGGCCGCCGGCCGGCGGGGAGGCCCGACGGGGCCGGACGCGACGGAGAGCGAGTGCTGGTGTGAGCGATCACGACGACAGGCATACCGCGGGCGAGGCTGCTCGGAAAGCAGAGCTCGAGGCCCTCTTCCGCGAGTGGGACGTGCGCGACGGCGAGCCCGGGGGCGACGTCGACGACGAGCCCGGCGGGCGCGAGGGCTACATCCGGCAGCTCCGCTACGGCGTGCGGCTGCGCCTCATCGTGTCGTGCGTGCTCCTGCTGGTCACGGGCTTCGTCATGTACTCGACCCGGCACGAGCTCGGCTACCTGCTCGAGAGCGACACCCCGCAGGACCTCGGCTCGCTGCGCGAGCGCTGGATCGCGGGCGAGCGCACCCTCCCCGTCGAGGACAACAGCTACGTCTCCCTCGGCGACCTCGTCATCACCCGCGTCTTCGTGGCCTCGCAGACCGGCGACGACGGGAAGCCCGTCCCGCAGGACCAGGCCGAGAGCGTCTTCTTCTGCCCGCTCTTCAACGTGATCGTGCAGACGCACCAGCAGCTGCCGGCGCGCCCCTGGAACCGCCTGAGCGAGATCGAGCTCGACTCGCGCCTCATCGGCCTCGTCCGCACCGGCCTCGCCGACGCGAGCGACCTCGCGCTCTCCTTCTCCGGCACGGGCCGCCTCGTGCGCGGCGACACCGTGCCGAAGCCGATGAAGCGCTTCGTCGCGCTCTACCACGACCTCCTCTTCACCGAGCCGGGCGCCGAGGGCGCCGCCGCCGCGAGCGATCCCACGGTCGACCGGCGCTCGCGCACGGATCGCCCGACGCTCGCGAGCGACGAGATCTGGGTCCTCGTCGACGGCGAGAAGCCCAGCGACAAGCGGATCTTCGGGATCCTCTGGGCCTTCGCGCCCATCGTGCCCCTCGTCTCCCTCTTCTTCCTCCTGCGCGCGATCCGCTCGCGGCGTCGCGCCGACCAGGGAGGCACCGCGTGAACGACGTCACCGACGCGTCCCCCGCCGCCCTCGCCGAGCGGCTCGCGCGCGCGGCGAAGGCCGCGTCCCGGAAGCTCGCCGTCGCGAGCACCGGCCAGAAGAACCAGGCGCTCGCGCGCCTCGCGGAGCTCCTCCTCGCCGAGGCGCCGCGCCTCCTCGAGGCGAACGCCAAGGACGTCGCCGCCGCCGCCGAGGCCGGCGTCACGGGGGCCTTCCTCGACCGCCTGCGTCTCGACGACAAGCGCGTCGCCGGCATGGTCGAGGGGCTCCGCCAGGTCATCGCGCTGCCCGATCCGGTCGGCGCCATGGAGGACGCGCGGCGGCGCCCGAACGGGCTCCTCGTGGGCCGCATGCGGATCCCGCTCGGCGTGATCTGCATCGTCTACGAGTCGCGCCCCAACGTGACCGTCGACGCCGGCGCCCTCTGCCTCAAGAGCGGCAACGCCCCGCTCCTGAAGGGCGGCAAGGAGGCGTTCCACTCGAACGGCGTGCTCGTCGAGCTGATGCGCCAGGCCCTCGCAGACGTGGGGCTCCCGGCGGACGCCGTGCAGGCCGTCGCGACCTCCGATCGCGACGTGATGACCGCGCTGATCCGGCAGCAGGGGCTCGTGGACCTCGTGATCCCGCGCGGCGGCGAGCGGCTCATCCGCTTCGTGACCGAGACGGCCACGGTCCCCGTGATCCAGCACTTCAAGGGCGTCTGCCACGTCTACGTGGATCGCGCGGCCGACCTCGAGATGGCCGCGGAGATCGCGTTCAACGCGAAGGTGCAGCGCCCGGGCGTGTGCAACGCCATGGAGACGCTGATCCTCCACCGCGACGTGGCCCCGGACTTGATCCCGCGCCTCTTCCCGCGCTACGTGGCCGCCGGCGTCGAGCTCCGCTGCGACGCCCGGACGCGCGCGCTGTGGCCCCAGGGGCTCGCCGCGACCGAGGAAGACTGGGCCACCGAGTACGAGGACCTGATCTTGTCGGTCCGCTTGGTGGACGACCTCGAGGCCGCTGTGGAACATATACAGGCTTATGGGTCTGGGCACACCGACGCCATCGTGACCAACGACTACGCCGCGAGTCAGCGCTTCGTCGCCGAGGTGGACTCGAGCTGCGTCGTGGTCAACGCCTCGACTCGCTTCAACGACGGCTTCGAGCTGGGGCTCGGCGCCGAGATCGGCATCAGCACGTCGCGCCTCCACGCCTTCGGCCCGATGGGGCTCGAGGAGCTGACCGCGCGCAAGTTCGTCGTGTTTGGCTCCGGGCAGGTGCGCTCGTGAGCGAGAAGGGTCTGGATTTGGGTTCGAACGAGAAGTCGGCCAACGCCGCAGCCATCGCCAAGGTCAAGATCAACCGCCCCGCCACGTCCACCGTGTCGCGGGCTGCCGAGACGCAGCCCCTGGCCGAGCGGATCGCGCGCCTCGCCGCGCAGGCGAAGGCCACCGAGATCTCGGTGCTGCGGGTCTTCGAGCTCGTGCAATACACGGACTGGTTCGTCATCGTGACGGGCCGCTCGGACCGGCACGTGCGCGCCATCCGCGAGCACATCCAGGACGCGCTCCGCGAGAGCGGCACGCGCCCGCTGTCCGTCGAGGGGACCGACCACAACCAGTGGGTCCTCGTCGACTACGGCGACGTCGTCGTGCACATCTTCTACGAGCCCGTGCGCGCCTTCTACGAGCTCGAGCGGCTCTGGAACGAGGCGCCGCGTCTCGAGCTCGACCTGTCCGCCGAGGCGGACGCGGCCGGGCCGGACGTCGACGGTGACGGCGACGACGCGGCCGCTCAGGCCTCCTAGCCGACCGCGCCGTGATCCTCAGGCTCCTCCACGCGGGGACCGCCGCGCGCGGCCCCCTCGGCGCGGCGGCCGACGACTATCGCGAGCGCCTCGCGCGGCACACCCGCTGCGAGGAGGTGTTCGTGAAGCCCTCGAAGCAGAAGACGCCCGCCGCGGCCCTCCGCGACGAGGGCGACCGCCTCCGCGCGGCGGTGCGCCCGCGCGAGCGGCTCGTCGCGCTGACCCCCGCCGGTGAGCCGTGGAGCAGCGAGCACCTCGCGACGCGCCTCGCGGCGTGGATGATGGGCGGTGAGCCCGCGATCTGCTTCCTCCTCGGGAGCGCCGACGGCCTCGACGAGCCGCTCATCCGCGACGCCGCGGAGCGCTGGTCCTTCGGGCCGCTCACGCTCCCGCACGACCTCGCGCGCGTGGTCCTCTGGGAGCAGCTCTACCGCGCGTCGTCGATCCTCCGCGGCGAGCCCTACCATCGCGCCGACCAGGTGCGCTGACGGCGGCGTCTCGGCCGTGGCACGCGGCTTGCGATGGCCGCCCGCCATGCTCACGACGCTCACCCGCCGTCTCCTCGACCTCGTCTACCCGCGCCGCTGCGCGAGCTGCGACGCGCTCCTCCCGACCGAGCGCGACCTCCTGTGCGCGCCGTGCGCGGGGTCGCTCGTCCCCGCGGCCGGGGCCTCCTGTCCTCGCTGCGCCGCCGTCTACCTCGACCTCGCGGGCGGCGGGCGGCACGTCTGCGGCGGGTGCCTCGCGAAGCCGCCGCCGTTCGCGTCGGCGGCCGCGGCCTTCGCCTATGGCGCCGCGCTCCAGGACGCCATCGCGCGTTGGAAGGGGCGCCCGGACGAGAGCCTGTCCGCGGCGCTCTGCGCGCTCGGGGTGGTGGCGCTCGCGCAGGCGGGGGCGCGATCGTCGTGGCCGGACGAGGCGATCGTCGTGCCGGTGCCCGCCCACAGGAAGCGCGTCCGGCGGCGAGGCTTCAACCCGGCGGGGCAGCTCGCGCGCGCGGTGACCCGGTGGTCGGGGCTCAGGCTCGTCTCGCGGGGGCTCCGGGCGACGCACGCGGCGGCGACGAGCCGCGGCCAGCAGCGCGGGGCGCGAGAGCAGCGCGTGCAGGGCGCGTTCCGCGCGCGCGAGCGGCTCGTGCACGGGCGCGTCGTCGTGCTCGTGGACGACGTGATGACGACGGGCGCGACGGTGCGGGCGGCGACGCGCGCGCTGCTCGCGGCGGGCGCGCGCGAGGTGCACGTGGCGGTCCTGGCCCGGGCGCCGCTCTGAGGGTCAGGGCCCGACGCCGATGTCGTCGGCGCTCGCGCCGTCGTCGGGGGCCTCGGCGGTGGGGGCGGGCGCCTCGGAGGGGGCGGCGAGCTCGATGGCGTTCAGGTGCTGCTGCACGTCGGGCTCGTCGAGGAAGTCCCAGACCTCGTCGGCGGAGAGGAGCGTCACGAAGTCGCCCTCGCCGACGGCGCGCATGATCTCGGGCGTCAGGAGCGCCTGCGCCTTCGGGTTCTGGAGGATGGCCTGGACGTGGGGGTTCTGCGCGAGCTCGGCGTCGGAGTACTTCGTCTTGATGAGGACGATCTGGGCGAGTGCCTTGGCGCGCGGGAACTCCTCGGAGTCGAGGAAGTTGTGCTGCATGACCCAGCGGCCCGAGATGCTCGAGCCGAAGGGGATGGGGAGCTTCCCGGTCATGCGGTTCGCCATGATGAGGCCGACGATCGCGATGTACGCGATGAGGGCGCCCTTCGCGCCGCCGAGGACGATGCCGAGCGCGGCGTCGGCGCTGCCGACCCCCTTCGAGAAGGAGAGGAGGTCCTTGGTCATGCGGCGGAGGAGGAAGCCGCCGACGAGCAGCACGGCGAAGAAGAGGACGAAGAAGCCGATGGTGTTGGCGACCTGCGGCGAGACGTCGGTCGAGTGGAAGGGGCCGGCGACGGTCGAGTCGAGCCCCTTCGCGACGACGTAGGCGAGGGCGATGAGCGCGAGCTGCCCGAGCTGGTAGAGGAAGCCGAGCTTCCAGCCGCGGTAGAGCGACCAGACGAGGAAGAGCGCCACCAGGAAGTCGATCGCATAACCCATGTCGGTCACCTCGGGGAGGCCGGCGGGGCCGGGAGCGGCGCCTCACGTGGCCTACGTTACTGGATGCCGTGGGGAAGGGATACTGGCGCGGGAGGGCGGCGGCGGCCAGAAACAGCGCGGCCGCGTCACCCGGGGATGACGCGGCCGAGTCGGGGACGGGCCGTGAGGAGGGACGCCGATTGCTGACGTAAGCCTCGGGGCCCTGCGCCGGCCCGTGACCGAGTCGGCCGCTGCGCGGCCTTGGTCGGTCCCGGTCCGGCTCCGGTCCCCGAGGCCCGATTGTCAGAAGTGGAACTTCACGTCGCCGCCGTACTGGAAGCTCGAGAGGAACGCGCTCTCGTACGGGTCGTCGTAGTAGCTCGAGTCCGTGTTGTCGACCCAGGCGCCGCGGTACAGCAGCTTCCCGCCGATGCTGATGTTGCGGGTCAGGTAGAAGTCGATGCCGCCGCCCAGGTTGAACCCGGGGCCGCCGAGGCTGTCGCTGTAGAACGCGTCGCTCTCCATCGCGTACGCGCCGATGCCGACCTGCAGGTAGGGCTGCAGGCGCTGGTTCCAGTCGGTCAGGAAGAAGCGCCCGTCCACGCTCAGCGCGCCGAGCGTCGCGTTGGCGCTCGAGTAGTCGCGGTTGGCGTCGTGGAACGAGAGCCAGAGCGACATGTCGAGGGCGAACGCCGAGATCGGGCGCCAACCCAGCATGAGCTCGAAGCCTCCGCCCGTCGCGATGCTGCCGTAGTTGTCGCCGTCGTTGATGACGGACGTGCCGTGCACGCCGAGGCCCACCTCGAACTGCGGGCGGCGCGGCGCCTCGACGGCGCGGCGGGGGCGCGCGACGTAGCGCGGATAACGGTAGACGCGGCGGCCGGGGTAGTAGCGGCCGGGCGGGCGGCTCATGGCGAGCACGGTGTCGGTGGATGCGGTCGCGTCGTCGGCGCCGGGCGGCACGTCGGCGGCGAGGGCGCTCGCGCTGAACGTGGCGCCGGTGAGGGCGATGAAGGCGATCGTGAAGGCTCGGTTCATGTCTGCTCCATGGTCGCGGGAAGCGCGTGCCAACAGGGGCCTCGGACGTCACCCGCGCTCGCGTATTCAGAGCGAGGTCGCACCGCTCAGCCGCCCGAGCGCGCGAGCTCCCCGCTGAGGACGTCGATCACGAGGCCCTCGGCGGCCACGAGCGCCCCCGGATAGGCGCGCTCCATGTCGCGCGCGACGCGATCCAGCGTCTCGTCGTCGTGCTCCGGCGCGTGGTGCACCGCCACGAGGCGCCGCACGCCGGCCGCCTCCGCGAGCCGCACCGCCGCCTGCCACGTGCTGTGGCCCCAGCCGCAGTGGCGCTCGTAGTTCACGCCCTCGACGAACATCGCGTCGTAGCAGGCGACGTCGGCGTCGCGGCACATCGCCACGAGCGTGGGATCCGGCTCGTCGCCGACGTGCTCGGTGTCCGAGATGTGCGTGAGCACGCGATCGCGGTGCTCCACGCGGAAGCCGATCGCGCCCCCCGGGTGGTTCAGCGCGCACGTGCGCACCACGACGGGGCCCAGGTTCACGCTGTCACCTGGCGCGACGTCGATGAACTCGAGGCTCGCCGGCACCTCCTCGAGCGGCACCGGGAAGAGCGGCTCCGACATCAGCCGCGCGAGCCCGTCGCGCGTCGACACCGGGCGCGACGCGTCGCCGATGATCGTGAGCCGCGAGCGCGAGTCGAAGAGCGGCCCGAAGAACGGGAAGCCGATCACGTGGTCGGTGTGCAGGTGGGACAGCAGGATCGTGATCTCGTGGCCCGCGCGCGGCACGTCGTCCATGAGCCCGCGGCCCAGGCGCCGCGCGCCCGAGCCCATGTCGATGAGGATGTGCTGGTCGTCGCAGCGGAGCTCGAGGCAGAGCGTGTCGCCGCCATAGCGGGCCGTGGTCGGCCCGGGCGCGGCGATGCTCCCCCGCACGCCCCAGAAGGTGACGTCGAAGCGCCCTCGATCCTGTGCTTGGCTATCGCTCGACACCGGTGGAACCCGTTAGGATGGCGTCGGCCACCGCGGACGCCGAGACCCGGACGCCGAGATGACACCTGGTCGATACCATAGGGCCTTCCTCCTCCTCTGCGCCACTTTGCTCGGATGCAAAGGCGACAGCGGGGTCACCGCGTCGCCGCCGCCCGCGCCGGCGGCCGCGACGACGCCTGCCGGGCCCGCGTGGCGCCCCGGCTACACGCGCCCGCCCATCATCGACATGCACACCCACATCTCGCCGGCCGGCCTCCCGCGCCTCGCGACGATCATGAAGGACAACGGCATCGCGCTGGTCGTGAACCTCTCCGGCGGCTCCATCGGGCGCGGCGTCGAGAAGCTCACCGAGATCCAGAAGACCTCGCCCGCGCGCTTCGTGAGCTTCTTCAACGTCGACTGGCGCTACCGCCGCGAGCCCGGGTTCGGGCGCCTCATGGCGCAGAGCCTCGAGCTCGCCGTGAAGCGGTACGGCTACAAGGGGCTCAAGATCTCGAAGGCCCTCGGGCTCGGCGTCGACGACGCCGACGGGCACCTCCTGCCCGTCGACTGGCCCGAGCTCGACCCGCTCTGGGCGAAGGCCGGCGAGCTCGGCGTGCCGGTCGCGATCCACACGGGCGATCCCAAGGCCTTCTGGGAGCCCGTGACCCCCGAGAACGAGCGCTACGACGAGCTCAACGTGCACCCGGGCTGGTCCTACGCCGGCGGGGACTTCCCGAGCCGCGCCGAGCTCCTCGCCGCGCGCGACCGCGTCGTCGCGCGCCACCCGGAGACGACCTTCATCTGCGTCCACCTCGGCAACAACCCCGAGGACCTCGACTACGTCGAGAAGCTCCTCGCCACCTACCCGAACGTCGTCGTCGACGTCGCCGCGCGCGTCCCCGAGATCGGCCGCCATCCCGCCGACCGCGTCCGCGCCCTCTTCGTGAAGTACAAGACTCGGATCGTCTTCGGCACCGACCTCGGCGTCGGCGCGGACTACCTGATGCTCGGGTCCGTCGGCGACGTGCCCTCGACGATGGCCGACGTGAAGCCCTTCTACGACGCGCACTGGCGCTTCTTCGAGGGCACCGAGAAGGGCATCGCCCACCCGACCCCCATCCAGGGGCGCTGGACCATCGACGCCATCGGCCTCCCCGACGACGTCCTCGAGCTCCTCTACTACAAGAACGCGCTCCGCCTCCTGAAGATGGACGCGGCCGACCTCGCGCCTCCCCCGAGCCCGCCCCCGGCGTCGTCTACGATCGCGCCGTGAGGCGGCGCTGACGGGCGCCGCGATCGGGCGCCTGCCCACCTGGGTCCACCTCGGGGCGTGGTCCCGCCGGCGTTCCGTGGAGGGACGGCTGGCGTCGGCGATCGCGCTCCGCGGCCGGCCCTCACGTGAGGACCCGGCGCGGACGCCGTCCCCGTGCAGATCGTCGCGGCGACGCCCGCGACGACGTCGCGGGTCGTTCACTGAACGCTTGACTGAACATGTGCGGTGATTCTAGTTTCACCGTACGGGTGTTCAGTATGACCGAGAACGCACACCATATCCTGACCGGGCGCCGAGAGTCGGCCTGCGGGGTCGTCTATCGGCTCGACACGGGTGACGCAGGCGTCGGTCACGCGGCCTGGTGCCCCACGCGCGCCGCGAGGGCGCAGGCGGGCTCGGCGCGGGTCGCGCGCGCGGAGGCCACGGTCGACGAGGCGCTCGCGCGGGCCCGGCGGCTGCCCGAGTGGGTCTACTTCGCCCCCCGGGAGGACGCCTTCGCGGCCGACGTGGCCATCGAGCGCCGCGACGAGGTGCTCCGGATGATGCAGCGCACGCTCGCGCGCGGCGTCGGCATCGCGCTCACGACGCGCGGCACGCTGCGCGACGCGCCCGGGCTCGTGGCGCTCGCGCGGGCCTGGCCTGGGCGGCTGTCCGTGCGCGTCGGGGTCTTCTCGCGGGACGCGGCGGTCGAGGCGAAGTGGGAGGCGGGGCTCGGCCCGGCCTCCGGGCGGATCGCGCTCGCCGCGGCGCTCCAGGAGGCCGGCGCCACGGTGGCGCTCGAGATCGGCCCCATCATCCCCTTCGTGAACGATGACGCGCGCGCCCTGCGCGACCTGCTGCGGGCGGCGGCGCGGGCGGGGATCCGGCAGATCGTGCCGCGCTGGGCGGAGGACTCGCCCGGGCTCGTGCGGCAGGTGGAGCGGGAGATCTCCCGGTCGAGCGGGCGCATGCTCGCCGGGTGGTTCAACCAGAGCGGCGCCACCCGGGCCGACGGCACGCGCACGGTGCCGTTCCAGGCCCGCAGGCAGCGGCGCCAGATCATCCATGACGTGGCGCGCGAGCTCGGGCTCACGGTCGTCGAGTGCCGCTGCGTGCACGAGGGCGCGGCGGCGGCGTGCATCACAGGGCCGGCCGTGGCGCGCGAGCAGCTCAGCCTCTTCGGGCAGGAGAGGTCGGCGTGAGCGTGGGGCTCGCTGGCGGCGGCGTCGCGTGGTCGATCGGCGCGAGGTCGGTCGGTGCGAGGTCGAGCGGCGCGTTCGTCCGGGTCAGCGCGGTCCAACCTCGGAGGCCAGCGCGCGCTCGAAGTAGCTGCGGGTCTCGGCGAACATCGGCGAGAGCGCGAGGATCTCCGGGAGGGTGAGCCAGCGCGCCTCCGCCACCTCGTCGCTCGCGAGGACGAGGGCGGGGACGGGATCGGCGACGGTCGCCTCGTGCCAGAGCAGGCGAAAGCCCCCTCCGGCGGTGAGCCCCTCGTGGACGCGCGGGCCCACGACCACGCGGAGCCCGACCTCCTCGAGGACCTCGCGGGCGCCCGCGTCGTCGGAGGACTCGCCGGCCTCGATGCGGCCCGTGACCGGCGTCCAGTAGCCGGGGGCGGGGCGGCCCGGGGCGCGCTTCACCATCAGGCGGCGGCCGTCCGCGCGGCGGACGACGACCGCGACGGCCTCGGGCAGCGTCACGGCGTGGCGCCGGGGCAGGCGTCGAGCTCGAGGGCGGCCGCGACGGCCTCGGGGACCGTCGTGGCGTCGCGGCGGGTCATGGTGCCTCGCCGGTGCAGGCGGCCAGCTCGAGGTCGCAGGTCTCGCCCGCGCAGGCGTCGAGGACCTCGAGCTCGCTCCGGCAGGCGCTGAGCACGCAGCTCCCCGCGCCCGGATCGCGGTAGTTGCAGCCGCTCTGGCAGACGACGTAGGCGCGGACGGCGTTCGCGCAGGCGTCCGCGCGGCACGTGAGCTGCCCGCCGAGGAGGCAGCGGCGGCAGCGCGCGTCGGTGGTGGCGCACGCGAGCTCGCAGGAGAGGTCGCCCGCCTCGCAGGTGCCGAGACAGCCGGCGGCGCTCGCGCAGCGCGCGTCGGCGTTCGGCGTCTCGAGGAGCATCTGCGCCGCGCAGCGCTCATCACCCTCGCCGCAGCCCACGACGAGCGAGTCGCCCGGAGCGAGCGTCACGGCCTCCGGGAGCGCGCCCCCGACGGGCCAGGCCGGATCGGGCCCCGGGATCGCCCGCGCGACGCAGATGTCGGACGCGGCGCGGTCGACCCCGAGCTCCGCCACCCCCGGCTCGCCCGCGACCGCGAGGAGCACGCTCGGCTCGCCCACGGGCACCCGCGCCGCGCGCTCCCCCGGCGCCGTCACGATGGGCTCGAACGCCGCGAGGGGGCGCTCGTCGACGTCGCGCCAGAGCGCGAGCGTCACGGCGAGCTCGGCCGGGGCCTGCTCCGCCGCCACCACCCGCGCCACGAGCAGGTCGTCCGCGCGGAGCACCAGGGCGTGGTCGCGGCCCGGCTCGAGCGGCGGGTCGCCGAGCGACCAGGCGACGAGGAGCGGGCGCGGACCGAGGCCGAGACCGTCGGGGCAGGCGAAGCCCACGCCGGTGTCGTCGTCGTCGCGCGCCACCACCTCCTCCTGCCACGCGGGCTCGACCCGGAACACCTCGACCCGCGCGACCGCGGAGGCCGGCGTCACCGTGACGTCCACCGCGCGCGCCGCGCCCATCCCCGCGGGCGGCCGGCCCAGGACCACACAGCGCGCCTCACCCACCGCAGACGGCGTCCAGGCGGGCGCCGGGAGCGTGTCGTCGGGGGTGCCGAGGCGCTCCCTCGCCTCCGACTGGGGCGCCGGCGCCCCATCCGGCGCGCCGGCCGGGAAGTCGCCGTCGCGCCAGCCCCGGAGCATCATCGCCGCGTCGTTCGGCCCGCCCGGGGGGCTCAGCGCGCACCCGAGCCCGTAGCTCGCGAAGTTCCCGTCGTGCCCGCGGTCGGCCGCGGCGATCGCCGCCTCGATGTCCCGGCGCAGGAGGATGTAGGTGGAGAGGTCGGGCTCGGCGGCGCCGCCCGCGGCGTGGCAGCGTGCGCACCGGGCGCCGACGTAGGCGCGGAGCCCGTCCTCGCCGTAGTAGGGCAGGGCGGGGCCGGGGGTCGGCCCGTCGCCGCCGAAGACGTCCGCGGGGACCGGCGACCCGATGTCGAACGACGCCGAGGGCGGCACGCTCACGTCGATCTCCCGTCCGCCCGTGCAGGAGCCCGCCACGACGAGCAGCGCCCAGAGCGGTGCCGTGCCGCAGGGCCGGGAACAGATCTTCGGCTCGGAGCTCATGCGCCGACGTTACCGGGACTCACTGCCCAACTCCAACCGCGGCGCTCGGGGCGGCCGTAGCTCCCGGTCATGCCGGCGTCGCGCCGGCGCGGCTGCCGTCGGCGCCATCAGCGGGGCCCCAGGAGCCGCTCACGGCGTCGGTGGGTACACGCGCTGCGCGCGCTGCCCCGGCCCCGTCGTCCGCGAGACGCCCTCGTCGTTCACGAGGAAGCTCGCGCCCCGGAGCGTCACGGGCTCGATCGCGCCCGCCTCGGGCGGCGGGGCCTGCGCCATCGCGTTCCACGTCGCGCCTCCGTCCGCCGAGCCGAACCGCGCCTCGCCCTCGGCGGTCCAGACCACGAGCTGCTCGAGCTGCCCGTTGAGCGCGGTCACCGCGACCACGGCCTGCGCGTCCTCGCCGGGCGCCGTCAGCGCGCGCCACGTCGCCCCGGCGTCGTCGGAGCGGAAGAGCACGCCGCCCGCCCCGCGCCCGCCGCGCTCGCAGCGGGCCGACAGCACGAGGAGCCGCGTCGGGTCGCGCCGATCGACCACGATCCGCGCCGCGTGCGTCGCCATGACTCGCCCTTCGGCCATCACCGGCACCTCCGCCCAGGTCGCGCCGAGGTCCGCCGAGCGCAGGATCGCCCCGCGTACCGCGGGGTCCACGACCCCGGGCTCGTCGCAGCGGCCGCCCACGCCGAGGAGCAGCGCGTCGCCCGCCGTGGCGAGCGCCGCGACGCGGTGCGTCTCGACCTCGCGCCGCCGCGTCGGGTCGAAGGGGTCCATGAGGACGCGCTCCTCGGCCACCCAGTCGCGCTCGAAGCCGCACGGCCCGCCCCGGTGGAAGTGCAGCGCCATCTCCCCCACGAGCTTCAGCGGCACGTCGCGGAGGCGCAGCGCGTCGTCGCCCGACCAGCAGGTCCGCGGCGCCGTCGGCGCCTCGGTGAGCGGCGTCACCGCCTTCGTCTCGAGGTCGAGGAGCGCGAGCCCGCCGACGTCCGAGAACACGAGGCCCCAGCCGTCCCGTGTCGCGGCGGCGCTCGCGAAGTCCGCGCCCTCGCGCTCCGAGAACACGGCGGTCGCGCCGGGGTCGTCGCAGGGGATGTCCCAGAGGAGCCCGTTGGGATCGGCCCCCCCGACGCGCAGCCAGCTCGAGCCCACCGCCGCGAGGACGTGTCCGTCGCCGTTGGCGAACGTCACCACCTCGTAGCCCTTCAGATCGCTCGCGTCCTCCGCGAGCCGGACGGGCGTCTCGCCCGCCGCTACCGCGAGCATCGTCCCCTCGGCCCGCGCCTCGCACGCGGGCTTCGCCGAGCGCGGCGAGCGCGTCGGCGTGACCGGCGTCGCCCCCCCGGTCGTCGCGGTGTCCGCCTCCGGCGCCGCGGGCGCCGTCGCCGCGGGCGCCGTGTCGACCGACGACGCAGGCGGCGCCGGCGTCTCCGACCGGCACCCCGCGACGCTCGAGGCGCAGGCGGCGAGCACCCCGGCAAGAACCCCACCGACCGCGCGAGACGTGCGGCTCATGCGATGTGCCGCCAGTAGCGTTGCGCCACCCGGTTCGCGTCGAGGCTGCACGCGAGCCCCGCGCGCGTCGGCTCGTGCGCCTCGGGCGGGGTCGATCCCGCGAGCACCTCGACGCACGCGCGCACGCTCTGCGTGAGCCCGACGATGTCGTAGCCCCCCTCGAGGCAGAGGACGAGCCTCCCGCCGGCGTACGCCTCGGCGATCCCCTTCGCGATGCCGCAGAGCTCGGCGAACCCCTCGTGCGAGACGCGCTGGTCCCCGATGGGGTCGTCGCGGTGCGCGTCGAACCCCGCCGACACCATCACGAGCTGCGGCCGGAACGCCTCCGCGACCGGCTCCGCGAGCGTCCGCAGCGCGTGCGCGTAGTCGGCGTCGCCGAGGCCCGGCGGCATCGGCACGTTCAGTGTGTAGCCCTCGCCCTCGTCGCGCCCGACCTCGTTCAGAGCGCCCGTGCCCGGGTAGAATGGCGAGCGGTGCGTGTCGACCACGAGCACGTCGCGCCGCGCGTAGAAGGCGCTCTGCGTGCCGTTGCCGTGGTGCACGTCCCAGTCGATGTGCATCACCCGCTCGACGCCGAGCGCCTCCCGCGCGTGCGCGATGGCGACGGCGACGTTGTTGAAGAGGCAGAACCCCATCGCCCGCGACGACTCGGCGTGATGCCCCGGCGGCCGCACCAGCGCGAACGCGTTCCGCGCCTCCCCGGCCACGACCGCCGTCACGGCCGTGATCGCCGCGCCCGCCGCGTGGAGCGCCGCGTCGTAGCTCCCGGGCGACATCGACGTGTCGGGGTCGAGCCGCACGGACCGCCCCCGCGCGCGCGTCAGCGCCTCGACGTAGCCGCCCGCGTGCACCCGCGTCAGCTCGTCGCGCGTCGCGAGGCGCGGCGCCTGCATGCGCGTCCCCGCGACCGGGTGCCCCTCGAGGTTCGCGAGGACCGCCGCGAGCCGCTCCGGCCGCTCCGGGTGGCCCGGCCCGTTCACGTGCTCGAGCATCACGCCGTCCGTGACGAGCAGCGTCTCCGCGGCGCCGGGCGCCCGCGTCACGGCGCCACGATCGGCAGGTGGGACTCGCACCACGCCGCCCCGCCGCGCCCGTCGCGCACGACGACCCAGAAGTCGGCGACCCCGCTCGCGTCCTCCGGCACCTTCCAGTCGGTGTGCGCCGAGTTGCTCGACTTGGACACGTCCTTGTCGAGCCCCGCGACCGTCGAGAAGAACGAGTAGAAGTAGGTCTCCTCGGTGTATTGCACCGTGAACGCCTCGTCGGCCGAGCTCCCCGTGAGCAGCACCGCGTACGTCTCCTGCGGGCTCGGGATGTTGAGCGGCGTCACGCGATACGTCGTCCCCGCCGTCACCGACGCCGCGCTCCCCGCGATGAAGCAGCTCCCGTCGGCAGGCGCCTCGGCCGTGAGCGGCGGATCGACGCCGTCGTCCTTGGGCGCGATGTGGAACGCGAGGTCCACCGGGTTCTCGTTCGACGGGTTGTCGGAGAGCAGGCTCTCGACGCCCACGTTCACGCGCTTCCTCGCGTCGATCGTCTCGACGTCGGTCGTGACCAGCAGCTGGACCGTGTAGTTCACGCCCGCGATCCCGAGGAAGCCGGTCTTCTCGGTCTCGCTCAGCGCCACGTCCTCGGGGAGGCCATAGGTGATCTGCAAGGGCCGGTCGGTGTCGAAGAGGTCCGCCGGCACGGTGAAGTCCTTCTCGAGCCCCTCGCCCAGGTCCGCGGCGTACTCGACGCCGTCCGCCGCGAGCGTCGCGCACGCCGGCTGCGCGTCGAGCCCCGCGCCGTTGCCGCCGCTCGTGGAGGTCTCCGAGCCGCTCCCGAAGAAGCCGCGCCCCTGCTCGGGCACGAGGCAGACCGACCACGCGAGCCGCAGCGGCCGCGCCTTCGGGTTCGCGATGAGCGCCGTGAGGTGCACCGTGTCGCCGGGCTCGACCTGCGGCGGCTCGGCCACGATCGCGAGCACGCGCGTGTCCTCCACGAAGTTCGCGCGCGGCAGGTCCTCGACGCAGGCGCCGAGCGCGGTCGCGAGGAGCCCGACGACGAGGACGTAGGCAGGGAGGGCCTCTCCGGGACGCCACCGCATCAAAACACCGCCCTGACGCCGAGCGTCGGCAGGAACGGCAGCGCCGGGCCGTCCGTCTTCGTCTTGTAGTCGAAGCTGTAGGCCGGCGACTCGCTGTTCTGCTGGTTGTAGACGTTCTGGATGTCCAGGTAGAACTCGAACATCCAGTCCTCGAAGCGCCAGCGCTTGTCGAGCCGGATGTCGAGCCGGTGGTAGGCGGCGAGGCGGCTCTGCGACGCCGCGTAGGTCGGCACGAAGCGGTCCGTGTCGGCGTCGTAGCGCCCGCCGTCGATCGGGTAGAAGGGGTTCCCGCTCGCGAGCTGGAAGCGCGCGCCGAGCTGCCACTCGCGCCCGAGCCGCACCGTCCACGCGAGGTTCAGGATGTGGGTCTGGTCGAGCTCGAACAGGTTCCAGCCGCGGTCCGCGCCGCGAAAGCGCTCGGCGCGCGAGAGCGTGTACGTGAGCCAGCCGTAGAAGAGCCCGCCGAAGTCCTTCCGGATCATCACCTCGAGGCCGAACGCGCGCCCGCGGAGGTCCGAGTCCCAGTAGACCCGCCCGACGTCGCCCTCGTCGTCCGCGAGGTCGTTCGCGGGCTCCGGCAGCTGGTCGAGGTACTGGACGAACCCCTCGACGCTCACGAGCCAGTCGGGCTCGGGCTTCCACTCGAAGCCGACGCTGCCCTGGATGGCCTCGGTCAGCGGCAGGCCCGGCTCCCCGAACGGCGGCGACACCTGAAAGGCGTTCGGCGCCTGGTGCGCGAGCGCCGCCATGCCCTTCAGCGTCCACTGGTCGTCGATGGCCCAGCGCACGGCGAGCTTCGGGTCGACCGTGACGTGCGCGCGGTCGCCGTAGTCGTCGATGGTTAGGCGGAACCCAGGCAGGAGCCGGAGCCCCGGCACGACCTCCACGTCCGCGCTCACGTAGGGCGCGACGGACAGCGTCGGCTCGCCGAGCGAGAACGGCGTCACGACCGGGTCGAACGCGGGCGGGCGCGGGTCGCCGAGCGGGACCCCCGTCGGGATCTTCAGGTCCGCCGAGAAGTTCAGGTAGAGGAGGTCCACGCCGGACTCGATCGTGAGCTCCTTCAGCGCCTTCGCGACGACGAAGCTGCGCGCCGAGAGGAACCAGCCGCCGAGGTCGGCGGAGAGGTCCTCGTCGCCCTGCGCGACGCGGCGGTTGTTCGTGTACTCGTACTCCCACGCGACCGAGTTGGTCCACGTGACGTCGCGCGAGAGGTCCGCGTCGAGCGCGAGGTTCAGCCGGTGGAAGCCGATCCCGATGCTCGTGCTCGACGTCCCGTCGCCGTCGGCCGTGTCGACGTTGCGCGTCGACGCCTCGTCGATGGCGCCGAGCGCGATGAAGCGCCCGCGGAGCCCGGGCGCGAAGTCGTAGCTCACGCGCGCGAGGTAGTCGGTGAACGAGAGCGTCGCGTCGTCGGTGAAGAGGGGCAGGAGCAGCTCGTAGTAGCTCCGCCGGAAGGAGAGCGTGACCTCGCCCTTCTTGTCGTCGAACGGCACGCTGAAGAGGAGCCCGGCCTGGAACAGGTTGAAGTCCGCGTCGAGGTGCCAGCGGTCGCGCGGCGGCTCCTTCGTGTCGACCGCGATGGCGCCGGCGGCGTAGCGCCCGTAGCGCGCGGGGTAGCCGCCCGGGTAGAAGCTGAGGCCGCCGATGAGCTCCGGGTGGATGACGCCGGGCCCGCCGAGCAGGTGGTAGAGGTAGACCGCCGGGTGCCCGTCGATGAAGAAGCCGGTGTTGTCGAACTCCGCGCCGCGCACGACGTAGTAGCCGAGCCCGAAGGGCGACCGCGCGACGCCCGGGAGCGTCGCCACGACCCGAGTGGGGTCGCCGAAGGTGCCCGGCACGTGGCGGACCTCGTCCTCCGTGAGGTCGATGACGGTCGCGGCGCGCGGGGGGCGCTTCTCCTTCACGACCGTGCGGTACGCGGAGAGGCCGGCGGGCGCGAGGTAGAACGTCTCGTCGGCGGCGCGGGCCTCGGCGTCGGTGCGCGCCGTGATCGTGACCTTCTTCTTGAGCTCCGCGAACTCGCCGGTGAAGACGTCGAGCGCGACCTCGCCGGGCGGGAGCCCGTGGAACACGAAGCGGCCCTCGTCGTCGGTGATGACCTCGTACTTCTGCCCGGTGCGCGCGTCGACGATGCGCACCGGGACCCCCGCCTGCGGCGTGCGCGTGCCCTTCTCGACGACCGTGCCGGCGTAGACGAAGCCCGGCGCGGGCTCGATCTCGCGCCGCTCGAGCGGGATCGAGAGGCTCATCCCGCGCCGCGAGCGCTTCGCGTAGAAGGTGTAGGTGAAGGGGACCCTGACGCGCACGGGCTTCCCGTCGGCCATGGCCGGGGTGAACGTGAACTTGCGCGCGGCCTCGACGGCGGCCGCGTCGAAGGGCTCGCCCGCGCCGCTGTCGACGCTGACGTCGCTCACCGTGCCGTCGGTCTCGATCGTGAGGAGGAGCACGACGCGCGTGTCCTCGGCGATCTCGGTGCCGGCGGGGAGCTCGGGATCGCCGAGCACGAGCGGCGACGGGGGCACCACGGCAGGCGCTGCGGCGGCCGGGAGCGAGGCGCCGAGGGCGCACACCACGGCGGCGGCGAGCAGAGCGGAGGGGAGGGGGCGGCGGACCACTGTCTCGTCTCATCCTCTCGGGGCGGCGCCCGGGCGGGGGGTGAGGCAGGACGAGAACATAGAGCCAACGGGCCCTTCGCGGTAGGCTCGATTCACCATGACCCGCTCACACCTCCGCCGGAACCTCGTCGCCCTCGCCCTCGCCCTCGCCGCCGCGGCGCCCGTCGTCGCGTGGCGCTGCGCCCACGCCGAGGCCCCGGGCGGCGCGACCGTCGTCCACCACGCGCGCGGCGAGGCCTTCGACCTCTGGGTCGTCGAGGAGGACGGCCTCCGCTACCTCCGCTTCGAGCGCGACGGCATCAACCAGTCGGCCGTGAAGATGGGGGATCCGACCTACCTCGAGTTCGCCTACACGCAGGCGATGGTGGAGGCGTTCGCGCTCGCCCCCGACGCGAAGCGCGTGCTCGTCATCGGGCTCGGCGGCGGCACGCTCCCGATGTTCCTCCGACACTACGACGAGCGCGTCCACATCGACGTCGTCGACATCGAGGCCGGCGTCGTCGAGGCGGCGAAGCGCTTCCTCGGCTTCCGCCCCGACAAGGCCCTCGCGGTGCACGTCGCCGACGGGCGCCGCTTCGTCGAGGACGCGAAGGGGACCTGGGATCTGATCCTCCTCGACGCCTACGGCCCCGACGCGATCCCGCTCGCGCTCGCGACGAAGGAGTTCCTCGCGGCCGTGAAGGCGCACCTCGCGCCGGGCGGGCTCGTCGCCGGGAACCTCTGGAGCGAGCGCGCGAACCGCCTCTACCCGTCGATGCTGCGCACCTGGGAGGCCGTCTTCGGCGCGGTGCGCGTCGTCCGCGGCACGGCGAGCGCGAGCCGTATCACGCTCGCGGGGCCGGCCGTCGCCGACCTCGAGCGCGACGGCGCGATCGCCGCCGCCGAGCGCCTGGCCGCGCGCTGGAAGCTCGGCTTCGACCTCGCGGCCATCGTGCGCGAGGGGTACGAGGGGCCGAAGGACGTGGTGCAGGGCGGCGAGGTGCTCACGGACGCCGACGCGAAGGCGAGCGAGACGCCGCCGAGGTAGACGCGGCGCGGCCCGCCGGCGAGCCTGGCGAGAGCCGGCTCGGCGCTACCAGCGCTCGCCGGAGGCGACGAGGGCCGGGACCTCCTCGAAGCGGATCGGCCGCGAGATGAAGTAGCCCTGCACGTGGTCGACCTTGAGGGCGCGCAGGCGGCCGACGTGGTCCTCCTGCTCGATGCCTTCGGCCGTGACCTCCATCCCGAGCACCGTCGCGAGGTGCCGGATCGTCGCCACGATGGCCCACGGGTCGTCGTCGATGGTCGGGTTCGTGATGAAGCTGCGGTCGATCTTCAGCGTGTCGATCGGGAACCGGTGCAGGTACGCGAGCGAGCTGTAGCCGGTGCCGAAGTCGTCGATCGAGAGCCGCACGCCGAGCGCGCGGAGCTCCTTCAGCTTCGTCACGATGCTCTCGGCGTTCTCCATGAGGACGCTCTCGGTGATCTCGAGGTTGAGGCGCCCCGGCTCGATGCCGGTCGTCTCGATGACCTCGGCCACCTGGTCCACGAAGTACGGGAGCGAGAGCTGCCGCCCCGACACGTTCACGCTGATGATGAGCGGCCCGAGCCCCATCTGCGACCACTTCATCGCGTGCTCGCAGGCCGCCTGGAGCGCCCAGCGCCCGATCGGCACGATGAGGCCGGTCTCCTCGGCGAGCGGGATGAAGTCCGCCGGCATCACGAGCCCGCGCTTCGGGTGCGGCCAGCGGAGGAGCGCCTCGAAGCCGGTCACAGCACCCGTCTCGAGCGACACGATGGGCTGGTAGAAGACCTCGAACTCGTCGCGCTCGAGGGCGCGCCGGAGGTCCGTCTCGAGCGTGAGGCGGTTCACGGCCGCGCGGCGCATGCTCGCGTCGAAGATGGCGCGCTTCCCGCGGCCCGCGGCCTTCGCGCGGTACATCGCGATGTTCGCGTCGCGGAGCATGTCCTCCGCCTCGTGGTAGTCGGGGCGGCTCACCGCGACGCCGACGCTCGCGCTCGTGAAGACCTCGTACCCGCGCAGGTTGAACGGGATCCCGAGCTCCTCCTGCACGCGATCCGCCACGCGCAGCACGTCCGCGATGTCGTTGACGTGCTCGAGGAGCAAGCAGAACTCGTCGCCGCCGAGGCGCGCGACCGTGTCGACCGCCCGCACGCAGCGCTTCAGGCGCGACGCGATGGCGCGGAGCAGCATGTCGCCCATCGTGTGGCCGAGGCTGTCGTTCACGAGCTTGAAGTCGTCGATGTCGACGAACACCATCGCGAGGCTGCCCTCGGACACCGTCGCGCGCGTGCTCTCGAGCGACTGGTGGAGCCGCCGGATGAGGAGCGCCCGGTTCGCGAGGCCCGTCAGCGAGTCGTGGAACGCCTCGAAGCGGAGCCGCGCCTCGGCGTTCTTCCGGTGCGTGATGTCGCTCGTCGAGCCGGCCATGCGGACGGCCACGCCCTGCTCGTCGCGCACCGCGATGCCGCGGAAGAGCACCCAGCGGTACGCGCCGTCGCGGTGCATGATCCGGTGCTCGCTCTCGAAGTGCGGGCTCATGTTCTCGAGGTGCTGGTGCAGCTCCGCCTCGACGCGCGCGCGATCCTCGGGGTGGACGCGGTCGAGCCAGGTCGACGGGAGCGGCGGGAGCTCGTGCTCGAGGAAGCCGAGGAGCGAGGCCCAGCGCGGCGAGTAGTGCACGCGCGAGGCGGCGATGTTCCAGTCCCAGAGGCCGTCGTTCGCGCCGAGGGCCGCGAGGGCGTAGCGCTCCTCGGCCTGCGCGAGGTCGCGCTTGGCGTTCTCGCGGGCGGTGACGTCGGCGAGGAAGCAGCAGGCGACGCGCTCGCCGTCGAGGTCGGTGGCGTGGACGTCGACCGTGACGGGGAAGAGGAAGCCGTTCTTCCGGCGGCAGGTCGCGTCGAAGGTCGCCCGCCCCCGCGCGAGCGCCGCGGTGAGGTGCGCCTTCCAGCTGTCGCGCGGGAGGTCGAGGAGGGTCGTGCCGACGTCCTGGCCGACGAGATCGAAGGCCAGGTGCCCGAGGAGGAGGCTCGCGGCGTCGTTCGCCCAGATCACGCGGCCGGGCTCGTCCACCCAGACGACCGCGGTGCCGGGCGGCGCGTCGATGCGGCGCGCGAGCTCGAGCGACTTCTCCGTGTAGCGGGTGCCGCGGCGATCGTGCGCGACGATCATCATGCGGCGCGGCTCGCCCTCGAGCTCGAGGGCGTCGACCTGCACGTCGACCACGCGCCCGTCGCGGCGACGCCAGCGCGCCTCCCAGCGAAGGTGCCCGTCGTCGGGGGTCGTGACCGTGAGGGGGGCGTCGAGCACCCGCGCGAAGGCGTCCGCGAACGCCTCGACCGGCAGCTCGTCGAGCGTGTCGCGCCCGTAGCCGAGGAGGGCCGCGAACTGATCGTTCGCGCCGACGACGCGCCGGCGCTTCACGTCGATCATGGCGACGGCCGCGCCACCCACCTCGCACAGGAACGCGAAGCGCCCGTCGGCGTCCTGGGCGCGCGCGCCCGGGAGCGGGATGACGTCGGGTCGCAATGGAATCGGGGGCTCCGGCTTCACGCTTCCTCGCATCCTCGTCGCAACGACACCAACCAACTACCCATCGGTCGCTCGTGGCCCGCCCTCAAGCAATTCTGCCGAGGTCTTCTGTGAACGCGCGCAACCGGCGGTGGAGACGTGCGACGCGTCGCGCCTGCACGTCACGGTGACGGCGTTGTTGATGAGTGGTCTGCGACGTGGCTGTGGACCACGTGTGGAAAAATACCGTCGCGCGCCTGGACGCGCAAGCGAAGCGCCAACGATCTCCGCCCGATCCACCGGATCCCGCCGGACTGGGCGGGCGGGAGCGCCGTCGTCGGGGGGCGGCGCGACACGTCGCGGGGGAGGCGCGGCGCGCTGGTCTCCTCGCGCGCCTCAGGCGCCGACGGGCCCGCGACCGTCGGCCGCCGAGCGCGGGCGGACCTCGTGCCGGTCCCCTTCGTGCCTTTCAGACCACTGGTATGTCGGCGTTATCGCGAAAATAGCATGTCTTGATGTGGTTTCAGCGATTCGTTGTGTTGCTGAGGGCATCCGGTCGGGCGCCGTCGTTTTCCCCGCTGACCTGAGCCGCGCGCTTGTGGTATCTGCGCGCCATACCGGACCGCAGACCGCCCATCAGAGCTCCGAGGGGTGTCGCCCGCGTGGTCCGTCCGTCCGCAGGAGGCGCCGTGATCTTCCCAGGCGAGCCCCATCGCTCGAACCCGTCCCGCGCTCTCACGCCCGCCGCCGCGCGCTGGGGCCTCGCGCTCGTCGTCGCCCTCGCGCTCGCCGCGTGCGGTGAGGACACGACGGGCGGGCAGACCGGCGACGACACCGCCGACACGGCCGACGCCGTCGTCTCCTTCGACACCCTGCCGACCAACCCCGTCGACACCTCCGAGCTCGTCGACACGACGCCGCCGGGCGACGTCGACGACGGCGACTTCGGGAGCCCCTGCACCTCCAACATCGACTGCAACTCCGGCTGGTGCGTCGAGGGGCCCGAGGGCTTCGTCTGCACCAAGAAGTGCGACGAGCAGTGCCCCGCCGGCTACGACTGCAAGGGCGTCGCGAGCCAGACGGACGTGGTCTTCCTGTGCCTGCCGCGCCTGTCGAAGCTCTGCGCGCCCTGCCTCGACGACCTCCAGTGCAACGGCGGCGCCTGTCTCGAGCTCGACGGCCGGAAGAGCTGCGCCACGGCCTGTGCGGGCGACGGCACCTGCCCGGGCGGCTACCGCTGCGCGGCCGACCCAGGGGGCGTCGCGGGGTCGTGGTGCGTGCCGGACACGGGGAGCTGCACCTGCAACGCCGAGGCCGACGGCGGGCTCCGCACGTGCGCCCGCGAGAGCGCGCTCGGGCGCTGCTTCGGCGTCGAGGAGTGCGATCCGCTCGTCGGGTGGTCGGCGTGCTCGGCGCGGGAGCCCGCGGACGAGGTCTGCGACGGCGAGGACAACGACTGCAACGGGCGCGTGGACGACGAGCTCGACGACATCGGCGGCGCCTGCCAGGTGAGCGTCCCCGGGGTCGGCGCCTGCGAGGGTGTGAAGCGGTGCGGCGGCGTCGACGGTGTCGTGTGCCAGGCGCCGACGCCCGAGGCGGAGTCCTGCAACTTCCAGGACGACGACTGCGATGGACAGACCGACGAGGACTTCAAGACCGACGGGCAGTACACGAGCTTCGAGCACTGCGGCACCTGCAACCGGAGCTGCGCGAGCGGCTTCCCGGGCGCCGAGCTGACGCAGTGCCAGGTGGGCGGCGCGCTCCCGCAGTGCGTCGTCGTGACGTGCCAGTCCGGCTACGTGAAGCTCAACGATTTCCAGTGCATCCCCGACGTCGTGAACCTCTGCGAGGCGTGCTCGAGCGACGATCAGTGCATCGGGCAGGACTCGTACTGCAACACGCTCACGGACGGGACGTACTGCGGCAAGGGCTGCAACGCGACGACGGACTGCCCGACGGGCTTCTCCTGTCAGAGCGTCGGGCGCCCGAAGAAGCAGTGCCTGCCGACGACCGGGGTGTGTAGCTGCGGGCCGGCGACACAGGGGCTCTCGCGGGCGTGCACGGAGACGGTGTCGCCCGCAGGGCAGCCGTCGTACACGTGCGCGGGGACGCAGACCTGCGGCGCCGGCGGCTGGGAGAGCTGCGCGCTGCCGTCCGAGCAGTGCGACGGCTTCGACAACGACTGCGACGGCGGCATCGACGAGGACTACAAGGACGGGCAGGGGCGCTACAACCGCGTCGACAACTGCGGTGGCTGCGGGATCTCCTGCCTCGCGCTCTCGTTCACGCACGCGAGCCCCGTGTGCGACACGAGCGGCGGCGGCGCCCCGCAGTGCGGCTTCGCGTGCGACGCGGGCTGGGTCGACGTGGACGGGCTCCCGGGGTGCGAGTGCTCGCCGACCTCGGCGACGGACTTCCCCGACCCGCTCGGCGTCGACGCCGACTGCGACGGCATCGACGGCGAGATCGACAAGGGCGTGTTCGTGGCGAAGACCGGCGTCGACACGGCGACGGGCACGATCGACGACCCGGTGCGGACGGTGCAGGCTGGCATCGACAAGGCCGTCGCGGGCAACAAGCGCGACGTGTACGTGGCGACCGGCGTGTACGTGGAGTCGATCCTCCTGAAGGACGGCGTCTCCGTGTACGGCGGCTACAGCCCGGACTTCCACGAGCGCGACATCGACATGCACGAGTCGGCGATCATCGGGGTCGCGCCGACGTCGGCGCGGCGCGGCGCGGTGAACGCGGACGGCGTGGGCGCGAACGCGGCGAAGCCGCTCGGGCTCGACGGCTTCACGGTGTTCGGCGCCAACAATGGCGCTGCGGCCGGCACCTCCTACGCCATCTACCTCCGGAACGTGGGCGCGAGCCTGTCGATCACGCGGAACCTCGTCTACGCGGGCGACGGCGGCGCCGGGACGAGCGGGTCGGACGGGACGGACGGCGCGGATGGGACGGGCGGCACGGGCGGCAGCATCGCGAAGAGCGTCGGGACGACGTGCGACTCGTCGGAGCACACGGCGGGCGGCGGCGGGGCGAGCCGGACGTGCAGCGGCACGGCGACGAACGGCGGGAAGGGCGGGAACGCCATCTGCCCGGTGGCGCCGAACCCGGTGCAGACCGGGAGCCAGACCTCGGAGTCGCAGGAGTACGGCGGCACCGGGAGCAACAACAGCGGGAGCTTCGGGCAGCCGGGGGCGCCCGGGTGGGACGGGAACGTGCAGAACTCGTCGTGCAGCATCTGCAGCTCGAGCAACACGCACTCGTCCGACGGCGGGCGCGGTGGCGACGGGCGCGTCGGCGCCGACGGGAGCTCGGCCGGGGCCTGCAGCAACGGCGGCGGGCGCGTGGTGAACGGGCAGTGGGTCGCCAACGACGCCGGCGGCGGCGGCAACGGCGCGCACGGCGGCGGCGGCGCGGGCGGCTCGGCGGCGGGGGGCGTGACGCACATCTCGACGTGCGGTGGGGTCAACGTGGTCGTGGGCGGCAGCGGCGGCGGCGGTGGCGCGGGCGGCTGCGCCGGGCTCGGCGGGAGCGCGGGAGGGGCCGGCGGCGGCAGCTTCGGCGTGTTCCTGACGTGGACGACGGCGCCGGCGGCGCTCCCGACGGTGAAGGACAACGTGGTGTACCGCGGGCGCGGCGGGAGCGGTGGCGCCGGAGGGAGCGGCGGGCTCGGCGGCAGCGGCGGCTTCGGCGCGCCGGGCGGCCTGTCGGCGAACGGGACCGGGACGTTCCCGCTGACGTACTGCTCGTCGGCGGGTGGTGCCGGCGGCAACGGCGGGCGCGGCGGCCACGGCGCGGGCGGCGCCGGCGGCTGCGGCGGCGTGTCGTACGGGACCTACCTCGATCCGATCGCGGCGGCCGTGTCGAAGACGCCGATCGCGACGAACACGTACCCGAGCTCGGGCGCCGGTGGCGTCGGCGGGACGGGCGGGCGCAGCTTCGGCGCCGACGGCACGGCCGGGGCGGCGGGGTCGGCGAGCGCGAAGAACTTCTAGCGCGGCCCGGCTGGGACGGGTTCGTGGGGCGCGGTTCGCGCTTGGGGGGGCTCTGGGCTCCTTGAACGCAGGATCGGGAGACACGGAGACACGGAGGGAGGGGGAGGAGTGGTTAGGTCACCTCTTGGGGCGCGGTTCGCGCTTGGGGGGTGGCTCTGGGCTCCTTGAACGCAGATCGGGAGACACGGAGACACGGAGGGAGGGGGAGGAGAGTGTCGGTCACCTCGTAGGGGCGCGGTTCGCGCCTGGGGGGCCGAAGCGCCCTCTCCGTGCCCCCTCCGTGTCTCCGCGTCTCCGTGGTCACGTTCCCGCCGAACGCCGGCATGTCCGCGCTGTCTGAACGCCCGACCTCGGCTACAGCGCGACCGTCAGCCCCACGTGCGCGCCCCAGACCTTGTCGCTGTCGAACGCGAAGCCGTTCGGCGCGTCGAGGTTCATCACGAGCCGCACCACCAGGCTCGAGCCCGGCGCGATGATCCAGAGGAAGCTCGGCTCGAGCGCCGCCTGGCTCAGGTCGCCCTCGCGCCCGCTCGTCACGAAGAGCACCTCCGAGAAGCCGAGCCCGACCCCGACGCGCTCGCCCAGTGGCGCCAGGAGCCGCGTCCCGAGCTCGAGGATCACGTCGACCTCGGCGCCGTCTCCGGCCGTCGGGATCGTCGTCGTCAGGACGAGCTGCGTCTGGAGCACCCCCCCGTTCCCGAGCGGCGTCTGGTTCGAGAGCGGCAACACGATCGCGAGGTCGTCCGGCAACCACCGCCAGATCGCGTGCCAGCCGTCCATCGCCGCCGCGTTCGACAAGAGCGTCAGATCCCGCGCCACGTTCCCGTCGCGCCGCGCCGTCGCCACCGGCAACGCCACCGCCGGCGCGAACCGCAGGTTGTCCTTCAGCGTCACGCCGTAGCCGAGCACCGGGTTCCCGAGCCGGAACCCCGCCTCGTCCCCCGCCGCCCCCGCGAACGGCACCTCGCCGAACACCGACCCCGGCCCGAGCAGGAACGAGAAGCCCGGCACCGCCGTGATGACCACGCTCCCGTCGAGCGCGTCGCCCGCCGCCGTGCCGACGCCCACGTCCACGCCCACGTGCGCCGTCGCCGCGCGCGCCTCGACGCTGCCCCCGACGAGCAGCGCCGCCACCGCCATCCCCGCGAGCCCCGCGAGCCTCACCTCAGAAGCTCAGGATCTCGACGTTGAGCCAGAGCGGCATGCCGAACGTGACGTGCCCCTGGCCCTTGTCGCCGAACGTCCCCCCGAAGCCGAAGTTCACCCCGATCTCGAGCGACACCGGCGCCACGTCGTTCGCCCAGCGGAGCTGCCCCTTCGCGATGACGTCGAAGCCGAGCCCGCCGCTGTCCTGGAAGCGGAGGTCGAGCTTGGCGAGCGCCGACCCGCGGAGCTCGAGGTTCGTCCCCTCGATGCGCGTGAAGAGCACCCCCGCGCCGCCCGTGAGCTCCATGAACGAGCCGTAGCCGTCGACGCCCGCGCCGATGGCCCCCTCGAAGCCCCAGCCGTCCGTCAGGCGCTGGAGCCGCCCGCGGAGCGCCCACGCGAAGTCGTCCGACTCCACGAACGAGAGCCGCCCGCCCACGCCGAGCCCGAACGCCCACTGCGGCGCCGTGTCCTTCAGGACGCCGTGCATCGCCTGCCAGAGGTCCGGCCGCTCCGTCCGCGTCTCGAACCCACCCGCGACGCGCTCGCGCAGGTCCTTCTCCTTCACACCGAGGAGGTAGCCGGCGTAGCGCGCGAGCACCACGCGGTCCGTCTCGCTCGACTGCGCCCCGCCGACGTAGATGGGGTCGCACTTCTTCTGCGACTGGCAGAGGACGAGCACGCGCGTGCCGATGGGGAGCTCGCGCCAGAGCCCCGCGAGCTCGGCGCCCGGCGTGTCCTGCGCCACCCGGAACGCCTGCGTCGGCGCCGACGTCGCGCGCCACTCGCCCGCCGGCCACTGGCAGAGGCCGCCCTGGACGCTCCGCACCTCCGACGCCGGCCCCGCCGGCATCGCCACCGCGCGCCCCGGGAGCGCGAGCACGCGCGGCGCCCCACCCGGCACGATCTGCACGAGCGCCCACCCCTCGCGGTGGTCGAGCAGCGTCGCGGGCGTCCCCGGCTGGAGCACCGTCTTGTCCCGGTTCTCCCCCTCGAGCCAGAGCCACTTCCCGTTGTCGAGGAGCTCGTATTTGCCGGCGAGATCGGTCTCCTCGATGATCGAGGTCGACCACGTCGGCTGGCGGCACACGTGGTAGCCACCGAGCGGCTTGTCGACCGTGTACGACACCGTCCCCTTCGGGCTCATCGCCGCGGCCGCCGGGATGATGAACCACGTGAGGTCGTCGTCGAGCATGCGCGCCACGGCGACCATCGTCCCGTCGGCGCTGACGCCCTCGCAGCGCGAGACGACCTCGCCCTTCTTCAGCCGGAACGGCTCGACCCCGCGCGGGACGACCTTCCCGAGGCGCGCGTCCATCGCGCCGTAGTTGCCGACGACGTCGTCGTCGAGCGTCATCGGGCGGCACGGCTCGTCGAAGTGCGCCATGTTGAAGGCCGCGCGGAAGACCTCGGGCGGCGGCGGCCCGTCACCCTCGCCCGGCATGCCGCGGACCACCTTCGGCGCGAACGTCACGCCGCTGTTCGCCTGGAACGTCCAGACCCCGCCGGCGAGCGTCCACTGGTCGGCCGTGCCGATGATGCGCGTCGTCGCCTCGGCGAGCGTCTCGAGGCGCGGCACGAGCACGACCTCCGCGACCGACGGGCGCTTCTCCTCGCCCTCCTTCTGCGCGAGCTCGCGCTCGAAGACGAGGGTGTTGTCGGGGAGGGCCTCGTCGCCGACCTTCGTGACGGCCGGGACGCAGACGCGCCCGGCGGGGCCCTCGCCCTCGAGGTCGACGTGGATGCGCTCGGCGGTGACCCAGGAGGTCAGGTTCTCGGCGTCCTTGTTGAAGGCGGAGACCTGGACGAGGCGCGTGTCGGAGACGCCGATGCAGACCCAGCCGAGCTCGTGGGGGCGCGGCGCGCGGGCGCCCGGCGGGGAGCCGGCGAGCGCCGCCATGGGCGCGAGGAGCGAGGCGACGAAGGCGACTCGGGGCAGGAGGCGGGTCACGATGGGGGGGCTCCTTGTCGTCCGGACCTGGCGGTGCTTACCGCGGTGGGGGCGAGGCGGCAAACAAACTCTGGCGGCCGCGGGGCCGCCTGCGCGGTGGAAACCCGCGGGGTTCGTGGGGGATTTCGGCGCCTCGGCGGGCGTCGTATGGTATGGCCTCGCGGCCGGCCGCCGGGCGGTCGGCGCGCGTTCACGTCGCGAGCATCGTTGCGCGCGCGTGCTGCGGTTGATCACCGGCGGAGCGAGCGGATGGGGAAGGCAGTGGCGGCCACCGTGGCGGCGATGCTCGTCGCGACGGCCAGCAGCGCGGGCGCGCGGGAGCTCCCCGAGAACGCCATCACGCTCGAGCCGCTCGCGCTCGTGTTCACGCGGACGATCGTCGTCGAGTACGAGCGCGTGCTGTCACCGACGTTCTCGCTCTTCATCGCGCCGTCGTTCACCTTCGACTCGGTCGACACCGACGACCTGACGGCCTCGTTCCTCGCCGTCGGCGGCGGCCTCGGCGCCCGCGCGTACCTGCTCGACGACGCGCCGACAGGGCTCTTCGTGTCCGCGATGTTCCAGGTGGCGTGGGCCACCGCCGAGCGCGACGGCGCGAAGAGCGACGGCGTCGGCTTCGCGGTCGCCGGTCACCTGGGCTACGCCTGGGTCCTCGGCGGGGTCGTCGCCGTGTCCGTCGGGCTCGGCGCCGCCTGGTACGACATGAGCCTCACGCTCCCCGACGGCGACGTGGGCGTGAGCGGGCTCTACCCGGCCGCGCGAGCCGCCATCGGCATCGGCTTCTGAGCTGACGCGGGCATGGGCGGCCCCTTGACGCGTGAAAGGGTCGGGGCCCATCGTTTCACGCCATGGAAGCCTCCGACCTCGCGCTCCTCCTCTCCCTCGACGCGCTCCTCCAGGAGAGCAGCGTCAGCGGCGCCGCGCGCCGCGTCGGGCTCTCGACCCCGGCGATGAGCCACGCGCTCGCGCGGGTCCGCGAGCGCCTCGGCGACGAGCTCCTCGTGCGGTCCGGGCGCGGGATGCTGCTCACGCCGCGCGCCGTCGAGCTCGCGCCGCTCGTCGCCCAGGTCGTCGCGGACGCCCGGCGCGTGTTCGAGCCGCAGCGGCCGTTCGTCCCGAGCGAGCTCGCGCGGACCTTCGTCGTCCACGCCTCGGACTACGTGCTCTCCGTCGTGGGCGGGGCCGTCGACCGCCTCCTCCGCGAGGCGGCGCCCGGGGTCTCGGTCCAGTTCGTGCCGAACACGCCCGACGACGCGGCGCTCCTCCGCGACCAGGGCTCCGACCTCGCCGTCGGGATCTACGGCGCGCTCCCGCAGGAGATGCGGAGCCGCCAGCTCCTGACGGACCGCTTCGTGTGCGTCCTGCGCGCCGGGCACCCGGCCGCGGCGGAGCCCCTCACGCTCGAGCGCTACGTCGCCCTCCGGCACGTGCAGGTCGCGCCGCGTGGGCAGCCCGGCGGCTACGTGGACGACGTGCTCCGCGAGGCGGGGCTCTCCCGCGCGGTCGCGCGCGCCGTGCCCTACTTCCTGACGGCGCTCCAGCTCGCCGCGGAGACGGACTACGTGCTCACGGTCTCGGAGCGGATCGCGACGCGCCACGCGGAGGCGCTCGGGCTCGTGGTGCGCGAGGCGCCGCTCCCGCTCCGGCCCTACGCGCTCAGCCTCGTGTGGCACCCCCGGGTCGACGGGGACGCGGGCCACCGTTTCCTCCGCGACGTGTTCGTGCGGGCGTCCGGCGAGGCCGCCGCGGAGCGGCACGAGGCGCCGCGGACGCGCCTCGACCCGACGGACCCGACGTCGGGCGAGACGCGGAAGCGCGCCCGGAGGCGGCCGACCCGCGGATAGTTGCACGGTATGGAGCGACGAGTTCGATTCACCCGCGTTGTCTGCATGTGATCAGGCGCCGATGGTCGTTCGCGCGAGGACAGCCCGTCCTCGTCCCCGATCCCGAGCAGGAGCGAGCGACATGAGCCTGAGAGACGCGAACCCCTCGAACCCGGCCCGCCCGAAGCGGGTCGCCCTCGTCATCGCGAACCCGGCGACCTCGACCACGACCGGCTGGCCCGTCGGCTTCTGGTGGTCGGAGCTGACGCACCCGTACGCGGAGTTCCGTGAGGCGGGCTACGAGGTCGAGGTCTTCAGCCCCGCTGGCGGCGCGTGCGAGGCCGACGCGATGAGCGACCCGCGCGACGCGAGCGGCTACTCCGCGACCGATCTCGTCAGCATGGGCTTCATCCACACGCCCGCCCTCGCGGCGCTCGTCGCGGACACGCCGCCCGTCGCGGCCATCGACGTCGACCGCTTCGACGCCATCGTGGTCGCGGGCGGCCAGGCGCCGATGTTCTCCTTCGAGGACGCGACCGACCTCCACGCGAAGTTCGCCGCCTTCTACGAGGCCGGGAAGGTCGCGTGCGCGCTCTGCCACGGCACGGCGGTGCTCCGCTACGCGCGCCTCTCGAGCGGGGAGCCGCTCGTCCGCGGGAAGACGGTCACTGGCTTCGCGAACGTCGAGGAGGACTTCGCCGACGAGGCCGTCTGGGGCATGGGGGCGATGCCGCGCGGCCGCCACCTGATGCCGTGGCGCGTCGAGGACGCGCTCCGCGAGCTCGGCGCGAACTACGTGCAGGCCGGCCTCTGGCGGAGCTTCGCCGTGCGCGACGGGAACCTCGTCACCGGGCAGCAGAACTTCTCGGGCGCCGAGACCGCGCGCCTCGTCATCGAGACCCTCGGCCGCTGAGCCAGCCACGGAGGAGGCAACACCATGACCGCGACCTCGTTCGAGCGCGGCCTCGGGCTCGCCCCGGGCGTCACGCTGCACCGCTTCGTCCACCCGTACTTCGACGCCAACGCCTGGCTCGTCGCGAACGACGCGCACGCCGTGCTCATCGACACGGCGAGCAACGGCGACGAGGACGGCGCCCGCGTCGCCGACTTCGTGGCGCGCTCCGGCCGCGCCCTCTTCGCCGTCATCGTCTCGCACGGCCACCCCGACGTCTTCTTCGGGGTGAACGCCCTCCGCGCGCGCTTCCCGGCCGCGCGCTTCCTCGTCGCGCGCCCCGAGATCGCCGACGACGTCGTGGCCATGGCCGACACGATGGAGCGCTACGGGATGCTGCCGTCGCCGGCTCTCTCGCCGACGAACCTCGACTACCGGGCCCTCTTCGAGGTGATGCCGCCCGAGGGCGTCACGCTCCCGGGGAGCGCGTCCGTGACGCTCCGGCCCTGGGTCACGAGCGCGCCGTCCGAGTTCACCCGCCTCACGTGCCTCTGGATGGAGGCGGCACAGACGCTCTTCGCGTCGGACCTCGCGTACAACCACGTCCACGCCTGGGCCGGGCTCGGGGTGGACCGCGCAGCGCTCGTGAGCTGGCTCGGCCTCCTCGACGAGCTCATCGCGGCCCACCCGGGGCCGGAGATCCGGGTCATCACCGGGCACGGGCCGGCCACGGACGGGAACGTGCTCCTCGCGCAGCGCGCCTATGTGGGCGATCTGCTCGCGCTCCTCGACGCGGGCGTCCGCGGGGAGGCCCTCGAGGCGCGCATGGCGGCCCGCTACCCCGGGCACGCGGGGACCGGCTTCCAGCTCCACATGACGGGGACCAACCCGGCCTGGGAGGCGCTCGCCGCGCCGCGACCCGCCCACGAGCCCTCACAGGAGACAGCATGATGAAGATCGCGTTCATCGGCGCCGGGAACGTCGGCGCCGCCCTCGCCACGCGCCTCGCCGAGGCCGGCCACGACGTCGTCCTCGCCGAGTCGCGCGAGGCGTCGGAGAGCGTGGCCGCGGCCCTCGCGCGGTCGCCGCGCCTCCGCGCGCTCCCGGTCGCCGACGCCGTCGCCGCCGCCGAGATCGTGTTCCTCGCGACCCCCTTCCCCGCGAACGAGGGGCTCCTCCCGCCGCTCGCGGAGGCGCTCGCCGGGAAGGTCCTCGTCGACTGCACGAACCCCGTCGGCCCCGGGCTCACGCACGGCCTCCGGAGCGAGCGCGCGGGGAGCGAGCTCGTGCAGGCGCTCGTCCCCGGGGCCTCCGTCGTGAAGGCGTTCAGCATCTACGGCTTCGAGAACCTCGCGGACGCGGCCTACCCCGGCTACGGCGTGCTCCCGGCGATGCTCTTCTGCGGGGACGACGCGGGCGCGAAGGCGCGCGTGGCCGAGCTCATCGGCGACGTCGGCTTCGAGCCGGTGGACGTCGGCGGGCTCGTGCAGGCGCTCCACCTCGAGCACATGACGCTGCTCTGGGTGCGCCTGGTGCGCGCCGGGCGGGGCTCGCCGGGCCTCGTCTGGGCGGCGCTCCGGCGCTGACGCGCGTCGCTCATGACGCGGCGCGTCATGAGCCCAGGTCGGCCTCGAGCGCGGCGCGCTGCGCGTCGGTGAGGCGCGCCTCGACGGGGTGTCCCTCCCAGTCGCAGCCGACCGCGACGGGCGTCTCGCCGCCGGTGTCGAAGACCATGTAGTGCACCGACGAGAGCTTGTCGTCGGCGATCTGGCGGCGGTCGTAGCGGGCGTGGACGCGCCGCCCGCCCGGGAGCTCGGCGAAGACGTGGTCGACGAGGGGCTTCCAGCGGGCGAGCTTGTCCTTCCGCTCGACGGGGTCGGGGATCTCGATGAGCAGCGTGAAGCCGAGCTCGCCGTCGCCGCCGATGAGCTCGTTGTACGTGTCGATCTCGTGCTGGATGTCCGCCTCGCGCACGATGCGCTCCGCGCGCATCATCTCCTGCACCTGGTAGGCGACCGTCTCGTGGTTCTCGAAGAGGAACGTGAGCTCGTCGCCCGCGTGCACGCGGCGGGCGCTCTTCACGGCCATCACGCGCTCGCGCAGGGCGGGGCGGCGCTCCTCGTAGGTGACGTAGTCGACGATGTCCTGGCGCTGGACCTTCCTCATGGCTTCTCTCCCTGCTCGCCCGCCTCGGGCGCGGGCTTCGGCGCGACGGGGCCGCCGCCCGGGAAGGCGTCCCCGCGGTAGGCCGCCGCGAGGATCGACATCGGGTGCATGGGCTTCACGCCCGCGTGCTGCTGGAACTGGAGCGCCGCGAGGGGGCAGTCCGTCGCCCAGACCTCGACCGCCTGGTCCTTCATGCCGGTGAACGCCTTCTGGCCGACGCGGATCGAGGTCTCGAAGCCCTCGACCTTCATCGCGTAGGTGCCGTCGTGGCCGCAGCACTCGATGACCGTGCCGGGCACGACGCCGGGGATCTTCCTCAAGAGATCCCGCCCCTTGAAGCCGACCGCCTGCGCGCGCAGGTGGCACGGCGCGTGGTAGGCGACCTTCGCGTGCGGCGACGACTTGAAGTCGGTCGAGAAGCGCGGCTCGTTCCGGAGCGACCAGAGGAGCTCCCCCGGGTCGACGACGGCGGCGGCGACCTTCTCGGCGCGCGCCTTGTCGGCCGGCGCGACGAGCTCGGGATACTCGCGGCGGAGCATCATCGAGCAGGTGGGGTTGATGGCGGCGACCTTGGCGCCGGCGTCGACGTAGGGCTCGAGGCGGTCGAGGTTCCGCGTCGCGTGCTTCCGGAAGGCGTCGAGGTCGCCGCTCTCCCAGGCGGGCATGCCGCAGCACTCGAGGCCCTTCACGCAGCGCACGTCGACGCCGTTCTTCTCGAGCACCTCCACCGTGTCGCGGCCGATCTGCGGCTCGTTGTGCTGCACGTAGCAGGTCTGGAAGAGGGCGACCTCGCCGCCGGGCGGGCCGAGCTTCCCGGCCTTCTTCGCCCAGTGCTCGAAGGTCTTCCGGGCGAAGCTCGGGAGGAGCTTCTTCCGGTGCACGCCGAGCACCTTCTCCATGAACCAGCGGTGGACGGCCACGCGGTTCATGACGTTCGCCACGCCGAGGCTCGCGCGCGCGAACTTCGCGGTGCCGTCGGGGTTCCCGAGGATCCTGTCGCGGAGGCGGATCCCCTTCTTCTTCGCGTGGACGGCGCGGTGGCGGGCGACGAGCTTCGGGAAGTCGAGCTGGAACTCGTGCTGGTCGCGCGGGGTGTAGGGGCACTGCACCTCGCAGAGCTTGCACTGGAAGCAGGCGTCCATGACGTCCTGCGTCTCGGCGGGCGCGAGCTTCTTGACGTCGCCGTCGTGCCGCTCGTCGATGTGCGCGAAGAGCTTCGGGAAGCTGTCGCAGTATTTGAAGCACATGCGGCAGCCGTGGCAGACCTCGAAGACGCGCTTCGTCTCCTCGTCGAGGAGCGCCTCGTCCCAGTAGACGGGGTCGTTCGGGTCGTAGGAGAGGCCCTTCGTGGGCTGGTAGCTGATCTTGCCGTCGCTCACCGGGGCTCCTCCTGGGCTCTGAGCGTGCTGGGCTCGAGCGGCTCGCTCGGAACGTGACCACGGAGACACGGAGACACGGAGACAGCAGCAGGGAGAGGGCGATCACCGTGCCCTCTCCGTGCTCCTCCGTGTCTCCGTGTCTCCGTGGTTCGCTCCATCATGATCCCGCGCGGCCGTGGATCTCGAGCCACGCACGGATCGCGCGGGGCGTTCGCTCCTTCGTGAGCCCGCGAGCCGACGAGGTCAGGAGATGTCGTCGAGCAGGCGCTGGAAGCGGCCCGCGTGCGACTTCTCCGCCTTGGCGAGCGTCTCGAACCAGTCGGCGATCTCGCCGAAGCCCTCGTCGCGCGCCGTCTTCGCCATGCCCGGGTACATGTCGGTGTACTCGTGCGTCTCGCCGGCCACCGCCGCCGCGAGGTTCAGCGCCGTGTCGCCGATCGGGAGGCCCGTCGCCGGGTCGCCGATCGACTTCATGTAGTCGAGGTGGCCGTGCGCGTGGCCCGTCTCGCCCTCCGCCGTCTCGCGGAAGTTCGACGCGATCTCGGGGTAGCCCTCGATGTCCGCCACCTTCGCGAAGTAGAGGTAGCGGCGGTTCGCCTGCGACTCGCCAGCGAACGCGTCCTTCAGGTTGTCGTGGGTCTTGCTGCCCTTCAGCTGCGCCATGGGATCCTCCGTGATCTCTGTCGTGTCGGGTGCCCGCCCAGAGGCGGGCGATGCGAGACTCTAGCCCGCTCCCTCGGCGCCGTCACCCCGCCGGACCCGACGACCCGCCGCGCGCACGCTACTGGTACTGCACCTCGTCGACCGCGGCCGGGACCTCGTCGTCGCCGATCGACCGCGAGTTCCCGAGCCCGAGCGCGCCGTCCTTGCCGCGCCCCCAGCAGCGGAGCCCGCCGCTCGCGAGCAGCGCGCAGGTGTGATCCCCGTCCGCCGCGCCGAGCGCGACCCACACCGCGTCGTCGCCGAGGTCGACCGTGCCCGCCTCGAGCGCCAGGTACTCCGGCGTGTCCCCGACGTTCAGCGTGTTGCCGTAGCCGAGCTTCCCGTTCGCCCCGGAGCCCCAGCACTGCACCGCGCCCGTCCTGAGCAGCGCGCACGTGTGGTCGACCCCCGCCGCGATGGCGATCGCCGAGCCGAGGAGCGGCACGTCGCCCTTGTCGGCCGGGGTCTCGTCGTCGCCGACGTCGAGCCCGTCGCCGTAGCCGAGGCGCCCGTCGAGCGCCCGCCCCCAACAGCGGACGCGCCCGTCCCAGAGGAGCGCGCAGGTGTGCTCGGCGCCGAGCGCGAGGGCGGTCACGGTGTCGCCGACGTCGACGTCGCCAGCGGCGGCCGGATCCTCGTCGTCGCCGATGGTGTCGGTGTTGCCGTAGCCGAGGCGACCGAAGCCGCCCATCCCCCAGCAGCGCACCTTGCCGACCGGGGTCAGGATGCAGGTGTGGCGCGCGCCGCAGTAGACGTGCGCCGCCTCGGCGCCCGTGACGACGGGGGCCGTGGCCTCGGGGACCTCGTCGTCCCCGATGGTGGCCGTGTTGGCCGGGTTCCCGAGGTGCGCGGCGGTCGTCGCCGCGGGCTCGCCGATGCCCCAGCAGCGCACCGAGCCGTCGTCGAGGACGACGCAGGTGTGGTCCTGCCCGGCGGCCAGATCGCGCGCGAACCCGCCGATGAGCACGTTGCCGGCGGTCTTCGTCTGCTGGTCGCGCCCGACGTCGCGCGTGTCGCCGTAGCCGAGCGCCCCGTACTGCCCGCGGCCCCAGCACTGGACGCGCCCCGTGGCGAGCAGGACGCACGTGTGCGCCGCGCCCGCCGCGATCTGCACGATCTCGCCCGTGACCGGCAGGAGCGCCGCCTCGTACGCGAGCTTGTCGTTGCCGAAGCTGTTCGTGTTGCCCTGCCCGAGCTGCCCGTTCGTGTTGAGCCCCCAGCAGCGCGCGCGCCCGCCCCAGAGCGCGCAGGTGTGGCCGCCGCCGAGCGCGAGCAGGCGCCGCGCGCAGTCCCCGGAGCCGCAGAACCGCGGGTAGCCGTCGGCGGTGTTGCCGCAGCGCGCCGTGGGCGGCGTGAGCGGGTCCTTGCAGAGGCGGTCGGCGCAGGTCGTCGAGAGCTGGCAGAGGCCGACGCGTGGGCAGCGGATGAGCTCGCCGAAGCAGCGGCCGTCCGGGAGGCAGGCGTCGGCGGTCGTGCACTCGTCCTCGTCGTCGCAGGGGTCGTCGGGGACGACGAAGCCCTGGCACTCGCCCGCGAAGCACGCGCCCTTCACGCACGGGGGCTCGTCGAGCTCCGCGCAGCTCGACTCGCAGAGGGCCGCGTCCGGCGCGGTCGTGTCGACGGCCGCCGTGTCGGTGGCGCCAGCGGTGTCCACGATGACGTCGAGGGGGGCGCCGTCCGGCGAGCCGCACGCGAGCGTCATGGTGCAGTGCAGCAAGGCGATCGCGTAAGTCGCCGTCGTTCTTGGCGATATGGTCATGCTGCGCTGCATCAATAGGGGCCCGTGCTGCCGTCGCGAGGGGGCGGCGCCATCGCCGGATCGCTCGGCGTCGGCGCGGCGGGCGCCGGGTCCGCCGGGCCGGGCGCGGGGGGCGCGGGCTCCGGCTCCGGCGAGAGCTCGGGCAGGCCCTGGCCGCGGAGCATGACGTGCGATCGCTCCCACATGGCGTCGTTGTAGAGGTTGATCGCGTCGTAATAGTGCGCCTGCGACGAGAGCGCGGTCGAGAGGCCCGCGACGAGGAGCGCCGCGCCGGCCGCGGTGAGCCCGATCCCGAGCGCGCCGGTCGGCGAGAGCCCGTCCGGGTTGTCGACGCTGTCGATGAGGACGAGCGTGGTCCCGACCGGCAGCACGACCGCCCCGCCGATCGCGAGCACGAGCGAGATCACGGCCTCCTCCTCGCCCGCCTCGGCGTGGTCCTTCGCGAGCGGCACGTCCGCGACGAGCTCCGAGAGGTCGCCACCGAGAGGGCCCGCGGCGCGCGGCTCCCCGGCGCCCGCGACGAGCTGCGGCGTGCCGGCGCGCTGCACCATCTTCACGTACGGGTACGGCTTCGGCGTGTACTGCGTGGAGGCGCAGGCGCCGGCGCCGGCGAGGAGGGCGGCGGCGACGAGCGTCGCGGTGCCGCGCGCGGCTCGGGGGCGTGTCATGGCGCTGACTCCTCGGTCCGGGGGGGACGGGCAGCCAATCTGCCGCGCCAGGCCGCTCGGATCCAGCGCGGCGCGAGGCCGCCGCGGCGGTCAGATGTCGACCGGGAAGACCGGGGCGACGTCCTCCGGGAAGAACGTCGCGCCGACGCGCCCGAAGCGCTCGGCGGCGTCCGTGCAGAAGAAGGAGCGGCGGCCCTCGCGGGTCGGCGCGTGCAGCTCGCGCTCCGTCAGGAGCGCGTCGAGCTCGGTCGTGACGGCCTCGGCGGAGTCGACGAGCGCGAGCGGGTAGCCGCCGAGCTCGGTCGCGAGGAGGTCCTCGATGACCCGCTTGAAGACCGGGTAGTGGGTGCACCCGAGCACGAGCGTGTCCACGCCGGCCGCGACCATCGGCTCGAGGTAGGTGCGGAGCGTGAGCCGCGCCACCGGGTGGTCGACCCAGCCCTCCTCGGCGAGCGGGACGAGCAGCGGCCAGGCGCGCGTCGTGAGCTCGGCGTCCGGGCGGAGCGCGGTGATCGCCTTCTGATAGGCCTTCGAGCGGACGGTGGCCTCGGTGCCGGCGATGCCGATGCGGCCGGTCGTCGTGGCCGCGACGGCGGCGCGCGCGCCGGGCGCGATGACGCCGAGGATCGGCAGCTCCGACCCCTCGCGGAGGCTCTCGAGGGCGTAGGCGCTCGCCGTGTTGCAGGCGATGACGACCATCTTGACCGGGTAGCGGAGGAGCAGGTCGACCGCGCGGTCGGCGTAGCGGATGACCGTCTCGGCGGACTTCGTGCCGTAGGGGAGGCGCGCCGTGTCGCCGAGGTAGATGATGTCCTCGGTCGGGAGGCGGCGGACGATCTCGGCGGCGACCGTGAGGCCGCCGATCCCGGAGTCGAAGATGCCGATGGCCGCGCGGTGCATGAGGGGGCCTCGCTCGTCAGGAGGGGGGGCTACTCGCGCTCCGCGCCGTCCGCGGTCTTCATGGCGTCGTCGATCATCTTCTCGAGGTCGGGCCGCGGGCGCCCGCCGATGACCTTGTGGCCGTTCACGAGGAAGACGGGCGTCCCGGTGATGCCGAGCTTCAGGCCCTTGTCGATGTCCTCGACGATGCGATCGCGCGTCTTCGGGTCGGCCATGCACTCGAGGAGCTTCACCTTGTCCACGCCGAGGTCGACGACCTGCGCGAGGACCTCGTCCTGCGCGCCCTTGTGGTGCTCGAAGAGGACCGAGAGCGCCTCGTACTTCTTGCCCTGCGCGCCCGCGCACTCGCCGACCGTCGCGAGCCAGCAGGCGTTCACGTGGAAGTCCTGCTTGACCGCGGGGTTGCACGCCTTGTCGAGGGGGAAGTGCATGAAGGTGACGCGCACGTCCTTCGGCCGGTCGCGCTGGATGGCCTCGACCGTCTCGAAGAGGATCCGGCAGTGCGGGCACTCGATGTCGGCGAACTCGACGATGTGGACGGGGGCGTTGGGATCGCCCTTCGTGGCGCGGCCGTCGACGTCGACCTGGGCGACCGTGTCCGGGAGGTGGTCGGTCGCGAGCGCGGCGGAGAGGGTGAGCGCGTAGACGACGTAGACGCCCACGACGCCCGCGACGAAGACCGCGGCGGTGACGCCGGTGGCGGCGGACGCGATCGACCCCCAGACGCGCTTGAGCCAGGTCCCGACGGGCTCGCCGAGGGTGAGCCACGCGGTCACGAGCAGCGCGAGGTTCGTGCCGTAGAGCACCGAGCAGTACATGCAGACGGTGCCGTGGCCGATGACCGAGTAGAGGAGGAGCGCGACGGAGTAGGCGGACGCGAGCGCGGCGAGCCCGAGCTGGAGCCGCGGCGGGGCCGGGTCGGCGGGGCGGCGCGCGCGCCAGATCGTGAGCGCGAGGAAGGCGAGGTAGAAGCCGACCGCGAGGATGGAGATCGGGAGCTTCGGGCCGAGGCTCCCGAGCGGGATGGCGCTCGCGGCGTCGAAGCGCGAGATGTCGCAGCCGCCGCCCATCGCGCAGAGGCCGCCCGCGAACTCGGGGTCCGCGACCGCCTGGAAGTGATCCCAGGTCAGGTACGCGGCGTCGGCGAGCCCGATCAGGCAGAGGAGGACGAAGACGAGCGTGCTCTTCCGCAAGTTCAGTACCCTGGCTTGGGCGTCGGCGCCGGCGCGACCTCGAGCTGGCGCACGTAGGCGAGCAGGTTTCGGAGCTGGTCGTCCGTGAACCGGAAGGCCGGCATCACGGGCGGGCGGCCGGCGCGCACGGTCTGCGCGATCTGGCCGTCGCGGAGGCGAGCCTGCCAGGACGGGCTCGTCATGTCGATGCGCTCGGCGGCCTCGACGCCGTGGCCCGTGGGGCCGTGGCAGCGGGCGCAGTTCTGGGCGAAGAGCTCGGCGCCGGCGTGGGCGTCGCCCTGGGCGGCGACGAGGCCCTGCTGGAGCATCGCCTCGTCGCAGGCGCCCGCGGGGAAGCAGCGGGAGACGGGCTCGTCGCCGACGGAGCCCGACGACTCGCAGGCGGCGAGCGAGAGCGAGAGGAGGCCGAGGCCCAGCGTGAGGTACCGCAACATGACCAGGCGCGCGTACCACGCGGATCCGGGCCAGGGCAAGCAGGCATCGGCGGGGCGAGGCGCGCCGCGGGCGGGAGCGGGGCGGCTCGGCGGCCGCTGGCCGCGGGGCGCGCCGCCCTGGTCGACGGGAGGCGCGGATCCGTCGTCGCCACGGGAGGCGATCGTCGCTATCGTGCGCGGGTGCTCGGTCACCGCCCGCTCGTCGAGCTCGACCTCGTCGCGCTCGACCTCGAAGCCACCGGCGTCGCCCACGGCCACGATCGCGTCGTGGAGATCGGGGCGGCCCGCTTCCGGCTGATGCCCGACGGGCGCGTCGCGCCGGGGCCGATCTTCGAGGCGATGGTCGACCCCGGGATGCCGATCCCGCCGGTCGTGAGCCGGCTCACGGGCATCGACGACGACGCCGTGCGCGGGAAGCCCACCCTCGATCGGGTGTGGGCGGCGCTGCTCGCGTTCCTCGGGGATCGCGAGGAGACGCTGGTCGTCGCGCATTGCGCGCGGTCGGATCTCGCCTACTTCGGGAGCGAGATCCTGCGCCTCGGGCTCGAGCCGCCGCGCGTCCGCTGGGCGTGCACGCTCGAGATCGCCAAGCGCGTGGTGCCCGAGGCGCCGCGCTTCGGGCTCGAGCCGCTCAGGACGCTGCTCGGCGAGGGGCCGCTCCGCGAGGCGACGTTCCACCGCGCCGTCGCGGACGCGCTCCACACGCGGAACCTGTTCGCGGCGCTCGCGCGGCGGGCGGAGGCGCGGGTGCTGAAGGACCTCGGCGTGACCACGTCGCTCGCGATCCCGGGGCCCGAGGCGTTCGCCGTGGAGGTGCCCGAGCGGCTGCGGGTGGCGCTCGAGCCGGCGATCGCCGAGCAGCGGCGCGTGGCCATCGCGTACGACGGCGGCAGCAAGGGGAACACGCTGCGGCCGGTCACGCCGCTCGCGTTCTTCGCGCAGGAGGGGGTGCCGCTCCTGCGCGCGTGGTGCCACCTCGACGACGAGGCGAAGTCGTTCCGGTGCGACCGGATCCGGCGGGTCGTGCCGTTCCTCGGGGCGGGGGCCGAAGAGGGGCTCGCGAGCGGCGGTTGAGAGGGCGTCGGACGGCCTCGTGGGCGGTCGCGGCGGGGATCTGAATCGCCGTTCAGTCGGCGCGCGCGGCGATCTTGTTTTTCGTTGCGTGGCGAGGCGCGTGGCCCCCATGATGCGCCCCTTCCGCGCCGGGGCGAGTGGCCCCGGGCGGGCGCCCTCGACGCTTGTATGGGAGCGGTCCGATGACAGACAGGTTCAGTGACGTGAAGAAGGTGGTCCTCGCGTACTCCGGCGGCCTCGACACCTCGGTCATGCTGCGGTGGTTGAAGGACAAGTACGGCTGCGAGGTCGTCTGCTACACGGCGAACGTCGGGCAGGCCGAGGAGCTCGACGGGCTCGAGGCGAAGGCGCTCGCGTCGGGGGCGACGGCCGCGGTCATCGAGGACGTGACCGAGGAGTTCGTGCGGGACTTCGTGTTCCCGGCGGTACAGGCGAACGCGGTCTACGAGGGCACCTACCTCATGGGGACCTCGCTCGCGCGCCCGCTCATCGGGCGGCGCATGGCGGAGGTCGCGCTCGAGCACGGCGCGGACGCGGTCGTCCACGGCGCGACGGGCAAGGGCAACGACCAGATCCGCTTCGAGCTCGCGAGCTACAGCGTCAACCCGCACATCCGGGTCATCGCGCCGTGGCGCTTCTGGGAGTTCAAGGGGCGCACGGACCTCATCGCGTACGCGAAGGAGAAGGGGATCCCGGTCATCTCGACCGTGGAGAAGCCGTTCTCCATCGACCGCAACATCATGCACGTGAGCTTCGAGGGCGGGATCCTCGAGAACCCGTGGAACGAGCCGCCCGAGGACACCTACCTCCTCACGACGCCGGTCATGAAGACGCCGGACGAGCCCGAGGAGGTGACGATCACCTTCGAGAAGGGGATCCCGGTCGCCGTGAACGACGAGGAGCTCGGCCCGAAGGAGCTCCTGACGAAGCTCAACAAGCTCGGCGGCAAGCACGGCGTCGGGCGCGTCGACCTCGTCGAGAACCGCTACGTCGGCATCAAGTCGCGCGGTGTGTACGAGACGCCGGGCGCGACGCTGCTCCACATCGGGCACCGCGCGATCGAGAGCCTCGCGATGGACCGCGAGGTCATGCTCATGCGCGACAGCCTCGTGCCGCGCTACGCGTCGCTCATCTACCGCGGCTACTGGTACTCGCCCGAGTGCGAGCTCATGCGGAAGATCGTGCGCGAGACGCAGGAGAGCGTGAACGGCGTCGCGAAGCTGCGCCTCTACAAGGGCAACGCGACGCTCATCGGGCGGAAGAGCCCGAACTCGCTCTACTCCTACAGCTTCGCGACGTTCGAGAAGGACACGGTCTACGACCAGCGCGACGCCGAGGGCTTCATCCGCATCAACGCCCTGCGCCTGCGCCTGCGCGCCCTGAAGGACGGCGGGCTCGACTGACCCGCCGACGCCCGTCGCGGCCCCCGCTCCGGCGCGGGCCGCGGCCGGGCGCGGTGGGTTCCTTGTGCGGAGCCCGCCGAAGCCATTAAGCTCCCTCCCGGTAGCGCCGATGCGAGGGGTGATGGCGACGATGTCCAGCTCAAGGTTGCCCTGGGTAGCTCTCCTCGGCCTGCTCGCCGCGTGCTCGTCGGGAGAGGGGGCCGCCGAGCTCAAGCTCCTCGACGCCTCGCGCGGGGTGTCGCTGCTCGCCGACGCCGTGACCGGCACCTCGCCTGGCGACGACGCCGACGCCACCAGCGTCGACGACACCGCGGGCCCCGGCGACGGCACCGCGCCGCGCGACGTCCTCGGCGAGACGGGGGCTGTGTGCGCGACCGGCGCCGACTGCGCGTCCGGCTACTGCGTCGCGACGGCGGACGGCATGCAGTGCGCGCGCCTCTGCCCCGAGACCGGCTGCGACGCCGGTGAGACCTGCGCCGAGGCCGGTGACGAGGCCGCGATCGCCTACGTATGCGTGCCGACTCGGGCGCGCCTCTGCCAGCCGTGCGAGGTGCACGCCGACTGCTCGCCCATCCCGGGCCACGAGGGGCCCTGGCGCTGCGTCGGCTACGGCGACGCCGGGCGCTTCTGCGGGATCCCCTGCGACGCCGGCTGCCCCGAGGGCTACGCCTGCGGGGGCGACGGGCAGTGCCGGAAGAGCGAGGGGCTCTGCGAGTGCGACGCGCTCGCGGAGGCGACGGGGGCGTCGACCGAGTGCCGGCGCACCGGCGAGGCGGGCGTCTGCCACGGGGAGCGCTCGTGTAGCGCCCTCGGCCTCGGCGCGTGCAGCGCGCCGGAGCCCGCGCCCGACGTGTGCAACGGGGTCGACGACGACTGCAGCGGCGAGGCCGACGACGGCCCGGCCGCGGACTGCGGCGACGTCTACGTGTGCGGCGGCGTCCAGGGCTGCCTCACGCGCTGCGAGAGCGACGACGACTGCGCGACGGGCCTCGTCTGCGACAGGGACGACCTCGACCACGACGGCGTCCGCGACGAGTGCATCACGAGCGGCGCGGACGGCACCCGCTGCACCGGCGACGGCGACTGCGACGGGGGCCACTGCGACCACGAGATCTGCTGCAGCGAGGGGCGCTGCTGCGCCGACGACGACGGCTGCGCCGACCTCGACGAGGCCCCCACCTGCGACGACGCCGCGAGCTGCGCGGGCTCCCAGCGGGTCGGGCGCTGCGAGGCGTCGCGGTGCCAGCTGCGCGAGGTCGAGAGCGCCGTCGGCTGCCTCGACGCGATGTGCGCGGGGTCGCGCTGCGAGGGCGCCACGTTCATCGCGCCAAAGCGCTGCGACGACGTCGGCGCCTGCGTGCCCGTCGCCCCGAACCAGACCTGCGACGACCACGTCGCCTGCACCGTCGACAGCTGCGTCCCCGCCGAGGGCTGCGCGACCGCGCCGCGGACGGGCATCACCGACGACGAGTGCTACGGCTTCTCGAACGCGACGCGCGGGGTCGGCGAGTGCCACGACGGCGTCGTGAGCTGCGACGGCGGCGCCATCGTCGGGTGCATCGGCGACCAGGGGCCCGTCACCGAGGTCTGCAACGGCAAGGACGACAACTGCAACGGCACCACCGACGAGAACGCGGACGCGGGCTGCTCGCCGTACCTCTGCGGCAGCGGCGGCTGCTACTCGGCCTGCCAGACGGTCGCCCAGTGCGCGCCCGGCTTCTCGTGCAGCAACGGCGCGTGTGTGAACCTCGGGCAGAACGGCGCGCCCTGCAACGGCAACGGCCAGTGCGCGAGCGGCTACTGCGCGAACGGCTACTGCTGCGCCGCCGGCGCGTGCTGCCACGCCGACGCCGACTGCGCCTTCGCCGACGCCGAGCAGTGCCTCGGCGCGAGCGTCCAGGGGTGCACGGGCGTCCAGACGACCGGGAGGTGCAACCTCGGGAACTTCCAGTGCTTCAGCAGCACGAACGTGTCGGGCGCGGCGTGCGAGGGCGACACGTGCCTCACCGCGAGCTGCAGCGGGTCGGTGGCGTACGGCGCGCGCCTGTGCGGCGCCGACGGGAGCTGCCAGCCGGCCGAGGCCGACCGCGACTGCTGGCCCTACGGGTGCAGCGCCGGCGCGTGCCGGACGACCTGCGGCGAGCAGGCGCCGTGCGCGACGGGGGCGGTGTGCGGGACCGACCACAAGTGCCACGGGAACCGGCCGAACGGGAGCGCGTGCACGCTGTCGGAGGCGTGCGCGAGCAACCACTGCGAGAACGGTTACTGCTGCACGTCGGGGCGGTGCTGCGGCGGGGACCTCGACTGCAGCACGCTCGACGAGGCGCCGGTGTGCACGAACCCCGGCGAGTGCGTGGGGAGCCAGGTGCGCGGGCGCTGCACGGCGACGTCCCGGTGCGAGACGACGACGGTCGCGTCGACGGTCGCGTGCGAGGGCAAGTCGTGCGGGTCGTCGAGCTGCGAGAACCTGTCGGGGCTCGGCATCGTGAAGGAGGGGCTCCGGCGGCACCTCTGCTCGGCGTCGGGGGCGTGCGAGGAGTCGCTCCGGGACTGCCGCGACTTCGCGGACGGCGGCGGCTGCACCGAGAACTCCGGGAGCCTCTTCTTCTGCTCGAACTGCTCGCCCTCGCGGACGACGTGCGCCGTGCTCACCGAGCCGTGCCGCTGCGAGTAGATGTAGGCGCGCGCGCGGAATCGCGGCGGCGCGCGAGGCGTTGGGCGCCCATGCTGCGCTCCATCCACGTGCTCCTGGCCGTCCTTCTCGGCGCCAGCCTGGCCCCGCCCGCGCTCGCGGGCGGCTTCTACGACGGGCAGATCCGCTACGATCGCGTCCGCCGGGCGTTCCTCGACCACCGCGAGGCCGTCGAGAAGGCGTTCGCCGCGGCCGACGCCGCGTGGCCGCCACGCGGCCTCTACCTGCGCGCGTTCAAGCGCGAGGGGGAGCTCGAGGTGTGGGCGGCGGCGGAGCAGGGCGAGCGGCTCGTGAAGGTGCGGACGATCCCGATCTGCGCGAAGAGCGGCGGGCTCGGCCCGAAGACGCGCTCCGGGGACGGGCAGGTGCCCGAGGGGTTCTATTCGATCGACCGCTTCAACCCGCGGTCGAGCTATCACCTCTCGCTCGGGCTCGACTACCCGAACGCGGTCGACAAGGCGCGCGCGCGGGCGGCGGAGGCGCCGCCGGGTGGGGACATCTTCATCCACGGGAGCTGTGTGACGATCGGCTGCCTTCCGCTCGAGGACGGGCCCGTGTCGTGGCTGTACGTGACCGCCGTGCTCGCGCGCGACGCGGGGCAGCGGCGGATCGGGGTCGTCGTGTCGCCGTGCCGCTTCGGGGCGCCCGTGTGCGAGGGGGCGCTCCTGTCGGACGACGCCGAGACGAAGGCCGTGTGGGACGCGCTCCGCCAGGCGGACTCGCTCTTCACGGTGCGCGGGACGCCGCCGAAGGTGACGGCGACGAAGAAGGGCTACGTCGTGAAGTAGGGCGCGCGCCCTCGCAGGAGGGGCTCAGGGCGAGATGACGACGCCGTCGGGGAGGGACCAGGCCTTGTGGTAGACCTTGTCGCTCCCGCACTGCGAGCCGTCGCCGAGGGTGAGCGTGACGATGAGCTGGGCGCGCTTCGGGCCGAGGACGACCTGGAGGATGCTCGGGTCTTTGGTGGGCTCGCAGAGGCCGGCCTCGCGGTCCTCCGGGGAGGGGCAGGGCGGGACGGTCACGGGGAGCGTGCCGAGGACGTGGTCGGTGGTGTTGTCGGCGGCGATGAGGTGCACGGTGACGCCGCTGTCGGCGGTCGTGGCGTAGACGAGCCAGCCGTCGAGGGGGGCGCCGAGCGCGACGAGCCAGGCGCTGCCCTGGGTCGCGGGCGAGCCGAGGGTGGTGCGCTCGATGAGCGACTGGGGCTCGGTGAAGCCGTCCTTGGCGAGCTCGGCGACGAAGCCCCAGGCGGCGGACCAGCGGGCGGCGTCGTCGTCTTCCGGGGAGCCGAGGGAGCGCTTCTGGGGGCGGGCGAGATCGGGGAGGGCGGCGGTGAGGCCGGAGGTCTCGACGAAGTCGGAGCAGCCGTCGATGGTGGGGGCGGTGACGAAGGCGACGACGCCGGCGTCGCTGATGCCGAGGGCGCCGACGTCGAGGAGGCCGATGCAGCGCTCGTCGTCGATGCGGGCGGCGTCCTGGCAGGTCGCGACGAGGGCGAGGGGGCTCGCGTGGACGCGGGCCGGGGTGAGGGCCTCGATGAGCTCGCGCGGGGCGACGCCTTCGGGGTAGCGGCGGGCGCCGGGGCTGTCGTCGACGCGGTCGACGCCGTCGGGGGCGTCCGGCGCGTCGGGGGCGGGGAGGGCGCGGCCGTCGGCGTCGACGGTGGGCGTCGGGTTCTGGCCGACGAAGCGGACGACGCAGTGCTGGCTCTCGCAGGCGGCCTCGGGGCGGGTGAGGGCCTCGGGGCTCGAGTCGTCGCAGTCGGGCGGGGCGGAGGCGGGCTTCGGCGGGAAGGCGAGGTGGGCGTCGTCGAGGCGGTCGCGGCGGACGGCGATGTTGCCGCGGCCGAAGCAGGCGGGCTCGCGCTCGTAGAGGGCGCAGTCGAAGTCCTGGTAGCAGGTCTGGAGCTCCGCGGCGGTCGGGGCCGTGGCGACCGTGTCGGGAGGCGGCGGCTCGGCCTTGCCGCACGCGAGGAGCGCGGCGGCGGCGACGAGGAGCGCGGTGGCTGCGAGGGTGGCGCGGGGGGCGTGCATCGCGCGGAGGATAGATCCGGGGCGCCGCAAAGGACAGAATTCCCGCGGCGTGGGCTCGGCGGCGCGCCAGGGACAGGGAGCGCGGCCGGCGCTCAGGGGGCGAGCTCGGCGAGGACGTCGTCGAGGAAGGCGACGAAGGCCCGCAGATCGCGGTCTACGGCGGGCCAGACGCGGGCCGTCGCGGCGACGCCGCGTAGCCGAGGAGCACCGGGTCGTCCCCTCGCGCGATGCCGTCGGCTCGCCCTGTCAGATCGGCGCGGAGAGCGTCCACAGCAGGGAGATCGCGCAGCACCTCGGCCCGGAGGCGGAGGAGCGCCGCGCGATCAGTGGACATCCTCGCCCTCGGCCTCGATGTGCTCTCGCAGCGACGCCGGGGCCCGGGTGAGCTCCACCAGGTCGACGGCCTCTCCGAGGAGGCGGCAGAGCTGGTCGACCGGCGGGGGCCGCCTCGCTTCGCTGCGGCGGGGGGTGCCTCGCTTCGCTGCGGCGGGGGGATCTTGCGCCGTAAGCCTCGCCTCCCTGCGACCTCCGCGTCCCCGAGTCGCGCGCTTCGCGCGCTTGGTCGGGGCCGCTCCGGTCTCCGGGAGGCGAGGCCCGATTGGAAGTAAAAAGGCCCACCACACTGTCGCGTGGCGGGCCTCCCAGCTGCTCCGGCGCCCCTCAACGCTGGAGGCCGCTGGCTGGTCGGGGGCCGCGACGACTCCGCCGTCGCCGCCCCCTCGTCCTCACCGGATCAGGCCGTCTCGCGGCGGCGGCGCCAGAGCACCACCGCCAGCGCGAGCATCGCCAGCACCAGGCCCGCGCCCGTGCCGCTCCCCGCGCCCTCACAGCCGAGGCCGCCGCCCTGCACCGTCACCCGCGGACCCGCGCCCGTCGTCGGCACGCTCTCCGCGTCGTTCGGGTCGCTGTCGATCGCCAGGTCGAACCGACCGTCGTGGTCCTGGTCCTCGACGCCGTCCGCGATGCCGTCGTCGTCGCTGTCCCAGTCGATGGCGCTCGTCGTCGTCGTCGGGTCCTGGTCCGGCACGAACATCGACAGATCCGTGTCCGCCGTCTCCGGCGCCGCGAGCCCGCGCTCCGTCCCGTCGAGGATCCCGTCGCCGTCGCTGTCCGGGTCCCCCGGATCCGTCTCGCCCGTGCCGCCACCGAAGCTGTCCCCGATGGTGTGCTGCCAGGCGCCGTCGCCGTTGCCGTCCTCATGCCCGTCCATGATCCCGTCGTCATCGGTGTCCGCGTCGTTCGGATCCGTCGTCGTCGCCGGGTCCACGTCCGCCCGCCAGATCGACACGTCCGTCCCCGCGTACGCCGTGTGGCCCGCGCTCCAGCCGCTCTCGACCGGCGCCGTCACGCCCACCTCGACGCCGTCGACGATCCCGTCGCCGTCCGTGTCCCGAACCAGCGGGTTCGTCGGCCCGTAGCCCGCCAACGGACCCGTCCCGTTCACCTCGTCGCCGTCCGAGATCCCGTCGTCGTCGCTGTCCGCGTCCGTCGGGAAGGTGTCGAGGCCCGCGTCGTACTGCCCGAGCACGCCCTTCGAGAGCTCGCGGAAGTCGTCGAGCCCGTCGCCGTCCGTGTCCGCCGCCGTCGGATCCGTCCCGAGCCGCGCCTCGAGCGCGTCCGAGAGACCATCGCCGTCCGTGTCGAAGAGCTCGAGGTCGTCCCCCGGCACGAGCGGGTTCAGCCCGTTCAGGATCTCCGCGCCGTCCGCCACGCCGCCGCCGTCCGTGTCCGCGTCGAGCGGGCTCGTGTGGTGGTTCAACACCTCCGCCCCGTCGACGAGCCCGTCGCCGTCCGTGTCCGCGACCGTCGGATCCGTCTCGCCCGTGCCGAGCACCTGGCCGTCACCCAGCGTGTAGATCGCCTGGCCGTCGCCGTTCGCGTCCTCCATCCCGTCCGGGAGCCCGTCCCCGTCGGTGTCCGCCTTCGTCGGATCCGTCACCGACTCCGGGTGCCGGTCCACCGCGAACCACTCCGACGTGATGTCCGTCCCGACGTACGCGATCTGCGCCGGCCCACCGCTCTGGCCCGCCGACAGCGGCGCGCTCACGCCCGCCTCGAGCCCGTCCGGGAGCCCGTCGCCGTCCGTGTCCCCGAGGACCGGGCTCGTCGGGCCGAACGCCGCGAGCAGCCCCGCCCCATGCACCTCGTCGCCATCCGACAGGCCGTCGTCGTCCGTGTCCGCGTCGAGCGGGTTCGAGTCGTGCCCCGCGTCGTAGAAGCGCCGGCTGCCGTAGGCGATCTCCTCGCCGTCGCTGAGCCCGTCGCCGTCCGTGTCCGCGTCGTACGGATCCGTCCCGATCGCGAGCTCGTCCGCGTCGACGAGCTGGTCGCCGTCGCTGTCGTCGTCGTCACGCACCGTCGGGTTGCGCTCGCCCGGGTCGAGCCGGCCGTTCCGGTTCACGTCCTCCGCGCCGTCGAGCTGCCCGCCGTCGTCCGTGTCCGCGTCGCACGGGTTCGTGCGCGTCAGCGGCTCGAGATCGGGGCGGAAGCGCGTGAGATCCGTGAACGGCCCCTCCGGATCGCGGAGACCGAGCTCCGTCCCGTCCCAGAGGCTGTCGCCATCGGTGTCCGCGTTCGCCGGGTCCGTCTCGCCGCTCCCGACGACGCCGCCCGTGCGGCCGATCGTGTTGTCGACGCGCCCGTTCTTGTTCGCGTCCTCCGTGCCGTCGAGGAGCCCGTCATTGTCGAAGTCGCCGTTGACCGGGCTCGTCACCGTCGTCGGGTCGAGGTCGATCGCGAAGCGACGGGCGCTCACGAGGGTCCCGCCGAACGCGACGTGCGCCGCGCTCGTCGTCGCGCCCGCCGCGATCGGCGCGGTCACGCCGACCTCGAGCCCGTCCGGGAGCCCGTCCTGGTCGGTGTCCGACACGAGCGGGTTCGTCGGCCCGAAGGGCTCGACCTTGCCGAGGCCGCGCGCCTCGTCGCCGTCCGACAGGCCGTCGTCGTCGCTGTCCGCGTCGCGCGGATCGGTGTCCACGCCCGCCTCGTACGCCGCCGGGTCGCCCGCGGCGAGCTCCTCGCCGTCCGACAGGCCGTCGCCGTCCGTGTCGCGCACCATCGGATCCGTCCCGAGCTGCTCCTCGAACGCGTCCGTCAGCCCGTCGCCGTCGCTGTCGAGCGTCCGGTCGCGCGCCACCGTGATGTCGAGGCTCGCCACGCCACACGCCTGGCCGACCGGCTGCTTCTCGCACAGGCGGAACCAGCAGCGCTCCGTCGCCGGCTCCGAGCCCGCGGAGAACGTGATCCCCTGCGCGTTCGCCGAGCAGTGGCCGCCCGCCGTCGTCGTCACCGCCTGCGCGAACGGGCCCTCCGGCGACGCGCCCACCACGAGCGCGTCGAGGTCCCAGCCGCCGCCGTCGATGTGGCGCCAGTCCGACACCGCGAGGATGTCCGCGATCGGGAACGAGTGCACCGTGCCCGCCGTGAGGCCGGCCTGGAGCCCGCGCACGAACGGCGGGTCGTTGTACCAGATGGTGACCGTCGCGTCGTCGCACGCGCTCGCCGCCGCGTCGTCGCAGCCGTGGTAGCGGATGACGTAGGTGTCCGCGGCCTCCCAGTCGGTCGGGATGAAGCGGATCGAGGCCGTCGGCGCGCCGTCGTTCGGCGTCATCGCGACGCCGCCGCCCGCGCCCAGGTCGTCGATGGCGACCGACGTGTTGTCGAGCGCGTCGCCGTCAGGATCGCTGTAGACCGCCGCGATGCTCGTCGTGACGTCGTACGTCCCGGTCATCACCCACACCGTCTGGTCCTCGATGGTCGGCGGCCCGTTCACGCGGATCCGCACGGTCGCCTCGGCGCAGCGCGTGGCGCTCGCGAGGTCGCACACGCGGTACGTGAAGCTGTCCTGCCCGACGAACCCGTCCGCAGGCACGTAGGCGAGATCGCGCCCGTCCACGCTGACCTGCCCGCCCTCGGTCGACGCCGCGACGAGGAGCTCGAAGGTCGCGGGGTCCGCGGCCGGATCGTTCGCGAGGACCGTGTCCCACGAGGTCGTGATGGGCGTGTCCTGGCGCGTCGCGAGCTGGTCGTCGTTCGCGTGGAACGCCGGCGTGATCGTGAAGTCCCAGAGCGCGCGCCCGCAGGCCCGCACCGAGCTCGCCGGGCCGCTCGGCCCCGGCAGGAGCTCACACGCCTCGAACCAGCAGCCGTCGCCCGTCTGCACGCTCGCGCTCGGCGCGACGTAGACGAGGGCGCCGTCCTGGACGAAGCACGTGCCGCCCGCCTCGGTCGCCGCGATCGGCGAGCCCATCTCGCCCTCGTCGGCGGCCACGGCCGGCGAGTAGAGGTCCCACCCCGGCGCGACCACGCCCTGGCTGCTCGCGTCGAGGATGTCCTGCACCGGCACCGTCACCGTCCCCCCGAGGGTCACGTAGCGGTGGCCCGACGAGATCGTCGGCGGGTCGTTGACGTGGACCGTGAAGGTCGCGACGTCGCAGTCGCTCGCCGGGTTGTCGTCGCAGCCGCGGAGGACGAGCGTGTAGACGCCGCCGCCGCGCGGGTTCGCCGGGGTGATGGTCACGACGCCGCCGCCGACGCTGCCGCTCGCGCCCACCGGGCCGTCGAGGATCTCGATCGTGGCCGGGTCGAGCTCGTCACCGTCCGCGTCCGTGAAGTCGTCCGCGACCGGCCAGCTCACGCCCGGCGAGCCGACCTTCACCCACACGTCCTTGTCGCCGATGATCGGCGGCGTGTTCACGGTCACCGTGACCAGCGCCGCGACCGGGCTCTCGTGCCCCTCGACGTCGCGAACGGTGTAGAAGATCGAGGCGACGCCCGTGAAGTCGGGGGCCGGCGCGAAGGTCGCGACGCCGCCGCCGAAGCTCCACGCGCCCTCGGCGGTCTCGAGCGTCCCCTGGACGCCCTCCGTCTCGGGGTCGAGGTCGTAGCCGCTCGGGTCGAGCCCGATGCCGGGGTCGTCGTTCTGGCCGATGGCGATCTGCACGGGCGTCGCCTTGCGCGTGAAGGCCGAGTCCGCGAAGGGGAGCGGGAGCGGGCGCACGTCGACGATGATGAGGGCCCCGTTGCTCACGCCGCCGTACTCGTCCCCGATGGTGTACTCGGCGACCGCGGTCCCAGCCCAGTCCGAGGCCGGCACCAACGTCACGAAGCCGCCCTCGTCGACCGAGAAGGTGTTGCCCGACGCGTCGACGAAGATCGACTGGGTCCCCGGCGCGGATGGGTCGAGGTCGATCGTGGTCGGATCGAGCGCGTCGTAGTCGGCGAGATCATTGGACGACACCGCGACCTCGAGCGTGACCGGCACGTTCATGACCGTGACGCCCTGGTCGGTGATCGCGACCGGCGCCACCGGCGGGAACACCCTCAGCGTGTCGGTGGCGCTCGCCGACAGCGGCGAGCCCGCGTAGCTCCCGCTCGCGACGAGCGTGACCGTCGGGTAGGCCTCCGCGCGGTCGCGCCGGAACGCGACCGTCACCTGCGCGGTGACGAGGTCGTCGGCGACGATCGCGGTCCCCCCCGTGAAGAGCGCGGCGTGCGCGGAGCCGTCGTAGGCGGCGTCGGCGAAGAGGTACGACGTCGAGACGTCGACGACCTCGTAGCGCCCGGCGCCGAAGACGGCGTCGAGGTCGAGCGTGAGGTTCCGGTCGTCGATCGTGACGTTGCCGGTGTTGTCGCCCCGGACGAGGAAGGTGGTCTGGTAGGCGCCGCCGCCGACGGGGTAGCCGTCGAGCGCTTCGACGCTCGCCGAGATCGCCGGGGCCCCGCCGGGGCCGAGGACGACGACGCTCGTGACCGACGACACCGCGCCGTAGACGTAGGTGTCGACGTAGCGCTCGTTGCCGAAGCCCTCGCCGGTGAAGTCACCCCACGTGTGGGTGAGCGTCGTCGTGCCGTTCGGCAGCGTGCTGACCCCGCCGAGCGCGGTCTGGTCGTCCCAGTAGAGCGGCGTCGGCGTGGTCGAGCCGTCCGGGTTGGCGCGCGCGATGGCGATGCCGTGGCCCGTCGTGCCGCCGGCCGTCTCGGCGTCGCCGGAGATGAAGTGGTACTCGCCGACGCGGAGGGCGAGCTGCACGTCGTAGGAGCCGTCGACGAGCAGGTGGCCGGCGTTGTCGCGGCCGCTCCAGGTCACGGTGTTCGTGCCGGGGACGGCGTCCCCGAGGAGGAGCACGTCGCCCGCGCCGTAGACGCCGTCGTCGTTGGCGTCGACCGTGATGGCGTAGACGCCCGTCACGTTGCTCTGGAACGAGAACGTCCCGGAGTCGCCGACGCCCGGGGTGTCGTTCGGCGAGAGGGAGCCGTGCGCGCCCTGGTCGTTGACGAAGTCGAACGCCGTCGGGTCGGGGGCCGGGCCCGTCGAGCCCGCCGCGACCGCCGGGTAGCCGAGGTAGATCGGGTACTGCGGGGTGATCGAGTTCCCGACGCGCTCGACGCTGAGCCCCGAGCTCGGCGCGTCCACGCCGCGGCTGTTCGCGACGATGTCGTAGTAGTAGCCGGCGAAGTCGTCGAGATCGAGCTTCCACACGTAGTTGGTGCCGGGCGCGCCGCCCGGGACCAGCACGTCGTAGTCGGCGTCGGTGGCCTCGCTCGCGCCGTAGCCGTTGGCGTTGAACGAGAAGATGTAGGCCCAGAGGCGCCCGTCCGCGCGGCGCGGGTCCGGCGCGACCGAGGTCGAGGACGTGACGGTGATGTCGAAGCGCTTGAAGTACGAGTCGCTCTTCGACGTGTTGATGAGGCGCACCTCGTAGGTGCCCGCGGCGGCCGCCGTGTACTTGTAGGCGTTCGACAGGGTCCCCGAGAACGCGCTCGAGCAGCTCACCCAGCCGGGGCTCGACGTCGAGTTGACCGCGACGCTCGTCAGCGCCCCGCTCGGTGAGGTGATCTCGAACTTCATCGAGTCGCTGTCGCCCGAGCCGCACGCGCTGATGTTGATCACCTCGCCGGGCGCGAGGATGTCGACGTACATCGGGTGGTTCACGGCGAGGAGCTGCGACTGCCTGGCGTCGTACTCGAAGAGCCACTGGTTCAGGCCAGCCTGATACGAGCCTTCAGCGTGGGCGGCGCCGGAAGACAGGGATGTCACGCCGAGGAGCGTGGCGAGAGCCACGCCGAGGCGCGACGAGGAGCGCGTGAGGCGCACGGGGGCAACGTGCATGGGGGGCACCGTCCGTTCCAGAGGGGTGTCGTCGAACGCGGCTGAGGTAGGCCGCGCTGGGCTGCTCCCTGGCTGTCGGTCGGTCCCGCGGGGGGCTTTAGGACCTTTCGCCCGATTCGGCCTGGAATGCGGGTCTGAGAGGTTTACGCCGGGTCGAGCAGCGACGGCAGCCGCGCCTCGCACGCGGCGAGGACCGCGTCGAAGGCCACGGGGGCGCCGCGCTCGCGGGCGAGCGAGCTCACGAAGAGGCCGGCGATGCCGCACGGGACGATGGCCTGGAAGCCGCGGAGGTCGATGTCCACGTTGAGCGCGAAGCCGTGCATCGTGACGCCCCGGTGCACGTGGAGGCCGATGCTGCCGAGCTTCCTGCCGTCGCGGTAGACGCCCGGGCGGGCGTCGTCGTAGGCGACCTCCACCCCGACGTCGGCGGCGACGGCGCGCATGAGCTCGCCGAGGCGGGCGACGAAGGTCGGCACGGACACCTTGGCGCGCCCGAGGTCGACGATGGGGTAGCCGACGAGCTGACCGGGGCCGTGCCAGGTGGCGAGCCCGCCGCGCTCGGTCTCCACGACGGGCGTGTCGAGCGCGAGCAGGGCCGCGCGGTCGACGACGCCGCCCCGGCGCCCGAGCGTGACGACCGGGTCGTGCTCGAGGAGGAGCACGCGGTCGGGGCCGCCGTCGAGCACCTCCGCGCGGGCGCGGCGCTGGAGCTCGCGCGCCGCGTCGTAGCCGACGCGCCCGAGCCGCTCGACGATCACGGCGCCTGCGCCTCGGCGGCCGCCGCGGCGGCCACCGCCTCGGGGAGCTCGGCCACGACGCGGTCGATGTCGGCCTCGGTCGTCGCGTGGCCGACGCTGAGCCGGATGGTGCGGAGCGCCTCGTCCGCGGTGAGGCCGCTCGCGAGCAGGATGGGCGAGGGCGTCACGGAGCCCGAGTGGCAGGCGCTCCCGGCGGAGACGGCGATGTCGGCCGCGAAGAGGCGCTTGATGACGGGGTCTGCGGGGACGCCATGCGGCAGGACGAGGGCGCAGGTGTTCGGGAGGCGCGGGACCTCGGCGCCGATGACGCTCGCGCCCGGGAGCGCCGCGAGCAGGCGCCGCTCGAGGTCGTCGCGGAGGGCGCCGTAGCGGGCGGTCAGCGCGTCGAGGCGGCGCCAGCACTCGGCGGCGGCCGCGCCGAAGCCCGCGAGGCCGAGGGTGGACTCGGTGCCGGCGCGGTGGCCGTGCTCTTGCCCGCCGCCGATGAAGGTGGGGCGGAGCTGCGTGCCGCGCCGGACGATGAGCGCGCCGATCCCCTTCGGGCCGCCGAGCTTGTGGGCGGCGACGACGACGTAGTCGGCGTCGATGGCGTGGAGGGCGAGCTTGCCGGCGATCTGCGTGGCGTCGACGAGGAAGGGGACGCCCCGGTCGCGGAGCGCGGGCCCGAGGGCCTCGATGGGCTGCAGGACGCCGGTCACGTTGTTCGCGGCCATCACCGCGACGAGCGCCGGGCGGAGGCCGCCGTCGACGCGCGCGAGCACGTCCTCCGCGCGGACGGCGCCGTGGGCGTGGGTCGGGACGACGTCGAGCTCGCGCTCGCCGAGGGCCTCGACGGCGCCCGGCACCGCGGGGTGCTCGATGGCGGTCACCACGACGCGGCCGGGGCCCGCGGAGAGCACCGCCTGGTGGATGGCCTCGGTGGCGCCGCTCGTGAAGACGACGTCCTCGGGGCGCCGCTCGGCGAGCGCCGCGACCTGCGCGCGCGCCGTCGCGAGCCAGCGCTTCGCCTCGCGCCCGGCCCAATGGCCGCTCGACGGGTTCCCGAAGGCGTCGAGCGCCTGCACGATCGCCTCGCGGGCGGCCGGCAGGAGCGGCGTCGTGGCGTTGTAGTCGAGGTAGACGCGCTCGGTCATGCGGTGGGCTCTCGGTCGAGGGCGGCGCGGCGCCGGCGAGCGCCCGCGGCGACGAGCGCGAGCGAGCGCGAGCGCGAGCCACGATATGCCGAGCGGGGCGCGCCCGCCACCCGCGCAGCCACCGCCGTCGGACGCGGCGCGCGCCGGCGCCGTGTCCGCGCCGGCGCCGGTCGCGTCGTCGGCCGCGTCGTCATCGCCGCCGTCGGGGGTGATCGCGTCGGCGCCGCCGTCGTCGTCGGCGCTCTCGGCCGCGGCGGGATCCTCGTCGGCGGGGCCGCCGTCATCGGGAAAGAGAGCCTCGTCGAAGCAACCGCCGCTCGCCGCGCCGTAGGTCTGGCAGCGCGTCCCTGGCGGGCAGGTCGCGGGGTCGTCCTCGCGGCAGAGCGGCGCGCACAGCTTCCTCTCGCCGTCGGGCGTCGGGAGGCAGTAGCTGCCGGCGCCGCAGACCGCCGAGAGCGTGCAGCCCGCCGGGCCCGTGCCGGGATCGCTCGGCGCGCCGCTCGCCGGGAGGCAGACGCCGGCGTCGGCGAAGGGGCCGTCGCCGAGGGCGCAGACGAAGCCGTCGCCGCAGTCGGCGCCGCCCGGGAGGCAGGCGTGCGTGCAGGTCGGCCCGCCCGGCGTCGGCTGGCACCAGAGGCCGACGGCGCAGGCGTCGGCGTTGCCGCAGCGGTCACCGAGGGAGCTCCCGCCCGGGACCCAGCGCTCGATCACGTCGCAGCGGAGCGTGTCCTCGCCGCAGTGGAGGCGCCCGGCGTAGCGCTCGGCGCCGGTGCGGTAGTCGTGGTCGAGGACGAGGCCGCAGTCGTCGTCGCCCGCGCACGCGGCGGCGGTGGGGTCGGCCGGGTAGAGGAAGCAGACGCCGCGCACGTCGTCGAGCTCGAGCGAGCGCGACTCGGCCCGGTCCGCGATCTCGGGCGCCATCGTGGGCTGGCGGTCGGGGTCGAAGGGGCCGAGGTTGTGCTGGAGCCCGATGAGGTGGCCGACCTCGTGGAGCGCGACCGCCTCGAGGTCGATGCCGCCCCCGCCGTCGTCCGTCCAGATGACGTCCTGCCCGTTGAAGGCGATGTCCGCCTCCTCGATGCCGTCCGCGCCGATGACGGGGCCGGTGACGCCGAGCACGTAGCGGCCCATCTCCCAGCCCGACTCGACGAAGACGAGGTCGTTCTCGCCGTCGCGCGCGCCGCCGAGGACCACGGTGTCCTCGGGGGCGGCGGTGTCCGCGGCCTCGTCGACCGCGAAGCGCACGACCGCGCAGTCGACGGCCTCCCAGCGCGCGAGCGCCCGGGCGATGGCGGCGCGCGAGGCCGCGGCGCCGAGGTTGTCGCTCCCGGCCTGCGCGACGCGGAGCGGGATCGGGAGCCCGGTCTCCCAGCGCACGACGGCGTCGCCCGCGCGGAGCGAGACGGACCAGGCGCGCGCGGGGGCGGCGCTCGCGACGACCGCGACGAGGGCGGCGGCGGCGAGCGCGGCGTGGGCGAGGGCGGCGCGGCGCGGGATCACGCGCGGACGCTACACCGGTGGGGCCGCCCGAGGCCAGCGCGACGGCGCGCGACCACGCCGCGGGCGGGGTGAGCGGCGCGCCGAGGTGGCGTCGGGCGGGCCGCCGTGGCAGCCTCCGGGAGACGGCCACGGAGGGGACGACACGATGGCGCTTCTCGAGCTGCGCGACTCGGAGGCTTCGCTCACGGGCGCCGAGGGGCGGGCCGCGTTCGCGGCGCGGCTCCGCGAGGTGGGCCGCTGGCCGCTCCGGCGCGGCCGCGTCGAGACGCTCCAGATCAACGTCGGCAAGCGCTGCAACCAGGCGTGCCACCACTGCCACGTCGAGGCCGGCCCCGCGCGCACCGAGGTCATGGCGCCCGCGACCGCCGAGCGGCTGATGGCGCTCCTCGCCCCGAGCCCGGAGACGCGCGTCGTCGACATCACGGGCGGCGCGCCCGAGCTCAACCCGAGCTTCCGCTACCTCGTCGCGACGAGCCGCGCCCTCGGGCGGCACGTGCTCGTGCGGCACAACCTCACGGTCCAGCAGGAGCCCGGCCAGGAGGGGCTCGTCGCGTTCTTCGCCGAGCACGGCGTCGAGGTGGTCGCCTCGCTCCCCTGCTACACGGAGGCGAACGTCGACGAGCAGCGCGGGAGCGGCGTCTTCGCGCGCAGCATCGCCGCGCTGCGCGCGCTGAACGCGGCCGGCTTCGGCGTCGCCGGCGGAGAGCGCGTCCTGACGCTCGTCTACAACCCGGGCGGCGCCTTCCTCCCGGGGCCCGAGGCGGCCCTCGAAGCCGACTACCGCGCGCGCCTCGGCGCCGACTTCGGCGTGTCCTTCACGCGTCTCCAGACCATCACCAACATGCCGATCAAGCGCTTCGCGCACGACCTCCGCCGCCGCGGGGCGCTCGCCGGCTACCAGGCCCTCCTCGAGGAGCGCTTCAACGCGGCGACCGTCCCCCACGTCATGTGCACGTCGCTCGTGAGCGTCGGCTGGGACGGCGCCCTCTACGACTGCGACTTCAACCAGATGCTCGCGCTCGGCGCCGGGGCCGCCGCGGCGAACACCGCCCCGCGCACGATCTTCGCGGTCGCGCACCTCGCCGAGCTCGCCGGCGCCGAGGTCGCCGTGGGGCGGCACTGCTTCGGGTGCACCGCGGGCGCGGGATCGAGCTGCGGGGGCGCGCTCGCATGACCGACGGCCTCGAGGCCGACCGCCCGGCGCGCGCGCGGATCCCGTGGCGCCTGATCGCCGTCGTGGTCGTCGTCATCGGCGTCCTCGCGGTGGCGCTGACGCAGCTCCCGCTCCTCCACTGGGTGCAGGCCATCGTCGACGACATCCGCGCGCTCGGCCCGTCGGGGGCGGTCGTCTACGGGCTCGTCTACGCGGCGCTCGCGACGGTGTCCTTCCCGGCGTCGCTCCTCACGATGGGCGCGGGCTTCGCGTACGGCCCGGTCGGCGGCCTCGCCGTGGCGTCGCCCGCGAGCGTGCTCTCGGCGGCGTTCTCCTTCTGGCTCGCCGAGCGCTTCCTCCGGCGCCGCGTCGAGGAGACGATCCAGGCGAGCCGTCGCCTCCGCGCGATGGAGCGCGTCGTGTCCGAGCATGGCTTCCGCATGGTCTTCCTCATCCGCCTCTCGCCGGTCGTCCCCTTCGCGCTCACGAACTACAGCCTCGGCGTCACACGCGTGCGCTTCTGGCGCTACGTGGGCGCGTCGTTCGTGGGGATGCTGCCCGGCGCGTTCCTCTACAGCTACCTCGGCTCGACGCTGCAGGTGCTCACGCGCGCGGCCGCGCCGGGCGAGGAGGCGTCGACCGCGAAGAGCGTGCTCTTCTGGGCCGGGCTCGTCGCGACGCTCGTCGTGACGGTGCTGCTCACGCGCGCCGCGCGGCGGGCCCTCGACGAGAAGGTCGAGGCGTCGCCGGACCCCGAGCGGGCCCCGGAGCGCGGTTGAGCCCGGCCCCGGACGACGCGCCCGGGCACGGCCTCCGCGCCGGCGACGCGGCCGACGCGCGCCTCCTCGCCGCCGTGCGCCCGCCCGGCTGGCGGAGCCCGCGCCCGCGGACCGCTACGACGTCGTCGCCGTCGGCGGCGGCACGGCCGGGCTCGTGACGGCGATGGGCGCGGCCGGGCTCAGGGCGCGGGTGGCGCTCGTCGAGCGCGCGCTCCTCGGCGGGGACTGCCTCGTCACGGGGTGCGTGCCCTCGAAGGCGCTGCTCGCCTCGGCGCACGCGGCGGCCGCGGTCCGCGGCGCCGCCGCGCTCGGCGTCGACGCAGGCGCCCCGCGCGTCGACTTCGCGCGGGTGATGGCGCGGCTCCGGGCGGCGCGGGCCGAGCTCGCGCCGAACGACGGGGCGCCGCGGCTCGCGGGCGCCGACGTGGACGTGTTCCTCGGCGACGCGCGCTTCGTCGGGCCCGACGCGCTCGAGGTCGACGGGCGGCGGCTCCGCTTCAAGCGCGCGGTCGTCGCGACGGGGGCGCGGCCGGCGCTGCCGCCGATCCCCGGGCTCGCTGGGGTCGGCGCCCTCACGAGCGACACGGTCTTCGGGCTCGAGGCGCTGCCGCGGCGGCTCGTGGTCATCGGCGCGGGCTCGATCGGCTGCGAGCTCGGGCAGGCCTTCGCGCGCCTCGGGAGCGAGGTCACGCTCGTGGACGTCGCGCCCCGCGTGCTCCCCCGCGACGACGCCGACGCGGCCGCGCTCGTCGCCGCCTCCCTCGCCCGCGACGGGGTCACGCTCCGGCTCGGGGCCGAGGTGCGGCGCTGCGAGCGCGGCGTGGACGGGGCCGTCGCGGTGACGGTCGCGCGCGACGGGGCGGAGGCGGTCCTCCAGGCCGACGCGCTGCTCGTCGCCGTCGGGCGCCGGGCGAACGTGGACGGGCTCGGCCTCGACGCGGCGGGCGTGGTCACCGACGCGCGCGGGATCGTCGTGGACGCGCGCCTCCGGACGGCGAACCGCCGGATCTACGCCGCCGGGGACTGCGTCGCGGGCGCGCCGAACCTCACGCACGCGGCGGACGCGATGGCGCGGATGGCGCTCCGGAACGCGCTCTTCTTCGGTCGGCGGCGGCTCGACCGCCTCGTCCTGCCGCACGCGACGTACACGGCACCCGAGGTCGCGCGCGTCGGGCTCGGCATCGAGGAGGTCGCGGCGCTGGGCGACCGGCTCCGCGCCGTGACGGTGCCGATGGCGCGCGTCGACCGCGCCGTCTGCGAGGGGGAGACGGCGGGCTTCGCGCGCTTCCACGTCGACCGGCGCGGGCGGATCGCGGCCGCGACCCTCGTCGGGGCCCACGCGGGCGAGCTCGTCTCGGAGGTGGCGGTCGCGATGGCGCTCGGCGCGCCGCTCACGGCGCTCTCGGACGTCGTCCACCCGTACCCGACGCGCGCCGAGGTCGTGAAGCGGGCGGCCGACGACCAGAGCCGCGCGCGCCTGACGCCTTTCGTGGCGTGGCTCCTGCGGCGGATCATCCGGTGGCGGCGGTGAGCGGCGGGGGCGCCGACCGCGGCGCGGTCGTGCTCGTCGTGAAGCCGCCGCGCGCGGGCGAGGTGAAGACGCGCCTCGGCGCGGCGTTCGGCGACGACGCGGCGGCGGCGCTGGCGGCGGCCTTCCTCGCGGACACGCTCGCGACGGTGCGCACGCTCGACGCGGAGGTCGTCGTCGCCACCACCGCGGACGCGCTCCCGGGCCCCATCGCGCCGGAGGCGGCGGGGCTCCGGCACATGAGCCAGGGGGACGGCGACCTCGGCGCGCGGCTCGCCTCCATTGTGCAGCGCACAATCGCCGATCACCCCTGGATCCTCTTGATCGGGGCCGACTCGCCGGGGATGCCCCGCGAAAATTATTGCAGCGCAATACGCGCGCTCGAGGGCGGCGCGGAGGCGGTGCTCGGGCACGCGCTCGACGGCGGCTTCTGGCTCCTCGGGCTCCGGCGGGCGCCGGCGGGCCTCTTCGACGGGATCCCGTGGAGCGCGCCCGCGACGGGGGCCGCGATGGCGGCGCGTCTGCGCGCGCTCGGGCTCGCGGTGACGACGGTGGCGCCGTGGTTCGACGTCGACGAGCCGCGCGACCTCGCGCACCTGCACCAGCTCATCGCGGCGGGGCGCGTCGAGGCGCCCCGGACGGCCGAGGCGCTGTGGCCTGTGGCGCGCCCGCGGCCGGCGCGGCTCGCGGCGGTGGTGCCGGCGCTCGAGGAGGAGGCGCGGGTGGGCGCGCTCGCGCGGCGGCTCGTCGCCGATCCGGCGATCGATGAGGTGATCGTCGTCGACGGCGGCAGCGCGGACGGCACGGTCGCGGCGGCGCGGGAGGCGGGCGCGGCGGTGGTCGTGGGGCCGCGCGGGCGGGCGCGGCAGATGAACGCGGGCGCGGCGCTCGCGGCGGCGGACGCGCTCGTCTTCGTGCACGCGGACGTGACACCCCCCTCGGACCTCGGCGCGCGCGTGCTCGACGCGCTGTCGGATCGCAGGAACGTCGGCGGCGCCTTCGTGACGTGGACGTCGCTCGAGGGGGCGCCGTCCTGGCTCGGGCCGCTCGTCCACCTCGCGGACGTGCGCTCCCGCGTGACGCGCCTCCCCTACGGCGACCAGGCGATGTTCGCGCGGCGGCGCGACTTCGAGGCGGTCGGCGGCTTCCCGGACCAGCCGCTCATGGAGGACCTCGAGCTCTCGCTCCGGCTCTCGCGGCGCGGTCGCCTCCCCCGCCTCCGGCCGCCGGTCGAGGTCAGCGGGCGGCGGCTCGCGGCGGCGCCGCTCCGGACGACGCTCATCTGGAACACGTTCCCGACGCTCTACCGGCGCGGGGTCCCTCCGGCCCTCCTCGCGCGCCTCTACCGCGCCGTTCGATGAGCCTCCCGGGCCGCCTCGGTTACATCGCCGCGGCCACGCGGAGCGCGAAACGCTCTACGGGCGGCGGCGAGCGACCGTTGTCGGAAAAAACCTGACGTCGGCGTAGTACGCCGCTCCATGCGTAAGCCCGCGGGTGCCAGACCCGCGCCAGGACGTGCGATGACGTTTCCCCCAGACGCCAGCGCCGACGTGTCTTCGTGGCACGCCCCGGCTGTGTTCTCTCCCGATTGCCTCCTCTTCGCGCAGGCCCCCGTCGCGACCATCCGCTGGGACGACGCCGGCCGCGTGACCGCCTGGAACGCCGCCGCGGAGCGCCTCTTCGGCCACGGCGAGGGCGATGTCCTCGGCGAGGACATCGCCTTCTTCCTACCGGCCGCCAGCGGTGACGCCGAGGCCCTGTGGCGCGAGATCGCGGCCGCTGGTGCCGCGGGGCGCAAGGTCGTGAACGCCACGCGCGACGGCCGGGCCCTGACGTGTCAGTGGCACTTCGCGCCGCTCGTCGACGCCGCGGGCGCGCAGGCGGGCGCGTTCACGGTCGTGCTCGACCTGACGGACCAGGAGCGGCTCCGGGGAGCGCTCGCGAGGACGCAGCGGATGGACGCGGTGAGCCGCATCGCGGGCGGGGTCGCGCACGAGTACAACAACCTCCTCGGCGTCGTGCTCTCCTACGCCGACTTCCTGCGCGACTCCTTCGCGCCAGGCGATCCGCGCCGCGCCGAGGTCGCGGAGATCACGGACGCCGCGCGGCGCGCGACCGAGCTCACGACGCAGCTCCTGTCGGTCGCGCACAAGCGCCTCACGGCGCGCGGCCCGACCGATCTCCGCGAGCGCGTCGCGTTCCACGGGCGGCTCCTCGAGCGGACGCTCGGTGAGCGCGTGGCCCTCGCGGTGCGCCTCCCCGACGAGCCCGTCGTGGTCGATCTCGACCCGGCGAAGCTCGACCAGCTCCTCCTGAACCTCGTCCTGAACGCCCGTGACGCCATGCCGGACGGCGGGCAGATCACCGTCTCCGTCGAGGTCGCCGAGGGGCGCGCCCGCCTCGTCGTCGCGGACGACGGCGAGGGCATGGCGGAGGACGTCCGAAAGCGGGTGTTCGAGCCGTTCTTCACGACGAGGACGGACGGCGCGGAGACGGGTCTCGGGCTCTCGACGAGCTACGCCATCGTGGTCGACGCGGGCGGGGCGATCGACGTCGTGAGCACGCCCGGCGCCGGCGCGACCTTCACGGCGACGCTGCCGCTCAGCGCGTCGCTGCTCCCGGCGGCCGAGCACCTCGACGAGGTCACGCGGGTGGGCTTCGGCGAGCGGGTGTTGCTCGTCGAGGATCAGGCGGAGCTCCGTCGCGCGACGGCGAGGGTGCTCGAGCGCGGCGGCTTCAACGTCGTCATCGCGCGCGACGGGGGCGAGGCGATCCAGAAGATCGACGCCCTCGGGCCCGCCATCGACCTCGTCGTGACGGACGTCCGGATGCCGTGCGCGAGCGGCTTCGACGTCGAGCGCCACGCCGCGCGGGTCATCCCCGGTCGCCCGGTCGTCCTGACGTCGGGCTACCCCGAGCGGCGCGGCTCGGAGCGCCGCGCCGACATCCTCTGGAAGCCCGTCCGCCCGCGAGAGCTCCTGCGCGCGGTCGCAGCGCGGCTCGCGGACGCCCAGGCGGCGCCGCCCACGGAGCTCGTCGTGCTGCGTGCGAGCGCCGACCCGACGGGCGACGAGCCCGCCTGCGTGCTGATCGTCGAGGACGACGACGCCATGCGCGGCGCGATGGCGCGGGTCCTCGCGGGGGCCGGCTGCGAGGTCCACGTGACGCCCTCGATCTCGGGGGCGCTCACCCTCCTGCGGGCCGGCCTCGAGCCGGCGCGGATCCTGTGCGACCTGCACCTCGTGGACGGCACCGCGAGCGACGTGCTCGGCTGGCTCGAGGCCACGCGGCCCGACCTCCGCGCCCGCTTCGTGCTCGTCACCGGGGGCGCGACCGGCGCCGAGGGGGACGCGCTCCTCGACGGGCGTGTCCCGGTCCTCGCGAAGCCCGTGACCCCGGGTGCGCTCCTCGCGCTCGTGGGCGGCGCGCCGGGGGCGAGCGGGGAGCGCGCCGTCGCTGGCCCCCGCGAGCTCATCGGCCAGGCCGTCGCGTCGCTCGCCGTCGTCTTCGAGCCGGTGATCGCGGTGGACGGTGGCGGGGTGTTCGCGCGCCGCGCCCGGGTCGTGTGCGAGCACGAGGCGATCCCGACCCTCGAGGCGCTGTACACCGCTGCCGAGGTCGTCGGGATGGAGCTCGCCGTCGATCGCGCCGTCCGCGTCGCGGTCGCGGAGGCGTTGCGCGGGCGTGGCGACCGCGCGGAGCCCGTGATCGTGGACGTCCGCCACCGCGCCGTCCGCGACGGCTCGCTCGCGGCCGCCGACGAGCCCCTCCGGGACCTCGGCGGGCGCGTCGTCTTCGCCATGTCCGGGAGCGCCTGGGCGGCCGGCGATACGCGCTTCGACGCGGGCTGTCGCGCCCTCCGCGCGCGCGGCCACCGCCTCGCGCTCACCTACGCGGGCGAGGGCTGGGTCGGGCTCGCGCGGCTCGGGCAGCTGCGGCCGGATCTCGTGCTGGTCGCGGACGCGCTCACGCGCGGGGTCGACGCGGCGCCGCTCCAGGTCGACCTCGTCGCGACCCTCGTCCGCGCCGCCGACCGCGCTGGCGCCGCCGTCGTGGCGACCGCCGTCGCGACCCGCGAGGAGGCCCTCGCGCTCGCCGCGATCGGCTGCGACCTGGTCGCGGGCCCCGCCGTCTCCCACCTGATCGAAGCCCCCCTCACCGCGAAGGAGCCGCCATGCGCGTCATGACCCACCTCGAGCGCGTGCTCGAGTCGCCTTCCTATCCCGTCGTCGGGCTGCTCCGGCAGATCGCGCACGACCTCGCGACGCCGATCTCGACCGTCGCGATGGACGCGCACAGCGCGCGCCAGGCGGTCGCGCTCGTGGCCAGCGGCGGCGGCGTCGACTCGGCGGCCGTCGCGCGGCTCACGGCGGTGATCGCGAGCCTCGACGCGACGGCCGCGGAGCTCGACGGCTACCTCCGCCGCCTCGCGGACCGCCTGCGCGCCCACCGCTGCTTCCCCGACGCTGGAGACGCGCCATGAACGCGGGGATCAAGCTCCCGCGGGTGCTGCTCATCGAGGACGACGCGCGCTTCGCCGCGGCCGTCGACCGCTGGCTCGCGGAGCTCGGGTATCGCGCGGAGCACGTCGCCTCCTCGGCGGAGGGGCTCGCGCGCCTCGGCGAAGAGCGCTACGACGCGCTCCTCCTCGACCTCGGGCTCCCGGATCTGCACGGCCACGCCGTGATCCGCCAGCTGAACAACCTCGGCGTGAGCGTCCCGACCATCGTCGTGAGCGGGACGACCGACATGGACGACGTGATCCGCGCGATGCGCGAGCGGGCGTCGGACTTCCTGCGGAAGCCGTTCTCAATCGACGACCTGTCGTCGGCGCTCGACCGCGCGATCCGCGGCGCGAAGGTCGAGACGCGGCGTGCCGAGGTCGCGCGCCCGGAGCCGACGCCCGCGCGGGACACGGCGCGCTGGGGCGTCACGTCGCGGAGATCGTCGGCCGGGATCGCCGGGACGCTCGGGCTGCCGGCGCCGGGCGCGCGGACGCCGAGCGCGCCGCCGCGGGCGCCGACCGGGAGCGGGCCGGTGAAGGACACGAAGAAGATCGGCGCGCCGGAGGTGAGGTCGTGGTCGGCGCTCACCGCCAGCGCCGTGGCGCTCGACGCGAGCGCCCCGCGCACCGGCGAGCGCGTCGCGAGCGCGCCCCGGTCGGGGGCGCGGGTCGTGAAGGACACCGAGGTGACGCTCGCGCGGCGCGTCCGGCGCGACCCCGACGTCGAGGAGATCCGGCCCGTCGCGGTGGAGCTCCTCGCCGGGGTCCGGAGCGGCCGCGTCGAGCTCCCGCGGGTCGACCCGCGGCTCGCGCGCTTCCCCGACTGCGTTACGGCGAGCGGCGGCGACGCTGGCGCGCTCGCGGACGTCGTCATCCGCGACCGCAAGTTCGCGAAGGCGGTCGTGCGCATCGCGCAGGGGGCCGCGTTCATCCGCGGCGTGCACGTCGAGGACGTCCGCTCGGCTTGCGAGTACCTCGGCGCGAAGGCCCTCGTCGCGATCTACCTCGAGCAGGTCGTGCGACGGCAGTTCGCGCCGGTGCGCGAGCCGCATCGCAGCGCCGTCGAGGCGCTCTGGCGGAAGGCGATCGTGACCTCGCGGGTCGCGCCGCTCATCGGGGCGATGCTCGACGCCCCGTGGCGCGATCAGGTGCGCTGCGTCGCGCTCTTCCACAACGCGGGCGGGGTCATGGCGCTCTCCCTGCTCTCCGCCGCCGAGGCGCCTGGGGAGCTCGTCGAGATCGAGCAGCTCGAGCGCGACGAGCTCTTCCTCGCCGGCCCCTTCGGCGAGCTCCTCGCCGAGCGCTGGGGCGTGCCGTCGGTGCTCACGCGCGCGGCGGACGCGCTCGCGCCGGACGGGAGCGTCGAGCACGCCGTGCTCGCGGCGCGGGCCATCGCCATCCAGGCGGGGCACCTCTGCTTCCCGGGGCACCTCTTCGCGGACCCTGTGCCGCACCTCGAGGCGCTCGGCCTCGGCCGGCACCACCTCGCGGAGCTCCGCGCGGCCGCCGAGAACGCCGCGGGCTGACGCGAACCTACGAGGAGCAGGAGAGCGCCGAGCAGCCCGCCTTGTGGCGCGCCCACTCGGGTCGGCGGGCGGCGAAGCGCTCGCGGCCGGGCTGCTCGTCGTAGGGGCGGCGCATGAGGTCGAGGAGCTCGAGGATCCGGGACGGGTCGCCGGCCTCGGCGAGGTCGATGGCCTCCTGCGCGAGGTAGTTCCGGAGCACGAAGCGCGGGTTCGCGCGGTTCATGGCGGCCACGCGCTCGGCGTCCGGGCGGCCGTCGGCGCGGACGCGGGCGCCCCAGCGGCGGAGCCAGTCGAGCAGGGCCTCGTCGTGGTCGGCGGGGCGCGAGGTCTCGTAGAAGGCGTCGGCGAGCGGCGCGAGGAGCGCGGCGTCGGCCGCGTCGGGCGCGGTCGGGACGGCCGCGAGCTGGCGATGGAAGATCGTCATGTCGGTCTCGACGCGGCGGAGGAGGCGGTCGAGGTCCTGCGCGAGGGCGACGTCGCGGTCGGGGTCGAAGGCGACGAGCCCGAGCTTGTCGGCCATCATGGCCTCGTGGGTGACGGCGAAGGTGCTCGCGTAGGCGGACAGGGCCTCCTCGAGGGGCGCGGCCTCGCCGATCAAGGGGTAGAGGGCGTTCGCGAAGCGGACGAGGTTCCAGAGCGCGATCTGGGGCTGGTTCGCGAAGCGGTAGCGGCGGCCGCCGGCGTCGGTCGTGTTCGGGGTCCAGTCGGGGTCGTAGACGTCGAGGAAGCCGTAGGGGCCGTAGTCGATGGTGAGCCCGAGGACGCTCATGTTGTCGGTGTTCATGACGCCGTGGACGAAGCCGACGCGCATCCAGTGGGCGACCATGACGGCGGTGCGGCGGGCGATCTCGGCGAGGAGGGCGAGCGTCGCGTCGCGGCCGGGCGGGCCGAGCTCGGGGAAGAGGCGCGTGACGGTGTGATCGACGAGGCGCTCGAGGAGATCGAGGTCCTGGCGCGCCGCGAGGATCTCGAAGTTGCCGAAGCGGAGGAAGGAGGGGGCCACGCGGCAGACGACGGCGCCGGGCTCGTGCCGCGCGCGCCCGTCGTAGAACATGTCGCGGAGGACGGGCTCGCCGGTCCCGATTAGCGAGAGCGCGCGCGTCGTCGGGACGCCGAGGTGGTGCATGGCCTCGCTCTGGAGGAGCTCGCGGATGGAGGAGCGCAGGACGGCGCGGCCGTCGGCGGTGCGCGAGTACGGCGTGGGGCCGGCGCCCTTGAGCTGGAGCTCGTACGAGGCGCCGCCCGGGGCCTCGAGCTCGCCGAGGGTGATGGCGCGGCCGTCGCCGAGCTGGTTCGCCCAGTTGCCGAACTGGTGGCCGCCATAGCAGGCGGCGTAGGGGGCCATGCCGGGGAGGAGGGCGTTGCCGGCGAGCACGGGGGTGAGGGCGTCGCGGGCGGCGGGGTCGTCGGGGAGGCCGAGGAGCGACGCGACCTCGGGGACCCAGGCGAGGAGGCGCGGCGCGGCGACCGGGGTCGGGAGGACGCGCGAGTACGCGGCGCCGACGACCTGCCGGCGGTAGTTCCGGGGCTCGGGGTCGCCGGGGAGGGCGCTCACGAAGGCGTCGTCGAAGCGGAGGCCGCGGAGGGCGGGGGCCAGGGCGAGGTCGAGCGGCGCTGGGTCGGTGGGGGCGGCGGTCACGGCGGGCGGCTCCGGGCTGGGGTCGCGGCAGGGTAGGGACGGGCGGCGCGCGAGTCACGCGGCGGGCCGCGCGGCGCGGGCGACGCGGGGGCCGCGATCTGGTATCGACCCCGCATGTTCTCGACCATCACCGACGAGGGAGCGAACGCATGTCCGACGCGCTACCGGAGCCCCGCGACGACGACGATCAGAAGCTGCTCGACGACGTCGCCCAGGTGGGCTGGCACCTCGTCCTCGTGCCGGAGGACGCCGACACGCCTGGCTGGGCCTACACGATCGGCCTCGAGCGGAGCCATGGCCACCCGGAGCTCGTCGTCTTCGGGCTCGATCTCGAGACCGCCGGCGGCGTCCTGAACCTCCTCGGCGAGCGGATCCGCGACGGCGAACGGTTCGCGCTCGACGCCGAGATCGCCGACGTCATCGAGGACGGCGAGCTCGCGCTGCGGCCCGTGGCCGCGCGTTGGTACGAGCCCTTCCTCGGGTACGCGCGCTGGTTCTACGGCGGCGACGGGTTCACCGCGTGGCAGCTCTTCTGGCCCGAGGACGACGGCGTCATGCCGTGGGACGAGGGGGCGTCGGAGTGGCTCCGCGAGAACCAGCCGCGCCTCTACGCGACGCGGGTCGGCGAGGCCGGGGTCGAGGCGCTGCTCGCGTCGATGTAGCGACGGCGGCGGTGCGCTTCAGAATGGCGGCGGGATCTGCTATCGACAGAGCCCGCGCGCGACGGAGTGCGCGACGACGATGACGACGCAGAGGCGATGCTCTCGACCATCACCGACGACCTCGTGGCGGACCTCCGCGGCATGACCTTCGCGGCGCCGGTCACCCACGTCTACAACCCCCTCGAGTACGCGCGCGCCCCGTGGGACGCCTACTGCGCCCGCTTCGGGCAGGGCCCTCGCGACGTCCTCCTCCTCGGCATGAACCCGGGCCCCTTCGGCATGGCGCAGACGGGCGTCCCCTTCGGCGAGGTCGGCCACGTGCGCGACTGGCTCGGGCTCGAGGCGCCGGTCGGCAAGCCCGCCGTCGAGCACCCGAAGCGCCCGGTGCAGGGCTTCGACTGCACGCGCAGCGAGGTCTCCGGCGCCCGCCTCTGGGGCTGGGCGCGCGAGCGCTACGGCACGCCCGAGGCCTTCTTCGCGCGCTACTTCATCCTGAACTACTGTCCGCTCGTGTTCATGGAGGAGAGCGGCCGGAACCGCGTCCCCGAGAAGCTCCCGAAGGCCGAGCGCGAGCCGCTCTTCGCGGCCTGCGACCGGGCGCTGCGGCGCACGGTCGAGGCGTTCCGGCCGCGCCTCGCCGTCGGCGTCGGGAAGTTCGCCGAGAAGAAGCTCCAGGACGTCGTGGGCGATCTCCCGGGGCTCGTCATCGGGTCGGTCCCGCACCCGAGCCCGGCGAGCCCCCTCGCGAACGCCGGCTGGGCGCCGCTCATGGACGCCGCCCTCGCCGAGCTCGGCGCGCCCTGAGTGAGCCCCCGCCTCGCCGCGAGCGCGTCAGCCCGCGGCGAGGCCTGCGCCGCCGCCGCCCGCGCTCACAGCATCTCGCGGATCGCGCTCGACGCCTCCTCGAAGTGGCCTGGCTCCGGCGTGTCCGCCGCGCGGCCCCCGACGACCGACATCATCACCCACTGCAGCACGCGCTTGTCCGGCCCGGTCGCCTCGGCGCGCCACAGCTCGGCGAGGGCGGCCGCGTCGCAGCGCCCCGTCAGCGCCTGGAGCCCGGCGAGCAGCACCGTCGCCGGCAGCGTCGCGCTCCGGGACTGGAGCCGGTCCGTGATGAAGGGCTTCACCTTCATCGTCCCCGGCGTGCCCTTCGCGAGCAGCGCCCTGGCCGCGCGCAACGCGTAGCGCGGCTGCGGCTGGTAGTGGCCGCTCTCGGAGTCGACGGTGCCCACGACCCCGGAGGCGACCTCGAGCTTGCCGGCCGCGGCCACGGCCTTGCCGCCGAGGAAGCTCGAGTGGTGGAAGTGCTTCTGGGTCTCCTCGGTCTCCTGCCGCGCCCAGAACGTGCCCGCGCCGTCCATCACGTAGATGGCGTTGCCCGCCGTCAGCGGCGCGAGCCGCGGCCGCTCGCCCTCGGCGCCATCGCCGCCCCCGCCGCCGCGCTCCGCCTCGGGGAGGAGGTAGCAGAGCTGGTGGCCGGCGAAGTGGATCTTCCACTGGTTCTCGGGGCGCAGGTAGTCGATGCGCTTCAGGCGCGCGCCGTCGTCGCGGACGGTCGCGTGGTCCTGCGCGTTCGCCCAGGCCCAGAAGTTGGGCGTCCCCTCGCGGATCGCCGGGGTCTCGCTCCAGCGCTTGTAGAGCGGCCCGTACGTCTTCTCCTGCGCGTCGAGCCAGGTGAGGTAGGCGAGCAGCGTCTTCTGCCCCGCCTCCTCGTGCCAGCGATGGTACAGCGCGTGGTGCACCGTCCAGTCGCGGTGGCGCGGGTCGAGCGCCTCGAGCACGTGGGCGTCGGTCGCGAGCGTCAGATCGGCGTCGCCGTCGGCCGCGAGGCGCTCCATCTGCCCGTTCGGGACGGTCTTCGAGACGCCCTCGACGTCGGCGACGCTCGCCTTCAGCGCCCGGACGCGCTCGTCGCGCGCCGGGTTCCTGCGCGCGCCCGACCAGCTCTCGAGGAGCTGGTTCAGGCGCGGCATGGCGAGGAGCTTCCGCTTCTGCGCCTTCACCGTCGAGCCCTGCCGGACCTCCTCCTTGTGGGTGGCCTCCCAGGCCGCCACGACGCGGCTCAAGAGCTCGAGCTCCCGCTCCTCGCGGCGGGTCTGCGCTTCGAGGGTCGCGAGCGCCGCGCGCCGCTGCCGGAACGCCCCCTTCGCGAAGAGCCTGCGGAGCCCCTCCTTCAGGTTGCGCCGCTCCCGGCGAGCGCTCCACGACGCGATCAGCGCGCGGAGCGTCGGCAACCGCGCCTGCTTCGCCGCGATCTGGGCCTCGTCGGCCTCGGGCGCCGCGTGGAAGCTGCCGACCGCGGTGGCGATCTGCTTGTACACACCGCCGAGCTTGAGCTTCGTCCCGCCGCCGGCCGCGTGGAGCGCGGCGACGTCCATCAGGGGCCCCGGATCCTCGGCGACCGGCGCCGGCGCCTCGGTGTCCTCTTCCTCCTCCTCCTCGCGGTCGCCGTCGCGCGCCGGCTCGCCCGCCTCGAGCGACGTGGTACGCGGCGGCGCGACGAGCGGCGCCTCGCCCGGGGGGCGCGCCTCAGGGCGCGGGGCGCCTCCGCCGGGGGGAGCTCGGCGGCGCGGGCGCGGGGGCGCCGTGCCGAGGAGCTCGTGGCCGACGGCGGCGTAGGCGTCTCCGGCCTCGTCGAGCCGCTTCTGGATCTGCATCTTGACGACCCGGGCCCCGAGCTCCCCCTCGAGCGCCGCGAGGAGCTCCCGGATCTCCTCGGGATCGCTCCCGCCGCGGAGGGCCCGCACGACCTTCTGCAGCGGCGTCTCCTGGCGCGCGATGATGTCGCCCACGTCCATCTGGACCACCGCGGCCCGCGGACCCGCGCTCGGGACCCTGGCGCGGACGCGTCCCCCGGCGCCCGCGCTGTCGCCCGGGCTCCGCTCGGCCTCCTCGGGCGCGAGCGCCGCGAGCTGCACCGCCAGCCCCTGTCCCGCCGGCGCGAGCGCCGCTCGCTGCGCCTCGTAGCCTCCCTCGCGCGCGGCGTGCTCCGCCACGCTCTCCGGGCCCGCGCTCGCCGCCTCGACGCGGCGTGGCTCGGGCGCGCGCTCGACCCGCTCCCGCTCGATCTGCTCGATGGCGCCCATACCGTCGCTTCCTTCATCGCGAGCGACGGACGCGTCGGGCACGCCGCGCGACGATGATGTCGGACCGGCCCCGGGTCTGGCGTCGCAAGGGTCGTGCCACCCGCAGCTCGGCGAGATCTCGAGGGGTTGGGTCGTCCGGCGCGCGCGGAGCCGTGGCAAAGGTCGCACCGCGCCGTGCGAGGTGGCGCAGCGGCGCCGGCCCCGGGCTCGCGGCGCCCGCGCGGTCCGTCCTCGCCTCGAGCCGACCACGGTGCTATGACCCGCGCCGCGCGGAAGGACGCGGCGAGGTCTCGCTGCGACACACCCCCGGCGCGCTCACCGCGAGAGGCGATCGTGACGCGAACCACCATCCTGGCGCTCTGCTTGACGGCGCTCCTCGGGGCCTGCGGCGACGACGGCGCTGATGGCGCCGACACCGCGGACGCCGCGGTCGACGCCGCGATCGACACGCGCGACGCCGACAGCGCCGACGTCGGCGCGGACACCGCGAGCGACACCGCGTCCCCGGCGGACGCCGACGCGTCCGACACGGCGGACACTGACGCCGCCGACGTCGCGACCGACGCGACGGTCGACGACACCGCGCCCGCCGACGTCCTCGACGCCGAGGACACGAGCGACGCCCAGGACACCACGCCGAGCGACGTCGCCGACGCCTCGCCCGCCGACGGCGGCGGGACGGACACCGTCATCGCCCCCGAGGACAACGTCGTCGCCGACGGGAGCTTCGAGCGCTGGGCGGGCGGCCTCCCGCTCGGCTGGGTCGGCGCCGCCACGAACCTCGCGAGCGACGGGATCGCCGAGGACGCGAGCCTCGCCCACGACGGCGTCCGCGCCTGCCAGCTCGTGAACGCCGCGAGCGGGCACAAGCGCTTCACGACGGCGCCGTTCGCGCTCGCCGCCGGGCGCTACACCTGCACCTACTGGGTGCGCGGGGCGGGCGAGATCCGGAACGCCCGCTACACCGACGACTACTCGAGCTACTCCGGCTATACGACCGTCGACGACGACGCCTGGCGCGAGGTCGTCTACACCTTCAACCAGGCCGCCGACGCCGCGGCCTTCGAGCTCGTCTTCTCCGTGCGCAACACGGGTGCTGCGCGCGATCACCTCCACCTCGACGACGTCCGCTGCGCCCGCGCCCCCGAGCCGTGCGACACGGTCACCTGCGAGGCGTGGCAGACCTGCGTGAACGCCGACGCCGCCTGCGCGACCGCCCCCGGCTTCTGCGCGGACGCCGGCGACTGCGCCGCCTGGGAGACCTGCGGCGACGACCACCGCTGCGCCCTCGCGGCGGGGCGCTGCGACGCCACCATCGACTGCGACGGCGAGACCCCCGTCTGCGACGTCGCCACGCACACCTGCGTCGCCGGCGACCCCTGCGCCGGCGTCACCTGCGAGGCGTGGCAGGCCTGCCGCCCCGCCGACGCGGCCTGCGTGGTCGCGCCGGGCCGCTGCGCGCGGCTCTCCGACTGCGACGACGCGCTCCCGACCTGCGACGTCGCCACGCACACCTGCGTCGGCGTCGACGCCCCTGCGAACGTCGTCCCGAACGGCGGCTTCGAGGCGTGGAGCGACTACTCCTTCGGCGGCGCCGCGACCTACCTCCTCCCGGACGCCTGGTACGGCGAGTGCGACGGCTGCACGCCCTACTTCCCGACGACCGAGATCGCGCCCGCGAACGTCCGCCAGTACAGCGCCAGCGTCCACGGCGGGAGCTACGCGTGTCAGCTCGTCGACACCACGGTCCCGGCCGACCGGTTCGTCACCGAGCCGTTCCCGGTCGTCCCCGGGAAGACTTACGACTGCGCCTACCGCGTGCGCGGCAAGGGGACCTACCGGCAGCGCGCCTACTGCGGCGGCTGGGGGCCCGACACGGAGTTCGCCGCCGTCGACGGCGCCGACTGGCAGGTCGCCCACTTCCAGATGGGAGGTGCCGTCAGCTGGTGCGTCCTCGTCTTCTACGCGAGCAACACGGACGCCGCGGCCGATCACGTGCAGCTCGACGACGTCGTGTGCGTGGACCCGACCCCGTAGTCAGCGCCGCGAGAGCCGCGCCGGGCTCGTGAGCGGCTCGCCGTCGATGTCCTTGACGAGGCAGACCACAGTGCGGTCGCCGAGCGCCCACGTGCCGGCCGACGGGGTCACCGTCGTGAGGTCGTAGGTCGAGTCCCAGAACGGGATCCCGACGAACGCCTCGAACTGCGCCTGGCAGCGGTCGTACATCGCCAACATCAGCTCGGTCACGCCGGGGTACTCGGCGTAGTCGTCGTCGGTGAGCTCGAAGCGGCCTGCCACCTCCATCGCGTGCTCCGCGTTGCACACGCCCACCTTGAACCGCGAGACGAACACGCTGTCCGCGGCCGGCGCGCCGCACGCCCCCACCTTCACCTCGTCGAAGGACACGCCCTCCTTCGACGCCGACGAGCCGTCGCCGCAGGCGCCGAGCCCGAGCCCGAGCGCCAGCAGGCAGACCGCCGTGGCGGACGCGCGCGCCGCCTTCGCCGTGGCGGGCACAGCCGCCGAGAACGTCGTCGTCGCCTTCATTTGTAGCCTGCTCCCTCGTAGCTGAACGAGCCCATCTGGTAGAGGTCGCCCATCGTCCCCGACGGGAGCTCCGCCGGGAGCTCGATCGACTTCACGTAGCCGAGCGTCGTCACGTCGGGCTGCACGATGAGCAGCGGATCCCCGCCGCCGCGCGTGTGCTCGGCGCCGTACTTCTCGATGAACTTCTTCGCCTGCGCGGCATCGTAGAAGTCCCCCGAGTTCGCCGTCGCCCCGTGCTGCGCGTCGAACCCCGCGCCGCCCGCCTCGAGCAGGTCGTCGTAGAGCTGCTTCGGGATGGGGTCGCCGTTCGGCTTCGCGATGTGCCAGATGTCGACGTCGCTGAAGACCGGCTGCCCGTTGTGGCTGAAGCGCACGAGCCCGTCCTCGTCGACGATGACCTTGGTCTTGATGGTCTTCCCGTAGCGCTGCACCTCGAAGCCGCCCTCGGCGTTCAGCTTGTCGACGAGCTTCTTGTGCTCGAGCCAGTCCGCGTAGCGTGTCCCGTAGCGCTCCACGACCTCCTTCACCTCGGGGCTCTCCCACGCGAGCTCCCCCTGCTCGATCGCCTTCTTCAGCGCCGGGTACGGGTCCTTCGGCTCGCGCATCACGACGAGCCCCTCGCGCCCGATGAAGTCCTCGAAGCCGAGCCACTTCGCGTCGAGCTCGCTCACCGACTTCCACTTGATGAGCATGGGCTTGCCGTTGTAGCCGAGGCGCGCCCACTTCGCCGCCTCCGCCGGGCGCGGGCGCACGAAGAACGCGACGCCGTGCTCCTGCGCCATCTCGATCATCCACGCGTGCTCCTCGGTCGTGAGCCCGGCGCGCGCGACGGTCTCGCCCGTGAGCCGCACCCCCGTCGGCATCTCCCGGAGGCTCGCGTACTCCGCGTCGATGACGGTCTCGACGGCCTTCCCGCCCGCGACCGCCTCCTCGACGTCGACCCCGCGCTTGAAGAACGCCATCACCTTGCGGCCGGCGCCCGTCTTCGCGAGCTTCCCGAGGATCTGGCCGCCCGCCTCGTTCACGACGAGGCCGATGGCGAGCTCCGTCCCGGGCTCGCTGATGAGGCGCGACACCTCGCGGACGTCGCCCTTCGCCTGCGCCTTGTCGATCTGATAGAGCCACTGCGCGAACGTGTCGACGGCCCCGACCGCGAGGTTCTCCTCGAGGTTCGCGAGGTCGACCGCCATCTTCTTCTTCGAGGTCGTGTGCAGGTACTCGCGGCACGCGTCGACGACGGCCTGCCCCGTGCGGTTCAGCTCCTCGCCGCCGTTCCCGATGGTGTAGGCGAGGAAGTCGTTCGCGGAGAGGAGCCCGTCGCCCATCTTCTGGAACGCGGCGAGCGCGCCCTGGCCGCCGCCGACGGCGATGCCGCCGAGGGTCGAGCGGTTCCCCCAGTCGTTCACGCCGTCGATGAACTCGAAGAGCTCGAAGAGCAGCTGTTTACGGACCTCCTCGAGGAGCGACGTCCAGTAGACCGAGAGGTCGAGCCCCGCCGCGGCCCGCGCGTCGGCCACGACCTCGGCGTCGTCGCCGTCGATCGCGGCCTGCCCCGTCATCTCGAGCTCGACCTCGTAGGTCGCGCGGTCGCCGACCGCGAGGACGAGCCCGACGGGGATCAGGAACTCCTGCGACGCGCCCGCCTCGAGCTTCGCGATGCGCGGCGACACCGACGGGTCGAGCCCCTCGAGGCGCGGCGTGATGACGTCGAACTGCGGCGTGGTCGTGGTGAGCTCGAAGTCGATGTCCGTGACGTCCACCGAGCCGATGTTCGTGATGGTGCCGCGCAGGTTCCCGAACGTCCCCGGCACGGGCGCGCCCGGCTGCAGGCGGAAGTCGGTGATGTCGAGCGCGGCCGTCTCGATGGCGATGGTCTTGTCGTCCGACACGAAGAAGAGCTCGCCCGTGTCGGGGTCCTTGCCCGACACGAACGCGGTGAGCGTGGCCTTGCCCTTGCCCTCGGCCTTGTAGCGCCACGAGATCGTGGTCGACTCGCCCGGCCCGAGCGAGAGCGGCGAGACGCGCGGGTCGGCGCCGCCCTCGGTCAGCGGCCCGCGCACCTGCGAGAGCATGTCGCTCGGGACCAGCTCGAGCCGGTCCGCTTTGATGTTGTCGATGGTGCCGTCCTCGTCGTTCCGGAGGTGGGCGACCACGTCGAGCTCGTCGCCGACCTTCGTCTCCGAGTCGACCGACGTCGTGAGCTCGATGTGGAGGCGCACGGGCACCCGCACCGAGGTGCTCGCGCGGTTCGAGCAGCTCACCCCGCGGACCTCGCCCTGCGCGCGCACCTCGATGTCGTGCTCGCCGGTCGCGAGCGGCCGCAGGACGTAGTGGATCGCGAGCCGCTCGCCCGCCGCGAGCTCCGTCCCCCAGGTGACGTCGGGGCCGCTCACGAGCTCGAGCGCCGTGGGGTCGACGACGAGCCCGAAGGCGCCGGCGAGCCCGAAGGTCGTGACCTCCGCGTCGAAGGGGTTCGCGACGACCACGTCCACGCCGAAGTCCTCGCCCACCTGTGGGGTGCGCTCGTCGGCCGTCACCTCGACGACGAGCTTGAAGTCCACGGTGACGGCCGAGGAGTAGTCGTCCTCGTCGCCGGTCGCGTCGCGCGCGGTGAGCTTGACCTCGTAGGTGCCGGAGCGCGCGTAGGTGTGGGTCGGGTCCGCGGCCCCGGAGCTGCCGCCGTCGCCGAAGTCCCAGCGGTAGGTCATCGCCTCGCCGGTCGTGTGGATGGAGCGGTTCTCGAACGCGACCTCCGCGCCCCGGATGTCGCTCACGACGAAGCCGGCGACGGGGCCGAGGTCGCGCAGCTGGCCGTGGATCGGCACGTAGAAGTGGGTCGTGCGGCGGACGCCCTCGCTGCGGTCGTCGTTGGTCTGGGAGTGCGCGATGGACGCGGAGAGCTTGACCCAGGTCGGCCCGTAGAGGCCGTCCGGCTCGGGGCCCAGGTAGTCGACCTCGCAGCCGAGGGAGCTCGGCCCGATGGCGGACCAGACGCGGTCGGGCTGGTTCGCGGGCCCGCCGTAGACGTAGACGCTGAACGCCGCGGTGGCGCCGCAGCGCCCGCCCTCGGGCGCGTGGACGTCGAAGAGGTCGCCGGGCGCCGTGGCGGCGGTCTCGGACGAGAAGAGGGCGCCCTTGCAGGAGCCTTCGTAGAAGCGGTCGTCGAGGACGCTCACCCAGGCGCAGCCGAGCACCTCGACGGGGTAGGTGGCCGAGTAGCAGGGCGATGGCGACCACACGAGGTCGTACTTGCCCCAGGAGCTACAGACCGGGATCTGCGGGTCGATGTAGGCCATCGCGGAGCTGTTGTAGCTGAACCAGCCGCCGTAGGAGCCGGAGACGTCCGGGTCCTCCTTGGGGCACGCGCCGCGCTTGAAGCCGTCCTCGTCCTCCACGCAGGGCGGGAGCGGGAGGTTCGGCGGCGGGACGGCGCGCGCGGGCGCGGCGGCGTGGAGGAGGAGCCCGAGGAGGAGGGCGAGGCGGAGGGCTGGACGACACATGCCTCCAGTCTAGCGGTCGGGGCGGCGTCGAGGGAAGGGCGAGGCCGCGACGATGTCGGCGGCGCCGACGTCGTCGCCCGAGTGTTAAGGAATCGAAAGGTCCCTCCGGGGCGCGCTGGCGGGTAGTAGGCGGCGCACAACGCGGCGGGCTCCCCGCCCGCCCCATCACCAGGAGTCGCCATGCGATCCAGCCGCTCTCTCGTCCGCGTCGTCCTCGTCACCGCGTTCACCGTCTCGCCCCTCCTCGCCGCTTGCGGCGGCAAGGGCGAGGCCGCCGGAGGCGGCGACGACGACTTCAGCGCTGCCACCCTCGCCGCGACCCAGGTCGACGTGAAGGGGCAGAAGGTCACCGTCTCGCTGCCCCAGGGCTTCGTGCGGGACGCGGACTCGCCGTTCATCGCGTACGTCGCGCCCGCGAAGGACAACTTCAGCCTCCCGAAGTTCACGTTCCGCCTCGAGACGACGCTCCCGCCGAAGGCGCTCGCCGACCTGAAGCTCGAGTCCGGCACGAAGCAGAAGCCGATGGTCGAGAAGAAGCGCGCCGAGGTCGCGGGTGGCCTGCTCGTCGCGGGCGTGAACGCGACCGGCGGCACGGCCGAGCTCGTCTTCTGGCGGCTCCGGCCCGACGGCGCCGGCGTCTCCTGCCGCGCGGTCCAGGCGCGCTCCGCGGGCGTGCCGAACGTCGACGCCACGCTCGCCATGTTCGAGAAGGCGTGCACGAGCATGACGCTCGAGTGAACGGCGTTCACTCTCGCGGCGGGACCACGTCCACGTCGGCGGCGAGCACGTAGCCGTCGCCGTCGTGGGCGAGCCCCTCGCCGAGCCCGGCGCCGCGGAGCTTGGCGATGAGCACGTAGACGCGGTTCGAGCGCCACGGCTCCTGCACGCGGTCGCCGGGCCAGCCGACCTCGAAGAGCGTCTCGACGTCGAGCGGGCGCCCGCCCTCCGCGAGCCGCGCCTCGGCGAGCCGCGCGAGGACGCGCCGCGCGCTCGCCTTCCGCCCGAGGGACACGCGCTCGCCGCCCGCCGTCGTGAACGCGCGCCCGTCGGCCTCGAGCGCGACGCGGCCCGGGAAGACGGTGGCCGCATCGCCCGGCGCCGGGAGCGCGGGTGGGCGCCGGCGCGGCGGGCGAGCGTCGCGTCGAGGAGGCGGCGCGCGAGCTCGAGCTGGTGCGCGCGGACGATCGGCGCCGCGCCTGCCTCGACGACCGCGGCGCGCGCGGCCTCGTCGGCCCGGGCGCGCGCCTCGTCGGGCGTCGCGGCGCCGGCGACGAGGTCGAGGTGGGCCGCGTGGATCTCCCAGACGTGGTCGAGCGTGGGGTCGCCGGCCCCGGCGAGGACGCCGCGCGCCCGCGCCATCACGCCGGCCGCCTCGGCGGCGCTGCCCTCCGCGGCCTCGGCGATGGCGAGGACGCAGTCGGCGAGGCCCTCGGCGACCGGGTCGTGCCACGCGGCGCGCGCGTGGTGCGCTCGCGCCTCCCGCCCGAGGCGGCCGCCTCGGCGGTGTCACCGGCGAGGAGCGCCATCCCGGCGCGGTAGGAGGCGGCGACCCCTGATCCGCGCGACGCCCACGTCCGCCGCGATGGCGCTCGCGGACTCGAGCCAGGCGTGCGCCGCCGGGTAGTCGCCGTCGCGGAGGGCGCACTCGCCGAGGTTCCGGCGCACCACGCACTCGAGGCGCTTGTCGCCGTCGTCGCGCGCGGCCCCGAGGGCCTCGCGGAGGCAGGCGGCGGCGGCCTCCCAGTCGCCCGCGCGCCCCTCGAGGTGGCCGAGGTTGTTGAGCGCCGGGCCGAGGAGGCTGGAGAGGCGCCCGCGGCGCATCTGCGCGATCGCCCGCTCGAGGGCCTCGCGCGACTCGTCGCCGCGCCCGAGGTGGAGGAGGACCAGCCCCAGCGCCTGATCTGCCGCGGCGCGGTCCCAGGTCGAGCCGTGCTCCGCGAGGAGCGACGTGGCCTCGCGGAGGCGCCGCTCGAGCGCGGCGAGCGCGGCGGGCCCGTAGTGCACGAGGACGTGGGCGCGGTAGAGCGCGTAGCCGACGAGCGCAGCGTCGCCCGTCCTGCGGGCGGTGGCGATGGCGCTCGCGTAGGCGCGCTCGGCGTCCGCCTCGCGCCCGAGGGCCGCGAGGTGCGTCGCGTGGACGACCTCGACGCGCACGCGGAGGCGCGGCTCGAGGCCCGCGAGGTGGGGCGCCAGGCGCTCGTGATAGGCGAGGGCGCGGGCGTCGCTGCCGATCCGCCGGAACACCGCCTCGAGCGCGACGAGCAACCGGGCTGTTCGCGTGGGGTCCGCCGTCGCCTCGACCACGGCGAGGAGGTTCTCGAAGGCGTCGACGAGCGCCTTCCGCGCCTCCGCGGCGCGGCTCGTGCGGAGCTCGGCCTCGCGCGCCGTCGCGAAGTCCGTGAACCAGCTCGCCATCCGCTCCAGCGCCTCGCGCTCGAGGCCGGGTGGCGATCGCGCTGCTCCCGCGCGAAGGCCCGGACGGTCTCGTAGAGCGCGAGCCGCGGCTCGCCATAGGGCCCGGACGGCGCGGTCGCGACGAGCGACTTGCGCGCGAGCGCCTCGATCACCGCGAGGGCGTCGCCGTCGCCGTCGTCCGCGACGTGCTCGAGCGCCTCGAGGGCGCCGGCGCGCGGAGCGCCGCGAGCCGCATGAGCGCGCGCTGCTCGCGCTCGGTCAGCGCCTCCCACGACTCGGCGAGCGAGTCCCAGAGCCCGCGACCGGCGCCGATCGGCGCGGCGCGCAGGAGGCGCAGCCGCTCGTCGAGGCGCCTGAGGAGGGACGCTGGCGTCATGACGGTCATCCGCGCCGCGGCGACCTCGATGGCGAGCGGGTTCCTGTCGAGCTGGCGCACGAGCGCGCGCGCGGCCTCCGCGAAGCCGAGGGCCGCCGAGCAGCCGGGGCTCACCGCCTCCGCGCGGATCGTGAAGAGCGCCTCGGCGGCGCCGACCTCCCGCGGATCGTCGCCGCCCGAGGGAGGGCCCGACGACGTGACGCACCTCGTCGGGGAGCCTGAGGGCCTCGCGGGACACCGCGACCACGGTGAGCTCGGGCGCGAGATCGAGCCAGGTCGGCACGAGCGCGCGCGTCCCGTGCAGATCGCGCTCGACGTCGTCGAGGACGAGGAGGGTCGCGCCGAGCTCGCGGAGGTGGGCGCCGAGCCCGGCCGCGCGCTCGCCCTCGCCCGCGCCTGGAGGGTGACGCCGAGCGCGGTGGCGACGGCGTCCACGAGGGCGCCGCTCGCGGGGACATCGACCGCGACGACGCCGCCACGCCAGCGCGCTGCCGGGTCGCCCGCCTCGGCGAGGCCGAGGGCGCGGGCGAGGCTCGACGACCAAGCCGGCGCTGCCCGTGAGCGTGACGAGGCGCGCGCCCGCCGCGAGGCGCTCACGGAGCAGGCGAGGTCGGCGTCGCGCCCGAGGAGCGGGCGTCGCTGCGCAGGCAGGTTCGTGCGGATCGTCATGGGCGATGGGCGCGCGTCGGCTCCGGGCCGTCGGCTCTGGCGCGCGAGCTTAGCAGCACTCGGGGAAATTCTCCCGTCGCCAGGCTTGCTCTTGTGGTCTCAGGCGGCTCCGCTCGTCAGTTCACGCACCTCGGTACGCTCCTCCTCGCGTAGCCACCTGCGACCACGACGCCGCGCCTGGCTCGGTCCGAACTTCCCCGAGTGCAGCTAGTCCGGAACCCGCGGACCGATCCAGCGGCGACGACCCGTCCGCGGCCGCGCTGCCCCGCTCAGCGGGCGGGCGACGGGGCGATCGACCCCAGGGACGCCGAGCCCGTCTGCCCGCACGCGACGGGCTCTGGCGTCCCTGGAATCGAACTGGGGGCGACGGCGCCGGGGGGCACCCGGCGCGGCGTCGCCGCGACTCGGACCCGCGCGCGCGCCTGCCGGGCTGTCGGAGGCGGTCGCGGGGTCACGGGGCGTGGCGCCCCGGGCGTCGTTAGCGGCGCGCCTTCAGGCGCTCACGCAGCTCGAAGCGCGCGCGCTTCACGCGCCGCGCCGCCATGCCGAGGTAGTGGTACGGCGGGGTCTTGCTGCTCTCGTCCTTCGGCTGGTAGGCGTCGGTCAGGTAGGGCACGTACATCGTGCGGCGCAGGCTCTCCGGGCCGACGAACGGCGACGGCTCGACGCGGTGCCAGGCGCGCCCGTCGTGCACGGTCAGGTCGCCCGGCATCGTCTCGACCGCGATCTCGGCCGGATCCGGCGTGTTGTCGACGAAGTAGGGCTTGTGCGTGAGGGTCTTCCAGATCCCCTGCTTGTGGGTGCCCGGGAGGATCCGGAGCCCGCCAGTCGCCTTCGTCGTCTTGTCGAAGTGGAAGCCGACGTTCAGCTGCGGGCCGATCTGGCGCAGGTAGAAGAGGTCGCGGAGGCCGTCCGTGTGCCAGCCGAGCGACTTGTACTGCGTGCCCGGGACGTTCAGGTTCCGGTTCACGACGAGCCCGTCCTTCTCGCGGTGCCCGACGCGCGCGTCCTCGCCGACGAGGCGCCGCACCGGCTCGAAGCGGGCGTCGAGGACGAAGTCGCGCAGCACGTCCGAGAAGCACGAGGTGAACGCGAAGCGCTGGATGAAGGGCTGCCCCTCGTGGTCGCGCCCGACGAAGAGCGGGATCCCGAAGACCTTCTTCCGCCCCTCGGCGAGCCAGCGGTCCTGGATCCCGCGCACGGCGAGGTCGAGCGCGTCGATCTCGGCGGCCGTCGCGACCTGCGCGAACACGATGAAGCCGTGCTTGTCGAAGAAGGCGCGCTGGATCGGCGTGAGCTCGGCGCCGAGCTGGAAGCGCGTGGCGAGCGGCAGCTCTTCGACGCGGCTCGCGGCGAGGGTATCGAGGTCCGGCGTGGTGGCGTACGACTCGGCGACGGCGGTCATGCTGGGAGGCTCCGGGGTGCGGTGGAAGCCGTTGATTGGGAGTTCGCCGGAGGGCCCGGCGCGACGGTTTTGAACAGGTATTTAATTGCACTCTCGCTGTCAACCCTCCGCGCACTTTTTTCGCGTCGGCCTGCCCGCGGTCAACGCGCGCCCCCGATTCTGCTACACCTTCGCCCGTGCTGCCCTGGCTCCTCACGTTCACGCTCCTCTCCGCCGCCGTCGCGCTCGCGGTCTTCCTACTCGCGCGCCGCCGTAACGCCGCCGGGATCCAGACCTCGCTCACCGCGCGCACCGCCGCCGTCGGCGGGCTCGTGTCGCGATCGCTCAGGCGCCGCCTCGCCCTCCGCGCCCGACTCCTGCTCGCGCGCCGCCACCGCCGCGCGGAGATCGAGGCCGCCCACCACATCCAGACCGCGAGCGAGGCGGCCGCCCTCATGGGGCAGATGAAGGGCGTCTTCATGAAGATAGGCCAGATCGTCTCGTTCACGCGCGACAGCCTCCCCGAGGAGGCGCGGCAGGCCCTCGGCGCGCTCCAGCAGGACGCCCCGCCGATGGCCTTCCACCTCGTGCGTGACGTCGTCGAGGGCGATCTCGGCGCGCCGCTCGCGGGCCACCTCCGCCACATCGACGAGGAGCCGCTCGCGGCCGCCTCCATCGGGCAGGTGCACCGCGCCACCGCCCTCGACGGGCGCCCCGTCGCCCTCAAGGTGCAGTACCCCGGCGTCGACGCCGCCATCCGGAACGACCTCCGCTTCAGCCAGGGGCTCGCGACGCTCATCGGCTCGTTCCACAAGAACGCCGATCCCGTCGCGATGGTCGCCGAGCTCAAGGCGCGCCTCGAGGACGAGCTCGACTACCGCGTCGAGGCAGACAACCAGCGCCTCTTCCACCGCCTCTGGGACGGGCACCCCGTCATCCGCGTGCCGCGCGTCTTCGACGACCTCGTCGGGCAGCACGTCCTCGGCCAGGAGCTCGCCGAGGGGCTCGCGTTCGCCGACTTCCTCGCGGCCGCGACGGCCGACGAGAAGCGCCTCGCCGCGATGGCCATCCACGACTTCGTCTTCGACTCCATGCACCTGCACGGCGTCTTCAACGGCGACCCGCACCCCGGGAACTACCTCTTCCACCCGGACGGCGGCGTCTCCTTCCTCGACTACGGCTGCGTGAAGCGCTTCGACCCCGCCTTCCTGCGCGACGTGCGCGGCCTCACCATCGCCCAGGTCGACGGCGACCACGCGCGCTTCGACGAGCTCGTCCGGAGGCTCGCGATCGTGCTCCCCGGGCGCCCGCTCGACCACGACTTCCTGTGGGACTTCTTCGGCTACCACATGGCGCCCTTCAAGGAGGACCGCGAGTTCGCCTTCGACGACGCCTACCTGAAGGAGGCCGCCCACGTCATGCAGCAGAAGCACCTGAAGAAGCTGAACCTCCCGCCGGACCTCATCTTCTTCAACCGCATCACGTTCGGCCTGAACGCCATCTTCGCGGCGCTCGGCGCGCGCGCGAACTTCCACCGCGTGTTCCGGCGCTACGCGTACCCCGAGGAGGACGCGCCGCCCGCGCTCGCGCAGATCGGCGTCGCGCTCCCGCCGCGGTTCCTCTCCGCGCGCCCCGATCCGGTGGCCGCGGCGCCTGCCCCACCCCCGACGGCCGCGCCCGCGTTGTAACCCCGCGGCCAGCGGAGGCGCTCCAGGCGAGACCCCGTGTAACCCTGGCGGGCCGCGGGACGTCCCCGCGCCGGAAAGTGAAACTTTCTGTAACTGTAAGGCGCCGTGCCCGACGTGATCGTCGCCATCTTGCGACGAAGGGGTACGCAAAAGTCCTGTTCTTTCCCCTCGAGGTAACCGAAGCAGAGCGCGTGAGCAGTGACGGCCACCCTGCTGAGACCCCCGTCGGCGTAGCCCGCGCGGCGCCGCCGCGCGTCGAGATCGACCGCACGCGCCTCGTCGGCGTCGCCGTGCTCGCCGTGTTCGGCTCCTGCGCCTCCTTCGCGGGCGCGCGCCTCCTGACGCAGCTCGACACCGGGAAGCTCACGCCCTGGTGGGGCAACGCCCTCGGCGCCGTCGTCATGGGGGCCGTGTGGCTCTGGTTCCGGAAGCGCCGCGAGGCGCGCTCCACCGTCGCCCTCCACCTGTCCGCGGCGACCGCGGTCGTGGCGCTCCTCCTGCCCGTCGCGTACGGCATGGGGTCGACCATCTGGTGGCTCACGCTCGTCTCGTTCTCGGCGGTCCTGATGGGCAGCCGCCGCGAGGCCCTCGTCTGGGCGATCATCGTGTTCGTGGCGGTCACGGCGGCCGTCCTGCTCGAGCCGCACGTGCAGATCGCGGGCGCGGCCGGCGAGAGCCCCGTCGAGGCCGCGATGGCGAAGATCGTCTTCGTCGTCGTCATCCTCGGCATCGCCTGGGGCGTCCACCGCGTGCTCTCGCAGCACACCCGCGAGCTCGCCGCGTCGCGGGCCGCCGCCGAGCGCTCCGCGAGCGCCAAGACGCGGATCCTCGCGCACATGAGCCACGAGGTGCGGACGCCCCTCAACACCATCGTCGCCATGACGGACCTCGCGCTGCGCTCGAGCGAGCTCCCGGCCGAGCTCCGCGGCGAGCTGCGCGCGGCCCACCACGCCTCGCGCCTCCTGATGCGCCTCATCCAGGACGTGCAGGACGCGAGCCGCCTCGACGTCGACGACGCGCTCATGGTGCGGGCCGAGCCGTTCCTCCTGCACCGGAGCCTCACCGAGGTGCTCGAGCCGCTCCGGTGGCAGATGAACGAGGTGGGCCTCGAGTTCACCGCGGTCGCCGCGCCCGAGCTCGACGAGCGGCGCGTCGGCGACGCGGATCGCGTCTGTCAGGTCGCGCTGAACCTCGTCTCGAACGCCATGAAGTTCACGCCGCACGGCAGCATCCACGTGCGGCTCGCGGCGGATCCCGACGACCCCGACCGCGTCTGCCTCACCGTGCACGACACCGGCTGCGGCATCGCCCGCGCCGACCTCGCGCGGGTGTTCGAGCCCCACGTGCAGCTCGAGGGGCTCAAGAGCCAGCGCGCGGCCGGCGCCGGGCTCGGGCTGACCATCACCAAGAAGCTCACCGACCGGATGGACGGGCGGATCGACGTCGACTCGGAGGTCGGCGTCGGGACGACCTTCCGCGCGTGGATGCGCCTCCCGCGCGAGAGCCCGGATGCGCCGGCCCCCGGGCCGGAGCAGCTCCTCGTCGTGAGCGAGCCGGAGCTCGCGCCGGCCGTCGTCGAGATGCCGGAGGAGCCGCTCGCCGTGCTCGTCGTCGACGACGACCCCATCAACCGCCTCGTGCTGCAGCGCCTCCTCGGCTCCCTCGGTCACCTCGCGACCCTCGAGGGCAGGTCGGTCGAGGCGCTCGCGGTCTTCGCGCACCACCCCTTCGACCTGCTCGTGACGGACCTCGACATGCCCGAGATCGACGGGCTCGAGCTCACCCGGCGGGTGCGGGCGATGCCGGGCGGCGAGCGGATCCCCGCCGTCGCGGTGACCGCGCACGCGAGCCTCGAGTGGCGTCAGCGCGCGCTCGACGCGGGGCTCGACGGGTTCCTCACGAAGCCCTTCACCCTCGACCAGCTCGCGAGCGAGATCGGGCGCGTGATGCAGGGGCGGCGCGCGATGCGGCGCCCGTCGCGCGTCCCGGCCTACCCGATCACGACGCGGCGCCGGCTCGTGCAGCGCCACGCGTCGCCGACCGGCGCGTGACGGCCCGGCGCGGCGCTCACGGCGGGTCGGGGGTGCAGACGAGGGCGCTGTAGAGGTCGCACGCGGGGCCGAGGCTCGCGACGACGCAGGGCGCGACGAGGTCGGCGTCCTCCTGCCGCGCCGCGACCATCCCCTGGCAGACCTGCTCGCAGATCCCGTAGGCCTCGACGACGCAGGTGTCGGGGGCGGCGGCGCAGGCGGCGACGCACGCGTCGGGCGGGGCGCTCGGGTCGAGCTGGTCGCAGGTGCCGCAGGTGCCCCAGGCCTGGCAGACGCGGCGGCTCCAGGCGGTCGCGGGCGGGCGCGTGAGGTTCTCCTGGCACTCGGGCTGGCAGGTGGGGTCGACGCTCTGGTCCTGGCAGAAGGCCTCGCTGTTGCAGGCGCCGGCGCAGACGACCTCGTCGAGGGGCGGCTGGAGGCAGCTGAAGACGGCGTTGCAGTCCGGGACGGCGGCGCCCGCCTCGACGCAGCCGAAGACGGCGTCGACGCGCTCGGGGTGCGAGAGCGACAGGCCCGTGCAGCTGCGCTCGCAGTCGCTGGGCGCCTCGAGCTGGAGCTCGGTCGCGCAGGTGGCGATGGTCTGGCAGTCGGTCGCGCAGCGCGGCGAGGTGCCGAGGGCGCAGCCGACGAAGGCGGCGCCGATGTCGTCGCCGTCGGTGGGGCAGGCGTCGAGCCCGGCGATGCAGGCGACGGTGGCGTCGGCGTCGGCCCAGGCGACGCCGGTCAGGACGCCGTCGCACATGCCGAGGCAGGCCTCGCGATGGATGAAGAACTCGTTCTTGCCGCAGCGATCGAGCCACGCGTCGCAGATCGTCCCGCACGTCGCGGACGGCTCGGCCGGGAGGGTCTCATCGGTGCAGACGGACGCGAAGTCGGTGCAGCCGCGGGCGGCCTGGCAACCGAGGAGCTCGAGCGTCTTCCGGGGCGCGAGCGCCTCGCAGTCGGCGAGGCAGGCGGCTTCGTCCGGCCAGCTGGCGAAGAGCGGGCCGCCGGGCTGACAGCCCGGTCGGGACACGGGCTCGCAGACGGCCGGGCAGATGGCGTAGTCGGGGAAGCAGCCGATGACGGGGAAGAAGTCGCACGCGCCGCCGTTGTCGGGCAGGGCGGCCGCGCAGGCGATGGTCTCGGTGGCGTCGCTCCCGCCGTGGGTCGCGCCGGTGCAGAGCGCGCGGCAGGCGTCGCGCGTCGGGAAGCTGACCTCGGGGAGCTCGCAGGGCATGAGGGCGTCGCAGGCGGCGGGGCAGCGCGGATCCTCGGCGAGCGGCTCGCTCTCGCCGAGGCCGCAGGCGGCGGCGTCGCAGGTGCTCTCGAGGCAGAAGTAGCTCGCGAGCCACCAGCCGTCGCGCGCGGTGTCGGCGGCGCACGTGAGCGCGCAGTCGGTGACCGGCGAGCCCTCGCAGCTGTTCTCGGCGGTGGCGCAGGCGTCCGCGCAGAAGGTCGCGATCTCGGCGGTGGTGAAGGTGATGTGCTTGTCGTCGACGTCGTCGCAGACGTCGCCGATCCCGTCGGCGTCGACGTCCGACTGGTCGGGGTTCGCGACGTCGGTGCAGTTGTCGAGCCCGTTGTCCACGCCGTCGCCGTCGCGGTCGGGGTCGCACTGGTCCTTCGTGCCGTCGTCGTCGAGGTCGCCCTGGGCGGGGGAGCAGGTCAGGACGACGGCGTCGCCCTCGCCGGTGCACGTCGCGGAGACGTCGGGGTGGCCGTTCTTGCTGCAGGGGCCCTCGCAGCAGCAGGCGAGGTCGGCGATGGTGGACGGGCTCCCCTCGGGGGTGGCGTCGTCGGGGTCGCGCTGGTCGGGGACGCAGTCGTGGTCGGCGTCGGCGGTGTCGCTCTCGACGGCGTCGGGCTTGCCGTCGCCGTCCTCGTCGAGCGGGCTCGCGAGGTCCGCGCCGATCTCGGCGGCGTCGCTCACGCCGTCGCCGTCGGTGTCGGCGGCGAGCGGGTTCGTGCCGAGGGCGCCCTCGACGCGGTTGACGAGGCCGTCGGTGTCGTCGTCGCGCTCGGGGTCGAGGCAGGTCGCCTGCAGGCAGAGCCCGGAGCTGCACTGGGTGTCGGTGCTGCAGGTGGCGCCGACGACGCGCTTCTTCGGGCTGTCGGAGCACGCGGCGAGCGCGAGGAGGGCGGCGGTGGCGGCGAGCGCGGCGCGGGCGGGCAGGCGCGTCATGGTGGGCTCCGGGTGGGTGGGGCGTCGCGATCCAACCGCGCCCGGCGCGCCGATGCAACCCCTGGCACGTTGACGCGGGGCGCCCGGGATCCTATGGCACGCGCCATGTTCCTCCGCATCGGCGTCGTCGTGAACCCGCGCTCGCGCTACCTGCGCCGCCACCCCGAGGCCGTCGCGCGCCTCGAGCGGGTCGTCGGGCGCCGCGGGCCCGTCGCCGTGACGACGGACCTCCCGAGCGTCGAGGACGCCGCCCGCCGCTTCCGCGCAGACGGCGTCGACGTCGTCGGGGTCGTGGGCGGCGACGGCACCGCCGGCATCGTGGCCCGCGCGGTCGCCAACGCCTGGGACGGCGAACCGCACCCGCCGCTCGCGCTCCTCCGCGGCGGCACCATGAACACCGTCGCCAACGCCCTCGGCCTCCCGCGCGGCCTCCCCGAGGCGCGCCTCCTCACCCTCCTCCGCGCCACCGCGGGCGGCTCGCTCCCGCCCGTCATGCGGCGCACGACGCTCGACGTCGCCGGCCGCGCCGCCTTCCTGTTCGGCACGGGCGTCTTCGAGTCCTTCCTGCGCGCCTACTACGGCGCCGGCGACGGCGATCCGAGCGCCGTCACCGCCGCGCTCACCATCGCCCGCGCCGCCGCGAGCGCGCTCGTCCAGGGCGCGTTCATCAAGGAGCTCACGGCCCCCGTCGTCGCCGCCCTCGAGATCGACGGCGAGCGCCTCCCCGAGCGCGCCTACATGGCCCACTGCGCCGGCACCGTGAGCCAGGTCGGCCTCGGCTTCACCCCGTTCCACCTCGCCGACACGGTCGACGACGCCTTCCACTTCCTCGCGCTCCACGGCAGCTCCGCGGTCGTCGTGCGCGACCTCGGGCGCGTCTGGCGCGGCCGCGCGGTGCGCCCGCGCTCGGGACGCGACTTCGTCGCGCGCGAGGTCGTCATCCACCCGGCGGGCGGGCGCCTCACTTACATGGCCGACGGCGATCTGTTCGAGCACGGCGGCCCGCTCACCGTCCGCGTCGGGCCGCGGGTCCCCATCGTGCGGATCTGAAGGGCGCCGCGGGTGTCGCTCGCATGTGCGAGATCGCACGCCCCCGAAATCGCCGGGAATGCTCGCAGGGCGCGGGGGAGAGCGCTATCATCCGCGCAGCGTTGGGGGCCGTCTGCATGCTCGCTCGAATGACTCTCACTCGGCGCGGCCCCCGGCGATAACCCTTCCTCGGGGGAAGACGATGAAGATCGCGTTCCTGCCCGCCGTTCTGGCTGCGGCGTGCCTCTCTCTCCTCGCCGCCGGCTGCGGCGACGACGACAACAACACCACCACCGACACGTCCGTGAACGACACGTCGACGAACGACACGTCGGTCACCGACACCGCGGGCGACACCACGGAGACCGACACGGTCGACCCGGCGGTCGCGGCCTGCCGCGCGGCCATCGCCACCAAGTCGGCGGCGGTCGCCTCGCAGCTCGCCACCTGGTCCATCGCCGACGCGCCGGAGATGACCGCGTCCGGCGGCGACGTGAAGAAGGAGGCGGACTACGCCGGCAAGTACCGCGACGACCTCGCGAACCACGTCGGCTGCGCCGCGCGCACCGAGTACGGCAAGAACGTCGAGGCCTTCGTGCAGGACAACGAGGCGGAGGTGCCGGCCGGCGCGCCCGCCGACGGCACGAACCTCCCCGGCTACGACTGCGCCGCCAAGGTCTACACGCAGGTGAGCCCCGACACGACCAAGCCGGTCGTCATCCTCGTGCACGGCAACTCCTCGTCGGTCACGAGCTTCGAGGAGTACGCGAAGGCCTCGCTCGCGGGCACCGAGATCGCGAACGTGGCCGGCTTCACCTTCACGGTCGACACGACGACGCGCAAGCAGCTCGCGCAGAGCCTCGTCGACGCCGGCTACGAGGTGGTCGCGTTCGACGCGCGCATCGACACGGTCGCGTCGCTCACCGACTACGACCCGGCGTCCGCGACCGGCAACCCCTTCCGCAACATCGACCACGGCTGGGCCGTGCCGATGCTCGAGGAGCTCGTGAAGGCCGTTCACACGAAGTACCCGGGCCGGAAGGTGAGCATGATCGGGCACTCGCTCGGCGTGACCGTCATCCGCGACGCGCTCCGCCGCCTCTACAACGAGAGCAAGGCGGGCACGACGGGCGCCATCAACCCGTTCACGTTCCTCAAGGACGTCATCCTGCTCTCCGGCGCGAACCACGGCGTCTCGAACGGCAAGCTCCTCTGCGACAGCTTCCTCGCCAACATGAAGGGCACGGTCGGCTGTGAGATGGGCGATCGCGCGACGTTCGTGCCGACGTACTTCACGAAGCCGCTGAACGGCCCGAGCGACCTCTTCTCGGCCCCCTGCGCGGACGGCAGCTACGCCTTCGGCGAGGAGGACCAGTGCGACGGGAACGTCGTCCAGTACACGACCGTCACGATGGAGGACCTCCCGGACGGCTCGCTCCAGGACGAGTTCATCTCCGAGGCGTCGTCCAAGCTCGACCTCGAGCCCTGCGTCGACAACGAGACCATCGGGCTCGGCGACTACGACTCGAGCGGCTACTTCTTCACCGGCGCCCCCGGGTTCTTCGCGAACCACTTCGGGACGCCGCGGTCGAACGCGGGCATCGCCCTCGTCCTCGACAAGCTCGCCGACTGAGCTCGCCCCTGCCTCGCCCCGGCCGGCCGCGCGCCGGTCGGGGCGGGCGCCCCATCCCCGCAGCGCCCCCCCGTCCCCGCCGCGCCCGCCGTCACCGCGCGCTCCGCCGCGCCCCGGAGGTCTCCGTCATGAACGCCCGCAGCAGCACGCTGGTGGCCCTCGTCGCCGCCTGCCTCCTCCCGCTCGCAGCCGCTCCCGGCGCCCGCGCCGACGAGGGCGCGGCCTCCGACGGTGGCGACCAGGCTCGCCGCTCCCTCACCACGACCGGCACGAACCCGCGCCCGATGTTCGCCATCTGGCAGGAGCCCGGCGGCGACGGCTTCATCAAGCCCGTCATCGAGCTCGGCTCGCTCGTGGTCGGCTACTTCCCGTCGAGCGACCAGGCCGAGGGCCTCGCGTCGCGCGTGTCGACGCTCGCGCTCGCGCGCTTCGGCATGGAGGGCCGTCTCTTCGGCCTCATCACCTTCCGGAGCGTGTTCGAGCGCAACCTCGGCTTCTCGCTCGCGCGCAACGGCCCCGTCGGGACGAGCGTCTGGGAGGGCACGGGCTCCTTCTCGGCGCGCGAGAACTACCTCCGCTTCGACGTCGGCGACTTCTCCATCACGGGCGGCATCATCCGCGACCCGGCCTCCGTCGACTTCGTGTCGGTCAACATCCTCGACGCCTTCGGCATGGATCCCTACGTCCGCGATCCGCTGCTCGTCTCGGGCTTCAACCAGAGCCAGGGGCTCCTCCTCAACTACCAGGCCGGGCCCGTCACCTTCGGGCTCGCCTTCACGGGCGGCAACCCGCTCACGACGAGCCTCGCGTTCGGCTTCGGCGGCGACGTCACGTCGCTCGGGACGCTCTTCACGGCGCCGCTCCGCGCGCTCTCGAACGGCGTCCCGGGGTCGGACATCCAGGTGATGACGTTCTCGCCGTCGGTCATCCTCGCCACGGACGTCGTGGACGTCGCGGTTGCCGGCCAGTTCTACGCCATCGACGTCGACGCCACGACGGACTCGGACGAGTCGATCAACGGGTTCAACGCGCGCATGACCGCGCGCCTGAAGCTCCTCGACCGGAGGTTCCAGTTCTACCTCTCCGGCGCCTACCGGAAGAACCAGCAGCTCGCCGTGCCCGACCTCACGACGCGCACGGACGCCTACGAGGGCGTCGTCTTCGGCACGGGCTTCGACCTGTCGTTCGACCGCGTCGGCGCGGGCGCGCAGTACTACTACCTCCACAGCGAGCTGAACTCGCAGTCGAACCTGACGAACCACTACCTGAACGTCGGGCTCACGTACTGGCTCGAGCCGCCGTACGCGTCGGTCGGGCTCCGCTGGGCGCGTACGATGGCCGAGAGCGAGCCGACCAAGCCGCGCCTGCAGTCGACGGACAGCATCATCCTGTCGATGCGGCTCATGCTCTGAGCGGGAGGAGCGCGGCGATGGCCATCCACGACCTCGTCGCCCGCTGGGCGTCCCTCGCGCCGGACCGGGTCGCCATCGACGATCTCGACCACGGGCGGGCCGTCACGTGGGCTGAGCTCGACCGGCGCGTGACGCAGCTCGGGGCGGCCCTCCGGGGCGGGCTCGGCCTCGCGCGGGGCGAGCGGGTCGCGATGCTCGCGCAGGGGCGGCTCGAGGTGTTCGAGACGTACCTCGCGTGCGTGCGCGCGGGGCTCGTCTTCGTGCCGTTGAACACGCGGCTCTCAGCGCCCCGCATGGCGGCCATCGTGGCGAGCGCGAGGCCCGCGGCGCTGGTTCACGACGACGTGAACTCGGGCCTCGCGGCGGCGGTGCGCGGGGGGGCGACGGGGGGGATCCGGGGTGTCCGGCTCGGCGACGAGGCGGTCGCGGCGGACGACGTCGCGTTCGAGGCGCTGCTCGCGAGCGGCGACGCGGCGCGCGCGTTCGCCCCGATCGACCTCGAGGCGGTGTCGCTCATCCTGTACACGAGCGGCACGACGGGCTTCTCGAAGGGGGTGCAGATCGCGTGGCGGCAGGTGGTGTTCAACGCGGTGAACACGGCGCTCGCGACCGATCTCGGGCGCGCCGACACGGCGCTCGCGATGCTGCCGCTCTTCCACACGGGCGGGCTCCACTGCCTCGCGACGCCGACGCTCCACCAGGGCGGGACGGTGCTCCTGACCGGCGGCTTCGACGCGCGGCGCACGGTCGCGCTCCTCCGCGAGGGGCGCGTGACGGCGACGATCGCGGTCCCGACGATGTACCAGATGCTCATCGACGCGGGCGTCCTGGACGCGCCGCTGCCGGCGGTGAAGGCGCTCCTCTGCGGGGGCGCGCCGTGCCCGCTGCCGCTCATCGAGCGCTACCACGCGGCGGGGCTACCGCTCCGGCAGGGGTACGGGCTCACGGAGGTGGGGCCGAACTGCTTCACGCTGGCGCCGCTGTCGGGGCCGCATCGGCTCGGGAGCGTCGGCTGGCCGGCCTTCCACGGGGCGGCGAAGCTCGTGGACGACGCGGGGGAGGAGGTCCCGGCGGGGGTGCCCGGCGAGCTCCTCCTGCGCGGGCCGCACGTGACGGCGGGCTACTTCGACAACCCCGAGGCGACGGCGAAGGCGCTCGACGCGGACGGCTGGTTCCGCACGGGGGACGTGCTCCGGCGCACGGAGGACGGCGCGTTCTACGTCGTCGACCGGAAGAAGGAGATGTACATCTCGGGCGGCGAGAACGTGTACCCGGCGGCGGTCGAGCTCGCGCTCGGGCAGCACCCGGACGTCGCGATGGTGGCGGTCGTGCCCGAGGACGACGCGCGCTGGGGGCAGGTGGGGGTCGCGGCGCTCGTGCTGCGGCAGGGCGCCGAGCGCCCGAGTGATGAGGCCCTCAAGGGCTGGGCGAAGGCGCACCTCGCGAGCTACGAGGTGCCGAAGCGCTGGGTCGTCCTCGAGGCGCTGCCGCTGAACGCGAGCGGCAAGGTCGACAAGGCCGCGCTGGCGCCGCTGCTCGCGGGCTGAACACAGGCTCTGGGGGTAGGCCGAGCCCTTTCGGGGACAACCACGGAGACACGGAGACACGGAGGGAGGGCGGAGAGCACGCTCTCCCCTCCGTGCCCCCTCCGTGCCTCCGTGTCTCCGTGGTTACAGGCCCTGTAGAGCCAGGGTGTCGCGCCGACCGGCTACCCGCGCAGGCTCTCGATGCTCTCGAGGTAGGTCGCCCGCTGCGACGACGCGTCGTCGAGGCGCTTCTGCTGCTCGGCCACGACCTCGGCCGGCGCGTTCTTCACGAACGCCTCGTTGCCGAGCTTGCCGCTCAAGCCCTTGATGTCCTTGTCGAGCTTGGCGACGGCCTTCTCGAGCCGCGCGACCTCCTCGGCGAGGTCGATGACCCCCTCGAGCAGCACGTACACCGTGCAGCGCCCCGCGACCGCGACCGCGCTCTTCTTCGGGCGCGCGAGGCCGACGCCCGCCGTGAGATCCGTCACCCGCGCGAGGTGCGCGAGGTAGCCGCGCGCGTCCTCGACGAGGGCGACCGTGTCCTCGTCCGGCGCCGCGACGACCACCGTGAGCTCGGTCTTGGGCGAGATCTGGTTCTCGCCGCGCACGGTGCGGACGGCGTTGATGACGTCGACGACCTGGTCGACGAGGGCGCCGGCGTGCGCGTCGCGGAGCGCCTCGTCGCGCTTCGGCCAGGCCGCGATGACGAGGCTCTCGGCGTCCCGCTCGGCGAGCGGGAGGTTCGTCCAGATCTCCTCCGAGATGTACGGCATGAACGGGTGCAGGAGGCGCAGCGCCTGGTCGAGCACGTGCACGAGCACGCGCCGCGTGGTCTCCGCCGCGGGCCCGCCCTCCTTGAGGTCGGCCTTCGTGAGCTCGATGTACCAGTCGCAGTAGACGCCCCAGAAGAAGGCGTGCACGGCGGTCGTCGCCGCGAGGAAGTCGAAGCGCTCGAGGGCCTCCGTCACGCTGGCGACGGCCTCGTCGAGCTTCGTGAGCACCCAGCGGTCGGCGAGCGAGAGCGACGCGACGTCGGCGGCCGTGATCGGCGCGAAGACGGCGCTCGCGTCGTCGCCGAGGTTCATCTGCACGTAGCGCGTGGCGTTCCAGATCTTGTTCGCGAACGCGCGGTAGCCGGCGAGGCGGTCCTTGCTGAGCTTCAGGTCGTGCCCCTGCGTGACGAGGGCGGCGAGGGTGAAGCGGAGCGCGTCGGCGCCGTACTCCTCGGTCATCACGAGGGGGTCGATGACGTTGTTGCGCGTCTTCGACATCTTCTGGCCCTTCTCGTCGCGGACCATGGGGTGCATGTAGACCGTCTTGAACGGCACGTCCCCCATGAAGCGGAGCCCGAACATCATCATCCGGGCGACCCAGAAGAAGAGGATGTCGAAGCCGGTCTCCATGACCGCGGTCGGGTAGAAGGTCTTGAGCGCGGGCGTCTCGTCCGGCCAGCCGAGCGTCGAGAACGGCCACAGGCCCGACGAGAACCACGTGTCGAGCACGTCCGGGTCCTGCCGGATGCTCTCGCTCCCGCACTGCTCGCACGCGGTCGGGTCGTCCATCGCGACCGTCACGTGCTGGCAGGTGTCGCAGTACCACGCGGGGATCTGGTGCCCCCACCAGAGCTGGCGGCTGATGCACCAGTCGCGGATGTTCCGCATCCACTGGAAGTAGACCTTCTCCCACTCCTCGCTCGTGAACTTCGTGCGCCCCTGCTCGACCGCCTCGATGGCGGGGTCGGCGAGCGGCTGGATCTTCACGTACCACTGGTCGGAGACGATGGGCTCGACGGGGACGCCCGTCCGCTGGCAGTGGCCGAGCGAGAGCGCGTGCTCCTTCACCTCGACGAGGAGGCCCTGGGCGTCGAGGTCGGCGACGACGCGCTTCCGCGCCTCGTAGCGATCGAGCCCGCGGTACGCCTCGGGCGCCGCGTCGTTCACGCGGGCGTCCTTGTCGAAGATGCTGATGATGGGCAGGTCGTGGCGCCGCCCGGTCTCGAAGTCGTTGAAGTCGTGGCCGGGGGTGACCTTCACGGCGCCCGTGCCGAAGGCCATGTCGACGAGGATGCTGTCGCCGATGATGGGGATCTGGCGCCCGGTGAGCGGGAGGTCGACGGTACGCCCGAGGAGGTGCTGGTAGCGCGGGTCGTCGGGGTGGACGGCCACGGCGGTGTCGCCGAGCATCGTCTCGGGGCGGGTCGTCGCGACGACGAGGCGCTCGTCGCTGCCGGTGACGGGGTAGGCGATGTGCCAGAGGGAGCCCTTCATGTCCCGGTGCTCGACCTCGAGGTCGCTGAGGACGGTGTGGATCCCGGGCGACCAGTTCACCATCCGCTGCTCGCGGTAGATGAGGCCGTCCTTGTAGAGGTCGACGAAGACCTTGCGCACGGCGCGCGAGAGGCCCTCGTCCATGGTGAAGCGCTCGCGCTCCCAGTCGACGGAGACGCCCATCACCTTGAGCTGCTCGGTGATGCGGGCGTGGTACTTGTCCTTCCACTCCCAGACCTTGGCGATGAACGCGTCGCGGCCGAGGTCGAAGCGCGACACCCCCTCCTTCTGGAGCTCGCGCTCGACGACCATCTGGGTCGCGATGCCGGCGTGGTCGGTGCCGGGCATCCAGAGCGTGTTGTGGCCCTGCATGCGGCGCCAGCGGGTGAGGATGTCCTCGATGGTGACGGTCAGGGCGTGCCCGATGTGGAGCGAGCCCGTGACGTTCGGCGGCGGGATCACGATGCAGTACGCGGGCTTGTCGGACGTGTCCGCCGCGTGGAAGTAGCCCTTGTCGACCCAGATCGGGTACCAGCGCTTCTCGATGTCCTGATGCTCGTAGGCCTTGCTCAGCTCGCTCACTCTCCACCTTCCTCGGTCAGGCGCCGGATCTCCTCGCGGACGAGATCTTCGGCGAGCTCGGGGACGACCTTCCAGGCGACCTTCTCGGTGATCGCCGGGAGCTCCCCGGGCAGCGTGTCACGGATGTAGCGCTCGATGCGGGCCTCGACGACGCCGTGCTGGGCGTCGAGGACGCGCGGGATGGCCGCCTCGACGGCGCGCTCGGCGGCGTCGTGGAGGAGGCCGCGGGCGGGGTCGCCGAGGAGGGCCTTCACGCGCTCGTCGAGGGCGCGGCCGGCGTCGCGCTCGTCGCCGCGGGTCGCCTTGGCGAGCTCGGCGGTGGCGCGCCGGACAGCGTCGTCGAGGGGGCCCTTCACGGCGTCGGCGACGGCCTGGTCGACGAGGCCGGGGAGCCGCGGGGCGAGGCGCTCGAGGGCGGCCTCGACGGCCTTCGCGGCGATGCGGTCGACGGCGGCCTCGGCGACGTCGCGGGCGACGCGCTCGACGGCGGCGGCGACGAGGGCGGGCACGAGGGCCTCGGCGGAGGCGCGGACGAGCTCGGGGAGGCGCCGCGGGAGCTCGAGGTCGAGGGCCTTGGCGACGGCGTGGGCGACGTCCTCGGCGCGCGGCATCGGGGCGTGGGTGGCGGCCGGCGCGGGCGCGGGGGCGGCCGCGGCGGCGAGGGTGGCGGCGTTCACGGGGCCGCCGTACATGATGGTCTGCGCGAAGGGGAGGGCGTCGAGGCAGGCGCGGCCTGCGTGAGCGGCGGCGCGGCGGGCGGGGGCCCGGCGGGGGGAGGGCGCGGGGGCGCCGCTCGGGGTGGACGACGGCGGGCGCGAGGTCGTCGCGGCGCCGGAGGGCGCGGAGGGGCGCGGCGCCGGGAGGAGCTGGCTCTGGGGCGGCGACGGCTCGGCGGGCTCGAGGAGCTCGCGGACGCGCGCGAGGAGGGCGGCGCGCTCGAACGGCTTCACGAGGACGTCGTCGATGTGGAGGTAGGCGAGGCGCTCGGGGTCGGGGGAGACGTGGCCGTTGACGGTGAGGAGGAACGGCACGGTCGTGCCGCCGGGGAGGCGGCGGATGGCGGCGGCGAAGCTGAAGCCGTCGAGGCCGGGGAGGTTCTGGTCGGCGATGACGAGGGCGGGGAGGTCGTCGCCGACGAGGCCGACGGCCTCGCGGCCGTCGACGGCGAACTCGAGCTCGACCGGCAGGACGTCGAGGGTCAGCCGGATGAGGCTCGAGAGGGTGCGGCTCGGCTCCGCGATGAGGATCCGCCTGCTCACCCTAGCCCTCGGTGCCGGGGATCTCGTCGCCCTGCTCCCACTGCTCCCAGGGCACGACCTCGTCGGGCGGGGGGAGGAAGAAGCCGGCGACGTTCATGAGGATCTCGCGGATCTGGTCGTCCTTGCCGGCCTTGATGGCGGCGAGGGCGCTCTTGCCGGAGAGCTGGGGGATGGGGTTCTCGAGCCAGGCGACGGCGTCGGGGAAGACGATCTTGGCGGCGAGCCAGATGTCGTCGGGCACGCCCTCGAGGGGGCAAGCGACCTCGCGCGCGGCGGGCGAGAGCGACGGCAGGTAGATGGTCTTCAGGTGCTCGAGGAAGGTCGGCCAGGCGGCGTCGCTCATGTCGCTCTCCTTCTCCGCTCGGTGTCCGGGTCCGTGCGGCCCGTCCCCGGCGGGACGAGCGAGGCCAACCTATACCAGAGGTGCGCGCGGGGTGTCTTTCTCGACGGTGGCGATCCGGTCGGGGGCGCGGGGGCGCGCGGGGGCGGCGGGCGTCGGTTCGGGCTAACTGGCTATACCAAATCCGCTTTCACCACGGAGACACGGAGAGCACGGAGGAGCACGGAGGAAGGGGGGCCTCCGTGCCTCCGTGCTCCGTGGTTTCTCTTTGGAATCAGAGGGATAGCCCGCGAGTGGTCGGGCTTCGGTCTTGGCTGGTTTGGCGTCAAGTGACCGTACACACTCCGATTTTTCACCACGGAGGCACGGAGGCACGGAGGGAGCAACAGGGAGCCTCTCGCTCCGTCCCCATGGTTTTCCTGTTTGGAAACAACCGGTTGGCTGGGAGGGTCGGGCCCTCTCCGCCCTCCCTCCGTGTCTCCGTGTCTCCGTGGTTTCCTTCTTGGAATCGCCGCGATAGCCCATCGCGGGAACCCCGATTTCTTCACCTCGGAGGCCCGGAGGCCCGGAGGCAGAGGGCCCTCTCCGCCCTCCCTCCGTGTCTCCGTGTCTCCGTGGTTTCCTTCTTGGAATCGCCGCGATAACCCGTCGCGGGAACCCCGGTTGTGGATCGTAAGGCTCGGCGCCCCTGCGGACGCCGTCCCCGAGTCGCCCGCTGCGCGGGCTTGGTCGGGGCCTGCGCCCTCCGGGTCGCCGAGCCCCGGTTGTGGATCGTAAGGCTCGGCGCCCCTGCGGACGCCGTCCCCGAGTCGCCCGCTTCGCGGGCTTGGTCGGGGCCTGCGCCCTCCGGGTCGCCGAGCCCCGGATGTAAAGGTCCAGATCGAGCGGCCTGTAAGCCGAGTTCTGTCCCGCGGGGAGGTCACCCGCCCCGCGGCGATGGCCATTCATCTAGGCGACGGATTGCTCCGCCGCTCCAGCGACGCTACCCGGGGTACGCGAACGGGCCGTCCGTGGCGTTGCCGCCAGCCCCCGTATGGTCTTGCTCCAGGTGGGGTTTACCGGCGCCCCATGTCACCATGGGGGCCCGTGAGCTCTTACCTCACGCTTTCAGCCTGACCTCCCGGGAGCGCGGACGCTCCGGAGAGGCGGTCTCCTCTCTGTGGCACTTTCCCTGGGGTCGCCCCCGCTGGCCGTTAACCAGCACCATTGCCCTGTGGAGCTCGGACTTTCCTCTCGTCGGGCGCGAGCCCGGCCAGCGACCATCCGGTCCACTCGATCTGAACCGCCGCGGGGAGTAGCAACGGAACGCGCCCGGGTCAACGCTCTCGCGCGTCGCCCGGGCGATGATCCCGCTCCGCCCTTACTCCCCGAGCAGCGCCCGCGCCTTCGCGAAGAGCACCGCGAGCTCCGCCCGCTCCGGGTCCACCTCCGCCTGCTCCGCGAACACCGCGCCGATGACGTCGAGGTTCGCGAGGCTCCCGTACGGGCTGTGCTTCAGGATCTCCGCGAACGCCGCCACCGCCCCCGCGAACCGGAGCGCGTCCCCCGCGTCCTCGAACGTCGCGTCCACGTCCGCCGCCGACACGCGCCGGTCGAGCGCGATGGCCGGGTCGTTCGTCTCCGCCCCCGGGTGCTTGTAGCGGATCCGCAGCTCCGCGAGATCGTCCGCGCCGAACTCCGGCAGGTCCCCCCCCGCGTAGGCCGCGCCGTCCTCCGGCTCCGGCGCCCCCTCACCAGCCGGGACCGCGTCGTCCCCGAGCACGAGCTCGTAGAGCGCCGTCACCGCGAGCCCCGAGCCGATCTCCCCCGCGTCGACCGTGTCGTCCACGAAGTCCTCGTCCGCGATCGCGTTGTTCTCGTAGCCCAGCAGCCGGTACGCGTGCACCCGCGCCGGGTTGAACGCGAGCTGGATCTTCAGGTCCTTCGCGATGAAGAAGATGCTCCCGAGCATCCGGTCGTGCGCGTACGCGACCGCCGAGTCGGCGTCGCCGATGTAGGCGTACACGCCGTCGCCGGCGTTCGACACCGCCTCCATCATGGCGTCGTTCAAGTTCCCGGTGCCGAAGCCGACCACCGTCAGCGTCACGCCCGTCGCGCGCTCGCCCTCGATGTAGCTCACGATGGCGTCCGTCCCCACGATGCCCACGTTGAAGTCCCCGTCCGTGCACAGGATCACGTGGTTGAAGCCCCCGGCCACGTAGCTCCCGCGGACGACGTCGTACGCCATCGCGAGCCCCCGCTGCCCCGCCGTGCTGCCGCCGGCCGCGAGCCCGTCGATCACCTGCCGGATCGCGGCCTTCTCGGACACCGGCGTCGCGGGGAGCGCGACCCGCTCGGCGCTCGCGTACGTCACGATGGCGACGGTGTCCGTCGGCCGCAGCACGTCGAGCGTCTCGCGCAGGAGCGTCTTCACGTAGGGGAGCTTGTCGTCGCTCGACATGCTCCCGGACACGTCCACGAGGAACACGAGGTTCGCCGGCGCGCGCGTCGCCTGGTCGAGGACCTCCCCCGTGATGCCGATGCGCAGGAGCGTCGTCGGCGTGAACGGGCTCGGCGCCGCCTCGACGGCGATCGAGAACGGGTGCTCGTCCTCCGCCGTCGGCGGCGCGTCGCCATAGTCGAAGTAGTTCACGAGCTCCTCGAGCCGCACCGACGCCGGCGGCGGCAGGACGCCGAGGTCGCCGACGTAGCGCCGGAAGATCTCGTAGCTCGCGGTGTCGACGTCCGCCCCGAAGGTGCTGAACGGGTCGTGCGCCGCCATCACGAACGGGTTCGTCCCCGGCGGCTCGAACTGGCTCTCGTCAGGCGCGGTCGCGTCCGGCCCGGCGTCGGGCGCCACCGCGGTGTCCACCGGCACCGAGGTGTCGGCCGGCGAGCTCGTGTCCGCCGAGCTCGTCGGCGTGTAGGTGTCCGCGACCGGGTAGCTCGACGGATCGGTCCACTGGCTCCCCGCCGCGTCGCCGCCGGACGTGGTGTCCGACGAGCCGTAGTAGGAGCTCGCGGCCGAGCCGGCGTCGGACGCGCCGCAGGCTCCGAGGGCCAGCGTCAGGAGCGCGAGGGGGAGAGCGAGGACGACACGGGAGCGCATGGGGGACCTCCAAAAGCCATCGGGCGCGCCCTCCAGAGAGAGCACGCCCGATGCCAGGTCGAAGATCCTTTCGATTCAGCGGGTTGGCTGCGCGGCGGGTGTATAGTGGCTTTACACCCGTGCAGTTGCTAGCGCCCCGCCGCCTCGGCCGCGGCCACCTCGGCCGTGTAGAAGAGGAAGCGCTGGCAGCTCGGGCAGCTCATCAGCTGCTCCCCGCGCTGGATGATGATGTACTGCTGCGGCGGGAGCATCATGCGGCAGCCGCTGCAGTGGCCGGCGACGACCGGCACGACGGCCTTGCCCTCGCGCTGCTGGAGGATCCGCCCGTAGCGCGGGAGGAGCGTCCGGTCCTGCGCGGTCAACGCGGCGGTGACATTCTTCTTCTTGCTCGCGATCTGGTCGATCGTCGCGGTGAGGTTGCTCAGCCGCTCGGCGCTCGACTCCTCCTCGCGCGTCACCTCGGCCCGGAGCTCGGCGAGCTTCTGCTCCTCGCTCGCGATGTTGGCCTGGTACTCCGCGATGGCCTGCGCGAGGCGCTCGAGCTCGGCCTCGTCGTCGCTGAACTTCTTCCGCAGCGTGTCCATCTCACGCTGCATCGCCGCGTACTCCTTGGTCTTCGTGACGGCGACCAGCTTCGTCTTGGCGTTGTTCATGCGCTCGGCGTCGGCCTGGAGCTCGATGCGCTTGTCGCTGTGGAAGCGCACCGCCTCGGCGAGGCGCTCGCGCTTGTCGTCGAGGCCCTTGCCCATGCTGTCGAGGATGCTGCGGAGCCGGTCGAGGTTCCCGGCGAGCTCGTCCCGCTGGACCTGGTACTCGCGGATCTCGTCGTCGATGCCCTGAAGCTCCACCAATGCGGCGATGACTGCGTTCACGCTGCCCCCAAGGAAACGCACCCGGCCAGGGACACCACCCCCTTTGAGACGACAAAGGCGCCGTCCATTGCGGAGGCGCCTCGTGTCGTGGAGTGGCTTGGCCAGAGGTTCATTCGATGTGCTCTGCCTGTATCTGGGATGGGCCCACCCGGATTCGAACCGGGGACCAACCGGTTATGAGCCGGCGGCTCTAACCGCTGAGCTATAGGCCCAGATTCATAGGGGCGTCCAACTACCCCCGCGGCGGGGACAAGTCAAGGACGGAAGCCGCGCCTCGACGCGCAGAACGGTCGCTCGGGGGGCGGCTCTGGGCGGGCTTCCCCGCGCCGTCGTGTGCGATGCAGCACAGCGACTCGCCGACCGCGCGGGTTACGAAGCCCGGCGCGGCCGCGAGCCCCTACCGCATCTGCACAGGGCTCGGGCGATCACGCCCGTCGCGACGCCGTCGCGAGCGATCTCCGCGCGGCCTGCGTCGGCCATGACAGCGACTCCGGCACGTTCCTGCGCGGCGCCCGAGACGCGCGCGGGCGACGCCGGGCGCGCGCATGTCGCTCCGCGGGTCGCCCGCTCGTGGCTCGGTCACGCCTCCGAGGAAGACCTCGGCGCGCGCGGCTCAGGACTCGAGGAAGCTCTTGAGCTTCTTGCACCGCGAGGGGTGCCGGAGCTTCCGGAGCGCCTTCGCCTCGATCTGCCGGATGCGCTCGCGCGTGACGAAGAAGTCCTGACCGACCTCCTCGAGGGTGTGGTCCGACTTCTCGCCGATGCCGAAGCGCATCCGGAGCACCTTCTCCTCGCGCGGCGTCAGGGTCGCGAGGACCTTGCGCGTCTGCTCGGAGAGGTTCATCGAGATCACGGCGTCCGCCGGGCTCATGATCCGCTTGTCCTCGATGAAGTCGCCGAGGTGCGAGTCCTCCTCCTCACCGATCGGCGTCTCGAGGCTGATCGGCTCCTTCGCGATCTTCAGGACCTTGCGGACCTTCTCGATCGGCATGTCCATCTTCTCGGCGATCTCCTCGGGCTGCGGCTCGCGCCCGAGCTCCTGCACGAGGTAGCGGCTCGTGCGGATGAGCTTGTTGATCGTCTCGATCATGTGGACGGGGATGCGGATCGTACGCGCCTGGTCCGCGATGGCGCGGGTGATGGCCTGCCGGATCCACCACGTCGCGTAGGTCGAGAACTTGTAGCCGCGGCGGTACTCGAACTTGTCGACCGCCTTCATGAGGCCGATGTTCCCCTCCTGGATGAGGTCGAGGAACTGGAGCCCGCGGTTCGTGTACTTCTTCGCGATGGACACGACGAGGCGGAGGTTGGCCTCGATGAGCTCGGTCTTCGCGCGCTCCGCCTTGCGCTCGCCGACGAGCACCCGGTTGTAGGTGTCGCGGAGGGTGTCGAGCTGCATGCCCGCCGACTCCTGCGACTTCACGAGGCGCTTGTAGTTCGAGCGGATGACGCGCGCCCCCTCGAGCAGCGCGTCCGCCGAGATCCCGAACTCGGCCTGGAGGCGGCTGTTGAAGGACTTCAGGTTCTTCTTCGCCTCACGGGCGAGGTTCCGGATCTGCTTCGTCGACAGGCCGAGCCGGCGCTCGACGCGGCGGATCTCCGCCTCGGCGCGCTGGATGCGGGTCACGACCTTCTTGAAGGCGAGCACGACCTTGTCGAGGAGCTTCTTGTTCCAGCGGAGCTCGCCGAAGATCCCCTTGAGGTCGTCGATCGACTTCCCGACCTTGCCGAGCGCCGTGTCGTGCTCGGGCGTGCCGGGCACCTCCTGCGCGGCGGCGGCGCTGCGCTTCTTCTTCTCGGCGTAGATGGCCTTCGCGCGCGAGAACGCGGAGAGGGCGGCCTCCTTGAGCTGCGAGTCCTCGACCTCGCCGGTCGCGTCCTCGCCGCCGAGATCCTTCACGATGTCGCGGATGTTGAGGCTGCCGTCGAGGACGCCCTCCTCGTGCTCGAGGATCACGTCCACCGCGAAGTCGGTCTCGAGGAGGACGTCCATGACCTCGACCTCGCCCTCCTCGATGCGCTTCGCGATCTCGATCTCACCCTCGCGGGTGAGGAGGCTCACGCTGCCCATCTTGCGGAGGTACATTCGGACGGGATCGTTGGTCTTCCCGTACGCCTCGGCGAGCGCCTTGTCGGGCTGATTCGCCGGCTTCCGCAGCGCGTTGCGGTCGGCGTCGCTCTCGGACCCGTTGTTCGAGTCGTCCACCACCTCGATCTGGTGCTTGTTCTTCAGGAACTCGAACATCCGATCGAGCTTGTCCTGGTCGAGCGCACCGTCGGGCAGGAGGCGGTTGACCTCCTGGAAGGTGACGTAGCCGCGCTCGTTGCCGAGGGCGACGAGCTTCTTGAACTCTTTCGTCTGTGTCAGCTTCGCCATGCTAGCTCCGCGTCGCTCGCAGGCTCTCGAGCTGCCTTGCGAGTCGCCATTTCTCCATCTGAAGCTCGCCCGCGAGGGCGTCGTCTCCGACCATCAGCGCGCGTCGGAGGTCCTGATTGAGGGCGTCCAGCCGACGCTGGTGCGCGTCCTGCCGGAGCCCGGTCGTGATCGTGTCGAAGTCGGGCGCCCAGTCTGCGATCACGGGAACGCGCGCCACGTTCTTGAACACCTCTTCCCGAAGCGAGGGATCGTCGATGCTCGCCGCGAACGAGCCGATGTCGGCGTCCGAGTCCTCTTCTTGTAGCGCCGCCCAGCGGTCGGCCGCGTCCCGGACGCCGCGGTGGGTGACGAGCTCCCCGATGTCGTGCGCGACATAGAGCGAGGTAGCAGCGGGGGCTATGAGCAAGAGCATCAACAGCTTGAGCTCGCGGGGCGGAGGAGGCGTCGAGGGCGCGGCCGGGGTCGTGGGAGGTGAGGGCGTCGCGCTGACAGAAGCCCCGCGGCGTGAGCCATCACCCAAGAGACGCACGAGGTCAAGCTCGTCAAGCCCCAGGATCTCACCGAGCTGTCGCTGATAGAGGGCGCGCTCGGCGGGATCGCGGATGAGATCGAGCACCGGGGCGACCTCGCGCGCCGCGAGCGCCGCGCCCTTCTTGCCCGGGCGGGCGCCGAGGCGGGGGAGGACGCAGTGGATCACGAGGTGCTCGAAGCCCGGGGTGGCGTTGGCGATGACCTCGCGCAGCCCGTCGACGCCGCGGCTGCCGATGAAGCTGTCGGGATCCTCGCCGTCGGGGAGCGTCGCGACGGTGACGTGCAGGCCCTCGGCGAGCGCGAGGGGCAGCGCCTTCTCGGCCGCGGCGCGGCCGGCGTTGTCGCCATCGTAGAGGAGGACGACGCGCGCGGCGAAGCGGTGGATGAGGCGACATTGCGCCTCGGTGAGCGCGGTCCCCATGGGGGCGATGGTGTTCTCGATGCCCTCCTGGTGGAGGCGCACGAGATCGAGGTTGCCCTCGACGACGATCGCGACGCTCTCCTTCCGGATCGCCTGGCGGGCCTCGTAGAGCCCGAAGAGCGTGTCGCCCTTCTGATAGACCGGCGAGTCCGGGGAGTTCACGTACTTGGCGACGTCCTTCTCGGTCGAGAGCGTGCGCCCGCCGAAGGCGATGACCTCGCCGGCGATGGACCGGATCGGGAACATGAGGCGGTTCCGGAAGCGGTCGTAGTGGCCGTCGCGGCCGTCGCGCGGGACGATGAGGCCGAGGGCCTCGGCGACGCGCAGATCGGCGCGATCGTCCTTCAGGGTGCCGAGGAGGCCGTCCCAGCGGTCGGGGGCGAAGCCGAGGCCGAAGCGCTCGATGGCGGGCTTCGTGATCCCGCGCCCGCGCAGGTAGTCGCGGCAGCCGGAGCCCTCCATGGTGACGAGGGTCTCGGCGAAGTAGCGCTGCGCGAGCTTCCCGACCTCGTAGAAGGCGTCGCGGGTCTCCTTCTGGACGCGCGGGGCCCGGGGGCCGCCGCCGCGCTGCGGCCCGCCGCGGCGGTCGGGCTCGGGGAGGGCGATGCCGGCGCGATCGGCGAGGTGCTTCAGCGCCTCGACGAAGCTGTAGCCGTTGATCTCGCGGAGGAAGGTGATCGCGTCGCCGCCGGTCTGGCAGCCGAAGCAGTAGAAGAACTGCCGGTCCTCGTGCACGTGGAAGGACGGCGACTTCTCGCTGTGGAAGGGGCAGAGCCCCTTGAAGGAGGCGTGTCCGGCCTTCCGGAGCGTGACGTAGTCGGACACCACGGCGACGATGCTCGTCCGTTCGCGGACTTCTGCCACCAAGGCATCGTCGAATCCCGACACGCGCGCAGGTCCTCCCTCGACCAGGGCCGCAGCATCTTAGGGATGCTGCGGCTGGTGTCAAGGTGGGGGCGGATCTGGGTATCTGGGTTGGTTCGCACGTCGCGGAACCAACGAACGGTTCGCAGTTCGCGGACCGCAGGAGCGTCACCGCGGTTCCGTCGGAGCGTGACCACGGAGACACGGAGACACGGAGGGGGCACGGAGGGGAGGAGCGCGGGGGCTCGGGTGGCGTCGGCGCGTGGTCACGGGGGCACGGAGGGGAGCCACGGGGTTCCCTCCGTGAGTCTCCGTGTCTCCGTGTCTCCCGATCTGCGTTCCTGGGAGCGCCGGTGACGCGACGTCAGGCTCGGAGCTGCGGGCTCCGGCTCTCCGAGTCGGCGGCTTCGCCGCCTTGGTCGGAGGGCCTGCGCCCTCCGCTCCGAGCCCCGATCGCTACCCCTGCGCCAGCGCCATCAGGCTCATCGCGAGGTTCATGTCCCCGTCGAGCCGGATCTTGCCCATGAAGAACGCGGTCTGCGCGTTGATCTCGCCGCCCGCGAGGCCCACGAAGTCCTCGAGATCCACGCTCACCGTGGTCTCCGGGTTGTCGGTGACCGGGCCGGCCCCGCCGAAGGTCAGCGTCACCCGGTGCGCGCCTCCCTTCTCCTTGTCCTCGACCACGAGCTGCAGGTTGCCCTTGAAGGCCTTCACCTGATCGGTCTTGTTCGTCACGCGGTAGAGCTTCGCCACCTGCTTCGCGTCGAAGCCGACGTTCACCTTCGCCGCCACCGCGTCGCGCACGCGGCCCGCCACGAACGCGCGCCAGTCGTCGACCGTCATCGAGAGCTGGAGCGGCGGGTCCTTCTCGCCCACGTTCTTCTTCGCCGTGAGCTTCCCGTCCTGGAAGCCGAGCGCCCACGTCCCCCCGCCGTCGCCGTTCAGGTGGATGAGGAGCTTCTCCGGGCTCGCCCCGGACGGCGCCGGCTCGTCGGCCAGCGCGCTCTCCACGAGCTCGAAGAAGTGGTCGGGCGTGATGTCGTTCGGCAGGTTGGCAAGATCGGCCACAGCGCGTCTCCTCGGCTCGGCTGGCGGCGCAGCGGGGGCTGTCCCCGAGGCGCCCTTCATGAGGGACGGCCACGCTACGAGCCGCCCTCGGTCGTTGTCAAGACGCGCACGGCCGTGCTACCCGCAAGCCTCACCGCCGGTCGCCACCGGCAATCGTCCGCGCCCCGCGAGCGTTGTCGCCCCGTGATGCCAAGACTCACCCCAGACCACCGCTCCCGCCGCCCCGGCCTCGCGGCCGTCGCCGCGGTCTTCGCGCTCCTCGGCGCCGCCCCCGCCGCCCGCGCGACCCCGCCGAAGGGCGCCGAGGTGCTCGCCCTCGCCGCCAAGGGGCAGCCCCCGGCGCGCTGGGTGCGCGCGAACCTCGTCGAGCGCGCCCCCGCCGGCGTCACCGGCGGTGGGAGCCTCGCCCTCCGCCTCGCCTTCTCGCCAGCGGGCGTCATCCGCCTCGACGTGGAGCGCCTCGGCGCCGTCCGCACCGTCGACACCACCGTCTGGGGCGGCTCCGCCCCCGGCGCGCGGCCCCTCGCCGAGGCCCCGGCCTGGCTCCAGCTCCTCGCCGGCCGCCCCGTCGCCGACGTCGCCCGCGACAAGCACGTCGACACGAAGATCACGTCCTTCGCGCACGCCGGCCCCGCCGTGCTCTGGGTCCTCGGCGCGGGCCCGCGCGACGACAGCCCGCAGATCGCCGTCGACCGCGCCACGGGCCGCCTCGTGCGCGTCACCGAGCGCAGCGGCGGCGACGACGGCCCGGCCGCCGGCCACGCCGTCACCGTCGAGCTCGGCTGGCCCGCCGCCGCCCCCGAGAGCCCCTTCCCGGAGCGCGTCACCATCGCTCAGGACGGCGCCCGCCCCGTCGTCCTCGGCCTCTCCTTCGTGAGCGTCGGCGATCCGCTCGACGCCGACCTCTTCGCCCCGCTCGGAGCGTCGCCGTCGCCGTGAGCGCGCCCCCTCGCTTCGTCCAGGTCGCGGTCCCCGTCCCGGTCGACGGCCTCTTCACCTACCGCGCCCCCGACGCCGGCCCCATCGGCCCCGGCTTCCGCGTGAAGGTCCCCTTCGGCCCGCGCCGCCTCGTCGGCCTCGTCGTGGCGGAGCCCACCGACGCCCCGCCCGAGGGCGTCGAGGCGAAGACCGTACGCCCCGTGGCCGAGGTGCTCGACGACGCGCCCGTCGTCGGCGCGGCCGAGCTCCGGCTCGCCGGCTGGCTCGCCGACTACTACCTCGCCCCGCCCGGCGAGGCCTACGCGCTCCTCCTCCCGCCGCGCATGACGAAGCTCGAGGACGACGCCGTCGCGCCGCTGAAGGGGCTCACCGAGGACCTCGTGCGCCGCCTCCCGGACGCGCAGGACACCGGGCGCCTCGGCCCGAAGATGCTCGAGGCCCTCGCGTGGCTCGAGGACGCCGGCGAGGCCACGCTCTCCGAGCTGCGCGCGGCCACCGGGCTCGGCCGCGACGTCGTGAAGCGGCTCGAGGCGCGCGGGCTCGTGGCGATCGAGCAGCAGGACGTCGCCCGTGACCCCTTCACCGGGACCCCCGTGAAGCGCGACGAGGCGCCGCCCCTCATGCCGGAGCAGGCGGCGGTCGTCGCGCGCGTGAGCACAGCACTCGGCGCCTACCACGGCTTCCTGCTCCACGGCGTCACGGGCAGCGGCAAGACGGAGGTCTACCTCGGCGTCATCGACGCCGCGCTCGCGGCCGGGAAGGGCGCGCTCGTGCTCGTGCCCGAGATCGCGCTCACGCCGCAGCTCGCGGCCCGCTTCCGGGCGCGGCTCGGCGAGCGCGTGGCGGTGCAGCACTCGGGGCTCGCGCCGGAGGCGCGGCTCGAGCAGTGGATGCGGATCCGGAGCGGCGAGCTCCCGGTCGTCGTGGGCGCCCGCTCGGCGCTCTTCGCGCCCGTCAAGGACCTCGGCGTCATCGTCGTCGACGAGGAGCACGAGGCCTCGTTCAAGCAGGACACCTCGCCCCGCTACAACGCGCGCGACCTCGCGCTCGTGCGCGGGCACCTCCAGGGGGTGCCGGTCGTGCTCGGCTCGGCGACGCCGTCGTGCGAGTCCTGGGCGAACGCGAAGGCCGGGAAGCTCGAGCTCCTCTCCCTCCCCGGGCGCGTGATGGCGCGGGCGATGCCAGAGGTCGACGTGGTCGACCTCCGCACGGCCCCCGTGGCCGACGCGGAGCGCCTCTTCTCGCTGCCCCTCGTCGAGGCGGTGAGGGCGGCCGTCGACGGCGGGAACCAGGCGATCCTCTTCCTGAACCGCCGCGGCTTCGCGAGCTTCCTCCTCTGCCAGAGCTGCGGCTCGACCCTCGACTGCCACGCGTGCAGCGTGACCTACACCTGGCACCGCCGGCGCGGGCGCCTCGTCTGCCACCTCTGCGACCAGGTGCGCTCGCGGCCGGCGACCTGCCCGAGCTGCGGCGCCGACGCGCTCTCGGAGATGGGCTTCGGCACCGAGCAGGTCGAGGCGCGGCTGACGGAGCTGCTCCCCGGCGTCCGGGTCGCGCGGATGGACCGCGACACGACGCGCGGGCGCGCGCTCGAGCGCCTCCTCGGGCGCTTCCGACGCCGCGAGATCGACGTGCTCATCGGCACGCAGATGGTCGCCAAGGGGCACGACTTCCCGAACGTGACGGTCGTCGGCGTGCTCCTCGCGGAGCTCGGCCTCGGCTTCCCCGACATCCGGGCGTCGGAGCGCACGTTCCAGCTCCTGACGCAGATCGCGGGGCGCGCGGGGCGCGCGGACCTGCCGGGGCGCGTGCTCGTGCAGACCTACACCCCCGAGCACTACGCGATCCGCCACGCGATCCACCACGACACGCTCGCGTTCCTCGGGCAGGAGCTCCCGCTCCGCGAGGCCCGCGGCTTCCCGCCGGCGACGTTCCTCGCGCTCTTCCGGCTCACGGGGAAGGACCCGGTGAAGACCGCGCGCGCGGCCGAGGAGCTCGCGCGGGCGCTACGCGAGGCCGCAGCACCCCACGTCGCGAGCGTGCGGGTCTTCCCCGCGCAGCCAGCGCCCATCGAGCGGATCAACCACCGCTACCGCTTCCAGGTGCTCGTCCGCGGCGCGAAGCGCGGGGTGCTCCACCACGTGCTCAGCGAGACGCGGCCGCGCTGGTCGAGGGGGCTCGAGGGCGGCATACACGTGGCGCTCGACGTCGACCCGCTCACGTTCCTCTGAGCGAGCCGCAGCTCGCCCGCGGGCGTCGCGCGACGCCCTGAAAACACGAACGCGCGACCCGATGCCTCGGGCCGCGCGCTGCGGTTCGTTCTCGGCGGCTCGCGCCGAGCGTCAGGGCTCAGGCGCGGTTGAAGTGATCGACCGCGAGCTCCATCTCCTCGACGAGCGTCGCGCCGCCCTTGCCGTCGACGCGGAGCCCCGACCACTTGCAGGGCCACGCCCCGTAGAAGTGGTAGCTCACGTCCGGCTTGTCCTTCTCACCCGAGTCGTTGAGGATGTGGATCGTGCCGTTCCGGCGGTCGATCTCGCCCGCCATCACGTTCTGACACCACTTCCAGAGGGACGTGTTCTCGATCACGCCCTTGGTGAGCTTGATGTTGTTGTAGCGGTGGATGCCGGGGCGCTTGCGCGGGTGCGGATCGAGGCTGTCCCGGTACTCGATCTCGTCCACGTCCATGCTCAGGCCGTCGACCTTCTGGAAGGCGCCGACCTGCACGCCCTCGATCTCCACGATGAAGTTGAAGTCACCGTAGGGATCGAAGCGGCGGCGCCCCGAGACCGCGCCCTTCGCGGGCGTGCCGGGCGAGTGCGGCGAGAAGTGCGACACCTGCAGGTCGCGCGTGGTCACGATGCGCGCCGGGAAGAGCCCGAGGACGCCGACGAAGACGGCGTGCGAGCGCGGCGTGAACTTCGTGATCTGCACCTTGCGGATCTTGGCCGCTCCGCGGGCGCCCGGGGTGTTCTGCGCGTACTCCCGCGTCCAGTTCACCCGCGAGCCGGCCGGCGGCGGGTTGTACGGCGACGCGGCGAGCGTCATGGGCTTGTAGGCGTCGCGGATGACGCCGAGCTTCTTGCCGATATCAGTCAGGAAGGACATGGAACACTCCGGGTCGTGTCGCGAGTCTCGCCGCCGTCGTGGCCGTCGCCTTCGCGGAGCCTATCACGAGGCGATCCGCGCGAGCAATCGGCCGAACGAGCCAAGGAATTCGTTCAGCCGGACCGGCGCTGGTCGAGCGCTCACGACCCACGGCGGTGTCCGCCGAGTCGCTCCCCCCCACGAACCTCAAGATATGGCGACGCCACGGGGAAAGGCAAGCACGCGCCCCAAAATTCGCAGCAGGTCCGCCTGCGGCGACGGTGCGGGGCGCCTCGTCGCGGCCACGACCGGCGGCGTCCGCGCGGAGCGTTCTTTCTGAAGGACTCGCCGTCCTCGGTGTTGATCCGAGAGGACCAACCCGGCAATTGTGGTCCCCGCGCCCGGATGGTAGGAACTGCGTCCACTTCCGGGCAGAACGGACACACCGCGAGGCCGGCCACGGCCCCGCGAGCGAGGATTGCACATGTCGAGACGCCGGATCGCCGAGGTCACCGCGCTGCTCCTCTGCGGCGCCGCGCTCGCGGCTTGCCCGAGCGACAACAACGGCAACGGGCCCTCGAGCTGCCCCCCGGGCGACGAGTTCTGTCTCGAGGACCTGCCGCGCCTCGAGCTCCAGCCGGGCGACGACATCATCGCCATCTCGGACGCCGGCATGACCCCGGGCACGCCGACGACCCGCGACATCAGCGTCGTCAACACCGGCACGGGCACCCTGAACCTCCGCGACGTCACGATCGACTACGACCCGCCCGCGGGCGCCGTCGACGACCAGGGCCCCGCGTTCTCCCTCGTCGAGCTCACGACCTCGCTGCCGTTCGGCATCGAGCGCCTCGGCAGCGACAAGGGCCCGCAGGCCCTCGTGGTCAAGGTTCGCTACGTCAAGCAGAGCGACAGCGTCGCGCGCAGCGCCGTCATCACCTTCAAGTCGAACGATCAGATCACCCCGTCCGTGTCCATCACGGTCACGACGGACGTCGGCGTCCCGCGCCTCTCCGCCACGCCGAACCCCGTCGACTTCCAGCTCGTCCCGCGCTCCGACACCCCCATCTACCGCACGCTCACGCTCCTCAACACGGGCAACCGTGTGCTCAACGTCTCCGGCTTCCGCGTCGAGGACGACGTCCGCTTCGGCGTCCGCGGCGACGGCTTCGAGCTCACCGGCGAGGACGCCGCGAACGGCATCGACCTCGCGCAGGCCATCCAGGTCGAGCCCGGCGCCAACAAGACCGTCGAGGTCAGCTTCCTCTCCGACTCCCCGTCCCCCGCCGAGGGCCAGCTCGTCATCTTCTCCGACGACCCGACCAGCGGGCAGACCGGCTACGCCGTCGACCTCGTCGCCAACAAGAGCGGCCCCTGCGTGCTCGTCACCCCGCGCGAGGTCGACTTCGGCGGGAAGCTCGTGGGGAACCAGTCGCGCATCGAGCTCAAGGTCGAGAGCTGCGGCACGGAGCCCCTCTCGCTCACGAGCGTCGCGATGAAGGCCGGCTCCTCGCCCGACTTCTCGCTCGACTTCTCGACGCTCCCGACGGGCTACGAGACCGGGTGGTCCACGACCCACCCGCTGTCGGTGCCCATCAACGAGTCCGTGACCATCGCCGTCGTCTTCGTGCCGGACTCCGTGAACCCGCGCGACGCCGACAACGTGCCCATCCCCGACAAGGGCACGGTCCTCATCGGCTCGAACGCCTTCGAGTCGCAGGTGCAGGTGCCCGTCGAGGGCGCGGGCTCCGACGTCGAGTGCCCGACCCCCGTCATCGTGGTCGAGGAGGGCGAGGAGGTCATCCCCGAGACGGTCCTCCACCTCGACGCGACGCAGAGCTACGCCCCCTTCGGCGGCATCGCCGCCTACGAGTGGCGCGTGACCCAGCCCGAGGGCTCCGCGTCCGTGCTCGTGCCGTCGTTCACCGACCCGCAGCCGGTGCTCGAGGCGAACGTCGTCGGCGTCTACACGTTCAAGCTCGACGTCCGCGACGAGAACGGGAACCGCTCCGGCGAGTCGAGCGCGTGCCCGACCGCCGAGTACCAGGTGCTCGTGCAGCCCGACCAGGCCATCCACGTCGAGCTCACCTGGGTCACCCCCGGCGACGTCGACGAGACGGACACGGGCGAGGGCGTCGGGAGCGACCTCGATCTCCACTTCGCCCACGAGAGCGCGCGCGGACCCGACCTCGACGGCGACGGCTTCCCCGACCCGTGGTTCGACGAGTCGTGGGACGTGTTCTGGTTCTACCCCGAGCAGCAGTGGGGGAGCTTCGACCCGAACGCGCGCGACAACCCGACGCTCGACCGCGACGACACCGACGGCGCCGGCCCCGAGAACCTGAACCTCGCGGTCCCGCAGGACGGCGTCGCCTACACCATCGGCGTGCACTACTGGAACGACTGGGGCTTCGGCCCGGCGGACGCGACGGTGAAGGTGTTCCACTACGCCGAGCTCGTCTACGAGGCGACCCTCGAGGAGATGCAGCGGCTCGACATGTGGTGCGTCGGGAAGATCCACTGGCCGACGCCGGCCGTCGAGCGCTGCGCCCCCGAGGGGCAGCCCGAGCAGGTCACGCCGCGCTACGTGAACACCTTCTTCCAGCCCTCCGGCATCTGACGCGCCCCGGGACGCGCGCCGGCGAGCGCGTCCGATCGGCGTGGGAGACGCGCCCGGGCGAGTTGGTGTAGCGTTCCCCGGCGGCGGCGAGCGGTCGCGGCCGGCAGGGGGAGACATGCTGAGGACGAGGCTCCGCGCGCCGTGGTCGCGCTACGTCCTGGCGCTCGCGCTCATCGCGGGCCCCGGGCTTCTCGGCTGCGGCTCGACGTCGGCGGCGAAGGGCGGCGACGACGCCAAGGCGGAGGGCGAGGACGGCCCGAAGGGGCTCGAGCCCCTCGAGGAGCGCGCCCACGCCGTGGTCGAGGCCCCGCCCCCGCCCGCGAGCGAGGCGTTCACGCTGCGCGGGGGCGTCGTGATGACGGCGACCGGGCACCGCTGGGACCCGGGCTACGTCGTCGTCGAGAACGGCCGGATCGCCGCGGTCGGCGAGGGGGAGCCGCCGAGCCGCGTCGGGCGCGTCGTCGACGTGAGCGGGCACGTCGTGACGCCTGGGCTCATCGACGTGCACTCCCACCTCGGCGTCTACCCGCAGCCCTCGGTCGGCGCGCACATGGACGGCAACGAGGCGACCTCGCCGAACACCGCCGGCGTCTGGGCCGAGCACGGCTTCTGGCCCGAGGACCCGGGCCTCGAGCGCGCGTCGGCCGGCGGGATCACGACGCTCGAGATCCTGCCCGGCTCGGCGAACCTCATCGGCGGGCGCGGGGTCATCCTCCACCTGCGGCCCATGCGGAGCGCGCGCGCGATGCGCTTCCCGGGCGCCCCCGACACGGTGAAGATGGCGTGCGGCGAGAACCCGAAGCGGGTCTATGGCCGGAAGGGCAGCGCCCCGATGACGCGGATGGGCAACGGGCGCGGCTTCCGGGCGGCGTTCGCGGCGGCGCGGGCGTGGCTCGAGGAGAACCGCGACAAGCCCGTGGCGAAGGTGAAGCGCGACCTCGAGATGGAGACGCTCGCGGGCGTCCTCACCGGGCGGATCCTCGTGCAGGTCCACTGCTACCGCGCCGACGACATGCTCACCTTCCTGCAGGTCGCCGACGAGTTCGGGATCTCCGTCCGGGCCTTCCACCACGCGCTCGAGGCCTACAAGATCCGCGACGTCCTCGCCGCGCGGAAGATCGGCGTCGCCACCTGGGCCGACTGGTGGGGCTTCAAGATGGAGGCGTACGACGGGATCCCCGAGAACCTCGCCCTCGTCGACGAGGCCGGCGGGCGCGCCATCGTGCACTCGGACTCCCCCGAGGGGATCCAGCGGCTGAACCAGGAGGCCGCGAAGGGCCTCGCCTCCGGGCGGGCCGCGGGCGTGTCGCTCGACGAGGACAAGGCGCTGCGCTGGATCACCGCGAACCCCGCGTGGGCGCTCGGCGTCGACGCCGAGGTCGGCACCCTCGAGGTCGGCAAGCGCGCCGATCTGGTCGTGTGGACCGGCAAGACGCCGTTCAGCGTGTACGCCGTCGCCGAGCAGACCTACGTCGACGGCGTGCTCGTGCACGACGCCCGCGTCAAGGACGCCGCGCCCTGGAGCGACTTCGAGAAGGGGCAGGGGGTGGGGCTGTGAATCACGTTCACATCATGGTCGCGGGCCTCGCGCTGCTCACAGCACCCCTCGCGGCGCGCGCCGCGGCGCCGGCGGCCGAGGAGTGCACAGTGCTCGTCGGCGGGCGCGTCTTCGACGGCGCGCGCTGGCTCGACGGCGCTCCGACCGTGGTCCTCGAGGGTGGGCGGGTCCGCGCGGTCGGCGGCGCCGCGCCGCCGGGGTGCCGAGTGGTCGAGGTCGCCGGGAAGATGGTCACCCCGGGCCTCGTCGACGCGGCCACGCAGATAGGCCTCGTGGAGGTGCCGGCCGAGGGCGCCACCGTCGACCTCGACCTCCGCGCGGAGTTCCAGGACGGCGAGCACCTCGTGCGCGCGAGCGTGCGGCCGGACTTCGCGTACAACCCGCGGTCGGCGGTGATCCCCGTCACGCGCCTCGGCGGCGTCACGTCCGCGCTCGTCGTGCCGCGCGGGGGCGTGGTCGCGGGCTCGTCGTTCCTCGTCGACCTCGCGGGGGAGCGGCAGTCCGACGCCATCGAGCGGACGCTCGTCGCGATGCACGCGTCGGTCGCGGGCGGCGACGGGTCGCGCGCGTCGGCGCTCGAGGTGCTGCGCGTGGCGCTCGCGGAGGCGACGCGCTACGACCGCGAGAAGGCGGCCTTCGAGGCGAACCGGACGCGCGCGCTCCTCCTGCCCTGGGTCGAGCTCGCGGCGCTCGCCCCCGTCGCGCGTGGCGAGGAGCCGCTCGCCGTGCACGTCGACCGCGCCTCGGACATCGAGGGGATCCTGCGCTTCGCCGAGGGCACGAAGCTCCGGCTCCTCATCTTCGGCGGCGCCGAGGCGTGGCTCGTGAAGGATCTCCTGAAGGCGCGCGGCGTCGGCGTCGTGACCTACCCCTTCGCGGACGGGCCGGACGGCTTCGACCGCGTGTTCGCGCGGCCCGACAACGCCCGGATCCTCGACGAGGCCGGCGTCTCCGTCGCGATCGCCTCCTTCGACGCCCACGCCTCGCGGAAGCTGCGGCAGCTCGCGGGCAACGCGGTCCGCGCGGGCCTCGCCGGCGAGAGCGGCCTCGCCGCCATCACGAGCCGCCCGGCAGCGCTCCTCGGCCTCCGCGACCGCGGCGTCCTGCGCGCGGGCGCCGTCGCGAACGTGGTCGTCTGGAGCGGCGACCCGCTCGAGGTCACGACCCTCGCCGAGCGCGTGTTCGTGCACGGCCGCGAGATGCCGCGCGAGAGCCGGCAGACGCGCCTCCGCGACGCCTACCGCCGCCTCCCGGCGCGGGACGGGGCGGGCGCGGCCGCGCCCTGATGACCGCCTTGCCAGAGCGCCGAACAGACAGTCGGACCGAGCAGTCGGTGCCAGCGGGCTGTCAGCGGCGAGGCGGGAGGAGGAAGCGTGCTGGGAGCACGCCGACGACGAGCAACGACGCCGATGACGGTGCGCTGGTGCCGAATGCGACGGGAGACTATCTGTTCGGTGCTCGAGATTGGAGCGTCGTTCATCCAACGGCGTGCCGTTATGGCAGCGGCGGCGACGCCGCGCGCGGCGGGCGACCTGTCGGAGACGCAGCTCTCATCGGTGTCGTCGCGGGAACGCCAGCGGCGCGGCGCGGCGGCACGCTTCTTGATTGAGGGAGGGGGCAGCGCCGTGGTAGGCGCCCCCACACCCCACGAATCGAGGCACGCCATGCGTCCCCTGCTCGCGCTCACCCTCCTCTCAGGGGCGGCCCTCGCCGCCTCCGCGTGCGCCCCCGAGACCGTCATCCGCCGGAGCGCGGCCATCCCGGGCGCGAGCCTGCCCGCGCGGGTGGGCGGGGAGACACACCGCGGCGAGGTGCGGATCTCCGGCCACGTGAACGCCGTCCGCGGCGACCAGGTCGAGCTCGAGGCCCTCTTCCCCGAGGAGGGCGACCCCGGCGTCTTCATCCCCGACTTCGAGCTCGGCGGGAGCCTCTACTTCGGGCTCCCGCGCGGCTTCGAGATCGGCGCGCAGGTCCTCTACGCCTCGGGCGAGTGGCAGACCCCGAACACGGTGGGCGTCCTGCGCTTCCCGCGCGGGCTCAACCAGGACGTCCTGCTCGGCGGCGTCGGCTTCCGCTGGAACCTGCCGCTGCGGCACCCGGAGCTCCGCCTGTCCATCCTCACCGAGCTCAACTTCTCGAACATCCGCGAGGCGGTCTTCGTGAGGGACGGCGACACCGGCGAGTACGGCTTCGACCACGCCGAGGAGGAGCTCTTCTTCCTGCCGAACGCGGCGATCCAGGCCGGCTGGGAGATCTCCCCCGACGGCACCTGGTCGCTCACCCCGTACCTCGTCATCGGCGGCCAGCGCTCGGTCACGAACGTCGGCTTCGACAACAACCTCGCGAGCCTCGACGACTCGACCCTCGAGGGCTTCGGCGTCTTCTACTTCGGGCTCGGCGCCGAGATGCGCTACGACATGTTCGCCTTCGGGGCGAGCTTCTACTACCCGGTCGACAGCGTCGAGCTCATCGACTTCGGGCCGAGCCTCGCGTTCACGATGAGCGGGATCTTCGGCGGCTGGGACGGCGACCGCGCCCCCGAGCCGCGCCGCTACCGGGCGCCGCGGGATCGCCGCGACGACCCGCGCTACGACGACCCGCGCTACGACGACCCGCGCTACGAGGACCCTGGCTACGACGATCCCGGCTACGACGATCCCGGCTACCGCCTGTAGACAGGCGGGCGCGCAAGCGAGGCGCGGGCGGCGTCGTCGGGCGGTCCCCCGGATGCGCGCGCGGCCCCGCCGCGTTATGCTCGGTCCATGCCTCCACACGCTCGCCTCCGCGCGCGGGGCCTCGCGCTCCTCGCCGCGCTCCTCCTCGCCCCCGTCGCCGCGCGCGCGGCCGCCCCGACCGGGAAGAACGGCGGCGCCCCTCCTGACGCCACCGCGCCCTCCGAGCCCGCCGCCACCGCCGCCCTCTGCGCCGGGCGGGCCGCCGGCCCCGAGCACGACATCTGCGCGCAGTTCTGCGACGCGTGGCCCGCGGGCCCGGGCTGCGCCTTCGTCCGGCGCTGGGGCGTCGCCGGCGCGAACACGCTCGTGCGCGCGGCGCAGCGCGGCGAGGCCTTCCTCGCGGCCGCGGCCGCCGAGGGGATCGGCGCGGACGACGCGGCGCTGCTCCGGATGCACGCGGACTACGGGGGCTTCGTGGCCGGCCCGTGGGCGCCCGAGCCGACGCTCGACGTCGCCCATCAGATGCGCGCGGACGCCGGCCGCGACGCCCTCTACCGGGGCACGAAGGCCGCTCGCGCGGGCCAGGCCGACGTCGCGAAGCGCGAGCTCGGCGCGGCCGTCGAGGGGCTCGCGGCCGGCTGGGGGGCCGACCACCCGAACGTCGCCATCGCGCTCCAGAACCTCGGCCACGTGCTGCTCGCCGCCGGCGACCTCGCGGGCGCGCGCCGCGCCCTCGAGCGGGCGAAGGCCATCCGCGCGAAGGCGTACCCGCCGACGCATCCGCTGCTCGCGCTGACGGAGGTGGAGCTCGCCGGCGTCGAGCAGGCCGCGGGCGACCTCGTCGCGGCCGCCGACCACGCGCAGCGAGGCTACGACGCGCTCCGCGCGGTCCTCGGCCCCGAGCACCCCGAGACGCTCACGGCCGAGAACAACCTCGCCTTCCTCCTGTCCGCGCGGGGCGACGAGGCCGCGGCGGCGCCCCTCCGCGCGGAGGTGGCGCGCGCCCGCGAGATCGTCGACGGCCCGACCGCGGAGACGACCTTCACCGCCATCATGAACCTCGCGGTGGGCTACCTCGAGACGGGCGAACCGCAGAAGGCGCTCGAGACCCTGACCGCGCTCGCCGCGCGGGCGGAGGCGGCGCTCGGCGCGAAGAGCCCGGACCTCGGCGCCATCCTCTACAACCTCGCCCGCGCCCAGGAGGCGACGGGCGCGCTCGACGCCGCGACCGAGAGCATGCGGCGCGCGCTCGCGCTCGTGGAGTCGGCGGGGCCGGCGTACGCGGCGAAGGCCGAGGCCGCGCGCGTCGGGCTCGCGGACCTCGAGCTCAGCCTCGGCGACGTCACGGCCGCGATCGTCGTGTTCCAGGCGGACTTCGAGCGGCGTATGGCCACGGTGGGCGAGAAGCACCCGGCCACGGGGGAGGCGGCCGCGAAGGTGGCGCGCGCGATGCTCGCGGCCGGGCTCGCGGCCGAGGCGAAGCCCTACGCCGAGGCGAGCATGTGGATCGCCTCCCAGGCGGGGGAGGGCGACGCGACCCTCGGGCGCCGGCAGAGCCTGTACGCGACGATCCTCCAGCAGCTCGGGCAGGCGAAGGACGCCGAGGAGCACGCGCGCGCCGCGATGACGCGCCTCGAGCGCGCGCTCGGCGCCGACCACACCGACGCCATCGCCGCGCGGGCGAACCTCGCCGGGATCCTCGCCGCCCGGGGGGCGCTCGCGGAGTCACGCGAGCTCGTCCGGGGCGTCGCCGAGAAGATCGCGGCCGTCCGCGGCGCGACGTCGCACGCGGCGCTCGCGGCGAGCTACAACGTCGCCGTCCTCGACGCGCAGCTCGGCGACTTCGACGCCGCGCTCGCGCGGGCGACGGCGCTCGCGACGACCGGCTGGGCGGCCTTCGTCGCGCGGGTCGAGGCGGCGCCGAACCCGGTCGCGCCCTATGGCGTGCTGCTCGACCTGCGGCCCGTGCTCGAGCTCGAGCGCGACCTCCGCCTCGCGCGCGGGGACGTCGCCGGCGCCTTCGCGGCGGCGCTCCGGAGCCAGGGGCTCGGCGGGCGCGGTGAGCGCCTGTGGCGCGCCCTCCATGGCGGGAAGGCGGCCGCGGACGCCGCGCGCGCCGCGCTGAGCGCCGATCCGAAGGCCCTCTGCAAGGCGCTCGGCCACGAGCGGTCGGGGCTCGTCCTCTACGTGTCGGCGGCCGACTTCCGGCCGAGCGCGCGCGCGGGGCTCGCCGCGGGGGAGCGGCCGGCCGCGCGGGTCGGCGCCTTCGTGGTGCCGCCGGGAGGCGGCTGCCGGCCGACGTTCGTGGACGCCGGCGCGGGGTCCGCGGTGGCGGGGCTCGTGGACGGCTGGCGGAAGGCGCTCGACGGCGCGCGCGACTGCTACGCGAAGCGCGGGAACCCGGCGTTCTGCAAGCGCGACTTCGACGCGGTCGACGCGGCGGGAGGCGCGCTCCGAGCGGCCGTGTGGGACCCGGCCGCGAAGGCGCTCGGCAAGGTGCGGCGCGCGCTCATCGTGCCCGAGGGGGCGCTCACGCGGGTCGCGTTCGACGCGCTCCCGGCCGAAGGCGACGGCGGGGCCTACCTCCTCGAGGGGTGGGAGCTCGCCTACGCCGTCGATCCCGGGGCGCTCCTGCGGCCGCCGTCCCGGAGCGCCGCGGCGGGCGCGCTCGTCGTGGGGGATCTCGACTATCAGGCGGCGCTGCCGGAGGCCGAGGCGCTCGCGGCGTGGCAGCGCTGCGGCGTCGCCGGGTGTGGTGCCAGCGACGCGGGCGCCGTGGCGGTGGCCGATCTGCGCGCTGCGGGCGAGGTCGGCGCGGCGGCGTGCGGCTACGGGGCGACGTGGCCGTCGCTCGGGGCGACCGAGGCGCCGGCGGTGGCGAAGGCGCTCGGGGCCGTCGCGGGCGGCGGCGCGACCTGGCTCGCGACGGGCGGCGGGGCCGAGGAGGGGGCGCTGCGCGCGGCCTTCTCGGGGCGGCGGGTCATCCACCTCGCGACGCACGGCTTCTTCGCGCCGCCGACGACCTGCGGCGTGCACGCGCTCGCGGGCGGCAGCGGGGCGACGGCCGAGGGGCTGCTCGCGGCGGCGCTCGACGGGAGCACGCCGGTGATGGACCCGCTCCGGCTCTCCGGGGTGGCGGTGTCGGGCGCGAACCGGAAGGACGCGCCGGGGCCGGCCGAGGACGGGCTCCTGAGCGCGCGCGAGGTGGCGTCGCTCGATCTGTCGGGGACCGAGCTCGTGGCGCTCTCGGCGTGCGAGACCGGGCTCGGCGTGGACGTGGGCGGCGAGAGCTTCCAGGGGCTCGTGGGCTCGTTCCTGATGGCGGGCGCCGAGCGCGCGATCGTGTCGCTCTGGCAGGTGCCGTCGGAGGCGACCGGCGAGCTCTTCGAGGGCTTCTACGCGACGTTCGCGAAGGTGGCGCCGAAGAAGGGCGACGACCGGGCGCTCGCCGCGTTCCGGGACGCGCGGCGAGCGCTCGTGAAGGGCCTGCGCGAGCGCGGGCTCGCGCGGTCGGCGTTCCTCTGGGGCGCGTTCATCCCGGTGAGCGGGGTGGCCGGCGGGTACTGAGGTTCGAGGCCCCGGAGCGCGCGCGGCGGCGAAGCACGGAGGCACGGAGGGTCCGGTGAAGCCACCCCTCCGTGCTCCCTCCGTGTCTCCGTGTCTCCGTGGTTACAGGCGCGGTCGGCGCGGCTGCCCGGAGCCGGCGCGCGTCGCCGCTGCGCGGGCGAGGACCCGTCGCCGTCAGGCGGACGGGAGGCCCGCGGCCCGCCAGCCGAACATGCCCCCCTCGAGGGACGCGACGGCGTGGAAGCCCGCGCTCCGGAGCGCGTAGACCGCCCGGCCGCTGCGGCCGCCCGAGGCGCACATGATGACCATGGGCGCCTCGCGGTCGAGCTCGTTCGCGCGCGCCATGAACTGCTGGAGCGGGATGTTCTCGGACTGCGCCACGCGCCCGTTCATCAGGAGCTCCGAGGGCTCGCGGACGTCGATGAGGCGGAAGCGGCCGACGTTCTTCGCGACCCACTGGCAGTCGACCTCGGCGACGCCGTTCGTGGTGTAGGTCGCCTCCGCGAGGTTCTGCGTGTTCGCGACGCGCTCGGCCGTGTGGATGTCCCGCTTGCCGAGGACGTCGAGGTCCCACGCGAGCATCCCGCCCTCGACCGAGGCCACGTGCTTCACGCCGGCCCGCCGGAGCTCCGACGCGGCCTGCGCCGAGCGGCGGCCCGAGCGGCAGACCAGCACCAGCGGCTGCTCCTTCGGCACGCTGCTCGCCTGCCCGAGGAGCGAGAGGAGCGGGATGTTCTCGGCGCCCTCGATGTGACCGAGCGGCCCCGCGAGCTCGTGGGGCTCGCGGACGTCGATGAGGCGCACGGCGGCGCGGTTCTGCGCGAGCCAGGCGGCCGTCACCTCGGGGTAGCCGGCGGTGTCGAAGGTCGCGGTCTCGAGGGCGGTCACGGGGTTCGTGTGCGTGTTCGGGGTCATGCGGTGTTCCTCGCGTCGAGCCCGGGGCCGATCGTGGCCGTGGGCGTGCGTTCGGGAGGACCCCATCGCATAGCTCGTGCCAACTGCTAACCAACCGTAAACGCGACAATCTCGGCGGGCATGGGCGCCGCGACGCAACGCTGTGAAACACCACGTTGCGTTTCTGTTGAAGCGTGAAACGCGCGGCGGCCCGACGTCTCGAGCTGCTCGCGCGCCGTAATCGTCATCAGGCGCGCGGGTCGTCCGCGCCGAGTGGCGGGCACGGGTCGCCGAGCTCCTCGCCGAGGTGGACGAGCGTCGTCCGCAGGTAGCCCGTCCGGCGCGCCGCCTCCGCCCGCCCGGCGTCCGTCAGCAGCGTCGCCTCGAGCTTCAGGAGCTTCTCGAAGAAGTGGTCGATCGAGTAGCGGAGATCGTCGCGCTCCCGATCCTTCGCCCACGGGTCGGTCGCGTGGAAGTAGACCGCGCCCATCCGCGAGCCCGTGCTCACGCAGCGGAAGAGGCCGATGACGCCGAGGGCCTCGAGGCGGTCGGCGTCCTGCAGGGCCTGGCCGAGCGGGTGCGAGGGCACCGCGCCCCGGCTGAAGCTGTGGTCGCGGATGGCGTCGGCGACGCGCGTCACGGCGGCGTCGTCGAAGGTGCCGACCTCCGGGAGCCAGCGCCGCGCGACGTCCGCGCAGAGCTCGCTCGCGCGCGCCCGGTCGGGGCTGTTCTTCGGCACGTTCACCACGTCGTGGAGGAGCGCCGCCGCGATGGCCTCGCGCGGGTCGACCGCGCCGGGGCCGGCCGCCGCGCCGATGCGGAGCGTCCAGATCGCCACGCGGAGGATGTGGCCGAGATCGTGGCCGGGGTCGTGGTCGAGCGCGTCGGCGACGCGGGCGTGCAGCGCACGCAGCGCCGGGTCGGCCGCGATGGACGCGAGGAGGGCCGCGCGGTCCCGCGCGGGGTCGGTGGGGGCGTCGGCGGGCGTGGTCGGGGTCGTCGTCACGGGATCTCCTCGCGGTCGGCGAGCTGCGGTTCTTCGGGAGGGCGGCCAGCGCCGCCGCCGCCCGGGGTGTGGACGCGCACGCGGTCGCCCGCGTCGAGCGTGATGGGCGCGCCGTCCCAGGGCGCCAGCGGCCCGCGACCCGCACCTCCGCGAAGCCGGGCGCGCTGGGGCGCCGCCGTCGAGGCCAGGCGCGCCCCCGCCGGGGCGGAACGCGGCGAGGAGCGCGGCGCCGCCTGGGCGCGTGAGCTCGAGCTCGCGGACGAGCCCGTCGCCGCCGCGGCGCGCGCCCGCGCCACCGCTCCCGGGGCGCAGCGCGAAGCGTCGGACGCGGAGCGGGAGCCGCGCCTCGACGACCTCGGGATCCGTCGCGCGCGTGTTCGTCATGTGGGTCTGCCGGCCGCTCGCGCCGGCGTGGTCGCGCGTCGCGCCGAGCCCGCCGCCGAGGGTCTCGTAGTACGCGAAGCCGTCGCCGCCGAGCGTCAGGTTGACCATCGTCCCGGCCGAGCCCGCGCGCGCGCCGGCGGCCGCGAGCAGGAGATCGACGAGGCGCTGGCTCGTCTCGACGTTGCCGCCGACGACCGCCGCGCCCTCGGGCGGCGCGAGCACCGACGGCGCCGGGATCACGAGCCTCACCGGCGCGAGGCAACCCTCGTTCAGCGGGATCGGCCGCCCGATGAGCGTCCGCACCGCGAAGAGCACCGCGGCGCGGACGACCGCGGGCGGCGCGTTCAGGTTCCCCGCGTGCGGCCCGCCCGTGCCGCTGAAGTCGATGACGAGGCCGCCGCCGCCGGCGTCGTCCTCGTTCGGGGTGAGGCGGACGACGAGCGGGACGCCGTCGAGGTCGTCGCTCGCCGACCCCGCCGGGAGCCGCGCGCACAGGGCCCGCGTGGCCTCCGCGGCGACGTCGTGGAGATGCCCCATCCACGTGGCGACGAGGGCGGCCGGCCCGAGCTCTCCGAGGCGGCGCGCCGCGTGGGCGTTCGCGGCGATCTGCGCCTCGAGGTCGGCTGAGACCGTCCCGACGTCGCGGCAGCCGACGAGGTGCGGGGCGAGCGCGCGCACACTACCATCGGGCTCGAGCAGCGGGAGCTGCCGCACCACGAAGCCCTCGTCGGCGAGGCGCGTCGAGCGCGGCGGCACCGAGCCGGGGGTGACCCCACCGACGTCGACGTGGTGCCCGCGGCTCGCGACGAAGAAGCGCGCGCCGTCGTGGTGGACGGGCGTCACGACGGTGAGGTCGGGCAAGTGCGAGCCGCCGGCGGCCGGGTCGTTCGTGAGCCAGTGCTGGGCGGGCGCGGCCGGGTCGAGCCCGACGCCCGGCGCGCGCGCGATGAGGTCGCGCACCGTCTCGCCCATCGCCCCGAGGTGGACGGGGATGTGCGGCGCGTTCGCGACGAGGCGGCCGTCGCCGTCGAACACGGCGCACGAGAAGTCGAGCCGCTCGCGGATGTTCACCGAGCGCGCGAGGCGCTGGAGCACGACGCCGGCCTCCTCGGCGACCGCCTGGAAGCGGTTCCCCCAGAGCGCCACCGCCGCCGGGGTGCGCTCGGCGCTCGCGGGCGGCGCGGCGGCGCCCGTGGCGCGGCGGTCGAGCCGCAGGAGGCCCCGCTCGCGGCGCGCCTCCCAGCCCGCCGGCACGACGACCGACGTGATGTCGCTGTCGAGGCGCAGGGGCCCGCGGGCGACGCGCTCGCCGAGCCCGAACGGGTCCTCGTCGACCGCTGGCGGCGCGGGGGCCGTGTCGCGCACGCGGACGCGCGCGGCCTTCACCTCGACGACGTGGCCCGGGCGCGAGAAGCCGTAGCGCGCGCGATGCGCGGCCTCGAAGCGCGCGAGGAGCGAGGCGGCGTCGTCGTCGTCGCCGAGCGGCACGGCGATCGCGTGGTCGGCGCCGCGGTGGCGGAGCTCGAGCTCGAAGGCGGCGTCCGGGAAGGCGGGCAGCTCGGCGCGGAGCTCGGCGCAGGCGCGCACCGCGGCGTCGAAGGCGCCCGGGAGCGGCGCCCACAGGGACCGCACCGCGCTCTCCTCGCGCCGCGCGAGCGCCTGCCCGAAGGCGCAGAAGACCGCCGCGCACGGGTGGACGAGGACCGTGTCGACGCCGAGCTGCTCGGCCACGTAGGCCGCGTGCTGCCCGGAGGCGCCGCCGTACGCGACGAGCGCGTGGTCGCCGAGGTCGACGCCGCGCGCCGTCGTCAGGCGGCCGATCGCCTGCGCCATCGCCTCGCGCGCGACCGCGAGGAAGGCGTCCGCGGGGCCGGGGAGGGCGACGGCGCCGGGGTCGAGCGGGAGCGGGAAGCGGTCGACCGCGATGAGCCCGGCCGCGAGCGCGGCGTCGGTGAGCGTCGGCGGCCCGCCGCGCCCGTAGCACTGCGGGCCGGGGTCGGCGCCTGCCGACGCGGGGCCCACCGTGAGCCGGAGCCCGTCGCTCGCGAGCACGGAGCCGCCGCCGGCGGCGATCGTCTCGACCTCGAGGGCGGGGCGGCGGATCCGGAGCCCCGCGACGCGGAGGTCGCCCTCGTGGCGCGGGATCTCCCCGACGGTGACGCGGCAGACGTCCGTCGAGGTGCCGCCCATGTCGAGCCCGACGGCGTGCGCGAAGCCAGCGAGCGCCGCCGCGTGCGCCACGGCGAGCACGCCGCCCGCCGGGCCCGAGAGCACGGCGTCCGGCGCGCGCAGGGCGTCGGCCGGGCAGAGGCTCCCGTCGGAGCGCATCGCGAGCGCCGCGGCCGGGAGGCGGTCGCGCGCGAGCGCCGCGCGCAGCGTCGGCGTCACGGCGGCGTCGACGAGCGCCGTCTCGACCCGCGCGAGGTAGCCGAGCTCCGGCGAGAGCGCGTGCCCGAGCGCCACGTGCACGCCGCTCGCCGCGGGGACCAGCGCCGCGACGGCGAGCTCGTGCGCGGCGTTCTCGTGCGAGCCGAGGAGCGCGATGGCGACGGCGTCGACGCCGTCGAGGTCGAGCCGCTCCGGCAGCGCGACCGGCTCGAGCTCGCGCCCGCCGGCGCCGATCCGCCCGCCGACCTCGAGCACGCGCGCGACCGGCGGCGCGGGCCAGGCGGCGTCGAGGTCGAAGAGGGCGGGGCGGGCCTGGTCGCCGAGCCACGCGAGGTCGCCGAAGCCCTCGCTCACGACGAGGAGCACGCGCGCGAAGCGCCGCTCGAGGAGCGCGTTCGTGGCGACGGTCGTCCCGAAGGTGAGCGCGCCGCGCGCGAGCTCGCCGACGACCGCCGCGTCCGACGGGACCTTCCGCGTGGTGGCGCGGCCGTCGGAGGCGATGTGCACGACGTCCGTGAAGGTGCCGCCGCGGTCGATGTGCGTCTGCACGATCGGCCGCCCGTCGGGGCCATCTTCCGCAGCACTTTCAGGCGCTTTCGTCATGCTGCATTGCACCAGAAACGCGAAGGGCAGCCCCTCGCGAGGCTGCCCTTCAGCGGTCGTCAGGTCCGAGGGACCCCGACGGCGACTACATGCCGCGCATCAGGTTCCAGCTCTTGCCCTGCTTGTTGCTGTTGAGCATGAGGCCGTCCTGGCCCGGCGCCCACTGGAACTCCACGACCTCGGTCGTGTCGGCGCCAGCGGCGTTCAGGTAGAGCTTGCCGTTGCGGAACTGGTAGGTGCCGTTCGACGAGGTCGTCGGGCAGGGGGGCGCACCGCAGGCGCGCGTCTCGTTCCAGGTGTACTTGCCGTCGGCCGTGAACTTGATGGTCGTCGTGCCGGCCTGCCAGGTGCCGACGATCGCCTCGGAGTCCGGGCGGGTCGTCACGGTCGGGGCCGTCTCGGTCGGCGTGTCGGTCTTCTTCTTCTCGCTGCTGCCGCAGGCGCCGAGGCTGAGGGTGAGGGCCACGCTGGCGAGGACAAAGAGTCGGAGCATCGGTTCCTCCACTACGGGTCGATTGTTCAGAGTGTCGGCTCGGCCACGCCGGTGGGCTTTCGTGTCATCGATCGAGCGGGGCCTCGCTCCGACGGCCCGGACCATAGTCCCGGCGGCCCACATGCGTCAATCGCCGACCGCCCGGCGGCTCAGCGCTTCGCGCCCGAGTCGGGCAGGTGGACGAACATCGCCCTGACGGGGTCGGTGTCGTCGCCATAGATGTACGCCGGGCCGAGGGCGTTGCCGCGGTCGACGCTGAAGCCGCCGCCGGCGGGGGCGTCGATGGCGCCGCCGCGCTGGTTCCGCCACGTCGCCATCTCGTTCTTCTGGAGCTGCTCCCACTGGTCCTGGAGGAGCCGCAGGTCCTCGAGCGCGACCGGCAGCTCGCCCGCGAGGGCGTAGAGGATCTTGCCGGCGACGACGGCGTCGTCCTGGGCGCGGTGGGCGTTCTCGAGCGGGATCCCGAGGCGCTCGGCGACCGCGCCGAGGCGCTTGCTCCCCTGGTTCTTGTGCAGCTCGCGCACGAAGACGAGCGGGTCGATCGGCACCATCGTCGGCGCGTCGTGGCCCGCGCGCTCGAGCTCCTCGAGGACGAAGGCGCGGTCGAACGCGAGGTTGTAGGCGACGAAGATCCGGTCCCCGAGGCGCCTCCGCACCTCCGCGGCGATGTCGGCGAAGCGCGGCGCGCCGACGAGCTGCGCGGGCTCGATGCCCGTGAGCTTCGTGACCTCCTCGGGCAGCTCCTGCTCGGGGTCGACGAGCGACGCGAAGACGTCGACGACCTCGCCGTCGAGCATGTGCACGATCGCGATCTCGATGACGCGATCGACCTTCGGGTCGAGGCCGGTCGTCTCCACGTCGACGACGGCCAGCGGCAGGCTTCTCCAGGGGGCGTCCGCTTGCATGGCGGCCGTCATAGCATCCCGGGGGCGCGGGCGATAGCGCGGAGGGAGGAGCCCAGAAGTCAGCCGTCGGCGTCGAGCGCGAGCGCGTAGACCCGCGCGCGCCGGACCCCGAGCGCCGCGGTCACCGCCGCGATGGCCGCCTTCTGCGAGAGCCCGCGGGCGCGCTCGGCGGCGAGCGCCGCGCGGATGGCGTCGTCGTCGGTCTCCTTCGGGGGGACCTCCACGACGATGACGGCCTCGCCGCGGTCGCCGTGGGGGTCGGCGGCGACGGCCGCGGCGGCGTCGGCCGCGAGCCCGCGGTAGACGTGCTCGTGGAGCTTCGTGAGCTCGCGCCCGGCGACGACGTCCGCGCCCGGGTGGTGGGTGGCGAGGCGCTCGAGCGCGGCGGCGAGGTCGCGCGCCGGCACGAAGAAGGCGTGGACGCCGGGCGGGAGCGCGGCGAGGAGGGCGTCGAGCGCGGCCTTCGGCTTCGGGAGGAAGCCGCCGAAGGCGAAGCCGGGCGCGGCGCGGCCGCTGACCGAGAGGAGCGCGGTCACGGCGCTCGCGCCGGGCACCGGGATGACGCGGTGGCCGGCGGCGACGACGTCGCGGACGAGGCGGGCCCCGGGATCGCAGACGCCCGGCGTGCCGGCGTCGCTCACGAGCGCGAGGGACTCGCCGGCGGCGAGCAGCGCGATGGCGCCCTGGGCGCTCCGGGCCTCGGTGTGCGCGTCGTGGCGGAGGAGCGGCGCCGTGACGCCGTAGTGCTCGCAGAGGACGCGGGTCTTGCGCGTGTCCTCGCAGAGGACGCGCGAGACGCCGCCGAGGATACGCACCGCGCGGTACGTGATGTCCTCGAGGTTCCCGAGGGGCGTCGCGACGACGTAGAGCGCGCCGGGGACGATCTCCTCGCTCACGACGCGCTCCTCGGCGTTGCGCTGATCTCGAGGGGAGACAACACGGAGGCACAGAGGCACGGAGGGACACGGAGGGATAGGCCAGGCGACCACGCGCACCGCACGAGCGGGGCGCTTGGCGCGGCGGCTCCGCCGAACCCTCCGTGCCTCCGTGCCTCCGTGGTGAGCTCCTGTGTCATCGCGCGCCAGCTCGGGCGCCGCGAGGGGGAAGACGAGGCCGGCGCGGAGGCACGGAGGCACGGAGGGGGAGGGCGCCGGGGCGGTGAGCTAGCTTCCCGCTCGCTCTCCTCCCGCCCTCCCTCCGTGTCTCCGTGTCTCCGTGGTGAAAGGTCATGCCCCGATGCTTCGCAGCGCGGCCGGGCGCTAGCCGATGAGCTCGCTGTAGTCGATCTGCACGCCGAGCTGGCGCCGGAGCGCGAGGTACGGCTCGCTCGTGACGTACTGCACGAAGTCCGTGAGCTTCTCGGAGCTCTTGAGCTTCGACATGCCCTGCGCCTCGTTCCGCACGAGCTGCCCGACGAGCCCGACGTCCCCGGCCGCCACGAGTCCCGCGTGGTTCGCCGTGAGCTCGATCTGGCGGTGCCACTTGCCGATCTCCGGCGTCCGCGTGCGGCGCCAGAGGCTCTGCATCACGGCCGCGAGCTGCTGCCGGAGCTCCGGCGGCATCGACTTGTCGAGCGACGCCCGGATCTCGCCGACCGTCGTCGCGATCCGCTGCTGCTCGTCCTTCGGCACGTCCTCGCGCAGCACCATCTGGTAGCCCGGGTCGACGAGCGAGCAGGCCCCCATGTAGAGGTGCTCGAGGGCGTCGCGCCCGTAGATCGTCGTGATCACGTGCCACGGGTGGAAGTACGCCATCCGCTTCGCGAGGAAGAAGGCGAGCTCGCGGTCGCTGCGGCCCGTCAGCATGTCCGTCCCGAGCATGATGACCGGCGGGCTCGTCGGCAGGATCTCGATGCCCGTGGCCTCCGTGCCGCGGTAGAGCTCGGGCGTCGTGAGCCCGAACATGCGCGCCACGTTCTTCGCGACCGACGTCACGAGGAGCCCCTCGTCCGGCTCGATGCGGCTCTTCTTCTTGAGCCCGAAGTCCTTCACGTTCTTCGCCGGCAGGTACTTCCCGAGCCCGTGGTAGACGAGCTCGAAGATGGCGCCGAGCTCCGCGTCCTCGCCGCGCGACATGATGCCGTGCATCCAGAGCGTCTGGTCGATGACCCGGTTCGGCTCCGACATCGTCTGCGACAGGTACGTGTCGTAGTAGTGCCGCTCGCCCTCGTTCCCCTGGTTCAGCGCCACCAGGAGACCCGCCGTGCACCACGCGCTGTCGTGCTGCCCCGTCTTTTTGAAGAGCTCGAAGAGCTTGTGGTAGCTGTCGATGCGCTTCGGGTTCTGTTGGATGAGGAAGCGGTGGTGGTCGACGGCCTTCGGCGGCCCGTTCGGCATCACCTCGTAGAGCCCCGCGAGGATCTCGCGCACGGCCTCGTCGTTCGGGCGCTGCTTCTTCGCGAGCTCGAACGCCGACACGGCCGACTCGAGGTTCATGAGGCGCGACCGGTAGATCTCGCCGAGGTTCTTGAACAGCGTGAAGAGCAGCGCCGGCGCCTGGTCCCAGGAGCCCGCGGCCTGCTGCACGCGCTGGATCATGCGGCGGTAGTTCTGCTCGAGCGGCTTCCACTGGTGCGACTTCGTGAGCAGCTCGTCGATCGTCTGGAAAGCCCGCAGATTCTCGATGTTATGGTCGAGCGTCAGGTTGTAGTACTTGATGGCCTGCGCCGGATCCCCGAGCTCGTCGCGGTAGAGCATCGCCGCCGTGAACGCGTACTGCGCCTTCCGCTTCGGCTCCTCCTCGATCTGGATGAGGTGGTTCAGGTAGCGGATGGCCTCGAGGAAGTCGCGGCTCTGCCCGGAGAGCTCCACGAGCTTCAGCGCCGGCTCCTTCGGGAAGACCCCGAGGTCGAACGCCGCGCGGTACGTCTCCTTCGCCTGCGTCGGGTTCGAGAGCTTCTGCGCGTAGGCGTCGCCGAGCTCGAGCAGGAGCTGGTGGCGCTTCAGCGGGTCCGTCTCGAGCGACAGCAGCTGCTGCATGTACGGCACCGCGTTCGGCCAGTCGCCGTACGCCTTCAGCACCTCGATGATCTGCCGCAGCGCCGTCGTGTTGTCCGGCTGCCGCTGCACGAGCTCGCGCAGGTGCTGCTGCGCCTTGTCGATGTTGCCGATCTTGAGCGCCGACTCGCCGAGCTGCATGTAGATCTGCGTCTGCTCGTCGTCCGACAGCACCGTCCGGTACTTGTCGATGACCTCCTGCAGGTAGCGCTCCGCGACGTCGTAGTTCTCCTTCCGGTAGTGGAGGCGCGCGAGCGCCTCGAGCGTCGCCCGGTCGGGCGGCATGAGCGCCGCCGCCTGCTCGAGCTCGTCGATGGCCTGCTCGTACTGGTAGACCTGCTCGGCGCAGAGGCCGAGGTTCTTCCGCACCCGGAAGAGTTGCTCCTTGTCCTGGTCCGCGTCGAGCTTGTCGACGAGCAGATCGAGGAGCGGCATCGCCTTCGTCCACTGCTCCGCGTGGATGTAGAACTCGGCGAGCTCCCAGAGCGCCCGGCGCGACTCGGGGTCGAGCTGCGCCGCCGTCTCGAGGTTCTCGAGCGCCGTGTCGGGCTGCGAGAGCTTGTTCGCGTAGGCGAGCGCGAGCTCGACGTGGATCTCGCTCTTCTCGCGGTTGTCCGGCGCGACCGCGAGCCGGTGCTTCAGGATCTCGACGACCTTCTCGTAGCGGTCGTCGGCCTTGTAGATCCTGACGAGGGCGTTCACCGCGTGCGGGTAGCCCGGCTCCTCCTTCAGCACGCGCTGGTAGCTCTCGGCGGCGCGGAAGCTGTCGTTCAGCTCGCGCGCGGCGAGGTCGCCCTGGGCGCACAGGAGCTGCACGCGCTCCGCCGGCTCGCTCTCGACCGAGAGCTTGTGGTCGAGCACCTCGAGCACCTGCTCCCAGAGCTCGAGCTCGCGGTACATCGCCTCGAGCGCGTCGAGCGCCGGGCGGTCCGTCCGCCGCTCGAGCAGCACGCGCTGGTAGGCGGCGATGGCGTTGTCGACGTCGCCGAGGCGGTCGCGGTAGATGCGCGCGAGCGCGGAGAGCGCGTCGGCCCGCGCGTCCGAGCTCGTCGCCGCGTCGTAGCGGCGCTCGTAGAGATCGATGAGGTCCGCCCAGCTCTCGCGGTTCGTGTAGATCCGCTGGAGCGCGTCGAACGCCTCCTGATCCTCGGGCGAGATCGTGAGGATGTCGTGGTAGCTGCGCGCCGCGGCCTCGGGGTCGTCGAAGACCGCGTCCTGGAGGAGCGCGATCTTCCGCGCCATCTCCACGCGCTCCTCGTCGTTGTGCGCCGCCGTGAACGCGCGGTCGTACACGTCGACGAGCTTGGCCCAGTCCTCGCGCTCGCCGTAGAGCCCCTCGAGGCGCTCGAGCGCGACGCGGTTGCCGGCGTCGAAGGCGAGCACCTCCTCGTAGGTCTCGATCGCGTCGTCGACCTTCTTCAGGTGCGCTTCCAGGATCCCCGCGATCTTGAGCTTCAGCTCGCTCTCGCGGTCCGGCTCGAGCGTCGCCATGCGCTCGTAGATCTCGATGAGCGCGTTCCAGTCGCGCCGCTCGATGTGGAGCCGCTCGAGCGCGCCGAGCGCCTCGCGGTCCATCTCGTCGACGTCGAGCACGCGGAGCCACGCCTCGACGGCGCGGTCCGTCGCGTGGAGGTGCTCCTCCTCGACGATAGCCATCCGCTTCAGGAGCGTGATCTTCTCGTTATAATCCGGCGTCACCTCGGAGAGGCCGTCGAGCGCCGCCACGAGCTGCTGCCAGCGCCCCTCCTGCTCGTTCAGCTCGACGAGCGCGCGCAGCGCCTTCTCGCTGTCCGAGGAGAGCTCGCGCGCCCGCTCGTAGAGCCCGATGGCCGCGCTCGCGTTCTCGAGGCGGTCGCGCTGGAGGTTCGCGGACTTCAAGAGCACGTCGAGCGCGGCGTCGCCGTCGAGGTGCGGCAGCGTCGCCTCGTACACCTCCGACAGCTCCTGCCAGAGCCCCGCCTCGCGCGCGAGGCGCTCGAGCTCGAGGAGCACCTGCTCCTCGTCCGGGACCTCCTGGTTCGCGCGCTGCAGCACGAGGAACGCCATGTCCGGCTGCGCGAGGCGCTGCTCGTAGATGCTCGCGAGGCGCTGCAGGTTCTGGAGGCGGTCCTCCTTGTCGTCGAGGTGGTCGTTCCGGTCGAGGAGGAGCTGCCCGAGCGGCTCCCACTGCTCCGTGCGCTCGTAGATCGCCTCGAGCCGGCGGCTCGCCTCGAGGTGCCCCGGCCGCTCCGCGAGGATGTCGCGGTACGTCTGCGAGGCGGCCTCGACGTCGCCGAGGTTGTCGTGCTGGATGCTCCCGAGCGCGACCCAGGTCGCGAAGCGCTCGTCGTCGGCCGCGATGTGGCGGAGCTTCTCGCGGTAGAGGGCGACGAGGTCGTCCCAGCGCCCCTCGACCTCGTAGAGGCGCTCGAGGGCGTCGATGGCGGCGGCGTCGCCGGGGGCGAGCCCGAGCACCGCGACCCACGCGTCGATCGCCTTCTTGTGGTCGACGAAGACCTCCGTGCGGAGGACCGCCTGCTGGCGCCAGAGCGCGAGCTGCTCGTCCGGCCCGTAGTGGCTGGAGGCGAGCGACGCCTCGATCACCTCGGAGAGGGCGTCGTCGTTGCCGCCCTCGGCGTGGAGCGCGCGGAGGGCGTCGAGCGCGGCCCGGTCGTGCGGGTCGACCTCGCGCGCGCGCTGCCAGCACATCTGCGCCTGGAACGGGTCGTCGAGGCGCTCCTGCCAGAGGCGCCCCATCTCGCGGTGGAGCTCGAGCTGGCGCGCCGTGTCGGCGACCCCCATGCGGAGCTCGCGGTCGTACGCCTCGGCGAGGCCCTGCCAGTTCTCCTGCGCGGCGAGGAGGCGCTGCAGCTCGTGCACGGCCTCGACGTCGTTCGGCGCGATGGCGAGGACGTCCTCCCAGAGCTCGATCGCGCGCGCCGGGTTGTCGAGCGCCGTCTCCGCGATGGCCGCCATGTCGGAGGCGTAGAGCACGCGGTCGCGCTCGCTGCGGGCGCAGTCGAGCAGGCGCTGCAGCACCTCGAAGAGCTCGGGCCAGCGCTCGTCCTCGGTGTAGATCGCCTGGAGCGCCTTCAGCGCCTCCTCGTGGATGTCGTTGAGCTCGAGCACCTCGCGCCACGCGGCGACGCTCTTCTCGCGGTCGCCGAGGCGATCGCGGTAGAGCTCGGCGAGGCGCACCCAGAGGCGGATCCGCTCGTCGTCGAAGACGTCGTCGCTCGCCGTCTCGCGGACGAGCACGGGCTCGAGGTCCTGCCAGCGCTCCGCGTCCGTGAGGAGCCGGTCGAGCGCCTGCAGCGCCCGCAGGTTCGCCTCGTCGACCTCGAGGATCAGGCGGTAGATCCGCTCGGCCTCCTCGGGGTTCTGGAGCTGCTCGTTCGACACCTCGGCGGCCGCGTGCCAGAGCGACACGCGCCGGTCGTCCTCGTCGGCCGCGTCGGCCGCGTCCATGAGGATCTGCTTGAAGTCGCCGAAGCGCCCCGTCTCCTCGGCGAGGGTGCGGAGCTGCGCGAGGAGCCCGTCGTCCTCCGGATCGAGCACGAACGCGCGCCCGAACCAGCGGAGCGCGGCCTCCGGGCGGCCCTGGTTCTCGAGGTTCAGCTGCGCGAGGTCGCGCATGAGCTGCATCTGGTCGATCGGGTCGTCGAGGGCGTCGAGCTTCTGCTGCATGACGCTCTCGAGCTCGCCCCAGGCCTCCTGCTCGCGGTAGATCGGCTCGAGCCGGTCGGCGATGTCGAGGCGCTTGACCCCCGCGTCGAAGAGGCGCCGGAGCTCGGCCACCGCGAGCGGCGAGTTGCGCTCGAGGTCGAGGATCTCCGTGTACGACTCGAACGCCGCGTTCGTGTCGCCGAGCTGCTGCTCGGAGACCGCGCCGAGGCGCTTCAGGAAGCCGATGCGCTCGTCGTTCGACGGGGCCGTGTCGGCCTCGACGCGGAGCACCTCGGCGAGCGACTTCCAGAGCCCCGCCGACTCGTAGAGCCGGTGCAGGCGCGACTGCGCCTCGCGGTGGTCGGGGGCCTCGTCGTAGACCGCCTTGTACGCCTCGATGGCGCGCTCGGGATCGTTCACGCGATCCATCAGGATCGCGCCGATGCGGAGCCGGAGCGAGAGCTGGAGATCCGGGTCCTCGGTGTCCGACACCGTGTTCTGGAAGATCCCGACGAGCTCCTCCCAGAACCCGTTCTCCTCGGCGATGCGGTTCAGCTCCGCCATCGTCCGGTCGTTGCGCGGATCGAGCGCGAACGCGCGCGACTGCGCCCCGAGGGCGCGCCGCGGGTCCTCGAGCTCGAGCTCGGCGAGCTCGGCCATCGCGTGGAGCGTCGCGACCTTCTTCAGCGGGTCGTGGGCCTCGTGCCCGGCGAGCACCTCGTACTGCTGCCAGAGCTCCTCGTACGCGGCGTTCCGGCGCAGCACCGGCGCGAGCACCTCGAACGCGCCCTCGTAGGCGTCGCGCTCGGCGAGGATCGTCTTGAGGGCGTTGACCGCGCCCTCGTGCTGCGGGTTCCGGTCGAGGAGGTCGCCGTAGCACGCGATGGCCTGCAGCACGTCGCCGAGCTGCTCATCGCTCTCGTAGAGGCGCGCGATGCGGAACTGCGCGGCCTCCCAGGCGTCGGCGTCCGCGAGCTCCTGCTTCTTCCGCAGGATGCTCTGGAGGTTGAACCAGTCCTCCTCCTGCGTGTAGAGCGCGTCGAGCTGGTCGAGCGCGTTCTGGTCCTCGGCGTCCCAGGCGAGGATCCGGTGCCACGTCTCGATGGCGTCGTGCGGCGACTCGAGCTTGTCGGCCTGCACGCGCCCCATGCGCGCCGCGTAGTCCTTCTTGTCGGCCGTGGCGTCGCTGCGGTCGATCTTCTCGCGGTAGATGCGGACGAGGTTGTCCCAGTCGGCCGTGCGCTCGTAGAGCCGCTCGAGGGCGTTCAGCGCCCCGGTCTCGTTCGGGTCGAGGCCGTGGAGGGTCTCGTAGATCTCGACGGCCTGCGCGTGATCCTCGAGCAGGTCGGCGGAGATCCCGCCCGCCTCGGTGTAGAGGGCCTGCCGCACCCCGAGATCGGACTCGAGGCCGGCCTTGTGGAGCAGCATCTCCACGAGCTTCTGCGGCTCCCCCTGCTCGCGGTAGATCGCGATGAGGTCGTCGACCGCGGCCATGTCGCCGGGATCGACGTCGAGGATGGCGCGGAGCTGCTTCTCGGCGCCCTCGAGGTCCTTCGTCTTCGTGCGCGCGAGCCCGGCGATGGTGCGGTGCGTCTCGACGCGGCGCCCGTCGTCGGGGATCTCCTCGACCACCCCCTGCAGGAAGTGGATGAGCTCGCCGTGGTTGTCGAGCTCGCCCGCGAGGCGCAGGAGCTCGGCGAGGGTCCTCTCGTTGCCCGGGTCGAGCGCGGCCGCGGCCTCGTAGTGCCCGAACGCGTTCTCCGGCATGCCGCCGATGAGCTCGTAGAGCTCGGCGATCTTGTAGTTCCAGTCGACCTTCTCGGCGACGTCGTCCGACGCCGCCTCGCGCACGCAGTAGACGTCGATGAGCTTCTGCCAGTCGCCGCGCCGGTCGTAGACGGGCTGCAGCACGGGCGCGATGGTCGGCGCGAGCGCGTCGTTCTCGAACAGGCGCTCGAGGGCCTCGATGGCCGCGGCGTTGTCGGGCTCCGCCGCGAGCACCTCCGCGTAGATCTCGACCGCGCGCTGCGGGTCGTCGAGGTACTGCTCGAAGACCCCCGCGAGGCGGATCTTCAGGACGACGACGCGCTCCTGGTCGTCGCGCACGAGGTCGATGGTGTCCTCGAGCGTGCGCGCGAGGTCGTCCCAGCGCTCCGTGATCGTGTAGAGCTCGTCGAGGCGCTGCACCGCCGGCAGGTGCCCCGGCGCGATGTCGAGCGCCTCGCGCGCCGCGATGATCGCGTCGTCCGGGCGGTCGAGGCGGTCGCGCAGGAGGTCGCTCGTGCGGAAGAGGTAGTCGAGCTTCTGGTCGGTGTCGTCGGTGAGCTCGATCTTCCGGCGGTAGATCCCGAGCAGATCCTCGGCCCGGTCGAGGTCGACGTAGATGCTCTCGAGGGCGTCGAGGGCCTCCTTGTGCTCCGGCTCCTCGTCGAGGACCTTGTGGTAGAAGATCCGCGCGTCCTCGAGCGACGACAGGTGGAGCTGCCACCCGCGCGCGATCTCGAGCTTGATGGCGAGGCGCGAGCCCTTGTCGAGCGGCTCGTCGGCGTGCGCCGTGTAGAGGTCGACGAGGGCCTGGAAGCGGGAGAGCCCCGGCGTCAGGCGCTGGAGCTCGTGGCGGACGCCCGCGTTCTGCGGCTCGAGCTGGAAGCGCCGCGCGTAGGCGCGCCAGGCGAGGTCCGCGTCGCCGAGCTGCTGCTGGTAGAGCAGCGACAGGCGGTCGAGGAGCTCGACCTGCGTGAGCTGGTCCTCCTCGGCGACCGCCTGGCGGTACTGGATCTCGAGGATCTGCGAGAGCTTCGCCCACTCGGCGCGCTGCTGGTAGATGGGCTCCAGGATGTGCGTGATGCGCCCGCGCTGCGACTCGTCCGCGAGCAGCTCCTCGAGCCGGAGCACGCTCGTCGCGTGCGCCGGGTCGTGCCCGAGCGCCGCCTCGTAGTGGTCGACGACCGCGTCCACGCCGGCGCCCGTCGAGCGCGTGCCGAACGCGAGCATGCCGAGCTCGCACTCGATGTCGGCGAGGGTCGCGTCGCTCGCGCCGCGCGAGGTGAGCACGTCGCGCTTGAGCTCGAGGATCTCGCGCAGCGGCGCGAAGCGGCGATCCTCGAGGAGGATCCCGATGAGCTCGTCGTGGACGTCGGTCTCGTCCGGGAAGTCGTCGAGCATCTCGCGGAGGATGGCCTCCGCCTCGTCGTTGGCGCCGATGTCCTCCTTCCAGACCCGCGCGAGGCGGAAGAGGATGGCCTTGCGCTCGGCCGAGTCGTTCGCGACGACGAGCTTCTTCTCGCAGACGAGGACGAGCTTGTCGTACGCCTTCGCCGCCGCGTACGCGGTCTCGGCGTGGCCGAGCGCGTCGCGGTTGTAGGGGTCGAGCGCGAGCACGCGGTTGAAGAAGGCGAGGGCGTCCTCGGGCGAGCCCATGTGCTCGCGGAAGACGCGCCCGATCTCGAGGAGCACGCCGATGCGGTCGTGCTCGTCCTTCACCTGCTCCACGATCTCCTGGAGCACGTAGGCGTAGCTCTCCCAGTTGTTCGACGCCTCCGCGAGCCGCCGCAGCTGCCCGTGGAGCTCGACCGCGTTCGGCGCCTCGCTGACGGCCTGCACGTACGCGAAGAACGCCGCGTCCGGCGCGCCGAGGTGCTTCTCCTGGACGTCCGCCTGCGCGAGGAGCAGCTCGCGCCGCGTCGCCGGGTCGTCGGTCGCCTCGAGGACGATGTCGTACACGGGCGGGAGCGCCCGGTAGTTCTCGAGGTCGTGGTAGATCGGGATGAGGAGGCGCGCCGCGCCCGCGTGGTCCGGGGCGAGCTCGAGCACGTTCTCGAGGTTCTTCACCGCCCGGCGCTGGTCGTCGAGCTCGTCCTTCCAGACGGCCGCCGCCTTGAAGAGGAGCTCGGTGCGCTCGGCCTCTTCCTCGCTCGACTTCGCCTGGCTCTCGAGGGTGCGCACCCACTCGGTCACGTTGCCGTAGGTCCGGAAGAACCACTCGAGGCTCTCCCAGTCGTGCTCGGTGACGTACTTCTTCTTGAGCTCGGCCTGCGCCTTCCGGTGCTCGGGGTCGCGCTCGAGGATGAGCTTCCAGACCTCGGCGCCGCGCTCCTGGTCGTTGAGGCGCACCGACACGACCATGCCGAGCTTCTCGAGGAGCGCGACCTGGTTTCCGACGTCGGGGTCGAGCTCGGCCCGCTTCTCGAGGATGGAGGCGAGGCTCTTGAAGTTCTTCTCGCGCTCGTAGAGCTGCTCGAGCTGCTCGAGGGCCTCGACGTGGGCGTCGTCGAAGTTGAGCACGCGCTCCCAGAGCGCGATGGGGGTCTGCGGGCGGCGGATCCGCTCCGACGCGAGGCGCGCGAGGGCGACGAACTGCTCGTGCTTCTCGCGCCCCTCGGGCAGGAGGCCGAGCTCGCGCTCCGCGATGAGGATGTAGTTGTCCCAGTCGCGCCGCTGCTCGTAGATGTCCTTCAGGACGCGGATGGCGTCCTTGCTCTCGGGGTCGAGCTCGAGGATCGCCTCGTAGCTCTTGATGGCCTCCGTCGTGTTCGAGAAGCGGTCCATCATGATGGACGCGATCTCGCGGTGGAGCGCGATGAGGCGCTCCGGATCGGTCTCGTGGGCGACCTTCTGCTGGAGGACCTTCACGAGGTCCGGCCAGCGGTTCATCTCGGCGTACTCGGCGGCGAGCGCGTCGAGCGCCGCGGTGTTCGCCGGGTCGATGTCGAGCACCTGCTGCCACGTCGCGACCACCTTCGAGGCGGTGTTGAGGTGGTTCTTGTAGATGTCGATCTGCTCGAGGAGGATGGCCGTGCGGCCGCCGACGTCGCCCCCGGGGAGGCGGTCGTAGTTCTCCTTCAGGAGGTCGATCATCGACAGCCACTTGCCGACGTCGACGTAGAGGCGCCGCAGGTTCGCCTCGGCCTCGTCGTCCTCGGGGACGGCCTGGCGGACGCCCTGCCAGAAGCCGATGGCCTTGTCGGGCTGCCCGTGGTCGTTGGCGAGGCGGCCGAGGAGGCGCTTCACCTCGACCTGGTCCTCCATGCCGCCCTTCGCGGGCTCCGACAGGAACTGCTCGAGGCGGCGCCAGTTGTTCTGCTCGATGTAGAAGTCGAGGTAGAACTTGCGGAGGAGCGACGGGTCCTCGGGCGGGACCTCGACCTTGCGGAAGCTCATCTCCGCTTTCTGCGGGTCGTTGAACTGCTGCCAGAGGAGGAGGCCGTTCTGGTAGTTCAGGAAGGAGGAGAGCGGCTCCTCCTTCGTGAGGCGCGCCTGCTGGCTCAGGATGCGGAGCACGGCGTGCTGCGGATCCCCCCCGGCCCAGGTGGGGGCCTGCGTGAACACGAGCTCGAGGGTCTCCCGGTCGTCCTCGCTGACGAGGTGCTTGATCAGGGCCTCGAAGGCCCTGTGGTCCGACGGGTTGGCTTCGAAGGCGGCAAGCAGCTCGGCGGCAGTGCTCATGGGCTCCTCGGGGTGGCCGGTCGACGGACGTCGACAGCTGGCTCTGTCGGCGTGCGCCGGTTCCCCACCCACGCGCCGACGCCGGGGGGATATAGCATGGTCCCCGCGGGGGCGACAACCGCCCCCGGAGCGCGGCGGGCGCCGCGGGAGAGGCGCTACCGGGCCGCCGTCGCGAGCCCGACGACCGCGTCGTGGAACGCCGGGCGGAAGCGCTTGATGGCCTCCTGCGAGCCCGCGCCGAGGGCGACGCGGTTCGTGAGGAGCGTCACGACGAGGTCGCGCTCGCGGTCGATCCACACGCTCGTGCCGGTGAAGCCGAGGTGGCCGACCGAGTCGGGCGACAGCAGCGCGCCCGCGGAGCTGTAGCCGGGGCGGCTCGGCGAGTCCCAGCCGAGGCGCCAGGTGTCGCTGGGCAGCGCGTTCCCGGCGTCCCAGAAGGCGCGGACGACGGCGCCGGGCAGCGGCGCGTCGGCGCGGCCCGCGGCGGCGGCCTCGAGGCTGGCGGCCCAGGCGGCGACCTCGTCGATCGTCGCGAAGAGCCCCGCGTGGCCCGCGGCGCCGCCGAGCACCCAGGTGTTGAGATCGTGGACCTCGCCGCGGAGCTCGCGCTCGCGGAAGGGGCAGGGGCCGGTCGGCGCGAACGGCGCCGGATCCGCCGGGGGGCGTGGCGGCATGAAGCCCGGGTGGAGCGCTGTGAGCGGCCTCCCGAGGCGCCGCGCGAGGAACGCGCCGAGGGCGATGAAGCCGAGATCCGAGTAGACCGCGCGCGCGCCGGGGACGGCGGCCCGCGCGAGCTCGGCGAGGTGCGCCTCGACCGCGGCCGCGGCGGCGGGCTCGCCGGGAGCCCAGCGGCCATCCGCGTAGGGGCCGAGGCGGCGGTCGACCTCGGCGGCGAGATCGACCCAGGCCGGGAGGCCGCTGCGGTGGGCGAGGAGGTCGCGGACGGCGAAGGCCGGGCCGGGGCCGGCGGCGTCGGCGCCGGCGGGGACGGGCTCGTCGAGGTCGAGCCAGCCCTCGGCGACGCCGCGCATCGCGAGGGTCACGGTGAGCATCGGCTTCGTGAGGGACGCGAGGTCCCAGCGGGTCGCCCGGGTCGCGTCGCCGGCGACCGCGACGGCTGGGGGCGCGCCCGCGCGCGAGACCGCGGCAGCGGCGGCCGGGAAGACGCCCGCGCGCACCCCGTCGTCGAGGAGGGCGGCGAGACCGGCGGCGAGCCGGGCGCTCACGACCTGGCGCGCGCGACGCGGAGCGCGGCGCCGCCGGGGCGGACGTCGAGCGTCGCGACGTGGCCCGTGCCGCGGCCGAAGGGGAGGGCGGCGTTCGCGGCGCCGTGGCCGACCGGCAGGCCACGCGCGGCGGGGACGCCCAGATCCGCGGCGAAGGCGTCGAGGACGCGGGCGATGAGCGGCTCCTCGGCCTCGGGGACGTCCGTGAAGGCGCCGTAGACGAGCCCGACGACCCCGTCGAAGGCGCCCGCGAGGCGGAGCTGCGTGAGCAGGCGGTCGACCTTGTAGGCGGGCTCGCCGACGTCCTCGAGGACGACGATGGCGCCGCGGAGCTCGGCGGCCCACGGGGTGCCGACGAGCGACCCGAGCACGCACAGGTTCCCGCCGGCGAGCGGTCCTTGTGCAGTGCCACATGAAATCGGAGAGAGTGATTCGAGATCAGCGACTTCGCCATGTTGCATTGCAGCAAGGAGGCGCTCGCGGGACGCCGCGTCGAGGCGCGGGAGCTGCACGAGGGGCGGCGCGTGCCACGCCGGGCGCCCGCGGCGCGCCCAGGCGGCGACGAGGGCCGTGCCGTCGGAGAAGCCCCAGATGGGCGTCGGCGGCAGCGCGTCGAGCGCGTCGGCGCCGAGGGCCGCGAGGGTGCGCGCCGAGCCGAAGCCGCCGCGGGCCATCCAGATCCCGGCGGGCGTCGACCGCGCGGCCGCCGCGAGCCTCGCCGCGCGCTCGGCGTCCGTCCCCGCGAGGTGCCACGCGCCCGCGCCGGCGGTCAGCGGCGCGCGCTCGAAGGCCGCGACCGCGATCCCGAGGGTCGCGGCCGCGTCGAGGCCGGCGTCGAGGCCGGCGTCGTGGAGCGGCCCCGCCGGCGCGACGAGGCCGAAGGGGCCGGCAGCGACGCGCGCCGCATCACTCATCGCCGCCGACGACGCGCAGGTGCGGGCGCGGCCGCGCGGGCGTCACCTCGCCGGCGATGAGCTCGGCCTCGGGGGCCCCGGGGCGCAGCGCGTCGCCGATCGCGTCGATGTCCGCCTCGATCCCGTACGCGCCGAGGATCTTCCGGAGCGTGTGGTCGTGCTTCGCGAGCGACGCCTTGACGGACTGGAAGCCGTGCTCGGCGGCGGCGCCGCGGTGCCAGAAGGCGAGCGGGTTCATCGCGAAGAAGCGGCTGTCCGTCTCGGCGGGCTCGATGAGGATGACGTCGCCGCGGAAGGTCTCGTCGAGCCGCAGCTTCTCGATGCCGAGGCGCAGGCGGCTGTGGAGGAGCGTCCGGAAGGACTGGTTGATGACGACCGCCATCCCGAGGTCCGCGATGGAGCTGCGCTCGTTCGTGACGAGGCGGTGGCGGTAGTTCACGAAGGGGCGGAAGGGGTTGTAGCAGATGAGCAGCTCGGCCCCGTGGCGCACGGCGGTCGAGATGTTGGCGGTCTTCCGGACGGACCCGTCGACGAAGTCCTGCTCGCGCCCGGCGAGGCCGACGCGCGCGGGCTTGAAGAAGCCCGGGATCGCCGTCGAGGCCTGCACGGCCTCGCTGATCGTGACCGAGTTGTCCTCGTCGTGGCCGAAGATGACGCCCTGCGCCGTGTTGATGTTGGTCGCCGTGATGTAGAGGCTCTTCCCGTGGTCGAGCTTCAGCTGGCGGAAGGTGTTCGGCATCCCGTTCCGCTCGAGGTTCGAGCGGATGTAGGCCTCGATGCGGGCGTTGTCGAAGAGACCGGACGGGAGGTAGGCGCGCTGGTTCCGGGAAGCGTGCTCCGAGGCCGCGAGGAGGAACGGGAGCAGCAGGGCCTCTGCCGTCTCGAGGCCGGGGTCCGCGAGGAAGTCGCGCGCGGGCTTCCTGAGCGTCGGGAGCGCCTTCGGCGCGGCGCGCAGCAGGTGCAGGGCGAGCGAGGGGCCGGCCGTGAGCGCGTCGCGGAGGAGCGCCGCTGGGCGGAGGGCGAGCTCGCGCCAGTTGAGCTGGTAGAAGTCGGTGTACTTGAAGCGGGTGATCCGCCCCGGGTCGCCGACGACGGCGGCGACGAGCTCCTCGGGCGCGACCCCGGCGGCGATGGGGGCGGCGAGGAAGGCGCCGGCCGACGTCCCCATGTAGATGTCGAAGTCCGTGACCTTCAGGTTCGTGAGGTACCGATCGAAGGCGGCGAGGCCGCCGAGCTTGAAGCTCCCGCCGCTGATGGCGCCGCCGGCGAGGACGAGCGCGCGCTTCGCGTTCGGGCGGCGCTTCGAGAGGTCGGACTTCTGGACGAAGGTGATGCCCAAGGCTGGCTCCTCGTGGGCGCGCTGCGACGCGCGCGCGGACACCTTAGCCCGAACCTTCGTTCGCCTCTACAACTACGCTCGAACCGGCCCGGGCCTCGGCGGGCGCCGGGGGGCGCGAGCCGACCCCAGCGCGCGGCGCCGATCAGAAGGTGTTTCAGTATTCGGACCGAGCCCGGCGACGCGTCGTGATTCCAGGTGGTTACGTGAGGAGGGAGCGTGCCCATAGGCACGTGACCGACGAGCGGAACCGCCTGAAATCACAAGAGCAAGCCAGGCGACGGGAGAATACTGAAACACCTTCTCAAGCGTCGTGCGGGATCCCGAGGAGCCCGGCGCCGACCTTCGCCATGAGCGCGATGACCCGCTCGCGCCCGTCGGCGGGGTCCGTCGCGGCGAGCGCGACCATGTTGTCCTCGGGGAGGTTCGTCGCGAAGCGCATGACGAGGTGCGTGACCGCGACGAGGCACTCCCGCGCGTTGTTCTCGGGCACCCGATAGTGCGCCGAGACGAGCCGCGCCATCGCGTCGAGCGTCGGCCCGAGCCGCATCGTCCGGAGCGGCTCGTCGAGCCCGCCCTTCTCGAGGATGGCGCGCAGCATCACGCGGATCCCGTCGCGGTGGTCCTCCGCCCAGTCGTAGATGCCGCGCACGACGTCCGCGAAGCGCATGGGCCCCGCGAACTGCCGCCCGAGGCTCGCGAGGTCCTTGTAGATGCCGTCGACGACGGCCTCGAAGAGCCCCTCCTTGTTCTTGAAGTGGTACGGCAGCGTCGCCGCCGTCACCCCCGCCGCCTCGGCGATCTGGCCGAGCGTGGCGTTCGCGTAGCCGTGCTCGGCGAACGCGCGCGTCGCCGCGTCGAGCACGGCCTCGCGCGTCTCCTCGGGCTTTCGACCTTTGATTCGTCCCATGATGGATACACTGGCGTCGTTGCGGGACCGACCAGACCCGGCTCGGGGCGCGGCGCAGGGAGGCGCCACGCGGCCGCGAACGGTACGGCTCTGTCGCGGCGCGCGCAAGCTCCGAAGGTCGGGCGCGTTCAGTTTTGGGCCGGCCGGCGGGTCGGAAAAGCCCGGGAATGGCCGCCCGGACTGGATTGTGGCGTGTTCACACCGCGCTCAGTCGGCGTGAATGCCGTTCACAATTCCTCGTCCGCGAGCGCCCGCGCGACGTCGCGCACCGTGCGGAGCCGCGCCAGCTGCGCGTCCGAGAGGGTCACGCCGGCCGCCTCCTCGAGGCGACCGACGAGCTCCATGAGCGAGAACGAGTCGAGCCCGAGGCTGTCGAGCGCGGTGTCCGCGGTGACCCCCGCGAAGTCGCGCCCCCGCCGATCGACCGCCCGGGCGGCGTCGACGAAGCGCGCGACGAGCGCGGCCTCCGAAGCCGCTGTGAGGCTCACTGGAAGAGGATCTTGAACTCGATGCGCCGGTTCTTCTTCCGGTTCTTCTCGGTGTCGTTCGGCGCGACCGGGTGGTCGGGGCCGAAGCCCTTCGTCTCGAGCCGGTCGTCGGTGATGCCCTTCGACACCATGTACTTCTTCACGGACTCGGCGCGGCGCTTCGACAGATCCTTGTTGTGCTCGTAAGTGCCCTCGGACGAGGTGTGGCCCTCGATGAGCACGCGGAGCTGCTTGTACTCCGCCATGACCTTCACGGCCTCGTCGAGCACCGGGAACGACTCCGGCTTGATGACGTCGCTGTCGACCTCGAAGTTGATGCCCTCGATCTTGCCGTTGAAGCGCTTGACGATCTCGTCCGGCGGCGGCGGCGGGCAGCCCTGGTACTGCTCCTCGCCCGGGATGGTCGGGCAGCGGTCGTCGAGGTTGGCGATCTGGTCGCTGTCGTCGTCGGGGCAGCCCTTGAGGGCGACGGGGCCGGGCTGGGTCGGGCAGCGGTCGTCCTTGTCGACGATGGTGTCGCCGTCCTGGTCGGGGCAGCCCTTGTACTCGACGGGGCCGGCGTCGTCGGGGCAGGCGTCGTCGCTGTTGGCGATGGTGTCGCCGTCGTTGTCGGGGCAGCCCTTGGCGCTCGCCTGCCCCGGCACGGTCGGGCAGGCGTCGGCCGTGTCGAGGATCCCGTCGCCGTCGGTGTCGAGGACGATCGGGGTCTTCTTCTGCTCCTCACCGCCGAAGGTCGCCATGAGGCCGAAGCTCGCGACGAGGTCGTGCCCCATCACCTCCGAGCGGCCGTCGGGGGCGTCGCTCGCGGTGGCGAAGCGCGCGAGGTAGCGCACGTCCGCGCGGAAGCCGATCTGCTCCCACGGGAAGAGCTTCACGCCGGCGACCACGTTGAGACCGGGATCGCTGTCGCTCGCGAGGTCGTCGTCCTGGGGGATGAGGGTCGCGAAGCTCGGGCCGACGCCGATGAACGGGACGAACCAGTCGTGCGTGATCGGGTGCACGATGAAGTCGAGGTGCGCCGAGAAGACGCTCAGGCGGTTCACCTCGGCCGGCGCGAGCTGGAGCGCGAGCTCGAGCCCGAACATGCGCGTGAAGTCGTACGTGCCGGAGAGCGTGTACGCGAAGGTGTCCTGGAGGGTCTCCGGGAACGCCGGGCCAGCGGAGTCGAACGGGACCGCCGTGTCCTTCAGGAAGAAGAGGCCACCGAGCTGGAGCGCGACCTCGACGGCGCCCTTCTTCGGGAAGGGCCGAGCCTCCGCCTCGGTCGGCGTCGCGACGGTCGCGAACGTGAGGGCGGCGAGGACGAGGATGGCGCATGCACGACCGAGGTGATGGCGCATTCGAGGCTCCGGACGCTGTGCTTGGCTCAAAGGGGCCCGAGGACGGGCGATCCCGGCAGCGGGTGTGCTGCGAACCGGGCCGTATTAGGAGAGGCCGGACGGACTGTCAATGCGTTCCTTGCGGCCTCCGGCGCCGGTCTCGCGCGGGCGGATGGCGCCTCGGGCCCAGCGCGGCGGGCGGTCGGGGGGCCGTTTCGTCCTCACGGTCGGCCGGATTCCGGAAAACGAACGCCGCCGGTCAGCCCTCGGCGCCCTCGTCGTCCGGGACGTCGACGACGACCGGCGGGCGCTCGTGGCGGCGCGGGGGGCGGCCAAGGAGGCGCGCGCGGGCGTCGTCGAGCTGGAGGCGGACGAGCTCGCCGAGATCGTCGACGATGGGCCCGAGCTTCTCGGTGAGGGTGAGCTGCGCGTCGGCGACCTTCTCCATCGTGCGCGACACGCCCTCGAGGCGGTCGAGGACCCCCTCGGCCCGCGCCATCACCCGGAGGGCGGCGCGCTCGACGAGGGTGTCTCCCGAGATGGGCAGCGCGTCGATGGCGTCGCGGAGGCGGGCCACGAGCTTGCCGCCGCGCGGGGGCGGGGCGTCGACCCCGTCGCGGGCGTGGTCGTCGCGGGAGCCTGGGCCGCTCATCCCGTGATGACCGCGATGCGGTTCAGGAGGGCCTGCGTCCCGAAGGGCTTCGGCATGACCGGCGTCCCGCGGCGGTGCGAGAGCCACTCGACGACCTGCGAGCTCGCGCGGTTGGCGGTGATGAGGATGAGGCGCGAGGTGAGCTCGGGGTGGTCGGCGCTGAGCTCGGCCGCGAGCTCGGCGTAGGTGCCGTCCTGGAGGTAGAAGTCGGCGATGACGGCGTCGAAGCGCTGGCTCCGGAGCGCCTCGCGCGCGGCGTGGAGGCTCCGGCAGGCGGTGACCGAGTGCCCGGAGACCCCGAGGAGCTCGGCGTAGAGCTCGCCCATCATGGAGTCGTCGTCGATCGTGAGGATGTCGAGCGGGACGGGGGTGCGCGTCTGGTCGGGCCGCGGGGCCGGCGGGACGGCGGGGAGCCCGAGCCGGACGGTGACGGTCTCGCGGTCCGGGGAGACGTCGCTGCGGAGCTCGGCGCGCTGGACGCGGAGGGCGTCGAGGCCGGTCTGGAACTCGACGTCGGAGACGGTCTGCGCGGCGGCGCGGCGCGCCTCGCTCTCGGAGAAGCGGCTCGGGAGGACGTCGTTCACGACGTCGCAGCCGGTGAGCTCGATCGAGACGATCGCGACGCCGCCTGGCTCGGCCCCCTCGACGCGCACGGCGACCTCGCGCGCGCTGAACTCCGCGCGGAGCCCGAGCGTGCCGCGGTGGATGAGGCACACGAGCATGTCGCCGACGATCTTGGCGTCGGCCTCGACCCAGACGGGGGTCGCGGGGAGCGAGACCTCGAGGGAGATCCCGTGCCCCTCGAGCTCGAGGCGCGTCGTCGCGACGGCCTGGCTCGTGATCTCGGCGAGGTCGATGCGCGCGGGGTGCGGCACGAGCGGGCGCATGCTCGCGTCGAGGGACTGGACGAGGCGGCGGGCGCGCTGCGCCTGCGTCGTGACCTGGTCGAGGTAGTAGCGGCGGCGGTGCGGGGTCGGGGCGAGCTGCGCCAGCGTCGAGAAGCCGACGATGCCCGTGAGGGGGTTCTGGATGTCGCGGACGACCTCGTCGACGAGGCGCTCGACGGTGCGCAGGCGGGACTCCTCGCCGCGCGAGTTGTCGGCGAGGTTGTCGCTCGCGGGGAGGACGGTGAGGCGGATGCGGTCGCCGTCGAGCTCGCGCATGCCGAGGCCGGCGACGCTGCCGCCGCCGTGGGCGCGGATCGTGAGCGACGCGAGACGCCCGTAGGGGGCGGTCATGGCCGGGCCGCGGAGGAAGCTCGTCACGGGGCGGCTCGTGAGCGCCTCGGGCGCGAGCCGGCAGAGCCGCGCGACGCCGCCGCCGGCGAGCACGACCTCGCCGCGGAGATCGACCACCAACTCATACCACCCGCAGCCCATCGACGCTTCGACCCCCTGATCGCGTAGTCGTCAGGGCGACGCCGCCGTCGGCGGCGCGGCCCTCCCTCCAGACAAGCTTAGCCCCGACACGCGCGTCGATGCCAGCGCCAGCGTCACCCGTAGCGCCGTCGAGGTGCCGGGCGGGGCTCCCGGCGAGGTGGCGCGCGGCCTCGCCGGACGCGGCGCGGACGGCGCCGGGACGCGGCCGCGCGAATGGTCGGACGCCCCCGAAATTCCTTGACCGTGCGAGGGGGCGCCGCATAGGTTCCGTCGCCTCGGGAGCCCAGCTGGAGGAAAGGCCGTGAAGGTCAAGAAGAACTGCCTCGTGCGCGTCCAGTACCGCGTCTCGGACGAGCAAGGCAACGAGATCGACCGGTCGGATCCCGAGTACCCGCTCGAGTTCGTGTGCGGCCGTGGTGACGTCATCACGGGCCTCGAGCGCGGGCTCATCGGCCTCGAGCCGGGCGCCACGAAGACCATCGTCATCCCGCCCGAGGACGCCTACGGGGCGCACCAGGCGGAGCTCGTGAAGCCGCTGCCGCGCGCCGGCTTCCCGGCGGAGCTCGAGCTCTCGGTCGGCCAGCGCTTCAGCTACCGCGGCGAGAAGGGCGCGGAGCTGATGTACCAGGTGCGGGAGATCCGCCCGGACCACATCCTCGCGGACTTCAACCACCCGCTCGCCGGCAAGTCGCTGCGCTACGAGGTCACCGTGCTCGACGTCACGGACGACTTCGTCGACGGCAAGATCTAGAGCACCGCTCAAGTAATCTCCCGTCGCATTCGGCGCCAGCGCACCGTCATCGGCGTCGTTGGTCGTCGTCAGCGTGCTCTCAGCACGCCTCCTCCTCCCGCCTTGCCGCTGACAGCGCTCTGGCACCGACTGCTCGGTCCGATTACTTGGTCGGCGCTCTAGTCGCGCTCGGGCCGGCCTGCTCGTCGGTCGCGTACCCGGGTCGTCGGATCGACCGGTCGCCCGGGGTGGCCGCGCGAGCGGAGACGCCCGTGGAATGCGGCTCGGCGCCGCGTCGAGGCGCTCGCGCCGGCTTGACGCGCGGCCGTCACGCTCCTATCGTTGGCCTTCGCCGCCTTCGGGAGCGCTCGCCGACGTGGTGAGCGTGCCCTGTGACCGGGGGGAGCTTGAAGCTATCCACACGAGGCGAGTACGGGCTCCGCGCGATGCTCTACCTCGCGATGAAGGCCAAGGACGGCCAGCTCATGGCCCAGGCGTCCGAGATCAGCGAGTCGCAGGACATCCCGGCGCACTACCTGAAGCAGATCCTCTCGCGTCTGCGGACGGCGGGCCTCCTCCGTAGCACCCGCGGACCGGCAGGCGGGCACGAGCTCGCGCGCGACCCGTCCGAGATCAGCGTCGGCGAGATCATCCAGTGCCTCGAGGGCAACCTCACGAACATCAACGCGATCCTCGATCTGCCGTGCCAGATCGCGGTCGGCCCGCAGCACTGCGTGATCAAGGAGTTCCTCGTCGACGTGAAGAAGACGATCGAGGACTTCCTGCACGCGAAGACGCTCGCCGAGCTCGCCGACCGGCAGCACGTGCTCTCGACGCAGAAGATCCTGGTGCAGCCGCGCATCATGCGCCGCTGAGGCGCGCATCCGTCCATCCGGATGGACGGATGGAGGTGCAACCCGGCGGTGCTGACCGCAGGCCGCGGGGCGGGTCGCCATGCCGCTTGTCACCACGGAGGCACGGAGGCACGGAGGGTCTCGTGGTGTCACGGGTCTCGTGGTCGACTCTCGCCCTTGCGCGCTCGAGGGACCAGGCGGGAGGAGGGGAGAGGCTCATGACGGCGACACGCCGCGGGCTGGTCGTCCCACCAGACTTCCGTGCTCCGTGGTTTCCCATTCGGATCAGGCGCTGCGAACGCGCGTCGGCAGTCGTTCCTACGAGCCCCCGACGACGGCGGCTACTCCTCGCTGCCGCCGTCCGCCGCGAGCGGCGCGAGCCCGTCGAGCGCCGCCTGCCGGAGCCGCCCCTCGCGGATCCGGAGCACGATGGCGGCCGTCTCCTCGATGGCCTTCTCCGACACGTCGATGACCGGCCACTGCGCGTGGGCGTCGAAGATCTCGCGCGCGTACTGGAGCTCGCGCACGACGTGGTCGCGCCGCGCGTACTCCGTGTCCGTCGGCATGTTGAGCGCCTTCAGGCGCGCGCGTCGGATCCGGATGAGCGCGCCCACGTTGATCGTGAGCCCGAACACCCGCGACTGGTCGATGTCCTCGAGCTCGTGCGGCAGCGGCAGCCCCAGCACGATCGGCACGTTCGCGACCTTCAACCCCTTCTGCGCGAGGTAGGTCGAGAGCGGCGTCTTGCTCGTGCGCGAGAGCCCGACGAGCACGATGTCCGCCCGCGCGAGCCCGCCGACCGCCTGACCGTCGTCGTGCTTCACCGCGAACTCCACCGCCTCGATGCGGTCGAAGTACGCCTGGTTCAGCTCCGGCAGCCCCGGTCGCCCCGCGGGCGTCGTGCCGAGATACCCCGACAGGCTCCGCATCAGCGTCCCGATGAGGTCCACCGTCTGCAGCTGGAAGACCTGCGCCCGCGCCTCGAGCAGCTCCCGCTGCTCGTGGTTCACGATCGTGTAGATCACGAGCGCGTTCGCGACCGCCGCCTGGCGCACCGCGTCCTCGATCTGCTCGTCCTTCCGGAGCAGCGAGAAGATCCGCACGTCCGGCCGCGCCTCGCGGAACTGGATGAGCGCCGCGCGCAGCACGCGCTCCGCCGTCTCCGCCGTCGCGTCGCTCAGGACGTAGATGCTGCCGCGCTCGGGGAAGGGGGTCATCGCCGGTTCAACCGCGAGCTGATGAAGTCGATGAAGTCGATCTTCGTGAGGATGCCGATGACCCGGCCCTCCTCCTCCACCACCACGATCTTGTTCTGCGCGAAGATCTGCGACAGCAGCCCGACCCGGTTCTGCGCCTCCACGAGCGCGAAGTCGTTCGCGAGGAAGCCGTCGATCGACGTCGACGGCTTGGCGCGCCCCTCGAGCAGCGCCGTCAGCATGTCGACCTCGGTGATGAGCCCCACCATCTGATGGTTGTCGAGCACCGGGAGCTGGCTGATCCCGAACTCCTTCATCCGGTGGATCACCGACTCGAAGTCGTCGCCCGGCGCCGCGCTCACGAGCTGCCGCGGCTGCCGCTCGAGGATGTCGCGCACCGTCTCCTCGCCGAGCTCCGGATCGAGGTAGCCGCCCTCCCGCATCCACGTGTCGTTGAAGATCTTCGACAGGTAGCGCACCGCCGAGTCCGGGAGGATGCAGAGGATGTTCTCCTCCTTCCGCGCGCGCTCCGCGTAGCGGATCGCCGCCGCCACCGTGCCCCCCGCCGAGCCGCCCGTGTAGAGCCCCTCCTCGCGCACGACGCGGCGGGTCCACGAGAAGCAGTCCTTGTCGGACACGCGGATGACCTCGTCGACGAACTCGAAGTCCATCGTCGACGGGATGAAGTCCTCGCCGAAGCCCTCGACCCGGTAGCTGTGCGCCGTGACCATCTTCCCGGTGCGGAAGTAGTCGTAGTAGATGCTCCCGATGGGGTCCACGCCGACCACGCGGATGGACGGCTTCTTCTCCTTCAGGTAGCGCCCGATCCCGCTGATCGTGCCGCCCGTCCCCATGCTCGTCACGAGCACGTCGATCTCGCCGCCCGTCTGCTCCCAGATCTCGGGCCCGGTCGACTTGTAGTGCGCGAGCGGGTTCGACGGGTTGTGGTACTGGTTCGCGAGCACCGCGCCCGGCGTCTCGTCCGCGAGCCGCCGCGCCACGCAGTAGTAGCTCCGCGGGTCGTCCGGCTCGACGTTCGTCGGGCAGACCACGACCTTCGCGCCGAACGCGCGGAGCGCCGCGATCTTCTCCTCGCTCATCTTGTCGGGCATGACGAAGATGGTCTTGTAGCCGCGCACGGCCGCCACCATCGCGAGGCCCATGCCCGTGTTCCCGCTCGTCGCCTCGACGATCGTGCCGCCGGGCTTGAGCTTCCCGTCGCGCTCGTAGTCGTCGACGATCTGGATCGCCGGGCGATCCTTCACGCTGCCGCCCGGGTTCAGGTACTCGAGCTTGCAGAAGATGTTCGCGGGCACGTGCGACGCGAGCTTGTTGAGCCGCACGATGGGCGTGCGCCCCACGGCCTCGATCACATTGGCGAAGGCGCCTTTCATCAGCGGTTCCTCTCGGTCGGTCCGGAGTGAGCGTATATCAGCGTTCGGTCCCGGCCGCCATGCGCGCGAGCGCGGCCGCGCCGAGGACGCCGGCGTCCTCGCCGAGCGTGCCCACGACGACCCGCACCCCCTCGCACATGCTCGCGAAGGTCCGCGCGCGCAGCTCCGCCTCGAGCGCCGGCACGAAGAGGTGCTGCGCGTGGGTGATGCCGCCCGCGAGCACGATGGTCAGCACGTCGAGCGTGTGGATCGCCGCCGCCGCCGCGACCCCGAGGTGGCGCCCGATCTCGGCGAACACGGCGCGCGCCTCGTCGTCGCCCGCGTCGGCCGCCTTCGCGAGGTCCCGGGGCGCGTCGCGGCTGTCCGCGAGCTCCGCGAGCTTCCCGCCGCGCTCCTCGAGCGTGCGCCTTATCCCGACGGCCCCGACGTACTGCTCGAGGCAGCCGTGGTTGCCGCAGCCGCACGGGCGCCCGCCGTCGCGCACGACCGTCACGTGGCCGAGCTCGCCCGCCATGCCGCGCGCCCCGCGCCAGAGCTCTCCGCCGAGGATGATCCCGCCGCCTACCCCCGTCCCGAGGGTGTAACCGACGATGTCCTCGCAGCCGCGCGCCGCCCCGCACGCCATCTCGCCGTAGATCACGGCGTTCGCGTCGTTCTCGAGGTGCACGCGCCGCCCTGACGCCTCGGCGAGGCGCTTCGCGAGCGCAAAGTCCTTCCACTCCGGGAAGTTCGGGCTCTCTCGCACGATCCCGTGCCGTCGGTCGATCACCCCGGCAGCCGCGATGCCGATGGGCGCCCCACCGCCCGGATCGAGCCCGCGCACGAGCTCCGTCAGGAGCGAGACGATGTCGTCCTCGTCGCGCTCCTCGGGGACGGCGACGAGGTCCCGCGCGATGATGGCGCCGCTCGCGTCGACGAGGCCCGCCTTCGCGCGCGTGCCTCCGAGGTCGACGCCGATCGTGGCGCCGTCGTGGGCTACATCCGCCACTCGAGCCCCGCCGTGAACAGCCCGCGCGTGATGCCGATGTCGATGGAGTCCTTGCCGACGTCCATCGTCGTCGTGCCCGTCACGACGTCGAGGTGGATCGAGATCGCCACCGCGCGCGAGAGGTAGAGCAGGATCCCGAAGTCGAAGCCGAGCGAGAAGCCGACGCCGTTGCGGTCGGCCTCGTCGAAGCCCTTCCCGAAGAGGTTGGCCGCCTGGAAGCGGAGCTCGTCGGAGTGGTCGAACGCCATCAGCCCCGGCGACAGGCGCAGGAAGAGCGCGCCCCAAGGCTCGTCGATGTAGCGCCAGCGCACGTTCGCCGCGAGCCGGAACTGGGAGCCTGTGCGGTTGTCGCGCGACACGCCCTCGAAGTAGAAGCTGCCGATCCCCTCGAGGAGCACGCCGATGTCGAGGCGCGACGTGCGGTAGGTCGCCCCGATCCCGAAGATCTCGGCGGGGCCGCGTGAGTTCGTGACGCGGATCTGGTCGCCGAGCGTGAGCGAGTCGCCGAAGGTGAGGCCCACGCGCACGTCGAGCCAGCCCGTGCCGGAGCGGACGCCGGTCGACCGCGCGACGCTCGCCGGGGCCGCCGCGGCGGGGGGCGCGAGGGCGAAGAGCGCGGCGAGGGCGGCGCCCACCGCGCCCGAGAGGACCCGCGTGCGCGAAAGCGGCGTGTGGCTCGGCATCTCCCGAGACATACCACCGGCCAGCGCTGGTAGAAAGGCGCGTGTCGTGCTTGCGCGCGCCGGCTCGCGGTGCCAAAACAGCGGGCCCATGAAGCCCCACGCCCTCATCGACCTCTACGTGCCCGCCCACGCCGGCACGCCCCAGGAGGTGGCGGACGCGGCTCGCGAGGCGGGCCTCGACGCGATCGTCCTGGTCGCCGACTCCCCCGACGAGCTCCCCGAGCAGGAGGAGATCGACGCCGTCAACGCCGCCGGCGACGGGCCGCACGTGCACGTCGCGTGCGCCGTGGCCGGCCTCGGCTATCGCGTCGCGGTGCTCGCCCCCGGCGGCTTCGACGGCATGAGCCTCGACGCGATCGAGGCCTCCGCCGACGTCGGGCTCATCCAGGCGGCGGCGAAGGAGTACAGGGGCTGCGCCATCTCGGTGTGCCCGCGGCAGGGGCAGGACGGGCTCGTCCACCGGCAGGTGGTCGCGCTCCCGGCCGAGCCGGCGATCGGGGTCGTGGCGATGGTGACCGGCGGCGCGCGGCTCGCGCGCGACCTCGACATCGAGGACGCCGGCGTCGCGGGGCGGCGGATCCTCGGCGCGACGGGCCCCTTCGGCGCCCTCGGGGACGTCGGGCGGTACGCGACCCTCCTCCCCGCGGCCGCGGCCGAGGTGGGGTCGATCATCCAGGCGCTCCTCGCCGGGAAGGGCGTCGCGGTCGAGCTCATCCCGAGCGCGTCGCGGAAGCGCCGCGGCGGCGGTGGCGGTGGCGGCGGCGGCCAGGCGCAGGACGGGGACAAGCCGAAGAAGCGGCGTCGTCGTCGGCGGCGGCGCGGTGGCGGCGGCGGCGACGAGGGCGGCGGCGGCGGCGACGGCGAGTAGCCCCCCCCGGCGCCCACGCCGCGATCGTCTAGATCTGCTTGACCTGCTCGCTCACGATCCAGCCCTGGTGGCCGTTCGCGAGCTCGACCTTGGTCCAGCTCGGATCCTGCTCGACGATCCGCACCTCGAGCCCCTCGGGGACCGCCTTCCCCTTCGCGTCCTCGTGGCGACCGTCCCGCAGCACCGCGTCGTCGGTCACGACGACCCCCACGCGCTGGCTCGCGTCCGTGTAGAGCTGGCCCCAGACCATGAGGCCGAGCAGGAGCGCGAGGATCGCCGCCGGCACGGCCGCGCGCCCCGCCCAGCGCAGGTCCGGGCGGAGGCGCCAGAGGATGAGGAGCCCCATGAACCCGACCCAGAGCACCGCGAACACCACCGCGAGCGGCGTGCGGCCGAGCACGTGGGTCGCCTTGTAGAGGAAGCCCGCGGCCTCGGAGTAGATGAACTGGTTCTCGTCGCCGCTCGCCCGATAGCGCGTCGACAACGTCCGGCGGGCCGCGTCGAGGTTCGCGCGGAGCGAGTCCGCGACGTCGTCCGGCGGGTCGAGGTGGAGCGCCCGCTGGTAATAGAGGATCGCCGAGCCGTAGGCGCCCGCGCGGAAGTAGGCGTTGCCGAGGTTGTGGTAGAGGACCGGGTCCTCGATGCGGTAGCTCTCGTGCAGATCCGCGTACGCGCGGGCCGCGTCGTCGTACTCGCCGGCGAGGTAGAGCCGGTTCGCCTCGTGGAAGAGCGTGCCCGGAGAGCCGCCGGCCTCCGCCGCGCGCGCGTCGCCGCCCCCGACCACGGGCGTGGGGAGCAGGAGCAGGAGCAGGAGCAGGAACAGCGACGAGAGCGTCGCGTACCGCCTCATGGGAGCCTCCGCGGCTGCACCCGGTCGAGCTTCCGCAGGAGCTCGGACACGCGGTCGAGCGTCTCGCGCATCCGGCTCGACGCCGAGCCCTGCGGCGCGAAGCGCGCGAAGTCGCAGTTCTCGAGCTCGACGATGACCCCGTCCACGAGCGCCTCGTCGTAGCCGATCTGGCGCGCCGCCTGCCGCAGCTCGTCGTGCGTCATGCCCGTCGCCGGCAGGTTCGCGCGCTCCTCGAGGTAGCCGATGAGCGTCCGCGAGATCTGCCCGTAGAAGTCCTTCACGAGGTCGTCCCGCACCGCCCGCTCGGCCGCGCGCAGCCGCTTGCGCGCGTTCGCGTAGGCGTCCTTCGCGAGGCGCTGCCCCGGGTTCTGGTGGTCGCGCCGGCGCAGGCGGAACCGCACCTCCACCGCCACGAACGCGGCGAGCGGCAGGAGCAGCACCGCCCAGTAGAGCGGCGTCTGCGCGAGCGGCTCGGGCCGGTCCGACTCGAGCGCGGAGTCCTCGAAGATCGGCCGGACGTCCTCACCCGACAGCGCCGCCGCCGACGGCTGCGACCCGAGCGCGGTGCCCGTCACCTCGACCTTCACGCCCGGCACCTCGCGCGTCTCGTAGCGTCGCGCCTGCGGGTCGAAGTAGGCGAGCCTCACCGTGGGGGTCGTCTGCGTGCCGGGCTGCGTCGCCGTCACGAGGTACTGGAAGACGCGCTTGCCGCGCATCCCGTCCTCCGACTTGTCGATCACGTCGTCCGCGGTGCTCGGCAGCGGCTGCACGTCGAACCCCGGCGCGCTCGCGAGCCGCGGCGCCTTCAGCGTGAGCAGGTTGCCCGCGCCCTGGACCTCCACGCGCATCACCATGCGCTGCCCGGTCCGGAGCGTGGTCGGCGCCTGCCCGCGGTCGTCGGTGAGCGCCGCGCGCAGCTCGAAGCGCCCGAGGTTCCCCTCGTCGAAGAAGTCCGGTCGCCCCTCGGTCGGGACGGGCTTCACGTCGAGCGTGAAGGGCTGCGTCTGGCGCGTGTACTGCCGCTGCATGAGCCCGCTCGCGAGCGTCACCCGCAGCGTCGACGAGTCGATGAGCAGCTTCCCGGCACGCAGCGGGGTCGCGAGCCAGCGCCCGACCGGGAACGAGAGCATCGTGGCGTCGCCGACCCTGACCGCCTGCGCGTCGTTGGGGTTCCCCGCGCCGGGGAGGTCCTCGACGAGGAGCCCGTCGAGCTTCGGCTCGGTCACGGTCTCGACGTTCGCGAGCTGCGTGTCGCGCCGCGTCACCACGTCGAGCTCGAGCGTGAACGGCTCGCCGACGTAGTACGACGAGCGCGGCGCCGTCACGCGCGCGAAGAGCCCCTGGTTCACGTAGGGCGCGAGCGACCGCGCCTCGTCGGCGCTGACCGGCTTCAGCGGCTCGGGCTCGGCCACCTTGATGGCGATCGGCTGCGCCTGCGCGACCACCTTGCCGCCGAGCAGCAGCTTCGCCCCGCCGATGGTCGCCGTGCCGGCCTTCCGCGGGCGGAGCGTGTAGGTCTGCACGAGCTTGTTCTGGCGCCCGCCGATGACGCGCGACGTGCCCTGGGACACGACCTGGAACGCGCTCAGGTCGGGCTGCTCGAGGCTGTCGGCGTTGCCCTCGATCTCGATCTGGAGCTCGAGGTCCTCGCCGATCGGGACGGTCGTCTTGTCGACCGTCATCGTGAGGCTCGGCGGCGGCCCCTGCGCCCGCGCCGCGCTGCCCGGCAGCGCGCCGAGCGCGAGCGCGAGCGAGAACAGGAGCAGCGGCAGGAGGGCCGTCACCGCGCGCGCGGCCGCGCCCCCGCGGCAACCGGAGGGCCGGCGGGGCGTGGCGTCGTCGTCGTCGTACGGTGGCAGCGACCGGGTCATCACCAGTCCTTCCGCGGGCGATGGTGGGCGAGAGGGGACTTCCGGGCGCTCTCGGCGGCCTCGAGATTCTCGGGGTTCCGATCGAGCTTGTCGAGCGCATCCTGGAGCGGCTCGCTCTTCTGCTCCTGCTGGTCCTTCTTGTCCTGCTTGTCCTGCTCGTCCTGCTCGTCCTTGTCGTCCTTCTGGTCCTTCTGGTCCTGCTGGTCCTTCTGGTCCTGCTTGTCCTGGTCGCTCTTGTCCTTGTCCTGGTCCTTGTCCTGGTCGTCCTGCTGCTGCTGGCCGCCGCCCTGCGGGTGGTCGAGGCGCAGGATGTAGAAGTTCTGCGCGTCGCCCTTGCCCGCCACCCGCAAGGTCCACGGCACGGGCTCGGGCTCCGCCTCGTCGTCGGGCGGTGGCGTGCCGGGCGCCGCACCACCACTCGCCGCAGCGTCCGCCGGCTTCGGCCGCGGCGGCACCGCGAGCCCCTCGCCGTTGTGCTGCGCGTCCGAGGCGTCCGCGTGCGCCTTCTCCTCGACCCCGAGCGCGTCGTAGAGCCCGAGCTCGAGGTCGCCCTTGTCGTGCTCGAAGATGGCCGACACGACCATCGGCTTGTCGTCGCTCTGCGTGAACTTGAACCAGTCCACGTCCCCCGGGCACACCCGCAGGAAGAGCGTCGGTGGCCCCTGCTGCTGCGCCTGCGGCCCCCCCGGCGTCCCGCCGCCCGGCTGCGCCTGCTGCTGCTGCGCCTGCGCCGCCGCGACGAAGTCCACGGCGTCCTCGACGCGGTCGTTGTCCTCGAGCCCGTCGTCCCCCTCGGGGCACGGCGGCACCACGTTCACCATGAGGTCGTAGCGCCCCTCGAAGCCCGGCTCCCCGCTCACCTTCAGGAAGTAGCGCCCGGGACCCGGCGTGAGCAGCGTCGAGACGCGCCCCTGACCCGTCGGCCCGCCCGTCCCGAGCAGGTTCCCCTCGGCGTCGTGGATCTCCGTCCGGATCGGCGGCGGCGCCTCGGCGTCCGCCTTCTTCTGCGCCTCCGTCTCGTCCGGGTTCGGCGTCGCCGTCGCGAACACGAAGAGGCTCTCCCCCTCGGCGAGGTCGACCGCGAACCAGTCGTCGTCGCCCGGGCACGACTTCAGCCCCGGCACGGGCCCCGGCGTCAAGAGCGCCGCGTGCGCCTCGTCGTCGTTCTCCTCGAAGCGGTCCTCGGTCTTCTCGCACGCCGGCCGCACGGCGACGTCGAGCCCGTAGCTCACCTCCTCGAGGTCGAGGTTGTCGACCCGGAACCAGAGCTTGTCCCCATCAGCTGCGGTGATGGTCCGTTCGATCTTCGTGATGGGCGCGTCCCCGTCCGCCTGCGGCAGGAGCCGGCTCGCCCCGTCGAGCCCGGTCATGTCGAGCGCGAGCCGCCCCGTCTTCTCCGGCACCGTGAGCCCGACCGACACGCGATCCCCCGGCGACACCTCGAGCGCGTACCAGTCCGGGTCCTCGGGGCACGAGTAGAGCTGCTTCGTCCACGTGAGCTTGTCCTTCGCCATCTCCGGCGACGGCGCCTGCACGCCCGACTGGAGCGGCGCCTTGTCCCCGCTCGGCTCGATCGGGCTCGCCGACTCGACGCCGTTGTTCCGCTCGAGCTCGTCGTCGCGCGTCGCGCACGGCGGGTCCACGCGGAGCAGCGCCACCTCGAGGTTCCGGAGCGACGCCTCGTCCGTCGGGTCGTCGAGCAGCGCCTCGTCGAGGTGCTCGACCGCCTTCTTCCACTGCTCCATCGCCGGGTTCTCGGGCTTCGCCGCCGGTGCGCCCCCGTCGTCCGCTCCCGGCTCGGGCGCCGCCGGCTGCGGCGCCTTCTCGATCGACAGCGCCCAGCGCGCGTACGCGTCGCCGAGCGCTGCGTGCACCGTGTGCAGGAACGCCTTCTCGCGCGAGTCCAGCGCGCGCAGGAGGCGCTGCACGCCGTCCTCGTACTTCCCGGCCTGCACGAGCGCGAGCCCGCGGTCGAGGTTCAGCTGCGGCGTCTCGGGCAGCTCCGCGGCCGCCTGCGCGTACTTCGCGGCGGCCACCTCGGCCTGACCGGCCAGGAGCGCCTCGTTCCCGTCGTCGACGGTGCCGTCGCTCGTGTCGAACGCCCCCTCGCACCCGCCGAGCGCGAGCGCGACGACGAGCGCCCGCGCGACCCCGCCTCGTCCCCAGCGCCTCATGTCGTCACCTCCCCGCGCCGCTTGCGCCGCCCGCTGAGCCACGCCTCCGCGACGATGAGCAGGAGCGCCGGCAGCACGAGCCAGGCGTAGCGCTCCTCGCCGAGATCGGCGAAGGTGCTCGCGTACTCGGCCTTCTCGAGGTCGCCGAGCGCCTTCGCGAGCCCCTGCCCGAGCCCCTCGGTGCCGAGGTGGTAGTAGTCGCCGCCGGTCGTCTGCGCGATCTCCTTCAGGAGCGCGACGTTCAGCTCCGAGAAGAGCGGCGTCTTCCCGTCCGGGCCCTTCACGGTGCCGACGACGAGCCCCTCGTCGTTGATGTCGAGCACGGGGCGCCCCTGCGGCGTGCCGACCCCCACCGTGAACACCTTGATGCCACGCCGCGCCGCCTCCTGCGCGGCGTCGAGGGGCTCGCCCTCGTGGTCCTCGCCGTCGGTGAAGATGATGATCGCCTTGTGCTTCGCGCCCTCGTAGGGGGCGATGGCCTCGAGCGCCTCGTCGGTCTTGCCGTCCGCGTCCTCCTCGGCCTCGGGGGCGAGCGCGCGCAGGCCCTCCTCGATGGCCCGCCCGAGCGCCGTCCCGCCGCGCGGCATGTCCTCGACCTTGAGCTCGTCGAGGTAGCTGTCGACGACCTGGAAGTCGCTCGTGAGCGGCGTCTGCACGAACGCGAGCCCCGCGAACGGCACGAGCGCCACGCGCCCGCCGTGGAGCCGACCCATGAGCTGGCGGATCTCGAACTTCGCGGCGTCGAAGCGCGTCGGCACGATGTCCTGCACCATCATCGACTTCGAGGCGTCGAGGACGACGGCCACGTCGATGCCGAGCGCCTTCACCTCGCTCTCCGAGGCGCCGAGCCGCGGGCGCGCGAGCCCGACCACCAGCAGCGCCGCCGCGATGACGATGAGCGCCCCGCGGACGAGCGTGTGGCCGACGCCGCGCTGGTCGAGGAGCCCCGGCAGCGGGCCGCGCTTCCGGAGCGCCTCGAGCCGCGCCGAGCGCCACTGCGCGAGCCAGATGAAGCCGAGCAGGAGCCCGAGCGCCACGAGGACATAGAGGAAGGCGGACTCGTCCCCCCAGGCGAGCTCGTCGAGGCCGCTCATACGATGCTCCTGAAGAACGTGAAGCGGAGAACCCACTCCCCGGCGAGCAGGAGGAGGCCGACGAGCACGAGCAGCGCGAAGCGATCGTGGTGCGGGCGCTCGACGGCCGCGGTGAACACGGTGCGCTCGAGGTCCTGCACGTCCTCCTTGAACTTCTCCTCGTTGTACGACTCGTAGAACTTCCCGCCCGTGAGCGACGCGATCTCCTGCAGGAGCTCGGGGTCCACCGGGAAGGGCTGGCGCGGCCGCGCGTAGACGGGGTGGCCGTCGCGGTCGACGAGCGGGCGCCCGAAGCGGTCGACGTCGGGCAGCCAGACCTGATCGGTGCCGCCGACGAGGAAGGTGTAGACCCGCACGCGCTCGTCGGGCGGCAGGTCGGCGATGTGCTTGGCGATGGCGCGCGCGTCGAGGGTGCTGCCCGTCTGCTTGCCGTCCGTGATGAGGATGACGATGCGCGACTTGGCCGTCGAGCGGCGGAGCTGGTTGAACGCGCGCCCGAGGGCGTCGCCGATGGCGGTGCCGCCGCCGTCGATCGTGCACGCGTTCATGCAGGAGCCGCCGTCGCGATCGCGCCGCCCGTCGTCGAGGACGAGGTCGTTCAGCGTGTGGATGAGGCGCGCGTGGTCGAGCGTCAGCGGGTACTTGAGCCACGCGTTCTGCCCGAACACGACGAGGCCGATGCGGTCGTGGCTCGTGCGGCTCCGGTTGACGATGAACTGCTTCAGCGTCTCGCGAGCGGCGAGGAAGCGGTTCGCCGGGGTCTCGTCCTTCTCGAGCACCGCCTCGAGCTCGTCGCGCGACATGTCGACGGCGTTCATGGAGCCCGACATGTCGAGGGTGAGCATGATGTCGACGCCCTCGCCGGCGACGGTCTCCTCGCCCTCGACCTGCGGGCGCGCGAGCGCGAGCACGAGGACCGCGACCGAGAGCATGCGGAGCCCGTCGGGCAGCCACCAGAGCGCGGCGCGCACGGACACGAGCGCCCGCACGCTCGCCTCGCGCGGGACCGGCACGCGGCCGCGGCCCGTGAGGCTCACCGTGCGCCAGAGGAGGAAGGGCAGGACGAGCAGCCCGAGCAGGAAGAGGGGCTCCGCGAGGTAGATCCCGAAGACGGTCATCGGCGGCCCCCCTGGACGACCTCGGTCCCGGCGAGCATGTCGCCGAGCCGGAGCCCGAGCGGGTGGCGGCGCTGCACCATCGCCTCGAGCACGAGGGTCAGCGGCCACACGACGAGGAGGAGGTTCCGCACGACGAGCTGCTTCGGCGTCGCGGGCGGCTGGCGGTCGCGGCGCTGGACGACCGCGAGCCCGAGGACGACCTTGCCGACCGAGCGCCCGAAGGCGTCGCGGAAGAGGAGCAGCACGGAGACCAGGAGGATCGCGGTGAAGCCGTACTCGAGGGCGCCGGCGACCATGAGCAGCGCGAAGAGCAGGATCGCGAGGGCGCCGGCGATGCCGAGGTCGATGGCGCCGGCGAACACGCGCTGCTTCTGCGTCGCGGCCTCGAGGACCGGGACCTGCTCCTCCTCGACCTCGACCTTCGGGGGCTCCCAGGTGACCTCGACGACGTGCCGCACCTTCGGGGCGACCGCGCGGGCCGACTCGGGGCTCGGCACGATGCGGGCGAACTTCACGAGGTCGGCCTCGTCGAGGACGCGGTCGATGTCGGTCTGGGCGATGCCCTTCAGGTCCGCGTCGGCGAGCTCGCGGCGGAGCTCGGGCGTCGTCATCTCGAGCGCGTCGAAGCCGTAGCGGCCGCCGAGGTACTGGCGGAGGATGTCGACGGTGGTCGCCATGCGCGCGGCGCCGTCGAGGGCGTCGTCGGGCGTGCCGTCGAGGGCGTCGAGCCGCTCGATGGCGACCTCGTTCGCCGGGCGCGGCGGGGGCGCCGGCGCGAGCGCCTTGAAGCGGGCGTCGAGGGCGCGGAGGACGAAGAGCGTCAGGAGCGCGGCGACGACGATGGCGCCGCCGACGGAGAGCCCCCAGACGAGCACCCAGTTCGTGGCGATGACCGGGACGGGGGCCGGCGGCGCGGCGAGGGCGGGATCCTGCTCGTTCTCGAGGTTCCCGACGACGTGGAAGCGGAGGGGCTCGGTCGACACGCTGCCGCCGGCGGTCGCGCCGCGCGGGCGGTAGGCGATCTCGACGGGCGGGATCTTCTCGAAGCCGACGCGCAGCGGGAGGAGCCGGAAGCGGTACGTCTCGGTGAGGGCGTCGGCGGTGGTCTGGCGCGTCCCGGGCTGCGACTCGAGGAGCTTGAAGCTCCCGGTCGCGGGCTTCACGGGCTCGAAGAGCTCGACGTCGCGCGGCGCGCTGACGGTGATCTCGAAGAGGATCGGCTGCCCGAGGACGAGCTCCTGCGCGTCGCGGCGGGTCTTCCCCTCGGGGACGACGCGGGCGTTGACGGTGAGCGCGCTCGGCGGGACGCTGAGCGGCTCGGGCGGCGCGTCGTCGGCGGGGGGCGCCGTCTCGTCGGCGGCGGGGGAGGGCGCGGGGGCGGCGTCCGGGTCGTCCGCGCGGGCGCCGGTGGTGGCGGCGAGCGCGAGGAGCGAGGCGAGGGCGAGGCGAGCGGCCCAGCGGGGGGCGAGGGAGCGAGGCGCCATCGGTCAGTGCCTCCTCGCGCGCAGCTCGAAGAACTGGCGGATGGCGCCGAAGTAGCTGCCGCCGGTCTCGACCTGGATGTGGTCGAGCTTCAGGCGTCGGAACCCCTGGACGAGGGCCTGCCGCTCGCGCTGCGCGCGCTCGGCGTAGGCGCGGCGGACGCTCTTCGAGCTCGTGTCGAGCCACGTCGTGCCGCCGGTCTCGAGGTCCTCGACGAGCACGAGGCCGAGGCGCGGGAGCTCGGCCTCCATGGCGTCGCGGATGAGGATCGGCACGAGGTCGTGGCGGCGCGCGACGATGCGGAGGGGCTTGTCGAACGCGCTCGGTGGGGTCTGGAAGTCGGAGAGCAGGAACGCGATGGTCTTCCGGCTCGCGACGCGCTGGAGGTACGTGAGCGCCTCGCTGACCGAGGTGCCGCGCCCCTTGGCCTGGTACGAGAGGATCTCGCTGATGAGGCGCAGGACGTGCTTTCGGCCCTTCTTCGGCGGCACGTAGTGCTCGACCTCGTCGGAGAAGAGCACGAGCCCTACGCGGTCGCCGTTCTTCACGGCGGAGAAGGCGAGGAGGGCGGCGAGCTCGGCGGCGACCTCGCGCTTCTCCTGCGCGTTGGTGCCGAAGGCGAGCGAGGCGGACACGTCCACGAGGAGCATGACCGTGAGCTCGCGCTCCTCGACGAAGCGCTTGACGAAGACCTCGGTCGAGCGCGCGGACACGTTCCAGTCGATGAAGCGGATCTCGTCGCCCGGCTGGTAGGGGCGCACCTCGTCGAAGCTCATCCCGCGCCCCTTGAACACGGAATGGTAGGCGCCGGCGAGCTGATCGTTGACCTTCTTGGTGGTCACGATCTCGATCTTCCGGATCTTCTTCAGGAGCTCGCGGCGCTTCTCGGCGTCGGGCGCGAGCCCCGCGGCGGTCACCGGAGCCGCGCCGGCCGTCGCCCGCGCGCCGCCTCCGCCCACCGGTCCCTGCTTTCGCATGGCCTCGCCCCCTCGCTCACGGCACCTCGACGAGCTCGAACACGCGCTTGACGAGATCGTCGGCGGTGAGCTCCTCGGCTTCGGCCTCGTACGTCGGGATGACGCGGTGGCGGAGCACGTCGAGGCCGATGGACTTCACGTCCTCGGGGAGGACGAAGCCGCGGCGCTTGAGGAACGCGTGCGCCCGGGCGGCGCGCGCGAGGAAGATGGTCGCGCGCGGCGAGGCCCCGTACTCGATGAGGCCGGAGAGCTCGCCCTTGGCGACGGTCGCGGGCTCGCGCGTGGCGAACACGAGGTCGACGATGTAGCGCTTGATGCGCTCGTCGAGGTAGACCTGCTTGACGATGTCCTTCGCGCGCCGGAGCTTCTCGGGCGTGATGATGGCGGCGGGCGTCTTCGGCGCGTCGCCGGCCATCATGTCGAGGATCCGCACCTCCTCGTCGCGCGTCGGGTAGCCGACGTGGACCTTGAGCATGAAGCGGTCGACCTGCGCCTCGGGGAGGGGGTAGGTGCCCTCCTGCTCGATGGGGTTCTGCGTCGCGAGGACGAGGAACGGGTCGTCGAGCTTGTAGGTCTGCTCGCCGATGGTGACCTGCCGCTCCTGCATCGCCTCGAGTAGGGCGGACTGCACCTTCGCGGGGGCGCGGTTGATCTCGTCGGCGAGCACGATGTTGGCGAAGATCGGGCCGCGGCGCGTCGAGAAGTCGCCGGTCTGCTGGTTGTAGATCATCGTGCCGATGAGGTCGGCCGGCAGCAGATCCGGGGTGAACTGGATGCGCTGGAAGTGGGCCTGCACGGTCTGGGCGACGCTGTTGACCGTGAGGGTCTTCGCGAGCCCGGGCACGCCCTCGAGGAGCACGTGGCCCTCGCTCAGGAGGCCGATGAGGATGCGCTCGACCATCGGCTGCTGGCCGATGATGACCTTGCGGACCTCGTTCAGCACCTCGTCGACGAACGCGCTCTCCGCGCGCACGAGGTCGTTGATGACCCCGACGTCCCTCTCCATGACTACCTCCGGTCCCCTTCTGACCCGGCCCGAAACCCGATGTCCGGGGGGCCTATTCCGGCGCGCGCGATCACGGCACGATCACGCTCTGGGCCGCGTGGGCGGCCTGCCGGCGGGGGAGCATGCAGCGAGGAGGAGGGAAGGGCAACCCCCGACTAGCACCGTGCCGAGTCGGCGACCCAGCTGATGTACGTCTCGTTCCCGGCCGCCACGTCGACCGAGAGCACCTCGGGCGTGTCGTAGGGGTGGATCTCGACGAGGCGCTTCTCGAGCGCGTCGTAGCAGGTCGCCACCGTCTTGATGACGAGCAGGCTCTCCGTGTCCTCGGTGAGCTGATCCTTCCACCAGTAGAGGCTCTTCACGCCGCTCACCACGTTCACGCAGGCGACGAGGCGCTCCTCGAGGATCGTCCGCGCGATTCGACCCGCGTCGTCCGCGGGACACGTGCAGAGCACCACTCGGACCTCTTTCCCGGTCATCGTCGACATCTCGGCCCCTCTCGAACGCTCGGCAAGTGACGGTTTCGGCGTTGGCGTGGCGCCTTTTAGGTGGGCGCCCCTGGGCGCGTCAAGGGCCCGGTCGGCTTTTCGTCACCACCGCCCGAGGGGCTTGCTCCTTGACAGCCCGGGCCTCCGTCGCTACGTACCGCCGTCGCATCGCGCGCCGGGCGCCGCCCCGGAGTCACGAGCGCGCGCGGCACCCACGTCACCCGCGAGTCGATTCGATGGACGATCTCACCAAGGACGTGCGGCTCCTCCGCCGCAACCTCGCCAAGGGCTTCACCTCGCAGGACGCGATCGCGAAGCTCCTCGCCGACCTCCCGGACGTCGCGGATCGCGCCGAGTGGGTCGACCCCGAGGCCGATCTCGACGACGACGACGACGGCGACGACGACTAGACCCTCGAGCGGAGGCGCCTGAGATGGGCAAGAGCGACGCCGGGGACCGCCTCGGGACCATCGACTTCGCGACGTTCATCGTCTCCCTCGCGAGCACGGTGTCCGTCCACCTCGACCCGGGCCACAAGGCCTTCGACCTGAGCCTCGCGAAGGAGACCATCGACATCCTCGCGATGCTCCAGGAGAAGACGGCCGGCAACCGGACGGCCGAAGAGGAGAAGCTGCTCGCGGCGCTCCTCTACCAGACGCGCCTCGCGTATTGCGACGCAGCAGAGAAGAAGGGCTGAGCCGCGCAACCGCGCCGGGCTCGCGGCCGAGATGTCATGTTGCAGTGCAACATGACGCAGCCTCGGTGAGCGCCCCACGCGGTCCGATCGTTGACCCGCGCCGCCGCGCCGACGTAGCCTCCCCGGCGATGCAGCCGCACCGCATACCAGCCGTGCGTGGCGTCCCGGGCGCCAGTGGAGCGGTGGCGGCCGTGGCGCTCGGCGTCATCGCGCTGGGCTTCGTCGTGGTCGGCGCCGCCTGTGAGCCGGTCCGCCCCGCGGACTACTTCGCCGCGCCGCCGCTGCCCGAGCACGACCATCTGCCTCCGCAGATCGTCCCGCCCCACGTCGCCGACGGGCCAGCCGACGACGCGCCCGCGCGCGTCCCTGCCACGCCGGCCGAGCCAGCCGCCCTGGTCGCGCCGCCGCGGCCCGGCACCCCAGGGGATCGCCTCGCCGACGTCGGCGCGGACGAGCGTCGAGGCGCAGGCGCCGCAGCCGCAGCCCGCGTCGCCCCCGTGTCGACCGACGGCCCGGACGCCGACCCGGACGCCGTCCCGAGCTTCGTCGGCCTCTTCAAGCGCCTGTCGCCCTCCGTCGTGAACATCTACACGCAGGAGGTCGTGAAGCGCCGCGCGGCCGGCGATCCCGAGACCCTCGACGACGACCTCTCCGGCACCTCCCTCGGCTCCGGCATGGTGCTCGACGGCGAGGGCCACATCCTCACCGCCGCCCACGTCGTCGAGAACGCCGCCGAGATCCGCGTGCGCTTCATCGACGAGGAGGAGATGCCCGCGCGCCTCGTCGGCATCGACCCCGTGCGCGATCTCGCCGTCCTCAAGGTCGACGGCGCGCGCGAGCTCGTGCCGGTCGTCCCCGGCGACTCCGAGACGCTCCGCGTCGGCGACTGGGTCATCGCCATCGGCAACCCCTTCGGCCTCTCCCACACGATGACCAAGGGCATCGTCTCCGGCATGGGCCGCTCCGAGTTCGTCAACGAGCGCCTCGGCTACCTCGACCTCATCCAGACCGACGCCGCCATCAACCAGGGCAGCTCGGGGGGCCCCCTCTTCGGGATGGACGGGCGCGTCATCGGCATCAACGCCGCCGTCAACGCCGACGGCCACGGCATCGGCTTCGCCATCAAGTGGCGCGTCGTCGCCGAGTCCCTCCCGCGCCTCATGCAGGGCGGGCAGGTGAGCCGGAGCTGGCTCGGCGTCTACCTCGTGCCGCGCGCCGACGGCCCCGGCAGCGGTGTCCTCATCGACGCCGTCGTCGACCAGAGCCCCGCCGCGCGCGCAGGCGTCCAGCCGGGCGACGTCATCGTCGGCCTCGACGAGCACGCCGTGCGCGACGTCGCCGAGTTCCGCCTCCGCATCGCGAGCGCCGTCGCCGGGCGCGACATCTCGGTCGACCTCCTGCGGCGGGGGAAGCCCCTCCGCGTCGAGGCGCGGCTCGAGGAGGCGCGCGACATCCGATAAGGCGCCCGCGCGGCTGCTCTCGACGCGAGCGCCCGAGGCTGTCAATCTCTCCCCGCCGTGCCCGCGCCGCGGGCCCGGGCGCCGCACCGGAGGGGATTGCCCATGCGCTTCGACGACTACAGCGACGCCGCCCGCCGCGTCGTGGAGGAGGCCAACCGCGCCGCTCATCGCGGGGGCCACCCGCAGCTCTCGGCCGAGCAGGTGCTGCTCACCCTCCTCGACACCCCGGGCACCGACGCTTACCGCGTCTGGAGCTTCCTCGGCACCTCCACGGCGACCCTGCGCTCCGCCGTGTCCGACGAGATCGCGGCGATGCCGAAGGTCGCCGGGCAGGATCGCGTCCTCATCTCGCCGATCCTCGTCCGCATCTTCGATCAGGCCCGCGCCAACGCGCGCGCCGACGGCGCCCCCGCCACCGGCACCGCCCACCTCCTCGGGGCGCTCGCCTTCGTCGGCGGCACGCGCGCCGCGGCCGCCCTGAACGCCGCCGCCGTCACGAGCGAGGCCGTCGCCAAGGCCGCCCGCCAGATCCCCCGCGAGGAGACCGCCCCGCGCTCGGCCCCCGCCGCCCCGCGCGGCGAGGGCGTGGATACCGGCGGCGGCCGCCCACGCGAGACCCCGCCGACCTCGACCTACGGGAGCGGGTCGTCCGCGTCGTCCTCGCCGCCCCCGCGCGCGGCCGAGCCGCCGCCCGCGGGCGACCGCCGCGTCGAGGCCTCGCCGCCCCCGCGCTTCGAGCGCGTCGACGACGGCGACGAGGGCAGCGGCTCCGCCCTCGAGCGCTTCGCGACCGACCTGACGGCGCGCGCCCGCGACGGTCGCCTCGACCCGGTCATCGGCCGCGACGACGAGATCCGCCGGCTCATGGAGATCCTCTGCCGCCGCCGGAAGAACAACCCCGTGCTCATCGGGGAGCCTGGCGTCGGCAAGACCGCCATCATCGAGGGCCTCGCCCAGCGGATCGCCGCGGGCGACGTCCCCGACGCGCTCCGCGGGCGCCGCCTCATGGCGCTCGACATGGGCTCGGTCCTCGCGGGCGCGAAGCTCCGCGGCGACTTCGAGGAGCGCATGAAGCTCATCCTCGACGAGATCGCCGAGAGCGGCGGCCGCATCATCCTCTTCATCGACGAGCTCCACACGATCGTCGGCGCCGGCGGCACCACCAAGGGCGCCATCGACGCGGCCTCGCTCCTGAAGCCCCCGCTCGCGCGCGGCGAGCTCCACTGCCTCGGCGCGACGACCGTCCGCGAGTACCGCCAGAGCGTCGAGAAGGACGCCGCCCTCGCGCGCCGCTTCCAGCCCGTCCAGGTCGAGGAGCCGGGCTATCAGGAGGCCGTGAGCATCCTCCGCGGGCTGAAGGAGCGCTACGAGGTGCACCACGGCGTGCAGATCCACGACGACGCCCTCGTCGCCGCCGTGCGCCTCTCGACGCGCTACGTCTCGGACCGCTTCCTCCCCGACAAGGCCCTCGACCTCGTCGACGAGGCGGCGAGCCGCCTCCGCCTCGAGACCGACTCCCTGCCCGGCGAGATCGACGAGGTGCGCCGCCGCCTCTCGCAGCTCGAGGTCGAGCACAAGGCGCTCACGCGCGAGGGCTCGCCGAGCGCGCTCGCCCAGCGCGACCTCGTCCAGAAGAGCATGGACGAGCTCCGCGGGCGCCTCGACGCCGCCACCGAGCGCTGGAAGAAGGAGCGCGACGTCGTGGCGCGGCTCCGGCAGGTGAAGGGGGAGATCGAGTACCTCCACCGCGGCGAGGAGGCCGCGAACCGCGCGGGGAACCTCGACGAGGCCGCCGAGATCCGCTTCGGGAAGCTCCCGGCCGCGCGCCGGCAGCTCGCCGCGCTCGAGGGGGAGCTCGCGGTCGCGCAGAAGGACGGCGGCTACATCAAGGAGGCCGTCACCGCCGACGACGTCGCGGGCGTCGTGAGCGCGTGGACGGGGATCCCCGTGACGCGCCTCGCCGAGAGCGAGACGCAGAAGCTCCTCACCCTCGACGACCGCCTGAAGAAGCGCGTCATCGGCCAGGACGAGGCCGTCCGTGCCGTGTCGAACGCGGTCCGCCGCGCGCGCTCGGGCATCCAGGACCCGAAGCGCCCGCTCGGCTCGTTCCTCTTCCTCGGGCCGACCGGCGTCGGCAAGACCTACCTCGTGAAGTGCCTCGCCGAGCAGCTCTTCGACGACCCGAACACGGTCGTGCGCCTCGACATGAGCGAGTACATGGAGAAGCACGCGGTCGCCCGCCTCATCGGCGCGCCGCCCGGCTACGTCGGCTACGAGGAGGGCGGGCAGCTCACCGAGGCCGTGCGGCGGCGCCCCTTCTCGGTCGTGCTCCTCGACGAGGTCGAGAAGGCCCACGCCGAGGTCTTCGACCTCCTCCTGCAGGTCCTCGACGACGGGCGCCTCACCGACTCCATGGGGCGCGTGGTGTCGTTCAAGAACACGCTCATCGTGATGACCTCGAACCTCGGCGCCGACGCCATCGTCGAGCTCGCCGACGCCCCCGAGGAGGAGATGCGCGCGGCCGTCATGAAGGCGCTCCACGGCTTCTTCCGCCCCGAGATGCTGAACCGCATCGACGAGCAGGTGATCTTCCGGCGGCTCACGCGCGATCACGTCGCGCAGATCGTGCGCCTCCAGCTCAAGGATCTCGAGAAGCGCCTCGCCGAGCGGAAGCTCACGCTCGAGGTCACCGACGGCGCCATCGACGTGCTCGTGCGCGAGGGCTACACGCCGCAGTTCGGCGCCCGCCCGGTCGCGCGCGCCATCCGGAAGCTCATCGAGGACCCGCTCAGCTACCGCATCATCGCGGGCGACTTCGCGAGCGCCTCCGGGGTCGTCGTCGAGCCCGACGGGGACGCGCTCCGCTTCCGCAAGTTCGCCGAGCACGAGGGCCAAGCCCCGGCGTGATCGTGCGCGTCCCGTGGCGCGGCGTCGACCGCAGGGGCGAGCGCCTCGAGCTCCGCTACGCCGAGCGCCGCGACGCCGCGCGCTACCTCGAGCACATGGCGCGCATCGTGCGCGAGACGCCGTGGATGCTGCAGGGCCCCGAGGACTCCGTCCCCGACGTGGCCGAGGAGCAGGACGTCCTCGAGGAGCTCGCGCGCCGCGACAACTGCGTGTGCGTCGTCGCCGCGCGCCCGGGCCCCCCGCCGGGCCGCCAGCCGATCCTCGGGAGCGTGACGCTCCTCGGCGGGCGCGGGCGCCGCACGCGGCACGCCGCAGAGCTCGCGATGGGCGTCCAGCAGGACGCCTGGGGGGCCGGCATCGGGTCGCTCCTCATGGAGGCCGCCTTGACCTGGGCGCGCGAGAGCCCGATCCTCTCCCGCGTGAGCCTGCAGGTGTTCTCCGACAACGTCGTCGCCTACAACCTCTACCGATCCCGCGGGTTCGTGGACGAGGGGGTGATGGAGCGGCACGCCAAGTGGGACGGGCGCTACGGCGACCTCATCGGGATGGGCCTCGAGGTGGGGCCGTGAGGGGCGCGCTCGTCATCGGCCTGCTCGCGGCGAGCGCGGTCCTCGCCGCGTGCGACGGCCCCGTCACGCCCACGAGCCCGCCGCGCTGCGAGCCGAACGAGGAGCTCGACCTCGAGCGGACGCTCAAAGAGGGATTCCGCGCGCTCGCCGAGGGAGAGCCGAGCCGCGCCGACGGCATCTTCGAGCAGGTCCTCGCCGAGGAGCCCGGCCACCCCGAGGCGCGCTATGGCGCGCGGCTCGCGACGCGCGGCGACGCGGTCATCCGACCGAAGAAGAAGGCGCCGGACGTCGCGAAGGGCGGCGTCGTCATCGGCGGCGAGCTCGTCCCGGTCGACGTCGCCCTGAACACCGAGCGCTGGCGCTTCGAGGAGCGGAAGCGCCTCCACGAGGTCGCGCGCGAGCGCCACATCGACCACGACGAGCGGCCGCTCCCGAAGTGGTTCGGCGTGCGCCACCGCGCCGACGGGAGCGAGGTCGACCCGACGTCGCGCGCCGCCGTCGTCGACGCGCTCGATCTCGTGGTCCTCCACGACAGCCACACGGAGACCGCGCGCGAGAGCTTCGTCGTCCTCGGCGAGACCGGCGGGTCCACCCACTTCCTCATCGACTGGGACGGGCAGATCTACCAGACGCTCGACCTCGCGCTCGAGGCGAACCACGTCAACATCACGGAGATCGACCGGCGGAGCGTGTCCATCGACCTCGTGAACCCGGTCGACCTCGAGTCGCCGCCGCTGCCGCCGGAGGCGAAGGGGAGCGACGCGCGCCGCCCGCTCTCCGAGTTCGTGGTGGTCCAGGGCGAGGAGATCCAGCGCTGGGGCTACACGGAGGCCCAGATGACGAGCCTCGAGGGGCTGCTCACGGCGCTCCTCGGCGTGCTCCCGCGCGTCCCGCCGCGCGTGCCCACCGAGGACGGGTTGTCGGGACAGGCCGTGGTGCCGCGTCACTTCCTGGGGCCAGATGCCGCACCCTCGGGCATTGTGGGACACCTCCACCTCTTCCCGCGGGCGGCCGACCCGGGCCCAGGCTTCGACTGGGAGCGGATCCTCGCCGTTTTGCGCTGATGTGGCCGGTCTGGCACGCGCCGTGCTCATGCCGGTTGCATTTGACACGACGCGCGGGACAACTACTATCCGTCCCCGGTGGACGGGCGGTAGCCCCCGCACCCCAGCCCACCCCAGTTGACAATCGACGCGTGAGTGAATGACGGCGGCCGGCCAGCGTCCCTGGTCGCGCTCGCGCACGACGTGGCTGCGCCCGGCAGGGGCCGGACGCAACTTGCAACGCCTAGGAGGCAGATGATGAGGAAGCTCGCCCTTCCCGCCGTGATGGCGGGCCTGATGTCCATGGGTTTCATGGCCTGCGACACGAACGGCACCGACTCGGATGCCACCACGAACACGACCGACACGGTCTCGGACACCAGCACCGGTACCGACACGTTCGTCGAGGACACGAACGTCGTCACGACGACCTACACCGCGATCTTCCTCGAGGATCTCTGGGACCAGGTCTGCCACAGCACGTCGGGCGCCGAGGGCGCTGACATCGACGCCGTCGAGCTCTTCGACGACTCCGGCAACCACATCGCGTACTTCGACGAGAACGCGATGGACTCGGAGCGCGCCACGAAGACCTGCCCGAACGAGGCCAACCACGCCGACACGAAGGACGCCGCCGGCGCGCCGGACGGCAGCCTCACGACGAACTTCTACAGCCTCTGGGGCGGCTGGCTCATCGGCGAGTTCCAGAGCGCGCCGTTCATCGAGGCCGGCAACCAGGTCAAGGTGTTCGAGATCGACGACGCCTTCTGCGCCGGCATCTCGCAGTGCATCGGCTCGGAGAAGTACGACGTGTACGTCGCCGAGGACCTCGACTGCGTGAACCAGGGCTCGGACTTCCGCAACACCTGCATGATCAAGCTCACCGACACGGACGGCGCCAACGGCTCCGTGACGATCGACCTGACCGGCTTCTGAGAGGCTCGAGCGAGCTGACGCGAATCGGAGAGGGCCCGGCGGCGACGCTGGGCCCTTTCTTTTTGCGCAGTTCCGAGCGACTTGCGAGGGCCGGCTCATGGGTCGGAATTTGCGCGCGAGGGCGTGAATAACGCGCTCCGGGTCTCGTCCATTCCCCGTTCCCATTCGCGGACCCGACCGGCCGAGCCAGCCACCCGATGCGCTGCTCCCCGGGTCGGGCGTCGCGCCGTGGTCATGCAGGGGTCGACAGCGTCGTGCGGGCCTCGAGGCCGCGGCTCGTCCGCGCCCCGCCTCTCGCATGACCGGAGACCCACCTTGCGACTCGCCTCGACCCTCGTCTTCACCTTCGCCGGCGCCCTCGCCACCCTCGGCGCCGGCGCCTGCGGCACCTACGAGCCCGTCGGCACCTACACGCGCGACAGCGACTCACCGCTCATCGACCAGCCCGCCATGAGCACGGGGCTCGACAAGCGGGACCTCGACCGCATGTTCGGCGCGCTCGTCAACGACCTCGTGCGCTCCCCGTTCTACGCGGGGCGCGCCGGCTCGGCGCCGACGCCGAGCATCGCGCTCATGCCGCTCGCGAACGAGACCACCGAGCACATCGAGGTGCAGCTCGACGCGCTCGGCTCGAAGGTCGAGACGGCCCTCGTCCGCGGCGGCGGCTTCGACGTCGTGAGCCGCGAGCGGCAGGCCGACGTCCTCGCGGAGATCGACAACCAGCAGGCCGCGGCCTTCGACCCGGCCCGCGCCGCGCGCGTCGGGCGGATGGTCGGCGCCGAGTACGTCGTCGTCGGCAAGGTCTTCGACGCCGCGGAGCGCACGCTCGACATGCGGCGCGTCCAGTACATGGCGTTCCTCCAGGTCATCGAGGTCGACACCGGGCTCGTGAAGTGGCAGGCCGAGACGGACGTCACGAAGGCCTACGTCGCCGACATCGCCTCGTGGTGATGGGCGCTGTGGCAGCGCGCGCGAGAGCGCCATTCGCGCTCCCGCTCGCGCTCGCGAGCGCCCTCCTCGGGTGCGCGACGACCTCCTACGAGCGCGACCTCGCGCTCGCGACGGCCGCGGTCTCCGCGGGCGACGCCTCCCTCGACCGCGCCGCCGACTCGCTCGCGGCGCGCGTCGAGACGCTCCCGCCCGGCGCCCCCGAGAAGGCGCTCCTCCTCCTCGAGCTCGGCTCCCTCGAGCTCCGGCGCGGCGACCTCACCGCCGCCGCCGCGCGCCTCGAGGTCGCAGACCCCCTGCTCGACGTGGTCGATCTGACGAAGGACCCCGAGGGCGAGCTCTCCTCCTGGCTCTTCGCGGACGCGGCGCGCCCCTACCGCGCGCCCGCCTACGAGAAGCTCATGGTGAACCTCCTCGGGATGGCGTCGCGCGCGGCGACCCGCGACTGGCGCGGCGCGCTCGTCGAGGCGCGGCGCTTCGCGGTGGTCATGCGCTACCTGCGCGACGTCGAGGGGCTCGACGCGGGCGGCCTCGAGCGGCTCGCGCAGGCGCTCTCGGCCGCGGTCCACGAGGCCGCGGGGCGCGATGGCGAGGCGCGACGGCTCAGCGTCGAGGCGCGCGGCGAGACGTTCGACCCGAAGGCGCCCCCCGCCGCGCTCCCGGCCGAGGGAGGGCAGGGCGAGCTCGTGGTGGTCGTGCTCTCCGGGGTGCTCCCGCGCCGCGTGGCCCAGCGCGTCTCGGTCGAGGAGGCCGCGCGCCGCGCGCGCTCGCCGGGGACCGCGAAGTCGCTGCGGCAGCAGGGCGTGAGCGAGCTCGACCTCGTGACGCTCGCGGGCGCGAGCGGCGCCACCGAGCCCGTCGTGACGCTCGACGGCGCGCCGGCGGCGCTCCTCCGCGCCGACGTCGAGGCCCTCGCGCGCGCGACCTTCGAGCAGGCCGCGCCGACGCTCGCGCAGGCGGCCCTCACCCGCGCGATGACGCGCTCGGCGGTCGAGGGCGGCGTCAAGGGCGCCGGCGGCTCGCGCGGCGGCACCGTGCAGCTCGCGAGCTTCGTCGGGGCGCTCATGCGCGGGAGCGACGTGCCGGACACGCGCGCCTGGACGACGCTGCCGGCCAAGGTCGCCCTCCTCCGCGTCGGGCTCGCGCCGGGCGCCCACGTCGTGACCGTCGGGGACGAGGCCCGGGAGGTCGCCGTCGAGGCGGGGCGCGTGCACGTCGAGGTCGTCGTCACGCGGTGACGCGCGGCGCAGGTCCTGTGAACGTCGTTCACACCGGTCGTCGCGGAGCGGGTGAACGGCGTTCACCCGTTCGCGGCGTCACTCGACGTCACTCGACGGGCAGGATCGACTCGAGGTACTCGCGGTTGAACGGCGAGAACACGGCCGGCCCGGCGCCGCCGATCTCCGCGCGCTCCTCGAACGGCCGGTTCGCGCCGGCGTCCATGATCCACCCCGGGTTGTCGCCGAGGTTGTGGAACTGCCCGTCCACCGCCGCGAGCCCGAGGCTGTGCCCCACCTCGTGGGTGATGGTGTTCCCGGCGAGGTTCCCGAACACGCGCACCGCCTCGCGGATGGCCGCCCCGCGCCTGTCCGAGCCGCCCGCCTCGCCGGCTGCGGCGGGCGTCCCGCCGAGGTCGGGCATCACCGCGCGGAAGACCTCGTCGAACGCCGGCGACGCGAGCGGGTTGTCCGCGGCGAGCGTCGGCGAGAGGTTCCGGAACTCCCCCGGGAAGACCCCGCCGTAGGCCGCGTAGCCGTTCTCCTCGGTCTCGGCGTTGTAGCCGCCGATGACGTCGTTGAAGCGCAGGTTCCCGACGTCCTTCCCGGCCGTGTTGTCGAGCCCGAAGAGCTTCGTCCCGTTCGGGTCGCGCCCGGCCACCTCGACCACCGAGTACTCCGCGAAGTCGTCGGGGGGCGTCAGGGTGAACGCGATGTTGACGCCCTCGTAGTCGCGCGTCAGCACCGCGAGGATCCGGTCCACGACGGCGTCCTTCTCGACGAGGAGCCCGAACTCCGCGAGCGCCTGCTCGAACCCCGGGAGGAGCTTCAGGTAGACGAGCTGCCGCTGCGGCAGCACGTCGAACGTGACCGGGAGGGGCTGCCCGCGCACCGCGTCCGCGCCGAAGAAGAGGAGCGCCGAGACCGTGCCGGTGAAGCGCCCCGGCGCGGCCCCGATCCCCGCGAGCTGGCCGCTCCCGTCGGCCGTGACGCGGAGCACCGCGCCGAGCGTGTCGTTGCCCTCGACCAGGTCCGGCACGAGCGTCAGCGCGCGCGCCCCCGTGAGGTCGCTCACGCCGCCCGTCGCGGCCGCGCGGAACGTGCCCGCGAGCTCGAGCACGGTCGCGGTCTGGAGGAGGCCGTCCGGCGCCGTGAAGCCCTGGCCGGTGACGGTGATCCACTGCCCTCGCGACGCCGCGAGCGGCGTCATCGCGTCGACCCGGGGCGCGGCGAGCGTGACGCCTTCGAGCCCGAGCGGCGCCGAGCGCGTCTCCGCCCCGTTCCGGTGAACGTCGATGACGGTCACCGTGCCGTCGAAGCGCCCCGGGACGATGCCGAGGATGTCCGGCGTGAGCGTGAACGCGACGGCGTCGCGCCGCTCGGGGTCGTCGGGCGCCGCCGGGAGCTGGAGCCCGCGGATGGGCAGCGAGCGCGGCGGGGACTCGGTCACCATGACGCCGTCGAGCTCGACGACCGAGGCGCCCTCGCTCGGGTGGAGGAAGCCGTCGCCCGTGAGCACCACGTGCTCGCCGACGTAGAGCGCGCGCGGCGCGAGGTCGTCGACGCGCGGCGTGAGCGTCGCCGCGACGTAGAGCTCGACGGGCTTGCCGACCTCGTCCGCTGGCGCGTCGATGAGCGGCGTCCGCAGCACGCTCACGCTGCCGACGAAGCGCCCCTGCGTGCGGACGAGCGCGCGCTCGACCTCGCCCTCGACCGCGATCTCGAGCGTGTCGTCGGCGAGGCGCCGCGGGAAGACCGCGAACTCGACGCCCTCGCCGTCGATGGCGCCGCGGAAGACCACCGCGAGCGACGCGACCTCGGGCACCACGAAGCCGGCGCCGCGGAGGGTGAGGCGCGTGCCGGGGACGATCGGGCTCGGGCCGACGTCCGTGAGCCGCAACGTCGGGAGGATGGCGCCCCCCTGCACCTCGTCGCCGCACGCGGGCGCGGCGAGGGCGGCGAGCGCGAGCACGGCGAGGGCGAGGGCCGCGATGGGTGGTCTCGGTGGGGTCATGGCGTCGGCGGAGGATAGCAAGGCGCGCGAGGTCGGGTCGAGCGACCTCGGACTCACCGCGCGGCGCGCGTCACTCGCGCCCGAGGAGCTCGGCCGCGTGCGCGCGCACCTTCGGCGTGATGGCGACGCCGCCGAGCATCCGCGCGATCTCGTCGGCGCGCTCGTCGGGACCGAGCTGGCGCACGCGCGTGACGGTGCGCTCGCCCTGGACGTGCTTCTCGACCCGCAGGTGGTGGCTCCCGCGCGCCGCGATCTGCGCGAGGTGCGAGATGACGATGACCTGCCGCTCGCGCGCGATCTCCTGGAGCTTCTGCCCGATGACGTCGGCGACGGCGCCGCCCGTGCCGGTGTCGACCTCGTCGAAGATGCAGGTGGCGACGGGGTCGATGTGCATCAGCACCCGCTTCAGCGCGAGCAGGACGCGCGAGAGCTCGCCGCCCGACGCCACGCGCACGAGCGGCCCGAAGCCCTCGCCGACGTTCGTCTGGATGTGGAGCTCGCCCCCGTCGACCCCGCGCGGGCCGAGCTCGGCGAGCCTCGTCAGCTGGAAGCGCACGGCGGCGCCGCCCATCGCGAGCCCGTGGAGCTCCGCGGCGACCTCGGCGCCGAGCGCCTCGGCGGCCTTCGCGCGCCCCGCCGAGAGCGCCTCGGCGGCCTCGCGGGCGGCCTTCTCGGCGCGCGCGATCTCCTTGTCCGCGGCGCGGATCGCCTCCTCGAGCGACGCGAAGCCGCGCACCTCCTCCTCGAGCGCCGCCGCGACGGCGAGGACCGCCGCGAGGTCCACGCCGTGCTTCCGCTTGAGCCTCTCGAGCAGGTCGAGGCGCGTGTTCACCTCGGCGAGCCGCTTGGGATCGACCTCGACGCCCGCCGCGTAGCTCGCGAGCTCGCGCGCGACGTCGTCGAGCTCGATGCGCATCGCCTCGAGGCGCGCGAGGAGCGGCTCGAGCTCGGGATCGAAGTGCGAGAGGCGCTCGATCTGCCGCGTCGCCCCCCCGAGGAGCTCGGTCGCCGAGCGCCCACCCTGGCTCAGTCGCTCGGCCGCCTCGTGCGCGCCGGCGAGCAGGGCCTCGGCGTGGGCGAGCCGCTTCTGCTCGGCGTCGAGCTCGTCGTCCTCGCCGAGGACGGGCTTCACGGCGGTGATCTCGTCGAGCTGGAAGCGGGCGAAGTCCTCGCGGGCGACGCGCTCGCGCTCGCGCTGCGCGAGCCCCGCCTTCCGCTCGCGCGCCGTGACGAGGGCCTCGAAGGCGGCCTCGTAGCGCTCGCGCAGCGGCCCGAGGGCGCCGAAGCGATCGAGGAGGTCGAGGTGGCTCGACGCGTCGAGGAGCTGCGTGTGCTCGTGCTGGCTCGAGATGTCGATGAGCCCGCGCGTGACGTCCGCGAGGTTCGCGACGGTCGACGGGCGCCCGTTGATGAACACGCGCCCGCGCCCGCTCGGCGCGATGACGCGCCGGACTATGAGCTCGCTCGGGTCCTCGGCGTCCTCGTCGAGGAGGGCGAGCTCGGCGAGGACGTCGCGCGCCTTCTGGTCCTCCGCGAGGCGGAAGACGCCGGTCACCTCGGCGCGCTCGGCGCCGCGGCGGATCGTGTCGATGCGGGCGCGGTCCCCGAGGATGAGGCTCAACGCCTCGATGATCATCGACTTTCCGGCGCCGGTCTCGCCCGTGAGCACGTTGAGACCGGGGCGCAGCTCGATCGCGGCGTCGTCGATGATCGCGAGGTCCTTGATCGCGAGCGTGACCAGCATGGGCGTCCTGGCGGGAGCGGTTCGGCGCGGGGCTCGGCGCGTGATGGCGGTGAGCCCATAGCATTGCGCCGTCGCCGGGACCACCCGCTTTCGCGCCGGGTCGAAGTGTGGCAAGGCTCATGCCACACGAAGGACGAGGAGCCGGCGCATGGCGACGCAGACGGACAGCGGGGCGAGCACGACGGGCGGACGGCCCGAGGCCATCACCGGGACGGTCGCGGGCGGCGCCGGGAAGCTCTTCTACCGCTTCCAGCCCGTCGACGACGCCGTCGCCGTCGCCGTCATCGTGCACGGCCTCGCCGAGCACAGCGGCCGCTACCAGCACGTCATGGCCGCCCTCGCCGACGCGCGCGTCGCGAGCCTCGCGCTCGACCTCCGCGGGCACGGCCGCTCGGACGGCACGCGCGTCTTCGTCGAGCGCTTCGGCGACTACGCCGACGACGCCAACCGCGCGCTGCAGAAGGCGCGCGAGCTCGCGCCGGGGCTCCCGGTCTTCCTCATCGGGCACTCGATGGGCGGGCTCACGGCCGTCATCACCGCGCTCGACCACGGGGACGGCCTCACGGGCCTCGTCCTCTCGAGCCCGGGCCTGAAGAACGCCATCAAGGTGCCGGCCTGGAAGGACGCGCTCGGCAAGCTCATGGCCCGGCTCATCCCGAAGCTCGCCATCCCGACCGGGCTCCCGGCGGCGTGGGTGAGCCGCGACCCGGCGGTCGTCGCGGCCTACGAGGCGGATCCGCTCGTCACGAACAAGGCGACCGCCCGCTGGTACGCGGAGTTCCTCGGTGCGCAGGAGCGCGCGCGCGCCGAGGCCGGGCGCATCACGATGCCGACGCTCATCCTCACGGCCGGGAAGGACAAGCTCATCGATCCGGGCGCGCAGCGCGAGCTCTTCGAGACGCTCGGGAGCCGGGACAAGGAGCACATCCCGTACCCCGAGCTCTACCACGAGGTCTTCAACGAGCCCGAGCAGGCCGCCGTGCTCGCCGATCTCGTGCGGTGGCTGACGGCCCACGTCGGCTGACCGCGAGCCACGCGAGCGCGAGCAGGAGCGCGGCCGGGAGGGCGGGCGACGCCGGGCGCGCGGCGCTGCAGCCGCCGTCGTCGGCGCCGTCCACGTGGGAGGCCGCGTCCGCGCCGCCGTCGGCGCCGCCCGTGTCCGCGAGGACGCCGTCCGCGACAGGCTCCGCGACGGGCTCCGGCCCGGGGTCGACGGGCTGCACGACGGGCTCGTAGATGGCGCAGAAGCCCTCGCGGTCGTCCTCGGCGAGCTCGCGCTTGCCGCAGTCGCCGGCGTCCGCGCGCTCGGCCATGCAGGCGCCGATCACGGGCGAGTGGTCGAGCCCGATGAAGTGGCCGACCTCGTGCGTGAGGGTCGCCTGGAGGTCGTAGAGCCCCGGTGTGCAGCCGGCGTCGTCGGAGAAGTCGAAGCCGCCGACGTTCACCTCGATGTCGGCGTCGACGATCTCGCCCGTGGCGCGGAAGTAGAGCGTCGTGCGGGCGAGCTCGGTCGCCGAGTGGCGGGCGTTCCAGTCGGCGACGTCGGTCACCCAGACGATCGTGTTCTTGCGGTCGCCGCCGCCGAAGACGGCGCCCTCGATGTAGCCGTCGGAGACGGCCGGCAGCGGGTGGCAGGCGAGATCGGCCCACGCCGCGAAGGCGGCCGCGGCGATGGCGGTCACGCGGTCGGCGGCGAGCTCGGCGGGGACGTCGGCCGCGATCCGGTATCGGAGCGGGTTCTGGAGCCAGTGGAGCGAGAGCCCGGACTCCGTGCGGAAGGGGACCCAGGCGCGCGCCGGGGGCCCCGCGGCGGCGAGGCCGGCGAGGGCGAGGGCGACGGCGAGCGCGAGGCCCCGCGCGCGCCTCACGAGCGACGCTCCGGGCGACGTCGCGAGCGCAGGACGAGCGCGAAGAAGGCGAGGGCGAGGGCGAGGGCGGCGGCGAGGTCACCGGGGGCGGTCCCGCCCGCGCAGCCCTGGTGCCCCGGGAGCGGCGGGCAGTAGGGCGCGTTGAAGGTGTAGCCGGGCTTCGGGGCGTCGCAGGTGGTGGGCGCGTCGCCGGCCGGGTAGGAGGCGCAGATCCCGCGCACGTCGTCGTCGTGGAGGGCGCGCTTGTCGAGCTCTCCGGGCTGCGCGTCCGCCCACATCGTGGCGGTCGGGTCCTCGGAGTGGTTCATGCCGAGCAGGTGGCCGAGCTCGTGCGTGAGGGTGCCGCGGAGGTCGTAGCGCGTGGGATCCCCGTCGGTCGCGAAGTCGTAGTCCTCGCTGTTGATCTCGATGTCACCGTCGACGATCTCGCCGGTCTCGGTGTCGTAGGTGAGCGAGGTCAGCGCGATGACGTGCTCGGCGTGCACCCAGCTCCCCGGATCGTCGCGCCAGAGGACGGTGTTCTGAGCGCCCGGCCAGCGCGCCATCCCGACCTCGTCGAAGCAGGTGACGCCAGCGTTCTGGAGCACCGCCGCGCAACAGTCGACCCCCGTCCAGGCGGCCACCGCGGACTCGAGCGCGCCGTAGGCGGCCGCCGGGTCGAGGCCGCTCGAGACGTCCTCCTGGAGCCACACGTCGAGGCAGAGGTCGTCCCAGTGGGTCTGGACGCCCGACGACGTGTACACGTAGGTGTATGCCCGTACACCACCGGCCGCCGCGGCGACGAGGAAGAGCGCCGCGAGCAGGCGCGTCGCGCGCGTCACGGGCGCACCGTCGGCGCGGTCGGCGCGGCCGGCGTGGTCGGCGCGAGGAGGTCGTCGCGGAGGGCGCCCCAGCCGCCGGGGACCAGCTCGCCGCGGGCCGTGCGGAGCGCGCCGTCGTCGCCCACGAAGAGCACGCCGAGCGCGTAGCCGAGCGGGCGCCAGGTGCCGTCGGCCGAGACGACCAGCAAGAGGACGACCTCGTCGCCCGGCGCGAGCTCGGGGACGCCGGGGACGACCGTGCGATAGCGGCCCTCCCGGCCGCCTGGGAGCGTCACGACGAGGCGGTCGGTGACGGCGAGCTCCGGCGGTCCCTGCGCCGCCTCCCAGACGTCGACGACGACGCGCGTCACGAGGCCGCGCGCGTCGCGGTCGCTCGTGGCGGCGATGACGTGGCCGTGCACCACGGCGACGGCCTCGCGGACGAGGACGGGCACCGGGGCCGGGTCGAGCGTCATCGCGGTCGCCGCGGGAGCGGCGGCGAGGGCGAGCGCGAAGGCGAGCGCGGGTCGGAGCGACATGGCGCACAGCTTGCCGTCAACCGGGCGCGCGATCCAGTTCGTGTTGCCCCGCGCGACACCGCGCGGAGAGCCGGCGGCGCGCGGATCGCCGGCGCTCCGGCTTGGAGCGCCGCGCGGGGCTTGCTACGCTGCGCCCGTGAACACCGCCCCGAGAGCCCGCTCGGCGCGCGCGGCGACGCTCGCGCCCCTCCTCGTCCTGCTCGCGCTGACCGCGGCCACAGGCCCCAGCAGCGCCGCCGATGACCCGCCCCCGGAGGCGCTCGCGCGCGAGGCGCTCGCGTCGGCGGGGCTCGGCTTCGAGGCCGGCGAGGCGACGCTGCGGATGCGCATCGACGACGGGCGCGGGCACGCGCTCGAGCGGACGCTCACGACCCGGACCCGGATCGACGGCGACGCCCGCGAGACGCGGATCACCTTCACCGAGCCGGCCGATCAGCGCGGCGTCGAGCTCCTCACCCTCGAGCGCGGAGGCGGCGAGCCCGCGCAGTACCTCTGGCTCCCGGCGCTCGGGAAGGCCACGCGCATCGCCGGGAGCGCGCTCGGCGGCAAGTTCCAGGGCTCGGACTTCACCTTCGGCGACCTCGCGCGGCGCGACGTGCCCGGCCGCTTCGTGGCGCGCCCGGCCGAGACGCTCGGGAAGGAGCGGATCCTCCGCGTCGACGTGCTGCCGGCCGAGGGCGACGGCGAAGCGGCGTTCGGGCGCGTCGAGCTCGGGATCTCGGAGCGGACGCGGGCGCTCGTGCGGGTCGCCTTCCACGATCGCGCGGGGGAGCTCGTCCGCGAGCTCGCGGTGACCCGCCTCTCCAAGGTCGGCGACCGCTACGTCCCGACGCGGCTCGTCATGAGCGATCGGCGCGCCGGGAGCAAGACGACGCTCGAGGTGACGCGCCTCGACCCCGACGCGCGCTTCCCGGCCACGGTCTTCGCGCCGGAGTCGCTTGGGCGCTGAGCGCCGCGCGCTCGCGATGCTCGCCGCGGTCGGGGCCGTCGCCATCGCCGACGTGGCGCGCGCGGCGGCGCCGGGGGAGGCACCGCCCGACGACGACGACGGCGGCCTCGTGATCGAGGAGGCGCCGCCCGCGGCCGAGGCGACGCCGGTGGTGGCCCTGACGGGGCGGCTCCAGGTCGGGGCGGCGGTCGACCTCGACGTGGCGCGCGACGAGGGCGTGGTCGACGCCGAGGCGCGGCTCGACCTCCTGCTCACGGCGCGGCCGCCGGGCTCGGCGCTCGACGGCGAGCTCGCGATGGGGCTCCGCTACGGTGTCCTCGTGCCCGACGGCCGCGGGGAGCGTGGCGCCGTCGACGTCGCGGACGCCCGCTTCGGCGAGAGCTTCGTCCGCTGGCGCTCCCCCTGGGCGCTCGACGTCTCGCTCGGGCTGCGCGCGCTCAGGTGGGGCGCGGTCACGGCCCTCCGGCCGCTCGACGTCCTGACGCCCGTGGACCTCCGCCGCGGGGCGGCGCCGTGGCTCGACGAGCCGCCGATCGCGGTCCCGGCGCTGTCGGTGCAGAAGGTGCTCGGTCGCGTCTCGCTCGAGGTCGTCTGGATGCCCTTCTTCGTGCTCGACGACGTGTTCCTCGCGCGCGACGACTGGCGCCTCGCCGAGCGCGGCGCGGTGAGCGTGCAGCCCGGGGTGGCGCGGGCGCTCGCCGGGCTCTCGGAGCGCGAGCTCGAGCGCGATCAGTCGCGCGTCATCCTGACGGATCGCCCGTCGAGCGGCGGCTTCCCGGGCGACGTCGCGGCGCGCGCCGTGTTCCACGGCGACGCCGTCGACGTGGGGCTCGTGCTCGGCACGCAGTGGGAGCGGGTCCCGCGCTTCGAGGCGCTGCCGTCGCGGCTCCGCGGCTACGCGACGCACGTGGCGCGCCGGGAGCTCGCGGGCCTCGAGCTCGCGTGGAGCGTGCTCGGCGCGACGCTCGCGGCGGACGTCCTCTACGCGAGCTCGGCGACCGCCTACCGCGCCGACGGCAGCTCGCGGACCACGAGCGACGGGCTCCTCCACTGGACGATCGAGGCGCGCGTCACGCCGGCGATCTGGCTCGACGTCGCGGTCGCCGTCTCGGAGCGGCGCCTCCTCGACACGCCGCGCGACGCGTTCGCGACGCCCATCGAGGACGAAGACCTCGTCATCGCCTCGGCCGACAGCTGGCAGCTCGCCGCGCGCGTCGGGCTCATGCTCGCCTTCGACGGGGCCGTCCGCCTCGACGCGGCGCTCCGGGCGGGGCTCGACCGCGCGGACTGGACGCTCGCCGTCGGCGTCACGGCGCGCCTCGGCGGGGGCGCCTCGCTCACGGGCGGCGTGATCGTGTTCGAGGGGCCGCCGGACGGGCTCGGCCTCGGGAGCCTTTACGACGGGAACGATTCCGCGTATCTCCGGGCCACGTTCACGTTCTGAGCCGCGTCGCCAGGCGGCGCGCCCGACCGAAGAGAGCCCGATGACGCGCCCCGCCGACGCCCTCCGCCCCGTGACCATGACCCCCGACTTCGTGGCGGCGCCCCTCGCGTCACTCCTCGTCGCGACCGGCGGGACGCGCGTCCTCTGCACCGCGTCGCTCGAGGAGAAGGTGCCGCCGTTCCGGCTCGCGAGCGGCGGCGGGTGGCTGACGGCGGAGTACGCGATGCTGCCGGGGTCGACCCCGCAGCGCGTGCGGCGCGCCGTGAGCGCGGGCAAGGTCGACGGCCGGGCGACCGAGATCCAGCGCCTTGTCGGGCGCTCGCTCCGCGCCGGCTTCGACCTCGACGCCATCGGCCCGCGCACGCTCTGGATCGACTGCGACGTCATCGAGGCCGACGGGGGCACGCGGACCGCCTCCATCACCGGCGGCTACGCCGTCGCGCGCATCGCGATCGAGCGGCTCATCCACGACGGGCTCGCGCAGCGCGCGGCCCTCCTGCCGGCGGTCGCCGCCGTGAGCGTCGGGATCTGCGCCGGCGAGCCGCGGCTCGACCTCGACTACGTCCTCGACAGCAAGGCGGACGTCGACATGAACGTGGTCATGAACCACGACGGCCACCTCATCGAGGTGCAGGGCACCGGCGAGCGCACCACCTTCTCGCGCCAGCAGCTCGACCGCCTGCTCGACCTCGCCGAGGCCGGGATCCGCGAGCTCTTCGCGCACCAGGAGGCCGCCGTGGCCGCGGCGCTCGCGCACCGCCCGGGCTGCGCCTCCGTCTGATCGGGGCGCTACCCAGGGAGCCTGTCCGCCACGCGCGTCGTCGCCCGGGCTGCACGTCGCGCTCGACGTGCTCGAAGGCGCCACCCGGGCGGGGGCGCTACTCTTCCTTCATGCGCTCGCGCGCCATCTTCAGGTAGCTCGCGACGAGCTTGTTCTCGCTGTCGAGCGACTGCGCCTTGTCGAAGTAGCTGGCCGCGAGCTTGTAGTTGCCCTTCTGGTAGGCCTCGAGCCCACGCTTGATGTAGGTGCGGCTCTGCGCGCGGAAGCTCTCCTCGGTGGTCGCCTCGGGCGTGGCGGCGGTCTCGGTCGGCTTCGCCGTCTCGGCCGGCTTCGCGGCGGTCTCGGCGGGCTTCGCGGCCGTCTCGGCGGGCTTCGCGGCCGTCTCGGCGGGCTTCGCAGCCGTCTCGGCGGGCTTCGTGGCCGTCTCCGCCGGCTTCGTCGCCGCGGTGGCCGCCTTGACCTCCGCCGCCTTCGCCTTGACGGCCGCCTCGACCGCCGCCTTCGCGTCGGCGAGCGCCGCCTTGGCCTCGGCGTGGGTCGCGTCGGCCGCGACCGCGGCCTCGAGCTCGCGCACGGCGCCAGCGAGGTCGTTCCGGGCCCGGGCCTGGAGCCCGGCGAGGTAGTGCGACTGCGCGGCGGCCTTCTTCGGGTCCTCCGTCGGGGTCGACGGCGGCGTCGGCGTCGCGACGCGCTCGACCGGCGCTGCCGGCGCAGCCTCCGTCGGGGCCGCGGCGGCCGGCTCGGCGACGGCCTCGGTCGGCGCCGCGGCGGTCTCGACGGCGGCGGTGGGCTCGGCGGGCGGCGTCGCCCCGTCGGCGGCGACGGGCGGAGTGTCCGTCGCGGCGCCGGCCGGCGTGGCCGACGCGCTCCGGTTCCACATCGCCTCGCGCGCGCTGCGCGCCGCCGCGAGGCCGTCGTCGGCGCTCGCCTCGGTCGGGCCGGGGGCGGGGGCGGCGCGATGCTCCTCGCGGTTCATCCCCTCGGACGTCGGCGTGTTGGGCTTCGGCGTGTCATCGCCCGACGTGCGGGTCAGGAAGTACACGAGCACGACCACGAGGATCGCGAGCGGGATCGCGGCGTACCAGAAGTACGGCGGCTTCTTCTCCTGGAGGAAGTGCTCCTGCTCCTCGACCGCCGCCGCCGGCACCGGGTTCCCGGCGGAGACGAACCAGTCCTCCTGCTCGTCGGTGCCGGGCGACGCGCTGGCGGCGCCCTTCCGCGGGGACGGCACGTCGAGCACCGTCTCGAGCTCGTTGCGGCGGATCCGCGCGCCCTTCTTCGTGGCAGGGCGCGCCGAGGCCGCGGCGCCGGCGCGCTGGTCGGTCCCCTCGGAGGACGATCGCGCGGCCGCGCGCTCGCCGGTGCCCAGCGCGTCGTCGCTCTTGCCGGCCGCCGCCTCGAGCCCGACGGCCGTGGCCGCCGACCGCGCAGGCAGCGCCGTCATCTCCGGCCGCGTGCCCGTCTCGGAGCGCGCCCCGGTGGCCTCCTTCTGCTGCCCGCCGCGCTTCTTCTTGCGGCGCCGCCGGCCCTTCTTGGTGCGCGGGGACTTGTCGTCCTCGTCGCCGCCCTCGTCGTCGTCGCCCTCCTCGTCGTCGCCGTCGCCCGACGCCGCGGCGGCGGTCATCTTCGGCTCCGGCTCCGGCTCCGGCTCGGCCGCCTTCGGCTCGGGCTCCACGGCGGCGGCGTGCGCCGCGTCGTCGGCCGCGGCGGAGGAGGCCTCGGCCTCCACGTCGGCGTCGACGTCGTCCTCGTCCCAGTCGTCGTCGTCGGGGAGGCCCTTCTCGCGGGCGAGCTCGCGGACCTTCGGCCCGAGGCCGGCGAAGACGAGCGTGGCGTCGCCGCGCTTCTTCGGCTCGGGGGCGTCGTCCTCGTCCTCGTCCTCGTCGTCTGCGGTCGCCGCGGCGTGCGCCGGCTCGGGCTCGGGCTCGGGCTCCGGCGCGACCGCCGGCGCCACCTCGGGCTCCGGCTCCGGGTGCGTCTCCTCGGCCTCGGCGGCCGCGGCGAGCTCGTCGTTGAGCTCGAGGTGGTCCGCGGTGCCCTCGTAGGCCTCGTGCGGCTGCAGCTCGGCCTCGGCCCCGCCTCCGCCCGCGAGCGGCGGCAGCACCTGGGTGCGCATGCGCCGCGAGGTCGTCGCCGGGCGGCTCGCCGCGCTCGCGACCGACACGAGCCCGCTCCGCATCTCGCCCGTGACGAGCTGCGCGAGCTCCTCCTCGAGCGCGGCCATGGAGGCCTGGCGGCGGTTCGCGGTCTTCGACAGGGCCTTCAGCGCGATGTTCTCGTACGCCTTCACGTGCGGGACGCTCGTGTAGCGGACGTGGAGCGCGAGCGGCTTCTCGAAGATCTGCCGCTTCAGCGTGGTCGAGGCGCTCGCCGACGCGAACGTCGGCGCGAACGGCGGCCGCCCGCGGATGGCCTCGTACATGAGGATGCCGACGGCGTAGACGTCGGCGAGGCCGTCGGCGGGCTTGCCGGCGCAGAGCTCGGGCGCCATGTAGTCGGGGACGCCGACGAACGCGGCGTTCTTACGGAGCGGCTTGTACGGCGGCAGGATGTTGTGCACCCCGTAGCCGTAGAGCTTCACCGCGTAGCCGCCCTCCGGGATCGGCACGAGCCGCACGAGCTCGCTCGCGAGGCAGTGGTGCACGAGGCTCGAGCCCTCGGTGACCGCGAGGGTGCGCGCGATCTGGTGGAGGATCGGCGCCGCGTCGAGGGGGGCGAGGCCCTCGTTGCGGAGGACGTGATCCTGCAGCGACCACGGCCCGAACATCGGCGCCGCGAGCCAGCCGACGCCGTCGGTGACGCCGCCGTCGGCCCAGGGGACGACCTGCACGTGATCGATCCGCTCCGCCTCGGCCATGGCCTCGCGGACCTTCGCCGCGGGGTCCTCGACCTCGTTGCTGAAGCGGAGCACGAGCGTGCGCGCGCCCTGCTCGTCCTCGGACTCCCAGAGAGTCCCGAACGGGAACTCGGCCCGTTCACTCACGAGGCGGTAGCGTTCCCCCAACCGCTCGGCGCTCGTTCCGCTCATCAGCTAAACCACCGGCATCAAAAAGACGGGGTGAGCATACTGGCCGCCTCTGGAAAGGGCAACTGACCTTGAGTCGCCCCACGCCGCGCGAGACGCGGCTCTCGTCGAGAGCACCCCGACCTCGAACCCGCCTCGCTCAGCGCGCGATTCCCGAGTCGCCGCGAGCCGACCGCGAGGCGGCGACGCGGCGGTTTCCGTCGCCCGGCGGAGGGCGGCGGTGGGGGCGCGGGTTTCCTGCTACCATGCGCCGCGTGTCGAGCGAGCCCGGACACCTCCCATCCCCGCCCACGCCCGCGCGCGCCCGCGCGCCGGCGCGGCTGGCCGCGCTCCTCGCGCTCGGCGCCGCGCTCGCGCCTGCGGCAGGGCGCGCGCCGACACGCCGCAGCTCCCGTCGTCGGAGGTGACCGCGCTGTTCGGGGCGGTCGCCCGCGATCCGGCGGCGCCGACGGCGTACGCGCGGCTCCTCGCCGCGATCCCCTTCCTCGAGGCGTTGGCGCCCGCGGCTCAGGAGCGCGCCCTCGCCGACGTCGTCGCGGCCTCCCGCGAGCGCGCCCCGCTCGTCGCGGCGCGGGCGCAGCTCGAGCGCCTGCGCGCGCGCGCCCCGGCGGCGGCGTCGCGCGCGGATCGGCTCGCCGAGCTCGGCGTGATCACGGCCTGGCTCGCGCTCGGGACGGACCTCGACGACGATCCGGTGGCCGCGCAGGCCACGGTGCTCCGCGAGGGACGCGCCCCGCGTCGCCGGCGCGCGGTGGAGCGCGGCGGCGCGAGCGCCACCTGGCGCCGCCTCGACGCCGCGGGCCCGCCAGGATGACCTCCGTCGCCCCCTCCTCCCGCCCGATCGCCCCGGCGTCGCCCACCTCGCCGCGACGATCGACCTGCCGCGCGCGACGGCCCTCGTCCTGCGCCTCGGCGCCACCAGGACGGTGGCGGTCGCCGTCGACGGCGCGCCGCGCGGCGTCGTCGCCGGGCTCGAGGACCCAGCCCTCGACCAGCTCGAGCTCCCCTCGACCTCGGCGCGGGCCCGCACACCGTGCTCGTCTCCGTCGCGCCCGGCGGCCGGCCTCCGCTCCTCGTGGCGCGCGTCACCGACGCGCGCGGCGCCGCGATCGGCGTGGCGGCGCGCGCCGAGGTCGGCGTGTGGGGCCCGGCCGCTCGGGCCCCCGCGCGGCGGGCCATGTTGCAACGCAACATGGTGACGAGCGGTGACAACCTATTGACCCAGAAGGGGATTGGATCGCGGATCCAGCGCGCCATGTTGCGTCGCAGCATGGGGCTCCCCGACCGCGGCGAGGCCGGTGAGGGGCTCCTCGAAGACCTCCTGCTCACCCCGGAGGCGCAGCGGCTGCCGGAGCGCGACGTGCTGCTCGCGCTCGCGCAGGTCCGCCGCGAGGAGGCGCAGGCCGGGGTGATCCTCCACCGCGCGTCGCGCCCAGGCCAGCGCGACGAGCCGCTCCTCCGGGCCGCGCTCGCGCGGCTCGCCGTCCGGAGCGGGCAGCTCGTCCGCGCGCAGCACCTCGCGGACGAGGCCGAGGGCGCGCTCCCGGCCGAGGTCGCGCTCGTGCTCGGCTCGGAGATCGCGCGCTACGCCGGTCGGCCCGAGGCGGGTGGTGGCGGGCGATCGCGCCGGCCGCGGCGGCGCCCGACGCGCCTGAGGCGGTGCTGCGGGAGGCGGCCCGCGCGGCCCTCGAGACCGGCCTCCGGGACCGCGCGGAGCGCTCCTCGCGCGCCTCGCCGCCGCGCTGCCCGGGCGGATCGAGCACCGCGCGGCGCACGCGCAGTCCCTCGTCTCGGTCGGTCGCGTCGCGGCGGCCATCGACGCGTACGCGGCGCTCGCGGCCGAGCGGCCCGACACGCAGGGCTACCGGCTCGAGGCCGCGCGCCTCGCGGTCGGCGCCGGGGACGTCGGCCGCGCGCGCGCGCTGCTCGACGCCGCCGAGCGCGACGGCGGCGGCAGCCCGGACACGCTCGAGATGGTGGCGGGCCTCTGGGAGGAGGTCGGCGACGCGGCGCGGGCCGAGGCGGCGTACGAGCGGGCGCTCGCGCTGCGGCCGGCGAGCCCGACGGCGCGAGCGCGGCTCGAGCGGCTCGCGGGGGCGGCGCCGGCGCCGTTCTCGCGCGCTCCCATCGACGCCGACGGCGCCCTCCTCGACGCGGCCCCGCTCGACCCGGACGCCGCGGTCGAGGTGCTGTCGGAGGAGATCGTCGTCGACGTCGGCGCGGACGGGAGCCTCACGCGCTGGGTGCGGCGCGCGCTCCGGGTGCAGCGGGTGCCCGAGGATCGCGACGGACGCGCCGTCTCCATCGAGTTCGACCCCAGCCGCGAGGACGTGCGCGTGCTCTCCGCCCGCGTCCTCCGCGACGGGATCGCGCGGCCGGTGCCCGAGCGCGAGCTCCGGAGCCTGAGCGAGGCGTGGTACGGCCTCTACTACGATCTCCGCGCGCTGACGGTGCCGTTCGACGACCTCCGCCAGGGCGACGTCGTCGAGATGAGCTGGCGCGTCGACGCCACCGGGCAGCTCTTCCCGGGCGTCGTCGGGCTCGTCGAGGCGCTCACGGAGCGGGCGCCGAAGCATCGGCTCCGCGTCGAGGTGCGCGCGCCGCAGAGCCTCGGGCTCCGGACGCGGCTCGCGCTCCCGGCCGGGGACGAGGCGCGCTGGCAGCTCACGACGGCGCACGCGGCGCTCGACGACGGGCGCGAGCGCTGGGTCGTCGCGGGGGAGGACCTCCCGGGCCTGGTCGCGGAGCCCCTGATGCCGGGCGCGGCCGAGGTGGGGCCCGTCTGGGAGGTGACGAGCTTCCGCGACTTCGGCGCGCTCGTCGCGTGGTACGGCGCCCTCGTGGCGCAGCAGAAGGTCGTGACCCCGGCCATGCGGGCGTTCGTCGCGAGGGTGGTCGCGGACGCCACCGCGCGCGGCGTCACCTCCGAGACGGCGGTCCTCGAGGCGCTCGCCGAGGCCGTCACGCGCGACGTCCGCTACGTCGGGCTCGAGTTCGGCGTGCACGGCTTCAAGCCCTATCGCACGGACGAGATCTGGGCGCGCCGCTTCGGCGACTGCAAGGATCAGGCGTCGCTCCTCGTGGCGCTCCTCGAGCTCGCCGGGATCGAGGCGCGCGTGACGCTCGTCCGCACGCGGCCGCGCGGGCGCGTGGCGGGCGCCCTCCCGAACCTCGCGCACTTCGATCACGCCATCGTCTACGTGCCGGCGCGCGGCCTCTGGATCGACCCGACCGCGCAGAGCTTCGGCGTCGGCGAGCTCCCGTGGCCCGATCAGGGCGCGCAGGTCCTCGTCATCGACCCGGGCGCCGGCGACCGCGCCGGGATCGCCCTGACCCCCGTCGATCTCCCTGGGCGCGGCGGGGTCGAGGGCACCTACTCGGTCGCCATCCAGGAGAGCGGCGCTGCCGGCCTCAGCGGCACGGTGACCTTCCGGGGCTCGCAGGCGCCGCGGTACCGCGAGCTCCTCGCCGACCCCGACGCGCGCGCGCGGAACGTGGAGAAGCTCCTCAACGGCCGCTATCCCGGGCTCAGCCTGCGCTCCCAGACGACGAGCGACCCCGCGGATCTCACGCGCCCGGTCGCGCTCACCTTCGACGCCGAGGTGCCACAGCTCGCGTCGCCGGTGGGCGCGACGCTCCAGGTGCCGCGCCCGGCGGGCGGCGACGGGCACGCGCAGCGGCTCGCCGGCACCGCGCGACGCTCGCAGCCCCTCGTCCTCGGGCCGCCGACGCGCATGGCGCTCGAGTTCCACTACATCCTGCCGCTCGGCTGGGGGGCGCGCACGCTGCCGGCGTCGACGCGGCGCGAGTCGCCGTTCGGGCGGTTCGCCGTGACGTGGGTCGGCGGGGAGGGCACCGCGACCGTCACGACCGAGCTCGTCTGGGCGGTCGACCAGGTCGCGCCCGAGGACTACCCCGCGTTCCGCGCGTTCGTGCTCGCGTGGGACGAGGCGACGCGCCCGCCGCTCGTGCTCGAGCGCCGCGCGCCCGAGACGGCGGAGGCCCGATGAGGGGGCGATGGACCATCGCGGCCGTGGTCGCGCTCGGGCTCGGGCTCGCCGCGTGCGCGACGGCGCCCCGGGCCGGCGAGGACGACGCCCCCGACGCGCTCGCCGCCGCGGTCGCGGCGCGCGACGGCGAGGCCGCCGAGGCGCTTGTGCAGCGCGATATGGTACGCGCCAAGTCGTTGTACTCGCTCAGGGATTGGCGTGTTGCACTGCAACATGACGGCGCGCTGGACGGCCGCTTCTGGCGCGCCTTGCTCGCGGAGGCGGCGGTGGACGCCCGCGCCGCCTGGGACGGCTGGGTCGGGCTCCTCGCGGACCGGCGGGTGCCCACGCGGATCGCCGCGGTCGCGGCGGGGCGGCTCCGGGAGCTCGTCGATCGGGTGGCGCTCGGCGCGCAGGACGTGGCGGCCGTCGCGCGCGCGCTCGGGCGGACGGACGGGCTCGCGCCCGCGGCGGGAGAGCTCCTCGCGACGGTCGCGGAGCGGGTCGGCGACGCGGCGGCCGAGGCCCGCGGTCGGGCCGCGTGGGGCGCTGTCCCGAGCTACCGGATCACGGCGCGTCTGTCGCCGCTGCCTGCGACCGGGCGCCCGGCGCCCCTCGACACGACCCCGGGGGACGCGCCGCCGGCGGCGTTCGGGGAGCCGCGGGCGACGCGTGACGGCGCGGTCGTGCTCCCCGCCTGGCAGCCCGGCGTCTACGGCGTCCTCGTGCCCCTGCCGGACGCCCCGCGCGTGCGCGTCGAGGTCGTCGGCGACGCGCAGATCCGCGCCTACGTCCACGGCGAGCTCGCCGCGGAGGCCCTCCGGCTCCTCGAGGCGGGGCCGCGCCGGGCGTGGTCGTTCACGGTGCCCGGCGGGCCGGGCGCGCGCGTCGAGCTCCACGTGGGCTCGCGCGCCTACGGGGCGCCGATCCGCGTCTCCGCGACGCCCGCCCCGGCCGACGCCCGGCCGGGGGGCGAGCCAGCGCGGTACCCGCTCACGGACGCCGCCGCGCGGCTGCTCTCCGCGATCGACGCGCGAGACGCGGTCGCCGTGGCCGAGGTCGAGCGCGGCCTCGCGGGCGAGGGCGCCGTCCCCGCCTGGCTCGTCGCCATGGCTACCCTCGCGGACCCGACGCTCCCCGGCGGCGTCGCGCGCGGTCGGGCGCGGGCCGCCCTCGACGCGGCGCTCGACGCCGAGCCGGGGCTCGCGGCGGCGCGGGCCCTGCGGGCGCGGCTCGCCCTCGAGGACGGCGATCCCACCGGCGCCAGCGCGATCGCGGCCGCCGGACCCCTCGGTGACGACGCCGACTGGCTCGCCGTCGAGATCGCGCTCGCGGGCGGCGTCGACGCCGTCGCGCCCGCGGCCTCGGCGGCGCGGCTGCGCGAGCGCCTCCCCACGTCGTGCGCCGCGTTCGCCCGCTGGCTCGACGCCGGGTGGGAGCGGCTGAAGCTCGCGGGGACCGCGCTCGCGCCGCCGCGAGGCTGCGTCGACGCCGGTCTCCGGGCGGCCGATCTCCTCGTGGAGGCGTGGCGCCTCGACGACGCCGAGGCGCTCCTCGGCGCGCTCGCGCCCGCCGCGAGGCCCGGCTCCGAGCGCGCGCGCGTGGCCCTCGGCGCGGGCCGGGTGGCCTTCCTCCGCGGCGACGCGGCGACGGCCCGGGCGCGCGCGGACGAGGCGCTGCGGGAGGGCGCCGACCGCGACGCGGCGGTCGAGCTCGCGCTCCGGACGGCCCGCCTCTACGGCGACGCCACCGAGATCGCGCGGCAGCGGGCGATGGCGCGCGGGATCGCCGGCCTCGGCGCGCTCACCCAGCGGCAGGCCCAGGATCTCGCGGGCGACCCCGGCCTCCGCCTCGCCGACGCGGCGACGCTCCTGCGGCGGATCGGCGCGCCCCCGGACGACGGCGACGTCGGGAGCTACGAGGTCCTCCTCGAGGATCGCTACACGCGCGTCTTCCCGGACGGCGCGATGCTCCACCGCGTCCACCGCCTCGTGCGCCTCCTCGAGACGAGCGCCGTCGCCGAGTTCGGCGAGATCCCGGTCCCCGACGAGGCCGAGGTGCTCGTCGCGCGCACCTGGAAGCCGACGGGCACCGACTGGCAGCCGATCGAGCCGGAGGAGATCGTCGAGAAGAGCTCGGTGAGCCTCGCGGCGCTCGAGCGCGGCGCGGTCGCCGAGGTCGCCTGGTTCTGGGTGGATCCGGCGGACGCGCGCACCTCGCCGGGCTGGGAGGCGCCGCCCTTCCGCTTCGACAGCGACCGCGGGCCCGTGCGCCGGGCGCGCTTCGAGCTCCGCTACCCGGCCGGCGCGCCGCTCGAGATCGTCGCGGATCCCGGCGTCCCCGCGCCCCTCGTCGCCGATGACGGCGCGCTGGTCTGGGAGGTCCGGGACCGCCCCCGCGTCTTGCTCGAGCCGCTCGACCCGAGGCCGGATCGGCGCCTCCTCACGGTGCGGGCGCGGAGCGGCGTGACCGTCGCCGCGGCGGCGCGGCGGCTCGCGGACGACGTCGCGAGCGGGCTCACCGTGACCCCGGGCGTCGCGGCGCTCGCGCGGGAGGCGCTGTCGAACGCGGCCCCCGGCGCGTCCGCGCTCGAGCGCGCGCGCACGCTCCACCGCTTCGTGCGGACCGAGGTCCACGACGGCTCGGAGCCCGTCTCGCAGGCGAACGCCTCGTTCGCGGCGGCGTCCCGCGCCGGGGAGCGCGCGGTCCTGCTCGCGGCGATGCTGCGGGCAGCCGGTGTCCCGGCGGAAGTCGCGCTCGCGCGCCCGCTGAGCGAGGGGCTCGTGGATCCGCGCGCGGACGACGTCGCCGCCTACTCCTACCCGATCGTGCGCGCTCAGGCCGAGGGGCGCGTGCTCTGGCTCGAGTCGGCGAGCCGCTACTCCCCGTTCGACGTGCTGCCGCCGCTCATCGCCGGGGTCCCGGCCATGGTGCTCACGCCCGACGCCGCCCCGGCCCGCGTCGAGACGCCGCGCCCCCCCGCGGAGCGAGGCGGGGAGCGGATCGTCGCGCTCCGGATCGACGTCGATCCCGACGGTGGCTACGTCGCGACGGCGCGCGAGGAGCTCACGGGGCTCTTCGCGGGCTCGTGGAAGCAGGCGCTCTCCGAGATGGCGCCCGACACGCGCGAGCGCGTCCTCGAGGGGCTCGCGGGGCAGGTGCTGCTCGGCGCGACGGTCGACGAGGTCGCGGCGCGCGGGGTCGACGACGCCGACGGGGCGCTCACCGTGTCGTGGCGGGCCCGCGGGCGGCTCTCACCGGGGCCCGGCGGCGCGTCAGGGCTCGCGTCGCTCGCGCTCGGGCTCGCGCCCGAGGGGCTCGGCCGCGCGACGGTGCTCCTGCCGACCCGCGCGACGCCGCTCTTCGTGAACCTCGCGAGCCGGCTCCGCCTGACGGCGACGGTCACGCTGCCCGAGGGGCTCGCGTTCCGCGCCGCGCCCGAGGGGATCCGCGTCACCGACGGCGCCGGCCTCCTCTCCGTGGCGCGCCGCTCGACGCTCTCGCCGGACGGCCGCGCGCTCGAAATCGACAAGACGGTCACGCTCGATGCGGGTATCGTGGCGCCGGCCGAGTACGCGGCGTGGCAGCGCGCCGCGCACGCGTCGGACCAGGCGGACGTCGTCCACCTCGTCATCGAGCGCCGGGTACCCGGCGGGGAGTAGCGGATGCGAGCAGCCCTCGGGGAGCCGTCGCGGCGAGCGCGGAGCGGCCGCGATCTGCGCGCGACGATGACGCTCGCGGCGGCCGCCGTGGCGGCGCTCGCGCTCGCCGGCTGTCCGCACGAGGTGCGCGCGCCGGAGCCGGATCCGGCGCTCGCGGTGGTCGCCTATCGGGACGCGCTCGTCGCCGGGCGCGTCGACGACGCGTTCGCGCTCATCCACCCCGACGCGCGCGAGGGGATGGACCTCGCCGCGTTCCGCGCGTTCGACGCCCGCTACCACGACGCGATCGTCGAGCAGGCCGAGCGGCTCGTGGCCGCGGCGCGCGCGGGCACGCCCGAGCAGCGGGCGACGGTCCGGACGGCCGCCGGGGACTCCACGCTCCTGCTCACGCCGGAGGGCTGGCGCCTCACGGCGCCGGTGGGAGCGGGGTCGTCGCCGCCCGAGCCCGCGGCGGAGGCGGCGCCTTGAGCGCCGGCGCCGAGGTCACGACCTTGCTTGGTTGGAAGGCCGGATCCGGTGAAGTATAGTCCGTCCGACTCGGAGGCCGACCCCATGAACGCGCCGCACATCGCTTCCAGATCCCGCACGGCGCGGACCATGCACGGGGCGGCGCTCCGCGGCGCGAGCGCCCTCGGAGCCACCCGTTCGCGCGCCAGCGCCCCCGACGTCGAGGTCTGAACCGCGTGACGAGCACCCCCACGAGCCCCAGCGGCGGCGACCCGAACCGCCAGCGCTATCAGATCGTCCGGAAGATCGACGCCGGCGGCATGGCGGAGATCTTCCTCGCGAAGGCGATGAGCATCCAGGGCATGGAGAAGCTCGTCGCCATCAAGCGCGTGCTGCCGTCGCTGACGAAGAACGAGAAGTTCACGTCGATGTTCCTCGACGAGGCGCGGCTGTCGATCTCGCTCACGCACGCGAACATCGTGTCGGTCTTCGACGTGAACCAGTCCGGCGGCACCTACTTCATCGTGATGGAATACGTCGACGGCTACAACGTGCGGCGGATCTTCCAGCGCGCCTCCGAGGTCGGCTACCGGATCCCGCTCGCGCTCGCCTGCTATATGATGATGGAGGTCGCGAAGGGGCTCGAGCACGCGCACAACCACCGGGACTCCAACGGGAAACCGCTGCGCATCGTGCACCGCGACCTGTCGCCGCCGAACATCCTGATCTCGAAGTTCGGCGAGGTGAAGATCACCGACTTCGGGCTCGCGAAGGCGGCGTCGCAGCTGACGCGCACCGATCCCGGCATCGTGAAGGGCAAGTTCAGCTACCTCTCGCCCGAGGTCACGGAGGGGAAGCCGGCCGATCAGCGCGCGGACATCTTCGCCGCCGGCATCGTGCTCTGGGAGCTGCTCGCGAACCGCCGCCTCTTCCTCGCGAAGACCGACGTCGAGACCGTCGAGATCGTGCGGAAGGCCGAGGTCCCGCCGCTCTCGAAGCTGAACCCGGAGGTCACGGCGGAGTTCGAGGAGATCGTCGTGAAGGCGCTCGCTCGTGACCCGAAGAAGCGCTACACGACCGCGCGCGAGCTCGGCGACGCCCTCGCCGACTACCTCTTCCGGCACGGCCTGAAGACGACGAGCTACGACCTCGCGCAGATGATCGACAAGCTCTTCGGCACGCGCGACAGCGACGAGTCGGACAGCCATCAGGAGCGCATCGCCGAGATGATCGACGAGGAGATCGCGAACCTCTCGATGCTCGGCTTCTCGTCGGCCGTGCGCGGGGTCAGCGGGAGCCAGCCGGTCGACCCGAAGGCGCTCGCGTTCCGAGGCAGCCCGCGCTTCGATCTGTCGGCGTTCTGGGCGGGGACCGGCCCCATCCGGGCGGCCCAGCCCGACCAGGGCACGCCGAGCGCGACGCTGCGCGCGATGGACGAGGCGAGGACCGGGGCCGACCTCGTGAAGATGCTCGAGGGGGACAGCACGGGGAGCGTCGACTGGCCGTCGACCGACGTCGGCCACGCGCCGTCGTCGTCGAGCTGGCCGCTCATCGCGATCGTGGCGCTGGTGCTGCTCGGCGGGGCCGCGGCCGTCTACTTCCTGGTGCTGAACCAACCCTGACCCCGCTCCGGCGGGTGGCGGCGGTCAGAAGTAGTAGAGCACGGAGAGCGTGGCGGTGACGGCGCCCGCGCCGATGCCGATGCCGGTCGCGCCGGCCTTCGTGGTGCCGCCGGCGCCCGCGGGGGCGAGCACGCTGCCGTCATCGGGCACGAAGGAGAGGAGGAGCCCGGTCGCGGCGCCCACGCTGAAGTGCTCGGAGAGGAAGAACTCGAGGAAGAGGGGCACCTCGAGGGAGAACTGGAGGATCCCGCTCGTCGCGTTCTCGTCGGCGAGCTTCGCGGCGGTCTCGCTCTTCCAGCCGAGGTTCGCGCGGAGGCCGATGCCGAGGTGGGCGTGGAGGGAGCGCGCGAAGTGCACGGCGAGCCCGAGCGAGCCGTTCAGGCCGGTCGCGATGTCGCCGCTGCCGTCGCCGAGGAGCGTGAGATCGACGCCGAGCGTGGTCGTGAGGCCGACGGCCTCGGTGAAGAAGTAGCGCAGCGCGAGCCCGGAGGAGCCGCCGAGCGTCTGCTCGAGGCCCACGGCGAGGCGGCCGTTCAGCTCCTCGGCGGCGGCGGGGCCGGGCGAAGCGACGAGGACCGCGGCGGCGGCGACGGCGGCGACGAAGGTGGCGACGACGCGGTGGCGGCGCGGCGGGTGGGGCGACGGGGCGCGGCGCATGGGGGAACCTCGGCTCTCGGGGCCTCGATGGGAGACGACGCAGCGCGCGGCGCGGTGAGCGCGGCGGCAGACGGTCGTTTACAGGTCCGGGCGCCCACTGTAATAGGTCTGACCTCGCTTGGGGATGGCCGAAACGTCCGCGACGCGAGGTCGACGCGCGCCGAGTCGTCGCGCGAGGAGGCACCGCCGTGAAGCTCTTCCTGCTCGAGCCCACCCCGAAGGACGTCGAGGCGCTCGGCGCGATGAAGCTCTGCGACGGCGTGGTCGTGACGGACGCCGGCGGGAAGAAGCCCGGCGCCTGGCTCGACCGCGTCGAGGGGCCGGTCTGCGTCGCGCTCGCGGGCGTCGCCGCGAAGGGGCGCGCGGAGCGAGCGCGCGACGTGGCCGATCTCGGCGACCGGGCGGTGGCGCACGTGCCGATGGGGCCGGACGCGCTCCTGCTCGCCGCGCAGGCCTACGAGGAGGGCGTACCGGTGTTCGTCGACGGGTGCGTCGACGCGCTCGAGGCGCTCGGCGCGGCGAAGGCGCTCGCGACCTACGTGGGCGTGTCGCTGCGCGGCGCTGCGGCCGGCGGGCGGGACGCGCTCAAGGTGCTCGACGACGTCGTCGGGCTCGTCGAGCGCTACGAGCTCGAGGCGCAGGTCGTCGCGACGGACGTCGAGAGCGCGCACCAGCTCCTCGAGGCGGCGCTCACCGGGGTGTCGGCGGCGGTGGTCGACGCAGCGCTCGCGCGGACGCTCGCGGGGCGCGCGTGACCGCAGTGAACGCCGGCCTGAGCGTGGTGGCGGCCGCGGTTGCGCGCCGCAAGCCTTTGGCGCATACTGCGCCAGGCTGCGAGGGGCAAGGCACGGTACGAGCCGCCTCGCGACGGTAGCGTTAAGTGGATTGGTAGGGGGGCCGCGCTCGCGCGGCGCGAACCACGAGGCCCTGGGCATGACGAGTCGCGCGGCGACGCGACGGCGCGGCCCGACATCGGGTGGAGAAGGCAGCCACGGATGTTCCTGGAATCGCAATCCTCAAAGCTCAAGCGAGCCACGCTGGACGTCGCCGGGGACCCGAAGTTCAGGCTCTTCTCGAGCCTCCCCAAGGGCGGCGTGACGTTCGCGGTGGCCATCCTCGGCCTCTCCGCGGTCGCGGTGGCCTTCATGCTCATCTCGCAGTCCATCCTGAGCGGGCGCGTCGAGGAGGGGGTCCGCTGCGCCGAGATGGCGAAGGCCGCGCTCTCGGCGACGCCGGTGACGGACGCGGGCGTCGTCGAGGCGAGCCAGTGCGTCGAGAAGGTCGGCAGCGTCGACGACGACTTCAACACCGCCTTCCGCCACATGGAGGAGGGCTTCGCGCGGGTGCTCTCGGCGGTGCGCGACGGGCGCTACCCGGAGACGAAGGCCGGCGAGGGTGACGTCGCGGCCGGCCTGCGCGAGCTCGTGCTGTGGCTCGAGCACAACGACGACGACTACATGCTCGCGGCGAACAGCGCCGCGATCGGTCGCTGCGGCGAGCTCGGCATGGCGGCCACGGCGGGCCCGAAGCCCGACACGGCGAAGGCGATGGCGGGGCTCGACTGCCTGAACGTCACGGGGTCGGTGCACGGCGACCTCGAGCCCATCGCTTCGCAACTGCGAAATGGCCTCACGGCCTTGCGCGACGCGGGTCAGGGCGACGCGACGGACGCCGCCATGGTGCAGAGCGGAACGAAGGACGTGAGCGAGGCGATGGCCGCGCTGGCCACTTGGCGCGAGGCGCACTTGGCGCAGCTCGCCGAGACCAAGGCCGCGCGGGACAAGCTCACCTACTGACCTGGGGTCGGGGTCGCGTCGGGCCGCGACGCCTGCGCTCGCGGTCCATGCCGGGGCGCGGCGACCCGCGCTCGGGGCTCGCGCGAAGCCGCAGTGACGTCAAGGGAAGGGGCTCAGCACCAACCCTCTCCGCGCCTTGGCGCCTTGGCGCGCCCTCTCGTCGCGGCGGTCTCACCTGAGCGCCGACCTGAGCGCGACCGAGTCGAGACTCCTGACGGCGTCGGCCGTCGGCCTCCGATCCGAGCTTCGCCGCTCGATCCCGTCAGCGCGTGAACGCCTTGAACAGGAAGCGGTTCCCGCGCCTGAGCGTGAACGACAGGATGTTCCCTGCGCTGACGGCGTTGACCGCGCGCTGAAAGGCGTCCGTCCCGCGGACGGGCTCGTAGTTCACCTGCGTGATCACGTCGTTCGCCTCGATCCCGACGCTCTCCGCGAGGCTCCCGGGCGCCACCGCCGTGACGAGCACGCCCTCGCCGGCGCCGAGCTTGAGCGACGTCCTGAGCGCGTCGGGCAGGTCGCCCACGCTGAGCCCGAGGTCCTTGTCCGCGTCGCCCGCGCCCCCCGGCCCCTCGAAGGGCTCGGCCGCCGCGCGCGACCCGTCCGGGTAGCTCGTGAGGCGCACCGTGAGGTTCAGCTGCCGCCCCTCGCGGTTCACCACCATCGGCACCTGCTGGTTCGACGCCGCCGTCGACGCGAGCCACGGCAGGTCCTCCCAGTGGTCGACCGCCTGCCCGTTGAAGCTCAGGATCACGTCCCCCGGCTTCACGCCCGCCTGGTTGGCCGGCGTGTTCTCGAGCACCTTCCGGACGAGCGCCCCCATCGTGCGCGGCAGGTGCAGTCGGTCGGCGAGCTCGCGCGCGACGGGCCCCACCTGCACCCCGAGGAACGAGCGCGACACGCGCCCGGTCGCGAGCTGCGGCAGGATCTTCTTGATCATCTCGACCGGCACGGCGAAGCCGATGCCCTGACCGGCCGCGTTGATGGCCGTGTTGATCCCGACCACCTCGCCGCGGATGTTGATGAGGGGCCCGCCCGAGTTGCCCGGGTTGATGCTCGCGTCGGTCTGGATGAAGCGCGCGTACATCGGCTCCCCGGAGGACACGACGTCGCGCCGCCCCTTCGCCGACACGATGCCGGCCGTGACCGTGTGGTTCAGCCCGAACGGGTTCCCGATGGCGATGACCCACTCGCCGATCTCGAGGTTCTCGCTGTCGCCGAGGGGCGCCACCGCGAGCTTCTCGTCGGCCGCGTCGATCTTCAGCAGCGCCACGTCGAGCGGCGGGTAGGCGCCCACGACCCGCGCCGGGTAGACGTGGTCGTTCGCGAGCTTCACCTGGATGTTGTCGGAGTCCTTGATGACGTGGTTGTTCGTCAGCACGAGCCCGTCGGCGTTGATGATGAACCCGCTCCCGAGGCCGCTGCCGCCGCCGTGGAAGGGGTCGCCGCCGCCGCGCGTGACGCTGATGAACACGACCGTCGGCGACAGCTCCTTCGCGAGCCGCGCGAAGGCGCGCATGCTGACCGGCGCGTCCGGATCGAGCGGTGTCGCCCACGTGCGCTCCGTCCAGAGCCGCGACGGCGGCGGCGCCGCGGACGCGATCGGACCGGCGAGGAGCGACGTGACGAGGGCGACGAGCAGGGCGCTTGTGCGAGACATGCTTGGCAGACTCCTGACAGGCGCGAGCGGGGCAGCCGATCCCTCCAGTCGGCGTACCGGCCCGCGAGGTACCGTTCTGGAACGGGGCCGCGTGGGACCGCATTCCTGCCCCATCATGAGGCGGTCGTCGTCCGGGTGGAAGGTTCGGACACGGGCAGCAGGATCGTGAACGTCGTGCCCTTCCCGACCTTCGACGTCACCTCGATGCTGCCGCCCTGGTTCTTGACGATGCGCTGGCAGATCGCGAGCCCGAGCCCCGTCCCCTGGGTCTTCGTCGTGTAGAACGGGATGAAGAGGCGCTCCATGACCTCGGGCGGGATCCCGGGCCCCTCGTCCTCGACGCGGATCCGCACGAACGCGAGCGAGTCGCTGGTCGCGCCGCGCGGCGCCGCGTCGGGCTTCCGCCACGTCAGCGCCGTCGTGATGGTGAGCTTCCCGCCGCCCTGCGGCGCCATCGCCTCGATGGCGTTCCGCGACAGGTTCAGGATGACCTGCCGCAGGAGCTCGGGATCCGAGCGCAGCTGCGGCAGGTTCGGCGCGGTGACGAGCTCGACCTCGCTCTCGTGCTGGTCCGAGCGGATGAGCGTGAGCGTGCGCTCGAGGACGTGGTTCACGTCGATGAGGTCGCCCTTGCCCTTGAGCGGCCGCGCGTAGGTCAGGAACTGGCTCACCACGGTGTCGAGGCGGTTCACCTCGTCCACGATGATGTTGAGGTAGGTCTCCTTGTGCTCTTCCTCCATCTCGGTCACGAGCTGGGCCGCGCCCTTGATGGCGCCGAGCGGGTTCCGGATCTCGTGCGCGAGGCCGGCCGCCATCTCGCCGATGGCCGCGAGTCGGTCGCGCTCGCGGATCCGCTCGAAGAGGCGCGAGTTCTCGATGGTGATGGTCGCCTGCGCCGCGAGCGCCACGAGCGCCTTGATCTCGTCGGTGCTGTAGGCCTCCCGCAGCCGCTCGTTCTTGACGCACAGGAAGCCGAGGAGCTGCGCGTCGCTCTCGAACGCGATGGCCACGGCCGCCTCGAGCTCGAGCATCGTCTTGTGGATGACGTCGAGCACCTCGAGCTGCTGCTGATCCTCGACCGTCGCGCGCTCGGCGAGCTCGGTCGCCTCGGCCTCGAGCGCCTCGATGAGCAGCACGCGGTGCGCGGCGAGGCGCGTCAGGAAGGGGCGCGCCACGATGGCGTCGAGGCTCGGGGTGGGCGCGGTCCCGACGGAGCCCAGGCGCGCGAAGGCGAGCCCCTCCTCGTCGCGGAGGTAGATGCTCGCGTGGGTCACCTGCCGCCCGGCCTCGAGGCGCGAGAGCATGAGGTCGGCCATGGCGCCGACGTCGATGACGTTCGCGAGGCTGTTGCGGATGGCCTCGGCGTGGCGCGTGAACTCGTACTTCTCGCGGAAGATGAGCTCGTTGAGCTTCTCCTCGACGAAGGCCCGCAGCGGGTCGAAGAGGATGAGGATCACGATGGTCGCGATGACCGTGTTGAACAGGAAGAGGCCGAAGTCGTAGCGCCACCACCCGACGAGGAGCGCGAAGATCAGGCTCAGGACGACCGCGAACCCCGCGAGGACCACGAAGCGGCCGAGGAACTCGAAGAGGTCGAGGATCCGCCGCAGCGTGATGACCTGGAACATGAAGAACATGTAGATCGACGGCAGCATGTGGCTGAAGAAGGCCTCGCCGATGCCGGAGAGGCGCGACAGGAACGCCATCGAGAAGACGCCGCCCGTCGCGACCGTGAGGTAGAGGGCGCGCACGCGCTCGATGCGGACCTCGACCACGCGGAAGCGCCGGTAGAGGAAGGCGACCGAGGCGAGCAGGGCGGTCGCGATCCCGCCGCCCGCGGCGCCCTCGGCGGCCCGCATCGCGGCGAGCTGCGCGGCGGGGGAGGGGAAGGCGTCGCCGGCGACCCAGAGCGCGAGGAACGTGAGCCCGAGCAGCACCGAGAGCGTGAACGCGAGCCCCGTGCCCCAGGGGGCCGGGCGGTTCTCGTCGGCCACGAAGGCCGAGAAGAAGGCGATGCTCGTCGTCGGCAGCGCCGAGAGCGCGAGCCCGCGCATCGCGATGATGTGGACGCCGCCGCGGAGCCCCTCGGCGGCGTCGAGCGCGTCGACGATGAAGAGCGCCACGAGGTTCGCGCCGAGCCACGCGTAGCGCCGGAAGGGGATGTTCCGGCGCCCGCGCAGGAGCACGTTCACGACGAGCGCCGCGCAGATGATCGCCGCGAGGAGCGCCGCCTGGACGCGGTACCAATTCTCCACGCTCAGCCGCGCCGTTCAGTTGGGGCGCGCCCTGCCACCGCGCGCGCGGTCACGGCGCGTCCGGCGTCTCACCCGGCTTCGGCGTCTCGGGGAGGTCCGGCGGCGGCGGCTCTCCCTTCTCCTCGGCCTCGCGGCGCTGGCGCCGCAGCTCCTCGACCATGGTGTTCCGCAGCATCGTCGCGACCCGGATGTTCTCGACGTCGCCCGGATCGGCGCCGTTCAGGTACTCGCCGAGGTTGCGGAAGGCCTCGCGCGTGTCGCCCGCCTCGACGTAGGCGAAGGCGAGGTTGAAGAGGACGTCGCTGCGGCCGTCGCTGTAGCCCTTGGCCTTCTTGAGGAGGTCGACGGCCTCCTCCTTCTCGCCGCGCGACAGCGCCAGCACGCCGAGGGCGTTCAGGAGGTCGGGGTCGTCGCCGTCGTGGCGGAGCCCCTCCTCGTAGACCTTGCGCGCGGCGTCGGCGGCGTCGACCTCCTCGTACATCGCGCCGAGCTCGCGGTAGGCGGGCGTGTAGGTGGGGTCGATGGCGATGGTCTCGCGGAACGCGTGGTCGGCCTGGTCGAGCTGGCCGAGCGCGTGGTACCCGACGCCGCGGTAGTACCAGGCGGGGGCGTAGTTCGGGTCCTCCGCGAGCGCGCGCTCGGCGTAGCGCAGCCCCTGCTCGTGGTTGCCGTGGCTGATGGCGGCGCGCTCGAGCTGGTAGAGGACGTCGCGGTCGCGCGGCTGGATCGACTCTGCCATCTCGAGCTCGGCGAGGCCCTTCTGGTAGGCGTCGCGCTTGTCGTAGAGGTCGATGAGCGCCATCTCGTAGAGCGCCCGGTGGTTCTCCGGGTCGAGCTTGCTCGCGCGCACGAAGTAGCTGTACGCGGCGTCCCTGGCGCCGGCGGCGGACGCCTCGATGCCCTGGTTGTAGAGGCGCGTCGCCTCGGCCCCCTCACGGCCACCGGCGCAACCGCCGGCGAGCGACGCGAGGGCGACCGCGAGCGACGCGAACGACAGGCGTTGCGTTCGAGCGTTCATCGCCGCCACGTTCTCACGTTGGCGCCGGGTTCTCAAGGGCTGCGCTGGGCCGCCCGCTGCGCGCCGACGGCGAGACGAGCGAGGCGCCGGCGGCCTCCTGGCCGACAGCGCCTCGGTGCGGTCGGTGGCGTCGCGCTCCGGCGCGCGTCCGCTACTGCGTCTTCAGGATGAGCGGGTAGGCGACCTCGACGAGGCCGCCGTCCTTCGGCGTCGGGAACTTCCAGCGCGACATCTTCTTCGCGATGCAGGCCTCGAGCTCCGCGTCACCGAGCGTGCTGTTCGTCGTGCGCGCGTCGTGGACGCCGCCGTTCGGCAGGATCGTGAACGCGAGCGTGAGCTTGCCCTGGAGCTTCCGGTTCTGCTGGAGGCGGTCCTGGTAGCACCACTTGATGCCCGACAGGTAGCGGCGGATGTACTGTTGCACGGTCTTCGCGTCGAGCTCACCCACGAGCCGCACCGGGAGCTGCTGGATCTTCGGCTCGGGCGTCCGGTCCTGGAGGCCGATGTCGCCGATGTTCCGCCCGTCGCGCCCGGGGTTCCGGAGCCCGCCGACCGCGGGGCCGCCCGGCCCACCCGGGCCGCCCGGCGAGAGCCCGCCGTCCGCCGCCTGGAAGCCGCCGCTCCCCGGCGAGAGCGTGCCACCGAACGGGTCGAGGCTGCCCTCGGCGAACGAGTCGCTCGGGGAGCTCGGATCCGAGCGCGACGTCAGCGCGCGGATCTTCAGCTGGTTCTGATTCAGGTCCGGGTTCGTCGCGAGGAGCTGGTTGAAGAGCGGGTTCTCGTCGGCGAGCTGCTGGTTCAGCGCCGTCTGCTGCGCGAGCTGCTTCGCGCGCTCCTTCCGCTCCTCGGGCGACATCTGCTCGAAGCTCTCCCGCTCCTGCTTCTTGCGGTCGAGCTTGTTCACGAGCTCCGTCCGGTTCGGCGACGGCGTCTCGACCGGCACCTCGCTCGGGTTCTCGACCTGCACGTCCCTCAGGTCCTCGAGGGTGCCTGGCGTCTCGGACTCGCCGACCTTCTTCTTCTCGAGCTCCTTCTGCTCCTCTTCCTTCTTCTTCAGCTCCTCCTCTTCCTCCTTCGGGTCGACCCGGAGGACCTGCAGCGCCCGCTCCTTCGCCTGGCGCGGGTCGCGCTGGCTCATCATCATGTCCTCGGGCAGGTAGTAGAGGACGATGAGGAACGCGATGTGCACGATGGCGCTGACGGCGATGTAGATCCACGCGTCGTAGTCGGGCTGCGCGAGGCCGCGGATCCCGGCGCGCGTCGGCTTCGGGCCGTACGTGAGGAGCAGCGTGAACGGCCCGACGCGGAGGCGCCCGCGCACGGGCTCCGTGATGGGGAACTGCTTCTGCCCGCCCCGGAGCTCGGCGAGCGACTTGACCGCGCCCCCGACGAGGAGATCGCCCTCGATGTTCGGGTTCGAGATGTCGACCGCGAAGCGCCCGTTGCTCGGGACGACGAGATCGAAGCGCTTCCCGCCGAGGACCTCCTGCGGCACGGTGAAGCGGCAACCCTTGGCCTCGCCGATCGAGATCACCTCGGGCTTGTCGAACGACTCGACCGCCAGCACCGTCTCGCCCCACAGGAGCGCGACCTCGAGCGCGAAGCCGTCCGAGTCGGCGTCGCCGGCCTCCTTCTTCTTGTAGAAGCTCTCGCTGCCGAGCCCGCGGATCTCCTCGACCGGGCGCGGCACGGACGGCACCGGCGGCGGCGCCTTCTTCTTCGGGCGGTCACCCGCGACGCCGGAGGTCACGTCCTCGATCTTCGGCTCCTCGCGCTCCGCGACCTTCTGCACGGCGGACGCGTCGAGGTGGACGATGAGCGTCGTCGTGCCGAGCACGAGCCGGTCGCCGTCCTTCAGGTCGGCCTGCACGATGCGCTTGCCGGCGAGGATGGTGCCGTTCGTCGAGCCCAGGTCCGTGATGCGCCACTCGCCGTTCTCGCGCTGCTCGATGACGGCGTGCTTTCGCGACACGTTGATGTCGTCGATGCGCAGGTTCGACGTCGACAGCTTCCCGACGTTGACGATGGGCCTGTCGAACGTCACCTCGCGGACGAGCTTGCCGTTCAGGTAGATGGAGAAGCCGATCTTTGTCTTCACGGAGCGCCTCGCGTTCGCGGGGACGTCAGCACACGGACGGCCGGAGCCGCATCATCTTAGCGCGAGCCGGAGAACCTCGCCAGCCAGACCGCCGCCGGTGCGGTCGGCGCCGTGGCTCTTCGCCTCGATCGCGGTTTGGACAACGCTGGTCTCACGAAGTTCCCGGCGCCGCCAGAAATTCTCGCCCGTCCCCGCCGGGCGCGCGCCCCCCCGAGCTCGCGCGCCTCGGCCCTCGGCGGGCCGCTCGCCCTCGAATCAGATGTCCTCGGCGGAGCGCAGGATCTCCGCCACGAAGTCGAGGCGCACCTCGATGAGCGTGGACCGCCGCCCGCGGCGGAGCCCCTCGATGAGGAGCGCGCCCGGCTTCAGGTAGTCGGTCGAGATGGTGTCGCCCTCGAAGTTGAGCTTCCGGACCTCGTCTTTCGGCGGCTCCGCCGGGGCTGCGCCGAGCGCCGCGCCGGAGAGCCCGGTCGTGAGGACCGCCCCGAGGAGCACCCACCGCTTCATCCATGACCTCATCGCGCGCCCTCCCGAGCCAGCTCGTCTCAGCGTCGTATCCTAACGGTCGCCGCGCTCTCCCATCAAGGAGCGGGCGCCGTCCCACCGCCGGCCCCCGGCCCGGTCTTCTCCTGAAGTATCTTGAGCGTCGCCTCGGCGGCCTTGAGCCGCTTCTGGACCTCCTTGTACTTCGGGTTCGCCGCGTCGATGTGGCCGAGGTAGGTCGAGCACCAGCGCTTCGCCTGCGCCCAGTCGCTCTTGAACTGGTGGTTCAGGACGCAGAGGTTGTACTCCGCGTCGATGAAGCCCGGCTTCAGCGTGAGCGCCTGCTCGTAGGCCGCCTGCGCCTCGTCGAAGCGCTCGAGCCCGCGGAGCGCGACGCCGCGCGAGAGCACCACGCCCGCGTCGCGCGGGCGGATCTTCAGCGCCTGGTCGAAGTGCTTGAGCGCCGACTCGAAGTTCCCATAGGCGAGCTCGAGCGCGGCGAGGTTCAGGAGCGCGTCCATGTTGTTCGGGTCGCCGTCGAGGGCCGCCGTGAACTGCTCGGTCGCGCTCCGCGTGTCGTCCTTCGACAGGTAGACCAGGCCCATGATGTTGTGGAGCGCCGCGGCGTTCGGCTCCTTCTCGAGCGCGCTCGTCGCGATGAGCCCGGCCTGATCGATGAGCCCCTGTCGGTAGTACGCGATGGCCGCGTTGAGCGAGGCGTTCACGTTCCGCGGGTCGCCGACGAGCACGTTCCGCGAGTGCAGGATCGCCTTGGCGTAGTCCCCCTGCGCGAGCGCGTACTCGGCGAGGATGTTGCGCGCCTCGGCCTGGAACGCGTCCTCCTTGATGATCGCCTCGAGCTTGTCGAGGGCCGCCGTGTTCCCGGCCGCGAGGTCGAGCCCGGCGATCCGCGCCTGCGCCGGAAGGTAGTCGGCCTTCACGCCGAGCGCCTTCTGATAGGCGTCGCGCGCGCCGGCCAGATCCCCCTTGCGCTCGAGCAGGAGGCCCAGGTTGAACCAGCCCTCCACATTGTCAGGCGCACCTGACAAACACTGGCGGAACAGCTGCTCCGCCTCGCCCGAGCGCGTCGCGAGCGCCTTCGGGTCGGACACGATCGACATCGCCTGGTCGAACGGCGCCGCCGCGACCGCCGGCGCCACGAGGGCCCCGGCCGCGAGGGTGGTGGCGAGCGCGAGCTTCCCGAGCGTCGAGAACATCGTGTGGAACCCCGTCATTGGCTCGCCCCCGCGCGCTCGTGGAAGGCCGGCGCCCCGCCGTTCGGCGTGAGGTGGTCAGGACGGATCCTGAACTCCTTCACGGACTTGTCGGTGAGGTCGAGCTGCGCGATCGCGGCCTCGGCCTTCTCCGAGTACTCGTTGAACCAGCGCTCGCGGTGCGCCACGTCGAGCGCCTGCTGATACGCCTCGATGGCCTTGTCGCGGATGGTCTTCGCGCGCTCCGCCATGTCCTGCTGCCACTGGTCGACGACCTCCGGCAGGTGACGGATGCGCGCTGGGATCGTCGCGTTCTCGACCGAGCTCGCGAAGTCCTGGTAGGCCGCGCCGAGCTGCGTCCACGCCGCGATCTCCCACCCGGGGTGATGGTAGGCGATGACCTTCTCGTACACGGTCTTGGCGTTCGTGAGCGTCGTCAGCTTCTGCGTGATGGCCTTCGCCATCTCCTTGTCGCTCGGCGAGTCGAGCTTGATGCGGCGCGCCTCGCGCAGCTTCTCCTCGCCGAGGTTGAAGTGCGCGTGCGCGACGGCCGACACCGCGTCCATCGACAGGTCCTGCACCTGCGCCTCGTTCAGGCCGGCGAAGTAGGCGACCGTCTCCTCGAACGCCGCGTGCGCCTCCTTGTGCTTGCCGAGCTCGTCGTACGCGAAGCCGCGCCGCGCGAGCACCTCGAGGCGCACGCTCGCCGGCTCGTCGGGGTACTTCTTCAGGTGCGAGCCGGCCGCGCTCACGATCTGCGACCACTTCTCCTGCTTCTCGAGGATCTTGATGATGTCGAGGTGCACGGCCGGCGCGTTCGGCTGGTTCCCGAAGCGCGCGAGCCACGTGTTCAGGTTCGCGATGGCCTCTTTGTAGTCGCCGAGGGTCTTCCGGTAGATCGACGCGTACCGCAGCGCCTTCTCCTCGAGCGGGTGCCCGCGGTGGTTGCGCACGAACGTCTCGTAGACCTTCACCGCCTCGTCGTAGACGGTCGTCTGGCGGAACATCTCGCCCATCGCGTAGAGCGCCTTCGGGGCGAGCTCGTTCGAGCGGTAGCGCGCGTAGAGGTCGAGCTGCGCGTCGAGCGCCTTCTTCACCTTCCGCGCCTCGAAGTAGTTGATGCCGGCGTTGTAGATGGCCGCTGGCGCCCGGTCTTCGTTCGGGAAGTCGCGCGCGTACTGCTCGAAGCACTGCGCCGCCTTCAGGTGCTCGCCCTTGTTCTGGAACTTGAAGCACTCCTGGAAGTTCAGCTCGTTCCGGATCTTCCGGATGTCCGACTTCAGGTCCTCGGGCAGGCTCGCGATGGCGTCGTACTCGTTCGCGTACTTCACGAGGTTGTCGACGTCGTGCGCGAGGTTGTACGCCGAGAGCACGTGCCGCCGCGCGTCGTTCACGAGGCGGTGGCTCGGGTGCTTCGCGATGAACTCGACGAAGCGGCGCGCCGACTCCTCGAACTGGTTCGCGTTGTAGTAGACCTTCGCCGCCGCGAACCGCGCCGGGCCGATGTTGTCCTGCGACTCGGGGTTCGGCCCCTTCTTGGCGATGATCTCCATCCAGCGGTCGATGGCGGACACGAAGCGCTGCTGGTCCGGCGAGAGGTCCTCGGGCTTGAGGTCGTCCTCGGCCTCGGTCTTCACGCGCTTGTTCTCGATCTGCACGACCTTCAGGTAGCAGAGCACGGCCTGCTCGGCCGCCGCGTCCGTGTACTCGCCCTCCGGGCGCATCCGGATGACCTTCTCGAACGCCGCCGCCGCCTCGTCGAACTTCTCGGTCGCCTTCAGCAGCAAGGCGTTGTTCATCGCGATCTGGTAGGCGTTCTCGTCGCCGCCGAAGACGCGCAGGTACTCGTCGTAGAGGCGCTGCGTGTACTCGAGGGTCTTCGGGTCCTTCGTGCCGTCCCACTCCTTCTGGTAGGTCGCCGCCACCTCGAGGATGAGGCGCTTGATCTCCTCCTGCTCCTCCTTCTGGAACGCCTCGGGGGCGGCCGCGTGCATCTCGTCCCAGGTGCGCAGGAGCTCGGCGATCTCGGTGACGGTGTTCCCCTTGTCCCCGGACTTGATCGCGTTATCCACGATCTGCCGCTGGAAGGTGACCACCATGTAGCTCTTGTCCTGCCCGGCGATGGCGCCCTTCCGCGCCTCGGCGATGAGGTCGCGCAGGAGCTTCGTCGAGCGGGCGAACTCGTTCTGCTCGGTGTAGATGAGGGCGAGCTTCCCGGCGAGCTCGAGGTAGCGCTCGGGCGCGTACTGCTTCAGGAAGTCGATGGCCTTCTCGGCGCGGCCGACCTTCGAGTACGGCAGCACCATGTCGTTCTGCGCCTCGCGCTTCAGCTGGATCGCCTGCTTCGCGCCCGCGAGGGCCCGCTCCTCGGCGAGCTTGATGACCGCGATGAACTGCGACAGCGAGAGCTGGTGGTCGCCCAGGTTGTATTGGCACCACGCCTGCTTGTACATCGCGTAGCCGCGGATGTTCGCGTCGGGGAACTTGTCGACCTGCTGGTAGAGGCGGAGCGCGTTCGCGAAGTCGTTGTTGTCGAAGTAGTACTCGCCGATGTTGACGATGGCGTCGGGCACGAAGGGTGAGCTCGGGTGCGCCCCGATGAGCGCCGTGTACTCGTCGACCCCCTCGGCCGCGCGCCCCATCTCGGTGAGGTTGTACGCGAGGAAGTAGCGCACCTCGTCGAGCCGCTTCGACGTCGGGAAGTCGTGGATGACCTCCTTGTACGTCGCGATGGTCTGGTCCTGGTACGCCTGCTTCTTGTCGAGGTAGCTCTGCTGCTGCTTCTTGTACTTCTCGACGGCCTTCTTGTCGCCGCGCTGCTCGGCCTCGTACATGGGCTTCTCGATGGCCTCGCTGTACGCCTGCAGCCCGTACCACTCGGCGAGGTCCCACTCGAAGTCCGCGAGCGCGACCACCTGCAGCGGGTAGCCGGGGTCCTTCCGGTCCGTCAGCTCGATGATCTGCTTCTGGTCCTTGATGCTCTGCTTGAGCGACACCTCGGTCGCGTCGCCGCGGATCTTGCGGTCGCGCGTCTTGGTCTGCCCGCCGAAGCCCGGCTTCTTCTGCTCCGCCGCCGGCGCCTTGCCCTTCGGCGCCGCCGCCAGCACCGCCGGCGCGGCCAGCGCCGACGCGAGGACGGCGACCACGGCCCACCCCAGAATGCGTTTCATCGTCACCTCATCCAGTCCGATGCGCGAGATCCGGTCCGAGAACGAACACGCGGCGGCGCTCGCTCACTCCCCCGAGCCGCCGGTCTCGCCTTCGGGCTCACCCTCGATCTTGCACAACGAGTCCACGTCGTAGAGGTACGAGCCCAGCTCGTCCTTCCAGTACTCGCCCGTGAACGGCCACTCGATGTGCTCGTCGTCCGCCTCGATGATCCGCTTCGCGGCGGCCGCCGCGGCCTGCTCGGCGAGGACGCTGTCGGCGCTGTCACCGCGCCGCGCCTTCAGGGTCTCCTGCTTGATCTTCAGGGCGCCCGCGAGGTGCCGCCGGAGATCGGAGAGCACGCGGACGAGCCGCGTCTGCGCGAGAGAGCCCGCCTCACCCACGACGAGCGTGCGGTAGCCGACGAGCTCGCCCTTGAGCTGCGCGAGGAGCCCGTCGGTCGCGCCCTGAGGGCCGGCGAGCTTGTCGATGCGCTTCACCTCCTCGTTGAGCTTCGAGACCGTGTCGAACTTGCGCCGGAGCTTCTTGTCCGCGAGCGCGGCGTTGAAGATCCGCTTGAAGCGGAGCGAGTACTCGCTGTCCTCCCGCGTCGCGAGCGTCGCGAGCCACTGGTAGAAGGCGTTGGGGTCGGCGAACTGGTTGATCTCGCCGCGGAGCTTGTCCATGAGCGGGAAGTAGTCCTGAACGAACTGGCGCACGATGAGGTCGGCCTCGTCGTAGCGGCAGTTGTAGAACAGGATCAGCGCCTGCAGGACGCGCGACTCGGGGAAGTACTGGTCGGCGAAGTAGGGCGAGTTGAGGCTGTGCAGGTTCCCGAGCGCGCGCGGGTAGTTCTTGAGCTGGTAGTGCACCCAGCTCACCTCGTAGACCGCGTCGAGCCAGAACTCGCTGTCCTCCGGCACCTCGTCGTAGTAGCGCACCGCGACGTCGTACTGCCGCGTCGAGTAGAAGAGGCGCCCGAGGGCGAGGATCGCCTGCCCGGCGACGCGATCGATGGTGTCTCCGTGCTGCCCGTCGCGCTGCACGCGGAGCACGGTCTTGAACGCCTCGGCCGCGAGCTGGAGCTTCTCGCCGTCGACCTCGCGCGCGTCGGCGCCGAGGTTCGACTGCTGCACGTCGATGACGCCCTCGAGGTAGCGGGCGCGCACGAAGAAGTCGGGCGACTTGGCGCTGACCTCCTGGAAGCGCGTGAGGGCGTCGCTGAGCGAGCTCTCGTTGAAGAAGTACTGCCCGACGAGGAAGTGCAGCTCGTCGGCCTGCTCCGGCGGGTAGAACTCCGGCGGGTACTCCGAGATCTTCAGGAGCACGCTCGGATCCGAGCCCGTCGCGCGCGCGATGCGCAGCAGATACTCGAGCGTCTTCCGGTACTTCGGGTGCGTCTGCCCGGCGTCGACGATGAGCTCGAAGCGCGACAGCGCCGACTGGTAGAGCTTGAGCTCGTAGAGCGCGGCGCCGAGCTGGAACTGCGCCTCCTGCACGGTCTCCGTGGAGGTGTCCCCCTGGCGCGTGATCTCCTCGAACTTGAGCGCGGCCTTCAGGTAGTCGCCGTCGTCCGCGGCGGCGAGGCCCTCGCGCATCCACTTCGTGAGCACCGCGTCGCCCACGACGACCTCGGGCTCGAGCGTCACCGGCTCGTCGTCGTCGGCGCGCGCGGCCGGCGCCGTGGCGGCGAGCAGCGCCGCGCCGACCCCGAGGGCGAGCGCCCACTGCAGCCGGTTCCCCCTCGGGCTCGTCTCCGTCGTGCGGATCGTCATCTCGTGCTCGCAGCTTGGAAGGGCCAGGCGAGCCAGACGCTCGCGCCCATCTTATAGCGTCGCCCCCGTCCGGGAGCAAGCCGTCACCCCGCGGGCGAGGCGCCTCGCGGCCGCCTCGCGTGGGCGTCTCGCGGCGAGCGGGCCGCCGTGGACCCCGCCGCCCGGAGCTCCCCTGCCGCGCGGCCGCGGGTCGCTCCGTGGGCCCGACGACCCGTCTCGCATTGACACGACCCGGCCGACGCTGAATCATCGCCCGCGATGAGGACCGCCGTCTTTCTCCTATCCTGTCTCGCGATCTCGCTGCTCACGGCGTGCCCGGAGGACGAGTTCTTCCAGTCGTGCCCGATGTCCGAGTCGATCCTCGACACGTGCCGCGCCGAGTCGCAGTCGACCACGCTCACGTGCGTCGTGGCCGATCACCCGCAGTGCGAGGAGAAGATCTGCGCGAAGTGGGAGGACAGCGAGCCGTTCTGCTCGCGCGAGTGCGAGGCCGACGCCGACTGCCCGGCCGACTCGACCTGCCAGACCTACCTCGACTTCAGCTTCTGCGTGCCGGCGTCCGCCACGACGCAGGCCACGGTCGCTCAGTAGCGCCGGGAGCGCGCGGCTTCAACTGCCGACCTGGAACGCGTCGCGGTACCACGTGATCTCCCAGCGGAGGAGCCCGCGGTGGACCACGCCGACCACGTCGAAGCGCACGCCGCGCGGCGTGAACGGCGCGCGCGCGAGGTAGAGCTGCGCGAGGCGCGCGAGGCGCCGCTGCTTCTCGGGGCCGACGGTCTGCGCCGGGCCGCCCGCGAAGACCTTCCGCGCCGTGCGGACCTCGACGATGACGAGGACGTCACCGTCGCGCATGACGAGGTCGAGCTCGCCGCCGCTCGGGTGGCGCCAGTTCGCCGCGAGCGTCCGGAGCCCGCGCCGCCACAGGAAGCGCCGCGCCTTGATCTCGCCGCGCCGGCCGAGCCGCGCGCGGTCGGCCTGGCCGCTCAAAGGAGCGGCGTCGTGACGGGGACGGCGGCCACCTCGGGCCCGGTGAGCCGGAAGCTGCGCCGGTGGATCGGGCACGGGCCGTGCTCGGCGAGAGCGCTCAGGTGCTGCTTCGTCGGGTAGCCCTTGTGCTTCGCGAAGCCGTAGACCGGGAACTCGGCGTCGTACTCGCGCATCGCGCGATCGCGGGAGACCTTCGCGAGGATCGACGCGGCCGCGACGTTCAGCGAGCGGCCGTCGCCCTTGACGAGCACGTGCTGGACGACGTCCTCGGGGAGCGGCGCGCGCATCTTGCCGTCGACGAGCGCGTGCGCCGTGCGCAGCGACGGCACCTTGTCGACGACCATCTGCCACGCCACCGACATCGCGTGGAGCGACGCGCGGAGGATGTTGATCTCGTCGATGAGATCGGGCTCCGCGAAGCACACGCCGAACGCGACGGCGTGCTCGACGATGAGGGCGAAGAGCTCCTCGCGGCGCGCCTCGGTGAGCTGCTTCGAGTCGTCGAGCCCGGGGAAGGGGCACGGATCGGGCAGCACGCAGGCGGCGGCGACGACAGGCCCGGCGAGGGGCCCGCGGCCGGCCTCGTCGAGCCCGATGAGCGGCCCCATGCCGCGCTCACGCGCCCAGATCTCCACCTCGCCGCAGGCGATGACGCCGGGCGAGAAGAGCGGGATCTGCACGAGGAGCGCGGTCCTTGGGACGGCTTCCATCGCGGTGCGCGCGGAGGCTCTACTTCTTGACGTCGCGCATCGACCGGATGCGGGCCTTCTTGCCCGTCAGGTCGCGCAGGAAGTACAGCTTCGCGCGGCGGACGCGGCCCTGATCCTTCACCTCGATCTTCTCGATACGGGGCGAGTGGAGCAGGAAGACGCGCTCGACGCCGATCTGGTAGCTGACCTTGCGGACCGTGAAGGTCGAGTGCAGGCCGTCGTTGTGGCGCCCGATGCAGACACCCTCGAAGACCTGGATGCGCTCCTTCTCGCCTTCACGGATGCGCACGTGCACGGCCAGGGTGTCGCCGGCCTTGAACGTGGGGACGTCCTGGCGGAGCTGGAGGCGCTCGATCTTCTCGATGGCGATACGGCCGTTCATCATCATGTCTCCGAGAGTTCTCAACGCCGCTGACCCAACAAACGGTCGAGCACGATGGCCGCGGCGGCGCGTACTGATAGATGATTGTAGCCCGTCCGTCCAGCACTCGCTGCGATCGGCGGGAGGATCATGTCGCAAGCGGCCAGGGTGGCGGCCGTCATGCCCCACCCGGTGCCGAAGAGGAGGAGCGCGGGCGCAGCGCCCGGGGTCGCGAGCTCCGCCGCGAGGTCGTCGTAGCCGACGGTCGCGCGCTCGAGGCGCGCGGTGGTGCCGACGAGCCGCGGGCGGGCCCCGGCCTCGTCGGTCACGGCGGTGACGACGTCGTCGAGGGTCGCGGCCACGCGCGCGAGCGACAGGGCCTCCGCGCGCTGCGGGTGGAGCCCCGGTCCGTCGCCGTCGCGCCAGTGGGCCGTGATCCGCGAGACCATCGCGCGCTGCTCGGCGATCGGCGTCACGATCCAATAGCCCGCGCAGCCGTAGGTCCTCGAAGATCTTGCGAGATCGTGGATATCGAGGTTCGTGACGCCGGTCGTCACGATCTCACCGACGCGGTTCAGGATCGGGTGGTGGAGGAGCGCCACGTGGACCTGGGGCAGGGCGCTCACGACGGCGTCTCCTCGCTCGCCGCCGCGTCGCCCGCGTGGCGGGCGAGCAGATCCGGGCGCCGCGCGGCCGTCCGATCGAGGCGCTGCTGCGCGCGCCAGCGCGCGATCTCGGCGTGGTTGCCCGAGAGCAGCACGTCCGGCACGGCGTGGCCGCGCCACTCCCGCGGGCGCGTGTATTGCGGGTGCTCGAGGAGGGCCGTCCCCGTGAAGGACTCGTCGAACGCGCCCTCGGCGTTGCCGAGCACGCCGTGGAGCAGGCGCGAGACGGCGTCGATCACGACGAGCGCGCCGAGCTCGCCGCCCGTCAGCACGTAGTCGCCGATCGAGAGCTCCTCGTCGACGACCTCCGCCGCGATCCGCTCGTCGACCCCCTCGTAGCGGCCGCACACGAGGCAGAGGCTCCCGAGCGCCGCGTACTCGGCCGCGACCCGCTGATCGAAGAGGCGCCCCGACGGCGAGAGCAGCACGACCCGCGCCGGCCCGCGTCGCGCCCGCACCTGCTCGATCGCCTGCGCGAGCGGCTCGGGCTTCATCACCATGCCGGCGCCGCCGCCGAAGGGGGCGTCGTCGACGGTGCGGTGCACGTCGGTCGTGAAGTCCCGCGGATCGGTGTAGGCGACCTCGATGATCCCGCGCTCGCCCGCGCGCCCGAGGATGCTCCCGCCGAGGTAGCCGCTCATCAGGGGCTCGAAGAGGGTCACCACGTCGAAGCGGTAGGCGGCGGCGGCCTCGTCGCCTCCGGCGGTCACGGGACGAGCCCCTCGGGCGGGTCGATGACGACGCGTCGCCCGGCGCGATCGAACGCGGTCACGATCTCCTTCACGATCGGCACGAAGAAGCTCGCGCCGCCGCGCTTCGGGCGCACCTCGAGGAGCTCGGTGTAGGTCTCGACCACGGCCACGACCGCGCCGAGCACCTTCCCCGCGGTGTCGACGACGTCCCAGCCGCGCACCTCGTGGAAGAGCACCTCGTCCGGATCGTCCGGGGGCGCGACCGCCTCGAGCGGCACGGCGAGGTAGCTCCCGCCGAGGGCCTCGGCGGCGTCGCGCCCGTCGACCCCCGCGAACGTGCACACGAGGCGGCCCTTCGAGCCCTCGCGGACGGTGGCGAGCCGGAGCCGCCGGTCGTCCGGCGCCTCGACCGCGTCGGGCTGACCGCCCTTGACGAGGTCACCCGACACGAGGACGAGCTCGGACCCGGGCGCCCACAGCGGTGACGCCGCGTTGAACGGCGTCACGTGCAAGGCGCCCCGGAGGCCCTGGGCCTTCCCGATGCTCGCGATGAGGAGAAGCTGCACGGCGCGGACTCCGCCGCGGCGCGCGGCCGCTACTCCAGGATCTCGACGTGCGCCCGGCGGCCGTGCTTCGCAGCGGCGGCCTTCACGACCGCGCGCATCGCGCGGGCCGTGCGGCCCTGGCGGCCGATGAGCTGACCGAGGTCCTGCTGGTTCACCGAGATCTCGTAGAGATCGTGGCGGTCGTCCTCACCCGAGGCGCGCACCTCGACGGCGTCGGCGTCGGAGGCGAGCTCGCTCGCGAGGAAGTCGACGAGGTCGGCGATCTGGTCCCGGACGTCGCTCATCAGGCTTCCGCGGCGTCGTCGGCGGCCGGGGCCGGGGCGGGCTCGGCGGCGGGGGCCGGCGCGGCGGCGGCCGGAGCCGGAGCCGGAGCGGCGGCGGCCGGAGCGGCCGGCTTCGCGGCGACGGCGCGGACCTTCTTGACCGGGCGGATCGCGGTGTCCTGCCCGTCCATGAAGCGGTTGAGGAGGTCCTTCACCGTGTCCGTCGGCGTGGCGCCGGCGTCGAGCCAGTGCTTGATGCGGTCGCGCTTGAGGGCGACGGCCGGCGGCGTGTGGGCCGGATCGTAGCTCCCGACGTGCTCGAGGAAGAGGCCGTCACGACGCGCGTAGTCGTTGGCCGCCACGATGCGGTAGAACGGGTGCTTCTTGGAGCCGTGACGCGCGAGGCGGAGCTTGACTGCCATGAACTGTTTCCTGCGGTGCGAACGTCGAGGACGTCGTCTAGGGCGCTGATCTCGCGCACGAAGGGGCCTTGAGCCCGCCACGCGAGGGCGCGAAACCTAGCGGCACGTCGCCGCACTGTCAACCAGCATTCGCCGCGCCGCGTGTCCCGACCGCGCGGAGGGCCTCCCGAGCGGCCTCGACGAGATCGCCGTCGCGCTCCGGCGGTACCGTCCGGAGGTGGAGCCACACGCGGTCGGCCGCGACGGTCGCCACCACGGCCGTCGCCCCGAGCCGCAGCGCCCGCGACAGCGCCGACGCGTCCGCCGCCGGCGTGGCGATCGTCACCGCCCAGCCGGGGAGCCGGGCGTCGGGGTGGCTCCCCCCGCCCACGACGTCCTCGCACGGCGCGACCGCGATCTCCGCGCCGCCGATCGCGAGCGCCGCCGCCGCCCTGCGCGCCCGCGCCTCGAGCGCCGCCGCTGTGCAGTGCAGCATGGCGTGCCCGGGGATCCGCTCGTAGCGCTCCTCCATATAGGCGGTGAGGCAATATTGCAGCGCACACAGGGTGAGCTTGTCGGCGCGCATCGCCCGGGCGAGCGGGTGCCGCGCCATCGCGTCGATCGCGTCCGCGCGGCCGAGGGCGATCCCGGCCTGCGGGCCGCCGAGGAGCTTGTCGCCGGAGAAGCAGGCCACGTCCGCGCCGCCCGCGACGGCGTCCGCGACCGCGCCGTCGCCGGGGAGCCCGGCCGGGAGCGGCCCGAAGGTCCCGGTGCCGAGGTCGCGCAGGAAGCGGATCCCGCGCGCCGCCGCGAGCGACGCGAGCTCCCGCGGCTCCGGACGGTGCGTGAAGCCCGTGATCGCGTAGTTGCTCGGGTGGACCCGCAGGATCGCCGCCGTCTCCGGGCCGATCGCCCGCTCGTAGTCGCGCGCGTAGGTGCGGTTCGTCGTCCCGACCTCACGGAGCCGCGCGCCCGCGGCCTCCATGATCTCCGGGACGCGGAAGCTGCCGCCGATCTCGACGAGCTCCCCTCGCGCGATGAGCACCTCGCGCCCCTTCGCGTGCGCCGCGAGCATCAGCACCACGGCGGCCGCGTTGTTGTTCACCACGAGGGCGGCCTCGGCCCCGGACAGCGCCCGGAGCAGCGTCTCGGCGTGCTCCCGCCGCGAACCGCGCGTGCCCGCCTCGAGATCGTACTCGAGGTTGCACGGCCCGAGCGCTGCCGCCACGGCCTCCGCCGGGAGCGGCGCCCGCCCGAGGTTCGTGTGCACCACGACGCCGGTCGCGTTGAGCACGGGCACGAGCGTGGGTCGCGCGGCCAGGGCGAGCCGCCGCGCGGCGTCCGCCGCGACCCGGGCAGCACGTCCGCCGCCGCGGCCCCCCCCGCCCGCAGCGCGTCGCGCGCCGCGTCGATCGCCGCCCGAGCCGCGTCCCGCCGCCGCGCCGGGGAGGCGCCGGTCGCCACCACGGCGACGTCGTCGGCGACGTCGTCGACGCGGGGTAGGAGGCGGAGCGCTGCGTGGTCGGCGGTCATCGGCGCCGACGGTAGCGGGAAGGGCGCGATCCTGTCGACACCCGCGGCGCCGGCCGGCCTCCGACCGAACTCTTGCGAGTCGCCGGCCCAAGCGGTAGAAGGCCGCCTCGTTCGTTCCGAGGCCGCCACCGAGAGATCGGGGCAGCGACGCCCCACCGAGCCGCGACGGCCAGCCGCTCATCGAGGTCGAGCTATGAAGAAGACGACGCGTTTCAAGCAGATGCTCCAGTCGAAGGATCTCGAGTTCATCTGCGAAGCCCACAACGGCCTGTCGGCCAAGATCGTCGAGGAGGCCGGCTTCGGCGGCATCTGGGGCAGCGGTCTGTCCATCTCGGCGGCCATGGGCGTGCGCGACAACAACGAGGCGTCGTGGACCCAGGTCCTCGAGGTCCTCGAGTTCATGGCGGACAACACCAAGGTCCCCATCCTCCTCGACGGCGACACGGGCTACGGCAACTTCAACAACATGCGCCGCCTCGTCGCGAAGCTCGAGCAGCGCGGCGTCGCCGCGGTCTGCATCGAGGACAAGATCTTCCCGAAGACGAACTCCTTCATCAAGGGGGAGGAGCAGCCCCTCGCCGACATCGACGAGTTCGCCGGCAAGATCAAGGCGGGCAAGGACGCCCAGCGCGACGACGACTTCTGCATCGTCGCCCGCACCGAGGCGTTCATCTCGGGGTGGGGGCTCGAGGAGGCCCTCAAGCGCGCCTCGGCCTACCACGAGGCCGGCGCCGACGCGATCCTCTGCCACTCGAAGCTCTCCACGCCGGACGACATCACCGACTTCATGAAGGAGTGGGGTGATCGCTGCCCGGTCGTCATCGTCCCGACGATGTACTGGCAGACGCCGACCCAGCTCTACCGCGACCACGGCATCTCCATGGTCATCTGGGCGAACCACATGCTCCGCACGAGCATCCGCGCGATGCAGGACATGGCGCGGCACCTCGTCGAGCACCAGTCGCTCGCGGCCGTCGAGAAGTCGCTCCCGACGGTGAAGGAGATCTTCCGCCTCCAGGGCATGGCCGAGTACGAGCGCTGGGAGGACCAGTACCTCCCGAAGAAGAAGGGCGGCCGCGCCATCATCCTCGCCGCCTCGAAGGGCTCGAACTTCGGCAACCTCACCGACGAGCGCCCGAAGGCGATGCTCGAGGTCGAGGGGCGCCCGGTCATCGCGTCGAGCGTCAAGACCCTGCGCGAGGCGGGGGTCAAGGACATCACCATCGTCACCGGCTACAAGCCGGAGGCGTTCACCCTCGGCACCGTGAACTACGTTCACAACGCCGACTGGCAGGCCACGAGCGAGATCGGCTCGCTCCTCGCCGCGCGCGACAAGATCAAGGGCGACGGGCACCTCGTCGTGGCCTACGGCGACGTCGTGGCGCGCCCCTTCGTGATGGACAACCTCGTCCGCTCGGAGGCGCCGATGACGGTCGTCGTCGACTACAAGCACCCGGCCAAGAAGACCCGCAAGTCGGTCGACTGGGCGATGGTCTCGCCGGAGCGCGTCGAGGGCATCAAGGAGATCGACTACCACCTCACCAAGATCGACGACACGATCGAGGCGGAGCGGGCGTCGGGCGAGTGGATCGGCCTCCTCGGGCTCAACGAGCACGGCATCGACGTGCTCCTCGCGACCATCGCGGAGCTCGAGGGCAAGGGCGTCGCCATCGCGAGCTGGACGCTGCCGCAGCTCCTGAGCCACATCGCGGAGACCGGGAAGGCGACCATCGCCGTCCAGTACATCCACGACAACTGGCTCGACGTCGACGATCTGAAGGACCTCTCGGACCTCTACCGCTTCTAGCCTCGCGAGAGGGCTTGCCCCGGCGTCGCCTCGTCGCGGCCGCCGGGGTCGCCCCACCGCCGACACCGTGCCCGCCGCCACCGACGACCCCGGAACGATCACGCTCGTCGTCGCCCCAGACGACGCCGGCGAGCGCCTCGATCGCTTCGTCGCCGGGCGCCTCGCGGACACGAGCCGGAGCCAGGTGCAGCGCGCCCTCGAGGAGGGGCGCGTGACCGTGAACGGCGCCGTGCCCTCGAAGGCCGGCGCCACGCTCTCGGTCGGCGACGTCGTCTCGTACGTCGTCGCGGGGGCGAGGCCCGCGGGGCCCCACGCGGCCGAGGCCATCCCGCTCTCGGTCGTCTACGCGGACGCCCACGTCGTGGTCGTCGACAAGCCGGCCGGGCTCGTCGTGCACCCGGCGCCGGGGCACGCCTCGGGGACCCTCGTGAACGCCCTCCGCTGGCACTTCGAGCGGCTCGGCGAGGGCGGCGGCGCCGAGCGCCCTGGGATCGTGCACCGCATCGACAAGGACACGACCGGGCTCCTCGTCGTCGCGCGCACCGAGCGCGCCCTCGAGCGGCTGCAGGCGCAGTTCGCCGCGCGCACGACGCACCGGCGCTACCGCGCGGTGGCCTTCGGGCCGAAGCTCGACGACGAGGGCACGATCGCCACCCTCTACGGGCGCCACCCGCGCGATCGCAAGCGCTTCACCTCGAAGACCGACCGCGGGCGCAACGCCGTCACGCACTGGGCGGTCCGTCACCGCGGCGAGGCGCTCGTCCTGCTCGAGCTCCGCCTCGAGACCGGGCGCACGCACCAGATCCGCGTGCACCTCGCCGACCGCGGCCACCCGATCGTCGCCGATCCCATCTACGGGAAGCCCGTGCCGCGCGCGAGCGGCGCCGGCGCGATGGCCCGCGAGCTCGCCGCCGCGCGCCGGATGCCGCGCCTCGCGCTCCACGCAGCGGAGCTCGGCTTCGATCACCCCGAGACCGGCGAGCGCCTCGTCTTCACGGCGCCGGATCCGCCTGATCTCGCGGCGCTCGTCGAAGCGCTCATGGGATCGGACGAATGACCCGATGAGCCCCTGACGCGGCCACGACGGCGCGAAAACCTTGCGCCGGCGAGCGTTCGGCGCAACATCGTGGGGCGACTCGACGCAAGGCGCTGGCCCTCTCCAGCTGAGCGGCCGGCGAGACGGGAGACGGAACGTGGTCGATCTGCGCGACGGCCTGATGCACCAGGTCGGGATGTCGAAGGAGAAGGCGGAGGAGGTGCTGAGCTTCCTCGCGCGCAACCCGGGCGAGGTGAACCGGTTCCTCGCGAAGGCGGACGACGGCGATCGCGCGGCGTCCCTGACCGGCCGCGCCGGCGACGCGAAGGGCGGCGGCGCCTCCGCGTAGCCGAGGCGACCTCTGGCGCCCCCGGACGCGCCGACCTCGGCTATGCTCGGCGCGTGGAACACGACGCCCCCATCCGCGTCGCCGCCCCCGGCGACGCCCCCGGCCTCGCGCGGGCGCACGTCACGAGCTGGCGGATGGCCTACCGCGGCGTCCTGCCCGCCGCCTACCTGGCGCGCCTCTCGGTGACGCAGCTCGACGCCTGGTGGCGTCAGGTCGTCGTCGGCGCCGCGCGCCGCGGGGATCGCGTGCACGTCGCGGGCGGCGGCGAGGACGTCACCGCGTTCTCCTACTTCGGCGGCGCCCGCGGGGGCGGCGCGCGAGGCGGGGAGGGCGAGATCTACATGCTCTACGTCCACCCGCTCGCGACGGGGCTCGGCCTCGGGAGCCGCCTCATGGAGGCCGCCCTCGACGACCTCGCCGCGCGCGGGCTCGAGAGCTGCGTCGTGGGCGTCCTCGAGGCGAACACCCGCGCCCGCGCCTTCTACGCGCGCTGGGGGTTCGCGCCCGACGGGGGGACGCGCGTCGACCGCCTCGGCGGCGGGCGCCACGTCGTCCTGCGCTATCGCCGCGCGCTCGGCGCGGAGGCCGCGCGGCGCCGGTGACGCCGCGCCGCGTCAGGGCGCGAGGCGCGCGTTGTCGATGAGGCGCACCCCGTCGAAGAAGGCCGCCACCGCGAGGATCGAGGGCGCGACGAGCTCGGCGGCCGGCGACAGCGTCTCCTCGTCGACGAGCTCGACGTAGTCGACGCGCCCGCCCGCGGCCTCGATCATCGCGCGCACCGCGCCCTCGAGCGCCCGCCCATCGCGCTCGCCCGCCGACACCGCAGCGCGCGCCTCGCCGAGCGCGCGCGAGATCGCCACCGCTCGCGCCCGCGCGTCGGCTCCGAGGCGGCTGTTCCGGCTCGACATCGCGAGCCCGTCCGCCTCGCGCACGATGGGGCCGGGCACGATCGCGATCCCGAAGTCGAGGTCGCGCACCATGCGCTCGATCACGCGCCGCTGCTGGAAGTCCTTGTCGCCGAACACGGCGACGTCGGGCGCGACGAGGTGGAAGAGCTTCGCGACGACCGTCGTCACCCCGCGGAAGTGCCCCGGCCGTGTTGCACCGCACAATTCCTTCGTCAGCTCGTCCACGTCGACCCAGGTCGTGTGCGCCTCCTCGCCGTACGGATACAGGTTCGCAGGTGCGAAGAGCGCGTCCACGCCGGCGCCCTCGAGCAGCGCCGCGTCGGCCTCGAGCGTCCGCGGGTAGGCCGCGAGGTCGTCCTTCCGGTCGAACTGGGTCGGGTTCACGTAGATCGACGCGACGACCACGTCCGCGTGCTCGCGCGCGAGCGCGACCAGGCTCAGGTGCCCCGCGTGGAGGTTCCCCATGGTCGGCACGAAGCCGACCCGCTTCCCCTCGGCGCGTCGCGCGCGCGTCCAGCGCCGAATCGCCTCGCCCTCGGTCAGGCGCTCCATGTCGCCTCCTCGCGGCGCGTGGCGCGCCGGCTCAGGTGTAGCTGTGCTCGGGGCCCGGGAACGTGCGCTCCTTGACCTCGCTCACGTAGGCGCGCACGGCCTCGCGCGTCGCCTCGCCGAGGTTCGCGTAGCGCTTGACGAACTTCGCCACGAACGTGTCGAAGAGCCCGAGCATGTCGTAGCAGACGAGCACCTGACCGTCGCACTCGACGCCGGCGCCGATGCCGATGGTCGGGATCGACACGGCCTCGGTGACCGACTTCGCGAGCCCGGCCGGGATCGTCTCGAGCACGATCGCGAAGGCGCCGGCGTCCTCGATGCGGCGCGCGTCCTCGATGAGGCGCGTCGCCTGCGCCGCCTCGCGCCCCTGCACCTTGAAGCCGCCGAGGGCGTTCACCGACTGCGGCGTGAGCCCGATGTGCCCGACGACCGGGATCCCCGCCTCGACGATGCGCTGCACCGCTGGCGCCGAGCGCTGCCCGCCCTCGAGCTTCACCGCCTGGCAGAGCCCCTCGGCGAGGAGTCGCCCCGCGTTCTCGAGCGCCTTCTCGACGGACACCTGGTACGACATGAAGGGCAGGTCGCAGACGACCAGCGCCCGGCTCGAGCCGCGAACGACCGCCTGGCAGTGGTAGACCATGTGGTCCATCGTGACCGGCAGCGTCGACGTGTGGCCCTGGACGACCATGCCGACCGTGTCGCCGACGAGCAGCATGTCCGTCCCGGCGTCGTCGAAGAGCCGCGCGAAGGTGGCGTCGTACGCCGTCACCATCGCGACCCGCTCGCCGCTTTCCTTCATCCGCCGGATGGACGAGACCGTCAGTCGCTCCGCCATGCCCTCTCTCCGTAGGTTCCGCGCGCAGAGAAACCCTCATCCGCGCGGACTCTGCAAGCTCAAACTGGAGAGTGTGTATGCGCGGCGGTGGCGGCTCGTCCAGGGTCCGGCCCGAAGCGATCCGCTCCCGTCAGCGATCCACGCAGACGGCGAAGGCGTAGCTCTCGCAGGTGCACTCGGTGTCGGCCGACGTGCACTCGCCGCCCTGGGCGTCGACGCAGCCGACGCCGGAGTAGACGGGCTTGCACTCGGCGCGCGCGAGGCACTCGGCCTCGGCGCCGATCTCGGCGCAGGTCGGCGGCCGGCAGGCGCCGCTCTCGGCGTCGCACACCTCGCCCGCGGCGCAGTCGGCGGCGTCCTGGCAGGGGCATACCCCGCCGTCGCACGCGTGGCAGAGCGCGTCGTCGCCGCACAGGTAGCCGGTGACGCAGCGCCCGTCGGAGTCGCAGGGATCGAGGGGCGGCGCCGTGTCGGCGGGCTCGCTCGTGTCGTCGGCGACGCTCGCGTCGTCCTCGCTGTGGTCGACGGGCGGCGGGCGCGTCCCGGCGTCGTCGCTCGAGAAGGCGTCGGCGCCGCCGCTGACGGCGTCGTGGGACTGCATGCAGCCTCCTCCGCCGCCGCCGTGGCCGTGGTGGTCATCGTGGCGCCCCCGGCCGCCGTCGCCCTGGTCGCCGTGGCCGAAGAGGCCATCGCAGGCGGTGAGCGGGGCGAGCACGAGCGCGAAGGCGAACGCGAGCGAGGAGACGCGGAGGGCTGACATCGGAGCTCCGGAGGGGAAGGGAGGGTGCGGCGATGATCCCGATCCTCGCCGGCTCGTCTCAAGGCGCTTCGTGTATCTCTTCGTCCCTGCGACGGCGCGGTGCCGCGACCGCCGCCCGCGTCTTTTGCGCCGAAACTTGCTATGACCCCCGGAGATCCGCTCCCCGTGCCGATGAGGAACCCGTGACCGAGCGCGCCGTCTACTTCGCGAACCCCCTCAGGACCCCGATCGGCCGCCTCGGCGGCGCCCTCTCGTCGGTGCGCCCAGACGATCTCCTGTCGCTCGTCTTCGGCGAGGTGATCGCCCGCGCCGGCGTCGACCCCGCCGCGATCGACGAGGTGGTCGCCGGCTGCGCGAACCAGGCCGGCGAGGACAACCGCAACGTCGCGCGCATGGCGGCGCTCCTCGCCGGGGTCCCGGACTCGGTCCCGGCCTTCACGGTGAACCGCCTCTGCGCCTCGAGCCTCACCGCCGTGAACGTCGCCGCGCGCGCCATCCGCGCGGGCGACGCCGATCTCGTCCTCGTCGGCGGCGTCGAGTCCATGACGCGCGCCCCGTACAGCATGCCGAAGGACGTCTCCGGCAAGACCCCGATCGGCAACGTCACCGCCTGGGACACGTCGCTCGGTTGGCGCTACCCGAACCCGCGGATGGAGGCCATGTTCCCGCTCGAGGCCATGGGCGAGACCGCCGAGAACCTCGTCGAGCGCCACGGCATCGCCCGCGAGGACCAGGATCGCTTCGCGCTCGCGAGCCACGAGAAGGCCGCCGCCGCGCAGGACGCCGGCGCCTTCGACGCGGAGCTCCTCCCGGTGCCCATCCCGCAGCGGAGGGGCGACCCGCTCCTCGTCCGCGCCGACGAGGGCCCGCGCCGCGACTCCTCGCTCGACGCGCTCGCGAAGCTCCGCCCCGCGTTCCGGAAGGGCGGCAGCGTCACGGCCGGCAACAGCAGCACCCTCAACGACGGCGCCGTCGCCTTGCTCGTCGCCTCCGAGGAGGCCGTCGCGCGCCACGGGCTCGCGCCGCTCGGGCGCTTCGTCGCCGGCGCCGCCGCGGGGGTCGATCCGCGCGTCATGGGGATCGGCCCCGTGCCGGCCACCGAGAAGGCGCTCGCGCGCGCCGGCTGGTCCGTCGGCGACCTCGATCTCGTCGAGCTGAACGAGGCCTTCGCCGCGCAGGCCCTCGCCGTCGTGCGCGCGCTCGAGCTCGACCCCGACGCCGTCAACGTCCACGGCGGCGCCATCGCGCTCGGCCACCCGCTCGGCATGTCGGGGGCGCGGATCCTGACGACCCTCCTCCACGCGATGCGCAGGCGCGGCGCCAAGCGTGGCCTCGCGACGCTCTGCGTCGGCGTGGGGCAGGGGGTCGCGACGCTGGTGGAAGCGGTGTGAGCGAGGCCCCACCCGCCGCGGACGACGCCCCGGTGACGCGCGCCGCCTGCGGCCGCACCTCCTGCTTGACTGCCCCCGGGGCCGCTGCTAAGTCCCACGCCCCACAACGAGGCTGCGCCGTCGGTTCGGCGCAGCTGACCTCCCAACGGAGTGTATCCCATGGCGAATCACGCCCAGGCGCTCAAGCGCCACCGTCAGTCCGAGAAGCGCCGCGCGGCGAACAACTTCTTCAAGGCCACGATGCGCACGAGCCTCAAGAAGGCCCGCGCCGCCCTCGCCACGAAGGACGCCTCGGCGGCGGCCCCGCTCGTCCGCGACACCTGCGCCTACGTCGATCACATCGCCGGCAAGGGCGTCATCCCGAAGGCCCGCGCGAGCCGGCTCAAGAGCCGCCTCATGGGCCAGCTCGCGGCCCTCGGCTGAACGCGAGAGGGTCCGACGCCCTGTCGCCCGGCGCCACGCCGGGCGAGCGCGGCGACCCGGCCCCGCGACCACGCCCCCGCCTCGCTCGGCGGGGGCGTCCTGATCCGCTGACGGGGCTCCTGCCATGGCGCGTCTGAAAGGCCTCGCCGTGCGCGCTGTCGCCCCGCTCCGCGAGACGCGCGCGACGCCCGTCGTGACGGTGCTGCTCGCGGGCGTCGCGCTCGCGTGCTGCTTCTCGCCCGGGCTCGACTTCCTGGGCTACTACAGCGCGCTCGTCATCGGCGCCGCGGGCGGCTTCCTCGGCGGCCTCGTCGGCGTCGCGGCGGCGCGCGCGTCCGTCGCCACCTGGCGCTCACCGCTCCTCGCGGCGCTCCGCGCCTCGGTGTGGCCGGCGACGGTCCCCGCCGTGATCCTGCTCCTGAACGCGTTCTTCGTCAGGAACTGCGATCCTCTCGAGGGCCTCGTCTTCTACGCCGTGAGCGCCGCCTTCAGCGTCGCGTGGGGAGCCTGCGTCGGCGCCTTCTGGGCGGTCCTCCTGCCGCGCCGCCGCGCGGCCGTCCCCGCGTTCGTGCTGACGTGGCTCGGCTTCATCGCCTGGGACCTCGCGCACCTCTACTTCCACCCCGCGGTCTTCGCCTACGACGCCTTCATCGGGTTCTTCTCGGGCTCTGTCTACGACACCGTCATCGAGGTCGACGCGCGCTTCCTCCTCTTCCGCGTCGAGAACCTCCTCCAGCTCGTCGTGCTCTGGGGCTTCGTCCGCCTCGCCTGGGACGCGACCGAGCGCCGCGCCACCGTCGCCGCGCTCCGCGCCGCGAGCGGCCGCGCGTGGGGCCTCTGGGCGGCCGCCACCGTCGCGCTCGCCGTCCTCTTCGGGCTCCGCGGGCACATCGGCTGGGAGGTCGATCGCGAGCTCATCGCCGAGCGCCTCGGCGGCCGCGTCCAGAACGACCGGGTCGTCCTCGTCTACGACCAGAGCGTCATCTCGGCCGCCGAGGCGGCCGCCCTCCTCGAGGACCACACCTTCCGCGTCGAGGAGATCGAGGCCACGCTCGAGACGCGCTACCCCGAGCTCATCACGAGCTACGTCTACGGCTCGATCGAGCAGAAGCGCGAGCTCATGGGCGCCGCCCAGACCTACATCGCGAAGCCCTGGCTCCACGAGATCCACCTGAACCACGTCGCCTACGGCGCCTCGGTCGTCCATCACGAGCTCGCCCACGTCATCCTCGGCGCGGACGCCCCCGGCCCCCTCCACCTGCCGACCGCGATGGTCGTCCTCCCCCACATGGCCCTCGTCGAGGGGGCCGCCGAGGCGTTCGAGTGGAGCACCGGCGAGCTCACGCCGCACCAGTGGAGCGCGGCCATGGAGCGCGCGAAGATCGCCCCGCCGCTCGCGAAGCTCCTCGGCCCGGACGGCTTCTATCGCGAGCCCTCGTCGAAGGCCTACACCCTCACGGGCAGCTTCGTCCGCTGGCTCCTCGACACCCACGGCGTCGCGCGCTTCCGGCGCTGCTACGCCGACGCCGACTTCGCCGCCGCCTACGGCGTGGGCGTCGAGCAGCTCGCGACCGAGTGGGGCGCCTTCATCGCCGGCGTCGAGCTCTCGCCGGACGCCGAGGCCCTCGCGCGCGCCCGCTTCTCCGGGAAGGCGGTGCTCTACCGCACGTGCCCGCTCGAGGTCGCGCAGCTCGAGCGCGACGCGGGCGTGGCGCTCGGGCGCGGCGACGCCGAGGAGGCCCTCCGCCTCTACGATCGCGTCGCGGGCTTCGTCCCCGACGACCCGGCGAAGCGCGTGCCCGCCATCGTCCTCGCCGCCGACCGGGGCGACGTCGCCGAGGCCTCGCGCCGCGCCGCCGACTACCGGGCGCTCGACGGTCGCAACGACGTCACCGACGCCCGCGTCGCCGAGCTCGTCGCCGACGCGACCTGGCGCGCCGGGGACGCGGCCGGCGCGGCGCGCGCCTACGCCGCCGTCGCCGGGGCCCCGCAGAGCGAGGACCGGCGCAGGAACGTGCTCGTGAAGGGGGCGGTCGCCGCCGACACCGACCTCGAGCCGGTCCTCGGGCCCTACCTCCTCTCGGGCGGCGGCAGCGACGCCGAGGCCATCGACTACCTGGTCGAGGCGTTCGGTGACATGCCGGACGAGCCGCTCGTCGTCTACCTGCTCGGGCGCCGCATGGCGCAGGCGGGTCGCGACGACGACGCCGTCCGCCTCCTCGAGCGCGCCCTGACGCTCACCGCGAAGCGGCGCGACCCCTGGGCCGCGTCGGTCGTCCGCGAGACCTGGGCCGTGCTCGCGCGCGCCCGGTTCGACGCCGGCGACCTCGCCGGCGCCCTCCCGGCGTTCGAGCAGGCCGCGGCCCTCGCTGCCCACGACGGGACCCGGGACGAGCTACTCGACTGGGCCGCGCGTGTCCGCTGGAAACAGGCCCGCGCCGCGAGGCCCGCGGCGACGGCGGAGCCGCCTGCGTCTCCCGAGGCGCCCGACCCCTGACGTCGACCACTGCTGCGTCGCGGCGCTCGCCGACGCCCGCGGCGTCGGAAATTTGACGATCCGCGAGGCCGCCCCGACCCTGGTGGCGTCAGGGAGGTGACGTCATGAGCGAAGCAGCGCGAGAGGTCGTCGAGAGCGTCGAGCAGGAGCTCGCGAGCGCCGGGTGGCAGGGCGCCCGCCTCGTCGCGCGTGGCGGCGTGGTGACGACCGCGATCCCGCTCGTCCCGAACGCGCAGAACCTCGAGCGGCTCGCCGCGGCGTTCCGCTTCGAGGAAGCCGGCGCGCCCTCGTTCGCCGGCTGAGCCCGCCGGCAGCGTCGCTGCCGGGTCTGCGCTGCGCGCGTCGCTCGCGGTCGGCTACTTGCCGCCCGGGCTCTCGCTCAGCTGGTCGCGCTTGCCCTCGACGTCCTTGAACTCGTCCGCCGTCGGGAGTGGGTCGCGCTGCTCGGTGATGTTCGGCCACTCGGCCGCGAGGCGCTCGTTGAGCTCGACGTACTCCGCCCACTTCTCCGGGAGGTCGTCCTCCTCGTAGATGGCGTTGACCGGGCACTCCGGCTCGCAGGCGCCACAGTCGATGCACTCGTCGGGGCTGATGACGAGCATGTTCTCGCCCTCGTAGAAGCAGTCCACGGGGCAAACCGCCACGCAATCCGTGTACTTACACTTGATGCAGGGCTCAGCGACGATGTAGGCCATGGGTCACAACTCCTCGTTTCGCGCCGCCGACCATACTCGTCTCCCCGGAGGCCGGCAACACTTCACAAGAGCCCGATGAGCGGCCAATACACGAAGACGAGGAACGCGACCGCCGCGAACCCGAACACGTCGAGAATGAAACCCTTTCGGGCGATCTCGCTCGACGTCGGGTAGCCGGTCGACATCGCGAGCGCCGTCGCCGGCGTCGCGATGGGCAGCATGAACGCGAAGTTGGTCGGCAGCACGATCGCCATGGTCGCGGCGCGCGGATCGATGCCGTGGGTCTGGCAGAGCGCGAGCGTCGGCGGCAGGAGCAGCGCCACGACCGCCGAGTTGCTCATGAGCTCCGTCAGCACCATCGCGACGACGCAGAGCGAGAGCAGCAGCACCTCCGGCGCGTCGAACGTCGCCGGCACGAGCCGCGCCGTGATCCACGCGCCCGCGCCCGTCGACGACATCGCCGCGGACAGCGCGATCGCCCCGCCGTACATCAGGATGATGCCCCAGCCGAGCCCGTCCTCGATCTCGCGCCACGTCACCACCCGCAGCGCGAACAGCGCGGCGCACGCGATGATGGCGATCGTGTCGAGGCCGAGCTCGTGCCCGGCGAGCGCCCACGCGCCGACCGTCACCACCATGACCAGCGCGAGCGCCCGCTCCCGCCCGGTGGCCTTCCCCATCGCGCGGATCCGCTCCTCGAGCGCCTGCAGCGCGACCGACGTGTCCGCGATCTCGGGCCGCAGCCGGTAGAGGAGCACGGCCCCGGTCGCGAGCAGGATCAGCACCATCGGGAGCGCGAAGAGGCTGTACTCGAGGAAGCCGATGGAGCTCGCGCGCCCCGTCGCCTCCTCGAGGATGGCGATGGCGAGCGGCCCGCGCCCGCCGCCGAGGACGGTGAGGCTCCCGCCGATGATGCAGCCCCACGCGAGCGCGAAGGCGAGCGCCTTGCCGAGGAGCGAGCGCCCCTCGAGCCGGAGCGCCCGCCCGAGGTCGACGATGATGGGCAGCACCATGGCCGCGACGGCGTGCTCGCTCATCACGCAGGAGCCGGCCGCGCAGAGGAGGAACACGGCCGCGACGAGGCGGCGCGGCGTCTTCCCGAAGCGGCGCACCACCACCGTCGCGACCCGCGTCGAGAGCCCCGTCCGCGCCATGGCGGCCGCGAGCATCAGCGCCCCGAGGATGAAGAAGACGACCTTCGACCCGAAGTAGCCGTAGGCCTGCTCGGCGGGCATGACGCCGAGGAGCGGCACGAGGCACATCGCGAGGAGGCTCGTCATCGCGAGCGGGAGGAGGCTCGTGGCCCAGAGGACCGCGCACAGCGCGAAGATGCAGAGCGTCTTCCAGCCGGCGGCCGACAGGCCCTCAGGCGGCGCGACGGCGGTCGTCACGGCCGCGAAGACGCCGAAGAGCGCCGCGAGCATGATCTGCCCTCGCAAGCGGCTCAGGAGGACGAGGGTGAGCGGGCGCCGGTCGATCTCGTAGCGGACGCGACGCCCTTCGGGGGGCTCGGGCGCGTCAGGGGTCAAGGAGGCCGACCTCGCGGACGCGCAGGGCTCGCCGGAGGTCCGAGAGCCGAGCCGAGGTGCGGCGCCCGAAGCGGGTGCCCGAGAGGCGGTGGCCGAGGCGGCGGAAGAGCCCCTCGGGGCCCGAGAAGAGGCGCGCCTCGACCGGGGTCGTGACGGTCGCGAGGTCGCGGACGAGCCCGAGGCCGAGCTTCTCGCGGCGGACGGCGCGGTGGAGGTCGCGGTAGAGGTCGCGCAGCTCCTCGAGGGTCGGCTCGAAGCGGGCGACGTCGCCGTCGGCGCGCAGATCCCGGCCCTTGAAGGGCCGATAGACCGGGAGGACGGGCACCACGCCCATCCGCGCGAGCGCCTCCATGCCGGCGCGGGTCGACGCGAGCGGCTCGAGCCCGACGATGAGGTGGCAGTTGACGCCGCCGCTCGGGAAGACCGTCGTCGCGTAGCCGAGGGCCTCGAGGAAGCGCTCGCGGCCGATGACGCGCGCGGGGCCGGGGCAGATCTGCGCGAAGAGGGCGGGGTCCCAGAGCTCGAGGTTGTAGCTGATGGCGTCGGCGCCCATGCCGTAGGTGCGGTCGATCCAGCCGTCGTCCTTCGGTGGGAGGGCGTCGACCGCGACGAGGATGTCGAAGTGGCGCTTGATCGCCGCGATGTACGGCTCGAGGACCTGCACGCCGCCGTCGTCGGTGCCGAGCCAGCCGACGGAGAGGTGGACCATGTTGACGTCGTGCTCGGCGCGCGCCACGCGCACGGCCTCGACGATGTCGTCGACCGGGAGGGCGTCGTGCGCGGCGACCTTCTGGCCGACTCCGCAGAAGCGGCAGCGGTCGCTCGTCGCGAGGAACTGGCAGCGGTTCGTCGGCGAGAGGGCGAGGTAGGGGCCGTGGACCGTGCCGATCTGCCCGAAGGGGACGCCGCTCTCGGCCGTCCGCTGCGCGAAGAACGAGGACGGCGGCACGACCTTGACGCGCGTGCGCGGCGCGTCGGCGGCGTCGGCGGTCACCGCCCAGACGTCGCCGTCGTGGACGAGACGGTAGGGGGAGCGCTCGACGAGGCGCGGCTCGATCGGCACGGTCGCGAAGGTGCCGCGCGGGAGCTCGAGGTCGAGGTCGCCGGCGCTCCCGAAGAGGGCGTGGCCGGTGGCGCCGAAGCGCGGCGTGCCGGGGAGCGCGGCGAGGGAGTCGCCCTCGACGCGCAGGCCGCGGCGCATCAGCTCGAGCTTCAGGAAGCCCGGGTGCGCGAGGATCTGGGCGACCGCGAGCGTCATCGCGCGACGAAACCTCCGGCGCCCTCGGACCAGGTGAAGGTCACGAAGCCCTGGACGCCGTCCTCCTGCGCGTCGAGGACGACGTAGTCGACGCCCGGGTAGAGCGGGCCGTCGTCGAACGGGGAGGTGGCCTGGAGGATGTCCTCGGCCGAGAAGTACGCGCCGACCTTGCAGTGGCTGTGGACGATCGCGACGAGCTCCTTCCCGTCCTCCTCGGCGCGCGCGATGAGCCGCGGATCGAGGAGGTAGGCGCGCTCGGCGGTGCGCGGGTAGGTCTCGGGATCGAGCGCGTGGTACTTGTCCGCGAGGTTCTCGGCGAGGACGACCTCGGGGCCGTCCGGGCCGACGAGGATGAGGCCGCAGCACTCCTTCGGGAACCACGTCATCGCGTGGGCGTAGAGCGGCTCGCGGAGGTCGTCCCGCGCGAGGATGTCCGCGGGGGTCAGGCTCGCCATGGCTCCTCCGGGGTCGTCTGCCAGGTGTAGGGCGCCTCGGCACGCGCGAGCGCGACGAGCGCCGCGAGGGCCGCCGCGGCCCCCTCGCGCCGGGAGTCGCCCGGCACGTCGACGACCGCGCTCCCGCCGAGCAGGTTGCGCGGCCCGGCCGCGGTCGCGAGCGCCACGTCGGGGTTCATGTCGCGCACGCGCTCCCCGAGCCGCGCGAAGACGGGCTCGCTCACGATCAAGCGCCCGACGCCCGCCGCGGCGAGGTAGAGCGTCGCCTCCTCGGCGCCGCGGCCGTCACCGCGGACGGTCACCGTCGCCGAGAGCACGCGCTCCTGCCCGAGCGCGCCGAAGCCGTCGAGCAGCAGGTGGCGCGCGTAGCGGGCGCTCTGGTCGGGTCGCAGCAAGGTCCGCGTCTCCGCCTCAGTACCAGCCGCCGGCGATGGCCGGCACGATCTGGAGCTCGGCGCCGTCCGAGAGCGGCGTCTTCAGGTTCTCGAGGAAGCGGATGTCCTCGGAGTTCGCGTAGATGTTGATGAAGCGGCGGACGTTGCCGCTGTCGTCGCACAGCTTCGCCTTGATGCCCGGGTGGGCCGACTCGAGCCCGTCGAGGGCGTCGCCGACGTTGCCGGCGTCGACGTCGACCACGTCGTTGCCGCCGACGAACTTGCGCAGGGACGCGGGGATCTTGATCTTCACGGCCATCATCTCTCTCCTTCTCTCTCGATCCATCCGGAATCGTTCGTGAATGCTGTGTTCAGGCGCTCGCGGCGGCCTCGGTGGAGGGCCTAGGCGGCGCGGCCCGGCGGCTCGGGCGCCGGCGGCACGCGGGGCACTCGGGATCCGCCGGGAGGTGGACGTGGCGCACGCGGCCGCGGCGGCCGTCGACCGTCGTGAGGTAGCCGGTGTGGCGGCGCTCGTCGCCCGCGAGGAGCCCGAGGGCGCGCTCCGCCTCGAGGTGCCCCACGAGGCCCGCGAGCGCGCCGATGACCCCGGCGGCGACGCAGGTCTGCACCTCGTCGTCGGCCGGCGGGGCCTCGAAGAGGCAGCGGAAGCAGGGGCCGCCACCGGCGCCCACGCCGAGGACGAGGCCGTCGTAGCGGGTGATCCCGCCGAGCACGGCCGGGACGCCGTGCGCGAGGGCCCAGTCGTTGATGAGGAAGCGCGCGCGCGGATCGTCGGTCGCGTCGACGACGACGTCGGCGCCGCCGAGCAGATCGTCGCACGCGTCGGCGGTGAGGCGGGCGCGCGCGGTGTCCACGTGGACCTCGAGCCCCGCGCCCGCGAGGCGCTCGCGCGCCACCTCGACCTTCGGGCGCCCCACGTCGGAGGTGCCGTAGAGCACCTGGCGCTGGAGGTTCGAGAGCTCGACGACGTCGTCGTCCACGAGCCGCAGGTCGACCCCGGCCTCGGCGAGCGTGACCGCCGCCGGGCATCCGAGGCCCCCGAGGCCAATCAGGACAGCGGTCGCCATCTCCTCGCTCGCTCCTCGCTCTCGTCACCCGGCGCGGCGCCGGTCGCGCTGCAGGCAGCAGCTCGCCACCCGACCCGGCGACCCTAGCTAATGGTGACTTTGTATGTCAACAATGTAACGTATGCGGACGCGCCCTCGCGGAGCCGCCTGTGACGCGCTCCGGAGGGTCTCGCGCGGCGCGCCCCCGGCGGCTCGGTAACCGCCCGTGAGCGCTGCCATCACGCGTTGGCAGTCAGTAAGGCCCGGGACCTGCCGGTCAATGGACGCGACGCGCGGCGCCGCCCCGCGGGGAGCCTCGGCCGTCAGTCGCGCTTCGGCGCCTTGAGCACGGTCTCGAGGTTGTCGTAGTCCACGACGTAGCCGTCGACGAAGAACGTGGGCGTCCCGTCGAGCTGGAGCTTGTCGCTCTCCGCGAGGTCGCGGGCGACCAGCGCCTCGACGGCGGGGTCGGCCAGGTCCTTGTCGAGCTGCGCCATGTCGACGCCCGCCTCGGCCGCGAGCTTCCTCACCGCGCCGTCCTCGGCCGAGAGCGTGTCCTGGTTCTCGAAGAAGTGCTCGTAGACCTTCCAGAACTTGCCCTGCCGGTTCGCGGCGAGCGCGACCCGCGCGGCCTCGTGGCTGTGCTTGTGGATGGCGTCGAGCGGCAGCATCTTCACGTAGAGCACCGCGTCGTACTTCTTCGCGAGCTCGCGCGCCGGCTCGCTCGCCATCTTGCAGTACGGGCACTGGAAGTCCGTGAACTTCACCATCACGTGCTTCGCCGTCGCCGGATCGCCCTCGAACGGGGAGCCGGTGAAGTCGAACGTCGCCTTCTTCGCGCGCCGCGCGGTCTCCTCGAGGAGCACCTTCGTGACCTGCCGCTTCGAGAGCCCCTGCGACACGGACTTCACGGCCATCGCGCCGAGGTCCTTCGCGAGCCGGCAGACGTCGTCGCCCTTCAGGCTCTCGAGGAAGCTCTTGGGCGTCCCGCACGGGTCGTACTGCTCGCTCAGCACCTCGCCGAGGACGCGCTTCTCGTCGTCGTCGAGGTCGCCCGTGTCGAGGCTCGCGGGGAGCTCGATCTTCGCCTTCGCCGGCCCCTCCGCGTCGCGTGTGACGCCGTCGTCGGGGGCGGGGCGCCCCGGCGGCGGGCTCGTCGCCGTGATGGGCTCGTCGGGCCGGTTGTTCTGGCAGACGCACTGGCTCAACATGAAGCCGAGCACGACGGCGCTGTAGCCGATGGTGCGTCCCACGACGCCGAGGACGGTGCGATCGCTCATGACTCCTCCAGCGCGAGCCCGTGGCCAGTACCACACCCCAACACCCCGGACAACCTCCGCCACCCCCGCCTGGATCGCTCTCGGGACGAACCTCGGCGTCGGCCGCGCCATCCTCGCCCGCGCGCGGCGCGCGCTCGGCGCGACGCCGGGGATCGCGCTCGAGGCCGCGTCGCGCGTCATCTGCACCGAGCCGATCGGGCCCGCGCAGCCGCGCTACCTGAACGCCGTCGTGCGCGTCCGCACGACGCTCCCGCCGCTCGCCCTCCTCGCGGCCCTACAGCGCGTCGAGGGCGCCTTCGGCCGCGTCCGCCGCGCCCGCTGGGGGCCGCGCACCCTCGACCTCGACCTCCTCTTCTTCGGCGACCGCGTCATGCGCGCGCCGGACCTCGTCCTCCCGCACCCCGAGCTCCACCGGCGCCGCTTCGTCCTCGGCCCCCTGGCCGAGCTCGATCCGGACCTCCGCCACCCGCGCCTCGGCCGCACCGTGGCCGAGCTCCTCGCCGCGCTCGACGCCGCCGCGTGAGACGCCCGGTCACACCGGCGTTGGCGCCTCGCACCAAAGCTGGTAGAGGCCTCCCATGCGACTGCGACGCGCGCTGCTCCTCGCCTGGACACTGCCCCCCCTCATCGGCTCGGCCGCCTGCGACCTCGAGCAGCGGACGGCTCCGTCGGTCGCGGTGCCGCTGACGGCGCGCGAGCCCGGGCCGGTCGCGACGACGGCGCTCGCGCCGGTGCCGCTCGCCACCCAGGCCGACTACGACGCGCTCGAGGCGAGCTGGGAGGGGCGCCGCGATCCGTCCGGCCTCCTCTCGGTCTACGCCGGGATCGCGAAGGCGCGCGACGAGGCGAAGCTCCCGGCCGACCCGCTCCTCCTCCAGCGCATCGCCGTGATGCTGTCGAGCTCGCGCGGCCAGGACGACTGGGTGAAGGGCGCGACCGACATCGGCGATCGCCTCGGTAAGGAGGCGCCGGAGAACCCACACACCCGCTATCTCCAAGGCTTCCTGAAGCGCATCATCCTGCTCGCGGGCGCCGGTGACCGGCAGCTCGTGATCACGGGCTTCAACCGCGTGGCGGCCGAGCAGGTCATCCGCGACTGGGGCGAGCTCGTGCGCCTCTTCCCCGACTACGTGGGCCCCCACGGGCACACGGGCGCCCAGATCCGGGAGGACATCGCGACGCTCGCGCGCGGCCTCGCCGCGTTCGACGCGCGCGCGAAGGCGAGCGACGAGGACGCCGGCACGCCCACCGCCGCGCGCCCCGCCGCGCCGGAGGAGCTCAAGGCGATGGGCGACGTCGCCGCCTTCGAGACGGGGAACGCCGTCGAGCGGCGCGTCATGTGTCGCGACCGCGCCGGCGCGAAGCGCGTCGGCGGCCCGTCGGCGAGCGAGAAGCGCGTCGACTTCCTCTGCGCCATCGAGATCGGGACCCTCGCGGAGGCCGCCGAGCGCCTCGCCGCCCTCGTGGCGGCGGATCCGGCGACCGACGCGTGCGGCGAGGCCGGCCGGCTCCTCGGTCGCTACGTCGGCAAGTCGGAGGAGAGGGCTGTGGCCGCGCTCCGCGAGCGTGGCCTCGAGCGCTGCGTCCCGAAGGCGGAGTAGCCTCCCGCGAGGTCGCTCCGCGCGTCGCTCTCGCGCGGTCGGAGCCGGAAAAGCCAGCGCCCGTCGCGAGGCCGGGGCGGATGCCGGCTCGGGACGGGCGCTCGGTCGTCCTCGCGGTCCCGCCGGCCGCCGTAGAGGCGGTCCGTCGGGAGCGCGGGTCAGCTCAGGTCAGTAGGCGGCGCAGAAGCCGTAGGCGTCGCAGAAGCTGCCGGTCGGGCAGTCCCAGTCGTCGTTGCAGGTCAGGACGTCCACGCACTGGCCGCCCTGGCCGCAGACCTGCTCGGGGCCGCACTGGTAGTCGTTCGAGCAGGCCCCGTACGCCTCGCAGAGGCCGTCCGCGGAGCAGTACTCGGCCGTCGTGCAGTCGTAGTCCGTGCTGCAGAGGTCACCGACCCAGCACTGACCGTCGACCGCGCAGTACGTCCCGGCGGGGCACTGGCTGTGGCTCGAGCAGCCCGGGAGGGGGTGGCACTGGCCGTCGTTGCCGCAGTAGTCCCGGTAGTCGCACTGCGAGTCGGACTGGCACTCGGGGATCTGGTAGCAGACCCCGTCGCCGGCGCAGGCGTAGCCGTAGGCGCAGTCGGCGTTCGAGTAGCAGCCGGTGTCGGCGTAGCAGAAGCCGTCGCTGCCGCAGTACTCGCGCGGGCCGCAGTGCGCGTCGACCGTGCACTCGACGTCGGCGTAGCAGTAGCCGTCGCCGCCGCAGTAGGAGCCGTACGCGCAGTCGTAGTCGTCGTAGCAGCCGGGGTCGGTGGTCACGGGCTCGTAGCAGATGCCGTCGTAGCCGCAGTAGGAGCCGTAGGGACAGTCGTAGCTGTCCGAGCAGGTGTAGACGCCCGTGTCGATGTAGCAGCCCGAGAGGCTGGCGCTCAGGGCGATGAATCCGAGCAAGAAGGTGCGCTGCATGGTCATGTCTCCGTCTCCGCCGTGGTCGTGGCCGTGCGTGGGCTCTACGACGGGCGCGCCGGCGAGATGTTCACTCAAAGTCTCCCCGGGGGCAATGCCCGGCCCCCGAGGCGGGTTCCAGTCCGACGGGGCGGGCAACGCTTTCGCGCGCCGCCGCTTTGGTGTACACACCCACACGGGTGTGGCGCGGTCTCGCGGAGCGCCCCCGGCGGCCGCTCGGGCCGCAGGTCGTGGCCGAGCGCGCGCCCCGCGCGGTCGGCGAGCCCCGGGAGATGGGACAGACAGCGTGCCGTCGAGCAGCGCACATCACGTCGCCCGCGCCGTGCTGACCCTCGCCGGGGTCGCGGCGCTCGCGCTCGCCTCGGGCGCGTGTGCTCCCCGGTCCGGCGGCCCCGCGGTGGCCGTGGTCGAGGAGCTCGAGCAGGCGTGGCAGCGCGGTGACCGCGAGCGGGTCCATGACATCGTGGACTTCCGCGCGCGCATCGAGGAGATGCTCGGCGACGTCTGGCGCGGCGCCCCCCCCGAGGACCAGGATGAAGCGGTCGACCTCGCGAGAGCGATGTTCGACACGACGATGGAGCGATATTGGACGAGCCAGTACGAAGGCCGCCCCCACCAGACGCGAATCTCCCGGATCGACGGTCCGCACGTGTGGGTCGAGAGTCGAGCCTCTGGCGACGGGCGATCCGATTTCGCGTGGATCTACCGCGTGACGTCGTCCCAGGGGCGGTACCGCGTGACCCAGCGCGAGCTGAAGCTGGGCCCGGTGCAAAGCAACACCTCGGCGTTCTATCCCCTCGCGCTCAAGCGCATCGGGCAAGAGTATGGACGACGCCCCACGCTCTCCGAGCTGAACGCGAACCTGCCCTCGCTCCTCGGGACCATGCGCGAGCGCACGTACGTGGTGCCGGACCTGAAGCACCTGAAGGGGCGAGGCCGATGAGCTCGACGCTCGCCGACCTCGACCCGACCCAGTTCTCGCCGCTCGCGATGCTCGTGCGTGAGGAGCGGACCAACCGCGTGCTCGCGCAACTCGCGGCCCAGCTCGACGCCCTGCGCGCGGCGGAGGCGTCGGGCGCCGAGCCGCCGACGCTGACGCTCGAGCAGAGCGAGATCGACTTCTGCCGCGAGCAGTGGGAGCTCGGCGTGCTGCGCGGCGAGCACCGCCTTTACGACCTCGCGACGCTCGTCGCGTGGCGCCTCACGGGGAGCTCGCGCATCGAGCTCGTCGCGCGCGTGCTCGTCGGGCCCAAGGAGGAGGAGGAGTCGCTCGCGGCGCCCCGCATCGTCATCGAGGAGCGCATCACGCGCGAGGAGCTGAAGCGGACGAGCGATTACAGCCTCGCGAACCGGATCGCGCGGCACTACCGCTATCGGCCGCACTACGACGCCACGTTCGGCAAGCTCTACGCGCGCGCGAGCTTCCTCGAGCTGCGGCCGCTCGGCATGGCCGACGACGCGCTCGCGACCCGCGTCATGACGCGCGTGAAGGCGAACGAGCAGATCTGGAACAAGGTCTGCGACGCGCTCTTCGACATCGACAACGTCGTCCAGCGCGACAAGATCCTCAACTCCCGCTCGAAGTACGTCAAAGACGTCTTCGGCATCAAGGTGCTCACGCCGCGGCGGGCCGACAGCTACGCCGTGGACGCGGCGCTCGGCAGCATGCACTTCTCGCCGGCCGAGGTGGAGTCGCTCGGGTTCCCGTTCGACCCGACGATGGCGCAGCTGCAGCTCCTCGAGCACAAGGACTACATGGCGCTCCCGCCGGACCGGAAGAAGAAGACCGGCTGGGAGGCCATCAAGAACGTGTACCGCTGGGGCGGGCAGCTCTTCGAGATCCAGATCCAGACCGAGGCGAACTACTTCCTCGAGGTGCTCGACCTCACCGACACCTCGCACCGCACGTTCGAGATGCAGCGCCGACGCATGCGCTGGGAGCTCGAGGAGCGCGTGCCGCACTACCGCGACTTCCGGCGGGTGCTGAAGTACATCTTCCGCGCGGACCCGATCCGCGAGGTCGAGGCGCCCGTCTGGCTGAACGTCGTGCCCTGAGAGGCTGTGAAGAAATCCCCTCCCGTCGCCGGCATCGCCGATACGCTTCGCCGGCCTTCGTCGCAGCCCCTTGAAATACCACGAGGTATTCCCGCGGGGCTGCTCCTTGGGCGGCTCGCGGCTCGGCGCGCCGGCTCGGTCCGGGCATTTCTTCACAACCTCTGAGGTGAGCCGGTCATGACGCGCCGCGTCATGGCCGGTCGAGCCCCTCGTCAGCCGGCGCGCCGCCGGAGGTGCACGAGCAGCGCCGACACCGCCGCCGGCGTGACCCCGTGGAGGCGGCTCGCCTGCCCGACGCTCCGCGGTCGCGCCCGCGCGAGCTTCTCGCGCGCCTCGCGCGTGAGGCCGGCGACGTCGTCGTAGACGAGGTCCTCGGGGAGGAGCTCCCCCTCGAGCTTCTCGAAGCGGCTCACCTGCTGCGCCTGCCGCGCGATGTAGCCCGCGTAGCGCGTGCGGATGACCACCTTCTCGGCCGCGACCGGGTCGAGCCCGCCCGTGACGTCGACGCCGAGCGCCGCGCACGTCGCGAGGTCGATCTCGGCGCGCCGCAGGAGCTCCTCGCAGGTCGTCGGCTGCTCGATGGGGCCGGTCCCGAGCTCGCGGAGGCGCGCGTTCGTGTCGGCGTTCGGGAGGAGCCGCGCCTCGCGGAGCGCGGCGCACGCGCCCTCGACGGCGGCGGAGCGCGCGAGGAACGCGCCCCAGACGCGGTCGTCGACGAGCCCGAGGCGGCGCCCCGCGGGCATGAGCCGCTCGTCGGCGTTGTCCTCGCGGAGGAGCAGCCGGTACTCCGCGCGCGACGTGAACATGCGGTACGGCTCGTCGACCCCGCGGGTGACGAGGTCGTCGACGAGCACGCCCAGGTAGCCCTCGCCGCGCCCGACCACGAAGGGCGCCTCGCCGCGCACGCGCAGCGCCGCGTTCACGCCCGCGAGGAGGCCCTGCGCCGCGGCCTCCTCGTAGCCGGTCGTCCCGTTCAGCTGCCCCGCGAAGAAGAGCCCGCCGACGCGCCGCGTCTCGAGCGCGTGCGTGAGCTCCCGCGGGTCGACGTAGTCGTACTCGACGGCGTAGCCGGGGCGCGTGATCTCCGCGCGCTCGAGCCCCGGGATGGTGCGCACCATCGCGAGCTGCACGTCGTAGGGGAGGCTCGTCGAGATCCCGTTCGGGTAGATCTCGCGCGTCGACAGCCCCTCCGGCTCGAGGAAGAGCTGGTGGCGGTCCTTGTCGGCGAAGCGGACGATCTTGTCCTCGATCGACGGGCAGTAGCGCGGCCCCGTGCCCTCGATCTGGCCCGAGTACATCGGCGAGCGGTGGAGGTTCTCGCGGATGACGCGGTGCGTCGCATCGTTCGTGTAGGTGATGTGGCAGGGCACCTGCGGCAGCGTGACGCCGCCGCCGTACGCCGCGAACGGCCGCGGCGGGTCGTCGCCGGGCTGCACCTCGAGCCCCGCGAAGTCGATGGTGCGCCCGTCGAGGCGCGGCACGGTGCCCGTCTTGAGGCGCCCGAGCGGGAAGCCGAGCCGCGCGAGCGCCCCCGAGAGCCCGGTCGCCGCCGCGTCGCCTGCGCGCCCGCCCGCGAGCTTCTTCTCGCCGTAGTGGCAGAGCCCCTTGAGGAAGGTGCCGGTCGTGAGGATGACGGCGCGCGCGGCGTAGCGGACGCCGAGGTCCGTGACGACGCCGGTCACCACGCGCTCACCGCCGGGGCCCTCGGCGACGAGCAGGTCGGCGACGCCCGCCTGCTTCATCGACACGCCGGGCGCCGACTCGATCTCGAGCCGCATGACGCGCGCGTACTCGAGCTTGTCGGCCTGCGCGCGGCTCCCGCGGACGGCCGGCCCCTTGCTCGTGTTGAGCTGCCGGAACTGGATCCCGGCGCGGTCGGTCACGCGCGCCATCGCCCCGCCGAGCGCGTCGATCTCCTTGACGAGGTGCCCCTTGCCGAGCCCGCCGATGGCCGGGTTGCAGCTCATCCAGCCGACCCGGTCGATGTTCATCGTGAGCACGAGCACGGACGCGCCCATGCGCGCCGCGGCGAGCGCGGCCTCACAGCCGGCGTGGCCTGCGCCCACGACGATGACGTCGACCGGTGCGTCGTGGCCGCCCATCGACCGCGCCTACTTGCAGTCCTTGCCGAGCTCTTTCAGCCGCTTCTTCGCGGCGGCGCCCTCGGGCCCGCTCTTGAACTCGTCGCCGGCGAACTTGAGGATGCTCTTCGCGCGCCCGCAGTCGCCCTTGATCACGTAGATCTCGGCGATGCGCATGACCGCCTGCGGGGCGATTGGCGCGTCGTGGTGCCGGTCGAAGACCTTCTGGTAGTAGCGGATGGCCTCGTCCGTGTCGCCGTGGCTCTCCATCGCCTTGGCGATCTCCCAGAGCGCGGTCGGCGCGCGGACGTCGTCCGGGAAGGACGCCTCGTAGAGCTCGAAGATGGCCTGCGTCTGCCGCACGTCCCCGGCGGCCGCGGCCTTCTCACCCGCCGCCCACATGCCGTCCTTGTCCTTCGGCAGGTCGTGCGGGAGGAAGAAGGCCGTGGAGCCGAGGCGGTCGGCGAGCTCGCGCTTGATGACGTTGAGGTCGGCCTCGACCGAGCGCAGCTGCACGGTCGCGGCCTCGAGGTCGCCCTTGAGCTTCGTGTCGTCGGTCTCGAGGCGCTCCACGCGGAGGCCGAGGTTCGCGCCGCTCTTCCTGAGCGTCTCCTCGGCCTCGGTCAGCATCTGGTGGAGCTTCTCGAGGCGGGCGACGTCCTCCTTCATCGACTGCTCGAGGCGGTCGCGGAACTTCTCGAGGCCGCCGATGCGGGCCTCGAGCCGGTCCACGTCACCCGAGGTCGCGCAGCCGCTGCCGGCCGCGCTCCCCGTCGCGAGCAGCGCCGCGACGAGCGCGGCGCGGCCGATGCGGACGCTCACTGGCGGACCGTCTCCACGCGGCGGTTCTTCGACCAGCAGGACTCGTTCGACTCGCCGCAGACCGGCTTCTCCTCACCGTACGAGATGACCGAGAGGTTCTCGCGGGCGACGCCGAGCGCCTGGTACTGCCGGACGACGCTCGCCGCGCGGCGCTGGCCGAGCGCGAGGTTGTACTCGTCGGAGCCGCGCTCGTCGCAGTGGCCCTCGGCGCGCCAGCGGGCGGTGGTCTTCGAGATGCACGACGCGTTCGCCTGCACCACCGACTCCTGGTCGAGCCGGATCACGTACTCGTTGAAGTCGAAGTACACCTGCGTCGGCTCGCAGGAGCTGACGATGCACTTGCCGTTGATGCACTTCTGGCCGTCCGGGCAGAACGAGTCGTCCGTGCAGGCGATGTCCGGCACGCACGAGCCGTTCGAGCACTTCTGGCCCGAGGGGCAGTGCGAGTCGTTGCCGCACTCCTGGCAGGTGCCGGGGCCGCTCGGGTTGCCCGGGTTCTTGAAGCACTTGCCGTTCGGGCAGTCGAGATCGGACTTGCAGCAGCCGGCGCGCTTCACGCACTCGTTCGCGACGCAGGTCATGCACGCGTCGAGCTTGGTGCACTGGCTGTCGTCGCGGCACTGACGGCACTTCCCGTCGATGCAGACCTCGCCGTGGGACTTGCAGCCCTTGTCGTCGTCGCAGTCCGGGTAGGACTTCGGGCAGCCGCTCAGGGCGAGGGCGGCCAGCACGCCGGCCACGAGCGTGAGGAGGACTCCATGCAGACTGCGGGGGGCGATCTCGGCCGACTTCATGGCAAGGTTCCTTCGTGTTCCGTTGAGGCGCGACGCGAGGGCGGTCGCGTCGCCGCGCTGAAGGCGAACCTTGTCCGGGGCCCCCCGGACTGTCAAGGTCAACGCACGGGTGGGCCCGGCGCGAGAGGCGTTGCGCTGGCCCGAGCGGCGTCGCATCGTGACGCGAGCCCAGCGCCTCGCGTGGTAAATCTTTTGTAGAGGTCAGATCGGTGAGCGCAACCATCCTCGTGGTCGACGACCAGCGGAACATCCGGACGACCCTGTCCCGCTCCCTCATGCTCGAGGGGTACCGCTGCGACGGCGCCGAGACCGTCGCGGAGACCCTCGAGACCTTCGCCGCGAACACGTACGACCTCGTCATGCTCGACGTGCAGCTGCCCGACGGCAACGGCCTCGACGTGCTCGCGGAGCTGAAGGCGGCGGCGCCCGACGTCCCCGTCATCGTCATGAGCGGGCACGGCACCATCGACATGGCGCTCGAGGCCATCCGCCGCGGGGCTCACGACTTCATCGAGAAGCCGCTCTCCATCGACAAGATCCTCATCACGATCCGGCACGCGCTGCAGTTCGCCGGTCAGAAGCGCGAGCTCCAGACCCTCCGCGCGAAGGTGCGCGCGGGGAGCGAGCTCATCGGGCGCTCCCCGGCGATGGGGGAGCTGCGCGAGACGATCGCGCTCGCGGCGCCCTCGAAGGGGCGCGTGCTCGTGACGGGCGAGAGCGGGACGGGCAAGGAGCTCATCGCGCGCGCCATCCACGACCAGTCGCTGCGCGCGGACAAGCCATTCGTGAAGCTCAACTGCGCCGCCATCCCGAGCGAGCTCATCGAGAGCGAGCTCTTCGGGCACGAGAAGGGCGCGTTCACGGGCGCGCACCAGGCGCGCAAGGGGAAGTTCGAGCTCGCGCACTCGGGCACGCTCTTCCTCGACGAGATCGGCGACATGCGGATGGACGTGCAGGCGAAGCTCCTGCGGGCGCTCCAGGAGGGGGAGATCGAGCGCGTCGGCGGCTCGCGGACGATCCGCGTCGACGTGCGCGTGGTCGCCGCCACCAACAAGGACCTCGAGGCCGCCATCGCCGAGGGGGACTTCCGCGAGGACCTCTTCTACCGGCTGAACGTCGTGCCGATCCAGGCGCCGCCGCTGCGCGCGCACAAGGAGGATCTGCCCGACCTCGCCCGTGCCTTCGTGCAGCGCGTGTGCGAGGAGAATGGGATGCGCGAGAAGGGCGTCGAGCCGCAGGCGCTCGAGCTCCTCGTCAAGCACGACTGGCCCGGGAACGTGCGCGAGCTGCGGAACGCCTGCGAGCGCCTCGTCATCCTGACGCCGGGGCCGACCATCACCGAGCCTGCCGTGCGGCGGCTCCTCGGCGAGGGGAAGACGATGGCGAGCGGGCTCTACCGGGCGGGCGTCCCGATGCGCGACCTCGTCGCCGAGGCGGAGCGCTCGATCATCCTCGCGGCGCTCGCCGCGCACGGCGGGCACGTGACGCAGACGGCGGCGGCGCTCGAGCTCGAGCGGAGCCACCTCTACAAGAAGATGAAGGCCCTCGGGATGCGCGAGTAGGCGGCGCTCCGGAGGCCGGCGGGGGCGAGTTGACCGGCGCGCCGCCTCCGGGTAATCAAGTTGACGCGCCGTCGGCAAACCTGGGGGCTCGGAGGCACGCGCGGTGAGAGTCTGTCCCTTCTGCGGCACCGAGAACGAGGTCTTCTTCCGGTTCTGCCTCGGCTGCGGGGCGGACCTGGACGAGGCGCTCGGCCCGGTCGAGCCCGAGGCGCCCGCTCCCGCGCCGACGCCTGCCCCGGCTCCCGCCGCGCCCGCCGCGAAGGCGAAGACGGACGCCGCGCCGCCGGCGCCCGACGCGTCGCCGACGCAGCGCTCCGGCGCGCGGGTGAAGCCGGCCCCGCCCCAGTCGCAGCAACAGCAGGCGCCGCAGACGCCGGAGGAGCCGCTCCCCTCGACGATGGTCCGCCACCGGCACGAGCCGCCGCCGCGGCGGCCGACCGCGGTCGAGCCGAAGGGGCCGCCCGGGAGAGGGCACCTCGTCCTCATCCTCGAAGACGGCACCGACGGCGCGTCCTACGAGCTCGGCCACGAGCGCACCGTCGTCGGGCGCGAGGGCGCCGACATCAACTTCCCGCACGACGACTTCCTCGGCCCGAAGCACGCGGAGTTCAACTTCGCGGGCGCGCAGCTCACCTTGAGCCCGCTCAAGTCCACGAACGGCGTGTTCGTGCAGGTGAGCCACGAGGTCGAGCTCCGGAGCGGCGACGTCTTCCGGATCGGGCAGGAGCTCCTCTGCTTCGAGCTCCTCGGCGAGGTGCTCAAGTCGTCGAAGCCGGTCAGCGACGGCGTCACGCGGCTCGGGAGCCCGGTGCCGGAGGGGGCGTGGGGTCGCCTCGGGCAGCTCGTCGCCCCGGACGCCTGGGGCGCCGTCTACCTGCTCGGCGGGAGCGACATCTACCTCGGGCGCGAGCGCGGCGACATCACGTTCCCCGCGGACGGCTTCGTCTCGGGCCTCCACGCCGTCATCATGCAGCGCGACGGGCGCTACTTCCTGAAGGATCTCGGCTCGTCGAACGGCACCTACTACCGGCTCTCGAAGCCGGCGCCGGTCCGCCGCGGCTCGCTCGTCCTCGCCGGGCAGCAGCTCTTCCGCGTCGAGATGTGAACGGCGTTCACGCCTGCCCGCGGCGCTCGCGGGCGGGTGTGGCTCAGGCCGCGCCGGCGTGGCGCGCGGGCGCGATCTCCGCGCGGCGCGACGCGACGATGCGCGCGGCGAGGCTCGGGCGCTCGGCGGCGTCGTGGGGGGCCCGTGACGCGTCGAGGCCGTGGGCGCGCAGGAAGTCGCGGATGGCGGTCTCGATGGCGTCGGGGCGCTCGATGGGGGCGGTGTGGCTCACCCCCGGGACGAGCTCGAGCTCGGCGCCCGGGATCCTCCCCGCGAGCTCGCGCGACACGAGCGCCGGCGTGAAGCCGTCGTCCTCGCCGGCGATGACGAGCGTCGGCACGGCGAGCCGCGGGAGCCAGGCCCAGCTCTCGCGCTCGGAGGCGTCGGTGAGCGTGCGAAGGAAGAGGTCGAGCGGCATCCGCGCGAAGTGCTCGAGGTAGGGCATGAGGTCGGCCTGGCTCACGAGGTCGGCCTTGACCTCGCCGAGCACGGCCAGCGAGTAGGTGAGGGCGGTCGGGAGCGTGGCGCGGACGACGCGCGCGACGGCGTCCCGGTGCTGCCCGGCGACGCGCGCGAGGGCGGGGAGGACGCGCCGGCCGAGGTCGGTGTGCTGGAAGGTGTCGAGGACGCGCCCGTGGGAGCCGCAGACGAGCACGAGCGCGCGCACGGCCTCCGGGTGGCGCCACGCCGTCTCGAGCGCCACCTGGACGCCCATCGAGTGGCCGATGAGCACGGCGGGGCCGAGCCGCTCGCGGCGCAGGAGGGCGGCGAGATCGCCGGCGAGGTGCGGGATCGTGCACGCCTCGGGGTCGCGGGGGAGGCCGGAGCGTCCGTGCCCCCGGTAGTGCATGTGGAGGACGGGGTGGTCGCGCTCGAGCGCAGGCCGGAGGTCGCGCCAGATGAAGCCGTCGCAGGAGATCCCGTCGAGGAGGGCCACGGGCGCGCCGCCTCCGCCGCCCGTGCGCTCGTACGCGAGGCGGGTCCCGTCGGCGACGTAGACCTGCTTCATCGCGGCAGCGTCCAGCTGAGCTCGATGCGCGCGGGGGCCCCCGAGACGACGAGCTTCAGCGGCTCTCCGGCGTTCGCGACGCGCTCGCCGTCGTCGTCCGTGCGCGCGAAGCGGAGCTCGTAGAGGATGTAGTGGAGCCCCGTGTAGGGGTAGAGCGCGTCCCACGTGGGGTTCCGCTTGTTGAGGCGGGTCACCTTGTGGGGGCGCGTGACGTTGCCGCGCGGGCCCTCGAGGCGCACCTCCCAGATCCCGCGCGACGGGTCGAGGTCGTTCCAGCCGACCTCCGGGGTGTAGAAGGCCGCGATGACGACGTAGCTCGCCTCGTTCTCGGCCTCCTCGGCCTCGAGGAGGCTCGTCTTCTGGTCGCCCGTGAGCGCGAACATCCGCGAGTACTCGTCGACGTAGGCGCGCCGGAACGGCATCGTCTTCAGCGTGGCGTAGAGGTACGCCTCGGTGTCGAAGCCGTCGTGGGCGAGCTCCTTCCGCGTCCAGGTGTCCTGCACGTCGAAGTACGCGGACGAGGCGCTACCGCACCCCCCCGCGACGAGCGCGAAGGCGAGGGCGGTGGCCGCGAGCGCCACGGCGAGGCTGGTCGAGCGCGTCCGGGACGCGAGAGCTTGGTCTCGGGTGCCGGTGGGCTCTCGACTCAGCTCTCCTCCTTGGAGGTCTCCGTGTCCTCGGCGAGGGCGTGGCTCTCGCGCTCCGCGTCGTCCATCTCGACCACGTCGAACGCGGGGTTCGTGTCGCTCGGGCCGGGCGACGTCGCGGCGTTCCGGTCGTCGACGATCGGCACCTCGTCGAACGCCGCGTCCATGAGCCACTGCGAGACCGACGGCGGGCTCGGCGGCGGCGTGGGCGGCCGGCTCGACCGCGGCGGCGTGGTCGTCGGGAGCGGATCGGGGCGTCGCGGCGGGAAGTCCTCGAGGCGGCGCGGCGGGTCCATCCGCGGCGGCGCCGGCGGCGGCGTGTCGACCGTCCCCGCCGGGAAGCTCGACGTGAAGCCGGAGCTCGCGCCGAAGCCGGAGCCCTTGCTGGCGCCACCCCCGCTGGGGAAGCTCGCGCTCGGCCCCGGGGAGGAGGAGCGCGGCAGCGTCGGACCCGAGCTCGACCGGCCCGGGAAGGAGCTGCTCGACGAGCTCGACGACGGGAACGGCTTCGACGACGAGGTGCCGAAGGGCGAGCCGCCCTTGAACGCGGCGCTCGTCGGTGTGGAGCTCGACGGGAACGCGCTCGCCGTGCTCTGGGCGCGCGGCGCGGCCGCCGCCTTCGGGCGGGCGCCCTGGGACCCGGAGAGCCGATCCGCGTAGACCGCGGCCTGGATCTCCATGCCCGTCGTGACCTCGCCGTGGATGCGGCCGCCGGGGCGCATGAGGACGCGGCGGGCCTTGACGGTGCCGAGCACCTGGCCGTTCGCCGTGACCTCGAGCTGCTCGACGGCGGCGACCTCGCCGACCACCACGCCGCGCACCACGACCTCGCGGGCGCGCACGTCGGCCTCGACGATGCCGCCGGCCTCGATGACCACGAGGCCCTCGGCCTCGACCCCGCCGCGGACGTGGCCCGCGATGACGAGGTCCTCTCCGGCCCGGATCGTCCCGGAGACGACCTGGCCCGCGCTGATGAGCGTGTTAGCCAAGCGCTTCCTCAGCCTTGCATGTTGATGTTGCCCTTGAAGGAGGCCCCATCGGCGATAAGGATCCGCGGCGCCTTCACGTCGCCGACGAGCTTGCCACCGGCCTTGATCTCGACCTTGTCGGCGGCCGAGACGTTGCCGTGCACGTGGCCCGCGATCTCGAGGGACCCGGCCTCCACGTCGGCCTCGATGCGGGCCGTGGCCGCGACGAGCACGGCCTCCTTGACGTGGATGCGACCGCGGATGACCCCGAAGATGGTCAGCGAGTCGCTGCCCGAGATCTCGCCCTCGATCGCGATGTTGTTCCCGATGATGGTGTCGGCCATGGATGCTCCTTCGAAATCCTACCGTCGACCTACCAGCCGCCGTTGTCGGAGCTGGTGGGGGCGCCCTTGATGCCGCGGGGCAGCGTGAGCGGCATGACCAGCCGCCCCTTGAGCCGCGCCTGCGGGTCGATGTCGACTCGCTTGCAGTCGATCGTTCCCTCGACCTGACCGCCGGCCATCAGGGCCACGGCGGTGGTCGCCTTCACGGTGCCTTTCACGAAGCCGGCGACGGCGACGAGGTCCGCGTTGACCTCCGCCTCGACGCGGGCGCGGGGGCCGACCTGGACCTCACCCTCGACGGCCACGTGGCCGTCGACACGGCCAGCCACGGCCAGCGGGCCCTTGCCGGTGATCGTGCCGGAGACGCGGACGCCCGCGCTCACGATGGTGACGTTCTCCAAGGGACCTCCCGAAGGGGTGCGGGGCCGTCCGGCCGCGCGAGTGACGGGGAACGTGCCCCGGATCCCAGGGGGTGTCAAGGCGGCTCGAACGCGGCCCGGAGTCGGGGTTACGCGGCTCCCGCGAGAAAGTGAGGTGTTCCCGAAGAAACGCGGCGTGCGCACCGTTGTAGTCCATATGCGCGGCGCCGCGAGGCCCCGCGCGGTCCGTCGGAGGGACCGGAAGAGGCGCCGCCCACCCACGAGAGAGGACACGAGGATGACACGACGAGGTTGACGACCACGACGAGGAGGCGAGGGTGACGGCACGGCGCGCGGAGGGATGGTCTCGGAGGACGGCGAGGCGAGGGCTCACGGCGACGTGCGCGCTCCTGCTCGGGGTGCTCACCGCCCCCCTCACGGCGCTCGCGGACGACGCGCGCTTCCCGGTCGTCGGGCCGCCGACGCCGGATGAGGTCGCCCCGGTCGACTTCCTCGTCGGCCCCCCGGCCCCCGACGACGCGCCCTTCGAGGCGCTCGGCCTCTCCTGGCTCGACGCGGCCGAGCTCGACTTCGTGGTCCCCGGCATCGCCCAGACGGGCGACGTCACGAACTGCGGCCCGACGGCCGCCGCCATGATCGTCGCGGCCTTCCGCGGCGTCGGCGACGAGGGCGCGCTCCTCGGGCTCCGGGACGAGATCGGCCGCTGGTCGTGGGACGAGTTCCCGCTTCGGCGCGTGAGCCTCCCGGGCTACGACGCCGGGATGACGACGCCCGGGATGCTGCGCGCGGCGCTCGACAAGTTCGCGGCACCCGCCGCGTTCGAGCCCTTCGAGCACCCGTGGATCCCGTCCGAGGCGTGGTCCCTGCTCGCGCTCACGCGCTACCTCGAGGAGGGGCGACCGGTGCTCGCGCTCGTGCAAGCGTCGACGCTCTGGAACGCGCGCACGCCGTCGCTCCACTGGATCGTCCTGCGCGGGCTCGACGGCGGCGACGTCATCTACAACGACCCGGCCGACGGCACGCGCTCGACGGTGCCGCTCCCGCGGTTCTGGGCCGCGTGGCGCCTGAACGACCTGTACCGGCACCTCCCGATGGTCAGCGCCTTCGCGGGCCTCGTGCCGACGACCTCGCTCGCCGAGCGGTCGTACGCGATGGACGCCCCGACCGCCGGCGCCGTCCTCGCGAAGTAGCCCTACCTGACGTCCTGCTCGGCGCCCTTCGCGCCGATCATGTCGCTCTGGGCGTTGTGACCGAGGCTCGGGCCGGGTTGCCCGCCGCTCCCGCCGACGCCGCCGGCGCCGAAGGTGTTGCTCGTCGCGTAGCCCGCGGGCGTCCCGTCCGGCGCGCTCACGTAGATCCCGAAGCTCGCGCCGCCGCAGCCGCCGCCGCCGCCGCCGCCGTGGCCGCCGTCGCCGCCGTCGCCGCCCGCGCCGCCCGCGTTCGCGCACCACGTCTTGTCGTAGGCGAGCCCCGAGAGCACGTCGCCCGGGAGCCCGCCGCTCCCGCCGGCGCCGCAGGGGCCGCCCGCGCCGCCGGGGCCGCCCGCGCCCCCCGTGCCGCCGGTGCCGCGCTGCACGTAGTTCCCGGCGATCGTCGGCTTCCCGCCGGCCGCGTCGTTCGCGAGGAAGATCCCGAAGCTCCCGCCGCCGGCCTTGCCGCCGGTGCCGCCCGTCGCCCCGCAGCCGCCGCTGCCGCCGCCGCCGCCGGAGCCGCCGACGTCGTCGCTGCCGAGCCCGCCGCTGTCGCCGATGCAGGCGCTGCCGGTCAGGTAGACGCCGCCGCCGCTCCCGCCGCCGCCCCCGCCGCCGCCGGGGGGCCCCGCGCCGCCGTCGCTCCCGGGCGCGCCGCGCCACTCGCCCGCGACCACGGAGCCCGCCGGGCTCTGGCAGCCGAGCCCGCGGCTCCCGTTCGTGCCGCTGCCGCCCGTGTGGCCGTCGCCGCCGGAGCCGCGGTTGTCGTTCGGCGGCGTGAAGCAGCTGTTGCAGTCCGGGCAGCCCGGGGTCGCGTTGTCCGTGCAGAACTTGGCGTCCCAACCGGGGGCCCCGCCGGTGCCGGCGCCCGGACCGCGCCCGATGCGGCCCGTGCTCACCGCGGCGGGGGGCGTCCCGTAGCTCGGGCAGTCGGCGTAGCCGCCGAGGCCGCCGCTCACCTCGGTGACGCCGCAGGTCAGCGCGCCACCCGCGCCGCCCGTGCGCTCGTGCGCCGTGGCGCAGTACGCGAAGGGGAGCGCGTACGCGCCGGTGTCGTGGGCGTCGCTCCCGAGGCCGCCGTTGGCCCCGTGCGCGCCGCTCGCGCCGGGCGTCCCGGGCGCGCCGGACCCGCCGGGCCCGGCGAGGACGCGGTTGTTCCGGATGGTGACGCCCGCGCCGACGTTCCGGAGGTAGACGGCGTAGCTGTTCGTGCTCGCGAGGTTCGCCGCGTTCACGCCGAAGATCGTGAAGCCGTCGAGCACGGTCGCGCCTTGCTGCGCGCCCCCGAGATCGACGGCGACCACGGTCCCCGGCAGGTTCGTGGTCGGCGTGCCGCCGAGGATGGCCGTCTCGTAGAGGAGCGGCTCGCGCTCGCTGAAGTCGGGCGAGTAGCCGCCGAAGACGCCGAGCCCGGGCTTCAGCGCCACGCTCTCCGAGTAGACCCCGGTCGCGACGTAGACGTCGCGCTTCAGCGCCCCGGCCGCCCGCTGGAGCCCGCGCGTGATGGTGCGCACGGGCGCCTCGCGCGTGCCGGGGGCCGTGTCGACGCCGTCCTTCGACACGAAGATCCCCTTCGTCACGTCGCCGTCGACGCCGTCGCAGTTCGAGTCGAGCCCGTCGCCCGCGAGGTCGTCGCCGGGCGTCGGCAGGCACTCGCAGCCGTCGTCCGAGAGCCCGTTCACGTCGACCGCCCCGCCGGTGCAGGCGTAGTCGCAGCGCGGCACGTCGCCGCCCGCGTCGCACACGGCCGTCGCGTTCGCGACCGCGACGCTCGCGCAGTTGATGCCGCACGCGCCGCAGTGGGCGACCGTGGTGTAGCGCCCGTCGACGCGGAACGGGTCGTCGATGACGCCGTTGCAGTCGTTGTCGAGCCCGTCGCACACCTCGGCGGGCAGCGCGCAGGCGCCCCAGCCGTCGGCCGTGCACGGCTGGATCCCGGCGCACGTGCTCGACGGGAGGCTCGGGTCCGACGGGGTGTAGGTCACGGAGCACGCGCGCGAGAGATCGGGCGTGGACGCGTCGCACGTGCACGAGCCGCTGACCGGCATGCACTGCGGATCCGCGGCCCCCTCGACCGCCTGGCACGCGAACCCGCTCGGGCAGGCGGCGCCCCCGGCGCAGGACCGCGTGCAGTAGCTCCCGTCGGAGAGCGGCACGCACGCCGCGCCCTGGCCGAGGCACTGCGCGGCGATGCTGCACGGCTGGCACACGCTCCCGACGTCCGGCACGCACTGGAAGGCGTTCAGCTTCACGTAGCCGGGGTCGCAGCTCTCGACGACGCAGTAGGCGCGCGCGCCGTCGCGGAGGCAGCGCGTCTCGGCCGCGTTCGGGAAGCCGTCGGCGCAGCTCGCGAAGCAGCTCCCGCAGTGCTCGTACTGGTCGTACACGCCGTCGGTCGCGAAGCCCTCGTCGGTCACGCCGTCGCAGTCGTCGTCGCGGAAGTCGCAGGTCTCGGGCTCGGGGGTCGCCGCCTGGCAGACCCAGCCGGCCGGCCCGTAGCAGGCGGCGAGGCCGGCGCAGGAGCCGACGCCGGCGACGTCGTTGCTGCACGGCTGCGACGCGGGGAGCCCGTCGTCGACGAGCCCGTTGCAGTCGTCGTCGACGCCGTTGCAGATCTCCTCGGCGGGCTCGCGCGCGCTGCAGTCGCCCCAGCCCTCGGCGCCGAGGCACGTCTCGACGCCGAAGCACGTGCCGAGGTCGCTCTCGCGCGAGCAGCTCCGCTGGTTCCCGGCGAGCGACGCGGTGCAGCTGCAGCTCCCCGTCTCGGGGAGGCAGTAGCCGCCGGCGTGGGTCCCCTCGGGGTCGTCGCCGCACGAGAAGCCGTCGGGGCAGCCGCCGTCCTGGTCGCAGCCGGTCGCGCACTGGCCGGCGCCGTCGACGAGGATGCAGGCGCCGCCCGGGCACTGGAGGTCGTCGAGGCAGGGCGCGCACAGGCGCTGGAGGCGCGGGATGCAGAGGAAGACGACGTCGGCCGCGGTGTTGCCGACCGCCTTGCAGTCGAAGTCCTCGGGGCACTCCTCCCGGCACTCCTTCGTGCAGATGTAGCCGTTCTGCCCCTCGACGCACCAGCCGGTGGTGCAGTCCTTGTTCGAGTTGCAGGCGGAGCCGAACTCGCCCGGGACGATGACCGTGTCGCTGACGGTGTCCACGGCGCTGCCGGTGTCGAAGACGACCTGCGAGTCGGCGACGAGGAGCGTGTCCGTGGCGGTCGTGTCCTCGACGACGCTGCCGCCGCCGCTGTCCGAGCCGCACGCGGGCGCGGCGACGGCGGCCGCGACGGAGAGCCACAGGAGCGCCTTCACCAAGAGGGGAGCGGGACGGCGGCGGTTCACGGGGCGACCTCCGGGGCGCGGGACCCCGAGAGGATGCCGCGCTCCGGCGCCCAAGGGAAGCGGCTCCCTTCGTCGCGGCGGCGCGGCGCGGCGCTTGCCCTGCCCGGGCGGCTGGCCTAACGTCGCGTCATGCCCGAACCCGCCGCACCCGCCGCCCAGCACGTCCGCGTCGCGCGTTGGCGCTACGTGGTGCCCAACGCCATCACGTGCACGAGCCTCCTGCTCGGGCTCGCGGCCATCGTGCTGTCGTTCCAGGCGGATCACGCAGGCGCCGCCTGGCTCATCGTGCTCTGCGTGCTGCTCGACAAGGCCGACGGCACCGCGGCGCGGGCGCTCAAGGCCACGTCGCGCATCGGGCTCCAGCTCGACAGCTTCAGCGACTTCGTGACCTTCGGCATCGCGCCCGCCTGCATCCTCTTCGCCGTGATGCTCCACGACCCCGCGGGCGCCGGCGACGTCTGGGCGTCGGGGGCCGCGCGCTGGGGGCTCTACGCGCTCCTCGCGGGCTACGTGCTCTGCGCGTGCATCCGGCTCGCGAAGTTCAACGTCCTCGCCGAGATCCTCCCGGCCGACGGGCCGAAGGTCTTCTACGGCCTCCCGAGCACGTTCTCCGGCGGGCTCCTCGTCGTGATCTTCCTCATCGGCGACAAGCACGGCTGGGTCTGGCTCGTGCGCTGGATGCCGCTCATCGCCGCGGCGTTCGCGGCGCTCATGGTGTCGAACCTGCCGCTCCCGAAGCTCGGCAAGCGGAAGGCGATGTGGCTCAACGTCTTCACGGCCATCAACGTCGCGTTCGGCTACGTCTGCGGGATCTTCCGGATCCTGCCGGAGTACATCTTCTGCGCCGTCACGCTCTACGCGGTCGTCGGCTTCGGCTGGGGCTTCATCCACCGCCGCGAGCTCTCGCCGAGGCACCTCGACCCGTACGCCGTCGCGCCGCCGCGTCAGAAGAAGAAGCGCTGGAGGAAGGGGTTCCGCGCGCTCAGGCCGAGGCGCTGACGCGCGTCGAGGCAGCTCGCGCCGGCGACCTCGAAGTCGTCGCAGGACGTCGGTCGGAGCGGGTAGACGCGGCAGCGGTAGGGCGCGCAGGGCGCCTCGAGCGCGGCGCAGAAGCCGCCCGGGCGCGGCACGTGGAGGCCGTGGTCGTCGGCGGCGACGAGCTCCGGGTGGGCGCTCACGAGCGGCGCGTCCTCGTCGACCGGCACGAGGTGGAAGGCTTGGCGGCAGCAGGCGCCGCAGCGGGCGCACTCGTCGCGGTCGAAGGTGGGCTCGAAGCGCTCGCACGCGAGCTCGTCGAGGCTCGGTAGCGCGCGGTCGCCGTGCTGGCGGCAGCGCGGGGCGTCGCCGGGGCCGTCGCGGTGCTGCCAGGCGCAGTCGCCACAGCGCGCGCCGTCGCGTCCGGCGAGGCGCGGCGTCCCGAGCACGTGCAGCGGGCGCGTCAGGGCCCAGAGCGAGGACTCTGCGGCGACGGCGCGGACGGCGCCCGCGACGGCCGCGGTGCGGGCGAGGGCCGCGTCGATCCGTGGGAGCCAGCCCCAGCGCCGGCCCGTCATCGCGGCGCGGCGGGCGCGCTCGATGGCGCCGGCGTCGGCGTCGTCGTCGGCGAGCGGATCGGCGGGGAGCGCGTCCCAGTAGGGGCGCCAGTCGGTCGTGACCGCGAGGAGCCCGCGCAGACCGTGGCGATCGGCGAGCGCCGCCTGGAGGCGGTGGGTCGCGTGCTCGGCGACGAGGTCGCGCGCCGACGTGTTGTCGAGGCCCCAGTCGAGGGCGGCGCGGCCGCGATCGCCGGCGACCATGGCGTGGCAGAGCTCGTGGAGGATCATCTGCGCGAGGCAGTCGTCCGCGTCGAGCGTCGCGGGCGTCGCGATCGTGAGGGTGCGATCGCCGTCGAACGAGGCGTAGGCGCCGTCGTCGCGGTGGAGCTCGAAGCCGAGCTCGGCGAGGAGCGCGACCCAGACGGCGTCGACTGGGTCGTCGTAGCGGTGGAGCACCGCGCGCGGCGGCGGCGGCGCGTCGTCGTAGGCGTTCATGGCAGACAGTAGCGGCACCCGCGCGGGATCATCGTGACCGTCCAGTCGCAGCCGCTCTTCGCGTCGTGGCAGCGGTCGCCGACGCCCTCGTGATCGCAGACCGCGGCCGCGCTCTCGCACGCCTCGACGGTCGCCTGGCAGAGCTCGAGGCAGGGCGGGTTCGGATCGGTCCGGCCGCGGAGGGTCAGGCGCTGCGCCATGCCCACGGCGGCGTCGTGGCGTGCCTGGAGCGCCTCGCCGACCTCGTCGGTCGGCGGGCGGTCGGGCCCCGAGGCGCACGCGGCGAGCGCGAACACGGCGACGGCGACGGCGGCGATGGTGGCACACCTCAGCATCGGGGGACGACGCTCGCAGGACCCGTCGCCCGAGGCAAGGCCGAGCCGCGCGGGCTTGTCACGGGGTCGGAGGCAGGTCGGCGGCGGCCGCGGGGGGCGGCGTCGCCTGGAGCTCGGTCGGGAGGTCGATCGGTGGGGGATCGCCGAGGTCGAGGCCGCTCTCGGCGGTCGCCATCGCGGACACGGCGACGAGCAGCGCGACGACCACCGTGAGCGCGGTGAGCCAGCCCGCGAGCCGGTCGGCGAGGCCGGGGAGGAGGGCGGCGCGGCCGGCCTGGAAGAGGTGCACCCGCGCCGTCAGCACCGCGCCGATGGAGGCGAACGCGAAGAGCAGCGCGAAGAAGAGCGGGAAGGCGCCGGCGGCCGTCCAGGCGGCGAGCATCGGGAGCGTGATGGCCATGCCGACGACGCCGACCCAGCCGACCGGGCGCACCCACCGCTCGAGCGGGCGCTCCTTGGCGCGGCGCGCCGCGGAGTAGGGGAGGGTGGGGCGCTCGTCCGCGATCTGCTGCCACAGGTCCCAGCGCCCCGCGTCCGGTGTGCGCTGCAACACGTCATGGCGAACGAGGGCCTTGTAGAGCCGGTTTGCGGCCTTTCGCGTTGCAGCAAGACGGGTCCCCGCCTGGGCCGGAGCGATGGCCGCCGAGAACGCGCCCGAGGCCTCGAGCACGCGCCGCACGGCCTGCACGTCGTCGCGCCAGGTGACGAGGGCGTCACCGAGGAGGCGGTCGCGCTCGGCGGGGGCGTCGGGGATCTTGTCGAGCGCCGCGATCGCGCCGCGGAGGAGGCGCTCGGCGTCGCGGGCCTCGTGGATCGCCTCGGCGCGGGCGCGCGCGGCGCTGCGATCGAAGTAGTCGACGCGGAGCACGCGGCCGAGCGAGGCGAGGAAGCGGCGGAAGCCGTCGCGGAAGAAGGCGAGCCAGCCGAGCGCCTCGTCGTCGCGCGGGGACCTGCGGCGGCGCTTCAGGCGCGGGAGGAGGTAGGCGAGGCCGAAGGTGCCGACGAGCCCGAGCGCGAAGCAGACGAGGCCCGTGACGAGCACGGCGCCGACCGTGTGGGAGCGCCAGCGCTCGGGGGCGGCGTCGCGCGCGTCGTCGAGGACGGCGAGCCACGCCTTCTGATAGCCGCAGCGCCAGCCGAGCTGGGTGTTCTCGTGGCGGAGCGCGGCCTCCTCGGCCTTGAGGCGGATCTCGCCCGCGTCGAGCTCGATGAGCGGCATGATCGCGGGCTGCTCGGCCTCGGGCGGCGCGGCCTTCCCGGGGACGCCCTGGCTCCCGCCGCACGCGGCGGTGAGGGCCGCGAGCGCGGCGACGACGGCGAGGGCGCCCCTCACGAGAGCCCCGACAGGGTCTTGTCGACGGCCTTCACGGCCTCGTCCACCTCGCCGAGCACGGCCGCCTCGTCGCCGGGCTCGCGCGCGACGCGCTCGGCCCAGGGTACCACGCGCACGTGGAGCCGCTCGACGAGGCCGACGACCGCCTCGAGGTGGGTGTAGAGCTCGTCGAGGCGCTGGACGCTGACGGGGTCGTCGTCGTCGTGGCGCTCGAGCGGCGTGCAGAGGTCGACGAGGCGCTCGGACGCGCGGTCGGCGCGGAGGAGCAGGTCGTCGAGGCGCGCGAAGATCGCCTTGTGGGCGGCGCTCTCGGACTTCAGCGCCCGGATCGCCTCGAGCTCGCGGTCGACCGCGGCGCCGAGGCGCTGCGCGTAGTGGAGCGGCGGGCGGCGCCCGAGGAGCCCGAGGAGGAGCGTCCCGACGAGGGCGCCCACGACGAGCAGCGCGAGCGCCATCACGGCCGTGCTCGTCAGGCGGCGCAGGCGATAGCCATCGCGCGTGCGGCGCTCGACGTAGTCGCTCGCGTTCTTCGTGCCGACCGTCCCCCCGAGCAGGCGCGCCTTCTCGTGGGCCGCGCGGAAGGCCACGGGATCGAAGCGCTCGTCGAGCTTCGGGGTGCACGCGGCGTTCGCGGCGACCTCCTCCGGCGTCGGCGGCGGCGGGCTCCCGCCCCCACAGGCCGCGGGCGGCGTGGCGAGCGCGAGCAGCAGCGCGACGGCGGCGACGCGCGCCCTCCGGCGCGGCGTTGGCTCGGTCGGCTCGGGTGCGAGGGGCATGGCCCGAGCTTCGGCGAGAAGCGGTCGCGTTGGCAAGCCGGCGCCCGCCGCCCTTGACCGCGCGCCCCGAAGCGGACGAGGGTCGGGGCCATGAGGAGACCCACCGTCCTCGGCGCCCTCGCCGGCTCCCTCGTCGCGGGCTGCGCGACCGCTGGCGCACCCAACCCCAATGCGCACGGACCCACTGCACCCGGCGCCCGCCTCTACGTCGGCCCCGCCTTCGTCACCGCCGACGACGGCGCGGCGCCGCTGCGGGCCATCGCGGTGGGCGCGGACGGCCGCATCGAGGCCGTCTACGACGCGATCCCCTCGCCACCCCCCGCCGACGCGCTCGTCGTGCGGCTGCCCGGCGCCGTGGCGGTCCCCGGGCTCGTCGACGCCCACGTGCACCTCGCGTGGATCGGCCGCGCCCAGGAGACGCTCGACGTGCACGGCGCCGCGTCCCCGGCCGAGGTGCGCGGGAAGGTCGCCGCGCTCCGGCGCCAGCGCCCGGATCTCGCCGTCGTCACGGGAGGCGGCTGGGATCAGGAGCTGTTCCCCGACCGCGCCTTCCCGACCGCGGCGGACCTCGAGGACACAGGCGGCGGCGGGCTCGTCGCGCTCCAGCGCGTCGACGGCCACGCGATCTGGGTCAACGCCGCGGGCGTCGCGCTCATCGAGCGCTACCTCGCGGACCAGGGCGGGGAGCGCCCCGGCGAGCGCGTGCTCCGCGGCGCCGACGGGCGGCCGAGCGGCGTGGTCGTCGACCCCTCGGACGCGCTCCGGAAGGTCCTCGCGGCGCCCGAGACCGCCGCCGATCGCGAGCGCTGGCTCACCCACGGCCTCGTGGCCGCCGCGCGCGCAGGTCTCGTCGGCGTCCACTTCATGGCGGCCACCGTCGCGGAGCTCGAGTCGCTCGCGGCCATCGCGCGGCGCGAGGGCGCCCTGCCGGTGCGGGTCGCGGTCTACCTCGGCGACGACGCCGCGACCTGGGCCTGGCTCGACGCGCACCCCCCGGGCCCCGTGGACGTGGCGCCCGACGTCCGCGTCGTCGGCGTCAAGGTCTTCGCGGACGGCGCCCTCGGGAGCCGCGGCGCCGCGCTGCTCGCGCCGTACAGCGACGCGCCCGGCGAGCGCGGCCTGATGGCGCCCGAGGAGACGCTCCTCACCGCGGCGCGCCGCGCCCACGCCCACGGCCTCCCCATCGCGATCCACGCCATCGGCGATCGCGGGAACCGCGTCGCGCTCGACGTCATCGCCGCGGCGCGCGGCGACGGCCCCGCCCTCCGCGACCGGATCGAGCACGCGCAGGTCGTCGCGCCGGAGGACTGGTCGCGCTTCGCCGCGCTCGGCGTGGTCGCGAGCATGCAGCCGACGCACGCCACCGCCGACATGGGCTTCGCCGAGGCGCGCCTCGGGCGCGAGCGCCTCGTCGGCGCCTACGCGTGGCGCACGGTCCTCGACCGCGGGATCCCGCTCGCGTTCGGCTCGGACGCGCCCGTCGAGAGCGTCTCACCCGCGCTCGGGATCCACGCGGCCGTGACGCGCGAGGACGGCGCCGGCGAGCCCGCGGGCGGCTGGCTCCCCGACGAGCGCCTGACCGCGCTCGAGGCCATCCGCGCCTACTCGCGCGGCGCCGCCTACGCCGTCTCCGAGGAGGCGGATCGCGGTCGCTTCGCGCCGGGCTACGTCTTCGACGCCACCTGCTTCGACGTGGACGCGACGCGCGACCCGCGCGCGTGGCTCGAGGCCGCGGTCACGGCGACGGTCCAAGGCGGCCGCCCGCTCGACGTCAGCCGCTGATCGCGCGCGGCGCGGCCTTCCCGGCGAGCGCCTGGAAGAACTCGGGCGACTGCGCCCAGCGCAGGGCGTGGTGGACGCGCCACACGTTCAGCGGGTGGGTGCGCTCGGACGACGACAGGAGCTCCATCGCCCAGAGGAGGAGGTCGCCGTCGCGCATGGCCTCCGCCTCGTGCGCCTGCTCGATGAACGCGGCCACGTCGAGGTCGTCGGCCCAGCGCGCCGTGCCGCCGGCGAGGGTCATCTGCGTGCGGACGAACTGCTCGAGGGAGCCCGTCGTCAGCAGCTCGCCGCGGTCGGCCGAGAGCTCGGACATCTGATACCAGCGGTAGAGCGCGATCTGGATGGGCTTCAGCACCATCCCGGCGAGCCCGAACACGTCGAGGAGCCTGAGCGCGCCTTGCAGCATGAGGATGACGAGGGTGCGGTAGGTGACGTGCCCGAGGCGCACGTGCGTGAGCTCGTGGCCGAGGACGCCGCAGATGGCGCGGTCGTCCATGTGCTCGATGAGCGCGGTCGTGACGGTCACCGTCGGCTGCCCGGCGCCCATCGCCCAGGCGTTGATGACGGGCGTCTGCGCGATGAAGAGCGGCGGCGGGTCGACGTTCAGGCGCCCGGCGGCCTCGAGGTAGAGCGCCCAGAGGCGCGGCGCCTGCTTCGGCCCCACGCGGATCGCGTTCGCCATCATCCGGAAGCGCGCGAGCTTGTCGATGGTGCTCCCGAGGAGCTTCTCGATGATGGTCGCGGCGAGCGGGATCTTCTTCAGGGTGTCGAGCGCCTCGCGGTCGAAGGGGTGGGCGATCTGGTCGTCCGTCACGTCCGCGAGCGGCTCCCCGTGCACGCGGAGGAGGCCGATGCCGCAGCTCCCGCACTTCACGGCCGGCAGATCCTTCAGCGCGCGCTCGATCGGCACGCGGTTCTTCGTGTTGCAGAAGCGGCACTCGAGGGTGACCGCGGTCGTGACGTCGTTGTCGGCCATGAGGCACCTCGTCGGCGGGCGTCGCGGAGGGGGCGAGCGGGAGCGGCGAGCATCGCCGAGAGTCGCGTCGGCTGTCGACACCGGCGCGGCCCGAACACGCGACACGCGCGTTGAAGTTCGGGGGCAGCTCCGGTTAAACGAGTGGGCCGTGAGCACCGCCGCCCGCGTGCGCGACCTCGTCGACGCCCTGAACCCCGAGCAGCGCGCCGCCGTGAAGCACCGCGGCGGGCCGGTCCTCGTGCTCGCGGGCGCCGGCACCGGGAAGACGCGCGTCATCACCGTGCGCATCGCCGACCTCGTCGTCGAGGGCGTCGAGCCCGCCCACATCCTCGCGCTCACCTTCACCAACAAGGCCGCCGGCGAGATGGCCGAGCGCGTCGCCGGCTTCCTCGGCCACGACGCCGCGCGCGCCATGACGATCGGCACGTTCCACTCGCTCGGGCTCAAGATCCTCGAGGAGGAGGCGCGCCACCTCGGCTTCCGGCGCGGGATCAGCCTGCTCGACGCGGCCGACCAGGCGGGCGCCGTGCGGCAGTGCCTGAAGCAGCTCGGCATCGACCCGAAGCGGCACGATCCGCGCGTCTTCATGACGGCCATCTCGAACGCGCGGAACGCCGGCGTGGACCCCGCGCGCATGGCGCAGAACCCCGCGAAGAAGATGATCGCGCGCGTCTACCGCGCCTACCTCGAGTGGCTCGAGGCGTACCAGGCGCTCGACTTCGACGACCTCATCATCGCGCCCGTGCGCCTCATGCACGACCACCCGGAGGTGCTCGAGAAGTGGCGCGCCCGCTTCCGCACCATCCTCGTCGACGAGTACCAGGACACGAACACGGCGCAGCTCGGCCTCATGCGGGTCCTCGCGAGCGAGCACCGGAGCCTCTGCGTCGTGGGCGACGACGACCAGAGCATCTACGGCTGGCGCGGCGCGGACTTCCGCAACATCCTCGAGTTCGAGAAGCACTTCCCGGACGCGACCGCCATCGCGCTCACGCAGAACTACCGCTCGACCGGGCACATCCTCGCCGCCGCGAACGGCGTCATCGGGAACAACACGGAGCGGCGCGTGAAGTCGCTCTGGACCGACGTCGGCGAGGGCGAGAAGGTGCGCGTCGTCACCTGCAAGGATCCCGAGGCCGAGGCCGCCTTCGTGGCCGCCGAGATCCGCCGGCGCGCGAGCGAGGAGAGCCGCCCCTGGCACGAGTTCGGGGTGCTCTTCCGGACGTCGATGCAGACGCGCGCCATCGAGGAGTCGTTCCGCCTCGCGGGGGTGCCCTTCCGCCTCGTCGGCGCGCACGAGTTCTACGAGCGGAAGGAGGTGAAGGACGCGCTCAGCTACCTCCGCCTCGTGGACAACGCCGACGACGAGGTGAGCCTCCTCCGCATCATCAACTTCCCGGGGCGCGGCGTGGGCCCGGCCGCCATCGCGGCGCTGCACGACGCCGGCGGCGAGAGCGGCGCGATCAAGGCGGCGCTCGCGAAGGTCGAGGAGAACGAGGCGCTGAACAAGACGCAGCGGGAGAAGCTCGCGGCGCTCCGCGACGTGCTCGCGGAGGCGCGCCGGAAGTACCGCACCGAGCGCGACGGGGCCGCGGTGCTCGAGTACCTGTGCGAGGCGACGGGGGCGCGCGAGGCGTGGATCCGCGACCCGACCGAGGGCCCCGGCGGGCACCGGCGCTGGCGGAACATCGAGCAGCTGATCGAGGGGATCCGCAACTACCAAGAGCGGTCGGGGGGGGATCTGCGTGATTTCCTGCGGATCATCGCGCTCGACTCGAAGAACAAGTCCGAGGAGGACGAGCAGCGCGACGCGGTCGCCTTCATGACGCTGCACTCCGCGAAGGGGCTCGAGTGGCCGGTCTGCTTCATGATCGGCTGCCAGGAGGGGATCATCCCGCACCAGCGTGTGCTCGACGAGGGCAAGGGCGACGTCACCGAGGAGCGGCGCCTCTTCTACGTCGGCGTCACGCGGGCGCGGCGGATCGCCTACCTCACGCTCGCGCGGGTGCAGAAGCGCTTCAAGGGGACCGAGCCGTCGCGGCCGAGCCGCTTCCTGCGCGAGATCCCGGCGGCGAACCGCGTCGACGAGGAGCGCGCGCCCGGCGGCGGCGCGGTCGAGAAGAGCGAGCAGCTCGCGCGCTTCGCGGCGCTGAGGGATCGCCTCGCCGCCAAGAACAAGCGGTAGCTCCCGACGGCCGCGCGCGCCGCGCCTCGGGCGCGCGAGCGGCGGCGCTCGCCAACCCTTGCAATGGGCACCGGCTCGGGTCACCTTGGCGCTCCGAACGAATCGAGGTCGCCGCATGAAGAAGCTCGTCCGTCTCCTCCTCGCCACAGCGCTCGCGCTCGCGTTCGTCGGTCACGCTGCCGCGATGCAGCTCACCGACCGGAGCATCGAGGTCGAGGGCCGGCTCGACGTGAAGACCGCCTCCGACGTCGCCGGGAAGCTCGTGAAGCTCGACGCGAAGGGGCAGCTGCCGATCTACCTGCTCATCACGGCCACCGACGGCAGCGCCCAGGGCGTGATGATCGTGGCCGACACGATCCGCTCGCTGAAGAGCCCGGTCGTCGCCGTCGTGATGACGCAGATCCACGGCGCCGGCGCCTCGCTCGCGCCGATGGCCGATCAGGTCGTCATGTTCCCGTCGGCGGGGCTCGTCTTCACGGAGCTCGACTACGAGGGCGTGAAGAAGCCCGAGAAGCCGGACACGACGCCCGCGGCTGCGTCTCCGCCGGCGCCGGGCGCGACGCCCGCGCCCGCGACGCCGCCGAAGAAGGACGACCCGAAGGACGTGCTGCTGCAAGAGGCGCGCGCCCGCTTCATGGGGCGCTTCTACGCGCGGCTCGCGAAGCGCGTCGGCATGGACGCGCGCGCGCTGCAGACGACCGTCGAGGGCGGCGGGCTCATGATGAGCGCGGACGAGGCGGTGTCGAAGAAGGTCGCGGCGTCCATCGTGGACTCGGTGACCTACGTGGCGCTCCCGACCGAGAAGACCGAGATCAAGGTGACGACCACGAGCAAGGAGACGCGCTCCTTCTCGGAGGATCCCATCAAGAAGCCGGTGGACTGAGCGCCGCCGAGGAGGCCGACGTGGCTGGAGCCGGGTTCCGGGTCGCGCTGACCGGCGCGCGCACGTTCTTCGGCGAGCGCCTCATCGCGGCGCTCGAGGCGGACCCGCGCTGCGAGCACGTCGTGGCGCTCGACATCCGCCCGCCCGAGAGCGGCGGGCTCAAGACGCGCTTCGTGCGGCTCGACCTCACGAACCCGAACGCCGACGAGCAGGGCGCGCGGATCCTGCGCGACGAGGGCGTCGACACGCTCTGTCACCTCGCGTTCCTCGCGCACCCGTCGCACTCGAGCTCCTGGGCGCACGAGCTCGAGGCCATCGGCACGCTCTACGTGATGAACGCGGCGGCCGAGGCGCGCGTGCGCAAGGTGGTCCTGCGCTCGACGACGATGGTCTACGGCGCGAATCCGATGAACCCGGCGTTCCTCGAGGAGGGCGCGCGTCTCCGCGGGGAGCCCCGGAGCCGCTGGGTGCGCGACAAGGTGGGCGCGGAGATGGAGCTCCAGAAGCTCGCGCGCGATTGCCCGAAGATCATCTGCACGTCGCTCCGCTTCTGCATCACGCTCGGGCCGACGATCCGCTCGTGGTGGACGCGCGTGCTCTCGCGGCAGCTCGTGGCGCGCCTCATGGGCTACGACCCGATGGTGCAGTTCCTCCACGAGGACGACGCCGTCGGCGCGCTCGTGAAGGCCGTGGCCGAGGATCACCCCGGCGTCTACAACATCGTCGGCGACGGCACCCTCTACTTCACCGACGCGCTGAAGCTCGGCGGGCGGCTCCCCATCGCCGTCCCGCACCTCCTCGGCTACCCGATCGGCGACGCGCTCTTCAACCTGCAGCTCGCGGACGCGCCCGGGACGTTCCTGAACTTCCTGCGCTACAGCTGGGTCGCCGAGGGGGCGCGCATGCGGGACGTGATGGGCTTCACGCCGCGCTACTCGTCGCGGCAGGCGCTCGAGGCGTTCTACGAGAGCCTCGGCTACCGCGGCGCGCCGCCGCCGATCGCTCCGCCCCCGCCCGGGCTCTGAAGGAGGACCCCCGATGACGAGCACGAGGCCCGACGCGCCGCCGAGCGACGCCGCGGAGGCGCGCGACGATGGCCACCGCGACCCGGCGATGGACCACTACGTCGACGCGATCTCGGTCAGCGGCGACGTCTTCGAGTCGAAGGGCGAGATCGTCTCGCTCGAGCAGCTCGCGGAGCTCCTCGACCAGCTCGGCTCGGCGCCGGGCGTGCGCGACGTGCTGCGACTGCTCAGGAGAGTCGGCGTCGATCGCCTGAAGGCCGCTGTCGAGGCGGTCGCGAAGTCCGGTGCAGTGCGGGAGACCGACGAGTTCGGGTTCGAGCCGGCGTTCCTCGAGCCGCTCGAGAAGGTCGGCAAGTGGTTCCACGACCACTACTTCCGCGTGGAGTCGCGCGGGCTCGAGCACGTGCCGGACGACGGGCGCGTGCTGCTCGTCGCGAACCACTCGGGGACCCTGCCCTACGACGGCGCGATGGTCGTCGCGGCGATCCGCCATCAGCACCCGGCGCACCGGCTCGTGAGGCCGCTCGTCGAAGACTTCATGTACCACCTCCCGTACCTCGGGATGCTGATGACGCGCCTCGGGGCGGTGCGCGCGTGCCAGGAGAACGCGCTGCGGCTCCTCGAGAAGGACGAGGTCACGCTCGTCTTCCCGGAGGGGGTGAAGGGGATCGGCAAGCTCTACCGCAAGCGCTATCGGCTCCAGCGCTTCGGGCGCGGCGGGGCGATCCGGCTCGCGGCGGCGGCGAAGGCGCCCATCGTGCCGGTGTCGATCGTGGGCGCCGAGGAGGCGATGCCGCTCATCACGAAGGTGGGGTGGCTCGCGAAGGCGGTGGGGCTGCCGTACATCCCGGTGACGCCGACGTTGCCGCTGCTCGGGCCGCTCGGGCTCATCCCGTACCCGACGAAGTGGTACATCGACTTCGGCGAGCCCATCGACGTGACGCACCTCGGCGACGACGTCATCGGCGACCGGGTGCAGCTGAACAAGCTCAACGAGGAGCTGCGGGCGACGATCCAGCGGATGATCGACGAGCGCCTCCGCGAGCGGAAGACGATCTTCGGCGGATGAGCGAGGCGAGCGCGATGCGATCGGTCGATCTGCGGTCGGACACGGTGACGCGCCCTTCGGCGGCGATGCGGCGGGCGATGGCCGAGGCGGACGTCGGCGACGCCTGCTACGGCGAGGATCCGCTCGTGAACCGGCTCGAGGCGACGATCGCCGAGCGGCTCGGGAAGGAGGCGGCGATCTTCGTGCCGACGGGCACGATGTCGAACCAGCTCGGGCTCGGGGTGCACACGCGCCCGGGGGACGCGGTCGTCTGCCACGAGCGGGCGCACATCGCGATGTGGGAGGGGGCCGGCGGCGCCGCGAACGCGGGCGTCCAGCTCGTGACGGTCGCGTCGGCGAGCGGGCTCCCGTCGGTGGAGGCGCTCGCGGCGGCGACGCCGCCGAGCGGGGCGAAGGCGCCGCGGGCGCGGGTGCTCGCGCTCGAGAACACGCACAACGCGGCGGGCGGGATCCCGTTCTCGCCGGAGGAGCTCGCGCCGGCGACGGCGTGGGCGAAGGCGCGCGGGATGGCGTGTCACCTCGACGGGGCGCGCCTCTTCAACGCGGCGACCGCGTGCGAGGTCCGCGCGGACGCGATCGCGGCGCCGTTCGACTCCGTGAGCGTGTGCTTCTCGAAGGGGCTCGGGGCGCCGGTCGGGAGCGCGTTCGTGACGTCGCGGGCGCTGCGCGAGGAGGCGGACCGGATGCGGCACCGGCTGGGCGGTGGCTGGCGGCAGGCGGGGATCCTCGCGGCGGCGGCGCTCTACGCGCTCGAGGAGCACGTGCCGCGGCTCGCGGTGGACCACGCGCGGGCGGCGCGCATCGCGGAGGCGATGGTGCGCTGTGGGGTGGCGCGGCCGACACACGCGGTCCGGACGAACCTCGTCTGCTTCGCGGTGGACGCGGCGTGGGGGACCGCGCGGGCGCTCCAGGACCGGCTCGCCGAGCGCGGGGTGCTGCTCTACGACACGGGGCCGCAGACGGGCCGCCTCGTCACGCACCGCGACCTCGACGACGACGATGTCGCCTACGTCGTCGCCGCGTTCGAGGCGCTCGGCTAGCGCCCTCGCTTGGTGCGCGTCCGGCGAGTGTCTATCATGGCGACATGACGGCTGCGTTCTCCCTCGACGACCTCGCGCGCGTGCACCGACTCACGAGGCATCAATATGAGCAGATGGCCGCGGCCGGCGTCCTCCGCGAAGACGCGCGCGTGGAGCTTCTCTACGGCGTCATCGTCGACATGAGCCCACAGGGTTCCGACCACGGATGGTCGACGCGGCGTCTCGGGCGCCTCCTGGATCGGCAACTCGACGATCGCGCCGTCGTGAGCGTGCAGTTCCCGTTCCGTGCCGGTGACTGGTCCGAGCCGGAGCCCGACCTCGCGGTCATCCCGCCCGCCGAGGACCGCCCGGAGGCGCACGCCGCGCACGCCCACCTCCTCGTCGAGGTCTCGCAGACGACGCTCAGGACGGACCTCGGGCCGAAGGCGCGTCTCTACGCAGAGCTCGGCGTCCCCCAATACTGGGTCGTGGACCTCGCCGCCCGCTGCGTCCACGAGCACACGGACCCGCGCGAGGACGGCTACGCCACGGTCGCCGTGCGGCGTCCCGGCGATGTGCTCGCGGTGGCCGCCTTCCCAGACGTGACGGTCGCGGTCGACGAGATCCTACCGCCCGTCCCGTGACCGGCGAGGCGGAATCCCTTGTGTCGCCCTCCGCGGTCGACTATGGGAGCCGCGTGAGCGACCACGACAACGAACACGACAGCGACATCACCGTCCGTCCGGCGCCTCCGGGGCACCGGACCGGCTTCGTCGGCATCATCGGCCGCCCGAACGTCGGGAAATCCACGCTCCTGAACCGGCTCGTCGGCGAGCACATCGCCATCGCGACGCCGAAGCCGCAGACGACGCGCGACCGGATCCGCGGGATCCGGACGTTCGCGGACTGGCAGGTCATCTTCGTGGACACGCCGGGGATCCACGAGGCGCGCACGCGGCTCAACCGCTACATGGTGGATCTCGCGTTCTCGACGCTCGACGACGTCGACGTGGCCTACCTGCTCGTGGACGTGCCGAGCTACCTCGAGAAGCCCGAGCGGCGGCGCGAGGAGATCGAGCGCATCGCGCAGAAGCTCGCCGAGCACGGCACGAAGGCGCTGCTGGTGCTGAACAAGATCGACAAGGTGAAGGACAAGGCGCAGCTCCTCACGATCATCGAGGCGCTCGCGGCGGTGCACGGCTTCGAGGCGTTCCTCCCGGTGAGCGCCCGCACGGGCGAGGGCACGGACACGCTGCTCGCCGAGACGCGCGCGCGCCTCCCGGAGGGGCCGCCGCTCTTCGACGCGGACGAGCTGACGGACCGGCCGTTGCGCTTCATCGTGAAGGAGCTCATCCGCGAGCCGCTCATCATGCAGCTCGGGCAGGAGCTGCCGTACAACGCGGCGGTGCACGTCGACCACTGGGCCGAGGGAGAGCGCGGCGGGCTCGTGATCCACGCGACCATCGTGGTGAACAAGAAGAGCCACAAGCCGATCGTGGTGGGGAAGGGCGGCGCGCGCATCAAGGCGATCGGTCAGGCGGCGCGCGAGCGGATCGAGCGCTACCTCGAGCGGAAGATGTTCCTCGACCTCCGCGTGAAGGTCGACGAGGACTGGATCGAGCGCCCGGCGTCCCTGAAAGAGCTCGGCTACGACGAGAAGTAGCGAACCGGAGCCGGAGCGTCCCCGCCGACAAGACCGGCGGAGCCCGCGACTCGCCGACCCTCACTCCGCCTGGGTCTTCCGCTTCTGCTCGCACGCCTCGAGCATCGACACGACCTCCTCGAAGAGGACGCGGTTGTCCTCGCTGAGATCGAGCAGGCAGCGGTGCGCCTCGAGCACCGTCTCCTTCAGCTCCGCGGCGTTCGCGCGGCCTCCGAGCGGCACCCGCTCCGTCTCCACGCCCGCGCCGTCGCCGTCCTCGCCCGCGGCCGGCGGCGGGTCCGTCACCACGGCGAACACGCGGTCGAAGGCCATGCTCCTCAGCACCTCCGTCACGTCCTCGTTCGGCGACACGATGACGAAGTCCGCCCCCCGCGCGCGCAGCTCCTGGCCGACGCGCGCGATGTGGCCGAGGTTCGTGCTGTCGATGATCGACACGTCCGTGAGATCGATCACGAGCGCGCTCGGCGCGTCGCGATCGATCATCTCGCGCACGAAGCGCGCCACCGCCGGCGTCGCTGGGTAGCGCACCTCGCCGCGGTAGCGCAGCACGTGCGCGCCGCCGTCCTGCGCGTGGAGCACCTCGGTCGTCACGGGCCACCCCTCCGGCAGAGGAAGAGCGTCACGTCATCGGTCAGCGCGCGCTCGCCCACCGCCGCCTCCCCGAGGGCGAGCCGCGCCGCGAGCTCGTCGAGGTCCTGGCTCTCCATGAACGCCCGCGCGACCTGCCCGAGCCGCTCCGACTGCGCCTGCGTCGCGTCCTCCGCGACCCCGTCCGACGCCACGAGCAGCGCGTCGCCCGGCCCGAACGTCCGCTCCGCCGCGACGTACTCGCTGTCCGGGAAGAGCGCGAGCGGCACGCTCGGCAGCTCGAGCATCTCGAGCCCACCCTGCGCGCGATGGAGCATCGGGTAGGGGAAGAACCCCGCCGAGCTGTACGTGACCCGTGGCGCCGTGCGCGACAGCACCCCGTAGAAGAGGCACACGTGCTTCTCCATGCGCCGCGCGAGCAGATCGCCGTTCAACCGCGCGAGGAGCCTCGCCGGATGCACCACCGTGTCGTCCCGCCCCGCGCCGTACGCCTCCCGATACCCGCCGACCAGCGCCGACACCATCGCCGTCACGAACGCCGACGCGGCGCCGTGCCCCGCGACGTCCGCCACGTAGAAGCCGACGCGTTCGTCGCCGAGCGGGAAGTAGTCCACGAAGTCGCCCGACAGGTAGCGCGACGCGAACAGCCGGTGCTCGACGTTGAACGGCGCGAGCTCCGCGCGCTCCGGCGGGAGGAGCTGCCGCTGGAGCGTGCGCCCCGCGAGCTGATCGTCGCGCAGCTCCTCCACCGCGCGCGTCAGCTCCTCGTTCAGCGACAGCAAGCGCTTCCGCTGCCGTTCGTTCTCGCGCAGGAGCTCGGCCCGCTCGAGCGCGCGGTCGACCACGCGGCACAGGAGCTCCCCGCTCCGCACGGGCTTCGTCACGAAGTCCCAGGCGCCCGCGCGCAGCGCCTCGATGGCCGTCTCGAGCGTGCCCTCGCCGGTCACCATCACGACCTGCACGCGCGGCATCTCCGAGCGGATCCGCGTCAGCACCTCGAGCCCGCTGAGCCCGGGCATGCGCTGATCGAGGAGCACCACGTCGGGGCGCCGCTCGCGGCAGAGCGTCAGCGCCTCCTCGCCACCCGCGGCGGTCAGCGTGGCCACACCCGCGCGCTCGAGCAACCGCGCGAAGGCGCGGCGGATCGTCTCGTCGTCGTCGACCAGCAGCACGAGGGGGCCGTCGTCGGGCATCGTCGCCTCCACGATGGAGCAGCGTACCAGACGGTCCACCCGCGCGCGAACCAGCGCGCGCTCTCGCGGCGCCCGAGCGACCGCGCGTCCGCCCCTCAGCCCCGCGCGAGGCGCCGGAGCGCGGCGGCCGACTCGACGAAGAACGCGTCGTCACCGACCTCGCCGGCATACCACGCGGTGGCGATCGCGTGCTGCACGGCGCGGAAGCGGGCGAGGGTCCACGTCGCCTCGTCGACGCCGCCATAGGCGGCGCGGAAGGCGTCGCGCGCGTCGTCCGGGAGCACGAGGTGCGCGACGGCGAGGTCGACCGCCGGATCGCCCACGTGGAGGTCCCCCCAGTCGATGACGCCGGCGAGCGCGCCGTCGTCCGCGACGACGAGGTGGCGGCTGTAGAGGTCGCCGTGGACGACCGTGTCGGTCCCGAGCGCGGGCGGCGACGCGCGCAGGCGCGCCTCGAGGTCGCGCACGACGGCCGTGAGCGCCGCCTGGTCGACGCGGTCGCCGAGCACGTCGAGGCGCTCGAGCATCTGCGGCACGCGCGCCACGACGTCGAGACGGCCGATCTCGTCGCCCGGGACGCCGTCCTCGCGGAACGGGGTCGCGTCGAGCCCGTGGAGGGCGCGCAGAAACGCGGCGAGCGCCGGCACGAGGGTGCCGCGCGCGGCGTCGTCGAGGCCCGCGCGGTCGAGCGTCGCGCCCGGGACGACGCGATAGCCCGCGAACCACCACGGGTAGGCGGCCGAAGGGCGGCCGACCCAGCTCGGGGCCGTGATCCGGACGGGCACGGCGTCGGCCACGCGCGGCAGCGCCCGCACCTCGCGCTCGAGGAGCGGTGCTGCGACGGCGCGCTGCGGGAAGCGGAACACCCACACCCCGCCGACGAGGAAGGCGGCGTTGTCCCAGCCCTGGCCCCAAGGGACGACCTCGGCGCCAGCGAGCTCCGGCACCTGCGCGGCGATGAGAGCCGCGGCGCGCGCGGCGTCGACGGGCTCCTCCACGGCCCACGGGCGCGGGGCCTCGGTCGGCGTGCCCGTCACCGCTCAGAAGGTGTTTCAGTATTCGGACCGAGCCCGGCGACGCGTCGTGATTCCAGGTGGTTACGTGAGGACGGAGCGTGCCCATAGGCACGTGACCGACGAGCGGAACCGCCTGAAATCACAAGAGCAAGCCAGGCGACGGGAGAATACTGAAACACCTTCTCAGAAGCCGGAGAGCTCGATCGTGATGGACCCGAGGGCGCCGCCACCGGCCGTGAGCTTGATCATGCAGGTGTCGCGGAAGTCCTCGCCCTGGTTGACGCAGTCGAGCTCCGTCGCGAGGTACACCTCGTACTTCTCCGAGCCGAGACACGACGGGATCCCCTGGCAGTAGGAGTCGTCGATCTCGAACACCTGGACGCGGTCGCCCGCGGTCAGCTCGACCCCGAACTCGAACTCGCCGATGAGCCAGCCGCCCCAGAGCGAGTAGGCGTGGTCCGTGAGCGATCCGTCCGGCGCGCCCGTGGCCGCGCGCGGGTCGGCGTGGGCCTCCATGTTCGAGCAGATCGTCGGCGACCGCTCGGCGTCGACCGTGTCGAGGTAGGCGACGTGGTGGCCGGCCTCGTCGAAGAGCTCCACGGCGTCGATGTCGGCGCCCTCCTGACCGCTGGACGAGCGGCACGTGCGGTCCCAGAGATCCTCGACGAAGATGGCGTAGTACGCGACGGGGCCGGGGCCGCTGGAGGTGTCCGCTCCCGACGTCGTCCCCCCCGTCGTGGTCGTGTCCGACGACCCGGTCGTGGTCGTCGTGTCGGGCGGCGACGTCGTGGTGGTCGTCGTGGTGTCGGGCGGCGACGTGGCGGTGGTCGTGGACACCGCCGTGTCCGAGGCCGTGTCGACGGCGTCCTGCGCGTCCGCACCCGTGGCGGTGCAGACGTTCTCGACGCACTGGAGCGGCGCCGCGCAGTCCGGTGAGCGGGTGCAGCTCGCGCCCAGCGCGCCGAGGTTCTCCGATGAGCCGCTGCCGGGGGACGAGCAGCCGGCGGTGGCGGCGATCGCGATCAGGCACAACCGGACGAGCCCAGAGGAGACGCGCATGGGAGGCTCTCGAGTCGAGGGGAGAGTCGATGGGGGAGCGCGGAATCTACCGGCCGACGACCGGCGTCGCAACATCCTGATGAACGGCGTTCACGGCGCGGCCGTCCAGCTCCCGTTGCCGGCGGCGCTCCCGGTCACGATCTCCTGGTTCGTCCCCGTCGAGTAGCCGTCCCAGCCGCCGGCGAAGCGGCCGTTCGCGCCGAGCGCGCCGGTGAACGTCCCCTCGAAGTAGACCTCGATGATCCCGTAGATCACGACCTTCCCGTCGACCATGCGCGCCGTGAGCGTGTCCGTCGCCGGATCGTAGACGCCCGCGAGGTCGAGCGTGAACGGGAACTCCCCCTGGTCGACGACGGTCGCGGTGCCGTCGAGCTCGCCCTTCACGACGAACTTCGACTCGACGCAGGTGATGTCGAACCCGAGGCTCCCGGCGACCGGCATGATGCCCGAGCTCGGGATCCCGAGGCCCGCCGGCGCCGTCAGGTTGAACGTGATGTTGCCCGCGAACGAGCCGCCCCAGCTGCTCGCGATCCCGAGCGTGCCGCAGTCCTGGAAGTTGTTCGCGTCGGTGAGCGGCGTCGTGTCCGCGGGCGTCGCCGTGTCCTCGACGAGCTCCCAGTCGCTCGCGTCGTAGTCGGTCACGATGTCGGTGACGACCTCGAGCGTGTCGGCGCCCAGGCCCGTGTCCGCCGCCATGGCGTCGCGCTCGCCGGCCGTCGCGGCGTCGTCGCTGCCGCTCGCGTCGGCGGCGAGCGCGTCCTCCGCGCCGAGCCGCGTGCACACGTTGCGGATGCATTGGAGCGGCGACGCGCACTCGGGCGACGTCACGCAGCTCGCCCCCTCGACGCCGAGGTCGCCGGCGACGCCCGCGCGGTCGTTGCCGGGCGAGTCGCAAGCGCCCAGCGCGAGCGCGAGGGCGCACAGCGAGAACAACGGCGCGAGCAGCGTCGGGCGCATCGGCGTCTCCTCTGCGTCGCGTGGAGCGCGGCGCATCGCAACGGGTATCACGGAGGCGCGGAACCTATCGGAACTCGTTGCGGAAGACAATCAAGGGCTGATACTCACGCGCCCATGTCGAGCATGTCCATCCTGGCCATCGTCGGGCGGCCCAACGTCGGGAAGTCCACCCTCTTCAACCGCCTCGTGGGCGGCCGCAAGGCCATCGTCTTCGACGAGCCGGGCGTCACGCGCGACCGCCAGTACGGCGAGACCGAGGTCCTCGGGCGCGAGCTCCTCGTCATCGACACCGGCGGCTTCGAGCCGGAGGCGGACGACCGCATCCTGAAGTCCATGCGCGAGCAGGCGCAGCTCGCCATCGAGGAGGCCGACGTCATCGTGATGATCCTCGACGGGCGCGACGGGCTCCTGCCCGCCGACCGCGAGATCGTGCGCATGCTCGAGCGCGGCGGGAAGCCCGTCCACTACGCGGTCAACAAGATCGACGGCGCCCGCCACGATCCGCTCGTGGCCGAGTTCTGGGAGCTCGGCGTGAAGGAGCTCTGGCCCATCAGCGCGCAGCACGGCGGCGGCGTGTTCGACCTCCTCGAGGCGGTCATCGCCGATCTCCCCGAGCCCGAGCCCGAGGAGGAGGAGAGCGACGCCGAGTACTTCGGCGAGCTCCTCGCCGGCCTCGAAGACGACGACGACCTCGACGAGGACGACGACGGCGACGACGACGGCGACGGCGAGGGCGAGGACGACGACGACGCCCCGCGCGGCGAGGACGACGACGACCTCGCGGACGTCGACCGCCTCGAGGGCGCCGTCGACGGGGACTACGGCGACGACGGCGCGGACTACCTCGACGAGGGGGAGCCCGACGAGGACGACGGGGACGACGGCGTCGAGGCCGCCCCCGAGGTCGAGGAGCTCGGCGTCATCAAGGTCGCCATCGTCGGCAAGCCCAACGTCGGGAAGTCGACGCTCCTGAACAAGCTCCTCGGCGAGGAGCGGATGCTCACCTCGAACATCCCGGGGACCACGCGCGACGCCATCGACACGAAGCTCGTCGTGCCCGGCCGGGACGGCGCGCCCGGGTCCGAGCGCGAGTACCTGCTCATCGACACGGCGGGCGTCCGGCGCCGGAAGTGGATCAGGACCTCGGTCGAGAAGATCAGCATCGTCCGCACCTTCAAGAGCATCGACCGCGCCGACGTCTGCCTCCTCCTCATCGACGCGGCCGACGGCATCAGCGATCAGGACGCGAAGCTCGCGCGCCTCATCGCGGACAAGGGCCGCGCCTGCGTCATCCTCCTGAACAAGTGGGACGTCGTCCCCGACAAGGACGAGCGCACCATCGGCCACCAGGTGAAGGCCGTGCGCGACCAGCTCGGGCTCCTGTCGTGGTCCCCGATCCTCTCGATCTCGGCGCTCACCGGGCAGCGCACCCACAAGATCCTCGACCTCGTCGACGAGGTCGCGCGGAACCGCGTGCAGCGCATCAAGACCGGCGCCCTCAACCGCTTCGTGAGCGAGGTCATCACGAAGCACACGCCGCCCGTCCACAAGAACCGGCGCCTGAAGATCTTCTACGCGTCGCAGGTGAAGACGGCCCCGCCGATCTTCGTGCTCTGGGTCAACGACGCCGAGGCCCTCTCGGAGACCTACATCCGCTTCCTCCAGAACCGGATCCGCGAGCGCTGGAACTTCGAGGGCACGCCGATCCGCGTCGTCGCCCGCGCGCGGAAGGGCAAGGCGAAGGAAGAGTAGGAGCCTGTAGCGCATAGATGCTTCGGCGTCTTCGGGCGTTCTCGGGCGCCTCGGCGTTCTAAAACCTCTGCGGCGAACCTGCTGGTTCGCCTCGGGTTTTGGAACCGGCGACGCTCCGCGCCGCCTCGCCGATCCGCTCCGAGAACGCCTCGAATCCGCTCGAAGCCCGGCGACGCGCTCGGGGAATTTCTCCCGTCGCCGCCTCGTCTCAGGCGGCTCCGCTCGTCGGTCACGTACCTCGGGTACGCTCCCGCCTCGCGTAGCCACCTGCGACCACGACGCCGCGCCTGGCTCGGTCCGAATTTCCCCGAGCGCTGCGAGGCGGGGGCGGGCTCGACGGCCCACCCCGACCCAAGGACGCCGCGCGCTCAGGCGGGCGTCGCCACCCGCGCGCCGCGCCCCGTCCCCTCCCACGCGGCGTCCGCCGCCGCGAGGTGGTCGAGGATCAGGTCGTTCAGCTCCTCCGCGTGGCGGAGGAGCCCGTGCCCGGCCTCGTCGAGGCGCGCGATGCGCGACCCCGGGATGAGCCGGTGGAGCCGCTCGCTCTGCTTCGGGTGGATGAGGAGGTCCTGCTCGGGCTTCACGACGAGCACCGGCAGCCCCTCGAGCTCGTGCAGGCGCTTCCGCGTGTCGTGCCCCATCACCGCGCGCAGCTGCCCGCGCCGCCCGTTCGCCGGCGGGCGCTTGCCGAAGTCGTTCCGGATGACCTCGACGAGCCAGTCGCGGTCGACCTTCGCGAGGAACGACGGCGGGAAGAGCAGCTTCGCCACGGCGTCGAGGCGGCCCTGGCCCTTCCCGAGCAGGCTCTTCACGAAGTACCAGCTGCCCTTCCCTCGCGGGACCCGGCTCCAGAAGCCGCCGGCCGACGTCGCGAGGAGCGTCACGCTGCGCACGCGCTCGCGGTGCTCGAGCGCGATGTGCTGCGCGATCATCCCGCCCATCGACACACCGACGATGTGCGCGGTCTCCCAGCCGAGGTGGTCCATGAGCGCGAGCGCGTCGCCCGCGAGCATGCGCATCGAGTAGGGCCCCGGCGGCGCGTCGCTCTCGCCGACCCCGCGGTGGTCGAAGGTCGCGACGCGGTGTCGCTCGGAGAGCGCCGGCACCTGGAAGCGCCACGCCCGCCCGCGCACCGTGAAGCCCATGATGAGGAGCACCGGGCTCCCGCTCGTCCCGTGGGTCTCGTAGGCGATCGTGACGTCGCCGAGGGTCACCTTCTCCATCGCGCCGCTACTTCTTGCCGAGGAAGCCGCCGAGGATGGTCGAGCCGACGCTCAGCAGGTCGTCCTTGATGTCGCCGTCCTTGTCCTGATCGATGAGCTGCTCGAGGAAGCTCGGCGCCTCGGCCTCCGCGCGCTGCTCGTCCTCGCGGAGGGCCTTCGCGACGCCGTCGGCGTCGAGCCCCTCCTCCTGCTTCTTCTTGCCGAGCGCGCCCATGACGATCGGCGCGAGCGTGATGAGCACCGACCCGACCTGCGCGAGGTCGATGCCCGACTTCTGGCCGAGCTGCTGCTCGACCTGCGGGCGCTTCTCGCCGAGCACGTGCTTGAGGATCCCGTCCCCCGCGGAGCCCGCGCCGAGCTGCGCCACGAGGCCGCCGAGGTTGTCGAGCACGCTCCCGTCGTGGTCCTTCGCGAGCGCCCCGTCGAGGGACCGCGCGCCGCTCGTGGTCTGCGCGTTCTTCGCGAGCGCCGAGACGAGCACCGGCACCGCCTGCGCGACGACGCTCTGGGTGCCGTCCTTCGAGGCGCCGAGCTGGCTCGAGAGCTGCCCGATGAGCTCCGGGGTGAGGTTCTGCTTCACGAGGTCGAGGATCGACATGCGGCGCCCCTGGTCGGATGGTGTGGTCCCGGGAGCGTGCCGCGTCCGGCCCGCGATGGAAAGCGCGGATTCCCGCTACTCGAAGTAGGCCGTCCAGCCGAGCGTCGCCGAGAGGGTGGGCGAGGTGCGGTCGAGGTCGGTCACGACGACGTGATAGCGGATCGCGAGGCCGAGCGACCAGTCGCGCGCGGGGCGATAGTCGAGCCCGAGCCCGGCGAGCACGCTGAGATCGAAGCCCGGCCCGCTCGCGGTGCCGGCGAGCACGTCGGGGTGGGCGTCGCGGACGAGGACGCCGGCGCCCGCCATGCCGTAGAGCACCCAGGTGACGACGTCGAGGAAGTAGTACGCCTCGAGGTGGGCCGTGCCGACGAAGGCGGGGTCGTGGTCGCCGGAGAGCGAGACGCCCGCGGTCACGGAGCCGCCCAGCTGCCAGAAGTCGGACAGCCCGTAGCGGAGGCCCACGAGCGCGATGGGGGCGACGCTCGCGATCTCGGCGTCGCCGACCGTGGCGGACTCGATCCACGCGCCGGCGCCGAGGGTGAGCGCGAGCTCGTCCTCTTCGGCGTGGGCGGGGGAGGCGGCGCCGGCGACGGCGAGGAGGGCGGTGAGGATCGCGGCGACCGGGCCGCGCGCGGGGCGCTTCATCATGGCGCGAGCAAACGGGTTCCGGCGGGCGAGGTCAAGCCGCGGCTTCCGGGCTCGGGGCGCGCCCGCGCGGGACCTCATTGACACCCGACCCCCGGTTGGCTAATCACAGCCCCCATTCTCACGCCCAGGGGCGAACGTGGCGAAGCGCAAGCGCAGGATGTCCAAGGAGGAGCTCGAGGCTCCCGATCAGTTCGAGGTCGCGCTCCAGAAGGTGTGGGAAGGTCTGGTCAAGTACCGGAAGCCCATCATCGGCGGGATCGTCGCGCTCGTCGTGCTCGGCGTGGTGCTCTGGATCGTGAACGCCACGTCGAAGAGCAGCGCGCGCACGCGCTCGCTGGCCCTGCGCGACGGCGCGGCCGCGCTGAGCGCCGAGGTCGGGCCGGCCGACAGCCCCGAGGTGCAGCTCCCGGGCCCGAAGCCGCTCCGCTTCGAGGACGAGTCGCAGCGCCTCGCGGCGGTCGAGAAGGGGCTCTCCGGCTACGTCGCCGAGTACGGCTCGGACGACTCGCGCGAGCTCGTCGACCTGACGCTCGCCGACGTGAAGCTCGCCAAGGGCGACGCGGCGGGCGCCCTCGCGGACGTCGAGGCGTGGATCGGCAAGCACGGCGACTCGGCGGTCATGCCGGTCGCGCTCGAGCTGAAGGCGCGCGCGCTCTCGGTCACCGACAAGGCGAAGGCGGTCGAGGCGTGGAACGCGCTGGCCGCGGCGTCGACCGGGGAGCTCAAGGCGGACGCGCTGCGCCAGGCGGGGGATCTCCAGAACCCGGTCCTCGTGGACGGCGGCGACGCGGCGAAGGCGAAGGCGGCCTACGAGGCGGCGCTCGCGGCGCTCGGGCCCGCGCCCGAGAAGGTGGACCCGTTCGGGTCGACCGGGATCCGCGGCGACATCGACAACCGCCTGAAACTCCTCCCGAACTGACCGCGATGCGCCGACTCGCCGCTCCCGTCGGGCTCGCGTTGCTCGGTCTCGTCTCGGTCGGGGCCGGGTGTGGCGTGCTGCAGCCCGTCGATCCCTATCAGGGCGAGCGTGTCTCGGTCGATTGGGCCGAGCCGCTCTACGCCCTCGAGGTGTTCCCCTACCACCCGGTCGAGCCGGCGCAGCCGCTCTACGTGCGCTCGGCGCAGACGCCCGCGGGCGGCATCGTGGTCGTGCCCGCGAAGGACCGCGTCGTGCGCGCGCTCGACGCGGTGAGCGGGAAGACCCTCTGGTCCTTCGAGACGAAGGGCCCGAACGTCGCGAAGCCGGTCGCCGAGGGCGACGACCTCGTCATCGCCTCGACGGACGGCCACGTCTACCGCGTGAGCCAGCGGAACGGGCGCGCGAGCTGGGTGAGCGAGTTCCCGGGAGGCGCCGGGGTGCTCTCGGCGCCGGCCATCGGTGGCGGGCGCGTCTTCGTGACGAGCATCGACAACCGCATCACGGCGCTCGACTACGAGACGGGCGAGCGCCAGTGGGAGCGGAAGCGCCCGCACCTGACGGAGCTGACGGTGAGCGGCCAGGCGGGGGCGCTCCTCGTGAAGGACCTCGTCGTGACGGGCTTCTCCGACGGGCAGCTCGTCGCCTTCATGCAGGCGGACGGCGTGACCGCGTGGTCGGCCGACCTCTCGGGCGGTGGCAAGGACTTCGTCGACGTGGACTCCACGCCGGTGCTGGTCGGGAACCTCGTGATCGCGTCGTGCTACAAGCGCGGCGTGTTCGCGGTGGACGTCGACACGGGCAACATCGCGTGGGTCGTCAAGGGCGAGGGCTACGGCACCGCCACGGTCTTCGAGGGGCAGGTCTTCGTGCCGCAGGCGCTCGGCTCGGTCATCGCGATCGACGGCGCCTCGGGGACGGTCGGCTGGCGCGCGAAGCTGAGCGGCGAGATCGCCGGGACGCCGGCGGCGAGCGAGCACTACCTGCTCGTGCCGGGCGGCGAGTCGCTCGTCGTGCTCGACAAGGGCACGGGGCGGGCGCTCTCGCACTTCGACGACGGCCACTCCTTCTACGCGACCCCGGAGCTCGCGTACGGGACCGCCTACGTGTTGGGCGGGTCCGGTACGATCTACGCGCTCGGGGTGTACTGAGAGCAGCGCCCGGGGCGGCCCGGGGAGTGAGGGCGAGCGATGATGAGGCAGCTCGGGATCGCGGCGCTCTGCGCGCCTCTGTTCATGGCGCTGGGGGCGTGTGGCTCGGACGGCGGCGGGAGCGGCGCGGACACGGGCGCGACGAGCCCGACGGACACGACGACCGCGTCCGACGCGGACACGACCGGCACGAGCGCGGGTGACGCGACGACGACGACCGACACGGGGTCGACGGTGACGCGCTGCACGGAGGACGCGCAGTGCGCGACCGGCACGATCTGCGCGTGCACGGGCGAGTGCGTGGTCGCGAGCGGGAAGGAGTGCACGGAGGACCGCAACTGCGGGATCCCGAACTGGTGCAACCCCTGCACGGGGCACTGCGAGGAGCAGGCGGTGTTGTGCGAGCCGTGCACGGACGCGCGCGGCTGTCAGGACGACGGGGCCTGCATCCCCTACGCGAGCGGCGGCGGGTCGTTCTGCGGGCGGTCGTGCCTCACGGACGCGGGGTGCCCCAAGGGCTACGGCTGCTTCGAGGTGGGCGGGGTCGACACGAAGCAGTGCGTCGCGCGCTCCGGGGTGTGCTCGGAGCTCGGTCTCTGCGAGACCGACGGGGACTGCCCGGACGTGCTCATCTGCAACACGGGGACGGGCGCCTGCTACGAGGGGTGCACGGACGACCTCAGCTGCCCGCAGGGCAACGTCTGCCAGCGCGGGCACTGCGTGCCGCCATGCACGACGGCCGCCGACTGCACGGCCCCCGAGGAGTGCACGGAGGCGGGGAAGTGCAAGGTGCCGGGCTCGTGCGAGCGCAAGGCCGACTGCCCGACGGCGGAGACGTACTGCGACAAGGACGAGGGCGTCTGCAAGGACGGCTGCCTCGCCGACGGCGACTGCGGTGACGCCGCGAAGAAGTGCAGCTCGGGGGCCTGCGTGCCGCGCGGCTGCGAGCACAACTACCAGTGCCAGTTCGGCTACGAGTGCAACCAGGCGAGCGGCCAGTGCGAGCCGACGCAGGACCCGCACTGCGGGATGTGCGGCGACAGCGGGAGCACCCCGTGCGACGACCCGCGCCTGTGCGCGGCGTTCAAGGACGAGAACGACGTCGAGAAGGGCGAGTTCTGCCTGCTCCCGTGCGCGGACGACCCCATCGACCAGTGCCCGAGCGGCTACCAGTGCCAGGAGGTCGACATCGACGACGTCCCGCACTTCTTCTGCGCGCGGGCGTGCTGGGTCGACCCGGTGAACCCGGGCGGGAACTAGCGCGACCCGAATGGGAAGGCCGCCCCCTGGAACCTGTAAGTTGTCGAACTTCGTAGGTAACCACGGAGACACGGAGACACGGAGGGGGCACGGAGGGCGGGCCGGCGGCCACCGCGTGACGGGCACACCCGTGCAAGACCCCGGAAGTTGGCGAACTTCGTAGGTCACCACGGAGGCACGGAGGCACGGAGGGTATCGAGGTGGCCCACCGCGCCGCGGTCGGTCGCGGGGCTCGTGCTGGTGGGCACGGAGGGAGAGGGCGGGGCGCCCATCCTCCTCTTTCACGGCGCACCAGGCCGACGGAGACCTCGGCGGGACCGCGTTCCCTCCTCGATCCCTCCCTGAGACGCCCCACGCGACGATGCGGGCACGGGGTGCCGCCACGGTCTCGAGGGCAGGCCTCCGTGCCGCAGGCGCTCGGCTCGGTCATCGCGATCGACGGCGCCTCGGGGACGGTCGGCTGGCGCGCGAAGCTGAGCGGCGAGATCGCCGGGACGCTGGCGGCGAGCGAGCACTACCTGCTCGTGCCGGGCGGCGAGTCGCTCGTCGTGCTCGACAAGGGCACGGGCGGGCGCTCTCGCACTTCGACGACGGCCACTCCTTCTACGCGACCCCGGAGCTCGCGTACGGGACCGCCTACGTGTTGGGCGGGTCCGGTACGATCTCACGCGCTCGGGGTGTACTGAGAGCAGCGCCCGGGGCGGCCTGGGGAGTGAGGGCGAGCGATGATGAGGCAGCTCGGGATCGCGGCGCTCTGCGCGCCTGTTCATGGCGCTGGGGGCGTGTGGCTCGGACGGCGGCGGGAGCGGCGCGGACACGGGCGCGACGAGCCCGACGGACACGACGACCGCGTCCGACGCGGACACGACCGGCACGAGCGCGGGTGACGCGACGACGACGACCGACACGGGGTCGACGGTGACGCGCTGCACGGAGGACGCGCAGTGCGCGACCGGCACGATCTGCGCGTGCACGGGCGAGTGCGTGGTCGCGAGCGGGAAGGAGTGCACGGAGGACCGCAACTGCGGGATCCCGAACTGGTGCAACCCCTGCACGGGGCACTGCGAGGAGCAGGCGGTGTTGTGCGAGCCGTGCACGGACGCGCGCGGCTGTCAGGACGACGGGGCCTGCATCCCCTACGCGAGCGGCGGCGGGTCGTTCTGCGGGCGGTCGTGCCTCACGGACGCGGGTGCCCCAAGGGCTACGGCTGCTTCGAGGTGGGCGGGTCGACACGAAGCAGTGCGTCGCGCGCTCCGGGGTGTGCTGGAGCTCGGTCTCTGCGAGACCGACGGGGACTGCCCGGACGTGCTCATCTGCAACACGGGGACGGGCGCCTGCTACGAGGGGTGCACGGACGACCTCAGCTGCCCGCAGGGCAACGTCTGCCAGCGCGGGCACTGCGTGCCGCCATGCACGACGGCCGCCGACTGCACGGCCCCCGAGGAGTGCACGGAGGCGGGGAAGTGCAAGGTGCCGGGCTCGTGCGAGCGCAAGGCGGACTGCCCGACGGCGGAGACGTACTGCGACAAGGACGAGGGCGTCTGCAAGGACGGCTGCCTCGCCGACGGCGACTGCGGTGACGCCGCGAAGAAGTGCAGCTCGGGGGCCTGCGTGCCGCGCGGCTGCGAGCACAACTACCAGTGCCAGTTCGGCTACGAGTGCAACCAGGCGAGCGGCCAGTGCGAGCCGACGCAGGACCCGCACTGCGGGATGTGCGGCGACAGCGGGAGCACCCCGTGCGACGACCCGCGCCTGTGCGCGGCGTTCAAGGACGAGAACGACGTCGAGAAGGGCGAGTTCTGCCTGCTCCCGTGCGCGGACGACCCCATCGACCAGTGCCCGAGCGGCTACCAGTGCCAGGAGGTCGACATCGACGACGTCCCGCACTTCTTCTGCGCGCGGGCGTGCTGGGTCGACCCGGTGAACCCGGGCGGGAACTAGCGCTACCCGAATGGGAAGGCCGCCCCCTGGAACCTGTAAGTGTCTGGACTTCGTGGGGTAACCACGGAGACACGGAGACGCGGAGGGGGCACGGAGGGCGGGCCGGCGGCCACCGCGTGACGGGCACACCCGTGCAAGACCCCGGAAGTTGGCGAACTTCGTAGGTCACCACGGAGGCACGGAGGCACGGAGGGTATCGATGTGGCCCACCGCGTCGCGGTCGGTCGCGGGGCTCGTGCTGGTTGGCACGGAGGGAGAGGGCGGGGCGCCCATCCTCCTTTCACGGCGCACCAGGCCGACGGAGACCTCGGCGGGACCGCGTTCCCTCCTCGATCCCTCCCTGAGACGCCCCAAGCGACGATGCGGGCACGGGGTGCCGTCGCACCCCTCCGTGCCTCCGTGCCTCCGTGGTCCGCTCCCACGGCGCCTCAGGACGCGACCGGGGCGCGCGATTCGCCCCCGTGGTCCGCTCCCGCGGCGCCGCGCGAGCTACGCCGTGATGCGGCTCGGCTCCGCCTCCTCGGCGGCCGTGAGCTGCGCGGCCGGCACCTCGCGGCGGCGCTTCGAGCCGTCCTTGGCCGTGCGGATCGCCACGTCCGCGAGCGAGCCGTTCGCGTGCAGCTCGGCGGTCACGAGGTCGTCGAGCTCGGTCGAGATCTGCCGCAGGAGCACCTGCCGCTCGTGGAAGGGCAGGAAGGCCGACTTGAAGCCGTTCAGCACGAGCTGGCGGACGTCGTAGATGTCGAACCCGAAGTGCTCCACGGCGCGCTCGAGCTCCGTCGTCACCGTCGTGTCGGTGATGAGGCGGTTGTCCGTGTTGATCGTCACCCGCACGCCGAAGTCGTAGTAGAACTTCAGCGGGTGCGTCTTGAAGTCCTTGACCGCGCGGGTCTGCACGTTCGAGGTCAGGCAGACCTCGAGCGGGATCCGGTGGTCGTTCACGTAGTTGAGCAGGTCCCCGTCCTCGCGGAGCCGCGTCCCGTGCCCGATGCGGTGCGCCCCGCACAGGTGGATCGCCTGCCGGATGCTCTCGGGCCCGTACGCCTCACCCGCGTGGCACGTCGAGTTGACGTTGTTGTTCCGCACCAGGTTGAACGCGTCGCGGTGCTGCTTCGCCGGGTAGTCGTACTCGGCGCCCGCGAGGTCGAACCCGACGACGCCCTTGTTCTTGTAGGCGACCGCGAGCTCCGCGAGCCTCAGGCTCTGGTCGCTCGAGATGTGCCGGATGCCGCTGATGATGACGTTGCTGCGGATCCCGTGGTCCGTGCGCGCCGCCGCGAGCCCGTCGAGCACGCTCTCCACGATGCGCGTGAGCGCGAGCCCCTTCCGCGTGTGGAGCGTCGGCGCGTAGCGCACCTCGAGCAGGCGCACGTTCTCGCTCGCCGCGTCCTCGGCGAGCTCGTAGGCGGCGCGGAAGAGGGCCTTCTCCTCCTGCATCACCGCGAGCGTCACGTCGAACGCCTTCAGGTAGTCGTTCAGATCCTCGCAGTTCTCCCCCATGTGGATCGCCTTCGCGAGCGTCTCCGGCGTGTCCGCCGGGAGCTTCACGTTCTGCGTGCGCGCGAGATCGATGATGGTCTCGAGGCGCAGCGACCCGTCGAGGTGGACGTGCAGGTCGGTCTTCGGGAGGCGCTTCAGGAACGCCGGCGACGGCTTCAGCGGGGTGCGGATCTCAGGGTTCTCGGAAAGCACGATCGATTCCTCGCGTCTTGATATTCCGGGCAGGGTAGGCCCGGAGCCGCGAGGAAGCAACCAGCGAGCAGGCACCGGGGCGCGCGCCGTCTGTCACCGACCGGCGCGCCTCCCCCTGCCGTCCTCCCGACGTCAGTTGCAGGACGGCGGCGAGCCCGGGCACGTCGTGAGCGGGATGTTCACCGTCGGCTCGTCCCCGGCCTGCAGGATGAGCGTCGTCGACTCGCCCTTCGCGATCTTCTTGCCGGCGCTGTCGAGGCCGAACGCGAAGATCTTCACGTCGGAGTTCGGCGTCAGGTCCACGAACAGCACGCCCGCGAGGAGGTTGGTCGAGTCGTCCGGGTCCTTGATCTCGTTGTCGCAGGCGACCTGCTCCTCCTCCGTGACCACGCCCTGCGTCGACGCGTTCGGGATGTACTGCACGAGGACCTCGCGGATCGGGCTCGCCGCGCACATCCCCGACGGCGTCGACCACGTCACGTTGAGCCGCACGGGCTTCTCGACGAGCGTGATCGTCGAGGTCGAGGTCGCGCCGCCCTCCTTGACCTGCTGCTTCGTGGCGGACCCGAGGTAGAGCCCCTTGCCGGCCGCGTCCGACGCCTCGACCTCGACCGTGTAGCTCCCCGGCGGGAGCTCCGTCAGCGCGATCGCCCCCTCGCGGCTCGTCGACGGGCACGACGTGCTCTCCGACTTCTGCAGCTCGCCCTTCAGGTAGGCGCGCGCCGTCACGGTCGTGACGTGCCGGCTCTCGCACGTGGCCGTCGGCCCGTGGCTCCAGTTCACGGCGAGGTCGCCGGGCTTCACGTTGTCGTCGCCGCACGCGGCGAGCGGCGCGAGGGCGAGGGCGGGGAGGGCGAGGGCGAGGGCGGAGAGGACGCTCTGGCGCATGTCTGGGGCTCCTTCGTGGAGAGGCGCGTCGTTCGGGCGGGCGCTGGGTTTCGCCGCCGGTCGGCGGACGGAGAGGCTACGGACGCGCGGCGCTTGGGGTTCATTCGCGCATTCCGAGACTATTCTGCCCGGCCCGCGTCGAGTCAACAGGCGCCCTCGGGGCGGCCCCTCCGCGCTTCGTCGTGCTTGCCGCCCGCCCGGGCCGCGAGTATGGTCCGGCTCCCCCAGCGGAGGGCAGCGCGTGCAGGACCTCATGAAGAAGATCGTCTCGCTGTGCAAGCGGCGAGGCTTCGTCTACCAGAGCTCGGAGATCTACGGCGGCCTGAAGAGCGCCTACGACTTCGGCCCCCTCGGCGTCGAGCTCAAGCGCAACATCATGAACGCCTGGTGGCGCGACATGGTGCACCGCCGCGAGGACGTCGTCGGCATCGACGCCTCCATCATCATGCACCCGCGCGTCTGGGAGGCCTCCGGGCACCTCGCCGGCTTCGCCGACCCGCTCGTCGACTGCCTCGTCTGCAAGGAGCGCTTCCGCGCCGACAAGGCGCCGACGGCCGACGAGGGCGCTGCCGTCACGCTCACCTTCGCCGACAAGGGCGTCGCCAAGCGCGCCCTCGAGATCGTCGAGAAGCAGTTCGGCGTCGTGCTCGAGCGCGACGGCAAGGACCTGAAGGGCGCCGTCGCCGGCGACCGCGGCTACCTCTGCCCGAACTGCGGCTCGCCGTGGCTCTCGGCGGAGCGCCAGTTCAACCTCATGTTCCGCTCGTCGCTCGGCGCGACCGACGCCATGGACGGCGTCGCCGAGGCCATCGAGCAGGGCGCCCTCGAGGGGCTCGCGGGCCGCGATCTGCGCGCGAAGCTCGACGAGCTCATGAAGCCGTCGGCGGTCTACCTCCGCCCGGAGACGGCGCAGGCGATGTTCGTCCAGTACGACAACGTCCTCCAGTCGATGTCCATGAAGGTCCCCTTCGGCATCGCGCAGATGGGCAAGTCGTTCCGGAACGAGATCACCGTCGAGCACTTCATCTTCCGCTCGGTCGAGTTCGAGCAGATGGAGATGGAGTTCTTCTGCGAGCCCGGCACCGACGACGCCTGGATGGACTACTGGCGCGACGAGCGCATGAAGTGGTGGAAGAAGTTCGCCAACGAGCCGGACAAGTTCCGCCTGCGCCCGCACGAGCCGGACGAGCTCGCCCACTACGCGAAGGGCTGCTACGACGTCGAGTACCTCTACCCCTGGGGCTGGGGCGAGCTCGAGGGCATCGCGAACCGCACCGACTACGACCTCGGGAAGCACGCGAAGTACTCGGGCCAGAAGCTCGACTACTTCGACCCGACCGAGCGCAAGCGCTACGTGCCGTACGTCATCGAGCCGGCCGCCGGCGCCACGCGCGGGCTCCTCGTCTACCTCATCGACGCCTACCACGAGGAGGAGGTCGACGGGGAGACGCGCGCCGTCCTGCGCCTCCACCCGCAGCTCGCGCCCATCAAGGTCGCCGTGCTCCCGCTCACCAAGAAGGACGGGCTCCCCGAGCTCGCCCGGAAGGTCGTCGACGCCTTCTTCCGGCGCGGCATCAACGCGAAGTACGACGAGCAGCACTCGATCGGGAAGCGCTACCGCCGCCACGACGAGATCGGCACGCCGTGGTGCCTCACCATCGACCCGCAGTCGCTCGAGGACGGCACCATCACCATCCGCGACCGCGACACGATGGAGCAGCGCCGCATCGCCATCGACGGCGCCGTGCGCGAGGTCGAGGACCTCCTCCACCAGGAGGCGTAGCGCGCGGTGAGCGGCGACGACCTGCCTCGCGACAGCGGCATCTCCAGGAGGCGCCTCCTCGCCGGGGCCGCCGCCGGGGTGGTCGCTGTCACGGGGCTCGCCGCCGGCGGGGGCGCGCTCGCCGCGCCGGGCGACAAGAAGGCGAAGCCGCAGCCGAAGAAGGGCGGGGCGAAGGGGAAGCCGCGCCCCGGGAAGGACACGCCCATCGAGCGCCTCGCGTTCGGCGCGTGCCTCTACAACTCCGCTCGCGGGCAGATCCTCGACGTCATCCGCGAGGCGCGCCCCGACTTCATGCTCTGGATGGGCGACAACATCTACGCCGACACCGAGGACATGGCGGAGATGGCCCGGAAGTACGCCGTCCTCGGCGACAACCCGCGCTTCCGGAAGCTCTGGAAGGCGTGCCCGTCGATGGCCATGTGGGACGACCACGACTTCGGCAAGAACAACGCCGGCCGCGAGTACCCGCGCAAGAAAGAGTCGAAACAACTCTTTCTCGACTTCTGGAAGGTCCGCCGCACGGACATCCGCCGCCGCCGCGACGGGATCTACATCGCGCGCACCTTCGGCCCGCCCGGCAAGGATCTGCAGCTCATCCTCCTCGACGGGCGCACCTTCCGCACCTCGCGCTACGCCGGGCGGAAGGGCCGCGGCACGATGCTCGGCGACGCGCAGTGGGGCTGGCTCGAGCGCACCCTCCGGGAGCCCGCGACCATCCGCCTCCTCTGCTCGGGGATCCAGGTCGTCAACACCGACTACGACCGCTGGGAGTCCTGGGGCGACTTCCCGCACGAGCGCGAGCGCCTCTTCCGCACCATCCGCGAGGCCCGCGCCGAGGGGGTCGTCATCCTCTCGGGCGACATGCACCACGCCGAGCTCTCGCGCGACCCCGGCGCCCTCGGCGGCTACGACGCGTGGGACCTCACCGCCGCCGGCCTCGACCAGCACGAGAAGGAGCAGTGGGCCAACGCCCGCCGCGTGGGCGACGTGTACAACGAGCCGGGCGGCAAGTTCGGGATGGTGCGCTTCGACTGGGGCGACGACCCGACCGTCCACCTCGAGGTGCGCGACAGGAAGGGCGAGGTCGTCATCGCCAAGTCGCTCGCCCGCTCGGAGCTCCGCCAGTGAGCCCGGCGGCCGGCTACTCCGGGACGCCGCTCGCGAAGAAGCTCGGCGTGAAGCCCGGACACCGCCTGCTCGTGCTCGGCGCGCCCGCGGGCTACCCGGCCGGCTTCGAGCCGCTCCCGGCCGACGTCGTCGTGCACACGGCCCCCGACGACGGCGCGCCCTACGACGTGATCGTCGCCTTCTGCCCCGACCACGCGGCGCTCCTCACGGCCCTCCCGGACGCCCAGTCGCGCATGACGACCGCCGGGGCCGTCTGGATCGCCTGGCCCAAGAAGGCGAGCGGCGTCCCGACCGATCTCGTCGAGGACCGCGTCCGCGACCTCGCGCTCGCGCGCCGCCTCGTGGACAACAAGGTCTGCGCCATCGACGCCACCTGGTCGGGGCTGCGCCTCGTCGTCCGCCTCAAGGACCGCTGACGGTCGCCTCGGCCTCCGCCGCCGCGATGCGCGCCTCGGCCCGCTTCAACGCGGCCGCCGCGAGCGCGACGAGCGCCGGGCGCCGGATGGGCTTCGGCTGGAAGCCGTCCATCCCCGCGCGCAGGCAGCGCACGGGCGTGTCGTCGGTCACCGCCGCCGTGAGCGCCACGATCTCGGTGCGCCAGCCGCCGCGGGGCTCGCCCTCGCGGATCCGCCGCGTGAGCTCGATGCCGTCGGCGCCGGTGAGGTAGACGTCCATGAGGACGAGCGCGTAGCGCGCCTCGAGCACGCGCCGGACGGCGTCCTGCGGGTCGTCGGTCGACTCGACGCGGAAGCCTTCGCGCTCGAGGATCCGCCTGACGACCAGCGTGTTGACCGGGTCGTCCTCGACCACGAGCACCGGGAGCGTCGTCGCCTCGTCGGTCCCGAGCGTCGCCTTCACGGGCAGCTCGAACCAGAACGTCGAGCCCACGCCGACCGCGCTCATCGCGCCGCAGCGCCCGCCGGCGCTGTCGACGAGCTCGCGCACCACGGCGAGGCCGATGCCCTCACCCGGCTCGCCGGCCGCGGTGCCGAGCCGCGCGTACCGCGTCCACGCGCGCTCGAGCTCGTCCTCGGCGATGCCGGGGCCCGCGTCGTCGACGCTGAAGCGGGCGATGAGCCCGCCGCCGTGCTTCTCGCGGAGGTCGACCGCGAGCGACACGCCGCCGCCGCCCGCGTAGCGCACCGCGTTCTCCACGAGCTCGGTCAGCGCGCGCCTGACGACGTTCTCGGGGCCGAACACGTGGGTCGGCGCGTCGGGGAGGCGCCCGATGTGGAGCGCCACGGGACGATCCGCGGCCACGCGCCTCCCGTGGACGAGCACCTCGCCGAGGAGCCGGGCGAGCGCGAAGGTGGCGGGCACCGGCGGCTCGTGGCCGAGGTCGAGGCGACACAGCTCGCGCACCGCCTCGAGCTTCTCGACGAGGCGCTTCGCGTCGCGCGCGAGCTCGGCGAGCGGCGCCGTCTCGGGGTAGTCGACCGCCTCGGCGAGGCGCTCGGCGAGGCTCGTGAGCGGGTCGTGGAGCTGACCGTCGACGACCCGGAGCACTCGCCGGGCCGACTCGCGGCGGGCGTCTCCCGCGGGGGCGGGCGCGTCCTCGGCGCGCGCGTCGCTCGGGCGCCACAGGCGCTGGAGATCCCAGCGCTTCCGCGCCCTCGCCACGAGGGAGACGACGGCGGCGTCATCGTCGCCGCGACCGCGCTCCCCGCGGCGGTGGATCCAGAGGCGCGCGTTGGCGCCGGCGTCGTCGAGAGCGCCGCGCGTCCGCGTGACGACGAGCTGCGCGCCCGCGTCCGCGGCCATCACCGTCTCGAGCACGCGCGTCACCTCCTCGCGCGGGACCGAGCCCAGGTCGAGCACGACCACCGCGACCGGGGCCCCCGCGGCCGAGCGCAGCCTCACGAGCCCGCCGTCGAGCCCCGGCTCGTGGCGCACCGAGGCGTCGCGGATCGCCTCCCGGAGGAGCTCGGCGAGCCGCGCGTCCGGGTGGACCACGATCACTTCGGGCAGGCCCGGGGGCGGCGTGCCGATCGGGAGGTGGCTGTTCAGGTGAGCCCTCGCGTCGCGTCTCTCGAACGAGGGGGAACGGGATGACCTACAACGACCTTTACGACGCATGGCGCCCCGTGTCGATGGAGCGCGCGGAGATGACGCGCCGCTCGGCGTCGCCGGCGCGAGGAGCCCGGCGGAAGAAGCCTACGGAGGCGTGGGTTGCTTACCGGCGGGAGACCGCAGAGACTATCGGCGACCAGCGCCGACCGGAGGACTGACTTGGCAGGAGCGACCACCACGCCACGCCACCGAGCCCCGAGCCCGTTCCGGCGCGGGGTGGCCGGGCTCTGGCGCGACGTCCGCGAGAGCTGGCGCCCCGTCGAGCGCGTGTGGGACTACGTCCCGATCAGCGTCATGGGCGTCGTCGTGACGGCGCTCGGCGCGTGGGCGGTCTGGGGGGTCGGCGAGGACTCGGCCGACTTCGTGATCTACGCCGCCGGCGCCTGCGCGCTCGCGCTCGTCGCGGTCTCCATCGTGACCGTCGGCGCCGCGGCGTTCGTGCTCTTCCTGCAGGTCCGGAAGCGCCCGAGCGGCGTCCCCGAGACCCTCATGGCGGGCGTCGAGGCGACGACGAGCTTTCGCTGCCCGACGCTGCGCTTCTGGCCGCTCGTGCAGGTCGCGACGCGGATGGTCGAGCCGCCGGGGGTCTCGGTGGTGCTCGAGCCCGACGGCGCCGAGCTCGTCGAGCGCGTGACCCCCGCTGAGCGCGGCCGCTGGGAGCACGTCGTGCGGCGCGTCGCCGTGACCGACATCTTCGGCTTCGCGAGCCTCGCGTTCCGCCGCCGCTGGGACCAGCCCGTGCGCGTCATCCCGGCCGTCGGCCGCGCGGACACGGAGCTCGCCGTGCGGCGCGCGACGAGCGACGGCTTCTCGCACCCGTCGGGCAAGCCCATCGGCGAGCTCGTGGAGATGCGCCGCTACACCTATGGCGATCCGCTCCGCCACGTGATCTGGAAGACCTTCGCCCGCGACCGGAACCTCATGGTGCGCGAGCCCGAGAAGGCGATCGCCCCGAAGCCCGCGATGGTCGCCTTCTTCGTGGCCGCCCCGCTCGACGACCCGTCGGCCTCGACGGCGCGCCTCTTCCTCGAGAACGACCTCCTCGGCGCCGACTTCATGTTCATGGCCGAGGGGGCCACCGGGCCCACGGCGAATCGCGGCGAGGCCCTCGAGCAGGTCATCCGCTCGAGCGCGCACCGCGCCTCGCAGGCCGACGGGCTCGGGGCGCTCTTCCGCGCGGTGGACCGCGCGCGCCTCGACAACCTCGTGATCTTCGCGCCCGCGAGTGACGGCCCGTGGGTCGACAAGGTGCTGACGCTCACGCGCCGCCTGCCGATGCCGCCGATGGTGGTCCTCACCGTCGACGGCGCGCTCGACGCGGCGCGCCGCTCGTGGCTCTCGCGCTTCCTCTGGGAGCACGACGACACGACGAACCCGACCCTGCTCGCGCTGCCCGCCCTCCACGATCGCCTGCGCGCGGCCCACGCCGACGTGCGCGTCATCCACCGTCCGACCGGGGCGCGCCTCCACGGCGCCCAGATCGACGCCCTCAGGAGCCTGAATTGACGCAGCGCGTCATGACCTCCGGTGACGACCCCGCGTCGCGCCGCGCGCCACGACGCCCCGCCGAGTCCGGCGAGGTGCAGATCGTGAAGACGCTGATGTTCGGCGGCGCGGCGTACCTGCTCGTCGGCGACCTCGCGACCCCGTACGGCGTGGGCGCCTCCCTCGGCGCCATCGTGCTCGCGGCGCTCCTCGCCTACCTCGCGTATCGGCGCGGTCTCCGCGTGCGCGCGGCGCTCCTCTTCGGCGCGCTCGTCGGCGGGCTCGGCTGGTTCTTCTCGACCTTCGTGCGCGACAGCGCCGGGCTCGCGGGCGCCCTCGGCGTCGACGGCACCATCATCACGAGCGACGTCCTCTTCTTCGGGGTCGCGCTCTTCGGCGTCATCTTCGTCACGCGCACCCTCGCGCTGCGCTACCGCCTCGCGAGCGTCCTCGAGGCCGCGGTCATCCTCTTCTCCGCGATCTACACGTTCGTGGCGCACCGCGACTGCCACCTGAACCAGCCGCGCGACGTCGCCGACTTCATCTTCGAGAACCAGCTCGGCGACACGACGACCCTCTTCCTCATCGTGGGCGTCGGCATCATGGTCGTCGCGCTCGCGATGTTCCTCCGCCGCCAGAGCGCCGCGAAGACGGTTCTCTCGATGATCTTCGCGCTCGGCGTGAGCGTCGGCACCTACTTCCTCATCGCCGACGACCACCTCTGCGACGGCGCCGTGAACCCTTTCTCGGACCCGCCGGGAGAGGGAGCGCCGCAGCAGGCGAAGCCGGATCGTGGCGACGGCAAAGGCGGCGGCGGTGGTGGTCGAAGCGACCAGGATGGAGACCAGAACGCGGATGGCAAGGGCGGCGGCGGCGGCAGCGGCAACGGCAAGAGCGACAACCCCTTCAGCTCCCCCCCGCCGAACGACCGCCCGCAGCCGGTGGCGCTCATCACGTTCCACGACGACTTCGAGTCGAAGGAGGAGGTGCTCTACTTCCGCCAGCAGGTGCAGTCGCGCTTCGACGGCACGCACCTCGCCTACGACACCTCCGGGAAGTACGACCAGGACGTGATCTCCACGTTCCCGACCGACGGCCCCGTCACGGCGGGCCCGGGCGAGAACTACGACGCCCACGACAAGATCCCCATCTCGGTCTTCCTGCTCTCCGACCACCCGCAGCCGCTCGGGCTCGGGCAGACCCAGGAGCTCCGCCCGACCGCGAACCCCGATCCGCGCCTCTTCGTCGCGGCCTACGAGGCGTCGAGCTACCTCCTCTCGGTCGACTCCTCGCGCCTCCTCGGGCGGAAGTCCGTCTCCGAGACCTGGAGCCCCGAGGAGAAGGAGCACTACCTGCAGATCCCCGACGACCCGCGCTACCAGGCCCTCTCCGACATCATCGTGCGCGACGCCGACCCGCGCTTCGCCGACGACGACCTCATGAAGGCGCTCCTCATCAAGCGGTGGCTCGAGAAGAACGGCTACTACACGCTGAAGGAGACCCACGCCGACGAGAGCGACCCCACGGCGAGCTTCCTCTTCGGCTCGCTCCGCGGCTACTGCGTGCACTTCGCGCACGCCGCGGCCTTCCTCTTCCGGAGCCAGGGGATCGCGGCGCGCGTGGCCGTCGGCTACGGGGTCGACGTGCGCAAGAAGTCCGGCGGCTCGAACCTCCTCATCATGGGCAACATGGCCCACGCCTGGCCCGAGATCCACCTCGACGGCATCGGCTGGGTCACGTTCGACATCTACCCGGAGCGGAGCGACGAGCCGCCCCAGCAGATCATCGACGAGAGCCTCGAGAGCTTCCTCGGCGACCGCGCGCGCAAGGACCAGGACAAGCCCTGGGCCGAGGACCGAGGCGAGCCCTTCCCGTGGGCGCTCCTCGGCTGGGGCCTCCTCGCGGCGCTCCTCGGTGCCGTGCTCTCGCTCTACGGCGTCAAGTGGTGGCGCCGCCTCATGGGGCGCCTCGCGCCTGCGCGCGCCGCCCACCGCGCGACCCTCCGCGCCGCGCTCGACGGCTTCGCCGACATCGGCATCGTGCGCGCGCGCGGCGAGACGCGCGAGCGCTTCGCCGAGCGCATGGCGCACGTGTCGCCGACGCTCGCCGCGCTGACGATGGCGCACCTCCGCGCCGCCCTCGGGCACCCGAGGGCTGACGCGCCCGACGAGGTGCGCACCCTCTACGCCAAGGTCCGCGCCGAGGTCCGCGCGCGGACCCCGCTCGGAAAGCGCCTCCTGGGCGCGCTGAACCCCATCGGGTGGGTCTTCACCCGCTGACGCCGCGCGCGTTCTCGCGCCCGACCCTCGCAGGAGCCTCCGTGTCCTCTGCCTTCGACCAGCCCACAGCCGAACCGGTCCCCGTCCCCGAGGCGCGCCCGGCCGCCCCGCCCCCGACGGCCGCCGACGCCGTCGTGAGCACGCTCGACGGGGTGCGCGACACCGCCGCGCGCGTCCGCGCCTGGATGCGCGACGCCGTGATGGGCCGCGACGACGTCATCGAGCTCGTCCTCATCGCGCTCTTCGGCGACGGGCACGTCCTCCTCGAGGACTACCCGGGGTCCGGCAAGACGACGCTCGCCAACGCGCTCGGCAACAGCATCGCCGACGACGGCCCCGAGGACGGGCTGCCCGAGTTCCGGCGCCTGCAGTTCACGCCGGACCTCCTGCCGAGCGACGTGACCGGCGTCATGGTGTTCGACATGGAGTCGAACACCTTCCACTTCCGGAAGGGGCCGGTCTTCGCCTACGTCGTGCTCGTCGACGAGATCAACCGCACGACGCCGAAGGTGCAGGCGGCGATGCTCGAGGCGATGGCCGAGAAGCAGGTCACGGTCGACAACATCACGCACAAGCTCGACGACCTCTTCTTCGTCATCGCGACGCAGAACCCGCTCGACGCCGTCGGCACCTACCCGCTCCCGCTCGCGCAGCTCGACCGCTTCCTGTTCAAGGTGCGGATGAAGCACATCGATCGCGACTCGGAGCTCGAGGTGCTGAAGACCTGGGGCCTCCCGAAGACGCGCGCGACGCTGCCCAAGGTGGCGCGGCGGGCGATCGTCGAGTCGCGCGGCATCATCCGGCAGGGGGTGCACGTCGCGGAGGCCGTGCAGGAGGCCCTCGTCGACATCGCGCGCAACCTCCGCGCCGACAAGCGCGTGCTCCAGGGGGTGTCGACGCGCTCGCTCGTGCTCGCGATCCCGGCGCTCCAGACGCTCGCGATGCTGCGCGGGCGCGACTTCGTGACCCCCGACGACATCGAGCGCCTCGCGGTGCCGATCTTCCAGCACCGCATGGAGCTCCTCCCGGGCATCGACGACGCGGGGATGGTCATCAAGGACGCCATCCGCGAGCCGCTCGACGTGCTCGCGAAGCGCACGCTGAAGGGGGCCTGATCGATGCCGCGTCGCCTCGCCGAAGCCCTCGGGCTCGGGCTCGCGCTCGTCGCGCTCTCAGCCACGCTCCCCGGCGTGGCGGCGACGGCGCGCGCGGCCACCATCCCCGCGAACGCGGCCGAGGAGGAGGCCGTCAAGAGCGCGGAGTCGGGGAAGTACACGCGGGCGCGCGAGCAGGCCGAGAAGATCCTCGCGGCGGACCCGCGCTCCATCGCGGGCACGTTCGTGCTCGCCGACGTCTTCTACTCGTGGGAGGCGGACCACGCGAAGGCGCTCTACCTCATCCGGCGCGCGCGGGACCTGCTCGAGGCGGCGTTCGGGAAGGCGCCGGACGAGCCGGTCGCGCGGATCTGGCACAAGAAGATCCTGACGACCGAGATCTACATCCTCGGCGAGATGGACCGGAAGCAGGAGCAGCTCGGCGTCATCGACGCGTACGACGCGCTCTACGCGCCGAAGCTGACGCGCATGCGGATCTGGCCGCTCATGAAGCTCGGGCGCTACGACGAGGCGCTCGCGGTCGGGAAGGAGCTCGCGCTCTCGCCCGACCTCTACGAGCGCGTGTCGGCCTACAACGGGCTCATGGCCGTCGAGGACGAGCGGCTCCGGCGCGAGGCGTCGTACGAGTGGGGCAAGAAGGGCATCGAGGCGACGCAGGGGAAGTCCTGCATCCTCTTCCACAACACGGCGCAGGCCTCGATCTCGATGTTCAAGTTCGCCGCGGCCGAGGAGAACGCGCGGAAGGCCATCAACGCGGAGATCGACGACTGCCCGAACACGAGCTACGAGCACCTCGCGACGCTCTACCTGCTCGAGGGGGAGTTCCAGAAGTCGGTGTCGGCGTTCAAGAAGCTCGTGTCGCACCCGATCGACCGGCGCTACCGGCCGCACTTCGCGATGAACAACCGCGCGATCCTCGTCGAGCTCCTCTACGCGCTCGGCAAGGGCGAGGAGGGGCTCGAGTACGCGCAGCAGGTGTTCGACGCGCCCGATCGCAGCGGCATGGTCAGCGTGTCGATGGACGACGTGCGCTTCGGGCACGCGGTCGCCTACTGGGGGATGCTCGAGCTGCGCCGCGCCGAGCTCGAGGAGGATGACGCCGCCGCGTCGTTCTTCGACAGCGGCGCGATGAAGCGCGCGGCGACGCTGCGCGAGGTGAAGCTCCGGCAGTGGGAGCTCCAGCGGGTGCTCATCCGCCTGTCGATCGCCGACGACCGGCTCGTGACGAACCTCCGGCCCTACGTGCGCGGCGTGAAGCCGTGGTACGCGGGGAACCTCGCGCGGATCCTGGGCCCCGGGCTCATCTCCGCGGCCATCGACCGCGCTCAGGCCGATGACGCCGACCTCCCCGCGGCGCGCGGCTACTTCGAGTCGCTGCGCGGCGAGGTGGCGTTCTGGTCGGGTGACATGGACGAGGCGATCCGCCGGGCGCAGGCCGCGCTCGAGGTGATGCCGAAGGAGACGCGCCTCCTCGCGTGGCGGACGGAGGCCTACCTCGCGGAGGCGCTGCAGCGGAGCGGGCGCGAGCAGGACGCGGCGGCGCACTGGCGGACGGTGCTGCGCGAGTACCCGTCGGCGCTCCCGCAGCTCGGCTTCGCGGTGCCGGTCACGCTCCGGCACGGGGCGGGGGAGCTCGCGACGGACGTGGCCGACGCGCTCGAGGACTCGCCGCGGCTCGAGGTCGAGGAGGGCGGCGCGCCCTTCGTCGTGGAGGTCGAGGCCGACGCGGAGGTCGTGCGGATCTGCCTCTCCGCGAGCGACGGCTTCCGCTTCAACTGCAGCGAGACGCCCATCGCCGACGACAAGGCCCTCGCGGCGTTCGGCGGCGACCGGGTGAAGGCGGCGGTCCACGACTTCCACCGCACGGTGTTCGCGCCGAAGGTCGAGCTCACGTCGAGCGACATCAACAGCCTCGACGGGAGCCCCGTGCGGGTCAACGCAGACCGCGTCCTCGAGGGCCTCATCGAGGCGCCGAAGCTCGACGGGGACAAGAAGGGCGAGGAATGAACGTCGTTCACTCATCGCGGGTCCGCGCGTTCGGGCTCGCTCTGCTGGGGCTCGGGGCGGCGGTCGCCGCGCCGTCGGCGGCGCGCGCGGAGGCGCCGGATCTGAAGGCGCTCTTCCCGGGCGAGATCACCGACGCGGCGGCGTGTCGAGCGGCCCACGGGCGCTGGAACAAGCGCGGGAGCGCCGAGGGGTGCGGGGATCAGCACGGCAACACCGGGATCTGGCGGGTCTGGTCGGACGACGGGAAGACCCTCGAGGCGGCGACGACGTGGCGGGAGAACGTGCTGGACGGGCCGGCGGCGTTCTTCCGGCCGGACGGCAGCGTCGAGCGGCGCGGGGCGTTCAAGGCGGGGAAGCGCGAGGGGACGTGGCGCGGGACGTATGACAGCGGGGCGCCGCGGATGGAGGAGTCGTTCACGGACGACCAGCTCGACGGGCCGTCGAAGCGGTGGTTCGCGAGCGGGCAGCTCCAGGTCGAGGCGACCTATGTGAAGGGGGCGCTCGACGGGCACTACACCGAGTGGCACGCGTCGTGTTTCAAGCGGAGCGAGGGGGACTACGCGCTCGGGAAGCGGGTCGGCGTGTGGACCACCTGGTACAAGAACGGGAACGTCGAGTCGGCCGGGCGCTACGAGGCGGACAAGCAGGTCGGGACGTGGCGCTTCGCGCACGAGGAGGGGGCGCTCCTCGAGGAGGGCGAGTACGTCGATGGCGTCCGGCAGGGCGTCTGGCACGAGTGGTTCGCGAGCGGCGTGAAGTTCCGCGACGTGACCTACGTGGACGGCGTGCGCGAGGGGGATGGCCCGGCGAAGTGCGCGGCGATGAAGGGGGAGTGGACGGTCGACTTCGAGGGGCGGACCGAGGGGTGCCTGCTCGGGTCGGAGTCGGGGTTCCCGGTGCGGATGGGCGTCTGGACGGGCTACTTCCCGGACGGGAAGCGCTCGTGGGACAAGACGTTCGAGAACGACGTCGAGGAGGGGATCGCCCACGACTGGCACCCGACGGGGGAGATCCTGCGCGAGGGGCGCTACGCGCACGGCGTGCCCGATGGCAAGCACACGTACGTCGCGGCCGACGGGAAGACGGTCTACGGCACGTCGACGATCACGAAGGGCACGGGGCGCTGGAGGTCGTTCTACCCGGACGGCTCGCCGCGTGAGGACGGCGACTACGACCAGGGCGCGCAGGACGGCCCGTGGACGACGTGGTTCGACAACGGCAACCGCGACACGGAGCAGGAGTACTCGCACGGGCTCCGCGACGGGGTCGTGCGGTCGTGGTTCGAGTCGGGGGAGCCCAAGGTCGAGGGGCGCTACGCGATGGACAACCGCGAGGGGCACTGGATCGCGTACTACACGAACGGGCGGAAGGCCTGGGAGGGCGACTACCTCGCGGGCGAGCGGGTCGGCCAGTGGAAGAACTACTACTGGGAGGGCGAGCTCAAGGCGGAGGGGCCTCACGTCGCGGACGACGAGGAGGGGCACTGGGTCGAGTACTACGACAACGGGCAGAAGCTCGCCGAGGGCGAGTACGTGAAGGGGAAGAAGGAGGGCACCTGGAAGACGTGGTGGCGCTCCGGGGAGTACTGGCGCGACGTCGAGTACAAGGACGGCGTCGAGGTCGGGACGGGGCGGTCGGACTGCGACGCGATGCGCGGGGAGTGGCTCACGGAGTCCGACGAGCGCTTCGCGGGGTGCCGGGTGTGCCGCTGGGACGCGGGCGAGGCGAAGGCGGCGGACGGGGCGCCGACGCAGGAGGAGCCGACGTCGTCGGGGGGTGACGACGCGAACGGGACGGCGGCGACGCCGCCGACGGCGCCGACGGAGAAGACGCCGACGGACGTGGCGGTAGAGCGGAAGGGGGACGTGCGCTTCGAGCAGGAGGCGCACTGGACGTTCTGGCACGACAACGGCCAGAAGGAGAAGGAGGGGACGTTCCGCGACGGCGAGGCGAGCGGGCGCTGGACGTTCTGGTACCCGGACGGGCAGGTGATGTTCGACGGCGGGTTCGAGGACGGGCAGGAGCAGGGCCCGTGGTCGGGGTACTACCCGGACGGGGCGAAGCGCTTCGGGGGCGAGTACGAGAAGGGGAAGCCGGCGGGCGCGTGGCAGACGTGGGGCCCGACGGGGAAGCCGCACAGCGCGGGCGAGTACGACGCGAAGGGCGAGAAGACGGGCCGCTGGACGTACTTCTACGACGACGGGACCAAGAAGGACGAGGGCGAGTTCGCGGCCGACGAGGAGGTCGGGACGTGGACGAGCTACTGGCCGAACGGCCAGAAGAAGGGGGAGGGGGCGTTCGACAAGGGCGTCCGGCAGGGCGTCTGGACGTGGTGGCGCGAGACGGGCGAGGTCTGGCGCGCGGTGCGGTACGTGGACGGAAGGAGGCGCCGATGGAAGCGGAGGCGCCGCCGCCGGCGCCCGGGCCGTAGGCCCAGCGCGTCGGGAGAACGTGGCGATCTATCCGCGTGGTGGCGTGACCGACACCGCTTTTACCACGGAGCACGGAGGCACGGAGGCACGGAGGATTCAGTGATCTCCGGAGCTTCCGTCTCCGTCTCCAGTTCGGTGCAGTCCGGGGCGGTGGAGGGAGGAGGGGAGGGCAGATCCCCCGACATCACGTCCCTCCGACCGGAGCACAGCGCCCGGTCAAGCCACCGCCCCCTCCGTGCCTCCGTGCCTCCGTGGTTTCCCTTCAGGAACAACCACTTGCCCCCAGAGCCCGCGAGGGCGCTCTCCGCCCTCCCTCCGTACTCCGTGGTTTCCCTTCAGGAACAACCACTTGCCCCCAGAGCCCGCGAGGGCGCTCTCCGCCCTCCCTCCGTACTCCGTGGTTTCCCTTCAGGAACAACCACTTGACCCTATAGTCCGCGAGGGCGCTCTCCGCCCTCCCTCCGTGTCTCCGTGTCTCCGTGGTCGCGTTCCGAAGACCACGACGTGCCGAGATCACGTCGTCAGTCGTCGCCGTCGTCGGCGGCCTCGATGCCGTACTTCTTCATCAGCTTCCGGAAGTACTTTCCGGTCGATGTCGGCCTCGCGCGCCGCGTGGCTGATGTTGTACGAGTTCCGCTTGAGCAGGTTCACGATGTAGTCGCGCTCGAAGGAGCTCACCCACTCCTCCTTCGCTTCCTTGAACGGCTTCTCGCTCGCCTGGTCGATGCGGTCCTTGCTCGTCGCCTGCTCGGGCGTCTGGCGGCGCCTCACGATGCCGATGCCGCTTATCTGCTCGGGCAGGTCCTCGAGCGTGATGTACTCCCCGGCCGGGTCCGCGTACGCGCACGCCCGCTCGACCACGTTCACGAGCTCACGCACGTTCCCGGGCCAGTGGTAGGCCATCATCGCGTCGAGCGCGTCGCGCGCGACCCCCTTGATGTTCGGGTTGCCCTCGCCGTCGCGGTTGAAGAGCGCCCGCGACAGGATGTGGCGCGTCAGGAGCGGCAGGTCCTCGAGGCGCTCGCGCAGCGGCGGCAGGATGAGGCGCACCACCGACAGGCGGTAGAAGAGGTCCTCGCGGAACCGCCCGCCCTTCACCTCCTCGGCGAGGTTGCGGTTCGTCGCGGCGATGACGCGCACGTCGATCTTGATGGGCTTGTTCGAGCCGACGCGCCGGATCTCGCGCTGCTCGAGCGCGCGCAGGAGCTTCGGCTGCAGCTCGAGCGAGAGCTCCCCCAACTCGTCGAGGAAGATGGTCCCGCCCTGCGCCACCTCGAAGAGCCCCTGACGCGCCATGATGGCGCCCGTGAACGAGCCCTTCTCGTGCCCGAAGAGCTCGCTCTCGATGAGGTTCTCGGGGACCGCCCCGCAGTCGAACACGACGAACGGCCCCTTCTGGCGCGAGCTCGCCTCGTGGAGCGTGCGCGCGACGACCTCCTTGCCGGTCCCGGTCTCTCCCTCGATGACGACCGTCACCCCCGAGGGCGCGATCTTCTCGAGGATCCCGAAGATCTCCCGCATCCGCACGCTCTTCCCGACGATGCGCCCGAAGCGATCGCGGTTCGCGGGCTGGATCTCGACGCGCTCGTCGAGGCTCTGGAAGCGGACGTCCGTCTTGCCGATCGTCAGCGTGCAGCCGGGCTTCAGGTACCCCTCGCGCACGCGGACGCGGTTGACGTACGTCCCGTTCGTGGAGCCGAGGTCCTGGATCAGGTAGGCGTTGTCCTCCTGATAGATGCGGCAGTGGTAGCGGGAGACGGTGTCGTCATCGAGGACGACGTCGTTGTCGTCCATCGCGCCGATGGTCACGGTCGGCTGGTCGAAGATGTACTCGAGCAGCGACCCGTCCGCCTTCTCCGTGACCAGCTTGCACTTGCGCAGGTGCAGCGTCGCCGGCCGACCGCTGATGTACGCGATCTTCGTCGGCGGGATGTAGTCCGGGAACTTGTCGCCGTCCGATTCCATCGGCCTCGTCCGCGCGGGGAGCGGTACCCCTCCGAGCCGCGTCGCGCGCCTGGGCACAGCCGCGCGAGCTCTCGGGCCGGCGGCCCGACGTCAAGAAGCCGCCGCGGGCGCCCCGTCGCCTAGTCAACTACCCTACGAAGGAACCACCGAGGGACCGTTCGCACTCGCGAGACGGCCCCCCACACCGCGTCACCCTATTTGAACGGGAAGGGATTGTCGATGCGACGTGCCTTCTGAAAGTTCTTCTCGATGCGCTCCTGCTCTTCCTTGCACTCGATGCACAGGGTGGCCTCGGGACGCGCGACGAGCCGCTTGTATCCGATGTAGTTGCCGCAGGAGACGCACTCGCCGTAGTTCCCCTCGTCGAGGAGCACGAGCGCCTTCTCGATCTTCTTCAGGAGCGCCGTCTCGCGGCCGCGCATGCGGTGCTCGACCGTCCGGTCCCACTCCGCCGTGGCGAGGTCCACCTCGTCGGGGAACGCCATCTCCTTGCCTTCGCGGTCGGCCTCGATCGACTCGTCCTCGAAACGAATGATCTTGTCGCGGCGGGAGATGAGGATCTGCCGGAGCTCTTCGATCTGAGCGTCGGAGAGAGGCTCCTGCTCCTCGAATCGCGGGGTGTTGGTCATTGCGCCACCTTCGGAAGCTCAACCGGGTCAGAAATCGGACGCCCAACTATGGGGACGGTCGTGCGGTAGATCAAGCGGTAGCCCGACCTTAGCATGGAAGGGCCGCGCGCCACCAACCCTCCTTTCCGGCGCCGCGCCGAATCCGCCGGGCCCTCAGCCCCGGAACAGGAGGGAGCCGAGGTCCATCGTCCAGGCGACGCCGACGTGGACGAGCACGCCCCCCGCGATGCTCCCCGTGCGCAGCGAGACGAGCCCGAGCACGCTCCCCGCGAGGATGGCGCCGAGCGTCTCCGGGAAGGGCTTGCCGAAGTGGATCATCACGTACGGCACGACCATCGCGAAGATGGCCTGCCGCCCGAGGACGTCCTTCAGGCCGTGGATGAAGAAGCCGCGGAAGAAGAACTCGAGCGAGAAGAACTGCGAGGCGTAGGCGAGCTCCCACACGGCGAGGTCCCAGACGCCGTGCGGCTCGCGGTAGAACGGATACTTCGCCTGGAAGAGCGGCGTCGCCGCCCCCGCGAACGCGAGCGCGATGACCGGCAGGGCGAGCGCGAGGTAGAGCGGCAGGTGCCCGCGGAGCCCCTTCAGCGTGAGCCCGTAGTCGCGCAGCCGCTGCTTGAAGACGACGCGCACGACGAACGCGGGGAGCCCGACGTAGGCGATGGCCGCGCCCGTGCACCAGACGAGCTTCTCGAGGAGGGGCTCGTACTTCACGAGGCGCTCGCCGAGCGCGACGTCGACGCTCCGGGCCAGGTCGATGATGGCGTTCGCCAGGATCGCCTGGATGTCCCCGTTCAGGACGACGTAGGACATCAGCACGAGCACGAGCGCCGCCACGACCCACACGACGGTCGCGCGCGTCTCGGGCGCGAGGCGGCCCGGCGGGAGCGTCGCGTGCTCGTCGACCCAGGTGAGCTGGTCGGTCACGAGTTGGCGGTAGAGGCGCCGCAGTCTCGGGGGGGAGGAGGCCATGGGCGGCGGAATATAGGCGCTCGACCTTGGGCTTGTCGCCCCCTCACTTACGGGCTAGGCTCCCTCGCACACGCACAACGACATCTCGAGACACGGAGATCCCCCGGTGGCGGCCGTCGTGGCCGTTGCCCGGGCGACCGGGTAGGAGCGCCGCCGCGCCCCCGCTCGTGTGCACTGCAACATCGCCGCAGGGCGCGATGAAGGAGACGCGGACGTGGAGCAGCTCGTAGTTCGAAAGTACGGCAACCGGCGCCTCTATCGGACCGACGAGAGCCGCTACGTCACGCTCGAGGAGCTCGCGCAGCTCGTCCGTGACGACGTGGACTTCTCGGTCCTCGACGCGAAGACCGGGCAGGATCTGACCGGCCTCGTGCTCGCGCAGGTGATCCTCGAGGAGGAGAAGCGCTCGAACGGCGAGGCCATCCCGGTCGCGCTGCTCCGCCAGATCATCCGCGCGAGCGACCCGGCGCTGAGCGAGTTCATCGAGAACCACCTCCCGCGCCTCACCGACATCTACCTCGAGTCGCGCACCGCCCTGTCCGACTCGATGGATCTCGTCGCGAGCGGCGAGGCCGAGGCCGGCGAGGCCATGATCATCACGCAGCTCGCCGCCGTGAAGGAGCAGCTGCAGCAGATCCTCGACGCCCTCGAGGTCCAGGACGTCCCCGTCGCCCGCGCCTGACGCGGTCGGCGCCGCGATCACGACGCCTAGTAGAGCACCGCTCAAGTAATCTCCCGTCGCATTCGGCACCAGCGCACCGTCATCGGCGTCGTTGGTCGTCGTCAGCGTGCTCTCAGCACGCCTCCTCCTCCCGCCTTGCCGCTGACAGCGCGCTGGCGCCGACTGCTCGGTCCGATTACCTGATCGGTGCTCCGGAACGACGCGAGCCCGGGATCCTCTCGCGAGGACACCGGGCTCGTGCGGGCGCGCGACCGGGGCCGAGCGCCTCTCGGAGACCCCTTAGAAGTACCAGGTGGCGCCGGCGTGGAGCTGGACGCCGAGGTTCATCTTGTCGTTCGGGTCGGCGCCGTGGATCCCGTCGCAGAAGCCGACCTGATCGCCGACCTGGTGCAGGCAGTCCGTGCGGATGGAGGCCTGCGTGTCGAGGTCCTTGAAGACGGTCTGGAAGCGGACATCCGCGTTCAGCGAGAGGTGGCGGGTGATGAACACCTCGAGCCCGAGGCCCGCCTGCCCGGCGAGCTCGCTCATGTCGTACTTGTAGCGCCCGTCGAGGTAGCTGAGCTCGGTGAAGTGGACGCCGACGCCGATGAGCCCGTACGGCTGGAGCCGCGAGTGGCGGAAGAGGTGGTAGGTCAGCGACGCCATCACCGGGATCGTCGTCTGATCGAAGTCATCCGCCGAGGCCGCGAGGAGATCCCCCGAGAGCTCGATGCCGAGGCCGCTCCCGTTGAAGCGGTAGCGGAGATCGATGCCGAAGCCGCCCATCGTCGGGTTCTCGGCCGACGAGAGGCCGAGCTTCTCACCGTCGAGCGTCGCGCCCGAGAGGCGCACGCCGAGGCCGAACATGCTGTCGTCACGGCGCTGGCGCGGCTTCGCGACGACCGCCGGCTCCGGCCGGCGCACGACCGTGACGGCCGGCTCCGGCGGCGGCTCCTCGACCACGTAGACCGGGGCCGGGCGAACGACGACCGGCGCGGGCGCGACGACGACGATCGGGCGCCGCCGGCGAGGCCGGTAGACCGGCACGACGCGCGGGCGGTAGGTGCGCCACGAGTGGTAGTGGGGGTAGGGGCCGGGGTGGGCCGAGGCGCTGCCGGCGCCGGCGAACGGCACCATGAGCAGGGCTGCGAGGGAGAGGAGGAGCGCCTTCTTCACGTATCACCTCATCGAAGTCGCGCGGGTCGATGGGGGGCAGACGGTGGCCGTCACCAGATATTCTGAAAAAATTCACGAGAGGCGACGCGTTTTTACGAGCCCGTCACGAAGGACCGCGACGCGCGAAAGACCCGTTGCCGGTCGCGGAAGGGGGGTGTAGCCTGCGCCGGCTTTTCTCCAGGCGACCACGGCAGGGTCTTGCGCGCGTTCCCCTCGGCAGCTCTCACACTCGTCTCGGCCCTCCTCGTCGCGGGAGCGGGCGCCGGCGCGCGCGCCGCCGAGCCGACGCCGACCGGGCCTCCCGAGCGCCGTGACATGGGGGTCACGCCCTACGTCGGCGGCGTGTGGCTCGAGCACCACGGCAGCTTCCGGATCCGCCCGGAGCTCCTCCTCGGCGGGGATCTCGGCGTCGGGACGAGCGGCGTCCCCGAGCCCCTCGCGGCCGCGACCGGCGACGACAGCGACGCCTCCACGCTCAGCTGGGCGTCGATGCGCATCCGCTACGAGCCGATCCTCCACATCGGGCGGAACCTCACCGTCCACCTCGGGATCGACGCGCTCGACAACCTCGTCCTCGGCTCGACCCACGAGGCCACGTCCGACCCGGTCGCCATCGACCTCACGAACGACGCCGCCGCCTCGCCGTCGGCCGGCCGGAACGGCTGGCGCGACGCGCTGCGCGTGCGCTCCCTCTACGGGCGCTGGTTCGCGTTCGACTTCTTCGACCTCCGCGTCGGCCGCATGCCGGACCCGTTCGGCATCGGGGTCAGCCGCAACGACGGCGAGTGCCCGGACTGCGACTACGGCACCATCGTCGACGCGATGCGCGTCGGGTTCGAGCTCTCCGGCTTCCGCGTCGAGGGCTCGTGGGAGTTCACGGCCGTCGGCGCCACGACCGCGCAGCTCACCGACGTCGGCGACCAGGGGCAGGACAAGGATCTCGGCCAGTCCGACGACGTCCAGGGCTTCACCATCACCATCGGGCGTCGCCCCGTGACGGACGCGCAGCTCGAGGAGCGCCGCGTCGCCCTCGACGAGAAGCGCGAGTGGGTCTTCGACTGGAGCGTGTTCTCCTCGTTCACCGACCAGCAGCTCTCGAGCCTCGAGCCCATCGCCGACACGAGCGTTTCCTGCTCGCCCTCGCAGGTGCTCGCGAACGGGCAGCCCGTCACGCGCTACGAGTGCATGCAGCTCTACCGGCGCGGCGCCTTCTTCTGGCGCCCGGGCCTCTGGTTCCACCTCGAGCGGCACCCGACCTTCGACGAGTCGCTGCGCCTCGACATCGAGCTCCAGGGGCTCGTCGGCAACGTCACCCACCCGCAGCGCCTCGAGGAGGCCGACTCCCAGGAGGCCAAGGACTTCCTCGGCTTCGGCGGCGCCGTCGAGCTCGAGTACCAGAGCGACGCGTGGCACCTCGGCTTCGACGGCGGCTTCGCGACCGGCGACGACGGGGACTACGTCGGCGTCCTCGACGGGCAGAACATCGTCGAGCCCGACGACGACGCGTACGCCCAGAACGACAACGTCCGTGACAACCGCAAGGTCACGTCGTTCTTCTTCAACCGCGACTACCGCGTCGACCTCATCCTCTTCCGGCAGGTCCTCGGCACGATCACGAACACGGTCTACTTCAAGCCGTGGATCGCCCGCGACCTCCTCCGCATGGACGGCGGTACGCTGACGGCGCGGCTCGACGTGCTCTACGCGATGGCGGCGGTCCCGGAGGGCACCCCCGGCGACGGCCGTAGCTGGGGCGTCGAGGTCGACGGGCGCCTCGGGCTCAAGCTCGACATGGGCCTCGAGACGACGCTCGCCGCCGGCGTCCTCATCCCGCTCGACGCGCTCGACAACGCGGACACCGGGAAGTCGCCCGACCCCGCGTTCACCGTGCAGATCCTCGGCACGATGAAGTTCTGACGGCGGTCGGCCGAGGTCGTCAGGCGCCGCGCTCGAGCGCCGCGAGGATCTTCCCGTGCACCCCGTCGAAGTCGCGGCCGCTCATCGCGACCACGACGTCCTCGCCCGACCGCGCCTCCGCGGCCACGGTCTCGGCGAGGGCGTCGGTCTCGCGGATGATCTCGGCGGGCGTGCCGCCGGCGACCAGCGTCCGGACGAGCTCGTCGAGGTCGAGGCGCGCCTCGGGGGCGAGGCTGTCCGACGCCTTCTCGAGCGGGCGCCCGAACCAGACCCTGTCCGCGCCGGCGAAGGCGTCCGCGAAGTCGCGCTGGAAGACCCGGCGCCGCGCCGTGTTCGACTGCACCTCGAAGAGCGCGAGCACGCGCCGCCCCGGATAGCGCGCGCGCACGGCGCGCAGCGTCTCGCGGATCGCGGTCGGGTGGTGGCCGAAGTCGTCGATGACCGGCACGTCGCGGGCGACGCCCCGCACCTCGAGCCGCTTCCGCGGCGGGCGGAAGGTGGCGAGACCCGCGAGGATCGCGTCGGGAACAGCGCCCGCGGCGAGCGCTAGCCCGGACGCCGTGAGCGCGTTCTCGACGTTGTGGGCGCCCCAGAGCGGGAGGAACGCGTCGCGCTCCTCGTAGCCGGGCAGGCGGAGCGTGAAGCGCGTGCCGTCGGCCCCGGCGGCGAGGCCGATGGCGGCGACGTCGTAGGCGCCGTCGCGGCCGAAGGTCCAGATGGGCGCGTCGCACGCGGAGGCCGCGGTGAGCGCGCGCCCGTCGGCGCCGTTCACGACGAGGCGCCCGTCCGGCGGGAGGAGCTCCGCGAACCGCGCGAAGGCGCGGACGATGGCGTCGAGGTCCGGGAAGATGTCGGCGTGGTCGAACTCGACGTTGTTGATGCTCGCGACCCGCGGCCGGTAGTGGAGGAACTTCGGGCCCTTGTCGAAGTAGGCGGTGTCGTACTCGTCCCCCTCGACGACGAAGACGTCCCCCGCGCCGGCCTTGAAGTTCGAGTCGAAGTTCCCGGTGACGCCGCCGATGAGGAACGCCGGGTCGCGCCCGGCCGTCTCGAGGAGCCACGCCGTCAGCGACGAGGTCGTCGTCTTCCCGTGCGTGCCGGTGATGACGACCGAGAGGCGGTCGCGGATGACGAGGGCCGCGAGCGCCTGCGGCAGCGAGCAGTGCGGGATCCCGCGGGCCCTGAGCGCGACGGCCTCCTCGTAGTCCGGGCGGATGACGTTGCCGACGACGACGACGTCCGGGCCCCACGCGAGGTTCTCGGCGCGGTAGCCCTCCATGACCTCGATGCCGCGCTCCGCGAGGAACGTGGACATCGGCGGGTAGACGCCGCGGTCGGAGCCGCGCACCTCGTAGCCGAGGGCGCGCAGGAGGCCCGCGAGCGCGCCCATCGCGCTCCCGCCGACGCCCATCAGGTGCACCTTGCGCACGCGCTCCCACGCGACCGGGGGCGGCGGGCGGCGGACGTCGTCTTCGGGGCGGTGCGGGGCGGTCATACGGGCTCCTGGTCCGGCGGCGGAGGATAGCCGCGGGTTCCGGTGGCGGCCAGGAATCCGCCTCGGCCCGGCGGAGGGCCGGCTTGACAGGCCCCGGCCCCATGCTACCGTCGCGCGGTTTCGTTTTGCCTCTCGGGGGGGACTCGTGGCTGACGACCAGGATCAGGGCAAGGCCAAGCTCAACACCGCGGATCTCAAGGCGCGGCTCGGCCTGAAGAAGCAGAAGCCCGCGACCCTCGCGCCGCACGTGCCGCAGCCCACGACGCCGCCGCCTGCGTCCGCGGCGCCGCCCGCGTCGGCGGCCGGGGGCTTCGACGAGGACACGGAGATCGACGCGGGGCAGGCGACCGAGCTCGTCGAGAGCGTGGCCGAGGCGCGGCGTCGCTCCGAGGAGGCCGCCGCGGAGGCGGGGCCGGCCCTCGAGGACTTCAGCGTCATCGGGCAGGAGCGCACGCCGCTTCCGCAGGCGCTGCCGTCGGCCGGGCCCGACCTCTCGCGCGTCGGCGCGGCCGAGGGCTACCCCGGCATGGAGAAGAAGCGGCGCATCCAGATGATCGCGCTGGGCGTGGGCGTCGGCATCGTCGCGTTCCTGCTCGGCTCGATGCTCTCCGGGGCGTCGCGCGAGAACGAGCGCCGCACGAGCTACATCCTCGAGGCGCGCGACACCAAGAAGACGCTCGAGTCGCAGGACGTGGTGCTCAAGCGCATCACGGACCTGAAGGACAAGGTGAAGGTCATCCTCGGGAAGCTCGAGGCGCTGCGCGAGCAGTCCGCGAAGGATCCGAAGGTGCTCGAGCCCGTGTTCGCGGAGCTCACGAAGGAGCTCGTCTCCTACCGGGACGACAAGATCTACATCGATCCCGAGGCCCTCATCGGCGAGGCGATCTACAACGGCACGCTCATGAAGGACGTGATCGCCTTCGCCCTCCGCACGAAGGCCCTCTACGACCGCATCGTGGCCGGTCTCGACGAGACGGTCTCCTACGCGCGCATGGTGCAGCCGCCGGGGGCGGTGACGCGCGGGCTCCTCGTCGAGAAGGACGAGCGCGAGGTCGAGGGGATCGGCAAGTTCCCCGTCGCGCGGGGCGTGTGGATCAAGGACTCGGGCAAGCCCGGCGAGATCGACCTCACGGACCCCGCGACCGGGCAGTCCGTCGGCAAGGACTGGCAGATGCTCGTCGTCCCCGAGGGCGAGACGGAGCCGATGCAGGTGCCGACGGCGCAGGTCATGACGCTCGACCTGAAGTCCATCTACGACGAGCGGATCCAGCTCGCGAAGAACATCAGCTTCGAGCGGCTCGCGAACCTCGCGGCCGACATCGACCGGATCGCCGCGAGCATCAACCCGCCGGCCCTCATGAGCGAGATCGACGAGTGGGCCACGAAGGAGCTCTGAGCTCCCTCGGGTGAGCTCGCGCGCGGCGCGCAGCGCGCCGTGATGCGACGACGCAGCGCGCGCCCGTGTGTCCGGCGGGTGACGTCGCGGCGCGCGAGCGCTGGCCTGCGGTCGCCGCGTGCTCATGCTTTACGCCGCCGACGCGATGCGGCATGAACGAGCCGCGAAATACGACCTCAGGAGTCCGATAAGATGGATGCCACGCAGCAGAAGATCGACCAGCTCGTGAAGGGCAACGACGTGATCCTCTTCATGAAGGGGACGCGCGTCTTCCCGCAGTGCGGGTTCTCGGCGACGGTGGTGCAGCTCCTCGACGAGCTCCTGCCGAGCTACGAGACGGTGAACGTCCTCGCCGACGCGGACATGCGGCAGGGGATCAAGACCTACAGCGACTGGCCGACCATCCCGCAGCTCTACGTGAAGGGCGAGTTCATCGGCGGCTGCGACATCGTGAAGCAGCTCTACGCCACGGGCGAGCTCCAGAAGCAGCTCGGGGTCACGGTCGAGGAGGTCAAGGCGCCGACCATCCGCGTCTCGGCGGCCGCCGCCGAGGTGCTGAAGCAGGCCGCCGCGCAGGAGGGGGCCGACACGCTCCGCTTCGAGGTCGGGCCGCAGTTCCAGTACGGGCTCGGGTTCGGTCAGGAGCAGCCGGGCGACCTCGTCGTCGAGGCCGCGGGGCTGCGCTTCGTCTTCGACCGTGGCAGCGCCAAGCGGAGCGACGGGCTCTCGCTCGACTACGACGCCGCGAAGGGCGGCTTCAACATCGACAACCCCAACGCCCCGCCGGGGGTGCGCCAGATCTCGACCGACGAGCTCGCCGCGCGGCTCGCGGCCGGCGGCGTGCACCTCTACGACGTGCGCACCCCCGAGGAGCGCGCCGAGGGCTACATCCCCGGCTCGAAGCTCATGACGGCCGCCGTGCGCGACGAGGTCATGGCGCTCCCGAAGGACACGCCGCTCTACTTCTCGTGTCGGAGCGGCGGGCGCAGCCAGCAGGCCGCCGAGGGCTTCATCCGGGCGGGCTTCCGCGAGGTGTACAACGTCGCGGGCGGGATCCTCGCGTGGAAGGGCGAGGTGGCGCGCTGATGTCGTCGCCGTTCAAGACCGTCGGGGCGTCCGTCGAGGACGCCGTGCGCGACGCGATCGTCGCCGCTATCCCGGGGGCCTCCGCCGAGGTCCGGGGCAGCGGCGGGCACTTCGCGATCAAGGTCGTCTCCGAGGCGTTCGACGGGAAGTCGCTGCTTCAGAAGCAGCGGCTCGTCTACCGCGCCATCGCGCCGTTCATGGACGGCCCGAACGCGCCGGTCCACGCCGTCGACACCCTCGAGACTCTGACGCCGTAGCGCCGTCCGGGGATCGCCCCTCGCGGGCGCCTGGGGGGCCGGGGCCGCGCCGCGGCGTCCACCGCGGTACGAACGCTCACACGCTCATCGTTGCCGGCGCGCGCGCCGGGGCGTAGGCTGCGTGACGCCTTGAAGACGTCGTCGAAAGCGCGCTCCTCGTCACCTGCCACGCCGTGGACGCGGCGCCTGCGGGTCCTCTCGCTCGCGTGCCTCCTGACGTCGTTCGACGCCGGGGCGACCGCCGAGTCGAGTGACGTGGCGCCGGTCACCGCGGCGCCGTCGGGGAGCGTCGACGAGGCGGTCTTCGACGGCTGGGCGTGGGCGCCGCCGGGTGTGCTCCCGGCCGAGGCCGTGCCGGTCGCGGCGGTGAAGGAGCGGAGCTCGTCGCGCTCGCGCGGGGCGCGCGCGTCGTTCGCCGCCGTCGCGGGCGTCGAGCCGCACGCCGTCGTCGGCGACAGGCGGGCCAACGATCGCGGTCACGACGCGGTCCGTCGCCCCCTGTGGCGCGCGCCGGGGTGCCTCCGGGTCGACGGGGGAGACGAGTCGGGCTGACGCAGGGAGCGGCGCTGTCGCCGTCCCCTCCCGTCCGCTCCACGCGTCGCGTGGGGAGCCGGTCGCCGCGGGTGCGGTGGGCGGCGTCCACGCGGCCATCGCTCGCTCATCTCCCATCATCGACGAGCGCCCGGGGAACCGGGCGAAGGACGCTCCCAGCATGACCGAGATCCTCATCGCGTGCGCCGTCGGCGCCGGTATCGCCGTGTTCCTCTACGTGAAGCACGTCCGTCAGGGGCAGCGCTTCAACACCATCGCCGACGACGAGCGCTGACCGTCGTCCCCACCCCGCGCGCCGCGCGAGCGACGAACGCGGCGCGCGCTGACGCAGTCCCGGGCCGGCGCCCGTCCCCCCGGGCGGGGGCGGACGAGGCGCCGCCCGGGCCTCGCGTTCGCTGAGAGGATGGGGGCACGTCGCGCTGCGGCTCGGCCGACGAGCTCGCGCTCAGCGGAGCACGATCCGCTCCGTGAAGAGCTCGGGGTCGCGGCGCGCTGCCCGCACGCGCTCGACCATCGCGGCGGCGTCGGCCGCGTCGTCGAGGTCGACGATGGCGCTCCCGGCGCCGTCGACCGCGCGGTCGAGCCAGGTCGCGGCGATGCGCGAGGCGGCCTCGCTCGCGTCGCCGCCGACGCCGCCCGCGAGGCGGCCGAGCGCGATGGCGAGCGCCGCGCCGTCGTCGACGTCGACCTGCGCGACGAGCGCCGCGTCCCGCACGAGCAGGGCGTGGACCGCGTCCTCCGGGCCCGGGACGAGGATCGCGAGCCGCCCCTCCCGCGCGGAGGTCCGTCGCACCTGCCTCACCACGTTGAAGGGCGGCGAGAGGCGCGCGATCTCCTCGGCCTCCCGGAGGAGCGCGAGCAGCTCGGAGCCCGTCTCCTCGATCTCGAGGTCGTGCACCTCCCGCATCAGCTCGCCGTGGAGGCGCCGCCCGTCCCCGCCGGGCGCGAAGTACGACGCGACGCGGCCGCGCAGGCACTTCGCCTTCCCCACGTAGAGCGGGCGGCCGTCCCTCGCGAGGAGGCGGTAGATCCCCGGCGCGTCGGGCAGCGCCGCCAACGACGCTGGCGAGAGCGCCGTCCGCGCGAAGTCGAACCCCTCCGCGGCCGGCGGTGGCCCATCCCAGGCGCGCTCGCGCGCCGCCTCCGCCGCGAGCGCGAGCGTGCGCACGGCGGTCGCGAGATCGGTCGTGAGCGGCACAGGGAGGCCCAGCACCATCGCCGCGTCGCGGATGGTCCCCCCCGGGAGCTTCGCGCGCGCCGCGAGCCGGGGGCGCAGCGCGAGGATCTGCCGCGGCGGCTCGCTCGGCGCGTCGCCGTCGGCGCCCGCCTCGCCGAGGAGCGCCCGCACGGCGGCGGCCTCGCGCTCGTCCCACACGATGACCGAGGTGCCCGCGACGCGAGCGGCCAGCGCCCGCGCCACGACCTCGCGCGGCTCGGCGCACGCGAGCCGCCGCCCGTCGAGCCTGAGCGCCATGAACGCCGCCTCGTCGAGCGCGGCGCGCGGCGCGACGACCACCTGCCACGGGACCGCGCTCGGCCCGCGCTCACCGAGCACCGCCACCGCGATCTCGACGACCTCGCCGGGCGGCACGAGGCGCGCGCTGACCGCGAGCCTGACCGCGCCGTCCCCCGCGCCTCCTCCGGCCTCGGCCAGCCGCAGCCGCCCGTCGCGCCCCTGCACGACGCCGGCGACCGCCGTTGCCACGCCGGCCGAGACCCGCGCGATCAGCGCCGCTGGCCCCGAGAGCGCGAGCAGCTCGCGGCCGAGCTCCTCCGGCTCCACCCCCTCGGGCCTCGTCGCGAGGAAGTCGAGCACCCGCGCGTCCGATCGTTCGTCGAGCATGCCGCGACGCTACTGAACGCGCGTTCACGCGTCAACCGTTCAGTCGGGCTCGAGGAACGGTAGCAGCTCGTCGTCGCTCGCGCCGATGGCCTCGGCGACGCGGCGCAGGTAGCCCTCCTCGTCGGGCTCGAGGGTCGCGTCGGCGTCCACGATCTGGCTCACGATCCCGAGGAGCTCCGCGCGATCGCGCCGCGTCGTGAGCGTCAGCTTCGACACGGCCCGCGCGACGTCGAACGACGCCGGGTCGAACGCCGAGATGGCCGCCTGCACGGCGTCCGGGAGCTCGCCCGTGCCGACGAAGCTCGCGAGGACCTTGCCCATGACGCCGCGCTCGGCCCAGCTCACGGTGCCGTCGGCGTGCGCGGCCCCGAGGAGGAGCTCGGCGATCGCGATCAGCTGCTCCACATGCGCCTCGAGCCTGGATCCCACGGCCTGCCTCCGTCTCGCGTCCGACCATCGTGGGGCAGCGGCTGCCCGCGATCAACCCGCCGCGACCTCGTCGCCGCCCGGCTCCGCCTCGGCCGCGACCTCCGCGCCGACCGGGAGGCGCACCCAGAACACGCTCCCGTGCGGCTCGCGCGGGTCGACCCCGACCGACCCGCCCATCGCGAGCACGAGGTGCTTCACGATCGCGAGCCCGAGGCCGCTCCCGCCCTGATCGCGCGAGCGCCCCTTGTCGACGCGGTAGAAGCGCTCGAAGACCCGCGTGCGGTGCTTGTCCGCGATGCCGGGGCCGACGTCCGCGACCTCGATCCGCACCCACCCGTCGCGCTCGAAGGCCCCGACGACGACGTCGCCAGGCCCATCACTGTACTTCACCGCGTTCTCGAGCAGGTTCGAGAGCACCTGATCGACGCCCTTCGGGTCCGCGAGCACGGTCACGGCCTCGCCGACCTCGTTCTCGAGCGTGAGCCCCTTCGCCTCGGCCGCCGCCTCGACGAGGTCGACCGCGCGCACGGCCGACGCGCGCACGTTGACCGCCTCGCGCGAGAGGCCGCGCTGCCCGGCCTCGAGGCGCGCGAGGTCGAGGAGCCCCGCGATGATCCGGCTCATCCGGGAGGCGTGCCGATCGATGGCCTCCGCGAACTTCCGCCCGGCGACCGGGTCCTCGAGCGCGCCGGAGAGCAGCGTCTCCGCGCTCGCCTGGATGACCGAGACCGGCGTCCTGAGCTCGTGGCTCACGTTCGCGACGAAGTCGCGCCGCACGCGCTCGAGGAGGCGGATCGACGTGATGTCGCGGATGACGACCGCGACGCCGCCGCCGAGATCGCGCGGGGCCGCGTAGGCGACGTACTGCTTGCGCTCGTCGCCGGGTGGCTCGAACTCGAGGCGCGCCGTGCGCCCGTCGCGCGCGGCGACGACGCAGTCCTCGATGGTGCTCGGCACGAGCTCCGTGTAGTCGCGCCCGAGCGGGTCGCCCGTGAGCCCGAAGAGGTCGCGCAGCGCGGGGTTCGCGACCGTCACGCGGTCCTGGGCGTCGATGGCGATGACCCCCGCGTCGATGCCGTTCACGGCCGACTCGAAGCGGTCTCGGTCGGCCGCGATCCGGGCGACCGTCTCGAGGAGCGCGTCGTACGCGAGCTCGAGGGAGCCGGACGGCGGCGCCCCGGGCGGGCTCGCCGTCGGGCGCTCCATGCGGTGCGCCGCGTCGAGGAGGGCGCGCTCGCGCGTCAGGACGAGCCGCTCGAGGTAGCCCGCGACGAGGAGCGCCGCGCCGACCCCGAGGACGAGGGCCCCGGCGCCGACCACGGCGGGCGACGCCTCGGTGAGCTCGAGCGCGAGCCAGACGAGCGCCGCGAGCCCCACGGCGAGCCCGACGACCAGCCCCTTCACGCGGGCGCCGTAGCCGTCTCGCAGCCGCAGCGCCTCCGCGCGGGCGAGGTCGGGCATCAGTCGTCGCCGGAGTCGAGCTGGAGGCGGTAGCCCACGCCGCGGATCGTCTCGATGTAGGCGCCCGCGGCGCCGAGCTTGTCGCGCAGGCGCTTCACGTGGGTGTCGACCGTGCGGGTCGTGAGGTCGGCGTCGATGCCCCAGACGTCGGAGAGCAGGCTCTCGCGCGACTGCACGCGCCCCTTCCGCTCGACGAACGTGGAGAGGAGCTTGAACTCGAGGGCCGTGAGGCGGATGAGCTGGTCGTCGACGTAGACGTTGTGCCCCGGGATGTCGATCTTGAGCCGCCCGACGACGACGAGCGGCTCCTTGTCGCGCTCCGCGGCGGCGCCGCCGGCGCCCGCGCGGCGCAGGACCGCGCGGATCCGGAGCAGGAGCTCGCGCACGGAGAACGGCTTCACGACGTAGTCGTCGGCGCCGACCTCGAAGCCGACGACGCGGTCGATCTCGTCGCTCTTGGCGGTCACCATGATGATGGGGACCTTGCGCGTGTCGGCGTTGGCGCGGATCTGTCGGCAGACCTCCGTGCCGGGCATGTCCGGCAGCATGAGGTCGAGCAGGACCAGGTCCGGCGAGGTCGCGCCGAGCGCGATCTCGAGCCCGCCACCGCCGGTGCCGGCCGTGGAGGTCGTGAAGCCCTCGCGCTCGAGGTTGTAGGCCATGGTCGCCGCGAGGTCTTCTTCGTCCTCGATGATCAGGATCCGCGTCATGGAGGTGCTCCGGGCGCGTGTTCTCGGGGCTCGAGCCGTCTCGGCGCGCGGACCATAACCGAAGCGATCGCGGGCGTCACCCAAGAGGAGCGGGGGCGCGCGCGGCGCCGCGGCGGGGCGGTCGCCCGTCCGCGCCGGGAGCGGCTCGCGGTGGATCCGCGCGCGCAACCGGGCTAGGTCTTCTGCCCATGCAGCTCGAGCTCATGGGGCAGGGACCCCCGGTCGTGAGCGTCGCGAGCGGCGCGCGCGCCGCCGAGGCCGGGCTCTGCGCGGAGATCGACCGCTGGGTGGCCGAGGGCGTCGCCTCGCCCGCGCTCTTCCGGGCCCCCGTGCGGGTCATCGTGCCGTCGCGGAGCCTCCGTCTGCACGTCGGCGCGGCGATCGTGCGCCATCGCGGGCGCGCGGCCCCCGGCGTGGTCGTCCAGACCCTCTTCGGCGTGGCCGCCGAGGTGCTCGAGCGCGCAGGCGTCCCCGCGATCGTCGGCGGGTCCCTCTTCGACGTGCTCGCGCAGCGCCACGCCCGGCGCGAGCCGGCGCTCGAGGAGGTGCTCGCGGACCTCGCGAGCGGCTTCTCGCCCGCCGCGCGCTCCATCCGGGATCTGCTCGAGGCCGGGCTCGTCCCGGTGCAGCTCGACGCGCTCCTCGAGCTCCTCGGCGACGCGCCCGTCCCGCGCGCCCGCGGTCGGCGCGCCCCGCCGCCCGTGCCGCCGGGCCTCGCGAGGCTCTCGGTGGAGGAGCTCGCGCGCGCCGCGGCCCTCGTGCGCGCGGCGGTCGGCACGCGCCTCGCGATGGACGCCTACGGCCTCGACGACGCCGTCGGCGTGCTGGTCCGAGCGCGCGAGCTCCTCGACGGCGGCGGGGCCGGCGCGCTCCCGACGCGCGCGGCGGTGATCTACGGGTTCGCCGACGGCACGGCTGTCGTGGCGGATCTCCTCGAGGCGCTCGTGCGGCACGTCGGCGCGCGGCTGCTCGTCGCCGACGCGCCCGATCCGGTGACGCCCCGGGGGGGCCCGCTGCGGACGCCTTTTGTGCAGCGCACAGCGGAGCGACTGGCCGGATATGGCGGGGCTCAGGCGGTTCCATTTCGCAATGCACAAGCGGAGGTCGCGCTCATCCAGGCGCCCGACGTGCGCGCGGAGGTGCGCGAGGTCGTCGAGCGGACGCGGGCGCTCGTCGCCGCGGGTGTCGCGCCCGAGCGCGTCGGCGTCGTCGCGCGCAGCCTCGACCCGTTCCGGGGTGAGCTCCGGACCCAGCTCGCGCGGCTCGGCGTCCCGTTCTCGGGCGTCGGCGAGCGCGCGCCCCACGGCCCCGAGCGGCGCCTCGCGGACGCGCTGGTGGCCGTGCTCCGGCGGCGAGGCGACGCCCCCATGGACCGCTGGCTCGACGTGCTGGCCGCGCCCGGCGAGGCGGGAGACGCCTGGAAGTCGGATCTCCGGCTCTGGTTCCGCACGGTCGGCGCCGCGCGCCTCGCGCACGTGGCCGAGCTCGATCCGCCAGCGGCGGGCGTCGCGACCCTGCCGATCCGCCGTGGCTTCGCGGCGGGCGAGGGCGACGAGGCGATCGACACCCCGGCGCGGACGGTGCCCGTCGAGCTCGTGCGCGCCTCGGTCGACCGCGCCCGCGCCCTCCTCGAGGCGCTCGACGCCATGCTCGGCGAGGCCGTGCCGCTCGGCGTCCACCTCGGGCGCGTGCGCGCGCTCCTCGAGGGGCCGCTCGGCTGGTGCCGAGGACAGGACCCGTTCCGCGAGCGAGCCCTCGAGCGCCTCGCGGTGCTCTCGGCGCGGCCGCTCGAGGCGCGCGTGAAGCTCGCGTGGGACGAGCTCCTCGTCTTCCTCGAGCCGGTGCTCGAGGAGCTCGGCTCGGCGCCGCTCGGGGGGCGCGGCGGCGGCGTGCAGGTGCTCTCCGCGAAGGAGGCGCGCGGGCGCACCTTCGAGCACCTCTTCATCCTCGGGATGAACCGCGGCGTCTTCCCCGGGTCGCGCCCCGAGGACCCGCTCCTCCCGGACGTCGTCCGCGCGCGCCTCGGGCTCCTCCTGCCCGACGTCGCGCTCCGCCGCGAGCACTTCGCCGCCGAGCGCTTCCTCTTCGCGCAGCTCGCCTCCTCGACGCCGGCGCTCACGGTCTCGTGGCACCTCGCGGACGACGACGGGCGCGCGCTGAACCCGTCGCCCTTCGTCGAGCGCCTGAAGGGGCGGCTCGAGGTGGTGCAGGCGCCGCCGCTGCTCTCGGCCGACCGCCCGCGCCCGCGCCCGGCCGACGAGCACGCCATCACCTGCGCCCTCGCGGGGGCGCGCGGCGCGCTCGGCGAGATGATCGGCGTCGCGCGGGACGACGCCGCCCTCGGGCGGCTCCGGGTCGCGGTGCTCGAGGAGCTCGATCCGGACCGGCGCACGGCGACCGGCCTCGCCCGCGCCGCGGGCCTCGGGCCCTACTTCGGCTTCGTCGGGGCGCCGTCGCCGCTCGACCCGCGGCGCCGCGCGCTCTGGATCACGACGCTCGAGGCCGTCGCCCGCTGCCCGTGGCAGGTCGTGCTCGAGCGCCTCCTCCGCCTCGAGCCCGCGCCGGACCCGCTCGAGGCGCTGCCTCACCTCGACGCGCGCGTGCAGGGCGACGCGCTCCACGAGGCGCTCGAGGCGCTCGTCCGGCGCGACCTCGGGCGGCGGCCGCGCGAGCTCGACGCGGCCGTGGGCGCCGGGCCCGTCGACGTGCGCTGGCCGCCCGCGGACGAGGCGCAGCGGCTCGTGCTCGCCGCGTGCCGGAGCGTCCTCGCGCGGCATGGGATCCCCTATCCCGGGCTCGCGCCGGTGCTCGCGGAGCAGGTCACGGCCTTCCTCGAGGTCGCGCGCGAGGCGGACTTCACGGCCCCCGGGGGGCGGCCGGTGCTCGGCGTCGAGGTGCAGGCCGCGCTCGTCGTGCGCGACCTCGACGGGCAGGACCGGCGCGTGCGCTTCCGCGCCGACCGCGTCGACGAGGTCGACGGCGAGGTGCTCCTCACCGACTACAAGCGCGGGCGGCCGCCGAGCACGGGCAAGAAGGAGGAGACGCGGCGGCGGCACCTCGTCGACGGCGTGCGTCACGGGCGCCACCTCCAGGGCGTCGCCTACGCGCTCGCGGGCGCCGGCCGCGGCACGGTCGGGCGCTACCTGCACCTGCTCCCGGGCGTCGACGAGGGGGCGCGCGCCGTGCGGGTCGAGCCCGACGACGGGCCGCTCCGCGAGGCCTTCGACGAGGCCGTGCGGCGCGTGCTCGCCGCCTGGGACGACGGCGCGCTCTTCCCGCGCCTCACCGACCCCGCGGGCCTCGCGGCGCCGACGGCGTGCACCTACTGCCAGGTCGCGGAGGCGTGCCTCCAGGGCGACTCGGGGGCGCGGCGGCGGCTCGTCGAGTGGCAGCTCGCGCCGTCGGCCGTGGGCAACGGGCGGGCGCTCGACGCCGCCCGCGACCTGTGGTCCATGGGCGAGGGCGAGGACGAGGAGACGCCGGCGTGAGCGGGATCTCCGAGGGGGCGGGGGGCGGCGACGCCCGGACGCGCGAGCTCCTCGCGGCCGACGCGCGCGCGCGGCACGTCGCGATGACGGAGTTCGACCGGCCCGTCGTCATCGAGGCCGGCGCCGGGACCGGGAAGACCGCGACGCTCGTCGGGCGCGTGGTCGCGTGGTCCGTCGGGCGCGGCTGGGAGCGGCTCGCGACGCCGGGGCAGCGCGACGAGGAGATCGCCGCGCGCGTGCTCGACGGGCTCGTCGCCATCACGTTCACGGAGGCCGCGGCGGCCGAGATGGCCGAGCGGGTGGCGCACGCGCTCGCGGCGCTCGCGGTCGGGCGGATCCCGACCGGGATGGGCGAGGTCCTGCGCGCGGGGGACGAGGCGACGGCCGCGCGCGCGGCGGCGCTCCTGACGGCGCTCGATCACCTCGTCGTGAGCACGATCCACGCGTTCTGCCGGCGGATCCTCGCGACGTACCCGCTCGAGGCCGGGCTCCACCCGGCGTTCGGCGTGGACGCGGACGGCTCGCGGCTCGCGGCGGTGGCCCACGAGGTCGTCGAGGGCTGGCTCGTCGGGCTCTTCCGGCGGCCCGGGGGCGGCGTGCCCGCGGAGGGCTCGGAGGAGCGCGCGCAGCACGAGGCGATGCTCGCGCTCGCCGGGGAGGGGCTCGGCCCCGAGGCGATCGCGGTCGCGCTCGAGCAGCTCGCCTCGAGCGCCGTGCCCGTCGAGGCCGTCGCGCGCGACGCCTTCACGGACGACGCCGTCGCCGCGGTGATCGCGCGGGTGCAGGGCGCCGTGGTCGAGCTGCGCGAGCTCCTCGACGCGACGGTCGCCGACGCGGGGCGCGCCCGGAACGCCCAGGCCATCCGCGCCGGCCTCGCTGCACTGCACAACGAGATCGTCGATCTCGAGCCATCGAAGCAGACGCTCGGCGTTGTGCAGCGCAGCATCGAGGAGGCGCTCGCGCCGACGCTCCTCGGGCACCTCCGCAAGCACTGGGCGCACGCGCAGGTGTCGAGCGCCGCGGAGGCCGAGGCGCTCGGCTCGCGCGCGTTCGAGCTGCGCCGGAAGACGCTCGCCTTCCTCGCGGCGCGGGACCACGCGGCCCGGCTCCGGCCGGCGCTCTACGACGCCGCGCGCGCGCTGCTCGCGCCGATGCTCGTCGCCGTGCGCGAACGGCTCCGCGAGGAGGGGGTCATCACGTTCGACGCGCTGCTCGCGCGGGCGCGCGACCTGCTCGCGGACCGCCCCGATCTGCGCGGGCGCGTGCGCGACCGCATCGACCAGCTCCTCGTCGACGAGTTCCAGGACACGGACGCCGTCCAGTGCGACCTCGTGCGGCTGCTCGCGCTCGCGCCCGGGCCGGCGCGGGCGCCCGGGCTCTTCGTGGTCGGCGATCCCAAGCAGTCGATCTATGGCTGGCGGAACGCCGATCTCGCGGCCTACCAGGGCTTCGTCGACGACGTCGCGGCCGCGGGGGGCGAGCTCGGGCACCTCGCGGCGAACCACCGCTCCGTGGCGCCCGTGCTCGACGAGGTCGAGCGCGTCGTGGCGCAGGTGATGGTGCCGGAGCCCGGGCTCCAGCCGCCGTTCCGGCCGCTCGTGCCGGCGGCGGTGCCGAGAGACGGCGCGTGGCGGCCGAGCGGCGCGCGCGCGGCCGTCGAGCACTGGGTGAGCTGGCTCCCGGACCCGCACGAGCCGGGGCCGCTCCGGCGCACGCTCCGGAGCGAGGAGGCGGCGGCCCTCGAGGCGCGCGCTCTGGTCGCCGATCTGCGCGGCCTGAAGCAGGAGAGCGGCTTCTCGTGGTCGGACGTGGGGCTTCTCCTCCGCAGCACGAGCGACCAGGACGTCTACCTCGAGGCGATGCGCGAGGCGCGGATCCCCTACGTCGTCGAGCGCGACAAGAGCTACTACCGCCGCCGCGAGGTCATCGAGGCCGCGGCGCTCGTGCGCGCCGTCCTCGACCCGACCGATCACCTCGCGCTCGTCACGTTCCTCCGCTCGGCGTGGGTCGGCGTGCCCGACGCCGCCTGGATCCCGCTCTGGGCCGAGGGCTTCCCGGACCACCTCACGGAGCTCCACCGCCCCGACGACGCCGCTCTCGCCGCGCTCGACGGCGTCATCGCGCGCGCCGCGGCCGCCATCGCGGTGGCGGAGGTCCCGGGGCTCGACCGCGTCGCCGGCTGGGACCGGGCGCTCGCGCGCGCCGTCCGCGACCTCGCCGTCGCGCGCGAGGCGTTCGCGCGGGAGCCCGCGGACCGCTTCGTCGAGATCCTGCGCACGCGCTTCCTCCCCGAGGCGGTCGAGGCGGCGCGCTACCTCGGCGGCTACCGGCTCGCGAACCTCGAGCGCTTCTTCCGGAAGCTCGCGGGCGCGCTCGAGGCCGCCGGCGCCGATCCGCAGGCGCTCCTGCGCGCGCTCCGGCAGAGCGTCGGCGAGCGACGCGACGCCGAGGAGGCGCGCCCGCCCGAGGCCGCGGAGAACGCGGTGCGCGTGATGACCATCCACAAGTCCAAGGGGCTCGCCTTCGAGCACGTCTACCTCGCGCAGACCCACAAGCAGAGCCGCCCGCGGCCGGTCTCGGCGCGGGTCTCGGGGGACGCCACCGAGGCGCGCCGCTTCCGCCGCGACGACCGCTGGACGTGCCAGCTCTTCGGGCTCCCGGCGCCCGACTGGGACGAGCTCGTCGCCTGGGACGACGAGGTCGAGCGCGCCGAGCGCGTGCGCCTCCTCTACGTCGCGCTCACGCGGGCGCGGACGCGCGTGGTGGTGCTCGGGCGCTGGCCGGACCGCGGCGCGGGCGGGGCCGTCGGGCACCGCGACGCGCGCTCGTTCATGGACCTCATGCAGTCGCGGACGCCGCCGGGGCCGCCGCTCGTCGACGCGATGCGGCGGGTCGCCGAGGCCGACGGGCGGCTCCCGTGGTTCCTCGACGACGGCGAGGCGCGCTGGGTGTTCCCGGCGCTCGCGCCGGCCGCGCTGGCGCCCGAGCGGGAGGCGGAGCGCGCGGACGAGGCGCCCGTCACGCTCGCCGAGGCGCGGCTCGAGGAGACGGCGCTCGCCGCGGCGCGCGCGGCGGCGAGCCGGCGGATGGCGCGGTCGACGAGCGGGACGGCGTCCGGGCGGGTGAAGCACGAGGCGGCGGCGCCCCCGGAGGAGGCCGAGGGGCACCGCTACCGCGAGGCGACCGCGGAGCGCGCGGACGCGCCTCCGCCCTGGCTCCTCGCGGTCGGGACGGCCGTCCACCTCGCGGTCGAGCACCTCGACCTCGGGGTCGCGCCCGAGGACGCCGTCGCGGCGCAGCGGCGCGCGCTCGGCGGCTACCTGCGGCCGCTGGTGCCGGAGGCGGAGCGGGCGGCGGCGACGGCGTCGGCGGAGGCCGTGCTCGACCGCTTCGCGGCGGGGCCGCTCTGGCCGCGGCTGCGCGCGCTCGGCGAGGCGATCGTGGCGCGCGAGCTGCCGCTCCTCGCGCGGCCGGGCGACGGCGACGACGACGCGGCGCCGGTCGGCTTCGTCGCGGGCGCCATCGACATGCTCTATCGGGACCCGGCGGACGGGGCGCTCGTCATCGTCGACTACAAGACGGATCGCGTGACCGGGGCGGCGCTCGAGGCGCGGGCGGCGAGCTACGCGCCGCAGGGCGAGGTCTACGTGCGGGCGCTCGCGGAGGCGTTCGAGACGCCGGCGCCGCCGCGCTTCGAGCTCTGGTTCCTGTGGGCCGGGGAGGCGCGGACGGTCGGGGTCGCGGCGGGGGCGCCCGGCGGACACGGGGCCACCGCGCAGGGTGACGCCGAGATCTTACGGAAACCTTGAGAGAACGGTCGATTCGGCGAACGCTCCGGGGGGTGGCCGCGGCTGGATCGCGCGCGTGGAGGTCGGACATCATGCAGCGGATGGACAAGCGCATCCTGCTCGTCGAGGACGACCGCGAGCTCGCCGGGCAGGTGAAGGGCCGCCTCGAGGAGATCCGCTGCGACGTCACCTGGTGGCCCGAGGGGCGGCGGCTCGCGCTCGCGTCGGATCTGCCCGACGTCGAGCTCGTGATCCTCGACCTCATGCTCCCGGGGCGGAGCGGGCTCGACATGTTGCGCGACCTGCGCGCCGTGTCCGACGTGCCGGTGCTCGTCCTGTCGGCGCGCGGCGAGACGTCGGCGAAGGTGCGCGCCTTCCAGCTCGGCGCGGACGACTACATGACGAAGCCGTTCTGGCCCGAGGAGCTCGTGGAGCGCGTCCGCGCGCGGCTCCGGCGCCCCGTGCTCGGCCGGAGCGACGTCGTCACGGTGCGCGGGCTCTCCGTCGACCGCCGGCGGCGCGAGGTGACGGTCGACGGGCAGGCGGTCGAGCTCACGCGCGTCGAGTTCGACCTCTTGTCGGCGCTCGCGGAGCGGCCGGGGGAGGCGGTCACGCGCGCGTGGCTCTCGCAGAACGTGCTCGACCCGGACCGCGACGGCACGGAGCGCACGCTCGACGTGCACGTGTCGCGGCTCCGGAAGAAGCTCGGGGCGGGGACCTACGTGGAGACGGTCTGGGGCATCGGCTATCGGCTCGCGGACGAGGTCCCGGCGTGACCCTCCGCCAGCGGCTCGCCGTCGCGACGATCGCGGCGACGATCCCCGTCGCGGTGCTGCTCCTGTGGTTCGACGCCGCCACGCACTACGAGGCGGGGGAGCGCTTCCTCGTGTCGGTGGGCGGCTCGCGGCTCGCGGAGTTGCAGGCGGCGTGCGAGGCCGATCCGGCCGCGTTCGGCGGGGAGCTCGAGCCCCATCACCACGGCCCGGGGCCGCCGCGCGACGGGCGCGGGCCCCGCGATGGCGGGCCGCCCGAGCGGGGAGGGGACGGGCCGCGGGGCGACGGGCCCGGAGGCGAGAGGCCGCCGCGCCGCGAGCGCCGGCCGGGCGGGCCGGACGGGCCGCCGCCGCCGCCGCCGCGGGTCTGGGCGTACGACGCGTCGTTCGCGCCGACGGGCGCGGGGGCGCCGCCCGTGCCGGAGGGCCTGCGGGAGGAGGCGCTCGCGGGCGCGGCGGTGGCGACGGACGCGCCGCTCTGGCCTGGGGAGGACGTGCTCGTGCTCTTGCGCGGGGCCGGAGACGCTGGGCGCTGCCGCTTCTTCCTGCTCTCCGGGCACACGGATCCCCATCACGGCGGGGTCCTCCCGAGCTCGCTCGTCTGGCTCCTGCCGACGGCGGCGGTGTTCCTCGCGATGCTCGCCGCGGCGAGCCCGGTCGTGCGGCGGATCCGGCGGCTCCGGGACGCGGTCGGGGCGTCGGCGCGGAGCGCGTACGCGACGCCGACGGGGCTCGCCGGGAAGGACGAGGTGGGCGAGCTCGCGGCGGCGTTCGACCGGGCCGGGGAGGAGGTGCGGGCGCGGCTCGCGGACAACGCGCGGCGCGAGCAGGCGCTCCGGGAGTTCCTCGCGCACACGATGCACGACGTGATGATCCCGCTGACGGTCTTGAAGGGGCACCTCGCGACGCTGCGCGACGCGGCCGGGGAGGGCGACGGGAAGAAGGCGGTGGTCTCGGCGATGGACGAGGCGCACTACATCGCGTCGCTCTTGCGCGACCTGGCGGCGGCGGCGCGGCTCGACGCGGCGGTGGTCGAGCTCGAGCGGGGGCCGGTGGACCTCGGAGGGCTCGTGACGCGGGTGGTGGCGCGGCACCGGCCGATCGCGCGGCAGCTCGAGGTGGAGCTCGAGAGCGCGATCCCGCGGGAGGCGCTCGTCATCGACGCGGACGAGACGCTCCTCGAGCAGGCCGTGAGCAACATCGTGTACAACGCGGTGCGCTACAACAAGCCCGGGGGGCACGTCGCCGTCATCTGCGAGGCCGAGGAGGGCGCGCGCTTCAGGGTGACCGTGCTCGACGACGGCCCGGGGATCCCGGAGGAGGAGCTCGCGCGGCTCGCGGACCGCGGCTATCGGCGCGACGAGGCGCGGACGCGGGCGCCGGACGGGCAGGGGCTCGGGCTCCACATCGCGCAGCGCGCGGCGGCGCTGCACGGGTTCGCGCTGCAGCTCGGCGCGTCGGAGTACGGCGGGCTCGAGGTGCGGATCGCGGGGCCAGTGGCTCGCGCCGAGGGGTGATAGAGAGAGGTTATCGGCGGCGCGCGGTGGCCTGCGGCGCGGGTTGGCGGGGGTAGGGGCGGCGAATCGTCGGGCCGCGACGGTTTTTCGCGCCCGCGGTGGTGGGTTTCGCGAGGCGATTGCGCCTCTGGGGGCACACGGCCTTCTCCGGAGCAACCACCATGAACCGCGCTCGCCTCGCCGCCCTCGGCGCCCTGTCCCTCGCGCTCGCGCTGCCCGTCACGGCGCAGATCGAGCCCCTCCGTCCCATCGCCCACTGGACGGTGGGGATCTACCAGGAGAACCCGTCGGCCTCGTGGGGCTGGGAGCGGGTCGGGAGCTGGGGGTGGGAGCGCTCGGTCACGACCGGCTACGAGCGGGTCGGGAGCTGGGGTTGGGAGCGGGTCGCGGCGTCGCCCGAGGCGGGGACGCTGGTCGGGCTCGTCTACGTCGAGGGGAGCACCTTCGGCGGGGCGACGCAGCATTGGGCGTACTTCGACAACTACGACCCGCGCTACCCGACGGAGCTGCGCTCGGCGGTCTACGACTACCCGGATCTCGGGAGCTACCAGGGGGACATGGCGGCGCTCGGGCGCGCCTACGTGGCCGTGCCGTCGGGGAGCGGGCGCTGCTCGGCGGAGCCGCGGTGCGTCACGCTCACGCGCGGCCGGAGCGAGGTCGCCGACGCGCACATCCGGCAGAGCGAGCCGAACAAGAACTACGGCGGGTCGCAGTCGCTGACGGTGAGCGGCGGCGCGTCGGGCGAGCGGCGGGCGCTCCTCCGCTTCGACACGAGCAGCATCCCGGCGGGCGCGGCCATCGAGTCGGCCGAGCTCTCGCTGTCGGGGCTCCTCTACGGGGGCTCGGCGCAGGTGACGGCGGTGATGGCGCCCTGGGACGAGGCGACCGTGACGTGGTCGAGCTTCGAGCGCGCGGGCGCGCAGTTCGACGTGGCGCAGGGCGGGCCGCACCTCTGGCGCGCGTCGGCGACGATCCCGTACACGACGGCGGGGGCGCGGACGACGACGAGCCTCGGGACGCTGGTCCAGGGCTGGGTCGACAGCGCCATCCCGAACAACGGCTTCATCATGGACAAGCAGTCGGCGGACGCGCTCGTCGTCTTCGCGAGCAGCGAGAGCCCGGACGCGGCGCAGCGCCCCGCGCTGACCGTCTGCTACCGGGCCTGTGAGACGGGCTGCGCCGAGTCGTGCGGCGGGAACACGGTCTGCGCGGCCGGCCTCTGCCGCGAGTCCGACGCGCCCTGGGCCGACGCCCTCGACGCCTGCCTCGGCGGCGACGACGCCTGCAGCGGCCACGGCGCCTTCGCCTATGGCCGCTGCTTCTGCCAGCCCGGCTACACCGGCGACGACTGCGAGATCGCGACCGCCTGCCCCGGCGACTGCGGCGGCCACGGCGTCTGCAACCTCGGCCAGTGCTTCTGCGAGCCCGGCTTCGAGGGCGCCGACTGCGGCACCCGCACCCCCTGACGAGACCACCGCTGCGACACCTTCCCGAGAGGAGAACCACCATGAACCGCGCTCGCCTCGCCGCCCTCGGCGCCCTGTCCGTCGTCCTCGCGCTGCCCGTCGGGGCGCAGATCGAGCCCCAACGTCCCATCGCCCACTGGACGGTGGGGATCTACCAGGAGAACCCGTCGGCCTCGTGGGGCTGGGAGCGGGTCGGGAGCTGGGGGTGGGAGCGCTCGGTCACGACCGGCTACGAGCGGGTCGGGAGCTGGGGCTGGGAGCGGGTCGCGGCGTCGCCCGAGGCGGGGACGCTCGTCGGGCTCGTCTACGTCGAGGGGAGCACCTTCGGCGGGGCGACGCAGCACTGGGCGTACTTCGACAACTACGACCCGCGCTACCCGACGGAGCTGCGCTCGGCGGTCTACGACTACCCGGATCTCGGGAGCTACCAGGGGGACATGGCGGCGCTCGGGCGCGCCTACGTGGCCGTGCCGTCGGGGAGCGGGCGCTGCCCGGCGGAGCCGCGCTGCGTCACGCTCACGCGCGGCCGGAGCGAGGTCGCCGACGCGCACATCCGGGAGAGCGAGCCGACCCGGAACTACGGCGGGTCGCAGTCGCTGACGGTGAGCGGCGGCGCGTCGGGCGAGCGGCGGGCGCTCCTCCGCTTCGACACGAGCAGCATCCCGGCGGGGCGCGGCCATCGAGTCGGCCGAGCTCTCGCTGTCGGGGCTCCTCTACGGGGGCTCGGCGCAGGTGACGGCGGTGATGGCGCCCTGGGACGAGCGGACGGTGACCTGGGCGAGCTTCGAGCGCGCGGGCGCGCAGTTCGACGTGGCGCAGGGCGGGCCGCACCTCTGGCGCGCGTCGGCGACGATCCCGTACACCGCGGCGGGGGCGCGGACGACGACGAGCCTCGGGACGCTGGTCCAGGGCTGGGTCGACAGCGCCATCCCGAACAACGGCTTCATCATGGACAAGCAGTCGGCGGACGCGCTCGTCGTCTTCGCGAGCAGCGAGAGCCCCGACGCGGCGCAGCGCCCCGCGCTGACCGTCTGCTACCGCGCCTGTGAGACCGGCTGCGCCGAGTCGTGCGGCGGGAACACGGTCTGCGCGGCCGGCCTCTGCCGCGAGTCCGACGCCCCCTGGGCCGACGCCCTCGACGCCTGCCTCGGCGGCGACGACGCCTGCAGCGGCCACGGCGCCTTCGCCTACGGCCGCTGCTTCTGCGAGCCCGGCTACACCGGCGACGACTGCGGCGCCCGCGTCCCCTGACGCGCGCTAGAAATTCTCCCGTCGCCAGGCTTGCTCTTGTGGTCTCAGGTGGCTCCGCTCGTCGGTCACGTACCTCGGGTACGCTCCCGCCTCGCGTAGCCACCTGCGACCACGACGCCGCGCCTGGGCTCGGTCCGAATTTCCCCGAACGCTGCTACTCCGCCGGCGTGTAGACCTCGCGCCCCGTCGCGATCGCGGCGACCCCGACCGGATCGAGCACCAGCGGGTTCGTCGCGTTCGCGAGCCAGAGGCGCAGCTGATCGGCGAAGAACGGGCTGTCCACGATGCCCGACGCCCCGCCCGGCAGCGCGAACTCGCCGCGCATCTCGCCGTCCTTCAGCGCGAACACGATGCGCATCGCCGGCCCGCTCCCGTGCGTGAAGCGCGTCCCCGAGAAGCCCGGGTTCGCCGCGTCCACGCCGTAGTTGTCGCCGCCGCGCGGGAACCACTTGAGCGCCGCGCGCGGATCCCCCTGCTCGTAGCTGTCCGCGAGCGGGTGGTTGTCCGTCGTGAACTGGAACATGTCCGTGATGATCGACAGCGCCTCGCTGTCGCCGCCGATGAAGTCCGCGATGACGCTCTGGAAGCGCGCCTGGTGCCGGAGCCCCCAGAGCCACGCCTCCATGTCGGCCGTCCCGAAGCCCCCCTCGCCGGGGCCGGTCGGCGCCGACGCGAGGAAGTCGAGCGCGCCCGCGAGCGAGGCCAGCATCAGCTCGTCGCTCGTCTCGACCGCGTCCGTCGTGCGCACGTCGTCGAAGAACACCGACTCCTCGGTCGCCGCGTTCCAGGACGCGAGGCTCGCCGGGTTCCCGGCGCCGCGCCCCGCCAGGAAGCGCCTGAGCGCCCCGAGCTTCTCGCGCGTCGAGTCCCAGCGCCACGCGGAGATCTGCTCGTCGTCCCACACCGACTGCAGGAAGCGCGGCAGGTAGGCGTTGAAGATCATCGTCGCGATGCTGTCCTGCACCTGCCCGGCGTCCGGGTGGTCGTAGAACGTCTCGACCCCGGAGTACGCGACGAAGCCGCGCGACGACCACGCGGAGAGCCTGGTCGCCACGGCGTCGAAGGCCGCCCGATGCGCCTCGTAGACCGCGCCGACGCGCGCCTCGGCGGGCGTCACCGGCCCGTCGCCGTCCGTGATCGCCTTCCCGCGCGCGATGGCGTCGAGGAGCGACGGCACGAAGTCCTCGCCCGTGCGCGAGGTCTTGTTCGCCTGGATCGCCTGCATCGCCGCGATGTCCGCCTCGTGGTCGGCGGTCACCTTCGCGAGCTCGCGCCGGATCGTGTCCGCGCGCACCGACGACCACGGCCCACCCACGTACCACTGGTCGTTCTCGTGGTCGCCGTCGTCGGTGATGTGCGCCGGGTCGTTGTTCGCGTTGAACACGAAGCCCTGCTCGGGGTTGATGGCGTACGGCATCTCGTCGAACGGGATGATGCACTTGTAGGGATCCGTCGCGCCCGGGCCCTCGTCGGCCTTGCCGTTCTCGTCGGTCGGCATGGTGAAGCCGCCGTACTTCGTGCCGTCGAGGAGCCGCGTCGGGTCGGCGCCCGCGACGAACTTCCCGTCGCCGTCGCGCTCGAGGTAGCCGCGGCACGGCACCGCCTGGTAGCTCGTGTAGAGGATGTTGCCCTGGTCGTCCGCGCCGCCCGTGAAGAGCGCCGCCCCGACGAAGCCGCGCGTCGCCTCGCGGACGCCGTTCACGTCGTGCGCCATCCCCATCTCCGCGAGCGCCTCGCCCCAGCGCGTCGCGTCGAGCGCGGTGTGGTCGAAGGTGATCCCCGAGACGACGCCGTCGTTGTTGACGTCCGCCGGGACGATCAGCGTCCCGCCCAGGTTGATGACGCTCTCGCCCGCGCCCGGCACCGTGTCGGCCGTCGCGGGGCGCCCCTCGATGCTCGCGAGCCAGCGCCCGTCGAAGGTCTTGAAGCGGGCCCACGTCTCGGTGCGCGCGACGCTGCCGAGGAGCGCGACGCCGCGCACGTCGTAGGTCTCCTCGGTCGCGACGAGGTCCTTCCACGCGCCCTCGAAGCGCGACGCCTTCGGGATCCCGGCCGCGTCGAGCTCGATCTCCTCCTGGTACCAGTCCGTGATGTCGAGCACCGGGTTCACGCCGCCGAAGGCGACCTGACCGTTCGTGCCGCCGATCATGACCGGGAAGCAGCCGAGCCAGCCGCCGACCTGGTGGATGTCGCCGCCGCCGAAGACCGCCGTGTCGAGACCGGCGCCGTAGCCGAGCGACGGCACGGTGAGGCCGAGGTGGCCGTCGTTCGCGAGGAGCGCCGCCCCGTCCTTCGTGTGCGTGCCGGCGACGGCCCACACGTTCGAGCCGAAGCCCTCGCCCCGGTCCTTCCCGAAGCGGCGCTGCATCTCGGCGAGGCGGTTCGCGAGGTCCTCGGCCATCCCGGCCGGGAGCGTCGGGAGCGCGCTCGCGCCGCGGCGGGCCTTCGCGGCGTGCCCGGCCGCCGCCTTCTGCCCGCTCCCGGTGAGGCCGAAGCCGTCGGTCGTGTGGGCGCCGGGGTAGAAGGGGCGCACGTCGTTCCAGAGATCGGCGAGGTAGCCGCTCTTCCGGAGCGCCTCGTCGGGGAAGCCGGCGAACTGGGCGTCGAGGCGCTCGAGGGCGCTCGTGTTGCCGAGGTCGCCGGTCTCGAAGTTGGTCTGGTACATGATGACCGTGATGAGGGCCATCACGTCGCGCGCCGTGAAGGGGGCCATCATGTCGGCGGCGCTGTCGAAGCCGAGGAGCGCCGCGAACGACGTCTCGGTGGGGGGCTCGAGCTCGCCGGCCCTGACGCCGTCGATGTACGCGTTGATGCCGCCCGCGAACGCCTCGAGGTAGGCGAGGAACTCGGGCGACGCGTGCTCCACGAGGCGGTCGGTCACGTAGGCCATGCCGATGCTGCGCGCCTGCACGTCGTTCGCGAGCGCGACGTCGCCCACGAGCGCGGAGATCGTGCCGAGCCCGTAGCGGCGCTGCAGATCCATGAAGAAGTAGCGGTGGCGCGCCTCGATGAAGCCCATCACGCGCCCGAGATCCTCGCGGTTCGCGGCGTAGACGCGCGGGATGTCGCCGGCCGTGCGCAGCACCTGCACCGTGTCTTTCAGGCCCGGGAGGGTGAAGGCCCCCGTCTCGGTCACGCCGAGGACGGCCGCCTGCGCGGCGGTGGGCCCGCTCGCGTCGGCGTCGTCGGCGTCGGTGGCGTCGGCGTCCGCGGTCGCGGTCGCGTCGGCGTCGTCGGGGGTCGCCGTGTCGACGATCGTGTCGGTCGCGGCGTCCTTGCCGCCGCCGTCGTCACCGCACGCGGGCGCCGCCGCCGCGAGGGCGAGCGCCGCGATGAGGGCGCCGCCGCGCGCGCGTGAGCGCAGCGAGCCGCCGAGGAGCGAGGTGAGCCGCATGTCGAGCCTCCGTGCCGGACCCTTCGAGAGAGCGCCGGACGCTATCACGCGGACCCGGTCGATTCGAGCCCGTTCTGACGGCGCTCGGGCCGCGCGCGCGGCTGCCGACGGCCGAAAAAGAAAGAGGCGAGCCCGGGGGCCCGCCTCTCTCATCTCAGCTCTTCCGCGGAAGACTACCAGTCGTCCCGGCCGCCGCGACCACCGCGGCCACCGCCGCCGCCGCCGCCGTAGCCGCCACGGCCACCGCCGCCGCCGCCGAAGCCGCCGCGACCACCGCCGCCGCCGCCGAAGCCGCCGCGACCACCGCCACCGCCGGTCTTCTCCTGGGCCTCGTTGACGCGCACGGTGCGCCCGTCCAGCTCCTTGCCGTCCATCTGCGCGATGGCCTGGGCCCCGGCCGCGCTGTCCTCGAACGTCACGAACCCGAAGCCACGGGACCGGCCGGTCTCACGATCGGTGATGACCTTGGCGTCCGTGACCTCCCCGAACTGCGAGAACGCGTCACGGAGGCTGGCATCGGTCGTGTCCCAGCTCAGACCACCCACAAACAACTTCTTCGACATCTTTGCTCTGCCTCTTCGCCGTCCCGGCAGGAGCCGGCGGCATCTTCCGCGGACGAAAGGCGTCCGATTCCACGATGCGGTCCCTGGCGAACGCACCGACAATCGCCGTCTAACCACAACACAAGGAAAAAAGCGAAGGTCCAACACGATTTTCGTACAAAAAGTCGTGCGGTCGCGGGCTTCTCGCGCGCGAGGACGCCGGGCTCGACGGTGTCCTCGACCGTCCTACGGATCGGGACGGCCCGGGTCCCCCGGCAGGCGGCCCGCCGGCGGCGCCTCAGCGCGCCTCGAGGACGTGCGTCACGACGGTGGCGCCGGTGCCTCCGACGTTCTGGCAGAGCGCGAGCGCGGCCCCTCGCACCTGGCACGCTCCGGCGCGACCCGAGAGCTGGAGCGCCGCCTCGCCGATCTGATAGAGCCCCGTCGCGCCGACCGGGTGACCGCGCCCCTTGAGGCCGCCCATGGTCGCGATCGGCACGCGCCCGCCGCGCCCGATGGCGCCCTCCGCCGCGAGCGCGAGGGCGCGCCCGGGGGGCGCGAAGCCGGCGGCCTCGAGCGAGAGCGCGCTGATGACGGTGTAGGCGTCGTGGAGCTCGAAGAGATCGACGTCGTCGGGGCCGATCCCCGCCTCGTCGTAGGCGCGGCGCGCCGAGGCGGCGGCGGCGTCGAGGGCGAGGAGGGTGCGGCGATCGGCGAGGGCGAGGGCGTCGGTGGCGGCGGCGCTTGCGCGCACGAGGGCCACCGGGCGGCCGGCGCGCCGGGCCTCCGAGGCGAGCTCGGCGTCGGCGAGGACGAGGGCGGCGGCGCCGTCGCACATGGGGGACGCGTCGTAGAGGCGGACGGGCGGGACGATCTCGCGGGAGGCGAGGTAGTCGTCGAGGGTCACGCGCTTGTGGAAGACGGCGAGGGGGTTGTCGCAGGCGTTGTCGTGGGCCGTGAGCGCGAGCGGCGCGAAGTCCTCGGGGCGCGCGCCGTACGCGGCCATGTAGGCGGCCATGAGGCGCGCGTTGAGCGACACGAAGGTCTCGCCGTGGGCGCCCTCGGCGGCCCAGTCCGAGGCCGTCGCGAGGGCGTGGGTCGTGCGCTCCTTCGGCGTGTGCGTCATCGTCTCGACGCCGACCACGACGACGGCGCGGTGGAGCCCGCTCGCGACCGCCATGAGCCCCTGCCGGACGGCGGCGGCGCCCGAGGCGCACGCGGCCTCGACCGTGACGGCCTCGACGCCGCGGAAGCCGGCCCTGTCGGCGACGAGCGCGCCGAGCTGCGTCTGGTCGGAGAGGAGCCCCGACATCATGTTGCCGACGACGAGCGCGTCGGGCCGCCCGACGAGGCCGCCGGTGTCGGCGAGCGCCTGGCGGACGGCCTCGGCGGCGAGCTCGGACGCAGGACGGTGGGCCCCCCGGGTCACCGGGAGCAGGCCCACGCCGATGATGGAGACGGGCCTCATACGGAGGAGGATAGGGACGCTCCGGCTCAATAGAAGCGGTACGCCGCGCGGACCCCGACGAGGACGTGCTCGGGGATGTCCGTCCCGCCGAAGGTGCCGCAGCGCTCGGAGTCCCAGCCCGGCTCCGTCGTGCAGAGCTCGCCGCCGGGCGGGTTCACGTAGGTCGTGACGACGAGCCCGAGGTCCGCGCGCTCGTCGAGGCGCAGGCTCACCCCGGCGAGGAGCTTGAGCGCGAAGAAAGTGTGCCAGCGGAGCTCGTCACGGGTCGCGTCCGAGCTGAGCGTCAGCTGCGAGTACCCGAGGCCGGCCCCGAGCAGGAGCTCGACCACGTCGCCGATCGGCACGAACCCCCGGACCGTGGCCATGACCGCCGTCGTGCTGCCCTCGCGCTCGCCGAAGGGCGGCGCCTCCGAGGGCGAGAGCGCGCCGTAGCCGAGGTCCACCGACAGCGCCACGGCCGCGCTCAGCCGGTACCCGAGCTCGACCTCGACGCCCGCGCCGGGCCCCACGCGGTCGCAGCCGCCGCCGTCCGCGAGGCAGAGGTTGAGCCCGAACGTCCCCCCGAGCGTGAAGCCCGTGCGCGGCCGCGCCCGGCGATAGGCCTCCTGCTCCGGCGTGGCCGCCATGAGCAGGAGCGCCGCGCCGACGAGGGCGAGGGGCGTGGCGAGGCGGCGAGCGGCGGGTATCACGTAGGCGACTCCTGGGTCGTCGAGCCTCACCCAGCGACGGGCGTGGCGTCAACGTCGCGTCGCCTACCGTCAGGCCGGCTCCCAGCCCCGCTTCACGTTCTCCTCGATCCAGCCCGCCGCGAGCTCGCGCGCCCGCGACTCCGTCGACGCCACGCGCAGCGACGTCTGGAGCGCGTCCTTCCGCCCCGCCGAGTAGTCCGTGAAGTGCACGATGAACGGCGGATACTGCGGGTCACCGTCCTCGCGGCGCAGCACCAGCACCTTCCGGACCATCGTCGCCCCGCGCCACACCTTCTTCCAGACCTGCCGCTCGAGCGTCGTCGCCGCCGACGTCGTCGTCGCCTGCGGCCGGGGCGCCGCTGGCTCCGGGAGGAGCCACGTGTCGATCTGCTGCATCCCGACGCACTCGGGCGTCACCGTCTTGTCCGGCCGCGACCCCTTGTAGACCGGGTGGATCATCGCCGGGATCGGCATCGGCTCGAGCGGCTCGTAGCCGGCGCCCTCAGCGTAGCGGAGCACCATGCGCCGGGTCGGCTCGTCGGCCACGTCGCCGGCGAGCAGGTCCGACACGCGCACCTCGACCACCTTCTCCGGGCGCACGAAGGTGCAGAGCGTGTGCTCGCGCGACGCGAGCCGGTAGCTCGCCGGCACCTGGTTCGCCTCGAGCCACGGCCCCCACTCGGCGCGCGCCGCCCCGTCGAGGCCCGAGCCGACCGAGCCGAGCAGGTGCAGATCCCCGTCCTCGCGCAGGAGCGCGAGGTGGAGCTCGCGCAGCTCGCTCTCCTCGCCGTTCTTCCCCTCCGCGTACGCGACGACGACCGCGTCGATGGTGATCTCGGGCTTCACCTTGAACCCGACGCCCACCTCGCTCCGGACGACGAGCCCCTCGAAGCGCCCCGACTGCACCCAGTCCACGTAGAGCGCCCGCGCCCGCGCCTTGTCGCCCCGCTCGGTCGTCACCGACGCGCAGCGGCGCCCCTGGCCGAAGAGCTGCTCGAGCCTCTCCCAGCGCGCCCCGAACGACCTCGGGAGCCACGCCTCCCCGTCGAGCTCGATGAGGTCGAACACCTTGAAGCCGAGCTCGCCGGCGCGCGCCTCGTCGCGGAGCGCCTGCCCGACGTGCTGCACGCGCGGCCGCCCGCCCCCGCGGCTCACCGCGAAGAGCTCCCCCGCGAAGAGCCCGCTCTCGACGCCCGCGAGCTGCTGCGCGGCCTCCGTGACGACCGGGACGCCCGTCAGCACGCGCCCGTTGAACGCGATGAGCGCCACCTCCCCGCCGCGCTTCGCGAGGAACCAGAGCTCCCCGTCGACCTTCGTCGAGACGAAGAGCTCCCCCTCGGGCAGGAACCGCTCGAGCTGGTCGGGCGAGACGAGGCGGTGCCGCTTCGCGACCGCCCGCTTGTAGTGCGTGAGCTCGGCCATGAGCGCGCCGTCGGTGAGCGCGCCCGGGTCCGTCAGCGCGCCGCCGCCGTAGGGCGCGGCCACCGTGTAGAAGCGGCTCGTCGTCACGCGCCCACCGCCTTCAGCTCGAGGTTCGACAGGTGGAGGAGCACGAGCACGCCGCCGTCGCCCGTGACGCGCCCCTCGAGGAAGCCGCGGTAGCGGCTCCCGTTCGTCTGGAAGACCAGCGGCTCGGCCCCCTTCGCGCCCGCGCCCACGAGGAGCATCTTCCGCTCGGCGGCGAGCGCCTCGGCGATGCCCTTCAGGAAGTCGAAGGTGAGGCCGTCGACGTGCCGGAGCTGCACCGTGCGCGAGATCACGAAGCGCCGGACGACGTCGTCGACCGGCAGGAGGCGCCCCGTCCAGGGGAGCGGCGTCTCGTCGTTGACCGTCTGCATGACGTCGACGAAGGGCTCGCGCGACACCTCCTCGCCGCTCGGGTCGATGACGACCCGCACGTAGCGCGCGCGGAGGAGGATGGTGCCGTCGGCCTTCACGTACACGCGGTCGCTCGGGCCGACCTCGCGCCCGACGAGCGACGGGTCGACCTCGGGATCGCCCGCGATGAGCGCCTCGGCGACCGCCTCGGCGTCGCCGAAGGTGCCCGAGAGCTCGGCGAAGTCGTGCCCCTGCGGCGAGAGGATGAGCTTCGCGTAGCGGATGGGCGCCCCGTCGGGGCCGATGTAGGTGTAGCCGCGGTCCCGCTCGGCGCCCTCGACGATGACCTGCGTGTCGCGGCGCTGCGCGTCGGCGAGCTTGATGTAGCGTGGCATGTGGCGGCCCCCGCGGCTCAGAACATGGAGAAGTCGAGGTCGTCGGCGGCGAAGGGATCGTCCTCCTCGGAGGCGGCCGGCGCGACGTCGCGGCGGAGCGGCTCGAAGCCGACCTCGTCGGCGACGAGCCCGAAGAGGCCGTGCTCGTTCTTCACGAGGAAGAGGGGGGAGAGCGCGTAGCCGCCGCGGAAGCTGAAGCGGGTCTCGAAGATCTCGCCCGCGTCGAGGCGCGCGAGGAGGTCCTCGTCGACGGCGGCGGGATCGAGCTGGTAGACGGCGCTCGTCTCGCAGTCGAGCACGCGCTCCGCGGGCACGGGCCCCGTGAGCTCCTGCGCGATGCCGAGCGTGGCCTCGACGGCCTCGAGGCGGCGCCCGGTCACGTCGACGGCCTGCAGGCTGTCGCGCTCGACCACGTCGAAGCCCTGGTCGACGTAGAGCTGCGCGGTCGACCCCGGCAGCAGGAGCTGCCCGTCGCGCGTGAGCTCCGCGAGCCGGCACTCCTCGCCGTTCTCGTCGACCGCGACGCGGCGCCGCGTCCCGTAGAGCTTCTCGCGGCTCACCCGCTCGAAGCCGAACCGACTCTCGCGTCCGTCGCGGACGACCACGATCTCGCGGGCCATGCTCCCTCCCTTCGCCCCCGGCAGCGTGCCTGCCGCGCCTCCGGGGCGTCAAGCCGCCGCCGGGAGTCCCGCCGCCGAGGGCGTGCCCGCCGGGGTCTTCGTGCCTACCGTGGCCCCTCCAGCACGTCCGGAGCGCGCCCATGACCCGCCTCGCCCCTCTCGCACTCGCCGCCGCCGCCTTTCTCGCCGCGTGCGCCTCCTCGCCGCGCGCCGCCGAGCGCGAGCCCGCCGCGGAGGCCGCAGCGCCCGCGCGCTTCGACGCGCGCCTCTCGGGCTACAGCTACCCGTACCCCGTGGCGGTGCGCGCCTTCGAGGCGCAGCGACAGCCGCTCGAGATGGCCTACATGGACGTCGCGCCGACGGGCGCCGCGCGCGGCGTGACCGTGCTCCTCCTGCACGGGAAGAACTTCTCGGGTGCATACTGGGGGCCGACGATCGCGGCGTTGACCGAGGCCGGCTACCGCGTGGTCGCGCCGGACCAGATAGGCTTCGGCAAGTCCTCGAAGCCCGAGCGCTTCCAGTTCTCCTTCCACGAGATGGCGCGGGAGACGCGCGATCTCCTCGACGACCTGGGTGTCGGCCGCGTCGTCGTGGTCGGGCACTCGATGGGCGGGATGCTCGCGGCGCGCTTCGCGCTGATGTTCCCCGAGCGCACGGCGAAGCTCGCGCTCGTGAACCCGATCGGCCTCGAGGACTGGCAGCGGGTCGTGCCGTACGTGCCGGTCGCGGAGGTCTACGAGAGCGAGCTCGGGAAGACCGCCGCCGACGTGAAGGCGTACATGCAGGCGAGCTACTTCGACGGCCAGTGGAAGCCCGAGTACGACGCGCTCGCCGAGATCCAGCAGGGCTTCGTCGAGAGCCCCGACAAGGCGCTGCTCGCGTGGGACTCGGCGCTCACCTACGACATGATCTTCACGCAGCCGGTCGTGCACGACTTCCCGCGGATAGGAGCCCCGACGCTGCTCATCATCGGCCAGCGCGACCGCACGGCCATCGGCAAGGACCGCGTCCCGCCCGAGGTGCGCGCGACCCTCGGCGACTACCCGGCGCTCGGGCGCGCGGCGCACGCGGCCATCCCGGGGAGCCAGCTCGTCGAGATCGAGGGCGTCGGCCACATCCCGCAGCTCGAGGCGTGGCCGCGCTACATCACGGCGCTCGAGGCGTTCCTCGCCGCGCCGTGACGCGGTGTCAGGGCGCGCGTCAGGCGCGCACGAAGCGCGCGACGACCTCGAGGTGCGGCGTGTGCGGGAACATCTCGACCGGAACGAGCACGTCGCAGCGATAGCCGGCGCCTGCGAGCTCGCGCGCGTCGCGGGCGAAGCTCGTCGGGTGGCACGAGACGTAGAGGATGGTCTCCGGCGCGGCGCGCGCGATGGCGGCGAGGACCGGCTCGGCGACACCGGCCCGCGGCGGGTCGAGGAGGACGCAGGTCCCGGGGGCGCCGTCGAGCACGCCGTCGGCGACCTGCGCGGCGTCTCCTGCGACGATGCGCACCCGGTCGAAGCCGTTCCCGCGCGCGATCGTCGCCTCGGCGTCGCGCACGGCGTCCGCGTTCTCCTCGACGAGCGTGACGCGCTCGGCGCGGCCGCAGAGCGCGAGCCCGAAGACGCCGATCCCCGCGTAGAGGTCGACCAGGTGCGTCACGCGCTCCGGCACGAGCTCGCGCGCGATCCGCACGAGCGCGCTGGCGGCGGCGTGCTGCGTCTGCACAAAGCTCATCGGGCCGCACAGGATGTCGACGCCGTCGATGTCGAGGTGAAGCCTCTTCGCACCTGCGAGATGGCGCGTCGGCCCGCGGGCGACCTGCCCGCCCGGCGCCGTGTTCACGCAGAGCGCGACGCCGGCGATCCGCGGGTCGGCGACGAGGGCGTGGCCGATGTCGTCGAAGCGCGGATCGTCGCGGGTGACGACGATCGTGAGGAGCACCGTGCCCGTGTCGGGGTCGAGGCGCCCGGCGACCGCGCGGAGCGTGCCGGCCCGGGCGGCGCTCCGCCAGGTCGTGACGCCCGACTCGTCGAGGACGGCGCGGGCGCGGGCGAGCGCGGTGTTCAAGGTCGGGTGCTGAACGGCGCAGGCGTCGACCGGGACGAGCTCGTCGGTGCGCGGCTCGAAGAAGCCGAAGACGAGGCGGCGCTTCACGCGGCGCGCCATCATCAGCGCGCGCGTGCGGTAGGCGAGGGCGTCGTCGAAGGTCACGGTGTCGCGGAGCTCGCCGACCTCGAGGTCGCCGAGGGCGTCGGCGAGGAGCGCGCGGCGCGCGGCGCGCTGGGCGGGGAGGGCGACCATCTGCCAGGGGCAGCCGCCGCAGCGGTCGACGACCGGGCAGGGGGGCACCACGCGGTCGGGCGAGGGCTCGCTCAGGGCCTCGGGGGCGACCCAGACGGCGTTGCGCCCGGCGTGGAGCACGCGGAACGCGCCGCGATCGCCCGGGACCCCGCCGCGGACCCGCGCCGCGTGGCCGCCGACGACCCCGCGCGCGTCGCCGTCCCGGTGGAGCGCGCGCACCTCGCCCTCGGCGACCGCGCCCTTCACGAGCCGCGTCGGGGCGTCCCCGGCCATCAGGTCTGGAGGCGGATGGTCTTCTCGAGCTCGGGGGCGTCGCCGTCGCCGCCCGGGCCGTGGACGTCGGCCCCGTCGCGCTCCGCCTGCTTCAGGAGGCGGTAGATCTGCGGGCCGAGGAGGTCGATCTCGGTGGACTCGTACTGCTCGCCGCCGAAGCGCGCGATGGTGTCGGCCTGCTCGCGGAGGACGCGCGCGTCCTGGGCGAAGATGCGGTTCGCGATGGGCTCGAGGACGGGCTTCAGGAGGAAGCCCGGGATCCGCATCTTGAACTGCACGAGCGCGAAGAGGCGCGTCTCGAAGTCGGTGAGCGGCGTGCAGGCGCTCGTGACGAGGAAGTGGGCGTCGTCGCCGATCTTGTACTCGACCTGGGCGACCCCCGGGAGGAAGAAGCGGTCGAAGTGCTCGACCGTGCCGCCGCCCGGGGCGAGGAGGCGCCCGACGAGGCCGGAGGGGCGCGGCTCGCCGACGTACTCGACCTCCGCGCGGTCCCGGAAGCGGCGGAGGACCGCCGTGATCTCGTTGCGCTTCTCGGCCGTCCGGAAGAGGCCGCCGTGGAGGTAGGCCGTGTGCGGCACGTCGAGCGCGTTCTCGAGCGTCGCGTGGAGGCTCCCGCGGGCGGTCACCGAGCGACGGACCGCCGTGTAGCCGGGGCCGACCGTCGGGAAGGCGTAGGGCTCGCGGACGGGCTCCGCGTCCGCGGTCGTGTAGACCCAGACGAAGCCGTCGGCCTCGCGGGCGGCGAAGGCGGGGACGCGGCGCCCGCGGTCGGCGTCGAGCGGGCGGCAGAGGCCGGGGACGCGCTGGCAGCGGCCGGCGCCGTCGAACTCCCAGCCGTGGTAGCCGCAGGCGAGGCGGTCGCCCGAGACCCTGCCGAGCGAGAGCGGGACGTTCCGGTGCGAGCAGCGGTCGAGCAGGGCCTGGGGGGCGCCCGCGGCGTCGCGGAAGAGCACGATCGGCGCGCCGTGGTGGACGCGCGCGAGGGGGCGGCCGCGGCGGAGCTCGGTCGACAGGCAGGCGACGAACCAGTGGTGGTCGAGGCGGACGACCGAGGTGCGCGGCTTCGTCGGCGGCGGGCCGAGGCGGCGGCCGGGGCCGTCGGGCTCGGGGAGATCGCTGGGGTCGGAGGAGCTCATCGCGGCGGAGGATACGCCCTGGGAGGGCGGGCCTCAATCACGGGGTGGCGGGTCTTTTGCCACGTCAGGCGAGGCGGAGCTCGACCTCGGCGACCCAGTGGCCGACGACCGTGCCGCGCCAGTTCGTGCGCGTGAGCAGCCCGAGCGCGTCGAGGCGGGCGGCGACGTCGGGGCCGAGGAGCTTGCCGAGCACGGCGAGGGTCGCGGCGGTGCGGGCGTCGGCGCTGCCGTCGTGCGCCTTGACGGCGACGCCGAGGGGGCCGGCGGCGCCTGCGTCGTCGAGGATCCCGACGGCGTAGACGCCGTCGGCGCCGCGCTTGCAGACGAGGCCGGGCACGGCGCGCATGAGGACCGTGTCGAGGACGCCGTCGCCGCCGACGAGGTCGGGGTGGGCGCGCATGGCGTCGCGCGCGGCGCGGAGGCCGGGGGCGAGCTCGGGCGGCGCGGCGTCGGGGGCGGCGAGGAGCGCGTAGAGGCGGGCGAGCTGGCGGAGCTCGAAGACCCAGCACGGGGCGCTGCAGCCGTCGATGGTGAGGCCGCGCGGGGGGCCGATGAGGGCCTGGTGGATCCCGCGGATGGCGACCTGGAGCGGGTGGCGCGGGTCGAGGTAGCCGTCGGTCGGGGCGCCGAGCGCGAGGGCGGAGGCGAGCATCCCGGCGTGCTTGCCCGAGCAGTTGTTGAAGAGCTGCGTCCGGAGGGGCTCGCCGCTCCGGGCGCGCGCGATGAGCGAGGGCTCGTCGAGGGGCTGGTGGGCGCCGCAGGCGAGGGCGTCCTCGGAGAGGCCGAGGCGCGCGAGGAGGCCGGCGGCGAGGGCCACGTGGCGGGGCGAGCCCTGGTGCGAGGCGCAGGCGAGGGCGAGCTCCTCGTCGCTGATGGCGAAGCGCTCGCGGGCGCCGCTCTCGAAGAGCGCGAGGGCCTGCGCGGGCTTCGCGGCCGAGCGTAGCGGGGTCGTGGCGGTGGGATCGCCCGCCCAGGCGTAGAGCGCGCCGTCCGGGCGCACGACGGCGACCGAGACGCGGTGCTCCGTCTCGACGTGTTCTCCGCGGTACGCGACGACCCTCGACCTCACGGCGCGAGGATACACCGGAAGCGCGGCGCCGCGGTAGTGGCGGTCGGCTCGGCGCTCAGAGGAGCCAGCGCGCGATGAGCGCGCCGTCGGGGGCGACCCCGATGATGACGTGGTCGCCGCCCGAGAACGTCGGCCAGCCGCGGAGGGTCGCGCCCTCGACGGCGACCCCCGGCGCGTTGGTCTGAAAGCCGCCCGCCGGCCGCGCGAAGAAGCGCCCGCCGTCGGGATCGGCGCCCGCGAGCACGCTCCCGTCGCTCGCGAGCGCGAAGCGCCACGCCGGCGACGCCGTCAGCCGGAGCGTCGCCGTCTCCGCGATCTGCACGCTCCCGTCCGACGCGTCGCCCCAGGTCGCGCCCGCGCGCTCGAACACGAAGACGAGGAGCGAGCCGCCACCCTGCGCCGCCGACAGCGCGATCGTCCGCCCGTCGCGCGCCATCGCGAGGTGCGCCACGCCGTCGAGGGGCGGCCCCGTCGACGCGACGAGGCGCGCGCTCTCCGTGACGACCGACGCCTGGCCGTCCGCGCCCAGCGCCCAGGCCCCGCTGACCGCCGTGTCCCACACGAGCGCCGCCGCGCGCGGGGCGCTGCCGCCCGTGAGGAGCGAGGTCGCGACGACGTCGCCGCCCGCCGACACCGCGACCTCCGCGCCGACGCCGACGCCCGCGTCGCGCCCGAGGTCCGCCGTGGGCAGCGCGACGGCGTCCTCGGAGCCGGTCGCCGCGGCCACCAGGTAGAGGAGCGCCGCCCCCTTGGCGCTCCCGTCGCTCGCGCCGACGACCGCGATCCGGCCGTCGCCCGAGAGCGCCGCCGACGCGCCGAAGCCCGCCGTCTCGCGCGCCGTGCCGAGCGTCGCCGCCGGCCCCGACTCGGCCGTCGTGAGGCCCGAGTCGAGGTCGAAGACCCACGCCTGCGCCGCGCCCCGCGCGGAGACGAGGAGGGTCTCGCCGTCGTCCGAGAGGCCGACGCCGGTCCCGACGAGGGCGCTCGCGACGCCGCCGCGTCCGGGCACGATGGCGTCGTCCGACGCCAGGTCGCAGCCGTCGAAGGCGTAGATCGCGACGCTCCCGGTGAACTCGTCGGCGGTCGGATCCGCCACGACCACGCGCCGCCCGTCCGCGCTGGCGACGACGCGCCGCGGGGCGCCCACGGCTCCCGCCGGCGCGAGGACGCCTGGGAAGCGCGCCGGGTCGCTGACGCCGCCGCCCGCGAGCGGGACGCGCGCGAGCTCCGTGCCGGCGTCGTCGCGCACGACGAGGTCCGCGTCGGAGACGGCGCAGCGGCTCGGGGAGAAGGTGACGTCGAGGGCGACCGCGCTGCCCGCCGCGAGCTCCGCGGGCACCTCGCCGTCGACGGTGTAGGCGGCGGCGCCGTCCCCGTCGAGGGTGACCGAGGCGTCGGGCGCGAGCAGGAGCGCGCCGGTGCCGACGTTCTCGAGCGCGACCGCGACGCGCGCCGTCGCGCCGATCCGGACGAGGCCGAAGTCCCACCCCTCGGGGGCGGCGTCGACGCCGTCGAGGCGCAGCGCGAGCGCGGGGACGCCAGGGTCTGGCCTGCCGACGCCCGTGAGCGACACGGCGAGCTCGGGCGCCGCCGGATCGTCGGTCGCGATGACGAGGCGCCCCTCGAAGCGACCGGGCTCGCGCGGCGTGAAGCTCACGTCGAAGGCGGCAGCCGTGCCCGCCGGCACGACGGTCGATGGCGGCTGACGCGCGTCGAAGACGAGGGCGTCGTCGAGCTCGACGCGGGCGGCCGGGGAACCCGTCAGGGTGAGCGGCCCGTCACCGGCGTTCACGATCTCGACCGAGACGGTCTGCCGCTCGCCGACGGCCGCGTCCGCGAACGCGTAGGCGCCGACGGCCCCGACGGCCTGTCCGGCCACGCGCAGCGAGGCGGCTGGCGCGGTCTTCGGCGGGTCGTCGCCGCACGCGGCGAGGAGCGAGGCGAGCGCGACGGCCGCGGCGACGGCGACGGCGAGCGCGAGGCGCGGCGCGGGGCGGGGCGGCTGAAGGCGGTACGCGAGCTCGGAGCGCTGCATCGGTCGCAGACGATACGGGTTCAACAGCGGTCCGGGCAAGATGGACCGGGTCGCGGCGCGAGCACAGCGCCCGGGCGTCGCTCCGGCTACGGCTTCCCGTTGCCCTGCTGCAAGGCGTTCTGCGTGGCCTGCGCCTGCTGCAGAGCGCTCTGCACGCCCTGCGGCTGCGGGGGGGGCAGCTTCCCGGTCCGCGCCGTGTACGCCCTGTCATACTTGGCGTGGGCCTGAGAGAACCTCTGGAAGGCGATGGTGAGGATGTCGCCGGCCGCGGCCACGCGGGCGGCCTCGATCTTGTGGACCGCGGCGTCCTTGCTCCCGGCGTTCGCCAGCTGATTCCTCTGGGCCACGGCGTAGCCGAGCTGCGCCGCGTGGAACTCGCCGGCGAGCTTGTGGAGCGCCGCGTCCTCCTCCTTGGGCAGATAGCTGAAGTCGAACTCGGGGGCCGCGAGGTCGACCTCCACCATGGTGTCCCCGCCGCCCGGAGCCGCGCCCGTCGACGCCTCCGCCGGCGCCGTCCCCTTCGGCGCCGCGCCGCCGAGCGTCGGCGGGATGGTCTTTCCGCCGGGCGACCTCTCCGGGGCGGGCGGCGCGAGCGCCTGCTCACCCTCGGCGAAGGTCTTCCCCTTGAGGCCCTTCGTGTCGCTGCCGCCGGCGCTCGGCGCCTTGGCGTCGCCGCTCGCGTGCTTGACGGTCGGCGTGAGCCCCTTGCTCGACAGGCTGGTCATGGACGCCTCCGAAATCGTAAAAATGTATTATAATGTTATCGGGTTGAGTCTCCATGGGGCGACGGTCCCCGTAGCTCCGTCAAGGGGCTCGATCGGCCGCGCGGCGAGCGTGAACGGCGGTCGTCGGGTCGCGCCCTCGACTCTCGTCGTCCGGAGCGGCGTCGCGTGAGCGGCGCGAGCGAGCGCGGGTCGCGCGCAGGACGCGCGCGAGAGCCACGCCGTGCGCGGCGCCGGATCGGCGCGCTCGGCGCCGCGGGCGTGCGGGGGCGCCGCGGGCGTTGCGGCCGCGCGGTGAAGGTGGGATGAAGCGGGCACCGACGACGAGGCGCACCCCATGGCCGACACCGCGAAGAGCCCCTACACCGTCTACCGCGCGCGCTGGACCGTGCTCGCGGTCTACTCGCTCATCACGCTGGTCCTCCAGCTCCAGTGGCTCACGTTCGCGCCCATCGCGCGGGAGGCGCAGGCGGTCTACGGGGTCGGCCCCTTCGACATCGATCTCCTCTCGCTCATCTTCATGCTCGTCTTCGTCGTGGTCGGCCTCCCAGCCTCCTGGCTCATCGACAAGAGGGGGATCCGCGTCGGCGTCGGCCTCGGCGCCGTCCTGACCGGCGCGTTCGGCCTCCTGAAGGGCGTCGGCGCCGCGAGCTACGCGACCGTCGTCGTCGCGCAGGTAGGCCTCGCCGTCGCGCAGCCCCTCGTCATCAACGCCGTCACCAAGGTCGCGGCGCAGTGGTTCCCCATCGGCGAGCGCGCGACGGCCGTCGGGATCGCGACGCTCGCGCAGTTCCTCGGGATCATCGTCGCGATGGTCGTGACCCCCGAGCTCGTCGACCGCGGCGGCGCCGTCCCCGACCTCGGCCCCATGCTCGTCGTCTACGGCGTCATCTCCGCGGGCGCCGCCGTCCTCGTCCTGCTCCTCCTGCGCGAGCGCCCGCCGACCGCCCCCGGCCCCGAGAAGGAGGAGGAGCACCTCGTCACCTGGCGCGGGATGCGCCGGATCTTCGCGCAGCGCGACATGCGCCTCATCATCGCCCTCTTCTTCATCGGGCTCGGCGTCTTCAACGCCGTGTCGACCTGCATCGACCAGCTCTGCGGCCCGAAGGGGCTCGACGCCGACGAGACCGGCCTCGTGGGCGGCGTCATGCTCATCGCGGGCGTCGTCGGCGCCGCCATCCTCCCGGCGCTCAGCGACAAGCGCCGGAAGCGCCGGCCGTTCCTCGTCCTCGCGATGGCGCTCGCGACCCCGGCCATCGCGGCGCTCACCCTCGCCGACGCCTTCCTGCCGCTCGTCGTCGCCTCGGCCGTCCTCGGCGTCTTCCTCCTCGGCGCCGGCGCGCCGGTCGGTTTCCAGTACGCCGCCGAGGTGAGCTACCCGGTCGCCGAGTCGCTCTCGCAGGGCGTGATCCTGCTCGCCGGGCAGGTCTCGGGGATCCTCTTCATCGTCGGCGTGAACGTGCTCGGGGTAACCCCGATGATGTGGCTCTTCGTCGGGCTCATGGCCGTCGCGCTCGCGATCGCTGTCGCCCTCCGCGAGTCGCCGCGGATCCTCGTCGCCGGTCGGGACGACGCGGGCTGAGCGCCCCCGCGGCCCCGATCAGATGACGACGCCCTCCCAGCGCGAGAACCAGCGCGTGGTCGTGAACTCGGGGATCGGCTTCGGCGCGATGGCCTCGACGGGCCCCGTCGGCCAGAAGCTCCTGAAGGGCGGCTTCTCGCCCGTTCGATAGAAGTGAACGAGGTAGTCGAGGTCGCACGCGGCGAACTCGGCGAGCCAGCCGTCGATGTCGTGGACGCCCGCGTCGTGGAAGAGCTGGAGGCTGTAGCACACGGCCTCCTTCTCGTAGCGCACGAGCTCGGCGAGCTCGTCGTCCGTCGCGCCCGCGTAGGTGCGGAGCCCGACGCGCCGCGCCTCCGGGTCGGTGTTCCACTGCACCGTGTGGCCGAAGAGGTGCGCCACGATGAAGACCGCGTCCTCCCAGCTCACCTCGTAGTCGACGTGGATCTCGGCGCCGTCGAGGTCGCCGGTGAACGGGTTCGTCACGTCCTTGATGATGACGGGGACGCCGTAGCGGTCCTCGATGTAGGGCTCGACGGCGTTGAAGATCGCGATGAGCCGCTCCTCGCTCGGCGGAGTGACGGGCATCGCTCAGTCCACCCGCGAGAACGCCTGGCTCACGCGCTCGCCCGCGAGCTCGTGGAGCACGGCCATCACGTTGTACGCGGACACCTCGAGGAGGAGGCGCGTCACGAGCGCGTGCTGCTCGTCGTCGAGCCGATCCTGGACCGCCTTCATCGCGGCGACTACGGCGTGCTCCTGCTTCTCGAGCTCCCCCGCGTCGATGACGCCGTCCGCCATGCTGTCCGTGAAGTGCTCGAGCCGCGCGACGTGCTCGTCGAGGGCGGGGAGGTCGGTCTCGGGGTCGAGCCAGTTGATGCGCGCCATGTTCCTTCGCCTCCGGTTCCTGTCGTCTTAGCCTGGTGTCCGCGCCGGGTCGTCGCGTGAACGCCGCTCCGTTCACATCGCCTCGAGCGCCTGCTTGATGGCCGTCACGCGCTGCTGGAGCTTCGCGCGCCCGCCCATCGCGTCGACCTCGGCCGCGAGCTCGACGGGCAGGAACTCGCGGTCCGTGCACTCGATGACCGCCGCGAGCCGCTGGAGCTCCCGCTCGAGGCTCTGCGTCATCGGGAGGAAGCCCGCGAGCGACGCGGCGAGCGCCTCCTTCGTGATGTGGTCCTCGCCCGCGAGCAAGGACGCCCGCCACGCGCGCCCCACGATGCCCTCGATGTCGGCGCCGGAGAGCTCGCCCTTGTGCGGGATCTCGCCGACGTCCTCGGGGGCGAGCGCCGTCCCGAGCTTCTTCGCCATGATGACGAACATCGCGCGCAGCTCGGCCTCGTCGGTCGGGTAGAAGAGCGGGATGTGCACCTCGGCGCGCCCCTGCCGCTTGAGGTCGATGGGGAGCAGGTCCGGCCGCGCCGTGAGCAGCATCCAGACGATCTTCCCGCGGTAGCGCGTGTCGCCCATCTGCTCGGCGATCATGCCGAAGACGCGCCCCGAGATCCCCGAGTCGCCGCCGCCCCCCTCGCGGTCGCCGAGCATGGCGTCCGCCTCGTCGACGATGACGACGACCGGCCCCATGCCGCGGAGCACGGACAGCACGCGCTGCAGGTTCGCCTCGGTCTCGCCGACGTACTTGCTGCGGAAGTTCTTGAGCGTCACCGCCGGCACCCCGAGCGAGCCCGCCACGCACTGCGCGAGGAAGGTCTTCCCGGTGCCGACCGGGCCGCAGAAGAGGTAGCCCATCGGGACGCTCGCGAGGCGCCCCTTCGCGAGGAGGTCGGCGTCTTCGCGGAGGCGCCGCTTGGCGGCCTCGTGGCCGACGACCATGTCGAGGTCCCAGCGGGGCTCGACGAACTCGAGGAGCCCCTGCGCCTGCCGCTCGATGAGGCGCTTCTTCAAGTCCTGGAAGCGGCGGCGGTCGAGCTTGCGGCGCGCCTCGATGCTCGAGCGCACGAGCACCGAGAGGTCGGTCAGCGAGATGCCGGCCGTGAGGTCGGCGATCTGCGGCAGCGTGAACTCCGAGAAGGACGCGACGTCGCGGCCCTGCGCGAGCTCGCCGAGGTAGTCGGCGCGCGCGCCGGCGTCGGGGAGGGGCACCTCGATGGCGGCGACGTGCGGGTTCTCCGCGTAGCGGTCGGCGACCTGCGCGCGGTCGGGCTCGATGAGCACGAACGCCATGTTCATGCGCTTCACGTACGGGCTCGTCGCCCAGTTGAGGAGCGTCACGAGCTGGCGCGCGGCGCGCTCGTCGGCGCGGTCGGCCCGCGGGGCCACGAACGAGGCGTGGCTCATGATGATCGCGGCGGAGAGGCGCTCCTCGGGCTTCGCGACCAGGTTCTTCATGACGAAGCGGTCGAGCAGCGCGAGGTTCGTCGCGAGCTCCTTCGGGAGCGACGCGAGGTCGCCGACGCGCTTGGTCGCGGTCGCGAGCATCGCGCGAAGGCGCGCCTCGCTGCGCCCGGGGAGGACGCGGAGGCCGCGCGAGAGGTCGTAGTGGAGGACGAGGTCCCAGCGGCCGAAGAGCTGCTCGGCGACGAAGTCCTCGAGCCCGAGGAAGACGGGCTTGCCGTCGTCCTCGGCGCGGATGAGGTCGAAGACGTTGCCGTGGAGCAGGAACGACGACGTCGTGCCCGAGAAGTAGAGCTCGGCCAGCGTCCCGGCCCAGCGCGGGAACCACGCGGGGAGGCTCACGGAGCTCGCGGCGGCCGCGCCGTCGCCGGCGGTCGCGAGGCGCTTCGCCTCGGAGGCGCCGGAGTCGGGGGCGTCGCTCATGCGCTCTCGAGCTCCGCGATGGGGGCCGCCATGATGGCGGGCGCGGCGTCGACGTCCTCGGCGAGGCCCGTGATGCGGCCGATCTCCTTGATGGCGAGCTCGGCGGACGCCATGCTCTCGGCGACCGAGTCGACCTGGCTCGAGATGTAGTCGGGGTCCTCGTGGCTCACCGACATCTCGGTGAGCGCCTGGATCTTGCCCTCGATGCGGTCGAGCTCGACGCCGACGAACTCGGCGTTCCGCGCGGCCTGGTCGTAGTTGTCGAGGCGCAGCGCCGCGGTCGCGATGCTGTCGGTGAGCGACTTCAGGATGCGCTCGTCGCCGTCTTCGCGGGCCTTGGTCTCCTTGAGCCTGAGCGCCTCGATGTGCGCGGCGATCTGGTCGCGGTCCGTCTTCGCGAGGAACTCGTCGAGCCCCTTCTGCGAGTAGAGGAGGCGCAGGAAGGCCCACAGGAGCCGGTCGAGCTTGGCGGTGTCGATGTCGCCGGGGGCGCGCACGCTCGCCCCGCCGGCGACGCCGCGGGCGATCTCCCCCATCTCGCGGCAGCGCTCGCGGAGGGCGAGGAAGCGCACCTCCTGCGGGCGCGGGAGGCCGCGCAGCATCGCGAGCAGGCGCTGGTTCGCGTCGACCGTCGCCTTCGGCGCCTCGGGCGGCGCCGTCTCGCGCGCGACCTTCGCGTCGATGGCCGAGCGGAAGCGGTCGTTCGCCGTGAGGCCGCCGAGGTAGACGAGCTCGGCCGCGCCGACGAGCGGCAGCGCGATGTCCGGGTGGCCCGAGATGACCGCGGCCACCGCCGCGCCGCCGAAGATGAGCGCGTTCCAGCGGAAGAGGAACGCCTCCTTCAGGTAGCGCCAGACGCTCGCGCCCTTGCGCGGCGACGACGTCGGCCTGCCCTCAGTCATCGCCCGCCCGCTGGCTCGCCTCGAGCGTCTCGATGGTGTCGCGGATGTCGAAGACGTGCTCGAGGAAGCCCGCCTCCTTCTGCATCTCCGCGGCCGGGCGGTCCGGCGGCGGCACGGCGAGCTCGCGCAGGATGGTCCCGGGCGAGCTCGACATGATGTAGATGCGGTCGCCGAGGAAGACGGCCTCCTCGATCGAGTGCGTGATGAAGAAGACCGTCGCCTCGAGGTCGCGCCAGAGCTCGACGAGGTTGTTCTGCATGTGCATGCGCGTCGACGGGTCGAGCGCGCCGAAGGGCTCGTCCATGAGGATGATGCGCGGGCGCAGGATGAGCGTGCGGGCGATGGCGACGCGCTGCCGCATGCCGCCCGAGAGCTGGTGCGGGTACTTCTGGGCGTCGCGGGCGACCGAGAGGCCGACCTTCGCGATCCACTCGCGCGCGCGCTCGCGCCGCTCCGCCTTGCCGATCCCCTGGCACTTGAGCCCGAAGGCGACGTTGTCCTCGACGGTCAGGTGGTCGAAGGACGTGTAGTCCTGGAACACCATGCCGCGGTCGGCCCCCGGGCCCGTGACGGGGACGCCGTCGACGAGCACCTCGCCCTCGCTCGGCGGGTGCTGCGGGGAGAGCCCGGCGATGAGCCGGAGCACCGTGGACTTCCCGCAGCCCGACGGCCCGAGGATGCAGACGAACTCGCCCTTGCCGTGCAGGTCGTCGACCTTGAAGGTCACGTCGCGGATGGCGGTGAAGTCGCCGAAGCGCTTCGTGACGCCGCGGAACTCGACGATCGGCACGTCGGACGCGAGCTTCGGGGCGCCGCTCTGCGGGTGCTCCTGCGCGGCCATCACGGGTCCTGCCGGTGAGGGAAGAGGCCCTTCTGGAAGAAGGCGAAGAGCCGGTCGATGGCGAACGCGAGGAGCGTGATGATGAGCAGCACCATGTACACGTCGGCGATGGCGCCGCGGCGCTGGCTCACGTTGATGAGGCTCCCGAGGCCGCGCTCGGCGTTCACGAGCTCGGCGAGCATGATGTAGCCGAACGCGAGCCCGAAGAGCGTGCGGAGACCGGTGTAGGTCGCCGGCAGCGAGAGCGGGACGAGCACGCCGCGGATGATCTGCCACTTCGAGGCGCCGAGGGTCTGCGCGGTCTCGACGTAGCGCTCGGGGATGTCGAGCACGGCCGCGGCGGCGTCCGAGAAGATGAAGGGCGCGCAGGCGACGAAGATGAAGATGACCTTCTGGGTCTCATCGATGCCGAACCAGATCATCGTGAGCGGGATGAGCGCGGCGATCGGCACGTTCCGCCCGAAGAGGACGAGCGGCGCGAGGAAGGCGCCGAGCGGGCGCCACGCGGCCGCGAGGATGCCGAGCGGCACGGCCACGATGACGGCCAACCCGAAGCCGAGGAAGACGCGCGTGAGCGTCGCGGCCATGCTCTCGATGAGCGAGCGCTCGCCGACGAGGCCGGAGAGGGTGCTCGCGACGTCGCCGGGCGTCGGGAGCACGGTCGGTGACATGATGCGCTCCTCGGGGACGTCCGCGCTCGTGAGGAGCGCCCAGACGCCGAGGACGAGCAGGATGAAGAGGCCGCCGCGCGCGCGCCGCCAGGGGAGGGCGATCTCCTCGCGGAGACGCAGCGCCGGGAGGAAGCTCCGGCGCGCGGGGCGCGGCTCGCCCGCCGCCTTCGGCACGGCGCTCGCCGACGGGAGCTCGAGCGGCGCGTCGGCCGCCGAGCAGCCTGCCGGCGGCACCGTCGGCCCCTTGGCGGCGCGCGGCGCGCGTCCCGGCCGGGCTCTCCCCTGCCGCGCCGGCGCGGGCACGGGCCGCGGCTTCTGTGGCGTCTCGGGCGCCCCGCCGCCCTCGCTGATCGCGGCGAGCTGCTCGTCGAGCGCCGCCTCGTCGGTGGCCGTGCGGCCGGCGACGACCTCGCGCGCGCGGGCCTCGGCGTCGGTCGCCCCGCCGCTCGCGTCGCTCGCGCCGACGTCGTCGGCCCCGGTCTCGTCACCCTCGCGCATCGCGCCTCCTCGCCGCCGTCAGTTCGGCTTCTCGGCCGGGTAGACCTTCACCTCCACGCGGCGGTTCTTCGCGTGGTTCATCGGGTCGTTCGGGTCGGCGGGGCGGTCCCAGCCGACGCCCTTCGTCGCGAACTGGTTCGGCTCGAGCGTCGGGAACTTCTTGATGATCGCCTCCTTCACGGCGTTCGCGCGGTTCGTCGCGAGCTCCTTCACCACCGTGTCGGGGATCTGCCCCTTCATCGAGCTGTCCGTGTGCCCCTCGATGACGATGCGCGCCGCGCCGAACTGCCCAGCGAGCTCGCCCGCCTCGTTCACCACGAACTGCGCGTTCGGGTCGTAGAGCTCCTCGACGGTCTTCCCGCCGGCGTCCTTCGTGACCGTCTTCTCGATGTCCCAGCTGTTCGGGTAGAAGTGGATGACGATGGTCTTCGTGAGGATCTCGTCGGCCTCGCCCTGGATCTCGGTCGCCGTGGCCGGCGCGAAGCGGACCGTGTACTCGTCCTTCTGCTCGCCGTACTTCGCCTCCTTCCCGAGCTTCGCGAGGAGGCTCCAGTCGGCGATCTGGTCGAAGGGGACCTTCTTTCCGACCTGCGCGATGCGCTTGTAGAGGAAGAACGCGGTGTTGTAGGTGCGCTCGAAGCTCGTCGGGTTGTTCTGGTTCATGAAGAACTCTTTGTTCTCCGCGAAGTTCGTCCAGTGCGCGTCGCCGAGCATGCCGAGCGTGTCGCTCTCCGGGATGGAGTAGCCGTCGGCCATCCACTTCGACACGGCGACCTTCTGGTCCTGCCCCTTGAGCTCCTCCATCGAGTCGAAGATCCCGCGGACGATGCCCTCGATGATGGCGGCGTTGTCCTTCGCGAAGTCGGCGCGCGCGAACCAGACGTCGGCGATGAGCTTGTTGGCGGTCTGCGTGGAGACGAGGAGCTTGTTCCCGGCGACGTCCGAGAGGTTGTAGATGTCCGGCGCCCAGCTGACGCACGCCGCGATGCCCTTGTCGGCGTTGAACGCCGCGGCCGCCTGGAAGGCGTCCTGCGTGTACTTGAAGTTCACCTCCGAGGGCTGCACCCCCGAGTTGATGAGCGCGTTCAGCACGAAGTACTGCGACGGCGAGTTCTGCGCGAGGACGACCGTCTTCCCGCGCAGATCGCTCATGGTCTTGATGTTCTCGCGCGCGACGATGCCGTCACCGCCGTTCGACCAGTCGATCTGCTGGTAGACGCGCGGCATCGTGCGCGAGTCCTTCTGGAGCCCCTCGAGGAGGAGCGGCAGCATGTCGACCGTGGCCCAGCCGATGTGGACGTTGCCCGAGGCGAACGCGTCGCGCATGGCGACCGGGTCGTCGATGAGCACGAGCTCCACCTTGAAGGGCTTCCCGTCGGCGTCGGTCCACACCTTGCCCGGCTTGAAGCCCTGGTTCGCGTGGATGATCGGCGCCCAGCCGGCCCACACGTTGATGGCGAAGCGCACGACGCGCTCGTCGCCGAGGGCGGAGTAGTCGGAGACCCCCTTCACGTCCGGGAGCTTCTCGCTCGGGACGTAGCTGTACTCCTTCACCGTCGTGATGCCCTGGCCGTCGGGCGCCTCCGCCGGCTTCTGGAGCTCCTCGAGGTCGGTCTTCGAGATCTCGGGGGTCTTCTGGTCGGGCTTCGGCGTGTCGCTGCCGCCCGAGTTCAGGCGCCAGAGCGCGAAGGCGACGAGCCCCGCGATGACGAGGAACACGGCGACGTAGAATGCGGGCTTGGGCTTCGCGGCCATGAGCGGCGTCTCCTGAATGACGGGCGGGGCGAGGGGCCCCGCGCGGGCGTTGCTACCGGGCGATCTGCCTGTGATTCACCGGGTCCTCGCGCGGCGGGCGCCCGCGGGACCGCGTTCCTTCTCTCTACGACTCGACCTCGACCTCGACCGCGGCGGGGCCGAGCTGCTTCTCGACCGCCGCCTGGGGCGCGGTCGCGGGGGTCTTCAGGCCGAGCTCCACCTCGAGCTCGGAGAGCGCGTCCTCGGCCATCACCGACTCCATGGCCTCCTCGGCCTCGATGCTGGCGATGCCCTCGGACGAGAGGTCCGCCGCGACGCGCGCGGTGCCCTTGTTCCGGTCGATCTTCGACTGGATGACCTGCTCGAGCTGCCCGAAGTCGGTCGTGACGTTGAAGTCGAAGGACTCCGCGAGCTTGGCGATCTCCGCCTCCGCCTCGCTCATCTTGAGCTCGGAGTCGTACTTCTCGATCTTCTCCTTCACGTCCGCGAGCTTCTTGTTCGCGTGCTTGATCTTCTTCAGGTGGTTCTCGTAGGCGGTCTCGTGCATCGCGAGCTGCGAGCGGTTCTCCGCCACGTTCGCCTGCACCTTCTTCAGCTCGAGCGCGAACTTCGCCGCCGTCTCCCGGTCGTTCGCCTTCAGGTACGCCTGCGCCTGCGCCTTGAGCTTCGCCGCCTGCTTCTCCCCCGCCTGCACCTGGCGCGTCACCTTCTCGACGAGCCCGCGGTACTGCTCGAGGCCGACGCGGCCCTCCTTCAGCTCCTCGACGGCCTTGTCGTACTCGTAGCGCATCTGCGCGATGGGATCGGCTTCCCAGAAGACGTTCGCGAGCTTGTTGAGCTGGCCGCGGATCGCCGACCAGAACTTCTTGAAGATCATGGGGAACCCCGAAGCCTAGGGACGGCCGGAGATTAGAACGTCCCGGGCGGACGCGCAACCGCGCCCCCGGGGCGTCTCCTCCGCGGTCGTCGGGTCAGGGACGGGCCGGTGCGCTTCGTTTACAGAGCCGGCGTCACGTTCGCGCGCGCCAGCCGCGCCGCCGTCCGGTTCGGTGACGCGACAGCGGCGTAACGAAAGGTGAAGCGCTTAAGGCCCCTCCGCCGCGCCCCGTTTTGCCGGGTGTACGCGGAGGTCCACCCGATGTCGCTGGCTCGCTCACCCCTCACCCGTCTCCTCGCGCTGGTCGCGGCCATCGCGGCCGCCCCCGCGTGTGACGGGCCGGTGAGCCGCGGCGCCGCCCCCACCGGCGCCGAGACGTCCCCCCCTGTCGACCCGTCGATCTCCTTCGTGCCGAGCTGCGGCGGCGGTGAGCCGTGCGTCGCGCTGGAGCTGGCCGCCCCGCCGGCCTTCAGCGCGCCTGCACCGCTCGAGCCCACGACGCCCGCCGTAGCCCCGCGGACCGCCGAGAGCCGGAGAGAGCCCCCTCTCCCCTCGGCCGGTCCCGGCGCCGTCACGTCGGCGTGCCACGCCGGCTGGCGGTCCGGTCCGTCTCCGGCGGACCTCCCTCTCCCCGACGACGTCCGCTCCTTCGACCACCTCGGCCTGAACGTCGCGCTCGACGGGCGCTTCCTCGCGGCCGGCGCGGACGGTGACGACGCGCGCGGCGTCGACGCCGGCGTGGTGTGGGTCTACGAGCGCGACGACGACGGCGCCTTCCGCCCGAGCGAGCCGCTCGTCGCGAGCGACGCTTTCGCGCAGGACCACTTCGGCTGGCAGCTCGACCTCGACGGCGGCGTCCTCGCCGTCGCCGCCCCGCGCCACGCGCACGGCGGCGGCTTCGAGACCGGCGCCGTCTACGTGTTCGAGCTCGTGGACGGCGCGTGGACCGAGGTCGCCGAGCTCGTCGGCCCCGTGACCCGCGAGGCCGGCTTCGGCGACAGCGTGCGCGTGCGCGGCGACCAGATCCTCGTCGGCGCCCAGCGCGACGGCGTCCGCGGCGAGGACGTCGGCGCGGCCTTCCTCTACGAGCGTGGCCCGGACGGCGTCTGGGCCCTCGTCACCCGCCTCGACCCGCGCGCTGCGCACCCCGGCGCGCGTGTCGGGGCGGGTCTCGCGCTCGCCCGCGACCTCGCGGTCGTGGGCGGGGACGGCGAGGACGGCGGCGCCGCCTGGATCTTCCGCCGCCACGCCGGCGTCTGGCGCGAGGTCGCGCGGCTCTCCCCGCCCGACCGGAGCGCGGACGCCCTCTTCGGCGGCGCCGTCGACGTCGACGGCCGTACGCTCCTCGTCGGCGGGCAGGGACAGGCAGTGGACGGCGTCGCGGAGGTCGGGGCCGTCTGGGCCTGGGTCCTCGAGGGCGACACCTGGTCGCCCCGCGGCCGCGTGACGCCGCCGATCGCGGTCGCCGGCGCCCACTTCGGCGCCTCCATCCGGCTCGACGGCGACCTCGCCGCGATCGGCGCCTGGGGCGACGACGCCGACGGGGCGCCGGCCGGCGCGACGTGGATCGCCGCCCGTCAGAAGGGCGTCTGGAGCGCCGGGGCGCGCCTCGCGGACCCCCGCGGCGCCGCCGGCGACCGCCTCGGGCTCAGCGTGGCGTTCCGCGACGGGCTCCTCGCCGCGGGCGTCTGGGGCGCCGACACGGTCGGCCCCGACGCAGGCAAGGTGCTCGTCTTCGCGGCCGCCTCGTGCGCCGACGACGGCGCCGCCGTCGCCGACGCGACCGAGTAGCGCCGCCGCTCGGCGCTCAGCCGCCGAGCGCCGAGTTGATCGCCGCGAGCAGCGCCGAGTCGTCGGCCGTCGGGGCCGCGAGCCCCTCGAAGTGGGCCTTCAGATCGCGCAGCAGGTCGACCGCGCCCGGCACGTTCGCCGTCGGGAGCTTCTGGATGATCGTCGCCTTCACGGCGCTCGCCTGCTCCGGGTCGGTGACGAGGTCGAAGAACGACCCCATGAGCCCCGCGGCCTGCGTGTCGTCGAGCGCGGGGAAGTCCCGCCAGACGTTGCCCTGGTAGGTCTGCACCTGGTGGCGCGTGTACAGCAGGTAGAGGGCGTACTGGCTCCGGAGGTAGCTGTGCCGCGCGCACGGCGCCTCGCAGACGACGCGGTCGACGAGGTCGTCGTAGACGCTCGCGGTGATCTCCGGGTCCCACGCCTCGTAGTCCGTGTTCATGAAGTCGCGGAGGCGCGTGAAGATGCTGCCCCAGTCCTCGTCGCGCGACGCCCCGGAGAGCTCCGAGCTCGGCGCCTCCGGCGGGTGCTCGGCCTCGAGCGCGTCGAGCACGCCCTGCCAGTAGGTGACCGGGTGGCCGAAGTCCCACGGGGCGCAGCCGGGGTCGAGCTCGGTGTCCTCGTCGGTGCAGAAGAGGTCGTCGGTCTCCTCGGGGCCGTCGCCGTAGGCGTAGCGCATGGCGTCGATGTCGTAGCGACCGGGGCCGACCATCCCGACGACGTAGTCCATCGTCGAGGAGGACGTGTCGCCGTCGTTCGTGTGGTCGCTGTCGATGGAGCCCTTGAAGTTGTGGCGGAGCCCGAGGTGGTGGCCGATCTCGTGCACGAGGAAGTCCGTCACGATGGACTGCGCGATCTCCTCGCGGCTCGCGTCGAGGCCGACCTGCTGCCAGGTGCGCCGCACGACCTCGCCGTTCAGCGGGCGCTTCACGAACGCCCGCGCCCGGAGCGCGCCGCGCTTCGCCGCCTCACGCCGCGCCGCGGCCGCGGCCTTCGTGCCGGCGCGGTCGAAGAACGCCTGGCGGCCCTGGAACTCCGGCGTCGGCGGCGCGGGCGGGAGCACGTGCGCGGCGACGTCGGGGTGCTTGTCGTAGAAGCGCGTGTAGCTGTCGACGAGGCTGTCGATGTCGCCGAACCACATGATGATGAGGTTCTGCACGACCTCGCCGGTGGACGGATCCTCGCCGAAGGGGGCCATGGCGCCGCCGGAGTCGGTCTCGTCCCAGATCACGAAGTGGTAGCGCGGATCCCAGGCGATCATGTCCGGGGTCGCGCGCTCGAGGCGGAACGGCCGGATGCCGGTGATGGGCTCGAGCACGTCGTTCCACGAGTCGAACGCGGCGCGCGCGGCCTCGACGTAGACCTCGGGGAAGTTCGTCGTGACGTAGTAGGTCTGCCGCCCGTCGGCGCCGCCGTCGTCGACCCCGGAGAGGCGGTCGAGGAGCTCGTCGGCCTGGCGGCCGCCCGACATGAAGAACCCGAAGGGCACGTTCGCGTCGACCGCGCGCGGCGCGAAGTTGCCGGACGCCGACTGGTGGCGGAGGTAGGGCACGTCGAGGCCCTGCGCGTTCCGCGGGAGCCAGTTCGGGCAGCTCCCGACGCGGGAGAAGGTCTCGTCGACCGGCCACGTGAAGAGGCCGTCGGCGAAGACGGGGTCGCCGGCGAGCGTGTATCCGGACGCCTCGTAGGAGCAGCCGTTGAAGATCTCGATGGCGAGGTCCACGGCGGGCTTCTTCATGTCGACGGTGACCTGCCCGTCGGCGACGGTCGCCGGGAAGCTCATCAGGATCGCGCTGTCGCCGGGGACGACCGCGCCCGCGTCGGCGTCGTAGGCGCGCGCGACGAGGTGGCCCCCCTCCATGACGAGCCGCGCCTCCGTGGGCGCGATGCCGATGCCCGTGCTGCCGAGCCCGGCGAGGAGCCCGTTCGGGTCGGCGCCGATGCCGAAGAGCCAGCGGTCCTCGAGGTAGGCGGCGTCGAAGGTCACGCTCGTGCCGCTGGTCACGCCGCCCGCGAGCGCCGGGGCCGGCGGGAGGACCGGCGGCGCCTCGGCCGGCTCGAACGTCGTCGTGCCCGTCACCGGCTCGGCCTTCGGGAGCTCGGGCGTCACCGGGGTCTCGGTGTTCGGGTCGGTCGGGGTCTTGTCGACGAGGCCGCCCTTCTCGCCGCCGTCGGTGCAGGCGGTCACGGGGAGGGCGAGGAGGAGCGACAGGCTGAGGAACCGGAGGGCACGCATACGCATCGTTTCTTCGTCTCCTTCGAAGCCGGAGCAGGCTATCACGTCCGCGGCGGGCGTCCTCGCCACCCGCCGCGCGCGGCGGTTCATTCTTCCGAACCCGCACCCGTCATCAGCGGGGCGCGCCGTGGTCACGAGGGTTGCCTCCGCGGCTCGCGTGTGCGTTTCTCCGCCCGTGACCGGCACGATCCCCGACGGCGCGCCCGGCGCGCAGCCCGCGCCCTCCGACGCCGCCGAGGGCCTCGAGCGCTACGCGCCCCTCGTCGACGACGTCGACGCCTTCCTCGCCGCCTGCGAGCGCCCGCTCCCGCGCGTCGCCTGGGCGAACCCGCTCCGCGGCGATCCCGAGGTCACGGCGCGGCGGATCCTCGCGCGCTGCCCCGAGGCCACGCCGGTTCCCTGGTGGCCGCACGCCTACCGCCTGCCCGACGGCGTCATGCCCGGGAACTGGCTCGAGTTCATGCTCGGCCTCATCCACGTGCAGGAGGAGGCGACGCTCTGGCCGGCCGCGCTCGTCGGCGCCGCGCCGGGCGACCGCGTGCTCGACCTGTGCGCGGCCCCGGGCAACAAGACCGCGCTCATCGCCGCGCAGATGGGCGACCGCGGGCTCCTCGTCGCGAACGAGAAGAACCGCGGGCGCCTCTCGCAGCTGCGCTTCAACCTCGAGCGCCTCGGCGTCACCTGCGCGGCGGTCAGCAACGTCGACGGCCGGCGCCTCCCGGCGGGCGCCCCGCGCGACTTCGACCACGCCCTCGTCGACGCCCCGTGCAGCTGCGAGGGGACGACGCGCAAGCTCCGCCGCCGCGCCGCCCCGGCGGACGGGCAGGGCGGCGAGGACACCGCGCCCGCCGAGGTCCGCGAGGCCAGGACGCCCACGCGCCCGACGCGCCCGCGCCGGTCGGCGGAGACGACCCCCGGGTTCCGGAAGGCCATCCAGGCGATCCAGATCGGCCTCCTGCGGAAGGCGATCGCCCGCGTCCGCCCTGGCGGTACCGTCATCTACGCGACCTGCACCTACGCGCCCGAGGAGAACGAGCGCGTGCTGCACGCCATCGACCCCGCGGTCGCCGCGATCGAGCCGCTCACGGCGCCGCCCGGCGCCCCGCTCGCGCCCGGCGTCCGCAGCTGGGGCGGGGTCGAGTTCCGGTCGGACGTCGTCCACGCGGCGCGCTTCTGGCCCCACCATCACGACACCGGAGGCTTCTTCGTTGCGCGTCTCCGAGTCCTTTGAGCTCCACCCCGGCGCGGACGCGCTGCTCGCCTGGATCGGCGAGCACTTCGGCGTCCCGCTCGCCGTCTTCGCGGGGCACCGCGTCTGGCGCAAGATCCCGAGCGCGACGCTCTGGATCGCCGCCGCGGGCGTCGAGCCCGTCGCGGGCCTCCCCTACGAGGTCGTCGGGATCCGCCTCCAGCGCAACGACGCCTCCTTCGGGCAGGTCTCGAACGCGTTCGTCCGGCGCTTCCTGAACGGCGCCACGCGCCACGTCCTCGACCTCGACGGCGACGCCCTCGAGCGCTTCCTCGTCGGCGACCCGGGCGCCCTCGAGCCCGCGCCGCGGAACGGCTACTACGTCGTCCGCGCCGCCGGGGAGGCGCTCGGCCGGGGCCGCGTCCACGACGGCGTGCTCCACTCGGAGCTCCCGAAGGAGGAGCGGCGGAGCGCGCGCGCGGCGGCCGCTGGTTGAATTTCGGCCCGGCCTGGCCAATGCTAGGCGCCGGCCGGGAGGAGACGTCGATGGAGAGGGGGAGCGCGTGGAAGGGTGCCGCGGCGCGTTGGTTCGGAGCCGTGGGTGTCCTGCTCGCGCTCGCGAGCCCGGGGCGCGCGCAGTCGGGTGACAGCTTCGACCACGACCTCTTCGATCCGCTCCCGTCGCCCTCGCGGAACCTGCTCGGCGTCGCCACGAGCGACGTCCTCCCCCACCTCGCCCTCGAGGCGGGGCTCCTCGCCCACTACGCCGACGACGCCATCACGGTCGTCGACGCGGCGGACCGGGGCGCCGTCGTCCGGCGCGCCATCGACAGCGCGCTCACCCTCGACGTGAGCCTGGCGCTCGGCCTCTTCGACCGCTTCTCCCTCGGCGTGGCGTTCCCGCTCACGCTCACGCAGTCGGGCTCGGACCTGACGCTCTTCGGGCGCCCGGGCGAGTCCGTCAGCGGCTTCGCGCTCGGCGATCTGCGCGTGGTCCCGACGGGCGTCGTGCTCGCGCCCGCGGACACGGGCGGCCTCGGCGTGGCGCTGGCCGTCCCCGTCTACATCCCGACGGGCGACGCCGACTCCTTCCGCACCGACGAGGCCGTGCGCGTGGCGCCGACGCTCGTCGTCGACTTCGCGACGGACGCGTTCCGGCTCGCGGCCAACGTCGGCTACATGATCCGCCCCGAGCGCACCGCGGCGAACTACGTCTCCGACGATCAGCTCCGCTGGGGCGTCGGCGCCCGCGTGACGCCCGTCCCGGCCCTCTCCGTCGTGGCGACCCTCTTCGGGAGCTGGGTCACGAAGGACAGCCGCGACCCGCTCGACCCGACGAAGCCCATCGGCGACGGCGTCGGGACCTCGGTCGAGGTGCTCGGCGGGCTCGAGGCGCACCTCGGCGCGCTCACGCTCGCCGGCGGCGCCGGCACGGCCATCGTGCACGCGGTCGGGACGCCCGACGTGCGCGCCTACCTCACGGTCTCGGCGGCGACCGGCAGCCTCGCGAGCACGGGCCCCGACGATCGCGACCAGGACGGGCTCGACGACGACATCGACAAGTGCCCCGAGGTCGCCGAGGACCGCGACGGCTTCGAGGACGGCGACGGCTGCCCCGACCCGGACAACGACGGCGACGGCGTCGCCGACACCGTCGACCGCTGCCCGGAGGAGGCCGAGGACCTCGACGACTTCGAGGACGAGGACGGCTGCCCCGACCCGGACAACGACGGCGACGGGATCCCGGACGCGGTCGACAAGTGCCCGGACGACCCGGAGGACAAGGACGGGCTCGAGGACGACGACGGCTGCCCCGAGGTCGACGCGGACGGCGACGGCGTCCCCGACACCGCGGACAAGTGCCCGGCGGAGGCCGAGGACAAGGACGGCATCCAGGACGACGACGGCTGCCCCGAGACGGACGGCGACGGCGACGGCGTGCCGGACGAGAAGGACAAGTGCCCCGACCGCGGCGAGGTCGTGAACGGCTACCGCGACGACGACGGCTGCCCCGACGCGAAGTACGCGGACGTCGACCTCACCGACAAGGCGATCGTCCCGAAGAAGCACGTCTACTTCGTGACCGACTCGGTCGCCATCAACAAGATCGCCGCGCCCGTGCTCGACGAGATCGCCCAGATCCTGCTCGCGAACCCGTGGATCACGAAGCTCCGCATCGAGGGGCACACGGACAGCGAGGGGACCGACGAGTACAACCGCGACCTCTCGCAGCGCCGCACCGAGAGCATCGTCGACTACTTCGTCGAGAAGGGCGTCGCGCGCGAGCGGCTCGAGGCCATCGGCTACGGCGAGTCGCGGCCGGTCGCGACGAACACGACGCCCTACGGGCGCTCGAAGAACCGGCGAATCGAGTTCAACTTCGTGGAGATCAACGGCAAGCCCGTGCCGGGTGTGGAGCCGCTGCCGCCCTCGGGAGGGGCGGCGCCCGCGCCTGCGCCGGCTTCGGAGCCGCCGAAACCCTGAGCGAGGACGACAGCGATGGCCGACGAGAGCGACGCGACCGCGGGGAGCGGCGGCGGGAACGTGCACAGCCGGACGGTGACCGAGGGGGACACGCGGGCGCCGAACCGGGCGATGCTGCGCGCGGTGGGCTTTCGGGACGGCGACTTCGGCAAGCCCATCGTGGGGCTCTCGAACTCGCACAGCACGATCACCCCGTGCAACGCCGGGTTGAACCGGCTCGCGGCGGCCGCTGAGCAGGCGATCCGCGAGGCCGGCGGGATGCCGCAGACCTTCGGCACGATCACGGTGAGCGACGGGATCTCGATGGGCACGGAGGGCATGAAGTGCTCGCTCGTGTCGCGCGAGGTCATCGGCGACTCCATCGAGACCGTGTGCCGCGCGCAGAGCCACGACGGCGTGCTCGCGGTCGGCGGCTGCGACAAGAACATGCCGGGCGCGCTCATCGCGATGGCGCGGCTCGATCTGCCCGCGGTCTTCGTGTACGGCGGCACCATCAAGCCGGGCGTCCTCGACGGGCGCGAGATCGACCTCGCGAGCGCGTTCGAGGCGGTGGGGCAGCTCCAGGCGCAGAAGATCGACCGGGCGCAGCTCGGCGCGGTCGAGCGGCACGCGTGCCCCGGCGCGGGGTCGTGCGGCGGGATGTACACGGCGAACACGATGTCGTCGGTGATCGAGGCCATGGGGATGAGCATCCCCGGCTCGTCCACGATGCTCGCGGTGGACGACGAGATCGTCGGGGCCGCGCGCGACGCGGGGACGGCGCTCATGGGGCTCGTGAAGCGCGGTGTCACCGCGCGGCAGATCCTCACGAAGGAGGCCTTCGAGAACGGGATCGCCGTCGCCATGGCGATCGGCGGCTCGACGAACGCGGTGCTCCACCTGCTCGCCATCGCGCACGCGGCCGAGGTGCCGCTCTCGCTCGACGACTTCCGCCGGATCCGCGAGCGCACGCCGCAGCTCTGCGACATGAAGCCGGCGGGGCGCCACGTCGTGGCGGCGCTGCACGCGGCCGGCGGGGTGCCCGTCGTGATGCGGCAGCTCCTCGACGCGGGGCTCCTCCACGGCGACTGCCTCACGATCACCGGGAAGACCGTCGCGGAGAACCTCGCGGGGGCGCCGGCGCAGCCGGACCCCGGGCAGACCGTGATCTTCCCGGTGTCGAAGCCCCACTATCCGCAGGGGCACCTCGTGATCCTCGGCGGGAGCCTCGCGCCCGACGGCGCGGTCGCGAAGACGAGCGGGCCGGATCCCATCGTCCACCGCGGGCCGGCGCGCGTGTTCGACGGTGAGGAGGCCGCGATGGCCGCGATCCTCGGCCGCCGGGTGGCCGCGGGCGACGTGGTCGTCATCCGCTACGAGGGGCCGAAGGGCGGACCGGGGATGCGCGAGATGCTCGGCCCGACGAGCGCGCTCGTGGGCGAGGGGCTGAGCGGCAAGGTCGCGCTCATCACGGACGGGCGCTTCTCGGGGGCGACCCACGGGCGCGTCGTCGGGCACGTGGCGCCCGAGGCGCAGGTGGGCGGGCCGATCGCGCTCGTCGAGGACGGCGACGTCGTCGTGCTCGACACGGCGCGCGGCGTGCTCGACGTGGAGGTCGACGAGGCCACGCTCGCGGCGCGCCGGGCGGCCTGGAGCCCGCCGCCGCCGAGGTACACCCGCGGGGTGCTCGCGAAGTTCGCGCGCCTCGTGTCATCGGCGTCGCTCGGCGCCGTGACGGATCGCGACTAGCGAGAAGCCCGCGGGTGACGCGGTGCGTCATGGCGCCGGGACGCGACAGCCACCAAGAGAAGAACTCTCGAGACGAGGATGATGACGATGCAGACGAAGACCCTCCTGCTCGCGCTGACGCTGGCGCTGGTGTCGATGCTGACGGCCTGCGGCGGCGGGCTCAGCTACACGGTCGACGAGGACGAGGTGAAGGGGCTCTCCGGGGAGCCGGCCGAGCGCGTGAAGGCGTCGCGGGCGGAGGTCGCGCAGGCGCGCGCCGTGGTCGAGGACGCGAAGAAGGAGCAGAAGGAGAGCGAGAAGCGGGTCGACACGATGGAGAAGTCGGTCGACAAGGCCGGCGACGCCATCGACAAGGCCGAGTCCAAGGTCGACAAGGCCGAGACGGGCCTCGACGACGCGATGGAGAAGGCGGAGCAGAAGCGCGACAAGGCGATCGAGCAGGCGAAGGCGACGTACGAGAAGGAGGTCGCGGACGCGAAGACGAAGTTCGGCGCCGAGATGAAGACCGGCAACGCCGAGGCGGCGCTCGCGAAGAAGGACCTCTCGGTGAAGGAGGCGCAGCAGGAGTTCGAGGAGGCGCTCCTCGCCGAGCGCGAGGCGCGGCAGGAGGCCGCGAAGGCGAAGCTCGACGTGGCGCAGGCGAAGTACGAGCTGACGAAGTTCGACGCGGTCGTGGCCGCGAAGAGCAAGTCCGGGCCGTCGGTGACGGAGGATCGCCTGAACTTCCAGCAGCAGGTCACGGACTACGAGCGCGCGCTCCTCGAGAAGGAGCGGAACCTCTCGGAGCGCGAGAAGGCGACGGCGCGGAAGCGCGCCGCCTACGAGAAGCTCGCGCCGCCGCTGCCGAAGAAGGACGGCGACGCCCCGCAGGCCGACGAGAAGAAGGAGTAGGCGCTGCCTCGATGATCGAGGGTCGCAGCCGATTCGGGACCCGACGGCGGAGGGACTTCGCGATGCTCGTGCTCGATCTCACGCCGTTCCCCGTGCTCACGACGGAGCGCCTCGTCCTCCGCGAGCCGACGCTCGACGACGTCGACGCGCTCTTCGCGATGCGGTCGGATCCCGAGGTCGCGCGCTACACGGGGAAGCACCCGGACACCGATCGCGAGGTCGTGCGCGCCCTCATCGAGACGATGCGCGCGCGGAACGCGGCCAACACGTCGGTCCAGCGCGCGGTCGCGCTGCGCGAGGCGCCGGACGTGCTCATCGGCGTGTGCGGCCTCTGGCAGACGAAGCTCGAGCACTACCGCGGCGAGCTCGGCTACTCGCTCGCGCGCGCCCACTGGGGGCGCGGCTACGCGCGCGAGGCGGTCGCGGCCACCGTGGCGCACGCGTTCGACGTGCTCGGGTTCCACAGCGTCGAGGCGGTGGTCGCGCCCGGGAACGCCGCGTCCATCAGGGTCCTCGAGGTGTGCGGCTTCGTCCGCGAGGCCTACTTCCGGGAGGACTTCTTCTTCGACGGGAAGTTCGAGGACAGCGCGGTCTACGGCCGCCTGACGCCCCACCGCGGCGCCTTGGGCGCGTGACGATCGGGCTCGCGTCGAGCGGGCCGGGCGAGTAAGGTCCGCGGCTCGTCATGCACGTCGATCCCACCGAGCTCGCCGCCCGCAGTGCCCGCCTCGACCACGCGGCGGCCGCGCTGAAAGCCCACTTCGTCGGCATCGACGCGGTCATCGACGACCTCGTCCGCGCCGTGCGCGTCTGGTACCTGATGCCGGAGGTGCTGTCGCGGCCGGTGGTCGTGTGTCTCTGGGGGATGACGGGGGTCGGGAAGACCGACCTCGTGCGGCGGCTCGTGCGCGAGCTCGCGCTCGACCAGCGCTTCGTCGAGATCGAGCCGAGCCACGCGGACGAGTCGCGCTGGATCCGCAGCGTGCGCGAGGCGTTCTCGCTGAACGGCATCGACGACGGCGAGCCGGCGGTCGTGCTCTTCGACGAGGTGCAGCGCTTCAACACGCTCGACCACGAGGGGCTCCCCATCCAGCGGACGCAGTTCGGCGACCTCTGGGAGCTCCTTTCCGACGGGCGCCTCTCGCGGCGCGATCGCTCCGATCTCGACTCGTTCCTCGCCGAGCTGTCGTTCGACGCCCGGGCGCACGCGCGCCGAAAGGAGAGCGGCGACAGCGACGCCGACGACATCCTCGTGCCGAGCAGCTACGAGGCGATGCAGTTCCGGCGGCACGCGAACGCGGCGCTCGACGCCGAGGGGCTCCTCGGGCTCGACAAGCGGGTGATGCTCGAGCGGCTCCGCGAGCACGCCCGGAGCGGGGCGCTCTACGCGCCGGTCGACCACTCGAAGACGCTCGTCATCGTGAGCGGCAACCTCGACGACGTCTTCGAGCCGGCGCGCGCCGTGGCGGAGGCGGACGTCGACGCCGACATCTTCCACGCGTTCGCCGAGCGCGTGACGATCATCGACGTGAAGCGCGCGCTCGCGCGGCGCTTCCGGCCGGAGCAGGTGGCGCGCTTCGGGAACGTGCACCTCGTCTACCCGAGCCTCCGGCGGGCGGACTTCGAGGCGCTCATCGCGCGGGAGCTCGGCCGGATCGCGGCGCGCACGCGCGAGCGCTTCGGCGTGGCGCTCGACGTCGGGGCGACCGTGAACGAGCTCGTCTACCGGAACGGCGTGTTCCCGGCGCAGGGCGTGCGGCCGGTGCTGTCGACGATCACCGACGTGGTCGAGGTGCCGCTCGCGGACCTCGTGTTCCGCGCGGTCGCGGGCGGTCACGAGCGCGTGGCGCTCGACTACGACGCGGTCCGGGGCGCGCTCGTCGCGGAGGTCGGGCCGGAGCGCGTGGAGCTCCCGTACGTCGGGCGCCTCGAGGACGCGCGGCGCCGCGCCGTGCGCGACGTGACCGCCAACGTCGCCGTGCACGAGGCCGGTCACGCCGTCGCCTACGTGGTCCTCTTCGGGCTCGCCCCGGTGCAGCTCACGGCGCGCGTGGCGTCGCGGGACGTCGGCGGCTTCACGTTCCCGCACGAGATGCACGACACGTTCGACGCCGTGCGGCGGCAGGTCGCGGTGCTCCTCGCGGGGAAGGAGGCCGAGCAGCTCGTGTTCGGGCGCGACCTCGCGAGCACGGGCGACGGCGACGACCGGGCGCGCGCCACGGTGCTCCTCGCGGACGGGCTGCGCCGGCACGGCTTCGAGCCGGACTTCCAGGCGGCCTACGGGCTCGCGGAGCCGCACGACCTCGGCGCGGCCGGGACCGACGCGCGGATCGAGGCGGCGATGGCGCGGCTCGCGCGCTTCGCGGGCGAGATCCTCGCGGAGCGCCGGGAGCTCCTCGGGCAGCTCGCGCTGGCGCTCGAGGCCGCCGGGAGCCTCGACGCGGCGGCGATCGCGGCGCTCGCGCGGCGCCACGGCGTCGAGGCGGCCGTGGAGCCCGAGGGGTTCCTGGTGGTCCCGCCGTACCGCCGGCACCTCGCCGCCTTCGCCGGCGGCGCGGGTGGCGAGCGTGGCGATCACGACGGCGGCGACGGCGCGGACGCGGGACGTGACGTGTAAAGTGTATAGCGTCACTTGACACTTCTCGGGTGGGTCCGGCACGCTGCGATCATGGACGGACGCACCCACGGCCAGGAGCGGGGCACGCCGCGTCGGGGCGGCCTCGCGCGGGCGCTCGAGCGTCGCCTCGAGGGCGCGCGGCGGGACCTCGCGATGCTCTATCGCACGCTCACGGGGGCGCCGGCGCCGCCGCTCGTGCGCGAGAACACGCGCGGCGAGCGCGGCGGGGTCGAGGCGCAGCTCGTGACCGTGACCGAGGTCGTCCAGGAGACCGCGGACGCCGTGCGGCTCCACCTGCGGGCCAGCGCGCCGCTCGTGTGGGAGGCCGGCCAGTTCCTCACGCTCCACGTCGAGGTGGACGGCGTCCGGCATCGGCGCGCGTACTCCATCGCCGCGGCCCCTGGCGACCCCGGCGATCCCTGCGTCGTCGTGAAGCGCGTCGCGGGCGGCGTCGTGTCGGGCTACCTCGTCGAGAACGCGCGCGTCGGGCAGCGCTTCGTCTTCCGCGGGCCGTCGGGGCGCTTCGTCGTCTCGCCCGAGAGCGCCGCGGGCGCGCATCACGTCCTCATCGGCGGCGGGAGCGGGGTCACGCCGCTCGTCGCGATCGCGCGGGCGCTCCTGCGCGACCGCCCGGCGGCGCGGGTGACGGTGCTCACCGGGAGCCGCCGCCCGGGCGACATCATCCTGCGGGGCGCGCTCCTCGCGCTGTCGGAGGCGCACCCGGAGCGCCTCGCGCTCAGGTTCGCGGTCGAGGAGGCAGGCGCCGACGACGTCAGCGCCGACGACCGCGGCGGCCTCGCGCTCGGCCGCCTCGACGCGGCGTTGCTCGCGCGCGAGCTCGGCGCGACCCACGCGGACGACGCCTGGTACTACGTCTCCGGCCCCGAGGGCATGCTCGACGCCGCGCGCGCCTACCTCCGCGGGGCGGGCGTCGCGGACGCGCGGATCCTCGAGGAGCGCTTCGTGAGCCTCGCGACGGAGCGGCGCGTGGGCGACGTCGACCTCGCGCCAGCGCCAGCGACGATCCGCCGGGCAGGCGGCGACGAGGTCACGACGATCGTCCCCCGCGGCGCCTCGATCCTCGACGCGGGGCTCCGCGCGGGCGCGGCGATGCCGTTCTCGTGCACGATGGGCGGCTGCGGGGCGTGTCGCGCGCGCCTGGTGGCGGGCGACGTGGTCCTCGACGCGCCGAACTGCCTCGGCGCCGACGAGCGCGACGACGGCTACATCCTCACGTGCGTCGCGCACCCGGTGGGGCCGGTCGTCGTGGAGGTGCCGTGATGAGCGACGTCCGCGCCGGCGACGGGTGGGACCTGCGCATGCGCGATCTCTGCGAGGAGACCGGGCTCAACCGGCAGGCCATCCACTTCTACATCCGCGAGGGGCTCGTGCCGCCGGGTCGGAAGACCGGGCGCAACGCGGCCGTCTATGGGCCCGAGCACCTCGAGCGCCTGCGCCTCATCCAGACGCTCCAGCGCGAGCGCTTCTTGCCGCTCGCGGCCATCAAGGCCCTCCTCGACGGCGGGGGTGACGAGTACGACGCCGATCAGCGCGCGTGGCTGCGCGAGCTCAAGACGCACGTCGCGGGGACGCTCGCGCGCGGCTCCGACCGCGCGGAGCCGGTGCCGGTGGCGGCGCTCCTCGACGCGCACGGGGTGACGGAGGTCGAGCTCGCGGAGCTCGACGCGCTCGGCATCATCCCGGTCGGCGAGGACGCCGACGGGGCGCGGGTCATCCACCCGGACGACGCCTGGGCGGTCGAGATCGTCGGCGGCCTGCGGGCGCTCGGCTTCACGGAGGAGCGCGGCTTCGGCGCGGGGGACCTCGCGTTCTACGAGCGCTTCGTGACCGAGTTCTTCGCGGCGGAGCGGGCGCTCCTCGCCGAGCGACTGACGCGCCTCACGCCCGACGAGGCCGCGCGCATGTCGGAGCAGGTGCTGCCGCTCATCCACCGCTTCATCACGAAGTATCACGAGGCCAAGATCCGGCGCTTCTTCGCCGCCATGGAGTGACGCCATGACGATGTCCACGTCGCTGCTCGAGTCGATGCGAAAGCTCATGCCGAGGCGCGTCCAGAGCGCGCTCGACGCGCTCGGGGAGGCCGTCGCGGTGTTCCGCGAGATCGATGACCCGCGGGTGATGCGCTCGCTCGGGCCGTCGGGGGTGCGGGGGCTCTTGTTGAAGCGGGGCAAGCAGGGGGTGCCGAGCGTGATGCCGGCGAGCCACGGGGCGTTCTTCGACTGGGGCTATCCCCACGATCAGCCCGAGATGGCCGACCTCTACACGCGCGCGAAGCGCGGCCAGTGGGATGGCGACTCGCTCCCGTGGGAGCTCGACGTCGACTTCGACAACCCCGACATCGCGATGTTCCCGGAGGGCGCGTTCGACTGGGAGTTCGGGCGCTCGGTCGGGATGAGGCTCGACGCGCGGGAGCGGATGCGGCTCCTCATCGACCTCGGGACGTGGGCGATCTCGCAGTTCCTGCACGGGGAGCAGGGGGCGCTGCTCGCGTCGGCGCAGGTGACCGAGGCCGTGCAGTTCATGGACGGGAAGTTCTACGGGGCGACGCAGGTGGTCGACGAGGCGCGCCACGTCGAGGTCTTCTCGCGGTACCTGCTCGAGAAGGCCGGCAAGGTCTATCAGATCAACGACAACCTCTTCACGATCATCGACGCGCTCATGACGGACGGGCGGTGGGACCTCAAGTTCCTCGGCATGCAGATCATGGTCGAGGGGCTGGCGCTCGGCGCGTTCGGGACGATGTACCACCAGACGCGCGAGCCGCTCCTGCGGGAGCTGCTGAGGAACGTCATCCAGGACGAGGCGCGGCACGTGCACTACGGGGTCGTGGCGCTGCGCGAGCACATCACGAAGGAGCTCTCGGAGCGCGAGCGGCGCGAGCGCGAGGACTGGGCCTTCGAGGTGGCGATGCTGATGCGGAACCGCTTCCTCTTCTACGAGGTCTACGACGAGTGGTTCGGGCACAAGCTGTCGCGCGCGGACTGGCGCGCGTTCATCACGCGCGCGCCGTCGATGGAGCAGTTCCGGGCGACGATGTTCGGGCGGCTCGTGCCGAACCTGCGCGAGATCGGCCTCCTCTCGGACAGGATCCGCCCTCACTACGAGCGCGTCGGGCTCGGGAAGTACTTCGGCGGGCGCGCGGCGGACAAGCTGTCGGCCGAGGACATCATCTCCCAGGCGGCGTGAGCGTCATCGTCATCGTCGGCGGCGCTTCGAACGCGGACCACGGAGACACGGAGACACGGAGGGCGCACGGAGAGGAGGGGGGGAAGTCTCGGATGCGAGGCGTTCTTCGAGTTTCCGCGCGCGTCGGCGTCCTGCCCGCGGGAAACCACGGAGGCACGGAGGCACGGAGGGTTCAGTGATCTCCGTGACTTTCGTCTCCGTTCGGCGCTCGGTCGTCCTTGGAGGAGGGGAGGGACCGCCCGTCACCTCTCCCTCCCACGCACCCACGGGAGCATCGAGTCGGCCGGCAGGTGGGTAGCTCCCCCGAACCCTCCGTGCCTCCGTGCCTCCGTGGTTGTCCCTTTGGGATCAATACGTTGCCTGGTTGGGTCCGTCAGTACGCGATGCCCGAGTAGGGGCACTCCCTGTGGATGGCCTCCACGTCGCACGGCGGGCCGTCGGGCGACGGCATGCAGTTGAACCACTGCGGGCAATTCGCCGACTGCTCGCAGCCGCAGCCGCAGGCGTTCGAGAAGTAGTCGGTGTTCTCGGGGCACGCCGCGAGGTCGATGACCATGCAGGTCTGCGCGTCGGCGACGTAGTGGCGGTTGTGCTCGCTCGCCGGGTCGCACGCGCAGCTCGCGTCGTCGCGGGCGCAGACGACGTTGCCCTGACCGTCACAGACGCACGTCGTGCAGGCGTCCGGGGACGGGACCGGGGCCCCGGCCGGGACCGCCTGGCCGTCCGGGAGGACGCAGCCGTCCGCGCAGGCCATGTCGGTGCAGGCGACCTCGCCGCCGCTCATGCACGTGCAGGTGTTGCAGCCGTCGCGGTCGGGGAAAGACTCGCCGGGACCATAGAAGACGCCGTCGTAGCGGCACGGGGCGCAGGGCGTCGCGAGGCAGTGGACCTCGCCGTCGGCGCCGCAGGTGCACGCCTCACAGGACCCGCCCGGGACGCTCGCGCCGACCGGGTAGCGCACGCCGTCGACCGTGCAGCCGGCCCCGCAGTCGAGGAACGTGCACGCCACGCCGCCCGTGCCGTTCGGGTCGCACGTGCAGGTGTTGCAGCCGTCGCCGGCGCGGAACGACGCCCCCGCGGCGTAGGTGTGGCCGTTGAAGGTGCAGGTGCCCGTGCAGGCCATCTCCGTGCAGGCGATGGCGCCATTCCCCGCGCAGCGGCAGGTGTTGCAGCCGTCGCTCGCCGGGAACTCCGAGCCCGGCGGGTAGTAGCCGCCGCCGTACTCACAGCCGCCGCCACAGGCCGGCGCCTCGCGCGCGACGCAGGTCGTCGTCCCGTCGGCGTTGCAGGTGCAGACCGTGCAGCCGTCGGGGCTCGTCGTGGTCGTGCCGGGCGGCACGAACGTGCCGTCCTCACGGACGCAGCCGTCGGCGCAGGCGCGGAGGGTGCAGGCGATCTGGCCGCCGTCGAAGCACGTGCAGGTGTTGCAGCCGTCCTCGCTCGGGAAGCTCGCGCCGACCGGGTAGGCCTGCCCGCCGTAGGTGCAGCCCGGCGGGCACATGCGATCGGTGCACGCGAGGCCGTCCGCCGTGCACGTGCAGCTGTTGCAGCCGTCGCTGAAGGTCTCCCCGAGGGGGTGGAAGACGCCGCCGTACTCGCAGCCCGTGCACGCGATCTCCGTGCAGGCGACGCCGTCCTCCGTGCACGTGCAGGTGTTGCAGCCGTCGGCGGCCGGGAAGGTGTCGCCGAGGACGTGGCGGACGCCGCCGTAGTCGCAACCCTCGGTGCAGTCGCGCTCGGTGCACGAGACGCCGTCCGCGCTGCACGTGCAGGTGTTGCAGCCGTCGGTCGACGGGAACGACGAGCCCAAGGGGTGGTGGGCGTTCCCGTAGTCGCAGCCGTCGACGCACGCCATGACCGTGCAGGCGACGGTGCCGTCGTCGAGGCACTGGCAGGTGTTGCAGCCGTCGGAAGACGGGAAGGTGTCGCCCGGGTGGAAGGTCTGCCCGTCCGCCTGGCAGGTGGGGGTGGACTCGCCGCAGTCGCGAGCGCCCATGAGCGCGCCGGCGAGCGCCAGCACGGCGAGGGTCGGCAGGGTGATGTGACGGGCGTTCAGCATGACGGTCTCCTCGGCACCGGGTCCACACGCCGACGTATCGCAGGATCCGTGCCGGCGGGGAGTCGGGCGTAAGGTGTTGGAATTGCGTGCTTCTCCGGCTCGCGCTCGCCCGGTGTGTGTGTAATTTTTGCACACGGCGTGGGGCGACGTCCAGGAGTGGGTGAGAACGCCCAGGTGACCCGGGCTGACCCAATGACACGAGCCTGTGGTGCGGATCTGCGGGGTCCGGAGTCCCCTCGCCGGGGTCCGCCGACCCTGGACCGGCCGTTCCGGTTCGACGGCGCCATGCGGGTCTCCGGGCGCTCGACGCGTCGGGAGGCGGTGGCACCCGGGCTGCACAGCCCCCCGCGCCGCGCGAAGGGCCGCGGTCAGGGGAGGGCAGGGACATGGGGATGGGAGCGCTCGTGAGGGGGGCCGCGCACGTCGCGGCGCTGGCGGTGTGGATGGGGGCGGCGGTGGCCGTCGCGTGGCTCGCGGGCTGCGGGGGCGGCGGCGTCGCGGAGCGGGACGCCGAGCCAGGCGTCGTCGGGATCCTCGGGGCCAACGGGCGCCTCATCGGCGACGGGGAGCGCTACTGGCTGCCGCTCGACCACGCCTGGCCGCGCCCGCTCTACGAGCCGGTGCGCGAGGCGATGGCGGTCACGAACGGAGGTCCCGGGCCCATCGTGGTCGAGGCCCTGTGGATCCGCGCCGGAGACGGCGCGACGGAGGGGGAGCTGACGCTCGTCGAGCCTGGCGGGGACCGCGCGCTCGGCGCTGGCGACCGCCGGCTCACGGCTGGCGAGCAGCTCGACTTCGACGTGCTCTTCGCGCCGACGGCGTCGGGGCTACGGGCGGCCGAGCTCGTGGTCCGGACGCGGGACGCTGCCGACCGCGTCGTCGAGCTCGCCGGGCTCGGCGACGGCGCCGAGCGACTCGTCGCCGAGCGGCCCCTGCGCGACACGCGGCGGCTCCGGCTCCCCGGACCCGCGGCCGAGGCCGACTACGTCCGCGCCGGGGACGGCTGGGTCGGCCTCGCGCCGAGCGGCGACGGCGGCCTGCTCGCGCTCCGTGTCGCCGCGGCCGGGGCGTGGGCGCGCCGGCTGTCGGTCGACGAGGCCGGTCCCGCCTGCGTCGCTGCGAGCGACGCGGGCGTCTGGGTGGTCGCGGCCGGGCTCCGCGTGGTGGCGCTCGGCCATGACGGAGCGCTGCGCTGGTCGCGCCGCTTCGGGCCAGGCGGTCACGCGCCGGTCGCGTGCGCCGTGTCGGGCGACCGCCTCGTGGTCGCGTCCCTCGACGGCGGCGCCGTGGACCTCGCCTTTCTCGACGCCGCTCGGGGTGAGGCGGTCGGGCGCTGGCGGCTCACGGGGCCGGAGCCGGTGACGCGCGCGCTCGTCGCGCTCCCGCCGAGCGGCGGCGCGCTCGTCGCGCTCGAGGGGACGGCGGAGCCGCCGGTCGTCGCGCTCGCTCGCGCTGGGGGCCTCGCGTGGGCCGTCGCGCTCGCGGGCCACGAGCAGTCGCCTGACCGAGTCACGGCGCTCGTCGCGGTCGACGACGACGGCGCCGCCGTGCTCCTCGGCGACGCGGCCGCGGAGGGAGACGCCTCGCGCGTCGTGCGGGTGCGCGGGAGCGGTGGCGTGGCCTGGGAGGCGCGGCTCGACGTGGCGGGGGCGACGCTCGCCCAGGACGCGACGCGCCTCGTGGTCGTCGGTGAGCGGCGCGGCGGCGTGGTCGCCGTGGGGCTCGAGCGCGGGAGCGGGCGCCTCGGCGACGTGAGGATGCTCCTCGGCCCCGGAAAGCGCGACGAACACCCGCTCGCCGCCCACCTCGGCGGTGACGGGCTCGCGGTGGCCCTCGGCGCGGCGCGGGACAGCCTCGCCCGCCACTGGTACGCGGGACAGGCTGGGCTCGTCCTGCGGGCGCTCGACGGGGGCGGAGGCGCGAGGGTGGACCTCGGGTACGCCGCGTCGCCGGCCCCGGTCGCGCTCGGGCCGGGGCCCGACGTCGTGGCCGCCGACGGGCTCGTGGCCGTGACGCGCCCGCTCGACGCGACCCTCACGGCCGACGAGGCCGTCGTGGAGACGCTCCCGTGGCCGTGACCCCGGGGCGCGCCGGGCGGACCTCAGGGCGCGGCGGCCGGCCCCTCGAGGCGCTCGGTCTGCACGTGCTCGGCGGTGGCGCGGTCGGCGACGTCGCTGTGGCAGGCGGCCTTCTCGCTGCCGTCCGCCCCGACGGCGGCGCGCGTCTTGTGCGCGAGGCGCATGATCTCCTCCTGCGAGAGCACGCCGCGCTGCTCGAGGATGATGCGCTGCTCGGCCGTGAGCGCCGCCGACCGCGCGGGGCGGCCGCGCTCGAAGCCCTCGGCCTTCCCGCTCGCGAACTCCTGGATCTCCTTCGAGATCCGGACCGAGCACCAGTCGTGCCCGCACATCGCGCAGAAGTCGGTGTCGACGTCGAGGTCCTCGTCGTGGAAGGCCCGCGCCGTGTCCGTGTCGAACGCGAGGTCGAAGTGCTTCTCCCAGTTGAGCGCCGCGCGCGCCTTGGTGAGCTCGTCGTCCCAGTCGCGCGTGCCGGGGATCCCGAGCGCGACGTCGGCCGCGTGGGCCGCGATCTTGTAGGCGATGCAGCCCTGCTTCACGTCCTCCTTCTTCGGGAGGCCGAGGTGCTCCTTCGGGGTCACGTAGCAGAGCATGCTCGCGCCGTGGTATGCGGCCGCCGTCGCGCCGATGCAGCTCGTGATGTGGTCGTAGCCGGGGAAGACGTCCGTCACGAGCGGGCCGAGCACGTAGAAGGGCGCCCCGTGGCAGAGGGTGCGCTGGAGCTTCATGTTGTACTCGATCTGGTCGAAGGGCATGTGCCCCGGCCCCTCGATCATGACCTGGACGCCCTTCCGCCACGCGCGCTCCGTGAGCTCGCCGAGGGTCGCGAGCTCGGCGAGCTGCGCCTCGTCGGAGGCGTCGGCGAGGCCGCCGGGGCGCAGCCCGTCGCCGAGCGAGAAGGACACGTCGTAGCGGCGCATGACGTCGCAGATGTCCTCGAAGATCGTGTACATCGGGTTGTCCTGGCCGTGGTGGATCATCCACTTGGCGAGGAGCGAGCCGCCGCGGCTCACGATCCCGATGAGGCGCTCGCGGACGAGCGGCACGTGATCCTGGCGAAGGCCCGCGTGGATGGTGAAGTAGTCGACGCCCTGCTTCGCCTGGTGGAGCAGGCTCGTGAGGATGTGCTCGTAGCCGAGGTCCTCGATGCGGCGGTCGAGGATCATCGAGTAGATCGGCACGGTCCCGATGGGGACCTTGCTCTCCCGGATGATGGCCTCGCGGCAGGCGTCGAGGTCGCCGCCGGTCGAGAGGTCCATGACCGTGTCGGCGCCCCACTTCTCGGCCCAGCGGAGCTTCTCGACCTCCGCCGAGGTGCCGGAGCTCACGGGCGACGCCCCCATGTTGGCGTTGACCTTGGTCTTGCTCGCGCGCCCGATGCACATCGGCTCGAGCTGGTAGCCGAGGTGCACGCGGTTCGCCGGGATGATCATGCGCCCGGCGGCGACCTCGTCGCGCACCTGCTCGGCGGTGAGGTGGGGCTCACGCTGCGCCACGCGTCGCATCTCGGGCGTGATCTCGCCGAGGCGCGCGAACTCGAGCTGCGTGACGGGCTCGAAGCCTGCTGGGGCGTGCCAGCGGCCGCCCTCGAAGGTCCAGTCGGCGGGCATGAAGTCCCAGGCGGTCTTCTCGCTCGGGGCCGGCATGCCGGGGGTGTCGGGGGACGAGAACGTGCGCGGGCCGCCGATGTCGGGGGCGTTCGCGAACGAGCCGGGCGTCGTCCCCTCGTGGCGGGACGAGGGGTTGTGGGCGCCGCGGAGCGGCAGGGTGGCGTTCTTTCCGGCGGGGTCGTGCATGCGTCTCGTCCTCCGTGGGCGCGGGAGGACGAGCGTGATGGCGCGTGCGCCGGCTCGCTTCCCTACGCCGGTGCGAACCGGATCAGGTTCTGCGGGTCCATCTCAGCGGGCTCCTCCGAGCCCGCGCCCCGAGCGATGGGGCGGACCATAGCGCGGCGATCGGGGCTTGGGAAGGACGCGTGCGCGGCGCCGGCGCGGCGTCCTCGGGACGCGACCCCGCCGCGAGCGTCACTCGCCGGCGGGCGGCGCCTTCGAGACCTGGATCTTCGCGGTCGGGAGCCAGAGCATGCGATCGTCGTCGTAGCGCACGTCGGCGTCGAGGACCGCCACGCGCACGCCGAGCGCGGTGGCGTCCATGCCCTCGCGGACGCGGATCGACTTCTCGTCGACGCCGCGCTTCACGATGATGGTCGCGGTCCCCTCGACCTCGTCCGGGCGGCCGCCGCCCGGGGACCACGTCGTCGTCGTGACCTTGTCGACGTGGATGACCACCTCGAGGCCGCGGACCCCGCGGTCGAGGTCGTCGATCATGAAGGGCGTGTCGGCGTCGACGAGCTCGCCCTTGAAGTCGCGGAAGGCGTCGGGCGCCGCGGGCTCGGGGCGCGCCGCGGGCGCCGGCGCGTCGTCGGGGCTCAGGACCTTGCCGCCGCCGCCGCAGCCGCCGAGCGCGACGACGAGGGCGAGACCGAGCGCCGTGAGCGCGGGGGCGAGCGATGAGACGAGGACGTGGGGCTTCATTCGGGCTCCGTGCCGGCCTGGAGGCGCGCGCACGCCGTGCCGGCGCCGGCGTCGCACGCGATCTGGAAGAGGCGCCGCGCGCGGTCGCCGTCGTGGCTGACCCCCTCGCCGGCGAGGTAGAAGAGGCCGAGGCCCTCGCAGGAGCGGCCGTCCCCGCCCATGCAGGCGCGCGCGAAGAGGGAGGCGGCCTTGCTCGTGTCCTGTGGGACGCCGCCCGTGCCGCTCGCGAAGAGGAAGCCCAGGTGGGCGCAGGCCCGCGGCTCGTCGTGCTCGCACGTGACCTCCCAGAGGAGGCGCGCCTCGGGCATGTTCCCGGCGACGCCGAGGCCTCGGGCGTACATCGTCCCGAGGGCGGTGCAGCCCGGGAGGCTCCCGAGGTCGCAGGCGCGGCGGTAGGTCGCCGCGGCGTCCGCGGCGGAGGCGGGCTGGGCGACGCCGAGCTCCTGGTTCACGCCGAGCGCGTGGCACGCGTCGGGGCTCGCGAGGGCGCAGCCGCGCACGTAGTGATCGTTGGCGCGGCGCTCGTCCTTCCCGACGCCGAAGCCCATGTCGAGCATGGAGCCGGCGAGGTAGCAGGCGTCGCCCTCGCAGGCGCGGCACGCGCGCTCGAGCAAGGCGAGGGCGCGCTCGCTCTCGGCGCTCCCGGCGCGCGGGTCACGGAGGAGGCGGTCGGCGGCGCGGCGGCAGGCGAGCGGGTCGTCGGCGAGGCAGCGGGCGGCGTCGTCGGCGCCGTCCGGGACGGGGCCCGGGGCCGGCGGCTCACACGCCCGGAGCGCGGCGATCTCGCGGTCGCGCGCCCCGGGCCGCGCGTCACCCGGGGGCGACGACGCGCAGCCCGACGCGGCGAACGCCGCGCCGAGGAGGGCGAGGGTGAGACGGGGAGCCGAGGCGCGCATGCCGCACGAGGCTACGCGAAAGCGGCGCTCGGCGCACGCGCGGGCGGCGCCCCCGAGGCGTCAGGCGCCGGCCTTGATCGCGCCCATGAACGCGACCTTGAGGTCGGCCGGGCTCTGCTTCGGGCGGCCGAGGTCGTCGCGGGCGCCGATGGCGACGCGCACCTCGAGGAGCACGGGGCCGGGCGTCGCGGAGAAGTCGGCCCACACCGAGGCCAGCTCCTCCTCGCTCGAGACCGACCAGGCCGCCTTGTAGCCGCACGCGAGGGCCACCTTCGCGATGTCGATGCCGAAGGCGCAGGTGGGCTGGCCGCCGACGGAGTCGTGGGCGCCGTTGTTGACGACGATGTGGCGGTAGTTCGTGGCGCCGCTGACGCCGATGGTCGCGAGGCCGCCCATGTGCATGAGGACGGCGCCATCGCCATCGAGGCACGTGATGGGGCGCATCGGGTGCTGCATCGCGATGCCGAGGGCGATCTGCGAGGAGTGACCCATGGAGCCCACCGTGAGGAAGTCGCGGTCGTGCGGCTCGCCGCGCTGGACGCGCACCTCGAAGACCTCGCGGGACGGCTTGCCCGTCGTCGACACGATGAGCGCGTCGCTCGGGAGGCGCTCGATGACCGCGCGGATGGCGGCCTCGCGAGTCATCTCGTACGGGGACTTCGTCTTGTTCTTGAGCTTGTATGGCGAGAACGTCTTGTCGCGCACGACGAGCGCGTAGGGGGCCGACCGCTCGGTCATCGCGGCGAGGGCGCGCTCGACGGCGGCGGCGGCGGCGTCCTGCTCGTCGGGGAGGACCTCCCACGGAACGCCGATGGCGTCGAGGACGCCGGTGGTCACGACGCCCATCGTGACGTGCTGCGGCTCGTCCTTCTTGCCCGGCTCACCGCGCCAGCCGACGACGAGGAGCATCGGGATCCCGTAGACCTTCACGTCGGCGAGGGACGTGAGCGGGTTCACGGTGTTCCCGAGCCCGGAGTTCTGCATGTAGACGACGCCGGGCTTGCCGGTGCCGAGGTAGTAGCCCGACGCGAGCGCGACGGCGCTGCCTTCGTTCGCGGTGATGACGTTGCGCTCGGGCGGCGTGTGGTCCGTCACGTAGGCGCAGAAGTCCTTGAGGAGCGAGTCGGGCACGCCGGCGTAGAAGTCGACGCCGCGGCTCTGGAGGACCTCGTAGAAGGCTTGGCAATCGAGCATCGGGGTTCCCTCGGGAGTTCGCCCGCGTCGGGCGGCGCGGGGCGGGGATGCGTTACGGCATCCCCCGCGCGACGTCAATTGAAAGCCGGTGGGGGGCTCGGGGGGCGGCGTGTCTCCCTTGACACGGTACCGTGGCCGCCGAGACACCCCGCCGGGCCGGCGCGGTGCGCTCGGGACCGCTCTCCAGGCCGCCTTGGTGGGTGGCACGCCGCTTGCGAAGTCCCGCCGCACACCTGGAGGCTGACATGAGACGTGTAGCGACCCGAGCGGCTTGGTTCCTGTTGGCGGCGGCGGCCGCGGCGTGCGGCGGTACGGACGCCCGCGTCGGCGGCGACGCGCCCGCCATACCCGAGAGCGCGCTCAACGCCGTCCCCACCTTCCCACCGGCCGATCAGCTCGTCCAGGCCGTCGTCTCCGAGCCGACGCTCCTCCCGCCCGACCCCGACGAGGCGCGCGTCCCGCGGGTGAACGCCGTCGAGCGCCGCGGCCCGAACGAGCTCCCGACCGGCTTCGACATCCGCTTCGACCACCCGATGCAGACCTTCGCCGGGGTGAAACCCCTCGACGCGACGGGGCCCGTGAAGCTCTCGCCGGCCGTCCGGGCGGAGGCCTCCTGGGTCGACGCGCAGACCCTCCGCGTGACGCTCCTCGAGCCGCTCGCGCCCGCCTCGCGCTATCAGGTCGAGGTCGCCTCCGACCTGCCGGCCCAGAACGGCAAGACCCTCGCCGCGCCCGTCACCTCCGAGGTGCTCACGACCCCGCTGCGCGTGGTGTACGCGACCTGGAGCAGCGAGCGCTACCCGTCCTCGATGGAGCCCGGAGACGTCGCCGTCCTGCAGCTGAGCCTCCCGGTCGCGCTCGCGGACCTGAGGAACGCGGTGTCGATCATCGCGTCCGGTCGGCTCGAGGACGTCGCGGCCGGGAAGGGCGACGCCGTCCCCGCGATCGTCAAGGCCATCCCCCGCGACGACGCAGGCGAGGGCGCGCTCCCGGGCTGGTCGGTCGCCCCGCGGGGCGGGTTCGCCGTCGGGAAGTACTACCGCGTCCGCGTCGCGGCCGGGCTGAAGGGCCCCGGGACGCTCGGGCTCGATCGCGACGCCTTCATGTACCTCCGTGGGCCCGCGCCCCTCGAGATCTCGGGTGTCTACTGCAACTGGAGCGACTGCAGCCCGGGCCTCCCGTGGACGGTGTCCTTCAACAACACGCTCGACCCGGCGACGGGCGCGGCCTGCGTCCAGGTGAGCCCCGCCCTCGAGCTCGGCAGCGTCACGGTCGAGGGCTCGTATCTGCGCTTCACCCCGAAGGGCGCGAAGGTCGGCCACACCTACGAGGTTCGCGCCACCGCGGCCTGCCGTGACGAGCACGGCTCGACGCCGGTCGGGAAGCCGTTCCCGGTCGCCGTGGTGAAGCCGCCGGCGCGGCTGCGGATGGCCGAGGGGGTCGGCTATCTCGCGCCGCCGCTCGCCGGCGAGGCCGTCGCCATCGCGGTCGGCGCGCAGGCGACCGGGCCGCTGAAGGTCCGGCGGCTCCGGATCGACCGCGCCGGGCTCGCCGCCTTCCTCGACGGGCGCGTCGACGAGTACGGCGGGATCTCGCTCCGCGACGTGCCCGAGGGCGTGGTCGAGGCGACCGTGAAGCCCCGGAGCGCGACGGGCGACGCCCTCGCGGACACGGCCATCCTGCTCGACGACTTCCTCGGCGAGGACCAGCGCGGCGTCGTCTTCGTCGAGGTGGAGAGCAGCGAGAAGGCGAGCGGCGACGACCCGGCGATTCGGCGCGCCCTCGTGCAGGTCACGGACACCGCGCTCATCGCGAAGACGAGCCCGCTCGAGACGGTGGTGTGGGCGAGCTCGCTCCGCACCGCCGAGCCGCTCGCCGGGGTCGAGGTGCGGCTCCTCGACGACCACGGCGCCGAGCTCTGGGCGGGGAAGACCGACGTCCAGGGCCTCGTCCGGTCGCCGGCGCGCACGGCGCTCAAGGGCGCGCCGCGCCTCGTCGTGGCCTCGGCGGGCGGCGACGACCTCTCGCTCCTCGACCTGAACCAGTGGGAGACTCGCATCGAGCCCTACCGCTTCGACCTGCCCTACGCCTGGGACGCCGAGGAGCAGAAGGAGGTCCTGCGGGGCATCGCCTTCACCGAGCGAGGCGTCTATCGCGCGGGCGAGACCGTGCACGTGAAGGCCATCGTCCGCCGCGACACGGGCGGCGAGCTCGCGCTGCTCGGCGCGGACGAGCCGGTCGCCGTGCGCGTGCTCGATCCGCTCGGCGAGATCCTCGTCACGGCCGAGAAGACCCTCGGGCGCTACGGTGACCTCGAGCTCGACGTGCCGCTCGGCGCGAGCGCCGCGCTCGGCACCTACGACGTCGAGATCGCGAAGGACGGCGTGGACGGCGTCGCGGTGCGCGGCAGCTTCCGCTGCGAGGCGTACCGGGCGAACACCTTCGAGGTCGCGGTCGATGACGCGGTGCGTCATGACGGCAGGATCACCGCGAACGTGATCGGGCGCTACCTGTACGCCGCCGCCATGCCGGGGGCCGACGTGCGCTGGACCGCCTACGTCCGGGCGGCGTCGTTCACGCCGGCCGGCTTCGGCGACTACGAGTTCGGCGTCGAGGACGACAGCTGGTGGTGGGAGCCCCACGACGACTCGACCGGCACCCTCGCCGACGGGACCGGCGCGCTCGACGACGCCGGGCGATTCGCCCTCGACGTCGCGACCGACGGCCTCGATCTGTCGAGCGGGCCGAAGAACGTCGTCCTCGAGGCGAGCGTCGCCGACGTGGACGCGCAGGAGGTGTCGGGGCGGGCCAGCGTGCGCGTCGATCCAGGCGCCTTCTACGTCGGGCTCTCGCGGTCGGGGCCGCTCGCCGAGGCCGGGAAGCCGATGTCCGTCGGGCTCGTCGCCGTGTCGACCGAGGGGAAGCAGCTCGGCGACGTCCCCGTTGCGCTCACGCTCTCGCGCCGGACGTGGAAGAGCGTCCGCAAGGCCGCGGCCGGCGGCGGGATGACCTGGGTCACGGAGTCGTCGGACGTGGTCGAGGCGCGCGCCTCGGTCACGACCACCGCGACCGGCGCCGTCACGACGACGCTGACCCCGCTCACGAGCGGCTACTACACGCTCGACGCGCGGGCGGAGGACGCCGCGGGGAACGCCATCCACGCGGCGCAGACGCGCTGGGTGTGGGGCGGCGGCGACGCCTGGTGGGCCGAGAGCGACGACGACCGCCTCACCATGATCCCCGAGCGCGACCACTACGCCGTCGGCGAGACGGCGCGGATCCTGGTGCAGTCCCCGTGGCGTGACGCGCGGGCCCTCGTCACCGTCGAGCGCCTCGGCGTCATCACCGAGCGCGTGGTCGAGGTGAGCGGCAGCGCCCCCCTCGTCGAGATCCCCATCACGAAGGAGATGCAGCCGAACGCGTTCGTCTCGGTGGCGCTCGTCCGCGGGCGCGTCGACGACGCGGAGGCCGTCAAGGGCGACGCGGACCACGGCAAGATCGCCTCGCGCGTCGGCTACACCCAGCTCCACGTCGCCACGACCGACCGCCAGCTCGCCGTGACCGTCACGCCGGATCGCCCGTCCTACGAGCCGCGCGCCAAGGTCCGCGCCAGGGTGGCGCTCGCCGACCACGACGGGCAGCCGGTCGCCGGCCGGGTGACCTTCTACGCCGTCGACGAGGGCGTGCTCCAGCTCACCGGCTACCACGCGCCCGATCCGACGAAGACGATGTTCGCCGACCGGCCGATCGCCGTGTCGACGGTCGACAGCCGGCGCCGCATCTGGGCGCGCATCGAGCCGACCGACGACGGCATGAAGGGCGACTGGGGCGGCGGCGGTGAGGGCGAGGCCCAGAGCTACCGCTCCGCGTTCGCCACGACCGCGGTCTACCTGCCGTCGGTCGACGTCGGGGCCGACGGCGTGACGGAGGTCGCGTTCGATCTGCCGGACAACCTCGGCGCCTACCGCCTCATGGCCGTGGCGGTCGCCGACGGGAACCGCTTCGGGCGCGCCGAGCAGCGCGTCGAGGTGAAGAAGGCCGTCATCGCGCGGCCCGGGCTTCCGCGCTTCGTCTCGCGCGGCGACACCTTCGACGCGCGCGTCGTGCTGCAGGCCCTCGAGGCGTCGGCGGCCGGCGCGTCGACCGTGACCGTCGAGGTCGGCGGGCCCGTCGAGCTCGTCGCGACCGACAAGCAGCAGGTGAACCTCGCCGTCGGGGCCCGTGAGGCGGTGTCGTTCAAGGTGCGCGCGACGGGCGTCGGCACGGCGACCTTCGCGTTCCGGGTGCGCAAGGACGGCGCGACCGAGGACGGCGACGCCGTGCGCGTCGAGGTCCCCGTGAGCTACCCCGCCGCGACGCGGCAGGCGGCCGAGTCGGGGCGCGTCGGCGACGCGCACGGCGTGAAGGGGATGGCCGCGTGGCGGGTGACCGTGCCCGACTGGGTCGACGACGCAGCCGGCGGGCTCTCGATCGAGCTCGCGCCGTCCGCGCTCGGCCAGCTCCTCCCGGGGCTCCAGTACCTCGTCGAGTACCCCTACGGCTGCGTCGAGCAGACGACCGGCGGCACGCTGCCCCTGCTCGCGCTCTCCGAGATGGGCGACGTCGATCTGCCCGGGATCCCGAAGGACGGCGTGCGCGTGCGCGCTCAGGCAGGCGTCGACAGGCTCCTCTCGATGCAGACCTACGCCGGCGGGCTCTCGTACTGGCCCGGCAGCGACGATCCGCACCCGTGGGGCTCCGCCTACGGCGGCCTCGCGCTCGTCCGCGGGAAGGCCGCGGGCCTCGCCGTCCCCGAGCCGGCGCTCGAGAAGCTCCGCGACTACCTGCGGGCCGTGCTCCAGGGGAAGGCGACCAGCGCGAACGACGAGTGGGCGCGCGAGATGCACCCTGTCGAGCCCTTCGCGGCCTGGGTCCTCGCGCTCTCGGGGGCGCCGGATCATGCCTACGACACGCGCCTCTTCGAGACCCGCGCGACGCTCCCGACGTTCAGCCTCGCCCTCCTCGCGCTCGCCGCGAAGGAGGCCGGCGACGACCCGAACATGCTCGCGACGCTCCGGGGCGAGCTCACGGCCAAGGTGTCGCTCGAGGGCGACCGCGCCTTCGTGCGGCGGACGAGCGACGTCTGGTACTACGCGACCATGGACTCGGACGTGCGCACGACGGCGCTCGTGCTGATGGCGCTCCAGCGCCTGGCACCCGAGGATCCGCTCGTCGACAAGCTCGCGCGCGGGCTCCTCGCCGAGAGGCGAGGCGCGCGCTGGCTCTCGACGCAGGACAACGGCTTCGCCATCCTCGCGCTGTCCGAGTACTTCAAGCGCGTCGAGCGACCGGGCGAGAAGTTCGTCGCCACGGTGCGGCTCGATGGTGAGGTGCTGCTGCAGGCGCCCATGGTCGGCGGGACGTTCGCGACGGAGTCCCTCTCGCTCGCGATGCCGAAGCTCCGCGCCGCGGCCGGGAAGCTCCTCACCGTCACGCGCGAGGGCAGCGACGACGCGCCCCTCTACTACGCCCTCCGCTTCGACTACGTCCCGCGCGAGGTGCCGACCGTCGCCGTCGAGCACGGCTTCGGCGTCGACCGCGAGTACACCTTCGCGGAGGGCCCCGACATCGGGAAGCCGGCGACGAGCGTGAAGGCCGGCGACCTCGTGCAGGTGAAGCTCACGGTGCGCACGGCGGAGCCGCGTCGCTACGTGGCGATCGACGACCTCCTGCCCGCGGGCCTCGAGCCGGTCGAGACGAGCTTCGAGACGTCGTCCGAGCGCGTCGCCGTCGAGAGCGGGAGCCGCTGGGTCTTCGATCACATCGAGCAGCACGACGACCGCGTGACCCTCTTCGCCAACAGCATGCGCGCGGGGCGGCACACGCACACCTACCTCGCTCGCGCGACGACGGCTGGCGAGTTCATCGCGCCGGCGGCGCGGGTCCACGAGATGTACCAGCCCGACGTGTTCGGTCAGAGCACGGCCCTCGCCTACTCGGTGCAGTGACGATGACGTTCCCGAGGCTCCCGCGACGCGTGAAGCTGGCGCTGGCCTGGATGGTCGGCGTCGGCTCGGCCCTGGTCCTGGCGTTCATGCTGTGGGTCGTCGCGGTGCCGTTCCCGAGGGAGGCGCTCGCGCCCGGCGCCACCGCCAGCACGGTGGTCGTCGACCGCGGCGGGCGCCTCCTCCGGGAGGTGCTGTCCGACGCGGAGGGGCGCGGGCGCTGGGTCCCGCTCGCCGACATCGCCCCGGACCTCGTGCTCGCCACGGTCCAGGCCGAGGACAAGCGCTTCTGGGACCACGCCGGCGTCGACGGCGTCGCGATCGCGCGCTCGCTGGGCGTCAACGCGGCGGCCGGGCGCGCGGTGACGGGGGCGTCGACGATCACCCAGCAGACCGTGAAGCTCACGCTCATGGCCGACGCGCCGCGGAGCCTCGGGACGAAGGTGATGGAGGCGGTCTGGGCGCTCCGCCTCGAGCTCGCGTGCTCGAAGGAGGAGATCCTCGAGCAGTACCTGAACCGCGTGCCCTACGGGAACCAGCTCCAGGGGGCGGAGGCCGCGGCGCTCATGTACTTCGGGAAGCCCGCTGCGCACCTCTCGCTCGCCGAGGCGGCCTTCCTCGCCGGGATCCCGCGCTCGCCGACGACGCTCAACCCCTACCGGCGCCTCGCCGACGTGGTCGCGCGGCAGCGCGAGATCCTCGACACCATGCGCGAACGCGGCGCCATCACCGAGGAGCGCTGGGCGCGCGCCGTCGCGGAGCCGCTCCAGCTCCTCCCGCGGCGCGGGGAGCTGCGGGCACCGCACTTCGGGGCGATGGTCGAGCGCGCGGTGATGGCGCGCGCCGAGCGGCCGCGGACGGTCGCGACGACCCTCGATCTCGCCGTCCAGGACGACGTCGCCGCCGTGCTCGCGCGAAAGGACGGCGACGCGGCGGAGCGCGGCGGGTTCCAGGCCGCGGCCGTCGTCCTCGACACGCGGACCGCCGAGGTCCGGGCGTGGGTGGGCTCGCGCGACTTCCAGGACGCCGCCGCCCTCGGACAGAACGACGGCGTGCTCGCGCTGCGGCAGCCGGGCTCGACGCTCAAGCCCTTCGTCTACGGCACCTACCTCGACCTCGGCGGGTCCGTGGCGGACGTGCTGGCCGACGTCCCGACCGAGGTCCCCACCGAGGACGGCGTCTATCGGCCGCAGAACTACGACCGGCGCTTCCACGGGCCCGTCACGATGCGGACCGCGCTCGGGAGCTCGCTCAACGTGCCCGCCGTGGTGACCGCTGAGAAGGTGGGCGTCGAGCGCGTGCTCGCGACGCTCCACCGCGCCGGCTTCGACTCGCTCACCGAGAGCCCCGACCACTACGGCCCGGGGCTCGCGCTCGGCAACGGCGAGGTGAGGCTCATCGAGCTCGCGGGCGCGTACGCGGCCCTCGGGCGCGGCGGGGAGTGGCGCGCGCCGCGCTGGGAGCGCGGCGACCCCGAGGGCGCGCCGGAGACGCGCCGCGTGGTGTCGCCGGAGACGGCCTGGCGGCTCCTCGACATGCTCTCCGACGACGAGGCGCGGGCGCTCGGCTTCGGCCACGACGGCCCCCTCGCGCTGCCGTACCGGGTCGCCGCGAAGACCGGCACGTCGAGCGACTTCCGCGACAACTGGGCGGTGGCGGTGACGCCCGACTACACCGTGGCGGTCTGGGTCGGGAACTTCGACGGGCGGCCCATGAACCACGTGAGCGGCTCGGTCGGCGCGGCGCCGACCGTGCGCCAGATCCTCCAGACCCTCTACCCGCGCGCCGCGCGCCCCGGCGACGTGCGCTGGTTCGAGCCGCCGCCGGGGCTCGAGAGCGTGACCCTCTGCCGGCTGACCGGCGCCGTCGCGGGCCCGCTCTGCCCCGGGCGGGGGCGCGAGTGGCTGACGCTCGAGGAGCGCGCCGAGCTCGACGGGATCGGCGACGGCTGGCGCGAGAGCGCGCTCGACCGCCAGAACGGGCTCCTCGCGGGGCCGGGGTGCGCGAAGGCCGAGGTGGAGCGGCGCCGGACGGTGACCCTCCCCGCGATCTACGCGGACTGGGCGCGGGAGGCGGGGGTGCCCACCACGCCGACCGAGGCGTCTCCTCGGTGTCCGGAGGTCGAGAGCCGCGCGGCAGCACCCGCGCGCCTCCTCTACCCGCTCCCGCGGGACCGCTACTTCATCGACCCGACGCGGCCGCGCGAGCGGCAGGTCCTGACGCTGCGCGCCGCGAGCGCCGACGGAAGGCCGGTGACCTTCTTCGTCGACGGCGCGCCCGTCGCGACCGTGTCGGCGCCGTACCGCGCGGAGTGGCCGCTCGAGGCCGGGCGGCACGAGGTCGCCGTCGGGCGCGACGCCCCGGAGGAGGTGGCGGTCATCCACGTGCAGTGACCGCCGGCCCCGCGCGCGGGCGCCCGCGTCAGGGCGGCGGTGGCGCCGTCGCCGTCGGCGGGGTGACGCCCGGCGTGACGCTCGTAGGGGGCGTCGGCCCGCCGCCGAAGCCCCACGGCGTCTCCCGGGCGACGACCGAGAACCGGAGGACGCGCGCGCTCCGGTGCGCGAAGTCGACGTCCGCGCCGAGCCCGATGGGCACGAAGCGCTCGGCGGGCGCCTTCGCCTCGGTGTCGTACACGCCGACCGTCAGGACGTAGTCGCCGACCGGGAGCGGCTTCGACGGCTGGACGCGCGTCTTGTCGGCGATGTACTGGCCTGGCAGCCACTCGTTCGTCGGGCGGTGGCCGTTGACCGGGACGTGGTCGAAGTTCGTGAACGGCTTCGAGCCCGGCGACGTGCCGAAGATGTGCACGAAGAGCTGGAAGCGGTCGCCGAGCGCCTCGAGGCAGTGATAGTGGAGCGTCAGCTCGAGCGGATCACCCTGCTCGACGGTCGTCTTCGGGGCGTCGACGCCGACGAGCTCGAGCCGGGGCCCGAGCCACACGGCCATCGGCTTCTGGGGCGTCGGCGGGTGGTTCAGGACCTGCTCCGCCGCGAAGCGCTGGAAGTGCCGCTCGAAGCGGCCGTTGGCGTCCCGCTTCCAGGCCTCGAGCGCGGCGACCGCGCGGTCGACCTCGGCCGGCGTCACCTCCTTCGCCGCGACGAGGTCGCGCTTCTCCTCCGGGTCGGCCGCGAGGTCGAAGACCTCCGGGGGCCGCCGATCGAAGTGGTAGATGGTCTTCCGGGAGCCCTCGCGCATCGCCATGCAGCGGTTCCGATACCAGCACGACGCGAAGACGCGCTCGTGCCCCGCGGCCGCGCGCACCGTCTCGCCCGGGTAGCCGCTCAGGACGTCGACGCCCACGAGGTCGAGGACGGTCGGCGCCACGTCGATGAGCTGCCGGAGGCCCTCCACGTGACTCCCGGGCGCGATGCCCGGGCCCGCCACGACGAAGGGCACGCGGAGCCCCTCCTCGTAGATGACCGTGTCGTGCTGCCGGCGCCCGTGCTCGTCGAAGCCCTCGCCGTGGTCGCCGACCACGATGACGACGGTGTCGTCGCGGTGCCCGAGGGCGTCGAGGCCGGCGAGGAGCTTCCCGAGGAAGCGGTCCGTGTAGTGAATGGCGTTCAGGTAGTCGTCGAGGAGCGGCTTCTCGGCGAAGATCCGCCGGTCGGCCGAGCGCGGGACGTTGTACTTGTGGTGCGAGGCGAGGGTCAGCACCGTCGCGAAGAAGGGCTTCCCCTGCCGCTCGCGCACCCAGTCGAGGAAGGGGTCGACGAGGGCGTCGTCCTCGTAGCCGAAGTAGCTCGAGAGCTCGTAGCTCGGCGCGAGCTGCTCCTTCGCGACGAGCCGCCCGAAGCCGAGGTTCTCGACGAGGCGGTCGCGCCGCTCGAAGTGCGCCGTCGCCGGCTGGAAGAAGGCGCTCTGGTAGCCGCGCTTCCCGAGGATCCGCGGCAGGCAGCGGACGGGCAGCCCCTCTGGGCCCGCCTCGGCGGAGCCCGTGTCGAGGATGGGGTAGATCCCGCAGAGGATGCTCGTGAGCGCCTTCGTCGTGTGCGTGACCGTCGTGTAGGCCGTGTCGACCACGGCGCCGCGGCGCGCGAGGGCGACGAGCTCGGGCGTCGTCTCGAGGTCGGGCTCGTAGACCGTCGTCGAGCGCGCGCGGGTCGACTCCATCACGACGATGAGGACGTTCGGCCGCGGCGGAGCGGCGCGGTCGGCGAGCTTCAGCGCGTCGGTCGTGTTGCCGGCGGGCCCGTCCGGGGCGCCCGATGTCGCGGCGAGCGAGGGCGCGCCGTCGTCGTCGCCGTCGAGGGCGTCCGCGACGAGGCTCGCGCAGACGGTGTCGCGGAGCGGCTCCGCGCGCCCGGGGAGGGTCCCCGTCGCGAGCGCGCCACCGGCAGCCGCGACCGCCACGAGCGCGACGGTGGGCCCGCCGACGCGCCGTGAGCGCCAGGTCGCCGGGGACGCCGCGCCGCGGGGGGCGTCGAGCGAGCGGAGCCAGCGCCGGCCGCCGAGCGCGAGCGGCAGCAGGTTCGAGAGCGCGATCGCGACCCCGCCGACGACCATGGGCGCGCTCACCTCGCTCGCGAGCACATTCGAGAGCGCCCCGAAGTGGGCGAGCGTGTAGCCGACGAGGTGCGCGTCGAGGAGCGAGCCGGTCGTCAGGAAGAAGACGTGCTCCGCGGCCACGAGCGCCGTCGCGAGCAAGAGGAGCACGTGCAGGAACGGCACCACCACGCGGCGGGCCACGCGCGGCAGGCGGTCGAGCGTGAAGGCCGTCGCGGCGAACAGGAGGACGCCGAAGACCAGATCGAGGCCGACGCCGACCGCCACGCCGCCAGGATCCACGCGCAGGAGCTTGTGCACCTTGCAGCCGATGAGCACGGCGAGAAACGGCCCGATGAGCGCCGCGGCGTACCGCGCGGCGCCTGGCCGCGGCGGCGCGAGGAGCGACCTCGCGCGTGTCAGCGGGCCCTCGGCGGCCGCGTCCTCCCCCGTTCCGACCATCCCTCGCTTATGGGCGTACGGCGGGCTCGACGCAAGCAGCTTCGCGCGGTGTCTCCGTCCGCGATCACCCGTCGCCGACGAGCGCGACGAGCTCCTCCTTGAGCGGGCCGTCGAGCATCAGCGGCGCGAGCCGGTCGAGCGCGGCCGCGGCGGCCCCGCGATCGCCCGCGGCCACACACGCGCGGACGCGCATCTCGAGGAGCTCCGGGTCGTCGCCTGCGAGCCGGAGCCCGTTCTCGACGACGTCCGCCGCGAGCTGCGCGCGCCCGCCCGCGAGGTACTGCTCGGCCGCGTCGCGGAGCGCCGCCGCCGCGCGCCGTCGCGCCGTGCCCGGCTCCGTGCCCGAGAACTCCGCGTCCTCCCACGCCTCGGCCTTGCGCTCGTAGAGCTCGGCGAGCTCGATGAAGCGATCGTCGCTGATGAGGCGGGCGCGCACGCGCTCGAAGATCTCGCCGTCGAGCGGGCGCCAGAGGAGGTAGCGGCGCCAGTGCTCGAGCGCGGCGTCGTGCAGGCGGAGGTGGTCGGCGAGGACGTGCCCGAGCTCGCGCAGGTAGGTGACGGACTTCTCCGCGTCGAACACCGCCTCGAGCAGGCGCTCGAGCGTGCGGGCGCGCGCCTCGTGATCGTCGAGCGTGCGCAGCACCTCGACGAGCGTCTCGAGGGCCGTCACGTAGTGCGGGTCGATCGCGAGCGCGGCCTCGAGCGCCGCCCGCGCGCCGGGGGCGTCACTGTTTCGGAGCCGGTCGTCGGCCTTCCGCATGGCCGCCTCGAGCGCCTCGCCCTCGCGCACGCGCTGCGCGAGGGTCGCCTCGGCGGCGGACTGCGCCGGGGGAGCGCTCGTGACCACGTCGCCCGCGTCGTCGTCGCTCGTCGCCGTGACGGCGCCGCCGCCGCCGAGCTCGCCGACGAGCGGTGGTCCTTCGCGCCAGAACGGCGCCGTCTTGTCGCCGCGGACCCGCGGCGCGAGGTCCTCGATGGGGCGCGTATGGCTCGTGCCGGCCGCGGCCGCCCGCGTCGTGCCCATCGGCGCGACGTCGTCGTGCTCGGGCGCGGCACCGAGCTCGCTCGCCGGCTGCGGCCGCGCGCTCGGACGCGGCGTCGCGCCGCGCGGGATCCCGGCGACGAGGCGCGTCTCCCCGGAGCGAGGCTCCGACGGCCTCATGAACGACTCGACCCCCGCGCGCGCAGGCGGCGCCTCGAACTCCTGCGTGTCGGTCACCGGCGCGCCCGTGCGGCCCGTCGTCACCGGGAGGCGCCCCCCCTGGCGCGGAGCCGGCTCGGCGGTCGCCGGGCCGCGCTGCGGCGTCGCGAGCCGCGCGCGCAGGAGCCCCTCGAGCTCGCGCGCCGGCACGTGGTCGGCCGCGTCCGCGAGGAGCCTCTCGAGGGCCGCGAGGGCCTCGACGTCTCGCCCCACGTCCGCGAGGCGAACGGCCGTCGCGTAGCTCACCTCGGGCGAGCGCGCCGCCGCGTCCGCGGCCGACGGCTTCGGCAGGAGCCCGAGCCGCTGCTTCAGCGCGATGACCCGCGGATCCGCGTTCGTCTCGGGGGGGAGCCGGGCGAGGGTGGCGCGCGCCTGCCCGGGGGCGTCGAGCCCGTCGAGCTGGAGCTCGGCGAGGCGGATTCGGGCCTCGTTGCGCGCGTGGTCGTCGGGGTGGAGCGACTCGATGCGAGACAGCACGCGGATGAGCGCGATCCCCTGCTGCAGCCGCTCGAGCGCCTCGCGGTAGAGCGAGAGCGCCTCGAGGTGGCGCGGCGCGAGCGTGACCGCCTCCTCGAGGAAGGGGCGCGCCTGCTCGGGGTCGGCGAGCTCGCGCAGCGCCACGCGCCCGATGCGGAGGAGCAGCGCCACGCGCTCGGCGGGGTCGCGCTTCTTCGGGAGGCGCACGCGGCAGAGGTCCTGGTGCTTCGGCCACATGCCGAACTCGGCGTAGAGCGCGAGCAGGCGCTCGGCGGCCTCGTTGGCGTCGGGGCCGTCGTTCGCCTCGTCGAGCGACGACTCGTAGGGCGAGATGGCGTCCCACCCGAGGCCGAGCGACTCGTAGATCCGCCCGACGCGCGCGAGGATCCGGGCCCGACCCGCGCCCGAGGGCACGCGGCGGGCGCTCTGCGCGAGCTTGTTCACGAGGAGCTCGCGCTCGCCCAGGTCGGGGGTGCAGCGCTCGATGAGGTCGAGCGCCTCGCCGTTGTGTGGCTCGGCCTCGAGCACGCCGAACGTGATCTCGAGGGCGCGCTCCGTCTTCCCGCGCGCGAGCAGGGCCTTCGCGCGCAGGACGTCGGCCTCGGCGGCGTGCTTGCTCGCCGGCGGCACGGCCTCGAGGTGGCGCTCGACGAGCACCGGCTCGCCCGCGTCGAGCGCGAGCTGCGCGAGGGCGAGGGCGTCCGCCGGGGCGACCGGGTCGAGGTCGATCGCGCGCCAGAGCACGCGCTTCGTCTTGCCGGAGTCGCCGAGGCGGTCGAGTGCCAGGCGCCCGAGGCGCTCGATGACGCGCACGACGTGGCCCGTGTCCGTCGCGGGCACGGAGCGCAGCGCGCCCTCGAGGATCCGCACGGCCTCGGCGGGATCGTCGTTCTTCTCCTCCACCTCGGCGAGCGCGAGCTGCGCCTCGAGGTCGGTCGGGCTCGCGTCGAGGACGACCCGCAGGAAGACGCGCGCGTCCTCGGCCTGGCCGCGCTCGAGGGCGTGGCGGGCGAGGCGGAGCCCGGCGTCGCGCGTGCGCTGCTGCGAGCGCGCGGCGAAGAGGAGGCGCTTGTAGAGGGGGAGGGTGGCCCGCACGTCGCCCTCGGCCTCCGAGAGCGTGATGAGCGCCTCGAGGGCCTCCTCGTGGTCGGGCGAGCGCTCGAGCACGCGCTGGAGGGCCTGCCGCGCCTCCTTGTGGGCGGTCTCGCGGAGGATCTCGGCGACGCTCAGGTCGGCGGCGGTGGCGTCCTCGCGATCGCCGGGCCCGGTGAGGATGCCGGCGAGCCGCTCGAGCTGCATCGCGGCCTCCTCGCGCCGCCCGCGGCCGAGCGCGATGGAGGCGAGGCCGCAGAGGGCGGGCTCGTACTCGGGCGAGACGCGGAGGAGGTCCTTGCAGACGCGCTCGCCCTCGTCGAACAGGATCGGCTGCGACGCGGCGATGCCGATGAGGCGCTCGGCGAGGAAGCCGGGCTGCGGCGGGCCGTCGAGGGCGCGGTAGACCTCGGCGAGGGCCTCGCGGATCTGGCGCTGCCCGAGGAGGCGGTCGACCTGGCCGTGGTGGCGCTTGAGCTCGAGGTCCTCGACGAAGCGCTCGAACGCGCCGCGGAGGCCCTGGTCCTCCATGGCCTCGAGGGAGAGGAGCCGCCCGTAGTCGGCGGCCTCGCTGACGAAGCGCGCGACGAGCTGCCCGGCGCGGAGCTCGACGCCGCGGGCCCGGAGGCGCGACAGGTCCGGGAGCTTCCAGCCGAGGGCGGACAGCGCCCACGCGAGCGCGGGCCGGACCAGGCGGATCCGCGCGGTCGTGAGCGTGCGGTCGACGATGAGCTCCTTCGGGAGGAGGTCGATGACGCGCCCGGCGAGGACGGGCCACGGCTCGGTGACGTTGCCGTAGACGCGCACCTGGAAGAGCGAGAGCACGAGCGTCGGCTCGTCGTCGTCGCCCGAGGGCTGGCCGTCCGCGATGACGCGGGCGCGGACGGTGTAGCGGGCGCCGTGGCGCGTGCGCCCGGAGAGCACGAGGGTGTCGTCGTGGGCGGTGCCGCCGATGCGGCCGCCCGAGACACGGTGGAGCCAGTCGAGGAGCGCGCGCGCGTCGACGGCGATCTCGAGGAGCTCGGCGTCGCCGCGGTGGTGGCGGAAGCGCTCGATCCCCTCGCGGAAGTCGAAGGGGAAGCTCACGTGCGGCAGGAAGATGACGAGCTCGGTGAGCTCGGCGCCGCCGGGGAGCGGCGCGCCCTGGAGCACGATCGCGACGCGGCGCCCCTCGACGCGGAGGCTCCACACGGGGCCGCGGAGGACGGTCTGCCCCCCGACGGGGGCCATCCCGGCGGCGGCGGCGTTCCCGGGAGGTGCCGGGGTGAGGAGGTTCGAGGTCACTCGTTCCACTATAGCGGGGTCGCGGCGAGGGCGCGAGACGCGCCCCCCGCTGGTGGTATCCCAAAGGCTGCGGGACTGCTACATTCCCGCGCATGCTCCGCCCGTCACAGCGGCTCGTCGCCGCGCGCCGCCTCGGGTGCGCGGCGGCGCTCGCCCTCGCGGCGCTCGCGGCCGGCGGCGCCCCGGCGCGGGCGTCGACGTTCGACACCTACGGCTTCAGCGCGCGCGCCATCGCGATGGGCAACGCGCTCGTCGCGAGCGGCCTCCACTACGACGCGGTCTACTACAACCCGGCGAACCTGCTCCTCCGGAAGCGCACGCACTTCGGGATGGGGCTCCGCCTCGTCGCCCCCTCGCTCGACGTGACCCCGGCCGGCGGAGACTTCGCGCGCCTCGAGCCGAGCACCTCGTCCGGCTTCTACTTCGCCATGGCGACGCCGCTCTCGGGCGTCTTCGACGACAAGGTCGGCTTCGGGCTCGCGCTCTACCACCCGCTCACGAGCGGCACGCGCGTCGAGTCCATCGACCCGAAGACCCCCTACTTCTACCGCTACCAGAACCTCCCGGACAAGCTCGTCTTCGCGGCGTCCCTGGCCGTCGAGCCCGTCGAGTGGCTGCGCGTCGGCGTCGGCGCGCAGGTCCTCGCCGCCTTCGACGGCGACGTCATCGCCTCGCTCTCCCTCGCCGAGGGCCGCTTCACGCGCGAGGAGATCGACCTCTCCGTGCGCCCCGCCGTGAGCTCGATGCTCGGCCTCTCCGTCGGCCCCCTCGAGGGGCTCCGCCTCGGCGTCGCCTACCGCCACGCCCTCGAGCTCGACTACGAGCTGCCCGTCCGCGTCACCATCGAGGGCGTCGGCGACCTCGACGTCCTCGTCCGCGGCACGAGCCTCTACACGCCGAACCAGCTCGCCGTCGGCGTCAGCTGGGAGAGCGCCCCGGCCCCCGAGGTCGGCGTCACCATCGAGGCCGGCATCACCTGGGAGGAGTGGCACCTCGCGCCCCCCGCGGGCGCCCTCTTCCTCCTGACCATCGACGACTCGCAGGTGCGCCCGCCGACCGACCCGCAGGACGCCCCCGAGGCCATCATCGACGTCAGCGCCGCGCCCATCCCGCTCGGCGCGCGCGACACGGTCACGCCGCGCGTCGGCGCCGAGTGGCGCATCGACGACACGTGGACCGTGCGCGCGGGCTGGTTCTGGCGCCCGACGCCGCTCCCGCGCCCGATCTACCAGGGCAACACCCTCGACGCCTCCGCGCACGTCGTGAGCCTCGGCGGGAGCGTCGCGTTCGGCGACCCGCTCGGCGTCACCTCGAACCCGCTCCTCCTCGACCTCACGGCACAGCTCACGCGGCTGTCGACGCGCGCCGTCGAGAAGGCCCCCGGCTTCGAGCCCGAGGGCGCCTACACCTTCGGCGGCACGATCTGGCAGGTCATGATCGACCTCCGCCACGACTACCTGTGACGGCGATCCCCGGGATCGTCGTCGCGGCAGAACTCCGCCTGCATCCACACGAGCTGGCCGCGCCCGAGCGGCACCGGGATGGCCTCGGCGCGCGGGATCGTCGCGCCGCTCACGAAGCAGGTGACCATGTCGTTCGCGGGCTCGACGCCGGCTTCGCGGTTGTCGTTGGCGGGTTCTTCCATGGGTCGCTCCAGGCGGGGGGTGACAGGGCGCCTGAGCAAGCGCTGTGCCAGTCCCCGCCGGCGTCGTCGGGCCGTCGCCCGCGCGAGGGCCCTGGCGCGCGCGTCGTCCTGCCGGGGTACACGTCCTCCACGGCGCGGAACCATCGCGCTTTACGGCACCCGCGAAGGTGGTTAGCTTCCGCCCCGTGAACGAGGCCGAACGAGAGCGCGAGCAGCGCGTGACGCAGGCGGCAGGCGCCTTCCGGCGCGGCCAGATGGTCCTCGTGCGGGACGACCGCGCGCCGCAGCGCGGCGGCGTCCTCGTCTCGGCCGCCGAGCGCACGAGCGACGACGTCGTCAACTTCATGGCCGCCCACGGGCGCGGTCTCGTGAGCCTCGCGCTCATGCCCGACCGCCTCGAGCGCCTCGGGCTCGCCCCCGTGAGCCCCGACAGGGGCCTCGCGCGCGAGCGCTACACGGCCTCCATCGAGGCGAAGCGCGGCGTGTCGACCGGGATCAGCGCGCTCGACCGCGCGCGCACCATCCACGTCGCGGCGAACCCGCAGAGCCGCCCCGAGGACATCGTCACCCCGGGGCACGTCTTCCCCGCCGCCGCCGAGCCCGACGGGCTCATCGTGCGCGCCGGCTGGGCCGAGGCCGCGGTCGACCTCGCGCGCCTCGCCGGGATGCAGCCCGCGGGCGCGTTCTGCGCCGTCCTCGACGACGCGGGCGAGGTCACGACGGGGGCCGCGCTCGCGGACTTCGCACGCACTCACGGCCTCGTGACCGTGACGATCGGCGAGCTCATCGATCACCGCATGGCGAGCGAGTCGTTCGTCACGCAGCAGAACCAGGCGCTCCTGCCGACCGCGCACGGCGACTTCATCGTGCGGGTCTTCGAGAACGGCCTCACGGGCCGGCAGCACCTCGCGCTCTCGTGCGGCGAGATCCGCACCGGCGAGCCCGTGCTCGTGCGCCTCCACAGCGAGTGCCTGACGGGCGACGTGTTCGGGTCGCGCCGCTGCGACTGCGGCGCCCAGCTCGACCGCGCGCTCGCCGCCATCCACGCCGAGGGGCGCGGCGTCGTGCTCTACCTGCGGCAGGAGGGGCGCGGCATCGGCCTCGCGAACAAGGTGCGCGCCTACTCGCTGCAGGACGCGGGCCGCGACACCGTCGAGGCGAACGTGGAGCTCGGGCTCCCCATCGACCAGCGCGACTACGGCGTCGCCGCGCAGATGCTGCACGCCCTCGGCGTCGCGCGCGTGCGCCTCATGACGAACAACCCCGAGAAGATCGACGGGCTCGTCGCGGCCGGCGTCGAGGTCGTCTCGCGCGAGCCGCTCGAGGTCGCCCCGGGGGCGGCCAACCGCGCCTACCTCGAGACGAAGAAGCACAAGCTCGGGCACCTCCTCGACGAGGTGTAGAGGCGCGTCACGGCGGGCTCGCCGGCGCGGCGTGAGTGTGCAGGAAGTGCACACCCGGGTGAAAAGGTGCTCACCGGCTTGACACCCCCCGCGCCCCGGTGCGCAGGGCGGGGCGTCACCCGAGCAAGGACTCGAGGGCCTGCCGGACGTCGCGCGTGACGGTGTGGATGGGGGCCGTCCCGTCGACGGTGATGACGCGACCGCCGCGCCAGTCGGCGAGGATCTCCTTGTACGCCTGCGCGACGCGCTTCTGGATGGCGAGCTTCTCGAAGCTGTCGCGCCCGACGCGGGTCGCCTCGATGCGCGCCATGGCGATGTCGGCGGGGACGTCGATGAAGATCGTGAGGTCCGGGGCGAGCGCCTTGTCGTTGATCTGGCGCACGAAGCGGAGGTCCGTGTCGAGCCCCTGGTAGGCGAGGCTCGAGACGACGTAGCGGTCGCACACGACGTGGTAGCCGCGCTCGAGGGCCGGGAGGATCTCGTTCTTCACGTGGTCGAGGCGGTCGGCCGCGAAGAGGAGGGCGACGGCGGCCGGGTCGATGGGGCTCGCCTTGCCCTCGCCGGTGCTCGCGACGAGGCGCCCGCGCAGGATCTGCCGGATCATCGCGCCGATGGGCCCGTCGCTCGGCTCGTTCGTGCCGTGGACGTGCTCACCGCGCTCGCGCAGCCACTCGACGATCTTCGCCTTCTGCGTCGTCGTGCCGGCGCCGTCGACGCCCTCGAGCACGATGAGCTTGCCGCGCGCGCCCTTGCCCTTGCCGCCCATCGCTCACTCCTCCGGACAGGGGAGCTCCTCGACGCGGATCCCCTCGGGGCAGGGGATCCGGAACGCGCCGGCGTCGAGCTCGAGGTTCACGTCGACGTCGCGGTAGACGAGGCGGAGGTCCACGTCGCCCTTCTTCATCTTCACGTCGAGGCGGTGCGGGAGGCGGAAGCCGCCCTCGTCGCCGAAGTCGTCGTAGGCGAGGTCGACCTGGACCTTGCCGTCCTTCACGAGCTGCGCGCGCTTCACCTCGCCGCGCCCGTGGGTGACCCAGAGGCGCTGCGTGACGCCGTCCTGGCCCTCGAGCTCGAGGCGGTAGGCGCCGGCGCCGCGGTCCCACGTGACGGTCTCGCCGGCGTGCGCGATGACCGGCGGGCGCCCGAAGAGCACCGACGCGAGCTGCTCGGGCTCCATCGCGATCGGGACGAGGCGGCCGACGTTCGTCGGGCAGGCGCGCCCCGTGTAGCAGACCTTCCCGCCGCGCTCGAACGACGTGAAGCGGTCGCCGTCGGTCGCGAGCACGGAGACGACGTCGTCGGTGGGGGAGAGCCCCGAGAAGTGCACGGAGGCCGGCCGCGACACGAGGATCGCGAGCTTGCCCTTGATGACCTGCGCGTCGCTGTACTGCGTCGCGCGCGCCTCGACGGCGAGCGTGCGGAGGCCCGCGACGTCGCGCGTGGCGAGCTCGATGACCGCGCCCGGGTCGGTGAGGACGTCCGACGGCGGATCGACGTCGCCGCTCGGGCAGCCCGCGAGCGTCGCGAGGGCGGCGGCGGCGAGGAGGGCGCCGAGGCGCCGCGTCACCTCAGTCGTCCTGGCCGGTGTTCCAGCCCGCGAGCAGGTTGGCGACGTCCTGGTCGAAGCTCACCTTGCCGCCCGCGATCTCGCGGAGCGACTTCACGGCCATCTTGTTGCCCTTGCTGTCGACCATCGTGTCGTGGCCGAGCGCCAGCTGGCGGGCGCGCTTCGCGGCGAGCATCACCAGGGCGAAGCGGTTGTCCACCTGGTCCAGGCAGTCTTCGATCGTCACACGGGCCATGGGTACCTCGGCAAGGGTCCGAAAACCGGACGCGGAAACAACGCACGGAGCGCGCCCGAAGTCAAGGTGATTCGGCCCGGCGGTCGCGGGGGGAGGAGGCGCGCGGCCGCTCGCGAGGCGGGGCTCAGAGGAATCGGACGAGGTCGACGCCGCTCCGGCTGGCCGCGATCGTGAGCGTCTGGCGCTCGCCGAGGAGCTCGCCCGCGACCTGGAACGGCACGGGCTCCGTGAACTCGAGGTGGACCTCGTCGACGAGGAAGTCGAAGATCGCGGGATGAGCGAAGGTACCGCGCCGGAGGCGCCCGAGGTTCGCGAGCAGCTTCGTGGGGGCGACGTTCGAGATCCGCAGGTGGAAGCGGCCGGCGTCGACGCCCGCGAGCGGGAGCAGCTTGAAGCGGTGCCCGAAGAAGGGGCAGGTGCCCATGAGGACGGCGTTCGCGGGCCCCTCGTAGAGCACGTCGCCGGGGGCGTAGGCGCGGCCGAGCTCCGCGCCCGAGTCGCCGTCGGTCGCGGCGTGGCCGCGGGCGCCCGTGAGCGTCACCTTCACGCCGACCTTCTTCCGGAAGAGGCGGCGCGGGAGGGTCATCCCGAAGATCGCGGTCACGTAGCCCGCGCGGCCGTGGAAGGCGCGGCGGAGGGGGCCCTTCTGCGCGGCGCCGAGGAGGGCGCGGAAGTCGCGCAGCGCGGACGCCTCGAGCCCGAGGGAGCCGTAGGCGAACTGGACGCCCTCGGCCTCGCAGAGCCCGAGGCGGAGCGTGTCGGCCGAGGGGTTCAGGACGTAGGTGCGGAGGTCGTTCAGGGGATCGCCGCCGCCGCCGGAGACGACGCCCGCGAGGCCGTTGCCGGCGCCGAGCGCGACGATGCCGATGCGCGGCGGGCTCGCGGCGGTGTCGCGCGCGTCGAGCTCGTTGATGAAGCGGTGGACGGTGCCGTCGCCGCCGGCCGTGAAGACCGTGCCGTAGCCGCGGGTGAGGAGCGCGTCGACGACGTCGCGGTAGTCGTCACCGTCGTCGCAGACGTAGACGTGGTCGGGCGAGACGATCTCGCCGATGGCCGCGATGAGCTCCTTCGACGCGCGGTTGGCGCGCGGGTTGACGAGCACCGCGTGCTCGCTCGACGTCAGCGTCGTCGTCGTCGTCGTCATGGGCTCCCTCCGACTCCCCCGGGGGGGCGGCCGTCGCAAGATCCGCGCCACGCGCGGCTCTGCGCGGGGCCCCTGAGTCGTCGCGGACTTGCGGGCCGGGTGCGAACGGCGCGACGCGGCGCGGTGCGCAGCGCGCTACGCACGGCGGGTGTCGACGGGGCCCTTCCGGGCGGCGGGTTGACGACGGCTGCGGCGCGTGCGATCTCGCCTCGAAGCGTGAAACGTGCCGCGTGTCCGGATGCCCGAGCTGGGCTCGCCGGAGGAGACACGAGATGAACGATCCGAACGCCGGCCAGCAGCCGGACCACCTGAGCGTGCTGATCGTCGAGGACGAGGCCACGCACCAGCTCCTGATCCGGAAGGCGCTCTCGAAGGAGGGGTCGGCGTTCTCGGTGCTGCAGTTCGCGCGCTCGTCGGAGGAGGCGGTGCGCTTCGCGAAGCAGATGAGCTTCGACGTGCTGCTCGTCGACAACCGGATCCCGGGCGCGCGCGGGCTCGATCTGTTGACGGAGCTGCGCGAGAGCGGCGTCACGGCGCCGTTCGTGCTGATGACGTCGGCGGGGAGCGAGGATCTCGTCGTGCAGGCGTACCGGCAGAACGTGTCGGACTACATCATCAAGGACAGCGGCTTCTGGAAGGATCTCCCGGGCGTGCTGTCGCGGGTCATCGCGCAGGACCGCGCGAAGAAGCGCGAGCACGAGCTCCTCGAGCGCCTCGAGCGCACCAACGGGAAGCTCGACGCGCTGCATCGGTCGACCGAAGAGCGGGTCGAGAAGCTCCGCGGCGAGGTGAAGGCGCTCGCGGCGGCGGTCGCCGGGCTCGACGCGAAGGCGCGCGAGGTCGTCGAGGCGCACATCGCGGCGATGACGGCGCTGCTCTGATGGCCGCGGGGGCGCGCGCGGGCATGCCCCCGAGCGCGGTCGAGGCGCTCGCGCGCCGCGCGGAGGCGCGCGCCGACGACGTCGCCGCGGTGATCTGCGACGAGACGCTGACGCACGCCGGGCTCTGGCGTGAGACGCGGCGCGCGGCGGCGGCGCTCGCGCGGGCGGGGCTCGCGGCGGGGGAGCGGTGCGTGCTCGCGTTGCCGACGAGCGTCGCGCTCGCCGCGGGCTTCCTCGGGGCGCAGCGGCTGAGCGCGATCCCGGCGGCGGTCGACGAGCACCTCCCGGACGACGCGCTCGCGGCGCGCGCGCGGGCGGTCGGGGCGCGGGTCGTGGTCGCGCTCGCGGAGCGGGTGGCGGCGCTCGGGCTCCTGCTCGCGCCCGACGGCGTCGTGGTCGTGGCGGGAGCGTTCGGCGAGGACGACGGCGGGGACGCGATCGCCGGGCTCCCGTGGCCCACGGGCGAGGAGGTGTCGCACCTGCAGTTCACCTCGGGGACGACGGGGCAGCCGAAGGCGGCGATCATCACGCACCGGAACACGGCGTTCGAGGTGGCGATCGGCGCCGAGCGGCTCGGGTACGACGAGCGCGACGTGATGGTGAGCTGGATGCCGCTCCACCACGACTTCGGGCTCATCCGCTTCTGGCTGACGCCGGTGTGGCTCGGGATCCCGGTGCACCTCCTGCGGCCGTCGATCCTCGAGCTCCGGCGCTGGCTCGAGACGGTGAGCGCGGTCGGGGGGACGGTCACCGGGAGCCCGGACTTCGGGTATCGCGTGGCGACGCGGCTCGTGTCGCCGCGGGGGCTCGACCTCGGGACGCTGCGGGTGGCGCTGTCGGGCGGGGAGCCCGTGCGGAAGGACACGCTCGACGCGTTCGTGGCGCGCTTCGGGGTCGCGCCCGAGGTGCTGAACCCGGGCTACGGGCTCGCGGAGGCGACGCTCGCGGTGTCGGCGTATCCGCCGGGGGAGCGCGCGCGGGTGGACGCGACGGGGCAGGTGGCGAGCGGGCGGGCGTACCCGGGGGTGCGGGTGCGCGTGGTCGACGACGCGGGGCGCGAGGTGCCGGCGGGGGTGCGGGGGCACCTCGAGACCGCGGGGGAGCACGTCTTCGCGGGGTATTGGGGCGACGAGGCCGCGACGGCCGAGGTGATGAACGGCGAGTGGCTCCGCACGGGGGACGTGGCCGCGGTGGACGCGGACGGGTGGATCTACGTGCTCGGGCGCGAGCGGGCGATGATCAAGCGGGCGGGGTCGGCGATAGCGCCGCGGGAGGTCGAGGAGGCGGTCGACCGGATCGCGGGCGTGCGCTTCTCGGCGGCGGTCGGGGTGCCGAACGAGGCGCTCGGCGGCACGGAGGACGTGGTCGTCGTGGCGGAGGTGCGGGCCGAGGCGGCGGAGGCGGTCGAGGCGGCGGACGCGCTGGGGCGCGCGGTGGCGGCGGCGGCGCGCGCGGCGACGGGGCACGCGCCGGGGCGGGTGCTGCTGGTCGTGGCGCGGACGATCCCGCTCACGGCGAACGGGAAGGTGCGGCACGCGGCGCTCCGGGAGCAGGTCGCGTCGGGGGCGCTCGAGGCGTCGGGCGCGGTGCTCTGGCGCGGGTAGGCGGCTCATCGTCAGGCGCGCGGGGCGCGGAGGACGTGCTCGACCTCTTCGAGGACGAGGGCGTCGGGGTGCGCGCGGGCCCAGCGCTCGAAGAAGGCGGCGAGGGCGGCGGTGAAGGCGCGGTCGTCGGCGCCGGGCGGGCGCGCGACGGGCGGGTGTGAGCGGAAGCGGAGGCGGCGGCCGCCGGCGGCGAAGCGGGCGGTCACGGGGACGAGGGCGGCGCCGGTGAGGCGGGCGAGGGCGGCGGCGCCGGTGCCGAGGGGGAGGGCGCGGCCGAGGAAGGGGATGGGGACGGGGTGGTCGGCCTCGTGGCCGTCGAGGGCGAGGAAGGCGACGTGGCCGGGGGTGCGGAGGGCGTCGGCGGCGGCCTTCAGGAAGGCGAGGCGGCGGGCGGGGGTGTCGACGACGAAGGGGCGGCTCGTGGAGGGCCAGTCGGCGGTGGGGAGGTGGGCGGCGGAGACGCAGGGGGCGCCGACCAGGGCCATGGCGGAGGGCCAGGCGCGGTAGGGGCCGAGGTGCCAGCTGACGGCGGCGGCGCGGCCGCGGGCGAGGGCGTCGCGGAGGTGGCGGGCGTCGTCGTCCCAGGCGACGAGGGGGGCGAGGGGGGAGAAGCCGTGGGTGTGGATGAGGTGGGCGAGGGCGCGCTGGCGGAGGGCGTCGGCGCGGAGGGCGGCGCGGAGGCGGCGCGGGGGGGCGTCGGGGGCGAAGAGGGAGGCGAGGGCGGCGTCGTCGGGGGGCGCGGGGGCGAGCGCGGGGGCGGCGACGGTGGCGGCGAGGAGGGCGAGATCGGGCCGGGCGGCGGCGAGGCGGCGGGCGAGGGCGCGGGCGGCGTCGGCGGCGGCGCGCCGGGGATCAGAGGGGGGGCGCATCGCGGAGGGCGGCGGCGAGGGAGCCGAGGGTGAGCGGCGTCGCGAGGAGGGCGTCGGCGTCGAGGTGGACGAGGAAGGCGTCCTCGCAGCGGAGGAGGAGCTCGACGAGGCGGACGGAGTCCATGCCGAGGGGGCCGCCGACGAGGGGGAGGGCGGCGGTGAGGGGGACGCCGGCGGCGACGGGGCCGGCGAGCTCGCGGACGAGCGCGAGGAGGGGGGCGGGGAGGGCGTCCATGGGGGCGAGGGTAGCGGACGGAGGCGGCGCTGTCAGCGGGCGCGGGGCGCGAGATGGCGGGTCGGCGCGAGTCGATGCGCGGGAGCGTTGACATGGCGCGCGAGCTGGGATACCAACCTCTTCGCCTTCGGGCACTGCGCTCTCTGCGGGTGTAACTCAGCTGGTAGAGTGACAGCTTCCCAAGCTGTATGTCGACGGTTCGAACCCGTTCACCCGCTCCAACGAAAGCCCCGAGAAATCGGGGCTTTCGTCTTTTCGGCGCCGCGTCTCGCGCGCTCGCGTGATTTTTCGCGACGGGTTGTCGCCTGGGATCTCGTCTTCTACTTTCGAGCTTCCCAACCCAAGCGAACGCTCGCGTGTCGGCGCCCCCCGGGCACCCTCGCGCGACAGCCACGCGCGCTCGGCCCTCGGCCGACGACGCCCCACGAAGGTGCCCCATGAGCCTCTTCCTGCCGTGCGCCCGCCGCGCCCCCTCGGTCGCCGCGCTCGTCGCCGCCCTCCTGGCCTCCGCCGCGCCCGCCGCCGCCCAGAACGGCATGAGCGACGACCGCGTCTCCCTCCCCGACGGCCCCGGCTCCATCGGCGGCGTCGGCGAGAACGTCGCCATCAACCCCAACATGGGCTCGGCGAGCTTCTCCGTCCCCATCGACCTCCCGCAGGGCGCCACCGCCGCGAGCACCCCCTCCCTCGCCCTCGCCTACGACTCCGGCCGCGGCATGGGCAACGTCGGCATCGGCTGGGAGATCGCCACCCCCTCCATCGAGCGCACCGTCCACGACGGCCTCCCCACCTACACCACCGACGACCAGCTCGCCGTCGACGGCAGCGGCGAGCTCGTCTACGTCGGCGACTCTGGCGGCGCCCGCGAGTACCGCGAGCGCTTCGAGGGCGCCTTCGTCCGCTACCGCTGGTACGACGCCGGCCCCGCCGGCTACTGGACCGCCGAGTACCCCGACGGCAGCGTCGCCTGGTTCGGCGCCGACCCCGCCGGAAACCTCGTCCCGAGCGCCCGCGTCCAGTCCGCCACCGGCGAGACCTTCCGCTACCACCTCGTCGAGCGCCGCGACGCCGTCGGCCGCCGCGTCGTCCACACCTACACGAAGGACGGCGGCTGGGTCCTCCCCGACGAGATCCAGTACGCCTTCGGCGGCGCCACCACGCCCCGCTTCTCCGTCCGCTTCATCCACGAAGCCCGCGCCGACGTCGTCTCCAACGCCACCCCCGGCTTCGAGATCCAGCTCGCGAAGCGCGTGAGCCAGCTCCGCGTCACGAGCGACGCCACCGTCATCCGGAGCTACACCCTCGAGTACGAGACCCCCGCCGCGAGCGGCGGCCCGAGCCGCCTCCACCGCGTCACCGAGACCGGCCGCGACGGCGGCGTCCTCCCCATCCGCCACACCTTCGCCTATTCGCGCACCCTCGGCGGCGCCTGCGACGTCGGCTGCGAACAGCCCTTCATGGTCGACATGGGCACCCTCCCGGGCGGCGTCACCCTCGCCACCGGCCGCGCCCAGCTCGTCGACATCAACGGCGACTCCCTCCCCGACGTCGTCGCCTCCAGCGAGTCCGGCGAGCACACCTTCTACCCGAGCGTCCTCCAGGCCGCCCTCACCCCCTCCTTCGGCGCCGCCGTCCCGAGCGCCGCCACCGCCGGCGGCTCCTCCCTCGTCCTCGGCGCGACCGGCGTCCAGCTCCTCGACCTCGACGGCGACGGCTTCGTCGACGTCGTCAACCAGGTCAGCGGCGAGGTCCTCTGCAACGACGGCGCCGGCGACTGGACCGGCACCAGCTGCCTCGTCAACGCGACGACCCTCCCCGACCTCACCGACGACGCCGACTCCGACGTCGACCCCGAGGGCAAGCGCTTCTTCGACTTCGACAACGACAAGCGCGTCGACCTCCTCGTCACCGCCGCCGCCGACTCCGCCCAGGTCTACCGCAACACCGGCAGCGCCTACGTCGCCGTCACCATCGACCCCCTCGGCGAGACCTTCGACGGCGGGAGCAACCTCCAGCTCGCCGACGTCAACGGCGACGGCCTCCAGGACCCCGTCCGCCTCACCGCCTCCGGCGCCGGCACCGAGCTCGGCTACCGCCTGAACCTCGGCCGCGGCCACTGGACCGCGTGGCGCACCGTCACCCTCGCCGACCTCCCGTCCGGCCTCGCCGACGACGCGCAGCTCCAGGACCTCGACGGCGACGGCCTCGACGACGTCGTCGTGGTCACCGCCGCGACCGTGCAGTACTGGCGCAACGAGAACGCCGGCGCCTTCGCGACCGGCCACACCATCACCAGCGACGCCGTCGCGGGCGAGATCCCCGAGCGCACGACCGCCGAGACCGTCATCTTCGCCGACATGAACGGCAACGGCACCGACGACGTCGTCTGGGTCAGCGACGCCGGCCACGTGCGCTTCCTCGAGCTCTTCCCCGTCCGCCCGAACCTCCTCTCGCGCGTCGACAACGGCATCGGCTGGGTGCGCGCCGTCACCTACGGCACCTCCATCGCCGAGCGCGCCCGCGACGCCGGCACCGCGAGCGCCTGGACGACGCCGCTGCCGAACCCGATCAACGTCGTGACGAAGCTCGACACCTGGGTCACCCTCACCGGCGGCGAGGACGGCGCCGGCGTCCACGAGACGCGCGAGCTCGCCTACCACGACGGCTACTACGACGGCGTCGAGAAGGACTTCCGCGGCTTCCGCGAGGTCGAGCGCACCCTCGCCGCGTCGACCGGCCAGGAGCCCGGCCGCGAGGTCCTCTCCTACGACGTCGGCGTCGACGACGTGTACCGCCGCGGGCTCCTCCTGCGCACGCTCAGCTACGGCGGCGCCGGCGCGGACGTGCTCCTCTCGGACTCGCGCTCCGAGTTCGAGGACTGCCCCGTCGCGGGCGTCGGCGGCGCCACCCCGTCCGTGCGCTGGCTCTGCGAGCGCGCGTCCGTGAAGGTCATCGCCGAGGGCGCCCCGGAGAGCGACCGGCTCACCACCCGCACCGAGCGCGACTACGACGGCTACGGCAACGTCCTCGAGGAGCGGCGCGACGGCGTCGTCCACCGCGGGCCCCCCGAGGCGCCGACCGCCTGCGCCGCGTGCGACGCGCCGGCCGGGCTCCGGAGCGGCCCGTGCGGCGCCCAGTGCCTCGGTGACGAGGCGATCGTGCGCACCACCTGGGTCGTCCCCGGGACGGCCACCGGCGGCAAGTGGCTCCTCCGGCTCCCCGTCGCGCGCGCGCAGCTCGGCGAGGACGGCGGGCTCGCGCGCGAGAGCGTCACCTACTACGACGGCGACGACTTCGTGGGGCTCCCCGAGGGGCAGGCCGCGCGCGGCCTCCCGACGCGCGTGATGCGGCGCGTGGCCGGCGAGGTCGAGGTCCCCGGGGACCGCTTCGCCTACGACGCCGCCGGGAACGTGGTCGCGGCGATCGACCCCAACGCCGACCCCGTCATCACGAACGAGCACCGCCGCGACTACGGCTACGACGAGCGCGGCCTGCGCGTCACGAAGGTCATCGTGCGCGCGGGCCCCGGGAAGTCGCTCGTCCAGGACGTGACCTACGAGAGCTCGTTCCTGAAGCCGAGCGAGTCCACCGCCTACCGCGTCGTCATCGACGGGAACGAGCTCACGCCGCGCAACTCGAGCCGCTACCGCTACGACGAGTTCGGCCGCGTCGTCGGCATCGCGCGCCCCGGCGACGCCTCCGAGGCGCCGTCGCAGACCTTCGCCTACGAGCTCGGCGACCCGGTGAGCCGCGTCATCACGCGCGTGGCGCTCGCCGACGGCGGCGTGGAGGAGGCCGTCGCCTGCCAGGACGGGCGCGGGCGGACCACGCAGACGCTCCGCAAGGTCGCCGCCGATCGCTACGTCGTCGACGGGTTCACCGTCCTGAACTCGCGCGGGCAGGTCGTGCGCCGCTACCACCCCTACGAGACGACGAGCAGCGCGTGCGAGACCGCGCCGCCGACGGGCGTCGCGTTCGAGGAGCGCCGCTACGACGCCATCGACCGCGAGGTCGCGGTGACGATGCCGGACGCCGCGCTCTACGGGAGCGCGTCGACGCGGGCGACGACCTATGGGCCGCTGTCCGTCACCGAGGCCGACGAGGACGACACCGACGCCGCGAGCCCGCACGCCGGGACGCCGAAGGTGACGACCTCCGATGGGCTCGGGCGGGTCGTGCGCATCGAGCGGCGGCTCGCGAGCGGGGGCGGCGTCTACCGCCTCTTCTGGGACGCGCTCGGGAACCTCGCGCGGGTCGAGGATCCCGCGGGGAACGCGACGAGCCAGGCGTTCGACCTCCTCGGGCGCGCGATCACGACGACCTCCCCGGACGCCGGCGTGACGTCCTACGCCTACGACGCCGCCGGCAACGTGACCCGCCGGACGGACGCGCGCGGGATGGTCATGGAGACGCGCTACGATCCGCTGAACCGCGTCGTCGAGCGCTGGGACGCGGCGGCTCGGGAGGACACCCTCGAGACCACGGTCTACGACGTCGACGCGGCGTGCACTGACTGTAAGAATGGCGCCGGGCGCGTCGTCCGGACGTCCTACCCGCTCCCGGGCGGGGCGACCGGCGGCGACGCGACCGGCTACGACGCGCGCGGGCGGCGCGAGCTCCTCCGGCGGACCCTCGAGGGGCACGAGTTCGTGACGCGCCACACCTGGGACAAGGCGGATCGGCTCACGGAGGCCGAGCTCCCGGACGGGCAGACCCTCGCGTGGTCGTACGACCTCGCCGACCGGCCGCTCGCGCTCGACGGCGTCATCACGGCCGCGACCTACGCGCCCAACGGGCGGCTCGCGTCGCTCACGCGCGAGAGCGGCGCGACCGACACGTTCAGCTACGACGTGCTCGACCGCGTCGACGGCTTCGGGGTGACGCTCGGCGGGGAGGCCCTCATCGACGCGCAGATCACGCGCGACCGCGCCGGGAACGTGGTCGCCGTCGCGGACCTCGGGGGCGCGAGCGTCACGCAGGCGGCGACCTACGGCTACGACGCCTGGTACCGCGTCACGAGCGCGGAGGTCGGCGGGGAGACGCTCACCTTCGCGTACGACCTCGCGGACAACCTGACGTCGCGGACGTCGTCGCTCGGCGCGGCGAGCCCCGCGCACCTCGGGGCGCTCGCGTACGGCGGCGGCGGCGCGGGCCCGCACGCCGTGACGAGCGCGGGCGGCGCGTCGTTCGGCTACGACGCGGCCGGGCACCTCGACACGCGCGGCGCGCTCGCGCTGACGTGGGACCACGCCGGGCGGCTCGTCGAGGCGGCGCCGGCGGCGCGGTCGGTGACCGAGATCGGCTACGCGCCGGGCGGCGAGCGGGTCATGCGGCTCGAGGGGGGCGGCGTCCTCTACGACGTGGCCCCCGACGTGGTCGTGCGCGACGGGATCACGAGCGTGTACGCGCGCTTCGGGAAGGCGCGGGTGGCGCGCCTCGCGTCGAAGACGCTCGCGACGAGCGTGCTCGCGGACCGCGACGCGGACGGGGCCATCACGGTCGCGGACGCGTGGCTCGGGCGGGACGCCGAGGACGCGGGGCGGCTCCTGCGCGCGAGCGCGCGGCGGGTGCTGCACGACGCGGGCGGGGCCGTGACGCACCTGCACTCGGACGTGCGCGGGTCGATCGTGGCGGCGAGCGACGCCGGCGGGACCCTGGTCGCGGCGCGGACGTTCTACCCGTTCGGGATGGAGCGCGCGGCGAGCGGGTGGGTCGACGCGTTCGGCTTCACGGGGCAGGAGCGCGACGAGAGCACGCAGCTCGTGCACTTCCTGCGGCGCTACCTCGACCCGATGGTGGGGCGCTGGACGAGCGTGGACCCGGGCTTCGGGATCCTCGACGCGGCGAACGTCGGGAGCCTCGGGGAGTCGACCGCGGCGTACGCCTACGTGGCGAACAACCCGGTGAACGCGGTCGATCCGACCGGGCTCAAGGCCCGGCTCCCCGGGACGCGGAAGCCGATCAAGGTCAAGGGCGGGAAGCTCGGCAAGAAGATCGACGCGGTCATCCAGACGGCGGGCGGCGAGGGGCACTTCCGGAACAGCCGGAGCAACCGGGCGCGCGGCGGCCTCTTCGTCGGGACGGCCGTGCTCGGCGGCGTCGCGGCGGTCCTGACCAGCGCGGCCGCGGTCGCGACCGAGATCGCGCGGGCGACGAGCGACCCGGAGCCCGCGAGGGACGGCAACGAGCCGCCTCCGCCGCCCGAGACCGGGGAGCGGGAAGGGATCTACGCCCTCGACCTCGGGACGTCGCCGCCCGTCGACGGCCCGGAGCTGCAGCTCCCGCCGCAGAGCGGGAGCCAGCCGACGCTGAGCGATCCGACCGAGGGGGCCCCGGCGGCGCCGAGCAGCGGCGACGCGCCGGCCGGCAGCAGCGGGCCGGTCGAGCTCCAGATCCGGTTCTGATGCGCACCGTCGTGACCGCCTGCGCAGACGGGTGATCGGCGTGGAACACCGCGGTGTTCCGCGCCGGGGCGCGGTGGGGACGGGATCGTCGTGGTTTCAATGGGTTGGCTTGTGGCACGCGCGTTGCGATGGGGGATGGCGAACCGCCACCCCACGAGCCGAGGTGCCCCATGGTCTGGACCTGGTGAGCCGACGGCGCCCCTGACGGCGCCGCCCGACGCATGAACGCCTCGGCGTCCGCCGCCCCCCGCGGGGCGGCTTGACGCCGCGCGGCGGTCGGACGTTTGATCTCTCGAGACACCCGTCGAACGCGGCCTGTCGCGCCGCGGTCGGAGCTGCCGATGTCCCTGCGAGCGTCCTCGTGAGCGCGAGCATGTCGCGACGCCAACGTCGTCCCGGGCGCGGTCCGCGCGGCCTCGTCGCGCCGCTGTTCCTCGCGGCGCTCGCCCTCTCGCCGCCCGCGGCCGCGCTGAGCCCCGACACGCCGCTCACGCAGCTCTCGACGTCGTCCTGGGGGCGCCGCGAGGGCCTCCCGACCGAGGCCATCGGCGACGTCGAGGTCGCGAGCGACGGCACCATCTGGCTCGCCACGGACGTCGGCGTCGTGACGCTCGATGGCGCCGAGGTCCGCCACTTCAACGTCGCGAACACCCCGGAGCTCCCCTCGGACGCGGTCGTCGAGCTCTGCGCCGACGGGCCCCGCGTGTGGATCGGCACCGTGCGCGGGCTCGCCTGGTGGGAGGCCGGCGCCTTCCACCGCGTCGATCCGGCCGAGATGCCGGCGGACTGGATCACCCACCTCTCCGTCGGCGTCGGCGGCGAGCTCTGGGTCGGCCTGAAGTCTGGCTTCTACACCCGCCGCGATGGCCACTTCGAGCCGCGCCGCGAGCGTCCGGGGGGCCCGCCCCTCGGCGACATCGGCCTCGACCGGGCGAGCCTCCCCGACGGCACCCAGCTCCTCGTGCGTGCAGGCGAGCTCTGGACCTTCCGGAACGGCGCGCTCGGCGCCGAGATCCCGGTGCGGCCCCAGCCGCAGCGGGTCGTCACCCGCAGGGACGGCACCGCCTGGATCGGCTTCTCCCGAGACGGGGTCGACCGCCGCGACCTCGACGGCACCGTCACCGAGCGCGTCGTGCCGCGCGAGGACAACGTCGGTGCCTTGTTCGTCGACCGTGAGGGGGCCCTCTGGGTCGGCGGCGGCGGGCCCGGCGCCCAGCGCCTCGCGCCGAGCGGCAAGCTCGACGAGGTGCTCATGCCGAACGGCGACCGCCCGACCGGCGTCAAGGCCTTCGCGCAGCTCGCGGACGGGACCATGCTCGTCGCGACGGAGAACCTGGGCCTCGTCGTCGTGCGTGACCGCGCCTTCCACGTGCTCGACGGGCGGAGCGGCGGCGCCACCCAGGTGATGAGCGTCTTCCAGGATCGTGACGGCGCCGTCTGGGTCGACGGCAACGACGCCTCCGCGCTCGTCGCGCGCCGCGGCGACGGCGTGCGGCGCTTCAACCGCGATCTGCCGGCGCTCACCCACCTCGTCGCGCGCGACGGGACCCACTACGTCGGCACCGCGCACGGGCTCCTCCGCGTGGTGGGCGACGTGCTCGAGCCCGTCCCGGTCGGGCCGCCCGCGATCATCGCGGCCCTCGCCGAGATGCCGGCGGGCGTGCTCTGGGTCGGCAACTACAACGAGGCGCTCATCCGCTGGGACGGGCGCGAGGCGAAGGAGGTGCGCCGCCCGGGTGGGGCCGCGCTCACGACGTCGGCGATCCTGCCGTCGCGCGACGGTGACACGCTCTGGGTCGGGACGGACCGCGGGCTCTGCAAGATCACGGGGGTGGGCCGCGGGGGCGGCGAGGCGCCGGTCTGCTTCGGCGACGCGGACGGCGTCCCGGAGGCGCTCGTCATCGGGCTCCACGAGGATGACGCCGGCTCGGTCTGGGCCGCCACCTACGAGCGCGGCCTCGTGCGGGTCCGCGACGGGCGCGGCGTCGCGCTCACGCCCGCGCAGGGGCTCCCGTCGGACACGGTCTACACCGTGCTCGAGGACGACGCCGGGCGCTTCTGGATGCCGGGGCCGACCGGCATCGTGCGGGCGTCGCGCGCTGACATGGACGCCGTCGCGGACGGGCGCGCCGCGCGTTTCGCGACGCGGATGTTCGGGGTCGCCGACGGGCTACCGGTCGCCGAGACGACGGGCGGCGTGATGGGGGCGTCGCGGGCGCCCGACGGGCGGCTCTGGTTCTCGACGCCCGCGGGGGCGGTGGTCGTGGACCCGAAGCAGCCGGACCCGGTGGTGCGCTCGCCGCTGGCCGTGATCCGGGAGCTCAGGGTCGGGGCGCGCGAGCTCCCTCCGGCGGGCGGGGCGGCCGCGCCCGACGAGCGCACCGTGGTCGTGAGGTACACGGCGCCGACGCTCGACGAGCCGGGCGCGGTGCGCTTCCGGTATCGCCTCGACGACGTCGACGAGGACTGGGTCGACGCGGGCACGCGGCGCGTCGCGATGTACACCGGGCTCCCGGCGGGGCGGCACCGCTTCCGGGTGGCGGCGCTCGCGCCCGGGGCGGTCGAGTTCGGGCCGGAGGCGTCGTTCTCGGTGGACCTCGAGGCGGCCTTCGCGGAGACGCTGCCGTTCAGGCTCCTCGTGATCGCGGCGGCGCTCGCGCTGCTCTACGCGCTCTACCGGGCGCGGGTGGCGCTCATCCTGCGGCGGGAGGCGGCGCTCGGGCGCCTCGTGGACCAGCGCACGCGGCAGCTCGCCGAGGCGACCGGGGCGCTCGAGGCGATGAACGCGACGCTCGCGGAGCGGGTCGAGGACGCGGTCGCGAAGCTCCGTGGCGCCGAGCGGATGGCGGCGTACGGGCAGATGGTCGCGGGCGTCGCGCACGAGGTGCGGCAGCCGCTCTTCGCCCTCGGGACCACCGCCTACGTGCTCGGGGACAAGCTCCGCGACCGGCCGGAGCTCCAGGGCGAGGTCAAGCTCATCGAGCGCGAGACGCGGCGGATGAACCGGGTCGTCGAGGAGCTGCTCGAGTTCGCGAAGCCGGCGGAGCTCGCGCGGCACCCGACGTCGCCGGCGACCCTGCTGCACGACGCGGTCGCGATCTTCAGGGCGGAGCACGATCCCGAGGAGAAGCTCGCGGTCACCGTGGACGTCGAGGGCGCGCCCGAGGTGATCGTGGTCGACGCCGACCGCGTTCAGCAGGTGCTCGTGAACCTGATGAGCAACGCGAAGCGGCACGCCGCAGGGCTCACGCGCGTCGCGCTCGCGGCGCGGGCCGAGGGCGCCGAGCGCGTGGTGATCGAGGTCGCCGACGACGGGGCGGGCATCGACGCCGGCGCGCTGCCGCGCCTCTTCGAGCCGTTCTTCACGACGGGGGGGACGGGGCTCGGCCTGCCGATCGCGCGGCGGATCGCGGAGGCGCACGGCGGCGGGATCGCGGTGACGTCGGGGCCCGGGGGGACGACGTTCCGGGTGACGTTGCCGCGGGTGGCGCCGGCGGCCGCGGCGGGGGGGAGCGATGGCGGGGGCTGAGCAGCAGAAGCGGGGGCGGGTGCTCGTCGTGGACGACGAGCTCGGGATCAGGCAGGCGCTGACGGGGCTCTTCGAGCACTCGGGCTTCGCGGTGAGCGCGGCGGAGTCGTCGGCGTCGGCGCTGGCCGTGGCGCGGGCGAGCGAGCTGGACGTGGTGATCCTCGATCTCCGGCTCGGGCCGGAGTCGGGGCTGGACCTCCTGCCGGAGCTGAAGGCGCTCCACCCGGACGTCGCGGTGATCGTCGTGACGGCGATGGCGACCATCGACACGGCGGTCGACGCGATGCGGCGCGGGGCGGACAACTTCATCACGAAGCCCATCGACCCGCCGCGGCTGCTCGCGCTCGTGGAGAAGGGGCTCGAGTCGGGGGCGCTGCGGGCGGGGAGCGCGCGGCTCGGGCGGCTCGCGGCGCGGGCGGTGCGCGACCCGATGAGCTTCGACTCGGAGGCGATGCGCGGGGTGCAGGCGCTCGCGGACGCGGTGGCGCCGCACGCGACGACGGTGCTCCTCTTCGGGGACACCGGGACGGGCAAGGGGATGCTCGCGCGCTACCTCCACGGGCGGTCGCCGCGGGCGGGGCGCCCGTTCGTCGAGCTCAACTGCGCGGGGCTCTCGCGGGAGCTGACCGAGAGCGAGCTCTTCGGGCACGAGCGGGGGGCGTTCACGGGGGCGACGGCGCGGAAGCTCGGGCTCCTCGAGGCGGCGGACGGGGGGACGCTCTTCCTCGACGAGATCGGCGAGATGGAGCTCGCGGTGCAGGCGAAGCTCCTGAAGGTGCTCGAGCAGTGGCGCTTCCGGCGGGTCGGCGGGGTGGTCGAGCACGACGTGGACGTGCGGATCATCGCGGCGACGCACCGGGACCTCGAGAAGGACGCGGCGGAGGGGCGGTTCCGGATGGACCTCTACTACCGCATGAACGTCTTCGCGATACGCCTCCCGCCGCTGTCCGAGCGGCGCGACGACGTGGCGGCGCTGGCGCGGCGCTTCCTCGAGGAGCAGCGGCGGGGGCACCGGCTGTCCGAGGAGGCGACGGAGCTCCTGCTCGGCTACGACTGGCCCGGGAACGTGCGCGAGCTCAGGAACATCATGGAGCGGGCGGCGATCCTGGCGCCGCCGGGCGGGGAGGTGACGCTCGCGCACCTGCCGCCGCTCGGCCCGCGCGGGGCGCCGGAGAGCACGGGGGCGCTCGGGGCGGCGGAGCGGGCGCTCATCGAGAGCACGCTGCGGGCGCACGACGGGAACCTGGCGGCCGCGGCGCGGGCGCTCGGGGTGTCGCGCGGGCTCCTCTACCGGCGGCTCGCGAAGTTCGGGATCGCGGCGGGCGCGGACGCTGGGACCGAGGGCTGAGGCTCAGCGGAGCCGGCAGCTCTGGGGGATCGCGGACGGCGCGTAGTTCTTCTGGAGGACGAGCTCCGCGCAGGCGCCGTCGACGCCCTGGCAGTAGTGGAGGGCGTCCGGCCCATAATTATGGGTGAGGACGGCCACGGCGCAGCGGGTGTCGACGCCCTGGCAGCTCGCGAAGGCGCGGGGCGAGTAGTCGTGGTCGAGGAGGGCGAGGGCGCAGGCCTCGTCGACGCCGTCGCAGGCGGCCCACTCGCTCGGCGCGTAGCCCTTGTCGGCGACGGCCTGGCGGCAGCGCGAGCCGGCAGCGGGGGGCTGGGCGCAAGCGGCGCCGTCCCACGCGCTCCCGGCGGGGCAGACGCAGCGCCCGTGGTCGCGGTAGGCGCCGCCGGAGCAGCGCTCGTGGTGGCCGCCGCCGCCTTGGGCCGGCTGCTCGGCGCTGCACTGGGCGCCGTCCCAGGCGGTGGTGGCGGGGCAGACGCACTGGGCGCCGTCCCAGGTGGAGCCGCCCTGGCACATGCACTGATTGCCATCCCACGCGGCGCCGCCGGTGCAGGCGCACTGCGAGCCGTCCCACGAGGAGCCGCCGTGGCACATGCACTGGGCGCCGTCCCAGGTGGCGCCGCCCTGGCACATGCACTGAGCGCCATCCCAGGTGGCGCCGCCGGTGCAGACGCACTCGGTGCCGCTCCAGGTGGAGCCGCCGGGGCAGTAGCACTGATCGCCGCCGGGGAGGGCGCCGCCGGTGCACTGGAGGGGCTCGCAGTGGTCGCCGTTGGCGATCTCGCCGGCGAGGCAGGAGCAGACCGCCTGGTCGCCGTCGCCGAAGAGGTAGGCGCCGCCGGCGCAGCCGGTGGGATCGGGGGTGCCCTGGCAGCTCTGGCCGTTCCAGACGGTGCCGAGCGGGCAGTAGCAGGTGCCGCCGACGGGGCGGCCGCCACCGGTGCAGGAGACGGGCGCTGGCGCGGCGGGGCCGCTGGCGACGCGGCCGTGGCCGCAGGCGGCGAGGAGGAGCGTGGCGGCGGTGGCGAGGAGGCGGAGTGCGGCGCGAGCGGGCATGGGTGTCCTTGTCCTGGCGATGACGTCGTGGGGAGCTGGATCACCGCGGGGAAGGGAATTATGCCCGGGCGCCGTCGATGTCACGGGGAAGTTCCGCGGCGGGGCGTCGGGAGCGGCTCGGCGCAGGCGCGGGCGCGCTGGTCCCAGGCGGCGGCGAGGGCGTCGAGGACGAGGTCGGGATCGAGGCCCTCGGCGTCGGCGAGCTCGTCGACGTCGAGCCAGGCGAGCGCGTCGTCGTCTGCGATCTCGGCGGCGGCGAGCGGGAGCGCGACGGCGGAGCAGGCGTCGGCGGAGAGGCCGGGGTAGAAGGCGCGGGCGGCGTCGCGGCCGGCACGGAGGGCCTCGAGGACGGGGGAGGCGGCGTCGCGTCCGACGATGTGCCAGGCGGCGAGGGTGGCGTCGCCGGCGCCGAGGGGGACGATCCAGCCGAGGGCGAGGTCGCCGGGGCGGGGATCCTCGGCGCCGCCGCCGGAGGCGACGACGACGTCGAGCTCCCGCGCGGCGTCGAGGGGGCGGAGGACGGCGCGGTGGTGGCGGCGGAGGCCGACGCGGAAGAGGCCGACGCGGGCGTCGGCGAGGGCCTGGAGGGCGCGGGCGAGGCGGTGGTGGCGCTGGGCGCGGGCGGTGGCGACGGCGACGCCGATGAGGCGGGCGCCGCCGGGCTCGCGGTAGCCGACGAGGGCCCAGAGGTCGTAGAGGGCGCGGGTGAGCGCGGGGGCGGTGCGGGGGGACCAGGAGAGGGCGGCGCCGGCCTCGAAGTGGGCGCGCGCGGCGGGCGGGGTGAGGGCGTTGACGGAGAGGCGGGCGAGCATGACGACGCCCCAGGTGAGGCCGGGCGCGGCGCGGCGGGAGGGGGCGGCGGGGCGCGCCGCGCGGCGGCGAGCGGGCAGGGCGGGGCGGGGGCGGGAGCGGCTGCCGGACTCGAGGGGCAAGGGAACGCTGCGCAGGTGGGTCATGTCTCCCTCCGTCGGGTCGTCGTGAGCGTGGTTTTCGGGTGGGTGACCGTCCCGGGGTCCGTCCGGGGCGGTCGCGGAGGGGGCGCATCGCAAGCGTTGTGCCAGGGCGGTGGAAGACGGGCGCGGTGGCCGAGAGCGGCCTCCCGAGCGGATCTGCGGCGGGAAGCCGAGCGGCGTCGCGCCGCCCCGGTCCCCAGCGCGCGGCGTGGGAGGCGGCGAGGTGAGCGCCGACGATCCGCGCCACCGGCCGATCCTCGCCGGTCGGCGGCGCGAGACCCCAGCAGACCGCCGTAGACCCCGGCAAAATCGGGTCACGTCGTGTCAGGACGTGTCATTTCACTTTCTGGGAGCGACCTGTCCCGGACACCTCCCCCCTCGTCACCCCGCTCACGCCCTGCCGAGCGGCCTCCCAGGCCGATCGCCGGCGCCGGCACAGGCGTTGCACAGACGACGCCCCGCCGCGCCGCCCCAGGCGCACCTGTCCCACAAGCCGACGGAACCATCCCCATGGCAAAGCTCGCGCCCCGCGCCGCCCTCGCCGCGCTCGCCCTCGCCCTCGCCGCCGCCCCCGCCGCCCACGCCCAGACCGGCGTGTCCGACGACCGCGTCTCCCTCCCCGAGGGCCCGGGCTCCCTCTCCGGCATCGGCGACGACGTCGCCATCGACCCCAACATGGGCGCCATGGCCTACAGCGTCCCCATCGTCCTCCCCGCCGGCCGCCCCGGCCTCTCCCCCTCCCTCGCCCTCTCCTACTCCTCCTCCGCCACCTCGTCCGTCGTCGGCATCGGCTGGAACCTCGCCGTCCCCGCCATCGAGCGCCTCACCAAGCGCGCCGTCCCCCGCTACGACGGCGCCGACGAGTTCGCCGCCGACGCCGGCGCCGAGCTCGTCCTCGTCGCCTCCGACGCCACCACCCAGACCTACCGCGCCCGCTTCGAAGGCGCCTTCGCCCGCTACACCTGGCACGACGTCGCCACCGGCGCCGAGGGCTACTGGACCGCCGAGTACCCCGACGGCCGCGTCGGCACCTTCGGCGCCCACGCCGACGGCACCCTCGAGCCCACCGCCCGCGTCGGCGGCGGCCAGGGCACCTTCCGCTACCTCCTCGTCGACCTCACCGACCCCTGGGGCCACGCCCTCCACTACACCTACGCCACCATCTCCCAGAGCGCCGGCCTCCTCACCGGCATCACCTGGCTCGCCGACGCCGCCGGCGACGACACCTACGCCGTCTCACTCGCCTACGAGGACCGCTCCGACTGGCTCGACAACGCCACCGGCGGCTTCGAGGACGTCCTCGACCAGCGCCTCGCCACCATCACCGTCACCGCCCACGGCCAGACCCTCCGCTCCTACGGCCTCACCTACGACAGCTACGACGTCTCCGGCGGCTTCACCCGCCTCGCCTCCGTCCAGCTCTTCGGCGCCGACGGCACCCCCTACGCCGCCACCGACCACTTCGCCTACTCCCAGTCCCTCGGCGCCATCTGCCGCACCGGCGACTGCGCCACCCGCCCCTACATCCAGACCATGAACGCCCTCGACGTCGCCCTCTCGACCGGCGACGCCACCCTCATCGACATGAACGGCGACGCCCTCCCCGACCTCGTCGACACCTCGCTGACCGGCGCCCACCGCGTCTTCCTCCAGACCATGGCCCCCGACGGCTCCCAGTCCTTCGGCGCCGCCACCGACAGCGCCGTCGGCGACCAGGCCGGCCACCGCCTCTCCAACGCCTTCGTCCAGGTCCTCGACGCCGACGGCGACGGCTTCACCGACATGATGAACGCCACCACCGGCCGCGTCCTCATGAACCACGGCAACGGCGACTGGGACGAGGAGGTCGCCCTCTTCGGCACCGGCGCGAGCGGCCTCCCCGGCACCGAGGCCCTCATGACCTCCCTCCGCTTCCTCGACTACGACGGCGACCACAAGATCGACCTCATCGGCTCCACCGGCGCCGGCCTCAACAACCAGACCACCATCTACCGCAACGGCGGCGCCGGCTTCGTCGTCGACGACGCCATCGAGAACCTCGACCAGGGCTTCGACTCCGGCCGCATGGAGCTCAACGACTTCAACGGCGACGGCCTCCTCGACGTCGTCCTCGTCGGCACCGAGTCCGTCACCTACCAGCTCAACCTCGGCTGGGGCCGCTGGACCGCCCCCCGCACCGCCGGCAACGTCTCCTTCACCGACTCGCAGGCGGTCGCCGCCGAGATCGAGGACATCAACGGCGACGGCCTCGCCGACATGGTCCTCGTCGGCGCCGACCAGATCCAGCTCTGGCTCAACCGCAACGGCCGCGTCTTCGAGGAGCAGGACCCCATCACCACCGCCGACGTCGACGGCACCATCCCCGACCGCGTCTCCTCGACCGTCGTCCTCCTCGCCGACATGAACGGCAACGGCTCCTCCGACATCGTCTGGGTCACCCCGGGCGAGCCCGTCCGCTTCCTCGAGCTCTTCCCCCTCCGCCCGAACCTCCTCACCTCCATCGACAACGGCATCGGCTGGATCTCCGAGATCACCTACGGCACGAGCGTCCAGCACATGGCCGCGGACGGTGGTGCCGCCGCCTGGGCCCACCGGATCCCCTTCCCGAACACCGTCGTCGACCGCCTCGACGAGTACGACACCCTCACGCAGGTCCACCGCGTCACCACCTTCAGCTACCACGACGGCTTCTACGACGGCGTCGAGAAGGCCTTCCGCGGCTTCGCCCGCACGGAGGAGGACCTCGCGGGCGACGACGGCTTCCAGGAGGCCGGCCTCACCGCGCGCACCTACGACGTCGGCGACACCGACCCCTACGCCGCCGGGCTCCTCGACACCGTCGCCATCTCCTCGGGCGGCCGCCTCCTCGAGACCACCACGAACGCCTACGCCGACTGCGATCTCGCCGGTGTCCCGGACAGCGGCCTCGCCTTCCCCGTGCGCTACGTCTGCCTCGTCGCGAAGGAGGTCGTCCGCACCGAAGGCGGCGGCGCCGCCGACGCCGTCACCACCCGTGACGTCTACGACTACGACGGCTACGGCAACGTCACCCTCGACGCGAAGCTCGGCGTCGTCGCCCGCGGCGGCGTCGACTGCGGCGCCGCCTGCCTCGGCGACGAGCTCTACACCACCACCACCTTCGCCGCCCCCACCGACTCGGGGCGCTGGATGACGTCGCTCCCCGTCCGCGTCCGCACCTACGGCGCCGCCGCCAGCGACCTCGCGACCCCCGCCGACGACACCTACTCCGAGACCGTCTCCTACTACGACGGCGACGCGTTCGTCGGCCTCCCCGAGGGGCAGTTCGACAAGGGCTTCCTGACGCGCACGGTCTCCCGCGTGGACGCGAGCGGCGCGACCATCTCGCCCGTCCGCCAGCGCGGCGACGCGCACGGCAACATCGTCGAGATCATCGACCCCGTCGGCACCGTGGAGGGGGCCGAGCACCGCCGCACCTACACCTACGACGACGCCGGCTTCCACCTCCTCGACACCGACATCGCCCTCGTCGGGCCCGACGGCGCCTACACGCTCCACCGCGACTTCCGCTACGACCCGCTCTGGGACGCGCCCTCCTACGCGAGCGACTGGAGCGTCGTGAAGGGCGGCGAGACCCTCTCCGAGCGCACCGGCACCGCCTACCTCTACGACGTCTTCGGCCGCCCCGCCGCGATCGTCGCGCAGGGCGACAGCGCCGCCGCGCCGACCTGGGAGTACACCTACGAGATCGGCGACGACGCGTCGCGCATCGTCGTCCGTGGCCGCACCGTCCGCGGCGGCGCCCAGGACGCCGAGACCGTGCAGTGCGTCGACGGCCGCGGCCGCGTCTACCAGAAGCGCGACAAGGTCGCCGCCGGCGACTACCTCGTGAGCGGCTTCACCGTCTTCACCCACGGCGACGCCCAGCGCGAGGTCTTCACCCCGTGGCGCGCCGCGAGCGGCGACTGCGACGTCATCGTGCCGGGCGACGCGAGCTCCATCCGCACCACCTACGACGCCCTCGGCCGCCCGATCCAGGTCCTCCACCCCGGCCCGACCGGCGACACCAGCGAGCGCTACGCCTACGGCCCCGACGTCGTGCGCCACTGGGACGAGAGCGACACCGAGGTCGGCAGCGCCGCCGAGGACACCCCCGAGGTGCGCCGCATGGACGGCCTCGGCCGCGTGCTCGCCGTCGGGCGCGGCGAGGTCGCGGGCGCCGACCCCACGGCCTGGTACACCTACGCCTATGACGCTCTCGGCGGCCTCGCGCGCGTCACGGACCCGCTCGGGAACGCCTGGGAGGGCGAGACGGACCTCGTCGGGCGCGTCGTGCGCACCGCCGACCCGGACCGCGGGGAGACGACCTACGCCTATGACGCGGCCGGCAACATCGTGCGCCGCACGGACGCCACGGGGGCCGTCGTCGTGAACACCTTCGACGGGGCGCTCCGGCTCGCGTCGAGCGCGGTCGAGGGGAAGGAGGGCGCCGAGCGCTTCGCCTACACCTACGATCACGACTGGGCCGCCGCCTGCCCGAGCGGCGCCTGCGGCGGCAACGCCGGCGGCATCGTCTCGCTCGTCTACCCCCTCGTCGCCCCGGACGGCGGCGCCGCCACGGCGACCGACTGGTACCGCTTCGACGACCGGCGCCACGACGCCGGGCGGACGCGCGACTTCGGCGGCGTCACGCTCGCCGTCGGCGCGACGTTCGACAACCTCGGGCACGTGACGCGCCAGACCTACCCGGGCGGGATCACGGTGGACTACACGCTCGACCTCCTCGGCAACGTCGCGGCGATCCCCGGCTACATCGACGCCGTCACGCTCGACGACCACGGCGACGTCGCCGAGATCGACTACGCCAACGGCGCCGTCGAGAAGAACGTCTACGACGTCGAGCGCGCGCTCGTCTCCTTCAGCCTGACGGACGGCGCGGGCGCGGACGTCGTCGGGCGCGATCTCGCGCGGAACGGCGCGGGCTGGATCACCGGGGTCACCGACCGCGTCGCGGCGACCGGCCGCGTCAGCGCGGCGGCGACCTACGGCTACGACGCCCTCGGGCGCCTCACCTCAGCGAGCCTCGCCGACGCGGGAGACGGCGCCGAGACCGTGACCTACGGCTACGACGCGGCCGACGATCTCATCGCCCGCACCTCGTCCCTCGGCGAGGCGAGCCCCGTCCACGACGGCGCGCGCACGCTCGGCCGCGGTCACGCCATCACGAAGGCCGGCGCGCTCGACCTCACCTACGACGCCCGCGGCGGCACGCTCACGCGCGGCGCGGCGACCTACGGCTGGGACGGGCTCGGCCGCCTGACGGCGTTCACGACCGCCGACGGGGTCGCGTGGCGCTACGGCTACGCCGAGGGCCAGGACCGCGCGCTCGAGGTCTCCGCGGACGGCGTGAGCTACTTCGTCGGGGACTCGCTGACGGTCGAGGACGGCGTCGCCTCGATCTACGTCAACGTCGCGAGCGACAGCGTCGCCCGCTACGAGACGAGCGAGCTCGCCGCGACCGTGCTCTCCGACCTGAACGCCGACGCGCGCGTCGACAGCGCCGACGCCTGGCTCGCCTACGCCCGCGAGCGCGGCTTCGTCGCGGCCGGGAGCGACGCGCCCGCGGCGAGCCCCGTGAACCACCTGCTCGCGGCGGCCGCCGCGCAGGGGCTCATCGCGTTCGCCGACCGCGTCACCTACCTCCACCGCGACCAGACCGGCAACCTCGTGGCCGTCACGAACGAGGACGGCGCCCTCGTCGAGGAGACGCTCTACTACCCGTTCGGCCTCGCGCGCTGGTCGTCGACGAACGGCGCCGAGCGCCGCGGGGTCGCCGGCAAGACCGCGGAGCCGGGAGGGCTCGTGCGCATGGGCGCCCGCCTCTACGACCCGCACCTCGGGCGCTGGGCGTCCGCCGACCCGCTCTTCGCCATCCTCGAGTCGGGTCAGGTCGACACGCCGTGGGAGGCGCTCGGCGGCTACGTGTACGGCTGGAACACGCCGCTCGACGGGCGTGACGAGACCGGCGCGAACTGGAAGAAGTCGGAGCGGCGCGCGGTCGTCGGGATCCTCGCGGCCTTCCAGACGACGCTCAACACGAACGACGGCGGGCGCGCGATCGAGCAGGCCATCAACCGGAACAAGAAGGGGTTCCAGCTCCTCGGGATCAAGGGGCGGTCCGGGACCGACAACATCGTCGAGTCGGTGAGCCTCGGGCTCCAGATCGTCCTCAAGTTCTACGACAAGCTGAAGCAGTACTCGCTCGAGAGCCAGGACTTCGCCACGCTCGAGACCCTGAGCTCGATCTCGACCTCCGAGTCGCGTGAGAAGGTCTTCGACCAGGCCGTCAAGGGCGACATCGAGAGCCAGAACGACAACTTCTTCGCCAAGAACCCGCTCTACGACCGCACGAAGGGCGGCAAGGAGCTCGTCGCCACGCTCGACTCGATGTCGAAGGGCATGAAGCAGGTGCGCGACCTGAAGCAGAAGGCGAACGACCAGTTCAGCCAGCAGTTCTCGCGCCGCGACGGGGGCCGCCAGGTGAACGGGCGCTCCGTGCCGAACCGCGCCCTCCCGCCGCTCTCGAGCAAGGGCGGGCGCCCGCGGAGCGGCGGGCCGCGGTAGCGGACGGCGCCGCGCGGCGTCGCGGCGAGCGCGCCGCGGGTGGGGCGCGATGTCCCACTCCGCGGCGTCGTCGCGACTTCCCTCCCCGGTGCGGGTGGCGTCGGCGCCCGGAGCGCCCGGTCCCCGCGACGGCGGCGCGATCTTCGCTACGCCTCGGTCATCGAGGCGGACGTGCCGATCGTGGTGCAGCACACGCGCCTCGACTCGCGTCAGGCGGAGAACGCGCTGCTCACGACCATCGCCTACGTGGAGTAGGCCTCGCGGGCGTCACCCCCGCCCGGCCGCGAAGAGGCCGACGACCCCCGCGAGCAGGCCCGCGGCGCCCGCCGCGAGGAGCCCGCGGTTCTTCCGCGCCCAGAGCTCGAGCGACACGCTCCGCGCGCGCGCGTCGAAGCGCCCGTGCGCGCCGTGGTCGCCGGGGATCGGGGCGTAGAGGTTGTCCGCGCGCCCCGGGATCTCCGGCTCGTCCGTCTGCTGGCTCTCGAAGCCGTTCTTCGCGAGGACGCGGTCCGCGAGCCACGGAGCGAGCTTGTTCCCCCAGATCGCCTTCAGCGCCGAGCCGCCCACGAAGAGCTCGCGCTGGTCGTGGCGCGCCGCGTACACGATCGCGTCGGCGGCGACCTCCGGCTGGAAGATGGGCGGCACCGGCTGCGGGCGCTTCGGGAGCCGGCTCCTGAGCCAGCCGAACTGCGGCGTGTTCACCGCCGGGAGCTGGACCATCGTGACCTTGATGTCGCTCGCTTCGTGCATGAGCTCCGTCCGGAGCGCCTCGGTGAACCCCTGGACGGCGTGCTTCGCCGCGCAGTAGGCCGACTGCAGCGGGATCGCGCGGTACGCGAGCGCCGAGCCGACCTGGACGATCCGACCCGCGTTCCGCGGGCGCATCCGCTCGAGCGCCGCCTGCGTCCCGTGCACGACGCCGAGGTAGGTCACCTTCGTGACGCGCGTGTACTCGGCCGCCGTGACCTCCCACACCGGCGCGAAGACCGTGACCATCGCGTTGTTGATCCACACGTCGATCGGCCCGAACCGCTCCTCGAGCGCGCTCGCGGCCTCCTCGACCGCCTCCGGCTCGGCGACGTCCGCCGGCAGCACGAGCGCCTCGCCGCCGAGGTGCTCGACCTCGCGGCGCGTCGCCTCGAGGCCGTCCTCGCCGCGCGCGAGCAGCCCGAGCCGGGCGCCCTCCTCGCGCGCGAGCTGGCGCGCGACCGCCCGCCCGACGCCCGCGCTCGCCCCCGTCAGCATGATCACGCGTCCTCGCCGCATGTCGCTCATGGCGCTCTCTCCTGGTGTCCCGTGTCCGTCGCGACGGCTCGCAAGAACCGTTCCGCGCGACCGCGCTGGCACCCGGCTTGCTTCAGACCACCGTGAGATCCCGGAGAGAGCCCCCATGAACCGACGCCAGGACGCCCGGCACCACCGCGAGGAGCGAGGAACGTCGGCGCCCCCGGCGAAGCGACGCCCGGCGACCGACCCGCGCATCGAGGACCACGGCCTCATCGGCAACCAGGAGACCGCGGCGCTCGTCGCCCGCGACGGCGCCATCGACTTCCTCTGCGCGCCGCGCTTCGACTCCCCGTCGGTCTTCGCGCGCCTGCTCGACCGCGAGCGCGGCGGCGCCTTCGTCCTCCACCCGACGCCCCCCGCCGACGCCGACGCCGACTGCCCGCGCGAGAGCTTCCAGCTCTACCTCGCCGACACGAACATCCTCTACACCCGCTTCCACTCCGCCGCCGGGGTCGTCGAGGTCGCGGACTTCATGCCCTGTGACGCCGAGCGCTCCGAGCGCGCCATCGTCCGCCGGGTCGAGGTCGTGCGCGGCCGCGCGCGCCTCGAGCTCCGCTGCGCGCCGCGCTTCGACTACGCCCGCGTCGCCCACGACGCCGAGCGCGGCCCGGGCGGCGGCGTCACGTTCCGCCCGCGCGCTGGGGAGCACCCGCCGCTCCACCTCGCGACCACGGTCCCGCTCGACCTCGACGGGGGCGACGCGGTCGCCACGCCCACCCTCGACGAGGGCGACGTCGCCTGCTTCGTCCTCGCGTTCGGCGCCGCGCCTCCCGCGGACGCCGAGGCCCTGCGCGACTGGGTCGACGGGCACATGCGCCGCACGGCCGACCACTGGCGCGCGTTCTCGGCGGCGACCACCTACGCCGGCCGATGGCGCGAGGTCGTGCGGCGCTCGGCCCTCGTGCTCTCGCTCCTGACCTCGCGCGAGCACGGCGCCATCGTCGCGGCGCCGACGTTCGGGCTCCCCGAGGACCCCGGCGGGGAGCGCAACTGGGACTACCGCTACGCGTGGATCCGCGACGCCGCCTTCGCCGCCGACGCCCTCACGCGCCTCGGCCACGAGGAGTCCGCGCGCGCCTTCATGCGCTGGGTCATCGGGAGCTGCGCCGACCAGCACGAGGGCGGCCGCCTCCACGTCATGTACGCGGTCGACGGTGGCGCGGACCTCGCCGAGAGCACGCTCGACAGCCTCAGCGGCTACGCCGGCTCGCGCCCCGTGCGCATCGGCAACGGCGCCTACGATCAGCAGCAGCTCGATATCTACGGCGAGCTCCTCGGGACCGCCTGGCTCGCGGCCTCGCGCGGCGAGCACATCGCGCACGACGCCTGGCGCGAGCTCACGCGCATCGTCGACTGGGTCGCCGAGCACTGGCGCGAGCCGGACGCGGGGATCTGGGAGGTGCGTGGCGGGCCGCGCCGCTTCCTGCCGTCGCGGGTGATGTGCTGGGTGTGCCTCGACAGCGCGCTGCGGATCGCCGAGCTCCAGCGCCTGCCGGCGCCCGTCGAGCGCTGGCGCGAGGTGCGCGACGTCATCCGCGCGACGGTCTACGAGGACTTCTGGGACCCCGAGCGGCGCGCCTTCACGCAGCTCCCGGGGGGCGGCGGGCTCGACGCGGCCGCGCTCCTCATGCCGCTCCAGGGCTTCATCGGGCCGCGCGACCCGCGCTGGCTCGCGACCCTCGAGGCTATCGGCGAGCAGCTCGCCTACGACGCCTTCGTCTTCCGCCACTCGCCGCAGCACGACCTGAGCGGGCTCGAGGGGCGCGAGGGGAGCTTCATGGCGTGCTCCTTCTGGTACGTCGAGTGCCTCGCGCTCGCGGGGCGCGTGCGTGAGGCGCGGCACCTCTTCGACAAGCTCCTCGGCTACGCGAACGGCGTCGGCCTCTTCGCCGAGGAGCTCGGCTTCTGCGGCGAGCAGCTCGGGAACTTCCCGCAGGCGCTGACGCACCTCGCGCTCGTGTCGGCGGCGATGCGGCTCGACGCGCTCCTCGACGGCGCGCCGAGCGCGTGAGCGCCCGGCGTCGCGCGCTCAGCTCGCGCCCATGGGGCAGCCCGCGGACTGGCAGGCGGCCATCGAGCCGAAGCTGTTGACGACGTCGTCGTGGCCGTGGCGGAGGAGGAGCGAGGCCGCGATGATGGCGCGTCGCCCCGAGCCGCAGAGGGTCACGAGGGGGCGGTCGTCCGGGAGGGGAGGGCCGCTCGCGAGGCGCGCCGGGAGCTCGCCGAGGTAGACGTGGGTCGCCCCGCGGAGGTGCCCGGCGTCCCACTCGCCGTCGGAGCGCACGTCGAGGACCGTGACGTCGCCGCGCTCGACGCCGCGCGAGAGCGCCGCGACCTGGATGGGCGGCACGTGCCCGAGCCGGCGGCCGGCGGTCTCCCAGGCGGTGATGCCGCCCTGGAGGTAGCCGTCGAGCCGCTCGTAGCCGAGGCGGACGAGGTGTCGCGCGGCGTCGCGGGCGCGCTCGGCGTCGTCGGCGACGAGGACGATGGGCGCGTCGCCCGGGATGAGCCAGCCGGCGAAGCTCGGGAGCATGTCGGCCGGGATGGCGAGGGCGCCGGGGACGTGGCTCTCGCCGAACGCCTGGGGCTCGCGCACGTCGAGGAGCACGACGTCGTCGGCGTCGTCGTCGAGGCGCGCGGCGAGGTCGCCGGCGGGGACGGGGCGGAGCTCCGGGAGGCGCTCGAGGGGGCGCGGGCCGGCGCCGTTCACCTCCTCCATGCGGCGGAAGTAGGGCGGCTGCGGGTGGTCCTCGGCGAGCTTCGCGCGGATGAAGGCGTCGCGATCGGGGAGCTGGAGGCGCGGGTTGTGGCGGCGCTCGTAGCCGAGGGTCGAGAAGTCGCGGTCGGCCATGGCGTCGCCGCAGACGGAGCCGGCGCCGTGGGCGGGCCAGACGAGGCAGTGGTCACCGAGCGGGAGGAGCTTGTCGTGGAGGCTCTCGTAGAGGAGGCCGGCCACCTCGCGGGCGCGGTCGGGGTAGAAGTCGGCGCGGCCGACGTCGCCGACGAAGAGGGCGTCGCCGGTGAAGACGCCGACGGGGGAGTCGCCGGTCGAGGTGTCGTAGAGCACGTAGGCGAGGTGCCCGAGGGTGTGGCCCGGCGTCGCCAGCGCCTCGAGGCGCAGGTGGTCGCCGAGCTCGATGACGGCGCCGTCGTCGAGGGGCTCGCCCCAGGTGAGCTCGACGCCGCCGTGGGCCGCGCGGGCGCCGGTGAGGGCGGCGAGGGTGCGCGAGCCGTCGACGAAGTCCTCGTGGCGGTGGGTCGCGAGGACCCAGCGGAGGCGGGCGCCGTGGGCGCGGAGGTGGTCGAGGTAGACGTCGACGTCCCAGCGCGGGTCGATGACGACGGCGTCGCCACCGTCGGCGCCGACGACGTAGGAGAGGGCCGCGAGGCCGGGGGTGTGGACGCGCTCGAGGAACATGGGGGCCTCCGGGGCGGGCTGGTTCAAGGGGCTCTCGCGAGGTGTGCAAGCCCCGTTCCGGCGCCCGGAGGCCGGGGCGCCTCACTGGCGGTCGTGCCGCCAGACGACGTAGTCGAGCGCGACGTAGTCGTAGGTGCCGGCGCCCGTGAGCTCGACGACGGTGCCGTCGGCGTAGAGCTGCGAGCCGCAGCCGGTCAGCACGGTCGCGACGACGCCGTCGACGGTGACGGTGATCGTCTGGTCGTTGGTGATGCGGAAGGAGACGCGGTTCAGCGGGGCCGGGATGGGGGCGGCGTCGGCGGTGTCGCTGCCCGAGCAGACGGCGGTCCAGGTGGTGCCGTCGCCGACGAGGCCGGTCGTCATGGTGCCGCTGTCGACGAGGCCGGCGCGGAGCGTGCCGCCGTCGCGCAGGTTGATGCCCTGGAAGCCGAGCTCGAGGGTGCCGGGGCCGCCGCCCATCAGGTTCGCGCCGCTCGGGATGGTGCTCCGGATGCCGCAGGTCGCGCCGGAGAGGTTCGCCACGAGGTTGAGGATGCCGAGGTAGTTCGCGCCGTGGCTGACGGTGCAGTCGGCCGACGAGGTGGTCTGCCAGAAGCGCGGGTCGGGGCCGCCGAAGAGGTCGTCGAACCAGACGGCCTCGCGGACGGTGCTCGCGACGCCGTTGCAGTCGCGCGCGTCGTAGAGGCCGTCGCCGTTGACGTCCTCGTCGTCGGAGGCGGCGCCGTCGCCGTCGGTGTCCCAGCAGGCGAGGCCGGGATCGCCGTCGGCGCCGCGCTGGCCGGCCTCGCCCGGGGCGCCTGGGGTGCCGGGGGTACCAGGGGTGCCGGGGCTGCCGGGGGTACCGGGGAGGCCGGGGACGCCCTGGAGGCCCTGGATGCCCGGGTCGCCCTGGTCCCCCTTCTCGCCGGGGTCGCCCTTGTCGCCCTTGTCGCCCTTGTCGCCCTTGTCGCCCGGGTCGCCCTGGTCCCCCTTCGGACCCTGAGTGCCTTGGTCGCCCTGAATGCCCTGGTCGCCCTGAACACCCTGGATGCCTTGATCCCCCTGGTCGCCCTTGGGGCCCTGAATGCCTTGGTCGCCCTGGTCGCCCTTGGGCCCCTGGATGCCCTGGATGCCCTGAATGCCTTGGTCGCCCCTGGGGCCCTGAATGCCTTGGTCGCCCTGGTCGCCCTTGGGGCCCTGAAGCCCCTGGTCGCCCTGGTCGCCCTTGGGGCCCTGAATGCCCGGGTCGCCCTGGTCGCCCTTGGGGCCCACCTCACCGCGTTCCCCCGCGGGTCCCTGGGCTCCCGCCTCACCCTGGTCGCCCTTCGGCCCCTGGAGGCCCTGGTCCCCCGGGTCGCCAGGATCCCCCTTCGGCCCGGCCACGCCGGCCTCGCCCCGGGGCCCCGGCTCGCCCTGGGGCCCCTGCTCGCCCTTGTCACAGCCAGCGAGCCCGAGCCACGCCGCGCAACCGAGGAGCATCATCGCGTTCCGTACGAGCATCTCGCCTTCCCCATGGCCTGGCGCACGTCGCAGACGCGGACGGGCGCTTCGTCTTGTCGGTGGTGTGCGCGAGACTATCGCGGCGGACGCGTCGCGCGCTTCACAAAATGTCTCGGTAACCGCCGCGCGCCAACCTCCGTAATCCTGACGTGCCCCTGGAGAGGACCACGCCATGATCGACCTCCTCGAGCCGTCATCCCCCGCCCGCGCCGCCGCGGTCGCCCCCCTCGCGCTGCCGACCGTCGACGCCGTCGGCGTCGTCCGCTACCCCGACGGCTGGCGCGCCTCGCCGCGCCCGGCGTCGCCCCTTCGCCGCGCCTTCGCCACGGCCCTGCTCGCGCTCTTCGCTGGCGCCACCATCGTCGGCACCGTCGTGAGCCTCGGCCGCTACTGCGTCACGACCGACGGCGCCGACGCCAGCGCCCTCCCGCGCGCGGCCTCGTCGGCGCCGACGCCCGCGCCGTAACGCGCGTCGGGCTCTGATACGCCCGGGAATTGCGTCCGCGGCGAGTTTCACGGCCCCAGGGGCGACGAGCGCGCGGCCATCGCCGTGATCGTCCCTCGGCCGCCTCCGGTGCCGCCGCGCTGACGATCCGGCCCCGTTGACACGCTCGCGCGCTACCTCGCATCCTCGGGAACATGACCCGAGCTCCATCTCTCGCACTCCTCGCCGCGCTGGCGCTCTGCGGCTGTCCGTCGAGCGGAGGCCACGGCGGCGCCGACGCCGATGGCGCCGCGGACGCGACCTCCGACGCGGCGGCCGATGACGCCTCCGACGCCGTCGACACCGAGCCCGACGGCGTCAGCGACGACGCCAGCCCGAGCCCCGACGCGACCGCGCCCGACGACACCGTGGGGGCCCCGAACGGCCCCTCCGTGACGGCCGTCACCCCGGTGACCGCTTCCTTCCGCGGCGGCGCCGCGCTCACCCTGGCGGGCGCCGGCCTCGACACCGTCACCGCCGTGACCATCGGGGGCGAGCCGGCGGACATCACCGCGCAGGACCCCGCCTCGCTCACCGTGACGGCGCCTGCCGCGCCGCATGGCGGTCCGGCCGCGATCGTGCTCGAGTCGCCCTCCGGCGGCGCGCGCTTCACGGGCTTCGCCTACCTGGGCATCGCCCCCCCGGCGCTGCGCTTCGTCGAGCTCCCTGAGATCGCCACCGCCGCCGCGGGCGACCGGCTCGTCCCGCTCCTCGGCGCCGCGTCGGGGCCCCGCGTCGCCGTCCTCGGCGGCGCCGCGCTCGACGTCTTCGACCTCTCGGGCGACGGCCTCGCGCCCGCCTTCGCCCTCGAGACCGCCCCGGTCGGGCTCCGCGCCGCCTGCGCGGCCGACCTCGACGGTGACGGCGACGACGACCTCTACGTCGCCGCCGACGTGGGCGCCGGCGTCTGGCTGCACGACGCGGGCGGCCTCGCCGTGCCCGCGAGCGGCCCCGCGGTCGTCGCCTCGCGCGCCCTCTGCGCCGACTTCACCGGCGACGGCCACCCGGACGTCCTCCTCGCGCTCGCCCCCGCCGATGGTCTGCCGGCGCTGCGCCTCCTCGTGAACGACGGCGCGGGCGCGCTCTCCGCCGCCGCCGCGGGCCGCTCGCTCACCGAGGCCGTCACGGGCCTCGCCGCCGGCGACATCGACGGTGACGGCCACCGCGACGTGCTCGTCGCGCGCGCCGCGCTCCCGCCGCGCCTCCTCCTCGGCGATGGCGCCGGCGGCTTCGCCGACGCCCCCGCGGGGAGCCTCCCGGCGGGCGGCGACGGCGCGCTCGTCGCGCTCGGCGACCTCGACGGCGACGGCGCCCCCGACGCGGTCCTCGTCACCGCGAGCGGGGTCCTGCTCTGGAAGAACGGCGGCGGCCGGCTCGCGGACCACTCGGGGCTCGCGCAGGGGCTCACGGTCGCGGGCGCCTCGGCCGTGGCCCTCGAGGACGTCGACCGCGACGGCGCGCTCGACGTGCTCGTGAGCGCGTCGTCGGGGGCGCGCGTCCTCCGGAACGACGGCCACGGGCGCCTCTTCGACTACAGCGACGCGCTCCTCCCGTGGCCCGGTCGCGCGAAGGTGCAGCGCGTGGTGGCGGTCGACGCCGACGGCGACGGGGATCCCGACCTCGTCGCGGCGCGCCCGGGCGACGCGGGCCCGACGTTCCTCCGCGCGTGGGACCCGGTGCCCTATCGCGACCCCGATCTCGACGGGATCCCCGACGAGCTCGACGGCTGCCCCGACGACGCCAACGCCGACCAGAAGAACCACGACCGCTGGCACTTCCGCTGCGAGACCCCCGCCGAGTGCGCGGCGGCGACCGGCTGCTCGCTCCGGGTCGACGCGGAGCGCGGGCGCGCCTACCTCGTCTGCCACCAGGCGGTCGAGCACGCCGCCGCCGTCGCGCGCTGCGAGGCCCTCGGCGCCTCGCTCTTCGTCATCGACGACGAGGCCGAGCTCGCGTTCCTGAAGTCGTCGCTCGAGGCCGGCCGCTACTGGATGGGGGTGAGCGATCTCGCCGAGGAGGGGGTGTTCCTGACCGACGCCGGCGACCCCGCGCCGTTCTTCCTCTGGGGCACGAACCAGCCCGACGACGCCGGCGGCAACGAGGACTGCGTGGAGCTCATCGCGAACGATCCGCAGAACCCCTACTTCAACGACCTCCCGTGCGCCGGCTACTCGGTCGGCCTCATCTGCGAGGACCGGATCGAGGTGCCGGTGCCCGACCCGCAGGACGCCTGCGACGTGTGCCCGGGGGTCTGGGACCCGACCCAGGCCGACACCGACGGCGACGGGCGCGGCGACGCGTGCGACGTCTGCCCGACCGTCCCCGACCCCGACCAGCTCGACAGCGACCACGACGGCGTCGGCGACGCCTGCGCCCCGGAGCCCGGGGAGTGAGCGGCGCGCGCGGGTCGGCCCGCCTCACGCTCCTCGGCCTCCTCGCCGGCGGCCTCGCGCTCGGCGCGTGCTCCTGCTACGGCGGCAGCGGGCGCGGTGGCGGTGACGTGGACGGCGTCCTCGTGGTCGACGTCCCCGACGGCGCGGACCCCGACGTCGAGGGCGACGGGACGAGCGCGGCGGACGGGCAGGGGGGCGACGACCTCGGCGGCGACGCGGTCGTCGCCGACGCCGACGCGGCGACGGTGGACGCGGCGTTGTTCGGCGTCAGCCCGGGCCGGATCACGGCGCGCGGGGGCGTCGAGCTCACGCTCCGGGGTCGCGGCTTCGCCGAGCCCGTCACGGTGGCGATCGACGGCGTCCCGGCCGAGGTGCTCGAGGTCCTGCCCGAGCGGGTGACGGCGCGCTCGCCGCGGCTCGTGGCGGGCCCGGCCGACGTCGCCGTCACGGTCGGCGGCGTGGCGCTGCCGCCCCTCGTCGCGGCCATCACGGTGGACCCGCTCGCGCTCTCGTGGGTCACGGCGTCGCCCGACACGACGGCCGCGTTCGGGGATGGCCCGGTCACGGCGGTCGTCGCGTACGACTTCGACGCCGACGGCGATCTCGACCTCGTCGCGGGCACGGACGACGGCCTGCGCGTGCTCCTGAACGACGGCGCCGGGCGCCTCGCGCGCCTCGAGCGCGTCGACCCCGACTCGGGCGTCATCGCGGCCGTCGCGCCAGGCGGCCGGGCGCCGGTGCGCGCGCTCGCCGTCCGCGACCTCGACGGCGACGGCCAGGGCGAGCTCCTCGTCGGCACGGGCGCCGGGCGCGACCTCGTCCTGCACGGCGGCCTCACCGGGCTCGAGCCGGCCGGCTCGGCCCCCGTCCGCGACGGCGTCACCGAGGCCATCGCGACCGGCGACTTCGACGGCGACGGCGACGTCGACGCGGCGCTCCTCGTGCGCTCGGCTCCGGGCGGCGACCGCGGCCTCCTGTTGCTCCTCGGCGACGGGCGGGGCGGGCTCGCCATCGATCCGGCGAGCGCGCCGCCGGCCGCCGCCGAGCACGCCGTGGGGAGCGCGTCGTCGACCGACCCGGACGCGACGCTCGCCTTCACGCGGCGCCCGAGCGAGAGCGGCGAGCGCGGCGAGGCCTACGCGACGTGGACGCTCCAGCTCGCGGAGGCGACGGCGCTCTTCACGGTCCCGACGAGCCTCGACGAGGTCCCCGCGAGCTTCTCGGTGCGCCTCCGGCGCGACGGCGGCGAGGCGGACGTGCGGCCGCGCGTGGTCGACGCGACCGGCGCCGCGTTCGTCGGCCCGGCGCTGACCATCGGCACCTTCTACGTGACGCTCCGGACGGCCCCGGTGGCGGGCTGGACGCGCGTCGGCGAGGGCGAGGGCGGCCCGGTGGCGCCGATCACGGCGTTCTCGCTGCTCGTCGAGCCGAAGGGCGGCGAGCCGCCGCTCGAGGGCGGCCTCATCGTCGACGAGATCGTCGCGGAGCCCGGGAGCGGGCTCATGGTGGTGGTCGTGGCGACGTTCGACGAGCGCGCGCCGCGGCTGTCCTGGCCGGACGCGCGGGGGCTCCTCGCGGGGGAGCTCGACGGTGACGCGGCGGCGGACCTCGTCGTGCTGCGGGCGGGAGCCCCGGCGCTGCTCGGCACCTACGGTGGCGTCGCGGGGCTCTTCGCGCCCGCGGCCGTGGGCGTCGGGGCGAGCGGGCCGTTCGCGGCCGGGGCGCTCCTCGACGCCGACGGGGACGGCGCGCTCGACATGGTGCTCGTCTCGGCGGCGCAGGACCGGCTCGTGGTCGGCGACGGGTGGGGGCGCTTCATCGACGCGACGCTCGGGGCGATGCCGGTCGACGCCGCCGACGGCGCCGCGATCGCGGCGGTCGACCTCGACCTCGACGGCGCTCCGGACGTGGTGATCGGCAACCGCGGCGGCAGCGACCGGCTCTACATGGGGCGCGGCGACGGGCGCTTCACCGACCTCACGCCGAGCTTCGGTTTCGATCGGGTCGAGACCGCGGCCGTCGTGGTCGCCGACCTCGACGGCGACGGGGACGACGACGTCGTGTCGATCCCCGTCGAGCCGTCGGCGCGCGTGGTGGTACGCTTCGCGGAGGAGGTGGCGCCATGAGACGGACGAGGCTCGGCGACGCGCGACGCGAGGGGCGCCCCGAGGAGCGCACGCGCCGCGCGCCCGGGCTCGCGCTCGCGCTCGCGCTCTCGACCTCGCTCTCGCTGGGGGCCGCGTGTCAGGGGAGCCCGTCGCCCTCGGCGTCGTCGTCGGCTCCAGGCCCGGCCGTGTCTGCGGCCGCGCTCTCCGGGCGCCCGCTCGCGCTGGGCGACCGCGAGGTGCTGCTCGACGGGGACGGCGAGCGGCTCTTCATCGGCGTCCTCGAGCCGGCGCCGCCGAACGCCGACCCGCCGCTCCGCATGCGGGCGCGCCTGGTCGACGAGGATGGCGAGGCCATCCCGTGGGAGTTCCGCGGCCTCGTCATCGATCGCGTGCGGTTCACGCGCGGCGGCGGGGCCCTCATGCTCTCGACCCGCGGGGACCTCTGGTGGGTCGCCCTCCCGCCGAAGGGCGGCGAGGAGGTCATCGACTCCGGCGTCGTCGGGGCCGTCGGCGCCTCCCTCGACGGCGAGACGCTCGTCTACACGAAGGGTGAGGAGCCGGACCTCGAGGTCTACCGCCTCGCGCCGGACGCGCGCGAGTCGAAGCGGGTCGCGGAGGGCTTCGCGCCGGCGTGGTCGCCGGGGGTCTCACCCGATGGTCGCGTGGTCTACGTCGTGTCCGGGCGCACGGGCTACCCCGCGTGGTGGCGCCTCGCGGATGGCGAGGAGCCGGTCCAGCTCACGAACGTCGGCGTGAAGTTCGTGCCCGGCGAGCCGCCGCCGCCGCTCGCGCCCTTCGCGGCGGGCCTCGGTCCGACGCTCGTCAGCGAGCGCCTCGTGATCTTCGAGGGCCGCGGGGCGGTCCACGTCATGACGACGGACGGGCGGCTCGTGAAGACGCTCGCGGACGCGCGGGCCCCGTTCTGGGAGCGCCCGGGCGCGGTCGTCGGCTACCTCGACACCGCGGCCGGCGCCGTCCGCTCGCTCGACCTCGCGGAGCTCGCGCCGTGAGCCGCGCCGGGGTCGGCCTCCGCCTCCTGCTCGCCGTCGTCGCTGGGCTCGTCGTCGTCGCGAGCGCCCCGGACGCGCTCGCCGTGAAGCACCGCCGCCCCTTCGCGCCCTACATCGGGCTCGGCTACGGCTTCGACAACAACTTCGGCGCCGCGGGCTGCCTCAACTACGCGTGCGCCGGCAGCAAGTGCTACGACGGCCACACCGGCAGCGACTTCCCGGTCGGGCTCGGCACGGAGGTCCTCGCGGGCGCCCCCGGCGTCGTGGTCGCGGTCAACCAGGGCTGCGCGGACTACGGCTACTTCGGCAACCCCTGCGGCGGCCGCTGCGGCAACTACGTGCGCCTCCAGCACGCCGACGGCACGCGCACCCTCTTCTGCCACATGAAGAACGGGTCGATCGTCGTCTCGGTGAACCAGAGCGTCGGGTGCGGGCAGAAGCTCGGGCTGTCGGCGTCGTCGGGGAGCTCGACCGGCTACCACCTGCACTTCGGGTGGACCTCCGGCTCGACGCGCGACTCGTTCTCGGGCGGCTGCGCGACGGGCGGGGCGTGGGTCAACCAGGGGTCCTACAGCGGCGCGCCGGGCGCCGACTGCGAGGTGCAGTGCCAGTGCTCGCCCGGGCAGACGCAGTCGCAGGGCTGCGGGCGCTGCGGGACGCAGACGCGCACCTGCGGCGGCAACTGCCAGTGGGGCGGCTGGAGCGGCTGCAACGGGCAGGGGCCGTGCTCGCCGGGGCAGTCGGAGTCGCGCGGGTGCTGCGACTGTGGGAGCCAGGCGCGGACGTGCGCGGGGAACTGCCAGTGGGGCGGCTGGAGCGGCTGCGCCGGGCCGAACCCGGCGGGGGCGCCGGCGTGCGACACGGGCGGCCTCGGGGACTGCGCGGCGGGCGTCACGCGGTGCGTGTCGGGCTGCCTCACGTGCGTGTCGACGCGCGAGCCGTCGCCGGAGCTCTGCGACGGGCGAGACAACGACTGCGACGGGCCGACGGACGAGGGCGCGACCGAGCTCGGCGCGACGCCGCCGCCGTTCGGGGCCGAGCTCGTGGATCTCTCGGCGCCGGCCGCGCTCGCGCCGGGCGAGGTGGCGAGCGTGTGGGCGCGCTTCAAGAACGTCGGGGCGACGGCGTGGCCGGCGGGGGCGACGTGGCTCGGCGCGACCCCGCTCGAGGGCGCCGGGGCGAGCGGGCTCTGGGTCGCGGACGGGTGGTCGGCGTGGGACGCGGCGAGCGTCGTCGCGAGCGCCGTGCCGCCGGGCGGCGAGACCGTGGTGAGCTTCCCGATCGCCATGCCGGACGGCGCGCCTGCCGCGACGCGGTTCGGGCTCGTGGTCGACGGCGCGCCGGTGACGTGCCCGAGCCCGGCGTTCGAGGTGGCCCCCGTGGCGCTCGCGGCGGCGCCGCCGCCGAGCGGCGGGAAGCCCTCGTCTGGGGGCGGCGCGGACGCGACGGGCTCTGGCGGCGGCAGCGTCGACGCGACCGGCTCCTCGCCCGACACGGCCGTCGCGGCGGACACGGAGCCCATGCTGTCGGGTGACGACGGCGAAACCGCCGCGGGCGACGACGTGCCCGCCGGAGACGACGCCGCGAGCGGGGTCTCCGACGGCGGGGACAGCGCGGCGGGCGGCGGCGCGAGCGCGCGGCGGGACAGCGGCTGCGCCGGTGGCCCGGCGGGTGGGGCGCTCTGGCTCGGCGCGCTCGCGGTCGGGCTCGGCCTCGCCGGCACGCGGCGGCGACGGGCGTCGGCGCGGGCCTGATTACGGCGCGCAAGCAGCCGGAGCCGTTCACCGCCGGCCTCCTCCCCGCCTGCCGTCGTCGTCGATGCTCGGTGCACCTCGAGGTGCACCTCCGCTCTCCTCCTAGGCAGACGGGGAGGATACTCGACGGCGACCGGGCTCCAGCCACTCGTGCGCCGTAATGAGTCCCAATGCCCCAGCGCGTTCGCGGCAGAATGCCGCGGTGATCGCGGGGCACCGAGGCGCGACCACGCGGGGGATCGACGCGCGACCGCGGCGCAGGCGGCGCTGCCCGTCCGTGGTACGCGGGCTGCAAAGGCCCCGGGCGTTGGCGGCACGTTGCCCCACGACGCCCCGAGGACGCCATGCGCAGCGCGCCACCCGTCATCCTGCTCGCCTCCCTGCTCGCCGTGAGCGTGTTCGCCGCGGCCGGTGCCGGCTGCGGCACCGTCACCGCCGACGTCGGGTACGCGGCCCCGGTCGACGGCCAGCCCACGGGCGGCCGCGCGGCGGTCGATCTCCGCGTCTCGACGGGCGGCCTCGTCGCGTTCGGCGTCGCGGCGCACAGCACGTTCGCCTCGAACCTGCAGACCGTCGCCTTCTCCCCGGAGCTGACGGTCGGGGTCGAGCTCGGCGGCGTCTACGTCGGCGCCCGTGGCGGCGTGCGGCTCCTCCAGCTCGAGCGCTACGACGACGACTGGAGCGTCGCGTCGCTGTCGCCCTACGGCGGCCCCCTCGTGGGCTTCCCGGTGAACGACCACGTCCGCTTCGTGCTCTCGGCGACCGCCGAGTACGAGCGGCACGGCGGCGCCCCCGAGCGCGACGGCCTCCTCCTCGGAGGCGAGGCCGGCGTGGCCCTCCACTTCTGACCCGAACCCGCCTCACGGTGAGGCGAAACGCGCCCCCCGGCCGGGGCGACCGACCCCGAGAGGGGCAAAAGTAGCCCAGGAGACGACGATGAAGCTCGCCCGCAACCTCTTCGCCACCGCCTCGCTCGCGGCCGCCCTCGGTCTCGTGCTCGTCGCCACGGCCGCGGCCCCCGCCGCAGCCGCCGAGACCGTCTATGTGCACGACGCGCACCCGGACGGCTGGTCCATCGGCCTCGGGCTCGGCGACCCCTCCGGCCTCGACGTGAAGTACTGGCACAACGACGTGTCCGGCTTCGACTTCGGGATGGGCTTCGCGCGGTTCGACAAGGTCTTCTCGATGTACGCCGAGTACGAGCTCGGCCTCGTCGACATCCGCATGGGGCGCGGCAACCACGGCGTCTTCTACCTCGGCTTCGGCGGCGAAGCGGCGCTCCGCGACCACGCGCCGAAGGCGAGCTTCTACGGCGGCACGCCCATCGGCTTCACGATGCGCTTCCGCGCGCCCTGGGACCTGTACGCCGAGTTCCGCCCGCAGGTGCACTTCCACGAGGACCCCGACTTCGTGTTCGGCGGCCAGGTGGGCGCTCGTTACGTCTTCTGACCGGCGCCTCACACGATCTGACAGACGCCGCGAGGGCGCGCGGCAGGCCGCTGTGAGCGGTGTCGACGCGCCGAGGCCCGGGGGAGACGCCCTCGGGCCCCTAAAGTTCCCGGGTGCTGTGTCCGTAGGGCCCTTCGTCGGGCCGAGCGACAGACCGGGTGGACCACCTCGAGCCCAGAGAGACAGGAAGGAGCGCGACCGATGAACCTCATGAAGCACCTCGGCAGCACCCTCACGACCGCCGTCCTCGCGCTGATGATCGGCGCGCCCGCCGCCTCCGCGCGCCCCGCGGCGCCCGGCCCGCCGCCACCGGCGCGTGTCGAGTCGACGCCCGCGCCCGGTGAGGTGCGGATCCCGGGGCACTGGGCCTACAGCGGCCGCAACTGGATCTGGGTGGACGGGTGGTCGGAGCCGGAGCGCCCCGGCTACGTCTACCGCGCCGGCAGCTGGATGGAGCGCGACGGGCAGTGGGTGTGGGTCGAGGGCGGCTGGCGGAAGCTCAACCGGGCGGACGCGCGGGGGGCGAAGAGCGTCCCGGCGTCGGCGCCTGCGCCGTGCAAGAAGCCGGCGGGGGAGAAAGGCGCGCTCGCGGCGCGCTGAGCAGGAGAGCGGGGCGCGCGGCAGCGCACCCCAGCCTGGGACACGGTGACCCGCGGTCCCGGCGCCCCGAAGACCCGACGAGCGTCGCCCCAAAGCGGCGCTCGTTCGCTTTGGGGGCGGCTGAGCGGCGGGGCGGCCGCGGGTGTGGCACGGATCTGGCTCTGTCTTCGCGTCGAGAACACACCGCGCCGAGCCCACGGTCGGGCGAGGCGCGACGACGACGAAGGAGCCACGCCATGACCAGCCGAAACGAACGATCCAAGCCAGCGCTCCGCTCGCTGCGGGCGACCGCTCCCTCCGGTCCGGGCGCCGACGTGGTGATGACCATGTTCGGCGCCGTCGACGTCGCGAGCCTGCGCTCCGCGACGACGCCGCAGACGCCGGCGGCTCCGCGGCGCCGCGTCACGGCGAGCGACGTGTCGGTGCCGCGCCGCTCGGCGCGAGCGCGGGTCGAGGCGGCGGTGGCGAACGACATCGGCGACCTGCCCGATCACGCGGTGACGCTCCTGCGTGAGCTCATCGAGAAGCAGAGCCACGCGGTGGACGTGATGCGCACGGCCGCGACGCTCGCGAAGTCGCCGGCGCTCGCGGGAGCGCTCATGGCGAACGCGGAGGCGCGGCGCGGGCAGTCGGTGATCCTGCGCGGCCTCGTGCTCCTGAACGACGAGTCGGTGTCGGAGCACACGCACTCGGTGGGGCCGTTCCGGAAGGCCTGGATGAACGTGCGGCGCCTCTTCGGCGGCGACGACGCCCTCGTGGTCATCGCGAACGAGGACCACCAGGCGGTGCTCAGGGCCTACGAGCAGGCGCTGTCCGAGCTCGAGGGGACGACCGCGCACCGCGTCGTGAAGCGCCAGTACGTGGAGATGCAGGAGCGCTCGAAGGGGCTCGACGAGCTCTCGCACGCGCTCGCCGTCGAGGCGTGAGCGAAGCGGCCAGGAGCGATGCAGGCGGAGGCCCGCGGGCGTGACGAGCGCCCACGGGCCTTCGCGTTCGTTTCGTGCTAGGGCCGCCCCATGAGACGCGACGAGAAGCCAGCGGACCGAGGGGACGAGAGCAAGCGGCGCGCGCGGCGCTATCGCGTCGAGAGCGAGGAGGCGCTGAAGGACCTCGCGCTCGGCTACGTGACGCGCTTCCCGGGGAGCGTCGCGCACGTGCGGCGCTACCTCGAAAAGAAGCGGCGCGAGGCGATCGCCCTCGGCGAGACGACCGAGGCTGCGAGCCGCGCGTGGCCGGACGGCGTCATCGCCACGCTCATCCGCGTGCGCCTGCTCGACGACGTCGCGTACGCCGAGTCGCGCGCGCGGACGCTCCACCGCCGCGGGCGCCCGCTGCGAGTCATCGAGCGCGATCTGCGCCAGCGCGGCGTGAGCGCGGACGACGCTCGCGCAGCGCTCGAGGCGCTGTCGGAGGCGGCGTCGCGGCCGGACCTGGCGGCGGCCATCCGGCTCGCGAGGCGGCGTCGGCTCGGGCCATGGGCGGACGAGGCGACGCGCCGCGAGAAGCGCGAGAAGCACCTCGCGACGCTCGCGCGGCAGGGGTTCACCTTCGAGATCGCGCGCCGGGTCGTCGACGCGGCGGACGCCGACGCGCTCGAGGCGCTCGTCGACATGATCTGAGGGCTCGCTGGCTCAGATCACGACGAAGGCGTCGATCGCGTCGCTCGCGAGGCGCCGCTCGAGGCCCGTCACGAGCTCGCGGGCCGCGTCGCTCCCGAGCCCGCCGTCGCGCGCGGCGCGCACGAGCTGCGCGAGCGCGTCCTGCCAGGCGGCGTCGACGTCGACGAGGGTCGGCTTGTCCGTGGCGTCGCCGTCCGCGGCCTCGCGCGCGTTCCAGGCGAACGCGAGGCGCGTGGCGCGCGCGGCGGCCACGAGGAAGCGTCGGCTGGATGCGTCGAGGTGCTCCTCGAGCCCCGCGGCGAGGACGGTGGCCGTGGCGGTCGCCGCGGCCTCGGCTGGGCCGGCCGGCAGGGCGGCGAGAGAGTCGGCGACGGGGAGGAAGCGCTCGCGGGCGCCGAGCGACAGGCCGGACTCGAGCTTGATGAGCAGCTCGCGGGCGACGCGCAGGGGGCCGCGATCGGGGCGCCACGAGAGGTCGAGGAGCGAGGCGAGATCGGCGTCGGCGTCGTGGCCCACGCCGAGGACGGCCACGAGCGCGGCGGCGAGGGTCGTTCGGCGGCTCTGGTCGCGCATCGCGGCGCGGCGGAGGAGGCCGAAGCCGACGCGGGCGGCGCGGGCGTACTCCTTCACGCGGGCGGCGGGGACGCGCTCGAGGAGCGCCACGGCCTGCAGCACGGGGGGCCGGTGGGCGCTCACGAGGAGCGCGAGGAACGCGCGCGGCGCGTGCAGGTGGCACGCCTCGCCGCGGAGGCGCTCGACGAGGCCAGCGCCCTTCGCCTCCGGCCAGTGCCGCGCGATGAGCGGGGCGACCTCGTCGTCCCAGTCGCGGAGCGCGACCCCCGTGAGCGTCTTCGCGACGGCCTCCGACCAGGGCGCGGGCACGCCGACGACGCCGTGCAGCAGCGCGCGCCGCCGCTGGGGCGTTCTCGGAGCGTGGTTCATGTCTGACTGGTCGGTCATCGGGCTCCGGGGCGTGATGGCTCGCGCGCGGCCGTTGTAACGCGACTCCCCGGCGCCGGTCGATCGGGAAGCACCCACCGCGCTGTCCCCCTGCCGCATCCCTACCTGGTTCTCACGCCCCGCCGGATCTCGTTGCCTTCCCGATTCCACCCCGGCAGATTCAGGGGCCCCTCCGCGCTCCAATCGCCCGTATATCCCTATAAATCGAGGTCTCTGTGCGTGTCTCGGCCGTCGCCTGGGTCGTGGTGCTCCTGTCTCCGTGCGTCTCCCTCGTCGCCTGCCTCGACAGCGACTCGGCCCCCGCGTCCTCGCCCCGCCTCGCGCTCGCGGTGGCCCCGCTCGAGCTCCCCGGCGTCGCCGACGCCTGCTACACGCTGACCGTCCACGACGTCGCGGCCGCGGACATCACCCCCGACGCCCTCGTCTGGTCCCGCGCGGGCCTCTGCGCGAGCCGCTACGGCGACGGCGCCGGTGGTCTCAGCTTCGTCGGCACCTGCGACGCCTCCCCCGACGGGCGCGTCAACACGGTGAGCCTCGTCCTCGAGGGGCTCTGCGCCGAGCCCGGCTGCGACGTCGCCGACCCCGAGGACGCCGGCCGCGTCGCGCCGTCGACGTGGCAGAACCCGTGCCCGGAGGCGGCCCCCTGCCGCCTCGAGCGCGCCTGCAGCGCGAACGCCGACACGCAGGTCGGCTTCGACCTGACCGTCCTGCGCGAGGCGTCGCAGGGCTTCTTCGACATCGCCGTGAGCTTCGACGACATCTTCTGCTCGGCGAAGCTCGACTGCGTCCCGGAGATGCTCCACCGCCCGGGCGGCGCGCGGGACCTCACGGCGGTCCTCGCGTTCGCGTGCACGTCGGGCGGCGACACCTGCCTCTACGCGGACCCGGTCACGCTCGCGTGCGACAACGGCTCCTGGACGGTCGACCCGGCGGCCGGCCCCGGGAACGTCGCGGTCGCGGGCCCCGTCCTCTACGGCGCGGCCGTCTACCGCGGCGACGAGGCGTACACCGCGTTCGAGAAGCAGTACTGGAACGTGGCGCTCGGGATCGACGAGGCCGCCCTCGCCGCGGCCGGCGACTGCACGCTCACGTGGGGCGCCACGGCCTCCGAGGGCTACTGGCCGGACCGCGCGCTCCCGGCGGTGAGCGCCTACCCGGTCGTCACGTGGAGCCGCCAGATCGTGACCGACGGCGCGCTCACGTGTGGCTCGCACCCGCTGAACGTCGTCGCGAGCGGCGAGGCGCAGGCGTCGGTGCGCACCGAGTACGCGCGCGACGCGCCGCGCGTGTTCGCCGCGAGCAGCTGCGCCCCCGCCGAAGAGCCCGAGCCGTCGAGCTGCGACTGCCCGGAGGGGTACACGCCGAACGTCGACGACACCGCGTGCGTCCGCGAGCTCGTCACGACGCCGACCTCCGGCGGGAGCCTCGACGTGTGCGCCGGCTTCTCCGAGCCCTGGATCAACTACACCTATCGCGGCGCGCGCTTCTCGACCGTGCTCACGCCGAGCGCCTTCGAGTTCGTCTCGCCGCTCGAACCCGGCTGCACCGACCCGAGCACCTGCGTCGAGGTGAGCGCCGCGCCGTGGACGGGGCGCCTCAACGACGTCGGGGTGTGGGCGTGCCCCGGCCCCGACCACGAGACCTACGTCGACCCGCCGTTCAACCAGTGGATCGGGTTCTCGCGCTGCATCGACATCGCGAACGCCGGCGAGTACATGGTGGGCATCGCGGGCGACAACCACGTCATGCTCAGGCTCGACGGGCAGACTCTCTACCAGAGCGTCAGCTCCGAGAACTTCCGCGCGTGGAACGTCCTCAAGGTCACGCTCTCGGCGGGCACGCACACGATCGAGCTCTTCGGGTTGAACCTCGACACGCTCGGCTCGTTCGGCGCGGAGATCGCCGGCCCCTTCCCGGTCGGCACCCTCGACACGCCCGCCCAGATGGCCGCCGCGGACTACGTCGGCCACATCATCTTCTCGACCGCGCCGATGCGCGCCGGGGGCTCGCAGTTCCAGGTCTCGACGGGCGCGTCGGCCGCGACCGGACTCACCTGCCCGGACGGCTTCGCGCTCGAGCTCTGCGACACCCCCGCGGTGTGCGTCGACCGCGACGAGACCTATTGCGGGATCCGCTGATCGGTCGGGGGCGCGCGTCTGTCGTTGCTTCCGCGCGCGAGCGGCCCCAAGATCGGTCGCGCATGAGCCGCGCCTTCGTCCGTTTCCGTGCGCCCGACGGGGCCCTCCACGACCTCACCCACGGCGACGTCATCGGGCGCCTCTGGTCGGTCGCGCTCCCCATCCCCGATCCGCGCGTCTCGGAGATGCACGCGATGGTGTCGCTGCGCGGGAGCGCGCTGCGGCTCCTCGGGCTCCGGGGGCGCTTCGCCATCGACCTCACGCCGGTCGCCGACGCCGCGCTCGCCCCGGGGCAGTCGATCCTGCTCGCGGACGGCGTCGCGCTCGAGGTCGTCGCGGTCGAGCTCCCGGACGAGGTGATGGCGCTCGAGGGGGATGGGCTCCCGCGGCAGGCGCTCCCGAACGTCGCGTCGCTGCGCGTCGGCGCGCGGGTCGAGCTCGTCCCGGGGCACGTCCCGGACGCCGCCGCCACGATCTGGTCGGACGGCCTCGACTGGCGCGTCCGCGTCGGCGCGGACGAGCACGGGCTCTCCTTCGGCGACGCCTTCAGCGCCGGCGGCCGCACGTTCTCGGCCGTCGCGCTCGGGCTCGGCGCGTCGTCGGCGACCGCGACGCTGCCCGACGGCGCCGTCCGCGTGCCGCTCCACCTCCGGGTCTGCTACGACACGGTGCACGTCCACCGCGGCGACGACCCGCCGGTGGCGCTCGACGGGCTCTCCGCGCGCATCGTGAGCGAGCTCGCGGTCATCTCGCAGCCGATCGGCTGGGAGGCGCTGGCGCGCGAGATCTGGCGCAGCGACGACACGCCCGCGCAGCTCCGCCGCCGCTGGGACGTGGCGCTCGCGCGGCTCCGCCGGCGCCTCCGCGACGCGCGGATCCGGCCCGACCTCGTCCGCGCCGACGGCACCGGCAACGTCGAGCTCTTCCTCGACCGCGGCGACACCCTCGACGACCGCACGTGACGCCCCCCGACGACCCGCTCGGCGCGAGCAGCCCCCAGTGGAGCGTGCTCGCCGGGGAGGTGACGGCCGCGGACGCCGCGCGCGCCGTGGTCCTCGCGCCCGAGGCGCGCTACGAGCGGCGCGAGCTGCTCGGGGTCGGCGGGATGGGTCGCGTCGTGCTCGCGCGGGACCGCCGCCTCGACCGCTGGGTCGCGCTGAAGGAGGTGCGGGCCACCGGGGACGGTCCCGACGGCGATCTCGGGCCCGCGGCGATCGCGGCGCTGCGCGCGCGGCTCCGGCGCGAGGCGGAGCTCACGGCGCGCCTCGACCACCCGGGGATCGTGCCGGTCTACGACGTCGACGAGCTCGCCGACGGCACGCTCTACTACACGATGCGGGTCGTGCGCGGGCGCTCGCTCGACGCCGAGGTGGCGGCGCGGCGCGGCGCGGGCGAGGCGGCGGACGCGGCCGTCGCGCCGCTCGTGCGCCACCTGCAGGCCGCCTGCGAGGCGGTCGGCTTCGCGCACCGTCTCGGCGTCGTGCACCGCGACCTGAAGCCGCAGAACGTGATGGTCGGCGAGTTCGGCGAGACGCAGGTCGTCGACTGGGGGCTCGCGGCGGAGGTCGCGGCCGCCCCGCGCGGCGCGGTCGGGACACCGCGCTACATGGCGCCCGAGCAGGCCGCGGGCGCCGTGGTCGACGCGCGCGCGGACGTCCACGCGCTCGGCCTGATGCTCGAGGAGCTCCTCCCGGCGCAGGGGGCCGCCGAGCTGCGCGCCATCGCGGCGCGCGCCCGGTCGCGGGAGGTGGCGGCGCGCTACCCGGACGCGAAGGCGCTCGCGGACGACCTCTCGCGCTGGCTCGAGGGGCGCCGCGTCGCGGCCTACGACTACGGGCTCGGCGCGCACCTCGCGCGGTTCTGGCGCGCGTTCCGGCTGCCGCTCCTCGTCGCGCTCGCGGCGCTCGTCATCGTGGTGGCGGTGGTCGTCGTGGCGTTCCTGCGCACGGAGGCCGCGCGCGAGCGCGCCGTGCTCGCCGAGGCGGACGCGAAGGCGGCGCTCGCCGACGCGTCGTCGAACCTCGCGGCGCTGCTCGCGGGAGAGGCCGCGCGTCGTCATCGGGAGGGCGCGCGGGCGGAGGCGGAGGTGCTCGCGGCGCACGCGCTCGCGCTCGCGCCGTCGCCCGAGGCGCGCGGGATCCTCATGGCGAGCGCGTCGCCGCGCCCCGAGCGCGTGAGCGCGGCGCCGATGCCGCCCGGATGCGCGGACGTGGTCGTGATGCCGGGCGGGGACACGCTGCTCTGCCGCTCGGCGACGGCGCTCGCGGTGTGGACGGTGGCGCCACGGGCGCCGCGCGCGACCATCGCGGTCGCGACGCACGGGCCGCCGGTGCCGCTCGACGCGGAGCGCTTCCTCGCGAGCACGGTGGGGGCCATCGCGCTCTACGACCTTGACGGGCGGGAGCTCGCGCGGGTGCCGCGCGCGGAGGTGACGCCGAACGGGGCGACGGACGGCGCCGGGCACGCGGCGGTCTGGGCGGCCTCGGGCGGCTGGCTCTTCGGCCCCGATGGGCGCGCTCGCGCCGTGAAGCGCTGCGTCGACGCGCAGCCGCTGGTCATCGCGCCGGGCGCCGCCGCGCGCGGGATGTGCGCGGACGGCGCGCTCCTCGACCTCTGGGCGGAGGCGCCCCTCGCGGCGACGGGGCTCGAGGGCGTCGCGGCAGTGGCGCGGGCGGGCGACGGCGTCGTGGTCGCGACGCACGATGGTCGCGTCGCGCGGGTCGACGGGGCGGGCGTCGTCCGCTTCGCGCGGGCGAGCGGACTCCAGCCGATCGTCGAGCTCGCGATCGCGCCCGGTGGGCGGCTCGCGGCGGTGCGCGGCGAGCGCGCGGGGGTGGCGCTCCTCGACCTCGAGACGGGGGCGTGGCTCGGGCGTCTGCCGCGGAGCGCCGGGCGGGCGATGCGCTTCGTGGGGGCGCGCGAGCTCGTGACGGCGGGGGACGCGCTGACGCGGTGGCGCCTCGACGGGCTCGCGCCGAGCGCGCTCGACGCGGGCGGCGGCGTCACGAGCGTGGACGTGCGCGGGCCGGCGGGGCGCCCGGTCGTAGCCTTCGCGGCGGACCAGGCGATCGAGACCGGGCCCCTCGACGCGCGCGCGCGGGTGGCGCTCGCGCACGCGGTCACGATGAAGTCGCTGGCGCTCGACCCGGACGGCGCGGGGCTCGTGGCGGTGGCGTCGGGCTTCGACGGGATCACGCGGCTCGACGCGGAGCGCCTGGTCGCGGTCGGCGCGGTGGCGCGCGCGCGGCGCGTGGGTCGCCTCGAGGGCGCGGGGGCTGCCTGGCTCGTGGTGCTCCCCTACGACGGGCCGCTGCGCGCGGTGCGGGCGGACGGCGGCGAGGAGGTGGTCGTGGTGGGGCCGGGCGGCGCGCTCGGGGAGCATCACGATCTCTCGGTCTCGCCCGGGCACGGCCACGCGGCGGTGCTCGCGGTAGCGGAGGGCCGCGTCCGGCGGCTCGCGTGGTCGCCCGACGGGGTGGTGGTGGATCGGGAGGCCGCGCTCGACGACGCGCGCGCGGTCGCGCTCGAGCGCGGGGGCGATCTGCTCTGGCTGGCGCGCGGCGAGGGCCTGACGCGCGTCTCCTTCGCGGAGCCCGAGGGCGCCACGGTCGTCGCGGAGGTGGCGACGCCGGGGGTCGACTGGGTGGACCTCGCGGTCTCGGACGTGGGCCCGCGCGGCGTCTGGGTCGCCGCGGGAGACCGCGTGGGGGCGACGTGGCTCTGGCGCGCGGACGAGGACGGCGTGGCGCTGGTCGCGCGCCTCGACGACCACGAGGGGCGGGTGGCGGCGCTCGCGTTCGCGCCGGACGGGAGCTTCCTCGCGACGGGGAGCTGGGACCGGACGGTGCGGCTCCGGGCGCTCGCGGAGGAGCCCGCCGCGCCCGAGGTCTACGAGCGCGCCTGGGGGGTCACGCTCGCGGTCGCGCTCGGGCGCGGCGACGTGGGCGCCGCGCTCCCGGGCGGCCTCGGCGCGTCGGGTGGACGATGACCGAGGCGCGGCCGGTGCGCGGCGCGGTGGCGGGCTACTTGTTCGTCTGGAAGTAGACGATGGGGAAGGTCTCACCGCAGCTCGCGAGGCTCGTGTCGGAGCAGGCGCGCGCGTTGTAGGCGGCGAGGCGCGTGCGGGTGGGGGTGTCGTCGATGGCGAAGAAGCGGTCGTAGCCCCACGCCGGGTGGCCGTCCTGGCTGAGGGTGGTGCGGAGCTCGTGGGAGTCGCGGCCTTCGGCCTCGCCGGCCCGCGGGCGGCGGATGGTGACGGTGATGGGGGCGATCTGGTGCTGCGGGTCCACCTGGCAGGTGATGGGGCCGCTCACGAAGACGTCGACGGTGTCGTCGCCGTCGGCGCGGACGGAGGCGGTGAAGGTGGAGGCGTAGCAGAGGTCGTTCGAGAACCAGAGGAAGATGGCGGCGCGGTTCTCGGTGGGGTCGCTCTCGAAGTCGACGCGGACGACGCGCGCGGCGCCGCCGACGTCGAGGGTGGCCTCGAGGTGGCCGGCGACGCGCGAGGGGGTGCGGTCGTCGATGGTGAGGGTGCAGGGGGCCTCGGTGTCCGCGGTGACGATGGCGCCGTCGAGGCGGAAGGTGGCGCCGCGCTGGGCGCAGCCCATCTCGCCGAGGCCGTCGAGGCTGTCGACGCGGAGGGCGCCGAGGGAGGTCGGGACCTCGACGATGACGCCGGGGCCGGGCATGAGGGCCTCGCAGTTGTAGCCGACATCGATGACGACGTCGCTGTAGGCGCAGGCGCCGAAGCGGTCGAGGAAGGCCTGGGAGAAGTCGTGGCTGCAGCTCCCGGTGTGGCCGCCGCAGCTCTGGCGGACGGCGTAGAGCATGTTCTCCTCGGCGATGGCGAAGGAGGCGCCGGTGCCGCTCGGGTCGCAGGTGCTGCCGAAGTTGCCGGCGATGGTGACGCTCGTGGGGTTGATGATGCGGCCGCCGTCGAGGAGGCCGCTCGCGCCCTCGCAGGCCATGGGGACGAGCTCGCGGAAGGGGGCGTAGCCGGAGCGCGAGACGGCCTGGGTCTGGACGTAGCCGCGGCGGACGCTCGGGATGGCGGCGGTGGCGGCGCCGTCGATGGTGACGGTGGCGGTCTGGACGGGCTCGGTGGCGTCGGGGGAGGTCGTGTCGGTGTCCGCGACGGCGACGGCGGTGTCGGCGTCGGCGACGGCAGTGTCGGCGTCGGCGACGGCGGTGTCGGGGTTCGTGCCGCTGGTGTCGGCGGTGGCGACGTCGGCGGCGCCAGACACGTCGGGCGTGTCGGCGGTGGTCACGACCGAGTCGGGCGTGCCGGAGCTGGTGCTCGACGAGTCGCCGCAGGCAGCGAGCAGGGTCGCGAGGGCGAGAGCGCGCGCGGGGGCGGAGAGTCGGAGGCGGAACATTCGGGTCCTGGGCGGGCAGGGGGAAGTTGTCGTGGCCTGCCACGCCCAGAGCTAACGTCACACGCGCCGCTCACGCGCATGGAAAGCGGCCCCGGTAAGAAGCGGGAAGGGAGGTGGCGCGCGGATCCACGTGCTCGCGGCGTGGCCGTTCGCCGTCTCAGCCGCTCGAGCCGCTCGAGCCGCCTCGCGGTCGGCTCGAGGCCTCGGGGGCCCAGACCGGGGGCATCGCCATGACGCTCGCAGAGAGCGAATCGGGCTCAGCGCCGGACGAGGAGCGGGAAGCGCGACTGGCTCGCGCAGGGGCCGTCGCCGCCGCACTGGAGGCCGAAGAACATGATGGCGCCCACGGGGACCTGCGTGCGGAGCACCTTCTCCTTCGTCCTCCGCGCCTTCAGCGTGTAGCGGCGGACGCGCTTCCGGTACTTGCTCTCCTTCGCGTTGACGCTGAGCTCGACCCAGCGGACCGGCGCGTCCGCCGGCACGATGACCTCGACCTCGAGGTGCCCGCGGACCTTCGGCCACGTCGCGTCGTCCCACGGCTCCCCACCGCGGAGCTTCAGCAGATCCACCCGCTGCCCGGTCTCCACCAGCTCGCCCCAGACGTGCCACTCGAGCATGAGGCCCTTGTCGGGCAGGTCCGGCGGCTCAGGGAGCGTCGGCGTCGGCTCCGGCGGCACGTCTGTCCGCCCCGCGTCGCCCGGCGCGAGCAGAGCGAAGGCGACGAGCATGGCGAAGACACGGCGAGCGACGATCGACATCGGGGCGCCTCGGGGCGAGTCGGGAGCCATCAGCCTGACACGGCCGGCACGCGCGGTCACGACAGGGCCCTGATCGGCGAGCGCGGCGAGGCGCCCGGCCGTGGCGGCGCCGCCGCGGCGCGCCCGCTCCGTCACCGCGGCGCGCCCGACCTGCCGATCGCGCGCGCCACGGCGTCGATCACTCCGCCGGCGTCGCTACGAAGTCGACGATGCTCTCCTTCTTGGCGAGCACGTCGTCCACCGTGAACGGGATCTCGGGCGACTTGTTCTGCACCCACAGATCCATCGCGTCCCGGTAGTGCGGCGACGTCGGTTGCTCCGACTCACCGCCCGGGATCACGCCCCGGAAGACCGTCGGCGTCACGAGCTCGTAGCTGTTCCGGATCGCCGGGCCCGACGTGAACGTGAAGCGCGTATCCGAGAGCCCCGGGTGCGCCGCGTCCACGCAGAAGCTGTCGCACGGCCGCGGGAAGCCGTTCGGCCACTCCTCCGACGGCGGGATGTTGAACGCCGGGCTCACGTTGTGCGCGAGCGTCAGCGTGTGCAGCGCCCCCCACCGCCACATCGACGTGTCGCTCGTCCCGAACCCGCCCGACTGCGCCGGACCCACCGCCGACGCGTCCGCCAGGAAGTCGAGCGCCTCGACCAGCGCCTTCACCATCGCCTGCGTCCGCGTGACCTCCGTCGCGTCCGACAGGTCCGGATCCCAGAGCACCGTGTCGCCCTTCTCGGCGTCATAGCCCGCCATCGTCTCCGGCTTCGCCATCGCGCGCCACAGGAGCCGCGCCACCACCGAGTCGCCCCCGCGCCGGAGGTCGTGCGGGCCGAGCACGTCCCGCCCGAGGAACACCACCCACGCGTTGAAGATGGCCGTCGCCGCCGAGTACTTCGCCTCGTCGCTCCCCGCGGCCGCCCCGACGCCGCTCGGCGCCCAGAATCCCCCGTCACGCCACCCCTCGAGCAGCGCCTGCGCGACGTCCGTCTGGCTCGTCAGCATCCCCTGCGCCACCGTGTCCGTCCCGTCCTTCGCCGCCGCGAGCGCGTCGAGCAGGAACGGCGTCAGCGTCTCGCCGAAGTTCGAGTGGTGGTCCGACTGGATCGCCAGCATGTCGTCCTGCGTGATGCCACCGGCGGCGACCTTCGACGACAAGAGGTCCTGGATCCGCCCCTCGCGGTAGCCGACCGTCCACCGGAAGCCGAGGTAGCGCCCGTCGTTGAAGGGGTCGTTGTCGAACGAGTTCCCGACCGGATCGTTGTTCGCCGTCGCGAGCCAACCCTGCGCCGGGTTCACCACCTGCGGCAGCTCCGCCCGCGGGATGAACCCGTCCCACTGCGTGTCCGACGTGTCACCCGGCATCGGGAGGAACGGCGGGTAGTCCGTGTTCCCCGCCTGGATGTGCTTGCGGATCGGCAGGTTGTGCGACGGGTACCAGCCGATGTCCCCGTTGTCGAGGCCGAACACCCAGTTCTGGGCGCCGCACCCGAACTTGTCGAGCGCCGCCTTCAGCTCGGCCACCGACGAGGCCTTCCCGAGCCCCCAGATGGCCGACAGCTCCCCTGTCGCCTCGAGCCCCGTCCAACGGAACGACATCGCGATGGGCTCCCCGTCGCTGTTCTGCCCATAGCTCCACGGGATGATGGGCCCATGGTGCGGCACCTCCATGAAGGTGAGCGTCAGCGCGCACGTGAAGTTCTCGACGGTCTCCGTCGTGTCGACGCCCGCGAGCCAGGCCGGGCCGACCTCCTTGCAGGTCTTGCCCCCCGCGGGCTGCGGGAAGCGGAACGTCTCCTCGCGCGGCACGAGGTCGACCCACGCGCCGTCGTACCAGACCTTCGTCCCGTCCTCGTTGAGCTTCTCGACGTACACGTCCGTCACGTCGCTGTCGAACACCGTCGCCCCCCACGCCGCGTGGTCGTTGTGGCCGAGCACGATGCCCGGCGCGCCCGCGAACTGAACGCCGTTCACGTTGATGTTCCCGCCCGCGAGCGTGTTGTTCAGGTGCACGTTGTAGAAGACCGCCGGGTTCCGGAGCGACAGGTGGGTGTCGTTCGCCACGATGGGCTTCCCGCTCGCCGTGTGGGCCCCCGACACGATCCAGTTGTTCGACCCGTACTCCGGCCCGCGGAACGGGTGGTGGGGTCCGAACTCGAGCGGCTTGAGCACCTCGAGCGTGCGCTCGAGCTGGTCCTTCCGGAGCTTCTGGAAGAAGTCCTTCGCGAGCACCGCCTCGAGGTCGAACGAGCCGGTCTGGCTCGCGCCTCCCTCCTTCTCGTAGCTCGCGACCTCGCGGATGGGCTCCACGTTCAGGTAGGACGCCTCGATCCCCTCGAGCGCCGTGCCGTCGTTCTTCGCCTTGATGGCCTTGATGTCGTTCAGGCGGTCGAGGTCGCCGAGATCGAACCCGAGGTCCCACGTCTGGAGACGCACGATCGTCATGGTGTCGGCCGGCGTCCACGGATCGATGATGTCCGCGCCGAAGACCTGCACCTCGACCGGTTTCTTCTCGAGCCCCGCCTTCATGCGGGTGAGGAACGCGTTCACGCCGCGCGCGTACGCCTCCATCGCCGCGTAGAGCTCGGGATCGTCGGTCTTCGTCTTCTCGGCCATGGCGACGGCGGTCTTCCGGAGCGCGATCATTCGCAGGTACAGGTCGCCCGAGAGGCTGCCCGTGCCGTTGAACTCCGCGAGGCGCCCGCTCGCCGCGGCGCGCAGCGTGTGGAGCTGGAAGATCCGGTCGCGCGCGATGACGAAGCCCTGCACCGCGGCCAGGTCGTTGACGTTGTCGCCGTAGATGTGGGGGATCCCTCGGTCGTCGTAGACGACGCGCACGTTGCCCTCGAGCCCGAGGTCGGGGAGGGCGAGCACCTCGTTGGCGTCGGTGCCCTTCGCCGGGAACCAGTCCGGCTGCGTGTACTCGATGGGCGTCACCGTGTCGGCGCCGCCCGTGTCCGCGGTGGTGTCGGTGCCGCCCGTGTCCGCGAGGCTCGTGTCGGTCTTGCCGCCGTCGCCGTCGTCCCCACCACACGCAGGCGCCACGAGCGCGAGCGCCACGAGCGCGGCCTGGACGGCGCGCCAGGGAGGGATGAGCGGCGCGACGCGGCGCGCGCGTGGACGAGAGCTGCGGGTGCTCGTGAGTGACGTCACGGAGACTCCTGGGTGCGAGGCGAGGCGCGTCGAACGCGCTCTTCTCTATAGCGGTGGGCACGTCCCGAGGCAATCCGTGACGTCCCTCGCGGAGGTGCCTGTGGATCGTGCGCGATCTCGATGGTTTGGAGTGGCGCCGAGCCGCCTCCGGGGCCGGCCAGCGCGAATGGCACCTGTGGATAACCGGTGTGGAGAAGTTGTCGAGAAGCCTGGAACCCCCCGACATCCGTCCGCGGTCACGGTTTTGGTGTCTCCACCGCTCGCAAAGCGCTTGACACCGTCGCGTGCTGGAGTCCGCTCACGTGTCCGAGGTCGGCATCATCCGGCTCGTGCGTCGCTTCCTCGGTCGCCCGCGTCCGCGCGTCCGCTTCACCTCGCCCGTGGGCCCGGGCCAGGCTGGCAGCGACACGCGCATCACGGCGCGCGCCGGGTCGATGCCGAACCCACCGTCGTGCGCGACGATCGCGTCGCCCAGCCCCTCACGTCGTAGCGCGCTCAGCGCGGAGTAGAGTCGCCGGTCCCGCACCTCGTCGCTCAACCGCTCGTCCGGCCACAGCGCGGCCCCGAGCGCCTCCTTGCCGACCGGCTCCAGGCCCTCGAGGCGCGCCTCCGTGAGCGCGCCGACGAGGTTCGCGAGGAGCGGCTTCGGCCGCAGATCGACCCACGCGTCGCCGGCACGGAACCCGCTCCCGTCGAGCGTCACGCCGATGACGCCCTCGTCTCCGGCCCTGAGCGCCTCCGCGCGGGCGAGCAACCGCAGCGCCTGCCGCACCCGAAAGCTCGAGGTCGCGTCCTGCGCCGCGCGCGCCGGCCGCGGCCCCTCGCGGCGCCCCACGCCGACGTACGCGTCGAACGCGCTGTCCTCGACCGTGTCCGTGCGCTCGGGCGTCGCCTGCCCGGCGCGACCGCCGAGGAGCGCGAGCAGCGCGTGCTGGAGCGCCGTATGGTAGCCGCGGTCGAACGCTGTCACGAGCTCCGGGAGCGTCGCCGCGAGGCCGCTCCGCGCCTCATCGTAGCGCCCCGCCTCGAGCGCGCGCGCGGCGACGCGATCGAGGCTCGTCTCGGTCCACTCGCGCGTCGTCAGCCGCCGCGCCCGAACGCGCCGATCGCGCGGTCGTAATGAGCGAGCGCCGCCCCCACGGCGCCGCGCTCGAGGAGCGCTCGGGCGCGCTCGCGTGCTCCATGGCCACGCTCGCCGAGGTCGTCGAGCGCGACGTAGGCGTCGAGGCGGTCGCACGCGTCGAGCGCGATCTCGGTCCGGCCGAGCTGGTGCGCGAGGTAGGCGATGTTGATGAGCAGGGAGCGCTGTCGTTGCTGATGGGACGTCACGGCCGGTGAGTCGAGCATCGCCACGAGGCGCTCGCCGTCCTCCTCCCAGGTCGCCTCGCCGAGCGCGCGTCGCGCGAGCGCGAGCTGCACGGTGTGGCTCAGGTGGAGCGACGGGTCGCGGTCGAGCAGCGGGGATCCGACGAGCGACTCGCCGTGTGCGAGCACCTCCGCGAAGCGCCAGTGGTAGGCCGCGACAGCCGAGGAGCGCACCCGCATCCTGGCGATCTCGAGCGCGTCCCCTTCGGTTTCCGTCCACGCGAGCGCCCGCGCGATGAAGGCGTCGCTCGGCCCCGGCTCGCCCGAGGCGCCGACGAAGACGGCGCACGCGGTAGCGGCGTCGTGGCGCAGCGCGAACGGAAGCGCCTCGACCTCGGGTCGCGCCATCAGCTCGAGGACGAGCGGGATCGCGACGACCACGAGCCCGACGCGGTCGAGGCGGTCGAGCAGCGGGCCGGCGACGCGCACGGCGTCCGCGAGCGCCACCTGGGAGGTCGTGGTGAGCCCGCGGCGCAGGATCGCGAGGTAAAGCGCCCGAAGCTCGCGCGCGCCGCGTCTGCGGACAGGCGGGCGCTCCCGCTCCCGAGGACCTCGAGGCGGGCCCCGATGCTGGCGATGAGCGTGCTGGCCAGGCGGTCGAGCGACGCCTCGACGCGCTCCGGTGAGGCCTGCGCGAGCGCGAAGTCGCGCACCGTCTCGAGGATCCGGTAGCGCGCGGCGTCCGCGCCGGGCTCTACCGTGACGAGCGAGAAGCGACAGAGCTCCTCCACCTCGGCGAGCGCTGCCTGCGGGTCGCGCGCGAGCAGCCCCGCGACGAGCTCGAGGTCGAGCGTCCCTCCACGACGGCGAGCCGCGTGAGCGCCTCGCGCGCGGACGCGCCGAGCTGCTCGAACGACCACGCGACCGCGGCCTCCCGCGACGCCCGCCGCGGCTCGACGCCCGGGACGGCGAGGCTCAGGCGCTCGTCGAAGAGCGCGAGCAGGCGCTCCGGCGTGACGACGTGCGCGCGCGCCGCCGCGAGCTCGAGCGCGAGCGGGAGGCCATCGAGGCGCGCGGCGAGGCGCGCGAGCGTCCCCAGTCGGCCCTCCAGGCCTCGGCGAGCGCCGCGTGCCGCGTGCGGGCCAGCAAGAGCTCGACGGCCGGGGAGTCGTCGCCCGCGCACGCGAGCGGCGCGAGCGGGACGCGCAGCTCCTCGGGGCGCTCGAGCGCCACCCGCGAGGTCACGAGGAGCTGGATCCTCGGCGCGCCTGAGACGAGCCGAGGCAACGCTTCGCCGGCCCGCGTGCGCGCGAGGTGCTCGAAGTTGTCGACCACGAGGAGCGTGCCGCGCCCCCAGTCACGACGGGCGATGGCCGCCGCGACGAGATCGACGGGGTCGCGCCGCGAGAGCGAGTCCGGGAGCTCGACGTCGAGGGCGTTCGCCACGGCGAGCGCGACCTCCGCGGCGCTGTGGACCGCCACCACGTCGCAGTACGCCACGTCGAGCCCCTCCTCGGCGGCGCGGTGGCTCGCGGCGATGGCGACGCGCGTCTTCCCGAGCCCGCCGATGCCGATGATCGAGACGAGCCGCGCGCCCTCGCGAACGAGGCCCACGACGCGGGCGACCTCCTCGCTCCGACCCACGAGCGGCGTGGCGGGATGTGGGACGGGGATCAGCATGGAGGCTCAGCTTGCACCCTGCGCAGCGCGTTCACAACGCCGGCGCCCGGAGCTGGCTACGCGCCCGGTCGGCCCCGGAGCGGGAGACCCATGAGGGCCTTCCGCCAATAGTCCTCGAGCACGGCGGCGAGCTCCGGGAGCGTGAGGTCGGTGAAGACCTCGTCGATGACGAGGGGCTCCCCGGGGCTTCGACCTCGACGCGGAGCGCGGCGCCGCCCTCGTCGACCGTGAACCGCTCGACCCGCGCCCAGGGGACCTCGCGGACCTCATCGCCCTTCTGCCAGCGCAGGCCGGCCTGATGCACGCTGAGGATGATCTCCGGGCCGAGGATCCGCTGTAGGCGCACCATGAGCGAGATCGGCCCCGAGAGGAGGAAGGCCCCCGACCACCCAGCACGCCACGCGCAGCACCTCGTTCGCCGTCTGGAGCCCCATCGGCAGCGCGAGCACCAGCATCGCGAGGACGACGAGCACGAAGGCCCGGAGCCACGCGCGGGTCACGGCGCGGCGGACGTCTGGCCGAAACCACGCGATGAGCCCCTTCCGCGTGGGATCGGTGTTCGTGACCGCCATCATCCCGATCACAGGAGCTCCCCGAGCGCGTCGGCGCGGCGGGCAGCGGCGGCGCGCCCGAGCGCGATGAGCTCCGCCGCGAACGCGCCGTCGAACAGGAGGTAGCTCGCGAGGTCCGCGGAGCGATCGTGCGCTGGGACGATGAGGCGCCGCATGACCGGCCCGAGGTCCGACGCGAGGCGACCGCTCCTGCAGATGTCCGCCGCGACGGCGCCGATGTCGGCGCTCGGCGAGATGCTCACGAAGGGGACCTTGCGGTACGGCTGACGCCCGCGCGCCCGCAGCTCGCGCTGGAGTGTCTCGGTGAACGCCTCACCGTACGCGGCGGTGCCGCTGTCGAGCACGTCGTTGATGCGGCCCATGCGGTCGAGGTCCCAGTGCATCCGGTCGAGGAAGATGCCGTTCAGGAGCTTCCCGAGCAGGGCCGACATGCCGGGAAAGACGTGCGGCGCGGGCTCATCCGCAGGACGGACGCGGCCGAGCGAGACCGCGAGGAGGGCGTCCGCGCCGAGTCGCAGCGCCGGCGACAACGGCACGTTCTGCCGGAGCCCGCCATCCGAGTACCAGTAGCCGCCGATCTTGACCGGGGAGAACGCGAACGGGATGGCTGTCGACGCGAGGACGTGCTCCGGACCGAGCTCGCTCGGCAGGGCGACGAGGCTCTGGTCGTGCGGCCAGAACGGGAGCGGCACGCCGCGCCGGCGATGGACGAAGAGGTGGGTGCCCCCGTCTGCAGCTCCGTGCACGCGATGGCGACCGCGTCGAGGCGCCCGCTCGCGACGACCTCGTGGAGCCCCCCGCCAGTCGATCCTCTCGCGGATGAGCCGCTCGTAGGGGTCGCGTCGAAGAGGCCCATGGCCGGCTCGCGCTCGTTGCCGAAGAGCGGCGCGCCGAGCCGGCGCGCGACGTGGAAGACACGCCCTCGGGTCAGGTTCAGGACGCCGCCCATCCGCAGGCTGCGCCAGACGTCCTCGAGCTCCGCCACGGACGAGGGCGCGAGCCCGTGGCTCGCCAGGAACGCGGCGTTGATCGCGCCGACGCTCGCCCCGGTCACGATGCGCACGCGCGCGAGGAGCTCGGGCATCTGCTCGGCGATGAACGCGAGCACGCCGACCTCGAAGGCGCCGCGCGCGCCACCGCCCGCGAGCACGAGCCCGAGGGCCTCGCTCACGCCGTCCTCCCAGAGCTCGAGCTGCGCGGGTCGCTCATGGCGGGATGATGCGCATCTGCGCCGCCGAGGACAAGGGCCGTGGGTACGCGTCGTCACCCGCCCGCGCGGCGCGAGGCCGCGCGGGCGAGGAGCGACGCACCGAGGCAGGATCAGCGCCGGAAGGCGCCCTGGATGCAGGAGAGCGTGTTGTTGTCGCCGATGGCCGCGTCGGCGCACGCGCGCGGATGGCTGGCGCCGGGTCGACGCGCGCGAACGCCGCGGCGTCGAGGCACGCCATCACGGAGTCGTCGCCGATGAGCGCGTCGTTGCAAGCGCGGAGCGCCGACGACGGGTCACCGCGGAACGCCTTCGCGTGCTGAAGGCACTGGAGCCCGTGCTCGTCGCCGATGACGGCGTCCTCACACGCCCGGATGGCGGGGACCGGGTCGTAGGTGTAGTCCCGCACGATGTCGAGGCAGCGCTGGGAGTTGGACCCGATGAACGCGTCACCGCACGCCTTGATGACGTTCGGCATCGCGCCCCACTGCGGCGGCGGCGGCACGCGGCCCGGACCGCGGTCGTCGGGCCTGACCGGAGGCGGCACGTCGCGGTCCGGCCCGCCCGGGTGCCGCGGCGTGCGCGGCTCCCACGCCTCGTCGTCATCGAACGCGAGGCCGCAGCGGACCTGGTTCGGCCGCCGCTCGTCGTCGCTCGGCAGGCGCACCCGACAGAGGAAGTGCTGGCGACCGTCGAGCTCGAACGCCACGACCTTCCGGCGCACCGTCAGGTTGGACACCGTCGCGCCGCGCGTGTCGAGCGCGATGTCGTCCGCGAAGAACACGTCGAAGCGCTCCGAGTCCGTGACCACCCAGCCACGTCGGCCGCGAGACAGGTCGTCGATCTGGACGAAGGGGGCGCCGCGGTCCTCGGCGGCGACGGCGCGCACGCGCGCGTCCCCGCGGGTGACCGTCACGACGTCGACGACGTCCGGCGAGAGCTTGAGAGGGGAGGGCGCGCGGCGGGCGGGCGAGCGTGTCCGCGGCGGAGGTCAACGTCAGGAGAGCCGCGGCGGCGGCGAGGGGCAGTCGCATGAGGAACCTCGTGGTGGTGTTCTTGTGCGCCCCGCGCTTCGGGGCTCCGAGCCGACGTCTCGGGGTGCGGCCTCTTCATACGCCCACGTCACGAGTTTGTCAGAGCGATGTCAGCGCGACGTGACCACCTCAGCGCGGGTCGCCGGCGCCGCCGCGTCTCGACGCGGCGACACGGTGTCTCCGGACGGAGACGCCGACACCGTCGCAGCCTCGGCGAAGGCCCTACTCGGGCGCCGTCGGAGCCGTCGGCTCGTCGCCGACCTCGGGCAGGGCCACGATCTCCGGACCCGGGAAGAGGCAGGCGCTGGGCTCTCCGTGGCTCTGGAGCACGACGAGCTCGCCCGCGAGCGTCCGGCGCGCCGCGGTCTGGTCGAAGTCGACGCCGAAGCCCGGCGGGATCCAGCACTCGCTCACGACGAGCACCGCGACGTTGTCGAGCCGCAGATCGCCTCCGCGCGCGACGAGGTCACTCCGTCCGCCGCCGCTCGAGTTCCAGCGCGACACCACCGTCACCGCCTCGAGGGCGTCCCGGTCGGCCCGCTGGTGCACGTTCACGAGCTCCGGGCCGTAGGCCATGCGGCCTCCGTCGGCGTCGCGGCGGAACGTGAAGCGCGTCGTGCGCGCGCGGTCGACGGTCGCGTCGAGCGTCGCCGCGAAGAAGCTGACGTCCACCTCGCGCACGCCGCCGAGCGAAGACCAGACCGCCAGGACCTTGCCTCGGGTGCCGGGCTTGCGGTCGGCCTCGAGGTCGATCCAGAGGGCCCCGCGGCCAGTGCCTGCGCGGTCTCCCGGCGTCGTCGAGCCGAAGACCCGGCCACGCCAGCCGGCGGCGACGCCGCCGGACGCCTCGTCGACGGGGCGCGACCAGAGCTGGAACTCGAAGTGACCGTCGTCGGCGCGGGTCACGATCAGCCTGTAGAGGTCGAGCCCGCCGGGACCGACAGCCTCCCACACGCGCCGCGTCGCCGTCTTCTCGACCGGCGCGGTCGCCGCCATGGCGCTCGACAGCGGCTTCAGGATCTCCAGCAGCGCCGCGTTCACGGCGCGCGCCGTGCCGCGCATCGTCTCGTGGAGGGCCGAGGGCTCGCCGAGCGCCGCCGCGTGCACCTCGGCGCCGTCGAGCGCCGCGTCGACGATGGCGACGCCACCCGGCGTCGGGAACGCGAAGAGCAGCGTCTCCTCCGTCGGGAGCGCCTCCTCGAACGCGACGGTCGCGTCGCTGCCTCCATCGCCGTCGCACCCGCCGCCTGCGAGCGCGCCGGCCGTGAGGTCGCCGCGAGCACGAGGCCGCTCAGAGCTTCCATCCCGCGCGTTGCCACCGTGCCCATCACTCCTCCGCCTGCGCCCTCGCGACCCGACCGAGCCGAAACGAACCGAACCCAATCTATCGCAAGCTAGCGCAAGAAGGGTGCCACGACGAGGTCGCGGTGACCGCGACCCCCGTCGCAGGCGCGCCGCTGCTCGTCGTGACGGGACCTGGTGCCTTCTGGACGGGGCTCCCACGCGGCGCCTATGATGCCGCGGTGTAAAATGGTGGAGACACACCCGCCCATACCCGGCGTCACCGTCCATCGACGGCTCGCCGTCGGTGGCATGGGGAGCTCTTCCTCGCGGACGAGGCGCTCCCGGACGGGTCGTCGCGCGCGGTCGTCGTGAAGCGCCTCTTGCTGACCGCGGACGCGACGCACGCCTCGCTCTTCGCGCGTGAGGGGACGCCCTCGCGGCGCTCGACTCCCCCACATCGTGCGGCTCTATCGGCGCGGGCCAGGTTGGCTCCTCCTCGAGCACGTCGACGGGCTCGACCTCGGGAGCCTCCTCGAGCGCCGGGCCCGCCGCGGTCGCCCACTCCCTATTCCCGCGGCGATGGCGGTCGTCACCGGGCTCGCGCGCGCGCGCTCGACGCCCTCCACACCGCCACGGGACCCGATCAGCGCCCGCTCGGCCTCGTCCACCGGGACGTGAGCCCTGGCAACGTCCTGCTCGGGCGCGACGGGGCGGTGAAGCTCACGGACCTCGGGGTCGTGCGGACGGCCGCGACCGACGCCGCCACTGTCGCCGGCGTCAAGGGGACGCTCGCCTACATGGCGCCGGAGCAGCTCCACGGGCGCGCCGCGGGCCCCGCGGCCGACCTCTACGGCGCCGCGCTCGTCGCCTACGAGGCGCTGACCGGCGCCCCGCGCGACCGCCGGGCCCGGTCGGGATCGCCGAGCTCCTCGCCGCCCGCGCGCGGCTGCCGGCCTCGATGCTCGCGCTGCGACCCGAGGTCCCGGCGACGCTGGAGGCGGCGGTGTTCGCGGCCCTCGCGCCCAATCCGTCGGAGAGGCCAGCGAGCGCCGCCACCTGGCTCGACGCGCTCCTCGCGGCCGGGGCCCGCCGGACCCAGCGGCGCTCGCGGACGCCGTCGCGCGCGCGGTGCCGGCTGATGACGGGCGGCGCCCCGCCAGGTCTCCCACGACGCCGGCGATGCCCGCGGTCCCGGGGCCACAGGTGGTCCTCGCTGCGCCTCCAGCCGGGCGATCGCCATCCGCCGCGGCGCTCGTCGTCATCCTCGGCGCGCTCGGCGCGCTCGTGGTGGTCCTGATCTTCGCCGTGTCGTCGGGAGACGGAGGCGCGAGCCGCTCACTCCTCCTCCTCGCGCCGGACGCGACGGCGCTGGCAGCCGGCACGCGTGACGACGCTGGCGTGGCCGCGACGCGAGACGCCGGCCCGGTCCCCGGTGGCGACGACGACGACACCGCGCAGGTCGGGCTCGTCGCGGACACCGCTCCCACCCCGGATCCCGCGGCCGGGCCGAGCGCCTCCGATGACGCCGCCGCGCCGCCGGTCGCCGACACGCGCGCCGCCGCGGAGCCCGACGCGACGCCGACCGCCGCGCAGCGTGAGCGCGACACGGCGAGGCCCGCCGGCCGCCGCGACCTGGTCACACCGGCCGTCGCGCCTGCCGCCCTCTCCCTGGCCATCGTCGAGGGCGGGCTCGGGCCCATCTACGTCAGCGGCGCCGGGGCGAGTGGGCTCGCGCCGCGCGAGCTCACGGGCCTCGAGCCCGGACGCCGCGCAGCTCGTCCGTCTCCGGGGAGGGAGCCCGAGCTTCGAGGTCCGTCTGCGCCTGACGCGCCGCGCCGAGCACGCGGCCGCCACGGTGGGGGCGCCCGCCGGCACTTTCTATCAGGCCCGCTGCGGCGGCGTCTCGGGGCCGACGCCGCTCGTCGGCCTCGTCATCCCGGCCGCTGGGTTGCGCTGCGAGGTCGATGGGCCCGAGAACGCACGGCTCGGGGTTCATCGTGCGCGAGGCCGCGCCGTGAGCCGTCTCGAGCACGTCGCCATCGCCGCGCTCCTCGCCTCCTGCAGCGTCGGACACGGGCGCGGCGTCGCGCGCCTCGCGCTGTCGGAGGGCTACTGCGAGGACTACTGCGCGGCGGCGGTCCAGGCGCAGATATTTCGCCTCGGCGACTCCTTCCCCCGAGCCGGCCGAGGTCGTCGACTGCGGCGCCGACATCGTCTTCGACGAGCTGCCCGCGGGTCTGCAGGTCGTGGTCGAGGTCGACGTGGTCGGTATCGACGGCGACACCCTCCTGCGTGGCACCTCCGATCCCGTCACCATCGTCGCGGATGGCGTCGCCGACGTCGTGGTGCCGCTCGCGTCGACCGCCCCCCGACCATCGACACGGTGGCGCCCGATCCCGTCCTACCCTCGGAGGGAGCGCGCGTGACGATCTCGGGGAGCGGCTTCGGCGCGGCCCCGGACGGGGACTCCGGGGTGTCTCTCGGCGTCGCCGAGCTGGCCGTAGAGGCCTGGGCTCCGGACGCGGTCTCCGCGGCGGTCCCCACGTCGAGCTCCGACACCAGCGGCCTCAGCGTGCGTCGGTGCGGCGTCCCGAGCGCTCCCTTCGATCTGCGCGTGATCGCCCAGCCGGCGCCGGGCGCGGCGACCGTCCCGCAGCCGCCGGGATGTAGCGGGCGCGAGTTCGTCGGGGCCGCCGTTCCAGACAGCGACAGCGACGATGTCACCGTCTTCGTCGCGGCGCGCTGCGATGACGCCGCGAGCGGCTACCTCCAGCGCTTCCAGAGCGACCGCGGCTGTCCGCTCGGTGGGAACGAGGTCTACCCGCTCGGTCACAGCCCGGGCGCGGTGGCCGTCACACAGGACACGGCCTATGTCGCCCTCACCGACGTCGCTGCCGTCGCGCGTGTCGCCATCGGCAGCGGCGGGGCGGCGGGTGACGTCGCGCTCGGCGACGGCGCCCGCGCCACCGCGGTCGCCGCCCGCGGGGGCCTCGCGTTCGCGATCGTCGATGATGGCGGAGGCAGCTCCCTCGTGTCCCTCGCGGGCGGTGAGGCGGTCGCGGTCTCCGGAGTCGACCCCGGCCTCGGCCTCGTCGCCCTCGCCTGGGATAGCCGGCGGCTCCTCGTGACGGCCCGATCCGGGGCGAACGGGAAGCTCGTCGGGGTGCCCGTCGATGGGGGCGTCGTGGCCTCCTGGAGCCTGGTCGGCTGCGCCGCGCCAGGCGCGCTCGCGACCGCCGTCGACGACCGCGTCGTCATCGCCTGTGGGGCAGCGCTCCCGCTCTCGGTGTCTTCGACGCGACGACCGGGCACCTCGATCTCCTCACCCTCGGAGCCGGCGCCGCCCCGGAGGCTATCGCCTTCGACGGCGTCGGCGACGCGTTCCTCGCCAATGACCCCGCCGGGGACGCGCTCCACCTCGGGCGACTCGGCGCGACCGGCGCGACGCTCCTCGCCGATCTCCCCGCCGCCCCGTCCGGCGTGGCTCTCGTCCTCCTCGGCGGCAGTGGCCACCGCTTCCTAGCGACGTCGAGCGAGCTCGTCGTGCTCACGCCCTACGACGTCGTCGGCCCCTGCGGGAGGGGCACCCGTGACGCGGCGACGAGGGCTCGCGGCGCTGCTCGCGCTCACCGTCCTCGCCGCGGGTGACGCCCGCGCCGCGTCGCCCGACGCCGGGCTCGCCCGGGCGCGCGTCTGCTATGACGCGCTCGACTACGATTGCGCCGAGCGCGAGCTCGCGGTCCTCCGCGAGGCGCTCTCCGACGCCGCCCCGAGGTCCGCGTCGCGATCCTCGCGCTGTCTGCCGAGGCGGCGCTGTCGACCGGTCGCCGGGCTCAGGCGGTCGATCATCTCGTGGCGCTCCTAGCCCGTGAGCCCGGCTGGGAGCCCCTGATGGCTCGTGGCCGGCGCCGTGGCGTGCCGCCCTCGCAGAAGCGCGCGGTCGCGCTCCGGACGTCGACCCACCGACGCTCGTGGGGAGGTCCCCGCGGGGCGCGCGGGGAACGCGCTGTTCGTGACCCTCTCGGCCACCGACCGGACCGGTGTCTCCCGGGTGATCCTCCACGTCACCCGGGCCGCTGGCCCCGACCAGCCGGCTGGAGACGTGCTCTCGTTCGCGATGGAGGCGCGTGATGCAGGCCGCTTCGTCGCGACCGTCCCGGCCGAGCTCGTCTCCGAGCCTGCGCTGCTCCTATGGGCCGAGGCGTGGGACCGGCTCGACAACGGACCCGCCTCGTGGGGAAGTCGCGACGCCCCACACCGGGTCGAGGTCGCCGCGAGGCAGGATGACGCCAGCGTCGCCTCCGAGTGGTGGTTCTGGACCGCCCTCGGCGCCGTCGTCGTCGGCGGCGTCGTCCTGGCCGTCGCCCTCACCTCGGGCGACGACGGCGCCTCCACGTCGCATTCCCGTCCCGGCGACGCCCGCGTGATCCTGGAGTTCCCATGACGACGACGCCTCCCTCGGCCGCTTCGAACGCCGCGCTCCAGCTCATCGTCCAGGAGTGGGAGGACGACTCCCCAGGGTCTTCCACCTTCGCGGTCAGGACCTCGTCGTCGGTCGCGACGACGGCGTCGACGTCATGGTCGACGAGGTGTCCGTCTCCGGCCGGCACGGCGTGTTGAAGGCCACCCCTGCCGGATACACCTACGAAGACCTCGAGAGTCGCAACGGATCGGTGCTCGTGCGCGATGGTGGCGCTCCGACGCCTCTCGTGGCCGGCGAGCCCGTCTTCGTCCACGCAGGCGACGCCCTCCTCCTCGGCGACGCGCGCCGGCCGGTGCGCCTGACCGTCCGTGCGGCCTCGGCGGTGCACGCGGAGCCCCAGGGCGCCCACCCGCAGCGGACGGTCGTCGCGACGGCACCCCTCGCGGACCTCCTCGGCGCCGCGACGAGGGCCTCGTGGCGCTCGCCGCGGAGGCGCTCACCGCGAAGGACGCCGCCGCGCTCGCCGGCGCCGCGCACGCCTTCCTCAGTGACCTTCTCCCAGCCGCGTCCGGGCGGGGCGTCGCCATATGGGGCGCCGGCGTCCACGCGACGGTCGGCGACGACGTGCCGGGGAGTGTCCGCGCCGCCTCGCTCGACCGGGCCGAGGTCGTGCTCTTCACCGAAGGGGACGCCGCCCTCGAGATGACGGCGAGCGTCGTCCAGACTGGCGCGAGCGCGTTCGTCGCCGCGCCCCTGATCGCGCACGGCGCGAGCTTCGGCGTGATCGCGGGGTGGTCCCCCCTCGGGCCCGCGGCGCTGCCCGCTTCGGCGCTCCCCCAGCTCGCCGTGGCGGCGTCCATCGTCGCGCTCTCCGCGTCTCAGCTCGCCGTCCGCGCGGAAGGCGAGGTCGAGCGGAGGCGCCTCGAGGACGAGAACACCCGGCTCCGTGGGGCGGCGACCGGGCTCCGGGTCGTCGAGCCGGTCGGGGAGTCCCGCGCGTTCACCGAGGCGCTGACGCTCGCGCGCAGCGTCGCCAGCTCCGATGTGCCCGTGCTCCTGAACGGCGAGACCGGGAGCGGCAAGGAGGTCCTCGCGCGCAACGTCCACCTCTGGAGCCGGCGCGCGGCGAAGCCCTTCGTGGCGTTCAACTGCGCTGCGGTGCCGGAGTCGCTCATCGAGTCGGAGCTCTTCGGTCACGTGCGCGGCGCCTTCACCGGGGCCGGGGCCGATCGGAAGGGACTCTTCGAGGAGGCCGACGGCGGCACCATCTTCCTCGACGAGATCGGCGAGATGCCCGGCGTCATGCAGGCGAAGCTCCTCCGCGTGCTCCAGGACGGGGAGGTGCGGCGCGTCGGCGCGAGCAGGCCCCTGCGCGTCGACGTGCGCGTCGTCTCCGCGACCCATCGCGACCTCGCGCGGCTCGTGACGGAGGGACGCTTCCGGGCCGACCTGATGTATCGGCTCAACGCGGTCACGCTCCGCATCCCGTCGCTCCGCGAGCGCGGCGACGACGTGAGCCTGCTCGCCCACTTCCTCCTCGGCCGCGCCGCCGACAGCGCGCGCAAGCGCATCCCAGGCTTCGCGGCGGACGCGCTCTGGGCCCTGTCGCGGTACGACTTCCCCGGCAACGTCCGGGAGCTCGAGAACGAGATCCTCCGCGCCGTCGCCCTCACGCCCGAGGGAGAGCCCATCAGGGCGAGCGTGTTCAGCGAGCGCGTCGCCGGTCAGGCGCCGCCACCTGGCGCCACCCAAGCGCCCGACGGGCAACCCGTGACGCTGAAGGACGCGGTGGCGGCGACCGAGCGCGCTGTCGTCGAGGCCGCGATCGCCCGGCACGGCGGCAACGTGTCGCAGGCCGCGCGCGAGCTCGATCTGACGCGCCCGGGCCTCTACAAGGTCATGGAGCGACTCGGCCTGCGCTGACGGGCTCCGCGCGCGACCCGGCGGGCGTCGTGGGGCGGGGAGTCCCCACGACGCCGCCGGATCGCGCGTGAAGCTCGCGCGGCTCGATCGATATTCGGTTGTCAAGGAGCTGCCGGCCGCCACCGCGGTGAGCGGTCACGCCGCCAACGCCGACCCGCTCGCCGAGAGCGCCGAGACCAGCGCCCGGCCCACGCCGCGCGCCGACTGCGGGTTCTGGCCCGTGATGAGGCGGCCATCGACCTCGACCCGCTCCGTGAAGGGGAGGAGGCCCTTCCGGTAGGTCGCGCCGCCGTCCCGCAGGGCGTCCTCGAGGAGGAAGGGCATCCAGCGCTTCGAGCGCGCGAGCAGGTCCTCGAGGTTCGAGAACCCCGTGACGGTCTTGTCCGCGATGAGCCGGCCGCCGGCTCGGTCGACCACGTCCACGAAGCCCGCGACGCCGTGGCAGACGCCGCTGAGCCAAGCCTCCCGCCGGTCGAACGCCGTGATCAGCAGCTTCAGGTCCTCGGAGTGCCGAAAGTCGAACATCGTCCCGTGGCCGCCAGCGAGGTAGATGCCCGCGTACTCCGCGACGTCGACCTCGGCGCAGCTCCGCGAGCGTTCGAGCGCCGCCCTCAGCTCGGGTCGCCCCAGGAAGCGCGCGTTCGCGCGGTCCGCGAGCTGTCGCCGGGTGACGCTGTTCTCGTCGAGCGGGATGACGCCCCCGCGAGGGCTCACGACGTCCCAGCCGAGCCCGGCGTCCTCGATCTCCGCGAGGAAGTGGGTGAGCTCCGAGAGCCAGAGCCCCGTGCGCTTGCCATTGATGAGTGTCGCGTCGTTCGTCGCGACAGCGAGGATCTTCTGCATCGTCCGCTCCCATGTGGATGACACGGCCACTGTGGGCCCGCGTGGTCCCGTTGTGTACCGACTCCGTACGCACTACACTCATGAGTGGAGCTCATGAATGATCGCCTCTGCCCGCCTCGTCGAGCTGTTCTGCGCCGTCGCCGAAGCCGGGAGCTTCACGGCGGCAGCCCGCGAGCTCGGCGTCACCCAGGGGGCCGTGAGCCGCGGCGTCAAGGCGCTCGAGGAGTCGCTCGGCGTGACGCTCTTCCGCCGCACCACGCGCGCGGTCGAGCTCACCGACGCCGGCGCCGTCTACTTCGCGCAGTGCCGCTTCGCCCTCCACGTCCTCGAGGAGGCGGAGCGCTCGCTCAGCGCCGAGCAGGCCGAGCCGGCCGGCCTCGTCCGCCTCAGCGTGCCGCCGACCCTCGGCCACACCGTGGTGCTGCCCGCGCTCGCCGAGCTCGCCGCCCTCCACCCGCTCATCACGCTCGAGGTCAACGTCTCGAACCAGAACGTCGACCTCGTCGCCGACCGCTTCGACCTCGCCATCCGCATGGGGCCACTCCAGGACTCGACGCACCGCCTGCGCCGCCTCAGCGACGCGTCCATCGGCGTCTTCGCGAGCCCCCGCTACCTCGCCGATCACGGCGCTCCGACGAGCCTCGACGCGCTCTCCGCGCATCGCTGCGTCACGTTCGTCCGGCCCAGCACCGGGCGCCCCTTGCCCTGGATCTTCCGCGGCGAAGGCGGCGAGCCGGTGGAGGTCGCGCCGCCCGACACCCTCCGCTGCTCCGGCGACGCGCTCGGCGCCCTGACCCTCGCCCGCGCCGGTGCAGGCCTCGTCCAGAGCTTTCACTTCCTCGTCAGAGACGACCTCGACAGCGGCGCTCTCACCGAGGTGCTCGCGCCCTTCGGCGGCCGCACGACGCCCTTCTCCCTGCTCCAGCCCGCGCAGCCCGGCTCACTCGCCGCGCGCGTCGTCGCCGACTTCCTCGTCGCCCGCTGCTCGGCCGCGCCGAGCGCCGCCTGACCACCGCGCGCCGGCCCTCACATCCCGCGGCGGTCCCACTGCACGTCGCGCAGGAAGCTCCCGCTCAGGTACTCGCGCTCGATCATCGTCGCGGTCTCCTCGGCGTCCTTGTAGTCCTCCCACGGGATCCGGATGACCGGCACCATCCGCGCGATGTCCACGATGAACTTCTCGTACTCCGCGTGCAGCGCCCGCAGGTACTCGATGGAGATCCCCGACTCCACCGCCCGCTCCCGCTCCTTGATCCGCGCGAGCGACGTCTCCGGGCCGAGGTCGAGGTAGACGATGAGGTGCGGGCGGCACATGAAGTTCGACATGTGCCGGAAGAGCTCGAGGTACGTGCGGTAGTCCCGCTCCTCCATGAGCCCCTGATCGACGAGCGTCTTCGCGAACACCGCGTCTTCGTAGATCGTGCGGTCCTGCACCGCGCCGATCCCGCGCCAGATGATCTCCTGGTGCTGCTGGAAGCGGCGGTTCAACAAGTAGATCTGCGTCGCGAACGAGTAGCGCGCCGTGTCGCGGTAGAAGTCCGCGAGGTACTCGTTGTCCGCCACCGGCTCGAAGTACACGGGCAGATCGAGGTGCGCGCCGAGCGCCTTCGCGAGCGTCGTCTTGCCCGCGCCGATGAGGCCGGCGATGCCGATGAACAGCTCCTGCAGGCGGGGTACGCTCACGGCGCGCTCCTGGTCCACGTGTCCGGGGGAGCCGGGACACTACCCGGAAAGGCGCGCCGAGGTCCACGGCTTCGGGCCGCCGCCTCCGCCCCCGCTACATGCCGAGCGCCGCCGCGAGGTCCACGCCCGGGATCGCGTTCCGGTTCTGCGTGACCATGTCGCGCGCCGCCTTCGTCAGCCCCTCCTCGACCATCGACTTCGAGAGCCCGCGCACGAACTGCGGGTCGAGGTCGCCGCGCTGCGCCGCGATGCCCACCCCGAGCTCCGGCGGGGCCCCGTGCTGCGCCGCGCCGGCCGCCGCCGCGATGAGCCGGATGAGGCTCTCGAAGCCCGCCGCCGTGGCCCCCGAGCCGAGGAGCGTGAAGCGGTCGAGCGTGACCTGCCCGCCGCGATGCAGCGTCAGGCTCTCGAGCCGCGCGATGGGCTTGCCGTCCTTCTCGAGCGTGATCCCGTCGCTCGACAGGCCGAGGCTCTGGATCGTCGCCGCCTGCGCCGCCTCGCCCGCGCTCCGCGCGCCCTGGAGGCGCGGCAGGTTCGCCGCCCCCTGCGCGTTCGCCGTGATCGCCGCGCCCGACGGGATCGACACCCCCACGCCATCCTGCATCTGCGCGAACGGCGCCTGCATCCGCAGCGTCGCCGACAGCGCCGTCACCGACGCGTCCGCCGCCGTCACGTCGCCGCCGCCGCCGCCCGCGTCCGGCAGGTTCTCGAAGTTCGTCTTGATGCGCGCGAGCGTCCCCATGATGTCGCGGTCGCTGAACGGGTCGTACCCCGGCCGCGCCATGGCCGTCCCCGCGATCGCCCCGCTCAGCATCCCCGTGATCGACCCGCGCGCGCGGTCGGTCATGTCGATGAAGCCCTCGCCGAGCCCGCGGATGAGGTGCACGTTCGCGAACGGCGCCCCGGTCCCGAAGTTCACCCCGGCGCTCCAGATCGACATGTTCTGCGCCGGCCACTGCGCGTCGATGTCGAGCGTCGGCGACGTCGTCACGCGCAGCTCGTTCCGGCTGACGCTGATCGTCACCGTCGTGGCGTACATCGTGCGGATCGAATACTGCCAGCTGCCCTGGAGCGTCTTCCCGGCCGGGATCCGGCCGCTCACCGAAAGGTTCTCGAGCCGCACCTGCGACGGCGTGCTCTCGTCGACCGACGCCGCCGGCCCCGCGCCCGCGCCCCCGCGCTCCTGCGCCTGGGCGCCTGCGCCGCCACGCTGCTCGGTCGTCTGCGCGCCGCCCGGCGCGAGCATCTGAACGGCCTCGTCGTAGGTCGCCCCGCGGAGGTCGCCGTGCAACGCGCCGCCGCGCTCGGCCTGCGAGGCGCCACCTCCGCCGCTCGGCTGCTGGCTCTGCTCGGACTGGTTGCGGCTCGGGGACAGGACGGGGTTCATGCGTACCTCGTGGTGACGACACGGGTCGTACGGAGCGGGACCGAACCGCGGCCCGCAGCATACGGCTCGCCGCCGCGCGCGCCAAGGGGAAGGCACGCGCGCGCGCCTCGCGCGATCGCCATCGCCCGTAACCCGCCGGCACCGAACGCGAGAAGCCCCCCCGGCCGAGGGGGCCAGGGGGGCGACGATCACGATCGCAGCGCGCTCAGCGCGGCGTCGTCACTCCGCCGGCGCGTCGCTCGGGCGCTCCGTCGAGAGCGGCTCCGGGCGGACGCACGCGTCGGGGCCGGGCTCCATCACGCAGGCGCAGAGGTCGGCGTCGGCGTTCTCCGCGTCCGGCTCGCAGGCGCAGTCGGGCGCCGGCGGCGCCGGCAGCGCGAGGTCCACGTCGCAGCTGGGTGCCGCGCCATCGAGGCAGCGCGCGAGCCAGTGCCCCTGCGCCATGCCCTCACCGCCCTCGGCCGCCACGCGGTACATCCCCGCGAGCACCCCCTGCACCTCGCGGCCACGGAGCGTCCAGACGCCGCGGAACGCGCCGCCGTCAGCGTCGACGCCGTCCGGGAACGGCGCGTAGCTGCCCTTCAGGACGCCCCGGCGCTCGTTCATCGGCCCGAGGAAGAAGCCCTTGAAGAGCCGCCGCTCACCGACCTTGCCCCAGACGCCCGCGACCCGCCCGACGAGCGCGCCGTCGTGGCCGAAGACCTTGCCGCCGAAGATCCCGCCGCGCGCGTCCTTCCGCTCCCAACGGAGCCGCATGAGCCCGTGCGGGCAGCGGTGCGCCATGACCGTGCTCACGAGGAGCGCGTTCCCGGCGTCGTCGACGCGGAACGCCTCATGGTAGCCGTCGAGCAGATCCGCGATGGGGACGGACTTCTGGAAGACGCCCGTCCGGAAGCTCAGCGTACCGCCGAGAGACGCCATCCGCCGCGGCACGACGAGCCGCACGAGCACGCCGTCGTGGTGCGGGCCGGTCACGGTCGAGAACGCGACGATCTGCGGGTCCCCGTCGCGCACGAGGTGGTCGGTCGCCTCGAAGCGGACCTTGCGGAGCGGCCGCACGCGCCCGACGCTCGTCGTGATCCCGCCGCGCCACGTCGTCGTCGCCTCGAAGTCGGGATCGGCGATGGGCTTGCCCCAGACGAAGAGGACCGTGCGCGCGATGACGTCCGGACCCTCGTCGGCGACGTCCTCGTCGAGCTCGCCCGGGTCGACCTCGTCGGCGGACGGGACCTCCTCGCCCTCGTCGCCGCCCATCGCGTCGCCGAGCGCGTCGATGAGCGGCTCGGGGTTCGCGTCGTCCGTGAACGAGTCGTCCGACGCCTCGTCGCCCGTGAGCGCGAAGCCGGCGTAGGCGACCGTGTTCGGGTCGTCGTTGGTGGTCGTCGTGCCGGTCGTCCCCCCGGCGTCGCACGCGGCGGCGCCGAGCCCGAGAGCCGCGGCGAGCGCGGCGGTCGTGACGAGGTGCAGGCGGTTCTGAAGGCGCATGGTCGGTCTCCCCTGGTCTGTCGGTGGTCGCGTTCGGCCAGCCCCTCGTGCCAGCCACGCAACGCCTCCAACGCAGGGTCCGTGCCACCGCCATAACCTGCTGGAACCGTGGGAGAATCGCGCGCGCCAGGCGCCCGCTGTCTCCGCTGGTTGTCAGCCCTGTCGCCGGTCGCTGTCTCCGCTCGGAGACACCGCCCGCGCGTTCGCCCCCGGGAGCCCCGCGAGCGCCTCGTGGAGCGTCGCGTCGTGCGCCGGCGGCGCCCCGAGCCCGAGCACCGTGGGGCGCGCGTTCTGCGCGAGCGCGACCGCCGCGAGCAGCGCCTTCTCGGCGCCCCCGACGACCGCCCGCCCGACGCCGAGCGCGTCGCCGCCGCGCCGCCGCAGCACCGTCCCGATCCCGCGGTACAGGCGGCTCGCGAGCAGGATCGCCTGCCGCGGCGCCGGCGGGATGAAGCGCAGCCCGAGGTCCGCCGACGCGTAGTAGCGGTCGGCGAGCGCGAGCACGTCGAGGACGACCTCCGCGACGAGCCCGCGCGGGACCTCGCCCCGGACGAGCGCGTCGCCGCTCCCGCCGGCCGCCCGGAGGCGCGTCTCCGGCAGGTACACCCGGTCGCGCCCCGCGTCCTCGAGCACGTCGCGGCAGATGTTCGTGAGCTGCATCCCCACACCGAGGTCGACCGCGTGCGGGAGCGCCCGCGCGTCGCTCACGCCGAGCACCGGGCACATCATGAGCCCGACCGTCCCGGCCACGCGGTACGCGTAGCGCAGGAGCTCCCGGTCGTCGGCGACCCGCACGCGCCCGACGTCCGACGCGACCCCGCGCACGAGCTCCCGCGCCGCCCCGATGTCCGCCCCGAGCGCCCGATACGCCGCGACGATCGGCCGCGCGGCCGCGTCCCCGCGGAGCTCCGCGTCGAGCGCGGCGATCTCGCGGGCGGCCTCTTCCGCGCTCGGCGCCTCGTCGACGCTGTCGTCGACGAGCCGGCAGAAGGCGTAGAGCACGGCGACCCGGTCGCGCGTCGCCGCCGGCAGGAGCCCTGCCGCGCGGTCGAACGAGCGGGCGTGGCGCGCCATCACCTCGCGACACGCGGCGACGAGCGCCGGATCGAGCGCCGCCGCGCCGCTCATGCGCCCGTGGCGCGCGCGGCCCCGCGCCGCGCGTCCGGCACCACGCGGTCGAGCACCCGCGCGGTGTTGAGCACCCCGGGGAGCCCGCCGCCCGGGTGCGTCCCCGCCCCGACGAAGTAGAGCCCGCCGACGTCCTCCGAGCGGTTGTGGTAGCGGAACCACGCCGACTGCGTGAGCAGCGGCTCCGGGCCGAACGCGGCGCCGTCCGCCGAGCGCAGCTCGCGCGCGAAGTACTCGGGCGTCACGTGGAACTTCACCGTCAGCGACTCGCGGAGCCCGGGCAGGAGCCGCCGCTCGAGGTGCTCGAGGATCCGCGCCTCGTAGCGCGGCCCCTCCTCGGCCCAGTCGATGTCCGCGCGCAGGTTCGGCACCGGCGAGAGCACGTAGAACGCCTCGTGCCCGGGCGGCGCCAGGCTCGCGTCGGTGCGCGTCGGGGCGTGGAGGTAGAGCGAGAAGTCGTCGGCGAGGACCCTCTTGTCGAAGATGTCGGCGAGGAGCCCCTTGTAGCGCGGCCCGAGGAGGATCGTGTGGTGCGCGAGCTCGGGGTACGTCCGGCTCGCGCCGAAATAGGCCACCACGAGGCTCATCGACTGCCGCGTGCGCGCGAGCGCGGCGTCGCCGTGCTTCGGGCGGTGACGCGGGTCGATCATGCGCCCGTAGACCATCGTCGGGTCGGCGTTCGCGACCACGACGTCCGCCGCGAGGCGCTCCCCGGCGTCCGTCACGACGCCCGTGACGCGCCCGCCCTCGACGAGGATCTCCGCGACCGGCGTGTCGAGCCGCGTCTCGACGCCCTCCTCCTGCATCAGGCGCCACAGCGCCCCGACGAGCGCGGTCGTGCCGCCCTTCGCGAAGTGGACGCCCCACTTCCGCTCGAGCCAGTGGATGAGCAGGTAGATCGAGCTCGCGCGGAACGGGTTCCCGCCCACGAGCAGCGGCTCGAACGTGAAGACCTGCCGGAGCCGCTCATCCTTGATGTACCGGCTCACGAGCCCGTAGACCGACTTGTGGCTCTCGAGCCGCACCATCGCGGGCACGACCTTCAGCATGTCGGTCACGCGCGAGAAGGGCTTGTCGGCGAGCCCCGTGTAGCCGACCTCGAAGATCCGGCGCGCGTGGTCGGCGAGCTTCCGGTAGCCGTCGACGTCGCGCGGCGAGAGGCGGGCGATCTGCGCGAGCAGGCGGTCCTCCTCGCCGACGTAGTCGAAGTGCGCGCCGTCGTCGAAGATCACGCGATAGAACGGGTCGACCGGCACGAGCTCGTAGTAGTCGCGCGGGTCCTTCCCGAAGAGCGCGAACAGCTCCTCGAAGAGGTAGGGCGCGGTGATGACGGTGGGGCCGGCGTCGAAGGTGTAGCCCCCCTCATGGAAGACCGCCGCGCGCCCGCCCGGCTCCCCGCGCGCCTCGCAGACGGTCACGTCGTAGCCGCGCGCGCGCAGTCGGAGCGCTGCTGCGAGCCCGCCGAAGCCGGCGCCGATGACGATCGCCTTCATCTTCTCCCCCTGGTGGCTGGTCCGCTTCCCGCGCCGGCGAACGGCGTGGCCGCGCGCGCGGGGCATTCTACACGGGGAGCGCCCGATCTGCTCGCGCGAACGCGTCACGCGCGCGCTCGACGCCGCGCTCGCTCCAGAGGACGGCGGCCCACACGACGAGCGCGGCCACCTCGAGGTCGGCGCGCTCCACCGAGGCGGCTCGCGTCACGACCGGGAGCGGCGTCGGCGCCGTCACGTCGCACGCCGCGAGCGCGTCGAGGAGCGCGTCCGGTGCGAGCTCGCCGCGGCGTCTGCGGGCGACGGCGACGATGGCCGCGATGAGCTCGGCCTCCTCGGCAGTGACGAGCTCGTCCACGGAGAGGTCACCGGCTCGGAGCGCCGCGACCACCGCCGCCGCGATCGCCGCGTCACGGTCGCGGTCCGCGCCCGCCCGGAAGCGGTGCTCCGGCGCGAGGTCGCCCGGCCGGCGCCCCACCTCGAGCGCGAGCGTCACGTGGTCCGCGGACTCGGCGACGTGGAGGCGCGGCGCCGCCACGGCGAGCGCAAAGATCCGCGCGCGCTCGCTCTCGCGCCCGAGCGCGCGCCAGAGTCGCTGGAGCGGCGGGCGCGGGCGGGGCGCGCCGAAGAGCCCGAGCACGCGGCGGAGGAGGCTCACCGGATGAGCCGCGAGCGCTCAGACGCCGAGGTACGCATCGCGCACCTCGGGGTTCGCCGCGAGCTCGGCGGCCGGCCCGGACAGCGTGATGACGCCGGTCTCCATGACGTAGGCGCGATCGGCGATCTTGAGCGCCGCGTGCGCGTTCTGCTCGACGAGCAGGATCGTCGTCCCGCGGCTCCGGATGGTCTCGATCATCTCGAAGATCTGCTTCACGAACAGTGGCGCGAGCCCCATCGACGGCTCGTCGAGGAGCAGCATCTTCGGGCTCGAGAGCATCGCGCGCCCCATCGCGAGCATCTGCTGCTCGCCGCCCGAGAGCGTACCGCCGAGCTGCTTGTCGCGCTCGCGGAGGCGCGGGAAGAAGCCGTAGACCTCGTCGATGTCGCGCTCGATCCGCGCGACGTCCCGCCGCAGGAACGCCCCGATGCGCAGGTTCTCGTGCACGGTCAGGTTCGCGAAGATCTGCCGCCCCTCGGGGCAGAGGATGAGGCCAGCGCCGACGCGCCCCGGCGTGTCGAGCTTCGCGACGTCCTGCCCGGCGTAGACCACCGCCCCCTCGCGCGGCGGGTTCAGCCCCATGATGGCACGCAGCGTCGTCGTCTTGCCGGCGCCGTTCGCGCCGATGAGCGTCACGATCTCGCCCTCGCGCACCTCGAGCGACACGCCCTTCAGCGCGTGGATGGCGTCGTAGTAGACGTGGATGTCCTTCACCTCGAGCACGCCGGCTACTCCTCGTCCCCGAGATAGGCCGCGATGACGGCCGGGTTCGCGCGCACCTCGGCGGGCGTGCCGGTCGCGATGATGCGGCCGTAGTCGAGCACGATGATGCGCTCGCACATCCGCATCACGAACTTCATGTCGTGCTCGATGAGGAGCAGCGTGAGATCGTGCCGCTTCCGGATGACGTGCAGCATCTCGCCGAGCTCGTCGGTCTCCTGCGGGTTCATCCCGGCGGCCGGCTCGTCGAGGATGAGCAGGCGCGGATCGGTCGCGAGCGCGCGCGCGATCTCGAGCCGCCGCTGCTCCCCGTACGCGAGGGCGCCGGCGCGCTCGTCGGCGTCGTCCGCGAGGCCGACGAGGTCGAGGAGCGCCCGGCTCTTCTCGGTGATCTCGCGCTCCCGCTCGCGGAAGCGGCGCGTGCGCAGGACGCTCGCGAGGATCCCGTAGCCGAGGCGCAGATCCATCGCGGTCTGCACGTTCTCGAGCACCGACATGCGCCGGAACAGGCGGATGTTCTGGAACGTGCGCGCCACCCCGAGCGACGTGATCTGGTCCGGCCGGAGCCCCTTCGTGTCGCGCCCGCGCACGGCGATCGCGCCGGCCGTGAGCTCGTAGACGCCCGTGATGAGGTTGAAGACCGTGGTCTTCCCGGCGCCGTTCGGGCCGATGAGCCCGACGACCTCGTGCTCGCCGAGGCGCGCCTCGAACCCCTCGACGGCCGTGAGCCCGCCGAAGCGCTTCGTGACGCCGCGCATCTCAAGGACCGGGACGCCCGCGGACGGGGCAGGGGCCGTGCTCATGACGACTCCTTCAGGCCGCGCTGGCGCCGGAAGAGGCGCTGCCAGAAGCGGGTGTCCGCGAGCTCCTTGTGCCCGAGGAGCCCCTGCGGCCGCGAGATCATCAGGATGATGAGGATGAGCGCGAACAGGACCTCGCGGAGCGACTGGATCTCCTGCGGCATCAGGTTCAGCACGATCTTGTCGAGCACGTAGAGCACGAAGCCCGCGATGATCGTGCCCGTGAGCGACCCCATCCCGCCGAGCACCACGAAGAGCAGGATGTAGATGCCCTTGATGAGGTTGAACTCCTTCGGCTCGATCTGGGTCATGTAGTTCGCGTAGAGGGCACCCGCGAGCCCCGCGAAGGCCGCGCCGACGACGAACGCCATGAGCTTCGCGCGCGCGAGGTTGATGCCGACGAGCTCGGCGGCGACCTCGTCCTCGCGGATCGACACGAGCGAGCGCCCGTGGCGCGAGCGGATGAGGTTCCGGATGAACACGAACGTCACCGCCGTCAGCGCGACCACCAGGATCGCGTAGAGGAGCGCGTACTCGTTCTGCGTGTCGACGTCGCGCTCGAGCAGCAGGTAGCTCACCTCCATCCCGCGCGCGCCGCCGACCGCCTCGGTGTTCTGCGCGAGGATCCGCACGATCTCGCCGAAGCCGAGCGTCGCGATGGCGAGATAGTCGCCGCGGAGCCGGAGACACGGCACCCCGACGATGAAGCCGAAGATCCCGGCCGCGACGATCCCGACGACCAGGCTCGCGACGAACCAGAGGATGCTCGACGCGCTCCCCGCGACGACCGCCGCCTCGCCCGCGGGGACGCTCCCCTGCGCGCCGTAGAAGACGACCACGGCGGCCGCGTAGGCGCCCACGGCGAAGAAGCCGTGGTGGCCGAGCGAGAACATGCCGGCGAAGCCGTTGATGAGGTTCAACGAGAGCGCGAGCATCACGAGGATGCTCAGGTGCACGAGGTGGTCGAGGACGAACGCCATGGGTCAGACCTTCTCGCCCTCGAAGCGCCCGAAGAGCCCCTGTGGCCGGTACAGCAGGATCGCGATGAGCGCGATGAACGCGACCGCGTCCTTGTAGCCGCTGTACTCGCTCGGGAGGTACGCCGGGATCAGCACCTCGAGCACGCCGAGCAGGATCCCGCCGAACACGGCGCCCGGGATGGAGCCGATGCCGCCGATGACCGCCGCGATGAACGCCTTGAGCCCAGGCATGAAGCCCATGAACGGCTCGATCTTGCCGTAGCGCATGCCCCAGATGATGCCGCCGATGCCCGCGAGGAAGGCGCCGACGAAGAAGGTCATCGAGATGACCCGCGTCGACTGGATCCCCATGAGCTTCGCCGCCTCGGGGTTGTAGCTCACGGCGCGCATCGCGCGGCCGAACTGCGTCCGGTGCACGAGGAGCCAGAGGAGCCCGAACGAGAGCGCGAGCGACACGATGACGATGAGCGTCTTCGCGGTGTGCGAGAACGGCGACGACACGTAGAAGCCGCCCACGGGCTCGCCGTCCGCGTCCTTCTTGTACTTCAGCTCGGCGACGGCGTCGGCCGTGAGCGCCTTGTCCGGGCCCGCGAGGATCTCGCGCACCTCGCTGTCCTTCCCGGTCGGGCTCGTCACGGTGAACGTGGCGTAGGCGAGCCCCGGGAAGGTCTGCCCGACGTAGTCGGCGGCGTCGTCGAGGTCGATGTAGCGGCGCGCCTCGGGGTAGCCGCGCTGCTCCGCCGAGAAGACCTGGATCCCGACGTTCTGCAGGAAGAGGCTCACCCCGAGCGCCGTCAAGAGCGCCGCGATGCGCGAGCTCCCCATGAGCGGCCGGTACGCGAGCCGCTCCACGATGACCGCGAGCACCCCCGACGACAGCGCCGCCGCGAGCATCGCGATACCGAACGCGAGGATCATCGGGAGCGGCTCGGGGAGCCCGATCGCCTCGATGCCAGCCGCCGACAGCACGAAGTAGCCGGCGAAGGCGCCCACCATGAAGAACTCGCCGTGGGCGAAGTTGATGAGCTTGATGATGCCGTAGACCATCGTGTATCCGAGCGCGATGAACGCGTAGATACAGCCGAGGGAGAGGCCGTTCAGGAGCTGATCGAGGAGGTATTCCACGCGCGACGGTCCGGCGGCGGGGGAGGGCGGCGGGGGCTCCCGCGACTACTCGGCGCTGATGCGCTTGTAGAACTCTTTGCCGGTCGGCTTCACCTTGAGGATCACGACGTCCTTCGTGGCGTTCCGGTTCTCGTCGAGCGTGATGGTGCCGGTGACGCCCTCGAGGCCCTTGATGGCGTTGATGGCGTCCTTGACCTTCTTCGGGTCGTCCGTGCCGGCGCGCTTCATCGCGTCGTAGAGGGCGTAGGCGGCGTCGTAGCCGAGGGCCGACATGGCGCCCGGCGCCTTGCCGAACTTCGCCTTGTACTTGGCCACGAAGTCCTTGACCTTCGGCGCGGTGTCGTCGGCCGAGAAGTGCGTGCTCATGTAGACGTCGCCGTTGTAGCCGCCCATGAGCGTCAGCAGATCGGGGCTGTCGATGCCGTCGCCCGCGAGCACCGGGATCCCCTGCCACTGCGTGCCCGCCTGGCGCAGCATCGGGCCGACGTCGCCGTAGTACGCGGGGACGAGGATGACGTCCGGGTTCTGGCTCACGACCTTCGTGATGAGCGCGCTGAAGTCGCTGTCGCCGGCGGTGAACGTCTCCTCGCCGACGATGGCGCCGCCGCCCGCGGTGAACGTCTTCTTGAAGGCGTCCGCGAGGCCGACCGAGTAGTCGCTCGCCTTGTCGACCACGATGGCGGCCCGCGTCTTCTTCAGGTCGTTCAGGGCGAGGCGCGCGAGGACGGCGCCCTGCACGGGGTCGATGAAGCAGACCCGCGAGATGTAGTCGCCCTTCTTCGTGACCTCCACGTTGGTCGAGCCCGGCGTGATCATCGGGATCCCCGACTCCTGCGCCACCTTCGCGCCCTTGAGCGTGTTGGTCGACGCGATCTCGCCGATGATGGCCTTCACGCCGTCGACCTGGATGAGCTGCCCGACGAGCTTGGCCGTCTCGGTGCTGTCGCCCTTCGTGTCCTTGTACGTGAGGTCGAGCTTCGGCCCGTCCATCGCGTTGATCTCGTCGATCGCGAGCTTGAGCCCGCCGAGCGTCTCCTCGCCGTAGGTCGCGGTCGCGCCCGAGAGCGGCAGCACCGCGCCGATCTTCGTCGCGCCGGCGGGAGCCGCCCCGCCGCCGCCATTCCCGGAGCCGTCGCCGTCGCTCTTGCCGCAGGCGGCGAGGGCGAGGACGAGCGTGAACGTGACGAGCGAGGCGGCGCGCATGGGTTCCTCCGATGAGATTGCCCTTGGGGGGCTATCAAAATGCGGCCGAACTGGCAACGGCGCACCACACGCGCGCGCCCGCCGCGAGCGCTGCCGGGGTCACGCCCGGTCGAGCCGGTAGCCCGCGCCGCGGAGGCTCTGCAGGTAGCGCGGGTGCGCGGGATCCGGCTCGATGAGCTTCCGGAGCCGATAGATGAACGTGTCGATGGTGCGCGTCCGCGACGACGCCGGGAGCTCCCAGACGTCGACGAGCAGCGCCTCGCGCGTCACGACCTCGCCCGCGCGGGCGAGCAGGTACATGAGGAGCCGCAGCTCGAGGTCCGACAGCGCCACCGCCTCGCCGTCGCAGGCGGCCTCGCGGCGGCGGAAGTCCACGACGAGGCGCCCGATGCGCGTCTCGTCGCTCGGGCTCGTCGCGGCGGCGGACGTCGGCCACGTCGTGCAGCGCCGGAGGAGCGCGTCGATGCGCGCGACGAGCTCCGGGAGGTCGAAGGGCTTCGTGACGTAGTCGTCCGCTCCGCTCCGGAGGCCGGCCACGCGCGCCTCGAGCGTGTGGCGCGCGGTGAGCGCGATGATCGGCACGAAGTCGCCGCGGGCGCGGAGGCGCGCGCAGAGCTCGAGCCCGTCGCCGTCCGGGAGGCCGAGGTCGAGGACGATCAGGTCGAAGCCGGGCTCGTCCGCGTCGGTCGCCGCCGTCGCGCGCGCGAGCGTCCCGACGGCCGTGACCGCGTGCCCCTGGTCGGTGAGCGCGAGCCGCAGCGAGAGCGCGAGGGTCGGGTCGTCCTCGACGAGCAGGAGGCGCGCCATGTCAGCGGTCTCCCTGGCGCGGTTCGACCAGCGGGAGCCACACCTCGGCCGTGGCGCCCGCGCCGCGCCCCGGGCTCGTGATGAGGACGTCGCCGCCGTGGCGGCGGGCGATGGCGCGCCCGAGGGCGAGCCCGAGCCCGGAGCCGTGCCGCCCGGTGTCGCCGCGGTGGAAGCGCCGGAAGAGGAGCTCGGCCGTGCCTCGCTCGAAGCCGATGCCGGCGTCGCTCACGCGCACGACGGCGTGCTCGCCGCTGCGCGTCGCGGTGACGTGCACGTCCGGCGCGCCGTCGGCGTACTTGATGGCGTTGTCGACGAGGTTCTCGAAGAGGAGCTTGAGCGCGACCGGGTCGCCGCGCACGAGGAGCTCGTCGTCCGCGTCGCAGGCCCCCGCGCCGCGCGCCGCCGTGAGCGCCCAGCGCGCGTCGGAGACGACGCCCCCGACGAGCTCGCCGAGGTCCACGATGGCGTCGGCGAAGAGGCGCGGCTCGAGGTCGACGCGCGCCGTCTCGATGAAGTTGTCGATGCGCAGCTCGAGGCGGCCGGTCTCGTGGAGGATGGCGTCGACGAGCAGCGCGCGGTCGTCCGGCGAGAGGCTGTGCGCGGTGCGGAGCGTCTGCGACGCCGTCCGGATCGCGGCGAGCGGCGTGCGGAGGTTGTGCGACGCGCCCGTGAGCAGCGCCGTCTCGGCCTCGCGCAGCCGGTGGCTCGCGCGGAGGCTCAGGACGAGCATCGCGAGCAGCGTCAGCACCGCCGTGAACGCGACCGAGCCGAGCGTCAGCCAGAGGGCGTTCGGGCCGTCCGGCTCGTTCGACCAGGCGAGCACCCAGCCGACGAGGAGCGCCACCACGACGCCGCCGACGAACAGCGACACGACGAGGCCGCCGATCCCTTGCCAGAAGCCGCCGCGGCTCAGCCGGAGCCCGCGCGCGTGGGCCGGCCGCAGCCCCCGGCGCGCCGCGTGAGCCGGGCGGCGCCGGCCGCCGGGCCGGGGAAAGTCACCGCCGCCGGGGCCCTCGTGGTGGGGGGCACCGGCGGCTCGCGAGGTCGGCGCGGCGTCCGTCATGGGCCGAGGATGCTCCGGCGCGCGCGCGGTGGCGAGCGGAGCGCGCCGGGTCAGCTAGCGGTCGCCGTCGCTCGGGCGTTTCCCCGGGCGAGCATCTCGGTGACGCCGCGGTAGAGCGTGCGGGCGTAGAGGGCGCTCACGACGATGAGCGCGAGGGCGGACCAGCCGTTGACGGTCCACGCGTTCGGCGCAGCGACGGCGCCGATGGCCGGCAGCACGACGAGCGCGTGCAGCTTCGACACGATGGCGCCGGTCTCGCGGCGGTGGCGCTTCACGATCATCCGGCAGACGACGTCGGCGCCGAGCATGCCGACCGCGATGGCGGGGATGATGGCGTTGCCGCCCATAACGGGGTAGGCGGCGAAGGAGCCCGCGACGAGCGCGAGCGGGATGAGCTCCCACGGCTTCACGCCGTGCTGCGCGGCGCGGACGATCGGCGGCGCGAGGGCCGCGGCGTAGCCGACGAGGGTGGCGATGATGACGGCGTGGGCGACGTTGAAGCCCGACTGCGAGAACTGGAGGGTCGCCGGGTCGCCGGCCGCGAGCAGGACGAGCTCGATGACGATGAGGAACGTGACGCCCTCGGTCGAGCTCACCTTGGGGATGACGAGGTGGCCCGTCCGGTACTGCTCCCAGAAGACCATCGAGAAGCCGACGGCGCCGAGGACGCAGAGGAGCACGAGCGGGATGGGGTCGACGCGGAGGACGAGCCCGGTCGTGAGCAGCACGGCGCCGCTCGCGATGCCGTCGAGGCCGTGGTCGAGGAACTCGCCGAGGGGCGAGCAGCGACCCGTGCGGCGGGCGTGGGCGCCGTCGATGTTGTCGAACGTGAGGTAGGTGAGGAGCGAGAGGGCGGAGAGCACGTAGCCGACGGGGTTGCCGTTGACCGCGAGCCACGCGAAGACCACGGCCAGGAGCCCCATGATCTGGCCCGTGATGGTGATGCTGTTCGGCGAGATGGCGCGCGGGATGCGCGGGACCATGCGGTTCCAGAGCACCGTCTTGTAGAAGCCGAGCAGGAGCTCCTGGTCGTCGACCTTGTACTCGACCGGCGCGCCCTGGTTCTTTCGCTCTACGTTCACTTGGGACCTCCGTGCCTCAAAGCGAAGCGCACCCTAATGCCGAGGCTGATCCCGGGCCAGAAGAGTGACATTTTGCGTTTGATACCGAACGGGTGGTCTGAAGCGCCGCGCGGCGCAGAACCGCATGGTTGCTCGCCGCTGTGCGCGTGCGAGATCGCGATCATCAGCCAGTGGTGCGGATCTGCGAAGATACGGTGGCACCGGTGCGAAGCGGATCACGCACTCGCGGGGCGCGCGAGCCGCCGGGCCCGTCACGCGTCCGGGACGGCGCGCCCGCGGGTCGCGAGGGTCGCCGCGACCATCGCGTCGAAGACGGCCTCGAGCGCGGCCTGCGCGGCGGGCCCGTCGAGCACGCCGAGAGCGCGCGCGATGGCCTCGATGGTGGCGAGGCCGAAGCTCCGCACCTCCTCGCGGAGGTGGTAGGCGGTCGGCGCGCCGGCCGCGAGCGTGACGCGCGGGAGGTCGGCGAGGGCGGGGAGGCGGCGCGGGATCTTCATCGCCTGCCGCCAGCTCCCGTCCGGGACGAAGAGCGTGACCGGGCGCGGGTCGGCGGCCGCGAGCGCGGCGTCGAGGGGGAGGGCGTCGGCCGCGGGCGACAGCACGAGGCCGCGGCGGCCGGGTGGCACCGCGAGGAGCGTGTCGTCGTGGGCCTCCTCGGGGTGTCCCCAGGTGACGATGGCGCTGTTCACGAGCGCCTTCTGCGCGAGCGTCCCGGTGTTCGTCGTCTTCTTGAGCTCGCGGTGGTGCATCACGAGCACGACGCGCGTGCGCGTCTCGATGGCCGGGATGGCGGCGCAGATGCAGCGATCCGCGTGCATCCGGCAGCCGATGCAGCGCGCGCTCTGCTTGCTCCGCTTGCCCAGGTCTAGAAGCCCTCGTCGATGACCTTGCGAGCCGCGCGCCGGCGCTTCTGCTGGTCGGTCTGCATCCCCGGGCCCGTCGGCCAGCGGTTCACGCCCGAGAAGCCGGTGTCCGAGTTCCACTCGCGGTAGTCGAGGTCGTCGCGCTCGGTCCGGAGCTTGTCGTAGTGGCGCTCGCTCGGCCCCGACGGCACGGTGCGGTTGTACTCGTTGCCGTCGTTCATCTGGCCGCGCCGGAGCGCCGCCTGATCGTGCATCGCGCGCGCGACGCTCTCCGGGGAGTAGCCGGCGACCCACTGCGCGTAGGTCCCGAGGACCTCCTCGTCGCGCACCCGGACATTCGCGTCGTCTCTCTCGTCGGCCATCTCGTCCTCCAGCAGAACGCCTCGCTCGCGATACTTACGGCCACCCGCCGCTCCGCTCAAGCCCTTTCCGCGACGGCCCCCGCCTCGCTCACGGCGGGGTCGTCGTGTCGTACACCGTCCCCTCGCTCGTCGGGTTCGAGGTGCGCGGCAGGTTCGTGAGGTACGTGAAGGCGCCCGTGACGACCGTCCCGGTGCCGTCGATCCAGCCGTTCCAGAACGCGTTCAGCCCGAAGTCGCCGGCGCCCGTCACCGCCGCGAACGGCACGCTGCAGAAGCCGCCCCCGCAGGTCACGCCCTGCCCGAGCTTGCTGTCGATGGCCGCCGCGCGCGCGCTGACGTAGCTCTCCGGCCCGACGGCGATCGCGGTGCCCGTCGACCCGTCGGCGTTCGCGACCGTGGCCTCGTCCATCTCGACGCCGCTCACCGCCCACACGTTGACGCCGCCGGTCGCGTTGCCCTGCACGTCGAGCCCGTAGGCGTTCGCGAACGATCCCTGACCGACCGCGAGCCCGTTCTGGCCCGCGCCGCTCACGTGCGAGCGCACGCCGTGCGACACGTCGGAGCCGCTGAGATCCCCGTAGCTGCCGCCGTAGATGGCGACGCCCTCGCCGGTCGCGCCGGTCACGACGACGTCCTGGAGCCACACGGCGCTCCCGAGCGAGGCGTTGACCCCGTTCCCGCCGGCGCCGGCGATCGTGAGCTGCGTCGCGTTCGCCCACGAGCCGCCCCAGACGTCGAGCCCGTTCCCCGTCGCGGCCGTCGCCGCCGCGCCGACGGCGATGAGCGTCGAGCCCGAGCCCGCCGCGAAGGCCGCCCCGCCGCACGCCGTCGCCGTCGCGTCCCCGGCGTTCATCATCGCGTGGGAGTCCGCCGTGAAGCACGTGCCCGCGGCGCCCTCGCTGACGGCCTCGTTCGCGTCCATCACGGCGCCGCTCTGCGCGCGGAAGCCGTCGAAGCCGGTCTCCGACGCCGTGGCGCCCGTCGCGGCGACGTAGGACCCGCCGTTCGCCTCGAAGCCCGCGCCCCCGGCCCCCGTGACCGACACCCGGTCCGCCGACACGGCCGCGCCCGCCCACGCGCCGACGCCGGCGCCACCGACGTCCTCCACGACCGCGTCGAACGCCTCGACGCTGCTCCCGAGCGACGCGCCGAAGCCGTTCCCGCCCGTCGCCCCCTTCGAGCTCGCCCCGGTCGCGGCGAGCGCGGAGCCGAGGTGCGCCTGGAAGCCGTTGTTGCTCGAGCCGTCGCTCGTCGCCCCGTTGGCGCTGATGACGGCGCCGAGCCACGCCGAGAAGCCGAAGGACGCGCTCGCGGTGGCGGTCGCGCCCTCCGCGTGGATCGCCCCGCCCGCCGCCGCCGAGAAGCCGTTCTGCCCGCTCTCGTGGGCGACCGCCGCCGGGAGCCCGCCCCCCGACGCGTCGAGGCCGCTCCCGAGCCACGAGAAGTAGCCGTTCTGGCCGTTCCCGGTCGCCGTCGCGCCGAACGCCTCGAGCGCGGCGTTGCCGTAGGCGCCGTAGCCGTTGCCGCCGTTCGCCTCGCTGACGGAGCCCGTGTTCGTCGCGCGCGCCGTGCTCGCCGACAGCGCCGAGCCGAGCGCCGAGCTGAAGCCGTCGCCCGAGTTCCGCCGCGCGGCCGCCCCCTGCGCGTCGATCGCCGCGCCTGCCCAGCCGCCGACGCCTGTCCCGCCGTTGTCCTCGGCGGTCGCGTACTGCGCGTTGACGACGCCCCCGAAGGTCGCGAGCGCGCCGTTCGCGGCGTTCTGGCTCACGGTCGCGTGGTCGGCGTCGACGACGCCGCCGTAGAACGCGCCCACCCCCGCGCCGAAGCCGGCGACGCCGTTGCCCGTCGCGGTCAGGCGCGTCATGTAGGCCGCCCCGCCGAAGCTCGCCGCGACCCCGTGGTTCCCGTTGCCCGTGGACGCCCCGTCCTCGGAGTACACGGCGCTCACGGCGAAGGCCTGAACGCCGTTCGCGCCGTTCCCGGTCGCCTCGAGGCGCGACCCGTCGACGGCGCCGCCGATCGACGCGGAGAAGCCGTGGCGCCCGTTGTCCTCGGCGAGGGTGTCGTTGGCCGAGAGGGTCCCGCCGACGACCGCGACGAAGCCGTCCTCGCCGTTGTCCCGCGCGATGACGCCGTCGGCGCGGATCGTGCCGCCCACGGCCGCCCGCACCCCAGAGCGCGAGAACCCCTCGACGACCACGCTCGCGCCGAGCTCGACGACCCCACCGTCGATGGCGACCACGCCGTTGAGCCCGGGCGTCGCGTTCTCGAGCCCGCGCCCGCCGCGGATCGTCACGCCGTCGAGGAGCCCGAGGCGCCCCATGCGCACGAAGACGCCGTGGCTCGCGGGGAAGGAGAGGACGACCTGGGACGGGTCCTCGGTGTTGCCGACGATGCGGAGCCGCCCGCCCGTGACGTGGGCCGGGGAGAGCGGCGCGTCGAAGGTGTAGGGCGTGGCGCTGTCGGCGAGGTGGAAGGTGAGCGTGTGCCCCTCGGCGACGACGAAGTGGTCGGCCCAGGCGAGCGCGTCGGCGAGCGTCGCGAAGTCGCCGGGGATCTCCTTCGTCACGTCCTCGGCGATGAGCCGGACGGCGTCGTCGTACTGCGCGAGGTCGGTCGCGAGCGCGTAGCCCGAGAGATCCGGGAGCTCCGAGCGGAGCGCGAACGTCGAGAAGTCGGGCAGATCCGCCGTCTTCGCGCACAGGGCGACCTCGCTCTCGAGCGCGTAGCCGTCGAGGTCGTCGTCGGTCAGGAAGCCCGTGAGATCGGGGAGGTCGCTCGTCTTCACGTAGCCGGCGAGGTCGGCCTGCTTCGCGCAGGCCGCGAGATCCTCGGTCTTCGCGTAGTCGGCGAGGTCCGACGCCGTCACCGCCTCGGCGAGCTGCGCCCGGAGCTGCGTGTTCTCCGCCTCGAGCGCCGTCAGCCGCGCCTCGACGCTCGCGTCGATGGCCGAGCCGTCGTCACAGCCCGCGAGCGCGACGCCGAGGAGACAAAAGGCGGCGAGACGCGCCGCACGAGCCGTGCCCGAAAACCCCATCGCGAGCCTCCGCTTCCGTCCGAGATATCGTGTGTCGGACGACGATAGCGCAGGTCCGCGCGGCGGGTCGAGGGGCGCCGGCGCCCCTCCCGAGGCTCAGCCCTTCAGGCTCCCGGCGTGGTCGACCGTCGGCGACACCGGCAAGAGCTTGAAGTCCGGGTTCTTCTCGGTCGCCCAGCGGATCCCCCACTCGTTCTGGAGGAGGAGCACGGGGTGGCCGTCGCGGTCGCGCGCGAGGGAGCTCCCCTGGCCGCGCTGGAACTTCTTCGGGTCGAAGCCGGGGCCGACGATCCAGCGGCAGAGCTGGTAGGGGAGCGTCTCGAGGCGCGCGTTCACGCGGTACTCGATCTGCAGGCGCGACTGCAGCACGTCGAACTGCAGCGTGCCGACGGCGCCGACGATGTCGGGCGACTCGCTGTCCCAGTCCGAGAACATCTGGATGGCGCCCTCCTCGGCGAGCTGCTCGATGCCCTTGTACATCTGCTTTCTGCGCAGCGGATCGGCGATCATGACGCGCCGGAAGAGCTCGGGCGAGAAGTGCGGGATCCCCTTGAAGCGCACGTCGGCGCCCGTCGTGAGCGTGTCGCCGATGCGGAAGAGGCCGGGGTCGTAGAGGCCGATGATGTCGCCCGGGAACGCCTCCTCGATGGTCGACCGCTCGCGCGCCATGAACGCCGACGGGTTCTTCAGGCGGATGGTCTTGTCGAGGCGCGGCACGCGCGCGTCCATCCCCTTCGTGAAGCGCCCGGAGCAGACGCGCAGGAACGCGATGCGGTCGCGGTGCGCCTGGTCCATGTTCGCCTGGATCTTGAAGACGAACCCCGAGAACGCCGTGTCCGTCGCCTCGACGGTCGCCCCCTCCTCGGTCGGGTAGGCCGACGGCGCCGGCGCCGCCTTCAGGAACTCGTCGAGGAACGGGCGCACGCCGAAGTTCGTGAGCGCCGAGCCAAAGAAGAGGGGCGTCAGCTCCCCGTTCCGGACGCGCTGCAGGTCGAACGGGTCGCCGGCGACGTCGAGCAGCTCGAGGTCCTCGGCGAGCCGCGCGCGCGCGGCGGGCGTCAGCAGCGCGTCGCACTCGGGGGTCCCGTACTTCGCCGTGCGCTCCTCGATCTCGCTCGCGCCGTGCGCCTCGTCGGCCTCGAAGAGGTGCACGAGCTCGGTCGAGCGCTCGTAGACGCCGACGAAGCGGTAGCCGTCGAAGATCGGCCAGTTCATCGGGCACGAGCGCATCCCGAGGTGCGTCTCGAGCTCGTCCATGAGGTCGAGCGGCTCGCGCCCCTGGCGGTCCATCTTGTTGACGAACGTGAAGATGGGCAGGTCGCGGAGGCGGCACACGCGGAAGAGCTTCTCGGTCTGCGGCTCGACGCCCTTCGCGGCGTCGATGAGCATGACGGCGCTGTCGGCCGCCGCGAGCGTGCGGTAGGTGTCCTCGGAGAAGTCCTGGTGGCCCGGCGTGTCGAGGATGTTCACGCAGTAGTCGTCGTACGAGAACTGCATGACCGACGTCGTGACCGAGATCCCGCGGGCGCGCTCGAGCTCCATCCAGTCGCTCGTCGCGTGGCGCGCGGCGCGGCGCGCCTTGACCGCGCCGGCGAGGTGGATGGCGCCGCCGTAGAGCAGGAGCTTCTCGGTGAGCGTGGTCTTGCCGGCGTCCGGGTGGGAGATGATGGCGAACGTGCGGCGGCGGGCGACCTCGAGCTTGAGGCGCTTCGGGAGCGGCATGTCCGCGGAGGTCGAGATGGTCATCGCAGGATCACCGGGGCGGCCTTGGCCGGTAGCGTGATGGCGGCGCCCCCGCGGAGGGCGGGGCGCACCTCGCCGGGCGCGCACTCGCGGCACGCCGGGTCGAGCCAGAGGTCGAACGCCGGGACGTAGACGAGCGGCGTGTCGAAGGCGTCGGGGGTCGGCAGCGTCGGCTCGAGGCGCGGGTAGCGCGCGCTCCGCCCCATCGCGAAGACGCTCTCGACGTGCGCCGCGTCGAGGAGCCAGCGCAGGAGGTGGACCTTGTCGGTCTGCGTGAGGTCGTTCTTCTCGAGCGGCCCGACGAGCCCGCGCGCGGCGTCCCAGCGGGCGGTGAGCGCGTCCTCGCGCTGGAGGCGGTCGCGCACCCACGTGAAGACGGCGGTCGCCGCCTCCTTCCCGGTGAGCGCCGTCGTGAAGGGCGCGGCGTAGCCCTCGTGCGTGCCCTCGGTCGGCGCGACGAGGCCCGCGACGTACGGCGCGGTCGCCTCGGCCCAGGTGCGGGCGATGGGGAGCTCGTAGCCGCGGGGCGTCGCGCGGGTCGTGACGTAGCGCGCGTAGGCGGGGTGCTCGCCCTCGCGCGGCGGCACGTCGTGCAGGAGCAGCGCGATGATCTTGTAGCCGTCCTTCTCGGTCACGATCGGGCGCGTCGTCTCGTTGACGGCGCCGAAGGATCCGACGGCGTCGCTCGGGATGTCGTAGCGGAGGAGCAGCTCGTGGGTCGACGCCCCGCGGGCGGCGAGCCACTGCGCGTCGCTCGCGAGGATCCCGGGGACGTCGAGCTCGACGACCACCTCGAGGATGGCGCCTGGGGGGATCGCGTCGAACGCGAGCTCCCAGACCCCCTGACCCGGGTCGACGGCGCCGTCGTCGTCGTCGCGCCGCGTGACCGTCGCCGGGCGCACGGGCGCCTCGCCGTCGGGGCGCACGAGGCGCGCGCGGACCGCGTCGACGACGGCGTTCCCGGGCGCGGCGAACGTCACGATCTCGCGCTCGGGCGGCGGCCCGAAGCGCGTCTCGGCGAGGTGCACGATCATGCGGCTCGTCGCGCGCGACGGGTCGACCGCGGTGTCGACGATGGCGTGGACGCCGCGCCGGAGCAGCACGAGCCCGTCCTTCGGGCCCCGCCACTCGTCGCGCTCGGCGCGCAGCGTCTCCGCCTCGTGCATTGCAACATCGGCGTTGGTCCCGCCACACGCGCCGGTGAGGAGCGTCATCAGGGCGGCCGCGATGCTGCACTGCACAATCGCGCGTCGGGGGGCGCGCCGGGTCGCGCGCGGGCCGGTCGTTCGGGGCCTCATGGCCGCGCAGCAATGCCCGACGCGCCCGCCGAGGTCAAGCCGCGGGTGCGTCCCGGGCCGCCCGGCGCGCGCCGCCGGTCAGAGCGAGATGGTGTAGGAGTTCCCGGTGTCGATCTCGTACTTCACGAGCCCGTAGTTGATGAGGAAGTACATGATGTTCGGGTCGTCGGGATCGAGCGCGACCGCGCCGTAGCCGGTGTAGTTGTTGTTGTCGAGGGCGCCCTTGGCCCCCTGCGTCACCGGGTACTGGCCGGGGAGGAGGTCGTAGGCCTGACCGATCTGGAAGAGCCCCTGCGCGTGGTTGCCGTCGGCGAGATCGTGGACCGAGCACTTCCGCGGCTCGTTCCCGCCGCACGCGAAGAAGAGCTGCCGCGCCTCGTCGACGAAGAAGTTCGTCTCGCCGACCCCGCCGATGCCGCTGACGTTCGCGAAGTAGCTGCGGTCGCCGGTCTCGTCGTCGATGGCGAGGAGCACGTCCCGGGTCTGCGCGTAGATGACGCCGTCGCGGTGGAGGAGCCCCGTGATGGTGCTGTACTGAAGGCTCACGCCGCCGCCGATGTCGGGCAGCGGGGCCGTCAGGTTCCGCGACGCCCAGCGCGACACGATCGTGCAGGTCGCCCCGTCGGCGCTGATGTGCACGACCCCGACACCGTCGTTGTTCCACCCGAGGTAGAAGCCGCCGTCGTCGGCGAGGGCGAAGGCGCGCTCGGCGTACTGCACCGGCGCGTAGCCGCCCGGGTAGTTCGGGCTCACGCGCCCGCTCCAGCACTGGCCGAAGGGGAACGCGGCGTCCATCCCCTCGGCGTCGGTCTGGCGGCGCCAGACGAGCTTCCGGTCGCCGGTGTCCGGGTCGACCCGGAAGATGGTCACGTGGTTCAGCGTGTCGGAGCCGGCGACGTAGATCTGCCCGTCCGCGCCGAGCTTCGCGGCGACCGCGAAGGGGAGGATCTCGCCGTCGAAGGTGTCGCCGCTGCCCACGTCGTGCCAGCCCGTCTCGTCCTCGTAGCTGCCGGAGACGACGCGCCGATCGCCCGTCTCGTAGTTGAAGGCGTAGACGGCGCCGGGCTTCACGTCGACCTGGCCCCCCGTGTAGTGGACCGCCGCGAAGAGCTCCTTTCGCTCCTTCGAGAGGAACCCGCCGCCCCACTTCTGGAGGTTGACGCCGCGCGTGTGCGGCCCGGCGCCGACGCGGAGCCCGGCGTCCCACGCCTCGGCCGCCGGCCGGCACGCCTGCATCTGGGCGTTGCTGCGGTTGCAGCGGCAGTCCATGGGGAGGTCGGTCGGCGCGGCCATGTAGAGGTCGATGTCGCACCCCATCGTGTAGAACTCGCTGCCGCGGTGGCGCGGGTCGATGGAGGTCGCGCAGAAGGGGTCGCCGACGATGTTCCCGCCGTCGTCCCAGTGGTACCAGCAGCGCTCGCCGAGCATGCAGGTCTGGGTGACCTCCCAGATGTAGCCGCAGCTGTCCACGGGGCCTATCTCGGTCGGGTTGTCGATGCTCTGGGCGCCCTCGGGGAGGCAGCCGAGGACCTCGGGGACCTGGGGCGGGCAGCCGCAGCGCGCGCCGCCGGGGGCGTTCTCGTCGGTGATGCAGTCGGTGTAGTCGCCGAGGCAGCGCGTGTAGCCGAGCTCGGTGCCGTAGTTGCCGCAGGAGTCGACGTCGAAGACGAGGTCGGGCGCGCGGGCGTCGCAGACGCGGATCCCGGTGAACTCGCACTTGGCGGGGGCGCCACCACCGAGGTCGTCGCCGTTGTTCGCGCACGCGGCGAGGGCGAGGGCGGCGACGCCGAGCGCGGCGAGGTCGAGGAGGCTGGGGGTGCGGCGCAGGGCGGTGGTCGTCGGCGTCATGGAGGCGGCTCCGGCTTGGGGAACGGGCCGTGGCGATGTCACGGGACCCGGACAGCATGACGAGCGACGGGCCCGACCGACAACGGGTTGTCAGATGGCTGTTGGGGTTCGCAAGCGCCGCGGAATGCCCGCGGCGTCAGGCGGCGCTTGCGTCCGCGCCGCAAAGCGGGGTTCATAGGCGCTGTCACGAGGATCCGGAGGGAGACCCATGCCGCGCATGCACACCTTCACCGTCGCCCCGGCGCTGCCGGAGCCGCTCAGCGCGCTCGGCGAGCTCGCCTACAGCCTCGTCTGGAGCTGGAACCCGGACGCGGCGCGCATCTTCTGGCGCATCGATCCGGAGCTCTGGAAGGCCGTGAACGGGAACCCCATCGCGCTCCTCGGGCGCGTCGGGCAGGACGTGCTCACGCGCCTCGCGGGCGACGCCGCGTTCAAGAACCACCTCGCGCGGGTCGCGGCGGCCGTGCGCGACGAGCTCGCCGCGGACCCCTTCTTCCCGGCGAAGCCCGACGGCCACGAGCTGCTCGTCGCCTACTTCTGCGCCGAGTACGGGCTCACGGAGGCGCTGCCGATCTACTCGGGCGGCCTCGGCGTCCTCGCGGGCGACCACCTGAAGAGCGCGTCGGCCGTGGGGCTCCCGCTCGTCGGCATCGGGCTCGCGTATCAGGAGGGATACTTCCATCAGTACCTGAACGCGGACGGCTGGCAGCAGGAGGACCCGTACGACAACGACTTCGCGGCGCTGCCGATGCGGCGCGCGCGGCGCCCGGACGGCGACGTCGCCGAGGTCGCGGTCGAGATCGAGGGGCGGCGCGTGCGGGTCCGGATCTGGGAGGTGCAGATCGGGCGCGGGCGGCTCTATCTGCTCGACACGAACGACCCGGCGAACACGCCCGAGGACCGGGCGATCACCTACCGCCTCTACGGCGGCGGGCGGGAGTACCGCTGCAAGCAGGAGATCGTGCTCGGCGTGGGCGGGTTCCTCGCGCTCGAGCAGCTCGGCATCAAGCCGACCGTGTTCCACATGAACGAGGGGCACTCGGCGTTCATGGCGCTCGCGCGGATCCGCGACCTCATGCGGCGCGCGGGGCTCTCGTTCGCGGAGGCGCGCGAGGCGTGCGCGGCGACGAACGTGTTCACGACGCACACGCCGGTGCCGGCGGGCTTCGACATCTTCACGGCGGAGCAGCTCGACCGCTTCCTGCCGACGATGCACGAGGACCTCGGGATCCGGCGCGCGGACTTCCTGTCGCTCGGCGCGCACGAGGGGGATCCGGGGATCTCGCGCGGCTTCAACATGGCGTACCTCGCGCTCCGGCTCTCGGGCTGGGTGAACGGCGTGTCGCAGCTGCACGCGCAGGTGTCGCGCGCGATGTGGCAGAGCATGTGGCCGGGCGCCGAGGTCGACGAGGTGCCGATCATCGGCATCACGAACGGGATCCACACGCGCACGTGGCTCGCGCCCGAGATGGGGGAGCTGCTCGAGCGCTACGTGGGCGACTCGTGGCGGCGTCTGCCGACGTCGGAGGTGCCGTGGGGGGAGGTCGAGAAGATCCCGTCGGCGGAGCTCTGGCGGACGCACGAGCGCGGGCGCGAGCGGCTCGTGAGCTTCGTGCGCGAGCGGGCCACGGCGCAGGCGAAGCGCGTGGGGCTCCCGTCGCATCAGGTGCACGCGCTCTCCGAGGTCCTCGACCCGACGGCGCTGACGATCGGCTTCGCGCGGCGCTTCGCGACCTACAAGCGGGCGACGCTGCTCTTCCGCGACAAGGCGCGCCTCCACGCGCTGCTCACGGACGAGGAGCGGCCCGTGCAGTTCATCTTCGCGGGGAAGGCGCACCCGCAGGACACGCCCGCGAAGGAGCTCATCAAGGAGCTCGTGCACTTCGCGCGCGACCCGGCCGTGCGGCGGCGCATCGTGTTCCTCGAGGAGTACGACATGGGCGTCGCGCGGCAGCTCGTGCAGGGTGTCGACGTGTGGCTCAACAACCCGCGGCGCCCGAAGGAGGCGAGCGGCACGAGCGGCATGAAGGTGCTCGCGAACGGCGGTCTCAACCTGTCGGTGCTCGACGGGTGGTGGGCCGAGGCCTACGACGGGCAGAACGGCTGGGCCATCGGCGCCGGCGAGACGTACATGGACGTCGACGAGGGCGACCTCATCGAGTCGCGGATCCTGCTGAACCTCATCGAGGAGCAGCTCCTCCCCGAGTTCTACGACCGCGGCGCGGACGGGCTCCCGCGGCGCTGGATCCGGCGCGTGAAGAACTCGATGCAGGGGCTCTCGGGCTTCTTCTCGACCGACCGGATGGTGCTCGAGTACGCGGACCGGCTCTACCGGCCGGCGGCCGAGGAGGGGCGGCAGCTCGCGGCGAAGGACTGGGCCGGCGCGCGGGCGCTCACGCACCAGGTCGGGCGCCTCATGGCGAGCTGGGAGCAGGTGAAGGTCGGGGAGGTGCAGGTCGCGGCGGGGAGTGAGGACTTCGCGCTCGGGCAGAGCGTGTCGGTCGAGGCGCGCGTGTTCCTCGGTGGGGTGAAGCCCGACGACGTCGTGGTCGAGATCTTCGGTGGCCGGGTCGACGCGAACCGGGTGGTCTTCGAGGGGACGCTCGCGTCGCTCGAGCGCGTGGGCGAGGACGGCGTCGGGTGGCACCGCTACGCGGGGACGTGGACGCCGACCCGGGCCGGGCACAACGGGTGCACGCTCCGGGTGCGGCCGAGCTTCGCGCGCGCGGCGCCGGCGCGGGACTTCGCGATCCGCTTCTGGGAGTAGGCGCGGGCGCGGTCAGCGCGGCGGTTGGATGGCGAGGAGCGAGGCGGGCGCGGCGTCGGCGCCCGGCCGTGGGCCTCTCGCTCAGTGCCCGTCGTCGTCGTCGTCGTCGTCGGCTGCCGGGGGCGGGGCGCCGCCCTTGTCGTACGGATCGATGGGCTGGTGGAGGTGCGCCGCGGCGGACATGCGGTTGCGCTCGCCGCCCTCGCCCTTGAGGCAGGCGACCTTGTGCTTGCCGTAGCGGTGGTCGAAGGGCACGTAGACCATGCAGCTCCCGTCCTTGCAGAAGACGTCGCAGGGCTTCAGCACGGCGGAGTGCTTGAAGGCGTAGGTCTTGCCGGTGCGGGTGTCGCAGAGGCGGTTGTAGCTCTCGGTGCGCTTCTCGTCGGGGTGGTCGGGGTCCTTCTCGTCGATCGAGTGGACGGAGGTGATGATGGCCTGGGGGATCCCCTTCGCCCACATGCCCTTGCGCTCGTTCTGGGCCTTCATCTGGATGGCGAGGAGCTCGGGGTCGGCGTCGCCCTCGATCTGGTAGACGTGGGCGAGGCCCTCGGCGACGAGGGTCTTCCGGAGCTCGGGGCAGTCGACGAGGATGCGGCCGTAGCCGTCGGCGGTGCCGTTGGAGCTGCAGACCCACTGCTGGGACTTGGCGAGGGCCGTCGCGGCCTTGTGGGTGCGGTAGAGCTCCCAGCCGTTGAAGCCGCCCCAGAAGTGGACGGGGCCGTAGGACTCGAGGGTGTTGTAGCCGACGAGGCGGGCCTTCTGGCCTTCGCGGGCGCCCTTGGTGATGCGGAAGGAGTCGCCGTCGTTCCAGTTCACGCGCTCGACGGCGCCGTCGAGGAGGATGAGCTGCGGGGCGGCCTTCTTCTTGGACTTCGCGAGGGCGCCGGGGGAGGCGAGGGCGAGCGCGAGGGCGACGAGGGAGGCGCCAAGGGCGGGGACGCGCGGCATCGGGGCTCCGTGGATCGGGGGTGTTGGGCGGGACGGTAGCACGCCGCGCGGGCGGTTGCGCGGGGGTTCGGCGGTTTGGGGATTCCGGTTGGCGGTCGGGCGGCCAGGCCGCTATCCTCGCGCGACTCGAACACGGGATAGGAGGCAGGCATGCCGGCTCGGCTCGCGGGGTGGATGATGGTGGCGGGGCTCGTGCTGGTCGGGGGCTGCCTCGACGACGGGGCGACGCCGGGGCTCGAGCAGTCGGACGCGCTCGGGGCGGACGTGCTGGGCGCTGACGCGAGCGGGGCGGACGCGCGGAGCGAGGACGCGGTGGCGGCCGGCGGGTGCGTGGACGACGCGGAGTGCGTGGGGGTGCTCGGGGAGCTCGCGCCGTGCGAGGTGGCGCTGTGCCATCAGGCGTCGGGGCAGTGCGTCGTTGGGGACGCGCCGGAGCTCACGCCGTGCGACGACGGGGACGCCTGCTCGCGGCGGTCGTTCTGCAACCAGGGGGCGTGCGAGGCGTTCCCGAGCGACGTGACGGACTGCGACGACGGGGATCCGTGCACCGCGGACACGTGCCGCGCGGGCGGCGGGTGCGAGCACCAGCCGGTGACGACGGGGGGCTGCGGGACGACGGGCGGCGGCGGGAGCGGCGGCGGCTGCGGCGACGGGGTCTGCGACCAGCAGACGTTCGAGCCCTTCTGGTGCCCGGACGACTGCGGAAACGGTGGCGGCGGGAGCGGCAGCGGCGGCGCGACCTGCGGCGACGGCGTCTGTGATCAGGCTGCGCTCGAGCAGATCCTGTGCCCAGAGGACTGCGGGAACGGCGGCGGCGGGAGCGGCGGCGGCGCCGCGGGCTGCGGGGATGGCGTCTGCGACCAGCAGGCGTTCGAGCAGTGGTGGTGCCCAGAGGACTGCGGGAATGGCGGCGGTGGGAGCGGCGGCGGCGGGAGCTCGAGCCCGCTCTGTGGGGACGGCGTCTGTCATCAGGGCGAGCGCCAGACCTGCCCGGGGGACTGCGGCCCGGGTCACCCGCGCTGCGGCAACAACCGCTGTCAGCAGGGCGAGGACGCCCAGAACTGCCCCGAAGATTGCCCATAGTCTCCGAGGAGTCGGGAAAACGACAGGCGACCACGAAGAAAACGTGTTGACACTCTGAGGGGCCGGCCGTACATATCCCCCCGCTGCTGCCGCGGGGTGGAGCAGTCTGGTAGCTCGTCGGGCTCATAACCCGAAGGTCGTAGGTTCAAATCCTGCCCCCGCAACCAAGCAAAAAGGGCCCGACGCAAGTCGGGCCCTTTTTCGTTTCGGGTTTTGAGCCCGACCTGCGCGCTTCACGTGGTTCGACGACATCGTCGCTCCCTACCCGCCGGGGCCCTACTCCCACGTCAGCCATCGGTGCTTCTGCGCGCTCCGCTGCAAGACCGACTCAGACTGTGACGGCGTCACCTTGCCCCACTGCTCTGCCATCAGCGTCTTCGGCGGCAGCGACAACGGCAACTGCTCGACCTTCCGCGTCTGTACGGCCGAGAAGTCGCCGAGCGAGTACGTCTGCGCCCTCCCTCCGAGCCCGCGGAGCTGCGAATGAACCCCGCGGCGCCCTCGCCACCGCGACGGCTCGTCGTCGCCACGATCGCCGCCGCCGCGCTCGCCTTCGCCTGCGGCGCCGACCCCGAGCCGCAGACCGCCATCGACAGCGCCGACGCCGCACAGATCGCCGCGGACACCCTCGAGGACGCGCTCGGCCCGCCCGCGCGCGGTCGCGCTGCCTGCGCCGCCGCCGGTTGGACGTGGCGCGCGGACACCCAGGTGGACTACTGCTGGTTCCAGTCGGACGTCACGTCGTCCTGCCCGCCGACCTCGTCCAGGTGCTTCTGCGCCCTCGACTGCACGAGCGACGCCGACTGCGTCGGGCTCACCCAGTCGCGGTGCGAGCGCGTGATGGTGTTCGAGTGGAGCGATGGCGGCCATTGCTCGAGCTACAAGGTGTGCGTCGACCCCTCGTCCCGCGGGCTCGGTTACTGCGTGGGCGACCCGCCCAACGCCCAGAGCTGCGAGTAGCCGCCCCCCTGCGCGCGGCACCGTCCTCGCGACGCCCCTCTCCCCGCGGCGCAGCTCCGCGCTCGATGTCATCCGGGTCTTGGATAAGGAGACTTGTTGGTCTCTCTATTGGTGGCCACGCCTCGACCTTGTACGGTCCCGCCCATGTTCGGCATGCTCTTCCCCGTCGTCGCCGCCCTGTCCGGCGTCCTCGCGGCCGCCGCGCCGCCTCGTCTCCACGTGGCCCACCCGCAGTCGGCCGGCGGCGCCGACATCGTCGCCACGGCCACGCGAGGCGACCGCGCGTGGCTCCTGCGCCTCGATCTGCGCGCCGCCCGCGTCACCGCCGCCATCGAGCTCCAGAAGCTCTCCACCCAGCTCTGCTCGAGCGCGGACGGCTCCCGCGTCGCCGTCCAGGCCGACGACTCCGTCCTCGTCTTCGCCCTGGGCGCCGACGGCGCCATGATCCGCGTCGCGTCGCTCCCCGCGAAGGTCTTCGGGGACGTCGACCACCGCGACATCGAGCCCAGGCAGCTCATCGCCGGCGGTGAGCGCCTCGTCGCGAGCGACACCGAGAACGGCACCACCCTCATCGCGGATCTCGCCGCCGCGAAGCCGCGCTGGCGCCACGTCCCGACCGACCCCGACGTCCTCTCCGAGGACGGTAGGCTCTGCTTCTGGCGGGAAGACGACCGCGTCGGCCGCTGCGACGACCCGAAGCGCGGCCGCCCCATCACCCTCGACGCCGACCCCTCCCTCAACTTCGACGGTGGCCCGCCCTCGAGCCTCGCGCCGCGCTTCCTCGGGCCGGACGTCCTCCTCTTCAGCGTCTCCTACGATGCCTCCCTGACCGCCGAGAGCTGCGCCTACGGGGCGCTCACCGGGAAGCTCCGCTGGTCCTTCCCGTCCTGGACGCCCTCACGCCACTTCCCGCAGCCCGACGGCACCGTGTGGATCACGGGTGAGCCGTCGAGCGAGCCCGATCCCCCGAGCGGCCTCCGAGCGCTCGATCCCCGCGACGGCGCCGTGAAGCAGCTGCTCACCGTCGACGACGGCGACTTCTACCCAGGCAGCGTCTCCATCGCCGACGGCGTCCTCTACGCCGCGGGCGAGTGCGGCCTCTTCCCGATCCGCCGCTTCCGCCTCGCGGACGCCGAGCGCCTCCCGGATCTCACGGCCTCCGACGTCAGCGGTTGGCCCGGCTCCGCCCCCGCGCGCCCCCTCACGCCCCCGCGTGCGGCACCGTCTTCGCCACGCCGTTCTCCCGGAGCCGCTCGAACAGGAGCTCCTGCGCCGTGATGTCCGGGTAGCGCCGCGGGTTCGCCGGCGTCACGCACGACGACAGCGGCCGCAACAGGTAGTCCGGCGTCGGGTGCACGAAGTACGGCATCGAGTAGCGCTCCCGCGTGACCTCCTTCGACGCCACCACCCGGTGCGTCGTCGCCGGCATGAAGCCGTTCGTCAGCCTCAGCATGATGTCGCCCGTGTCCGCGATGAGCTGCCCCGGGATCGGCGCGATGGGAAGCCACTTCCCGTCCCGCGTCAGGAGCTCGAGCCCCGGCTCCGTCGCCTCCGGCAGGAGCGTGATGAGGTTGATGTCCTCGTGCGCCGCCGACCAGACCGCCCCCTTCGCCGCGTCCTCCGGGTCCGGCGGCGGGTAGTGGATCACGCGCAAGACCGTGTTCCCGCCGTCGATCATGCGCACGAGCTCGTGCTCGTCGGCGTCGAGGTAGCGCGCGATCGCCCGGAGCAGCGTCACCGCCACCTTCCCGAGCCCCGTCCAGAGCCCGAGCGCCGCGTCGCGCAGCTCCGGCAGCTCCGCCGGCCACAGGTTCTTCGGGAGCTTCTCGAACTGCGGGTGCGTATCGTCGAGCTCCGGCCCGATGTGCCAGAACTCCTTCAGGTCCGGTACCCCCACGTCCTTCGCCTTCTCGAGCCCGAACGACGTGTAGCCGCGCTGCCGCCCGACCGCCTCGTCCTCGTACCGCCGCTTCACCTCCGTCGGCAGCGCGAACAGCGCCTTCACCGCGCCGTACGCCGCCTCGAGCGTCGGCCGCTGGATCCCGTGCCGATCCACCGCCACGAAGCCGTACTCGACGAGCGCGTGGCCGAGCGCGTCGACGAAACCACGCTGATCGTCGGCGTCGCCGTCGAGGAAGCGCCGAAGGTCCACGACAGGGATGGTCTGGCTGCTCACGTGCACACCTCCTGAGCGCGATCCTCTACCAGAAGCCCCCGCGCCGTGCACGAGCCGTTCACCGCGATCCGCCCCGCGGTCACCGCGTGAGCCACCGGTTCCCACGCACCGTCACCGTCGCCCAGGGCTGCACCCAGAAGAGCCCGAACAGCGCGAACCACGCGTAGAGCACCCCGTACAGCGCGTCCGTCGACCGCTCGCTCCGGAGGTAGACGAGCCCGTAGATCACCGCGACCACCGTCGTCCACAGCGCCGCCCGCAGAAACCACAGCGGGTGCGCCACCATCACCCAGATCGCGCCCGCGAACCCCACGAGCTTCGCGAGGATCGTCACCGGCTGCAGCACCGCGTCGAGCAGCACGAGCGGCCCCCGCCACCACCCCTTCGCGACCGCCCGCCGCGGCGCGAACGCGAGCGCCCGCAGCCCCTCGCGCGTCGCCGAGCGCCCCCAGCGCGTGAACATCCGCGTCAGCTTCCGATACCCCGCCGGGACCACCGTCAGCACCCGCGCGTCGGCCTGGTACGCCGTGTCCCAGCCCAGCGAGAGAACGAGGTTCGTCATCGCGTGGTCGTCGCCGTTCGTGCACTGCTTCCCGAGGAAGCGCTGGTCCCGCCAGCGCTCGAGGTGCGGCGCGATGACCTCCCGCCGATACGCCTGGAGCGCGCCCGGGCAGCACCACACGGTCCCGAGCAGGCTCTGGTACGCGCGGATGAAGTCGAACCCCAGGATGTAGCGGACCCCCAGCATCCGCGTCAGCGTGTTCTGCTCGCGGTTGTCGACCAGCACCTTCCCCGCGACGCCGGCGACGCGCGCGTCGGCGAGGAACGGCGCTACCAGCCGCCGCAGCGTGTCCGGCAGCACCCGCGAGTCGCTGTCGACCGTCGCGACCACCTCCGCCTCGGTCGCCCCCTTGAACCCCGTGTACACGGCGTGCCGCTTGCCGCGGTTCGCCGCCAAGTGAACGACGTTCACGCGGTCGCCGTGCTCGCGCGCGACGGCGTCGAGGTGCGCGCCGGTGTCGTCCTTCGAGCCGTCGTTCACCGCGATGACCCGCAGCCGGTCGCGCGGGTAGTCGCTCGCGAGCACGCTCGTGACGGCGCGCCGCACGCGCGGCCCCTCGTTGTAGGCCGGGATCACCACGGTGAGCCGCGGCAGCTCCGCGCCGGCGGGCGCCACGCGCGGCCGATAGAAGAGCCAGAGCAGCGCGCGCACCCCCGTGAGCCCGAGCACGATCGTCCCGAGGTACGGAAACAGCGCCCCCCGGAGGCCGAGCCCCGTCCGCCCGTGCCCGAGCTCGGTGAACGCGAGCAGCCCGAGGGCGACGGCCGTCAGCGCGGCCACGAGCGCCTTCTCGACCCCTCGGCTCACCCCGCGAGCCCGAAGAACGCGAGCGTCTCGGCGCCGATGCGGTCGACCGACCGGGCGAGGGCGTGGTCGTCATCGAGCTCCACGAGCCGCACGCGCTCCGGGTGCGCCGCCGCGTAGGCGCGCGACGTCTCGATCGGCACGACCTCGTCGGCGACGCCGTGCAGGATGAGCGTGGGGCAGGGCACGGCGGGCGTCTGCGGGAGCGTGAGCGCGTCCTCGATGAAGCCCCAGTGCACCGGCACCTGCGCGCCCGACGCGTCCGCGAACGCGAGCGCGCCGTGCGCCCGCCAGCGCGCGATGGCGGGGGCCCCGAGGAGCGCCGGCCAGCGCGCCACGAGCTCGAATCCCGGGCACAGGAGCACGAGGCGCGCGACGCGCTCCGGGTTCCGCGACGCCCAGAGCGCCGCCTGATATCCGCCGAGGCTCGACCCGACGAGCCCGACGGGGGCGTCGTCCTCGCCCGCCCACGCGGCGACGGCCTCGAGCCCGCCTGTCACCGTCAGGCGCGCGAAGCTCGGGCGGTTCAGGTCGGGGAGGGCGAGCTCGGCCCCGCGCGCGGCGAACGCGGCGGAGAGCGCTGACCCCTTGTGGGACGCGGGGCCCGAGGCGAACCCGTGGAGGTAGGCGAAGCGCGTGGCAGGCCGGGGATCCATGCGCGGCACCATATCGGGAAACGTCGCCGACCGCACCGGAATCGCGGCGCGCTCGGTCGTGCGTTCCGGCTACCGGTCGCGCGGGACCTGGGTTAGAACGGCGCGCATGTCCGTGAACGTCGCCCAGATCCTGCATCAGGCCGCGGTTCGTCACCCCGACCGCGTCGGCGTCGTCGAGCTCGCCCACGCGGGCCGCCCCCGTGAGGAGCACACCTTCGGGGCGCTCGACCAGGCGGCGGCGCGCCTCGCCGCGACGCTCCCGAACGACGCCCGGATCGGCCTCCTCGCCGACAACGGCGTCGCCTGCGTCGTCGGCTGGTTCGGCGCCGTCTACGCGGGCGCGACGCTCGTCCCCATCCCGCCGACGTCCCCGCCGGCCGAGTCCGCCGCCCGCCTCGCCCACGCGCGCGCCACCGTCCTCCTCGTCGACGACGCCCACGCCGCCACCGTCGACGCCATCGCCCGCATGCTCGAGGGCGAGCTCGAGATCGTGCGCATCGAGCCCTTCCTGACGTCGACCGGCCGCGCGCTCCCGCACCCGTTCGCCACGCGGCCGGCCGACACGGCGCTGATCCTCTACACCTCCGGCACCCTCGGGCGCGCGCGCGGCGCCGCCATCAGCCACGCCTCCCTCCTCCTCCACACGGCGACCCTCGCCTGCCACGGGCTCCGCCTCGGCCACGACGACGCCGTCCTGGGCGTCCTCCCGCTCTCGCACAGCTACGGCTGCCGCATGGCGATGCTCGCGCCGTTCTATGTTGGCGCCCGCGCGGTCCTCGCGCGCGCCTTCTCCGCGCACGGCTCCCTCGCCGCGATGCGGGACGAGGGCGTCACCTGGGTCGCGGGCGTGCCCACGATGTACGCCGCGTGGGCCGCCGTCGCCGAGGGCGCCGCGCCGCCCGGGCTCCGCTGGTGCCTCTCGGCCGGGGCGCCGCTCTCGCAGGACATCCGGCGCCGCGCGGAGGCGCGCCTCGGCGCCGAGATCCGCGAGGGATACGGGCTCACCGAGGCGACCTTCTCGACCATCGATCTCCCGCCCGACGCGCCGACGCCGGGCTCGGTGGGGCGCCCCGTCTGGGGCGTCGAGGTGCGGGTCGTCGACGAGGGGCTGAACGACGTCCCGCGCGGGGCGACCGGCGAGGTGCTCCTGCGCGGCCACAACGCGATGAGCGGCTACTGGGACGACCGCGACGCGACAGCCGCCGCCGTCCACCACGGCTGGCTCAGGACGGGCGACCTCGGGCGCCTCGACGACGCCGGTCGGCTCTGGGTCATCGACCGCCTGAAGGACCTGATCCTCCGCGGCGGGCACAGCATCTACCCGTCGGAGATCGAGGACGCCCTCGCGACGCACCCGGCGGTCGCGGAGGTCGCCGTGGTCGGCCTCGCGGACAGCTTCTACGGCGAGGAGGTCGCCGCCGTCGTGGTCCTCCACGAGGGGGTCGACCTCGACCTCGCGGCCGTGAGGGCCTTCCTCGCGCCGAAGCTCGCGCCGCACAAGCTGCCGGTGGCGCTCGCGGTCGCCGCGGAGCTCCCCCTCGGGCCGTCGCGAAAGGTGCTGAAGCGGACGCTTCGCGCCTGGCTCGGCGACGGCACGCTGACACCCGAGCGGCTCTGACGCAGCGGTGACCCCGCCTTGATGGCGCGGCGCCCGTGGGCTACGGTCCCGGCCGCCGGCGCGCGCGGCGGACGCGGCGCCCGGCGGGAGGAGAGCCCAGCCATGCGCCTCAAGGAATCCTATCTCGACGCCCGCGAGGGGGGCCGCCAGAGCGGCGACGACCTCGGCGGCGTCGCGGTCTTCTTCGACGTCGAGAACATCCTGCTCGGCGTGACCGAGACCTTCGTCGTGAAGAACATCGTCGACTTCCTCGCGGAGCGCGGTGAGGTCATGATCCGCAAGGCCTACGCGGACTGGGGTCGCTACCGGCAGCAGCAGCGGCAGTTCCTCGAAGAGGGGGTGGAGATGGTCTTCCTCCCGAGCTACGGCACGAGCGACAAGAACCGCACGGACACGGCCGTGTGCGTCGACGCGATGGAGATCCTCTTCCAGCGGCCCTACATCGAGACGTTCTGCATCGTGTCGGGGGACAGCGACTTCGGGGTGCTCGCGCGGCGCCTGCGCGACCACGGCAAGCGCGTGGTCGGCGTGTCGGCGAAGAGCGCGGCGAGCCAGATCCTCGTCAAGCAGTGCCACGAGTTCGTGTTCTACGAGACGCTCGTCGGCAAGCAGGTGCAGGGCTACTCGCTCGAGGAGGGCGAGGCGCGGCTCGAGAAGGCGCTCCAGAAGATCGTCGACGAGTACGGCACCGAGTTCCGCGCGTCGCTTCTGAAGGACCTGATGCGGAAGCAGGACCCGACGTTCTCCGAGCGCAACTACGGGGCGCGGTCGTTCACGAGCTTCCTCTCGCACTACGACGGGCTCGTGGAGACGCTCGAGGGCGGGGTCGTCAGGGCGATCCCGCAGGAGGAGCCCGACCAGGGCAAGGGCGCGAAGGGCAAGGGCGGCGGCGGACGCTCGCGCCGCGGCGGCGGCGGCGCGAAGAAGAGCGGTGGCGGCGCGAAGAAGGACGGCGCGGGCTCGTGAGCGACGACGGCCGTGACGCGGCGCCGCGGCGCGTGCTGTCGCGGGCGGAGGTGTTCGCCGGGATGACGCCGGGGCCGTCGTTCGTGCGCGAGCTCGAGCGGCACGGCCTCGTGTCGGTGGTGGCGCGAGACGGGGGCGGCGAGCCCTGGTACGCGATGGGGGCGCGCGCGAGCGTCGAGCGGGTCATGAAGCTCGTCGACGCTGGCTACCGCGCGACGGACATCGCCGTCATCGCGGGCAAGATCGGGGTCGAGCGGCCGCGTCGGCGCGGTCGGCTGCCGGTGCTCCTCGGGCTCGCCGCGGCCGTCGAGGAGATCGGTGTCGACGAGGCGACGCTCCGCGCGTGGCTCGGCGCGGGCTACGTGCGGGCGAGCGCGGTCACGGGTGGCGGGGCGCCGCTCCTCGACGCGGAGGCGGTCGCCGGAGCGAAGGAGCTCGCGGACTGGCGGGTGCTCGGGTTCGGCGACGAGACGCTCGCGACGTGGGCGGCGGTTCAGGCCGGCGATGGTGCAGTGCACAATGGCGATCTGCTAGAGCGGATCAACGTGTTGCGGCGGAGCTGTGTTGCGATGCGAAAGGTCGCGCGGCGCGTCGAGAAGCGCCTCGGCGCGGTCGAGAAGGAGCTCCGCGAGAAGCGGTGATCCGCGGCTCGGGCTATCGAGGGTGATTCCGGTGCCGCGCCCCCCGCCTCCCTCCGTAGCCCGCGTAGCCCGACGACCGCTGGTTCGTCGCGATCGAGCGTGGTGAAGGGCTCGCGCAGAGGCGCAGAGGCGCAGAGGCGGTCGCACCGAGCCCCCCTCTGCGTCTCTGCGTCTCTGCGCGAGCCATACGGTCCTTGCGTGTTGCCCCGATCGCTAGACGTAAGCCTCGGCCCTGCGCCTCTGCGTCCCCGAGTCGCCGGCTACGCCGGCTTGGTCGGGGCCGCTCCGGCTCCGGTCCGAGGCCCGATCGCTAGACGTAAGCCTCGGCCCTGCGCCTGCGCGTCCCCGAGTCGCCGGCTACGCCGGCTTGGTCGGGGCCGCTCCGGCTCCGGTCCGAGGCCCGATCGCTAGTACGTGCAATCCACGCCGCCCACCGAGTCGACCATCTCACAGCGGAGCCCGCACGCTGCGCAGTGGCGAATCGTCACCGCCCCGTCCGCGCAGAAGATCGCGTCGCTCCCCTCGCACCGCCCGATGAACGTCTCGCCCTGGCACGGATCCCCCGTCGGCCCCGCGCTCCCGCAGCGGTACTGACCCGCGCTCGCCGCGCACGCGAGCCCGCGCGCGCCGCACGTGTCCCGCACCACCGCGCCGTTCTCGCACCAGACCGCCGTCGTCCCGTCGCACCGCCCCGCCGCCGTCTCCGCCCCGCAGCCGCCCGTCGCCGGCTCGTCGTTGCAGCGCGACTGACCGCCCGAGCCCGTCACGCACCACGCGCCGTGGTCCGCGCACACGTCCGTCACCACCGCGTCGTTCGCGCAGTACACCGCCGTCCCGCCGTCGCAGCGCCCCGCCGCCGTCTCGCTCCCGCAGCCCGTCACGACCGGCGGGTCCGCGCACCGATAGCCGCTCGCCCCGAGCTCGCAGACCTGCCCGCGCGCCGCGCACGCGTCCGTCACGACCGTCGTCCCGCCCTGGCAGTACACCGCCGTCGTCCCGTCGCACCGGCCCGCGGCCGTCTCGCTCCCGCACGTCGGCGCCGGCGTCACGCACCGCGCCTGCCCCCCCGTCACCGCGCACACCTGCCCGTGCGACCCGCACGCGTCCGTCACCACCTGCGACCCGTCGCAGTACACCGCCGCCCCGCCGCTGCACGTCCCCGCCGCCGTCACCGACCCGCACGGATCCGGCGTCGTCGTCGTGACGTACTGGTTGATGAACGCGCACTGCTTGTCCGTGCGCATGAAGTGGTCCTCGCGCGTGCAGATCGCGTCGCCCCACGAGAGCACGCCCAGCGTGTACACCGTGCCGTCCGACAGCGTGAAGAGCGCGGGCCCGCCTGAGTCGCCGTAGCACACCCCCGCCACGTTGTTGCCGTACACGGTGATGTCGAGGCTCGAGAGCCCCGTGATCTCCTCGAGCGCCCACTTCTGCGCCGTGCCGTAGACCTCGCCGTACTTGTCGGTCGCGCCGTAGCCGACCATCTGGATGTCCTGCCCCACGAAGCCCGTCGACGACAGCGCCCCACAGTTGATGGGGATCGGCGCGATCTCGCTCCCGAGCACGTCCGTCGCGTTCTGCTCGAGCACGAGCACGGTGAAGTCCGCGTCCTCGTTCGTCGCGTAGCTCGGGTGCACGTGCGCCCCGCTCACGTCGAACATCGCCCGCGGCGTCGCGAGGTCCTTCCCGACCCCGAACCGCACCTGCGCCGCCGTGTAGTAGCTGCCGTTGCCCTTGTCCATGCAGTGCGCGGCCGTCAGCACCACGTTCGGCGCGATGAGCGTGCCGGTGCACTCGAGCTCGAAGCCCCCGAAGCGGTCCGCCGTGAAGATCCCGCCCACGGCCAGCCCCTGCGCCTGCGTCAGCGCCACGACCGACGGCGTCCACGAGCCCGTGCCGTTCACGATGGGCGCCGACACCGTGGTCAGCGCCTCGCGCGGCGCCCCGCAGAAGCCCTGGTCGGTGACCCCGCTCGTCCCGCCCGGGGAGTCGCACGCCGCGATCGGCAGCGCGAGCAGGGAGAAGAGCGCGGCGAGCATAGGACGACGGGTGAAGCGGTTCGTCATGGCGCGGGAGTATCCGCCGAACCCCATGGAACAAAAAAGTGAAATGCGTATCGCCGTGTATCTCGCGGCGCCGCGCCCGCCTGGAGGCCGGGCGTCACGAAGTTGTTGCTTGTTTGTCACAGAGCTCCTCCCGGTGTACTCTGGACAGTCGAACCCGGAACCCGACGAGGACCTCAGGATTGGTCGACCGCCGCCTCAAGACCCACGACGCGAACCAGCTCCAGCTCAAGATCGGCTACACGGTCGAGCCCGGCGTCAAACGCCAGCGCTACCTCGTCGAGAGCTACATGTTCGTGCCCCGCACCCTCGGCGTCGGCGGCCACAGCTACCGCGGCGAGCAGTTCTACGAGGACACGCAGACCTTCGTCCGCCTGATGACCCCCTCGGTCGCCCTCGAGGCCCTCGCCAAGGCCGGCCGCGCCGAGCGCTACTTCGACCCCGTCCGCGCCGGCCTCGACGACCTCCTCGGCGGCACCACCGCCTCCGTCGACCGCCTCATGCGCGGGCTCAAGGTCCTCGGCTGCATCTACCAGTCCGCCATCCGCGACGAGGGGCGCCTCCTCCTCGAGCGCTTCGACGCCCTCGACGGGAGCGACGCCGCCGCCACGCGCATGCGCGAGGACGAGCTCGCCCGCGGCCTCGACAGCTTCCGCGACTACCTCGAGCAGGCGCTCCTCCGCCTCCGGACCTGCGGCGAGCGCTGCGAGCACGCCGTCGTCCCCGAGGACGTGCGCGTCACCTGGGGCGTCGTCGACGAGTTCGCCGCGCTCTACGCCGAGGAGACCGTCACCTCCATCGTCTCCGCCTGCGACCGCCGCCGGCCCGCCGACGGCTCCGCCCTCGCCGCCGCCCGGAAGCGCCTCGCCGACTTCTGCGTCGCGCAGTACCACTACCGCCGGACGCGCGGCTACCCGAGCTACCTCGTCCCGGGCGCCTCGAACGAGGCCGTCCCCTGGCGACGCCGCATCCTGAAGCGCATCATCCACTCGGCGCTCTTCCTCGACACGCGCCACGAGGAGGGCGGCGCCGTCCAGCGCGACGTCATCGCCGGCATCGCCGCCGCCTTCGCCATGCTCTTCGCCGTGCTCGTGGCCGCCTGGGCGCAGATCGCCTGGGGCGCCCTGTCCACGGGCTTCATCATCGCCGCGGTCGTCTCCTACATCGTGAAGGACCGCATCAAGGAGTGGGGGCGCCGCTACCTCGGCCGCCGATTCGCCCGCTTCGTCCCCGACTTCGCCGTGCGCGTCCGCGACCTCGGCACCGGCAAGGCCATCGGCCTCTCGCGCGAGTCGGTGCGCGTCATCGACCCCGGCCACATCGACCCCGAGATCCTCGCCCTCCGCCACGCGGACCACCCCTCGGTCGTCGCCCAGAACGGCCGCGCCGAGGTCGTCATCCGCTTCGTGAAGGAGGTCACCCTCGACTCGGACAAGCTCCACTCGGCGCTCGACGGCGTGGAGGGGCTGAACGACATCATCCGCTTCAACTTCTCGCGCTTCCGGCAGCGCATGGACAAGCCGATCGAGATCTACCGCGTCGTCCACCCCGACACCGGCGAGATCGTCGCGGTCCCGTGCAACCGCGTCTACCACATCAACCTCGTGCTCCGGTTCACGCAGGGCGACGGCGCCAAGCGCGCCGTCCGCTCCGAGCGCGTGCGTGTGATCGTCGATCAGAAGGGGCTCAAGCGCGTCGAGTCGGTCGACGTGATGCAGGGCGGCACCCTCGACCGCGTCACGGGCGCCGTCTTCGGCAAGGCGTCCGCCACGAACGTCATCTCGGTCATCGACGAGGACGGCACCGAGCGCGCCGTCCCGGCCCCGCTCTGAAGGGTCCGCCGACGCGCGCTCGCAGCGACCGCCGGGAGCCCGGGTTCGTCTTGCAAAACACGGTTGGCGTCCGGCGCTCCGAGCACGCATAGTGCGTCCGCCGCGCGGGCCATCCCCCGCGGAAGGAGCCTCCCGATGACCCGTCCCGCCTCCGGCGCAGCCCGCGCCGCCGCGCTGCTCGCCGCGACGCTCGTGTTCGTAGCCTGCGGCAGCGAGACGTCCTCCGAGACGGACACGCGCACCCCCGACACCGTTGGTCGCACGGACACCAGCGCGCCGGCCGACGCCGACGCGAGCGCAACGGGCACGCTCTGCTGCCCGCTCGGCACCTGCCCCGTCGGCAACGCCTGCGTCCAGGGCGCCTGCCTCCCGCAGCTCGCCTCCGGCCAGTGCTACTTCGACGGCCAGTGCGGCACGGGCCAGACCTGCGTCGGCGCCACCGCCTGCGCCTGCGGCGAGGAGGGCTGCACCCCCGTCAAGGGCACCTGCAGCTACGGCGCCGGCTGCTGCCAGTCCGACGGCGACTGCGGCGGCGGCGAGGTCTGCCACGAGGGGGTCTGCCGCGCGACCCCGAGCGGGGCGTGCTGGCGCGACGACCAGTGCGGCGCCGGGCTCGCCTGCGAGGCCGTGACCTCCTGCCCCTGCGGCGTCTCGGGCTGCACCGCGGCCGCCGGCCACTGCGGCGTCCCGGGCGTCTGCTGCGCCGGCGACGCGGAGTGCGGCGTGGGCGGCGTCTGCCGCGGCGGGCGCTGCTTCGCGGAGCCCAGCGGGAGCGCGTGCTTCGGCGACGACGACTGCGCGACGGCCGGCGACGTCTGCCGCGGTGAGAGCCTCTGCACCTGCGGCGCCGACGCGAGCTGCGTCGTCCCGACGACGGCCGGCCGCTGCGGCGCCCCCGGCGGCACGTGCTGTCAGGAGAACAGCGACTGCAAGGCCGGCGAGCTCTGCGTCGAGGGGCAGGGCTGCGTCACGAAGCCTCCGACCGGGCGCTGCTGGGTGGACGGTCACTGCGGCGCCGGCCGCGTGTGCGAGGGCGCGACGTTGTGCGACTGCGAAGACGATACCTGCGAAGCCCAGATGGGGACGTGCCGGACCCCCGTTGTGCAGTGCAACAATTCAACGCCCTGCGACCCCGGGATGCGCTGCGTCGTGCCGGACACGACGGTCTGCCCCGGCGGCGACGCCCCGACGGACGGGGTCTGCGTGCCGGAGGTCGACGGGGGCTGCTGGCACAGCGCGGACTGCGTCCCCTACCTGCGCTGCATCGGCGAGAACATCTGCACCGATCCCGGCGGCTGCGCCGAGCCGAACAACGCGGGCCAGTGCCGCGCGCCGATCCTGCTCAAGGACTGCTGCAAGAGCCACGACGAGTGCGTCGACGGGGCCGAGTGCCGAAACCAGAACACGTCGCTCACGTGTCCGCCCGACGAGTCGGCGATCTGCGTGCCGAAGCCCATCTACGGCGAGAGCTGCTGGAACTTCCACGACTGCCCGGACGGCTACGTGTGCAACCGGTCGTGGATGTGCGGCTGCAACGGCAAGTGCCGCTGGAACAACCAGGGCGTCTGCGAGCGGCCGCGCTACTGTCAGGCCAACACCGACTGCGGCACCGACGACATCTGCGCGCGCGACCCCGAGTGCATCGCGAGCCCGTGCTCGACGCAGTCGACCTGCAACCCGGGCGGGCAGTGCCAGCCGAAGGTCGAGGGGCGCTGCTGGACGCACGGCGAGTGCGGCGAGGGGAACTACTGCGAGGACCTGCGGATCTGCCCCGAGGGGCGCGAGTGCCCGTACCCCGACGCCCCCGGCGAGTGCGCGCCCAAGGCGGACCTCGGCGGGTGCTGCACGAGCTACCTCGGCTGCCAGAGCGGGCTCCGCTGCGTGTCCGTGGCGGCGAAGACGGGCTGCAACCTCGACGTGACCTCGGTCTGCGTCCCGGCCATCACGCTCGGCGTCGACTGCTACGCGGACGACGACTGCTCGGCGGGCGCGCACTGCGAGGGCGCGGTCGTCTGCCCGTGCGGCATCGACACGTGCACGTCGCCGCCCCAGGCCGGGCAGTGCGTGGCGGGGCCGCGCTGAGGGGGCGGTCGCCCTGGTGACATCCGCGGCGCGGGGGCTCGCCCGGAGCGCCGTCCGTGCCGACGGTGCTCGCGCCGGCGCGCCAGCGCGCGCGCCTCGTGCTATGCCCCTCGCGAGGTGAACACCATGCCTGACGTCCCTGCCGCCTTCGCGCTCGCTCCCCACCCCGCCTTCGCCCGCCCGCGGGGCCCCGTCGCCCTCATCGTCATGGACGGCGTCGGCGTCGGCCCCGCCGATGAGGGCAACGCCTGGCACCTCGCGCGCACGCCCTACCTCGACCGCCTCATGACGGCGCCGGTGCGCGGGGAGCTCGCCGCGCACGGCAAGGCCGTCGGCATGCCGTCGGACGCGGACATGGGCAACAGCGAGGTCGGCCACAACGCGCTCGGCGCGGGGCGCGTCTTCGATCAGGGCGCGAAGCTCGTCGCGAACGCGATCGCCGACGGCTCGGTCTTCGAGGGGACCGCGTGGCGCGAGATCGTCGGGGCCTGCGCGGACGGCGGCACGCTCCACCTCATGGGGCTCTGGAGCGACGGCAACGTGCACAGCCACGTCGACCACGCCTACGCGCTGCTCGACGACGCCGTGAACCACGGGGCGCGGCGGGTGCGCTTCCACCTCCTGCTCGATGGGCGCGACGTCGGCGAGACGACGGCGCTCGACTACGTGGCGCCGCTCGAGGCGAAGCTCGAGGCGCTGCGGGCGGGTGGCGTCGACGCGCGCGTCGCGAGCGGCGGCGGGCGCATGATCACGACGATGGACCGCTACGAGGCCGACTGGGACATCGTCGCGCGCGGCTGGGCGGCGCACGTGCACGGCGACGCGCGGCGCTTCCCGTCGGCCACGACCGCCATCGACACGTTCCGGAAGGAGAGCCCCGGGATCATCGACCAGTACCTGCCGCCCTTCGTCGTGGCCGACGACGACGGGCCGGTCGGCCCCATCCGCGATGGTGACGCGGTGGTCTTCTTCAACTTCCGCGGCGACCGGGCCATCGAGATCACGCGCGCCTTCGAGGCGGCGCCGGGCGCGTTCGAGGCGTTCGACCGCGGGCGGGTGCCGGAGGTCACGTTCGCGGGGATGATGCAGTACGACGGGGACCTGCAGCTCCCGAAGCGCTTCCTGGTGTCGCCGCCGGCCATCGACCGTACGCTCGGCGAGTACCTCGCGAAGAACGGGCTCCGGCAGCTCGCGGTGAGCGAGACGCAGAAGTTCGGGCACGTGACGTACTTCTTCAACGGCAACAACTCGGAGCCGTTCGACCGGGAGACGGAGCGCTACGTGGAGGTCCCGAGCGATCGGGTGGACTTCGCGCAGCGGCCGTGGATGAAGGCCGCGGAGATCACGGACGCGACGCTCGCGGCCATCGACGAGCAAGGCCCCGCCTTCGTGCGCGTGAACTACCCGAACGGCGACATGGTCGGGCACACGGGGCAGCTCTTCCCGGCGATCGTGTCGATGGAGGCGCTCGACCTCGCGCTCGGGCGGCTCGTGGACGGGGTGCTCGCGCGCGGCGGCATCGCCATCGTCACGGCGGACCACGGCAACTGCGAGGAGATGTTCTCGCGCGACAAGAAGGGCGCCTTCGTGCCGCGCGAGGACGGCAACGGCTACAAGCCGCTCACGAGCCACACGCTGAACCCGGTGCCGTGCGTCATCGTGGGCGGTGGTGCTGGCGCGTCCTTCGTGTGGAGCGCCCCCGAGAGCCCCGGGCTCGCGAACGTCGCGGCGACGGTGCTGACGCTCCTCGGCTTCGCTGCACCGCGGGATTTCAGACCGAGCCTCGTGCGGCAGTTGCTCTGATTCAGGGCTCGCGCGTCCATCTCGCAGTTGCGAGATGACAAGCGCTAGCAGCGCTCGGGGAATTCGGACCGAGCCAGGCGCGGCGTCGTGGTCGCAGGTGGCTACGCGAGGCGGGAGCGTACCCGAGGTACGTGACCGACGAGCGGAGCCGCCTGAGACCACAAGAGCAAGCCTGGCGACGGGAGAATTTCCCCGAGCGCTGCTACAGACGGATCCCGAGCGCGATCCACGGCGCGCCGTCGCCCGTCCCGCGGCCGTCGCCGACGGGGTTCAGCCAGCCGACGTCGACCGCGAAGTTCGCCGCGTGCACCCGCAACGCGAAGACGACGAGCGCCACGCGCGCCGCGCGGAAGCGCCCGTCGACCTTCCCGAAGAGCAGGAAGCCCTCCGCGAGCAGGGAGAGCGGGCCGTCGCCGAGCGCCGCCGTGAGCCCCACCTGCGCGAGCCCGACGGCCCCCGGGTCGAAGACCTCGCCGCGGCCGAGGTCGAGCGTCCCCGCGAACGTCCCCGCCGACGCGCCGAGGAACACCCCCACGTAGCCGCCCGGGTCGAGGTAGGCGTCCACGAGGAGCCCGCCCGACACGCCCCGGAGCGCGTCCTTCGTCGACCCCGAGCGCACGTAGAAGGCGTCCGCGCGCACCGCGACCAGCACGCGGTCCGTGCGCGCCGCGACGTACTTCCCGCCGAGCGTCGCGACCGTCGTCGCCGGGTCGAGCGGCAGGAGCACCGCCACGTTGGCCTCGGTGTCGCGGGTCGGCGCGTAGCCGACCCCCATGAACACGAGCTCCTGCAGATCCACCTTGGCGTCGTCGATGCCCGGCGTCTCCGCGTGCGCGGCGATGAGCCCGCGGTCGCTCACCGCGTCGCGGTAGGCCGCCACGTCGGTCGTCCGCGGGAGGCGCTGCGTCCCGTCCGGGTTCTTCCCCGCCGAGCTGATGAGCGCCGAGCACCCACCGCCGCCGAGCGAGAGCAGGCACGCGCCGACCATCACGGCGGCAGCGGCGATCGACCGGGGGTGCTGCAAGGGGAGGGCGCCTTCGGTGTGGGGGCGCCTCCACTCTCGCGGAGTGACGCCCCCGACGCAAAGCCCGCGCCGTAATCAGCGCCGCCCGAGCGCCTTCTTCGCCGCGGCCATCGCGGCCTCGAGGTCGTCCGAGCGCTGCGCGAGGTCGCTCGTCATCGCCTCGATGCGATCCTGCAGCTTGTCCGAGTGCGGGAGCGCGTGCCCGAGGTCCACGAGCGCCGCGAGCGACGTCTGGACCGCGTCCTGGTAGTCGCTCACGACCTCGAACCAGAAGCCGGTCTCGCCGTTCGACACGAGCGCGAGCCACCCCGGGTGCTTCCCGCGCGACGGCAGCCCCGGCGCGAGCACGCGGTCGAGGAAGCGCGCGATGGTGTGGAGGTTGCGATCCGACTCGAGGAGCGCGCCCTCGGGCACGTCGCGGTGCTGCTCCGGCTCGCCCTCGGGCAGGGGGAGGTGCGGGAGCACGCACAGCACCTCGGCGAGCGGCCCCCCACGCCCCCACGAGCGGCGCCCCTGCTGGATCGTCGTCCGCATCTTGAGCGCCCACGTCGGGAGCCCCGCGAGGTTCGCCTGCGTGAGGTCCGGCACGCGCTCGATGGGGATGACGATCTCGGGCCGCCCGCGCTTGTTGACGAACGGGATCGAGACGCCCCCGATGTCGAGGCTCTGCGGCAGCGGCGCCCGCGCCTCGACCTGCCGCTGCTCGGACTTCTTGAGCCGCTTCCGGAGCCCCCACTTCTCGGCGAGCTCGGGGTTCGCCTCGGCGATCCACTCCGGCCGGAGCAGCGACACGAAGCGCGCGTAGGCCCGGTTCGAGATGACGATCTCCGCGGCCACCACGTACTGCGCCCGCCGCCCGAAGAGGCTCGACGACGGGTGGATGGCGATGGCCATCTCCCCCGGTCCCTCGTAGGTGTGCCCGCGCGAGGACCGCATGATCTGCCGCGCGAACCCGACCGCCACCGAGCGCACGACGTTCCCGACGTCGCCGCCGCCGTGCACGGCGATCCCGTGCCCGACCGCGATGTCGGTGAGCTGCCGGTGGGCCTTGTCGATGAAGGCCATGATGTTCGCGTCGAGGTAGTTGTGCTGGCAGAACGCCGTCGCGTTCCGCGCCGCCCGGTAGCGCCGCAGCACCTGCACGGCCGTCACGGCGTCGCCGAGCGGGTGGGCGAAGCTCTCCTGCGCCGCGCGCGCCTCGTTCTCCTCCCCCTGCGGGTAGAGGTACGGCGGCCGCGCCGACAGGAACGCGCCCACGACGAGCACCTCCTCGACCACGTTCGGGTAGCGCTCGGCCGCCTCGACGACCATCCGCGCGAGCGCGGGCGTCAGCGGGAACGGCATCATCCGCTCGCCGATCTGCGTCAGCCGCCGCTCGCCGTCGATGGCGCCCATCGCGCGCAGCGACTCGAGCGCGGCCCTGAGCGCGGCAGGGGGCGGTGGCGTCGGCAGCGGGAAGTCCTCGACGTCGTGGATCCCGAGGTTGATGAGGCGCAGGACGACATCCGAGAGCTCGAGGCGCAGGATCTCCTCGTCGGTGTAGGCCGGCCGGCTCCGGTACGACTTCTGCGAGTAGAGGCGCACCGCCTTCCCGGGCGCCGTACGCCCCGCGCGTCCCGCGCGCTGCTCGGCGGAGGCGCGGGAGATCCCCTCCTCCTGGAGCGTCGTGATCCCCGTCCGGTTGTGCACCCGCGGGATCTTCGCGAGCCCCGTGTCGATGACGTGGCGCACGTCCGACACCGTGATGGAGGTCTCGGCGATGTTGGTCGCGAGGATCACCTTCCGGAGCGGCTCGAACGACTTGAAGACCGACTCCTGCTCCTCGCGCGTGAGCTTGCCGTAGAGCGGCAGCACGGCGAGGTTCTTCCCGCGCGGCGACTGCACGAGGAGCTCCTCGACGCCGCGGATCATGGCCTCACCCGAGAGGAAGACGAGCACCGCGCCAGGCTCCCCGCCCTGGTCGATGGCGAGGACCTCGTCCGCGACGGCGTCCATGACGTCCTCGGGGCTGTCGCTCTCGGGCGGGCTGTAGACGATGTCCACCGGGAAGGGGCGCGCGTCGATCGACACGAACGGCACGTCGCCGCCGGTCACCGCCTCGAAGTACCGTTGGAAGACCTCGGGCTGGATGGTCGCCGAGCTCACGACGACCTTGAGGTCCGGCCGCCGCGACAGCGCGCGGTGCAGGAGCCCGAGCGTGAAGTCGATGTTCAGCGTGCGCTCGTGGGCCTCGTCGACCACGATGACGCCGTAGCGGCTGAAGTCCGGGTCGGTCCGGGCCTCCATGAGGAGGATCCCGTCGGTCATGAGCTTGATCTCGGTCGCCGGGCTCGTGCGGTCGTCGAAGCGGATCGCGTACCCGACCTCCGCGCCGAGCTCGACCCCCATCTCCTCGGCGAGCCGCCACGCGACGCTCACGGCGGCGATGCGCCGCGGCTGCGTGACCCCGATGATCCCGCTCGACAACCCCGCGTGCAGCAGGATCTTCGGGAGCTGCGTCGTCTTCCCGCTGCCCGTCGGCCCCTCGATGACGACCACGCGGTGGTCCCGGACCGCCCGCACGATCTCGTCCTCGTAGCGGTAGATCGGGAGGCTGCGCGGGTCCATCTATGCTCCGAGGATACCGGGGAGCCCGCTCGGGACGAGGGGCGACGGGACGCCCGTCGAGACGAGCCAGAGCTGGTGCGCTGCGCGCGTCGCGGCGACGTGGAGGAGGTGTCGCGAAGCATCCTGCGCCGGGAACGCGCTCGCGTCGACCCCGAGCACGATCACGTAGTCGAACTCGAGCCCCTTGGACGACCGCACGTCCGTCACCTCGATGCCGGGCGCGAAGCTGAACTCCTGCTCGTCCACGAGCGAGAGGTGCGGGATCTGCGCGCGGTCGAGCACGCGGAACCACTCGATGGCCTGGTCGAGGTTCGCCGTCAGGAGCGCCACGTTCGCCGTCGGCTCGCGGCCGATGAGGTCGGTCAGCGCCGGGGCGAGCCACGTCACCGCCGCGCCCATGTCCGCGAACTTGAGGTGCGCCACCGGCACGCCGTCGCGCGGCGCCACGATGGGCTCGTCCGGCGCGAGCGGCCCGAGGATGTCGCGCGCCACCTGCATGATGGGGCGCGTCGAGCGGTAGCTCACCTGGAGCGGCGACACGCCGACGTGGCCGAGCTCGAGCGCGGTCAGGACGTCCGTCCAGCTCGTGAAGTCCCGGTCCTCCATGATCTTCTGCGCCACGTCGCCCGCGATGGTCACGCTCTTCCGCGCGCCGGCGGTCGCGATGGCCACGGCGAGCTCGATGGGGGCGAGGTCCTGCGCCTCGTCGATCATGAGGTGGTCGTAGACCAGCGGCTGCCCGCGCTTCGGCTCGAGCGGCCCGCGCAGCACCTGGTACATGCGCAGGAGGATGGTGTCGTCCTCGACGTCGATGCACGGGATCTCGTGCTCGAGCGGGCCGCCGCCCTCGCTGCGGAGCCAGTGCTGGCGCGTGCACCAGTGGTGGATCTTGTCGATCTCCCCCTCGGAGAACGCGTTCGGCGCGTACTTCGCGAGGCCGCTCGCGATCCAGTCGCGGTTGGTGAAGAGCTCCTCGAAGAGCCAGCGCGGCTCGCCCCGCCGGTGCGTCTTCGGGAGCTCGTCGATCATCTGGAGGAGTGCTGTGTGCGTCTTGAACCGCGACACGAGCGCCGGCGTCTCGTCGCTGTAGTCGTCCGGCACGCCCTTGAAGTGCGCGCGCCGGAGCTCCCGCGCCCAGCGCGGGTACTCGTCGACCGAGACGCCCTCGACGCCGAGCGCCGGCAAGACGCGCGAGATGTAGGCGGCGAGCGCCTTCGAGAACACCATCACGACCATCCGGTCCGGCCGGAACTGCTTCGGGTCGTGGAAGTTCAGGTAGGCGATGCGGTGGAGCCCCACCGTGGTCTTGCCGCTGCCCGCGCTGCCCTGGATGACGACGACGCCCGTGTTCGGCCGCGTGATGAGCTTGAACTGCTCGGGGTCGAGGAGCGAGGCGATCTCGGGGAGGTGCTTGTCGCGCCGCCCGCTCGCGCCGTGGGTGCCGAGCATGTCGGGGCGCACGGCCGCGCCGGCGCCGCCCGCGAGCGACGCCTCGAGGTCCTTCAGGTCGTCCCAGCCGCCGTCCTTCCGCCGCACCCAGAGGTGGTCGTCGGTCGTGACGCTCCGGAGCTCCCCCTCGGCGATGGTCATCGTGCGGCGCACGAGGACCTCGCCCGACACGGGGCGCCCGTTGATGTGCTCCTCGTAGTCGTCGCCCTCGGCGTACTGGTAGAAGAGCCGGCTGATCGGGGCGTTGCGCCAGTCGACGATGCGCACGCGGTCGGAGAGGAAGGTCTTCTTGCCGATGAGGATCGAGCGCTTGCCGAAGTCGTCCTCGAGGACCATGTGCCCGAAGTAGGGGTTGTCGAGGTCGACCTCGCCCTCGTTCTCCGTCTTCTGCTGCTGCCGCATGAGCGCGGCCGTGCGGTCCATCTGCTCGACGATGCTCGCGATGTCGTCGGCGAGGCGCTCCTCGGACAGGCTCTCGCGGAGGTCGACGAGCGTCGCGCCATGGTCGGCGCGGAGGGTCTTGCCGCGGAGGCGCTGGACGTTGTCGCGGACGGTCGTGAGCAGGCGCTCCTCGTCGGCGACTTCGGGCGGGGTCTTGGACATGGCGGGCTCGCTGAGAGCGGCGGGTCGTGTTCGTGTCGGGCCCCGGGCCGGCCGCGCAGGCTCGCCCGGCGCCCGGCCCCATGAGCCAGCGCGGGACGGGGACCCGGCCGACACGGGGCCCGTGACTATAAGGCTCGACCGTGGCCGCGCAAGCGCTTTCGGACGCGGATCCGGCCGGCGCGCGGCGCCTGCCAGGGGCGCCGTCGGGAGGGCCGCTCGCCGCGCGGGAGAAGCGACCTCGCGCTGTCCAAGCGCGAAACATCTATGATAAGGCCGGCCCCACTCCCTGAAAGACCCTCCTCGCCGGAGCCCCGTGATGATCCAGTTCGGCGCCCGCACCGTCACCGCCGTGTCCCTCGCCGCGCTCGTAGCGCTCGCGGCCCCCGCCTGCAGCGAGTCGAAGCTCCGGGGCGACCTCGTCGGCACGCTCCACACGAGCCTCACGCCCGAGAAGATCGTCGCGGGCGCGGCCACCGACGTGCGCTGCTTCTATCTGAAGAACGGCAAGGAGGTCGCGGCCCCCGCGACGTTCACGGTCGACCCGACGACCTCCACGGCCATCGCCGCGACCTCGCTCTCGGCGACCGCGGTCGGCACCTACCACGTGGCCTGCCTCGACGAGGCGACGGGCGCCGTCGACGCCGAGGGCGCCACGCTCACGGTCACCGCCGGCGCCCCGACGGTCGTGCGCCCGGTCTTCGACGAGAACCCGGTCGCGGCGGGCGTCGCGACGGGCGTCCGCTGCGTCACCGCGGACGCCTACGGGAACGAGGTCGCAGCGCTCGGCACGCCGGCCGGCGACGCGCCGCTCGTCTTCGCGAACGGCCAGGTGAGCTCCGAGCAGGCCGGCGAGTTCGAGGTGCGCTGCGACGTCGAGGGGAACCCCGGGCTCACGCGGCAGACGGCGCGCCTCACGGTGCTCGC